>NZ_CP108826.1:3375000-4265000 GCF_045161865.1 Streptomyces sp. NBC_00859 | reverse complement strand
CCAGATCGTCGACGCGTCCCGGCCCGGCAGTTTCACCCTGCTCTTCGCCATCGAGGCCGCGATGTTCCTGGCGCTCGCCGGGATAGCGGCGACCGTGCGGCTGCCGCGCGCCACTGGGCTCGAACCGGCCCCGCAGCCCAAGGGCGGCGGAGCCCGCGCGCTGCTGCGGCACCGGGCCATGGTGCAGCTCTGCGTACTCGGCTTTGTCGTCTTCTTCGCTTGTTACGGACAATTCGAGTCCGGTCTCGCCGCTTACGGCACCGAATCCGCCGGAATTCAGCCCTCAACGCTCGGAATCGCGCTGGCCGCGAACACTGCCGTGATTGTCGTCGCGCAGTTCGTGGTGCTGAAGGTCGTGGAGAAGCGCCGGCGCTCCCGGGTGATTGCCGCTGTCGGTCTCATCTGGGCCTTCGCCTGGGTCATCGCGGGGTACGCCGGGCTCGGGCACGGCAGCCGGACCATGGCGACTGCCGCGTTCATCTCGACCTATGCGCTCTTCGGGCTCGGAGAGTCCATGCTGTCGCCGACCGTGGCACCGCTCGTCGCCGATCTCGCGCCCGATTCCATGGTCGGTCAGTACAACTCGGCTTTCGCCCTGGTCAAACAGCTCGCACTGGCAATCGGACCGGCCGTGGGCGGTCCGCTGGGGGCGTCAACACAGTTGCTGTACATCGCCACCTTCGTGGTGTTCTCCCTCGGGATCACGGTGCTGGCCCTGCGGCTGGGGCGGCGGCTCACCCCCGTACAGGACAATCCGTCGCTCGGACGCGGTTCGCGGATCGTCGCGACCAATGTGCCGGAGCTCGCGGCCGCGCAGCACTGAGCGAGGGCCTGCCCGAACTGGGCGGGCATGGTGCAAGGCCCCTAAGCCCGGTCCGCTGCGTTTTCGGGGAGGGCAAATTCGCACCAGACCGCTTTACCGCCGCCAGGTGTACGGCGGGAACCCCAGGACGAGGCGATCGTCGCGATGATCGAGATACCGCGGCCCGCCTCGTCCGCCGGCTCCGCGCGGCGCCGACGGGGCAGATGGTCGTCGCCGTCCGTCACCTCGATGATCAGCCGGCGATCGGTCCTGCGGAGCCGCAGCCGCATCGGTGGCGTGCCGTGCTGGAGGGAGTTGGCGACGAGTTCACTCGCGGCCAGGACGCCCAGATCGTGCAGTTCCACGTGAAACCGCCAGGACGTCAGCACGCCGGAGGCGAAGGCCCGCGCACGCGGAGCCGCCTCGACGCCGCCCAGCAGGTCCAGCGCCGCGTTGTGGAACAGCTCCGCCGCCGGGCCCGTGCGCGCGGGGTGCTGGACGACCAGGACCGCGACATCGTCGTCGTGCTCGGCCGTGACGCCGAGCGACCGGATCAGCCGGTCGCAGACGACCTGCGGCGCACCGGAAGCGCCGGACAGCGCACGCTCCAGCGCGGCCACGCCCTCGTCGATGTCCTCGCCCCGGCGCTCCACCAGGCCGTCGGTGTAGAGCACGGCGGTGGAGCCGGGCGGCAGCGCGATCGAGTCCGATGTGTGCTGCCAGCCGCCCGTCCCCAGCGGCGGGCCTGTCGGGTCGGCGGCGCGGCGTACGGTGCCGTCCTCGTCCCTGACCAGTACCGGCAGGTGCCCGGCCGACGCGTAGACCAGGCGGCCCTCGTTGGGGTCGTGAACCGCGTACAGGCAGGTGGCGATCTGGTTGGCGTCGATCTCGGAGGCGAGACCGTCCAGGAGCTGGAGGATTTCGTGCGGGGGCAGGTCGAGCCGGGCGTAGGCCCGGACCGCCGTGCGGAGCTGGCCCATGACCGCTGCCGCCCGGACCCCGCGGCCCATCACATCGCCGATCACCAGAGCCGTACGCCCCGCGCCCAGGGTGATCACGTCGTACCAGTCACCGCCGACGGCCGCTTCCGTACCGCCCGGCTGGTACGTGGCTGCGATCCGCAGGTCGTCCGGCTGCTCCAACTCCTGCGGGAGCAGTGACCGCTGGAGGGTGACCGCGGTTTCGCGCTGTCTGCGCTCGCTGGTCCGCAGCCGTTCCGCTGCGTCGGCATGGTCGGATACGTCGGCGGCGAACACGAGGACCCCGCCCTGTTCGAGGAGGTTCCCCACCGGCGTGCAGGTCACGGTGTACGCCCCCTCGCCCTGACCGGCCTGCACCCGGCGGGACTTGACCGTCCGGGGGGTTCCGCTGCGCAGCACCTGGTCCATCAGCGGGAGCAGTCCGAGTTCCGCCAGTTCGGGCAGTTCCTCCGCCGCGCAGGCTCCGGTGGCACGTGGCCCGAACGCCGCGGTGTAGGCGTCATTGACGTAGGCGACCCGGTGCTCGGTGCCGTACACGAGGGCGACCAGCGCGGGCAGGCTGCCGAGTACCTCCGTGACGGAGAGTTCGTCCAGCGCCGGCACCTGGGCGGTTCCGGCGTCCAACCCGCCTTCCTGGGCCGGGGGCTGAGCGGATTCACCGCGGGCCGCTGGCACGGAACTGTGGTCGGTCCGCGCGGCGGCGCGGCGCTGTGTTCCGGGGAGCCGGGCGCTCCAGCGCGTGAAGTTCACTGCTTTTCAAGCCTCGTTTGTCGTGACGGGACGGCTGGGACCTGCTGCTCCCCCGGCCGGGGATCCGGGTCGTACGGGGTGTTCTGTGCGGGTCTGGGCCCACCTATGGTCACACGTCGAATGTGACCGGGAGCACTGTCGGCGTCAGTCCCGCTGCGGGCGGTCGCCGCGGGCGGCCCATTCGAATTCGGCCCGCGGATGTTCCAGCGAACCGAGCGAGACGATCTCGCGCTTGAAGAGCCCGGCGAGCGTCCACTCGGCGAGGACCTTGGCCTTCCGGTTGAAGGTGGGCAGACGGCTGAGGTGGTACGCGCGATGCATGAACCAGGCAGGGTAGCCCTTCACCTTCCGTCCGTAGATATGGGCGACACCTTTGTGGAGCCCGAGTGAGGCGACGGAACCCGCGTAGGCATGTTCGTAGTTGGCCAGTTCCCTGCCGTGCAGTGAGGCGATGATGTTCTCGGCGAGGACCTTCGCCTGGCGCACGGCGTGCTGCGCGTTGGGCGCGCACTCCTTGCCGGGCGCGTCGGCCGTGACGTCGGGGACGGCTGCCGAGTCGCCCGCGGCCCAGGCATGGGCGGTTCCTTCGACGGTGAGCTGCGCCGTGCAGCGCAGCCGGCCGCGGTCGTTGAGCGGGAGGTCACTGGCGGCGAGTACCGGGTTCGGTTTGACGCCCGCGGTCCAGACGAGGGTCCGGTTGGGGAAGCGTGCGCCGTCGCTCAGTACGGCGACACGGTGGTCACAGCTGTCCAGGCGGGTGTTCAGGCGTACATCGATGTTGCGGTCGCGCAGCTCACGGATCGCGTACCGGCCCATTTCGTCGCCGACTTCGGGGAGGATGCGGTCTGCGGCCTCCACCAGGATCCAGCTCATGTCGTCGCGGTCGACGTTGTGGTAGTAGCGGGACGCGTAGCGCGCCATGTCCTCAAGCTCGGCGAGGGCCTCCACGCCCGCGTAACCACCGCCGACGAAGATGAAGGTGAGCGCGGCGTCACGAACCGCCGGGTCGCGGGTCGACGAGGCGATGTCCATCTGCTCCAGGACGTGGTTGCGCAGTCCGATGGCCTCCTCGATGCTCTTGAAGCCGATGCCGTGATCGGCGAGACCCGGGATCGGCAGGGTGCGGGACACGGACCCCGGGGCCAGCACGATTTCGTCGTACGCGATCTCCGCCGTGCCGGGGCCGCCCTCGGGGCCCACGAGCGTGGTGACCGTCGCGGTGCGCTCGGCGTGGTTGACGGCGAGTGCCTCGCCGATGACGATCCGGCACCGGTCGAGGAGGCGTCTGAGCGGCACGACGACATGGCGTGGCGAGATGGAACCGGCGGCCGCCTCCGGGAGGAACGGCTGATACGTCATATAGGGGTCGGGGGTGACCACGGTGATCTCTGCTTCGCCGTCCTTCAGCTTCCGCTGGAGGCGCAGCGCCGTGTACAGACCTACGTAGCCGCCGCCGACGACGAGAATGCGCGTGCCGGTCCTGGGCGGCTCCTGGTCCGGGCCGGGGGTCGTCTCGGGGGAGAAGGGTGCAGTCACCGTCCCATGAGGCAACGGACGATCGACTTTGTCCACAGGCCCAGCAAATTGTGTGACCGGGGAACGCCTGCGCGGCGGTACCGGGCGTTCTCCCGCGTGAGGCGAAGGGCCGCAGGTCAGCGGGTGGAGCGGGATCCGGGCACCGGGGCGGAATAGGGAGAGTCCAGGCCCATACTCCGATCGGGGGGCGCTCCGTGCGGAACTACCCCCTTCTGAATCGCCCCTTGCTCAACTATGTTCGTAGTTCGCCGGGGTGTCGGGTCTGGGTCCCCGGCGTGACCAGGCGGGGAGTCTCCGGGGGGAGACATCATTACCGGGGGAACGCTTATGCACACTCAGGACGCTCATTGGCAGGCCGCTGTGGCGGTCGAGAGCAACGGGCGGGCGGGGGCGGGCACAGCCACGCGCTCGGCGCCCCTTCGCGTGGACGCACAGCGCAATCTGGAGCATGTACTGCGGGCCGCCCGCGAGGTGTTCGGCGAGCTCGGGTACGGCGCGCCGATGGAGGATGTCGCGCGCCGGGCGAGAGTCGGGGTGGGCACGGTCTACCGCCGCTTCCCCAGCAAGGACGTGCTGGTCAGCCGGATAGCCGAGGAGGAGACCTCCCGTCTGACGGAGCAGGCCCGTACGGCACTCGGGCAGGAGGACGAGCCGTGGTCGGCGCTGGCGCGGTTCCTGCGCACATCGGTGGCATCGGGCGCCGGCCGGCTGCTGCCGCCCGATGTGCTGCGCGTGGGGGTGCCCGAAGCGTCCGACATCGGTGACGGCGCTCTCGGTGGGGAGATACTGCCGGGCGGCCGGGACAACTCAGCTGCGGAAACACGCGTACCGCAGCAGCGGTCGGCTCCACTGGTCGCCGACGCACCGTCGGCAGCCGCCCCTCTGTCCGGTTCGGCCGGCCCTCTGTCCGGTCTCTCCGAGGACAGCACGGGGGTCGCGGCGCTCCTTGAGGTAGTCGGCAGGCTGGTGGACCGGGCCCACACAGCAGGCGAGTTGAGGGTCGACGTCACGGTGGCGGACGTGCTCCTTGTGATAGCCACGGCAGCGCCGACGCTGCCCGATTCGGCACAGCAGGCGGCAGCGGCTTCCCGGTTGCTGGACATCCTGCTGGAGGGGCTGCGCTCGCGTCCGGCCTGACGGACGATGCCTCCGCCCGGCGGAGCCCGACCGGTACGGCCGGGTTTCCGGTCTACCGGCTACCGGCTACCGGCTACCGGCTACCGGCTACCGGCAAGGCTCCTCCCGGAGCGCCAACTCCGTTACGGCCAGCGCCGGTACAACTTGTTGATCCTTCCCCTATCGGGTGACAGTTAGTGCTCCGATCCGGGAAAACTCCCCGGATGAGTGGTTGCCGGCCGAGGGCGGCAGGTTGTAGCCCGCTCTGTGTCACTCTTGGCCGGTGTTCTGGTCCGAGGGTGCGTACGGGGGCTTTCCGCGATGAGCGTTGAAGGGCGGGACGAGCCGCTCGGTGAGGTCGGCGGAGCGCGGCAACGCCCCGGGCAGGCACCCGGTCAGGGCGGGCCCGCGGGCAGCGAGTGGCCGACGGCCGGCGAGTGGTCGGCCAGCGTGCCCCAGCAGCGTGAGGGCGGCGGCAGCGGTGTGCTTCCGCCGCCGCGTTCCCTCGATCTGCCGCCGTCGGACGCCGATCTGATCGAGCGGATGCGGGAGGGCGGGGCCGACGCCGACGGCGCGTACGAGGAACTGTTCCGCAGGCACTCCGACGGGGTGCGCCGCTATGCCCGTACCTGCTGCCGCGACGCACACACCGCCGACGACCTGACGGCCGAGGTCTTCGCCCGCACCCTGCAGGCCGTACGCGGCGGGGCCGGCCCCGAGCACGCGGTCCGGGCGTATCTGCTGACCACCGTGCGCCGGGTCGCCGCAGCCTGGACGAAGACCGCCAAACGGGAGCAACTGGTCGAGGACTTCGCCCTCTTCGCCGACCAGGCCGCCAGGTCGTCCTCGTCGGAGGTGTCCGACCAGGACACCCTGGATCTGGGGGCCGACGTCCGGGCCATGCAGATCGCCGAGCAGTCGCTGGCCATGGAGGCGTTCCGCTCGCTGCCCGAGCGCTGGCAGGCCGTCCTCTGGCACACCACGGTCGAGGAGGAGTCCCCGAGCGAAGTCGCGCCGCTGTTCGGGCTGACGGCGAATGCCACAGCAGTTCTGGCCAGCCGGGCCCGGGAAGGGCTCAAGCAGGCCTATCTCCAGGCCCATGTGAGCCAGACGCTCACCGCGGGCGGCGACTGCGCGCAGTACGCCGACCGGCTCGGCGCGTACGCCCGTGGCGGTCTGCGGATGCGGGCCGAGCGGGGGCTGCGGAAGCATCTGGAGGAGTGCGCCAAGTGCCGGCTCGCGGCGGGTGAGCTCAAGGACGTCAACTCCGGGATCCCCGCGCTCGTGCCGGTCGCCGTCATCGGCTGGTTCGCCGGCGGGTCCGCGCTCAAGGCCGCCGGGCTCGTCGCGGGTGGCGCTGCCGGTGCCGCGGGGGCCGGTGCGGCCGTCGCCTCCGGGGGAGGTTCAGCAGGTGGCGGGGCCGCCGCATCCGAAGGGCTGGGCCTCCCCGCCAAGGCCGGCATCGGCGCCGGTGTCGTCGTGGCGGCGGCAGCCGGTCTGGCATTCGCCCTTTCGGGCAGTGACGCCCCCAAGCACGAGACGCACGCCGCGCCCCCCGCGGCGCAGCCCGTCGTACCCGCCAAGCCCACGCCGAAGCCGCCGCACCCGCGGCCGAAGCCACCACCGGCGCCCCCGGCGCCCGCCCCCAGGCCCACCCCGAAGCCGACACCCGAACCGAAACCCCCGAAGGCCGCGCCGAAGCCCCCGAAGCCGGCGCCGCCCGCCCCCCGGCCGAAGCCCACCCCGAAGCCGCCCGCCCCGAAGCCCACACCAACGCCGACACCGACGCCCCCGCCGCCGTCGGCACCGGCCGTCTACCAGGTCAACACCCTCGCGTACTCGCTCCTCGGCGACCACACCAAGCCCGAGCTCAGCCTCAGGGACAGCGGACCGGTGTGGCAGCGCCGCCAACTCGCCGTCAACGGAACCCAGTACAACCGCGGCATCACCGTGCACGCCCCTTCCAGCGTGACCATCGAGCTCAACCGCAAGTGCTCCACCTACGAGGCACTGGCCGGTGTGGACGACATGTCGCTCGGGCTCGGTTCGGTGCGCTTCTCCGTCTACGGGGACACGTCACGGCTGTGGCGCTCGCCCGTGGTGCACGGCGGGGACGCGGCCGTGCGCGTCCGGGTCGGGATCGCGGGCCACCGCAAGCTCCGGCTCGTGGTCGAACGGAGCGGCCCGTTCGGTTCGGTGGCGCCCGCCGACTGGGCGCAGTCGCAGATCAGCTGCCGCTGAGCGGAAGCGGGCCCGCTTCCTTCCTCGCACGCAGGACGAGGACGAGCAGACCGACGACCTCGTCGGGGCCGAGCCGCTCTCCCGCCATGCGCTCCACCTCGTACCGGCGGGGTCCGAGCACCGCACGGGCCTGTGCGCGGTGTTCCGCCACAGCGGTCTCCTCGGGGACCGGGCGGACGCTGTCGCCCAGCCAGCCGGTGGCGGCGGCCAGCACCCGGACGGCTGAAACCGCTACAGGCTCCGTCGCGGCACGACCCCGCCCGCGACCGCCCGCTGTTTCGGCGCCGCGGACCCTGTCCAGCAGCTGCCCCGCCGGGACAGAAGTCTGCGCAGCCACAGCTCCGTCGAGATCAGGTCGGCGAGACCGTCGAGGGGCAGCCGCTCCCCCTCTGCGGCCGCGCGCAGCGCCTTGCGCACCACTCGTGCCTCGATCAGACCGGCGTCCGCGAGCAGCGGGGCGTCGAACAGGGCGATCAGGGTGGGGAGCGAGGCCCGCAGCCCCCGGTGGAAAGCGGCCTTCGCGGTGGAGTGCGAGGGGGCGCCCCAGCCCGCGGGCAGCTCGTGGATACCCGCGCCCGCCAGCACCGTACGGAGGATCTCGGCCCGCGCGCCGGGCTGGACCCGCAGCGATTCGGGAAGCAGCCGGGCCGCCCGCACCACCTGGTTGTCGAGGAACGGTGCGTGCAGCCGCTGGCTCCGCACCTCCGCCGCCTGCTCGAAGACCCGGTGGTCGGCCGCGTACCGGGCGAGGGCGGCGCGGGCGCGGGCCTCGCCGGGGCGCTGCACCGAGGTGGGGCGCAGCGCCGACTCCTGGAGGCGTACGGAGACTTCGGCCAGTGCCTCACCGGTCAGCCAGCGCGCCGCGGGCCCCGGCCGCGACCAGGTGAGAGCGGCCAGCGAGGCGTCCAGCGTGGAGCCTTCGGATGCGTGGTGGACATCGCGGTCGCGCAGCCGGGCGGCGGCCGCTTCGATGCCCGCGCGGTAGGGGGTGCGGGCCAGTCTGCGCGCGGCGCGGTAGACGGTGAAGGGGATGAGGACCGACCCGTCCGCCTTGGCCAGCGCCGCGACCGGCTTGACCAGATGGCGTCTGCGGCGGTCCATGAGGAGGTCGGCCAGGCGTGCGGGGTGCGCGTCGAGCACCTGCCGGGCGCCGTCGCCCACGAGGTGGTCCGCGCTGCCGGCGGCGAGCCGCAGCCGGTGGCGCTCCGACGCGATCAGTGAGGGGCCCGGTTCGTCGGTCAGCGGGCCCGACTCCAGGTCGGCGTACGGCAGGGCCTCCTCGCCCCCGGCGACCACCACGTGGTGCAGCCGCGGATTGGCCGCGATGGCACCGGCGCGCTCCAGTTCGGGCCCGTGCCCCCGCGCGGAGAGGTCGTTGAAGGTGACGGCGAGCAGGCGCTCGCCCGCGCCCGTGCCGTGGCCGAGGATCGTGCCCGGCACGCCCGGCAACCCTGCCGCGAGGAGGGTGAGCGTTGCCGAGGCGCTGCCTCCGGAGAGGTCGGCGCCGATTCCGGGGGCGGGCGCCGGGGCCCCGCGGGCCGCGCGCCGTTCGGCCGGGCCCATGCCGGGTACCGGGCCGGGGTCGGGCGGCAGCGTCTCGGGGGCGTGGCGCGGTGCGGTGAGCCGGGCGCGTACGGCTTCGACGAGCGCGTCCCGTACGCCGTCCACGGCCCGGTCCGGGTCGACTTGGGCGGCGGCCACGGCGAGCGAGGCCACCTGCTCGTATCCGGTGACCTCCCGGGACCCCTCGCGCAGGATGAGGGCGTGGCCCGGCGGGATGCGCCGCACCCCGGCGTAGGGCGTCGAGTCACGCAGCGCCTCGGGGACGTCGGGGCAGGCGAGCAGCGCCGCCAAGTGACCGATGTCCAGCTGTGCTTCGACGAGGTCGGCGAGGGGCAGGGCAGCGGTGGCGTACGCCGTGCCGCCGGCCCAGGGGGTGTGGAAGACGGGCCGCGCGCCGGCCAGGTCGCCCACGACGGTGACCCGGCGCCCGGACTGCACGACGACCGTGTAACTGCCCGCCCAGGCCGTGAGGTGGCGCAGGGCGCCGCCGCGCGCGGCGAACAGGCCGACCCGCAGCTGCTCGTCCGTGGCGGCGCAACAGCCCAGTACCGCGAGGCGGGTGAAGGGGTCGACCGTGATGACACGCACCTCGTCGGGACGCCAGTCGCCCACCGCCCAGAGGGGATCGGGGTCGCCCCACAGCAGCTGGGAGCCGACGGGGTGGACCGTGCGGCCCTCGTCCGCCCCGCCCACGGAACCGGCTGTGCCGAAGCTCGCGGCAGTACTGCTCCACCCCACCAACCACCGCATCGCCGCCTCCACAGGCTGTGGACAACCGAACGCCGGGGGCGTTCAGGACCATGCTGCCATGACAACGGCGTACCGGCGGGAGTACGGAAGCACGCACCCGCATGCGAACGCGCCCCCGGCAAAGGCCAGTCGGACTTGCGCGAAGGGGGCCGCGGCGAGGGTCGTCATCCGGCCATTCTGGCGGAGTGCATCCGCACAGGAACTGAGCGCACTCGCCGCTGACGCGTAGCGGTCCGGGAGGCGCCGTACGCCTCCCGGACCGGCCGGCCGCCCGCGGGGATTGAGGCGGCCGCATCCCCCAGCCCACTGGATCCTGCGCAGCGGGCCGACCCACGCACCTCACATGGAAGACCTCCGCACACGGCCGGACCAGAGCGCACGGCCGGGCGCACGGCCACACAACGGGAGCACGGGACACGGTTGGGAGCGCTCCGCGCGGGCAACAATCCCGCCATCCGGAACATCACCCCTTAACGGTAGGGATGCGGCGAACTACGCTGGGTTTACGAATGCCGCGCGCCTATGCCGCGACGTGGCGGCCGTCTGTGTGTCGAGGGGTGGCGCATGTCCAGGGAGCTACGCGGGCCGAACGACAAACTCGGCACCGTTCTCGCCCTCGCGGGTATCAGCAACGCCGGACTGGCGCGCCGGGTCAACGACCTCGGCGCCCAGCGCGGCCTGACGCTTCGGTACGACAAGACCTCCGTGGCCAGGTGGGTCTCCAAGGGCATGGTGCCCCAGGGCGCCGCGCCCCATCTGATCGCGGCGGCGATCGGCGCCAAGCTGGGCCGGCCCGTACCGCTGCACGAGATAGGCCTCGCGGACGCGGATCCGGCCCCCGAGGTCGGGCTCGCCTTCCACCGCGACGTCGGCTCAGCCGTGGTGTCCGCGACCGATCTGTACCGGCTGGACCTCGCGGGGCGGCGGGCCGGCAGTGGCGGGATATGGCAGTCCCTCGCCGGGTCGTTCGCGGTCACGGCATATGCGACGCCCGCCTCGCGGTGGCTGATATCGCCCGCCGACTCCTCGGTCGAGCGGGGCGCCGAGGAACTGGCGGACCCGGCGGTGCTGCGCGTCGGCCACAGCGATGTGACCAAACTGCGCGAGGCGGCCGAGGACGCCAGGCGCTGGGACTCCAAGTACGGGGGCGGGGACTGGCGTTCGTCGATGGTGCCCGAGTGCCTGCGGGTGGACGCCGCACCGCTGCTCCTCGGCTCGTACTCGGACGAGGTGGGCCGCGGGCTCTTCGGCGCCACCGCCGAACTGACCAGGCTGGCCGGCTGGATGGCGTTCGACACCGGCCAGCAGGAGGCGGCGCAGCGCTACTACATCCAGGCGCTGCGGCTCGCGCGCGCCGCGGCCGACGTCCCGCTCGGGGGATATGTCCTGGCTTCGATGTCGCTTCAGGCGGTCTACCGCGGCTTCGGGGACGAGGGGGTGGACCTCGCGCAGGCGGCGGTCGAACGCAACAGGGGCCTCGCGACGGCCCGCACGATGAGCTTCTTCCGGTTGGTGGAAGCACGGGCGCACGCGCGCGCCGGTGACTCGGCTGCGGCGGGCGCGGCACTGAAAGCGGCGGAGGGCTGGCTGGAGCGCTCCCGCGCCGGCGATGCCGATCCGTCCTGGCTCGGCTTCTACACGTACGACCGTTTCGCCGCGGACGCCGCCGAGTGCTACCACGATCTGAAGGCACCTCGTCAGGTGCGGCGCTTCACCGAGCAGGCGCTGTCGAAGCCGACGGAGGAGTTCGTCCGCTCGCACGGCCTGCGGCTGGTGGTGAGCGCGGTGGCAGAGCTGGAGTCCGGCAATCTCGACGCCGCGTGCGCCGCGGGCACCCGTGCGGTGGAGGTCGCCGGGCGGATCTCGTCGGCGCGTACGACGGAGTACGTACGGGATCTGCTGCACCGTCTCGAACCGTACGGCGACGAGCCGAGAGTGGTGGAGTTACGCGAGCGGGCGAGACCACTGCTGGTGGCGCCCGCGTAGAACGGGCCTCTCCCCTGGTTTGAAGGCATTGTCAGTGGGCCAGTGCACTATCGGGGTGGGAGGAGGTGCGATGTCTTTCGGGAACGGCAGCGGTCACGACGGCAGTGGCGGCCGCAGGAGCGTCCGCAGCGGTGGCTACAGCGGCGGTTTCGACTGCGATGTGCTGATCATCGGCGGCGGGATCGTCGGCCTGTCGACGGCGTACGCCCTGACGCGGTCCGCACCGGGCACGCGGGTCGTGGTGCTGGAGAAGGAGCAGCGCACCGCCCGCCACCAGACAGGCCGCAACAGCGGAGTCATCCACAGCGGGATCTACTACCGCCCCGGCTCCCTGAAGGCCAGGTTCGCGGTGCGCGGCGCCGCGGAGATGACCGAGTTCTGCGCGGAGCAGTCCCTGCCGTACGAGGTGACGGGCAAGCTGATCGTCGCGACCGGGCGGGACGAGCTGCCCCGGCTGCACGCCCTGGCCCAGCGCGGCCGGGAGAACGGGATTCCGGTGCGGGAGCTCGGTCCCGCACAGATCGCCGATGAGGAGCCCGGCGTCCGCGGGCTGGCCGCGATCCGGGTCGCCACCACGGGCATCGCCGACTACGGCGCGGTCGCCGCCCGCCTCGCGGAGCTGGCCGGGGCCGCGGGGGCGGAGGTCCGGTGCGGGGCCGAGGCCGTCCGGATAGCGCGGCGACCGGAAGGCATCGCGGTCGGCACGTCGGACGGCGCGGTGATACGCGCCCGGACCCTGGTCAACTGCGCGGGTCTGCACTGCGACCGGATCGCCAGGCTCGCGGGCGACGACCCGGGGATGCGGATCGTGCCCTTCCGCGGTGAGTACTACACCCTGGCGCGCCCCGGCCTGGTGCGCGGCCTCGTCTATCCGGTGCCCGACCCGGCCTTCCCCTTCCTCGGCGTCCATCTGACACGGGGGACCGACGGCACCGTCCACGTCGGCCCGAACGCGGTACCCGCGCTGGCCCGTGAGGGGTACGGCTGGGGCACCGTGCGCCCCGCCGAGCTGGGCACCACGCTGGCCTGGCCCGGCGCCTGGCGGATAGCGGGGCGCCACTGGCGGTACGGGGCCGGGGAGCTGCACCGGTCGCTGTCGAAGCGCGCCTTCACGGAGGCGGTGCGGCGGCTGCTGCCCGCCGTCGAGGAGCGGGACCTGCGCCGGTCGCCCGCGGGTGTGCGGGCCCAGGCGGTGCTCAGGGACGGCACCCTGGTCGACGACTTCCTGATCCGGGAGGCCCCGCGCACGGTCCACGTGCTGAACGCCCCCTCGCCGGCCGCGACGGCGGCTCTGCCGATCGGCCGCGAGATCGCCCGCAGGGCGCTGGCCTCTGTGGGGGTGCGGGCGTGAAGCTCGGGCGGTCACCACTCCCGGCGGGATCGTAGAATCGGGGCATTGTGTCCGATTCTCTGAACCCCTCGCCAGAGCCCCCGTCGCCAGAGCCCTCGCCGTCGGAGCCCTCGTCCTCGGAGCTCCCGCCTTCGGAGCTCCCGCCGTCGCAGGCGTCGCCCACCCGCCGGGCCAAGGGCGAGCCGCGCTTCCCCGGCGGGCCCGCTGCCGATCCCGCGGGCTCGCACCACGAGCGCCGGATCCGCAGCTTCCAGCC
This sequence comes from Streptomyces sp. NBC_00859, assembly GCF_045161865.1. Taxonomy (NCBI): domain Bacteria; kingdom Bacillati; phylum Actinomycetota; class Actinomycetes; order Kitasatosporales; family Streptomycetaceae; genus Streptomyces; species Streptomyces sp. NBC_00859. Next base: position 4,251,669 of record NZ_CP108826.1, on the reverse strand, counting down.
ACGCCGCAGCCGGGTCACGACCGGGCAGGCCGACGCCCTGGAGCGACTGTGGCCGCAGTGGGGCCTGGACATCGACGGCCTGCGGGTCCTCGACCTGCCGACGCTGTTCGACGGCCTCCCGGTGGTCCTCGAAATCGGCTTCGGCATGGGCGAGGCCACCGCGCAGATGGCTACTGCCGACCCGGCCACCGGGATCCTCGCGTCCGACGTGCACACGCCGGGGCAGGGAAACCTCCTCCGCCTCGCCGAGCAGAACGGACTGTCCAACATCCGGGTGGCGAACGGTGACGCGATCATCCTGCTCCGCGAGATGCTGAAGCCCGACTCGCTCAGCGGACTGCGGGTGTACTTCCCCGACCCCTGGCCCAAGAGCCGCCACCACAAGAGGCGGCTCATCCAGCCCGAGTTCCTCGACCTGGCGGCGGCCCGGCTCGCACCGGACGCCGTACTGCACTGCGCGACGGACTGGACCCCGTACGCGGAGCAGATGCTGGAGGTGCTCACCGCGCACCCCTGCTTCGACAACACCACGGCGGACGGCGGGTACGCGCCGCGGCCGGGGTTCCGGCCGCTGACGCGGTTCGAGGGCCAGGGACTCGACAAGGGCCACGCGGTGCACGACCTGCTCTTCCGCCGCAACGACCGCCCGAGCGGCCACACCGGCTGCTGATCACGGGGTATCGCCGAGATGAGCCCAAAAGGGGCCACGGGATGATCTTGAAGTCCTGACGCGTTTGGACTCACCTGCGGCGGCGGGCTGCGGGGTCGCGTTCGGCGACGTGTCGGGCGACCGCGTCGACGCCGGGGCGGGCGTACCGTTCCAGGGAGCGGACGGAGGCGTGGCGGGAGCGGGCCAGCAGCATCGGGGTGGAGGTGCCGTCCTCGGCGTCGTGTGTCAGGGCGCTGTGCCGGAGCCGGTGCAGGGTCCAGCCGTCCAGGTCCTCGACGTTGTCGGGTGAGGCGAGCGGGTTGGCCAGCAGCCGGGTGTTCTCCTCGAAGATCTCCTCCGCGCGACGGTAGGAGAGCCGGGCCCGGCCCGTCTCCGGGCAGACGTCCAGGGTCGGGGTTCCGGCGGGCGCCTTGCGGCCGGTGAGGAACAGTGGGCCACGGGTGCGGCCGGCGATCAGGCGGGGCAGCAACTGGGCGGTGCCGGACTGCCAGTGGATCCACTCAGTCGCGCCGCCCTTGGCCAGGGTCCGCCCACGCTTATCTCCCGGGTGCAGGTCCTCCACATTCAGGCACAGCACCTCCTCGGCCCGGGCCGCCGATTCGTAGAGCATCTTCCAGCACGTTTTCTCCCGCAGCGAGACGTCCAGGCGCCACAGGGCGGCGATCTGGTTCTCGGCGAGTGCCTTGGTACGGTCCGGCGGCGCCGGGCGCCGCTCGATGCCAATCGTGGGGTCGCAGGCGATCCAGCCCTGTCGCTGCCACCAGCCGATCGCCTTGCGCGCGATGGACAGCTCCCGGTTGACGGTGTCGGCGTCCATCTCGTCCGCCCGGGCCGCCGCCAGCTCCGCGAGCACCTCCGTTAGCACCGGATCGTCGATCGCGGCGACGGGGAAGAGCGGAGGCTTCGCGCCGCGGCGGGCTGGCCCGGTCGGCGCGGGTTCGCCGACGAACATCCACCCCCAAGTTGTCAGCGAGATCCGGTAGATCCGCGCGGAGGACTTCGCGATGCCCGCGCCGGTGAGGTAGCGCTCGACCGCCGCTGTGTACGACGAGGGAGGGGCGGACAGGGGCACGACGCGGGCGCGCGGCAACCTGATCGCGCTCCCAACCTCCAGTGCGGTCACTCGTTCGACTGCCAACGTCGCCCCACCCCTCCACCACTGCCGCAGTAAATGCGTACACCTCACCTCAGTGGCCGAATTGGCCCGCCGCAGGTCGGGGTCATCACGTTAGAGGCCCTGCCGCAGTAAATCCGGCATTTACTGCGGCAAGAGGCGAGCAGGACCCGCAGACGTGTGCGCAGCAGCCACGCATGATGTTCTCGTCGATGGTAATAACATATTCTCCAACGCCTAGATAACTTGCCTGATGCTCAGCTAAGTTGATCCGCACATCAGGGGTCACAATGTGACGGGAGAGGTCGCAACATGAGTGACGAGGATGAGATCCGCGACGAGGACTTCGAGTTCGAGGACGCCGACGCATTCGACAGTAAGGACGTGGACAGCCTGGCAGCGCGCGTCAACGCCCAGGGCGGGCTGATCGAAACCACGCTCGGAGCTCTGCGCGAGGAGCTCGGCTACAAAAAGCTCGGCCGGTGGGTCCTGGAAGAGGTGGAGGAGTACCTCACCAACCAGAAGCTGGGCTTCTTCCCCGTCTGGAAGCTGCGCCCCGAGGCCAACACCGAGCCGCGCAAGGAACAACGGCTGTGGGTCTACGCACACGACGGCAGCTCACGGGCGCAAATCATCACCGCCGTCCTCCACCCCGAGGACCACGACGTCTTCTCGGCCCTCGACGGCTTGGCGGCCGGCCGTCACCAGGCCCTGCTGCCCCAGCAGAAGCTCGACCTCATCCGGGAGATCGCCAACTCCTGACCATGCGCGGCACCAGTGAGGGCGGCCTGCGGCAACTGCCGCAGGCCGCCCTCACGGCGTCCGGGGCTGGACCTGCACTTCAAGATCACCCCGTGGCGGCTTTCGGGGTCACCTTGGCTGGACCTCCGTCGCGTCCCCGTCGACGGTCGGCGTGCTCCGGGAGAGCAGTGCGGTCTTGTCGCTGGGTCGCGTGCCGATCAGGCTGGCGGCGAACAGGAGGACTGCTCCGGCGTAGAAGGGGACGCGCAGTCCGAAGGCATGGGCGGTGAAGCCGGCTGCCACGGCACCCAGTGCGGTGCCGCTTCCGATGACCATCTGGTAGGCCATGGCGACGCGCCCGAGCAGTTGGGCAGGTACGAGTGACTGGCGCAGCGATACGGCGGTGACGTTCCATGCCAGGTTCGCCGCCCCGTATGCAGCGATACCCATGCCAGCGATAGGGCCTGAGGTCGCGGCGCCTGCGACTACGGCAGCTACGGCAGTGCCCACAGCGGTCAATCTGAGGACCCGTGGAGCGCCGAAGCGTGCGGTGAGACGTGGGGTCGACATTGCCCCGGCTACGCCGCCGAGTGCGAAGGTGGCGACCAGCAGGGCGAAGCCCAGGTTGCTCAGGTCCAGAGTCTGCCGGGCGTAGAGCACCAGGATGGCGATCAGGCCACCGCCGACGAGGTTGGTGATCCCGGATGCCAGGCAGAGCCGGCGCAGCAAGGGGTGCCGCCAGAGCCAGCGGACCCCCTCGGTCGTGTCACGGCGCAGGGCCGTCCAGGTCTTCGATGCCGGCTGGGAACGGGGCTGGAAGTTCCCTCGGAGGATGAATACCAGTGCGGCAGCGGTGGCGAAGGACACCGCGTCGACGGCGAAGGGGAGTGCGGTGGCGATGCCGAACAGCAGCGCACCCAGCGGCGTTCCGAGCAGGGTGTCGGTGGTCAGGGAGCTTGCCTGCAGACGCGCGTTGGCCCGGGTGAGCGCGTTGGGTGCAACCAGTGCAGGGACCATGCCGGCCCAGGCGCCGCTGTAGAGCGTCTGCCCACAGCCGAGCAGGAAGGCGACGAGCGCCAGGAGTGGAATCGTCACGATGTCGGCTGCCACCGCCGCGGCGAGCGCCCCGACGAGCAAGGCCCGGGCCGCGTCGACGAGCCACAGGATGCGGCGGCGGTCGAAGCGGTCCGCTAGAGCGCCGGAGGGCAGGCCGAGGAGTAGCCAGGGCAGTTGCTCCGCCAGGGACACCATCGCGATCTGCCGTGGATCGGCGGTCAGTTGCGCCGCGAGGAGGGGTAGAGCGACGAAGCTCATGCCGTCGCCGAGGCTGGATACGGTGACCGAGGCCCAAACCCGATTGAAGCTCGGCCCGAGCCGTGTGCGGGGTATCCCTCTACCGAATAACATGAAATAGACTCTGGTTCGGGTTTTGGAAGATGTCAAGGAGTCAGATGGCTGAGCAAGTCCACACACCACAGCAGCAGCGCAGCCGGGAGAAGGTGGCCCTCATCCTTGAGGCGACAGCCAGGCTGCTGGAGACGACGTCCTATGACGAACTGGGCACCAAGCTCATCGCTGCCGAAGCGGGAGTCTCGGTCGGCGTGCTCTACCGGTACTTCGCCGACAAGGAAGCGATCGTCGCCGCCCTGGTCCGGCGCTGGCTTGAGATGGACGTGCGGATCACCGAGCGGATCACCGAGGAGCCCTTGCCGCCGCGCTCGCAGGAGTTGCTGGAGAAACTGCTCGCCGCCTACGCGGACCGCTTCCGCACGGAGCGCGGCTACCGCCGTGTCTGGTACCACGGGCCGCGTATCGACGCGTTGCGTGCGTACAGCCGGCAGACGGACCTGCACATCGCCGAGAGCGTGCACAAGGCACTCGTCCGCGGCTACGCGATGCCGGACACCGAGCAGTTCCGGCGACGCGCTCGGATCGCTGTGGAAGTCGGGGGCAACTTGCTCGATCTCGCTTTCCGCGAGAGCGCCGAAGGCGACCCCGAGATCCTCGCCGATGCCGCCCTCATGATGGACCGCTACCTCTTCGCACCGTCTGCCGAGTCAGGGTTTCCCGGAACCGCGTGAGGTGGCGGCAGAAGCCCTTCGGCACGGACGGTCAGGCGGCCTGACTGAGTCCCGCGGCGGTCAGGTCCTGTTCGCGCAGCGAGGTGAAGTCGACGTCCAGCTTGGGGTCGTACGCGTCGGGCTGGATGCCGAGTTCGTGCGTGGAGTACTCACCGAACCGATTGATGTGCTCGGTCAGGTACGGCGAGATGTGGGCCAGGTCCTCCGGGTCGATCGTCCATCCCTCCTCCAGCAGCTGCCGCACGATCTCCGCGATGTCCAGGGCATTGTGGAAGATCACCGCGTTCGTGAGCAGCGCGTTGAATTTCATCGCCTTCTCCTGCTCGACCGGGTCGTTGTCGGCGATGACGCCGCGGTTGCCGAACCCGATCCACTGGGAGAACCGGTTGAACGACTCGACCTTGTTCGTCGCCGCGGTCACCCGCCGGCGCAGCGGGGCGTCCGAGAGGTAGCGCAGCAGCTGCACGGTGCGGATGACGCGGCCGACCTCGCGGAAGGCGGCGTAGGTGGCGTTCTTCTTCGACCCGGACCGCAGGCGCTTGAGCAGCGTGGATGAGGAGATGGCGCCCTCGCGTACGGAGACGGCCACGCGCATCAGGTGGCGGAACTGGGACTCGATCAGGTCGAAGTCGATTGAGTTCTTGCCCACCTCGCCGAACAGGGCGTCGATGTGCACGTACTCCGTCTCCTTGGACGGCCGGTAGAAGGTCATGCCCTTCCAGTTCCTGATCCTGGGCATCAGGTCGAAGCCCAGCAGGTGGGCGAGCGCGAACACCGGCTGGGACTGGCCCTGGGTATCGGCGTGCACCGTGGTCGGCTTCACCTCGGAGGAGTTCTTCAGCAGGCCCTCGATGATGTAGACGGCCTCCCACACGCCGCACGGGATGAAGTGCGTGAACAACGCGATGTAGGTGTCCGAGACGTGGTGGTAGGCGATCCCGCCCGGCTTGCCGTACCGCACACTCGTCTCGGCCACCAGGTTGTCCAGATAGGTGTCCATGTGGGTGCCGTCGGCGGCCACCGCGGTCCCGTCGCCCCACGCCTGGGAGATGTCGAGGCGGGCATGCGCGTTGACCAGGTCGGCGATGGCCTCGTTCAGCAGCACCAGGGAGAAGTGCCGGTTCGCCGTGTATGCCAGCTCGTGTCCGCTCACCCCGGGAATGTGGCGGGCGGCCTCGTACGGGCCCATGTTGGTGCCCTTGACGAACGTGGTGATCACATACCTGCCGAACGGGTCTTGGAGCTTGGGCTCGTTGCCGGAGGCCGGGCCGAAGCGTCGCCACCAATCCACCCAGTACGCGGTGCGGGCCACAATCCCCATCAGGGAGCGCTCCGGCATCCTGGCCTTGATCTCTTCCTCCAGCCGCTTTGCGGACGGCCGCTGCCCCTCCGCCCGGTGCGCCTTCAGCGACGGGATGCCCGTCTCTGTGTCGATGACCAGGCCCTCGTTGTCCGGGTAGCCGGCGTCCGCCGCCGCGGCGGCGCCTCGCAGCTTGTCCTCCAGCTGCCGGCGGAAGAACGCGGCGTCGAACTCGCCCGCCTCGCCTTCCTCGCACAGGCCGACCTCCACCAGGTAGGACGTCAGCTTCTCCTTGACGGCCTCCCAGGACAGCAGCTGCGTGGACCAGTCCACGTACTCCTCCGAGCCCACCACGGCCACGTCCCCGGTACGCAGTTCCTCCGCGAGCGCGGTGAAGACCATCGCCTCGAAGTGCTTGCGAACGAACTGCCCCGTCCGCGTCTTGTCGGCCACGGCCTTCTGCCAGTTCTGTGTAGCGAAGGAGATGTCCACCGCGCGGCCGTCCTCGCCCAGGGCGCTGATGTACTCGCCGCGCGCCGCCTGGTGTCGCTGGGCGTGCGCGAGCGCATCCAGCACCCGGCCGTCCTCGGACGTCGCGGTGAACTCCAGCTTCTCGGCCAGGTCGAACATCACCGCGCGGTCCCGGCCGATCTGCCCGTACAGCAGCACCTCCCAGAAGTTGCCGTGGTGAGCGGACACCTTCTCGATCTGTTCGTACTGCTTGGCGAAACCGCCGAAGCCCTCCACCGCCTTCGTGACCGCGCCGAACCCGCCGACCTGCATCGCCTGGGCCCTGGCCAGGGCGAGGACCGCCGGGGAGACTCTGCCCTCCAGCCGCCGCGCGACCTCGTCGGCGGGCGCCTGTTCGTCCAGTCCGTCCAGAGCCGCCCGGACCTCGGCGGTCATGGCCGCGGCTTTCTCCAGCGCTGCCTGAGCGGGGCCTCCCTCGTCGATGTTCTTGAGCACGGTGCGGTAGTTCCCGATCAGGGTCTCGACGATCTCCCGCTCGGCGAGCCGGATCTCCTCCAGCTCCACCTTGGCCTTCTTGATCTTCATCGCCACACGCTTGCAGAACATCGTCGCCAGGTCGTCCCGTACCCGCATCCGCGCCTTGTGCGTCAGACACGCCACCAGCGCGAGGCGCTTGACGGGCTTGTAGTCCCGCAGCTCCGCCACGTCGGCCGCGTCCGCCTCCCCGGCGAAGTCGGTGATCTTCCCTGCGGCGACGTTGTCCATCCACACACAGGTGTCGCCGAGTCCGTCCACCCACTCCAGCCGCTTGGCCAGGTTCTTGAAGTGAGACCAGGTCGGGCCTTGGGCGGGCTTCTTGAGCCGGTTGTACAGGGTCGTGCCGTCGCTCTCGCGCTCCTCCAGCAGCCGCAGCAGACCCGCCCGCTCGGACGCGCTCATCCGGTCGTGAATACCCCCGCAGATCTCGGCGTTCACCTCCTTGCGGAGAGCCGAGGCCATCGCGTCGAGGGTGGAGAATGCCGGCAGCTCCAGCCCGGCCTCCACCACCTTCTCCAACGCAATGTTGATTAGATCCGCAGGCCGGTTCTTCGACGCTGCCTCCTTGCGAATTGACTCTCCGGCGATCCGCCGGGCGCGAGCCTGGTCGTAGGCCACGCCGACCCGCTGCCGTACCAACCCCCGGTGGTTCTTCATCGTCTTCGCCGCCCGGTACACCGGCAGCGTGCTCTCCGGCAGCTCCACCGCCCGCCGCACGAACTCCGCGACCGCCTCCGGGATGTCCTCCGCCTTCGGGAAGCACCCCATGCGCTGATACGACTTCAGCGTCAGCAGCAGGGCCAGCAGATGCTCATCGCTGGCCGTACGGTCGGCGGCCCACTCCAGCTCATCGCGAGTCGGCGAGAAGAACAGATGCAGCTCACGCGCGGTGATCAGCCGCTTGAACCGCGGATACGCGGTCCGCTCGATCGAGGTCACAACCCACCCCAGGCCCGGACGACAACAACATCACCAACGACACTGAGCCGAACGGGTGACGGGCCGGGCCCTCACGGATTCAAGATCATCCCATGGCCCCTTTTGGGCTCACCTCGGCGATACCCCATCACGGCCCGCCGGGCCGGCCTCGGGCGCGGCACGGCCCCCACCGGGCGCGGCTCGATCGCCACCGGTCCCGGCACGGAATCCCGGGACGGCGTCGCGGTTGTCAGTGGCGCTCGTTAGGCTCAATGGGGTGTACGAGTCGAGCCGGCCGCCCGGAGCGGTCCATCCGGTGGTGCCGGTGTACGAGGAGCAGCCGCGCTTCGAAGCCGTTCCACCGCGTGCACACTGGCGCTACGCCCCACGCAGGGACTTCTGGCGGAGCAAGGCGCTGCGCGCGTCCGCGGTGATCATCGTCCTCGCCATCTGCGGGCTGCTGATCCTCTCGCTGGTGCGCGAACAGACCGGCACCGAGGGGTTCCTGGTCGGCATCGGTCTCGCCGTGCTGCCGGTGCCGCTGCTCATGGCGGCTTTCCGTTGGCTGGACCGGGTCGATCCGGGGCCCTGGCGCAACCTGATCTTCGCCTTCGCCTGGGGCGCGTGCGCCGCAGCCCTCGTCGCGATCATCGCCAACTCCTTCGCGACGCACTGGATAGCGACCGCCACAGCGGATCCGAGGCACGCTGACACCCTCGGGGCGAGAGCGGTCGCTCCGGTCGTCGAGGAGAGCGCGAAGGCGGCGGCGATCCTGCTGATCTTCCTCTTCCGCAGACGCCACTTCACCGGGATCGTCGACGGTGTGGTCTTCGCGGGCTTCACCGCGACCGGCTTCGCCTTCACCGAGAACATCCTGTATCTGGGCAGTGCCTTCGGTGAGGACAAGACCCTTGGGTTCACGGGGGTTCCGGCCGTGACCGCGGCGACCTTCTTCGTCCGGGTGGTCCTCGCGCCCTTCGCCCACCCGCTGTTCACCGTGATGACCGGCATCGGCTTCGGCATCGCGGCGCTGGCAGGCGAGCACCAGCGGCTGCGCCGGATCGCGCCGCCGCTGCTCGGCCTCCTCTGCGCCATGGGCATGCACGCCCTGTGGAACAGTTCGTCGGCCTTCGGCACCTACGGCTTCTATCTGGTCTACGGCACATTCATGCTGCCGGTCTTCGGAGGGCTCACCTGGCTGGCGATCTGGACCCGCCAGCGGGAGCTGCGCACGATATCCGCCGAGCTGCCCGCGTACGCGGCGGCAGGCTGGCTGTCCCCGGCGGAGCCGTCGGCGCTCTCGTCGATGCGGGCGCGCGCCATGGCCCGCAGCTACGCGGCACGAACGTTCGGCGGCGGCTTCGGCGCGCCCGCCGCTCCCCCGGACCTCCGCCCTGCCCCGTACCTCCCGGCTCCGTACCTCCCGGCTCCGGCTGCGGGCCCCGTCGCCCACCTGTATCACCCGTACCACGCGCCGCCCGCGCACGCCGATGCGAAGTCACGCGCGAAGACGGCGTCCCGCGCGGTCTCCGAGTACGAGGCTTTCGCGACGACCCTCGCGTTCCTGCGGCACCGGGCCCACCGCGGTGTGGTGGGCCCGGACTTCGAGGCGCGCGAGCAGGAGCTGCTGCACCATCTCTGGCAGCGCAAGGACATAGCCGGGCCCGCGCTGCTGTACGCGGCCCAGGCGACCGGGCGGGTGCCGGTGCCGCCGCCGCATCTGCACTACGGCGGATACAACCCGTACCAGTACTGACGGGGCCCGTTACCCGGCAGCCCTCAGGCGGAGGCCTCGGTCAGCTCCGCCAACTCGGCGTCGGTGAGCTTCAGCTCGGCCACGGCCGTCAGCGCGGGCAGCTGCGCGACCGTACGGGCCGAGGCGATCGGCGCGGCAACGGTCGGCTGGGCGGCCAGCCACGCCAGGGCGACGGTCGCGACCTCGGCACCGTGCTCGGCGGCCACCTTGTCGAGTGCGGCCAGGACCTTCCGCCCCCGCTCGGTCCCGAGGTGCTTGGCCGCGCCCTCGGCGCGCACACTGTCGACGTCCACACCGGGCCGGTACTTGCCGGTGAGGAAACCGGAGGCCAGCGCGAAGTACGGCACGGACGCAAGTCCGTGGCGGGCCGCCACGTCCTGGAGTTCGCCCTCGTAGGTGTCGCGGGAGACCAGGTTGTAGTGCGGCTGGAGGGCGACGTACCGGGCGAGCCCTTCGGCCTCGGAGAACGCCACGGAGGCGTCGAGCCGCTCAGCGCTCAGGTTGGACGCGGCGATGGCGCGCACCTTGCCGGCCTTCACCAGGTCGTCGAGGGCGGTGATGATCTCTTCCACAGGCACGGAGACGTCGTCGAAGTGCGTGTAGTAGAGGTCGATGTGGTCGGTGCGCAGCCGGCTCAGCGAGGCGTCGGCCGCGGCCTTGATGTTCGCCGCGGAGAGCCCCTTGTACTCGGGGTGCGAGCCGACCTTGGTGGCGACCACCACATCGGAGCGGTTCCCGCGCGCCGCCAGCCAGTTACCGATGACGGTCTCGGACTCGCCACCCTTGTTTCCGGGGACCCACGACGAGTACGTGTCCGCGGTGTCGATGAAGTTGCCGCCTGCCGCCGTGTAGGCGTCGAGGACGGCGAAGGACTGTTCCTCGTCGGCGCTCCAGCCGAAGACGTTGCCGCCGAGGGAGAGCGGGAAGACCTGGAGGTCGGAGGAGCCGAGTGCACGCAGAGAAGTCATAGGTGGATCAACCCCGGGGTGGCCCCGCGCTATTCCGGTGGGCCCCCCGGACGGGCCGGACCCGGACAGGCCTGGCCGGACCGTGCCCCTGGCCGGGCGGTCCGGGACGGACGGGCCCCTGCCTGACCGGTCGCCACCTGCCAGGCACGCCGAACCGGCAGCCCTGACGTCGGGGGGGATGCGTCAGGACTGCCGGGGTACGGGATGCCGGTACATCGGCCGTGGGCCATGCACCGGCAGTACGCAGGGGGCGTGTGCCGGGCGCAGGCTCAGGGGGTCAGAGCCTCACGGATTGAGGCCCTTGCCCTGGAGCCAGGCCATCGGGTCGACCGGGTCGCCGCCACCGGGGCGGACCTCCAGGTGCACATGCGGTCCCGTGACGTTGCCGGTGGCTCCGACACGGCCGATGACCTCGCCCGTGCTGACCTTCTGGCCGGCGCTGACGCCGAGGGAGGACTGGTGGCAGAACCACAGCTCCGTACCGTCGTCGGTCGTGATGACCGTGCGGTACCCGTACGACCCGGCCCAGCCGGCCGACTTGACCGTTCCGCTGTGCACGGCCTTGATCGGAGTGCCGGTCGGGGCGGCGAAGTCGAGGCCGGTGTGGTGGCCCGAGGACCACATCGAACCGCCGTCGTTGAAACGCGAGGTGAGGGTGTACGAGGAGACGGGAAGCGAGTAGCTCTTCGCCAGCTTGGCGAGACGCTCCTTCTCCGCCTTGGCCTTGGCCTCCGCCTCGGCCTTCTTCTCGGCCGCCTTCTCCTTGGCCGCCGCCTCGTCCTGCTTCTTCGCGGCCTCGGCGGCGGCCTTCTGCGCCGCGGCCTTCTCGGCTGCCGCCTTGGCCTCGTCCTCGAACGCGCCCTGCTGCTGCTCGGCCTGCTGGAGGATCCGGGCGCGAAGCGCCTCTCCCGCGTCCGAGCCGCCCTTCCCGGATGCCGACGTGGTGAGCGCAGCCGTGGTGACGCCGGTGTCCGTACCGCCGTGGTCCGACGAGTCGTCCACGCCCAGGTCGGCGATCAGCGTGCCCACGCCGGGCAGCGATTCGGCCTCCGGGAGCTTGTCCTTGACGGACTGCGGAAGGTCGGGAAGGGATATCGAGACCGGCGGCTTGCCCTGCGCGCTGGCCATGCCTCCCGCGCCGACGGCCGCGATCACGCCGACGCCGAGCACCGTCGAACTGCGGGCGAGACCACTGCGCTGCTTGGCCACACGGTGCTTGCCCCGGACCGGGCGGAGGGAGTCCTCGGTGGGGTTCCACTCGTCGAACGGGCCCCCGTCCTCGTCACCGAAACCGGGAGCACCGGCGTTCGGGAGGTAAAGCGTTTCGGGGGCAGGGTTGTTGGACGCCACGAAGGCGCGCTCCTTTCCTTCCTTACCGCCTACCGGGTTAGCTGACGGGTTCGGAGCAGGAAGGTCTCCTACGGGCAGCTCCATACGGAGAGGCCCGATTCACCCCAATTGGTGGTTCCCCGGTTCCCTTGCGGGATTCGGCGCGTGCGCACGGCGCCGCCTCTTGCGACGACTGGGACAACCGCGCTGCGTTATCGAACGTTAATAGACGCGAGGGCCTGATTCCAAGCTGTTCCGACTGATCGTTAACGGCCTTGGCCTGCACTTACCGTGACATATGGGGGCGCATTCGGGCGACCTGATCAACCTTCAGAAGGCGCCAGGAAACATCAGTTTTCTGATTGTGCGTCAAATGTTATGCGGAGCGGTGCTCTTCGACTACGGATCGTGTCGCTCGCGGTGGACGATCTCCACCGTCCTGCGGCGGTCCGGCTGCCCCTCCAGCGGACGCCCGACCGCGAGCAGCGCCATGTCGTCCGTGGAGTGCCCTCCCGTGTGCAGCCGTACGTCGTCGGACACCGCCGTCAGCAGTTCCTCGGGCCCAGGGAAGATCCGGCCGCGCAGCCGCTCCTTCGGTTCGTAGAAGACCCCTTGCGCGTTCCGCGCCTCCGACAGGCCGTCGGTGTAGAGCAGCAGCGTGGCCCCCGGCGGGAACGGCGCCTCATCCGCCCGGTCCGGCCAGGCCGCCAGGTCGGCCATGCCGAGCGGCAGCGCCGGGTCGGCGGGCACGAGGGCGTCGATACCCCCGTCCGAATACAGCAGCAGCGGCGCGGGGTGGCCCCGGTTGAGCAGGCGGATCACGCCCGGCCTGCCGCGCGGGATCTCGGCGAGGGCCGCCGTGGTGAACCCCTCGAAGGCGTCGAGCCCCTCCCGCCGCACCCCCTCACGGGTCAGCGCACGCTCCAGCCGCTGGGCGACCAGCTCGATCGTGGCCTCCTGCTCGGCGGCCTCCCGGAAGGCGCCGATCACCACGGCCACGGCCTCGACGGCGCCGAGCCCCTTGCCGCGCACGTCGCCCACCACCAGCCGGACCCCGTACGGGGTGTCCTGCACGGCGAAGAGGTCACCGCCGATGAAGGTCCCGGCCTGCGCGGCCTCGTACCGTGCCGCGATGTGCAGCCCGGCGATCCGGTCCTCCGGCACCGGCAGCACAGCACGCTGCGCGGTCTCGGCCACCACGCGCGCCGACGCGAGCTCCTCGCCGCTGACCCGGATGACACGGTTGATGATGAGGGCGACGACGGACACCGTGGCCACGGTGATCAGCTCGGTGATCGCCGAGCCCTGGGCCGATGTGTCGTTGTAGACGTGCAGGCCCGCGATGGCCAGTACCGCGACGATCCCCGTGACCAGTGTGCCCCGGTACGAGAAGAACGGTGCGGCGATCACCGGCGCCGCGGCGAAGAACGGGGCGGCCGTGAACACGGACGGCGTCAACTGGTCGAAGAACACCCCGCCCACGATCAGCACGGCAGGCAGCATCCGGATGAGACGACGCGCCCGGCCCCTGTCTTCTCGCTGCCCCACCAGTACTCTCCTGCCCGGTCCGTAAAGCGGCGGACCGTACCGCGCCCTACCCAGGCTGGCCGCAGCCGTGCCGGTGTGCGATTCGGCCTCCGCCAAGTGGAGGAGGCGGGCTCGCGGAGTGGCGGCGGTGCCCGTCCGGCGCGAGTCGGCCGCGCAGCGCGACCACCGGCACCGAGGCCAGGGCGAGCGCCACCGTCAGGAACAGCCCGAAAGGGCCCGGAGCCCGCCCCCGGCCCCGGCCCCCCGCGACCGGCTGCCGGGGCAGCTCGCATCCGAACACCATGGCTTCGGCCCCTGCACCCACCACGCCGGCGACCGGCCCGCACAGTCCGAAACACAGGTCCGGAAAGCCGGGCACCCGACCCCGGAAACGACCGAAGGCCCAGCACATAATGTGCTGGACCTTCGATTCTGAGTAGCGGGGACAGGATTTGAACCTGCGACCTCTGGGTTATGAGCCCAGCGAGCTACCGAGCTGCTCCACCCCGCGCCGTTGTGATTGCAACTCTACGGCATGCGCGGGGGTGCTTCCGACCATTTACCCCGGCCGCGAAGCAGCCGCCGCTCTGCCGCACGGCACGGACGCGACGGCGCAGCGCCGCGCCCATCCGTACCATCGTGCTCTTCTCCATGCCCGGCACCCGCCTGTCGGTCGCCGCGTGCCGCTTCTGCACCGCGGTCAGCTGCTTCTGGAGTGCGGAGTGCCGCTCCTCGGCGGTCAGCTTCTTCTGGAGCTCCTGGTTCTTCCTGCTGAGCCCGTCCATGCGCCGGGCAGCCGCGGCACGGTTCTCCACCGGCCGCTCGCGTACGCGGCTGAAGCGGTGCGCAGGGCGCCGTCGCCCGCACCGCCCGACAGCTCCACGGAGGGCGGGAGGGCCAGCGCGTCCAGCCGGGCCGGGCGTCGAACGCCGCGCCGCCGCCGTCGCCTCAGCCCAGGTCCGCACCGTTGGCGCGACGTCCGCCCGAGTAGGTCGTGACCCGGTAGGCGTACCCACCAGGCGTGAGGTAGAGCGCGTGGCTGGTCGCCCCGCGAGGGTCCCCGGAAGGCGCGTCCACCCAGCCGATGAGGACGGACTGAGGGGTCGGCACCCTCACCTCCGCAAGCTGGGCGACCACCTTGGGGTCGAGCGGCACGGTGTGCAGCTCGAGCAGCCCACCCGCCCCCAACTGCTCGCCGCTCTCCGTCCGGGCACACACTGCACTGCTCATGGCTTCTCCTGCCGATCAGTTGGGCTCCGGCGGCAACGGGTTCCCGGGCCGCCCCGGGAACTCCGGGCCCGAGCGTGAGCAGACGTCAGGGAAACGACTCGGCTGCTCCGGTCCTCGTCCGCCTTCCGGCGCGATGCGTACTGACAGGTCCCACCGTGCCGGAGGCATCCTGAAGCAGACCTGAAGCAACCTGAAGGCGCCTTCAGGTTCGGCCTGAACAAGCCGAACGCACGTGGCCGGTAAGGCCGTTCGGAGGCTTGCCGATAATTGCCGGGCAGCATCAGGATGCTCACGTACGCTGCGGACATGGACGACCCCGTGCTCACCGCCGACGAACTGGTGCGGGACCGGTTTCCCACCGCGAGAGCCGCCTTCCTGGCCGGCAGCGTGCTGACCGACCGCCGGACGCCGACCTCCGATCTGGACATCGTGGTCCTCCTGGACGGGCCACCTGCGCCCAACCGGGAGAACCTGCTGTACCGCGGATGGCCGGTGGAGCTCTTCGTGCAGACCGAGGCCGACTGGCGTGGCTTCGCCGACCGGGAGACCGCGGCGCGGAACTCACCGCTGCTCGCCATGTGCTCCGAAGGCATGCTCCTGGTGGACGCGGACGGGCTGGGCGCTTCGCTCCAGGCCGAGGCACGAGAACGCTGGGCCGCGGGCCCGCCGCCGCTCTCCGAAGGTGAACGGGACTACCAGCGCTACATCCTGACCGACCTGCTCGACGACTTGCGTGGCTGCTCGGACCAGGCCGAGCGGGTGCACCTGGTGTCGCACACGCTGCAACGCGCCTCGGAGCTGGTCCTGCTGGCCGGCGGGCACTGGCTCGGCGGCGGCAAGTGGCTGTCGCGGCGGCTGGCCGCAGCCGCCCCCGGGCGGCACCGCGCGTTGGCCGAGGGCGCCGCACAAGCGATCACCGGACCCACGAGCGACTTCACCGCCGCCGTGACGGACGTGCTGGAGCAGGCAGGCGGGGCGCTGTGGGACGGATATGCCGTCGGGTGAGCCGCGGGTGCGGGTCGACGCGCAGTTCACGCGCCTGGTGCCGAAGGGACCCGCTCGGCCCGAAAGCCGTCGTTCCCTTGATGCCATTGGGCGCCGCTGAGAGCCGGGAGGGTCAGACCGCCCGCCCCGCCCTCACCTGACGCAGCCAACCGCCCACCATCAGGCTCCAGTCGGTGCGGTCAAGATGATCAGCGTCCACAGCACAGCACCGGCTCGCCTTCGGCGGTCCCCGGTGAGAGTACGTTCGTGTCAACTGGGTCCGACTGCAGGCGAATCCAGGCGCATACCCGAGGTGAGTGCCGCAGCGAGCGCGGTCTGCCGGTAAAGCACTTCGCGGCCGCGACGTTCAGCAGTGACAAGGCCCGCATCCCGGAGAACGGCGAGGTGCTGAGAAACGGTCGCCGGGGCCAGGCCCACCCGACGGGCGAGGCCGCTGGTCGTGCTGGGGACGAGCGTCTCCGCCAGCACGACGGCCCGCCCGGCGCCCAGCAGCCGCGCGATCGCCGGTGACCGCGCGCCTGGGTCCCACAGCCGCGCGGCGCCGAGCATCGGGTAGGAGAGGGCCGGGGGTGTGTCCGAGGTGGCGCTGGTGGGTCCGATGCCGAGCTTCGGCCAGCCGAAGGCGGTCGGGACGAGGATCAGGCCGCGGCCGCGCAGGTCGATGCCCCCGCGGCGGAGACCGATCAGGCGCAAGGCGTCGCTCTCCCACTTGGCCCGCCGGTGCAGGTTGGCGAACAGCCCCTCCAGACCGCCGTCGGCAAGCTGCCGGGCGCGCGTGGTGATGTCCGCGTCGAGCAGGCCGCGGATGCGGTCCCACAGCGGTGCGATCAGGATCCGCCAGGCCTCGCGTTGGTGCGCGACCAGCTTGTCCCGGGCATCCACGGGGTCCCCGGTGAGAGCGCGGTACAGGTGCACGGGCACCGTACGGGGGTCGAGGCGGCGGGCGTGCTCGGCGAGTTCCGTGGCGACGACGTCGGGTTCGGTGGCCTGGACCTGCGCGAGATCGTCCTCGATGGTGGTGAGCGGGCTGGTCGGGCTCGGCCACAGGAAATCCGGCCCGTGCCCGCGCACCGGCACCGCGACGCCGAGCAGTCCCAGGTGGAGCTCGGCGACGACGTCCTGGATGTCGCGCAGCCATGGCAGGTACCAGGCGTGACGGCTCGGCGCGTTCAGCACCAGCAGTGCGGACATCGTTTCCTGCAGCGGTGACACCGCGAACCGGCACCGCGCCGCGTCACCCGCCCCGAATCTCAGCACCAGCGTCATACCGCTCACGATGACAGGCCTGGATTCGGTGTGGACCGAATCTACGTCCTCCCGCCGCCGAGTGCGGCACTCTGACGGTCATGGTCGAACCTTCGCCGGTTCCGGTGGCGCCTCTGCCACGAACCCGCCTGCTGCGGGGAAATCCGGCCTTTCGGGCCCTGTGTGCCTCGCGGGCGGTGTCGTTCGTCGGCGACGGGATCACCACCACGGTGCTCGTGGTGCTCGCCGCCCGGCAGAACGGGCCTGCCGGGGTGAGCCTGCTGCTGCTCGCGAATGCGCTGCCGAGACTTGCCGGCCCCCTTGCCGGGGTGCTCGCCGACCGCATCCCGACCCGCCGGTTGATGATGTGCTGCGAACTGGCCTCGGCGCTCGTCATCGGCTTGATCGCCGCCACCCTGCCGCCGCTGCCGGTCCTGACCCCGCTCGTCGTACTCGCCGGGGCGCTGGCCACCATCCGGAACCCGGCTGGGCGCAGTCTCGTCCCGGTCCTGGTCGATGCCCCCGATCGCGCCCCGGCCAACGCCCTGTTCGGGCTCGCCCGGACCCTCCAACTCGCTGTCGGTCCCGGCCTCGGCGGACTGCTGGCAGCGGGCCCCGGAGGCATTCACACCGCGTTGGCAGTCGACGCCGCGACCTTCGCCGTCTCAGCACTGCTGCTCGCTGGGCTCCCGGTGCTGGGGCCGACTCGCGACCCCTCCGCAGTCACCGGAGTCTGGGCCGAAGCGACCGCGGGTCTTCGTTATGTCGCGTCGGACAGGCAGGTCAGGACCCTGATCCTCACCCTGTTCGTCATCGTCGCCTTCGCCGGCGTGGACAACGTCGCGCTGGTGTTCCTTGCCGGCGACCGGCTCGCCGGCGGCCCAGCCGGGTACGGCCTCGCCGCCAGCGCGTTCGGCTT
The DNA here is from genome assembly GCF_045161865.1 of Streptomyces sp. NBC_00859. Lineage (NCBI taxonomy): Bacteria > Bacillati > Actinomycetota > Actinomycetes > Kitasatosporales > Streptomycetaceae > Streptomyces > Streptomyces sp. NBC_00859. Next base: position 4,233,858 of record NZ_CP108826.1, on the reverse strand, counting down.
GGGAATGCTGCTGGCGGCGGCCGCGTGCGCACGACTGGCCCGAGGGCGTTCACCAGCGGCTCTGCTGGTCATCGCCATTGCCGTGAGTGGCGCAGGCACGGTGCTTACGGGCTTGGCTCCCGCCCTCGCTGTCGTGCTGATGACACAGTTGCTCGCCGGCGCGGGGAACGCCGGGGAGAACATCGGCTACGACACCGTCATCCAGAACGTCGCGCCCCGCCCGATGCTCGGCCGCGTGTTCGGCACCCTCGGGACCGCCGCCCAGCTGGGCGCGGCCTTCGCCTATCTCGCCGGTGGCCTGTTGGTGAACCTCGTCGGCGCACGCGCCACTTTCGTACTCGCCGGCGCCGGGACACTCGCCGTCCTGCTGGTGCTCGCGCCCGTGCTTCGGCACCGTACGCAGCCTGATCCCGGCTGCCTTACTGACTGAATCCGTATTCGTGATATCAATTCATGATATTGACGACATTTCAGAGTGGCCTGATGCCACCCTGCGCAGTGCGCTAAAAATGTCACGAATCCTGACTGGCATCCGGTCAATTGTTAAATTCCGCGTTCAGTTGAGCCAACTGAGAGGCGGTGTTTTCGATGGCAGTCGAAACCTTGGAAGCAACACGCAATGCACATGTGGCAACAACACTGAACGCCATGCTGACCCAGGAGAAGCCAGTCGCTACGGCAACTCCGGTAGACATTCTTTCGGGCAGTGACAATGAAGCGGTCGACTTCACCTCCGCGTGGGAGACCGAAGACTGACCTTGGTCGACGGTGCGCGCGAAAGGCGAAGGCCTTCACGCGCACCATTTACTACCTATTGTGATGGGGTCTATTTTCTAGGATTGTGTTCACACTATGGGAAATAGTGATTTGGTCGAGGGAATTCCCGTTGCACATGAGGAGCCTGACGAACAGGTCTGGCGCGGCGTCTCACTGATGCTCGATCAGTACATCCATCTCAAGGATCACGATCGAGTACTCCTGCTGTACGCGCGCAGCGCACGTGAACCGGCCGCCTGGGTCGCAGCTGAGCTGGACATTCGCGGAATTCCCGCAATGCTCATGGATCTGGAAGGCCTGTCCGCCGCCGCGGTCAGACAGTCGCTCAGCAGCGCAAAATTCGGCCTCGCCCAGATCACCGACCGGCTTGTCGTGCTCTGCATCGAATATGACATCGTCGCGCCGTCGGACTCGATTCGCGACGCACTGGAGCCGTTCTCCGGAAAGAGGACCGAAGTTTTCCGGACGGTGATGACCGGCACGGAATTCTTCAAACAGGCCGTGACGACGTCGCCGGCCACCTTGAACGACATAAACGCCGGACTCCTGCACAATCTTCGGTCCGCCGAGCGGTTCAAGGTCAGGACGTCCTCCGGATCCGAGCTGGATGTAGTACTGGACCCCGCGCGCTACCGCTGGGTGAGCAATCGCGGGCTCCACCGGGAGGGAGCCTTCGTGCTCCTGCCCGCAGGCGAGGTGGCGACCTACCCCGCGCAGATAAGCGGCACACTCATAGCGGACGGTGCGTTCAACTCGACCGCGTACACCACTCTCGACGCACGGCTGCAGGAACACCCCGCCGTGTTCGAGATAGAAAACGGCATCATGATGGACTACAAGTGCGACAATCCCTCGGTCAAGAAGTTGATCGAACGCTGCCTGCGGCTGCCGAACGCCGATCGGGTCGGGGAACTAGGATTCGGCACCAACATCGGCATCGAGCGGTTCATTTCCCTGAATTCACACCTCAACGAGCGATTCCCGAGCGTGCATATCGGCTTCGGCCAAAGTAATCAGGTACGAGGTCTGGTCCACTCCTGCGACGTGCACGTCGATTTCATCACCTCCGACTGCGTGATCGAGATCCCCGGCCGGCCACCGCTGAGAAGTCTGGACTTCAAAAATCTGACCGGCGAGCATCCGGCCATCGAGGAAGGCGTTTTCGACGAGGACCTGGACGGCGATTGCTGCGGCCTCTTCTCGCCGCAAAACAACATCCAGTGCCCCACCTAGGCGGCAGGAACAATGACGCAGACTGAAATCCCCCTCTCCCCCGACGGATCTCCGGTGGAGTTCTACGCCCGCCTACCGGCCGGCTCCAGCCCACGCCTGATCCACGATTCTATTCCGGCGGGTGCGAGCATCCTCGACCTGGGAGCGGGCGCGGGGAGAATAACCCATCCCCTGCTGCAACTGGGCCACGAAGTAGTTGCGGTCGACGAATCGCCTGCCATGCTGGCGTACATCAAGGGTGCGAAGACCGTCGAAACCAGGATCGAGGACCTGGCACTCGGTCGCCGATTCGACGTGGTTCTCCTGATGTCGCATTTGATCGAGAACCCGGATATCGAGCAGGTCCGGGCATTTCTCACGATCTGCCGGGCCCACGTAAAAGACCAGGGGCAGGTGCTCATCCAGCGGGACCCGCCGGAGCGGAGCTACGTCGACGAGCCGCCGTTCAAGCGGGAGGTGGCGGACGGATGCACGATCAGCATGCGTGACCTGAGCCAGGCGTCGTCCGAGATACTGACCTTCACCCTCGACTACGAGATCGACGGCTCGAAGTGGTCGCAATCGGTGATCACGAGGCCCGTCGACGACGACTCCCTCAAGCACGAACTGGCGTTGGCAGACTTGGAGATCGGCAGCTTCCTGACCCCGAACCGGTCCTGGGTCAGCGCCCGGCCCAGCACCGCGCTTCCGGCCTGAACACGTACAACCCGGTCATGCCGGTGAAGCCGAGCCGGGGCCGGCACGCGCCTCGCGATCGAAGAAGCCGCCGGGCAGCTCCAGTTCGTGGCTGCGGCAGTACTCGGCGAGCGAGGCGACCAGCGCCTCCTGGCGGGCTTCGGAGATCCGCACTAGCCGCGCGCTCCATCCCGATACCGTCTCCGAGACGTTCCGCCGCATTCCGGCAACCACTGGGAGTGGACGGACCGCCTCGTCCAACTCCGTCCGCTCCAAGGTGGGGAACCGTGGGACGCCAAGCCGCCGAAGGTGGATGGACTCTCGGCGCGACAGGAATTGAGCGCGCGTCCGGCCGTCGTCAACTCGGGTCAGCGGTGGGCCAAATGACCATCCATGCTGTGCTTCCCGGCATCACGCTGCCTACGGACGCCACATGTCCCCTGCCTGCTCAGGCTGACGACGGCAACCACCTGACAACCAGCCCCACGGTGGCTGTGGTGCGGGCGGGAGGACACACGTGTGGTCTGGCTTGGCCCAGCGCAGCCCCCGTGCTCGTGACCGAGGAAAACGTCACCGACGAGAGAATCGGCTATACGTCGAGTCTGCCGACAAACGTCAGTCCCTGGTTTGAGGCATTCAGTCTTCCGTCCGCCGTCCCTGGCTTGAAGACAAGAGCCGATCGGTCGTCGCTGTCCGTCGTTTCTGGGAAGATCTTCCAGCCATGCTGGGCTAGATATGCCGTGCTCTTCTTCAGTAACACGTCATTGGACCGGGTCTCTTCAGGGTTCCAGCCCGCGATCCGTACCGATAGGTCCTCAAACTCGTCGTCAGGGTATACCCGCTTTGAAGTGGCAGCCTTGATGGCGGCACGCATATCTGCTGACACGGCCCGATTGGCATCCGCTACGGTCATCCCTACGGCCTCTTCCTCCTCTGCCCCTGTGAACTGTTCACCAGGCCCATTGAAAGAGATGGCTGTGGCTTGTACGCCGAACACACCTCCCCCGGCCCCGAGAAACGTGGCATGGACGGCGGGATTCGTGTCTACCTGGTGTTCCTCGTCGACCAACCACCCGAGATCCCTCAACTGATGAGTAAGGTCCTTGAGGAGTTCCTGCCAGGACCTGGCATCGGCGGCATCGAATGACGTGATGAGTACGCCTTCGGCCGGCCCTGGGGGCGAAAGATTCAGCACGGACGCGTTGGCCATTACCGCGGTGAGTACAGCCTCGACTTCAGCAGTCAGTTTTTGCCTGCCCCGCCCTTCCGTCACGTTCACTCCTTGAGGTCTCTTCAGGTTATAGCTTTAATGGCAGATATTGCGATGTTCTTGCCCTTACCGAGGGACTTCCCCCCGATATCGATGGCAGTATTCAGCATATGGCCGCCGTTGTCTCTGATTGTATTCTTAGCACTTCTAAGGGAATCCTCAATCTTTCTCCCCTTATCGATTGTGCTGTCTTTCGCAGCATCTACCGACCTGATCACGTTGGTCGCGTTACTGAAGCCGTGTGATGGGTTGGCTATTGTGTCGCCGATATTGTACGAAACTCTTCCAGCGTCAGCAGCGAGCCTGCCAGCCAACTCAGATCCATCGCCCACTATCTGACGACCATCATTCGACAGTCCCCCTACCATCGCGGACCCCGTGCCGAACATATCCCGTCCGCCTGTAGCTAGGTCCCCACCCAACTGCCGGACATTGTTCTGAAGACGGTCGAGTTCCAGAACCTTGCCTGCAGTAAATGTGACCCCAGAGAACGTGGCAGCGGCGGCAAGATGAGCGCTGGCACCCGCCGCTGTGGCGGACGCATCAGAAGCCCCATGCCTCTTAGCTTCCTTAAAAGCGGCCTTGAACGCGATATCGCCGCTCAGACCTTGAAGTTCACGCATAAGATCATCAGGATCTACGCGGTCCAACATGTTGTACTTATTGAGCACGCCATGCATCGCACCGAGACCCTTCGCGATGCTTCCACCTATTTCGACAGAGTTTTTTCCGCCAATTCCCTGGATGATCGGGTTGAGGTCTGCCCCCATTTTAGCTGCGACGCTCGGTGGAACGCGTTGCTCCAGAAAGGCAACCAGCTTTCGCTCTTCGGTTGCGCCGATCATTTCCTCGTCGAGGGTAGTGTGCGTGAAGGTAAGTGTTTCTGTATCCCCGGTAAGAACCCTCTGCAAATTGTCCAAGGACGCAGTGTCTCGATTATAGTACTCGGAGTGCGCGTGGGAACCGTGCGTGGAAAGTCGAGTGATATCGGAAAAATCCGCTGGATCGTCTCCAAGCCCTTCCGAGTAGGAAACAAAATCCCCAGGAGCACGCATGGCATAGAAATTCGTACCCGGCATATGAAAGTCTGCGACCGAATGAATATTGGTCCCCAGACCGGGACTTCCCATGAAGGTGACGTTATTGATGTTTGTCAGACCATCCTGCAATGCTTTGCTCGTAACAAGCGTCCCGTAGCTATGAGCGATGATGCTCGTCGTGGCCTTCGGCTGAATATTGACGGATATCCCTTGCCTGAAAGCGTTCAGCTGCTGTCCGCCGACGATTGCCTTAGCGGGATCGACACTGTCGCCCATCTCTGGAGTGTCATAACCGAGCCAGCTGACGACGGCAGAGTCTGGGCTCTCGACCTCTTGATCATCCTGAGCTAGATCGTAACCGCCCTTACTGAAACTGTTGAAGTCGTCCAGACGATTTCCGATACCGGGTACTCGGAAAGCAACGTGCTTGGCACTTTCGAGATCGCCTACGACCTCCGCTACCCTGCCGTCCGGGAACGGCGAAGCCTTCGCATCGCCCGTGGATCCAAAATGTGCATCAAATAAAAGAAATTGTCGAGGCATCTCGACCTCTGTAATCCTTCCCATTTTTTTCGGATCCTTGAATTTCTTAATACGAGGATCCAGGAAACCTCGAAGGGTGTTTACCCGATCCTGAGTACGCTTGTAAGCGCGATCATTCGGTGCCAGCCCGTTCAGATACTCCGACTCCTTCTGGTATTCTTCCTGGATCGATATCCGATTCGCTGCGAATCGGATGTTTACGGGGACGCCGTCAAGGTTTCCGACTTCACTGGGATCGGCCTCTGCTACTGCGGCTTGTTGCGCTGGGCTCAAGGTCTCGAAGTAGTCCTTAATCGCCTGCGCACGCTGCTTGGCTGTATCATATTTATGACTTGCTAATATTTTTTTCAGTGACGAGTCAAGGTTTCTTCCGATAGCAGGATTCTTGGCCAACGAGCTGGGTAGCCCGAAGGCATCCAAGGAGTCGAATGGTGATTTTGACGGAGTCCGAAGGATTTTTGCTCGTCGACGGAGGTCGTGCGCGGTATCTGCGATCCAACTTGCGATCGGAGCGAGGCCGGCGAGCTCTCCGGAAACTCCCAAATTTGATGCACGGCTCATCAAATGGGGAATGTCTCTTACCTTACTGTCAAGCGATCTTGCCAGTCGCTCGAGCCTGTCAGGATCCGCGAGTCGTAGCCCCATGGTCGAGTACGGTACCTTCCTAGTTGCCCGATGAGCAGTGCCCGGCTGGCCGGTATTCAGAATTGAAAGGATTTATCATGGGAGCAGCTGAAGCGTCCAAATTGCGCAAACTTGCAGAGGATGTCAGGACCCTGCTTGACGCCCCGATTGAGATCGCCACAGACAAAGGAGCCAATGGAAATGGGCGTTGGACGGGCCCAAACGCGGACGCGGTCCGTGGCGAGCTGACTGTACGCAAGAGGCGGTTGGGCAGCATGGCAGTAGAGATCGAAAAAGAATCCATCAAGAAAAGGGAGAGCGAAGGCGGGACGACCCAATAGAGCCAGAACGTCTTGAGCACATCCCTGGATTCGCGCCTTCACCCGCTGATCCATTTAGGATTGCGGAGGCATCCAGTTACAACTTGAGCGGTGAGTGACTGGGAAATTTTTCCCGAAGCCAATCGGAACGGGTATGCAGAAACGCTGACACCGCCCGAATATCCAGGTTTTCTCATATGCTTCACAACGCTGTTCGATTTACCCGGAAGAGTGTTAGAAGGCCACTTTTCAACCTTCCATCCAAGCTTGCTCAGGCGGACAGTCATTTCATCAACCAGCGTGGAAGAAGATCGCGCATCGGTAGGAGCCCCGGGCAATGAGACGCTGGCGCGACCAATTAGTTTACTGGCATTCTGATTATCACCGATACCCCCGCACTCTGCGCTATCACTGCTTTCTTCGGGTGAAATTTTTGGCATAGTGGCTTTCATGGCTTTCAGGATGCTTGGATACATGGCGTCCATAGCACGGCCATAGGACAGCCCGTCATCGCCTCGCTTTTTCGCCCCATCGGTGATTGAGCAACTACTAGCTGCGAGGACAGCGAGGAGCACCAGGGAAGTCTTTTGAACAGTGAGAGATTTCATCTCGACGGCTCTTTCCGCAAGTAGTTTCTCTGCAGTCGGGCATGTTTATTTATCGACCCGACTTGGGCGTGGTCTGATGGCAGCCGTCGACGTTCCGCAGTGATGGGTGCGTGATGCTGCCCTGCACCAGTGTGGGCTCACCCCCCGTTAAAGATGTCTGACCAGGCTTTAGATCCCTCCTCATCGGTTGGGTGGGATGCGGCGGTCCACAATGAGCTCCAAGAGACGAGGATCGAGTCAACTGACGCTACCCAATGCATGATTGGTTTCGCCAGCGAACTTCGAGTCCGCATACAGTGACGGGGCTTGATTCATTCCGATCAGTTGTGGCTGCCCGGCCAGATGGCTTGATTCTGTCAATCGGCGGTCCGGTACAAGAGGCCATCACGCACCATCCGGCGGAGGGAGACGGACTCAAGAGTGCCCCCGGTTGTGATTGCCGCGCTGCCCGTTCAGGTACGTACAGGACTGAGTACGCGTACTCAGGGGGCGCTGTGATGGACCTGCCGATGTTGTTGAGAGCGCAACCTGCACCCCGCAGGTGAGGGGAGTCCGGCTGTCAGCCCGCTCATGCACCCCAAGCGTGCTGTTGGCCGGTGGGGTTCATGAAGATCCGAGCTCAGTGTCTGGACTGGGCTCGTCATGACCACCGTTTCCGCGCGGACGGGGTGCGGCATGCGGTGATGTCGTTCACCACGAGCACAGATGAGGACCTTGGAGCGGGCATGTTCGATGCAGCCCACTCCGCTGGTGGTCTGCTGAATTCGTGGCTGTGTTCGTTCCGTGGCGGAGAACCGCGAAGACCGCCCAGTTTGCTAGTGGGGGCTGACAGACAAACCGTGGGCCACGGGTGATCTTCGGAGACGGTGAGTAGAAGGCCACGGTGTGCCAAGCGAGACCCCGTTCTCTGTCGGAAGAGGTAGAGGCAGTCGGCACTGGTGGGACGGACAGGGCAGCCCAGGTTATGAGCAGTTCGGGCTCCCGCTCACGGCGGAAGGGCAAACTGCCTGGCTCAACCACCCTGCGCAGTCCTGCCCCGTCTGAGCAGCCACGCTCTTCGCTGCACCGTGGCTGATCGGCAGAGCAACGCAAGACTCCCCCGGGCCGGTGCCACGCTGTCCTGTTCTTGGTCTGTGCCGTGGTCTCTCCGCGGCGCCATCCCTTTATTCCGGCTGGGCGCCGGGCTGTTGACTGCGGGGCTGGCCATGGATCTTGCGCCGGTCCGCATTGCCGGTGTGCGCCTGGTGTTGCTGTTGCGGGATGGCTAGGTTACTTCCTGTGCTCTGTCAGTTCGCTGTCTTGGCCTTGCGCGCTGAGTGGACGGGGCCGACATGGAGCGATGGCGGAGACAGGAAGCTTTGGTCGCCAAGGGCAACCCTTGGCGACCAAACGACCCTCAGGGCCTGTTCCCACCGCCGACGCTGACAGGCGGGCTTCAACTGCATGCCGACCTTTCGACGTTTACTCGGCCAGTGTCCAAGCACTACAAGCGACGCAACTAGCCGATGACCGCCGCCGGGGGCGCTCACCGGCCAGCTGGGCCTCCAGTCGGAGTTCTTCTACACGATGAACACGACTTCACCGAGCTCTGGCTGCGGGCCCGTACCTGGCGTCCTCATTCCGCCCGGGTCGGACGACCTACCGAGCATGGCGAAGCCGGTGACGATGTGCGGGTCGAGGTGCTCGTCCGGTTCGGCGGACAGGCGCAGGGCTTCGGCGATCAGCTCCAGCAACTGGAAGGAGACCGGCAAGGTCTTCACCCCAGGCGGACGGGACGGCGCTTCACTCCGATACCGTCTCCGAGACGTTCCGCCGCATTCCGGCAACCACGGATCTGCGGCCCGTCACCCGGCGCGATCTGCGTCACGTCGCGGCCACGCTCACGCACGGAGGCGGCGGCGACGACGACATCCACGCCGTGAAGGAGACGTTGGGGCACTCCACGATCGTGCTCACCGCGGACACCTACACGAGTCCGCTCCCCGAGCCCGACCGCGAGACCCCGAGAACGCCGAGAACGCCGAGAAGCTCGTCCCCCGGCTCCGGTCGTGCGTCCGCGCCGTCCAAGCGGATGCGGGCACATCCGCTCACGCACGATCCCGGAAAAACAGAAGTGCCCCGAGCGGATGTGGCCGGTCGGGGCACTTCTTAGCAGGTCAGATGGAGTTTCCCCCTCCTGCTCCCGGTAGACCGTGTGGGACTCGAACCCACAACCAATGGATTAAAAGTCCACTGCTCTGCCAATTGAGCTAACGGTCCGTGCCGAAGCACCCCCCGAGCATAGCGGGAGCGTGCCCGGCAGCCGATCGGGTATCCCCTACTGGGCACGTCGGACTCCGCCCGCGGCCGGTGCCGGCCGCCGGCGGACAGGTGGGGCGGCGGGGGCGCCGGTCCCGCTCAGGGAGCCTCGGGGCCCTGGAGCACTTGCAGGTAATTGCCGACGGGGTCCAGCAGGGTGGAGAAGAACCATCCGCCCCCGGCTTCCTCGACCGGCCTGACCCAGGTCACACCCAGGCTGTTGAAGTGCTTCTCGGCCGCCCGGATATCGCGCACCGTGATGTTGACCAGGTGCCTGCCGGGCTCTGCGGCCTTGTCCGCCACGTCGTCGCGCCGGTCGAACCCGATGACCGCCTGCTGTCCGATGACGAGCATGTGGCCCTCCCAGCGGGCCCCCAGCGGTTCCAGTGCGGCGCGGTACCACTCGATGAGCCGTTCGGGGTCCGTGCTGCCGAGAACGACTCCGAGTCCGGTGATGTTGCCCGGGACTGCCATGGGGTGTGCCTGCCTCTCGTTCCGGTACTGCCGGTCCGTGTACGGCGCCCGATGCGCCGTCCACATGGTGAGGACCGCAGAGCCCCGCAGAAGTCATCGGTCGCATCCACGGCACGGGGAACAGCAGGACTGCCGGACAGCAGGACAGAACATCAGAGCGACAGAGAAGCGGGCCCCTCCTGTGAAGGAGGGGCCCGCTTCCTGGTTCACCTGGTCACCGAGTCACCGGCTCACGCCGGGCAGGTGGTGGTGTGTCAGCTGTTGCGCTTCCAGCGCGGCTTGTCGTCGCGGCGGCCGAACGAACCGGTGCCGGTGCCGGTGCCGGTCGTGCGGTGGTCGTCGCGGCGGCCGGTCGGGCGGTCGCTGCTGCCGGAGCGGAATCCGCCGGTGGGGCGGTCGTCCCGGCGGTCACGGTTGAACGGACGGTCACTGCCGCGGTGACCACCGGTGGGGCGGTCGTCGCGGCGGAAGCCGCCACCGTTGCCACCACGGTCGTCACGACGCTCGCCGCCACGGAACCCGCCACCGGTGCCACCGGCCGGGCGGTCGTTGTCACGACGCTCGCCACCACGGAACCCACCGGCGGAACCACCGGACGGACGGTCGTCGCGGCGGAAGCCGCCACCGTTGCCACCACGGTCGTCACGGCGGAAACCGCCGGACGGACGGTCGTTGTCACGACGCTCGCCACCACGGAACCCACCGGCGGAACCACCGGACGGACGGTCGTCGCGGCGGAAGCCGCCACCGTTGCCACCACGGTCGTCACGACGCTGGAAACCACCACGGTCACCACCGCGGTCGTCACGGCGCTGGAAACCACCGCGGTCACCACCACGGTCGCCGCCGCGGTAACCACCGCGGTCGCCGCCCCGGTCGTCACGCCGGCCGAAGTTACCGCGGTCGTCGCGGCGCTCCTCGCGCTGCTCCGCCCTCGGCTGCTCCGGTACGGCGGCCGCGATCTCGGCTTCCGCGGCCTGCAGCACCTCGGCGACAGCGGCCTCCGGGTCTTCGCCACGCTCGCGGGCGGCACGCGCCACCAGGCGGTCCGCCTCCTCGCGCAGCTCGGTCGCACGGCGCTGGATGCGCTCCAGCTCACGGGTGAGGTCCTTCGCCTCGCGCTCCGCCTGCTTGGCGGCGTTGTTCGCGGAGTCGGCCTGGACCTCGGTCAGCGAACGGGCACCGGTGATCTCGGCGACCTCGGGCTCGAACACCCCGGCGCCCTGGACGATGTGACGCGCGGCGTCGACGCCCGCGTCCTCCATCAGCCGGAAGATCTGGCGGCGCTGGTGCGGCAGCGACAGCGAGACGACAACACCGGACTTGCCGGCGCGGGCGGTACGGCCCGAGCGGTGCAGGTAGTCCTTGTGGTCCCCGGCCGGGTCCACGTTCAGGACCAGGTCGATGCCGTCGACGTGGATACCGCGGGCGGCGACGTCGGTCGCGACGAGCGCGTTGACGTAACCCTTCTTGAAGTCCTCGAGCACGCGGGTACGGGCGCCCTGGGTCATGCCGCCGTGCAGCGCGTCCGCCTTGACGCCCGACTCGACGAGCTGCTCGGCGATACGGTCGGCGCCCAGCTGGGTCCGCACGAAGATGATCGTGCGGCCCTTGCGGGCGGCGATGGCGGCCGTGACGGGCGCCTTGTCCTTCGGCTTCACGACGAGGACGTGGTGCGACATGGTCGAGACGTTGCCCTGGGCGCTGTCCACCTCGTGGCTGACCGGGTTGGTCAGGTAGCGCTTGACCAGCGTGCCGATCTCGTTCTCCATCGTGGCGGAGAAGAGCATGCGCTGGCCGCCGCCGGGGATCTGGTCGAGCAGCTCGGTGACCTCGGGCAGGAAGCCCAGGTCGGACATCTGGTCGGCCTCGTCGAGGACGGCGACCTGGACGCTCGCCAGCGAGCAGGCGCCGCGGTTGATGATGTCGCGCAGACGGCCCGGGGTGGCGACGAGGACGTCGACACCGCGCTCAAGGGCGTAGATCTGGTTGGACATGGACGTACCGCCGCAGACGACCTTCATCTTCAGGCCGAGCACGTCGCCGTACGGCTGAAGGGCGTCCGCGACCTGCATCGCGAGCTCACGGGTCGGGGTGAGGATGATGCCGCGCGGCTTCTTCTTCTCGGTGTGCCCGCCGGCGAGAGTCGCCAGCAGCGGGAGGCCGAAGGAGAGGGTCTTGCCGGAGCCGGTACGGCCACGGCCCAGGATGTCCTTGCCGGCCAGGGCGTCCGGGATGGTCGCGGCCTGGATCGGGAAGGGCGCGGTGACGCCGTTCTGGGCGAGCTTGCGGACGATGCCTTCGGGCAGACCCAGCGACCCGAAGGTCACGGTCGGCTCAGCGGGCTCGGCGTCGGAGACGGCTTCGTCGGAGACGGACTCGCCGGTGACGGCGGCGTCGGACTCGTCGGAAACTGCGGCCTCAGTGGCGGTGTCCTCGGCGGCTACGGCCTCGGCGACGGCCTCTTCGACCTCGACCACGACAGCCTCGGCGTCGGCGACAATCTCGTCGTTCTCGGGCATGACGGCGTGGTCAGAATTGAAATTGGACATGCGAAATGCGAAACCTTCCGGAGTCTCGGCACGCGCCCATAACTCCGTGAATCGCTATTTCGACCGCCTCAATGCGGACCAGTCACGGTAAGGGAGAGTACGCGCCTCGGGACGCTCTTGGCCTCTTGCTGATCAAGAAACACAGTGGCGTCGGGCAATGGGATCAAACGATCTACTACCATACTCACCCTTCCCCCGTTCTGGCAAACCCGGCCTGCTGCACCGGCTCGGCCTGCGGTGATGCCAGCGGAATCAGCATCACCTCGGACCGCCTGGCAGGCCTCGCCGCCGCGGTCGATGTGGCGCCCGGCGGCGAGCTGCCCGGGTCGGGCGCCGCACTCGTCCGCGGCGGGTCCGTCGGCTGTGCGGGCGGCGTGGGACTGGTGGCGGGCGGCGCCGGACGGCCCGAAGGCCTGCCGCCCCACCCCGGCGGCCGCCCCGGACGCGAGTGGCCGGGGCGAGGCGCGTGCGGGGCCTGCGACCGTGCCGGACGCGCCGACGACCCGTCGTCGTCACCGGCCTTCTTCCCCGCGCTCCCCTCGTCCCGCCCGGCCTTTCCGGCGGCCTTCCCGTGCGCCGGCTGCCCCCCGCCGTCCTTGCCGCTCCCGTCCGCACCGTGCACCCGGCCGTGCCCGCCGCCGTCGGGGGCGGCGGCGGCGCCGTCCGACCGCGCGTCCGCCCGCCGCGTCCCCGCCGTGGTGGACGGCCCCGGCTTGCCCGGGTGGTCGGTGATGCTCATACAGCCCGCCGATGCCGCCACCGTCATCACGGCGGCGATCAACCGGGCAGGGACAGGCGACTGGCGCACGGGGCGCACCTCCGGGGGGAGCGGGCTGGCGGGACCGCCCTGCCCAACTCCCCGGCGCCCGGAAGGGACACGCCCGCCGTCATGCCCGTACACCCGTGCCGCCCGGCCACGGCGGAAGGCGCATACCGGCGGCCCCGGACACCGCGCGCCCCGGCCGCACCCGGACCGCGGTACGCCCGCACGGCGCCGCTCCGGCCGTACCCCGTGGCTCAGCCGTACCCCGTGGCTCAGCCGTACCCGAGCGCGTGCAGCCGCTCGTCGTCGATCCCGAAGTGGTGGGCGATCTCGTGCACCACGGTGATCTCCGTCTCGGCGACCGCCGCCTCGCGCGAGGAGCACATCCGCAGCGTCGGACCCCGGTAGACGGTGATCCGGTCCGGCAGGACACCGGCGTACCACTCGCCGCGCTCCGTCAGCGGCGTCCCCTCGTAGAGGCCGAGCAGCTCCGGGTCGCCGGCCGCGGGCTCGTCGTCGACGAACACCGCCACGTTGTCCATCAGCCGGGTCAGCTCCGGCGGGATACGGTCCAGCGCCTCGGCGACCAGTTCCTCGAACTCCTCACGCGTCATCTCCAGCACCCGCCCATTGTCCCGTAGTTCCCCCGTATGCGCTGTGTCCGCATGGGACTTCCCGCTGCTGGGCATACCGCACAAATGGCCGCCGCCGACCGACTACGGCAACTCCGGGCGCTGCGCACCGTCCGGGCACTCAGCGCGCGCCGCCCCCACATCCGGGGGCCACGTGCCGGGCGGCCGCGCACAAAGGGCCATCGCGGCCCCCGATCCGTGTCACCGGAGCTCTCCCTCGCACCCCGCCCGCCCGTCTGGGTACGGGGGCCGGTCATGGTGGCTGTCGTCCTGCTCGGCGCCTGGCTGGGTCTTCTGGTGGTGGGCGACGTCCGGTCGCAGGTCGGCCCGATGGACACCACGATGACGCTGCGGCCGTCCCTCACCGGTGGCACCAAGATCAACGTCTCGCCGCTCGGTGCGCTCGAACTCGATTCGCACACGGCACCCATCCGTCTCGACGTCGACGTCGACCGCCTCGACCCGGTCCGCTCCCAGGCCCTGGTGCAGCACCCCGAGCGGATCTCCGGGCTCCAGGACGAGATCGCCCACGACGTCGAGCACAACACGCTGGACCTGGCCGCACGCTCCTGCGCCGCCGTGGTGATCGGCGCCACCACGCTCGGCCTCGTCGTCTACCGCAGGCCGCGCCGCGCCCTGCTGGCCGGAGGTCTCGCGCTCGCACTTCTCGCGGCTTCGGGCGCCACCGCGTACGCGACCTGGAACCCCAAGTCGGTGCTTGAGCCGAAGTTCTCCGGGCTGCTCTCGTCCGCCCCGCAGGTGGTGGGCAACGCCCGCTCGATCGTCACCGGGTTCAACGTCTACCAGGAGGAGTTGGCGCGCCTCGTCACCAACGTGACGAAGCTGTACGACGCCACGTCGACCCTCCCCGCCTACCAGCCGGACCCCGGCACGATCCGTGTCCTGCACGTCTCCGACATCCACCTCAACCCGGCTTCGTGGCAGATCATCGGCTCGCTCGTGAAGCAGTACCGGATCGACGTGATCATCGACTCGGGCGACACGATGGACCACGGGAGCGCGGCCGAGAACACCTTCCTCGACCCGGTACCGGACCTCGGGGCGCCGTACGTCTGGGTGCGCGGGAACCACGATTCGGCCACCACCCAGAAGTACCTGAAGCACCTGAGGAACGTGCACGTGCTCGACAACGGCAGCGCCGTGACGGTCGGCGGTCTGCGGATCGCGGGGACCGGCGACCCGCAGTTCACGCCGGACCGCTCGACCGTGCCCGGCGGAGACGCGGCGGAGCGCCTCGCGGGAATCCGGCTCGCATCGGCGATCCGGGACCAGCGGAAAGCCGGTACCCCCGTCGACATCGCGGTGGCTCACGAGCCGCCGGCCGCCCGTGAGACGGACGGCACGGTCCCGCTGGTGCTCGCCGGGCACGTGCACCACCGCGAGAACCGGATGCTCCCGCTCGGCACCCGGCTGAAGGTGGAGGGCTCCACGGGCGGCGGGGGGCTGCGGGCGGTTCAGAACAAGCATCCGGAGAAGGTGCTCGCATCGGTGCTCTACCTGGACCGGTCGACCCGCCGCCTGCAGGCCTGGGACGAGATCACACTGGGCGGACTGGGCCTGACGACGGCCGAGGTCAGCCGGCACCTCCCCGCGGACAACCTGCCCGGAGCCACGCCGTCACCCCGGTCCCGGTAAACCGTTTTGGCGAACCGTCCCGACATCCCATATGCTTCGGACGTCCCCGACGCGCTGCAAAGCGCCCAGGCGGGCCCTTAGCCCTCATCGTCTAGTGGCCCAGGACGCCGCCCTTTCAAGGCGGTAGCACGGGTTCGAATCCCGTTGGGGGCACGCAATACTGTGTGCGAGAATATTTCTCGCACATTGCTTGGTCCTGTGGAGCAGTTTGGAGTGCTCGCCACCCTGTCAAGGTGGAGGCCGCGGGTTCAAATCCCGTCAGGACCGCTGCATCTTCCGAGATGCGTGGCTGGGTAGCTCAGTTGGTACGAGCGATCGCCTGAAAAGCGATAGGTCGCCGGTTCGATCCCGGCCCCAGCCACAGCTTCGAAAGCCCCGACCCGCCGTCGGGGCTTTTCGCATGTCCGGGGCCGGCTCCGCGGACACGGCCGGGCGGCCTCAAGCCCGCCGGCCGCCCAGTACCGTACGGCCGCCCGGGTGCCGGTGGCGCCAGATCCAGAAGACGGCGCAGGACACCAGCGACCACGCCGCCAGCACCAGGAACGGGAACAGGTGCTGGTCGCCGCCGAAGTACACCGCGGTGTGCTGCGCGTTGACCGAGGCGCCCGGCGGCAGCCACTGCCCGATGTGACCCAGCGTCGACGGAAGCAGCGGCCAGGACACCGCGCCGCCCGACGACGGGTTGCCGAGCAGCACCATGAGACCCCAGGTCGGCAGCATCGCCCAGCGGCCGATGAGGGTGTTGAACATCGTGAAGACCATGCCGGACGTGAACATCGTGAAGGCCAGGATCAGCCAGGACTCCACGAACGGCAGATCCAGCGCGCCCAGCCACCAGTCGACGACGGCCGCGATGGCGAAGCCGCCGAGCAGTGCGTTGGCGACGATGTACCCGATGCGCTCCGCCGGATTCAGGCCGCGGGCGTGCACGGAGAGCTGGATCGCGCCGACAAAGCCGACGATCACCGCGGCCAGCGAGATGTAGAAGAGCGCGAGACCCCGCGGGTCGCCCTTCTGGAGAGGGTTGATGTCCTTCACCCGCACGGGAACCCCGGTCGCCTTCGCCACCGCGGGCGCGGACTCCACCAGCACCTGGGCGACCGACGCTCCCGACGCCCCGGACACGTCGAGCTCGACCGCACGGCTGTGCACGTGGACGATCGCGAAGACCTTCTGCTGGTCCACGGCCCGCCGGGCCTGCGCGTCCGTGGAGTACGTGTGCAGCTTCAGCGAGGCGTGGAGTGCCTTCTCCATCCCGCCGATGAACCGTTTCCCGGTCGGCGATCCGTACGGACCGACCACGGCGGTCGGCACGCGGTGCGGGGTCGGGTTCGCCATGAAGTAGGTGTACGAACCGGCGAAGAGCCCCGCGGCGGCGGCCAGGATGAACAGCAGCACGGTCGCCGGCACGAAGGGCGACTTGCGGAACGCGTCCCACCGCTCGGCCCCGGTCGGATGCCTGCCGTGGGCGCTGTGGGCGCCGTGGTGTTCCGTCTCGTCGGGCATGGAACCAAGCTAAACCAGATATTACGGACATACTCGCCCAGGTCTGGCGGTCAAATCCGTTCGCCAGCGGGTTGCGCAGGGTGAGATCCTGGATCAGGTATGTCTACTTCCTTCGCTGATATCCAGGCCACGCTCAACGAGCTGTCGCTGCGCGACGCGCACCGGCTCGGCCGACGCCTGGAGGGCGCCCGCCGTATCCGTAAACCAGAGGCCCGGCAGGCCGCACTGGACCAGATCGCCGCCGACGCGGAGAAGTCCACCGCCCGGATGGCGCGCCGGGCTGCCCGGGTGCCCTCGGTCAGCTATCCCGAGCAGCTTCCGGTCAGCCGCAAGAAGGACGAGATCGCGGAGGCGATACGCGATCACCAGGTCGTGATCGTCGCCGGTGAGACCGGGTCCGGCAAGACGACGCAGATCCCGAAGATCTGTCTGGAGCTGGGCCGCGGCGTCCGGGGCATGATCGGGCACACCCAGCCCCGAAGGATCGCCGCGCGCACCGTCGCCGAGCGCATCGCGGACGAGATGAACACCCCGCTGGGCGAGGCCGTCGGCTGGAAGGTCCGCTTCACCGACCAGGTCGACCAGGAAGCCACCTTCATCAAGCTGATGACGGACGGCATCCTGCTCGCGGAGATCCAGACGGACCGCGAGCTGCGCGCGTACGACACGATCATCATCGACGAGGCCCACGAGCGGTCGCTCAACATCGACTTCCTGCTCGGCTATCTGGCCCAGCTGCTGCCGAAGCGGCCGGACCTGAAGGTCGTCATCACCTCGGCCACCATCGACCCGCAGCGGTTCGCCCGGCACTTCGGCGACGCTCCGGTCGTGGAGGTCAGCGGCCGTACGTACCCGGTCGAGGTCCGCTACCGCCCGCTCCTGGAGGAGGAGGGCGAGGAGGGCGACCGGGACCAGATCACCGCGATCTGCGAGGCGGTCGACGAGCTGCAGACCGAGGGGCCGGGCGATGTCCTGGTCTTCCTCTCCGGTGAGCGCGACATCCGGGACACCGCCGACGCGCTGAACAAACGGAACCTGCGCCGCACCGAGGTGCTGCCGCTGTACGCGCGGCTGTCGCACGCGGAGCAGAACCGGGTGTTCCATCGCCCCTCCGGCAGCGGCAGACGGGTGGTGCTCGCCACCAACGTCGCCGAGACCTCGCTGACCGTCCCCGGCATCAAGTACGTGATCGACCCGGGCACCGCCCGCATCTCCCGCTACAGCCACCGCACCAAGGTCCAGCGGCTGCCCATCGAGCGGATCTCGCAGGCCAGCGCCAACCAGCGCAAGGGCCGCTGCGGGCGTACGTCGGACGGCATCTGCATCCGGCTGTACGCGGAGGACGACTTCCTCACCCGCCCGGAGTTCACCGACCCGGAGATCCTGCGTACGAATCTGGCGTCCGTCATCCTCCAGATGACCGCGGCCGGCCTCGGCGACATCGAGAAGTTCCCCTTCATCGACCCGCCGGACCACCGCAACATCCGCGACGGCGTGCAGCTGCTCCAGGAACTCGGTGCGCTGGACCCCAAGGAGAAGGACCCCAAGCGGCGGCTCACCCAGGAAGGGCGCAAGCTCAGCCAGCTGCCCGTCGACCCGCGGCTGGCCCGGATGGTCCTGGAGGCCGACCGCAACGGCTGTGTGAGCGAGGTGATGGTCATCGCCGCCGCGCTCTCCATCCAGGACCCGCGCGAGCGCCCGGCGGAGAAGCAGACGCAGGCCGACCAGCAGCACGCCCGCTTCAAGGACGAGACGTCCGACTTCCTGGCCTTCCTCAACCTCTGGCGCTACCTGCGCGACCAGCAGAAGGAGCGCGGCTCCTCCAGCTTCCGCCGGATGTGCAAGCAGGAGTACCTGAACTTCCTGCGCATCCGCGAGTGGCAGGACATCTACGCGCAGCTGCGCTCGGTCGCCAGGACCATGGGAATCCGGCTGAACGAGGAGGACGCGCCCGAGCAGGCCGTACACACCTCCCTGCTCGCCGGGCTGCTCTCGCACATCGGCCTCAAGGACACCGAGAAGAACGAGTACCTGGGCGCCCGCAACGCCAAGTTCGCGATCTTCCCCGGCTCCGCGCTCTTCAAGAAGCAGCCGCGCTTCATCATGTCCGCCGAGCTGGTCGAGACCTCACGCCTGTGGGCCAGGGTCAACGCGAAGGTCGAACCGGAGTGGATCGAGCCGCTCGCCCAGCACCTGCTGAAGCGCACCTACAGCGAGCCGCACTGGGAGAAGGACCAGGCCGCGGTGATGGCGTACGAGCGGGTCACCCTGTACGGCGTCCCGATCGTCGCCCAGCGCAAGGTCAACTACGGCCGGATCGACGCGGAGACCAGCCGGGAACTTTTCATTCGCAACGCACTGGTCGAGGGCGACTGGCGCACGCACCACAAGTTCTTCGCGGACAACCGCAAACTCCTCGCCGAGGTCGAGGAACTGGAGCACCGGGCCAGGCGGCGCGACATCCTGGTGGACGACGAGACGCTCTTCGACTTCTACGACGAACGGATCCCGGAACACGTCGTCTCCGGGGCCCACTTCGACTCCTGGTGGAAGCAGAAGCAGCGCGAGGAGCCCGAGGCACTCGACTTCGAGCGCTCGATGCTGATCACCGAGAAGGCCGGGGCCGTCACCAAGGACGACTACCCGGATTCCTGGCGGCAGGGGAAGCTGAAGTTCCGGGTGACGTACCAGTTCGAGCCGGGCGCCGATGCGGACGGGGTCACCGTCCACATCCCGCTCCAGGTGCTCAACCAGGTCACGTCCGACGGCTTCGACTGGCAGATCCCCGGGCTGCGCGAGGAGGTCGTCACCGAGCTGATCCGCTCGCTGCCCAAGCCGGTCCGCCGCCACTACGTGCCCGCGCCGAACTACGCGGGAGCCTTCCTGGACCGCGCGGTGCCCCTTCAGGAGCCACTGCCGCTGACGCTCGCCCGCGAACTCCAGCGCATGGTCGGAGTCCCCGTCACCGCGGACGACTTCGACCTCTCCCGGGTACCGGACCACCTCAAGATCACCTTCCGGGTCGTGGACGAGCGCCGCCGCAACGTGGCCGAGGACAAGGACCTCGAAGCGCTCAAGCTCCGGCTGCGCCCCAAGGCCCGTCAGGCGATCTCCAAGGCGGCAGCGGCGACGGCGGGGCCCGCCGGCGAGTCCGTCGAGCGGACCGGCCTCACCGACTGGACCATCGGCACGCTCTCCCGCGTCTTCGAGACCAGGAGGGCCGGCCAGCCGGTCCGTGCCTTCCCCGCCCTGGTCGACGCGGGCGGGAGCGTCTCCGTACGGCTCTTCGACACCGAGGCCGAGCAGCAGCAGGCGATGTGGCGCGGCACCCGCAGGCTCATCCTGCTGAACATCCCGGTGAACCCGGCCAAGTTCGCGTCGGACCGGCTGAGCAACCAGGCGAAGCTGGCCCTGTCCCGCAATCCGCACGGCTCGGTCCAGGCCCTCTTCGAGGACTGCGCGACGGCGGCCGCGGACCAGCTGATCGCCGACCACGGCGGGCCCGCCTGGGACGAGGAGTCGTACCGCAAGCTGTACGAGAAGGTGCGTGCCGACCTCGTCGAGACGACCATCAGGACGGTCGACCAGGTTCAGCAGATCCTGGCCGCCTGGCAGGCGGCCGAGCGCCGGCTGAAGTCCACGAACAGCCTGGTCCTCGTCGCCAACCTGGCGGATGTGCGGACCCAGTTGGCGACGCTCATCAAGCCGGGGTTCATCACCGCGACCGGGCTGCGCAGGCTGCCGGACCTGATGCGGTACATGGTCGCGGCCGATCGCCGTCTCCAGCAGATGCCGACGGCCGTCCAGCGCGACACCACGCGTATGGAGAAGGTCCACGAGATGCAGGACGAGTACGCCTGGCTGCTCGAGCAGCTGCCGCAGGGCCGGCCGGTACCGAAGGAGGTGCACGACATCCGCTGGATGATCGAGGAACTGCGGGTCAGCTACTTCGCCCACGCACTCGGCACGGCGCAGACGGTCTCGGACAAGCGCATCGTGAAGGCGATCGACGCGGTGGTCGCAGGGGTCCGCTGAGCGGCCCGCAGCCGGTTCGACCAGGGGGCCCGCCCTCCTGTACAGTCTGTCTCGCAGCCAAGCGCAAGCGACACCACGCGAGTCACTCGTGTGACTGGGGCTGCGACGCCTGGTCCTGTGGAGCAGTTTGGAGTGCTCGCCACCCTGTCAAGGTGGAGGCCGCGGGTTCAAATCCCGTCAGGACCGCAGTAGAAGAGCAGTAACCAGAAGGGCCCGCATCCTCACCGGATGCGGGCCCTTCTGCCTGTTCCGTCCCACCGCAGCCCTGCACGCGTCTTGACGCCGCATCCCGCCCGCGGGTACTTCAGTCAGCAGGGGCTCAGCAGAAGGCGGCTGGAGGTCGGCGCATGGTGACTGCGGCACGACATGAGACGCGGGCACTGCTGCGTGCCCATCTGGCGGCCGCTGTGGGCTACCGCCACCTCACCCGGCACTGCGCCGTCTGTCACCGGCTGCTGCGGCTCGCCATGGAGCCGTCGGCCGCCGAGGGGGACAGGTCACCGACACGCCGGTGACACCCCCGCCGCCATGGCGCCCTTCCGTGGCAGGCTCGGGTTTTGGCAAGGGCCGCGCCATGTGACGGGTGTCACGGAATCAATTTTGAAAAGTACTGAACTTAACCCCTCCCTACAACAGGCCAATTTAATATGTGCAATTGCACTGTCGTGCGAGACGTAACCGGCGGTACACGCTGAGCCTCCGCCCCGGCCCGACAACGGGACGACACGGTGGAATCGGGACGCCCCGCAACAGCCCCTGGGAGCCCGGCAGACGGCCATGGACGGCGGTCTCGCGACGGGCCCGCCGGGGGTCCGCCGGGACCCCGCACAGCCCTGGACGGGTCATGACACAAAAAAGATCGCGCTGGACCCGGCGGAGTCCAGCGCGATCAAAGACGGAAGCCCGTTGGGGCGGACGGCCGTCAAGTGGAGCTATAGCGGGATGAACCGGGTTGGGGGACCCGAGAACGCCCGATTTATCAGGATGTTCAGGCCTCGCTGCGCTGCTGCGGAATACCCGCGAGCAGAGCACGGACCTCTGCCTCGCGGTACCGGCGATGCCCACCCAGCGTTCGGATGGACGTGAGCTTGCCCGCCTTCGCCCAGCGGGTGACCGTCTTCGGGTCCACGCGGAACATCGTGGCAACCTCAGCCGGGGTCAGCAGCGGCTCGGCATCAGGGGTGCGAGCGGTCATGAGCGGCCTCCTCGGGAGAACCGAACCATCTCGGTTCTTTCCTTAAATTCTGCACCTTGACCCACGTTGCCCGAAATGGCAGACGTGGGCCGAGTCGGTTATAGGACGAACGGCTTGTCTTCGGCACTACAACTACACCATCCGTCCAGCCACGTCGGCCAAACCGATGGAATTGCCCTCTCAGGTGCTCATCAGCGGCGGAAGCCCGATGGACCATGCCATAGCGGACAGTCACGCCCCAGTGACGATCAGTCACATGGGCCATCAGGAGTCAACAGACCCCCCATAGAGTGCAATGCCGAGTAATCAACACATACTTGGACGGACGGAGCCCTCCCCGGACTCCTTGTCCTATTTTGACACGAGGGTGGGGGATGGGCGCAAGGCCCCGGTAAGTGCGGTCCGTCACGCTTGACTCAAAGGCCCGGATCAGGACCTAGGTCCCCGACCCGCCCGGTCCCCCGGACGGGCGACCCCGTCAGTTCGCGGTCTGCCGCTCCCTGACGGCACGCCAGCGCTCCCCGAGCCGCTCGTAAGCGGCGTCCGCGGCCTCCTCGTCGCCCGCCCGCAGCGCGGCGACCGCCGTCGCCACATCGGCGGCCGACCTGTCCTCCTCCAGCTGCTCGGCGGACAGGGCGTGCACCAGACCGCCGTAGTCGAGCTCGACCAGCGACCGGGGGTGGAACTCCTCCAGCCACTTCCCGACATCGACAAGCCCCTCGGTGAGCGGGCCCTCCTCGAAGTGCTCCCTGAGCGTCTTCAGCGACCGGGCCAGCCGGCGCCTCGCCTGCACCATCGGCGTCCGGTAGCGAAGGACCGGCGGCGCCCCCGCAGGCCTTGCGGCGTCCGCCCCGTCCGGGGCGCCGCTGTCCGCCTCCGGGCCTTCCCCGCCGCCCGAGCCGCCCCCCGCGCCGGGGCCGGCCTTCTCGTACTCGCGCTCCTCGTCGTCGAAGAGCGTGAACCAGCGCACCGGGACGTGCCAGACGGTCGTCCGGATCCACGGCCGGGCGTCCGGGTTCCGCTCCAGCCACCGCTCGTAGTCGGCGGCGGCCTGGCGGCGCACGACGGGCGGGAGCACCACATCGAGCACCGGCTCCGGATACTGCTCCGCCAGCGCCTCCAGCGCCTGCCAGCCGCGCAGCCTGGTCCGCCAGGGGCAGACGCAGACCACACCGTCCAGCTCGGCCACGAACGCGTCGGCGCTCTCGTGCACCGGTACGGCGACGGGGGGCGTCGGCAGCAGATCCGCCAGCGAACGCCGGAGTTCGTCCTGCGCCGTCGGCAGATCGCTGCGCCGCGCATAGCGGGCCCAGTGGTCTCGCTCGGCCTCCGGGAAGGCCGCCAAGGGCTCGTACACCCGCAGGTAGGACGTATAGGGGACGATCACTGAGGACACCACCGCCATAAGGTGAATCGTCCCACGTCAATGCTCCGCCAGGGGGTGATCCTCGGCACTGCGCCCACTCCGCGGGCACGCAGGGCCTAATCTGCTGCCATCCGGCCCTCTCCACCCGTAAGAGGGCCGCCGCCTCGTACTTGGGAGTCACCACCGTGACCGATATGACCGGCGCTCCTGCTCCTGCCGTCCCCGTCGATGTACTGCGCACCCTCTTCCACTCGGATCAGGGCGGGCACGAGCAAGTCGTCCTCTGCCAGGACCGCGCCACCGGCCTCAAGGCCGTGATCGCGATCCACTCCACCGCCCTGGGCCCGGCCCTCGGCGGTACGCGCTTCTACCCGTACGCGAACGAGGAAGCCGCCGTCGCCGACGCGCTGAACCTCGCACGCGGAATGTCGTACAAGAACGCCATGGCCGGTCTGGACCACGGCGGCGGCAAGGCCGTGATCATCGGTGACCCCGAGCTGATCAAGACGGATGAACTCCTGCTGGCCTACGGCAGGTTCGTCTCCTCGCTCGGCGGCCGGTACGTGACGGCCTGCGACGTCGGCACGTACGTCGCGGACATGGACGTGGTCGCGCGCGAGTGCGCCTGGACCACCGGCCGCTCCCCCGAGAACGGCGGCGCGGGCGACTCCTCGGTCCTGACCGCCTTCGGCGTCTACCAGGGCATGCGGGCCAGCGCCCAGCACCTGTGGGGCGATCCGGCACTGCGCGGCCGCAAGGTCGGCGTCGCGGGCGTCGGCAAGGTCGGCCACCACCTGGTCGGGCATCTGCTGGCCGAGGGCGCGGAAGTGGTGATCACCGACGTGCGGGAGGACTCCGTGCGCCGCGTCATGGGCAGCCACCCGGGCAGGGTCACCGCGGTGAGCGACACGGAGGCCCTCATCCGCACCGAGGGGCTCGACATCTACGCCCCCTGCGCGCTGGGTGGCGCCCTGAACGACGCGTCGGTGCCCGTGCTCACCGCGAAGGTGGTGTGCGGCGCCGCCAACAACCAGCTCGCGCACCCCGGCGTGGAGAAGGACCTCGCGGACCGGGGCATCCTCTACGCCCCCGACTACGTGGTGAACGCGGGCGGGGTGATCCAGGTCGCCGACGAACTGCACGGGTTCGACTTCGATCGCTGCAAGGCCAAGGCGGCAGGGATCTTCGACACCACGCTGGCAATATTCGCACGAGCAAATGCCGATGGCATTCCGCCGGCTGCGGCGGCGGACCGGATCGCCGAGCAGCGCATGGCTGCGGCCCGGCAGGGCGGCGCACACTGACCGTGCGTGCGTGATGACCCGCTGTCGGGGAGACGTGACTCACCCCCGTCGGCGGGTCGGCCGCCCAGAAGAGGTTAAAATCGCAGTTGACCAGCGAGGACGGGGCTCCTCGCCGGTTCTGTGAAGCGGCGCTTCCTGCGGGCGGCGTACCGTATGGCCGCGGAAGCAGGTACCGTTGAAGCCCTACGGACCGGACTCTTCACGGAGAGTCCGTTCCGAATCATGAACGGGTGTCAAGACTCTGGGGCCGTCGAGCCCCGTCACCGAGGGGGTCGAGCCATGGGGCGCGGCCGGGCAAAGGCCAAGCAGACGAAGGTCGCCCGCCAGCTGAAGTACAGCAGCGGCGGAACGGACCTGTCACGTCTGGCCAATGAGCTGGGCGCATCTCCTACGAGTCAGCCACCGAACGCGGAGCCGTTCGAGGACGACGAAGAGGAAGATGACCCGTACGCACAGTACGCGGATCGTTATAACGAGGATCAGGACGAGGACGACGAGTCCGGTCCTTCGTCTCAGCGCCGCGGCGCTTGACGTACAACACCTCAACAGCATTTCCCAGCGCCGTCTCCTGCTGCGCTGTCACACTGAACCCGGTCCAGGGCCTGCGCCACGGACCGGGTTCAGTGCTGTCCAGCGGTCTGCCGGCGCGGTCCGGACGGTCTCCGCAGTCCGTTCCCGCCCACTGTGACCTGCACTGAGTTGTACTGACCTCATGCGGCCCGCCCCGGTCAGCTCCGCCCCTGCCACCGCCTACTTGGCGTAGTCCCCGGTCAGCTCGGCGCCCGTGGCGTGATCACCGCGGGCGGTGATCTCCCCGGCGACCCAGGCGTCCAGGCCCCGGTCCTCGAAGGTCGCCAGCGCCGCGTCCACGGACTCACCGGGGACGACCGCCATCATGCCGACGCCCATGTTGAGGGTCTTCTCCAGTTCGAGCCGCTCGACCTGCCCGGCCCCGCCGACGACGTCGAACACCGCACCCGGCGTCCAGGTCGCCCGGTCGACCGTGGCGTGCAGGTGGTCCGGGATCACCCGGGCCAGGTTGTTGGCGAGGCCGCCGCCGGTGATGTGGCTGAAGCCGTGCACCTCGGTCGTACGGGTCAGCGCCAGACAGTCCAGCGAGTAGATCCTGGTCGGCTCCAGCAGCTCCTCACCGAGCGTCCTGCCGAACTCCGCGATCTCCCGGTCCAGCGCCCACCCGGCCCGGTCGAAGACGACGTGGCGTACCAGCGAGTACCCGTTCGAGTGAAGTCCGGACGAAGCCATGGCGATGACGGCGTCACCCTCACGGATCCGGTCCGGGCCCAGCAGGCGGTCGGCCTCGACCACCCCCGTACCGGCACCCGCGACGTCGAAGTCGTCCTCGCCGAGCAGGCCCGGGTGCTCGGCGGTCTCGCCGCCGACCAGCGCGCAGCCGGCCAGTACGCAGCCCTCGGCGATGCCCTTCACGATTGCGGCGACGCGCTCGGGAAAGACCTTGCCGACGCAGATGTAGTCGGTCATGAAGAGCGGTTCGGCGCCGCAGACGACCAGGTCGTCGACGACCATGCCGACGAGGTCGTGGCCGATGGTGTCGTACACGCCCATCTTGCGGGCGAGGTCGACCTTCGTACCGACGCCGTCGGTGGCGGAGGCCAGCAGCGGCCGCTCGTACCGCTTGAGGGCCGAGGCGTCGAAGAGCCCGGCGAAGCCGCCGAGGCCACCGAGGCCCGCGACCTCTGCGCGCTGGGTCTTCTTCACCCACTCCTTCATGAGCTCGACGGCACGGTCACCGGCTTCGATGTCGACACCGGCGGCGGCGTAGCTGGCACCGGCGGCCGTGTGCGGAGCGCGCGCGGAAGATTCAGCAGACATGGTTCTGGGACTTTCGTGTCGTACTGCGGGGCTTACGGGCGACGGAGCGCTTCGGCTGCGGCGGTGCTCGCCGGTCCGGCCGCGAGCTCGGTCTCCAGCAGCTGTTTGCCGAGCAGCTCGGGATCGGGCAGATCCATCGGGTACACGCCGTCGAAGCAGGCGCGGCAGAGGTTCGGCTTGTCGATGGTCGTCGCCTCGATCATGCCGTCGATGGAGATGTACGAGAGGGAGTCGGCGCCCATCGATGTCGCGATCTCGTCGACGGACATGCCGTTGGCGATGAGCTCGGCGCGGGTCGCGAAGTCGATGCCGAAGAAACAGGGCCACTTCACCGGCGGGGAGGAGATCCGGATGTGGATCTCGGCCGCGCCCGCCTCACGGAGCATCTTGACCAGGGCGCGCTGGGTGTTGCCGCGGACGATCGAGTCGTCGACGACCACCAGGCGCTTGCCGCGGATGACTTCCTTCAGCGGATTGAGCTTGAGACGGATACCGAGCTGGCGGATCGTCTGGGAGGGCTGGATGAAGGTCCGGCCGACATAGGCGTTCTTGACCAGGCCCGAGCCGTACGGAATCCCGCTGGCCTCGGCGTAACCGATCGCGGCGGGCGTTCCCGACTCGGGCGTCGCTATCACCAGATCGGCGTCCGCTGGCGCCTCTGCCGCCAGTCTCCGGCCCATCTCCACTCGGGAGAGGTACACGTTCCGGCCGGCGATGTCCGTGTCGGGACGCGCCAGATAGACGTACTCGAAGACACAGCCCTTGGGCTTCGCTTCTGCGAATCGGACGCTGCGCAGTCCGTTCTCGTCGACGGCGATCAGCTCACCCGGCTCGACCTCGCGGACGAAGGAGGCACCGCAGATGTCGAGGGCGGCGGACTCGGATGCCACCACCCAGCCGCGCTCCAGACGGCCGAGGACCAGCGGGCGGATGCCCTGCGGGTCGCGGGCCGCGTAGAGGGTGTGCTCGTCCATGAAGACCAGCGAGAAGGCGCCCTTGGCTTCGGGCAGCACCTTCGAGGCGGCTTCCTCGATCGTGAGGGGCTTGCCGTCGTCATCGGTCTGGCCGGCGAGGAGCGCGGTGATCAGATCGGTGTCGTTGGTCGCGGCCAGCTGCGTGGAGCGGCCGTTCTCCTTCGGCAGTTCGGCGACGAGCGCGGCCAGCTGGGCGGTGTTGACCAGATTGCCGTTGTGACCGAGCGCGATCGAACCGTGCGCGGTGGCACGGAACGTGGGCTGCGCGTTCTCCCACACCGAGGCACCGGTGGTGGAGTAGCGGGCATGGCCCACCGCGATATGGCCCTGGAGAGAGCTGAGAGAGGTTTCGTCGAAGACCTGTGAGACCAGACCCATGTCCTTGAAGACCAGGATCTGGGACCCATTGCTCACTGCGATGCCCGCGGACTCCTGTCCACGGTGCTGCAGGGCATACAGTCCGAAATAGGTGAGCTTGGCGACCTCTTCGCCCGGAGCCCAGACACCGAAGACGCCACAAGCGTCCTGGGGGCCTTTCTCTCCGGGGAGCAGGTCGTGGTTGAGTCGTCCATCACCACGAGGCACGCCACCGAGTGTAGGCGAGATCGACCACTGGTCCGAATTGGGGATGCGCTCCGGTGCCCGTTCCGACCGATACGCGACGCTATGCGGTGGCGCGGATTCCGGTCCCGTCGTGGGCCTTGAGCGTGAGCACGCGGTGCTGGATTCCGTAGTGCACAGGCCCGTGCAGCACCTTGAGCAGCTGCCTCTCCAGGGTCATGACGGGCGCCTTGCACATCATGCGGGTGGTGGTGAGGGGCCCGAAGGTGACGGTGCTGCCCGTGACCTTTGCCATACCGCTGACGCGGTTGCAGCCGAGGCTGCCGCTGACGGAACCGCCCTTGCCGAAGGTCAGCCGGGCCTTGCCCGCCGTGCCCGGCGGGAGAGTGGACATGCTCGCACCGTCGACCAGCGAGTCCACCTTCCAGGTGGTGCCGGCGAGCGGGGCGGCCCGCTCCGCGGGCTTCTGGGTCAGCTTCACCGAGTCACCCTTGGCTGTACGCAGAGTGAGGTTGCGGCCGCTGAGGTGGACGGTGAGCTTGCCGGTCAGGGTCTTGCGGAGGGCGGTCTCGTAGCTCTGGAGTTTGCTCGGACAGCCGATCAGCGTGCTGGTGGCGGCACCGACGGTGAGCGTGTCGCCCTTGACCGTGGCCGGGGCGCTGAAGTGATTGCAGCCGGTCGAGCCGTTGACCCGGCCCTTCTCGAATGCGATGTCGGCGCCGGCCGGGGCCTTCCGCAGGGTGTCACCCGACGACACGCTGTTGACGGTCCATCCGGCCCCGGTGAGGGGCACATCCGGCTCGGCCGGTGTACTCGAACCCGCTGATCCATTTTCCGTCCCGCAGGCGGCCAGCGCGAAGAGGGCCAGGGCGGCGACGGCGGTACGTTGCGTGTGCATGGCGGTTGGACGGGACGAGTGGGGTGTCCGGTTCCCCCGTGCCCCCGTTCAGCGCATGACGGGAAGCAGCGCCGACAGGTCGGCCCGCTCACCGCTGGCCGCGACCTGCGCCGCTGCGACCGCCGTCCGCCACCTGGTGCGCCCGGTGGCGAGCCTGATCCAGTTGAGCGGGTCGGTCTCGACGACGTTGGGCGGCGTTCCGCGTGTGTGCCGGGGCCCCTCGACGCACTGCACGACGGCGTACGGCGGCACCCGCACCTCGGTCGAGGCCCCGGGGGCCTTGGCGGCGAGGGCGTCCGCGAGCAGCCGGGTGCAGGCGGCCAGCGCCTGGCGGTCGTACGGGATCTCCAGGCCCGCCGCGTCGTTCAGGTCGTCGGTGTGGACGACCAGCTCGACGCAGCGCGAGACGAGATAGTCGCAGAGCCGCATGGCGCCGACCCGGGTGGTGATCAGCCGCTCACCGTCGGCCCCCGGCAGCCGCTCGGTGATCCGGTCGGCGGTGCGGGCGAACAGCTCTTCCGGGGTGGAGGCGGCCGCGATCGCCCTGACATCCTCAGAGATCCGGTCCGCCACCCGGCCAGTGGCGAACGGCCATTCCAGCAGGGTCAGTTCCTGGGCGCCCGGGGCCTCCAGGTCCAGACACCGGCTGACGCTCTCGACAGCCATGGCCAGATGCGCGGCCAGCTCCCGTACGGTCCAGTCACCGAGGCGGGTGGGCAGCGCGAGCCGGTCGGGCGGGAGGGAGGCCACCGCGCTCCGCACGGAGTCGAACTGGGCCAGCACGGCGGTGCGGGTCCTGACGTAGTCGTAGCGGCGGGCGCGCTTCTGGGACGGCGGCATGGGGTGAGCGTAGGTGACGGGTCCGACAGTGCGGCAGCGGCTCCGCCGGGACCACGGGCGTCCGGACAGCAGGCTCCGGAACTCAGGCGTCCGGAAGGGCGGGTGCCTCCTGAGCGCCGACGGGTCGTCCTGGAGCCCCGCCACTGCTCGCCTGCGGCCACGTCGGCGAGCAGCGGAGCAACGCCCCTGGAGCAGGCCGCACGGCGGTCTACGGCAACCGATCCGGCGGACCGGGGCCCACAGCGGCTGCCCACGCCGTCACGGCCGTCCGGCCGGCGCCGTGCCCGGCAAACCGGACGACCCGTCCGGGGGCGCCTCGTACTGGCCGTAGTTCCGCGAACCAACCGGAAACAGGCCGGTTCCCAGGACCACGAAGGACCTCAACGGGTCCTGGTCCCGGGAACCGGCCTGTCACGCAGGTGCACCGCCACTCGGACGGGCCCGCGGGCCGCGGTCATGCCCGCAGCCCGCTGCCGCACCGTCACGGCTCAGGCGAACAGCCCGGGAACCGTGGCCTCGTGAGCGGCCCTCAGCTCGCTCAGCGTGATGCTGAACTCGCCCTGGACCTCGATCTCCGCGCCGTCCACCACTCCGATACGCGTGACGGGCAGACCCCGCGCCCCGCACATGTCGTTGAAGCGGAGCTCCTCACTGCGCGGAATCGAGACGACCGCGCGCCCCGCCGACTCCGAGAACAGGAAGGTGAACGCGGACAGGCCGTCGGGTACGACCAGTCGCGCGCCCTTCCCGCCGCGCAGGCAGGACTCGGTGACCGCCTGGATCAGACCACCGTCGGACAGGTCGTGCGCGGCGTCGATCATGCCGTCGCGCGAAGCCGAGATCAGGATCTCCCCGAGCAGCTTCTCGCGCCCCAGGTCGACCTGGGGCGGCAGCCCGCCGAGGTGGTCGTGGACCACCTGGGACCACGCCGAGCCGCCGAGCTCCTCGCGGGTGTCCCCGAGGAGGTACAGCAGCTGGCCCTCCTCCGCGAAGGCCATCGGCGTCCGGCGGTTGACGTCGTCGATCACGCCGAGCACCGCGACGACCGGCGTCGGGTGGATGGCCGCGTCGCCCGTCTGGTTGTACAGCGACACATTGCC
Source organism: Streptomyces sp. NBC_00859 (assembly GCF_045161865.1). NCBI lineage: Bacteria > Bacillati > Actinomycetota > Actinomycetes > Kitasatosporales > Streptomycetaceae > Streptomyces > Streptomyces sp. NBC_00859. The sequence goes on along the minus strand of NZ_CP108826.1, from coordinate 4,202,763 downwards.
GCCGGTGACCGGCGTGCCCAGTTCCAGGCAGCCGTCCGCGAGCCCGCGCGTCGCCTCCGCGAACTGCCACATGACGGCCGGGTCCTCGGGCGAACCGAAGTTCAGGCAGTCGGAGATCGCGAGCGGCTTCGCACCGGTGGTGGCGACATTGCGGTACGCCTCGGCCAGCGCCAGCTGCGCACCCGTGTACGGGTCCAGCTTCGCGAACCGGCCGTTGCCGTCGGTGGCCATGGTCACGCCCAGGTTCGACTCCTCGTCGATCCGGACCATGCCCGCGTCCTCGGGCATCGCGAGCACCGTGTTGCCCTGCACGAAACGGTCGTACTGGTCGGTGATCCATGCCTTCGACGCCTGGTTGGGCGACGCGACGAGCCGCAGCACCTGCTCCCTGAGCTCGGCCGAAGTCCCCGGACGGGGAAGCTTGTTGGCGTGGTCGGCCTGAAGCGCGTCCTGCCAGTCGGGCCGGGCGTAGGGCCGGTTGTACGTGGGCCCCTCGTGGGCGACCGAACGCGGCGGCACATCCACGATCTGCTCGCCGTGCCAGAAGATCTCCAGCTGTGAGCCCTCGGTCACCTCACCGATGTCGGTGGCGATGACGTCCCACTTCTCGCAGATCTCCATGAACCGCGCGACGTGCTGCGGCTCGACGATCGCGCACATGCGCTCCTGCGACTCGCTCATGAGGATTTCCTCGGGCGAGAGAGAGGAGTCACGCAGCGGAACGTTGTCCAGCTCGACGCGCATGCCACCCGAACCGGCACTGGCCAGCTCGGACGTGGCACAGGAGAGCCCGGCGCCGCCGAGGTCCTGGATGCCCGCGACCAGCTTCTCCTTGAAGATCTCCAGGGTGCACTCGATGAGGAGCTTCTCCTGGAACGGGTCGCCGACCTGGACGGCCGGACGCTTGGCGGGGCCGGTCGACTCAAAGGTCTCGGACGCCAGGACCGAGACGCCGCCGATGCCGTCGCCGCCGGTGCGGGCGCCGTACAGGATGACCTTGTTGCCGGTGCCGGAAGCCTGCGCGAGGTGGATGTCCTCGTGCTTCATCACACCGATACAGCCCGCGTTGACCAGCGGATTGCCCTGGTAGCAGGCGTCGAAGACGACCTCGCCACCGATGTTCGGCAGCCCCAGGCAGTTGCCGTAACCGCCGATGCCCGAGACCACGCCGGGCAGCACCCGCTTGGTGTCGGGGTGATCAGCGGCGCCGAATCGCAGCGGGTCGACGACCGCGACGGGCCGGGCGCCCATGGCGAGGATGTCGCGGACGATGCCGCCGACACCGGTCGCCGCGCCCTGGTAGGGCTCGATGTACGAGGGGTGGTTGTGCGACTCGACCTTGAAGGTGACCGCGTAGCCCTGGCCGACGTCCACGACTCCGGCGTTCTCACCGATGCCGACGAGCATCGCGTCGTTGGCCGGGACCTTCTCGCCGAACTGCTTGAGGTGGACCTTGCTGCTCTTGTACGAGCAGTGCTCGGACCACATCACGGAGTACATCGCGAGCTCGGCGCCGGTCGGACGGCGGCCGAGGATCTCACGGATGCGCGCGTACTCGTCCTCCTTGAGGCCGAGGTCCTTCCAGGGCTGCTCGGCTTCCGGGGTCTGCGCGGCGTGCTTGACGGTGTCGAGACGGCCCTTGACGGCGCTCTCGTTTCGTTCAGTCGTCATGCGTTGACCAGCTTCTTCAGAATCGAGGAGAAGAATCCGATGCCGTCGGTGCGCCCCGTACCGATCAGCGGCTCCACGGCGTGCTCGGGGTGCGGCATCAGGCCCACGACGTTGCCCGCTGCGTTGGTGACGCCGGCGATGTCGCGGAGCGAACCGTTCGGATTGCCGTCGAGGTACCGGAAGGCGACGCGCCCCTCGGCCTCCAGCTCGTCGAGCACCCGCGCGTCGGCCACGTACCGGCCGTCGATGTTCTTGAGAGGTACCGAGATCTCCTGGCCGGCGGTGTAGTCGGCGGTCCAGTCGGTCTCCGCGTTCTCGACACGCAGTTTCTGGTCGCGGCAGATGAAGTGGAGATGGTTGTTCCGGACCATCGCGCCCGGCAGCAAATGCGACTCGGTCAGGACCTGGAAACCGTTGCAGATACCGAGGACCGGCAGACCGGCCTTCGCCTGCTCGATGATCGTCCCCATCACCGGCGAGAAGCGGGAGATGGCACCGGCCCGCAAATAATCGCCGTACGAGAAACCACCCGCGAGGACGACCGCGTCGACCTGCTGGATGCCCTTGTCCCGATGCCAGAGCGAAACGGGTTCGGCGCCCGCGATCCGTACGGCGCGCAGGGCGTCCCGGTCGTCGAGCGTGCCCGGAAAAGTGACGACCCCGATACGAGCTGTCACTTCTCTTCCTCCACCTTCACGGTGAAGTTCTCGATGACGGTGTTGGCGAGGAACGTTTCGGCGAGCTCGTTGATACGGGCGAGGGCGGCGTCATCAACCGGCCCGTCGACCTCCAGCTCGAAACGCTTTCCCTGACGAACGTCGGCGATTCCATCGAAGCCGAGACGGGGCAGTGCACGCTGCACCGCCTGTCCCTGCGGGTCGAGGATCTCCGGCTTGAGCATGACGTCGACTACGACGCGTGCCACTGGCACTCCCGGTGTGTGGTGCGAAGGCGGTCCCGTCAGACTACCTGCCCGCAGAATCTACGCGGGTAGATATCAGGCCGGTCCCATCACGTTCAGATATCGGCCCCGACAACGCCGAAGAAAAAACCTCGAAAAAACCCGCCTACCGGATTGCACTCGGACACGCGCATGTAATTGGGTGGGCTTCACAATGCGACGCCTTCCGCTGTACAAAGGAATTGGCGTAACTCAAAATCAGCCGCAAGGCCGACATCACAGCACGTCAGCAAGGCGGCACGCCTGCGTGACACCACGCAGGCGCGGTGATGTCGAAGGAAAGGACCGAAGTCCGTGGCTCAGCGAGTAGTGGTCACGCTCTCCGACGACATCGACGGCGGAGAAGCGGCGGAAACGGTCACCTTCGGTCTCGACGGGAAGTCGTACGAGATCGACCTCAATACCGCCAATGCAAAGAAACTGCGCAAGTCGCTGTCCCCGTTCCTGGAGGCGGCCCGAAAGCAGTCGAAGTCCGGCAAGGCCTACCGGCACACCTCGGTGGCCCCCGACCCGGCGGCCGTCCGCGCCTGGGCCCGGTCCAACAAGATGGAGGTGCCGGCCAGGGGCCGCATCCCGAAAAAGGTCTACGAGGCGTTCAACGCGGCCGCCTGATCTCCGACACGGCCGACCGGTCGGCCCTCCGATGTGGCAGTCCGGCCTTCACCGGGCTGCCGTCAGCCCCGTCGGACGGCTTCGGGGAGGGGGGCCGACTCCCCCCGGGTGTGCCCGACTTGCATTCCACCCCTGCTGGTCAGCTAGAGTCTGGAGCACGCCGAAGGGCGAGGCCGGAAGGCCCCGCTTCACAGCAGCGTGCGGGTGTAGTTCAGTAGTAGAACATCCCCCTTCCAGGGGGAAGGCGCAGTGTGCAATTCCTGTCACCCGCTCTGCATCACTCTCCGGACAAGTCCACCAGGACAGTCGGGTAGAGTAGTGCTCGCACCGACCGGTGAAAGCCGGTCGGCGGCAATCTGCGGACGTAGCTCAGTTGGTAGAGCGCAACCTTGCCAAGGTTGAGGTCGCCAGTTCGAACCTGGTCGTCCGCTCAGCAGTAGGAACAGCTCAGCAGTAGGAGCACGAAGAAGCCCTCGGCCGGATTCCGGCCGAGGGCTTCTTCGTGCTTCCGCGTCAGCGCGTCTGCGTTCGTGCTCGCGCTTCCGCATCCGCTCTGCGCGCTCGTGCTTGCGCGTTCGCGCTTGCGCGCTCGTCTTCCGCTTCCACATCCGATGACATATGTCATCGGCCGTGGGCCTGTGACGGGGGCAGCCTGGACGCATGACAGATGTGATCGAGGTCGCAGATCTGCGACGCAGCTACGCCGGCGGGTACGAGGCAGTGGCAGGCGTCTCCTTCTCCGTGGCCACCGGGGAGCTCTTCGCCCTGCTGGGGACGAACGGCGCGGGGAAGACCTCCACAGTGGAGCTCCTGGAGGGGCTGGCCCCGCCGAGCGGAGGCCGGGTCCGCGTGCTCGGGCACGATCCGTACCGGGAGCGCGCCGCGATCCGCCCGCGGACCGGCGTGATGCTCCAGGAGGGCGGTTTCTCCCCGGAGCTGACGGTCGCGGAAACCGTCCGGATGTGGGCGGGCTGCACCAGCAGGGCGCGGCCGGTCGGTGAGGCCCTGGAGATGGTGGGTCTCAACAGCCGGTCCGCCATACGGGTGAAGCAGCTGTCCGGCGGCGAGAAGCGTCGGCTGGACCTGGCGATGGCCCTTCTCGGGCGGCCCGAGGTGCTCTTCCTCGACGAGCCGACGACCGGCCTCGACCCCGAAGGACGCAGGGAGACCTGGGAGTTGGTGCGGGCGCTGCGCGACAGCGGTACCACCGTCCTGCTGACCACGCACTACCTGGAGGAGGCCGAGGCCCTGGCCGACCGGCTGGCGATCCTGCACGAAGGACGGATAGCCGCCGAGGGCCGGGTGGACGAGGTGGTGGCCGGACAGCCCTCGCACATCTCCTTCTCGCTGCCCGGGGGTGTGGCTGTCGGAGATCTGCCGCCGCTGGGTACCTACGTCCGTTCGGGCGGGGGCGTCCAGCTGCGGACCACCGAACTGCAGCGGTCCGCCACCGAACTCCTTCTGTGGGCCAGGGAAAAGGACATCGAGCTGCGGGGGCTCGATGTCCGTTCGGCCTCGCTGGAAGAGGCATTTCTCGGTATCGCACGGAATCAGGAGGTCACACGATGAGCACCACGGGGGAACACACAATGCAGGCCAGCACGACGAAAGGCGGCGGCGCGACGGGGGCCAGTCCGGCAACGGGTGGTGCGCCGAAGGGCCGTGCGACGGAGCGCGGTGCGGCAGCAGGCAGCGGGACGGGCGATCGCACCGCGGAGGTCGGCCCTGGGGCGGAGGGCCGCACCAGGTTCACCGGAAGGGCCGCGGGCGGCGGGCGGGCGGGGGCGCCAGGGACGGGCCGGATGCTCGCGCTGGCCCGTGCCGAGCTGACACTGCTGGGGCGCAGTAAGGCCGCGCTCCTCACCATGCTCGTACTGCCCATATCGATGAGCGTCGTGATCTCGTCGACGACCAGCCAGGAGACCCTCGACAAGGCGGGGCTGACGGCAGGCGCAATGCTGCTGCCCGGAGCCATCGGGTTCAGCCTGCTCTTCGCCCTCCACCACGGTGTGGTGGGGGTGCTGGTGGTCCGCCGCGAGCAGCTGGTGCTCAAGCGGCTGCGTACGGGAGAGGCGCGGGACACAGAAATACTCGCGGGGGCCTCGCTCCCCTCGGTGATCGTCGCGCTGGTGCAGTGCGCGATCCTCACCGCCGGCTGCGCGGTGGTCTTCGACATGAGCCTGCCGCCCGCACCGGAACTTCTGTTCGCGGGAGTCGCTCTGGGAGTCGTGATGCTGACCGCGATGGGGGCGGCGACGGCCGGGATCACCAAGTCGGCCGAGGCCTCTCAGCTGACGGTCATCCCGCTGATGCTGGTGACGATGGCAGGTTCAGGCGTGTTCGTCCCCCTGGAGATATTCCCCGACCGGCTGGCGTCGGTGTGTGAACTCCTGCCGCTGACCCCGGTGGTGGATCTGGTGCGCGCCGGCTGGACGGGATCGATGTCCGCGTACGACGCCCTGGGGCATGTACTGACGCTGGTGGCCTGGACGGTGCTCTCGGTGTTTGCTGTACGCCGGTGGTTCCGCTGGGAGCCGCGGCGCTGACGGCAGACCACAGACAGGGGTCCGGTCCGGGTCCGGCAGCAGGAGCCTGGGCAGCCCGAAGGAGCAGCACACCGCTCACAGGCCGACCGTGACTGGCGGCAGCCGGACCCGGTACTGGGGCCGAAGGCGGAGACAGACAGGGGGCATCATGCAGTGGCTACGGGGATGGCGGAAGCGTGGCGGGTTCGCGCAGGCCGACCTCTACTCTCGCGGGGCGATATACGCGCTGCTCTGGGTGGCCGTCGCCGTGCAGATGATGTTCAGCGTGACGCGCGTTGTCCGTCACTCCGGGGCGCCAGTGGCGCTGATCGCCGGAGTCTGCCTGCTCGCCGTGGCACAGGGGGTGTGCTGCACCTCACTGGTCTCCGGGGGTCTGAGCGAGTATCTGGGGCAGACCGCGGTATCGCAGCGCCTGATCACTGCCGGGGCCGTTCTGATGGTGGCGGACCTGGCGGCTTCGCTGGTGCTCGCCTCGGAGGCGGGAATACGGGCGACCCCGGGGCTGGCCGCGCTGGTGTGCACGCCGGCCATGCCGTTCACCATGGCGCACAGCCTGATCGTACGGAAGCGGGTATCGGCCTTGCTGCACTGCGGCGCCCTGGTCGCCGTGTGCGGGACAGTCGTACTGCTCGGTTGCGGCCGGAAGCTGTTCGCTGCCTGCCTGGTCTCCATGGTGGTCGGGCCCGGGTGGTACGCCCTCACCACTCGGTGTTCGGCCTGGCATCTGCGCGTCATGTGGAAACTCCACGAGGCCAAGGACGTCGAAGCGCAGCTCGCGGTCGCGCAGGAGCGTCTGAGGTTCGGCCGGGATCTGCACGATGTCATGGGTCGCAATCTCGCCGTGATCGCGCTGAAGAGCGAGCTGGCGGTACAGCTGGCCCGGCGGGGGCAGCCGGAGGCGGTGCAACACATGGCCGAGGTGCAGCGCATGGCTCATGAATCGCAGCGGGAGGTACGTGAAGTGGTGCGGGGGTATCGAGGGGCCGACCTCGGGGTGGAACTGGGCGGAGCCCAAGGGGTGTTGGAAGCCGCCGGTATCGAGTGCACCGTCACCGGGTCCTCCGACGGGCTCCCGGCGGAAGTGCAGTCGGCGCTCGGCTGGGTCGTCCGGGAGGCGGCCACCAATGTGCTGCGCCATGGGGATGCCCGGCGCTGCGCCATCACCGTGTCCCGATCGGTGTCGGACGCGACCCTGACCGTTGAGAACGACGGATCGGACGCGGCCCCCGGGCAGGGCGGCGAGGCCACACCGGGCACCGGGCTTGCCGGGCTGCGGGAGCGGCTGACCGCCGTGAGCGGGACGCTGACGGCGGCCCCGGCCGCCGGTGGGAGATTCAGACTGACCGCGGAGGTGCCTCTCGCGGACGCCCCCGACCGGCCGGCGACAGACCCAGCACCGGCCCCGGGCGCACTTCCAGGCCCAGCCCCTCGTCCCACCGGCACCCGCACCGCGGGCACCCCTCACGACACAGGTACCCCCAGTGCCGAGGGCACCGCCCGTACCGAGGAGGCAGCCGCATGACCGGCGACCCCTCCTCCGCACCCGCGCCGGCGCTCACACCGGCCCCCGCGCCTGACGCCCCGACCGTTTCCGCACCTGGCGCCCCAGCCCCTTCCGTACCTGCCTCCTCCTGTCCAGCCGTTCCCGTACCTGGCACTCCTCCGATACGCGTGCTGCTCGCCGACGACGAGCACCTCATCCGTGGAGCGCTCGCCGCGCTGCTCGGGCTCGAGGACGATCTGATGGTCGTGGCCGAGGCCGCCTCCGGGCCCGAGGCACTGGCCATGGCGCGGGCACACCGGCCCGACGTGGCAGTGCTCGACCTTCAGATGCCCGGAGCCGACGGTGTGAGCGTGGCCACATCTCTGCGCACCGCGCTCCCTGAGTGCCGCTGCATGATCGTCACCAGCCACGGGCGTCCGGGCCATCTCAAGCGGGCCCTCTCCGCCGGGGTGAAGGGGTTCGTACCGAAGACCGTTTCCGCCCAGCGGCTGGCAGAGATCATCCGGACCGTCCGGGACGGAGGCCGCTATGTGGACCCGGAGTTGGCCGCCGACGCGATCTCCGCCGGGGACTCACCGCTCACGGTCCGGGAGGTGGAAGTACTTGAGCTGGCGGCGGACGGCGCACCGATCGCGGAGATCGCCGAACGCGCGTCGCTGTCTCAGGGGACGGTACGCAACTATCTGTCGTCGGCAGCGTCGAAGCTGGGCGCCGAGAACCGTCACACCGCGGTGCGTCTCGCACGGGATCGAGGTTGGGTATAGTGGTGCCCGCGCTACAGCGCATGCGGACGTAGCTCAGTTGGTAGAGCGCAACCTTGCCAAGGTTGAGGTCGCCAGTTCGAACCTGGTCGTCCGCTCAACAGTAGGAACAGCAGTAGCAAGTACAGCGCAGCTGCAGGAGCGCGAAGAAGTCCCCCACCGGATTCCGGCGGGGGACTTCTTCGTTCTTCCGTGCCCGCCGGCTACGACCAGGGAGTCCCGGTCAGCAGCTCGTAGGCCTCGACGTACTTCGCCCGGGTCGCGTCCACGATCTCCTGCGGGAGTGCGGGCGGCGGCTGTTCGCCCTTGCGGTCCCAGCCGGAGGCGTCCGAGGTCAGCCAGTCGCGCACGAACTGCTTGTCGTACGAGGGCTGCGCGTGGCCGGGCTCCCACTCGGCCGCGGGCCAGAAGCGGGAGGAGTCCGGGGTCAGCACCTCGTCGGCGATGACGAGTTGATCACCGTCGTAGCCGAACTCGAACTTCGTGTCGGCAAGGATGATGCCCCGCTCGCGCGCGATGTCACGGGCCCGTCCGTACACGTCCAGGGTCGTGCGGCGCAGATCGGAAGCCGTCTCCGCCCCGGTCTGGTGAACGACTTCCTCGTAGCTCACGTTCTCGTCGTGGTCACCGACGGCCGCCTTGGTCGCAGGCGTGAAGATCGGCGCGGGGAGTTCGGACCCGTCGGTCAGCCCCTCCGGCAACGCAAGACCGCAGACGGTACGGTGCGCCTCGTACTCCAGCAGGCCGGACCCGGTGAGGTAGCCACGGGCCACGCACTCCACCGGGACCATCCGCAGGGACTTGCAGACCAGGGTGCGGCCGGCCCAGTCGGCCGGCGCCCCGGCCGGCAGGTCGGTCGAGATGACGTGGTGGGGTACAAGATCGGCGAGCCGCTCGAACCACCACAGCGAAAGCTGGGTGAGTACCCGGCCCTTGTCGGGGATCTCGGTGGGCAGCACCCAGTCGTATGCGGACATACGGTCGCTGGCGACCATCACGAGGTCGCCCGCCTCGTTCTGGTACAGATCGCGCACCTTGCCGGTGTGCAGGTGTGCCAGGCCCGGCACCTGATGCGGCTCGGGCTTTTCTACGAATCCGGACACGGTTCCTCCCCGTGGTTCTGTCCAAGCGGTGGGGTCGGAGCCGATTCTCCCGTATGCCCTGCGTGCGGGCCCGTTCAGGGTCGGCCCACGGTCCACTGTGCGGCTGCGGCGGGCCGGCCCCGCCAGGTCAGTCGCGCTTGCAGATGCGGTCGAGCAGGTTGGCTGTCGCGCGCTGGATCCGGCTGTCGACATGCCCCGGGCGGTCCAGCGCGGGCGACCAGGCGAAGGTCCCCGACGCGAAGACGAGGGCGCCGGAGGGGGCACGGTAGAGAGACGTCTCCTGGTGCCGCACCGCCCCCTCGCTGTCCTCGTACGGCGAGTGGGCGAGCAGAATCCGGCCCTCGTGCTCCGGGAGCGCGGTGCGCGGGAAGTAACGGTCGGCCTCGCCCGCGACCAGACCGGGGAGTTCGTCACCCTCGCCGGCGCCGGTCGCGTCCCAGAGCCAGTGCCCGGCGTTCCGCACCACCAGCGGACTCGGCTCGGGGACCCGCCCGGCGTACTGGATGCCGAGAAGCTGCTGCTCCGGCCGGTCGATCTCGCGCCACAGGGTGGGCTTCCCCGGGCCGCGGCGTTTGCGGCAGGTGAGCAGCCGGTCCGGGACACCCGACGGGGACGGCGCGAGTTCGACCTGCCAGTACATGGTGTTGGCCGACAGGAAGACAAGGGATGTGCCGTGCTCGCGGGCGGTCTCGGCCGTACGCCGCATGGGCACCGACCAGTACTCGTCGTGACCGGGGAAGACCAGGCCGCGGTAGCGGGTGGGGTCCACGCGCCCGGCGTGCAGATCGCGGGCGTCGGCGTAGGCGAGGTCGTATCCGTAGCGCTCGGCCCAGCGGATGAAGTCGTAGGCGTGGCCGACGTGCAGGGGCAGGCCGGCGCCTGCGTAGGGACGGTCGAAGGAGACCGTGGTGGCGGCGTCCTCCTCCCCGAGGAGACGGCCTCCGCCGTCCCACGCGTGGTACAGGCTGGCGCCGGTGTGCCCGTCCTCCGGGTAGAGGTTGTAGGCCTGCCAGGTCACGTCGGGCATCAGCAGGAGCAGATCCGCGGGGTGACTGTCCCGGACGGTGAAGGGGATGTGGGAGCGGTAGCCGTCGACAGTGGTGAGCACCGCGACGTAGGCCCCGATCGACCAGTACGAAGGGATCTGCAGCCGCCAGGAGAGCCACCAGTGGTGGCAGGAGACCGTACGGTCGGCGGTGAGCGGCGGGGGCTGAACGATCCCCGAGATCCGTGGACTTGTGGTGATCTTCGCCGCGCCGTCGCCGCCGTAGTGGCCGATGCGGTAGATGTCGACGGAGAACTGCTGGGGCGGATCGACCGTGACATGGAAGTCGATGGCCTCGCCGGGCGCGGCAGCGCTGGTGGAAGCGAATCCCTTGATCTGCTGCTTCACGTCGTCGGCGGTACGCGGGCCGCCGGAACGGTGGTGTGCGGCGTCCGGATCGGCGTACCAGGGAACGACATGGCCGGTGTCGTCGAAGTAGTGCTCGCTTCCGCGGAGCCAGGGCAGCGGGCCCTGCCCGAACGGATCCGAGACGGCGTGCGCGAGGGCCCCCGATTCCCAGCGCCGGATCTGCTCCGCCCCCATGCGGCTCCCCTTCCCTCGGCCACCCAGGCACAACAGTGATGCACCGACTGTCAGCGACCGGCCCCAGCACATCACATATGGCACGCACTCCGTCACTGTTCGTCGCGAATTGGCGGGCACAGTAACGAATTCATGGAATGCTCCAGGGAAGATCAGGGGAACATCCGACACACGCGTACCCACGGGTGCCCCGACTGTGCCGGTCGGCCCCGGCGTTGACATCAGCCACACGGTTCACGTCTGCCACACCCACCGGACCGGCCAGCCGGTCCCACCGAGGGCGCGGCCGCACGAAGCGCGCCGGTGACACCGGGCGTACGACCCAGCAGGCCCGACACAGACCAGACTTGATCCGAACCGCGCGCCCCGGCCCGAACCGGCCCGCCTCAGGCCGCCGCACGTCAGGGCCGACCCGATACAGACCGGCCTGCCGGCTCACACCGCAACGCCGCCGCACCGCAACGCCGCCGCATCGCTATGCCCCCGGCAGCTGCGGCTCAGGGCGCTGCCTCGCTCGGGCCACTCAGACCAATCGGGTCGCTCGGGTCACTCTGACCACTCGGACCGACCACGTCACCCGGTCCGCGAAGTCACCCGGAAGTCACTCGTCGGAAGTCACTCAGAAGTCACTCAAACGAGCCGCACCGGCTTCTCCGCGCGGACGCCCACGGCCGTCAGCCACCCACGCAACGGCTCAGCGTCCCCGTCCTCCACCAGGCTCATCACATGACCGCCCAGATCCGCCCTGCGCTCCCCGTCCACGAGCAGCGCGGGTCCGTCCAGCCAGTCCAGGCCGGGTGCCGCCCCCGCGGTGTCCACCGCCGCACAGCAGACCATCGCGGTGATGTGATCGGCGAGCAGATCGCGGCCCGTACGGGGCGGCTGGAGCGGGAAGAGCGGGATCGCCTCGGTGTCCCAGAGTTCCTCGCCCTCCAGGGCGCCACCCGGCGCAGGTGACGGTGCTGCGGCTTCCTCGCGGGCCACCTCCGCGGTGACGGCGGCCGCCAGTGTCTCGGCCTCACCGGCCGCCAGATGGTCCAGAACACGGGTCAGGGTCGGCCCGCCCCGCTCGTCCGGACCCGCGTCGGCCGCGCGGCCCGCGCCGAGCCGGTCGAGGACGCGGTGCAGCCTGGCCGCCTCCGTACGCCATTTCCGGTCGACGACCTCCTCCGGATACTGCTGCCAGTCCACCGGTGACCAGTCGCGGCCGGAGTCGGCGCTGCCACCGTGGAAGAGCCGCGCCGCGAGGAGGGATGTCGCTTCGTCGACCGCGCCCGGCTCCTCGAGGAGGTCGCAGGCGGGGCGTTCGCCCAGCCGGGAGGTGAAACCCTCGGCGAGGCGGTCCCTGCGCGACAGCTCGGTGAGCGCGGACACCACTCCTCCGTCGAGCCGGGAGGGCCAGCGGCCCATCCGCCAGGCGGGCAGCGCGACCCGTGTGAGCAGCCGGTCCCAGCCCGCGTACGCCAGCCCCACCTGCTCCTGGGCGACGATCCGCAGCCCGTAGTCCACACCGTGTGCGCGGTCCGAAGCCGCCGCCGCGACACCGCGCTCCATCTCCGCGGCGTGGCCGCGGCAGCTGCGCAGCAGCAGCCGGGCGGTCCAGCCGATGAAGCCGTACGCGATCCGCCGTACCGGCCCGAGCCCGGCCCGGGAGGCGACGGCGACCGCCGCGTCCAGGCCCCGTACGAACCGGCGCGAGGCCGCGATGTCGGGGTGCGCGGAGGGGCCCGTACCGGCGATGACGGGTGCGAGCAGCGCCCGCAGCTCGGCCACTCGCATCCACCACAGGAAGGGCGAGCCGATAACCAGCACCGGCGCGTCCGCCACCCGGCGGGAGCGCATCGACCGCATCCCGCGCACGGTACTCAGCCGTCCCCCGGGTATGGACTGCGCGGGGTGCGAGCGGTCCTCCAGCCAGCTGTCGCAGTCGGGTGTGAGCGCTATGGCCGACGGCACAGGCACGTCGAGCCGGTCCGCGAGGTCCCGCACCATCCGGTGCAGGTCCGGCGCGGACGACTCCGTCAGCGCCACGGTGGGGCTGACGGCGGGCCCTGCTCGGACGATCACGGCTCCGACGGCGGCGGCCATCACCAGCACCACCAGTGCGAAACCCGTGACCGCCCAGCGGGCCACATCCCAGCTCCCGCCACTGAGGCGGCCCATGGCCCCGCCCGCCAGCAGCACGATCGCGACCGCCGCCGGCAGCAGAGCTACGCCGAGCGCTCTGCCGCGGACCCCCAGAACTGCCAGCGCGTGGGCGCGTGCGCCCTGCGCACCCCGCTTCGCACGCGTACTCACCCGTGCATCACTCGTACGGTTGTCGGACACGGTCGGACGTCACCCCCTCTACCCCTGCGACGGCTTTGCTCACTCCCCCACTGTGGCATCCGTCACTGACATCGCAATGCCGGTGGGCCAAGTGCCGGAACGCCTGCGCCGCAGACTAGTTGGGGCCCCGGCGGGCGTCATCCGGATGGGTCAGCCGTCACTCGATGGAATGGCTTTGGGTAAAGGTGCTGACGAAAATCCGTCAGTTGGCTGCGGCTTTCGCCGCGATGTCCGTACGATGCTGCGCGCCTTCGAGACGCACCCTGGCCAGCGCGGTGTACGCACGCTCGCGGGCTTCACCGATGTCGACGCCGGTCGCCGTCACCGAGAGCACCCGGCCTCCGGCGCTGACCACCGCGTCACCGTCCTGCCTGGTTCCGGCGTGCAGAACGTACGCGTGGGGCGCGTCCTGTGCCGCCACCTCGTCGAGCCCGCCGATGGGGTCGCCGGTGCGCGGGGTGTCCGGGTAGTTGTGCGAGGCGATGACTACGGTCACAGCGGCCTCGTCGCGCCACTTCAGCGGGGGGACGGTATCGAGGGTTCCGACGGCCGCGTTCATCAGGACCCCGGCCAGCGGAGTCTTCAGCCTGGCCAGCACCACCTGGGTCTCGGGGTCGCCGAACCTGGCGTTGAACTCGATGACCCGCACCCCGCGTGAGGTGATCGCCAGGCCCGCGTACAGCAGCCCCGCGAAGGGCGTGCCCCGGCGGCGCAGCTCGTCGACGGTCGGCTGAAGCACCGTCTGCATGACCTCGTCGACCAGTTTGGGGTCCGCCCAGGGGAGCGGGGAGTACGCGCCCATACCGCCGGTGTTGGGGCCCTCGTCGCCGTCGAGCGCGCGCTTGAAGTCCTGCGCGGGCTGGAGCGGGACCACGGTCACCCCGTCCGAGATCGCGAAGAGCGACACCTCCGGACCGTCCAGGAACTCCTCGATGACCACACGGCCGCATGCCAGCGCATGGGCACGGGCGGCCCCGGCGTCCTCGGTCACGAGGACGCCCTTGCCCGCCGCGAGCCCGTCGTCCTTCACGACGTACGGGGCACCGAAAGCACTGAGCGCCGCGTCGGCCTCCGCCGGGGTGGTGCACACATAGGCACGGGCCGTCGGGACGTTCGCCCCCGCCATCACCTCCTTGGCGAAGGCCTTGGAACCCTCCAGCTGCGCCGCTTCCCGGCTCGGGCCGAAGCATGGGATCCCCGCGTCACGTACCGCGTCGGCCACCCCGGCGACCAGGGGTGCCTCGGGGCCGACCACGACGAGCCCGGCATCGAGGCTGGCAGCGAGCCGGGCGACATCCGCGCCGTCCATCGCGTCCACCGCGTGCAGCTCGGCCACTTCCGCGATGCCCGCGTTCCCGGGGGCACAGTGCAGAGAGGTGACCTCGGGATCGAGGGAAAGAGAGCGGCACAGGGCGTGTTCGCGGGCGCCGCCGCCGATGACAAGGACCTTCACGGTGCGAAGCCTAGCCCGCGCACGGGGCTGAGCCGGGGCCGGGCCTTGTGCGGGCCACTGAAAGCGCAGACCTCGCGCGTTCGTAGATTCCTCCACCACGTGCCCCGCACGCCCCGCACGCCGGATCTGCTCTTCCGGTCCTGCTCTGCGATTTCCCGGCTACTCGTACTACTCGTTCGTGTACTCCTCGACCACGGTCGCCCCCAGCTCGCGCACGATCAGATCGTGGCCGGAGAGCGCCGAGTCGACCAGATCGGGATCGTCGTCCTCAGGGGTGTCGTCCTCCAGCGAGACGTGCGGTGGCCCGTCGGCCGCCGGCGGCGGCTCGGGCTCCCTGAATGCCTGCGGCCGCTGGCGCTGCTGCGGCTCGGGCGCCGGCGGCTGCTGCACCGGGCCGGACGCGGACGGGCCGCCCCCGGCCTGCGGCGCCGGACGCTGCGGAGCGGGGGACGACCCACCGGGGCCGGGGTGGTTGCTGCCGCCGGGAGGCTGGGTGCCTCCGGACGGATCGACGATCGCGTCGACTCTCCACTGGACGTGGAACTGGTCGGCGAGGACCTGCTTCAGCACGTCCTCGCTGCCGCTGGACGCGAAGTTGTCGCGGGCCCCCGAATTGGGGAAGCCGAGCTGGAGGGTGGTGCCGTCGAAACCGGCGACCTGGGCGTTCTGACTGAGCAGGATCCAGGTGAAGCGGCGCCGGTTCTTGACGGCCTCAAGGATGTCGGGCCACATGTTCCGTACCTGCGCGGCGCCCTGTGCCATACCGGGCGCGGGTGCAGCGGCCGGCGCGGACGACGGAGCGGTGGACTCAGCAGGCGCGGGCGTCTGCGCCGGGCTCCCCTGCCCCGGCGCGGCGGCCGACGGCCAGCTTCCGGCAGCCCGCTGGGGCTGAGCCCTGGACTGAGCCGCGGGTGCGGGGGATGCCTCGGCAGCGGGAGCAGCGGCGCCGGGCCAGGCGCCCGGCTGGCGCGCGGCGGGCGCGGGGGCCGGACCGGGAGGCTGCACGGGCTCGGCAGGCGCAGACCGATGGGCCGAGTCCGGAGCCGGCGCAGGAGCCGGTGCACCGCCACCGGACGCCCCACCCGGTGCGCCGGGCCCCGCCGCACCGGTACCCGCTCCGTCCCCCCGGACAGCGGCACGGGCGGCAGCGGGCCCCGCGCCGGGCGCGACAGTCATGCCGGCCCCGGCAGCGTCGGCTGCCCCGGCCGGGGCAGCCATCACGGGATGCGCGTCGGCCCCCGGCACGTAGCCCATGGCGGGACCCTGGCCACCGGGCACAAAGGCGCCACCGCGCTCCAGCCGGTCCAGCCGGGCCTGCAGGGAACGCTCGTCGTCGAAGGCGGCCGGGAGCAGCACCCGCGCACAGATCAGTTCGAGCTGAAGCCGTGGGGAAGTGGCACCGCGCATCTCGGTGAGCCCGGTATTGACCAGGTCGGCTGCGCGGCTCAGCTCGGCGGCACCGAAGACGGAGGCCTGAGCCTGCATCCTGGCGACCACATCCGCCGGGGCGTCGATCAGCCCCTTCTCCCCCGCGTCCGGCACGGCGGCCAGGATCACCAGATCGCGCAGCCGCTCCAGCAGGTCGGCGACGAACCGGCGCGGGTCGTTGCCGCGCTCGATGACCTGATCGACCAGTTCGAAGGCAGCTGCTCCGTCCGACGAGGCGAAGGCGTCGATGACGGAGTCGAGAAGGGTCCCGTCCGTATAACCGAGGAGGGACGTGGCCATGGCATACGTCACACCCTCATCCCCGGCGCCTGCCAGCAACTGGTCCATGACGGACATGGAGTCCCGCACGGATCCCGCGCCCGCCCGCACGACGAGGGGCAGCACACCCTCCGCGACCTGGGCATCCTCCTGCCCGCACACCTCGCCGAGGTAGTCGCGGAGCGTGCTGGGCGGCACCAGCCGGAAGGGGTAGTGGTGCGTACGCGACCGGATGGTCCCGATGACCTTCTCGGGCTCGGTGGTCGCGAAGATGAACTTGAGGTGCTCCGGAGGCTCTTCGACCACCTTCAGCAGGGCGTTGAAACCCGCCGAAGTGACCATGTGGGCCTCGTCGATGATGTAGATCTTGTAACGACTGCTCGCGGGCCCGAAGAACGCCTTCTCGCGCAGATCACGGGCATCGTCCACACCACCGTGCGAAGCAGCGTCGATCTCGATGACATCGATCGATCCCGGCCCGTTGCGAGCGAGGTCCTGGCAGGACTGGCACTCACCGCACGGCGTGGGCGTGGGCCCCTGTTCACAGTTCAGGCAGCGGGCCAGGATCCGCGCACTGGTGGTCTTGCCACAGCCGCGCGGCCCGCTGAACAGATACGCGTGGTTGACCCGGTTGTTCCGCAGGGCCTGCTGCAACGGGGCAGTGACGTGCTCCTGCCCGATGACCTCGGCGAACGATTCGGGACGGTAGCGGCGGTACAGCGCAAGGGACGACACATGTACGAGGTTATCGGGGACCACCGACAACCCACGCCCCAGAACGCAAAGGGCCCCCCACGCACCCGCCAGAGCCAACCTACCCTTGCTGCCTTCCGGCCCTGGGGGAGTTCAGTCAGATAGCGCCACGTGAGGGGCTGACCCACACCCTAGCTGATCCACCGGGGTGGAATCGAGTTCGCTAGCACTCCCCAACGTCTTGTATTGTTTGCCGCGGAGGATTCGCCTAGTGGCCTAGGGCGCACGCTTGGAAAGCGTGTTGGGGGCAACCCCTCACGAGTTCGAATCTCGTATCCTCCGCACCCGCCCATCAGGGCAGACGAAGGCCCCGACCGGATTCCGGTCGGGGCCTTCGTCGTTCCGTGGTTGCAGTTTTGGTTGCGGTTGGAGGCAACGCCGCCTTCCGACCTCAGTCGTCCTCAGCGTCCGCGTGGCCACGGTTCAGCAGTGCGGTCACGGCGTCGGTGAGCGGTTTCAGCGGCGGCTTGGGACCGTAGCTGAGCAACTCCCCGACCCCGCTCAGACGCTCTTTCCACTTGACGACCGCATCCCAGGAACCGAACACCGACGGTCCCAGCTGGTCCGACTGGGAGAGCTCCGCAAGCACGTGGGCCGCCCTGGTCGCGGAAGTCAACGCAGAGTCGAGGTTCCCCTGCTCCTGAACGTGCAGGGGGAGAGTGAGTTCACCTTCCTGCTCGCCCGCCGCAGCCAACTCCTTCCGTGTCGTGATGATGGTGTTCTCGGCCCGCTCGGGGTCGGCGTACCAGACCAGGTCCCATTCGTACCGGATCGACACCTGGGCGCGGGCCTTGTCGATGACCGGATCACCGTCGGCCACCATTCGGCCATCGACCTCGCCGGGGACTGTGTGGAACGCCTTGACCGCCCGATTGCCCGTGACGTGGGCACAGGCGATCGAATGCAGCATTTTACGGCCGCCAAGGGTTTCGGCGAGGAGCTTGAGGAGCCGGGTAGGGGTGGCCCGGTAAGGCGCCTTGAGCGGTTCGGCCTTCACCCCGAGCTTGGAGCCGCGGTCACGGGTGATCAGCCCACCCAGGATGGCGACGGTGCCCCCGAGGATAGTCAGTTCGGCAATGGCGGCCTCGTCACCAGCCACGGCGTTGGCGAGCACCTTGTCGAGGACCTCGACCGGGTCCCACCCCTTCGTGAGTTTCCAGGTGCGCATCCACACCGTGTCGGTAATGGTCCCGCCGTTGTCGAAGGCGCGCAGCGGCTGGTCGATGCCGTCACTGCGGTACGGGGAGAGAATCAGCGCACCCGTGTGCTTGCCGATCAGTTGCCGGTCAGCGCGACGGAACCCGAATTCCTGGCGCAGCAGCTCCTTCATCTTCACCGCTCGGGTTCCGGACAGGAGAACTTGCTGGTGCACTGCGGATGCCCACAGCCGGTGCGAGGGGAGACCGAGAAGGTTCTGGAGGTCCTCGACCCGGGCGGTGCCGTTGAGGACTTTGTACTCGCTGTCGTTGACCAAGTCGGCCGTGCCGGCGTTGCGGTAGACCCGTCCCATGCCTTGCGAGTTCTGCGCGGTGGAGGACCAGGGCGTTACCCGGGTGTGAAGGTTACTCAGAAGGTCATCGCGGCCGACTACGAGGTCGGCCATGGGGTCTCCGTGATCGTCCACGGCGCCGACCACGATCATGGCTGGGAGGGTGAGGGTGTGGCCCTCGCGACGGGTTGCCTCGGTAAGCGGTTCTTCCTTGAGGCCAGCACTGACACGCACGGCCATAGCGGTCACCGCGTTCCGAGCGCGCCGCAGGTCCGCCGCACTGCGTGGACGCCTGCGGTCGAGCGAACCGATGGTGGCTGCTACACAGGCATGGGACGCCTCGTAGATGTCCCCGCCGGTCCGTGCGAGCCACAAGCTGATCAACCGGCTGTTGCCGTCGCCGGCTACCAGATAAGTCTCGTGCGTGTCGTCATCGAACAGCACCCGTACCAGGAACAGGGTCAAGGGCCCCTTGACACCCTCTTGGAGGATGCTCTCGGTGTAAACGTTGCGCTTGTCGGAGTCCGCCTTGTAAGTGTTGATCATGCTTTCTCGGACGGCTTCACCCAGAGCCCGGCGATCGCGCATGCAAATGGTGAGGATCGCCAGAGGACGTTGCGTCCCCGTGCCGTCGTCACCAAGGAGCGTGCTGTAGGCCGGCGGCAGGCTGTCCGCTTTGGGGTCCATAGCTGTGAGGATCGCGTCTCCCCAGCGCCCATTAATGAAGTCGGGCAGCACCATGAGGTCGGGGTAACGGCGATGCGGTGCAAGCAAGTGGAGGAACCCTCCGACGACCGGTTTGCTGATCAGCAGGTTGACGTCGTCCTCGTTGACGCTGGCGATCGCTTTGAGGTGGGAAGGGTTCGCTGCCCCGAAGGTGATGATGTTCTTGGCCTCGTCGTCCACTGCGTATTTGGACAGCGGGTTGGCAGCTAGGGCCTTCCACGGGGCACGCAGCTTTGCGGCGGGTTCTGGGGCTGTCGGCTCATCGGGTCGGCGTGTCAACGGCGGGATGGCTGACCCATCGGCGTCGAAGTCCGCGGTCAAGTCGTTTTGCATGCAGAGACGTCCTCGTCGGATGAACGCGCATCAGGGCGAAAGCCCCTCCACCGTCGACACTGTGTCGAACGGTGATCGCTGCGCGCCTCCCAAGGGCGGCGTGCTCCGTCACGTCCCAGGTCCGGCTCATGGCTCCGGCCTGGATCAGTGCCGACCAGCATTCGTCGGGATCAGGGGAGCCTCTGGTCTCACGGACGGGTGTCACGTGGTGAAGTGCCAGTTGCTCGTCACACGCAGCTCACAGGTCTGGCGTGTGCGATTCCGGTGTAGCCGGAGCGTTTGACCGCGGTGATTTTCAGATCGGCGACGTAACGCTGGTCGCCACCTACCGACAACTCGCCCGCTGGACCGAGAAGTGCAAGATCAACAGAGTCCGCCATGTCCGCTACGCGGCCGTCCGGTAGACGAAGAACCCCCTGCGTGTCCTGTAAAAGCGTTAACTGAGCGTTTTCCAAGCTGGTTTTGCTGACCGCGAGTTGGACAGTCCTGCGCAACGAAGAAGCTCCTGGTAGACGGGTTCTCGACCAAGATCACCCGTGTCCGCCAGGAGCTTCGCGTGCTTGTTTACCCGTCCTCGATCGACCTGTCCAGCCGCACCCTGCGGTTTCTGACCGGACAACTCACAGCCAGGCGGCAGGAGATTGGAACGCGATGGCGGCGCCTCTCCGCCGCACGTCAGGCTCTGCTCGCCCTGGCCCACCTGCGGTGCGGTGACACCTACGCCCAGCTCGCCGCCGGATTCGGCATCGGGATCGCCACCGTTTACCGCTACATACGTGAAGCCGTCGACACTCTGTCCACCCTCGCCCCGTCCCTGGCCGAAGCGATGAGAACGATCCGGACGAAGGCGTTCGTCATCCTCGACGGCACCCTGCTGCCGATCAACCGCATTGCCGCCGACACCCCGTACTACTCCGGGAAACACAAACGCCACGGCATGAACGTCCAGGTCCTCACCGACCCGTTCGGACGACTGCTCTGGGCCTCGCCGGCTCTGCCCGGCTCGACCCACGACCTGACCGCCGCGCGCCAGCACGGGATCATCGAGGCCCTCGCTGATGCGGGACTCAAATGCTGGGCGGACAAGGCGTATCAAGGTGCTGGCGGATCCGTCCGGGTACCGTTTCGGGGCCGTCGGCTCAGGCAGTGGAGGCGACGGCACAACACCACCCACGCCAAGATCCGATGCGTCGGCGAGCGGGCCATGGCGACCCTCAAGGGCTGGCGCCTCCTGCGAAAGCTCCGCTGCAGCACCAACCGAATCAGCAACGTCGTGAAAGCCGTCCTTGTCCTTCACCACGCATCAGCGTGAGGTTGGAAAAGGCTCACTGCCCGGCGTGGGCACCCCCAAAAGATTCGCCCTTGCCTGCGAATTTCCGTGATCACGCCGACTGTCAGGCTGTCCCGATCGCCGAGGAGCCTCAGGCCCCGAAATGAAACCCGGTCTGATAGGTCTCAACCAATGTGTCGATCTGATCCTCGTACGTCTCCAGAAACGTATCGAGCGAGTAGGCGCCGTTCCAACCCGCGTCGCGGAGCTGTGCTCCCTCACAGGGAATCGGCAGAGTACGGAGGACCTCGTCCTGCACGAAGTGGAGTCGAAGTTCACTCGCCTCTGACGCAAGGAGCGGGTTTCCTCCGATCTGCTCGATGAGTACGTAGCGAAGTCCGAGCAGACTCAGGAGATCAAGATCGGTGACCCAGGACTCATCCATGAGGTGGTGAACCTGCCAGTGCATGGCATCGCGATAGACCAGACGCACCCGGTCGGTCATGTCAGGGCAGGCAACACCGTCCCAGTAGAGGGAGCCACGGATCGCGCGGTGGTCGCCGTCCTGGGTAGCCAATGCCGTCCCAAAGGTCATCGGAACGAGCGCTGAGAGCTTGTCGGGCCACCCGTGCACCAACGATCGGATCAGATCGCACGGGTTGTACACATGAAGCATGACATCGCGCTCCACGCCATCGGCCGAAACGTCGTCCAACCACCGCCCCACGAGCCTCGCCCAATCAGGGTTCCTCGCCGTGCACGCCCTGCTCTCCTCCCGGAAAGCAGGCCATCTTCCACGGTCCGTGGTTCGCGCGGATCCCGTGTAGAGGACCTGGCCGATACCCTCGTCGTCACCGTTCAGGTCCCGGAGGAGATCCCTCTCGTCCAGCGAAGTGCGCTTGGCGAATTCACCTGCCGTCCGATAGCACTCGATCTCCCAGTGCGGGTCCTCTGCCAGCTTCCGGAGCAAGCCCGGGCGGGCTGTGTCATAGCCGGCTGCGAAGACGGTGCTGGTGATGTGGCAGAGAGCCGCATACTCCATGGGGTACCCCCCGGTTTCCTCGGGCGAATCCGCCTCACCATCATCGAGCCATGCTGGTGCTCGGTCCGGATCCAGACGCCCGATCGCGAAGTACAGGCCGTACGGTGCGACCACGCTGTCTCTCTGTGAGATGCGCTGGAAGTCCGCTGCCAGAAGATCATCAGCTCCTGCCTCTGCGGCTCTGGCCAGAACCTCGCGCCAGCCCCGCTCTCTATCCTCCGGGGAGTTGTATAGGTAGATGAAGTGATGCGGGGTTACTTGTGGGGGGATCGCCGCTTCGAGGAACTCCACCCGGTCTGCACACACCGGAACACCGTCGTCGTCCAATGTGAGTTGGTACCCACGCAGATCGTGTGCCCAGTCACGCGCCATGTTGCTGACCGGTACGCGAAGTTCGCGCCACGTGGTGGAGACAATCATCGCGCGAATGCGGTCCTTGCGGAGCCCCATCTCTCGCTGCAACAGCTCGGCATACTTCGTGACCTCATGAAGGGCTCGACCCGAGGTCGAGTCGGATCGCTTCAGTTCGATCACGACCCAAGATCCGTGGCCATCTCGGGCCAGGATGTCTATCCGCCCGCGCGTTCCCTGAGCATTGGGGAGCGGGTATTCCGTATCGATCAGCTGAAGGCTCGGCTCTAGGAGAGACAAGCGGTCAGCCAGCATGTCGCGCAGCCGCGCCTCGTACGGAACACCCACGTCGCACCTCTCGGTCACGTCCCCGTCCTGGAACGCTAGTTGATGACTGATCAGGGTGTGACAGTAGATGATCGGTCTGACATTCCCCTTCCGTTCTCTCCTCTCCTCAGCGAGTCCAGACCGCCCACGCCTGCCTCGCTCGCTGGGTCGCGTTAGCCCAGGCAGTCCCGTGACGCCAGTTGCCGCGCGGAAGGAGGGCGGTCGCGGCGTGTCCCGTAGTTACGCCGCGGTGTGTCGAAGAGCGGAACTCCAAACTGCCGCGTGTCAGCCCGGGACGGCGCCTACACGGCGCCGTCCGAACGTTTTCCTCGACGGCTGTTGGCCGAATATCGGCCTGCGCCCCTCGTGCGCACTTGATTGTGCTCCCCTGCCGCGGCCTACCGTCCTTCGGCTCACGCCACACGACGTCGACGGAAGGGCAGCCGGTGAACAAGGACGAATCCAAAGCCGTCACCGAGATCCTCCACGAGCTGAGCGGCACCTCACACGTTCAGGTCCGCTCGTCCACCGAGCTGGCCGCCCACGTCTCCGAGGCCGCGGAGGACGAGGACGAGAAGCGGACTGGCAACGGGCAGGGAAAGCTTCGTCGGCGCACCGACTACAGAGCTGTCCGGAACGCGCCGCGATCACTGACTCTCACACCCTGGCAGATCATTCACGCCATCGGCCTCGGCGCTGCTGCGGCCCGACAGGGCGCGGGACGAGGACTGGCCGAGCACTGGGGGAGTCTGCGCTACATCCAGGCCCTGGAGGGCAGCCAAGGCGATTACCTGCAGCTGTCGTCCGAGGGGCGCGACCTCCTGCGCTTCTACAAGGCCACCCAGTCCGGGGAGATCGGCACCGGCTTCGCCTCTCTGCTGGCCGAGAGGCTGATCAGGTCCCGGTACCCAGACCACTCGGTCTCCGTGATTCCGGCCGACGTCGCTCTGAAAGCCGGCTGGACCCTCCGCAGCACCTCCGGAACGGGCGCCCGCCCGGAGCCACTCCAGCGACGGCCCCACTTCTTCGTCGAAGCCTGGCAACCGGGACAGCCGTCCAAGGTCCTCCTCGTCTCCTCCAAGGGCACCCACAGCAGCGTTCAGCAGGTTCACAAGCAGCTCAGCACGGCCAGTGCTCATGTGGATTCCGTGCACATCGGGCCCTACGGCACCGTCCCGTACCTGCTCATCGGGACAGAGATCCCCAAGAAGGAGAGCCTCGCTCTGCACATTCTGGAGGCGCCGGGCACGACCGTCCTCAGCCCGTCCGGAGAGACATCAGAAGCCGACCTGGACCTCACCCTGGGCCAGGAGAACCGTGTGGCCGACGTCGTGCGGCACGCGGCACGGGAACGGGAACGGATGACTATCCCCGGGTTCCAGGTACTGCCTGAGTCGTTCAACTGGTTAAGCATCGTCCTGGCACGGACGGAGGCAGCCACGCTGACGGCCTTCACTGGAGGTGGCAAACCCACCGCCCAGTACCTGACCAAGGAGCAAGGTCGACGCCACTTCCAGCACGACGTCCACGCCAACACCGACAGGCTGCGAGATGTGGGGCACCGCATCCACGACATCGACTTCGTCGGCACCGACCACATCTACCGTCTCAACGGCACCCGCGTGGAGGCGTTCTCCGGGCTCGAGAAGAGCCTGTACATGCATCTCCACCACGGGCGCGTAAACGAGTACCGACACGAGGTACACAAGCTCCGAGACCAGTGGCCGGGCAGCAGCACAGCGAAACAGTGGAGTGCGGTGTCCATCCGTGCCGACGGGACTGTGCTGGCAATCCGTCTCCAGGGGGAGTGACCGTACCGACGGGGCCCTCGCTCAGATGGTCTCAGTTTTGGTCTCGTTCGCCCCCGTCCGACGCCGTTCGCGGGTGCCGCCATCACCAGCTCCGTACCAGGTCAGAACCCCCACGACCCCCGCCGAACCCCCAGACGAACATTTGGAAAGCGTGTTGGGGGCAACCCCTCACGAGTTCGAATCTCGTATCCTCCGCACCCGCCCATCAGGGCAGACGAAGGCCCCGACCGGATTCCGGTCGGGGCCTTCGTCGTTGTACGGCCTCACCCAAAACTTCCACCGAATATCGAGGCGCTGTAATAATCTCTGTACTACATTGGTGGCATGTCGACCCAGCGTGCGGGACACACCGAGAACGTATCCGTCTCCCTGCCGGCCGATCTGCTCTCGGCTCTCCGCGAGCGGACGGGGAAGCGCGGCCTGTCCTCCTACGTCACCGACGCGGTACGGCACCAGCTGGAGATGGACGGCCTGACGGAGATCGTCTCCGCTCAGGAGGCGGAGCACGGCCCACTGACCGAGGCCGAGATCGAAGCCGCAGCCCGAGAACTCTTCGGCCACGCCGACGACGCAGGACAGCACGCCGCATGAGAGAAGTGACCGCGCGCTCGGTCGTGTTGGACTCCCAGGCGCTCTCCCTGCTGCTTCGTCACGACCGCGCCCTGACGGCACGCATCGAAGCGACCCGCCGAGCAGGTATCCCGGTCCGCGTCTCGGCGCTGACTGTCGTCGAGGCGGTGCACGGCAAGACCGACATGCCACGCCTCCAGTGGTACCTCTCCCGCCTGCGGCTGGAGCCCGTGACGCCGGAGGACGCGTTTGCTGCAGTGAGCCTGCTGCGCGACGCCGGCGGACTGCACGGCCACAAGTACGCGATCGATGCCCTGGTCGCCGCCATGGCTCTCCGCTCGCCCTCCCCTGCCCTGGTCCTCACCTCGGACCGCGACGACTGGGCACTGCTCTGCGGCGACCGCGTCATCATCCGGGACGTCTGACGCCGTACGGAGCCGCCGTCGGTCGCATCGGCCACCCAGATCCGTGGTTGCAGTTCTGGTTGCGTTCACCGGCGTACAGCACCGTTCGGAAGCCCCACCGGCACCGGTTGCACCGCAGGTCAGGACGTCCCCGTACGCTCCCGCACCCCCAGGCGAACATTTGGAAAGCGTGTTGGGGGCAACCCCTCACGAGTTCGAATCTCGTATCCTCCGCAGCTAGAAGGCCCGGACCGTTCACACGGTCCGGGCCTTCTGCTTTGGCAGTCTCATCCACTGTCTCAACTCCGGTTCCGGCGCGGCTCCAGGAGGCGGCGATGACCCACGCAACCGGTGGCTCGGGCGGACGAAGTACGGCCTGCGCCTGGAGAGTCGGCCCCTGCACTGCGGCGGCGTGTACGGGGGTCACGGTCCTTCGATGGGGCATGCCGACGCATCACCGTACGGCGGGTCCGGCCTCACCGGCACGCACACGCTGAGGTGTCACCTGCGCCAGAAGAGGTGGTGCACGACACCGCTCGGGCTGGGCACGACCTCCAGGTGGAACCGGTCCAGGAGTTCATCGGGCGAGTCCCACAGCCTCAGCCCGGCCCCGAGCTTCACCGGAGAGACGGCCACATGGAGGGTGTCGACGAGGTCGGCGTCCAAGAACTCCCGGACGGTGGTCACGCCGCCGCCGAGCCGGATGTCCTTGCCCTGCGCGGCCTCCCGCGCCTGTGCGAGGACGGTGGCCGGGTCGCCCTCCACGAAATGGAACGTGGTGTCGGAGAGCGTGAACGACGGACGCTCGTGGTGGGTCAAGACGAAGACCGGCGTGTGGAAGGGCGGCTCGTCACCCCACCAACCGCGCCACTCGGAGTCGCGCCATGGTCCGCGTTGGGGCCCGAACTTGTTGCGGCCCATGATCTCGGCGCCGATGTTGTGGCTGAAGTCCCGGGTGAAGTAGTCGTCCAGGCCGCGGCTGCCCCCGGGATCGGTCCGGTTGGGCCAGCTCGCCGTGGCGCCGGCCCAGGCGAAGAGCTTCCCCGGATCGACGGCGTGGCCGAAAGGCCGCTCCAGACTCTGGCCCTCGCCTGCGGCGACACCGTCGCCAGAGACAGAGAAGTTCTGCACGCGCAGTAGCTGATCCATGCGTTCCCTCATCCTCATCGGTTTCTGTCGCCACTCCGTATGGCGATACGTCCTACATCAAGACGTCGAACGAGGCATGGCCGAATCGACGGCGGAACCAAGTTTTCTCGTGATCGATTCGGGGCTTCTTCGGGCGCGCCTTCTTGGCTGCGGCCGGAGGCTCGGGGCGCGGCCTTCAGGAATCCGGCTCCACCGGGCGCCCTCAGGGACTCGGCAAGAACGGCCGCGCTCTCGATCTCAGTGGCCCGCGACCAGTGCGCCTGATCAACAGATCGGGAAGACCGATCGTGCGGCGTCCCGTGGTCTCATTCGCAGGCGTACACCACAGTGCGGCGAGCCTGTAGCCATGTACTCCGGCTGCAGGTCGGGACGCCCGTGGCCGCCCCCGAATGCCCGGACGAACAGTTGGAAAGCGCGTTGGGGGCGACCGCTCACGAGTTCGGATCTCGTACCTCCGCAGTCGCTCTCACCGAGCGATACGCAGAAGCCCCCGCCTGTTGTGGCGGGAGCTTTCTGCGTGTGTGTCCCAATGGACCCGCACGGCCGTCCTGCGTCCTGTCCGGTTTCGGCTGCCCGTCAGTGGGCGTCGGCGAGGACCGGTGTGTGCCAGACGTCGATCACGGTCCGGTGCTGCTTCGGGCTCACCGCCGCCGCGCCGCCCGCGTAGTTCCGGTCGGCCTTCGTCGCCTCTGCCGCGCTCGGCTTGGCATTGGTGCACGACGTACCGGGGCCGTGGCCGGACATCAGCTCCGAGCACGGCCCGCTGTAGTCGTCCGGCAGCCCGAGGATGTGCCCGGTTTCGTGCGCCGCGATCCGGGTCTTGTCGTAGCCCTCCCCGACCGCTTCCTGGCCCAGTTGCACCTCGCCCCTGCTGCCGCCCGGCACAATCGGCCCGAGCGTCGTCTGGGGCCAGCCGCTGGTCGCCACGTAGACGAAGTCGGCCGAGCCGGGCGAGCTTGCCGGCTGCAGGTGCACGTTGTGTTCCGCTGCGTTCCAGTTGTTCACGCCCTGCGTGATCGCGTCCGCCCACTGCCCTGCTCGGCTGGCGTCGTAGGTCAGAGTGACCACCGCTGCGGTCGCCCTCGGCGCCGGGTGCGCCGAAGCGGCACCGGAAGTAACACCCAGCGCGGCCGGGATCAGTGCCGCCACGGCTGCTATTCGCTTGATCATGAGACTCGTTCCCCTCCCTGACGTCTGTTGCCTGTGAGTCACAAGGGCACCATGGCATCAGTGAGCACCACAAGTACGCGACTGACGCCGGGAGTTGGGTGTTCCCACCTCACCGGTGATCATTTCTGCCGCGCCATGGAAGCCACGGCGGCCCTGCCGCACGACGCCGCGACGAGGTGCGGGCGGTTCCGTGCGGCGCCGTGTGACGGACCATGGGTACTGACGGCGGGAGCGGACGTGAGGGGCAGCACAGTGGCAGACAGTGAATCCGTCCGGGCGGAGTCGGACATCCGATCGCCCGGTGGCGGGCCGGAGAGCGTCGCGGCCGCCGGGGCGCGGCCCGAGGACGGGGCGGAGTCCGGGTCGGGCCCCCGGTCCGGGGAAGGCAGCCCGCGTGCTTCGCGGTCCCTGCGCCGGCGACTGGGCGGGATCGTGGTTCTCCTCGTCCTCGCGATGCTGTTCTTCCTGCCCTGGTGGACGCTGTTCGCCTCCGGCGTCCACTGGCCGTTCCCGGTCTTCCTCGCCGGCACGGTCGTCTTCGCCTCCTGGCTGGTCTCCTTCCCCTTCCTCATGGCCGCGGGCCACGGGCACCGGCGGGCCGACCGGGCGGCCCGCATCGCGGACAGCACCCTCGGCGCGGTGTGGGTGCTGTTCACCTGGTCGGCGCTGGGTGACCTGGTGCACCTGGTGCTGCTCGGGCTCGGGGTCAGCGGCGCCGAGCCCGCCAGGAGCATCGCTGTGGCCGTCGCCGTGGTCTCTGCCGGCCTGCTGGCGTGGGGACACCACGAGGCCATGCGCGTACCCCGGGTGAAGCGGCTGGACGTCCATGTCCCACGGCTCGGCGCCGGTTTGAACGGAACCCGTGTCGTGGTACTGGCCGACACTCACTTCGGGCCGATCGACCGGGCGCACTGGTCAGCGCGGGTCGCCGAGGCTGTCAACGCACTCGACGCGGACGTGGTGGTCCACGCGGGCGACATCGCCGATGGCACGCCCGCCCAGCGCCGGGAGCAGTCCGCGCCGCTCGGGACGATCCGGTCACGGCTGGCCAAGGTCTACGTCACGGGGAACCACGAGTACTTCGGGGAGGCCCAAGGCTGGCTGGACCGCATGGCGGAACTGGGCTGGGAACCGCTGCACAACCGCCATGTCGTGGTCGAGCGCGGCGGCGACCTCCTCGTCCTGGCCGGTGTGGACGACGTGACAGCGGAGTCCTCCGGCCTGGCCGGGCACCGTGCGAACCTGCTCGGTGCGCTGGCGGGAGCAGACCCGGACCGACCGGTCCTGCTCGTCGCCCACCAGCCGAAGTACGTCGGGCAGGCCGCCGCGGCCGGCATCGACCTGCAGATCTCCGGGCACACTCACGGCGGCCAGATCTGGCCGTTCAACTTCCTCGTCCGGATCGATCAGCCGGTGGTTCACGGCCTGAGCCGGCACGGCGAGCGCACGCAGCTCTACACCAGCCGGGGAACCGGCTTCTGGGGGCCGCCCTTCCGGGTCTTCGCGCCGAGCGAGATCACCCTGCTCACCTTGCGGCCGGGCGGCGGCCCGGCCGCCTCAGAGCCCAACGGGGACACAGCATCCGACAGCACGGACTCCGCGGACTCCACGGCGGGCACGGGTATCGATGGCACCTGACCGCGTTCGTCGTCCCGGGCAGCAGACCGCAGCGGTGCCCGACTGCACTGGTACATAAGCGCAGCAGTCCGGGCAGCGGTGCGGTGCAACGGCGGCGCGGCGGCGCGCTGTAACGGTTCGGTGCGGCGGGAAGATGGCGGCCGGGTCATGGCGACCTGGCCCGACCGGCCGGACAGCACCGTGCATCGCCGTCCGTTGATCCGTGCGAAGCCGCTCAGGCCCCGGCCCCGGCCGCGGCGAACGGCAGGGTCGCGTAGCGCCGGACGTAGTTGCCGTCGGCGAAGGTGCCCGCCGCTGCGTCGACCTCGAAGTCCGGGAAGCGGGCCAGGAGTTCCTCCAGGGCCGTTCGGGAGACCAGACGGGCCGCGGAGGCACCCAGGCAGTGGTGCGGGCCGTGGGTGAACGCGAGGTGCTGGGGGCCGTCGCGGGTGAGGTCCGGGTGTTCAGCGGTGGGGCCGAAGGCGCGTGGGTCGCGGTTGGCTGCGGCGTACAGCAGAAGAACCTTGCGGCCGGCGGGGACGGTTCGGCCGTGGAGGGTGGTGTCTTCGGTGACGGTGCGGGCCAGGCACTGGACAGGGGAGGTCAGCCGGAGGAATTCCTCGACGGCGGAGGGGAGCAGGGCGGGGGTTTCCAGGAGGGCACGGCGTTGGCCGCGGTGAGCGGTGAGGAGTTCGGCGCCGCCGCCGAGCAGGCCGGTGGTGGTGTCGTTACCTCCGGCGACCATCGTGAAGGCGAAGCCGAGGATGCGCAGCAGGGTGCCGGCGTCGTCGGACGGCATCAGGCCGACCAGGTCGGAGACGGTGTCGTCGGCGGGTTCGGAGCGGCGGCGTTCGATCAGCTCGGTGAAGTAGCCGAAGAGGCTGGTGACAGCTTCGGCGGCGGTGAGCGGGTCGCCCAGCGCGTTGGCCTCGACGATGGCGTGGGTCCAGCCGTCGAAGTGGGCACGGTCGCGTTCGGGGACGCCGAGATAGCGGCCGACGACATAGCTGGGCAGCGGTTTGAAGAGTTCGGCGACGATGTCGCAGCTGCCGCCGAGATCGGCGATGCGGTCCAGGCGGGCCCGGACGAAAGCACGGACGTGCGGCTCGATGGAGGCGACCCGGCGCGGGGTGTAGCCGCGGGTGATCAGCCGGCGGAAGGCGGTGTGCTCGGGCGGGTCCAGCATCACCATCGGGGCGGCGTCGGTGATGCCGAGGCGTTCGCGCTCGCCGTAGGTGATGGTCAGGCCGTCGGCGGAGGAGTAGCGGCCGGTGTCACGGGCGGCGGCGAGTACGTCCGCGTAGCGGGAGAGGACCCAGTAGTCGCCGTCGGTGACGTGGTGAAGGGGGTGCGCGTCGCGCAGTCCCGCGTACATCTCCCACGGCGAGCGCCAACTCTCGCCGGCGCACGGGGCGAACGGGACCTGATGAGATGCGGTCATGGCGGGAGGGTGGGGGCGGCGCCCCCAAGAGTCAATGAAACCTGCGAAGCGCCCCGGACGGATCTTCCTGCCGGGAACGAGGCCCCCGACAGGTTCGCCGGTGGGGGACTTCGACGTGTCGTGGTCTCCGTCCTGGTCCCGGTGGCCGCCGATCATCCCCTGAGAACAGCTCAGTTGCAGGACCCGGCCCCACAACCATCCGCCGCCGTCGAGAGTCTGGCCCCACGGCCCGCCGCCTCCCGGGCCGGCCTGTACGCGCGTCACCCCGGGGGCAGTTCACTTCCTCCACAGTTAAGGAACGCTCACCGATGCTGGTACGGCACCTTCTGCGCGCTTCAGCCGCCTCTCTGGCTCTCGCCTCCACCCTGCTGACCGCCGGCGGCGCCCAAGCGGTCGGCGCGCCGTCCGACTGGGAGGTCTCGCTCTCCGGTCACAGTCCCGCCGGTTCCCTGATGTCGGTCTCCTCCGTGAGCGACGACCTTGCGTGGGCGGTCGGACGAGGAGACAGCGGCGGCGTCATCATGCGCTGGAACGGCGAGAAGTGGAACGAGGACACCGCTCCGGGACTCCCTGACGTCTGGCAGTGGTCATCAGTCACCGCTGTGTCCGAGGACGACGTCTGGGCGTACGGGTCCGTGGGCATGGATCAGAGGCTCGCGCACTATGACGGCGAACGCTGGACCAGCGTTCCCACGACCGGCCCCGCCGACGACTCCTGGCCCGAGGTGCCGATCAAGGCTGTCCCCGGGCGCCTGTTCAAGGGTGGCGATGCGCTGTACACGTACTCCGACGGCACGTGGAAAACCTTCGCGCTGCCCAGCCTGGTCGACATCCGGGACATAGACGCCCTTTCGGCGAACGACGCCTACGCCACGGGTATGCAGTACCCCGTG
Organism: Streptomyces sp. NBC_00859; assembly: GCF_045161865.1. NCBI lineage: Bacteria > Bacillati > Actinomycetota > Actinomycetes > Kitasatosporales > Streptomycetaceae > Streptomyces > Streptomyces sp. NBC_00859. Next base: position 4,171,183 of record NZ_CP108826.1, on the reverse strand, counting down.
GACGGCGGCCACTCGGTGACCTACCACTGGGACGGCACCACTTGGACGCTGATGGACGAGGCACCGGTGCGCGCGGGCACCGAAACCGCCAAGGTCGTGGCGGAGTCGCCCACCAGTGTCTACGTCGCCGGCTGGGCCGAAGGCGCCCATGGCGACCCGCCTGCGCCGAGCGTCGAGCACTGGAACGGTACGGCCTGGGAGGACGTCACCGGAGCGCTCGCCGACCTCTACCTCGAGGCGATCGTTTCGGACGGCCACGGCGGTCTGTGGGCCACCGGTAACGACCAGGCCGATCCCGCCCACGCCGAGTCGGTCTTCTGGCACTTCGACGGCACCACCTGGACCAGAAAGGCCGGCGCGCCGGCCCCCGACGGCGACACCACATGGCCGTCGTACTCCTTCTACGATCTGGCTCCGGTCGGCAGCACCGGCGGCTTCTGGGCCGTCGGCGACTACTCCACACCCCTGAACGCCGATGGCGACCGTCCGGTCTACGGCCTGATCGAGCAGTCCACCACCGCACCTGGGGCGGCAGCGGCGACCAGCAGCCGCTGAAGGACCAGCACGAAGGCCACGGTGGGCTGACTGCCCGGCGGCCGTGACCGGCCGAGCCCGCCACCCCGCGAACCGCTCGGCGCGGTCAGACCACCGCGCCCTGCGGCGGGTTGTCGGCAGGCTCCGCGAACTCGTCCGGCCGGCCCTTCTTCGGCAGCATGAACGTGATCGCCAGAAAAGCGACCAGCAGGCACCCTTGCACCAGGAGGGCGTGGTGGAAGCCGGCGGTGAAGTCCCCTTCCTTCGCACGGGAGAAGAACACCGAGCCGAACACCGCCACACCGACCGAGCCCCCGATCGACTGCACCGCGGACAGGACACCTGAAGCCGAGCCGATCTCGTCGTCGTCGACCGCGGCGAGGATGAAGCTGAACAGTGCCGCGATGACCAGGCCCGCGCCGACACCGCAGACGACCACACCCGGTGCGATGTCCCAGATGGAGAACGCCCCGCCCAGGCTGTCGAGTTCGTACCAGAGCAGGGCCGCTCCGCCCAGCTGCACGAGCGGGCCGATCTGCAGGACGGCCCGGCCGATCCGGTCGGCGAGTACGGCTCCGCTCACCGCGCCGCCGATCGCGGTACCCACCGCCAGCGGCAGGTTGCCCAGACCGGCGTCGCCGGCCGTGAAGTGCTGCCCGATCTGGAGGAAGAGAGTCAGCACCAGCTGCACCCCGATCAGCCCGCCGAAGAACAGCGCGATCCCGCCCAGTCCGACGGTGAACGCGGGCTTGCGCAGCAGGCCAGTGGTGACGAGCGGTTCACGCCCCTGCGCCGTCGTACGCCGCTGCTGCACGGCGAAGAGCGCGAACCCGGCCGCAGAAGCCGCCATGCAGAGCCAGGTCCACAGGGGCCAGCCGGCGTCCTGGCCCTGGTTCAGGGGCAGGACGAGCAGGGCGCAGGAGAGTGCCACCAGGGCCGCACCGACGCTGTCGACGACCACGGCACGGTCCCCCGGCTTCCTGGGAACGAACTTCGCCGCAACGGCCAGGGCCATGAGGCCTATCGGCACGTTCACCAGGAACACCAGCCGCCAGCCGAGACCGAAGAAGTCACTCTGGATGAGGCCACCGCCCAGCACCGGCCCGACGATCCCGCCGAGCCCCAGGACGGGGCCGAAGATCCCGAAGACCTTGGTGAGTTCGGCCCCGGTGAAGTTCTCGCGCAGCAGGCCGAGCCCCTGCGGAAGCAGCATCGCCCCGGCCAGCCCCTGGACGAGCCGGAAGGCGATCAGGGTTCCGATGTCCGGCGCGGTCGCGCAGAGCAGTGAGGCCGCGGTGAACGATGCCAGGCCGGTCAGGAACATCCTGCGCCGCCCGTACCGGTCGCCGAGCCGGCCCCCCAGCACCAGCCCCGCGCCCAGCGTGAGGGCGTAACCGCCGATCACCCACTGGAGGCCTACGGATGTCGCGCCGAGCGATTTCTCCAGTGCGGGTCCTGCCACGTTGACGATCGACGCGTCGAGCAGATCCATGATCTCCGCGACGAGCATCACCACCAGGATCAGCCACCGCCACCGGTAGGGCGGCTGAGCTGTCGGGACAGTGGCCATTTTTCCTCACCTTCTTGGTTACCAATTTTATTAGCAATATTGAGAGTATCCTTCTGCCCATGGACGTCAAATCGCCTGGTGCCGCCACCGCCGAGGCCAGGCCCGCCCCCGGCGGCGCCGGCGCAGCCATCGGCGAACAGCGCGGCGACATCCGCGAGCAGCTGCGGATGCTCACGCTCAAGCAGCAACGGTTCGAGCGGTATCTGAGCCGTCGGCTCCAAGTGGACCCGGCAGGCCTCGCGGTGATGGATCATCTCGTCCACGTCGGCCCGACCACCCCCACCGACCTCGCCCGCCGCCTGGACGCCTCGACCGCGGCGACGACGCTCGTGATCGACCGGCTCGTGGCCGGGGGGCACGCCACCAGGCAGCCCCATCCGACCGACCGCCGCAAGGTGATCATCACTCCGGCCGGCGACTGGGAAGCGACGGCCTACGAGCACGTCGCACCCCTCATCCAGGGCGTCACCGCCGCCACCGAAGCGCTGGCGCCGGAAGAGAGGGCCACCGTCGCGGCTTTCCTGCAGCGGATCGCCGATGTCTACGACGAGGCGATCAAGGCCTGACCGGCCCCCGACCCGCAGGCCCCGCCGCGCCGCTCGCCGAACGATCCGCGAAGGAGAAGGGGGCGCGTGCGGTAGACATCGAGCGTTCATCTCATTTCGCTCAACACGGCGGACATCCACATGGCCGAACAATGGCGGATAAATGTCCGCCCCATGCAAGATGATTTGCCTCGCACTATCGAGGACATACGCGGGGTCAGCACGCGGATCGGTGATCAGCGATCGGTGATCGGGTGATCGGCGTGTGGGTCGCATTCCCGCGCGGCGCCGGTTGCCGTCCATGATTCCCGATCACCCGGCCGGCCGTGGACCGAGCCAGGAAAAAGCCGCATACGTCCACCGGTGCGCCGGCATTTCCGATACTCCGCCACGGACCCTGCCGCGCTCCGCCCCGCCACCGACCGGGTATACCCCAGGCGGAACATGCATGCAGGTAGAGCCACCGCACCCACCGCCGGGAGTTCACTCCCCGTATCCCTCTTCACCGGCCGAGCGGGGGAAAGACGGGGAACAAGAAGCAGGCACCGGCCTCCCCGGAATCCCAGCCGAGCGGCCATAAGTCCGCATAGCGCTGACGGACGGCCTGCGGAGTTCCGGATACGGCGGACACAATTCCCCGCCCCTCGCGGGCATCAACAGAACCCCGAAATAACGGAACGGCGTTTCGGTAATAATCGAAGGCGACGGCTTTCCGGCTCTCGTATGCTGACCGAGCCATGTCATCAGAGAATTTCCTCCGGGCCCGCAGGCCGGAACAGAAGCAGCAGCGGCGCGAGACCATTCTCGCGGCCGCCCGCCGTCTTGCCCTGGAACACGGGGTGCGGCGGGTGACGCTGGGCAGCGTCGCCGACGCCGTGGGACTCGCCAAGTCCAATGTCATCCGGTACTTCGGGACCCGCGAAGAGATCTTCCTGTTGCTCACGGCAGAGGACTGGCAGGAGTGGCAGGGCGAGGTGGCCGAGCGACTGGACGCGGGAGGGGACGTCATCGGTGCACTCGCCGAGACCCTCGCCGGACGGCCGCTGTTCTGCGATCTGCTCAGCCAGACCGCGACGATCCTGGAACACAACATCTCGATCGAAGCGGCTCGCACCTACAAGCACACGGTGCTCGCCGCCATCTCCGCGCTGAGCGCTCAGGTCGCGCGGGCCCATCCCGGACTGACCCAGCGCGAGTGCTCGGACCTGGTGTCCACCGCAGCCGCACTCGCGGGAATGCTCTACCCCATGGCCACCCCGCCGCCCGTCCTGGCCGAGCTGTACGCCCAGGAGCCCCAGCTCGCAGCCGCCAGGCCCGCGCTGCTCCAGACCCTCCGGCGCACCCTGTCCGCTCTGGCCGCGGGACTGCCCACCCTGCGCTGAACTCGGTTGCGCCGCGCTGCGCCGGTTCGGCGAGGTGCGGGTTACCGGCCCGGCGAAAAACCGCGGCGCGGGCCCGGCACCGCGATACGGGAAAGGCGCCGTACGCGGAGGCCGCAGGCGAGAACGCAGGCCGCATCGCGCCCCGTACCGGCAGCCCGACCGATGCCTGAGGCGGACACTCGGCGTCCTGCACCCGAACGGTCCACCGGGCGTTCGTCGCGCGCGGTCGCGCGGGAACCATCCCGCGTGAACACCACCCGCAGCAGCGCACCGCACCGCAGCGTCACAGCCGGTCCCCGGTCCACCGCATTCGGCGCCGCCGGTGACGCGAGGGGGAGTACCCGCAACCCGCCGGTGGCCACCGCCCTCGCCGTGATCCTGAGCCTGGCCGTCGCAGCGGCACCCGCCACCGCCGCCCCGCACCCCGCTGGCCCGCACCCGTCCGATCCGGCAAAACAGGCCGCGCGTCTTTCCCGGCAGCTCGTCCATGCCTCGTCCGCGCAGGGCGCGTACCGCCACCTGCGGAAGTTCCAGTCATTCGCCGACAGCCACCACGCCACCCGCGCTGCCGGTACGGCCGGACACGAGGCTTCCGCCCAGTACGTCCACGACACGTTGCGGAAGGCCGGCTACCGGGTCTCGTACCAGGCCTTCCCCATCACCTACATCGAGACGCAGGCCGAGAAGCTGGCCGTCATCACGCCCACCCCGCGCCATCTGGAGGTCTCGGCGCTCTCGTACACGAGGTCCACGCCCGTGGGCGGAGTCACGGCCACGCTCGCCACCGTCCCTGTCGACGCCACCACCGGATGCGAGCCGTCCGACTACGCCGCAGGTGCGTTCACCGGAAAGATCGCGCTGATCCGTCGCGGCGGCTGCACCTTCGCCGAGAAGCAGAAGGCAGCGGCGGGAGCGGGTGCGGTGGCCGCGCTCATCTCCAACAACACCGCGGGCGCACTGTCCGGCACCCTCGAATCCCCAGCGGGCGTGAAGATTCCGACCGGTGGGATCTCGCAGGCCGACGGCACAGCACTGGCCGGCGACGTGGCGAGGGCGAGGGCGAGGGCAGCAGCAAAGGCAAAAACGAAAGGTACAGGTACAGGTACAGGTACAGGGAAACCAAAGGCGCAAGCAGCGCCCCGGGCAGAGACGCAAGCGAGAACGCGGCCCCGGACGCAATCCCAGCCTCAGACCCAGCCCCGAACACCGCCGCGGGCCGGGGCCGTCACCGTCTCGCTGGAGATCCGCCAGCTCCAGGAGCGCCGCACCACTCGCAACGTCATCGCCGAGACCAAGGGCGGCGACCCCGCCCGCACCGTCATGTTCGGTGCCCACCTCGACTCCGTCTCCGCTGGACCCGGCATCAATGACGACGGCTCGGGCGCGGCCGGGCTGATCGAGGTCGCCCAGCAGCTCGCCCGGGTCCGCCAACAGCCCGCGAACAAGGTCAGGTTCGCCTGGTGGTCGGCGGAGGAGCTGGGGCTGCGCGGCTCGGATGCGTACGTCAAGAGCCTCACGGCCCCGCAGCGGAAACAGCTCGCGCTCTATCTGAACTTCGACATGATCGCTTCACCGAACTACGCCGAGCTGGTCTACGACGGCGACAATTCGGACGCCACGGGCGCGGGCGCGGGCCCGGCGGGCTCCGCACAGCTGGAGAAGGGCATCACCACGTTCCTGGACCGCAGGCACGTGCCGCACGAGGGTGCGGACTTCGACGGGCGCTCCGACTACGGCCCGTTCATCGCAGTCGGCGTCCCGTCGGGCGGCACCTTCACCGGTGCGGAGGAGATCAAGACCGCCGCACAGGCCAAGAAGTTCGGCGGGAAGGCGGGAGCGGCGCTCGACGCCTGTTACCACCTGGCGTGCGACACCCTGAAGAACATCGGCATGACGGCGTTCGCCATCAACATCGGCGTCATGGCCGACGCCGTGGGGACGTACGCCCATGACGTACGCCCGCTGACAGCGGGCCCCCACACAGGCGCAGGGCCACGCCACAGGCACGGAGAGCCGCGCCACCACCCCTGAGGACCCGCCCTCCCCGCGCCCCCGGCCCGCCTGACCCGCGGTCGCTGCCCCTGCCGTTCACCGTGCGGGGACGGCTGACGACGCCCCCTCCGCGATCCTGGCCACAGGGCCCCGGAGGGGAGGGTTCCGCTCTTGCTTCGCTCTCGATTCGCTCCCGATTTGGCCCAGAATCGCGGCTTTACCCCGCCACACCATGGCTTCGCCCGGAGGCGCTTCCCCGGTAGGCTTTCCGTGTGATCTTCAAGCGCATCGGAAGCGGCCGCCCGTACCCCGACCACGGCAGGGAATCCACCCGCCAGTGGGCGGATGTAGCGCCGCGCCCGGTCCGGCTGGACCAGCTCGTGACCACCAAGGGCCAGCTGGACCTCGAAACGCTGCTCGCGGAGGACTCCACGTTCTACGGGGATCTGTTCGCACACGTCGTGAAGTGGCAGGGCGACCTCTACCTGGAGGACGGACTGCACCGGGCGGTGCGGGCGGCGCTCCAGCAGCGGCAGGTCCTGCACGCCCGCGTCCTCGACATGGGCTGACCGCCCGCAGGCGCCGGGGACGAGGCACCGGGAACGCCCGGAATCCGTCCAGGCCAGAGCCGCCAGCTGGTCCTTTTGGGGCCATTTTTGCTCATCCGGCGGTCATCAGATGATCGTTAAGTTCGCATCGCCGCCACACCGCACTACGCTGCGCTCATGAGCATGCTCACACCCCCCGGCATGGGCGGAAAGTACCGCATCACGGGCGACAAGTACCCGCGGATGCACCGCCCCCGACGGCGTGGCCGACTCGTCTTCGGGATCGTGGCCGCAGTCGTCGCCCTCGGCCTGGTCGGCTGGGGATCACTGCAGCTCATCCAGGTCTTCACCGGCGATTCCCACAAGACGTCGGCGGCAGGCCAGCAGCACGACTGCAAGGCCGCCGCCTCGCCCGCGGCCAGCGCGCCGCCGAAGGCGCTGCCGAAGCCGTCGAAGATCAAGGTCAACGTCTACAACGCGACCCCGCGCGGCGGACTCGCCAAGTCCACCGCCGACGAGCTCAAGAAGCGCGGCTTCACCATCGGCAAGGTGGGGAACGCTCCGGCGGCCTTCGACAAGAAGGTTCCCGGAACCGCACTGCTGCTGGGCTCGGCCGGGACCCCGGACGCCTCGTTCTCCGTGCTCGGTACGCAGGTCAAGGGGGTCACGCACAAGACCGACGCGCGGAAGACCGGCGACGTCGACCTGATCATCGGTACCGGCTTCAAGGCGCTGGACACGAAGCAGGAGGCCGCCAGGGCGATGACCGCGCTGGCCCACCCCCTGCCGGCCTCCGCCGGGAAGTGCTGACGCCGGACTCCAGGCGGCGCCCGCCGCGGAGTCCGCGCCCGCCCCGGCGCCGGCTCCGGCGCCCGCCGGTTACTCGGCCGACCCGTACATCCGGTCACCCGCGTCGCCAAGACCCGGCACGATGTAGCCCTGCTCGTTGAGCCGTTCATCGACAGCGGCTGTGACCACCGTGACCGGCGTGCCCGCCAGTTCGCTCTCCATGACCTCGACGCCCTCCGGCGCCGCGAGGAGCACCACAGCCGTGACGTCGTCGGCACCGCGCCTGATCAGCTCGCGGATCGCGGCGACCAGGGTGCCACCGGTGGCCAGCATCGGATCCAGTACGTACACCTGACGGCCGGAGAGGTCGTCGGGCATCCGCGACGCGTAGGTGGACGCCTTCAGCGTCTCCTCGTCACGGACCATGCCCAGAAAGCCCACCTCGGCGGTCGGCAGCAGCCGGACCATGCCTTCGAGCATGCCGAGCCCCGCCCGCAGGATCGGCACGACCAGGGGGCGCGGATACGACAGCTTCACACCGGTGGTCGCCGTCACCGGGGTGTCGATGCCCACCTGTTCGGTGCGCACGTCGCGCGTGGCCTCGTACGCGAGCAGGGTCACCAGCTCGTCGGCGAGACGCCGGAAGGTGGCGGAGTCGGTGCGCTTGTCGCGCAGCGTGGTGAGTTTGTGCGCCACCAGCGGGTGGTCGACGACGTGGATACGCATGCGACAACGGTAACCGGGCCCCGGACCGCCCCGGCCCTGGCATCAACACCCCGCTCTGCGGGAAAGCGGGACAGCACGAAGGTGGTGTGGTCCATGCCCGAGCCCGACCCCGCGTACGACCCCGGCCGCGGAAGCGCGCCCGACGGCGAGACCGCCGCCGACCGGCGGCGGCGCCGGGCGCAGTTTCTCCGTGAGCTGAAAGAGGCCAAGGAGCTGCGCGACCGGGTGCAGCCCAGGCGCGCCAAGGTCGCCAGGCTGCGACATGCCATGCGCATGCGTACGTTCCGCTGGTAGCGGGGTACCAAGGTTTTACCGGCTCCGGGAAGCAACACGCAGACCTGAGCCCGAAGACCTCTCACGAACGCCTTGTTTCTGCCACGATTCCCACTGGGCGGCCCACAACGCGCCCTTTCGACAGACACCCCTAAGACCAGTGGGAGAGTCACGGTGTACTTCGCCGCACTGCTCGCGCGCACCGAAGACGGGTGGGAAGCGAGCGACACGGAGCTCGACGATGTGGAAACCCTCAGTGATCTGACCGATCTCGCCCGGGAAGTCTCCGGGGACGAGGACACCGTCCTCGTATTCATCGAACAGGAGGGCGCCTGGTTCGGCGTCGTCCGGGTCGACGGCGAGGACGATCCACGGATCTACGTCTCGGACGCCGCAGCCGCAAGCCGTTCCTCGTACGGAGAGATCCTGCTCACCGACGAGCTGATGGGCCGGGACCCGCAGGACCCGGACGCCCTGGAAGAACTTGTCGATCTCGACGGTACGGAGGACGGTGAGCAGGAGGAGGACGGGGACGACCCGGACGACGAGAGCGAAGCCGTGCCCCCGGGACCGCTGGGGGACATCACGATCCTCGCCGACCTCGGCGTGACGGAGAAGGAGCTCCTGACACTCGGCACCGACGCACTGGCGGACATCGCCGACGCCCTGGGCGCCGCCGACGTCCTGGAAACCGTCCGCTGACCTACCCCAGGTGCCCGACGGGCGGACGCACCGTTGCCGGTGTCGTTGCCGGACACACCTTTGCCGGACACACCGTCATCGGGCACACCACGGACAGACGAGCAGATGAACGATCCCCTACGTGATCCCTGGGCCGCGCCGATGCGACTGGCCCTGGCCGAGGCCGCGCGGGCGGCGACGGCCGGCGATGTGCCGGTCGGCGCCGTCGTGCTGGCCCCGGACGGCACGACGCTCGCGTCGGGCCACAACGAACGCGAAGCGACGGGAGACCCGACGGCGCACGCCGAGATCCTGGCGGTCCGCCGGGCCGCCACGTCGCTCGGTGAGTGGCGGCTGACCGGCTGCACCCTCGTCGTCACCCTTGAGCCGTGCACCATGTGCGCGGGCGCGATCGTCCAGTCGCGGGTGGACCGGGTCGTCTTCGGCGCGCTCGACGAGAAGGCCGGGGCGGCGGGCTCACTCTGGGACGTCGTACGGGACCGTCGCCTCAACCACCGGCCCGAAGTCGTCATCGGGGTGCTCGCGGACGCGTGCGCGGAGCAGCTGACGTCCTTCTTCCGGGACCGCTAGCGGCACCGCCCGCCCCCTTCCCCAAGGCCGATTTCGGACCACGGCCGACCTTGGGCTAAGCTCTCTCTCGGTAGCGTGTCCGAGCGGCCGAAGGAGCTCGCCTCGAAAGCGAGTGTGGGGAAACTCACCGAGGGTTCAAATCCCTCCGCTACCGCTCTCACACCCTCCTGATCTGCGGAAACGTAGACCAGGGGGGTGTTTTGCGTGCGAGCCCCGCGCCGCCTGCGCACCTCTGCGCCTCCCTGTCCGCCTCGCTGCTCCGCCGCCCGTACAGGAGTGCCGCCCGGACGTCCGCATGATTCCCCGGTGTTCACATCGCGGGGCATCAGCGGTCATATCCACGCCGCATGTCACGGCCGGCCCACTCCCATGTCACAGGAGTGTCCTGGTGAACCCGCGGCGTGAACCCGGCCGGCCCCGCCTGGATCGCAGTACACAGAACGGCCTGCCCGGCAGGGAAAGACCAGCGAACCTACGGAGTTGCAATGCGGATTCAGAAGATCTCGGTTCTCACCCTCGTCGCCGTGGCCGCGGGCCTCTCGCTCACGGCCTGCGACCAGGGCAGCGGCAAGGGCACTGACAGCACGAGCGCTTCCGTGAGCTCCGGCTCGGCCGGTTCGGACAGCCGGAGCCAGAGCCAGGACGGCTCGACCAAGACCGACTCGACGCACGTCGGCGGATCCGGAACCAGCGTCACCGACAGCGCCGGCTCGGACTCGGGCTCCGGCCACTCCCCGGGAAGCGCCTGCCGCACCGGGAACCTCGCGTTCACCACCTCGGGCGCCATGGCGGAGGGCGAGCTGATCGTCAATCTCAAGAACACCGGAACCGGCACCTGCACGCTGCACGGCTTCCCGGGCGTGGACCTCAAGGGCCGCGACGGCACCGTCAGCGCCACCCGCAGCAAGCTCGCCGCCCCCGACGTCAGCGTCGCGCCCGGCCAGGAGACCCGCTTCACGCTGCACTACCCGGCGAACCACAGCGGCGGCTCCGGCGTCACGTTCACCAGTCTGGTCGTCACGCCGCCCAACGAGACGCACTCGCACACCATCGCCCAGAGCATCAACATCCCCGCCGCCCAGTCCGCCCCCGTCATCTCCGTGGACCCGGTCGGCTCGGGAAAATAACCGGCGCGGCCAGGACCCGGCCGCTCTCCGCCACGACACAGACCTTCCGGATACGACCCCGGCCGGACAGGACCGTGTATGCCGGGCGGGGGACCAGATGCCATGGGCGGATCGGATCCCTCTGCCGCGGGCGGTCGCGATGGTGACGCGCGACGCCATGGGCGGCGCCGGCCGCTCCGGGCGGCCTCCCGGACATCCGCGCCCGCGCCTCCCCACCGCCGCGACCGCCCAGGCTGCGGGGTCCCAGCAGGAAGCCGGAGCCCTCCGGGCGGGCATGGGGCAACGGAGCCCTGCCCACCGGCCCTTGATCCCCCGGCGTCCCGTCCGGTTAGACTCTCGCGACTGCTCAGGGACCTCAGGGGAAGCAGGGCCGATCGGTGCCAGTGAAGAAGATCATTCTCTACATAGCAGTCGTTTTCGTGCTGTACACGATCATCACTTCACCGGCCAGGTCGGCGGACCTCGTACAGGTAGGGTTCGAAGGAATCTCCAATGCAGCGAAAAGCGTCGGCCAGTTCATGACCGAACTGGTGAGCTGAGCTCGCACACCCGTAAGGAGCGCCCCTTGATCCGCCACCTGGTCCTCTTCAAGCTCAACGAGGGCGTCACGCGTGACGAGCCCAGGGTCGCGGCCGGCGCGCGGGCTTTCGCGGAGCTCGGCGGCCTGATCCCGGAGGCGGAGTTCTGGGAGTGTGCCTGGAACATCAGCGACCGGCCCATCGCCTATGACTTCGCCATCAACTCGGCCGTACCGGATGCCGACGCGCTGAAGCGGTACATCGAACACCCGGCCCACCAGGCTGCCGTCGCACAGTGGAGCGAGTTCGCCACCTGGGTGATCGCGGACTACCCCTTCTGAGCCACCTCTGAGCCCTTCGGGCGTACGGCCCTCCATCATCTCGATGGGGGGCTTTTTGTCGTTTATGCCACGGTCAGCGGCCTTTTCTGCGTCAACACGACGTTATGCGGTGCTTGCACACAGTGCACATGTCTTGTGATGCTATGACCGCTTTTGACGGATGAGTTGACCAAAAAGTCGACCAAAAAAAGGGGTGGCGTGACCGTGCCGGCCAGTACTGCGCCTGAAGTACCGCCCCAGACCGCCCTGCCCCAGAACAGCCAGAACCCCACCGTTCAGACGTCCACCACACACGCCACCACCCAGCCGACCACTGCCCAGCCCACCACCGGCCAGCCGACCACCGGCCGGCCCGAGGCCGGCCCGCCCGGAGCCGAGCAGGCGCCGATCGAGGAGGCGCCGCCCGCCAAGACCCGCGGCGCGGACACCAGGGCGCTGACCCAGGTGCTGTTCGCCCAGCTCAAAGGGGTGGAGCCGGGCAGTGCCGAGCACACCAGGGTGCGCTCGGCACTGATCGAGGCGAATCTGCCGCTGGTGCGGTACGCCGCCGCCAGGTTCCGCAGCCGCAACGAGCCGATGGAGGACGTCGTCCAGGTCGGCACGATCGGGCTCATCAACGCCATCGACCGGTTCGATCCGGAGCGCGGGGTGCAGTTCCCGACGTTCGCGATGCCGACCGTCGTCGGCGAGATCAAGCGCTACTTCCGCGACAACGTACGGACCGTCCACGTCCCCCGTCGGCTCCACGAGCTGTGGGTACAGGTCACCGGAGCCACGGAGGACCTCACGACGATGCACGGCCGGTCCCCCACGACTGCCGAGATCGCCGAGCGGCTGCGCATCAGCGAGGAGGACGTCCTCTCCTGCATCGAGGCGGGCCGTTCCTATCACGCACAGTCCCTGGAGGCGGCCCAGGAGGGCGACGGGCTGCCGGGGCTGCTCGACCGGCTCGGTTACGAGGATCCGGCACTGGCCGGGGTCGAACACCGCGACCTGGTCCGGCATCTGCTCGTACAGCTGCCCGAGCGGGAGCAGCGGATCCTGATGCTGCGGTACTACAGCAATCTGACGCAGTCGCAGATCAGCCAGGAACTGGGTGTCTCCCAGATGCATGTCTCACGTCTGCTGGCCAGGAGCTTCGCGCGACTCCGGTCCGCAAATCGAATCGAGGCGTAACCGGTACGGGTGACCCGTACGCGGAGCGGTCCGGGGCAGAAATGCCCCACACCCCCTCTTTCCGGCGCAGATTTGTCGACTTGGCGCTACAGCGTGTTGCCGACATGTGACATTCTGCTGGAACCGCGTTTGCCGCAGTCCACCCTCCGGTATTCAGGTGGAGGCTGCGTTCCTCCGACGGGAGCGTCCGCCGCGACCGTCCGCGACCTCAAGGGGGTGGCATGTCCGCAGAACAGGGCAGCTCGAAGGTGCTCACGAAAGACGCACCGGAGACACTCAGCTCCGAATTGCCGAGCTCTGGCGCCATCGACACCCGCACTCTGTCCCGCTCCCTGTTCCTGCGGCTCGCCGTCCTGGCCTCCCAGGAACCGGACAGCCCGGAGCGCACATACGTACGGGACACGCTGATCGAGCTCAATCTGCCGCTGGTGCGTTACGCGGCGGCCAGATTCCGCAGCCGCAACGAGCCCATGGAGGACATCGTCCAGGTCGGCACGATCGGCCTGATCAAGGCGATCGACCGGTTCGACTGCGAACGGGGCGTGGAGTTCCCGACGTTCGCGATGCCGACGATCGTCGGGGAGATCAAGCGCTTCTTCCGCGACACCTCGTGGTCGGTACGGGTCCCCCGCCGTCTCCAGGAGCTGCGGCTCGCGCTGACCAAGGCCAGTGACGAACTGGCCCAGAAGCTGGACCGCTCCCCGACCGTCCCCGAACTCGCCCTGGTGCTGGGCGTTTCGGAGGAGGACGTGGTCGACGGGCTCGCGGTGGGCAACGCCTACACCGCGTCCTCGCTCGACTCGCCCTCCCCCGAGGACGACGGCGGCGAGGGGTCCCTGGCGGACCGCCTCGGCTACGACGACACGGCGCTGGAGGGGGTCGAGTACCGGGAGTCCCTCAAGCCGCTGCTGGCCAAACTGCCCCCGAGGGAACGGCAGATCATCATGCTGCGGTTCTTCGCGAACATGACGCAGTCGCAGATCGGCGAGGAGGTCGGCATCTCCCAGATGCATGTGTCCCGGCTGCTGACCCGGACGCTGGCGCAGCTCCGGGAGGGCCTGATCGGGGACTAGCCCCTCTCCCGCATCGGCTCAGTGCACACGGAGGGGCCCGGCGGCAGCCGGGCCCCTCCGGCGTCCCACCCGCAGGCACCCCGATCCGCTTCCGCGCCCCCTCCGGTCTCTTCGCGCGTCGAACCTCTCGACCCCTTCGAACCCTTCGAACCCCTCGGACTTCCCGGCCTCCCGGTTCTTCACGTCTCGCCGGGTTCCTAATTGACGACCCGTCAGGGACACTGGCGCGATGCGACGCCAGCACGCGGCCATCGCCGCCACCGCAACGGCCCTCTGCCTGGGCGGCCTGGTGGCCGCTTGCGCGGGCGGCGACTCCCACCACAGTTACGTGGCCGTCGGGGCCGCTGGGGGTGGTCGGACGCCCACCACTCCCGTGCCGCCCTCGGGAAAGGTCACCCTGACACCCCTGGACGGCCCCGGAGCGCCCGCAGGGGCCGACGGTGGCACGAAGTCGGCACCTGGGCACGGCGGTTCAGAGCGCGGAGCGGGCACCCGGAACGCGACAGCAGCCGGCGGAGCGAGCCCGGCGAACGCCCGGGGCCCAGCCGGCCCAGCGGCGGCATCGGATGCTTCGCAGGCGCCGGGCGGGCCATCCTCCCGGCGCGCGGACGCTCCGGGCGGCCACCACCCGACGGGCGGGGACGCCTCCACCCCGCCCAAGTCCGGTTCCGGAAGCGGCCCTTCGGGCTCTCCGGGGGGCTCGGGCAGCACGCCGCCCGCCCCGCCGCCGGGGCCTGCCGTACTGAAGACCGGCGCACCCGGCCGCGCCACGACGGACAAGCGGTGGTGCGAGAAAGTGACCGTGCGCTTCAGCAACACCGGCGGCTCGCCGGTCACTTCGGGCACGGTCACGTTCTCGACGCACATCATCGGCGGGCTCGGAGTGGACTGGGCGACCCGCACATCGACTCAGCCGCTGCCGTCTCCCATCGCCGCCGGTTCGGCCAGGACGAAGACGTACACCGTGTGCGTGGACGACTGGCGGGTGCCCCTGGGCATGCACATAGAGACCCGGAAGGTCTCCGTCAGCTGGAAATGACTCCGAAGGAGCCCCGCAGGGGCGGGAGTCGGTGGCACGGCTGCGCGCAACGGGTCCGCGGCCCCGGAACGATGCCCCGGGGCCGCGGAACACGGCCGGCCGGACCGGTCAGCTGAGCGCGAGGAACGCGACGGCGACCAGTACCACGATCACCGCGATGACCCCGGCGATCACGCCGATCCTCGGGCCCGACTGCTGCTGCGGAGCGGCCGCGGGACGGGCGGCGGCCTGCGGCGCGCCCTCGTCGACGAAGGCGCGGAACATCTGGGTGCTGCCCGCGGGGTCGTAGTTGCCCTCGGGGCCTTGGGGCGCTTGGGGGTTATGTGCCATGAAGCAGGACCCTAGCGAACCCTCGGGTTCCGCCCAACCCCCGGGCGGAGGGCGACACCTTTCGAACACCCTTCCGTCACCTCGTTGACCTCACGCTTGCTTGAATTTTACCTTTCCTTTGCCTTGCATGCGGTCATTTAATTTGCCTGCAGCAACCAACGGCTTTAACGTTGCCTGAAGCAACAACATAGAGCGCCCACAGGAAGTCCACAGGGAGGTGCCCGTGGCAGCGCAGAGTCAGTACGAAGAACTGGCCAGGCAGCTGAGCGCCATCGGCGCCGTCAAGCGGGGCCTCTCCCGCATCCTCCCGCCGGAATGCCCGACCGGGTCGGCCGCCGTGCTGTCCCTCCTCGGCCAGCACGGCGAGATGCGGATGAGCAGGCTCGCCGAATTGCTCGCCGTGGACATGTCGGTCACCAGCCGGCACGTGGCCCACGTCGCGGAGCGCGGCTGGATCGAGCGGTCCCCGGACCCCGCCGACAGGCGCTCCCGCATCCTGCGGCTCACCCCCGCAGGCACAGACATGCTCGGCGTCCTCGCCGAGCGACACATCGAATCTCTCGCTCGCACCCTCAGCGACTGGTCCGACGACGAAGTCGGGCAGCTCAACGTGCTCCTGGAACGCCTGCGCGCCAGCTTCGGCGACTGCCGGGCCTGGGCCGGACAGCACGAGCAGACCCGTACATCCGCATCAACCCGCGTAACACCCGCGTAAGTAGAGACAGAGGAATTTCATGGCTACGACCACACCGGCCGGTGTGCGGGGCGGCCACGCCAAGCACGGGGGGGATCCCGCCCCCGGCGGCAGCGCGCCGATGACGCACCGGCAGATCATGGAGGCCCTGTCCGGCCTGCTGCTCGGTATGTTCGTCGCGATCCTGTCGTCGACGATCGTCACCAACGCGCTGCCGAAGATCGTCTCGGATCTGCACGGCAGCCAGTCCTCGTACACCTGGGTCGTCACGGCGTCCCTGCTGGCGATGACAGCGACCACGCCCCTCTGGGGCAAGCTCTCCGACCTGTTCAGCAAGAAGCTGCTCGTCCAGATAGCGCTGGTCATCTACGTCCTGGGGTCGGCCGCGGCCGGTCTGTCGCAGAACGCGTCGACGCTGATCATCTTCCGGGTCGTCCAGGGCATCGGCGTCGGCGGTCTCTCCGCCCTCGCACAGATCGTGATGGCCGCGATGATCTCCCCGCGCGAGCGGGGCCGGTACAGCGGCTACCTCGGCGCCACCTTCGCCGTCGCGACCGTCGCCGGACCGCTGCTCGGCGGTGTCATCACGGACACCAGCTGGCTCGGCTGGCGCTGGTGCTTCTACGTCGGTGTGCCCTTCGCGATCATCGCGCTGATCGTTCTGCAGAAGACCCTGAAGCTCCCCGTCATCAAGCGCGAGGTCAAGGTCGACTGGGGCGGCGCGTTCTTCATCGCCGCCGCCGTATCGCTGCTGATGGTCTGGATCACCTTCGCCGGTGACAAGTACGACTGGATGTCCTGGCAGACGGGCGCCATGGTCGGCGGTTCGATCGTCCTGGGCCTGCTCTTCATGCTCGTCGAGTCCAAGGCGAGCGAGCCGATCATCCCGCTGCGGCTCTTCCGCAACCCGACGATCACCCTCGCCTCGATCGGCTCGCTGTTCGTCGGTGTCGCGATGTTCTCCGGCACCGTCTTCTTCAGCCAGTACTTCCAGCTGGCGCGCGGCAAGTCGCCGACGATGTCCGGCGTGATGACGATCCCCATGATCGGTGGTCTCTTCATCTCGTCGACGGTCTCGGGGCAGTTCATCACCCGGACCGGAAAGTGGAAGATCTGGCTGGTCAGCGGTGGTGTGCTGGTGACCGCCGGGCTCGGCCTGCTCTCCACCATCCGGTACGACACCACGTACTGGCACGTGGCGATCTTCATGGCCCTGATGGGTCTCGGCATCGGCATGATGATGCAGAACCTGGTCCTCTGCACGCAGAACCAGGTCTCCCAGAAGGACCTCGGCTCGGCGTCCTCCACCGTCTCGTTCTTCCGCTCCCTCGGTGGTGCGGTCGGCGTCTCGGCGCTGGGCGCGGTGCTCGCCAACCGCGTCACCCACTTCGTCACCGACGGCCTCCACGACCTCGGCCCGAAGGGCGCGGCCCTGGCCGGAAAGGGCATGGGTGACGGATCAGTCCCCAACCTGAGTGCACTGCCGGAACCACTGCGGTCCATTATGGAAAGCGCATACGGGCACGGCGTAGCCAACGTCTTCCTGTACGCGGCCGCATGTGCGCTGCTGGCTTTCCTGGTGACACTCTTCATCAAGGAGGTCCCGCTGCGGACCCGCGCCGTGGGTGCACCGCCGGAGCAGGAAGCGGCCGCAGAGGCCGTACCGGCACCCGTGGCGGCGACCGTCCCGGCCAACGCCGGACCGGCCACCACCACTACCACTTCATTCGAGACTGTCCCGACTACTGAGGAGACGATGCCGATGCAGTCCGCCCCCACCCCAGGTATCACGATCCACGGTGTCGTGAGGGGCGCCGAAGGCGCACCGGTCGGCCGTGCCGCCGTCACGCTGATCTCACTGGCCGGACGCCAGCTGGGCCGTGCGGTGGCGCAGGGCGACGGCGGTTACGCGCTGGACGCGCCGAGCTCCGGCTCTTACGTCCTGATCGCTTCCGCCGACGGCTTCCAGCCGCAGGCCTCCACCGTGTCCGTCGGGGACGAGGCGCTGTCGTACGACATCCTCCTCTCCGGCACGAGCGGGCTCGCCGGTGTCGTGCGGTCCGCCGACGGCACCCGGC
Source organism: Streptomyces sp. NBC_00859 (assembly GCF_045161865.1). NCBI lineage: Bacteria > Bacillati > Actinomycetota > Actinomycetes > Kitasatosporales > Streptomycetaceae > Streptomyces > Streptomyces sp. NBC_00859. Next base: position 4,153,176 of record NZ_CP108826.1, on the reverse strand, counting down.
CCGTCGAGGGCGCCATGGTCGTCGTCACCGATGTGCGCGGCGACGTGCTGGCCACCGGCAAGTCCGGTGCGCAGGGCGAGTTCACGTTCAGCGAGATGATCCCCGGCTCGGTGACCGTCGCGGTGAACGCGACCGGATTCCGGCCGATGGCCCTGCCCGTCGAGGTCGGCGGCCAGGGTGTGACCCGGATCGAGGTCCCGCTGGAGTCCGGTTCGCTGGTCCAGGGTGTCGTACGCGGCGGAGCCGACCGGCGGCCGCTGCCCGACGCCCGTGTGACACTCGTGGACGCCGCCGGAAACGTGGTGGCCACGGCGACCACCGGCAGCGACGGCGCCTACGGATTCGCCGATCTCAACTCCGGCGACTACACGGTCATCGCGACTGGTTACCCCCCGGTGGCAGGCTCGTTGGCCGTCGTGGGAAGCGGCGTCGACGGCCACGACATCGAACTGGCCCACCCGGGCGAATAGTCACCAGGCTGCCCCAGCGGATGCGGGGCACGGAGGGGTCCGGTTCTGCCGGACGCCTCCAAGCCCCGGACGCGGTGGTGGCGGGCAGGGGACGGCCCGCCACCACCGGCCGGGGCCCACATCTTTGAAGGAGAGAGAACCGGAATGGGACTTCGCGCACAGGTACGGACGCGCGACGGCTGGGCGGTACAGCACGCCGTGGTGACCGTGACCGACATGACCGGCGCCCAGGTGCTCCGGGCACAGGTGGGGGAGGACGGGAAGGTCAGCGACGACGCGGCCCTGACCCCCGGCCCGCACACCGTGATCGTGACGGCCGTCGGTTACGCGCCCGCCGCCTCCACGGCGTTCGTCACGGCGAGCGGCCGCGCGGATGTCGGCACGGTCGTACTGGCCAGGCAGGGCGGCGTGGAACTCCCGCCGCCCGGCACCTGGACGCTGGACCCGGCGCACTCGTCGGTGGGCGCGGTCGCCCAGCACCTGGGCATCTCCAGCGTGCACGGCCGGTTCACCGAGTTCGTCGGACGCGTCGAGATCGGCGAGGACATCGAGAAGTCACGGGTGGAAGCGGTCATCGCGTCCGCCTCGATCGACACGGGCAACGGCATGCGCGACGGACACCTGAAGTCCCCGGACTTCCTGGACGTCGAGACCTACCCGCAGATCACCTACAGCAGCACCGGGATCACCCCCGCGGGCCCCGACCGCTGGACGGTCCACGGTGAACTGGCCCTGCACGGCGTCGCCCGTGAGGTCGACCTGAACCTGAGCTACCTGGGTACGGGCCCCGACCCGTGGGGCGGCGTGCGCGCGGCCTTCCACGCGACGGCCGAGCTGCGGCGCGAGGACTTCGCGATGAACTACAACCAGGTGGTCCAGGCGGGTATCTCGGCCATCGGCACCACGCTCAAGGTCGAGCTGGACATCCAGGCCGTCCAGGGGGACGCCCTGCCGGCCGTCTAACGGACCGTACCGGCGACGAGCCTCGACTCCGCCCGGCCCCGGCAGCATGGGATGTGCTGCCGGGGCCGGGCGCTGTGCTGCGGGGCCCCGTGCGCGGCGGGAAACACCAGGTGGCTTCCGGCAGCGCGGCGGGAGGTGCTCCGGTAGCTGCCCGCGTCGTCCGCCCGCGTCCGTACGGTGCGACGTATCGTGCAGCCATGGCACCCAACATCGCGACCAACACCCCTGTGGAACTCCCCGGACTGCTGGACTTCGTACGCCCCAGGCACCGCGCGATCCTGCTCACCACCCGCTCCGACGGCCGCCCCCAGGGCTCGCCGCTGACGTGCGGGGTGGACGACGCGGGACGGATCGTCCTGTCGACCTATCCCGAGCGCGCCAAGACCCGCAATGTCCGGCGCGACGCGCGGGTGAGCGTCATTGTCCTGTCGGACGAGTGGAACGGGCCGTGGGTCCAGATCGACGGAGCGGGCGAGGTCATCGACTCGCCGGACTCGGTGGAGCCGCTGGTCGAGTACTTCCGCAACATCTCCGGCGAGCACCCGGACTGGGACGAGTACCGCGCGGCCATGGTCAAGCAGGGCAAGTCGATCATCCGGATCACCCCGGAGCGCTGGAGCCCCATCGCGACCGGCGGCTTCCCGGCACGACAGGCGGAGGACAGCTAGTACTTCAGCCAGTACTTCGGCCGAAGCCGCGTCAGGCGCCGCCGGGCCCGTCCGCGGCGCCGCCCCCGCGTTTGGCCTCGATGCCCGCGATCAGCAGGTCGAGGGCGAAGTCGAAATCGCGCTCCCGCATCTCCTCGACCGTGTCACCGCCACGTGCCGCTATCACGTCCTGGGCCTGCTCGTACGTGTCGCGCAGGGAAGGCTGTTGGCTGATGGTGCCCATGGCCTGCTGGTAATACTCGTCCTGGCTCATCCCGGCCCGCTCGCAGCGGTCCCTGAAGTGGCCTTCGACGGTGCCGAATCCGTAGACGAACTGGAAGACGGCGGCAAGGCCACCGGTCCGGCCGCGCAGCGGCAGATCGGCGCTGCGCATCACGTCCTGTGCCGCCACCGAGAACTTCACCGCGTGCGGGCCGACGTTGAGGAACACACCGACGAGCGGGGACACCCAGGGGTGGCGCACCAGGAGGCTGCGGTACCCGGCGGCGAGGCGCCGCAGCCGGACCCGCCAGTCGGCGTCGGCTCCGCGGGCCGCGGTGGCCGCTCCCGGCTCCGGTCCGGCACCGGTTTCGTGCCCGGCCGCACGCCCGGTTTTCTCCCCGGCCGCATCCCCCGGCTCCCCGGCGCTCTCACGGCCGGCTGCGGCTGAGCTCTCGGGCGCGGGCGAGCTCCCGGGCGCGGGCGAGCTCTCGGGCGCGGATGCGTCCTCGGCTGCGGGTGCCTCCTCGGCTGCGGGCAGGGCGAGTTCGCCCATCACCGCGTCCAGGGCCAGTTCGAGGAGGTCGTCCTTGGTGTCCACGTACCAGTAGACCGACATGGCCGTGACACCCAGTTCCGCGGCGAGACGGCGCATGGAGAACTTGGCGAGGCCCTCGGCGTCGAGCAGCCGGACCGTCGCCGCGGTGATCTTGTCGAGGTCGAGCCCGTCCGGCTGGTCCGTTCTGCGGTTGCGCGTCACCTTCCCGCCCAGCCAGACACTGGTCCGCGTGGGACCCTTCGCACGGTCGGCCGCAGTCACCATGGCGCGCCTCCTCCGGAAACGTGTGGAATCCCCCGGTACCGATGGTCACTGTTGATGTTAGGCCGCTGTTACCGGTGGGTCTGCACGCTCGGCCCGCCTGAGGAGTACGGCGGCGAGCAGCCCGCCGGCAAGTACCGCGGCCGCGCCCACCAGTTGGCTGGTCTGCAGACCAGAGGCGAAAGCATCCGCGACCCGGCTGCGCTCGCCGGGCCCGTGGGCGGCGGCGACGGCGGCCGGCAGCGAGGCGGCGCCCAGCGCGGTCGGCAGCAGCGCGGCGAAACGGGAGTTGAGGACGGCGCCGAGGACGGCGACACCGAGACCGTTGCCGAATTCGGCGAGGGTGCCGTTGACACCCGCGCCGACCCCCGCCTTCTCCGGCGGGATCGCGCTCATGATGGCGTTGGCCATCGCGGGCATGGCGAAGGCGATACCCGCGCCCATGACCACAAGCCCCAGGAGCATGCCCGGGTAGCTGTGGCCACCGAGCAGCGCGATGGCCGCGAGCCCGGCGGCCAGCGCGGTCATTCCGGTGGCGATGGTGCCGGGAGTACCGAGCCGCGGCAGCAGCTTGGCGGAGACCCCGGTGAGGTTCAGCGCCACGATGGTGAGCGCCAGGGGCGCCGTCCGCAGACCCGCGTCCAACGGCCCGTACCCGAGCACGAACTGCAGGTGCTGGGTGAGCAGGAAGAGCGAGCCGCCCATTCCGAAGGCGACGAGGATCGCTCCGGCGACTGCGCCGACGAACTTCTGGTTGCGGAAGAAGTGCATGTCCAGCATGGGGAACGGAATGTGCAGCTCCCACGCGACGAACCCGGACAGGAAGACGATGCCGGTCACGGCCGACACGAAGACATGGGTGGAGGTCCAGCCGTGTGCGGGCCCCGAGATGATCGCGTACACGACCGCGGTCATGCCGACGGTCGAGAGCAGCGCGCCGAGCAGGTCGGGCCGGTCGCCCGCCGGGTTCTTGGACTCCGGCACGAGACCGACGACCGCGGCGAGCGCTATGACCGCCACCGGGATGTTGATCAGGAAGATCGCGCCCCACCAGAAGTGGTCGAGCATCGCCCCGCCGATGAGCGGTCCGGCGGCGAAGCCGAGCGAATTGACCGTGGACCAGAGGCCGATGGCCCGGACCCGCTCGGTGTTGTCGAAGATCTGGACCACGACGGCGAGGGTGGTGGTCATCAGCAGAGCACCGCCGACGCCCATGCCCGCGCGGGCGGCGATCAGCTGCGCGGTGGACTGGGCGAGACCGGCGACGAGCGACCCGGCGCCGAAGAGGGTGAGGCCCGCGATCAGCATCTTCTTCCGGCCGTAGCGGTCCGCCGAACTGCCCGCGGTGAGCAGCAGGCCCGACTGCACCAGCGAGTAGGCGTTGATCATCCACTGGATGTCCGCGGTGGAAGCGTGCAGGTCCCGGGTGAGTGAGGGGATCGCGACGTTGAGGACGGTGTTGTCGAGCAGCACCGTGAGCTGGGCAAGACAGATCACGCCGAGGATCACCCAGCGCTGGGGGTGCCGGGTGATGATGCTTTCGTGCTCGGCGGCGGTGGCCGTCATGCCGGCTCCTGTTTCGTGGAAGGGGGCGGGGCAGGGGCGGTCGTGAGATCGTACCGTCGTGGTGCCATACACCGTAAAGGGAAGTCTTCTACGGCGTAAAGCCGTTTTGCGCCGAGCCGCTTGCGGGTAGCTACGTCCGATGAAGCTGACTGGTCGTGTTGCTGAAGTGCTTCTGGTCTCGGGCGTCCTGGCCGCGATGGTCGCGCCACCGGCGCAGGCACGAGCTCAGGCACCGGCGCGAGCGCGGGTCCAGGCACAGGTGCCCGGCCCTGCGCGTGCCCACGGGCGGGATGTTCCGCTGCGGGTCGCCTCGTACAACATCCATGCGGGCGCCGGGATGGACAACGTCTTCGATCTCGACCGGCAGGCAGCGGCACTGCGCGGGCTGCACGCGGACGTCATCGGCCTGGAGGAGGTCGACGTCCACTGGGCCGCGCGCAGTGAGTGGCGCGATGTGGCGGGCGAACTCGCGAAACGGCTCGGGATGCATGTCTACTTCGCACCGATATACAGCGTCGACGGGCGGGAGTTCGGGGTGGCCGTGCTCTCCAGGTACCGCATCCTGAAGGCCGCGAACCACCGGATCACCCGCCTCTCCACCCAGGACTCCGACCCGGTCCCGGCGCCGGCTCCCGGCTTCGGCGAGGTCGACCTGCGGGTGAAGGGCGTACCGCTGGATGTGTACGTGACGCACCTCGACTACCGCGCGGACCCCTCCGTACGAGTGAGCCAGGTCGCCGAGACCCGCCGCATCATGGGGCGGGACAAGAGCCGGAAGATCCTCCTGGGCGACTTCAACGCGACCCCGGACGCACCGGAGCTGGCACCGCTGTGGCGCGAGCTGACGGATGTGGAGCCGGGCGCACCGACGTTCCCCGCGCAGAGTCCCGTGCAGCGCATCGACTACGTGGCGGTTTCGCGAGGGGTGGCGGTACGGGGCGCGGAGGTGGTCGACACGCTCGCTTCCGACCACCGGCCGATCGTGGCGGACGTGTCACTGACGCGGCAGGCGAGGCGGTAGGGCCGGGAAACGGAGCAGGTGGGGCGGGGAGTCCGTCTCCCCGCCCCACCTGTCGGTCATGACCGTCCGGTCACCACCGTGCGGTTTTCGCAGCCGGTCAACGGCGTCCGGACCGGCCCCGTTCAGCTCGCGCTCCCTCACGCGCGCCGGGACGTACTCAGCCGGTGCCCTTCACCCGTGTCAGGTCGTACAGCGTCGCCGACCCCACCGTCACCTTCACGAACCGCCCCTCGACCCATGAGCTGATCTTCGAAGCGGAGCCGCTGTCGGCTCCGCCGCCCATGCCACCGCCCATGCCGCCGCCCGCGACGAAGTAGTGGATCTTCCCGTCCGCCACGTCCTTCTCGAACTGCGCGAGCGTGGGTGACGGGTCGCTGCCGTTGAAGCCGCCGATCGCCATCACCGGCTTCTCCGTCGCGAGCTGGTAGCTCGCTGCGTTCTGCGAGCCGATGGCCGCCGCCATCCAGGTGTACTTGCCGGCGTGGGCACTGATCTTGGCCTTGACCGCCGAGCTGACCTGCTGGCCGTCGAGAAGGCCGCCCATTCCGCCACCGCCGCGCAGGCCGCCCTCCGCCATCCGGCCGCCCGGCATACCGCCCGTCCGGGACCAGCCGTTCTTCCCCTGGGCCCGGCCCGTGCGGCCCTGCTGGCCCTGTGCTCCTGTCGGCGGCTGTCCCATACGCCCTCCGAGGCCGCCACCACCGGGAGCCTGACCTCCGGATCCCCCGGCCCGGCCGCCTGCTGTCCCCGCCTTCCCGGCGGGCTGCTGCCCCATCCCCGGGCCACCGGGGCCACCACCGCCGGGGCCACCCCGACCGCCCATCATGCTCGCGCCCGCCGGTCCCGCGGTCACGATCGAGCCGGTGTGTGCGCTGTTCAGCGTGGACATCGTGTACGCGAACGGCGCAGCCAGCGAGGCGACAAGACCCACACCCGCGGCACTGAGCGCGAGCCGGCGGTTCAGCCTCCCGGCCACCGCCAGGGCGAGCGCCGCGACGAGGCCCATGATCAGCACCGCCCAGCGCAGCCAGGGCAGATAGTCCGGCGTCCGGCCCAGCAGGACGTACGCCCAGACCGCGGTCGCCGCGACCGCGGCGCCCAGCACGGCAGACCACCCGGTCCGGCCGCGCTCCTCCCACAGGACCGTGACGCCCATCCCGACGACAGCGGCGATGTACGGCGCCAGAGCCACCGTGTAGTACTGATGGAAGATCCCGGCCATGAAGCTGAAGATCACCGCGGTCATCAGCAGCGAGCTGCCCCACACGAGGAACGCCCCGCGCGCGGTCTCCGTACGCTTCGCCCGCCAGGTGATGACGATCCCCGCGACCAGCAGGATCAGCGCGGCGGGCAGCAGCCACGAAATCTGGCTGCCGATCTCGGAGTTGAACATCCGGTCGAGACCGGTCGCCCCCCAGCCACCGCCGCCCCCCGGGCCCCGGCCGCCGCCGCCTCCGCCGCCGCCGACGCTGCCGGTCTCGTCGCCGCTGATCCGGCCGAGACCGTTGTAGCCGAAGGTCAGCTCCAGGAAGGAGTTGTTCTGCGAGCCGCCGATGTACGGGCGGGAGGACGCGGGCCACAGTTCGACGATCGCCGTCCACCAGCCGCCCGCGACGACCATCGCTCCCGCGGCCAGGCCGATCTGGCCCAGCCGCCTGCGGACCGTCGTCGGCGCGAACACCGCGTACACGACCGCCAGCGGCGGGAGGATCAGAAACGCCTGGAGCGTCTTGGTGAGAAAGGCGAGGCCGACCACGGCCCCCGCCCACACCAGCCACTTGGTCCGGCCGTCCTCCAGCGCGCGCAGCACGCAGTAGACGGTGACCGTCATCAACAGCGCCAGCAGCGCGTCGGGGTTGTTGAAGCGGAACATCAGCGCGGCCACCGGAGTCGTCGCCAGTACTCCGGCAGCGATGAGCCCCGCCGCCGCGTTGAAGCGGCGGCGCACCGCCGCGTACAGCACCGCGACCGTGGCGGCGCCCATCAGCACCTGCGGCACGAGGATCGCCCAGGAACTCAGCCCGAACACCCGCACCGAGAGCGCCATCGGCCAGAGCGCGGCCGGGGGCTTGTCCACGGTGATGGCGTTCGCCGAGTCGAGCGAACCGAAGAAGAGGGCCTTCCAGCTCTCGCCACCGGCCTGGGCCGCCGCCGAGTAGAAGGAGTTGGCGTATCCGGAGGCGCTGAGGTCCCAGAGATACGCCACGAGTGTGAGCAGCAGCAGTCCGAGGAACGCGGGCCGAGCCCACTGCGGATCCTCGGCACGTCCACGCCACAGGCGGGCGAGGAACGTCTGCCGGGGCGGCGGCGCGGCTGACGCCGCCGGGATCTGATGGGCATCAGTGGTGGTCATCGTGCAGTCCTCGGGTCGTCGGTGCGCCGCTCGGGGAACACCCAGGCGCGGAAGAGCAGGAAACGCAGCACCGTCGCTGCCAGGTTGGCCGCGATCAGCACCGCGAGTTCGGTGGAGTGCGAAGGGTCGTCGGACGCCGCGCCGAGCGCGGCGAGTGAACCACTGGTGAGGGCGAGGCCGATCGCGAAGACGACCAGCCCCTGGGCCTGATGGCGTACCGCGCTGTCACGGCCGCTCACCCCGAAGGTGAGTCTCCGGTTGGCAGCGGTGTTGACCACCGCCGAGACCAGCAGGGCGCCCGCGTTGGCGATCTGCGGACTCACCCCCGTACGGAACAGCGAGTACAGCAGCAGATAGAACAGGGTCGAGACCGCCCCGACGACACAGAAACCGACCAGCTGACGGGCCAGCCCGCCCGGCACGCCCGGCAGTTCACGGTCGCGCGGGTCGTCTCCGAAGGGGCGCGCGAGCCGGTCGAGCGGGAGCGCACCGACCCCCAGCGCACGCCCTACCCGCCAGACGCCCTTGAGATCGTCGACGGCCGTCCGCACGATGTGCACGGTGGACTCCGGATCGTCGACCCAGTCGACGGGCACCTCATGGATACGCAGCCCGGCCCGTTCGGCGACCACCAGCAGCTCGGTGTCGAAGAACCACCCGGTGTCCTCGACCATCGGCAGCAGGCGCTGTGCGACATCCCTGCGGATGGCCTTGAATCCGCACTGGGCGTCGCTGAAGCGCGCGGAGAGCGACGAGCGCAGAATCAGGTTGTACGCGCGCGAGATGAACTCGCGCTTGGGCCCGCGCACCACCCGCGAACTCCGCGCGAGCCGGGAGCCGATGGCGAGATCGGAATGGCCGGAGATCAGCGGCGCCACCAGCGGCAGCAGCGCGTTGAGCCCGGTCGACAGATCGACGTCCATATAGGCCAGCACGGGGGAGTCGGACGCGGACCACACGCTCCGCAGCGCCCGTCCGCGCCCCTTCTGATCGAGGCGGACGGCGCGTACCTCGTCGAGCATGGCATCGAGCCCCGCGGCCACCTCGGGCGTCCGGTCGGTGCTCGCGTTGTCGGCGATCGTGATGCGGAAGCTGTACGGGAACGTTCCGGCGAGGTGGTCGCGGAGCCGGAGCACACAGGGTTCGAGGTCCTTCTCCTCGTTGTACACGGGGATCACCACATCGAGCACCGGGGTGTCGGCCGCTGTCACGGAAAGATGCTCCCGTGCCGGCAGGGCGCCCGGAGAAGTGTCGGTTCGCATAAGGGTGACCCTGGCCAGCGGCGCTGTCACCCCTGTGTGGTCAGCCTGTGCCGGACCTGTGAGTCGGGGCGTTGTGGGTGTCATCGGCGCTGCGGGCGGTGCGGGCGGTGCGGGCGGGGATGTCGTAGACGGGGGCGTTGTCGTAGGGGGCGTTGTCGTAGACGGGGGCGTTGCGGGCCGGGGCATTGTGGCCGAGGGCCGACGGGCCAGGAGATGGCGGGCCAGGAGGTAGCGGGCCAGGAGGTGGATATGCCGGTGCTGCGGGCAGTCTGACCTCGAACTCCGTGCGGCCCGGCGCACTCCGCACGCTCACGGCCCCGCTGTGCGCCACCACGACCGCCTGGACGATCGCGAGCCCCAGCCCGGTCGAACCGGCGTGCCGCGACCGTGAGGCGTCCCCACGGGCGAACCGTTCGAAGACATGCGGCAGCAGATCGGCCGGGATACCCGGCCCGTCATCCAGCACGACCAGCACCACCCAGCCGGCATCGCGCCTCACCCGTGCGGTGACGGTGGTGCCGGGCCGGGTGTGCGTACGGGCATTGGCCAGCAGATTGACCAGCACCTGGTGGAGACGGGCTCCGTCGGCCGGCACCACGACCGGATCGTCGGGCAGCTCAAGCCGCCAGACGTGGTCCGGGCCCGCCGCACGCGCGTCGCTCACCGCGTCGATGACCAGCGGGGAGAGATCGGTGCTCTCGTACACGAGGGGACGCCCGGCATCCAGCCTCGCCAGCAGCAGCAGGTCCTCCACCAGACCGGTCATCCGGCCGGCCTCCGATTCGATACGGCCCAGTGCGTGCCGGGTGTCCGGGCCGGTCTCCTCACCTCCGCGCCGGGTCAGTTCGGCATATCCACGGATGGAGGCGAGCGGAGTCCGCAGCTCATGGCTGGCATCGGCGACGAACCGCCGTACGCGTGTTTCGCTCTCCTGCCGAGCCGCGAGCGCCGAACCCACATGGCCCAGCATCCGGTTGAGCGCGGCACCGACCTGGCCGACCTCGGTCCGCGGGTCGGCCTCGGCATCGGGGACCCGCTCCAGCGGGGCCACCTCTCCACTGTGCAGCGGGAGTTCAGAGACCCGGGTCGCGGTGGCAGCGACCCGCCTGAGCGGACGCAACGCGATCCCGACCAGCGCGGTCCCCGCGATGGCGGCCGCGAGCAGACCGGCCGCGGTGACACAGACCTCGACCACGATCAGGGTGTTCACGGTGGACTGGACTCCGGTCAGCGGAAAGCCGATCACGGAGGTGCCGGTGCGGGAGAAGGCCGCACGGAAGTCGCCCAGGCCGGGAATGGAGACGGTGTGCGGATGGCCGTCCCGGGGCACCGACCTCAGGGCGCCGAGCTGTTCGTCGCCGAGTGACACGCTGTCCGGGCGGGCCCCCGGCGCGGCGACGCTCTTCACACCGTCGACCAGTTCGTCACTGCCGACGACGGTGCGCCCGCCGACGGTCCCTATGGGCAGCCCCGGTTGCTGGACGATGGAACGGTCGGTCCCCATCGGGTCGTGATCGGGCCGCTGGGCCGCCGCCACGAGCTGCTTGTCGAGCTGCTCCTCCAGGTTGGAGTGCATGACGATCGTGGTGACCGTACCGATCACGGCCACCACGACCGCGATCAGCGCCACAGCCGAAACGACGAGCCTCGTCCGCAGCGACCAGCGCCGCCGCGCGGACACCGGTTACTCCCCGGGCTTGATCAGATAACCGGCCCCACGCCGGGTGTGGATCATCGGCGTGCGCCCTGCGTCGATCTTGCGCCGCAGATACGAGATGTAGAGCTCGACGACGTTGGCCTGACCGCCGAAGTCGTACGACCACACCCGGTCGAGGATCTGCGCCTTGGAGAGCACACGCCGCGGGTTGCGCATCAGGAAGCGCAGCAGCTCGAACTCGGTCGCGGTCAGATGGATATTGGTCCCGCCCCTGGTCACGTCGTGACTGTCCTCGTCGAGCGTCAGGTCGCCGACAGCGAGCAGCGACTCGCTGCGCTGAGCGCCCGTACCGGACCGCCGGATCAGCCCGCGCAGCCTGGCCACGACCTCCTCCAGGCTGAACGGCTTGGTCACATAGTCGTCACCGCCCGCGGTCAGACCCGCGATCCGGTCCTCCACGGCGTCCTTGGCGGTCAGGAAGAGGACCGGCACGTCCGGCAGCTCGCGGCGCATCCGGCCGAGCACGGCGATACCGTCCGTGTCGGGGAGCATCACGTCGAGCACCACCGCATCGGGCTTGAACTCCCGCGCCGTCCGCACGGCTCCCGACCCGTCGCCGGCACTGCGCACCTGCCAGCCCTCGTAGCGCAGCGCCATCGAGAGCAACTCCGTGAGCGAGGCCTCGTCGTCCACGACGAGAACACGGACCGGGCTGCCGTCGGGCCTGCGCATTTCAGTACGCCCCTGGGGCGAGGTCGTAGTCATGGGCCCCACCCTCTGAACGACCTCTGAGAGACCCCTTTCCCCAACCTGTGAAATTCCTGAGAAATACTCTGCCCTCCGGCCGGGCAGCCTGAAGCCCGCCAGCCAGCCACCGGCTGTCCAGGCACCGGCTGTCCAGGCACCGGCTGTCCAGGCACCGGCCCCCGGCGCCGACCTGCCCGTCGCCGTCGCCGACTTCCACGGCACAGCAGTGCACTGCATGGCGTGGCACGGCGCGGGCCTCGCGATGCCCGTCTGCTTCACGTGCCGCCCGTCCCACCTGCTTCATGTGCCGCCCGTCGCCCTCTCGCCAGGCACGGCACGGCGCGGGCCACCCGATGCCCACCTGCCCGCCCCCGACTCGCCCGTCGCGCTCACCTGCCCGTCGCGCCCGTCGCCGACCAGCCCAGCGCGGCCACCCGCCGTCGCCCCGCCGCCCTGCAACGACCCCGTCGCCGACCGATCCACCCGGCGCGGCACGGCCCGCCCGAGGGCCACCCACTGTCACCCCGCCCGACGCAGAACTCGCCCGACGCAGACCCAACCACCGTCACCCCGCCCGACGCAGACCCAACCGCGGTCCGCCCGATGCCGACCGACCGCCCGGACGGGCTGCCGTACGGGCGCTCGCTGCCATACGGTCGCCTCATGCGGATCCTCACCCTCTCCGGCAGCCTGCGCACCCGCTCCACCAACGGCGCCCTGCTGCGCGCGGCCCAGTCCCTGGCCGCCGCCGACGGCGCGGAGACCACGAGCGCGGACATCGGCGGGCTGCCCCACTTCAACCCGGACCTCGACGCTGAGGGAGCCGTGGCCCCGGCTCCCGTGGCGGCCCTGCGGAAGTCCGTGGCCGAGGCGGACGCTGTGCTCCTCGTCAGCCCCGAATACGCGCACGGTGTGCCTGGCGTGCTGAAGAACGCGCTGGACTGGCTGGTCAGCAGCGGCGAGTTCATCGACCGCCGAGTCGGCGTGATCACCGCATCGCCCAGCCCCACCGGAGGCGACTACGCCAATGCCCAACTGCGCGAGACACTGAGGATGATGACCGGCACGGTGGTCGAGGGGGCCTGTCTGATGGTCGGAACCATCCGCAGCAAGCTCGACAGCACCACGGACGAGATCACCGACCCGGTGCTCACAGCGCAACTCACCGCCGCGCTGAAAGCGCTGACGGCACCCTGACCAAGGCGCGTCGGCATAACCGGACCCAGCTGTCGAGAAACCGGAACCGCACGAGCGACAGCCCCGCCCCCACCAGGACCGACCGGAACAGGACGGGTCCAGAGGAGACCCGGCGGGTCGGCACAGGGGGAATCGAGGCAGGCCGCGTCGCGGCCGGGTGACCCAAGGCCGGGTGACCCAAGGCCGGGGGACTCAAGGCCGGGGGACTCAAGGCTCGGCGAGCCAAGTCCCGGGCGAGGCGGGCCCAGACGGGTCCGGGCCGGTCGGGACATGGCGAGTCGGGACAGGCACGAGTCAGGTCCGGGCAGGTCAGACACCAGCCAAATCCGTGCCAAATTACCCCAATCCACATCGGTATAGCCACCACCCCTATCCGCTGCCATCCACTCCCATCCGCTGCCGCCCCCTCACTACCCCTCGCCCTCTCCCACGCCCACGCCCACGCCTCAGAACAAGCCCGGCTGCTCCATCTCCGGTTCCGCCGGGGTCATCCGGACCGGCACGGTCACCCCTGCACCCGGCTCCGCACCCGTCAGCCCCCATCCCGCCATCAGCCGCGTATCGAGGACGATCACCGCCCCGCTGTCCCCGGCTAGATGCAGATCGGGACCCGCCGCCGCCACCAGCCGGCCCGCGACGGCCCCACCCCCCACCAGTTCGCTCACCACACCGGCGGAGTCGCCGAGCCCCGCCAGCCCGAACACCGCCCCATGATCGGCCACTTCGCACACCAGCCGCTCCAGCGAATCGGGCCACCCGGGCAGCGCTACGGCCCTCGCGTGCACATCACGCACCTCGGTCGCACGCTCCTCCGGGCCGGGCAGCCGGGACCGCACCGCCCGTTTGTCCGCGTACGGGATCCGGTCCGGCACGCCCAGCGCCGTGCGCAACAGCTCCTCGGTCCGCCGCGCCGCCATCAACGGTCCCCGCCCAAGCCAGCTGAACGCCACCGCCCCCTGCTCTCTCAACCGTGCCGGGCCGCGCTGCTCCGACGTGATCCCCACCTTGACCATCCCGGCCCCGAACCACGCGAGGTAGACGCGGTAGACGCGCGGATCGTCAGCGATCGTGTCGGCGGCCACCGAGTGCGCCCGGTCGAGTCGTGCGCACTCCCCGCAACGTGCCTGCGTACCGCGCCCCGGCACCGGGGCCCGCATCGGGCAGGCATGGCCGCGCGCCCCCACGCACGTACGCTCCCCCGCCGACTCGACCCGGAAGCCGACATCGGCCCCGTAGACAAGCGGGCTTGCCCTGGCCCGCCCCTCCCACGCGAGCCGGGGACCCTCGTCCCCCCACCGCAGTCCACCGGAACGCCACATGTCCCTTGCGCCCCTTCCCTGATCCACCCGCACCTCGCCCTGTGCGCGGACGGCGAATCCGCGTCACTCGCAGCATGGCACCCACCACTGACAGTGGACCTCCGCCCATGGAGTGCACGGAGAGAGGCCGGCCCCACACCGGCGGATGAGGGCTCAGACGAGCACATAGACCGGCGCACCGTCCGGAGCACACCCCGACTGCCGTATGCACCCGCGCCGGAGCAGATGCCGGACGCAGTCCCGGACTCGGGCCGGGGACAGGCCGGTACGCATGGCGATCTCCTCCGGGCTGCAACGGGCAGCGCCATCGACGAGGTCCGGTGCGAGGTCGGCCGCGACCGACCGGACGTCCTCGGTGATGACCACACTCCTGTCCTGCCAGCACGCGAGCAGCTCCTGGGGCGTACCGGCCGGCACGACAGGCGGCGTCGGCGCGACCGCCGCGCCCGGCTGCGCACGCTCGGCGATCCGGTCCAGCGAGTCGGCGATCCGATGGAAGACCCGGCTCATCAGGCCCTGTCCCCGCCCGGCCTCGCGCAGCGACGAACGGCGCTCCTGCACCGCGGCCGCACACGCCTCCTCCGCCCGGATGCTCCGCTCCTCCAACCGAACGATCGTGTCGACGAGCTGCTCCGGCAGGACACTGACGGTGCGCAGTCCGGGTGCGGGCTGCACTGCTGCCGGAATCAGTTCGTACGAACCGTCACGCTGCACCGACGCCACCACATCCGCCACCCATCTCCTGAAGGGCGCGCTCTGCTGCTCCGTACAGCCGTTGACGAGCTGGACAAGCCCGGTGAGCGTCACCATCGTCATGGACTTCTTCAGGCCATGACCTGCGATTCTTCGGGAGGCATCTGCCCCGTAGGCGCCTCGCGCAAGATCACCGAGTCCCTGTTGGCAGTCGGCGGAGACATGCCACAGCAGGGCCTGGCGGGTGTTCGCGTAACCGAAACTCCCCGTTACATCCCCCGCGGGAAACCAGTGCGACCCGTCCGGCAGCGTCAGCCGCCGTACCCGCGAGCCCGTCGCGGCGTACACGAAATCGCTGACATCGACCGCGTCCCGGCAGTGCGTCGGCGGCTCGTCCTCCGGCGTGTCCTGCTCGCGCATCGAGCATCACCTCCGCCCCGGAACCTAGCCTCAGGCATATTCAACTCCGCCCGCAAAGAGCCGAGTTCACTCGATAGGCGACAGGAACAACTGACTCCGCATCCCGGTGCGGTGCCTGGGCTCGCAGGGAGAGCCGCCATGAGCAAGCCGTACGGGCGGGCTCGTCGGATTCCCACTCACGCAACCTGCTCCGGCCCCCCGACGTCCAACTACACGACGGACGGCTGCGATCACGCGGGAGAGCACATGGCGAAGAAGGACCGGACGACAGACGCGGCGAAGGAGAAGGAGAAGGACCGCGACAAGTGGATGGCGCGATTCCAGGTACGGCTGGCCATGCAGCCGGGGGTGGACCGGGCAGTCGTGCTCCAGGCGGTCAAGGACGTCGCGGGGCATTGCGCCGTGACGGGAGAACACCCGCGGACCGCCTTCGGGGAACCGGACGCCTACGCCGTACAGGCCGCCGCGCGACTGGTACCGGCGGACCGGGCGGCGCGCGCGAAGCGGCACAACGCCGTGGTGGACACGCTCGACTCCGTAGCGAAGGGGGCCAGGGACGTCACCGGTCTATGACGGCTGAAGCCACTTCCGCACTTGCGCACTTCCGTCATGGTGCGGTGAACGGGTCGTGACACAGCTTCTGTCCGCCGGGCCGCTCCGGCGGCCCCCGGGGTGCCGGAGTCTCCGACACTGGCCCTGCTGCGCGTGCGGCGGGGGCGTGCCGTCCCGGTACCAGCCAGCTTGAGCTTCAAGATCACCCCCATGCGCCCTTCCCTCCTGCCCCGCCGCGGTCGGCTGAAGGCGAGGAAGGGGCGACGCGCACGTGTTCACGGAGACGCGCTCGGCCGCAGCACCATCACGATGGCTCCGGGCACCTACCCGCACGCAATGGGCACGACGCTTCGGGCCACTGCGGATCAGGTGGACGACGCGCTGAGGGTCGACGGCTCCGAGAGCGGAAGGGGCCAGCGAGACTGGCCGGCCGGCCGGCCACCGAAGCCTGAGCCGCCTTTCCGGACACGTTGATGTCACCCGGCTATGCCAGAGGCCCCCTGGACGATGTCCAGGGGGCCTCTGACCTGCTGTGCACTCGGCAGGATTCGAACCTGCAACCTTCTGATCCGTAGTCAGATGCTCTATCCGTTAAGCTACGAGTGCTTGGCGTTCCGGGCTTTTCTGCCCCGTCGGCGTTGCGAGAACAACATTACATGACCTGCGGCGTCAGGTGAAATCCATTGGCCACACCCTCCCTGAGCTGCACAGACGTGCTCCCCAGCGCCTCGGAGGACTCCATCGTGGAACGACTGAAGCCCCGTCCTTCACGGACGGGGCTTCAGTGTTCCAACTGGCGGAGGCGGAGGGATTTGAACCCTCGATGGGCCGTAAAACCCAAACCGCATTAGCAGTGCGGCGCCATAGACCGGACTAGGCGACGCCTCCAGCACACCGAACACGATCGCGCGAGCGCGAAGTGGTGCGTGCAGATGATGACACAGCCTTGCGGGCCGTCACCAATCGCGCCCCACGGTACTAGGCCGTGGGGTGACAGAGCAAAGTCGTTCGTGTTGCGCAACGCCGGGCGTTCAGGAGCGTTAGGGAGGCAGGGGCGCCGCCCCGGATCCGTATCTGCCGAGGAGTTACGTTCATGTTGCGCCGCCTCGCACTCACCGCCGCCGTCTGTCTCGCCGCGCTCGCCGCGGCCCCCGCAGCGACCGCGACCGCCGTCCCACCCACCGGCCACCGGCTTCCCGACCCGCAGGTCCGTGACCGGCTCACCATCACAGTCTCCGATTCGGGCATCCCGGCCGCCGACGGCACGCACCGTCTGGCGTGCGCCCCTGCCGGGGGTACGCACGCCTCGCCGCAGCAGGCCTGCGACCGGCTGGACCAGCTCGCCGCCGACAGGGCGGCGCCCTTCGCTCCCGTGCCCGCCGATCTGATGTGCACGATGCAGTACGGCGGTCCGGCCACCGCGCACATCACCGGCCGTTGGCAGGGGCGGCCCGTCGACGCGACGTTCCGGCGTACGAACGGGTGCGAGATTTCCCGCTGGAACGCACTCGAACCCGTACTGCCGCACACCGTCGCCTGAGGCCGGTATCGCCGTCCTTCCACACAACCTTGGTGAGAGCTCCCCCTCATCCGCCGCATGTCCGGAGCGCCTGCCTTTAGACTTCCAGCAGTGACACACCGTGGCCCGAGGGGCAAGATGGGCCGGGTTGTCAGCAAGGTGCAGTAGTTCAGGGAGGAAGCGTCGTCGTGAGCAGCAGGCCATCCCGAGGCGCTGCTCGCCTCGCAGCCATACTTGACGCCCTCCCCGACGGGCTGTTGCTCGTCAATTGCAACGGGACGGTAGTCAACGCCAACTCCATCGCTCTCGAAGCCTTCGAAACGCCGGGCACGGCGCTCGTCGGCCGGGGGCTGCTCGATCTGCTGCCGGAGTTCGACTCCCGGCTGATCCCGGGCTCGATGCGGCGGCCCGAAGGCGCGGACGAGCAGGGCAGGACCAAGCCGACGCGAATGCTCGCGCGGCGTACCGACGGCGCGGAGTTTCCCGTCGAAGTGACCAGCGCGAATCTGGAGGACGGCCGGGAGGCCTACGACGCGTACGGCACCGGCTTCACCGGTGACGAGCTGCTGATGCTCGTCGTGCGGGACCTGTCGGGTGCCGTCGACACCGAGGCCGAGCTG
Organism: Streptomyces sp. NBC_00859; assembly: GCF_045161865.1. Lineage (NCBI taxonomy): Bacteria > Bacillati > Actinomycetota > Actinomycetes > Kitasatosporales > Streptomycetaceae > Streptomyces > Streptomyces sp. NBC_00859. Next base: position 4,135,131 of record NZ_CP108826.1, on the reverse strand, counting down.
GCGCGTTCGCAGCGGCAGACCGAGATGATCCTTCGCGCGGCGTCCGAGGGCGTCGTGGGCACCGACACCGACGGTCGCGTCGTGCTCGTCAATCCCTCCGTCGCGCAGATCCTCGGTTTCCGGGCGAGCGATCTCGGCGGCAGGGAGCTGCACCCGCTGGTGCAGCACTCGCGCGCCGACGGTGAGCCCTTCCCGTACGACGAGAGCGCCCTCGCCGACACGCTCAGGTCGGGGCGCAAGCACCGGGTACGCGGCCAGGTGCTGTGGGCGAAGGACGGCAGTCCGGTACCGGTCGACCTGACCACCGCCCCGGTACGGGACGGCGAGCAGCTCGTCGGCGCGGTACTGACCTTCGCGGACCGGCGCCCGTACGAGAAGCAGGCGAAGCAGCACGCCGACGCACTCCGCGCCAAGGACGAGCGGAACGCCGCCGCCGAGGGGCGGCACACGGCCGAACTCGCGGCCAGGGACGAGCAGCACGCGGCGGAGCTGGCGGCGTGGTCGGAGCGCTACGAGGCGCTCGACGGCCGGCAGCAGCAGCTGACCGCGGTGCTCGGTGACGCCCTGCGCGGGCCGTTGGAGGAACTGCGGGCCGAGCTGGGCACGCTCGCGGCCGACCCGGCCGGGCAGCTGTGGCCCGAGGCCAACCAGATCCTGCACCACCTGGCCGCCGGTTACGCCCGGATGACCACGCTCGTCGACAGCGTGCTCGGATTCCAGCGGCTGGACGCGGGAACGGAGGAGCTGACCAGGACGAAGGTCATGCTCGACACCGTGGTGGCAGCGGGTGTCGAGGGCGCGGTCGAGCTGATCGGCCCCGGCCGGGTGCAGTTCGCGGTACACGCGCCGCCCATTGAGGCCGAGGTCGACGGTCTGCGGCTGGCGACCGCCCTCGCGCATCTCATCGCCGACGTGGCCGGGGTGGATGCCACCGGCAAGGCGCGGGTCACCCCAGGTGGCGCCTATGTGGACTCCACGATCGTGGTGGCTGTCGCGCAGCGCGGCGAGGTCGTGCGGATCGAGGTGCGAGGACCGTTCAGCGGCGGCGACCCGGTGCACGAACCGATCGTGCGCGGAATCGTCCGGGTGCACGGCGGCGTACTCCAGACGCACGAGATGCCGGGGACGACCGGCAGCGCATATGTCCTCGAAGTACCCATCGGTGGCGGTGCGGGGACAGTGGATCCGGCCGCCCCGGCCTCGGACGCCGACGGCCTCGCGCCCGACCGGCCGGACTCTCCGTCCGGCGGCGGGCGGCGACGTGGCAGGCGCTCGTCCACCGACGCCTTCCTGGACAGCCCCACCGGAGAGGGAGGCGCGGCCCCGGGTGACGCCACGGGCGCCGGTGCGCCGGAGCCGCCCACGGGCCGCCGCAGGGCGCGCCGCGAGGAGGACGGCCCCGGCAGCGGTGCTGCCCCGGCTCCGGGCGCGGCACATACGGATGGCGCGGGCGTGACGGGTGGCCAGTCACGGGGCGCCTTGTCCGCTGCAGCGGACGGCCCGTCGGCAGCCGGCCCCATGCCGGTGATTCCCGCGCAGGAGAACGGCATGGGCGACGGTGGGACCGGCCGCCGGCGGGGAAGGACGGAGCCGTCCGACGGGCCTGCCCGGCCCGCGGGTCCGGGGGGCACCGCGGGTCCGGGGGGCGGCCTGCCGTCGGCGGGCGCCGTGGTGACCGCAGCCGAGAACTCCCGCTCGAACGCGCCCGGCACGGGGCACGCCCAGCGCGGGTCGACCGTGCCGCCACAGGGTGTCCCGGCGGATGCGCCGGTGCCCAGCGGGCGGCGTGCACGGCGCCCGGAGGGGATGCGCGAGATCGAGAACGTGCGCCCCGCCCTGGAGGCGGCGTCCGCCGTACCGCAGCCGGCGGGCGCGGTGGACGGCCGGACGGGCCAGATGCAGACGCCACCCCCCGGCCGCCGGGCGCGCCGTGCCCTGGCAACCGCTTCGGCAGCGGCCGCGGAGGCCGAGCGCCCGCGTACGCCGTTCGCCCTTCCCCCTGCCGACGCCGACCGGGCACAGGAGCAGCCGCAAGCAGCGCCGTCCGACGGATCGTCGCCGGGCCACGACTCCGTACGGACGGCCGGGCATCCGGGTACCGGCCCGCTCGCGCCGCAGCAGCACCCGGGCACGGTCGACGAACAGCCGAAGGACGGCACGCTGTACACGTCGCCCGAAGGCTGGGCCGCTGTCACCGGAGAGGCGGACGGGCCTGCGGGACAGCCACTGCCCGCGGAGGAGCCGGTTCCCGCCGATGGCCCCCAGAGCCGTGCCATAAGCGTGCGGACGCTCGGCCAGGGCATGCCGTTCGCCGAGCAGATCGCGGCGCAGCAGAACCAGCCGAACTCGCTGGGATCCGGCCGGCGTCGCAAGCTCGCGACCCCTCCGGCGGGCGAACGCTCCGAGGGTGCGGCCCGGCCGCACCCGCAGAGCGCCAGTGAACCCGGTACGCGGCACGCCCAGTCGGCGCAGGACCAGTCACCGCAAGGCCCACAGCCGCGGGGGCCCGGTCGGCAGGCCCAGCCGTCGCAGTCTGCTCAGCCGTCCCAGCCCGCACAGATGTACCAGTCCGCTGAGGTTTCCCAGCAGGCCGGCGTCTCCGCGCGGTCCGGGGCATCCGAGCAGACTCCGGTCTCCCAGCAGGGCCAGAAATCCCCGCAGAACCAGACACCCCCGCAGTCCCCGTCCGGCCCGCAGACGCAGGCGCACCAGCGACTCTCGTCCCAGCCGGAGGGCCGTTCGTACGCCATCGGGGCCCCCGACGAGGGAGCGGAAGGTCCCGAACCGCTGGACGGCCCCGGCGGTGCCGTGGAGGTGGCCCACCGGCCGCAGCCTCAGCCCGTCGACGACGAGCTGCCCCCCGAGCCGCTCGACAACCCGCGTCGGCTCCTCGTATGGCCCGCGCCCGACGTCTCCACGCAGCAGGCGCTGAGCGACCGCGGCTACCGGCCGGTGATCGTGCACTCCCGCGAGGAGGTCGATGCCCAGATCGCCGCATTCCCCGCAGCGCTCTTCGTCGACCCGCTGACCGGCCCGATCACCCGTAAGGCGCTGCAGTCCCTGCGGCAGGCCGCAGTGGCGGCCGAGGTGCCCGTCCTGGTGACGGCGGGGCTCGGGCAGGCGACACGGGAGGCGGCGTACGGCGCCGATCCGGCTGTCCTGCTCAAGGCGCTGGCACCGCGCGACACCGAGCAGCACCCGTCGCGGGTCCTGCTGATCGAGGACCACGAGGAGATCGCGCTCGCCCTGACGGAGACGCTGGAGCGGCGCGGTATGCAGGTGGCGAGGGCCGGCACCGACGCGGAGGCGGTCACCCTGGCGGCTCAGATGCGGCCGAACCTGGTGGTGATGGACCTGATGCAGGTACGTCGCCGGCGGGCAGGAATCGTGGACTGGCTCCGCGCCAACGGCCGGCTGAACCGCACCCCGCTGGTCGTCTACACCTCGGCCGGTATGAACGAGTCCGAGCTGCCCAGGCTCGCTTCGGGTGAAACCGTGCTGTTCCTCGCGGAGCGCTCCACCAGCACCGAGGTACAGAGCCGGATCGTGGACCTGCTGGCGAAGATAGGCACCAACTAACTGACGGGTACCGGCCGAAGGAAGCCGGCAGGTACCCGCTGAAGGGCCGGGAGCCGAGCGGCGGAAGCCGAGGCGCCGGAAACCGTCCGGCGGGAGCCGGACGGTTTCCGGTCAGGACGGCGACCACCGACCGGTGAGGCACGGCCGGTCGGCGGGAAACGGCCGGTCGGCAAGGCGCGGCCGGTATGCCGGCCGGGAACAGCTGGTCGGCAAGGCGCGGCCGCCCCGGGAAAACGACGGCCGGCGGGCGTGGAGCAGTGGAGTTCCAGCGGGCTCGGGCAGGGCGGGAAGTCCGTGCGGGCGGGCGGGCGGCGCCGGCCCAGGCCCGGCCTGGGTCCGGTCCCGGGTCCTGCCGGGTTCCGATCCGGGCCGGCACCGCCGTCCAGGAACTGAGGTTCAGAAGCTGAGGTTCAGGAACCGAAGTTCAGGGATCTCAGGCCCGGAGCCTGGTTCAGAGCTCGGTCGTGTCCAACTCACCGTCCGCGTACTGCTTCCTGAGCACCTTCTTGTCGAACTTACCGACCGACGTCTTCGGCACGGACGGCACAATCGCCCACCGCTCCGGCAGCTGCCACTTGGCGACGGACCGGGCGAGGAACTCCCTGAGCTCCTCGTACCCGACGCTCTCGCCCTCCTTCAGCACGACTGTCGCGAGCGGCCGTTCACCCCACTTCTCGTCCGGAACCGCGACCACCGCGGCCTCGGCGACCGCGGGGTGCGCCATGATCGCGTTCTCCAGGTCGACGCTCGAAATCCACTCGCCACCGGACTTGATGACGTCCTTGGCGCGGTCGGTGAGCGTCAGGAAACCGTCGTGGCTGATGACACCGACATCCCCGGTCTTCAGCCAGCCGTCCGCGCTGAACTTGTCGGTCGGCCGGAAATCCTCACCACCCGCACCCCCGTAGTACGCACCGGCGATCCACGGCCCGCGCACCTCCAGCTCACCTGCCGACTCGCCGTCCCAGGGCAGGATGTCGCCGCCGGGCCCGGCGAGACGTGCCTCGATCCCGACGGGAAAACGGCCCTGGGTGACGCGGTACGGCCACTCCTCCTCGGGGGTCAGCCCCGCGGGCGGGTTGGACGTCGTCCCCAGGGGCGAGGTCTCGGTCATGCCCCAGGCGTGGCAGAGCCGTACGCCCAGCTTGTCGTACGCCTCCATCAGCGCGGGCGGGCAGGCGGCGCCGCCAATGGTGACCCGCTTCATCGAGCTCAGGTCGCGCGGATGGGCGGTCACCTCGGCCAGGAGCCCCTGCCAGATGGTGGGCACGGCAGCGGCGTGCGTCGGCTTCTCCTGCTCGATCATCTCGGCGAGCGGCGCGGGCTGGAGGAAACGGTCGGGCATCAGCATGTTGATGCCCGACATGAAGGTCGCGTGCGGCAGACCCCAGGCGTTGACGTGGAACTGCGGCACTACCACCAGCGTCGTGTCCTGGTCCGTGAGCCCCATCGACTGGGCCGCGTTGACCTGCATGGAGTGCAGGTAGATCGAACGGTGCGAGTAGACGACGCCTTTGGGCTCACCGGTCGTACCCGAGGTGTAGCAGAGGGCGGCGGCCTGGCGTTCGTCGATCTCGGGCCAGTCGAAATGTGTCGGGCGGCCCTCGACGAGTTCTTCGTACTCGTGCACAGCCGCCGAGGCCCCGGCCAGCAGCGAGCGGTCTCCGGGGCCGGTCACCACCACATGCTCGACGGTCGGGAGGTCCGGAAGCAGCGGCGCGAGCAACGAGAGCAGCGAACCGTTCACGATGATCACGCGGTCGGCGGCGTGGTTGACGATCCAGGTCAGCTGCTCGGCGGGGAGCCGGATGTTGAGGGTGTGCAGAACGGCCCCCATGGAGGGAACCGCGAAGTACGCCTCGACGTGTTCGGCGTTGTTCCACATCAAAGTCCCCACGACACTTCCCTCGGTCACTCCGAGGTCGTCGCGCAGGGCGTTGGCGAGCTGGACCGCGCGGGTACCCGCCTCACGGAACGAGCGGCGCTGTGGGTGCTGACTGTCGCCGGTCCAGGTGGTGATCCGGGAGTCCCCGTGCACCAGCGTTCCGTGCACCAGCATGCGGGTCACGGTCAGCGGTACGTCCTGCATCGTGCTCAGCACGGCGTCCTCCTGGTGGGGCAGCGTTGCCTACGCATGGGTAATGTGCCGCAATTCTGCTCACATACCACGTGGTATGTCACTACCCGCTCTCAGGAAATCCGCTGACGCCTCCCGTCCCGGCGACCCCTGGGGGCTCAGCGGGGCTACGACGCGGGGCACGGTGCGGCTACGACGTGGGGCTCAGCGCGCGGGCGAGAGCTCCGGGTCCTCGCGGAGCTTGCCGAGGGCGCGGGACACCGCGCTCTTGACCGTACCGATCGAGACACCGAGGACCTCTGCGGTCTGCGCCTCACTGAGGTCCTCGTAGTAGCGGAGCACCAGCATGGCCCGCTGTCTGTCGGGCAGCTTCATCACCGCCTGCCACATCGCGTCGCGCAGCGCCTGCTGCTCGGCCGCGTCGGGCTCGGGCGCGGTCTCCGGCTCGGGCAGATCCTCACAGGTGAACTCGTCGACCTTGCGCTTGCGCCACTGCGACGTACGGGTGTTCAACAGCGCCCGCCGCACATAGCCGTCCAGCGCCCGGTGGTCCTCGATCCGCTCCCAGGCGACGTACGTCTTGGTCAGTGCGGTCTGAAGCAGGTCCTCGGCGTCATTCGGATTGGCGGTCAGCGAACGGGCGGTACGCAGCAGAACGGGCCCCCGGGCACGCATGTAGGTGGCGAACGACGGGTACGGCGTCGCCGGCTTCGCTGCGCTGGTACAGACTGGCGTGGTCATAGCTACACGCTAGGAGCCGCACCCCCTCCGGCAGATCGCCCATAGGTGCCGAAGGCGAATCCCCCTCAGGTTGTAGGAGTGGTGGTACCCCCACCTCCTGTAGGTGGAGGACGGGCCTCCCCTCCCTCGGGGTTCCGGACGGAAAACCAGGCCCGCAGCGTTCACCGGATCACTTCACGACCCGGCGATACGGGCCACCGGGGCGTCCACCCGGTTCCGGTCGATGCTGAGCTCCTGGCCGCCGTGCTCCTCCTTCACATCGCCCGCGTACTGATGGATCCGCAGGTGCGGCGACCAGTCCTGGTCCCGCAGTGAGGGCTCTTCGGTCACCGACGGCGTGTCGTTCCAGCGCGCGTACCAGATGACCGTGGGCAGATCCGATGTCCCTTCCTTGCGCTCCTCTCCGATCTGCGTCACTCCGGAGTCCGCACTGCTGTAGAAGCCGGAGACGTATCCCCGACGTTCCACCTCTCGGTCCCAGGAGCGGATGAAGGACAGGGTGGTGGCGGCGCAGTCGCGGTCGGTCTGGTCGTACGCCTCCATGTCCAGGTAGAGCGGTGAGCCCTCCACCATGCCGAGGGCCGCGGCCCGATCGACCGCGTCCCGTGCCTCGTCCGTTCCCTGACCGACGGGATCAGAGCCGATCGTGACTTTCCGCTTGCCTTCGGCGGCCACACACGGTGACTGGGAGCCGACGAACACGGGCAGCACCTTCCAGCCCATCCCGTACACACTCGTCACCCAGTTCTTGTTGAGCTCGGGCTGGTTCGGGCAGCCACGGCCACGGCCTCCGTAGTAGACGCCGATGCTCCGGTACTTGGAGGTTTTCCAGGCGTCCATGGTGGTGAGGGAGGGGGTGACGCAGGTGTCGAACCCCCAGCCGTCGAACAGCTCGGTACCGGCGGCGGCCGCGGCCCCCGTCGGCCTGCTCCCTCCGGTGCCGGTCGCGGTCCCGGTGCCGGTAGCGGTGCCGGTATCGGTGCCGGTGCCGGTATCGGTATCGGTGCCGGTCGCGGTCCCAGTACCGGTCCGGTTGTCGGTGCCGGTCCGGTTGCCCGTGCCGGTCGCGGGGTCCGTCTCCGTGCCAGTCCCAGTCCCAGTGCCGGCGCCGGCGCCGGCGCCGGTGCCGGTGCCGGTGCCCGTGCCGGTCCGGTTGTCCGTGCCGGTCCGGTTGCCAGTGCCAATGCCGGTCGCGGGATCCGTTTCGGTGCCGGGCACCGGACGGCCGTTGGGCCGGGGTTCAGTTCTGGGCCGGGGTTCGGCTCTGGGTCCGGGTTCGGCTCTGGGTCCGGGTTCAGGATCCCCCAAGGTGCCGGGCTGGGCGCCTGGCCGTGGATCAGCCACCGTGCCGCTCCGTGTATCGCCGTGCGTGCCGGGGAGCGGGGTGACCACGTCAGGCGTGGCGTCGGCGGCGGGAGCACCGAGTGCCACGAGGACAGCCGCGCCGAGTACATGAGACAAGAACATTTTTTGTCGTTGCATAGGGCGCAGTGAACGGGCCCACGGCCCTGACCACCCAACGCCCACGCCGCAGTGTCAGCCGTCCGCGCCGAGGATGAGCCCGGATGTGGGTACGCCGGTGCCCGCCGTGACGAGGGTCGTGGCCGCACCGGATATCTGATTCACCGAGGTGCCGCGCACCTGCCGCACTGCTTCCGCTATGCCGTTCATACCGTGCAGGTACGCCTCCCCCAGCTGACCGCCATGGGTATTCAGCGGAAGGGCCTCCTCTGCTACGAATGCCGCTGCATCACCCGGCCCACAGAATCCGAACTCCTCCAGCTGCATCAGCACGAACGGAGTGAAGTGGTCGTAGAGGATGCCCACGTCGATGTCGGACGGCCGCAGCCCGGAGGTCTGCCACAGCTGCCGGGCAACCACGTTCATCTCGGGCAACCCGCTGAGGTCGTCCCGGTAGAAGCTGGTCATCTGCTCCTGAGCCCGGCCCGCCCCTTGCGCAGCGGCCACGATCACCGCAGGCGGGCGGCGCAGATGACGGGCCCGCTCGGCACTGGTCACAACGATCGCCTGCCCACCGTCCGTCTCCTGACAGCAGTCGAGCAGCCGCAGCGGCTCCACGATCCACCGCGAGGCGGCGTGCTCGGCGAGGGTGATCGGCTTCTCGTAGAAGTACGCGGCCGGATTGCGCGCCGCATAGCGGCGGTCGGTCACCGCCACATGGCCGAACACCTCGGCCGAGAGGCCGTACGTGTGCAGGTACCGCTGGGCGGACATCGCCACCCAGGAAGCCGGTGTGAGCAACCCGAACGGCAGTGCCCAGCCGAGGGCAGCCCCCTCGGCCGACGGCTCCCTGTGCTGGACCCCGGAGCCGAATCTCCGCCCCGAGCGCTCGTTGAAGGCCCGGTAGCAGACCACCACGTCGGCCACTCCGGCAGCGACGGCGAGCGCGGCCTGCTGCACCGTGGCACAGGCAGCACCACCCCCGTAGTGAATGCGGGAGAAGAAGGACAGTTCGCCGATGCCCGCCGCTTGGGCGACCGTGATCTCTGGACTGGTGTCCATGGTGAAAGTGACCAGGCCGTCCACGTCGGCGGGGGTGAGACCCGCATCGTCGAGGGCCATCCGGACGGCTTCCACGGCGAGTTTGAGCTCACTGCGCCCGGAGTCCTTGGAGAACTCCGTCGCCCCGATCCCGACGATGGCGGCCTTCCCGCCGAGCGAATCCCGCCTGCGCCCGCTCACGCGGCCTCCCCTTTCCCGGACGCCGGCCCGGAGCAGCCCAAGGCTGTGGGGGAGGCGGAGGCAGCGGCAGGCAGGTCGGTCGCATCCGCCAACGCACCGGTGCTCACACCGTCGTCCCTCGCCGGTCCTGTGCCCGTACCCACAACCGCACCGGCACCCGCGCCCGCGTCCGTGCCCGCACCCGTGCCCGCGTCCGTGCCCGCGTCCGTGCCCGCACCCGCACCCGCACCCGCGTCCGTCTGGGCTTCGGGGCCGGTGACTGTCACGCTGCCTGTGACATGACGGCCCTTCCCGTTGACGCCGATGACCCGGACCTCAACTGCCGTCCCATCGACCGCCGTGACCGTGCCCGTCAACACCATCGTGTCTCCCGGGTAGTTGGGAGCCCCGAGCCGGACAGCGACTTTGCGAAGTCTGTGTCCGGGGCCGAAGTGGTCGGTGATGTACCTGCCGACCAGCCCATTGGTCGTGAGGATATTCATGAAGATGTCCGGAGACCCTTTCTCCCTGGCCGCCTCGGCATCGTGGTGCACGTCCTGGTAGTCGCGGGAGGCGACGGCGCCCGCGACGATCAGCGTGCGGGTGATCGGGATCTCCAACGGCGCCAGTTCATCGCCGACCCTCATACCGGCTCCTCCATCTCCGCGGTTTCCGCATCGCCGTCCACGATCAACGCGCCCAGCTCCTCCAGCACTTCGCTCCCGCAGCCCAGATAGGCGTCGAGCTGCCGCCCCCAGAGGAAGTGCCGGTGCACGGGGTGTTCGAGATCGGAGCCGAGACCGCCGTGCAGATGCTGGCCTGCGTGCACGACCCTCTTCCCTGCCTCCGACGCCCACCAGGCCGCGGTCAGCGCATGCGTGGCGAACGGCAGCCCTTCGTCATGCCGCCATGCCGCCTCGTACGCCGTGACCCTTATCGCCTCGGTGTCCATGTAGGCGTCTGCCGCCCGGATCAGTACCCCCTGATTGGTGGAGAGCGGGCGTCCGAACTGCTCCCGCTCCGAGGTGTACGAGACGGCGCGGGCGAGCGAGCCCGCACACACTCCGGCCTGAAGCCCCGAGAACGCGACACGCGCCATGGCCATCACCTGCCGACAGGCCGCCGGCCCACCCAGCGCCTCGGCCGGCGTCCCGGAAAGGATCAGCCGCCCTGCGGACCAGGGCGCCGTGCTCTCCACGGGCTCCGTCCGTGCGTCCGCCGCGCGTATCAGCCAGAGCCGGTGGTCCTGATCGGCGACCAGCACCAGGGTGGCGTCCCGCAGCCACGGCACGAACGGCACGGTCCCGCTCAGCCGACCGTCCACACCGTCGCCCACACCGACGCCCACGTCGGCCCGTATGCCTCCCCGCGCCGGCAACGAACCCGTCGCGATCGCTGCCCCCTCCCGCAGCACCGGCAGCAACCTCTCCCGCTGCTCCTCCGTGCCATGAGCGGACACCGCCAGCAGCCCGTACACACAGGTCGCGGCAAAGGGGACCTGGGCCGTGGTCAGGCCCTGCTCCTCCAGGAGCAGTACCAGACCGAGCAGCCCCGTCTCCTCGGCCGCAGCCACCAGCCCCGCATGGGCCAGTGCCTTCCACAGCTCGGTGTCCGTTCCCGAGCCGGCCGCCGTCAGCCGCTCGTGAGTGGAGAGATCCGCGAAGATCCGCGCCGCCAGGCCGCGTGCGGCTTCCTGTTCCTCCGTCGGTGTGAAGTCCATGTCAGCCCCCGCTCCCCCTGAACACCGGCAGTTCCAGGTCCTCGTCCACCCGCATGAATTGGAGGCTCACCGGCAGACCGATCCGCACCTTGTCGTACGCCACCCCGATCACATTGCTCACCATCCGCACCCCTTCGGCCAGCTCGATCAGACCCACCGCATAGGGCGGGTCGAAGGCCGGGAAGGGGGGATGGTGCATGACCACGTACGAATAGACCGTCCCCGTCCCGCTCGCCTCGACCGTGTTCCATTCGGACGACCCACAGGCGTTGCAGCCGGGCAGCCAGGGAAACCGCAGCGCCGAACAGGACGTGCACCGCTGGATCAGCAGCTTGTGCCGGGCCGCCCCTTCCCAGAACCCGGCGTTGTCCCGGTTGACCACGGGGCGAGGCCGCCTCACCTCAGGCTTTCCGCTGTCGGCGGCCCCAGCGCCCTTGCGCGGATCTGCGCCGTGCACGGCAGCAGCCCCGGACGTACCGCCGGAGGCAGCCGGTGCCGGTTTCCTCACCCCCGGTGCGTACTTGAGTATCCGGAAGCGGTGCGTCCCCGCCGGCTCGCCCTCGCCCCGGACATCCATCCGTGTGGTGATGAAGTACCCGGCGCCCAGGGCCGTCGTCTTGCGCTCCGAGACGGACTCGATCACCGCGTCGAAGGTGATCCGGTCGCCGGGCCGGAGATCTCGCAGGTACTCCTGTTCGCAGTCGGTCGCCACGACCGCCGTGCACCCCGCCCCGTCCAGCAGCGCGAACAGCTCTTCGTAGGCGCCGGTCCGGCCGGCATGCCCCGAGAGCCCGCCCATCGTCCATGCCTGGAGCATGGTGGGCGGCGCTACGGCCGGGTAAGCCGGATTCCCGTCCCCCATCGCCTCGCACCAATGCCTGATCATGGGCTCGTTGACGGGGTCCTTCCCCACCCCGGACGTCGCCGCGGGGAACCCCTCGAACGCCTTCAACCGCTCGTACAGGGGATCGGCCTCCCCCTCCCGACCGTTCGCCGCCTCCTTGCCGCCCACCGGCCCGGCCTGCTCCTCCGTGCCGTCCACCGGCCCGGCCTGCTCCTCCTTGCCGCTCATCGCCTCGCCCCTCACCGCTTCCGGCTCCGCATCCCGAGTCGCATCGTCGCGACGATCTCCCGCTGCACCTCGCTCACGCCGCCCCCGAACGTGTTGATCTGCGCCGCTCTGTTCATCCGCTCCAACTCCCCGCTCCCGAAGGCACCCGGCGCCCCCGCCCGGATCAATGCCGTATCCCCCGCGATTTCCTGACACATTCGATACACCTCTACGGCGCTTTCGGTTCCCAGAAACTTGACCCCACTTGCGTCGCCCGGTGCGAGAGTTCCGGCCCCCACGTCCCCTACCAGGCGCCAGTTGAGCAATCTGACGGCCGCGAGCCGGGCGTGCGCCTCCGCGAGCCGCGCCCTGATCCACGCGCGGTCGGCCGGACGTACACCGGTGTCCGGATCGGGCGTGCGGGCGTACGCCAGGACTTCGGCGTAGGCGTCCTCCGCCTGCATGCCGATCGCGGCCAACGCCACCCGCTCATGGTTGAGCTGGTTGGTGATCAGCTTCCAGCCCGCGTTCTCGTCGCCCACCAGATTCCCGGCAGGCACCCGGATCGCGTCGTAATACGTCGCCGTCGTGGTCTGACCGCCCACCGTCTCGATCGGGGTCCATGAGAATCCGGGGGCGTCGGTCGGCACCAGCACGATCGAGATGCCGCGGTGTTTGGGCGCATCCGGATCAGTACGGCAGGCGAGCCAGATCCAGTCGGCGTTCTGAGCATTCGATGTGAAGACCTTCTGCCCGTCGATCACCCATGCGTCGCCGTCCCGCACCGCGCGTGTGCGCAAAGAGGCGAGATCGGTACCGGCCGACGGCTCGCTGTAGCCGATCGCGAAGACCACGTCGCCGGTGAGAATGCGCGGCAGGAAGTAGTCCTTCTGCTCACGCGTCCCGTACTTCATGAGCGTCGGCCCGACGGTGTTCAGCGTGACCATCGACACGGGGGCGCCCGCCCGGTACGCCTCGTCGAAGAAGACGAACTGCTCGTCTGCGCCGCGCCCCTTGCCTCCGTAATCAACAGGCCAGCCGAGACCCAGCATTCCGTCGGCGCCGATGCGCCGCAGCAGTGCTCGCTGCTCTTCGGGGCGCGTGCCCGCGCCCGCGTCCGGTCCCGCATCCGATGAGGGGGCGCCGTCCGGGTCTCCGCGCATCACTTCACTGAAATAGGAACGGAGTTCGGCACGCAGTCGCAACTGCCGCTCCGTCGGGGCGAGGTGCACGTGGGCGGCCTCCCTGGCATCCGGTTCAGGGCTGGATCAGGGTTTGTGGTGCAGGCCCCCTGGAACGGGATCCGGGTCAGAAATGGTGGCCGGGAGACCTGAACCAGGCTCCATGAGCCATGAGTTGTGGTGGATCAGGAGTGGTGGATCAGGAGTGGTGGACCGGATCTCGGTTTCTGACTGTCCGTCAGATCCGCATCCGCTGTCAAGACCCGAGCCGCCTGCATCAACTGCGTCCGAACGCAGAAAACCGTCCGGGCGGCGGCGCCTCAGCGCCGTCGCCCGGACAGTCATTCACCCCTTACAGCAGGTGTGCGTCCCCCGCACAGCCCACACGATCCCGACCCCCATCGGGCCGCGTGTCACCAGAGCCGGGTGAAGTTCACCGTGTAGTTGGCCTGGTCGATCGACGTGAAGGCCGAGCCGTTCACGCTCGCCGTGTTGTTCTGGTTCGACGCGCCATTGCCCGTGGCGACCTGCTGCGTGGTGGTCGAGTTGCCGTTGTTGTTGTGCCCGACGCCACTGCCGACGACCCCGGCAACACTGGCGTTGGATCCGTTGCCCGCGACGGCGCCGTTATCTGCGGATGCCACGCCCGTGTAGAGGGCGGCTGCCAGCGGCAGGGCGGCGACGGCGGCAAGGACGCGAACGGTACGGATGTGTGCCATGTCATTTCCTCCAGGAACCAGAAGTGCGGCTGTTTCCGGAGCAGTTGGCCGACCGCCCCGGTGAAGTGGTTCACGACTGTCGCGAGATCAGAGTTGCCCACGGAACCCCCGGTGAACCAGCCCGGAAGGACTGATTCCCTCGCAAGCGTGACGTTAAGTCGATAAACCCCCATCACGACACGAACCTGCGCAACGACCGAGCCCCCCGGAGAAAATCCGGGCCCCGCAAGCGGTGAAGCGTTCCTGCACAACTTCCGGCCGGGGCGCGAAGGGCTCTGACGTCCCACTTCCCAGATTCGAACGTGTGAACGATAATGAACACATGGCCGCCACCGACAGGCACTCCGCCACCCTGGCCCTCGCCCACGCGCTCTCCGCCGCCGAGCAGGGGCTCCCCGTCATCCCCCTGTCCCGCACGAAACTCCCGGCGCTCCCCTCGCCGCACCACGGGGAGACCGGTCCGGTCGGCTGTCGCGGTGCCTGCGGCCGTACGGGACACGGCGTCCACGACGCAACGGCCGACCCCGCAGCCGTCCGCGCGATGTTCGCCGCCGCCCCCTGGGCCACCGGCTACGGCATCGCATGCGGCCGAACGCCCCACCATCTGATCGGCATCGACCTCGACACCAAGGCGGAGAGCGACTCCTCAGCCGCTCTGCGACGCCTCGCACTCAAGCATCTGTTCACGATCCCGGAGACCGTCACCGTGCTCACTCCGAGCGGCGGCAGCCACTTGTGGCTGTCCGGACCACCCGACAGGGTCGTCCCCAACTCGGCGAGCCGGCTCGCTCCCGGTATCGATGTCCGGGGCGCCGGCGGGTATCTCGTGGGGCCCGGTTCACTCACGGCCCACGGGGTCTACCGCTTCGCACCCGGCACGGCGCATCTCACGCCCGCGCCCTGTCCTCGTGCACTGCTCCGTCTGCTCACGCCTCCCGCGCGTCCAGCGCACCTCACCGGCCCGTCGACTCAAGGCCATGGCCTGGTGCACTTCGTCCTCGCCGCCCATGAAGGACAGCGCAACACCCGTCTGTTCTGGGCCGCCTGCCGCGCCTACGAGAACGGCTTCGGCGACCAGCTCGCCGACCGGCTCACCGGTGCGGCTGTCCGTACTGGACTCACCGAGCATGAAGCCCGCGCCACTATCGCCTCGGCAGCCCGCCTGACGATGCCGGCTCCACGATCCGTACGGTCATCGTGACCATGCGGCATTCGCGATACGTCCGGCACTCACCGCCTGTGCGGCTCCCGTGGCCTGTGCGGCTTCTGTGGCCCGCATGGCTTCTCTCGCCTGTGTGGCTTCTGTCGCCTGTGCAATCTTCTGTGCGCACTTCGTTGCCTGTGCGGTTGTCGCAGTCAGTACGACTGCTTCCACCGCCCGTGCGGCTTTCGCGATCCGTGCAGCCTTCGTGGCCTGGGCCTGTGTGGCCTTCACCGCCTGCGCGGCTTACGCGGCTCGCGTGATGCGTGCGTCGTTCGCGATGCGTCCGGCCCTTGTGGACCGTGTGGCCCTCGTGACCTGTCCGTCCGTACCTGTACGGTCCGTGCGGTCCTCGTGGCCCGTGCGGTACCGGCGGTCTGCATGGCTCGATCGGTCCCACAGCATCGTTCGCACCGATCAGGCCGGCTGAAGAACCGCTTCGCCGATCGCCGCGTCCACGACCGCGTCGTCCGTCGAGGAGTCGGCGTCGAGCGGGAGGTGCCGTGTGCTGGGCGTCGACCCGTGGGCTTCGGCGCGGATGCGCTGCTTGATGGTCGGCGGCAGCGCACGGTCCCGGGGCAGAGCCCACCAGGCGACCTGCGCCGGTTCCACGGTGGCCGACGCAGCCGCCGGCGCCGCGGATGGTGCCGGAGCCGGAGCCGGAGCCGGTGCCGTTTCTGCGGCGTCCGGAGCCGTGCGCACGGCGGGAACGCCCGTCGCACGGACGGTGCGGACCGTCAGATCGGCGGGAACCGGGGTGACGGCACCGGCACCGGCGGCTGCTGCGGTGGCGCGTGCGCCGACCGCGGTGGAGAATCCGAGCATCGCGACGAGCGCGAAGAACGCGGTGCTGAAGGCTGCCCACACCTTCTTGGCCTGGTTGGTCATGACGACCCCTCACTTCTGTGGTGTGCGGTGATTTTTACGGTGGGACGTTCTATGTACTTGTCACATGATGCGGATGAGCTCCGGACAGACAGGGAGCAACGCACGCAAATTGGCGCTCTTCAGATGAACACCACCCGGTTGGCCCCTCCTGGCTGTGCGGACTTCCACTGATGGGTTCCGATGAGACGTCAGGTGAGTACGCGTCAGGTGAAGGAGCGTCATGTCCCAGCCAACGGAGCCAAGGCCCAGGAAGCGCCGCCTGCGCCCCCGCAGGAAGGCCACCCGTGTGGTGCTCGCGGCTGCTCTGGTCGGCGTCGGAGCCCTCGGCTGGTCCGTCGGCGGCGCCCTGACCTACCCCGGTGACGACAGCACGGCTGCACGGCTGGCGGGCTGGGCCCGGGAGCATTCGATGGGCGGTGTGGTCGACAAACTCGAAAACATCAAGTACGACCTCGATCCGCCCAAGGTCGGCGGTGCGCTGTCGGCCGACGCCCAGGCCCGCATGAACCAGACCGCAGCCGCCCAGGCGCCCCCGCGCAGCGTCAGCTCCGACGTACCGCTGCACGCCCCGATGCACCCGCTCGTCTCACCGGCGCTCAAGGGCGAGGGTGTCTACCGCACACTGGCGGTCGACAGCAAGGGCCGGCCGATCGTGCAGGGGACATACGTGCGCCCCGACGCGGAACACACGTCGTACGAGGCTGCCATCGCCTGGATCAGCACCAGGAAAGCGCGCTTCCAGCTCCACCCCGGGGTAAGGGAGCCCGGCGGCACCTTCTCGGTACCGCCGAACGTCCCCAAGGGGAAGCGCACCGGCCTCGTCGCCACCTGGAACGGCGGCTTCAAGGTCTCCGACGGCGGCTCCAACGGCGGCTTCTACCTCAACGGCCGTACCGTGGGTTCGCTCCGCGACGGCGCGGCCTCCGAAGTCTTCTACCGGGACGGGTCGATGAAGCTCGGGGTCTGGGGCCGCGACGTGCGGATGACACCGGACGTCGTCGGCGTACGCCAGTGCCTGGAGCTGATGGTCGACGGCGGGAAGGTGGTCCCTGACATCGACAACGACTCCAAGTGGGGCGCCACCGACCAGAGCGCGATGTACGTGGCGCGCTCTGGTGTGGGCGTCACCGCCAAGGGCGACGTCATCATGGTGGTCGGCCAGGCCCTGACCGCCCATACCCTCGCGGACCTGATGCAGCGCGCCGGAGCGGTCCGCGCGATGCCGCTGGACATGAACCGCGCCTGGCCGTCCTTCATGAGCTACGACGGCAAGGCCGACCCCACCGACCCGAAGCCGACGAACATCCTCGACTTCGAAAACCCTGCGGAGCGCTACTACAACCAGGCGACACGTGACTTCGTGGCCGTGTACGCGCGCTGAGCGCGCTGCCGGGCCGGGACCCGCACAGGCACCCCGCCACGCAAAGGGCCGAGGACGGAGCCGGGATCGTGTCCGACGGCCTGCTCCCGGCCCCCACCCGCGGGTCGGCACCGGGGCGCGGAGGTGAACGCGGGGGCCAGTGATGGCGGGAGTCACCGCGGATTCATATGCCGCCCACTGCTCGCGGGCCGGCGGTACGGCAGTACGAAAGGGGTGCCCCTCGTCCGAGGCGCACCCCTTCCGCGTTCACCTGTTTCAGGAGCGTCCCGCTCGCAGCGCGCTCAGCCGCCTGGTCCGTGCACGGAACATCCGCGCCATACGGAACACGCACGATGGATCACTCACGCATGTAGGGAACATGCGCGTATGCGGCATTCCGCATACGGACCATCCGCGCCGTCGTCCCCCGCGGTTCTGGCCCACACATGGCCAACAGCCGGGCAGTCGGCAGGTCAGCTCCGCCGCAGTGCGGCCATGCCCTTCTGCATGTCTTCCACGTTCATCACCGGCTGGATCTCGATCTCCGCGCCCAGGCCCTCGAAGAGCGGCTCGGCGATGGCGGGCAGCATTGAGCTGTCCTGCATGTCGAAGACGAAGGTGCAGGCTCGCCCGCCCCTGACCGGGCCGAAGTACGCCGCCTCCGGCTTGAGCAGCTCAGACATCGACTGCATGATCTTCTGCAGTGTGCCGTTCTTGACTGCTTCGTTCGTGACCTGCGTGTCCAGACGCGCTTGCAACATGACCCGCACAGCACCGCTCCTAGCGTCCACCATGACCGGCGCGGTACGGCCCGCACTCCCTGAGACCCGGTGACGTCCGGCTCAGCTTTTCCGCGGGTGAGCAGGGCGGCAACATCTCATCCTCCATCCGTGGCGCCGGTCGCCGGACGGGACGGAAGCCGGGGCGAGCGGTGGGATGAGGCAGGTGGCGAAGGTGCGGGAGCGTGTCCCCGCCGTGCCCGTCGGCCGAGAGCCGGCCGGGGAATCACGGCGCCTGACGGACAGCGCACAAGAGAACGGCCCCCGACCGTTTTACCTGGTCGGGGGCCGTTCACCGGTGCGGTGGGTGTGGGATTTGAACCCACGGTGACTCTCGCCACGACGGTTTTCAAGACCGACCTGTTCTCAGAGGCAGAAGGGCCGCTGAGCTGCTGCTTCTCCACTTCCTGGCCATCTCGTCCGCCATGGTTGGCCGGAGGTTGGCCGCAGCCCCGGAAATCGCGCATCAGGTGGCCGCGTCTGCACTGCCCCGGACGAGTCGGCTCGTGAACCCTTCGCGGCACAGTCGTTCGTACGCCGCCACCACGTCATCAGGCACCGCCTGATCGGTCATGAATCCTTTCGCGGGATAGACCAGCAGCCGCTGCAGAGCCCCGACGAGCATGTCCATCACGAGCCGGGGATCACCGATCGAGTCCACGTATGCCTCAAAGGTCATCGGCGTAGACGCGCTTACGAACTCAACTTCCGGCCAGAGCTTGCACGCCGTGGCGTAAGCCCGCCGCTCCTCATACGGCTTGCTGATGAGGAGCACGGATGAGACTTCGACGCCGGCCTGTTCGAGCACCGCACGCGAGAAGCGGATGTTCTCCCCGGTGTTGCGCGCGTGAGGCTCAACAAGCACCGCCGAGCCAGGAACTCCCAGCTCCAGGGCGCGCTCCCGGTAATGGACGGCTTCGCCGCGGGGCATGCGGTCCTGCGTCGTCCTGCTCGTGGCGCCGGTAAAGACGATGAGGGGCATCATGCCGTCCCGGTACAGGTCTGCTGCTGTCTCGGCCACGCCGAGGTCATGACTACCGAGACCGATTGCCACCGAGCAGCGCCGTAGCTCGTGGTGCATCTGGTGGAAGTCCCAGAGCCTTCGCCCATCCGACCACTCCTGTGCCGAGATCACTTGCCCTCCCCTCCGTCCTGCGCCGAGTCCGGAACCTTGAAGTCGTAGGCCCATCGGAACCGAGATGCGGCGTGCACTCCGATGGCGAATTCCACCACGGTGCCGTCCGCCGTATAGGTGGTCCGGTGCAGCTCCACGACGGGTTCGCCAGTCGGCAGCTGCAAGAGCTTGATCTCGTCTCCCGTGGGGGCACGAGCCCAGAGCTCCTCGTTCATGTGGTCGATCTCGTAACCAGCGTCGTAGAGGACCCGGAAACCGCCGCCTCGACCGGCCGGACCAGGTGTCGGGTCGACGATTCGAGTTCCCTCGACGTGCTCGGGTCGGTAGTAGCTGGTCAAGGTGTGCGTCGGCTGCTCACCTTCCTTCACCAGCCGCGCACGTGCGTACACGTCTGCGCCAACAGACAGGCCGTGGGCCTCCGCGACGGCCGCCGGCGCCTGGACGCGACTCACAGTCTGCGTCTGTTCGCCACGGCGGTACGAGCGGCCGGAGGCCACCCGGTCCGCGATGAACGCCACCTCATCACCGTCGCGCCACTTGGCCTTGTCGTAACGATCGATGCCAACCCTCTTGAGAGGAGCTTGCGGCCGTACGACCGTGCCGTGACCGCGTGACGAGGTCACCAGCCCTTCGGCCTCCAACGCCTTGTACGCCGCATGAACGGTGGCCTTGGAGCCTTCACCTGCATCGACCTGCTCCCTGATGTGCGGCAGTCGCTGGCCCGGCGTGTACTCACCGGTCTTGATCTGGTTGGCGAGCTTGTCTGCCAGCTCTCGCCATTTCGCCGCCATGGCGCACCCCTCTCGACGTCTCCAGTCAAACACAGTCCTAGGACTGTTGACAGTCCTAGGACTGTGAGGCAGTCTCTTACCCAACGCACCGCAGTCCTAGGACAGCGGAACGACGGGGCGTTGTTCGGTTCGGGATTGCTTGTTGGAAGGCGGCTTCGGTCGTACGCCATCGGGCCCTGAGCTGGTCGTTCCTTGAAAACTGAACAGTGAACTCAAGCGAGGTGAGAGCCCTTGCTCCCGTGACGACCGGGTGATGTTCGTCGGCAGCAGTACCGGGCGTCGGCTCGGTACGCACCGCACACCGGCTCTGGAGTACGCCCCTCGGGGCGCCACCCGCTGTGAGCTGCCCTGCTAGGCGCCAGGCAGAGACATGGCGCCCCCCGATTCACACACCTCCGCACCGCCCACGGCGGTGCGGCCGGTTGCCTCCTCCGCCCGTCCAGCTTTTTCGGCTGTACGGGCGGGGCTGAGGGGAGCCGGACCACATCCGGACCACATCGCATGAAGGGTTCCGCAATGACTGAGCGCACCTTGGTTTCCCAGTCCACCGGCCCGGTCGTTCTCGGGCTGGAGCTGCCGGTGGGCAGCATCCAAGTTCAGGTTCTCCGCAACGTCACGACCGCCCGTGTGGTGCTGCGCACGGCTGACTCCTCGGGGCCGGCCGCCGACGCGGTCAACCGGGCCCGCACCGGCCAGCACGGTCAAGCCATGTCGGTAGAGGTTCCCGAGATGCCCGGCAACATCATGGTCCAGAGCGTCCGGGGCGGCCGGGTCACACAGACCATGGGCACCGTCTACGGATCGGTGACCGGCATGACCATCATCAACGGCCGCATCGTCACCGGTGGCGGCACGGACACGATGACCAGGGTCAGCCTTCTCGAAGCCATCATCTACCTGCCGGTCGGATCCTCGCTGGCTGTGGTCTCCCAGTCCGCCGACGCGAAGGTCAACGGGGACCTGGAGCGCATGGAATTCCGCTCGACCTCCGGGGACCTGGAGATCGACGGAGCCCGCCACCTGAACGCGTCCACCACGTCCGGCGACATCATCGCCGGGCTCCTGAGCGAACGGGTCACCGCCCGATCGGTGTCCGGCGACATCAGCGTGGACCTCTACAGCGGCACCGACGCTGACCTGAACACCACCTCCGGCGACGTGGACGTCGCCGCCACCAGCCAGGCATCCGGCGCCCTGCGCGCCAACACCGTCTCCGGCGACGTGAGGGTGACCGGCGCCGGCGCCCTTCGCGTGAGTGCCCGCAGCGTCAGCGGACGCGTCCGCACCCGCTGAACACCCCACCGCCATCACGCCCTTGACCCACCGACTGGCCGCGGGCCGGTCATCCCGTGTCCCGTCGCCGAGGAGTCCGCAGATGGATGCCGCAACCTTCGCCGCTGTCTTCATCGCCCTGTACGTCGCTCACAGCGTGGGCGACCACTGGGTACAGACCTCCACCCAGTCTGCTGACAAGGGCCGCCCCGGCTGGATGGGCCGCCTGGCCGGTGTCCGCCACGTCGCGACCCTGACGACGACCAAGGTCGTCTTACTCCTGCCGGTCGCCGCCCTGTTGGGCCTGCACCTCTCGCTCCCGGGTCTGGTCGCCGGTCTCGGCGTCGATGCGGTCAGTCACTGGTGGGCCGACCGCCGCAGCACCCTCGCCTGGCTGGCCAAGGTCACCGGGAAGAGCGAGTTCTACAGCCTCGGCACCGGCGCCCACCCCGCGCACCCCGTCACCGCCAAGGGTGGCCCGGCCGCACACCTGGGCACCGGCGCTTACGCGCTGGACCAGTCCTTTCACCACCTGTGGCTGCTGATCGCCGCAGTCCTCATCACCACCGTCTGACCCACCCCACCCCAACGGCGTGCGGCCCCCGGTGTTCGAGCACCGAGGGCCGCTTTTCGGGCCGTCCCACTGAGAAGGAAGTACGACCCATGCAGAACATCGCTGCACTTCAGGCCATCGTTACGGCCACCCCGTTCGATGGGGAGCCGACGGCCGTCGAGCTGGACGCGATCGATGTGGAGATGCCGCTGATCCTGGCGGAGGTCGATCTGCTGGACGCGCAGATCATGACCATCGACCGCCCCGCATCCGAGCTGGACGAGCGGCGTATCCGCCGGGCCCGCCGCCGGGTGATGACCGCCCGCCGCGACCTGACCAACCGCACCGACACAGCAGAGTCGGGCGGTGCGGCATGAACCTCAAGACCGCAAAGACCGTCCTGCCGGCCGTGGCGATGACGGCCGTGTCTATGGTCCTCACCCTGGCCGTCGTCGTGATGTGGCTGGGCACGGCGATGCCGTGGCTGGTCGCTCTGGTCGTCGGTCTCGGGATCGACGGTGGATGGCTGGCGACCCTCGCCTACGAACGCCGTCTTGCGGCGCAGGGCGACCACAGCAACGTGGTGACCGGTGTCGGCTGGGCCTTCGGCCTGCTCGCCACCGGCGTCCTGGTCGCCCACGCACTCACCGCCGACGGGAACGTCGGCGCGTGGCTGGCTGTGGCCTGGTTTCCGGTCGCGGCCAAGGCGCTGTGGCTGGTGCACGGGCTGTGGGAGCGGACCGCGCTCACCCCGGGGGCGCTGGGATCGATCCGGGGGATCCAGCAGGAAGCCCGGGACGAAGCGGCCGTGGCCCGTGCCCGGCTGCGGTCAGAGGCCGCCACCGAGGAGACCCGGCTGACGGCCGTGACGCAGGCCGGTGCCCGCGTCGCACACGTCCAGGCCGAGACCGCCCAGACTCTCTCCGAGGCGTGGTCGAAACTGGAGAAGGCACGCAAGGGAGAGGGCACCGGTAACGCGCTGACCAGCGTGACGACCCCCGTCACACCCGGCGTCACACCCCGATGGGAACTGCCGGTCTGGGGCCCCGTCGAGCCGCTCCTCGCGCTCTCCCTGGAGGCCGCGCCCGCGCTCAGCGATGAGGCGCTGGATGTGCTGGTGGACCAGATCCGGTACAGCGAGACCCCGGCCTTGTCCTACCGGGAGATGGCCGCACGCTTCCGGGCCGCTGGCCACGCTGCTTCGGAGGTCCGTCTGCGGTCCGCGTGGAAGCGCATGGTCGCCTGATGGCCACGCTGCCGGTCTTCCGGTGGCACCTCGCCCCAGACGGCTACGCCACCCGCCGCCAACTCCGCGCCCAAGGGCTCCGCCCCGGCGGCCAGGACGTAGCCGCTCAGCTCGAACGCCCCCGTCGTCGCCGGGGCCCGCTGGTCGCCTACCTCTACCTCATCGACCGCGCCAAGCCCGTACGCCCGATGACCCCCGGCCGGACCACAGCCCTCGCCAAGGCCAACACCGCACAGCGCATCTGCCCCGAGTGCGGGCGGGACGCCGGGTACCGCATCCCCACCTCGCTGGGCATGTGCGTTCCCTGCGCCGACACCGGCCACCACCTCGCCGCCTGACACCGAGCCAGAAGGAGAAGCCCGTGGAACCCCTCCCCATACATCACGGTGCCCGGAGCGACATCGGGGCCGCCGCCAAGGAAGCCGTCGAGGCCGCCCACAACTCCGAGCAACTGGCCCTCATACAAGCCGTGTTGGCCGCACAGCAGCTCGCCCAGCACCCCCAGCCCGTCACGCAGCCGGTCCAGCAGTCGTCGGGCGGGGCGGGGAAGTGGATCGGGATCGGGGTCGGCGCCTCGGTGTTCCTGCTGACCGTCGCCCTGTCCGCGGTCGCAGTCGCCATCGCCGTGGTGTCCCTGACCGTCTGCGTTCTCGTCCTGCGCTCCGTCTGGCACGACATCCGCAAGAGCCACTGACACCGTCCCGAAGGAGAACGCCATGTTCAAGGCAGGCGACAAGGTGCGGATCGTCCGCTGTGACGATGACCCGCGCGCGGTCGGCAAGACCGGCCGGGTTGTGGACGAAGTCCCGCCCGGCCCGCTCACGCAGGGCCGGTGGACGGTGAACGGGATCAGCCTGTTCATCGCCCCCGTCCTGTGCCACACGCACGAACTGCAGCAGCTCTGACGGTTGCCTGTCCGCCCCGGGTCAGTCCTGGGGCGGGCGGGGAGCTGGACAGCCCGGCCCCGGAACGGAGCCCCGTGAAGCAGCAGCCCGAACCCCGCCTCACCACCCGCGAAAAGGCCCAGGTCGCCGGATACATGGCCCGCATGTGCAAGCGCGGCATCGCCGGTGACGGCGTCTACCAGGGCGACTTGGAACGCAGGATCGAGCGGATCACCGACGGTGCGGCCAAGCGACACGACCGCGAGTCGGCTGTCATGGCGGTCCACCTGGAGACCACACGCCAGGCCGTCGCCGTCGCCAAGACCGAACTGCGCACCGCCGACCGTGCGGACCGTGCGGCCGCGAAGGCCGCTTTGAAGTCGGCTGAGGACGCGTTGCGCCGCACCGAGCGTGCCGCCCGCGACCTGGGCCTCTGACTGTCCCCGGGGGCGGTCGCAATCCGCCAAGACAACCGGCCGCCCCCGGGCCCTCACTCATCCGCCCCGCCGGGGCAGACAGGAGTACCGCCATCATGTCGGACAACGTCATCAGCCTGCACAAGAACGCCCCCGCCGATGAGCTGGGCCCGCCCGTGCTCACCGTGGTGCCCGACCCCGTCCCGGCGGCACCGGTGCCCCTGTGGGTGCGTTCCGGCCGCACCATAGGGCGCGCCGTCACACACGAGCGCACCCGGGCCGGTGCCCGCGCCCTGGCCCGGCACTCCCTCTACGTCGTCGGCGGGGCGGGTGTGGTCGCCCGGCGGACGTGGCAGGGCCGGACCGTGGTGGTGCATCACCAGATGCGGGCCGCCGCCGTGGCCGCGGGCAACCACGAGCTGGCCGCGGAGTGGCAGGAGAAAGCCGACCGCTTCCGCACCGACCGGCACCGCCGGCGGATGGAGTTGATCGCGGGTGTGCCGCAGATGGCCAAGTCCGCGGCGATCGGCGCCGCAGGGACCGAGGGCGTATTGCTGTTGCTCGGTGCCTGCATGGCCGTGCACGACCACCACGTGCACGACGTGATTGCGCCGACGCTAGCCGCCGTCGACGCGGTCCGCGCCTTGTGCTGGTTCATCGGCGTCGCCTGGGGTCCTGCGCTCGCCCTCTTGCTGATGGTCGCCCTGTCCCACCTGTGGCGGTCCGGCCAGCAGCAGCAGACCGCGCCCGCATGGGCCCGGCCCGCCGCAGGGGCCACGGACGATGTCCCGGTCACGCCGTCAGCCGTCGTCAAGGCCCTGTCGGACCTGGGCATTTCCTCGCTGCGTAAGGCTGTCAAGGAGATGGCCGACGGTGCGGCCGGAATGCTCGGCCCCATCACGCTGGCCGGGTGCGGCGTCGAGGTCGACGTCACCCTGCCGTCCGGGGTGAGTACCGAGGAGGTGCTGGGCAAGCGGCGCAAGCTCGCGGAGAACTTGAACCGCCACGAGCACGAGCTGCACATGACGATCCCGCCGGCCGCGCGCACCGTGCGCCTGTGGATCGCCGACTCCGGCGCCCTCGACCAGCCGATCGGCCCCTCCCCTCTGGTCACCGACCCGGACACCACAGCCGACATGCACCGGGGCCGTGCCCCTTGGGGTGTCGACCTGCGCGGGGACGCGGTGCTGGTCTCGCTGTGGCAGAAGCACATGCTCATCACCGGCCTGTCCAACCAGGGCAAGACCGCGAGCCTGCGGGCGCTGGCCCTGTGGCTGGCACTCGACCCGAGGGTCGAGTTCCACATCGCCGACCTCAAGGGCGTCGGCGACTGGCAGATGTTCGACGGCATCGCCACCGTCCTCATCCAGGGCCCCACCGATGACCACGTCATCCAGGCCACCGAGATGCTCGAAGAGGCCGTTGCGGAGATGGCGACCCGCATCGCGTTGATGCGGGAGCTGACCGCCAAGGGCTGGAGCCAGGACAAGATCCTGGCCGACCCGCGGTTCAACCCCCTGATTCTCCTCATCGACGAGGCACAGGTGGCCTACGGCTCCGGCGCCCGGGAGACGTTCACCACCGACAAGGGCACCGTCCGCTATGGCGCCCCGTACGGGGGGTCGAAGGCTGACAGCCGCTACTTCCAGGCCGTGAAGAAGATCCACGACCAGGGACGCGCGGTGAACGTCACCACCTGGGAGGGCACCCAGGACCCGACCAACGAGAACCTGCCCAAGCGCTCCCGGGAGGGCAACCACATCCGGGCCTCCCTGGTCCTGGGCACCGAATCACAGGCCCGCATGGCCGTGGGTGACTCCGCGGTCGACGCCGGAGCGGCCCCGCACAAGCTGCGTCAGGGCCTGGACAAGGGCACCCTCGTGGTGGCCGGTGACGGGATCAAACTCGCCCCCGGCCAGCCCTCGGTGACCGCCCGGACTCACTACATCGGGCCCGAGGACGCCGACGTCATCGCGGAGCGGGCCAAGGCCCTGCGGGCCGGAGTGAAGACCTCCAGCGGGACAGAGTCGGCGCCGCGGGAGGCCGACCACCTGGCTGACGTGGCCGCCGTCCTGGGCACCGAGGAGCGGATGAAGTCCGACGAGGTTCGCCAGCACCTGGCCCAGCGGTGGCCGGAGGTCTACCGGACGTGGTCCGCCTCGGACCTGGTCCAGGCACTCAAGCCGTTCGGCGCCGAACCGCGCAAGTACAACGGCAACCAGACGATCTCCCGCGCCCGCGTCCTCGCCGCGATCGAGACCCGCACCGACGAGACAGAGGGCACCGAAGACGCCGGGTAGATCGACGCACAGTGACAGGGAAGGAGTTGGGGAGGCGCGCACATCCTGGGGAGTTCTCCCCAACCGCCTCCCCAACCCGCCTCCCCAGCCCTGATCTGCGACAACACCCCAGTTGGGAGCCTAGGGAGGCTGGGGAGGCAGCACCTTCCCGAACCCGGAATCACCCCGGAAACAGCCCCCGCACAGGCATCCCCAACGCCCTTACCCGATACGCACAGTAACCACGCTCGGGAGGAACTGAACGTGAACGACGACCACAACGAGGGCTACGCGCCCCAGCCCTGCGGTGAATCCGGCTGCCTCTGCTACGGCGTCGGCGAGGAACACGCCGACCACGCCTGCGGTTGCGACTGCCCTCGCTGCTGGGACTGCCAGCAGACGGCCGACAACTGCGAATGCTGAAAGGACGCACGATGCGCCTGCGTATCCAGCTCATTGGCTGGGACCGTCGAACGTTGATCCTGACCGACACTCCCGCCCCCGACTGCCCCCGCTGCGACGGCGATGGCGGGTTCGCCTACGACTACGGCGACCACGAGGGGGAGTACGCCAGGACCGAGTGGGAGCCCTGCACCTGCTGGGACGAGACCCACCACTGGACGCTGCTCCCGCTGCCGCGACGGCTGCCCCTCCAGCTTCGCCGGGCTCCGGAACGCCACCCCTGGGGGCTGGACGGCTACAGCGACGAACCGCCCTTCTAGGCACGCCAAGGGCGGCCCGCATCTCGCCAAAGTTCCGGGCCGCCCTGATCTCCCCGCTCATCACAGAACAGGAGACACCCAGCATGACCTATGACCGCAATACCGCGCTGCTCTCCGCGGCGCTGGATGCCGCCGCACGCGGCTGGTCCGTGTTCCCGCTGCGTCCCGGCGACAAGCGGCCCGCCCTGCATGGCGAAGCCGTCTGCCCCGGTCTCGGTGACTGCGCCGGAGGCCATCGCAAGTGGGAGCAGCGCGCCACGCTCGACCCGGACCGGATTCGCCGGGCATGGGCCGACCGGCCGTTCAACATCGGGCTGGCCACCGGCCCATCCGGGCTGGTCGTCGTGGATCTCGACATGCCCAAGCCCAACAGCAGTACGGGCACGCCTTGCGGCGTGACGACCTTCCATGCGCTCTGCGAGCGCGCCGGACAGGCCGTCCCCGCCACCTACCGGACCCGGACCGCGAGCGGTGGACACCACCTGTACTTCACCACCCCCGACGGGGCCCGGCTCGGCAACAGCGCGGGCAAGCTCGGCAAGCTCATCGACACCCGGGCATGGGGCGGCTACGTCGTCGCCCCCGGCAGCTTCACCCCCACCGGCCCCTACACCGTCACCGACCACTCCGACCCCGCACCGCTACCGGGCTGGCTGTACGCCCTTCTGAGGCCCCGTCAGGCTTCGCGGGGACTGATGGCTGTGCCGTCGTCGTCCAAGGCCTCTCGCTACGCCGCAGCCGCCCTGGCGGCGGAAACCGCGACGGTGGAGGTCGCCCCGGAGGGTGAGCGGGACTCGACTCTGTTGTCGGCGGCGCGCGCTCTGGGGCGGTTCATCGCCTGGGGCGACCTTCCCCGGTCGGTGGTTGAGGAGGCTCTTCAATCGGCGGGGGAGTGCGCCAATCTGCCGTCGAACCAGTGCCGCTCGACGGTTCGCAGCGGTCTGAACTGGTCCATCGCACGCAATCAGCAGCGGAGGACGGCATGAAGCCCCCGCCCCGCTCCCCCTTGAAGAGCCTTCCCGCACCGTCTGCCGGGCCCAGCCCCGCCGAACCGCCCCGGGCCACCACCGGACAGAGCGCGCCGAAGGTCGTCGCCGAAGGCGTCCCCCCTGCTGTTCTCCCTGACCCGCACGCCATCACCGTGACCGGTATCTGGCCCGGTCTCAAG
Source organism: Streptomyces sp. NBC_00859 (assembly GCF_045161865.1). Classification (NCBI taxonomy): domain Bacteria; kingdom Bacillati; phylum Actinomycetota; class Actinomycetes; order Kitasatosporales; family Streptomycetaceae; genus Streptomyces; species Streptomyces sp. NBC_00859. The sequence goes on along the minus strand of NZ_CP108826.1, from coordinate 4,106,687 downwards.
ATCCGTGGACTCGACCGGGGCGAGATCCCGGTAGCTGACTGGCTCTGCACCTGCGGACACCACGAGCGTGCACGCGGACGCAAGGCCGTCACCGAACTGACCGGCCGCGTACGCGTCGGCCAGTGCCCGCACAACGCCCCCGCACAGAACCGGAGGGACGCCGCATGACCGGCACCGACATCGACGGCGCGGCCCTGCTCAGCCAGGTCGAAGCCTTCCACCGCCGCTTCAACGCCTTTCCCGTGGAGGCCGCTTACGTCGCGGTGACGCTGTGGGATGCGCACGCCCACCTTCTCGACTGCTTCGATGCCACCCCGCGACTCGCGTTCCTCTCCCCGGAACCGGCCAGCGGCAAGAGCAGGGCACTGGAGATCGTGGAAACCCTCGTGCCCTACCCCATGGTCGCGGTCAACGCGTCCGCCTCCGCTCTCTTCCGGGCTGTGTCCGGACTGGAGGCACGGCCCACGATCCTCTTCGATGAGATCGACACCGTGTTCGGCCCCAAGGCCGGGGAGAACGAGCAGTTGCGCGGCTTCCTGAACGCGGGACACCGACGCTCCGGAGTGATGTACCGGTGCGTCGGAGACGGCTCCAACCAGCAGGTCCAGGAGTTCCCCAGCTTCTGCGCCGTGGCCGTGGCCGGGCTCGGGTCGCTGCCGGACACGATCCTCACCCGCTCCGTCATCATCCGCATGCGCCGGCGGGCCCGGAACGAGCGCGTGGAGCCGTTCCGTCAGCGCGTCCACGAGAGCGAAGGCCACGCCCTGCGGGACCAGCTCGCCCTCTGGGCGGACAGCGTGCGCGAACGGGTCGACGGCGCGTTCCCGCAGATGCCCGACGAGGTCACCGACCGGCCCGCCGACGTGTGGGAACCGCTCCTGGCTGTGGCGGACGCCGCGGGCGGGGACTGGCCGAAGCGGGCACGGGAAGCGTGCGTCGACCTGGTCAACGCCGCCAAGGTCGATGACAAGGGAAGCGTCGGTATCCGGCTGCTCACTGATCTGCGCGACCAGGTGTTCAACGGCATCGACCGACTGCCCACCGTCGCCATCCTGGACCGGCTCCACAGCCTCGATGAAGCACCGTGGGCCGACATGGGCGGCAGGCCCCTCGACCCCCGGGGCCTGTCGAAGATGCTCCGCGAGTACATGACCGGCGACAACGCCCCGATCGCGGCCCGGAACATCAAGGCCGGAACGAGCGTCATGAAGGGCTATTACGCCACCGACCTGCACGACGCGTGGCAGCGGTACTGCCCTCCCCCCGCTGAAAGTCCGCTACTTCCGCTACCTCCGCTACCGGCCAGCTCAGAGGCCCTTTCCAGGTAGCGGCAAGCCGCTACCCATCCGCTACCCGCACCACTTTGCCGCTACCGGCCCGACAACTCACCGCACCGGGCCGGTAGCGGATACATCCGCTACCACTACCCCTATCCGCTACCTCGATCATGCCCCTGACCAGGGCGGTAGCGGAGGTAGCGGAAGTAGCGGACCTCAGAGGGAGAGGGTCCCGCACCTGCTCCCGATCCTTTCCAAAGGAGTCGAAGCCATGGCACGCCCCCAGATGCTCAAACTCCCCGAAGTTCTCACCGAGATCGGCATGAGCCGAGCCGCCTTCTACCGCATGCGGGCCCGCAAGCAGGCCCCCCGCCTCATCAAGCTCCCGAATGGACAGCTTCGGGTCCGTCGTCAAGACCTTGATTCCTGGCTGGAGTCCTGCGGGCAATACGCCGCCTGATCCGACACGCACAACCACACGAAGGGGCCCGCCATAACGCGGGCCCCTTCGGCATGAAGGAGAGACATGCAGAGTTATGACGTGCGGGTATGGAGCATCCGGCGCCGCGAGAGCAAGAGCGCCCCCTATCAGGTCCGCTGGACCGTAGACGGCAAGGTCTTCCCCGAGCCCTTCCTGACCAAGACTCTTGCCGAAGCTCGCCGATCGAAATTGATGACGGCCGCCAGAAGTGGCGAAGCGTTCGACACCGAGACCGGGCTCCCGGTCTCCGAACTTCGCCAGCTCAACCGCACATCCTGGTACACGCACGCTCGGGATCACGTCGCCATGAAGTGGCCCCATGCCGCCGCGAAGCACCGCGCCAGCATTGCTGAGAGCCTGACCATCGCGACCCTGTCGCTCCTCCCGACGGGCAGGGGCCGACCGGAGACAGAGCTGTTGCGGCGGACCCTCTATCAGTGGGCCTTCAACGCTGGTCGGCATGACGCAACACCGCCGGAAGCCGAAGCTCGGACGCTGGCGTGGATCGAGAAGAACGCTCCCGCGGTCGTAGATCTCGACAGTGCCAAGAAGATGCGCCCGGTCCTTGATGAGCTGGCGAAAAGGCAGGACGGGAAAGCCGCTGCGCCGAACACTGTGAGGCGCCGGCGGGCCGTCCTGAACAACTGTCTGCGGCTCGCCGTGGAGAAGGAGCTGCTGCCAAGTAACCCGCTAAGCCGGGTCCACTGGGAACTTCCGAAAGCCGTGGAGGAACTGGACGAGCGCAGTGTTGCCACCCCTGCCCAGGCGGCTGGGCTGCTCCAAGCGGTACGTAGCCAAGGTCAACGCGGTGAGCACCTGACAGCGTTCTTTGGGTGCATGTACTACGCCGCCATGCGGCCGGAAGAAGTCTCCGTTCTCAGTGCCGACCACTGCACCCTTCCTGAGAGCGGATGGGGGCGGCTAGATCTGTCCGGGGCCCGTCCGCAGGTGGGTTCCGGGTGGACCGACGACGGGATGCCGTACGAGGAGAGAGGGCTCAAGCACCGGGCGCGAAAGACCGTACGCCGCGTCCCGATCCCACCCGTTCTCGTACAGATCCTACGAAAGCACATCGACCAGTTCGGCACTGGCGACGACGGCCGTCTGTTCCGCGCCGTTCGCGGCGGTCCTGTCCGTTCGCAGGAGTACGGAGTCGTGTGGAAGGAGGCAAGGCGCCTGGCTCTTACACCAGCTCAGGTCACGTCACCGCTCGCTCGCATCCCTTACGACCTGCGCCATGCCTGTGTGTCTTTCTGGCTTCGCTCCGGGGTGAGTCTCGCTGAGACCGCTCGTCGGGCAGGGCAGAGCATCGCCGTACTTCAGCGGTACTACGCGAAGGTTCTGGACGGGGAGGAGGAGCGGATGAACGAGTTGATCGACCAGGGCTTTGCCGACCAGGCGAGGGACGAGCGGCCGGCGCCCTGACCCTGCCGGATCTTGGCCACAGGTTGGCCGTACGCCCTGGTCAACACTGGGATGCCAGTGAGACGGGGTGAGACAGGCCGCACGCAGAAGGGGTGCCCTCCAATGGAGGACACCCCTTCTGACCTGCTATTGCGCTGACCTGCAAGCGGTGGGTGTGGGATTTGAACCCACGGTGACTCTCGCCACGACGGTTTTCAAGACCGTTCCCTTAGGCCGCTCGGGCAACCCACCCCGCATCACCCCGCCGGGGTGATGCGGGAACAGACTAGCGCGTCAGCTGTCGCCCTTGCGCTGGCCCAGGGTGACCTCGACCGTGTGCTCCTTGCCGCCCCGCTTGTAGGTCAGCTGGACCTTGTCACCCGGCTGGTGCGTCCAGATCGTGCCGATCAGGGTCGGGCCGCTGTCGATCGCCGTGCCGTCGAGCTTGGTGATCACGTCGCCGGACTTGAGACCGGCCTTGGCTGCCGGGCCGTTGGCCGTGACCGCGTCCGTGCCGCTCGCACCCTGGTCCGCGATCTTCGCGCCGTCGCCCTGCTCCTCCATGGCGACCGTGGCGCCGATCACGGGGTAGACCGGCTGACCGGTCTTGATCAGCTGCTGGGCGACGTTCTTCGCCTGGCTGATCGGGATGGCGAAGCCCAGACCGATCGAGCCCGCCTGGGAATCTCCGCCGCCGAGGCTGCCGCTGCTCGCCGACTGGATGGCCGAGTTGATGCCGATGACCGCCCCGCGGTCGTCGAGCAGCGGGCCGCCGGAGTTGCCGGGGTTGATCGAGGCGTCGGTCTGCAGGGCGTTCATGTACGAGGCCTTGCTGCCCGAGCCGTCACCCGAGGCGACCGGCCGGTTCTTGGCGCTGATGATGCCGGTCGTCACCGTGTTGGACAGACCGAAGGGCGCGCCGATCGCGATGGTCGAGTCCCCGACGGCCACCTGGTCGGAATTGCCCAGCGCGAGCGGTGTGAGCCCGGACGGAGCGTTCTTGAGCTTGACGACGGCCACGTCGTAGCCCTGGGCCCGGCCCACGACCTCGGCGTCGTACTTCTTGCCGTTGGAGAACGTCGCCGTCAGGGTGCCGCCGCCGGCCGCCTCAGCCACCACGTGATTGTTGGTGAGGATGTGGCCCTGGGTGTCGTAGATGAAGCCGGTGCCTGTGCCGCCGTCGCCGTTGCCGCTCTTCGCCTCGATGGTCACCACGCTCGGCAGGGCCTTGGCCGCGATGCCCGCCACCGTGTTCGGCGAGCGCTTGACCTCCTGCCCCTTGCCCGGTGCGGACACCGTCGTCGAGCCCGTCGCGTTGTCGCTGTGCTCGGCGGCGAAGTACCCGATACCGCCACCGATACCGCCCGCGACCAGCGCTGCCACGATCACCGCCGCGATCAGGCCGCCCGCGCGCTTCTTCGGTGCCGCGGGGGGAGCCGGTACGGGCGCACCCCAGACCGGGCCGCCGCCGTCTCCGTATCCGCCGTTGCCGCCGCCTCCGTACGCGGGAACCGACGGCGGGGGCGGGGGCCATCCGGCGTCCGCGGCCCTGGCGGGCTCGTGCGGGCCGGCGGACACCGGCCCGGGGAGCTGCGCGGTGGCTTCGGTGGCGGAAGCGGGCGTGCCCTCAGGAGCGGCGACCGGCACGGGAGGTGCGGACGGGGCGGGTCGTGCGGTCTCGGCCGCTGTGCCCTCGGTACCCTCGTTCTCGGTGCTCACAGCTCTTTCTCCTCGGTTCCACGTCGTCTCGGTCAGAGTCCCGCTGTGCAAGTGTCTGCGGACAGCTTTTCCCACAGCACGTCGGGGCACTGTAAGCGGGAGCTGTGCATCCTCTTCGGGGTCTTCTGCTTCGGGGTCTTCCTCAGGGTCTTCTCCCCGCCCGGTTCTCCCGCATCCTTTATTTCGGATGAGAAGCATGCACCTTCACACACCTGCCCGTGCTCCCCTGCGTTCGCCTACCCCGTCACGGTGACACCATGACGCGGTGACCCACGTACGACAGCACAGCATCCAGGTCGTCGCTCACCGGGGGGCTTCCGAGGATGCCCCGGAGCACACACTCGCCGCGTACACGCGTGCCATCGAGGACGGGGCCGACGCCCTCGAATGCGATGTCCGCCTCACCGCCGACGGCCATCTCGTCTGTGTGCACGACCGCCGGGTGAACCGCACGTCCGACGGCCGTGGCGCGGTCTCCGCGCTGGAGCTGTCCGATCTCGCCGCCCTCGACTTCGGGTCCTGGCGGGACTGGAAGGACCCGGCGGAGTCGCCGGACTGGGACCGGGAGAGTACGTCCGTGCTCACCCTGGACCGGCTCCTGGAGCTCGTCGCCGACTCGGGCCGCCGGGTGGAGCTGGCCATCGAGACCAAGCACCCCACCCGGTGGGCCGGACAGGTGGAGGAGAGGCTGCTCGCGTCCCTGGCCCGGTTCGGCCTGGACTCCCCGTCGAAGGGCGACGCGTCGCCCGTGCGGATCATGAGCTTTTCCGCGCGTTCGCTGCACCGGATCGCTGCGGCCGCACCCGCCATCCCCACCGTCTATCTCCTGCAGTTCCTGACGCCGCGGCTGCGCGACGGGCGGCTGCCCGCCGGTGCCGGGATCGCCGGGCCCGGCATGCGGATCCTGCGCAGCCACCCCGGCTACGTCGAACGGTTGCACCGGGCCGGGCACCAGGTGCACGTGTGGACCGTGAACGAGCCCGAGGATGTGGCCCTCTGCACGGAGCTCGGCGTGGACGCAATCATCACCAACCGGCCGAAACAGGTCCTTTCCCAACTGGGGCGTCTTTAGTCCTGATAAGTAACTGATGCCTCTTCAGTCGCTTTTAATCAGGATTAATAAGGTCACAGGGAGTGCACCGGCGCGTTCGGTCCGTATTCGAGCACGTCGAGTGCGTCACCGGGCCCCCTTTGGCCGGTTTCCGGTCCAGTTCACCGGGGCATCCACTCGGTGGCGTGGGGCAAAGGAGGTCTCGGGGGTGGCGTTGGTGGTGGCACAAGAAGTGCCCGCGTCGTCGAGCATGGCCGTACCCCATGGCCCTGCGGGCGTGGGTGAAGCGAGGCACCGGATGCGCGATCAGCTGCGCAGGACCGGAGTGTCGGACTCGGTCGTCGACGACGCCGTACTGATCCTTTCCGAACTGCTCAGCAACGCCTGCCGGCACGGCAGGCCGCTGGGCCGGGCGGAGATCGGCGACGGTGATGTCCGCGCTGCTTGGCGCGTGGACAAAGCAGGCAGGCTGACCGTGGAGGTGACGGACGGGGGCGGTCCGACCCGACCGGTTCCAGCCACCCCGTCGGTCACCGCGCGGGGCGGGCGCGGGCTCAACATCATCAGCGCGCTGGCCCAGGAGTGGGGCGTGCGGGACGACGCGTCGGGCGAAGTGACCGTCTGGGTGCTCGTCACCGGTGGACGTCGTGAGGACTTCGCCGCCGACGGGACCGTCGGCGGGCCGGACTTCCCCGTTCCTGTCGTCTCCGACTTCTCCGTCTCGGACGTCTTCGACGAAGTCGACTGATACCCCGGCGGCGTTCCGGTCCTGTGAGCCCCCACGCGATCGGCCGTACATCCCATAGGCTCGCGCCACACACAGGTCCAGCGCAGTCGGGAGAGAGCCGCACCATGGCGAAGAAGCGTCCTCAGACGAAGGCCCCTCACGGAACCAACGGGGCCCGCTCCGCAGGCGCCGAGCACGTCCCCGTGGTCGGGGCCCGTGAGCCCTGTCCCTGCGGCTCCGGCCGCCGCTACAAGGCCTGCCACGGCCGGGCCGCGGCCCACGCCGTGGCCGAGCTGGTGCAGCGCCCCTTCGAGGGCCTGCCCGGTGAGGGCGACTGGGTCGCACTGCGCGAACTGGTGCCCGCGGCGACCGTGGAACTGACCCTGAAGGGCGGGCTGCCCGACGGCGTGCCCTCCGTGACGCTCGCGACCGTGCTGCCGATGGCCTGGCCCGCGCTGCGGCGCGACGACGGTTCGGTGCTGCTCGGCCTGCAGAACGACACTCCGACCGGCGACCTCAGCCGGGATCTGGCCGACACCCTGGAGCGGGCGCTTGCCGCCGAGCCCGGTACGCCGGTGGCCGGCCGGCAGACCGCCCCCGACGGGCCCCGGCTGCAGGACCTGTTGGAGCCGGGCGCCCCCTTCGAGCCGGCCGTGCATCCCGGGTTCGAGTTCTGGGTGCCCGACTCGGAGAACGCCACCCCGGAGGTCTCCGCCTCGCTGGAGCGCGCGAACGAGGCAGCCATCCCCACCGTGAGGCTGGCGTCGGTGGACTCCGCGTACTGGTGCGAGACGCCCGAGAAGAACCATCTGCGCTGGGTCATGCTCCACCCCGAGGAGCAGCTCCTGGACGCCCTGGCCCGGCTGCACGCCGCGGGCACTTCCTCCCTCGGTGTCGGCACCCGGCTCGTGGGGTCCTTCCGGGCGCACGGGCTGACGGTCCCGGTGTGGGACCTGCCGACCGCGATGAACGCCGAGGAGTGCGAGAAGCCCGCCGCGGAGTTCGCGGAGCGGCTCGCCGCGGCTCTCGCCTCCGACTCCCCGCTCACCCCGGAGGAGCGGCGGGCCCGCGGAGGCCTCACCAACCGCCAGGTGACGCTCAGCTGAGAGTGACGACGCGGGCGCGACAGCAGGTGACTCCCGTCACAACTGACCGTACGCGCAGGTAAGTCGCTGTCCGAATACATGAGATCGAATTTGCGAACCGCCGATCTCTTGTTACCGTTCTAGTAGCCCGGTCGTTGGTGCATCCCCCGTCGCCAACGGCCGGGCCCTTGTATGCCCGGGTTGTCAATGCCCGCCGAGGAGCGCGGAGTTGCTTCCGCAGCGCGGCGGCGACGCTCCGGCCCGGCGGTCTCCGCCCGCCCGGTAAAGCCCGCCGCTCCGTGCGCCGTACGCGCCCCGTACGCCGGTGCGCACGGGACACGGCGCCCGTCCGGCAGCCCGGACCGCACTACGCACCATCACGGCTCGGACGTCCCGCACCCTCACCGTCCGTGTACGCGTACAGGCGCTCAACAGCCCTCAGTACGCGAGCTTGCTGCCGCCGCCCGGAGCACCGGTACTGGCCTCGACCAGCGCGTCCAGTACCCCTTCGACCTCCGGCAGCCAGGGCGCCGCCGGGCCGCGGCCCCCGGCGGGGCCTCCCGTGGCCGGCCGGGCCCGCGAGGCGGAACCAGCGGTGTCCGCCGCAGGAGCCCGCTCCCACCAGACGGGGCCCTTGCCTGTCTCGGACGGCGGCAGCACCAGATATCCGCCGTCGCCGTGGAACCGCAGTGAGCTGGGCACCCAGTCCTTGGCGTGCAGCAGTTCGCCGAGCCGCTCCAGTGAGTACGGAGCGACCAGCAGCGACCAGCGCGTGGGCGTCGCCACGACCGGTCCGAGCCGCATGCCCATCCGGTCGAGTGCCACCAGGGCGCGTGCGCCGGCGACGGCGGGAAGGCTGAGCGCGCACGGCGCACGGCCTCCCGTGGCCAGGACCACCGGTGCGTCGGGACGGCCGGCCCACCACCAGCGCACCATGCGCTCGTCGGTGGTCGCCGTGAGGAGTCCCGGGTCGAAGGGGTGCGCGCCGGGTACGACGCACTCGGGGTCGGGGCAGCCGCAGCTGCGCTCCCGGCCGGCGGAGGCGGAGTGCCCCACACCGGGAACGACGGGCCACTGCCAGCCGGTTGCGCAGGTCAGCGCCGCATCGAGCTGGGCGTGCCTCCCGCTGCGCCGGAACCGGAGTCCGCGTCGCCTTCCGAGGATCTCGCGCATGAGCGCTCGTTCCTTTCCGTTGAACGCCGAGGTCCACACCGCGCCATGGATACGCCGCGTCACTGTACGTACACGAACTCTTCGCCTGCGGTGTGGATGACCGGCAGGACGGTGCCTGGTCCGAGTTCATTGCTCAAGCATGGCCACGGGTGGCGCTTGCGTGGCGCGTACTTGTCCCGTGCTGTCTGTGCTGTGCGCTGTGCCGCTGAATCGCCGTACCGCTGAACCACTGAATCGCTGTGCCACTGGGCGAACCCCGCCATTCGGGGCTGGGGCGTGACCCACAGCGGTATAGACGCGCAGGCCTGCCGCCAGGTTCCGGGGCCGGATCAACTGCCCCTGGCCATCACCGGTTACGTACCCACCGCAATCGATGTGACGCTCTGCCGAACGACTTCAGTCGACATCAAATAGCCGCACGGGGGGGCATTTTCCAGCCAAGTTGGTTATCTACTGGATGGAGACAGAACGCTCCCGTGGACACCAGGAATCCCAAGGGGGCAATGCTGGACATCTCCGCGCTTCTGCGTGTACATGTGGATCCACTGGTAGCTACGCAGAATGACACAGGGGTTTGCGATGCTATTGAGCGAAACGCACCAGTCAGAAAGCCGGCTGCCATGAGCGCACCTCACCTGCCGAAAGTGGCTGGAATCGACTCCACAGTTCCGGCCACCGCGCACACTGCCGCATCCATCCCCGCCCCCGCACCGGCCGCCGCGCCCTGCGCCCTGATCCAGGACCGGCTGGCCGGCTGGGTCTTCGACCTCACCACGCTGCACGAACTCACCGAGCGGCTGGCCGCCACCAGCACCCTGGACGACGCCCTCCAGGAGTTCCTGCGCGCGGGTGCCTCCCTGCTCGGTGCCCGCCGCGGCCTGGTCGTACTGGAACCCGCGAGCACCCCCGCGGTCGGCGGCACGGCCTACGGCCCCTGCCCCGCCCGCACCGCCGGACTCGGCCTCACCCACGCCGAACTCGGCCACATCGAAACAATCCCCCGCGCCGCCACCGCGTACGGACGCATTCTCGACAGCAGCGATACGAACGCGCCCCCCGGCGCACACTCCCGCGCGGGGAGCGGCACGGACAGCGCTTCCGGACCCGCCGGCGGCATCGCGACCCCTGACATCCTCGGCGACCAGCACCTCGACCCGCGTCATCGCGAGGTCGCCACCCGCGTCGGCTACGCGGCCAGCTACGCCCTCCCGCTGGCGACCGCGACAGCCGGCCGGCTCGGCGCGGCCGTCTGGCTCTACGACGAACCGGCCGAACCCGCGGAACGCCACCGCCGTCTCACCGGTCTCTACGCGCGGTACGCGAGCGAGCACCTGGCCCGGCTGGTCGAACTGACCCGGGCCCGCGCACAGGTGGCCGCCGTCACCGATGAGCTGCTGCCCCGCCGGCTGCCGCGGGTGCCCGGTGTCCGGCTCGCCGCCTGCCACCGGACCGGACCGCTCGGCGGCGGCGACTGGTACGACGCACTGGCACTGCCCGACGGCGCCCTCGGCCTCACCGTCGGCTCCGTCACCGGCTCGGGCCCCGCCGTGACCGCGGCGATGGGACGGCTGCGGGCCGCTCTGCGGGCGTACGCCGTCATGGAGGGCGAGGATCCCGTCGCGGTCCTCTCCGACCTCGAACTCCTGCTGCGGCTCACCGAGCCCGCCCGTTCGGCGACCGCACTCTTCGCCCACTACGAACCGGCGCGACGCAAGATCGTGCTGGCCGGCGCGGGCCACACCCCGCCGCTGATCATCGGCGACCGGCGCACGGAGTTCGTCGAGACCTCGCTGTCGGCGCCGCTGGGGATGCTCGCCTGCTGGGAAGCACCGAGCGTGGAGTTCTCACCGGCACCTGGAGAGACGGTTCTGCTCTGCACCGACGGGCTGCTGAACCGGACCGGGGACTCCACTGACCGGGCGTTCGCCCGGCTCCACTCGGCGGCGGCGAACCTCCCCCGGGCGCTGCGCGAGGACCCCGCGGCCATTGCCGACCACGTCCTGCGCACGATGCTGCCCGATGGCCTCGACCAGCAGGAATGCACCGATGACGTGGTGATTCTGGCGGCCCGTTTCGACTGAGGGCCGGCCGTGCTCCACACAGTTCCGGTAAGAGGCCTTTCGGCACTGGGCCCCCTTCCGTACACCCGTACGATGGATGGGGCCCAGTGTCGTATCAAGGAGACAGAAACGTGTCTGAGGAGCTCACCCCGGAGAACCCGGCGACCCCGGAATCCCGGGAGACCCCGGCGGCGGAGACCGTCAAGCCCCGGAAGAACGGCCTCTACCCGGCCGTGTCCGACGAGCTCGCCGCGAACATGAAGTCCGGCTGGGCCGACACCGAGCTGCGCGGCCTGGAGCCGATCGCTCAGGCCGGACACACCGCGGCCCGCCGCGCCGCGCTCTCGGCGCGCTTTCCCGGCGAGCGCCTGGTGGTCCCGGCAGGCCATCTCAAGACCCGCTCCAACGACACCGAATACGCCTTCCGTGCCGCCAGCGAGTACGCCTACCTCACCGGTGACCAGACGCAGGACGGCGTCCTGGTCCTCGAACCGGCCGACGGCGGACACACCGCGACGATCTATCTGCTGCCCCGCTCCGACCGTGAGAACGGCGAGTTCTGGCTGAGCGGCCAGGGCGAGCTGTGGGTCGGCCGCAGGCACTCGCTCGCCGAGGCCGAGCAGCTGCTCGGGATCCCGGCGAAGGACGTCCGCGAGCTGCCCGGCGCGCTCACCGAGGCGACCGGGCCCGTCCGCAACGTCCGGGGCTACGACGCGGGCATCGAATCCGCGCTGACCGACAAGGTCACTGCCGAGCGCGACGAGGAACTGCGGGTGTACCTCTCCGAGGCGCGCGCGGTGAAGGACGCGTTCGAGATCGGCGAGCTGCAGAAGGCCGTCGACGCGACGGTGCACGGCTTCGAGGACGTCGTGAGGATCCTCGACAAGGCCGAGGCCACCTCCGAGCGCTACATCGAGGGCACCTTCTTCCTGCGCGCCCGCGTCGAGGGCAACGACATCGGCTACGGCTCGATCTGCGCGGCGGGCCCGCACGCGACCACCCTCCACTGGGTGCGCAACGACGGTGATGTCCGCTCCGGAGAACTGCTGCTGCTCGACGCCGGTGTGGAGACGCACTCCCTCTACACCGCCGACGTGACCCGCACGCTCCCCATCGACGGCACCTTCAACGCGCTGCAGCGCAAGATCTACGACGCGGTGTACGAGTCCCAGGAAGCCGGCATCGCGGCCGTCAAGCCCGGCGCCGCCTACCGCGACTTCCACGACGCGTCCCAGCGCGTGCTCGCCGAGAAGCTCGTCGAGTGGGGCATTGTCGACGGCCCGGTGGAGCGGGTGCTCGAACTGGGTCTGCAGCGCCGCTGGACCCTGCACGGGACCGGCCACATGCTCGGCCTCGACGTCCACGACTGCGCGGCCGCCCGCACCGAGGCGTACGTCAACGGCACGCTGGAGCCCGGCATGTGCCTCACGGTCGAGCCCGGTCTGTACTTCCAGGCGGACGACCTGACGGTGCCCGAGGAGTACCGCGGCATCGGTGTCCGGATCGAGGACGACATCCTCGTCACCGAGGACGGCAACCGGAACCTGTCCGCCGCGCTGCCGCGCCGGGCGGACGAGGTCGAGGCATGGATGGCCTCGGTCAAGCAGGGCTGACCCTCCCCGGGCCGAGAGGGCCCCGGTGGGGCCGGCCGCACTCCGGCCGGCCCCACCGGTGCGCCCGCGCACCGGCCCCACCGGTGCGCCCGCGCAGGGAGGCCCGCGCAGGAAGGCCCGCACACCAAGTCCTGCGCGCGGAGGCATGCTCGGAGCAGCCCGGTCCCGCGGGACGACACCGTCACCCGGGACAAGCAGGGCGGCAGGCGGGCCCCGCGTGTCACGAGGCCCTGAGCAGCGCGTCCTCCCGCCACTTCAGGGCCTTGTCGAAGCTCACCATCGCGCCCCGTCCCGGCCTGTTGCGGAAGTCGGCGTGGTCGGAGAGCTCCTCGATCAGCCCCAGGCCCCGGCCGCTCTCGGCCCAGGTCCCGGTCGGCGCTGCGGGATGCGTCAGAACGTTCTGCGGCGCGGTGCGGCGCTTCTGCCGTGCGGGGAAACCCGGCCCGGAGTCGGTGACCTCGATCCGGCACCTCTCGCCGTCGAGGAACGCCGTCACCCGGTACACCTGGGAAGCGGCGCCCGGCCCTCCGGTTCCTCCGTGCTCCACTGCGTTCGCACAGGCCTCGCTGAGTGCGAGCGACAGATCGAAGGAGATGTCGGGGTCCACCCCCGCGGTCTCCATGGCACTGAGCAGAAGACGACGGGCGAGCGGAACGCTCGCGGCTTCGCGCCGCAAATGGAGTGACCACCAGATGCTCATGCTCCAGCCTCCTGGCTGCGGCTCGACATAGGTGTACGTATTGCCGCAGCGCGGGGGTCGTAAGCACGCAGTTGACGTGATACCGCTCATTCGGCGGACGCGCGTACCCCGTGCGCCGGTGTAACGCGGGCCTGCCACAGGCGGTTCGCCGCGCGCCCCGGCCCCGCGCCGCCCGTTCGGCCGGACCCCCGGCGGGGGCCGCACCGGGACGGATGGTGACCTTCCGGACCTGCCGTACACCAGCTGCCGGCCCAGTGCGATGATGACCCGGCCATGCTTACCTCTGCCGTACGTGCCGGAGCCGGTCCACGGCTCCTGAGGACCGCGGTCTTCACCGCGGTCTGCGTCGTGCTGGCCGGGGTGGGGCACGCGCTGGCCTCCGGTACCGCAGTCCCGTGGTGGCCGCTGGCCCTCGGGTTCGCCGGACTCTTCGCGGTGGCCGCGCCCTTCGCCGGGCGTGAGCGCTCCCTGCCGGGCATCGCAGCGGCGCTGACCGCGGGCCAGCTCGCGCTGCACACCGTATTCGGGCTCGGCCAGCACGGCTCCATGGTGATGGGTTCCATGGGCGCAAGCGCCGGAGCCGGAGCGGCAGGCGGGGGAGGGCAGCCCGCGGCCGACCCCTCAGCCCTGGTCCTGCTCGCTGGAAAGCTGGTCTGCGGAGCCGGAGCCGCACCGCTGAACGCCGCCCGTGCACACAGCATCGTCGCCGCGGCGGGCATCGACCCCGCGGCGAACGCCGCCCGGCCCGTACCGCACCACATGGCGGAGGCCGCGACCTCGTCGTGCGCCTTCATGCTGCCGACCCTTCCGATGGCGCTCTGCCATCTGCTGGCCGGCCTGGCGACGGGCTGGCTGCTGCGGCGCGGTGAGATCGCCCTGTTCCGGCTGAGCCGGCAGTCGCACGGTGTCGCCGAGGGCGCACTCGTACGGAATCTGCGCGCGGCTCTCGCGCTGGTACGCGCCCTGCGCGCCGGGCTTCCGGGTGCGCCGGCCCAGGGACCGCGCGCCGGGTACGCGCCGCTGCCCGCTCCGCTGTGGACGGCGGGCGAAGCACTCCAGCACACGGTGATCAGGCGTGGTCCGCCCGAGATGTACGCGTTCGCAGCCTGACGCGGCACCTCCCCACGCGAGAAGCGACGGGAGCGGTGCCGTGCTGTCCGCGCGCACCGGCGCGCGGGCTGCCACCCGTCCTCTCGCACCGTGGAGTGTGTTCCCCATGAGCATCAACCCGCTGAAGACCACCCTGCTGGGCAACACCCGTCCGGGCACCGGCCGCCCGGGGCTCACCCGCCGTATCGCCGTGGTCGGTGGCGTCGCCGCCACCTCTGTCCTGCTGGTCTCGGGCACCGCCTTCGCACACGTCACCGTCCAGCCGCAGGGCGAGGCGGCCAAGGGCGGCTACGCGACCATCGCGTTCAAGGTCCCCAACGAGCGTGACAGCGAGTCGACCACCAAGGTCGAGGTCAACTTCCCGGCCGACCACCCGCTGGCCTCGGTGATGCCGGAGCCCGTGCCCGGCTGGAAGGTCCACGTCACCACCTCGAAGCTGGCCAAGCCGCTGACCATCGAAGGCAAGAAGATCAACGAGGCCGTCTCGAAGGTCACCTGGACCGGCGGGAAGATCGCGCCCGGACAGTTCGAGCAGTTCCCGCTCTCCGTCGGCCAGCTGCCCACGGACGCCGACCAGCTCACCTTCAAGGCTCTGCAGACGTACTCCAACAAGGAGGTCGTGCGCTGGATCGAGGAGCAGAAGCCCGGTGCCGACGAGCCCCAGAACCCGGCGCCCGTACTCAAGCTGACCCCGGCCGCCGACACCGCCGGCGCCACACCGGGCAGCGCGTCCGGCAAGACATCCGCACCGGGCGACAGCGGCACGCCCGCCAAGACTGCCACCGCCTCGTCTTCGGACGGCAGTGACAACACCGCCAGGATCCTCGCGGTCATCGGCATCATCATCGGCATCGCGGGCGTCGCCTTCGGTGTCCTCGCCGGCCGCCGCCGTACCGCCTGACGGCCCACACCACCCTCAGCACTTGGGACGTTCCTCCATGCACAGCACGACGCACAGCACGAAGCACCGCGTGTACAAGAAGTCGCTGACGGCCGCCGCCCTCGCGGTGGCGGCCGCCTTCTCACTCGCGGCCTGCGGCAGCGACGACGGCGGCAGTTCCGGCAAGAGCCCGGTGGCCGACGTCTCCGGTCAGACCAGGACACAGGCCGCGACGGTGCTCGACACCCCGTTCACCAAGCCGGACTTCGTCCTCACGGACACACACGGCAAGAAGTTCGACTTCCGCAAGGAGACCAAGGGCAAGCCGACGCTGATCTATTTCGGCTACACGCACTGCCCCGACATCTGCCCGCTGACCATGGGGAACATCGCCGTGGCCAAGAAGGCTCTGCCCAAATCCGAGCAGAGCAAGCTCCAGGTCGTCTTCGTCACCACCGACCCGGCTCGTGACACCCCGTCCGAACTGGGCAAGTGGCTGAAGGCGCAGGACCCGTCGTTCATCGGGCTCACCGGCGACTTCAAGAAGATCCAGGCGGGGGCCCGCCAGATCGGCATCGGCATCTCGCCGACCACCAAGCAGAAGGACGGCACGATCGTCTCGATGCACGGGGCGCAGGTCATCGCCTTCTCGCCGAAGACGGACAAGGGCTACCTCCTGTACGGCGAGGACACCACGGTCAAGGACTACACGAAGGACATGCCCAAGATCGTCAAGGGTGAGAACCCGTGAACCGGGGTGCGCGGGCGTCCTCCGTCTGCGCCATAGCCGCCACTGCGGCGCTGGCGCTGGCGGGCTGCTCATCGTCCGGGCCCGGTTCACCGTCGGGGTCGGGGTCGGGGTCGGGTAAGGGCTCGGGTACGGCGTCGGGCTCCGGCCCGGCGGCGGCTGGTGAGCCCGAGCTGAAGGTCACGGAATCCTTCATGCCCGAGCCGGTCGGGGGCAGCGGGATGGCCGCGGGGTTCGTGACCGTGACCAACCGCGGTGCCACCGCGGACCGGCTCACCTCCGTCACCAGCGGGCTCTCCGACGACATCACCATCCATACGACCAAGAACGAGCAGATGCTCGCGGTGAAGTCCCTCCCGGTCCCCGCCCATGGCGAACTGGACCTGGAGCGCGGCGGAAACCACCTCATGTTCATGCACCTCAAGAAGCAGCCCGAGCGCGGCCAGAAGGTCGCCGTGGAGCTGCACTTCGAGAAGGGCGGCGTGCTCAAGGCCGAACTTCCCGTCAAGGAGCCCACCTACAACCCGCAGCACAGTTGAGGAGCTGACACCATGACGGCGACCACCGCCCCACCACGCTCCGGCCTTCCGCTCGCACGGCTGCTGCTCGTCGCGGCGGCGCTCCTCGGCGCGCTGTTCGCCGCGGCCGCCCCCGCGTCCGCACACGCGGCCCTGCTCGGAAGCAACCCGAAAGCGGGGGCGGTGGTCGCGCAGACCCCTGCCGACGTCGCGCTCACCTTCTCCGAGCAGGTCGCCATGGACAACAAGTCCATCCGGGTCCTCGACCCGAAGGGCAAGCGCGCCGACACCGCCGCACTACGTAACCTCTCCAAGGGCGGCACCGTCACGTACGGTGTCGACCTGCGCCCCGGCCTCGCGAAGGGCACGTACACAGTCGCCTGGCAGGCCATCTCCGCCGACAGCCACCCCGTGTCGGGCGCCTTCACCTTCTCCATCGGCGCCCCGTCCAGGACCACGGTGTCCGCCACCGGTGAGAACGTCGGCGGCGGACTCGTCGGCGTCCTCTACGGCGCCGCTCGATACGCCGCCTACGCCGGGTTCATCGTGCTCGTCGGCGGCGCCGCCTTCGTCCTCGCCTGCTGGCAGCGCGGGGCGAACGAACGGCCGCTGCAGCGGCTCGTCGTACGCGGCTGGCTGACGCTGACCGCGTCCACCCTCGTTCTTCTGCTGCTCAGGGCCCCTTACACCGGGTCAGGACACCTCGCGGACGTCTTCGACCTGAGCGCGCTCAAGGGCGTCCTCCAGACCAAACCCGGCGCCGCACTCGTCTCCAGACTGCTGCTGCTGGGCGCCTCCGCACTCTTCATCTCCGTTCTCTTCGGGGCGTACGCCCGGCGCGCGACCTCCACCGACCCTGAAGCGGCGAAGGAGAGGAAGGACCTCACCTTCGGCCTCGCCGTCGGGGGCGCCGTCGTCGCCGCCGGGATAGCCGCCACCTGGGCGCTCACCGAACACGCGTCGGTGGGTCTGCAGCCGGGGATCGCGATGCCCGTCGACGTCGTGCACCTGCTGGCCGTGGCCACCTGGCTCGGCGGACTCGCCGCTCTGCTCGTCGCCCTGTTCCGCACTCCGGCCATCGAACGGGCCGCCGTACAGCGGTTCTCCCGGATCGCCTTCGTCGCCGTCTGCACCCTGGCGGCGACCGGCCTCTACCAGTCGTGGCGCCAGGTCGGGTCCTGGTCGGCGCTGTTCGGTACGGGGTACGGGCAGCTGCTCATGGTCAAGGTGGGGCTCGTCGCGGTGGTCGTCTGCATCGCGTTCTTCTCACGCCGCTGGACAGCCCGGCTCTCGGAGGCGGGTGCCGAGGGGGCGGGTGCCGAGCGGGCGGGTGCCGAGCGGGCGGGTGCCGAGCGGGCGGGTGTTACCGGGACATCTGACGGCGGGACGGCCACTGGTGGGACGGCCGCCACCGGCGCGGCTGACGACGGGACGGCCGCCACCAACGCTGCTGCCGACAGGACGGCCGCCACCAGCACGGCTGCCGATGGCGCTGTTGCAGCTCACAGCCCTGCCGCTGAGGCGTCAGTCACCGAGGCCATCGCTTCTGGGACCGTTGCTTCCGAGAGTGGTGACACAGGGGCCGCCGTCCCGCGGCAGCAGCCGGTCACCGCGTCCGCCGACCCTCGGCGCGCCGCGCAGCTCGCCCGGCAGCAGGCCGCCAGGGCAGTGGTGCGCGAGAAGCGGGTACGGGATGCGGACCCGCACCGCACCGGCCTCCGGAAGTCGGTGCTCGCCGAGACCGTGGTCGCGGTGGCACTGCTGGCGGTGACGACCGTACTGACGACCACCGAGCCGGGCAGGACCGAGGAGGAAGCCGGACGGACCACTTCGTCCTCCGCCGCCGCGGTGCCCTCGGGCCCGGTCAACATCACCCTCCCGTTCGACACGGGCGGCCCCAAGGGCAAGGGGACAGTGGCGCTCGAACTCACACCGGGCCGCAGCGGCAGCAACGAGATGCACCTCTTCGTGAACAACCCGGCGGGCAAGCCGTACGACGTTCCCGAGGTCAAGATCGCTCTCACCCTCAAGGCGAAGAAGATCGGGCCGCTGCCCGTCACCCCCGACCACCTGTTCACCGGACACTGGAGCGCGGACGGCGTCCAGATCCCGATGGCGGGCAACTGGGACGTCGCCGTGACCGTGCGGACCTCCGACATCGACGAGACCACCGTGAACAAAACCGTGAGGATCGGCTGACCGGCATGAACGACATCTCCAGGAGGCGGCTGCTCGGTACCGCGGGCGCTGTGGGCGCGGGCGGCCTCGTCGTGGGTGCCGCAGGTGGGGCCGCCGCACACGCCGCAACGGAGGCCGACCCGGCCACCGCGCTGACGACCGTCGGCTCGACCGAGGTGCCTTTCCACGCTGCGGCGAAGACCGGCGGGTCCGCGCGCCCCGCCCCCCAGTCGGGCATCACGACTCCCGCCCAGTCCACCGGGCACCTGATCGCCTTCGACCTCGCAGCAGGATCCGGCCGGACCCAGGCAGCCGCGTTGCTGCGGCGCTGGTCGGCGAGTGCCCAGCGGATGACGGCGGGCAGGCCGGTCGACGGCGACACCGGCATCGCACTCGACGCGGGGCCCGCGTCCCTGACCGTCACCATCGGCTTCGGACGGTCCTTCTTCGGCCGTACCGGGCTTTCCGCGCAGCGCCCCACCCAGCTCGATCCGCTGCCTGACTTCGCGTCCGACCACCTGGACGCCAAGCGCAGCAACGGCGATCTGTGGGTGCAGATCGGGGCGAACGACCCGCTCGTCGCCTTCCACGCTCTGCGCGCACTCCAGAACGACGCGGGTTCGGCAGCCCGGGTCCGCTGGCAGATGAGCGGCTTCAACCGCGCGCTCGGCGCGACCGCCGAGCCGATGACAACCCGCAATCTGATGGGCCAGATCGACGGGACGGGAAATCCGAAGCAGTCGGAGAGCGACTTCGACCGGCGCGTCTTCGTCCCCGCGGGCGGCGGCGACGGTGCCAGGGGTGCGGGCGCGCAGCCGGAGTGGATGGCGGGCGGCTCGTACGCCGTCGTACGCCGGATCAGGATGCTCCTCGACGACTGGGAAAAGCTCCCGCTCGGGAAGCAGGAGCAGGTCATCGGGCGGCGGAAGAAGGACGGCGCCCCGCTGACGGGAGGCACCGAGACGACAGCCATGGATCTGGACAAGGTCGGTCCGGACGGCAAGTTCGTCATCCCCGACAACGCCCATGCGCGGATCTCGGCCCCCGAACAGAACGGCGGCGCGGCGCTGCTGCGGCGCCCCTTCTCGTACCACGACGGGATCGGCCAGGACGGCACACCGGATGCCGGGCTGCTGTTCGTCTGCTGGCAGGCCGATCCGGTACGGGGCTTCGTACCGGTGCAGCGGAAGCTGGACCGCGGCGACGCGCTGTCCACCTTCATCCGGCATGAGGCGAGCGGGCTCTTCGCGGTCCCGGGGGCGGCCGGGCCCGGAGAGTACGTGGGCCAGCGCCTCCTCGAAGGCCACTGAGCGCGGCCACGGAAGCCACCGGCCGGCGGTCAACGGAAGCCACGGGGCACAGGCGACGAGCACCACTGGACCCGGCCGGCGAGAGCCACCGGGCGTCCGGCCACGAGGGCCACCGGGTACGGGCCACGGAGGCCGCTGGACGCGGGGCGAACGGCCGGACCCGGGCCCAGGGGCCGGGCGCCGTGCCGCGGGAGGCCGGACCAGGACCACGGAGGCCAGGTGCCGGGCTGCGACGGGGCGGGCTCCGTCCGGCGGGTGCGTGCCGGGTGCCGACCGTCGCGTGCCGGGTGCAGTCGAGTCGGGTGCCGGGTGCGGTCGATGCACTGGGCTTCCTGTCCGGACGCCCCGGGCCCGGGGCGTCCGGCCTATTAGGGTGACCGTATGTCAGCCACGCGCTTCACCTATCTGGGCCCCGAAGGCACGTTCACCGAGGCGGCTCTGCGTACGCTCCCCGAGGCCGCCACCCGCGAACTCGTCCCGATGGTCTCCGTACCGGCCGCGCTCGACGCGGTACGTACGGGGGAGGCCGCGGCGGCGCTCGTACCGATCGAGAACTCCGTCGAGGGCGGCGTCACCGCGACCCTCGACGAGCTGGCGGGCGGGGAACCGCTGATGATCTACCGCGAAGTGCTGCTTCCGATCGCCTTCGCGCTCCTGGTGCGGCCGGGCACGAAGCTGACCGACGTGAAGACGGTGACAGGACACCCCGTCGCCCAGCCCCAGGTACGGAACTGGCTGCGGGCCAACCTCCCCGAGGCGCTGTGGGAGTCCTCAGCGTCCAACGCGGACGGCGCCCGGCTCGTGCAGGAGGGGCGGTACGACGCGGCCTTCGCCGGCGAGTTCGCCGCCGCCACGTACGGGCTTGAACCGCTGATCACCGACATCCACGACGCCCAGAACGCCGAGACGCGCTTCGTCCTGCTGGGACGCCCCGCCCGGCCCGCCTCGCCCACCGGCGCCGACAAGACGTCCGTGGTCGTCCGGCAGCGGGACGACCGGCCCGGCGGGCTGCTGGAAATCCTCCAGGAGTTCGCGGTGCGGGGGGTGAACCTCATGCTGCTCCAGTCACGCCCGACAGGAGAGGGCATCGGCAACTACTGCTTCGCCATCGACGCGGAGGGGCACATCGCGGACCGCCGGGTGGGCGAGGCGCTCATGGGCCTCAAGCGGAGCTGCCCGGAGGTGCGGTTCCTCGGTTCGTACCCGCGGGCAGGAGTGACGCCGCAGGACGTGCAGCCGCTGCGGTCCGGTATGTCGGACACGGAGTTCGTGGCGGCCTCGGACTGGCTCGCCCGCTGCGGGGACGGCCGGGCCTGAGTAAGCGGGAGTGCCCGGGGATTCCCGGGAAGGGATACCCGGGGGCGGTACCCCGGTCGGCAACCAGGGGTGACACCCGGGGGCGGTACGGGGATGCGGCCCGCCATGCATCGGGCAGGCCCCGGCCGGGCCGTGGTCCTATCTCGACCACGGCCGCGCGCATGCATGCGATCGTCGTACGTCCAGGTTTCCGCACTTCGGAAAAGTTATCCACAGGTCCCGTCTCGACCTGGGGACAAGTCGACAGTACAAGCCGACATGGTCGACAAATCTGCTCAGGGGCGACACTTCCGTCCACAGGCCTGCAGGTGGGGCGCTGTCACCCCAATTGCGGCGATCAACCCTTTAGAGCGAGCAATTCCCACCTGAATGAGTGTGCGGAGATGGTTTGAAGGGGAAATTCCGGCAAACACCTGGCCACCTGTGAGGCTTTCGGAACCATCCCCCTCGGTCATCCACAGATTTCCCACACAGCCTGTGGATAACTAATCCGACCTGTGGATTCCTGTGGACAAGCGACCCCAAGTCCCCTCCGACGCAAGGGGGATGGGGTCAACCGCTTCGCCCAGAATGCTTCGTTCCGGCGAATCGGACCGCCTTTATTGACCCACCGGCCAACCGGACACACCCCACGGCCGACCCGATATCCCCGCCGCCCCGCCATTCCATAGATAGTGCATCAATTCGGACAAAGCGGCGCCAGTGATGCCGCGCGGCTAATATCGAGTCGAGTGGGGGAAGCGAGCAACGGTAGCCTGGTGGGGTGATTGACCTTCGCCTGCTCCGTGAGGACCCCGACCGTGTTCGCGCCTCCCAGCGCGCCCGTGGAGAGGACGTCGCCCTCGTCGACGCCCTGCTCTCCGCCGACGAGCGGCGCAGGTCGTCCGGACTCCGGTTCGACGAACTCCGCTCCGAGCAGAAGACTCTCGGCAAGCTGATCCCCAAGGCCTCGGGTGACGAGAAGGCCGACCTGCTGAAGCAGACGGGGCAGCTCTCCGCCGCCGTCAAGGCGGCCGACGCCGAGCAGAACGAGGCCGACGAGGAGACCAGGCGACTGCTGCTCCAGCTCGGCAACCTCGTGCACCCCGACGTGCCGGTCGGGGGCGAGGAGGACTTCACCGTCCTGGAGACACACGGCACCATCCGTGATTTCGCGGCCGAGGGCTTCGAGCCCAAGGACCACCTGGAGCTCGGCGAGGCCCTGCGGGCCATCGACACGGAGCGCGGCGCGAAGGTGTCGGGCTCCCGCTTCTACTACATGACGGGCATCGGAGCACTGCTGGAACTGGCGCTGGTCAACGCGGCGATCGCCCAGGCCACCGAGGCCGGGTTCATCCCGATGCTGACGCCGGCGCTGGTACGCCCGCGCGCCATGGAGGGCACGGGCTTCCTCGGCCAGGCCGCCGAGAACGTCTACCACCTGGAGAAGGACGACTACTACCTGGTCGGCACATCCGAGGTCCCCCTCGCGGCGTACCACATGGACGAGATCATCGACGCCGGCGAACTGCCCCTGCGCTACGCGGGCTTCTCGCCCTCCTTCCGCCGCGAGGCAGGAACGTACGGGAAGGACACCCGGGGCATCTTCCGGGTGCACCAGTTCAACAAGGTCGAGATGTTCTCGTACGTCCACCCCGACGAGGCGGCCGCCGAGCACCAGCGACTCCTGGAGTGGGAGAAGCAGTGGCTGACCAGCCTTGAGCTTCCCTTCCAGGTGATCGACGTGGCGACCGGCGACCTGGGGGCATCGGCGTCCAGGAAGTTCGACTGCGAGGCGTGGATCCCGACTCAGGGCAAGTACCGCGAGCTGACGTCGGCTTCCAACTGCGACGGATTCCAGGCGCGTCGTCTGTCTGTCCGGATGCGCGAGGGCAAGAAGGTCCAGCCGCTGGCGACACTCAACGGCACACTCTGCGCCGTACCCCGGACGATCGTGGCGATCCTGGAGAACCACCAGCTCGCCGACGGCTCGGTGCGGGTCCCGCCCGTGCTCCGGCCGTACCTCGGCGGACGAGAGACGCTGGAGCCCGCGTCCAAGTGACGGCTCCCGCTCTCCCCTACCGGCTGGTCGCGACCGATCTCGACGGCACACTGCTGCACGACGACGGCTCGGTCTCCGAACGCACTCGCGCGGCGCTCGCCGCGGTGACCGCGGCGGGTGCCGCGCACATCGTCGTCACCGGACGGGCGGTCCCGTGGACACGCCACATCCTCGACGACCTCGGCTACGAGGGACTGGCGGTGTGCGCGCAAGGGGCGCAGGTCTACCACGCGGGCGAACACCGGCTGCTCACCTCCGTCACCCTGGACCGCCGGCTGGCCGGTCTCGCGGTCGCCAAGATCGAGGCCGAGACCGGTCCGCTGGCACTGGCCGCCAGCCGGGACGGCCTGGACGGCGAGGTGCTGATGAGCCCGGACTACCGGACTGCCGAGGGTCCCCTCCCCGTGATGCGGTTCGACGATCCGGCCGATCTGTGGTCCGAGCCGGTCAACAAGGTCTACATACAGCACCCGGCGCTGAGCGACGACGCGCTGGCCCAGGTCGCCCGGCAGGCCGTCGGGGACCTGGTCGACGTGGTGATGGCGGGGGAGGGCGTCGTGGAGATCCTGCCGCTGGGGCTGAACAAGGCAAGGGGTCTGTCGCTGGCCGCCCGGCGCCTGAAGGTCACGGCCGCCGACACGATCGCGTTCGGTGACATGCCCAACGACATCCCCATGTTCGGCTGGGCGGCGCACGGCGTGGCGATGGCCAACGCCCACGACGCGTTGAAGGCCGTGGCGGACGAGGTCACCACGTCCAACGAGGACGACGGCATCGCCGTGGTGCTGGAGCGGCTGCTCCAGGGCTGAGGTCCGGTCGCCCCCTCCCGGGGCCCGGCCCGTCGGACAGTCCCGCCCGGACGATCGGCCAGCCCGTTCAGAGGGGGAGACAGCCCGCGGAGAGACCTTGAGAGCCCCTGAGACACGAGTGCGGCAAGTTGTAGGATGACTGGGCAACCGGGCGACCCGGGCACCACGTCGGATGAACATGGGGCGATGACATGGCACTGCGTGCGGCAGGACGGCAGTCCCTCGTGGACACCGTCGTCGAACAACTGCGGGACCAGCTGACCGAAGGAGAGTGGTCCGTCGGTGACCGGATCCCCACCGAGCACGACCTCGCCGAGCAGCTCGGCGTCGGGCGCAACACCGTCCGTGAGGCGGTACGTGTCCTGGTGCACGCCGGGCTTCTGGAGTCCCGCCAGGGCAACGGCACCTTCGTACGCTCCACCGCCGACCCCTCCGCCGTACTGCGCACGATGAGCCACGCGGGTGTCCTGGACATCCTGGAACTGCGCGTCGCCCTGGAAACGGAGGCCGCCAGGCTGGCGGCCGTCCGCAGGGACGCAGCGGACCTCGACTGGCTGCGGGAAGCCCTCGGCACCCTCCATGAGCACGGAGACCGGGCCGCCGACGCGGATCTCGCCTTCCACCTCGGGGTGGTCGAGGCCACACACAACACCACGTTCGCCGAGGTCTACCGCTTCTTCTCGACCCAGGTGCACGAATCCCTGGTCGCGGCTCTCGGCGACCGGGAGATGCCGCCGATCGACCTCACCGCGCACGAGGCGCTGGTCGACGCGATCGAGAGCGGCGACCCGGCAGCTGCGGAGCAGGCGGCACGCGCTCTTCTCCAGGTGCCGATCGACGTGGTCCGCAGGCTGGTGGGCCGCTGACGACACGCATCGGCCGTCCCCGCCCGCACCACCGCCGGAAAAACAGAAACGCTGAGAGGTAACTGTCTTGTCCCGCCCGGATCTGGACCAACTCCTTCCCGACGCGGAAGCCGATGTCCTGCCCTCGCCCCGGGGCGCCGCGGCACGGCGCGCCCTCGTCGCACACCCCGTGGTGCTGCTCATCGGCATCGTGCTGGCCTCGCTCAATATGCGGGCGGCGCTGGCGAGCGTGTCTCCCCTGATCGGCGAGATCAGCCACACATTCGGACTCTCGTCGACGGCGTCGAGCCTGGTGACCTCGGTCCCGGTGCTGTTCCTCGGAGTGGGCGCCATGGTCGCCCCATGGCTGGCACGCCGCTTCGGTACCGAAGTGGTGCTGCTGTGCGCGCTCGTGCTGCTGGGCATCGGCATTCTGGTCCGGGTCCTGCCGTCCGTCTTCGCCCTGTACGGCGGCGGAGTGCTGGCCGGCACCGCGATAGCCCTCCTGAACGTGCTGATGCCGGGCCTGATCAAGCGGGACTTCCCCGACCGGGCCGCGTCGATGACCTCCGTCTACACGGGCGCGATGATCGGTGGCGCCACACTCTGCGCAGCGGCTTCGGTCCCGTTGGAGAAGGCGTTCGGAAACAGCTGGCAGGCGTCGCTGGCCTTCTGGTCGCTGCTGGCAGCGGTTGCCGCAGTGGCGTGGCTGCCGCAGGTGCTGATCGCGCGCGGCCGTACCGGCCGCGAGGTACGCGTCGCACCGGCTGGTTCGGGACCGGCGGACTCCGGGCCGCCCAGGAGCATCTGGCGCTCGGCGCTGGCCTGGCAGGTCACGCTGTTCATGGGGCTTCAGTCACTGTGGTCGTACGTGCTGATCGCCTGGATGCCGACGATCTTCACCGATCACGGGATGAGCCGCTCGACAGCGGGCGTGATCTTCGCGTTCAACAACCTTATCCAGGTCGCGGGGGCCTTCGGGGTTCCGCTGCTCGCGGGCCGTATGCGCAGTCAGCGGCCACTGATCGTGCTGGTCACATCGATGGTGGCCGTCGGCTATGCGGGCCTGATGACCGCTCCGGTCTCGGGTGCCTGGCTGTGGTCGGCGGTACTGGGCATCGGGCAGGGAGGCGCGGTGGGGCTGGCGCTGACGCTCATCGTCCTGCGGTCCGGGGATGCGCAGACAGCGGCACGGCTGTCCGGGATGGCACAGACGGTCGGCTACCTCCTCGCCGCGGCCGGCCCTCTGACCGCAGGCGCCGTGTACCAGGCCACGGGCAGCTGGACCCTCCCGATCGCCCTCGTCCTGGGGGTGTGCGCGGCGGCCCTGGTGGTGGGCCTCTTCGCGGCCCGCGACCTCAAGGTGCAAGCGGGTCCGGCCACGACCGCGTGACTTGTACGAGAGTCGGCCATCACTGTCATGCACCGATGAACACGAATGGCAGGCTCATCCATGCCATCAGAAGTCGCTCTGCTCGAATCGCGCGCACTGCGCGCCGACCATCTGGGACGCGTCGACGCCCTGGACAAGGTCAAGGCACTCTCACTGCTGCCGGACGGGATGCATCTCCGTACGGAGGATGTGGCACGGTGCTTCGACGTATCCACAGAAGTCATCAAGAAGTTGACCCAGCGGCACCGTGAGGAGCTCGTCTCCAATGGGCTGCGCATCCTGCAGGGCTCTGACCTCGAGGAATTCAAGGGGGACAACCTGTCCCCCTATTCCGCGAACGGAATGAGTTATCCACAGCCCCGTTCCGGTCCGGCCGTTCACACCCGCCGGACCGTGCTCAATATCGCGATGATGCTGCGCGACAGCGAAGTCGCCCGTCAGGTAAGGGGCTACCTCCTCAACACCGAGCAACAGCACCGCACCCCGCCACCCGGCCCACGCGACGAGGGGATCGAGTACCGCGTCACCCAACTGGAGTCGGCCATGGGTGAGATCGGCCCCGGACTGCGGGAGCTGGGTCCGGTGCTGGTACGGATGTCGCACCGGCTGGAGGCGCTGGACCAGAGGCTCGACGCCACGAACCGCGTCATCGGGGCGATGCGCGTGCGGCTGTCGGATCTCAGCGAGGACATCACGGAGGTCAAACGCCAACGTCCGCGCCTGGCCCACCGAGCACGACAGGAACAGGAACAGGAACAACACGAACAGCGACAGCGCCGACGTCGTCGGCGCTGAGGAGGCTGGGGCGCCGGCGGCGGGCCCGGCAACAGGGCCGGGGTGGGGGTGACGGATACCGCCGCCCCCGTCCCGGCCCGCGTCTCACTCCTCGCCCGCCAGTGTCAGACGTCGCAGCTTCTGACCCGCGTACCAGGTGGCGAGCACAGTGACGCCCGCCAGCAGCACCACGGCCAGGGACAGTCCGACATCCGAGTTGATCGCACCCGGGGCACCGATCTTCTCCGCCAGGGCGAGGGACCACTGCTGAATGCTCAGTGTGCGCGCACCCGGCACCAGGCTGCCGAACAGCCCTTCCCAGACCAGGGCGTAGACGAGACCGGCGACGACAGCGTGCCGGGTGACCGTGCCCAGGAGCAGGAAGACCGAGGCGTACGCGATGGAGGCGACCAGAGCGGCGACCGTGTAGGCCACCGCGATCTGCCCGCCGTTGCCGTTCAGGATCATGCCCGCGACGAAGGTCGGGATCGCGGAGAACGCCATCGTGACGGCGATCGCCACGGTGAGCTTCGTGAGGATGATCGTGGGGCGCTTCACCGGCTTGGCCAGCAAGTAGACGATCGACCCGTCGTCGATCTCCGGACCGATCGCGCCCGTACCCGCGATGACACCGATCAGAGGCACCATCGTGGCCATGGCGAAACCGCCGAGCACATGGGTGGCGACCTCGTCGTCGGCACCGCTGAAAGTGCGTACCGCGGCGGCGATCACGATCAGCAGAGCGGGCAGCACGAAGAGGATCGCGGCCCGGCGGCGGCCGAGCAGGGCCCGGTAGGTGAGACGGGCGACTGTGGGGTTGTACATGGGCGTGACAGCTCCTTTCAGGCCGCTACGAGGTACGAGAAGACCGATTCCAGGGACTCGTCGGACGGCGAGACAGTGAGGAGCCGGATGCCGTGTTCACGGGCGACGCGCGGCAGCAGCGTCGTGAACCGGCCGAAGTCGACCGCCTGGATACGCAGCGCGCCCTCCGCGACGTCCACCTCGATGCCGGCGGTCGACGGGTCGGCGATCAGCGCGGCGGCAAGGACACGGTCGTCACTGGACCGTACGAGATAGCGGTGCGGACGGTCCGTCATCAGTCGGCGGATCCTGCGGAAGTCTCCGGACGCGGCATGCCGTCCCGCCACGATCACCTCGATGTGCGAGGCGAGTTGCTCGACCTCCTCCAGGATGTGCGAGGAGAAGAGGACCGTACGTCCTTCCGCCCCCATCCGCCGCAGCAGCTCCATCAGCTGCATCCGCTGGCGCGGGTCCATGCCGTTGAACGGCTCGTCGAGGAGGAGCACGCCGGGGTTGTGCACGAGCGCCGAAGCCATCTTCACGCGCTGGCGCATGCCCTTGCTGTACGTGGCGATCTTGCGGTCCTGCGCCGCCTCCATCTCGACCGTCGCGAGGGCCTGTTGCGCGGCGCGCTCGTCGAGGCCGTGCAGTTCGGCGTTTGCGACGACGAACTCGCGGCCGGTGAGGAAGTCGTACATCCCCTCCCGCTCCGGCACGATACCGATCTGCCGGTACACGCTCTCGTTCCGCCAGATCGGCTCCCCGTCGAGGGTGACCTTGCCGGTCGATGGAGCCAGGAAACCGGCCATCATGTTGATGAGGGTGGACTTGCCCGCGCCGTTGGGTCCGAGAAGTCCGGTCACCCCGGGGCCGACCGTCATGGTGATGTCGTTGACCGCCACCACATTGCCGAACCAGCGCGAGGTGTGGTCGATGTTGATCGTGGTCACAGCCCGACCTTCCGGTAGCGGCGCATCAGGACGGCGTACGAGCCGGCGATGAGCGCGAGAACGACAAGCACATAGACCACTCCGGCACCCGCCCCGGGCCCGTTCCCTCCCGGGAAGGCGGACGTCGCGCCGAGGAAGGCGGTCTGTACGCCGTCGATCAGCGTGATCGGGGAGAAGAGCCCGAGCCAGGTGACGGCGCCGGCGGCGTCCTGGTTGAAGGCGATGGCCTGCACCGTGGAGACCGCTCCGTACGTAATGGTCAGTACGGCGATGACCGCCGCGACTCCGAAGCCGCGGCGCGGTGTGAGCGCGGCGACCACCAGGGCGATACCGGAGAAGAGCACCGAGAGGAGTGCCACGGAGACCAGCCCCTGCCCGAACCCCTCGGTCTGGTCGGCGAAGTCGAGTTTGGCGAGGAGCGAGCCGACGTAAAGGATCACCAGAGGCACCGCGGTCAGCACGAAGAGGGCCGAGGCCATCGCCGCGTACTTGGCGATGACGTAGTCGACGCGCTCGATCGGCCTGGAGAAGTACAGCGGGATCGACTTGAAGCGCAGATCCCTGGAGACGGCCTGCGGGGCCTGCGCGGCGAGGAAGAGCCCGATGACGGCCTGAGTGAGGATGGCGTACCGGGTGTAGTCGAGTGGCAGATCCTTGGCCTTGGTTGCCACGGCCACCGCCACGATGATCGCCGGGGGCACGCACATCACCGCGAAGAGAATCATCGGCAGCACCTTGGACTTGGCGGAGCGGCCGAGACCGTAGGCGCCGCGCAGGGACTGCGCGAAGAGCGAGCGGCGGGCGTACGCACGCCCCAGGCGCTGACCGTCGTAGTTCCGGTATCCGATGTTGTGGATCTGGCTGGTCTCGGTACTCATCGCGCCTGCACCTCCTGCTTCTGCTGCCGGTCCTGCCCGCTCTGCTGGTTCCGCGGGTCCGAATGGAAGACTTCCGCGATGTGATGGCGCCGCTGCTCCATCCGCACGAGTCCGAGCCCCAGATCGGTGACCGTGTCACGGACCAGGTCGTACGTCTCCTCGCCGGCCGCCTCGACCAGCAGGATGCGGCCCGCGCCGGGCAGCCCGTCCTCGACACCGTCGTGCAGGACCACCCCGGCAGCGGCGAGCGTCTCGCGCAGCACCCCTGTCCCGTCGGGATGGGCCTCGGAGTCGGTGACCTCGACCGCCAGCGTCGCGGTGCTCTGGGTGAAGTCGCTGGTCGAGCTGGAGCGCAGCAGCGAGCCGCCGTCGATCACGACGACGTGGTCACAGGTCCGTTCCAGCTCGCCGAGGAGGTGTGAGGTAACCAGGACCGAGATGCCGAAGTCGGTGTGCACCCGGCGGATCAGCCCGAGCATCTCGTCACGCCCGACCGGGTCCAGGCCGTTGGTCGGCTCGTCGAGCAGCACCAGTTGCGGGTCGTGGACCAGCGCCTGAGCGAGCTTCACGCGCTGTTTCATACCGGTCGAGTAGCCGCCGATGGGGCGATAGCGCTCTTCGTAGAGGCCGACATGACGCAGCGTGTCGGCCGTGCGCTCCCGTGCGGCGGTGGGCGGCAGTCCGGACATCCGTGCCATATGGACGACGAACTCGGTGGCCGAGACGTCGGGTGGCAGGCAGTCGTGCTCGGGCATGTACCCGACGCGCTCACGGATTTCGGCGCCACTGGTGGCGACGTCGAGCCCGAGCACGGCGGCCCGGCCCTCCGTGGCGGGGGACAGACCCAGCAGGATCTTGATCAACGTGGACTTGCCGGCTCCGTTGGATCCCACCAGTCCGGTCACACCGGGTCCGATGTCCAGGGAGAGCCGGTCAAGCGCGGTCACCCTCGGGAACCGCTTGCTCAGGCTTTCGGTCGCGATCACAGTCACATTCCGAAGTTAATGGCGCTGCCCGCCCCGGACGTCACCCCAGACGGCTGGATCCCTGTCCCCCTCCAGAGGTACGGACCCGTAGGGGCCCGGTACGAAAGGGGGAGCAGCCAGGGTTTCCCGCGGTGTTCCCGCGGAGGATGCCCACCGGCAGGCTGCCGGGGACGGCGTTCACCGACCGCGGCGCTCACGGTCTGGTGTCCACTGTCCCACCAAGCCCTCGCCGGACGCCCGTTGTCCACAGGCCGCTGCTCCGGGGGCTGTCGTCCACAGGGCGTTGTCCACAGGTCGGGCGGGGCCCTTGACGTAGCCGCCGGGCATTGTCACATTCATCAGTGTCAAGTTACGAGCACGTACCGCACACGGACGGGACGGACAGGTGGCATGGCCTCAGGGGTGAAATCAGCAGCGCGGCCGGGAGGCGACCCGGTGGCACGGCCGGTCGGGCGAGGCGGCGCGGACGCCGCGCGGCTGCGCGGGTTCAGAGAGGTGCAGACCCTTGCCTACGCCTGTGCGGAGGCTGTCGCCGCCCAGCTCAGACCGGGTGTGACCGAGCGTGAGGCGGCGCGGATGCAGCGCGAGTGGCTGTACCGCCGGGGTGTGCGGGACTGGTTCCATCTGCCTTTCGCCTGGTTCGGCGACCGGACCGCCTTCACGGGATTCAAGCTGCCGCTCCAGTTCTTCCCGACGAACCGGCGGCTGGAAGCAGGAATGCCGTTCATTCTCGACATGGCCCCCGTCCACCATGGCTTCACCGCCGACATCGGCTACTCCGGCTGCCTCGGTCTCAATCCCGTGCACGACAAGCTGCTGGCCGATCTGGAGGCCCACCGGGACCTCATCCTGCGCGAGGTCCGCGAAAGACGCCCGCTGCGCACGGTGTACGAGGACGTCGAGCGGCTGATGGCGGCCCAGGGGTACGCGAACCGGCACCGCGCCTACCCGTTCGGTGTGATCGCGCACAAGGTCGACCAGGTCACGGAGCGCCGCTGGTCGCCCCATGTGTTCGGGTTCGGCACCCAGTCCCTGAAGGGCCTGGCGAGCGATGCGCTGCGCGGCCACCGGGACGGCTGGTCACCGCTGTGGAGCCCGTACAAATTCTCGGACCACCCGCCCCAGCCGGGGCTGTGGGCGGTCGAACCGCACCTCGGATTCCGGGGCACGGGAGCGAAGTTCGAGGAGATCCTGGTCGTCACCGACTCGGCCGACCCCGAACAGAGCGCGTTCTGGCTGGACGACGATCTGCCGCATGTGCGGCGCTGGGCAGAGGAGAGAGCCGCATGAGTACGGGAATCGAAGGAGCGCGTGAGCGCTGGGTGAGCACCGGTGGCATCGAGCTGTGCGTCGCCGAACTGGGCGATCCCGACCGGCCGACCGTAGTGCTGGTGCACGGCTACCCGGACAGCAAGGAAGTCTGGTCCGAGGTCGCGACCCTGCTGGCCGACCGGTTCCACGTGGTGCTGTACGACGTCCGGGGGCACGGCAGGTCCTCCGCACCGGTGCCGCTGCGCGGCGGTTTCACCCTGGAGAAGCTGACCGACGACTTCCTGGCTGTGGCGGACGCGGTCAGCCCCGGCGAGCCGGTGCACCTCGTCGGCCACGACTGGGGATCCGTGCAGTCCTGGGAGTTCGTGACCGTCTCACGCACCGAAGGCCGGATCGCCTCGTTCACCTCGATGTCCGGCCCTTCGCTCGACCACTTCGGTCAGTGGATCAAGAAGCGGATCTCCCGGCCGACACCCCGCAGGGCCGCCCAACTGCTCGGCCAGGGTGCCAAGTCCTGGTACGTCTACCTCCTGCATACGCCCGCGCTGCCCGAGCTCGCCTGGCGCGGCCCGCTCGGCAAGCGCTGGCCGAAGATCCTGGAGCGGGTGGAGAAGGTGCCGTCCGGCGACTACCCGACGGCTTCGCTGCCCTCGGACGCCGCCCACGGAGCCTGGCTCTACCGCGACAACGTCAGGCCCCGGCTGCGCAGGCCGCGCCCCGACGCGTACTCCCACGTGCCCGTCCAGCTGATCACACCCACCGGTGACGCCTTCCTCTCCGAGCACCTCTACGACGAGCTGGAGCACTGGGCACCGCAGCTGACCCGCCGCACCCTGCCCGCCAAGCACTGGGTGCCGCGTACCAGGCCGGATCAGCTGGCCTCCTGGATCGGGGAGTTCGTCACGGCCCACGAGACCCCGGGGGCCGCCCCGCACACGGCCGCTACGGGCAGGCACGCCGACCGTTTCAGCGGTCGGCTCGTTCTGGTGACGGGCGCGGCGAGCGGGATCGGCCGGGCCACCGCGTTCGCGTTCGCCGAGTCGGGTGCGCGCGTCGTGGCCGTCGACCGGGACGCGGAAGGGGCGGCGCGTACGGCGGAGATGGCGCGGCTGATCGGCTCCCCCGATGCCTGGGGGGAAACGGTCGATGTCAGCGACGAGCAGGCGATGGAGAAGCTCGCCGAGAAGGTAGCGGCCGAGTACGGCACGGTCGATGTCCTGGTCAACAACGCCGGCATCGGCTTTTCGGGCTCATTCCTGGAAACCACGAGCGAGGACTGGAAGCAGGTCCTCGACGTCAACCTGTGGGGTGTCATCCACGGCTGCAGGCTCTTCGGCAGGCAAATGGCTGAGCGCGGTCAGGGCGGCCACATCGTCAACACCGCTTCGGCCGCTGCGTACCAGCCTTCGAAGGCGCTCCCGGCGTACTCCACGTCCAAAGCCGCGGTGCTCATGCTGAGCGAGTGCCTGCGCGCGGAGCTGGCCGCACAGGACATCGGAGTCACCGCGATCTGTCCCGGCATCGTCAACACCAACATCACCTCCACCGCCCGCTTCGCCGGTGTGTCCGCGGACGAGGAGAAGCGCCGGCAGTCGAAGTCCTCCCGGCTGTACGGGCTGCGCAACTACCCGCCGGAGAAGGTGGCCGATGCGATTCTCTCCGCCGTGGTGCACAACCGGGCAGTTGTCCCGGTGACACCCGAGGCACGCGGCGCCCGCTTCATGTCCCGTTTCGCGCCGAGGACCCTGCGCGCCATAGCCCGGTTGGAGCCGCCGCTGTGAGCACCGGACAGCGCCCCGGCACGGGACCGTACGTCATCGCACCCCGCCGGGTCTCCTTCGACTGGGCGGGCACCCCGCTGCACTGGATACCCGGCGAGCCCACCGCCACCCATGTGATCAATGTGCTGCATCTGCTGCTCCCGGCGGGCGAGCGGTGGTTCGTGAAGGTCTTCAAGGAGGCTCTGCCACTCGTCGCGGAGCCCGGACTGCTCAAGGACGTGAAGGGGTTCATGGGCCAGGAGGCCACACACAGCGTGCAGCACTCCCACGTCCTGGACCATCTCGCCGCCCAGCGGCTCGACACCACGGCTTACACCCGGCACGTCGACTTCCTCTTCGAGAAACTGCTGGGTGAACGCCCGCCGCTCGGCCTACCGGTGCCGGCGCGGGAGTGGCTGCGCTTCCGGCTGTCGCTGGTGGCCGCGATCGAGCAGTTCACCGCGGTCCTCGGGGACTGGGTGCTGGGCGCCGGTGACTTGGATGCGGCCGGGTCCGATGCCGTCATGCTCGACCTGTTGCGCTGGCACGGCGCGGAGGAGGTGGAACACCGGGCGGTGGCCTTCGACATGTACCAGCACTGCGGCGGCGAAGGACTGCCGCGCTACGTGCGGCGGGTCGAGGGCATGGCCGTGGTCACTCCGGTGCTGCTGTGGCTCTGGATATGGGGCGCCTCGTATCTCATGCGCCACGACCCGGGACCGACGGGCCCGCCGCGGTACTCCCTGAGGGAGCACAAGCGGGCGGTCGCCAAGGGCCTGCTGCCTTCCTGGGGTGCGCTGGGCTCTGCGATACCGCGCTACTTGAGGCGGTCGTACCATCCCTCCCAGGAGGGCTCTCTGCACAGGGCGGTCGAGTACCTCGCTGCATCTCCCGCCGCCCGTGCGGCGGCAGGCGCGATCGGGCGCGCGGCCCTGCCGTAACCCCCGAAGAGAGACAGAGGGAGGCAGCGTGTCCGGACAGAGAGCGACAGGGCGGCCGGCGTCGGGGCAGAATCCGCCCGGACGGACAGCGTCCGAACGGTCGGCGTCGGGACGGTCGGCGTCCGGGCAGGAAGATTTCGGACAAGCAGGATTCGGACGGGCAGGATTCGGACGGGCAGCGTCCGGACAAGCGGCGTCCGGTGCTGAACCCGAGTACCGGATCGAGGACCTGGCTCACCACAGCGGCGCCACAGTGCGCACGATCCGCGCGTACCAGGACCGCGGCCTGCTCCCCAAACCGCAGCGGCGCGGCCGGTCCAACGTGTACGGGGACAGCCATCTGGCCCGATTGCACCAGATCGCCGAACTGCTCGACCGCGGGTACACCCTGGCCTCCATCAAGGAGCTGCTGGAGGCATGGGACGCCGGGCGCGGTCTCGGCGGGGTGCTGGGGCTGGCAGCGGAGGTCAGCGGCCCGTGGACGGACGAGGAAGCGGACCGGATCTCCCGCGCCGAGCTGGACACGAGGTTCGGCGGGGTGCCCGACGACGAAGCAGTCGCGGAAGCGGTGGCGCTGGGCGTGCTGGAAAGGGTCGCCGGGCACGACGACGAGTTCCTGGTACCGAGCCCGCAGGAACTGACCGTGGCTGTGGAACTGCACGCGGCCGGCGTGCCGCTCAAGGCCATCTCGGTCCATCTGCGGGAGCTCCGAGGCCAGGTCGAACACATCGCCTCCCGCTTCCTGGAGTTCACGACGGAGCACGTCTTCGCGCGCTATCTGGGCCCCGGCCTGCCCACCGACGCACACGTCGCGGAGGCCGCCTCGCTGGTACGGCGGCTGCGCCCACTGGCACAGCAGAGCGTCGACGCCGAGCTGGCTCGGGCCATGAGGCTGTTCGCCACACGCCGCCTCCAGCAGCACCTCGGGCCCGACAACCCTCCGGCGCACGCGGGAGGCTCCCCTTCCGTACCGGTTCCGGCGGCCACGCTCGCCGCGGTGGAAGCGCTGGTGGGCCCCGAGAACGTCGCCGCGTTCATCGTCGGGGCCACCGAACGCGAGGTGCAGGCACGGGCGTTGGATGCCCTGGCTCTTCCACAGCCTAGATTCGGACATGACGCCGAAAAGCCGTGAATCACCCTGCCCTTGTCCACAGTTTTGCCAAATAGCCTGTGGATAAGCCACCTTGCCTGTGGATCATGCCTAACTCAGAGGGCGCAAAAGGCGATTCGGATGCGCGCCGGCGCACGGGCGACACCACCCGCCGGTGCTCGCAACCGGAGGTGTCAGCTCTGCCGGAGCTGCGCCATCGCCTCGGTCGCGATCTGCTCGAAGACCTTCTCCTCGGCCGCGAAGATGGTGTCCGGGATCGGTGCGTGGATCACGATCTCGTCGATACCGAGCGCGAAGTACTTCCCGGCGAAGTCGACGAAGGACCCCAGGGACTCCATGGGGCGGCCCTCGTCGGGCGTGAAGCCGGTGAGGAGGATCTTCTCCACCCCGGCGACATCCCTGCCGACCGTCTCGCATGCCGTGCCCAGCTTGCTGATCTGGGTGCGGACGGCTTCGACGGACTGTTCCGGGGTGCCCGTCTCAAAGATCTTGGGATCGCCCGTCGTCACCCAACCCTGTCCGTGCCGCGCCGCGACCTTCATTCCACGCGGCCCGGTGGCCGCGACAGCGAAGGGGAGTCTCGGCCGCTGCACACAGCCCGGAATGTTCCGGACCTCGTCGGCGGAGTAGTGGGTACCCCGGTGGGAGACCGATTCCTCGGTCAGCAGCCGGTCGATGAGCGGGACGAACTCTCCGAAACGGTCGGCTCGCTCACGCGGCGTCCACGGCTCCTGGCCGAGCGCCGTGGCATCGAAGCCGCTGCCTCCGGCACCGATACCCAGAGTGATACGGCCGTCCGACAGATCGTCCAACGTGAGCAGGTCCTTGGCGAGCGTCACAGGGTGCCGGAAGTTCGGCGAAGTGACCAGTGTGCCGAGCCGCACCCGTTCGGTGACCATGGCCGCACCGGTCAGCGTCGGGACCGCTCCGAACCAGGGCCCGTCGCGGAACGGCACCCGCCAGGACAGGTGGTCGTAGGTGTACGCGGTGTGGAAACCCAGCTCCTCAGCGCGTACCCACTGCTCACGGCCCCCTTCGCTCCAGCGGCGGACCGGCAGGATCACAGTACTCAGACGCATGGGGACGACCCTACGTCGTAGGGGGAGGCACTCCCGTGAGCCGCCCTGTCCACCACCGGACCGGGGCCGCGTGTCCCTGGCCGGGGGTCCGTGTCCCCTGCCGGGGGGGGGCCGGGCCCGTGACCCTCCACGGGGAGGGGCGGGAGCATGGTCAGGTCATGACCGTCTCAGCGATGTCGAACCCGGTCACGTCGCGACGCGCCCCGTCGGCACACTCATATGTGCGGCTCTTCGCACTGTCGTGCGCTCCGGGCGCTCCGTGCGGGAGAATGTCCAGGTGACCTCAGCTAACGGCTCCGCCGCCGCCCCCCTCCCGCCCCGGCTGATCGCCACCGACCTGGACGGCACCCTGCTCCGCGACGACAAAACAGTCTCGGCCCGCACCATCGCCGCCCTCGCCGCCGCGGAGGAGGCCGGGATCGATGTCTTCTTCGTCACCGGCCGCCCTGCCCGCTGGATGGACGTCGTCAGCGATCATGTGCACGGCCACGGCCTGGCCATCTGCGGAAACGGCGCCGCTGTGGTCGATCTCCACGGCGACGAGGGCGGCCACATCTTCGTCAAGGTCCTCCCGCTCGAGCGCGCCGACGCCCTGGACGTGATTTCCATCCTGCGGGCCGCCGCCCCCGGCACCTCCTTCGCGGTCGAGCGGACCGGTGGCATCCACCACGAGCCGGCCTACCCTCCGCTGCAGTTCGACGCCGCGTCGAGCGTCGCGCCCGCCGAGAAGCTGCTCGCCGCTGACTCCGACCTCGCCGACCAGCCCGTACTGAAGGTGCTCGCCCACCACCCTGAGCTGACCCCCGACGTGTTCCTCGCCCTGGCCCGGGAAGCTGTCGGCGCCCGTGCTTCGATCACCCGCTCCAGCCCGACCGCGCTGCTGGAGATCAGCGGTCCGGGCGTCTCCAAGGCAGGCACGCTGGCGCTGTGCTGCGCCGAGCGCGGCATCTCTCCTGCCGAGGTCGTCGCATTCGGAGACATGCCGAACGACATCGAGATGCTGCGGTGGGCGGGGACGTCGTACGCGATGGGCAACGCACACCCGGAAGCGGTGGCCGCCGCCTCGGGACGCACGGTGGCGAACAATGACGACGGCGTCGCAGTCGTCATCGAACAGATCCTGAAGGCCCGCTGACCGGACCCGCCGCCCCTCCCCCTCGACACGGCACCGCCGCCTACAGCGGAGCCTCCCACACCACCGCCGTGCCACCGCCCGCATCGCCGAGTCCCGGTCCGTAACTGCTCGATCCGCCCAGCGCCTCCGCACGCCGGCTGAGATTCCGCAGCCCGCTGCGGCGGCCGCCCTCCGGGATGCCGACCCCGTCGTCGGAGACCGTGAGGCGAATCGCCGGGCGGCCGTCGTCCAGCTGGACCGTGGCGTCGACGATCACCTCGATCCGCGAGGCACCGGCATGCCGGAACGCGTTGGAGAGCGCCTCGCGCAGCGCCGCGATCAGGTTCTTCCCCGTCAGTTCACCGACGCTCGGATCGACCGGGCCCACGAAGCGGTGGGTGGGTTTGAATCCCAGGGGCACAGCCGCCATGTTGATCTCCCGCAGGACCCGTCGGCACAGACCGGACGGGGCTTCGGCGGGCCCCTGCTGGAGTGCGAAAATGGCCGTGCGGATCTCCTGGATCGTCACATCCAGCTCACCGACTGCCTTGCCCACTCCGTCGCGCACCCGCGGCGGCGCCGACTGGCGATGGGCGCCCTCCAGCATCATCCCGGTGGCGAACAGCCGCTGGATGACGAGGTCGTGGAGATCACGGGCGATCCGGTCACGGTCCTCGAAGACCGCGAGGCGTTCCCTGTCGCGCTGGGCGTCCGCCATCATCAGCGCCAGCGCCGCCTGTGAGGCGAACTGCTCGGCCAGTGAACGCTCGGCCGCGGTGAAAGGCCGGCCGCCCCGTTCGCGCGGCGTCGCCAGCGCCCCCAGCAGACGGCCGCCGCTGTGCAGCGGCAGCATCATGCTCGGCCCGAACTGCTTGCCGATCGCAGTGATCATCCGTGGATCGGTCGCCGAGTCGTCGACGAACACCGGTGCCCCCGAGAGCAGTGTCGCCACGACCTCGCTCTCCGGCGGGAGGATCGTGCCGAGCACCTGGCTGGGGTGACCGCTGGAGACCGCGACGACCTCGAGCCCGCCCTCAGCGGAAGGCAGCATGACCACGCCGGCGACCGCGTCCGCGAGGTGACGCGCCTGTTCTGCGACCACCGAGAGCGCCTCGTCCGCGTCGCCGCCGGCCAGCAGCGCCGTGGTGACGGCCACCGAGCCGTCGATCCACCGCTCGCGCTGCCGGGCCGCCTCGTACAGCCGGGCGTTGTTGATCGCGATGCCGGCCTCGGTGGAGAGGACCTGCACCATGTGCAGATCGCCGTCGGTGAACTCACCGCCGTCGGTCTTCTCGGCGACGTAGAGATTGCCGAAGGTATCGCCCTGCACCTGCACAGGGACCCCCAGGAAAGCCCGCATCACCGGATGGTGAGGAGGAAAGCCGGCGGAGCCCGGGTCGGTCGTCAGATCCGCGAGCCGCACCACGCGGGCATCCTCGATGAGCACGCCAAGGAGCCCGGTGTGCCCGTCCGGGACACGGCCGATCCGTGCGGCCACCTCGTCCGGTACGCCATAGGTGACGAAATCACTCAGGCCGCCGCGCTCCTTGTCCACGACACCGATCGCCGCATAGCGCGCGCCCGCGAGCCCGGCAGCGGTCTCGCAGATCCTGTTCAGAGTCGCGGGCAGTTCGAGGCCCGTCCCGATGGAGCGCATCGCCTCCAGCAGCTGCGGTACGCGCGCGGTGAGGTCGGCGGAGAGCCCCTGCGGGCCGGAAGCCTCAGCGGGGGAGGGTTCCGGCGAATCGGTGGGGTCCGGAGCTGACATACCCCAGAGCCTAGTAAGTCCCATTTCATGTGGAAAGCCGGATTCTATCGGCTGCCGAGCAGATCACCCGCACGCTCACGTTCCAGCATCCGCCGCAACGGGCCCTCCAGAGCGGCCAGCTCCGCATAGGTCCCGCGCTGCACGACCCGCCCGCCGTCCAGCACGACCACCTCGTCGACGGCATCGAGCCCGCGGAGCCGGTGGGTGATGAGCAGCGTCGTACGCCCCTCGGTAGCGGTCAGCAGATCTGCCGTGAGCGCGTCGGCGGTCGCCAGATCGAGGTGTTCCGCCGGCTCGTCCAGGACCAGTACGGGAAAGTCGGCGAGCAGGGCACGGGCCAGGGCCAGACGCTGGCGCTGCCCGCCCGAGAGTCTGGCGCCGTGCTCCCCCACCGGAGTGTCGAGCCCCCCGGGCAGCCCGTCCACCCAGTCCAGAAGCCGGGCACCGGCGAGCGCCCCGCGCAACTCGTCGTCCGATGCGCCGGAGCGGGCCAGCCTCAGGTTCTCCCGCAGAGAACTGTCGAAAATGTGCGCATCCTGGGCGCACAACCCGACGAGCCCGCGCACCGTGTCACCGTCAAGCGCCTCGGCGGCCACTCCGCCGAGCGTGTACGCCCCCGTATCCGCGTCCAGGAAGCGCAGCAGCACCTGCGCGAGCGTCGTCTTGCCTGCCCCCGAGGGACCGACGACGGCCACCCGGCGTCCCGCTTCGAGCGTGAGGTCCATCCCGTCGAGCGCGTTCCGCCCCTGCCCCGGATAACGCGCCGACAGCCCCCGCACCTCCAACGGGAACGGCGACCCCGGAGCCGCTGCAGGGCTGACCGGCTCCTGTACGGGGACGGGCGCGTCCAGCACCTCGTACACCCGCTCGGCACTCCTCCTGACCCGTTGCCGGTACTGCACAGCGAGCGGCAGTCCGGTGACCGCCTCGAAGGCCGCAAGGGGCGTCAGGACGACCACGGCGAGCTCCACACCTGCGAGCCGGCCGTCATGAACGGCCTGGACACCGACGAACGCGGCAGCGGCCACGGTCAGCCCGCACACGAGAGCGGTCAGCCCACCACCGAGCGCGGCAGCTGTGGAGCCACGTGAAGCGATCCGGGTCAGCACACGGTCCGCGTCCCTGGTGCTGCGCAGCCGCACCCGCAGCGCCCCAGCGACCGTCAGCTCGGCGGTTCCCGTCAGCAGATCGACGACCCGGGTGGCCAGCGCCCCGCGTGCGGGGGCCAGTTGACGCTCCGCGCGCCTGGCGCAGAGACCGCTCAGCACGGGCACCCCGACCCCGCCGATCAGCAACCCCACCGCGAGCACCGCACCGGCGGCGGGCAGCAGCCAGGCGGTGAAACCGACAGCTCCCGCCCCGACCACCACGGCGACAGCGGCCGGGAGCAGCCAGCGCAGCCAGTAGTCCTGCAACGCGTCCACATCGGCGACCAGCCGCGACAGCAGATCCCCGCGCCTGATCCCGCTCAGCCCGGCGGGTGCGATCCGCTCCAGCCTGCGGTAGGCGGCCACACGCAGATCGGCGAGCATCCGCAGCACCGCGTCGTGCGACACCAGCCGCTCGGCATAGCGGAAGACTGCGCGCCCGGTGCCGAAGGCACGGGTCGCTGTGACCGCGACCATCAGATAGAGCACGGGCGGCTCCTGGGCAGCCCGCGAAATGAGCCAGCCCGACGTCGCCATGAGCCCAACAGCGGATCCCAGCGCGAGACTTCCCAGCAGCAGGGCCAGCAGCAGCCGCCCCCGCAGCGCACCGGCGGTCTCCCGTACCCGCGCCAGCGGACTTCTCCGTCCGGGCGGGGGCTCCGGGGCCGCCGTTACGCCATCGGCCACTTCGGGCTGCCGGGCGGCCTGCGGCACGGTCACGGTCTCCGGCACAAGGGCGTCGCCTGTGGCCGGATCGGCCGTCGGCGTACCGGAGGTCAGCGCGACCACACGGTCGGCCACAGCGAGCAGGGCAGGCCGGTGCACCACGAGCACCACCGTCCGACCCGCTGCCAGCCGCCGCACCGCGTCGACGATGCCGGCCTCCGTCTCGCCGTCCAGCGCCGCCGTCGGCTCGTCGAGCAGCAGCAGCGGCCGGTCGGCGAGGAACGCCCTGGCCAGCGCGAGCCGTTGCCGCTGCCCGGCCGAGAGCCCGGCACCGCCCTCCCCGAGGACCGTGTCCGCCCCGTCGGGCAGCGTGGTGACGAAGCTGTGCGCCCCGGCATCTCGCAGAGCGCTGTGCACTGCGGACATATCGGCGTCGGGACGCGCCAGCCGTACATTCTCCGCGATCGTGCCCGCGAACAGATACGGCTGCTGCGGCACCCAGGCGATCTGCTCCCGCCACCGCTCGGGGCAGATCGAAGCCAGATCCGGAGCAGCCTCCCGGCTCGCGTCCACCGGCCTTACCGCCGCTGCGTTTGGTGCCCCACTCGTGGAAGAGCCCGGTTCCGGCCCTGTGGGCCCGACGAGAACCCGTCCCTCGTCCGGAGTGACGAAGCCCAGCAGCACATTGAGCAGTGTCGACTTCCCGACCCCGCTCGGTCCGGTGACCGCGACCGTCTCGCCTGCCTCGACGACCAGCGAAGCCGAACTCAGCGACGGTTCGGTACGGCCCGGATGGAGCACCGTCACCTGGTCCAGCTCCAGGCGGAGTGACTCGGGGAGCTCGCGCGTACCCCCCGCGGGCAGTGGCGTTTCCAGCACGGAGAAGATCTCCTCGGCGGCCGAAAGCCCTTCGGCCGCCGCGTGATACTGCGCCCCCACCTGCCGCAGCGGTACATAGGCCTCAGGTGCCAGGACCAGGATCACCAGCCCCGTGTACAGGTCCAGCTCACCGTTGACGAGCCTCAGACCGATGCCGACAGCGACCAGGGCCACCGACAGGGTCGCCAGCAACTCCAGCGCGAACGACGACAAGAAGGCGATCCGCAGCGTCCGAAGCGTTGCCTTCCGGTACTCGTCCGTGATGGTCCTG
This sequence comes from Streptomyces sp. NBC_00859, assembly GCF_045161865.1. Taxonomy (NCBI): domain Bacteria; kingdom Bacillati; phylum Actinomycetota; class Actinomycetes; order Kitasatosporales; family Streptomycetaceae; genus Streptomyces; species Streptomyces sp. NBC_00859. The sequence continues at coordinate 4,063,847 of NZ_CP108826.1, read as the reverse complement.
ATCGACTCGGCCTGCGCCTTGGCCCGCCCGAACACCTTCAGGGTCGGCAGTCCGGCCACCACGTCGAGGAAGTGCCCCGACAGCCTGGAGAGCAGGCGCCACTGCCGGTCCATACGTGTCTGGGTGGCCCAGCCGATGAGCATCATGAACACCGGGATCAGCGGCAGCGTCCCGACGATGACGGCAGCCGACACCCAGTCCTCGGTGACGATCCGTGCCAGCACGGCCACCGGCACCACAACCGCGAGCCCCAGCTGCGGGAGGTAGCGCGAGAAATAGTCGTCCAGGGCGTCGACGCCCCGTGTGGCGAGAGCGACCAGGGACCCCGTCCGCTGCCCGGTCAGCCACTGCGGCCCCAGCTCCGCCGACCTCTCGAGCAGCCGGCGCCGCAACTCGGACTTGACCGATGCGCCGGCCCGGTGGGCGGCCAGCTCGGTCAGCCAGGCCACCAGTCCCCGGCCGAGTGCTACCGCCACGAGCAGCAGCAGCGGAGTCCGCAGGCCCGGTCCGTCCAGGCCGTGCTGGAACGCCCCCACCACCACATCGGCGATCAGCATGGCCTGGGCCACGACCAGACCCGCGCCGGCCAGCCCGAGGACCACCACGGCTCCCAGGAAGAGGCGGGTGGCACCTGCGTACCGGAGCAGCCGCGGGTCGATCGGTTTCACGTGAAACACCCCCCGCTAGTGGGCATCGGCGATGTGGTGAGTGCCCAGCCGCTTACGGAACACCCAGTACGTCCATCCCTGGTACAGCAGGACCAGCGGCGTCATGATGCCCGCCACCCAGGTCATGACCTTGAGCGTGTAATGGCCGGACGCCGCACTGTCGATCGTCAGATTCCAGGCGGAGTTGAGCGAGGACGGCATCACATCCGGCGCCAGCGAAAGGAAGAGCGCAGCAATCGTGGCAGCGATGGCCACACCGGTGAATGCGAAGGCCCAGCCCTCGCGGGTCCGGGCGTTCATCACGAACGCCGCAACGAGTGCGGCCAGTACCACACAGAGCGCCGTCAGAGTGGACCCGTCGCCGCGATCCGCCTGCAGCCAGATCAGGAAGCCGGCGGCGAGAGCCGCCGTGACGACAGCGGCCTTGGCCGCGAAGGCCCTGGCCCGTGCCCGGATGTCGCCCACTGTCTTGAGCGCCGTGAAGACAGCCCCGTGCAGCGTGCACAGCGCGGTGAAGGCGAAACCGCCGAGCACCCCGTACCCGTTCAGCAGGTCCCCGAAAGAACCGGCATAGTCCTGGTGACTGTTGACCGGCACCCCGTGGACCATGTTGGCGAAGATCAGCCCCCAGAGGAAGGGCAGCAGCAGCGAGCTGGTGAAGAGCACCCACTCCCAGTTGCGCTGCCAGCTCTCCTCGGACCGCTTGTGGCGGTACTCGAAGGACAGGACCCGCACGATCAGCAGCACGAGGATCAGTACGAGCAGCAGATAGAAGCCGCTGAAGAAGGTGGCGTACCAGACCGGGAACGCAGCGAACATGGCGCCTGCCGCGGTGATCAGCCACACCTCGTTGCCGTCCCAGACAGGACCGATGATGTTGATCAGCACCCGGCGCTCGCGCCGGTCCCTGGCCAGCAGCCGGGTGAGGATACCGACCCCGAAGTCGAAGCCTTCGAGGAAGAAGTAGCCGGTCCACAGCACGGCGATCAGCAGAAACCAGAAGTCGTTGAGGCCCATGACGTCTCTCCTCTCAGTACGCGAAGGTCAGGGGTTTGTCGGCATCGGCGTCGCCCGGTGCCCCTGGGCCGGAGGAAGGCCCGCGGAGGCGCGGGTCCTCGGCAGGCGGCTGCTCGTCGGTGTCGGGCCCCATGACGGCGTACTTCTTCATCAGCCGGACGTTGATCCAGCCGAGAATCGCGTAGAGCGTCATCAGGACAATCAGCGAGATCAGCATCTCCGTCTGAGAGACACCGGGGGAGACGGAGTCAGCGGTCTTGAACAGTCCGAAGACGGCCCATGGCTGCCGGCCCATCTCGGTGAAGACCCACCCGATGGAATTGGCGATCAGCGGGAAGACCAGGGAGGCCATCCCCACCCGCCAGCCCCACTTCGTGAAGAAGGGACCCAGCTCCCGGCTCGATGTGAGCATCAGCTTGGGTGCCTCGTCGTCGCCGGTCCGGTGTTCCGGCAGCAGCCACTTCTTCTTCCTGGTCAGCCAGAGTCCGGCCGCAGCTGCCACCGAGGCGGTGAGCCCGATGCCGATCATGAGACGGAATCCCCAGAAGGTGACGAAGATGTTCGGCACGTAATCGTCGGGACTGCCGCCGTACTTGGCCGCTTCGGCCTTCGCGGTCTCGTGAATGCCGGGCACCGCGGTGTGGAAGTCATCGTGGGCGAGGAAGGACAGTATCCCCGGGATCGACAACTCGACGGAGTTGTGGCCCGCCGCGACGTTGCCCACCGCGAAGATGGAGAACGGCGCGGGAGCCTCCGTCTCCCAGAGCGCCTCGGCGGCCGCCATCTTCATGGGCTGCTGCTCGAACATCACCTTGCCCAGCTGGTCGCCGGAGAGCGCGGTGAGAATGCCGGCGGTCACCGTCATCACCAGCCCCATGCGCAGTGACGTACGCATCACGCGGGTGCGCTTGGTGTCGGTCGCGGTGCCTTCGGCCCTGGCCCGCCTGATCTTCCACAGGTGGTAGCTGGCGATGCCGACGACGAAGGCACCGCCGGTGAGGAACGCCGAGGTCATCGTGTGGGTGAAGACGACGAGCGCGGTCTTCTGGGTGAGCACGCCCCAGATGTCGTTGAGATGCGCGACACCGGTTCTCTTGTCGATCGTGTAGCCGACCGGGTGCTGCATCCAGGAGTTGGCCGCCAGGATGAAGTACGCGGAGAAGGTCGTGCCGATCGCCACCATCCAGATGCACGCACAGTGGATCTTTTTGGGGAGCTTGTCCCAGCCGAAGATCCACAGCCCGATGAAGGTCGACTCGAAGAAGAAGGCGATCAGCGCCTCCATCGCGAGCGGCGCCCCGAAGACGTCACCGACGAACTTCGAGTAGTCCGACCAGTTCATCCCGAACTGGAACTCCTGGACGAGGCCGGTGGCGACCCCGATGGCCAGGTTGATCAGCAGGAGCTTCCCCCAGAACTTCGTGGCGTGGAAGTACTTCTCCGTGCCCTTCCGCACCCAGGCGGTCTCGAAGCCCGCCGTGATCGCGGCGAGGGAGATGGTGAGGGGGACGAACAGGTAGTGGTAGACGGTGGTCAGCCCGAACTGCCAGCGCGCCAGGGTATCCGGCGACAGAGCTAGTTCCACGTCGTCACTCTCCTTACGTGGCCGGGGACACAGCGGCTTTCTGTCCCTTTGGTCCCACACAGGCCGGAAGAAAAGGGACGCGCTTGTGAAAGCGTTCACATTCACAAGCGATACTACAAAAGCGGTTCCGGCACGACGAAGGCGGGGTGCCCCCTGGCACCCCGCCTTCTGTCCGAACCCCGTACGGAAGGGGCTACAGCTCCTTGCGGAAGGCCGCCGCCGCCTGGAGGAAGAGGTCGTTGCCCTCGGTCTCGCCGATGGTGACCCGCACACCCTCGCCCGCGAAGGGGCGCACCACCACGCCCGCCTTCTCACAGGCCGCCGCGAAGTCGACGGTGCGACCGCCCAGCCGCAGCCATACGAAGTTCGCCTGCGTCTCCGGCACCGTCCAGCCCTGGCCGACGAGCCCCTCGTACACCCGGTTCCGCTCGGTGACCAGCGAGCCGACCCGGCCCCACAGCTCGTCCTCGGCCCGCAGGGAAGCGACTGCGGCGTCCTGTCCGAGCTGGCTCACACCGAAGGGCACCGCGGTCTTCCGCAGCGCTGCCGCCACCGGCTCATGGGCGACGGCGAAACCGACCCGGAGCCCGGCCAGACCGTACGCCTTGGAGAAGGTGCGCAGTACCGCCACGTTGGGCCGGTCCCGGTACAGCTCGATACCGTCCGGCACATCGGTGTCGCGGTTGAACTCCCGGTACGCCTCGTCCAGGACCACCAGCACGTCCGAGGGCACACGGTCCAGGAAGCGCTCCAGTTCCGCCCGGCGCACCACGGTCCCGGTCGGGTTGTTGGGGTTGCAGACGAAGATCATCCGGGTCCGCTCGGTGATCGCGGCCGCCATCGCGTCCAGGTCGTGCACGTCCCCGGAGTCCAGCGGCACCTGGACCGGCGTCGCCCCGCTGATGCGTGTGATGATCGGGTACGCCTCGAACGACCTCCACGCGTAGATCACCTCGTCCCCCGGACCCGAGGTGATCTGCAGCAGCGACTGGGCGACGCCGACGGATCCGGTGCCGGTCGCCAGATGCGAGACCGGCACTCCGAAGCGTTCGGCCAGCTCGTTCATCAGGGCGGTGCAGGCCAGGTCCGGGTACCGGTTGAACGTTCCTGCCGCGGCGATCGCGCTCTCCATCACACCCGGCAGCGGCGGATAGGGGTTCTCGTTGGAGGACAGCTTGTACGCGACAGGGCCGCCCGCAGCGGCCGGCCTGCCCGGAACGTACGCGGGAATGCCGTCCAGCACGGCGCGCAGCTTGGGGCTCTTCTGGCTCACAGCGGGTCCTCCTCGGCTCGGATGACCCCACCCTATGAGGAGTGACGCTCCGGGCGAATGGCGGGCAGCGATGGGGGGAGCGCAGCAGAACCTGGCGCGCGCCGGTGGCTCGCGCCGTGGCGCGCGTCCCCCGAAGAGGTGAGTTGAGACCTCATCGCAACATCACTCATGGGCCAGGCACATACCCATCGACACCCGAGACTCCTTTGACAGATCCCCCAAGGCCCCTGTATTCCAAGGTGGTTGATGTTAAATGATCATGCAGAAACGTGCCTGTCAACGCATGCATATGCGCTCAGCCCAACCACCCCTCATCGCCCTACTATCGGCTCGCCATGACAGCAGCAGGGAAGCACCAGGTGAGCCGGGCGGAGACTCCCCGCAGGGCCAACCGGCAAGGACGAGCGGGCATCCGGGACGTGGCCGCCGCAGCCGGTGTCTCCATCACGACCGTCTCCGACGCGCTCAACGGCAAGGGCAGGCTCCCGGATGCCACCCGCAGCCATGTCCGCGAGGTCGCCGACCGGCTGGGCTACCGCCCTTCCGCCGCGGCCCGAACCCTCCGTACCGGGAAGTCGGGCCTCATCGGCCTGACCGTCACCACGTACGGGGATGAACCTTTCACCTTCACCGAATTCGCGTACTTCGCCGAGATGGCCAGAGCCGCCACCTCCGCCGCGCTCGCACGCGGCTATGCCCTTGTCATCCTTCCCGCGACCTCACGCCACAGCGCGGTCGACGTCTGGTCGAACGTCGCCCTCGACGGCACCGTCGTCATCGACCCTTCCGACCACGATCCGGTCGTCACCGAGCTCGTACGCCAGGGGCTCCCCGTGGTCTCCGACGGGCGCCCGGCGAGCACACTGCCCGTCACGGCCTGGGTCGACAACGACCACGAGGCCGCGGTCCTCGATCTGCTCGACCATCTCGCCGCCGCCGGAGCCCGCCGGATCGGGCTGCTCACCGGCACCACCACCGACACCTACACCCACCTCTCCACCACCGCCTATCTGCGCTGGTGCGAGCGGGTCGGACAGGATCCGGTGTACGAGTCCTACCCCGCCCACGACCCCTGCGCCGGAGCCGTCGCCGCAGACCGCCTCCTCGCCCGCCCCGACCGTCCGGACGCCGTCTACGGACTCTTCGACCCCAACGGCACCGACCTGCTGGCGGCGGCACGGCGTTACGGACTGCGCGTCCCGGAGGATCTGCTGCTTGTCTGCTGCAGCGAATCCACCGTGTACGCGAGCACCGAGCCACCCATCACGACCCTCTCGCTCAAGCCCCGCCGGATCGGTACGGCCGTCATCCAGTTACTCATCGACGCCATCGAGGGGATCAACGACGACCACCCGGTCGAGCAGGTGATACCGACCGAACTCATCGTCCGGACCTCCTCGCAGCGCCGCCCACCACGCACCACGGTCAGCCCGCCCCGCTCCCCTGCACCGGACTGACCACCGCAATAGGTGCGAAAGGGGCGGTCAGTCGGTGGGCCATCCGGATTCGGCACCCCTGGTGCGTCACAGAGTGCCAGTCGCATTCCTATGATGGGCGCACGACACCGCGGACCCCCCGACCAGGCAGGTCCGACCGGTGCACGGCGCGCGACGGTGGTGGAGGGGTCGATGACTCAGGGGGCCGGTCTGGAACCCGCGATGCGGACGGCGACAGTGCGGGAATTCCGCGTACCGCCTCTGCCCGCGTCCGAGCACGTCCGCGATGCCGGGAAGGCGTCGCCGTACACCGCCGGTGAGGAGCCGGACGGCTATACGCCGACTCAGCGGGACCTCCCTGTCATCAGCCGCGGTGGCCCCGGTGACACGGTCGTCGTGCGGACCGTTCCCGAGCCCCTCACCGCGGACAACGAGGGGGCTCTCGGCCCGCTCTACGTCGTCGGTGACGTCCACGGTTACCTCGACGAACTCCTGGCCGCCCTGTGCGCCCAGGGGCTCATCGACGCCGACGGCAACTGGGCGGCCGGCAACGCCCGCCTCTGGTTCCTCGGCGACTTCACCGACCGCGGTCCCGACGGCATCGGCGTCATCGACCTCGTGATGCGGCTCTCCGCGGAGGCCGCGGCCGCGGGGGGCTACTGCAAGGCCCTCATGGGCAACCACGAACTGCTGCTCCTCGGCGCCAAGCGCTTCGGCGACACCCCGGTCAACTCCGGTGCGGGCACCGCCACCTTCCAGGCCGCCTGGCTGCTCAACGGCGGCCAGAAGGCCGACATGGACCGGCTGCAGGACGTCCACCTCCAGTGGATGTCACGGCTCGACGCCATGGAGCTCGAGGACGACCACCTCCTCATGCACTCCGACACCACCGCCTATCTCGACTACGGCGATTCCCTCGAAGCAGTCAACGACACCGTCCGCGAGACGCTCACCCGCAACGACGCCGACGAGTGCTGGGACCTCTTCCGCAAGTTCACCAAGCGCTTCGCGTTCCGCGACGAGTCCGGACCGCAGGCCGTGCAGGAACTCCTCGGCGTCTTCGGCGGCCACCGCATCGTGCACGGCCACAGCCCCATCCCGTACCTCCTGGGCGAAGTCGGGACCGAGGACGGTGAGGACAGTCCGCGCACCGTCATCGAAGGCCCGCACGTGTACGCGGACGGGCTCGCCATCGCCATGGACGGCGGAGTGACCATGGCCGGAAAGCTACTCGTGGTGCAGCTCCCGCTCCCGAACTGAACACCGCAGGCGGAGGCGATTTCCGGAAACCCTCTGTTACCCCGTGCCGTCACCGCTCTACCATCGGGTTATCCGTAGCAGGCTCTCCTCCGTTTACGCCCCATCGGCCGTCAGAAGGCGGGCGATCCGGCCCTGCGGAGCATCGGGGGATGCACATGAACAGCGCTTCGCACCTGCTGACAGAGGACCGACCGGAGTTCGAGCGGCTCCTCGACGACGCACTGCGCACCGCGCCCGACCGACCCGGCCTCGCCGACCTGGGCCAGCGGCTCAACAGCGAGCAACTGCGCACCATGGTCCTCGACGCCAACAGCCTCGTCACCGCCGCGGCGGCAGCCGAGTACGAGCACTTCGTGAAGGTCCGTGCCGAGCTGCGCGCGCCCGCCGCTGCCTCGGTGCGCGCCTCCGTCCTCTCGCCCGCCGCCGACGGGGCCACCGCAGGGGCCGGGCTGGCCGCCGTGCTCGCCGTCCTGGCCCCGGTGCTGGCAGGCACCGCTGCCGTGATCTTCCTTCTGGCGGGATACGTCCTCAAGGCGCTCGACCCCGCGCCGGCCTTCGGCAGCACCCTGGTCACCGCCGGCTGGTTCTTCGCGGCCCTCACCGCGGCGGCCATCCTGGCCGCTGCGGTCGGGCTGCTCCTGACAGCGCTCCGCAACGGCTCCAACGAGGTGCATCCCGAGTCGGAGGAGGGGGGTGACGAGCTGTCCGATGAGGTCGCCCGCGCCCGGGACGCCTGGCGCCACGCTTTGCTGGAACGGGGCATCGTCCCGTTTCTGAGCGCCGCTCTCGCCGACCCGAGCGCCGGCCCCACGGCACCCGCCCCCTACCGCGCGGCGGGCCGCATGCCCGACCTCGGCTACAGCCGCCCGGACTTCGCAAGCCCGGACGAGGGCCAGGCGGGCCACGAACGCCCCAGCTTCACCAGCCCGGACTTCACCAGTCCGGACTTCGGCGGCCCCGACCACCGGCCGGAGTGAGCCCGGCCGGAGCCCACTCGATGAGCCCGTCCGGTGCCTGCCCCCGGCCCCCGCATCGGGAGCCGGGGGCCGGGGCGGCCGGGGCGGCCGGGGCCGGAGACGACGTCAGTCGGCGATCGGCAGGTACACCCGGTTCCCGCTCGCCGCGAACTCCTTCGACTTCGCGGCCATCCCCGACTCGATCTCCTCCTGGCTTCCTCCGTGTTCACGGCGGATGTCCTGAGAGATCTTCATCGAGCAGAACTTCGGCCCGCACATGGAACAGAAGTGCGCGGTCTTCGCCGGTTCGGCCGGCAGCGTCTCGTCGTGGAACTCCCGTGCCGTGTCGGGGTCGAGAGCGAGATTGAACTGGTCCTCCCAGCGGAACTCGAAGCGCGCGTCCGACAGCGCGTCGTCCCACTGCTGTGCGTCCGGGTGCCCCTTGGCGAGATCCGCCGCATGAGCCGCGATCTTGTACGTGATCACGCCGGTCTTCACGTCGTCCCGGTTGGGCAGCCCCAGGTGCTCCTTGGGCGTGACGTAGCAGAGCATGGCCGTGCCCCACCAGGCGATCATCGCAGCGCCGATGCCGGAGGTGATGTGGTCGTACGCCGGTGCCACGTCAGTGGTGAGCGGGCCGAGCGTATAGAACGGCGCCTCGTCGCAGATCTCCTGCTGGAGGTCGATGTTCTCCTTGATCTTGTGCATCGGGACGTGCCCGGGGCCCTCGATCATCGTCTGCACACCATGCCGCTTCGCGATCGTGTTGAGTTCCCCGAGCGTGCGCAGCTCGGCGAACTGCGCCTCGTCGTTGGCGTCCGCGATCGACCCGGGGCGCAGCCCGTCGCCCAGCGAGTAGGTGACGTCGTACGAGGCCAGGATGTCGGACAGCTCCTCGAAGTGCTCGTACAGGAACGACTCCCTGTGGTGCGCCAGGCACCAGGCGGCCATGATCGATCCGCCGCGCGAGACGATCCCGGTCTTGCGGCGTGCGGTGAGCGGCACGTACCGGAGCAGCACTCCGGCGTGCACCGTCATGTAGTCGACGCCCTGTTCGGCCTGCTCGATGACGGTGTCCTTGTAGATCTCCCAGGTCAGCTCCTCGGCCTGGCCGTCCACCTTCTCCAGCGCCTGGTAGAGCGGCACCGTACCGATCGGGACGGGTGAGTTGCGCAGCACCCACTCGCGGGTGGTGTGGATATTGCGCCCGGTGGACAGGTCCATGACCGTGTCCGCGCCCCATTTGGTGGCCCAGGTCATCTTGTCCACCTCCTCCTCGATGGAGGAAGTGACCGCGCTGTTGCCGATGTTGGCGTTGACCTTCACCAGGAACCGCTTCCCGATGATCATCGGTTCGATCTCGGGGTGGTTGACGTTGGCCGGCAGCACGGCCCGCCCCGCGGCGATCTCCTCCCGTACGACCTCGGGGGAGACGTTCTCCCGGATCGCGACGTACTCCATCTCAGGTGTGACCTCCCCGCGCACGGCGTACGCGAGCTGGCTGACCGCGCGCCCTTCGCGCCCCCTTCTGGGCTGGCGGGGGCGCCCGGGGAAGACCGCGTCGAGGTTCCGGAGACCCCCGCGCGGCGATGTGTGCTTGATCCCGTCGTCCTCGGGACGGGCCGGGCGGCCCGCGTACTCCTCGGTGTCGCCGCGGCCGACGATCCAGTTCTCCCGGAGCGGGGCGAGCCCGCGCCTGATATCGGTGTCCACGGTGGGATCGGTGTACGGGCCTGACGTGTCGTACAGCGTCACGTCCCGGCCATTGGTGAGGTGCACCTGCCTGACGGGCACCCTGAGGTCCGCGCGCGAGCCCTCCGGGCCCGCGACATACCCCTTGTGCCAGCCCGGCTTGCGCTCGTCCTGGCCGATGGCAGGCGTGCGTGCATCCGCTGTGGTCATGAGACCTACTCCCTACGCCGGCATTACCCGGTAACAGGTTCGGCGGTCGGCGCAGCTCTCAGCAGTCTGCTGGTCAGCGCCCTCTCAGCCCGGTGCTCCGAGCTCCCGCGTGTGCAAAGGTGCCCCCACGCTAACGCCCCGCACCGCTCACTGAACAGAGGGCCTCTGCCTTCTTGCGATGATCTGGCGGTGACACCACTCCCTGAACGGGCTCCTGGCGGGCACAGCCATACGCACGGCCACGGTCCGGCGGCACCCGTTTCCAAGCATCTGCGCAAGGTCATCGCAGGGGTGCTGATCCCCTTCGCGGCGGCGGTTGTTGTCGGACTCGCGGTCCTCTGGCCGGGTGGGGCGCCGCCCCATGCCCGCAGCGGTGTCGGCTTCGACCGGCAGACGCAGCAGGGCAAGGTGGTACGGACCGTGCCGGTCGACTGCGCGGACGTGCACGCCGGTCAGTCGTCGACGGCCGGTGCGGGGACGGATCCGGGCGCGGCGGAACAGCAGGCCGGTTCCGGAACGGCCCGGAAGGACGCCCAGTGCAAGAAGGCGGAGATCGAGGTGTCGAGCGGCAAGGACAAGGGCCGCACATTCACCGAAATCGTCCAGCCGGACTCTCCGCGGCAGTTGCACGGGGGCCAGGGCGTCATCGTGGCGTACGCCCCCGACGCGCCCCGCGAACTTCAGTACTCCGTGTCCGACGTGGACCGGAAGTTCCCGATGGCACTGCTCGGCGGGGCCTTCGCGCTGGTGGTGGTCGCGGTGGGGAGACTGCGCGGGCTGATGGCGCTGGTCGCACTGGCCGTCAGCTTCGCCGTGCTGACGCTGTTCATTCTGCCCGCGATCCTGCGCGGGTCGAATCCGCTGGTCGTGGCGGTGATCGGGGCGAGCGCCATCATGCTGATCGCCCTGTACACCTGCCACGGACTGACAGCGCGGACCTCGGTCGCCGTCATCGGCACGCTGGTCTCACTCATACTGATCGGCCTGCTCGGTTCGCTCTTCATCGGCTGGGCGAGCCTGACGGGCAACACCGACGACAGCACCGGACTGATCCACGGCCTGTACCCGCACATCGACATGAGCGGGCTGCTGCTGGCGAGCGTCATCATCGGGTCGCTCGGGGTACTGGACGACGTGACGGTCACCCAGACCTCCGCCGTCTGGGAACTGCACCAGGCCGACCCCACGATGGGGGCCCGAGGTCTCTACCGGGCGGGTATCCGCATCGGCCGTGATCACATCGCGTCCGTCGTCAACACACTCGTGCTGGCCTACGCGGGTGCGGCGCTGCCGCTGCTGCTGCTCTTCTCCATCGCTCGGAGCAGCGTGGGGACGGTGGCCAACTCCGAACTGGTGGCGGAGGAGATCGTACGGACCCTGGTGGGATCGATCGGCCTGGTCGCGTCAGTACCGGTGACGACAGCGCTCGCCGCACTCGTGGTCTCCGCCGACCGTTCCGGCCGCGGGGCGGGCCGGGCGGCCGCCGGAGGCATCACGCGGGGCGGCGGAGGCCACCGTCGTAAGCACTGAACAGCGGGGTGGCGCGCGGTCAGCCCGCGTTCTCCTCGGCGAGAATGCGGCCGAGCGCGTCATCCAGGTGCCCGTCGAAGTCGCCCTGGCTGCGCTCCTGGCCGAGCGGGACGATCTTGTCGGTCCGGTCGAGGAAAGCGATCAACGGAGCGCTGCCCGCCCGGAACAGTGCACTGTCGGCCCCGACCTGCAGGCGCAGATGGACGTCGGACAGCCCCGACGGATCGCTCGGCGAGATGTGCACGTCGCCGTCGCCCGTGGGCGCGTTGATCCCGTCTAGCAGCAGCTCCCGGCCGAACGTCCAGGTCACCGGCGCGTCTCCGGGGAGATGGAAGGTCATCCGGACCGCGTACGGATCGCTCACCTCGTAGCCGAGCTCCACCGGGATACGGAAGGAGAGCTCCTCGGAGACGAGGAAGCTCATCATGACCTCTGCCTGGACCGATTCGCGCATGTCCCTACCCCGCAGTAGACGCCGTGTTGGATCGCAAGATGGCCGGGAATACTCTCCAGGCCCTCTTGACGTAATCGTGCTGTAAGCGCAAACAGATCACAAGGAGTGATATGGCGAATACTGAGAGAGACGGCGAGCGGACTACGCAAAGCGATGCCCTCGAACAGTGACGTTTCGACTGCGCCGAGCGACCACGCTCGCTCGTGGACGGGCCGGAAAAGGCCATCGCTTCGGGGCCTGAAACCGTCGTGACCGGGGTGGCCGCGCACACGTTTCGGAGTGCACGCACCTGCTGTTCGGCGACCGGTCCCAGACGTTCGGCAACGGCGAGTCTTCGCAGCATGACGCACCGGTCAGGTACCGAATGGCGGGTCGGCGGACGCGCCGGACGACGGCCGGAATGATCTCTGGGTGCTTCGGCGAACCCACCCGTCAGATGCCACCCAAGGGCGTGTGCATGACCGGTTTCGCGGCGGTCCTCCCCCTGCTCGGCAGTGGGCGCGGCGGGAGCGCAGGCGACCTCTGCGAGGTCGATCTCACCCTCGCGGTAAACCTCAAAATAAATCGGAACCCCGAGCGCGTCCCGTCGGCAGATCGGTGAATCGACCAGCGCGGCGCGCCGGTTCCGTTCCGCAGGAGGCAGGGGCGGGGAGGGGCAGCCCCTCATCCCGGGTGAGCTGCCCGGCGGGGCTCCCCCGTGGGCCCGCCGGGCAAACTTCGCCGGTCGGTGCCTTTCAGGCCATTTCGCCGCAGAAGCGGCAGAGGTATCTCACCGCTGACCCACGCTCTGTCCGCGCAGAGAGGACGTGGTGGTCCCGCCCGGCAGCCGGCCGCTGCCGCTCGGCAGCCTTTTGCACCGGGCGTTCGTTCTACCGGTCGCCGGTTCTACCGGTCACTCGCTCTACCAGTCGTTCCGCGAGGAGGACGACGAGGTGAACTTGCGTACGACGTAGATCAGTCCGGCGACGAGCGCCACGAGGAGCAGAGCCTTGAAGAGCAGCCCGATCACGAACCCGATGACGGTCGCGATGAGGCCCCCGAACACGAGCAGCACGAGGACGGGCACCGCTACCCACTTCACCCACCACGGCATTCCCGCGAAAATCTCTCGGACCGCCATCGCCCTTACCTCTTTCCGGATCCTTCTGGATCTTCCTGGACCACACCGGCCGCTCCGGGTGTCTGCTGTCGATGCTAAAGGCGCCAGGTGCCCCGGCGGAGGCCGCGCAGCCCTTGGACTCCCCTGATCCGTCCCCTACGGGACAGCGGCTCTCCGGCCTCCCGCTCTCAGCCCTCAGCTCTCAGCTCTCAGCTCTCAGCTCTCAGGCGGAGAGAACACCACAAGAACCCGCAGGTCCTCGGAGATGTGGTGGAACTTGTGCGCCACCCCGGCCGGCACGTACACCACCCCGCCGCGGGCGACCTCGGTCGTCTCCGTACCCACCGTGATCGACGCCCGGCCGCTGACCACGAAGTACACCTCGTCCTGGCCGTGCGGCTGCTGGCGGTCCGTCCCGCCCGCGTCCAGCGCGTAGAGCCCCACCGACATGTTCCGTTCGCGCAGGAACTGCAGATACGCGCCGTCGTTGACGGCACGCTCCGCCTCCAGTTCGTCCAGCCGGAATGCTTTCATCGCCCGTCAGCCCCTGCACTCGTACCGATCATGTCTGCCACGATCAGACACATGAAGAATTTTGTAGTCAAGACGGTCGCCAATGCGGCAGCCCTCTTCGTAGCCATCTGGCTCCTCCAGGACATCACGCTCGGCGGCGACTCCGTGGGACGCAAGACGGCCACCCTGATCATCGTGGCCCTGGTCTTCGGCCTGGTGAACTTCTTGGTCAAGCCGGTCGTGAAGCTCATCGCCTTCCCGCTGTTCATCCTCACACTGGGGCTGATCACTCTGGTGATCAACGCTCTGATGCTGCTGCTGACTTCCTGGTTGTCCGGAAAGCTCGACCTCACCTTCCATGTCCACGGGTTCTGGACCGCTGTACTCGGTGGTCTGATCATCTCGATCGTGTCGTGGGCACTGAACGTCGTCATGCCCGACGAGGACTGAGGCCCGTCATGAGCACCGGAGACGGAACGCGAGCGGTGCGGGCGGGGCTGCCCGCACCGGTGAAGTACGAACCGACCCTGCCCGGACCGGTCTTCGCCGCCCATTACCACCTGCCGGGCGAGCCGACCGGTCCCTACACCTACGGACGCGACACCAACCCGACCTGGACGCACCTCGAAGCGGCCATCAGCGAGCTGGAATCACCGGACGAACCGGCCGAGACGGTGGTCTTCTCCTCCGGAATGGCAGCCGTGTCAGCCGTTCTGCTCTCCCAGGTCCGGGCGGGCGACACGGTGGTGCTCCCGGACGACGGATATCAGGCACTGCCTCTCGTACGGGAACAGCTCGAGGCGTACGGCGTCGGGGTGCGCACCGCACCGACCGGCGGCGATGCCCAGCTGAATGTCCTGGACGGGGCCAGGCTGCTGTGGATCGAGACCCCCTCCAACCCGGGTCTTGACGTCTGCGACGTACGCAGGCTCGCGGCGGCCGCGCACACGGGCGGGACGCTGGTCGCGGTCGACAACACCCTCGCCACCCCGCTCGGACAGCGGCCCCTCGACCTCGGCGCGGACTTCTCCGTGGCCAGCGGCACCAAGGGCCTCACCGGGCACGGCGACATCCTGCTCGGCTATGTCACCTGCCGCAACACGGAACTCGCGGCGCGGGTTCGGAAGTGGCGCAAGGTCGTCGGAGCGATCCCCGGACCGATGGAGGCGTGGCTCGCGCACCGCTCACTTGCCACGATCCAGTTGCGCGCCGACCAGCAGTCCGCGAACGCCCTGGCACTCGCCGAGGCGCTCGGCGGACGCACGGAGATCAGCGGGCTTCGACACCCGGGGCTGCCGTCGGACCCTGCGCACTCCACGGCGGCCGGCCAGATGCGCCGCTTCGGCTGTGTGGTCTCTTTCGTACTGCCCGGCCGAACCCATGCGGAGCGCTTCCTCGACGCACTGCAGCTGGCCGACGACGCGACCAGCTTCGGAAGTGTCCGCTCCACTGCCGAGCGCCGCGGACGCTGGGGCGGCGACGCCGTTCCGGATGGGTTCATCCGCTTCTCCGCGGGCGTCGAGGACACCCAGGATCTGGTGGCGGACGTGCTGAGGGCCCTGGATGAAGCCGCGCAGCAGCAGTAGCAGGGCTCCTGGCCGCACGGACGGCACTGCGTAGGCATGCGTAGGCACTGCGGACGGTCCGAGCCTCCCCCCTCATGGCTCGGACCGTCCCGGTTCCCCGGTCAACGCGCGAAGAACCGCCTGCACAAGGCTAGTTGACTCTGCGTCAGTGTCCAATCACAGTAGCGGCAGAGACCTATCGACATATTTATAGTTGGACCACGGACGAGAACTTCTCCACCGCAGCCAGAACGGGACGGGTCGGACATGGATATAGCCCTGCTCCGCACCTTCGTCACCGTGCACCGGGCCGGGTCCTTCACCCGCGCCGCCGCACTCCTCGGACTCTCGCAGCCGGCGGTGACGAGCCAGATACGTACTCTGGAGCGCCAGCTGGGGCGACCGCTGTTCCTGCGCCGGGCCCGTGGCGTCACCCCGACAACCATCGGGGACGAACTCGCCCACCGCGCCGCACCGCATCTGGACGCACTCGTCGAGATCGCCGAGGCGGGGATCGACGAGGAGGCGGGGGCCCGCACACTGCACCTCGCGGGGCCTCCCGAGTTCACCGCCGTACGCGCCCTGCCCGCGCTCACCTCCCTGATCCCGCAGGGCGTCGCGCTACGGGCCTCGTTCGGCAATACCGAGGAGACCCTGGACGGCCTCGGAGCGGGGCACCACGACCTCGCGATCACCACGGCGAGACCACGCGGTGAACTCCTCACCGCCACCGCGCTCTGCGACGAGGAACACGTCCTGGTCGCCTCCCCCCGCTGGGCCGCCCGGATCGGCCCCGGGACGCTGCGGCGCAGCGGCCCCTCAGTGCTGAAGGACATGCCGGTGGTGGAGGTCCATGAGTCGCTGCCCTTCGTATCCCGTTACTGGAGCGCCGTCTTCGACGCGCGCCCTTCCGGCACAGGTGCGGTCGTGGCCCCCGACCTGCGGGCCGTTCAGCAGGCTGTGGTGGCGGGGGCAGGACTCGCCGTACTGCCGCGTTATCTGTGCGAGAACGCCCTGGACCGGGGCGAGCTGGTGGCGCTTCTGGATCCGCCTGTGCCACCGCTGCGCACCTATTTCCTCGCCGTTCGCACCGGAACGCTCGCGCTCCCACACATCGCACGAGCCCAGGAGTGGCTGCTTCGTGCTGCATCCGACTGGTCCTGAGGGGCAGTTCCGGGGCGGCTGATGAGTTTCGGGACCGCTCTCACGGGCCAACCTCCTTGCATGACCGAACGTCCAGTGGTCAAGCGCACCGCCCGCGCCGTGCTGCTCGACGGCGACCACCTGATCCTCATCAAGCGGACCAAACCCGGCGTGGAACCGTACTGGGTGACACCCGGCGGCGGTGTGGAGGCAGAGGACTCCACCGTCGTCGAAGCCCTGCACCGCGAGATCGACGAGGAACTCGGCGCGAAGATCACCGACGTGGTGCCCTGCTTCGTCGACACCGTCGAGCACATCCCCGAGGGCGGTGGGGTGGCGGGCGTGAAGGTACAGCACTTCTTCGTCTGCCGGCTGGCGTCCATGGACCCGGCCCTTCGGCACGGACCGGAAATCGAAGAGCCCTGCGGCGAATACGAAATCGTCCGGGTGCCCTTCAGCAGGGTCGGGATCGCAGCCGTCCATCTGGTCCCGCTCTCACTGCGGCACTATCTGGACGGGAACATCGAAGGGGTCCGGGCCCTCCAGGCCACAGACCTGGGGTGAGCTCCTGAGTGCGGGAACAGGGCCCGGCGGGCACCAGTGGTTCCGCCTGTCCTGGTCCGGGCCGTCAGTTTCCGTCGGTCCCGGCGACGAGCGCGTACGCCTCTCGCAGGTCACCGCCCCCGTAGTGGTGCGTGGCCAGCGCCGTCACATGACTGTCCGCGTTCACCGCGACCGACCGGGAAACCGCACCGAAGAGCTCCACGTCCGACATCGAGTCCCCGTAAGCGACGCAGTCGGCCCGCCCGAGGCCGAACTCCGTGCAGAGCCGGTCCATGATCCGGACCTTCGCAGCCGCGCTGAGAATGCCCGCCGGGTCCACCGGCCTGGTGAACGGAACCTCCGGGAAGCGCGAACCGTGCGCGGCATGCGCACCCCAGCCGAGCAGCCGCTCCACGAAGAACGACGGCGAGAGCGAAATGACGGCACAGTAGTCGCCACGCTCCCGGATGTCCCGCCAGACCTGCCGGATTCCGGCGAGCCATGGTGCGGCGTCGAATGCAGCCGCCACATGTTCCGTGGTGAGCCCGGACCAGAGTGCGTGCACCTCCACCGCGTACTCCGGTGAACTGATCCGCCCTGCGACCAGGTCCCGCTCCAGTACGCCGATCTCCTTCCCCAGCCCCAGCTGGCGGGATATCTCCACCGGCGCGGCCGAACCGCGGATGAGCGTTCCGTCGAGGTCGAAGAGATGCAAGCGAGCCATGTACGCCGAGGCTAGTACAGCCACTTACTCCCCTGGGCAGACGCCCCGGGCCGGGATTCGCGTCACCGTGTTTCACGTGAAACCTCTGACTCGCTCCGTACGCCGGGGTGCCCTCGTTGTCCATGTGGCCGTTTCGGTGGGCTGGCTCGGCCTGACCGTCGGGCTGCTCGCACTCGGGGTCACCGCGTACACCTGCGACAGCCTGCCGGTCACCGAGGCCGCGTACCGGTCGATGAAGGTCTTCGGCGACTGGCTGGTCATCCCGGTCGGTCTGGTCGCTCTGATCAGCGGAGTGGTGCTCTCCCTGGGGACACCGTGGGGCCTGGCCCGCTACCACTGGGTCTGGATCAAGTTCTGGCTGACCGTGGTCACCCTCGCCGCCTCCTCCTTCGCCCTCCGGCCACAGATCAACGGGGCTGCCGCGGCCGGGCTCCCCGACCCGAGTCTGGTCGCCGCGCCCACCGTCGCCTCCACCGCGTACTTCTTCATGACAGCCGTCTCGGTGCTGAAACCGTGGGGCCCGACCGCGCGTGGACGGAACAACCGTCAAGCGCGCCGGACATCGCGGAATTCGGTGGACGGACTACGGGCCCATCCGCGAGTCTGACCTTCATGCCCTCCGCCCTCAACGAGCTGCCCGTCCGCCGCCTGACCACCGGGGACCTCGCTTCCTGCGTCGGTCTCTCGGAGAGCCGTGGCTGGCCGCGGGACGACCATAAGTGGGGCCTCCTGCTCGCGGCAGGAAGGGGGTACGGAATCGACGATCCGGACGGCAAGGGCCTGGCGACCGCCTGTGTCGTCACCGTGTACGGCTCCGGGCTGGCGGCCATCGGCATGCTCCTGGTTGCGGAGGAGCATGCGCGGCAGGGGGTCGGGCGGCGCATGCTCAGCCATGTGATCGCCGAGTTCGGAAGCGTCCCACTCACTCTGTACGCCACCGAAACCGGACGGCCGCTCTACGAGAAGCTCGGCTTCCAGGCCGTCGGCCACGCCGAGATGGTCCGCGGACGCTTCCACCCGCTGGGCCAGGCACCAGCGGCGGCCACTCGCCCGGCCACCGCCGCTGATCTGCCGGGGATACTTCGCCTGGACCATGAGGTCTTCGGCGAGGACCGCACCCACATGATCACGCGGCTGCCCGCCTTCTCCGACCAGTTGCGGGTGGCCGAGGACGCCGACGGCCTCACCGGGTACACCGCGGCCTGGCCCAGCACGGACAGTGACGTGGTCGGCCCGCTGATCGCCCGTGACACCGCGACCGCGCAAGCCCTGATCGCCTCGCTCGCGGCGGGCACCGACCGTCCGTTGCGCGTCGACATCGATGTGCGGCATGAGGAGCTCCTCGACTGGGTCAGGGCCAGGGGACTGGAGACGACGAGCTCCAACACCGTGATGACGCGTTCGATCGCCGATCTGCCGGGTGACTGGACCCGCCGCTTCGCGCCCCTGACCGTCGCGGCTGGCTGACGGCCGCCCTTCGGTGCTGTCGGTTCCCGCAGCATCGGAGGAGCGGCCACCGTTCACCGGTTCAGGGGTACTTCCGACGGCTGCTCTGTCCGCGCCAGCGGTTCAGCCGGTGCCGCCCCGGCGACGATCCGGTTGGCAGAAGAGCCGCTGCGGCGCTCGAGCGTGCTGGAGACAAGGGCGAGGACCAGCGCGGACGCGGCGAGAACGGCGCCCACCCAGTTGGGGGCGGTGTAGCCGAGGCCCGCGGCGATGACGATGCCGCCGAGCCACGCGGACAGCGCGTTACCGAGGTTGAAGGCTCCGATGTTGACCGCGGATGCGAGCGTCGGCGCCCCCGAAGCCTGGTCGAGGACCCTCTTCTGCAGGGGTGGGACGGTCGCGAACCCGAGACCACCGATCAGGAAGATCGTGACCGCCGATGCGATCCGGTCGTGCGCAGTCAGCGTGAACAGCGCCAGGACCAGGGCCAGCCCGCCCAGCGACACGTACAGCATCGGCATCAGTGCACGGTCGGCGAAGCGGCCGCCGATCAGATTGCCGCTGACCATGCCGAGGCCGAAGAGCACCAGCAGCCAGGTGACTCCGGACCCGGAGAACCCGGCAACCGAGGTCATCATCGGCGAGATGTAGGTGATCGCGGCGAAAACCCCACCGAAGCCGAGAACCGTCATCGCCATCGCGAGCAGCACCTGCACATTGCGGAAGGCGGCGATCTCATGCCGCAGCCGGACGCCCTCGGGCCTGGGCTGCTCCGGTACGAGCCTGGCAACGCCCAGCAGCCCGACCACGCCGAGTGCGGCGACGAGCAGGAACGTCAGCCGCCAGCCGATGTCCTGGCCGACGAGGGTGCCCAGTGGCACACCGATGACATTGGCCAGGGTCAGCCCGGTGAACATCATCGCGATGGCCCCGGCTTTCTTCTGCGGCGCCACCAGACCTGCTGCCACGACCGAGCCGATACCGAAGAACGCGCCGTGCGCGAACGAGGCGACGATCCGCCCGGCGAGCATCACACCGAATACCGGGGCGGTCGCGGAGATCACGTTGCCGATGACGAACAGCCCCATCAGCAGCATCAGCATCTTCTTGCGGGGGATGCGAGTGCCGAGGACGGTCATCAGCGGTGCTCCCACGACCACCCCCAGCGCATAGCCGGTGACCAGGAACCCGGCCGTGGGGATCGAGACCTGGAACGTGTCCGCCACCTGCGGCAGCAGCCCCATGATCACGAACTCGGTGGTTCCGATTCCGAACGCCCCAATGGCCAGGGCGATGAGCGCGAGTGGCATGGGTTTCACCTTCCGGGACGAAGCAGGACTGCTGCTTGCATGAGCGCCTTACACGCAGGGACAATACTTGCAGGCGCTTATTAATTGCAAGCGCCGACTATCGCTGGCCGACCCCTATCCTGGTGTTAACCCGCCCGGAGTGCCGGACGACGGCAGAGCGGCCGGCGGCCCGGCGCCGGGCGGGGCCGACCGAGTGACGGCGGGCAAAGGGGCCGGAGCCACGGCGGCGACGGGCAGGACGACCGAGGAGATCACCCATGGCAGCGACCGATCCCGCACTCACCGCGCTCTCCCAGAGCTGGTGCGCTCTCTCCCTGCTGCACAGCCGCATCGAGGCCCACACCGAAAAGGCCCTCCAGCACGGCCACGGGCTCAGCGTGCGCGAGTACTCGCTGCTCGACATCCTCAGCCGCCAGCACGACGGACCCGGCGGCCACCTCCAGATGAAGCAGGTCGCCGACGCCGTGGTCCTCAGCCAGAGCGCCACCACCCGCCTCGTCACCCGCCAGGAGGGCCGCGGGCTCCTCACCCGCTACCTCTGCGACACCGACCGCCGGGGCGTCTACACCGACGTCACCGATACCGGCCTCGCGCTCCTGGAGGCGGCCCGCCCCACCAACTCCGCCGCGCTGCGCGAAGCTCTCGACGAAGCGTCGGCCGACCCGGAGCTCGCCCCGCTCGTGCGCGCGGTCGAAGGCCTCAACCAGCCGGCCCCGTCCGGCCCGGCGACCGGCCCCGCCCGCGCCCGCGTAATCTGCGCACCATGAGCGACCTGGAGATCCGCCCCGCGCACGAGAACGACATCCCGGCCATCGTGGCCATGCTCGCCGACGACCCCCTCGGCGCCCAGCGTGAGTCCCCGGACGATCTCGGCCCGTACACCTCCGCACACCGGCGGATCGCCGCCGACCCGCAGCAGCACCTGGTCGTCGCCGTACGCGAGGGCCGGGTCGTCGGCACCCTCCAGCTCACTGTCGTCCCGGGCCTCTCCCGGCGGGGTGCCACCCGCTCCATCATCGAAGGCGTACGCATCCACGGCGACGAACGCGGCAGCGGCCTCGGTACCCGGCTCATCGAATGGGCCGTCGACGAATCCCGCGGCCTGGGCTGCCAGTTGGTCCAGCTCACATCGGACGCCACCCGGACCGACGCCCACCGGTTCTACGAGAGGCTCGGCTTCACCGCCAGCCACCTCGGCTTCAAACTGCAGCTCTGACCCGGCCCGCCCCGGCATCCCCGGCCGTGCGGACCGCGGGCCACAGCACCGCTGGAGAGCCTGGCACCGGGAGAGCCACGGAACGATAAGGGAGACACCGGCCATGCACCGGATCAGCAACGAGGAGCGCCGCATCCGACTGGGCCGGCGGCACCGCCTCGCTCCCAGCGTCCGGGCGGCGACGCCCGTCGAGGCCTCCGACGCCGTCGTCGCCCTGCACGCCACCGACGCGGCGACCCTCTATCTCTCCGTCTGCGCACGACTGACCGACGCGAGCGCCGCGGCCGTCGAACACGCCCTGTACGAGGACGTCTCCCTCGTCCGGCTGCTCTCGCTGCGCAACACGCTCTTCGCCATGTCACGGGATGTGGCCCCCTGCGTCGACGCGTCCACGGCCCGCGCCATCGCGGCCAAGGAACGCAGGACGTTCCTCAAACACCTCGCGGAGGACGGCGGCGGCCTCGACGAGCACTGGCTCACCGGCGCCGAGGAAGCGACCCTGGCCGCGCTGGCCGCCCGTGGCGCCTCCACAGGCAGCGAACTCTCCGCCGCGGTGCCCGACCTCCGCAAAAAGATCACGGTCTTCCCCGGTAAGAAGTGGGAGGCCGTGCAGGGCGTCACCAGCCGGGTCATCCGGCTGCTGGCCGCCGACGGCCGGATCCGCCGCGACCGTCCGCGCGGCTCCTGGACGTCGAGCCAGTTCCGCTGGACCGCCGGGGCGCCCTGGCCCGCGCTCCCGGTTCCCGAGGCCAAGGCCGCGCTGGCCCACCGATGGCTGCTCTCGTACGGACCCGCGACGGAGGCCGACCTCAAGTGGTGGACGGGATGGACTCTGACGGACACCCGCAGGGCCCTCACGGCGACCGGCGCCGAGGAGGTCCGGCTCGACGACGGGGCGCGCGCTTTCGTCGCACCCGGCGACACCGCCCCCGAACCGGCAACAGAACCGTGGGCAGCCCTGCTGCCCGGCCTCGACCCCAGCGCCATGGGCTGGGCGGACCGCTCCTTCCACCTCGACCCGGAACACCGCCCGGCGCTCTTCGACCGCGCCGGCAACATCGGCCCGACCGTGTGGTGGAACGGGCGGATCGTCGGCGGCTGGGCCCAGCGCGCGAACGGCGACGTGGTGTGGCGCCTGCTGGCCGATCCGGGGCGGGCGGCCACGACGGCAGTCGAGGCGGAGGCCGCGCGGCTCGCCGGGTGGGTGGGGGACACCCGGATCACCCCACGGTTCCGGACTCCGCTGGAGCGGGAACTGTCGAGCTGACAGTTCGGCGCTGCCGGGAGCCCGGCTCCCGGCAACTGCCGCGACCGGCCCCTACCGCGACCCGCGCCAGCCGTCCTCGTCGACGCCGCCCGGCACCGCCGCCCCCGGGTCGTAAGGCCGGCGGGTGAAGACGAAGGAGCCCAGGTCCAGATGGCTCACCTCACCGTCCCGCCGCACGACCCGCAGTGTCTCGCCCGCGTAGTAGCCGTCGAGTCCTGTCCAGCTGCCGTCCCGCTCCGCACGGAACCTTGACCGGCGCCCTCCGCCGGCCAGTGGGCCGAACTGCACCCCGCCGTCCGCCATCAGCCGCAGAGCGCTCACCGATGTTCCCCAGTACCAGGGGCCCGCCAGTTCGAGCAGGCCGGGATCAGCCTCCGGCAGCGGGCGCCAGGGCTGCGGAACCGCTGGCTCCGCATCGGCCACGATCCGCAGCAGGTCGGCGGCGACCTGCCCCGGCAGGACACCCGATGTGACGTTCGCGAGGACCACAGCCGCCACACCGTCCGCCACACTCACCCACAGCCCGGCCAGGAATCCCGGCAGCGAGCCGCTGTGCCCGGCCAGTGTCCGGCCGTCGCGCCGTGCGAGCTGGATGCCGAGGCCGTATCCGCCGTCCCAGTCGCCCGTCTCCGGCGGGGCCGCCGGCGCACGCATCTCCCGCACGGTCTCCGCACCGAGCACCCGGTCATCACCCTCCGCCAGGAAGGCGGCGAAGCGGCACAGATCGGCTGCTGTCGACCACAGCTGGCCGGCCGACGCCATCAGCCCCAGGTCCTCGGCCGGCTCCGGCAGCAGCACATCCGCCCATGGATGCACCGCCCATCCACCGGCGTGCGGTGCCTGCGGCCGGGCGCCTGTACGGTCCATGCCCAGCGGTACGCAGATCTCGCGCCGCACCACGTCGGCCCACGGCGCCCCGCGCAGCGCCTCCACCACCGCGCCCAGCAGCGTGTACCCGGGGTTGGAGTAGTGGTGGCGCCGTCCTGCGGGATGCGGCTGCGGCCGATCCCCGAGCACATCCGGCAGACCGGGACGCAGCGCGGCCGACGACCGCTCCCACCACGCGCCGGGGGTCTCCGCCGCCAGGCCCGCGGTGTGGCTGAGCAGTTGAGCGATCGTCACCTCGCCGACACCGGTGCCCGGGAGGTGCTTCTCCAGCGGGTCCGCCAGGTCGAGGAGCCCCTCGTCGCGCAGCCGCATCACCGCGACCGCGGTGAACGGCTTGGTGATGGAGCCGATCCGGTACTGCGTGTTCGCATCCGGCGCATGGCCGTCCACGCCACCGCGCGCCCCCGACCACACCATCCGTCCGTCGCGCATCACCGCCCCCACCAGCGATGGCGCACGGCCCTCGGCCTGTGCGGTGGCGACGCGGTGCAGGAGCGCCCGCCGGGTGGTGGGAAGCAGTTCCGCGAAGCAGTCCGGCACCGAATCCGGCACGGGGCCCGGCACAGCATCCAGGCGGGGATCTGAAGAAGTCATGGTCCGAGACCTACCCGACGAACCCCCCACCCGTCGACCGCACCAGGGCCGGCGCGGGACGACGGCGGGGGCGCCACGCCTCGTACGGCCGGGCGGTGCCCCTCGCCGCGTGACCCGGATGCGCGCACAGCGGGACGATCCACTGTTCCGTGGGAGAAAAGCCCTGTTACAGGACGGTGACACGACGCCAACAACGCATGAGGGCAGTACACCGTCCTTTCAGCTGAGACCACATGCCAATGCCATTTTTCTGGCTTTGGTATGAAATCAGAGATCTCTACCGAGGGGAACGATCATGATCGTCACCAAGCGGCACTCCCTGCGTATCGCGGCCGTGAGCACGCTCGCCGCCGCAACCGTCGCCCTTGCGGGTACCGCGGCCATGGCCGCCGCGCCCGGCACACCCATCCCGTCCGGTACGCAGACGGCCGCCGCCGCCAAGGCCGGCATCACCGCGAAGCCCTCGGTGAACTCGGTCAAGGCATGGCAGCTGTTCCGGGTAACCGGCACAACGGCCGGCCTCAAGTCGGGCACCAAAGTGACCCTGCAGCAGAAGCAGGGCAGCAAGTGGGTCACCCTGCCCGCCTCCGCTCCCACCACCCGCAGTGGCTCCTACTCGCTGGGGGTCAAGCTCGGCCTCAAGGGCAAGAACCAGCTGCGCGTCGTCAACGGGAACACCGCCTCCCCCGTGTTCACCGTGACGGTGCGCTGACCCCGGCCACCTCTCCGGCAGTGCCCCGGCGCCCCATCGGCGCCGGGGCACTGGCATGTCCGGCCGCTGCTTTCCGGGGCGAGGGGCCGGTGAGAGGCGGGGAGGAGCGGGGCTGCCCGGCCGCGTACCGGCCGGAGCCCGGGGGCTCCGGGCGGCCCTCATCAGCCGATCGGTTGATGAGGCTGAGTCGTCCGGCTGACCGGCCGGTGTCCGCGGAACAGGGCCGGACGGCCGATGCCGGCCGGGGCCCGGTCGCTGCCACGCTGATGTCAGCGTTCCGGAGGTCCTCCGGAACCGGAAAGCCGGAAGGGACGCCAGCTATGCCAGCGGTCATCGAGGTGCGGCACCTGCACAAACGCTACGGGGCCGACGTGGCTGTCGACGATGTCTCGTTCTCCGTGGAGCAGGGCGAGATCTTCGGGATCCTCGGCCCGAACGGCGCCGGCAAGACGACCACGGTGGAGTGCGTCGAAGGACTGCGGACGGCCGACCGGGGCGAGATCAGGGTGCTCGGGCTCGACCCACGGCGCGATCACGCCGAGCTGACGCAGCGCCTCGGGGTTCAGCTCCAGGACGGACAGCTTCCCGACCGGCTGAGGGTCGGTGAGGCGCTCCGGCTGTACAGCTCGTTCTACCGGAAGCCGGCCGACCGGCAGGTTCTGATGGACGTGCTCGGTCTGGCCGACAAGCGCCGGACCCCGTGCGCCAAGCTGTCCGGCGGCCAGAAACAGCGGCTCTCCATCGCGCTCGCCCTGATCGGGAGTCCGCAGGTGGCGGTCCTGGACGAACTCACCACCGGGCTGGACCCGCAGGCCCGCCGTGACACCTGGGGCCTGATCCAGGACGTCCGTTCCCGGGGAGTGACGATCATGCTGGTCACCCACTTCATGGAGGAAGCCGAACGGCTGTGTGACCGGGTGGCGGTGATCGACCGTGGCCGTGTCGTCGCGGTGGACAGCCCGCAGGCCCTGACCGAACAGGTCAGGGACGGCCGGCGTATCCAGTTCCGGCCATCCGTTCCGTTCGACGACGGCCTGCTGACCAGCCTGCCCGATGTCACCAGCATGACCCGCCGGGGCGATCTGGTGGTGGTCACCGGTACCGGCAACGCCCTCCACGCGATCACCTCCGTACTGGCCCGCAACGACATCGTGGCGGAGCACCTGCGGGTCGAACAGCCCAGCCTGGAGGACGCCTTCGTCGCGCTGACCGGCAGCCACGCCGCCACCGGAGCACATGGCGCCGAAGGCTGAGGGCTGTCCCGCCATCAGTCCCCTACCGGGCGATCAAGACCCAGCAGGCCGAGCAAGTCGAGCAGCCCATGCAGCCCAAGCAGGAGGAACACATCATGTCGGTCAGTACCTCAGCCAGGGCCCCGGACGGACCTGTGAGTCACACGGCGGGCCGGGGCTCCGTGCTGGGAGAGCTCACGCTCACTGAACTGAAGCTGTTCGTACGGGAGAAGGCGGGCCCGTTCTTCGCGATCGGACTGCCGCTGGCGCTGCTGACCGCCTTCGGCAACATTCCCTTCTACAACGAACACCGGCACAACTTCGGGGGCTTCACCCTGCTCGACCTCTACGTCCCGATCCTGGCTGCTCTCGTCCTGACCACGCTGTCCTTCAACGTCATGCCCCAGGTGCTGGCCGGTTACCGGGAAAAAGGTGTACTGCGCCGCCTGCGGACAACCCCCGTCGGGCCGGGCAGGGTCCTGGCCGCCCAGCTGATCGTCAGTCTGGCGACCGCGGCCGTCTCCGTGGCCGCCGTGCTCCTGGTGGCCCGGCTCGCCTTCGGGGTGGTGCTGCCGCGTCGGCCGGGCGGATACCTGATCAGCATCGTGCTGACGGCGCTCGCTCTCATCGCGATCGGCCTGTTCGTCGCCGCAGCCTCGCCCAACGGCCGGATCGCAGGCGCCGTGGGCGCGACCCTGTTCTACGTCATGATGTTCTTCGGCGGGCTGTTCCTCCCGATCGCCGCCATGCCTCAGCTTCTTCGGCACATCAGCCGGGCAACACCCCTGGGGGCCGCCGTACAGGCGCTGACCGACGCGACCGAGGGGCACTCGCCCCATCCACTCCAGCTCATCACTCTGACCGCGTACGCCGTTGTCTTCGGTGCGGGCGCGGTGAGATTGTTCCGCTGGGAGTGAATACGACCCGGGGGGACTCATGAGCATGCCGCAATGGCCCGCCCGGAACGGCGGCCCGGGAGAACGGTTGTCTCCGCTGGTGGCGGTCGTGCCCTGCGCGATCCTGGCCGCCCTCGGTGCCGTTACCTTGATCATCACGCGCGGGACGGGACGCTCCCTTTTCATCGACCTCGGTCTGGGCGCCGTTACCGCCCTGTGGATGCTGTGGATGTTCTCCCTGCACCCCGACTGGTGGGGGCAGGACGGCGGGATGAAGCTGTTCGTCGGCGCGCTGATCGTGCTCATCGGCGTCCTCGTCGTCCGGGATCCGTGGTTCGGGCTGCTCACGCCAGCCGGATATTTCTGCTCCTTCGGCTTACTGCCCTGGCCGTGGCGGCTTCCGGCGGTCGCTACGGTCGCCCTGGAGTCGGGGACGGCCCAGGCCGACGCGATTCCCAAGGACAGCGCCGCCGGCTGGGCCGCCTTCGCCGTAGTGCTCGCCGCCAACGCGATCGGCATGTGCGGACTGGCCTGGTGGGAGTGGGACTCCGACCGGAAGAGCGAGCAACGGGAGACGGCGTTGGAGCAGGCACGGGAAGCGAACCGACGACTGCAGGCGACGCTGGCCGAGAACGCCGGGCTGCACCAGCGACTGCTGGTCCAGGCCCGGCAGGCCGGGGTCCTCGACGAACGGCAGCGGATGGCGCGGGAGATCCACGACACGCTGGCTCAGGGCTTCATCGGGGTCGTCACCCAGTTGCAGGCCGCCGAGCAGTTCAGCGGCGCCCCCGACCGGTGGCGGCAGCATTTCGCGGCGGCGACACAGATGGCCAGGGAAGGCCTGACCGAGGCCAGGCGGTCCGTGGACGCGCTGCGGCCGCAGTCGCTGGAGACCGCCGGGCTGGCGGAAGCCCTGGCAGGGGTCGCCGAACGCTGGTCCGCCCTGCACGGCGTGACCGTCCAGGTCACCACCACAGGCCCGGCCCGCCCGATGCAGCCTGAAGCCGAACTGGCCCTCCTGCGGGCGGCGCAGGAAGCACTGGCCAACGTAGCCAGGCACGCGCGGGCCGCCACCGTCTCCCTGGCTCTCGGTTACCTGGATCACGAGGTCACCCTGGACGTGCAGGACGACGGCCGCGGGTTCGAGACATCCCCCGCCCGCACACCCGCCCCCAGCACGGCCGCACCGGTCACAGCCGCCGCAGTCCCTCCTGGCCCGGTCACGGCCGGTCCGGGGCCGGCCGGCACAGGGCCCGCCGCCGCGGCCGGCGGCGGATTCGGGCTGAAGGCGATGCGGGAGCGGATCGAGGAGCTGTCCGGCACCTTACGGGTCGAATCGGCACCGGGATCGGGGACGACGGTCTCCGCCCGAGTGCCGCACGGAGCAGAGGAGGTCCGCGCATGACCGCCCCGGCCCCGGCCCCGATCAGGCTGCTGATCGCCGACGACCACCCCGTGGTCCGGGACGGCCTGAGCGGCATGTTCGCCGCCGACCCGGCGTTCGAGGTCGTGGGTGAAGCGGCGGACGGCAGTGAGGCGGTCCGGTTGGCCAGGAGCCTCGACCCGGACGTCATCCTGATGGATCTGCGTATGCCCTGCATGGACGGCGCGACCGCCATCAGCGAACTGGCCAAGGCGGGCAGTACCGCCCGGGTACTGGTCCTGACCACGTACGACTCCGACAGTTACGTCCTCCCGGCCATCGGGGCGGGAGCGACCGGTTACCTTCTCAAGGACGCGCCCCGGGACGAGTTGCTGCGGGCAGTGCGCGCTGCCGCCAACCGCGAAGCGGTGCTCTCGCCCTCGGTCGCGGCCCGGCTGATGAACCAGGTCCGGGCGCCCGGCCCCGGACTGCTCAGCCAGCGGGAGCAGGAGGTCCTGAAGTGGGTGGCGGCCGGGGCCACGAACCGTGAGGTGGCGGCCCGCCTGCTGATCAGCGAGGCGACGGTGAAGACCCATCTGCTGAACGTCTACGGCAAGCTCGGCGTCAGCGACCGCGCGGCAGCCGTGGCCGAGGCGTTCAACCGCGGCCTTCTCACCCCCCGGAAACCGGCGGAACCCAGATGAGGGCTGTCCCGCCCCGGATGCACATCAGCTGTTGTCCACGACAGGTCCGCGACAACCTTGCCCGCTGCGATGATCTGTGCCTGCTCGCTGGGGCAGTGTCAGAGCCATGTTGGAGGATCGGGGCCATGCTGATTGCAACTGATGAGGCGGGGTGGGTGGTGAAGAGGCCCACGAAGCCGGCGATAGGCCGGATGGTGGCCAACCTCCAGCGCGGGAACGCGCATCTGGTCCTGGAGCGCGTGGAGGAGGACACGGACGGCAGTTGGTATGTCCAGGTACTGCTGCGCGACGACAACACGTACCAACTCGAATTCCGGGACGGCATAGCGGCCGAGCACTATCAGACGCGAACCATCTCCCAGGAGAAGGTGCTGACCGCCATGCTCAGCTGGGCGGCCAACAAGACGGGCTGGAAAGACGGCTTCATGTGGAACAACATCGGCTCGCAGTTCGCAGCGGATGACGCTCAGCCTCAAGGCTGACTCAACCTCGTGCAGATGGCCGCCACGACCTTCCTGCCGAAGGAGGTCAGTTTCATGACCCGGCCACGTTCCCACGTTCCAACAGCGTCTTCCCGAGGTCACGTTCAAGGCGATTGATCTGATCACCAGGGCCGACCGGTGGATGCTCAGGGCCTTGGCCGCCTCACCGAGCGTGGGGTAGGACGACGCGGCCGCGAAGCGTTCGAGTCGCTGCCGGGCGAAGGCGCCGGTGAGGGCCTTGCGCAGAATTGTGGGAGTGCTGGCCGCCTGCGAGGTCACCTGCCGGGCGGTCTTGTGGCTTCCACCGCCGCGGGGGCGAAGAGAAATCTTGTGGGGTGTGGGTCACAGCCGCACTGACCACCCCACACCCCCAGCCCACGGGCAATAGCCCATGTAGCCAAGGGTGTCAGCGCCGCATCGTCGGGCGGATTACTCCAGAGCCTCCGTCACTCGAAAAGGTGGCGGCCTCGACCAGCAAGTCTCACGGAGACGGCATAAGTGCCGCCGATATGGCATCGGAGCTGACTGTGCCGAGAAATTTAGGACCCTGCACAGGTCTGTAGGATCTCGCAGCTCGTGTCATGGAGCACATCTCTGACCAGCGAGTTCCTGGCTGTCTCAGGTCGTGTCGTTCAGCTGCAGTCTCAGGACGTGTCATTTCCTCAGATCAGAGATCGACGAGCATGAGCACTTCGTCGCGATCGTCGCCGGACCCGAAGCGGAGGGCTCCTGGCCAGCGCCCGATCTCCTTCCAGCCGAGGCTTTCGTAGAAGGTCTCCAGCCCCTCTCCAGCGCGTGCAGCCAGGTGCAGTTGCTCAAGGCCCATTTCCGCACGCGCCATGCGATGAGCCTCCTTCACCAAGGCGCTGCCGATCCCCTGCCCACGTCTGCTGGTGTGGGTTTGAACGTGATGCAGCGTTCCCCAGTGGGCGATGAGGGCGTAGGCATCGCGACGAACGTTGAGCCAGCCCACCAGTTCGTCATCGTCCAGAGCCATCAGAAGGTGGTTGGTTCGGGGGGCGAGGCTTTCGACGATGGCCTCAAGAGCCGGGGCCGCATCCCCTTCGTCGATGGGAGGGAACGGGAAGCCAGCAGCGCCGCCAGCGTTAGAGACATCGATCCAGCAGTTGATGAGGGCCTGGCACCGGTCTTGGTCGATGTCCTGCGCGGTGGTCGCCTGGGCAAAGCGGAGTGAGTGGGAGTGCATGCCGGGAGGGTCCCAGCAGCCACTGACAACGGACCGCTCCGGTGCAGCGCTCGCTCGCCGCGTGGAGAGTCGGCGCTTTCCTCACTCGGAAGAGCGAAGGCTCCGCCGAGCTGTGGGTCTCATGATGGCTGCATAAATGCCATCCATATGCAGTTGACCCAGAGGTTATGACGCTGGATCTGAGACCTACAAGGTCTGAATCAGGTCTGTGCCATGTCCACGAACCGCGAGTAGTGGCCCTGGAACGCGACCGTGATCGTCGCCGTCGGGCCGTTACGGTGCTTGGCCACAATCAGGTCGGCCTCACCCGCACGCGGGGATTCCTTCTCGTAGGCGTCCTCCCGGTGGAGCAGGATCACCATGTCGGCATCCTGCTCGATCGAGCCCGATTCACGCAGGTCGGACACCATCGGCTTCTTGTCCGTACGCTGCTCGGGGCCACGGTTCAGCTGCGAGAGCGCGATGACCGGAACCTCGAGCTCCTTCGCCAGCAGCTTGAGGTTTCGCGACATGTCGGAGACCTCCTGCTGGCGGCTCTCCGGGCGCCGCGAACCGCCGGACTGCATCAGCTGCAGATAGTCGATCACGACCAGCTTCAGATCCTGGCGCTGCTTGAGCCGCCTGCACTTCGCCCGGATCTCCATCATCGACAGGTTCGGCGAATCGTCGATGAAGAGCGGAGCGGCCGTGACGTCCGGCATCCGCCGTGCCAGCCGCGTCCAGTCCTCGTCCGTCATGGAACCCGACCGCATGTGGTGAAGCGCAACCCGCGCCTCCGCCGACAGCAGGCGCATCGCGATCTCGTTGCGGCCCATTTCGAGCGAGAAGATCACGCTCGGCAGCGCGGCCTTGATGGAACAGGCTCGTGCGAAGTCCAGGGCCAGCGTCGACTTACCCATGGCGGGGCGGGCCGCGATGACAATCATCTGGCCGGGGTGCAGACCGTTGGTCAGGGCGTCCAGGTCCGTGAAGCCGGTCGGCACTCCGGACATCTGGCCACTGCGCGAACCGATCGCTTCGATCTCGTCGAGTGCGCCCTCCATGATGTCGCCGAGCGGCAGATAGTCCTCGGACGTGCGCTGTTCGGTGACGGCATAGATCTCGGCCTGGGCGGAGTTGACGATCTCGTCGACGTCGCCGTCCGCCGCGTATCCCATCTGCGTGATCTTCGTGCCGGCCTCTACGAGCCTGCGCAGCACCGCTCGCTCATGGACGATCTCTGCGTAGTACTCGGCGTTGGCGGCTGTCGGAACCGACTGGACGAGAGTGTGCAGATAGGGAGCTCCGCCGACCTTCTTGATCTCGCCGCGCTTGACCAGCTCGGCAGCGACCGTGATCGGGTCGGCAGGCTCGCCCTTCGCGTAGAGATCGAGAATTGCCTGGTAGACGGTCTCGTGTGCGGGGCGGTAGAAGTCCTGGCCCTTGATGACCTCGACGACGTCGGCGATGGCGTCCTTGGAGAGCAGCATGCCGCCCAGGACGGACTGTTCGGCGTCGATGTCCTGCGGGGGTACCCGCTCGAACGCGGGGGACCCACCGTCCCAGGAGCCGTTCTCGCGGCCCCGGTCGTGCTGTTCACGGCCTCCGGCACCGTCACCGCGGCGCTGCCGGGAGACGGGCAGACGGTCACCCGGACTGCTCTCAGCCCAGGGGTCGTCCAAGGGCTCGGGAATGCTCACCGGGCCACCTCCTCCCGTCCGCTCCGCGGACCTAGCCGTGCGACTCTTTCTTACGGCACGGCACCGACAAACAAGGGGCCCGACTCCGAGAACGGCGCGTCGGGCGACGGTCCACGGTAGGCCCGCAGACACCGTCAGCCAATCTTGTTATCCACAGGCCCTGTGGGTGACGGACCGCAGCCTGTGGGTAACTCGCCAAAACCTGTGCACGGGTCGGGGGACAGCGCTGTGGACAAACTCATACCACCTCTTCGAGCACCCACCTGACCTGCTCGTTCACCGTCCACTGGCTGTGGGAGAGAAAAACTTTTCCGACTGGACCAAGATCGCGACAAACGACGCACAGCCCAGACCGGAACCGCACATCCTGTAAGGGTCTTAGGTCTATTGCATCTCTTACCTGTGGAAGATTAGATTGTCCCTCATGACAGAGGCCCCCACGGCACCCAAACCCAGTCGCCGACGGCACGACCGGGAGATCGTCTCGCTGGCCGTGCCCGCGTTCGGCGCACTGGTCGCCGAGCCCCTCTTCGTCATGGTCGACAGCGCCATCGTCGGCCATCTCGGAACCCGTCAGCTGGCGGGTCTGGGGGTGGCGGCAGCCCTGCTGAGTACAGCCGTCAGCATCTTCGTCTTCCTCGCGTACGCCACGACAGCAGCTGTCGCACGGCGGGTCGGCGCCGGGGATCTGCAGGCCGCGATCCGCCAGGGCATGGACGGCATCTGGCTCGCCCTGCTGCTCGGCGCCCTCGTCATCGCTGTCGTCCTGCCCACTGCCCCCTGGCTGGTCGGGCTCTTCGGGGCATCGGCCGATGCCTCACCGTACGCGGTTACCTATCTACGGATCTCCAGCCTCGGCATCCCCGCGATGCTGGTCGTACTGGCGGCAACCGGCGTGCTGCGTGGCCTTCAGGACACCAGGACCCCGCTGTACGTCGCGATCGGAGGTTTCGCCGCCAACGCAGTGCTCAATGCGGCGCTCGTGTACGGAGCCGGTCTGGGCATCGCCGGTTCTGCCTGGGGCACGGTGATTGCCCAGTTCGGCATGGTCGCCTTCTATCTGGTGGTGGTAGTACGCGGGGCGCGTCAGCACGGCGCCTCACTGCTCCCGGATACCGCGGGCATACGGGCGTGCGCCCAGGCAGGGGTGCCGCTGCTGGTACGTACGCTCTCGCTGCGAGCCGTGCTGATGACCGCGACCGCTGTGGCTGCCCACCTGGGCGACACCGATGTGGCCGCACACCAGATCGTGCTCTCCCTCTGGAGCCTGCTGGCGTTCGCCCTGGATGCCATCGCCATCGCAGGGCAGGCAATCATCGGCCGCTACCTGGGGGCCGGAGACGCGCAAGGAGCAAGAGAAGCCTGTCGGCGCATGGTGCAGTGGGGCATTGCTTCAGGGGTGGTGCTGGGCGTGCTGGTCGTGGCATCCCGATCGCTGTTCGTCCCGTTGTTCACCGGCGACCAGGCGGTACGGGGCGTTCTGCTGCCCGCTCTGCTCGTTGTGGCGGTCGCCCAGCCGATCTGCGGAATCGTCTATGTACTGGACGGTGTACTGATGGGTGCGGGCGACGGGCGATACCTGGCCTGGGCCATGGTCGTCACCCTGGCAGTGTTCACTCCCGCGGCCCTTCTGGTCCCGGCGCTGGGCGGCGGGCTGACCGCGCTGTGGTGGACGATGGCCCTGATGATGGCGATCCGCATGGTGACCCTCTGGTTCCGGGCCCGCTCGGGTCGCTGGATCGTCACTGGTGCCACCCGCTGAACTCCATGCTGCACCGCCCTGCCGGAATTCCACAGACGTGAACTTCACAGACGTGAACTTCACAGACCTGGACCCGCTGACCTGAACTTCGCCGGCCTGACCTTCACAGGCCGGTTTCCCGCGCCCCGGAATCGCAGGTGATCACCACGAGCAGGACGCACCCGGGCCGCGAGCCGGACTCCCCCGGGTGGATACCGCGAGCAAGAACCAGCGGACTCGCCGGGCAAGCTCAGTCGGACTGCCGCTTGGTGCCTCACCTGAAGTCGGGATGCAGGCGAAGACGGGGATACGTGACGACGGGGTACACGTGAAGACGCTGTTTCACGTGAAACGGCGAAAGGGCCGCCCCCCGAAGGAGACGACCCTTTCCTTGCTCTGCCGTGTGCAGCCGTTACGCGGCAACGACCTCGATGCCGAGCTTCGCGGCAACGTCGGCGTGCAGACGCACGGACACCTGGTGGGCGCCCAGGGTCTTGATCGGCGAACCGAGCTCGACGCGACGCTTGTCGACCACGGGACCACCAGCAGCCTTGATCGCCGAGGCGATGTCAGCCGGGGTGACGGAACCGAAGAGGCGGCCGGCGTCGCCGGAGCGAACGGCCAGACGGACCTTCACGCCCTCGAGCTTGGCCTTGACCTCATTGGCCTGCTCGATGGTCGCGATCTCGTGGATCTTACGGGCGCGGCGGATCTGCGCCACGTCCTGCTCGCCACCCTTGGTCCAGCGGATCGCGAAACCACGCGGGACCAGGTAGTTGCGGGCGTAGCCGTCCTTGACGTCAACGACGTCGCCGGCGGAACCGAGGCCAGCGACCTCGTGGGTGAGGATGATCTTCATTTTTCGGTCACCCTTCCCTTATCGCGCGGTGGACGTGTAGGGCAGCAGCGCCATCTCACGGCTGTTCTTGACAGCCGTGGCGACGTCACGCTGGTGCTGCGTGCAGTTGCCGGTAACGCGGCGGGCACGGATCTTGCCACGGTCGGAAATGAACTTCCGCAGCATGTTCGTGTCCTTGTAGTCCACGTACTGGGTCTTGTCCTTGCAGAAAGCGCAGACCTTCTTCTTAGGCTTGCGCACAGGCGGCTTCGCCATGGTGTTTCTCCTGTGTGATCAAGAAGTGGGGTACGAGCTGCCCTAGAAGGGCGGCTCGTCCGAGTAGCCACCGCCAGAGCCGGAACCACCGGAGCTTCCGCCCCAGCCGCCCCCGCCCTGCTGCTGGCCACCACCGGCCGGCGCGTTGGAGGCCCACGGGTCGTCGGCGGGTGCACCGCCACCGCCCTGCTGGCCTCCACTGGGGGCTCCGCCCCAGTTGCCACCGCCCTGCTGCTGGCCGCCGCCACCGCCGTAGCCACCCTGGCCGCCCTGACCGCCTCGACCGGTGGTCTTGGTGACCTTGGCCGTGGCCGTCTTGAGACTGGGGCCGACTTCCTCGACGTCCAGCTCGTAGACCGTGCGCTTGACGCCCTCACGGTCCTCGTAGGACCGCTGCTTCAGCCGGCCCTGCACGACGACGCGCATGCCTCGCTGAAGCGACTCCGCGACGTTCTCCGCCGCCTGACGCCAGACCGAGCAGGTGAGGAACAGGCCTTCGCCGTCCTTCCACTCATTGGTCTGCTTGTCGAAGATGCGGGGAGTGGACGCGACACGGAACTTCGCGACCGCCGCACCGGACGGGGTGAAGCGCAGCTCGGGGTCGTCGACGAGATTGCCGACGACCGTGATGACGGTCTCGCCTGCCATGGGTGAACCTCTCGGCGGGGATTGCTTGGCTGCTTGGTGCTACTCGGACCCGATGACTGCTGAGCTAGATGCTCAGTGGGTCTCGGGGCGGAGGACCTTGGTCCGGAGGACCGACTCGTTCAGGTTCATCTGGCGGTCGAGCTCCTTGACGACCGCAGGCTCGGCCTGCAGGTCGATGACCGAGTAGATGCCCTCGGGCTTCTTCTTGATCTCGTAAGCGAGACGACGACGGCCCCAGGTGTCGACCTTCTCAACCTTTCCTTCGCCCTCACGGACGACGGAGAGGAAATTCTCGATCAGCGGCGAGACAGCGCGCTCCTCGAGTTCGGGGTCGAGGATGACCATCACTTCGTAGTGACGCATGTGGAACCCACCTCCTTTGGACTCAGCGGCCACGGTCGTTCCGTGGCAGGAGGGTCGTGATGCGTACGCAACGGTATCGGGAGCCACTGACAATCCACTTTCACAGGGGAAGGGACCGTTCACTGGCCTGGACAGACACCGGTGCAGACCCTACAGACTACCCGCACACCCGCTTCCGGTTGAAATCCGGCGGTCACAGGGCAGACTCTCTAGGTGTGGGATGTGAGCGGCGTTACAGTGCGCCGCCTTATGCCAGGAGGTGCCTGATGGCTCAGGCAGCGCGACACAACCCTGCGGCGCGACACAATCCCGTCGCCGCTCTCTTCGCCTCGGACGGCAAGCCTCACCCGCTGGAAGACGCCCTGGTCGTGGTGACCCTGGTGCTCGGCTTGCTGGCCCTCATCACGTCCGGTTTCAACAATCTGCATCTGCTGAGCTCCTGGGCGGGGCTGGCCGGGATCCTGACGGGCGCCTACGGGATGTTCATCTCGATCACGACGCGTGAACGGTTCATCGTGATTCTCGGGATCGGTGCCGCTGCGGTGGGCTTCTACATCGGCATGGCGCACGGCGGGCTGTTCGGCGGCGTGGTGGGCGGCTGACGGCCGCTGCGCCACTTGTCCGATACGGCCAGTCGGGGCGCTCCACGGCCGCAGTAGGCTTCGGCGGGAGAGCCGACGCCCCTGAACCCATGGGGACACGCCTGCCGAGGAGCGCCCCGCATGAGCCTGACCCTGAGGACCATCAGCCGCGAGCAGCATCTGGCGTACATCCAGAGCCTGCCCGCGGCGAGTCACTGCCAGGTCCCCGCATGGGCGGAAGTGAAGACGGAGTGGCGCTCGGAGAGCCTCGGCTGGTTCGACGGGGACGGCCAGATGGTCGGCGCCGGCCTTGTGCTCTACCGGCAGCTCCCCAAGATCAAGCGCTACCTCGCCTATCTCCCCGAGGGCCCGGTTCTCAACTGGTACGCCCCGAACCTCAACGAGTGGCTCCAGCCGATGCTGGCTCACCTCAAGGAGCAGGGCGCGTTCTCGGTGAAGATGGGGCCGCCGGTGGTCATCCGCCGGTGGAATGCGGCAGCGATCAAGTCGGGTATCCAGGACCCGGACGTGAAGCGGCTGCGTGACGTCGAGGCGACACACATCGAGCCACGCGCGTTCGAAGTGTCCGACCGTCTGCGGAAGATGGGCTGGCAGCAGGGCGAGGACGGTGGCGCCGGCTTCGGCGACGTGCAGCCGCGTTACGTCTTCCAGGTCCCGCTGGCCAACCGCTCGCTCGACGACGTCCTCAAGGGCTTCAACCAGCTGTGGCGACGCAACATCAAGAAGGCCGAGAAGGCCGGTGTCGAGGTCGTCCAGGGCAGCTACGGGGACTTGGCCGAGTGGCAGCGACTCTACGAGATCACCGCTGAGCGTGATCACTTCCGGCCTCGCCCACTCTCGTACTTCCAGCGCATGTGGTCGGTCCTCAACACCGAGGACCCCAACCGGATGCGGCTGTACTTCGCCCGACACGACGGTGAGAACGTCGCCGCGGCCACCATGCTGATCGTCGGCGGCCACGTCTGGTACTCCTACGGGGCGTCCGCCAACCACAAGCGGGAGGTGCGGCCCTCGAACGCCATGCAATGGCGGATGCTGCGGGACGCCTACGCCATGGGCGCCACCGTTTACGACCTGCGGGGCATCTCCGACTCGCTGGACGAGACCGACCACCTCTTCGGCCTGATCCAGTTCAAGGTGGGCACCGGCGGCGAGGCCGTGGAGTACATCGGCGAGTGGGACTTCCCGCTCAACAAGCTGCTCCACAAGGCTCTCGATATCTACATGTCGCGCCGTTAAGGGTGATGATGGTTCCCGCATCCCGCTCGGCGCTCCGTCGTCCGGCGGGTTCACGGGCCGCCGCACGGGCCTGAGGGCGGCCCCGCTCTCCGGCAGGTTCGTCAGTCCGTTCGTTCCGCTCAGTCCGTTCGTTCCGTTTGTACCGCTCGTTCCGTTCATACCTCTGATACACCGCAGCTCCGAGAAAGGTTCCGGTCCGGCCATGGCGCTGACCCTGTATGTCGACACCGCGCGCTGGCGGGCGCACCAGAAGTCCGTGCTCGACCAGTTCCCCGGGATCGTTCCGGTCTGCAAGGGCAACGGCTACGGCTTCGGCCACGGCCGGCTCGCCGACGAGGTGACACGCTTCGGTTCCGAGATCATCGCCGTCGGCACCACCTACGAAGCCGCCCGGATGAAGGACTCCTTCGGTGGTGATCTGCTGGTCCTCACACCGTTCCGCCGCGGTGAGGAGCCGGTGCCGCTGCCGGACCGCGTGATCCGTTCCGTCTCGTCCGTCGACGGCGTGCACGCGCTGGTCGGCGCACGCGTGGTCATCGAGTGCATGAGCTCGATGAAGCGCCACGGCGTCTCCGAGGCCGACCTCGGCCGGCTCCACGCCGCGATCGACGACGTACGCCTGGAGGGGTTCGCGCTCCACCTCCCCCTGGACCGGATGGACGGTTCCGACGCGGTCGAGGAAGTCATCGCCTGGATGGACAGGCTGCGCAACGCACGGCTGCCCCTGCACACCATGTTTGTGAGCCACCTGAAGTCGGCGGAACTGGCGCGGCTGCAGCAGCAGTTCCCCCAGACGCGCTTCCGCGCCAGGATCGGTACGCGGCTGTGGCTGGGCGACCACGAAGCGACGCAGTACCGCGGCTCCGTCCTGGACGTCACCCAGGTCGTGAAGGGCGACCGTTTCGGCTACCGGCAGCAGAAGACCGCTTCGGACGGATGGCTGGTCGTGGTCGCCGGAGGGACGTCGCACGGGGTGGGGCTGGAGGCACCGAAGGCCCTGCACGGGATGATGCCGCGCGCGAAGGGTGTAGCGCGCGCCGGCCTGGCCACAGTGAACCGGAACCTTTCCCCGTTCGTGTGGGCCGGCAAGCAGCGCTGGTTCGCGGAACCGCCGCACATGCAGGTGTCGATCCTGTTCGTCCCTTCGGATGCTCAGGAACCGAAGGTGGGGGACGAGCTGGTGGCCCATCTGCGGCACACCACCACCCAGTTCGACCGACTCGTCGATCACTGAACCGTCCCGTCCCGGGCGCCCGGTCGGTCACCGGGTTCGGCAGCAGCGACGCCGGAACAGCCCGCAGGGGCGGTTGAGGCGGCATCGCGATGGAGGCGGGAACCGGTACCCCCGGTTCCCGCCTCCATCGCGTGTCGGCCACGGGTGGCTCTCCGTCCGTTCGCCCTACTCGGGCTGTTCGCGCGCCGTGCCGCTGCCCCACACGACCTGGGCGTCCTCGTAGGAGTGGGCGGCGTGCCGCGCCGGACGCGCGGCCGCGCCGAGCACGAACACGTCCTCCGCGCCGTCCAGCACGCCTCCCGACGGATCGTCCGAGCCGTCCCTGCGTACGCCGTCGCGCTCCGGCATGAGGATGTCCCGCACGATCACCGCGCAGATGTAGAGCGTCCCGAGCAAGTGCAGGGCGATGGCGAACTGGTAACCCTCGGGCGGCAGTCCCTTGGGTTTGTCGCCGCTCATCGTGTATGCGAGGTACATCCAGATGCCCAGGAAGTACATGACTTCACAGGCCTGCCAGATGAGGAAGTCCCGCCAGCGCGGCCGGGCGAGGGCCGCGAGCGGGATCAGCCACAGAACGTACTGCGGTGAGTAGACCTTGTTGGTGAGGATGAATGCGGCGATGACCAGGAAGGCGAGCTGCGCAAAGCGCGGACGACGCGGGGCGGTCAGGGTGAGGGCCGCGATCCCGCCGCACGCCACGATCATGAGCAGCATCGCCCAGGTGTTGACGTTTCCCACATCGAGGGGCTTGCCGGTGCGCTGGGTGATGATCAGCCAGAAGGAACCGAAATCGACGTTCCGTTCCTGGCTGAACGTGTAGAACTTCTTCCACCCCTCGGGGGCCAGCAGCATGACAGGCAGGTTCACTACCAGCCAGGACGCCGCGGCACCGAACACGGCCCGCCCGTACTCCCGCCACACTCCGGCGCGCCAGCACAGGACGAGAAGCGGGCCGAGGATCAGCACGGGGTAGAGCTTGGCGGCAGTCGCGAGACCGATGAGGACACCGAAGGCGAGCGCACGCCCCCGCGACCACATCAGCATCGCCGCAGCAGTGAGGGCGACCGCGAAGAGGTCCCAGTTGATGGTGGCGGTGAGTGCGAATGCGGGTGCCAGGGCCACCAGCAGACCGTCCCAGGGCCGGCGCCGGTGCGTGCGGGTCACGCAGACAGCGATGACTGCTGTGCAGACCATCAGCATGCCCGCGTTGACCATCCAGTAGATCTGCTCGCGATGCTGGATGGCGCCGCCGTGCGGAGTGAGCCAGGAGGCGACTTCCATGAACAGCCCGGTGAGCACCGGGTATTCGAGGTACGACATGTCGCCGTTGATGCGGTCGAAGTACGGGACGAGATCGTCGGCGAAACCGCGTCCGACGTAGAGATGCGGGATGTCCGAGTAGCAGGCGTGGTTGTACTGGGATGTTGCCCCCTGGAACCACCCCCAGTCGTAGCAGGGCATCTTCTGCACCATGCCGAGAGCGAACATGCCGATCGCCACCAGGGCGATGACGCGTACGGGTGTGATCCTCCCCCCGCCGGCCCGAGCCCAGCGCCCGGCTGGGCCCCCGATCAGTTCGCTGCCCGCCGCAGCGGTCTCGTCCTGCTGAGTCGGCCGCACCACGGGCTCTGCGGTCTTCAGTGCGGGCCGGTCCTCGTGCGCACTCGTCATGGCCCACATCCTGCCGTACGCGGCTGTGCCCGCGCGGAGGGCCGCCACAGCCAGTGAGCTGTGACGGCCCTCGTGTTGTGCGGGGAGTCCGGATCAGCTGACCGGGCTCAGGGACGGTCAGCCATCAGGTCCGCCGAACAGACCACCGCCGCCGTCGTCGCCGGTCCCTCCCGGCTGCCCGCCGGTGCCGGAACTGTCGCTGGGAGTCGGGCTGGGGCCCCCGTCGGTCCCTCCGTTGTCCGTACCCGCGTCGGCACCCCCGTCCTGCCCGCAGGTCCAGTCCTTCCACTTGTTGCAGGACTCGGTGGGGGAGGGCGACGTGGAGGGCGTGTCGGACGGGCTGGGCGACGGAGACGACGGTGACGGGGTCGGCGAAGGCGTCTTGACCGGCGTCGGCTTCGGGCTCGCGACACCACTGCCGTAGACGACCTTTCCGATCGGCTCGGGTGCCGGGAACGCCGTGGCCGGTGTATTGCTGAGCGCCTGCGCCATGTAGCTGTGCCAGATCTGCGCCGGGAAGGAAGCACCGTGGATCTGCTTCTCGCCGCCGGTGCCGTACATCTCCTCGAACTGGCGGTTCTTGCCCTTCGCGTTGTCGTCGAAGCGGTACATGTCGATGGCGGTGGAGAGCTGCGGGGTGTACCCGATGAACCAGGCCGACTTGTTGCCGTCGGTGGTTCCGGTCTTGCCCGCGACCTGGCGTCCGGAAATCCGGGCTGCGGTTCCGGTGCCCTTGTCGACCACGGTCTTCAGCACATCGGTGACATTGCTGGCGATGGCCGTCGAGAACGCCGACTTCTCCACCTGCCTGTGCTGGTAGACCGTGCCGCCCTTGTTCGTGACCTTGGTTACGGAGAACGGCTCGTTCTGCCGCCCGTTGTTGGCGAAGGTGCCGTAGGCACCGGCCATCCGGATCGCGCTGGGACTGGAGGTACCGATGGAGAAGGAGGGGTAGTCGGAGCTGGCCATGCTCTGCTTGTCGTCGCGCAGACCGGCAGCGATGGCCGCCTGGCGCACCTTGTCGGTGCCGACATCCATGCCGAGCTGGACGTACGCGGAGTTGACGGACTCCCTCATCGCCTCACGCAGGTCAATGCGGTAGTCAGGAGCCAGGCCGACGGAGTCCTTGCCGTCGTTCTCCTGAAGCCACTCCTCGCCCTCCTTGTTCGTCCATACGCTGCCGTCGTAGTTTCGGATCTTCAGATCGTTCTGACCGCTGTAGAGGCTCTTGGGCGAGACGAGCGTGCGGTCCGAGTCGGGCTGGTCCTTACCGAGGCCCGGGTTGCGCTTCCCGTACTCCAGGGCGGCCGCCAGCACGAAGGGCTTGAAGGTCGAGCCCACCTGGGCTCCGGTGTAGTCGGCGTTGTTCATGTAGTGCTTCGTCGCGTCCTCGCCACCGTAGATGGCCGCGATGGCGCCGGTCTGTGCGTTCACCGACGCACCGCCGAACTGCACGTGCGTGTCCGTCTTCGGCCGCTGGCCGGGCTTGATCTTCGCCTTGCGGACCTTCTCGACAGAGGCTTCAAGCTCCTTGACCTTCTTCTTGTCGAAGGTCGTGTGGATCTGGTAGCCGCCCTTTGCGAGGTCATCGGCCGTAATGCCCAGTTTGTTGTTGTTGA
Source organism: Streptomyces sp. NBC_00859 (assembly GCF_045161865.1). Lineage (NCBI taxonomy): Bacteria > Bacillati > Actinomycetota > Actinomycetes > Kitasatosporales > Streptomycetaceae > Streptomyces > Streptomyces sp. NBC_00859. The sequence goes on along the minus strand of NZ_CP108826.1, from coordinate 4,020,952 downwards.
CGAAATACGATTTCGCGAGGTCCACCAGATATCCGGTCTGACCGCCCAGCTGAGCATTCTTCTTCGGCGGGTCGACCTTCGGGAAAATCTTGTACTTCGCCCGCTCGGCAGCAGAAAGACGGCCGTCCTTGACCATTTCGTCGAGAATCCACCCCCAGCGGTCGGTGGCCCGCTGGAGGTTGGCCTTCGGAGTCGCCGCGGGGTCGATCTCGACCGCACCTGCCGGGTCGAAGTAGCTGGCACCCTTCAGCAGCGTGGCGAGGAACGCGCACTGGCTCGGATTGAGCTTTTCGGAGTCCACCCCGAAATACGTACGGGCCGCGGCCTGGATCCCATACGCACCCCGCCCGTAGTACGACGTATTGAGATAGTCACCCATGATGTCGCTCTTATCCATCGTGGCGCCGACTTTGATGGAGATGAACAATTCCTTGAACTTACGACTGAACGTCTGCTCCTGGCCGAGCCGCGAGTTCTTCACATATTGCTGGGTGATCGTCGAGCCACCCTGGGTCTGGCCGCCCTTCGCCATGTTGAACACGGCACGCCCGATACCCATGGGGTCGATGCCCTTGTCCTTGTAGAAGGACTTGTTCTCGGCGGAGACAACGGCGTTCTGCATCGCGCTGGGGATCTGCGAGAGCGGCACGATCTGCCGGTTGATCTCGCCACCCGTGGCGACCATCTGACTGCCGTCGGACCAGTAGTAGACATTGTTCTGCGCCTGCGAGGTCTTGCTCGCGTCCGGGATTCCGACCATGGCGTACGCGATGGTCCCCGCGGCCAGAATGCTGCCGACGAAGCCGACGAAGAGCCCGGTCACGAGCCTCCACGAGGGCATCCAGTGACGCCAGCCGTGCAGATTCGCGCGCGGGTAGTCGATGAACCGCTTCTTCTGCGGCCCCCGGTCACGCCCGCCTTCCGGGTTGCCTCCACCGCCGCCGCGGCCGCCTCGGCCTCCACCGCCGGCACCCCGGCGCCCACCGCGGCCGCCCGCTGCCTCGGCGGCTCGGCGGCGCCCGCCGCTGCTGCGCTGGGCAGCCCGTCTGGCTTCGGCGCGACCGCTGTAGGGGCGCTCCTCCTCGTCGTAGGAACCGGAAGCTGACCCGGTGGCGGTTCGCGGGGGAGCTGCGCGGCGGCCGGGAGGCTGCTGGGCGACTCGCCTGGCCGCGGCACGTCCACCACTCTGCGACTGTGGCGGTTTGCGACGGTGCTCGCTCATCGAACGACTACTCCTCGGGCAGGCGCTAGCGCCTGGAAACGGCAGTTGAGTTCCGGTCCCCCCGATGCGCGGACGGGCCCTCGGCCGGGCACGTCCGCACTGCACTCCCTGGACCGAGACGGCTGACGTCCCCTGGTGTCACTCGGTCCCCGGCAGTCTGCATGCCGCACAGACTACGCACGCGCAAAACCTTCCCAGTGCCGAGGTTCGCCTCAAATCAGGCAAGTTGCTGCCTGTGAATCGACGATGTGACACCGCTCACGATGACTCCCCTTGTCGCGAACGCAAGGTCGTTCTATCGTGCTGATGTATCGAGTCGATACATCAGCGCGGCATAAGTGCCCGGACAGCAGAGGAGGCGAAGGTTGAGCAGGCGCTCCGGCATCCTCGAATTCGCTGTACTCGGTCTGCTCCGAGAGTCGCCAATGCACGGCTACGAGCTGCGCAAACGTCTGAACACCTCACTGGGGATCTTCAGGGCCTTCAGTTACGGGACCCTGTACCCCTGCCTCAAGACGCTGGTCGCCAGCGGCTGGTTGATCGAGGAACCGGGCAGCGCCCCGGAGGACGCGGTGGCAGCATCACTCGCAGGACGCCGCGCCAAGATCGTCTACAGGTTGACTGCGGACGGTAAGGAGCACTTCGAAGAGCTCCTCTCACACACCGGGCCCGACACCTGGGAGGACGAGCACTTCGCTGCACGTTTTGCCTTCTTCGGGCAGACGGAACGCGAAGTGCGGATGCGGGTGCTGGAGGGTCGCCGCAGCCGACTGGAGGAGCGCCTCGAGAAGATGCGCGCCTCGCTGGTCCGAACTCGCGAGCGGCTGGACGACTACACGCTTGAGCTGCAGCGGCACGGCATGGAGTCCGTGGAGCGCGAAGTGCGCTGGCTGAACGAGCTCATCGAGAGCGAGCGTGCGGGCCGGGATCAGCGACGATCCCCCGACGCCGATGCCGCTCAGCAAGACATATCAGGAGATACGGGCGGCCTGCCCCGGCATCGGGGTACTACCCCGCCGGATCCGTCCGAGGACATCGCTAAGTGAAGCTCTGCGTCCGCAGGGCTTCGTCGAGAACACACAGGGAGCAACCGGAATGGGTTCGGTTCGCGTAGCCATCGTCGGCGTGGGCAACTGCGCCGCCTCGCTGGTGCAGGGCGTCGAGTACTACAAGGACGCAGATCCGGCCGGCAAGGTGCCCGGTCTGATGCACGTCCAGTTCGGCGACTACCACGTAGGTGACGTCGAGTTCGTCGCCGCCTTCGATGTCGATGCGAAGAAGGTCGGCCTCGACCTCGCGGATGCCATCGGCGCCAGTGAGAACAACACCATCAAGATCGCCGACGTGCCGAACACCGGCGTGACGGTCCAGCGCGGCCACACCCACGACGGGCTCGGCAAGTACTACCGCGAGACGATCGAGGAGTCGGACGAGGCCCCGGTCGATATCGTCCAGATCCTCAAGGACAAGCAGGTGGACGTTCTCGTCTGCTACCTGCCCGTCGGTTCCGAGGTCGCCGCGAAGTTCTACGCGCAGTGCGCCATCGATGCCAAGGTCGCGTTCGTCAACGCTCTCCCGGTCTTCATCGCCGGTACCAAGGAGTGGGCTGACAAGTTCACCGAGGCAGGCGTACCGATCGTCGGCGACGACATCAAGTCCCAGGTGGGCGCCACCATCACGCACCGCGTCATGGCCAAGCTCTTCGAAGACCGCGGTGTACGCCTCGAGCGCACCATGCAGCTGAACGTCGGCGGCAACATGGACTTCAAGAACATGCTGGAGCGCGACCGCCTGGAGTCCAAGAAGATCTCCAAGACGCAGTCCGTCACCTCGCAGATCCGTGACCGCGACCTGGGCGCCGACAACGTCCACATCGGCCCCTCGGACTACGTGGCCTGGCTGGATGACCGCAAGTGGGCGTATGTGCGCCTTGAGGGCCGCGCCTTCGGCGACGTTCCGCTGAACCTCGAGTACAAGCTCGAGGTGTGGGACTCCCCCAACTCCGCCGGTGTCATCATCGACGCCGTTCGTGCCGCGAAGATCGCAAAGGACCGCGGTATCGGCGGCCCGATCCTCTCCGCCTCCTCGTACTTCATGAAGTCGCCGCCGGTGCAGTACTTCGACGACGAGGCCTACGAGAACGTCGAGAAGTTCATCAAGGGCGAGGTCGAGCGCTGAAGCTCCCCCTGAGGACGGTCGAGCGCTGACTGTTGAGAGCCCCTGGGCAGGCCGCCCAGGGGCTCTCTTTCCGTACCCGCCGCCGTTCGGGGGCTTGGTACGGCATGGTGATGGGGCGGTGTTTCACGTGAAACACCGCCCCATCACCATGCCGTACTGCCATGTTTCACGTGAAACATGACCTCAGCCCTGCGTGGCCCACCACTCCTTGAGCGCCGCCACTGCCACGTCGTACTCCATTGGCCCGTTCTCCAGCCTCAGCTCAAGGAGGACCTTGTAGGCGCTGCCGATCGCCGGACCAGGCCCAACGCCCAGAATCTCCATGATCTGGTTACCGTCCAGATCGGGCCGGATCGAGTCGAGCTCCTCCTGCTCCTGCAGCTGTGCGATGCGCTCCTCCAGGCCGTCGTATGCACGAGAGAGCGCATTGGCCTTGCGCTTGTTGCGCGTGGTGCAGTCCGATCGCGTGAGTTTGTGCAGCCGCTCCAGCAGGGGCCCGGCGTCACGTACATAGCGCCGCACGGCCGAGTCGGTCCACTCGCCGGTCCCATAGCCATGAAAACGCAGGTGGAGCTCCACCAGCTTCGTGACGTCCTTGACCATGTCGTTGGAGTACTTGAGTGCGGTGAGGCGCTTCCTCGCCAGTTTCGCGCCCACTACCTCGTGGTGGTGGAAGGAGACGCCACCGTCCTTCTCGAAGCGCCTCGTTTTCGGCTTCCCGATGTCGTGAAGCAGAGCAGCCAGCCGGAGCACCAGATCGGGGCCGTCCTGTTCCAGGTCAATGGCCTGCTCCAGCACGGTCAGGGAGTGCTCGTAGACATCCTTGTGCCGGTGATGCTCGTCGCTCTCCAGACGGAGCGCCGGAAGCTCCGGAAGGACCCACTCGGCGAGGCCGGTGTCGACGAGCAGGGCAAGGCCCTTACGCGGGCTCCTGGAGAGCAGCAACTTGTTGAGCTCATCACGCACGCGCTCAGCCGAGACGATCCCGATACGCTCCGACATCGCAGTCATCGCAGCGACAACCTCGGGCGCAACCTCGAAGTCCAGCTGCGCCGCGAACCTCGCGGCCCGCATCATACGAAGCGGGTCATCGGAAAATGAGGCCTCCGGCGTGCCGGGGGTACGCAGTGTCCGTCCGGCAAGATCGTCCAGGCCGCCGTGCGGATCGATGAACGCCTTCTCGGGAAGAGCGACAGCCATCGCATTGACCGTGAAGTCACGACGCAGAAGGTCTTCCTCAATGGCGTCGCCATAAGACACCTCCGGCTTGCGCGAGGTCCTGTCGTACGCCTCGGAGCGGTACGTCGTGACCTCGATCAGATAGCCGTCCTTCTGGCAGCCGACGGTCCCGAAGGCAATTCCGACCTCCCACACCGCATCGGCCCAAGGCCGGACAATTTTCAGTACGGCGTCGGGGCGGGCGTCGGTGGTGAAGTCCAGATCATTGCCGAGCCGGCCGAGCAGCGCGTCCCTGACCGATCCTCCGACCAGCGCGAGGCTGTACCCGGCATCCTGAAAACGGCGGGCAAGGTCGTCTGCGACTGGGGACACCCGCAGCAGTTCGGCGACCGCGCGGTGCTGCACCTGACTCAGTGCACTGGGATTGTCATCATTGGCGTTCGGCACAACAGAAAAGGGTACGTGCCCGCGACGACCGGAGCGTCCCGATTTCCCGGCAGCTGTGAACGTCTCCTGATCTTGTGGTGCAGTCCGCGGCACTTAGGCCCAGGGCACATCGTTACCATGCGTGGACGCAGCATCCGAGAACCACCGAATCAGCTGACGAAGACGAGGGACGGGCAGGCGTGGCCAAGGCGGCAGACTTCCAGGAGATGACTCCCTCTCCTGCCCGCCGGTGGCTGCGACGCACAGCGTCGCTGCTCGCCGGTGGAACGCTCATGGCGGGCCTCTTCTACGGTCCGGCCGCGGCTCCTGCACAAGCCGCTGTCGCCGCGCGGAATTCGGGCTCCGTGGCCGTCAGTCTCGATGCGCTCTCCCCCAGCGCGCCGGTGAAGGGCGACAGCGTCACCATCACAGGCACGGTCACGAACAAGCGCAAGGAGACCGTCACCGATGCCCACGTCGGTGTTCGCGTGGGGCCGAGGCTCGACGGCAGATCCGCCGTCGATGACGCGGCGAAGCACTCCTCGGACCTGACGGGTGCAGACCCACAGGAGGTCGGAGGCAAGTACACGGCGAAATTCGCGAAGCTGCCTGCGGGCATCAGCGAGGATTTCTCGATCTCGGTCCCCGTGAGCAAACTGAGTCTCGGTGCGGACGGCGTCTACCAGCTGGGAGTCTCTCTCTCCGGTCAGACACCCAGCGCTCCGTATGAGCAGATGCTCGGTATCAAGCGGACGTTCCTCCCGTGGCAGCCCACGCCGCAGAGCAAGAAGACACAGATCACCACCGTGTGGCCGCTCATTTCGAAGATCCATCTGCGAGCCGAGACAAGCGCCGACGCTCAGCAGACGCCGGTCTTCGAGAACGACGATCTCGCGGAAGAGCTCGCTCCCGGAGGCCGGCTGGAGCAAATGGTCTCGCTGGGCCGATCCCTGCCCGTCACCTGGGTCATCGACCCGGATCTGCTGGCAAGCGTCGACGCGATGACCCGGAACTACCAGATCCAGGTCGGAAACACCCAGGTCGCGGGTAAGAACCAGGCCGTCGCCAAGAAGTGGCTGAGTGACCTGGAGGACGCGGTAAAGGACCAAAAGGTCGTCGCGCTGCCGTTCGCCGATCCGGACCTTGCGTCTCTGGCACACCACGGCAAGAACGTCCCGGGCGCTCTGAGCCATCTGCAGTCGGCGACGGAGATCGCCGGTAAGACCGTGCAGACGATCCTGCATGTGAAGGCGTCCACTGATTTTGCCTGGCCGGCCAGTGGCGCAATCGACCCCTCGGTCGTCGACGTCGCCACCTCAGCCGGAGCCCACAATGTGATCGCCGGCAGCGACAGCCTCGAGGAGACAGCCGGACTGCCGTACACCCCCACAGCGGCCAGGCCCATCGGTGGCGGCACCACTGCCGTAGTCTCCGACGCCAGGCTCTCCAACGCCTTCCAGGGCGACATGTCCGAGGCAGGCTCGTCCACTCTGGCAGTGCAGAACTACCTCGCCCAGTCATTGGCTCTGTCTCTGCAGGAACCGGCCACCCAACGCAGCATTGTCGTCGCCCCTCAGCGGATGCCCTCTGTCAGCCAGGCACAGTCAATGGCGAGCGCCCTGCGCACGCTCGACGACAACCGCTGGACCGAACCTCTCAACCTCATCGACGCGGCGAAGACCAAGGCGGATCCCAACGCCACGACGACGGTGCCGGGTGCATCGGCCTACCCGTCGTCCCTGCGCCGTCAGGAGTTGCCGGTACAGGCGTTCCAGGACGTCAGGACCACGCAGTCCACCCTCGACAACTTCAAGATCATCCTTAGCCAGCCGGACCGCGTGGTGACGCCGTTCAGCAACGCCATGGATCGGTCCATGGCAACCTCATGGCGCGGTGACGCCAAGGGAGCAAGGGCCTACCGCACCGGGGTTCAGTCCTATCTGCTGAGCCTTACCGGAGAGGTGCAGATCGTCCAAAAATCGGACATGACACTGTCCGGACGCAGCGCGACGATCCCAGTGACCGTGCAGAACAAACTGCTCCAGCCCGTGAAACACCTGGTACTGAAGCTGCGCTCGACCAGTCCCAACCGCCTGCAGCTGGGCGACGACAAGGCAGCCGTCGCCGAGCAGCCGCTGGAGATCGCGGGCGGTCACAGCCAAACGGTGAAGTTCACGACGTCGATCAACGCCAACGGGCCCGTCAGGGTGTATGCCCAGCTCTTCACCGAGGACGGCACGCCGTACGGCACGGCGAAGGCAATGCCCTTCACCGTGACGGTCTCCGAAATGACACTGACGGTCATGCTCGTGCTGGCCGGGGGACTGCTGCTTCTGGTGCTCGCCGGAATCAGGATGTACACACACCGCAAGCGAACCGCCGCTCGCGCGGCCGCCGCCGGAGGCGATGACCCGGAGCAGCCGAGTGACCCGGAGGCGGACACCGGACCGGAAAGCGGCAACCCACCGGGCACGGGTGAGAAAGTGGAGCGTTGAGCGATGTCGTGGCCGGCCGGCCGGGGACGATGAGGTGGGGTAACCAATGAACGCGCCGTACGACGGTGACCGTGACCAGGGTGCTGGGGGCGGGGCTGCGTATTCCGGTGGGACACCCCCCGAGCCCCCCGTACCGGGCCAGGAACCTCCTGCCCCGGACCCCTATGTCCAGGACACCTACAGCTACGACCCGTACGGGGTGCACGATCTCGGCGCCCAGGATCCGGTGGCGGAGGCGCTCTATGACCGGGCGGCCCACCCCCCGCCTCCCCCTGGTACCTACGCCGAACCGCAGCCGCTGTACCAGCAGCCGCCTGCCGCGCAGTACGCACCGGACCCCCGGGTATGGGCCCAGACCCCGGCACCCGAGCCTGACGGGCCGTCTCGCTACCTCCCGTACGGGGACGACGCGACGACGCAGTTCGTCGGCGTCGACGACCTGGTCACCCAGGCCTCCGAGCAGCCCGGACAGCAGGATGCGTTCGCCTACCTCTTCCGGGACCAGCAGGGGTCCGCTCCCGTACCTCCGCCCGGGGGCCCGCCGGAGCCGGCTCCGGCTCCTCCAGCAGAGAAGTCGGGCGGAGCGTCCGGCCTGCTGAAGTCGAGCGCGGTGATGGCCGCGGGGACTCTCGTTTCCCGTCTCACCGGCTTCGTACGCACCATGGTGATCACTGCAGCACTGGGTGCGGCGACGCTCGGCGACTCGTTCACGGTTGCCTACACACTGCCCACGATGATCTACATCCTGACCGTCGGCGGCGGACTCAACTCCGTGTTCGTGCCACAGCTGGTGCGGTCGATGAAGGAGGACGACGACGGGGGTGAGGCCTACGCCAACCGTCTCCTCACGGTCGTCATGGTGGCCCTCGGTGTCATCGTCGGCATCGCGGTCTTCGCGGCCCCATTGCTGATCCGGCTGATGTCACTGCCGATCGCCGACGATCCCGCGGCCAACAACGTCGCGGTCACGTTCGCGCGCTACTGCCTGCCCACGATCTTCTTCATGGGTGTGCACGTGGTGATGGGGCAGATTCTCAACGCGCGCGGAAAGTTCGGCGCGATGATGTGGACCCCGGTCCTCAACAACATCGTGATGATCTTCACCTTCGGACTGTTCATCTGGGTGTACGGCACTGCGGCCGATTCCCACATGAAGGTGACGACCATCCCCCCGGACGGGGTGAGGTTGCTCGGGATCGGCACGCTGCTGGGCCTGACGGTCCAGGCCCTGTCGATGATCCCGTACCTGCGCGAGGCCGGTTTCCGCTTCCGTCCGCGCTTCGACTGGCGAGGCCACGGCCTCGGCAAGGCCGTGAAGCTCGCCAAGTGGACAGTCCTGTTCGTCCTCGCCAACCAGGCCGGAGTCCTGGTCGTCACCCAGCTCGCCACCGCCGCGGGCAAGGACTCCGGGCGGGCCGGCGCCGGCATCATGGCCTACTCGAACGCACAGCTGATCTGGGGGATGCCCCAGGCCATCATCACCGTTTCAGTCATGGCCGCACTGCTGCCGCGGATCTCGCGCGCCGCCAATGACGGAGACGTCGGTGCCGTACGCGACGACATCTCACAGGGACTGCGCAACTCCGCCGTGGCGATCGTTCCGGTGTCCTTCGCCTTCCTCGCCCTGGGCGTACCGGTCTGCACCCTGCTGTTCGCCTCAAGCGGCGTACAGGCCTCCGAGTCCATGGGCTACGTGCTGATGGCCTTCGCCCTCGGCCTGATCCCCTACTCGGTGCAGTACGTCGTCCTGCGTGGCTTCTACGCGTACGAGGACACCCGCACCCCGTTCTACAACACGGTCATCGTCGCCGCAGTCAACGCTGCAGCCTCCGCCCTCTGCTATGTCGTGCTCCCCTCCCAGTGGGCCGTGGTCGGTATGGCGGCCTCATACGGCCTGGCCTACGCAGTCGGTGTCGGAATCGCGTGGCGAAGGCTGCGCAACCGTCTGGGCGGCGACCTGGACGGGACACACATCCTCCGGACATACGCCCGCCTCGCGCTGGCTTCCCTTCCGGGAGCCGTCGTCGGCGGCGCTGCCGGGTTCGGCATTGTCCGGGTGCTCGGGACGGGAGTCCTGGGCTCGCTGGCCGCCCTGGTCGTCGGTGGCTCCGTACTTCTCGGTGTGTTCTTCGTCGCGGCGAAGCGCATGCGGATCGCCGAGCTCAACTCAATGGTTGCCATGGTGCGCGGTCGCTTGGGCCGCTAGGTATCGACTCGATCGCACAACCATCGTCCGACGCCGCGTGTCGTGCATAGCGCCGGACTGTGGGCACAATTGGCATGGCTTTGCAGACTGGCCGACAGCGCGCAACGGATGGGGAGGCAGGAACGACGGTGGCGGAACGTAGCACGGCTGCCGTCGACGTGGCCGACAACAGCGGCGAGAAGCCGCTGGCCGCCAAGGCGGACAAGGCCACGGCCGACGGCACGGCAGAACCTCAGGAAACGGCTGACACCACGCCCGGTGAAGACGCCCCGGACGAAGAGAGCAAGAAGAAGGCGACGGAGCCTGCAGCAGCCCCAGAGCTGCACAGCGGACACAAACTCGCCAGACGCTATCGCCTCGAGGAGTGCGTCACCCGTCTGGACGGTTTCAGCAGCTGGCGCGCAGTCGACGAGAAGCTCCGGCGCGCGGTCGGTGTGCATCTGCTTCCCGCTGATCACTCCCGAGCACGCTCCGTGCTCGCCGCTGCCCGGTCTTCAGCCCTGCTCGGCGACCCGCGTTTCGTGCAGGTCCTGGATGCCGTCGAAGAGGGCGATCTCGTCTACGTCGTCCACGAATGGCTGCCTGACGCGACAGAAATCACGGCGCTGCTCAATTCAGGCCCTCTGGAGTCCCACGACGCCTACCAGCTCGTCAACCAGGTCTCACAGGCCATGGCTGCCGCACACCGCGAGGGTCTCTCCCATCTCAGGCTCACGCCCAGCGCTGTACTGCGTACCTCTTCCGGCCAGTACCGCATCCGCGGCCTCGCTGTGAACGCAGCCCTGCGCGGCATCACCTCGGACACCCCCCAGCGGACCGACACCGAAGCCATCGGCGCCCTGCTGTACGCCTCGCTCACCCAGCGCTGGCCGTACGAAACCGACGCCTACGGCCTTGCTGGTCTGCCCAAGGGTGTCGGCCTGATCCCGCCGGACCAGGTACGAGCCGGCGTGAACCGCGGCCTCGCGGAGATCGCGATGCGCGCCCTGGCCAACGACGGTGCCACCGCGTCCCGCCAGGAGCCGCCCTGCACCACCCCGGACGAGCTCGCCAAGGCTGTCGCTGCCATGCCCCGCATCCGGCCGCCGGAACCCGCCTACACCCCACCGCCCGAGTACCAGCGCACGACCTACCAGCAGGGCACCTACGGGCGTCCGGCGACCGGGCCAAGGGCGACACCGCCCCATCCGGTGGCTGCCCCTCCGCCGCCGCTCCAGGGCCGCACAGGCAAGGCCCTCAAGTGGGCCGTGTCTGCGCTTCTCATCGCCGCGCTGGGGCTGGGCAGCTGGCAGCTCGCCGATAAGCTTCTGGAGCACCAGGGCAAGGGCTCCGGCAACACCGGCACCGACCAGACCAACAACGGCAATAACAACGGCAACCATCAGCAGCACCCGCTTCAGCCGCTCTCGATCAAGGACGCTGCCGAGTACTACCCGGACGGTAAGGCCCAGCACCCTGGCGACGTCGGCAACACCTACGACGATGACAGCTCGACGTACTGGCGGACGTACTCATTCAAGGGCGGCCCTCAGCTGGCCCCCTTCAAGCAGGGCGTGGGTATCGTCTACGACCTCGGTTCCGCCAAGGACGTCTCGGCTGCCTCCATAGGGCTTCGTTACCCGGGCAACGAAACCGCGATCTCCCTGTACGCAACCGCCTCACTGTCCTCCTCCGCGTCGTTGAGCTCGATGAAGAAGATCACTTCCACGACTACCAGCGGCACCACCGCGCGTTTCAAGGCCGACAAACCGGTGAACACGCGCTATGTACTGGTCTGGATCACGGCCATGCCCGATTCACCCGGGGACCAGTACAGCGGCGCCGGCTACAAGCAGGCCATAACGGATGTGAAGTTCTCCGGCTGATCAGAGACAGGGGAGGGGGCTCACCGTTGGACGACACCGCGCTCGGTTCCGCCGGCGACAAGGAGCTGCTGGCCGCCCACGTCGACGGGGACCCCGACGCCTTCGGTGAGCTCGTGCGCCGTCATCGAGACCGGCTCTGGGCCGTGGCTCTGCGCACTCTCGGCGAGCGGGAGGAGGCTGCCGACGCCGTTCAGGACGCTTTGGTCTCTGCCTACCGCGCTGCCCATACCTTTCGAGGCCAATCGGCTGTCACCACCTGGCTGCACCGCATCACTGTTAATGCCTGTCTCGACCGAGTCCGCAAGGCGGCGTCACGGAAAACCTCGCCAGTCGATGACACGGAACGCCTCGATCAGCTGATCGAGCCCCATGAATCAGCCGAGGCTCCCGCGGAGCGTCAGGACCTGCACCGCGAAATCATCAAAGCCATGGGCACCCTCCCGGTCGACCAGCGCGCGGCGCTCGTCCTGGTCGACATGCAGGGCTACCCCGTGGCAGAAGCGGCCCAGATCTTGAATGTGCCGACAGGCACCGTGAAGAGCCGATGTGCGCGCGGCCGGGCGAGGCTGCTGCCTCTCGTCGCCCACCTACGCCCGAATCCGGCGGAGGAGGGGTACGACGATCCGGCGGAGGCGAGACGGAACCGGACACCTGGAGCTTCCGTCCCACCTGCGTCGAGGCCGAAGGACGCAGGACCACAGAATCCTGCCGCGGTGAAGGGCGGAGGTGGACGCGCATGACATCGACAGCAGACATGACTCAGCACCCCGATGTCTCGGAGATCGCCGATCTCTCTGAAGGCCTGCTTCCGGCATCCCGCGCATCAGAGGTGCAGCAGCACCTCGAAGCCTGTTCACTCTGTGCCGACGTCAGGTACTCCCTCCAGGAGATCCAAGAACTACTCGCCACTCCACCGACGCCAGTGCACATGCCGACCGATATCGCCGACCGTATCGATGCGGCCCTGGCCGAAGAGTCCGTACGTGAAGCCCTTGCCACCCCGCAGGAGGGCGGAGCCCATGTTTCACGTGAAACATCGCTTGCGTCTCTTGCATCTCAAGAGCCGGAGCCCAGCCACGGGAAACGCCCGGCAGGCCGTCCACGTGCCGCTTCGGGCCCTGGACGAGGCCGCACAGTGCGGCGGCGCCACATCGCTGCCGTCAGTGCCGCCTTCGGGGCCGCTGTCATCGGTATGGGCGTGTTCTTCCTGCAGTCATCGCCCAGTACGTCGAGTGGCGACACCAGTGCCGCAGAAAAGACATCTCAGCGCGGTGGGACCCCGGCATTCGCCGATGGCGCTCTGCAGAGGCGAGTACATTCCCTGCTGGCCTCGACCGCCACGACGTCATCGAAGCCCACCCCACAGGAGAAGAAGAAGCCCTCGGTCCATATGGACTCCAGCCCGACGCTCAAGAACGGGCTCGACGTGATCGTGCCGTCCTGCATCGCGAAGGGCATAGGGCGCGAAGTAAGCCCCCTCGCCGCACAGAAGGGCACCTACAAGGGCTCCGACGCCTTCCTCGTCGTGCTGCCGCACCCCACCGACAGCACCAGGGTGCAGGCCTATGTCGTCGATGCTGCTTGTGTCGACGCCACACCATCCGCTCCGGGCAAGGTGCTTCTCACCCACGTCTACCCCCGCAGCTGACCCTGACGGGAATGCATGCGCCGTAGGATCCGTTGGGTGGGGTGAGAGTCCGATGGACCTGGCCCAGTAGCAGCAAGCAGTCCGCAGAGACGAGGAAGAAACCCGTGAGCGACGTCCGTAACGTGATCATTATCGGCTCCGGGCCCGCCGGTTACACCGCCGCGCTGTATACCGCGCGTGCGTCACTGCAGCCGCTGGTCTTCGAAGGTGCAGTTACCGCCGGTGGTGCGCTCATGAACACCACTGAGGTGGAGAACTTCCCTGGCTTCCAGGACGGCATCATGGGTCCGGATCTTATGGACGGCATGCGCGCCCAGGCAGAACGCTTCGGTGCCGAGCTGGTTCCTGATGACGTCGTGGCCGTTGATCTGACCGGCGAGATCAAGACCGTTACCGACACCGCAGGCACCGTGCACCGTGCCAAGGCTGTCATCGTCACGACCGGCTCTCAGCACCGTAAGCTCGGCCTGCCCAACGAGGACGCCCTTTCCGGGCGCGGTGTCTCCTGGTGTGCCACCTGTGACGGCTTCTTCTTCAAGGACCAGGACATCGCCGTTGTCGGCGGTGGCGACACCGCGATGGAGGAGGCCACCTTCCTCTCCCGGTTCGCCAAGTCCGTCACCATCGTCCACCGCCGCGACACTCTGCGCGCCTCCAAGGCCATGCAGGATCGCGCGATCGACGACCCGAAGATCCAGTTCGCCTGGGACAGCGAAGTGTCCGTGATCCACGGGGAACAGAAACTCTCCAGCCTGACGCTGCGCAACACCAAGACCGGTGAACCCTCCGAGCTGGCGGTGACGGGTCTGTTCATCGCTGTCGGCCATGACCCGCGGACCGAGCTGTTCAAGGGCCAGCTGGACCTGGACGACGAGGGCTACCTGAAAGTCGATGCGCCGTCGACTCGCACCAACCTCACCGGTGTCTTCGGTGCTGGGGATGTCGTTGACCACACCTACCGACAGGCCATCACGGCTGCCGGGACGGGTTGCTCCGCCGCCCTCGACGCCGAGCGCTACCTGTCGGCCCTGGCCGCCAGCGAGAAGGCCGCAGAGCCCGAGAAGATCGCCAGCATCTGACCACCCCCGCTTGCCCATCCCACACCCCCGTGACGAAAGAGGAGCCCGCCGTGGCCGGCACCCTGAAGAACGTAACCGACGACTCCTTCGAGCAGGACGTACTCAAGAGCGACAAGCCTGTGCTGGTCGACTTCTGGGCCTCCTGGTGCGGTCCTTGCCGCCAGATCGCTCCGTCGCTCGAGGCGATCGCAGCCGAGTACGGTGACCAGATCGAGGTCGTCAAGCTCAACATCGATGAGAACCCGGGCATTGCCGCGAAGTACGGCGTGATGTCCATCCCGACGCTCAACGTCTATCAGGGCGGCGAGGTGGCCAAGACCATCGTCGGCGCCAAGCCGAAGGCCGCGATTGTTCGTGACCTTGAGGGCTTCATCGGCAGCGAGGCCACCAAGGCCTGAAGCCAGTTACGTTTCACGTGAAACGGGGGCCGCCCACGAAGGCGGCCCCCGTTTTCGCAGCGGCGGGGGCTTCTGTGAGCGCGATCCTCACAGCGGACGGAGCACTGGATCCTTCTTCACTGCACCCAGGAGGCGGTCCAGGGCAAGCTCCACGTCTTCCTTCCAGGACAGAGTTGTGCGCAGCTCGAGCCGGAGCCTGGGGTAGTTCGGATGCGGCCGTACGGTTTTGAAGCCGACCGCCAGCAAGTGATCCGCGGGCAACACACACGCGGGCTCCTTCCACCGGGCATCGCCGAATACCTCGATTGCCTTGAAATTCCTCCGCAGCAGGTCCTTGGCCACCGTTTGCACCAGTACCCGGCCCAGTCCCTGCCCCTGGTAGCCGGGCATGACCCACGCGGTCATCAACTGCACAGCATCCGGCGAGACAGGGCTTGTCGGAAAGGCGAGTGACCGCGGCACGTAGGCAGGTGGCGCGTAGAGGACGAATCCAACCGGCACATCATCGACATAGACGACCCGGCCACAGGAACCCCACTCCAGCAGGACGGCGGAGATCCACGCCTCTTTTTCCAGCTCCGGAGTTCCGGCCTTTATCGCAGCTTCCTGGCGGACTGGATCGAGCTCCCAGAAGACACATGAATGGCATCGCTCGGGGAGGTCCGGAAGGTTGTCCAGCGTGAGCGGTGCAAGCCGACGCCCCATGAACGATGTTCCTCACTTCTCTCACCCGCCGCATCGCATGCGACTCCCAGCACGCACCACTCTCTGAGCAGGCCGCCAGCAACCCCGCCTCCCATTGCCAGCCCGAGCCCCCTGCAGTCACCAGTTTGCTGCGGTTCACCGTGCGCTTGGGCCCCTCCCCCTCCGTCCGAGGTGGGTCAAGATGGATGCGCCATGCCAGAACGCATCGTATCCATCTCGGTGATCGGACGGATACCGTGAGAAAGCAAAAGCGGGGCGTGTTCCGGCTTCCGGATCACGCCCCGCCCCTTGAGCAGGTCCCAGTTGCGGACTCAGCCCTCGTCATCTTCCTCGGCGGCATCGTCGGTGAGGTGCTTCTCCAGAACTCGGCCTTCGCCCGGTGCGAGCGAACCAAGGATCCGGTCCAGATCATCCATCGAGGCGAACTCGACGACGATCTTCCCCTTCTTCTGTCCCAGATCGACCTTCACGCGCGTCTCGAAACGGTCCGAGAGTCGCGAGGCAAGGCTGGAGAGCGCCGGCGATACACGTGCCCCGGCTCGGGGCCCCTTGGCCTTCGGAGAACTCTCAGGACGCGACTGCATCAGCGTGACGATTTCCTCAACCGCACGTACGGAGAGCCCCTCTGCCACGATGCGGTGCGCCAACCGGTCCTGCTCCTCGGAGTCGTCCACTGACAACAGGGCCCTGGCATGCCCTGCAGACAGAACGCCGGCAGCAACTCGGCGCTGTACCGGGGGCGAGAGCCTCAACAACCGCAGGGTGTTGGATACCTGAGGCCGCGAGCGGCCGATGCGGTCGGCAAGCTGATCGTGCGTGCAACTGAAGTCCTTGAGCAGCTGATCGTAGGCAGCAGCCTCTTCAAGCGGATTCAGCTGGGACCGGTGCAGGTTCTCCAGCAGCGCATCGAGGAGAAGTTTCTCATCGTCCGTTGCTCGGACGATCGCCGGAATGCGCTCCAGGCCCGCCTCTCGGCAGGCTCGCCAGCGCCGCTCACCCATGATGAGTTCGAAGCGCTCAGCGCCGGCCTGACGTACGACAACAGGCTGCAGCAGGCCCACCTCCCTGATGGAGGAGACAAGTTCAGCCAGAGCGTCGTCGTCGAATACCTCACGCGGCTGACGCGGGTTGGGCGTGATCGAGTCCAACGGCAGTTCGGCAAAGTAAGCCCCGGCGGGCTCCTCGGACTCCGCCGTGCCATCATGCGCCGACTCCTGCGCAGGCACGAGGGCTTCTCGTGAAGCCCCGCCGGCAGGCAGCGCCGCCAGCTTCGCAGCTGCCACTCCTCGCTCCGCTGTCATCACCTGGGCAGATCCAGGGGAGGACGGAGCATCGGCTCCCGCGAGTCCTACCTTTTCCTGCGGTGCGGCGGGGATCAGTGCACCGAGCCCACGTCCCAATCCTCTACGTCGCTCACTCACTGGATCCCCTTCGACATACTCTGCTGACTGTTTTGACTGCCCGTGTGCGCGTGCCGACCGTCATAGTGCACGTCGACCCCACGCAGTGCGATCTCACGCGCCGCTTCCAGGTAGGACAGCGAACCGCTGGAGCCCGGGTCATAGGTGAGTACCGTCTGCCCATAGCTCGGAGCCTCCGAGATCCGCACCGACCGCGGAATGCTCGTCTTGAGAACCTCGCGAACGAAATGACTGCGCACCTCATCCGCCACCTGTGAGGCAAGTCGCGTTCTGCCGTCGTACATGGTGAGCAGAATCGTCGACACGTGGAGCTCAGGATTGAGGTGCCCACGGACCAGATCGACATTCCGCAGGAGCTGGCCCAGCCCTTCAAGTGCGTAGTACTCGCACTGGATCGGGATCAGTACCTCAGCCCCTGCCACCATCGCGTTGACTGTCAGCAACCCCAGGGAAGGTGGGCAGTCAATGAGGATGTAGTCCAGTGGCTGTTCATACGCCTGAAGAGCCCGCTGCAGGCGACTCTCCCGAGCCACGAGGGACACCAACTCGATCTCCGCACCCGCGAGGTCGATGGTCGCCGGAGCACAGAAGAGCCCCTCCACGTCAGGAACCGGCTGCACAACCTCGGACAGCGGTCGGCTCTCCACCAGAACGTCATAGATCGACGGAACTTCGGAATGATGATCGATCCCCAGCGCTGTGGAGGCGTTCCCCTGAGGATCCAGGTCAATCACCAGAACACGCGCACCATGCAGCGCGAGCGAGGCGGCAAGGTTGACCGTTGTAGTGGTTTTCCCGACGCCGCCCTTCTGGTTGGCAACGACCATGACGCGCGTCTGCTCCGGCCGCGGCAGGCCCTCGCCGGCACGGCCGAGCGCTTCTACGGCCAGTTGGGCAGCGCGACCAATAGGGGTGTCGTCCATCGGCGGCGGTGTTTCACGTGAAACATCTGCTCCCGCCGACTCGGTACGGGGGCCGGGGACCGGATCGGTCATCGGGCCCGCGATGTTGGCGTCGGACCGCAAGGATTCACTCTCCTCGACTTCAGGCTCGCAATGCACAGAGCCTGCCATGCTTTCGGGGTTGTGAACCAGCGAGGCATGTTCTTCTGTGGATGAATCCACCTTTGTGGACAACTCTGTGGCCCCGAAGGGCCTACGGTCACGCGGCGTGGATGCCGCGCGACTGCGACTGATGATCCCATGCAGCAGAGAGCGACGTTTCACGTGAAACACGATGCCCCTGCCGTCACGTCACAACGTCACGACACTCCGAATTGGGCATTTTTAGCGGCTTTAGGGGTGTTTGGCGGTCTCGTAGTCGTCTACCTGCGCCGACGAGTCCGACTCACCCGCGCCGCCTTGGCTCGCTTCGCAGCGAACCGGACACCCCCAGGGCTTTCCCCTACCTCGACCCGCACCACCGTGGACAGGGGATCGACTACCCCGTCACCGACTTGAAGAACAGAAGTCTCCACGACGCCCAGCTTGCTCAGCGCTGCTCGCGCTCCCTGGATTTCCTCCTCGGCGGTATCGCCCTTCAGGGCCAGCATCTCGCCGTACGGCCGGAGCAGAGGAACACCCCAGCCTGCAAGCCGGTCCAGCGGAGCCACCGCGCGGGCCGTCACCACGTGGACCGGTGGAAGCGTACCCAAGACCTCCTCCGCCCGCCCACGGACGACGGTCACGTGATCGAGGCCCAGCAGCTCCACGACCTCCTGCAGGAAATTGGTCCGCCGCAGCAGCGGCTCCAGCAACGTGATCTTCAGATCCCTGCGGACCAGAGCCAACGGGATGCCCGGCAACCCGGCGCCGGATCCCACATCACAGACGGTCACCCCCTGGGGGACCACCTCGGACAGCACTGCACAGTTCAACAGATGCCGTTCCCAGAGTCTGGGCACCTCTCGCGGACCGATCAGACCTCGCGTGACCCCCGCGTCCGCCAGCAGCTCCGCGTACCGGACGACTTCCGGGAAGAATTCGCCGAAAACCTCATGCGCCACTTCCGGCGCCTGGGGGAGCTCCGCTGACTCCGTCACGGGGACTGTCCTTCCTGACTGCGATACCGCATGGATGGCTGACTACAGGCTGACAAAGTTCGGCCCCGCCTGCGAAACAGACGGGGCCGAGAAAGCAATGCGCAGGTCAGGCCGGAAGCACGACGACGAAGCGCTGTGGCTCCTCGCCCTCGGACTCGCTGCGCAGCCCGGCGGCGGCGATCGCGTCATGCACGACCTTGCGCTCGAACGGCGTCATCGGGTCGAGCTTCACGGGCTCACCGGAGCTCTTCACCTCGTCGGCAGCCTTGGCGCCCAGCGCCGCGAGCTCCTCACGCTTCTTGGCCCGGAAGCCCCCGATGTCCAGCATCAGACGGCTGCGGTCCCCGGTCTCCCGGTGCACCGCGAGCCTGGTGAGCTCCTGGAGCGCCTCCAGCACCTCGCCGTCACGCCCCACAAGCTTCTGAAGATCGCGACTGCTCGCATCACTGATGATCGAGACTGCGGCGCGGTCGGCCTCGACGTCCATATCGATGTCGCCGTCGAGGTCCGCGATGTCGAGCAGGCCTTCGAGGTAGTCAGCCGCAATCTCGCCTTCCTGCTCGAGCCTGCTCAGCGTGTCGCCCTCGGCGGCGGCGGCGGAGGTGGTGGTGCCTTCCGTCACGGGATGGACTCCTTCTTACTTCTTGGACGGGTGCTTGGGGCGCTGCTGGCCCTTGCGCTGCCCGGCCTTGGCTTGGCGTGCATTGCGGGAAGCGGGCTTGGCGTCCGCCTTGGAGCCGGCGTCCTGCTGCTCGCTCTTGTCCAGCGATGTCTTCCCGGACGAGTCAGCGGTCTCCTCGGAAACTTCCTCGGCCACCTTGGCGTCGGCGGGCTTCTCCGAGCCCTTCGCCCCGCCTGTCTGCGCCTGACCTGTCTGAGTAGCACCCGCCTGAGCGGCACCCGTCTGGCGCTTCGCCTTGGTCTGCCGCTTGGGCTGCTGCCGCTTGGGCGCGGCATCCGCCAAGCTGATGCCGTCAGCCTCGGCGGCCACGGCCGCATCGCTCTTCTCCACCGTGCCGTCGGCCTGTGCAACGAGGCCGGCCTTGCTCAGCGTGGTGATGAACTTGCGCTCGGCGTCGTTGCGGTCCTTGGTCTCCTTGGACGCGATGCCCTTGATGATGTTGCGCTGGTGCCGGGTCCGTGTCGAACCGTGCGTGACGAGGTGCTTCTGCATACGCTCCAGCAGGCCCGACTGTGCCTGGCTGCCCGGCGTCGGGTTCCGGTGGATCACGAACATCTGCTGTCCCATGGTCCACACGTTCGTGGTGAGCCAGTACACAAGAACACCGACGGGGAAGTTGATACCCATAACGGCGAACATGACCGGGAAGACGTACATCAGCATCTTCTGCTGCTGCATGAACGGCGTCTTGACGGACATGTCGACGTTCTTCGTCATCAGCTGGCGCTGCGTGTAGAACTGCGACGCCGACATCATGATGATCATGACTGCGGTGACGATCCGGACGTCGGTCAGCGTGGCGCCCAGCGCCGCGACCTTGTCCGAGCTGTCCAAGAACTTCGCCGCCAGCGGGGCGCCGAAGATGTGCGCCTTCTGCGCGCTCTCGAGGAGCGGCTTGTCGATGTACCCCTTCGTCTGCCCGTTGGCGATGGCAGAGAGCACGTGGTACAGCGCGAAGAAGAACGGCGACTGCGCGATGATCGGCAGGCACGAGGAGAGCGGATTAGTACCGGTCTCCTTGTACAGCTTCATCATCTCTTCGGACTGACGCTGCTTGTCGCTCTTGTAGCGCTCCTGGATCGCCTTCATCTTCGGCTGGAGCGCCTGCATGCCACGGGTCGACTTGATCTGCTTCACGAAGAGCGGGATCAGGCAGATCCGGATCAGGACCACCAGGGACACGATGGACAGGCCCCAGGCCCAGCCCGTGTCCGGGCCGAAGATGGCTCCGTACAGCGAGTGGAACTGGACGATGACCCACGAAACTGGGGTAGTGATAAAGCTGAACAGACTGGCAATCGTGTCCACTAATCAGGCTCCTTGAGCATTGGGCGAGGTCTCTGCGGCCGGGCCGGTCTCCTGACCGGAGTGCCCGCCCTTGCTTCTCCGCCACGCATTGCGCAGCAGTTCGTGCCAACGCGGACGTTTGCGCGGCGGAACGTGGTCCACGCCACCCGGCGACCAGGGGTTGCATCGCAGGATGCGCCAAGCCGTGAGTGCCGTTCCCTTCACCGCACCGTGCCGGTCGATAGCCGTATATCCGTAGTGGGAACACGACGGGTAGTACCTGCAGACAGGCCCCAGAAGGGGGCTGATCGTCCACTGGTACAGCTTGATGAGAGCCAGCAGCGGGTACTTCATCGCGCGCCCCCTCCCAGCAGCCGCACCAGGGCGGCATCCAGGTCTCGGGCCAGCTGTGCATGGTCGGCGGTGCCCGCGCCGGGCAGCGCCCGTACGACAACCAGGCTACCGGGGGGCAGCTGGGGGAGCCGGTCGCGCACCAGATGGCGAAGCTTCCGCTTCACGGCGGTGCGGACGACCGCACCGCCCACTGCCTTGCTTACGACGAAACCCGCACGTGTCGGGGGAGTGCTCTCCCCAGGCACATGCGGGTCCGTTGTACCGCTGCGTAGATGGACGACGAGCAATGGGCGTCCGGCTCGGCGCCCTCGCCGTACTGCGGCTGCGAAGTCCTCGCGCCGCCTCAGCCGATTCTCGGTAGGCAGCACGTCATGACCTGTACGAGATCAGGCGGACAGGCGGGAGCGACCCTTGCCACGGCGGGTCGCCAGAATGGCACGACCGGCGCGGGTACGCATACGAAGACGGAAACCGTGGGTCTTGGCACGACGACGGTTGTTCGGCTGGAAGGTGCGCTTGCTCACTCGGGGGCTCCAGAAATGAATCGGGTGATGGCGGGACATCGCCTGGCTGTCACCGTGCGCCCACGAGTAGCTCGCGAATACGCCCGTGTGCACCGCTTACACGACCACAGATCGTGATCATTGCCCATCGGAGGCAGGCGGCAGCAGCCATCGACAACTCGACCTGGTCACGGTACGCGCGGCTACGCCATCCGGTCAAACCAGCCCTTTCATCGGCCCCCACTATGCACAGGCTGTGGACAACAACTTGAACCGCGCGGGTCGCCCTGACTACCTTGGCGGAACTCCCAAGTCTTTTTCCTGCCTGTCTTCACCCCCCGTCCCGAGAACCACACATTCGTGGGACCTGCGAGAGAGCGTGCCCCGTGGCTGACGTACCTGCCGATCTTGCCGCAGTGTGGCCGCGAGTTCTCGAACGTCTCCTCGGTGAGGGCCAGCAAAATATCGAGCCGAAGGACAAGCAGTGGGTCGAGCGCTGCCAGCCCCTGGCTCTCGTGGCGGACACCGCGCTCCTCGCCGTCCCCAATGAGTGGGGCAAGCGCGTCCTCGAAGGCCGGCTCGCTCCTCTCATCGGCGAAACGCTGAGTCACGAATGCGGGCGCCCGATCCGGATCGCCATCACGGTGGACGACACGATCGGCGATCCTTCCCCGCCGGCTCCGCCGATGCAGCAGCCACAGCAGTCGCGCTATCAGCACCCGCAGCACGACGAGCCCCGGCACGGGGACACCTACGACGGGTACGGACACCGCCCGTCGGACGACGGGATGCCGACGGCCCGTCCCGCCTACCCGGACTACCAGCAGCATCGGCCCGACCCCGGCGCCTGGCCACGCACGCAGGAGGACATGTCCTGGCAGCAGCCGCGGCTCGGGGGATTCCAGGAGCGCGACCCCTACACCGGGCCGCGCTCACAGTCGCAGCACGACTACAGGCAGCAGCAGCCGGACCGGCAGCACTACGAGCAGCAGCGGACCGAGCGGCACGACCTCCGCGACCCCCAGTCCTCGCAGCGCCACCTGCCCGCCCCCAGCGGGGCTCCGGGGCCCCTGGCCGCACAGCCCGCTCCGGCACCCGGACCGGGTGAGCCGCAGGCCCGGCTGAACCCGAAGTACCTCTTCGACACCTTCGTCATCGGCGCGTCCAACCGCTTCGCGCACGCGGCCGCCGTCGCCGTCGCCGAGGCGCCGGCAAAGGCGTACAACCCGCTGTTCATCTACGGCGAGTCCGGTCTCGGCAAAACGCACCTGCTGCACGCCATCGGCCATTACGCCCGCAGCCTCTACCCGGGCACCCGGGTGCGCTATGTGAGCTCCGAGGAGTTCACCAACGAGTTCATCAACTCGATCCGCGACGGCAAGGGCGACACCTTCCGCAAGCGCTACCGCGATGTGGACATCCTCCTCGTCGACGACATCCAGTTCCTCGCGAGCAAGGAGTCGACGCAGGAGGAGTTCTTCCACACCTTCAACACGCTGCACAACGCCAACAAGCAGATCGTGCTCTCGTCCGACCGGCCACCCAAGCAGCTGGTGACCCTGGAGGACCGTCTGCGCAACCGGTTCGAGTGGGGTCTCACCACCGACGTACAACCCCCGGAGCTGGAGACGAGGATCGCGATCCTCCGCAAGAAGGCGGTTCAGGAGCAGCTCAACGCCCCTCCGGAAGTACTTGAGTTCATCGCCTCCCGTATCTCGCGGAACATCCGTGAGCTGGAGGGGGCGCTGATCCGGGTGACGGCGTTCGCCTCGCTCAACCGGCAGCCGGTGGATCTGGGGCTCACCGAGATCGTCCTCAAGGACCTGATCCCCGGCGGCGAGGACGCAGCCCCGGAGATCACCGCGAGCGCCATCATGGCAGCGACGGCCGACTACTTCGGGCTGACCATCGAGGACCTCTGCGGATCGTCGCGCAGCCGCGTGCTGGTGACGGCCCGGCAGATCGCGATGTACCTCTGCCGTGAGCTCACGGACCTCTCACTCCCCAAGATCGGTGCACAGTTCGGCGGCCGTGACCACACGACCGTGATGCACGCGGACCGGAAGATCCGTGCGCTGATGGCCGAGCGACGATCCATCTACAACCAGGTCACTGAGCTCACCAACCGCATCAAGAACGGCTGAACGGGCACTTCCAGAACCTTCGAAGGGCGCCCAGGGACTCTGTTCCTGGGCGCCCTTCGTTGTTCATGACGCCGACGTTGTTCGAATACGGCGCCGCCCGCGTATCTTCTCCACAGCATTGGGCGAGATGCTCCGTCCACACCCTGGGGACTGATCAGTTGTCCAGATTGTGTCCACAGGCATTGCGACTGATACGCCATCAGGCCAGGTCAGAGGGTTGTGGATTTGTGGCCAACCACTGTCCACACCCTGTGGACAGATTTTTTGCCCACAGACCTGGACCTACGTTGTCCACCGGCGGCCCACAGGGAGGGCCGTGTTGTCCCCAGCTTCTCCACACCCTTGTCCACTGTTCGGCAACGAAACACCCGAGCTCACTGGGTCGAGTGAAAGCCGTCACACCAAGGTGGTCGGTTGGGCTGTGGGCAACCTGGGTAAAGCTGGGGACGGAGCTGGGGAGAACTGGCCCCTCCCTGTGCACCGAGTGTGCAGAACTTTTAGCCGTCCACAGAGCGGCCTACTTTTCCACCGGCTCCACCCACAGGCACGGTGGACAAAAAAACGCCTCTGAGCTGCGAAAACGGGGTTATCCACGGTTTCCACAGCCCCTACTACTACTGCCTCCTATAGTTACCGGGGAATTGGCTTCGAAGTGGGCGCTGTGCACAACTCGCCGCCGAGGCCCTCAGGCCGGCTCGGCACGACTTGACCCCGATGCGCACCGACTGTCGGCGGCGTACGTCAGACTGGTCACCGGCAAGAAGCCGACGACGAAGGCCAGCAGGGCGAGCGAGCAACAGCAGGAGGCGGTTCCGGTGAAGATCCGGGTGGAGCGCGATGTACTCGCGGAGGCGGTGGCCTGGGCGGCCCGCAGCCTTCCGGCCCGTCCGCCGGTGCCCGTTCTTGCGGGGCTGCTGCTCAAGGCCGAGGAGGGCGCCCTGAGCCTCTCCGGCTTCGACTACGAGGTCTCGGCGAGGGTCTCGGTCGACGCGGAGATCGAGGAGCAGGGGACGGTCCTCGTGTCCGGTCGGCTGCTTGCCGACATCTGCCGCGCCCTTCCCAACCGGCCGGTGGAGATCTCCACGGACGGGGTCCGGGCGACCGTGGTCTGCGGCTCGTCACGGTTCACCCTCCACACCCTGCCGGTGGAGGAGTATCCGGCGCTGCCCCAGATGCCGACCGCCACCGGCACCGTTCCCGGTGATGTCTTCGCCTCCGCGGCGGCGCAGGTGGCCATTGCCGCCGGCCGCGACGACACACTGCCCGTTCTCACCGGCGTCCGTATCGAGATCGAGGGCGACCGGGTCACCCTGGCGTCGACCGACCGTTACCGGTTCGCGGTCCGTGAGTTCCTGTGGAAGCCGGAGGACCCGGAGGCATCTGCGGTGGCGCTGGTGCCTGCCAAGACTCTGCTGGACACCGCCAAGTCTCTGACCAGCGGTGACACCGTGACTCTCGCGCTGTCCGGGTCGGGAGCGGGTGAGGGTCTGATCGGTTTCGAGGGTGCGGGACGGCGTACGACCACGCGGCTCCTCGAGGGCGATCTGCCGAAGTACCGGACTCTCTTCCCGACCGAGTTCAACTCGATCGCCGTCATCGAGACCCCCGCGTTCGTCGAGGCCGTCAAGCGTGTTTCGCTCGTCGCCGAGCGGAACACCCCGGTACGGCTCAGCTTCGAGCAGGGTGTGCTGATCCTGGAGGCCGGGTCCAGCGACGACGCACAGGCTGTGGAGCGCGTGGACGCCAAGCTCGACGGCGATGACATCTCGATCGCCTTCAACCCGACCTTCCTGCTGGACGGCCTCAGTGCGATCGACTCCCCTGTCGCTCAGCTGTCGTTCACGACGTCGACCAAGCCCGCGCTGCTCAGTGGCAGGCCTGCCCTCGACGCTGAGGCGGACGACGCTTACAAGTACCTGATCATGCCGGTACGGCTGTCGGGCTGAGCCGGTTCGCCGCCGTACGTCTGAGCGGCTCACCCCGCAGGTGTGTGCCCGTGTCCCGGCGTACGCTCGGACGCGGGTACGAAACGCCACCACGTCACTAAGGATCTTCTGATGGAGCTCGGTCTCGTCGGCCTCGGCAAGATGGGCGGGAACATGCGCGAGCGCATCCGCCGCGCTGGTCACACCGTCATCGGCTACGACCGCAACGCGGACGTAGCCGATGTCCACAGCCTGGAAGAGCTTGTGGGCAAGCTCAAGGGCCCCCGCGTCGTGTGGGTCATGGTCCCGGCAGGTGCCGCGACCCAGTCCACGGTCGACGAGCTGGCGGACCTGCTCTCCCCCGGCGACGTCGTCGTGGACGGCGGTAACTCGCGCTGGACCGATGACGAGAAGCACGCCGTCGAGCTGGGCATCAAGGGCATCGGCTTCGTGGACTGCGGTGTCTCCGGTGGCGTGTGGGGCCTGGAGAACGGATATGCGCTGATGTACGGGGGCGACCCCGAGAACGTCGCGAAGGTGCAGCCGGTCTTCGACGCACTCAAGCCCGATGGCGAGTTCGGCTCCGTCCACGCGGGCAAGGTCGGCGCCGGCCACTTCGCCAAGATGGTCCACAACGGCATCGAGTACGCCATGATGCAGGCGTACGCCGAGGGCTGGGAGCTCCTGGAGAAGGTCGACTCCGTCACCGACGTGCGCGAGGTCTTCCGCTCGTGGCAGGAGGGCACCGTCATCCGTTCCTGGCTGCTGGACCTCGCGGTCAACGCACTGGACGACGACGAGCACCTCGACCAGCTCCGCGGGTTCGCCGCTGACTCGGGCGAGGGCCGCTGGACCGTCGAGGCCGCGATCGACAACGCGGTACCGCTGCCCGCCATCACCGCGTCGCTCTTCGCCCGTTTCGCTTCACGGCAGGACGACTCTCCGCAGATGAAGATGATCGCTGCACTGCGCAACCAGTTCGGCGGCCACGCGGTCGAGAACAAGAAGTAAGCCAGCAGCAGGGAAGGTCGGCGCACAGTCCATGCACGTCACGCATCTGTCGCTGGCCGACTTCCGCTCGTACGCCCGGGTCGAGGTGCCTCTCGATCCGGGCGTCACTGCGTTTGTGGGGGCCAACGGCCAGGGCAAAACCAATCTCGTCGAGGCCGTCGGCTATCTGGCGACGCTCGGCAGCCACCGGGTCTCCTCCGATGCGCCGCTGGTACGGATGGGGGCCGACCGGGCTGTGATCCGTGCAGCGGTCACCCAAGGGGAACGGTCCCAGCTGGTTGAGCTCGAACTGAACCCGGGACGGGCCAACAGAGCCCGGATCAACCGTTCTTCGCAGGTCAGGCCGCGTGATGTGCTGGGAATCGTGCAGACCGTACTGTTCGCGCCGGAGGACTTGTCCCTGGTGAAGGGCGATCCGGGTGAGCGCCGGCGATTTCTGGACGAACTCATCACGGCGCGCTCGCCCCGGATGGCCGGTGTGCGGTCCGACTACGAGCGGGTGCTGAAGCAGCGCAATACGCTTCTGAAGTCCGCGGCGATGGCCCGCAGGCACGGCGGCCGGTCCATGGACATGTCCACACTCGATGTCTGGGACCAGCATCTGGGGCGCGTGGGCGCCGAGTTGCTGGCGCAGCGGCTGGACCTTATCGCCACGTTGCAGCCGCTGGCCGACAAGGCGTACGAGCAGGTGGCGCCCGGTGGCGGTCCGGTTGTACTGGAATACCGGAGCTCGCTGGGCGAGGAAGTCGAGGCTGCTCAGTCGAGAGACGGGCTGTACGAGCAGCTGATCGCGGCGTTGGCCGGAGTCCGTAAGCAGGAGATCGAGCGAGGCGTGACTCTCGTCGGTCCGCACCGCGACGATCTGGTGCTGAAGCTCGGCCGGCTGCCGGCGAAGGGGTATGCGAGCCACGGTGAATCCTGGTCGTACGCGCTGGCGCTGAGACTCGCCTCGTACGACTTGCTGCGAACCGAGGGCAATGAGCCGGTGCTGGTCCTGGACGACGTCTTCGCGGAGCTGGATGTGCGGCGCAGGGAGCGGCTGGCCGAACTGGTGGCACCGGGAGAACAAGTACTGGTGACGGCGGCGGTCGACGACGATGTGCCGGGTGTCCTGGCGGGGGTCCGGTTCGCCGTGTCGGAAGGGGCGGTGGACCGGGTATGACCGGATCTTCCACTCCGGGCGACGATGGCGGCGCGGATCCGCTCGCTTCCCGGACACCCGGCGGCACCGGTCTTCCGCAGGGGCCAGAAGCGGCGAAGATCCCGGAGTCCTCGGGGATCGACCTGGCCCGGGTCGCATTGCGGGCGGCCAAGGAGCAGGCGCGGGCCCGAGGGGCGGCCGCGCAGCAGAAGAAGCAGGCCAAGCGCGGTGGCCTGCGGTCGGGGGCACGCGCGGACGGACGTGACCCACTCACACTGGGTGCCGCGATCAATCGGCTTATCACCGAGCGCGGCTGGGAGACCCCGGCGGCTGTGGGCGGGGTGATGGGCCGCTGGCCTCAGATCGTGGGGGACGACCTCGCTAACCACTGTGTGCCGCAGCGCTATGACGAGGATGCCCGGGTGCTGACGGTGCAGTGCGACTCGACGGCATGGGCGACGCAGCTGCGGTTGCTGGCCCCGCAGCTGGTGGCCCGGCTGAACGCGGATTTGGGGCACGGGACGGTGAAGCTGCTCAAGGTGCTGGGGCCGGGTGGGCCGCCCCGGCGGTTCGGACCTCTGCGGGCACCTGGAAGCAAGGGGCCGGGCGACACATACGGCTGATGTCGGCCTGGGGCGGGCGCGGGTTCTCCGTCGTCGGCCCGTTCCGTTTTCCCCCGTAATGTGTGCTGTTTCACGTGAAACAGCACACAGTGGGACCGTGCTGGATGGAGTGCCGCCCGAGGAGCGTCCCTCACCGTAGCGGGAGGTTGACAGCCCGAGGCGCTGAAAGCCCGTGTGAGCCTCTTGGAGCCCCTTCCTTGATATGGGGAGTCGTTCGGCGCCGGTTCAGGGCGGCACATGTGGACTCAGGTACCGGCAAACCCCCATTGATGTCTGCGCTACCGGTAGACTGAGAGGTAATCCCGCCACTCGCGGAACATGTCGAACGACGCAGCCGCTCCTGCCTGCCCTGGAGAGGCCTGTGCTGTGCCAGAAAGGGCGCTTCGTGGCCGATTCCGGCAACCCCAATGAGATCCCCCCGTCCACTGTCGGTGAGCACGGCGAGGTAACTGCCTCGTACGACGCCAGCGCGATCACTGTCCTTGAGGGGCTGGACGCGGTCCGTAAGCGGCCCGGCATGTACATCGGCTCGACCGGTGAGCGTGGACTCCATCATCTGGTGTACGAGGTCGTCGACAACTCGGTCGACGAGGCCCTGGCCGGGCACGCGGACACCATCGATGTGACGATCCTCCCCGACGGTGGGGTGCGCGTGGTCGACAACGGCCGCGGTATCCCGGTCGACATCGTGCCTTCGGAGAACAAGCCGGCCGTCGAAGTCGTCCTGACGGTGCTGCACGCCGGTGGCAAGTTCGGCGGTGGCGGGTACGCCGTCTCCGGTGGCCTGCACGGCGTGGGTGTGTCCGTCGTCAACGCCCTCTCCGCCAGGGTCGCGGTGGACGTCAAGCGTGATGGCTACCGCTGGACCCAGGACTACAAGCTCGGTGTGCCGACGGCGCCGCTGGCCCGTAACGGGGCCACGGACGAGAGTGGCACCACCGTCACCTTCTGGGCCGACGGAGACATCTTCGAGACGACCGAGTACTCCTTCGAGACGCTGTCGCGGCGTTTCCAGGAGATGGCGTTCCTCAACAAGGGCCTCACCCTGACGCTGACCGACGAGCGCGAGTCGGCGAAGGCCACCGCGGGCGCCGACACTGTGGGGGAGGTCGCCGAGGAGGAGCAGGTACGCACGGTCACGTACCACTACGAGGGCGGCATCGTCGACTTCGTGAAGTACCTCAACTCGCGCAAGGGTGAGCTCATCCACCCGACGGTGATCGACGTGGAGGCCGAGGACAAGGAGCGCCTCCTCTCGGCCGAGATCGCGATGCAGTGGAACTCGCAGTACAGCGAGGGGGTTTACTCCTTCGCGAACACGATCCACACGCATGAGGGAGGCACCCATGAGGAGGGCTTCCGGGCCGCTCTGACGGGTTTGGTCAACCGCTACGCGCGCGAGAAGAAGCTGCTGCGCGAGAAGGACGACAACCTCTCGGGCGAGGACATTCGTGAGGGTCTGACGGCGATCATCTCGGTGAAGCTCGGCGAGCCGCAGTTCGAGGGCCAGACGAAGACCAAGCTGGGCAACACGGAGGCGAAGACCTTCGTGCAGAAGGTCGTCTACGAGCACCTCACGGACTGGTTCGACCGGAACCCGAACGAGGCCGTCGACATCATCCGCAAGGCCATCCAGGCGCAGACGGCACGAGTCGCGGCGCGTAAGGCGCGTGACCTGACCCGCCGGAAGGGGCTGCTGGAGAGCGCCTCCCTGCCGGGCAAGCTGAGCGACTGCCAGTCGAACGACCCGACGAAGTGCGAGATCTTCATCGTCGAAGGTGACTCCGCCGGTGGTTCGGCGAAGTCCGGGCGCAACCCGATGTACCAGGCGATCCTGCCGATCCGAGGGAAGATCCTCAACGTCGAGAAGGCGCGGATCGACAAGATCCTCCAGAACACCGAGGTCCAGGCGCTGATCTCCGCGTTCGGCACCGGAGTTCACGAGGACTTCGACATCGAGAAGCTGCGCTATCACAAGATCATCCTGATGGCGGACGCCGACGTCGACGGCCAGCACATCAACACCCTGCTGCTGACCTTCCTGTTCCGGTTCATGCGGCCCCTGGTCGAGGCCGGACACGTCTATCTGTCGCGCCCGCCCCTGTTCAAGATCAAGTGGGGTCGGGACGACTTCGAGTACGCGTACTCGGACACGGAGCGGGACGCGCTGGTCCAGCTCGGCAAGCAGAGTGGCAAGCGGGTCAGGGACGACTCGATCCAGCGCTTCAAGGGCCTCGGTGAGATGAACGCCGAGGAGCTGCGTATCACCACGATGGACGTGGACCACCGGGTGCTCGGCCAGGTGACCCTGGACGACGCGGCACAGGCCGACGATCTGTTCTCGGTGCTGATGGGTGAGGACGTCGAGGCACGGCGCTCGTTCATTCAGCGCAACGCCAAGGACGTCCGGTTCCTCGACATCTGAGTCGGTCTCGGCTGACCGCACTGAAAGGACTTTGACCAGCAATGGCCGACGAGAATTCCCCTGTGATGCCCGAACAGCCGCCCGCCGTCCCCGGTATCGGCATGCGTGTCGAGCCGGTGGGGCTCGAGACGGAGATGCAGCGTTCGTACCTCGACTACGCGATGTCCGTCATCGTGTCGCGTGCGCTGCCGGACGTGCGGGACGGTCTGAAGCCCGTCCACCGCCGGGTGCTGTACGCGATGTACGACGGCGGCTACCGGCCCGAGAAGGGCTTCTACAAGTGCGCGCGTGTCGTCGGCGACGTCATGGGTACCTACCACCCGCACGGCGACTCCTCGATCTACGACGCCCTGGTCCGGCTGGCCCAGCACTGGTCGATGCGTATGCCGCTGGTCGACTCGAACGGGAACTTCGGCTCTCCCGGCAATGACCCGGCTGCCGCCATGCGGTACACCGAGTGCAAGATGATGCCCCTCTCCATGGAGATGGTCAGGGACATCGACGAGGAGACCGTCGACCTCCAGGACAACTACGACGGCCGTAACCAGGAGCCGGTGGTCCTCCCGGCCAGGTTCCCGAACCTGCTCGTCAACGGATCCGCGGGGATCGCGGTCGGTATGGCCACCAACATTCCTCCGCACAATCTGCGTGAGGTGGCGGCCGGCGCCCAGTGGTACCTGGAGAATCCGGAGGCCTCGCACGAGGAGCTCCTGGACGCCCTCCTGGAACGCATCAAGGGCCCGGACTTCCCGACCGGCGCGCTGGTCGTGGGGCGTAAGGGCATCGAGGAGGCTTACCGCACCGGGCGTGGTTCCATCACGATGCGCGCGGTGGTCGCGGTCGAGGAGATCCAGAACCGCCAGTGCCTGGTGGTGACCGAGCTTCCGTACCAGACCAACCCGGACAACCTCGCTCAGAAGATCGCCGACCTGGTGAAGGACGGCAAGGTCGGCGGGATCGCTGACGTGCGGGACGAGACGTCTTCGCGCACCGGTCAGCGCCTGGTCGTCGTGCTGAAGCGGGACGCGGTCGCCAAGGTCGTGTTGAACAACCTCTACAAGCACACGGATCTCCAGTCGAACTTCAGCGCCAACATGCTGGCGCTCGTCGACGGTGTACCGCGCACCCTGTCGATCGACGCGTTCATCCGGCACTGGGTGACGCACCAGATCGAGGTCATCGTCCGGCGCACCAAGTTCCGGCTGCGCAAGGCCGAGGAGCGCGCACACATCCTGCGCGGTCTGCTCAAGGCGCTGGATGCGATCGACGAGGTCATCGCGCTGATCCGGCGCAGCCAGACGGTCGAGGTGGCGCGCGAGGGCCTGATGGGCCTGCTGGAGATCGACGAGATCCAGGCGAACGCGATCCTGGAGATGCAGCTGCGGCGGCTGGCCGCTCTGGAACACCAGAAGATCACGTCCGAGCACAACGAACTCCAGGCGAAGATCAACGAGTACAACGCGATCCTGATCTCGCCCGAGCGCCAGCGGCAGATCGTCAGCGAGGAGCTGGCGGTCATCGTCGACAAGTTCGGCGACGACCGGCGCTCCAAGCTCGTACCCTTCGACGGTGATATGTCCATTGAGGACCTGATCGCCGAGGAAGACATCGTCGTCACCATCACCAACGGTGGTTACGTCAAGCGCACCAAGACCGAGGACTACCGCTCGCAGAAGCGTGGCGGCAAGGGCGTGCGGGGCACCAAGCTGAAGCAGGACGACATCGTCGCCCACTTCTTCGTCTCGACGACCCACCACTGGCTGCTGTTCTTCACCAACAAGGGCCGGGTGTACCGGGCGAAGGCGTACGAACTCCCGGACGCCGGCCGCGATGCCCGCGGCCAGCACGTCGCCAACCTGCTGGCGTTCCAGCCGGACGAGCAGATCGCACAGATCCTGGCGATCCGGGACTACGACGCGGCGCCGTATCTGATCCTTGCCACCAAGGGTGGTCTGGTGAAGAAGACGTCTCTCAAGGACTATGACTCGCCCCGTTCCGGCGGCGTCATCGCGATCAACCTGCGGGAGACGCCGGACGGCAGTGACGACGAACTGATCGGGGCCGAGCTCGTATCCGCCGAGGACGATCTCCTGCTGGTCAGCAGGAAGGCCCAGTCGATCCGGTTCACGGCGACGGATGACGCGCTGCGCCCCATGGGGCGTGCGACATCCGGTGTGAAGGGCATGAGTTTCCGCGAGGGCGACGAGCTGCTCTCGATGAATGTCGTCAGGCCGGGTACTTTCGTGTTCACTGCCACTGACGGCGGGTACGCCAAGCGGACCCCCGTCGACGAGTACCGCGTCCAGGGTCGCGGCGGCCTGGGAATCAAGGCCGCCAAGATCGTGGAGGACCGGGGCTCGCTGGTCGGCGCGCTGGTGGTCGAGAGTACGGATGAAATCCTCGCCATCACGCTCGGCGGTGGTGTGATTCGTACGCGAGTCAATGAAGTCAGGGAGACGGGCCGTGACACCATGGGCGTCCAACTGATCAACCTGGGCAAGCGCGATGCCGTGGTCGGCATCGCCCGCAATGCCGAGGCCGGCCGAGAGGCCGAAGAGATTGACGCTGTCGACGGCGACGCTGTCGAAGGTGGTCCGGTCGACGGTGACACGGTCGAAGCGGTAGTCGAAGGCACCGAGCCTTCGGCAGGGGAGCACGAGGAGTAGAACGTGAGTGGAGCCACGGGCGACGGAGCGGCCGCTTCCGGAGCTGGAGCACGCAGTGCCCGTGGCCCTGCCGCGGACTCTCAACGGGGAACGGTGACGGACACGCGTGGGGCGCAGCCTCAGTACGAGTCCCAGCCGTACCAGCCTCCGCAGGCGTACCCGTCGCCGGGCGGTACGCACGGCGGTCAGCGTACCGCCGGCGGTACGCAGGCAGGGGTACGTCGAACCCGTACGGGGGCGCGCACGACTCCACGTACGCGGAAGGCGCGGCTCCGGGTCGCCAAGGCCGATCCGTGGTCGGTGATGAAGGTCAGCTTTTTGCTGTCCATCGCGCTGGGCGTGTGTACCGTCGTGGCCGCCGCAGTGCTGTGGATGGTCATGGACGCCATGGGCGTCTTCTCGACGGTCGGCGGGACGATCAGCGAGGCTACCGGCTCAAGTGACGGCAGCGGCTTCGATCTTCAGTCGTTCCTCTCGCTGCCGCGGGTGCTCTTGTTCACAGCGGTCATCGCCGTGATCGATGTCGTGCTGGCCACTGCTCTGGCGACCCTGGGGGCCTTCATCTACAACCTGTCGGCCGGGTTTGTCGGCGGTGTCGAGCTGACTCTCGCCGAGGATGAGTAGAGCGCCGGCTATCGATTTTGGGACTGGCCCTGAAGTGCGCTAATCTTCAGGGGCAGCGCGGGGCTATAGCTCAGTTGGTTAGAGCGCATCCCTGATAAGGATGAGGCCACAGGTTCAAATCCTGTTAGCCCCACCGCGAACATCGGCCCGGACAGAGTCTCTGTCCGGGCCGATTGCATTACCGGGCCGGATAGTTGGATGGGAACTAGGTCACCGATCGGTATCGGCCGGTGTGTATAGTCGGGCGCCAGAAGTCCCTCACGTCAAGGAAAGACGAGGTCGCGCGGTGAAGAAGCTTCTCCTGGTCGCACTGGCTGCCATCGGCGGGCTCCTCGTGTACCGCCAGATCCAGGCGGATCGCGCCGAGCAGGACCTGTGGACGGAGGCGACTGACTCCGTGCCCGCAGGTTCGGGTGTGTGAGACACAGCGTCTTGATTGCAGGGCCCCGGCCGCTTTTGCGGCTGGGGCCCTGCCGCGTTCACGACGTGACATCGGAGCCATTGGTATTCCTCGCAGAGCACCGGTCGAAGAGCATGCCGCGCTCAAGAGTGCGGCGGGGGAGCGTAGGGTCCGCGGGCCTCTCCTCTCACTCCCCCTTGCCGGAGATGGCTGCCAGTGCCCTTAGGGGGCCATGCCCGGCGGCTCGTGGCGCCCTGGTGGGTTCGGGCGTATTGCAGCGCCTCGTTCTGGGACTGCGGATCCACCTGCGGGGCGGGCTCTCCGCGGGGCGGCTGGTTGTTCCACGTGAAACATCGGCGTTTGGGGCCAGCGTCTGAGCCGGGGACGCACGGCGGAACAGGCTTCAGTCGATCCCATCCATGCCGAGGCGGTGAGGTGTGCGCGGTGAGGATGTTTCGGCTCTGTACGCAGACAACGCGATGACCGGCGGGGCAGGATAGGCCGAAACCACGCTCGCTGCTGCGGTGGCTGGTGTCGTCCTCGTGATCTCGGTGATCGCGCGGCTGGTCTTCTGGCGGGGGCGTCCCCTGGCTGTCGGCGGACAACGAGGGGAGACAGGTGACGAGGCACCGCAGCAGGGGTCGGGTCGCGCTGACCGCAGTGGCGGCGATGTGCGCGGTGGGAGCACTACCGGGCAATGCCGGGGCGGTGGGTGATCGTGACCCGTATGCCTTCGATCAGCACGCGAAGACAGTGGCGGGGGCTGTGGCCAGCACTGAAGCGGCGCAGCTGAAGGATGGTGCGGTCTATCGCTCCTCCATCGGGCCCGGCGCCCGGCTGTACTACCAGGTGGCGCTGGACGCCACGTCCGATGCCTACGTCTCAGCTGTCGCGGTCCCCAAGCTGGGCCCACAGGTGAAGGTGGACTACACCGACGGCATCAAGGTGACCCTCCAGGACCTTCAGGGCGACTCCTGCGGAAACGATGGTGACGCGGTGTTCGGCTCCGCGGAATACCCTCGCCCGATCGCTGCTCAGGCCGGCCGGCGCATCAAGAAGGACGGCCTGTACTGCCAGGCGGCGGGACCGTACTACGTGCTGATCGAGCGGACGACCAAGGCTGCCGCCGCGCAGGAGGACTGGGGGCTGGAGATCCGCGTCGATTCAGAGCCGGGCCTCAAGGCCGGCTCTGGCGGCCCGACGGCAGCGCCGACCAGCTGGCCGTCCGCATCACCGGTTCCACCGACAGGTACGGCCGACCGGACCGAGGGCGGTACGGGGTTCAACGATGCGACTGTGCTGAAGCCCGGAGTGTGGGACGACCGGATCACACCCGGACAGACTCGTTTCTACCGGGTACCTGTCGGTTGGGGGCAGCAGCTCTTCGCCGGTGCCGACCTCGGTAGCTCCTCCGGTGACGGCTTCGTGGCCAGTGCCTTCGCTGTGCAGTTGTACAACCCGGTGCGGTCCGCGATCACCGAGGGATCCACGGCATACGACGGGAAGCCGAAGTCGACGGGGCCGGACCCGATGCCTCCGGTCGCGTACAAGAACCGGTACAGCGTGCGTGGTGACGTCAGCGGGGCAGGGATAGCAGGTGACTATTACCTGGCCGTCACGCTCAGCCCGGACGTCGCGAAGGCGTTCGGGGAGAAGCAGTACGGGCTGACGCTGCGGTTGAGCGTCAAGGGCGAAGAGAGTCCCCCGCCCGCGTACACGGGTGCCACGCCCCGCTTCGGCACGTCGGGCGGCGGTGACGCGGGGCGCAGCAGCATGAAGCTGGTGGGCGTCGCGGGGATCGGTGCGGGCACCGTGCTGGTTCTGGTGCTCGGCGTATGGACACTGATCGCGCGACGACGAACAGGAATGATGGCCGCCCCGGGGGCGGGGCAGCAGCCCCCGGCCCAGTACGGGCCGCCTCCCGCTTGGTAGCCCGGCCCTCGATGTGATGCGGAGAGGCCCCCGCGTGCTCTGTGTCAGCTCTGCGTCAGTGCCCAGATACCCACCGCGAAACAGATCAGCGCGATCACCAGGACCGGCACGGCCACCTTCGGGGGCGGTCCAGGACGTGTGCGCGGGATCGGAGACGGGCCGGGAACCTGGGAGGGGCGAGCGGTGTATGTATCAGTGTGAGGTTGTTCGTACGGGACCTGAGCAGGGAGGGGGGAGGTCTGATGCGACACCGTGGGGCCTGCGTGGGTGGCGGCGGGTGTTGGTGCCGCAGCCGGGCCGGTGGCGGTCGGCCGGGGAGGCGGGGCGAGATGGAAGCTCCCCGTTTCCGACATCGCAGCGTGCTGGGGCTGCTGCTGACCGGGTGCGGGCTGCTGTCCGGGCTGAGGGCCGTCGGCCGGTACGCCCTGCCGCGAGGTCGGCTGCTGTGCCGGCTGTTGCTGTACTGGCCGCTGCGATGCAGCTCCTTCCCGAGGGCCAATCGGGTCGGGCCCGTTCTGCCGCCGGGCCGGCCCACCGGGGGCGAACCCAGTGGGAAGCGGCCCGATCTGGTCGAAGACCTCGATGGGCGTCCCGCCGGGGCCGGGATCGGTCAGCAGTTCCACTGCCGTGGTCAGCGCTTTGCGGGCCCCCGTCGCCGTACGGAACCGTGCCTGGGGATCGGGCTGGAGCAGACCGGCGAGGACCTGCCACAGCGGCTCGGGGATTCCGACGGGCGCACCGGGTGTGCCGTGGGCCGCAAAGTGCTCCACAAGGGCTCTGGAATCCGGCTGTGCACCGCGGAGCAGATAGAGCGCGACCAGACCGACCGCGAAGAGGTCGGCTGTGAAGTCCGGTTCGGCACCCAGCATCTGCTCCGGAGCGAAGTAGCCGGGCGTCCCCACCACATAGTTTGTCTCGGTGAGGCGGGGCTCGCCCTTGCGCATCGAGATACCGAAGTCGGACAGCCGCAGGTGCGGCCGCCCGGTTCCGGTCGCTTCCATCAGGATGTTCGCCGGTTTGATGTCGCGATGGACGACGCCCTCCGCATGGACGGCGGCCAGCCCGGCCAGCAACTGGTCGAGCAGAGTACAGACGAACCGTGGCCGCAGCCGGCCGTGGTCGCGGATGAGGTGGACGAGCGAACCGCCGCTCACCAGTTCCATGGTGAACAGCACCTGCTCGTCATCCGCGGCCCAGCTGGCAGGGGCGAGCACATGAGGGTGATCGATGCGAAGTGCCTGCTCCCGTACGAAGCGCAGCAAGGTGTGGGCATCGCTCTGCTGAAGGACCTTGGCCGCCACATAGCGGTGCCTTCGGTGGTCCCAAGCGCGCCAGACGGCCCCGACGCCCCCGCGTCCGATTGGATCGACCAGTTCGTAACGCCCGGCGAAGACCTCACCCATGCGCTGTGCCCGCCCCCCTGTCAGCTGAGCCGCAGCGTCAGCTCTGGTGCGCCTCGTAGTGCGAGACAGCTTCCGCCGTGCGCCCGGCGCCGTACACCCTGAGGAACTCTGCCAGCTCGGGATGGGTCGGGGCGAGGGTGTCCGCCGCGTCGATGATGTCGCCCGCAGCCGATACGGAGCGCAGCAGCGACTGGATCTCACGCACCACGCGGCGCACCGTCGGTGCGCCCGTGGTGGACGGGGTCTGACCGTTGTTGGAGAGGACCGAGCCGCCCTGGGACTTCTTGATCTCTTCCATCCGGTCAGTGGCCTCGCCCGCACTCACGCTGCCGTCGGCGACCAGACCCGACAGCTCCTGAAGCGCTTGGACGCGCTGTACCACGGCCGGGTTTCCGATCTTGGCGCGTTGGCCGCTCATGAGCTGAGAGAGCATGGGCGCAGACAGCCCGAGTACTGCGGCGAGACGGGCCTGGTTGAGGCCCAGATCATCGATCAGGCGACGGAAGAGCGCCCCCAGCGGCTCTCCGTACCAACTGCGTTGGAGGTCCCTCGCTCTCGCGGTGGCCTCTTGTTGTGCTGCGTCCATTGCGTCTCCCCATCGCTTCCCCAGGCGGCGGCTTCGCTGCCGCGAACCTCCTGGTGCATCCTACGGAGAGTGGTCACGGACCGGGAGTCCCAATCCTTTTGTGAGATCACGCCTGTGACCCGCTACTCTTGTTCTCGCACCAACCCGTTTCGGGGCCTTAGCTCAGTTGGTAGAGCGCTGTCTTTGCATGGCAGATGTCAGGGGTTCGACTCCCCTAGGCTCCACAGGCGACCCCTTCTGACCGGCGGAAAGCTGGTCAGGAGGGGTCTTTGCTCGGTCGGTGCCGTTGATGGTCCGGCCGTACGGGTCGGTCCTTCGGGCGGCTCCCCCTTTCGACGGGCCGTCTCGGGCCAGACGAATTCCACCGGCATCCCCTTCGCCCGTGCTGCGAGCACCACGTTCGCTGTGCCTCCGCCCTCACCGGTCGGGGGTCCCCCGTTCCGGACGGCCACAAGGCGATCGGCGCGTTCCAGGAGGAGGGCGGTTGGCGGCGGCGCAGGCCGCAGGCCCGGCCGGATTCCTCGGGGAGGACCACGACGTCGTCGGACGCGGACACGAGGCGGTCGAAGAGCGGTACGTGGTCTGGGCGGACGGTCTTGGTGCGGTAGTCCCGGGAGGGGATGACGACGGCCAGGCGTCCGCCGTTGGCCAGGATGGCCTCGGCGAACAGCGAGTCAGAGCCCTCCGCGATGCAGGAGACCCCTACGAGTGGGCCGGGTCAGGGCGTAGGAGCGGAGGAGGTCCTGCAGCGCTGTACGGACCAGGGGCACGGTGTCCTCTGTCAGGTCCATGTGCCCTGTCACCGCGATCACTGTTTCCGTCACAGCCGTACTCCCGTGTTCGACAGCAGGCGCCGGATCCTGTCCTGGGCCTGCCGCCGGCCCGTTCGGCCGGCTGCTGCACAGCTTGCCACCGGTGTCAGGGACCGAGCGGCCACGGGTAACGTGCGGGCAGGCTGCGGCCCGACAGTTCCTGTTCGGTCGTGCGGAGTGCGGCGGTGAGCGCTCCATGGAAGAAGCGCACGGACCCCCTGCGGCCCAGCCTGTGTTTCACGTACCACCAGCGCAGCACCCGAGCCCTTCGGCGCCCGTTCTGATGACGTAGGACGGCGTACGACGCCCGAACTGGCTGCCCGTTAAGGGAGATTGCGAAAGCACGGACACCGGAGAAGCAGCCCAGGAAGCGCGCCTACGGATCATGGAGCCCGGTGAGACGCTCGGGCCACGGCCGGAGGGCAGGATCTCGGGGAGGCCGCTGACCTGCTGCCCAGGCGGCTATGTTGGATCTCGCATGCCTCGGGGTCGGGGCGTGGGGCTGGGAGGGTCCAGTGGGGGAACGACTCGGTTTTCGGATCCTCGGTCCGCTGTCCGTGACCGTGGGAAGCCGGAGGATATCGGCGGGAGGGGCCCGGCAGCGCACGATTCTGGCGCTCTTGCTCCTGAGCCCCGGACGGACCGTTCCGGTGGACACACTGGTGGATGCCGTCTGGGACGGCCGCCCTCCGGCCACCGCGCGGACGCAGGTGGCCATTGTCATCGCTGCGCTGCGCAAGACGTTCAGGACCGAGGGCGTCACCGATGACCTCATCGTGACCACGCACCCCGGATACCTGCTCAGTACCGAGGGGCACTCCCTCGACGCGGCGGAGTTCGACGAACTGGTGGCCCAGGCCGAGGCCGCGGTCCGGGAGCGGCGGACGGACGAGGCGGCGCAGCGCTACACGCAGGCTCTTGGCCTCTGGCGGGGCCCGGCGCTGGCCGGGGTGGGCGGCCGGGCAGTCGAAGAAGAGGCCGGGCGGCTGGAGGAGTTGCGGCTCAACGCTTTTGACGACTCGACGGCGGTACGGCTGGAACTCGGCCGGCATCAGGAAGTCATCCCGGAACTCCTCCTGGCGGTAAGGGGGAATCCGCTGAGAGAGCGGACCCTGCACCATCTGATGCTGGCCCAGTACCGGTCGGGGCGACGGGCTGATGCCATGGAAGCGTTCCGGTTCGCCCGTCGGCTGTTCATTGATGAGCTGGGCCTGGAACCCGGCCCCGCAATCCAGGAGTTGCGGGACGCGATCCTGCGCGATGATCCCTCGCTTGCGCCCATCGCGTCCGGGACCGCACGTGCCCCCATGGCGGCCGAGTCGGTCTGGCCGGGCACCGCGCTGGTCCCTTCCGAGCTTCCTCCCGAAGTGGCCGGCTTCACCGGCCGGTCACGCGAGCTGGAGGCGCTGGACCGCTTGGTGACGAGGACGGCAACGGCAACGGCATGGCCGAAGGAGACAGGAGCAGGGGCAGAGACAGGAAGAGAGGCAGGGGCAGAAGCAGAGGCGGCCGCGACGCAGTCTCCTGCTGTCGGGCTGATCACCGGTGTCGCCGGCATCGGCAAGACGGGGCTGGCACTCCGCTGGGCGCACCAGGTCGCCGAACGATTCCCCGGCGGTCGGCTCTTCGCCGATCTGCGCGGCTACGACGAACATCACGAACCCGCGTCCGCCAGGGATGTGCTCAGCAGGCTGCTGCGCTCGCTGGGTGTGCCGAGTGAGCAGATTCCCGCGGAGCTGGAGGAGCGGACCATGCTCTACCGGACCGTGCTCGCTGACCGGAAAGTGTTGCTGGTCCTCGACAACGTACGCTCGTTCGCGCAGGTCAAGCCGCTGCTGCCGGGCAGCGGGGCGTGCTGTGTACTGATCACCAGCCGGGAGCAGCTGGAGGAGCTGGTCACCTGGCCGCAGCAGGCTCGGGTACATCTCGGTCTGCTGTCCGGCGAGGAAGCGATGCAGCTGCTGGGCCGGATCGTGAGCGAGGGCAGGATCGCGGCCGCGCGCACCGACGCCCTGCGACTGGTGGAGCTGTGCGACCGGCTGCCGCTGGCACTGCGCATCGCCGCCGCCCGGCTGGCCTCCAAGCCGCACTGGTCGGTGCGGCACCTCGCCGACCGGCTGAGCGACGAACGGCGCCGGCTGGACGAGCTCAGCCAGGGGGAGTCCCAGGTGCGCGCCAGTTTCGCGCTCAGCTACCGGCATCTGCCGCCCGAGGCCGCCTGCCTCTACCGGCGGCTCGGTCTGCTCCAGGTGCCCGATTTCGCGGTGTGGGTGGCCGGTGCGCTGCTGGACGTGGGTGTACTGGAGGCCGAGCGGCTCATCGAACTCCTCGTCGACGCACAGTTCCTGGAGGCCGTCGGGGTGGACGCGACGGGGCAACTGCGTTTCCGTTTCCAGAACCTGCTGCGGCTGTACGCACATGAGCGCGCCCGGGAGGAAGAGGGCGCCGCCGATCAGTGGGCGGCCCGCGACCGGGTCTTCCGTACCTGCCTCACACTCGCCGAACAGGCCCACCGGCGTGAGTACGGCGGTGACTTCTCGGTGCTTCACAGCGAGGTGGAGCGCCGGAATCTCGACCCTGCGGTGGTGTCCGGACTGCTGGCCGTGCCGCTGGAGTGGTTCGAGGCCGAGCGGCCGGCGCTGCTCAGTGTGATCGAGCAGTCGGCGGGCCTCGGCATGGATGACCTGGCGTGGGATCTGACCATGTCGATGGTGCCGCTGTTCGAAATCCGGAACTACGTGGAGGACTGGCGGGTGTGCTGCGAGCACGCCCTGGGGGCGGCGCGGGCAGCCGGCAATGTGCGCGGCCAAGCGGCCATGCTGCACGATCTGGGCGCGGTCGCGCTGCGGCTGCGCAGACTGGAGGATGCGGACGCGTACTTCGCGTCGGCGCTGGAACTGCACCGTGCCACGGACGAGGAACACGGCGCCGCACTGACCTTGCGCAACATGGCGATCATCGACCGGATGCGTGGCGACCTGGATACGGCGATGTTCCGTCTCCAGCAAGCCCGTTCGGTGTTCCTGCGCGTCGGCGACCGTTCCTCCGAGGCACACGCGCTGAACAACATGGCGCAGATCGAACTCGACCGGGGCTGCCCGGACACCGCCGTCCGGCTGGGTCTGCAGGCGGTGGCCGTCTCGGAGAGCATCGGCGAAGGCGGCGCCCGCGGTGTTGCCCAGGGAACGCACCGGCTGGGCCGTGCGTATCTGGCGCAGGGCAGGTTCGAACGGGCCGAGGAAGCCTTTCTGCGGGTGGTGCGGATCGTCAAGGAGAAGTCGGACATGGTGGGCCTCGCGTACGCGCTTCTGGGTCTGGGCGAGGCCCGGCTCGGTGCGGGCGCGTCGCAGAAGGCCGAGCACACGCTGGCGGACGCCCTTGAAATCGTGACCCGGACCAACAGCCCGCTGGTGGAGGGACAGATCCGTCTGGCGCTCGCGGACACGTACGGGAGAACGAGGCGCATCGCCGCTGCCCGGCAGCATCTGCTGGCCGCCCAGCGGATCT
Source organism: Streptomyces sp. NBC_00859 (assembly GCF_045161865.1). Lineage (NCBI taxonomy): Bacteria > Bacillati > Actinomycetota > Actinomycetes > Kitasatosporales > Streptomycetaceae > Streptomyces > Streptomyces sp. NBC_00859. The sequence goes on along the minus strand of NZ_CP108826.1, from coordinate 3,978,064 downwards.
TCGAGATGGTGGGTACGAGGCCGTGGCAGGAGCGCGCCGCGCAGGCTGAGCGGCAGCTGCTTGCACTGCCGGTGGAGAACGCGTGCGGGGAGAACGGTCCGTAGGGCGGAGGGCAGCGCCCAAGTACGGAGGGCCCACTGTGAACGACGGGCCGTCCCCGAACAGGACCGCGCCTGTGAGCAGGACCGCGCCTGTACGCAGGACCCGCCCGTGAGCAGGACCCCGCCCATAACAGGACCGCGCCCGCGAGCAGCCCGCCGGGCAGGCGGCAAGCCCGCGGCAGCCCGCCCCCCACCAGCCCCACGCCCGCCACCGGATCGGCAGCCCGGACCGTAACCGGCCTGCCGGACCGGAGCGGTAGCCACCGGACACCGGATCGGCAGCCCGGTCCGCAGCGAGTGGGCCGAACGGAAGCGGCGGGTCAGCCGGAGGCAGCGTGTCAGCCGGAAGGTGAGCCCGCGTTCCGGAAGGTGAGCCCGCGTTCCTTGTGGACTCCTGCGCCGGGTCACGGCCTGCTCGTAAGAGGCTGCCGCGATAGCGACAGGTCAGCCGGCGCCGATGATGCTACGGGCCACCCGTACCTGCCAGTTGGTGACCGTGACGATGAGCAAGGGGCCGCAGAAGAACGCCACCACACCCGCCGCGAAGTGCAGCGCGACCGCACCGGCCGGGCTGGGGCCTCCCCAGGCGGGGTCGGGGTAAGGAGCCCAGCCCCAGATCGGGTAGGTCAGATTGCGCGCGGAGACGATGAACCAGCCCACGACGAGCCCGAACGACACGGTGCTGGTCAGTAGGTTGACCAGCATGAAGAGGAGGCCGCGCCCGACCCGGCCGGCGCCCTGGCGGTGCCCGATGTCCTCGCCGAGCAGCAGCCGCGAGCGGAGCCGCTCGACCACGGGCCCGACGAACGCGACCACCACCAGCATGACCAGCAGAACCAGCACTCCCAGCTGCTGTGCGCCGTGGCCCTGGGTGGACTTCATGGCGTAAGGGAGGACGAACAGCAGCAGTGGGCCGACCGCCACCAGGGCGTACAGCACATGCCGCCACGTCCGCTGCCGGAACGGCGCGGTCAGCAGCCTGATGCGTCCGGACTCCGGAACAGAGACAGAGGTGGACATGGTGGGACTCCCCTTCGTGGGCCGAGGTCGACGAGGAGAAACTACCGAGGCAGGTTTTCCTTTCGTTATCGAAAGGGAAATGCCGGGCGGCCACAAGGGCCTGCGCGGTACCGGCCGCCCCCGCACAAGCCTGCGGGGCGCCAGGAGAGGTGAGTCTCCTGACGCCCCGCACGCTCGGGCTTGTGGCCTGAATGACCTGGATCAGCCCCGGGGTTCGTCGCGCCCCTCATCGGACTCCTCGGCCTCGGCCTGCTTGGCCTTGACCTCGGGGTCCAGCGCGTCGGCGCTGCCGTCGACCGCGCTGAGCGGCGGCCGGTCGCCGACCTCGGTGGGCGCGGGCGGTTCGACCAGCCAGTCAGGGTTGGCCTGCTTGTCCCACCACTTCCAGGCGGCGAAGGCGCCCCCGGCAACTGCACTGAGTACAAAGACGCCCTTGGCCAGCCGGCCTGCCTTCGCACACCGCTGCTGTTTTCTGACCAGCTTCTGGATCTGCTTCGCGGAGACCTGACCGCGGAGCGCCGCCACAGCGGCCGCAGTGCGGGCCGCGGCCTCCTCACGCACGGGCTGGGCCGCCGCCACGGCCTGCTCGACCCGAGGTGCGAGCTGGCTCTGTGCCTGACGGGCGGCCTTCGCGGCGCGCTGCGCCGCCGCGTCGACCTTCGGCGGTACATGAGCGAGGGCCTGGTCGACGTGGGGTGCGAGCCGCGCGTCGTACTGGCTACGGGCCTGCTGTGCTGCGAGCGAGACCTTCGGGGCCAGTCGTACACGAGCTTCGTTGGCGTAATGCGTGGTCTGTTCCTTGGCCGATCCGGCGTAGGGCGCCACCACTTCCGCGGCGTGCAGCACGTTCTCCTTCGCCGTACCGGTCGCGGCGCGCACGCTGTCCATGCGGGTCACGGGTTCCTCCTCATCGGTGGCGTTCTGTCATTCGCCTGTCCACCCTTTTCGAAATCATGCCTGTCCGGGACCATCGCGGCACGTGAGAGCGGGCATCCGGGTCAGAAAGGCTCAATCGCTCATTGTGGTGCAAGGGGGAGTCTGCGGCAGACAATGCCATGGTTCGGCCCGGGGCGCGCCGGTTCCGTGGTCACTCGGGTGCTTTTCCTGCGGGCGCGGATCCGTGCTTCAGGTCCGTGCGAGGATCGGTGCACGCCAGCGAAGACTTACGGAAGGCACATCGTGGCCGAGCAGCTTTACGCCACCCTGAAGACCAGCCAGGGCGATATCGAGGTCCGGTTGCTGCCGAACCACGCGCCGAAGACGGTCAGGAACTTCGTCGAGCTCGCTCAGGGGGAGCGGGAGTGGACCCACCCGGCCACCGGCCAGAAGTCGACCGACCGGCTCTACGACGGGACGGTCTTCCACCGGGTGATCAGTGGCTTCATGATCCAGGGCGGCGACCCGCTGGGCAACGGCACGGGCGGCCCCGGCTATGAGTTCGGGGACGAGTTCCACCCCGACCTGTCCTTCGACAAGCCGTATCTGCTCGCCATGGCCAACGCCGGGCCGGGGACCAACGGCTCGCAGTTCTTCATCACGGTGCAGCCGACGACATGGCTGACGCGTAAGCACAGCATCTTCGGTGAGGTCACCGACGCCGCGAGCCAGAAGGTCATCGACGCGATCATCGCCTCACCGACCAACCCGCGCACCGACCGGCCGGTCGAGGACATCGTCATCGAGACCGTCGTCGTCGAGACCCGCAAGAGCTGAGTCCGCGCGGCGGCCGGTCCGGCCGCTGAGCCCGCGCTCGGGCGCGGCGGGGCGGCGGGACCTGGGGCCGGAAAGCCATTCCCGTACCCGGTGCGGGAACCACCCGCCCCGTTCGTCCGTATGACGAGCGGGGCGGGTGCAGTGCGTACGCGACCCGTACGAGACGAGGGAACCCGATGGAACAGTTGCCAGGAGGCCCGGAGCGGCAGCCCGCGGCGGGCGGTCTGCCCAGTTGCTACCGTCACCCCGGTGTGGAGACGGGCATCAGCTGCGTCCGCTGTGAGCGGCCGATCTGCCCGCAGTGCATGATCAGCGCCTCTGTCGGCTTCCAGTGCCCGGAGTGCGTGCGCGGCGGGTCCGGTACGGGCAGTACCCCGGCCGCCGCGAGCCGGCCGCGCACGGTGGCGGGCGGGTCGGTCACCGCCGATCCCCGCATGATCACCAAGATCCTCATCGGGATCAACGTCCTGGTGTTCATCCTGCAGGTCGCGAACAACAACAGCTTCGACTCGAGTTACGAGCTGGTGGGCCAGGCGCAGACCACGCCGTTCGGGCCGCTGGTCGGCGTCGCCCAGGGGCAGTGGTACCGGCTGGTGACCGCGATGTTCATGCACGGCGGCTACGCGCACATCGGGTTCAACATGCTGAGCCTCTGGTGGATCGGCGGGCCGCTGGAGGCAGCGCTGGGCCGGGCCCGCTACATCTCGCTGTATCTGCTCTCCGGACTGGCCGGCAGCGCGCTCACCTACCTCATCGCCGCTCCGAACCAGCCGTCGCTCGGGGCGTCCGGTGCCGTGTTCGGGCTGCTGGGTGCCACGGGTGTCCTGATGAAGCGCATGAATTACGACATGCGGCCGCTCTTCGGTCTGCTCGTGGTCAATGTGATCTTCACCTTCACCGGCGGTATCGCCTGGCAGGCGCATCTCGGTGGTTTCGTCGCCGGGATCATCATCGCGATCGGTATGGTGCACGCCCCGCGCGAGCGCCGGACGCTGCTTCAGTTCGGAACCTGCGCGCTGGTTCTGCTGGCGACCGTCGCAATGGTGCTCGCCAGAACCGCGATGCTGACCTGAGAGAGCCGTCCAGGACGGCGGTCCTGAGCCCACCACCGCGGCCGTAGCCCTGCCACAACCGGGCTGCGGCCGGAGTTGTCCACAGCGAGTGGCTGTTCCTGTGCGTCCTGTGGGGAACAGCAGTGCCCCTCGCCGCTGACCTGGGTTTCCCCAGGAAGGGCAAGGGGCTGGCTGCTGCTGTGGTATGGCACCGAGTAGTCACACCGGCGTCAACACCCGAAAGTTATCCACAGATCTTCTGAGTTTTCCCCGGCTGTGGATAGCGCTGTGGATAACTCAGGGCAGGGCTTGACGGTCACAAGGGCGTGTGCGGGTCCCGCGGGTCGCCGTACGGGCTACTTCCACTGGGTCGAGACGCCGAAGCCGCCTGCGATGAAGCCGAAGCCGACCACGATGTTCCAGTTCCCGAGCGGTTTGATGGGCATATCACCATCCGTGACATAAAAGACAACGATCCAGGCGAGACCGATCAAGAAGAAGGCCAGCATCACCGGGGCCACCCAGCTGCGATTCGTCAGCTTTATGGCGGTCGCCTGCTTCGTCGCGGGCGGCGGCGTGAAATCGGCCTTCTTGCGGATACGTGACTTCGGCACGAGGGACTCTCCTGTCGATGCGCTGCGTGACCGCGCAGGGGGAACTGTGTGGGAATGCCGGGAGCGGGATGAGACGGGGCGCATGGCCTCCCCCGGGCGTCCGTTAGCGTAGTGCTTCCGGGGTGCGGAAGGAGATAAGGGTACGTTGAGCAATTCCGACGACTCTCCCACAGGGGCCACCCGCCGCCGTGCCTGGCGGCCGGTCCGGGTACTCACCGCGGCCGTTTTCGCGCTCGCCGGACTCATCTTCGTCACGAGTTTCAACACCGCCAAGGGCACCGATATCCGCACTGACGCGTCGATGCTGAAACTCTCCGACCTCATCCAGGAGCGCAACGGCAAGAACAAGGCGCTCGGCGACTCCACCGCGGCCGTCCGCCGGGATGTCGACGCGCTCGCCCAGCGTGACGGAGGCATCACGAAGAAAGAGGACGCCGACCTCGACGCTCTGGAGAAGTCGGCCGGGACACAGAAACTCAGTGGCCGGGCGGTGTCCGTCACGCTCAACGACGCCCCGCCGAACACGACCGCCAATCCCGGATACCCGGAACCGCAGCCGAACGACCTCGTCATCCACCAGCAGGACCTGCAGGCCGTGGTCAACGCTCTCTGGAAGGGCGGCGCCAAGGGGATCAAGGTCATGGACCAGCGGCTGATCACCACCAGCGCCGTGCGCTGCGTGGGGAACACCCTGCTGCTCCAGGGCCGGGTCTACTCGCCTCCCTACAAGGTGACGGCCGTGGGCAGCCCGGACAAGCTGAAGAAGGCGCTCACGGCGTCCCCGGCGATCCAGAACTACCTGCAGTACGTGCAGGCGTACGGGCTCGGCTGGAAAGTCGACGACTACCGGGCGGTGACTCTTCCCGGCTACTCGGGCACAGTGGATCTCCATTACGCGGCACCTGTGGGGTAGTTCAGGGAGGCGGACGGCTGTGACGGTGCGACTGATCGTCAGGAGCTTCAGCGAACTCTGCATCACCGTGGGCGCGCTGATCGTGCTGTTCGTGGTGTACCTGCTGTTCTGGACCGGTATCACAGCGGACAACGCCGCGGATCACCAGATCGACGACCTGCACCGGCAGTGGTCCCACAGCGCGACCGCACCTCCCCGTACCGCGCCGGGCCCGGGGACCGCGTCCCCGTCCGGGCAGGCACCGGCCGCGCCGCCCGCCCCCGCCGCCTACCGGGCGGGGAAGCCGTTCGCGGTGATGTACATCCCGCGCCTCGGAGGGCACTGGAGCAGGCCCGTGCTGCAGAACACCGCCGTAGGGACCCTCCAGCGGGGTCTCGGCCACTACACGGGGACCGCGCGGCTCGGCGCCACGGGGAACTTCGCGGTCGCCGGACACCGGCGGACGTACGGAGACCCGTTCAAGGACTTCCCGAAACTCCGGCCCGGTGACGCCGTGGTGCTCACGGACGGGACGACGTGGTTCACGTACCGCATCGACAAGAAGCCCTATCTGACCGTGCCGTCCGACACCGGGGTCATCGCTCCGGTGCCGGTGAAGTCGGGATTTCAGGGGGCGGGCCGCTATCTGACACTCACCACGTGCGACCCGGAATGGGGCAGCAGCCACCGGCTCATCGCCTGGGGACATCTCGACTCCACCCAGCCTGTGACGAAGGGCAAGCCCACCGCTTTGCGCGGGTGACCCACGAGCGCCTGCCGCAGCCCCTTACTCTGGTCCCGTACCACGAACGGAAGGGACAGCATGTACGGCTGGATCTGGCGGCATCTGCCGGGCAACGTATGGCTGCGGGCGGTCATCTCGCTCGTGCTCGTGCTCGCGCTCGTCTACCTGCTCTTCCAGTACGTCTTCCCGTGGGCGGAGCCGCTGCTTCCGTTCAACGACGTGACGGTCGACCAGGGAATGGGGGCCGTGCGATGAGCGCCCGCATCCTGGTCGTCGACAACTACGACAGCTTCGTGTTCAACCTGGTCCAGTATCTGTACCAGCTGGGCGCCGAGTGCGAGGTCGTGCGGAACGACGAGGTCACCCTCGCGCACGCGCAGGACGGCTTCGACGGCGTTCTGCTCTCCCCCGGTCCCGGAACACCCGAACACGCCGGTGTCTGCGTGGACATGGTGCGGCACTGCGCCGACACCGGGGTTCCCGTCTTCGGGGTCTGTCTGGGCATGCAGTCGATGGCTGTGGCGTACGGCGGTGTGGTGGACCGGGCGCCCGAGCTGCTGCACGGCAAGACCTCGCCGGTGACGCACGAGGGCGCCGGTGTGTTCGCCGGGCTGCCCTCGCCCTTCACCGCGACCCGCTACCACTCGCTGGCGGCGGAGCCCCGGACGGTACCTCCTGAGCTCGCTGTGACGGCGTGGACCGCGGACGGCATCATCATGGGGCTGAGACACCGGGAACTGCCGGTCGAAGGCGTGCAGTTCCACCCCGAGTCGGTACTCACCGAGCACGGCCACCTGATGCTGGCCAACTGGCTGGTCGAGTGCGGGGACGCGGGCGCAGTCGGACGGTCGGCGGGGCTCGCGCCGGTGGTGGGCAAGGCCGCGGCGTGACGTCACTGCGCCCCGAACAGGACGGCTCGGGGCCGGCGGAGGCGCCGGAACCACCGGGAGGTTCCGGGACGGCGGCCGGGGCCCCTGCCCCTGGCCGGGAGTACGACCCGCTCACCGATCCGCTGCCGACCGGCAGGCACGGTTCGCCGTGGTTCCGGGCGGACAACATGGCGCCGGCGCCTGCCGTGCAGGACCCGCCGCGGGACTGGTACGGGCGGGAGGCGGTGTACGAGCCGATAGCCACGCCCGCCCCGGCGCCCGCCCCGGCGCCCGCCCCGGCGCCCGCCCCGACGCCCGCCCCGGCGCCCGCCCAGGCATCCGCGCCCGCACCTGCCCCCGCACCCACCCCGGAGCCCGCACCGGAACCGGTCACCCAGATCCTCCCGGGGCCGATTCCGGGCCCGGACGCACCCCGAAGCCCGCACACACGACAAGGCCCGGACGCACCCCGCAGCCCGCACACGCCTCCGGGCGCGCAGATGGCTGTGGGTGCGGGCGGCGCGGCCACGAGCCCGCACACGCCCCCCGGCGCCGACGCAGCCGTGAGTTCCGGTCCGGCACCCGGAGCGGAACAGGAAACGGCCGTCTTCGCCCCCGTACGGGACGACGAGACCGTGGCCCTCCGGGTCACCGGGAACTCACCCTCTTCGCAGTCGCGGGCGCCCCGGCCCGCAGCAGCCTCCCCGGTACCGACGGGCGGCCGCGCCGAGCGCCGTAAGGCCGCCAAGGGGCGGGGCCGCAAGAGCGCCGCGCCCGCCGAACCGGTGATCCCGGCCATCCCCCGCACCAGGATGGAGGCGCGCCGTGCGGCGCGTGCCCTCAAGGACAGCCCCGCGGTCATCGCCAGCCGGGCCATCGGTGAGATCTTCATCAGCCTCGGTGTGCTGATGCTGCTGTTCGTCACGTACCAGCTCTGGTGGACGAACGTACGCGCCCACCAGGAGGCCAACGGCACGGCCCACAGCCTCCAGGACAACTGGGCGAAGGGCGGCGACAAGAAGGGCGCGCCGGGAGCCTTCGAGCCCGGGCAGGGATTCGCCATCATCCACATTCCCGAGCTGGACGTGGTCGTGCCGATCGCGGAGGGCGTCAGCAAGACCAAGGTGCTCGACCGCGGAATGGTCGGCCACTACAGCGAGGGCAAGCTCAAGACCGCGATGCCGTCGGCGAAGACCGGCAACTTCGCGCTTGCGGGGCACCGCAACACGCACGGTGAACCGTTCCGCTACATCAACAAGCTCAAGGACGGTGACAAGGTCGTCGTCGAGACGCAGGACAAGTACTACACCTACGAGGTGACGAGCCATCTGGCTCAGACGTCCCCGTCCAACGTGTCCGTGATCCAGCCGGTGCCGACGGGATCCGGTTTCACCCGGCCGGGCCGGTACATCACGCTCACGACGTGCACACCCGAGTTCACCAGTACGTACCGAATGGTCGTGTGGGGCAAGATGGTTGACGAGCGGCCACGGAGCCAGGGGATGCCCGCAGCGCTGACCACAGGCTGAGCGGTACGGACTTTTACAGCGGTACGGACTTACAGCGTACGGACTACAGGGGACAGGCGCGGTGGCATCGACGACCGAACAGAACGAGCAGACAACCGTGCCCCGGGCCCGCCGTGGTGGCCGGGGGCCGATAGCGACCGCGGTCAGTGTCTTCGGTGAACTGCTCATCACAGCGGGTCTCGTACTCGGACTCTTCGTCGTCTACTCGCTGTGGTGGACGAATGTCGTGGCCGACCGGCACGCGGCCGCGCAGGGGCACAGGATCCGTGACAACTGGTCGCACGGCAGCACCGGCCCCGGCGCCCTCAACACCAAGGACGGCATCGGTTTCCTCCACGTGCCGTCGATGAAGAACGGTGAGGTGCTGGTCAGGCGTGGCACCAGCACCAGCGTCCTGAACGAGGGGGTCGCCGGCTACTACGTGAAGCCGGTGAAGGCAGGGCTTCCGTCCGACAAGACGGGCAACTTCGCGCTGGCCGCGCACCGCGACGGGCACGGCGCCAAGTTCCACAACATCGACAAGGTGAAGACCGGCGATCCGGTCGTCTTCGAGACCAAGAACACCTGGTACGTCTACAAGGTGTTCAAGGAGCTGCGGCAGACGTCGAAGTACAACGTCGATGTGCTCCAGTCGGTGCCCAAGGAGTCGGGCAAGAAGAAGCCGGGCCGCTACATCACGCTGACGACCTGTACCCCGGTCTACACCTCGCGGTACCGGTACATCGTGTGGGGCGAGCTGGAGCGCACGGAGAAGGTCGACGCCAAGCGCACCCCGCCGGCCGAGCTGCGCTGACGCCCGGCAGGACCGGCCGCCCCGCTCACCGCCTTCTCGTACAGTCCTGGACCACGGGCGAAGCCCCGGCCCCCAGCAGCTGGACTCCCTGAGTCCTGCTGGGTGCCGGGGCTTCGCCCGTGCGGTACCGCGCGCTCGTTCGGTGGTGGGGCAGGAACCTAGCCCCAGCCGTCGAGGATCCCGCCGTCGCCGTGTCCTCCGCCGCGGTTGTCACCGCCGCCGTTGTTGTTCCCGCCACCGCCGCCGATGGTGGTGAGCGTGACGGTGGTGCTGCCCGGGTCGGGCTCCTGGGTGCCCACCCCGGGGTCGGCTCCGGTGACGATCGCGTTGTCGTCGCCGTTGCTGCCGCCCGCGATCTGCACGTTGGTGAAGCCGGCTCCGTTCAGGATCTGCTTCGCCTCGGAGACCTTCTTGCCCCTGACCTCGGGGACCGCCGTCGGCGTCGGCGTTGTCTTGGCCTTGGCGACCGTCAGCGTGATCGTCGCGTTCTTCTTGGCCTCGCCACCGGCCGGGTCCTGACTGATCACCGTCCCGGCCGTCTCGTCCGACTCCTGGTCGGCGGCACGGGAGACCTGGAAGCCCGCGTCGGTCAGCTGCTTGGAGGCGTCCTCGAAGGTGCGGCCCTTGACGTCCGGGACCGGGATCTTGGTCGACTTCGCGATCTTGATCGTGATCTCCGAGCCCTTCTGGGCCTCGGTGTTGCCCTTCGGGGACTGGTCGAAGACCTTGCCCTCCTCCGAGTCAGACTCGACCTGCTGCGGGTTCACCTTGAAGCCCTTGCCCTCAAGGTCCTGGGTGGCGTCGTCCTCGGTCTCACCGTTGACGTTGGGGACCTCGATCTTCGGGGCGCCCGTGGACACGACCACCGAGATGGTCGCGCCCTGCTTGAGCTTGTCGCTGCCGAACTTCGGGGTCTGGCTGCAGACATTGCCCTTCGCGGCGTTGTCGCAGGGCTTCCGCTCCGAGACGGTCAGCTTCAGCTTCGAGTTGGCGACCGCGTCCTTCGCCCTGCCCAGCGACTGGCCGACCAGCTGCGGCACGGTGACCGCGCCGGAGTCGCTGTCGCCGCTGGTGAGCGACTTGCCGATGAGGATCGCCCCGACCAGCACCAGGACGCCCGCCGCGATGAGCAGGATCGTCGAGATGTTGGACTTCTTCTGGGGCCGGCTCCGTCTGCGGTCGGGGCGGTCGTCGTAGCCGTAGCCGCCGTCGTCCGGATTGACCGGGGGCAGCATGGACGTCTGGCCGTCGGTCTGGTTCTGCTGCCGTATGGCCGTCGTCGGCTGCTCGGCGTCGTAACCGCCGTAGCCGGCCGCGCCCATCGCCGCGGTGGCGGCGACAGGCTGGCCGTCCAGGCAGGCCTCGATGTCGGCGCGCATCTCGTCGGCCGACTGGTAACGGTAGTCGGGGTCCTTGACCAGGGCCTTGAGGACGATGGCGTCCATCTCGGGCGTGATCTCGGCGTCGAAGTTGCTGGGTGACTGCGGCTCTTCCCGCACGTGCTGGTAGGCCACCGCGACCGGCGAGTCCCCGATGAACGGAGGCCGGACCGTCAGCAGCTCGTAGAGCAGGCAGCCCGTCGAGTACAGGTCCGAGCGGGCGTCGACCTGCTCGCCCTTGGCCTGCTCGGGGGAGAGGTACTGGGCTGTGCCGATCACCGCGGACGTCTGGGTCATCGTCATACCGGAGTCGCCCATGGCGCGGGCGATGCCGAAGTCCATGACCTTGACCTGGCCGGTGCGCGTCAGCATGACGTTGGCCGGCTTGATGTCGCGGTGCACGATGCCGTTGCGGTGCGAGTACTCCAGCGCCTGGAGGATGCCGATGGTCATCTCCAGGGTGCGCTCGGGCAGCAGCTTGCGGCCGGAGTGCAGGAGCTCCCTGAGCGTGGATCCGTCGACGTACTCCATCACGATGTACGGGATGGAGATGTTGTCGACGTAGTCCTCGCCGGTGTCGTAGACGGCGACGATCGCGGGGTGGTTGAGCGAGGCGGCCGACTGGGCCTCACGGCGGAACCGGGCCTGGAAGGACGGGTCGCGGGCGAGGTCCGCCCGCAGCGTCTTCACGGCGACGGTGCGGCCGAGCCGGGTGTCATGCGCGAGGTAGACCTCGGCCATGCCACCACGGCCGAGCACCGAGCCCAGCTCGTACCGGCCGCCGAGGCGACGCGGCTCTTCCATAGCTAATCCAGCCCTCTCCGTATGTCCCGACCGCACCCTGGGGTGGTCCGGCGGTGTGCTGTTCGCGGATACGCTACCGGCCGCGGATGGATGATCGGTCCGTGACCATCAGCTGATATCGGACCGGTATCGGGCAGGTGCCGTGTGCCCCGTGTGCCTTCCGCCACGATCGTCACTTCTTGCTGTTGATGACAGCGGCCATGACGTCCTTGGCGATCGGAGCGGCGAGACCGCCACCGGAGATGTCCTGACGGGACGCGTCCGAGTCCTCGACGACCACGGCCACGGCGACCGGCGAACCCTGGGCGGTCTTCGCGTACGAGATGAACCAGGCGTAGGGGTTACCGCTGTTGTTGACACCGTTCTGCGCGGTACCGGTCTTGCCGCCGACCGTGACGCCGGGGATCTTCGCCATGTAGCCGGTGCCCTTGCTGACCACCGTCTCCATCATCTTCTGGACCATCTGCGCGTGCTCCTTGGTGAGGGGCTCGCTCTGCTTCTCCGGGTCGGTCTTGGCGACGGTGTCCAGGTTGGGAGCGGTGAGACGGTCGACCATGTACGGCTTCATCAGCGTGCCGTCGTTGGCCACGGCGGAGGCGACCATCGCCATCTGCAGCGGGGTGGCCGAGGTGTTGAACTGGCCGATCGAGGAGAGCGCGGTCTGCGCCTTGTCCATGTCCTTAGCGAAGACACTGGCGTTGGAGCGGGTGGGCGTGAACTGCTGGCTGTTGAAGCCGAACTTCTCTGCCTCGGCCCGCATCTTGTCGTTACCGAGGTCGGCGCCGATCTTGCCGAAGACCGTGTTGCAGGAGACCCGCAGTGCCTCCACCAGTGTGGCGTTCTTGCAGGGGAGATTGCCCTCGTTGGGCAGGTCCTTGCTCGAGAGCGGCAGCCGCCAGGGCAGCGGGGACCGGGTCGGGGTGTCGACGCTGTCGTACAGGCCGTTCTCCAGGGCGGCCGACGCGGTGACCACCTTGAAGGCGGAGCCGGGCGGGTACGTCTGGCGCAGCGCCCGGTTGAGCAACGGCTCGTTCTTGTCGTCCTTGAGCTTCGTGTAGTTCTTCGAGTCGGTGCTCGTGGAGTTCCCCGCGAAGGTCGAGGGGTCGTACGAGGGCGTCGAGGCCATGGCGAGGATCGCGCCGGTCTTCGGGTCGAGGGCGGCCACGGCCCCCTTCTTGTTGCCGAGTCCCTTGAAGGCGGCCTTCTGGGCGTCGGCGTTCAGCGTGGTGACGACGTTGCCGCCCTGCTTCTTCTCACCCGTGAACATGGAGAGCGTCCGGTCGAAGAACAGACGGTCGTCGTTGCCGGTCAGGATGGAGTCGTTCAGGTTCTCCAGCTGCGTCGCGCCGAAGGCCTGCGAGGCGTACCCGGTGACGGGCGCCCACATGGGGCCGTCCTTCCAGGTGCGCTTGTACTTGTACATGCTGCCCTTGGTCACGGTCGAGCCGGTGACGGCCTTCCCGTCGACGATGATGTCGCCGCGCTCGTGGGCGTAGCGCTCGATCTCGACGCGGCGGTTCTCCTTGCGGCTGTTGAGGCTGTCGGCCGTGACGTACTGGATCCAGTTGTCGCGCAGGAGCAGAGCGACAACGAGGAGACCGCAGAAGATCGCGATTCGGCGCAGGGGCTTGTTCACGGTCGGACCACCTGGGTCATCTCGGCGTCGGGGGACGGGGCGGGGGCCGGGGCCGGTCGGCGCGCGGTGTCGCTGATCCGGATCAGGATGCCGATCAGGGCCCAGTTGGCGATCACGGATGAACCACCCTGCGCCATGAACGGCATGGTCATACCGGTCAGCGGGATGAGACCCATGACACCGCCGGAGACGACGAAGACCTGGATCGCGAAGGCTCCGGAGAGGCCGATGGCGAGAAGCTTCCCGAAGGGGTCACGGGCGGCGAGCGCGGTACGTACGCCGCGTTCGACGATCAGCCCGTAGATCACCAGGATCGCCATCGTCCCGGCGAGCCCGAGCTCTTCGCCCACGGTGGCGAGGATGAAGTCGGAGTTGGCGGCGAAGCCGATGAGGTCGGAGTGTCCCTGGCCAAGGCCGGTGCCCATGGTCCCGCCTGCCCCGAAGGACATCAGGGACTTCGCGACCTGGTCGCTCTGCGCCAGGGTGGCCTTGGAGAACGGGGCGAGCCAGGCGTCGACGCGCTGCTGGACGTGCGGCTCGAAGGAGGCGACGCCCACGGCGCCGACGGCGGACATCACCAGGCCGAACACGATCCAGCTGGTGCGCTCGGTGGCGACGTACAGCATGACGACGAAGAGGCCGAAGAAGAGCAGCGAGGTCCCGAGGTCCGTCTCGAAGACCAGGATGAGGATCGACATCGCCCAGATGACCAGGATGGGCCCGAGGTCCCGGCCGCGCGGCAGGTACATGCCCATGAAGCGGCGGCTGGCCAGGGCCAGGGCGTCGCGCTTGACCATGAGGTAGCCGGAGAAGAAGATCGCGATGGCGATCTTGGCGAATTCGCCGGGCTGGATGTGGAAACCGCCGATGTTGACCCAGATCCGGGCGCCGTACACGGCGGGGAAGAACATCGGCACGATCAGCAGCACCATGGCCACCACCATGGAGATGTAGGTGTACCGCTGGAGGATCCGGTGGTCCTTGAGCAGCAGGAGGACGCCGACGAAGAGGGCGACACCCACCGCCGAGTACATCAGCTGATTGGGAGCGGCAGGCGAGTAGCTGTTGGACTGCTTGAGCAGCGGTGACTGGTCGAGCCGCCAGATGATGGCCAGCCCGATGCCGTTCAGCAGGGTGGCCAGCGGCAGCAGCAGCGGATCGGCGTACGGCGCGAACTTGCGCACCACGATGTGGCCGACGGCGGCGAGCAGCGCGAGGCCCGTCCCGTAGCCGAGGATGCCCGCCGGCAGCGAGCCGTTGATCGCGAGGCCCACGTTGGCGTACGCGAACACCGAGATGGCGACGGCGAAAACGAGCATCAGCAGCTCGGTGTTGCGACGGCTCGGTGCTTCGATCGCGCCGATCGTGGTCGTGTTGGTGACAACGCTCATGGTGGTGAAAGGCCCCCTACGGCTCTACTGCTTACCGCACAGCGGGACCAGCTTCTGCTCATCCTCCGAGAGGCTGGGGCCGGGCGTGGGTGTGGCGCTGGGCTTGGGTTTTGCGGTGGTGTCGTTGCTCCTGGAGGAGGAGAGAGTGCTTGAGGTACCAGGGGTCTTGCCCGTGTCCGGCTTCGGTTTCGGCTTGAGCTCGTCCTCGACCTTGCGGCGCTCCGCGTCCTTCTTGCACGCACCGGCCTGCTGGGCGAGCTCGTCGATCTTGCGCTTCGCCTCGCTGAGGCTGCCTTCGGTGATCGTCGCGTCGACCTGCTTGCGCTGGTACGGCGGGAGGTACTTGAGTTCGATCTCGGGGTGGTCCTTCTCGACCTTCGAGAGCGAGACCCAGGCGAGGTCCTGGCTGATGCCCTGGTAGAGCGCGACGTTCTGCTTGTTGGACCCGACGTAGTACTGGGTCTGGGTCCAGCGGTAGCCGCCGTACAGGCCGCCGCCGATGACGGCGAGGGCCAGCACGATGAACAGCGAGCGCTTGATCCACTTGCGGCCGCCGGACCCCTTGACGAAGTCCTCGTCGCTGTACGCGCCGAAAGCCCCGTCCGGTGCGGCGCCGTATCCGTCGCCGCTTCCGGGCGGGCCGAAGCCGCCCGGTGCGGGTGGCGGCGGCACTGGCCTGCCGAGACCGGACGCCCGGCCCGCGGGGGTCTGCATGGCCCCGTCGTCGTGCTGGGCCGCCTGGTTCTCGGCGACCGCGCCGACGACGACCGGGGTGTCGTTGAGCTGCTCGGCAAGGGTGTCGTTGGAGTCGACGTCGAGGACATCGGCGACGATGCAGGTGATGTTGTCCGGGCCGCCACCGCGCAGAGCGAGCTGGATCAGATCCTGGATCGTCTCCTGGGGTCCCTGGTAGCTGGCGAGGGTCTCTTCCATGGTCTGGTGCGATACGACACCGGAGAGCCCGTCGGAACAGATCATGTAACGGTCGCCGGCCCGTACCTCGCGGATGGAGAGGTCGGGTTCGACATGTTCGCCACTGCCCAGCGCGCGCATCAGCAGGGAGCGCTGCGGGTGGGTGGTGGCTTCCTCCTCGGTGATGCGGCCCTCGTCGACGAGGCGCTGCACCCAGGTGTGGTCCTGGGTGATCTGCGTCAGGACACCGTCCCGCAGCAGGTACGCGCGTGAGTCGCCGACGTGCACGAGGCCGAGGCGCTGGCCGGTCCAGAGAAGGGCGGTGAGCGTGGTGCCCATGCCCTCCAGCTGGGGGTCCTCCTCGACCATCATGCGGAGCTGGTCGTTGGCCCGCTGCACGGCCGTGCCGAGCGAGGTGAGGATGTCGGAACCGGGGACGTCGTCGTCGAGCGAGACGAGCGTCGAGATGACCTCGGAGCTGGCGACCTCACCGGCGGCCTGGCCGCCCATTCCGTCGGCGATGGCGAGGAGCCGGGGGCCGGCGTAGCCGGAGTCCTCGTTCCCCTCGCGGATCATGCCTTTGTGCGATCCGGCGGCGAAGCGCAGGGACAGACTCATGCGCACCTCGCCTGTCGGCTCCGGGTACAACCGGTCTCGAGCCACACTGCCCACCCTCCGGTCGGGAGCGCGCCCCGGTCCGTTGCCGGAACCGCTGCGGCTCGCTCGCTCCGCTCGCTCATTGTCGTACTACTTCCGCAGCTCGATGACGGTCTTGCCGATGCGGATCGGTGCGCCCAGCGGGATCGGTGTCGGAGTGGTCAGCCGGGTCCGGTCGAGATATGTGCCGTTGGTGGACCCGAGATCCTCGACGATCCACTGGCCGTCACGGTCGGGGTAGATCCTGGCATGCCTGCTGGACGCGTAGTCGTCGTCCAGCACGATTGTTGAATCATGTGCCCGGCCGAGCGTGACGGTCTGGCCCTGCAGGGCGACCGTGGTGCCTGTGAGGGTGCCCTCGGAGACCACAAGTTTGGTGGGCGCGCCCCGGCGCTGGCGGCCGCCGGCCGCCTGCTGACGCGGTTGCGGCGGCGCGGAGGCCTGCCGCGCGGCCTGCGCCGGGCGGGCGTCCGCGTTGCGGCGTGAGCCGCGTTGCGTGACGCGCGTTCCGAACAGATCGCTGCGGATGACCTGGACGGCCACGATCACGAACAGCCACAGAACAGCTAGGAAACCTAGCCGCATGACCGTCAGGGTCAGCTCTGACATTGCCCCCGCTTCACCCTTCGGCTTGCCGGTAAACGATGGTGGAATTGCCCACGACGATCCGCGAGCCGTCGCGGAGCGTAGCGCGGGTGGTGTGCTGTCCGTCTACCACGATGCCGTTGGTGGAACCGAGATCCTGGATCGTCGAGGGGGAACCGGCGCGGATCTCACAGTGCCGGCGGGATACGCCGGGGTCGTCGATACGCACGTCGGCTTCGGTGCTGCGGCCGAGAACCAGGGTGGCGCGCGAGATCTGGTGGCGGGTGCCGTTGACCTCGATCCAGCGCCGCGTCTGGCTGCTCGGCATGGGGCCCGGGGCCGGAGCCCGGCCGGGTGCCGGGCGGTTGGTCCCGGGAGGAGGTGCTGCGGGCATGGGCGGCGCCGCCGACGGCGGGTAGCCGTAACCGCCTTCGTTGCCCCGCTGAGGGGCCGGCGGGGCGGCGGGGCCTTGGTCGGCGCCCTGCTGGCTGGTGCTCGAAGCCAGGGTGCGGCTGCGGACGCGGTAGAGCCCGGTGTCCAGGTCCTCCGCCTTCTCCAGATGGACCTTGATGGGCCCCATGAAGGCGTACCGCTGCTGCTTGGCGTAGTCGCGGACCAGCCCGGAGAGCTCGTCGCCGAGCTGTCCCGAGTACGGGCTGAGGCGCTCGTAGTCCGGTGTGCTCAGTTCGACGATGAAGTCGTTGGGGACGACCGTCCGCTCGCGGTTCCAGATCGTCGCGTTGTTGTCGCACTCGCGCTGGAGCGCACCGGCGATCTCGACGGGCTGGACCTCGGACTTGAACACCTTCGCGAAGGTGCCGTTGACCAGACCTTCGAGACGCTGCTCGAACTTCTTCATGACTCCCATGAGGCACCTCCTCCGACGTTGTCGTCCTGGTACTGCTTACTGATCGTATCCACGCATGGGGAAAACGGCTGGTTCCCCTTGTCTCCCCTGTGGATAAGTGTCACCTCTCACACGGATCGTAGAGGTGGCCCCCGAACAGTGTCCCGCACTCGGTGTGCACAGAGGAGGAGTGGGGGGCCGGGCGCCCGGTTCCGCAGGGCGGACCACCTGTGGGTTTCCCCCGCCCCGGCACCGCTCGTCTCCCCCGGGGAACGGATGTGAATCCACCCTGTCCAGCGTGCTAATCTTCCGGATGTCGCCAGGCGCTCGCACAAACCAGTGAGAGAGCCCCGGATGCACCACTTGCGCGAGTGGCGGAACGGCAGACGCGCTGGCTTCAGGTGCCAGTGTCCTTAGGGACGTGGGGGTTCAAATCCCCCCTCGCGCACAACCAGGACACCGATAGAGGTGTTCAGCATCACCAGAGGAACGGCCCGCATCGTGATCATGATGCGGGCCGTTCTGCTGTGTCCCGTCCAGCAATCCGGTCCGCCGGATGTCCGGGCGGACGACCGCGGGAACGGCACTGATTTCCCGTGGTTCAAACGGAGCGGGCCCTGAGGTGGGCCCGCTCGCCCTGGCGTCCGAAGAGTACGAGCAGCTCGACCGTCCGGCCGTCGTCCGGGCCGAGCCAGTGGGGCACGTGGGTGTCGAACTCGGCGGCCTCACCGGCCCTGAGGACCAGGGTCTGCTCCCCGAGCATGAGCCGCAGCCGACCGGCCAGTACGTACAGCCACTCGAAGCCCTCGTGCGTCTTCAGCTCCGGCTCGCTGTCCGGACTGGGCCTGATCAGCATTTTGTGGGCCTGGACGCCGCCCGGCCGGCTGAGCGGCACAAAGGTCACGCTGCCCCGGGTGACCGGCTGGAAATGGATCCGGG
Organism: Streptomyces sp. NBC_00859; assembly: GCF_045161865.1. Lineage (NCBI taxonomy): Bacteria > Bacillati > Actinomycetota > Actinomycetes > Kitasatosporales > Streptomycetaceae > Streptomyces > Streptomyces sp. NBC_00859. The sequence continues at coordinate 3,959,586 of NZ_CP108826.1, read as the reverse complement.
GATCCCCGGTGCGTGGTGCGCCGACGAGCTCGTCCAGCGGGACCGCGTAGACCTCCGCGAGCGGCAGGAGCAGCTCCAGGGTCGGTTTGCGGCTCCCGCCCTCGAGGCGAGACAGGGTGCTCTCGCTGATCCCGGTCTGTGCGGCGAGGTCGGCAAGGGTCAGGCCGTGCTTGCGCCGCAGCTCCCGCAGGCGCGGCCCGACCGCCCGCAGCACGTCGTCCCTGGTCGTTCCCATAGCGGCCAGGTTGCCGAAGTGGCATGCGAAATTGCAAGCACGGCCGCACCCGGGGGCCGTCGCCGAAGCAGCGCCACGACGGCCTGCCTGCCCGACCGTCCGGCGGCGGAACGGGCCCGCAGGTGTCCACCGACCCGATGCCCCACGCTGTCCGGTCCGCCGTGCCCCCTCCGCCGTGCCCCTCCGCTGTCCGGCCCCGGCAGGCCGGACAGCGGAGGGGGAGCTTCCGCTTCAGTCCGAGTGCCCGAGCAGCACGTCGAACCCCTCCCGGTCGTCGGTGGGGAGCGTGACCTGGGACGCGGCGGGCGGATAACCCGCGGCGATCAGCGTGTAGTCGGGACCGGTGAGACCCGTGAAGGTGTAGACGCCGTCCGGGCCTGTGGTGTGCCGAGCGACAACATTGCCCGCCGCGTCGAGCAGCGTGACCCGGGCGTCGTCCACCGGCGTGCCGAGGGGGCCGTACACCGTGCCCCGGACGGTGGCGGATGGGGCGAGGGCCGCGTCGTGGCGGGTGGGTGCGGAGCCGTTCACCGTCACCAGGGCCGCGTAGGGCTGGTGGCCCTGCGCGCCGGCTGTGAAGGTGTACGTGGCAGGCGGCAGGGCGGGCAGCCGGTAGCTTCCGTCGGCGGCCGACACGGTCGAATCGACCACGCTGCCTTCCGCGTCCGTCACGACGAGCAGCGCACCTTCGATCGGGCCGTCCGCCTTGCCGACGGTGCCGAACAGCCCGCCGGTTCCGCAGAGTTCGACGTTGTGCTCGACGGGTCCCGCACCCAGGACGAGTTCGCTGATCCTGGGTCGGCAGTCCGGCGCCGATGCGACCAGGACGTACCTGCCGTACGGCGCGGAGAGCGCGTACGAGCCGTCCGGTGCGGGTACGGCGCGCGCGACCTGGCGGCCCGCCTGGTCGATGAGCGTCACCGCCGATGCCAGGGGAGCACCGTGCTCACCGAGGACCCGTCCCCTTACGTCGGCCCTCCCTGCGCCGCCCGTCCGCGGCGAGGCCGCGGTCGGTGCGGCAGAGGCCTCCGGAGCGGCCTCTGCGGGCTGCGGGACGACGGCCTTGTCCTCGGGTGCGGCCGCAACGGCAGGCGCCGGCGATGCCGCCAGCGGACGGCCCCTGCGGTAGAGGAAGAGCGCGATCACGAAGCCGAGCGCGAACAGGCCCGCCGCCCACCAGTAGACGGTGGCGTAGCTGTGCACGGCGGCTTCGGCGCGGGCCGCCCTGGAGGCGCCGTGGTCCTTCGCGTAGTCGCTCGCGGCCGACGTGGCCATGGTGGAGAACAGTGCGGTGCCGATGGAACCGCCCACCTGCTGCATGGTGTTGACGGTCGCCGATGCGACCCCCTGGTCACCGGGTGCGATGCCGAGCGTCGCCAGCGACATGGCCGGGGGCATCACCATGCCGATCCCGGCGCCGATGAGGAGCAGGGGCGGCAGGATGTTCGCGGTGTAGCTGCTGCCCAGGTCCAGCTTGGTCAGCCACACCAGTCCGCCGGCGGCGAGCAGCGTACCGATCGGCACCATGATCTTGGGGCCGATCCTGGGCATGAGCACGTTGATGGACAGCTGTGCCAGCAGCATCAGCATCAGGATCATCGGCAGGAAGGCGAGCCCGGTCTTCACCGGTGTGTAGCCGAGTATCTGCTGGAGGTAGTAGGTCAGGAAGAGGAAGATCCCGAACATGCCGGCGCCGGTGGCGAACACCATCAGGTACGAGGCACTGCGGTTGCGGTCGGCGAAGACGCGCAGCGGCAGCAACGGGTGCGCAGCCTTTGTCTGCCAGCCGGTGAAGGCCAGCAGGAGCAGGGCGCCGCCTGCCAGGAAGCCCCAGCACATCACGTCGCTCCAGGCATACGTCTCGGCGTTGGAGAAGCCGAAGACGACACCGAAGAGTCCGCTGGAGACCAGCAGGGTCCCCAGCAGGTCCAGCTTGGGGCGCTGGGCCGGCGCGGGCCGGCGGATGAACACGAGCGCCCCGATCACCGCGAGTACGGCGATGGCGAGGTTGACGTACAGCGTCCACCGCCAGTTCAGGTGCTCGGTGAGCACCCCGCCGAGCAGCAGCCCCACCGCGCCGCCGGAGCCGGCGATGGCCCCGAACACCCCGAAGGCGCGTCCGCGTTCCTTCGGATCGGTGAAGGTGGTGGTCAGCAGCGACAGCGCGGAGGGGGCGAGCAGCGCGCCGAAAGCGCCCTGCAGCGCGCGCCCCACGACCAGCATGGTGAAGCCGCCCGCGGCTCCGGCCAGCGCGGAGGAGGCGGCGAACCCGACCAGTCCGATCAGCAGTGTGGTCTTGCGGCCGAAGAGGTCGGCCAGCCGTCCGCCGAGCAGCAGCAGGCTGCCGAAGGCCAGTGAGTAAGCGGTGACCACCCACTGCCGGGCGTCGTTGGAGAAGCCCAGGTCCTGCTGTGCGGAGGGCAGTGCGATGTTCACGATGGTCGCGTCCAGCACGACCATCAGCTGAGCGAGCCCGATGACGACGAGTGCCCACCAGCGGTGCGACGGTGGAGGAGCCGCCTTGGGAGGCGGGGACGGAGATATGGTGCCGACGGCCGCGTCGGCGGTTGCGGTACTCATGAGGTACTCCTCAGGTGGTGTCTGTGGTGCTGCCGATGTCCCGGAGCAGCACGGGCAGGACGACGGCGTCGACGTAGCGGTGCAGGTATTCGGCGTCGGGTGCGCGCTGGTCGAACACCAGCCGGGCGAAACCCGCGCCCTGCACCAGATGCGGGAAGAAGGCGAGGGCCGGGTTCGCCGGATCGACCTCTCCGCGTGCGATGGCGCGGTCCACGATCCCCCGGGCCGCCTCCAGATCGGGCCGCACCAGGGTTTCGTGCATCGCTTCGGCCAGCGCGGTGTCCTGCCGGATCGCCAGGGCGATGCCGCGCATCAGGTCGTGGTCCTTCCTGGCGTCACCGATGCGGGAGGTCATCTCGTACAGGTCCCCGCGCAGGGAACCGGTGTCCAGCCCGGCCAGAGTGAACGGCTTGCCGTGCCGCAGCGCCTCCGAGACCAGCCGGGGCTTGCCCTGCCAGCGCCGGTACAGCGTGGCCTTGCTGCACTGGGAGCGCTGCGCCACGACGTCCAGCCGGGTGGCTTCGTAGCCGACCTCACGGACCATGTCGAGGGTCACATCGAAGATCTCTGCCTCGCGCTCGGTGGACAGCCGTGTTCTCCGGGTTTCGGGCTGCGTCATACCGGGCTCCTATAAAACGAAACAGTTTCGTACCGTTAAGCTAGGGGGCCTGGCAGTGAAGCGCAAACCTCCTGGGCACGGGGCCATGCCGGATGCCGGGGCGCGGCGGGCCGCGGCCTGGTTCCGCACGAAGGACTGCCCCGTCGTCCCCGGTGGGCCGGCGCGCGGCGACGCATGCGGTGCCGCGCGAGGCCGAGAGGCGTTCGCATACCGACGTCTTGGTGCGTTCCGGTAACGCGGCGAGGCGCCGCGGCTGTCCTTGTGAGCCCGCCAGGGATCACGGGGCAGCCCTTAGACTGGGGCGGTTCGGAACACGGGTCCAGCGGTTGGGGAAGGCGTAGTGGCGGCAGGCGTCGAGAGGTTCGGGGATCCCTCCGCCGAGGTACTCGCGGAAGCGGCCGCCGCGTTCGGACTGCTCGCCTCATCGGCCAGGCTGCACATCGTATGGGCGCTGGCTCAGGGTGAGAGCGACGTGAGCGGTCTTGCGGAGCGGGTGGGCGGAGCGCTGCCCGCGGTGAGCCAGCATCTGACGAAACTGAAACTGGCCGGCCTGGTGCGTTCCCGGCGGGAGGGGCGGCGGCAGGTGTATTTCGTTGACGACCCCGATGTCGTGACCGTCGTACGGCTCGTGGTCGGCCAGCTGGCCGCGCGCGGTGGCGGGGCTCCCCCGGTGGGCCACCTCCGTGGGACAGGCACCTGAGGCCGCCGCGGTCCCGGAGCCCGCTCCGGGGGCTTCCGTCCGGGGCATGCGGGTGGCGGACTCGTACGGTGTCCCGGCGGCCGGCGGTGCGGCACCGGACCTGGGTGCGCTGACCTCCCTCCACGTGCTTCGCGCCCTGGACAGCGGCCCGCGCGGACTGACGGACGCGGATGCCGACGCGCGGCTGCGCCGGTTCGGCGAGAACACCCTGCCCGCCCGGCGGGCCGTTCCGCGGCTCGTCCGGTTTCTGCGCGGCCTGCGTGACCCCTTCACCGCGGTGCTGCTCTGCCTCGGTCTGGTGTCGTCGCTGGTCGCGGCGTGGGGCACCGCCTGTGTCATCACCGCGCTCGTGGTGGTGAGCTGCGTGCTGCGCGCCGCCGGGGAACACCGCGCCGACCGTTCGATGGCCGCCCTGCGGGAACTGGTGGCCACCACGGCGGCGGTGCTGCGGCGCTCCACCGACGAGGCAGCCCCGGTGGCCCGGGAAGTACCGGTCGACCAGCTGGTGCCCGGCGATGTGATCCGGCTCGGTCCGGGCGACCTGGTGCCCGCCGATGTGCGGCTCCTGCGGGCAGTCGGCCTGAGCGTGAACCAGGCGGTGCTCACCGGGGAGTCGGCCGCCGTCGCCAAGTCCGCCTCCGATGTACCCGGGGCCCCGCACAGCGATACGGGGTCCGACCGCGCGCATCTCTGTTTCCAGGGGAGCAGCGTCGTCTCGGGCAGCGGCAGCGCTGTCGTGGTGGAGACAGGGGAACGGACCAGGTTCGCCACCGGGCACCGCGCGGCCGGGCCGCGCGGCCCGAGCGCCTTCGACCGGTCGGTGCACGGTATTTCGTGGATCCTCATCCGCTTCATGCTGCTCACTCCGCCGCTCGTGCTGATGGCGAACGCGGCGCTGCGGGGGCGAGGTCTTGAGACGCTGCCGTTCGCCGTCGCGGTGGCGGTGGGGCTGACGCCCGAGATGCTCCCGGTGATCGTCACGAGTTGTCTGGCACGCGGGGCTTCGCTCCTCGCCCGCCGCCACGGGGTGATCGTCAAACGTCTGCCCGCGCTGCACGATCTGGGCGCGGTGGACGTGCTGTGCCTGGACAAGACGGGGACGCTCACCCAGGACCTGCCCGTTGTCGACCGGGCGCTGGACACGGACGGCGTTGACGACCGGGATGTGCTGCGCTGGGCCGCGGTCAACGCCTGGTGGACCCTCCAGCTGGCCGACCTGCCGGCCCCCGACCCGCTCGACGAGGCGCTCCTCGGCGCTTCGGACGACGAGGAGTTCATGCAGTACGAGGGGATCGCGGCGCTGCCCTTCGATCCGGAGCGTCGGCTTGCGACCGCCGTCGTGCGCCGTCCCGGCCGGCTGGGCGTCGACACCCTGGTGGTGAAGGGCGCCGTCGAGAACGTACTTGAGCGGTGTGCGCTCGACGCGGCGGAGCGGGAACGGCTGCTCGCGGTGGCCGGGCACCATGTACGGGACGGGGCGCGGCTGCTGGCCGTCGCGACCGCCGACCGCCCGGCGCGCAAGCGGGCGTACACCGCCGCCGACGAACGGGGCCTCAGCTTCCGCGGCTTCGTGACCCTGCGGGACGCACTGGTGCCGAGTGCCGCGGCCGCGCTGACCGCGCTCGCCGGGATGGGCGTCGCGGTGAAGGTGGTCACCGGCGACCACCCCGGTACGGCTGCCCGTGCCTGCCAGGACCTGGGCCTCGATCCGGGGACCGTACTCACCGCCCGCGACATGGACGCCCTCACGGACGCCCAGCTGGCTGCGGCGGGGCGTGACACCGTCGTCTTCGCCCGGTGCACCCCCGAACACAAGGCGCGGATCGTCCGTGTGCTCAGGGCCGACGGCCGGGTCTGCGGGTTCCTCGGGGACGGCGTCAACGACCTGCCCGCGCTGTACGCGGCGGATGTCGGGATCTGTCCGCGCGATGCCGTCGATGTGGCGCGGGACAGCGCGGATGTGGTGCTCGCCGAGCATGCGAAGGGCCTCTCGGCCGTCGAACACGCCCTGATGGCCGGACGGCACAGCGGCGGCAACATCGCGACGTATCTGCGCATCACGCTCTCGTCCAACCTGGGCAACGTCATCGCGATGCTGGCCGCCGGGCTGCTGCTGCCGTTCCTGCCGATGCTTCCGGCACAGGTGCTGGCACAGAACCTGTGCTTCGACGCGGCGCAGCTCGCGTTCGCCTACGACCGCCCTGCCCCCGGTGTGCTGAGCAGGCCCGCCACCCTGCGGTCCCGCGACTTCCTCCTTTTCATTTCGGGGTTCGGCGTCCTCAACGCGGTCGCCGACCTCGCGACGTTCGCAGTACTGGCCCTCGCCGTGCACGGTCCCGGTGGGCCGGACAGCGAGACCGTGTTCCACTCCGGCTGGTTCGTGGAGAACCTGCTGACCCAGGCGCTGGTGATGCTTCTGCTGCGTACGGGACGCAGGGTCGCCGAGAGTGGCGGGACCAGCGGTGGGACCAGCGGCGGGACCAGTGGCGGGACCAGCGGTGGGCTTGGCCGGTTCGGCCGGTATTGCCGGTCCGCTCCGTTCGGCCGGTCTGCTGCGTCCGGGCTCGTCCCGGTGCGGGATGCCGGGCCGGCGGCGGGCGCCAGGGCCCGGCGCGGGCCGGGCGGGGGCAGTCCGGTCCGCTGGGCGGCCGCTGCTCTGGCCGCCGTCGGACTGCTTCTTCCGCTCTCACCACTGGGGCCGCTGCTGGGGATGGCGGCGCTGCCGGGGCTCTGCTACCCGCTGTTCGTGGTGGTGCTCGGGCTGTACGCGGTGGGGCTTGTGGCAGCCCGCCGCCGGTACGACAACCGCCGTACGCAACGCGCGCGAGCGTGGTGAGCGGCGGCAGCGGTCGGCTGTCGGCGGTGAGTGGTCGCCCATCGGAACGGGCGGGCGCGGGGCCGCCGCGGGAGGCTGCCGCGGGCCAGTAGGAGAGGCCACCCGCAGCACAGCTCCCGTAGGACGGGCCACCGGCAGGACAGCTCACCCCTGGGACAGGCCACGGGCAGCACAGCTCACCCCTGGGACGGGCCACCGGCAGGACAGCTCATCCGTAGGACAGGTCGCTGCACGGCCCGTCGTCGCCGGAACGTGCGCCGGACGTCACGGATGCGGGGGCCGACGAGGAAGCGGACGCGGGGGAGGAGGGGGAGGGCCTACCGCTGCTCGGAGTGGCTGAGGGGTTGTCGGCGTAGACCTGGCCCAGCGTCACGGTGATGCCGGTGGCCGGCGAGCCGGACGGAACGCCGCCCGCCTGCTGGACGGTCGCGCCCACGAAGAGCCTCGCCAGGGTCTCCGCCCCGGCCCGCAGACCAGGGCCGTACGTGATGAGGGTGGAGGTGTGGTCCTGGGCGCCCGCCGTCGCGGTCCCGTTCACGGTGAAGCCGTGGTCCCTGAGGGTCTGGGCCGCGCGGGCCGCGAGGCCGCGCACGGTGGTGCCGTTCTGGACGGTGACGGCGATTCCGGTACCGGACACGGGCTGTTCGGCGATCGGTGACGAGGGCGGCGCAGAAGGCGTGGCGGGGGCGGACGGTGTGGCGGCGCGACGCCCGCCGTTCTTGCCGCTCGCGTCCTTGCCGTCTATCGTCCGGTCGTTCCGAAGCTCCGACCAGAGGTCGTTCGCGTCCGGTTCGACGATGGCGACGCGTGCACCCTCGTAACGCCAGGGGACCGTAACGAATTTGGTGTTGTGCAGGTCGATGCTCTTCAGCGACATCACGAAGGAGAGCAGCTTGTCCGCGGTCGAGAGTCCCGGGTCGACGGTCAGTGAGTGCGTGGCCGCATCGGCGAGCGGCAGCAGCTTGGTGGGCGTGAACCCTTCCTCCTTCACCTTCTTGATCAATGAGGAGACGAAGGCCTGCTGGCGCTTGATCCGCCCGATGTCCGAGCCGTCCCCGATACCGTGCCTGATCCGCACGTAGTCCAGCGCCTTCTGCCCGGACACGCTCTGCTTGCCCTTGGCGAAGAGGAGTCCGCCGCGCGTGGCGCGGTTCGGGTCGAGATCCCGCTGATAGATGTTCTGCGGCAGGCACACCTGGACGCCGCCCACGACGCCGGTCAGCCTGGAGAACCCCTCGAAGTCGACTACGACGGTGTGGTCGATGCGCAGCCCGGTGAGTTTCTCCACCGTGTTCTGAGTGCAGGCGGGGTTTCCCTTGGCGGTCCGGCCGACCGAGTAGGCCGCGTTGAACATCGTGTTGGCCTGCGGCTCGGTCCAGCTTCCACCGGGCAGTTTGCAGGACGGGATGGTGACGAGGGTGTCGCGGGGTATGGAGACGGCGATCGCGTGTTCGTGGTCGGCGTAGACGTGCAGGACGAACGCCGTGTCGGACCGGCCCACGTCGTTCTTGTCGCCACCGCCCAGGGCACTGTTGCCACCGGTCCGGGTGTCCGACCCGATGACCAGCACGTTCTCCCCCTTGGTTGAGCCGGTGGGGCGATCCGCTGAAATCCCGTCCGAGCCGAAGGAGTTGATGTTGCCGTTCAGTCGGAGGTAGACCCACCCGGCGCCCGCGGTGACCAGCACCAGAAGCGCGACGGTTATGGCGAGCACGACCCGTACGTGGCTGCGTTTACGGTGGGAGCGGCGCGCGGACACCCGGCCCGTGCCGTGGTGTCCCCCGCCGGCCGCCCCGGGAGCCGAACGCCTACCGGCTCCGTCGTCGGCCGCCCCGTGGCTCGTGTGGCTCCTCGCACTGCTCTTCTTCCCGCTGCGCGCGGGCCGGGGGATCCGGTCGTTGCCGGATGTCGTCCGATCGCTCGTTTTCATGTGCGCGCTTTCATTCGTCTGTCCCCACGGATCTGTTCAGCCAGATCCGTCCGTACAGATCAAGTCGGCCCGTGCAGATCAAGTCGGCCCGTGCAGATCAAGTCGGCCCGTTCAGATCCGTTCGGCCGTGCAGATCCGTCCGTACAGAAGGGGACGAATGGCCCCGCCCCATGGTTGTACAGTTGCGCAATGTAGCAAGCTTTTCTGGTGATGCCTCCGGCGGTACTGGCCGTCGGCCGACGAGAAGAAGGGTGGGGTGGGCATGCTCCGCAACGGACTGGAGCCGTGGCACCTGCTCATCGTGGCGATCGTGGTCATGGTGATGTTCGGATCGAAGAAGCTCCCCGACACCGCCCGCGCGCTGGGCAAGTCGATGCGCATTCTCAAGAGTGAGGCGAAGGCGATGAAGGAGGACGGGGTGGCCTCCCGGGAGCCTTCGGGTGTGACGCTCTCGAGTGAGCCTGATTCCTCGGGGGCTCAGTCGCCGACTGCCTTCGACGCTCAGCAGGCAACCAGTGCGCAGCAGGCGGCCGACAGCCCGCGGGTCGAGGGGCATTTGGCGGCGGACGGCGCGGCCTGACCGAAGGCGTCTTGAGGTTTCACGTGAAACCCCCGCACAGGTAATGCCCTGTGCGGGGGTTCAGGTGTGTGTGGATCCGTCGTGCACGGACCTGCTTGTGTGCGGAACCTGCTGTGTCCCTATGGCTATGGGGCCCACATGCCCATGGGGCCCGTACGGGCTGCTCCGTCAGGCCGCCAGGCGCGTGGCAAGCGCCTTTGCCTTCGACGCCGCGTCTTCCAGCGCCTTGGTGCGAGAGGCCTCGGCGAGCGGGATGAACTCAGCCATGGCGGGCTGCGAGGCGGCCAGGGTCAGCTCGGGAATGATGAAGTCGACCTCGGCTCCGAACATCCCTGTCAGCAGCTTCTCCAGGTAGTTCTGGACGAACTCGAAGCCCTCGCGGGGAGTTCCCGGGGCGTACGAGCCGCCGCGGCTGGCCACGACGGTGAACGGGGTGCCGGCGAGCGGGCTCTCCGCGCCGCCGCCGTTGTGGCCCGCGATGATCGCGTGGTCGAGCCATGCCTTGAGGGTCGAGGGGATCGAGAAGTTGTACATCGGGGCACCTATCAGCACGGCGTCGGCCTCGGCGAGCTCCCCGGCGAGTTCCGCGCGGAGCGGTGACTCGGCACCGGCGGCCGCAGCCGCGGCGTCCAGGTGCGGAAGGGGGTGGGCGGCAAGGTCGCGGTAGATGATCCGGCCGGTGGGGTGCTGCTCACGCCAGGCGCTCACAAATGCGGCGGTGACGTCTCGGGAGGCAGAGCCCTGCGGGAAGAGGGCGGAGTCGATGTGCAGAAGGGTGGCCATGTCGTTCTCCATGCTGTGTCGGTGCGGGCGCGGCCCTGTGCTGGCCGGCGTGACTCTGAAAACCACGCGAACCCAACATTAGTATAGTCCCTTACTTTTCCGCAGCTCCTCGTCCTTGGTTCGCACTCAGTACCCTGAGGGGTATGGCGCAACACAGTGAGCGGACGTGCAACCAGGTCGGCGGGGCGATCACGCGCGTCTTCGAGCTGCTGGGCAAGCGTTGGACGGGCCTGATCGTGGCTGTGCTGATGCAGCAGCCGGTGTACTTCGCGGAGTTGAGACGGGCCATTCCAGGGATCAGCGAACGGATGCTCTCCGACCGGTTGACCGAGCTCGCTGCGGCCGGGCTGCTGGTGCGTGAAGTGGACGAAGGTCCCCCACTGCGGGTCTCGTACCGGCTGACCGAGGCGGGCAAGGCGCTGGGGCCCGCCCTCAGGGAGCTAGGGCAGTGGTCCGAGACGTATCTGCCGGGTGGAAGCGGTCGCTGCTGAGGCCGGGCCCTGTCCGGTCCGGCCGTCTCTCGGCCGGGCCTCGCCCGGTCCCTCTCGAAGCGGGGCGCCGGGGGCAAGGGGTGGGCCAGGGGGCGGCTTTCAGGTCAACTCCGCCGAGTTGTAACGCAGTAGATAGGTCGCGAAGCGGTCGAGGTCCTCTTCGCTCCAGTCGGCCAGCCGCTCGCGGACGGCCGCGCGTCGGCTGCCCTGCGTCGAGGCGAGCGTTCTGGTGCCTGCTTCGGTGGGGTGGAGTACTTGTACTCGCTGGTCGTCGGCGGCGGGGCGCCGCTCGACCAGGCCGAGTTTCTCGAGCACCGCAAGCTGACGGCTGACGGTGGATTTGTCGAGCATGTAGTGAGTCGCGAGATCGGTCGCGCGGCAGCCCTGGCGATCGTCGATGTGCGCGAGCAGCGTGTACGAGACCAGGGGCAGCTCCGGGTGCAGGCGGGCGGCCGTGGCGCGGGCGCGCCGGGCGAAAGCCGTCAGCTCGCGCTGAATGGTGTCGACGGACGCGTCGTGTTCCCGGGGGTGTGTGCCGGTCATGGTTTGCCCTCCTAGGTATTAGTTGTATAGTACAACTCAAATGTAAGTTGTAAAAGCCAACCACCTGGAGAGGTGTCCGATGTCCGCAGGCCCCACGAACGGCGCCGTCAGTACGGGGGCGGCTCTGCGCCACGTCCTCGGCCATCTCGTCACGCCCCTGCTGATGTGCATCGGGATGGGGCTCGCGTACCTGGGGGCTTTCCACTCCCCGCAGCCGCATGAACTGCGGGTCGCAGTGGTCGGATCCGGGCCGAGTGCTCAGGTGCTGGCGCAGACGCTGCACGACAAGGGCGACGGCGCGCTGGATGTCCGTACGGTCGCCGACCGCAGCACTGCCGTCCACCAGCTGAAGGACCGGGATGTCTACGGTGTCTTCGTGCCGAACGGCACGGCCCCCGAGCTGGTTGTGGCCTCCGCGTCGTCCGACACCACGGCCACCGCGGTGCAGAAGGTGTTCACGCAGGTCGCCGCCCAGCAGGGTGAACCGCTGAAGGTGACCGATGTGGCGCCGACAGCGAGCGGTGACCCGACAGGGCAGGGCATTTTCTTCCTGCTGGTTGCCCTGAGTATCGGCTCCTACGCCTCGGTCGCGGTGATCGGTGGCGCCGGCGCGGTGCTTCCACTGCGCATCAGGGCGCTGCTGGCGCTCGGGACGTCCCTGGTGGTCAGCGCGATCGGGGCCGCCTTCGCCGGGCCGGTGTTCCATCTGGTCGGCCATGGGCTCGGTGGGGTCTGGGCCATGGCATGGATCTACTCGGCGGGCGTCCTGTTCGTCGGCGTGGGGCTGCACACCTTCCTGAAGCGGTGGACGACGTTCGGCGTGATGCTGCTGTTCGTGATGCTCAACTTCACCAGCTCCGGTGGGATCTTCCGGCCCGAGTTGCAGCCCGGATTCTTCGGGGCCCTGCACGCCTTCTGGAACGGCGCGGGCTTCGTGGAAGGTGTGCGGAGCCACGTCTACTTCGGTGGGGACGGCCTCGGCGGCAATGTGCTGGTCCTGGCCTTCTGGCTGCTGGCGGGGGCAGTCGTGATGGGTGTGGCGGGGCTGGCCGAGGCCGGGCGCCGTAAGTCGGCGAAGGCGGACCGGGGGGCGGACCGGGGGACGGGCCGCGTGACAGCGGCTACCGGAGTCCCTTTGGCGCAGACCACCGACGAGACCGCGGAAGTGGCTGCGGAGGAGGAGCTGGAAGAGGCGGTCGGTGTGTGACCGGCAGACGGCGCGGTCCGGGAGGCGGTGTGGTCCGGGGAGACGCTGGACCGGCAGGCGGTGAACGGGCAGGCGGTGTGACCGGCACGAGGTGTGACCAGCAGGCGGTGTGACCGACATGTGGTGTGGCCGACAGGCGTTTTCCACAACCGGGCAGTTGTCCACAGCCTCGAACGCCCTCCGGCCGACGACGGTACGGTCGTGGGCAGTTGGTGTTGTCCAGGGCGGGGGACTCGATGGACGAGCAGGTACGTATCCCGGTGGTGGCCGGATTCGCTCGGCGGAGGGCCGACGGCGCGGCTCCGGCCGGCCCGCTGCCACCGCCGCACTCACCGCCGCATTCGCAGGCGCATTCGCCCAAGCGCACGGGCAAGGGACTGAGGGCCCGCGTCCCCCGGTCGTCGCACGGTGCGCAGGCCTCGTCCGGGGGTCGCCCGGACGCGGTGACCGCGGTCGAGGCCTCGAACCGCGGCCGGGTGGCCGACCTGGTGCCGATACGGGTGGGCCGGATGTCCGCCGGGCCTTTCGCCTTTCTGCGGGGTGCGGCTGGACTGATGGCTCACGACCTCGCGGGGACACCGGTCACAGGGGTGGCCGCACAGATATGCGGTGACGCGCACGCGGCCAACTTCGGTCTGTACGGCGACGCGCGGGGGCGCCTCGTCATCGACCTGAACGACTTCGACGAGACCGAGACCGGCCCATGGGAGTGGGACCTCAAGAGGCTGACCACCTCACTGGTACTGGCCGGGCGGCAGGCCGGAGCCGATGAGGACACCTGCAGGTCGGCGGCTTTCGACACGGTGGGTGCCTACCGGCGCACCATGCGGCTGTTGTCGAAGCTGCCGGTACTCGACGCGTGGAACGCGATAGCCGATGAGGAGCTGGTCTCGCACTCGGACGCGCACGATCTCGCGGGCACGCTGGAGCGCGTCTCCGAGAAGGCCCGGAGCAATACCAGCGCGCGTTTCGCATCGAAGGCGACGGAGATGTGCGCGGGTGGCGGTCGGCGCTTCGTGGACGCGCCCCCGGTGCTTCGCCGGGTACCGGACGAGGAGGCGGCGGCGGTGGCCGGGTCGCTCGCGGAGTATCTCGGCTCGCTGCCCGACGACCGGCTTCCGCTGTTGGCGAGGTACGCGGTGCACGACGTGGCGTTCCGGGTGGTGGGCACCGGCAGTGTCGGGACCCGCTCGTATGTGGTGCTGCTGCTCGACCACCGGGGCGAGCCGCTGGTGCTCCAGGTGAAGGAAGCTCGTGCCTCCGCGCTGTTGCCGTATCTGCCGGCGGCGGGCTTCGGGCCGCGGCGGACGGAGCACCACGGCCGCCGTGTCGTGCTCGGGCAGAAGCGGATGCAGGTGGTCAGCGACAGTTTGCTGGGCTGGACGACGGTGGCGGGGCGGCCTTACCAGGTCCGGCAGTTCAGGAACCGCAAGGGCAGCGTGGACCCGGCGGCACTCGCAGCCGACCAGGTCGACGACTACGGACGGATGACAGGAGCGCTGCTGGCACGGGCCCACGCGCACAGCGCGGATCCCCGGCTGATAGCCGGGTACTGCGGAAGGAGCGGGGAGCTGGACGAGGCGGTGGCCGCGTTCGCCATGGCCTACGCGGACCGCACGGAGGCGGATCACGCGGACCTGGTGGCGGCAGTGCGGTGCGGACGGATGGCCGCCGAGCCGGGAGTGTGACCGGGCCGGCCCGGGGCGCCCGTAGGCTGGATGGGTGACGGAGGATGCCACCGGGGGAACGACGACCCGGAACGACGACGAGCAGAGCGGGCAGCCCATGGGCGAGCAGCGGCCGGAGGCGCGGCTGGAGAAGGCTGTGCGCGCCGCCGAGCAGGCGCTGATCGAGTTCGAGATCGCGGTGGAGACGTTTCGGGTGGAGGTGGAGAACTTCTCCCGGCTGCACCACCAGAGACTCGGCCCGATGTACGCGCGCCTTGACGAGCTCGACGCGCAGCTCGCCGAGGCCAGGGCCGCACGCAGCGGTGATCCGGAGGATCTGGCCAAGGCCCAGGAAGCGCGGGCGATGGTGATGCCCATGCCCGGCGTCGACGAGCTGTTCCACGACTGGATCGACTCGGAAGGGATGCCCCCCGAGGCGCAGGCCATGCTGAACGAGCAGCCGGTGCAGCCGCCCAAGCGAGTGCGACCCAGCGAGGAGGCCCGCAAGCTCTACCGCGAGCTGGTCCGGCAGGCACACCCCGATCTGGCGCAGGACGACGCGGAGCGGGACCGGCGCGACGAGTTCATCACGCGGGTCAACGCCGCTTATGCGCGCGGGGACGAGGCAGCGTTGCGGGAGCTGGGCGAGGAGTGGGCTGCCGGGCCAGTCCAGGAGGCTGCCGAGCCGAGCGAGAGCGACGAGCTCTACGCGAGGCTGGAGTGGCTGTCGCAGCGCAAGGAGCTGCTGTCCCTGGTCGCTCACGAGCTGGAGGAGAGCGCGATCGGCGCGATGCTCCGGATGGCACCGGACGACCCGGACCGGTTGCTGGAGGAGATCGCGGAGCAGCTGCTCGCCCAGGTCTCCGAGAGGGAGGCAGAGCTCGCGGAGATGGTGCAGTAGCGTTCCCGGTGACCTCTGCCGCGTATGTACGAGAGAAGGCATGATCCATGAATTTCGCCCCGCTGCCTCAGGTGGATATCGCGGCGGTACCGGCCGACGGCCTGCTGCTTGATGTCCGGGAGGACAACGAGTGGGCGGCCGGGCATGCCCAAGGAGCGCTGCACATTCCGATGAGCGAGTTCGTGGCGCGCTTCGGTGAGGTGACCGAAGCGGCGGCCGAGGGCGGCCAGGCGTTCGTGATCTGCCGGGTCGGTGGGCGCTCGGCGCAGGTCACGCAGTACCTGGTGCAGCAGGGCATCGACGCGGTGAACGTCGACGGCGGGATGCTTGCCTGGGAAGGCGCGGGGCGTCCGATGGTGGCGGACGGCGGGGAACCGGCGTACGTCCTCTGACCGACGGCACCGCTCCCGCCGGGTCCTGCTCCCGTCCAGTCCCGCTCCGGTCCGGATTCGGTTCGGCCGCGGCCAGGTGGGATCCGGTTCGTCCTGAGGGCTCCGCGGCGGCTTGAGGGCTCCGGCTCCGCGGCGGCCTGAGGTCTGTGTTGGTTTCGCTTCGCCCCGGGGGCGCCGGTGCGGCGACCCGGTGAGTGTGGTTCTGCTGTTCCGGACCGGCCCTGGCGCGCGCCACGGTCGGTCCGGCTGGCTGGCTGGTCGGTCCGCTGCGCGACCCCGGCGGCGTGGGATGGGTCAGCCCAGCGGGTGGCCGGCCAGTAGGTCGCCCAGTGCTTCCTCGTGGGCTGCGGCCGGGCCGAGTGAGAGTTCCAGCTGCTTGGCCCAGGCGTGGAACCGGTGCAGTGGATAGTCGGTGTCCGCCCCGAAGCCGCCGTGCAGATGCTGTGCCGTCTGGACGACGCGGCGTACGCCCTCGGAGGCCCATATCTTGGCCACGGCGATGTCCCCGGCCGCCGGGAGCGGGCCTCCCTCACCGGTGGAGAGACGCCAGGCCGCCTGCCAGAGCGTCACCTCCATGGCACGCAGGTCGATATAGCGGTCGGCGGCCTGCACGGCCACCGACTGGAAGGTGGCGACCGGGAAGCCGAACTGTTCCCGCTTGCTCGTATAGGCACTGGTCATGGACAGCACGGCCTCACCCAGCCCCAGGGCGAGCGCGCAGGTCCCGGTGGTCAGCAGATCACGCAGCAGCTCCCAGGCGCCGTCGGCCTCGATGACATCCCGGTCCATGAGGCGGACGGAGTCCAGCCGTACCTCTGCGAAGCGCTCGCCGCTGGTGGATATCTGCTCGGCCAGAGTGATCCCGGTGGCCCCCTGACGGTTGTCCCCCTGCCTTTCGCGGGAGATCAGCGCGAGCACGGACACCCCGGCCGGCGTGTGGGCCGGCACCGCGATCCGGTCGGCGGTCTGGGCCCAGGGCACACCTGTCTGTACCCCGTCGAGGACCCAGCCGTCCTCGTCCCGTTCTGCGGTGACAGCGAGTTCGGCGGGATCATGGCCGGTGCGGCCGTTGGCACCGACGGTGAGGGCCAGTGCGCCGCGTCCCACAGCGGGCAGAATCTCGTCCCTCAACTCCGCGCTGCCATAACGCTCCACGGCCATTGCGACCGCACTGGTCTCCAGCAGCGGCACCCTGGCCAGCACCCGGGCCGCCTCGCGCAGGACCAGGCAGAGGGCGATCGGCCCGAGCCCCGCCCCGCCGTGCTCGGGTGACACGACCAGGCTCAGCAGGTCGGCCTCCGCCAGCTTTCCCCACAGCGGTCGGTCGAAGTCCTCGGCCACCGCGCCCGCGGTCAGCGCCGGGCTGGGCACTCCGTCGGGCGCGACGCCCGAGAAGACTGCCTTCGCCGCCTCTACGGCAGCCTGCTGCTCCTCGGTGAAGGTGAAGTCCACAGCCCTGTCCTCCCGCTCCGCCCCGTCCCACGTTTCTGATGCAGCGTCAGATTAGGGCAACGGGCCATGATGCGGAACACCGGCGACGCGGCGATCGGGATTGCTCTCAGCGGTCGAAGTCCAGCTCCACTTCCGGCGTGAGCGGGTGTGACTGGCAGGCCAGCACATAGCCCGCTTCGGTCTCATCGGGCTCCAGCGCGTAGTTGCGGTCCATCCGCACCTCACCCGAGACCAGGAACGCCCTGCACGTGCCGCACACTCCGCCCTTGCAGGCATAAGGAGCGTCGGAGCGGCTCCGAAGGACTGTTTCCAGCAGTGAGTCCCCTTCCCGCACCGGCCAGTTGCCCGAGCGGCCGTCGAGGGTGGCGGTCAGCGTGCTGTGCGCCGGAGCGGCTGCTGCGGCCGACGCGGCGTCGGCGGGTGTCGCGGTGGTGGGCGTCCCAGTGGCGGAAGTCCCGCCGTCGACATGGAAGATCTCCTGGTGGATGCGGGACCTGGCCACTCCGAGCTCGCGCAGCGCCCCTTCCGCACCCTGCACCAGACCGAACGGGCCGCACAGGAACCAGCCGTCCACGTCTTCCACCGGCAGCAGCGCAGGCAGCAGCCCCGTCAGCCGTTTCCGGTCGAGCCGACCTGATGGCAGACCGGACTGCTGCTCCTCCCGGGAGAGCGCGGTCACCAGCTGGAAACGGTCCGGCCAGCGGTCCTTCAGATCGGCGACCTCGTCGAGGAACATCGTCGATGCCGCGGTGCGGTCGCTGCGTATCAGGCAGAACCGGGCCTCCGGCTCGCGCGCCAGCAGGGTCGCCGCGATCGAGAGTACGGGCGTGATGCCGCTGCCTCCCACGATCGCCGCGAACCGTCCGGGGCGCGGTTCGAACGCGAACCTGCCCATCGGCTCCATGACCTCGACGGTGTCCCCGGCACCCAGCTCCTTGAGCGCGTACGTGGAGAACTCGCCACCTTCCACCAGCCGCACCCCGACCCGTACGACCGGATCATCGGCGGCTCCGGCTGCCGGGGTGCAGATCGAGTACGTCCGGCGGATCTCCACACCGCCCACGACGCGGCGCAGCGCCACATGCTGGCCCGGTGTGTGCCGGAATGTCTCACGCAGCTCCGCGGGGATGGCGAAGGTGATGGCCACGGCGTCGTCCGTGAGCTGTTCGACCGCGCTGACCCGGAGCGGATGGAACATCTACAACTCCTTGAAGTGGTCAAAGGGTTCATGGCAGGAGGTGCAACGTCGCAGTGCCTTGCAGGCCGTGGACGAGAACCGGCTGAGCAGTTCGGTGTCGGTCGATCCGCAGTGGGGGCAGCGTATGGACAGAGCGAGGGAGACAGGTCCGGTCGGGCGCGGGGGAGCAATCCCGAAGTCAGCCAGCTTGCGCCGCCCCTCCGCGCTGATGTCGTCCGTCGACCAGGCCGGTGACAGCACCGTGCGCACCGATACATCCGGTATCCCGTGCTCATGCAGCACCCGCTCGATGTCGGAGGACATCGACTCGATGGCTGGACAGCCGGTGTATGTCGGAGTGAGCTCGACCTCGACGCGGCCAGGGCCGAGGATCTCCAGACCTCGCAGCACACCCAGCTCCTCCAGTGTCACGACCGGGAGTTCGGGATCGGGGACGGCTCCTGCGAGCCGGCGCAGTTCCGCTTCGAGAGGGGTCTTGGTCACCATGTCGCCCCCGGGTGGCTGCGGTGCAGATGCTGCATCTCGGCGAGCATCCGTCCGAAGGGCTCGGTGTGCAGCCCCTGCCTGCCCGCCCCCGCGGACCAGGCTCCGGTCCGCTCCCCGGCCGGCACGGACAGCGTGGCCCGAGCCAGCAGTGCCGTCACCGACCGGGACCAGCTGTCCTCCAGCTCGCTCCAGTCCACATCCGCCCCTTCGACCGGCTGGAACATCTCACCGGTGAAGCGCCACAGCGCGTCCAGCCCCCGCTGCATCCGCTCATGGCTCTCGGCTGTCCCGTCGCCGAGCCGCAGCGTCCACTGCTCGGCATGTTCCTGGTGATAGGCGACCTCCTTGACCGCCTTCCCGGCGAGAGGCGCGAGCGGGCTGCCGCCGACGGCCAGCCGGTCGTACAGCAGGTGCTGGTAGGTCGAGAAGAAGAGCTGGCGGGCGATGGTGTGCGCGAAGTCGCCGTTCTCCTGCTCCACCAGCTGGAGGTTGCGGAAAGCGCGCTCCTCGCGGAGGTATGCCAGTTCGTCCTCGTCCCCCACGAGTGAGAGCAGCACCCGCGCCTGCCCCAGCAGGTCGAGAGCGATGTTGGCGAGGGCCACTTCCTCCTCCAGCACGGGCGCATGGCCCGCCCACTCCCCCAGCCGGTGGGAGAGGACCAGCGCGTCGTCGCCGAGGGCGAGAGCCGCGGTCACAGGTGCTGCACCCCTTCCGGGATCTCGTAGAACGTGGGGTGGCGGTAGGGCTTGTCACCGGCCGGTTCGAAGAACGAGTCCTTCTCGTCGGGCGAGGAGGCGGTGACAGCGGTGGAGGGGACGACCCAGATCGATACGCCCTCGCTCCTGCGGGTGTAGAGATCGCGGGCATGGTGCAGCGCCATCTCGGCGTCCGGCGCGTGCAGGCTGCCGCAGTGGGTGTGGGCCAGCCCGCGTCGCGAGCGCACGAACACTTCCCACAGCGGCCAGTCGCCGGCGGCCGGACTGTTCCCGGATGTGGCGGTCATGCGCTCGCCTTCCCTCGTGCCGTGGCTTCGGCTGCTCCGGCGGTCTTCGCGGCATAGGCGGTCGCCGCTTCCCTGACCCACGCGCCGTCCTCGTGGGCCCGGCGCCGCTGGGTGATCCGCTGTTCGTTGCAGGGCCCGTTGCCCTTGAGGATCTCTTTGAACTCGGTCCAGTCGATGCTGCCGAAGTCGTGCTGTCCCCGCTCCTCGTTCCACCGCAGATCAGGGTCGGGAAGTGTCAGCCCCAGGGCCTCGGCCTGTGGGACACATATGTCCACGAAACGCTGGCGCAGCTCGTCGTTCGAGTGGCGTTTGATCTTCCAGGCCATGGACTGTGCCGAGTGCGCGGACTCGTCGTCCGGGGGGCCGAACATCATCAGCGACGGCCACCACCAGCGGTCCACCGCGTCCTGGGCCATCGCATGCTGGTCCGGTGTGCCGCGGCTGAGCGTGAGCAGCAGCTCGAAGCCCTGGCGCTGGTGGAAGGACTCCTCCTTGCAGACACGGACCATGGCCCGTGCATACGGACCGTACGAGCAGCGGCAGAGCGGCACCTGGTTGGTGATCGCCGCGCCGTCCACCAGCCAGCCGACCGCGCCGACGTCGGCCCAGGTCAATGTGGGGTAGTTGAAGATCGATGAATATTTCTGGCGGCCGGAGTGGAGCTTGTCGAGCAGCTCTTCGCGGCCCGTGCCGAGAGTCTCGGCCGCGCTGTACAGGTACAGGCCGTGTCCTGCCTCGTCCTGGACCTTCGCCATCAGGATCGCCTTACGGCGCAGTGAGGGGGCTCGGGTGATCCAGTTGGCCTCGGGCTGCATCCCGATGATTTCGGAGTGCGCATGCTGAGCCATCTGGCGGACGAGTGAGGCGCGGTAGGCGTCGGGCATCCAGTCCCGTGGCTCGATCCGCTCGTCCGCGGCCACAGCGGTGTCGAAGGCGGCCTCCCGTGACTGCTCGCTGCTGGACCCGGCCGCTGCCGAGGGGGCAGCGGCCGCCTGGGGCTGTGGTGCCCCGTCTGCCCCGTACGCCACTGTCGCCATCGCGTGCCCCCTACCGACCGATCGTTCGGTTCATGGACTTCAATGGTGGGGCGCGGGCCCTTAGGGTGTCAACCCTGTGGATAACTGGCCTGAAGACCGGCGGGCGTCAAAGGGGATCGGGGCGGGATGGATTCGTACGACAGTGGGGAGCCCGGAGCCAACGGGCCAGGGGCTCCGCCTCAGCCGTCCCGGCCGCCTCAGCCGAGGGAGCCGCGTGAGACGGCCGACCCGCTTGAGGATTCCGGTGCCCCTGGGGCCGTCGGGTCCCGGGAGGCTGCCGAGAGCACGGAGGCACAGCGCCCTGCCGGGGCTGCTGAGCGCCGGAGGGTCGTCGAGTCCCGCGGGATCGCCGCCCTTTCCTTCCCGTACCAGGTGGCGGCAGCCATCGCGCTCGGGCTGATCGGGGTGCTGGCCGCTGTGCACCTCTCGATGGTCTTCCTGCATGTCGCGCCGTCGAACACTGTGAGCAAGCAGTACGGCAAGGCGGTGGGCGACTGGATTTACCCCGAGTTCGAGCAGAACTGGAAGCTTTTCGCCCCCAATCCGCTCCAGCAGAACATCGACGTCCAGGCGCGTGCCGAGATACGCACGAAGGACGGAGGGCTCAGGACCTCCGGGTGGACGGATCTGTCTGCCGAGGACGGCGCGTCCCTCCACCACAACGTGCTCCCCAGTCATGTCGACCAGAACGAGCTGCGCCGTGCCTGGGACTTCTTCACCGGCTCGCACAACAACGACAACCAGCCGGTCGGGCTGCGGGGTGCCCTGTCGGAGCGGTACATCCGCCGCATTGTCGTCATGCGCATGAGTGACGAGCAGCAGCGCGGTTCCACGGTCGAGCGGATACAGGTCCGGTCGGCGACCGCCTCCGTGAAGGCGCCCCCGTGGAGCCACGAGAAGATCGACACACGTGTCTCCTACCGGGTCCTCCCCTGGTGGGCGGTTGTCCCCGCGGACCGTACGGAGGCCGACCGGTGAGCCCAGTCAGCAGCAGCACCGCCACCGGCAGCAACATCACCAATGGGATCGCACGCGGTGTCCAGCGCATCACCTCGGCCTCGCTCGGCCGGTATCAGACTGCCGTGGTCAGGATCGGGTTCTCCGCCACATGGCTGCTCTTCCTCCTGAGGGAGCTGCCCCACCGCCGTGAGCTGTACGGGCCGCACTCGCCGTGGGACTGGGCCATGGCGAAGCAGCTCATCGACGGAAATCACGCGTTCACCGTGCTGATGTGGTCGGACTCCACGGCATGGTTCGAGGTGGTCTACGCCCTGGCTGTGCTCTCCAGCGTGCTGCTGCTGCTCGGCTGGCACACCCGCTTCTCCTCTGCACTGTTCATGATCGGTGTCCTGTCGCTGCAGAATCGGTCCATCTTCGTGGGCGACGGCGGCGACAACGTCGTCCACATCATGGCGATCTATCTGGTGCTGACGCGCTGCTCACAGGTCTGGTCGCTGGATGCGCGCCGGGCTGCCCGCGCCTCGAAGGCCGCCGTATCTCCGCAGGCCGCGGGAGCATCGGAGGCCGGAGGTACCGACCGAGGCCCCGCCCCGGGCCCTTCAGGTGTGCCGGGCGGATCCGGTGCCATTCCTCCGGTGGGCCGGGACCGGACCGGGCCCTTGCTGTGGTCCGTGGTCGGTGCCGCACTCGCCGCTGTCACACTGCCCGGTGATGTGAGCGCCGGCTGGGCGCTGATCTTCTGGGCGATGTGGCTGGTGCAGGGCCTGTGGTGGGCGGTAAGCCGTGTCGCTCCGGGTGAGCCCCGCACGTTCCTCGACGTCGTCGCCAACCTCGCGCACAACGCGACCCTCGTTGTGATCATGGCCGAGGTCTGCCTGATCTACTCGACAGCCGGCTGGTACAAGATCCAGGGCTCCCGCTGGGAGGACGGCACGGCTCTCTACTACCCGCTTCATCTGGACTACTTCTCGCCCTGGCCCGGACTGTCCTCGCTGTTCGCGGCCAGCGGCGTACTGGTGATGCTGGTGACGTACGGCACGGTCATCGTTCAGGTGGCCTTCCCGTTCACCCTCTTCAACCGGCGCGTGAAGAACGTACTGCTGGTCGCGATGATCCTCGAGCACGCCGGTATCGCCGTACTGCTGGGGCTGCCGTTCTTCTCGATGGCGATGATCGCGGCGGATGCGGTCTTCCTGCCGACCGGGTTCCTGCTCTGGCTCGGCGGCCGGGCGGCGACGCTCACCGCCCGCACTCGCGCAGGTCGGTTCGCGGGTGTACTTACCGGTCCTGCAGGCAGGCGGCGTACGGCCGAGGGGGAGCAGGGCGAGCAGCCCCGTACGCTCGTGGGGTGACCAGCGAGCCCTCCCCCGGAACACCCGGGGCACCCGGAACACCCGGAACACCCGAAGCATCCGAGGCACCCGAATCGGCCGAAACGCGAGAAGCGCTCGGGCCGAGCCGGGTGACGGGAGTTTCCGGAGTGACAGTACTGCCGGCACTGTCCGTCGAACCGGCGCAGTACGACGAGGCTTTCGCCCTCGCCCCCGAAATCGGTGTCGGGCCGCATCCGCTTCCGTGGCCTGAGGGCGCTCGGTACGACCAGGAGCTGCTCGCTGCGGGGGACCGGCGCAATGTGGTCGACGTCTACCGCTACTGGACGCGTGAGGCGATCGTCGCCGACCTGGACACCAGGCGCCACGATTTCCACGTCGCAGTCGAGAACTGGAGCCACGACTTCAATATCGGGTCGGTCGTCCGCACCGCCAACGCCTTTCTCGCCAAGGAGATCCACATCGTGGGTCGGCGGCGCTGGAACAGGCGCGGGGCGATGGTCACCGACCGGTACCAGCATGTGCGTCACCACCCGGACACGGAATCGCTGACCGCGTGGGCGGCGTCCGAGGACCTGCCGATCATCGGGATCGACAATCTGCCGGGGGCGGTACCCCTGGAGCGGACCGAGCTGCCACGACGGTGCGTACTGCTGTTCGGGCAGGAGGGCCCCGGGCTGACAGAGGAGGCGCGGACCCACGCGCAGCAGGTGTGCTCGATCGCGCAGTTCGGCTCCACGCGGTCCATCAACGCGGGTGCGGCCGCTGCGATCGCCATGCACGCCTGGGTGCAGCGGTACGCACAGATCGGCTGAGCCGCTACGCCGGCGGGGCACACGGACGGTTTGCGCAGGCCGCGCCGGACGGGCGCACAGCCTGAGCGGCGAGACCCCGGCCGGGTCGGTCGGCCCGTGTACGGCCGAGGTCTCGCGTCGGGCGCCGCGGCCGCAGAGCCCGTGCCTCAGGGGCCTGTTACGCCTGCCGGCGGACCTCCACCGTCCGGAACCTGTTGGCCACGAAGGCCCCGTCGCACAGCGCCGCGTTCGCCGCCGGGTTTCCACCGGAGCCGTGGAAATCCGAGAAGGCCGCGGTCTGATTGACGTAGACACCGCCCGTCAGATTGAGCGAGAGCTGGGCGCACTCCTCCAGGCAGACCTCCTCCACGGCCTGCTCCACCTCGGCCGACGTGGTGTACGCGCCCACTGTCATCGCTCCCTTGTCGCGGACCGTGCGGCGGAGCAGGTCGAGTGCGGAGCTGGTCGACTCGACGGCCACAGCGAACGACACCGGCCCGAAGCACTCGGAGAGATATGCCGCGTCGGCGTCCGACGTGGCCCAGTACTTCCGCGAGCCGTCCAGTTTGACGATCGCGGGTGTACGGACCACGGCGTCCGGGAAGTCCGGGTGGGCGATCTCCCGTGACGCGAGGGCCACTTCGCCCAGCTCTGCGGCTGCTTCGAGGCGGGTCCGCACATCAGGGTTGACCAGCGCGCCCAGTAGCGCGTTCGCCCGGGTGTCGTCGCCGAGGAGCCCCGCTACCGCCTTGGCGAGATCGGCGACCACCTCGTCGTACGACTTGTGGCCCGCGTCGGTGGTGATGCCGTCGGCCGGAATCAGGAGGTTCTGTGGAGTGGTGCACATCTGGCCGCTGTACAGGGAGAGCGAGAAGGCCAGATTGGAGAGCATCCCCTTGTAGTCGTCCGTGGAGTCGACGACGACCGTGTTGACCCCGGCCTTCTCCGTGTAGACCTGCGCCTGCCGGGCGTTGGCCTCCAGCCAGTCTCCGAAGGCGGTCGAACCCGTGTAGTCGATGATCTTGATCTCCGGGCGGACAGCGAGGGATTTGGCGATTCCCTCGCCGGGCCGCTCGGCGGCCAGTGCGACCAGGTTCGGGTCGAAGCCGGCCTCGGAGAGGACTTCCCGTGCCACTTGGACGGTGAGCGCGAGTGGCAGTACCGCGCGCGGGTGCGGCTTCACAAGTACCGGGTTTCCGGTGGCCAGGGAGGCGAACAGGCCCGGATAGCCGTTCCAGGTGGGGAAGGTGTTGCAGCCGATCAGCAGGGAGATGCCCCGTCCCACCGTGGTGAAGGACTTCCGCAGCTCCAGTGGGTCCCGCTTGCCCTGGGGCTTGGACCAGTCGGCGGACGTGGGCGTCCTGACCTGCTCGGCATACGCGTATGCCACGGCTTCGAGGCCGCGGTCCTGGGCGTGTGGGCCCCCCGCCTGGAAGGCCATCATGAACGCCTGACCACTGGTGTGCATGACCGCGTGGGCGAACTCCGGTGTACGGGCGCTGATCCGCGCCAGGATTTCCAGACAGACCACGGCCCGCACCTCGGGGCCGGCCGCTCGCCACGCACCCGTCCCCGCACTCATCGCGGGCAGCAGAACGTCCAGGTCGGGGTGCGGGTAGGTAATGCCCAACTCGACTCCGTACGGCGAGACTTCGCCCCCGGTCCAGTCGTCGGTGCCTGGCTGGCCCAGATCGATGCGCCCGCCCAGCAGGGCGTCGAAGGCTGCCTTGCCGTCACCGCTGTACGCCTTGGGGTGCTCGGGGTGGGGCGTCCAGTACGCACGCGTACGGATCACTTCGAGGGCCTGGTCGAGCGTGGGCCGGTGGATCTGGGACAGCTCGGTCAACTGCATCGCGAGACAACTCCTCGTCGAGCTGCGCAGGACAGGTGGACAGAGTTAGAGTAACCGAACGATCGGTCGGGACAAGGGGGTCCGCTCAGACTGTGGATAACTCAGTACGGGAAGATCGCCCCATGACCGCCACCGCATACCTGCCCGCCCTGGCGCCGAGCCGCACCGTCGCAGTCGTCGGCACCGGCACCATGGGCCAGGGCATAGCCCAGGTCGCCCTGGTCGCCGGGCACCCGGTGCGCCTCTACGACGCCCTCCCGGGTCGCGCGGAGAAGGCCGCCGAAGCCATCACCGCCCGGCTGGACCGGCTGGTCGAGAAGGGGCGCATGGAGGCCCCGCAGCGCGATGCGGCCCGCGACCGGCTGCTGCCCGCCGGAGACCCGGCGGAGCTCGCCGACGCCGCGCTCGTGATCGAGGCGATTGTCGAACAACTCCAGGTCAAACAGGAATTCTTCACTGCCGTCGAGGAGATCGTCGCCGAGGACTGCCTGCTCGCGACCAACACGTCGTCCCTCTCGGTGACCGCCGTCGCGGGCGCCCTGAGGCACCCCGGCCGCTTCGTCGGTATGCACTTCTTCAACCCGGCACCCCTGCTCCCCCTCGTCGAGATCGTCAGCGGCTTCGCGACCGACGAAGCGAGCTCCGCGCTCGCGTGGGCGACAGCGAAGGCCTGGGGCAAGACCCCGGTCCGCTGCACCGACACCCCCGGGTTCATCGTCAACCGCATCGCCCGACCCTTCTACGCCGAGGCCTTCGCGGTGCACGAGGAGCGTGGCGCCGACCCGGCCACCATCGACGCCGTCCTCAGGGAGTCCGGCGGCTTCAGGATGGGGCCGTTCGAGCTGACCGACCTGATCGGCCAGGACGTCAACGAAGCGGTCACCCGCTCGGTCTGGGAATCGTTCTTCCAGGACCCCAAATTCCGCCCGTCGCTGTCCCAGCAGCGGCTTGTCGAATCCGGGCAGCTGGGCAGGAAGAGCGACCGCGGCTGGTACGCGTACGGCGAGGGGGCGGCCCGGCCCGAGCCGCACACCGCCCCGGCCACCGAGGCCCCGCCGGGAATCACGGTGGAGGGCGATCTCGGGCCTGCGGCCGAGCTGGTCGCGATGTTCCGCGAGGCGGGGATCGCGGTGCGCGAGGACGAGGAGGACGGTGGGTGCAGGATCGTGCTGCCCAGCGGGGGGCAGCTGGTGCTCGCCGACGGGCAGACGTCGGCCGAGTTCCGCGACGTCGTCTACTTCGACCTGGCGCTCGACTACCGCTCCGCGACCCGCATCGCGCTGTCGGCATCCGAGGTCACCGGATGGGAGACGCTGCGGCAGTCGATCGGTCTCTTCCAGCGGCTCGGCAAGAAGGTCAGCGTCATCGGGGACGTCCCCGGCATGATCGTCGCGCGGACCGTCGCGATGATGGTGGACCTCGCGGCGGATGCGCTGGCCAAGGGTGTCGCCTCCGCTCAGGACATCGACACGGCGATGCGGCTCGGTGTGAACTACCCGCTGGGACCGGTCGAATGGGGCCGCAAGCTGGGCCGGGCCTGGGCTCACGAACTGCTCGACGAGCTCCACGCGCGCGTGCCGGGCGGGCGCTACGCCCCGTCGCTGGCGCTGTACCGGCAGTCGTACGTCCGTCCGGAGAAGGGCGGGGCAGCCTGATGGGCACCCCCAAGCGGGAGACGTACACACCGGAGACCCTGCTGACGGTCGCCGTGCGGGTCTTCAACGAGCGCGGTTACGACGGCACGTCCATGGAGCATCTCTCCAGAGCCGCAGGCATCTCGAAGTCCTCGATCTACCACCACGTCGTCGGCAAGGAGGAGCTGTTGCGGCGTGCGGTCAGCCGCGCCATCGACGGGCTCTTCGGTGTGCTGGACGAGCCGGGCGCGGTCCGGGGGCGGGCGATCCAGCGCGTCGAGTACGTCACACGCCGTACGGTCGGTGTGCTGGTGGCGGAGCTGCCCTACGTGACGCTTCTCCTGCGGGTACGCGGCAACACGAAGACCGAGCGCTGGGCGATGGAGCGGCGCCGGGAATTCGACCAGCGGGTGGCCGATCTGCTGAAGGCGGCGGTGGCCGAGGGCGATCTCCGCTCCGACGTGGACATCCGCCTTGCGACCCGGCTGCTCTTCGGGATGATCAACTCGCTGGTCGAGTGGGTCCGCCCGGCACAGGGCGCCGGTCCCGACGCCGACCAGCTGGCCGAGGCCGTCGTGCAGCTGGCGTTCGAAGGGCTGCGCACGGGTCCGGCCCGCTGAGGGGCAGGGCCGCGCCCCGAGCCGCCTCTGGTGCCCCATGGAGCTGTCCGGACGCAGCGCCGCCCGGGGCCAACGCGTGGTCGCCGGTAGCCGGCGACGACCCTGCGGACCTGCCGCGCCGCGCTCCGGTGTCCCGGGGCTTGAGGCGTCAGTCCTGAGGTCTGCCCGTGTCAGGGGCCTGACGCCCTGGTCTCATCCGTCCCGCCGCGCGGCCTGGTCCGAGGGTTTGGCCGGATCCAGGTCCGTCTCCTCGAACACCAGCAGCGTCCGGGTCGAGAGCACTTCGGGGATCGCCTGGATCTTCGTGAGGACGAGCTCGCGGAGCGCCCTGTTGTCGGCGCTGTGCACGAGCAGGAGCACATCGAAATCGCCGCTGACCAGCGCGATGTGAGCGGTGCCCGGCAGCTCGGTGAGCTGTCTGCGGACCGTGCGCCAGGAGTTCTGGACGATCTTGAGTGTGATGTAGGCGGACGACCCCTGGCCCGCGCGCTCGTGGTCGACCCGGGCGCTGAACCCGCGGATCACGCCGTCCTCGATGAGCCGGTTGATGCGGGCGTACGCATTGGCGCGCGAGACGTGGACGCGGTCGGATACGGACCGTATCGACGCGCGGCCGTCCTGCTGGAGGATCCGCAGGATGTCGCGGTCCACGGCGTCCAGCGGACGCGCGGGAGGGCGCTCGTCGCCCTCGTCGGCCATTTGTTCAGCTGCCATGTGTCCCCGCCTCTCCACCATGGACGACCTGCTTCTATCCCAGGCTGTGGAGAACCGTTTGTCCACAGGCTGAAGGGGTCGGTAGCCAAAATGCGCTTTCGACCGAACAATCGGTAGGTGAGGCGCATCACACGACGCTGCGCCCTCCCGCTCCCACGAGGAGGTGTCTGGCATGACGGTCCAAGAGCTGCCCGGTGCTACTGCCTACCCGGCATGGAAGCTTCGTACCGACCCCGCGCCGCTGCTCCCGGACCCGGAGCCGTACCGCGTGCTCGGTACGGACGCCGCTGCCGGGCTCGACAGGGAGCTGCTGCTGCGGCTGTACGACGCCCTGGTGCACGGCCGCAGGTTCAACGCGCAGGCGACAGCGCTGACCAAACAGGGCAGGCTCGCCGTCTACCCGTCGTCCACCGGGCAGGAGGCGTCCGAGGTGGCCGCCGCTCTGGTCCTGGAGGAGCGGGACTGGCTCTTTCCCAGCTACCGCGACACCCTCGCGGCCGTGGCACGCGGTCTGGACCCGGTCGAGGCCCTGACGCTGCTGCGCGGCGACTGGCACACCGGATACGACCCGCGTGAGCACCGGATCGCGCCGCTGTCCACACCGCTCGCAACCCAGCTCCCGCACGCGGTCGGGCTGGCGCATGCCGCCCGGCTGACCGGGGACGATGTGGTTGCGCTGGCAATGGTCGGGGACGGCGGGACCAGCGAGGGCGACTTCCACGAGGCGCTGAACTTCGCGGCTGTGTGGCGTGCGCCAGTCGTCTTCCTCGTCCAGAACAACGGCTTCGCGATCTCCGTGCCCCTTGCCAAGCAGACCGCGGCACCCTCCCTGGCGCACAAGGCCGTCGGATACGGGATGCCCGGCCGGCTCGTCGACGGGAACGACGCGGCCGCGATGCACCAGGTGCTCTCCGAAGCGGTCCAACGGGCGCGGGCCGGTGGCGGGCCGACGCTGATAGAAGCGGTGACGTACCGGATGGACGCACACACGAACGCCGATGACGCCACCCGCTACCGCGCGGACGACGAGGTGGAGGCGTGGCGTGCGCACGACCCGGTCCGGCTCATGGAGCGCGAGCTGACCGGCCGCGGACTGCTCGGCGAGGAACGCATGGGGGCTGCCCGGGAGGCCGCCGAGACGATGGCCACGGACCTCCGCGGACGGATGAACGCCGATCCGCTGCTCGACCCCATGGACCTCTTCGCACAGGTCTACTCCTCGCCGACCCCGCAGCTGCGCGAACAGGCGGAGCAGCTGCGCGCCGAGCTGGAAGCGGAGGCCGGGCGGTGACCACAGTCGCGGTGAAGCCGGCCACCATGGCCCAGGCGCTGCAGAGGGCGATGCGGGACGCGATGGCCGATGACCCCACCGTGCATGTCATGGGGGAGGACGTCGGGACACTCGGCGGGGTGTTCCGGGTGACCGACGGTCTCGCGAAGGAGTTCGGCGAGGACCGCTGTACGGACACGCCGCTCGCGGAGGCCGGCATTCTCGGGGCGGCAGTCGGCATGGCGATGTACGGGCTGCGACCGGTCGTGGAGATGCAGTTCGACGCGTTCGCCTACCCGGCGTTCGAGCAGCTCGTCAGCCATGTGTCGCGGATGCGCAACCGTTCGCGGGGAGCGCTTCCGATGCCGATCGTGGTGCGTGTGCCGTACGGGGGCGGCATCGGTGGGGTCGAGCACCACAGCGACTCGTCGGAGGCGTACTACATGGCGACTCCGGGGCTGCATGTCGTGACGCCGTCCACGGTTCCCGACGCGTACGGGCTGCTGCGGGCCGCCATTGCCTCCGACGACCCGGTCATCTTCCTGGAGCCGAAGCGGCTCTACTGGTCGAAGGCCGAGTGGTCACCTGACGCACCTGCCGCCGTGGAGCCGATAGGCAGGGCTGTGGTCCGGCGCGCGGGCAGCAGCGCCACCCTCCTGACGTACGGGCCGTCAGTGCCGGTGTGTCTGGAGGCGGCGGAGGCCGCCCGTGACGAGGGCTGGGACCTTGAGGTCGTGGATCTGCGCTCGCTGGTGCCGTTCGACGACGAGACGGTGTGTGCGTCCGTGCGGCGCACCGGCCGGGCGGTCGTCGTCCATGAGTCGGCCGGGTTCGGCGGACCCGGCGGGGAGATTGCCGCCCGTGTGACGGAGCGCTGCTTCCACCACCTGGAGGCCCCGGTGCTGCGGGTCGCCGGGTTCGACATCCCGTATCCGCCGCCCATGCTGGAACGGCACCATCTGCCGGGTGTGGACCGGGTGCTGGACGCCGTCGCGCGGCTGCAGTGGGAGGCGCAGAGCTGATGTCCACCACTTCTGATGTCAACTGCCTGGAATTCAAGCTGCCTGACCTGGGGGAAGGGCTGACCGAGGCTGAGATCGTGCGGTGGCTGGTGGAGGTCGGCGACGTCGTCGCCGTCGACCAGCCGGTCGTGGAGGTCGAGACGGCCAAGGCACTGGTCGAGGTGCCCTGTCCTTACGCCGGCATGGTGACGGCCCGGTTCGGTGAAGAGGGCGCCGAACTGCCGGTCGGATCACCGCTGCTGACGGTGACGGTGGGGCCTTCGGTGGGCGCGGGAGCCGGTCCCGGTCGTGGTGTCGCTGGACCTGGCGGCACCCGTGGTGCGGGTTCCGGCGGCACCCGCGGCGCGGACTCTGCCGGTGCCCGTGGTGCGGGCTCGGGCCATGTCGGCGGTGCGGGGGCG
This sequence comes from Streptomyces sp. NBC_00859, assembly GCF_045161865.1. Lineage (NCBI taxonomy): Bacteria > Bacillati > Actinomycetota > Actinomycetes > Kitasatosporales > Streptomycetaceae > Streptomyces > Streptomyces sp. NBC_00859. The sequence continues at coordinate 3,928,348 of NZ_CP108826.1, read as the reverse complement.
GTGGATACGGGTCCGAAGAGAGCTGATGACGACTCGTCGGGCAACGTGCTCGTGGGGTACGGCACTGGCGGTGCGGTGGCCGCGCGGCGGCGGCGTGTGCGGGTCGCCGGTGCCACGGGGCCGGCTCTGGCCCCAGCTCCGGCTCCCGCCGGGGCCCCAGCCCCGTCTCCCGCCGCTCGGACGGGTCCTGTTCCGGTGATCTCGCCGCTGGTGCGGCGGCTGGCGCGCGAGCACGGTGTGGATCTGAGAGCGCTGGCGGGCAGCGGGCCGGACGGACTGATCCTGCGGTCCGACGTGGAGCAGGTACTGCGGGCGATCGCGGCCGACGAGAACACGCCGGCGGAGAACGGTCCGGAGCAGGCGGGCCGGGCTCCGGCGGCTGCGGGGAGCCGCGTTCCGCTGCGGGGGATGCGCGGCGCCGTCGCGGACAAGCTGTCGCGCAGCCGCCGGGAGATACCGGATGCGACATGCTGGGTCGACGCGGACGCCACCGAGCTGATGGCCGCGCGGGCCGCCATGAACGCGTCGGCCGGCCCGGAGGTTCCGAAGATCTCGGTACTGGCGTTGCTGGCCCGGGTCTGCACAGCGGCCCTGGCTCGCTTCCCCGAGCTGAACTCGACGGTGGACGTGGAGGCGCGGGAGGTCGTGCGCCTGCCGTCCGTGCATCTGGGTTTCGCCGCTCAGACGGAGCGCGGTCTGGTGGTACCGGTCGTCCGCGAAGCCGGCGGGCGGACAACGGAGTCACTCAACGAGGAGTTCATACGGCTGACGGAGGCGGCCAGGAGCGGGGCATTGAGTCCGGCAGAGCTGACGGGTGGCACGTTCACGCTGAACAACTACGGGGTGTTCGGGGTCGACGGCTCCACGCCGATCATCAACCACCCCGAGGCCGCGATGCTGGGTGCCGGCAGGATCGTGCCCAAGCCCTGGGTGTACGAGGGGGCACTCGCTGTCCGGCAGGTGGTGCAGCTGTCGCTCACGTTCGACCACAGGGTGTGCGACGGCGGCACGGCCGGTGGCTTCCTGAGGTATGTGGCGGACTGTGTGGAGCAGCCGGCGGTGCTGTTGCGGGGGGTGTAGCGCGACGGGCCCGGGACGGTCGGCAGGGCAGGGGTGTACCGGCCGGGTGGGGCGGCCTGGGCTGGTCGGTAGGCGGGGTCGGCCGGGTGGTGGCGGCCTGGGCTGGTCGGTATGGCGGGTGTCGATCGCGCGGGTGTAGCGCTGCGGGGGTCGGGCCCGTTGGGTCGGGCGGGCGTGGGCCGGGTGTGCGGTGGTGGCCTGGGCCGGTCGGCAAGGCGGGTGTGCACCGGCCGGGTGGGGCGGCCTGGGCCGGTCGGTAGGCGGGGTCGGCCGGGTGGTGGCCTGGGCCGGTCGGTATGGCGGGTGTCGATCGCCTGGGTGTAGCTCTGCGGGGGGCGGGCCCGTTAGGCCAGTTGGGCCCGTTGGGGAGGGCGGGCGTGTATCGCCTGGTATGGCGCCGGGAGCCGGTAGGTGGGGTCGGCCGGGTGCGGTGGCGGCGTGCGCCGGTCGGTAGGTGGGGTCGGCCGGGTGGTGGCGGCCTGGGCCGGTCGGTAGGGGGGCGTCCGAGTGTGGTGGCGGGTTGAACGGGTTGGTATGGCGGGTGCGGTGGCCGGCTCGGTGTAGCGCTGCGGGGCTCGGGCCCGTTGGGTCAGGCGGGCGTGGGCCGACTGTGTGCGGTGGTGGCCGGGGCCGGTCGGCAGTGTGGGCTTCGACTGACGGCGGCCGGGGGCGCTGTCGAGGCACAGGAGGGAAGCGCCCGGACAATCGACGGGCAGATGGCGCCCGGCCATTCCGCAGAGCCCTGCCGCGGCCCATACTCGCGGGATGACCTTGTATGACGCCGTCGTGCTCGCCGGAGGGGCCGCCAAGCGACTCGGTGGTGCCGATAAACCCGGTGTCACCGTGGGGGGTCTGACGCTGCTCGACCGGGTGCTCGGGGCCTGCCGTGAGGCCCGGACCACCGTTGTGGTCGGGGGCCGGCGCTCGACTGTCCGGCCTGTGGTCTGGGCCCTCGAAGAGCCGCCCGGCGGCGGGCCGTTGGCAGCCCTCGGTGCCGGGGTACGCGGCGTGTCGGCCGGAACCGTGCTCGTACTCTCCGCCGATCTGCCCTTTCTGGGGGAGGCGACCGTGCAGGCGCTGCTCGGCGCCCTCAAGACGGGTTCGCACGAAGGGGCGTTGCTGACCGATCCGGGCGGCCGGGACCAGCCGCTTGTCGCCGCCTACCGCACCGAGGCGCTGCGCCGTGAACTCGCACTGCTCGCCACCGAGCACGGCTCAGTCGGCGGGCTCCCGCTGCGGCTGCTCACCGCTGAGCTCGACCTCGTACGGATCGCGGCCGATCCCCTTGCCTCGTTCGACTGCGACACCTGGCAGGACGTTGCATCGGCGCGGGCCCGCATCAGGGAGCATGGGAACGTGCTTGATGAATGGATTACCGCAGTCAAGGCCGAACTCGACATCGAGCTCGATGTCGACACCGGCGTCCTCCTCGATCTCGCCCGAGATGCCGCACACGGCGTGGCCAGGCCGGCCGCGCCGCTTACGACATTTCTGGTCGGCTATGCCGCGGCGAAGGCCGAACAGGACGGACCCGTGGCTGTCGCCGACGCGGCGCGCAAGGCGGCCGCGCTCGCCAACCGGTGGGCGGACGAGGCCGGAGAGGCCAAAGGGACCGACGCCGGATGACCGGGCAGCAGGACCGCGACCTGGACGAAGCGCTCGCACTCGTCGGCAGGGTGGCGCCGGCCGTGCCGCAGCCCGCTTCACCGGAGAAGCACCGGGCCGCTCCTTGGGCCGAGGCCCGCGCCCGTGCGGCGAAAGCCGGGCGGGCGGTGCCCGCTCCCGCTCGGCGGGTGCCGCTGGACCAGGCGCTCGGCCTGATCCTCGTCGCGCCGCTGACGGCGCTCACCGACCTGCCGTCCTTCGATACCTCGGCCATGGACGGCTGGGCGGTCGCCGGGCCGGGGCCCTGGCGCATCATTGACGCGGGCGGCATCCTCGCCGGCCACGCCGCACCCGACCGGCTGGACGACGGTGACGCGGTACGGATCGCCACCGGCGCCCGGATCCCGCCGGACGCGACCGCTGTCGTTCGCACCGAACATGCCCGGACCGATGAGCGCGCGCAGCAGCTCTACGCACAGCGCGACGTCGTCACCGGGCAGGACATCAGGCCCCGGGGACAGGAGTGCCGCACGGGCGATCAGCTCCTGCCGACCGGGGGCCTGGTGACCCCCGCTGTGCTCGGTCTGGCAGCAGCGGCTGGTTACGACGAACTGCCGGTCATTCCCCGGCCCCGGGTGGAAGTCCTGGTCCTGGGAGATGAGTTGCTGCCTGCCGGGCTTCCGCACAGTGGGCTGATCCGGGACGCGCTGGGGCCGATGATCGGACCCTGGCTGGGGTCGTTCGGCGCCGAGGTCCTGGTAACACGGTGGCTCGGTGACGACGCCGATGTGCTGCGGAAAGCCATCGCGGGCTCCGCGGCCGATTTGGTCATCACTACCGGGGGAACAGCTGCCGGGCCCGTCGACCATGTCCATCCGATCCTCGGCAAGCTCGGTGCCGAGCTGCTGGTCGACAGCGTGGCCGTGCGCCCCGGCCATCCGATGCTGCTCGCCAGGCTGGCTGACGGCCGCCATCTCGTCGGGCTTCCCGGCAACCCGCTGGCGGCCGTGTCGGGGCTGCTCACGCTTGCTGAGCCCCTGGTGCGTGGGCTATCCGGCCGCGCGGTGGCGGAGCCTTACGCCATGCCCGTGTGTGAAGCGGTGCACGGCCACCCGTACGACGTCCGACTCGTGCCAGTAGTCCACAGGACAGATGAGGTGGTTCCGCTGCATTTCCATGGGCCGGCGATGCTTCGCGGTATCGCTGCCGCGGACGGGCTCGCAGTCGTACCGTCCGGCGGTGCGCAGGCCGGGCAGCTGCTGGAGATCATCGATCTGCCGTGGGCGGAGGAGTGTTTCACGTGAAACTTCCCGGCCATGACGCGCTGGACAGGCAGGTGGGGGAGCAGCTGGTGACACGCCGTGTGAAGCTGCCTCACCGGGTGGTCGAGCGCCCGCTCCGGCAGGTCGGCAGGCGGGTCCTGATCGCGCTGCTGGTGCTGGCGCTGACGGCCTTCATCGTGTGGTTCGACCGCGGCGGCTATCACGACAACGCCGACAGCAAGGTCGATCTGCTCGACTCCTTCTACTACGCGACTGTCACCCTCTCCACCACGGGTTACGGCGACATCGTCCCGTACAGCGACGGCGCGCGGCTCACCAACATCCTTGTTGTCACGCCGCTGCGCGTGCTGTTCCTGATCATCCTGGTCGGCACCACTCTCGAAGTGCTCACCGAGCGCACCCGGGAGGAGTGGCGGCTGAACCGCTGGAGGCTCCGCTTGCGAGACCACACCGTCGTCATCGGCTTCGGTACGAAGGGCCGCTCCGCGATGCAGACACTGTGCGCGACCGGTCTGAAACGGGAGCAGATCGTCGTCGTCGATCCCAACAGCAAAGTCATCGAGGCGGCCAATGCGGAGGGTTTCGCGGGTGTCGTCGGGGATGCGACCCGCAGCGATGTGCTGCTCCGCGCCGAGTTGCAGCGGGCCCGGCAGATCGTCATTGCCACCCAGCGCGACGACACCGCGGTACTGGTCACGCTGACCGCGCGGCAGCTCAACCGAGGGGCGAAGATCGTCGCCGCCGTGCGCGAGGAGGAGAACGCCCAGCTGCTGCGACAGTCCGGCGCGGACGCGGTGATCACGAGTGCCAGTGCGGCGGGACGGCTGCTCGGGCTCTCCGTGCTCAGCCCGAGCGCGGGCACCGTGATGGAGGATCTGATCCAGCAGGGCAGCGGGCTCGATCTGGTCGAGCGGCCGGTCATAAAGGCGGAGGTGGGGCGGAGTGTCCGGGACGCGAACGATCTGGTCGTCACCGTCAAGCGAGGGCACCGGCTGATCGGCTACGACGACCCTGATGCCAGTCCTCTGCAGCTCACCGACCGAGTGATCGCGATTGTCCGGGTTTCCGCCAAGGCGGCGGGAGCCGGCGCGGAGTAGCCTCGCGATCATGCATGCGATCACGATCCCCGAACCCGGCGGTCCCGAGGCGCTTGTCTGGGCCGAAGTGCCCGACCCCGTCCCCGGCGAGGGCGAAGTCCTCGTCGAGGTGGTGGCGTCCGCCGTAAACCGCGCCGATGTGCTGCAACGACAGGGCTTCTACGAGCCGCCTCCCGGGTCGTCACCGTATCCCGGCCTGGAATGCTCCGGGCGGATCGCGGAGATCGGACCAGGGGTGTCCGGGTGGGCTGTCGGCGATGAAGTGTGTGCGCTGCTGAGTGGCGGCGGGTACGCGGAGAAGGTCGCCGTACCGGCGGGGCAGCTGCTGCCGGTGCCGGACGGGGTCGATCTCGTCACCGCCGCGGGGCTGCCGGAAGTCATCTGCACCGTTTGGTCCAACGTCTTCATGGTCGCCCATCTGCGGCCCAGCGAGATGCTTCTGGTGCATGGCGGGTCGAGTGGGATCGGCACGATGGCGATCCAGCTGGGCAAGGCGGTCGGGGCGCGTGTCGCCGTGACCGCCGGCAGCCGCGAGAAGCTGGAGCGTTGTGCGGAGTTGGGCGCCGACGTACTGATCAACTACCGCGAGCAGGACTTCGTCGAGGAGATCCGGAAAGCCACCGACGGGTCCGGCGCGGACGTCATCCTCGACGTCGTCGGCGCGAAGTACCTGGACCGGAACGTGCAGGCGCTGGCGACCAGCGGGCGGCTGGCAGTGATCGGTATGCAGGGCGGCGTGAAGGGCGAGCTGAATCTCTCGACCCTGCTCGGGAAGCGCGGTGCCATCACTGCCACGTCTTTGCGGGCGCGCCCGCTGGGGGAGAAGGCGGCGATCGTCGCCGCGGTGCGCGAGCACGTCTGGCCGCTGGTGTCCGGTGGGCGCGTGCGGCCCGTGGTGGACCAGGAGCTGCCGATGGCCCTCGCCTCGGAGGGGCACCGGGTGCTGGACGCCGGGGCGCATGTGGGGAAGGTTCTGCTGCGGGCCTGACCCCTCTGCGGGCCTTACCCCTCCGTATCCCCGGCGGAAGCCCCTCACCCGGTGGAAGCCCTCGCCCGGTGGAAGCCCCGGCAGGATCCGGCCCCCGGCGGCGCGGCCCCGCGCACACCCGAGGCGCGGCCCCGCGCATACCCGAGGCCCGGCCCCCCGCTCATCGCGGGAAGCCGGGCCTCGGGTTCCCGCAACCGGCGGGGGCGGGCCTCGGCCCTCCGCCCCGGACCCCGCCCCGGACCAGGGTGCGGTGGAAGCGGCGAGGACCGGGGCAGAGCGACAGAGCCAGGGTCAGAGATAAGGCCCCGAGCGGATCGCCCCTCCGTGGCCGCCGCCCTCGTCCTCGTCCTCCGGGCCGCCCGCGCCTGGAGGCAGGGCCCGGCGCATCTGTTCCAGCTGGGCCCGCGCCGCCATCTGCTGGGCGAACAGAGCCGTCTGGATGCCGTGGAACAGGCCCTCCAGCCAGCCCACCAACTGCGCCTGCGCGATGCGCAGTTCCGCCTCCGACGGGATGGCCTCATTGGTGAAGGGGAGCGAGAGACGCTCCAGCTCCTCCACCAGCTCGGGCGCCAGCCCATCCTCCAGCTCCTTCACGGACGACGCGTGGATGTCCTTCAGACGGACCCGGCTCGCCTCGTCGAGAGGGGCTGCACGGACCTCCTCCAGAAGCTGTTTGATCATGCTGCCGATGCGCATGACCTTCGCGGGCTGTTCCACCATTTCTGTCACTGGGACCTCACGCGACTCGTCGTCACCGCCGGCCCCGCCGCCGAGTGCCATCCCGTCCTGTCCCACGATGAGGACCTTGGGGTGCTCCTCCGGCTGTTCCGACCGTTCACTCCTCGGCATCTCCATGCCGCCATTGTCTCGCACACACACTTCATGAGGGGTTGGTGCCCCCGGCCCAGGCTGATCCACCCCGCGCGCCGCCTCAGCCGGCCCGCCGGGCCAGGACCAGGCGGGAGCGGGTGAAGCAGGCCGCGAGCAGACCGGCCAGGACCGGTACGGCAACGGCGAGGATGCCGATGGTCTCCCACGGCAGCACGATCGGTGTGTACGCGGAGTCCATCGGCTGCGCCCGCATCTGGTCCAGCGCCCTCTTGAGATCCGTGAGCCGTACCGCCACGGCGGGCAGCGCACCCGCCGCCGTACCGAGCAGCACGCCGGTCCCCGCGACCACGGCGCACTGGAAGCCGCTGAGGCTGCGCCGCACGCCCGGCGGGGCGCCGACAGCGCCCAGGGTCGTCAGGTCGGCCTCCGCGTCGGCCTTCGCCAGGCCTGTGGCGATGGCGGCCGCGCCCAGAGTCACCACGCCCGAGAACAGCGCGAGGATCAGCATGGTGGTGTCGCTGTCGGCCGGTGTCTCGCTCTGCCAGAGGTAGGCGCCGCCGCCGGCCTGCGAAATCCCGTCGTCGAAACGCTGCTTCTGTTCCTCGGTCGGTCGGCGCGTGGCCCGGTAGACAGTGGTCACGGGGCCGGTGTGCAGCCCGATGCGGTCGGCGGTGGCCTGCGGAATGATCATGCGGATGCCGGGAGTCGCCGCGTACCGGTCGGCCGCCCGGTAGACCCGGAGGTGGCTGACGGTCGTCCTGGCCTTTCCGGGGTGCAGCCTGCGGTTCGCCCTGTCCTCGGCGATGTAGCGGTGGATGGCCTTCAGCGTGACCTTGCCGTCCGGCCCGGCGTACGCGTTGTTGAGGAGTACGGGGGTGCCGGCGGCCAGTGCTTCGGCGGCGGCCGGGTCCTTCAGCCCGGCGTAGACGCGCAGCAGCGCGCTGTCGCCGACGACGATCTCCGAGTCGTTGCCGAAGCTGGTGTCGGCGTACTCCGCGCCCTCGCATTTCGGTGAGTGCACCAGCTTCTTGTGTTCGCCCGCGGACAGCCTCTCCGCGAGTTCTCTGCCACCCGCTGCCTGCAGGGGGCAGATGTTCGCCCTGGGCTTCTCCATGGTGAGCGAGCCGCAGGCGTCCGAGTCGCTGAACTTGTCGCAGTCACTGCCGGCCCACACTCGGCTGACGGTGGCGGGCGCGCCCTGCACCGGCAGATCACGGCGGGCGATGCCGCGTGCCAGGGTCAGCGTCCCGGCCGGGTCCGCGTGCTCGCCATAGGTGTCGGCGCCGATCGCGATGACTCCCTTGGGCAGCGACAGATGAAGGTTGTAGTTCCCTTCCGCCTCGGAGCTCACGGTGTACGTCGCGACGGCCACGGTGCCCGCGACGGCCGCCATCACCGCGGCGACAGCAGGTGCCGTGCGGCCCCGGTTGCGGGCCGCGTCGCGCAGGGCGAGCCGCGGGGTGAGCGGGAGGAAGCGGCCGAGCCTTCCGAGCGATCCAACGATCACCGGGATGCAGGCGAGTACGCCCAGCTCGGCGATCACCGAGCCGGCCGCCGTGGCCACCGCACGCCCCATGAGCCCGCCCATGACTGCCAGGGCGCCCCCGAGCACCATGGCGACGATCCCGAGCACCGGCATCAGCCGTGAGGAGCGGCGCACCCCGCGCCTGCCGGTCAGCGACTCGAGCACCGACTGCCTGCTCGCGACGACGGCCGGTGCCAGGGCAGCCAGTACGCCGGTGGCCAGGCCGATCGCCGCGATCCCCAGCAGCTCCCAGGGGTGGATGGCGATGTGGCCGAAGCGTTTGCCCGACCAGCCTTCGATCAGAGGGCGCAGCACGGCCGTCAGGGCGAGACCTGCGGCGGTGCCCGCCACCGCGCCCGCACCGCCCAGGACCACTCCCCCTGCGAGCACCACGGCGCGGATGTGCCGCCGGTCGCCGCCGCAGGTGGCGACCAGGCCGAGCTGGCGGCGCGAGCGGCGCGCACCGACGGCGAAGGCCGGGCCCGCGAGCAGCACGATCTCCAGCATCGCCATGGCGACGACCGTCGTCAGCGCCGCGGTCAGCACGAGGCCGTTCGCGGAACCGTCCCCGCTCAACTTGGACGCCATCGGGACTTCCGAGTCCGGCGGCGGGTTGAGAACGACGCTGCGGGACTCGACCAGCACACCGCGCTTGTTCGCCGCGAGAACGTTCCGCCAGGTCTCGCCCGATGTTCCGGCGGCCTTGACGAGCAGGGACACGTGGCCGGGGCTGGGCGGCGCGACGGTGTGGTCGGCTGCTGCCGCCCGCTGCCAGGGCCCGATGAGGGCGCCCGGCCTGACGTACAGGAAGTTGCTCTTCAGGTCGGCGGGCACCTCGACGGCACCGGTGATCGTGAAGGTCTTGTCCACGCCGCGGACCGTGGTGCGCGAACCGACGTGCAGCCCGGCCGACTTCAGGAAGGCGTCGTTGGCGACGATGCCGCTGTCCGACGTCGGGTACGAGCCGCGCACCAGCTCGACCATTCCGCGAACCATGGGGTCAGCGGTGTCCAGCTCGGTGACGTCGGTGGTCGTGATGCCGTACCTGGTGGTGAGGGTGGACATCACCTCCCGCTGCGTGATGGCCCGTGCGCCGGCGGGGAGCGCGGCTGTCAGGTCCGGCGGGCCGGGGTGCGATCCGGCCTTCCCGCCGGAAGCACCGCCGTCCCACTTCCCGAACTCATCGGCCCCCGGCATCTGTTCGATCGGACCGCCACCGATGTCCGGATCGCTGAACAGCGCGTCGGCGCTGCCCATCGAGGCGGTCAGCTTCTCCGGCCGAGTCGAGACCGAGCTGCGGTACGTGACGTCCGCCGCCGTCACCCCCAGCACCGGCAGCGCGATCATGGCGACGACCAGGGCGCTGCGGCCCCTGGCGCGCAGGGCGTCCCGGCGGGCGATGCGGAGGGCGGCGCGCCATCCCGCGAACGCCCTCACTTGGCGTCCTCGGCGGCCAGCAGGGAATCGGCGTCCGAGCTGAGTGTCTGGTCGACGACCGAGCCGTCCCGCAGGAACACCACCCGGTCCGCCCAGGCGGCATACCGGGGCTCGTGGGTGACCATGACGCCTGCCGCGCCCGCGTCGCACCGGCTGCGCAGCAGAGCCAGGACCGTCTCGCCGGTCTCGGAGTCCAGGGCGCCGGTCGGTTCGTCGGCGAGGACCAGACGCCGGTCGCCGACCAGGGCGCGGGCGATGGCCACCCGCTGCTGCTGGCCGCCCGACATCTCGTCCGGGAAACGGTCGGCGACATCGGCCAGCTTCATCCCGGCGAGCACCTCCCCCGCCTCCTTGCGGGCCTTGCGTACGGATACGCCGTCCAGCTCGCGGGGCAGTGCGATGTTCTCCGCGGCGGTGAGCGCGGGGATGAGGTTGTAGTCCTGGAAGACGTAGCCGACGCTGCGGCGACGCAGCGCGGCGAGCTGTTTGCGGGAGAGGGCGCCGATGTCCTGGCCTTCGATGATCACCTGTCCCGTGGTCGCGGTGTCCAGGCCGCCGGCCAGTGTGAGGAGGGTGGACTTGCCGGAGCCCGACGGGCCCATGACGGCGACGAGTTCACCCGCCCGTACGGTGAGGTCCACGCCGCGCAGGGCGTGCACCTCGGCTATGCCGGTGCCGTGGTTACGGCTGAGGTTCCGGAGTTCCAGTACGGGTGGTGCGGCGGCCGGTGCGGGCATGGGTCCCCCTGAGTGCGACGGGTGGTCGGTCGGCTGGGTATGTGGCGGCGGGCGGTGTGACGGTGACGGCGGCCGGGACGGACGCCCGGGATCTCTGACGCCGGACGCCGGACGCCGGGTGCTGGACGCCGGTGCTGGACGCCGGACGCCAGGATCTGGACGCCAGGTGCCGCGTGGGCGGGCGTGGACCGGGCGGGCCCTGCGCCGCCGGTGGGCCGCAGGGCGGCGCCTGTGCGGCCGGGGCGGCCCCGGTTCCCGGACCTCAAGCGCCGGCGGGCGGGTGCGGGGCGGGCGTCAGCGGCGGGTGTTCGTGCGGGGCTTGCCGGTCTTCGTGCGGGGTTTTCCGGGCGCGGCCGGGAGCGGGTCCGTCTGTGCGGCTGCCGCGAGGCGGACCAGCCGGGACTCGCAGTGGTCGAGCCAGCGGGCCTCCGCCTCCGCCTGGAAGATCAGCTGTTCCAGTACGAGCAGCCAGGCCACCTCGTCTCGGTTGGCCGGGGCGGCCTCCAGGGCCTGCGCCTTGAGCCTCGTGTAGTCCTGCATCGCCTTCACCGTGTGGTGGCGCTGCGCCTGGATCACCGCGCGGATGTCGACTCCGGGGGCCCCGACGGCCATCGCCAGCTTGATCGCCAGCTCGTCACGGGCCGGGCTGGTGCGGTCGACCGGAGCCTCGTACCAGCTGCGCAACTCCTCGCGTCCCTCGTCGGTGATGGCGTACAGCGCATGGCCCGCGTCGTCCTCGGAGTCCTGTACCACCATGTCGTCGCGCTCCAGGCGGCCGAGGGTCGTGTAGACCTGCCCGACGTTGAGCGGCCAGGTGGAGCCGGTGCGGGACTCGAACTCGGTGCGGAGCTGAGAGCCGTAGCGGGGACCGTGCTCCAGGAGGGCCAGCAGCCCGTGGCGAATCGACATACTGAGTATGTATACCGAGTATGCCCCCCGGTGCAAGCCCTCAAGCCCTCAAGCCCTCAAGCCCTCGGGTCCTTACGACCGGCGCAGGCGCAGCCCCAGGAAACCCAGGCCGAGTCCCATCAGGGCCATCCCTGCACCCAGCGCCCCCACGTGCAGGGCCAGCGCGGAACTGCGGGAGACGGCCTGCTGCCTGGCGCGCCCGGCTGCCTCCATGTCCTGCGCGTCGGGGGCGGGCCGGCTCGCCGGGGGCTCCGGCGTCCGCCCGGCGTCCGTGGCGTCGTCGTCGGTACTGGTGCCGGTGTTGGGGTCGCTCTGCCCACTCGGCTGCTGGTGCCGGGCGGGCGGTGGGCGGTGCGCCGGTGCGGAGGGGTGGACCACTCGCGCGGAAGCGCTCGGGTGCGCGGTGGGGCTCGGGATGCCGGAGGGGGAGAGGGACGCGTCCGACGACCTGCCCGGCCGCGGGCGGCCCTCCCCCGCGCGGCCGCCCGCCAGTGAGGCGGTCGGTGTGGGGCCCGCGGCGCCGGAGGGCTTCGTGCCGCCCGCACCGGCGAACGCCCCCGATGTGCCGCTCTCCCCGCCGTCGGCTCCGGCGTCCTGGCCCGCGGCGGGGCTCGTGTCCGGGCTCGCGTCCGTGGCGGTGTCCGGGCCGCCGTCGATTCCGCCCGGTGCCGTGCCCGCGTCCGACGTGGTGTCCGTGTCCCCGGCCGTGGGTACGCCGTCGGCTCCCGCGTCCACCGGGCCTGCCCCCGCTACCGCTTGCGGAGTGCCCGCGGCTGCCCCCGCCGCGCTGCCCGGGGGGTCGGGCCTGGCCGAGTCCGCTCCTCCGTTCGGCGACACGCTCCGCCCGACGGAGATGCCGGCCGCCGGTGGCGATGCCTCCGCGTCCACCGACACCGGGGACAGCATCACCGCTAGCGCCACCAGACCGATCACTGGGTGCCCCCCTCATTCCTGCCGGACCCACCCGGCAGCAGAAAGCAAAAGAACGACTGCTCAAGACTCACATCTCATCACATTTCCGGCATCTCGGACACGGCAAAAGGCCCAGCACACGGCGTACGTGTACTGGGCCTGTGGACCTGCGGGCCCGCCGACCTCCCCGAGGGCGCCGCGGACTCGTACGAGACGCGCGGACGCTCAGCAGCCCGCCGTCAGCACCCCGCCGTCAGCACCCCGCCGTCAGTGGCAGGTCACCGGCACCCCGCCGTCGGTGCCATCGGCAGGCCACCATCAGCAGGCCACCAGCGGCCGGAAATCAGCTCGCGTCGCCCGTCGAGATGCCGAGCGTGATGGTGAGGTCCTTGGGGTTGACGTTCGTTCCGGACAAGGGGTACTGGTCCATCACGACGTCCTGGCCCCACTGGTCGCTCGGTTCTTCCTTCGTCGTGACGTGCCATCCGGCCGCCCTGGCGCACGCCTTCGCCGACAGGATGTCCTTGTAGGTGAAGTCCGGCACCACGATCTTGTCCGGGTCCGAAACGCCCGTTTCCGGGGAGGAGCACTCCGTCGTCTCCATCGTCCGGTTCCGCTCGGGCCCCTTGTGCCCCGCCTTCGCCGGTCCGCTGGACTTCGTCGGGCTGTCGGCCTTCGTGTCGTCACTGCCACTGAAGTGGAGTGCCGCCAGCACCCCGCCGATCGCCAGCAGCACCACCACGACAGCGCCCACGATCATCGGAGTGTTCCGCTTGCCGCCGGAACCGCCCTGCTGGGACAGCGACGACGATGCGGCGGGCGAGATGTTGTACGGCGGCGGAGTCTGCACCCCGTACTGCTGTGAGGCGTACGGCTGGGCGGCGGGTGACTGGTAGCCGTTCTGCGGCGGCGGGGTCTGGTAGCCGCTCTGCTGCGGGTAGCCGTACGACGGCGCCGGGGCCGGTGTGCCGTACGGGCCCGGCTGGTACGGCGTCTGGACCTGGCCGCTCTGCGGCAGTGAGGAGTCCACCGGCGGGAAGACCGCCGAGCCGACGCCCGCGCCGCTGTTCGGCGCCGCGCCACCGACGACCGCCGGGGCGGCGCCGGTCTGAGCCGACGTCAGGACCCGTACGCACTCGTCGCGCATGGCCTCGGCGGACGGGAACCGCTCGTTCGGGTTCTTCTTCAGCGCCCGTGCGACCAGCGCGTCGACGGCCGGTGTGATGGAGCGGTTGATCGAGGAAGGGGCGACCGGCTCTTCCTGTACGTGCGCGTAGGCGATCGCCAGCGGCGAGTCCGCGTCGAACGGCAGCCGGCCCGTCAGCAGCTGGAACAGCATGATGCCGACCGAGTACAGGTCGGAGCGCGCGTCGACCCCGCGGCCGAGCGCCTGCTCCGGCGAAAGGTACTGCGGGGTGCCCACGACCATGCCGGTCTGGGTCATCGACGTGACGCCCGACTGCATGGCGCGGGCGATGCCGAAGTCCATGACCTTCACGACGTTGCGCTTGGTCATCATCACGTTGCCGGGCTTGATGTCGCGGTGGACCAGGCCCATCTCGTGGCTGGTGTCCAGGGCGGCCAGCACATCGGCGGTGATCTTCAGCGCCTTGTCGGCCGGCATCGCGCCGTACTGGTCGATGTCCGCCTGGAGCACGGAGCCGAGCGGCCGGCCCTCCACGTACTCCATGACGATGTACGGCATCAACGCGTCGCCGAGCGTGTCCTCGCCGGTGTCGAAGACCGAGACGATGTTGGTGTGCGACAGCTTGGCGACCGCCTGCGCCTCACGCCGGAACCGCTCGCGGAACGACTGCTCGCGGCCCAGTTCGGTATGGAGCGTCTTGATGGCGACCTGCCGGTCCAGCGCCTGGTCGTACGCCAGGTACACCGACGCCATACCGCCCTCGCCGAGCAGGTCACGGAGCTGGTAGCGCCCTCCGGCGACCGAATCTCCCGCGTAGCGGCCCTGCGCGCCGTCCTGGCTCATGGCGTGGCTCCCCCTATGGCGCACTGATGTGGCGCTCTTGCGTACTGCGTCTGAATCCGGGCAATCCGGGCAGGTTGGTTGATTTGCCGAGCCTGTCCGGTACATCCGGTCCATCGGTTGTGTCTACAAAGCCTGTTACGTCTGGACCCGAGTGGACCGATGTGCTCCATGACCCATACCTGCGGATCCTGGCCCACTGGTCCCGACCTACGGGGGAAAGTCTGCCCGAGGCCACGGACACGTCAAGCCGGGTGCCCGTTCCGTGACCGTACGCGTATCAAGCGTCTCGCAAGCGTTACAGGAAGCACGCAGAATTTGCATGGGTGACGCGATTCCGGGTTTGATAGCCGGTCATTGCCGGACCGGGCCCTCTCCAGGAGCCTGTAGCGTGACGTGGCACTGGGCCGCGAGGACCACCGAGCACCACCCGCGTACCACCGCTGACGCGGACCGACACGACGGCGAGGACTGATGGCACCCGAATCCGAGGCAGGCGGCGGCGGGGTGTCGGACGTGCCGGAGTCGTGGGGCGTCGGCGGACTCGTCGGCGACGGCCGTTACCGGCTGACCCACCGTCTCGGCCGTGGTGGCATGGCCGAGGTGTTCGCGGCCGAGGACGTACGGCTGGGCCGTACCGTCGCCGTGAAGCTGCTCAGATCCGACCTTGCCGAGGACCCGGTCTCCAAGGCCCGGTTCACCCGCGAGGCGCAGTCGGTCGCGGGCCTCAACCACCATGCCGTGGTCGCCGTTTACGACTCCGGTGAGGACTACTGGGGCGGCAACACCGTCCCGTACATCGTGATGGAGCTGGTCGAGGGCCGCACCATCCGCGATCTGCTCATCAACGCCGAGGCCCCGCCGCCCGAGCAGGCCCTGATCATCGTCTCCGGTGTGCTGGAGGCGCTCGCCTACTCGCACCAGCACGGCATTGTGCACCGGGACATCAAGCCCGCCAACGTGATCATCACGGACGGCGGCGCGGTCAAGGTGATGGACTTCGGCATCGCCCGCGCCCTGCACGGTGCGCAGTCGACGATGACCCAGACCGGCATGGTCATGGGGACGCCCCAGTACCTCTCCCCCGAGCAGGCACTCGGCAAGGCCGTCGACCACCGCTCCGACCTGTACGCGACCGGCTGCCTGCTGTACGAACTGCTCGCGATGCGGCCCCCGTTCACCGGGGAGAGCCCGCTCGCGGTGGTCTACCAGCACGTCCAGGACGCGCCGGTCCCGCCGTCACAGGTGTCGGAAGCGGTGCCGCCGGAGCTCGACGGACTCGTGATGCGCTCCCTCGCGAAGGACCCGGACGACCGGTTCCAGAGCGCCGAGGAGATGCGGGCGCTGGTCGCGTACTCGCTCCAGATGCTGCAGCAGCAGGGCGGCCACACGGGTACGTGGAACACCGGCCCCGTCGTGATGCACGAGGGCGGTTCCACCCCGGCGATGGGCACAGCGGCCACCTCGGTCATCGGCTACCCTCAGCACGGAGACACCTCGCAGGCCCCGATCCTCCCGCCGATGAACCCGGACGACGGTTCGTACGACGCCGAGGGCAGGCGCCGGGGCGGCCGCGGCTGGATCTGGGTGGTCGCCGTGCTCGCGGTGGTCGCCATCGGCGCGGGCATCGTCTTCGCGCAGGGCGGTCTGGGTGGCGGCAAGGGCTCCGGTGGTACGACCACCGACAAGTCGCCGTCGACCAGCCACTCCAGGAGCGACAAGCCGAGCGACCCCCCGACGGACGATTCGTCGCCGGACACCAGCTCCGACCCCGGTACATCCAGTGGCGGCGAGTACACCGAGCGGCCTTCGTACACCCCGTCGGGCACCCCGAGCAGGAATTCGCCGTCGATGACCCCGTCCTCGCCCTCCACCTCCGGCGGTACGTCGTCGGACGGCGGGTCCTCGTCGACGGGCGGCAAGACGAACGGCGGCGGGAGCCAGAGCGGCGGTACGTCGTCGGACGGCGGGACTTCGTCGACGGGCGGCAAGACGAACGGCGGGAACCAGGACGACGGCGGGACGACGGACGGTTCGACGACGAACGGCGGGAACCAGACCGGCGGTACCACCACGGACGGTTCGACCACGGCCGGCAACGCCGCCGGGACCACCGCGGGTGACGCGGCGGCGGGCGCCACCGGGACCTGACCCCGGCGGGCCCGCGGCTCCTCGCCGCGAGCCCCACCGGGCCCACCGGGCCCACCGGGCCCCGAGCTTCACCCCGAGAAGGCCTCGCAGACCGCCTCGTACTCGCGGGTCCACCACACCACCAGGGCCGACGCCGCCGGAAACAGCGCGTCGGCCCTGCGGTCGTGCAGCTCGTAGCGCCAGCGCAGCGTCCAGAAGTCGTTGAGCCGCTCCCACCACACCCGGTGGACGGCGGCCGCCAGTTCCGCGGGGCCCGCCGAAGCGGCCTGCCGGTACGCCCGCGCGTACGCCCGTACCTTCGCCAGCTCCAGTTCCCCCGTGGGCTGTACGAAGAAGATCACCGCAGCCCTGACCGCCTCCTCGGCGCGCGGCTTCACGCCGAGCCGGTCCCAGTCGATGATCGCGGCCGGTTCGGCGCCCCGGTAGAGCAGGTTCAGCGGATGGAAGTCGCCGTGCACCCAGCCGCCCGCCGCGCCCGGCGGCGGCCGGCGGTGCGCGTGGCGTGCCAGCAGGCGGCGGCGCTCGCGCAGCCGGTGCTCGGCGAGCTCGTCGAAGGTGTCACGGCCGGCGTGCCTGGCGGCCAGCCGGCCGAGCAGTGCGTCGATGACCGCGAAGGTGTCGGCGGGGTCGGCGCTCTCGTGCTCGGGCGGTGCGTGCTCGGTCTCCATCACCCGTTCCAGACCCGTGTGGACCAGCCCGAGCAGTGCGCCGAGCCTGCGCGATCCCGCCGTGCTGAGCTGGGCGCCGTCCCGGTGCCGTCCGTTGATCCAGGGGTGCAGGGCGTAGCAGCGCCCGCCGATGACCGTGACGGTGTCGCCGTCCGTGTCGGCCAGCGGCGGCGCGACGGGCACCCCGAGCGCCTGGAGGCGCTGGGTGGCGCGGTGCTGGTGGCTGATCGCGTCGGGATCGCCGTCCAGGTGGTGCTTGAGGAAGTAGTCGCCGTGTGTGGTGGAGAGCCGGTAACCGCGGTTGAGCAGCCCCTGGGCGACGGGCTCGCAGGAGAGCGCGTCACCGGCCGAGCGGTAGCGGCGCAGCAGCTCCCCGACAGGCGGTGTTGCATATGAGCGCGGCACTCGCCAGATGTTAGACCGACCGGCATCACAGTGCGGCGGCGGCTGTTTCCTGAGCGGTGTACTCCATCCGGTCCAGCGTGGCGAACTGGGGCCTGATGCGCAGATAGACCGCCTCGTACGGTTCCCCGTTCACCTCGGCGGGGGCCGTCCCGAAGCGTGCGACCTCTTCGGGGGCGGGGACGGCCGGCTCGGCGGTGCCGGTGAACTGGACCGACCAGAGGTGCGCGTCCCCGGAGGACAGATTGTCGGCCGCGTAGGCGACGACGCTGCCCGCGCAGGCCTCGTGGTGCCCGTGGCCCGCGTGCATCCGCAGGATGACGGAGCCGTCCGAGACGATGTGCCGGGCGATGGCCAGGAAGGGGAGCGCGCGCATGCTGGCCGCGACTCGGCCGTACGACACTCGGCTGAGCAGGGCGATGGCGCGCTGTTCCTCGATGGGCATGGGTTCCACTGTCCGCCCCTGCGGCGGCGCCGGTAAGGGGACTGCTGCCTCAGGATGGAGGACGTAGGTCCCGAATAAGTCCGAACAACCCACTCGATGACATTTCAAACCCTCCGGGGCGCCATGATGCCCCGTCCGGGTCAGCGCTCGCCCGCTTCCTGTCCTGCCTGGATCCGGGCCACGTACGCGGCGGCCTGCGAACGCCGTTCCATGCCCAGTTTGGCGAGGAGGCTGGAGACGTAGTTCTTGATCGTCTTCTCGGCGAGATGCAGCCGCTCGCCGATGACCCGGTTGGTCAGTCCCTCGCCGATCAGATCGAGAATCTTGCGTTCCTGATCGGTGAGGCTCTCCAGCCGGGCGTCGCCTTTGCTGCTGCCACCGTCACGCAGCCGCTCCAGGACCCGGGCGGTGGCCACCGGGTCGAGCAGCGATTTGCCGGCCGCGACATCCCGGACGGCCGACAGGAGCTCATTCCCCCGGATCGCCTTCAGGACGTAGCCGGAGGCACCCGCCATGATCGCGTCGAAAAGCGCCTCGTCGTCGGAGAAAGAGGTGAGCATCAGGCATTTGATGTTCTCGTCCGCCGACCGGATCTCCCGGCAGACCTCCACCCCGCTGCCGTCCGGCAGCCGCACGTCCAGGACTGCCACGTCGGGCCGGGTGGCCGGGATTCTGGCGAGGGCGTCGGCGGCGGTCCCGGCCTCGCCGACGATCTCGATGTCGTCCTCCATCGCAAGAAGCTCATGTACTCCGCGGCGCACCACTTCGTGGTCGTCAAGGAGAAAAACACTGATTTTTCCGTCTTCGCGCACGGAATCAGTTTCCCATACGAACTCTTCCCGTGCCCGGGGTGCCCGGTATAACGTGCCCCTGTTCCGGCGGCCTGCAAGGCTGTGACCAGTGATTGTTCGCCCATTTTTCGATTTACTTGGAAATCCAAGCAAAATCGCAGGTCAAATGGGGTTTCGCAGTTCTGCGACGCACTGGGTAACGTGCCTTTGACAGGGTGCTCGCCGGGGCACCTGTCACGCCTGTTCCCGGTTCGCATCGCACCCACCCCGTGCGGGGGATCCGGATTCGGGCGAGCCGCACTGGCCTTACCGGCAATCCCGGGGGCCGGACCGACGGAGGAGCACGCACGTGACCGTGGAGAGCACTGCTGCGACGCGCAAGCCGCGACGCAGCGGCAAGCGAGCCGGCGCCGCAAAGACGCCGCAGGCGTCCGAGCCCCAGCTCGTACAGCTGCTGACGCCCGAGGGCGAGCGCATCGAGCACCCCGAGTACGAAGTGGATCTCACGCCAGAAGAGCTGCGCGGGCTGTACCGGGACATGGTCCTGACGCGCCGCTTCGACGCCGAGGCCACCGCACTCCAGCGTCAGGGCGAGCTGGGCCTGTGGGCCTCGCTGCTCGGCCAGGAGGCAGCCCAGATCGGATCGGGCCGGGCCCTGCGGGACGACGACTACGTCTTCCCGACCTACCGGGAGCACGGCGTGGCGTGGTGCCGCGGCGTCGACCCGACCAATCTGCTGGGCATGTTCCGCGGCGTGAACCACGGCGGCTGGGACCCCAACAGCAACAACTTCCACCTGTACACCATCGTCATCGGCTCGCAGACCCTGCACGCGACCGGCTACGCGATGGGCGTCGCCAAGGACGGCGCGGACTCCGCGGTCGTCGCGTACTTCGGCGACGGCGCGTCCAGCCAGGGCGACGTGGCGGAGGCGTTCACCTTCTCGGCGGTCTACAACGCCCCGGTGGTCTTCTTCTGCCAGAACAACCAGTGGGCGATCTCCGAGCCCACCGAGAAGCAGATGCGGGTGCCGCTCTACCAGCGCGCGCAGGGCTTCGGCTTCCCCGGCGTCCGGGTGGACGGCAACGACGTACTGGCCTGCCTGGCCGTCACCAAGTCGGCCCTGGAGCGGGCCCGCCGCGGCGAGGGACCCACCCTGGTCGAGGCGTACACCTACCGCATGGGCGCCCACACGACGTCCGACGACCCCACGAAGTACCGCACCGACGACGAGCGGCAGGCGTGGGAGGCGAAGGACCCGATCCAGCGGCTGAAGACCTACCTGGAGAAGCAGGAGTTCGCCGACGAGGCGTTCTTCACCGGCCTGGAGAGCGAGAGCGAGACGCTCGGCAAGCGGGTACGTGAGGCCGTGCGGGCGATGCCCGACCCGGACTCGATGGCGATGTTCGAGAACACCCACGCCGACGGCCACGCGCTCGTCGACGAGGAGCGCGCGCAGTTCGCCGCCTACCAGGCGTCCTTCGCGGACTCCGACGAGGAGGGCAACTGATCATGGCCGCGAAAAGCATGAGCATCGCGAAGGCGCTCAACGACTCACTGCGCAAGGCGCTCGACACCGACCCCAAGGTCCTGATCATGGGTGAGGACGTCGGCAAGCTCGGCGGCGTCTTCCGCATCACCGACGGTCTGCACAAGGATTTCGGTGAGGACCGGGTCATCGACACCCCGCTCGCCGAGTCGGGCATCGTCGGCACCGCGATCGGCCTGGCGCTGCGCGGCTACCGGCCGGTCGTGGAGATCCAGTTCGACGGCTTCGTCTTCCCCGCGTACGACCAGATCGTCACGCAGCTGGCCAAGATGTACGCGCGTGCGCTCGGCAAGATCAAGCTGCCCGTCGTCGTCCGTATCCCCTACGGCGGCGGCATCGGCGCGGTCGAGCACCACAGCGAGTCGCCCGAGGCGCTCTTCGCGCACGTGGCGGGTCTGAAGGTCGTCTCGCCGTCCAACGCCTCGGACGCGTACTGGATGATGCAGCAGGCCATCCAGAGCGACGACCCCGTCATCTTCTTCGAGCCGAAACGCCGGTACTGGGACAAGGGAGAGGTCGACACCGACGCGATCCCGCACCCGCTGCACAAGGCGAAGGTGGCCCGCGAGGGCACCGACCTGACGCTCGCCGCGTACGGCCCGATGGTGAAGGTCTGCCTGGAGGCGGCGGCAGCGGCGGCCGAGGAGGGCAAGTCCCTCGAAGTCGTGGACCTGCGGTCGATGTCCCCGATCGACTTCGACACCGTGCAGACATCGGTGGAGAAGACGCGCCGGCTGGTCGTGGTGCACGAGGCGCCGGTCTTCCTCGGTACCGGCGCGGAGATCGCCGCCCGGATCACCGAGCGGAGCTTCTACCACCTGGAGGCACCGGTGCTGCGGGTGGGCGGCTACCACGTCCCGTACCCGCCGGCCCGCCTGGAGGACGAGTACCTGCCGGGCCTGGACCGGGTGCTCGACGCCGTCGACCGCTCGCTTGCGTACTGAGGAGCGCCGTGACCATGACTGATATCGCGATCCCGGTCCGAGAGTTCAAGATGCCCGACGTGGGCGAGGGGCTCACCGAGGCGGAGATCCTCAAGTGGTACGTCGCACCCGGCGACACCGTCACCGACGGCCAGGTCGTGTGCGAGGTCGAGACGGCCAAGGCCGCGGTCGAGCTGCCCATCCCGTTCGACGGGGTGGTCCGGGAGCTGCGCTTCCCGGAGGGCACCACGGTCGACGTCGGCCAGGTGATCATCACGATCGGCGGGGCCCCGGGTTCCGAGCCGGAGCCGGCCGCCGCGCCGCAGCAGATCGATCAGCCCGCCGAGCAGGAGTCCGCGCAGGAGTCGAAGCCCGCCGCCCGCCAGCCCGTGCTCGTCGGATACGGGGTCGCCGAGGCCTCGACGAAGCGCCGTGCGCGCAAGACCGCGGCGCCGGAGCCGGAGGCCGCACCGGAGGGCACGTACTACGCGCCGCCGGCGTCCGCACCGGTCGCGCCCGCACCGCAGGAACGGGTCACCGGGCCGGTGAACGGCCACACCACTGCCCGCCCGCTGGCCAAGCCGCCGGTCCGCAAGCTCGCCAGGGACCTCGGCATCGACCTGACCACGGTCACGCCGTCGGGCCCGGAGGGGATCATCACCCGCGAGGACGTCCACGCGGCCGCGGCCCCGGCCGCGCAGCAGTCCACAGCGGCGGCTGCGGCCGTGGAACCGGCGGCGGCCGAGGCCGCGCCCGGCACCGCGACGGACGCGCGGGAGACCCGTATCCCCGTCAAGGGCGTACGGAAGGCCACCGCCCAGGCGATGATCGGCAGCGCCTTCACCGCGCCGCACGTCACCGAGTTCGTCACGGTGGACGTCACGCGCACGATGAAGCTCGTCGCCGAGCTGAAGACCGACAAGGCCTTCGAGGGTCTGCGGGCCAACCCGCTGCTCCTGATCGCCAAGGCTCTGCTGGTCGCGATCAAGCGCAATCCGGAGGTCAACTCCGCCTGGGACGAGGCCAACCAGGAGATCGTGCAGAAGCACTACGTCAACCTGGGCATCGCGGCGGCGACACCGCGCGGCCTGCTCGTCCCGAACATCAAGGACGCGCACGCCAAGACGCTGCCCGAACTGGCCGGTGCACTGGGCGAACTGGTCGCCACGGCCCGCGAGGGCAAGACGTCCCCGGCGGCGATGCAGGGCGGCACGGTGACCATCACCAACGTCGGTGTCTTCGGCGTCGACACCGGTACGCCGATCCTCAACCCGGGCGAGTCCGCGATTCTGGCGGTCGGCGCGATCAAGCTCCAGCCGTGGGTCCACAAGGGCAAGGTGAAGCCCCGTCAGGTCACCACGCTGGCGCTCTCGTTCGACCACCGGCTGGTCGACGGTGAACTGGGATCGAAGGTGCTCGCGGACGTCGCGGCGATCCTGGAGCGGCCGAAGCGCCTGATCACCTGGGCGTAGCCGGGCGCGGTGACCCGAGCAGCTGAGACGGCCCCCGGACGCGCTGTGCGTCCGGGGGCCGCCGCGCGCCGTGGTGGTGTGTGCCCCGAGGAGTCCGCGGTCACGCTGCGCGGCCGGATTCGCGCTGTGGGCCGGAGTCGTGCTGTGGGGCCGCGTTCGGCTGGCTCGCGACGAGGGGCGTGGGATTGTCAGTGGCGCCGATTATGTTCCTCGGCATGACACATTGGATCAAGAGTGGCGTCATGTCCTGGCTGGGAGAAGGCGGGGGCGGGGACGAGGAGACCGTGCTCGTGTACTTCAAGGGCGTCGGCCTGAGTGCCATGTCCGAAGGTCTGACGGTGCGGCACCGGCCGCCCTTCGCCCACGGCAACGACCCGGCGCCCGGTGACTGGGGAGTGATCGTGCACCCCATGTACAACCCGTCCCGCGACGACTTCGACGAGACCGACCACCGTTCGCTGTGCCCCCGGGGCGCCGAACTCATGGTGTTCGTACCCAACCCGTGCGTGGGCAAGGCGCACGGCCCCAAGGCGTTCCACTACAAGGACGGCCGGATCTCGTCCTGCATCGACTACGAGGGCCCTGCGACGGTCGGCGAGTACTGGCCCAACAGGCTGGCCCCCGTCATCACAGGGGCCGCCTTGGCCTACGGGAACGAGAACGGTAACTACGACAACTGCGCCAACTACGACAACTACGAGGAGCAGCTGACCCAGTTGCTCTGCGACCACCTGGGGATACCCGCGCTGGACCGCGGCAACATCACGGTGGACCGTGAACTGATGGCCGCCTACGAGTAGATCCTCGCGCTGCGGTGGTCCACGTGCCGGGCCCCTCCCGTCCGTTGACGGGGACGGGACGAATGGGCGGGGCCGGGCGTTCCTCAGTCTGCGGCGGCCACCCAGCGCTGGAGAAGGGCTTCCCGCTGGCGGGAACGGAGAACCGCAGTGGGCCGGGCGCCGTTCCACCAGTCCGTCAGGGCTGTGGGCGACCCCTCACCGCGGGCGAATCGCGCGAGCAGCCTGTGGGAGAGATCGGCCTCCTGTTGCGCGTACGCGGTGTCGGCACCGGAGAGGACCGTCGTCCGGAACTCGTCCCCCTGCGTCGTGGTGACCGTCACGGTCATCTCGGTCGGACTGCCCGGGAACCACGCGTCCAGGGCGGCCGCAGCCATGGTCACGGCGCGGGTGGCCCACCGTGTGAGGGTCGACCGGACGGGTACCTCGCTCACCCGCAGGTCATGTACAGCCGGCCACTCCCAGAACTGCGGGTCGGGCCCGACCACGCGCAGGCCTGCCGGTGTCAGGAGGACACCGGGCGCCGCGGCGACGGGCGGCATGCCCAGATACACGTCCTGCGCCTCGATCCAGAAGAGGCCGACCATGTTGCCCTGCCGCTGTGAGCCGGAGGGAGGCGCCGACTGTTCCATTGTTCTGCTCCATCCACGAAGGGCCCGGCCGGCGCGGTGTTGTCGGTGTTCCCTGCCGCCGGTCCTGTCGAACATAGAGGCGCACCGTGTGGCACCGCCGGATTCCGGACAGGGCAGGCTCGGAGTTCACACCTGATGCGGTACCCCGCCAGGTCGGTGCACCTACGACCGAGTGGCAGCCGCATCGATGCCGGCTGCCCGCAGCTTGCGGGCCAGTGACTCCATCTCAGGCATCGTGCCCGAGTGGGCGCCTGCCATGACCTCGCCCAGCACGGCCTTGACTTCGGTGAGTCCAACGCCGAGCTCTGCCCGCAGGACACGCATGGCCGCAGCGGTGCCCGCCGGTGGAAACACCTGAAGGCGAGCCCGTCCGTGCTCGGCGAGCAGCCGTTCCCGCAGTTCGCAAGGCAGGGCGCCACCGCACGCTGCCACCGCGAACCCGCAGGCCGGGCACATCGAATCGGTGTCCCAGCGCAAGGAGCCCCGCACCAGGGCCTGGACACCCACGCACTCCAAGTCCGCACCGCAGTCCGGGCACTCAGCCGAATACTCGATGGATTCGAAGACCGACTGCTCCATTCCGCCCCTCCCGTCGTCCCATCCCTTTCGAGGATGCGATCACTTACATGTCCGTTGCAACAGGTGGTTGTTGGCGAAGCCTGGTGATGATTCCGCACTCTGCGGGGTGCTACGTACGGTCCGAGCGACGTAAGTCTGCTGCTACCAGGTCGAGTTCGGCCCAGACCGCCTTTCCGACGGGGAGTGTCTGTACGTCCCAGCGGGCCGCGACCGTATCGATGATGAGCAGCCCACGCCCGAACTGATCACCCGGGTCGGCGACGCGCGGCACGGGCAGCCGTTCCCCGCGCGGATCGGTCACTGTGATCCGCAGGGCCGCCCCGCCGAGCGTGACGTCGACCCGGAACAGCCGGTCCCGCAGGCAGCCGTGCAGCACGGCGTTTCCGCACAGCTCACCCGCCACGAGGGCGGCGTCACCCGCCAGTTCGGGGTGCCCCCAGTCGGCGACGAGCGACGCGACGTGTCTGCGGGCCAGGGGGACGCTGCGTGGGTACGGCGGGTAGCTGACCTTGTCGTGCCGGACGGTCATGACGGTGCCTCCTCGTGTGAGTGCGGCGGTGGCATCGCCGCTCCGAACCGGCAGGCAGGAGCGGTGCACTTCCGCCAACTGGCGCCGCTGTGCAAGCGGTTGAGTACTGACCGTAGCGGTGTGAATCACTGGGCAGCAAGTTCTTCGCGCAGAAAGTTCTCTGCCCTTGTTGTGCTGTGTCTGGATGTGACATCAGACTGAGTCGAATTGCGGGGAAGGGGCCTCACATGGCCGGTACGAGTCCTGACCGAGGCAGAACGGTCTCCACTGTCCTGGGGCGACGCCTCGGGGGTGAGCTTCTACGTATGCGTGAGGCGAGTGAACTGCGCCAATCGCATGCGGCCGATGCCCTGACAGCGTCGGTCGCCAAGGTCGCGAAGATAGAGCGCGGGCTCGTCCCGGTACGCGATCCAGATGTCAGGGCGTTGTGTCATCTGTACGGAAATGATGATCCGGGGGCCGTCAGCCGACTGCTGGCCCTCGCCAGGACGGACCGGGAGAGACGCAAGGCGCACGGCTGGTGGAATCAGTACCCGCGGCTCCAGGCGATGGGCGAGTACGTGGCGCTGGAGGATATCGCCACCCTTGTACGTACTTGGCAGGTGGCCGTGGTCCCGGGGCTGCTACAGACTGCTGATTACGCACGCGCCCTCGCGGTCGGCAATGGCTCGTGGTCCGACCTTGACGAGATCGATCCGTTCGTCGAGTCCCGCATGGCGCGCAAGGCGCGGCTGGTGGGAGAACATCCGCTGGAGCTGTGGGCGGTCGTGGGCGAGGGCTGTCTGCGACAGCTGGTCGGCGGCCGGGAAGTGATGCGTGCGCAGCTTGGTCATTTGCTGGAAATGGCGCGCCGTCCGCACGTGAAGTTGCAGGTGGTTCCGTTCCTCGCGGGCGCCCACCCAGGGATGACCAGCGCTTTTACGATTGTCTCCTTCGCCGAGCCGGGTTCGCTGGATGTGGTGCACATGGATACCACGTCGACCACCCTGTGGCTGGAGGGCGATACTGATGCCGCGCGCCACGGCCAACTGTTCGATCGCATTGCTCGGTTGGGGCTGTCTCAGCGCAATTCGACCAGGCTGATAGAGAGTGCTCTCAAGGAGCTG
This sequence comes from Streptomyces sp. NBC_00859, assembly GCF_045161865.1. Lineage (NCBI taxonomy): Bacteria > Bacillati > Actinomycetota > Actinomycetes > Kitasatosporales > Streptomycetaceae > Streptomyces > Streptomyces sp. NBC_00859. Next base: position 3,901,913 of record NZ_CP108826.1, on the reverse strand, counting down.
TAACGCGTGAACCCGTTCGAGTTCGTCAAGTCCAGCTTCAGCGGGGGCAACGCCGGACAGGAGTGCGTCGAGGTCGCCCTCAACGTCCCCGGCACCGTGGCCGTGCGCGACTCGAAGAACACAGTGGGCCCCGTCATCCGCCTCACCCCCGCCGCCTGGGCCGCATTCCGGTCCGGCGTGACGCGGGAACCGTAGACCGCCCGGCCCGACGCTGGACGCGCGCAGGGCCGGGTCGCAGTCGGTGCGGGCTCGGCGGATGTCACGGCTGGAATGTCAGGGCAGGGATGTCACGGTGCGCTGTAGCCGCTCTCGCCGGGCCTGCGGCAGCCGACGATGTGGGACATCGGGATGTCCCCGAAGAAGTCCATCTCCTGGGTCGGGCCGACAGGGCCCATGACGACCACCGTCGCCGATTCCAGGGTCGTGCTGTTCGCGTAGAGGGTCGGCTTGGCCAGGAGCTTGCTCCTCGCGGGAGGCCCTTCGAAGCGGTACAGGCCCGAGACCGCCACCTTGTAAATGTGCCTGTCCGCGCTGGCGAAGCCGCCGCAGCCCTCGTTCGTCGCCATGGACACCAGGTGCTGATTGGGGCTTCTGATGTGTGCCTGGGCGTAGCCGACCGGGTCGTTGAAGAACGAGGTCAGTTCGCTCTTGACGGATGCAGGCCGCCACGACCTCATGCCGCCCGACTTCTTGAGGTCCTCCGGGGCGCGCCCGTCAGCGCGGTAGAACTCCATCGTCCCCGCGTCCCCCGCGAGCGTGTACTGGTGCGTGGGGGCAGCCGCCTGCGACGGCTCGGGGTCCTGTGAGCCCCCGGCGCCGGTCTTGGCTGCGGTCAGGTTCGCGGGCTTGTGCGGTACTGGCGGGGCGGGCATCCTCTGCACCGCCACGCCGCCGTCGGAGAGGGCGACGGCCGCCTTCGGGTCCACCGAGCGCTGCGCCGTGGGGGCGTGACCACAGCCGGTGCCGTGGGTGTGACGCTGCTCCTCGATGGCGCGGGTCACGGCAGCGTTCCCCGCCTTGCGCTGCAGGGCCAGCAATCCGTCCGGAGGGCCCGGCTCCGTGGTTCCGCGTACTTGTCCCCGGCCGCTGGCCGCGTGATTCCGTTGTTCCCGCGCGTGCACGATGTTCCCTCCATTGCCGACACCACAGCATTACCGGTGAGGATGTGCCCGGCGGAAGGGCCTCGGGGGCAGATCCTGGGGCGTCCGGAACGGCCCATGGGGCACCGCCGGGTGCCCTTGCCCAGGGAGGCGGGCGAGCGAAGGGGCCGTACGACTTTCACCCGGTGCGGGCTGCCTGCGAAAGCACCCTTTCACCCGTGGGACACCGCCCCGGTGGGCCGGTCTCGTACGCAGCCCTACGGGCGGTTCAGCACGTACACCGGCATCCCGTCCGGCGACGCGCCGGCAGCGCGGATGCAGGCGTGCTTGCGCATGAACCGCAGGCATTCGTTGACGCGGTGTACCGAAAGGCCCGTCCGGGCGGCGATGGAGTCCAGGGGTACCCGCAACTCGCCGTCGTCGACGAGGACCGGTGCGATGGTGACGGCCACGGCCCAGACGTCCTCCGTCACCGACATGCGCGTCCTCCAGCTCGCCAGGACGGCTTCCGCGGTGGGGCGTTCGGGGCGGGAGTCCTGAGTCTGCCCCGCCGGGTGCCGTTCGCCCAGGCGGTCCGCGATCCGCCCGGCGGACTGAGCGGTGGACTGCTGTGCCGTGAGCATCTCCCGCTGAACGGAGAGCGTTTCGCGCTGCAAGGTCAGGTGTTCCCGTTCCATCGCGAGGCGTTCACGCTGCACAGCCGCGAACTCCTCATCCAGCCGTATGTTGCGCTCCTCAAGGCGGACGATCGCGTTCACCATCTGCTCCGGCATGGCGTAGGCGAGGGGGGCGGGTGGTTCTGACGGCGGGCCCGCTGCACTGGGGAGGGAGTACGAACCCTCCCGTTGCACAGTGACGACCACCTCAGTCATCCAGACCTTGAAGGGCCGCGTCGCCGGCTTCGTTGCTGCGGCGATCAACATGATGAGACCGTTCAAGTTCACTATGTTCATCGACTTCTTGAAGCCGTGACCAGCAGGAATGGGTGAAGCGTAACGTGTAGTTACGCTTCCGAGCTGGGTTCGGAACGCTTCGGGAACGTGATCCTTGAGGGTCTTTCTGGGGTTGGTGTACCCGAGCTCTCCCAGCACGTCCACCACTGGAAACCAGTGACTTCCGTCCGGCATCGTCAGCCGTCTGATCCGGGCGCCTGTCGCCCCGTAAACGAAGTCGCTAATGTCGATCGCCTCGCGCCGGGCAGCCGGTTCCGATCGGTTGCTGTGATCAATGCTGTGATCGCTCATGCGAACCACCTCCACGCGGAACGTAGGACGGCTCAATTGGAATATGCCAGCTGGGGATGGAATATTCACGATTGCGAGTGAATGTGCCCGAAAACGCTGCGGTGGCGTAAACCGAACGTCCGGTGTGTCTACGTCCGAGGGCCGAAGCGGGGTGGTGGCCGTGCGGGGTGGGATGGGCGGATGAGTACTCTCCGGTATCCGAGCGATCCCGCCGTCCTGGGCCGTCTGGCCACCGAGCGGAATGTGTGGCTGTGCGGTGTACGTCCGGACGGGTCGCCCCATGTGACTCCGGTGTGGTTCGTCTTCGCCCAGGGAAGCTGGTGGATCGGTGTCGACGGCAATTCGGTCAAGGTGCGTAATTTCCGCGTGAACCCTCGTGTATCCCTGGCGCTGGAGGACGGGCGGGCCCCCGTCGTCGCGGAGGGCGAGGTGCGGCTTCGCCATGACGGGTTTCCCGCAGAGGTGACGGCCGCCTTCGCGGCGAAGTACGCATGGGACGTCACGGTTCCGGACCGCCCGGACAGCGAGCGCGTGCTGCTTGAAATCCCGGTCAGTCGCTGGTTGTTGTGCGGTGCCGCGCAGTGAGGCCGGAGTTGCGATTCTCGGCTGGTCCCGGCTGGTCCCGGCTGGTCCCGGCGGGTCTCGGCTGGTCTCAGCTTCGGGCGCGAGGGGCGAGGACCACGCCGACCTGCCGCCGCCTGGCGAAGGCCCTTCAGCCGCGATACCCGCCCCGCCACGGAGGAGGGGCGGGGCGGGAGTACGGAAGCAGGTCGGCGCTGCAATGGGGTTACTCGGGCCCCTGGTTGAACCTTGATGTGGCCCAGAGGTAGCCGAGCGCGGTGAGGGCGATGCACCAGGTGGCGGCGATCCACGCGTTGTTGCCGATTCCGATTCCGGTGCCGAGGCGGAGGCCTCGGAGGGTTTCGATGGCGGGAGTGAAGGGTTGGTACTGGGCGAAGGGCTGGACCCAGCCGGGCATGGAGTGGAGTGGGGTGAGGGCGCTGGAGAGGAGGGGAGCCGGGCGTAGACGTCAGGCGCGGGCGCGGCGGATGTCGATGTTCCCGAAGCGCGTACGGGCGCGGACCTCGACAGTGTCCTCGGACTTCTCCGGCCCCTCGGACGCGGCCAGCGAGTTGTGTACGCTCCCGGAACCCGAGTTGACGTCGAGCCAGGCGGCGCTGCCCTCCCGTACGCCCACGTCGATGGATCCGTAGGAGGTCTCCAACTGGACGACCCCTCGGCGGACTTCAGCGACACGGATGGTTCCGTTGGCGGTGGTGGCCGCGACGGATGCCTGGGCGCGCTCGATGATGATGTCGCCGTTGGCGCCACTGACCCGCAGGTCGTCGGCGGCATCGCTGATGCTGGTGGTGCCGTGCGAGTTCTTCAGGGCGGCGACGCCCGTGACCGTGCCGACGCGCATGCTGCCGGAACTGGTGGTGATTTCCGCGGAGCCCTCGACGCGGTCCACGGTGATGGACCCGTGGGACGCCGTCAGCTGGAGCGGCCCGGTCGTGTCGAGGCGGACGTCACCGGACGAGGTCTTCACGCGTACCTCGCCGAGCCGGCCTTCGCCGAGAACCTGCGCCCAGGACCCGGTCATCTCGACACGTGAGTCCGTGGGCAGTTCGACCGTCACGTCGACGGTGCCGGTCCGCCCGAACGGGTAGCGCTGCTTGGGCGTTTTGATGTGGAGCTTGCCGCCCGAGTAGGTGACTTCGGTCTGCTCGGCGGCCCGTACGTCCTGGTCCTTCTTCGGGTCGCGGGGGGCCACGTCCACGACGGTGTCGGGGCGGTCGGCCGCGGCGAACTGGATGGATCCCGCGTCCACACGGGCGTTGACCGAGATCGGCTGGGGAGTGTCGAAAGAAGGCATGGCTGTCCCGTCCTCTTGGGTCCTCGTGAAATTCGATGGCGCCCCCGCCGGTGGGGACGTGGTGTGGATGAAGCTGTCGCGACGGGCCGGCTAACGAACCCAGCCCGTGAAGCTCTGGCCGACGGCCCTGGTCTTCCCCGCGGTACGGGGGGCGGTGGCGCCACCCGTGTCGACGGCGCCCGCCACAACGCGTACGAGCCATGCGTTGACCGAGAGGCCCTCGCTGCCGGCCGCCTCCTCGGCGCGTGCCTTGAGCTGGGCGGGCAGGCGCAGGTTGACGCGGGATGTGCCGCCCTCGTCCGTGTCCGCGGTGGCCGGAGCCTGGGCTGGCGCCGGTGTGTCGTGCGGTTCGGTCCTGTCCTGGTGCTGCGGCAGCACCACCACGAAGTCGGGGTCGAGACCGCGCAGCCGTACATCGACCGAGCCGGGGGCGAGTTCACGGGTGATCTCGTCCGTGGCGGCGGACAGCACATTGAGCAGGGTCAGACGGGTGGCCGACTCCAGCGGCGCGGTCAGCCGCTCGGCGAGCTCGCGGGCTTCGTCGCCCCCGGCTTCGGCGGCCACCGCCAGTTCCCTGCGGAGTGTTTCGACGTACGGTGTGAGGTCCATGGCGCAATAGTGGCACCACTATGGCGCCATGGCAAGCGTTAAAGGGTGATGCGTGGTGCGGGGTGCGGTCCGGGGGGAGTGGTTGGTCACTTTATTGCAGGTCAATGGCGTGTTGAGGAGAGATGAGGTCTGCGGCGTCAAGCCGTTCCGGGTGGTGCTGAGTGGTGTCGACCGGGACTCGGGGCTCTCGGATGGCGCCACTTGGCGTCGCGTGATGCCGTCTGGCGCTATCCGTGTGCCATTTCGTGCCACCTGGCGCCACCCCCTGCCCCTGCGGCCGGTGCCGACCGTAGGGGCAGGGGGTCGGGTGACCCCCTGTCCGTCCCGGCATCCGGACGCTCCACCGAACGCATCCCTGTTGTATCTATGCTGTGCGCATGCCCGTCGCCCCGCTGAAACAGCCCCCCGCCGCCGACCGCGTCTACGCCCACGTCAAGCAGGCCGTACTCGACCGCCGTTACGAGGGCGGGACCCTCCTCACCGAGGGCGAGCTCGCCGATGCCGTGGGGGTCTCCCGGACACCCGTACGGGAGGCGCTGCTCAAGCTGGAGGTCGAGGGGCTCATCAAGCTGTATCCGAAGAAGGGCGCCCTCGTCCTGGCCGTCTCCGCGCAGGAGATCCACGATGTCGTGGAGACGCGGCTGCTGGTCGAGGAGTTCGCCGCTCGGAAGGCCGTGCCCGCGCCGCCGCGGCTCGTCGAGCGGCTGGCCGAGCTGCTCGACGAGCAGACCGCGCAGGTGGAGTCCGGTGATCTCGCCGGGGCCGCCGTCAGCGACCGCTGTTTCCACGCGGAGATCGTGCGCAGCGCCGGGAACGAGATCCTCTCGCGCCTCTACGACCAGCTGCGCGACCGCCAGCTCCGGATGGGCGTCGCCGTCCTCCACGCGCACCCCGACCGGACCGCCACCACCCTCGCCGAACACGGCGAGATCCTGGAAGCGCTGCGCGCCGGTGACGCCGAGGGAGCCGTCACCGTCGTCCGCCGGCACGTCTCGCGGGTCCGTGACCTGGCCCGGGGGGAGGTCCGATGAGCAGCGTCGCGCTGCCCGGCGATCCGCCGGGAGGACGGCGGGCGGTCACGGTGTGGTCGATCGGCGTCGCCGTCTACTTCGTGGCGATCGTCTTCCGTACCAGCCTGGGCGTGGCGGGCCTGGACGCCGCCGACCGCTTCCACGTCAACGCATCCGCCCTCTCCACGTTCTCCATACTCCAGCTGCTCGTCTACGCCGGGATGCAGATACCCGTCGGCCTGCTGGTGGACCGGTTCGGCACGAAGAAGGTGCTGACCCTCGGCGTGGTGCTGTTCACCCTGGGACAGCTCGGCTTCGCCTTCTCCCCCACGTACGGCACGGCCCTCGCCTCCCGGGCGCTGCTCGGCTGCGGTGACGCCATGACCTTCATCAGCGTGCTGCGGCTCGGCACCCGCTGGTTCCCGGCCCGGCGCGGGCCGATGATCGCCCAGCTCGCGGGTCTTGTCGGCATGGCGGGCAACCTCGTGTCCACCGTCGTCATCTCCCGCACGCTGCACGGCCTCGGCTGGACCGCCACCTTCGCGGGCAGCTCGCTCGCCGGGGTGCTGGTGCTGGTCGTGATGCTGCTCTTCCTCAAGGACCACCCCGAGGGATTCGAGCCGCCGCCCGCCGCGCACCCCGGAGCCACGTCCGTGCGGCGGCAGATCGCCGCCGCGTGGCGCGAGCCCGGCACCCGGCTCGGGCTGTGGGTGCACTTCACCACGCAGTTCCCCGCGATGTTCTTCCTGCTGCTGTGGGGGATGCCCTTCCTCGTCGAGGCGCAGGGTCTGTCGCGCGCCACGGCGGGCGAACTGCTCACCCTGATCGTGCTCTCCAACATGGTCGTCGGCCTCGTGTACGGGCAGATCATCGCCCGGCACCAGGGCGCCCGCGCCCCGATCGCCCTGTCCACGGTGGGTGCGACCGCGCTGCTCTGGGCGTGCACGCTCGGCTACCCGGGGGACCACGCGCCGATGTGGCTGCTGCTGATCCTCTGCACGGTTCTCGGTGCCTGCGGTCCCGCGTCGATGATCGGCTTCGACTTCGCGCGTCCCGCCAACCCTCCGGAACGCCAGGGCACCGCGTCGGGCATCGTCAACATGGGCGGGTTCGTCGCCTCGATGACGACCCTGCTCGCGGTCGGTGTCCTGCTGGACTCGACCGGTGACAACTACCGGATCGCCTTCTGCTCCGTCTTCGTCCTGCAGGCGCTGGGCATCACCCAGATCCTCCGCCTGCGCCGCCGGACCGCACGGCGGGAGGACGAGCGGCTCGTGACCAGCCGGGTGGAAGCCGTGCACGTCCCCGTGTAGGCGTGCCGGTCCCCGGAGGACCCCGGCCCGCCTACGGCGTGACGGCGAACGACTGGAGGATCGCCGCCGCCAGCTCCTGGTCGCCCTCGGCCTTGATCTGGTCCGAGACCGACGCCAGCCTGACCCGCCCGCAGGCCAGCCGGAAGTACGTCTCCCAGTCCATCGCGATCGTCACGGCGGGGCCCAGTGACGGCGCGCCGTCGACCGTGCCCCGTCCGTCGGCGTTCACCCGTACCGTCCGCATGAACTCGACGGTGCCGGTGATGTCGAAGACGACCGCGGTGTTCGGCGGCGCGCCGGCCTCCTTGGCGACGACCTTCGGCAGCCCGCTCACCAGGACGTCGCGGGCCACATAGGCGCCGGGCGAGTCCAGATTGCCCGGCTTGCCGAGGGTGGTGCGCAGATCCTGCTCGTGCACCCACACGTCGAACGCGCGCATCCGCAGCGCCAGTTCCAGGGTCTGCTCCGCGCCGAGCGGCGCGCGCACCATGGTGCCGGGTTCCCGGGTCTCGTTCCGCAGCTGCCGCGAGCGGCGGATGATCGTGTACTCCAGGTCCGCGGTCATCTCCGGCGACGTGTGGTGGCGTCGCACATCGACCTGCATCTCCATGTACCGCTGGTGTTCGGTTCTCACATGGAAGAGGTCGCGCGGCAGCGTGTGGATCGGCCGCGGGTCCCCGAGCTGTTCGTTCTCCATGCCGATGATGTGCGAGATGATGTCGCGCACCGACCAGTTGGGGCAGGGCGTCCCGCGGTTCCACTCGCCCTCCACGAGCGGCTTCACCAGCTCGGATATGGCGTCTGCGGAGTGGGTCCAGGCGTCGGCATAGGTCTGAAGGCTTGGATGGACTGTCACGGGACCCCTCGGAGCGGTGTTCTGCGGTACGGCGGGCGTAGACCTGCTGGTGTTCGAGGCGCTGCTGGGGGTCTGGGGGCATCCCCCCGAAAGGCACAGTACGCTGCCCAGTGGCACCCCGGCAGTGCTTTCGTGTGACGATCGTAGGCCCGCGTTGACGGCCCGAATGCCAGGACGGTGGTAGTGTGCGCGCCTCTCTCCTTCAGATCGCAGTGAATCCGGCGGAATCGCCCGGTTCGCGCCGCTTGCGTGTGGCGGAACTCGTGCGCGAACAGGCGGGTGCGGATCTCGTCGTCCTGCCGGAGCTGTGGCCCGTCGGCGCCTTCGCCTACCGGTCCTTCGAGTCCGAGGCCGAACCGCTGGACGGCCCCACCCACCGGGCGATGGCGAAGGCCGCCCGCGATGCCGGGGTCTGGCTGCACGCGGGATCGATCGTGGAGCGGGACCCCGGAGGACCGCTCTACAACACGTCGCTCGTCTTCACCCCCGACGGCGAACTGTCCGCCGTCTACCGCAAGATCCACCGCTTCGGGTTCGACAAGGGCGAGGCGGTCCTGATGAGCGCGGGAGACGAGCTGGTGACGGTGGATCTGCCGGACACCACGCTCGGCCTCGCCACCTGCTACGACCTCCGCTTCCCCGAGCTCTTCCGAGGCCTGACCGACATGGGCGCCCGGCTCCTCGTCGTCCCGGCGGGCTGGCCCGAGCGCCGCCGCTCCCACTGGACGCTGCTCGCGCAGGCGCGCGCGGTGGAGAACCAGGCGTACGTCCTGGCCTGCGGGTCCGCCGGTACGCACGCGGGTGTGGAGCAGGCGGGCCACAGCATCGTCGTCGACCCGTGGGGTGAGGTGCTCGCGGAGGCGGGTCCGGGCGAGGAGGTCCTGACGGTCGAGCTCGACCCGGCCTTCGTCGCCACGACCCGTGAGCAGTTCCCCGCGCTCAAGGACCGGCGGCTGGGGCTGGCCCCGCCGCGCTGACGACGGGCGCCCGGGGGCGGGTGATCACCGGGCACGGGCCTCCGCCACGTGCGACCAGCCACGTGCGACCAGCCACGTGCCACCTGCGACCTGGCCACCGGTCGTTGGTCACCGGCCACCGTCACCGGCCACCGTCACCGGTCATCCGTCACCGGCCATCCACCACGGAGTACCGCCATGCCTGAACCCGATTGCCTGCGCACCATCCGCGCCTCCTACGACACCGTCGCGGCCGACTACGCCGAACTCCTCGGCGACCAGCTCGCGTCCAGCCCCTACGACCGCGCGATGCTCGCGGCGTTCGCCGACCTCGTCCGGGCGGACGGTGGCGGTCCGGTGGCCGACATCGGCTGCGGTCCCGGCCGGGTGACGGGGCATCTGGACGCGCTGGGTGTGCGGGCGTTCGGGGTGGACCTCTCCCCGGAGATGGTTGCTGTGGCCCGTCGGGCGTACCCAGGTCTGAGGTTCGACGTGGGGTCGATGACCGCTCTCGACCTGGCGGACGGATCGCTCGGCGGTCTGGTCGCCTGGTACTCGATCATCCACCTCCCGCCGGAGCTGCTGCCCTCGGTGTTCGCCGGGTTCCACCGGGTGCTGGCGCCGGGAGGCCGGCTGCTGCTCGCCTTCAAGGCCGGGGACGAGCTCCGCCACCTCGACCACGCCTACGGCCACGACCTCTCGCTCGATGTCCACTGGCTGCCGCCGGGCCGGGTCGCCGGGTGGCTGGCCGACGCCGGTTTCGACGTACGGGCCCAGCTGGTCCGTGCGCCGGACCCACAGGAGAAGCAGCCGCAGGCGTACCTCCAGGCGACCAGGGGACGCTGAGCCGGGCCCACCACGAGCCCACGGGGGCCCGCCCGGCAGGGTCGGACCTGAGCCCACGGGGGTGGGTGGGGGCGGGTCGGCCCTGAGCCCACGAGGGTGGGCAAGGGCGGGTCGGCCCTGCCCGGCGCACCGGCCGTATCGCGCGTCGCAGCTGAGCCGCGCGTCCCGCGTTCCGGGTGCGCGCATCACACCGTCCCGCGTTCCGGGTGCGCCCATCACGTGGTGCCGCACGTCACGCTCACCCACCACGGACTTGACGCGTCTCGGGCCGCCGTGCAAAGTTTCACTAGTCAATTAGTGAAAGAGGGTGCGCCAGTGGCCGACCACCACGTCGAGTACCGCATCGACCGGCACAGCGGCGTCCCCACCTACCTCCAGATCGTTCAGCAGACCCAGCAGGCGCTGCGTCTGGGCCTTCTCGAACCGGGGGACAGGCTCCCGACCGCCCGAGAGGTCGTCGAACTCACGGCCATCAACCCGAACACCGTGCTCAAGGCGTACCGCGAGCTGGAGCGTTCGGGCCTGGTCGAGGGGCGGCGGGGTGTGGGCACCTTCGTTCTCAGAACACTCGACGGCACCGGTGCCGACTCCCCCCTGCGAGCGGAGCTGGACGGCTGGGCCCTGCGGGCCCGTGCCGCCGGTATCGGCAGGGAGAGCGCCGCCGCGCTTCTGACTTCGGTACTGGACGAGCACTTCCCGAAGGGGGACCAGTGAGCACCACCAGCAGCGCACCGGCGGCGATAGAGGCGTCCGGACTCAGCCTGCGCTACGGTCGCGGCCGCCGCGCGGCCCTCGCCCTGCAGGACTGCTCCTTCCGGGTCCCGGCGGGCAGTGTCTGCGCGCTGGTCGGCCCCAACGGCGCGGGCAAGTCCACGCTCCTGCGGATCATCGCCGGGCTGATCCGGCCGGACAGCGGCGCCGGTACAGGTGGCGGCACCGGCACCACCGTCGACGTGCTGGGCGCCGCGCCCGGCACCCACCGTGACCGGGTCGGCTACCTGGACCAGGACCAGCCGCTCTACGGACATCTCTCCATCGCCGACACCCTCGCCCTCGGTGCCCGCCTCAACGCGGGCCACTGGGACGCCGCCTGTGCGGCCCGGATCGTCGAACAGGGCAGCCTCGACCCCAAGTCCAAGATCCGCCGGCTCTCGGGCGGCCAGCGCACCCGAGTGGCACTGGCCCTCACCCTGGGCAAACGGCCCGAGCTCCTGCTGCTCGACGAACCGATGGCAGAGCTCGACCCCCTCGCACGTCAGCAGCTGATGGGCCTGCTGCTGGCCGACGCCGCCGAAAACGGCACCACCGTCCTGCTCTCCTCGCACATCGTCGCCGAACTCGCCTATTCCTGCGACCATTTGCTGCTTCTCGGCGACGGCCGTGTGCGACTGGGCGGGTCCGTCGAAGAGCTGCTCGCCGCGCACACCGTGGTCACCGGCCGGGGCAGCGACCTGTCCCCGCACACGGTCATCGAGTCCCGCCCCACCGGACGCGGCCGCACGGCGCTGATCCGGCCCCGTGGCCCGCTGGCCGATGGCTGGCAGACGCAGGAACCCACCCTGGAAGAGCTGCTGCTGGCTCACCTCCGCGCCCCGTCGTCACCGGCGTTCCTCACGCCGGAGATGCGCGGAGCCACCGCGAGGGCAGCCTGACCGCTCCGCCCGCGCCGCTCCCGCTTCCCGTTCCCCCACCCACAGCCGTACCGCCGCTCACAAGGACCTCTCATGACTGCCGCCTCCCTGGACAAACCCGCCCCCGCCCCCTCGCCCAGCCCCTCGGGTCCCGACCTGTTCCGGGCCGAACTGCGCCTGCACCGGGCGGCGCTGTGGTCCTGGACCGCCTTCGTCGTCGTCACCGCAGGACTGCTTCTCTGGCTGTACGGTCCGGGCGCCGACGCCACACAGAAGCTCTTCGACAAGTTCGGCTACGCCGGAGTGCAGCAGGACGCCTGGCGGGGGGCGGAGTTCTGGCGGTCCACCACCTACAACGACCTCTTCTACGACCCGGCCACCCTGATCGGCATCGCCACATTCTGTGTGGCGCTCTTCGCGGCCGGCCCGCTGATCGCCCGCGAGCTGGAGAGCGGCACCACCAGGCTCGCCTGGTCCCAGTCGGTCTCCCCGGCCCGCTGGCTCGCCGCCAAACTCGCCGTCCCCGCCCTCGTCGTCACCGTGGGCACCGGGCTGCTCATCCTGCTCTACCGGCTGCTGTGGTCATCCCACAGCGATCTGCTGCGTGCCGGGTACGACCCGCGCCACCTGTACTTCTCCATCGGCCCGGCCGCGGTGGTCGCCCCACTCCTCGCCCTTGCCATCGGCGCGCTCTGCGGCCTGCTGCTGCGCCGCACCGTGCCCGCCATGGCCGTCGCGGGCATCGTCCAGTACGTGGTCCTGGCCGTCCGCAGCGGACTGTGGCCCTTCCAGCGCGCCTACCAGGTGCCCGAACTCTCCGTACACAGCCGGGCGATCACATCCACCGGCGCCCGGATCGCCGACCCCGAGTGCTACGACAAGGCGCGGTGCCTCGCCCAGCACGACGTGGTCGGCTTCACCCGCACCTATCTCCCGTCGTCCGACTTCTGGCCCCGCCAGCTCGCGGAGAGCGGCGTCCTCCTCGCCCTGACCGCGCTCGCGGTCGGCATCGCCTTCTGGGTGCTGAAGCGCCGTACGGTCTGATCCGGCCCCGGGACCGCGGAGCGGTCCCCGGTCCTCGGCCCGCCACGACCCCGGGGGCGCTGCGGCACCGCTCACCAAGCCATGACGCTCACCTCACCGGGCCGGCCGGGGCCCATGGAGGGCAGGCCCCGGCTCGGCACTCATGTCCGGGGGCGGTGATCCGGACGTCTGCCGGAGGAGACGGGGCGGACGAGACGGGGCGGGGCCCCTAGCCCTCGTGCTCCTTCTCGTGTTCCTTCTCGTGCATGTGGATCACGGAGACCGCGATGGCGATCATCAGTGCCGGGTCGGAGTCCTCACGGACCACGTTGACCGCGTAGGCGTCCCGCACGCTGAACCACTTCTTCGAGATGTCGGCCAGCAGCTCGTTCTCGTACTCGACCGCGAACTCGCGGTCCAGGATGTTCCCGCTGACCTCCAGCTCGGTGCCGTCGACCATCTTCACGCGGTAGTGGTCGTGCAGGAGAGTGAGCTTCTTCTTCCTGACGGTGGCCAGTTCCTCGCCGTCCCGCTTCAGCGTCATCGTGTCGCTGATGGAGATCAGCTTCTCCTTGAGCGTGATGAGCACCTGCCCGTCGAGGTCCTTGAGCTCAAGGGTGTCGCGGACGCGCATCACCTTGCCGTCGACGAGATAGGCCTTGTGGCCGTGCTCGTTCTCGATCCAGTAGTCGTCGCCGATGTCGAAAATGCGGTCGCGCACAAGGAATTTCATGCGGACGACGTTACCGCCGGGCTCCGTACCGGATCGGGGGCCGGGTGAACTCGCGGGAAACCGTCACACCTTGAGCACCGTGATGCCCGTGCCGCACAGCGGCACCAGGTCGTCCACGTCGGATGTCAGGACGGTGACGGGGCGCGACGCGGCACGCGCGGTGGCGGCGACGATCGCGTCGAGAGCGTACGTGTGGCCGCCGCTGTTTCCCGTATCGCGGAGGACGGCGACGGCTTTCGCGGCTGTCTCCCTGGTTACGGCCTCCACCGTGAGCCGCGACAGCGCCCACTCCAGACGGCCCCGGTGTGCTCCTTGGGGGTCCGCCTCGACGAGAGTGACCGCGCTGATCACCACCCGTATGTCGTGGCGCAGGGCCGCCGCGAGCCTGGCGGTCATGGTGCGGTCCGTCCTGAGGCAGAGCGACAGAGCCTGGCTGTCCAGCACCCAGGTACCGCTCACGCGGCGTGCTCCGCCCCCGGTCGCGAGGGGCCGAACATCTCTCTCTCGGCTGCCGCGATCTCGTCGGGCGTCAGCGCGCCGTGGATCTCCTCGTTCGCCGCGATCAGTTCGGCGAGGCTGTCGCGTTCGATCTGACGCCGTATGGCGGCTTCGGCATAGGGGGAGACCCCGCGTTTCCCGGCCCGGGCGCGAACGGCGGAGATCGTGCCCTCGTGCACAGAGACGGATACGGACGTTTTCGGCCCCTCGCCCGGGGGTAGGCCGGTTCGATCCTGCGCGGTTCGCTCACACACGCACTCTGGCAAAAGTTCTATCAGAGGTGCGGTGGTGTGCCGGCTCCGGTGCGCACCCCTGGGTGCGGCCGAGGTGACGTGCCGCAGGTCACTGGGGGGCAGGTGGCACCCTTGACCCCATGAACGATGTGAATCCCGCACCCCGTCGCGCCCGCGTACGCGCCCCCGAGCTCGTCGGCAAGGGCGGCTGGCTCAACACGGGCGGTCAGCAGTACACCCTCGCTGACCTGCGTGGGCGCGTTGTCGTGCTGGATTTTTGGACCTTCTGCTGCATTAACTGCCTGCACGTGCTCGACGAGCTGCGCGAGCTGGAGCAGAAGCACAGCGACACCGTCGTGATCATCGGCGTGCACTCCCCGAAGTTCGTGCACGAGGCCGAGCACCAGGCCGTCGTCGACGCCGTCGAGCGGTACGGCGTGCACCACCCCGTGCTCGACGACCCCGAGCTGGCCACCTGGAAGCAGTACGCCGTCCGCGCCTGGCCGACGCTCGTGGTGATCGACCCCGAGGGGTACGTCGTCGCCCAGCACGCCGGTGAGGGGCACGCGCACGCCATTGAGACACTCGTCACCGAGCTGGAGGCCGAGCACGCGGCCAAGGGCACGCTGCGGCGGGGCGACGGGCCGTACGTCGCGCCCGAGCCGGTGGCCACCGACCTGCGCTTCCCGGGCAAGGTGATCGCGCTGCCGAACGGCAATCTGCTCGTCTCGGACACCACCCGCCACCAGCTGGTCGAGCTGGAGCCGGACGGGGAGACCGTCGTACGGCGGATCGGTGGCGAGGGCGTGTTCAACGAGCCGCAGGGGCTCGCGCTGCTGCCCGGCGGGAAGGTCGCGGTGGCCGACACGGTCCACCACGCGATCCGTACGTACGACCCGGAGAGCGGTGAGATCGCGCGCGTCGCCGGCACCGGGAAGCAGTGGTGGCAGGGGTCGCCGACCAGTGGGCCCGCTCTCGACGTGGCGCTGTCGTCGCCCTGGGACGTCGCGTGGTTCGGCGGGCGGCTGTGGATCGCCATGGCGGGGGTCCACCAGCTGTGGACCTACGACCCGGAGAGCGGGACCGTCGAGGTGGCGGCCGGTACCACCAACGAGGGGCTGGCCGACGGACCGGCCGGCGAAGCGTGGTTCGCGCAGCCCTCCGGGCTCTCGGCCGCGGGGGACCGGCTGTGGATCGCCGACTCCGAGACGTCGGCGCTGCGCTGGATCGACCAGTACGCCCCTGGGGATTCTGCGGGTGAGGCGGTGGTGCACACCGCCGTCGGCACCGGTCTCTTCGACTTCGGGCACCGGGACGGAGACGCCGGGCAGGCCCTGCTCCAGCACCCGCTGGGCGTGACCGCACTGCCCGACGGTTCGGTGGCCGTGTCCGACACGTACAACCACGCGCTGCGCCGCTACGACCCCGCCACCGGTGAAGTGTCCACGCTGGCAACCGACTTGCGGGAGCCGAGCGACGCGGTGCTCGTCGGGGACGACATCGTCGTGGTGGAGTCGGCGCGGCACCGGCTGACCCGGCTGCGGCTGCCCGATGAGGCCGTACGGGTGGAGAGCGTCGCCCACCGCACCCAGCGGGCCGCGACCGATGTCGCAGCGGGCAGCCTCCGGGTGGACGTCGTCTTCCAGGCGCCCGGCGGTCAGAAGCTGGACACCCGCTACGGGCCGTCCACCCGGCTGCTCGTCTCGTCGACCCCGCCCGAGCTGCTGCTGGAGGGGGACGGGGCCGGTACGGACCTGTTCCGGGACGTGGTGCTGAACCCCGCGGTCACCGAAGGCGTGCTCCATGTGTCGGCGATGGCGGCGTCCTGCGACGACGATCCCGCCGAGGAATACCCGGCCTGCCATGTGCACCAGCAGGACTGGGGCGTCCCCGTCCGCGTGACGGACGACGGGACGGCCCGGCTGGCCCTGGTGCTGGCCGGGATGGACGGCTGACCGGGCGGGAAACGCTCCTGGGCGGTCAGCCCATGTGGTGGTGGTCGTCCTCGACGACGGTGGTCGAGGAGGGCATGGGCGGACGGCGCCGGCGCAGGACGCTGGTGTAGACCGCGATGCCGATCACGCCCACGAGCATCATGATGACGCCGACCAGGTCCAGGTTGACGCCGCTCATGTGCCAGTCGGTTGCGAAGGTGAGGATGCCCCCCACCACGAGAAGAATGATGCAGCCGCCAAGGCCCATCTGTGGTCGCCTCCGAAGTCGTTGTGGCTGTTCCGGTCTGTACAGGGCGCGTACCCGGGACCGGAACAGCCAATCAACGCCGCATCAGCGCCTTGGCGGGGCAGTGGAGTTCGGGGCGGTGCGAGGAGGGGCGTGCTGGACGGGGTCAGCCCTCCAGGAACGCGGCGAGGGAGTTGGCGAGGAGGTACGGGTCGTCGGCTCCGCAGAGTTCGCGTGCGCTGTGCATGGAGAGGATCGCGACCCCGATGTCGACGGTGCTGATGCCGTGCCGGGCCGCGGTGATCGGGCCGATGGTCGTGCCGCACGGCATCGAGTTGTTCGACACGAAGTGCTGCATGGGCACCCCGGCCTTCTCGCACGCGGCGGCGAACACCGCCCGCCCGCTGCCGTCCGTCGCGTACCGCATGTTGACGTTGACCTTGAGGATCGGGCCGCCGTTGGCGCGCGGGTGGTGCGTCGGGTCGTGGCGCTCGCTGTAGTTGGGGTGCACGGCGTGCCCGGTGTCGGACGAGAGGCAGACCGACCCGGCGAACGCGCGGGCCCGGTCCTCGTAGGTGCCGCCGCGTGCGACGACGGAGCGCTCCAGGACGGTGCCGAGGAGCGGTCCGTCGGCGCCGGTGTCGGACTGGGAGCCGTTCTCCTCGTGGTCGAAGGCGGCCAGCACGGGGATGTGCGCCAGGTCGCCGGCCCCGGATGCGGAGCCGACGGCGGCCAGCGCGGCGGTGGCGGCGTGCACGGACAGCAGGTTGTCCATCCGGGGGCCGGCGAGGAGTTCACGGTCGCGGCCCAGATAGGCGGGTGGCTCGACGGGGCTCACCATGAGGTCCCAGCCGGTCACGTCGTCGGCCGTGAGTCCGGCCTCCTCGGCGACGAACTCCATCAGGTCGCCCTCGCGGACCTCGCCGAGGCCCCATACCGGCTGCATGTGACGCTGCTTGTCGAGCTTGAGGCCGTCGGAGTGGACCGAGCGGTCCAGGTGGATGGCGAGCTGCGGTACGCGCAGCAGCGGCCGGTCCACACTGACCAGCCGGTGGGTGCCGTCGCGCAGCGTGAGCCGGCCGGCGAGGCCCAGGTCCCGGTCGAGCCAGGTGTTGAGCAGGGTGCCGCCGTAGACCTCGACGGCGACCTGGCGCCAGCCCTCGCTGCCGGTGTCCGGCAGGGGCTTGACGCGCAGGTTCGGGGAGTCGGTGTGCGCGCCGGCGATCCGGAACGGGGTGTGCGCCGTCGCGTTCTCCGGCACGTACCAGGCGATGATGGCGCCGCCCCGCAGTACGTACTTGCCGCCCGCGGACGCGTCCCAGGCGTCGGTCTCCGACACCTGCCTGAAGCCTGCCTTCTCCAGCCGTCCGGCGGCGGTCGCCACGGCGTGGTAGGGCGACGGGCCGGCCGCGAGGAAGGTCATCAGGTCGTCGGTGTGGCCGCGGTCGAAGCGGGCGGATGTGCTCATGGCAGCCACCATAACGACCGCAGCCGCGGCCCCGCCCGCCGGAACCGGACGGGGCTTCGGGGCGGGTGCGTGGGCGGCCGGCGCGGGACGGATTCCCGCCGCTGTCAGTGGTGGGTGCCACTATCGGTGCATGGTCGAATACGGTGCCGACACCAGGGAGCCCGTGCTGCTGGGCGAGATCCTGGCACACGTGCTCAACACAGCAACTGCCCGCTCCTGTCAGGGCTCTTCGGCGCAGGCCCCTTCGCGGCAGGGCGCCGCACCGAAGGCCGCTCCGCCGCAGGGCGGCCCTTCGCGGCAGGCAGCTTCGTGCGGGAGCGCCGTGCGGCCGGGCGCTGTCCGCCGGGGCGACGTGCGTCCGGCGTGGTGCGGGGAGTGCGGCGCGGAAGCGGTCTGGTCCCGGACGGAGCGCGGGCGGTGGATGCTGATGGAGCCGGGCGGTGTCCCGGCCGGCTCCGTGCCGCCGGGGAAGCGCTACCGGATAGCGGGTGACGGCACGGCGGTGAATCTGCGCTCGTCCCAGCCCGCCGACACCTGCCGGATCAGCCACTTCGACGTCTGCGGGGCGAAGCAGCGGCCGACGGGCTCCGTTGTCCTGGAGCGGCGCTGGGTCCGTAACCGGCAGCTGTTGCGCTGACGCCGTTGTACTGCTGCCGCAGTCGCGCCGACGGGTCCCGCACGACACGCGGCGGCGGCGTGACCCCGGGGACCAGGCCCGGGGTCACGCCGCCGCCGAAGTCACACGCGGGACGCGCGGAAGCGGTGCGGGGGTCCGCTCAGAACGCCGCCTCGTCGAGGTCCATCAGCGAGGTGTCGACGGTCTCGGCGAGGGCGCGCTGCGCGCTCACGTCGGGCAGGATGTTCGCCGCGAAGAACTTCGCGGCCGCGATCTTGCCCTGGTAGAACGCGGTGTCCTTGGCGGAAGCCGTCGGCAGCTTCTCGGCGGCCACCGACGCGCCCTTGAGTAGCAGGTACGCCACGACGACGTCGCCCGAAGCCAGCAGCAGGCGGGTGGTGTTGAGCCCCACCTTGTAGATGTTCTTGACGTCCTCGCCGGTCGAGGTCAGGTCGGTGATCATCGTGCCGACGATCGCCTCCAGGTCCACGGCGGCCTTGGCCAGCTGCTCACGTGCGACGGTCAGCTCCTCGCCGCCGGTGCCGGAGGCGAGGAACTTCTTGATCTCCTCGGAGAGGGTGTTCAGCGCGGCGCCCTGGTCGCGGACGATCTTCCGGAAGAAGAAGTCCTGTCCCTGGATCGCCGTCGTGCCCTCGTAGAGGGTGTCGATCTTGGCGTCCCGGATGTACTGCTCGACCGGGTACTCCTGGAGGTAGCCGGAGCCGCCGAAGGTCTGGAGCGACTGGGCCAGCTGCTCGTACGACTTCTCCGAGCCGTACCCCTTCACGATGGGCAGCAGCAGGTCGTTGAGGCCGTGCAGCGCCTTGGCGTCCTCGCCGGCGGCCTCCTTCTCCTGGATCGCGTCCTGGACGGAGGCCGTGTAGAGCACCAGGGTGCGCATGCCCTCGGCGTACGCCTTCTGCGTCATCAGCGAGCGACGTACGTCGGGGTGGTGCGTGATGGTGACCTTCGGCGCGGTCTTGTCCATGAACTGCGCGAGGTCGGGGCCCTGTACGCGCTCCTTGGCGTACTCCAGGGCGTTCAGGTAGCCGGTCGAGAGGGCGGCGATGGCCTTGGTGCCGACCATCATCCGGGCGAACTCGATGATGCGGAACATCTGGCGGATGCCCTCGTGCTTGTCGCCGATCAGCCAGCCCTTGGCGGGGTGGCGGTCACCGAACGTCATCTCGCAGGTGTTGGAGGCCTTGAGGCCCATCTTGTGCTCGACGTTGGTGGCGTACACGCCGTTGCGCTCGCCCAGCTCGCCGGTGGTCCAGTCGAACTCGAACTTCGGGACCATGAAGAGCGAGAGGCCCTTGGTGCCGGGGCCCGCACCCTCGGGGCGCGCCAGCACGTAGTGGATGATGTTGTCGGACATGTCGTGCTCGCCCGAGGTGATGAAGCGCTTCACGCCCTCGATGTGCCAGGAGCCGTCGTCCTGCTGGACGGCCTTCGTGCGCCCGGCGCCCACGTCCGAGCCGGCGTCCGGCTCGGTGAGGACCATCGTGGAGCCCCACTGCTTCTCGACCGCGATCTCCGCGATCTTCTTCTGCTCCTCGGTGCCCTCCTCGAAGAGGATCCCGGCGAACGCCGGACCGGAGGAGTACATCCAGATCGCCGGGTTCGCGCCGAGCAGCAGCTCCGCGTACGCCCAGATCAGGGAGCGCGGAGCGGTGGTGCCGCCGATCTCCTCGGGGAGGCCCAGGCGCCAGTACTCGGACTCCATGAAGGCCTGGTAGGACTTCTTGAAGGTGTCGGGCACGGGGGCGGTGTTGGTGTCCGGGTCGAAGACCGGCGGGTTGCGGTCGGCGTCGGCATAGGACTCGGCGAGCTCGTTCTCCGCGAGCCGGGCCACCTCGTCGAGGATGCTCTTCGCGGTGTCGACGTCCATCTCGGCGAACGGCCCGGCACCGTACTGCTTGTCGCGGCCGAGGACCTCGAAGAGGTTGAACTCGATGTCGCGGAGATTCGACTTGTAGTGCCCCATGGCGACAGCCCTCTCGTAACGCATACCTGTAACGAATACCAGCAAGTAGCTACGATGATGCTACCCGTCGGTAATAAGATGCAACCCCTATCGGTCAAGTGTGACGAGACCGCCCCTGCGGCGGGACCCCTTTACTCAGTACTCTTGCGCGCATGTACGGCTACGACCCGAACCCGAACCAGGGCGCCCAGCAGCAGTACGCCGCGCCGCAGCCCGGCTACGGTGATCAGCCGCTGTACCCCGAGCCGTCCCCGCCCTCGCTCGCCGACGGCGTGCGGGCCTTCACCACCGGCTCGATGGCCGCCGAGGACTTCCAGCAGATCTTCGCCACGTCGAAGGTCTACTGCCCGCGCGGCGACAACCCCGGATTCCTCGCGCTGCACAACACCCAGCAGCCGGTGATCCCGATGTTCACCTCACTGAAGGAGCTCCGCAGGTACGCGGGCAAGGAGTCCAAGTACTTCGTGATCACCGGGGCCGAGGTGATCGACCTGCTGCCCACCGGGTACGGCTTCGTCCTCGACATGGAGGGCGAGCACCGGATGGTCTTCGACGCGAAGGCCGTGGAGCAGATGGTCGACTTCGCGATGCGGCGGATGTACGGCTGAGCGGAACCGGTCCGCGCCCGGCGTGATCGGGCACGGGCCGGTCTGATGCGGGCCGGTCCGGTGTGATGCGGGCGGCCTGGCCCGTTGTGGCCTGGCGCCGTCCGGCCGGTGATCGGACCGGGGTGGCGTGAACCGGGGTCGCGGCCGGGCGGTGCGGCGGGGTGGGCGCGGGTGTGGGCGCGGCCGATCCGGCCATCTTTGGCCTGAAGCATGGGATCAGCAGGGTCCGGGAATGGTCACGCCTTGCTAGATGTTCACCATTCAACTACTTTGAATGCCGAGCATCCCAGCCAGGAGGGCCGTCATGCCTGCCATCACCGTCGAGAATCCACTGACCCTGCCGCGCGTCCACGCGCCGGAGGGTGCCGTGCCGCGCCCGGTGCTGGCGGTGACGACCGCGCCGGGAGGCTTCGAGGGTGAGGGGTTCCCGGTGCGCCGCGCGTTCGCCGGGATCAACTACCAGTACCTCGACCCGTTCATCATGATGGACCAGATGGGTGAGGTGGAGTACGCGCCGGGTGAGCCCAAGGGCACGCCCTGGCACCCGCACCGCGGCTTCGAGACCGTCACCTATCTGATCGACGGAACCTTCGTCCACCAGGACTCCAACGGCGGTGGCGGCACGATCAACGACGGCGACACCCAGTGGATGACGGCGGGCTCCGGCCTGCTGCACATCGAGGCGCCGCCGGAGTCGCTGGTCGTGAGCGGCGGTCTCTTCCACGGGCTCCAGCTCTGGGTGAACCTTCCGGCGAGCGACAAGATGATGGCCCCGCGCTACCAGGACATCGGCGGCGGCCAGGTCCAGCTGCTGACCTCGGCCGACGGCGGCTCGCTGCTGCGCGTCATCGCGGGTGAGCTGGACGGCCACGAGGGTCCCGGCATCACCCACACCCCGATCACGATGATCCACGCGACGGTACGGCCGGGCGCCGAGGTCACGCTGCCGTGGCGCGAGGACTTCAACGGGCTGGCGTACGTGATGGCCGGACACGGTTCCGTCGGTACGGACCGCCGCCCGGTCCGCACGGGCCAGACCGCGGTCTTCGGCGAGGGCTCGTCGCTGACCGTCCGCGCCGACGGCGCCCAGGACGCGAAGAGCCCCGACCTGGAGGTCGTCCTCCTCGGCGGCCGGCCCATCCGCGAGCCGATGGCGCACTACGGGCCGTTCGTGATGAACAGTGAGGCCGAACTCAAGCAGGCCTTCGAGGACTTCCAGCGTGGACGGCTGGGCACGGTGCCCGCCGTACACGGGATGTAGCCGGAGGGGACGCGGCCCACCGACGGAATGGCGGGCGAGGAGCTGCGGGACGCCCGCAGCTCCTCGCCCGTGGCTGCCGTCCGCCCCGGCTGTGCGTGGCTTTCGGCCCGCGCCACTCGCCCGGCCCCGCGCCACTCGCCCGGCCCCGCGCCACTCGCCCGGCCCCGCGCCACTCGCCCGGCCCCGCGCCACTCGCCCGGCCCCGGCGAACGAGCCGTAGCCCGGCGTCCGTGATCGGCTGGAGGCGTGCATACCCAGAAGCCGCTCCTGCCCGTTCACGCCCGCCGTCTGGCTGCCTGGTGCGTCGTCACACTGCTCGTCACGGGTGTGGCCGCGGTCGCGGTCTGGCTGTGCGTCACGCTCAAGACCGCCGTCACCCCGGTGATGCTCGCCCTGCTCGGTACGGCGCTCCTCGGACCCGTCCACCGGTGGCTGGTCCGGATGCGACTGAACAAGTCGCTCGCGGCCGGGCTCACCTGCGCCGTGCTCGTCGCCGTGGTCGGCGGCGCCGGGTACATCGTCGTCACCGCGCTGATCGACACCGGCGACCAGATCGTCGCCTCGCTCAAGGACGCCGGGAAGTGGATCGCCGACCACTTCGGGGTGGCCACCGGTGACGGCGTCACCAGCATCGCCGACAACGCCAAGAACCTGCTCGGCAAGTTCGGCGCGAACGCGGCGGGCGGGCTGCTCAGCGGACTCAGCCTGATCGGCACGCTCATCGCGACCAGCGTGCTGGCGCTGCTGCTCACCTTCTTCTTCATCCGCGACCGTGACCACGCCCGCGGCCTGGCGTACGCCATCGCGCCGAGCCACGGGGCCACGATGGAGGCCATGGCCCGCCGCGCCTTCGAGGCCGTCGAGGGGTTCATGCGCGGTACCACGCTGATCGCGCTCATCGACGCCGTCTGCATCACGGTCGGCCTGCTGATCCTGCGGGTGCCGGGAGCGATCGGCCTCGGTGCGCTGGTGTTCGTCGGCGCCTACATCCCGTATCTGGGCGCGTTCATCTCCGGTGCCGTCGCCGTCCTGGTCGCGCTCGCCGACCGGGGGTTCGTGATCGCGCTCTGGGCGCTGGGCGTGGTCCTGCTGGTGCAGGTGCTGGAGGGGCATGTCCTGCAACCCGTGATCCAGAGCCGCACGGTCCAGATGCACCCGGCGATGGTCCTGATCTCACTGACCGCCGGGGCCAGCGTCGCGGGGCTCCTGGGGATGCTCCTCGCCGTACCGGTCGCGGCGGCCGCCTTCGGTGTGATCGGGGAGCTGCGGAAGCGCTACCCGCCGGAGCCCGAGCCGGGCGCCGACGGGGGCGCGGGCGCGGGGCCGGTGCCCGCGCCCGGCCGGGACGCGTGACCGGACCGGGAAGCGGGCCCGGAGCCCGCCCCTGAAGCGGAACCCGGATCGGGAACCGCCCCGGAATCAGACGGCTGCGGGCTGTCCGCCTCCAGCAGCTCGTCGGGTGCGAGATCGGCCAGGAACTCTGTCAGGAGGTCGGATGACGGGCCGTCGGAGCCGTCGGCCTCACCGGCCTCCTTGTCGTCCCGTCCGCCGCGCGACTCGTACAGCTCGAACCAGATCGACTTGCCGGAGCCCTGCGGGTCCACTCCCCACATGTCCGCGAGCATCTCCATCAGCAGCAGTCCGCGCCCCGACGAGGCCATCTCGCCGGGGCGGCGCTTGTGGGGCAGCTCGTCGCTGTCGTCGGAAACCTCCACCCGCAGCCGTCGGCTGCTGGGTTCACCGGTGACATCCGCTTTCAGCGTGGCGTCGCCGTCCGTGTGGATGAGGACGTTCGTCGCCATCTCGGAGACCATCAGGGCGGCCGAGTCGACCTGTTCGCTGTCCGCCCAGTCGTGCAGCAGCTCCCGCAGCTGGCTCCGGGCCGCCGAGATGAGTTCCGGCTGGGCCTGGGCGATCGTCAGAGAGATACGGCGGGTGGTGCCCGTTCGTACGGGCTCGCCCGCGCGGGACATCAGCAGGACCGCGATGTCGTCCTCGCGGCGGTCGGAGAACGGCCCGGTGTGATGGTGCTCCGGCGGGCCGTGCGCGGCCTGCACCAGTGCGTCGGCGAGGATCTCCAGATTCTCCCCGGTGTGCCGCTCCAGCGTCTCCCGGATCCGCTCCCAGCCCGTGTCGAGGTCGTGGCCGCCGGTCTCTATGAGCCCGTCCGTGCACATCATCAGCGTCTCGCCCGGCTGGAGCACGAGCCGAGTCGTCGGATAGTCGGTGTCCGGATGGATGCCCAGCGGCAGCCCGCCCTCGACGGGTCGCACCAGCACTGTGCCGTCGACCGTGCGGACCGTCGGGTCGGGATGGCCGGCGCGGGCGACGTCGAGGGTTCCGGTGGCCGGGTCGACCTCGACGTACAGACAGGTCGCGAACCGGGGGGCGGGCGGCTCTTCGGTGTCGCCCTGGTCGTACGTGTCCGTGATGCCGTACAGGAACCGCGAGGCCCGTGAGAGCACCGCGTCGGGCGGGTGCCCCTCGGCCGCGTACGCCCGCAGGGCGATCCGCAGCTGGCCCATCATTCCGGCGGCCCGCACGTCGTGCCCCTGGACATCGCCGATCACAAGCGCCACCCGGCCGCCGCCCTTGCCGTCCGCCTCCGCGGTGCTCCCCGGCAGCGCGATCACGTCGTACCAGTCACCGCCGACCTTGAGCCCGCCCCCGGTCGGTACATACCGTGCGGCGACCGTCATGTCCGGGATGCGGGGGCCCAGCATCGGCAGCATCGAGCGCTGGAGCCCCAGGGACAGCTCACGCTCGTTGTCGGCGACCCCCGCGCGGGCCAGCGCCTGGGCCAGCATCCGGGCGACGGTCGTCAGCACCGAGCGTTCGTCGGGCGAGAAGCTGACCGGGTAGGCGAAGGCCGCCATCCAGGCGCCGATCGTCACGCCCGAGTCGACCAGCGGGACGAACGCCCAGGACTGCCGCCCGAGCGGTTCGACCAACGGCCAGTACCGGGGGTAGCGCTCGCGGTACGTGGCGGGCGTCGGCAGATAGATGGCCCGCCCGGTCCTGGCCACCTCGGCGGCCGGGTAGTCCGCCTCGGTGCTCATCGGGAATTCCGACATCAGGCCGTTCTGGCCGGGGTTGTGGCCGTGGGCCCCGATGATCGTCAGCCAGTCGCCGGTGATCCCGAAGACCGCGAGGCCGTCCGGTTCGAAGCCGGGCATGGACAGCGAGGCAGCGACCCGCAGTACTTCCTCGGTGGACCTGGCCTCGGCGAGCGCGCGCCCGGCGTCCAGCAGGAACGCCTCACGGGAACGGCGCCAGTCACCGGTGATCGGGGTATGGGCCGCGTCCCCCGGCTGCGGCTCCGCGACCTCCTGGAGGGTGCCGACCAGGATGTAGCCGTCCGCACTGACCAGCGGCTTGGAGCGGCTGCGCACGGTACGGAGAACCTGGCCGGACTCGTCCACGATGCGCAGCCTGGCCTCGGCCAGGGTGTCCTCGGCGACCGCGAGGTTCACGGTCCCGTTGATCTCGTTCCAGTCGACCGGGTGGAATCGGGAGCGGGCTGTCACCTCGGAGATGGTCGTTGCTTCGGCGGGCATACCGAGGAGCCGGGCGGCTTCCGCGTCGAGCGTGACGAGCCCGGCGGCGTTGTCCCATCGCCACAGGCCGGTGGCGATGGCGGCCAGGACGTCCTCGGTGCGCATTGACCCACTTTAAGAAGGTGACACCGGCAGCCGCCACACAGGGTGCGGCCATGCGGCCGTCCCCGGGGGCCGCGGTCACGGCCCAATAAAGGCGTAAAGGCACGGTGTGCCCGGCGGTACCCTGGTGCGAAGTACACCCTTCCCGCCTGTCTCGCGAAGAACTGGATGAACGATGCATCGGTACAGGTCCCACACGTGCGGCGAGCTCCGCGCCTCTGACGTCGGCTCCGACGTCCGGCTGAGCGGCTGGCTGCACAATCGCCGAGACCTGGGCGGCATCCTCTTCATCGATCTGCGCGACCACCACGGCATCACGCAGCTTGTCGCCCGGCCCGGCACCCCCGCCAACGAGGCGCTCTCCAAGGTCACCAAGGAGACGGTCGTCAGGATCGACGGCAAAGTCTCCGCACGCGGTACCGAGAACGTCAACGAGGAGCTGCCGACCGGCGAGGTCGAGATCGAGGTCGGCGAGGTCGAGGTGCTCGGCGCCGCCGCCCCGCTGCCCTTCACCATCAACGCCGAGGACGGCGTGAACGAGGAGCGGCGCCTGGAGTACCGCTTCCTCGACCTGCGCCGCGAGCGCATGCACCGCAACATCATGTTGCGTACGGCCGTCATCTCCGCCATGCGCCACAAGATGACCGAGCTGGGCTTCAACGAGATGGCGACCCCGATCCTCACCGCGACCTCCCCCGAGGGCGCCCGTGACTTCGTGGTCCCCTCGCGGCTGCACCCGGGCAAGTTCTACGCGCTCCCGCAGGCGCCGCAGCAGTTCAAGCAGCTGCTGATGATCTCGGGCTTCGACCGCTACTTCCAGATCGCGCCCTGCTTCCGCGACGAGGACGCCCGCGCGGACCGCTCGCCCGGCGAGTTCTACCAGCTCGATGTCGAGATGAGCTTCGTCGAGCAGGAGGACGTCTTCGGCCCGATCGAGAAGCTGATGACCGAACTGTTCGAGGAGTTCGGCAACGGCCGCCACGTCACCTCGCCGTTCCCGCGGATCCCGTTCCGCGAGTCGATGCTGAAGTACGGCAACGACAAGCCCGACCTGCGCGCCCAGCTCGAACTGGTCGACGTATCGGACGTCTTCGCCGACTCCGGATTCAAGGCGTTCGCCGGTCAGCACGTCCGCGCGCTGCCCGTCCCGGACACCGCGGGCCAGTCCCGCAAGTTCTTCGACGGCCTCGGCGCGTACGCCGTCGAGCAGGGCGCCAAGGGTCTGGCCTGGGTGCGTGTCGGTGACGACGGCGCGCTCGCCGGACCGATCGCCAAGTTCCTCACCGAGGACGACGTCACGGCCCTCACCGGTCGTCTGGAGCTCAAGCCGGGCCACGCGGTCTTCTTCGGCGCGGGCGAGTTCGACGAGGTGTCCCGGATCATGTCCGCGGTCCGCGTCGAGGCGGCCAAGCGCGCCGGTCACTTCGAGGAGGACGTGTTCCGGTTCTGCTGGATCGTCGACTTCCCGATGTACGAGAAGGACGAGGAGACCGGAAAGATCGACTTCTCGCACAACCCCTTCTCGATGCCCCAGGGCGGCTATGCCGACCTGGAGGAGAAGGACCCGCTCGACATCCTGGCCTACCAGTACGACATCGTCTGCAACGGCATCGAACTCTCCTCGGGCGCCATCCGTAACCACGAGCCCGACCTGATGCTCAAGGCGTTCGAGATCGCCGGCTACGACCGGGAGACCGTGGAGCACGAGTTCGCCGGAATGCTCCGTGCCTTCCGCCTCGGCGCCCCGCCGCACGGTGGCATCGCCCCCGGCGTGGACCGCATCGTGATGCTGCTGGCCGACGAGCCGAACATTCGCGAGACGATCGCCTTCCCGCTCAACGGCAACGCGCAGGACCTGATGATGGGCGCCCCCACGGTGCTCGACGAGACCCGGCTCCGTGAACTGAACATCCAGCTGCGCAAGCCCGCGGCACCGCCGAAGGACAAGCAGGAGAAGTAGGACCGACCGGCAGGCGGGGGCGGCGTCACAGCCCTCGCACGCCGTCCGGTCCCACACCGCACGGTTTCACGTGAAACAGCGGACAGCCCCCGGTCGACCGACCGGGGGCTGTTCCGTCCTGCCGGGTTTTCCTTCCTGCTCTGCCGGATGCTCCACGGGACGAGGCAGTACGACGGACTGATCGGCGTGCCGGGCAATCCCCGTACCGAGGACGAAGGCAATGTGATTCCGGCAGGTCCGGGTATGCGTGGAGACGTGCCACGGCCGGCGGCCGTACGGCAGGCTCCGGCAGGCGCGCGCTTCGCGACACCGTCGGCACCGCCGTCGTGCTCCACCCCGACTTCGACGAAGGGGCCGCCTGCGGAGGCGACTTCGCAGGTTCCCCGGCATAAGAACGACGCCAACGGCACCCACCAGTCGTTATAGGCGTGCACCCGAAGTGATCCGACGTGAAATGAAAGGCCGGTACATGTCTCTTCGCCGACTTCCCAGAGGTGCGCTTGTCGCGACCGCACTGGTCACCGGTGGGTTGGTGCTCTCCGGGTGTTCGGGGTTCCCGGGACACGCGACGGCCCCGGCCCGGACGGTTGAGGACAACAGCGGTCACGGCGGGCCGCCCGGCGCGGCGGCGAGGCCCGGTGCGTCCGCGACGCCCGCAGCCGATCCGCAACTCCGCCGGGCGGCGGAGCTGCAGGTCAAGGAGATCCCCGCACTCGGCCCCCACACGTTGAAGAGGATCCCGGAATCCGCCCGGCAGGCGGTCGTCGTCACCGGCGAGGCGGCGGACTCCAGTCACTCCACGGTCGTCCTCTACGTCCGCGACCCGGCCAGGGGCTGGGAGCCGGTATCGGATCCGTGGGCGTCGCGCAACGCACTGCGCGGCTGGACCGAGGATCACCACCTGGGCGACCTCCACTCACCCGCAGGGGTCTTCGGCCTGACCGACGCCGGCGGCCGCAAGGCGGACCCCGGCACCCGCCTGCCGTACGACCACCGGTCCGAGTTCGTCGCTGCCGGCAACGGGTTCGAGGGCGAGTCCCTCGCGGGCGCCTTCGACTACGTGGTGGCGATCAACTACAACCACACGCCCGGCAGGACGCCGCTCGACTGGTCCCGCCCGATGGGTGCGAACCGGGGTGGCGGCGTCTGGATCCACGTCGATCACGGCGGCCCCACGCATGGCTGCGTCTCCCTGCCGGAGGATCGCATGAAGGAGCTGCTGCGCTGGCTCGACCCGTCGAAGGAGCCGGTGGTGGTCATGGGAGACGCGTCGATGCTGGGCAAGTGAAGCCAGGCGGAGGCAGAGCGGTGCCCCGTAGTCCGGAGAGTGTCACCGATCCCGGAGAGACCGTGGTGAGCGTCGTGGAGGAGCGGTGCACCGTCCACGGGCGGATCGTCGAACGGTGACCCGTCTGTGTATGCAGGCTGATCAGAGTCTGTGGCTCCATCCGGAGCAGGGTTTGCGGATCGAGACCTACCGCAAGGGCAACGCCCGCCCCGACGGAGCTCTGGCTCCCAGCGGCGAGCTGTTCGTACTGCACGCCGTCCGGCAGCGAGTGGACCTTGACCTCACCGGTGTCACGGTCGATCAGCAGACAGACGGGGATGCTGGTCTCGGCGTAGGCGCGGGGCTTCGCCACCCGGTCCCGGCGGTCGGTGTCGTCGTCGTTCGAGGTGACCTCGACCACCATCAGCGCACCGTCCGCACCGGCCCACTCCCCCTGGCCGACGAACGTGGTCACGGTTCCGTTCGGGAAGAGCGTCGAGCTGCCCGGCCCGGTGGGGATCGAGCTGGAAACGGAGCCGCTCACGGCCTGGGTCCGCTGACCCGTACGGCAACCAGAAGGCCCGGAATCGGTCGTCACGGTTCCGGGCCTTCTGTCGCAGACGCTCAGCGCTACGCGGGCTTCTCCTCCAGGCGCGGGAACAGCACCGCGCCCTTCGTCACCGTCGTGCCGACCGGGAGCTGCCCCCAGGAGCCCGCTTCCCGCAGCGGCTGGTCCGCGAGCGCGCCCAGACCGGCGGCGGCGCCCAGCGAATCCCACAGGCTCTGCGAGGTCACCGGCATCACCGCGTTCAGCAGGACCGCGACACCACGCAGCGACTCGGCGGCCGTGTAGAGGATGGTCGCGAGGCGGGCCCGGCCCTCCGGCGACCCGTCCTTGGCGACCTTCCACGGCTCCTGCTCCGTGATGTAGCCGTTGACCTGCTTCACGAAGTCGAAGACCGCCAGGATTCCGCCCTGGAAGTCCAGCTCCTCACCGATCAGCCGGTCGGCCTCGGTGACCGCCTTGGCGAGACCCTCCTGCACGGCCTGCTCGGCTGTGCCGGGGGCCTCGGCGGCCGGCAGGGTCCCGCCGTAGTACTTGCCGACCATGGCGGCCACCCGCGAGGCGAGGTTGCCGTAGTCGTTCGCCAGCTCGGAGGTGTAGCGGGCGGAGAAGTCCTCCCAGGAGAACGATCCGTCGCTGCCGAAGGCGATGGCCCGCAGGAAGTACCAGCGGTAGGCGTCCACACCGAAGTGCGAGGTCAGATCCTGCGGCTTGATGCCGGTCAGGTTCGACTTCGACATCTTCTCGCCGCCGACCATCAGCCAGCCGTTCGCAACGACCCTGCCGGGCAGCGGCAGGCCCTGAGCCATCAGCATCGCGGGCCAGATCACCGCGTGGAAGCGCAGGATGTCCTTGCCGACGAGGTGCACGTCGGCGGGGAAGGTCGAGTCGAACTTCTCCTGGTTGGCGCCGTAGCCGACGGCCGTGGCGTAGTTGAGGAGCGCGTCCACCCAGACGTAGATGACGTGCTTCTCGTCCCACGGCACCGGGACGCCCCAGTCGAAGGTCGAGCGCGAGATCGACAGGTCCTGAAGCCCCTGCCGTACGAAGTTCACGACCTCGTTGCGGGCCGACTCGGGCTGGATGAAGCCCGGGTTGGCCTCGTAGAACTCCAGCAGCTTCGGGCCGTACTCGCTCAGTTTGAAGAAGTAGTTCTCCTCCTTGAGGATCTCCACCGGCCTCTTGTGGATCGGGCACAGCTTCTGGCCGGGGAAGTCCGGCTCGCCCTCGATCAGGTCGCCGGGGAGCTTGTACTCCTCGCAGCCCACGCAGTACGGGCCTTCGTAGCCGCCCTTGTAGATCTCGTCCTTGTCGAACAGGTCCTGCACGAACTCCTGCACACGGTCCGTGTGCCGCTTCTCCGTCGTCCGGATGAAGTCGTCGTTCGCGATGTTCAGATGCTCCCAGAGGGGCTTCCAGGACTCTTCGACGAGCTTGTCGCACCACTCCTGCGGTGTGACGTTGTTCGCATCGGCCGTGCGCATGATCTTCTGACCGTGCTCGTCCGTGCCGGTGAGGTACCACACCTTCTCGCCGCGCTGACGGTGCCAGCGCGTGAGCACGTCCCCTGCAACGGTCGTGTAGGCGTGGCCCAGGTGAGGAGCGTCGTTGACGTAGTAAATGGGGGTCGATACGTAGTACGCGTTCGTCCCCTGCTTCTCGGATCCAGTGGCCGCCATGGTCGAAATCCTAACGGCCCCGCGCCGACCGGCCGAACGGGATTGTGCCGGAGCCCCCGCCCGGTGGGCGGGGGCTCCGTTCGGCCGGTGCTGTCCGGTTCAGGCCTTGCGCGCCGCCAGCCAGGCCGGGAAGGCCGCGAGCAGCTGCTCGTACACCTCGGAGTCGGCGAGCTCGCGCGGGGTGGGACCCGCGTGGAAGAACGCGGCGTGCGGGACATCCAGCTTCCGCAGGAAGTCGAACGCCTTCGACTCGTGGTCGCCGAAGGCCACGAACTGCCAGAACAGCGGCTTGTCCGCCACCTCGGCGATGGCCTGCTTGGCCACGACCTTGGCGTCCGGGGCGCCGTCCGTCTGGAAGATCACCAGGGCGGGGGCGGCGGGGTCGGCCGACTTCTCGTGCAGAGCGGTGACCTCCTCCACGGCCCGGTGGTAGCTGGTGCGGCCCAGCCGTCCCAGCCCGGCGTGCAGCTCGTCGACGCGGCCCTCGTACGCGTCGGGCGTCAGCTCCCCGGTGCCGTCGATGTCGGTCGAGAAGAAGACGACACGGACGGTGGCCCGCTCGTCGAGGTGCGTGGCGAGGGCGAGGGTCTGCTCGCCGAGTGCCTGCGCGCTGCCGTCCTTGTAGTACGGACGCATGGAGCCCGACCGGTCGAGGACGAGGTAGACGACGGCCCTGGTGTCACGCAGCCCGGCCTTGTCGATCGCAGCCCCGGCGGCCTGGTGGGCGCTGACGAGCTGGGGGGCGCGCGTCTTGAGATCGGTCTTGACGCCGGAAGGCGCGGGTGCGGCGGTCACGGGTGCGGCTTCCGCCCCGGCGTCTGCCGGTGTCTCTGCCGGTGTCTCTGCCGGTGTCTCCGTCTCGGCTTCTGTCTCAGCCGCCTTGGCCTTTGCCTTCGTCTTCGGCTTGGCCGCTGCTCCGGTGGCCTTTGTGGCCTTCTTCTTGGCTTTGGCCTTGGCCTCGACGGGCGCGGCTTCCGGCACGACGGGCTCGGCGGCGGCCGGCTCGGGCGTCGGCTCGGCGGCGGCCTCGGCCTCCGGCTCCGTGTCCTCGGTCGCGACCGTCGCGACCGTCTCAACGGCAACCGGCTCCGCCTCGGCGACGGACTCGGGCTCCGCCTCGGCGACGGACTCGGGCTCCGCCTCGGCGACGGGCTCGGCGACGGGCTCGGGCTCCGCCTCGGCAGCGGGCCCGGCCTCCGGCTTCGTCTCCTCGACGGACTCGGGCTCCGGCACGGCAGGGGACGCGGCCGGAGCGGTCGGAGCGGGCTCGTCCGATGCCTTCGCCTGAGCGGGGACGGTCGGGTCCGCCGACCTCCGCTTCGGGTTGTCGAAGGCCTCCGCCACCAGGTCGGACGCGATCCCGGGGCCGGACCTCCGCGTCTGCTTCGGCGCCGTTCTGCCGGCGTCCGGCACGGCGCTCGACGACTTGTCGGCCTGAGCCGGTACGGAAGCCGTACCGGCCTTCCCCGACGAGGCGCTTCCGGGCGATGTGTTCTCCGGCTGCGTGCTCCCGGACGACGCGCTCGCGGCAGACGAGCTGTCCGACGCCTTCTTCTCGGGGGACGCCTTCGACGACGACGTCTTGTCCGGTGCCGAGTTCGCCGATGTCACCTTCTCCGGCGAGGACTCCGCAGTCGTCGCCGCCGGCACGCTGTGCGCTGTCTCCGATGACTGCGTCGTACGCTCGGCCTGCGCCGGAACGGTAGTGGCCGCCGACGGCTCACCGGACTCCACGCGGTCGCGTCCAAACACCTTGCGCAGCAAGCTCCGAATGCCCATGGGCGAGACCTTTCGCAATGATTCGCAGTGAGTCGAGTACGAGACAAGTCCGCGCCGACGGGAGGCGATCCCTGGCCAGGGCGGACACGTAAGGTTAACGACCGCCGTGGGCGATCTTGGACCGACCGGCCCCTGAAGGGCCGGTCTCAGGAAGCGTAGGACTCACGCCGCCGGGTCGGGCTCCAGGTCGAGCCGTGCGCGGGTCGTGTCGGAGAACAGCGCCGACAGCCGTGCACCGTCGGGCTGCCCCGGTGCGAACAGCCCGGCCGCCCTGGCCCGTACGACCAGCAGGCCGTGCGCGTCGACCGTTTCCGAGACACCGCGGGTCTCCACCACGTCCCACCAGGCATCGAGGTTCCGGCCGAACCAGTCGGGCAGCCCGCACGGCCGGGACACCGCGTCCCAGAAATCGTCGAGCGAGGCGAGCGGCAGCGTGCGCAGGTCCACGACCAGTTCGGTGCCCATGGCAGCGGATGGTACGCGGAAGGTGCGACAGGTGTGCGGGGCCGGCTCCCCATGGACTCGTCACTGGCTCCAGCCGGAGTACCTGGCCACCCTCAGTGACGGGCCGGACCGGCTGGATCCGGCGGAAACCTAGAGCAACTCCCCGTACGCGGCCGCCAGCTCCTCGTACACCACGTCCAGCTCCGCCCCGTCCGCCGCGGGGCCCGCCGCGAGCAGCAGCCGGACTCCGAGTGGGTCCCCGTGCAGTGGTCTTATCACCAGGTCGGGTCTGGGTCTGGTGGTCGGCTGGCACACCGTGACCACCTCTCCGGATGCGACCAGGGCGAACGCGGTGAGGTAATCGCCGTGCAGCACACGGGGATTGAGGCCCGCCTCTCGCAGCATCCGGCGCATGCCGTCCCATTCGCCGTCCACGGTCGGGTCGACCATCCACTGGTCCGTCGCCAGATCGGCCAGCTTCACCACCGGGTCGCCGGCCGCCGGGTGGTCGGCGGGCAGGGTCACGGACTGCGGTTCCCGCTCGACCAGGACGCGTACCTCCAGGCCGGCCGGTACCCGCAGCGGACACCCCTCGACCTCGTGCACGAACGCCACGTCCAGCTGGCCCGATGCGACCTGCCGCAGCAGGGCGTTGGCCGACACGTCCATATGGAGCGATGTCTCGGTGTCCGGCAGCCGGCCGCGCAGCCGGCGCAGCCAGCCGGGGATGGCCCGGCTCGCCGTCGCACCGATCCGCAGCCGGGGCCCTGCCGCGCGCGCGGCAGCCGACTTCGCCTCGGTGACCAGCGACCGCATCTCGTCGATCAGCGGCCGGGCCCGGCTGAGGACGGTGCGTCCGAGCGGGGTGGGCCGGCAGCCGGTGCGGGCCCGGGAGAAGAGCTGCCCGCCCAGGGAGTTCTCGATCCGGCGGAGCTGAGTGGTGAGCGATGGCTGGCTCATGCCGAGCTCACGGGCCGCCCGATGCAGGCTCCCGGTGTCCTCTATGGCGCACAGTGCGCGGAGGTGCCGCACCTCAAGGTCCATGGAACCAGAGAGTAGGGGTGTGCCCGGAGTGGCACCAGACCATCAAACCCCCACCGATAGCCCCAAGTTATCGCCAGTTGCCATCATCCCGGCGGGGCGCCCGCACAGCACACTCTCCGGTACCACCCGTTCACCCCCACACCGGACGAGTAGGAGCCCCCCACATGAAGCACCGTAATACCGCGTTGTCCGCGATCCTCGGCCTCGGCATCGCCGCGGCCCTCGGCACCGCCGCACCCGTCCAGGCCGCCACCACCCAGGCCCCGACGCAGCACACCGCGGCGCAGAGCGCCCAGCACTACGCGGGTGCGAAGCAGGAGGCCGGCAACAAGGCCTTCTTCGAGGCCGTGATGAAGTCGGTCGCGAAGAAGCAGGCGGCCCACCCCGGACTGAAGTCGGTCACCATCACCTACGACGCCTCGGCGGCGCCCAGTTACCAGAGCCAGATAGCGGCCAGCGCGCAGATATGGAACGCGGCCGAGACCAACGTCAAGCTCCAGGCGGGATCGTCGGGCGCCGACTTCTCCTACCGTGAGGGCGACGACCCGCAGGGCTCGTACGCCTCGACCGACGGGCACGGCAGCGGGTTCGTCTTCCTGGACCACGCGCAGACCCAGGAGTACGACTCGGTCCGTGTCACCGCCCACGAGACCGGCCACGTGCTCGGTCTTCCGGACGACTACAGCGGACCGTGCAGCGAGCTGATGTCGGGTGGCGGCCCCGGCCCGTCCTGCACGAACCAGCAGCCGGACGCGCAGGAGCGCGCTCAGGTCGACTCGCTGTGGGCGAACGGCTTCGCCAAGGCGCTGGCCAAGGCGAACGTGGCGGCCAGGTCCTGACACAAGGCTATGGAACCGGGTGCTGAGGCTAGACCCTGGAGCAAGCCCTGACGCCACCTCCCCGGCGTCGGCCCCCCACCCCCGCACCCGGCGTCGCTGACGACGCCGGGTGCGGGTGACCTGCCGGGGCGGAACAAGCCGGGCCGGGCACCGCCCGGCCCGGCTCCGTCGTGTCCGGGCCGTGTCAGCGCTGGGGCGAGGCGATCTCCCGTGCCGCGACGACCTCCTGGCGCAGTGGCGCGAGTACGCCCTCGTCGTCGCCCTCGATCCGGGTCTCCACCTCCACCAGGACCGGGCTCGACCGCAGTCCCTGCGCCAGCTCCCGCAACTGCCCTGTCACCGCGCCGACTTCCTCCGGAGCGGGCGGCCGGGCGCCGTGGTCGACGCGTACCCGCGCGGCTGTCGTCGCGTCCACGATCCGTTCCGCCGCGACGACCAGCGGCCACCAGGCGGCGGCCCGTCTCCCGGTGGGCGGCGGTTCGGTCAGCGCCCGCTGGAACTCCGTCCGTACGACCGACAGATCGCGGTAGAGCCGCCGCCGCATCCGGGCCCGGTCGTTGTGATCGCCCGGCGGGGCCGCGGCGGCCGTGCCGCCGTGCACCGGGCCGGGTCCGCTGCCCCCTCCGAAGGCGCACTCGACATAGCGCGCGCTCTCCTCGACCGCGGTCGCGAGACGGTCGCCGATCCTGGTGTGCCAGCTCTCCGGCCAGAGCAGGTAGCCCGCGATCAGGGTGATACCGCAGCCGATCAGACTGTCGAAGAGGCGGGGCAGCACCAGATGGAACCCCAGGTGGTTGAGCTGGTCGGAGATCAGCAGGATCACCGGGGTGATGGCCGCGGTCTGGAAGGCGTACCCGTTCGCGGAGACCGCCGGGATCAGGGCTGCCAGCACCACCATCACCGGCACGTCCCACCAGCCGCGCGGTACGACGCCGAGGACCAGTGCCGCGGTGAGTACCCCGACCGCGGTCCCGAGCGCCCGCAGGACCGCGCGCGAGAAGACCGAGCCGAAGTCCGGCTTGAGTACGAAGGTGACGGTGAGCGCGACCCAGTACGAGCGGGGGACGCTCACCACCGACACCAGCACCTGCGCGAGGCCGATACAGAGAGCGAGCCGCAGGCCGTAGCGCCAGGAGGCGGGCGAGAGCAGGACGGTGGCGGCGGCGCGGCGGGCGCGGACGCCCAGTTCGGCGGGGCGGCCGAGCCGGTCGTCGGCGCCGTCGTGATCCGGATGCTCCGGGTCGGCGTGGCTGACGACGGCGCCCGCGTGCCGCAGCGCCGCGTTCATGGCGCGGTCGGCGGGCCCCTCGGGCTCGGGCAGTACCAGGTCGGGCACACCGCCCGGCCTGCCTGTCGCGACCACGTCCGCCAAGTCCCGCACCGCGGCGGCGATTTCGGGGCGGCGTGAGGCGCGCCCGTGCAGATGGGCGGCGGCGGCCGCCTCGACCAGCGGGACGAGCACGTTGAGCTGGGCGAGCAGCCGCACCATCGCTGTGCTGCGGCCGTGGTAGTGGGCGCGCCGGGCGAGAATCAGGTCGTACGAGGCGTTCAGCGAGGCGGTGACGCCCTGGCGCCGGTCGCCGTAGGCGGGCGTGCCCGCCGCCGCGAGGAGCCCGGCGGCGGCGCGGTAGGTCTCCGCGACCGCGGTCCGTTCGGGCGTCCGAGCACGCAGCGGCCAGCCGAGCAGCGCGAGCACCAGTACGAAGAGCCCGCCGAGCGAGAGCAGCAGCGGGGCCTTCCACCAGGGGCCCGGCATCGGCAGGCCCGCGCCGACCACGGAATTGAGCAGGAGCAGCAGCCCGGAGACGGACGCCACCGCGCCGATCGTGGAGATCATCCCGGAGACCAGCGCGACCAGTGTGAGCGCCGCCACCGCGGCCCAGCCGTCGCCGTACACGAGGGTGCCGAGCATGACGCCGACCGCACCGAAACACTGCGGCACGGCGATGTTGAAGATCCGCATGCGGTACGCGTCGGCGGTGTCGCCGATGACGCCCGACAGCGCGCCCATGGCCACCAGCGCCCCGTAGGCGGGCCGGCCGGCGGCGAGGCCGACGGCCAGCGGTGCTGCCAGGGCGACGCTCGCGCGGACCACGGCGGCCCAGGGGACCGGTGCCCGCTGCGGGCGCAGCCCCCGGATCAGCCACTCCGGCGGGGAGATCAGCGGCTGCTTTCCGTGTGTGTCTGCTGTGCTGCCGACCGTGTCGCCCATGGCAACAACCTACGTGCCGGGGCGAGCGTTGGTCCGTACGAGTTGCCGGGACGCCGCTGCGGGTGTGCGCTGGTGGAAGGCGAGCGGAAGGAATCTGCGATGGCCACACCAACGACTGTCCGCGGCCACAGGCCGGCCGGCCGGAAGCCCGCGGCGCACGGGCACCTGCCGGTGGCGGCACTGGCGACGCCTCTCGTCCTGGGTGTCGTGTACGGCCTCTACACGGCGTTCATCCTCAGCTCCGGCCACGTCTTCAGCACCGCCAAGGTGGTCCTCAGCGTGGTCTCGGGTCTCGTTCTCGCCCTGCTGGCCTTCGGCTTCGGCCGGATCCAGCACGCGCTCCCGAAGGAGGCGAGGGCGGCCGGGTACGGCCTGCTCATCGGCGGAGCGATGGGGTTCCTGTACTCGATGACCGGGGCGAGTGTCCTGACGTCGGCGTTCATCGGCGCCGGGTTCGGCATCGGTGCGCTGGTCACGACGTTCTACCTGTTCTACACACACGAGGAGTGATCTCACGGCGGGGAACCGCCGGCTGACTGCCCGCCGCCGGCGGGGCGCGGTGCCGCGCCGGCGGCGAGCAGCTCCACGAGCGCCAGCGCGGCAAGCGCGGCCAGCGCGATCCCCGCGACGACGCCGGCGGCCGGCCGGTCCTGGACCAGGTAGACGGCGAGCGCGACGGCCACCACCCCCGCGTTCAGCCAGGGCCTGGCGTGCAGCACCCGCCGGCCGGCCCGTCCGGTCTGCAGGCCGACGGCGTCACCCGCGGCGCCGATGCCGCGCCGCCACACCGTCCGTACCCGCGTCGCCGCCCGCCCGTGGCCGCCCAGCCAGGCGGCGAGCGCCACCACGGCGCCGGAGACGGCGAGCATCCGGACCGATGTCCACAGGAAGGCCGTCAGCGCGTCCGTGACGGCAGCGGCGGCGGGCCGCGGGATGTCTTCCGGGAGCCGGTCCAGGTACACGCCGCGGAACACGGCGAGTGCCAGGCCGAGCAGCAGCGCACCGGCCGCCACCGCCAGGGCGGCCGTGACCAGGGCCCGCCGTCGGCGGACCGCGAGGAGAACGCCCCCCACCGCGAGCAGTACGGTCACCAGCGGCAGCCACAGACCACCGCCCCGCAGCAGCCGGAACGCGGTGCGCGCCCGGCCGACCGCGTCGGAGTCCACCACGGTGAACCGGGTGTGCACGGTGGGGATCTTCGACGCGACCGTCAGTCCTCTGTCCACGAGCTGTTGCTTGACCGCGTCCGTCACGGGTGCCAGATCGATCGTGAGCGCGGTGCCCCGGTCGCTGGTCAGGGCTTTCTCAGCGGCGGTGTGGGCTGTCCTGTTGAGCTGGGTCCAGACCTCGGCGAACGCCTCACTGGCAACGAACTCGGCCACCGTGTCGTGCACCAGGCCCTTGAACCCCGGGCCGATGGCGGATTCGATGAGGGCCCGGTCGGTGGCGCCGACCGACTTGAGCAGGGTGTCCAGGTCGACGTGGCGCACGATGGCGTCCGTCGCCCGCTCGGTGACGGCGGACCGCACGGCAGGGTCGGACGCCAGCGGCCGCACCAGTGCGACGTAGCGGCCCGTGTCGCCCACGACGTCGCGGGTCCAGACGGCGACCGTGGAGACCGGGGTGAGGATCCCGGCGGCCACGATCAGCAGGACGGCGAAGAACGCCCGGACCCGGCGGCCCGCCGGGCGCCCGGCCGCCGCGGCGGTCCGGGCCCCCGGCCCGTCGAGTCCGCCCGCGCCGTCGTCCGTCACGTCTCCCAGGGGAAGGCACCGGCCGGGAGCCCGCCACTCCGGACGGCGCCATTCGGCCATTTCCGCCGCGTGGCCTTTCCGCGTCGCGCCACCTGGCCTCGCCTGCGGGGGTCCGCGCGAGGCCGGATCCTGCACTATCCGTTTCGCTGATCGCCGGGCGCTGAGACGATGGCCGGAAAACGGGAGGAACACATGGCAGAGGTCTTCATGCGCCGCCTGACCAGATGGCAGGCCGAACAGCAGCGGGAGGCCGTTGCGGACACCTATGTCGAGGCGTACCGGGGTCCGCGTGGGGAGGAGTACCACGATCGCCAGCAGTTCCTGGAGCGCTTCGCCGAGGACATGCAGCGCCCCGGTTTCGACATGATGGTCGCCGACGGTCCCTCGCTGGCCGGATGTGCGTACGGGTATGTGCTGGAGCGTGACGGCGGCCTCTGGCGGGGCTTCCGCGGCGGGCTCCCGGTGGATATCGAGGAGCTGACCGCTTCCGGGCAGGTGTTCGTCCTGGCCGAGCTGATGGTGCAGCCCGCCTACCGCAGGCAGCGCATCGCCACCCGTCTCGTCGACCAGCTCCTGGTGCGTTCGCGGGCCGCGCTGGTCGCGGCCCTGGTGCAGCCGGAGAACACACCGGCCCGCAGCGCGATGCGGGAGTGGGGCTGGGCCCGCTTCGGCGATGTGCGCCCGCGCGAGCCGCGTGAGCGCCTGGTGGCGACGCAGCCGCAGCCCACGTACGAGGCGTGGAGCCGCGCCATCGAGCATGCGGGCAGCGCCGGGTAGCGGGCAGCGGGAGGGCCGCTACAGCCAGCCGTTGCGGCGGAAGGCCCGGTACATGGTCAGGCAGGCGATCGCGGTCAGGGCCATGGCCAGGGGATAGCCGTACTCCCAGTGCTTCTCCGGCATGTGCTCGAAGTTCATGCCGTACACCCCGCACACCATGGTCGGTACGGCGACTATGGAGGCCCAGGCGCTGATCCTCCGCATGTCCTCGTTCTGCTCGATGCCCACCTGCGCCAGATGCGCCTGGAGCACCGAGTCGAGCAGCGCGTCGTACGCCGTGGTCTGCTCGGTGATCCGGGTGAGCCGTCCCGCCACGTCGCGGAAGTACGTCCGGATGTCCTCGGTCAGCAGCGGCGTCGGCTGCTGGGCGAGGAGCTTCTCCAGCGGGCGGCAGAGCGGGACCACCGCCCGCCTGAACTCCATCAGCTCCCGCTTGAGCAGATAGATCCGCTCGGAGTCGCCGCTCGCGGCCTGCTGCGAGAAGACCGCGGACTCGACGGCGTCGACGTCGTCCTGCACGGCGTCGGCGACACGGGCGTACTCCTCGACGACGTGGTCGGCTATGGCGTGCAGCACGGCCGCCGGGCCCTTGGCGAGCTGGCCGGGGGCCGCCTCCAGGGCCTCGCGCAGCGGGCCGAGCGAGCCGTAACGGCCGCGCCGGACGGTCAGCACGAAGTCGGCTCCGGTGAAGGCGATCAGCTCACCGGTGTCGACGATCTCGCTGGTCGTCGTCAGTTCCTGGTGCTCGATGTATCCGACGGTCTTGAGCACGGCGAAGAGCACGTCGCCATAGGTGTCGATCTTGGGGCCCGGATGCGGGCGCAGTGCGTCGTCGACGGCGAGCCGGTGCAGCCCGAACAGCTCTCCCATCGCGGCCAGTTCCGCCTGCGGCGGCTCGTGCAGCCCGATCCAGACGAAGCCGCTGCCCGCTGCTCTGACCCGGCGCAGCGCCTCGTCGGCCGGGCAGTCACCCGGCTGCCTTTCGCCGTCGCGGTAGACCACGCAGTTCACGACCGCGCTGCCGAGCGGGGAGCGGGCGGGGTGGCTGAGATCGACCGTGCGCTGGTGCGGGAGCCGCACGGCACGGCGCAGGGTGCGGAACATCGGCATGGTGGCTGCTCCTTCGGCGGACCGCGGGCCAGTGTGCCACCGCCGGTCTCCGCAGGGCCGAGCGCGGTACCACTGAGCGGCCGGCGGTCGGCCCCCTCCCGCCCCGCCGGGGCACCGGGACCGCCCGCCGCTGGCACCGGGGCCGCCTGTCGCCGGCACCGGCCCCGCCTGTCGCCGGCACCGGGCCCGCCCGCCGCGGGCAACGGAACCTACAGTCCCGCGACAGCGGCCGCCTCGCGGAACACCGCATCCAGCATCGGCCGGGTCAGCCGCCCGGTGTTCACATTGCGCTGGCTCGGGTGGTAACAGCCGAACAGGTGCAGCTCCTCGCCGTCCCGGTCGGCGAGCACCACCTGGGTGCCGTGCCCGAACTTCGGACGTGGCCTGGGCAGCTGCCAGCCCGCGTCGGCGAGTACGGGCAACAGCGCCCGCCAGCCGAAGCCGCCGAGCACCACCACCGCGCGCAGCCCGGGGTGCAGCAGCGACAGCTCCGCCGCCAGCCAGGGCCGGCAGGTGTCGCGCTCCTCGGTGGTGGGTTTGTTCTGCGGGGGCGCGCAGTGCACCGGGGCGGCCATCCGCACGCCGCGCAGCGTGAGCCCGTCGTCGATACCGGTGGCGGTCGGCTGCGAGGCGAGGCCGACGGCGTGCAGCCCCGCGACGAGGAAGTCGCCCGCCGGGTCGCCGGTGAACATCCGCCCGGTCCTGTTGCCGCCGTGCGCGGCGGGCGCCAGGCCCACCACGGCCAGCGCGGCGTCGTCGGGTCCGAAGCCGGGGACCGGGCGCCCCCAGTAGTCGTCATCCCGGTACGCGGCGCGCTTCTCCACGGCGACCTGCTCGCGCCAGGCCACCAGCCGGGGGCAGGCGCGGCATCCGGTCAGCTGTGCGTCCAGCTCACCGATATCGGCGCAGCGCGGCGCCCGGTGGGCGGGAAACCGCCGGTCGGCGACGCTCGGCTGGGGCTCTGACACTCCGGACTCGGCCATTTTGCCACGGTACGGCGATCCGAGCGGCGTTCGCCGGAGGCGCCGAAATCCGGTCGCCGCCAAGGCCCCGCAGCGGTAACCTCGCGTGCCCGGCCGTGCAGGATTCAGCGGCCCGGCGGGCCCGGAGCCACCACAGGAAGCAGAGGAAGAGACGGACATGCGCCAGTTCCACGGAGTCATCAGGTCGTGTCTCACTTCCACTGCCACTGAGGACTTTTGTGCCCGAAGCAATCCTGAATCCCCGGACCACCCTGAACCTGGGCGTGCTCGCCCACGTCGACGCGGGTAAGACCAGCCTCACCGAGCGGCTGCTGCTCGACAACGGCGCCATCTCCGCACTCGGCAGCGTCGACGCGGGCAGTACGCAGACCGACACCGGCGAGATCGAGCGGGAACGTGGCATCACGATCCGTTCCGCTGTGGCGCCCTTCACCGTCGCGGGCGGCGCAGGCGCGGCGGGTCCGCAGATCAATCTGGTGGACACCCCGGGCCACCCGGACTTCATCGCCGAGGTCGAGCGGGCGCTGTCCGTCCTCGACGGGGCGGTGCTCGTGCTGTCCGCCGTCGAAGGCGTACAGGCGCAGACCCGTGTGCTGCTGAGGTCGCTGCGCAGGCTGCGGCTGCCGACGCTGCTGTTCGTCAACAAGATCGACCGGGCGGGCGCGCGCTCCGGCAGCCTGCTGGCCGATATCCGCGAGAAACTGACGCCGCACATCCTCGCGATGAGCTCGGTGCGGGACGTGGGCACGCCGGCCGGGCGGGCGGTCGTACGGTCCCTGGAGCAGCCCGAGTTCCGTATGGAGGCCGCCGAGGCCCTGGCCGAACACGACGATGCCCTGCTGGCCCGGCTGGTTGCGGGCTCTCTGCCACCGGCGGACGGCGTACGTACCCTGCTGGCCCGGCAGTGCGGCGCGGGGCTGCTGCACCCGGTCTTCTT
Organism: Streptomyces sp. NBC_00859; assembly: GCF_045161865.1. NCBI lineage: Bacteria > Bacillati > Actinomycetota > Actinomycetes > Kitasatosporales > Streptomycetaceae > Streptomyces > Streptomyces sp. NBC_00859. Next base: position 3,858,855 of record NZ_CP108826.1, on the reverse strand, counting down.
CGGCTCGGCCCTGACCGGGGAGGGGGTCGCCGCGCTCACGGAAGGCATCGCCACACTCCTGCGCCCGCCGCGGACGGCCCCGGCTGCGGACTCCGGCCCGCGCGGGACGGTCTTCGCCGTCGAGCGCACGGACGCCGGGGAGAAGGTCGCCTACCTCCGGCTGTTCTCGGGAGAGGTGAGGGAACGCCGGCGCGTCACCTACTGGCAGCGTGAACCAGGCGGCAGGCAGGTCGAGTTCAGCGGACGCGTCACCGGTCTTGAGGTCGTGGGCGTACCAGGCGCCCCGGGGGCGGACGGCGTGGCCGGGGCGAAGTCCGGGCGGCGACTGACGGCGGGGGACATCGGCCGGGTGCGCGGCCTGCCCGGCATCCGGGTCGGGGACCGGCTGGGCGCGCCGGACGAACGGCCGGAGCAGCTCCACTTCTCGCCGCCGGGCCTGGAGACCGTCGTGCGGGCCTGCGGTCCCGGACAGGAGGCACGGCTGCACGCGGCACTTCGGGCGCTCGCCGACGAGGATCCGCTGATCCGTACCCGGCCGGCGGGCGGCGGCGCGACCTCCGTACTGCTCTACGGGGCCGTGCAGCAGGAGGTCATCGCGGCGCGGCTGGAGCGCGACTTCGGGGTGGAGGTGCGGTTCGAGCCGGTCCGCCCGGTGTACTTCGAGCGGCCGGAGGGCCGGGGTGACGCGGTCACCGAGATCGACCGGCACGGTCCCAACGACTTCCTGGCCACGGTGGGCCTGCGGGTCGAAGCGGCCCCGCGCGGCGCCGGTGTCACCTTCGTCCGCGAGGTCGAGCTGGGCGCGCTGCCCCGCGCCTTCCACCGCGCCATCGAGGAGTCCGCGCTGCGGGCCCTGCACCAGGGGCTGTACGGCTGGGAGGTGACCGACTGCACGGTCACGCTCACGAGGACCGGCTACGTGGCACCGCTCACCGTCGCGGCGGACTTCCGGCATCTCACACCGCTGGTCCTGATGCGCGCGCTGGGGCGGGCCGGCAGCCGGGTCTTCGAGCCGTGCCAGGAGCTGGAGGCCGAGATCCCGGGGGACGCGCTCAACGCGGTCGTCGGCGCTCTCGTGCCGCTCGGCGCCGATGTCACCGGCTCCACCGAGGCCGGCTCCTCATGGCTCGTCACCGCTGAGATGCCGGTCAGGACCGTGCAGGAGTTCCGGAAGGCGCTGCCCGGACTGACCCGCGGGGAGGGCGCGATGTGGTCCCGTGCGGGGCAGGACCGGCCGGTGCGCGGCCGGGCTCCGGCCCGGCCGCGCACCGACGGCAATCCGCTGAACCGCGTGGAGTACCTGCGGTTCCTCGCCGACCGGACCCTCACCGGGTCGGACCCGGCCGGAGCGGGCGCACCGGGGACTACCGGCTGATCCCGTGGCGCGGGCGCCGCGGACGGGGGTGTACGGAGGCGGACGCCGTACACCCCCCTGTCCGCGGCGCCCCGCGCCGTCCCGGCCGTACGCGAGCGGTTCGGCGCTGTTCCGGCCGTGCTCGTGTACCGGGCCCTGGTGCACCGGCTCTCAGCCGAGCGGCTTGTCCAGCACCGCCTTGCGGTGGCTGAACGTCTCCAGCGAGTAGCGGCCGTGGTAGCGCCCCGTCCCGCTCTCTCCGACACCGCCGAACGGCAGGTCGGGCACGGTGAGATGGGCCACGGGCAGGCCGAAGCCGAGACCGCCGGACGAAGTCTCCGTGGTGAGCCGGTCGCGGGTCAGCAGCGACTCCGTGAACGCGTACAGAGCCAGCGGCTTGTCCCGCTCGTTGATGAACGCGATGGCCTCGTCGAGCCCGTCGACCTCCACGATCGGCAGGATCGGGCCGAAGATCTCCTCGGCCATCACCGGTGATCCGGGTGCGACGTCGGCGAGCACGGTGGGCGCGAGATAGCGGTGCGCGCGGTCGCTCTCGCCGCCGACCACGACCCGGCCCGAGTCGAGCAGGCCGGTCAGCCGGTCGAAGTGGCGTTCGTTGATGATCCGGCCGTAGTCCCCGGATGCGGCCGGATCGGCGCCGAACCGCTCGCGTACGGCCGAGGCCAGCGCGCCCTCCAGCTCACGGGCGGTGGCGGGGTCGGTGAGGACGTAGTCCGGTGCGACACAGGTCTGGCCCGCGTTGAGGAACTTCGTCGAGACGAGGCGTGCGGCCACCGCCGCGAGGTCCGTGCCCCGGTCGACGAACGCCGGTGATTTGCCGCCCAGTTCCAGTGCGACCGGGGTCAGATGCTCGGCGGCGGCGCGCATCACGATGCGCCCCACGGTGCCGTTGCCGGTGTAGAAGATGTGGTCGAAGTGCTGTTCGAGCAGGGCGGTGGTCTCCGGTACCGCTCCCTCGACCACGGTCACCGCGTCACCGTCCAGATAGCGCGGCAGCAGTTCGGCGATGACCCGTGAGGTGGCGGGGGCGACCTCGCTGGGCTTGGCGACGACGCAGTTGCCCGCGGCGAGCGCTCCGGCCACCGGGGCGAGCAGCAGCTGGACCGGGTAGTTCCACGGGGCGATCACCAGGACGACACCCAGCGGGTCCATCACGGTCCAGGCGCTTGCCGCGCCGAGGTGCTCGGGTACATCGACGGGCTCGGGCCGCAGCCAGCCCTCCAGCCGCTCCAGGGTGTGGTCGATCTCGCGCACGGTGAAATCGATCTCCGTACGGGATGATTCGGGCTCGCTCTTGCCCAGGTCGGCGTGGAGCGCGGCGGCCAGCTCCTGGCGGTGTCCGGTCAGCATCGCCCGCAGGCCGTGCAGCTGTTCGGTGCGCCAGGACAGCGTCTTGGTCCGGCCGGTACGGAAGGTGGCACGGAGCCTGGCGACGGCTGCGGCGGGCTTCTCGGTGGGCTGCACGGATACTCCTCGGGTCGAAAGTCCGGTTGGTCGTACGTGATTGACGCGTGGCCTGTATGTCTAGATATGTGCTCTTACGTGTCAGTACGCGATTCGACGGACCGGTTCAGGTATTTGTATTTACCAACAATCCGGCGGGGTGACTTCTTCCCTCGCCGGGCCGGCGGTCTCCCGGTCCCGGTCCGACGGGTATGCGCGCCCCGGGCAACCGACTCGTCATTCATTCGGGTACGCGTTGTGGCATTCGGTCCCGGCGGACGGGCCGGACAGGCCCTTCTTGCTCAACGCTCGGGGAGACACCCGTGCTGTCCGGCGCGGGGAAGGAGATGGGACGCGATGGGCACCGATCACATCGACACCGGGTTGTTGAAGGAGCTGACCGAGCAGTCGCAGGACTTGAACAGCGACGCGCTTCGGGTGACGAACTCCGCACTGGTGGATTTCGCCGAGACAGCTGATTCCGCGAACCGCCGCTGGTGGCAGCGCCGGGGCACTCTGCTGGGCGCCGCGGGTGCGGCGACCCTGCTGGGCGCGGGACGCGCCGCGGCGGCTTCGAGCACTGACGTCATGGCACTCCAGACGGCCGCTTCGCTGGAGAACCTGGCGGTGAGCGTGTACCACACCGCCGCCGGGCTGCCCTTCATCAAGACGGGCAACAAGACCGTGCTGGCCTTCATCACGAAGACGGCGCAGCAGCACACCGCGCACGCTCAGGCGTTCAACGCCGCCGCCAAGAAGGCCGGCGGCAAGGAGCAGACGGGCACGGACCCGAAGTACGCGGCGGTCGTCAAGAAGACCCTTCCGACGATCAAGACATCGGCGGACGTGGTCAAGCTGGCCATCACGCTGGAGGACGTCGCGGCGCAGACGTACACCAAGAACATCGGGCAGGTGAAGGACACCAGCCTGCGTCAGCTCTTCGCCTCGGTCGCGCCGGTGGAGGCCCAGCACCGGGCCACGCTGCTGGCCGTTCAGGCGCTGCTCGCCGACGGGAAGACCAGCCTCATCGCGATCCCCACCGACGTCGCGAAGCTTCCCGCCAACATCGGCAGCGTCGGTTTCCCGGACGCCTTCTACCCCACCAAGATGGCTTCGCCGGTCAGTGAAGGGGCCGTCAAATGAGCAGCAGCAAGGGCGGCTGGGAGCTGCCGATCAGCGAGGGCGAGATGTCCCGTCTGACGCACGAGCTGGACGAGGCGCACCGGGAGACCCTTCCGGTCATGGCCGCGTCCGCCCGTGATCTGTCGGCGGAGCTGAAGGACCTCGGGACCGCGGGTCCCGGCCGGATCGAGGCGGAGCGCACGCGCCTGGCGCGCCGCCGCTTCCTCACCGGTGCCGGTGCGTCGGCGGCCATGCTGGCGCTCGCCGCGTGCGGCGGGAAGTCGGGCACCACGCCGACCGGCGGGAGCGCGTCCGGCTCACCGTCGGCGTCCGCTTCCTCATCCGGTGGGGCCGGCAAGTACACCGGCGACCTGAAGGTCGTCGCCCTGGCGGTGGCCCTGGAGAACCAGGCCGTCGGCGCCTACCAGGCGGCTCTCAAGGCCGCCAACGCGGGCAAGCTCGGCAAGGTGCCGCCGGCGGTGGCGACGTTCATCCAGACCGCGATGGCGCAGCACAAGGACCACGCCGACGCGTGGAACGGCGTGCTCTCCAGCGCGGGCAAGCCCAAGATCACCGACGTGCCGCTCTCCAGCCAGCCGGCTGTCACCAAGGCGCTCGGCCAGGTCAAGGACGTCACCGGGGTGGCCAAGTTGGCGCTCCAGCTGGAGGACCAGGCGACCGAGACGTACGTGTTCGCGACGTCCAACGTCAAGAGCATGGGCGGAGTCAACACGGCCGCGACCATCGCCCCGGTCGAGGCGATGCACGCCGCGATCCTGCACTACGTGCTGGGTCAGTACCCGGTGCCGGACGCGTTCATCGGTACGAAGAAGGCTGCGAGCCCCAGCCTGCTGACGGTCTGACGCCGTCCGGCCGACCGTTCGAACCCGTCCGTCCCCTTCCGACTCCCCGGCCAGGCGCGTATCCCCCCACTCGCCTGGCCGGGGGCCGGGCGCCCCGAGACCACCGGAGACACGATGCTCAACCGGACCCGCAGACCGCGCGCGGCGGTAGCCGTCGCGGCCCTGTGCATGCTGACCGCTCTCACCAGCTGTTCGGACAGCGGATCGAAATCCTCCTCGCCGTCGTCCACGACGCCCACGACCGCGGCGTCCACGGCGAGCGGCAAGGGCAGCCGGATCACGATCCAGAACTTCAAGTTCATGCCCGCCTCCCTGACCGTCGCGCCGGGTACGAAGATCACCGTGACGAACAAGGACTCGACGCCCCACACCGTGACCGCCACGGGCAAGAAGGCGTTCGACACGGGCGACATCGCCGCCGGCAAGACGGTCACCTTCACGGCGCCGTCCGCCAAGGGCAAGTACCCCTACATCTGCACCATCCACCAGTACATGAAGGGCACGCTCACCGTCGGCTGACCCCGCGGTCCGTGCTCGCCCCGCCGTACTGGCCGGCACTCCAACCGGCCGACGCCGGTGTACCGGCCCGCCGCCCGCTCCACCGCCCGCTCCACCGTGCCGGGAAGGGACCCCCATGCCGTCCGATCCCTCGCTTGCCGAGCCGCCGGACCCCACCGCCCGTCCGGCCCGCAGGTACCTGCGGGCGCTGCTGCGTGTACTGGCCGCCGCCGGGCTCGCGGTCGACGCCTATGTGCATGCCCACCTCGCCGACCGGTACGACCCCATCTCGGCGAGCATCAGCCAGGGCACGCTCTTCCGTATCGAGGCCGGGGCGGCCGCGCTGGCGGCGCTGCTCGTGCTGGTCTGGCGCCGCGCCGTCTCCGACGCGTTCGCCTGGCTGGTCGCGGCGGGCGGCCTCGCACTGCTGCTCGTCTACCGGTACATCAACGTGGGCAAGCTCGGCCCGGTGCCGAACATGTACGAGCCGGTGTGGTTCGGCGACAAGTGGCTCACGGTGATCGCGCAGGCCGTGACCATCGTCGCGGCGTCCCTGCTGCTGCTCACCGGCTCCTACCGCAAGCGCTTCACCGCGCGCCGCCGGAGCCGTCGCCGGGTGGAGTGACCGCGGCGGTACCGGCGGCCCCGTCCGCCGAGTGACGCGCAGGCTGACCGGCCGGCAGATCAGCCGCGGGATGCCGGGGCGGGCCCGCCGACGCGCCCGGCCGGGCCGCAGTGCGTACCCGGCTCAGCGTCACCGCGCTGATCAGGGCAACCGCCACCAGACAGCCGCAGTAGAGGGTCAGGCCGTTCCACGCGCCGCCGGAGTACGCGATACCGCCCACGGAACCGCCGACAGCGCTGCCGATGTAGTAGAAGAACAGATAGACCGCCGCACCCTGCACCCCCAGCACAGTGGACCGCCCGCCGACCCAGCCGCTGGCCACCGCGTGCGCCGCGAAGAAGCCCACGGTGAAGATCACCAGGCCGGGGATGACGGCGCCGAGGTGCGGTACGAGCATCACGGCGAGCCCCACGAGCGTGACGAGCAACGCGGGCAGCAGCACCCGCGGCCGGCCGAACCGGTCGACCAGCCGGCCCGCGGCGGCCGAGGAGAACGAACCGGCCGTGTACGCGATGAAGAGCAGCCCCGCCGTCGTCTGGGACAGATTGAACGGCGCCTCGATCAGCCGGAAGCCCAGGTAGTTGTAGACCGTGACGAAGCCGGCCATCGCCAGGAACCCGATCAGATATAGCCTCAGCAGGGCGCTGTCCGGCAGCGCTCTGCCGATCGCGGAGGCCAGCGCGCGCGGCCGGGCCTCCCTGCGGACGAAGCGTACGGAGGCGGGCACCGTCAGATGGAAGACCACGGCGGACACGGCCGCCACGGCGCCGACGGCGCCGATCGCCCAGCGCCAGCTGCCGGTCAGGTCCAGCACACCGTCGGCGACCAGCCGGCCCGCCATCCCGCCGATGCCGTTGCCCGCCACGTACAGCCCCATGGCCTGGCCGAGCGACTCACGGTGCACCTCCTCGGCCAGATACGACATCGCCGTGGCCTGGAGCCCGGCCAGCGCGAGGCCCTGCAGTACCCGGAATACCAGCAGAGTCGGGTAGTTGGGCGCGAAGGCCGCCGCGACACCGAGCAGCGCCGCCGCGCCCAGCGAAAGGCTCATCATCCCGGTCCTGCTCCACGCGTCGGAGAGCGCGGTCAGCGGCACCACGGCGACGGCCATGGCGGCGGTGGAGACCGAGATGGTCAGCGACGAGGCCGCAGGGGACAGGCTGAAGTGCGAGGACAGGGCGGGCAGCAGTGCCTGGACGCAGTAGAGCGTCATGAACGTGGTCATCCCGGCGGCGAAGAGCGCGCCGGTGGCCCGGCGGAAACCGGGCGTTCCCCGCGTGTGCGCGGCAGGCGTTATGTGGGGGTGGGTCACCGGACGACGGTAGGCCCGGCCTTGTTCATGCGTCCAATGCAAGGATTGCCGGGATACGTTCCGCATATGGAACAGCAACCCCGGCGGCCCCACCGCCCGGCCCCGTCCCAGGGCCTCACCGCCTCCCAGGACCCCGCCCTCTCCCAGGCCGCCGCGCCACTGCTCGGCATGTGCCCGGACCTCGTACGGTTCGCGACGGTGGCCGGGCTCGAGCACCTCTCGGCCGCGGCGAGCGAGCTGGGCACCCCGCAGTCGACGGTGAGCCGCAGCGTCGCCCGGCTCGAGGCGGCCGTCGGGACACCGCTCTTCGACCGTGAGGGCCGCGGGCTGCGGCTGACCCGGCAGGGCCGTGCCTTCCTGGCCCGGGTGCAGCGGGGCCTTGAGGAGATCGCGACGGGCTGCGAGGAGCTGCGGCTGGCCACCGACATGCCGGGCACCGTCGCCCTGGGTTTCCTGCCCGCGCTCGGCTCGGCCCCGGTGCCGCTGCTGGTCAGCTGGTTCCGGGACCGGCACCCGCAGGTCCGCTTCCAGCTCGTCCAGGACAACGCGCAGGGCCTGCTCGACCGGCTCAGGGCGGGCGAAGTCGATCTCTGCCTGACCTCGCCGCTGCCGGACGAACCCGGCATCACCACCCTGCCCGTCGCAGCCGAGCCGCTGAGTCTCGTCGTCCCGGTGGAGCACCGGCTGGCCGGGCGGGGCCGGGTGCTGCTGGCCGAGGCGGAGCACGAGGACTTCGTGATGGCCGCTTCGGGCTACGGGCTGCGCCGGCTGGTCAACAGCCTCTGTGCCGACGCCGGTTTCCCACCGCGCGTCGCGTTCGAGGGCGCCGAGATCGCCACCATCCGCGGTTTCGTCGCCGCCGGACTCGGAGTCGCGGTGCTCCCGCCGTCGGCGGTCCCGGTGCCCGGCCTCGTGGACCTGCCCCTCGACGACCCGGGCGCGTCCCGCACCGTCGGGCTGACCCGGGTGACGGCCCGCACCCGGACCCCGGTCGTATCCGACTTCATCGACCTGGTGCTGAGCCGGGCCCAGGAGTGCTTCGGGGGCCCGGTACCGGCCTGAGCTTGCTCCGTACGGCCTGGGCCCGTCCCTCACGGCTTCGCAGCCGTGGGTCGTCAGCCGGGGGTTACCCCCACTCGCGGCGTCGTGCCTGTCGTATGGGCACGGTGATCAGGTTCAACAACTCTTGCCTCATGACCAGTTACGCCCCTCGGGGCCTCTTCCGCGCACTGTCCGCGACAGCCGTCGGCGCCGCTCTCACCGCCACCGCCGTACCCGCCGCGCACGCCGGGACCGCGTCCACCGCATCTCCCACGCCGGTCCCCTCGCTCACCTGGCGGGCCTGCGACCGGCCCGGCGGCCCCGCCGGACAGGAGTGCGCCGAGCTGCCCGTACCGCTCGACTACCGCCGCCCGGACGGACCGCAGCTCACCCTCGCGGTGTCCCGGCTGCGCAGCGAGCGGCAGGCGGAGCGGCGCGGGACACTCATGGTGATTCCCGGGGGGCCCGGCGGGTCCGGGGTGCAGCGGCTGACGGAGAAGGGGGCGGCGCTGCGCGGGCAGCTGGGCGGCGCCTACGACATCGTCAGCCTCGATCCGCGCGGGGTGGGCGGCAGTACGAAGGCGGGCTGCGGGCTCGACGCGGCCGACCGGCATCTGGTGACGGTCCGGTCCTGGCCCGCGGCGGACGGCGGGATCGCCGGGAACATCGCGAGATCCCGGCGGATCGCCGAGGCGTGCGCCCGCAACGGCGGCGCGGTCCTGCGCAGCCTCACCACCGCCGACGAGGTGCGCGACATCGACCGTTTCCGGCAGGCGCTGGGTGAGGAGAAACTGTCGGCGTGGGCCGAGTCGTACGGGACGTACGTGGGCGCCGAGTACGCGCAGAAGTACCCGCAGCACACCGACCGCTGGGTCCTGGACAGCAACGGCGACCCCGACCCGGCGCGCGTCGAGCGGGGCTGGCTGGCGAACATGGCGGTCGGAGTGGACGACCGGATGCCCGACTTCGCAGCCTGGGCCGCCGACCCGGCCCGTGCGGGCGAGGGGCTGCGGCTGGCCGAACACCCCGCGGACGTCAGGCCGTTGTTCCTCGCGCTGGCCGCGAAGCTGGATCGCGAGCCGAAGGGGACGACCACCCCGGGCGTCCCGTTGACCGGCACCCTGCTGCGGCAGGCGCTGCAGAACGCGCTCTCCGACGACGCAGCGTTCCCGCAGCTGGCTCAGTTGGTCAAGGCCGCGCAGGACCCGGCCGCGACGCCCGTCCTGACGCCCGATCTCTCCCAGGCCATGCCCGACGAGGACGCGGCCGTGGCGATCGGGGTGATCTGCAACGACGTGCGCTGGCCGGACCCGGTCTCCTCGTACGGCCCCGCGGTGGCCGCCGACCGCGCCGCGCACCCCCTCACGGCGGGGATGCCGGTGAACATCACGCCCTGCACCTTCTGGAAGGACGCGCCGACCGCGCCGCCCGTCCGGATCACCGACCGGGGCCCGTCGGACATCCTCATGATCCAGAATCGCCGGGACCCCTACACGCCGTACTCGGGCGCCCTGAAGATGCGCGCGGCGCTCGGCGGCCGGGCCCGTCTCGTGACGGTCGACGGCGGCGGGCACGGCTCCTACCTGGGCACCGGGAACGCCTGCGGCGACAGCACCGTGACGCGCTTCCTCACCACGGGGCAGCGGCCGGAGCACGACACGTACTGCGCGGGCTGAGAGCAGGCGGGCGGGCCGTGACCACCGCCCCCCGCCTGCCGTCCCCCCGCCGTGCGCGTCAGTCGTGCGCGGCCAGCAGGTGGTCGAGGCGGGCGTCGGGGAACGCGCGCTGGAAGGAGTTGGCCTGCCACTTGTCCGGGAAGAGCGCCAGCACCTCCTTGTCGCGAACTCGGGTCAGCGCCTCACCCTGGACCAGCCGGGCACCGTTCAGGGCCTCGCCGCCGGCCACGTCCGTGGACCTGGCCAGGTGGTACGGGAGGAACTCCAGCCGGACCGGGGAGGAGAACTCGCCGGCCATCCGGTGCGTCACCACGTCGAACTGCATGGGGCCCACCGCCGCGAGCACCGGCGACTGGTCCCCGCGCCGGTCCGAGATCAGCACCTGCACCACGCCCTCCTCGTCGAGCTGGGCGATACCGCGCCGGAACTGCTTGGAGCGGCTGATGTCGACCGGACGTACGGCCGCGAAGTGCTCCGGCGCGAAGGTCGGCATCGGCGGGAACCGGGCGGGCGGCCCGTCGTACAGCGTGTCGCCCACCCGGAGCACCGCCGCGTTGCCCAGGCCCACGACGTCGCCGGGGTAGGCGGTGTCGACCATGGAGCGGTCCTGGCCGAAGATGCTGTGCGCGTACTTGGTGGCGAACGGCCGCCCGGTGGCGGCCCGGGTCACGGTCGCACCCCGCTCGAAGACCCCCGAGCACACCCGCAGGAACGCGATGCGGTCCCGGTGCGAGGGGTCCATGTTCGCCTGCACCTTGAAGACGAGCCCCGAGAAGGGCGCGTCGACCTGGCGGGCGCCGCCGTCCTCCATCTCGCGCGCGTACGGTGCCGGGGCCAGATCGACGATCGCGTCGAGCAGCAGCCGTACGCCGATGTTGGAGACCGCCGCACCGAAGAAGACCGGGGTCGACGTGGCGCCCAGGAAGGACTCCGCGTCGAATTCGGCACCCTCGGCCTGGAGCAGCTGGAGCTCCTCGGATGCCTGCTCCCAGCGGTCGCCCTCCTCGGCGGCCGCCTGTTCGGCCGAGATGAGCTCCTCCTCGGCCTGGTGGGCGCCGCCGGGCGCGCGGGTGTACCGCAGCATCTGCTCGGGCTTCCGGGCGTCGATCAGCCCGCGCATCTCGCCGGCCTCGCCGACCGGCCAGGTGACCGGGGTGGGGCGGACGCGCAGCTCGCGCTCGATCTCGTCCAGCAGCTCCAGGGCCTCCCGGCCCGGCCGGTCCCACTTGTTGACGAAGGTGATCACCGGGATACGGCGGTGCCGGCAGACGTCGAAGAGCTTGCGGGTCTGCTCCTCCAGGCCCTTGGCCGCGTCGATGAGCATCACCGCGCAGTCGACCGCCGCGAGGACCCGGTAGGTGTCCTCGGAGAAGTCCGCGTGGCCCGGGGTGTCGAGGAGGTTGAGCACGTGGCCGCGGTGGTCGAACTGGAGCACGGCGGATGTCACCGAGATACCGCGGGCCTTCTCCATCTCCATCCAGTCGGACGCGACCGCGCGCCGCCCCGACTTCCCGTGCACGGCGCCCGCCTCGGTGATGGCGTGCGCGTGCAGGGCCAGGGCCTCGGTGATCGTCGACTTTCCCGCGTCGGGGTGGCTGATGACGGCGAAGGTCCGCCGCCTGGCGGCCTCGCCCGCCGCCACGCTCGCTTCAGCCCCGCCGGGGGAGTCCCCATTGCCCAAGGAAGTCCCGTACGTCTGCACCCTCGCCACCAGTCCCTCGTCCGTCCGAACCACCAGTGTGCGGCAAGGCGCCACCCGACCGGGACCGGAGCCCGGCGCGGGGCGGCCCGTGCTGCCCGCTGTGGGACCCTCCAGGCACGGCCGGACTTCGCCCGGCCGTGCCCACGGAGAAAGAGAGCGGATGAGCGCACGTTTCGAGGAGATCGACTGGCAGCCGACGCCCATGGGCGACATCAGCCTGCGTCGCAGGCGTGACCCGGCGTCCGGCGACGACGTGTACGAGGTGAAGCTCGGGGACGAGTTCCTGATGTCGAGTCTCTTCACCCTGGGTGAGACCGAGCTCACCCGGCTCGGCCTGGCGGAGCTGCCCGACGCCCCGCTGGACGTCGCCGTGGGCGGTCTCGGCCTCGGCTACACGGCGCGCGCCGCACTGGACGACCCGCGGGTGGCCTCGCTGATGGTGGTCGACACCCTGGGCGAGGTCATCGACTGGCACCGGCGCGGCCTGGTGCCCCTGGGCGCGGGTCTCGCGTCCGACGACCGCTGCCGTCTCGTCCTGGGCGACTTCTTCGCGCTGGCCGCAGGGCCCGGCGGCCTGGACCCCGAGCAGCCCGGCCGCCGCTTCCACGCGATCCTGCTGGACGTCGACCACTCGCCGCGCCATGTGCTGCACCCGAGCCACGCGGCGCTGTACCTGCCCGAAGGGCTGCGGGCCCTCGCCGGGCTGCTGCATCCCGGCGGGGTCTTCGCGCTGTGGTCGAACGATCCGCCGGACGCGGAGTTCGGCGCCGTACTCGCGGAGGTCTTCGCGGATACGCAGGCCCACGTGGTCACTTTCGGCAATCCCCTCCAGGGGGGCACGTCGACCAACACCGTCTACGTGGCCCGGAGCGAGCACTGAGGCGTAAGGGGCCCTTGCACCAGGAGCGCAGGGGCCCCTGAGGCGCTCGTTCCCCGTGCGCGTTCCGGACGGGGAACGGACCGGGAGGCCATCGGGAACCGGGTCCTCCACTGTCTCTCCAGCACAGGGCCCAGCGGCGGGCCCGTGAGGAGGAGAGACGGTGGACACCCCCCTGAAGACCCATCCGATGCCGGGCAGTACACGCGGGGAGCAGGCCCGCACCGCGCCCCCGGCGACCGCCGGGCTGATACTCGCGGACGGGGCCGTGTCGTGAACTTCCGCCGGCTCCACCCCAACATCAAGCTGCGGATGGGAATCGGCTTCGTCCAGCGCATGCTGGCGGTCATGCTGGTACCGCTCATGGTCATCCACCTGGCGGCGCTGTACGGGGCGGCGACCGCGGGTGTACTCACGCTGGTGGTGGCCGCCGCGGGGATCTGCAGCAACTTCGCCGGCGGGCACCTGGCCGACATCGTCGGACGCAAGCCACTGCTCGTCATGGGCGAGGCGGGCGCCGCCGTATCGTTCGCCGCGCTGGCACTCGCCAACTCGCCCTGGTGGCAATCGGGTGTGGCGACGTTCGTCTTCTACCTCGCCAACACGTGCCTCTCGGGAGCGGCCACGCCCGCGGCCGACGCCATGATGGTGGACGTATCGACGCCGGAGAGCCGCCCGCTCGTCTACACGCTCAACTACTGGTCGATCAATATGGCGTTCACGGCAGGCGCACTCATCGGCGGCTTCCTCTACGGCGGGCACTTCGCGCTGCTGCTGACCGGCGGCGCGGCACTCTCCCTCGTCACCGCGTCCGTCACCTGGCGGTGGCTGGCGGAGACCGCTCCGTCCCTCGACCCGTCGCTCACCGGCACGCCGGACGCCGTGGCACGGCCCGCGGGCGGGATCACGGCGATGCTGCGGGGCTATCTGTCCGTCGCCCGTGACCACGTCTTCTTCCGGCTGCTGGCCGCCGCGGTCCTCACCCGCTCCATAGAGGTGCAGATCAGCTACTACATCGCGGTGCGGCTCTCCGCCCATTTCCCCCGGCAGACCCTCGCCGGCCTCGGCGCGTGGTCGCCGCGGCTGGACGGCGTGGCGATGCTGGGCGTGCTGCGGGCCGTCAACACCGCCCTCGTGGTGGCGCTCGCGCTGTTCGCCAACTCCCTCTTCCGGAGACTGTCCGACCGGACCCGGCTCTACGCCGGCATCTCCGTCTTCACCGCGGGCTACATGGTGTGGGCGGTGAGCGACTCCGGATGGGGGCTGATCGGCGCCGCTGTGGTCCTGACCATCGGCGAGGTCGTCAACGTGCCGGTCAAGCAGGCCATCCTGGCCGACCTGGTCGATCCGGCCGCACGCAGCAAGTACATGGCCGCCTACGGTCTCAACGCCCGCATCGGCCTGCTGGTCGGTTCGCTCTTCGTCACCCTCGGTGCGCTCGTCCCGCCGCTCGGCATCAGCCTGCTCTACGGAGTGTTCGGGCTCGCGGCCATCCTGCTGTACCGCTCGCTGCTGCGGCTGCGCGACATCCGGGGGGCCGTACCCGGGACCGCCATCGCCGAAGCCGCGGCCTTCCCGAAGGGCGTGACGTCATGACCGGACCGCGCGACTCCGCAAGGCTGCTGATGGTCATGCCGTACCACCAGCTCGTCCGCAAGGCTGTCGAGGCCGGATTCAGGGTCTGGTCGATCTGGGACCCTTCGATGCGTGACGACGCCTATCTGAGGGAGGTCGCCGCCCACTCGGAGGAACTGCTCCTGGTGGACTTCGCCGACGAGGAGGCGCTCTGCGCACTCGTCGAGGAGACCGCCGTCGCACACGCGGTCGGACACGTACTGCACCTGGGCAGCGAGAGCAGCATGGTGCCCGTGGTGCGGGTCGCGGAACGGCTCGGCCTCTCCCCCAACCGTGCCGATTCGGTGCGTCTGCTCAACGACAAGGCCGCGACCCGCGAACTCCTCAACCGCAACGGGATCTCCCCGGTGCGGGTGGCGGAGGCCGCCCACAGCTCCCAGGTCGCCGACGCCGCGCGGAGCCTGGGCTTCCCGTGTGTGGTCAAACCCTCCCGGTCGGCCGGCAGCCGGGGCGTCGCGCTGCTGCGGTCCGCCGCCTGCCTCGACGGCTGGGTGGAGCGGATCGAGGCGGCCGGGCCGGCCGGGCCGTTCGTCGTCGAGGAGTACTTGCGGGGGCCGGAGTTCAGCGTGGAGACGCTCAGCGTCGCCGGGCACCACCACGTCGTGGGGATCACGGCGAAGGAGACCGGCGGGCCGCCCCGCTTCGTGGAGCGCGGCCACATCCACCCTGCACCGCTGCCCGAAGCGGACACCGCCGAGGTACGCGCCACCGTCACCTCGCTGCTCGACCTCGCCGACTTCGAGTTCGGCCCGGCGCACACCGAGGTCATCCTCACCGAGGACGGGCCGCGTGTCGTGGAGTCGCAGGCCCGGTTCGGCGGCGACCGCATCCCGCTCCTCGTCGACGTGGCCGCCGGATTCGACCTGGAGGCCGCCGTCTTCCGGGCGCTGGCCGGCGATGAAGTGCCGCGGGTCGTGCCCGGCCGGTACGCGGCGGTGGGGTTCTTCGAGTTCCCCGCCGGCGCGCTCGCCTCCGTGACCGGCCTCGACGAGGTGAGGGCGCTGCCCTACGTGCACGCCCTCACCTTCCGGTTCAGGCCCGGTGACGTGCTGCCGCCCACCACGGACTCCGCGAGCCGCCACGGCCACGTCGTCGTCGACGCGGCCTCGCCTGCGGAGGCCGCCGCTCGGATCGCCGCCGTGCGGGCCACCGTCCGGGTCGCGGTCCGCGAGGACGACCCCCTGCCCACCGCGACCCGCGAGGAAGCCCTGCGATGACTGTGAAGTCCCTGCTGCTCGTCGGCGGCACCGACCGCCACCTGGACCGCGCGAAGGAACTCGGCGCGCGCGTCGTCCTTTTCCAGCACCCGGACAAGCTCACCGCACGGCAGAAGGAGCTCGCCGACACCCTGCTCGTTGTCGACTACACCGACTGGGAGGCCGTACGGCCCCTGGCGGTCGCGGCACACCGGCTGCACCGGTTCGATGCGGTGGTCTCCCTCACCGAGGGCGGTCTCGCCGCCGCGGCGCGGTTGCGCGAGCAGCTGGGTTTCCTCGGCACCCCGCACCGGGCGACGGTCCGGCTGCGGGACAAGAGCCGGATGCGGGCCCGGCTGCGGGATACCGGCTCCCGGCTGACGGTGGAGACCGGGCGCGTCACCGACCGGGCCTCACTCACCGCCTTCGGTGAGCTGGCCGGCTACCCGTTCATCGTGAAGCCGACGGACACCACCGCCGGGTTCGGGCTGCTGCGGGTGGCCGACGCCGCCGACGCCGAGCGTGCCTGGGCACGTATCGAGGCGCTCAGGGGCGGGCGGACGGACCGCGGATCGACACTCTTCACCGTCACCGCCTTCCTGATGGAGGCGTACATCGACGGGCCCGAGTTCAGCGTGGAGGCGTTCAGCTTCGCCGGCTCGCACATCGTCGTCGCCGTCACGGAGAAGCTCGTCGACGAGCTCCACTTCGCGGAGCTCGGGCACGCGCTGCCGGCGCGCCTCACCGAGGCCGACCGGTCAGCGGTCACCGCAGCGGCGGTGGAGTTCCTCACTGTGATGGGGGTGACGGACGGGCCGAGCCACACCGAGATCCGGCTCTCGGGGCGCGGCCCGGTCGTCATCGAGGGCCACAACCGGGTCGGCGGCGGTCAGATAGGTGAACTGGTGCGCGCGGCATACGGGTTGGACCTCACCACGTACGGGATCGGCTGGCCGCTCGGCCTGGTGCCGGAGCTGCGCGATGCGCCCCGCGCCTCGTCGGCCGCGTGCACACGCTTCCTGCTGCGGGATCCGGGGCGGGTGGTGGCGGTTGAAGGGGTGCCGGATGTCGCCGCGCACCCGGCGGTGCTGTCGGTCGAGGTGTCGGTGCGGGCCGGCGACACGGTCCGTCCGGTGCGCGACAACTGGGACCGGCTCGGGCACGTCGCGGTACGCGCGGCGGACACCGGTTCGGCGGTCGAGCTGTGCGAACTCCTCGCGGGCGGCCGGATCCGGATCGAGGTGGCGCAGGAGGACCGCGCCACGGCCGGCCTGAAGGCCTGAGGCGGCCCGGCCCCGTACCGACGTGAGGGCGCTGCCGTCCGTACGGTCCGGGGGCTCAGGCTCAGGCTCCGGCCGACGGCCGGGCGGCGGCGGGCACCCGCATACGGTCGAAGAGTTCGTCGGCGAGCCGCCGGTATTCCGTGGCCCGCTCCCCGCCCCCCAGCACGGCGGATGCAGCGGCCATGCCGGTGAGCGCGCGGGCCTGCTCGAAGCGGTAGCCGATCGACTCCGATGACCGGTGGGCGTGACGGTGCAGGGCCAGGGCGGCTTCCGGCTCACCGCGCCGCAGGTGGATGAAGCCCGCGATGTTCTCGATGGTCGCGCGCCGGATCGGCGTGCCGCGTGAACTCGCCAGCTCCAGGGCCCGGTCCAGACGGCTGTCCGCTCCCTCGGCGTCACCGAGGCGGTGGTGGATGTCCGCCGCGATGACGAGTGTGAGTGCCAGGTGCTCCGGCATGCTGCTCTCATCGGCGGCTCCCCGCTCGCCGCCCGTACGCTCCGGGGCCTCCGTGGGGTCGGCCTGCGCCACACAGCGGCGCGCGGCATGCGGATCGCCCGTCTGCAGGTGGGCGATGGCCAGGTCGTTGAGGGCAGCCACCTCGTTCTCCCGGTCGCCGAGGCGGCGGTAGATCGCGCGGGCCCGCTCCGCTGCGCGGACCGCCTCCTCGAGATCGCCGAGCCAGGTGCTCACGGTGCTGAGGTTGCACAGGGCTATCGCCTCCTGCCCGGCGTTGCCGGTGTCCACATGGATGGCGATACTCCGCCGCAGATGGTCCCGGCCGGTGCCGAGGTCGCCAAGAGTCATCCGGAGCAGTCCCAGCAGGTCGAGGCTGAACGCCTCGCCCCGTCTGTCCCCGATGCGCCGGGCGACCTCCACGGCCTCCGCCGCCGACTCGGCCCCCTCCAGGAGACGGCCGGACTTCCACTGCGCCGCCGCCAGGTTGGAGAGGCTCATGCGCAGGCCCAGCCCGTCGTCCAGGGTGCGGGCGGCTGCCACCGAGACCGTGGAGACCTCGTGGAACTGCCGCGTACAGCTGCGCAGGTTGAGGTGGAAGACCACGTTGCGGGCGAGCCGCACCGCCTGGCGGTCGAGCCCCCACTCGTGGGCGAGGCGCACGGCGGCGCTCAGCGAGTCCAGCTCCCTGTCGAACCAGGCGCGGGCGAGTTCCGGGGTGTCCAGCCGCGGCAGCTCGCTCTCCACGTCCGCCGGCCGGGCGGCCGTGGGGTACTGCGCACGGCCCGGGAAGAGGACCGCGCAGGCCTCCTCCGTCGCACGGAACCAGAAGTCCAGCAGGCGCTCGAAGGCGGTGATGTCGGCCGCTTCGGCGCCGTGCCCGCGCAGGCTCCTCGCGAACGCCCCCACCAGGTCGTGGAAGGCGTAGGAGCCCGCCTCGTGCTGCTGCAGCAGGTGCATGTCGAGCAGGTGCTCCAGAACGTCGTCGGCGTCCTGAGTGCCTACCCGGAGCAGGGCCGCGGTCGAGTGGACGTCGGCGCGGGCGCCGGGGTGCAGACCGAGGAGGCGGAACGCCGTCCGGTGCCACTGGTCGAGCGCCTGGTACGACAGCCGGAGGTTGGCGGCCACGCCCCGGTCGCCGGCGTGGAGTTCGTCCAGGCGGCGGGACTCGTCGCTGAGCCGGTCCACGAGGTTGCGCACGGTCCAGCGGGGCCGGTTGCGCAGCCGGGCGGTGGAGATGCGCAACGCGAGGGGGAGGTGGCCGCAGAGGCCGGCGAGCGCCGCGGTCGCCTCCGGGTCCTCGCCTGCGAGGTCCTGGCCGAGGGTCCGGGCGATGAGGGCGGTGCTGTCCTCGCGCGTCATCTCGCCGAGGGATATCCAGTCCGCCCCGTCGAGGCCGATCAGGCGGCCCCTGCTGGTGACGAGGGTCAGCGTGCCGGGGGACGCCGGGAGCACCGGCTTGATCTGGGCGAGGTCCGCGGCATTGTCGAGGAGGAGCAGGATGCGGCGCCCGGCGAGCGTCGCCTGCCACAGTGCGTCCCGTCCTGCGGCGTCGCCGGGTATCCGTCCGGAGGGAACGCCCAGTGCGCCCAGCAGGGCCGATACGACGTCCGCAGGCCCGAGCGGCTGCTCGCCGGAGCTGAATCCCCGCAGGTCGATGTGGAGTTGCCCGTCGGGGTACCGCCCGGCGAGCAGGTGTGCGGCGTGTACGGCCAGCGTCGTCTTGCCCGAGCCGCCCATGCCGTCGACTGCCACGACGCGGGGCCCGTTCGCGGGCTCCGGGGCGGTGGCGTACGACAGGAGCATGCTCAGTTCGGCCTGCCGGCCCGTGAAGTCGCCGAGGTCGCTGGGCAGGGTGCGGGGCCCTTGGCCGCTCGCGCGTGGCGCGGGGGCGACGGCGGCTGCGGGGCCGGGCGGCGTGCTGGGCCGGGCGGGATCGGGGGCGGCGGCTTCGGGGGCCTCCCGGAGGATCGCCCGGTGGAGGGCCTTGAGGTGCGGCCCGGGGTCGACGCCCAGCTCGTCCCGCAGCATCGCCCGGACCGTGTCGTACTCCCTGAGCGCCTCTGCCTGCCGCTGTGACCGGTAGAGGGCGAGCATCAGCTGGCCCCGGAGCGTCTCGCGCAGGGGGTGGCCGGCGACCGCGGCCTTGAGGTCGCCCACGAGCTCGGCGGCCTCGCCGTCGTCGAGACGTATACGGAAGAGCTGTTCCGTAGCGGTCAGCCACCGCTCCTCCAGGGAGGTGGAGACGCCGGCGATGACGTCGCCCCCGTCCGCCGCGAGTACGGGGCCGCGCCACAGGGCCAGGGCGTCCTGCAGCAGGGCGCGGGCCCCGGCGGTTTCTCCGTCGGTGAGGGCGCGGCCGCCCTCCTGAGCCCAGCGGGAGAACATGCGCACATCCAGCTGTTCGTCCCGGACGGCGGCCCGGTAGCCGGGGCCGTCGGTGAGGAACAGGCCCTTGCCGCCCGGGATACGGCTTCTGAGCGAGGCCACCGCCTTGCGGATCTGATGGGGCGCTGTGGTGGGGGGCTCGCCGTCCCACGCCGCCTCCACCAGGCGGGCCACCGTCACCACGTGCCCGGTCTCCAGCAGCAGCATCGCGAGGACGCGCTCGGCCACGGGCCCGCCGGCGTGCACCCGCTTCCCGCCGGCCCAGCACTCCAGCGCCCCCAGAACGTTGAAACGCGCCAGGCCGTCGGCACGTCCGGCATGCGCCGCCGGGTCCGCGTCGCCGGTCATACCCCGCACCCCCTCGTGCACATCGGACTCCCGGCAGGACCGACGCCGGGGCAACCCTCAGGGACACTACGTGACCACCGCGCGCCGGCCGCCCCACATTGCCGCCGCTTACCATCACGTCCCATGACGACCGCGATCCTGACCGTCGGGCTGGCGTTCATCGGCTACCTGGCGACCTACCTCAACGGACTGCGGCTTGCGCAGCGCCAGGCCCGACTGACCCGGGTGAACTCCCAGCTGAGCGACTTCTACGGGCCCTTGTTCGCCCTGATGGAGGCCAACGGCCGTACCTTCGACGCCTTCTCCGAGAAATACGCCCGCCCCGACGGCCGCGACCCCTTCCACCACGACGTCCCTCCCACCGATCGGGAACTCGCCGAGTGGCGCACCTGGGCCACCACCGTCTTCATCCCCAACATCCGGGCGATGCGCGATGTGGTGGTCGGCAAGGCGGATCTCCTCATCGAGGAGCAGATGCCGCAGGTCCTGCTCGAACTCTGCGCCCATGTCTCCGGCTACGAGATCACTGCCGCGCGCTGGGCGCAGGGCAGCTATGAGGACCACCTGTCGTTCATACCCTTTCCCGGGCGGGAGCTGCGGGCGTACATCCTTGACCGGTTCACGCGCCTGAAGAGTGAGCAGGCGGACCTGCTGGGCCGGACAGCCGGCGCCGGGCGGCGGCGCGAGCCTGCACCGTGATCCGGGAGAGGGGCCGGGCGGTGGCGGGCGGGTGCCGGCTGCCGTGCGGCGCAGGGCAGTTCGGCGCCACGGCCTACGGCTGCGGGGGTCCGGCGCTCTCCCGGCCCGGTGTCTCCAGTTCCAGCAGCAGGTGCTTGGCAGCGGCGCCCCCGGCGTACTGTCCGGCGGACCCGTCGGAGCGCACCACTCGGTGACAGGGCACCACCAGCGGCAGCGGGTTCGTCGCGCATGCCGAGCCCACGGCGCGTACGGCCCGGGGGCTCCCGGCGGCGGCGGCCACCTGCGCGTAGCTCTCGGTGCGGCCGTAACCGATCTCGGGGAGGTGCGTCAGGACCTCGCGGCGGAAGCCCTTCGACAGGCGCCAGTCCAGCGGAAGTTCGAACCGGTGGCGCCGCCCGGTGAAGTACTCGTCGAGCTGCCGGCTCACCGCGTCGAGGCGGGCCGGGGCACGCAGGATGCGCGGGCTGATCGAGTCGGACAGCTGGTGCAGCACCGCGGAGTGGTCCTGCACGTCGAAGGCGACCCTGACCAGACCCTTCTCGGTGGCCGCCAGCAGCAGCGGGCCGATGGGGGAGTCGAGGACGCGGTAGGCGACGTCGAGGAGCCCGGCGTCCTGCGACGCGGTGGCCAGCCGGGTGTGCAGCCGGGCCATCGCCGCCTCGTCGTGTTCGGGCAGCGCGGCGAACAGGCGAGCGTCGTCGGATCGTTCGTTGTGGGAACGGCTGTGGGGTTCGGATGGGGGCTTCATCGTGTGTCCCCTCCTCTCGTCCGGGCTGTCCGGGCTGTGTGGGTCCTGGTGTTGTCGGCGTTCTCGGCGTTGTCGGTCTTGTTGGGGGTGTCAGCGTGGTTGGTGTGGTCGGTGCTGCGGGCACCGGTCGGCTCCGTGCGGTCGTCGGAGCCGGCCGCCGGGTACTGCGGAAAGCTGCGGCGCAGGGCTCTGATGCCGTCGGACGCGGCCCTGCGGGCGGCATCCGCGCTGCCGCCGGTCAGCGCGGCGATCTCCTTGTAGGGCAGCCCGGCCAGGTAGTGGTAGGCGACGGTCCGGCGCTGCCGGTCGGGAAGGGCCTTGAGGGCCGCCCACAGGTCCGGGTCCCAGCCCTCCGCGGAGCCGTCGGTACGGCCGGGGCGCTCGGGCAGTTCCCCGACCGGCGTGGGGCGGCGGGCGTTGGCACGGGTCACGTCGATGGCCTTGCGGTGGGCGATGGTCACCAGCCACGCCTCGACGTTGGCGTCGGCCGGAAGTCCGGGGTACGCCTTCAGCGCGGCGAGGAAGGTCTCCGACCAGGCGTCCTCGGCGTCGTGCGGCCCCACGACGGCCCGCACGACGCGGAGCACCATGGGCCCGTGGTCGGTCACGATCTGTTCGAACAGTGGCTTGCTCACATCGGTTCAACGATCCAACCGCTAGGAGTGGTGGCGGACTTGGAGGGGACTCATGAGTCCCGGGGAGCCGGGGGATCAGAACAGCCGGGCGGCGCTCTCGGCGGCCGGCTCCTCCAGCCCCAGCAGGAACCGCTTGCGGTCGAGACCGCCGGCGTACCCGCGCAGGCTGCCGCCGGTGGCGACGACCCGGTGACAGGGAATGATCACCGAAACGGGGTTGAGCGCGTTGGCGGCGCCGACGGCCTGTGCGAGCGCCGGATCGCCGAGGCGCCGGGCGAGGTCCCCGTACGAGCAGGTCTCGCCGTACGGGATCGTCGTCAGCAGATCCCAGACGCGCCGCCGGAAGTCGTTGCCCTGGGGGGCGAGCGGCAGGTCGAACTCGCGCCGTTCGCCGTCGAAGTACTCCTGGAGCTGCCGGCGGACCGTCCCGAATCCCTCATCGGTGCGCTCCCCGAACGTGTCCTCCGCCGGGCGCCGGCGGTGCCCTTCGAAGTACAGCCCCAGCAGCGCGCCGTCCTCGGCCACGACCGTCAGGCCTCCGACGGGCGATCCGACAACTGTGTGCGTCCTCATGGCACGGGCTCCTTTCCCAGCGGGCGGCTCCGTGGCGGCCACCCCTGTACCCGGTAGACGCTCCGGCCGGGAAAAACGTGAGCCCGGCCCAGGGCCGGTCCTGGGCGTGAACCGAATCCGAGCGGTCACCGACCAAGCCATGAACCTGTCAGGTCCGAATCAGCAGCACACCAGAGACCGATACGCGGCTGTCGGCACAGGGCCGGCGGCGCGTTCGGAAGGGGATGCATCGCAGTGACGACTCACCGCACAGCACGGCTCACCGCACTTCTGGCCCTGCCCGCCGCTCTGACGCTCGGCGTGGCCACGCCCTCGCTGGCCCGGAGCGCGCACACCGCACACACCGGCGTTGTCGCCAAGGCCCCCAAGGCGTACCAGATCGACCTGTCCGAGCTGAACGACTCCGGTGCGAGCGGCACCGCGATGCTCAGCGTGGAAGGCACCAGGCTGACGGTGAAGATCGAGGCCCATGGGCTGGTACCGGGGCAGCCGCACGCACAGCACATCCACGGTTCCACGGACGGCCACGACTTCCACTGCCCGACGGCAAGCGCGGACAAGAACGGCGACGGCATCGTCACCACCGCCGAGGGCATCCCGGACTACGGCAACATCCACATCTCCCTGACCACCAAGGGCGATACGTCGATGAAGAGCGGGCTGGCCGTGGACCGGATGCCGGTCGCCGACAAGAACGGCGACCTCTCGTACTCGCGCACCATCGACGTCACGCAGGCCACCGCGGACCACATCAAGGACCTGCACGTCGTCCAACACGGCATCGACCCGAACAAGAACGGCAAGTACGACTTCGGCAAGGGAAAGAGCGAACTGGACCCGAAACTGCCGCAGGAGGCCACCGCCCCCACCGACTGCGGAATGGTCAAGGGCGCCGCGGTGGGCTCCGTACCGGTCGGCGGGGTGGAGACCGGTTCCGGCAGTACGAACGGGATCGAGTCCCCCGGACTGATCGCCGGCGGCGGAATCGCGCTGCTGGCCGCGGCCGGTCTCTTCGCCGCACGCCGCAGGCTGCTGACGGCGGACACCCACGAGGAGAGCTGACCGCAACCGCGCTCAGGCCCGGCGCACACCCGAAGCAGAGTGGCAACAGGAGCGGTTGAGGGAGACGAGGCCGATGAGGCAGATGAGGGGCATGCAGCGGATGGGCTTCGCACATCGGCGTCGGCGAACGGTCCTGGTCCTCGTGGTGTCCGCTCTGCTGGTGGCCGGCGGGGTGCTGCTCGGCACGGGAATCGCCCGGCAGCAGCCCGCGCCGCCGAGGGCCGTCGACAAGGGCGGCCCGTCCGCGACGACACCTGCGGCGCCTGCCCGGTCGCAGGCGGGGCGGCAGCCCCCACCGGCGAGCGCCCCGCCGGGGCAGGGCGACAGCGGGGCGGCGCACGCCGTCTCCGCCCTCCCGGCTTCCGATCCCGTACGGCTCACGATTCCGGCGCTGAAGGTCTCGTCCACGCTGGAGAGGCTGGGTCTGGGCAAGGATCACGCGATGGAGACGCCGCGCGATCCGTCCAGGGCGGGCTGGTACACACCCGGAACCGCACCCGGTTCGGTCGGCCCCGCCGTGATCGCCGGGCATGTGACCTGGAACGGGGCGCGGGGTGTCTTCTTCCGGCTGTCCGACCTCGGCCCGGGTGACCGGATCCAGGTGGCGCGCCGGGACGGCCGCACCGCGGAGTTCACGGTGGACCGGGTCGCGGTGTACCCCAAGGACGCCTTCCCCACGGTCGAGGTGTACCGCAACATCGGCAACGCCGGTCTGCGGCTGATCACTTGCGGCGGGGCGTACTCGCAGGCGCAGCACCACTACGCGGACAACGTGGTGGTGTACGCCTCCCTCACCGGTCACACCTGATCCGCGGCGCACCTGCTGCCCGCGGACCGGATCGCGGTCAGTCCTCCTGCGTCCGGAACAGCACCAGATCGAAGCCGTTCCCACGTGCCGCGAGCAGCAGGTCGTACGTCGCGGAGTTGAGGCTCGGCCGGCCGGAAGCCCTCCAGAGGGTGGTCGCCTGTCGCGTACCAGTGGGCGTCCGGGCCCAGGGCCTCGATGACATCGAGCTCGATCCCCCGCAGCCGGGCGTCGTCCACCAGGGCGTCGTCGGCGCTGGTGCCGTACGCCAGGTCGGCCGCCGGCATGCCGACCACCCCATCCGGTGGCCCGGTTCGGGGTGAACGTCGCCTCGCCCTCCAGGCATTCGACCGATTCGGGTGAGCCGCCACAACTCACCTCCACCGGCCGCATCGACGCGACGGTGCGTGCCGGTACCCCGGTACATCGGGCCCTCGCTCCGTCGGCCATGAGTACAGCCACGTCCTCGGTCATGCCGCCTGCCCGGCGTCCGGGGCACCGGCCCGGCCTGCGGGGAAGCCGTGACGGCGGGCGAGGAGGACGACGGCGAGCACCGGCAGCAGGAGCAGCAGCACGGTCCAGGGGAAGGAGTGACTGCCGATCAGGTCCAGCAGTACCCCGCCGGCGATGCCGCCCGCCGCCATCGCGACGTTCCAGAGCGTGACGAGCATCGCCTGGGCCGCGTCGGCGGAGTCGCCGCCCGCGTCCCCGGCAGCCGTCTGCAGCAGGGTGGGCACGCCGCCCCAGCCCAGACCCCACAGGGCTGCGGCGGTATAGACGAAGGAGGTGTGGTCGGCGAAGAGGGCCAGGAGCGCCGCTGCCACAGCGACCAGGAGGGCGCTGGCGACCGTGAGGCCGCGCAGCCGGCGCTGGATCCGGGCACCGACGACCCAGATGCCCGCGAGTGACGCGACGCCGAACACCAGGAGCACCAGGTCGGTGCGTCCGCTCATGCCCAGGTCGTCCAGGAAAGCGGCGATGTAGGCGTACAGGATGGTGTGGGCCAGGACGAATACCAGCGTGACGAAGAGGACCGGGGCCACGCCCGGAATGCGCAGGGTCCGCAGCGTCTTCGGCCGCTCGCCGCGCCGCTGCCCCGGCTGGTCGGGCACGGCCGCCGTGATCCACAGCAGGAGCAGCGCGGTGAGCGCCGTCATCGCGAGGAAGGCCGTGCGCCAGCCGCAGGCCTTGCCGAGCAGGGTGCCGGCCGGTACGCCGAGCGACAGGGCGAGGGGGATTCCCGCCATGGCGATGGCGATCGCCTTGCCCTGGAGGCGGGCGGGTGCCATGCGCCGGGCGTACCCGGCGAGCAGCGCCCAGGCCAGACCGGCCGCGACACCCGCCACGAACCGCGCCACCATGGTCAGCCCGTAGACGGACGACACGGCTGTCACGGTGTTGGCGAGCGCGAATCCCGCCATGGCGGTCAGCAGCAGCCGTTTGCGCCGCCACCCCGCGGTGGCCGCTGTCAGCGGGATGGCGGTCAGGGCGGTGCCGATCGCGTAGACCGTCACGGTCTGGCCCGTCGCGGACTCGCTCGCACCGAGGTCGTGGCTCATCGCGGGAAGCAGGCCCGCGGGGAGGGTCTCGGTGAGGCTGGTGATGAAGACTGCGGTGGCGAGGGCGAGCAGCGCGAGGAGCGGGAGCCGCTGCTTCGCCCCCTCCTGCCCGTGCCCTCGCTTCTCGCCCCAGTCTCCGGTGCGTGAGTCGGTGTCGGGTGCGGTGCTCATGTGCGGGCTCCAGGTCTTCTGCCGTTTCTGACGGTCGGTGCCGTCACCAGGACCGCACTGTGCACGAGGCGGCTTCGGAGAACCTTCGGGAAACCTTCGGGCCCTGGGTCTGCCTCCGCGCCGCCGCGTGGGGTGCCGGGCGGCCCGCCGCCGGACCTGACAGGCGGTGGACCGGGGAGCCCGTATCCGCCCATGTACGGTGACCCGCATGCGCTTTGGGGTGCTCGGGCCACTGGTGGTGTGGGACAACACCGGCGGCACAGTCCGTGTCCCCGAGACCAAGGTCCGGGCGCTGCTCGCGGACCTGCTCGCGCACGACGGGGGCCCCGTCCCGGTGGACCGGCTCATCCACGACCTGTGGGGCGACCGGCCGCCGGCCAGGCCGTCCGGGGCTCTGCAGGCCAGAGTCTCCCAACTGCGCCGGGTAGTCGGCCGGGACCGCGTCGTACGCCGGCCGCCGGGCTACGAGCTGCGGCTCGACGAATCGGCGGACGGTACGGATGCCTCCCGGTTCCGGGCGCTCGTGGCCCAGGCCCGTACGGCACGTGACGCGTACGCGCGGGTGGCACTGCTCACCGAGGCACTCGGGCTGTGGCGGGGGCCCGCGTACGCGGACTTCGCGGACGAGGAGTTCGTACGGGGAGCCGCACAGCACCTGGCGGAGCAGCGGCTATCCGTGGTGGAGGAGCAGGCGCAGGCCCGGCTGGACTCCGGGGACCAGGTGCTCGTCGCCGGGGAGCTCACCGAACATGTGGCGCGGCACCCGCTCAGGGAGAGTCTGCGGGCCGTGCAGATGAGGGCCCTCTACGCGGCGGGGCGCCAGAGCGAGGCCCTCGCGACGTACGAGGACCTGAGATCCCGCCTCGCCGGTGAACTGGGTGTGGCACCCGGTCCGGGACTCGGCGCCCTGCATCTGGCGGTGCTCCGCCAGGACCCGGAGCTGGCCCCTGCCCAGCCGCGCGAGCCCGAGCCGTACGCGCCCGGCAGCGGTGGCCGTGCCCGCACATCAGCGGCCGCACGGCCCCGCCAGGACCGGTGCCACTCCGGGCCCCCTGCCGATGCCGGAGCGCCGTCCGCCGCCGCCCGCTCGAACCTGCCCGCCCCGCTCACCCCTCTCATCGGCCGCCGGCAGTCCCTGCTCGGCCTCTCCGCACTCCTGCGCACCGCCCGGCTCGTGACCCTCACCGGGCCCGGCGGCGTCGGCAAGACCCGCCTGGCCGTAGCGGCCGCCGCAGCGGATGCGGCGGCCGGCGCTTCCGTGAGAGCCGCGGTCCCGGAGGCAGGCGAACTCGCCGACGGGGTCTGGCTCGTCGAGTTCGCCGGGGTCCGCTCCGGCACCCCGGCCGACCTCAGCCAGGTCGTCGCCGCGACCCTCGGCATCCGGGACGGCGCCCCGGCCGCCCCGCTGGGCGCCGGCTCCAGTGGCCTGCTCCCGGTGCACCGACTCGCCGCCGCCCTTCGCGACCGCCGCACCCTGCTCGTCCTGGACAATTGCGAGCACGTCGTCGACGCGGCGGCGGAACTCGTGGCGCTGCTCCTGCGCACAGCCCCCGGCCTGCGTGTGCTGGTCACCAGCCAGGAGCCGCTCGGCCTGGCGGGCGAGGCGGTGTTCCTGGTGGAGCCTCTCCCGGCCGCCGATGCCGTCCAGTTGTTCATGGAGCGTGCGGCCGCCTCCGCCCCCGGCTTCCCGCAGGACCCGGCGGCGTGCGATCCGTCTGACCGGGCTGCCGTCGACGAGATCTGCCGCCGCCTCGACGGCATCCCGCTGGCCCTCGAACTCGCCGCCACCCGGGTACGCGCCCTGGGTGTAAGGGAGTTGGCGGACCGCCTCGGGTGCAGGTTCCAGGTGCTGACCTCCGGACAGCGCGGCGCGCCCGCCCGGCAGCAGACTCTGCGGGCTGTGATCGACTGGAGCTGGGAGCTGCTCAGCGCCCCCGAGCGTGCCTTCCTGCGCCGCCTCGCCGTGCACAGCGGCGGCTGCGACCTGGCCGCCGCCGAAGCGGTGGGCTCGGGCGACGGAGTGGACCGGCAGAATGTGCTCGACCTGATGAGCCGGCTCGTCGAGCGTTCCCTCGTGGAAGGGGTGGACGGGCCGGCCGGACGCCGTTACCGGCTCCTGGAATCCGTAGCCGCGTACGCGATGGAGCGGCTGTACGAGGCGGGCGAACTCGCCACGGTGCGCGACCGTCATCGGCGTCACTACCTCGCACTCGCGGAACGGGCCGAATCCGGGCTGCGCGGTGCCGGGCAGCGGTCCTGGCTCGCGCGCCTGGACGCCGATTCGGGCAATCTGCGCGCCGCACTCGACGAGGCCGTGCGTCGCGCCGCTGCGGGGGAGCCGGACGAGGCCGCGCGGTCGGCTGCCGCTCTGGCCTGGTGGTGGCTGCTGCGCGGCCGCCTCACCGAGGGCCGCCGCAGTCTGGCAGCCGTCCTGGCCGCGGTCTCCGGCGGCGCGGCCCCGGAGGGCGTCGGCACCGGTGGCGGGGGCCGGGAGGACGCGGCCCCGGCCGATGCGGCCCTGGAGCACCCGGACCCGGACCCGGACCCGGACGACACGGTCACCGGTGGCGGGGGTCCGGCCTCCGGGGCTGCCGGTGTCTCCGCCACCGCCGAACTCAGCCTGTTACAGGCCGCGTTCGCGCTGCTCACCGGTGGCCGGGATGCGGCCGCGGTCTCCGTCACCGCGTCCGCCGGCCGTGTCCCCGACCCGGTGCGCCGTGCGCGTGCCCTGTGGCTGTGCGCCTACGGGCTCTTCAGCGCCGGGGTCACGGCTGACAGCGGTGAGCTGAACGCCCGCGCACTCACCCTCTTCACCTCCGCCGGTGACCAGTGGGGCACCGCTGCGGCGCTCGGTCTGCGGGCGACGCTCGCGCTGGTCGGCGGCGACCTCGCCGGGCTCGGGCGCGACGGCCTGCGCAGCCTGACACTCTTCCGTGAACTGGGCGATTCCTGGGGGGAGTTGCAGTCCGTATCGCCGCTCGCCGTGCTCGCCGAGATCAAGGGTGACTACGAGGACGCGGCGCGACGCCAACACGAAGGGCTGCGGATCGCAGAGGAGTTGGGGCTTCGTGCCGAGGTCTCGGCGCGGCTGTCCGGGCTCGGCCGGCTGTCGCTGCTCGCCCGTGACTGGGGCCGGGCCCGCGACCTGCACCAGCAGGCCCGCCGTATCGCTGTCGAACAGGGCTACACCTACGGCGAGATCCACGCCGAGATGGGCCTGGCGCTCGGCGCGCGCCGCTCCGGCGACCTCGACACCGCCGAGGCGCACCTGCTGCACATCCGCGACGGCTACGCCGACGTGTCGTCCCAGGCCGGTGACCACCTGCTCTGCGCCGAGCTCGGCTTCATCGCCGAGCTCCGAGGTGATGCGGTCCGGGCCGTGCACCACCACCTGCGCGGACTGGACATCGCCCGAGCCCTCGGCGAACCACGCGCCCTGGCCCTGTCCCTGGAGGGCCTCGCGGGCGCCGTGACCCCGCACGGGCACGCACGCTCCGCCGGATACACGGCGCTGCTGCTCGGCGCGGCGGACGCGGCACGCCGCCGTGCGGGCGCCCCGCTGCCGTCCGCCGAGCGCGGCGACGCCGACCGTATCGGGGCGGCGGCGCGCGCCGTACTCGGCGAGCCCGCGTTCTCGGAGGCGTTCGAGCGAGGTGCCCGGCTGACTCCCGGCGGGGCCGCGCTGTACGCCCGTACGGCACTTGACCGTCCGGGGTGACGTTCCCGGGCCGCGGCGGCGCCTCCCGCCGCGGCACCCGGGCCGGGCCGGCGCTGTCGGCCCCGCCCGGCTGTTCCCCGCTGTGCGCCCGGGAAGCCGGGCATCCCGGCCGGTCTCCCGGCCGGGTCAGGCCGGGGTGTCCGGTGCGGTGTCCGGATCCTGGTTCTCCCTCTGGCCGAAGCGCCGGAAGAGGACGTGGAGAAGGACGGCGGTGAGCGTTCCCGCCACGACACCGCTGCCCAGCACCGTCCCGGCCCAGGAGGGAAAGGACCGGTAGATGTCGGGCGCGACCACCGGGAGCAGGCCGGCGGTGAGGGCGAGGGCGATGACGGTGGAGTTGGAGCGCTCGGCGGGCGCCGCGCGCCCCAGCATGTCGACGCCCATCACCGCGATGATCCCGTAGATCACCAGCGACGACCCTCCGACGACGGGTGCCGGTACCCCCGCCAGCAGCCGGGAGAGGGGCGCCAGCAGGCCGATCACGATGAGCAGGACGCCCGCGCCCGCCGTGACGAAGCGGCTGCGGACCCCCGTCAGCCGGACGATCCCGATGTTCTCCGAGCTGGTCACGAGCAGTGAAGTGCCGAACAGCCCGCCGAGTACCGAGACCAGCGCGTCGGCCCTCGCGACGCGGGGCACATCGCGCCCTGGGTCGGAAACGCGGCCCACCGTCTCGCTGTTGAGGACGGTCTGCCCGGTGATCTCCGCGAGCGTGGTGAGGCTGAAGAGCAGCAGCGGCAGCGCGGCGAGCACGTCGAAGTGCGGGGCTCCGTAGGGAAGGAGGTGCGGAAGAGCCCCGGCCCCCTGAACCGCCCCGCCCCCCGATCCGCCCCCGCCGCCTGAGGGGGGCGCGAAGCCGCCCAGGCCGGTCGTGACGGCGACGAGTGTCCCGGCGCCCATCCCGAGCAGTACCGCGGTCTGCCGCCAGACCCCGCGGAGCAGCAGAAGCAGCAGGAGTGTGCAGCCGATGGTCGCGGCGGCCAGCACCACGGCCGGCCGTGCGGCGTACCCGGCGGTTCCGCTGCGGCCGGTGATCAGCTGGGCGCCGATCTTGATCATGCCGATGCCGATCAGCAGCACGGTGGTGCCCATGACCAGGGGAGGGAAGAGCCGCACGATCCTGGCGTAGAACGGCAGTACGGCGCAGAGCAGCGCCGCCGCGAGGAGGACCGATCCGGTCGCGGTGGCCGGGCCGTGCTCCCTGGCCGTCTGGATGAACAGCGCTGTGGCCGCCCCGCCGGGCAGCATGACGAACGGCAGCCTGGCCCCGATCCGCCACACCCCGACGGACTGCAGAAGCGTTCCCGCTCCGCACAGTACGAGGGTGGCGCTGAGCAGGGACGCGGTGCGGCCGGCGTCGAGGCCGAGGGCCTGGCCGGTCAGGAACACCGTCGAGACGGGCGAGGCGACCATGGCCAGTACGTGCTGCGCCGACAGCGGAGCCAGCCGGCGCAGCGGCAGCCGCCGGTCGACGGCCGCCGCCTGTCCGGACCGTATGCCGGCGTCGGTCACGGTGTGGCCTCCGCGGCCAGCCAGGGCAGCTCGCCG
Source organism: Streptomyces sp. NBC_00859 (assembly GCF_045161865.1). NCBI lineage: Bacteria > Bacillati > Actinomycetota > Actinomycetes > Kitasatosporales > Streptomycetaceae > Streptomyces > Streptomyces sp. NBC_00859. Next base: position 3,827,499 of record NZ_CP108826.1, on the reverse strand, counting down.
GCGGTGTAACGGTAGGCGCGGAAGACGGCGTTGGGTTCGGACGGGAACAGGCCGCGCACCTCGGACTCCCGGTATCCGCCGAAGTACGGGACGACGTACTCCCAGCACAGGTATCCGTCGGGCGTCACCTCGAAGAGGCGGCCCGCCGGTGAGTCCGTGACGAGTGTGTTGCCGCCCGCGAGGCGCTGGGCGCTGCCCATGAACGGCGCGAAGAACGACTCGCGGGCCGGGTCGTGGTACTCCCACACGATCCTTCCCGAGGCTCGCTCGATCTCGATGACGCGGGAGTACGGGACGTCCGAACCGGGGCGGAAGACTCCGTTGTCGAACACCAGCAGGCCGCCGTTGTCCAGCTCGGTGGGCGCGTGCTGCTGCGACACCACTCCGGCGCCGCTCCGCCACAGGATCCCGCCGGTCTCGCGGCTGATGACGACGAGGGCCGAGACGCTGCGCAGGCTGGCCAGGATGTTGCCGTCGGCGAGCGGGACGACGCTGTTGATCAGCGGCCAGTGCTCGCGTGCGTAGTCGGGGTGCAGCGCGTACTCCTCGCGGCCGAGGTGCTCGGCCGCCCGCCACGTCCAGCGCACGGAGCCGTCCGCGTCGACTTCCCGGATCGTGTCGGCCCACACCGTGCCGTCGGCCTCCGAGCCGGGCACGCCACCCCGTACACCGTCCGCCTCCGCGCCCCGCAGCGGTTCGAGCGCGGTGTAGAGGATGCGGCCGTCGCCGGTGTGGTGGGCGTCGTGGTGCTGGAGCGGGTCGCGGTACTCGCGCAGAACGGTGCCGTCCGGGGCGGCTTCGAGCATCACGCCGCCCCGGTACTTGTGCCACATGGGGAAGAGCGCCGGTTCATCGGGGAGTACGCCGTTGTAGGCGAGGTTTCCGTTGGCCAGGACGCGCGCGTGCCGACCGGGCCGGTACGGCATCTTCCACTCGTGGACGACCCGGCCGTGCAGGTCGATCAGGTACACCTCTCCCGCGCCGGTGAGCGGCGCGAAGAGGGTGTAGCCGCCCTCGGACGCGTCGGAGTCGATGGCGATCAGGCCGGTACCGCGACGGCGGCGCGTGTTCTGGTCGACCGGGGGTTTCGGTGACATGGACATCGGCGGCACAGCGTCCCTCCTATGAAACTTTATTTGATGGGATCAATCCTTTTCGAAGTTAGCGCCGGAGTGTTGCAGCGCTGTGAAGGGCGTACGAAGCCCTCGGCCGGCTGCGGGATGATGAGCGGTGCAGCGGACCGGAAGCGAGGAACCCACGACGTGACAGCCGAACCGCCCGTCCTCCGGATCGGGCCGGGCATCCGCAGACGGCGCAGGGCTCTGGATCTCACCCTTGCCGAGGTCGCCGCCCTCAGCGGCCTCTCGTCGCCGTTCCTGAGCCAGGTCGAGAACGACCGGGCCCGGCCCAGCATGCGTTCACTCCAGCTCATCGCCGACGCGCTGGAGACCACGGCCGTCCAGCTCCTTGCCGCGGCCGGCTCACCGCGCCGGGTGGACATCGTGCGCGCCGACGCCGATCCGGGGCTCGACGCGGCGGCCCGCGTCCGGCCGCTGGTGAGCGGCCACCGCCAGCTGCACGCAATGGAGTTCACCGGAGATCACGACGCCGACCGTGAATTCCGGCACCGCAACGACGAGTTGATGTACGTCGCCGACGGCAGCGTCGAGGTCGAGGCCGAAGGCCGCACCTGCCGACTGGACCGCGGGGACACGCTCTACCTCGCCGGCGGGGTGCGCCACCGGTGGCGGGCGCGGGAGGAAGGCACCCGCGTGCTGCTCATCGCCGTGGCCGACCAGGCCGAGGTCACCCTGGGCGGCCCAGGGCCCTCCTGAGGCCGGGGCCCTGACCCGGCCGCCCGGTCCCGGGACCGGGCCGGGGCTGCACGGGGGCAGCGCCGCCCGGCCCCGGGAACGGGCTCGGACGGCGTGCGGGCCGTGTGGCGCGGGCCCTGTGCGGGTGCTGTCAGGCGCCGCTGCGGTGGAGCATGTCCTCGCGCTCGACGACCTTCACGCGCTCGCGGCCCTCCGCGGAGCCCAGCGCCCGCTCGTGGCTGTCGAGCTGGTACCAGCCGTCCCACGTGGTGTACCGGACGCCGCGCTCCCGCAGGAACGCGGTGACGGCGTCCGGTTCCGGTACGGCGGCACCGGGGAGGCGGCCGGTGGCGTGGTCGTCGAGGAGGCAGGCGACGGTTTCGTTGGCGTCGCCCTTGGTGTGGCCGATGAGTCCGATCGGGCCGCGCTTGATCCAGCCGGTGACGTATACGGCGGCCTGGTGGGTGCCGTCCGCGGCCAGCACGCGGCCGGCCTCGTGGGGGACGGTCCCGGAGTCCACGTCGAAGGGCAGCTTGGGCAGCTCGTCCGAGCGGTAGCCGACCGCCCGGTAGACGGCCTGCACGTCCCAGTCGGTGACCTTGCCCGTGCCGCGGACGTTGCCGGTGCCGTCGAGCTCGGTGCGTTCGGTGCGCAGTCCTACGACACGCCCGTCCTCGCCGAGGATCTCCTCGGGGGACTCGAAGAAGTGCAGGTAGAGCTTGTGCGGCCGGGTGCCGGTGTCGCGGATGGCCCAGTTCTCCAGGGTGGAGGCGACCATGTTGGCCTGCTTGTCACCGCGCCGGGTGGCGATCGAGCCCTCGTCGTAGTCGATGTCCTCGGGGTTGACCACGACCTCGATGGTCGGCGAGTGGTCGAGCTCACGCAGTTCCATCGGGCTGAACTTGGCCTGCGCGGGTCCGCGGCGGCCGAAGACGTGCACCTCGACGGCCTTGTTCTGCTGCAGGCCGGTGTGGACGTTCGGCGGTATCTCGGTGGGCAGCAGTTCTTCGGCGGTCTTGGCCAGGATCCGTGCGACGTCCAGGGCGACGTTGCCCACCCCGAGGACGGCGACCTTCTCGGCCTCCAGCGGCCAGGTGCGCGGGACGTCCGGGTGGCCGTCGTACCAGGACACGAATTCCGCGGCGCCGAACGAGCCGTCCAGGCCGATCCCGGGTATGCCGAGGGAGCGGTCGGCCGTCGCGCCGGTGGAGAAGACGACCGCGTCGTAGAAGCGGTGCAGGTCGTCCAGTGTGAAGTCGCCCGGGTAGTCCACATTGCCGAAGAGCCGCACCTGCGGCTTGTCCAGCACCTTGTGGAGTGCGGTGATGATGCCCTTGATCCGCGGATGGTCCGGGGCGACGCCGTAGCGGATCAGCCCGAACGGTGCGGGCATCCGCTCGAACAGATCGATGGAGACGCCCGGGTCCTGAGCGGCGTCGGACTTGATCAGTGCGTCAGCGGCGTAGATGCCGGCCGGACCGGCACCGACGATCGCGACACGGATGGGACGAGACATACGGGACGTTCCTCCAGGCAACGCGGACGGACGGTTCACGACAAGCCCCGCCGGACGGCGGCAGACGGCAGGGCGGGTGGCCCGCAGCCGTGTGTCCCACGCCCGGTCCGCCCGGGGATCTCCTGACGGGATCGGTGCCACCTCTGCCGCCGGGAGCCGAGCAGGCGTGTCTCCCGAAAGCATATGGCACCGCGTGGCGCAATCCCCTGGCCGTCCACGGGCCGGACAATTCACCCGAATGGCCCTGCTCGGCTGGTGGTACGCGCTGCGGCGGCGGAGTGTCGGGCCCACGTCGGGTAGCCCGAGCAACCCGGTCAAGGAGGCTCTCATGGCTCAGCCCACAGCCCCCACAGGGGCACACGAACCCCGTCACCCGCAGTCCGGTAGGGGCGGCGGCAGTGCCTGGGCGAGCGGCGGCACCCTGTTCGCAGGTGTGCTGCTGATCGTGGACGGTGTGCTGGCGGTGCTCAACGGCATCGTCGGCATCGCCAAGGACAACGTCTATACGCACGTCGGTCACTACACGTATCAGTTCAGCCTGACCAGCTGGGGCTGGATCCACCTCATCATCGGCGTGGTCCTGCTCCTCACCGGGTTCGGCATCCTCAGCGGTGCCCCCTGGGCCCGCTGGCTGGGTGTGGCCATGGCCGCGATCAGTGTCGTCGCGAACTTCATGTGGCTCCCGTACCAGCCGATCTGGGCGTTCGTGGCCATCGCGATGGGCGTCTTCGTGATCTGGTCCCTTGTGTCGGACCACAGCAGGACGGCCGCCCGGTGAAACCGACGGGCTGACCCCGGCCACCCGGCCACGGGTACCGGCACCCGCCCGTGCCCGTACGACAGCACGACAGCACGACAGCACGACAGCACGACAGCACCACGGCACCACGGCACCCGCACGCAGCACGTCGCGTGCGGGTGCCGTGGTGCTGTGGCCTGTCCGGCCAGTGTCCGGCCAGTGCCTGACCGGCAGCAGTGGTGTCAGCTGTCCGCACATGTTATTTTTTGACCATGCGGTCGAAAAAGAGTGCCGAAGGTCAGGACGAGGGAACGTTCGTGAACCGCGCCCGTCGGCTCCAATTCGTCGAGTGCGCGATCGAAGGCCTCGTCGAGCTGGGATTCACGGCGACGACGATCGCCGAGGTGGCCCGGCGGGCCGAGGTGTCGAAGAGCGTGGTGCTCTACCACTTCGCCTCTCGCTCCGAGCTGATGGAAGCCGTGATGGAGCAGGTGTACGCGGATGCCGTGGTGCCTCTGCGGGCCGCGCGCGAGGCCGCGGCGACGGAGCGGGAGCGCGTGCTGACCTATGTGCGCTCGTGCGTGAACTTCACGTGGACGCACCAGAAGGAGGCGCAGGCCGTTCTGGAGATCAGCCGGAACCTGCGTGACGGCGACGGCAGGCTGCGGTACACGAGTCAGGGCAACGACAGCCTCATCGCCGTCGCCCAGCAACTGCTGGAGGCGGGCAAACAGGCAGGCGAGTTCGGGGACTTCGACACGTGGACGGCCGCGGTGCTGCTTCGCGCGACCATCGACGCGCTCTCCGAGCAGTTCATGACCAACCCCGGCGTGGACGGCCCGCAGGTGGCCGAACATCTGGTGCGGCTGATCGACCGGATGATCCCGGCCGCGCAAGCGGAATGAACCTGGCCCGGCCCGGCGCCCTTTCAGCCGGGCTGAACCGGGCCGGACGGAGAGACATCGAGGAGGACGAGCACTATGGACGGGCCCAGTTCCCGGAGTCTGGAGATGCCTCGTACCAAGGAGGCGTTCCGGAGGATCAAGCTGCTGGTGGGCGCGTACCTCGGCCTGAGCGTGCTGACGCTGGCGGCCGTCGTGCTGCTGCGCAACGACCACGCCGCGGTGAACGCCGCCGTGTGGATCCGAGGATCGATCGTGGCCGTCAGCTCCCTGCTGCTGTACGCGTTCGCCACGCGCGCCGCGCGTGGCTCCAGGGGGGCCTGGCGCCGCCTGACGGTGATCTCGTCCGTCATGGTTGCCGTCATCGTCGTGATCATCGCGGTGCCCGGTGGCTTCCCCGTCTGGATGAAGATCGAACAGGGCGTCTGCGGGCTGCTGCTCATCGGAACCGTGAGCTGTGCCACCACGCTGCGAACGGTGTTCACCCCGGGTCACACCTGAGGTGACGGCTGCCGGCAGCAGGAATGCCGGGCGCGGCCGGACGGGTTCGGTGACCGAGCCCGTCCGGCTGCCGGGTCCGGGATCTCTCGCGGTTCCCGCGTTCCCTTTCCCGTATCCGGGATTCCGCATACGGGGTTCCACATCCCGTATCCCGTATCCCTCTGAATCCGGGAGGCGGGTGGTCCTGCGCGACCGGAGCCGCGCGACGGTCAGCTGTGCCGGCTCGCACGCGCGAGGGCCGGAACGAACCGGGCCGCGTCCACGGTGCCGACGCCGGTGGCCATGTCGTAGCCGTTCGCAGCGGGGTAGCCGGTCACCCCCTGGTAGCTGTTGTCCGTCCCGTCATTGACGTCCACGACGCCGGACGACCGGCGGTCGGCCAGGGTGTACAGCGCCTTGTGGATGTCGCCCACCCGGCGGCCGGCGGCCTGGTCGGCGAGGGCGACGATGCCGGAGAACAGCGGGCTGGCCTCGCTCGTACCACCGGAGACGTCCCAGCCGACGGCGGTCGGGTCGAAGCTGGAGTACACCCAGGCACCGCCGTTGACCGCGGCGGCCATCGAGACGTCCGGGGTGCCGCGGCGGTTGCCGACGACCTTCTTCTCGCCGTTCTGGAACGCGGGGCGGTCGAAGACGTGCGACTGGCCGCCGCCACCGGCGCCGTTGTCGTTGTACACACTCTCCGGCGCGGTGCGATTCCCCTTGGCGTCCAGGTGCAGCTGGGTGCCGCCGATCGACGTCACCAGCGGGTCCGACGAAGGCCAGGAGTTGACACGCTTCTTGTAGTAGCCCTTGCCGTCCGCGGTGCTGTCGGTGGCGCCGCCGTCTCCGGAGGAGGCGAGGACGGTCACGCCGTGCCTGGCGGCGTCCTTGAACGCGTAACGCAGCTTGCCGATGCTGGAGAAGTCCCCCTTGTCGAAACCGGGGAAGGTGTTCTCGGTGGCGCCGAAGCTCTGCGTGATCACATCACCGACGCCGTGGTCGATGAGCGACTTCTCGGCGGACATCATCTCCGGCAGGCCGGTGACGCCCTCGGTCTCGGCGACCGCGGTCTCGACGAGCACGATTTTGGCGTCGGGGGCGACGGCGTGAGCCATCTCCACATCAAGTGTCGTCTCGCCGGCCCACCCGGTCATGTCGGCGTTCTTCGGGTCGAACTCGGGGACATGCCCCCACTTCTTGACCTGTACCTTGGCGCTCTTCATCCCGAACTGCTTGCTGTAGACGTCCAGATCGTGCTGGACGGTCGGCGAGCCGTACGAGTCGACGATGACGATCGTGCGGCCCTTGCCGGTGACCCCGGACTTGTACAGCGGGTTGAGGTTGTACGCCTGCCGGTACTGGACCGGCGTGTAGCAGGCGATCTTCCACTTCGCCTGGCACTGCGCGATGGACAGGGGGCTGCTCTCACCGCTGACCAGCTGATGCCCTGCCACGGCGGGGACCGCCTCGGCCGGGGTCGCGGCGTGGGCGGATGCGGCGGTGATGCTGGTGCTCAGGGGGGTGGCGATCATCGCAGCGGCAACGAGGGCGGTGGCCCCGGCCGTTGTGGCCCCGGCACGCGTCCGGGGGCGGGTTATGCGCATGACTTCTCCTTGTATGGAGCGGAGCCGCGCCAAGCGGCTGCCGTGATCCCATCCGGGGAGCATGCGCAGGACAAGAGCGTTTGTTCATTGATATCGAACGCTTTGCCTAAGGGTGAATCCTTGAGAAGCCCATGGCCGTTTCATGGTCAGCGGCTCAGCGGCTCAGCGGCTCAGCGGCTCAGCGGCTCAGCGGCTCAGCGGCTTCCTGCCGTCGGGCTACCTGGGCAGCCGGGCAGACGGCGCGCCCCGTCGTGGACGCGGACGACTCCGCTGTACGTGGAGATGTAGGCGGAGCCGTCGGGGCCCAGGGTGATGGGCGACCAGTTGTTGTTGTAGGCGTCGCCGGTGCCGGTCGGAGTGCGGTAGCGGGTCTTGCCGGTGCGCCAGTCGATGGCCGTGAGGTACCAGGCGTCGGTGCCCTTGCTGCTGGACGGTTTGGAGTACGCGTACAGCAGGCCGCTCGCGCGGGAGAGTTTGGTGACGACCGTGGGGGACTGTTCCGGGCTGGTCCAGGCGACCCTGCAGCCGGTGCCCGCCTTGTCGACCTCGACCTTGGTGATGCCGCCCGGGGTGCTCCTGCCGCCCTGCGTGCTCCCGATGGACGTGTAACCGTAGTCGTTCTCCACCGAGAAGCCGTTGCCCCAGGCCGTCAGTGAGTTCTCGGTGGCGCCGGCGCCCGGCCGGAAGACCGGCACGGAGCACACCCGGCGATCGCCCTTGATGTGGTTGCCGCGCTTGTAGACCAGGACGTGCATGCGCGGGTCGGCGTTGTCGGTGATGCCTACGTAGCCGTCGCCCAGCAGCGCGGGGGTGGCGCCGGTGCCCCGGTTGATCTGGCCGGGCTTGGTGCGGCTGCCGCGGTCGTACGTCTCGCGCCAGTCCGTCCGCGGAGTGCCGTCCGGCGACGCGTGCATTTTGTACAGGGCGTGGTCGGTGGCGACGAAGGTGCCGTCCGGGCCGGTGGAGAAGGAGTTCTCGATCTGCTCGCCGGGCAGACCGACCGTCCTGACCGCGCCGGTACGCGGGTCGACCGTGCCGACGCGGCCGTGATCGCTGACCCACCACATCAGGCCGTGGTAGTCCGCCTGGACCGCGGTCACCGGGTCGCACTCACCCTTCGGGTCGGGGTCGGCCGCGGTGGCGCAGTCGTGCGGCAGGTACGGGCGCAGGTCCCAGTCGTCCGCCTGCTTGAACTCCCAGCGGCCGGAAAGGACATGACGTACCGACAGCCGCTGGATGTGCTGGTCGGCGGCGGCGATGACGATCCGGTCCCTGTTGTCCAGGTAGTAGTAGGAGCCAGAGGTGTCCGTGAACATCACGGCGGGATCGCCGGTGGCCGCCGCCCGGTAGGTGGAGGGCCGCACCGGGAGCGGGTACGAGGCCAGGTCCTTGAGGGTGACGGGGTCCTCCAGCCGCAGGGTCGGGTGGTGCGACGCGCCGCCGCAGTTCAGGACCATCAGCCCGTTGCGCAGGAAGGTGGCCGTCGCGCACTGTGCCGGGTCCTTGGGGTCGGTGACCTTGCTGGAACTGGTCACCCGCGGGCTGTGTCCCAATGGGCCGCTCTGGGGCTGGGTGTTGCTCGCGTAACTGTCGCCGTGCATGGCGCTCCGCCCGTCCTGTGCCATGTACGGGTTGTGGATCTCGCTGCCCGGCACCGGGCGGGCGGTGGCGGAGCGACCCGGCACCTGGCCGGTCCCGGGACCGGCCGGCAGTGGTGCGGCCGGAGCGGCGGCGGCCGGCAGTGGTGCGGCCTGTACGGGTGCGGTGACTGTCAGCACCAGTGCGGCGGCTGCGGCGAGCGAGGCGGCTGGTATCGCGGTACGGCGCAGTTTCGAGGTGGGGGACATCTGCGTGGTCCTTCCCTGGCATCCGGTTCATGAGGACAGCCTTTTAAGGCGTCCGCCTTATTAAGGAGAGTGCCTTATCATGAGGTCATGTCCAGAGGGAGCGCAACCCGTGAGGCCATGGCCGAGGTGGCTCTGCGGATGTTCGCGGAGCGGGGCATCGACGCCGTTTCACTCCGGGAAATCACCGCCGCGTCGGGCCAGCGCAACAAGTCGGCGGCCCAGTACCACTTCGGCACCAAGGAACAGCTGGTCCGGGAGATCTTCGAACAGCACACCGGTGAGGTGAACGACCGCCGCTGCCGCCTGCTGGACGCGTTGTACGAGCGGGACGGCCGTCCCGCCCTGGAGGAACTGGTCGACGTGCTCATCCGCCCGCTGGCCGAAACGGTCGACGGGGACAGCCACTACGCGCGGTTCCTGGCCCAGGTGTCCACACCCCCCTGGATCGGCTCGCTCGTGCACGCCGACCCCACGGCGACGCGGAGCGTGCAGACCGTCTTCACCGCGATCGCCCAGCAGTTGGCGGACCTTCCGGGGCCGGTGCTGCGTACCCGCCTGGCCCTGGCCATGATGCTCACTGTCCGCGCACTGGCGGCGTGCGAACACACCATGCAGCCCGGCAGCCCGGACGACGCCCGGCGGGTGGCGCTCCTCGCCGCCAATCTCGTCGACGCCACCGTCGGCATCCTGCTCGCCCCGGTCTCCGAGTCCACCGCGGAGTTTCTCCCGCATGCCGCGGAGCCGCTCGCGGACGACACCTGGCCCTGGCATCTGCTCATCGGCGCGGAAGCGGGCCTGTGAACGTCGCAGCGGAGTAGCGGAGTAGCGGAGTAGCGGTGCTGTAGCGGTGTACGAAGTGCGGGGGACGGGCCGTCCGCTGTCCCTGCCCGCCCCATCCGGCCCCGCACCGCATGCCGACGCTCCGCCCGGCCCCGTCCGCCCGCGCCCTCCCCGGATCGGCCCGCCCCGTACCGCCCGGCCCCCTCCGATCAGCCCTGCACCCCATCGCACTCAGGGCGGAGCATTTTCAGGCAGCTTCCCGAGGTCCTGCCATCCGGCGGAGCGTCGGAGTGCGGGCGGCGGTGGCGGCTGACAGCATCGGGCCGGGAAGCTCCGACGGATACCGCGCGGTGCGGCGCGGCGCGTCGGCCGGTCCCGTACCCGTCCCGCCCTTCGGCCTCAACGATCCCTTCACCTTCAACGCCCCCTCACCTCCAACGACCTGTTCACCTCATGGGCCCCTTCGACTCATCTCATCCCCGGCCGCACGCCGGCCGCGGGCGGGGCCACAGCCGCGAGAGGCGGAACCCCATGGCGCCACGCCCCCACTGGCTGTTCGGGGACCAGCTCGGTCCGTCCTTCCTCGACCCGCGCCACGGTGGCCCCGACGCGCACGCGCCGGTGGTCATGATCGAGGCGCGCTCGGTGCTGCGCCGACGCCGGTTCCACCGCGCCAAGGCCCACCTGGTGCTCTCGGCGATGCGCCACCGTGCCGCCGAACTCGGCGACCGGGTCACCTACCTCCGTACCGAGACGTACGCCGAGGGCCTGGAGCAGTTCCTCGGACGACCGCCGAGCCGCAGGCCGGGCACGCGCGGCGGGGGCGGAGGCGCGGGAGAGCACGGGGGCGCGCGCCGTTCGGGGGAGCGCCCCACCGGGGCCCGGCTGACGGTCCGCCATCCCACCTCACGTCGGGCGCGGGACTTCGCCGGTGCTCTGGAGGGCGTGGAGGTCCTGCCGGCGAAGGGCTTCCTGGTGAGCCACGACGACTTCGCGGAGTGGGCCGGCCGCGGCACCGGGCGGAGCCTGCGCCTGGAGGGTTTCTACCGCTGGGTGCGCGAACGCCACGACCTGCTGATGGACGGTGACGAGCCGGCCGGCGGGCGCTGGAACCTTGACCACGAGAACCGCGAACCCCCGCCGCGCGGACGGGAAACCCTCGGTATCCGCGGCCCCTGGCAGCCGCGTGAGGACGCCATCGACGAGGAGGTCCGCCACGACCTCGACCGCTGGGAGCGTGACGGTGACATCTCCTTCGTGGGCCGGGACGGCCCCAGACGCTTTCCCGCGACCCGGCGCGAAGCGCTTTCCGCGCTCCGCCACTTCGTCACTCACCGTCTGCCGGACTTCGGCCACCACGAGGACGCCCTGCTCGCCGCCGACCCGGTGATGAGCCACAGCCTGCTGTCCGCACCCCTGAACCTCGGTCTTCTCGACCCGGCCGAATGCGTGGAGCGCGCCGAACAGGCGTACCGGGCCGGCGACGCACCCCTCAACAGCGTCGAGGGCTTCGTCCGGCAGATCGCCGGCTGGCGCGAGTACGTGTGGCACCTGTACTGGCACTTCGGCGAGGACTACCGCCACCGCAACGCCCTGCGCCACACCACCCCCCTGCCGGAGTGGTTCCTCGACCTGGACGCCGACGCGGTCACCGCCAACTGCCTCTCCACGGTGCTCGCACAGGTCCGGGACACCGGCTGGACCCACCACATCCCCCGCCTGATGGTGCTCGGCAGCCGTGCCCTCCAGGACGGCTGGGACCCGGCGGCCGTCACCGACTGGTTCCACCGCTGCTTCGTCGACGGCTACGACTGGGTCATGCTCCCCAACGTCGTCGGTATGTCCCAGTACGCCGACGGCGGCCTCATGACCACCAAGCCCTATACGTCGGGGGGCGCGTACATCAACAGGATGAGCGACCTGTGCGGCCCGTGCGCCTACCGCCCCGCCCAGCACACCGGTGACCGGGCCTGTCCCTACACCACCGGCTACTGGGCCTTCCTCCACCGCCACCGGACCAGGCTCGCCGCCAACCACCGCACGGCCCGCGCCGTGAAGGGACTGGACCGGCTGAAGGACCTGCGCGAACTCCTCGACACGAACGCACAGCGGGGCGACACGGCCCCCTGAGCGACCTGGAGCGGCGTACGCGCGGCGGGCGGCTCCCCCGCGGTACCGGCGTATTGATCCGGCGGTGGAGGACGCCAACCACGCAAGGCGTCGGCTGTGTGCCCCGCGAGCAGGGTCGGTCAGTGGGGTGATGCGGAACGACAAGGTGTCTCCGTCGTGAGGAGGTGGCGATGGTCAGTACGCGGACTCAACTGCTGGGCGCTCCTGCGCATGTGCTCCACACCTCCTCTTCGACGGCGCCGGTCAGGATCTGACGGACGGCTGGGAGAACTTACCGGCCCGTCGGCTCCTCGGCGAAGGGGTCGGCTGAAGGCCGGCGCGCCATGGGGTCACAGCCGTCTGGACTCCCACGGTGACGTCCGCACGGGCCCCGCCCCGCAGCTGCGCCGGCGCCTCGCGGCGGTGCCGGTTTGCCCCCGGTAGTCCGTTGACGCCGGACGAACGGCCGTGCGACGGTGAGCGAGTGCTCCTCCCGGGAGCCATGGGAACTGGAGGCAGACCGCTGTGACCTTCGGAAACGATGACTCCCGCTCGGCCGCGAACCGCAGTCTGACGCCGGAGCAGCTCGAATTCCTCGAGAAGGGATTCGCCGCCCGGCCGGTCAACCGGCTGATGCAGAACGCCGTCACTCAGACGCCTGTGGACGATGTGGCCCTGGACCGGCGGATTCTCACCGGCATCGACCACTCGGTCTCCCACCACCTGGACGACTGGAAGGTCACCAACCAGAAGCAGAGCGGGCGCTGCTGGATGTTCGCCGGCCTCAACCTGCTGCGGGTCGGGGCCGCAGAGGCACTGGGGATGAAGGACTTCGAGTTCTCCCAGAACTACCTGCTCTGGTGGGACAAGTTCGAGCGGGCGAACCACTTCCTGGAGTCGGTCATCGAGACCTCGGACCGGGACGTGGACGACCGTACGGTGGCGCACCTGCTGTCGGACCCGATCAGTGACGGCGGGCAGTGGAACATGTTTGTGGCGCTCGTCGCCAAGCACGGTCTGGTCCCCAAGTCGGCCATGCCGGAGACAGACAGCTCCTCGGCGACGCGGGCGATGAACCGCGCCCTGGAGACCCTGCTCCGCCAGGGCGCCCGTGACGTGCGCGAGCAGGCGTCCGAGGGAGCCGATGCGCAGCGTGAGCGCAAGCAGGAGGTGCTGGCGGCCGTGCACCGGGTGCTCAGCATCCACCTCGGCACTCCGCCGCAGCGGTTCCTGTGGCAGTGGCAGGACAAGGACAAGGAGTTCCACCGCGACGGCTGGCTCACCCCGGCGGAGTTCGCCGCCTCCTACGTGCGGCTCCCGCTGGACGAGTACGTCTGCCTGGTGCACGACCCGCGGGAGTCGAGCCCGGTCGGCCGCACCTTCACCGTCGAGTACCTCGGCAATGTCGTCGAGGCCCCGCCGGTGGTCTATCTGAATGTGCGGGTGGAGCTGTTGAAGCGGCTCGCCATGGACGCGATCGTGGGCGGCGAGCCGGTGTGGTTCGGCTGCGACGTGGCCAAGATGATGCGCGCGGACGCCGGTGTCTGGGACGCGGCGCTCTTCGACTACGCGGCCGTCTACGACGCTCCCTTCACCATGGACAAGGCGTCCCGGCTGCTGCACCACGACACGCAGATGACCCACGCGATGCTGTTCACCGGTGTGGACGTGGTGGACGGGAGCCCGCGGCGCTGGCGGGTGGAGAACAGCTGGGGCGACGAGAAGGCCGACAAGGGCTTCTGGACGATGAACGACTCGTGGTTCGGCGAGCACGTCTTCGAGATCGCGGTCCGGCGCTCGGCCCTGCCGCCGGAGCTGGCCGCGGCCCTCGGTGAGGCGCCGGTCGTCCTCCCCGCCTGGGACCCCATGGGCGCGCTCGCCGACTGAGGCCCCGGGCCTCATGGCACGGAACCGGCACACGACCCGGACACCACGCCCGAAGAGGGCACGGACAGCGGACACCCCCCAGGCTGATGGCCTGAGGGGTGTCCGCTGTGGTGCGAGTGGTGGGACCGGGCCCGCGCTCCGGGCCCGGGAATCACCGGCGCTCAGTCCTCTCCTCGCGCCGCGTCCTCCTGCAGGTACGCGGAGATCATGGCGAGGTCATTGCCGATATCCAGCACACCGTTGACGTCGGTCGTCGGGGTGGAGGCGCCGTTCACGCCGGCGAAGAAGGCGTCGAAGCGGCCGTCTCCCTTGTCCAGGTAGCCGGCGATCGTGATGGCGCCGACAGCCAGGCGGTTGTTGAGCGCATCCAGCCCGACGGCGGCGCCGGTCTTGGCGAACACCTTCCCGCGGGCAGGGCAGTGGGTGCAGTTCTCGGCCAGCAGGCCGTCGACGCCGAGGATGGGCAGCGCGTCCCGGAAGACCCCCGCCTCCGGGGTGTGCTGCCAGTACGTCAGCAACTGCACCACGGCCTCGGGTGTGGTGCGGTCGGCGGGGTTTCCGCCGCGGCCGTCCAGGAGCTGGACCTGCTTGCGGTCGACGCCCGCGTGGTCCAGGAAATCTGCCAGCACCGGGAAGCCGTCCATGCAGTCCTTGCTGCCGGCCGCGACCGCCATCAGACAGATGGCGAGGTTGCCACCCAGGTTGTGGCTGACCTTGAAGATGAGTTTGGCGTACTGGGCGAACGGCGGCGAGGTGTAGAGGGCCACGCGCGGCCGGCCCTCGTACGAGCCGGGGAGCTCGCCCACCGGGTTGGCGCCGGTCGGCTCGGCCGACACCTTCACCCCGGCCCGTCCGAGGGCCTCGATCAGCGCGGTGCGTCCGAAGGCCGCCGGGTCGGCGATCGGCGACACCTTCAGCGCCGGTTGGGAGCCGGCCGCGATGGTGCCGGAAAGCCGGATCCTGGTGCCGTTGCCGGAGGTCGTCACCTGGATGTTCGCCGGTTCCCCCGCTGCCACGGTCCTCACCGACGACGTGACGCTGTACGGGGCGACCTTCGGCCGCCAGTCCAGTTGTGCGGGTGCGCCGGGGTGGTCGCCGGGCGTGGTCAGCAGGTCGATGAGGTTGTCGTTGATCATCAGCGGCGTCGGGTCGGGGACGAAGGTCGGATCGGGCTGGAAGAGCCGGTTGTCGACGACCACGTTTCCGTTGACGCGGGTGATGCCGGATTTCCGCACCTGCTGTGCGATCTTGTTGATCCCGGCGAGCGGGTTCTCCGGCGTGAGTGTGGCGCCGGGGAAGTCGTTGGCGTACGTGTGGTCGAGGTCGGTGTAGTCCACCGTGCCGTCGGGGCGGGTCCTGCCGCCCATGGTCAGGTCGCCCTGGGCGACGAGACCGAGGTTGCCGTTCAGCGTGCTTCCGCGGCGCTCACCGAGTGCGTAGACCGGGGTCCTGAAGCGGTGGTCGCCGCCGAGGGTGTCCCACGCTCCGGAGGTGCCGAACAGCTTGGCCACCGATCCGGGGATGAAGAACTGGTGGGCGAAGCGGCTGTGCACGACCCGGCCGCTGTCCGGGTCCTGCTGGAGCAGGCCCCACTGGGCGTTGGGGTAGTCCGGTTTCCGCATGATCTCGGTGATCCGCGGATCGAGCCGGCCGGAACCGCCGTCGTCGGGCGACGAGGCGGCCTGGGCTGCCGCGCCCGATGTCAGGGTCAGGAGCAGCAGGGCGCTGCATCCGGCGACAACGCGATGCCGAAAGGATCCGAAATTCCGGCCTCGCACCGCATGACGCACTGTTCGTCTCGGTAGTTTCCTGTCCATGGCGTCAGGTATGGACCCCGATGGGGGCCGGAGACGGGCGGCGCGAACGGTAGTCACCCGAACGGCACGGCGCATTCGGCGGGATGCGCGGCCATCGTCCGGCCGGGGCAGCCGGTCAGCGACCGCGGCCGAGCCGTCGGCGGGCTCGGACCGTGCGCACCGAGGCGTGTGACCGCGGCGGCGACGGAGCAGTCGGGTGCTTCGTGAACCGGAGGCCGTACGTGCCCGTACGCGGGCCGGTCCGGGGCCGCCGCGGACGACACGACGGACCGCGTCGGCCTCGCAGCCCGGCACATGTTCGGCGGCCTGCGGGACCGCCCGGGGCTGTCCCGACGCGAGCGACGGCCGGTGTCACCCCGGCCGCTCTTGGCGTACTCGGCCGGGACCGTCGGCACGCGCCGGTGCGAGGCCCGCACCAGGAGGCATGGCATCGCGGCCCCCACCGGATCGGTCGGCTACGCCCCCTCCGCGGCAACGCACCGATGGAATCCACGACAGGCCTGTGCAAAGGCGGATCGGTCCAAGGGCTGTCCCGTCATCTCTGGCGGGCGTACGACGACAGCTACGGCACTCCCCCTCAGCCTCCGGCCGCGGGGCCCCCATGCCGCGTTGCCGGAACGCGCGCATACGTCCGGTGTGCGAACGTTCCCGCGCCTCGCGATGCACCGCATCCGACGCCGTGCGCCGATCCACCGGAGGGGGCGGGGCAGCCCTCAGCTCCACAGGCCCGAGAGCCCTGTCCGACGTCGAACCGGACACTGCTGGGCGGGACGACCGGTACAACCGGCAATGCCCGCACGGCAAGGCGGACCACCTCCCGTCCGCGGAATACGAAGCCGGCTACGGCCTGACCGACAGGAATCCCCGGGCCGAAGTCAAGATCTGCCGTATCCATCAGCCCCGGAGCGATTCACTCGACGCCGCCGGTGGCGCCCGTGGGCATGCCCGCCGACCGCACAACGATCCGAAACTGCACGCGGGTTGAAGTTGTGAGCATCATGAAAAGCCCTTTTTAAGGGGGCTTTTAGCGTCCTGGGCTAAGTTGTTGTGGGCATGAGCGTGCCGATGAATGTTCGTTTTCAGTCAATGGGGGAGATTGAATTGAAAATCACTCGACAGGCCGATGAGAAAATGGGGGCCGTGGTAGAGGGATTCGATCTGGACACTGCTTCGGACGAAGATTTCGAAGAGCTCAAGACCCGGACCTACCACGACAAGATCCTCGTGCTCAAGAACCAGGACCTCGCACCGGAGAAATTCCTTGAACTCGGCCGGAGGCTCGGTACTCCTGAGACCTACTACGAGCCGATGTACCAGCACCCCGAGGTGAAGGAAGTCTTCGTCTCCTCCAACATGAGCGACGGCGAAAAGCAGATCGGGGTCCCCAAGACGGGAAAGTTCTGGCATGCCGACTACATGTTCATGCCGAAGCCCTTCGGACTCACACTGATCTACCCCCAGGTCATACCGAAGAAGAACCGCGGAACCTACTTCATCGACATGGGGAAGGCCTACGAGAGTCTCTCCGACGAGCTGAGGACCACTCTCGCCGACGCGGTGGCGGTGCAGACCGTGCGCCGGTATTTCAAGATCCGCCCGACGGACGTGTACCGCCCGATCTCCGAGATCCTCGACGAGATCGAGACCAAGACGCCGGCGTCGCCGCACCCCGCGGTCTTCAAGCACCCCGGGACCGGCGAACAGATCCTCTACATCAGCGAGGGGTTCACCGCTGAACTGCAGGACGCCGACGGCAACCGCCTCGACGACTCGGTCCTGAAGAGCGCGCTGGAGGCCGTCGGCCAGCTGGACCCTTCGGGCGAGCACGAGAACATCCACCTCCAGACCTTTGAGCAGGGCGACCTTCTGCTCTGGGACAACCGCAGCCTCGTGCACCGCGCGTTGCACACAGCGACGCCGGAGCCCACCGTCTCGTACCGCGTCACCGTGCACGACCACTTTCCGTTCTACGAGGGCATCTCCGCCTGACCAGCTCGTTCCTGCACCTCACGACCGAGAAAGAGTCGTCATGACCACAGCGCACCCGGCCGCCCAGTACCCGAACCCGTTCGACGAGGCGTTCTTCAAGGACCCGTATCCGGCCTACGCCGATCTGCACACGAAGGGCGCGCCCCTGCACCGCGTGTCCCTGTCGGACGGCAACGACGTCTGGCTCATCACCGGTTACGAGGAGGCCAGCGAGGCGCTCAAGGACCGCCGGTTCGTCCGTAACCGCCGCCACGCCGGCCCCGACTACCAGAGCGAAATCCTGCCCGAGATCGTCCGCTCCGGGAACCTGCACATGGAGGACGGGCAGATCCACACCCGCCTCCGCCGCTTCATGAACTTCGCCTTCACCCCGAAGCGGGTCGCGGCCATGGTGCCCCGGATCGAGCAGGTCACCAAGGAGCTGCTCGACGCCATGGAGGCCAACGGCGGCGGCGACATCATGGACGGTTTGGCCGCGCCGCTCCCGATCGCGATGACGACCGGCATCCTCGGTGTGCCCGACGACCAGCGGGGCGACTTCCGCTACTGGAGCGACGAGCTCCTCGGCGGCGCGCCCCAGCGCGCCCGTCAGGCCTCCGAGCAGCTGCTCGGCTACGTCCAGGGGCTCATCGACCTGAAGCGCCGCGAGCCGGCCGACGACCTCATCTCGTACTGGGTGTCGGCCAGGGACGCCGATGACCTGCCGCTGACCGATCAGGAAATGATCGGCATGACCTTCTTCCTGCTGCTCGGTGGCTACGACACGACGGTCGGGCAGATCGGCGCCTCCGTGATCGCGCTGCTCAAGTACCCGGAGAAGGCCGAGCAGATGCGAACCAATCCGGAGATCATCCCGGACGCGGTCGAGGAGCTGATGCGCTGGGACGGCTCGACCCACAGCGGCATCCGGCGGTTCGCGGCCGAGGACGTGGTGATGGGTGACGAGACCATCGCCGCCGGCGACTGTGTGCTGATCTCGCTCGGCGCAGCCAACCGCTGCCCGATGCGCTTCGCCGATCCCGACACGCTGGACTTCGAGCGCGAGAACAACTGGCAGCTCGGTTTCGGCCGGGGGCCGCACCACTGCCCGGGTAAGGAGCTCGCCCGGCACGAGCTGCGCATCGCGCTGGGTGAACTGGTGCGCCGTTTCCCCGACATGAAGCTGGCCGTGCCCGAGGAGAAGGTCGTCTGGCGCCCGTCGTACCTGATCCGGGTCCCGCACGAGCTGCCCGTGAGGTTCTGAACATGGCGATGACGCCGGATGCGCCCCGCTGTCCGTACGGCGCGGCGAAGACCCCGTTCGACGCCGCCTACTTCGCGGATCCGTACGCCACGTACCGCCGTCTGCACACCGAGGGGCCGGTTCACCGGATCAAGACGCCTGAGGGCTACGACGCCTGGCTGGTCACGCGCTACGCCGATGTGCACCAGCTGCTGGGCGACCACCGGCTGGTGCGCAATGTGCGGCACGCCAAGGGCGACCACTACCGCTTCCCGCTGCCCGTCGAGTTCTCCAAGTCGCTGGTCCGTGAGGACCCGCCCGTGCACACGCGGCTGCGCCGGTACATGAACCTGGCGTTCGCGCCGAAGCGGGTGCGGCCTCTGCAGCCCCGTATCGAGGCGGTGACCGGCGAACTCGTCTCCGCGCTGGGTGACAGCGGCGAGACGGACCTGATGGCCAGTCTCGCCATGCCGCTGCCCATCACGATCATCGGCGAGATGCTGGACGTCTCGGCACAGGAACAAGCGGACTTCCGGCGCTGGGCCGACGCACTCGTCGGCCTGGACCAGGAGGAGCTGCGCAAGGGCGGCATCAGCATGCTGCACTGCCTGTCCCGGCTGGTCGAGTTGAAGCGGAAGGAACCGGGCGACGACATCTGGAACGACTGGATCCGGGGGCTCCAGGGGCAGGAAGAGCCACTGGAGACCGATGAACTGCTGGGCCTCGGCTTCATGGTCCTGCTGGGCGGTTACGACCCCACGGCCGGCGTCATCGGCTCGGCCGTCCTGCGGCTCCTGGAGGAACCGGACCTGGCGCAGCGGCTGCGCGAGCAGCCGGACCTGATGCCGTCGGCCGTGGAGGAGTTCCTGCGGCTGCACGGCGCCAGCCACACCGGCGCACGGCGGTTCGCCGCGGAGGACATCGAGGTGGGCGGCGAAACCATTCCGGCCGGGGCTGCCGTGTTCCTGTCGCTCAGTGCGGCCAACCGCGATCCGGAGAAGTTCGAGTCCGCCGAGGTCTTCGATCCGGAGCGGTCGCCCAACCGCCACGTCTCCCTCGGGCAGGGGCCGCACTTCTGTGCCGGCGCCGAACTCGCCCGCATGGAGATCACGGCGGTGCTGGAGGCCGTGCTGCATCGCCTCCCGAACCTTCGGCTGGCGGTACCGGCGGACACTCTCAGGCTGCGGCCCGGGTATTCCATCCGGTCCCTCGAAAAGCTGCCTGTCACGTACTGAACTCATCCGGGGGGTAATGAGATGGTGGCCTTGTCCCAGCCGTCGGCGCGGACAACCGAATTCGCCACCGACGAGGTACTGCGTGAGCAGGTGTTGAAGCCGTACCGGCTCAACTGCCAATACCTCAAGTCCGCAGTGGTGAAACTGGCCGACGGGCCCGGAGATACTGAACGGGTATCGGCATCCTGCGAGTTCGAGATCCCGGAGTCGTGCTACATCGACGACACCGGACACTTCAACTCGGTCGAATTCAACATCTGTTACAACCAGATGATGTATTACGTCATCGCCAAGGCGGTGAAGGAGCGCCTCCTGGAGCCGCTCTCCTCCTGGAGCATGGCGGACTACTGGTCGCGCCAGCTCGCCGACTTCCTCATCACCGATTTCCGCAGCTCCTTCCGGCGTGCGATGCGGGGAGGGAAGTTCTCCGGCGAGATCGTGATCCTCGACCTCACCGAATGGGAAGGGGACGATCTTCACGAGGCGCTGCTGGTCGCGCAGACCTCATGCCGTTACTGGGATGAGCAGGGCGGCAACTGCCACGGCGAAGTCCGCCTGGCCATCACCAACCCGATCAGCAATTCAGAATCGATCCTGAGGCATTCATGACGAAGACCACGCCACTGGCGCAGCAGTTGCGCAGCCTTTCCCGGCCGGAGCGGCGTTCCCGGATCGAGGACCTGGCGCGCACAGAGTTCCGGACCGCGCTGCTCATGTCCGAGGGCCAGGACGTTCCGCTGGACCAGAACTACTTCGACCTGGGCCTGACCTCGCTGCGTGTCACCGAGATCAAGCAGCGTCTGGAGACCCAGCTCGGCTGTGCCGTCGACACAGCCGTGCTCTTCGCGGTACCGACGCTGGGCCGCCTCGTGGAATACCTGCAGGACGAAATCCTCCCGAAGCTGGTCGGAGAGCCGACGGCGCCGGCGGAAAAGGCCGTCAGCACCGTGCCGGCCGACCGCAGGGCGCTGGTCACCGACCTGCTCGATGACCTGTACAAGGGCTGAACGCATACCTGGCCCGACCAACGACCTATTCCGGGGGGCGCTGCGCTGCCTCCCGAGCGGAGGAACCACGATGTCCAACCGGCGCCCGGATGTACAGGAAGAACTGGACGCTGCTCGCGAAGCACTTCGGGAGCAGCGCACAGTACTCAGGGAGTTGCTGCTCGAAAAGCACGAGCCCATTGCGATCGTGGGCGTCGGGATGCGTTTCCCCGGTGGGAACTCCACACTTCCGGGCTTCGGGGAGTTCCTTGAGCAGGGCCGGTCGGGTACGGGGCCGATCCCCATGGACCGCTGGGACGTGGACGGCTTCTCCTCGGGCGGTCAGGACGCGAAAGGGAAGATCCGCACGTTCGCCGGCGGATTCCTGGACCGGGTGGACCAGTTCGACCCGCAGTTCTTCAACATCTCGCCGAAGGAAGCGCAGTACATCGATCCGCAGCAGCGGCTCGCGCTGGAGACCGCGTGGGAAGCCCTGGAAGAGGCGGGAATCGACCCGGACAGCCTGCGGAACGGCAATGGCGGTGTCTACGTCGGCGTCTCCACCGTCGACTACACCATCGAGGCGGACGCCCTCGCGTACGAGGAGCTGGACGCCAACATAGGTACCGGGACAGCGCACTCCGCGGTGCCTGGCCGGATCTCGTACTTCCTCGGCTGGCGCGGACCGAGCATGGCCGTGGACACCGCCTGCTCCGCCTCCCTGGTGACCCTGCACCTGGCCGCCGAGGGCCTGCGCCGCGGCGAGTGCGACATCGCGCTGGCCGGCGGGGTCAACGTGATCCACCACCCGCGCAACCACATCGTCTTCTCCCAGGCGAACATGCTCGCCGTCGACGGTGAGTGCAAGACCTTCGACTCCTCCGCCGACGGATACAGCCGCAGTGAGGGCTGCGGCATGGTGGTGCTCAAGCGGTTCACGGACGCCAAGCGCGACGGGGACCGCGTGCTGGCCCTGGTCCGTGGCTCGGCCGTGCGCCAGGACGGCGAGAGCGGCGGCCTGACCGTGCCCAACGGCTCCGCCCAGGCCATGGTCATTCGCGCGGCGCTCGACAACGCGGTGCTGGACCCCGCGGACATCCAGTACGTGGAGGCGCACGGTACCGGCACCTCGCTGGGTGACCCCATCGAGGTCGGAGCGATCCAGTCCGTCTTCGCCGATTCGCACTCGAAGGCGGCGCCGATCGTCGTCGGCTCGCTGAAGACCAACGTCGGCCACATGGAAGCGGCGGCCGGTATCGGCGGTGTGATCAAGGCGGCGCTGCAGCTGCACAGCGGGCAGATCTACCCGCACCTGAACATGGCGGCTCCTTCGGAGCACATCCCGTGGGACGACTACTGCGTCGAGGTGCCGGTCGAGGCACGGCCCTGGAAGGCGGACACCCGCCGCGCCGTCGTCAACTCCTTCGGCTTCGCGGGCACTATCGCCTGCGCCGTACTGGAACAGGCCCCCGTATTCGCCCCCACCGAACCCTCGGTGAGTGACGGGGCGCACATCTTCACCCTCTCGGCGAAGAACGACAGGGCCCTGGCACTCCAGGTGGAGCGCCACCGGGCGCACCTCGCCGAGCACCCGGAGGTGAGCCTGGCCGACGTCTGCTACACCAGCAACGTCGCTCGGGCCCACTTCGGCAGCAGGCTGGTGGGCGTGGTGCGCGACACCGAGGATCTGTCCGCGCTGCTCGATCGCACCCCCACCGCCGGCCACGACCTGAGCAGGACCGCCTTCCTCTTCACCGGCCAGGGCTCCCAGTACGCGGGCATGGGCAGGCCGCTCCACGACGCCTACCCGGTGTTCCGGGAACACCTGGACGCCTGTGACCGGCTCTTCGAACCCCATATCGGCCGGTCCGTCAAGGCACTCGTCCTCGGTGACGCCGAGGACCCGGAGGCGATCGACCAGACGTGCTTCACGCAGCCCGCGCTGTTCTCCCTGGAGTACGCCACCGCACAGCTGTGGCTGAGCTGGGGTGTCCAGCCGAGCGTTCTGATCGGCCACAGCATCGGCGAGGTGGTCGCGGCGACCGTGGCCGGACTCTTCTCGCTGGAGGACGCGGTCAGGCTGGTCGCGGCCAGGGCCAGGCTGATGCAGTCCGTCACCGAACCCGGCGCGATGGTCGCCGTGGAAGCTGCGCAGAATGAGGTCGCCCCCCTCCTGGAACCCTACGAGGACGTCGCGTTCGGCGCCTTCAACGCGCCGGGCCACTGCGTCATCTCCGGTGGTGAGGCATCCGTGGCGGCCATCACGGGCCGGCTCGGGGAGCGCGGTCTGCGCGCCAAGCGGCTCGCGGTCTCGCACGCATTCCACTCGCCGCTGATGGCGCAGGTCTTCGACGCCTTCCGCGACGAGATCCGGGGCATCACCTTCCGGGAGCCCGAATTCTCCCTGATCTCCAACGTGTCCGGCCGAGTCGCCGACGTCGCCGAGATGTCGACCCCCGAGTACTGGGTGCGGCACATCGCGGAGCCCGTCGACTTCCAGGCCGGCATGTCCGCGATCGGTGCCCGTGGCCGGCACGTCTTCATCGAGGTGGGCCCCTCGGGAACCCTGCTGGGACTGGGCAAGCGGATTCTGGACGCCAAGGAGCACGTCTGGCTGCGGAGTTCGGCGAAGGGGGACACGGACGCCTCGGTCGTCCGGGCTTCGGTGGCCGGGTGCTACGCCGCCGGACTGGGTATCGACTGGG
This sequence comes from Streptomyces sp. NBC_00859, assembly GCF_045161865.1. Classification (NCBI taxonomy): domain Bacteria; kingdom Bacillati; phylum Actinomycetota; class Actinomycetes; order Kitasatosporales; family Streptomycetaceae; genus Streptomyces; species Streptomyces sp. NBC_00859. The sequence continues at coordinate 3,803,864 of NZ_CP108826.1, read as the reverse complement.
AGGGTTACCACCAGGGCCGCGGCGGGCGGCGGACCGCACTGCCGACCTACGCCTTCGACACCAAGCGGTACTGGCTGCCGATCACCGGGGACCGGCACTCCAAGGAGCGCGCGGTCGACGCCTCGCGGGCGCACCACCCGCTGCTCGGCGCCGAGGTGAGCACCGCCGCGCAGCTCCAGGACGGCGTGCGCGAGTTCGCCGCCGAGATCGGTCCCGGCCAGCCGGCCTACCTGGTCGACCACGTCATCATGGGACAGACGGTGTTCCCCGGCGCCGGCTATGTCGAGATCCTGCTGGCCCTGCAGGACGCGGTGCACGGTGAGAGCGGCCGGATCCTGGAGGACGTGGCGATCCTGGAGCCACTGATCCTCTCCGGCGAGCAGCGCACCGAGATCCGTACGCGGTTGCGGGAGCTCCCGGACGGCAGCGGGGAAGCCGCGATCTACAGCCGGACTCCGGGCGCCGACAACGCCATTGAGCGGTGCCACGTCACCGCCCGGATCGGCACCGAGTACACCCTGCTTCCGGAGCTGCGGGCGGTCGCGGCGGAGCTGGAGACCAGGGCGGCGGCCGAGGGCCATCCGTCGCTGCCCCGCCGCCCTGACGACCTGTACGCGGAATTCGCCGACCTCGGGCTCGAGTACGGCCCGGAGTTCCGGCGCATCGAGCACATCGCACGCGAGGGCGACAGTGTCTCCGTCGCCCGGCTGCGCGGCCGGGCGGCCCATGCGCTGGAGCACCTGCCGCCGGTCGTGCTCGACAACGTCACCCAGTCGCTGGCCGGGGTGCTGGACAACGGCAACACCTATCTCCCGGTCGGGTTCGGCCGCTTCCAGCTGCTGAAGAAGCCCAGGAGCGGCGAGCTGCGCAGTTACGTGCGGCTCACCAGTGAGGAGGACACCGACGGCGAGATGACAGCGGACATGCTCCTGACGGAGCACGGCCGGCCGGTTTTCGTCGTGCACGGCTTCCGGCTGAAGAAGGTCACGGCCGCGGGCACCCCGCGCCGTCAGCTGTTCCACGAGCCGCGCTGGGTGAAGCGCTCCCTGGTACGCCAGGGCGGCGGCGAACGCGAGCGGCGCATCCTGGTGGTCGGCCGGGAGGCCGCGGACTTCCGGTCCGTACGCGAGCACCTCGCCGCCAACAGCGCCTCGCTGACGTTCGTGCCGGACGCGAACGGGGCCGCCGGGCTGCTGGGCGAGCGGCCCACGGACGTCTGCTGGTTCTGGCAGAGCCTGCCGGGCCCGGTCACCGCCGAGCGCCTGCGGGCGGAGTGCGAAGCCAACTACCCCGGACTGCTGGAGCTCCTGGCGGCGCTGGAGAACGCGGGGTTCGGGCGTGGCCAGCGGCTGTGGCTGGTCACCGAAGGGGCCCAGCGGCTGCCCGGTGACCTCCCCGGCCGGCCGGGCCGCGCCTCGGAGGTCTCACCCGCCGCGACCCTGTGGGGCTTTGGCCTCACGCTGTGGAACGAGTACCCCACCTGCCAGGCGACGCTGATCGACCTCCCCGCGGGTGGCGACAGCAGGGCCCTGGCCGACGAGCTGCTGACCGCCGAGCCGGACGAGTATCAAGTGGCCTTCCGGGCAGGCAACCGGCACGTTCGCCGGATCCACCGCGCGGACCCGGCCGGTAAGAACGACGCCAACTTCGAGCTCGCCATCACCGAGTTCGGGGAGTTCTCCAACATCCGGGCCGTGCCCATCGAGGACGTGGCACCCGAGGGCGACGAGATCCAGGTGCAGGTGCACGCGGCCGGCCTGAACTTCAAGGACGTCCTCAACGTGCTGGGGCTGCTGAAGGCCCACGCGGAGGAGAGCGGCATCGAGTACCAGCCCCTCGGTCTCGGCTTCGAGGGGGCGGGCACCGTGGTCGCGGCCGGCCCCGACGCTGAGTTCCGGCCCGGCGACGAGGTGCTGCTCAGCCACCTCGGCTGCATGAAGCGGCGCGTCACCGTGCCGTCGGCGATGGCGGTGCGCAAGCCCGCCAACATCGGGTTCACCGAGGCAGCCGGACTGGCCACGGCCTATGTCACCGCCCACTACGCCCTGCACCACCTGGCCGGCATCAAGCGGGGTGACAGGATCCTCATCCACGCGGCTGCCGGCGGCGTGGGGCAGGCCGCGGTGCAGCTGGCCAAGCTCGCGGGCGCCGAGATCATCGCCACCGCCGGGCCCCGCAAGCAGGAGCTGCTGCACGCCCAGGGCGTCGAGCACGTCTTCAACTCCCGCACCCTGGACTTCGCCGACCAGGTACTGGAGGTCACCGGCGGCAAGGGCGTTGACATCGTCCTGAACAGCCTGAACAAGGACTACATCACGGCCGGTATGAAGGCGCTCGGCGAGGGCGGCCGGTTCGTGGAGCTCGGCAAGATCGGCATCTGGTCGGCCGAGCAGGCGCATACGGCGCGACCGGACGTGAAGTACCACAACTTCGACCTCAGCGAATTCGGCGAGGAGGAGCTGCAAAGGATCAACAAGGGCATCCTCCAGACCGTGGCGGGGCTGCTCCGCGAGGGCGCGGTGCAGCCGCTCCCGACGACCGCCTACACCCTGGACGAGATCGAGGAGGCCTTCGCGGTCCTCAGCCGCGGAGCCAATGTCGGCAAGCTGGTGATCAGCTTCGAGCAGGAGGACGGCTTCCGCGAGCGCCCGGTGACCATCGCGGCCGACCGCGCGTACGTGATCACCGGCGGGATGGGCGCCCTGGGGCTGGTGATGGCGCAGAAGCTCGCCGACCTCGGTGCCAGGGACCTTGTCCTGGCCGGACGGCGTGCCGTCCCGGAGGCGGAAGCCGCGGCGCTCGCCGCCGAGCTGGGCGAGGGGGTGCGGGTCAGGACGGTGCGGTGCGATGTGGCCTCGGCCGACGACGTCCGGCGGCTCGTCGACCTCGTGGCGGCCGGGCCGCACCCGCTGGGCGGTGTGCTGCACACAGCCGGCGTCCTCGCGGACATGCCGATCTCCTCCCTCTCCTGGGAGAGTCTCGACAAGGTCTTCCAGCCCAAGGTGTACGGGACCTGGCACCTGCACGAGGCGCTGCGCGACCTCCCGGACTCGCCGTTCTTCGTCGGCTTCTCCTCGATCGCCTCGGTGGTCGGGTCGACCGCGCAAGGCAACTACGCCGCGGGCAACGCGTTCATCGACGCGCTCATGCAGTGGCGCGGAGCGCAGAACCTGCCGGGCCTGAGCATCAGCTGGGGCCCCTGGGCCGAGGTGGGCATGGCCGCGGAGCTGAGTGAGCAGCTGGTCCGCAGCATCGAGTCCCAGGGTATGAAGTTCCTCAAGCCCGCCGACGGTTCCCGCTCGTTGTTCAAGGCGCTGGGAAAGCCCGCCGCGCACCTGATGATCGGCGAGTTCGACTGGGACCGCTTCGTCTCGGGGAGGCCGGCCGCCAACGCCTTCTACCGTGAGGTGGCCGGGGCCGGCGGCGGCGGTGTCTCCACCGTCGACCTGGACGCGCTGCGTGCCCTGCCGAAGTCCGAGCGGCTCTCCCGCGTCAACGAGCTGGTCCGCGCCCGGATCGCGGGCCTGCTCCACTTCGAGGGGCCCGACGATGTCGGCGTCAACGCGAAGTTCCTCGAACTGGGCCTTGACTCGCTCAGCGCGGTGGAACTGAAGAACAGCCTCGAAGCGGCGCTCCAGGTGCCGCTTTCCTCCGCGATCGTCTTCGACTACCCGTCGATCGGGGTGCTGGCCGAGTACCTGGAGCAGCAGCTCGTACCGCAGGCGGCGGCAGAGGACGAGCAGTCCGCTGACGACGTGGCGGTGCTCTCCGACGCCGAGGCCGAGGCCGAGCTCGCCGCGATGATGGAGCTGTGAGCCGGTGAAGGAGTACATCGATTCGTTGCAGGGGCTCTCCAAGTCCCAGCTGGTGCTCCTGCTGGCGCGACAGCGCCGGCAGGAGACCGAGCGGATTGCCGTGGTCGGTGTGGCGTGCCGGTTCCCCGGTGGCATCGACTGCCCCCAGCAGTACTGGGACCTGCTGCACACGGGCCGCAGTGTCCTGGCCGAACGGGGCGGCATCCCCAAGGACTCCACCGGGCGCCCCCGGTGGAATGTGTCGGCACCGGACCTGGCGCCGCTGGCCGGTCTGCTGGCCCAGGGCGCTTACCTGGATGCCATCGACCTCTTCGACGCCGAGCGCTTCGGCATACCGGACGAGGAGGCGCGGTACATGGACCCGCAGCAGCGGCTGCTGCTGACCTGTGCCGCCGATGCCCTGGAGGACGTGGCGCCGTTCGACCGCGGAGACGTCCGGGTGGGGGTATTCGCCGGGGTCAGCACGGTGGAGTACAACTTCGCCGCGCTCCGCAACGGCCTGGGTGCCGAGGGCCTCTCCCCGTACATGGGCACCGGCGGTGCACTCAGCGCGACGGCCGCCCGGGTCGCCACCGGGCTCGGACTGAACGGCCCGGTACTGACGGTCGACACGGCGTGCTCGTCCGCCCTGACCGCGACCCACCTGGCCTCGTCGGCGCTGCGACGCGGGGAGTGCGACGTGGCGATCGTCGGCGCCTGCCACCTGGCGCTCGCGCCCTTCACGGCGGGCGTCTTCGAGCGGGCGGGGATGCTCTCGCCCACCGGACGCAGCCGCCCCTTCGACAGCGAGGCCGACGGTCACGTGCGCGGCGAGGGCTGCGGAGTGCTCGTGCTCAAGCGCGAGCGTGACGCTCGGGCCGCGGGCGACCGGCCGTACGCGCTGATCAAGGGCAGCAGCATCTACCAGCACGGCGACCGGCCGGCGATGGCGGCAGTCTCGTCGGTGGCGCAGCGCCGGGTGATGGCGCAGGCGCTGCGGGACGCCGCCGTCGATCCGCATCAGGTGCAGTACATCGAGGCCCAGGCCAACGGCTCCAAGCTGGGCGGGGTCATCGAGGCGGAGGCGATCGCTCAGACGTACCGGCGTGACACGAGCGGGGCGCCGCCGCTGTATCTGGGCTCGGCCAAGGCCAACCTCGGTTACCTGGAGACGGCCTCCGGGGCCGCCGGGCTGATCAAGACCGTGCTCGCGCTGCAGAACCGGGTCATCCCGCCACAGCCGGGGATCGACGTCCCTGACCCGGCGGTGCCGTGGGACCGCACCGGTCTGCGGCTGCCCCGCACGGCGGTGCCGTGGCCCGATGCCGAATCCCCGACGGCGGCGGTGAGTTCGTTCGGCTTCACCGGCACCAACGCACATGTGCTGATGGAAGCGGACGGGGACCCCGGCCCCCGGCCCGCGCCGCACAGCACTGCGGCCCAGGGACGCCGCCACTGGCCCGACGACAACATCTGGGGCTGACACGGCTGTGTCGCGAGCCTTGGCACGAGGAACCGAGGAGCACCGAATGTACTTTCCGAACCTGCGGACGCTGGACGCGAGTGTGGCGTTCCATGCCCGGCGCCGTCCGGACCACCCGGCCGTGCTGTGTGAGGGGCTGACCGTCACATACGGTGAGCTGCACCGGCGCAGCAATCGTATGGCGCACGGGGTGCATGCGGCCGGTGTGTCGGATCAGGCCAGGATCGGCTATCTCGGCAAGGAGTCGGAGCACTACTACGAGGTGCTCTTCGCCTGCGCCAAGACCGGAAGGGTCCTGGTGCCCATCAACTGGCGGCTGACCGTCGGCGAGGTGGACCACATCCTGCGGGACTCCCGGACAGAATTCCTTTTCGTGGAGGAGGAGTTCCGCGCACTCGCCGAAAAGGCGATCGCGGCGCTGCCCCACCGGGTCCAGGTCGTCGTCGTGGATCACGGGAGTGACGCGGGCGGGGGCATCCTCGGCTGGGCCGCCGGCCACCCGGACACGGACCTGGCACGGTCCGTGCACGAGGACGACCCGGTCGCGCAGTTGTACACCAGCGGAACCACCGGTCTGCCCAAGGGCGTCGTGCTCGCGCACCGCAGCTTCTTCAAGGTCCGGGACGCGCTGGCGTCCGAGGGGCTGTCGTGGATCGACTGGCAGGAAGGCGACGTGAGCCTCATCGGCATCCCCGGCTTCCATGTCGGCGGGCTGTGGTGGGCCACCCAGGGTTTCAACGCGGGTATCACCAACGTCGCCATGCGGATGTTCATCAGCGGTGAGGCGGTACAGCGGATTCGTGAGCTCGGCATCACCACGGCGTGCGTGGTCCCGTCGATGCTGCAGATGGTGCTCAGCGAACCGGAGGCGGGAGAAGAGGACTTCGTATCGCTGCGCAAGGTGGTCTATGGGGGTTCCCCGATCTCCGAGCGGCTCCTGGAACAGGCCGTCGCACGCATGGGCTGCGATTTCGCGCAGATCTACGGGCTCACCGAGACGGGTAACACCGCGGTGTGTCTGCCGCCCCACGAGCACGTGGTCGGCGGGCCGCGGATGCAGGCGGCGGGCCGGCCGTACCCCGGCTTCGAAGTCAAGATCGCGGGCCCTGACGGCACCCGCCTCGAAGGACGTTCAGTGGGCGAGGTGTGCCTGCGCACCGCTGCGCACATGGTCGAGTACTGGGGGCTGCCCGAGGCGACGGCCGACACCCTGGTGGACGGCTGGATCATGACGGGGGACGCCGGCTATCTCGACGAGGACGGATATCTGTTCGTCTGTGACCGGATCAAGGACACGATCATCGTCGCGGGGGAGAACGTCTATCCGGCGGAGATCGAGAACGCGCTGACCAAGCACGAGGCGGTGCTGGAGGCTGCGGTGATAGGCGTGCCCGACGAGCGGTGGGGGGAGGCCGTCCGGGCGTTCGTGGTGTTGCGTCCGGGGGCGGACGCAACGCCGCGGGAACTGATGATGTCGCTGAAGGGAAGGATCGCTGACTTCAAGATCCCGACAGGCTACGAGTTCATCGGCACGCTTCCCCGCAACCCCAGCGGCAAGATCCTCCGCCGAGAGCTGCGCGACAGCTTCTGGCAGGGGCGCGAACGTAAGGTTAACTAGACGTGCGCCGGGGGGAGTTCGGGTCTTGCGGGCTCCGCGACGAACACCCGCCGGTACCGCCCGGCCGCTCCCGCTCCCGGGGCCGGCCGCCCCTCGACGCCGGCCGTCCGCTGGCCGCCGGCAGGAATTCCAGGTGACTTGATGAGTTCGTCCTTCACTGCCGTGCGCAGGGTGCTGAACGCCGCCTCGTACGTCTCCCCCCGGCTGCTCGGCGGTTATGTGTGGCGGCTGTTCTGCGAGCCGGTCGCGCGTGACAAGGTGCGCGGCGCCCAGCAGCCGGTCCACGATCAGGCCGTGGTGGAGAAGATCACCGTGAACGGCAAGGACGTGGTGACCTACCGCTGGGGCGAGGGCGGCAATCCGGTGCTGTTCATCCACGGTTTCGGTGGCCGGGCGGCAAACTTCGCCGGGTTCGTCCACGGACTCCAGCAGCTCGGCGTCACCGCGCTCGCCTACGACGCCTTCGGCCACGGCGACTCCGGGGGCAAGGGCGTCACGGTCCTGGACCACCTGGCCGTGCTGCGGCAGTTGCAGGACCGCCACGGGCCCTTCCGCGCTGTCATCGGGCACTCGTTCGGCGGCACCACGGGGTACCTCGCGCTGCGGCGCGGCATCAAGGCAGGCCGGCTGGTGTCCATCTCGTCCGTGGGCGAATTCGGTTCCCTGCCGGGCACGTTCTGCAAACAGCTGGGCCTGCGGCCGGTGTACGCGCGCGAGCTGCGGCGCCGCAGCGAGCTGCTCTTCGCTTCCGAGCCGGACCTGTGGAACGCCTTCTCGCCCGTGCACCGCCCGGAGGAGATCGAGCAGCAGGTTCTCGTGGTGCACGACCGGAACGACCGCGAAGTCAGCGTGGAGCAGGGCCGCCTCATCGCCGCCGCGTACGGCGACCGGGCCGAGCTCCTGCTGACGGAGAAGCTCGGACACCGCCGGATCCTCGGCGACACCACGGTGATCACCAAGGTGCTGACGTTCGCCCTCGGCGACGAAGTGACATCTGACGAGTAGCGCCGGACTCCTCAGCAACCAGTAATTGCGACCCTAGGTGAGAGCGATGACCAGCACTGTGCCGAGCCCCCGGAGCGAACCGATCGCCGTCGTCGGCATGGCCTGCCGGCTGCCCGGGGCAGCGGGGCCGACGAGCTTCTGGGAGCTGCTCCGGGAGGGACGGGACGGCATCACCGATGTGCCCTCCGACCGCTGGGCGGCGGCCGGACCGTCCGTGCCGCAGCCGGGCAGCACCGGCCGCGGCGGATTCGCCGACGGCACAGGCGAGTTCGACGCGCACTTCTTCGGCGTCTCGCCGCGGGAGGCCGCGTCGATGGACCCGCAGCAGCGACTGATGCTGGAGCTGAGCTGGGAAGCCGTCGAGGATGCCGGTATACCCGCGCGGGACGTCGAGGGCAGCGCAGCCGGCGTCTTCTTCGGCGCCATCGCCGGTGACTACGACGCGCTGCTGAACCAGTACGGAGCGGACAGCATCACGCAGCACTCCTTCACCGGGCTGCAGCGCGGCATGATCGCGAACCGGGTCTCGCAGCTGTTCGGTCTTGAGGGCCCCAGCCTCACCCTCGACTCCGGCCAGTCCTCCTCACTGGTCGCCGTGCACATGGCCTGCGAGAGCCTGCGCTCCGGTGAGCTGGAACTCGCGCTCGCGGGTGGGGTGCATCTCAACCTCGTCCAGGAGTCGGCGTTGCGCGCCGACCGGTTCGGGGTGCTCTCGCCCGACGGCCGGTGCTACGCGTTCGACTCGCGGGCCAACGGGTTCGTCCGCGGCGAGGGCGGCGTGGTGTTCGTGCTGAAGCCGCTGTCCCGCGCGGTCGCCGACGGCGACGACATCATCTGTCAGGTCCTCGGCAGCGCGGTCAACAACGACGGGCGGGGCGAGGCCGTCGGCGTGCCCAACCCGGCGGCCCAGAGCGCGGTCATCAGGACGGCTCAGCGCCGCGCGCGCGTCCAGCCGGGCGACATCCAGTACGTCGAGCTGCACGGCACCGGCACGGCACGCGGCGATGAGCTGGAGGCCTCCGCCCTCGCCTCGGTGTTCGCCGGATCGCGGGAGCCCGGCTGCCCCCTGCTCGTGGGGTCGGCGAAGACCAACGTGGGGCATCTGGAAGGCGCTGCCGGCGCTGTCGGACTGCTGAAGGCCGCCCTGAGCATCAAGAACGGTGAGATACCCGGGAGCCTGAACTACGAGACCCCCGGACCACGCCCGCTCCATGGCGAGTCGGACATCGAGGTGCAGCGCGGCCGCGGCCCCTGGCCGCGCCCCGGACGGCGGCCGCTGGCCGGCGTCAGCTCCTTCGGCATCGGCGGGACCAACTGCCACGTCGTCCTCGGTCCGGCCCCCGAGGCCGACGGGCAGGACGCCCGGCGGGCGGCGCCGGAGGTCATGGCCTGGCCGCTCAGCGCCAGGAGCCGGCCGGCGCTGGAGGCCAAGGCCCGCGGCCTCGCGGAGCAGCTGACCCGCTCCCCGGATCTCCGGCCCGAGGACGTGGGCCGCTCGCTGGCCACGACACGCTCGGAGATGGACTTCCGGGCAGTGGTCGTCGCGGGCGGCCGCGGCGAGTTCGGCGCGGCCCTCGACGCGTTCGCGGCGGGTGAGGCGGGCACCACCACGGCGCACGGCGTCGCGCGGCACCCGGCCAAGGTCGTGTTCGTCTTCCCCGGCCAGGGCTCGCAGTGGGCCGGGATGGCCCTCGGCCTGCTGGAGAGCTCCCAGGTCTTCCGGGAGGAACTGGAGGCCTGCGGAAGGGCGCTGGCCCCGTACGTCGACTGGTCCCCGGCCGACGTGTTGCGCGCGGCCCCCGGAGCGCCGGGCCTGGACGGGGTGGAGGTCGTCCAGCCCCTGCTGTTCTCGGTCATGGTCTCGCTGGCCGCCGTGTGGCGCGCGTACGGCGTCGAACCCGACGCCGTGGTGGGCCACTCCCAGGGTGAACTGGCCGCGGCCTACGTCTGCGGATCCCTGACTCTGGAGGAAGCCGCCCGCGCGGTCGCGCTGCGCAGCCGGGCCATCGCCAGGATCGCCGGGACCGGCGGCCTGCTGTCCATCGCCCTGCCGGCCGACCGCGTGATGCCCTATCTGGAACGCTCCGCGGACGAACTGTCCGTGGCGGTGGTCAACAGCCCCCGGTCGACAGCCGTCGGCGGTTCTCCCGGAGCGCTGGCCGCGCTGGCCGCCGCGTGCGAGCGGGACGGGGTGCGCAGTCGCCTGATCCTGATCGACTACGCCTCGCACTCGCCTCAGGTGGAGGCCGTCCGCGACGAGGTGCTCGGTGCGCTGAAGGACGTCTCGCCCCGCCGTTCGGACATCCCCTTCTACTCCAGCACCGACGGCGGGCCGCTGGACACGCTCGGCCTGGACGCCGCGTACTGGTTCAGGAACCTGCGCGAGGCCGTGCAGTTCGAGCGCGCGACCAGGGCACTGCTGGACACGGGACACAACGTCTTCATCGAGGTGAGCCCGCATCCCGTGCTGGTGACCGGGATGCTGGACACCATCGAGGACGCGGCGCAGGCATCCGCCGATGAGCCCGTCGAAGCCGCCGTCGTCGGCACCCTCCAGCGGGAAGAGGGCGGCGCCGGGCGCTTCCTGCGGTCCGCCGCCGAGGCCTATGTGCACGGTGTCCCGGTCGACTGGGCGAAGGGGTACGCCGGGACCGGCGCCCGCCGGGTGAAGCTGCCCGGCTACCCCTTCCAGCGCCGCCGGCACTGGCTGGCGGCCCCCCGGACGACGGCCCCCGGCACATCCGCCCCCGCCGCTGCGCCCGACGTACCCGCCGAAGCAGTACCGGCGGAACAGCAGGCGGGCAGGCGGCCGCAGCCGGGACCGATCGGCGAGCGGGAGGCGCTGGACCTCGTCCGCCGGCACGCCGCACTGCTCCTGGGACACGACACGGCCGAGGCGGTCGACGGCCGGCTGGCCTTCCGCGACCTGGGATTCGACTCCCTCAGCTCGGTCCAGCTGCGTCGGCGGCTCGTCGAGGCCACCGGCCTGAAGCTGCCCGTCAGCACCGTCTACGACCATCCGACGCCCCTCGCGCTGGCCCGCAGGATCCGGTATCTGCTGTCGTCGTCCGACGGGGCGCAAGCCGCCCCGCCGGTGGACGCCGAGGCCGATGACGACCCGGTCGTCATCGTCGGCATGGCCTGCCGCTATCCCGGCGGGGTGGCCTCACCCGAGGATCTGTGGCGTCTCGTGGCGGAGGGCGAGGACGCCGTCGGGGACTTCCCGGCCGACCGCGGCTGGGACCTGGAGGGCCTGTACCACCCGTCACCGGAGCACCGCGGAACCACGTACGCCCGCTTCGGCGGATTCCTGTACGACGCAGCCCGGTTCGACGCGGCGTTCTTCGGCATCAGCCCGCGTGAGGCGCGGGGCATGGACCCGCAGCAGCGCATTCTGCTGGAGACCGGCTGGGAGGCGTTCGAGCGGGCCGGCATCGTCCCCGAGACGGTACGCGGCACGCGCACGGGTGTCTTCATCGGCGCGATGCCCTCCGGGTACGGACCGCCGCTCGGCGAGGCACCGGATGACCTGGAGGGATACCTGCTGACGGGTTCGAGCCCGAGCGTGCTGTCCGGCCGGCTCGCCTACACCTTCGGGCTCAACGGGCCGGCGGTGACGGTCGACACCGCCTGCTCGTCCTCGCTGGTCGCGCTGCACCTGGCAGTTCACGCCCTGCGCCGCGGGGAGTGCTCCATGGCGCTCGCCGGCGGGGTGGCCGTGATGGCGACGCCCGGCATGTTCCTGGAGTTCAGCCGCCAGCGCGGCCTGTCGCCCGACGGCCGGTGCAAGGCGTTCTCCGCCGATGCGGACGGCACGGGATGGGGCGAGGGCGCCGGCGTCCTGCTGCTGGAACGGCTCTCCGAGGCCCGCCGCCGCGGCCACCGCGTGCTCGCCGTGGTCCGTGGTACGGCGACGAACCAGGACGGTGCGAGCAACGGACTCACGGCACCCAACGGCCCCGCGCAGGAGCAGGTCATCCTGGACGCCCTTGCCGCGGCCCGGCTCGCCCCGGGCCAGGTCGACGTCGTGGAGGCGCACGGCACGGGCACGGTGCTGGGTGATCCCATCGAAGCGGGCGCGCTGTTCGCCACGTACGGGAAGGGCCGCCCCGACGGCAGTCCGCTGTGGCTGGGCTCGCTCAAGTCCAACACCGGCCATTCCCAGGCGGCGGCGGGAGTGGGCGGCATCATCAAGATGGTCATGGCGATGCAGCACGGCGTCATGCCGCGCTCGTTGCACAGCGACCGGCCCTCGTCCCACGTCGACTGGTCCGCGGGGAGCGTACGGCTGCTGCAGGAGGAGATGCCCTGGGAGCGGTCCGGCGGGCCCCGCAGGGCCGGCGTGTCCGCCTTCGGTATCAGCGGCACCAACGCCCACGTGGTCATCGAGGAGGCGCCGGGTCCCGACGCCGGGGACCATGTCCCGGTCCCGGTCCCGGTGCCGGTGACCGGGCCGGTGCCGCTGCCGCTGACGGCCAGGAGCGCGGCCGGCCTGGGCGCCCAGGCCAACGCGCTCCGCGCCCACGCCGCGGCCTCGGACGCCGGACTGCTCGACCTCGGCCACAGTCTGGCCGCCACCCGCTCGACGTTCGAACACCGGGCCGTGGTGCTCGCGTCGGACCGCACCGAGCTCTCCGGCGGCCTCGATGCCCTGGCCGGCGGCGTCCTCGCGGGGCACGTGACACAGGGATCGGCGACGCCCGGCCGGGTGGCCTTCCTCTTCACCGGCCAGGGGAGCCAGTACCCGGGCATGGGCCGCGACCTGTACGCGGCTCACCCCGCTTTCGCCCGAGCGCTTGACGAGGTCTGCGCGCATCTGACCCCCCACATCGGACGACCGCTCCGCGATGTGATGTTCGCCGACGAGGCGGACGGGGAGACGGCGCTCGTGAACCGTACGGAGTGGACCCAGCCGGCCCTGTTCGCCTTCGAAGTGGCCCTGTTCCGACTGCTCGAACACTGGGGCGTCACCCCGGACCATCTGCTCGGCCATTCCGTCGGCGAGATCGCGGCCGCGCATGTGGCCGGAGTCCTGTCGCTGCCGGACGCCTGCCTCCTGGTGGCGAGCCGCGCCCGGCTGATGGGCGGGCTGCCGGACGGCGGGGCGATGGTGTCACTGGAGGCCGCCGAGGACGAGGTCACCGAGTGGATCGCGACGCACGGCGCCGACCTGGACGTCGCGGCGGTCAACGGCCCGCACGCCACGGTCGTCGCGGGGGACGCGGACTGGGCGGTGCGCATCATGGCGGAGTGGCAGCGGCGCGGCCGCCGCGCCAAGCGGCTGACCGTGAGCCACGCCTTCCACTCCGCGAAGGTGGAGCCGATGCTGGACGAGTTCGCCCGGATCGCCGAGACCCTCGACTACCGTCCGCCGACGCTGCCCGTCGTCTCCAACCTGACCGGCCTGCCGGTCGATGAGGCGACGCTGTGCTCGGCCCAGTACTGGGTCCGGCACGTGCGCCGGCCCGTACGGTTCCTGGACGGCATCAGGGCGCTGGAAGCGGCGGGAGTCACCAAGTTCCTCGAACTCGGACCCGACGGTGTGCTGTCGTCGATGGCGAAGAGCTGCCTGACGGCGGCCCCGCAGGCAGTGCTGACGGCCGCCGCCCGCCGCAACCGGCCCGCCGAGCGGACGTTCCTCGCCGCGCTCGCCGCGCTGTACGTCCGGGGAGTCGACGTCGACTGGGCGGCCGGATTGTCCCGGGCCGGGGGACAGACCGTCGCGTTGCCGACCTACGCCTTCGACCGGCAGTCCTACTGGTTGACCGCACCCGCGCGCAGCGGCGCCGGCCTCGTCGGCGCGGGGCTCGAAGCGGCGGACCACCCGCTGCTCGGGGCGGCGGTCGAACTGCCCGCCACCGACGGCGTCGCGTACACCGCCGGACTGTCCCTGGACAGCCACCCCTGGCTGGCCGACCACGTCGTGCTCGGCACGGTCCTGGTTCCGGGCGCGGTATTCGTCGAGTGGGCCGTGCACGCCGCCGCGGGGACAGGCGGCGGCCGGGTCGGCGAGCTGGTGCTCGAGGCGCCCATGGCCCTGCACGAGGGGACCAGGCTCGACGTACGGGTGAGCGCCGGTGGTGCGCAGGCGGACGGCCGGCGCGAATTCACCGTGCACGCACGGCCGCAGGACGCGTCCCGCCGGGAGTGGACCCGGCACGCGGCCGGCTGGCTGGAACCGGCTGACACCGGCCGCCCGGCCGCCGCCCCGGCAGCTGAGCGGAGCTGGCCGCCCGCCGGAGCCGTCGAGGTGGACCTCGACGGTGTCTACGACCGGTTCGCCGAACGCGGGCTGCGGTACGGCAGCGAGTTGCGCGGGCTGCGGGCCCTGTGGCAGCTCGGGGACGAGCTCCTCGCCGAAGTGGAACTCCCCGGTGGCGAGACCGATGAGGCCCACGGATTCCTGCTTCATCCCGTTCTCCTCGACGCGGCGCTGCACGCGGTCCTCGCGCCGGTACAGGAGCAGGGCCCCGCCCTGCCCTTCGTCTGGCAGGGGATCGAGACCTACGCACCGAGCGGGCGGAGCCTGCGGGTCCGCGTGACCCCGCTGCGCCAGGGCGGCAGATCCGGAGAGCCGGTGGTCTCGCTCGCCCTCGCGGACAGCTCGGGCCGCCCGGTGGCCTCGGTCGCGTCCCTGCGTCTGAAGCGGACCACGCCCGAACAGCTCGGCCGGGCGCTGGGGCAGCGGCAGGGGGAGCTGTACCGGCTGGAGTGGCCGCTCGTCGCGGCCCCGGCGGGGCCCCGGCAGGAGGGCCGGTGGGCGTTTCTGGGCAGTGACCACCTCGGTCTGACCGGGATGTTCAAGAGTGTCGGCGTACCGGTGGACGTCTGCCCCGACCTGCTGGCTCTCGACAGTCTGGCGGGGTCCCCCGAGCCGCCGCCCGCGGCCGTCGTCGTCACGTGCGTGGGGGAGAAGGACACCGTCGACGAGTCGGTCGCAGCGGCGACCCGGCGGGCGCTCAGACTGGTCCAGGAATGGCTGACCGACGAACGGCTGGCGGAGACCCGGCTGGTGCTCGTCACCGCGGGCGCGGTCGCCACCCGCGCGGACGAGGAGGTCTCCGACTCGGCGGGCGCCGCCGTCTGGGGCCTGATCCGAAGTGCCCAGACGGAACACCCCGGACGATTCGTGCTGGTCGACATCGAACCGGGGGAACGCGGGGTGGACGGGCTGATCGGTGCGATCACGTCCGGCGGGCCGCAGACGGCCGTCCGTTCCGGTGCCGTACGGGAACCCCGCCTGGCCGCGGTTCGCGGCAGGCGTCACCCGGCCGCGATGGGCAGCGGACCGTGGACGCCGGACGGCACTGTGCTCATCACCGGTGGGACCGGCATGCTCGGCGGCCTGCTCGCCCGCCACCTGGTGCGGCGGCACGGCGTACGGAAGCTGGCGCTGCTGAGCCGCCGTGGCCCGGCGGCACCCGGTGCCGGGGGCCTGGTGGCCGAACTGACCGCGCTCGGGGCCGAGGTGACCGTTCTGGCCTGCGACGCGGCCGACCGTCCGGCGCTGGCCGATGCACTGGCGCGGCTGCGGAAGGAGGCACCGCTGAGCGCCGTGGTGCACACGGCGGGAATCCTCGACGACGCCACCGTCACCGGGCTGACGCCCAAGCGGCTGCGGCGTGTCCTGCGGGCCAAGAGCACGGCAGCGCTCAATCTCCATGAACTCACCACACAGGACCCGCTGTCGGTGTTCGTCCTGTTCTCGTCGGTCATCGGCATGCTCGGTGGTGCCGGGCAGGCGAACTACGCCGCGGCGAACAGCGTCCTGGACGCGCTGGCACACCAGCGCAGGGCGCTCGGGCTGCCCGCCGTCTCGCTGGCCTGGGGCCTGTGGAACCCCGACGCGGGACTCGCGGCGAGTCTGTCGGACGTCGACATCGCCCGTATGGCCAGGTCGGGTCTGGCGCCGTTGTCCATGCAGCGCGGGATCGAGCTTTTCGACGCCGCCCTCGCCTGTGACGAGCCCGTACTTGCTCCCGTCGCGCTCGACGCCGAGGCGCTGCGCACCGGGTCGGGCGGCCTGGCGAAGGTACTGGCCGGGCTGGCACCGGCCGGGGCCGCGCGGCCCGGGGCGGCGCTGCGGGTCTCGCTCCGGGACCGGACGGCGGCGCTGCCGGAGGCGGAACGGCCGTCCGCGCTCCTCACGTTCGTCCGCGAGCAGATCGCCGCGGTGATGGGGTACGCCTCGGCGGACGCCGTCGAGCCCGGCCGGGAGATCTGGGACCTCGGCCTCGATTCACTGACGGCGCTGGAACTCACCGCCCGGCTGACCGCCGCGGCCGGCCTGCGCCTGCCGCTCACCCTCGCGTTCGACCACCCCTCCGCCGCCGCGCTGGCGCAGTACCTCCTCGGGGCGCTGACCAGGGAGGCCGTACCGAAGCAGCTGTGACATCGCCCGCCCTCCTCCCACAGAAGCAGTGAGTATGAACCAGATTCAGGACGCAGACATGCCGCCCCGGGGACCCGGCCGCGGAAAGATATTGTCGGCACTCGTGCTGTCCATGCTGGCCTTCAGCATGGTGCAGACCGCGGTGGTGCCGATCCTTCCCTCCCTCGCCAGGGGCGTGCACGTCTCCAGCAGCACGGTCGCCTGGCTGATGACCGCCAACCTGCTCTCGGCCGCAGTCCTCACCCCACTGCTGGGCCGCTTCGGTGACCTCTACGGCCGCAGAACGATGTTGCTGATCTCGCTCGGCGGCCTGGCGCTGGGGTCGGTGCTCGCGGTGAGCACCGAGTCGTTTGCCTGGCTCGTGGTGGCCCGTGTCCTGCAGGGCGCGGGCGGCGGTGTCTTCCCGCTGGCCATCAGTATCGTGCGCAACCAGCTCCCGGCGAACCGGATCCCGGGCGGCATCGGGGCCGTCAGCGCGGCGATGGGCATCGGCAGCGCCCTCGGCCTGGTGGTCACCGGACTGCTGATGGAGCAGTGGAGCTACAAGTCGGTCTTCTGGGCCGGGCTGCTGATCAGCCTCGTCGCCATCGCCTGGTCCGTGGTGGGCGTGCCCAGGGACGTGGTGACCGATCGCACCGTCCGGGTTGATCCGCTGGGCGCCCTCACGCTGACCGGGTGGCTCTGCGCCCTGCTGCTCGCCGTCAGCCAGGGGAACCAGTGGGGCTGGGGCTCCGGCCGGATCGTCGGCCTCTTCATCGCGGCCGTGGTGATCGCGGCCGCGTGGGCGGTCATCGAACTGAAGGTGCAGAACCCACTGGTGAGCATCCGGATGCTCGTGAGCCCCGTCGTGGCCATCACCAACGTGGCGGGCGCGGTGATCGGGTTCGGCATGTACGGGTGCTTCATGGTGATCAGCAACTTCGCCCAGACACCGGAGAAGACCGCGCACTACGGATTCAGCGCCGACGTCCTGCACGCCGGTGTGATGCTGCTGCCCTCCGCCATCGGCAGCATGACGGCCGCCCCGGTCGGCGCCAGGCTGATCGCCGCACGGGGCCCGCGCATCCCCCTCTCCCTGGGCGGACTGCTGGCAGCGGTGGCGATGGGATTCCTCGCCGTGGTGAACGGGCATCCGATCGACCTCTACCTCGCCGCCGCCGTGTTCGGTTTCGGCGTCGGTCTCGCCTACACGGCCATGCCGGCCGCCATCAATTCCGCTGTCCCGATCGAGCAGAGCGGCATTGCCAATGGCATGAACGCGGTGTTCCGTACGGTAGGTGGCGCCGTGGGAACGGCTGTGCTCGGTTCCACCCTGGCCGGGGACACCATCAAGGGCTCACCGCTGCCCACCCTGGGTGCTTATCAAGAGGCGTTCTGGATCACCGCGATCGGCTGCTTTCTCGCCGCGGTGGCCTCTCTCGCAATGCGCACCCCCCTCAACCCGATGAGCTCCGGGAAGCCCGCTGTGCGGCAGAGCGACCCGGCCGGGGAAACCGTCGCCTGACATGTCCGGCCCGAAGCCGGGCGCAGCGGATGCGTGCCGGACAGATACCCACGGATTCCTGACCCGGAATTTTCGGATCTATTGGGGGTCGCCGGTCAACTCCGCTCACACCTGGGCGGCATCCGGGAACAGCTATGGTGACGACGAGTCAATCGCCATTACAGCAGGAGGACTTCATTATGTTCGGGTCTCGCCTCGTGGCCCTGGGCCACTACCAGCCTCAGAAGGTTCTCACCAATGAGGTCCTCGCGGAGATGGTCGACACCAGTGACGAGTGGATCCAGAGCCGCGTCGGCATCCGCACAAGGCATGTGGCGGGGGAAGACGAATCGGTGGCGGACATGGCGGCGGAAGCCGCTCAGAAAGCCCTCGCCAATGCGGGCTTGACCGGTGCGGAGATCGATCTGGTCGTCGTCGCGACCTGCACTTCGCACGATCGTTCTCCCAATGTGGCGGCGCGTGTGTCGAGCCGGCTCGGCATCACGGCCCCTGCGGCGCTCGACATCAACACGGCCTGCTCGGGCTTCCCGCACGCCCTCGCCATGGCTGACCTGGCCATCAAGGGCGGTTCCGCGACGAAGGCCCTGGTGATCGGGGTCGAGAAGCTCACGGACTTCGTGGACTGGTCGGACCGCAGCACCTGCGTGCTGGTCGGTGACGGAGCGGGTGCCGTCGTCGTGACCGCGTCCGACACGGCCGAAATCAGTCCCGTCGTCTGGGGATCCGTCCCGGAGATGGGCCGGGCTGTGCGCATCGAGGGCAAGTCGGGCACGTTCACCCAGGAGGGCCAGTCCGTGTACCGCTGGGCGACCACCACCCTGCCGGACATCGCCCGGAAGGTGTGCGACGGGGCCGGCGTCAAGCCGGAGGAACTGGGTGGTGTCATCCTGCACCAGGCCAACCTCCGGATCGTCGAGCCGGTCGCCAGGAAGATCGGCGCAGTGAACGCGGTCATCGCGCGGGACGTCGTCGACTCGGGCAACACCTCAGCCGCGAGCATCCCGCTGGCCTTCTCCAAACTGGTGGAACGCGGAGAACTGACCCCGGGGTCGCCCGTGCTGCTCTTCGGATTCGGCGGCGGCCTGTCGTACGCCGGTCAGGTCGTCCGGTGCCCGTGACGGGTGAACCCGTGCCCCGGACCGCCGCACTGCTGGGCGAGAGGGGTGCAGCAGTGTTCGCGAGGGGCCGGCCGCAGGGCGTGAGGGACGCCCGGTGCACGGCACGTCATCTCAGACGGGTCTGACCGAGCGCCTGGTCAACGGTTGGTGCAGGCCCGCGTATCGGCCCACCGGCCCGCAGCTCCGAGGTCGGCTGCTTCCGGTGCTCCGGGCCGGTCAGCGGAAAACCGGACCTTGCCCGACGCACACGTGTGGAAAGGAAGATAACGATGTCAGCATTGATCAGCGCGGCGGATCTCCACCCCATCGAGGGGGAAGCCGCCGCCTGCACCGGCCCGGCGTGGCAGTGGCTTCCCGGGCTGACACGGGGACACCGCGCCGTCCGCTGGGGCCCCGCCGTCGTCCTGACGACGTACGCCGACTGCCGGGCCGCCCTGTCGGACAGGAGATTCGGCAACGGGCTCCGGGCCGAGATCGGTGCCATGCAGGACATCGACCCGCAGTTCGTCGCGCGGCGCCGGCAGTCGCTGCTCCTCGAGGAGGGTGAGCGGCACACCCGGCTGCGCCGGCTGGCGATTCCCGCGCTGCGGCCCCGCAACTTCGACCGCTTCCGGCCCGCGATGGTCCAGGTCGTCGACGATTTGGTGGACCGTGTCCAGGAGCGCGGACGGTGCGACGCGGTCGCCGACCTCTGCAACCCGTTCCCCATTTCGGTGATTTGCTGGGTGCTGGGCATCCCGCGGGAGGAAGCGGCGTTCTTCGCTGAGGTGGCCGAGGCGTCGACCGCTGTGTTCTCCGGCGATCCGAGCACCATACCGGCGGCCATGGCGGCCACCGAGAGGATCGACTCGTACATCGAGGACCTGATCGAGCGGCGCCGCGCGGAGCCGGGCAGCGACCTGATCACGGACCTCCTCGCGGCAACCGGGGACGAGGACAGGAACGTCTCGACCACGGACGTGATGACGGTCGTCACGTCGTTGATCGTCGGCGGCACCGACACCACGCGCAACCAGCTCGCCATCGCGCTCCACTGCTTCGCCGAGCGCCCCGATGTCTGGGAGCGGCTCGGCAAGGAGCCGGAGCTGGTGCCGAACGCCGTCGAGGAAGTCGTCCGCTACGCCCCGACGGCGTACGCGATGAAACGCGTCACCAACGAGGATGTGGACCTCGACGGGCTGTGGCTCCCTCGCGGTACTCCCGTCCTGGTCATGTCCACCCTCGCCAACCGCGACTCCGGCGTCTTCCCCGATCCAGAACACCTGGACGTCGGACGGGAGTTCCTCCACCCTCACCTGGGGTTCGGCTGGGGGCTGCGCAGCTGTGTCGGGTCGGTGCTGGCGCGAGCCGAGCTCAGCGAGGCGCTGACCGTTCTCTCCCGGCGTCTGTCCGGTCTGGCGCTCGACGGCGAGACCCTGTGGAGCCGGCCCGACACCATTCAGGGCCCGGTGGTCCTGCCCCTGCGCTTCGACGCGGCGTAGCGGATTGTCGCGCTGACCCGAGGGTGGCCCTCGCCGTACGGGGTGATTCCCTGAACCCTGTTCGGACTGGGAATCCGATCGGTCCCGGTATTTCTCTGCTCCAATGGATTGGATGCCTTCTTTCCGGGCCGGTAAGGCTCTGAAAGAAGGCATCATGCGCCATGGTTATCGCAACGAGAATTGGGCGTCGGAACCGCCGCGGGCCGCACCGGATTCGAGCCAGGAGGCGCGAGCCAGAATGGACCGCTGAATGTGCTGAAGCTGCGGTCCGGGCTCAAGGCCCAGTTCCTCGACCAGAATCCCGCGGATTCGGTCGAAGGTTCGCAGTGCGTCCGCTGTGCGGCCGCTTCGGTACAGGGAGATCATGAGGTAGCCGTAAGTCGACTCCCAGGCCGGATGTGCCTCGATCAGCGAGTAGAGCTCGCAGATCAGCTCGTGATGGCGGCCCAGGTCCAGTTCCAGCTGGAGCCGGCGCTCGTGGGCGTAGACACGCTTCTCGTCGAGCAGTCGGCAGACGCCTGCGAAGGCCGGCATGTCGCGGAAGTCCGCCAGCGCCGGACCGCGCCAGAGGGCGACGGCGGAGCTGAGCGCGGCCGACGCCGCTTCGAGTTCACCGCGGCTCTGGAGGTTGCGGGCCTCTGCCAGGTGCGCCTCGAACAGGTAGAGATCGAGGGAGGATTGCGGGAGCCGCAGTTCGTAGCCGGTCGACTGGGTGGTGAGGACGGAGGCGTCGAGGCCCAGTTCACGGAAGCGGCTTCGCAGGTTGCAGATATAGACGTGGAGTGCGGTGTGAGCGCTCTGCGGCGGCGTGCCCGACCAGATCGCGTTGATGAGCCGCTCAGGGGAGACTGCTGTCATATTGTTGACGCAGAGATAGGCCAGCAAAGCGCGGTTTTTCGGCGCCCAAGGCCTGACGCTTTCACCGTTAGGTTTTTCTATTCCGAGCGGACCCAGAATACGAAAGAGCATACCCAAACACCCCCGTGCCTTGGATGAGGCGGGGGAGGCCCCCGCCTCCGACGGTTCATCGTCAACGATCCTGCGGCGGCGGGCAAGCACTTTGGGATTTGTCTGAGGTTACGCCCGGTGGTGATGTGGGGGAAAGGGAGGATTGGGGCGGAATTATCCCCGGGTGATTTTTGGATAGGCACCCTGGATGACCATGTGGCGAGTGTATGGCACAGCTTCTGTGGTCAACGCGGTGCATCGGTGGTATTCACTCGGGCCTCGCAAGTGCTTCCCAGAAACCGTCGAGCCAGACCAGGATGTCCCGCATGACGTAATGGTCCGCGTCCGGGCGCAGCGCCGACAGCAGAAACGAGCGCGCCCCCTCCGCCGGCGCCCCCATGACGGTGATGCGGGGCTCCACATCGCCGTCCGCGCGCAGGGGATGAAACTGCGAGGTGAGGTCCAGTCCGCCGGGCGCGAAGTCCGTGGTACCCGCGCCGTCAGCACCGTGGTTGCGCCACAGGCGTACCAGCCCGCGGTCCTGAAGGTTGCGGTACAGGGGTCGTGCGTCCAAGCGCGGGTCGAAGGGATGCATGCGGGCCTCGACCAGCACGTCCAGGGCGCGGCGGGCTCCCGTGTGCGGCCCCGTCACGACCGTGCGGCCGCTCGACTCCTCGTAGTGGACCCGGGCGTCCGGACCGGTGCTCACATCCAGCAGCCCGTGCTCGACCAGCGCGGTGATCTTCGCCATGACCTCCGGCGCGGCCCCGTTGGCGAGCCGGTTGTGCCGGCTGGTGTGCCCGCGCAGGAACGCTCGCTGGGATGGTGCGGTCACCCCGGCGTCGTCCACCGCGTAGGAGATGACCGACCGCAGATCACGCCATACTCCGTCGGACGCGGCCTTGTGCGGATTGCACAGGTTGCCCTGCCTGGCCCAGGCCTGGTCGCGGATCATGAACTCCAGTAGCGCCGCCCGGTATTCCGCGGGGGAGCCCGCCGGGCCGACCGGGCATACGGCCGTCCGCCAGTCGAACCGGTTCCCGTCGAGTCCGGTGTCCAGGGACCACGGTGAGTCCCGGCCCTCCAGTACTCCGGCCGGCGGCAGCGAACGGTCCAGGCAACGCCGGACCTCGTACTGCGCCGAAGGCCCGTACACCGTCCGCACCCAGTGCAGCAGCACGTCCCTGACGGACCACACGACTGTCTTCTGGGCCTCGAACAGCGCCTGTTCGCCGTGCAGCACCGGCAGCAGCGTCCGGACGATGCCGTCCACGGCCGCGTCCAGAGCCGGCAGCAGACAGTCCTCGCCGCCGGTCCGCGCACCGGCCAGGAAGGCGAGGTAGGAGGGCATCGCACGCTGTGTCAGCGGCAGCGCCGCACCCGGTCCGAGGAGCGTCACGTAGTGCAGGTGGGCCATCTCCGCCACCACCAGCGGCAGGACGTCCCGGTCGAAGTCGAGCTGCGGCCGGGTGCGGTCCTGCGTGGGGTACGGCTGCCCGCAGTTCGCCCGGAGCAGGTCGACTGCCTGTTCGGTCAGGAACATGCCGGGGTGGTCGCCGGAGCCGTCGCCCGGCTTGTGGTTGTCGGGCCGGGCGAAGGTGAACAGCCCGGAGCCGCTGAACGCGACGATCGCGGCGGGTTCGGCACCGCTGCCCCGGTACACCAGCCCGCGTCCGGGTTCCT
Organism: Streptomyces sp. NBC_00859; assembly: GCF_045161865.1. Taxonomy (NCBI): domain Bacteria; kingdom Bacillati; phylum Actinomycetota; class Actinomycetes; order Kitasatosporales; family Streptomycetaceae; genus Streptomyces; species Streptomyces sp. NBC_00859. Next base: position 3,780,838 of record NZ_CP108826.1, on the reverse strand, counting down.
CGTGGAAACTCCCGCCCCGCCCCTCGGTCAGGTGCAGGATCGTGTCGATGGCGGTGAGGCCCATGCCGGCGCAGCCGACCACGTCCGCCGGTCCGGCCGTGTCCGGGCCGAGCAGCTCGTTCAGCGGGTACGGGTGCGGCACATGTGAGGCGCCGCCGCGGGCCGCCGCCCCGGCCAGCCGGCGTCCCTCCGGGGACAGCCCCGGATCGTGGTACGAGTGTCCGGTGAGCAGCAGCACCTCGTCGGCCGGATGGCGGGTGCCGTCCGATGTGACCAGCCACAGTTCGGCACCGACGGGCTCGATGTCGACGATGTCCGTGTGGTGCAGGTGCAGGTCGGTGTCCGGGTACCGGCGCAGGTCGTCGGCGAACGCCCGGAACATGTCGCTCAGCGCCAGACCGTGCACGTACCGCCGGGGCCAGTCCCCCGGACACAGGTCGAAGTCCGGGTGCCCGGTCTCGGTGTAGCGGCGGCGGCACCACTCGTGCAGCGTCGGCCGCTCCTCCCGCGGTCGCAGCGGGCCGGCACCCGAAACGGTCTCGTCGGCGGCGAAACCCACCTGACAGCCGATGCGGTTGAGGTAACTGGTGCGCGCCTGACCGGGACTGTGGGCCTGCCCGGCCCCGAACTCCCCGGTGCGTTCGAAGACCCGCACCTCGAGGCCGCGGCCCGAGAGCCTGCCGATCGTCGCCGACAGCCTCTCGACGACGTACGTGGCCCTGGGCCCGCCGCCGACCAGAGCGAGCCGGTACGGCCGGCCCGGCGCGGCCGGGAGAGCCGGGTTCGGCGGCTCGGAGTGTGTGGTGGTCACTCGTACCTCATTCAGCGGTGTCAGTCGTGTTGCCGGCCGGTGGACGGACCGGCCGGCGGTTCATGTCCGCGCTCCGCGGGGCAGGATGCCGGCGAGCACAGCCAGGAAGCGGTCGATGTCGGGGGCGCTGATCCGGCCCATCGTCGACAGCCGCCAGTGGTCAGCGGCCAGCCGCTCCTGAGCCCGGTAGATGACGAACCCGGCGGCGCGCATGCGCTGGTGGAGTTCCTCGTACCCCGTTCCGGCGGGCAGGCGCAGCGCGGTCAGCCCCACCGCGCGCTGCCCGGGAGGCAGCAGCAGTTCGAGGCCGAGGGCCTCCAGGCCGGCACGCAGTCGCTCGGCCAGCGCGCCGTAGCGGGCGTGCCGGGCCTCGTGACCTTCGGCGAGCGCCAGGTCGAGCGCCGCATCGAAGGCGTAGTAAGTCGGAATACCGGGGGTGAAAGCAGGCAGGCCGGACTTCTCCTGGGCCGTGTAGTGCCGGTGCAGATCCAGGTAGTAGGTGCGGTTCGGGTGGTCGGCCAGCCGCTCGAACGCCGTTCTGGCGGCGCTGACGAAGGCCAGCCCTGGCGCACCCTCAAGGCACTTGTTGGCCGATCCGCACAGCCAGTCGGCACCGTCCCCTGCCAGCGAGATCCGTTCGGCGCCGACACTGCTGACGGCGTCCACGATCACCTCGCGGCCGAGGCCGTGGGCGATCCGGGCCACGGCGGCGACGTCGTTGAGCATGCCGGTACTGGTCTCGTGCTGGACCATGCTCACATGGGTCAGCGCGGGGTCGGCGGCCAGCGCCTGCTCCACCCCGGCCAGGTCGACAGGCGTCGACCAGCCCAACTCCAGCCGGTGGGTGCGGATGCCGTACGCGGCGGCGATGTGCTCCGACCGCTCGCCGTAGTGGCCGTTGTCGATGACGAGCAGCCCGGCGTCCGGGGGGACGGCCGAGCTGATCGCCGCCTCCACGGCCGAGGTCCCGGACCCGGTGAGGATTACCGAGGTGTGCGCGTCGCCGCCGCCGGCCACCAGGGTCGTCTTGTGCCGGATGCGGGCGAGCAGGCCGGCGAACTCCGGTTCCCGGTGACACAGGTCCGGGCCGGCGAGCGCGGCGCGGACCCGCTCGTCGAGGACGACCGGTCCGGGGTTCATCAGGACCAGCTGCTCGGCTGGATCGGCCGCGAGGAACGAAACGGGAGCGGTCATCGGGCGAGCACCTCCATGAAACGGGCCGCCGACTGCGGCGGACGGAGCGCGGGGCGGCCCAGCGAGGGGTCCGAACCCGGTCTGATCCGGACGCGGACGAGCTGAGGGCCGCCCTCGGCCTGGGCGCTGCGCACCGCGGTGTGCAATGCCTCCGCGTCCGACACGTCGTACGTGGCGCGGTAGCCGCTCGCGGCGGCGACGGCGCAGAAGTCCACGCCGGCCGACGCGGTCGGCTGGCCTCCGGTGGATTCGTAGGACTCGTTGTCCAGAAGGACGTGGCACAGGTCCGTGCGGGCCCGGCGGCCGATCGCCACCATGGCCTCCAGGCGCATCAGCGCGGCGCCGTCGCCGTCGAGAACCGCGACCGGCCGGCCGGGCGACGTGTGCATCGCGACTCCGAGGGCCACGCTGGAGGCGCAGCCCATGGAGCCGACGACGTACAGGTTCTCCGGCCGGTCGAAGTCGCTCTCCAGCTCACGGGCGGTCTTGCCGGTGGTGGCGACCAGCAGCGTCACCGGGTCCATGGCCTCGACGACCCGGCGGATCGCCTCGGACCGCAGCATGAGGTGGGCGCGCGGGTCCGGTGTGCCGGCCCTGGCTGCCGGGCGGGGCGCGATCGCTCCCTTGGGCACGATGAAGGCGAACGGCCCGCCGGTGGCGGCCATGTGCGTGAGCGCGCCGTCCAGACGGGCGCCGAGCTCCGGGAGGGTCTGCGGAAGCAGCTCGTTGCGGATGCCCATCGAGGTGAGCATCTCGGGGGTGATCCTGCCCATCAGCTCGTGCTGCGGCTCGTCCGGCTGTCCGGGGCGGCCACGCCAGGTGACCAGGAGCAGGACCGGCAGCCGCAGCGTGTGGCACAGCGAGGTGAGGGGGTTGACGGCGTTGCCGAGTCCGGAGTTCTGGAGGATCACCACCGGGCTGCGGCCGGCCAGCCGGGCGCCTGCCGCGATGGACACCGCCTCGCCCTCGTTGGCGCAGATGACGTAGTCCTCGGGATGTTCCGCCTGGAGGCAGCTGATGACGGGTCCCAGGAAGGAGCAGGGCACACCGGTGAACGGGCCGAGGCCGCGTTCCTTGAGCAGCGCCACGACACCGTCCGCTGCGAGCTGTGCGGGGATCGTGGTGCTCAACGTCCCGCCTCCGGTGCCGCGAACAGCGCGGCGGCCCGCTCGGAGTCGCCCGCGGTGCGCAGTTCCATCCAGCCGGAGGCGATCTCGACGGCGCGGACCCGCTGGCCGGCGGCGAGCAGGTCCGCGATCAGGTCGCCGAGGGTGGCCGGAGCAGCGTCGGCGCGCCGCTTCTCGGCCGCCGTGCGGAGCGCGGCGAAGCCTTGCGGGGAGAAGACCGCAGCTCCCGCGAACTCCGCGTTGGCGTCCGCCTCGTGGGTGCTCACGACCTCAGCGCCTCCGCCCGGTACGAGCCTGCGGCCGCCTTGCGCCATGGAGCTGATCGACAGTGGCAGCCCGTCGTCCCGCCGTGGGGTGGCCGACACGTCCGCCAGGACGGCGACATCGGCTTCGGCCGCAGTGAGCAGCCGCAGTGGCCCGGCCTCGACGAGCGCGTCGCCGCAGACGACCAGGGTGGGGCCGTGGTGGGCCTCGGTCAGGCCGAGCAGCGCCTCCACGACCGACGGCTCGCCCGGCGTGCCGGTGACCGTGATGTCGTCGGCGCCGGAGCGGCGCAGGGCCGCGGTGCGGTGCTCCTGGAGGGACGGAGGCGTGGCGTCGGCGGGACCGGGGAGTACGACCGCGCGGGTGCGGGACTCGTACGAGGTGATGAACTCCTGTTCGTGCACCTTCTGTTCGGCCATGCCCTGGAGGTCGAAGACGGTGGCCAAGGGGGCGATGCGGTCCTCGATGCCGGTGGTGCGGTCGTCCCGCAGGATCGACGCGAACGTGTCGGTCATGGCCGCGATGCCTGCCCGCAGACCGTGGTTGGCGTAGATGACCATCTTCGCGCCGGCCGCGGCGAGTTCGGTCGCGGTGATGGTGTGGTAGGTCGTCGGGACCACGACCACCGGGGTCGGCAGTGTCCACTGGGCGAGGAAGTCCAGGATCGGCTCCGGCGACGACCCCTTCGCGTGGATCAGCACGGCGTCGGCGCCCGCTCGGGCGTAGGCCTCCCCGCGGGAGAGCGCTTCGTCCATGCCCCAGCCGGCGATCAGTGCCTCGATGCGGGCGATGACCATCAGGTCGGGGGTGCGCTGCGCCGCCTTGGCCGCGGTCAGCTTTCCGCAGAACTCCAGGACCGGCGCCAGCTCCTGACGACCGGGTATGAAGCTGTTGACCTTCGGGAACCGCTTGTCCTCGATCGACACGGCGGCGATGCCGGCCGCCTCGTAGCGCCGGATCATGTGCATCACGTTGTGCGCGTTGCCGTACCCGGCGTCGCAGTCGGCCACCACCGGTACGTCGACCGCGGCGGTCAGCGAGGAGGCGACGCCCAGCAGTTCGCTCATCGTGAGGATGTCCGTGTCCGGTACGCCCTGGGAGGCCGACACCTCCAGGCCGCTCGACCAGACGCCGTCGAATCCGGCGCGTTGGGCGAGCCGTGCCCCCAGCGGATTGTGGGCGCCGGCCAGTCGCACAGCTCCCGGACGGGCGAACAGCTCGCGCAGCCGGCGAGCCCCAGAGGTCCCGGAAGCCCGATGGATTTCCGTCGTTGCAGCACCCATGCCGAATTCTCCTTGCGGGTAAGGGCGGCGCAGCACCATTGGGGCAGCCCTGAAATCTACGATTGACTGACAGGCGAAATGCGGGGGAAACCGAAGCGGGACAGCGGCGGGAACAGCGGCGAATGGATTCGGCGGTACGAGGGGAATCCCGGTCGGAATCGCGGCCGGTCAGTCCTGCCGGGCGCGTGCCACCACGACGGCCCCCAGCGCCGCCACCGCCGCCGTGGCCAGCAGTGAGTACTGCATGGCGTCGAGGAACACCGACTGGCCGACCCGCTCCAGCACACCGGGGGCGGCCGGACCGGTGAGGCCGGGCGGCAGCCCGACGGCCACGGACCGTACGGCCTGCTCGGTCCGGTCCGATGGCAGTGTGACCCCGGCGGCCGAGAGCCGGGACGGCAGCCGGGCCGCCGTGTACGTCATGACGACGGCGCTGACGACCGCGATGCCAAGGCTGCCCCCGACCTGCATGGCCGTCTGCTGCATCCCGCCCGCCACTCCGGACAGTTCCTTCGGGACGTTGCTGATGACGAGTTTCGTACCACCTACCATCACCGGGCTGAAGCCGAGGCCCAGCAGCAGGAAGCACAGGGTCGTGTGCAGGGTGCCCGAGTCCGCGTCGAGTCCGGCGAGGGCGCACATCGACGCGGCGATGACGGTCAGTCCGACGGCCACCGGAATCCGCGGACCCGCCTTGCCGATCCAGATCGCCGCGGGTGGCGCACCCACGATCATCAGCAGGGTCAGGCCCAGGACCCGGACACCGGATTCGGCGGCCGAGAGAGCGAGCACGTTCTGCAGGTAGAAGATCAGCACGAACGGGGCGCCGACCATCACGCATCCCATCACGGCCATCGTGACGACACCCGAGGTGAACGGCGCCGAGCGGAACAGCCGCAGCGGCACCAGGGGGTGCGTGCTGCGCCTCTCCCACGCCACGAAGACGGCGCCGAGCACCGCACCCGCCACGAGATAGGGCAGCGCCTCCAGTGAGCTCCGGCGCGAGTCCGCCGCCACGGACAGGCCCCACACCAGCGAACCGAGGGCACCGGCCACCAGGAGCATGCCGACGAGGTCGAGGCGGCCGCCCGCGGCCCCGTCGCGCACGTCACCGAGGACGGTGATGCCCAGCACCAGGGCAAGTGCGCCCAGCGGAATGTTGAGGAAGAACACCCAGCTCCAGTGGGCGTGTTCGACGAGCAGACCGCCGACCACCGGGCCCGCGGCGGTGGAGGCGGCGATGACGGCGCTGCGCACCGCGATGGGCTGGTTGAGCCGATCGGGCGGGAACGCGCCGCGCAGCAGCCCCAGCGTGGCGGGCTGCATCAGCGCGCCGAAGACGCCCTGCACCACGCGCATGGCGACCACCCAGCCCAGGCTGGAGGACATGCCGATGGCGAACGACGAGGCGGTGAAGCCGCAGGCGCCCACCAGGAACATCATGCGGTGTCCGAAGCGGTCGCCCAGCCGGCCCGCGGTGATCAGGAGCGCGGCCACGGCCAGCAGGTACGCGTCGGTGACCCACTGGACGCCGGTGAGGTCCGTGTGCAGGTCCGCCTGCATGGCCGGCTGAGCGACCGTGACGATCGTCGTGTCCAGCGAGACCATCATGGCGCCGACGGACAAGGTCATGACGGTCAGCCACGGATGGCCGCGCAGGCCGTGCCGGGCGGCCCCCACCTCCTGCGGCTCCGCAGTGGAGGGCGGTCCGCTCACGTCGCCGCTCCGGGCAGCTGTGCGGGCGCGGGCCGTGGCTCGGGGCGGTCTGTGCCGGTATCGGTGCCGGTGTCCGTGTCTGTGCCGGTGACGTCGGCGGGCCGCCAGCCGGGCGGGCCGAAGACATAGCCGAGCTTGTGCCGGAACGTCCTGGCCCCGCGCACGTCCCGCACCATGGTGGCGAACTCGTGCAGCTGGATCTTCCAGATACTGAAGCTCTCCAACTGCTTGGTCAGGCCGTACGTCGGCCGTTGCACCTCGGGCTGGAAGGTCCCGAAGATCCGGTCCCAGATGATGAGGATGCTGCCGAAGTTCTTGTCCAGGTACTCAGGGTCGTTGCCGTGGTGGACCCGGTGGTGCGAGGGCGTCACCAGGACGTACTCGATGGGCCGCGGCAGCTTGCCGACCTTCTCGGTGTGAGCGAACAGGCCCCACAGCAAGTGCACCGAGTGCATGGTGAACACCAGGGCGGGATGGACGCCGAGGAGCGGCAGCGGCAGCCAGATCATCTTCTCGAACCACTGCGCCCACTTGCGGCGCAGCGCGGTGGACAGGTTCAGGTACTGGCTGGAGTGGTGGACCTGGTGACCGGCCCAGATCAGCCGGACGGCGTGCGCGGCCCGGTGGTACCAGTAGAGCAGGAACTCGACGCCCCAGAAGACGATGAACCAGGTCGTCCAGGACGTCGACGACAGGTGCCACGGCGCCACGTATTCGTAGACCAGCAGGTACAGCGCCAGCGCTACCGCACGCAGCAGGGTGGAGGAGACCAGCGCCCCGAGGCCGGTGATGATGCTCGCCCTGTGGTCCCGCAGTTCGTATCCCTGCCGCTCGTCGGGGTCGTCACCGAACTTGATCGCCAGCATCTCGATGACGATCAGCAGTGCCATCGCGGGCATCGCGTACACCGCGGGATCGTGCAGCCGCTCGATCACCTTGTCGAGCATCAGGCCCCTCCTCGATTGGTATGTGCCGGGCCTGTCGCATGCGATCCGTTGGAAACCCCGGAACTGCCCGAGCTTTTAGGCACCTTAATTCGGGCTGCTTAAAACTGACTTACGAACTCCTTGCGGCCAACGGGCAACGTTTCGGCGTCAGGCTTTCGTTGAGCAGGCCAATCAGTCGTTAAGCGAGGGTTAAGAGGAATTACTTATGCTCCAACTCCGGGCGGTCAGCGGTCGCAGACAGAAATCGCGTGGGCCATCTATGAGTTGTGAGCGGGGTAGCCATGAGCGGGATTGATGTCGTCGTCCGGAGAGCGCGGGCCGCGGCACAGGAGCGCCCCGTGCGTGCGCTGGCCCTGCACGGGCTGGCGGCCACCGGCACCAGCTGGAACGCCTACGGTCAGCATGCCGCCCCCGACGTCGAGTTGTGGACCGCGGAGCTGCCCTGGGGGCAGGTCGGCGCGCCGGCGTGGAGCCTGCCGGGCGGCGACCCGGCCGACTGGATCGGCGCGGCGATGGACAAGGTGCCCGGGGGCGTCGACGTCCTGATCGCCCACTCCTACTCCGCGCTCCTGGCGCTGGAGCACCTGGCCGCCGCTCCCCCGCAGGCCCGCCCCGGTGCGCTCGTGGTGGTCTCGCCCTTCCACCGGCGTGACCCGGCGGACTTCCGGTGGGACACGGCTCAGCACTATCTGAGCATCTTCCAGGACGTGTTCGACGAGGCGCTGGGCCTCGCCGCGACGCGCCCGCTGGACCCCGGGATGCGTCAGGACATGGCCCTGCTGGTACGCGACCGGGTCGGCCCCTACGGCTGGTTCCGCTTCTACGGCAGCTACCTGCGCAGCCCCTTCCTCGACACCGCCGCACTCGACCTGCCGGTCCTCGCGGTGGCCGGCCGTGACGACCGGTTCGCGCCGCCGGAGGACGCGACGGCCCTGGTCGGCACGCTGCCCCGCGGGCGGCTGTGCCTGCTCGAAGGCTGCGGGCACTTCCCGATGGCCGAACGGCCGCGGGAGTTCGCCGACGCCGTCCACGCGTTCGTGAGCGAGTCCGTCACATCCGCAGGGGTGAGCTGAGGATGGCTGCCGCCACGGATTCCGAGGTCCATGTCGTCGGGCTCGGCGCGGTCAGCTGCCTCGGCACCGGGGTGGACGCGTTCTGGTCCGGCCTGACCTCGGCGGTTCCGCGCCCGACCCCGGTGGCCGGGCTCACCGACCGGGTGCCCGGCATCCTCGCCTACCAGGTCCCGGAGGGGCCTGAGTGGGCGCCGGGAGCCGGTGAGCCGTACGGCCGGGCCGCCCGGCTCGCGCTGCACGCGGCCCGGCAGGCCGTGGCCGACGCGGGGCTGAGCGAGGACGAGACCGCCGACATGGCTGTGGTGATCGGCACCGCGGCCGGCGAGAGCGGCGAGCGCGACGGCCTGTCGTCCCCGGCGGCGACATGGGCACCGGTGTTCCGGCTCGCATCCGAGGTCGGCGGTGAACTGGGCGCGTTCGGAACGAACATCAACGTCAGCAACGCCTGCGCCGCCAGCGGGTACGCCCTGTCGATCGCCATGGACCTCGTGCGCCGCGGCGAGGCGGACACCGTGCTGGTCGGGGGTGCTGAGGCACTGGCCTGGGCGCCACTGGCCAGCTTCAGCCGGGTCGGGGCGAACGACCCCGAACTGTGCCGTCCGTTCGACACCGGCCGCCGGGGCACCGTGTTCGGGGAGGGCGCGGCGATGCTCGTCGTGCAGTCCGCGCGCGCCGCGGCGGGCCGGCCGTCGCACGGCCGGCTGCGCGGCAGCGGATGGAGCTGCGACGCCCATCACCTCACCGCCCCCGACCCGGCGGGCGACCAGCCCCTGCGGGCCGCCCGCGAGGCCCTGCGGGAGGCGGCGGACGATGCCGAGGACATCGGCTGCGTGGTGCCGCACGGCACGGGGACCGAGCACAACGACGTACTGGAGAGCCGTGTGCTGCGTGAGGTGTTCGGTGAACACCTGCAGCGCGTACCGCTGTTCAGCCTGAAGGCATTCATCGGACACACCGCGGGCGCGGCGGCCGCGTTCGCCGTCGTGGCCGCCGCACTGATGTCACGGCACGCGCTCGTCCCCGCGAACATCGCCCCGCGGCGGCAGGACCCGGCGTGCCCGGTGTGGCTGCCGCGGACGGGCCCCGTATCGCTGGAGCGGTCCCGGATACTGCTCAACGCCTATGCGTTCGGCGGCAGCAACTTCTCGCTGGTGTTCGGGGGTGGGAAACGGTGACCGCCCGCAACACCGTGGCCGAGGCGACGGTCACCGGCACCGGACTCGTCGTACCGCCCGTGCCGCTCCCGCGGGAGGCGCCGTGGTTCGACCACCGCGCCCGGCTCGGACGCGGCTACCGGTACCTGCCCGAGGCCTGCCACTACCTGCTTGCGGCGGCCCGGGAGGCGCTGGCCGATGCGGAACCCGAGCAGCACGCCGAGGAGCGCCGGGGGATCGTGGTCGGCACCAACAGCGCGGTGACCGCACTGCACTCCGACATCGCGGGGGCCGTGCGCGGCGGGGATTTCGACACGCTCAGTCCCATGACCGTGCCCTTCTTCTCGGTGAACCTCGTCGCCGCCAAGCTGTCCACCGAACACCGGTTCAAGGCCTTCAACCTCACCGTGAGTTCACCGCGGGTGGCCGGTCTGGAAGCGGTGCACCTGGCCGCCCACGCGCTGTCCGCAGGACGCGGCGACCTGGTCCTCGCGGGGGCCACCGAGGCACCCGACCCGAGGGCCGGCGACGCGGTACCCGAGTCGGGGGCCGCGCTGCTGCTCCTGCGGGCCCGGACCGCCCGCGCCGCCGGGCCCGTCGTACGGACCGCGCTGCGATTTCTGCCGCCCAGGGCCGCCGCCACCGCGGCCGGGCGGGAGCGGGCCGGGCGCGCGGTACAGGCCGCGCTGGACGGGGTGTGCCCGGTCCGCCCGATTTCCCTGCACCTGGTGAGCGACCACTCGCCCACGGCGCGCACGGCCGAGGCCGCGGTGCGCGCCTGGTGTGCCGGTACCACCGCGGTGACGGACGCGGCCGTCCCGGTCGGGGCGGGCGCACTGGCCCCGCTCGAACTGCTCGCCCGCGCACTGCGGCCGGACCGCCCCGGCCCCGAGGCCGTGGTCGTCGCCTCCCGGGAAGGCAACCTCGCCTTCGCCGCCGTCGACGTCCGCTGAGGCCCGTGGGCGGTGTTCCCCACCGCCCGCCCTCCCCACCGGCCCACCCACCGAGCAAGAGGAAAGCATGCTGTCATCCGTCAAGGGATCCTGGTGCCTGATACTCGGCGCCTCCAGCGGTATGGGCCGGGCCACCGCCCTCGCCATGGCCCGCGAGGGCGCCAACGTCTTCGGCGTCTACTTCGGCACCTCCGCCCAGCAGGAGGAGGCCGACGCGGTCGTCGGGGAGCTGCACGCCCTCGGCGTCCGGACCTCGTTCCACAACCTCAACGCCGCCAAGGCGCAGACGCGTACCGAGGCCGTCGAGCGGCTGGCCGCACTGACCGGTCCGGACGGAGTGCGGGTGCTGCTGCATTCGCTCGCCTTCGGCAGTCTGCTCCCGTTCATTCCGCAGGAGGGACAGCCGGACGTCATCACACCCCGGCAGATGGACATGACGGCCGACGTCATGGGCCACAGCCTCGTCTACTGGGTGCGCGACCTGTACACCGCGGGCCTGCTGACCCGCGGTTCCAAGGTGTTCGCACTGACCAGCCGCGGCGACGCCCGGGTCATGCCGAGCTACGGCGCGGTGTCCGCCGCGAAGTCCGCCCTCGTCTCCCACGTCCGGCAACTGGCCGTCGAACTGGCGCCCTCGGGCATCGCTGTGAACGCCCTGCGCGCCGGACTCACCATGACCCCGGCCCTGGTCCGCATCCCCGGCAGCGGACTCCTGGCCGACCGGGCCGGCGCGGCCAACCCGCACGGCCGGATCACCACGACCGAGGACGTCGCCGAAGCCGTCGTGATGCTTTCCGCCAGTGACTCCTCCTGGATCACCGGCAACGTCATCGACGTCGACGGCGGCGAAGGACTCGTCTGACCCGCCGGCCCGCTGTCCCCGACCCTGCTGAGCACCCACGACGGAGGAACCGCCATGCCCGAACTCACCACCCCGCTCGACCTGGAAGACCTGCGCATCACCATCGCCGAGGTCATCGACGTCGACGTCGCCGAAGTCACCGACACGGCGGACTTCAAGGAGACGCTCGACGTCGACTCCCTGCTGGCGCTGGAGATCCTGGTCATCCTGGAGCGCAAGTACGGGGTGAAGCTGGCCGAGTCGAACCTGCAGAAGGTGCGCTCGCTCAAGGAGACCTACGCGCTGCTCGCCGAGCACTTCGAGGCGTCCTCATGACAGCGGGCCCCCGTACGGCCCTGGTCACCGGCGGCTCCCGCGGCATCGGCCGCGCGGTGGTCGAGCGTTTCCTGGCCGACGGATACGACGTCGGCTACTGCCACCGCACCCCGCCCGCCGGCGCCGCGGGGCTCGATGAGCTCGCCGACAAGTACGGCGTGCGGGTACACGGCGCCGTGGTGGACGTGACGGACCAGGGCGCGGTGCACGGCTGGCTGGCGGAGACCGAGGAACGCCTGGGCGGCGTCGACGTGTTGGTGACCAGCGCCGGAATCATCCGGGACATGCCCCTGGCCGTGATGGACCGGGAGCACTGGGACGCGGTCGTCGACACCAATCTCACGGGGACGTTCACCGTGTGCCGGGCGGCGATCATGACCATGATGCGCCGTCGCCGGGGCGCGATCGTCAACGTGTCGTCGGTGGCCGGCTTGCGCGGCAATGCCTCGCAGACCAACTACGCGGCATCGAAGGCCGGGATCGTCGGCTTCTCCAAGTCGCTGGCCAAGGAAGTGGCCCGGTTCGGCATCCGCGCCAACGTGGTGGCGCCGGGACTCATCGAGACGGACATGACAGCCGGCCTGGACGAGAAGGCCCACCGGAAGGTCGTTGCCGACATTCCGCTGCGGCGGGCCGGCACGCCGGACGAGGTGGCCGACGCGGTCGCCTACCTCGCCTCGGACCGGGCCGCCTACATCACGGGCCAGGTCATCCAGGTCGACGGCGGAATCGGCATCTGAGGGAGCACAGGTGAACGCAGTGTTGGACCCCTCCGCCCGCGTGGTGGTGACCGGCCTCGGCGTCCTCACCCCCATCGGGGAGACGCTGAAGGAGTTCTGGGACGCCGCCGTGCGCGGTGTCGTCGGCACCCGCCCGCTGGACCGGCCGGACGCCGCCGACTTCGCCGGCCGGCTGGCCGGCGAAGTCCGCGGCTTCGCCGCCCCGCGCGGCGACGGCGACCGCGCCACCCGCCTGGCGGTGGCGGCCGCCTCGGCGGCGACCTCCGACGCCGGCCTCGCGCCGTGGACGGGCGACCCGTCCCGCGCGGGCGTGTGCTTCGGCACGCTGCTGGGGAACCGGGCGGCACTGGAACCAGCGGTGACACAGTTCCACCGGGACGCGGAGTCAGGCGCGGGCACCCAGCCCGCGAGGCCACGCCCCGTCGTGGGCCTCGCCGACGCCGTCGCCCGGGAGCACGGATTTCTCGGGCCCAGCTCGGTCGTGGCGACCGCCTGCGCTTCGGGCAACAGCGCGCTCGCGTACGCCGGGGAGGCGATCCGGGCCGGCCGGGCCGACGTGATGGTCGCGGGCGGGGCGGACGAGTTGTCCACCGGCATCATGATGATGTTCGCCAGCCTGCGCTCGCTCACCGACGACGCGCTGCGCCCGTTCGACCGCAACCGTTCCGGACTGGTCGTATCCGAGGGCGCCGCCGCTCTCGTCCTGGAGTCGTACGAGCACGCCCGCCGGCGCGGAGCGCGCGTGTACGCCGAGCTGGCCGGGTGGGCGTCCGCCTGCGACGCACACCACATGACGTCACCGCATCCGCAAGGGCGCGGCGCCCGCCGCTCCCTGGAGCGGGCCCTGGCCATGTCCGGGGTGCCGCTCGACCGGGTCGGGCACATCAGCGCCCACGGCACCGGCACCCCGTCGAACGACAGCGTCGAGGCCGCGGCCGTGCGGGCCGTCTTCGGGGAGCACGGCCCCGCCGTCTCCTCCCTGAAGGGGGCGCTCGGGCACACCCAGGGTGCGGCCAGCGCCATCGAGGCGGTGGCCTGTGTGCTCGCGCTGCGCGACGGCGTGATCCCGCCCACCGCCACCCTCGTCGACCCGGACCCCGACTGCGCGGTCGACCTTGTGTACGGCGCGGCCCGGGAGGCGCCGCTGGACGTGGTCGTCAACAACGCTTTCGGTTTCGGGGGCAACACGGCCTGCACCGTGTTCACCCGGCCGCGACCCGGAGGGAACACAGGATGAGCTCATCCGCCGCCATCACCGGCGTGGGACTGGCCACCGCGCTGGGCGCGGGACTCGAAACCACCTGGGAGGGCCTCCTGACGGGGCGTACGGCGGTCAGGGACGTGGCCGCGCCCGAGGGGCTGTACCCCGGCCGGGGCCCCGCGCCGGCCGCCGCGCTCCTGGACGACCTGTCCGACGTGTCCGCCTTCGGCCGGCGTCGGCTGCGCGCGCTGAGCCGCGAGTCACTGCTGGTGTCCCGAGCCGGCCTGCTGGCCTGGCAGGACGCGGGACTCGACGCGGGCGGCCGGCCCGCCCCGGAGGACCTCGGTGTCGTCCTGGGAACATCGGGGGCGGGCCTGACGGGCTACCTGCAGGTCCTCCGTGACGGTCTCACCCTCGGGGCGGACCTGGTCAGCCCGTATGCCGGCCCTCAGGGAAGCCTGAACGCCGCTGTATCCGACCTCGCCATCGCGGCGGATGCCGAGGGCCCCGTCGCGACGGTCACGGCCGGCCGCTGCTCCGGCGCCGAGGCCCTGACGCTGGCGGCCGACCTCGTCCGCACCGGTCAGGCCGAGGTGGTGCTGGTGGCGGGGGTGGACGTGCTGGATCCGCTCAGGGCGGGCGCGGGTGCCGTGGACGGAGGCACCGGTGACCGTGCCGCCCCACTGCCGCACCCCTTCGGGCCCGACCGCACCGATTCCCTGCCCGGCGAGGCCGTGGTGGTTCTCGTCGTCGAGGACGCCGACCGGGCCCGCGACCGCGGTGCCCGTATCCACGCCGAGGTCGCCGCCGTGAGTACCGCTCTGGGCGTCACCGGCGACACCGAGGGGGAGGCCGCGGTACGTGTCGTCAACACCGTCCTGGCGGCGGCCGGCCTCGCGCCCGGGGCCGTCGGGCTCGTCTGCTCATCGGCCGACGGCTCCGGTCCCGTCGACCGGGCGGAGGCCCACGCCCTGTCCAGGACGCTCGGCTCCAACACCCCGGTCTTCACCGCGTTCGCGGCGCTCGGCGACTGCGCCGGCACCACCACCCTGCTCCAAATCGCCCTCACCGCACAGGTGCTGACGGACGGCGAGATGCCGGCGACGGCGGGGCTCGCCGACTGGGACCCCGCGCTCCCGCAGCTCGCCGTGAGCGACGCGCGCCGACAGCTCCCCGGTACCACCGCGGCCCTGGTCCTGACGTCGGACGACCGCCCCGGCGCGTCCGCGGTGGTCCTGCGCGTCCCGCGCCGGTCCTGACGCCCACAGAACTCACGAACATCCCGGCCCGGTCACCGGCCGCCGGGCTACGGAGGTAGGAAGTGAAGCAGGACCCGGCAGAGCAGATCGCCATCGTGGGGATGGCGGGGCGTTTCCCCGAAGCCCCGGACCTCGACAGTTTCTGGCAGTTGCTGATCGAGGGCGGCGACGCGATCCGTCCCGTACCCGCGGACCGCTGGAACGCCCAGGAGCTCCTGGACCCGGAGAAGTGGATCCAGGACCGCGGCGGATTCCTGACGGACATCGACCAGTTCGACGCGGCCTTCTTCGGCATCTCGCCGCGCGAGGCGAAGGTGATGGACCCCCAGCAGCGGCTGCTGCTGGAGGCCGCCTGGCAGGCCGTGGAGGACGCGGGCGTACCCGCCGCCTCGCTGCGCGGTTCCCGCATCGGCGTCTACAGCGCGGGGATCTGGCACGACTACGAGAACCTGCGCAACAACCGCGGCGTGCCGATCTCGCAGCACTCCATCGCCGGCACCTCCCTGGACATGCTTTCGGCCCGCGTCTCCTACTTCATGGGCCTGATGGGCCCCAGCCTCAACCTGGAGACCGGCTGCTCCTCAGCGCTGGTCGCCCTGCACCTCGCCTGCCAGGCGATCCGCGTCGGTGAGGTGGAGGGCGCCCTCGTCGGCGCGGCCAACCTCATGGTCACCCCCGAGGTGACGATCGGGCTGACCCACTTCGGAGGCTTGTCGCCGAACGCCCGCTGCGCCACCTTCGGGGCCGGCGCCGACGGGTTCGTCAGGGGAGAGGGCGCGGCCGCCGTCTACCTCAAGCGGCTCGACCGTGCCCTGCGCGACGGCGACCGGGTGCACGCCGTCATCGCGGGCACCGCCATCAACAACGACGGCGGCGGCCCCAGCCTGGTGACCCCCAGCCAGGAAGGACAGGAGGACGTACTGCGGCAGGTCTATGAGAAATCCGGAATCCCGCTCGACCGGGTCGCCTACGTCGAGGCCCACGGCACCGGCACCAGACGCGGCGACCCGACCGAGGCGGCGGCCATCGGCCGGGTCATCGGCCAGGCTCCGCAGCGTGCGGGCCGGCCCCTCCCGGTCGGGTCCGTGAAGAGCAACATCGGCCACCTGGAGGCCGCCGCCGGGTTCGCCGGCCTGTTCAAGGCCGTCCTGTCCCTGCGGCACGGCGTGGTTCCGCCCAGCCTCCACTCCGCCGAGCTCAACCCGAAAATCGCCTTCGACGACCTCAACCTGCACGTCGTGCAGAAGCCGCTGCCGCTGCCCGAGGACGGCCCCGTCTATCTCGGTGTCAGCTCCTTCGGCTGGGGCGGCACGAACGCCCACGCCGCCGTCACCGGCCCACCGTCCGAGCGGCCCGCCGTCGTGGAGACGCCCGTCGACACGACGGCGCCCTTCCTGATGCCGCTGAGCGGTCACACCCCGGCTGCGCTCGCCCAGCGGGCCCGAGACGTGCGCCGCGCGCTCCAGCGTCCCGGCGCCGAACCACGGCAGCTGGCAGCGGCGTTGGGCTGGCAGCGCGACCACTTCCCGCACCGGGCCGCCGCGGTGGCATCCGACGCGGGTGAACTGGCCGTCCTGCTGGAGAAGTTCGCCGCGGACCCCGGCGGTGAGCTGCCCGGCGTGGTGACCGGCCGGGCCCGGCAGCACGGCCGTACGGCCTTCGTGTTTCCCGGACAGGGCTGGCAGTGGGCGGCGATGGGCCGGCATCTGTACGCCTGCGACCCGGTCTTCGCGACCTCGGTCGACCACTGTGCCGCCGCACTCGCCCCGCACGTGGACTGGGACCTCACCGACATCATCGCGGGGGGCACCGGGGACGCGTGGCTGGGGCGCGTCGACATCGTGCAGCCAGTGCTCTGGGCCGTCTGCGTGGGACTGGCGGAGGTCTGGCGTGCGGCGGGTGTCGAACCGGACGTCGTCGTCGGCCACAGCCAGGGCGAGATCGCCGCCGCCACCGTGGCGGGCATCCTGTCCGTGGAGGACGCCGCCCTCGTCGTGGCCCGCCGCAGCGCGGTTCTGCTGCGCACCAGCGCCGGCACCGGCCGCATGCTCGCCGTGGACCTGGACGCGGACGCGGCGCGCGCCGCGCTGGAGGGCTTCGAGGACAGCATCGCGCTGGCCGTGCACAACGGCCCCCGCTCATGCGTCCTGTCGGGCGAGACCGACTCGGTGCTGCTGCTGAAGGAACTCCTGGAGGCGGACGGCACGTTCTGCCGTCTGGTCGACGTCGACTACGCCTCCCACAGCCCGCTGATGCGAGGCCTGAACGACGAACTGCGCGCGGTCCTTGCGCCCGCCCGGCCCCGCCGGGCCGAACTCCCGCTGATGTCGACGGTGCGCACGAAACTGCTGCACGGGCCGGAGATGGACGCCGGGTACTGGGTGGAGAACCTGGGCCGCCCGGTGATGTTCGCCGACGCCGTCCGCACCCTGATCGACCAGGGCGTCACCCACTTCGTGGAGATCAGCGCCCATCCGGTACTGCTCCCGGCCCTGGAGCAACTTGCCGCTTCGGATGCCGAGCCGCCGGCCCTCCAGGGCACCCTGCACCGAGACCGGGGCGCACCGGAGGACCTCGCCGAGTCGTTCGCCCGAGCCTACGTGTCGGGGCTCACCCCCTTCGGGCGTGAGCCGCTGGGCCGGGACGCGCACGTCCCGACGTACCCCTGGCAGCGGGAGCGGCACTGGGTGGACGCGGTCCGCCGGCCGGCGGACCGCGCCGCCTCCTTCGCCCTCCCGCTCGCGCCGGTGCCCACCGAGGCGGACACCTGGCACGGCACACTCGACCTCGACACCGTGGCCCATCCCTGGCTCGACGACCACCGGGTGCACGACGCGGTCGTCGTCCCCGCCGCGGCCGCCGTCGAACTCTGCCTGGGCACAGCCTCCGCGCGCACCGGCGGCCTGCCGTCCGTCCTGCACGGCCTTGCCCTGCAGCACGACATGACGCTCGCCGACGACGCCCTGAGGCTGGGTGTCCTCTGGCGCGAGGACGCAGCCGACGGTGCCGGAGTCGAGCTGCTCTCGCTGGCGGCGGGTGCCCACGTCTGGACCCGGCACACCACGGCTCGTGTGTCGTACGGGCACGACGCCCCGACCGCCCCGGAATTCCCCGAAGCCCTGCTCCGGGCGGCGGCCACGGACCCCGGCGCCTTCTACGACGCCTGCGCCTTTCGGGGCCTGCAGTACGGTCCTGCCTTCCGCAGTGTGCGCGAGCTGTACGCCACCGCCGACGAGGCACTCGGGCTGCTCCGGCTGGACGAGCGCTGCCGGATGGGCGCCCGCCGCTTCACCCTCCATCCGGCGCTGTGGGACGGCGCGTTGCAGCTGTCGCTCCCGCTGTCGGACGAGAAGGGCACGCTCGTACCGGTCGGCGTCGACCGCATCGACCTGCTCCCCGCTCTGCCGGCGGAGGTCACCGAGCTGTGGGCGCACGTACGCCGCCGCCCCGACCGCCGCTTCGACGTGTGGCTGTACGGCACCGACCGCTGCCCGCTGGTCCGGCTGACGGGACTCGAACTGCACCCCTTGGTCCTGGAGGGCGAGGCGGACCCCGCCCTGGAGCGGGTGCACCGGTTCGCCTTCCACGAGGTCGAGCCGGGGGAGCCGGGGGAGGGCGACGGCCGCGAGGCACGGTGGCTCGTCTGCGGCCCCGAGGCGTCATCCGGCACGGTGAAGGAACTCGCGGCCGCTCTGGGCGCCGAAGGGGCAGCTCTGCCGGCGGCGGCCGCCGCGGACCGTACCGCCTGGGCCGGGTTGCTGCGCAGGGCGGACGTCACCGACGTGGTGTTCGCCGCCCCCGACGCCACGGCAGGGGAGGCCGCGCAGCGGGCCGGGCTGACGGTGCTGTCCGCCCTGGCGGGCGCGGCCCTCGACCGGCCGACCGCCCCCCGCCTGACCGTGCTGACCACGCAGGCCCAGGCGGCGGCCGACGAGCGGCCGGACCCCGGAGCCGCCCTGTACTGGGGCTTCACCCGGGTCCTCCGCGGCGAGCATCCGGTCCTCGCCGCCGCCCTCGTCGACCGGGCGGCCGAGGACGGCTGGGCGCCGTACGCCGTACGCGAACTGCGGGAGGAACAACGGGAGGACCAGGTCCTGCTGCGGGCGGGCCGGCGGCTCGCGGGCCGGCTGGAGCGCACGGCCGGGCAGGGCACGGACGCGTCGACGCCCGTGCCGTACACGACAGGTCAGCCGTTCCGGCTGCACCCCGGACCGCGGCCCGGTCAGTGGGAGTCGCTGCGCTTCCTTCCGCTGGTGCGCCGCGCGCCCGGTCCCGGCGAGATCGAGATCGAGGTGGATGCCACGTCCCTGAACTTCATCGATGTGATGAAGGCGATGGGCACCTACCCCGACGAGTCCGGCGGCAAGGAGTTGCTCGGCGGGGACTGCGCCGGCCGGGTCGTCGCGGTGGGCCAGGGCACCACCGGGTTCCGAGCCGGTGACCGGGTGGTGGCCTGCAAGTTCGGCGCGATGGTCTCCCACCTGACGCTGAGTGCCGCGCACGCCCGCCCCGTCCCCGGCGGTATGTCGCAGACCGAGGCCGCCACGCTGCCGCTGGTCGTCGCCACCGCCTGGTACGCGCTGCACGACCTGGGCCGGGTCGAGGAGGGCGACCGCGTCCTGATCCACTCGGCGGCCGGCGGCCTCGGTCTCGCCGCCGTCCAGGTCGCACACCTCCTCGGAGCCGAAGTGATCGCCACGGCGGGCAGCCCCGCCAAACGCGACCACCTGCGCGGTCTCGGCGTGCGGCACGTCTTCGACTCCCGCGACCTGGCGTGGGCCGACGCCGTACTCGACCTCACCGGCGGCCGGGGAGTCGACGTCGTCCTCAACTCGCTGACGGGCGCGGCCCTGAACCGGGGGCTGGACGTACTGGCCGAGGACGGCCGGTTCCTGGAGGTCGGCAAGAAGGACATCCACGGCGGCCGCCGGCTCGACCTGCACACCTTCCGCAAGGGCATCAGCTTCGCGGCCGTCGACCTCGAAGGCCTGGTGATGCGCCGTCCGGAGCGGTTCACCCGCATCCTCCACGCGGTGTGGGACCAGGTCGCCGCGGGCCGTATCCGCCCGCTGCCCGTCATCCCCTACACCTTCGACCGGGCGGCCGACGCGCTGCGTGCCATGTCGCACGGCGACCACATCGGCAAGTTCGTCCTGCACGAGCCGCACCGGGTGCGCCGGGTGGTCGCGGACCCACTGCCGTACGGGAGTTTCCGCGCCGACGGCAGCTATCTGATCACCGGCGGTCTGGGCGACCTCGGCCTCTCACTCGCCGAGCACCTGGCCGAGCGCGGGGCCACGGCCCTCGCCCTGCTGGGCCGCTCGGAGCCGGGCCCGGAGGCCGCCGCCCGCGTGGAGGCGCTGCGCGCGGCCGGCGTCACGGTGAGCGTGGCGCGGACGGACATCGCCGACGAGACGGCCCTGACGGAGGCCCTGTCCCGGATACGCGCCGGACTTCCGCCGCTGCGCGGTGTGTTCCACGCGGCCGGAATCCTCGAAGACGGTGTGGTGCAGGGGCTGGACGCCGCTCAGGTCGCCCGGGTGCTGGCACCCAAGGTGGACGGCGCCCGCCATCTGGACCGGCTGACCGCCGACGACCCGCTGGACCTCTTCGTCATGTTCTCCTCGGCCGCGGGCCTGATCGGCAACGTCGGGCAGGCGGCCTACGCGGCGGCCAACACCTATCTCGACGCCCTCGCGGCCGCCCGTCGGCACGCGGGCCGCGCGGGCCTGAGCGTTCAGTGGGGCAGCTTCGACGGCATGGGACTGGCAGCCCGCAGCGAGAACCGCGGCGCCCGTCTCGCGGACCGTGGGATGGCCCCGTTCCCGGCGGCCGACGCCTGGCGGGCGCTGGAGGAGTTCCTGCGTGACGGCGAGACGGTCGTGGGCTATCTGTCACTCGACGCGCGACGCTGGTTCGAGACGTACCCGGCGACGGCGAGCCTGCCCAGCTGGAGCGGGCTGGCGGCGGCCCGCCGGTCCACCGGCTCCGCCACGGGCGGAGCGTTCCGGCAACGGCTCGCCGCCTGCGCCCCCGAGGGCCGCTCCGACCTCGTCGAGCAGCGGGTACGGCATCTGGCGGGCCGGGTGCTGCGCATCGCCGCGGACTCCGTCGACCGCGAGACACCGCTGAAGTCCCTCGGCCTGGACTCGCTGATGAGCCTGGAACTGCGCAACCGCCTGGAGGCCGACTTCGGCCTGAAGCTGTCACCGACGCTGCTGTGGACGTACGCCAGCCTCCGGCCGCTGTCCCAGGCGCTCATGGAGCGGGTAGCGGCAGAACTCGTGGACGGGGAACAGCGATGAGCGAGACGGCATCAGCGGCGACGCCGGTCAGCCGGGCCATGCAGACCATCCGCGGGCTGCGCGCGGAACTCGCCGCGCTGCGCGGGGGACGGACCGTGGCCGTCGTCGGGGTCGGCGTGCGCGCCCCGGGCGGCGTCGCCGACATGGACGGCTACTGGCGGCTGCTGGCCGCGGGCGGTGACGCGGTCCGGCCCATCCCGGAGCATCGGCGCCGCCCCTTCGGTGACGCCTGGGACGAGGTGCCGCACCGCGGCGGGTTCCTGGACGAGGTCCTGACGTTCGACGCCCCGTTCTTCGGCGTCGCACCACGTGAGGCCCGTGCCCTGGACCCGCAGCACCGGCTGCTGCTGGAGGTGGCCTGGGAGGCGCTGGAGGACGCGGGCCTGGCCCGGCCCGGCGGGAACTGCGGGCTGTACGTCGGTGTCACAGGACAGGACTACCGCGAGTGGATGCCCGGCGAGTCCGACGTGTACTGGGCGACCGGCAACGGCCACTGCTTCGCGGCGGGCCGGCTCGCGCACACGCTGGGCCTCACCGGGCCGGTGGCCGCCGTCGACACCGCGTGCTCGTCGTCCCTGGTGACCGTGCACCTGGCCCGTCAGGCGCTGGCTGCAGGTGAGTGCGACGTCGCCCTGGCCGGCGGGGTCAACCTGGTGCTGTCCCCGCGGGCCACCGAGTTCGCGGCCCGGACCGGGGCGCTCTCCCCGGACGGGGAGTGCCGCCCGTTCGACGCGCGCGCCAACGGATTCACCCGCGCCGAGGGGTGCGGAGTCGTCGTACTGAAACGGCTGGCGGACGCGGTGCGGGACGGGGACCGGGTACACGCGGTGATCCACGGGTCGGCCGTCAATCACGACGGCGCCGCCTCCGGGTTCACCGCCCCCAGCGTGGCGGCGCAGACCGTGCTGGTGGAACGGGCGCTCGCGGATGCCGGGCTGAGCCCGGCGGACATCGGGTACGTGGAGACGCACGGCACGGGGACGGCGCTCGGCGACCCCATCGAGGTGGAAGCGCTGGCGGAGGCGCTCGGCCGGCCCGGCGGTGCGGCCCCCGTGCTGCTCGGGTCGGCCAAGGCGAACCTCGGCCACACCGAATCGGCGGCAGGCGTCCTGGGCCTGCTCAAGGCGATGCTGAGCCTGCGCCACCGGGCCGCGCCACCCGTGCCGCACTTCACCACACTCAACCCGCGGATCGACCTGGAGGGCACCGGCTTCCGGGTGCCGGACCGGCTGGAACCCTGGCCCGCCGGGGCCGGGGCGTATGCGGGTGTCAGCTCGTTCGGGATGAGCGGCACCAACGCGCACGTCATCCTGGGCGCGGCTCAGGCGTCCGCCCCTCCGTCGGCCGGACAGGCCGTGGAGGTCACCGGATTCGAGGTGTCAGCCCGTACGCCCGCCGCGCTGCGCGTCTACGCCGGGCTGCTGGCCGCACATCTGATCACGGTCAAGGACGAGGACTACCCCGCCTTCGCCTACACCCTCACTCACGGAAGGGCGGCGCTGGCCAACCGGGTGCGGGTGGCGGCGGCCGACCGGGAGCAGGCCCGGGTCGCGCTGGAGGCGCTGGCCGAGGACCGGGAGTGCCCGGCGGCCGAGTTCCTCGACCGGGGCACCGAGCCGTCGTTCGCCGGTCTGCCGCGCCGGGTGCTGACGCTGCCCGCGTATCCGTGGGAGCGCCGCCGGTACGCACCGCCGGCCGCCGAACTTCCTTGAGCCGGCGGCGCGGTGGCTCAGGGGCCCCTGCGCTGCGCCCGCCCGGGTCGCTTGGTCCGGCACCGCGTGTCGCGGCGTTGCCGGACAGTCCAGGCAGCTCGGCTGCACGGACTCTCCGGCGCCCAGCGGTACACGACACCGGCCACGCGGCCTCACCGGACGCTCATCGTGCAAGGCCCCTCAGGCCGCCGCGGCCCGGGAGTGGACCAGCTCGCACACCGCCGAGACCGTGCTGGTGCGCGGGATGTCCTCGAAGGGGATCTCGACGGCGAAACGCCGCTTGACCGAGGCGACGAGCTCGACGACTGCGAGGGAGTCGATGTCGAGGGCGTCCAGTGAGATGCCGTCCGAAATCGCCTCCGGTTCGGCACCGAAATCGACGAGCTCCTGCTCTATGAAGGTGCGGACGGAATCAGGCGTGGTGGGCTCGGACATGTCGCTCCTGGTCTCTCAAATCCGGTGGAGAACGAACGGAATGGATGGGAGAAAGTTTACCCGCAAATCGCCGGGTGCATCAGTGACCATTTTTGAGAAGCGGCTTCTAAGTCCCGCTTAAGCGGGCCGCGTTACCATCTGTGAAGCCCCTCGTACGGACAGGACAGCCATATGTTTCGAATGCTGCTGCGATGGATCCTCCTGATCCCGCTGAAGCTCATTCTCCGGCCCCGCGTCGAGGGGGTTCGCGACATACCAGCGAGTGGTCCCTTCATTCTCGCGGCGAATCACCTCTCATTCTTCGACTCCATCTTTATCGCGCTCCTGACTCCGCGCCGACTGTATTTCGTTGGAAAGCAGGGCTGGCTGGAGATACCGGGCCTCAAGGGCCGGCTGCAGAAGCTGTTCTTCCGGTCCGTCGGAATGATCTCGGTGGACAGGACGAGCGGCGCGGGGACCATGGCCGGACTGGAACTGTCGTTGAAGTTGCTGGCGGAAGGGCACGGCGTCGGCATCCACATCGAGGGAACCCGTTCGCCGGACGGGCGCCTCTACAAGGGCACCACCGGAACCGCCTGGCTGGCCATGCGCAGCGGGGCCCCGGTGATCCCGTGCGGCCTCACCGGCACGGAGCGGGTGCACCCCAAGGGTGCCAAGCGGCTGTACGTCGCGAGCTTCGACGCGCGATTCGGTTCCGCGATGACGTTCGCGGAGCACCTCGGACGGGAATCGGACCGCCGGGCCCGCCGCGCGGTGACGACGAGCATCACGGCCGAGATCTCGGCCCTGTCGGGCCAGGAGTACGTCGACACATACGCGGAGACGGTGATGAGCGGCAGGTGACGGTGTGCAGCAGCACCGGAGACCGAGGCCGGGCGTCCGGCCGCCGGATCGTGCGCCGCAACGATGCGGGCTCACCTCAAGGGGCCACGGGTCACGGGCTACGGGTCCCGTCCCTGAGGAGAGCCACTCCCGCTCCTGAGCGCAGTGGGCGCGAGGTGGCACCCGGAGCCGACCTGCGGAACGATTGCCTGGGTTCCGGTGCGGCTCACGTGTGGCTCCCGTGCGGCGGCTGCCTTCCGTATCGACCCCCTGGAGATGTCCCGTACGAACGTCGCGAACGAGCGCCGGCCGACCGGCGGCGCGGGCGAGAGCCTGGGGTCCCTGGGGTCCCTGGGGTCCCTGGGGTCCCTGGGGTCCTGCGGTCGCGGATCGCGACACCGGCGTGCGCGGAGCGCAGCCCGAACTGGAGCACTCCACAGCCGTTTTGGCCGTGAACCCTCCGCCGCCGATCCGAGGGGACAGCAATAGCGGAACAGGCCCAGTCCGATGCCGTTCAGAGCCCGATCGCTCATTCCGCTGCCACAACTCGGCGCACGCGACGGGTACATGAAGGGCCCGCCCGCGAAAGGGCCGGGGCCCGCCCGCGATCCGACAGCCCGCGCAAGGGCCTCGCCGAACTCGGCGGTGACCGTTTCCCCGGTCCCCGGTTCGTCGTCGATCGCCCGGACGGAAGCACCGGTGGCGTAGCGCTCGACGCCGCTCTCCGTGTACTGCTCTCGCCGGCCAGGCTCCGGTCCTTAACACTCCGGTCCTTAACATTGCGGAAGCGATGGAGGGAGTCTGCGGTGGTGTTCGGCAAGCGCAAGGCGCAGGAGGAGGAGCGGCCCCCTGTCCCCGCCGTCGGCTGGAGGGATGTTCGCCGCTTCACCATCGGAAGGACCGAGCGATCGGGTGTCCATGGAGAGAGGCGTCAGCTGGGGCGGCTCGCGGTGCGGGTTCCCCGACAGGCGAGGGACGTTCGGACCTATGCGCCCTGCGCCTATTTCCGGACCGATTCGCCCGGCAATCCGGTGCTTGAGCCGACGCTCTACGAGGACGAAGCGGCCCAACGGGTCCTCTGTGCCGTGGACGGTCCCATGGACGTCGGCAAGGAGGTGCACCGCAGCGTTCTGGACGGTGAAGGGCGGGTGATCGGTACGATCCGTCGCATTCCCTCATCGAACAGGGTGGTTCACCATACGTGGCGTATCGACCAGCCGGACTGCCCCGAGATCGCGGGCCGCAGCCAATGGTCCCTCGCGAACAACAGCCCGAGGGGCCTGGCCCTGCGCGGCCTCGAGTCGACCCTGAATATGGTTCTGGAGCTGGCGGCGGACGGCGATAACCGAACCGCGGAGGGGCGCACGCTCGAATGGAAGACCGCCGGGGGCGAGTTGGTGATGGTCTCCAAAGGAATTCCACAGTTCGACAGCAGCATCGGTATATCGATCAAGGTGGGGTGGCTGGATCGGCGATTGGCCTTTGCCGTCGCCATGGTCCCGGATTTTCCTGAGCTGTAGCTCAGCCCGGGTGGGAGAGCCTCGGCTCAACGGCGCGCCCCGGTCGTCGAGTTGCATCACCCGGGCCCCCCGGACCCCTCGACGGTCCCGGCTCACTCACGCGGCCGCTGGCCATCGGTGGATCTTCCTTGACCAGGAGTTGCGCCGTTCCCTTCGCAGGCTCCCTTCTGGCTCCCGTCCGTGTGACGCAGGTCTCACGTTGCCCGTGCAGCAAACGGGACCGCCTTCCCGTCGAGGAGGGGTGACAGGAAGGGATGGGGATGTGGACCTGGCAACCGAGCACGATGTCCGTATCGGAATCAGCAAGCCCGGACCGGCGGAGTCGCAGTACGACTTCCACGGCTTTGTCGTCGCCCGGTCGGCCGCACTGTTCCGGGGCGCCCTCGTCTTGACGGGAGATCACGGGGCCGCGGAGGACCTGGTCCAGGAGACCCTGGAGCGGGCCTGCCGCAAGTGGCGCACCATCGCCGCCAAGGACGCCCCGGAGGCGTACGTGCGGCGGATCATGGTGAACCTGGCCAACGACCGGTGGCGGAGGTTCCGCCGCATGGTCCCGCATCAGGACGGCGGCGACCGTGCCGCCCCCGGGGACCAGTACGGGCGGGTGGACACGAGGGACCAGCTGGTCCGGGCCCTCCAGAGTCTGCCGATGCGCATGCGGACGGTCGTGGTGCTGCGGTACTTCCATGACCTGTCGGACGACGAGATAGCGGCCGACCTGAAGATCTCGACAGGCACCGTGCGGTCCCAGCTCGCTCGCGGCATGGGCAAGCTCAGAGGCCAGTTCCCCGCAGTCCCCAGCCCTTCAACACCGCAGCCCACGGAAGGAACCCGATGAGTTCACCCGATTCGCCGCCTTCCGGCTGCGCATCCTTCGAGCAGGAACTGGTGAATGCCATGAACGACTTCGTGAACACCACCCGGACGCCGCACTTCGATACGGCCACCATCGCGCGCGGGGCTCGTCGCAAGCGGGCAACGGCCATCGCGGGCATCGCCACCGCCCTCGTCGTGGCCGGCGCGGGCACCGCCCTGGCGGTCGGTGCGGTAGGCGGCGGTTCGGACACCTCGCGGCCGGCCGCCGCAGCCGGCACCGTAGCCGACAGCACCACCTTGCTCGTCCGCACGAGCGACGGCAGCACCGCCAAGGAGCAGCTGGCCGGGGCGACGTCGGCGAGGGTCCGGGCGACGCTCGTCCATTTCGGCCTCACGCCCACGTTCACCCGCGTCCAGAAGGCCGACTGCCAGAAGCCGGAGGACGCAGTGGTCTCGCTCTCGCCGCATGCCCCGACGGTCGTCCACGCGGGTGACACGGTCCTCGTGACCACCTGCTACCGCTGACCCCGGCGGAACCGTCCTGACCGGGACGGACCGACGGGCGGATGCGGGTCAACAGAGGCAGGACAGAGGGTGGTGGCCCCGTCGGAACCGGGGCCACCACCCCCCTGCATTCCACCACGCGTCAGTCCTGGAACGGAGTGCGTCAGCACCGCACGCACGCGCAACCGAACCGGCAGACCGCGCGGCTCCCACCACCTCGCCCTCAGCCCGGGGTGCCGACGGGCCGACGGGCCGACGGGCCGACGGGCCGACGGAATGAGGGTGTCCGGCCGAACGGCCCGCCGCGCGCTGCCGCGTGCGCGTTCCCCTTCGCCTTCGAGGAGTTGTCGGCGCGGCGGGACCCGTCCCGCAATACGCTTGCCGTAGCCGGGTTCTCCGTCCGGAGAACTGCCAGTTCCGCGCTCGTCTACGGCCCGCTCGGCTGTAGTGACGCCTCTGATTTCGCCTACGCCCGCTGCCCCGGCAGCGGATCAGGGCGACGGTGCCACCACCAGCCCTGCCCCATGCGCGCCGTGCTCTCGCCGAGTTGCTGGATGATCGACCCCTGGTTGTCCTCGACGGTGAGCAGGGCGAAGACATCGTCCAGTTGTTGCAGCGCTGTCTGGAGGCTCGCTGCTATGGCGGGTGGTAGTTGCTGGGGGAGGTTTTCGAGGTCGTCCCGGGCTTCGAGGCGTCGCCGGTACAGATCGGGCGGGCACCAGCCTGCGCCCTCCCATCCGCTTGCCATGTGATTGACGAGCTTCTCCCAGGCACCCAGCCCCGTCCATGCCTGCCACACCAGGCTACCCGGCACGTCCGGCGATGCCGGGCTCTGCAAGCGGGCTTCGGTGACTGCGGAAGCCCGCAGTTGCGCCACGAAGGCGTCCCTGAGCGGTGTGGCGACGGGCAGCTCCGGGACGACTTCGGGGATGAGCATGACCGCAGCTGACGGCAGTTGCGGCACGTACTCCTCGACAGCATCGACGCTGTAGCTGTGGTCCTCGTCCGAGACGAGCAGCCGGGCCCGCGTGAAGCGGCCCTCCGGGGTGACAGCCCAGTACGCGCTCGGCGGATCCGACTCCGCCGGAAAAAGAACCGCGGCGCCTGTGGCGGAAGCGAGCCGCGATGCCATCTCCGCCTCCGATGGTCTCTGCGTCAACTCATCGTGAACGTAGATGTCCAGTGACCAGGCAAGGTCGCCCCGGATCGCCGTGTAGTCGCAGAGGACCAGCGCTTCCCAGCTCCGTACATCCGTGTCGCCGTCGGAATCCGCGACATCGACATCCCCGGCGGCTACGCCCAGGGCGGAGCAGAGGGCGGCAGCCAGGCGGTCAGGGGTGGCCGCCTCGGTGGCAATCAAGTTGCAGATCATGGGCAGGGCCCCTTGTAGATCTCGTGCCCGCCGGGTTCGCCGTGGTCGGCCAGGAGAGCCCTGGCACGCAGAAACATCGCGTCGTCCTCCATTCGGACGGCCTTGGAGGTGACGTCGTCGACCAGCCGACGAAGCACCTTCAGCCACTCACGGGCGAAGTCGGCCGTAGTGAGCCTGAGGCTGCCCCGCTCATTGAGCAGGAACTCGTAGCCGCCCAGGACCGACTCCCACCGGGAATCAATGATGAGCTCAGCCCCCTCCCGGCGGATTTCCCATGTGGTGAAGAACGAAGAGGCGCCGGTGACCAGTTTGGTGTGCGAAAACTCGGGGCCCCTCACCATTTCCAGCAGGACGATGATGTCGTCGACGAAGACATAAAGGTCCTCGGCGTAGTTCACTGCGACTGGCACGCCGTTCCAAGAAAGCACCAGGTATTCAGTGTTGGGAGGGTAGATAAGGCCGATTGCTTCGAAAAAGCTGTCTGCGACTTCGTCGGCATCCAGTACTTGGGGATTTCCGGGCTGGATCCAGAAGCTCATCGCATTCCCGTCGTGTAATTCGGTACAGTCATGGTCCTTGGAGAGTCTGAAGAATCCCGTCTTTCCGGGGCCGGACTCCGCGCCCTTGCTGTAGCGAATCTAATCGGCTGTGCTCCCGAACCGCCCCTGTGGGTCTCCGCTGACCTTTGCCTGCTGAGGGCCCTCACTCCAGTCCATCCCGTGCCTTGTCCCCTTGATCAGAGCACCCTCTGGCTTAAGAAGCCGTTGTCCTGTCGATCTTGAGTGCGGTGTGTTCGAAAGTGGCCGCCGGGGCGGGTGAACCTCGTCGCGTCCGTGCCTGAAGGCAGGGCCCCTGGTGCGCAGTTCGGAGTTGCTGGGACACCGAGTACGGCAGGAGGCCCTGTTGTCCATGTTGTACGCGGTCGAGGGCGAGGATCTCAACACGTCTGTTGTGTCGTGAGATTGTCTCGCTCATCGGTTCGGGAGCGCGGCCGATCAGCCTGGCCGGGCGCCGGCATATGGCACGGATCTGACGGACATCGAGTGGCGGGAGATCGGTCCGCTACTGCCGGTTCCTGGGCGGCTGGAGGGCCGGGGTGGACGTCCGGAGGGCTGCTGCCACCGCCAGACAGCGTCCTCCGCAACCGGCACGGCTGTCTCCTCGGCGTCAACACCCCCGACCCGGTCCGCGACTTGCCGCGCGGCGAGGTCGGCGCGATCCGTTGAACGCCCTTGAGCGGGTCAAGAAGTCCATGCCTTAAGCACTGACAATTTCTGACTTTTCGCCCCGAAGTGGTGAAGGGCTGCCAAGTCCTGTTTGGCAAGCGTCTGCCTATCCTCCCTTGTCAGGGGCTTGTAACAAGGGTCCTGGGGGCTTTGGGGCGCGTAGTGCCGGTGTGTTCAACTGACGAATGTCCGAAGATCTTCGGGCGCAACGTTGACCTGACGCGGTTGGCCGGTCCCGGTCCGGCCCCTTGCTTGAGGAGAGATGTATGAAGTCGTGGCGTAAGCGAATGACCTACGGTGCCGCTGTTGCTGCCGCTCTGGTCGCGATTCCGCTGGCGGCCGGTTCCGCCTCGGCCGCGAGCTGGCACGACATCGCCGGTGGTCCCGAGATGTACCCCAACATGGCCGCGTGCAAGGCGGACATCCCCCGGGCGAAGAAGCAGTACCAGGACGCCACCTGTGTCGACAACAAGGGGCGCATCTCCCTCTGGGTGCTGTACTGATGGCGTAGTGCCCGATGGACGCGCACGGCCCCGCCGCTCCGTTCGCCGGGGCGGTGGGGCCGCCGTTCGTGAGCGTGCGCCGGCGGGTCCGGTGAAGCCGGCCCCGGCGAGGGTGGCGGCGGTGATGGCGGAGTGAGCGGCCCAGCCCGGATGGAGGCGCTTGAGTGAGGATCCGGCGAGCTCCAGAGTGCCTGCGGCCATGGGTGCCGCATATGTCGAGTGCCGAGGTGATCGCCGAAGCATCCAGGCCACGCAGTTTCCCGGCAACGGCCGCCGCCGTGAACGCCCCTGCGATGTGCCGGTGGTATCGGTGGCGTACGGGCTGATCCAGATCAGGTTCTCCCCGGCCCCGGATGCCCGCTTGGCTTCACGGTCGAGATATATGCCCATCTCGTGGACCGCGCTGTGAGCCTTCCGGGCGCAGGTGCGCAAGGTGTCAGCGCGCTTACGTAACTGTGCGGGCGATTCCTTGCCGGTCACGGGTGTGCATCCCCGGTCCGCAGTGGATCATGGCCGCTCAGCGGGCGACTTGTCTGCCTTCCTCGCACGGACCCCGTAGGCGGCACCTGTGGTCCAGCCCGCAGCGCGGCTCCTGGGTGCTGACCGGGATGTTTCTCGGGACCGAGCGAAAACCTGATGAGCCCAGGGCCCCGGGATTGCGGTGGGTTTGGCTGATCCATACCCGGTCACGTGCGCTGGGTCCATGCAGGAGAAGGTCCGCTGTTGGCCTGGACATGAGGGTCCTGACGGGGCGGGCAACGCTGGTCGGCAAGCCGAAGGTCAGGCATCGGGTACGGAACGGGCACGTGACGCTTGAGCTGGTCCAGACAACAAAGAAAACCCTGGTCTCCGACCAGGGCCTTCGTAATGGAGCGAGTGACGGGAATCGAACCCGCGCTCTGAGCTTGGGAAGCTCATGTTCTACCATTAAACTACACTCGCGCAGCGATCTTCCCGGAGGGAATCGCACGCGCTCACTCTACCGCATCCCCGAGCCGGGCCCGTCTGTGTCCGTATCGCTCGGGCCCTGTCGTCCGGCCGGTCGGACGCCCCGTGGGTCTGCTGGGCACCTCCGGTCACCCCGCGTCGCTGTCCGGGGGACGTTCCGTACGGGTGTCCGCTTCGCGGTCGCCGTTGTTGTTGATCCGGTTGTTCCAGGGTGGGATCCGGCCGCCGGGTGCGGGTGTTGAGGCGTACCGTGGCCGATCGGAGTGCCGGTTGATGCGGCGTCCTGTACATCCCCTAATGTGGTGTTTTCTCTCGTCCACGCTTGATGGGGAAGGGACTTGATGGACCCGATGGAAAGTACCGTCGTCCGTTGTGCCGAAGGGCACGTGTTCAGTACCAGCTCGTTCCCGTTGCAGCAGCTCGGGGCCGACCGGATCGGGCCCGGACGGCTCATTCGGTGTCCGCGCTGTGCCCGGTTGCGGCACGCCGTGCCGGTGGGGCTGGAGCAGCAGTAGGAGCAAGTGAGTGGCAGGAGCGGTGGCTGTGGCCGCCGTGTGGGACAGGAGTGGCGCCTGTGGTGCGGGGTGTGCGGGTCGGCCGATTGGGGCAGGGCCGCACGGTCCCCGTATCCTCGGGGCGTGCTTCTCTCAGACAAGGACATCCGGGCCGAGATCGACGCCGGACGCGTGCGCATCGATCCGTACGACGAATACATGGTGCAGCCCTCCAGCATCGATGTGCGGCTCGACCGCTACTTCCGGGTGTTCGAGAATCACCGTTACCCGCACATCGACCCCGCGGTCGAGCAGGCGGATCTGACGCGCAAGGTCGAGCCGGACGGGGACGAGGCGTTCATCCTGCACCCCGGTGAGTTCGTGCTCGCCTCGACGTACGAGGTCGTCACGCTGCCCGACGATCTCGCTTCGCGCCTCGAAGGCAAATCCAGCCTCGGACGGCTCGGGCTCGTCACGCACTCGACCGCCGGGTTCATCGACCCGGGATTCTCCGGGCACGTCACGCTCGAACTGTCGAACGTCGCGACGCTCCCGATGAAACTCTGGCCCGGCATGAAGATCGGGCAGCTCTGTATGTTCCGGCTCTCCTCGCCGGCCGAGCACCCGTACGGCAGTGAGCGGTACGGGTCGCGCTATCAGGGGCAGCGCGGGCCGACCGCCTCGCGGTCCTTCCTCAATTTCCATCGGACCCAGGTGTGATTCAGCCATGAGTGACGTACGCGAGAACCTGACGTACGAAGGTTTCGGGCACGCGGTGCGCGAGCTCGCGCAGACCATCGCCGACGACGGCTATGAGCCGGACATAGTGCTCAGCATTGCGCGCGGCGGGGTATTCGTGGCCGGTGGGCTCGCCTACGCCCTCGACTGCAAGAACATTCATCTCGTGAACGTCGAGTTCTACACCGGTGTAGGGACCACGCTGGAGATGCCGGTGATGCTGGCGCCGGTGCCCAACGCAATCGACTTCTCGGCCAAGAAGGTGCTCATCACCGATGATGTCGCCGACACGGGGAAGACCCTCAAGCTGGTCCATGACTTCTGTGTCGGAGCCGTCGCCGAGGTGCGCAGCGCTGTCATCTACGAGAAGCCGCACTCGCTGGTGAAATGCGAGTACGTGTGGAAGCGCACCGACGAGTGGATCAACTTCCCCTGGAGCGTCGAGCCTCCCGTCGTGCGGCGCGAGGGCCAGGTGCTGGACGCCTGACGAGGCGTTTTCGGATTGCGTGGGAATGGTGAAGGGTCCGAGTGCCGACCGGCACTCGGACCCTCTCGCTTCTCCGCCTCCGTCACTGTTTTGTATCCGTTCTGTACCTGTTGACGGCGGCGCTGGGCCCTCGGGATTCCGCTGTCGCGGTGTGCGGCAGTCGGCGTTCTGCGGGGTTTGTCCAGCTTTCTTACTTGATGCGGGTGGTATTTGCGCGGCCTCTTGGCTGTAATGCGACTCAGAGCCCGCGGAGTTCACGAACCTGTCATCTTCGATCGCCCGGGGTATGTAACCGGTCGGATACGGGTGTGTGAGAGGCTTTCCGGTCGGTGGTCGCCTTAATACCGGGCTGTCCGTCTCGTGCCGATCTCGTGCAGACCACGAATGCGGACACACCATCAGACACAGGAGTGCGGGCTCCGTTGATTCCGCCGGATCATGGTGTTCTGCGAGAACGTGAGGGGTTGGCTTTGCGGACGTCTTTAGACACGACGGGACCTGATGCCAGGATCCCGGTCGCCATCCACGCGTCCGACCCGCTCTCGTTGGCAGGAGCTACCACTCAGCTGCGCCAGCAGCCGGCCATCGAGCTGGTCGACGAGGCGAGCGAGCGGCCGGGGACGGTGGCGGTCCTGCTGGCGGATGCGCTGGACGAGCCGACCCTGTCGCAGTTGCGGCGACTGGTGCGGATCGACGGCACCCGGGCCGTGCTCGTGGCGGGCCTGATCCGTGAGGCGGAACTGCTTCAGGTGATAGAGAGCGGCGTGGCGGCGATCGTCTGGCGTCACGAGGCCACCGGGCACCGGCTTCTGCAGGCTGTCATCGCGGCATCGAGAGGCGAGGGAGACCTCCCGTCCGATCTTCTGGGACGGCTGATATCCCAGGTCGGTGCTCTCCAGCGCAAGGCCACCAGCTCGCCGGGCGCCCC
Source organism: Streptomyces sp. NBC_00859 (assembly GCF_045161865.1). Lineage (NCBI taxonomy): Bacteria > Bacillati > Actinomycetota > Actinomycetes > Kitasatosporales > Streptomycetaceae > Streptomyces > Streptomyces sp. NBC_00859. Next base: position 3,747,129 of record NZ_CP108826.1, on the reverse strand, counting down.
CGCTTCGGGGCTCTCCTCGCGTGAGCTGGAGGTACTGCAGCTGGTGGCCGAGGGCATGGACACCGCCGAGGTCGCCAGGAAGCTCTCGTACTCCGAGCGCACCGTGAAGAACGTGATGCACGGCCTCACCACCCGGCTGCACCTGCGCAACCGGGCACATGCTGTCGCATACGCGTTCAGAGAGGGATATATCTGACCGAACCGGCGGGTGATCCCCCGGTTTGGACGACATCGTCGGGCCTCAAGGGCAGTACCCACTGCCCTTGAGGCCCGACAGCGTGGCCCCCGTACCGTCCCCCGCACCCCTGGGGCGCGGGGGTGGCTCGGGGGCAGGATGGCGGTGCGGACCCGCGACGCGGAGCGGTGACGCCTGAGACACCGCCGGCACCAGTGAAGGGCGCGACAGTGATCCACGAGGTGGACGAGGTCCTGAAGGGGCTGCTGTCAGGCGGCGCGCTGGCCGGGACCGGGGTCGACATCGCCTTCGAAGCCCCGACCCGGGACTGGGCGGCGCGCCGCAACTCACCGACGATCGACGTCTACCTGTACGACATCCGTGAGGACGTCAAGCGGCGTGAGCGTGGCGCCATCGCGGTCAAGGACGAGCGCGGTGTGGTACTCAAACGGCAGCAGCCGCCGCGCTGGTTCCGGCTCTCGTATCTCGTCACCGCCTGGACCAAGCAGCCTCAGGACGAACACCGGATGCTCTCCGCCGTCCTGGCCACGCTGCTGCCCCGTGAGGTGCTGCCGCCGGACCAGCTGACCGGCGCGCTGGCCGAACTCGGGCTCACCGTGCCCATGACGATCGCCGGACTGCAGACCGACGCGCGGTCGTTCGCCGAGATCTGGTCCGCGCTGGGCGGCGAGCTCAAGCCCTCCCTCGACCTCGTGGTGACGGCGCCGTTCCCGGCGTTCCCCGAGTACGAGGTCGGGCCGCCGGTCACCGAGGGCGCCGGGGTGCGGGTGCGCGGGACGGACGGCACACTCGAAGACTCGCAGGAACGGCATCACCAGCAGCGCCACTTCGCCAGGACCGGCGTGCGCCGCCGTCCCGGCACCGCCGGTGGGGCACCGAGCACGGGGGCGCAGTCCGAATGACCGCAGGTGCCGACACGACCGCAGGTGCCGATCCCGGCCTTCAGGCCGGTCACGAACCCGCCCTTCCCGGACTTGAGCCCGGCCGAAGTGGCGACGCCGGTCTCCGGGCCCCGGCCGACGCGCTGCTGGCCCGGCTGACGCTGCTGCGCGAGCGGGTCGCGGAGCTGGTGGCGCAGCGCAGCGCAGCCGACCCGACAGCCGCTGATCCGCTGCGCGGCCTCTACCTCTCCGACGAGGCCGTCCAGCATCTGCTCGGGCCGCGCGGTGCGGCCGGGCCCGCATCCGGTGACGTTCCGCACACCGGCGAGGATGCCGCTTCCTCCGGGGCCGGGGCCGTCTCCCGCCCCGGCCCCGGAGCGCCGGGCGGCAGCGACCGGCTGCGCCGGCTCGTCACCCGCCTCGGGCTCGGACCGCTGGACGAGGCGATCCTGCTGCTGGCCCTAGCCCCCGACCTCGACCGCACCTTCGAGCCGTTGTACGGCTACCTGAACGACGACGTCAGCCGCCGCCGGGCGACGGTGGGGCTGGCCGTCGAGCTGTGCGGGCTGCCCGTGCACGACGCTGTGGCGCGGGCCCGTTTCCACTCATCGGCGCCGCTGCGCGCCATGGGCCTCCTCCAGGTCGAGGAGGCCGAACGGCCCTTCCTCAGCCGGTCTTTGCGGGTACCGGACCGGGTCACCGCGCATCTGCTCGGCGACGACACCCCGGACGCGGCGCTCGCCGGACAGGTCACGCTGCTGCGGCCCCGCCCCGCCGAGTCCGCGCCGCAGGGCGGCCCGCTCGTGGAGCGGCTCGCCGAACGGCTCGGTGCCGGGCGGCCGGCGGTGTACCTCCGGGAGGAGCGGGAGGGCGACGCGCTCTCCTGCGCCACCGCCGCACTGACCATCGCCGGGCTCGAAGCACTGCACTTCACGCCCGGCCACGGCTCCTCGGGGGACGCCGCGGCGGACCCGGCCGCCCCTCATCCGGACCAGGGCGAGCAGGGGACAACGGAGCTCGTCCCCGATCTGCTGCGCGAGGCACGGCTGCGGGGGTGCCCCATCGTGGTGGCACCGGTACCGGAGAAGCCGGGACCGCTGCTCAGGGCGCTGCTGGCGCAGGTCGCGGAGGGCGCCCCTGCGGGTGTATCCGTGCTGCTCGCCGGCGGGCGCCCGTACGATCCGCACTGGTGCGACCAGGACCCGCTGGTCCTCGACGCCCCCCGTCAGCGGTCCGGCGATCTCGGTGTCTGGACGGCGGCCCTCGGGTCGGCGCAGGGCCCGGACGGGCCGCAGGAGCTCGGCTTCGATCTGGCGCCGGTCGTCGCGCCGTACCGGCTGGGCGGGGACCGGATCCGGCGTACCGCGCGCGCCGCGCTGGATCTCGCGGCGTTCGACGGCGGGACGCTGTCCGCGGCGCATCTGCGGCTCGCCGCCCGGCAGCAGTCCGCTTCGGGCCTGGAACAGCACGCCCGCCGGATCAGGCCCGATGTGGGCTGGGACGATCTGGTGCTGCCCGAGCGTCCGCTGGCGCAGCTGCATGAGCTGGCGCTGCGGGCGCGCCACCGCGACCGGGTGCTCGGTGACTGGCGGCTGAGCGCCGGCGGCGGGCGCGGGCGGGGTGCGCTGGCACTGTTCGCCGGTGACTCCGGGACCGGCAAGACGCTGTCGGCCGAGGTGGTCGCGGCCGAACTCGGCCTCGATCTCTACGTCGTGCAGCTCTCGTCCGTGGTCGACAAGTACATCGGCGAGACCGAGAAGAACCTGGAGCGGATCTTCACGGAGGCCGACCGGGCCGACGCCGTACTGCTCTTCGACGAGGCCGACGCCGTCTTCGGGAAGCGCTCCGAGGTCAACAGCTCGAACGACCGCTACGCGAACCTGGAGAGCGCCTACCTGCTGCAGCGGCTGGAGTCCTTCGACGGCATCGTGCTGCTCACCACCAACCTGCGGGCCAACATCGACGAGGCGTTCACCAGGCGGCTGGACCTGATCGTCGACTTCCCGTTCCCCGACGCCGGCCAGCGGCTGGCGCTTTGGCAGCACAGCCTGGTCCATGTGCCGTGCGTGGACGACATCGATCCGGGCCGGTGCGCCAAGGACTTCGAGCTGGCGGGCGGTTCGATCCGCAGCGCCGTGGTCACCGCCGCCTATGCGGCTGCGGGCCGGGGGTCGCCGGTCACTTCGGCCGACCTGCTGGCAGGCGCGCAGCGCGAGTACCGCAAGGCCGGGCGGCTGGTGCTGGACGACGGCGGCTGGTGAAGAGCGGTGATGTGCCGCACGGCCGGTGAAGAGCGGCTGATGTGACGCGCGGCCGGTGAAGCGCAGCCGGTGACATGTGGCCGACGAAGACGCGCGGCCGACGAGGAGCGGGCGGTGGGTGAGGACCCACCGCCCGCTCCTCGTCACTTGCCGCTCACGGTCCCGTACCGCTCCGGCCGGGACCGCCCGGCCTCACGCGTTCTTGGGGGCCTGGATGATGGCCCACTCATGGGCGTCCTGGAGGTCGCAACGACCGATCAGGAGCTCGTTGTCGTCGTTGTCGCCCTGCTTGCCGTTCGGACCGTTCGGCGTCGTCTTCAGGCAGAGGTCGTGACTGGCGTAGTTGCGGATCAGGTAGTGGTCGTCGCGCTGCTTGTCGAGCCACCACAGCTGGTTGTCGCTCTTGGTGCCGTCGCAGGTGAACTCGGCGACCCCGGTTCCGGCGGCCCTGGCGCCGTAATCGCCCAGGTCCATGCAGAGGCGGTCCTTGATGTTGCGCATCTGGAAGAGGCTGTTCTTGCCGGGGCCACCGTGCGAGTAGCGCACCTCCAGGTCCCAGACCTGGTTGTCCGCGTCCGTGAAGTTGCAGTCGTTCTCGATCACCCAGCCGTTGATCTGTCCCTTGTCCCTGCCGGGGAGTTCGGCGCAGAGCTTGGTCCCGGTGTTCTCGATCGCCACGTGCTTCTGGTTCGCCGGGTCCGCGGGCTTCTTCTTGGGTGCGCCGCCGCCACCACCTCCTCCGCCGCCGCCGCCGCCTCCGCCTGCGCCGCCGCTGTCCCCGGTGTCGGGGTTGGGGGCCGAGGGGGTGGGTGGCGGGACGCTGGCCGCGGGGGGCGGCAGGCTGGGGGTGGGGGTCGGTGCGGGGAGCGCGACGCCGGCTTCCTGGGGTTTGGCGGTGGCGCGGGTCGCGGCCTGGGGCTTGTGGGTGAACCAGGCCATGATGAAGACGATGGCGATGGCCATGCAGACCGCGAAGAACGTCGCGAGCCAGCGGGGCAGGAATCCGCGCTGGACGTAGGTGCCGTCGACGTCGAGGGGTTTGGTGCCCGAGCGCTGGATCGCGAGCCGGTAGGGGCGGTCCTGCTTGCGGCCGAACCAGATGATCTGGCGCGGACGCAGGGTGGCCTTGACGAACGCGGCACGGCCGGGCTCGATCTGGACGTTCGCCGGGTGGATCTCGTACGACAGCTGGTCGCCGTTCTCACTGCCGTTGACGGACGCGGTGAGCTTGGTGTTGCCCAGGTTGTCGATGGCCAGCTTCGGACGCCCGCGGAAGCGGCCCTTGACGGTGTGGGGCACGAGTTCCGCGCGGACCTCGGAGAACGGGGTGATCGTGACGTTGCCCTCGGGGACCGTGGTGGCCTCCGGGTGCTCCGTGGGAATGACCTGGACACCGTACGGGTTCGGCCCGGCGATGGCGTCCGGGGTACGGGGCGGGGCGAACGTGAGGTCCACGGTGCCGGTGGTGCCCGGGAAGAGACGGATGGTCGGTGGTTCGACGGTCACGTACGGGGCCAGATCACCGACGGGTACGCACCGGTACTCGTCCACGACGTCGCCCGTGTTGCGCAGGCGAAGCCGCACAGTAGCCGTACTGCCGGGGTCCACCGTGGTGGACGCAGGCTCCAGAGAAGTCCAGATGCTCACGCGCCGGACTCTAACCAGCCGCTTGACACCATGTCACCAGGCAGCAGGGCAGGATCGATGCCCCGCACGGCTTTTCCCCCTGCCCTTCGTGGCGGCTGCGGGAACGGGCAGATCCGGGTGGCTCGGCTGCCGGGTATGCGGCTGTCGCCGTCGGGCCGTCCGCGTTGCGTTCCGCCCGCCGCAGGAGAGGGCGTTGTGTCGCGAATGGCCGGTTCCGGGGCGGTGTTGTGCGGATTCTGCCCCGGGGCGGCCCTGTTTCAACGGTGACCGGCCGGGGACGATTGCCCTGTCGGACAGTACGGTGTACCGCGCGGGCAGCGGGGCTTCGGCCCCGGAGTGCCCATCGGGGCACCCGGCAGCCGGGTGCGGGCACGTCCGGGCAGGTACGGGCAGGTGCGGGCCGTGGACCGGCCGCGGTTCCGTGAACGCCCGGCTGCCCGTCGGGGCATACGGCATGCCCTCGGTTAGGTACCGGCGGACGTTTCGCCGCCGCGTCCGGTCTCGCAGGGTGGAAGGCAGGTCGTATCTCGTACCCCGAGGAGAGCTGAGCATGCCGTCTTACCTGTCACCAGGTGTGTACGTGGAGGAGGTGGCCAGCGGCTCCCGTCCGATCGAGGGTGTGGGCACCTCGGTCGCCGCCTTTGTCGGTCTCGCGCCCGTCGGGCCGCTCAACGAGCCGACGCTGGTGACGAACTGGACGCAGTACGTCGCTTCGTTCGGTGAGTTCACCGACGGTTACTACCTGGCGCACTCGGTCTACGGTTTCTTCAACAACGGCGGCTCGGCCGCCTATGTGGTCCGCGTCGGCGGAGTCCCCGGTGGAATCCCCGGCGACGAGGAGCAGAGTCCCGCTGCCGTCACCGGCCGGCGTGCGCCGGCCGCACTGCCGCCCGGCGAGCCGAAGCAGCTCGGCACCTTCGCGGTGTCGGCGATCGCGCCGGGTGAGAGCGGTTCCATCAGCGTCGAGGTCGCGGACTCCGAGGGTCCCGCGGACCGCTTCAAGCTGGTCGTCAAGGACGGCGAGAAGGTCGCGGAGACCTTCGACGTATCGGCCAAGAAGGGCAACCGCAACTACGTTGTCACGCAGGTCAAGGAGCGCTCGAAGCTGATCCTCCTGCAGGAGGACGCGGCTGCCGCGCAGGTCGCCAGGCCGGAGAACCAGACGGTCGCGCTCGCCGCGCCGCCCGCGGCGCCGGCCACTCCGGCCCCCGTCGAGCAGCAGCAGACCGATCAGGTGCGGATCGGCGACTACCTCGGTGACTCCGCCGACCGGACCGGCTTCGGCGGTCTTGAGGCGGTCGACGAGATCTCGATGGTCGCGGTCCCCGACCTGATGGCCGCCTACCAGCGCGGTGCCATCGACCTGGAGGCCGTCAAGGCCGTCCAGCTCGGTCTGATCGCCCACTGCGAGCTGATGGGCGACCGGCTGGCCGTCATCGACCCGCCGCCCGGCCTGAATGCCCGTCAGATCCGGGTCTGGCGCCAGGAGACCGCGGGTTACGACTCCAAGTACGCGGCCCTGTACTACCCGTGGATCAAGGTCTTCGACCCGGCGGGCGGCCAGACCCGGCTGATCCCGCCGAGCGGTCACGTCTCCGGTATCTGGGCCCGTAACGACTTCGAGCGCGGTGTGCACAAGGCGCCGGCCAACGAGGTCGTACGCGGCGCCGTGGACCTGGAGATGCAGATCACCCGCGGTGAGCAGGACCTGCTGAACCCGCTGGGCATCAACTGCATCCGGGCCTTCCCGGGCCGCGGTATCCGGATCTGGGGAGCGCGCACCCTCTCCTCCGACCCGGCCTGGCGCTACCTGAACGTCCGCCGGTACTTCAACTACCTGGAAGAGTCGATCCTCACCGGCACCCAGTGGGTCGTCTTCGAGCCGAACGACCAGGCCCTGTGGGCCCGGATCCGGCGTAACATCTCCGCGTTCATGGTGACGGAGTGGCGCAACGGCGCTCTCTTCGGCGCCACGCCGGAGGACGCCTACTACGTGAAGTGCGACGCCGAGACCAACCCGCCGGAGTCGGTGGACCTCGGCCGGGTCATCTGCGAGATCGGTGTCTCACCGGTCAAGCCGGCCGAGTTCGTGATCTTCAGGCTGGCCCAGTTCTCCAGCGGTGGCGGAGAGCTGGAGGAGTAGCAGCGCTCCGGACCCGGCGGCCAGGACCTGGCCGCCGGGTCCGGCCCGCGCACCACCGGGTGTCCGTCCGCCGGGGCCAGCATGGCTCGTGCGGGCGGCCCCGGTACCGGCACCACCGGCACTACCGACACCACGGACAGCGCGAACAGAAGGAACAGCGTCCATGAGCCTCATGCCCGGCGATTCGCTCACTTCACACAATTTCGGCCTCCAGATCGACGGCGTCATGGTCGAGTACCTCCAGGAGGTCAACGGCCTGGACATGACGCAGGACGTCATCGAGTTCCAGCAGGTCTCGGCGAACGGCCAGCCCATCACCAAGAAGCTGCCCGGCGTCAAGAAGGCCGGGGAGGCCACGGTCGTCCGCGGTATGACCCAGTCCAAGTCCTTCAACGACTGGATCAACGCCTCCGTACGCGGCGACATGGGCTCGGCCCGCAAGAACGCCTCCATCATCGTGATGGACTACCAGAACGCGCCGGTGAAGCGTTACCACCTCCGCAACGCCTGGTGCAGCAAGGTCTCGGCCAGCACGGTGAAGGCGGGCGAAGCCTCGGCCCTCACCGAGACCGTCACGATCACCTACGAAGAAATGATCATGGAGTAATGCGCAGGGGAGCAGTTGCCCAGCCCGCACCGGCCGCCGCCGCCGCGGTGACCCCCGAGGAGACCGTCCCGGTCGCGGCCCCGGCCGAACCAGCGCCGGTACGACGGGAGTTGCGCACCGAGTTCGCGTTCGAGCTGCCGCGCGGCTACGTGGACGAAGCGGGGACCGTGCACCGCGAGGGCGTCATGCGCCTGGCCACCGCACGGGACGAGCTGATTCCGCTGCGGGACATCCGGGTGCAGGAGAACCCCGCGTACCTGTCGGTCGTCCTGCTCGGCCGGGTCATCACCCGGCTGGGCAGTGTGGCGCACATGCACGACGGCGTGGTGGAGAACATGTTCGCCTCCGACCTGGCCTTCCTGCAGGACTTCTACCGTCAGGTCAACGCCGAGGGCCACACCAGGGCCGGGGTGACCTGTCCGCACTGTGAGCAGCCGTTCGAGGTCGAACTCGGCGGGAGCCGCCTGGGGGAATCGTGACGTACGCGACCGAACGTGTCCACGAGGAGATCGCGTACATCGCCTACCACTTCCACTGGAGCCTGGAGGACATCCTGGACCTCGAACACCGTGACCGTCGTCGGTACGCCGAGCAGATCGCCGAGCTCGTGACCCGCGCGTCGGCTGAGCGGTAAGGGGGCGGGAGCACCGTCATGGGATTCCTCGATCGGCTCCGGGGCCGTACGGACACGGGCCCGGACGCGCCTGTCCGCACCACACCTCCACCTTCTGCCCCCGCGGTCGCACCTGCGGCGCCGGAAACGGCTGCCGCGGCTTCCGGGCGGGACTGGAACGGTCTGCCCGCGATCCAGCGGGCGTCCGTCCGGCCGGCAGGGCACGCGGTGGCCACCGCCGACTTCGGTTCACGGCTGGCCACTTGGCAGAACCCCTCCTTCTCCGGGTCGCTCTCGCACGCCGTGCTCGACGGCGCGCCCGGCGGGCTGCTCCGGGATGCGCTGACACCCGCCGCCGCTCCCTCCGGGGCCGGCTTCGGGCTGCCCGCGCTGTCGCTGCCGGTCGCCGTGGTGGACGACGAAGCGGGAGCGGCGGACGGTGCCATGGCACGGGGCCCTGCCCCGCTGCCCGACTCGCCGGTCCAGCGGGCGGTCGCCGCCGCGCGCCCGGCCGGTCCCCGCGTCGCGCCCGTACGGCAGGAAGCGAGCCGCCGGGCAGCGCTGACCACGGCGGCTGCTCCGGCCGCTGTGCAGCGGCGGGTCCTGCCCGCGTCGGTACGTCCGGCACAGGCGGGTGAGCCTCCCGCAAGGGAGGCGGAATCTCCGGCTCACCCGACTTCGGCTCCGGCGTCTTCGTCCCGGGCCTCTTCGGCACCCCCGACGTCTCCCGCTCCGGTGCCTCCGGTTCCCTCCTCCCCGGCCCCGGCGGGGCCGTCCACCTCTGCTGCCACCGCTCCGCTGCGGGGGGCGGGGCCCGGCGCGCGCCCGGTGCAGCGTTCAGCCGCCTCGGCCGAGCCCCCGCGTGGAGGGTCCGGCCCCGCTGCTTCAGGACCTGCCGCTTCCGGTCCTGCCGCTTCCGGTCCTGCGCAGGGGAGCGCGCCGGCGCCCGCTCCGGTGCGGCGGCCGACGGGTGCGTCCGGGCCGTCCAGCCCGCCGCGGACCCCCGTACAGCTGTCGAAGTCGTCCAAGCCGGCTGCCGGGGGCGCACCTTCCGCTCCCGGTCCTGCCTCCCGTTCCGCCGAGGTGTCTCCGGCCGCGCCGCCGTCCGGTCCGGCATCGCGTCCCGCGGTCGCGCCCGTACCGCCCTCGGCATCCGCGCTGCCTGCCGGGCCGGTGGGTCCGGTCGCCGGAGGCCCGGTTCAGCGGAGCGTGCCTGCGGCGACCGGTGGGTCCGGGGCGAGTGTTCCGGGAGGGTCCGGCGCGGCTCCTGCGCCGCCGGCTGCCGAACGTGAGGGCGCCGACGGGGCGTCCGGGCCTTCCGCGAGCGGGCGACCCGCAGCCGGGAGCCCTGCCGCGGACAGTTCCCGGACGACGAATTCCGGGGTCGCGAGCCCCGCCGCCGGAAGTTCCGCGGCCGGCGAGACCGCCCCACGGCCCGCGGTTCAGCGGTCCATGACGCCTGAGCGCGCGGTGCGGACCGGTACGGCTTCCGTGCAGCGCAGGGCCGCACAGGGACCAGGCCGGGCGGCCGGGCTCGGTGAACCGACGCGGGGCGGTGCGACGCCGACCGGTGCCGGACCGGCCGCAGCGCCGCAGCCCGTGCGTCCCAGCAGGCTCGGGCCCCCCGCGGCGGCTCCGGGGGTGCAGCGCTCGCCGGTATCCGGCGAGCGGACCGACTCGGCCTCAGGTGCGGGGATATCGCAGCCCGGAGGCGCGCCGTCCGGCGCTGCGGCGCAGCCCGGGAACGGCCCGTCCGGCCAGGCCACTCCGGGTGCTTCTTCCTCACCTTCCTCACCTTCCTCGTCCTCCCCTTCTCACGCTCCGTCTCCGGGGCAGCCTCCGGCTGCCCCGGTACAGAGGCGTACGACCGGAACGGGAACCAGCGGGGCCGGTACTCCGGCTCCTCCGGCGCCCGCCCCCCGTCGCAGGCCGCTCCTCGGTGCACCGCTGGCTACGCCGCCCGCGGGGGCGCGCCCGGTCGGGGCAGAGGTGAAGGCCGCGACTCCGGTGCAGCGCAAGCCCGGAGGCGTTCCGATCGGCAAGGCCGCCCAGGCCCCCGTGCAGCGGTCGGCCACATCCGCGGCTCAGGCAACTGGCCCTGCGGCCAGTACCTCGGGGAGTGTCACCGGCCCGGACGCGGGCCTCGCACCGTCGCACGCGAAGTCCCCGTCGGGGGCCGCGCCGACGGCTGCCCCGGTTCGCCGTACTGACGCGGCGGGACCGCCGGCTCCGGTCGGCGGCAGCGATGCCGCAGCGCCCGACGGCCCGAGCGTGCAGCGCGCACCGGGCAGCGCGGCGCCCGCCACCCGTGCACCGTCCGAGCGGCGGCCCTCCAGCGCGCCCGCCGCCGCGCGCCCCCTGGCCCCGGCGCGCGCGGTGCGGTCGCCGTTGGCGCCGTCGGCTGCCGGGCAGCGGAACTCTCCGGACGCGGCCGTGGTCCAGCGTTCCGCCGTGCCCGCCGTGCCCGCCGTGCCCGCCGTGCCCGCCGTGCCCGCCGTGCCCGCCGTGCCCGCCGTGCCCGCCGTGCCCGCCGTGCCCGCCGTGCCCGCCGTGCCCGTCGTACGGCACGCCGCACCGGAGGCGAACCGGGCTCCCGCACCCGGGAATTCCCCAACGGGCCTTGGCGCACAGGGCAGTTCCACAACCGGCAGTTCCCCATCGGGCGTTCCGGCAGCAGGCAGTTCCACCGCGGGCGGTCCGGTGGTCCAGCGCCGTGCCGTGTCGCTCCCCGGGGCCGGAGAGCCCGCCCGGTCGGCCGGTGCGACCGGTACGGCCCCGGTGGCGCGACCCGTACAGTCCGCTCCGTTCGCTCCGTCCGCCGCTGCCGGGCCGGTGCCTCCGGGCGCTGTGCCGGGTGGTCCGGCCGCCCAGCAGCCCGCTGTGCTGCCCGCCCCGCTGACCCTTCAGCGTGTGTCCGGCCCCGCGCCCGCCCCGCAGGGCCCGGCGGCGGTGGGCCAGGGCGGTGCTCCGGTGCGCCGCGGGGTCGACGGCCAACGGTTCAGCGGCGTCGCCGAGGCCTTTGCGCCCCTGCCCGTGCAGCGTGCGGTCACGGCGCAGGCCGCGCTGCCGGCAGGTCCGGTGACCGGGCCCGCCGTGCGGCACGCACCCATCGCGCTCACCGCGCCGTCCCGGCCCGCGGGCAGTACCGCAGTCAGTACCGCGCGGCCCGCGGCTGGTGCCCCGTCGGTACCGGCGGCCGCTCCTGGCACCGGCGCCGTCGGAACGGACACCACAGGGGGCCCGGCCGCCCCGGTTGTCACCCTCGGCCGGACGGCTGCCGCGCCCGCACCCTCCGCGCTGCCCGTACAGCGGGCGCCCGGTACACCGGCGCGGGCGCCGAAGGCCCCCTCGCTGCTCAAGCCGGCCACGCCCGCGCCGCCGCAGCTCTCGGCCGTCACTGTCACGGCCCAGGGCACGGGGAGCGGCGCAGGCAACGGTGGAGGCGCTCCGCCGCCCCCGTACACCGAGAGCGCGGAGAGCCCCCCGCCGTACAGTGCGGTGGCCCCGAACCTCAACAACGGGCCGCGCTGCGACGGTTCGACGGAGGAGGCCGCGCCCAGGTTCGACGCCCGGGATCTCTCGGACGGTCAGGTGGACGAGCTCACCCACCGGCTGGTCGGCCCGCTCACCCGGCTGCTGAGGACGGAGCTGCGCATGGACCGCGAACGGATCGGCAGACTCCGGGACCCGCGGCGCTGACCGGGACCACCACGGCTGCCGCGAGGTGCGGCCCCCACCACCGGCCCGCCCACCGCACCGGCGCGAACGCGCACCACAGCAGAATGCACCACAGCACCACCGCGAGACGCACCACCCGCACCGACCCGCAGGAAGGAAAGCCGCACCCGATGCCCCAGGACCAGGATCCCGGCTCCACCATCTTCTTCAGCCTGTCCATCGACGGAGAGAGCCTGGGCACGTTCAACGGCTGTGAAGGGCTCTCCTCCCAGGTGGAGATCGAGCAGCGGCAGGAGGGCGGCAACAACGGCTTCGTCTGGCAGCTGCCGTCCCGGGTCACGTTCTCCAACATCACACTGACCCGCCCGCTCACGCCGGACACGGCGAAGGTCGCGGCGTGGATCTCGTCCATCACCACCGGGGTCACCCGGCCCACCGCGCAGATCTCCGCGCTGCGGGCCGACGGTTCGCTGGTCGCCCGCTGGGGGCTGATCGATGTGCTGCCGGTGAGCTGGCGCGGTCCTTCGCTGAACCCGTCGAGCCCCGCGGTGGCCACCGAGACCCTGGAGATCACCCACCACGGATTCACGGACTAGGGGGCCTCGCAGATGGCGATGACCGGAGGCAGAGGCGGCAAGGGCGGCGGCAAGGGCGGCGCGGGCAAGAGCCTGGTGCGTGCCACGCTCGCCATCCACCAGCCGCCCGTCGGCTACAGCACCACGCCCGGCGGGCTGATCCGCACGTTCAACTTCGACTTCAACCCGTCCCAGCTGGCGCTGAGCCGCCGCGCCCAGTGGAAGACCACACCCACGGCTGCGGTGCGGGACGGGGCCGTCCCGGAGTTCCTGGGCCCGGAGCCCCGGGAGATGACCGTCGAGGTGTTCCTGGACAGCTCCGACGAGCCGGACAGCAATGACGTGCGGAAGAACGTCGAAGCGCTCTTCTCCTGCTGCGAGGTGACATCGGCGAGCATCGCGGCGAAGCAGCCGTCGACCCCGTGGGTGGTCTTCCAGTGGGGTGCGTTCTCGACCGCGCGCTTCACCGCCTACGTCAGCTCGGTGGACGCCACGTACAGCCTGTTCAGTACGACGGGCGTCCCGATCCGGGCCACCTGCCAGGTGCATCTGCACGAGATCCCGAGCAAGACCGCCGGTCAGAACCCCACGTCGGGCGCGCTCACCGCACGCCGGGTGCACCGGGTCGTCGCCGGTGACTCGCTCCAGTTCCTCGCCTGGCGCGAGTACGGTGACGCCACTGTCTGGCGCACGATCGCCGAGGCCAACGGCATCGACGACCCGGCGCAGCTGAGCCCGGGGACCGAACTCATGCTCCCTGCCGCCGAAGAGGTCGGTCACTGATGACCAAGATCGGTTACTCCAACGTCCTCCATGTCACCATCGGCGGGGCGCCGTTGAACAAGGAGCTGGCCTCGCTGCTCGTCGCGGGCTGGATCGACTTCGGCGCCGGTGTGCCCGGCGCCTTCCAGCTCACTTTCCGGGACCCCAAGAAGAAGGTGATCGCCGACTCGGGGGCCGACATCGGCAAGAAGGTGGTCGTCGCGCCGGTGGCCGACGGCCAGGGCGCCCAGTCCCCGCTGATCACGGGTGAGATCACCGGCCTGGAGATCGACTACGACGGCACCGGGACCACGACGGTCATCCGCGGTTACGACGGCGGCCACCGCATGCTGCGGCAGCGGCGGGTGATCGCGTACCGCAACATGACGGCGTCCGACATCGCCCGCAAGCTGGCGGGCCAGGACAAGCTGAAGATCGGCAAGATCGACGCGACGAGGGGCGTCTACGAGTACATCACCCAGGCCAACGTCACCGACTGGGACTTCCTGTGCCGGCTGGCGGACGAGAACGAGCGGGTGCTGTCCGTCGACTCCGAAGGCGAGTTCCAGTTCGTGAAGGCCGAACGGGCGTCCGGCGCCCCGCCGGTGAGTACGCCGAGCGAGAAGAGCCCGTACGTCCTGGAGGCCGGGGTCGACATCCTGCGCTGCCGCGCCGCTGTCACATCCGCCGACCAGGTGGCCAACGTCGAGGCGCGGGGCTGGGACGTGACGGCCAAGCGCGACCTCGTCGGCAAGTCGCCCGCCACCTCGAATCCGGGGATCTCCATCGGCACCACGCCCGCGAAGGCCAGCAGCAAGTTCGGGCCCGCGACGATTGTCGAGACGGAGACCCCGTACGACAAGCAGAGCGAGGTGAAGAACGCCGCTTCGGCGCTGGCCGACGACGTCACGGCCGCCTTCGCCGAGCTCGAGGTGACGGTCCGCGGCAACCCCAAGCTGCGGCCCGGCGTCCCGGTCGCGCTCGCCGACGTCGGCGACCCGTTCGAGGGCAAGTACACGGTGACGGCCGCCCGCCACTCGTTCGGCGGCGGACGGCACTACGAGACGTTCCTGACGGTCAGCGGCCGTCAGTGGCGTTCGCTGTACGGGCTCACGTCGGGCGGGGCGAGCCCGTCCGTCCGGCTGCCCAGCGTCGCCAACGCGCTGGTCACCGACATCAAGGACCCGCTGAAGCAGGGCCGCGTCAAGCTGCGTTTCCCGTGGCTGGACGACATGTACACCAGCGACTGGACCCGTACCGTGCAGTTCGGCGGCTCGAAGGGCGGCGGCATCATCGCGCCCGACGCCGGGGACGAGGTGCTGGTGGCCTTCGACCGCGGCGCCCTGGACCACCCGTTCGTGATCGGCGGCCTCTACAACGGCAAGGACAAGCCGGGCACCAACGACGTCCAGCCCTACGACCGCACCAGCGGCCGGGCCACCCGTCACACGCTGGCCGACCGCAGCAACAACCGGGTCGACCTGCTCGACCAGCGGACCGGCGGCAAACGCGGGGTCCGCATCAGCAGCGGCGACGACCGGCTGACCATCAACCTGGACCGCACCAAGACCGAGATCACCGTCGACAGCAAGGGTTCCGTCACCATCAAGGGCACCCGGTCGGTGTCCGTCGAGGCGGGCAAGGACCTCTCGTTGAAGGCGGGCGGCAAGATCTCGATCATGAGCGGTGGGATGCTCGACCTGACGGGTTCGGTCATCAATGCCAAGGCCGCCGGTGCGCTCAACATGGAGGCGGGTGGCGAACTGGGCATGAACGTAGGCGGCCTGGCGACCATCGACGCCGTCGGCAGCATCCAGCTCAACGCGGTCGCGAACATCGGCATCAAGGCTGTCAGCGTCGCGCTGATGGGTGTCGTCACCGCCAACGACTTGCCGGTGGTCTGACATGGCAGAGCAATTCGTCGGCACCGGCTGGGCGTTCCCCCTCCGTATAAGCCCCACCGGTGGCATCGCCATGGTCAGCGGGGAGCGCGAGGTCGAGGAGGCCATCCGGCTCGTCCTCGCCACCGCGCCGGGCGAACGGCCGATGCGCCCCGACTTCGGCTGCGCCATCCACGACATGGTCTTCGCCCCGGTGAACGAGGCGACGGCCGGCCGTATCCAGCACGAGGTGTACGCGAGCCTCGACCGCTGGGAGCCGCGCATCGAGGTCGAGGACGTGGAAGTGAGCGCCGGGGAAGAGCAGGGCGTGCTCTTCATCGACGTCCGCTACTCGATCCGCGGCACCAACAACCCGCGCAGCCTGGTCTTCCCGTTCTACGTCATTCCCTCCCACGACGAGCCGTCCTCGGACGCGGGACCGGCCCCCGAAAGCGAACGCTGATGGCACTGCCCTCTCCCCACCTCGACGACCGCCGCTTCCAGCAGTTCGTCGACGACGCCAAGCGCTACATCCAGCAGCGCGCCCCGGAGTGGACGGACCACAACGTGTCCGACCCCGGTGTCACGCTCGTCGAGACGGTCGCGCACATGGCCGACCAGATCGTCTACCGGCTCAACCGCGTACCCGAGAAGAACCACCTCGCCTTCCTCGACCTCATCGGGATCACGCTCTTCCCCCCGTCGGCGGCGCGCACCGACGTCACCTTCTGGCTGTCGGCGCCGCTGGACGAGGCGGTCCGGCTGCCCGTGGGCACCGAGGTCGCCACCTCCCGCACCGAGAGCGAGGAGGCGGTCGTCTTCGCCACCGAGCGTGAACTCACGGTGTACTCCAGCGAGTTGGCGTACCTAGTGGTGCAGCGCAGCGGTGAGACTGCCGCCGACCGTACGTCCGAGCTGGCCGAGGGCAAGGACCTGCTCTGCTTCTCCGAGTCGCCGCGGCCCGGCGACTGCCTGATGTTCGGGCTCACGGCTGCCGTCCCGCACTGCGCCGTGGCGCTGACACTCGACAGCCGCGTCGACGGTGTCGGTGTCGACCCCCGGCAGCCGCCGCTGGTCTGGGAGGCGTGGACGGAGGACGGCTGGACCGTGTGCGAGGTGGACCGGGACGGCACCGGTGGCCTCAACCGCCCCGGCGAGGTCGTTCTGCACGTCCCCGGCGGCCACACCCGGTCCCGCACCGGCCGCCGCGAGGCGGGCTGGCTGCGCTGCCGGGTCACCGAGGCGGCCCCGGGGCAGCCCTTCTACACGACGTCGCCCACCGTGCGGTCCGCCGAGGCGTTCACCATCGGGGGCACCACCGGAGCCGTGCACGCCGAGACCGTGCGCGACGAGGCGCTGGGGGAGTCCACGGGACTGCCCGGCCAGCGGCTGCGGCTCGCCGCCGCCCCGGTCGTCGGTGACGTACCGCCGCTGAATCTCCAGATCGCCGAACGCGACGGCTGGACCGACTGGCACGTCGTCCCGCACTTCGCCGCGTCCGGCGCCGACGACCGGCACCTCACCCTCGACGCGGCCACCGGCGAGATAGCCTTCGGCCCCTCCGTGCGCGAACCCGACGGCACCATGCGCCAGTACGGCGCGGTGCCGCCCAAGGGCGCTGTCATCCGTGCCCGCAGCTACCGGACCGGCGGCGGACGGGCCGGCAACGTGGCCCGTGGCGCCGTGCAGGTGCTGCGCAACTCCGTCCCGTACGTCTCCGAGGTCGTCAACCGCGAGGCGGCCAGGGGCGGAGTCGACGGGGAGACCGTCGCCGAGGCCAAGGCGCGCGCGCCGATCACGCTGCGCGCCCAGGACCGTGCGGTGACCCTGCGCGACTACGAGGAGCTGGCCCGGCGGGCCGCTCCCGAGACCGCCCGCATCACCTGCCTCGAAGGCGACTCCGACGAGCACGGCGCCCACGCCGTACGGGTCCTTGTCGTGCCGCAGGCGGTGCCGGACCCGGGCGGCTGGCTGCGTTTCGAGCAACTCGTCCCCGGCGACACGCTGCTGGAGCGGATCACCCGCTACCTCGACGAGCGGCGGCTGCTCGGCACCCGGCTGGCCGTGGGCCCGCCGTACTACCAGGGCGTCACCGTCGTCGCGACACTGCACGCGTTCCGCGGCGCCGACACCGACAAGGTCAGGCGACAGGCGCACGAGGCGCTCTACCGCCACCTCGACCCGCTGACCGGCGGCGCCCACGGCACGGGGTGGCCGTTCGGGCGCCCGGTGCAGTCCGGTGAGGTCTTCGCGGTCCTCCAGCGGGTACCCGGTGTGGAGCTCGTCGACGAGGTGCTGCTGCACCCCGCCGACCCGCTGACCGGCAAGCGCGGCGACGCGACCGAGCGGATCGACCTGGCACCTCCGGCCCTGGTCTTCTCGTTCGACCACCGGGTCCGGGTCATCGGGGACGGATCGTGAGGGGCTCCGTCGACGGTCTCGGCTCATCGGCACCACTGGGCCTCATGCTCCCCGCGGTCTTCGCCGACGACGAGCTCGCGCAGCGCTTCGTCGCGGGGCTCGACGAGGTGCTCGCGCCGATCCACAACGTGCTCGACTGTCTGGACTCCTACTTCACCCCGTCGCTGGCGCCTGTCGACTTCACCCGCTGGCTCGCGGAGTGGGTCGGCGCCGAGACGGACGGCGCCGACCGTACGGGCGGTCCGGAGGGCGAAGCCGCGCTCCGGGCTTCCGTCGCCGCCGCCGCGCACCTGCACCGCATCCGGGGTACTCGGCGAGGTCTCGCCGAGGCGGTCCGGCTGACCTTCGGCGTCGACCCCGAGATCACCGAGAGCGGAGCGGCCGACTGGGACGCCAGACCGCTCGGCCCCGTCCCCGGCGACCGACGCCCGCGCCTGCACGTGACGGTGGCGCTGTCCGATCCGGCCCCCGGCGACCAGCACCGTCTGGAGAGCCTCGTCGAGGCAGCCCGCCCCGCCCATATGCCCTTCACGGTCCAGGTGACCGCGGCCGAAAGGACCCCCGGCAAATGACCACTCAGCCCCCAGGCGCCGACCCGGGACGGATGCGGGAGCGGACCCGTACATGCGCCGAGTGCGGTACCCCCACGACGCCAGGACACTCGTTCTGCGAGGGCTGCGGCGCCGTCCTCAGCTGGTCCCCGGGCGAATCGGCCCCCGCAGCCGAGGCCCCCGACCGGTCGCCGGGTGACCGGGGCCCGCTCACCGACGACGAGCCCAGCACGGTGCCGGTCCCGGCGGTGCGGAGCGAGGGCGGCCCGGCGGCGCGTGACACGCCGCGCGGCGACGCCGACCGGAGCGGCACCGCCGCACCCGGCACCGGCCGCCCCGGTGGCACGGCGCCCGCTGCGCCGGAAGCCCCCTCGGGACCGGCCCCGGAAGCGGAACGCCCAGCTCCGCGCAGCGAGGGCCCGTACGGCGGCACTGGCCCGTACGGCGGCACTGGCCCGTACGGCGGCACTGGCCCGTACGGCGGCACAGGCCCGTACGGCGGCACAGGCCAGTTCGGTGGCGCCGCAGGCCAGTTCGGCGCCAACCCGTATGCCACGGACCCGGGCGCGGGCCCGGATTCTCCGGCGGCCGACCCCGGCACGGCCCACCCCGGCCCGCCCGTCGCCGGCTGGAATCCGCCCCCTCCCCGGGACAGCGAGGCCGAGCGGGCCGCCCGGGAGCGCGAGGCGGCGCGGGCCGCTCAGGAGGCCGAGGAGGCGCGGGCCGCTTCGGCGGCTGCCGCAACCGACCGGGCCCGAGCCCTGCTCGTCCCCGTCGCCGATCCGGAACGGCGTGCCCCGGACGCTCCGTCGGTCGCTCCCGTGCTGCCCGGCCGTCCCGCCGCCTCGCGTCCGCTCGTCCAGGGACCGGCCGCCGAGCCCGACGGCGACGGCGGCTACGCCTGCCCGTGGTGCGCCACCGGCAACCGGCCCGACCGCCACTTCTGCCGCCGCTGCGGCATGACCATGGCGGGCCGCCCCGAGGACCCGGCCAGGCTCCCCTGGTGGCGCAGGCTGCGCGCCGGGAACCGGGAGGTGCCGTGGGCCGGTGACCGTCCCAGGCTGCGCCGCGGGATCGGCCAGATCCTGAAGTGGGTGGCGGGCGCGGTGGCCCTCACGCTCCTCATCATCGGTGCGCTCAACATCGGATCGGCGGTCCACGCGATCGGCGACCACTTCGCCACGCGCCACCCCATCACGCCCGACGGCTACCGCGCGTCCCGTTCCTTCCCCGACCACAGCCCGCAGAAGGCCTTCGACGAGCTCAACAACACCTTCTGGGAGCCCGGAGTCTCGCAGGACGGCCGGGGCGAGTGGATCCAGGCCAGCTTCCAGGACCCGGTCCGGCTGCTCGATGTCGTCATCACCCCCGGCATCTCGGTCCAGGCGAGCGACCTGTCGCACGCCGCCAGGCCGCACCGCCTCGACGCGGTCATCACCCAGTCGAACGGCAAGATGATCGAGCGGCATCTCAACCTCGACCAGGGCAGCGGAGCCCAGCGTCTCGACTTCCGCGTCGGAACGGTCTCCTCGGTCCGCTTCATCCTGCGCACCGCCTACGGCACATCGGCGAAGAAGCAGGTCTCCATCGCCGAGATCGAGTTCTTCGGACGGGCCGGCTCCAGCTCCTGAACAGCCCCGCACAGCACTGAGGCCACCCGGTTCGACACCGGGTGGCCTCAGTCGCACCGCGAGGGCGCGTCAGCGTGTCAGAGCGTGCCGAGCTTCAGCAGCGACAGCAGGGCGATCAGCTGGATCGACGAGGCGGCCAGCGCCTTCGGCCAGGGCAGGTCGTGCGACTTGCTCACCATGGACGTGAACAGCGCGCCCGCAGCGATCCAGGTCACCCAGCCGAGCACCTGGACGAGGCCGTTCTCACCGCCCAGGAAGAAGGCGAAGAGCAGCCGCGGCGCGTCCGTGATCGACATGATCAGCATGGACAGGCCCACGGTCGGCTGCCACGCTCCGTCGCCGCCGAGCTGCCGGGCCAGCGTATGGGTCACCGCGCCCAGGATCAGGCCGCCGATGACGAAGGCGACGCCGGTCGTCAGGACGTACGGGACGGCGTTGGAGAGCGTCGCGTGGACGGCGTCCTCACGGGCCTGGTCGAAGCCGAAGAGCACGAGCAGCCCGTAGATGAACGTGACGGTCAGCGCCGGGCCCCACACCTTGTGGTCGCGCATCTGCCAGAAGGTCGGCCCCGGCCGCATCACGATGCCGCGCAGCAGCTCCTTCCACTGCAGGCGCGGCCCGGAGGGCGGGGCCGCCGTCTGCCCGGCCCGGTAGGTGTTGCCGTCGCCGTACGGGTCCTCGCCGATGCTGAAGGCCTGTGTATGACCGGGGTTGTCCGCACTGTTCGCGTACGGGTCCGCGGGCGGCCCGCCGTACGGGGCCTGCTGCCCCTGGTAGTGCTGCTGCCCGCCCTGCCGGCCCTGGTAGGGGTCGCCGAAGTACTCCGGCTCCCCGTACGGCTGCTGTGCCTGCGGGGGCCACTGGTGCTGCTGCTGCGCGCGCTGCTGCGGCGCAGCTGCGCCGCCGTACGGCGGAGGCGGTGCCTGCCTGCCGTACGGCTGCTGCTGCGGTCCCCGCGGCTGCTGCCGCTGCGGGTTCTGTTGCGACGTGCGGTTGTCCCGGCCGCGTCCGATCCTGAATCCAGCCACGCTTTCGAACGTACCCGCTTCCGGAGGGTGTGGTGCCGGACCTGGGAGGACAGGGCGGGCTTTGCGGCCGAGCTGTGACATCCCCTAGGGGAACACCCGGGGGGCCGGCTGGGGGGCCGGTGCCGCAGCCCGGCCGGAGTGGCCGGCGGTGGCCCTGGACGGGCGGTGGTTCTGGACGGGCGGTGAGCCGTGGACGGGCGGTGGCCCGCCGCGGGGTCAGCCCGTCATTCCGTAACCCAGGTGAGGAGTGCCCGCCGCGGAGATCTTGGTGGCGGTCAGGCCGTAGCCCTGGCCGGTGGCGACCAGCTTCGTACCGTCCGAGTCGAACGTCACGGTGTACCCGTCGCCGTTGTTCTCGAACGGGGTGCCGACCGTCAGGTCCGCCTTGCCGTCGTTGTTGGTGTCGGAGAGGTAGACCTCGGCGCCGAAGCCGTCGCCCTTCTCGTTGTCGCCCGGGACGCCGGGGGTGTCCTGGGCGAGGGCCTGGGCACCGGTGGTGGCGAAGCCGCTGGTGGAGCCGTAGAGGACGGTCACCATCCCGGCGTCGGCGATGCCGTTGAGGTCCTCGCCCGGGGCGCCGACGACGAGGTCGTCCATCCCGTCACCGTTGATGTCGCCGAGGGAGAGCTCGTAGCCGAACGCGTCGTCCTTCTCGCCCGCCCCCGGCACACCCGGGGAGTCCTGGTTGAGCGAGTCCTGGCCGCCGTCGGGGCCGCCCGACGTGCCGTAGACGACCTTCACGACGCCGCCCTTGTGCGCACCGGCGATCTCGTCGTCCCACTGGGCGCCGATCACGATGTCGCCGTAGCCGTCGCCGTTGACGTCACCGACGTCGGAGACGAGGCCCGCCGGAAGCTTCTGGGCGCCGGTGCTCGTCACCCCGGACGCGCTGCCGGGAAGGTAGTAGTTGGCGTTCCACCCCTCCTGGCTGTCGGCCTCGAACCCGTCGGCGATGAGATCCGTGCGGCCGTCGTGGTTGACGTCGCCGGGGATGAGGTTCCGGAAGTCCGCGCCCGGGATCCTCTGCACCGGTGCGGTGACGGTGTAGTGGCCGCCGGTGCCGCCGGTCTTGGTGAAACCGCCGCGGTAGATGTCGATGACGTTCAGGTCGGAGGCGATGGCGAGGTCGGCCCGGCCGTCGCCGTTGTAGTCGCCCGCCGCCACCATCGTGCCGAAGTAGTCGTGGCTGCCGGCCGACGGGTCCTTGACGTTGGTGCCGCCGGAGAGGCCGCCGCCCGATCCCCAGAGGATGGTCACCGTGCCGCCGTCGGCGTCCGAGCCCACGTCCTCCTTGTACGAGCCGACCGCCAGGTCCGCGTACCCGTCGCCGTTGAAGTCACCGGCTGCGGCCATGCCGCCGAAGGTGTCGTCCTTCTCGGCGGCGCCGGGGACACCGGCGCTGTCCTGGCTGACCGTCTGGACCTTGGCGGCGCCCGCGCCGGACTTGGAGCCGTACAGGATGGAGACGGAGCCCGCGCCCGACTTGCCGTTCACGGTGGCGAGCGGGGCAGTCACCGCCACGTCCCCGTAGCCGTCGCCGTTGAAGTCGCCCCGGGTGCCCGAGGGTGTGGCCGCGGTGGCGGTGCTCGCGGCGGCCACGAGCAGACCGCCGGTGAGGGCGGCGGCAGCGGCGGTGGCGAGGGCGGTGCGGAGCTGTCTGTGCATGCGGATCTTCTTCTCCTGCGCCATGCAGGGGTGCGGGAGCACCCGAGTCGGATGGAGCGCGGACCCCGTGCCCGGAATGCGGCAATAGCCCCTGGGGGCACGGATGTTCGACAGGGAGGAGACCGCTGGTGGGGGCTGATGGTTGTACGTGATGCGAGGGAAATGTGATGCGGGTGTGGCGTGGTGGTGAATGCCGGACACGGGAGAGGCCACGGCACCAGCAGGCGTGACGCAAGCAGGCGTGACGCAAGCAGGCGTGACGCAAGCAGGCATGACGCAAGCAGGAGGGCCGGGACGCCATCTGGCGTTCCCGGCCCTCCTGCCGTGTACGGCTGCTCCGCTATGCCGCTACTTCGCCGGTTCGGGCTCCGGAGCGTCCTCGGTGGCCGCTTCGTCCGCCGGGTCGGCAGGCACCTTCACCGAGTCGAGCAGCAGCTGCGCGACATCGACGACCTGGAGCGATTCCTTCGCCTTGCCGTCGTTCTTCTTGCCGTTGACCGAGTCGGTCAGCATCACCAGGCAGAACGGGCAGGCCGTGGAGACGATGTCCGGGTTGAGCGAGAGCGCCTCGTCGACACGCTCGTTGTTGATGCGCTTGCCGATGCGCTCCTCCATCCACATCCGCGCGCCGCCGGCCCCGCAGCAGAAGCCGCGCTCCTTGTGCCGGTGCATCTCCTCGCTCCGCAGTCCCGGCACCTTCGCGATGATCTCGCGCGGCGGTGTGTAGACCTTGTTGTGGCGGCCCAGGTAGCACGGGTCGTGGTACGTGATCAGGCCCTCGACCGGGGTGACGGGGATGAGCTTGCCCTCGTCGATGAGGTGCTGCAGCAGCTGGGTGTGGTGGATGACCTCGTACTCGCCGCCGAGCTGCGGGTACTCGTTGGCGATGGTGTTGAAGCAGTGCGGGCAGGTCGCGACGATCTTCTTCGTCGCCTTTGCCTTCTTGGTGCTCTCGTCCTCGTCATCCTCGCCGTACGCCATGTTCAGCATCGCGACGTTCTCCTGGCCGAGCTGCTGGAACAGCGGCTCGTTACCCAGGCGGCGGGCGGAGTCACCGGTGCACTTCTCGTCGCCGCCCATGATCGCGAACTTGACGCCCGCGATGTGCAGCAGCTCGGCGAAGGCCTTGGTGGTCTTCTTCGCCCGGTCCTCCAGGGCGCCCGCGCAGCCGACCCAGTACAGGTAGTCGACCTCGGTGAGGTCCTCGACGTCCTTGCCGACGATCGGGACCTCGAAGTCGACCTCCTTGGTCCACTCGACGCGCTGCTTCTTGGCAAGACCCCAGGGGTTGCCCTTCTTCTCCAGGTTCTTGAGCATCGTGCCCGCCTCCGACGGGAACGCGGACTCGATCATCACCTGGTAGCGGCGCATGTCGACGATGTGGTCGATGTGCTCGATGTCCACCGGGCACTGCTCCACACACGCACCGCAGGTGGTGCAGGACCACAGCACGTCCGGGTCGATCACGCCGTTCTCTTCGAGCGTCCCGATCAGCGGGCGCTCGGCCTCGGCGAGAGCCGCGGCGGGGACGTCCTTGAGCTGCTCTTCGGTGGCCTGCTCCTCGCCCTCCATGTTCTTGCCGCCGCCGGCGAGCAGATACGGCGCCTTGGCGTGCGCGTGGTCGCGCAGCGACATGATCAGGAGCTTCGGCGAGAGGGGCTTGCCGGTGTTCCAGGCCGGGCACTGCGACTGGCAGCGGCCGCACTCCGTGCAGGTGGAGAAGTCCAGCAGGCCCTTCCAGGAGAAGTGCTCGACCTGCGAGACGCCGAACACGTCGTCCTCGCCCGGGTCCTCGAAGTCGATCTCCTTGCCGCCCGAGGTCATCGGCAGCAGCGCGCCCAGCGCGACACCGCCCTGCGCGTCGC
The DNA here is from genome assembly GCF_045161865.1 of Streptomyces sp. NBC_00859. Classification (NCBI taxonomy): domain Bacteria; kingdom Bacillati; phylum Actinomycetota; class Actinomycetes; order Kitasatosporales; family Streptomycetaceae; genus Streptomyces; species Streptomyces sp. NBC_00859. Next base: position 3,722,725 of record NZ_CP108826.1, on the reverse strand, counting down.
GCTTGAACCAGATGTTGGGGAAGGCGAGGAAGCGGTGCCAGGCGACGCCCATGTCCGTCTTGAGCCCGACCACGATCATCCAGATGAAGGACGTCCCGATCTTGATCATCGCGGTCAGGTAGATCATGTTCTGCAGCGTGGAGACGTCGGCCCCGCGGAACGCCGCGACGAGCGGGTACGAGAGGAAGTACGCGGCGTCGTAGCCGTGCACGCCGGCCAGTGCGCCCTCGAGTCCGCGCAGCGAGTAGATCGCCAGGCCGATGATGAGGATGACGGCCTCGACGAAGTACGCCTGGCCGAAGTTGGAGCCCGCGAACCGGGACTTGCGGCCCGGCCGGTCCGGCTTCGAGAGCTGGCGGATGACGATCAGCGTGAGGATGCCGAGTGTCGTCATGACGCCGATGAACTCGACGAACATCTCGTACGGCAGCCAGTGGCCGATGACGGGGAGCACCCAGTCGGCCTTGAAGAGCTGGCCGAGGGCGTTGAGCAGGGTCAGTACGAGCGAGAAGAACCCGACCGCGACGAACCAGTGCGCGAAGCCGACGATGCCCCAGCGGTTCATCCGGGTGTGGCCGAGGAACTCCTTGACCACCGTGATCGTCCGCTGGACGGGTTCGTCGGTGCGGGTGCCGGCGGGCACGTCCTGACCGACCCGCAGGGAGCGGTAGATCTGGGCGATGGCTCGGGCGAACAGCGCGACACCGACCACGGCGAGTACCAGCGACACAATGATCGCGGCGAGTTGCATAAGGGCTCCTCGGGCCTGCGAGGTGGGGATTCAGTGGTAACAGTGATGCTCAAGTGATTACTAAGCAGTAACTTAATGCAGTCCGTGCTGAGAGTACCCACTTATCCCACCGCGATGTACCTGAGCAGGCGGTGATCTGCGTCGCTCAGGGTCTCCTCATCGGATGTCTGCCGTCCAATCGTGTTAGTCACCGCATAGTGGTGCATAACGAACTAGCTTGTGGATCGTTCGAGCGGGATGCCCCGGTGGCATCACCCCGATACCGCAACCGATGGGCGGCGCATGAGCCAGGCGATCCCCCGGACCGACAGCCAGCACGGCCTTCCGGCCGGCGTCCCGCGCCCCAGGGTCCGCCGCGCCGGAATCCCGCTCACCCCGCTCGCCCCCGCGGAGGCCGCGAGGGAACTCGTACGCCTCGCGGCATCGGGCTCGGCGGCGGACGTCCACCTCTGCCGGGCCGGCACCCTCGGGGATGCCGACCGCAGTCCCGGACTCCAGCGGCTGCTGCGTGCTGCGGCACTCGGCATCCCCGCCGGCGGGGGGCCGGCCCGTGCCGCGCGGCCCGGCGGCCGGCCGGTGGCGCGGGTGTACGGCCCCGATCTGCTGCTCGACACGGTCCGGGCCGGGCAGCGCGAGGGCCTGAGCCACTATCTGCTCGGAGTGGAGGGGGAGGCGGACGGCGAGCGGCTGACCGCTGAACTGCTGGTCCGTTACCCCGGCGCACGCGTCGCGGGCGCGGAGCCGCTGCCCGGCCGGGGCCCGGGTTCCGGCACATGGGCGGCGACGGTGGCCCGCATCCGGGAGAGCGGCGCCCGCCTGGTCTGGATCGGCGGCCCCGACACCGTCCGGCAGCACAGCGCGGCCGCCCGCCTCGCCGCGGTCCACCCCGCGGTGTACGTCGCGGTGGGCCCGGCCTTCGCCCTCATCCAGGGCAGTGCTCCGGGCGGCCCGTCGCGCGCCCGGTGGCAGCGGGGGCTGGCGGGACTGCGGGGGCACTCGCGCTTCGTGCGGGCCACCGCGCGGGAGCTGTACCGGGGCCGCGGCCCGTACCGCGAGCTCGCCCAGCTGCTGGCCGACGCCGAGGTCGATCTCCTCCTGGACGCGGGCGCGGACGACGGCGCGTACGTGGCGGGGCTGCGCCGCGCCGGATACCGCGGGCGCGTCGTGTCGTTCGAGGTGCTGCCCGCGCGGCGCGAACATCTGCTGCGGTGCGCGGCGGGCGATCCCGGATGGTCCGTGCTGCCGTACGCGCTGGGGGACGGGTACGGACCCGGCGGGGGCCAACGGCTCGACGCGCTGTGGGACGCCGTGACCGCGCCGGGCGAGCGGCTGTTCGTACGGCTGCGGGCCCCCGGCCACGAGGAGCGGCTGCTCGAAGGCGCCGGGACCCACGCGGCGGAGTGTGTCGGACTGCAGACGCGGGGGGAGCGGACGGTCCCGCTGCCCGGCTACACCGAGGCGCCGGTGCGGGTGCCCGGTGGCGCCGTCCTGTTCCGGCGCGGGTGAGGTGTCCGGGACTACCGGGGGCGGGCGGACATGAAGCGGACATGAAATGGCCCCGGTGACAGCTCGCGCTGTACCGGGGCCACTTCACTGCTCCACCAGGACATCAGCGTCCGGAGGTCGGAGGAGCGGCGGTGATCAGCGGCCGTTCGCCGTGCCGTTGCCCGAGAGGATCGGGATGTTGTCCAGGAGGTGCGACAGGGCCTCGTCGCCCTTGGCCTGGGTCGAGTTCTCGGTGCACTGCTGCGTCTGCGGCGAGGAGAGGATCGGGATGTCCTGCACGGAGATCGGGACCAGGCCGACGAGGGAGCCGAGGTTGGCCTTGGCCGGCAGGGCGATGCAGGGCTTGTTCAGCGAACCCTGGATGAGACCGATCTGCGGGCTCATGTTGCCGTACGTGGCGGAGTTGCCGAACGCCTGCTGGGCGCCGTTTCCGCTCAGCGAGGTGGTGCCGCTGTCATGACCGGCAGCCATGGCCGGCGACGCCATCATCGCGCCCGCGCCGGCCATCGTGAGAGTGGCCGCCGCAGTGGCCACAGCCTTCTTGATCATATTCGCGTCCTTCTGTTGTCGCACGAGTGCCCGCTTCCGGAGCACTCTGATCAACTGCCGGATGGTGGATTGGTTCCGCCGCTTCACTCATATGGCTTCTTGTCGCGGGGGCCCGTGGGGCGGGTTGACGGCCGCGGCGCGCGGAGCCGTTCTCCGTTGGGCCGAACAGGTTCCGTGGAGCGGCCGGCCGTGTCGCAGGGCCCCGTTGTTCGTTGCGAATCGAGTGAGTCCTGATATCGGGGCACAACATCGAAGAGAAGGTGCAACTCCCATGAACACTGCCAAGAAGGCAGCTCTCGTCCTTGCCACCGCTGGCCTCGCCGCCGGCGGCGCCGCCGGTTCCGCGTTCGCCGACGCCGGCGCCGAGGGTGCGGCCGTGGGCTCGCCGGGTGTCCTTTCGGGCAACCTGGTCCAGGTCCCCGTCCACATCCCGGTCAACGTCTGCGGCAACACCGTGAACGTCATCGGTCTGCTGAACCCGGCGTTCGGCAACACCTGCATCAACAAGTGACGTTGCTCTGATCCGGGCGGCCCGGTGACGCCGGGCCCCCGGGCCGGACAGCAGAAGTGGCGGTATCCGCAGATGATGCGGGTACCGCCACTTTCGCGTCGCGGCCGATTGCCGGGCGCGGAGCCGGGCTGTGCGGTCCGTCCGGCAAGCCCCCGCCGCGGGACGGTCCGGGGCCGCTCAGGGGCCGCCCGGAGCCGTCGGCCGCTACTGGCTGCCCAGCTGGACGCCGCCCAGCATCGGGGTGGCCTGGCCGACGAGTCCCATGACCTTCTCGGGCGCGTCGCCCTTGCCCGACACCACGCTGTCCGCGGTCTCCGCGACCCCGGTGACCGGCACCGCCGCGCCCTGTGACAGCGCCTCCGCGGCCTGGCCGAGCCCGCCGTTGAGGCTCATGGGCGGCATGGCCGGACCCTCCGCCGCGAACGCGGGGGTGGCCGCGGCCGCGCCCGCGCCGATCGCCATCATGGAACCGGCGACGAGCGCTGCGGCCTTTGCGTACTTCATGTCGGACACCTTTCTCCAGCGGCGCTGTTCACAGCCACGAATCTCGCGCCGAGGCACCGTCCGGAGGGTGCCGGTGCGCCGCCGTCACCATGGCTAACGATCTCTTTCCGCCGGAGAAACCCCGGGAACGGCGAACGTTTCCGTGCCCTGGCCCCCTGGCGTCCGCCCCCGCACGGAAAGCGGCCCCGCCGAGGACCGGGATCCTCGACGGGGCCGCTTCAACGGCTCGCCCTTGCGGGAGAGCCGTACGTCACTTGTTGACGCAGGTGTTGCCGAACGCCGGGTTCAGCAGAGCGATGACGTTGATGCTGTTGCCGCACAGGTTCACCGGAATGCTGATCGGCACCTGGATGACGTTGCCGGAGAGGACGCCGGGCGAGCCGATGGCCGCACCCTCCGCGCCCGCGTCCGCCATGGCGGGCGCAGCGGCACCCAGGGCCATCATGACGCCGGCGGCGAGAACAGCAGCCTTCTTGAACTTCATGTCGAGCCTTCCCGCAGCGGTGTCTCCCGCATCCACGACCATCGCGGCGCGTGCCCAGTTGCCTGTTCGTGAGCACCACTGACAGGACGGCTAACGACCGGTGCGCCCCGGGGAAACTCCGCTGCGGCCGTCCGGCGGCAAGTCGACCCGAATGGTTCCCGCGGGGACGCGGAACGCAGCGGGGGTGTGCCCGGAACCCGGCACGCAGCCCGGCGCGCGGCTCAGCCCGGCACGCAGCCCGGCGCGCGGCTCAGCCCGGAAGGCGGCCCGGAAGGCGCCGCGGAGGGCGCCGCGGAGGGCGGCACGGAAGGCGGCCCGGACCGCAGCACGGTGCGGACACACGCGTGGCCGCCGCAACGTCCTGTCTGCGGCGGCCACGTGGGAGGAGCGAGGTGATCAGCCGCGGTTCGCCGCACCGTTGCCCGAGAGGACCGGGATGTTGTCCAGGATGTGCGACAGAGCCTCGTCGCCCTTGGCCTGGGTCGAGTTCTCGGTGCACTGCTGGTTCTGCGGCGAGGACAGGACCGGGATGTCCTGGACGGCGATCGGGACCAGGCCGACGAGGGAGCCGACGTTGGCCTTGACCGGGACACCGAGGCAGGGCTTGTTCAGCGAGCCCTGGACCAGGCTGAGCTGCGGGCTCTGGTTGCCGTGGGCGGAGGAGTTGCCGAAGGCCTGCTCGGCGCCGTTGCCGCTGGCGGAGGTGGTGCCGCCGTCGTTGCCGATGGCCATGGCCTGCGGGGCCAGGGTCGCGCCGGCGCCGACGATCGAAGCGGTGACGGCTGCGGTGGCCAGAATCTTCTTGATCACTGTGGTCCCTTTTCTGCATTTTTGCCCGGAAGTGGAGCACCCTGATCAACTCCGCGGGCCGAGTTTGGTTCCGCCCCTTCACTCGATTGCCGTAGCGCACGAGTGCGGCGGCCCGTTGGAGTGAGCCCCCTGCGCGCGGGGTGCGCCCTGCCGTCGCGGCCCCTCCCCGACGCCCGGCGGGTGGGCGGGGGCGGGGCCGGCGGGTGGGGCGTTCACCGGCCGGGGCTTCCTCACCGTGCCCGGGTACCCGCCTTCACCGCGCCCGGCTGCCCGCCCCGAATTTCCACCCGCGTTTAACGAAAGCTCACCCGGCGAGGTACGCGCCGTCACCCGTTGGGGACCTTTGGGGATTGCCTTCCTGCCTATTCCCGTGCGCTGCAGGGGAATTCACGGTATTCGGCTGCTCCGCCGTCCGGCGGTATGCGGGCGTTCCGGCATGATTTCCACCCCGGTTTCTGACAAAGTGCACTCCTGCTTGGTCCGCTTGGTCGCTTTTTGTCGAAACGGGAGAGCCAGTCATGCGAAAAACAACGGGTCCCGCTGTGCCGTATGTTCTGGGCGTATTGTCATGTGTGGTGCTTTCCAGCACCCTTCTCTCGGCGCCCGCGGTCTCCGCGCCACGCGCACCCGCGCGCGACTCCGTGAGGGAGAAAGCCGGTGAACGGGCCACCATTTCCTTCACCCGGCGTTACCACGCCGTGCAGCACGGCGGCATCGTCAGGGCCGCCAACTCGGCCATCACCTGTGCGCCCGCGCCCGCGTCCGCGGCCCGCCCGTGCGCGCGGGTCCAGCGGGGCGGGCAGGGTGCCAACAGCGACTTCTCGATGCTGTACACCGATGTGGACAAGGACCCCAACACCTACAACTCCAGCCGTGCGCGACTGGTGCTGCCCGCCCGTTCACGCGTCAGCTACGCCCGGCTCTACTGGGGCGGCAACCTCCGGGTCGGTGAGCAGAAGCCGCCGCGGGACAACGGGCGGGTGCTCATCGCCGAACCGGGTGGCGCGTACAAGGCGCTGCGGGCCGACACCCGGATCGCGCACCGTACCGCCGACGGCAGTGATGCCTTCCAGGCTTCGGCCGACGTCACCCGGCTGGTACGCGGCAGCGGGTCCGGCGCGTACACCGTGGCGCAGATCAATGTCGCCAAGGGCCGTTCCGCGGTGGGCGCGTGGGGCGGCTGGACCCTGGTCGTCGCCTACGAGAACGCCCGTCAGCCCCGGCGGGACCTGTCCGTCTGGGACGGCTTCCAGCCCGTCGGCGCCGCCCGCGCGCAGGAGTCCGTGAAGCTCAGGGGCCTCGCGGTCCCGGCGGGCGCTTCGGGCCGGGCGGGCGTGGTCGCCTACGACGGGGACCGCACGGTACGGGGCGACGCGCTGACCGTCGCGGCCGGCGGCCGGCGGGCCCGCGCCGTCAGTGACGCGGCCAACCCCGCGGACAACGTAATGAATTCCACCATCTCGGACTTCGGCCGTTCCGTCACCGCGCGGGAACCCGCCTATGCGAACACTCTCGGATACGACTCCGACGTCTTCGACCTCAAGCCCGCACTCTCCCGCGGTGCGGACAGCCTGAACTTCCACTTCTCCGCCGAAAGCCGCGGGTATTTTCTCGGCGCGCTCTTCGTGCAGACGGATTCGAGGCGCTGAGCCCTCCGCTCCGCGCACCCCGGGGAAACCGATCTCCGGGCCACGTACTACGAGAGCCGCACACGTGCTGCCAGAAAGTAATTCCTCCCCGCACCGGCTGACGGTATTTCACCTCGTGCAGCCCGTGGAAGGCGGAGTCGCCCGCGTGGTCACCGATATGGTGCGGGCCCAAGTCGCCGAAGGGATCAGAGCAGTTGTGGCCTGCCCGCCCGGGGCCGGTCTGGCGTCGGCGCTCGCCGGGTCCGGCGCCGATGTCCTTCCCTGGCGGGCCGGCCGGTCGCCGGGCCCCGGTCTGGCCGCCGAGACCGCTGCCGCCGCCCGGCTCATCCGCGCGGCCCGCCCCGATGTGGTCCACGCGCACAGCTCCAAGGCCGGACTGGCCGCGCGGCTCGCTGTGCGCGGGCGGGTACCGACGGTCTTCCAGCCGCACGCCTGGTCGTTCGATGCGGTCGGCGGCGGGACCGCCCGCCTCGCGCTGGCCTGGGAGCGGTACGCGGCCCGGTGGGCCGAGCGGGTCCTCTGTGTCAGTGAGGCCGAACGGCGGGCCGGTGAAGCGGCGGGAATCGCCGCCAGGTGGGCGGTGATCCGCAACGGCGTCGACCTCGGCGAGTTCAGCGCCGACGCAGCCGCGGACCCCGGACCGGATGCCGGAGCAGCACCCCCGGGCCCCGGCCCGGTCGTCGTCTGCGTCGGCCGGCTCTGCCCGCAGAAAGGCCAGGACGTCCTGCTGCGCGCCTGGCCCGAGATCCTCCGTGCGGTTCCCGGAGCCCGCCTCGTCCTGGTCGGGGACGGCCCCGACCGTGAACTGCTGACCCGCACCGCACCGCCCGGCGTGCTGTTCACCGGAGCGGTCGACGGGCCGCGCGGCTGGCTGCGCGCCGCCGACCTCGTCGTCCTGCCGTCCCGCTGGGAGGGCATGGCCCTGGCCCCGCTCGAAGCGATGGCCTGCGGGCGGCCCGTCGTCGTATCCGACGTGAACGGCGCCCGCGAGAGCCTGCCGCCGGGCCACGAACGGCACGGCCTCGTGCCGCCGGACGACCCGCACGCGCTGGCCCGCGCGGTCGGGAAGCTGCTCGCCGACGCCCCCCTGCGGGACCGTCTGGGCCGCGAGGCCGAAGCTCACGCCCGCACGAATTTCGATGTGCGGCACACGGCCACCGCGGTCTCGGAGCTGTACCGGCGGCTCGTCGGCCCGCGAGGTCTGCCGGTGCTGCCGGGTCCGCCACATTCCACGAAGAGGGAGCACATCAGCCGATGACGACGGACAGCGCACATGCTCCCCGGGCGGGCGGCGGTGGCCCGGCCACGGCCGTGCAGCGGCCGGTGCCCGCGATCCACCCGCCGCGCAGCGCGGACGGCCCGCGCCCCGGTCCGGCGCGGCAGGTACGGCTGCGGCGGGGCCGCGCCGCAGCGCCACTTGTCGCAGGCGACACCCTCGCCCTGGCCGCAACCAGCGCACTGGTGCCGGGGCTGCGTCTGGCGCCGCTGGTCCTCGTACCACTGCTGGTGCTGCACCTGTCCCTGCACGTCCGCGGCGGCCTCTACCGGCGGCGCCTGTCCCCGTCGGCGCTGCTCGAACTGCCCGCGCTGCTCGGCCATGCGCTGGTCCTGTGGTGCGCGGCCGCCGCGTGCCTCGCCGCTGTCGGGCCATGGCGTGTCCTGGACTGGACGGTGCTGGCCACCGCGGTCGCCGCGCAGACCCTCATCGGATGCACGGTCCGCGGCGCGGTCCACCAGCTGCTGCGCCTCTCGGCTGCCCGGCACTGCCGCTCGACACTGATCGTCGGCGGTGGATCCACCGCCCAGCAGATCAGCGCCGCGCTCTACGCGCACCCGGCTTACGGCATGCGCCCGGTGGGCCTGGTGGAGACCGGGGCCGGCGGCACGGCCGAGGCGGCCGGGCCCGGCGCGGTGGACGGGAATCCGGCCCTGCCCGTGCTGGCGGCCCACGAGGACATCCGCCGCGCCGTCATCCAGACCACCGTCCGCCACGCGCTGTTCGTCGGCCACGGCAGGGCGGGCGCCGACGACCCCTCGCTCGTCCAGCTGCTCGGCGGACACGGCGTGCACATGTGGCTCGTCGACACCGCGGGGACCGAGCACCGGCGGGTCTCGGCGGACCACCTGTGGGGGTTCGCCGTGCGGCCGCTGGCCGCCTCCGGCCACCGTGCGAGCCGTCGGGGCAAGCGCGTCCTGGACACCTCGCTCGCCTGCCTGGCACTGCTCGCGGCAGCGCCCGTGATGGGGCTGTGCGCCCTGGCCGTACGGATCTCCGACGGGCCGGGTGTCCTCTTCAGGCAGGAGCGGATCGGCATGGACGGACGGGCCTTCACACTGCTCAAGTTCCGCACGCTGCGCCCGGCCGACGACCACGAGTCGGCGACCCGGTGGAGTGTCGCCATGGACCGCCGGATGAGCGGTGTCGGCAGCCTGCTGCGCCGGACCTCGCTCGACGAGCTGCCGCAGCTGTGGAACGTGGTGCGCGGCGACATGAGCCTGGTGGGCCCGCGCCCCGAACGCCCCTACTTCGTCACGAAGTTCTCCGGCAGCCACCCCGGCTACCGGTCCAGACACCGGATGCCCGTCGGGATCACCGGGCTCGCCCAGATCAGCGGGTTGCGCGGCGATACCTCCATCGAGGACCGCGCCCGCTTCGACAACCACTACATCGACAGCTGGTCGCTCTGGCAGGACATCTGCATCCTCGTCAGGACCGCGGGCTCCCTCTTCAGGATGGGGGGCAGCTGACCGTGACGGTCCTCACCCCGGCCCCGGCGCTCCCCCGGCCGCGTACCGAACGGCCCGGCCGGCGGCTCTCCGGCCGCCTCACCCACTGGTGGCCGGTACTGCCCGCGGCAGCGCCGGTGCTGCTGCTCGCCGTCCCCTTCGAGTACGGGAACGGGTCCAGCACCTCCACCAACATCTCTGTCGCGGACGTCGCTTCGGCGTTCCTGGTGCTGTTCTGCGCGGTACGGCTGCTGCGGAGCGGATCGCGCCCGCTGAGCCCGGCCGCCGCGCTCGTGCTGGGCGTCCCGGCCGCCGGGCTCGCCGTCGCGACCATGACCGCCGCCGACCCGGCCGCCGCGCTCCCCGGGTTCGTCCGCTACCTCCAGGTGTTCGTACTGGTGCCGGCGGCTGTCGTGCTGCTGCTCAGGGACGCCCGGGACTTCCGTCTCGTGGCCGGATCATTCGTCGTACTCGCCCTGGTCCAGGGCGGGTTCGGGGTCTGGCAGTACGTGACCCGCACCGGCGCCTCCTACATGGGCTCCGACATCAGGGCCGTCGGCACCTTCGGCCCCACCGACGTCATGGGGATGGCCACCATCGTGGCGTTCGGGATGGTCGTCGCGACCGGCCTCGCCCTGCGCCCGCCACCCGGCGCGCCCCGCTGGGTGCGCCCTGCGGCGCTCGGCGCCGTGGTGGCGCTCGTGGTGCCTCTCGCGTTCTCCTTCAGCCGCGGCTCGTGGATCGCCACGGCGGTCGCGGTGGCGGCCGTCGTCCTGCTCGCCGGATTGCGCACGGCGGTGCGCACCCTGGCGGCCGCGGTCGCCGTGGCGGTGGTGCTCGTGGGCGGCTTCGGGGTCGGCTCGCAGCTGATCACCGACCGGATCGGCTCGATCACCCAGGTCGCCGCGGCGCCCGACCAGTCGGTCACCGACCGGTACACGATGTGGGCCGCCGCGGTCAGCATGTGGCGCGAGGAGCCCGCGACGGGCGTCGGCCTCAAGGGCTTCCCCGCGTACCGCGACGGACACGCGTCGCTGGGGCTCTCGTCCGGTTCGGACACGGCGGGCGCGGGCCACGCCTACCAGCGCCAGCCCCTGCTCTCCCCGCACAACATGTATCTGCTGGTCCTCAGCGAACAGGGCCTCATCGGCATCACCGCGCTGGCCGGCAGCTGGGCGGCGCTGCTGGCCGGCGGGGCGCGCCGGCTGTACGGGGCGCGGAGAGCGCGCGGAGCGGCCGCCGACTGCGGTCTCGTGGCGGTGGGTCTGGCGCTCTGGCAGTCGGTCGACTTCCTGTACGCGGACATCGGCGGCCCCTCCACCGCATTGACCGGCATCGTCTTCGGCCTCATCGCCTGGTGGGCGCTGGCCGGTCCGGTGCCGCCGGGTGCGGCTGTCCCGGGCGGCGTACGGGCGCCGGGCACCGTATGAACGAGACGACCACCGGTGCCGGCCCGCGCGCCACCGCGCGGACGCCCGTGCCCGCACCGCCGGCCGCGGTCCACGCGCCGCCGGGCCCGCAGACACCGCCACGGCTCGGCAAGGTGCTCGCCAGGGCCGCCGCCGTCACCGCCGCGCTGACCATCGCCGGTTCCGTGCTCGGTCTGGTCCGGGACCAGAGCATCGCGCACCTCTTCGGCGCGGGCAGCGACAGCGACGCGTTCCTCATCTCCTGGACCGTGCCGGAGATGGCTTCCACGCTGCTCATCGAGGACGCGATGGCGCTGGTCCTCGTACCGGCCTTCAGCCACGCCATGGCCAGGCGCGCCGCGGGGGAGCAACCGGACCCCGTACGGGGCCTGATCTCCGCCACCCTGCCGCGGCTCCTCGTCCTGCTCGGCTGTGTCACCGGGGGACTCGTCCTGGGCGCCCCGGTGATCGTGGATCTCCTCGCGCCCGGTCTCGCCGAGCCACAAGTGGCCGTGGAATGCACCCGGTTGACGGCTCTGACGGTGTTCTTCTTCGGTGTCACCGGCTATCTCAGCGCGGCACTGCGGGCGCACCGCAGCTATCTGCCGCCCGCCGCGATCTACGTGGCGTACAACGTCGGCATCATCGTCACCATGCTGGTGCTGCACTCCCTGTGGGGGGTGCGGGCCGCGGCGGCCGGGGTCGCCGTGGGCAGCGTGCTGATGGTGCTGGCCCAACTGCCCGCCTTTGTACGGCATCTTGCCGCACGACCGGCCGGTACGGGGGCCCTGCTCCCCGGTGGCGCGGCCCGTACCGTGCGGCCCGCGCTGCTGGGCATCGGGGTACTTGCGCCCGTCGTCATCTTCACCGTCTGCCGTCAGTCGCAGGTCCTCATCGAGCGGTTCCTGGCCGCCTCGCTGCCCGCCGGGGCGATCTCGCACCTGAACTACGCGCAGAAGGTCGCCCAGGTCCCGATGATGCTGTCGCTGATGATCTGCACGGTCACCTTCCCGGTGGTCGCGAAGGCCGTCGCCGACGGCGACGGGGACCAGGCGCGGCGCCGGGTCGAGCGCGATCTGGCGCTGGCCGCCTTCATGGTGCTGACCGGCACGGCGGTCGTCGTCGCCTACGCCCCGCAGATCATCGAAGTCCTCTTCCAGCGCGGCGCGTTCGGACCGCACGACACGGCGACCACCGCGTCCATCATGCGGGTGTACGCCCTCGGGCTGCTCGGGCAGTGCCTGGTCGGGGCCCTGGGGAGGCCGTTCTTCTCGGCGGTGCGCCCCACCTGGTTCCCGGCCGCCGCGATGGCGGCGGGGCTCCTCGTCAACGCGGTCGCCGGTGTGCTCGCGGTCGGCCCCTGGGGGGTGTACGGCATCGCCGCGTCCAACGCCCTGGGGATCACCGTCACCGCCGGGCTCCTGCTCCGGGGCCTCGGCTCGCGCGTCGTCTCCATCCATGTGCGGGGCGTCGCGGTGACGCTCGCCAGGCTGTCCGCCGCGGCCGTCGCCGCCGGTGCGGCCGGCCTGCTGGCCGCACCCCTGATCCCCGGCGCGCTGCCGAGCCTGATCACCGGCTGCCTGCTGGTGCCCGGTGTGTTCGGCGCCGCGGCACTCGCGCTGCGCGCCCCCGAAGTCGTCGGCCTGCTCGACCTCACCAAGCAAAGGTTCCGTCATGTCAGCTGACACGGTGTCCCGCGACACCGCCCCGCCCGCACCCCGGTCCCGTACCCACCCGTGGATCCTGATGTACCACTCGGTGGCCGACCCCACCGACGACCCGTACGGCATCACCGTCGCCCCCGAGCGGCTCGAACAGCAGCTGCGCTGGCTGGAGCGCCGCGGGCTGACAGGCGTCGGTGTCGGCGCCCTGCTGCGGGCCCGTGCCGAAGGGCGCGGCCGGGGGCTCGTCGGCCTGACCTTCGACGACGGCTACCGGGACTTCACGGACCGGGCGCTGCCCCTCCTGAAGCGGCACGGGTGCACGGCGACCCTGTTCGTCCTGCCCGGCAGGCCGGGCGGCGAGAACGCCTGGGACGCGCTCGGCCCGCGCAAACCGCTCCTGACCGAGGACGGCATCCGGGCCGCCGCCGACGCGGGCATGGAGATCGGCTCGCACGGCCTGTACCACCAGGACCTCACCGGGACGGACGACGACGAGCTGCGTGAGGAGACCCGGGGGAGCCGCGAACTCCTCCGCCGGATCACCGGGGCAGCTCCGGAGGGCTTCTGCTACCCGTACGGCACCATCGACCGGCGGGCCGTCGACGCGGTGCGCGACGCCGGTTACGGCTACGGCTGCGCCATCGGCCCCGGCCGGCTCGCCGGTGTTCACGCACTGCCCCGCACCCACATCAGCCACGCGGACCGCGGTCTGCGCCTGGGGACGAAGCGGGCGCTGCACCGGCTGCGGCAGCTGGCGCCCGGAGGCGGCCGGTGAGGGTCCTGCACATCATCACCGGGCTCGGCGTCGGTGGCGCGGAGCAGCAACTGCGGCTTCTGCTGCGCCGGTTGCCCGCCGACTGCGACGTGGTCACCCTCACGAACCCGGGCCCGGTCGCCGACGGCCTGCACGCCGACGGGGTCTCCGTCACGCACCTGGGGATGCGCGGCAACCGCGACGTCACCGCGCTCCCGCGGCTGGCCCGGCTGATCCGGCGCGGCCGGTACGACCTGGTCCACACCCACCTCTACCGCGCCTGCGTGTACGGCAGGATCGCCGCGCGGCTGGCCGGGGTCCGCACCGTCGTCGCCACCGAACACTCGCTGGGGGAGCGGTACATCGAGGGCCGCCCGCTCACCCGGTCCACCCGTGCCCTGTATCTGCGGACCGAGCGGCTGGGCACCGCGACGGTCGCGGTGTCCGACACCGTCGCCGACCGGCTGCGTGCCTGGGGCGTCCCGGCGCGGCGCATCCATGTGGTGCCGAACGGCGTCGACGGGGAGCGGTTCCGGCACGACCCGCAGGTCCGGGCCGCCACCCGGGCCCTGCTGTCCGTCCCGGCCGGTGCGTTCGTGGTGGGCGGCGTCGGCAGACTGGTGCCGGGCAAGCGCTTCGACCTGCTGGTACGTGCGGTCGCCGCGCTGCCGGGCGTCCGGCTGCTGCTGGCCGGGGACGGGCCCGAGCGGGAAGCGCTGCGGGACCTCGCCCGCCGGCTCGGGGCCGGGGACCGCGTCCACCTGCTCGGCGAGTGCGACGCGCTGCCCGACGGACCGCACCCCGGGCCGACCGTCCCCGCCGTCCTGGACGCCGTGGACGTCTTCGTCTCCGCGTCCGGCGAGGAGTCGTTCGGGCTCGCCGTGGTCGAGGCGCTGGCCGCCGGGCTCCCGGTCCTGCACGCCGCCTGCCCGGCGCTCGACGACCTGCCGCCCGGCGCGGTGCCCGGTGCGGTGCGGCTGCCGGGCGGCGCCGGGGCGATCGAGGCGGCGCTCCGTCACCAACTGGACCTGGGGGCGCGGCGGCTGGCGCCTCCGCCGGTGGTCGGCCGCTACGACATCGCGCGCAGCGCCGCCGGCCTTTTCGACGTGTACACACGGGTCCTCGCGGACCGCCCCGTCCGTCCGCCCGTTCGGCCCACGACGGTGACCCCCGTCCCGTGACCCCCGCAAGCCCCATCCGGGACCAGCCCTCAGCGACCAGTGGCTGTGCGACATCTCCATGACATCGACGAAGAAGTGAGACCCATGCCTGATTCCCCCCGCCAGGACCACCGCGCCGCCCCCCGGGCGCTCACCGTCGGACGCGCCGTGCGCCGCCGCTTCGCCGCGCTGCCGCTCTGGTGGCCACTGCCGGTGTGCGCCGTCGCCGGCATCGTCGGCGGTGCGTCGTACGGTGCGCTCGCAGCGCCCGAGTACACCGCGACCAGCTATGTCGTCGCGGCGCCCGCCAAGGGCGCCGACCCCGCCATCGCCCTCGGTTTCGCCCAGGCGTACGGACGTATCTCCACCAGCACCTCCACGCTCGCCGCCGCACAGTCCGCAGCGGGCGTCCCGGCGCGGACGCTGGGCCGGCACGTCCGTACCGAGACCTCGCCCGAGTCCCCGATGATCGGGGTCACCGGCACCGCCACGGGCGCCGGCAAAGCGGCCGACATCGCCAACGCGGTGGCCGGTGCGCTCACCGCCAGCGGCAACGGCGCGGCGGACAACACCGGGGTCCGGCTGGTCCTGTTCGCGAAGGCCGTCGCTCCCTCGTCCGCCGTCTCCCCCTCGACGCCGGTCAGCATCGCCGTCGGCGGCTGTGCGGGCGGCCTCGCCGGAGCGCTCGCGCTGCTGGTGCGCCCGCGCCGCAAGCAGTGGAGCGCGGGCACGGCGGTCCCGGCGCCCGCCCAGGCCACCGGATCCGACGTGCTCGCCGAGCCCGCCCAGCAGAAGGAACACGTCTGATGGCGGTGGCCGCCGGGACCGGTACCCGGATCGCCGGGGCTGAGGCCGGGACGGGGGCAGGCCTGTCCGTGACGCTGTGCCGCGACGAACGGCAGTTCGCCGCGCTGGAGACCCAGTGGGCGGCGCTGCACCGCGGCTGCGCCACCGCCACCCCGTTCCAGAGCCATTCCTGGCTGCACTCCTGGTGGCTCTCGTACGGCACACCGGGGCGGCTGCGGGTGGTGCTCGTACGGCGCGGCGAACGGCTCGTCGGGGCAGCCCCGCTGATGCTCGTCCACCGGCCGCTGCCGCTGCTCGTCCCGCTGGGCGGCGGTATCTCCGACTTCTCGGACATCCTCATCGACGGTTCGCAGCCGCCCGGCACGCTCACCGCCCTGGCCGAGGGGCTGCGCAGGGCGTCCCGGCACGCGCTGATCGACCTGCGCGAGGTACGTCCGGGAGCCGCGGCCGAGCAGCTCTTCGACAGCTGGCCCGGCGTACGGCGCAGGCTCGACGACTCGGTCTGTCTCGAACTGCCCGCCGAGCCCATCGACCAGCTGGTGAAGAGGCTCGCCTCGTCGCGGGCCCAGCGGGTCCGGGCCAAACTGCGCAAGCTCGACGCGCTGCGGATCGAGGAGCACACCGTCGCCGAGCACGAAGTGCCCTGCACCATCCAGGAGCTGCTGCGGCTGCACGAGCTGCAGTGGCGCGGGCGCGGTGTCACACCCGAGCACCTCAGGCCCCGGTTCGCCGAACATCTGACCCGCGCGACCCAGCGCATGGTCAGGGACGGTGATGCCGCGCTCACCGAGTACCGGCTGGACGGCGCGGTGGTCGCCGCCAATGTGACGCTCCAGTCCGCTCACCTCAGCGGCGGCTATCTGTACGGCGCCGATCCGCAGCTCCGTACGAAGAAGGTCGACGTGGCGACGATGCTGCTGCGCCGCGACGCCCGGCACGCCGCGGAGAGCGGGCGGACCGTCATCAGCCTGCTGCGGGGCACCGAACCGTACAAGAGCCACTGGCGCCCGGCCGTCGTCGTCAACCAGCGGCTGCTGCTCGCGCCGACCGCGCTCACCCCGGTGCTGAACCTGTACGCGGCCCAGCTGGCGGCCCGTGACCTGGCGGCCGGCGCGGCGCGCTCCATCGGGCTCGTGGCGCGCCAGTGGCGTGCCAGGCTCAGCGGCCGGCAGGCGGACGGCGACCGGTGACCGGCCACCCCCCGCCGGCCGGGACCGCCCGGCCGGCCGGTCCGCCCTGCGTCCCGTCAGTCGGTCGGCAGGGACACACAGATCTTCCGGGGCTTGAACCAGGGGCTCGCCCAGTCGCCCAGGTCGACCGGGACGCACCACTGCTTCTGGCCGTTCGGCTCGGTGGGCGGCTGCACCGGCGGCCGGCTCGGCGTCGGCTCCGTGCTGGGGTGCGTGCCCGGCTCCGGCTGGGCCTCCCCGGCCACCGTGGTCCGGAAGATCTTCGACGCCTCGGGGTTCTCGTCGCACTGCCACACACCGTGCGGGCAGTAGTCCGTGATGGTCTGGTAGAGCGGCTTGTGCGCGTCGAACCAGGCCAGCATCCCGCGCATGTAGTCGGTGTCGTCGCCGTTCCTGAAGAGCCCCCACTCCGGGTAGGAGATCTGCTTCTTGTGCGCGGCGGCGAAGTCGACCTGGGCCTGGAGCCCGTACGCACCCTTCACCTGGTCCTCGAAGGTGTCGCCCGGCGGCTGGTCGTAGGAGTCCATCCCCACGATGTCCACCGTGTCGTCGCCCGGGTAGCACTGCGTCCAGGGCACGTCGTCCGGGCCGCGGTTGGGCGTGAAGTCGAACTTGAACTTCTGGCCGGGAACGGAACGCATCGCGGCGACGACGCGGTTCCAGTACGTCTTCCAGCCCTGCGGGTCGGGGCCGCAGCGCTGGGTGTAGGTCGTCCCGTTCATCTCCCAGCCCAGCACGATCACCGTGTCGGGGATCCCCAGCTTCACCAGCCGGGTGGCCAGCTTGCGGTAGTGGTCGTCGAAGTCACCCCGTGCACCCTGGCCGATGAGGCCCCGGACGTCGTCGTCGGACACATGGTCCTCGTTGTGCTGCTGCATGGGCACGTTGAGCACGAACATCCGGTCGGACTCGGCCCGCCGCCACTTCGCCCAGCTCTCCAGGAAGTCGGGCCGGCCCTCGATGTTCGACCACACGTCACCCGGCAGGTACGTGTGCCCCACCCGCACGTCCGCACCGCCCAGCCAGTGCGAGAGGTCGGCCATACGTGCGACGCCCTTCGGCCCGTAGTCCAGGTACGCGCCCACCGCCGGGGCGGCGGGCTTCGGCGTCGCGGGAGCGGAGGGCTTCGGTGTCGCGGCGCCGGCGGGGACGGAGGGCTTCGGTGCCGTGGGACCGGCCGGGGCGGGTGCCGGGGGCTCGGCGCCCACGGGGCCGGTGGGGGCCGGCGCGGGCGCGAGCGCGCCCTGCGCGCCCCCTGCTCCGGAGACGAGAAGGCCGGTGGCCACGGCCGCGATACAGATGCCCCTCAGCCGGCGGCGTGGGTTCGGCATGGGCCTCTCCTCGTTCAGGTGACGGAATCAGCGGACTCATGAGTCATTGGTCAAACGGTCCCCCCGATGAGTCGGCCGGGCGCGCTGCGCTGGGCCATCGGTGCGTATATGACCCCCAGTCAGCTCCATCCAGGTGAAAGACGTGACGTGAAGCCACCACCCGACGCCGGGTCCCCGGCACCCGCCCTGCTCGTCCGGCTCGACCGGAACCCGCTGCACCACGGCACTCTCGGCGCCGTCAGGTCGCTGGGCCGGGCGGGGATCGAGGTGCACGCCCTGGTCGAATCGGCGAGCAGCCCGGTCACCCGCTCCCGCCACCTGCACGCCGCCCACACCGTTCCCCCCGGCCACGTGACCCGGGACCACCTCCACCGGACGCTGCTCCGTGTCTCCGAACGCATCGGCCGGCCCGCCGTACTGATCGCGATGGACGACGTCAGCGCCATCCACATCGCCCAGCTCGCCCCGCGCCTCAGCGGGCACTACCTGCTGCCCGAGCAGCCCGCCGGACTGCCGGGCCGCCTCGCCGACAAGGCCGAACTCGCCGCGCTCTGCGCGGAGCTGGGTATCCCCCACCCGGCGACGGTGGTCCCCCGCAGCGGTGCGGAAGCGGCCGCCGCCGCCCGGCAGCTGGGGCTGCCGATGGTCGCGAAGTGGAGCAGGCCCTGGCTGCTGCCCGGCGGCCTGGACCTGCGCAGCACGACCCTGGTGCACACGGCGGCCGAGGCGCTGCGCCTGTACGAGCGGCGCGGGACCGCGGGGAGCCGGCTGCTGCTCCAGCGGTATCTGCCGTACGGCCCCGACAACGACTGGTTCTTCCACGGCTACTTCGCCGGCCGCGGCGGCTGCCTGATGGGCGGTACGGGACACAAGGTGCTCTCCTGGCCGCTCCGTACGGGCCTGACCGCCGTGGGCCGCTGGCTGCCGAACCCGGAGGTGGAGCGCGCGGCCCACCGCCTCGCGGCCCATGTCGGCTACCGCGGCATCCTCGACCTCGACTTCCGCCGTGACCCGTCGACCGGTGGCTTCCACCTGCTGGACTTCAACCCGCGCCCCGGGGCGCAGTTCCGCCTCTTCACCGACCGGACCGGGCTCGACGTCGTACGGGCGCAGTACCTGGACCTGACGGGCCGCCCCGTACCGCCGTCCGCCGCCCGGTGGGGCCGGACCTTCGTCGCCGAGAACTACACGCTGCTCTCGGTTCTGGCCTCCGGCGGCAGGCCGTGGCCGCTGGAGCGCTCGCGGGGCGCGGGCGGGCGGGTCCGCGACGGGGCCGAGGGCGCCTGGTTCGCGCGGGACGACATCCGCCCCTTCCTCGCCATGGGCGCCGTCTGGTGCGGCCGGGCGCTGCGCAGGGGCGCCGGGCTGCTGCGCCGGCCGTCCCCGGCCCCTGCTGACCCGCCGGCGGCGGGGTGCGCGGGCGGCGTCCCCGCCACCCGGGCCTCCCCCGACGGCAGTTCCGCCCCGCGGCCCGACAACGCTCCAGCACGACGATGACGACGAGAGAGGACCGCACCATGTACGACCTGACAGTCATCGGAGCCGGCCCGTACGGGCTGTCCGTCGCGGCGCACGCCGCATCCGCCGGGCTGCGCACCCGGGTACTCGGCAGGCCCATGGCCTCATGGCGCGACCACATGCCGCAGGGCATGTTCCTCAAGTCTGAACCCTGGTCCTCGAACCTCTCCGACCCCGGCGGCAGCCACACCCTCGGCGCGTTCTGCGCCTCCCGCGGTCTGCGCACCGGCCACGGCAGCCCGCTGCCCATCGGCACCTTCACCGACTACGGTCTCTGGTTCGCCGGCCGTGCGGTCCCGCCCGTCGAGGAACTGACCGTCACCCGGGTACGGCCGGACTCCGCAGGCCTCCTCGTCGAGACGGCCGGCGACGCACCCTTCCGCAGCCGCACGGTGGCGCTCGCGGTCGGCGTCCTGCCGTTCGTCAACATCCCGGCCCCCCTGCGGTCCCTGCCCGCTGACCGCTGCTCGCACAGCAGCGGTCACCAGGACCTGAACCGCTTCCGCGGCCAGGACGTCACCGTCGTCGGCGCCGGGCAGGCGGCGCTGGAGACCGCGACGCTGCTCGCCGAGAACGGCGCGCGGCCCCGGCTGCTCGCACGCGCCGGCCACATCGACTGGAACACCACACCCCAGCCGCTGCGCAGGGGCCCGCTCCGCTCGCTCCGCGAGCCGCACAGCGGGCTCGGCACGGGTTGGAGGAGCTGGGTCTGGTCGGAGGCCCCCGGTCTCGTAAGGCGGCTGCCGGGAAGCACCCGGGACCGTATCGCGCGGAACGCGCTGGGCCCCGCCGGTGCCTGGTGGCTGCGGGACCGGTTCGAGCGGCAGGTGCCTGTGGAGCTGGGGTACGAGATGCGCACGGCCACCGTCACGGGCGGCCGGGTCCGGCTCGTGCTCACCGCGGCCGGCGACCCGGCAGGCAGGCACGGCACCCGTACCGTCGAGACCGACCACGTGATCGCCGCCACCGGCTTCACCCCCGGACTCGGCCGGCTCGGGCATGCCGGGCTGCTCGACGAGCGGCTGCTGCGCTCGCTGGCCACGGTGGGCGCCGGGGGCTCGCCCGAGCTGAGCGCCGGGTTCGAGTCGTCCCACCCCGGCCTCTTCTTCGCGGGGCTCCTGGCCGCGCCGTCCTTCGGACCTTCGATGCGCTTCGTGCACGGTGCCGGCTTCACCGCGGGACGGCTGGTCCGCGGCGTACGGCGCAGGCTGGGTGCCACGGGCGGCAGCACCGCCACGCAGGAGCCGGCGGTGGCACTGCCGGGAGGGCGGTAGGGGCCGCCCGGACGCGTCCTTCCCCGGCAGTAAACCCCCGAAGCGACCCCGGCAGTAACGAATTCACCGCGCCGTCGTTGATCACGATGTCGCATGGGAGTGAACGTTTCCCTGCGGGCTGCCCAGGACCCTCCCGGTTCTGGGCAGTCCGGTTTGGCGGCCGGGTGCCCCGACTGATGGCTTTGCGGTCCGCCGTTCAGCCATCCGGGTGAACGGCCGCCGCGGGCACCCTCACCCGCCACTAGGGTGCCGAGCCATGACCGCATCCCAAACCGGCACAAGCAGTGTCCAGCGCGACCAGTTGGGCACGCTCTCCGTGCTCGCCTGGTCCGGCGACCCCGAAACCCACAACACGCCCTATCTGCTGGCCTATTCACTCGGTGACGGCAAGGACGGCGCCCCCGCGGGCGAGGCCGCCCTGCGCACGCTCTTCAACGAGCTCGGCCTTCCGCTGGGCAGCTCCCTGGCCGACGGTTCCCGGCCCGGCTTCCCGGTCAGGCTGCTCGTCGAGGGCGGCCAGGCGGCCGTCAACATGCCGTATCTGAGCGCCCAGTGCCCGGTCCCGCCCGAGTGGCTCCAGGCCGTGGCCGAGCGGAGCCAGGTGCACTTCATGTTCGCGAGCAGGCCATGGCCCGACGCCGTGCCGGGCAGGCCCGTGACCGCGGAGATCCTCGGCGCCTTCGTCGGCGACGAGGCCGTGCTCGCCACGTCGGCGCACTGCCTGCTGCCGGTCACCCAGCTGCGGAAGTGACGCCTCCGTCCGGCGGCTGAGCGTGTGGGGCCGGGGGCGCGCCCCCGGCCCCACACCACCGTTGCCGTGCTCCGGCCGTCAGGGGGCCGGCGGGTCGAAGGCGAACCGCAGCGCCCGCACCCGGTTGTCGAAGTTCGACCCGGCCAGGTCCGGGAGACCCACCGCGCGCAGCGCCAGCGGGCGGCCCAGCAGCTCGCGGAAGAGCGCCTTGATCTCCTGGCGGGCCAGGTGCGAGCCCAGGCAGAAGTGCGGGCCGCCGCCGCCGTACCCCAGATGCGGGTTGGGGCTGCGGGTGATGTCGAAGGCGTCCGGGTCGGAGAAGACCCTCTCGTCGCGGTTGGCCGACGCGTAGTACAGGACGACCTTGTCACCGGGCCGGAAGAGGTGTCCGCCCAGCGCGTACTCCGTCCGCACTGTCCTGCGGAACTGGATGATCGGCGTCGAGTGCCGTACGACCTCGTCGACCGCGCCGTCCGCGTAACGGTCGAAGTCCGAAGCCAGCAGGGCGCGTTGGTCAGGGTTCTCGGTCAGCAGGGTCAGCGCGTGGGTGATCGCGTTCCGGGTGGTCTCGACCCCGGCCACCATCAGCAGCGAGAAGAACGAGCCGAGGCTGCGGGCGCCGAGCCCCTGCCCGTCGACGTCGGCCCGTACCAGCGCGGAGATCAGGTCGCCGGTGGGCCGCCGGCGCCGCTCGCGGCCCAGCGCTGCCATCATCAGGTGCATCCGGGCCAGCGCCCGCAGCCCGCGCCCCGGGTCGCGCAGCCGGGCGCCGATGCCGCGCTTCACGCCCGCGTTCTCCGACGCGTGGTCGACGCGGCCCGCGATCTCCGCGCGGTAGTGCTCCGGGATGCCCATGAGATTGCAGATGACCTCGAACGGCATCCGGGAAGCCACCGACGCCACGAAGTCGCCGGGCCGTTGCGCGATCATGTCGTCCACGACGCGCCCGGCGACGCGGCGGATGTCCTCGTCGGCCTCGGCGAGCAGCCGTGGTGTGAAGGCCCGGGAGACCACCCGGCGCAGCTGGGTGTGGTGCGGGGCGTCCATGTTGACCATGGACTCACCGAACAGGAACCTGACCCAGCGGGCGGGCTCCGGTGTGGTGACGCCGGGGGCGCTGGCGAACACCTGGGGCAGCCGGCTCGCCCGCACCACGTCGGCGTGGCCGACCAGCGCGTAGAACCCCTGCTCGGGCCGGCGCCGGGTGGCGGGGCGCTCCGTGAAGTACGCGGGTGATTCGAGCTTCCTGAGCGCGGCGAAGGCGTCCAGCCGCGCCCCGCGCGGCAGTTGCCAGAACAACGGGTCCGCGAGATCGGCTTCGGGTGGATGGACCGTGCGCCGCGCGGCCGGCTGTGCAGGGACCCTCATCTGCCGATGTCCTCCCCCCGGGCCGAACGGCCCTGGTCAGGCGGTCATCGTGGCGCATCGGCAGGGGCCCCGTCCGCCCGTACCGGGGTGCGCGGGCAAGTTCCCGCTCCGGAGCGTGACATTCCCCCCGTACGGCCGAACGGCCGCCGCTCCGGGGCCGGCGGAGTGAGCCGGAGCGGCTGGTCGGCGCGGCGGTGCGGTCACTTGTCTGAAGAACTGTTTCGTCGTGCCGTCGTTGTCAACGACGAGGCGGGGCCCGGCGTGCGTCACGCGCGGCGGGGCACGCCGCTCGGCGGGGTGAACCGGAGGGAACCAGATGAGAGCGTCCACGCGCGGCACGGACAGGAAGGCCCCGGCAAAGTGGGCGGCCCGCCCGGGGAAGCCGTCCCGCCGTGGTGTGCTGCGGGCGGTGTTCGCGGTGGGTGTGGCCGGCGGCACCGCCGGGGCGCTGTCCCCGATCGTGCGGGCGGGCGGCCGCGACGGCGATGACGGCAAGGGCATCCTGTCGCCCGGACCGCCGCAGGAACTGCGGGACGTCTTCGACGAGATGTACCGGGGCCGGCGCATCCGGGGCGGCACGGTGGACGACTCCACCGAGGTGACCGTCGACGGCAGGCCCCTGCACATCATGCGGCGGGCCGACGGCAGTTACCTCAGCATGGTCGACCACTACGAGTCGTACCCGTCGCCGCTTGCGGTGGCGCGTGGTGCGGTCGATGAACTGGGCACGGCCCAGCTGTCGTTGACATCCATGCAGCAGCTCTGACCGGGGAGGCCCTGACCCGTGTACACCCGCAAGAACCAGAAGGACCTCACCGCGGCCGAGAAGGCCCGGTTCGTCTCCGCCGTCCTGGAGGTCAAACGCTCGGGCCGGTACGACGACTTCGTCCGGACGCACGGTGCGTACTACGTGCCCGACGGGTCGCCGGGGAAGCGGGTCGCCCACATGGCGCCCACGTTCTTCCCCTGGCACCGGCGCTTCCTGCTGGAGTTCGAGCGTGCCCTCCAGGCGGTCGCCCCCGGTGTCACCGTGCCCTACTGGGACTGGACGGTGGACAACACGCAGGAAACCGGGCCCTGGGGCGACGACTTCCTGGGCGGCAACGGCCGGAGCTCGGACCACCAGGTGATGACGGGCCCCTTCGCGTACCGCACGGGGAACTGGGACGTGACGGTCGGTGTGACCGTCAACAGGTTCCTCACACGCGACTTCGGCCGCCCGGCCCGGCCCGTGCCGCTGCCCACGCGGGCCGATCTGGCGCGCGCGGTGGAGGAGCCGCTCTACGACGCGGCCCCATGGGATTCCACCGTGCCGAAGGGCTTCCGCAACACCTTCGAGGGCTGGTCCGTCGGTGGCGGCCCGACCTGGCGCAATCACAACCTGGTGCACCGCTGGGTGGGCGGCGCGATGAACAGCGCGACCTCGCCCAACGACCCGGTCTTCTGGCTGCACCACTCCTTCTGCGACCTGGTGTGGGACCGCTGGCAGAAGGCGCATCCGCACTCCGGGTTCGTCCCGGTCGGGAAGCTGGCCGACGACGACCCGCAGAGCGGCCGGGTCTTCAGTCTCAACGAGCCGATGGCGCCGTGGGGTGACAAGCCTTCCTCGCTGCTGAGCCACGCTTCCCTCTACCGGTACGCCTGAGACACGGCGCGGGCGCCACCGGACACACCTGCGGCCCATCCCCGGTGAGGGGGATGGGCCGCAGGCCGCGGGAGGCGCTGCCTCCCGCTGTTTCAGCTCTGTCCGACCGGCGGGCCGGTCTCTCAGTTGCCGTAGCCGTCGTCGCCGTAGCCGCCGTGGGAGTGGTGCTGGTCGGCGTTGACGCAGGTGTTGCCGAACGCCGGGTTCAGCAGACCGACGACGTCGACGGTGTTGCCGCAGAGGTTCACCGGGATGTGGACCGGGACCTGGACCTCGTTGCCGGAGATGACACCGGGCGAGCCGACAGCGGCAGCGTGGGCCCCGGCGTCGGCGGCGGCCAGACCGGCGGAGCCGGCCAGGACGGCGCCGGTGCCCGCGAGTACGGCAGCGGCCTTCGCGATACGCGACATTGCGTTCTCCTTGGAACAGTGGAACGGGAACATTCAGGTTCGGCCGCAGCGATTCACGGTCCGACGTGTCGTTCAACGCCGCAGCGGACCGCCAGTAACGGATGACGATCAAAGTCACGGGCACACGGTGCGGGCGGGCCGCCCTCCGGGTCGGCCGGAGCCGTACGTGCCGCTCCGTAATCCGCATTAGTAGGAAAACATGCAGAGCAATGGGGTGTTTCGGGCGATACGCTCATCTGTGGCGTGTATCGCATACCGTTCCGGTGCTGCGGCCCTGGCCCTGCCCAGTGACACCTGCTCCCACCAGTGCTTTTGCTGCATTGCGCATAAGGTCGGGATAAAAGTTGAGTGGGCTCGACTCATGTCGGTTGACGCCGCAGGATCTGTCGTGCACTCTTGAGCCAGTTCCACTCAAGTCAGCTGGAGGATTCACCATGGCACGTGCGGTCGGCATCGACCTGGGCACGACTAATTCCGTCGTCAGCGTTCTCGAAGGCGGCGAGCCCACCGTCATCACCAACGCCGAAGGCGCCAGGACCACGCCGTCCGTCGTCGCCTTCGCCAAGAACGGCGAGGTGCTCGTCGGCGAGGTCGCCAAGCGCCAGGCAGTCACGAACGTCGACAGGACCATCCGGTCGGTCAAGCGCCACATGGGCACCGACTGGAAGATCGACCTGGACGGCAAGAGCTTCAACCCGCAGCAGATGAGCGCCTTCATCCTGCAGAAGCTGAAGCGTGACGCCGAGTCGTACCTGGGGGAGAAGGTCACCGACGCGGTGATCACCGTCCCGGCGTACTTCAACGACTCCGAGCGCCAGGCGACGAAGGAGGCCGGCGAGATCGCGGGCCTGAACGTCCTGCGCATCGTCAACGAGCCGACGGCCGCCGCGCTGGCGTACGGGCTCGACAAGGACGACCAGACGATCCTCGTCTTCGACCTCGGTGGCGGCACCTTCGACGTGTCGCTCCTGGAGATCGGTGACGGCGTCGTCGAGGTCAAGGCCACCAACGGTGACAACCACCTCGGTGGTGACGACTGGGACCAGCGCGTCGTCGACTACCTGGTGAAGCAGTTCGCCAACGGCCACGGCGTGGACCTCGCCAAGGACAAGATGGCTCTCCAGCGTCTCCGCGAGGCCGCGGAGAAGGCGAAGATCGAGCTGTCGTCCTCGACGGAGACCACGATCAACCTGCCGTACATCACGGCGTCGGCCGAGGGCCCGCTGCACCTGGACGAGAAGCTCACCCGCTCGCAGTTCCAGCAGCTCACCACCGACCTGCTGGACCGCTGCAAGAGCCCCTTCCACAACGTCATCAAGGACGCGGGCATCCAGCTCTCCGAGATCGACCACGTCGTTCTCGTCGGCGGCTCGACCCGTATGCCGGCCGTCGCCGAGCTCGTCAAGGAGCTCACCGGCGGTCAGGACGCCAACAAGGGTGTGAACCCGGACGAGGTCGTCGCGATCGGCGCCTCGCTCCAGGCCGGTGTCCTCAAGGGCGAGGTCAAGGACGTCCTGCTCCTCGACGTGACGCCGCTGTCCCTCGGTATCGAGACCAAGGGAGGGATCATGACGAAGCTCATCGAGCGCAACACCACGATCCCGACCAAGCGTTCCGAGATCTTCACGACGGCCGAGGACAACCAGCCGTCCGTGCAGATCCAGGTCTACCAGGGCGAGCGCGAGATCGCGGCGTACAACAAGAAGCTCGGAATGTTCGAGCTGACCGGTCTGCCGCCCGCCCCGCGCGGTGTGCCGCAGATCGAGGTCGCCTTCGACATCGACGCCAACGGCATCATGCACGTCGCTGCCAAGGACCTGGGCACCGGCAAGGAGCAGAAGATGACCGTCACCGGTGGCTCCTCGCTGCCGAAGGACGAGGTCAACCGGATGCGCGAAGAGGCCGAGCAGTACGCGGACGAGGACCACAAGCGCCGCGAGGCCGCCGAGTCGCGCAACCAGGGCGAGCAGCTCGTCTACCAGACCGAGAAGTTCCTCAAGGACAACGAGGAGAAGGTCCCGGGCGACGTCAAGACCGAGGTCGAGGAGGCCCTCACCGAGCTGAAGGAGAAGCTCAAGGGTGAGGACACCGCCGAGATCCGCACGGCCACCGAGAAGGTAGCCGCCGTCTCGCAGAAGCTCGGCCAGGCGATGTACGCGAACGCCGACGGCGCTGCTGCCGCCGGTGGCGCGCCGGGCGCCGAGGGCACCGAGCAGGCCACCGAGGCCCCTGACGACGTGGTCGACGCCGAGATCGTGGACGACGAGAAGGACGGCCGTCAGGGAGGCGCCGCATGACGGAGGAGACTCCGGGCTTCGAGGAGGAGCCCGACGTCCCCTCCGGCGCGACCTCCGAAGACGCCGCGCCGAAGGCCGCCGAGCCCGACTCCGAGAAGGAGTCGGAGCCGGCGGCCCCGGCCGGGGACGCACAGAGCAGTCAGAACGCTCAGGACACAGCAGTCACCGCCCAGCTGGACCAGGTCCGCACCGCGCTCAGCGAGCGCACCGGGGACCTCCAGCGGCTCCAGGCGGAGTACCAGAACTACCGTCGCCGGGTGGAGCGGGACCGGGTTCAGGTCAAGGAGGTCGCTGTCGCGACCCTCCTGTCCGAGCTCCTTCCGACCCTCGACGACATCGGTCGCGCCCGGGAGCACGGCGAGCTGGTCGGCGGCTTCAAGTCGGTGGCCGAATCGCTGGAGACGGTCGCGGCCAAGATGGGCCTCCAGCAGTTCGGCAAGGAGGGCGAGCCCTTCGACCCGACGATCCACGAGGCCCTGATGCACTCGTACGCGCCCGACATCACCGAGGACACGTGCGTGGCGATCCTGCAGCCGGGGTACCGGTTCGGCGAGCGCACCATCCGTCCCGCGCGGGTCGCGGTGGCCGAGCCCCAGCCGGGCGCGCAGGCCAAGGACGAGGCGCCGGACGAGGACAGCGGTGGCCCGGACGAGGGCTGACGTAAGCAGCGAGCGGAAGGAGGGACGTCGGGGATGAGCACCAAGGACTTCGTCGAGAAGGACTACTACAAGGTTCTCGGCGTCCCGAAGGACGCCACCGAGGCCGAGATCAAGAAGGCGTACCGCAAGCTCGCGCGCGAGCTGCACCCGGACGCCAACAAGAGTGACGCCAAGGCCGAGGAGCGGTTCAAGGCGGTATCCGAGGCGAACGACGTCCTCGGCGACCCCAAGAAGCGCAAGGAGTACGACGAAGCGCGTGCTCTCTTCGGCAACGGCGGCTACCGGCCAGGACCCGGCGCGGGCGGCGGCTCCTTCAACTTCGACCTGGGGGACCTCTTCGGAGGCGCCCAGGGCGGAGGCGGGGGGCAGCCGGGCGGCGCCGGCGGTTTCGGCGGCGGACTCGGGGACGTGTTCGGCGGACTGTTCAACCGGGGCGGTCCGGGTACGACCCGCACTCAGCCGCGGCGCGGCCAGGACATCGAGTCCGAGGTGACGCTCAGCTTCACCGAGGCGGTGGACGGGGCCACGGTCCCGCTGCGGATGTCCAGCCAGGCGCCGTGCAAGGCCTGTTCGGGCACCGGCGACAAGAACGGCACACCGCGGGTCTGCCCGACCTGTGTCGGCACCGGCCAGGTGTCGCGCGGCACCGGCGGCGGGTTCTCGCTGACCGATCCGTGTGTGGACTGCAAGGGCCGCGGGCTCATCGCCGAGAACCCCTGCGAGGTCTGCAAGGGTTCCGGGCGGGCGAAGTCCTCCCGGACCATGCAGGTCCGGATCCCGGCCGGTGTCTCCGACAACCAGCGGATCAGGCTGCGCGGCAAGGGCACCCCGGGCGAGCAGGGCGGTCCGGCCGGTGACCTCTACGTCGTCGTCCATGTGGACGCCCACCCGGTGTTCGGCCGCAGGGGCGACAACCTCACCGTCACCGTGCCCGTCACCTTCGCGGAGGCGGCACTGGGCGGCGAAGTGAAGGTCCCGACGCTCGGCGGGCCACCGGTCACGCTGAAGGTGCCCGCGGGCACACCCAACGGCCGCACGATGCGGGCCAGGGGCAAGGGCGCCGTACGCAAGGACGGCACCCGTGGGGACCTGCTGGTCACCGTCGAGGTCGCCGTACCGACGGAACTCAGCGACAAGGCACGGGAGTCGCTGGAGACGTACCGCGCCGCGACCGCGGGGGAGGACCCGCGTGCGGAGCTTTTCCAGGCCGTGAAGGGAGCTTGAGATGAATGGCCGCCGAGGACGACGCGACCCCTCCATGGGGTACGAACTGACCGACGAGACCCCCGTCTACGTCATCTCGGTCGCCGCTCAGCTCTCGGGTCTGCATCCGCAGACCCTGCGCCAGTACGACCGTCTCGGCCTGGTCTCACCGGGCCGGACGGCCGGGCGCGGCCGGCGCTACTCGGCCCAGGACATCGAGCTGCTCCGCACGGTGCAGCAGCTGTCCCAGGACGAGGGCATCAACCTCGCGGGCATCAAGCGCATCATCGAGCTGGAACACCAGGTCGCCGCGCTCCAGGCCAGGGTCGCCGAACTCTCGTCGGCCGTGGACGGCGCGGCGGTGGCCATGCAGCAGCGCGAGGCACAGGTCCACGCCTCGTACCGCCGTGACCTGGTCCCGTACCAGGACATGCACCAGACCAGCGCGCTGGTGGTCTGGCGGCCCAGGCCCAAGCGGTCGCCGGAGTAGTACAGCGGACGCGTGTGTGAGGGGCCGTCACCCGGAGGGGTGGCGGCCCCCCACGCGTGCCCCTGGACCACTCGCACCGCCGGTCCCCGCTCCATGCAATGCAGGAAGCCTCCGCTCGATGCAATGCAGGAAGATGGTGGTAGCGGGGATGTGGCGGCCAGGTGCATTGTTACTCCGTCCGGAGCGGCTGAAACGGCCCGGTGGTGAACGGCCGGATCGTGCACCACACATCGGGGAGACCAGGCCAGTGACGCGCGACTTTCATGCCCATGTGCTTCTGTGCGAGCACGACATATCCGCGGTACCGCGCGATTATGTCGTTGACGTCGCCTGGACGAAGCGCGTACTGGAGCGCTGGACGGTGGACTCCGTGTTCAGGGCGGAATTCGCGTCCGGTGCCACAGCCGCGCTTCAGGCGATGGGTGCCCCTTTGGAGCCCGGCCAGATCCGGCCGTTCACCGAAGGCTTCGATCTGGAGGCCGAGTTACCGCTCTCGGCCCGCCGCTATGAGTCGTTCATGCGCGAGAAGCGTGAGCTCCGCCGCCGGTTCTCCGCTTGCGGCGAGGCTGCCGATCCTGGCATGGCGGCCTGGCGGCGCCGTCAGCTGTACCGGTGCACGGGTGAGCCGGGGCAGGGGCGGGAGGACGCCACCGCGCACGCGCCGGTCGCGTTCGAGCTCTCTGCTGCGGGCTGCGCGCAGGGCGGGCGCGCGGAGACCACAAGCGGTCACGGACGGCCGTACACCACGGACGACGCGGCCCTCTGGCGCGACACCCTGACGACGATGCGCCGCCTGCTCGGTGATGTTCTCGACGAGGGGCTCCTGTGCTGGGCCACGGACCCGCTGGACACCCCCCATTACGAGAGCTACCTGGCCGACTTCCATGAAGTCGTCGGCAGTTGTCCCCGTACCACTACGGCCCTCGGTCACAAGGACGTCGGGCGTACACGGCAGTTGCTCGAACTCACACGGTCACTGGGGCCCGGGGCCGACAGGTTGTCCATCGGCTCGGTCGATTCCCTGAACCGGCTGCACGCGGCGTTCACCGCGGAAGAGCTGCTGCGGGTGGAGTGTGTCCCGCGGAACCCGGAAGCCGCCGAATCCATCCGGAGCCCGCACACCGACCGGGCGCGGCAATTCCCGCGGGAATTCGCCCGGGAATTCGCGCGGACGAGAGAGGCCGAACCCTCCGCACCCGATGTGGCACCGGTGCCGGCCGGAGTGTCCGGATTCCTGATCGGCATGACCGACCGCACGGTACAGCTCGTCACGCCGTGCGTCCCGTCGGACCGCTGGCCCCTGGGGCACTGGGTCCTCGGCCGCGGCCGGTTCTCGGACGCGGCCGGCCTCAGCGAGGTGATCGAGGGGATGATCGCCCGCAACATGAGGGCCGGAGTGGGACTCGCCGATCCGGTACGCCTGCGCCGGGATGCCCGCCTCGCGCTCTCCGACGGCGAACTCCGGATCAGTGCGGCCGGCCGTCATGTCGCGGTGTGCGACCAGCCCGATCTCGACGACCTCGCTGCCTGCCTCAGGGAGGAGAGCCCGCTGATGGCGATAGCGTTCGCCACCCGTCGCAACTACCGGTCGGGAGTCGCCCCGGAGCACACGTTCGCCTGGCTCGACCACCTCTTCGAGCACGGGCTGCTGGACGAGGAGCCCGAGCCGGAGCCGTTGAAGGCCGTGGCGGCCGGAGCGGTTCAGGGAATACCCCGAAGGTGTGAGGACGGACAACTGCCCTGCGGCCAGGGCGGAAGCGCTGGCGGCTCGATCTGACCCGGACTCCGTGAATCTATGCAGTGTCAGCGGACGAGGAAAGAGCACGGTCGGCATTCGCTCGGAGTGTCGCTATGTGGCGTGAACCTTGACTTGGTGAGCATCAAGCCTATTTCGTCAGGAGTGTGGGAAGTGTGGGAAGCCTTCGGTCTCGACAAGTCCGTGGAGTTGGTCTACGAAGCGATGCTCACTCAATCATGGAACGGGATCGCTGATCTTGCATCCCAGCTCGGGTGCAAACAAGTCGATATTCGTCGCGCTCTCGACGAATTGTCGCAACTGTCGCTGCTGCGCCCTTCGCGAGATGATCCTGATACATTCCGTTTGGTCAGTCCAGAACTCGCTGTACAATCCTTGCTCGCCCGACAAGAGGCCGAACTCGTTCGGCGACAGGCAGAAATCGTGGAAAGCCGCGCGGCGGCCGCTATCTTCGCCGCCGAACACACTCGAGCCCGAACCGGAGAGGGGTACTACGGCATTGAGAAAATCAATGGCATCGACACAATGAGGGACCGACTGGAGTGCCTCGCCCGCGGTGCAACTCACGAAGTCATCTCACTCATGCCTGACAGTGCCTGGGGCCCCGCCGACATCGAGGCGAGTCGAGAGTTGAATCACGAGCTATTGGGGCGCGGCATAAAGGTGGCGACCATCTACCTCAACAGTATCCGTAATGATGGCCCAACAACCGATTACGCTCTCTGGCTCGCCGGCCTCGGGGGGAAAGTGCGGACCTTGCCGACCCTCCCCACCCGCCTGATCGTGTTCGACCGCAGCCTGGCAGTTATACCGTCCGGTGCAGACGCGAGCGTGCCAAGCGCTCTTGTGGTTCACGGCGCAGCGCCCGGCGCCGCGTTCGGTGCCTTTTTCGATCAGCTGTGGGCGGCTGCATATTCGCTTGAGGCGCCTTCGAATCGGGACGATGAGGGCCTCACAGGGCAGGAGCGTGCACTCCTGTCCCTGCTTGCTCAGGGTGCCACTGACACGGTGGTGGCCCGTAAGCTTGGAATCTCACCGCGTACCGCACGCCGCAATACGGCTCAGCTCATGGAACGGCTCGAAGCCCGGAGCCGGTTCCAGGCTGGGGCCAAAGCCGCAGAACGCGGCTGGCTGTCGTCGTCTCCTTGAGTGCGCTTCTGCTACGGGGGACCAGCGTGGGCACTGGGCTGCCGCCAGCAGTTCCACTGACTGCCCGCGTCTCCTGGTCGTGCACCCGATCGGCCAGGCAGAAGGAGCCGTTGCACCGCGAGCGTCCGAACGCCTGCAACGTGGGACGGTGCCTGCTTCGCAGGTCCGCGTCCTGTTGCGGTTCCCCAGCCGCAGGGCTATGAGGCACACAGGGAAGCCGTGGGCCCGTGCGTCATTTGATCAACCGACAACGGAGCGCGCTCCAAAGGGGTAGGCGTGGCCTGCCAGGCTCAAGGATGTGCCGCTCTCAAGGTGCGACGGCGAAGGGCGCCGACGAGGAAATACCCAACGTCTGACCATGCCTGCAGCTCGTTCTGTCGCTTGGTGAATCCATGTCCTTCGTCCTCGTACACGTCGTAGCGAATATCGACGCCGCGAGCGCGGAGACGGGAGACAAGCTGGTCGCCCTCAGCCTTGGAAACCCGCCGATCTTTTGCGCCTTGGATGAGGAAGAGGGAGGATTCAATACGATCAGCGTCGGTCATCGGGGATCTGGCCCTTAGCATCTCTGCATCAAGTTCGGGGTCCCCGACCCACTCAGCAAGAAGTGGCCGCCAAGTTGCTGGCGCTGCGTGCAAAAAAGTGACAAGGTTGGTCGGCCCCATGACGGAGACACCTGCTGCCCAGTAATCGGGCAGCTTCGAGAGGCAGCTGAGCGCTGCAAATCCGCCGTAGGATCCGCCGAAGACCGCCAGTCGCTGGGGATCTGCCCAGGGTTGCGCGTGCAGATACAGGGCTGCGTACTCCAGGTCTCCGAGCTCAGCGCCACCCCAGTCGCGGTGGATGAGTCTCTGGTACTCGGCCCCGTAGCCGGTAGAGCCACGGACATTCGGCGCCATGACAGCGATTCCGCTCGCCACAAGATACTGGTAGAGCCCTGCATACCGGTACACCGGACGCTCTTGTTCCTCAGGGCCACCATGTACCGAGAGCACTACGGGGAATGGACCCTCGCCGCGTGGGCGATAGATATAGGCGGGTACGTGGCGGCCGTCATGGGTGACATAGCGAATCAGCTCCGGGTCTACCAGCGAGTTCGAGCTCAATGCAGCCGCAGGGCGGTTGTCGGTGAGATACCGGAAGCCACCTCCATCGAGTTCGACCACACAGACCTCGGTGGGACGGGTGGCCTGATCGAGCTGGAAGGCGAGAGTTCGCCCATCCGAGTCCATCGTGAGACAGCGAATCTGTCCTGACGGGACAGCTGGTGACGGCAGGTCGACGTCATTGTGCCGAACTCTGATCACGGAACGGCCGTCTTCATTGATGACCCATGCCAGCACTGAGCCATCGGACGAGCAGGCCGCTTCCTCCACATCCCAATCCGAATGCGAGCACGAATCAACGCAGTCGGACTGTAACTGATGGAATACGAGAGCCAGATGCCCAGTCGCCGCATCTGTAATCCGGTACAGCCCGGACGCGTCCTTCCCCCATGGGCCGGGGTGGTGCATCTGCCTGCCTTGGTGGCTGGTGAGGCACCGCCACTCGGAGTGATCTGTGGACAGGTCGAGCAAGTACAAATCTGTGTCCATGGTTGCGCGTTCGGCCCGTACTAGGACCTGTCTTCCATCCGGTGAGAAACCGACTGGCTCGGCCACCAGATCCGCCGGGGCGACGAAGCGCTGATGATCGGCGTTGCTCAGGTCGCGGATGACAATGTCCTGGGCCGAGGGGTCACGGTCGTTCGCGGCGTAGACGAGCAGCTTGCCGTCCGGGGAGAAGGGAGAAGCGGCCAAGCAATGGTCGGCCGCAGAGTCGGTGAAGGGCGTCGGGTCGCCGCCGGCCACCGGTATCAGATAGAGCTGGCGCAACTCGCCGCCGTGGTGGTCAGCGCTGAACGCGAGGGTCAGTCCGTCCGGTGAGTAAGCGATTTGGCGCACGGCATGATCGGTGAATCGTGTGAGTTGCCGTGGGGCCCCGCTGCGCACTGGATACAGCCAGACGTTGTACTGGCCGGAGAAATTACTGGAGCATGCCAGCATGTTGCCGTCGGGGGAGAACACCAGGACCTGCTTGAAACGGCACAAGGGAGCATAAGAACGAAAGTCAGTCATGGCAGTCCTCGGACCAAGTCGTCAGTTCGTTGGTTGGCTGCGACAGATGTGCGGCGTGGAACGCGAGGGTGTCGGCGCAGAGCTCCACAGCGAGCGAGATGGCCCGCGCTCCGTGCCCCACACCGGCCTCGCGGCGGTACAGCACCGGGTGGCGACCACTGGTTGCGTGTTGGAGCGCGGCGGCCAGTTTGCGCGCATGAAGCGGATCGACGCGGGTGTCGCCATCGAAGACAGTCAGGAGTACCGCCGGATAGTCGATACCCTGCTTGACCTGGTGGTAGGGCGAGTACGACAGTAACCAGCCGAACTGCTCGGGGTCTGCGGCAGTCCCATACTCCATGGCCCAAGTAGCTCCGAGCCCAAATTGCTCGTAGCGGATCATGTCGAGCAGCGGCGCGGAGCATACGACAGAGCCGTACTTCTCGGGGTGTTGAGTGAGCGCGACGCCCACCAGTAGTCCGCCGTTGGAGCCGCCGTAGATGCCGAGTCCGGCCGGTGTCGTCCAACCGTGCTCGGTGAGCCAGTCGGCGGCTGCGTGAAAGTCGTCATAGACTTTCTGCTTGTTCTCGAGCATTCCCGCACGGTGCCAGCGCTCGCCCTCCTCGCCGCCGCCGCGGATGTTGGCGACCGAGTAGATGCCGCCGGCCTCCACCCAAGCCAACATGGGCGCGGAATATCCAGGGGTGAGTGAGACACCGAAGCCGCCGTACCCGTTGAGGATGGTGGGACGCGGACGGTCGGGCCCACTGGCCGGGCCGACCGCGCTGGCTGGAGCGATCACGAACATCCTGACAGTGGTGCCGTCTGCGGACTGATAACTGACCTGACGAGTTATCACATCTGGAACTTTCACCATTCCAGGGGCCGAGGACCATCGCTGCACCTGACCGGTGCATCCGTCATATCGGTAGACACAGCGTGGAGTGGTGAAGTCGCTGTACCCGAACCACACTTCATGGCCACCCTCCGAGCGGGTGGCAAGACCGTTCACCGAACCGAGGCCCGGCATCGGGACAGTGTCCTCCAGCCTTCCCGTCCTCAGGTCATGCACGCTGAGTTCGCTGACTGCATGTCGGGTCCAGCAAATGAGCATCAGTGGCGTGGCCATCTGCGGGCCGTCCAGGATCGTGTACTCCTCAAGAACGGCTTCTGAGTCCTGCGGGACCAGGTCTTGCCAGTCGGAGTAAGCCAGCCTCTCAGCCGTGGTGAAACAGATACGTCCGCGGGGGGCTCCGCGATCGGTGCATAGGTAAAGCCGGTTCTCGAGCGGAGTGCCGGGACGGCCGAAGCGCACCAAGGTGATCGCGTCAACGTCTTCCTGGACGGTGCGGAAGTGTGGCGACGCCAGGTGCGTGAAGTCGTCGACGCCGGCGCTGGGCAGTTCCGCAATCCAGACGTCGTTGCGTGGTGCGGTGCCGGTCGACGCACTGATACTCAGCCACCGGCCCCCCAGTGAGACCGCCACCTTGTAGTAGTTTCGCTTGTCCCGGCCATCTCCGAAGACCATCCGGTCCTCGGCGGGGTCGGAACCGAGCCGGTGCAGCCACACACGCCGGTGGTACTGCGTCTCAGCTTCTGGTAGTTGGGCAGGATCCAGTCTGCGGACGTAGTAGTACGCTTCGCCGCCCGGAAGCCAGGCCACCGAGGAATATCTCAGTCTGTCAATGGGGCCATCCACGATGTCACCGGTATCCACGCGCATGACCCGCAGCACTGACTCCTCCGTGCCACCATGCGAAAGCTGGTAAGCGAGTAGGTCACCCTCCTGCGACGGTTGATAGGCGTCCAGTGTGGTCCGGCCACTGGGGTCGATGAGCATGGGATCGATGAGGACTCGTTCGACCCCGTCAGGGCTTGCCACCATCAGGACGGCGTGATCCTGTCCAGCGGACCGCCGCATGAAGAACTGTGTACTTCCTCGCCAGCTCGGTGTGGAGACCCAGCCCGCGGCTAGCAACCCGCTCATGGCGTCACGCATTCGGGGAAGTTCTGCCAGATCCCTGCGATGCTCTGCGAACAGAGCATCCTGCTGCTCACACCACTGCACCGTTCGAGGATCTGTCGGGTCTTCCAACCAGCGGTACGGATCAGCGATCCGGTGTCCATGCTGGACCTCGACGAGGTCCGACCGTGGAGCCACGGGATACGCTGACATGTTTCTGGCCGTTTGGGGGCGGGAGCGCGATATGGTCACTCGAATAGTTCCCATGGTCAGTGGTCCTGTCTGTCGGGGCCTTGGACGCCGCATTCCGCAGGAGACCGGGGCAGTGGCTTCAGACCACGGTCGACGGAAATGGCCAGCGTCGGACTCGGTACGGCAACCACCACACCAGTTCCCCAACGGTCCCTACCAGATCTTCGGCGGCGAACTCAGCCAGGACGCCTGATGGCACGCTATTGGGCATCGCGCCTGGCAATAGGGTCGGAACTGCGCCTAGCTCGGACGGTTCGTCGAGGGTCAGACTGGCGAGATATCCGTTACGCCGATCGCGAACCTGAAGAAATCCGGGCCCTTGCCGGAAGATGAACTTGCAGACGTAGAACCTCGACTGCCATTGCTCGAGTGCCGTTCCAGCCCCGGGAAATCCGCCGAGTTCTACAGGTGGGTACAAGTGGCTCAGTGTTCGCCAGCTGTCCAGGTCCCCGGTTTCTCCCAGGTTCAGACGCCAGTGCACGACGATTCCATGAGAGGTGAGTTCGCGTACGAGTGTGAGCGCGCGGATGGTCGAGAGGGGATCCCGTTGGGAGGCCAGGTCTACTGGCTCGTACAGTTCCGCACGCCGGGCACCGGCCGTGTATGCCGCTCGGGCCTGCTCGGCTGTGTCCTTGCTGACCGGGGTGTCACCGAGCTTCATGTTCCAGCTGCGATACACGGCGGGCTCGTATTCGCGCCAGAACCCCACGGTCTGCGGCGTCACTTGGGTGATCAAGTCGGTCCTCCTTCTGGTGGGTCCAGAACTGTGCTGTCAAGCCGGCAGGAGTTCTGGTGAGTCCACGCCTTGCCGCCTAGCCTTGTTCCCTCGCTCCTGAGCGATGTGCAACACAGCTTGATTTCGCGCCTCGGGCGCTACCTGGATGTAGGTGCCGCTCTCAGTGAACACCACGCCCAGATTTCGCCACTTGTCGAGCAACTGCTGGAGGAGGGGTTCACCCACGGATAGCTTTCGTGCCAGGGAAGGAAGGTTGTGTGGTTGGTCCAGAAGCCGGAAGGCCGCCAGCTCCAGAGGGTCTTCCAACAGCAGCACTGACCATTGGAACCCTGGGCGGTCGCTCACCAGCGTGATGGAGTGACCTAGATCGCAATAGGTCAGCCGACTGTGCGGATAGGCGCGCTTCCAGTCGTCGATAGCGGCATCCAGCACGCTGGCCGTCTGCTTTCCGATTCCCTGGGGCGGCGCGCTGAACAGGTATGCCAGGTCGTTGAGTTCAGACTCCGGAAGATCGTAGATCAGTGAGTACTGCGGATCGGGCCGGCGCTCGGCGAAGCCACGGTCGGGTTGATTGAAGTAGGGGCTGAAGCGTTCGAGGGCGATTCGGCTACTGCCTCCGGCTGGGAAGAGGTGGTGCAGAGCCGGCATCTGTACAATGACGTCAGTATAATCTGTATCCGATTCACCCGGGAATCCGTAGAGGTAATTCCAGGAGACAGTCAGACCGTGGGTCTCCGCGTCCCGCATCATTCGGACGTTATGGCAGCCGGTAACGCCCTTGTCCATGAGTTTGAGAACATGGCTGTTGAGGTTCTCGATTCCAGGCTGGACGTGCATGAGACCGGCCTCCGCCAACGTGCCCAGCTGTTTGTACCGCATATTGGACTTTATCTCGTACTGGATGCGTAGGTCGTATCCGGATTCGACTATCCTGGGAAGAACAGATTTCACATATGCCATGTCGAGAATGTTGTCGACGACGAATATGTCCAGTACCTGGTGGCGCTCAACCAGTGTGATCAGTTCCTCGTAGAACCTCGCCGGACTCTTGCTGCGGAACTCCATGAATGATCCATTCAGTCCGCAGAAAGTGCAGTGGTGCTTCTCTCCCCACCAACAGCCACGTGCGCCCTCCAGGACCAATTTTGGCTCCGCCCAACCGCGGGCCTGCGAAGCATTGAGACGCTCGAAGTACCCGTCGTAATCGGGAGCTTCGATCTCGCCGGGGGGCAACGGTCGAGCGTCCATTGGATTAGCTGATGTCTGTCCGTTATGGTCTCGCCAGCACAGTCCGGGTATTTTCGCCAGATCCCCTGTATCTTGCAGCGCTGCAAGGAGTCGAGGGAATGCAGATTCGCCTTCTCCCCGTACTACATAGTCAACGAAATTGAAATTTCTGTGGAGAGCGGCTCCCTGTTCGCCATCACAGTTGGCGCCGCCGAAGATGGTCGCTACGCGGGGCATAAGAGCCTTGAGGTGTTTTGCTGCGGCGAGTGAGGCGGCGTTCTGCTGGAACGTGGAAGTGAAGCCGACCACGTCGGGCATGAGTCCTGCGATGCGCTTCACGATATGCTCGATGAACTGCGGAACCAGTGCATGTAGCTGAATGGACAATTCCAATTCAGCTTCGGTCATGCTGTTTCCAAGCTGCTCCTTAAATTCGGCGAGTCTCCACTGGGGATTGTCATACAAGGCCGAAGAGAAGACCCAGTCACCGCAACCCTTGAAGTAACTGACCAGAGAGTAATAGTAGTAGTCTCGACCATGGAAATCTATGCGCTCGGTGATCCAATCCGCGAAATCAAGGTTTGCGTGGATTACGTCGATCTCGGCATCGGGCATGGCCTTGGCGACGCGATTCTTCAGTATTCCGAGGGCGAGCGAAGGTACTTCTATCGGAGCCCAGGGCATGTTGACCAGCAAAACTCGCACGGCAGGTGTACTCCTTAGGGATGTCGGACGTGGGGCCGCCGTAGAGGCGACCCCACACCTGAGCTGTCAGCGGTGCCCGTCAGTCTCCGACGGAGACCGTAATAGGTGCGTTCAGCTCGCCGTCTTCGCCCTCGATGGGGTCGTTCTCGATGGTGATCTTCCTGGCCATGAGGATGCCTTCTCTCTGTAGTGAATCGACCTAGGGACCTGCGAAATCTTTGGGTCCCTTATTCGATGGAGATGGTGATGGGTGGGTTCGTCTCGCCGTCTTCGCCCTCGATGGGGTCGTTCTCAATCGTGATTTTGTGGGCCATGGTGCGTTCCTCCTCTCATTTGTGAAGGCCGACCAGGGCGAGAGGTCAGTAAGCCGGCTCGGGTACGTTTTGCTCGGCCGAAGGGTCCTCGGAAAGTATGGGAAGCGTCTGGAGTTGCTCCAGGTAGTCTTGCATCTGCTCCTCCGAATCTGTATTCATGCGGGCATGTTTGCGCGCCAACGGATTCGTACCTTCCTTGATCGCTGGACCTCCATCGTCGGACTCAATCGGAATGGAAAATCAGGGGCATTTTCCATATCGAGTCCGACGATGGACGGAGCAACCAGTGATACGGATCCGAAACGTCTGGAGGTGCGAATGGAACTGAACGTCTGCATCTCCATTCGTCCCTTATCCATTCACGGTTCGCGCCGGGTTTTCTTTCGGTGCGACGATATGAATTCTGCACACATCGGCAAGCCCTGTCAGCCGCGATCGCTGGCCTAAACCGTCTTTGCCTGTTTAGGCCAGCGAGCTATGTGGATCTTCACGTCCCATCCTCTTCCCAGTGGGTCGCAGCTGCCGACACAATGTCGCGATGATGCTGATCAATCGCAACTACCGGTTGCTGTGGGCAGGGCAGTTGGTCTCCCAGATCGGTGATTTCGCCTTCGCCACGACTCTCTCGCTCTGGATCGGGCAGGTACTGCTGGCCGGCAAGTCGTACGCTCCGGCTGCAGCCTCGGCGTTGGTTGCTGTCGTCGCAGTGGGAACCCTCACTGTCGGACCGGTCGCGGGGGTTTTCGTCGACCGCTGGGACCGGCGCCGCACCATGATCATTACTGACCTGGTTCGCGCGGGACTGATTGGCGCGTTGACCGTCGTCGGGTTCTTACCCAATGGCACTTTGCCGGACATGGGTGTTCTCGTGGCTGTATATGCCACGGTGCTGTTGGCCACTTCCGCCGCGCAGTTCTTCAACCCGGCCCGGTTTGCACTGATCGGGGATGTGGTGGAACCCGAGGAGCGGGCACGAGCTTCCGGAATCGGCCAGGCGACACAGGCCATCGCCGTCATCGCAGGACCGCCACTGGCCGCACCACTTCTGTTTGTCGTCGGCGTGCGGTGGGCGCTATTGCTGAATGCACTCTCCTTTCTGGTCTCGTTCGTAGCCGTACGTGCTGTCCGCGTACCTGCCACGGCCTCCGCTCCCGCGCCGACGGCCCTGCCCGGACTGGCAGGCGTGCGTGCAGAGTTCATGTCGGGACTGCGGATGGTGACGCAGAGCCGCGTCGTGACCGCACTGGTAGTCACCGTTGCTTTGGTCACCGTCGGTGCTGATGCCCTGAACACGTTGAATGTCTTCTTCGTGACCGACAACCTGCATGCCGATGCGAGCTGGTACGGGACGCTTGAGATGGCACTTGGGTTCGGACTGATCGGCGGGGCTTTCGTTGCCACATGGCTGGTGGGCCGACTGGGTGCTGCCCGAATATTCGCTTTTGGGCTGATGTTGACCGGCGTAGGCCTAGTGTTCTACTCGAGGCTGGGCGCTCTTGGGCCATCCCTCGTCACGTTGGCCGTCGTGGGCATCCCCTTGGCGGCAGTCAATACGGCATTGACCCCAGTTTTGCTGGCATCGGTTCCACAGTCCCATTTGGGGCGGGTCATCTCTGTGATAAATCCCGTTCAGCAATTGGGTGCCCTGGTGGGAGTTTCGGGTGCCGGCTGGCTCGCCAGCACGGGTTTGCGCGACTTTCATGCGACCGTGGGCGATATGCGGTTCGGGCGGATCGACACGATCTTTACAGCGGCCGGCCTGCTGGTTGTCGCAGGCGGGTTGTACGCAGCGATAGCCCTGCGATCCGCGGTGCGTAACCGGGATAAAACAGTGCAGAACTTCAAAAAATGACGTCGTGTTCGGTGCTTTTCTTTTCGCCAATACGAGGGGGAAGGGAGTGCTGCGGCCCCCTGCCGTCGGCTGACGCACTCTGCTTCGTCAGCGACTGTTGTCGTATCTCCGACAGAGGCGCCGGGGACGGAGGCCGCAACCGAGATTGTGGCAGCAGTTCCTTGGGTCGCCGCTTCGGACTCTGCCGGGCCGGTGCGGTCCGAACACTGTGGGCGGCGAGGCCACGGTCATCTGTTGCCGGTGTGCCTTCCATCGGTTCTCTTCCAACGGATCAGCGTGGGTCTCGGGGGGTGCCGGTGTGAGGCACTCACTCTGACTGGTGCGTCTCAGGATCCTTGAGCATCCCGGACTGTGCGATCCGTACGCCGAGTTGTACCCGGTTCGTGGTGCCGAGCACCGTGGAGAGGTGCGCGATGTGCGTGCGGCAGGTGCGGACGCTGATTCCGAGCCTTTTGGCGACGGCTTCGTCGGGGTGTCCTTCGCTGAGGAGCCGGGCGACGGCGTACTGGCGCTCGGAGATCCCGGCCTCGGCGGGTACGGGCGGAGCGGGTTCGTGCAGGGCGATCCCCTGCCGCCAGAACCGCTCGAAGACGGTGGCGAAGTATTCGACCAGTGCGGGGTGGCGCAGTTCCAGGGCGGTGGTGCGGTCGGCGCTGGCGGGGATGAACGCGACCGAGCGGTCGAAGATGATCAGGCGCTCGGGGATGTCGTCGAGGCTGCGGATCTCTATGGAGTCGCCCATCTGCTCCAGGTAGTCGCGCAGACCCGGACTGTGCAGCGAGGCTCGCTGGTACAGGGTGCGCATGCGGGCGCCGCGCTCACGCAGTAACAGGCCTCTGGGCAGTGCGGTGCGCAGTTCGTATGCGCTGCGCGGACCTGGCTGGACACACAGCACCTCCGAGCGGCAGGCCTTGTTGGCGCGGTTGATGGCGGTGTTGATACGAGGCAGGCCTTCCAGGACGACGACTCCGGGTGCGTCTTGTGGTGATCCCGGGGTTCCGGGCGTCATGAAGCGCTCCAGGGTCTCCACGATCTTCACCTCCCGCGAACGGTGAGTGTGGATCTCCGACTCGATGTCCCGGAGTATCGCGTGGAGTGCGAGCGAGGGAGGCGTGGGAAGGAGGCGTTCCATGTCGTCCGGGTCCGGATGCAGAAGTCCCAGATCGATGAGGCAGGGTGCGGTGGTCGCCGCCCGGCGGCTGACGCGGCCCTGCTTCAGGGCTTCCGCGTAGGCCCGGCTGCCCGCTTCGCACAGCTCCTCGACGCCGTGTGTGTGCTGTGGCCCCGTCACTACTGCCCTTCCCTGGGTTCCGGAGTGCTGGATCAATCTGCAGGGGACCTGCAGAATCTTGACGTTAACCCCGGTGGCGGCGGTCGTGCATCCCCCTCCTCAACCTGCAGAGCAGCAAGTTGAGGGTGGTGGGGCTGCGGTGGACAGACGAGAATCATCGCTTGTGACGGATGCGCCGGGGTGGCGCGGAGGGACGCGGAACGCTTCATTCGTGCTGTGGCGGAGGGCAGCTCGCCTGATCCAGGATGCCGGACTTCGCGATCAGATAGCCCAGTTGGGCTCTGCTGTTGCTGCCCAGGGAGGCGGAGAGTTTGGCCACGTGGGCTCGGCAGGTCCGTACGTTCATGCCGAGCCGTCGCGCTATCGCCTCGTCGACATGACCTTCGACCAGGAGCTGGGCGATGGAGCGCTGGACGCCGGACACGCCATCGGGTGTGGGGTTGTACGGGATCGCGTCGAGCAGCGGCGTGGCGCGCCGCCACAACTGATCGAAGACCTTGATGAGGTACTCGACGAGTCCGGGGTGGCGGAGTTCCAGCGCCACCCGCCGGTCATCTCGCGCGGGGATGAAGGCGACTGTGCGGTCGAAGATGATCAGGCGCTCTATGAGCTCTTCCAGGGTACGGATTTCGGCCTT
The DNA here is from genome assembly GCF_045161865.1 of Streptomyces sp. NBC_00859. Lineage (NCBI taxonomy): Bacteria > Bacillati > Actinomycetota > Actinomycetes > Kitasatosporales > Streptomycetaceae > Streptomyces > Streptomyces sp. NBC_00859. Next base: position 3,679,326 of record NZ_CP108826.1, on the reverse strand, counting down.
GCCGCCCGATATCCGGTCGACATAGGCGAGAGTTCCCTGACTGTGTCTGACGGTGTGCTGGTACAGCGTGCGTATGCTGACGCCGCGGTCGATCAGCGGCCTGTCCCGCTCCAGGGCCTGACTGAGGACGTGTTCGCTGCGTCCGCCTCCCGGCTGGACGGTCAGCATCTCGGTGCGGCACTCGGCGGTGGCGAGGTTGAGCGCCGCGTTGATCCTGTCGAAGCCTTCCAGCACGGTGATCGCATGGGTGCTCGGCGGGGTCTGGGCGCTGATGGCCATGAACGGCTCGAAAGAGTCCGTCAGCCGCACGGACAGCCGTCTGCGGTCCTGGATCTCACGTTCGATCGGATGCAGCCGCTGAGCCAGCGCGATGGAAGGCGGAACCGGCCGGAGCCAGTTCGCGTCGTCGGGATCGGGGTGCAACAGCGCTAGTTCCACGAGGCACGGTGTGGATTCCACCTCGATGCGGGTGACACGGCCGGCGCTCAACGCGCCGGCATAGAGGCGGGCCCCCTCGTCGCACAAGTCCGTGACGGCATGAGGGTGTGTCGGTTGTGTGGTGTTACTGGGCAAATCTCCACCCCCCAGGGTCCTGAACGTGCAAGAACATGATGCATCGTGCGTGTAGCGCTGACGTGCCGGAATGAGCCATCGTCTTGTGATGCGGGGGAGAAGACACCATCAAGTGAGGACGAAGCCGACTATGTACAAGATATTGCTTCGCTCGGCGCTTGCCGCTGCTTTCTCCGTACCCTTGGCGTTCGGTGTTCTGAGTGGGGTGGGCCTCAGCGTCGGGGCTGACAGCGCTGCCGCTGCGTCGGACAGTGGCTGGGACATTGCGCACGCGGCAGCTCCGCCCATGGACAGTGGTTGGGACAGCACCCCGGCATCGGTGGAAGCATGACCGTCCCGCCCGATGACAGAGTCTTCCAGCGCGAGATGGCTGTCGCCTACCGCTCCGGGTGGCATTTCATCGACCTCGTCACGGCGATTCCGCACCGTGGCGACTCGTTGATGGTCACCCTGTTCGGTGAGCCGGTCGTCGTCGTACGCGAGGACGACGGTGACGACGGGGATGTGCGCGCCTACCGGTGTCTGCGCAAGCCCAGGGGCGCCCCGCAGCCCGTCCGCTGTGCCATCCGTTACGGCATGGTTTTCGTCAATCTCGACCGGCGTGATCACGAGTTGTTCGACGCCGAGCCGACCGCAGCTATCCCCCACAGTGCCTGACGCGATTCCCCCGTCGTAAAGATCGCTCAGGCGCTTCCCCCACACAGCGGCGCCACCGTGACCTGAACACGGTGGCGCCGCTGTGCTGCGCCCACGGCCCTGTTCGTCCCCGTGCGGTCCAGGCGCCGGTCAGGCGCGGCCCATGGCCCGCTCGACACTGATCTCGATCACCACCCGGTCCGGGTTCTCGGCCGGTGTGCGGTCGTAGCGCGCCGCGTGGCGGCGCACCGCGTCGGCGACGACGTCCGGCTCCGTACGGATCCTCGCGCGGCCCTCCAGCGTCGCCCAGCGCTTGGTCGCCACCTGGCAGACCGCGACCCGCGCCCCCTCGGGGCCGGCGGCCAGGACGTTGGCCACCTTCCGTGACGCCTTGTTGGTGATGACCCGGGCCAGCCCGGCCTCCGGGTCCCACGTCACGCCGACCGGCACCAGATGCGGCGAACCGTCCGGGCGCGGGGTCGTGAGCGTGCAGATGTGGCGTTCGCGCCAGAAGCTGAGATAGCTCGGATCGGGGTTCCGTGGGTCAATGGCCATGGGCGCGAACCTACCCGGCCCGGCCGACGCTGCCGCAGAGGCCTACAACACAGGGGGCGGGGGCCCTGTCCATCGCATGTTGAGTGGAATAGACTCAACTTTATGTACGTTGGCTGAGTCATTGCAGGGACGCATTCCAGGGACGACTGCCGGGACGGACCCGCCCGCGAGGAGGAGAACGCACACGTGGACGCCGAGCTGACCAACAAGAGCCGGGACGCGATCAACGCGGCCAACAGCCGCGCCGTGTCCAACGGCAACCCCGACCTGACCCCCGCCCATCTGCTGCTCGCCCTCCTGGAGGGCGAGGACAACGAGAACGTCGTCGACCTGCTGGCCGCCGTCGAGGCGGACCAGGCCGTCATCAGGTCCGGGGCCGAGCGGCTGCTCGGCGGCCTGCCCAGCGTGACCGGGTCGACCGTCGCGCCCCCGCAGCCCAACCGCGAGGCGCTCGCCGCCATCGCGGACGCCTCGCAGCGGGCCAAGGAGCTGGGGGACGAGTACATCTCGACGGAGCATCTGCTCATCGGGATCGCCGCGAAGGGCGGCCAGGCGGGCGAACTGCTGACGGAGCAGGGCGCCGGCGCCAAGAAATTGCTGGAAGCGTTCGAGACGAGCAGGGGAGGGCGCCGGGTGACCACACCCGACCCCGAGGGTCAGTACAAGGCGCTGGAGAAGTTCGGTACGGACTTCACGGCCGCCGCACGCGAGGGCAAGCTCGACCCGGTCATCGGGCGGGACCAGGAGATCCGCCGGGTGGTCCAGGTGCTGTCCCGGCGCACCAAGAACAACCCCGTGCTCATCGGGGAGCCGGGCGTCGGCAAGACGGCCGTCGTCGAGGGCCTCGCCCAGCGGATCGTCAAGGGCGACGTGCCGGAGAGCCTCCGGAACAAGCGGCTGATCTCGCTCGACCTGGGGGCGATGGTCGCCGGAGCGAAGTACCGCGGTGAGTTCGAGGAGCGGCTGAAGTCCGTCCTGGCCGAGATCAAGGACAGCGACGGCCAGGTCATCACCTTCATCGACGAACTGCACACCGTCGTCGGCGCGGGCGCCGGGGGCGACTCCGCGATGGACGCGGGCAACATGCTCAAGCCCATGCTGGCCCGCGGCGAGCTGCGCATGGTCGGTGCGACGACCCTCGACGAGTACCGCGAGCACATCGAGAAGGACGCCGCCCTGGAGCGCCGTTTCCAGCAGGTGCTGGTCGCGGAGCCGTCGGTCGAGGACACCATCGCGATCCTGCGCGGGCTCAAGGGCCGCTACGAGGCCCACCACAAGGTCCAGATCGCCGACGCGGCCCTGGTCGCCGCCGCCACCCTCTCCGACCGCTACATCACATCCCGCTTCCTGCCCGACAAGGCCATCGACCTGGTGGACGAGGCCGCGTCCAGGCTGCGGATGGAGATCGACTCCTCGCCCGTCGAGATCGACGAGCTGCAGCGCTCCGTCGACCGGCTGCGGATGGAGGAGCTGGCCCTCAAGAACGAGTCGGACGCCGCGTCCAAGCAGCGCCTGGAGAAGCTGCGCCGCGACCTCGCCGACCGCGAGGAGGAACTGCGCGGGCTCACCGCGCGCTGGGAGAAGGAGAAGGAGGGCCTCAACCGCGTCGGTGAGCTGAAGGAGCGCATCGACGAACTGCGGGGCCAGGCCGAGCGCGCTCAGCGCGACGGCGACTTCGACACCGCTTCCAAGCTGCTGTACGGGGAGATCCCCGGCCTTGAGCAGGAGCTGGAGGAGGCCTCCGCGGCGGAGCAGGAAGCCGCGAAGACCGCCGACACGAAAAGCACCATGGTCAAGGAGGAGGTCGGCTCCGACGACATCGCGGACGTGGTCGGGTCCTGGACCGGTATCCCGGCGGGCCGTCTCCTGGAGGGCGAGACGCAGAAGCTGCTGCGCATGGAGGAGGAGCTGGGCCGGCGCCTCATCGGCCAGTCCGAAGCGGTCGGCGCCGTCTCCGACGCCGTACGCCGCACCCGCGCCGGCATCGCGGACCCTGACCGGCCCACCGGGTCGTTCCTCTTCCTCGGCCCGACCGGGGTCGGCAAGACCGAGCTGGCGAAGGCGCTCGCCGACTTCCTCTTCGACGACGAGCGGGCCATGGTCCGCATCGACATGAGCGAGTACGGCGAGAAGCACTCGGTGTCCCGGCTGGTCGGCGCGCCGCCCGGCTACGTGGGCTACGAGGAGGGCGGCCAGCTCACCGAGGCGGTGCGCAGGCGCCCGTACAGCGTGGTGCTGCTCGACGAGGTGGAGAAGGCCCACCCCGAGGTCTTCGACGTACTGCTGCAGGTACTCGACGACGGACGGCTCACTGACGGCCAGGGCCGAACGGTGGACTTCCGCAACACCATCCTGGTCCTGACATCGAACCTCGGCAGCCAGTACCTGGTCGACCCCTTCACGAAGCCCGAGGAGAAGAAGAAGCAGGTACTCGACGTCGTACGGGCATCCTTCAAGCCCGAGTTCCTCAACCGGCTCGACGACCTGGTGGTCTTCTCCGCCCTGTCGCCGGAGGAGCTGGCGCACATCGCGGGGCTCCAGATCGACCGCCTGGCCAAACGGCTCGCCGACCGTCGGCTCACCCTTGAGGTCACCCCGGAGGCACTGGCCTGGCTGGCCGATGAGGGCAACGACCCGGCGTACGGCGCCAGGCCGCTGCGCAGGCTGATCCAGACGGCGATCGGCGACCGGCTCGCGAAGGAGATCCTCGCCGGCGAGGTCACCGACGGCGACACGGTCCGGGTCGACCGGGTCGCGGGCGGGGAAGGCCTCATCGTGGGGCGTGCGGACTAAGCCAGGAGCGGATACCGGCCGACAGGGCGGGGCGGGGCTTGCCACGCCCCGCCCGCCATGAGAGAGGATGGCCGGACTCGTACGAAGGGCAATTCAAAGATGACCATCGACCCGTCCTCCATTCCGAACTTCGGGGGCCAGCCCGATCCGCAGGATTCAGGACCGGCGGGCCCCGTCGTTCCCGACCAGGATCTGGTCAAGCAGCTCCTCGAGCAGATGGAGCTGAAGTACGTCCTGGACGACGAGGGCGACCTCGCCGCGCCGTGGGAGGAATTCCGCACGTACTTCATGTTCCGCGGCGAGGACGACCAGCAGGTCTTCTCCGTGCGGACGTTCTACGACCGGCCGCACGGCATCGAGGAGAAGGTCCAGCTCCTCGAGCTGATCGACGACTGGAACCGCCGCACGCTGTGGCCCAAGGTCTACACGCACACCCACGACGACGGCAGCGTCCGGCTCATCGGTGAGGCGCAGATGCTCATCGGCACCGGCGTGGCCCTGGAGCACTTCGTGTCTTCCACGGTCAGCTGGGTCCGAGCCTCGATCGAGTTCGACAAGTGGCTCGTCGACCAGCTCGGTCTCGAGCAGGACCTGGAGTCCGGCAAGGGCGACGACGAACCGGGCGACGACGCCTGAGCGGCCGGTCCTGAACGACCGGTCCTGAGCGACCAGCAGGGAAAGCCCGGCCGGGAGGCGCTTCGGCGCCGCACCGGCCGGGCTTTTGCACGCGGTCGGGCCCGCGGTGCTCCGTGCGGACCTGGCTCCTTGGCGCTCGGTGCCCCAAACCTCATAGGAACAGGGCCTGTTGGGGGCGAGACGGTTGTTCGTCGCGCGCGCCCCTGTGGTCTACTCAGCTCTTGTGACGAAAGCTGGGGAACGGCGTCTCTTTCACTTCACGCACGTGCGCAACCTTCTCGACATCCTCACTGAGAAGCAGTTGGTCTCGGACACTGTCATGCAGGGCCGGGGAGGCGTACTGATGGAGTGTGGGGACAGGGATGTCAAGTCCACACGACGCGAGCGGCGGATCACCGTTCCGCCGCATGGTTGCCCTGCCGACTATGTGCCCTTCTACTTCGCTCCGCGATCACCAATGCTCTATGTGATCAACCGCGGTGGCGTAGCTACCTACCGGGAAGGGCAGATACCACTCGCCTACTTGGTCACGTCTGTGGACGCTGTGGTGGAATCCGGCCGTCCCTACGTCTTCAGTGACGGCAACTGCGCCAACGAGATCACGCGGCACTTCACGGACCTGCGGATCATGTCCAGCGCAGTTGACTGGGAGATTATGGAAGCCAGGTACTGGAACAACACAGCCGATGACGGTGACCGTATGCGACGGCGCATGGCGGAGCTGTTGGTGCATGAGCATCTGCCGGTCAGCGCGCTGATCGAGGTAGGGACGTACGATCATGATCACGCCCGTCAGGCACAGCATCTGCTCAATGAAGCAGGCGCTGAGCTCCCGGTGAGTGTCAGACGTGAGTGGTACTACTGAGTCAACGGAAGCGAACTGACCCATCGAGGAAGGACAACGATGATCACGCACGGCACCGGCAATCTGCTCGTGGCGGATGTCGATGCCCTTGTTAACACGGTCAATACCGTGGGTGTCATGGGCAAGGGTATTGCCTTGCAGTTCAAGCGGGCCTATCCGGAGAACTTCAAGGACTATAAAGCGTCATGTGATCGTGGCGATGTCGTCGTCGGTAAAATGCATGTGCATGAGGTCGGGCAAGTGGTTGGCCCGAGATTCATCATCAATTTCCCCACGAAGCGTCACTGGCGCACGCCGTCTCGAATTGAAGACATCGCATCGGGGCTTGTTGCGCTGCGTGACGAAATCGTTGAGCGGGGGATCACGTCCATCGCTGTCCCGCCGCTGGGCTGTGGAAATGGCGGCCTCTCGTGGCGGGAGGTCGAGCCGATGATCTCGCAAGTACTGGGGACGATCCCCGGGGTCGAGGTCCGAGTCTGGCAGCCGCTGGGCGCGCCCGAAGCATCCTCCATGCCGAACGCCACCCAAGCGCCTCTCATGACCCGTGAGCGTGCCGCCTTCCTCGCCGCGCTCGACCGCTACATCCGCAGCGGGATTTCGCGCGGCCTTGCGTTCGAACCCCGCGTTTCTCTTCTCGAAGCGCATAAGGTTGCATACTTCTTGCAGAAGTTGCATCTACCGTTGGGACTTCGCTACGAGAAGGGGACGTATGGTCCTTACTCGCAGGCACTGGACAGGGCGGTGTCGGCAATGGAGGGCCACTTTGTCACGGGGTTCGGAGACGGCACCAGTGGAGCTCAGGCAGTCCTGGAACTAGACGGCAAGTCAGTGACTGATGCTGAGCTGCTGTTGAAACAGCTTCCAGAGTTCGAAGAGATCGCGAACCGATTTCAAAAACTGACGGCTGGATTTGAAGATGCTTTCGGCATGGAACTGTTGAGTACTGTTCTATTCGCCGCAGAAGAGCTTGTTGTTCCCCCGTCGACCCCGGGTGCGGTGGCAGAATGCATCAGCGGGTGGAATCAGCGCAAGCAGCGCCTGTTCACTGAGGCTCACGTTCGCACCGCATGGCAGCGGCTCTCCGAGGTGGGGCTCTTGTAGAGGCCGGCGAGTGGCTGCATCAATTCCGTGGCCCGCTGCCGAGCTGTTCGCAGTTGCCGACGCCGGTCACCGTTGCGCGACCCTCCACGGCCCAGGGACTGCGCCTGCGGGCAAGCTCCCTGGCGTGATGGGGCGGGCCCGGCTTCATGAGGGCAGCGCCCAGCGCTTGAAGGCCCCCTCCAGCCGTTCGGCTGCGTCCCGGAGGGCGTCGTCCCGCTTGCGGAACGTGACGCGCACTGGGGGTCCGGCCCGCCTCCGGGTCGCCGTGAGCGCGGAACAGGTCACCGCCACCACGCCTGCGGCGCTCCGACGGCGCCGGCCGAACGCGAGAACGCCCCTCTCGCCGAACGCGGGAACACCCCTCTCGCCGAACGGCGATGTCGGCCCAGGAGCCGGACGCAGGCACCTGAGCCGCTCTGTGCGCGGGCCGTGGCTGAGCGCCTCATGCCTCGCGCCTCATGCCCTCGGTAACTACGCCGAGCGACAGGGAGTGTGACGTAACGTCAGGTTCAGTCCGGAGGCGTCGGACATCCCGTGATGGCTCTCGTGTACGACGGGTGCCCGGTACGTCGGAAGTCCTCCACGGCCCACGACATGACCTCGAACCATTCGGGCGCGCACCCCTGACATTTCGTCTGCGGTGCCGATACCGTTCGCGCGCGGCCGGGCATGTGCCGGCTCGGGCTTCCTCCTCACGGTGTGACAAGCCCTGGGCCCGCTTGCGGATCGACGACAGAAGGTATTCCCGATGACGATTGAGACCCATCCTGAGCCAGAGCCCGCCGACAGACACGTCGGGCAGGGCGCGCGATTCCCCAGGCGGCGGTTTCTCCAGACGGCCGGCCTTGCGGCGGGGGCGGTGGCCGTCGGCCTCGACCCCGCCGAGGCCGTCGCCGCGGGCGGACGGCGCCACCGCGAACCGGGCTACGTCCTGCCCAAGGGCTACAGCGGCACCATGGCCGACCTGAAGCATGTCGTGATCCTGATGCAGGAGAACCGTTCGTTCGACCACTATCTCGGCCAACTGCCCGGTGTGCGTGGGCAGAGCGACAGGCAGGTGCTCACGTTCCAGGACGGCACCACCGTCTTCCAGCAGCGTGACGCCGCCGGCAACATCGTCACGCCGTTCGCCTCGACCAGCCAGAACGGCTGCAACCACAACTTCTACGGCGCCAACGGCGGCCGATGGAATACCTGGGTGGTGGACAAGGGTACGAACGCCATGCGGTACTACCTGCCCGGGACGATGCCCTGGATGTACTCGCTTGCCTCGCAGTACACGGTCTGCGACATGAGCTTCTGCTCTCTGCACGGGCCGACCGTCCCGAACCGGTACTACCTCATGACGGGTACTGCGAACGGTGAGACCACCAACGCCGGCCAGAACGACTACAGCCGGACCTGGCTGACGGTGCCCGAGCAGCTGCAGTCGGCCGGTATCAACTGGCGCGTCTACTCGGACAACAGCGGTAACGGCGTCATGGGAAGCCTCCAGAGCGGCTTCGTCGGGGAGTACGGCTGCAATGTGACGAACAGCTTCCGGGCGTTCGACCCACGAACCGCGAGTGACTCCGACCTCGCGGAGGGCACCGGGAAGATCTGGAAGGCGAACTCATTCCTCTACGCCGACACCGGTGTGGTGAACGACGACTCCGAGGAGAACCTGAACGGCGTGCTGCGCGACTTCATCGCCGCGTGCCGACCGGGTGCGGAGCACCCATTGCCGGAGGTCTCGTGGATCGTGACGCCGGCCGCGTGGAGCGAACACCCTGCCTTCGACACGGTGCACGGCGAGCGCTGCATGAACAAGGTCCTGCAGACCCTGCAGAGCAATCCCGATATCTGGGACCACACGCTGGTGATCATCTCGTACGACGAGAACGACGGCATCTTCGACCATGTGCTTCCGCCGCGTCCTGAGCCGGGCACCGCCGGCGAGTACGCCGGTGACACGCCGTACGGCTTCGGTCCGCGGGTCCCCATGCTGCTCGTGTCGCCGTGGACACGCGGGGGGTACGTCGCATCGGAGGTCTTCGATCACACCTCGACGATCAAGTTCCTCGAAACCTGGGCGAAGTACCTGGGAAAGCCGTTCACCAGCCCGAACATCACCGCGTGGCGCCGCTCCATCGCCGGTGACCTGACCAGTGCTGTCGACTTCGCCCGTCCGAGGCCGGGCCCGGTGATCATCGCTGATCCGGTCAACGGCACGCCGCCGCCCATGACGGCCGACAGGATGAAGCACCGCGGCCTGACCTTCCACCCGCACGCCACACTCACCGAGGACCGCTCCGCCCGTACGGTGACCGCCCTGATGACGCTCGCCGGGGGGCCGGCCGGCAAGGCGGTCAGCCTGCAGGTCTTCCCCGATGCCCACCAGGACTTCTCGAACACGCCGTACACCGTGTCGGCGCCCGATCCGCGCCGGTACACATGGGATGCGCGGAAGACCGACGGCAAGTACGCGTTCTCCATCTACGGCCCCGACGGCTTCCTGCGGTCCTTCGCCGGTCAAGTCGCCCCCGCCGCCCAGCAGAAAACCGGGATCCCGCGCGTCGACGTACACCTCGTGGGCGGCTCTCACGGGATGGTCCGGCTCACCCTGCACAACGACGGGACGCGCACGGTGCGGTACTCCCTGAAGGCCGACGGCCACCAGGGCGGCGGTCGGACTCACAGCGTCGCCGCCGGCAAGTCCGCCACCGTCACCTGCCCGACGTTCGACGGCTACTACGACGTACTCGTCACCGCGGACACCGGCACCGGCTGGAGCCAGCGGTACGCCGGCCGCGTGGCGACAGACTGAGGAGCGGGATCACCCATGAGCCGCCATCGCTGTGGCCGACGTCCCTGACATCACGCAGACCTTGGCCTGGCCGATCGCATTCCACCGGAGGCAGGACGTCCGGGCGGTCCCTCTCGGCGGCCCGAAGCCGCTCCGGGTGGGCATAGTGCAAGGACCCCTGAGGGCAGTCAGGATGGACACCTTCACGTCTGCGTTGTGCTGTGCCGGTCATGTATGGATCTGGATGGTCGGCAGCGAAGATTCCACCTCGGCCTTCCCCCAGTCGCCTTCCAGGTGGAATGCCGATCCGTTCCAGTGGAGAGAGTCGACTCCGCCATAGTGCTCTCCTGCGCCAACTGGGCGCTGGGGGAAACCGGCCGGACCGCCACCACGAGTGAGGGCAGCGCCGTTGCCGGCAGGCCGAGGAACGCCGCCCCCGTCGGCAGAGCCCACCTCGCCGACTCACCAGCACCGCCACCGCACCGAATCCAGCCGGCCGTGGGCTCGGGACTCCCGGTACTGGCCGCGGCCGGCGTCCGGGTCGTCGCAGAAGACCGAGTGCAGGACCACGACCGCGCCGCACCGTTCTGTGTGGCTGCGGCAGTTATCCGGGCCAGCCCTCCTTCGTACACCCGTATCGCTCGGTGAGGGCTGCCACATGGCGGCGGGCGTCAGCGAGCCGCCGGGGGCCGGCCCTCGCAGAGCGCAGTCTCGACGGCGGCCCGCATGTCGTCGTCCTGGGCGTCCGTGCCGCCCGGGTCGACGTTCACCATGGCCGTCGCCCGTCTGCCGTCGGCCGTGGCGCCGCCCAGGGTCTCGTACCCGAAGATGTCGCCACCGTGGCCCCAGTAGACTCCGCCGCAGGGCAGGGTCCAGCGCTCCAGGCCCAGTCCGTAATACCGGCCGTCCGAAGCGAGGTTCGGCGGGGGCGTCATCATCTGTTTGAGCTGCGCCGGACGCAGCAGCCTGCCGCCTACGAGCGCGCCGAGGAAGCGGTTGAGGTCGGATGCGCTGGAAATCATCTCGCCGGACGCGCCCGCGACCGACGGGTTGATCGCGGTGACGTCCATCAGCGGCGCGTCAGAGCCGGGCCGTGCGTATCCGCGGGGGTGCGGACCGAGAATCGCCGGGCTGTCACCCGGTACGGACGTCGCGCGCAGCCCGAGCGGCCTGATGACGCGTCGGCGGATCTCCTCACCGTAGGTGTGGCCGGTCACCTTCTCGATGAGCATGCCGGCCAGCAGGTAGTTGGTGTTGGAGTACTTCCAACCGGCGCCGGGCGTGGGGAAGGCCGGAGGGTTGGCGAGGGCCATGTTCACCAGGTCGCGAGCGTCGTGGTGGGCGAGAGGGTCCTTGAGGATGTCCTGCGGGCTGAGGTAGGTGAGGTAGTCGGGCAGGCCACTGGTGTGCTGCAGCAACTGCCGGACGGTGATCACCCGTCCGTCGCCGCCGGGTCCGCGGACGACGCCTGGCAGGTAGCGTTCGACCGGCGCATCCAGGGCCACGCGGTGCTGGCCCACCAGTTGCAGCACGACCGTCGCCACGAACGTCTTGGTCATGCTGCCGATCCGGAACCTGCTGTCGCCGCGCACCGGCGTCTGTCTCTGCACGTCCGCGACACCGCTGGTCAGCGACGAGCTGCCACGCCGGCTACTCGTCTCGATGAGCGCCCCTGGCGCACCGTCCACAGTGGTCAGCCGGCGCAGGAGGGCGGGCAGCCGGGCGTCGTCGGGGGCATGGAGGGACGGTGCGGCTGCGGATACGGTCCCGGATGACGCGGCGGCGACGCTTTCCGGCAGCGTTCCTCCCAGGACGCCGACCGCCACGGCCAGCGTGAGTGCTCCACCCAGCGTGCGCTTGTACTTGGTCACGTGTTCTTCCCCCGTCGTAGCGATCCCGGCTGTTGAGGCGGTCGGCTGCGGGGCTGCGAACCCTCGCCCTCCCCGCGCCTGGCTCACGATGCCCGAACGGCGCAGGCCCGCACGATGGGGTGGCCATCCGGAACGGTGGTAGGGACACCCCCCGGTGTCACGGCCCATGCCTCAACGCCGTTCGGGCCGCCTGCCGTCGCTGCGGGCGTGAAGCGGCCTCGCGCGGGACGTCCTTCCTCTCGCGGAACGCGCAGCGAACCTGGCTGCGGCCGGCCTGTGGGGCGTCTTAGAAGGCCGAGTTGGGGACCGAGGCCACGCCGCACCGTGCTGCCGTGAGGCCGTTGCCGAGGATGTCGCGCTTGGCACGCAGGGCTCGCGGAAGCGGTACCGGTATGCGGCTGAGGCCGATGTGCCCTCCATGGCTGCGCTGTTCGCCGCCAACCACCGAGACGCCCTCACCGGGCGTGCGCCGAGTCCAGCGCGGCCAGGGGGCCGGGAGTGTCCGCGACGACCACTGCGGCACGGCGGCGCACACTGCGGTCCGCCCATTGACCGTGGTGCTCGGCTCAGTCTCCGAACGCCTTCCGCAGCCGGCCCACCGCCTGAGTGAGGACGTCCTCGCGTTTGCAGAAGGTGAAGCGGACCTGGCTGCGGCCGGCGTCGGGGTCGTCGTAGAAGACCGAGTTGGGGACGGCGACGACGCCGCAGCGTTCCGGGAGGGCGCGGCAGAAGGCGTAGGCGTCCTTCTCGCCCAGGGGTGTGATGTCGGTGGTGATGAAGTACGTGCCCTGGGGGCGGTAGACCTCGAACCCGGCCGCGCGCAGGCCGTCGCCGAGCAGGTCGCGCTTGGCGCGCAGGTCGGCACGGAAGCCGTCGAAGTACGAGTCGGGCAGCCGGAGGGCCTCGGCGATCGCGTACTGGAAGGGCCCGGCGCTGACGTAGGTCAGGTACTGCTTCGCGGTGCGCACCGCGGCCACGAGCGCGGGCGATGCCGTGACCCAGCCGACCTTCCACCCCGTGAAGGAGAACGTCTTGCCCGCCGACGAGATGGAGACGGTGCGCTCGCGCATTCCGGGCAGCGCCGCGATCGGGTGGTGGACGCCGTCGAAGACCAGGTGCTCGTAGACCTCGTCGGTGACGACGAGCAGATCGCGCTCGCAGGCCAGTTCCGCGATGGCTGTCAGCTCGTCGGGTGTGAGGACCATGCCGGTGGGATTGTGCGGCGAGTTGAGCAGCAGCAGCCGGGTGCGGGGCGTGACGGCGTCCCGCAGGGCATCGAGGTCGGGGCGGAAGTCCGGTGCGCGGAGCGTCAGCGGTACGCGGGCGGCGCCCGCCATGGCGATGCAGGCGGCGTACGAGTCGTAGAACGGTTCGAAGGCGATGACCTCGTCGCCGGGCTCCAGCAGGGCGAGCATGGCTGCGGCGATGGCCTCGGTGGCGCCCGCGGTGACCAGGACCTCGGTGTCGGGGTCGAAGGTGAGGCCGTGGAAGCGGCGCTGGTGGTCGGCGATCGCGGTGCGGAGCTCCGGTACGCCCGGACCCGGTGGGTACTGGTTCCCCTTGCCCTCGCGCAGTGCCCGTACCGCTGCCTCGCGTACCGAATCCGGGCCGTCGGTGTCCGGGAAGCCCTGCCCGAGGTTGATGGACCCGGTCGCTGTGGCCAGCGCCGACATCTCCGCGAAGATCGTCGTACCCAGTCCGTCGAGACGGCGGTTGAGCAGCGGCCGACCGCCGACGTGTCCCGTGGGGCTTCCCGTAGTGGTCATGGCGACCATCCTGCGCCGAACCTCTGGACTTCCTCAACTCCTGCTTGAGCCCGCGTGCACCGGGGATTGGCCTGTCACACAAGAAGCCCGGCAACCGGGCGGGGCCGACGGGGGACCCCGCCGCGCCGGACGGAGAGAGGTGAGGGCCATGGGCTTTTTCATCTTGGCAGTGGTAGTGGTCGCACTGGTCGCGCTGGTGGCGGCCGACCGTAAGCGCGACGGCTCGGGCAAGGGCCGCCGGGCCCGTTCGACCGCTGCGGGCGGCGCGGCCGACGGCGGCAGTTGGTGGGCCGGGGACAACAACTCGGGCGGCAGCGGACACCACTCGGGTGGTCATTCGGGCGGTCATTCGGGCGGCCACCACTCGTGCGGCGGGGGCGGCCACTCGTCCTGCGGCGGTGGTTCTTCGTGCGGCGGGGGTTCGTCCTGCGGGGGTGGCGGCGGCTGCGGTGGCTCCAGCTGACACCGGTCCGTTCTCCGGTGTCCTGCCGGGGGAGCGGACTCCCCTCCCTCCCCCAGGCGCCCGTCGGGTCAACCCCCGGCGGGCGCCTTCTGTTTGATCCGGTGGGTGCCCGTGCTGCGGGCCGTTTCCCGGCCATCCGTGATCCGGTACGAAACCGCACCGCCGGCCCCACAGCTCACCTGCCGTCTCACCCCGCACTTCGCTTACCGTGAGTTTGTTGAACGTATGAACAGTGGAGCCCCCGAGGGGATGGAAACCCCGTCAAGTTGGGTAAAAACGCTGTGACCGTCGCGTACTTCGTGATTCCCTCCATGTGAGAAGAAGCAGCCCTCGGACCTGAGACCTGACCGTGGCCCATGCCGGCGTCTCTTTCCCTGACACCTGCTCCGGGGAGAACCCCGTCCATCTGCCGATTGTGTGTTTGCGGAGCCCAGCCATGCTCACGACCCTCAGTACTGCCTACACCGACACGCGCGCCGCCGATCTGGCCTGGGCGCTGGGACGCGAGCCGCTGCCCGCGCTCGCGGTCCTCGACCTCGAACTCGGCGGCGCCAAACTCCAGATGAGGCTCCTCGGCGCCTCCCACCAAGTGCTCCTGGAGGAGGAAGGCGGCCTCTGTTCCGAGACCGTCGCCTGCATTCCGGGGAGCAGTACCCCTTTACCGCTCGGTGTCGCGGAGCGCGTGGGCGACTGGGGCTACGAGTTCGCGGCCTGCGTCGAGACGCTCTCGGACTGCTCGTTCGCCGGACGTGCTCAGGAGCTCCTCGCGCTGGTCGCGGACCATCCGAACGGCCTCGCGGGTACGTTCCCGGGCTCGCCGCACGCCTTCACAGCGATGCTCGCCCAGCGGCACGAGGGCCAGGTGCACTGGCGCACCTGGCATGCCTATCCACAGGAGGGTCAGCTCGTGGTGACCCGCACACGGGTCGGGGTGCGTATCCCCGTCGAAGCCTGAATACACCCTTGTGGGTGACAAGTTGTGCGCGTGTCGTAACGTAGCGTTCGTAGCATGATCGACCAGACCGCGCCCCCCGAAACCCAGGACGCGCGGCTCTCCGTTCGCCCGAGGACCGGCAGGCTGCTGGTGCTGGCCACTGTCTTCGTCTGCGCTGCCTGCGGGCTGGTGTACGAGCTCGAACTGGTCGCGCTCGCCTCGTACTTGATCGGGGACTCCGTCACGCAGGCGTCCGTCGTGCTGTCCGTCATGGTCTTCGCGATGGGCATCGGCTCGCTGCTCGCCAAACGGCTGCGGGTCCGCGCCGCCGTGGGGTTCGGCATGGTCGAGGCGGCGCTGGCGCTGGTCGGCGGCGGCTCGGCCCTCGTGCTGTACGGGTCGTTCGCCTGGGCCGGCGGCGGCGGTTCCCGTTTTGCCCTGGTCGGCTTCTCGCTGGCGATCGGTGTGCTGATGGGCGCCGAGATCCCGTTGCTGATGACGCTGATCCAACGGGTGTCCAGGCAGGACGCGGGCGGCACGGTGGCCGACCTGTTCGCGGCGGACTACGTGGGGGCGCTGGTAGGCGGTCTTGCCTTCCCCTTCCTGCTCCTCCCCCTCCTCGGCCAGCTCACCGGGGCGCTGCTCACCGGCACGGTCAACGCCGTGGTGGGCGGTGCGCTGGTGCTGTGGCTCTTCCGGCGCGATCTGGCGACGCGCGCACGGTGGTGGCTGATCGTGCTGAACGTGCTGGTGCTCGCCGTGCTGGCCACCGCGACGGCACTGGTGGGCGATTTCGAGCAGGCGGCGAGGAGAGCGGTGTACGGGGGGCAGGTCCGGGTCGCCGAGCAGACCCGCGTCCAGGAGATCGTCCTGACCCGGTCGGCGCGCGGCACCCTGGACCTCTTCCTGGACGGCAGGCTCCGGGTCGACGGTGCGGACGAGCGCCAGTACCACCGGGCGCTGGTCGATCCCGCGATGCGCGGCCCGCACCGGAACGTACTGATCCTGGGCGGCGGCGACGGCCTCGCGGCGCGCGAGGTGCTGAGCCACCGTGGCGTGGCGTCGGTGACGCTGGTCGAGCTGGATCCGGGTGTCGAGCGCCTTGCCCGCACCGATCCCGGCCTCTCCGCGCTCAACGGGCACGTGTACCGCGACCCGAGGCTGCGCGTGGTCACCGCCGACGCCTTCAACTGGCTGCGCTCGCCGAGGCCCCGGTATGACGTGGTCGTATCGGATCTGCCCGATCCGGGGATCACCGCGAGCACCAAGCTCTACTCGGAGGAGTTCTACGGACTGGTGTCGCGGGCGCTGGCCCCGGGCGGCCGGCTGGCCGTCCACGCGGGCCCTGTGGATACCCGGCCGGGGAGTTTCTGGACCGTCGACGCGACAGTGCGGGCGGCCGGCCTGCGGGCGGTCCCCTACCGGGCTTCGGGCCGTGGCGCCGGGTTCGCCGGGGGCCCCGACCGGGCGAACGGCGCCGCGAAGGGCCCCAGCGACTGGGGCTTCGTCCTGGCGGCCCGCAGTGGTCCGGCACTGGGTCCGGCCGGGGCAGGCCCCTGGTCACTGGCGACGGGCCGGCCGTCCGGTGTCGCGCCGTCGACCTTGGTGCATCCGCGGTACGGGGGGTGACCCGAGGCACGGGCGGGTGTCCGCTGCCGGGGGACGGAGCAGGCGGCGCGGGACGGACGCACGCAGGCTGCGCTGCCCGTGGGCAGGCCCGTACTGGCGGGGCCCGAAAGGCAGACGTGTCGGCTGTGGCTGAGTAGGCTCGACTTCCATGGAGCATGAGGTGGTCGTTCCGGTTCCGGCAGAGTCCGTCCGACGGGTCCTGGCGGACCCCGCCCGGGTTGCCCGCTGTGTACCGGGATTCCAACAGGACGCGGACAGCACGGACGGCCTGCTCGCGGGCCGGCTGAAGGTCAGGATCGACGGTCACACGATCACGTACCGCGGGACCATGCGCATCACGGACCGGGACGGTGGCTTCACGGTTCATGGCGAGGGTGCGGAGGTGCGCGGACCGGGCTCGGTGAAACTCTCGCTGGAGCTGCGGCTGACCGAGACCGGTACCCAGCCCGGTGCTGAGCCCGCTGCCGACACGGGAGTGGCTGCGACTCTCACGTGTAGCGGGACGGTCCAGTCGGCCGATGGGCGTCTGGCGGACCTTCCCCCCGAGGCGGTGCTGGCGGCAGCGCACCGCCTGCTGGACCGGTTCGGTGACCGGGTGCGGGCCGAGGCGCAGGGCGGGGCCGGGGGACAGGGAGCCGCAGCACAGGCCGGGGACCAGGAAGAGGGCCCGGAGCCCGATTCGGTGTCCGGCTCCGCATCTGGGAGCGGATCGGACTCTGGGAGCGGCTTGGCACCTGAGGGCGGCTCGGGATCTGAGAGCGGCTCGGCACCGGAGAGCGGCTCGGCACCGGAGAGCGGCTCGGTCCCTGAGGACGGCTCGAAATCTGAGGAGGGGTCTTCGCCTGAGGAAGGCTCTGCGCCCGAGGCCGGTGCCGGGGCGAGCCCGGGGGAGCAGCCGTCCGTGTTCGACGCGGAGGTTCCGCCGCCGTCGCTGGAACCGGCGGACGATGCGGGGATCGTCCCGGGCGACCCTCCGGTGGAGGCCGCGCATGCCCGCCGCACCATGATCGGCCGCAGCGCGGAGGAGGTCGACCACGCGCCGCCCCGCGGCCGCTACGCCCCGGTGCCTGCCCCGTCCTCGGGGGCGGCAGGTGCGACCCTGCGCTGGGCGGCACCCGCGGCGGCACTGGCCGTGGCGTCGGCGGTCGTGGTGGGCAGGGCTCTGAGGCGCAGGCGCTGAACTCAGGTTCTGTCCGGCCGATCGGCTCGCGCCCCGTTAGGGTCGGGGCGTGAGTAGCGAAGAGGTCCGGCTCGTCGCCGGCGACGTCGAGTTGACCGTGAGCCCCGAGCACGGGTGCCGTATCAGCAGCCTCCGTATCGGCGGCACCGAACTGCTGCGCCAGGGAGCCAAGTTCGGCTGTTTCCCGATGGTGCCCTGGTGCGGCCGCACCGGGAACGGCCGGTTCAGCAGTGGCGGTACGCCGCACCAGCTGCCGTTGAATTCCCCGCCGCACGCCATCCACGGCACCGGACGCAACACCGGCTGGCAGCAGTCCCGGCCCGGCAGTGTCGACGGACCGGGTGTAGGGGTGTTCACCTATGAATTGGCGGACCCCTGGCCGTACACCGGCCGTGTCACCCAGACCTTCGAGCTGACCGAGACCGCCCTGACGCTCACCCTCGGTGTGGAGACCTACGGCGACTCGTTCCCGGCGCAGGCCGGCTGGCATCCCTGGTTCCGGCGGAATCTGGGCGCCGGTGGTGACGCGCAGCTCGATTTCGCGGCCGCCTGGCAGGAGGAGCGCGGCGACGACCACCTGCCCACGGGCAAGCGGATCGCCCCCCTCCCCGGCCCCTGGGACGACTGCTTCGGGATGCCTGACGGCGTGGATGTCACCCTCACCTGGCCCGAGCAGCTGGAGCTGAAGGTGCACAGCCGCGACGAATGGGTCGTGATCTACGACGAACAGGCCGAAGCGGTCTGTGTCGAGCCCCAGTCCGGCCCGCCGAACGGTCTGAACACGCTGCCGCGCCTGGTGACGCTCCTCGATCCACTGGAGATCGCGACGACCTGGAGCTGGCGCCGCCTCTGAGCTGCAGTTCAAGGCCCCCTAAGCTCGGGGGCATGACTGACGTACGCGCTGACCTGCTCCAGCACATCAAGGACAAGGCCGTGGTGCACGGCAAGGTGACGCTCTCCTCGGGGATCGAAGCCGACTGGTACATCGACCTGCGCCGGATCACCCTGGACGGTGTGGCCGCGCCCCTGGTCGGCCAGGTGATGCTGGACCTCACCGACGGGCTGGACTTCGACGCCGTCGGTGGGCTGACGCTGGGAGCCGACCCGATCGCGGACGCCATGCTGCACGCTTCCGCCGCCCGCGGAAAGACGCTGGACGCCTTTGTCGTGCGCAAGGCTGCCAAGACGCACGGGATGCAGCGCCGCATCGAAGGCCCGGACATCAAGGGCCGCCGCGTCCTGGTCGTCGAGGACACCTCGACGACCGGTGGTTCTCCGATGACCGCTGTCGAGGCGGTGCGCGAGGCCGGTGGTGAGGTGGTCGCCGTCGCCACGATCGTGGACCGCGACACCGGAGCCGCCGAAGTCATCGCCAAGGCCGGGGTTCCGTACATCTTCGTGTACGGCCAGGGTGACCTGGGCCTCTGAGCACACGGGGTGTGGTTTCACGTGAAACCACACCCCGCCCGCCGGGTCAAGGCACCACGCCAGGTGGAGCCGGGCCAGGAGTCTGGAAAGATGGGCGGTGACGATGACGTCGCCCCCAGGTCAGGGACCAGTTACGCACACCCGCACATCCCAAGGAGCGGACAGATGCCCATCGCAACCCCCGAGGTCTACAACGAGATGCTCGACCGGGCGAAGGCAGGCAAGTTCGCCTACCCGGCCATCAATGTGACCTCGACCCAGACCTTGCACGCGGCGCTGCGCGGCTTCGCCGAGGCCGAGAGCGACGGCATCATCCAGATCTCCACCGGCGGTGCGGAGTTCCTGGGCGGCCAGTACGCCAAGGAAATGGTCACCGGATCGGTCGCGCTCGCCGAGTTCGCGCACATCGTCGCCGAGAAGTACCCGGTCACGGTCGCGCTGCACACCGACCACTGCCCCAAGGACAAGCTCGACGGCTACGTCCGTCCGCTGCTCGAGGTCTCCCGCAAGCGCGTCGAGGCCGGCCTCAACCCGCTCTTCCAGTCGCACATGTGGGACGGCTCCGCCGAGACCCTCGCCGACAACCTGGCCATCGGCCAGGAGCTGCTCGCGCAGGCTGCTGCCGCGAAGATCATCCTTGAGGTCGAGATCACCCCGACCGGCGGCGAGGAGGACGGTGTCAGCCACGAGATCAACGACTCGCTGTACACGACCGTCGATGACGCGCTGCGTACCGCCGAGGCGCTCGGTCTGGGCGAGAAGGGCCGCTACCTGCTCGCCGCCTCCTTCGGCAACGTGCACGGCGTCTACAAGCCGGGCAACGTCGTTCTCCGTCCCGAGCTGCTGAAGGACCTGCAGGAGGGCGTCTCCAGCAAGTACGGCAAGCCCGCCGGCAGCCAGCCGTTCGACTTCGTCTTCCACGGCGGCTCCGGTTCGTCCGCGGAGGAGATCGCCACCGCGCTGGAGAACGGCGTCGTGAAGATGAACCTCGACACCGACACCCAGTACGCCTTCACGCGCCCCGTTGTGGACCACGTCTTCCGCAACTACGACGGCGTCCTGAAGGTCGACGGCGAGGTCGGCTCCAAGAAGACGTACGACCCCCGCACCTGGGGCAAGGCCGCCGAGGCCGGTATGGCCAAGCGTGTGACCGAGGCCTGCGCGAACCTGCGCTCCACGGGCACCCGCATCAAGTAGGCACGTCCGTCACGCCGGGCCCGGTATCCCGACCAGGGGTGCCGGGCCCGCGTCATACCCGCAGCTTCCCGGGCCAGAGAGAGGTGCCGCACATGGAGTACGACTTCGACACGGCCGTCGACCGGCGCGGTACCTGGAGCGTCCAGTGGGACGGGGTCGCGGACCGGTTCGGCGTGGACGGGCTGCTGCCCTTCACCATCTCCGACATGGATTTCCGCTGCCCGCCCGAGGTCCTCGCGGCCCTTCGCGAGCGGATCGACCACGGCGTGTTCGGTTATACCGACTGGCGCCTCGGGGACTTCCGGGACGCCGTACGCGACTGGTACGCGACCCGCTTCGACACCCGGATCGACACCGGCCGGCTCGTGTACGGGCCCTCCGTCCTCAACCAGCTGTCGCAACTGCTGCGGATGTGGACGGACGAGGGCGACGGCGTCGTGGTCCACACGCCCACCTACGACGGTTTCACCAAGGCGGTCTCCGGCCTCGGCCGGGAGCTGCGCGGCTGTGCGGTCGACGACGACGCGGAACTGGAGCGGCAGCTCGCCCGGCCGGACAGCAAGGTGCTGCTCCTCTGCTCGCCGCACAACCCCACCGGCCGGGTGTGGACCAACGACGAACTGAGCCGCTTCGCCGCACTCGCCGAGCGGTACGGCACCGCGGTGATCTGCGACGAGATCCACGCCGACTTCGTGCACGAAGGGCGCCGGCACCTGCCCTGGACCCGGTACGGGAGCGGGCGCTGGGCGCTCATCACCTCCGGCAGCAAGGCGTTCAATTTTCCCGCACTGACCGGTTCCTACGGCATCATCGGTGACCCGGACGACCGGGCGGCATACCTCACCCGCATGGAGACGGCCGAGGGGCTGGCCTCGCCCGCAGTGCTCTCGCTGACGGCGCACATCGCGGCGTACCGGCATGGCGCGGGCTGGCTGGACGCGGTACGCGCGTACACCGCGGCGAACCTGTCGATGCTCGCCGAGCGGCTGAACGCGGCCTTCCCCGAGCTGAGCTGGGCGCCGCCGCAGGCCGGATATCTGGCCTGGATCGATCTGCGCCCGCTGGGCATCGACAGCGCGGCCCTCCAGCGGCAGCTGATCGAAGTGGAGAAGGTGGCGATCATGCCGGGTTCGGTGTACCGGGCTGAGGGGTTCGTCCGGCTCAACGCGGGATGCCCGCGGGAGAAGGCGGAGGCGGGCGCCGACGCGCTCGTACGGGCGATCCGGGCCGTGCGGGAGTAGCGGGGCTCCCGTCCGGATCACCCGGGAGATGCCCGGTTCCACCGCCCCCGGCACGTGTCGCCGCCGCGGCCAGGCAGACTGGCTTCCATGTCCATTCACGAGAATCTGCTCGGGGGCCCTCCCGAGACCCGTCTTCCGGACGACCCCGAACCCCGCGAGCTCCTCGCGGCCGGCACTGCCCCCGCCGATGTGGCGGCGAAGTACCCGACCTCCTCCCTCGCCTGGGCGCAGCTCGCCGACGATGCCTTCGAGCACGGCCGGGTCGTCGAGTCGTACGCCTATGCCCGTACCGGTTACCACCGCGGTCTCGACTCGCTGCGCCGGGCCGGCTGGAAGGGCCACGGCCCCGTGCCGTGGGACCACGAGCCGAACCGTGGCTTCCTGCGTGCCCTGCACGCCCTGGCGCGCGCCGCGCAGTCGATCGGTGAGAAGGCGGAGTACGAGCGCTGCACGGAGTTCCTGCGCGACTCGTCCCCGGCCGCGGCGGACACGCTGGGCTGATCCCACCGCATGGAGCAAGGCCGGACACACACCGTGTCCGGCCTTGCTTGTCTTGCCGTGAACCACGGATCACGCCGATGATGAAGGCGGGGACCGGAGCCCACCTGTCGATGGAAGAGGCGGACCGCTACCTGGAGCACCATCGAGGAGACAGCGATGTCGATGCCTTCGCACGAAACGGCCCCGAACCTGGATTTCGCGGGTACCACCCCGTACGAGGACTACGTCCAGGCAGATGTCCTCACCCACCTTCAGCACCTGCGTTCCGACGATCCGGGCGAGATGGTCTTCCTCGTGACCACGCAGGTGATGGAGCTGTGGTTCACCGTGATCGTCCATGAGTGGGAGACCGCCGCGGCAGCTCTGCGCGGTGACGATCTGCCCGTCGCGCTCGCGGCCCTGAAGCGCTCGACGTACGAACTGCAGTCGCTCAACGAATCCTGGCGGCCGCTGGCCCAGCTCACCCCCGCGCAGTTCAACGCCTACCGTGGCGCGCTCGGCGAGGGCTCCGGCTTCCAGTCCGCGATGTACCGCAGGCTCGAATTCCTGCTGGGCGACAAGTCCGCGTCGATGCTGGTCCCGCACCGCGGAGCGCCGCGGGTCCACGCCGAGCTGGAGAAGGCGCTCCAGGAACCGGGCCTGTACGACGAGGTGCTGCGTTTCCTCGCCCGGCACGGGCAGCCGGTGCCCGACGCGGTGCTCCGGCGCGATCTCTCGCAGAAGTACGAGCCGTCGCCGGAGGTGGAGGCGGTCTGGACCGCGGTGTACACGGGGGAGCAGGACACCCCGCTGGTCCGGCTCGGTGAGGCGCTGACCGATGTCGGCGAGCTGGTGTGGCGCTGGCGCAACGACCACCTGGTCGCCACGCGCAGGGCCATGGGCTCGAAGACGGGGACGGGCGGCTCGGCCGGGGTCTCCTGGCTGGAGAAGCGCGCGGCGAAGAGCGTCTTCCCGGAGCTGTGGACGGCGCGCAGCCATGTCTGACCCGGTCGCCCCGGAGGCCCGCGCCACGCTGGCGGCCCCGGAAGCCCCCGTAACGACCGCCCCCGGCCGCGCCGGGCCCGAAGCCCTCACCGCCCCGAAATCTCCGACGACCGAGGATCAGCCGATGACATCCGCGCAGGTGCGTCCCGTGCCGGACCTGACCGCCCTGGCCCGCAAGGCCGCAGCCCTCGACGCCGCCGACGGACTCGCCCCGGTCCGGGAGCTGTTCACCGTCGACCCCGGCACCGTCTACCTCGACGGCAACTCCCTCGGCGCCCTGCCCCGGCACGTCCCGGCACGGATGCAGGAGGTCATCACCCGGGAGTGGGGCGCCCTGGGGATCCGTTCCTGGGAGGAGTCGGGCTGGTGGACCGCGCCGGAGCGCATCGGTGACAGGATCGCCCCGCTCGTCGGTGCGGCGCCCGGCACGGTGGTCGTCGGCGATTCGACGAGCGTCAACGTCTTCAAGGCACTGGTGGCCGCTGTCCGGATGGCCGGGGACGACCGGGACGAGATCCTCGTCGATGCCACGACGTTCCCCACGGACGGTTACATCGCCGGGTCGGCGGCCCGGATGACCGGCCGGCGGATCGTGCCGTACACCCCCGGCGACCCGGTCGGTCCCCGTACCGCCGCCGCCCTGGTCAATCATGTCGACTACCGCACGGGCCGCCTGCACGACCTGCCCGCCGTGACGGCTGCCGTGCACGCCGCGGGGGCGAAGGTGGTCTGGGACCTGTGCCACAGCGCCGGTGCGCTGCCGGTCGGGCTCGGAGCCCACGGGGCCGACTTCGCGGTCGGCTGCACCTACAAGTACCTCAACGGCGGGCCGGGTTCGCCCGCCTTCCTGTATGTGCGCCCGGACCTCCAGGCGTCCTTCGACTCACCGCTGCCGGGCTGGACCTCGCACGAGGAACCGTTCGGCATGAAACCGGCGTACACCCCCGCGGACGGCGCCCCGCGCGGCCGGGTCGGCACCCCCGACATCCTCTCGATGCTCGCGCTGGAATCGGCGCTCGACGTCTGGGACGGGGTGACGGTCGAGGCGGTCCGGGCGAAGTCACTCGCCCTGACGGACTTCTTCCTGGAGTGCGTGAGTCTCGAATCGGTGACACCGGCCGCCCCGGGACAGCGGGGCAGCCAGGTGTCGCTGCGGTGCGAGGACGCCGGAGCGGTCATGAAGCAGTTGATCGCCCGCGGTGTCGTCGGGGATTTCAGGCCGCCGGACATCCTGCGCTTCGGGTTCACCCCGCTCTACGTCGGTTTCGGCGATGCGCTGCGTGCCGCGCGCGTTCTGGCGGAGGTACTGGCCTGATAACGTCCCGGCTGGTCCGGGCAGCCAGGCCCGCACAGAGAGAGGTTGGAGCCGTATGCCGGACGACGCAGAGGCCGATTCGGTCCTCGCGCACCCCGCCGTCGCCCCCGATGCCACCGCTGCATACGGCGATCACCCCGACCAGACCGTGGACTTCTACGCCCCGCACGGCGGCGACGGGCAGGTCCCGCTCGTCGTCGTGCTGCACGGCGGCTCCTGGCGCCGGCAGTACGACCGCCGGCACATCACCCCGTTCGCCGGTTTCCTGGCCCGGCGGGGCTTCGCGGTCGCCAACATCGAGTACCGGAGGGGCGGCGCCGGGCCGCAGGACGCCGGCCGGTGGCCCGAAACCCTCGACGATGTCGCCACCGCCCTGGACGCGCTGCCCGAACTCGTACCGGATTTCCTGCCGCGCGCCGACCTGCGGCGGACCGTCCTCACCGGGCACTCGGCCGGCGGCCATCTCGCGCTGTGGGCGGCCGCCCGGCACGTCCTGCCGCCGGAGGCGCCGTGGCACAGGTCCACACCGCCTTTCCGGGGTGTGGTCGCCCTGGCCCCGATCGCGCACTTCGGCCTCGCCCGTGAGCTGGGCGTGTGCGGAGGCGCGGTGGAGCAGTTCCTGTCGGCAGGCGGTGGCGCGACCGGCACCGCCGTGGTCCGTGAGGAGTGGGCGGACCCGGCCGCGCTCCTCCCCACCGGCATCGCGACCACCGTCGTCCAGGGCAGGGACGACACCACGGTCCCGCCGCAGCTCACCGACGCCTACGCGGACGCGGCGGCCAAGGAGGGCGAGCTGGTCGGTGTGACGCTGCTCGACGGGGTCGGGCACTTCGCACCGATCGACCCGGTGGCCGACGCCTGCGCGGTGGTCGTCGCGGAGATCGAGCAACTCGCCTGGTGAGGGCCGGTACACCCGCCGGTACACCTGCCAGTACACCCTCCGGTAGTCCCTGAGAGGGACCCGGCAGGATCCGTATCAGTGCGGACGACCGTGACCGCGCCGCCGCCTACCTTTGTCCGTGTGACCGATACAGAGACGCGGAGCCCCGAGATCCGACTGGCATCCGGGGCGTTGGCGGGCCTGCGCCAGGACCTCTTCCACGATGCCTTCGCCTACCGCCCGCTGCAGCCGATGAATACGGACGGGGCGCTGACCGGGCGGCTGCCGGGCCGGATACGGGCCCGCGCCGGATGGACCCCGCACGCGGTGGTGCTGGGTCTCGCGCTGATCACGCTCCTGCTGTCGGCCCACGGCACCACCGACTTCGACAGCACGCTGTCCTTCCTGACCGGGCTGATCTCGGCCGGCACGGTCGTGATGACCCTGATCAGGCCGGTCGGCGCCTGGTGGGCCTCGCTGGTGGCGACGCCCGTGGTCGGCCTGCTCGACAACGGCTCCGGGTCCTGGCCCTGGTCCGACAGCGCCTTCCTCGCCCATCTCGTGGTGCTGACGGTGGTCGCCGCCAGGACCAGGCCGCGGGCCGCCGCCTGGATGTGGGCGGGCACCGCGCTGTACGGGTTCCTCGCGGGGGCGGTCTCGGGGACGGTGTCGGTCGGTATCAACGGCTCCGACACGGCGATGATGCTGTTCCTCTCCGGGGTCGCGCTGCTCATCACCACGGTGGGCCAGGTCCGCCGGGAGGCGCACCGCGAGGTCACCGCCCAGCAGACGGTCACCGCCATCGAACGCGACCGGCGCACGCTCCTGGAGGAGCGCACCACCATCGCCCGTGAGCTGCACGACGTCGTCGCCCACCACATGTCCGTCGTCGCCATCCAGGCCGAGGCGGCCCCGTACCGGGTGACCGACCCGCCGCCCGAGCTGACCAGGTCGTTCGAGGTGATCAGGGAGAACGCGGTCGCCGCCCTGACCGAGCTGCGCCGGGTGCTCGGTGTCGTACGGGCGGAGGACTACGAGGCCCCGGACGCCCCGCAGCCCACCCTCGCCGAGCTCGACGGGCTCCTGACCAATGTGCGGGAGGCGGGACTGAGTGTGGACAAGAGCGTGACCGGTGCGGTCCGTGAACTCCCGCAGGGCGTGGAGCTGTCGGCGTACCGCATCGTCCAGGAGGCGCTGAGCAACGCGTTGCGCCACGCGCCTGGAGCGCGGGCCCAGGTGGAGATCAGCTACGTACTGGGCGGGCTGGGGCTGCGCGTGGTCAACGGGCCGCCGCAGGGCCTGGTCAAGCCGTCCTCCGGCTCTCAGCCCCCTCCGGGCAGGGAGTACCCCATTCCGGGCGCCGGGCACGGCATCACCGGGATGAGGGAGCGGGTCACCATGCTGAACGGTGAGATCACCACGGAGGCCACCCGGGAAGGCGGCTACGAGATCACCGCCTTCATCCCGGTGCAGCGGCCCGCAGAGGAGTCGTCATGACGGCACCGGACATCCGGGTCCTCGTCGTCGACGACCAGATGATGGTCCGCGAGGGGTTCTCGGTCCTGCTCAACGCCATGCCGGACATCGAGGTCGTCGGCGAGGCGGTCAACGGTGTCGAGGCGGTGGCCCAGGTGGCGGCCCTGCGCCCCGACGTCGTCCTGATGGACATCCGGATGCCCGAGCTGAACGGCATCGAGGCGACCCGTGAGATCGTCGCCGCCGACGAGTCGGCGAAGGTACTGGTCCTGACCACCTTCGACCTGGACGAGTACGTCTACCAGGCGCTGCGGGCCGGCGCGTCGGGCTTCCTGCTGAAGGACGCGTCGGCGCGTCAGCTGGCCGACGGGGTACGGGTGGTGGCGGCCGGTGAGGCCCTGCTCGCGCCGACGATCACCAAGCGGCTGATCGTCGAGTTCTCCCGGCTGTCGGACACCCCGCGGCAGCCCGCTCTCGCCCGGGTCGACGAGCTGACGGAGCGCGAGAGCGAGGTGCTCGTCCTGATCGCACACGGCCTGTCGAACGCGGAGATCGCCTCCCGGCTCGTGGTGGCGGAGTCGACGGTCAAGACGCATGTGAGCCGGATCCTGGTGAAGCTCGGTCTGCGGGACCGGACCCAGGCGGCGGTGTTCGCGTACGAGACGGGGCTGGTCAGGCCGGGGTAGCCATCACTCGGGCGGGGGAATCGTCACGGGTGCGGGCCGATCCGCCCGGCGCTCGGTGACGCTGGTGCTCGCACAGGAGGGGGTGCAAGATGACGGTTATGGCAGAGCGCATGTCTCAGGTGACGGTCGAGGAATTCGAGAAGATCGCCAAGTTCGCCGCCGCGGAGTCCGACGCCGTCAGGCTGGAGTTCATCGACGGTCGGATCGGAGACAGCGGAGTGCCGGACGGGGACCACAACGAGATCTGGATGTGGCTGCAGGGAGTCTGTATGCAGCACCGGCCCGAACTCGGTCTGTACGGCGGTGATCAGGGCCTGAAGGTCGATTCGTACCGCAACGGCAGGGCGCGTCCCGATGGTTCTCTCGCCCCGTGCGGGAACTTCGCCGGGCAAGGTGAGTGGGCGGACCCGGACGGCGTGCTGATGACCGTCGAGATCACGTCGTACGACCGTGACACCGACCGCTGTGACCGCAAGGAGAAGCCGGCCGCCTACGCCGCGGCCGGGATCCCGGTCTGTCTGCTGGTCGACCGTGAGGCCGGTGCCGTCACGGTGTTCAGCTCCCCGGACCCGGACCCGCAGGGCGTCGGATACCGCGACAGCCACACCGCGAAGTTCGGCGAAGTCCTCATGCTGCCCGACCCGGTGGGCATCGAACTCGACACCGAGGTCCTCACGAACTACGTGCGCTGAGGCTCCCGCAGGCCACAGCACCCCCCCTCAGCCCGTCATGTCCCGCCGCCGCAGAGCCATAAGACCCGCCGTCACCAGCGCCGCCGTGATCAGCAGCAGGACCACCACCGGTGTCCAGGCCATCTCCGCGCCCGGCAGTTTCGCCAGATGCCCGAAGGGCGACAGGCCCAGGACCGGCTGCGGGAGCCTCAGCGCAGGGCCGATCCACCCCAGGGCCAGAGCGAGACCGGCCACCGCCCACGCCGCGGGCGCGACCTTCGGGGCCGCCCCGTACAGCAGGACCGCGACGCCGCCCAGCACCCAGACGGCCGGAAGCTGGGCCAGAGCGGCACCGATGACCGCGCCCGGTTCGTGCCCGTACCCCAGGGCCAGGCCCGCACCGCCCGCCAGCACGACGGCCGCCGACCCCACGAAGGCGACGGTGAGATGACCCGCCGCCCATCGCAGCCGCCCGACCCCGCCCGCCAGCAGTGACTCGGCGCGCCCACCGGTCTCCTCTGCGTGCAGCCGCAGCACCGATGCGACGACGTACAGCGCGGCGACCGTACCGAGCACCCCGGTCATCGCTGCGAGAAACGCGGTGGTGAGGCCGGAGTGGCCGCCCATCCGCTCGAAGATCTCCCTGGCGCCCGCGTTGCCACCGACCAGGTCGCCCGCGCCGCCGGTGATCCCGCCGAAGACCACCCCGGTGACCAGGAACCCGGCGATCCACCCGGCCACGCCGCCCCGTTGCAGCCGCCGGGCGAGCGCGCCCGCCGTGCCCATCCGGCCCCCTGCCGGTCCCGGCCGTGCGGGCAGGAAGCTCATCCCGAGGTCGCGGCGCCCGGCCAGGGTGTACGCGAGGGCGGCCTGGGCGGCGACTGCTGCCGCCATGAGCAGCAGCACCCACCAGCGCTCGGACGCGTAAGGCCGTACGTTCTCGGCCCAGCCGACCGGGGACAGCCAGGTCAGGCCGGACGATCCGCCGCCCGATACCGCGTCGCCCGCCGCCTTCAGTACGTACGCGGCGCCGATCGCGGCCCCGCCGATCCCCTTCGCCGCGCGGGCGCTCTCGGTGAGCTGGGCAGCCAGTGCCGCGGTGCACGCGAAGAGCATTCCCGCCCCGGCCACCGCGAGGGCGAGCGCGACCGAACCGCCGGCCGGCTCGCCGGACGCGGTGAGTCCGGCGGCGGTCACGCAGGCCAGAGCGGCGTTGGCGGCCATGGCGGCCAGCAGCGCCGCGGTGAGCGGGGCCCGCCGCCCGACGCCGGCCGACGAGAGCAGCTCCTGACGCCCTGTCTCCTCCTCCTCGCGGGTGTGGCGTACGACGACGACCAGGCTCATCACGGCGGCGAGTACGGCCCCGAGCCCGGCCATGCGCCAGGCGGTGAGCCCGCCGGCCGAGTCGCTGAACACGGGCCCGTAGAGCGCACGCAGGGAACTGTTGGCGTTCATCGACCGGGCCAGCCCGGCACGGTCGGCCGACGTGTTGTACAGCGAGGTGAAGGACCGCGCGACGGACGCGAACGAGCCGCCGAGCAGCAGGGCCCAGAGCGGCATCATGAGCCGGTCGCGGCGCAGGGCGAGCCGAAGGAGCGCAGCGGTGCCCGCCAGTTGCTGTGCGGAGCGTCCCGCGGCGGTCGGCAGCGCGGCGGCGGCACAGCCGGGGCGGCCGGTGGCGGCGGTCATCGGGGGACCGCGGGGGTCTGTGCGGCTCCGGCCGCCGCAGCGCCGGCGCCGGTTCCGGCCTTTGCCCCGGTCCCTGGCGGGGCCGAGTCCGGTGCGGTGTAGTGGCGCAGGAAGAGTTCCTCCAGCGTCGGCGGCGTGCTGGTCAGCGACCGCACACCCGACGCGCTGAGCGAGCGGACCACCGCGTCCAGCTGGTCCGTCTCGACCTGGAGTCTCACCCGGGTGCCCTGGACGTCCAGCGCGTGAACGCCGGGCAGCCGCTCAAGACCGCGCGGCGCGGTGGCCAGCTCGGCGACGACGCTGGTGCGGGTCAGATGCCGCAGCTCGGCGAGCGATCCCGTCTCCACGGTGCGTCCGCGGCGGATGATGCTCACCCGGTCGCAGAGCGATTCGACCTCGCTCAGGATGTGGCTGGAGAGCAGCACCGTCCGCCCCCGGTCGCGCTGTTCCGTCACGCACTGCTGGAAGACTTCCTCCATCAGCGGGTCGAGCCCGGAAGTCGGTTCGTCGAGGATGAACAGATCGACGTCCGACGCGAAGGCGGCGACCAGGGCCACCTTCTGCCGGTTGCCCTTGGAGTACGTACGGCCCTTCTTCGTCGGGTCCAGCTCGAAGCGGTCCAGCAGTCCGGCCCGGCGCGCGGGATCGAGACCGCCGCGCAGCCGTCCGTACAGATCGATGACCTCGCCGCCGCTCAGGTTCCGCCAGAGGGTGACGTCTCCCGGCACGTAGGCGATGCGCCGGTGCAGCTCCACCGCGTCGCGCCAGGGGTCCCGGCCCAGGAGCTGCGCCGCTCCCGCGTCCGCGCGCAGCAGGCCGAGCAGGATCCGGATGGCCGTGGACTTGCCGGAGCCGTTGGGGCCGAGGAAGCCGTGGACCTCGCCGGTCTCGACGCTGAGGTCGAGACCGTCCAGTGCAGGTGTCCTGCCGAACGACTTGTGCAGTCCGGCGGCGGTGAGTGCCTTGGTCATGTTTCTGAAAGTACAGTGATTTCACAAAGTTGTGAAGTTAAGGAAACATATAAACTCGCACGGAGGAACTCGTACGGAGGCTCGTACGGATGGCAGGGACCGGGGACGCTGGGGAGAAGATCCAGGGATGACGACCAAAGACACCACCGGGCCCGGCGCCGCCGGATCCGACACCACTGGCCCCGGCGGCGGCGCGGCCGACGCACAGGCTGTGGACACCGCGGCCGGGCGGGCGGTGGACGGCGCACAGCCTGTGGACGCTGAAGCGGGCCGGACCGCGGACGGCGCGAAGGCCGAGGTGGTGTCCCGCTTCGTCGAGCGGTTCGCCGCGCAGCTCGCCGATGCCGGGATGCAGCGGATGCCGGCCCGCATCTTCGCCGCGCTGCTCGCCTCCGAATCGGGCGCGCTGACCTCGGCCGAGCTGGGCGCCCAGCTCAAGGTCAGTCCCGCGGCGGTCTCCGGCGCGGTCCGCTACCTCACCCAGGTCAACATGGTCACGCGCGAACGCGAACCGGGTTCGCGCCGGGACCGTTTCCGGGTGCACAGCAACCAGTGGTACGAGGCGCTGACCAGCCGGGACATGGTCATCAAGCGCTGGGAGGACGCCCTGCGCGAAGGCGTCGAGAACCTGGGCCGCGACTCCCCCCAGGGCAAGCGGCTGGGGGAGACGCTCGCGTTCTTCGAGTTCCTGCACGGGGAGCTCGCGTCACTGATGGAGCGCTGGGACGTGGAGCGCGAGAGGCGCTTCGGCTGAGGGGCCCTCCGGGGCCGCCCGCGTGGCCCCGGCTGCATCGTCCGGGGCCCCGTCCCGCCGCGCGCCGCGACTACGCCGCGGCCGGGGGCAGCGTCAGCCCCCACACCCCCGCTCGTACCGTCCACGTCCGGGTCCGCACCGGGCCGCCCACCTGGCCGTCCCTGCCGTACCGGAAATCCGGCCCGGAAACCCGCACCGCCAGCGCCTCCACGGTGAGCCGGTCGCCGGACGGTAGCTCGATCACCACCTCGGCCTTCCCGGCACCGCCCCGCGACGAGACGCGAACGCCCGCCACCGGCTGGTCCAGATCGGTCAGGAGCACCCCGTCCGCCTCCACCCGCAACCGCTGCTCCCTGGGCGCATCCGGTTCGGGTGCCGGGCCCACCAGGGTGCGTACGAGCGAGCGGCAGGCTCCCCACACCGACAGCAGGGTGCCCGTGTCCCGGTCGGACGGCCCCGAGCGCGGGCCGGCCGCCGGGATCCGCAGATCCCCGAGCACCACCGCGTCACTGTCGTCCACCAGCAGGTCCAGCCAGCGCACCGCACCGTCGAGCACCGAGCGCGCCGCGGCCACCGCGCCCTCCGGGACACCCAGCGACCGTGCCAGCTCCAGCGCGGGCGCGGGCCCGACCGGCACCAGGGACAGGGCGCCGCGCACCCGGTTCCGCTCCTGGTGGAGCACGGTCACCGCCCTGAGCAGCGCTCTGTCGTCACCGATCACCACCAGGCGCCGGTGGCCGCGTCTGGAGAGTGCCCGTGCGAACTCCTCCGGCCCGTCGGGCAGGCAGATTTTGGCGTGCGCTCCGGCGCACAGCACGTCCTTCGCGATCCGTACGGATTCGCCGTCCGCACGGCGGGCGACCGGGTCGATGACCACCAGCAGCTGATGCTCGGTGCTCGCTGCGGGATCTGGAGCCGACACCTCGGTCCTTCCTCGGGTAGCATCCTTGTGCAAGAGCCCCTTGCGCTATTGCGCCAGGGGCTTCGTCTATTCCGGGGCAGCCGGTTCGACGGTTCGGGTATCGGCGTACGCCAGACGTGCGCCCCCTGACCTTGGACATGCCCCGCCCGGAAGGGGTGTACGCCTGTGCCCGCACTTGTGCTGCTCGGTGCTCAGTGGGGTGACGAGGGCAAGGGAAAGGCCACCGACCTCCTCGGTGGATCCGTGGATTACGTGGTGCGCTACCAGGGCGGCAACAATGCCGGCCACACGGTCGTCGTAGGCGACCAGAAGTACGCGCTCCACCTCCTCCCTTCCGGAATCCTCACACCGGAGTGCACTCCGGTGATCGGGAACGGAGTCGTCGTCGACCCGGCGGTCCTGCTCTCCGAGCTGAGCGGACTGAACGACCGCGGCGTGGACACGTCCAAGCTGCTGGTCAGCGGTAACGCGCACTTGATCACGCCGTACCACACCACCGTCGACAAGGTGACGGAACGGTTCCTCGGCAAGCGGAAGATCGGCACCACGGGCCGGGGCATCGGCCCGGCATACGCCGACAAGATCAACCGCGTCGGCATCCGCGTCCAGGACCTCTACGACGAGTCGATCCTGGAGCAGAAGGTCGAGGCGGCGCTCGACGGCAAGAACCAGATCCTCGCCAAGCTCTACAACCGGCGTGCGATCGAGGCCGGTCAGATCGTCGAGGAGCTGCTCGGCTACGGCGAGAAGATCCGCCCGTACGTCGCGGACACCGCGCTCGTCCTGAACAAGGCTCTCGACGAGAACAAGGTCGTCCTCATGGAGGGCGGACAGGGCACGCTCCTGGACGTCGACCACGGCACCTATCCCTTCGTCACGTCGTCGAACCCGACGGCGGGCGGCGCCTGCACCGGCACCGGTGTCGGCCCGACGAAGATCACCCGGGTCATCGGCATCCTCAAGGCCTACACCACCCGGGTCGGCGCGGGGCCGTTCCCGACCGAGCTCTTCGACGAGGACGGCGACAAGCTGCGCTCGATCGGCCACGAGTACGGCGTCACCACCGGCCGCGACCGCCGCTGCGGCTGGTTCGACGCGGTCATCGCGCGCTATGCGACGCGGGTGAACGGGCTGACCGACTTCTTCCTCACCAAGCTCGACATCCTCACGGGCTGGGAGCAGATCCCGGTGTGTGTGGCGTACGAGATCGACGGCAAGCGCGTCGAGGAGCTGCCCTTCAGCCAGACGGACTTCCACCACGCGAAGCCCGTCTACGAGTACCTGCCGGGCTGGACCGAGGACATCACCAAGGCGAAGACCTTCTCCGACCTGCCGAAGAACGCGCAGGCCTATGTGAAGGCGCTGGAGGAGATGTCCGGCGCACCGATCTCGGCGATCGGTGTGGGACCCGGCCGGACCGAGACGATCGAGATCAACTCGTTCGTCTGACAACTGAGAACGGCGCAGGAACACCGCGCGGCGGCCGGTCCGGGTTCGGGCCGGCCGCCGCGCGGTTGCGGGGGTCGAGTGGTGAGGGCAGAGGCTCAGATGGTGGCTCAGGTGGTGGGGGCAGGGGCTTAGAATCTGGGCGTTGACCAAGGCGAGCCAGTGGAGGGGGAGTCGATGCCCGTCCGTAAGCCGCCCACCGCTCGCCAGCGTCGGCTCGGGGCTGAGCTTCGGCGGATGCGGGAGCATGTCGGGCTGTCGCTCACCGACGCGGCCGCGCTGCACCGAGTGGACAAGACCGCGATCAGCAACACCGAGTCCGCGCGATTCGGCGTCAGCGCCGACCGTGTGCGCGTCTGGGCGAGCAACTACATCTGCCCCGACCAGGCTTACGTGGACGCCCTCACGGACATGGCCCGCGAGCGCGCCGGGTCGAACTGGTGGGACGAGTTTCGGGACTTGATCGCCCCGTTCATGCTCGACCTCGTGGAGCTGGAGCATCACGCCAAGTCGCTGCGGCACGTGCAGATCACGCACCTGCCGGGCCTGCTGCAGCACGAGGACTACGCCCGCGCCGTGTTCGGGGAGGCGGTCCCGCCGCTGACCCGCGAGGCGATGGACCTGCACGTGGAATTCCGGATGCGGCGCCGGGCGCTGCTCGACCGGGCGAGTCCCCCTGCCTGCTCGTTCCTCCTCCATGAGGCCGCCCTGCGGATGCTCTTCGGTGAACGGTCGGTCGTGCGGCGTCAGCTGGAGGAGTTGCTGAAGTACTCGGAGCGGGATGCGGTGACGCTGCGCGTCATTCCCTTCGCTGCCGGAGGGTTCCCCAGTGCGGGGAGTTCCACGATGTACGCGAGCGGTCCGGTCGGGCAGCTCGATACGGTGCAGATCGATGTGCCAGGCGGTGTGACCTTTCTCGACGCCGAGACCCATCTGGCGAACTACCGTGCGGTGTTGGATCGTATGGAGGCGCGGTCGCTGGAGCCTGGGCCGTCCCGTGACTTCATTCGCAAGGTGCTGCACGAGCTATGAGAGCTTGAGGACCGTGGAAATTCACTGGCGTAAGTCGTCTTTCTCGGAACAAGCGGGCAACTGCCTCGAACTCGCCGTTGTCGACGGTGATGTCCTTGTCAGGGAGAGCGATGACCCTGCGGTGGTCGTCCGGACGACTCCCGCGAAGCTGGCGGCGTTCCTGGCGGGGGCCAAGTCGGGCGAGTTCGACGAACTGGTCTGAGGAAGAGGGAGCACTCCTCGCATATGCCACTCTGGGTACCTTGCGCATCAATGTTGATGCGGCAGCATCTTTGTGGCTAACCTTGGCTTCGGGCGGTAGTCGCACGATTACCGTCCGGACGGGAAGTGCCCCGGCGGTGTCATCAGCACCCCGGGGCATGGCCAACGCCCTCAGAGGAGCGCCAGCATGTTCCACCGTATCCGCACCCATCTCGCGCGAAGGCGCGTACCCCGGATTGCTTTTGCCCTGCACCCGTCCGCGTACCCGCAACGCCCCCTGCGCCTCACCCGTACCCACCGCCTCTACGACGCTCTCGACGTCGAACGCCGCACCCGTCGCACCGCGATGCGGCTCGCGCTCGACGGGATCGTGGTCGTGGCAGGGGCGGGTCAGGCATACAGCGTCGGCA
Source organism: Streptomyces sp. NBC_00859 (assembly GCF_045161865.1). Taxonomy (NCBI): domain Bacteria; kingdom Bacillati; phylum Actinomycetota; class Actinomycetes; order Kitasatosporales; family Streptomycetaceae; genus Streptomyces; species Streptomyces sp. NBC_00859. The sequence continues at coordinate 3,643,735 of NZ_CP108826.1, read as the reverse complement.
GTCTTGTACTCAGGACCACGGGAGCAGCGGCCTGATGGATACGGACGAGGTACGTGTGAGCAGGGTGCCCAGCAAGCCCGTGCGGCGGGAGCCGGACGGGTCGCTCTCCATTGACTTGTGGCTGCGCCGGGACGGGGCCTTCGAGGCCGACGCCGCTCTGCGACTTACGCCCGCCGAAGCCGAGACGCTGCACGCCCAGCTGTGTTACGCGCTCGATGACGCCACGGCTTCGCTGATCACCCCGGCGGCGAACCGGCCGGATTGCCGCAAGGGGGTCCTCGTCACGCGCCGCCAGGCCTGAAAAGGCCAATTCCCGTGCCCCACCGTCGAGGTGTGGGGCACGGGTGGGCGTCGGTCACCGCTTCACGGCGCGCAGGACCACGAACTTCGGGTTGCTCGTGCCCACCCGGCAGTTGGCGAAGGTGCTTTGGGGCATGACGTAGTAGCTGTGGAATCGACCACCACCCGTTTCGTGCGCTCCGTGAAGAATTTTCCCGCTGTGCCCCTTCTGTTAGCCCTGCCTGGCTAATCTCCACTCGCCCCGGTCCGGCGCAGGAGAGGCACACATTCATGAGCACCCCGGTCCAACGCACCGCGACCCGGCAGTCCGTTGCTGCCCTGACGCAGCACCGGGACCGGACCCGGGCCGGGAGCCCGTCCGGAACCCCGGCGGAGCGCGCCCTCCTGCGCATCCAGTCCACCGCCGGAAACCGGGCCGCGACCGCGGCTGTGCAGCGCGCCAGGGGTACGGCGAAGGAGAAGGCACCGCAGAAGGGCAACGCGTCCACCGGAACGAAGAGTTATCGCGACCGGATCGCCGCGGCCCTCGACCGGGTCAAGAAGAATCTCGAATTCATCGACACCTTCGTCAAGGGCGTCCAGGTACCTGCCAACGCGGGCTTCTCCCAGCAGGCCTCCGCCACGGTCAGTGACGGACTCAAGCACTCCGCCGGCTCGTCGGGAGCCGCCGCCGCGGGGGAGAACCTCGTCACGGAGACCGCCGGCGCCCTGCTCAGTGGCATAGAGGCGGCCAAAGCCAGGAAGGACGCCGAGAAGTACAAGAGCGGGGCCGCCTTCCACGGAGCGGACAAGAAGTCCAACTCCAAAACGGCTGACGCGGTCGTCGGCGCCGCCGGCGCGGGAAACTACGCCCTCGGCATCGCCAAGGAGCTGACCAAGGCCCAGCAGGCGGCGCACGCCATGACAGCGGCCGAGGCGAGCGGTATCGGCTCCAGCGCTTACGGCGCGGTGAAGGGCGCCCGCGCGGCGGGCCGCTTCGGCCTGACGGCCCGCAAATACCATGCCCTGAAAGGGCTCCCGAAGCCCGACCGCACCGACGACGGTGCGCTGGCCCGGCTGAACCGGAGCCGGCAGGAAGCCGAATGGGCCGCGGCCGAGGCATACGTCGCGCTGGACGCCCACTGGGACCATGAGGGCGAAGACCGGCTGGAGCGGGTTTCCGAGGCCATCGACGCGGCCTGGGCAGCGATGGGCGAAGCCCGTGACGCCGCCAGGGATGTCCGGCGCGCCGAAGACGTGAACACGATGGACACGGTGCACACGTACGCGCTCGGCAAGCAGCGCAACAAGATGGGCAAGCAGGCCTTCACCGCGGTGGGAGAGTCCACCAAGGCCGCGGGCGGCATCGTGACGGCGGTCGCCGCCACAGCGGGAGGAGCCGGACTGGCGAGCAACCCGGTCGGCTGGGGTCTCGCAGCGGGTGCGGCCGGTCTCATCCTCGGCGTCACCGCCTACAAGGCAGGCCGCGCGGGCATGAAGCGCTACGAGGCGGCCCGCCACCCCGGACGCTGGGCGGCGGACGAGGCCCCGGCGGAGCCCGCCTCCCGCGAGGACGCGCTGAAGGAGGCCCTGAAGTTCTGGAAGAAGGTGCAGAACGGCGAACGCCAGGCCATGGCACGTAAATTGTACGGACTGGCCGCAGGCGCGGACATCAACGGGAGCGGCGGCACAACGGCCGCAATGCGGGACTCGGCCAGAGCCCTGCTCATCGCTCTCAAAGCAGGCCCCGCCAACCACCGGCTGGCTCCGGACGAATGGGCGGCCTCCCTCAACGACCCGGCGAAGAGTGCCGCTTGGGTCAAGGAGATAGCAGAACAGCTGTCATCGGCCTGAGCGTCCGGCGGGGACGGACCGCTTCTCGGCGGCTACCGCGCCTCAGGCGCTGCCGCGCTGCTCCGGCGTACGGCCCCGCGCTACCGCTTGACCGCCCGCAGGACCACGAACTTCGGGTCGCTCGTCACCACCCGGCAGTTGCCGAAGATCCGCTGGAGCGTGACGTGGTAGCTGAGGTGCCGGTTGCCGACCACCCACAGCTCGCCGCCCGTACGCAGGGCCTCGCGCGCTCCGCGGAACATCCGCCGGGACGTCTGGTCGCTGGTCGCCTGGTGCGTGTGGAACGGCGGGTTGTTCAGTACGAGGTCGACCGAGCCCGGAGCGACGCCCGCGAAGGTGTCGCCGATCCGGAAATCGGCCGGGGCGTCGGGTCCGAGGTTCTTCCGGAATGTCGCCTCGGCCGATGCGACCGCCTGGAACGACTCGTCGGTGAAGATCACTTCGGCCTGCGGGTTGGCCAGGGCGACGGCCGTGCCGACCACACCGTTTCCGCAGCCCAGGTCCACCACCCGCTCCGGGCCGTCGTGCTGCGGCAGGTGCGGCAGGAAGAACCGGGTGCCGATGTCGAGGCGTTCGGCGCAGAAGACCCCGGCATGGTTGACGACGGTCCGTCCCGACGCCGCCCCGACACCCGCGGGGAGTTCGTAACTCCGCGGCCACGGGCTGGGTCCCGGGGTGAGCGACGGGTCCGGGGTGGAGAAGATCAGCCGGGCCTTCTTCACCGCGAGGGACGTCTTCGTGGGTCCGACGATCTGCTCGAAGAGCTTCAGGGTGGAGGTGTGGATCTCCTTGACCATGCCGGTGCCGACGACGACGGTCCCGGCGTGCAGGGCGGGCGCGACCCGGTGGAGCTGGTCCTCCAGCAGCGCGAGGCTCTTCGGCACCCGGACGATCAGCAGGTCGATCCGCTCCGGCGGTGTCTCCCGCGTGGAGAGCAGGGTCACGGCGCCGGTGGGGACGCCGTTCCGCTCCAGATTGGCCCGGGTCGCCTCCTGGCCGAGGAACGAGTCGGTGATCTGTACGAGTGCGCCACCGGTCTCCCCGGCCTCCCCGGAGGGGCCTGCCGCGGCCAGAGCCGTGGTGATCGCCCCCCACCGGTCACCGGCCACGGCGACAGTGGCCCCCGCGGCGATCCCGTTCTCTTCGAGGTGGCGCAGCACATATTCGTCAGCGGCGTCCCAGGCGCGCAGCTGGTCGCGGGGGTCCTCGGGGAACCGGGTGAGCGAGAGCGAGCCTGATGACGTCGGCAAATGGTTCATTGCCGACCAGGCTAGCCGCCTCAGGAGGCGGCCGTCTTCTCGGCCAGTTTCTGGAACTCGCCCAGGTTGTAATTGGCGAGTGCGGAATCGAGGTTGGTGAGTGCGCCCAGGTGCTCGACGAAGCCCTTGGGGTCGTACTCGATCTGGAGCGTCACCCGGCTCGTGGTGTCGGTGAGGTGGTGGAAGGTGACCACACCGGCGTGGTGCACGCCTTCGGTGGTCCGCCACGCGATCCGGTCCTCCGGTACGACCTCGGTGAGCTCGGCGACGAAGTTCTTGTCGGCGCCCGGCAGTGAGAGCTGCCAGGCGAACCGCCGTTCGTCCATCGGCTCGACGATCCGGACGTGGCTCAGGAAGGCGGGCCAGCGGGTGACATCGCTCCACAGCGCCCAGCTCACGGCGACCGGAGCGTTGATGTCCACGGTCTCGACCAGCGATGACGACATGTGTGCCTCTCCCTCTTGCGTCTTTCGTGGGCTCATCCTTCTCGGGACCGGCTACCCGGAGACTGGACGGCCACACGGAACGCCTGCGGACGCGGGGCTCTCCGGGGCCCGGACGATCAGCGGGCGCGACGCGCGTTCACACCGGGATGACGTCGGCGCCCGGCGGCCGGCGGGCGCACCTCGGCGATCTCGTTGCCGTTGTGCGTGATGTGGTACGTCTCACCCGCCTCGACGTCGTCGAGTACTGCCTTGGAGCGCGCGGCGAGTTCCCGTTGGGTAATGGTCTTCATGAACGCCATCGTGTCGCGGCGTAACGCGCCGTGCTACGGGCCGCCTCCGGCCCGTCCGGTGTGGCTGACGTGGCCCAGGGCGCCGTCCGGCAGCAGAGGCGGCTCCGTTGCCTGCCCCGGCTTGCAGCATGACTCCGGGACGAGCCGTCCCCGCCCGGAGCCCTGGAGCCGGTGGTGGCGTGGGGCACAGGTGTCTTCGGTTCGCCGTCCTTGTTCATGACCGCGTAGACGGAGCCGCCCGCGCCGAGCGCGACTATCAGGGCCACCACGATGAGCGCGATGGTCCAGCGGCTGCTGCGGTCCGGCCGCTCGGGCGCCGGCTCAGGGGTGCAGTAGCTGTAACCGGGCAGCGGCCTGCCGGGTGCGGAGTCGCCGGTACCGGCGGCGCCGGCCTCAGCGCCGGCATCGTCTGGATCGCCAGGCTGTAACTTCCCCATGGCTGTGCCGCCTCCCCAAGGCCGCGCCGGCGCGCGCGCCCGCTGGAGGCGAGGATAGTGCGGCCCCGCGGCACGCCGATATGACCGGGAGGCCGGTGTGACGGGGAATCCGGGGCCGCCGCCCGCTCCGTCACGTCCGGTGGGTGCCGGTCGCCGTCCGCCATGAGCCTCGACGAAGCGCGGGGCGGGCAGGCCGACCGGCGATGTGGTTCCAGCCGTGTCAGGCTCCCCAGCCGGCGTACGAGAACGCGGCCGTCACGCCTGCCCGGCCGGCCGTCCGGACGGCCACCGGGTCCGGGAATGCGACATCCTGCCGACGAATCCGGCCGAGTCCATACACGATGGCCATGTGCTCCCTGCCGTGCGCTCTCTACGCTGGGCCGTATGACCCCTCAGACCCAGCAGCCCGACCCCCGGACAGGTGCCGCCGTCAAGGCCGCCGACCGTGCCCATGTGTTCCACTCCTGGTCCGCCCAGGACCTGATCGACCCGCTCGCCGTCGCCGGCGCCGAGGGTTCGTACTTCTGGGATTACGAGGGCAACCGGTACCTCGACTTCGCCAGCGGTCTCGTCTTCACCAACATCGGCTACCAGCACCCGAAGGTCGTCGCCGCGATCCAGGAGCAGGCGGCGACGATGACGACGTTCGCCCCCGCCTTCGCGGTCGAGTCGCGCTCCGAGGCCGCACGCCTCATCGCCGAGCGCACCCCCGGCGACCTCGACAAGATCTTCTTCACCAACGGTGGCGCCGAGGCCGTCGAGAACGCCGTCCGGATGGCGCGTCTGCACACCGGCCGTACGAAGGTGCTGAGCGCCTACCGCTCGTACCACGGCGGCACCGCGACCGCGATCAACCTCACCGGCGACCCCCGCCGCTGGGCGTCCGACACGGCGTCCGCCGGTGTGGTGCACTTCTGGGCGCCGTTCCTCTACCGCTCGCCCTTCTACGCGACCACCGAGGCCGAGGAGAGCGCCCGTGCGCTCCAGCACCTCGAGGACACCATCGCCTACGAGGGTCCGCAGTCGGTCGCCGCGATCATCCTCGAAACCATCCCCGGCACCGCGGGCATCATGATCCCGCCGCCCGGTTACCTCGCGGGTGTCCGGGAGATCTGCGACCGGTACGGCATCGTCTTCATCCTCGACGAGGTGATGGCCGGCTTCGGCCGCACGGGCTCCTGGTTCGCCGCCGACCTCTTCGATGTCACCCCGGACCTGCTGACCTTCGCGAAGGGCGTCAACTCGGGGTACGTCCCGCTGGGCGGCGTCGCGATCTCCGGCGAGATCGCCGAGACGTTCGCCAAGCGTCCGTTCCCCGGCGGGCTCACCTACTCCGGCCACCCGCTGGCCTGCGCGGCAGCCGTCGCGACGATCAAGGCCATGGAGGAGGAGGACATCGTCGGCCAGGCCGCCCGCCTCGGCACCGACATCCTGGCCCCCGCCCTCGCGGACCTGGCCGCACGGCACCCGTCGGTCGGCGAGGTGCGCGGTGTGGGCGCCTTCTGGGCGCTCGACCTCGTACGGAACAGGGAGACGCACGAGCCACTGGTCCCGTACAACGCGACGGGTGAGGCCAACGCGCCGATGGCGGCGTTCGGAGCTGCGGCGAAGAAGCTCGGCCTCTGGCCGTTCATCAACATGAACCGCACGCACGTGGTCCCGCCGTGCAACATCACTGAGGCGGAGGCCAAGGAGGGCCTGGCGGCGCTGGACACGGCGCTCTCGGTGGCCGACGAGCACGCGGTCGCGTAGCCGCCGCCGAGTTCGCGGCAGGGGGGCGCTGAGACCGGCCGGCCTCAGCGTTCCCCGCACGTACTCCGGTACGCGACCGACGGCAGGTAGGTCCGCCACTGGGCGCGCGACAGTCCGCCGGCCGCCCGCGCGCACACCGCTGCGGCCGCCCGCGCCGGCCGCAGCTCCACGGCGCGTGACGGCGTGTGCGGGGTGGTCACGCGCAGCCCGGAGCCGTCGTGGGTGAAGGCCAGCGCCAGCACGGGGCCGTCCACGGGCGGCAGCTCCGCGCCCGCGGTGTCCGGGTCCGCGGTGTCCCACATCCGCAGCCCGCCGTCCTTGTCGCCCACGGCGACCCTGCGCCCGTCCGCCGAGAAGGCGAGCGCCGGCACGTGCCAGCCGGGCACCGCCCCGCTGGACGGCACACCGAGAGCGAGCACGGCGAGCAGCCGGGTGCCGGAGCCGTTCCACAGCGTGACGCGCCCGTTCATGTCGCTCATCGCGAGGTGGCGGCCGTCCGGACCGAAGGCGGCGCCGTCGAGCACGTCCTCGCCGCGCATGACGCGCGTCGTGCGGCCGGTGCGCGGATCGGTCAGCTCACGTGTGGAGTTGAGGGTCTGCCCCCGGGGCCCGGTCACCTTCACCGGGCCGGGGCGGCGGCGCGGCGCCCGCTTCGGGTGCCAGTCCACGCCGACCGCGCTGTCCAGGGCGACCGTGTGCACGGCATGGGCCCCGCCGCCGCTCTCCTCGTACCGCAGGACCCGGTGTGCCATGTCCAGGGTGAGTCCCGCCAGGCCGGAGCCCCTCGCAGGTGTGCGCAGCACCGGTCTCGCCGGGTCGGCCAGGCGCCAGAGCTGGACCGCGTCATCGGTGAGCGTCGCCGCGTACGCGCCGTCCGGGCTGAACTCCGCCTCGGAGAGGCCCGGTACGGAGACGCGCGGGCGTTCGTGCCCGGAGCGCACGTCCCAGGTACGGAGCGCCCCGTGCGCGGTGGCCGTGTTCATCGTGAAGGCGAGGGCCGCACTGTCCGGTGTGAACACGAAGTCCTGGGTGTCGCAGAGATCGCGCGCCGCCCACGGCACCGGCACCTTCCGGTGCCGTGGAACATCCCATACCTGGAGCGGTCCGCCCGCGCAGTACGCCATCAGCCGGCCGTCCGGGCTCACCTGGACGGCCCGGACCTCGTCGCGCGGTTCCGGGACGGTGAGCAGCGGGCGGCCGGCGCGCGGGTCCCACAGCTGGAGGTCGCGCCGGTAGTGGCTGACGGCGTAGGCCCGCCCGTTCGCCGTGAACCAGCCGGTGCCGGGGCCCTTCCCCGCGCCTCCGAAGACCCGGCCGGTCAGCCGCCCCGCCGCCAGGTCCCACATCCGCAGCCCGCCCGGCACGGACACTGCGGCGGTCCGGGTGTCCGGGCTGACAGCGGTGATCCGTTTCGCGTACGCCCCGAGCCCCGCGTACGACGGCAGCCGCCGGTGCGTGGTGATGTCCCACCGGTCGGTGCGTCCGGGGCCGATCACCGTCAGCGTGCGGCCGTCGGTGCTCGTCCGGCGCCAGGTGTCGTTGTTGTCCGCGGCGAACTCCGCCGAAGGGCCGCCGAAGACATCCAGGTCGCGCTGGGCGGCGGCCCCGTACAGCGCGCTGCGGGTCTCCGGGAGATCGGCGATCCGCCAGGCCGCGACGCTGAGCCGCATGGCGGCCCGGGGATCGGTCGTGCGCAGTACGGAGACGGCCGCGGCCACCCTCCGTGCCTCGGCCTCGGCCGCGTGCCGTGAGGCGATCCGGCTCTGCCGCCCGACGGTCAGGCCCGCGACGACCGCGACGCAGAGCAGCACGGCGAGCGTGACGGTGAGGGCGCGCAGGCGGCGGGTGGTGCGGGCCGCCGCACGCAGAGCGCTGTCGTGCCCGTCGAGACTCGCGCTGAGGAAGTCCCTCTCCGTCGCCGTGAGTCCAGAGGGGCCGGGGCCGGGGCTGGTGCGACCGGGCGGGCTGGGATACGAAGCGGTGGGCGCAGGCCCGGCGGAGCGGGGCGCGGCCGTACCGGCGCCGAACGCGTCCCGGGCGGAGGCCAGCCGCATCCCCCGGTACAGCGCCCCCGGATCCCGCCCCAGCTCTTCCCACGCGCGCGCGGCGTCCGTCAGCTGCCGGTGCAGGCGCAGCCGTTCGCGGTCCTCCTCGATCCAGCCGCGCAGCCGGGGCCAGGAGCTGATCAGCGCCTCGTGGGCCAGCTCCACGGTCGTGGTTCCCGCGGTCAGCAGGCGGGCACCGACCAGTTGTTCCAGCACGGCGGCGGTCTCCGGCGATGTCCCCAGCTCGGTGCGGGTGACCGGGCGCCGGGTGTCCTGGGTGCCGTCGCCCGGGGAGATCAGCCGCAGGAGCAGGGCCCGCGCCGTGCGGGCCCGGTCGGCGGTGAACCCGGAGTAGACCTCTTCGGCGGTGTGGGCTATCGCGCCCCGCACCCCGCCCACCGCCTCGTACGCGGCGACCGTCAGCGTCCTGCCGCGCCGCCTGCGCCACACCTCCCGCAGCGCGTGCGCCATCAGCGGGAGGCCGCCCGGCTCGTCCGCCACATCGGCGACGATGCGTGCCGTCAGCGACCGCTCGACGATCAGCCGCTCCGCCGTCGCCGGGCCGACGACGGCCTCCCGTAACTGCGCCCTGCTCATCGGGCCGACGAGCAGGGTCGCGTCCCGCAGTGCGGAGGCCAGCGCCCGGTGTTCGGCGCACCGGCCGTAGAAGTCCGCGCGTACTGCGACGACGACACGTGCGCCGCCGGTCAGCAGCAGAGAGATGAACTCGGCGCGCTCGGAAGGGTCGTGGCAGAGCGTGAACAGCTCCTCGAACTGGTCGACCACGACGACCGTGCCGCCGGAGTCCGCGCTGCCGTCCTGCCCGCCGCCCGCCGTGATCCGCGGCGCGTGCGTGCGGACCGGATGCCCGCCAGGGGTCAGGACACGGATCGCCGCGGGCCGTGGGCCGTCCGCCGTGCGCAGTACCGGGATCAGCCCGGCCCGCAGCAGTGAGGACTTGCCGCTGCCCGACGCGCCCACGACCGCCACGAAGCGGCGGCGCGCGGTCAACTCGGTCAGTTCGGCCACCAGATCGGCCCGGCCGAAGAAGTGGCCGCCCGCTTCGACACGAGCCAGCCCCGGGTAGGGCGAGACGGTGTCCGTGTCATCGGGCGCCGGCTCGTCGGCGGCCGCGGCCTCTCGCCAGCGCTGCTCCCAGTGGCCGAGGTCGCCGCCGCACGCAGCCACATAGGCGAGCGCCACCGGCAGCGTCGGCAGCCGCTCACCGGACGCGGCGGCGGAGAGCGTCGGCGCGGAGTACCGGCCACCGGCAGCCATCGTCCGGTACGTGGGCCCTTCCGCCTCGCCCCGCAGCTTGCGCAGCTCGTACGCGAAGCGCTGCACCGGACCCGCGCCCGGGTCCAGCGGCCTCTCTGGACGACCCATGCCACCACGGTAATTGATGGGCGTGGCGGGAGGGGGCTGCCCATCAACTCGACAGAGGCTGAGCTGGCACGACGTACCCCTCCCGAGCACCGGAGCCCGTCATCGCCACCGCTCTGCGGACCGCCCCCGCGACCCACGACCCTGCCGCCCCGGCCACCGAACCGCCCCGCCCGCCCCGGCCGTCGCCCCGTACTGCCGTCGCCCTGCCCGCCGTGGCGGCGCTCGCCGTGGGGCTGTGGGGCATCCGGCGCGACGGCACTCTCTGGGGTGACGAGGCAGTGACGTACGAGATGGCGCACCGCAGCGTCGCCGGGATCTGGCGGACGCTCGGCACCGTCGACGCCGTCCACGGTCTCTACTACCTGCTGATGCACGCCGTGTTCGCGCTCCACGACGGCGGGCTCACCACGCTGCGGCTGCCGTCCGTCCTCGCGGTGTCGGCCGCATCCGCAGGCGTCGCGCTCATCGGCCACCGGCTGGCGGGACCGCGGGCGGGGCTGCTCGCCGGGCTCGTCATGCCGCTGATCCCGGCGGTGCAGCGCTACGCACAGGAGGGCCGCTCGTACGCGCTGGTCTGCGCCCTCGTCGTCTGGGCGACCTGGCTGCTGCTGACGAAACGCTGGGTCGCATACACGGCGGCCATGCTGACGGCCTGTCTGCTGCACGAGTTCGCGGTGCTGGCGGTGGCAGCACACGGCGTGACGGTGTTCGCGGGCCGGGCCGGTGGTGCGATCGGGACGCGTGCTTCGGTGCAGGCCGGTGACGCGGGCCGGGCTGGTGGTGCCGTCGGGGCGCGTGGTCCGGGCCGGGCCGACCCGGAGCGGCACGGGTTCGCGGGGTCACGGCGGGCGTTCGTGTGGGCGGCCGGATGTGTCGTGGCCGGTCTCGCACCGCTCGCGGTCTTCTCCACCTCCCAGTCCGCGCAGGTCGAATGGATCGGCAGGCCGGGCGCCGGCACGCTCATCGGGTACGCGGCGCTGGCCGCCGGGGCATGGGTCTGCGCCCGCATCCGGCTGCCACCCGGCGTGCACGCGCTCGCGCTCCCGCTGCTGCTCGTCCCCGCCGGGGTGCTGCTCGCGGCGTCCTACCTCCACCCGCTGTACGTCGACCGCTACGTCCTCTTCAGCTCCGCCGGTCTCGCGCTGCCGGCCGGTGCGGTCCTGGACCGGTGCTGGTCCCGGACCGTCGCGCTGGCCGCGGTCGCCGCCGCACTGGTCGCGCTCCTGCCCGTCGGCCTGGAGCTGCGGACCCCGCAGAGCCGCAAGAACGACGTGACGGCGGTCTCCGCGGCCGTTGAAGCCACCGGGCGTTCCGGCGGCTTCGACGGGGTGCTCTTCACCCCTGCCAGGCGCCGGGCGTGGACGCTGTGGCGGCCCGCCGACTTCCGCGGGCTCCCCGATCTCTCGCTCGCCCGCGCGCCGCGCGCCTCCCACACGCTGTTCGGCACCGAGCTGCCACCGGACCGGATCCGCGAAAGGATCATCGCCGCGCGGCGCATCGTGGTCGTCTCCGATCTGCCGGGACAGCCGCTGGACGCCGGTGTTCAGGAGGCCGTGAAGCGCCGGACCCTGCGCACGTACTTCGTGAACTGCGGCAGTAGGAAGATCACCTCGGCTCTGATCACTGTCTACGCGCGCGCCGGAGGCTGTCCGGACAGGACCCCATAGGGTCCTCGCACTATGGCCGCCCGGTCGCACGGGCCCGCACCGCGTCTCGCGGCGTTGCCGAAAAGCCCAGGTGGCTCTTCCCCCAAGGCCTTGAGGGCCAGCGGGGGACCCCCATCCTGGACTCTCCGGCGCCTTGCGATGCACGGCACCGGCCCAGGCGACCTCATCGGACCCTCGCAGCGCAAGGACCCCTTAGGGTGTCCGGAGTCGGACGAGGGGAAACAAGACGATGCCCGCGAGCGGAGCGGTGACCCGCAGTACTCTGCGGCAGCAGATCGCCGACGCGCTGCGTGACGAAGTGCTTGCGGGCCGTCTCCAACCGGGCGAGATCTTCACCGTCAAGCAGATCGCCGAGGGATACGGGGTCTCGGCGACCCCGGTCCGTGAGGCGCTCGTCGAGATGACCGCGCAGGGGCTGCTCGACTCGGACCAGCACAAGGGTTTCCGGGTCCACGAGTACACCGTCGACGACTACTGCGCGATGGTCGAGGCCCGCTCGCTGATCGTCGACGGTATCTTCCGGCGGCTCGCGGTGCGCGGGGTGTCCGGCGAGCTGCTGCTGTCCGTGCGCCGCCGGGCCGAAGAGGCCGGGCAGGCCGCGCGGACCGGCAGCCTGGAGATCCTCATCGGATACGACCTGCGGTTCTGGCGTGAGCTCGGCGCGCTCACCGGCAACCGCTACATCTCCGACTTCCTGCACCGGTTGCGCGTGCAGTGCTGGGTGTTCGCCGTGCCGTATCTGCGTGGCCGTGCGGAGCAGGAGGAGTGGCTGTGGCAGGGGCACGAGCAGCTGGTCGACGCGGTGACGAGCAATGACGGCGACCGGGCACACGCGTTGATCGAGGCGTACAACGCGCACGCCGTCCGCTGGGCGAAGCGGCTGCGCGGTCCCGGGGCGGCCCAGCCGTCCGGACGTCCGTCCGGCGGGCCCGCCCTGTGAGTGTGGTGGATACCCCCGTGGTGGAGCTGTCGGTTGTCGTGCCCGCGTACAACGAGGAGGGCCGTCTCGGTCCCACGCTGGACGCCGTCCGGGCGTACCTGGACGAAGGCCGGGACGTCTGGGAACTGCTGGTCGTCGACGACGGATCGGCCGACGGCACCGCGCGCATCGCCCGCGAGGCCGCGGCAGCCGACCCCCGGGTCCGGCTGGTCAGCAGTGCGGGAAACCGTGGCAAGGGGCACGCCCTGCGGCTCGGTGTGGCAGCTTCGAGAGGCGCGCGGGTGCTCGTCACCGACGCCGATCTGGCCACACCCATCGAGGAGCTCGGCCGGCTCACCGAGGAGCTGGAGGCCGGGTACGAGGCCGCGGTCGGCTCGCGGGCCCACCCCGACTCCAGCGTCGAGGTGCACCAGGGGCGGCTGCGCGAGTGGATGGGACGGATGGGCAACCGGCTCATACGGGCCGTCGCCGTCCCCGGCATCCGCGACACCCAGTGCGGGTTCAAGCTCCTGGACGGTGACAAGGCGCGTGAGGCGTTCGCCGACGCGCGGCTCGACGGGTGGGGCATCGACGTCGAGATACTCCAGTACTTCCGGCGCCGCGGCTGGGCGGTCGCCGAGGTCCCGGTGCGCTGGTCGCACCAGGAGGGCTCCAAGGTCGGCCCGCTCGACTACCTGCGGGTGCTCGCGGAACTGATCCGGCTGAAGGCCCGCGCGGTGCGCCGCGTCGACCTGGCGGTCTGCGGCCTCTTCCTGCTGGCGTCCGTCCTGCTCTACAAGAACCTCTGGGCCGACCTCGGCCACGGCTACCTCCGCGACTCGCTCCAGGACCAGAACCAGTGGGAGTGGTTCTTCGCGGTCACCGCAGACAACGTCGCGCATCTGCACAACCCGCTCTTCACCACCGCGCAGAACTTCCCCGCCGGTGTGAACCTCATGGGCAACACCCCCATGCTGGGGCTCTCCGTCCCGCTCACACCGGTGACGCTGGCCTTCGGGCCGACCGTGACATGGGCGCTGGTGCTGACCGGCGGGCTCGCCGCGACGGCCGCCGCCTGGTATTGGCTGATCGCCGGACGCCTGGTCCGCAACCGGTGGGCCGCGGCGCTCGGCGCGGCCCTCGCAGCCTTCGCACCGCCGATGATCTCGCACGGCAACGCGCACCCCAACTTCCTGGTGCTGTTCATGATCCCGGTGATCATCGACCGGGTGCTGCGGCTCTGCGAAGGGGAGCACGCCGTACGGGACGGGGTGCTGCTCGGCCTCTTCGCGACGTACCAGGTCTTCCTCGGCGAGGAGCCGTTCCTGCTGGCGGCCCTCGGCATGCTGCTCTTCGCCCTGGCCTACGGGCTGCTGGACAGAGAGGCGGTCCGGGCGGCGTGGCGTCCGCTGCTCAAGGGGCTCGGGGTCGCCGCACTCACCGCGCTGCCCCTGGTCGCGTACCCGCTCGCCTGGCAGTTCTTCGGCGCGCAGAGCTACCACAGCGTGCTGCACGGGAACAACGCGGGCAACAGCCCGCGCGCCCTCCTGGAGTTCTCCGGACGCGCCCTTTTCGGCAGCGACGCGACGGCCGACAAGCTGGCGCTGAACCGGACCGAGCAGAACGCCTTCTACGGCTGGCCGCTGGTGGCGCTGGCCTTCGCGATCACGGTACGGCTGTGGCGGCACGCGCTGGTCAAGGCGCTGGCGTTCACCGCGGTGGCCGCCGCGGTCCTCTCGCTGGGGCAGAAGATCCGTATCCCTTACACGGATGTGGTGTTCCCGGGGCCGTGGCGGGCGCTGGCGCACCAGCCGCTCTTCGATTCGGTGATCGAGGGCCGGGTCGCGATGATCTGCGCCCCGGCGCTCGGGGTGCTGGTCGCGCTCGCCGCGGACCGGCTGATACGGACCAGGGTCCGCGCGTACCGGGCCCTGGGGGCCCTCGCGGTCGCCGCCGCCCTGGTCCCGATCGTGCCCACGCCGATGCCGGTGCAGAAGCGGCCGGACGTCCCGGCGTTCATCGCGGACGGCATGTGGAAGAAGTACGTGGGACCCGGCGAATCCGTGGTCCCGGTGCCGCTGCCCGACCCGGGCAGTGCGGAGGCCCTGCACTGGCAGTCGGCCACCGGGGTCCACTTCCCGGTGCCCGGCGGCTACTTCAACGGGCCGTTCGGGACAGAGCGCACGGGCATCTACGGGGCGCCGCCACGCTTCACGTCGAACCTCTTCCGGGACGTCCGCTACGGCGCGAAGATCCCGGTGATCGGCCCCCACTGGCGGGCGCAGGCCCAGTACGACCTGGCCTACTGGAAGGCCGGAGTGGTCGTCATCCCGCCGGAGGACAACGACGCGGCCCTGTACGTCACCGTGCAGAAGCTGCTCGGTCGGCCGGGCGAGCGGATCGGCGGCGCTTGGGTCTGGCACGTGGGCAAGGGCAGCTGACTCCGCGGTGGCGCCGGTCCTTCTCCGGTGCTGCGGGCACGCACCGGAGAAGGAGGAACGCCGGCGAAGAACGCGGCCACCGCGCGGAGGAGACGGCCGGGGGTCTTCGCGCAGCGTGAACCGAGCATTACGCTGGCCCGACAAGCCCGCTCGGGGGGCAACCCCCGAACCCCGCTAGGAGCCCCGTTGGCATGTGACCTGTGGCTGGTCCCCCTCGTCGATGTGCTGTGCCACAGCCCCGACAACCCCTTCGCGGAAGAGATAGCCGTCTACGACAAGGCACTCGGCGAAGCCGGTCTGCCGTCCGTCCCCGTCTTCGCCTATATGCCGGGCCTGTCCGGCGACGTGGCCCCGGTGGCCGGTTTCGACTACGACGCCCTGCACTTCCTGCGGCGCGCGTACCTCCTGAAGATCTGCGGCCTCGAAGTCGCCCCGGTCGACGACCTGGGCAGCGACTACGAACAGCTCCTGGAGATGTTCGAGTCCACGGCGCAGCAGTCCCATCTGGTGTGGCACTACGACCACGCTGGCGCGTATGTCCCGGTCGACTTCGCCGCACCGCTGTCCAACGACGAACTTCTGGAGGGCGGCGGCCCGCTGGGCTCCTCCCATGGCCTGCTCCGCGAACTGGAGCTGGTGGCAGGGGCCATCGGAATCGACGCGGCGAACCCCCCGGCGACACCGCAGGCCCCGTCCCGTCCGACCGCGCTGGAGGAACCGGCGGGCCCGGTCCCGCACGACGACAGCCCGTTCGCCCGGGAGCGTCACGTGTGGCTGGGGCTGCACGCGGCGGCCACGCGCAGCCTGGCGCAGGGGTCGATGATCGTCTTCAGCTGACGGGACGGTGGGGGAGCCCGGGGGCCTCGGAGCAGATGAGGCTCCCGGGCGGCCCCGGCCTCCGGCATCCATCGGGTCAGCGGGTCACACTGCCGCGGAGACCATCGCCACCAGACAGGCGAACAAGCCGCAGCCGAACGTGGTTCTGGCGCAGATCCGCGCGCTTCGGAGCCAGGGCAGCCGCCTGGCGCGCCCCACTGCCAGGGCCGCCGGGGCCGCGACGAAGGGCAGCGCCGCGGCTGCCAGCATGGCGATCCCCCAGCCGAGCGAGGGCGAAGTGCCTTCCGGCATCTCCGCCCTGCCCAGAGCACTCAGCGTCTGCTGTGCGCCATTGAACGCGAGCGGAAGCGCGGCCAGCAGGCCCGGAAGCAACGCCAGGAGAATCACCGCCACCGCACCCGCGGCGCGGACCGCCCGGTCCCTCGCACCTGATTCCATGCCGGCCTCCGTTCTCTGCGGCGTCTGCCGGTCACATCATCCCTGAGGCCCCGGGCGTCAGGGGCTCAGACGTCGTCGGGGCCGAGGCACTTCGAATACCTCCTGATCGGCTCGACCGTCCTGCTCAACTCGACCAGGACGCCGTCGATGGCGGCGACGTGGCCGGAGATCACCGCTTCCACAGCGGGATCGCGTCCGAAGGTGACGATCGTCCTGCTGCCACCCGCGGTCCGGCTGTCCCGGACGATCCAGTCCACGCCGTTGACACTCACACAGGCGTCAACGGTCGGGGCCGGCGGCTTGAGGCCGCAGCGCAGCACCACCGCCTTGTCTCCCCATACGGCCACCCCCGGGCGGCCGGTGAAGGTCAGCTCCTGCCCGGCGAGCCGGTGCGGGTACCGGTGGGAGGCCCGCTCGCAGGCGGGTGCCCCTCCGCCCGGCGGGGCCGCCACGTCGTACTCGGGCGCGCTCCACTTCCGTACCGCCGGCACACCGACGACCAGGATGCCGGCCGCTGCCACAGCGATGATCATTCGCTTCCGGGAAACACGCACCACAGCGGGGAACCTCTCCTGAACGGCACAGCCTGCACGGTCGCCCTCCCGCGTCGCACGGGCCGTCGCCCGAAGCGGCCAGGACCAACGGAACGTACACCAGGGCCCGTCCGCCCGTACCCTTCACAGCATGCGTGTACTTGTCACTGGAGGCGCCGGTTTCATCGGCTCGCACATCGTCGCCGACCTGGCGGCCCGCGGGCACGAACCGGTGGTGTTCGACGCCCTGTTGCCGGCTGCGCACGCGCAACGGCCCGCCCCCACCGGGGCGGAGTGGATCGAGGCCGATGTCCGCGACCGGGCCGCGGTGGCTGGGGCCCTGCGCGGGGTGGACGCGGTGTGCCATCAGGCGGCGATGGTCGGCCTCGGCAAGGACTTCGCCGATGCGCCCGACTATGTGAGCTGCAACGATCTGGGCACCGCCGTGCTGCTCGCCGCCATGGCGGACGCGGGCGTCCGGGACCTGGTGCTGGCCGGGTCCATGGTGGTCTACGGGGAGGGCCGTTACGACTGCTCCCGGCACGGCGTCGTCCGCCCCGGCCCGCGCGCGCCCGCCGATCTGGAGGCGGGCAGGTTCGAGCCCGTCTGCCCGCAGTGCGGTGACGACGTGGCGCCCGGCCTCGTCGGGGAGGACGCGCCGGTCGACCCGCGGAACGTGTACGCGACGACGAAGCTCGCCCAGGAGCACCTGGCCGCCGCGTGGGCGCGGGCATCCGGCGGCCGGGCGATCGCGCTGCGCTATCACAACGTGTACGGGCCGGGCATGCCGCGGGACACCCCGTACGCGGGTGTGGCGTCCTTCTTCCGTTCGTCGCTGGCACGTGGTGCTGCGCCGGTCGTCTTCGAAGACGGCGGACAGCGGCGGGACTTCGTCCACGTGAGCGACATCGCGTCCGCCAACACCGCCGCACTGGAGGGGGTTGCGTCCCGTGCGGACGGCGAGCTGCGCGCGTACAACGTGGGCAGCGGGGAGCCGCACACCATCCTGGAGATGGCGCAGGAGCTCGCGACCGCGTACCCGGGCCCCGCACCCCGGGTGACCGGGGACTTCCGGCTGGGGGACGTCCGGCACATCACGGCCTCGTCCCAGCGGATCAGGTCCGAACTGGGCTGGCTGCCGGCGGTGGAGTTCGCCGCGGGCATCGCCGGCTTCGCGCATGCGTCGATGCGGGCCCCGGCGGTGGAACCGGCCTGAGGCGTCACGGGGGCCGGGAGTCCCCGCCCGGCAGACGGCCCGGCCGGGGCAGCCCCTCGACAGGCCAGGGGCCGGCCGCTCCACGGGACACGGCCGGCCGGGCAGGCCCCCTACGCGGCCGCTTTCCGCCGGTGGGTGAGGACGAGGTGGGTCAGTACACCGAAGCCCAGCCCCCAGAACGCCGAACCGATACCGAAGAGCGTGAGCCCGGAGGCCGTGGCGAGGAAGGTGATGAGGGCCGCCTCGCGGTCCTTCTCCTCCTTCACCGCCCCCGTCAGGCTGCCCGCCAGGGCCCCCAGCAGCGCCACTCCGGCGATCGCGGCCACCAGCTCCTTGGGCAGCCCCGCGAACAGGGCCACAAGCGCTGAGCCGAATGCCCCGATGACCAGGTAGAACGCGCCGCAGGACACGCCCGCCACATAGCGGCGCCGCGGGTCGCTGTGGGCCTCGGGGCCGGTGCAGATGGCGGCGGTGATCGCGGCCAGATTGACCGCGTGCGAGCCGAACGGCGCGAGCACGGTGGAGACCAGACCGGTCGAGCCGATCAGCAGACGGTCCTTCGGCTCGTACCCGGAAGCGCTGAGCACCGCCATGCCCGGTGCGTTCTGCGAGGCGAGCGTCGCGAGGGTCAGCGGCACCGCGATACCGACGAGCGAGGCCGGCGAGAAGTCCGGTGCGGTGAACACCGGCCGTGCCAACTCCAGTCCGCCGAGGTGGACATGGAGACGCGAGCCGGCCGCACTGGCCACCACGCCTGCGGCCAGGGCGGCCAGAACCGCGTAACGGGGGAGCCAGCGCTTGGCCAGCAGGTACGCGATCAGGACCGAACCCGCTATGTAGGGGGCGGATGTGAGCGAGGTGAAGGCCCCGGTGCCGAACGAGAACAGGATGCCCGCGAGCATCGCCGAGACGACGGCTCCCGGTACCTGCCGCATCAGCCACCCGAACACACCGGTCATTCCGATGAGGGCCACCACCACCCCGCTCACCAGGAAGGCGCCGATGGCTTCCGGGTACGAGTAGGCACCCAGGCTGGTGACCAGCAGCGCCGCACCCGGTGTGGACCAGGCGGTGATCACCGGCATGCGGGTCCGCAGGCTCAGAGCGATGCAGGTCACGCCGCTGCCGATGGAGATCGCCCATACCCAGGAGCTGGTCTGTGCGGAGCTCAGGTGCCCGGCGGACGCCGCGGAGAGCACGATCACCAGCGGTCCCGAGTACGACACGACGACCGCCACCAGACCTGCCAGCACCGCGGACAGCGAGGCGTCACGGAGCAGACCGGCGAACGGACCGGCCGGCCGGTCCGCCGCCCCGGACCGGGACGGAGGAGCCCCAGGGGCCGTGTCGAGTGCCAGGCCCCGGGCCGTTTCCGGCCCCTGCCGCTGTGCCTGTCTCGGCGCCTGTTCCTGCGTCTGCTCGGGGTCCCTCTCCTGTCCGGGGACGGGCGCGACCGGGCCCAGGGGTGGTGCGCCGTCGGGTGGGATGGGTGCGGGGTGGCTCAACGGTCATCCTTCACGGCCCGTTCCGGGCCTGTTCGAGGTCGGCGGCGAGGTCCGCCGGACTCTCCCCACCACGTGTAGCGACAGCATGCCGCTGAAATCCGCCGGGCATCGGGCAGTTGGGGAACGTCGGCGCGAACAGGCAGTCGCGCGGGGCCGGGCGGCAGCGGCCCGGGGCGCCGGCGACCCGCAGCGGGGCCGGAATAGGCTCGGGCCATGACGACGACACTTCAAGAGGCGTTTCTGCGGGAGTTCCACGCGGAGCGCCCGGCAGTGACAGCGGACGCGTTCGGTGGCGGCCGCGCCGCCGACGGCCGGTCCAGTTACGAAATCCTGTGTGACCGGGTCGCGGGGGACAGGAGGGTGCTGGATCTCGGTTGCGGTGACGGCCTGCTGCTGGAGCTGCTCGCCCGGACCGGTGACGACCGGCAGCTCACGGGTGTGGACCTGTCGCCAGAGGCCCTGCAACTCGCCCGGGAACGCCACTCGTTGTCCGGGGCCACGCTGTTGGAGGGCCGGGCTCAGCACCTTCCCTTCGCAGGCGGCAGTTTCGACGCCTGCGTGTCCCACATGGCGCTGATGCTGATGGGAGAGGTCGAACAGGTCATCGCGGAGATCGCCCGGGTGCTGTCTCCCGGAGGCACGCTCGCCTGTGTGATCGGCGGCGGCGCCGTCGGGGGCGAAGCCTACGAGTTGTTCGTCGGACTGCTGCGATCAGCGGTCATGGCGGCCCCCGCTGCGCAGCACATCCCCGCGCTGGGTGACAGGAGGGTACGGAGCCGTGACGGGTTCGACAGCATCGTCGGGCCGGCCGGCTTCGCACCGGTCGAATGGGAGACCGTCCCCATCGACCTGAGCGGCCCCGTGGAACAGGTGTGGGCGTCGGTGTCCGGTGTCTATGACGTCGGCCCCCTCGACCCGCCCACCGTCGCGTCCCTGCGGGAGGCGTTCTTCACCGGGGCGCAGGAGCTGGCGATGCCGGACGGGCGCGTGCCGTGCGGGATGAAGGTCCATGTCGCGACCGCGCGACTGCGCTGAGGAGACCAGGCCGGCCGGAGGCCCTGGTGCCGCGGCGGACAGCCGTTACCGCGACGGCGACTCGGGCGGGCGCTGGCGCGGCATGTTGGGGCGTACGCCCAGCGCCGGCACCGTCCGGCCCAGGGGCACCGGCTCCCCGGGGGCCCGTGCCCCGCCGGGGCCCCGTACCGATCCGGGTACGGTGCCGCCCGTCCGGAACCCGATCATCCACTCCGTTGTCTCGTCCCGCACGAGGTCCGTCACGTCGTCCGAGAACCTCCGCAGCACCCCCAGACAGCGCTCGGTGGCCTCGCTCGCGGTGCCGTCCGCCGGGCCGAGCACTTCGCGGACGCTCTCCGACGCCCAGTCGAACTGCAGCACCTGGAGCCGGCGCTGCACCGCCTGCGCCGTCGCCACGTCCCGCATCCACCCGGCCGTCAGCCCGAACCAGCGATCGCACGCCGCGCACGCCACCCCGGCCAGCAGCGCCGGATAGCCCCACTCCGCCGCACCGTGCAGCCCGGCCGCCAGGTCGAGCAGTGGCAGCAGCGCCCCCACGAGTGCGCCCCCGGCCGCCCCGGCCCGCAGGGCCCGCGCCCCCCGTCGCTTCCAGGTCCGGTCGGCCATGTACCAGCCCGCAGTCCGCAGGGCGGCCGACTCCACCCACCGGTACAGCTCGTCCAGGCGCTCGACGGGCTCCGCCCAGTCACCCGGAGGAAACGGCTCACCGGTCAGGTCGGCCCCGGGATCGGCGGGAGCGCCCGTACCGGTACCGGTGCCGGTATCCGCACTCGCACGGGCGCCGGGATCAGCCGCCCCGCCCGGCCCCGTACCCGGCTCCACGCTCTGATCCGCCCCCGCTCCGGTCCCGGTGCCCGCCCAGGAGCTGATGCCGTTGCCCCCCGGCCGTACGGCGTCTTCCCCGGGCTGCGGAATGTCCGGCTGGCCCACCAGGTGTCTCCCCTCCGTCACGTACGGTGCGCGCTCGCCCACCGGTCGCCCCGGAACGCGCGGAACGCCGACCGCGCTGATCGCTTCTCCACGCGAACGCTGCTGACGCGAGTGCCCTTCATACCGCCGAATGGTGGGCCCTGGCGCCGTTATGCCAGGGTTTACGACTCCGTGCGGGCTGTGATCAGGTATAGGAGCCTCCGTGCACTCACCCGAAAGAGTTGGTCCCCGCGGTGGAGGGCGGGGCGCGCGGGGAACACGTAGGCTCGTTTTACCGGCGCAGGAGCTTCAGGGAGGCCTGGAGGCTTTCGCCGGAGCGCGGCGGAAACGCGGCGGTAAGCAGTAGCTACGCAGAGCGAACGCAAGTGAAGTGCGGCAGGACCACGGTCCTGGCGCAGTCGGAATGTCGTCGAACAGCCTCGGAGTGACCCGTGATTCCCGGTGGTGGCCAGCCCAACATGCAGCAGCTGCTTCAGCAGGCCCAGAAGATGCAGCAGGACCTCGCGACGGCTCAGGAGGAGCTGGCGCGGACCGAGGTCGACGGCCAGGCGGGCGGCGGTCTGGTCAAGGCCACCGTCACCGGCTCCGGTGAGCTGCGCGGCCTGGTGATCGACCCCAAGGCCGTCGACCCGGACGACACGGAGACCCTCGCCGACCTGATCGTCGCCGCGGTCCACGCCGCGAACGAGAACGCGTCGGCGCTCCAGCAGGAGAAGCTCGGTCCGCTCGCCCAGGGGCTGGGAGGCATGCCGGGCCTCGGTATCTGAGGCCCGGTGGGCGCGTGACGCGCCGGCTTCCGAAGCTCGTCACGCTCCCGAGGTTCTAAGGGGACCTCGCACCAACTACCGTACGTTCCACAGCAGAACGAAAGAGGCGCTCCGTTGTACGAAGGCGTGGTCCAGGACCTCATCGACGAGTTGGGCAGGCTGCCCGGCGTCGGTCCCAAGAGCGCGCAACGGATCGCCTTCCACATCCTTCAGGCCGAGCCGGCCGACGTGCGCCGCCTCGCGCACTCGCTGCTCGAAGTAAAGGACAAGGTCCGGTTCTGCGCGGTGTGCGGCAACGTCGCGCAGGCCGAGCTCTGCGGGATCTGCCGGGACACCCGGCGCGACCAGACGGTCATCTGCGTCGTGGAGGAGCCGAAGGATGTCGTGGCCGTGGAGCGTACCCGCGAATTCCGCGGCCGCTACCACGTGCTCGGCGGCGCCATCAGCCCCATCGAGGGTGTCGGCCCCGACGACCTGCGGATTCGTGAACTGCTGGCAAGGCTCGCGGACGGCGCCGTCACAGAGCTCATTCTGGCGACCGACCCGAATCTGGAGGGCGAGGCCACGGCGACGTACCTCGCGCGCATGATCAAACCCATGGGTTTGAAGGTCACACGGCTGGCGAGTGGTCTCCCTGTGGGGGGAGACCTGGAATACGCGGACGAGGTCACGCTCGGTCGTGCCTTTGAGGGGAGACGACTACTCGATGTCTGACGCAACGCTGAACAAGGTCAAAGAGGACCCGAGCGACTTCGAGGTCCAGATCGCAGATCAGGTCGAGTCCTTCATCGTCGCCGTCACGGAGGTGGCGAAGGGCGACGAGCCGGACAGCGCGGTGCCCTTCCTGCTCCTCGAGGTCTCCCAGCTCCTCCTCGCCGGGGGCCGCCTCGGCGCTCACGAGGACATCCTCCCGGCCGACCGGTACGAGCCGGACCTCGGCCCGGAGCCCGATGTCGACGACCTGCGGGAGCGCTTCGCGCGCATCCTGGAGCCGATCGACGTGTACTCCGAGGTCTTCGACCCGTACGAGCCCCGCAAGGCACCCGTCGCCTGCCGTATCAGTGACGACCTCGCGGACATCCTCACCGACCTCCGCCACGGGATGGCCCACTACCGCGCCGGCCGGACGGCCGAGGCGATGTGGTGGTGGCAGTTCTCGTACTTCTCCAACTGGGGCTCCACCGCCTCGGCCGCGCTCCGCGCACTTCAGTCGCTGGTCGCCCATGTCCGCCTCGACCAGCCCCTCCCGGCTCTCGACGGCCTGGACACGGACCAGGACCTGAGCGAGGAAGTGCTGGCGGAGGAGGCGGGCCGGGTCATGGCCGAGGAGATCGGCGCCCCGCTGGGGCTCCCCTCGGTCTGAGGCCGGACCCCGTCACAGGACCGGTTGCGCGGCGGTTCCGGTTGCGCGGCGGTTCCTGTGGTGCGGCGGGTCCGCTCACTGCGTGCGGTCGTTCGTGCGGCGGGTCCGTTCGCGCCGCGTGCGGTGGGCGGCTCCTGCCGCGTGCCGACCGCACCGGCAGCGCGGCCACTTCACGTCGTGCGTGGTCCGCTCACGTCGTGCGGCCCGGCCTCCGTGCGGCCAGGTCCAGCAGTTCGTCCACCGGCCACTGGTCGTCCGCGTGGCGCCCGTAGTGGGCGGCCTCGATCCGGCCGTCCGGGGCGATCAGGAAGTCGGCGGGCAGGCCGAGCACCGTCTCGCCCTTGGCCGGGCCGGGCTTGCGGCCCCCTCGGATGTCCTTGAGCGTCGCCGGAGTGGCCCGTACGCCCGCCAGCCAGACCCTTGGGTGCAGGACCGCCTTCGGCGACGTCTCCACGCCGAACGCGGTGTAGAGCTCCCGGCCCGGGTCGGCGATCACGTCGAACGGCAGGCTGCCCTGGTGCGGCAGCATCTCTTCCCTGCGGGAGTGGAAGACGGCCGTCTCATGGATCCCCGCGGCCCGGATCTCGCTCCGGCGGTCCGCCATCGTCCGCAGATGCAGATTGCAGACCGGGCAGCCGGCGAAACGACGGAACTGCAGATGAGTCAGCCCGTCCGGGGCAGGTACGGACGTCTCACGTCCGAGGATCGTGGTGAGGGTGCGCACCGGTACGGTGTCGCCCGCTGCGAGCTTCGTCATGGCTTCTCCCGGTCGGTCGTCGGTTCTGCGGCTAGGTGTGCGGTTGCTGTGCCCGGGGATCCGGGTCGCTCCGGGACCGGGCCGGAGCCCGCGTCGCCGGGTGGCCGGTCCTGCTCGTCCACGATTCCGGTGAGCTTGTCGGGGTTGCTGACGTTGTAGATGTTGCTGATGCGGTTGTCATCCGGCGACAGGTCCAGCACCATCACACCGAGCGGCTCGCCGCCCGCGAACACGATGGCCGACGGATCGCCGTTGACCTGCCGGTAGCGAACGCTGAAGTCCAGGTCCCGCGCGGGCGGGTGGGCTGCGCGGGCCACCAGGAGACGCGCGACGTTGTCGCGTCCGGTGACCGGCCGCGGCCCTGCCGCGGGGGACTTCCCGCCTCCGTCGCTCCACAGCGTCACGTCGGGCGCGAGCATCTCCAGCAGGGCCGTGAGGTCGCCCCCGAACGCCGCGGCCACGAACCGCTCGGTGGTCCGCCGGATCATCCGCGGGTCGGCGCGGTAGCGCGGGCGCCTGGCCTGGACGTGCGCGCGTGCCCGGTGGGCGACCTGACGCACGGCGGCGGGCTTGCGGCCGACGATTCCGGCGATCTCCTCATGCGGGTACCCGAAGACCTCGTGCAGTACGAAGACCGCCCGCTCCAGGGGAGTCAGTGTCTCCAGCACCACCAGCATCGCCAGCGAAACCGAATCGGCACGCTCCGCGGCCTCCTCGCCGGTGACCGGCGTCGCAGGGCCGGAAGGGGGCACTGTGACCAGGGGTTCGGGCAGCCACTGGCCTACGTAGGTCTCCTTGCGGCGAGTGATGACCGCCTGCCGGGCGATGGCCAGATTGACCGCGATCCGTACGAGGTAGGCGCGCGGGTTCCGGACCGGTTCCGCGTCCCGTGCACCGTGCCGGGGCGCCCAGGCGAGCCAGGTCTCCTGGAGGACGTCCTCGGTGTCGGCGACGCTGCCCAGCATCGTGTAGACGAGCGAGAACAGCAGTTCCCGGTGGTCCAGGAACGTGACGGTCGCCGCGTCCGCCTCTGTTTCCGCGTCCGCCTCCCTGCCCGTATGCGGACCGCTCGGCCCGTCCGCCGGGACCGCTCGGTGCGACACGCCTGCGCCGTGCGCTACGTCCGCGCCGTGGGCCGCGCCCGCCGCCGGTTCGTCCGCCGCCGGCTCGTCGTTCGGGGTGTCGGGCATCCTGGCCTCCCTGTCGCCTCACCGTATGAGAGCGGTCCCGGGGGCCGGAGTGTGACACGGGCGGCGAAAAAAATGTCCCCGGGCCGAACGGACCGGCTACCGGACCGCTGCGTTCAGCCGGCGGCCCGAACCGGCCCCTGACATCGGACGCGCTGCCTTCACCCGCCGAACGCCCCACCGCCACCAGGGCAGTTCGGGCGGCCGGGCTCGCACTCCGGCTGTTAACGAGCTATTGACACGGTCTTGTCAGGAGCGGAACACTCCGAATTCGGGAGAGCGCTCTCCCACCGCATTCCCGCCCTCGTTTTCCCGCACTGACGCAGGAGGAGGTCTCCATGCCACGCAGGTCGAGAACCCTCACAGGACTGCTGCTGTCCACCGCCCTGGCCCTGACCACGGCCGGAATCGGCGGGGTCGTGATGACAGCCAGCGCATCGGCGGAAGCACCGGCCGCGACGGCCGCCGCCGCACATCCCAAGGCCGTTACCCCCGGCATGGCCGGGATGCCCGGCATGGGTGTGTCCACCAAGGCATCCGGTGACGACCCGGACGGCGACGGCTACATCATGGCCGACCCGCCGGTGACCGGAGTCACCCCGTCGACGTACGACCCGCCGCACCGGTACTTCCACGAGTTCCAGGCCAAGTGCGCCCCGAACCACACGGCGCCCGACGACCCGATCGTCTACCCCGGCCAGCCGGGGAAGTCCCACGACCACACCTTCATGGGCAACACCGGCACCGACGCCAACACCACCACCGCCTCGCTCGACCAGGGCAGCACCACCTGCCTGGCGCCCGGTGACAAGTCGGCCTACTGGATGCCCAGTCTGTACAACGGGGACGAGAAGATCCTCCCCGTCGGCCCGCAGACCATCTACTACAAGTCGAGTGTCAACGACTACACCAGCGTCCGGCCCTTCCCCAAGGGACTCCGGTTCACCGTCGGCAACCCCATGCAGAGCGCCGACGACTTCAAGAACCTGAAGGGCACGGTGGAAGGCTGGGAGTGCGGTACGCAGTACCACAACTTCGACTTCCCGATCTCGTGCCCGAACACTCCGGACACCCAGCTCAACATCCGCCTCCAGGCGCCCAGTTGCTGGGACGGTATCCATCTGGACACCCCGAACCACCAGAGTCACATGGCGTACCCGGTGGCGTCGGGCAACAACCAGAACGTCTGCCCGGCCGACCACCCGGTGGCTCTGCCGATGATCGAGTTCAAGATGGCGTGGCCCGTCAACGGCGACATGTCGAAGCTGCGGCTGGCCAGCGGCACCGGGCACTCGTTCCACTACGACTTCTTCAACGGGTGGGACGCGCCCACCCTCCAGGCCCTGGTCACGCACTGCATCAACGGTGGTCTCCAGTGCGACGCGCACGGCTATGACGAGTCCAACCCGTCCGCAGGCGCCGCGCTCAACGACGACTACGAACTGCCGTAGGTCTCCGGTCCGGACCGCACCGGACTCCGGAGCGTGCCGCACGTCGGCACGAGCCGCACATCGGATCGTGCCGACCTTCGCACCGCCCCGGTCTCCGGATCGTGCCGGACACTCTCCGGCGCATTCGGGAGAGCGCTCTCCCATCCCCTGTGCTCTCCCCGTCGCACTCCCGGATGCGCGCCGGACCCAGCACCTTCACTCCCCTTGCCGTCTCTTCGCCCCCGCCCGCATATCCGCCCCCACATACGCAGGTGACCATGACGCCCCCCGCACACCCCTCCCACGACCCTTCCAAAGCCACTTCCCGCGGCTTCTCCCGCCGCGCCGCGCTCGGGGGCCTCGCCGCCCTCGCCGCAGCCCCGGTACTCGCCGGCACGGCATCCGCGGCTCCGCTCCGTACCCGTACGCCCAACTCCCGTACCGCAGCGGCCGCCGAGCCCGATCTCGGGCCGAACGTCCTGGTCTTCGACCCGTCGATGCCGGTCGCCGACATCCAGGCCAAGGTCAGCTCGGTCTTCTCCACCCAGGAGTCGAACCAGTTCGGTACCGAGCGGTTCGCACTGCTCTTCAAGCCGGGCACCTACGACGGACTGGACGTCAACGTCGGCTTCTACACGCACGTGGCCGGCCTGGGCCTCTCGCCGGACGACGTCGACATCCACGGCCTGGTCCACGTCGAGGCCGACTGGATGCAGGGCAACGCCACCCAGAACTTCTGGCGCTCGGCCGAGAACCTCTCGGTCACCCCGACCAACGGCTCCAACCGCTGGGCCGTCTCCCAGGCCGCCCCGCTGCGCCGGGTCCACATCCGGGGCGAGGTGCCGCTGTGGAACGGCTACGACGGCTGGGCCAGCGGCGGGTTCATGGCCGACTGCAAGGTGGACGGCCGGGTGGTCTCCGGTTCTCAGCAGCAGTGGCTGACCCGTAACAGCGCGCTGGGGGAGTGGGCCGGGTCCGTCTGGAACATGGTCTTCGTGGGGGTCGACGGCGCACCTCCGCAGAACTTCCCCGACCCCTCGCACACCGTCGTCGACACGGCGCCGGTCATCCGCGAGAAGCCGTTCCTGTACGTGGACGGCTCCGGCGCCTACCGGGTGTTCGTCCCGGCTCTGAAGACCGCGACGCGCGGCATCACGTGGAGCGGGGGCGCGCAGGGCGACTCCATACCGCTGAGCGACTTCTACATCGCCAAGGAGGGGGACTCGGCGGCGGTCATCAACTCGGCTCTGGCGGCGGGCAAACACCTGCTCGTCACCCCCGGTGTCTACCGGCTGGACGACACTCTGAAGATCACCAAGGCCGGCACCGTAGTGCTCGGTCTCGGCATCGCGACCATCGTCCCCGGCGGTGGTGTGACCGCGATCTCCGTCGCCGACGTCGACGGAGTCAAGATCTCCGGACTGCTCGTCGACGCTGGTGCCACCGCATCGGATGTCCTGGTGCAGGTCGGCCCGGCCGGCGCGTCGGCCGACCACTCGGCTGATCCCACCCTGCTCCAGGATGTCTTCGTCCGGATCGGCGGTGCGCAGGCCGGCAGGGCCAGGACCAGTGTGGAGATCAACAGCAGCAACGTGATCGGCGACAACCTCTGGCTCTGGCGTGCGGACCACGGAACCGGGGTCGGCTGGGACGTCAACACGAGTGACAGCGGCCTGGTCGTCAACGGTGCGAACGTCGTCATGTACGGGCTGTTCGTCGAGCACCACCAGAAGACCGAGGTCGTCTGGAACGGCAACGGCGGCCGTACGTACTTCTTCCAGAACGAGATGCCGTACGACCCGCCGAACCAGGCCGCCTGGAAGGACGGCGCCCGCAACGGCTACGCCGCGTACCAGGTCGCGCCGTCGGTGAACTCGCACGAGGCCTGGGGGCTCGGGAGCTACTGCCTCTTCCTGGCCGATCCGTCGGTCGTGTCGGACAACGCCATCCAGGCGCCGGACGCGGCCGGGGTGAAGTTCCACGACATGGTCACGGTCTCGCTCGGCAACGACGGCACGATCAGCCACGTCATCAACGGGACCGGCGATCCGGTGAACAACGACAACACCGGCATCTCCTACCTCGTCAGCTACCCGTAACCGGCGCGCGGCCCACCCGCGCGGGCCCGCACGCATCCGCACGAGACAGCATCCGCTGGAGACAGAAGGAGAGCGACATGCACCATCCCCCCACCCGCACGGCGAAACGCGCCATGGCACCGTTCGCCGCCACGGCGCTGCTCGCAGGGGCGCTGCTCGCTGTGCAGGCCCCGGCGGCCCACGCGGCCGGCAGCGTCGTCAAGGTGACCGGTTCGCAGGGCAACTGGGCGCTCACCGTGGATGGTTCGCCGTACACGGTCAAGGGGCTGACCTGGGGCCCGTCGGTCGACGACGCCGCCAAGGACATGCCTGACGTGGCGTCGATGGGCGTCAACACGATCCGCACCTGGGGTACGGACGCGACGAGCAAGCCGCTGTTCGACGCGGCGGCGGCCAACGGCGTCAAGGTGATCGCCGGTTTCTGGCTCCAGCCGGGCGGCGGCCCGGGTGCCGGTGGCTGCGTCAACTACCTCACCGACACCACGTACAAGAACAACATGCTCGCGGAGTTCCCCAAGTGGGTCGACACCTACAAGGACAACCCCGGCGTGCTGATGTGGAACGTCGGCAACGAGTCGACGCTCGGGCTTCAGAACTGCTACAGCGGTGACGAGCTGGAGGCCCAGCGCAACGCCTACACCTCCTTCGTGAACGACGTCGCGAAGAAGATCCACCAGGTGGACCCGAACCACCCGGTCACCTCGACCGACGCCTGGACCGGCGCGTGGCCCTACTACAAGAAGAACGCGCCCGATCTGGACCTGTACGCGGTCAACGCCTACAACGCGGTCTGCAACGTGAAGTCGGACTGGGAGCAGGGCGGTTACGACAAGCCGTACATCGTCACCGAGACCGGCCCGGCGGGCGAGTGGGAGGTGCCGGACGACGCGAACGGCGTCCCCGACGAGCCCACGGACGTGCAGAAGGCCGACGGCTACACCAAGGCGTGGGGCTGCATCACCGCCCACAAGGGTGTCGCGCTCGGCGCCACGATGTTCCACTACGGCACCGAGGACGATTTCGGCGGTGTCTGGTTCAACCTGGTGCCGGACGGCCAGAAGCGGCTCTCCTACTACGCGGTGAAGAAGGCGTACGGGGGCAACACGTCGGGCGACAACACCCCGCCGGTCATCTCGGACATGTCCGTCGAGAACGCCACCACCGGTGTCCCGGCCGGCGGGCAGGTCAAGGTGAGCGCCAAGGTCACCGACCCGAACGGTGACAGGACCACATCGCAGCTGTTCTTCAGCAGCAACTACATCGATCAGAACAAGGCGCTGGTCCCGGCCGACACCACCGACAACGGCGACGGCACCTTCTCCGCCAAGGTCCCCGACAAGGTGGGGGTCTACAAGGTCTACGTGAAGTCCACGGACGGCCACGGCAACGTCGGTATCGAGACGAAGTCGCTGAAGGTCATTCCTCCGAAGGTCGACGGGACGAACGTGTCCCAGGGCAAGACGGCCACCGCGTCGTCCTTCCAGACCGACCCGACGGGCGGCTGCCCGTGCGCCGCGGCGAGCGCGGTGGACGGCAAGTTCGACACCCGCTGGGCGAGCGACTGGAGCGACCCGCAGTGGCTCCAGGTCGACCTGGGCACCTCCACCACCTTCAAGCACATCCAGCTGGCCTGGGACCCGGCGTACGCCAAGGCGTACGACATCCAGACGTCGCAGGACGGGACCAACTGGACCACGGTCAAGTCGGTGACCGACGGGAACGGCAACATCGACGACCTCGATGTGAACGGCACGGGCCGCTACGTCCGGATGCTGGGGAACACGCGCGGCTCCGGATACGGCTACTCGCTCTACGAGTTCGGCGTCTACAGCTGAGAGGAGCACGGCCCTCATGATGAACACACGCCTCAGCCGGGCTCAGCCGTACACGCTCAGCCTGTTCCGTATCGTCATCGGGTTGCTCTTCACATGTCACGGGGTCGCATCGCTCTTCGGGCTCCTCGGCGGTCACTCCATACCGGCGGGCACCTGGCCGGGCTGGTACGCCGCTGTCATCCAGCTGGCGGCGGGCGGCCTGGTGCTGCTCGGGCTCGGCACACGGACGGCCGCGCTCCTGGGGTCGGGGTCCATGGCGTTCGCCTACTTCGACATCCACCAGCACCGGGGACTGCTCCCCATCGAGAACGGCGGTGAGGCCGCTGTCTTCTTCTGCTGGGCCCTGCTGCTGATCGCCGTCTCGGGTCCCGGCGCGCTTGCCGTCGACCGGCTGATCACCGCGCACCGCACGGCACGCGCGGGCGAGCGGGCCGGGAGCGACCAGCAAACGCACATGGCTGTACCCGTCTGAGGGAACGGGTACGTGAACGCCGGCTCTCCGGTCCTGACACCGGAGGGCCGGCGGCATGCTGCCGGTCCGCAGGGGGCGGGGCCGCCGTCGCCGCTGTTCGCTATGCCGACTCCCGCACCACCAGCTCCGGTTCGAAGACGACGGAGGTGACGGGCCGACCGGGGTGCTCGATGCGCTCCTGGAGCAGTCGCGCCATCTCGGCCGCCATCTTCTCCACCGGCTGCCGCACCGTCGTGAGCGGCGGGCGGCAGGCCACGGCCACCGAACTGTCGTCGAACCCCACCACGGCCACATCCTCGGGGATCCGCCTGCCGTGCTCGCGCAGCACCAGGCAGGCGCCCTGCGCCATCAGGTCGTTGGCCGCGAACACCCCGTCCAGGTCCGGGTGTTCGTCGAGCAGCCGGACCATCGCCTCCACGCCGCTGTGCAGTGTGAAGCCGCCCTCGGCCACCGGCACGTCCGGATGGCCGTGCAGCGCCATCGCGTCCCGGAAACCGGCCAGCCGCTGCTCCCCGGCGGCGACGTCCTGCGGTCCCGCGATGGTCACGGGGCGGCGGCAGCCACGGGCGATCAGATGCGCGGCGGCCAGCTCGGCGCCTTCCCGGTGGGCGAGGTCGACAAAGCTGATGGGCACGGCGTCGGCGGGGCGGGCGAACAGCACGGCGGGGAGTCCGGCCGCCGCGATCATGCCGGGCAGCGGGTCGTCGGCGTGGGTGGACACGATCAGCGCGCCGTCGGCGCTGCCCTGGCGCAGGTAGCCGACGACCTGGTCACGGGCGGCGGGCGTCTCGGCGAACATCAGCACCGGATGCATCGAGCGCGGCCGGAGGTAGCCGACGACCCCGGCGGCCACCCGCCCGAAGAACGGGTCGGCGAACACTCCGGAGGCAAAGGCGTTCTGCTCGGCCTCCGACGCGTCACCGGCCCCGGAGACGACCAGTGCGATGGTCTCGGCCCGCCGTGTCACCAGCGCCCGCGCGGCCCGGTTCGGCGTGTATCCGGTCGCGGCCACGGCGTCGCGTACGGCCTGCTGGATCGCGGGGTCCACATTGC
Organism: Streptomyces sp. NBC_00859; assembly: GCF_045161865.1. NCBI lineage: Bacteria > Bacillati > Actinomycetota > Actinomycetes > Kitasatosporales > Streptomycetaceae > Streptomyces > Streptomyces sp. NBC_00859. The sequence continues at coordinate 3,611,503 of NZ_CP108826.1, read as the reverse complement.
GGATGCCGTTGACGACGCGCGACACGGTGGCACGGGAGACTCCCGCCGCGCGCGCCACGTCTTCCAGGGTGGGCATGGCGGCGGGCGCCTCGGACTCTCTGCTCATGGACGCACTGTAGTAGGACTGCGCGGAGAGCGCTCTCCGTCTCGGACTGCTCGTGGCTCCCGCTCGCACCCTCTACCTCATCGCCGGGTCGCTTCGGCGGTGCGACGTGCCGTCCATCGGGTGAATATCGGCGGGTCCGGCACTCATTGGGCCCATGCCGTCACTCGGATGCCCCGGTCTCCGGTGGCGGGGTGTCAGATTCCTGCTGATGGTGAGGGCGTCGCTTCTGCGAATCGATGAGCCGACGGAGTGTCAGCCTTCGCAGTCGTGGTGAAAGGAATCAGCTCAATGCGCACTGCCCGCACTCTGCTCGCGTCAGCTGCTGTGACTGCCGCCCTCGCCTTCTCCGCTCCCTCCGCATACGCCCTGACTGCCTCCGGCTCCCCGAACTCGGACAGCGGCGCCGCCGCCAGTAGTGACCGCCATGACAACTCCGGCGACAGCGAAGGCGGCGGTGACCAGGCCGGCCGAGGTGACCACGGGCAGGGTGACCACGACCACGGCCACGGCCACGGCGACCACGGCGACCACGGGCACGGTGACCACGACGGTGGCGGCGACCACCGGCCGCACGGCGGGATGCACACCGGTGGCGGCGCCCTCGCCATGACTCCGGCGGTGGTCACGGGTGACGACGGCGACGACGCGTACGGCGACGACGGGCACGGCGACGACGGCCACGGGCAGGGTGACCACGACCACGGGCAGGGCGACCACGGCGACCACGGGCACGGCGACCACGACCACGGCGACCACGGCGATCACGACCACGGGCACGGCGACCACCGGCCGCACGGCGGGGTGCACACGGGCGGTGGCGCTCTCGCCATGGCCACGACGCTGACCAAGAGCGACGACGACTCGTACTCGGGCACGAGTGACGACGGCAGTTCGTACGCGGACACGAGCGACGAGGACAGCTCGTACTCCGGCATCGGCCAGGACGACTCCCGGAAGAGCGACTCCTGGAAGGACGACTCCTGGAACAGCGACCAGCCCGGCGCCGGCGACCACCACAGGCCGCACGGCGGCATCCACACCGGCGGTGGGGCCCTCGCGACCAACAGCGGTGTCGCAGCCGGATCGGTGCTGCTTCTCGGCGGTGTCGGCGCGGGCGTCTACATGGTGCGCCGCCGCCGCAACGCCGGTGGTATGTCACTGGCCTGACGGCCCGTCCGTTCGCAGATCACGACGTTGACGAGGCCACCGCCCCCAGGGGCGGTGGCCGCGACGGTTGTACGCCGCCTCCGCCGGCCCCCCCCTCCACCCCACTTTCCGCCGCCCCGCGCCCGCGCCCGAAAGGCAGCATCTGATGGCCGCCGAGAAGCTTCCCCCGCCGAAGCCCTCCCTTCCGTCCCCGAAGCGTGTTGTTCCGCCCCTCCACCGCGCACTGCTGTGGCCTGCCGCGGCAGCGGGTCTGGGTGCTCTGCTGCTCTGCAACTCCTTCGGGCTCGGATTCGGCACCCCGGCGGGCGACGCCAAGGTGCAGTCCCGTCCGGCCGCCGCGTCGGCCCCCCGGGCAACCGCCCCCGCGACGGCCGCTCCGCTGCCCCGCTCCGCGCCGACCCGGCTGGCGATCCCCTCCATCGCCGTCAACGCCCCGTTCACCGCCCTGGACCTCGACAAGTCAGGGCGGCTCAACCCGCCGCCCGCGGACAACACCAACATGGTCGGCTGGTACCGGGGCGGCGCCACACCCGGAGAGCGCGGCGCGGCGATCGTCGCGGGTCACGTCGACACGAAGACGGGGCCCGCCGTGTTCCTGCTGCTGCGGACCCTCAAGCCGGGAAGCGCGGTGGACATCACCAGGACGGACGGCAGCGTCGCCACCTTCAAGGTCGACTCGGTCGAGACGTTCAGCAAGGCGGAGTTCCCCGACAAGCGCGTCTACGGCAACACCCCCGACGCCCAGCTCCGGCTGATCACGTGCGGCGGCGCGTACGACAGGGACGCCCAGGACTACGTGGACAACGTGGTCGTCTTCGCCCACCTCGACCCGGCGGCCGACGGGGGCTGAAGCGCGGCCGGCCGGAGGATCGGCGGGCCGCAGCCACCGGCCCCGCCGCGGTGGCTTCCCTCCCCGGTCCGTGCCCGGGGCGGCTCGGGCGGACGAGGTGCGGCGCGTCGAGGCCCGGTTCCGGACGGCGCACGGGGTGCGTACCGGTGGTCAGGGCGGCCGGAAGGTTCTGCACCATCCCGGAGGGGCATGCTCCACTTCGAGTACGCGCCCTTCCAGGCCAATGACGACCCGGCACTGAGGCTCACGGTCCACACCCTGTGTGACGCGCCCCACGTTCCGAGTGTCCCGCTTGATCGAGGGCAGGCATGCTCACCGAGCGGCCGTGCCATCCGGCGGTGATCATTGAGTGAGCGGGACATCTCACGATCTGATACACACGGGGTGTCGTGCGGCCGCTCGTTAGACTGAGCCGACCGCAGAACTGACTGGATCGAGGAGCGCACGTGGGCCTTGTCGTGCAGAAGTACGGAGGCTCCTCCGTAGCCGATGCCGAGGGCATCAAGCGGGTCGCCAAGCGAATCGTCGACGCCAAGAAGAGTGGCAACCAGGTGGTTGTCGTGGTGTCAGCGATGGGCGACACGACGGACGAGTTGATCGATCTTGCCGGGCAGGTGTCGCCGATTCCCGCTGGGCGGGAGTTCGACATGCTGCTGACCGCCGGAGAGCGGATCTCCATGGCACTGCTGGCCATGGCGATCAAAAACCTGGGCCACGACGCCCAGTCGTTCACGGGCAGCCAGGCCGGTGTCATCACCGACTCGGTCCACAACAAAGCGCGGATCATCGATGTCACGCCGGGGCGGATCCGCACCGCTCTGGACGAGGGCAACGTGGCGATCGTCGCTGGTTTCCAGGGTGTGTCGCAGGACAAGAAGGACATCACCACCCTCGGCCGCGGCGGTTCGGACACGACCGCCGTCGCACTCGCGGCGGCTCTCGACGCCGAGGTCTGTGAGATCTACACGGACGTGGACGGTGTCTTCACCGCCGACCCCCGGGTCGTCAAGAAGGCCCGGAAGATCGACCGGATCTCCTTCGAGGACATGCTGGAGCTCGCCAGCTCCGGCTCCAAGGTGCTGCTGCACCGCTGCGTCGAGTACGCACGCCGCTACAACATTCCGATCCATGTCCGGTCCTCGTTTTCGGGGCTCCAGGGCACATGGGTCAGCAACGAAGCACGAGTCGAAGCACAAGGGGAAGCGTCAGTGGAGCAGGCCATCATCTCCGGTGTCGCCCACGACACCTCCGAGGCGAAGATCACGGTAGTCGGCGTACCCGACAAGCCCGGCGAGGCCGCCGCGATCTTCCGCGCCATCGCGGACAGCCAGGTCAACATCGACATGGTCGTGCAGAACGTCTCCGCGGCGTCGACCGGTCTGACCGACATCTCCTTCACGCTCCCCAAGGACGAGGGCCGCAAGGCCGTCGACGCCCTGGAGAAGTCGAAGCCGATCGTCGGCTTCGACTCGCTGCGCTACGACGACCAGATCGCCAAGATCTCCCTCGTCGGCGCCGGCATGAAGACCAACCCCGGCGTCACGGCGACCTTCTTCGAGGCGCTCTCGGACGCGGGGGTGAACATCGAGCTGATCTCGACATCCGAGATCCGCATCTCGGTTGTCACTCGTTCTGACGAGGTCAACGAGGCGGTGCGCGCCGTGCACAGCGCCTTCGGCCTCGACAGCGACTCCGACGAGGCAGTGGTCTATGGGGGCACCGGTCGATGACCGGCACCGGTCTCCGAGCGGGAGGCCGTAAGCCGGCGCTCGCGGTCGTGGGTGCGACCGGGGCCGTCGGCACCGTGCTGCTCCAGATGCTTTCGCAGCACGCCGACATCTGGGGCGATATCAGGCTCATCGCCTCCCCGCGCAGGACCGGCCGCAAGCTGGTCGTGCGCGGGGAGGAGGTCGAAGTACTGCCCCTCACCGAGGAAGCCTTCGAGGACGTCCAGGTCGCGCTCTTCGTCGTCCCCGACGACGTCGCACGGCAGTGGGCGCCGGTCGCCGCGTCCAAGGGCGTGGTCGTCGTGGACAGTTCGGGTGCCTTCCGGATGGACCCCGACGTGCCGCTCGTGGTGCCCGAGGTCAACCCGCACGCCGTACGGCTCAGGCCGCGCGGCATCGTCGCGTCCCCGCACTGCACCACGCTGGCGATGATCGTGGCGGTCGGTGCGCTGCACGCCGAGTTCGGGCTGCGCGAGCTGGTCGTCTCGACGTACCAGGCGGTGAGCGGCGAGGGGAACCCCGGCGTGGAGGCGCTGCGCAGCCAGACCGCGCTCGTCTCCGGTACCGAGCTGGGGACGCACCCCGGTGACGTGCGCCGTGCCGTGGGGGACGACACGGGGCCCTTCGCGGCTCCCATCGCACTCAATGTGGTCCCCTGGGCCGGGGTGCCCGGCGCCGACGGCTGGTCGTCGGAGGAGCTGATGCTCCGCGCCGAGACCCGCAAGGTTCTTGACCGGCCCGCGCTCCCGGTGACGGCGACGTGCGTACGGGTCCCTGTCATCACCACCCACTCCCTCTCCGTGCACGCGCGCTTCGAGAACGAGCTGACGCTCGGGCGGGCCCACGAGATCCTGGCGACCGCGCCCGGTGTGGTGCTGTTCGACGACCCGGATGCCGGGGACTTCCCGACGCCGGCCGACGCCGTGGGCACGGACCCCGCCTGGGTGGGGCGCGTACGGCGGTCGCTGGACGACCCGCAGGCGCTCGACCTGTTCGTCTGCGCCGACAACCTCCGCAAGGGCGCGGCGCTCAACGCGGCGCAGATCGCCGAGGCGGTCGCGGCCGAGATCCAGCTGACCGGGACGGCGTAGGCGCGGTACGTGACCGCATGCGTCAGGGGTTGTTGCGCTATGCCCGTCCGGGTCGCGGTGCCAGGCCACGCGACGTCATCGGACGCTCCTAGTGCAAGGGCCCCTTTCGCCGGACCGCGGGGGGTTCGCACGAAGCCCGGCCCGCCGGACCGTACCTGATCCTCTGTAGAATCTGTGTGCGAGTTGTGAGCAAGACGTAGGTCTGAACCACTTGAACTGTGGCGCGTGCCTGTTACACGATTCAGTCTCCCGTGCGTCCGCAACCGCGGACGTGCGGGGAGCGTCTTTTGGGTGGCCTCTTCCTGTGCAAGCTGCCGTTGGAAAAGGGGCATTGGGGGAGATCGGGTACGCATGAGGGCATTGGCCGCATCGTCAAAGGCGATGCCATACGCGTACAACCCTGGCGGGGGGAAGCGTGTCCAACTGGCGTGGCAGAGGTTCTCGATATTGCAGCGTTGTCCGGACGGGGCGGAGTGGTCCGCCCGCTCCGGCGACCGCGCGTGGCCGGCGGTATGCCGGTGATCGCCCCCATGCCGACCAGGCGGACGGGCGGGGCCGCTGCCCGGAGCGGCGAGGGCGCTGACGACGCCATGGCCGCCGGCACCACCGTCGATCACCTCACCGAGACCTACCGCGCCCACTACCGGTCGCTGCTGGGTCTCGCCGCTCTCCTCCTCGATGACACGGCCTCCTGCGAGGACGTCGTCCAGGAGGCGTTCATCCGCGTGCACTCGGCCCGCAAACGGGTCAGGGACCCGGAGAAGACGCTCGCGTATCTGCGTCAGACCGTGGTGAACCTCTCCCGGTCCGCGCTGCGCAGGCGCATCCTCGGGCTGAAGCTCCTCTCCAAGCCGATGCCGGACATGGCGAGCGCCGAGGAAGGGGCGTACGACCTCCTGGAGCGCGACGCGCTCAAGAAGGCCATGCGCAACCTCCAGCGGCGCCAGCGCGAGGTCCTGGTGCTCCGTTACTTCGGTGACATGACGGAGGCGCAGGTCGCCGACGCGCTGGGGATTTCGCTCGGTTCGGTGAAGGCGTACGGTTCGCGTGGCATCGCCGCGCTGCGGGTGGCCATGGAGGCCCCGGCATGAGCGGAAGAGATCGTTTCGGTGGATACGGCCGCGACCACGAAGGTCGCGACGGTGACGGGCATGCCCCGGACGGGCGCGACGGGGCTGACGGCTCCGGTGGCCTCAACGGCTCCGACAGGGCCGGTGGGCCCCGTGAGCCCGACGCACGGGACATGCCCGCAGAGTGGCGCAAGCAGTACGGCGGGCCCACACGGTCTGTGAACAACCAGGCTGGGAACGGAATGCAGACCGACGGTTCCGACAACGCTGCCGAGGACCTCGAAGAGGACGAACTCGCGCTGCGCCGGATGATGCAGGGCGCTGTGAGCGGGCTGGACCCGTCCGACGACGCGCTCGACAGACTCCGCAGAGCCGTCCCCGCGCGCCGGGCCCGGCGGCGCCAGGTCGTCGTCGGTACGGCCGCGGCGGCGCTGCTCGTCGGGACCGCGATTCCGGCGTTCCTCCATGTCGCCGGCTCCGGTGACGGGGCCAAGGACCACCCCGCGGTGGCCGGCCGGGGCCACTACACCCCCGGCGGTACGGGCGCTTCGGCCGACGGCGACGGCGGCAAGAAGGGCAAGGGCTCGTCGTCCGGCGACGGCGGCACCGACGGCGGGGGCGGGAAGAAGGACAAACCGAAGGGCGCCGGGAGCGGCACCCACGGCGGTCCGGGGGGCGGCGGCACCGATCCTTCGGGCAGGTCGCTCGGCTCCCTGCCCGCCTGCGGGGCGCAGCAGCTCGGAGTCACATCGGCGGACACCGGCACCCCGAACGCGGACGGCACCGTCTACGGCACCTTCCGGGTCTCCAACGTCTCGCACAGCCAGTGCGCGGTCAGCGACGCGGGCACCGTCAACTTCCAGGCACTGGGTGCGGCGGACGCCGCCCGCATCACGGTGGTGGACCACACGGCGGGCGACGCGGCGGGCGGCCTGCCGGACCCGTCGCAGGAGACGAGCGGCCTGGTACTCGCCCCGTCCCAGGCGTACGAGGTGAAGTTCGCCTGGGTCCCGGCCGAGACCTGTCCCACCGGCGGCGGCACGCCCGACCCGACCCCGTCGGCCGGCTCCGGCGGCGCGGGAGGACCGGAGGGCTCGGGGGGAACGGGCGACGACGGCCCTTCCACATCGGACGGCACCTCGGGTTCCGACGCCACCCCCCAGCTCGGCAGCGGCGACGGCGCGTCGGACGGCAGCGTGGCCGTGGTGCACGAGGCGGAGCCGGGTGTACCGGCCGCGGAGGCGACCATCCCCAACGCGTGCGCGGGGACGATCTACCGCACCGGGCTGCTGACGGCACCGTAGCCAGGGCCGGAGGCCGGAGCCCTAGGACCGGAAACCGCAGACCAGGCGCGACTTTACGGACACGGTCTAGCGGTGCCCGGAAACCCCCGGAGCGGCAGCCCCGTCGCCGGCGCTCTCCCCGGCAGCGGCAGCGGCAGCGTCGGCCGCGGCCTCGCCGTCGGCGGCTCCGTCCGCCGTCGCCCCGGTCGTCGGACCGTCCGGCGCCCCATCCGTTGTCGCAGCCGTCGCCACGGTCGGAGGCGCGGCCGGCCCTTCCTCCGGTACGAGGCCGAGCCGGACGTCCCTGAGCGCCTCGGCCTCGCGCCTGGCCAGCCTGAACCACATGAAGACCACGAAGCCGGCGAAGACGAACCACTCGCCCGTGTAGCCGAGGTTCTGGAACGACTTCAGGTCGAGCCCGCTGTTCTGCGGCGCCGCTGCCGGGACGGCCCTGAGGCCGGCGGAGGCGCGCGGCAGGGTGACCCACGCGTCGTACACGGGATACGGCACGACGTTCACCAGGGAGGCCGCGCTGATGATCCCGATCTGGCCGGACGGCAGCCCGCCCGCGGTGTCCGCGCCGTCGGTCCCGCTGTTCTCGGAGGCCTGCAGCGATCCGGTGATCCTGACGGCACCCTTCGGTGCCGCGGGTGCCTTCGCGCCGTGCGGCAGCCAGCCGCGCACCACGGGGAGCGCCTTGCCGCTGCCGGTGCGGAGCAGGGTCAGTACGTACGACCCCTCCTTGCCGTCCACGACCCGGTCCGGCACCAGGAACTGCTTGCCGTACTTCCCGGTGGCCTCGGCCTGCCGCCCGGACGTGTCGAGGTTCACGGGCAGCAGGGAATCGAGCGGGGCCGACGCCTGACGGGTCGGATCGGGCCGGTGCTCGTCGGTCCGGTGGGTGGCCACCCGGTCCTCGAACCTGCTCAGCTGCCAGGAGCCCATGAAGATGCAGAAGGGGATGGCGAGCAGGGCGAAGACGGTGATCCCCCACCAGCGGGGTGTCAGCAGGAACCGGTACACATCCCTTACGGTACGGGGCGCGATTGCGGAGCATTGCCCCGGACCCCGCCCCGTACCCGCACCGCGTGTTCCCCGTACCGTCCGGCCCGCTACTTCCCGTTCAGATGCCGCTCGGCGAAGTCGAGCTCCCGGCGGACCTGCTTGATCCGCTCCTCCACCACCAGCGACCCGTGCCCCGCGTCGTACCGGTACACCTCGTGGACCGCCCCGCGCTCCGCGAGCCGGTCCACGTAGTTCTCGACCTGCTGGATCGGGCAGCGCGGATCGTTCACACCCGCCGAGATGTAGACCGGCGCCCGCACCGCGTCCACATAGGTCAGCGGCGACGAAGCGGCGAACCTCTCGGGCACGGACTCCGGGGTGCCGCCCAGCAGCGTCCGGTCCATCGCCTTCAGGCCCTCCATCTCGTCGTGGTAGGCCGTGACGTAGTCCGCGACGGGCACAGCGGCCAGCCCCACCGCCCACGCGTCGGGCTGCGTTCCGAGCCCGAGCAGTGTCAGGTAGCCGCCCCAGGAGCCACCCGCGAGGACCAGCCGCGCAGGGTCGGCGAGTCCGGACGACACCGCCCACGCGCGGACCGCTTCGATGTCCTCCAGCTCGATGAGCCCGACCCGGTGCTTGAGCGCGTCGGTCCAGGCGCGTCCGTATCCGGTCGAACCCCGGTAGTTGACCCGCACGACCGCGTAACCGTGGTCGACCCAGGCCGCCGGGCCCGAGGCGAACGCGTCGCTGTCGTGCCACGTCGGGCCGCCGTGGATCTCGAAGACCGTGGGGAACGGTCCGTCCCCGGCCGGCTGCTGCACCAGCGCGTGGACCCGGCCGCCCGGCCCCTCCACCCACACGTCCCGCACCGGCACCGACTCCGGTGCCTTCATCCCCGGCGCGTCGAGCACGACCGCCCCCGATGTGGAGCGCACGGCCGGCGGCAGCGCGGCCGACGACCACAGGTACTCGACGGTGCCGTCCGGCCGGGCGGTCGCACCGGACACCGAACCCGCCGGGGTCTCTACACGTACGAGCTGCCCGGTGGCCAGTTCGTACCGCCATAGCTCGCTGCGCGCCTCGAAGCTGTGCACGATCAGCAGCGCGGAGCCGTCCGGATACCACTCGGCGCTCACGTCGCCCGGCAGCTCGACCGCGGGGGTGCTCTCGTTGCCGGTCGCCACGTCCCACACCATCGGCTCCCAGCGGCCCCGCCGCTGGTGTCCGACGAGCAGCCGGGTGTCCCCGGCGACCGGTGCGAATCCGAGCACCTGGAGTCCCAGCTCCTCGGTGCCGCCCTTGGTGTCGTCGAGCTCGGCGACCGTGGACCCGTCGGTGCCGACCACCCGCAGCGCGGAGTGCATCGCGTCGCCGTGCTCGGTGTGCTCCAGCGCGATCAGCGTCCCGTCGTACGAGAGGTCGCCGACCCCCGCTGACTCCCGGTGCCGGTAGATCTCCACCGGCTCCGCGCCCGGCCGTACGACGTGGACCGTCGAGCCGTCCTCGTCCGTCGACCGGCCGACCACGGCTGTGCCGTCGCGGCCGATGCCGAGTCCGGCGGGATAGGAGGGCTCAAGACCGGGCGCCGCGGGTTCGTCGGGTCCACCCCGGAACGGCTGGCGCATCCAGGTGCCGAACTCGTCCCCGTCGGTGTCGTTGAACCACCACAGCCACTCCCCGTCGGGCGAGAGGGTCCCGTCGGTCGTTCCTCCCCCGGAGGGGGTGCCCCCAGGCCGGTCGGTGGCCTGCCGCTGCTCGCCGCTCGCACGGTCCCAGGCGTAAAGCTCGTACGTGCCGGTCGCGTTGGAGACGAAGAGCGAGCGGTCCGGGGCGTCGTCGGCCCAGTCGGGCAGCCCGACGCGCGGCGCGCGGAAGCGCTTCTCCCAGTCGGGCATGGACTTCTCGTCGTCACTCATACGCCCATTGTGGCTGCCCGGTCCCGCGGGCCGGGCAGCAGCGGGTGGGACGGCCGGGACGGCGATCGGCCGCCGGGACGGCCACCCGGAGCGGGCAGCCCTTTCCGCGGGCCGCCGCCCGTACGCCGGCCCACCGCCGCGTCCCTTCGGGTGAACAACGGATGCGGAACCCATCCCAGCGGGCAGGCATAGCGAAGGACCACACAAGAGGGCTCGCGTCTGTCCGGCCCTGGAGTGCTCCTACGGAAGGGTTTGTGTTCATCATGTCTCGAATCGTGCGGATGACCGTGCTGTCTGCCATCGCCGCCGCCACCGTCCTGGGGGGTGCGTCGATCGCCTCCGCCGACAGCGGTGCGGAGGGCGCGGCCATCGGTTCGCCCGGTGTCCTCTCCGGCAACGTCGTCCAGGTGCCGGTCGACCTCTCGGTCAACGCCTGCGGCAACAGCATCAACGTCATCGGCCTGCTCAACCCGGCCTTCGGCAACTCCTGCTCGAACGGCGGACGTGACCACGGCCGCGGTCACGAGCACGGCGGCTGGAACCACGGCGGCTCGGACCACGGCCGCGACCACGGCCGCAACCACAACTGGAACTGACCCGCGCCGGCAGTGAACCAGTAGCACAGTGAGCACCGTGCCCCGGAAGGCCGATTCCTCGGACCCTTCCGGGGCACGGTGCTGCTCGCTGCCGCCAACGGTTCAGGACTTGCTCACATCCGCCGAGAACCAGTCCACGCTCATTCCCGCACCGGAACTGATGTCGGCCGACGGCGAGGTGCAGCCGCAGACCTTGTTCGGGTACGAGCCGCCGATCGCGACATCGAAGATGGCGAAGAACCCGTGGTCGACAGCGGCCTTCCAGGTCGCGTCGGAGACCTCGTTCTGGTTGACCGCGAAGGTCTGGACACCGTCGAGGTAGAAGCGCAGCTGCTCGGCGGACGCGTTCGTGCGGTCCACGATGACCGAGTACGTGTGATAGCCGGACTGGCAGCCCGCGCACGCCTGCAGACCGCTGCTGATCCCGTCCGGGTCGTGGCACTCACCCGCCCACTGGCCGCAGTGGAACGTGGTCGAGTGCTGGCTGAGCGCGTTGACGTCCTCCATGATGTCCAGCTCCCCGATGCTGGGCCAGTTGGTGGCCCCGGTCGGCCGGGCGTCCGCGCCCATCGCCCAGAAGGCCGGCCAGTAGCCGAGCCCGCTCGCCGGGTCGGGCTGCTTCAGTGATGCGCTGAGCTGCAGCTGGCCGCCCGCGGGTGCGGCGAAGTCGGTGCGCTGTGTCTCCACCCGGCCGGACGTCCAGTGCCCCGACGCGTCGCGGACCGGCTTGATCACCATGTGGCCCGAGCCGTCCTGGTAGACGTTGTCGGTCGAGTCCGTGGATGTCTCGATCTCGCCGGTGCCCCAGTTGGCTGCGCCGCCGGAGTAGCCGGTGCCCTTGTCGTAGAGCCAGTCGGCCGTGTTCAGGCCCGTTCCGGCAGCACCGTTGAAGTCGTCCTTGAACACCGTGGTCCAGTCGGCGGCTGCGGGCGTACGGGTTCCCGCAGCGGGCTCACTGGCCGCGGCGGAGCCGGCGGAACCCGCCAGGCCGGTGAGCCCGGCGAGTGGAAGGGAGAGGGCGGCGAGCACGGTCAGCAGGCGGCGCCGGGGGCGGCGTTCGGAGCCGGGGGACGTGCCGGAGAAAGCGATCCTGCGCATGGGGGGCTGCTTTCGTGGGGGGAGGGAGGGGCAGCGGGGGGTGGGGTGGGACGGCGAAGAAGCGGAGGGGGAGAAGGGGAGGGGAGGGGAGAAAGAGAAGACTGGATGAGAGCGCTCTCAGAGGTCCTGCGAACGACTGTCGGGCACGGTGGCTGACCGCGTCAAGGGGCGTGCAGCGTTCACTGTCTGAAGCCAACTTGACCCTAAAACGGGCCAGTTGGGGCGGGGCCTTCCGGTGTCGACGCCGGAGGAGTCGTATTCGACGAAGCGTGTATAAACCATTGACGATCCGGTCGATCAATGTGCCCATGTACATGTCACTGACTTTTGTCACCCGTCTACGCGTGCACCCGTACCCCTGTGCACTCGTTCACCCATGGCACGCGCATATCCATGACAGCGACTCGGGAGGGCACATGAACGTCAACCGGAGATCGGTACTGAAGCTGGCCGGAGCGGGCACGGTGGCCGCGAGCGTCGGCACGGTGGCATCCGCCACCGGCGCGGCCGCGGCCGTACGGAGCGGAGCGGCCGCGGGACCAGTACGTACGGCCGCGACCTCGGTGCCCGGCTCGGCCGAGGCCGCCGCCAAGGCCGCCGCGCTCATCGCGAGGATGACCCTGGACGAGAAGATCGCCCTGCTCCACGGCGGAAGCGGGGGAACCGGGTACGCGGGCGCCGTCCCGGCCAACGCCCGGCTCGACATCCCCGCCCTCTATCTCGGTGACGGTCCGGGCGGTGTGGGCAACGGCTCGAAGGGGGTGACCCAGTGGCCCGACTGCAAGACCCTCGCGGCGACCTGGGACCCGGGCACCGCGCGGAGCTACGGCGACGCCTACGGCGCGGAGCAGGCGGCCAAGGGTCACAACATCGCCCTGGCCCCCTGCATCAACATCCTGCGCGTCCCGTACTGGGGGCGCTCCTTCGAGACCTTCACCGAGGACCCGTACCTCAACGCTGAGCTGGCCGCGTCGGTCGTCGAGGGCATCCAGGCCCACCCGGTGATGGCCACCGTCAAGCACTTCGCCGCCAACAACCAGGAGGTCCTGCGCGGCTCGATCGACGTGGTGGTCTCCCAGCGGGCCCTTCAGGAGATCTACTACCCGGGCTTCCGCGCCGCCGTCCAGCGGGGCGGCGCCGGGGCGGTGATGACCTCGTACAACAAGGTCAACGGTGCCTGGTCGCACGAGAACCGCACCGCTGTGCAGGACACCCTGCGTGACGCGTGGGGCTTCGACGGTCTGGTGATGTCCGACTGGGGCGGCACCCACAGCACCCTGCTCACCGCGCGGGCGGGCTCCGACATGGAGATGCCGGGCTCCACCTACCTCGGCACCAAGCTGAAGGACGCCGTCGCGGCGGGCACGGTGAGCGAGGCCACCGTGGACACGATGGCGGGCCACGTCCTCACCGCGATGTACCGGACCGGGCTCTTCGACCACCGGCTGCCCGACCCGGCGACGGTGCTGTCCAAGGTGGTCAGCAGCGACGCGCACCTCCAACTCGCCCGGAGCATCAGCGTCCAGGGCAGCGTGCTGCTCAAGAACGCTCAGCAGCTGCTGCCGTTCGCCCGCCCGGCCTCCGTCGCGGTCATCGGGGACGCGGCCGACGCGGGGGCCCGTACCCACGGCGGCGGCTCCGGTGCCGTCAGCGCCAACGGCACCGTCGTCACCCCGCTCGCCGGGATCAAGGCACGGGCCGGGGACATCCCCGTGACGTACACCAAGGACCTCGCCGGAGCGGCCGACGCGGCGCGCGCGGCGGACGTGGCCGTCGTCGTGGCAGCCGATTACACCAGCGAGGGCTCCGACCGCACCACGCTCGCCCTGCCGAACGGCCAGGACGAACTGATCGCGGCGGTGGTCGCGGCGAACCCGTGCACCGTCGTCGTACTGAACACCTCGGGTTCGGTCCTCATGCCGTGGATCGACGGCGCGGGAGCCGTCATCGCCAACTGGTACGGCGGCCAGGAGCAGGGCAACGCCCTGGCCGCGATGCTCTTCGGCGACGCCGAACCCGGCGGACGGCTGCCCGAGACCTTTCCGGCCTCCGAGGAGCAGGGCCCGGCGAAGACCACGGTCCAGTACCCGGGTGACGGGGTGCAGGTGTACTACGACGAGGGACTCGCCGTCGGCTACCGCTGGTACGAGAGCTCGGGTGAGAAACCGCTGTTCCCGTTCGGCCACGGCCTGTCGTACACCACGTTCCAGCTGTCGGGCCTGAGTCTTGAGCGGGCCAGGGACGGCTACCGTGCGAGCGTCGCCATCCGCAACACCGGCCACCGCACCGGCAGCGAGGTCGTCCAGCTGTATCTGACGGCGCCCGACGCGGCCGGGGAGCCGTCCCGGCAGCTGAAGGCGTTCGAGAAGGTCACCCTGAAGCCGGGCGAGAGCCGGAGGGTGTCTCTGGCCCTGCCCCGCGAGGCGTTCGCGGTGTGGCAGACATCCAAGACCGGCTGGACCGTGGTGCCGGGGACCTACACGGTGTCGGTCGGCCGGTCGTCGGCGGATCTGCCGCTGGAGACGAAGGTGCGGATCGGCTGAGACCGTTCACGGCCCTTCCCCGGCGGGGCCGTTGTGCGCCCGTCGCCGTCCGGAGGCCCGGTCCCGACCGGGGGCCCGGCCCCTGCGTACGCGCGTTACCGGATGCCGGTGCCCGCCGGACGGTGACGCGCGTACGGGCGGCAGGAGAGACGGGACGGCAACGGCTCGTCGGGGTGGCCCGGGGGTGCCTCAGGGCCGCGCCGGCGCCGCGCCCGGCTGCGGCGGCTGGATGATCGAGAGCGGGTCGCCGGTGGGGGCGACGAGGTACTTGGCCAGGTAGGCGGGCTTGCCGGCCAGCTGCGCGGTCTGCGTGATGATGAGCAGCGGATCGGTGGGGCGCAGCCCGAGGAGCCTGCCGCGGGTGACTCCGGCGACACCCGCCGTCATCGTGCATTCACCGGGACCGAAGACCGGGCCGAGCATGCCGATCATGGCGCCGAGGAGGGTCCGCGGGCTGTCGTGCAGCTCCTGTACCCGGTCGGCCACGACGGGGGAGAGCGCGCGGAGGTCCGAGCCGCACGCGATGTGCTCCTGGACCAGGGCCAGTTGCTCCACGCCGCGGGTCAGCCGGGTCTCGCAGAACCAGGCGTTGCTGTCCTCTTCGAGCCCCAGACCCTGCAGGACGAAGTCGGTGGTGCGCTGGAGGTTCATCTCCAGGCGCTCGGTGCGCACGGGCTGTTCGGGCGTGGCCAGCGTCTCCTCGAAGGGCTGCAACTGCTCAAGTCCCGTACGCGGGAGGGTCTGGCTGACGAACCGCCCCACCCCGCGGCGGGTGCGGATGAGTCCGTCCTCCTCAAGGAGCATGAGGGCCTCGCGCACCACCGTGCGGCTCACTCCCAGTCTGGCGCCGAGCTCGGACTCCTTGGGCAGGGCGGAGCCCAGCGGGAAGACCTGGTCGCGGATGCCGTGCGCGAGGCGGGAGTAGACGGCCACCCGCAGCGGCTGGCCGACGGAGACGGTCATGGGTTCGGCCAGGAACCCATCGACAGTGACGGCAGTGACGGCCACTGCACACCTCGCTTCGCTACGGGCCGGTAGTGGTCCGGTCCATCTAACCAGATTTCCATCGATGCTAGACGCATGTCGGACGGAGAGGTATAACATCTCACATCAGCCAAGAGTGTGACTCAATGTAACGATGAGGTTCCTTGTGAACACAGGCAGTCCGGGCAGCAGCTCGGGAGTTATGGATCCAGAACCGCTGGAACAGGGTGCGATGCCCCTCCTGCGGGGGCGGAAGGCGGCCACCCTGGTGGCGACGCTGTTGCTGAGCGTCATCGCCTATCAGTTGAACGCCAGCATGATCACCCCCGCGCTGCCGGAGATGGCGCGCCGGCTGCACGGCAGCGTGGACGGCATAGCGCAGGTCTCCTCGCTGTTCTTCCTGGCCGGAGCGATCACGGGCGTCGTACTGAGCCGTCTCAGCGACTTCTGGGGACGCCGCCGGATCCTCATCGCGGTACTGCTAGTGACCGCCGTGGGTACGGTCCTGTGCCTCGCGGCCCCGAACCTGCCGGTCCTGCTGACCGGCCGGGTGCTGCAGGGCGCGTCGAGTGCCGCCTTCCAGATCGCGTACGTGGTCCTCAACGAGCGGCTCAGCAAGAAGGTCTTCGCCACCGCCCTCGGAGTGATCACCGCGATCAACGGCGGGGTCGGCGGTGTGGACGGTCTACTGGGCGGCCGCCTGTCCGACGCCTTCGGCTACCGGTCGATCTTCGCCGTCATCCTGGTGATCGGCGTCGCCGCTTCGGCCTGCGTGGCGTTCGTCCTGCCCAGGGACGGGCGGCCGGACAAGGGCCGGATGGACTGGTGGGGCGCTGCCACCCTGTCGATAGCGCTGTACTGCGTCACCTACCTCGTCTCGCACGGCTTCGCCGACGGATGGCACAGCGCGAGCACCCTCGGCTACCTGGCCGGAACCGTCGTCGCGGCCGTCGCCTTCGGAATGGTCGAGCGCCGCAGGGCCACGCCCCTGATCGCGCTGGAGCACCTCAGGTCCCGCGAGGTGTGGCCGGTCATCGCGACGACCGTGATCTCCCTGTCCGGGATCTTCGCGGTCATCAACTTCACCGTCGTCGTCATCAGCCAGAGCCCGAAGACCGGCTTCGGCATGAACGCCACCGAATCTTCGCTGCTCTTCCTCACCCCCGCGGCGCTGATCGGGCTGGCCGCCGCCCCGATGGCCGGGCGGCTGGCCGACAGGCGGGGCTGGTTGATCACGCTCCGCGCCGGTCTCGTCCTCAGCATCGCGGCCCTGTGCGTCATCGCCTCGTACCCGCTGGAGAAGTGGACCGTCTTCGCCGCGGTGGCCTTCCTGGGCATCACGTACAACGGCCTCGTCCTGACCACGGTGAACGGCCTGGGCGTACTGAACTCGCCCAAGGACGCCCCCGCCGCGCTGCCCGGCCTCAACAGCGCCGCCTTCGGGATCGGCGCGAGCACCGGCATCGGCATCGTCGCCCCGTACGCGGCCCGCGCCACCCACGCCGGCTACAGCACCGCCCTGTGGATCTCGGTCGGGATCACCGTCCTGGCCCTGGTGGCCAGCCTCTTCATCACCCGCCGGGCGGACTGACAGCCGCCGCACCGCACGGCATCGCACAGGCGGCGCCACTCCCCATCCGCCGGGGACCGACAGTCGCCGCGCATCGAACCGCATCGAACCGCACCGTACCGACACCCTCCCCGGCATCCACTGCCCCGACCGCGAAGGACCTCCCATGACAGCCCAGCCGCTCTACTTCGACTGCGACACCGGCATCGACGACTCGATGGCGCTCGCCTACCTGCTGGCCTCTCCCGAGGTGGAGATAGTCGGCATCGGCACCGTCAGCGGCAACGTCGACTCCACGCAGGCGGCACGCAACACCCTGGCACTCACCCAGCTCGCCGGGCGGGCCACCATCCCCGTCGCCGTCGGCGCGGCCGACCCCCAGGCGGGCGTTTACGCGGGCTCCGTGCCCCACATCCACGGTCACAACGGCATCGGCGACATCACCGTGCCCGACTCGGCCCAAGCCGCCGTCGCGCAGGACGCCGCGGACATGATCATCGAACTTGCCCGCGCCCACCCGGGAACGCTGAGGCTGCTCACCACCGGCCCCCTCACCAACGTCGCCGAGGCCCTCCGCAGGGAGCCCGAACTGCCCTCGCTGGTACAGGACATCACCATCATGGGCGGCGCGGCCCACCAGAGCGGAAACGTCTCGCCGGTCGCCGAGGCGAACATTCACAACGACCCCGAGGCCGCCGCCGAAGTCCTCGCCGCGCCGTGGGACATCACGCTCGTCCCGCTCGACGTCACCCTCGCCCACACCCTCGAGGAGGGGGACCGTGAACTCCTGCTGAAGTCGGGCCGCCCGCTTCCCACCGCCCTGGGCGAGATGCTGGACCTCTACTTCGCCTTCTACCTGGAGACGTTCGGCCGCCGCTGCTGCGCCGTGCACGACCCGCTGGCCGCGGCCATCGCGGTCGGAGGCGTGGTGCCCACGCTCGCACCCACGGTCGACGTCGTGGTCGACGCCACCCAGGGCCCAGGACGCGGCCAGACCATCTGCGACCTGCGCGGCCAGTACCTCAACTACCCGGCGCAGCAGGGCGCCCACTGCCGGGTCGTACTGGAAGCGGGCCCGGACGCCGCCGCACACCTCGTCCAGCGGCTGCTGACGCTCTGAGCCCGCTGCACCCCCGGGCCGCCCCGGCTGCCCGGGGCGTCCTCCGTCAGCTCCGGCGGATGCCCGCTCGGGCGGTGAAGGCCGCCCAGGCGGTGGGGGAGACGGTGAGGGCGGGGAGCCGGGTGTCCTTCGAGTCGCGGACGTGGATCGCGTCGGGGCGGACGGCGACCTCGACGCAGTTGTCGCCGCCGTCGCCGCTGTAGCTGCTCCTGAACCAGTTCAGCTCTATGCCGCTCATAGCGCTCCCCGCATCTGCTCCAACAGGCTCATGGTGGCCTGGCAGCCGAGTGCCTGTGACCGCATTTTGCCATAGCGCTGGAGCATCGCACTGACCAGTTTTGGGTCGGTGATCAGGGCGCTGCTGTCGTGTCCCTCAAAGTATCCGAGCCACTGGTTGTCCTCGGTCTCCGCCAGGTACATCGGCCCGCCTGCTCCGGCGTGGTCCTCCTGCTTCAACGGCACGATCTGCACCTCTATGTTGCGGCGGCTCGCCTGTTCCATGACGTGATCGATGAGGTTCCCCGCCACATGCGGGCCGCCGAGCGTCCGAGTGAAGACGGCTTGCTCGATGATGAAGCAGAAACTGGTATTCGGCCTCTCCGCGAGTAACCGTTGCCTGTCGAGCCGAGACGCGACCTGCATCTCCAATTGCTCTTCGCTCAGCGGCGGCAGGCGCCGCTCGAAGACGGCGCGGATATACGGCTCAGCCTGTAGGAGACCGGGCACCACCCGGCACTCGTAGGCGTAGAGCGATACGGCCCCTTCCTCGATCCCCGCCCAGTGCCAGAACCACGACGCCAGCCCCGCCCGGCGCGTGAGACTCCGCGCAGCGGCAGCAAGTACGCGGCCCGCGAGCGGTCCGAGCGCAGCCTCGCTCCGCTCGATCAGCACGCTCGGCGGGAAGCGCCGCCCCTGTTCGATCTTGGCGACATAGTGCGCCGAGTACCCCACGCGTGGGCCGAACTCCTCCTGCGTGAGGCGTGCTTCCTCGCGCAGGGCCTTCAGCACCACGCCGAAGGTCTTGAGGCTGTCCGACATCTCCGGCTCGCTGTTCGTACCGCCACCGCCACCGCTGTCCGCCGCCATCGCCGTCCGCCTCTCGCTCCCGTACCCCGCGAACGCACTCCGCCGGAGCATCGTTACGCGCAGTGACCCGCCCAGTCCAGGGCGCCCACCCATACAGATTCGCTTGTACGGGCGCGGGTCCTGTCGGGGGCGGCTGTGACCTGGGAAGTCTGGGAACCATGACACTTCCCGCAGCCCAAATGCCCCGCTCCGGACGCACGTTCACCCAGCGCTTCTCCGCCACCCGGCGTGGTGCCCGGCTGGCCAGGCGTCTCGCCGCCCACCAGTTGGACACCTGGGACGTCCCGTACGGCAGCCCGGTATCGGAGTCGGTGGCCCTGATCGTCGCGGAGCTGGCCGCCAACGCCGCACTGCACGGCCGCGTTCCCGGCCGGGACTTCGCGCTGCGGCTCACGTACGGGGCCGGTACCGGAGTGATCCGGGTCGAGGTCTCCGACACGCATCCTGGTCTGCCGGTGCGACTGCACCCCGCCGGAGACGCGGACGGCGGGCGGGGGCTGATTCTCGTCGAGGCGGTGGCGGCGCGGTGGGGCGTACGGGAGCGGATGGGGCCTGGCAAGACGGTGTTCGCCGAGGTGGAGGGGGAGGCCGCCTCGGAGCCCGGGTGACGGTGTCAGCGTCGGCGCGGTGGCGGGCCGGTCAGATGTCGAGGAAGCGGACGTCCTTGGCGTTGCGCTGGATGAAGGAGCGCCGTGCCTCGACGTCCTCGCCCATCAGCACGGAGAACAGGTCGTCCGCCACCGCCGCGTCGTCGAGGGTCACCTGGCCCAGCACGCGGTGGTCGGCGTCCATGGTGGTGACGCGCAGCTCCTCGGCGTTCATCTCGCCCAGGCCCTTGAACCGCTGGATGGAGTCGTCCTTGAGCCGCCGCCCGTCCTGCCTGCCGCGTGCGACGAGCAGGTCGCGCTCCGGGTCGGAGTAGGCGTACTCCACGTGGTCGCGGCTCCACTTGACCTTGAAGAGCGGAGGCCGGGACAGGAACACGTGGCCGTGCTCGATCAGCGGGCGCATGAACCGGAACAGGAAGGTCAGCAGCAGGGTGTTGATGTGCTGGCCGTCGACGTCGGCGTCCGCCATCAGGATGATCTTGTGATAGCGCAGCTTCTCGATGTCGAAGTCCTCGTGAACCCCGGTGCCGAACGCGGAGATCAGCGCCTGGACCTCGGTGTTCTGGAGGATCTTGTCGATCCGCGCCTTCTCGACGTTCAGGATCTTGCCCCGGATCGGCAGGATCGCCTGGAACTCCGGATTGCGCCCGGACTTCGCCGAGCCGCCGGCCGAGTCGCCCTCCACGATGAAGATCTCGCTCTTCGCCGGGTCGTTGGACTGGCAGTCGGACAGCTTGCCCGGCAGCGCCGCCGACTCCAGCAGACCCTTGCGGCGGGTGAGGTCACGTGCCTTGCGGGCCGCGACCCGGGCGGTGGCCGCCTGGATCGCCTTGCGGACGATGTCGGCCGCCTCGTTGGGGTTGCGGTCGAACCAGTCGGTGAGGTGCTCGTGCACCACCTTCTGCACGAAGGTCTTCGCCTCGGTGTTGCCGAGCTTGGTCTTGGTCTGCCCCTCGAACTGCGGCTCGCCCAGCTTCACCGAGATGATGGCGGTCAGGCCCTCGCGCACGTCGTCGCCGGTGAGGTTGTCGTCCTTGTCACGCAGCAGCTTCCGCTCCCGCGCGTAGCGGTTGACGACGGTGGTCAGCGCGGTGCGGAAGCCCTCCTCATGGGTGCCGCCCTCGTGCGTGTGGACCGAGTTGGCGTACGAGTAGACGCTCTCGGAGAACTGGCCGTTCCACTGGAGTGCGACCTCCACCGACAGCAGCCGCCCGGTGTCCTCGGCGGTGAGGGAGATGACCGACGGGTGGACGGGCTCGCCCTTGCGGGCGTTGAGGTGGGCGACGTAGTCGGTGATGCCGCCGTCGTAGCGGTAGGTGACCGTCTTCGCGGTCTGCCCCGCTGCCGTGTCCGAGCCGGCTTCGTCGGCCGTGGCGGTCGCCCGTGCGGCCGGGCGCTCGTCGGTCAGTGTGAGGGTGAGTCCCCTGTTCAGGAACGCCATTTCCCGGAAGCGCCGTGACAGCGTCTCGAAGGAGTACTCGGTGCTCTCGAAGATGCCGCCGTCCGCCCAGAACGTCAGCGATGTGCCCGTGGTGGACGTGGGCTCGTGGCGGGCGAGCGGCGCGGTGGGCGCCCCGTTCCTGTAGTCCTGGGTCCATCTGTGGCCCTCGGTCCGGATCTCCGCCGTCAGCCGGGTCGACAGGGCGTTGACCACCGACAGGCCCACGCCGTGCAGGCCGCCGGAGACCGCGTAGCCCCCGCCTCCGAACTTGCCGCCCGCGTGCAGCACGGTCAGCACCAGCTCCACGGCCGGCTTCTTCTCCACCGGGTGCATCCCCACCGGGATGCCACGGCCGTTGTCGACGACCCGTACGCCGCCGTCGGCCAGGACCGTCACATCGATCCGGTCCGCCACCCCGGCCAGCGCCTCGTCGACGGAGTTGTCGACGATCTCCTGGACCAGATGGTGCAGGCCGCGCTCCCCGGTCGATCCGATGTACATTCCCGGCCGCTTGCGCACCGCGTCGAGCCCGTCCAGGACGGTGATCGCGCCGGCGTCGTACGCGGTGGTCACTGCGGTGCCGCCGGTGCCGCCGGGGTCCGTGCCGGGTGCGGCGGTATCGGTGACAGCGGTGGCGGCGGTGGCGGTGACATTCGTGCCGGGATGAATGCCGTAATCAGTCATAAAACATCTCTTTTCGGGCACGACAAGCCGCGCTTCCGCGCAGGCGGGCGGGAGCGGTGCAGGTCTCTGGGTAATGGGCGGCCGCGGGCAGGCCGGAGAAAGGCCTCCGGCCCGCGGTTCCGGCGCTCACGGGCGGGTCGGGACATGCTCCAGAATACCGGATGTCACCTGACCCAAGGGGGGTGCAAGGCCTCTGTGCGCCCGCCTGGTCCACGAAAACGAATGCGGCCGATCCCCCCTGAGGGAATCGGCCACAAAGGCCCCAGGCGGCCCTTCAGGGCCATTCTGGGTATCGCGCTGCTCGGGGCTACAGGAACTGGTTCACCGGGGCTCTTCCGCAGCGTGCGCCGCCCCCGCTGAGGCGTGCCGCCCCCACTGCCCACGGTGGACAACCGCGTCCGTGCCACGTCGGCGTTCTCCGACAAGACCGCTCTGCGGGGGCAGGTCTTCCGCGCGGTAGCCGACCGTGAGGCCGCCGATGGGGGCGTACTCGTCGGGCACCCCGAACTCGGAGCGGAAGGGCTGAAGATCTTCGGGCATGATGCCGAAGAAGCAGGCGCCCAGCCCTTCGTCGACCGCGGTGAGCAGCATCAGGAGCGAGGCCATCCCCGTGTCGATGTGCCAGTACGGAGCGGGCCAGCGGGCTTCGGCGCGGTCCTCCCACCCCTTGTCGGGTTCCGCGTAGCGCTCAAGGTAGGCGGCCTTGTGCGCCAGCGGCACCACGACCAACGGGGCGTCCCGCATCGTCGGTGTCTTCTCGGCACGGGTGGGAACGAACGGCCAGAAACGGGCGCGGTCGGCGGGTTCTGTCAGGGCGAGGAACGCCCAGCCCTGGGAGAAACCGGCCGAGGGCGCCCGCAGCGCCGAGGAGAGAATCCGCTCGACCACATCGGGGGCCAGCGGCTTGTCGGAGTAGTGCCGGACCATGCGCCTGCGGCGGACCACCTCGGAGAATTCCATGCCGTGGAGCATTTCACCGGCGCGGGGGTTTCAGAAGGGGCCCGGCGGCCTGGTACCTGCCCGCGCCCGCGACCCCACGGCCCTGCGGCCGCGGGCGGTCGGCCCGGACGCGCTCCTGTCGGCGGCGCCGGACCCCGGCGTGCGTCAGGGTGGCGGGGTGGCGACGACCTGGCGGGCGGCATCACCCGTCGGGGTGGTCACTGCGATCCGCACTCACCCTTCCTCTGAACCGGCACTCCACCACAGGCTTGGACACTGACGTCCCATCACCCCGTTTCCCCGCTGACGGACACTCCGTCAAGTGGCCCGCCAGTGTTGTCCGGGCCGCCGCCAAGCACGCTGCCCGGCCACCGGCGATGCTTGCTGGTGCCCGCGGGCTTGCTCACCCGGCTGCCGGTCCGTACGGCTCGCTGCTCTGCCCCGGACAGGTCGCGGACAACCGCCGGCGAGGGCGGCGTCCGGCCGTCGCGGCGCTGCCCGGAAAGGCTGGACAGCTGAACCGGCCTCCGGCTCCACAGCAGGACCTCCCGCGCAGCCGGCGGCTCAGGGGCGGGGGCGCGGCCCTTTCGCCTTGTCGGGATGGTCGGCCCGGGAGGGCCGGGAGGGTTCGCCGCGGCGGACGGAGCCGGGAGCGCGGCGGGTGGGGCGCAGCGGTTTGCTTCTGGACGAGCTGAGTTGCCAGGGGACGCTGATGACCATGATGCCGGGAGTGAAGAGGAGCCGGCTCTTCAGCCAGAGGGCGGTCTGGTTGTGGAGCAGGTTCTCCCACCAGTGCCCGACGACGTATTCGGGGATGAACACGCTGATCACGTCATTGGGGCTGTCGCGGACGATGCCACGGACGTATCCCACGACAGGGCGGGTGATTTCCCGGTAGGGGGAGTCCAGGGTCTTGAGGGGGACGTCGATGCCGGAGGCCGCCCACTGATCCGTGAGGGTCCGGGACTCGTCGCGGTCGACGTCGACGGTGAGGGCTTCCAGGATGTCGGGGCGGCACGCACGGGCGTAGGCGAGCGCGCGCACGGTGGGCTTGTGGACCTTGGACACCAGGACGAGTGCGTGCACGCGGCCGCGCAGCACGGTGCTCTCGGCAGGTTCCTCGGTGAGGGCCAGCTCTTCGGCGGTGTTGTCGTAGTGCCGGCGGATGCCGCGCATCATCAGCCACAGCAACACCGCCGCGATGACCGCCAGGTACGCGCCCTGGGTGAACTTGGTGAACAGCACGATGACCAGCACGAGGCCGGTGACCAGCGCTCCGAGGCCGTTGATGGACCGTGCGGTGTGGTGGCGACGGCGCAGTGCGGAGTCGGTCTCGGTGCGCAGTGTGCGGTTCCAGTGCCGGACCATGCCGGTCTGGGAAAGGGTGAAGGAGGTGAAGACGCCCAGGATGTAGAGGTGGATCAGGTTGGTGACCGAGGCGTGGAAGGCCCACAGCAGTGCGCCGGCGACCACTGCCAGGGCCACGATGCCGTTCGAGAAGGCCAGGCGGTCGCCGCGGGTGTGGAGCTGCCGCGGCAGATAGCGGTGCTGGGCGAGGATCGAGGTCAGCAGCGGGAAGCCGTTGAACGCGGTGTTGGCGGCCAGGACCAGGACCAGGACCAGGGCGGTCGCGGCCTGGATGTAGAAGAAGCCGACGCTGTGGACACCGCCGAAGACCGCGGAGGCCAGCTGGGCGATGACGGTGAGCTGCGGGGTGTTCGCGCAGTCGCCGGTGAACCCGGTGAGCCGGCAGGTGTCCTCGGTGATGTGGACCTTCGCGATCATGGCGAGTGCGGTGATGCCGGAGAACATGACCACCGCGATCAGCCCCATCGCGCCCATCGTGGTGGCGGCGTTGCGGGACTTGGGCTTGCGGAAGGCAGGTACTCCGTTGGAGATCGCTTCGACCCCGGTCAGGGCGGTGCAGCCGCTGGAGAAGGCCCGCAGGCCCAGCAGCAGTACGGCCAGGCCGGCGAGGTTGCTGTCCCCCGGGGTCGGGGCGATGCCGTAGGCGGCGGATTCCGCGACCGGGGCGTCACCCGCAATCCACCGGAACAGCCCGGTGCCGCACATGATCAGGACGCCGGCGACGAACAGATACGTGGGGGCGGCGAACGCCCGGCCCGACTCCTGCAGCCCTCGCAGGTTCACCGCGGCGAGCAGTACGACGAAGCCGACCGCCATGACCGTCCGGTAGCCGTTGAGTGAGGGGGCCGCGGAGATGATGTTGTCGACGCCCGACGCGACCGACACCGCGACCGTCATGACGTAGTCGACCAGCAGCGAAGCGGCGACCACCAGCCCGGAGGACGGGCCGAGGTTGGTGGCGACGACCTCGTAGGAGCCGCCGCCCGACGGATAGGCGTGCACCACCTGGCGGTAGGACAGGACGACCACGGCCATCAGGATCACCACGGCGAGCGCCACCCAGGGCGTCAGATGCAGGAACGCCAGACCGCCCAGCGTGAGGACGAGCAGGATCTCCTGCGTCGCGTAGGCGACCGAGGACAACGGGTCCGAGGCGAAGATCGGCAGGGCCAGCCGCTTCGGCAGCAGGGTCTCCTGCAGTCCCTCGCTGGGCAGCGCCCGACCGATCACGATCCGCTTGACTGCATCCACGAGTTTCGCCACAAAGGGAGCGTAAGCGGTGTAAAAGGTGCAGATAGTATCCCGACGCGCGCCGAGGCACACCGGACCGGCAACGCCGTGCCGGGCGTGACCCGTAACCCACTGCCGTCATGTGGCACTGCCGCCCGGACGCACGCCGCCCGTCGGCTCACGGACCGACATCGCGGGCGCAGCAGTCGGCCAGTGTCTCCCGGCGTACGAGCAGCCTGGCCCGGCCGTCGTCCACGGCCACCACCGGGGGGCGGCCCACGAGGTTGTAGCCCGATGCCATCGACAGCTGGTAAGCGCCGGCGACCGGTACGGCGAGCAGGTCTCCGGGCCGGGTGTCGCCCGGCAGACCGACGCCGGCCGCGAGGATGTCGCCTGCCTCGCAGTGCCGGCCGACGACCGTGGCCGTGCAGGTCCCGGCGGTGGAGCGGCGCCCGATCAGGCGGGGTGCGTAGCGGACGCCGTACAGCGCGGGTCTGGGGTTGTCGCTCATGCCCCCGTCCACCGCGACGAACGTCCGCTCGCCGGTGCGCTTCACCGAGAGCACGCGGTACAGCGCGACGCCCGCGGGCCCGGCGACGGCGCGTCCGGGTTCGATGATCAGACGGGGAACCGGCAGCCGTGCGGCCGCACAGCCGTCGCTCAGCTCGGCGCGCAGGCTGCGGGCGAGTGCGGTGATGTCCAGAGCGGCCTCGCCGGGACGGTAGGCGATGCCGTGACCGCCGCCCATGTCCAGCTCGGGCAGGACGACACCATGTGTGTCCCGCACCCTGGCCATCAGCCCCACCATGCGCCGCACGGCCACGACGTACGGCCTGACGTCGGTGATCTGCGACCCGATGTGGCAGTGCAGGCCGGTGAGTTCGAGCTGCGGCTGTCCGAGGACGCACGATATCGCGTGATGGGCCTGCCCGCCGGTGAGGGACAGGCCGAACTTCTGGTCCTCCGTTCCGGTGCGGATCTTCGTATGCCCGCCGGCGGACACCCCCGGCACCACGCGGACCATGACCCTCTGACGGCCCCCGTGACCCACCGCGGCCGCCAGCTGGGCGATCTCGGACGGGTTGTCGATGACGATCCGTCCGACACCCAGCCGCAGCGCGGCATCGAGGTCATGAGGTGACTTGGCGTTGCCGTGCAGCACCATCCGGTCGGCCGGAAACCCGGCCGTCACGGCCAGTTCGAGCTCCCCGGCCGAGCAGACGTCCAGCCCGAGCCCCTCCGCCGCTATCCAGCGCACCATCGTGCGGGAGAGGAAGGCCTTGGCCGCGTAGAGGATGTCGGCGTGCGGGAAGGCGTCCCGGTACGTCCGGCAGCGCTCTTGCACCTCGCCCTTGTCCAGCACGTAGGCCGGTGTACCGAATCTCTCGGCGATCTCGGCCAGATCCACTCCGCCGACGGCGAGACCACCGTGCGGAAGGCGTGTCGTGGAGCCGGGCCATATCGACAGGTCGTCGCCGGCCGCAGGCGCGGGGGAGGGAGCGAGAGTAGTCGTCACGATGTCAGGTTCCCCTCACGCGGGACGGCCGGGGTCTCCGGCCGCCGGAGCTCCGCGGCGGGACCGTCGGGGGCGACGGTCCGTACTGCCGGAGCGGTGAGTACCGGGTCGAGCGTCATCCGTGTCACACCGAGGGGTTCCGCCGTCGCCCGCAACGCGGACTCGGAGAGGACGATCCACGCCTGGCCCCTGCCCAACGTCGCGGCGAGCAGCGCGGGCCCGGTGAAGGCGACGGCGGTACGCACGCCCAGCGGACTGCGGAAGAGCCGGAGGGAGACTCCCGCGGGCCCCGGCCGGACCGGTACGTACAGAGGGCCGGCCGGGACCCGTTCATCCGGTTCAGGGTCGTCGTACTGGTGCAGACACATGGGAACCTCCCGAAGGAACCACACATAGCGGGTGACGTCCCGGGTGCGGGGAGGCAGCCCGGGATGTGACACCGAAGCTATGCCCGGTCCGTGCGGGTGCCGCCGCCTCATGATGCCCCCCTGACGCCGGCCGGCCGGGTCATGACGGATCGCTGACGCCCGGTCCGCCGCGGGGTACGGAACTGGTCACGGTGCGCCGGTCCGGTGTCGGAGGGACACCCGCGGAGCGCGCCGTTCAGCTGAGTGGTACGCGCACAGCGAGCCCCCGTGGCGGGCCGCGGCGGCACGGGTCCAGCGGCCCGGGTGTCCTGGGCGCGCCACGGGGCCAGTACACCTAGGGCAGGAACAGTCCCCAGGCGTTGTCCAGCGACCAGGTCTGCCAGCACATGGCGAACAGCCCGACGGCCGAGATCAGCACCATCATCAGGTTCTGCCCCTGCTCGGCCCAGTCGTGGAGCATGAGCACCAGATAGATCAGGTTGAGCAGCAGCCCGCCCACGAGGGCGACCGGCGTCAGGAACCCGAGGACCAGACCGAGGCCGAGCGCCAGCTCCGCGTAGGCGACGACGTAGGCCATGAGCCGGGGATGCGGGCTCACTGTCCTGTCGAAGCCGCTCCGTACGAACTTCCATCGGTGCTCGGCGGCTATGCCGGCCGCCCACGTGACGCCACCCCCGCCGAACCAGGTCTTCTTGTCCTTGTGGCGCCAGCTCTCCAGCCACCACAGTCCGAGGCCGATACGCAGTACGGCCAGCAATTCGGCTCCGCTGAGCCACATCGTCCGCATGAGGCACCCCTGCCCGTCGATCGAACTGATGGGTCGTCAGTTCACCGGACGGACCGCGATCCCGCAAGGGGCGAGTTCGGGCTACCGCTTGTCGCTGCTGAAGTGCTTCCGTAGTCTGGAACTGACGGATCGTCAGCTCACGTTCGACAAAACGGCAGGTAGCTGAGGGGAAGCGAATGAGCAGCAGTCAGAACGGCGCAACGGAACTGCCCAGGGTGATCAGCGTGGACGATCATGTGATCGAGCCCGCGCACCTCTTCGATACGTGGTTGCCGAGCAAGTACCGGGATCTGGGGCCGAAGCCCTTCACCGCCGGTATCGGGGATCTGGCGTACGTCGGCGGGAAGTACCGGTTCACCACCGACCCGGAAGGGCAGGTCACGGACTGGTGGCGGTACGAGGGGGAGATCTTCCCCTACAAGCGGATCATCGCGGCCGTGGGCTTCTCGCGGGACGAGATGACGCTCGACGGCATCACGCGTGAACAGATGCGGCGAGGCTGCTGGGATCCGGCGGAGCGGCTCAAGGACATGGACCTCAACCACGTGGAGGCATCGCTCTGCTTCCCGACCTTCCCGCGTTTCTGCGGCCAGACCTTCGCCGAGGCCAAGGACAAGGAAGTCGGCCTAGCCTGCGTCCGTGCCTACAACGACTGGATGGTCGAGGAGTGGTGCGGGGACAGCAAGGGCCGGCTGATCCCGCTCTGCCTGATCCCGCTCTGGGACATTGATCTGGCGGTGGCGGAGATCAGGCGGAACGCCGCCCGCGGGGTCCGCGCGGTCACCTTCAGCGAGATTCCCACCTATCTGGGCCTGCCGTCGATCCACTCCGGCTACTGGGACCCGTTCTTCGCGGCCTGCGAGGAGACCGGGACGGTGGTGAACATGCACATCGGCTCGTCCTCGCAGATGCCCGCCGCCTCCCCGGACGCCCCGCCCGCCGTGCAGGCGTCGCTCTCCTTCAACAACGCGATGGCTTCGATGATGGACTTCCTCTTCTCCGGGGTGCTGGTCAAGTTCCCCCGGCTGAAACTGGCGTACAGCGAGGGCCAGATGGGGTGGATCCCCTACGCCCTGGAGCGCGCGGACGACGTCTGGGAGGAGCACCGGGCGTGGGGCGGGGTCAAGGATCTGATCCCCGAGCCGCCGTCCACGTACTACTACCGGCAGATGTTCTGCTGCTTCTTCCGGGACAGGCACGGCATCGAGGCCATCGAGACGGTGGGCGTGAACAACGCGACGTTCGAGACCGACTACCCGCACGTCGACTCCACCTGGCCGAACACCAAGCAGGTGGCGGCCGATCACATGGCGGGCGTCTCGGACGAAGTCGCGTACAAGCTGCTGCGGGGCAACGCCATTCGTATGCTGGACCTGCCGTTCGACCGGGACCGGAAGACCGCCACGGGCTGACCGCGGCCCGGCGGCGGAGCGTTGAGGGCGTACGGTCCCTCAACGCTGCGGCCCCACGGGCACGCCCCCCCCAACCCCAGGCGCCTCAGTGTGTACGGGGCCTCAACGCCTGGTCCCTCGGCCCGTGCGATCCCCCCGGCGTTACGGTTCAGGGGGGCACCCTGCGGAGAGGCGATCGGATGCGGGACACGATTTCAGAGGCACTGGTCACCCTCGGCCGCCGGTATCTGCGCGATGCCCCCGGCCCTCTCGGCAAGGAGCGGCTGGCCGCCCAGTACCTGAATCCGCGTCTGCGCGACCGTCCCCGACGGCGCTGCTCCGAGAGCGAGTCCGGCGCTCGGTTCGCCCTCGACACGCAGGACCTGATCCAGCGCTACCTGTACATGTTCGGCGTATGGGAGCCGAACATGACTCACTGGCTGCGGAGCAGGCTCCGTCCTGGGGACACCTTCGTCGATGTCGGCGCCAATATCGGCTACTTCAGCGTGCTGGCTTCGCGCCTCGTCGGCGGAGACGGGCAGGTGGTGGCCGTCGAAGCCTCTCCCGTGTTCCACCGGAGGCTGCTGCAGCACGCCCGGCTCAACGAGTGCGACAACATCCGTGCGGTGAACACGGCCGTCGCCGACACCCGGAAGCTGCTGACGTTCATCCTCGCCAGCTCCCACAACATGGGGGCGAACAGCATCGTTCCCTACGACGGAACCGCGGAGTCCACCTTCGACATGGAAGCCCTTCCGCTGGCTGAGGTCCTGCGACCGGAGGAGATCACGACGGCCAGAGTGATCAAGGTCGATGTGGAGGGCGCGGAGGGCAGTGTCATACGGGGCCTGCTCCCCGTTCTCGATCGGCTGCGGCCTGATGCCGAGATCACCGTGGAGGTCACTCCCAGCCGGATGGAGCAGGTCGGGGACTGCGTCGACGAGCTGCTCGACGCGATGAGGCAACGCGGCTTCCACGTCTACCGGCTGGCCAACGACTACAGTCCGGCGGGCTACGCCGCGGCGCGGCGGCGTCGTCCACCGGCGCCTGCCCGGTGGCGCGGGCCGGTCACCGGTGAGAGCGACCTCGTCTTCTCGCGGATCGACGCCGAGCTGCTGTCCTGAGGCGGTGCTGCCCGGCCCCACCGGGAGAGCCGGACACCAGCAACTCCGTTGGAACGGGCACTGGTTCAGCGGGCACACCGCATCGGCGGCGGGGGCCGGCCGGGCCGCTGACCCTGTTCCCGCCGCGGCCTTGCGGGACCGTGGGTGAAGCCCAGGTCAGCAGGGACTGACCGGGTGTCCCCACTGGAAGGACTCCAGCGCACGCGACCTGGCTTCCACGACCGACATACGCGTGGCGTGCTCGGCCGCATCGGTGTGCGCCGCCTGGCCTGTCGCCTGGCCTGGCCACTTGCGGTACCGGAGGCCCACATCGGAGGAGAACCAGCCCCGGCTGACCGCGTTCATCGCGAGCAGCAGCCCCGTGTCCTCCGAAGCCGGCAGCGCCATCCAGCCGCCGAGAGCGAGGAGCAGGTCGCGGCGGACGAAGAGCGATGCCGGGTGGACCTGCGCCCGGTAGCCGTTCGCCTTCCAGTACTCGAGTACGGCGCCACGCTCGATCGGCCCGTCGTCGGGGTCTCCTTCGAAGCCGACGGTGGAACCGTCGGGGAGCAGGTCGAGCACCCGCGACGTCGCCCAGCCGATGCCCGGGTTCCCTTCGAGTGCGGCAAGGTCGCGGGCCAGCACACCCGGGGTCAACTGGTCGTCGGCGTCCAGGACCTTGACGTACTCACCGTCCGCATGGGCGAGAGCCATGGTCCGGGCCACGCCCGGACCGCCTGCTCGCCCTTGCCGGAACGTCACCCGCTCGTCAGCGGGCACATGCGGAGCGACATCGCAACCCTTGCCGTCCTCCTGGATCACCCAGTGCCAGTCCCACCCGTCGGGCAGCTCCTGCGCGCGGAGCGACGCGTGGGCCTCCGCCAGGAACGGGGCCGACGGGCCGTGGACGGCCGTGACGATGATGATGCGCCGGCGCACGGCACTCACGACCTTTCCGAATAAGCGGTGAAGAGTATTTCCGCAGGGGGGCGGGCCCTTTGGCAATTCTGGAGTACCGAGAGGGGCAGGACCATTCTGGCGGCGGGGAAGCCAGGAAGCCGGGAAGTCAGGAAGCCGGAGAGACGTCGGCGCCCCCAATGCGGACCTGCTGTTCCGCCGCTATTTCGACGGGACGCGCGCGATCGGTCGCCCCGGCAACCGCGAGGACGTGGCAGTGCCCGGCCGCCGGCGACGGGGGATGCGCCGACGACCGGGCTGTTTGTCACCCTAACAAGCGTGTTTGGGCAGGGGGACAACTGCTCAGTGGCAGAGGAGAGTTGTGATGGAGATCACGTGAGCCGCCCGGAAGGGGCCTGGTATCCGTTACTGGGCGCACGGAGGGTCGTACGACAAGCGGGGCAGATACTCGTGCCATTTTTCCGGTGTGAGGACACCTCGGGTGATCGAGCAGATTCGTGCGACTGCCTTGTCGGCATCCAGGTCCCAGAGCCGGACGGTGTCGGCGCCACTCGACACTCCGAGCAGGTGGCTGTTGGGACTGAACGACAGGAAATTGCCCGTCTTGGCATTCGGGCTCAGCGATTGGCCGATAGGTGAGGCATGCGAGGGGCGGGTCACGTCCCAGAGCCTGACCGTGTCGTCGTTGCCGCCGCTGGCCAGAGTGCGGCCGTTCCGGCTGAACGTCAGTGACACGACCGCCTCGGTATGGCCCGTGAGAGTGGAGACCGGCCGGGCCCGTGAAGGGTGGGCGACGTTCCAGAGCCTGACTGTTCCGTCGTCGCTTCCGCTGGCCAGCGTCCGTCCGTCCGGGCTGTAGGCGAGTGCGTTGACGGGACCCAGGTGGCCCTTGTGCGGTGCGCCGGTCCGGGCCGTGTGACGTGGGTCGGTCACGTTCCAGAGCTGGATGGTGCCGTCGGCGCTGCCACCGGCGAGGGTCCGTCCGTCCGGGCTGAAGACGAAGGCGTTGACGTAGCCCTTCTGGCCGGTGAGTGGCGCACCCAGCGGGAGGAGACGGGACGGGTCGCTGACGTCCCACAGCCGTATGGTGCGGTCGTCGAGTGCCGTTGCCAGCGTGTGCCCGTCCGGGCTGAATGCCAGCGCGTCGGGGCCCGCGAACCGTGTGCGCAGCGCGACGGGTGAGCCGTAGGGGACGGGCCGGGCCGGGTCGGCGACGTTCCACAACTGCACCGCGCGGCTCCCGGTCAGTACCGCGAGTGTGCGGCCGTCCGGGGAGAAGAGCAGCGAACGCGGGTCCCCCCGGCCCGGCATGAACGGTTTGCCGAGCAGCGCGGGCCTGCTCGGGGATTCCACGTTCCACAGCCGGACCTTCTCGTCGCGTGCGGCCGTGGCGAGCACCTTGCCGTCCGCGCGGAACGCTCCGATCCTCCCCGTCATGTCCGATGTCGGGATCGACCAGAGCCGGGCCTTGTTGTCGCCGCTCCCGGTGGCGAGAGTCCGTCCGTCAGGACTGAAGCCGACGGCGTACATCTCGCCGCTGCTGCCGGCGAGGGGCTCGCCGACCTGCGACGGGTACGCGGGATTGCTGACGTTCCACAGGCTCGCCGTGCTGTCGGCGCTGCCGGCGGCGAGCCTCGTTCCGTCGGGGCTGAAGGCCACGGACCATACGGGGCCGGTGTGACCGGTCAGAGGCGCGCCGAGTTCGGTGGCACGACGGGGGTCGGTCATCTTCCAGAGCCGGATGGTGTCGTCCGCGCCGCCGCTGGCGAGCGTGCGGCCGTCGGGGCTGAAGGCCACGGAGTGCACCGTGCTGGTGTGGCCGGTCAGTACCCGGGCGATCCGACGCGGATGACGAGGGTCAGCCATGTTCCACAGCCGGATCGTTCCGTCGTCGCCGCCGGACGCCAGTGTCCGTCCGTCAGGGCTGAACGCCACTGAGCGCACGGCGGCGGTGTGGCCGGTCAGGCTGCCGGCCGGCTTCGGCCGGGCCGGGGCGGCCACGTCCCACAGCCGCACGGTGTGATCTTCGTTGGCCGAGGCCAGGGTGTGCCCGTCGGGACTGAAGGCGAGGAGGTACGCCGTGCCGCCATGGCCGGTCAGGGGCCTGCCGAGCGGCTTCGGGTGGCGGGGATCCCGTACGTTCCACAGCCGGATCGTGCCGTCGTCCGAAGCGCTGGCGAGCGTGCGCCCGTCGGGACTGAAGACGGCGCTGCTCACCCAACTCGTATGGCCGGTGAGAGGCTTGCCCAGCGGCTGCGGGCGCGTCGGGTCCTTCACGTCCCACAGCCGGATGGTCCGGTCGTAGCTGGCGGTGGCCAGCACCCGCCCGTTCGGACTGAACGAGGTCAGGTAGACGGCGCCGGTGTGGCCGAGAAGCGGCGTGGCCAGCGGCGCGTTGACCATCGAGATCAGCCGGTTGCCGACGGCCTCGTCGTCGGGCCGCAAATGGTGTGCCACGAGATCGAGCTGGGCGGCCAGCGACGGATCCGTGTACTGGACGCGATCGGCCTCGGCGACGACCTGCTCGAACACGGCGTCGTCCCGCCGCTGCCACGCGATCACCGCCGAGCCGACAGCCAGCATCGCGAGGACGACGAGAGCCGACACCGCGCCACGGCTGATCCAGACGGTACGTCTGCGCAGTCCGGCCGAGGCAGCCAGGAATTCCACCGCGCTCCGGGTCAGGAACGCGTCACCGGCCGACTTCACCCAGTTGCGGGTCTGCTCCAGGCGGGACCCGCGGTAGAGGAGCGACGTGTCGCGGTGTGTGGCCTCCCAGGCCCGGCCGTCCTCCTCCAGCTGCTGGCGAAGGAGGTTGTCGTTCCTGTCCTCGTCGATCCAGTCCCGCAGGCGTGGCCAGGCGTGCAGCAGCGCTTCATGGGTGATCTCCACGGTCTCCGCGTCGAGCGTCACCAACCGGGCGTGCACCAGCGCTTCGAGTGACTCCTCCGTCCTGTCGGGGTCCGTCGACTCCTCCGCCAGCTGGCGCCGCGTCTCCCGCCTCCGGGTCGCCTGGGTGTCCTCGCTGAGCCGGACCAGTCTGAGGAGGAGCAGTCTCGCGGCCGTACGGGCTGCCGGGCCGAGGCTGGACCAGGCTCGCTCGGCGGTCGCCGCCACCGCTCCCTGGATTCCACCCGCCGCGCTGTAGCCGGCCAGCGTCAGCCTTCCCGCCGTCCGCCGCTGCCAGGTGGCGAGCAGGGCGTGGGAGAGGAGCGGCAGCACCCCCGCGTGCGTCCCGCTCCCGCGGGGGCTGTCCGCACTCACCTCCCGGACGATCAGCTCCGCCAGTCCCGGTTCGAGTTCGAGGCCCACGGCCTTGGCCGGGCCGGTCACCGCTTCGCGCAACTCCGCGGTGGTCAGCGGCCCGAGCACCATGTGCCGGTGCTGCAGCGCGTCGGCCAGTTCGGGGTAACCCAGGCACTGCTCGTAGAAGTCGGCGCGTATGCCGAGGACGACGAGCACGGGGGCGGGGTCACCCGGGCCGGCCGCCGTGCACGCGGCATGGAGTGCCTGGATGAACGCGCGCCGGTTCTGCTCGTCGGAGCAGAGGGTGAAGGCCTCCTCGAACTGGTCCACGATGATGACCGGACGGGGGGCGGACGGCGTCTCACGCTCCGCCCATGCCGTGACGGCTCCTCGCGCGGCCCGCGCGAATCCGCCCGTACCGGACTCGCCGGATTCGTCCGCCACGGCTTCCCTCGTGGGCGGCGCGACGTGGTTCGAGGCCGCGAGGACCTGCTTCGGGGCAGCCGGGACGGCGTGCGCAAGCTCGGGAATCCGACGCGTCAGCTCGCCGAGAGGGTCACCCCCCGGAACGAGCTGCACTACCTCCCGCGCCCGGCCGGAACCGCCGCTCAGGGCGCCGTCCCGCAACGTGGGCACCAGGCCGGCGTTCAGGAGAGAGGACTTACCCGACCCCGAAGCGCCGACCAGCATGACCAGGCCGCCCGTCCCCTCCGCTGCCCGCAGCTGGGCGACGAGCGCGTCCCTGCTCCGTTCGCGGCCGAAGAACCACCGGGCGTCCTGCTGGCGGTACGGGGCGAGCCCCCGGTAGGGACACACGCCACCGGGAACGTTCAGGGCTTCGCCCGAGGGGCGTTGCTCACCGTCCGCGGACACTTCGGGGTGGTCGCCGATCGGGTCGGCCACCGCCCGCTCCCACAGGCGCTGCCACTGGGCCGGGTCGTAGAGGCCCGCGGAGACGGGCGCGGGCTGCGAACGCCGTGCCTGCGGGATCAGCACCTGAAGGACCGCCGCGAGTGCGACGAACTGGGCGGGCACGTTCCGGGCCCGCCGCCAGTCGCTGATCCGCTGCGCGGACACCCGTACGGGCCGACCGCGTTCGTCGACCCGCTGGAGCCGCACGACTGCCTCGGACACGCTCTTGAGGGGAGGGTTGCCGGCCTCCTTGTAAAGCAGCGCGAGACGCTCCGCCAAGGCTATGCGTGCCCCTGAGTCGGAACTCAAGGTCTCCACCCCTTACTTCCCCGCACCTGACATCCGGACCGGAAAACCCAGCCTATCCGGCTGACCTGCGGTGAGGCGTCGGTCCGGCCGCCGGATCGCCCCCACGGACGGCCTCAGCTGGCAGGATCACGCCGTAGTAACGCACCCCCCGGGCGGCGCCCGGATCGTCCACCAGCTCAACGCTCGGAGAGACACCTCATGACGCCGCATCTTCTCGGTCGAATTCCACCGTAGCCACGAATCGGCGCCCGCTGCCCCACCGCCCGAAACGCGAGCCCGTGACGCGTACCCGTCCCGTCGGGACCGCCGTCACACCGGCCACGGGCCGCCCCATTCTCGATCCACGCCGATATACCGATATGTCTTTGTCGCGATACGGCGCGGATCGATGCCGCCCGCGTTCGGTACCGGTCCCCACGAGGGGAGGGACCGGTGCCGAACGGTGCGGAGTATGTATGTGCTCAAGGCCCCGGGCCGACCGGGGCCTTCAGTTCGTGCTGACGGCGGGGACCACGTGCGGCCGGGTACCGCCGCTGCGGCCCCGCGGCCCGACTGCCGCTCCGCCCCGGACACCGCACGGGCTCGGTCCCATGGGCGGACGCTCCCCGAACCGCCTGGGCCTGGAGGTCCGGACGCTCCCCCCGAGCCGCGCGGGTGTAAAGGCCGAATAAGATCACGTGGATCGGCCAGGGGGGTCGGATCTTTAGGGCCTTTGGGGGGCGACACCGTGGGTGTCATCATTGGTGCAGTTTTTGTGGTGTTTGTCGTCGTGGGCGTGTGGTGGGTCGTCCGGACCTACAACCGGCTGGTCCGGCTGCGGAATCAGACGCAGGCCTCGTGGGCGCAGATCGATGTGCAGTTGAAGCGGCGGCACGAGCTCATACCGAATCTCGTTGAAGGTGCGCGCGGCTACGCCGCTCACGAGCGCGGCACCTTCGAAGCGGTCACCGCCGCGCGCGGGGCGGCCGTGAACGAGGGCCTCGGTGCTACGGACCGGGCGGCCGCCGAGGACGCGCTCACCGCGACGCTGGGGAGGCTGTTCGCGCTCGGCGAGAGCTACCCGGAACTCAAGGCGGACCAGCACTTCAGCACGGTGCAGGCCGAGTTGAGGTCGGCGGAGGACAAGATCGCGTACGCGCGGCAGTTCTACAACAGTGCGGTGCAGAGCTACCACACCGCCCTCGAAAGCTTCCCGGGGAACGTCGTTTCCGGACTGGGCGGCGCACACGGGCGGCGGGAGTACTTCGAGGCCGCAGGCGTGGTGCAGGACGCCGTCCAGGTGAGGTTCGCATGACGCTCACCGAACAGCTCTACTGGGGCGGCGCCGCCCTGATCGTGCTCTGGCTCGTCGCCTTCGGTCTCGCGCTGGCCGCCACCCGGAACGGTGTGGTCACGCCGGGCCCCGCGACCCAGGAGATCGGGGCCGACCCCGAACCGCCGGGCGTGGTCAGCCTGCTCGGCAATCACTGGCGGGGCGTGGAGCACGCCGCCGCGGCCACTCTGCTGGACCTCGCGGCCCGCGGGTTCGTCGAGCTGAGGCAGCCGGGCAACGACCCGGCCCGCAGCACCGTCCACGTCACCGGGGCCGGCCGGGCGGCCCCGGGGCTGACGCCGTACGAGCAGCGGGTACTGGACCGCGTCACCGCCCGCGCGGTGAACGGCGGCGCGCCCATCGGGGCGATCGCCTTCCGTGACGACAAGCGGGCCGCCGCCTGGAACGCGGCTCTCCGCCAGGAGATCGTCGCCGAGGCCCGGCTGCGCGGTCTGTCCCGGTACCGGTTCCCGCTGTTGCTCAGCCGCGCGCTGATGGCCAGTGGCTTCGTGCCCGGTGTGCTGTTCGCCGCGGCCGTGGTCATGGGAGGGCACAGCGTGCGCGGAGCGGTCCTCATCGGTGCGGCCCCGGGAGGCGCGCTGACCTTCCTGCTCGGCAAGGCGCTGGGCGAGCGGGCGACGCCGAAGGGCCTCGAACGCGCCGGGCACTGGGCCGGGTTGCGCGCCTGGCTGACGGCGCACGAGGACTTCCCCCAGCTGCCGCCCGCATCCGTGGCGGTCTGGGACCGCTATCTCGCGTACGGGACCGCTCTCGGCGTCACCAGCCTCACCGGCCGGCTCCTGGGCTTCGACTCCGGAGACCGGCGACGCGTCTGGTCCTCGTACGGAGGGACCTGGCGGCCGGTACGGATCCGCTACCCGCGGCTGCGCCCAGGCTTCGGCTGCTCGACGAGCGGGCTGCTGCAGTTCGCGGCCGCGGCGGGCGTGGTCGCGGCGGGCCTCTGCGCCTTCGCGGTGCTGCGGCAGCCCGACTGGACGGTCGCGGCCCACGCGCAGAGCGGGGGCTCGCTGCGCAGGCCGGGGCTGGTGCTGAGCGCCGGCTGGGTGGGCAGCGCGCTGCTCGGCCTCGTGGTGGCCGGCAAGTTCAGGCGCTGGACGCTGGTCTTGGCGTTCCTGGCGATGATGCCCGGCAACTTCGTGAGCGGCAGTCACGGCTGGTTCGTCGATGCGGCTGCCCACAAGGGGCCCCTGCCCGTCGAGTTGGCGGCCATCGCGGCCTTCGGCGCGCTGGCGGCGTACTTCCTGGCACTCGCCTTCCTGGAGCGCCGGGAGCCCGACACGATCACCGGTGAGGTGCTGCGGATGGAGTCCCGCAAGGGCAAGAGGGCGGCCCGGTTCCTGGTCCTGGACGAGGGGACCACGGACCTGACCACCGCCTGGGCGCTGCCCGCGGCCTCACAGGGCATCGCGACCGGCGCCCAGGTACGGCTGAGAGTCTCACGGGGCACCCGCACCGTCCGCTCGGCGGAGCTGGTGAGGTCGGCGATGCCGGAGGGCGACCGGGTGAAGGCCCCCAAGCAAGGGGCCTCCTCCTAGAGATGGATGATCCGGAGCGCCTCCGCCGTGAGGCGCTCCGGACGCCTGCACGAACTGCAGTTTGCGTCCGGGGTGGCGAGATGCGGCTGTCGGGCTCCGTGCGGGACTTGATGAGAACCTCGCGGTCTTGAATCAGCCCCCCGCGAGTCTGCCTGGCGATACAGTCCGGCAGGACCGGGCCGGTGATCAGGTGAGGGGGCCGACGTGCTGGAGGTCGTGGCGCTGAGTGCGCTGACCGCGTTTTTGACCACTGTGGGGAACGGCGCCGCGGGCGAGATGGGCAAGCAGGTGGCTCTGTCCACTGGGGCGCTGGTGCGCCGGACCCTCGGGCGGCAGACGCCGATGCCTGGTGACGAGGAGGAATGGCGGACGCTGGCCGGCCAGGTGTACGCGCACATCGGAGATGACCCGGAGCAAGCACGGGAGTGGACCAGGTTCCTCCAGAGCCGGCCGGACCAGCTGTCACAGACGGTGCTCTCATCGACGGATGGAATGCCCCCCAGTACAAGGGACTTCACGGATCGCCAGCGCGTGTTGCGGCAGTTGAGGCGCGAAGCCACTCGGCCCGCCGACGGGCGGCCCCGTGTCGCCCTGCTCCACGGTCCGCCGGGCATCGGCACCTCCGCCGTGGCACTGCACCTGGGCGCCATGACCCAAAGCAGTTTCCCGGACGGCCGGTTCTACGTCGATCTGCGCACCATCGCAGGCGAGCAGGGGGCGGAACCTGCCGCGGTTCTGGCCCATGCGCTGGGGAAGATGGGTGTGAGTGACGAGGACATGCCGCCGACCGGCGAGGGCCGCAGGCAGGTCTACCGCCGGCTCCTGTCGGGCCGCCGGGCGCTCGTGGTGGTGGACCACGCTTCGTCGGTGGCGCAGGTGCGTGGGCTGATTCCGGCGACTGCGGAGGTATTTCTGCTGGTCGTCGTCTCCGGGCGGCCGTTCGGACTGGAGGCCGAGCGGGTAGCCGTACCGCCGCTGAGCGACCGGTACGCAGTGCAGTTGGTACGCAAGGTGGCCGGGCGGGAGAAGGTCGCCCTGGCCAAGAACCGGATGCCGCAGGTGCTCCACGCATGCGGGGGCAACGCCTTCGCGTTGAAGACGGAGGCGCTGCGTCTCCTGGCCGAAACTGACGTGGCGGTTCACGAGCACCAGGGCGGGGCAACTTCCGCGGCACCCGACCCGGTGCGAGGAGCAGTGCGCGGCTTGTGCGAACGGCTCCGCCCAGGGACAGTGCGGCTGGCTCGGCTCACGGCGCTGGGCGGCTGGCCGCTCGTTGACGCCCGCCTGGCTGCTGCCGCGGCTGACGTCACACCTCAGGAGGCAGCGGAGATGCTGGCCGAGGCGGCGGAGGCACAGCTCCTTGAATCCACGGCTGACGAGCGGTACCGGTTCCGTCCCGAGGTGCGGCGCTTCCTGGCGGACGTGGCGGGCGCGGAGGACGGAATCCCGGCGTGCACCGCGTCAGTGGAGCGTGTCCTTGACTATCTGCTGAACCGTGCCCTGCATGCCGCGTACGCAGCGCTGCCATTCAGCTGGCGCACGGAACCCGCCCCGGAGGAAGGGGAGATGTGCGAGGGCGAGGCGCAGGGCATCGCAGTGCTGTCGTCGGAGGTCGCCAACCTGGTCCGGGCCGTTGGTGTGGCCGAGGAGTACCGGTATGTCGACAGGGCGCTGCGCCTGGCCCGTGCCCTGTGGCCGCTCCAGCTCAAGGCCGGCTACTGGGACGAGGTGCTGCCCGCGCTGCGACTTGCGACCGGTTGCGCCGACAAGCACCGGCCGCATTCGCCCATGGCAGGCGCGCTGCATTTCCAACTGTCGCACTGTTTGGGCCAGTTGCGGCGATGGAGCGGCGCCGAGGAGGCGGCGCGTGCCGCCGCCGCGTGCGAGCGTTCTGGAGGGCATCTGCGTGGTGAGGCGTCTGCCGTGGAGCAACTGGGGCTTCTGGAGCTCGCCCAGTGGCGCCATGAGCCCGCTCATGAGCGTTTCGCCGAGGCGGAAAGCATCCTGCGGCGGATCGCCGCGGACGAGGAGGGGGCACAGGACCTGCCTCGGGCGCTCGCCCTTATCGGCCGGCATCGTGGACGCGCTCTGCGCGGCATGGGGCGCTTCCCTGAATCGAGGCAACTCCTGGAAGCAGCAGTGGAGTTCTTCACGGATCAGGGAGAGGACTACAACAAGGCCCGCGCTCTCACGGACCTCGCCGAGCTGCTCCACGAAGCGGGCGACGACGAGGCGGCCCTGAGGGGGATCTCCGAGGCCGAGCGACTGCTCACTCCTGCCGCGACTCCACACCTGCGCTATCTTGCGGGCCTGCGGCTGCGCTGTGTGGATGACGGCGGTCCGCAGTGACGTCCACGGGATGATCGGCCCCGGCGGCATGGACGTGGAGGGTGATGCCGCCGGCCGGAACGCAATGGCCCGCGGCCAGCCACGCGTGAAGCGCCGAGGCGTACGCCGCT
Source organism: Streptomyces sp. NBC_00859 (assembly GCF_045161865.1). Classification (NCBI taxonomy): domain Bacteria; kingdom Bacillati; phylum Actinomycetota; class Actinomycetes; order Kitasatosporales; family Streptomycetaceae; genus Streptomyces; species Streptomyces sp. NBC_00859. Next base: position 3,570,144 of record NZ_CP108826.1, on the reverse strand, counting down.
GGATCCAGGTCGGAGCCCGGACATGCGGTCAGCTGGAACTGGCCGTGCTCCTGCGTGCGTACGAGACACCCGTCCGGCCCGGTCACGTACGCGGCGGCGGAGCAGCCAGGGTAAAGGCGCAGCACCTCCGTAGCCCACGCCACGGCGCCGCCCAGGCGCACATCGTCCGCGGGCCCGTAGCGCGTGATCACGTCGGCCAGTTCCAGGGCACTTGGGTCACGGGTCTCCTCGTGCACGGCGAGGTGGGTCTCCCCGTGCGCGTCGTACGAGCCGTAGGGCTGAGCGGTCGACCGTGCGACGACGATATCGGTGCCGCTGGTACGCGTGCGCACATGGAACGGAGCCGTACGTGATGGTGGATCGTGCGGAGTCAGCGGCAGCGGCTCCAGTAGGGCGGGCGCGGAGGGCTCGGGGAGGTTGAGGAGCCTGTAGAAGTGGCGCCTGAGGAGCGGTGCCGACCGGCCTGGGGCCGAGGTGATGTAATCGGCGCCGCCGGGCTGCGGCCGGTGTTCGGCGATCAGCTGCGTCAGTTGGGTTTCCAGCGGTCCGTACGGGTCGAGGCGAGGCGCCCGCTCAACGAAGGCGGCGAGGGGCGCCTCGGGGTCCAGTTTCCCGGCCCCGGTGGCGGCTATGAGGACGGGGGTGCCCAGGGCTGAGGCGTAGTAGGACACGGCACCGAAGTCGCCGATGACGGCATCGGAGGCCAGGAGAGCCTGCCGCCAGTGGTGCACGGGGTCGATCAGTGTCAGCCCGCTGCGCACGGCCCGGTCGAGCCAGGCGCGTACCTGGCCCGGTCCGTGACCGAACCAGATGTTCGGGTGCAGCACAGCCGCCAGGCGGTAGTCGTCGGCCGGCAGCTCAGCGGTGAGGCGGGGCAGCAGGCCCGGCAGGACGTTGTGTTGTCCGCTACCGAAGAAACCCTCGGGGTTCCATGTGGAGTTGATGACGACGAGCCGTTGACCACGGTGTACGCCCAGGGCGCGCCGGAAACGATCCCGGTACCGGCGGGCGGCCAGCATCCGGTCGAAGCACGGGTCCCCGGCGAGGACCGCGGCGTCCACCATCTCGGGGCATGCACTGCGCAGCCGGTCCAGCTGCTCGGGGTGGGACAGGACCAGACCGTCCACGAACGGTTTCCCGTCCGCCAGGAGCCACTCCGCGGACAACCCGAACGTCGGCTCCCGGCTCCCGGCTCCCGGCTCCCGGCTCCCGGCTAGCTTCTTAGTGTATCCGACTCCGTGTGAGAGGACGCTCAACTTGCCCTCCAAGAGGGAGAGTTGGCCGCCAAAGCTCGCAGAGATTGCAAGATCTGCCGGGGTGGAGAGCGCCTGTTCCCAGGGCAGCACCGGGAGCCCGAGATCCGTGAAGAGTTCACCGACTCCGCCTTGGAAGACGGAGGAGCCGGTCGATGTAGCGAGCAGCTGAATGCGGAAGTCGTCATGGAACAAAGGCAGAATGTCCAGCAGGCGGCCGGCGGCGGTGACGTTGTGGACAACGAGAAGGATCCGGCGTTGTGTCGTCCGGCTGGTCCATCGCTCGGCACCGGGCCCGACCGGTACGCGTACGGGCGGAGGTCCGACGGTCCTCACGTTCAGCCCTCCTCGACCTGTGCTGCCGCCCTGAACCGATCACCTTAGCCGCACCATTGCCGTCTCGGTGACAGCCACCGTTGGACCAAGCCCATGGTCGCGCCGGCGTCTCGAAGCCGTTGCACGGACTCAAGGCTCGCGATGCACCCGCGGTCGGCGGTCGCGCAGTCCAGGTGTGCTCGCAGGATGCCACGAGGGATCGGGGGAGCGGTCGGCTCTCCCGAGGACCGCGAGGCCCGCGAGGCCGAGCGGGACCGTCCGGGGCTGCGGGCCGACAGGGTTCGGGCCGGCGCACTCTTGACGGCCCGGGACGAGGTCGGCGGGGCTTCCGGCAGGCGCTCAAGGACGCCAAAGGGATCAGTGCCGACGAGTGGACGCCGCAGGAGCTCCGGCGCGGCTTCGAGTCCCTGCTCTCTGACCGGGGGATCCCCCTGGAGTCGATCTCCCGCTTCGTCGGCCACTCCGGCATGGCTGTGACCGAGGAGGTCTACCGGAAGCAGATCCGGCCTGTGATCCAGACCGGCGCGGTGGTCATGGACGGCATCGTCAGGAGCGATCCGGACCGCTAGTCACGCAGACAGACACGCAGCAACGCCAGAGGGCCCTTACCGATTCGGTAAGGGCCCTCTGACGTGCTACTTAGCTGTCGCGGTGGCGGGATTTGAATGCCGTCCTCCCGGCGCCTGCGTCGTTCAGCCGTGGCGGACCGGATTCGCCACCTGGCTGTTCCATCCGGCCACGATCGACTGGTACCCGAAGAAGGCGCAGGAGGTCACCCCTTACCGGGATGGAGCCGTTTGCGCCCTTCGGGCGATCAGTTACTGTTTCGAGTTAGTCTAACTTGACTTAGTCTAGCTAGCACTGCTGTCGTGGACGCATGACACGACCTGCGGACCTCTTCGACCGGATCACCGAGTGGGCCGACCTGGAGCGATTCGTCACCTCGTCCGCACCCGGCCTGCGTATCGGGATCCTCTACGGTCGCCGCCGCACCGGGAAGAGTTTTCTGCTGCGCCGCCTGTGCAGGGAGCACGGAGGGCAGTACCACATGGCCCAGGAGGAGGAGCCGCTTCCCGCACTCCAGCGGTTCGCCGATGCGGTCGCGGCAGGGCGCGGACTCGCAGCGGGCCAGTTGCGCTTCCGGGACTGGGACGAGGGACTCCGTACCGCGCTGCGCCCGGTTCCCACTGCTGGTGGCCAGACCGCGCCGCTCCTGGTGATCGACGAGCTTCCCTACCTGCTTGCACATGCGCTCGGCGCTCAGATCCCTTCTGCTCTCCAGGCCCTGGCCGACGAGAGCAGAGACGCTCCGGAATCGTTGAGCGGCCGGGTGATCCTGTGCGGATCCGCGCTCGCGGTGATGTCGGATCTGCTCTCCGGAGCCAGGGCTCTGCGAGGCCGTGCCGAACTTGATCTACTCCTGAAGCCGTTCGACTACCGCACCTCGGCCTCGTATTACGGGATCGAGGACACCGACACCGCTTTCCGCACGTACGCCTACTTCGGCGGCACCCCCGGGTACCGCGACCTGCTCGGTGGCGCCTCTCCGCAGACCCGTTCCGATCTCGACGAACTACTGCTCTCCACCGTCTTCAACCCGAGCCACGCGCTTTTCGGGGAGGCCGGGTACCTGCTGCGGGAGGATCCGCGGATCCAGGACCGGGCGCTGTACCTGTCGGTCCTTGGCGCGGTAGCGGCCGGCGCGACCACCCCCTCCAAGGTCGCCGCCGCAATCGGCCGCGACCAGCGCAGCCTGCACCACCCGCTCGATGTCCTGATCACCTCGGGCTTCCTGGTAAAGGACGAGGACCTGCTACTTCAGCGCCGCCCCGTACTGCGCCTCGCCGACCCGGTGGTACGCCTGCACCAACTGGTCACCGTGCCCCGTCTGGCAGCCTTCGAGGAACGTAGGGCAGCCCCCGCCTGGAAGGCCGCCGCGCACACCGTCAGCGCCCAGATCCTCGGCCCGGCCTTCGAGCAGCTGGCCCGCGAATGGACGGCCCGGCATGCCGCCGAGCGCACGAGGGGCGGCCCGATCGGTGAGGTCGGCAGCACCGTGGTGAACGACAGCGCGGGCCGCTCCCAGCACGAACTCGACGTTGTGGCCCTCGACGAGGGAGAGCGCCGACAGGCCGGCGCTCCCGTCGTCCGGGCGATTGGCGAGGCCAAGTCGTCCGACCGGGCTCGTACGCTGTCCGATCTCGAACGCCTCGACCTGATCAGAGGGTTGCTGGTCGCCCGCGGCGTCCTGGCCGAAGGGGCGAAGCTCCTGCTCTTCGGCCGCTCAGGCTTCGACGTGAATCTGACCGAGGTGGCTAGCGGACGTCCGGACGTGGAGTTGGTCGATCTGGAGCGCGTCTGGCACGGGGAGTGATGCGAGGGCCTGAGGAGGCGGGCAGGGGAGCTGTTTGGGGAGTCGGACCCAGGAGCCGCTCCCCAACGACTCCCGAACGCACATCAGGCCCGGCACTGATTTCTCAGTACCGGGCCTGACCTGCTGTTTTGGCTGTCGGGGTGGCGGGATTTGAACCCACGACCTCTTCGTCCCGAATGAGGTACGGGCAAGATCCCTACCAGGGCGGATCGGTGTCTGTGCTGGTCAGAGGCTTGGAGTGGGGTGGTCTCGCGTGGCCTTGGCGGGCCTCTGGGGCAAGATCATCTCCCAGTTTTCTCCCAGACCGTGGATCAGTGGTGCCGATCCTGCAGTCGCACGCTGCTTTGCGTGAGCAAGCGCCCCGTCTGTGCATCCTCATTTGACATTCCGACGCTTCGGCCACGCTGTGGCGGCTGAAATTATGCGGTGCGTCGTTGATGTCAGCCGGGGATGTCAGGACCTTCTGATCCGCAGCTCTGCAGAGATCGGGAGGGAGACGGTGGTACAGGTCGGTACTTCAGCCCTTAGCGGGGGCTCCGTAGCTGAACCATCGGACGGTAGCTGCTGTCTCTGACAGAGTGATCGGCACTGCTAGACGATTCTCGTGAGGAACTTGTGAGCACGCTCGGTAGCTTCATCTGGTCAATCGCTGACCAGCTTCGGGGGCCCTATCGCCCCAACCAGTACGGGACAGTGATCCTCCCGTTCACGATCCTGAGACGGCTCGACTGCATCCTCGAGCCGGACCGCGCGGCGGTACGCGAGCTGGCTGCGAGGTACGAGAACCCGAACCGGCTCAAGGTCGAGGTCAAGAAGGTCACGGGGCGGACCTTCCACAACACCTCCAACTACGAGTTCGCGAACCTGCTGGAAGATGCGGACGGGCTGGCGGACAACCTCGCTGACTACATCGACCGGTTCTCCGCCGACGTGGACGTGTTCGAGTACTTCGACTTCAAGAAGGAGATCCTGGCGCTGGAGAAGGCCGGGCTCCTGCGCGAGATCGTCAAGTCCTTCGGCGCCGTCGACCTGCATCCCGACGTGGTGTCTAACGCAGACATGGGGGATGCGTTCGAGTACATCATCCGCAAGTTCAACGAGGCCGCGAACGAGACCTCCGGAGACCACTACACGCCGCGCGATGCGATCCGACTGCTGGTCGACCTGCTCTTCGCGGAGAAGGACGTCGACCTCACCGAGGGCGGCATCATCCGGTCGCTGTACGACCCCACGGCCGGCACCGGCGGCATGCTCTCCCTGGCAGAGGAACACCTGCTCGCCGGGAACCCCGAAGCGAAGCTGAGCCTGTACGGCCAGGAGTACAACCCGCAGTCGTACGCCATCTGCAAGTCCGACCTGCTCGCCAAGGGCCACGACGCAACCAACATCGCCTTCGGGAACACGCTCACCGACGACGCCTTCAAGGGGCGCCAGTTTGACTATTGCATGTCCAACCCGCCCTACGGGGTGGACTGGAAGCAGTACGCCAAGGCGGTCAAGAAGGAGCGCGACTCCGCTGGCCCCTACGGCCGCTTCGCGCCGGGGCTCCCCGCGACCTCGGACGGCCAGATGCTCTTCCTGCTCCACTTGGCCCACAAGATGCGCGCACCCGAGGACGGCGGAGGCCGCGTCGGCATCGTCATGAACGGCTCGCCGCTCTTCAACGGCGCCGCTGAGTCCGGCCCCTCCAACATCCGCAGGTGGCTGTTGGAGAACGACCTCGTCGAGGCTATCGTCGCCCTGCCGACCAACATGTTCTTCAACACTGGCATTGCCACCTACATCTGGATTCTCGACAATACCAAGCACCCTGACCGCCAGGGCAAGGTGCAACTCATCGACGGTACGTCGTTCTGGACCAAGATGCGCAAGAGCCTCGGCTCCAAGGGACGCGAGATCAGCGCCGCTGACCGCGCCCAGGTCGTGCAGTTGTACGCCAACTTCGAGGACACCGACCCCGAGCTCTCCAAGGTCCTGCGCAACGATGAGTTCGGCTACTGGGCTATCACAGTCGTGCGTCCCCTGCTCGATGAGGACGGGAACCCTATCGTCGACCGCAAGGGCAACCCGAAGCCGGACCCGAAGAAGCGCGAAACCGAGAACGTGCCTTTCACCTACGGGGGCTCAATCACCGGGTCGGCAAGGGAGCGCGAGGTCATCCAGACCTATTTTGACGCTGAGGTGAAGCCGCACGTCCCCGACGCCTGGATCGACTGGGCGAAAACCAAGACTGGCTACGAGATTCCCTTCACCCGTCAATTCTACAAGTATGTCCCGCCCCGGCCGCTCGCCGAGATCGACGCCGACCTCGAGAAACAGGTCGCCAAGATCCTCGACCTCCTGCGTGAGGTGGAAGGATGACTCCCCTCCGCACCAAGAGCCTGACGAGGATTAAATGGCTTCAAGGAATTTCGATTCCGTCCGATTGGACCGAGTCGAAGGTCAAGTACGCTGCTCCGGGAATGAGGGCGGGCGAAGCAATCACGGCCGAATCCATCGAACCAACGGGGACCTACCCCGTGTACGGGGGCAATGGCCTCAGGGGCTACACCGAACAGAAGACCCACCACGGGACACGAATTCTGATCGGGAGGCAGGGCGCGCTGTGCGGCAACGTGCACCTCGTGTCGGGAGAATACTGGGCATCCGAGCATGCGATTGTTGCGCATCCCGGCGACACCGTTGATGTGCGATGGCTTGCCCATCTCCTTGAGGTCATGAACCTCGGACAGTACTCCCAGACCGCTGCTCAGCCCGGCATCGGCACCGCCCAGATCAATGCGCTATCCGTCCCAATGCCACCCGCTAAGGAGCAGCGCGCCATCGCCGACTACCTCGACCGCGAGACGGCCCGCATCGACACGCTCATCGAAGAGCAGCAGCGACTGATCGAGATGCTCCGCGAGCGCCGGCGGTCGGTCGTCACGAATGCAATCCCGCCAAGACCTAGCCTGGATAGCGGTGCCGACAAGCTCGGCCGCACCGCACGGATCGGCAACGGGTCGACGCCCCGACGCGAGAGCAGGGAGTACTGGGGTGGCGATGTTCCATGGCTCAACAGCTCCGTGGTCAACCAGGCGCGTGTTGGTTCCGCAGCGGAGTCCGTCACCGCTGCCGCGCTCGCAGAGTGTCACCTCCCGATTGTCCCGCCCGGCTCGGTGCTCGTCGGTCTAACCGGCCAGGGAAAGACGCGCGGAATGGCGACGATTCTTGACATCGAGGCAACGGTGAATCAGCACCTCGCGTACGTAACCCCGAACCGAGCTAGATGGTGGCCGGACTACCTGCTGTGGATGCTCACGGCCGCTTACGGCAATCTCCGGAGTATCAGCGATGAGAACGGCAGCACCAAGGGCGGGTTGACGTGTGAGGCACTCAAGCAGTTGCGTGTCACCGTCCCCCCGATTGACGAACAGCGGCGGATCGCGTTTCACCTGGATGAGCAGACCGCGAAGACGGACACGCTCATCGCCGAGACGGAGCGGTTCATCGAGCTCGCTCGCGAGCGACGATCGGCACTGATCACGGCGGCGGTGACGGGGCAGATCGACGTACGAGGGGTGGCGTGATGGCTGACCACAACGAGGTTGTCTTCGAGGCTGAGATCTGCGAGTACCTGCGGGATCACGGCTGGCTGTACTCGAAGAATGACCGTGATGGTGGCGAGTACGACCGGGAGCGGGCGCTGTTCCCGGCGGATCTGTTCGCGTGGCTGGAGGCGACGCAGGGGCTGGCGTACGAGAAGGCGTTGAAGGCGGCGGGGTCGCAGCCGAAGTTCCTCGACGTGCTGACCGCGGCGCTCGACCGGCCGTTGGAACATGGTGGTGGGACGCTGAACATCCTGCGCAACGGGGTGCAGTACATCGGCGGTGGTCGGTTGAAGATGGCGCAGTTCCGTCCGGAGACGTCGCTCAACGAGACCACGACGGCGCACTACGAGGCGATGCGGATGCGGGTGGTGCGGCAGGTGTACTTCTCGACCGCCGACCAGCGCAAGATTGATCTGGTGTTCTTTGTCAACGGGCTTCCGGTGGCCACGGTGGAGCTGAAGACCGACTTCACCCAGTCGATGGATGAAGCGGTCAATCAGTACAAGCAGGATCGCAATCCATTGACGAACGGGCGGCCGGAGCCGTTGCTGTCGTTCGGTCACCGGGCGCTGGTGCACTTCGCGGTCTCGAACGACCTGGCGGCGATGACCACGAGGCTGGAGGGGGAGAAGACCCACTTCTTACCGTTCAATACCGGCTTCGACAGCGGTGCCGGCAACCCGCCCGGCGCGGACGGGCAGTCGTCGACGGCGTACCTGTGGGAACGCGTCTGGGAGAAACACGCCTGGCTGAACATCATCGGGCGGCTGATGATCGTGCAGACCAAGGAAGAGTGGGACGTCACCACCGGCACGTCGGTGCGGCGTACGAGCATGCTCTTCCCGCGGTTCCACCAGTGGGAGGCCGTCACGAGCATCGTCGACGCGGTGAAGGAGGAGGGGGTCGGGCAGCGATACCTGATCGAGCACTCGGCCGGGTCGGGGAAGACGAACACCATCGCCTGGACGGCCCACCGGCTGGCGCGGCTGCAAGTCGATGATCGGAAGGTCTTCGACTCGGTCATTGTGGTCGTGGACCGCACGGTGCTCGACTCCCAGCTGCAGGATGCGATCCGGCAGATCGACGGCACAGGCAAGATCGTCGCGACTATCAGCCCCGAGGACGTCCGTAAGGCCGGCGCGAAGTCGAAGTCGGGTCTGCTGGCGCAGGCGTTGAAGAACGGTGAGCTGATCATCGCGGTGACGGTGCAGACCTTCCCGTACGCGCTGGACGAGATCCGGATCGACGCTGGCCTGAAGGGCAAGCGGTTCGCCGTCATCGCCGATGAGGCGCACTCCTCCCAGTCGGGTCAGATCTCCTCGAAACTGAAGCAAGTGCTGACCGCTGAGGAGGTCAAGGAGATCGAGGAGGGTGGCGAGATCGATGTGGAGTCGATCCTGGCATCGGAGATGACCGAGCGTGCCGAGTCGGAGAACATCTCGTACTTCGCCTTCACCGCGACGCCGAAGAACAAGACCCTCGAACTGTTCGGTCGCAAGGACGCCGACGGGAAGCCGCGCGAGTTCCACCTGTACTCGATGAAGCAGGCGATCGAGGAGGGCTACATTCTCGACGTACTCAAGGGCTATCAGTCCTACGACACCGCGTTGAAGATCGCCGGCAGGGCCGAGAGCGGTGACGGGGGAGAGGTCGAGGAGGCCGCCGCCCGCAAGGGTCTGATGCGGTGGGTGCAGCTCCACCCGACGAACATCAGCCAGAAGGTGCAGATCATCGTTGAGCACTTCCATGCCAACGTCGCCTACCTCCTCGAAGGCAAGGCGAAGGCGATGGTGGTGACCGACTCGCGCAAGTCCGTGGTGAAGTACAAGTTGGCCATAGACGCCTACATCGCCAGGCGTCGCGCCGAGGACGTCTCGTACAACTATCGCACTCTGGTCGCGTTCTCCGCCGGGGTGACGATGACCGAGGGCGAGACCTGGCACAGCGACTGGGGCCCGCAGCCGTCGAAGGATGACGAGTTCACCGAGGCCAACATGAACCCCGGCGCCGGGGCTGATCTGGCGGCCGCATTCAAGGGCGATACGTACAAGATCATGCTGGTTGCCAACAAGTTCCAGACCGGATTCGACCAGCCCCTGCTTTCGGCGATGTACGTCGACAAGAAGCTACCGGGGGTCACCGCGGTGCAGACGCTCTCGCGGCTCAACCGCACCCACCGCACCGCTGGTGGGGAGCAGAAGCGCAAGACGTTCGTCATCGACTTCGCCAACAAGCCCGAGGACATCAAGACGGCCTTCGAGCCGTACTTCAAGAACGCGACCCTGGAGACCGAGACCAATCCGTACATCGTCGTCCACCTGGCTGCCAAACTCGCCCAGGCTGGGATCTACACCGAGGACGACGTCCGCAAGGTCGCCGAGCTGTGGGTGACCCGGAAGGGCAACAATGCGCTCTCAGCGGCGATCAGTCCGGCGCAGCACGACTTCCGGCGCCGCTACGCGCGGGCGATCGAGGAAGAGGACAGGGTCACGCTCCAGGCGCTCGACCTTTTCCGCAAGGACGTCTCCACCTACGTACGCCTCTATGACTTCATGTCCCAGATCGTCGACTACGGCGACCCCTACATGGAGATGCTCTCGATCTTCTTGCGGCTCCTGGAGAAGGTCATCGCCGAGTCCGCTTGGGCGGCCGACGTCGACCTCTCCGACGTGGTGCTGGTCGGGGTCAAGCACAACAAGGCGATCCCGGTCGACATCTCACTCGTGGGCGACGGGCAACTGAAGGGCATCAGCGCCGCCGGCACGGGCACAAAGAAGGATCCGAAGTATGTCGCGCTCCAGCTCGTCATAGACAAGATGAACGACCTCTTCGGCGCCGAATCGTTTACCGCGTCCCAGGTCAGGGAGTTCGTACAGGGGCTCGTCCAGCGGCTGCTCGCCGACCCGAACCTGATCAACCAGACCAAGGTGAACTCCAAGAAGCAGTTCATGGAGTCACAAGACTTCCAAGCAGCCGTTACGGAGGCGGTTGTAGACAACCAGGACGCCCACAACACGATGGCTGACTACTTCTTCACCGACGGGCCGGCTATCAACGCGATCATCGTCGCCCTGGCGGATGCCTTCTACGAAGCAGCGGTCGATCAGCAGGTGGATTCTTAGATACGGCAGCACGCGTATCCCGCATGTCCCGCTCCAGCAGACCACTTCGCTGCGGAGGTGAGGCAAGCAGAATCCATGGCCCTGCTGCCCGAGCCTGGACCCGGTAGGCCGCGCTTACCACTATGCCGAGCGCGACGCGGAGACGGAAACTGAGACGGTGATCGCAGAAGCCCCGCACCGGTGAACAGCGCGGGACTTTTGATCTGCGGAGGATGCGAGATTCGAACTCGTGAGGGGTTGCCCTCATCACGCTTTCCAAATGTTCCTTTCGGGGTCCGGCGGGGGTCGTGGGCGTCCTGACCTGGTGCGGAGCCGGTGAAGGCGGCACCCGCGAACGACGTCGGACGGGGGCGAACGAGACCAGAACTGAGACCATCCGAGCGCGTGCCCGTCGGTACGGTCACTCCTCCTGGAGACGGATTGCCAGCACAGTCCCGTCGGCACGGATGGACACCGCGCTCCACTGCTTCGCTGTGCTGCGGCCCGGCCACTGGTCTCGGCGCTCGTGTACTTCGCGTCGGTACTCGTTGACGCGCCCATCGTGGAGATGCGTGTACAGGCTCTTCTCGAGCCCGGAGAACGCCTCCACGCGGGTGCCGTTGAGGCGGTAGATGTGGTCGGTGCCGACGAAGTCGATGTCGTGGATGCGGTGCTCCGCATCTCGCAGTCTGTCGGTGTTGGCGTGGACATCGTGCTGGAAGTGGCGCCGGCCTTGCTCCTTGGTCAGGTACTGGGCGGTGGGTTTGCCACCTCCGGTGAAGGCGGTGAGCGTGGCCGCTTCCGTCCGTGCCAGCACGATGCTGAACCAGGCGAAGGATTCGGGCAGTACCTGGAACCCGGGGATGGTCGTCCGTTCGCGTTGCGCGTGCCGCACGACGTCGGCCACGCGGTTCTCCTGACCCAGGATGAGGTCCAGGTCGGCTTCTGATGTTTCTTCGGACGGGCGGAGGGCGGTCGTGCCCGGCGCCTCCAGGATGTGCAGCGCGAGGCTCTCCTTCTTGGGGATCTCTGTCCCGATAAGCAGGTACGGGACGGTGCCGTAAGGCCCGATGTGTACGGACTCCACGTGAGCGCTGGCCGTGCTGAGTTGCTTGTGCACCTGCTGGACGCTGCTGTGGGTGCCCTTGGAGGAGACGAGGAGGATCTTGGACGGCTGTCCCGGCTGCCAGGCTTCGACGAAGAAGTGGGGCCGTCGCTGGAGTGGCTCCGGGCGGGCGCCCGTTCCGGAGGTGCTGCGGAGTGCCCAGCCGGCTTTCAGGGCGACGTCTGCGGGAATCACGGAGACCGAGTGATCCGGGTAGCGGGATCGGACCAGCTTCTCGGCCAGCAGCGAGGCGAAGCCGGTGCCGATCTCCCCGGACTGGGTGGCCTTGTAGAAGCGCAGGAGATCGCGCCCCTCGGACGACAGCTGCAGGTAATCGCCTTGGTTGCCCTCCAGGGCCTGGATGTAGCGCAGGCTCCCCCAGTGCTCGGCCAGACCTCGTCCCGCGCCCTGTCGGGCCGAAGCAGCACCGAGACCGATGGCGTGAATGATCTGCCAGGGTGTGAGGGTCAGTGAACGTGGCGCGTTCCGGGCCGATCGCGAGCCGAACCCCGGCCCTGGCGGTCGCGGCCCATTCGACGAGGCGCTGAGCGTCGGCTGCGCTTATACCGGGAGTTGTCGCAGTTGGCTGCTCTGGCAGAAGCAGAAGTTCTGACGCGCCGACCTTGTCGGCGAACTCGGCGAGGTCATCTAGTTCGCCGACCGTGTCGGCATTGATGACGGCGTTGATGCCGAACGGAGCGAGGGAGCCGAGCAACCCGGCCGCCTGGACCACGGCCGCGAACGGTCGACCGCGCAGCCGCTCGTAGGTGGCTCCGACCCCGTCGACTGACAGCCGGACGAAGTGCACGGCCCCGCGCAGGGATTCGACAAGTTCGGGCGTGAGCCGGTGCCCATGGGTCGTGAAGGTCACCGCCATAGTCGTGGACCGGGCTATGTCCGAACACAGCTGGGCGAACCCTCGGTACGCGGTCGGTTCCCCTCCTCCGAAGCCGACCCCGAGGCACCCGGCAGCATCGAGTTCGACCGCCCACGCGACTACACGCTCCCTGCCGAGCGCGGCGGCGTGCTTGGGCGCGTAGCAGTAGGCGCAGCGGAGTTCGCAGGCGTTGGTCAGCGCGACGGACAGGTACCTCGGAGCACGGGAGAACTGCTCAGCGGAAACAGGCACCTCGTCGAGCAGCACGTTCATCCCCGAGACACGGTCGAACAGGTGAACGCCAGCTGCGGACAGGCGAATCTTGCACGTCACCGACAGCATGATGCCACCGCATCCCGTCATGCCGGGAGGGACTGTGCAAGGTGGTCGGTATCGTGCCCGCAGTGGGGCGTCGGGCGCGTTGCGATTGAGCGCGGCACTTTGAGGGTGCCGCGGCGACAACCAGCGTCAAGATGGAGCGGCTGTAGGAATGACGGCTGAGGTCCTTGATGCGGTCGGCCATGGAAACCGTGCCCTGCGCGTACGCCCCTATAGATCCAACTGATCGGCCCGGCCGACTACGGGGGCCGCATTCGCGAACGCGCAGGTCCGAGTGCGTTCAGCCGCCGCACCTCAGACGGCCTCACCGGTTACCCCTTGGGGGAAGCAGACCAAGATCTTCTCCCAGTTTTCTCCCAAACGATCTCCGGAGACGCAGCAAGGGCCTGACCCTCAGAGAGGATCAGGCCCTTGACCTGGTGTTTCGGCTGTCGGGGTGGCGGGATTTGAACCCACGACCTCTTCGTCCCGAACGAAGCGCGCTGCCAAGCTGCGCTACACCCCGATTGTCGCTCGCGTGGCGGCGACATCAGTTACTTTAGCGGACCCGTGGCCTGAGACGAAATCCGGTTTCTGGCGGCGGCCGGGTAGAGCCGGTCCCGGCCGGTCCGGCCGTCTCTAGCGCCCCGCTGTCAGCGTCAGCAGCGTTGCCTCCGGAGCGCACGCGAAGCGGACCGGGGTGTAGCGGTTCGTGCCGCAGCCCGCTGATACGTGCAGGTAGGAGCGGTTGCCGCCGGACTCGTGGGCGGAGAGGCCCTTGACCCGGCCGGTGTCCAGGTCGCAGTTGGTGACCAGCGCTCCGTAGAACGGGATGCACAGCTGGCCGCCGTGCGTGTGGCCCGCGAGGACCAGGGGGTAGCCGTCCGTAGTGAACGCGTCCAGGGCGCGCAGGTACGGGGCGTGCACCACGGCGATGGAGAGGTCGGCTCCCGTCTCCGGGCCGCCTGCCACCTGGGCGTACCTGTCCCGTTTGATGTGCGGGTCGTCCAGGCCGGTGAAGGCGAGCTCCATGCCGTCGACCTTCAGCCGGCCGCGTGTATTGGTGAGGTTCACCCAGCCCGCCGCGTCGAAGCCGTCCCGCAGGTCCTCCCACGGGTTGCGCACCACGTCCACTGCCGGGGCCTTGCCGTTGAGGCCGTGCTTGCCCTGGGCCTTCTCGAAGAGGTAGCGGGCCGGGTTGCGGAATTTAGGGCCGTAGTAGTCGTTCGACCCGAACACGTACACCCCTGGGAATTCGAGCAGCGGGCCCAGCGCGTCCAGGACCTCCGGTACGCCCTCCGGGTCCGAGAGGTTGTCCCCGGTGTTGACCACGAAGTCCGGCCGGAGCCCTGCCAGGGACTGGAGCCAGCGCTGTTTCTTGCGCTGGCCGCTGACCATGTGGATGTCCGAGACCTGAAGTACGCGTACGGGCCGGGCACCCGGCGGCAGTACTGGCACGGTCACCCGCCGGAGGCGGAAGGAGCGTGCCTCGAATCCGGCGGCATAGGCGATGCCTGCCGCGCCAACGGCCGTGATTCCTGCGGTGACTTTGAGGGGGATCCCATAGCGTGCGCGCATACGCCCATCGTCGCAGACGGAGAGTCACCACAAAATCTGCGGGCGGCTCGGGGGCCGTACCTGCGACACTTGGCGGCATGACCACGCTCAAGTCCAAGCTGCACGCAGAACTCACCGAGGCCATCAGGACGCGGGACGAGCTGCGCTCCTCCACGCTCCGGCTGACCCTCTCCGCGATCACCAACGAAGAGGTATCGGGCAAGTCGGCGCGCGAGCTCACCGACGACGAGGTGCTGAAGGTGATCGCCAAGGAGGCGAAGAAGCGCCGGGAGGCGGCCGAGGCCTTCGAGCAGGGTGGCCGCGCCGAGAGCGCCGCGCGGGAGAAGGCGGAGGGTGAGCTGCTCGCCACGTATCTGCCGAAGCAGCTCAGCGACGAGGAGCTGGGCGCCATCGTCGCGCAGGCCGTCAGTGAGGCGAAGGCCGCGGGCGCCGAGGGGCCGCGGGCCATGGGCGCCGTCATGAAGATCGTGAACCCCAAGGTGGCGGGGCTTGCCGAGGGTGGCCGGGTGGCCGCCGAGGTGAAGAAGCGCCTCGCGGGCTGAGCACCCGGAGACGGAGCCTCGCGCTCTGAGCCTGGGCATGCGGGCCGGGCGCCTCGCGGAGCCGGGCCGGCGGAAACAGTGTCACGCAGGCCGAGCCCGTGGATCGGCACCTCGCAGGCCGGCCCCGCGGAGACGGGGTGGCGCCGCGAGACGGGCCTGCGGATGCGCATACGGATACGTCTGCGCATACGGGTATGGATACGCATACGTCTGCGGATACGGGGATGGGTACGGATGCGCATAGGGAGGGCGCCCGGTGGCTTTCACCGGGCGCCCTCCCTGTCTGCCTATGGGCCTGCGCCCATGCACCGCTGCGTCGCGCGTCCGTAGCCCGGTCGGCTACCTGCGGTGGTGGCCGTTGCCGCCGACGTTGCCGCCGATGAATCCCGGCGGGAACGAGATCCCGCCGTTCCCCGGGTCGCCGTTCCCCGGGTCGCCGCCATTCGCGTTGCCGTTGTCCGTATCGCCGCCGCCGTCGCCGCCGCCGTTGCCGTCGCCGCCACCGTGGTGGTCGCCACCGCCCTTGCCGCCGCCGCTGGAGTGGCCGCGCGGAACGTCCACCTGGTTGAAGGAGGGCGTCTCCGACGGGGACAGGGCGCCGGTCATCGCCGTTTTCCAGATGGGGCCGGGGAGACAGCCACCGCAGACCTCGTCGTAGTAGTGACCACCGATGTTGATGTTGGTCATCGGGATCTGCTTCGCGCCGTCGCTGCCGACCCAGACCGCCGTCGCCAGGTTGGGTGTGTAGCCGACGAACCAGGCGTTCTTGCGCTCGTCGGTGGTACCCGTCTTGCCCGCGTTGTCACGGTCGGTGAGCCCGGCCTGCTTGCCGGTACCGTCCGCGACCACGCCCTTGAGCATCTGGTTGATGGTGTCGGCGGTGTGCTCGCTCATCGCGGACGAGCAGCTCGACTTCGGCACCGCGAGCCGCTTGCCGCCCGGAGCGGTCACCGACTCGATGGCGATCGGGGAGCAGTACGTACCGCGGTTGGCGAAGGTGGCATACACCGAAGCCATCGCCAGCGGAGTCGACTCCTGGCCACCGAGGGTGGTGGAAGGCACCGTCTGGAGCGGCTTGTTGTTGCCCCGGATGTAACCGACCTTGTTCGCCATGGAGATCGTCTCGCAGAGGCCGGTCTTCTGTTCCAGCTTCGCGAAGTATGTGTTGATCGACTTGCCCAGCGCGCTGGTCATGTCGAACGTGCCCTTCTCCGACGTGAGCTCGTTCTCCACGGACCAGGGGCTGCTGTCGGCCGGCTGGTTCTGGCAGTTGGTGAAGCTCGTGCCGGGCAGGGAGATGTGCGAGCCCGTCGTGAAACTCTGCGCCGGGCTGATGCCCTTCTCCAGTGCGGCGGCCGCCGTGATGGGCTTGAAGGTCGAGCCGACCTGGAAGCCCGCGTACGTGCCGCCCATCTTGTTGTCGACGGAGAGGTTCAGCACCGTCTCGTGCTTCGAGGGGTCCAGGCCGTACGGGCGGGACTGGGCCATCGCCACGATCTTCCCGGTACCGGGCTGGACCTGCACCACCGCGTCCGCGATCTTGTCGTCCTTGTTGACCCGGGAGGTGGCCGCGACGTTGGAGGACGCCTGCGCCTTGGGATCGAGGGTGGTCTTGACGGTCAGGCCGCCGACCGACCAGAGCTTCTGGCGCTCCTCCTTGGTCTTGCCGAAGGCCGGGTCCGTCAGGAATACCTTGCGGACGTAGTCGCAGAAGAAGCCCGAACCCTTGACCGCCGTGATGCACCCGCTCTTGGGCTTGGTGACCTTCAGCTGGATCGGCGCGGCCATCGCCTTGTCGGCCTGGGGCTGTGAGATGTCATGGACGTCGGCCATGCGCTGCAGCACGGTGTTGCGCCGCTTGGTGGCCTCTTCCATGTCGTTGATCGGGTCGTAGCGGGTCGGCGACTGGACCAGTCCGGCGAGGAGAGCGGACTCACCGATCGTCAGGTCCTTCGCGGACTTGGAGAAGTAGCGCTGGGACGCCGCCTCGATGCCGTACGCCTGCTCGCCGAAGAAGGTGATGTTGAGGTAGTTCTCCAGGATCTTCTTCTTGCCGAGCGACTGCTCGACCTGGATCGCGTACTTGAGCTCGCGGACCTTGCGGCCGAGACTCTTCTGCTGTGCCTCGGCGACCTTGGTCGGGTCGTCGCCCGCCTCCTCGACGAAGACGTTCTTGACGTACTGCTGGGTGAGGGTCGAAGCGCCCTGCGCCGCGCCGCCCTCCTGCGCGTTGCGGTTCAGCGCGCGCGCCACGCCCTTCACGTCGATCGCACCGTGCTGGTAGAAGCGCGCGTC
Source organism: Streptomyces sp. NBC_00859 (assembly GCF_045161865.1). Taxonomy (NCBI): domain Bacteria; kingdom Bacillati; phylum Actinomycetota; class Actinomycetes; order Kitasatosporales; family Streptomycetaceae; genus Streptomyces; species Streptomyces sp. NBC_00859. Next base: position 3,552,775 of record NZ_CP108826.1, on the reverse strand, counting down.
CTCGATGGCGACGAGCGCCTTCTGCATGTACGGCGAGACGTCCTGGAGCTTCACCACCGTACGGTCCCGCTCGTACACCGACGCGATCTGGTTGTCGTTGGCGTCGAGGATGGTGGTCCGCTGGCTGAGCGGCGGTGTCTTGAGGCTGGCCGGGATGTCGTCGAATCCCTTGACGGTGCCCTTGGCCGCGAGCCCCAGCGCTCCGGCTGCCGGCAGTGCGATGCCCGCCAGTACAGCTCCGGAGAGCACGGCGACACCGAGGAATTTGGCGGCCTGCTGGGTCTTGGTGAGACCCCCGCCGGAGCGCTTCTTTGGCATGAGGGCAGCCTACGTCGTGGAGGTGGAGCAGCCTCATTCGCCGGACACGCGGACATGCCTTGGCCTAAGCTGCACCTAACTGTCACAGCAGTGTCGTTCTGTATCAAGCCCCCGGCGCCCCCCGAGCCCCCCGGCGCGATGTCACCCCTCCCGAAGGGGGTGAATGCATGTCCGAATCTGCCGCATGTGTAACCCGACGTCCGATGTGGCGAGGGTGAACAGCCCCGCTTTGCCGGGGTTGTCAAGAATGTCCCCCGCTCACTCCGTTGGGTGATCTGCCGCGTACGCATAGTCCGTTCGGACCATTCAAGATTGGGCCCGAAGGGGGTGTTGCGCTGTGCCTACCTTCCGTAACGTCCTCAACTGGCAGCGGTGAATATGCCGCTACCGCCGTGGGGGAGCCTCGAAATCGGGAGAGGACGGCGCCGGGATGGGCTGGGTAACTGACTGGAGTGCGCAGGCAGCCTGCCGCACTACCGATCCGGACGAACTGTTTGTACAAGGGGCAGCGCAGAACAGGGCCAAGGCGGTGTGCACCGGATGTCCGGTGCGTACGGAGTGCCTGGCCGACGCGCTCGACAACCGCGTCGAATTCGGCGTGTGGGGTGGCATGACCGAGCGGGAGCGGCGCGCACTGTTGCGCCGGCGTCCCACCGTCACCTCGTGGCGTCGACTGCTGGAGACCGCGCGCACCGAGTACGAGCGCAGCACGGGCATCCTGCCCGCGATCGTCGCGGACGACGAAGCGTTCGAGGAGACGTACGCCGCGGTGGGGTAGGCCGCGATGGGGCAGGCCGCGCGTGCACCGCGCGGGTGAGCGCCCCGGGGTACGGAGGATCGGCTCAGGCCGGAGCACGACCGGTCGCGAGGCGATCACCGATGGCCCGGAGCCCTGCCAGATCATGGACATCACCGGGCAGTGCGGCCACTTCGGCCACGGCTACCTCGGGGTGGAGAGCGGTGAAGCGGTCACGTGTGCGCTGCTCACGGGCGAGCACCTGCATGCGTTCGGCGTGCAGGCGGAGCAGACCGGCGGTCAGGGCATCGACTGTCGGGTCCGGCAGAGGGTCCGACGGGCGCTCCGGCCCGGACGTTCCCGACTCGGACGTTCCCGACTCGGGTGTGCCGGATGGAGACGTTCCTGACCCGGGTGTTCCGGACCCAAGTGCGCCTGATCCGCGCTCGGCGGAGGAGCCACGCGTGTCGGGCCCCGGCGATGTCGTCTCAGTGGGCTCTCCGGTCTTTCCGGTCTTTGCGGATGTCTCGGCGGCGGTTGTGCCGGCGTCTGCGGACGCGTCTCGGGGCGCCTCCGTGGATGTCGCGGGGGATGTCTCGGGGGTCTCTGCAGGCTCTGTGGTTCCGGGCTCGGGAGAGGTGCCCGTGGGGCCACGAACCTCTTCATTCCCGGCCTCCTGATCCACAATGCCGCTGTCGTCAAGATTTTCCGCGGCGGCCAGCGCCCGCTCGGCCGTGAGCCGCGCGGCCCCGCTTCCGTGCACCCGGTTGAGCACGAGACCAGCGAGCGGCATGCCGTCGGCAGCCAGCCGTTCCACGAAGTAGGCGGCCTCCCGCAGCGCGTCCCGCTCCGGCGCCGCGACCACCAGGAAGGCCGTTCCGGGTGCCTGCAGCAGCCGGTACGTGGCGTCGGCGCGGGTACGGAAGCCGCCGAACATGGTGTCCATCGCGGTGACGAAGGTCTGTACGTCGCGCAGGAACTGGCCGCCGAGCAGCTTGCCGAGCGTGCCCGTCATCATCGACATTCCGACGTTGAGGAACTTCATCCCCGCCCGGCCGCCGACCTTCGCCGGGGCCATCAGCAGCCGGATGAACTTGCCGTCGAGGAACGACCCGAGTCGCTTCGGCGCGTCCAGGAAGTCGAGCGCGGACCGCGACGGCGGGGTGTCCACGATGATCAGGTCCCACTCGTCGCGGGCCCGCAGCTGACCCAGCTTCTCCATCGCCATGTACTCCTGCGTACCGGCGAAGCCCGCGGAGAGCGACTGGTAGAAGGGGTTGTTCAGGATGGCGGCGGCACGCTCGCTGTCCGCGTGCGCCTCGACGATCTCGTCGAAGGTCCGCTTCATGTCCAGCATCATGGCGTGCAGTTCACCGTCGCCGGTGGCCTTGATGCCCGCCACCCGGCGCGGGATGTTGTCCAGCGAGTCGATGCCCATCGACTGGGCGAGCCTGCGCGCCGGGTCGATGGTCAGCACGACGGCCCTGCGCCCGCGCTCGGCCGCCCGCACGCCCAGCGCGGCCGCGGTGGTGGTCTTGCCCACTCCGCCTGAGCCGCAGCACACGATGATGCGGGTCGCCGGGTCGTCGAGCAGCGGATCGATGTCGAGGACGGGCACGCTGTCCAGGGTCATGACGTGATGTGCCTCCGCAGTTCCGTCGCCAGCCGATAGAGCCCGGCCAGATCCATTCCTTCGCCGAGCAGCGGGAGTTCGCAGGTGGGGAGTTCCAGTTCCGCCAGTACGGCGCGCTGTTCGCGCTCCAGCTCCACCCGTTCCGCGTGGTCGACGGCCTCGGCGAGCAGCGGGGTCACCAGCTTCGCCGCGCCGCTGACGCCCGAGCGGGTCAGCGCCTTGGCCACCTCCTTGCGGCGGTCGCCGGACACGGTCCGTACGGTCTGCTCGTCCAGGAGCGCGGGGCGGACCATGTTCACGATGACGTCCCCCACGGGGAGGTCGGCGGCGCGCAGCTCGGCGATACCGTCCGCGGTCTCCTGTACCGGCATCTCCTCCAGCAGTGTCACCAGGTGCACCGCCGTCTCAGGCGACTTGAGGACGCGCATCACGGCCTGGGCCTGATTGTGTATCGGCCCGATCTTCGCGAGGCCTGCCACCTCGTCGTTGACGTTGAGGAAGCGGGTGATGCGGCCCGTCGGCGGTGCGTCCATGACGATGTGGTCGTAGGCGAAGCGGCCTTGCTTGTTCTTGCGGCGTACGGCTTCGCAGGCCTTGCCGGTGAGGAGGACGTCCCGCACCCCGGGCGCGATGGTCGTGGCGAAGTCGATCGCGCCGAGCTTCTTCAGGGCCCGGCCCGCGCTGCCCAGCTTGTAGAACATCTGGAGGTAGTCGAGCAGGGCGCGTTCGGCGTCGATCGCCAGGCCGTACACCTCCCCGCCGCCGGGTGCCACGGCGATCTTCCGCTCCTCGTACGGGGATGCCTCCGTCTCGAAGAGCTGGGCGATGCCCTGCCGGCCCTCGACCTCGACGAGGAGCGTGCGTTTGCCCTCCGTCGCGAGGGCAAGCGCCATCGCTGCGGCGACCGTCGTCTTTCCGGTGCCGCCCTTGCCACTCACGACCTGAAGCCTGCTCACGTATTCGAGCCTAACCAGTCGGGCACGGTGGTACGCCCGAGGCTGCCAGTGACAGCGGCTACAGTCGCCGTATGGCCAAATGGGAATACGCGACTGTGCCGCTGCTGGTGCACGCGACGAAGCAGATTCTTGACACCTGGGGCGAGGACGGCTGGGAGCTCGTCCAGGTCGTACCCGGACCGAACAACCCCGAGCAGCTCGTGGCATACCTCAAGCGGGAGAAGTCGGCATGAGCGGGGCCGTCGAAGCGCGGCTGGCCGAGCTCGGGCTGACGCTTCCGGACGTCGTGCCGCCGCTGGCCGCCTACCAGCCGGCCGTACGGTCCGGTGCGTACGTGTACACGGCGGGCCAGCTCCCGATGGTGGAGGGCAAGCTTCCGCTGGTCGGGAAGGTCGGCGCGGAGGTCACGGCCGAGGACGCCAAGGGCCTCGCGCGTACCTGCGCGCTGAACGCCCTGGCGGCCGTGAAGTCGGTCGCCGGTGACCTGGACCGTATCGAGCGGGTCGTGAAGGTCGTGGGATTCGTGGCTTCGGCCCCGGACTTCACGGGCCAGCCGGGCGTGCTCAACGGCGCCAGCGAGTTGCTGGGTGAGGTCCTGGGCGACCGCGGTGTCCACGCGCGCAGCGCGGTGGGTGTGGCGGTACTCCCGCTGGACGCGCCCGTCGAGGTGGAGATCCAGGTCGAGCTGAGGGACTGAGGCGCCGAGGGCCGTCCGGACGGGCGCGAGTGACGGCAGGCAGGGGCGCTCAGGGCTTCCTGACGGCCCGAGTGACGGCGGGCCGGGGCTCCGGAGACGCCTGAAGGCCCGAGCGCGGGCCGCCCGGGGACGTGGGGAGCCCGGGGCCCGTGTGCTCCGCTCACGCCCCGGCGGCCCCTCGAACATTGGCGCGAGAGCCGCTAGCCTCCGCCCATGTCCCAAGGTCAGTGGTACCCGCCGGAATGGCCAGACCGTATCCGCGCCCTGGCGGCCGGCGAGCTCACCGCCGTCGCACCGCGCAGGGCCGCGACCGTCATGCTGCTGCGCGACACCGAGGCGGGGCCCGCCGTCCACATGCTGCGCAGACGCGCCTCCATGGCCTTCGCCGGGGGCGCATACGCGTATCCGGGCGGCGGGGTCGACCCGCGCGACAACGACCGCCTCGTCGGCTGGGCCGGGCCCCCGCGTGAGGTGTGGGCCGCGCGGCTGGGCGTCGACGCCGCGTCCGCCCAGGCCATCGTCTGCGCCGCCGTCCGGGAGACGTACGAGGAGGCGGGCGTGCTGCTCGCCGGCGAGACCCCGTCCACCGTCGTCGGTGACCTCTCGGGCGACGACTGGGAGGCGGACCGTGCGGCGCTCGTCGACCGTGCGCTCTCGTTCGCCGACTTCCTGGACCGGCGCGGGCTGGTCCTCCGGTCCGACCTGCTGGGTGCGTGGGCACGCTGGATCACGCCGGAGTTCGAGCCGAAGCGGTACGACACCTGGTTCTTCGTGGCCGCGCTGCCCGACGGGCAGCGGACCCGCAACGCCTCCACCGAGGCCGACCGGACGGTCTGGATCCGGCCGGCGGAAGCGGCTGACGCGTACGACAGGGGGGAGCTGCTGATGATGCCCCCGACGATTTCGACACTGCGCTCGCTGCAGCCGTACGGGACGGTGTCCGCCGCCTTGGCGGGTGCGGAGGCTCAGGAGCTCACGCCGGTGCTGGCGCGGGCCAGGCTGGAGGCCGGTGAGCTGGTGCTGAGCTGGCCGGGTCATGATGAGTTCACCCGGCGCATGCCGGCGGTGGGGGCCCCGGAACGGCCGGCCGGGTCCCCAAGATGACGTCCCGGACGACAGGAGCCCCGCGTGAGTGACGCCGCAGCCCTCCCGGGCCAGCCCAGGGGCGGGGTCCTGTCCGGGCCGGCCACCTCACGGGCGGTCAACGTGCTGGCGCCCAACGCCTCCGCGATGACGCTGGACGGCACCAACACGTGGATCGTCTCCGAACCGGACTCCGAGCTGGCCGTCGTCATCGACCCGGGACCGCTCGACGACGCCCATCTGAAGGCCGTCGTGGCGACGGCGGCGGGCGCCGGCAAGCGCGTCGCGCTGACCCTCCTGACGCATGGCCACCCGGACCACGCGGAGGGCGCGGCGAGGTTCGCCGAGCTGACGCGTACGTCCGTACGGGCGCTGGACCCCGCGTTGCGGCTCGGTGACGAGGGCCTCGGGGCCGGAGACGTCATCACCACCGGTGGTCTGGAACTGCGGGTCGTACCGACACCCGGCCACACGGCCGACTCGCTCTGCTTCCACCTCCCGGCCGACGGCGCGGTACTGACGGGGGACACGATCCTCGGCCGCGGTACGACCGTGGTCGCGCATCCGGACGGGCGGCTCGGCGACTACCTGGACTCGCTGCGGCGGCTGCGCTCCATGACGGTGGACGACGGGGTGCACACCGTGCTTCCGGGGCACGGCCCCGTGCTGGAGGACGCACAGGGGGCCGTCGACTTCTACCTCGCGCACCGCGCGAACCGGCTCGCCCAGGTGGAGACGGCCGCCGAGAACGGACTCACGACGGCTTCGGCTGTTGTCGCGCAGGTGTACGCGGACGTCGACCGTTCGCTCTGGCCTGCGGCGGAGCTGTCGGTCCGGGCGCAGCTGGAGTACCTGCGGGAGCACGGGCTGATCTGAGCCCGCAGGCCAGGTTCGTGCGGCGTCCGGGCCCGCCGCGGGCATCCGGTGGACGGGGCCGGGGGGCGCGGCGTCGCGGGCAGGTTCGTACGCGGGCACGTGGACCGTACGGAATACGGCCCGTACGCGGGCATGTGGACCGTCACAGGCACGTGGTGGGACCTGGCGTGGGCGGGGACGTGGCGCACGTGGGCAAGCAGTCGCACACGAGAAACCAGCGCACGCGGGTGCGCGGGTACGCGAAAGGGGCGCCGCGCCCTCCTGGGACCCAGGAGGGCGCGGCGCCCCTTCACATGCGTGCGGGCGGACCGCTTCTAGCGGGACCGCTTCGCGAGGCGCTCCACGTCCAGCAGGATGACCGCACGGGCCTCCAGCCGCAGCCAGCCGCGGCCCGCGAAGTCCGCGAGGGCCTTGTTGACCGTCTCGCGGGAGGCGCCGACCAGCTGGGCCAGCTCTTCCTGGGTGAGGTCGTGGACGACGTGGATGCCCTCCTCCGACTGCACACCGAAACGGCGCGAGAGGTCGAGGAGTGCGCGGGCGACCCGGCCGGGGACGTCCGAGAAGACCAGGTCGGACATCTGGTCATTGGTCTTGCGCAGGCGGCGGGCGACCGCGCGCAGCAGGGCCGTGGCCACCTCGGGGCGGACATTCAGCCAGGGCTGGAGGTCGCCGTGGCCCAGACCGAGGAGCTTGACCTCGGTCAGCGCCGAGGCCGTGGCGGTACGCGGCCCCGGGTCGAAGAGGGACAGCTCACCGATGAGCTCGCCGGGGCCGAGGACCGCCAGCATGTTCTCGCGGCCGTCGGGGGAAGTGCGGTGCAGCTTTACCTTGCCCTCGGTGACCACGTAGAGGCGGTCGCCGGGGTCGCCCTCGTGGAAGAGGGCGTCGCCGCGGGCGAGCGTCACCTCACTCATCGAGGCGCGCAGCTCAGCGGCCTGCTCGTCATCGAGCGCCGCGAAGAGCGGGGCGCGCCGCAGAACGTCGTCCACGAGTTCTCTCCTTGTCGACCTGCTCAGGGGACCGGCTGGTCCCCATCATGCCGGACGGGTCAATCAGTGTGATCAGTCACAAGTTTGACGTACTGGTGCTGCGGCTTGTGCGGGAGGGGGCCGATTGGGTTGGGAATTGGCTGTGACCGGGGTGGATGTCGGTGCCTGGCTCTAGGCTGGCGGGGTGTCCGAAACGCCTGTGAGAGCAGAGGGCAAGGGGGCTGAACGGGTGTCACCGAGCCGCAATTCTGCTGTGGGCGAACAGTCGCCCACCCGGGCGAAAAAGGTAGTGAGAGCGACGAAACCGGTGAAGGGGGCCGAGATGGCAGAGGCAGCCGAACCGGCGAAGACGGGGCGGAAGACAGTGGCCGGGAAGGCCGTGAAGAAGGCCACGAAGCAGGCCGCGAAAACGCCCGCGAAGAAGGCCGGCGGCGCGTCAGGGGCCACTGACGCCGGGCAGGCCGCTGGCGTCGGCATGAGCGCGGGAAAGCCGGCCGGGGAAGCGTCCGCGAAGGCATCTCCGGCCAAGGCATCTTCTGCCAAGAAGGTGCCGGCCGGGAAAGCAGCGGCCGGGAAAGCAGCGGCCGGGAAAGCAGCGGCCGGGAAAGCAGCGGCCGGGAAGGCTCCGGCCGGGAAAGCAGCGGCCAGCACGGCTCCGGCCGGGAAGGCTGCCGCCGTGACGGCTGCCGTGGTCGAACCGGTCGAGGTCCCCAGGTCCGAGTCCCACACCGCCCTGGTGCGCCGGGCACGCCGGATCAACCGGGAGCTGGCCGAGGTCTACCCCTACGCCCACCCCGAGCTCGACTTCGAGAGCCCCTTCCAACTCCTGGTCGCGACGGTTCTGTCCGCCCAGACCACCGACCTCAGGGTCAACCAGACGACGCCCGCGCTCTTCGCGAAGTACCCGACGCCGGAGGACATGGCGGCGGCGGACCCCGAGGAGCTGGAGCAGATCCTGCGGCCGACCGGGTTCTTCCGGGCGAAGGCGAGGTCGGTTCTGGGGCTGTCCGCCGCCATCAGGGACGACTTCGGCGGCGAGGTGCCCGGCAGGCTCGAAGATCTGGTGACGCTGCCCGGCGTAGGACGCAAAACGGCCAACGTCGTACTCGGCAATGCGTTCGGGGTGCCGGGCATCACGGTCGACACTCATTTCGGCCGACTGGTACGCCGGTGGAAGTGGACCGAGCAGGAGGACCCAGTGAAGGTCGAGGCGGAGATCTGCGCGCTCTTCCCGAAGAGCGAGTGGACGATGCTCTCGCACCGGGTCGTCTTCCACGGCCGCCGGATCTGCCATGCCCGTAAACCGGCCTGCGGAGCCTGCCCGATCGCCCCGCTCTGCCCTTCGTACGGGGAGGGCGAGACGGATCCGGAGAAGGCGCGGAAACTGCTGAAGTACGAGAAGGGCGGGCAGCCCGGCCAGCGGCTGAAGCCCCCCTCGGACTATCCCGGGCAGCCTGCGCCGCCGATGGGGGCCGGGTGACAGCAGGACGCACCGGCCCGTCGGGGCCGGACCAGCAGGCCGGCCCGACCAGCCGGATCAGCCGGATCAGCCGGAACTTTCCGGTGTACCCGGACGTGCGGAACGATCAGGTCCGCCACAGTCGTTGGAAGAGGCGGGGGTGCCGATGATGCGCGCTGGAAAGACACACACGGGCCGGACTCACACGGGTCGCACCGACGACGACCGCGACGACCGCGCTGACGACGGCCTGACTGACGAGAGACCGGTCGTCGTGACGCAGCGCGGGCTGCCCGGCTGGCTGGCGCCTGTGGCGCGTGCGGCGGACACCGTGCGCCCCGAGGAGCTGAGCCGGTTCCTGCCGCCCGAGAGCGGCAGTGGGCGGCAGTCCGCCGTACTGGTCCTGTTCGGTGAGGGCCGGGCCGGGCCCGAGCTGCTCCTGATGGAGCGAGCCACCAGCCTGCGCTCCCATGCGGGGCAGCCCTCCTTCCCCGGTGGCTCCCTCGACCCCGGTGACGGTGACCCGCAGACGACGGGCCCCCTGCGTGCGGCGCTGCGCGAGGCGCAGGAGGAGACCGGTCTCGAACCTTCGGGGGTGCAGCTCTTCGGGGTGCTGCCCCGCCTCTACATCCCGGTGAGCGGCTTCGTCGTGACACCGGTACTCGGCTGGTGGCGCGAGCCCACCCCCGTGCGGGCCGTGGACAGCGGTGAGACGGCCCGGGTCTTCACGGTTCCCGTGGCAGATCTCACGGACCCCGCCAACCGGGTGACGGCAGTCCATCCGAAGGGACACCTGGGCCCCGCCTTCCTGGTCGAATCCGCTCTGGTCTGGGGCTTCACCGCCGGGGTGATCGACCGAATCCTGCACTTCGCGGGCTGGGAGCAGCCCTGGGACCACTCCAGACAGGTCCCGCTCGACTGGCGCGCATGACAGGGTGTCCGACGTACTGGGCCACTCGGGCGACGCGGAGATCCACTGCGGCACCCCGAGGGGCCGCACACCCGGCCGGCGGACCGTGCCCGGCGACGAAAAGCGAGGCTCCCGACGGTGAACGTGCTGGACATCCTGCTGCTGCTTGCCGCTGTGTGGTTCGCGGTCATCGGCTACCGCCAGGGTTTCGTCGTCGGCATCCTGTCCGTGATCGGCTTCCTCGGGGGCGGCGTCGTCGCCGTCTACGTGCTGCCCATCATCTGGGACCAGCTCACGGAGAAGTCCGAGGTCTCCACGACGGCCACGGTCGTCGCGGTCATCATCGTGATCGTGTGCGCCTCGGTCGGCCAGGCCCTCACGACCCACCTGGGCAACAGACTCCGCCGTTTCATCACGTGGTCCCCGGCGCGCGCTCTCGACGCCACCGGGGGCGCCCTGGTGAACGTGGTGGCCATGCTGCTGGTCGCCTGGCTGATCGGCTCGGCCCTGGCCGGTACGACACTGCCCACCCTCGGCAAGGAGGTCCGCAACTCCAAGGTGCTCGTGGGCGTCTCCAGGGTGGTGCCTGCCCAGGCCAGCACCTGGTTCGCGGACTTCACCTCCGTCCTCGCGCAGAACGGCTTCCCCCAGGTCTTCAGCCCGTTCGCCAATGAACCGATCACCGAGGTCAAGCCGCCCGACCCGGCGCTCGCCAACAGCCCGGTCGTGACCAGCGCCAAGAAGTCGATCGTCAAGGTCGTCGGTACGGCGACCGGGTGCAGCAAGGTCCTGGAGGGCTCCGGTTTCGTCTTCGGCGACCGCAGGGTGATGACCAACGCCCACGTCGTCGGCGGCGTCAGCGAACCGACCGTGCAGATCGGCGGTGAGGGCAGGCTGTACGACGCGAAGGTCGTGCTCTACGACTGGTCGCGCGACATCGCCGTTCTGGACGTGCCGGACCTGCACGCGCCCGCGCTGAAGTTCACGGACACCAACCACGACGCGCACGGTGGCGACAGCGCGATCGTCGCCGGCTTCCCGGAGAACGGCGCGTACGACGTCCGCTCCGCCCGTGTCCGCGGCCGGATCAATGCCAGCGGCCCGGACATCTACCACCGCGGGACGGTCAACCGGGACGTCTACTCGCTCTACACGACGGTCCGGCAGGGCAACTCGGGCGGCCCGCTGCTGACCCCCGATGGCAGGGTGTACGGCGTGGTCTTCGCCAAGTCGCTCGACGACAGCAACACGGGATACGCGCTCTCGGCCGACGAGGTCCGCCAGGACGTCGACAAGGGCCGTACCGCGAACCAGCAGGTGGACACGGAGGGATGCGCGCTGTGACCCGCTCCGGGCGCACAGGAGGCGAGCTCGTGATCCGGAACCGGAGGGGCGCCCGTGAGCGCGCCTCAGGCGCATCGGCCACGCGCGCGGGGACGGTGCGCCGTGACCGTCCAGGTCTGCGTGCGGGGACGTACGCGGTGAGGGAAGAGGGAGGCGCACGGTGAGGCTCACGATTCTGGGCGGCGGTGGTTTCCGGGTGCCGCTGGTGTACGGGGCGCTGCTGCGCGACCACGCTGCGGGCCGGGTCACCCACCTCACGCTCCACGACCTCGACCCCGCCAGGCTGGCCGCTGTGGCGCGGGTCCTCGCCGACCAGGCGGCGGACGTGCCGGATGCGCCGGAGGTCCGTACCACCACCGACCTCGACGACGCCGTGCGCGGGGCGGACTTCGTGTTCTCCGCGATCCGGGTGGGCGGGCTCGCGGGCCGTGCGGCCGACGAGCGGGTGGCGCTGGCCGAGGGAGTGCTGGGCCAGGAGACCGTCGGCGCGGGCGGAATCGCGTACGGGCTGCGCACGGTCCCGGTCGCGGTCGACATCGCCCGCCGGGTCGCCCGGCTCGCCCCGGAGGCCTGGGTCATCAACTTCACCAACCCGGCGGGGCTCGTCACCGAGGCGATGGCCGCGCATCTCGGCGGCCGGGTCGTGGGGATCTGCGATTCACCGGTCGGTCTCGGCCGCCGCGTCGCACGGGTACTCGGCGCGGACCCGCTCTCGGCCCGGCTCGACTACGTGGGGCTGAACCATCTGGGCTGGCTGCGTGGGCTGTATGCCGACGGACAGGACGTGCTGCCCCGGCTGTTCGACGACGAGGCGCTGCTGACCTCCTTCGAGGAGGGCCGGCTCTTCGGGGCGGAGTGGCTGCGCTCCATCCGGTCGGTCCCCAACGAGTACCTGCACTACTACTACTTCAACCGGGAAACGGTCGCCGCCTACCAGCAGGCGGGGCAGACACGCGGTGCCTTCCTCCACGAGCAGCAGGCACGGTTCTACGACGAGATGACGCACCCGGCGACACCCGCGCTGACGGCCTGGGACCGTACCCGTGCCGAACGCGAGGCGACGTACATGGCGGAGAACCGCGAGGCGGCGGGCGCGGGCGAACGCGAGGCGGACGACCTGGAGTCGGGCGGGTACGAGAACGTCGCGCTGGCCCTGATGCGTGCCATCGCGCGCGACGAGAGCGCCACCCTCATCCTCAACGTCCCCAACGGCAACGTCCCTGACGGGACCGCGGGCGGCCGCACCTTGTCCGTGCTCGACGCGGCAGCCGTGATCGAGGTCCCGTGCGAGGTCGACGCCAATGGCCCGCGCGCACTGCCGGTATCACAGCTGACGGGGCATGAGGCGGCCCTGGTGTCAGCGGTGAAGGCTGTGGAGCGTTCCGTGCTGGAGGCGGCGGAGAGCGGATCGGCGCGGGCCGCGGTGCGGGCATTCGCCCTGCATCCGCTGGTCGATTCCGTGAATGTCGCGGGACGCCTGCTCGACGGCTACCGGGATGTGCATCCGGGGCTGGGCTATCTCACGAAACGCTGAGCACCCGGACGGTCCGAGTCGCCGAGCCGCCCAACCGCCGGTCAACGGATTCCGGTCCGGGGAGCGGGCGGCCTACGGCCTGGAATGGCGTAAGCGCGCCGACACCCAGCGAGCCCGGCGGCGGATGATGCGTGGAATACCGAGACGTGGATCGGTCTCCCGGTCGTGGGATCCGCCCCTCTCGTAGGTGCTCAGGCCTGTGGCCGAGCGGCGGTTGCGTGCTGTGTCACCGTAGTCGTGCGTCCAGCCCATACCCTCGTGTTTGCCCGTGCCTCATGGTCCGTAATCGCGTCCCATGGGGCCAATTGGCCTATGCGTCAGGCATTTGGCTGTTCGTAGGACAAGTGTTCCCGCGGGGTCGCCCACCGGGGTCACCGGTCGGGCTCGGGGTCCTTCAGCCAGTTGATGAGTTCCGCGGAGAACGCCTCGGGGTCCTCCTCCTGAGGAAAGTGGCCCAGTCCGTCGAACAGCCGCCAGCGGTAGGGCGCTTCGACGTACTGCCCCGACCCCGCGGCGCTGCGGGTGCGCATCACCGGGTCGAGTGATCCGTGCAGATGCAGCGTCGGTACCCGCACCGGACGCTTCATCCGGCGGTTGAACTGGATGCCGTCCGGCCGCGCCAGTGACCGCACCATCCAGCGGTACGGCTCGATCGAGCAGTGCGCCGTGGACGGGATCGACATGGCGCGCCGGTACGTCTCCACGGAGTCGTCCTCCGGCCGGGCCGGCCCGGACCACTCGCGTACCAGCTCACCGACGAGCGCCGCGTCGTCGGCGACGAGCTGTCGCTCCGGCAGCCACGGCCGCTGGAATCCCCAGACGTACGAACCGGCTCGGGACTGCGAGAGGTCGGAGAGCATCGCCGAGCGCCACCGGCGCGGATGGGGCATCGAGGACACGGCGAGCCTGCGCACCAGCTTGGGCCGCATCACAGCAGCCGTCCACGCCAGATAGCCGCCCAGGTCGTGCCCGACGAGCGCGGCGTCCGGCTCCCCCAGCGAGCGGATGACACCGGTGATGTCGAGCGCCAGGTTGGCCGGGTCGTACCCGCGCGGCGTGCGGTCGCTGCCGCCCACGCCGCGCAGATCCATCGCGACAGCCCGGAATCCCGCGTCGGCGAGGGCGGTCAGCTGATGGCGCCACGTCCACCAGAACTGCGGGAAACCGTGCAACAGCAACACCAGCGGCCCGTCACCCGCTTCCGTGATGTGGAAGCGCGCGCCGTTGGCGGCGACATCGCGGTGGGTCCAGGGCCCATCGATTCGTACGACGGAGCCCATTTCGGCAGAAGCGGTCATGCCGACGAGCGTGCCACAGCTGACGGCTTGTCCGTGACCGCGGGCAGAGAATCGGCGGGCACCAGTGCGGCCGCCTTGTCGAGGGCCGGACGGGGGTGCGGCTTGACGCCCTGGATGACAGCGGCCGTCTCCTTGGCGGACGCGACGACCTTCTGCGGGCCCTTGCCCTTCTTGGCCTTCTTGACGAAGACGAGCCCGATCAGCGCGAGCACCCCGGCCACCAGCACATTGGCGGCGAAGGACAGGACGAAGCAGATCGCCATGTTCCAGTGGCTCCAGGTCCGGATGCCGTAGGCGAGGGCGAAGCTCAGCATCGGCAGGGAGAAGAGGAGCACGATCCCGGCTGCTGAGAACGCGGCGCTGCCGACGGCGCCCCGCTTGACGTCCTGGCGGAGCTCGGCCTTGGCCAGAGCGATCTCGTCGTGCACCAGTGCGGACATCTCGGCGGTCGCCGAGGCGAACAGCTGGCCGAGACTGCGGTCGGCGGTGCCGGCAGGGCTGCTGGGGTGGCTCATCGCTGAATCCCTCTTCTCTTGCGCGAGCGTCCGTCCGCGCGGGCATCGTCACAAACGGTCTGTTCGGAGTGATCTGACTTCAGATCATGCCGGACGGTCCTCGTCCTCGCTTGCTGCCCCCGCCCGTTCTGCGAGACGGCGGTGCTCGGCCGCCTTCCCTTCGAGGATCGCAGCCATGCGCAGATGGTGCGCGGGTTCGTCCTCCTCGTAGATATCGGGGATGCCGTCGTGATCCTCGTCGCGCTCCTCCTCGTCGCACAGGGCCCGGTACCGGCGGTTGCGCATCTTGAGCAGGACGGACGAGAGCGCGGCGGCGATCAGGGAGCCGAGCAGCACGGATGCCTTGATCTCGGCGGTCGTCGTGGCATCCCCGGCGAAGGCCAGCTCCCCGATGAGGAGCGAGACCGTGAAACCGATTCCGGCGAGGGAGGCCACCGCGAACACATCGGCCCATGCCAGGTCCTTGTTGAGCTGGGCTCTGGTGAAGCGGGCGGTCAGCCACGTACCACCGAAGATGCCGACCGCCTTGCCGACGACCAGACCCAGCACGACACCCAGCGTCTCCGGCCTGCTGAACACGTCGGTGAGCGCCCGGCCGGACACCGAGACCCCAGCGGAGAACAGCGCGAAGAGCGGGACGGCGAGACCCGCCGAGAAGGGCCGGACCAGGTGTTCGATGTGCTCCCCGGGCGAGTGCCGCTCGCCGTCGCGGCGGGTGCAGCGGAGCATCAGGCCCATCGCGACACCGGCGATGGTGGCGTGCACGCCGCTGTTGTACATCAGCGCCCAGATGACCAGCCCGAGCGGGACGTAGATGTACCAGCCGTGTACGCCGAAGCGCTGCAGCAGCCAGAAGACGGCCAGACCGGCCATCGCGCCGCCGAGCGCGGCGAAGTTGATGTCGCTGGTGAAGAACACCGCGATGATCAGGATCGCGAAGAGATCGTCGACGACGGCCAGGGTGAGGAGGAAGGCGCGCAGCGCGGAGGGGAGCGAGGTCCCGATGACGGCGAGTACGGCGAGTGCGAAGGCGATGTCGGTGGCGGTCGGCACGGCCCATCCACCCAGCGAACCGTCGCCGACGACGTTGACCAGCGTGTAGGTCAGCGCCGGTACGGCCATGCCGCACACCGCGGCGATGACGGGCAGCGCGGCGGCCTTGGGATCACGCAGTTCGCCCGCGACCATCTCGCGCTTCAGCTCGATGCCGGCGACGAAGAAGAAGACGGCGATGAGGCCGTCGGCCGCCCAGTGCTGGACCGATAGGTGCAGACCGACGGAGGCCGGTCCCAGATGGAAGTGGCTGGCGGACGCGTAACTGCTGCTCAGCGGGGTGTTCGCCCATACGAGGGCTGCGATGGCGGCAATGAGGAGCAGCAGACCTCCGACGGTCTCGGTGCGCAGAGCATCGGCGAGATAGGTCCGTTCGGGGAGGGGGAGCCGACCGAGGAACGACGTGGATGAGCCGTGCGAGCCGGGCTGTGGCTGCGGCTGCGTCCTGTGCTCGGCCTGCGATCCGGACTGAGGTTGTGACTCGTGCTCGGCCTGCGATCCGGACTGAGGGTGTGACTCGTGCTCGGCCTGGGAGCCGGGCTCTTGTTGCGAGCCGGATGGTGATTGCGACTCGTGCTCGGCCTGCGAGCCAGCCTGTGGGTGCGAGTCGGAACGGCGCTTCGGCTTCGGGGCGGGCGTGGCCACGCGGGGGACCTCCGGTCAGGTGGACAGCACAGAACACATGCCGACCAGACTTCCCGGCGCACCCGTTTACCTACTTCGTCTGCCCCTACGTTATCCGAGCCTGCCCGAGCCAGGACGCTCTGCTGTTCGAGAGGGAGCGAGAGGGGGGATTCGAGTCGGGGCGCTTTCTGCTGGAGTGGCAGGGAGTATCCGGTGATCGTCTCTACGTCACCTTACGGACAGAATGCCGGACGGGCATATCAAGCCCGTCCGGCACTCTGCTGTGCTTCTGCTCCTGCGCTGCTCCTTGACCGTCCTGCCCCTCCCGGAGTGCCCTGTTACGGGGCTGCCGGGCCTTTACGGGACGGTCGGGTCTCCGTGGCTTGTGGCTCAGTCCTCGCTGGAGGCGCTCGGCAGCTTCTTCTGGATCAGGCCCATCACCGAGGAGTCGGTGAGGGTGGAGACGTCGCCCAGTTCGCGGTCCTCAGCGATGTCGCGGAGCAGGCGCCGCATGATCTTCCCGGACCGGGTCTTGGGCAGCTCGGCCACGGGCAGTACGCGCTTCGGCTTGGCGATCGGCCCGAGCACCGCGCCGACGTGGTTGCGGAGCTCTGCCGAGAGGTCCGCCGACTCCTCGGCTGTGCCCCGCAGGATCACGAAGGCGACGATCGACTGGCCGGTCGTCTCGTCGGCGGCACCGACGACGGCGGCCTCGGCGACTGCGGGGTGGGAGACGAGCGCGGACTCGACCTCGGTGGTGGAGATGTTGTGGCCGGAGACGAGCATGACGTCATCGACCCGGCCGAGCAGCCACAGATCGCCGTCCGAGTCCTTCTTCGCACCGTCGCCCGCGAAGTACTTGCCCTCGAACCGGGACCAGTAGGTGTCGATGAAGCGCTGGTCGTCGCCCCAGATGGTGCGGAGCATCGAAGGCCATGGCTCGGTGAGGACGAGGTAGCCGCCGCCTCCGTCCGGGACTTCGCGGGCTTCGTCGTCGACGACCGTCGCGGAGATGCCGGGCAGTGCGCGCTGGGCGGAACCGGGCTTGGTCTCTGTCACGCCGGGCAGGGGCGAGATCATCATGGCGCCGGTCTCGGTCTGCCACCAGGTGTCCACGATGGGGCACTTGTCGGCGCCGATGTTCTTCCGGTACCACATCCAGGCCTCGGGGTTGATCGGTTCGCCGACCGATCCGAGGATGCGGAGCGACGACAGGTCGAACTTGGCGGGGATGTCGTCGCCCCACTTCATGAACGTACGGATGGCGGTGGGCGCCGTGTAGAGGATCGAGACGCCGTACTTCTGGACGATCTCCCAGAAACGGCCCTGGTGCGGGGTGTCCGGGGTGCCTTCGTAGATGACCTGGGTCGCGCCGTTGGCGAGCGGGCCGTACACGATGTAGGAGTGCCCGGTCACCCAGCCGATGTCGGCCGTGCACCAGTAGACGTCCGTCTCCGGCTTGAGGTCGAAGACCGCGTGGTGGGTGTACGCCGCCTGGGTGAGGTAGCCGCCGGAGGTGTGCAGGATGCCCTTCGGCTTACCCGTCGTACCCGATGTGTAGAGGATGAACAGCGGGTGCTCGGCCTCGAAGGCCACCGGGGTGTGCTCGGTGGACTGGCGGCCCACGAACTCGTCCCACCAGACGTCCCGGCCCTCGGTCCACGCCGTGTCCTGGCCCGTACGCCGCACGACGAGCACGTGCTCGACCTGCGGGCACTTCGTCACCGCCTCGTCGATCGCGGGCTTGAGCGCCGACGGCTTGCCACGCCGGTAGCCGCCGTCGGCGGTGATGACGAGCTTGGCGTCCGCGTCCTGGATGCGTGAGGCGACGGCGTCCGCGGAGAAACCGCCGAACACCACCGAGTGCGCGGCGCCGACACGGGCACAGGCCAGCATCGCCACCACCGCCTCGGCGATCATCGGCAGATAGACGGCGACCCGGTCCCCCTTCACGACGCCCAGCTCGGTGAGGGCGTTCGCGGCCTGGGACACCTCGTCCTTGAGCTGCGCGTAGGTGATCGACCGGCTGTCGCCGGGCTCACCTTCGAAGTGGATGGCGACGCGGTCACCGTTGCCGGCCTCGACATGCCGGTCCACGCAGTTGTACGCGACGTTGAGCTCACCGTCGGCGAACCACTTCGCGAACGGCGGGTTCGACCAGTCGAGCGTCTCGGTGGGCTCCGTGGCCCACGTCAGCCGCCGGGCCTGCTCGGCCCAGAAACCCAGCCGGTCCGCTGCCGCCTGCTCGTACGCCTCCGCTGTGACATTGGCGTTCGCGGCCAGCTCGGTGGGCGGCGCGAAGCGCCGCTCCTCCTTGAGCAGGTTGGCCAAGCTTTCGTTGCTCACGAGATCGCCCTTTCGACAAAGCCTTGTGTCCCAGGTCATAGCTCATCAGCCCGCGAGCCACTCTGACAAGGGCTCACGGCAATAAATTGGTTTAGACCTTTAGGGCCTGGGTGTCGGCAGGCACCCCTTCCGGTTTGGACCGGTTGCGGATCAACCTCCCCAACGAGTGCGGGCACGGGCGGGGTTCCGCAGGGGGACGCGGGCGGTCGGGGGCGATCGGAGGGTGCTCATGGGTCATCGGCCGACTGAGCCGGGGGCGCATCAGTGGCCCATCACACAGTTGTGGCTCCGTCGCACAGGAGAACCGTCAGGCGGGAGCCACCCGGGCGAAGACTCCGTCCAGCTCATGCGGGTCGGCGAGCAGGTACGCCTGCGCCTCCCCGACGTGGAAGTACATGCCGTGCAGCTCCAGTGCTCCTTCCTCGAGACGGCGCGCGACCGATTCGTGCGCCCGCAGATGCTCCAACTGCTGAATCACATTGGTGAGGCAGAGCTGCTCCACCGCATCGGCCGGCATCCGGCCGGAGATCCGGGCCGACGGGTGATGGCGGCTCAGCATCCGGTCGAGACTGGGCTGCCCGTGCCTCAGCCAGCGCCGAAGGGGTGTGCTCGCGGGGGCGCCGCCGGCGTCGTACGGCGCCGTGCCGCCCCGTACGCCGGTCGCACCGGCGGTGTCGTCTGCGGAGTTCGCGGCCCCTGAGGCGTTCGCGAAGCCGGGTGAGTGCAGGGAGCCGGTTGGGTCGCTGGGGTTCACGGGGCCGGTGAGGCTCGTGGAGCCAGTGGGGGAACTGGCGCCGGTGGAGCACAGGGCTTCAGTGGCGGCCGCGGTGTCCGCGTCGTTCAGGAGAGCGGTCATGGCACCGCAGCCCGAGTGCCCGCAGACAGTGATCGACTCGACCCGCAGGATGTCCACTGCGTACTCGATCGCTGCCGCCACCGAGTCGTCGGAGGCTTCCGCGCCCGGCAACGGCACAAGATTTCCCACGTTTCGCACAGTGAACAGATCGCCGGGGCCACTCGATGTGATCATGCTGGTCACCAACCGGGAATCGGCACAGGTGAGGAAGAGCTGGGATGGCCGCTGCCCCTCCCGCGCGAGACGCGCCAGTTCGTCCCGGACCAGTGGTGCGGTGTCACGCTGGAACGAGCTCAAGCCACTGGCCAGTTGACGGCTCCCCGGCCGCTGGGACGAGGCGATGGAGTACGGGGCGGCCTCCTGGTGGTGGGTAACAGGGTGTGGGGCGGTGGGGGCTGGGGCGGCGAGGTGCGAGGCAGTGGTGGCGTGGGACGTCACCCCGTGGGGGGAGACGGCTCGACGTGACGGTGCGGTACGAGACGCCGGTGGAGTGGACCCCGTTGCATGGGGCCCCGTTGCGCTGGCTCCCGCTGTACTGAACGCCGCTGTACTGGAAACCGTTGCCCGGGAGGGGGCATCGGGGGACGCGGTGCCGGGGACGGGCTCGGATTCAGGGCCGGGGGCGAGGGAGCGGTCGGGGGTGGAAGCGGGCCCCCCGTCTGCGCAGGCCGTGCTGTCGCAGACCGTGCTGCTGGAGTGGTTCGCGCCGTCGGCGCCGTTCGTGTGGCCCGCCTGGCCGGCCTGGTCTGTGCGGCCGGTCCGGTCTGCGGCGCGGTCGTCACAGTGGTGATTGCGCCAGGGCGTCCAGGGGCGGCAACAGGTGTGCGCGGCGGGCGCGGGGTCGACGATCCGGCTGCCTCCCCGGCCTGTCACATCCACCGTGCCGTTCTGGGAGACATGTCCCTCCTGCCAGTGCTGGAGCGTCTCGTACGCCGCATGGTCCATGAACGAGCCGTCCAGCTCCACAACGGCGTGCGACCCCGGCGGGATCTGCCCGAGCGTCCGGCTCAAACGCGGCACCGCGAGAAACGTCAACTGGCCGCGAGCCCGCAGCAGGTGGGTGCCACCGCTCTCCTGCAGGGTGATCCGGGTCCGGGCCAGCCGATGCAGGGCCACACCTACCGCGACGGCGATTCCGACGGATACCCCTTCCAGCACGCCGAATCCCACGACGCCGACGACCGTTGCCCCGTATACCGGGAACTCCCGATGCTTGTGGACGTTGCGGATGTGCGCGTAACTCACCATCTGCAGACCGACGACCATGACGAGAGCGGCCAGCGCGGCGAGCGGCATCCACTCCAGTACGCCGACCAGCAGACCGGCCGCGATCAGCATCCACACACCGTGCAGCACGGTGGATGCGCGGCCCGTCGCACCCGCCCGGACGTTCGCGGTGCCGCGTACCGCTCCGCCTGACACGGGGAGGCCGCCGAGCAGCCCGGACACCGCGTTGGCGATGCCCTGCCCGCGCAGTTCACGGTCGAGGTCGGCGCGTCTGCCTGCGGCTCCGGGCCGGTCGGCGGCCAGCTTGTCCACGGCCACGGCTGACAGCAGTGACTCAAGGCTCGCCACCAGCGTCACCGTGAACACAGCACCGAGCAGGCCCAGCACCGGGCCGTGCGGCAGCTCCGGCAGGGCGTGCGCCTCCCACGACGGGAGGTCGACGCGGGCGATCCGGGGAGCGGCGACAGCGGCACACGCGGTGGCCACCGCGACCGAGGCCAGCGCGGCCGGGATTCTGCGCAGCGCCCGCCCTGCCCGCCCTGGGATACGCGTCCACAGCACCAGCACGGCGACGGTGATCCCTCCGATCAGCGGCGCCGCAGGAGCGACGCGCCCGAATTGCTCCGGAAGAGCCAGGGCGTTGGCCACCGCGGAGCTCTGCGGTGTGCCGCCGAGCACAATATGGAGTTGGGCGAGCGCGATGGCGACTCCGATGCCCGCGAGAGTGCCGTGCACGATGGCCGGGGAGACGGCGAGTGCGCTGCGGGCGGTGCGCAGCGAACCCAGGATCAGCTGGAGCAGGCCCGCGCCGACAGTGATGGCGCAGGTGGTGCGCCAGCCGTAGCTCTGGATGAGGCCGGCCGTCACCACCGTCAGACCTGCTGAGGGGCCGCTGACCTGGAGCGCGGAGCCTCCGAGGAGTCCTGCGACGATGCCGCCGACGGCCGCGGCGAGCAGCCCGGCTTCGAGCGGGGCGCCGATCGCGACGGCGAGTCCGAGGGACATGGGGACCGCGATCAGGAAGACCGTGATCGAGGCGGACAGGTCGGCTCCGGAAATCCGGAAGCGGGACCGGCGGCCAGCTCCGCCGGGGGGCGGAGCGTATGGCGGACGGATGCGTGTGGAGGGTGGGACGTCGGAAGGGGTGTTCTCAGTACGGGTGGGGACGCAGGCAGGCATAGTTCCCGTCTCCTCCGGGCAGCGCGGTCGCGGAACAGGGTGACGCGGCCGTGAATCACGGCGTGCAACGGCGGGATCTTCAACGCTCAGTAAATAGATCGTAATTCAGAGTAAAGGCGAAGCATAGACATTAGGGTCAAATGGTCGAGTGGTTCACTCGATTCGGTGATCGGGCAGCCCGGTGGTGCACCGGGGCGAAGAAGCGCCGAGGCGTGCAATGCGGGACCGTCGGACGGGGCGGACCACGACCGTCCTCGCGCGGAGAGCCCCTTGCCGGGGCTTCGCAGGGCAATGCGCAGGCCCGCCGCGGT
Source organism: Streptomyces sp. NBC_00859 (assembly GCF_045161865.1). Taxonomy (NCBI): domain Bacteria; kingdom Bacillati; phylum Actinomycetota; class Actinomycetes; order Kitasatosporales; family Streptomycetaceae; genus Streptomyces; species Streptomyces sp. NBC_00859. Next base: position 3,530,831 of record NZ_CP108826.1, on the reverse strand, counting down.
CACGGCCGCTCTGTGCGCAGCCCTTGTCGCGGAGTGAGCGGTCGCGCGGGCGGCGAAAGGTCAGGAGCCGGAGGGGTGAAGTCGGTCGTAGCCCTGGTGAAGTGGGAGACCGTGGCCCTGGGGTTCTGGCCCGTCCGTCGTGCGTTCTGCCGGTGCCGGCTCGGCCGCGGAGGTGGCGAGCGGTCTCGCGAGGTGCGCCGGATGGGCCGAACCCCGATCGGGGAAACGCTTACCGGTCCGTGGACTTCCGGCCGGGGTCGAGCAGTTGATCGTTGCCGACCGTACTGCGAGAGATGGGACGAAGTCGGATACCACCCGCGCGGGCGTCACGTGGGCTGCTGTGAACGGCGTGGGCGTGCTGGGTGAGGGGGCGGGGCGGGGCAGCCGGCTGTCTGTCCCGCCCCGCTTCGCCCCTGTCCCGCCTTCGCCCCGTTCCGCAGGCGGCGTCAAGAGGCGGGGGAGACCTCGGCGTAGCGCTCACTGAGGACGAAGGCGGGGTCGACCTGGGAAGCCAGGTCGGCGCCTGTCCGCTCGTTCCCCCAGCTCTCCGCGTTCTTCAGATGGAAGTGCACCATCTGGCGGGTGTATCGCTCCCAGTCGCGGTGCGCGTAGCTGTCCTCTGCCGCGTCCTGAAGTGACTGGAGTGCCAGCCGGTTCCCTGCTTCGAGCAGCTCGAAGCGGGGCGGGCGGCCCTTCTCCATCGCGCGCACCCAGTCGGAGTGGCCGACGCTCACCAGCAGGTCGTCGCCGGCCTCGGCGCGCAGGAACTCCAGGTCGTCCCTGTCCCGCACCTTGTTTCCGACGACCTTCAGCGCGACGCCGAAGTCCCGTGCGTACTCCTTGTACTGGCGGTAGACGGAGATCCCCTTACGTGTCGGCTCGGCCACCAGGAACGTCAGGTCGAAGCGGGTGAACATCCCGGAGGCGAACGAGTCCGACCCGGCTGTCATGTCGACGACGACGAACTCCTCCGGTCCGTCGACCAGATGGTTCAGGCAGAGCTCGACCGCGCCGACCTTGGAGTGATAGCAGGAGACGCCGAGATCCGACTCGGTGAACGGGCCTGTCGCCATCAGGCTGATTTCGCCGTCGTCCAGTGCGACAGGGCGGGCGCACGCGTCGTACACCGGATTGTCCTCACGGATCCGGAGCAGTCGGGACCCAGTGCCCGGCGGGGTGGTCTTGATCATCGTCTCGGCGGAGGCGATCCGGGGGTTGGAGCCGCGGAGGTACTCCTTGATGAGCGGGAGGTGCGCGCCCATCGCGGGCAGCGCGGCGGACTCCGCGTCGTCGAGGCCGAGTGCGGCACCGAGGTGCTGGTTGATGTCGGCGTCCACAGCAAGGACGGGTGCCTCGTTGGCGGTCAGGTGGCGGATGAAGAGAGAGGACAGCGTGGTCTTGCCGCTGCCGCCCTTCCCTACGAAAGCGATCTTCATGTTCACAAAGGGTAGTCGGGCGAGTGCGCTGCGTGGGCATGGTGAGTGAAGAAGACCACTCCAAGGTGGGGTGGGTGCTATGGGCGCGTAGCCTCGCTTCCTATGACTGCGTTCTCCCGGAAGGCGGCCGCCGGAGCCCCGGTGACTCCTCCAGATCACTCAGATCCTCTTGCCGCACTGGGGCAGCTGCCAGGTGTGGGCGCCGCTGTCGACTCCGTGCGCAAAGCTGTCGACCGGGTCTACGGGCACCGCGTCATGCGACGCCGCAGCACTGAGGTCACGGGAGAGGCTGCGCTGCGTGCCGCGCGCGGGTCGGCCGCACTGGCGGGAGCGGACTGGGCGCTGGAGGAGGTGCGCCGGCGAACGGACTTCGGCGGTGATGCCGAGGCGCTGGCGGTCGGTGCGGCGCTGCGACTGTCGGCAGAGGCCGGCCAGCTGCTGTCCATCTGGCGGCAGTCACCGCTACGGGTCCTGGCGCGCCTGCATCTGGTTGCGGCCGCGGACTCGGGTGACGCGGTCGGCCGGCCGCGGCTTGCCGGCGAGAAGGCTGACGAGCCGCTGATCGAACTCCCGTTGCCGGAGGCCGGCGAGGTGTCTGCCCGGCTGGAAGGCCTTTCGCAGCTGGTCATCGCAGGCAGTGCGGCTCCGGCCCTGGTGACAGCGGCCGTGGTGCACGGCGAGCTGCTCGCGCTGCGCCCCTTCACCTCGTACAACGGGTTGGTCGCGCGAGCTGCGGAGCGGGTCGTGCTGATCAACAGTGGCCTCGACCCCAAGTCCATCTGCCCTGCGGAGGTCGGCCACGCGGAGCTGGGTCGTGCGGCCTACGTCGCGGCGCTGGACGGCTACGTGTCGGGGACGCCGGAGGGTATGGCCGCGTGGATCGTGCACTGCGGTCGAGCGGTGGAGCTCGGCGTCCGGGAATCGACGGCCGTTTGCGAGGCGCTTCAGCGCGGGGCGGCTTAGGGCTGTCGCGCAACCCCTGGCGGGCGGGGCGGGCGACGACGGCTACGGCGCCTCGTCACGTTGTCGGACGCACGAACGTCCAGTGTGCGAACGTCCCTCCGCCTCGCGATGTGCCGCGTCCGATGCGCGCTCATACATCAGCGGTTACGGGACAGCCCTTGGCGCCGCGCAGGCCAGAAAGATGCGGCGGCACCTCATAGGTGCCGCCGCTGGCACGTCCACCGGGTTACCAGGCGTCCTCGAAATATTGCCCATCAGGCCGGGATCTTCGCCCGTGTACCTGGTGCGGCTGGCCCGTAATCGACGGGTCGACGTCGCGTGGGTACTCGGTTTTTGTGCTCGGTCCGTGGGGCCTTCTGCGGTTTCAGGTGATCCTCGCGGATGTCCTTGGTCTCGCGGGCCGTTGATTCCTTTGTACTCCTCATCGCGGGGAGATGGGAAGGCCTCGCTCCACTTCTTTGCTTTCCGCCTCAAATCCGGGCGAAAGGACCCCTTCTGCGTTGGCTCCGGTCCCCTCGGTTCGCGTACCAGACAAGGCCGGCTGTGGCTGCCGCGGCGCCGACGGCGGCAGCTGCCACCAGGGCGGGCCGTGGCGGCATCCTCAGGGCCGGCAGTCGCTGCTTCAGCCGAACCGGACGATTGAAGACGAGAATCGGCCAGTCGCGTGCGGACGCCTCGCGGCGGAGCGCCCGGTCCGGGTTGACCGCGTAGGGGTGGCCGACCGACTCGAGCATGGGCACATCGGTCGCCGAGTCGCTGTACGCGTAACAGCGCGCCAGGTCGTACCCCTCCGAAGAGGCGAGCTCCTTCACGGCTTCGGCCTTGGTGGGGCCGTAGGCGTAGTACTCCACCTCGCCCGTGAAGCACCCGTCGGAGCCGACCACCATCCGGGTGGCGACCACACGGTCGGCCCCGAGGAGCTCCCCGATCGGCTCGACCACTTCGGCGCCCGAGGTGGAGACGATCACCACATCGCGTCCTGCCGTGTGGTGCTCCTCGATGAGTGAAGCGGCCTCGTCATAAATGATCGGGTCGATGAGATCGTGCAGGGTCTCGGCGACGATCTCCTTGACCTGTCGGACGTTCCAGCCCTTGCACAGGGCGGAGAGGTACGCACGCATGCGCTCCATCTGGTCGTGATCTGCGCCACCGGCCAGGAATACGAACTGGGCATACGCGGTGCGCAACACTGCCCGGCGGTTGATCAGGCCGCCTTGATAGAACGACTTGCTGAAGGTCAGCGTCGACGACTTGGCGATGACTGTCTTGTCGAGGTCAAAGAAGGCAGCGGTACGGGGCGACGAGTGGTTTTCCACAACTCTGAGCATAGGTGCCCGCCATTCGGCTTACGCGTCGGCGCGTGGGTTTGCCTGAGAAGGCTCTCGGGTACACCATGGAAGTCACGGATCGTTCGCGACCGTGTTATCCCCGTCCGGCTCCTCCCCCCCCCGAGTCGGACGTGGGGACGACCCCAGCTCTCCCCCCCGGCTGGGGTCGTCGCATGTCCGGACACGTTTTCGGGCGTTCCTCCCGCGTCAGCAGCGGTTCTGCGGTCATCCGCGGCACTCTCCTCCGGTCGACTCCGACGGTCCTCGACACTACATACGAGTGACGCTGCGTAGTCGTTGCGCTGCTCTCCGGAAGTCACCGATAAGAGTGGGGGAGATATTCACAACCAGTGAGTTGTTCACAGTTTTTGAGCAAGATCCACTTAATTTCCAGGATCTCTGCACGGTGATTCCCATCGCGAAGTCAGCTGCCGTTCGCAGCGACTTCGTGGCCGGAAGGAATCACTGTGGAGGGAGACCGGATCGTGGCTGGATCCATCACACCGGATCGGATGCCGCCTGCTGGGAGGCAGCGGGGCGGACCGCTGATCGTCACCGAGGACGCGGTGCTCCTCGACGACCTGCTGCGGCTGTGCGCCGCGGCCGGCGCGGAACCGGAGGTTCATCACGGGGTGCCGGAGCACAAGGGCGGCTGGGAGGGTGCGCCGCTGATCCTCGTGGGGGACGACGCGGCTTCCCGCGTAAGTGGGAGCACCCGCAGACCAGGTGTGTATCTCGTGGGCAAGGACCAGGACGACCCTGATGTCTGGCAGCGGGCCGTCGAGATCGGTGCCGAGTATGTGCTGCGGCTGCCGGACGCCGAGAGCTGGCTCGTGGAGCGGATCGCTGATGTCGCCGAAGGCGCCGGGGACCAGGCGCTCACCGTCGGGGTGATCGGCGGCCGGGGCGGGGCCGGGGCTTCCACCCTGGCGTGTGCGCTGGCGGTCACCGCCGCCCGGAGCGGGCGGCGCACCGTCCTCATCGACGGGGACCCACTCGGCGGCGGGCTTGATGTGCTGCTCGGCGGAGAACACGCACAGGGCAGGCGATGGCCTGATTTCGCCCGCTCCAAGGGGAGGGTGGCCGGGAGCGCGCTGGAGGAATCCCTGCCTGAGTTGCACGGGCTCCGCGTCCTCAGCTGGGACAGGACGGACGCGGTGGTGATCGCCCCGGAAGCCATGCGTGCCGTTCTGGCGGCCGCACGGAGGGGCGGTGGAGTGGTTGTTGTGGACCTGCCCCGGCGGGTCGACGAGAGCGTTGCTGAGGCGCTTGCCCAGCTCGATATCGGACTCCTGGTGGTGCCGGGGGAGCTGCGGGCGGTGGCTGCCGCGGCCAGGGTCGCCTCCATGGCCGGCATGGTCCTCCAGGACCTGCGGGCGGTGGTACGCGGGCCCTATGCGCCGGGGCTGGACGAGGAGTGGGTCGCACGGGCGCTGGACCTGCCCCTCGTGGGGGAACTGCCGGCTGAGGACGGGCTGCTCGCGGCAGAGAGCGGTGGTACCCCGCCGGGCGGCCGGGTCCGCGGGCCGCTGGCCGGATTCTGTACTGCGTTCTGGGCTCAGGCGCTGGCCGGGGAAGGTGCCTCATGAACCCGGTACCGGTGTCCGCCGGTCTTCCGTCTCCGGTCGGTTCGCCCCCGCTCCTCGACGCCGTACGCCAGCGGCTCGCGGAGAGCGGGGCAGAGCCCACACCGGCACGGGTGGCAGCTGCGCTGCGCGCCCAGGGGCGGCTGCTGGGGGATGCCGAGGTGCTGGGGCACGCGGAGGAATTGCGGTCAGAACTCGTTGGCTCGGGCAGGCTGGAGGCCCTGCTCGCCGATCCGGCGGTGACGGATGTGCTGGTCGCTGCCCCCGACCGGGTGTGGGTGGACCGGGGCGGCGGGCTCGAACTGACCGGTGTGGCCTTTCCGGACGCGGCCGCAGTGCGGCGGCTGGCACAGCGGCTCGCCGCGGTGGCCGGGCGGCGGCTCGATGATGCGAGGCCGTGGGTGGACGCACGGCTGCCCGACGGGACACGGCTGCACGCGGTGCTCGAACCGGTGGCCGTGGGGTCGACGTGCCTCTCCTTGCGCGTGGTGCGGCCAAAAGCCTTCTCGCTGGGGGAGCTGGTAGCGGCCGGCACGGTTCCACCGCGTGGTGACGAGCTGCTGCGGGCTCTGATCGAGGCCCGGCTGTCCTTCCTGGTCAGCGGTGGCACCGGTTCGGGCAAAACGACGCTGCTGTCCTCCCTGCTGGGTCTGGTCGGGCCTGCTGAGCGGATCGTGCTGGCGGAGGACTCGTCCGAACTGCGTCCTGACCACCCGCACGTGGTGCGACTGGAGGCACGTCCGGCGAATCAGGAGGGCGCGGGCCGTGTGACCCTGCGGGATCTGGTGCGTCAGGCACTGCGGATGCGGCCCGACCGGTTGGTGGTGGGCGAAGTGCGCGGAGCCGAGGTCACCGAGCTGCTGGCCGCGCTGAACACCGGGCACGAAGGCGGTTGCGGGACGGTGCACGCGAATGCCGCAGCCGATGTTCCGGCCCGCCTCGAGGCGCTCGGCACGTCCGCCGGGCTCGACCGGTCGGCGCTGCACAGCCAGTTGGCGGCGGCGCTGGCGGTCGTGGTCCATCTCGTACGGGACCGGAGTGGGCGGCGCAGGGTCGCTGAGGTGCATGTGCTGGAGCGGGACGCGACAGGGCTGGTGATGACCGTGCCGGCGCTGTGCTGGGGCGCTGACGGCTTTACCGAGGGCCGGGGATGGCCGCGGTTGCGGACCATGATCGGGGGTGCGTTGTGACGGCTCTGGTCTTCCTGGCCGCGCTGTGTGCGGGTGCGGCCCTGTGGATGCTGGTCGCGCGGGAGCGAGGGCTGCGCAGAGGGCGGCTGCTGTTCGCCGGGGGACCCGGGGAGGGCTGGGCCCCTTGGGGCGGCTCGTTCCGTGGCCGGGTGCGTTCCCGTCCGGGGCCGGAGTGGCTCTGTCTGGTGGTGGCCGGCGCCGTGGCGACAGCGGGCGGATCGGTGCTGCCGTTACTGGTGGGGGCGGCGGCGGTGCCGCTGGTGCGCCGGCGACTGCGTGCCGCGGCCGCGAAGCGCGACCGACTGGCGCGGACCGACGCGGTGATCGCGCTGTGCGGGGCGGTGGCCGCCGAGTTGCGGGCCGGGAGACAGCCAGGAGAGGCGCTACTGGCTGCCGGGCGGGGTTCGGGGGCCCTGGGTGCGGCGGAGGCCGCGGTACTGGCAGCGGCCCGGTTCGGCGGGGACGTACCCGAGGCGTTGCGCTATGCGGCGCGGGAGCCGGGGGCGGGCGGCCTTGGGGGTGTGGCCGCGTGCTGGCGCGTATCGGTGGACGGGGGCGCCGGCCTCGCGGCCGGACTCGAAGGGCTGGAGGGCGCGTTGCGTGCCGAGCGCGACCAACGGGCGGGTCTCCGGGCAGAACTGGCCGGTGCGCGGTCGACGGTTCTGGTGCTGGCGTTGCTCCCGGCGGGCGGTCTCTTGCTGGGGGCTGCTCTGGGGGCGGATCCGCTCCGGACGTTGCTGCATACCCCGGCCGGTCTGTGCTGCCTGCTGGCGGGCGGGGTGCTGGAGAGCGCGGGGTTCTTCTGGGCGGGGCGGATCGTGCGGGCAGGGGAGGACGTATGACCGGGGGAGCCGGGGCCGGGAGTGTGATGCCGGGTGACGTTGTCCACAGGCTGGGGGCAGTCCTGTGCGTTTCGGCTGCAGCTGCCCGACTGGGTCTTGTCTGCGCCGGGCGGCGGCACGAACGGCGCTCACGCAAGCGGGCCGCCACGCTCCTGGCTGTCGCACCGGGGAGAGCGCTGCGACGTCCTGAGTACCGGGTGTGGGTCGCCCGGTGGGGCGCACCGCTGGCGGCGCTGGTCACCTGTTGTGTCCTTGTCGGGGGATGGGCCGGATGCGTCGTCGGCCTCGCAGCTGGATACGGGGTGCGGAGCTGGCAGCGCAGACGTTCACCGTCCGGAGCGGAGGAGGGCCGGGCGCAGGAGGCCGCACGTGAACTACCACTCGCTGCCGAGCTCCTTGCTGCGTGCATCGCGGCCGGCGCGGCGCCCCGGGAGGCTGCTGAGGCGGTCGGGGAATCGCTGGGCGGGCCGCTGGGCGAGACCCTGGCCCGGACGGCGGCCGAGCTGCGGCTCGGTGGTGACCCCGCCTCGGCCTGGGGGAGGTTCGGGTCGGTGCCGGGTGCGGCGTCCCTGGCCGGCTGCCTGGAGCGAGCCGCCTCGACCGGGGCTCCTGCTGCAGATCCCGTAGCCCGGATCGCGGCAGGGCTCAGAGCCGAACGGGCCAGAGCCGCCAAGGACAAGGCGGGCCGGGCGGGCGTCCTGATCACTGGGCCGGTGGGCCTCTGCTTTCTGCCCGCGTTCCTGGCAGTCGGTGTGGTGCCAGTGGTGATCGGGCTTGCTGGGCACCTCCTGAAGGCCTCCTGACGGCCCGACGGAGAACGGGAGGGAAACGCTGGAACACAGGAACGGCTGGTGCGGCAGGCCAGGAACGGCAGCAGCGACGGGTCGGCTGAACAGCCGGAACGTACTGAATGCACCGGACGAGGAGTGCGAACCGGGCGACCGCCCGTTCGCGCCAAAGACGACACAAGACACGGGGGTTGGCATGGAAAACGTACAAGGGCCGGCGGACAGCGCGGGCGAGCCGGTCGGGTTCGGTGAGCCGGGGAGCTCAGCAGCATGGAGGCGGGTGCGGGTCCGGTGGCATGCGCTGCGGTTCGGGGCCCGCAGGGACGCGGGAATGTCCACGTCCGAGTACGCGATGGGCACGATCGCGGCCTGTGCTTTCGCGGCGGTGCTCTACAAGGTGGTGACAAGCGGCCCTGTCGCTGCGGCACTGCAATCGGTGGTCGAGAAGGCGCTCCATGCGCAGTTCTGAAGCCGGTGAGCGACGCGGTGTCGGGAGATCGGCCGGCGGGGGACGGGACATCAGAGGCCGGCTCGGCAGAGAGTTCCACGTGAGGGGACCCATCGACGCGGGGCCGGCTGACCGGGGATCGGTTTCCGCCGAGGCTGCGGTGGTGATTCCTGCGCTGGTGCTGTTCACGATGACGCTCGTCTGGGCTCTGACCGCCGCAGCAGCACAGATCCAGTGTGTCGATGCCGCGCGGATCGGTGCGCGGGCGGTCGCCAGGTCGGAACCCAGGGCTGCTGCGGTCTCCGCCGCACGGTCGGCCGCTCCACCCGGGGCGCGCATCACGGTAGGCCGCGCAGGGGAGTTGTGGCGGGTCCGGGTGGAGGCGCCCACTCCGGGGCCAGGCACCATCGCGCTGACGCTCAGCGCGGAAGCGGCAGCGCTCGCAGAGCCCGGAATGCCGGGTCCCTCCGGCGCTGGGGACGGCGCGGACAGCGGTACCGGTACGGGGAACAGCGGAGGCGCTGCCGATGCCCCGGACACGTCGCGTGGAAAGGAGGATCCGGGCGCCCGGGGCACCTCCGACGGCCTGAGGGCTGCTGGAGTCGGCCGGGCCCCGGACGGAGCTGGTGCGGTCGGTGGAGGTGGAGAGGGTGCCGGACCCGGAGTTTCTGCCGGAGTCGGCGTACCCATCCGGAGCGGCAGCCCGAAGGTGACGCGGACGCGCTTCGGCGAATCGGAGGTGGCGGTGTGAGGTGGTTCGGAGGGCGTGCCTCTGATCGCGGCTCGGCGACTGTGTGGGTAGCCATGGCGATGGCCTCCCTGTGCGTGGTCTTCGCGGCCCTGCTCGCGATGGGGCAGGGTGTGGCGGCCAGGCACCGTGCGGGTGGCGCGGCCGATCTGGCGGCTCTGGCAGCTGCGGACCGGGCGCTGCAGGGGCAGGGCAGGGCCTGCGCTGCGGCGGCGAAGGTGGCCGGGGAGCAGGGGGCTCGGGTGGCGCGGTGTGCGGTGAGCGGAGAGATCGCCGACGTCACGGCCGAGGCACGCTTCGGCCCGTATGCGCCGCAGGTCAGAGCGAGGGCGGGCCCGGCGTACGGCCTGGATCGGGGCGGCGCCCTTCCCGGGCCCGCGCCGCCCCTCCCGTCACCGGGCGAAGCATCTGCGGAAGCTTCCCCGTCTGCGGGAGCTTCCTCCCCTCCGGGCGGCCCTCTGCCCCGCACGTCCACGGGGCCGAGCCTGCCCTCCGGCCGGTTCCCCTCGCAGGCTGGATAGCAGTCGCCAGGCCGGTATCCGTCTCAGAAGAGTTCCGGCCTCCCGGCGGCCTCCCGGCGGCCTCCCGGCGGCCTCCCGGCCCGGTTGGCTTCCCTCATTCGGGTGAACCGGTGGCGGGAGCTTCCCGGAGGAGTTCCGAGAGGAGGCGGACCGCGCCTCGCTTGTGCAGGGGATCGTTTCCGTTGCCGCACTTCGGGGACTGGATACAGGAAGGGCAGCCCGCGTCGCACTCACAGGAGGCGATGGCCTCCCGGGTCGCGGTGAGCCACTCGCGGGCCGTCTGGAAGGCCCGTTCGGCGAAGCCGGCGCCGCCGGGGTGGCCGTCGTACACGAAGACCGTCGGCAACAGGGTGTCCGGGTGAAGTGGCACGGAGACGCCTCCGATGTCCCAGCGGTCGCAGGTGGCGAAGAGCGGCAGCATGCCGATGGAGGCGTGTTCGGCGGCGTGCAGAGCGCCCGCCAGCTGTTCCGGGTTGATCCGGGCTGCGTCGAGCTGGTCTTCGGTGACCGTCCACCACACGGCTCGGGTGCGCAGGGTGCGGGGCGGCAGATCCAGCTTCGTCTCGCCGAGCACTTCACCGGTGATGAGCCTGCGGCGGAGGAACGAGACGACCTGGTTGGTGACTTCGACGGACCCGTAGCAGAGGCGTCCGGCACCCCAGGGGATTTCGGTGTCGGTCTCCAGGACGGAGATGGCGGTGGTGTCCCGCGCGGTGGTCGAGTACGGCGGGCCTGCCTCCTCGACCAGGGCGGCGGAATCCTCCAGGTCCAGGTGTTTCACCACGTAGGTGCGTCCCTGGTGGAGGTGAACGGCGCCGTCGTGGACCGCGGTGTGGGACGACGCTTCGTCGACCGTGCCGAGCAGACGTCCGGTGCCCGCCTCGACGATCTGGACGGGACGGCCGCCCTCGCCGCGGATGTCCGCCAGGTCGGCGGCCCGCTCCCGCCGGGTCCAGTACCAGGATTTTCCCCGTCGGCGCAGCAGTTTCGCAGCCTCCAGCTGCGGCATGAGCCCGGCGGACGCCGGACCGAAGAGGTCCAGATCGGATGCGGTCAGCGGCAGTTCTGCAGCGGCCGCGCACAGATGGGGGGCGAGGACATACGGATTGTCCGGGTCCAGGACGGTCGATTCCACAGGCTGCTGGAACAGTGCTTCGGGGTGGTGGACGAGGTAGGTGTCCAGCGGATCGTCGCGGGCCACCAGGACGGCGAGGGCGCCGCTGCCCGAGCGTCCGGCACGGCCTGCCTGCTGCCAGAGGGACGCCCGGGTGCCGGGGTAGCCGGCGATCACGACGGCGTCCAGTCCCGAGACGTCGATGCCGAGTTCCAGGGCGGTGGTGGCGGCGAGGCCGAGCAGTTCACCGGAGTGCAGGGCGGCTTCGATGGCGCGGCGTTCCTCGGGCAGATAGCCGCCCCGGTAAGCGGCGACCCTGGGGACCAGCGAGCGGTCGACCTCGGCGAGGCGTTCCTGGGCGATGACGGCGACGAGCTCGGCGCCGCGCCGCGAACGTACGAAGGCGACCGAGCGGACGCCCTGCACAGTCAGGTCGGTGAGGAGGTCAGCGGTCTCGGCAGTGGCGCTACGGCGTACGGGGGCGCCCTGCTCGCCGTGGAGTTCGGTGAGCGGTGGCTCCCAGAGGGCGAAGACCAGTTCGCCGCGGGGTGACGCGTCGTCGGCCACCTCGTGAACGGGGAGACCGGTGAGCCTGCCCGCGGTCACCGCGGGTTCAGCCGCCGTGGCGGAGGCCAGCAGAAAGACGGGGTCGGAACCGTACCGGGCGCAGAGACGACGCAGTCTGCGGATCACCTGGGCCACATGCGAGCCGAACACGCCGCGGTAGGTGTGGCACTCGTCGATGACCACGTACCGCAGGGCGCGCAGGAAGGAGGCCCAGCGCGGATGGGAGGGCAGGATCCCGCGGTGCAGCATGTCCGGGTTCGTGAGGACGTAATTGGCGAACTGACGTACCCATTCGCGCTCTTCGACGGGCGTGTCCCCGTCGTACACGGCTGGTCTGATGCCGTGCCCGAGTGGTGCGGCGAGCTCCCGGAAGGAGCGCCGCTGGTCGGCGGCGAGGGCCTTGGTGGGAGCGAGATAGAGGGCGGTGGCCCCCCGCCCGTTGGGTGCTTCCGAGCCGTCGAGCAGAGCTGAGAGCACCGGTGCGAGGTAGGCGAGCGACTTGCCCGATGCGGTCCCCGTGGCGATGATCACAGACTCGCCGTCGAGCGCGTGCTCGGCAGCTGTGGCCTGATGGGCCCATGGATGTTCGATGCCACGTGCCCGAATGGCGGCAATCACTTCCGGTCGGATGCGATCGGGCCAGACGGCATGACGCCCCGCACGTGGGGGCAGGTGCTCCGTATGAGTGATGCGCGAAGCCCGGCTCTGCCCCGCGGAGAGACGGTCGAGTACCTGCCGTGGATCGGGTCGTGCACCCGTGTCCGCGGTGGGTCGCCTGGAGTGGTGATTCTTGGCCATCGGCACCGAGTGTGTCACCGGCATGACGGACAATGGGCTCAAGGCGTCGTGCATGCCTGCTGGTAAGTGATTGAATGCCATCGCGGCTGGCGATCCGTTCCCTGGCTCCGCCGGGGAGACCACAGGGGGCGGCCGCTCGATAGCAAGGTGCTGGAGGATCCGTGGACCTGTCCCTGTCGACTCGCAATGTGTCCGGGCCTGGTGGCGACCGTACGGTCGTCGAGGTCGGTGGCGAGATTGATGTATATACCGCGCCCAAGCTGCGCGAGCAGTTGGTCGAGTTGGTGAACGACGGCAGTTACCACCTGGTCGTCGACATGGAGGGCGTGGACTTCCTCGACTCCACCGGACTCGGCGTGCTCGTAGGCGGCCTGAAGCGCGTGCGTGCCCATGAGGGCTCGCTGCGCCTGGTCTGCAACCAGGAGCGCATTCTCAAGATCTTCCGTATCACCGGTCTGACCAAGGTGTTCCCGATCCACACCACGGTCGATGATGCCGTCGCGGCAACGGACTGACGGTTCCGGAGGAAGAACGCAGGGGTACCGGGCTCCCAGCCCGGTACCCCCGAGAAGCACGCCCGTACGTCTGAGGGGGATCGCATGGCCACCGTTGAACTCCGTTTCAGCGCCCAGCCCGAACATGTCAGGACTGCTCGCCTTGTGGCGGCCGCCGTGGCACGCAGGGCCGGGGTCGATGAGGCTGTGCTGGACGAAGTGAGGCTCGCGGTCGGCGAGGCGTGTTCCCGTGCGGTGGGTCTCCACCGCAGCAATGGCATTGAGGCTCCCGTCCGGGTCGTACTGATCGAGGAGGAGAAGTCCTTCTCGATCGAGGTCGGGGACGAAGTGCCGAGTACGGGCGGCGCGGCCTCCGCGGGTTCCGGGGCGCCCAGCGCTCCGGCCGCGGCGGGCGCCGACCCGTCTCTCGACCTGTCCGCGGACGGCGAGGACGAAATGGGCCTCGCGGTGATCAGCGGTCTGGTGGACGACGTCGAGGTGACTTCCGGCGAGTCCGGGGGCGTCATCCGTATGACGTGGCCGACTGCGGCGGCGCCGGTCCTTCCTTGACCTGCGTCCCTGTGTCCCTGTGTCTCTTTGAACGTGCTGCCTTGAGCGCAGCCGGCGGCTGAGTCCGCGAGCTTGTGCTCCTGCCGTTGCTCCTTAGTCTTCCTGGCCAACTCGGGTGGCCCGTGGGACGACGCGAAGAAGCCCTGTAGAAGACGGTCACTGTCCCTTTCACCGCTGCGGTGAGGGCAGTGGTGCCCGCGCGGCGACCGTCATCGGTGGCACGGTCTGCGACCCGTCAAGTACACGGCAGCCCGAGATCAACCCGCTGCTCAAGGTGATGAATCCGGCGGCACTCCTGATCGCTCCGCAGTGGTGAAGTTCCGCTACGGCGGCAACGCCGACGCCCCGGTACGCGCTGCGGTGGCGGCCGTCGCCCTCGTGGCCATCGGCGAGGCCGTTCACGTGTCGAAGCGGCGAGGTATTTCCCTGGGCGCGGGCGGGAGGTGTCTCCGTGGGCGTGGCGGAAGGGCCGGTGGAGAGGCCGGGCCGACCTGATCCAGACGAAAGCCGCCCGGTCACGTTGAGTCCTGTGGATCTGTGGGCCGCGCATCGGCTGGAGTGAACGGGCACATCACTGATGCCTCATCAGGTGACGGCCGCGCAGGCTGTGCTGACGGCCAGTCCGCCCCCGTCATCGCGGCGTCGCGCGACTGTTCGCCCGTGAGCCTTGTCTCTCCCGTGCAGTCTTGGTGCAAATGGCTTCAATACGGTAAAAAACGGTCTTACGATACGCGAATGTCGCCCACTTGGCGTGTATGTTCCGGGGCCGAGAGCCTTGGAAGGGACCAATCCGGTGAACAAGAAGCTTGCTGCCGCACTGTCCGGCGGTGCGGTACTGGTACTGGCGTTGTCGGGCTGCAGCGACAACAGCAGCGACAAGACGAACGACTGGGCCAAGTCGCTCTGCGGCGACATCGGGCCTCAGCTGAAAAAGATCAACAAGGCCAACCAGCAGATCACCGCCGTGGCGGCGGACGGCAAGCCGGCGGACATCCAGAAGGCCGACTCGGCTGCGTTCCAGGATCTGTCCACGGCCGACGCGGCCATCGCCGCCGACCTCAAGAAGGCCGGACCCCCGCCCGGCGACGACGGTAAGACGATCCAGCAGAACGCCATCACCGAGCTGAACACCAACTCGAAGGCGTACGCCGACCTGAAGAAGCAGGTCGACGCGTTGAACGTCAAGGACCAGCAGAAGTTCTCCGACGGCCTCAAGAGCATCGGCGAGAACATGAAGAAGATCAACGAGACCGCCTACAAGAAGCTCTTCTCCGGCGACACGGGCAAGGCGCTGCTCAGTCAGGACGCGTGCAAGGTCGCGACATCCTCGCCGTCACCCACGGTCGCGCCCTCCAAGGCGTAGGACAGCGACTCCGCCCGGGGCGGACGACGACGACCGCCGAAGACCGCTGCTGACTGCCCCGTTCCGACTGCCGTCGGCCGCCGTCAGCGGCGGTCTTCGGCCGTCCGGGGGTGCTCAGTGCGGGCGTTGTCAGTGGGAGCAGCCACAATGGGTGGGTGAGTACGACCAGTCTTCCCGCGCCCGACCACTCGCCGCTGATCCGCGAGAGCCTCCTCGCCGCCGCCTTCACCGCGGACGGCCTGCTCGACCTGCTCGGCGCGCCCGCGTACGCGGCGCTGGCCCGCAGTGAGACGGTGCCCGCCCTGCGCGCCACCCGCGGCGGGACACCGCTGGAGACGCTGGTGCGGCTCTTCCTGCTCCAGCAGCCCGTCGCCACAGGGGAGGCGGCAGCCGCCCTGCCGTTGGAGGAGTGCACCGCAGGCGGCTGGGTGGTGCGTGCGGAGGGCGACGCCGTGCGGGCGACGGTCGACGTCCGGCCGTACGGCGGCCCGGAAGGCCAGGACTGGTTCATCGTCTCGGACCCGGGGTGCGGGGTCGGCGGCGCAGGAGGCATCGGGAGTCATGACGAAGGCGTGGTGCTGGGAGTCGGAGGGGCGTCCACCACGCTCGCCGGGATCACTGTTCGTACGCCTGTCGGAAGAGCTCTGGACCTCGGTACGGGCTCAGGCATCCAGGCCCTGCACGCCGCCCAGCATGCGACGGGTGTAACGGCCACCGACCTCAACCCGCGGGCGCTCGGCTTCACCCGGCTCACCCTCGCGCTCTCCGGTGCCCCGGCGGCCGACCTCCGCGAGGGCTCGCTGTTCGCCCCGGTGGCCGGTGAGACGTACGACCTGATCGTCTCCAATCCGCCATTCGTCATCTCGCCCGGTGCGAGGCTCACCTACCGGGACGGCGGGATGGGCGGCGACGATCTCTGCCGCTCGCTCGTATCGGAGGCGGGCGCCCATCTGAACGCGGGGGGATACGCACAGTTCCTGGCGAACTGGCAGCACGTGGAGGGCGAGGAGTGGCAGGACCGGCTGCGGTCCTGGGTGCCACGTGGCTGTGACGCGTGGATCGTGCAGCGCGAAGTGCAGGACATCACGCAGTACGCGGAGCTGTGGTTGCGTGACAGCGGTGACCACCGTACGGACCCGGACGCCTACGACGAGCGGTACGAGGCGTGGCTCGACGAGTTCGACGCCCGGCGGACCAAGGCTGTCGGGTTCGGCTGGATCACGCTCTACAAGTCGGGCTCCGAGCGTCCCTCGATCGTCGTGGAGGAATGGCCGCATCCGGTCGAGCAGCCGCTCGGCGAGACGGTGCGCTCCCACTTCGAGCGCCGGGAGTATCTGCGGGACCACGATGATGCCGCCCTGCTCACCGACCACTTCAAGCTCGCCCCCGAGGTGGTCCAGGAGCAGGTGGGCATGCCGGGCGCGGAGGACCCCGAACATGTGATCCTCCGGCAGAACCGGGGCATGCGCAGGGCCACCAAGGTCGACACGGTGGGCGCGGGCTTCGCAGGAGTGTGTGACGGGACCCTCTCCGCGGGGCAGATCCTGGACGCCATCGCGCAGCTGCTCGGAGAGGACCCGGTGGTGCTCAGGGACCGCACCCCGCAGTCCGTCAGGCTGCTGGTCGAGGAGGGGTTCCTCGATCCCGTGGGCCCACCCGTCTGATCCGGCCACCGCCGACGCCATCCGCTCGTCCGGCACGGCTTGTGCGGCACGGCTCGTGCGGGACGGCTTGTGCGGCACGGCTCGTGCGGGACGGCTTGTGCGGCACGGGAGTTGGGGCTGGGTGCTGCAGGTGTGCGCCGCAGGATCCGACGTGCGGTGCCACGGCTGATCGCCCGCAGGCCGGCCGCCGTCCGAAGTGCGCCGGTCGTCCGAAGCGCAACCGTCGTCACTCACCTGTCGCCGTCCGCCCGTCGGCACTGTTCATCTGCCGTTCGAACCGGTGTCGCTCCGGGGTGCCAGCCTCACCGTCCTGGAACACGAGGACGGGATGGCACGGAGATGGAGAGCGAGCCCGCGATTTTCGCCGGAACGACATTCGCACTGTTCGGAGGCGCCCTGCTGTGGTGGACCTCAGCGCGGACCCTTCGGCGTGCGCCGGTGGCGGAGGGAGTGAACCCCACGCTCGCTTTCACGCTGGCGGTGATCTTCGGCGTGACAGCCCTCGCCCTGGGCGCGTGGTGCTTCACCCGGCTCTGAACCGGCCGCCCGACGCCCCCTGGAATCCGCCTCCTGAAACCACCGCCTGAAATCCACCGCCTGAAAAAGCCCACTGCCTGAAATCGCCGCAGGAAGCGTCATCCGGAATCTGCATCCGAACCTGCATCCGAACCTTCGGCCCGAACCTTGCTCCAGAACCTTCGTACGAGCCCGCGCTCCGGAAGCCCCGCGCAGCCACCCGCCCGGCCCCGGCCGGCGCCCCCCGCCCCGCCCCGGCATCGCACCGGGACCGGCGCCGCGCCCCACTGTCGACAGACGGCGTACGCAGGGTCACCGGGCCGGAAAGTTTTCATTCTCTCTCGACGAGCCTTCGCCCCAGGCCCCTCGCGCGGGCGCCGTAGTGAGGTCCGCAGAAGCCCGCAGGTGGGTTCCGGCCGGGCCGGAGCGAAGCCCCGCGGACGGCAGTGAGCCGATCCGGGCGGCAGAAATGCCGGTAGTCGGGTTACCGTTCCAGTGGCCGTTGCGGGCTTTCACCGTTTGACACGGGTGCGGGATGTACCGTCACACTCCGCAGCGAGCATGACCACCGAGTGCCGACCGGAGAGAAGAGCCACGTTGTCCCCGACCAGCGAGACCGCACACGGCGGCCGCCGACTCGTCATTGTCGAGTCGCCCGCCAAGGCGAAGACGATCAAGGGCTACCTCGGCCCGGGTTATGTCGTCGAGGCGAGCGTCGGGCACATCCGCGACCTCCCGAACGGTGCCGCCGAGGTGCCGGACAAGTACACCGGCGAGGTGCGCCGCCTCGGAGTGGACGTCGACAACGACTTCCAGCCCATCTACGTCGTCAACGCCGACAAGAAGGCCCAGGTCAGGAAGCTCAAGGATCTCCTCGCGGAGTCCGACGAACTCTTCCTCGCCACCGATGAGGACCGCGAGGGCGAAGCCATCGCGTGGCACCTCCAGGAGGTCCTGAAGCCCAAGGTCCCGGTCCACCGGATGGTCTTCCACGAGATCACCAAGGAAGCGATCAGGGCCGCCGTCGCCAACCCGCGTGAGCTCAACAAGCGCATGGTCGACGCCCAGGAAACCCGCCGGATCCTCGACCGTCTCTACGGTTACGAGGTCTCGCCGGTCCTGTGGAAGAAGGTCATGCCGCGCCTCTCGGCCGGCCGCGTGCAGTCCGTCGCCACCCGCCTGGTGGTCGAACGGGAACGCGAACGCATCGCTTTCCGTTCTGCTGAGTACTGGGACCTCACCGGTACGTTCTCCACCGGCCGCCAGGGCGACGCCTCCGACCCGTCGACCCTCGTCGCCCGGCTGAATTCGGTGGACGGCCGCCGGGTCGCCCAGGGCCGTGACTTCAACTCCACGGGACAGCTCAAGAGCGACGTCCTGCACCTCGACGAGACCAACGCGCGAGCGCTCGCCGCCGCGCTGACCGACTCGGCCTTCGCCGTGCGCTCGGTCGAGTCCAAGCCGTACCGCCGCTCGCCGTACGCCCCGTTCCGTACGACGACTCTCCAGCAGGAGGCCAGCCGCAAGCTGGGGTTCGGCGCGAAGTCGACCATGCAGGTGGCCCAGAAGCTGTACGAGAACGGCTTCATCACCTACATGCGTACGGACTCCACGACCCTCTCGGACACCGCGGTCGGCGCGGCCCGTGCCCAGGTCACACAGCTGTACGGCAGCGACTACCTGCCGGACAAGCCGCGCACGTACGCCGGGAAGGTCAAGAACGCGCAGGAGGCGCACGAGGCGATCCGTCCCTCGGGCGACCGGTTCCGTACGCCTGCCGAGACCGGTCTCTCCGGCGACCAGTTCCGGCTGTACGAGCTGATCTGGAAGCGGACCGTCGCCTCCCAGATGAAGGACGCGGTGGGCAACTCGGTCACCGTGAAGATCGCGGGCACCTCGTCCGACGGCCGGGTCGCCGAGTTCTCGGCCTCCGGCAAGACGATCACCTTCCACGGCTTCATGAAGGCGTACGTCGAAGGCGCCGACGACCCGAACGCGGAGCTGGACGACCGCGAGCGCAGGCTGCCGCAGGTCGCCGAGGGTGACGCGCTCTCCGCCCAGGAGATGACGGTCGACGGCCACTCCACCAAGCCGCCGGCCCGCTACACCGAAGCGTCGCTGGTCAAGGAACTGGAAGAGCGGGAGATCGGTCGTCCTTCGACCTACGCGTCGATCATCGGCACGATCCTCGACCGCGGCTACGTCTTCAAGAAGGGCACCGCTCTGGTCCCCTCCTTCCTCTCCTTCGCCGTGGTCAACCTGCTGGAGAAGCACTTCGGCCGGCTCGTCGACTACGACTTCACCGCGCGGATGGAGGACGACCTCGACGGCATCGCGCGCGGCGAGGCCAAGTCCGTGCCGTGGCTGAGGCGCTTCTACTTCGGCGAGGGCGACGCGGGTGCGGCGGCGGCCGCCGGGAACGGCGACGGCGACCACCTCGGCGGGCTCAAGGAACTCGTCACCGACCTGGGCGCCATCGACGCCCGGGAGATCTCCTCCTTCCCGGTCGGTGAGGGCATCGTGCTGCGCGTCGGCCGGTACGGGCCGTACATCGAGCGCGGCGAGAAGGACTCCGAGAACCACCAGCGCGCCGACGTCCCCGACGACATGGCGCCCGACGAGCTGACCGTGGAGTACGCCGAGGAACTGCTCGCCAAGCCGAGCGGTGACTTCGAGCTGGGGGCCGACCCCGAGTCGGGCCACCAGATCGTGGCGAAGGACGGCCGGTACGGCCCGTACGTCACCGAGATCCTTCCCGAGGGCACCCCGAAGTCCGGCAAGAACGCGGTGAAGCCGCGGACCGCCTCGCTCTTCAAGTCGATGTCCCTCGACACCGTCACCCTGGCGGACGCGCTCAAGCTGATGTCCCTGCCCCGGGTGGTCGGCACGGACGCCGAGGGCGTCGAGATCACCGCGCAGAACGGCAGGTACGGCCCGTACCTGAAGAAGGGCACCGACTCGCGCTCCCTGGAGACCGAGGACCAGCTCTTCAACATCACGGTCGACGAGGCGCTGGCCATCTACGCCCAGCCCAAGCAGCGTGGGCGCGCGGCCGCCAAGCCGCCGCTGAAGGAGCTGGGCACGGACCCGGTCAGCGAGCGCCCTGTCGTCGTCAAGGACGGCCGGTTCGGCGCGTACGTCACGGACGGCGAGACGAACGCGACGCTGCGGACCGATGACAGCGTCGAGGACATCACTCCCGAGCGCGGTTACGAGCTGCTCGCCGAGAAGCGCGCCAAGGGCCCGGCGAAGAAGAAGACCGCCAAGAAGGCACCGGCGAAGAAGTCGGCGGCGAAGAAGACCACGACCGCCAAGACCACGACGGCCAAGAAGACGGCAGCCAAGAAGACCACTGCCACCGCGAAGAAGGCTCCGGCCAAGAAGGCCGCGCAGAAGACGGCTGCCAAGGCCGTCGCCGACGAGTAGGAAGCACCTGCCCGGCCTCCGGGGTGCCCCGATGCGGGCACTCCGGAGGCCGGGACCTTCCGGTTCCGCCGTGAACTGGGGCGCTGTGCACCGGAGTCCGCTCGCACGGAGTTCGGGGCGATCGACTCGCCGGTGCGGCGCTTGCCGGACAGGTGCGGAGCACCGGCCGCTCGGTGACCGTCCGGTATGCGTCAGATCCGGCCGCACACATACGATGTCGCACCCCGTCAGGTCCGGGTGCGGGCCGCGAACGGGTGCGGGCCTCGAAACCGATGCGGGACTCGGAACGCGTACGGCAGCGGCTCCGCGGGAATGTCCGCCCAAATGTTCGGGGGGCCCGGCAGGGATTTGACCCTTCCGGATAGGCTGGTCGGATGACGCGAGCCGAGCAGCCAACGGTCGTGAGCCCCACCTCCGACGAACTAGCCGCAGACTCACGCGAGCGCGCCGTTCGAGCCCTGTTGCGCATCCCCCCGCTCCGGCGGTTGTGGAGCGCCCAGCTCGTCGGCAATATCGGCGACACCCTCGCCCTTCTCGTGCTGTTGCTTCTTTCGTTGCAGGCGGCGATCTCACAAGAATCCTTCGGGGGCGGGTACCGCGGTGCCGCCTTCGCCGTAGCCGCCGTATTCGGCGCGCGAGCCCTTGCCACCTTGCTCTTCGGAGCCGTACTGCTCGGCCCGGTGGCCGCGCTGACGGCGCCGAACGGGCCGCTCGACCGGCGCTGGACCATGATCGGCGCGGACGGCCTGCGGGTCGCACTGCTGATCATCGCCCCGCTGTGGATCGACTGGACGCCGGCCAAGGCGCCTGCCGCCCTCCTGGCCACAGTCTTCGTCGCGGGCGTGGCGGAACGCTTCTGGACGGTCGCCAAGGAGAGCGCCGCCCCCGCGCTGCTGCCCACGCCTCCGCCCGAGAACGTCGCGGTGCGCGGCCTGCCCGACCATCTGGAAGCGCTGCGCAAGCTCTCGCTGCGAACGGCCTTCCTCGCCATTCCGGCGGCGGCCGCCGCACTTCTCGTGGCCACGCTGATCAGCAAGTTGCTGGGATCGGGCATCGACTGGTTCTCGCTGCACCAGGCGGCGCTCGGCTCCTATGCGGCAGCGGGCCTCTTCGCCGCGTCCGTCTCGACGCTTTATTTCCTGGAACTGCCCGACGGCCAGACACCGCGCGCCCGCTCCCCGCTGGAGGGCCTGCGCCGTCCGACGGGTGCCGCAGGCCCCGACAAGGGCCGCACAGGCACCGTCCCGCTGCTGGTCCTGGCAGCCGCATCGGTCGCCGCGGCCATCGCGTCCGCCGTCGCCGTCGCCGTACTGGACGCCATCGACCTGAACGGCGGCCCGGTCGCTTTCGCACTGCTGGCCCTCGTCCTGACCGCGGGCACGGCCGCGGGTATCCGTACGGCGCCCAAGACCCTCCCCGCTCTCTCCCGGCGCAGGCTGCTCGCCCTGGCGATCACCCTGACCGGTGTGGCGCTGCTGGTGATGGGCCTGGTTCCGGATACCGCGACCGTCGTGCTGATCGCCGCGGTCGCCGGCTGGTCGGCGGGTGTCGCGGCCAACACCGCCCACACGCTGGTCGACCAGGAGACCGAGGACAGCAGGAAGGCCCGGACCACCGGGCACCTCCAGGCGGTCGTACGGGTCGCCGTCGCGCTGGGCGCGATCGTCGCCCCGCTCGTCGCCGCCCTGATCGGACCGCACCACCTGGGTGACGGAGGCTTCGTCTTCGCCCACGGCGGGGCCGCCTTCACGCTGATGCTGGTCGGCGCGCTGCTGCTGCCGGTGGCCGCGCTCGTCCTGGTCAAGGCGGACGACCGTACGGGCGTACCGCTGCGGCACGATCTGCGCGACGCGTTGCGCGGGGGCGCCGACCCGGCGCAGTCACCCGCGCAGAGCGGCTTCTTCCTCGCCTTCGAGGGCGGCGACGGGGCCGGCAAGTCCACCCAGGTAGAGGCCCTCGCGGAGTGGATCCGCGGCAAGGGCCACGAGGTCGTCGTCACACGTGAGCCGGGCGCGACGCCCGTCGGCAAACGGCTGCGTTCGATCCTCCTCGACGTCTCGTCGGCAGGTCTCTCCAATCGCGCGGAAGCGCTGCTGTACGCGGCGGACCGCGCCGAGCACATCGACTCGGTCGTGCACCCCGCCCTGGAGCGCGGCGCGATCGTCGTCTCCGACCGCTACATCGACTCATCGGTGGCCTACCAGGGCGCGGGCCGCGAGCTTTCGCCGACCGAGATCGGCCGTATCAACCGCTGGGCGACCGGCGGTCTCGTACCGAATCTGACGGTGCTGCTCGACGTGTCCCCGGAGGCCGCGCGCGAGCGCTTCACGGAGGCGCCCGACCGGCTCGAGTCCGAGCCCGCGGACTTCCACCAGCGGGTACGGACCGGCTTCCTGACGCTTGCCGCTGCCGACCCCGGCCGCTACCTGGTGGTGGACGGGGCGCAGGAGCCGGAAGCGATCACCACGGCCGTCCGCCACCGTCTCGACCAGCTGCTCCCCCTTTCCGAAGCCGAGATCAAGGCTCAGGAGGAGGCGCGGAAGGCTGCCGAGGAGGAAGCCCGCCGGAAGGCCGAGGAGGAAGCGGCCCGCAAGGCGGAGGAGGAGCGGCTGGAGCGCGAGCGCCAGGAGCAGCTCGCGAAGCTCCGGGCCGAAGAAGAGGAGCGCAAGCGCCGCGAACTCGACGAGGCCCGGCGCCGCGAGGAGGAGCGCCAGGCCGAGGAGGCGCGCCGCCAGGCCGAGGAGGCCAGGCGTCTGGCCGAGGAGGAGCGGCTCCGCCGCGAGGCCGAGGAGCAGGCGCGGGAGCAGGAACAGGAGCGGCTCCGCAAGCAGAAGGAAGAAGAGGCACGGCTCCGCGCGGAGGCCGAGGAGCGCCGCAAGGAGAAGCAGCGCAAGGCCGAGCAGGCGCTGCTGCGGGCCGAGGAGGCGCGCAGGCAGGCCGAGGCGGAGGCCGCCGAGGCGGCTAGGACGGCGGCGGCCTCCCCCGACAGCGAGACGACGGTCGAGACCCCGGTGCTCGGTGCCAACGAGGTGACGCAGCCGGTCGCGGTACACCCCACTCCGGCGCCGTCCGGTGGTTCGGAGACCGGTTCGGATTCCGGTTCCCGCCCGGGTTCCGCTCCTGACTCGGACTCCGACGCGACGCGGGTGATTCCGAAGATCGCGGAGGCGCCGGAGTCCCCGCGGGATGCCGGTACGTCCGGCCGCTCGGACAGCTCGCGGGCGTCGGGATCCACACGGTCCTCGCGGTCCGCCGGTCCTTCGTGGGCCGCCAGGCCGTCGGGCTCCGAAGGCGCGCCCGGATCCGGGCCCACCGACTCCACCGGAGGCGGGGACCCGGAGGAGACGGCGGTCATCCCGCAGGCCCAGGCGCAGGGACAGGCCGGGGCTCCGGAACGGGACGCCGCGCCCGCTGACCGCGTACCGCCGGGGTACTTCAGGGACGAGCACCCGCAGCAGGCGCGGCAGACACCGCCGGAGAACCCGAACGAGCGCACCCGCGAGCTGCCGCAGATCGACCCGGACCGCCCGCGGCGGCGCTCGGACTGGGCGGAGGAGACTCCGCTGGACGACCTGCCGTCGCTGGCCGACGAGCTGCTCGGCTCGGACCACGAGGAACACGAGCCCGGGGACTACGACAACAGGGGCAGAGGCCGGGGCAAGGGCCGCCGCTGACTGTCCCGCGGGCCCGGAGGACACCGTCCTCCGGGCCCGCGCCGGTGTCCGGGTGCCGTCGGACGGCGGGGAGCGCGTGCACCGGGAGGGCGGGGCAGGACCGCCGGTGTTCCGATGACGACTGACGACCGTGCTGTCGGACCCCTGCGTCACAATGGGAACCGCGCCGCACCCAACGGCGGGCACGGTGAGCCGGCAGGGAAGAGCCCGGCAGAAGCTCGGCGAATGAGCACGCCACAGAAGTACAGCGAATGAGCACGGCACAGAAGCACGGCACAACAAGAGGGGGGCGACCGCATGCCCGTATGGGACGATCTCGTCGGCCAGGACCGCGTCCAGACGCAGCTCGCCGCCGCCGCCCGTGACGCCGACGCACTCGTCACCGCCAATAGCGAGCGCGCCTCCACCGACGGCATGTCGAAGTCGACCATGACGCACGCCTGGCTGTTCACGGGCCCGCCCGGTTCCGGCCGGTCCACCGCGGCCCGCGCCTTCGCCGCCGCGCTCCAGTGCGTCAGCCCGGACCGTGCGCTCGGCGGTGTTCCGGGCTGCGGCTTCTGCGAGGGCTGCCACACGGCCCTCGTCGGCACGCACGCGGATGTCGAGGTCGTCCGTACGGACCAGCTCTCCATCGGCGTGAAGGAGACCCGCGAACTGGTCCGGCGCGCCCAGCTCTCGCCGGCTGTCGGCCGCTGGCAGATCATTGTCATGGAGGACGCCGACCGCCTCACCGAGGGTGCGGGGAACGTCCTGCTGAAGGCCGTCGAGGAGCCCGCGCCCCGCACGGTGTGGCTGCTCTGCGCGCCGTCCCTGGAGGACGTGCTGCCGACGATCCGCTCCCGCTGCCGGAACCTCACGCTCCGCACGCCTCCCGTGGAGGCGGTGGCCGATCTCCTGATCCGACGGGACGGCATCGAGCCACAGGCCGCCCTGGACGCTGCCCGTGCGACGCAGGGGCACATCGGCAGGGCGCGCCGCCTCGCCACTGACGAGCGCGCACGGGCCCGGCGCGCCGCCGTGCTGCGGATGCCACTGCGAGTCGAGGAGATCGGCGGCTGCCTGAAATCCGCCCAGGAGCTGATCGACGCGGCCTCCGAGGACGCCAAGGAGGTTGCCGAGGGGGCCGACACCAAGGAGACCGAGGACCTCAAGGCGGCACTCGGCGCGTCGGCCGGCGGCCGGATGCCGCGCGGGACGGCAGGGGCGATGAAGGAGCTGGCCGACCGTCAGAAGCGCCGCTCGACGCGCACCCAGCGCGACACGCTGGATCTCGCACTGACCGACCTGACCGGTTTCTACCGCGATGTTCTTGCGCTCCAGCTGCGTTCCGAGGTGGCCATCGCCAATGAGGACGTCAGGGACTCGCTGGACCGGATCGCGCTGAGTTCCAGCCCGGAGAGCACCCTGCGCCGGATCGAGGCGATCACCGCCTGCCGCCAGGCGCTGGACCGGAACGTGGCGCCCCTCCTCGCGGTCGAGGCGATGACGGTGTCGCTGCGGGCGGGCTGACGGCCGGACGGGCCCGGTCGCGGACGGACTGGTGGACGGGCTGATTGCCGCCCGGGGAGTGCCGGTCCGGCGCCGGTCGCCTGTCCGGCACCGGCGGGGCGGCTGAGGCGGCTCGTCACGGTCGGCGGCGGCAGGGATTGACGGCTCACTCGTACGGGCCGGAAAAGAGGGCCTTCGGCCGGGGCCGGACTACGCTCCGGGAATGGACTTCAGGCGTCTGCTCTCCACCCCCGTCACCGTGCTGGCGATGGCCGGTCTGCTTGTCTCGGGCTGCTCGTCGGGTCGTTCGGCCCCCGGCGCCACGCCGTCCGGAGCCTCGGGGTCCCGGCCGGCTGAGGCGCCGAAGGCCGCACCGACGGCCGATCTGGGCACGTACTACGGCCAGAAACTGAAGTGGCGCTCCTGCGGTGCATCCGGCTTCGAGTGCTCCACGATGAAGGCACCGCTCGACTACGCGAAGCCCAAGGACGGCGACATCAAGCTGGCCGTCTCCCGCAAGAAGGCCACCGGCCCCGGGAAACGCATCGGCTCCCTGCTCGTCAATCCGGGCGGCCCCGGCGGTTCGGCGATCGAGTACCTCCAGGGGTACGCGGGGATCGGCTACCCGGCGGCGGTCCGTGCCCGCTACGACATGGTGGCCGTGGACCCGCGCGGTGTGGCCCGCAGCGAGCCCGTCGAGTGCCTCACGGGCAAGCAGATGGACGCTTACACGGAGGTCGACCAGACTCCGGACAACCCGGGCGAGACCAAGAAGCTCACCACGTCGCTCAAGGACTTCGCGAAGGGCTGCGAGAAGCGCTCCGCCAAGATCCTTCCGCATGTCTCCACGGTCGACGCCGCCCGTGACATGGACATCCTGCGCGGAATCCTCGGGGACAAGAAGCTGAACTACGTGGGCGCGTCCTACGGCACCTTCCTCGGTGCCACCTACGCGGGACTCTTCCCCGCACGGGTGGGGCGCCTCGTCCTGGACGGCGCGATGGACCCTTCGCTGACCTCGCTGGAGATGAACCGGGACCAGACCGCGGGCTTCGAGACCGCCTTCAAGTCCTTCGCCGCCGACTGCATCAAGCACAAGAACTGTCCGCTCGGCACCAAGTCCACCGCCGACGCCTCGCACCGGCTGGAGGCCTTCTTCTCCCGCCTGGACGCCAAGCCGGACTCCACCGGGCAGGCCCGCAAGCTGAGCGAGTCCCTCGCAACGACCGGCGTGATCTCGGCCATGTACGACGAGGCGTCCTGGCCCCAGCTGCGCACCGCGCTCACCCACGCGATGGCCGGCAACGGCGCGGACCTGCTCGCCCTGTCCGACTCGTACTACGAGCGCGACAGCAAGGGCAAGTACGCGAACCTGATGTTCGCCAACGCCGCGGTGAACTGCCTGGACCTCCCCCCGGCCTTCACCGGCCCGGCCGCTGTCACCAAGGCGGTGCCGTCCTTCGAGAAGGCATCCCCGGTCTTCGGCAAGGGCTTCGCATACGCGGCCCTGAACTGCTCCTACTGGCCGATCCACGCCACCGGATCCGCCCACCGCATCACGGCGAAGGGCGCGGCACCGATCGTGGTGGTCGGCACGACCCGCGACCCGGCCACCCCGTACAAGTGGGCGAAGTCCCTGGCGGCCCAGCTCTCCTCCGGCACGCTCCTCACCTATGACGGCGACGGCCACACCGCGTACGGCCGCGGCAGCGACTGCATCGACACCGCGATCAACAAGTACCTCCTGGACGGCACCCCGCCGAAGAACGGCAAGAAGTGCTCCTGACCTGGGCATAGGGGCGCAAACAGGGGGTGTCAGGAGCACCTCCGGAAACTGTGTAGACTTGGCGTCGCTGCTGACCGCACCATGGTCCGGACAGCGTGCCGCCTTAGCTCAGCTGGCCAGAGCAACGCACTCGTAATGCGTAGGTCTCGGGTTCGAATCCCGAAGGCGGCCCTGTAGAAGCCTCAGGACTCACTCGCCGTGACCTGGGGCTTTTGCTTTCAGAGGATACGGCGGCGGCGTCGGGAGCGGGCCGCTTTGCGGTCGGCGGTCTCAGTTTTGGTCTCAGACGCCGCTTTGGGCTGGGGCGCGAAGGCGTTGCCCATGCGGAGCATGGCGTCTTTCGAGAGGGTGGAGCGGCCCTTCACGTACCGCCGTGTCTGGCTGATCTGAGTGTGCCGAAGGATCTCCATGATGGTCGGCATGTCCACGCCCAGCTCGTTCAGGATGGTCCCTGCCGTGTGGCGGCTGCCGTCGTACAGACGCCGGTCGCTGATCCCCGCCTCTTCAAGAAGCTCTTTGAACTCTTCCCAGTCGTCTCGGGGGTCGATCGGCCGGCCGTCCGGGCGCGTGAATACCGCGTCGAAGTCCTGCCACTCCTCACCGGCCGCGGCTCGTGCGGTGTCCTGCTGGTCCTTGTGGTCGTGCAGGTACGGGATGAACGGCGTCGGGATCGGGACGGCGTTCCGGCTCTTCTTCGTTTTGGGCCGGGTGAAGGCGAGGCCACCGCCCTTGCGCTGCAGGCAGACGCTCGCGTGGCGTGTGCAGTCAGGCGGGCATGGCTGGGGGCAGCCGCGCTTGTAGCCCTTGTGCGTGGTGCAGCCCTTGGCGCATTTCTCGAAGCGATGCAGTCGCTCGCCGCAGAGGTGCGGGTTCGGGCAGCCGTGGCGCCAGGTGAGGCGCTGGAGCTGCCAGTGCGGGTTGAACAGCTCTGCTTCGAGGTCGACGTACTTCCACCGCAGGCCCAGGGCTTCACCTTGCCGGAAGCCCATGCCGACGCCGACGAGCCAGCGCATGAAGGTGGGGCGTTTGGCAGCGGCCAGCAGAAACGCTTTGGCTTCCTCCATGGTGAAGGGGTTCGCCTCGGTCTCATCCACCGTTGGCGGGTCCACGAGGGTGGCGACGTTCTCCACGATCATCCGTCGCCGGTGCGCGATCTTCAGCGCTCGCGACAGAATGCGGTGCACCTTCAGCACGTGAGACGGGGCGTGCCCCTCGCGGAGCATGTCGGCGTAGTGCCTCTCCAGGTGCTCCGGTGCGAGCTTGTCGAGCCGGTGCTGACCGAGACCAGGCACGATGTCGTTGCGAGTCTTGGACCAGTAGTCATCCAGAGAACGGGGTTTGAGCTTGAGGCTCGCGATCGTCGTGAGGTAGGTGGTCATCCACTGCTCGACTGTCGGCTTACGCCCAGCGATCGGGGCACGCCCTTCGTCTCGCAGTTTCTCCAGCGCCCGTACCTTGCGCTCTACTTCGGACTTGGTCTTGGCTCGCCGGTGGCGGCGGTCGGGGCTTCCGTCGTTCTTGACGCCCATGGTGACGCGTCCGTGCCACCATCCGTCATTGCCTTCGTAGACGGATGACTCCATATTCGGCTTGCGGGGGCTCATTGCGCTTCCTCCAACGCGAAGGGCGGGCCGGATGCGCTCCGGCCCGCCCTTGCCTGCTCTGCTGTTGTCAGTGAGTGGGTGTCTCCGCAGGGATACCGGCGACGTAGGCCGTCAAGGTCGCCACCTTGATGCGGCGGCAGCGTCCCTGCTTCACGTAGGCGAGGACTCCGTCGGCCATTAGCTCGTAGACGGTTGATCGGCCCAGCCTCAGGGCTACTGCGGCTTCTTCGGGTGTGTAGAGAAGGGGCTCGATGGTGCGTACGGCCGTGCTCATCGAAACGACTCCTTTGCAAGGCTCGGGGCTCTCAGCCCCTTCTGGGGGATCCGCAACATCCGCCACACCGCAACATTGCAGGTCAGCAGGCTGTATTTGTGGCGGATGCCGTTTCTGTTGCGGATAGGTGCCGCCGCGGACCAGGTACGGCGGCACCTATCGGGTGGGGAGGTTCAGCCGACGCTGCGGAGTGTGGGTGTGGCGGTTTCCGCGAACATGTGGCGGCTGTCTGAGGGGTCTTCCGCCACAGATTCACCCCCGTTGACCTGCGGTGTTGCGGATGTTGCGGATGTTGCGGATTCTCCGGGGGGAGGGGGGCAGTAGCGGGCCCAGGCGTCGATCAGATCCTCGGCGTAGTAGCCCTTGGGGGTGCCGCTGCCGACCCGCATACCCTTGGGCTTGATCGGGGTGTTGTTGGGGCGTACGTACTGGCTCAGGAGCTTGGACAGGCGGCGGGCGGTGAGCGGTTTGACGTTCTGCCCGTCTTCGCTCATGTCGGCCCATGGGGCGTCGTCCAGTGCGAGCAGGATTTCGAGGATGGCGGCGGTGGGCATCTTGTCGAGACCGCAGAAGACGTGGTCACGCAGATCGGTCAGCAGCCGTACTCCGTGGGACGCTTCGTCGCCTTCGCTTGCCGCCTTGATGAGCGCGACGCAAGCTGCGCGGGCCCGCTCGGGCCAGTGCCCGCCCGCCGCGTCCGCGACTGCGAGCAGGGGCTCCCACACGTCGGCGGGCCGGTCGGTGACGCCCTCGGGCATCTCCGGCCATGCTTCTGCGATCCGGTCGTTGATGGTGTCGGTCCACTCAGCGAGCCGATCCCGCAGGATATGACCCTGCTTCTCGTGGACGCGGAGCCGGTAGGCCTCGCACTTCTCGTTCGGGGCCTTCTTGCGCATCCGGATGATGATGGAGCGGGTCAGGATCGTGTCGGGCAGGGAGCCGAGTCCGGCCATGGCGACCGCGCAGAACGAGGGGAAGAACCCGGCCTTCTGGTCGTTTCCGTCCCCCACGCAGCGCAGGGACTTGGCGCCGCGCCGGTAACCGGAATTGAGGAACCCGCGAACCTCCTCGTTCCCGCCGGCCTTGGGGCCGAAGACGGTGTCGATCTCGTCGAAGAGGAGGGTGGGCGTGCCTTCGTCTGCGGAGACGAGCCGGAACAGGGCGTTCGCGGAGGCGTTGACGGTGGTCGCAGCCCGCGGCGTGAGCGTCTCGACGATCTCCAGCGCGCGTGACTTCCCCGACCCTGGTTCGGGGCTCAGGAAGGCGATGCGGGCGGTGCCGTCGAGGGCATCCATGAGGTGGGCGTGAGCGTCCCACAGGGCCACGGCGACGTATGCGTGTTCGGTGGGGAAGATGTTGAAGCGTCGGTGGAATGCCTCGACTTCATCGAGCAGCGCGGCACCATCGATGGGGGCGGCCGGTGCGGGGTCGTTCATGCGGCGTCCCTCCTGTTCTGTGCGGGGGCGTTGTGCGGGCAGTGGCCGACGCGTACGCGGGTGGCCAGTTCGGTGACAGCTGCTCGGCCGCGGGCGCGTTCGTGGTGCCCGCAGGCGCAGAGCCAGTCGGCTACCGGGATCTCGCCCCGGTTGAGTCCACGCAGGTGGAGACCGGGCCCGATGCCGCTCACGGTGATCGTGTGCGGGTCAGAGCGAACAGCAATGGGGACGCCTTCGGCGTCGCCCTTCGGCCGCACAGCCGAGACGGGCGCGGGCGCCTGGGTGGCGTCCTCGCGGCGGGTCGTGGCCGAGTGAGGCAATCCAGGGGAGGAGGGGGGTGTGGGGCTGGTCATGCCGCCTCCCTGGGGGTGGCGTGGGCGAGGATCCAGTCCATGGCGCTGCGGATCGTGGTGGTGCACTCGGCAGCGGACAGTCCCGTTGACTGCCCCGCCGTCTGGATTGCTTCCTCCACGGTGGAGCGGCTGATGTTCCCCCAGGCGACGAACCGGGCCACCTTGCACGTGCTCTCGTGCAAGGTGCTGTTGCGGCCGTTCTTGCCCTGTCCCCCTCCCTTGCTCGCGGAGCGGATGATCGCGCACTCACGCTCCAACGCCACCTGCGCTGCTTTGGTCCCGTCGCGGACCGGGGTCATTACCGTGTGGGGATTGGGCTTGGGCCGCTCCCTGAGCTGATCGGCGAGCCACAACGGCAGTGGCGCGACGGGTGATGCGTTGGTGACGGTGTAGGCGCCTTGGGTTGTGATGCTGCCGGGGGCGACGACGTATCCGCCCCACCCGCGAGTGTCGATGTGGTGCCCCAGCCGCCCTGCGGAGGAGTGCAGGCGCATCTCGTCGGGCTGGGTGAAGTAGAGGTGCTGTCCTCCGCTGGGGGTCCGCACCTGGTAGGTGGCGGGAAGCGTCTGTCCGGCGCGCTCGCAGAGCGCAAAGAGGCTTTCGACGCCGTCAGGCGTTCCTTCGGGCTCTTCCGGCTTCAACACGTCCAGGTCGACAACGAGAAGCCCGGATGGGCCGGTCGCGATGCCGATGTTGTACGGCTGGTGCGACCATGCGGCGGTGATCAGGTCGGAGTCAGTGGTGGCGCGCTGTTCGGGTTTGCGGTGCCCGTCGGCGCACCGGCCGGTTTCGGGGCAGAGCCGTTCGGCGTGGCCGGCGGGGCGCTTGTCGCCGGGTCGGAGAGGGAAGACGGGCCATCCGCGGCGGACGTGTTCAAGGGTCCAGGCGAGTAAGGCGGGATTGCAGCCTCGCGGCTCGGCGGCAGGTTGCGTCATGCTGGATGCCTCCAGTTCTCTTTCGGGTACTGGCTGACAAGGGCGGCCCCGGTTCTTTGGCGAGATGCGGGGGCCGCCCTTGGCGCAGCTAGAAGGGGGTTTCGTCGCCTTCCGGCTTGCTCCCGGAAGCGTTGATGGGCTTGTTCCACGGGTCGTCAACCGCCGCGGGCGGGGCTTGCGCGGGGCGTTTGGCGTTGATGGTGACGCTGGTGAAGCGGATGCTGGCGCCGATCTCGTCGACTTCCATGACGAGCATGGAGCGGTTCTCGCCCTGATCGGTCTTCCAGTCGTGCTGCCGAATACGCCCGTGTGCCACGACCCTGGATCCCTTGGCCAGGGACTCGGCAGTGTGCTCTGCGAGCTGACGCCAGGCGGCGCAGCGGAAGAACGTCGCGGTGCCGTCCTTCCACTGATTCGACTCGCGGTCGAAGGTGCGCGGGGTCGCCGCGATGGTGAACTTGGCGAGTGCTGCGCCGCCTTCGGTGAACTTCAGCTCGGGGTCGGCGGTGAGGTTGCCGATCACGGTGATGGGGGTCTCTCCGAACGACATCAGGTGGTTCCTCTCGGGTGGGGTCAGGCGTCGATCAGGCAGAAGTCGCAGTCGCAGTCGTCGTCGTGCGGGCAGTCGCAGCCACAGGGATGTCCGGTGCCGGTGCAGTAGCACCGGCACATGCCCTCCCCGCACGGCATTTCGTCGGGGTCGTCGTGGAGGTTGTGTCCGCGGGCGTCGATCGGGCTCAGCGCGCTGTGGGCCTGATCAAGGGCCGCATACAGCGCTTCTGCTGCACGTACGGCGTCTCCTGTGGCGTTGCGCAGGTTGGTAATCCGGGCGATCAGGTCCTCGGGTCCCTGGTCGCTGTAGAGGCTGTCGATCTCGTGCTGCCGGTCGATAAACGCCCCAATCTGGTGCAGGGCTTGGGGAAGGCGCATGGCAAGGATGGAGAGGTTGCCGATGGTGCTGTAGGCGTCGCCGGGGAAGGCCAGAGCACCGGCGTTGGGAAGGGTGGCGTAGTTCAGGGAGCGGATCGTCTCGGCTGCCTGGTCGGCCAAGCTGGCGGCATTCGTGGTCTCAGCGGTCATGGCGGGCTCCGGTCAGTCGTGCAGGTGGGTGTGCGAGCGGGCGAACGTGCCCTTGGTGTGGGTGGTCACGTGGGTGTTCCTGGTGACCGGCCCGTTGTAGATGTGCTTGGAGACGCTGGACTTGGCGCGGGAGAAGGCGGCGCCGATGCAGAGCGCGGCGAAGGCGATACCCGTGAAGAGGGCGCCCATGGCGACGGCTCCAGTGACGCTCATGGAGGCGAATCCCTTGAGGACGAGCCAGGCGCCGCAGCCGATACCGGTCGTGCCGGCGCCGATCCCGATGGAGGCGACCGCGGCCCCGGCGGCCCATGCGGGCACGATGCGGTGATCGTCCTGATGGACAGGTGAGGCATCGCCAACCTGCGGGGTCGGGGTGTCGTCCCTGAAGGAGGTGGGGGTCGACAGTATCGGCGGGGTGGGGCGGTAGATGTTGTCGATGATGCGGCGGGCTTCGGCGTTGGCTTCGGCGTCGCTCATCCGCGGCCCCCAGGCCGCCATCGAATGCTCGTGCTCGGTCATGATCGGGGCCTCCGGGCGGTGGGGTCAGGAGATGTTGTGGGCCGCGTTGATGAGCGCGTTGAGGACGGCGCGTATAGCGGTGGCGGCTCCGGTGTCGGCGACGAAGAACCCGAAGAGGAACACCGTGAGCGCGTTGAGCGGGCCGACAGTGCGGCTTCGGAGCAGGACGAGGGTGAGCACTCCGAAGAGGGCGACGGCGGACAGGGTCACGATCATGAGCGGCCTCCCGAAGACGTCCGGCGGGCTGCACCCGAAGTGGGGTGCGGCCCGCCGGTGGCTTGTCGCGTTGCTTGTCGTCTGGCTTGTCGTGCGGCTTGACGCTTGTCTTGTCTTGTCGCTTGTCGCCTTGCAGGTCACAACCTGTTTTCGGCCCTCACAGACCCGCGTGGAGGCGTTCTCGGGCGGGGTGGGGTGACAGGCGACAAGCCGGGACGTGCTCAGGTGTGATTCCGGTGGACGTAGCGGGTCTTGGTGCCCTCCCCGACACGGACCGCTTCGCCTTTCTCGGCCCATTCCTTGAGCCATCCGACGATGGTCTGCCGGGTGGTGCCGTACCCATCGGCGAGAGTCCGCGAGATCGCTGAGGCGCCGGTGCCCTCCGGCCCGGCGTCCATCAGGATCTGGAGTGCGGCCTGCCGGGCGTCGCTGTCTCCGGCCCGCAGCGCGGACAGGTTCAGCCCCGGCGCCGCCGGACGCTCCGAGGTGTTCGGGGGTTCGGGTGCGGTGCCGAATTGCTGGTCGATCTGCTCCATGAACGCCCGCACCGCAGCGTCCGTGACCGCGCTGTCCGCGGGCGACGGCTCGTCGCGCAGAGCGGACAGGTTCAGTCCTCCCCCAGCCGGGGCGTGTCCGCTGGTTGCGGGCGGGGCGGTCTCGGCCGGGGTGGCGGTCCCGTCGCGCATCCATGCGGTGCGGTCGGGGTTCCACCGCTGTGCGTAGGTGTCGCCGGCGGCTTTTGCGGACGGGCCGTCGAGGGTGGGGTGACGCTCGCAGGTAGCGGCGACGATGTCACGGATCTGGTTGGGCAGGATCCGCCATGACTTGAACAGGGCCACTTCGCTTTCCGGGGTCCCCATGAACCCGGATCCCTTGTACGGGGCCTGCTCGGGCTTGAGACCACGGGAGCCGGGGAACTGCTTGCCCAGGTCCATGCCCTCCTTCTCCCCGCCGGTCAGGGCGACCCTGACTTTTGCTTCGCGGCGGATCATGAGGTTGCCGAGCACGCTCCCGGTGGCGCCGAGCGCGGTCAGCACGGTGCGGATCCCCATGGCGCGGGAGATCCGGATGACTTCGAGGATCCGGTCGGCGAGCTTGCGGACCTCCCGGTCGCTGCTGGCGAGGATCTCCGCACCCTCGTCCACGACGAGCATGATCTGAGGAATCCGGGCACTGATCGGCAACAGGTCCGTGTTCGCCTGGGACATGAGGTCCTGGTAGGCGGTCTTGCGGTGCTTCGCGATCCGCACGAGCGCATCCAGCAAGGCCAGAGCCTCCTTGTGCGAGGCTGCCAGCCAGTCGATACCGGGCCGCATGCCCCCCAACGGGGTCCCGTTGGTGTCGAAGGCGGGGCGGACCCAGGGCAGGCCCGCGGACCCGGCGTTCAGGTCGATGACGAACGTGAGCACGTCTTCGGCGCGGGCGAACCCGGCGAGGATCGTGTGAACCATGTTCGTCTTGCCCGACCCCGTCGGCCCGACGACCAGCGCGCACTGCTCGCGCAGGAACGCCAGGATCTCCTCAGCGTTGGTCCGCAGCCCCCAGGGGATGCCAGTGTGGATGGACAGACGGCTGTAGTCGGAGGGGTAGAAAACCTCCTGCTCCAGCACGTTCGCCGTGGTCACGTCGATCAGGACGCGCCCCTGGTCGATGCCGGGGCCGGCGGTCGCGGTGCAGCCGTGCGGCAGGCGAGCGTCGGCGGAGAGCTTGGCCGACTCCTGAGCGATCCGCCCGTACGTCGTGCCACCGGGCGGGAGTTCGGCGTCGATGGTGAAGCCGGTGCCGGTCGGCCACATCTCCACGGCCAGGACGCGCAGGGTGATCCCGCAGACGCGCTGGATCCGGTCGACCCATTCGGCGGCGATGGCGCGGCGGTCGGCGGAGAGTTCGGCTGCGACCTGGCGTTCGGCCGCGGCCAGCGCTTCCTCCTCGCGGGCTTCTTCGTAGAGGCTGGTGGTGTGGGCGGCGGCTCCCATACCGGCACCGATCGCGGCCAGGGAGCCGAGCGCGGTCCAGGTCAGGGGGCCGGTGCTCATGGCCCACGTCGTCCATCCGGCGCCAACGAGCCAGGAGGCGGCGCGGGTGGCCACGGTGCGCCCGGCGTTGCGGTGGCGTAGTCCGGCGATGCTGTGGCCGATGGCGCCGGCGGCGCCGACGGTCAGGGCCCAGCCGGGCGGCATACCGGTCGCGGCCCCGGTGGTGGCCAGGGCGAAGGCTCCGGTGGTGGCGGACAAGGCGCCGGTCACGGGTCCGTGACCGGCAGCCCAGTCCAGCACCGGGCCACTGTGCTGGTTCTTCGTGGTCGCGGTACTGGTGCTCATGTCAGACGTTCCAGCCCTTCTCGGCCTCGGGCCCGTTACGCGGGTCCTCATGGCGGGCGATGTCGTGTTCGTGGACCTGGTGGAACAGCTGGCCCAGGTCGGCGGAGGAGTCGACGGCCCGCATGAGGGCGCCGTAGATCTCGTCGAAGGCCCCGGCCACGTCCTTCTCCAGCGGGAACTCACTGTCGGAGCGCTCGGCGAGGATGCGGAAGGTGTTCGCGACCGAGGTCAGAGCCTCGGGGAGGTTTTCGACCATGGAGAGGATCTCCATGCTGTTCTCGGGCTCGTAGGTGCGGGCCGCGTTCTCCATCTCGGCAGCGGCCTCTTCGAACTTGAAACCGGACATGCTGACGACCTCCACAGGCGTGGTGTTCGTGGCAGGGACCAGGTGGAACGGGCGCTGAACGGTGTCGCCGACTTCCGCAGCCTCACCTGCGGCTTCGGCGTCGAGGGCTTCCTTCTCAGCGGCCAGCCGCTCCCGTGCAGTGGCGTCGCGGGCGGCCTTGCGCTCCGCGGCGGAGCGCATCATGCGCTGGTAGAAGCGCCGTCCGGGGTGCATGAGCCAGCCCAGGCGGAGCTTGCGTCCCAGAGGGGTCGTGAGCATGCCGAGCACCCCGAGCGGGGCGGCGAGAAGCGCGGCGAGCAGGCGGCGGCCGTGCATGCGGGCCGCGGAACGCAGCAGCGCGGAGCGTGCCCTCCGGCGGGCCCCGGCATGACGTACCGCCGCCCGTTTGTTGTCGACGCGGCCTTGGGTGCGCCGGTCAGCGGTCTGACGGGCTTTGTTGATCGCAGCACCGGTTATGCGGCCCGCACCCTTCAGGGCCTTGGCCGTCGTGCGGCCCACGGCCCCCCTCGAGGAGGCGCCGGCGGTGCGGGCGGCTGTCTTGGCGTCGCGGCGGGCATCCGCGACGTTCCGGCGGTTGGCTGTGCCCTGGGTCCGGGCCGCAGAGCGGGTCGGGGCCTGCTGCCTCTGTGCCTGCCGCAGGGCTTTGACCTGCCCCACCCGACCACCCGCGCCTGTGCCGGTGCCCGTCTGCGATCGGCCGGTGGTACGGCCTGGACCGAGCGCGGAACGCCCACCGGATCCGGCGCCTGCTCGGCCGGTGGATGGGCTGCTGCGGTGCTTGCCCGCACCCGCCCCACCAGCAGCACCGGCCAGGCCAGACGAACGTCCTTTGCCACCAGCCGACTTGAGCAGACCACCGGTGCGACCGCTGCCCGCACCGGTCGCTCCGCTCTTGCGGCCCGAGGATCGGCCCTGCGACGACGTACGACCTTGTGACGGGAGGCGGCCGGTGGAAGCTGACCGCATCGCACGGCCCAGACCCGCCGACGACATGGCCCGACCGGTGCGGCCGGTGCTGCGGCGGGGGGTGTTCTTGCGTGCGGTGCGGGTGGAGCGGACGACAGCGGCGGTCCCCAGGACCGCAGCCCCGGTCGCCGCCACCGCCGCCGCCAGCGGGCCCCCGGCGACAGCGGCGGCCGCGATGACCCCGATCGTGCTGTTCGTACCGGTCACCGCGAGCGGCACCACCGGCCAACCACCCGGCGTGTGCTCCACCACAGCAGCGGCCGGGGTGGAGTCCGGGGGCTTTTCGACAGGAGGAACGGGGGCAGCTGCAGGGACTACTGCCGCTTCCGTGTGGGTCTCGGTCATGCTGATGTCACTCCTTTGCGGGAGAAGGGGGCCCGACCGACGCTTTGGACGGCTGGCGGTCGGGCCTCCGCGTGAAATCGGGGCTGTTCAGGAGCGGTGCGGATGACGGGCGGCGATCTCCTGCCACCGCCGGTTCTCGACCGCGTCGGCGTTGCGGAGCTGGACCCGGAAGTCGCACCCGGCTTCTCGGCAGCGGTGCGTCGTCGTCAGGGCCGCAATCGCGAGATGCAGCACGGACGCGACCACGACGCTGAACGCGGCGATAGAGCAGGTCACGACCACTGGGAGCGGCACGCTGTACGCGGCCAGGCGCAGCCCGTTCACGACGGCGACTGCGGCGCCGGCCAGGAGCGCGGCGGGAAGAACGAGACGACGGTTCACGAGTACCTGCCTCACAGGAGGTTGGGTTCGAGTGAGAAGAAGATGACGACCGCGCCGGCCATCGGGGGGTTCTGTGCGATCACCAGGTCCTTGATGGCCTGGAAGGCCTCCTGCCGGGTGGCGCCGGCGGGCGGGGTGTAGGCGGAATGCCAGCTGCCGACCGCGACACCCGGCTTCTTCAGGCTGATCACCCAGTGATGCGACGGGGGCGGGGCAACCGCTGTGCCAGGGGCGTTGGGGCTGGTCTGTGTACTCATAGCGGGAGGAACCTCCGGTTCAGGCGGCGAGTGCGGGAGCGTCCGCGCAGGCGACGCAGACGCCGAGCGAGGTGGGGATCGTGTAACCGGCATCGCGCCGGCAGGCGGGGCAGATACGGCGGGCGGCATTCGCTTTCGCCAGCGCCGCCCACCTCGCAGGCGTCATCGGCCGCACCGCTTTCGCACGGTCGATGCGGTAGAGGTAGGCGACCAGCGGACCCCGGCGACGGCGCGGGCGCTCCAACTGGGCGGCGACGTCCTGGCCACCGGGCCGCAGTCCAAGAGCACGCAGTTGCCGGTACGTGGCGTAGCCGTCCGGGGCAAGGCCCCATCGGTAGATGGGCAGGGAGGCCATCAGTTACTTGCGATGGCGAGTTCAGCGCCGGTGTGGCTGGGGTCGCGGTGTTCGGCGTAGCGGGTGGACACCCACCCGACCGACCAGCCGCACAGTTCCGCAGCCTGGCGAACGGTCAGTGTCGACTCGTACGCCGCTGCCACGATCCGGCGGGCTTCGTCCTCGGGGAGCTTGCTCTGCGCGGGGCCGCGTTCAAGCAATGCTTCTCGTTCACGGGCCACCCGCTCGTCGCGTTCACGCTGTTCACGGGCCGCCTTCTCCACCCGCTCGCGCCGCTCATCTTCGGCACGCTCTCGGCCCTGTCGTTCAAGGCGTTCGCGTTCCTGTTCACGGTGTTCACGCTCGCGTTCACGGCGTTCACGGATCTCCCGCTCACCAGCCTCTGCCCGCTCTCGCTCTTCACGCTCCTCGCGGCGCCGGCGCTCCTCCCGCTCGGTCTGCTCACGGGCCAAAAGCGCCTCGTGCTCGCGCTGTTCACGCGACAACTGCGCGGCGTGCTCGCGCTCCTCCCGCGCCTCCTGACGTGCCCGCTCGGCCACCTCTTGGGCCGCTCGCTCATGCTGGGCATGCTCGGCTTTCTGCTCTGCCTCCAGCCCCGCTACGGCCGCGGCGATAGCGCGCCGGTAGGCAAGACTGGTCTCCGCGGTGACGATTAGAAGGAGCGGCGCAACGGAGTGGACAGCCACGCCGACCAGGTCTTTCTTCAGGGCCGAGTCGGCGGTGTTGAGAGCGAGCGTCATCAGGCCCGTCATCCAGCGCAGCACGGTGGGCCAGCGTCCGCCGTGCCCGCCCAGGCGGGCCAGCACGTCATCGAGCTTGACCACAATCACCACCGCGGCATCCACCACGAGCGGCAAGATTGGAGCCGTCCAGTCCCACCGATCAGCCGTGTGCTCCGCCATCAACGGTGACACCGTGAGGATCGAGTAGAGCATCGCCCCGCCCACGATCGACCACGTACCACCCGACAGCGCCTTCTCTGCTGAACGCGTCTGAACACTGTTCACGCCGCACCCCCAACCGGCACCGGAGACGGCAGGAACGCCCGGCGGTACCCGTTGGATTCGGCGTCGTAAATGAACGCCTCACACCGCCACGTGGACTCAGCCGCCGGGCGTTCACCGCCACAGGGCTTCCACTCGTCCGGGCGGGCCCCGTGCGTCACGGTGTCGGCATGGGCTTCCGCTTGCGTGCGGTAGATCGTGTGCGGCTCGCCGTAGTGGAGCAGCACCGTGAGCGACTGCCCTACTGTCGGCGCGCTCTCCAGCTCACCACGAAGGCGATCGATCTCGCTGTCCTTGAGGAGGAGATCTTTCTGCGCAGCGGCCAGCTCATCGAGCGCACCGGCCAGGATCTTGCTCGTCTCGGCCGTGGTCGTCTCCGCCCGCTCCGCGCGGTCGGTGACGGCGTACAGCTCGCGGACGTGCCGACCGAACGCCTCATTCGCAGCACTGGCACTCTGCCGAGCGTGCTCGTCGGCCGTGCGGGCGGCGTGCTGGAGCTGTTCGAGACGGGATGTAGTGACGATGCGGATCATGCGGCGTCACCCTCTCGAACCGCGGCAGTGCGGTTGGCGACCTCGGCACGAGCAGCCATCACCTTGTTCGCGGCCCGCCGCAAGCGGCGCTCGTCAAACGGCGACACCGGCCGATCGAGCAGGGCGATCTGTACGTCCAGCAGCTCAAGCTCGGCCGCCATCAGCTGCGCCTCGTCCTCGATGGCGTCCAGCTCTGCGTCGGTGGGCTCCATGAACGGAGCGAACGCAGTAACAAGGTCCTGAACAGTCACGATGTTCTTCATGGGTCGTGTCTCCTTAGTGGGTGGAACGGCCCGAACAGCGCCCCCGGAGTTACCGCTCCGGGGGCGCCCGCCGTTGTGGAACCAGCAGAAGTCCGGCTCCCTGCAACCCCGTCCGTACGAACACCCCGCAGGGTGTCCGGACGGCCGAAGGAGGCAACCGGCCGCAGTAAGAGAGCTGCGGCGGTAGGTCAGGGCTTCACCGCAGGACCGTCGTTACGGTCCTGCGGTCCCGAGCCTGTGAATCAGGTGCGTCAGCATCACTGCCCTGACGCCAGCAGGGCGGCTGCACCGGAGTGCAGTTGGCGTGCCGCCGACGACATCACCCGGTCGTCGCGGGGGCGGTCTCACTCTTACCGCCACATGCATTGGGGCCCCGCTGGTCTTCCCCCCACCCAGATCGGGCGGCGCCTGCCAGGCGCGTAGGGGGAGAGCTGCGTTCATCGCGGCGGTTTGCCCCCGGACTCTCGCCCTAGGTGTACTGACCCGTGAGGTTGGGGACGCGGCTGGCGGGTGGTTGGCCCTTGAGCGCGGTGTGTCCGCGGTGGTGATTGTAGGTGTGGAGCCATCGCGGGTAGGCGTCGCGTCGTTCGGCTTCCGTGCGGTAGGGCTGTGCGTAGGCCCACTCGTCCAGCAGGGTGCGGTTGAACCGCTCCACTTTTCCGTTGGTCTGGGGCCGGTAGGGACGGGTGCGCGTGTGTGAAACTCCTTGATTAGTAAGGGAGTTGCGCCAGAGGTGGGACTTGTAGCAGGCGCCGTTGTCGGTGAGGACCCGCTTGACGGTGATCCCGGCGGCGGTGAAGTAGGCGTGGGCCCGTTGCCAGAATCCGACGGCGGTTTCCTTCTTCTCGTCGGTGAGGATCTCGCTGTAGGCGAGGCGGGAGTGGTCGTCGACGGCGTTGTGCAGGAAGCTCATGCCGGCGCCTGCCCGGTTCTTGCGGCCTGCTTGCCGGCCGAGGGCTTTGTGGCCGCCGCCGTCGGGGATGTTCCCGAGTTTCTTGATGTCGACGTGGACGAGGTCGCCGGGGGCTGCGTGTTCGTAGCGGCGGATCACCCGGCCGGTGGCCCGGTCCAGGTGGGCCAGATGGGCCAGCTTGTAGCGGGTCAGGACGCGGTGGACCGTGGCTGGGTTCAGCCCGAGCAGGTAGGCGATGCGGGCCGGTCCCCAGCGCCGCAGGACACGGACCTTGATGATCCGCCGCTCGGTGCGGGTCGGTGTCCGGCGGGGGCTGTGGTGAGGCCGGGAGGAGCGGTCGATCATCCCGGCCTCGCCCTGCTCGCGGTAGCGGCCCGCCCAGCGCTGAGCCGTGGTGGGCGAGACCTGGAAGCGCTCGGCGGCCCGGCGCAGTGGCCAGCCGTCCTCGACGACGCAGCGGGCCAGACGCAGACGCCCGGTCTCGGTCAGGGGTGCATTACGGTGGGGCATGAGGGCCTTCTGATCGTTCCGTGTAGATGTCGCAATCCACACCGAACCCGGAAGGCCCTCACTCGTTCAAGATCCTCAAGCCGTGGGATCCGTCACCAACCTCCGTGGACAGAACACCTAGGCACCTGCCGTGACCGCCACTCTCGCGTCAGCCCCGCATGATCACTATTCAGTTCTCAAGGACCGCATTCGCTTCCATCGAGCCGACCCGTTTCACGGAGCTCTCCGGGCGTTGCGCCACCGGACCGAGGTCATCTGGTGCGCACCAGAAGGTAAGCATCTGGTGCGCACCAGAGTCAAGGGTGTTCGGCGGGTTCCCCTGCCGTTCTGCCTTGCTGGCGCCTAATCAGGAGACCTCGGAAGGTGGGGTGTCCGGTAGCCAACAGCGCTTAACACGGGGCCTGTTAACCCCTGTTGACCTGCGGTGACGTAGTGCATGCTGGAGTGGACAGCGACGGCATCTATCGCTCGGCGGTGGCATGTGAGTGAAGGCCTTCGGGGCGCGCGAAAAAAACGCGGATGGTCCCAGGAGCGGCTAGTCCGAGAGATCGAGCAGTACGCGAGACAGCACGCGACGGATGTCGCTTCGACCGCGAGCTTGCGCGTGTACGTCTCCGAGTGGGAGAACGGCAAGCGGGCGATCTCAGACCGCTATGCGGTGATCCTGCGGCGTCTTCTTGGGGTTACGGACGACGAGCTGAGGCCCGTCGCAGCCGCACCTGTGCAGGCGCCAGCAGCAGATGGATATGACGACTTGCTCAGCCGGATCGACACGGCGAGCAGCATCGGCGGCAGCATGGTGGAGTCGTTCAACGCGCAGACAGAGCTGCTACGGACCATGGACCGTCAGATGGGCTCATCGGGTCTTATTGACCAGATGGCTGGCCACTTGGCCAAGCTTGAAGAAACGCTGAACTTTGCTGTTTTGCCGGACGCTCGTCGGCCCGTGGCACTTGCCTTAGCCGGTGCATCCACCTTGGCGGCTTGGCAGGGACTGGATGCTGGCGCAGTTGAGCGGGCCTGGCGTCACTACGAGGTCGCGAAGAGGGCCGCTAGGGACGCAGAGGCCCCCATGTACCTGGCTCATGCGATGGGGGAGCAGGCGTACGTCCTGTGCGATGCGGGCCGCCCTGCTCTGGCGGTCGATCTCGTGCGTGACGCTCAGAGGGTCCTTGGTCGACAGGGGTCTCCGCGACTGCTGGCATGGCTGTACTCAACAGAGGCTGAGGTGTGTGCC
This sequence comes from Streptomyces sp. NBC_00859, assembly GCF_045161865.1. Lineage (NCBI taxonomy): Bacteria > Bacillati > Actinomycetota > Actinomycetes > Kitasatosporales > Streptomycetaceae > Streptomyces > Streptomyces sp. NBC_00859. The sequence continues at coordinate 3,487,673 of NZ_CP108826.1, read as the reverse complement.
CGCGCGGGTTTGCCGGTCGACAGTAGACGAGCGCTCGACGCAGCGGCCGCGAGTATTCCGGGCGGGGCGGAGGACCGGGACCCCGACATGCTGAGCATCTTCCTCAACGGGTCGCACCTCGAACGATGGCGCGGAAATGTCCTTGCGATGTTGGGTGACGGCGACGCGATCACCGAGCTGTACGGGGCTCTTGAGCGAGTAGACCCGACGTTCGTGCGGGCGCAGGCGGGGCTCCGGTGTGATCTCGCGCAAGCGCACTTGGCGCGCGGTGAGTACGACCAGGTCGATACCCACCTGCGCGCGGCGCGGCTGCTGGCTAGCCGTACGGGATCCGTACGGCATCGCCGTCGTATCGATCTCCTTACGCAGGAGTTGTAGGGGCCCCACTGCGGTTCGCCAGTACATGCAGAAGGCCGATCAGGGTGCCGGAGCCCATGAGGTCGCCCTGGGCCATCAAGCGCGGCACGTCAGTCAGTGGGACCCACTCGACGTGGCCGGCCTCTTCCACGTCCGTGGGTTCTCCCACGTGCTCGGCGCCCCGGCCCACGAAGATTTCATGGGGTGAGTCGACCATCCCGACCATCGGCTGATAAGTCACCGCGTGGTCAAGGTGGGCCGGACGCCACCCTGTTTCTTCCTCGACCTCGCGGAGTGCCGTTTCGTGTGCGCTCTCGCCGGGATCCACGATCCCTCCGGGAAGTTCCCAGCCCCACTGCCGCGGAACGAATCGGTACCGCCAGAGCAGCAGTACACGGTCCTGATCATCCAGCACGACGGAGATAGCGACGTGCTGAAGCTTCACTACGTGATGCTCGAACCGCTCGACGCCAGGGGGCTCGACGTCCCAGAGTTCGAGCTTGACCCACCGATTGTCATAGAGGGTACGTTCGCCGTGGATCTTCCACGGGGCAAGGCCCTCAGGGCGGGCGACGCTGGTGACCCCAGGGACGCGGTACGAGCTGCGCCCCCGCACCTCGATTGCCCCCTCGGCTACGAGCTTTGCGAGTACTTGGCGCAGGGCTGTGCGGCCGATGCCGAGTTCTTCCACCATGGTGCGTTCGGAGGGCAGCTTTTCGCCGGGCGCCAGCTCGCCAGATGCGAGCCGGGCGCGGATTGCTTCGTAGGCCTTTGCTGTCTTGGGTCCCATCCGTGAAGCGCTCCGTTCTAAGGGCCTAATGGTGGTGCGGACCAGCGTAAGGCGCTCGCGGGGCTCCGTAAGGCGCCTTACGGAGGTGCCCTGTACTTGGCTTCGAGGACAGGATGGTCCGCTTTCGGCCTCTAATGCCGTGCGAGTCGCTCTGTGGGCCATACGTGGGCTCAGACGTCTCCACAGGGGGCGATGCAGATCTTGACCAAGTCGTTCCGCTGGAGGTTTGACCCTCTGAAATCCGTCGTGGTCCCAGGGCGGTAGAGCCTTCTCTACTTCATCCAGGGGCGGCACCGGGGCTGCTGCGTAGCGGAGAACGCTCCGCCCCCAGTGTCCAGTAGCTCAGAGCGGCAGGGTTAGCCAGAACGCAGCGACGGAAGGATGCGGGCATGCCTAAGCCGAAGAGCTTCACCGCGTGGTTGAAGACCCATGCCGATCAGCACAACGCCATCGGGGACCTAGCTCGGGATGTCTCCGCCGATCCCGACTGGCCCTCACGCAAGGGGCGGCAGGGCCAGCTCGACTACCTTGAGGAGTGCGGCGCTATCACCGCGGCTATCGAGACACTCGAACGTGCATGGACTAAGTACGAGGCAGACCGAGCGACTCAAGACGCCGCCTGACCTGTCGGAAGGCCGAGCCGCGCCCAGTGGTCGCTAGTTGAACCGCTAGCTCTGGGGAACCTCGCCCCTCCCTCCAGGGGCCCCGCTGGGGGCGGCCACCGTGCCACACCCTGGGGAGCGAACGGGGAGTGGATCAAGAAAATCACGCCTCCCGGCACCAACGCACGCCAAGGCTCCGACCTGCACATATACTCAACGATCCTGGTCAATCGTCTCTCCGCACGCTATTCGAGAAGAAGCGGTCGTGGTCTCAATCGCGGTCTCAGTAGGCGCTCGTTCCACGGGTATCTGTGAATGTCCATGGGGCTCCAACAACCCTTGGGGGCAGGCGTGGAGCCGCTCTGCGGGACGACGGTGGACGCCCTCGGAACAAGATCGGACAACTCGTAATGCGTAGGTCTCGGGTTCGAATCCCGAAGGCGGCCCGGAATCACCCCAGGACTCACTCGCCGTGACCTGGGGTTTTTTCATGCCCGGAGCCTGCGGGCTTGCGGGCTGTACGCAGTGCCCCTCGCGTTGCCTGCCTGCCTGCCTGCCTGCCTGCCTGCCCTGTCCGGGCGGCGCCCCGTAGGTCCGGCTGCGGCCGGCTTCGGCACCGGACGAGCGCCCCGATGCGGCGCATCGAAGGGACGACCGGCCGTGTGCGCGCGGAGGTGTGTTGTTCCGGGGCGGGCCTTACCGGACATGACCGGCTGAAGACGCCTCCTGACGTCCTGCTGCCGCTGTGGCCGGACGATTGCGGCACGGGCGTCGGCGTCGAACGGGAGCGACGCCGCAGTTGTTGCCGCAACCGGATCAGCCGTCCGGGCCGGCAGCTCGTCCCTCGTCCCTTGCTGCGGCGTCCTCACGCGACCTCCCCGGGGGCGCGCTCTCACCCCCGGCCCGCCCGATGGGCTGCCGCTACGGCTGAGGCGACGGGTCTTCAGCTGTCGTCCGGTACTTGGCCAGGTCGCCGATCGGTGCGGCGGGGCGCCAGGTGCACCAGTGGTGATCAGGGCCGCGAGTGGGCGGCGGGGTGCTGGCATCGGGGTGAGCGCGGTTGTGATGGAGGTGGACCAGGGTGTCGTCGAAGCGCTCGACACCGCCCAGGAAGTCGGCTCGCCAGGCGAAGTCGTTGTCCTCGCCGCCCCAGCCCTCGAACCGCTCGTCCAGGCCACCGATCCGGTCGAAGAGCCGGCGCCGTACCCAGATGCAGCCGCCGGGCGGCCTGCGCAGGAAGGCCCCGCGCAGGGTGGCGAGGTCGACCAGGGGCCGTCCCATGGTGCAGCGCTGGGCCACGGCGTGGTCGCTGCCGGCCGGATCGGCGAAGATGATGTCGCGGTAGGGCCAGTGCACCTGCAGGGTGGGGTCCTGCGTGAAGCGCCCGGCACCCCGGGAGAGGAAGTCGGCGTTCGGCAGTACGTCGCCGTCCAGCACGCAGACCAGCTCGTCCGGGGAACCGCCGTGCGCCACCCCGCAGTTCACTGCCCAGGCCTTGTTGAACGGGCCTGGGTTGAAGGCGAAGAGGTAGCGGTCCACATGCGGTTCCAGGGCGGACTGCCATCGCGGCTCGGCGTCACTCTCCACCACCACGATCCGGTACCGGTCGCGCGGCAGGTCCTGGTCGGCCAGACCGGCCAGGCAGGCCGCCAGGTTACGAGCCCGGCCGTCGTGCGGGTCACTGGCTCGGAACGGGACGACCACGGTGACGCGGGTGGGCGAGGTACCAGGTCCGGGCGCGAGATGCCCGATGCCTGTCAGGATCTGTTCCGCCGTCATGGGGCTCGCGGCAGACAGGCCTGCAAGCTCCTCACCCAGGTGCAGGCCGAGCCGGGCGGACTGCTCGATGATGTCCAGTGCGGCCGTCAACTCGGCTGCCAGCGGGGACAGTCCGGCCAGCTCTTCGGCCAGCGCCAGGTTCAGCCGCCGGTGCGCGGCCACGTCCTGCGGGGCGCGAGCCAGCTCAGCCAGCGGGCCGGACAGCCGAGGGGTGCCACGCATCAGCTCCACCACCGTCTCGTGGTCCGGCCGGGTCCAGTGCCACCAGGGCCAGCAGGTGCTCTGCGCCTGCCGGTCGAAGGTCAGGGCAGCGCAGTCGGCAAGCAGGCGGGCGCTGCGAAGGGCGGTCGGCAGGTCGCTCAACTCCTGTGGATCTCAGGGCGCTTCGGCGTGCAATCGCGCAGGTGGCACGTGGCGACCGCAGATCATCATGCTTGACCTTTGGTCTGGACCATCGTCAACGTAACAGCGTAATATCCAGCGCGGCAAGGGAGATCCGAGTGCCCGAAGGCCTCTGATCTGCCCGATCGCGGGTCGATTCCGCATCTGACCGCAACAGGGAATGCCGCACATACCTCGGGGGAGGCATCGTTGTCCGTTGTTGGTACGCATCACTCAGGCGGCCCCGCCATTCGTCCGCCATCCAGAGCCGACCGAACGGCCGCCGCTCAACGCCTTGTGCTCAGTCATCCGGACTGGTCCGACCGCCGCATAGCCGGTACCAGCGGTCTGGCCACCAAGACGGTCGCGGGCTTGCGCCGCGCCATGCAGGACCTCCCGGCGCCGGTCCGGCGGGTGGGAAGGGACGGCCGAGCGCGCCCGATGCGAACCGCCGAAGGGCGCTCGCGGGCCGCCGACCTGATACGGGACGACCCGGGCCTGTCGCTGCGCGAGATCGCACGCCGGGCCGGTATTTCGCTGGGTACCGCCCGGGACGTCAAGCAGCGGCTGCTGCAGGGCCTGGACCCTGTCCCGGCCGGTCAGCGTCAGGAGTCGCCGGCCGGCGCTGCCGGTCAACCGTCGCTGGAGGTCTCGGCCGCGCTCGGCGAGCGGCGCCGGCTGCTGACGCGGCTCTCGCGTGACCCCTCGATGCGGCACAGCAGCGCCGGCCGGGTGCTGCTGCGGATGCTGATCACCCATCACGCGGGGGACTGCGCCTGGCCGCGGCTGGCTGCCGCGATCCCCTCGCACAGCGCACCGGCGATCCTCGCCCTGGCGCGGAACTGTGCTGCGGACTGGGGCAGTCTGGCCGATCACATCGAAACCCTGCAGGACCGGCAGGCCATCCACGGAAGAACGTCGCACGACAGCTGACCGGCGCTGACCAAGGAGAAGCATGGCAGAGATCCTGTTTCTGACCCGCGGCCACGGGTTCGGGCACGCCGCACGCGACCTGAGGGTGATTCAGGAGCTGCGCCGACGGCCCGGTAACACGGTCCGCATCATGGCCAACGGCAGCGCGATCACCTACTACGAGATGCGCGGTGTGCCGTGCACCCCCATCGAACTGCCCGGCGAGGGCTTCGGCGAAGCCGCGGCGAAAGCCGTCTGGCGGGCGCTGGCCGCTGTGCCCCGCCCGGATCTGGTGGTCTCGGACGAGGTCATGTGGGCGCTGCCGTTCGCCCGCAGGGTCTGGAAACGGCCCTGTGTGATGCTGCTCTGTGCTCTCTGGGCGGAGTACGGAATGCCGGAAGGCGACCGGTTCTTCGACGCGGCCGACGAGGTCATGGTGCTCGACTTCCCGCAGAACCGGCGAGAGACGTACGGCACCACCGCACCGCTCAGCTTTCCCGGTCCGGTGGTCCAGCCCTTCCCCGGCGAACGTGGCGCTGCCCGTGCCGCGCTGGGTATCCCCGAGCGGGACGAGGTGGCGGTGCTGAGCCTGGGCGGGATGAATACCCGGCCGGAGAGCCGTCGGATGGCGGCGGCCGCCATCGGGGCCTGGCGCCGCCATCCGCGTCGGGGCGCCCGGCTGCTGGTGCTGGCAGACCGCCCGACCGGGGCCGGACTGGCCGTCGGCGGCGCGGACACCGGTGGCGCCGAGGTGGTCTGGGCCGGTGTCACCTCGGAGCCCGAGATGTATTTCCGGGCTGCCGACGTGGTGCTCAATGACGCGATGGGGTCCACCGTCTGCGACCTGGCCTGGAATCAGGTGCCCACGGTCGCGCTGCTGGACGAGGAGTCGGCGCGCGGCTTCCCGAAGACCTTCCTGGGCCGGGTCAGGCACCTGGAGGCATCCGGCCTCATCGAGACGGCGTCGGTGGATGAGGGGCCGGCCGCGGTCCGGCAGGCCATCGAGCGGGCCATGGACGGGGCGGCGAGGCCGGACCGGGCAGCTGCGCTGAACGCCTTCGGGTGGGGTACCGGCGAGGGGATCGCACAGCGGATATGCGACGTGCTCGGCGCCAGGGCCTGAGGATTCGGCGGCACCGCCCTGTGCGTGCCGGGTGGTCCCAGCGCGCGTGGTGGCGCAGTGCGTACCGCACCGAGAAATGCGTCTCGGGGCCCCGGCTCGCCGGGCCGGTCAGCTTTCGGTCCGTTCCAGCATGGCCTTCAGCTCCCCGACCGACAGCCAGCTGTCGTTGGAGTCCGAGCGGTAGGCGAACTCCTGCGGTACCGGCCGCCACCCCGGCGTCAGTTCCTGGTCGGCGGCCCGGGTGGCGGAGGTGACCACATAACGGTCGCCGAGCTGGAAGGCCCGGTGGCTGTCCTCCGCGGCGATCATCTCCTCGTGCAGCTTCTCGCCGGGCCGGGGGCCGATCTCGTACGTGGTGGCACCGGGTGCGACCGCCTCGACCAGGTCCATGATCCGCACACTCGGCAGGCGCGGCACGAAGAGCTCGCCGCCTGCCATGAGGTCGAACGAATCCACCAGGAAGGTGACGGCGTGTTCGATGCTCATCCAGAAGCGGGTCATCCGCTTGTCGGTGACGGGCAGGCTCTCACCCGCGGCGGCCAGCCGGCGGAACAGCGGCACCACCGAGCCCCGGCTGGCCATGAAGTTCCCGCACCGCACCACGGAGAACCTGGTCTCGCCGGCGAGTGTCGCACCTGCCGAGGTGAAGAGTTTGTCGGCCACCATCTTCGTGGCGCCGTAGAGGTTGATCGGGCTGCTCGCCTTGTCGGTCGAGAGGGCGACGACGCCCTTGACCCGGTTCTCCACGGCGGCGTCGATGACATTGCGGGAGCCGTCGATGTTGGTCTTCACGTACTCGGTCGGATAGTGCTCCGCCGCGTCCACGTGCTTGAGGGCGGCGGCGTGCACCACGTAGTCGATGCCGTCCATGGCCTGGGAGAGCCGCTGCCGGTCCCGGATGTCGCCGAGCAGGAAACGCACCCGCCGGTCGCCGGCCAGCGCGTTCCGCATTTCGTACTGCTTGAGCTCGTCGCGCGAGTAGACCACGACGCAGCCGGGGTCGTTCGCCGCCAGTACATGGCGGACGAATGCCAGACCGAAGGATCCGGAGCCGCCGGTGACCAGGATCGAAGCTCCCCGAAGCACGCTCATCTCAGTAACCTTTCAGTCCCAGAGAACCTTTCAATCCCAGAGGAATTCCAGGCTGAATTCATGTCCGCTGCGGCCACACCGTAGCGGATAAAAATGCGGTATGGCTAGTCCTGCATGCACCTGAATTCCGAAGACAGGCTGATCCTGTACAAGTTCGGACGTACTCAGTTGTACAACGTTTCCACTGGTCAGGGCCAGTATTGCGGAGTGCTGCACGGTTGGTCGTTGACGCGTTACCGGGCGCCCGGTTGACTTGGTGACCCGTTCGGCTGCGGATTGCCTATTGCGCTCCAGCGGTATTTTCACCCCGTTGGGCTTTCGGGTGGACTGCATCCTTTCTTCGTATCGAGAAGGAGAACGAAATGCCAGTGACTATGGTCGAGAACACCTCTCTGGACTCTCTGGACCTGACGCTGTCCGAGGAGGCGAACGCGGACTGGGAGAAGCTCGCTGCCGGTGTCGACGAGTGGGGCGGCGCCTTCATGTGGTGTGAGCCGTGCGGCGTCGGCTGTGGTGGTGGCGAGGGCGGCGGCTGCTGAGTCCGGTCACCGCCACGACAGGTGGCTGACGGAAACGGCGGGCGAGCCTCCTCGGGCTCGCCCGCTCTCCCCGGCCTCCTCCCGTCCGACCCCCACTTCCCGTCCGACCCCACTTCCGTCCGACCCCGGCGAAACTTGCTCAGAGACAGGACAGATGGCCATCACCTCCGACAGCCGGCCGGACACCTCGGCGGAAGAGCGCTTCCGCGAGTCTGCGCTGGCGGGTCTGGTCTCCCCGGTCGGGCTGGTCTCCGCGGTCCGGCCGGCCCCCGGCCTGCGCGGGCTGCCCCGTCTGAAGATGGCTTCCGCGAACGTGGGCAGCGGGGCGCCGGGTGCGACACGGGAACCCTCCTCCGGTTCCTCGGGCGGCAGCCGGGTCCTCGACGACGAGTACCTCTCCTACGTCGTCGCCACCGCCGAGGCCGCCGAGCGTTATGCGGGACGGCGGCCTCACGAGCAGCCGCTGCTGGCCACGGCGTCCGGACTCGACGGTCCGGCGCTCGATATGAGCCGGGTGCCGCGCTGCTCGGACCGGGAGTACGCCGATCCGCGCTGTCCGGTCCGCCGGTACGATCCGGACGCTCCGATCCACTGGAGCCGGGGCGTGGACCTGATGACCGGACAGGGCATCTGGGTGCCCACGGTGATGGCCTGCTACGGCTTCCGCGCGAGCGGCGCCGAACGGTTCGTCGCGCAGATCTCCACCGGACAGTCGGTCCACACCGATCCCTACGCCGCCGTGCTGGGCGGCCTGATGGAGCTGTTCGAGCGGGACTCGGTCGCGCTCACCTGGCTGCAGAAACTGCCGCTGCCACCGGTCGATCCTGCCGTGTTCACCGCCGGCGCCCGCGAGCTGCTGGACTGGGGCGAGCGGCGTTTCCTGCGGACCCTGCTCTTCGACGCCACCACGGACTTGGGCGTGCCCGCCGTCTACGCGCTGCAGATCGCTCCGCACGACGAGACCATCCGGCAGATCATCGGGGCGGGCACCGGCCGGAGTCTCGGCGAGGCCGCGGAGCGCTGCCTGCTGGAACTCCTGACGATCCGCGAGTGCTACCGCTCCGACGAGGAACTCCCGGACACATACGGCGACTTCAAGTTCCTCGACGGTTCACGGATGATGGCCCGGCCGGAGTACGGGGAGCCGTTTGCCTTCCTGACCCAGGGGCTGGCCGACCGCCGCCCCTCCACCGGTGGCCCCGCGCTGCCCGCAGATCCAAAGGAAGCGGTGGAGGAGTTGCTGGACCGGCTGGCCGCCGCCGGCATGCAGGCGGTGGCCGTGGACCGCACCTGCCGAGAACTGCGGGTGGCCGGGCTGACGGCGGTCGCTGTCGTGATCCCGGAACTGCAGCCGATGTCTCTGGACCCGCTGGCGCAGTTCCGGGGGCATCCCCGACTGATCGACGGGCCGGTGCGGATGGGCTTCGCCGGTCTGCCGGAGGAGGAACAGAACCAGTGGCCGCAGCCCTTCGCCTAGGCGCTGTCCGCCGCACCGGCCACGGCGGAGCGCGATGCGGTGCCGGGGCCGGGCTGCGGCGCCCTGTGCGAGCCGTGGCCCGGCCGCCGTCTTCCGGACAGTGACCGGGCCCGTCGCGCGGCGCGACGGGGTGGGGCGGCAGCGCCGGAGTGCCGGCTGCGCCCAACGTATCCAGAGGAGGAAGCAGAACCCATGGCCCAGGCTGTACAGCTGGACGGTGTCGGGGTGGCCGGCGTCGGGGACTTCGGGAACGCGGTGCGCGACCGCTTCAGCCGCGAACTCGGCGCCGCGCCCATGGCCGTCGAGGAGATCACGGCCGGCTGCCGGCAGCTTCCCGGGGCGCCCGGTGCTCTGGTGGTGGCGCTCTGGCGGCCGCTGGATGAGCTCTGCGAGCGCATCGACGAGGCTGCCTTCGCGGCCGGACGGCCCTGGCTGCCCGTGGTGTTCGAGCACCCGTGGGTGGTGGTCGGCCCGTGGCTGGCGCCGCCGGACGGGCCGTGTCACCGCTGCTATCTGGGCCGCCGGGCGCAGCACCGGCAGGATTCCGGCACCCTGCGGGCGTTGACCGAGGCCTACGCCGCAGATCCGGAGTGCGGGATCAGGGGCCATCTGCCGCACCACGTCCGGCTGGCGGTCGGCTTGGCACAGCAGGCGCTGCGGTTGCGGGAACCAGGGCTGGTGCTGTCCGTCAACACGGTGGGCAGCCGGATCTCCGCGCACCGCACCTTGGGCTGCCACGGATGCCCGAGATGTGGGCAGCAGGACCGGTTGGGCGCCGACGGGGCGGTGGCGGAGGTGGCACGGTCTCTGCGGGCGTCGGCTACGGCCGCCGCCGGGGCCGCACGATGAGCGCGGCGGCCGCCGCGCCGGGTCCCGGTGCCGGGCGCCGGCCCCGGCTGGCCCGTGGTCTCGCGGTGGTCCGGCGCCCCGGCATGGTGATCGTCGAGGGGGTGGCCAAGCGGCAGGTCTTCACCGGCGCCGCGGCCACCGGGTTGCTGCCGCGGCTGTTCGCGGGACTGGACGGCGAGCACGACGTCGACGCCCTCGTCGCAGCGACCGGGGCGCGCCGGCCCGACATCGTCCAGGCGCTGCGACTGCTTGACCGGGGCGGCCTGGTCGAGTGGGTCCGCCCGGACCTGGCGGGCCCGGGGCCGGCCCCCGCGGCGGACGCCTATCTGTCCCGCAGCCTCTCGCTGACCAGACGTCATGGCGAGGTGCGCACGGTCGCGGCAGCGCTCGCGAACGCCAGGGTCACCGTGGTGGGAGACGGCCCGCCCGCCGGGGCGGTGCTTTCCTGCCTGCGGGAGAGCGGCGTCACCGGGGCGGTGCGGGCGACCGTCCTCCCGGCCGAGGCGCAGCAGCTGGTGGTGGTCTGCGAGCAGGATCCTGTCGAGTTCGCTGCTTCGGCCGCGGAGCTGTGGCGGCGGGGCACGCCAGTGCTCCGGTTCGCCGGGGACGGCGAGCGGCTTCAGCTCGGACCGTTCTTCCACCCGCGCTGGACCAGCTGTCCCGGCTGCTGGTCGCAGGCCGGCGGGGCGGCGACGGCCGGGGCGCTGCCCGCGGATGTCGTGGAGCTGGCTGCCGGGCTGGTCTGTGCGGAGGTGCTGGCGCTGCTGAGCATGATCACTCCGCCCGCCACGGTGGGCAGAGTCGTCCGTATCGCGCTGGCCGACTTCCGCGAGGAGGTGCTGGTGCTCGGCCCTGAGCCGGGTTGCGCGCGGTGCCTCCCGGAGGCGCCGGAGGCGGACGGCCTGGTGGCCACGCGTTATGAGCGTGCGGCCGCCTGGACGCCTTGGGCCGAGCGGCCGAGCGGCGCCGGCAGCCCCGTCTCGCGGATCCGGCCCGAGTACGAGGCCTCGCCGAAGCTGCCGCTGGACCGGCTGCCGCCCTACCTGCGGACATTGCTGAATGGGGCCGCGGTGACCGAGGACGTCGACATCTACCTGCTGGGCGTACCGGAGTTGGCGTATCCGGTGCACCTCTACGACCCGGATTCCCGGCAGCTGGCGGCCACCCGGGCGAGCGCGGGTCCGGTGCCGCTCGGTCTGCCGGGAGAGCCGGCAGCGGTCCTGGTGCTGGTCGCCGCGCCGGTGCGGCGGTACGAAGAGCGCGGTGCGGAGAGCTACCGGCTGGCCCAGCTGCAGGCCGGGGTGACGCTGGCCCAACTGCACCGGGCGGCCGTGGGATGCCGGCTCCGGGTGACGACGCGGTGCGATCCCGAGCTGCGCGAACTGCTGGAGCTGAGGGCGGATCAGGAGGTGCCGGCCGTAGTGGTCGGCGTGTACCGGGAGGGTGAGCATGTCACTGGCCACTGAGGCGGATCTCTACTACCGGGCTTTGCGGCTCGGGCCCCCGGACCTCGCTACGGCGGAACCCGGGCCGGTGGCGCTCACCGGGCCGGGGGAAGTCTCCCGGCAGGATCTCCGTCCGGCCCTGGACCAGTGTGGCCAATGGCTGAACGACCAGTTCGGGCCGCACCTCAAGGTGCTGATCGGCGTACCGCGAGCGGATGGCACGGCCCCCGGGCTCTACTTCCCGGGGGAGGCCGCGCCACTTCCGGGTCCGCCCGCGCAGCTGGACGGCCTGCGGGCGCCGGCCGCGCTGCTCTGGTTCGGCGACCCGGCCGTGGCCGGAGCCGGCCTCGGGGCACTGCTGGTGCAGGTCGGCTGGGGCGCGCAGACGGTGCGGACAGTGCTGCGTGAGGCCGGGTACCGGGCGGTCCTCGACACCCGGGCCGGTCTGGTGCGCCTGCCCGGTGGCGGCACGCACCTGGGCAGCGTGCTGGTCGAGGGGCCGACGGGGGCCGGAGCATGAGCGAGGAGCGGACCGGGCAGGCGGCGCCGGACACCCGGCGGCTCTCGCTGCGCAGCGACCGGCTACTGGTGGTGGCGACCGGTTCGATCATGGTCGCCCACCTTCCCACCCAGCTGACCTGGGTGCGCCATCAGCAGCCCTCGCTGGAGATTCAGGTGGTGCTGACCCGGGCGGCCGGACAGTTCGTCAGCAAGGAGGCGCTGCACATGATCTCCGGGCGGCCCGTGCTGGACGACGCCTGGGAGCCCGGAGCCGACACCTCGGGCGCGCGGCACGTGGAGTGGTCGCGCTGGGCCCAGCTGGCGGTGGTCTGGCCCGCGACCATGCACTACACCGCCCGGCTGGCGCTGGGTCTGGCGGACTCACCCAGCTTGCTGGCGCTGCACTGCACCAGTGCGCCGATCGGCGTGGCCCCTTCGCTGCCGCCGGGTGGCTGGGAGTCCCCGGCGATGTCCGGCCATGTGGCGGCGCTCGACGCGCGCCCCGGTGTCAAGGTCATACCGCCCAAGCCGGGCATGAGTGTGACGACGAAGAAGATGGACGGCTGGCTGTGCCCACCACTGAGCTCGGTGCTCCGCGAGCTGGACGAGTGGGCCCAGGACCGGAAGACGGCCGATGAGCAGCTATGACGTGATCGTCGTCGGGGCCCGCTGCGCCGGCGCCGGCACAGCGATGCTGCTGGCCAGGCAGGGGCGCCGGGTGCTGCTGCTGGACCGGGCGGCCTTCCCGGAGGACACCCTGTCCACGCTGTACATCCAGCTGCCCGGCGTTGCCGTGCTCGCCGACTGGGGCCTGCTGGACCGGCTGCGCGCCACCGGCTGCCCGCCGCTGGAGCGGGTCTCGTACCGGGCCGCCGGAATAACCGTGACCGGGTCGAGCCGTCCGGTGAGCGATCAGCGGATCAACTACGCGCCGCGCCGCCACCTGCTGGACCAGCTGCTGGTCGAGGCCGCGGTGGCGGCCGGGGCCGAGTTCCGGGACGCCACCAACGTCGGTGAGCTGCTCTTCACCGGCGGCCGAGTGACCGGTGTGCGCTGCCGCACGGCCGGTGGCGGCTGGGTGAGCGAGCACGCCGGCCTGGTGGTCGGAGCGGACGGGATGCGCTCCCGGGTGGCGCGTCAGGTCCGGGCCGGTGTGCTGACCAGCGCCGCACCCAAGAGCTGCGCCTACTACGCGTTCTGGGACGTGCCGTCGGACAACGTGATGTCGATGACTCGCGCCGACGGTGTGCTGGTCGGCTCGGCCGCCACCAACGACGCCACCATCGTGGCTTGTTATCTGCGACAGCGCGAGTTCGCGCGGGCCCGGCAGCGGCCCCTGGAGGTCTACCTGGAGACCATCCGCGAGCACAACGGCGAACTCTACGAGCGGCTGCGCTCGGCCGGGCCGACCGAGCGGCTGTACGGAACGGGCGACCAGCAGAACTTCATCCGGCAGGCCGCGGGCCCGGGGTGGGCGCTGGTGGGCGACGCGGCGGTGCACAAGGACTCGATCACCGCCTGGGGCATCACCGACGCCTTCCTTCAGGCGCAGTTGCTCGCGGACACCCTCGCCTCGGTCCCAGCCCAGGACCGGGCGCTGGCCGAGTACGCCGCCACCCTGCGGAGCGTCGCGCAGAGCGGCTACCGCGCGGCCCTGGCCGCCGCCGACCTGAACGACTTCGACGAGGCGGGCCTGGCGTACCTGCGCCGGCTGGCAGATCACCCGGACCTCGCCGACCTCTACTTCTCCATGGCCTCCGGCGCTGTGACCCCCCAGGATTTCCAGACCGCCTACCAGGCCCACGTCCTGACGGCGCCCACCGGCTGAGCGCCCGCCTGCACCTGCGCCCCTGTCCGTCTACCGGCCACCCATCGGGCGCAGCGCGTCGATGACGAGCTCGAAGAGGCGACCGTTCTGTTCCGGGCTGTTGCTGGCCGCTGTGGAGAGGAAGACTCCGAAGAGCAGGGCGGTGATGTCCTCGGGGTCGACATCCGTGCGGAACGAACCCGTCCGCGCGCCCTCGGCGAGGATCATCGCGAGTGCGGCGGTGATGCGTTCCCGGGTGGTCGGTGTCGCCATGCTGCCCGACGCCCAGCCGGCGCGAAGCGTGTCGATCATCCCCCGCTTCGTCGCGACGAACGCCGCGTACCGGTCCACCCATGCCCGGAGAGCGGCCTCCGGGGACAGCTCGGCGAGCAGGACCGGGGCGCTGGACGTGACGTCATCGAGCTCGGCTGCGTAGACCGCTTCGACGAGTGCCTCGCGAGTGGGGAAGTGCCGGTAGAGCGTGCCGATGCCGACCCCGGCCTCCCGTGCGATGGCCTCGAGCGGGACGGTGTCGTCGGCGGCAGTGAAGGCGGCGCCGGCGGCGGCGAGGAGTTTCTCGCGGTTGCGCCGGGCGTCGGCGCGGGCCGGGCGGGCGGGCCCGGCGGGCCGACCGGATGCGCCGGTGGATGGGGGCGGTTCGGGTGAAGGCAAAACGGAGGACCCTCCGGTAGTGCTACAGTCGAATAACGGAGACTCCTCCGCTTTCTCCATCGTCGCATGAGGACGGGATTTCCATGAGCCCCACAGGCAACCCTTCTCCCATCAACCCTTCGTCCGGCACCCCTTCTTCCGGTACTGCCTCCGCCGGCACCACGGCGACCGGAGCCCCGCGTCCCGGCGGTCCCGGCCCGCTCGCAGGCCGCACGGTCTCGCGCATCGGGTACGGGGCGATGCAGCTGGAGCGTCTGCGGGGCGACCGGGCCGCGGCTGTCGCGGTCCTGCGGCGCGCGGTCGAGCTCGGCACCGACCACATCGACACGGCCCAGTTCTACGGCGACGGTTTCGCCAACGACGTCATCCGTGAGGTCGTCCGCCCCGAGGACGGCGTCCTCGTCGTCAGCAAGGTCGGCGCCACCCCCGACCCCGGCGGCCCCGCACCGATGCGGCTCGCCCAGCGGCCCGATGAACTGCGGGCGAGCGTCGAGGACAACCTCAAGAGCCTCGGCCTTGACCGGATCCCGCTGGTGAACCTCCGCCGCGCGGACAGCGGGCCCGGCCTCAAGGCGGAGGGCGGCCAAGTGGTCGACCTCGACGACCAGCTCGCGGTCATGGTGGCGATGCGCGACGAGGGCAAGATCGGCGCGATCGGTCTCAGCAGCGTGAGCATGGACGTCCTGCGGCGGGGAATCCCCGCCGGAATCGCCTGTGTGCAGAACGCCTACAGCCTGGTCGCACGCGACGACGAGGACATGCTCGGCCTCTGCGTCGCCGAGGGCATCGCCTGGGTGCCGTACTTCCCGCTCGGCAGCGCCTTCCCCGGCATGCCGAAGGTGGCCGACGAGCCGGCCGTCGTGGCGGCGGCGAAGGCCCTGGGCAGCACCCCCGCGCAGGTCGGACTCGCCTGGCTGCTCCACCACGCCCCGAACGTCCTGCTCATCCCGGGCACCGCGGACGCCGGGCACCTTCAGGCGAATGTCGACGCGGGTGCGATCGTGCTCGACGGTGCGACGCTCACCGCGCTGGACGCCGTACCGACGCGGTCGGGAGACATCCAGCTCCGGTGACGCACGCGCCGCCGCGGTGACCGCCGGATGTGCCCGCCCCGCCTGTTGGCGGGGCGGAGCCCGCCTGCCGGCCCGTGCCCCGCCGCGACCGGGACGTTACTTGACTACTTGATGCCGGCCGTGGCCACGCCCTGGACGATCCGCCGCTGGAAGACCAGGAACACCGCGATCAGCGGCAGGAATCCGAGTACGGAGGACGCCATGACCTCCGCGTACTGGATGTTGCTGTTGTTCACCAGGGACGCCAGACCCACCGGGATCGTCTGGGACTTGGTCTGGTTCAGCACCAGCAGAGGCCACAGGAACGCGTTCCAGGAGTTGATGAACGTCAGGATCGACACCGTGGAGACGGCGGGGCGGCAGATCGGCATGCAGATGGTCCAGTAGACCCGCCACCAGCTCGCCCCGTCGATGCGCGCGGCCTCGATCAGCGGGACCGGTATCCCCTTGAAGAACGCCTGGAAGATGAAGACCGAAACCGGCGCCGCGACCGACGGCAGCACCAGCGCCCAGTAGGTGCCGAGCAGATGCAGTGACCGGTACTCGATGAACTGCGGCAGGATCAGCGCCTCGGTGGGCAGCATCAGCCCCGCTGTGACCAGCGCCATGACGGCGGTGCGGCCGGGGAAGCGCAGGAACGCCAGGGCGAAGCCAGCCATCGAGCAGAACGCCACGGTGAAGATCACCGCGAGTACCCCGATGACCAGGCTGTTGAGGTACCAGGAGCCGATCGGATACGTGTCCCACGCGTACGAGTACGCGTGGAGGGACCAGCCGCCCGCGAACGGCGACGTCGGTTTCTGGGTGATCGAGCCGTCCGGGCGGAGCGAGGTGATGAGCGCCCAGGCGAAGGGGACGAGCCAGATCAGCGCGAAGAGGGTGAGACAGGTGACGCAGAGCCGGTTGAAGAGTTTCGCGCCGTTGACGGTGGGTGTTCCGCCCGGACTGGTCCGCCGCGGCTGGGTGATGCTGCTCAAGATGTCCTCCGCTCAGACCGCGGTGCGCGTCGCGGCCGTGGTCGCGTGCCTGCGGCGCAGCCCGTACCAGGCTGTCGAGACCGCGACGATGATGACGAAATAGACCATGGTGGCGGCGGCGCCGTAGCCACCCCGGTAGGAGGTGAAGCCGGTGTCGTAGATGTACTCGATGACTGGCCGCGTCGACTGGTCGGGACCGCCGGAAAGCAGCAGATAGATCTGGTCGAAGACCTTCAGCGAGGCCAGGATCTGGAGGATCAGCACGAGTCCGGTGGTCGGGTGCAGCAGAGGCACGGTGATGAGCCGGATCTGCTGCCAGGGGCTCGCCCCGTCGATGGCCGCGGCCTCGTACACATCCGTCGGTACGTCCTGGATGGCGGCCGTGTAGAGGACGAAGTTGAAGCCGAAGGTCCACCACAGCGTCATGAGGATCACCGCGGTCCAGCCGCCGGACGTACTGCCGATGAAGTCGGGAACCGGCAGACCGACCGCGCCGAACAGCTTGGGCAGCAGGCCGACTTCGGGTGTGTACATCCACAGGAAGATCAGGGCGACCACGGACGACGGCACCACGTACGGGGCGAAGAACGCCAGGCGGTAGAAGACCCGGCCGCGCCGGATCCGGGACGCGAGGACGGCGAAGAGCAGCGCGAGCGCCACCAGGAGCGGGGTGGTGATCAGGGTGAAGAGGACCGAGTGCCACATGGCGTCCCAGAAGAGGGAATCCGCCAGCACCTTCGTGTAGTTGGACAGCCCCACCCAGTCGCCCGGACCGTCCTTGACCGTGGTCGTGTTGAAGAAGCTCAGCACGACGCCCATCAGCAAAGGGCCGGCCAGGAACAGCAGACAGATGACCAGGAAGGGCGTGCTGAACAGCAGGCCCGCCCGCCGGTCGGAGCGGGGCGCCCTGCCGTGCGTGGTCCGTGCGGGCACCGGGCGCCGGGCCGGTCGCGTCGGGGCGACGGTCGTCATGGGGCTGCCTCCTACTTCATCGTGACCGGTGGTCGGGCCGTGGTGTATCGCTTGAGGTCCGCCCGCATGGCGGCGACGGCCTTCTTCGGACCCAGCCGCCCGGTCAGGACCTCGATGACCGTCGCGCCCACGGTGTTCTGGAAGTCCGATCCGGCGCCGGTGTACCAGGCCACGGGGTCGTACTGGGCGTTGAACGCCGCCTGCACGTAGTTGCGTTGCGGGGACTGGCCGAGGAATGCCTTGCTGTGCTGGCTGGGGAGCCAGGCCGGAACATGGCCGCCGTGCGCCCAGACGGCACTGTTGTCGAGCAGGCTCTTGATGAACTGCGCCGCGTGCGCGGCTCGGGCCGGTGAACGGTTCGGGTTGCGCGGGACGACCAGCGCGTGCGAGTCGGCGTACGCCACCGGCTCGGGTCCGAGGAGCGCGGGGAACGGCACGACGTTGAAGTGGAAGTCCTTGACGAGCCGGTACGAGGGGATCTGCCACTCGCCGTCGAACAGGAAGCCCGCCTTGCCCGTGCTGAACAGCGCGTTCGCGCCCGAACCGTTGAGGCTTCCCGGCATCAGGCCGGACCCGGTCAGGCTCTGCATGAAGTCGAACGTCTCCTGCATCGCCTCGGCGTCGATGTCGATCGTGGTGCCCGAGCCGGTGACGAGAGGGCCTGCGAGACCGGAGTAGATCATGCTGAACCAGCGCCAGGCGGTGGACGGATCGGCGGTGATGGACATCGCGGCGCCGTACTGGGCGCCCGCATCCTTCATCGCCTTCACCGCTTCGGTGAAGGCGGCTCTGCCCTTCATGGGCTTCAGCCCGTCACCTGCGGCGTTGAGCAGGCCCGCCTTCTCCGCCAGGTCGACGTTGTAGAAGAGGACGAACGGGTGGGTGTCCAGCGGCACCGCGTACGGCGTGCCGTTCACGGTGGCCTTCTTCCAGGCTGCCGGGGTGAAGTGGTCCTCGCTGACACCCAGGTCGGCGACGCCCGTTTCGGACACCGGCTCCAGCAGGCCGGCGGCCGCCAGCAGCGGCAGCCGCGACAGATGGGAGATGCCGACGTCGGGCGGGGTGCCGCTGGCCGTGGCCAGGGCCAGCTTCGTGTAGTACGGGTTTCCCCAGCCGAGGATGGTCGCTTCGACCGTCGTTCGGGGATGGCCCTTCCGGAAGGCGTTCTCCATCAGCGTCATGTTCGCGCCGTCGCCGCCGGTGAACAGGTTCCAGAAGATGACGTCGGCAGGGTCCGGCTGAGACCCCGTCAGACCGGAGGCCAGCGGGGACGAGCACGCGGACAGTCCGCCGGCCAGGGCCAGGCCGCCGCCGAGAGCCAGGAAGCGCCGGCGCGCCATCACTCCGCTCATAGGGGTATCCACCTCGTCACTTCGATGTGAACTCGATGGCGCAGACCTTGGCATACGATTTGCATCGTTGCAATAGGTGAGTGCGTCCGACCGGGCACCGCGGGCGACGGCGGCGTGCGGCCGGGCGTGCGGCGGGTGGCCGGAGGAGGGGGTGGCGGGCGCGGTCCCGGGCCCGCCGGGGTCAGGCGGTGCGCTGCCGCTGCGAGGACTCGCGTACGACCAGTCGGAAGGGGGTCGACTCGCGCCGCGCCGAGCCCGGTCCGGTGTCCTCGCCGCCCGGCTGCCGGCCGGTCTGCTCGTCGAGCAGGGTGAGCGCCCGCTCCGCGATCACGTCGAGGTCGGGCGCGATCGAGGTGAGCGGCGGGTGGGTGTACGCGGACTCCGGGACGTTGTCGATGCTCGCGAGCGCGATGTCGTCGGGCACCCGGACGCCGGAGGCGTTCAGTGCGTGCAGGGCGCCCACGGCCAGTGCGTCGTTGAAGGCGAAGATCGCGTCCGGCAGTGGGCCGCTGCCGTCCAGGAGCCGGCGCACGGCCTCGTGGCCCTGCGCCCTGTTCCAGTCCTTCACCGGCTCCACCAGCCAGTTCACCCGCCGCACGCCGGCCGCCGACAGGGCCTGCCGGTAGCCCTCGGCGCGCTGGCGGCCGTTCTCGCTGCCGTTGCGGCCGAGGGCGACGATGCGACGGCAGCCCTGGGCCACGAGGTGTTCCACGGCGGTGCGGGCGGCGGCCACGTTGTCGATCCCGACGCGCGGGAAGCGGTCGCCGATATCGTGCTCACCGAGCATGACCAGCGGAAAGTCCGGGGCGGTGGACGCGACGTCGGCGGCCGGCACGGTCAGCGCGCTGAACAGGACTCCGTCGGCCACATTGGTCAGGCCCCCCGCGAGGATGCGCCGTTCGGTCTCACTGTCGCCCTCGGTCGACTCCACGAGCACCGTGATGCCGCGCCGGGCCGCTGCCCGGACGACCGCCTGGGCGAGCTCGGCGAAGTACGGCTCGGCGAGGTAGGGGACGGCCAGGGCGATGAAGCCGGTGCGGCCCGAACGCAGGCCGCGGGCCAGGTAGTCCATCTTGTAGCCCAGCGCGTCCAGCGAGTGCTGCACCCGGGCGCGCATCTCCGGGCTGACATGCGTGTAGCCGCTGACCACGTTGGACACGGTCCGCACCGATACACCGGCGTGCTCGGCCACGTCCCGCATCCGTACCCTGCCCACCGGCGCGTCCCCCTCGGTCGGTTCCCGTCGACGGCGGCCGACGACGTGCGATCTGGATTCCTTGCATCGATGCAAAGCTTCACTCATGATGAGCGGAATTCGATTGTACGAAACCCGGTGGCCGGTGAGGCAGAAGGAGGAGCCGTGAGGGCGAGTGAACAGGAGGGCGTATATCCGAGGCCGCTCATGTGCCGTGAGCGGTGGGACAGCCTCGACGGCATCTGGGACTTCGGGTACGACGACGCCGACGCGGGGGAGCGCGAGGCGTGGTTCTCCGGGCTGGCGGCCGGCGGGTTCGACCGGGAGATCACGGTGCCCTTCCCGCCTGAGGCGCCGGCATCCGGGATAGGCGAGACCGCGCCGCACCCGATCGTCTGGTACCGCCGCCGCATCGCCCACGACACCCTGGTCCCGGACGCCGCGTCCGGCGGCCGGACACTGATCCACTTCGGTGCGGTCGACCACCGTGCCCGGGTCTGGCTCGACGGCCGGCTGGTGGCCGAACACGTCGGCGGGCAGACACCGTTCACCGCTGATGTGACGGACGCGATGCGGCCGGACGCCGACGAGCACGTACTCGTCGTCCGCGCCGAGGACGACCCGGCCGACCTCAGCGTCCCGCGCGGCAAGCAGGACTGGCAGGAGCGGCCGCACGCCGTCTGGTACGAGCGGACCAGTGGCATCTGGCAGAGCGTGTGGACCGAGACCGTCCCCGAGCAGCACATCACCGACCTCGCCTGGATTCCCGACCCGAACCGCGGAGCCGTGGCCGAACTCACGCTCTCCCGCCGGCTGTCCGGGCCGCTCACGGTCGACATCGTGCTCAGCCTCGGCGACCGCGTACTGGCCGAGACCTCCCGTGTGACCACCGGCCGTCGCATCAGGATCGACGTCGAGATCCCCGCCCTGCGCAACGGCATCGACCGGGAGGCGCTGTGGTGGAGTCCTGATTCGCCCACACTGGTGGACGCGCGGGTAACCGTGCGCGACCCCGCCGCGCCCCGGTCGGCCGACCGGGTGGACAGCTATCTGGGGTTGCGGAGCGCGAGTGTCGCAGGCGGCTCCTTCCTGCTGAACGACCGTCCCTGCTACGTGCGTTCCGTCCTGAATCAGGGCTACCGGCCCCGCACCCTGCTCGCGAACAGCGGTACCGGCGAGCTGCGCCGCGAGGTCGAGCTGATCAAGGAGATGGGCTTCAACGCGGTCCGGGTCCACCAGAAGGCCGAGGACCCGAGATTCCTGTACTGGGCCGACCGGCTGGGCCTGCTCGTGTGGGGCGAGACCGGGGCGGCCTACGAATTCGGCACGGACGCGGTCGAGTTGCTGACCCGCGAATGGCTGGACCTCGTACGGCGTGACCGCAGCCACCCCTCGATCGTCACCTGGGTCCCCGTCAACGAGAGCTGGGGCCTCTCCGACGTCGCGCGCGAACCCGCACAGCAGCAGTACTCCATGGCGCTGGCCGCCCTGACCCGGGCCGTCGACCCGACCCGTCCCGTGATGTCCAACGAGGGCTGGGAGCACACGGACAGCGACATCCTGGGTGTGCACGACTACACCGGTGAAGCGGACGTGCTGAAGGAGCGCTACGGAGACGCCACCGGTTTCGCCGCGGTGCTGGCGGGCCGGGGGCCGCAGGGGCGTGTCATCTCACTCCGCGCGCGTCAGACGGAACGATTCGACGCGGGTGAAGCACCCTTGATGATCACGGAGTTCGGCGGTCTCTCGCTGGACGGCGGGGACGACGACTTCTTCTACACGCAGACGCGTTCCGCCGCCCAGTACGCGGAGCTGCTCGGCGGGCTCTTCGGCGAGCTGCGGAAGAGCCCGCTCGTCGCGGGCTTCTGCTACACGCAGTTCATGGACACGGCGCAGGAGACCAACGGGCTGCTGTTCTCCGACGGGACTCCCAAACTGCCGATGGAGACGATCCGCCACATCGTCACGGGCGCCGTGGAGGGAGACGGTCCACCCCCGGTGAGGGACGCCCCGTAATTCCTGGCGGACGCCCGACGGCTCCGCTGGAAGCTTTCTGCTCGGCGGCCCGTTGCCGGCAGTCGGGTGAACCGCTCCGGAGCTGACGTCGGCATGGTCCGGTGAACCCGTTCCGGGCCCCGCGCGGGGCCCGGAACGGGGACGTACCGCTCTCAGCGCGCCTGCGGGGGTGCGAGGTCGTCCGGCAGGAGGCGCAGGAGGGCGAGGATCGCGGCGTCCAGGGCGATGTTGAGGGCCAGCGCGCAGGTCAGGGCGTGGCCGTAGGCGCCGGCATCGTGGTGGGCGGCGTCGCCGAGCGTGCCGTAGAAGAGAACACCGACGAGGGCGACCCCGACGGCGCCGCCCACCTGCTGACCGGTGGAGAGCACACCGGATGCCATGCCGGTCTCCGCCGGGCGGATGCGGGACAGCACGTTGTGCAGCAGCGGGGTGACGAGCAGGCCGTTGCCCAGGCCGATCACGAGCAGCGGTCCCGCGAGGAGCTGTGCGGACAGCGTGGCGCCCGCGTACAGGGCCACCGCGACCGCGGCCGCGTGGCCGGCGGCGAGGATCAGGGCCCCCGTCCGGAGAAGCTGCCGTCCGTGCCGGGCCGTTCGCCCGGCGACGACGCTGCCGGTGAAGAACGCCACGGCGAAGGGGAGGTAGAACACGCCCGCGCCGAGAGGGCCGAGCCCGAGGCCGTCCTGCACGGTGACCGAGAGCACCAGGAAGAACGAGTTGATGCCGGAGTAGGCGAGGAGCACCAGCAGCATCCCGACCGCGAAGGAGCGTTCGCGGACCAGGCCCGGACGTACGAGGGGTGAGCCGCCGCCTGCCGCGACCCGGTTCTCCACCCGGGCGAAACAGAGCAGGGCGAGTATCCCCGCTGCCATGCCGGCCCACGTCCACGCCGGCCATCCCGCCTCGCGTCCCTCGATCAGCGGGACGACGAGGAGCGCGAGGGCCGCAGTCAGGACGACCGTACCCGCGAGGTCCGCCCAGCGCTCCCCGCACACCGTCCGCGCGGTGCCCGGCTCCCGCAGAAAGTCGTGCGGGGCTGCCGAACAGCGGCTGCCTGCCGGACAGCGGCTCACGCACGGTGGTCCCCTTCGGCCGGGCGGTGTGTGTGGTGCGGTGCGGCGGTTCACGACGGTATGAGCTGGAGTGTGCTCCAGTGCGGGCCTCTTCCCGCCGGATCGGCCACGCGCACCTCCGCATAGGCTGGACAACGTTGTCCACGCCCGGCGCCGCTCCCGAGCCGAGCAGGGCCGGGCAAGCCGAGCCATGCCATGGACCGCCGTGAACGGAGCTGCCGTATGAAGGACGTCGCCCCCCTTTCCGCAGGCTGGACGCTGCGGCACGAGTCGGCCGCCCTCCCCGCGGAGGTGCCCGGTTGCGTGCACACCGATCTGCTGGCCGCCGGGGTGATCCCCGACCCGTTCCTCTCCCGCAACGAGAAGGATGTGGAGTGGGTGGGCCGGGCGGACTGGCAGTACGACACGGTGCTCCCCGCGGGCGACAGCGACCACGAGCGCACCGATCTGGTCTTCGACGGACTCGACACGGCGGCCACGGTCATGGTCGGCGGCGAGGTCGTCGGCCGGACCCGCAACATGCACCGCGGCTACCGCTTCGACGTCAGCGGCATGACCGGAGGGGCGGGCCCCGCGGTCCCGCTCTCCGTGCTCTTCACCTCCGCCTACACCGAGGCGGACGCGGTCCGTGCCCAGGTGGGGGAGCGCCCCAACTCCTATCCGGAGCCGTTCCAGTACATCCGCAAGATGGCCTGTTCCTTCGGCTGGGACTGGGGGCCGACGCTGGTCACCGCCGGTATCTGGAAGCCGGTGCGGCTCGAACACTGGTCGAAGGCCCGGCTGTCGGACGTCCGCCCCCTGGTCACCGTCGACGAGGGGACCGGCCGGGTCGGGATACGGGTCGCTGTGGAGCGCACGTCCTCCGGCGCCGGGCGGCCGCTCACCGCGGAACTGCGCGTCCGAGCCGCCGGGCACCCCGGCGGCTCATCCGCGGACACCGGCTCATCCAGGAGCGACGCGGCTCCCGCGGACGTCCGGTCGTCCGTCAGCTTCGACGGTACGCAGGCCACCGTGACCGCCGAGGTGGCCGACGCCGCCCTCTGGTGGCCCCGCGGGTACGGTGAACAGCCGCTGTACGAGTGCGAGTTGGTTCTCCGTGACGCGTCCGGCGCCGAACTCGACAGCTGGTCGCGCCGGATCGGCTTCCGTACCGTCGCACTCGACACCTCGGCCGACGAGCACGGCACCGGATTCACGCTGGTCGTCAACGGTGAGCGGATCTTCGCCCGCGGCGTCAACTGGATCCCCGACGACGTGTTCCCCTCCCGCATCACCCCCGAGCGGTACCGCACCCGCCTCACGCAGGCCACCGAGGCGGGTGTCGACCTGATCAGGGTCTGGGGCGGTGGTATCTACGAGTCGGACGTCTTCTACGACATCTGCGACGAACTGGGGCTGATGGTCTGGCAGGACTTCCTCTTCGCCTGCGCCGCCTACCCGGAGGAACAGCCGCTGCGCTCCGAGGTGGAGGCCGAGGCCAGGGAGAACGTCACCCGGCTGATGCCGCACGCCTCCCTGGTCCTGTGGAACGGCAACAACGAGAACCTCTGGGGGTTCCGCGACTGGCAGTGGGAGGAGGAGCTGGCCGGCGACTCCTGGGGCGAGGGGTACTACCTCGGGCTGCTGCCGCGCGTCGTCGCCGAGACCGACCCGACCCGGCCCTATACGGCGGGCAGCCCCTGGTCCGGCTCCTGGGACCACCACCCCAACGACCCGGCGCACGGCACCTCGCACTCCTGGGAGGTCTGGAACCGCACCGACTACACCGACTACCTGGAACAGACGCCCCGGTTCGCGGCCGAGTTCGGCTGGCAGGCCCCGCCCGCGTACGCGACACTGCGCCGGGCACTGCCCGGCGAGGAGCTCGCGGCGGACTCGCCCGGCATGCTCCACCACCAGAAGGCCGCCGACGGCAACGGCAAACTGGAGCGCGGGCTCGCCCGGCACTTCGCGGTCCCCGTGGACTTCGACCGCTGGCACTACCTCACCCAGGTCAACCAGGCCCGCGCCATCGCCACCGGCATCGAGCACTGGCGCGCCCAGTGGCCGGTCTGCGCGGGCACGGTCGTCTGGCAGCTCAACGACTGCTGGCCGGTGACGTCCTGGTCCGCCATCGACGGCGACGGACGCCGCAAGCCGCTCTTCCACGAGCTGCGCCGCGTCTACGCCGACCGGCTGCTGACCGTACAGACACGGAACGGCGGCCCCGCGGTGGTCGCCGTCAACCAGTCGGCCCGGCCGTGGCACACCGAGGTGCGGGTACGCCGTATGGCGGCGGACGGGAAGGTACTGGCCGAGGCCGCGCTGGAGCTGTCGGCCCCGGCCCGCGCGGTCGGGCACACGGTGGTGCCCGCCGCGCTCCTCCCGGACGCGGGGTCGGCCGAGGAGTTCCTGGTCGCCGACGCGGACGGGTCACGGGCGCTGCACTTCCCGGTGCGCGACCTCGCATTCGCCTGGCCGGTGCCCGATTTCGACCTGGAGCTGGTCCGGCACGAGGGCCGCGTCGACGTGGTGGTCACCGCCAGGACCCTGCTGCGCGACCTGCTGCTCCAGGCCGACCGGCTGGCCCCGGAGGCAGTCGCCGACCGGGGGCTGGTGACACTGCTGCCCGGCGAGAGCGTCACCGTCGAAGTGCGCGGCTGGGACGCCGCCGGCGACGGAGCGGTGCGTGCGGTGCGGGAGGCGCTGTTCGCGGTGGAGCCGGCGTGACCGTTGCCCGGCCGGCGGACGGCGGCGCCGGGCGCCGCTGACGGCCGGCCGGGGCCGTGCGCCGTCCCGGCGGATGCGCCGGGCGCTCCGGCGGCCGACCATGGAGGTCAGGGCGACCACCGATCCGCCCGGGAGGCCCCGTGTGCGCCGATGCGCCGGACGTACCGACCCCGCTCGGCCTGGACAGCCTCGCAGCGATGCTGGGGGGTACCGCGGCCGGTGTCGCGGTGCTCGACACGGAGCTGCGCTTTCGCTACGTCAACCCGGCGCTCGAACGCATGAACGGCGTTTCGGCCGCTGAGCATGTCGGCCGTACCGCGGCGGAGATCCTTCCCGATCTGAACGTACCGACGGACCTCCTGCGCGAGGTCCTCGCCGACGGCCGGGCCCGTGAGCTGGAGTCCAGTGGCCGTACACCCGCATCGGAACGCCACGGGCTGTGGTTCTGGCAGGGCGCCTGCCACCGTTTCGAGCAGGGCGGTGAGGTCCGCGGACTCGTCCTGATCCTGCTGGAGGTGAAGGCGCCGCGGCGCCGTCACGTGGAGTACGAACGGGTCAGCCGGCGCCTGTCGATGCTGGACACGGCGTCCAATCTGATCGGGACCACGCTCGACATGGACACCACCTGCGACGAGCTGGCCGACTTCGTGATCCCCGAGCTCGCCGACGTGGCGAGCGTCGAGGTGTTCGCGCCGGAGATCGGGATGTCCGTACGGCCCCCGCCCGCCGGGGTGGTCCGGCTGCGCAGGGCGGGGCTTGCCGCCGTACCGGGGCTGGCGGACGCGGTGCGGCAGTTCGGGGAGCCGGGGCAGTACGCCGACTATCAGGAGGGCGGGACCATCCCGCTCTGTCTGGAGACGAACCAGCCGGTCCTGCAGAACCTCTCCACCGACACCCAGCTGAGCCGCTCCGCCCCCAGCCCCGAGCGGGTGGCCGTCTACCGCGCACTCGGCTTCCACTCCGTGTGCGTCGTGCCGCTCACCTCCCGGTCCCGTCCGCTGGGCTGTCTGGCACTCGTACGGGCTGGGGACTCGCCCGCCTTCACCGACCAGGACGTGATGGTCGCCAGAGAGCTGGCGGTCCGGGCGGCCGTCGACCTCGACCACGCCCGCCGCTACACGCGCGAGCACGGCATCGCCCTGGAACTGCAGCGCGCCCTGCTCTCCGAGCCGCGCGAACCCCACCCGCACATCGAGATCGCCACCCGCTATCTGCCGGTCGGCCAGGGTGCGGAGGTCGGCGGCGACTGGTTCGACGTCGTGCCCCTGTCGGGCGACCGTCATCTGAAGGTGATGGGCGATGTGATGGGCCACGGGGTCGACGCCGCCGTGGCGATGAGCCACTACCGCTCCATGGTGCGGCTGCTCGCCCAGGACGACATGCCGCCGCACCAGATCCTGGAGCGGCTCGACCTGATGGTGGAGAAGGCGGGCATCGACCGGGCGGCCACCTGCCTGCTGGCAGTCGTGGACCGCTTCCACGGGGTGTGCCAGGTGGCCAGCGCGGGGCATCTGCCGCCGGTGTTCATCGACCGGGGCACGGACGCCGTGGTCGCCCGCATCCCGGTCGGGCCACCGCTCGGCACGGGGCTCGGCGGCTACGAGACCGTCTCGCTGCCCTGCGGCCCGGGGACCGTCCTGTTCATGTACACCGACGGCCTGGTGGAGCGCCGGGACGAGGACATCGATCTGTCCGTGGGCCGGCTGGCGAGTCTGCGGCTCCCGGTCGGCGGGACCCTCGAAGGGCTGCTGGACGAGGTGCTGGACCGGTTCGGCCACGACGCCACGGACGACATCGCTGTCCTGGCGTCACGGATCCGCCCGGGGAGGGTGTGAGCGCGTACCCGGCCGCCCCCGCCGGGTAAGCCGTCCGGCTGCCGGGGCTCTGCCGGGCCGGTCCGTGCCGGGATCCGGTCATTTCGCGTCGGCGTAGCAGCGGACCACCGCCGTCGTGAACGGAAACCGCACCGGTGTCTCCCCGAAGGCGATCCGCCCGGCCAGCTCGCCTGCCGCTCGGATCGCCTCGGTCACCTGCGGCGCCTCGTCCTGCGGGCAGTGCACGATCACCTCGTCGTGCTGGAAGAAGACCAGCTCGGCGCGGAGCCCCGCCGTGTGGAGGGCGCGGCGCAGCGCGGCCAGCATGAGCAGCGCCCAGTCGGCCGCACTGCCCTGCACCACGAAGTTCCGGGTGAAGCGGCCCCAGGCGCGCGCGTCCGACGAGCGGGGTCCGGCCTGCGGGAACCGGCCGTGGGGCGGGTCCTCCTGCGGGATGCCCGCCTCGTCGCCGTCCTCGGCCCCGGCCGCCGGTGGGCTGGTCCTCCCCAGCCACGTCCGTACGAGCCGCCCTTCCTCGCCCGCTCTCGCCGCCTCGTCGACGTAGGCCACGGCCGCCGGGAACCGGCGCCGCAGCGCCGCGAGGTTCTTCAGGCCGTCCCCGGACGTCTGGCCGTAGACCGCGCCGAGCAGTGCGAGCTTGGCGTGTGCGCGGTCTCCGCTGAACGCCCGGTCGGAGAGCGCCGCGTACAGATCACCGTCGTGTCCCGCCACCTCCATCAGCCCCCGGTCGCGGGAGACCGCCGCCAGCACCCGGGGCTCCATCTGGTCGGCGTCGGCCACCACCAGGCACCAGCCATCGTCCGCGACGACCGCCCGCCTGATCACCTTCGGGATCTGGAGCGCGCCGCCGCCGTTGGTGGTCCATCGCCCGGAGACGGTCCCGCCCGGCTGGTACTCGGGGCGGAAGCGCCCGTCGCGCACCCAGTCCTGCAGCCACCCCCAGCCGTGGGCCGTCCAGATGCGGTAGAGCTTCTTGTACTGGAGCAGGGGCTTCACCGCCGGGTGCGCGATGCCCTCGATCTCCCAGCGCCGGGTCGACTTGACCCGGATACCTGCCTGGGCGAAGGCCTTGACGACGTCGGCGGGCAGCTCCGGCCTGACCCGCCGCCCGAAGGCCGCGGACACCTCGTCCGCCAGCTCCGCCATCCGGCGCGGCTCGCCGCCGCCCGCGTACCGCTCGCCGAGCAACTCGTCCAGGACGGCCCGGTGCACGTCGGCGCGCCAGGGCAGCCCGTCCCTGTGCATTTCGGCCGCGACCAGCATCCCGGCCGACTCCGACGCGGTCAGCAGCCGCATTCGGTCCGGGTGGGTGGCTCTCCCGTACCGGACGAGCTGGTCCGCGTACACCTCCAGGAGCGCGCCGATCTCCATGTGGACGGGTGCCGGCTCGAAGAGGGAGGACTGGGCGCCCGGCACGGCGGACCGGGGGCGCGGATCGGCCGGCACGGGCACCTGGTGGAGGCGGGCCCAGGCCGCGGCGGCCGAGCGGGGCTCGCCGTACCGCCCGTCGTGGCCGAGCAGCAGCAGCTCCGCGTCCTCGATGTCGTAGCACCGCTCGACCCGCACTCCGGCGGCGAGGAGGCGCGGATAGACCTCGGCGGTCGATCGCCACACCCACCGCCCGACGTCCGGCCGGGCCCTGACGGCCTCGGCCAGATCCGGCTCGTGCACCACGTCCCCGGCGGGCAGCCCGTCGTCGCGGAGTGGCGCGAGGTGTGCCCCGCCGCCCTCCGCCGTCGCCAGAGCCCACCGGTCGGCCATGCGGTCGAGTGTTGCAGCCCGCACTGACAACCGGCCGGTTCTGGAACCGGTGCCTTCGGGAACCCGGGCCCGGAACGCGGAAGGGGCGGGACGTCTTCTGCGTTGCAGCAGACAGGACGGCTCTTGGCTGCTGCTGCGGCTGTGGGACTGCCGGGCTGCTGGGCTGTACGGCGGCCGGACGTGCGACTGATGGAGGAGACACCATGGAAGCGATCGTTTTTGATGAGTTCGGCGGCCCCGGTGTACTGCGGTTCAAGGAGGTCCCCGAGCCGCATGCGGGGCCCGGCCAGGTCCGTCTGAAGGTGGCCGCCGCCGGGGTGAACGCGCTGGACTACAAGATCCGCAGCGGGTGGATGGAAGAGGCGTTCCCGACCGCGCTGCCCGCGATCCCCGGCGCGGAGGTCGCCGGGACCGTGGACGAGGTCGGCGACGGCGTCACCGGGGTCGCGGTCGGCGACCAGGTCGTGGGCTGGAGCGTCACCGGTTCGTACGCGCCGTACGCCCTCGCCGAGACCTTCGCGCCCAAGCCCGCCGCCCTCGCCTGGGAGGCGGCGGTCGCCCTGCCGATCGCCGGTGAGACGTCGGAGCGCGTGCTGAACCTGCTGAAACTGGGGAACGGCGAGACGCTGCTCGTGAACGGCGCGGCCGGCGCTGTCGGTTCGATCGGCGTCCAGCTCGCGGTGGCCCGCGGCGCTACGGTCATCGCCACCGCGTCCGAGGCCAACCACGACTTCCTGCGGGTGCTCGGCGCGACGCCCGTGACGTACGGCGAAGGGCTCGTCGAGCGTGTCCGGGCGATCGCCCCACAGGGCGTGGACGCGGTCTTCGACGTCGCGGGCAAGGGGGCGCTCCCGGACTCGATCGAGCTGCGCGGGGGCACGACGGACCGGATCGTGACGATCGCCGACGTGGCGGCGGCCGATCTGGGCGTGACCTTCAGCGCTGGTCCCGTCTCGCCCGACGCGAAGTCGATCCTGGCCGGACAGGCCCTGCTGGCGGCGGACGGCACGCTGCGGGTGGAGGTCGCGAAGGTGTTTCCGCTGGAGCAGGCCGTGCAGGCGCAGACGCTGAGCGAGGAGGGGCACGTGAGGGGGAAGCTGGTGCTGAAGGTGTGAGCCTGGCGGGTGTCCCGCCCCGGCGCGCCGGGGCGGGGGCCCGTCGCCGTACCGAATCCGCCCACCGTGCCGAGCGCGCGGAGTCCGCGCGGCGATTCACTGTCCACAGGCTGTGGACAGGGGTGTGCCGCGCATCCGGTCCTGAGGTGATCATGGGCCGGGCGACACCACGACGGGCGGCGCGGCGCGGTCCCGGTGGCTCCGGCCGCGACCACTGGCCGGGCCGGACCGGGGCAGGGCCAGACCTACCCTTGGCCCATGGAGAACGGTATGGACACGGTGACCGACCGGGCCTTCGCCGCGGCGCTCTACAGCGACGGCGACGCGGGCCTGGACACCGGTGCCTCCCTGCTCGCCGCCGACCCGGCGGCCGACGCGGAGCTCGCCCGCCGGGGCGAGGAGTTCCTGCGCCGGGCCTGGCAGCGGGGCTGGCAGCCCGCGGACGTCGCACGGCTCGTCCGGCGTGACCTGGAAGACCGGCACCTCCGGTTGCTGGTGGCGCTGGCCGAGGGGGAGGCGCGGGCGTACGAGCGGTTGCCGCCCCGCTGGCAGGCCCAGCTCGACGAACTGGCCGCACCGCTCTGGCAGGCGGACCGCTTCTCGTACGCGACCGCGGTCCTGGAGCTGTACCGGCTGCTCCTGCGCCTCCCGGCCATCGAACCTGTGGGGCCGGCGCCGGGCGTGGAGGCGCTGCTGCCGCCGCACCACCATGCCGAGCCGCGCATGCTCACCCGCATCCGCGCACTGCTCGCCAAGGCGGAGGCGACGGACTACGCGGCAGAGGCCGAGGCGCTCAGCGGGAAGGCCCAGGAGCTGATGGCGCGGCACAGCATCGACGAGGCGCGGCTAGCGGCCGAGGGGCGCGTCACGGACACCCCGGCAGCCTGCCGTATCGGGGTCGACGCCCCCTACGAGGACGCCAAGGCGGTGCTCCTCGACGCGGTCGCCACCGCGAACCGCTGCCGCGCCGTCTGGAACAGCGCCTTCGGCTTCTCCACGGTCGTCGGCTTCGAACCCGATCTGGAAGTCGTCGAACTGCTCCACACCTCCCTCCTGGTCCAGGGGACGGCCGCGATGACGAGCGCCGAGGCGGCCCAGCGTGCGGGCGGCCGCAAGCGGACGAAGACGTTCCGGCAGTCGTTCCTCACCGCGTACGCCAGCAGGCTCGGCCACCGGCTCGCGCGGACCGCGGAGCAGGTGACGGCGGAGGCCGGCGGCTCGCTCCTGCCGGTGCTCGCCGAGCGGGACGTCGCGGTCGTGTCGGAGGCGGACCGGATGTTCCCCTCGACGACCGTGAGCCGGGTGCGGGGGGTCACGGACGAGGCGGGCTGGCTGGACGGGACGGCCGCGGCGGACGCGGCGGGGCTGGGCCCCCGGCCCTGACCCGCGGCCCGGCTGCGGCGGGCCCCGTCCCTGTGCGCCCGAAATGCCCGGGTATCCCGCTACTCTCAGACCCATGAGCTGGCTCCGGGCCCTGAACGTGACCGCCCGCTCAGGGCTGCGGATCGAACGGCGTCGGCTGGAGCCGCTCATCGCCTTCCGCGGTGCGGCCGGCCTCGCCCTGGTCGTGCTGCTCAGCCTCGACATCTTCGGCCCCGCCGTCGCGGCGAGCTCCGCCTTCGGCGCCTACCAGGCCGCCATCGCCAGCTTCCAGCGCAGCTGGCGCGCCAGGCCGGTGCTCGCGCTGGCCTCGGGGACGACCCTGGCCCTTTCGACGTTCCTCGGCTACCTCTCCGGCGTGCACACCGCGGTGTTCATGGCGCTGATCGCGCTCTGGGCGTTCGTCGCGGGGCTCGCCTGGGCCGCCGGGCCCACCGCGGGCGTCATCGCCGCCTCCAACGTCGCGATGATGCTGGTGACCGTCACCCTCCCCACCTCCGTCCTGGCCGCGGCGGGCCACGCCGCGATGATCGCCTGCGGCGCGGTCGTCCAGGCCGGGCTCATCGTCCTCTTCCCCGTCCGCAGATGGGGAGCCCACCGCGACGCCCTCGCCGACGCGCTGGCCGCCGAAGCCGACTACGCCCGCAGGCTGCGCCAGGACCCGCTCGCCCCGTTCGACCCCGAGCCGTTCATGACGGCCCGCAGCGCCGCAGCGGTCACCCCCCGAGAGGCCCGCAGGCGGCCCGCGGGACTGCACGGCACCCGTGGCCTCGCCGAGCGGGTCAGACCGGTGCTCGCCTCCCTCGCCGACCCGGCCGTCGGCGCAGCCGCCGAAGGGCCCGAGCGCGAACGGGTGCTGGAGATCCTGGTTGCCGCCGGCTCCGTGCTGGACACAGCGGCCCACGCCGTCCGGCACGGCGAACCGGTGGTCATCTCCGCCCCCGCCCTCGCCGTCCTGGAAGCACCCGACAACGCCGACGTGCTCACCGGACCCGCCCGCCGCGCGGCGGCCCGGCTCGCGACGCTGCTCCGCGACGTCGTCGAGACGGCGCAGGGCGAGGGCACCACGTCCGACACCGAACCGCTGCTGCGACCCACGCTGGTGCGCCTCGCCCCCGTCGTCCTGCGGGCGATGCGCAAGGAACTGCGCAGCCACGACTCACCGGTCCTGCGCCACGCGATCCGTATCGCCGTGGTCGCGGCGGCCGGCTATCTCATCGGCGTGGCACTGCCGTTCGGCCACGGCTACTGGGTGCCGCTGGCCGCGGTGATGGTGATGCGGCCCGACTTCTCACAGACGTACGGCCGCGCCGTCGCGCGCTTCGGCGGCACGCTCGTGGGAGTGACGATCGCCACCGCCGTCGTCCAGCTGGCGCATCCGGGGCCGTACCCGTCCGGGGTGCTCGCGGTGGTCTGCGCGGGGCTGATGTTCCTGCTGATGCGCACGGGGTACGCGGCCGCGTCGGCCTGTGTCTCCGCGTACGTGGTCTTCCTCCTCGGCATGAGCGGCCTCGACGTCGGCCAGACCGTCCGGGACCGCGTCCTGCTCACCCTGGTCGGCGGGCTGCTCGCGATGATCGCTTACGCCGTCTACCCGGCCTGGGAGACCCCCAGGCTGCGCAACCGCCTCGCCGACTGGCTGCTCGCCGACGGCCGTTACGCGGCGGCGGTCGTCGCGCACTACGCCGACCCGGCGGGCGCCCGCAGGACCGATGTCCGCGACGCGGTGCTCGCCTCCCGCACCGCCAGGATCGCCTGGCAGGACGCCCTGGAGCGGGCCGCGCACGAACCGGTGCGCCACCGCGGACTCTCCCGGGTGGCCGCCGCCGACGCCCAGGAGGCGATGGCGCAGCTGGGCAGGGCCGCCATGCTGATGGAGGCCCACCTGCCCAGCAGCTCCACCACCCCTGTACCGGCGGCCCGCGATGTCGCGGACGCGCTGCTCCACGCGGTCGAGCGGGGCGCCAAGGACATCCGGCAGCGGCGCGTTCCGCACTGGGACGAAGTGCGCGAGAACCTCGCGGTGTGGGACGGCGAAGGCGTACCCGACCAGGTCGTACGGAGCGGTGCCGGACTCCTTCTGGACACCCTCGACGAACTCACCGCCGCGCTGGACGAGGAGGCGCCGCGGGACCGGCCCCGGTGAAGTGCCAGTGCCCCGAACCGACGGAGTAGGCCGCCTTGCCGCCGGTGCCGCGCACCGGCTTCGCACCGTGCGGGGCATGCGCGCCGTGCGCAGCGGAGCGCGGCACCGCGACCGTGGCCGTGCTCCCGACCGGCACCGTGACATCCAGGGAGAGCCGCCCGCCCGTCACGGTCCAGGAGGTGGCGACCCGGCCGCGCACCGTGTCGAGGGACGCCGCCGCGTGCCGGAGCCCGGCGGGGAGTTCCGGATCGACCTTCAGTGCGCGGTAGCCGGGGCCGGTCGGCTCGATACCGCCGAGCTTCGTGTACAGGGAGGCGTTGATCCCGGCGAACATCGCGTGGTCGTGGGTCTCCATGTTCGAGCTGTACGTCCACTGCTCCCACGAACTCGTCGCGCCCCGCCCGATCTCGTACCCGAAACCGGGGTAGTCGCGCTGGTCCAGGACCGTCATCGCCACGTCCGTGCGGCCGGCGGCGGCAAGGGCGTCCACCAGGTAGCGGGTGCCGAAGATCCCGGTGTCCAGGTGGCCGCCGTCCTTGGTGAGGACCGTGTCCACCAGCTGCCGGCCGACCTTGTCCACATCGGCGGCGGGCACCATGCCGAACGCCAGCGGGAGCACGCTCGTCGTCTGCCGGCCGTCCCCGTAGGTGTCGCCCGCGGCGTTGAGGAACTCCGTGTTGAACGCCCCCTTGATGTCCGCGGCCAGCGCCGTGAAGTGCGCGGCGTCCGTACCGTGCCCCAGCGCACGCGCCGACTTCGCCACGTCGAGCGCCTGGAGGTACGACAGCGCGGTGTTGACCACCGGCACCTCGCTGGTGCAGTCGCCCGCGTCCGGGCCGCCCTGTCCGCCGTTGGCAGCGGCGCTGCGGTCCGGCGGGCACCAGTCCCCGAACCCGCGGTCGGCAGGCCAGATGTGGCCGGGGACGTCCTTCGCGTTGGTGTCGACGAAGGTCTTCATGGCCGGATACGCGGACGCCAGGGTCGCCCGGTCGCCGTACTGCTCGTACAGCGTCCACGCCAGGGTGATCTGGTCGCCGCCCATGTCGGGCTGCTGGGCGTTGGCCGCGTCGTTCGGCAGCGCGGTGCCGGGGGGCATGTCCTTCAGGTACTTCGCGTAGTAGGAGTCCATGCCGAACTCGCGGGTGGACGCGTCGTGGTAGGCCTGCACGTCCATTCCGGGCGGGGTCCGCTCGTCACGGACCGGGTTGTCGGTGGGCAGGCTCATCGAGTTGTTGAGGATGCTCCAGCGGTTGTTGCGCCAGATCTGGTTCAGCAGCGGATCGGACGAGGTGAAGCTGCCGGTCGACGCGACGTCGGCGTGCACGACGCGCGCGTCGACGCTGCCGGGCCGCGGCTTCCCCGGGAAGCCGGTCACCTCCAGATAGCGGAAGCCGTGGTACGTGAAGCGGGGCTCGTAGGTCTCCGTTGCTCCCTTTCCCGCGAGGGTGTACGTGTCGGTGGCCGCCGCCGCCCGGTTGGTCGCGGTGTCGAGCATCCCGTCCGCGCCGACCTCCTCGGCGGTCCGCATCCGCACCCGGGTGCCCGCCGCGCCCCGCACCCGAAGCCGTTCCCAGCCTGCGATGTCCTGTCCGAAGTCGTAGACGTAAACCCCGGGTTCAGGCTCGGACAGCTTCGCGGCCCTGAGCGTGCCGGTCACCCGCAGCGGGGGCATGGTGTCGGCGGTGAGACGGGCCGACGGGGCCGTGACCGTACGCACCGGCTGCCAGCCCGCCGCGTCGAAACCCGGCCGGTCCCAGCCGGCCCGGTCCAGGCCCGCGTCGAAGCTCTCGCCCGCGTAGAGGTCATTGCCGGTGATCGCACCGGACGACCAGCGCCATGAGTCGTCGGTGGTGATGTCCTGCGATGTCCCGTCGGTGTAGCGGACCTTCAGCGCCATCACGGCCTGCTTGGGGCCGGTCCAGCGGAAGCCGTACGGGCTGAACTTCGGGCCGTAGCCATTGCCGAGCCACAGCCCCACGGCGTTCGCGCCCTGCCGCAGGTCGCCGGTCACGTCGTACGTCGCATAGGCGTTGCGCTGGTCGTACGGCGTGGCGGACGGCGCGAGCACGTGGTCGCCGACCTTGCCCCCGTTGAGGTGCAGTTCGTAGAAGCCCAGGCCGTAGACGTAGGCGCGCGCCGAGGCGACCTTCTTGCCCGGCAGTGTGAACGTCTTCCGCAGCATCGGCGCGTCCGGTTCGCTGTTCAGCAGCGTCACCCCGTCCTTCGGCTGCAACTGCCCGTCGGTGATGGCGGTGCCGGGGAACAGCGGGTCGGGCGATGTGCCGAAGCCGTCCTGGAACAGGGCGGCGCCGTCCGGGCCGTGGACCTCGACGTTGTCGTAGAGGGCGTCCTCGGTGACACCGGCGGTGGTGGAGGTCCGGAAGCCCAGAGTGCCCTTGGTGAGGGCGTCGTTGGTGCGGCTGTCGACCTCGGTGCCGTCGACCCATGTGGTGAAGGTGCTGCCGTGGGCCTCGACCCGCAGGTGGTGCGGTGTGTGCACGTCTGCCTGGGTGATCACGGAGCTGAGGTCGGTCTCACCGAGCGTGCTGAACGCGCCGTCCAGCTGCACCTGGGGGCGCAGCACCACCTTGCCGGGTGACGATGCGGTGTTGATCTGCCACAGATAGAAGTTCCGTGCGTCCTTCGCCCGGAACAGGACGCTCGCCGCACCGGACTTGATCGTGAAGTCCGTGTCCAGGGTGAAGTCCGACCAGCTGTGGGCGGAGCCGGTGTCCGGGCTGATCCACCGGGCGCCCTGCCAGTCACCGGCGCCGAGCAGGCCCGTCTCCCAGCGTGCGGTCGGGCTCCACGCGGAGGCCGCGCCGTGTGCGTCCCACACCTGGACCTTCCAGTAGTAGGTGCGCGAGGACGTCAGCTTCGGCCCGCCGTAGGACACGCCGGTGGAGTCGGCCGACCGGATCCTGCCGCTGTCCCATACGTTGCCCTGCCCCGCGCCCAGCTTGCGGGCGTCGTCCGCGACCAGGACGCGGTAGGCGCTCTGGCGCTGCCCGTTGGAGGACTCTCCGGTGGCCGGTGCGCCGTCGGCCGGTACCCGGCCGGCTGATGCGCGCAGCTGCCACCCGAGGGCCGGCGCCGGATTGTCGGTGCCGAGCGGATCGGTGGCGCCGTCGACCGTCAGGTGGCCTGCCGTCAGGGGGCCGCCGGCTGCGGCCCGCGCCGGGGGAGCGAAGGGCGCGCTTCCCCAG
The DNA here is from genome assembly GCF_045161865.1 of Streptomyces sp. NBC_00859. Lineage (NCBI taxonomy): Bacteria > Bacillati > Actinomycetota > Actinomycetes > Kitasatosporales > Streptomycetaceae > Streptomyces > Streptomyces sp. NBC_00859. The sequence continues at coordinate 3,450,537 of NZ_CP108826.1, read as the reverse complement.
ACGAGAGCGGTCACCGCCGGCAGGACCACCGCGGCGGACCAGGTCGAGTGGTTCAGCCACCTGCGAAGCGACATACGTAGCCCCTGTGCCGGGAGGGAATGAAACGATTCAAGTCCTGGCGCAGCTTACCGGCGGCCAGTTGGCCGCCGCTACCCCCGCGACGCGGGGAAACGGGCCCGGTTGCGGGCCCGTTCGCGGCGGCGGCGGCGGGGCGGCGGCCGGCTCGCGACCCGGCTCAGGGCTCCGACCCGGAACGGCGGTTCGGGGGACCAGGCTCAGAGCCCCGGCATCTTCAGCCCGTCGGGGAGTTTCGCGCCGCTGTCGGTCTTCTTGAATGTGTCCTTGATCCCGGCCTCCCACGACACCGTCATGGTCTTGCCGTCGGCGGACTCGATCGAGCCCATGGTGCGGTCGTTGTTGCCGTCGGAGCACTTGAGGGACAGCATCGGCTTGCCCATGGCGGCGACCACTCCGGTGCAGACGTGCTGGCCCGCGATGGCGGCCTGCTTGCCCTGGATCACCAGCGCGGTGGACTTCCCGCCGGTCGTGGCGAGCCAGCTGCCCTCGATGTCGGCAGCCTTCGCCCCGGCGCCGCTGTCTCCGCTGGACGTCGAGGGCGCCGGGGCGGCGGTGCTGGTGCCCGCTCCCGCGCCCTTGCCCTGGGGGGCGTCGGGGCTCTTGCTGTCGCTGCTGGAACATCCGCTGACGACGAGCGCCGCCGCGAGTCCGGTGACCGCGAGGCCGGTGGTGCGTACGAACCTGTTCACTGCTTTCCCCCTGGCGTGGATGACGGAACGCGCCAAGCTACCAGGGAGCCGGATCGGCGCCCGGCGCGTCTCAATGCATGAGGAACGTTTCAGCGGCAAGCCTGTAGCGGAGCGAACACCCCGCGTGCACGTGCATCTGCTCATGCATCGGCACGTGAACACAGCTATGATCCAGGACAGTTGAGTTCTGTAAACCCTTGTGTCCGTCCTTCTCTACTCCTTACTTCTGCACTTCCGGGAGCGACCTGTGCACCACGCGTACAACGGCATGGCGTCCGCGGAGCTTCACGGGGTCATCTGGCAGAAGAGCGAGCTGAGCAACTCGCAGGGCTCCTGTGTGGAGTTCGCCAGACTGCCGGGCGGGGACGTCGCGGTACGCAACTCACGTCACCCGGACGGCCCGGCGCTCGTCTACACGCCGGCCGAGATCGCGGCGATGCTGCACGGGGCGAAGGCGGGGGAGTTCGACCACCTCGTGGCCGAACAGGGCTGACCAGCGGGCGGGTACGGATCGTGCCTGCCCCGGGCAACGGGTCCGCCGAGTGGTCTGTCGCTCGCCCTCGCCGTCGTGGAAGGGCGCCGCGTATGAGTACGACTCCGGACGCACGGTTCGTCCCACCGCCCCGTGCCGGTGAACGCGGCATGCTCGAAGCCCGGCTGGACTGTCACCGGGCCACGCTCGCCCTGAAATGCCAGGGGTTCGACGACGCCCGGCTGCGGCACGCCCCGGTGCCGCCCTGGGCCGTGACGCTGCTGGGTCCGGTCCAGCATCCGGCCGGGGTGGAACGCGCCTGGCTGCAGCGGGTGTTCGCGGGGCGCGATCTTCCCCTGGTGTACGAGGCGGCGGCGCCGGTCACTCCCCCTGGAGCCTGAACAGCGCCCAGACCACCTTGCCGTGCAGGGTTCCCGCCAGCGGGTGCCAGCCCCAGCTGTCGGCGAACGAGTCGACCAGGAAGAGTCCGCGCCCCGATTCGGCCGAGAAGTCGTCCGACGGCCGGGCGGCGGGGGCGCCGTCGCTGGGGTCGCGGACCGCGCACACCAGACGCGAGGTCCAGCGCATCAGATGCAGTCGTACCGGGGCGTCCCGGTCGTGCGGGGCATCGGCGGGCAGGGCGTGGCGCAGAGCGTTGGTGACCAGTTCCGATACGACCAGCGCGACATCGTCGAACCGCTCGCCGAGGCTCCACGACGTGAGCGTCGATCTGGTGAAGTGTCTCGCGCCCCGCACCGCGTCGAACCTCGCCGGCAGCGCACAGGAAGCGGAACTGGACACGGCCGAGGGATCGATGGGAGGAAGCCCCTGCCTTAACGGCTCGAGCATGGTCGATCCATTCGTCCCCATGCGAGGCACTCCCCGGTTTCGCGGCCGTAGCCAGCGTGCGGTGGTACGAGAACGCAGGTGCGCGAGGCCCATCGTTGCGAATGCGCACAGCAGATGCAAGGGCAGATGCACGTGCACGCGCCGGACTTGGGGCGCCCCGTGATGGTTCTGGTGTATTTCTTCTTGCGCTCTTCTTCCGGACCGCGTGTCGGCTTTGCTCTTTCTGTAATCGATCGAGTACAGGGTGAAGCGTTTTAGTGGCAGACTGCCCTCCACGTCACGACCGGGAGGGTTGGAAAGTGTCAGCAGGTGAGTCCTGGGGGTCGTCCCAGACGCTGAGCACCGGAGGAGGCTCCGTCGTCCGCCGGATCCTCCTGGGCTCGCAGCTCAGACGGCTGCGCGATTCGCTCGGGATCACCCGTGAGGCCGCCGGGTACTCGATCCGGGCCTCCGAATCCAAGATCAGCCGCATGGAGTTGGGACGGGTGAGCTTCAAGTCCAGGGACGTCGAGGATCTGCTCACGCTCTACGGAGTGGTCGATGCGACCGAGCGCGAAGCGCTGCTGGGGCTGGCCAAGGAGGCCAACCTCGCGGGCTGGTGGCACAGTTACGGCGACGTACTGCCCGGCTGGTTCCAGACGTACATCGGTCTCGAAGGCGCCGCTTCGCTGATCCGCGCGTACGAAGTGCAGTTCGTTCACGGCCTGTTGCAGACCGAGGCGTACGCCCACGCGGTCGTCAGCCGGGGCAATCCCACCGCCTCGTCGGCCGACATCGACCGCCGGGTCGCGCTGCGCCTGGAGCGTCAGAAGGTCCTGGTGGCCGAGCACGCTCCCCGGTTCCACGCCGTGCTCGACGAGTCGGCGCTGCGCCGCCCGTACGGAGAACGCAGCGTGATGCGCGGCCAGTTGGAGCACCTCATCGAGATCTCCGAGATGCCGAATGTCACCCTCCAGGTGATGCCGTTCAGCTTCGGAGGCCACGCCGGGGAGAGCGGGTCGTTCGCCATGCTGCGCTTCTCCGAGTCCGACCTCTCGGACCTGGTGTATCTGGAGCAGCTGACCGGATCGCTGTATCTGGACAAGCGCGAGGAAGTCGACCAGTACGAGCGGGCGATGGGCCAGCTCCAGCAGGACAGCCCGCCCCCCGAGGACGCCCGCTCGATCATCAGGGACATCCTCCGTACCGCCTGAAACGCACGTACGATGACATGTCATCAGGCCTTTGGCGTCATGTCATCTGCGCGCGCGGCTGCGGCAGTTGCGGCTGCGGCAGTTAGGGATTCCATGTCCTTCTTCAGCGAGCTGGCTCTTCAGTACATCGACGGTGAGTGGAAGCCGGGCAGCGGCTCCTGGGACATCATCGACTTCAACCCGTACGACGGGACGAAGCTGGCCTCGATCACGGTGGCCACCGCCGCCGAGGTGGACCAGGCCTACCGAGCTGCCGAACGCGCCCAGGAGACCTGGGCCGCGACGAACCCCTACACCCGCCGCACCGTCTTCGAGCGTGCGCTGCGCATCATCGAGGAGCGCGAGGACGAGATAGCCGGGGCCATCGTCGCCGAGCTGGGCGGTACCCGCCTCAAGGCGGCCTTCGAGCTGCATCTCACCAAGGAGTTCCTGCGCGAGGCCGTACAGCTGGCGCTGCGTCCGGAGGGGCGCATCCTCGCCTCACCGGTCGACGGCAAGGAGAACCGCGTCTACCGGGTTCCCGTCGGCGTCGTGGGTGTCATCAGCCCGTTCAACTTCCCCTTCCTGCTCTCCATGAAGTCGGTCGCCCCCGCGCTGGCGCTCGGCAACGCCGTTGTCCTCAAGCCGCACCAGAACACCCCGGTCTGCGGCGGCACCCTGGTGGCGAAGGTGTTCGAGGAGGCGGGACTGCCGTCCGGCCTGCTGAACGTCGTGGTCACCGACATCGCCGAGATCGGCGACGCACTGCTCACCCACCCCGTGCCGAAGGTCATCTCCTTCACCGGTTCCGACAAGGTCGGCCAGCACGTCGCCACGGTCTGCGCGGCGCACTTCAAGCACTCCGTCCTGGAACTCGGAGGCAACAGCGCGCTGATCGTGCTGGACGACGCGGACATCGACTACGCGGTCGACGCCGCGGTCTTCAGCCGGTACGTGCACCAGGGCCAGGTCTGCATGGCCGCGAACCGCATCCTGGTGGACCGCAGGGTGGAGCGGGAGTTCACCGAGAAGTTCGTCGCCAAGGTGCGGACTCTCCGGACGGGCGACCCGGCCGACCCCGCGACCCATATCGGCCCGCTCATCAACCTCTCGCAGGCAGAGGCGGTGACCTCGGTCGTCGAGCAGGCGGTGGCCGCCGGAGCGACGGCCCTGGTGCACGGGCGGGCGGAGGGGAGCCTGGTCTCGCCGTCGGTGCTGACCGGCATGGCCCCCGACTCGCCCGTCCTTCAGCAGGAGATCTTCGGCCCGGTGGCGCTGCTCGTCCCGTTCGACGGGGAGGACGAGGCAGTCCGCATCGCCAACGACACCCCGTACGGGCTGAGCGGCGCGGTGCACACGGGGGACGTGGAGCGCGGTGTCCGCCTGGCCCGACGGGTCCGTACCGGAATGATCCACATCAATGACGGCACCGTTCACGACGAGCCGATCGTCCCCTTCGGCGGCGAGAAGCGCTCCGGGCTCGGGCGGCTGAACGGCGACTCGGTGGTCGACGCCTTCACCACGCAGCAGTGGATCTCGATCCAGCACGGCCGCAGCGGCTTCCCGTTCTGAGCGACCGCGCGGGCGGCGGCGGGCGCCTGGCCGGTCGACCGGGCCCAGGGCGGCCGGCCGGGCAGCCCCTGAGGGTCGCGGTGCCAGGCCACCCGGGCGGGCACAGTGCGAGGACCCCTTTAGGCTGGCCCGCATGTCAGCGATCCGTCTGCTCGTACTCGGAGCGGTCCGCCAGCACGGGCGGGCACACGGCTACCAGGTCCGCAACGACCTGGAGTACTGGGGCGCCCACGAGTGGTCCAACGCCAAGCCGGGGTCGATCTACCACGCCCTGAAGCAACTGGCGAAACAGGGCATGCTGCTGGCTCACGAGATCGCTCCGAGCACCGCGGGCGGCCCGCCCCGTACCGAGTACGAGATGACGGAAGCAGGACGGGAGGAGTACCTGAGGGTGCTCCGCGAGGCGCTGGTCACCTACGACCAGAAGACCGACGTGATGTCGGCGGCGCTCGGCTGCATCGTCGACCTGGAGCGGGCCGAGGCCGTGGGGCTCCTGAAGGTGCGCGTACAGGCGATGGAGGCCTGGCGGGCCTCGGTCACCGAGCACTACATCCCCGAGGACGGCCCCCAACAGCTCGGCCACATCGGCGAGATCATGGACTTCTGGGTGCACACCGCGGACGCCGGGGCTCAGTGGACGCGCGGCCTCATCGAGCGCATCGAGGGCGGCGCGTACGTCTTCGCCGGCGAGGGAGCACCGTTCGTGGGCATCCTCGCCGACGGTGAGGAGAACCCGTACGCGAGCGGTGAGCCGCACCCGGGGGACAGCGACTGACGGGTGCGGCCCGCCGCGGGGCGCGGGTCAGTGGTGGAACGCGGTGGCCTCCGCCTTGCTCCGCTCCGACGGGCCGGACTGGCGCCGCAGTTCCGGCAGCAGGGACTCCAGATCGCCCATCAGCAGATCGGCCAGGTCCTCCGAGAACCCGTTGCGGCACACCACCCGCAGCACCGAGAGGTCCTGCCGGTTCTCGGGGAAGGTGTAGGCGGGCACCAGCCACCCCCGCTCGCGCAGCCGCCGTGACACGTCGAACACGTCGAAGCTCGTGGTGTCCCGCGCGGTGGTGAAGGCGAAGACGGGCAGTTCGTTGCCCCGGGTGAGCAGCCGGAAGTCGTCCAGCGCCTCGATCCGGCGGGCGAGCCCCTGTGCCACGTCCCGCGTCGACTGCTGAACGGCCCGGTACCCCTCCCGGCCGAGGCGCAGGAACGTGTAGTACTGCGCCACCACCTGGGCGCCCGGCCGGGAGAAGTTGAGTGCGAACGTCGGCATGTCGCCGCCCAGGTAGTTGACCCGGAAGACCAGCTCCTCGGGCAGTTCCTCGGCGGAGCGCCACAGCGCCCAGCCGACGCCCGGGTAGACCAGCCCGTACTTGTGGCCCGATGTGTTGATCGACGAGACCCGCGGCAGCCGGAAGTCCCAGACCAGGTCCTTGTCGAGGAAGGGGGCGACCATCGCGCCCGACGCCCCGTCGACATGGACGGGGATGTCCAGGCCGGTGCGCTCCTGGAGGGCGTCCAGGGCCGCGCAGAGTTCAGCGACCGGCTCGTACGAACCGTCGAAGGTGGAGCCGAGCACGGCCACCACCCCGATGGTGTTCTCGTCGCAGAGGTCCGCCGCGGCCTGCGGGTCCAGGTGGTAGCGGTCGCCCTCCATGGGGACCTGCCGCGCCTCGACCTCCCAGAAGTTGCAGAACTTCTCCCAGCAGACCTGGACGTTGACACCCATCACGAGGTTCGGCCGGGCGGTGGCCGGATAGCGGTCCGCGTTCCGCTTCGCCCAGCGCCGCTTGAACGCCATGCCCGCGAGCATGCACGCCTCGCTCGATCCGGTCGTGGAACAGCCCACGGTGGCCGAGGGGTCCGGCGCGTGCCACAGGTCGGCGAGCATGGCCACACAGCGCCGCTCCAGCTCGGCCGTGCGCGGGTACTCGTCCTTGTCGATCATGTTCTTGTCCCGGCACTCCGCGAGGAGTACGCCGGCCTGCGGCTCCATCCACGTCGTGACGAACGTGGCCAGATTGAGCCGGGAGTTGCCGTCCAGCATCAGCTCGTCGTGGACCAGCTGGTAGGCGCTCGACGGCGGCAGCGGGCTGTCGGGGAGCCGGTGCTTGGGCGGGGCCGTGTCCATACCGCCGACCGGGTTCGCCTCGCCGAAGAAGGGATTGACGGCGACGGTGGGCTGTTTCGCGGAGTCCCCGGACTCGTTCGCGCCTCGGTGCAGTCCCATGATTCGCGCTCGCCTTCCTCCGGGCGGTGGCCCTTTGCTCCGCCCCTCGTCGCGACAATACGGACAAAAGGCGTGAGTGGCTCGCCGGGTTGCGGCTACGGGGTGGTGCGGCCCGGAGCGCGGGGCCGCACCACCGCGCCTTCAGGCCTTGCTGATGACGACCGCCGTGCCGTACGCGCACACCTCGGTACCGATGTCGGCCGCCTCGGTGACGTCGAACCGCATCGCGAGCACACCGTTGGCACCGCGGGCGCGTGCCTGCTCGATCAGCCGGTCCATCGCCTGGTTGCGGGTCTCCACCAGGGTCTTCGTCAGCCCCTTGAGCTCGCCGCCGATCATCGACTTCAGGCCGGCGCCGATCTGACTGCCCAGATGACGGGAGCGGACCGTGAGACCGAACACCTCGCCGATCACCTGCTGAACCGTGTGTCCGGGTACGTCGTTCGTCGTGACGACCAGAACGTCGGCCTGGGGCGACTGGCCACCGCCGTAATCCTCGATGCTCATCCGGCATCACCTCCTGGTGATCACTTTGCCCGAAAATCCCTGGATCGCACCCCTGCGGACGGGATGGAACGAGTGACCCGCCGTGCGCGTTGATAACTTTGGCCAGCCATTACCCGCATGGCACCCATGCCGACTGACCCCAGGAGCCCGGAACCCGTGACTACTCTCGCGCTCGGACCGAGCTGGATGGACCCGGACTACCTGATCAGCACCTTCGGGGTGGCGGGCCTCCTGGCGATCGTCTTCGCCGAGTCCGGGCTGCTGATCGGCTTCTTCCTGCCGGGCGACTCACTGCTGTTCACCAGCGGTCTGCTGGTCACCACCGGCAAGCTCGGCACCCCGCTCTGGCTGCTGTGCGTGCTGGTCGCCGTCGCCGCGGTCGCGGGCGACCAGGTCGGGTACCTGTTCGGCCGCAAGGTGGGGCCCTCGCTCTTCCGGCGCCCGGACTCCAAGCTCTTCAAGCAGGAGAACGTCGAGAAGGCGCACGAGTTCTTCGAGAAGTACGGCCCGAAGTCGCTGGTGCTGGCCCGCTTCGTACCCATCGTGCGGACCTTCACGCCGATCATCGCGGGTGTGAGCCGGATGAACTACCGCTCGTTCGTGATCTTCAACCTCATCGGCGGCACGCTCTGGGGCGTGGGAGTCACCCTGCTCGGCGCGGGGCTCGGCAAGATCGCGTTCGTCAACGCGCACATCGAGCTGATCCTCGTCGCGGTCGTACTGGTGTCGGTGGTGCCCATCGCGATCGAGTACCTCCGCTCACGCGGCAAGGCGAACCGCGAGGGCGTACGGGGTGCGGACGCCCCGGAGGGCCGCGGCCCGGCGACACAGCGCCGCCGGCACGCCAAGCGGTAGGACGCCGGGGCGGGAAGGCCGCGTACGAACGGGGTCCGGCGCGGTGCGGCCGCCCCGGAGCCTCAGAACCCGCGGGTCCGCTTCGCCGCCCGGCGCTGGCCGCCGACCACGCCGGGTGCCCGCATGAAGAGCCGGGAGATCTCACCGCCGAGGTTCACGCCGACCGCGATGGCCAGTGCCAGGGCGGCCGCCTTGGTCAGCGAGGCCAGCCCCTTGTTGAGGTCGCTGTGCGCGATGTACAGCATCCCGAAGTACGTCGCGGAACCCGGCAGCAGCGGCCCGATCGCGGCCGTGACGTACGGCAGCGCCGACGCGTACCGGTAGCGCGAGAAGAGCTGCCCGAACAGCCCCACGAGACCGGCCGCGATGGCGGTGGACGGCACCGGTGAGATGTGTCCCGCGTAGTGCAGCGCCCCGTAGACGATCCAGGCCACACCGCCGTTCAGCGTCACCATCAGGACCGTGGAGCGGTCCTGCTGGAGCAGGATCGCGAAGGCGAACGTCAGCAGCATCGCGGCGAGGATCTGGACGACGGGCCGGTTGACGCCCGTCAGCGCCGCCTCCGCGTCCAGCTGGTCCGCGCCCAGCTGCAGCCCCAGCGAGATCACGATCAGCACCCCGATGACGATCGAGATGAAGAAGTAGATGACTTCGAGCAGTCGTGCGGAGGCGGTGATGTAGTAGCCGGTCAGACCGTCCTGGACGCCCGCGACCAGTGCCCGCCCCGGCAGCAGCGCGAAGAGCCCACCGGTGATCACCGCTGAGGCGCGCAGATCGGGCACGTCCGCGAGGGTGAGCGCCACCCCCACCGCGGCCGGGGGCATCGCGGCCACCGAGAACTGGTAGAACTCGGGCAGTCCGCGCCCGGCGAGGAGCCAGGCCAGCCGGTCGCCCGTCATCGCGCCCACCATCGCCGCGAGGAAGACCAGCGCGCCACCGCCGACGAGCACGGACGCCGCCCCGGCGAGCAGACCGTTCGCGGTCGTCAGCGCCCAGCCCGGATACGGGTGGCGGTTACGGCGGATCCCGGCCAGACCGCGGTACGCCTCCTCCAGCGAGACGTCGACGTCCTCGGACGTGATGTCGTCGATGAGGTGGTAGACGGCCGCCAGACGGGTGTAGTCGGTGCCGCGCCGGCGTACGGTGCGGCTCGCGGTCACCGGGTCGTCGACCAGCGACGGCTGGTGCGAGATCGACAGCAGCGTGAAGGTGACGGTCGGCTCGCAGCGCTCCAGCCCGTAGGCCTGCGTGACGCCGAACATCGCCGCTTCCACGTCCTCGGCGCCCTCACCTCCGGCGAGCAGCAACTCCCCGATACGCAGGGTCAGGTCGAGCACACGCGGTACGGCGGGCCCGGAATCGTCGTCCTGCTTCTGCGCCGCCTCCACCGTGGGCCGCTCATGGACCGGGATCCGCAGCATGGTGCGCATCCGGTCCTGCCAGGGCGCTTCCTTGGACAGCTTGACCATGGGGAAGCCGTGGGCCGGGGTGAAGGCGGGCGGTGAGCCCTGGGCGCTGTACGTCTGCGGTGGGGTGAAGGCGGACCCCTCGGTTTCCGGGGGAGCCTCGGCGGCCAGCCCCTTCGGCACCGCGAACTCCGATGTGGTGGAGGAGTCCTCGGGGGCCACGGCCCCTGTGCCCGTCGGCGGTACGAAAGCGCTCCGTACCTCGTCCGACTGCGGCTTGCGGTCCTCGGGACCGTCCGTCTCAGCCACCACTCGCTCCGCTCCCACCTCTTCCGTACCTGATCAGCGCCTGCCCAGTATGCGCACGGATACCGGCACCGCCGCCTCAGGACGCACTACGGGCGGTGCGCCCCCGAAGGGAAGCACCGCCCGCAGGAGCAGTCCTGGTGCGGGGCGGCCGGCGCCCCGTACCGCTTCAGCTGTGGATCAGTGCGAGCCGCCCTGGTCCTGGAGGCGCTTGTACGAGTTCTCGACCTCGGCCTCGGCGTCGGCACGGCCGACCCAGTCGGCGCCCTCGACGGACTTGCCGGGCTCCAGGTCCTTGTAGACCTCGAAGAAGTGCTGGATCTCCAGGCGGTCGAACTCCGACACGTGGTGGATGTCGCGCAGGTGCTCCACCCGGGGGTCGGACGCCGGGACACAGAGCAGCTTGTCGTCGCCGCCCGCCTCGTCGGTCATCCGGAACATGCCGATCGTGCGGCACTTGATGACACAGCCGGGAAAGGTCGGCTCGTCCAGCAGGACGAGGGCGTCCAGCGGGTCGCCGTCCTCGCCGAGGGTGTTCTCGACGAATCCGTAGTCCGCGGGGTAGCTGGTCGAGGTGAAGAGCCGACGGTCCAGACGGATCCGGCCGGTCTCGTGGTCCACCTCGTACTTGTTCCGCGAACCCTTCGGAATCTCGATGGTGACGTCGAACTCCACGGGTGGCTCCTCCATGATCAACACGAACTTCGGGTGGTGCTGCGTCCTGCCGGACCGGCCGGGCGCCGCGCGTGCGGCAAACGCAGTGGTTAAGTGTCCCCCACGACGATGTGTGATCGCGAAAGGGGCTGCTCCGAGGTGCCGGTGCCGAAGGTGACGACATGGCAACTCTCGGCGGGTTCCGCCGTGATCGGTCTCGCGCTCGCGGCCGGGCTGATCGCGGCGTCCGGACCCTGGGACTCAGGTCAGCGTAAGGCCGAGCGGGACTGGGCCGCCGCCAGGGACCGTACAGGTGGCGCAGATCACGGGCCCACCGCACACCGCGTATCCCCGGCGCCCGCGCCCAGCGCACCCGGTGTGCTGGCGGCACTCGGCAGCAGCGCGGCACCCACCGGCAAGGGACTCGGCAAGGCGCTCGGCGGTCTGATGGACGACCCGGCGCTCGGCCGCACCTCCGGCGGGGTGGTGATCGACGCCGCCACCGGCCGGACGCTGTACGGGTCGGACGCGGACCGGCCCATGACCCCCGCCTCCACGGTGAAGCTGGCGACCATGGTCGCCGGGCTCTCCGCGCTCGGCCCCGACCACCGCATCGCCACCACCGTCACCGCGAGCCCCGACGGCAAGCGGCTGACCCTCAAGGGCGGCGGCGACCCGACCCTGGACCGGGACGGGCTGCGGACGCTCGCCGACGACACGGCCAAGGCGCTGCGCGCCAGGGGCGTCAGCTCGGTCCGCGTCACCTACGACACCTCGCTCTACTCGGGGCCCCTGCTGCACCCCATCGGCCCCAACGACAACATCGCCCCGGTCAGCGCCCTCATGACGGACGAGGGAAGGCTGGACGGCGAACCCTCCGGCCAAGCGGGGAGCGGACCGGAGGCGGCCGACCACGGGCCGGCCCCGCGCACCGGCGACCCGGCGGGCGACACGGCCCGCACGTTCGCCTCGTTGCTGGCCGACCGGTCCGTGCACGCCACCGGCAAGCCGTCGCCCGGCAAGCCGCCCAAGGACGCGAAGCCGGTGGCCAGGACGTACTCGGCGCCGCTGTCGGCACTGGTCGAGCGGGCGCTCACCAACAGCGACAACGACATCGCGGAGGCCGTCGCCCGGCAGACCGCGCTCGCCGCGCACGAACCCGCGAGCTTCGCGGGCGCGGGCCGGGCCGTCCGGGCGCAGCTGAAGAAGCTCGGCCTGCCCCTGGGCGGCGCCCGCTTCGCCGACGGCAGCGGACTCGACCGGCAGGACAAGGTCTCGCCGACCCTGCTGGCCACGCTCCTCACCCGGGCGGGCGACCGGGCCCACCCCGAACTGCGCCCGGTCCTCACCGGACTGCCGGTCGCCGGATTCACCGGCACACTCGACGGCCGCTACACGGACCCGTCGGGTGCGGGCGGTCTGATCCACGCCAAGACAGGCACTCTCACCGGCGTGAACACCCTGGCCGGAACGGTGGTGGACGCCCGGGGCAGGCTGCTGGCCTTCGCGTTCATGGCATCGGACACGACGTCACCGACCGCTGCCCAGTCCGCCCTGGACCGGCTGGGCACGGCGGTCGCGTCCTGCGGCTGCGCGGGCTGACAGGCCCGGCGCCCATCGCCCGGCTCCTCCCACGGGCCCACCGCGGCCCGCCGGGGCGCGGCCGCGGTCCGGCCATGAGCGGCGGGCAGCCCGTGCAACACCTCACCGTCCGCCGATCCGAGAACGTACGGTTGACGCATGACGCGCATCGGTGGTGCCGAGATGGTCGACTGGAACCTCGCCACGACGACCGCGACCCGCTTCGCGAAGCAGGGTCCGGACGTCAGCAGGGAGGAAGCCCGTGCGGTGGTGGCGGAGCTGCGCAGGCACGCCAAGTCCGCCGAGGAACATGTCCGGGCCTTCACCCGGATGATTCCCGACGGCACGGACCTGGAGGACACGCCTGTCCTCGTGGTGGACCGTGCGGGGTGGGTGAAGGCCAACGTCGCCGGGTTCCGTGAAGTCCTCAAGCCCCTGCTCGAGAAGATGCAGGACCGGCGTGGCGGGACGCCGGGCGGCGCCGTGCTCGGCGCGGTCGGCGGCAAGGTCACCGGCGTGGAGCTGGGCATGCTGCTGTCCTTCCTCTCCTCCCGGGTGCTCGGCCAGTACGAGACGTTCGCCCCCGCCGGCCGTGACCTGCCCGGGACGGGCACCGGCGGCCGGCTGCTCCTGGTCGCGCCGAACATCGTCCACGTGGAGCGCGAGCTGGAGGTCGATCCGCACGACTTCCGGCTCTGGGTCTGTCTGCACGAGGAGACCCACCGCACCCAGTTCACGGGTGTGCCCTGGCTGCGCGATCACCTGGAGGGCGAAATCCAGTCGTTCCTCGCGGAGACCGAGGTCGATCCGATGACCGTCCTGGAGCGGCTGCGTGAGGCCGCACAGTCGTTCGCCGGCAACCGTCCGGCTGACGCCGATGGCGAGGACGGAGACAGCGGCAGCTCACTCGTCGAGCTGGTCCAGACCCCCGCCCAGCGGGAGATCCTGGGCCGGCTCACCGCGGTGATGTCGCTCCTCGAAGGGCACGCGGACTTCGTGATGGACGGAGTCGGCCCGCAGGTGGTGCCGTCGGTCAACGAGATCCGCGAGAAGTTCCAGAAGCGCAGGGCGCAAGGGGCGGGCCGCCTCGACCAGGCACTTCGCAAGCTGCTCGGCCTGGACGCCAAGCTCCGTCAGTACCGTGACGGCGAGCGCTTCGTACGGGCCGTGGTCGAGGAGGTCGGCATGGACGGCTTCAACCGCGTCTGGACATCGCCGAACACGCTGCCCACCAAAGCGGAGATCGCCAAGCCGGCGGACTGGATCGCGCGGGTGCACGGTAAGGGCGATGCCGCGCTCTGACCCGTCCCACGGCAGAAGTACGCCGCCGTAATCACCCATCCGAGGGACCGTGGGCAAGGAGTTGGCGTGCGATGCTCGGGTATCGGCTCGGTTCTGTCACCATCTATGCACTCTGTGTGACGCAACCCTCCTCCCGAGGCACCCCCCTCAACTCCACCGAAGGGCACCGGATATGGGTCCCCATCCTGCGGTCGCAGCGATACGCCTGGCGGTCCGCCGCGTACTCCACGACGTACTCAACGAACAGACGGCCATCAACGAACACCCGGCAACCGGCGGGCAGTCCGGGCTCCCGGCAGCGGGCCCGCACTCCCCGGGCGCGCACCCGGGAGACGCCCCGTCCGAGCGGTACCGGCCACTGGTGCTGGTCGCCTGCTCCGGTGGCGCCGACTCCATGGCGCTCGCGTCCGCCCTGGCCTTCGAGGCCCGCAAGCTCGCCGTCCGCGCGGGTGGCGTGACCATCGACCACGGACTCCAGGACGGCTCGGACTCACGCGCCGCCGAAGTCGTCTCCCGTCTCGCGGGCCTCGGGCTCGACCCCGTGGACTCCGTCGCCGTGACGGTCGGCAGGGCCGGCGGCCCCGAGGCGGCGGCCAGGGACGCCCGGTATGCCGCGCTCGACGCCCTGGCCGAGCGCCACGGCGCCGCCGCCGTCCTCCTCGGCCACACCCGGGACGACCAGGCGGAAACCGTTCTGCTCGGCCTCGCCCGCGGTTCCGGCATCCGGTCCCTGTCCGGTATGGCGGCCGTCTCGGGGGCGGCCGGGCGGTACCGCAGGCCCTTCCTCCACCTCGACCGGCAGACGGCCCGCAAGGCATGTCTCGTCCAGCACCTCCCCGTCTGGGACGACCCGCACAACGCGGATCCCTCGTACACCCGCTCCCGACTGCGCCACGAAGGCCTGCCCGCCCTGGAGAAGTCGCTGGGCAAAGGGGTCGTCGAAGCGCTGGCCCGCACCGCCCGTCTCTCCCGCGACGACGCCGACGCGCTGGACGCCTGGGCCGCGAACGCCGAAGAAGCCTCCAGGGACGAGTCGGGGCAGCTGGAGTGCGCCAAGCTCTACGCCCTGCCGCCCGCCGTCCGCAGCCGGGTGCTGCGCCGTTCCGCCATCGCCGCCGGTGCGCCGGCGGGTTCCCTCTTCGCCCGCCACATCGAGGAGATCGACCGGCTGATCACCGGCTGGCGCGGGCAGGGAGCCATCAACCTCCCCGGCCGGGTGGAGGCTCAACGGCAGGGTGGCAGACTGGTTATCCGGCAAGGCTGACGCAGAGCTGCGCCGCAAGCCGAAGCACAAGCAACTGAAAGTGGCCCGGGTGAACGAGAAAGACATGGGCACCGACCTCGCGTCGGTGCTCATCACCAAGGAAGAGATCGACGCCAAGCTCGGGGAGCTGGCAGCGAAGATCGACGCGGAGTACGCGGGCAAGGATCTGCTGCTCGTCGGTGTTCTCAAGGGCGCCGTGATGGTGATGGCCGACCTGGCCCGTGCGCTGTCGACGTCGGTCACGATGGACTGGATGGCGGTGTCGTCGTACGGCGCGGGCACCCAGTCGTCGGGTGTCGTCCGGATCCTCAAGGACCTGGACACCGACATCAAGGGCAAGCACGTGCTGATCGTCGAGGACATCATCGACTCGGGTCTGACTCTTTCCTGGCTGCTGTCGAACCTCGGATCACGTGAGCCCGCCTCGCTGGAGGTCTGCACACTGCTCCGTAAGCCGGATGCGGCAAAGGTCTCGCTCGATGTGAAGTGGTCCGGGTTCGATATTCCGAATGAGTTCGTTGTCGGTTATGGACTCGATTACGCCGAGAAGTACCGCAATCTCCCCTTTGTCGGAACGCTGGCTCCGCACGTCTACGGCGGCTGACAGCCCGTCCGGCCCTGTCGGACGGCCCGGCATTCAGCCGTGAGCCGAACGGGAACCCTCACCTATTTCCCGCCGTTGGAGCAGGGGAAGGCGGGTTCATCGGCACTCCCGTGAGGTCGCGGGCGGCAATGCTGGGGTACCGTCCGAAGAACAGTCTTTACTCACAGCAGCATTTACCTACGGGCAGGAGGGACGGGGCGTAGTTCCGCCCCGTATGGATGGACGTGAAGCGATACTTCCGTGGGCCGGTCATGTGGATCGTGCTGGCCGTCCTCGCCGTGGTCGTGTTGATGCAGGTCGTCGGCTCGTCGGGCGGCTACAAGTCAGTGGACACCTCTAAGGTCGTCCAGGCGATCGACAAGAACCAGGTCGAGCAGGCCAAGGTCACGACTGGTGACGAGAACGTCATCAAGATCGAGATGAAGAACGGCCAGAAGCTAAACGGCGAGTCGGGCGGCAAGTTCCAGGCGAACTACATCGGCGACGCACAGGGCACTGCCCTCGCCGCCAAGCTGCAGAGCAAGGTCGACAGCGGCGACATCTCGAAGGGCTACACGGTTTCGCCGTCGAAGCAGAACCCCTTCGTCGGGATCCTGCTGTCACTGCTGCCCTTCGTACTCATCGTCGTGGTCTTCCTGTTTCTGATGAATCAGATGCAGGGCGGCGGCTCCAAGGTCATGCAGTTCGGCAAGTCAAAGGCCAAGCTGATCACCAAGGACACCCCCAAGACGACCTTCTCCGATGTGGCGGGGTCCGACGAGGCTGTCGAAGAGCTCCATGAGATCAAGGAGTTCCTGCAGGAGCCGGCGAAGTTCCAGGCCGTCGGCGCCAAGATCCCCAAGGGCGTCCTGCTGTACGGGCCGCCCGGAACGGGCAAGACGCTTCTCGCGCGCGCTGTAGCGGGCGAGGCGGGTGTCCCGTTCTACTCGATCTCAGGTTCCGACTTCGTCGAGATGTTCGTCGGTGTCGGTGCCTCCCGAGTGCGTGACCTCTTCGAGCAGGCCAAGGCGAACGCTCCGGCGATCGTCTTCGTCGACGAGATCGACGCTGTCGGCCGGCACCGCGGTGCGGGCCTCGGCGGTGGCCACGACGAGCGCGAGCAGACACTGAACCAGCTGCTCGTCGAGATGGACGGCTTCGACGTGAAGGGCGGCGTCATCCTGATCGCCGCCACCAACCGGCCCGACATCCTGGACCCGGCACTGCTGCGTCCCGGCCGTTTCGACCGGCAGATCGCGGTCGACCGTCCGGACATGCTCGGCCGGCTGGCGATCCTCAAGGTTCACCAGAAGGGCAAGCCGGTCGCCCCGGACGTCGATCTGGGCGCCGTAGCCCGTCGTACGCCCGGCTTCACCGGTGCCGACCTGGCCAACGTGCTGAACGAAGCCGCGCTCCTCACGGCGCGCGGCAACCACAAGCTCGTTGACAACGAGGCACTGGACGAGGCGATCGACCGTGTCGTGGCGGGCCCGCAGAAGCGGACCCGGATCATGTCCGACAAGGAGAAGAAGATCACCGCGTACCACGAGGGCGGACACGCCCTGGTCGCGGCGGCTTCTCCCAACTCGGACCCGGTCCACAAGATCACGATCCTGTCCAGAGGCCGGGCCCTCGGTTACACGATGGTCCTGCCCGACGAGGACAAGTACTCGACCACGCGTAACGAGATGCTCGACCAGCTCGCGTACATGCTGGGCGGGCGCGCGGCCGAGGAGCTCGTTTTCCACGACCCGACCACGGGCGCGGCGAACGACATCGAGAAGGCGACGTCCACCGCTCGCGCGATGGTCACGCAGTACGGCATGACCGAGCGCCTGGGCGCGATCAAGTTCGGTGGAGACAACACCGAGCCGTTCGTCGGCCGGGAGATGGGTCATCAGCGCGACTACTCGGAAGAGGTCGCGGCGCTGGTCGACGAAGAGGTCAAGAAGCTCATCGAGACCGCGCACAACGAGGCCTGGGAGATCCTCGTCGAGAACCGCGACGTTCTCGACAACCTGGTCCTCCAGCTCCTCGAGAAGGAGACGCTGAACAAGGAGCAGATCGCTGAGGTCTTCTCCGGCATTGTGAAGCGTCCGGCCCGCCCGGCGTGGACCGGCTCCAACCGGCGTACGCCTTCGACGCGCCCGCCGGTGCTCTCGCCGCGGGAGCTGGCGCTCACCAACGGCGCCGTGGGTGCGGTCACCACGGGCACCAACGGTGCGACACCCTCGGACGGCGGCGGCGTCGAGGCCGTCCCCGAGGACCGGCCGGAGAGCTGAACCGCAGCTCTTCTCCCCGGCAAGCCCCGGAATGCATGCCGCACCCCCCAGGTTCTAGCCTGGGGGGTGCGGCATTTTCTTTGAGAAGCGAGGAATCGATGACCGACCCGATTACGCTGGACGGCGCGAGCCGGATCCGCGAGTTCGACGAGAAGCGGGCCGAGAATGCCGTCAGGGAGCTTCTCATCGCCGTCGGGGAGGACCCGGACCGCGAGGGCCTGCTGGAGACTCCGGCCCGGGTGGCGCGCGCGTACCGGGAGATTTTCGCCGGACTGCGGCAGAAGCCCGAGGACGTACTGACGACTACGTTCGACCTCGGCCACGACGAGATGGTCCTGGTCAAGGACATCGAGGTGCAGAGTCACTGCGAGCACCATCTGGTGCCGTTCACCGGAGTCGCCCACGTCGGCTACATCCCGTCGTCCGACGGGAAGATCACCGGCCTGTCGAAACTCGCCAGGCTCGTCGATGTCTTCGCCCGGCGTCCCCAGGTACAGGAGCGGCTGACCACGCAGGTGGCGGAGTCGCTGATGAAAATACTGGAGCCGCGCGGGGTGATCGTGGTCATCGAGTGCGAGCACATGTGCATGACGATGCGGGGAGTCCGGAAGCCGGGGGCCAAGACGATCACCTCGGCGGTCCGGGGCCAGCTCCGCGACCCCGCCACCCGGGCCGAAGCGATGAGCCTGATCATGGCCCGCTGATCACGGCCGGCCGGAGAGGGACCGTGGGCTGAACAGACCCGGAGCCGGAGGCCCTGGGCCGGGCCCAGGGCCTCCGGGACCGCTGGCTGAACCGGCTCAGGGCTGAACCGGCCCAGGGCTGGGCACTCCTGCTGGACATACCTGGGGCCGGGCGGACCCGGCGGGCCGGGCAGGACGTGGTCGCGGTCCTGAGGGCGCTCCCGTCGTCCCTGGTGGGTCGGCGCACGGCGTCGGATGCGTTGCATCGCAAGGCGGAGGGACGTTCGCGTACTGGAGCCGGACCGGACGTATTCGTGCGTTCCGACGACGCGGCGTGGGGGGCGCCCCGGCCGCTGAGGCTCGGGGAGTGCCGTAGCTGTCGCCGTGCGCCCGCCAGGGGCGACGGGACAGCCTCAGACGGCTGCTCCCTGGCCGTTGTGGTCCTCGTCGTCCGGGAGCTTGCACACCCGCTCCAGGAAGAAGGCCGCGGCGACGACCGCTACGCCCGCCACCAGTGAGAAGCCGGCGTAGATGGCCTGGTCCCGGCGGGCCGGGTCGTCCAGGTGGCTGAGCAGGTAGACCCCGGTGCCGCCGTACATCCCGCAGACCAGCGCCGCCACCAGCGCGCTGGCCTGGGCGAAGACGACCGCTCGGGCGGCCATCAGCGGGTCCACGCCCTTCGCGCCGGGGCGGCGCTCCCGCTGGGCCCGCAGCCGGGCGCGGAGCGAGAGCGCCGTAGCGAGCAGGACCACCGCGATGGCCGCCAGGACGATGGGCGCCGCGAGCGGCACGCTCGGCAGGGTGCCCACCGTGTTCCAGAGCCGGGCGCCCGCCCAGGAGAGCACTCCGGCGACGACGAACAGGCCGGCCAGTACACCGAGCCGTAGTTGCTTCACGTGACTCTGCTCTTCCTTGTCTGCCCTGATCGCGGCCGGCCGCTCCGGTGCCCGGCCGCCCAAGCGCCCGGACCCCCCCAGAGGCTAACGCCTAGTCGGGCAGGCAGAGTTCCAGATCGGCTCGGGCCAGCACACCTTCGCTGCCGACCACCGTCAGCAGCTCGGCGACCGGGCCACGGCCGGGTACCTCGGCAGCAGGGTCGACGTCGTGCCACGGAACCAGCACAAAGGCCCTCTGGTGCGCGCGGGGATGCGGGAGGGTCAGCACCGGATCGTCGGAGACCACATCGGCGTACGACAGGATGTCCACGTCGATGGTGCGCGGGCCCCAGCGCTCTTCACGCACCCGGTCGAAGGCCTCCTCGATGGCCTGGCCGCGCTCCAGGAGCGATTCGGGGGGCAGCGTCGTCTTCACGACGACCACGGCGTTGAAGTACGAGGGCTGCGAACCGGGGTCGACGCCCCAGGGCTCCGTCTCGTACACCGGGGAGACGGCCTTGACCCGCAGGCCCGGGGTGTCCTCCAGGGCGTCGATGGCGCCCTGGAGGGTCTCCAGCCGGTTGCCGAGGTTGGCGCCGAGGGAGATCACGGCCCGTTTCGGATTGGACAGCGTCACATCCGCCGCATCGACCTGGGCGACCACGGAGGCCGGTACCGGCTGTACGGTCGGGTCGCTCTGCGCCCCACTGGGATACACGGTCATACTCGGCTCCGGATGATGGTGATGGTCACGTCGTCGAAGGGGACGGTGATCGGGGCATCCGGCTTGTGCACGATCACCTCGACCTCCTCGACACCTTCGTGCTTGAGGCACTGCTGGGCGATCCGCTCGGCCAGGGTCTCGATCAGATCGACCGGTTCGCCCCGGACGACGTCGACGACCTCCTCCGCCACGACGCCGTAGTGCACGGTCTTCGTCAGGTCGTCGTCGGCCGCCGCAGGGCGGGTGTCGAGGCCCAGCACCAGGTCCACGATGAAGGTCTGGCCCTCCTCGCGCTCCCTCGGGAAGACGCCATGGTTCCCACGGGCCTTGAGGCCGCGCAGCGCGACACGATCCACGCGAATCACTCCTGCTGTTCGTCGGTAGGCGGGCCGGCGCCGAATGCGGTCGGCACGGCCCACACATTCGAATCTACCTGCGACTACCGACAGCACCCGGTCACGGGGGCTGTGGTCATGGTTCTGGGTGGGTGATATTCGCCCCTACCCTCGCCGGTGGAAACGAACCCTGTGAAGGGGCCGGCCCACTCAGGCGGGTGACAGCCCGCTCAGGTGCCCGCTCAGGCGGGCGTCGCGTCGCCCTCGTCCGCGGCCTCTCCGCCCTCTTCGCCCTCACCGGTCTCGGCGAGTACGGGCGAGCCGTGGTGGGACCAGAGTTTCCAGCCCTCGGGCGTCCTGCGGAACGTGTTGGTTGCCACAACGAGCTGCCCGACCAGCGGGCCCAGCTCACCGGCCTCCTCCGCGGGGCCGCCGCTGAGGATGTTCTCCGTGCAGGTGACCAGAGCGGTGTCGTCGGCGACGTTGACCACCACATCGGTCAGGAAGAACTGGATGTACTCGGTGTTCGCCATGATCAGCGCATAGGACCTGAGTACGTCGCCGCGCCCGGTGAGCACCGGCCAGCCGGGGTGGACGCAGGAGATCTCGTCCTCCAGCCAGAGCGTGGAGAGGACATCGAAGTCGCCCCGCTCCATCGTCTCGTAGAAGGCCGTGTTGGCGAGCTCGACCTCTTCCACATCGGTGGCGGCGGTCATGCGGCGCCCTCGACTGCCCGTGCCACACGGACCGCGTCGGCCGTGGCGCGCACCTCGTGGACCCGGACCGCCCAGGCGCCCGCCTGGGCGGCGAGCGCGGAGACCGCGGCGGTGGCCGCGTCCCGCTCGCGGGCGGGCGGCGGGGTGGCACCGTCCCGCGCCAGTACGCGGCCGAGGAAACGTTTGCGGGAGGCGGCCACCAGCAGCGGGCGCCCGAGCGTGTGCAGCTCCGCCAGGCGGGCGACGAGCGCCAGGTCGTGCTCGGCGTCCTTGGCGAAGCCGAGGCCCGGGTCGACCACGATCCGCTCGGGCGCGATCCCTCCCGCGACCGCCGCTTCCACCCGGGCGCGCAGCTCGGTGAGGACCTCGCCGACCACGTCCGCGTAGACCGCACGGGCGGCCATCGACTCGCTGAAGCCGCGCCAGTGCATCACCACGAAGGGGGCTCCGGCGGCGGCGACCACCGGGACCATGGCGGGGTCGGCGAGCCCGCCGCTCACGTCGTTCACCAGGACGGCACCCGCCCCGACCGACTGCTCGGCGACGGAAGCCCGCATGGTGTCGACCGAGACGGTGACGCCCTCGGAGACCAGTCCGCGTACGACGGGCACGACCCGGCGCAGCTCCTCGTCGGCGTCGACACGGCTGGCGCCGGGGCGGGTGGACTCGCCGCCCACGTCGACCAGGTCGGCGCCCTGGGCCACCAGGTCGAGGCCGTGTTTGACCGCGGCGTTGGTGTCGAACCAGCGACCGCCGTCGGAGAAGGAGTCGGGCGTCACATTGACGACGCCCATGACCGCGCAGCGGTCCCACTCCGGCAGTCCTGCCACCCGGCCCCGCCCGTGCAACGTACTCATGACCCCCAGCCTAGGGGGTGTCCCCGGAGTCGCGCCGGGCCCGGATGCCGGTGGTCACACGGTCGGGGAGGCGGACGGCGGGGCCGGGACCGGGGGACATGGGCCGCGGGCGGGCGGTCACCTGGGCGGTGGCGGCCCGCGGGGGCCGGCCGGTGGTGGCGGCCCGGTCCCCGCGGCGCGTTACGCCGCCCGTGCCCCGCTCTCGCCGCCGGTCCCCGTGAGGTGGACGCACGGACGCCCGGTCACCCGCTCGCGCCGTGAGAACGGCCACGGCAGTCCCAGGTTCACGAAGCCCTCGGCCTGCATCGCCGCGAAGCCGATGCGCGGCAGATCGCCGGTGTTGCGGAAGACCACGAACCGCGGCTCCCAGCGCGGCTGGAACTTCGCGTTGAACTTGTACAGCGACTCGATCTGGAACCAGCGGGAGAGGAAGACGAGCAGCCCCCGCCAGCCCCGCAGGACCGGGCCCGCGCCGATCTTCTCGCCGCGGGCGAGCGCCGAGCGGAACATGGCGAAGTTGAGGGAGACCCGCTCCACGCCGAGCCCGGGGGACGCCTCCAGAGCCGCGACGATCAGAAGCTCGTTCATGCCGGGGTCGGCGGCCCGGTCGCGGCGCATCAGCTCCAGCGACATCCCGTCCGTGCCCCACGGCACGAAGTGGATGATCGCCTTCAGGTCGCCGAAAGGTGACTCGGGCCCGTCGGCCTTGTGGGCGGTGGCGATGACGCAGTCCCCGTCGCCGGGGTCACCGATCCGGCCGAGTGCCATCGAGAATCCGCGCTCCGTGTCCGTACCCCGCCAGGCCGCGGCGGCCGCCCTGATCCGCTCCAGCTCGACGTCGCCGACGTCACGGACGCGCCGGACCCGCGTCTCGTAGCCACCGCGCTCGATGCGCTTCACCATCTGGCGTACGTTGCGCATCGCCCGCCCGGCGAGGGAGAAATCCACCACATCCACCACCGCCTCGTCCCCGAGTTCCAGCGCGTCGAGGCCGGTCTCACGGGTCCAGACCTCACCGCCGGTCTCACTGCACCCCATCACCGCCGGGGTCCAGGAGTGCAGCTTGGCCTCGTCCATGAAGCGTTCGATCGCGCCGGGCCACGCCTCGACGTCGCCGATGGGGTCACCGCTGGCGAGCATCACCCCGGAGACGACCCGGTAGCAGACGGCCGCCTTTCCGCTGGGTGAGAAGACGACGCCCTTGTCGCGGCGGAGGGCGAAGTGGCCGAGCGAGTCACGGCCGCCGT
This sequence comes from Streptomyces sp. NBC_00859, assembly GCF_045161865.1. Taxonomy (NCBI): domain Bacteria; kingdom Bacillati; phylum Actinomycetota; class Actinomycetes; order Kitasatosporales; family Streptomycetaceae; genus Streptomyces; species Streptomyces sp. NBC_00859. Next base: position 3,427,304 of record NZ_CP108826.1, on the reverse strand, counting down.
GCTTCGCCAGCAGGGCCCGCAGCTGCTTCTCGTCCTCGTCGGTGAGGCGCGCCGCCGGGTGTTCGGGCCGGAAGGCCAGATAGATGGTGGTCACAGCGGTGAGCAGCCCCAGGGCGCCGAGCGAGTAGGCAACGGTCGACGACGTGCTGCCCTGGTACTCGACCGGACCCTCGAAGCCGAAGAGGCCGTACAGCACGTGCTGGAGGCGGTCCGCGATGCTGGGGCTGCCGACCACCCGTCCCGGGTGGACGCTCACGATGACCAGGCCCAGGCCCAGCGACCCCGCGCCCAGCACCACGAAGTTGGCGAGCGCCTTCCACCGGCTGCGCGGGTCGGGCAGCGCGTCGAACTCGGTGCGATGGCGTACGACGAGCGTCAGCAGGACCAGCGAGATGAGCACCCCGACGATCGAGTGCCGGTAGCCGAACTGCGCCACGGCGCCGATGGGCAGCAGCACCACGGCGGCCCGCCAGGCTCTGCGTTTACGGCGTTTGAGGCCGTGGGCGAGGAGAAGCAGAAGCACCCCCACGCAGAGCGCGAGAGCCGCGGTGAACGGGCCGAGCGCACCGGGCAGCACCTCGGCGACGGTATGCATCCGGCTGTGCCGGAACCGGGGGAAGGCCCCGCCGGCGATATCGAGAAGGCCGACGACCGTGCAGGCCGTGCCGACCAGGGCGGGGACCACCTCGGGGCGGGGGCCCCGGAAGATCCGTCGAACACTCTTCGGAACCATTACCGACTTTTCCCCATCTACCGGCACAGACATCGCTTCCCACGGCTCCACGAGAGGTTCTCTGTCCGCCGGTCGCCGGAGTCGGCGCAGCATCCGGACATTTTGTGTCCTCTAGGACGTCAATCACGGGGAGCGGGTTCATCCGTCACCCGGAAATTCTCTCCGCAGAAAGCTCGACTACCCATGGGTCTCACCAGCCACAAGGTTCTGGCGCTCGCAGCACTGCTCGCCGTCGTCCTGTTCGCCGCGACGATCTGGCTCTGGCCGCGGCTCGCACGGCGCAGCGGCCGGGCGGTGGCCGGGCGGATCGGCCTGTTCCTGGCGACCCAGGTGGCGGTCTTCGCCGCGGTCGGGCTCATGGCCAACAACTCCTTTCTCTTTTACGGCTCCTGGGCCGATCTCTTCGGCCAGGAGCAGGCGCCCGGCGTGGTCGTCGACCACGACGCGGGCAGCCGTCACGTCCAGGTCGTGGGGAGGGAGGGCCTGGAGGTCGCCGGCGGCACCGAGCCGGCGGTCGCGGGGCAGATACAGAAGGTGGTGATACAGGGTCGGACGTCGAAGATAGCCAGCTCCGCGTACGTCTATCTGCCACCCCAGTATTTCCAGCCGGCGTACAGCAAGCGAACGTTTCCGGCGGCCGTCGTGCTGACGGGATACCCGGGCACCGCGGAGAACCTGATACACGGACTGCACTACCCGAGAACCGAGTTCGAGCAGCTCGGGGCCGGGAAGATGCGCCCCATGGTCCTGGTGATGCTGCGGCCCACGGTGGCCCCGCCGCGGGACACCGAGTGCGTGGACATAAAGGGCGGACCGCAGAGCGAGACGTTCTTCGCCAAGGACCTGCCGGGGGCGGTGGGGAGCACGTACCGCGTCGGTCACGGGCCCCGGAGCTGGGGCTTCATCGGGGATTCGACCGGCGGCTACTGCGCGTTGAAGCTGGCGATCCATCACCCGGGCGTGTACGGGGCGGGGGCGGGGCTCTCGGCGTACTACCGCGCGGCGGAGGACCCGACGACGGGCGATCTCTTCCACGGCGACGGCCGGGAGCGGCGCCGGGCGGATCTGATGTGGAGCCTGGACCACCGGCCGGCCCCGCAGACCTCACTGCTCGTCACGACCAGCAGGAAGGGCGAGGGGAACTACCGCAACACCATGCGGTTCATGGACAAGGTGAAGCCGCCCACCCGGCTCTCGTCGATCACCCTGACGAGCGGTGGGCACAACTTCAACACCTGGCGCCGCGAGATACCCGCCGGGCTCGTATGGCTGAGCCAGCGGCTCAACGGCCGCTGACGGTCTCCAGTTCCACCTCGTCGCGCGCGATGTCCCGGGCGTCGGCCGCGGTGGAGCGGCGCAGCGCCTCGTGCAGCCGCGCGGGGGTCAGCGCCCCCAGGAACCGGCCCGCGCCCTCCTCGTCGATCACCGCGACCCAGCCGGCGTCGTACTGGAGCATGGTGGCGAACGCCCGCTTGAGCGAGGCCCCGACGGGCAGCCGGGCCTCCATCCGGCGGGCGTGTTCGCGCACCGTGCCCTTGGCCGTCGCGGCCTGGGCGGCGGAGATCCAGCCGTGCAGATTCTCCTCCCGGTCCAGGACGACCGCCCAGCCCGGAAGGGTGGCGGGCAGCGGGTCGTCGAGGTGGACGACCGGAGGCTGTTCCAGGTCGCCGGGTTCGATCGGGGTGACGGAGAGCCGCTTGAGCCCGCGGTCCGCGCCGACGAAGTCCGCTACGTAGGGGGTGGCGGGGGCGCCGAGCACCGCGGCCGGGGCGTCGAACTGCTCGATCGTCCCCTGCCCGTACACAGCGATGCGGTCGCCGAGCCGCACCGCCTCCTCGATGTCGTGGGTGACGAACAGAACGGTCTTGCGGACCGACTTCTGGAGGGCGAGGAACTCGTTCTGGAGGCGCTCGCGCACGACCGGGTCGACCGCGCCGAACGGCTCGTCCATCAGGAGCACGGGCGGATCGGCGGCCAGCGCGCGCGCCACGCCGACCCGCTGGCGCTGGCCGCCGGACAGCTGCTCGGGGTAGCGGCCGCCGTAGACGGACGGGTCGAGGCCCACCAGGTCGAGGAGTTCGGCCGCCCTGGCGCGTGCGGTGGCGCGCTTGACGCCCAGCAGGTGCGGGACCGTCGCGGTGTTGTCGAGCACTGTCTTGTGCGGGAAGAGCCCGACCTGCTGGATCACATAGCCGATCCGGCGCCGGAGTTCGACGGGGTCGACCGCGGATATGTCGTCCCCGTCGATGAATATCCGGCCTCCGGTCGGCTCGATGAGCCGGTTGACCATCTTCATCGTCGTGGTCTTCCCGCAGCCGGACGGTCCGACGAGCGTGACCAGTTCGCCCTCGGCGATCTCGAAGGAGAGGTCGTCGACGGCGGTGGTGCCGTCGGCGTACCGCTTGGTGACGTTTTCGAATCGGATCATGATTCCCCATTGTGATGGTCCGGTTGTGAAGGCCATGTTGCTGCAGTGCGACGGATCCCGGCATTGTCAGTGGTCGGGGTTAGGGTCGCCACTGAGTTGAGGAAACCCGATGGGGACGGGATTGCCGGAGCGGCGGCGAGGCCGGGAGGTGGGGCGGGATGGCCGGGCAGAACTGCATGGCGAGGAACGACTGGCTCTGCTGGGACTACGTCACGTCCCGCAGCCACGAGCTGACCGACGCGACGGTCCAGCACGTCTGGATCACCGCGGTGTCCGTGGCGATCGGGCTCGTGGTGGCGCTTCCGCTGGCGCTGCTCGCCCGCCGCGGACGGGTGTTCGCGGGGCCGGTGCTCGGCCTGACGACGGTGCTCTACACCGTGCCGTCCCTGGCGATGTTCTCGCTGCTGCTGCCGTGGTTCGGGCTGTCGGCCTCACTGGTGGTCACCGGGCTCGTGCTGTACTCGCTGACCATCCTCGTACGGAACATCATGGCGGGCCTCGCCGCCGTCCCCGGGGACGCCCGCGAGGCGGCGCTGGGCATGGGGTACGGGCCGGCCAGGCTGCTGTGGGAGGTCGAACTGCCGCTGGCACTCCCCGCGATACTCGCCGGAGTGCGGATCGCCACGGTCTCCACGGTCGCTCTGACGACGGTCGGCTCGATCGTCGGCAAGGGCGGCCTCGGCAACCTCATATCGGACGCGCTGCCGACCCTCTTCAAGGCACAGGTGCTGACCGCTTCCGTGCTGTGCGTGCTGCTGGCGGTGCTGGCCGATCTGCTGCTGCTCGGCGTGCAGCGGCTGCTGACGCCCTGGACTCGAACAAGGACGCCGAAGGCGGTCCGGACGGCTGAGGCGGTCTGATCATGGGCGAGTTGACCGATGCCTGGAACTGGCTGACGACGGGGGCCAACTGGTCCGGGGAGAGCGGTGTGGAACACCGGCTCGCCGAGCATCTGACGGTGAGCGGCATCGCGTTCGCGCTGGCGTGCCTGATCGCGCTGCCGGTCGCGCTCCATCTGGGCCATCTCGGCCGGGGCGGGGCGCTGGCCGTGAACATATCCAACGCCGGGCGCGCGATACCGACGTTCGCTGTGCTCGCGCTGCTGCTGCTGACCCCGTTGCGCTCGCACGGCGATCTGCCGACCGTGATCGCTCTGGTGCTGTTCGCCGTGCCGCCGCTGCTCACCAACGCGTACACCGGGATGCGTGAGGTGGACCGCTCGGTGGTGGAGGCGGCCCGGGGGATGGGGATGTCCGGGAGCCAGCTGTTCCTCCGGGTCGAGCTGCCGCTGGCCTATCCGCTGATCATGACCGGGCTGAGGTCGGCCGCCGTCCAGGTGATCGCCACGGCAACGCTGGCCGCGATGACCGGCGGCGGTGGTCTCGGCCGGATCATCACGGCCGGGTTCAACACCTACGACACCGCGCAGGTGGTGGCGGGTGCGCTGCTCGTCGCCGCGCTGGCCCTCGTCGTCGAGGGCCTGCTGGTGGTGGCGGACCGGCTGCTCGACCCGCGGCGCAAGGCGGCCTGAGGCCGGCCTGTCATCCGCCCGCGCCGCGCACAGCCGACCGCGTCCCGTCCCTGCCGCCCCTGCCGTCCCTTCGCCGGCCCCTGTTATCTCTGTTGCCTGTACTTCCTCTGTCGCATCTACTGCCTCTGCTGAATCTCCCGAACGTTTCCCAATCACCTGTCACTTGGAGTGGACCTCATGATCAAAACCTCGCGAATAGCGGGCGCGGTGCTCGGCGTGGTGGCTCTGACGGGCTCCCTCGCGGCGTGCGGCGGCGGCGACAGCCTGGAGAAGGGCAAGGACGGCGGCGGATCGAGCGCCGCCAAGGGGTCGGGCAAGAAGGGTTCGCTCGTCGTCGGCGCCGCCGGTTTCACCGAGTCGAAGGTGCTCGCCGCGCTGTACAGCCAGGTGCTGGCCAACGCCGGATACAAGACATCGGTCACTTCGGTGAACAACCGCGAACTGTACGAACCCTCCCTGGAGAAGGGCCAGATCGACGTCGTACCGGAATACGCGGCCACTCTCGCGGAATTCCTCAACGCCAAGGTGAACGGCGCCAAGAAGGCGGAGAAGAACCCCGTTGCCTCCGGTGACGTCACCGCGACCACGGCGGCCCTGCAGAAGCTCGCGGGGCCGCGCGGACTGAAGGTCCTTCCGGTCGGGGCCGCAGTCGACCAGAACGCGTTCGCCGTGACCAAGGAATTCGCCGCGAAGAACAAGCTCAAGACGCTTTCGGATCTGGGGAAGTCAAAGGCGAAGGTCAAGATCGCCGCTGGTGACGAATGCAAGGTGCGGCCGTTCTGCGAGCCGGGTCTGAAGACGAAGTACGGCATTGATGTCACCGGCATCGACCCCAAGGGCGTCGGTACTCCCCAGGCCAAGCAGGCGGTCAAGGACGGTACCGACCAGCTGGTGCTCACCACCACCACGGACGCGACGCTGGACACCTACGGCCTCGTCCTGCTCCGGGACGACAAGAAGCTCCAGAACGCCGACAACGTCCTGCCGGTCGTCAATGCCAAGGACGCCGGAAGCCCCGAGATCGCGTCCGCTCTCGCCAAGCTCACGTCGGCGCTGACGACAGCCGACCTGGTCCAGCTGAACCGCAAGGTCGACTCCGAGCGTGCGAAGCCCGACGATGTCGCGAAGGACTATCTGAAATCGAAGGGCTTGATCAACTAGCCGGACCGGCCGGATCCCGGGGAATGGCGGCAAGCGCCGAGGTAACCGCTGGGGAACAAATCCCGGTGCGGTCGTCCATTCGGCTCGTACGCACGGTAAATTTCGAGCCATGCCACGTGGACGCCACCGCCATTCCCCACCCCTGCACCGCCTGCTCCAGCCCTCGGCCGTAGCCGGTGCTTCGCTCCTTCTCGCCGTCGGCGCCTGGCTGTTCGCGGATCCCCTGGTGCTCCGCTGCCTGGTGGCGGCCGCGGCTGCCACCGCGGTGACCGGTGCGGTACTCATGCGCAGCTGGGACCGGATCGCGGGCCGCAGGGTCGCCGAACTGACCCGGTCACGTGCCGCAGAGGAGTGGCGGTCCGAGGAGCGTACGGCCGAACTCGAGGGTGACCTGGAGGAGTCGCGCGCGCTGCGCGTCAAGCTGGAGACGAAGCTCCGCGCCAAGCGGGGCGAACTGGCCGCGCTGCGCGGGGAGCACGCCGCGCTGCTGCGCCGGTACGCCACCGCCGAGACCGAGCGGGCCGGCGCGCTGGAAGGCCGCAGACTCCTGGCGATCGAGGCGGCCGCCCCGGCGCGGGCGGCCCTGCCCGCAGCGCGCTCCGCGCTCACCCCGGCCGCGTACGCGAAGGCCGCTCAGGCACTCGGGACGCTGTCCCGCAACGCCGCGTCCCAGCGGGGCCGGCGGGACAAGCAGACCCAGCGGGATGCGGCGAAGCCGGAGGGGAAGCCTGCGGCGGCCGACGGCGAGCACACCCGCCCGCCGTCGGCTCTGCCCGCTCCGCGTCGCCTTCCGGCGACGGCCGTGGCCCCGTACACCCCGCAGCAGGGCCGCAGCCCCCGGACGGTGGGCGGCTTCGACTTCTTCGGCATGCAGAACCCGCAGAGCCCGCAGAGCCCGCAGAACCCGCAGAGCCCGCAGAAGGAGAAGGCGGCGTTGGCCCTGGAGCCCGCGCAGCTGGCCTCGGTGCAGAACGAGGACCTCGCGGATGTGGTCGGCGCGGAAGCCCTGGCGGCGCACCGCGCAGCGGCGGCCGTCGCCGGTCCTGAGGCCGGCCCGGACAGCCTGGGCAGCGGCCTGGAGGACGGCGCAGGCATCCGCAGCGACGCGGAGCGCGGGGTCGGTCAGGTCATCGACCTGACCGAGCACGACGAGACGGAACAGATCGACGTGGGCGAGCTGCGCACGGCGATCTCCTAGCGCAGGTCACCGGCGTCACCCGCGTCCACAGCGACACCGGCGGCCCTTGCACGCGAACCTGCCGTTGCACGCGAACGGCCCGTGCACGCGAACGGCCCGGACCCTCCAACGGGGTCCGGGCCGTTCGCGCGTTCCGTGCCACCTACTTGTCGATGTCGCCGACCACGAAGAAGAGCGAGCCCAGGATCGCCACCATGTCGGCGACCAGGGTGCCGGGGAGCAACTCGGTCAGCGCCTGGATGTTGTTGAACGACGCCGAGCGGAGCTTGAGGCGGTACGGGGTCTTCTCACCCTTCGACACCAGGTAGTAGCCGTTGATGCCGAGCGGGTTCTCGGTCCAGGCGTACGTCTCGCCCTCGGGGGCCTTCAGGACCTTCGGGAGCCGCTGGTTGACCGGTCCGGGGGCCAGCGAGGCCAGCCGGTCCAGACAGGCGTCGGCCAGGTCCAGCGCGTTGTGCGTCTGCGCCAGCAGCACCTCGAAGCGCGCCAGGCAGTCGCCCTCCTCGCGGGTGACGACCTTCAGGGTGTCCTGGAGATCGCCGTACGCGAGGTACGGCTCGTCGCGGCGCAGGTCGAAGTCGACGCCCGAGCCGCGTGCGATCGGCCCGCTCACGCCGTACGCGTGCACGGCATCGGACGAGAGGGTCCCCACGCCCCGGGTGCGGCCCCGGAAGATCTCGTTGCCGAGGACGAGGTCGTCGTACACGTCCATGCGCGAGCGGACATCGGCGACGGCTTCCCGGGCCCGGCCGAGCCAGCCCGCCGGGAGGTCCTCCTTGAGCCCGCCGACCCGGTTGAACATGTAGTGCATCCGGCCGCCGGAGACCTCCTCCATCACCGCCTGGATCACTTCGCGCTCGCGGAAGGCGTGGAACACCGGGGTGATACCGCCCAGTTCGAGCGGGTACGAGCCGAGGAACATCAGATGGTTGAGCACCCGGTTCAGCTCGGCGAGCAGTGTGCGCGTCCAGACGGCGCGTTCGGGGACCTCCATGCCGAGCATCCGCTCGACGGCCATCACGACGCCCAGTTCGTTCGAGAAGGCGGACAGCCAGTCGTGCCGGTTGGCGAGCATGATGATCTGGCGGTAGTCGCGCGCCTCGAAGAGTTTCTCGGCCCCCCGGTGCATGTAGCCGATGACCGGCTCGGCCTGCTGGATGCGCTCGCCGTCCAGGACCAGGCGGAGGCGGAGCACTCCGTGCGTGGAAGGGTGCTGGGGGCCGATGTTGAGCACCATGTCAGTGCTCTCCGCGGCGCCGCCGATGCCGACCGTCGTCTCCGTCATACGGGCCAGTATCCCCGGCGGGGGCCCGTCCCCCCTATCCGGCCCCGGCCGCCGGGCCGGCCCGCTGGATCAGCCACCCGAAGTCCCCGAGCCCGCCCCGCGCCACCAGCTCCGCTGCTTCCCCCGCCGCCGCCAGGGCCCTGACGTACGCCGTGGGATCGGTGGCGGCCAGCGCGAGGGGCGGGCGTTCGCCGCTGACGCCGAGAGCGTGCAGCGCCTCCCGCTGGGTCCGCAGCTCCGCGCCCGGCAGCGCGCACGCGTCCAGCGCCACATGCGCGGTGATGTCGCAGCTCCCGTCCGGCACCGGCCGCACCTCGCGGCCGTCCCGGAAGCCGGTGAGCGTGCCGAAGGGCGGGCGGGCCGCCCGCGCGTGTGCGTAATCGACGGCCACCGCGAGACCCGCATCGACGGTGGAGGCCGCCGCCGCCCACGCCTCGTCGCGCGGGCGGCCGATCTCGGCACGCCGGCCCGGCTCGTCCAGTGGCCACCAGCGCTCCAGCCACTCCGCGTCGGCCCCGGTCACCGCAGCGCCCAGCCGCTCCGCACCGTCCGACGCCCGGACCTGCACATAGCGCGGCGTCCCCGCGTCGTCCGTCTCCGCGACGTCGACCGGCACATTGTCCAGCCACTCGTTCGCGAAGAGCAGCCCACGCACACCGGCCGGCGGCTCGGCGCACCAGACGACGCGCTCGTCGAGCCCGGCCGGACGGGGCGCGCGCTCGACGGCGTACGCGCGCACCGGGAAGTCCGCGGGCAGCGCCGCGAGCACCCCCGCCACCAGCTCGCCGCGGCCCGCCCCCATGTCGACCAGGTCCGGGTCCGTGACCCCGGACTCCGTCAGCAGCCGGGCGACAGCGAACGCGAACAGGGGGGAGGCGTGTACCGAGGTACGGAAGTGGCCGGCCGGGCCCTCCGGCCGCAGGTAGAAGCCGTCCGCCCCGTACAACGCCGCTTCCGCCGTCTCACGCCACCCGCGCCACTCATCAGTCACGGCGTCAAGTCTCCACCTTGGGGAGTACTCCCCGGGTGACCGGATCGGCCCTCCGGTTGACCCTGACACCTCTCCGGCATCCCTACGCTGGGTTACGTGCAGCGTCTCTACGCCTTCATCCGCAGACACCCGACCTTGGTCGACGGCTTCTGGGCCGTCATCCTCCTCGGGTTCTCCGCGGTGCAGTGGGAGGCGTCCCGGATGGGGCACGGGTACGACCTCAAGTCCGTCCCCGTCCTCCTGGGCCTGTGCACGGCTCTCGCCCTGCGCCGCCGGGCGCCCGAGAAGATGCTGCTGCTCGTGACACTGCTCGGGGTGGCGCAGCTCGTCCTCGACATCGAAGCGGGGCCCGCGGACTTCGCGATGCTGGTCCTGATCTACACCGTCGCCGCCGACGGGGAGCGCTGGGCCTCCCGGTTCGGCCTGATCGGCGGTCTGTGCGCGGGGACGCTCGCGCAGCTGCGCTGGCACGAGGAGACGGCCGCCGGCTGGGTGCAGGAGGTGGTCCTCACGATGGTGGCGACGGTTCCGTTCATCCTGGCCTGGGTGCTGGGCGACTCGGTACGGACCCGGCGGGCCTATTTCGCGCAGCTGGAGGAGCGGGCCGCCCGCCTGGAGCGGGAGCGTGAGGCGCAGTCGAAGGTCGCGGTCGCGGGGGAGCGCGCCCGGATCGCCCGCGAGCTGCACGACGTCGTCGCGCACAACGTCTCGGTGATGGTCGTCCAGGCGGACGGCGCCGCCTATGTCCTGGACGCCTCGCCCGACCAGGCCAAGCAGGCGCTGGAGACGATCTCGTCCACCGGCCGCCAGGCGCTCGCCGAGATGCGAAGGCTCCTGGGGGTGCTGCGGACCGGCGACGCGCAGGAGAGCGGCGAGTACGTTCCGCAGCCCGATGTGCAGCAGATCGAGGACCTGGTGGAGCAGGTCAGGGTCGCGGGGCTGACCGTGGACTTCCGTATCGAGGGGACACCGCGGCCGCTGCCCAGCGGCGTGGAGCTCACCGCCTACCGCATTGTGCAGGAAGCGCTCACCAACACCCGCAAGCACGGCGGGCCCGACGTGGGCGCCAGTGTGCGTCTCGTCTACTTCGACGACGGACTCGGCCTGCTGGTCGAGGACGATGGCCGGGGCGCGGCGCACGAGCTCTACCAGGACGGCGGGGCGGACGGTCAGGGGCACGGGCTGATCGGGATGCGGGAGCGCATCGGCATGGTCGGCGGCACCCTGGACGCGGGCCCGCGTCCGGGCGGTGGTTTCCGGATCAGCGCGCTGCTGCCGCTGAAGCACGCCCACTGACGGCGGTCCCGTGATCTCCGGCGGGCGCACGACGACAGCTGCGGCACTCCCCCCAGCCTCCGGCCGGGGCCCCACGCCGCGTTGTCGGAACGCAGGAATACGTCCAGTATGCGAACGTCCCCCCGCCTCGCGGTGCACCGCGTCCGACACCGTGCGCCGATGATCCACCAGGGGCGACGGGACAGCCCCGGGCCGGGCGACGAGCCCGGCCACCGGCCCACGAACGGGGCCCGACCACGAGAAAGGAACGTTACGAGATGGCGATCCGCGTAATGCTCGTCGACGACCAGGTGCTGCTGCGCACCGGCTTCCGGATGGTGCTCGCCGCCCAGCCGGACATGGAGGTCGTCGCGGAGGCGGGCGACGGCGCGGAGGCGATCGGCATTCTCCGGTCGACCACGGTCGACGTGGTGCTGATGGACGTCCGTATGCCCAGGCTGGACGGCGTCGAGGCGACCCGGCAGATCTGTGCGCAGCCGGCAGCGCCCAAGGTGCTGATCCTGACGACCTTCGACCTGGACGAGTACGCGTTCTCCGGGCTGAAGGCGGGCGCCAGCGGATTCATGCTCAAGGACGTGCCCCCGGCGGAGCTGCTCGGGGCGATCAGGTCCGTCCACAGCGGTGACGCGGTGGTCGCGCCGTCGACGACGAGGCGGCTCCTCGACCGCTTCTCACCGATGCTGCCGAGCACGGTCGCCGACCCGCAGCACAAGGAGATCGACCGGCTCACGGACCGCGAGCGCGAGGTGATGCTGCTCGTCGCTCAGGGCCTGTCCAACGGCGAGATCGCGGCCCGCCTCGTGCTGTCGGAGGCCACCGTGAAGACGCACGTCGGCCGCATCCTGACCAAACTGGGGCTGCGGGACCGGGTGCAGGTCGTCGTCCTCGCGTACGAGAAGGGGCTGGTGCGGGCCGGGGGCTCCGGGGCGCGCTGACGGGACGCCCCGGAGGAGCCTCACCGCACCCGGCGTACGAACTCCCGCACCGCCTCCACGACGTCCTCGGCGCTCCACGAGAGCCCCGGTTCCGCCACCGTCACCTCGGCCAGTGACACCCCAGGCACCCCGCCCGGTGCGGGGTGGAACTGCTGGAACAGCGCGACCCCGGTCTCCTCGGCCTGTCCGACCGCCGCCTCCGACAGCGCTTCCGCCCCGTACGGCAGCCACACCTGGAACTGGTGGGTGTGCGGCACCTCGGGACTGACCCGGAACCAGGGCACGCCCGCAGCCCGGAACCCGTCCGCGAGACCGGCGGCGACGACCTTCGCGTGGGCGACGTACGAGGGCAGCCGGGGCAGTTCCCGCTCCAGGCCCAGCAGGGCCGACAGCGCGGCCGGATACTGCTGGAAGACCTGGCCCCCGTACCGGTGACGCCAGGTCCTGGCCTCGCCGATCAGTGAGGCCGGTCCGGCGAGCACGGCGCCGGACAGGCCGTCCAGGGACTTGTAGAAGGAGACGTACACACTGTCCGCGAGCCCCGCGATCTCCTCCAGGCCGCGTCCGAAGTGAGGGGTGCACTCCCAGAGCCGCGCGCCGTCGATGTGCACCACCGCATCACGCTCCCTGGCGGCCCCGACGACGGCGACCAGCTCGTCCCACGTCGGCAGGACGAAACCGGCGTCGCGCAGCGGCAGTTCCAGCATGAGTGTGCCGAAGGGCTCCTCGAAGTCGCGTACCTCGTCGGCCGTGGGGAGCCGGGGCGCGGAGGCCGGGTGGACCGTACGCAGCCCGCTCACCGACCCGAAGGCACCCCGTTCGTGCAGCTCCGGGTGGGCCATCGGGTGCAGCGCGACCACCGGGTCGCCGGTGCGGCCGGCCCAGCACCGCAGCGCGACCTGCTGCGCCATCGTGCCGGTCGGGAAGAAGGCGGCGTCCGGGAACCCGAGCAGAGTGGCCACCCGGCGCTCAAGCTCGGCGACGACTCCGTCGCCGTAGATGTCCACCTGCTCGTCCAGGTCGTACACCGAGCCCGCGTCCGCGGCCAGCGCGGTCAGCCGCTCGCCCAGTGTGGCCGTCGCTGACGACCGTGAGAGCACCCGTCGTGCGCCGCGCAGCGCCGCGTTCCTGCGCTGCCGCAGGCCCCGCGCGTTCGTGTCCTGTGCCTCCGTGCCCGGCGGGGTCACCTCCGGCGCGTCCGGCTCCCCGCTGTCCGTGTCCTGATCCTTCGTGTCCGCCCCGGTGGTGCCTGCCTCGTTCGTCATGCGCCGATCCTCGCCCGCGGCCTGTGGACAGTCCAACGAGTTCCCCGAAACCTGGGCGTAGCATGACGGGGAAATCGTCCGGTACCCCTCGCGGACTGGAACGGAAGGCCTTCCCACGTGAACGCATCAGCAGAGTCCCGCCCCGCGCGGCTCACCGTCGGCGTGGTCGGAGCGGGCCGGGTGGGGCCCGCGCTCGCCGCCGCACTGCAGCTCGCCGGACACCGCCCGGTCGCCGCGTCCGGCGTCTCCGACGCATCCGTCCGCAGGGCCGCCGTCCTGCTCCCCGACGTCCCCCTGGTCACCCCGGCCGAGGTGCTGGCCCGCGCCGAGCTGGTCCTGCTGACCGTGCCCGACGACGCGCTGCCCGCGCTGGTGGAGGGCCTGGCCGAGACCGGGGCGATCCGGCCGGGACAGCTCTTGGTCCATACGTCGGGCCGGTTCGGCACCGCGGTCCTCGACCCGGCGCTTCGGGCCGGCGCCCTGCCGCTCGCACTGCACCCGGCGATGACCTTCACCGGCACATCCGTGGACGTCCAGCGGCTGGCCGGCTGCTCCTTCGGGGTGACCGCGCCGGACGAACTGCGGCTGGCCGCCGAGGCGCTGGTCATCGAGATGGGCGGCGAGCCCGAGTGGATCGCGGAGGAATCCCGTCCGCTCTACCACGCGGCGCTCGCTCTCGGCGCGAACCACCTGGTCACCCTGGTTGCCCAGTCGATGGAGCTGCTGAGCACCGCGGGGGTCGCAGCCCCCGACCGGATGCTCGGGCCGCTCCTCGGCGCCGCCCTCGACAACGCCCTCAGGTCCGGCGACGCCGCGCTGACCGGGCCGGTCGCCCGTGGCGACGCGGGGACGGTCGCCGCGCACGTCGACGAGTTGCGCAAGCACGCACCGCACGCCGTCGCCGGCTACCTCGCGATGGCCCGTACGACCGCGGACCGCGCCCTCGCCCACGGGCTGCTCAAGCCGGAGCTGGCCCAGGACCTGCTGGGAGTCCTCGCGGACGGGGAGACACGATGACCGCGCTGCTGCACACGGCCGCCGCACTGCAAGCGCTGCCGCGCGCGGACTCGGGTACGGCTCCGGAGGCGGGCAACGGCTCCCGCACCACGACCGTCGCCCGCGTCACCCCCGCCGCGGTCCGCGCGCAGGACCCCGCGCCCCGTGCCGTCGTCATGACCATGGGCGCCCTGCACGAAGGCCACGCCACCCTGATCCGGGCAGCCAGGGAGCGGGTGGGGGAGACGGGGCAGGTCGTCGTCACGGTCTTCGTCAACCCGCTGCAGTTCGGCGCGGGTGAAGACCTCGACCGCTATCCCCGGACCCTCGAAGCGGACCTCGCGGTGGCCGAACTGGCGGGCGCGGACGCCGTCTTCGCCCCGGCGGCCGACGAGGTCTACCCGGGCGGCGAGCCCCAGGTCCGCATCGCGGCGGGCCCGATGGGGGAGCGCTTCGAGGGAGCGGCCCGCCCCGGGCACTTCGACGGAATGCTCACGGTCGTCGCCAAGCTGCTGCACCTGACCCGGCCCGGCCTCGCACTGTTCGGGCAGAAGGACGCCCAGCAGCTCGCCCTGGTACGGCGGATGGCGCGCGACCTGAACTTCCCGGTCGAGATCGTGGGCGTACCGACGGTCCGTGAGCCGGACGGGCTGGCGATGTCCAGCCGCAACCGGTTCCTGTCCCCCGGGGACCGCACCACCGCACTGGCCCTTTCCCGTGCCCTGTTCGCGGGCCGCGACGCCCTCACCGGCTCCACGTCGGCCACCCCCGCGGGCGTGCGCGCCGCAGCGCGGGCCGTCATCGAAGGGACAGCGCTGTCCCTCGACTACCTCTCCCTGATCGACCCGTCCGACTTCACCGAGGCCGCCGACGACCACCGGGGCGAAGCCGTCCTCGCGGTCGCCGCCCGGGTCGGTGCGACGCGTCTGATCGACAACATCCCGCTGACCTTCGGGGAACCACAGTGACCGGAACCGGAATACGCCTGCACGCACCCGCCCCCGGCTGGGAGATCGACGCCGACGTCGTGATCGTCGGATCCGGCGTGGCCGGCCTCACCACCGCGCTGCGCTGCACCGCCGCGGGGCTGCGCACCGTCGTGGTGACCAAGGCCCGCCTGGACGACGGCTCGACCCGCTGGGCCCAGGGCGGCATCGCGGCCGCGCTCGGCGACGGCGACACCCCCCAGCAGCACCTCGACGACACGCTGGTCGCGGGGGCGGGGCTCTGCGACGAGGCTGCTGTCCGCACCCTGGTCACCGAGGGACCCGACGCCGTACGCAGGCTCATCGCGACCGGCGCGCACTTCGACACGGACGAGAGCGGTGGCATCGCGCTCACCCGGGAGGGCGGCCACCACCGGCGCCGTATCGCCCACGCGGGCGGCGACGCCACCGGCGCCGAGATCTCCCGCGCCCTGGTCGACGCGGTCCGCACGGCCGCGCTGCGCACCGTGGAGAACGCCCTGGTCCTCGACCTCCTCACCGACGCCGAAGGCCGTACGGCAGGCGTCACGCTGCACGTCATGGGGGAGGGCCAGCACGACGGCGTCGGCGCGGTCCGCGCACCCGCCGTCGTGCTCGCCACCGGCGGCATGGGCCAGATCTTCTCGGCGACGACCAACCCGGCCGTCTCCACCGGCGACGGTGTGGCCCTCGCACTCCGCGCGGGCGCCGAGGTCTCCGACCTGGAGTTCGTCCAGTTCCACCCCACCGTGCTCTTCCTCGGCTCGGGCGCCGAGGGCCAGCAGCCACTGGTCTCCGAGGCGGTACGGGGCGAGGGCGCCCATCTCGTCGACGCCGACGGGGTCCGCTTCATGACCGGGCAGCACGAGCTGGCCGAGCTGGCCCCCCGCGACATCGTGGCGAAGGCCATCACCCGCCGCATGCAGGAGCACGGCACCGAGCACATGTATCTCGACGCCCGGCACTTCGGCGCCGAGATGTGGGAGCAGCGTTTCCCGACGATCCTGGCCGCCTGCCGCAGCCACGGCATCGACCCGGTGACCGAGCCGGTCCCGGTCGCCCCGGCCGCCCACTACGCGTCGGGCGGTGTCCGCACCGACCTGCACGGCCGCACCACAGTCCCCGGTCTGTACGCGTGCGGCGAGGTCGCCTGCACCGGCGTGCACGGGGCGAACCGGCTCGCGTCCAACTCCCTCCTGGAGGGCCTGGTCTTCGCGGAGCGCATCGCCGACGACATCGCCGGCACCGCCGCCGGCCGGTCGGCGGCGCCGGCTTCCGGCGGGCCCGTTCCCCAGGCGCAGACCCGCACGCTCCCGCTCCTGGAGCCCGAAGCCCGTCTCCGTATCCAGCGCATCATGACGGCGGGCGCCGGAGTGCTCCGCTCGGCGCGGAGCCTCGCCGGTGCGGCCGACGGGCTGGACGTGATCCGTGCCGAGGCGGAGGCGGCCGCAGCGGCCGAGGCGGTGGCGGAGGCGGCGGCGGGCGCCGCCATGGACGCGGCGGCGGCCGGCGCCCCCGAAGCGCTGCCCGCAGTCGCGCTGAAGCCCACCGAACCGGGCGTCGAGGCCTGGGAGGCGACCAACCTCCTCTGCGTCGCCCGCGTCCTCACCGCCGCCGCGCAGCGCCGCGAGGAGACCCGCGGCTGCCACTGGCGAGAGGACCACGCGGACCGCGACGACGCCGGGTGGCGCCGCCACCTCGTCGTACGGCTGCGCCCCGACCGTTCGCTCGCCGTGCACACCACGGACAGCGCCGACTTCCCCCCGACCGTCCCTCAGCGTCCTCAGGAGCAGTGACCGTGACCACCCCCGACCTCCCCCTCCACCGGATCGGCGACAGCGCCGAGCCGGGTGGCTGCGGCGACGCCTGTGCCTGCGGCGGCGACTTCCACGACGACGACGCCATGGAGTGCGGTCTCGACCCCGCTCTCGCCGAGCTCCTGGCCGCCTCGGGGCTCGACCCGGTCCTGGTCGAGGACGTCGCGCACCTGGCCATCGGTGAGGACCTCGACGGGGGTGTGGACGTCACCAGCGTCGCGACCGTCCCCGCCGACGCCGTCGCCACCGCCGACTTCACCGCACGCGAGGCCGGTACGGTCGCCGGCCTGCGCATCGCCGAAGCGGTCCTCTCCATCGTCTGCACCGAGACCTTCGAGGTCGAGCGGCACGTCGAGGACGGCGCGCGGGTGTCCGCGGGCGAGAAACTGCTCTCGGTGACCACCCGCACCCGCGACCTGCTGACCGCCGAGCGCAGCGCGCTGAACCTGCTGTGCCGCCTCTCCGGCATCGCGACCGCCACCCGCGCCTGGGCCGACGTGCTGGACGGCACCGGCGCCAAGGTCCGCGACACCCGCAAGACCACACCGGGGCTGCGCGCCCTGGAGAAGTACGCGGTGCGCTGCGGCGGCGGCGTCAACCACCGGATGTCCCTCTCCGACGCGGCCCTGGTCAAGGACAACCACGTGGTCGCGGCCGGCGGGGTCGCCGCGGCGTTCAAGCTCGTACGCGCGGAATTCCCCGAGCTGGCCATCGAGGTCGAGGTGGACACACTCGCCCAGGTCACCGAGGTCCTGGACGCGGGCGCCGACCTGATCCTGCTGGACAACTTCACCCCGGCGCAGACCGCGGAGGCCGTCGCCCTCGTCGGCGGCCGCGCGCTCCTGGAGTCCTCGGGCCGGCTGACCCTGGACACGGCCCGTGCCTTCGCCGAGACGGGCGTCGACTACCTGGCGGTCGGCGGGCTCACGCACTCGTCGCCGATCCTCGACATCGGCCTCGACCTGCGCGAGGCGGAGTAACCCATGCTGCTCACCATCGATGTCGGCAACACCCACACGGTCCTCGGCCTGTTCGACGGCGACGAGATCGTCGAACACTGGCGCATCTCCACCGACGCCCGCCGCACCGCCGACGAACTCGCCGTGCTCCTCCAGGGCCTGATGGGGATGCACCCGCTGCTCGGCCGCGGTCTCGGCGACGGCATCGAGGGGATCGCGGTCTGCTCGACCGTCCCCTCCGTCCTGCACGAACTGCGTGAGGTGACCCGCCGTTACTACGGCGACGTCCCGGCCGTCCTCGTGGAGCCCGGCATCAAGACGGGCGTCCCGATCCTGGTCGACAACCCGAAGGAGGTCGGCGCGGACCGCATCATCAACGCGGTCGCCGCCGTCGAGCTCTACGGCGGCCCCGCCGTCGTCGTCGACTTCGGTACGGCGACGACGTTCGACGCGGTGTCGGCCCGCGGTGAGTACACCGGCGGTGTCATCGCGCCCGGCATCGAGATCTCGGTCGAGGCGCTCGGCGTGAAGGGCGCCCAGCTCCGCAAGATCGAGCTGGCCCGCCCGCGCAGCGTGATCGGCAAGAACACCGTGGAGGCCATGCAGTCCGGCATCATCTACGGCTTCGCGGGGCAGGTCGACGGCGTCGTGAACCGGATGGCCCGCGAGCTCGCCGACGACCCCGCGGACGTCACGGTCATCGCCACCGGCGGCCTCGCCCCGATGGTGCTCAGCGAGGCCACCGTCATCGACGAGCACGAGCCGTGGCTGACGCTGATCGGGCTGCGCCTGGTGTACGAGCGCAACGTCGCCCGGCTGTGAATCCGCGAGCGGGCCTGACCACCTGAAGCGGTGCGGCGGCGGCACTGCGGAGTGACCGTGTCCGCCGCGCCGCCACCGGTGCATTAAGCAGATATTTCCCCTTTAGTACGTATCGTCCTTTTATGCCCACGCCCTACGGTTCCCGAGGCGGCATGGCCTTCAGCGCGGATGAGCTGCGTGTGCTCCGACGCGCCCTTGCCATCGCCCTCAATCCGACCCCCGTCGCAGAAGAGGACGTCCAGGACTGTCTGCGTCTCGCCGAGTCCGTGGACGAGACCATCGGGGAGGCGGGCAGGCTGCGCGCCTTCCTCCTCGCCGACCTCGCCCGCTACCGCGACGCACTTCCCGGCACGGCCCGCAGCTACACGGAGCTGCTCCAGGACGCCCTGGCTGCCGGCTACGACCCCAGGCCCGAGGACCTCGCGGCTCTGCGCGCCCTGCGCGGCGCACCGTCCGGGGACGCCCTGCTGCGGCGCTGCCGGGCGCTGGCCGAGCAGTCGGTGCGCGCCCGCCTCGCCGGGAGGGCGGTGACCCCGGGCCCGCGTACCCGGCTGCTCGCGCTCCCCGGCGGCCGTGCGGCGAACGACCCGGACCAGCCGAAGCGCCCGGCACCGGTCAAGGAGCCCGTCAGACCCCGCCCGGCCCCCAAGCCGTCCGAGGTCTTCCCGCCACGCCGAAAGCCCGCGGCGCCCCCGGCTCAGCACTCGATGACGGGCTAGCTACTCTGTCCGTATGGACTACGTTTCCGCGCTTGTGCCCCCCGTGGTGATGGCTGTGTTCTTCACGATCGTCGTGAGGACGATCGTGAAGACCCAGGGCGGCCCCAACAAGGCCAAGGAAGACGCGGCCGTGGACGAGGTGCTCGCCCGCGCCGAGGCGGCGGTGCAGCCGACGGGTGGCAGTACCGCCTGACTGCTGCGGCGACCCGAGGACGTACGGCTCATTACTGGCCGTACGTCCTTTTCTGTGTTTTCTGCGCCAATAACCAGCTATTCGTGACATCTCGCACTATGGTGCAGATGTGCCCCGTCAATTGGGAGAGCTGGAAGACGCCGTCATGTCACGCGTCTGGGAGTGGAACCGTCCGGTCACTGTGAGGGAAGTCCTGGAAGACCTCGAACGGGACCGGACCATCGCCTACACCACCGTGATGACCGTATTGGACAATCTCCATCAGAAGGGCTGGGTGCGCCGGGAAGTGGACGGCCGCGCCTATCGATATACGGCGGTCTCCACCCGTGCCGCCTACTCGGCCGCACTGATGAACGAAGCCTGGTCGACGAGTGACAACTCCGCGGCCGCCCTTGTCGCGTTCTTCGGCATGATGTCCTCCGAGCAGCGCGATGCACTCCGTGATGCTTTGCGCATCGTTCAGGGGGATGCGGACCGCGATGACCGTGACGGAGACGCGGGGCGATAGCGTCTTCGGCATGTCAGGTACGCATGCAAAAGCCCTCACCGTCCGCAGAGCCAGGACCAGCGATGTGACCGCGGTGCGCGGACTCCTGGATGCGTACGTACGCGAGCGGATCCTGCTCGACAAAGCGACGGTGACGCTTTACGAGGACATCCAGGAGTTCTGGGTCGCGGAACGCGATGACGACGCGAGGGTCGTCGGCTGCGGCGCACTTCATGTGATGTGGGAAGACCTCGCCGAAGTGCGCACTCTCGCGGTGGACCGCGAGTTCAAGGGCGCCGGAGTGGGGCACCAGGTTCTCGACAAGCTGTTGCAGACCGCGCGATGGCTCGGTGTGCGCCGGGTATTCTGCCTGACCTTCGAAGTCGACTTCTTCGCGAAGCACGGCTTCACCGAGATCGGCGAGACTCCCGTCGACGGAGATGTCTACAGCGAGCTCCTGCGTTCCTATGACGAAGGAGTCGCCGAGTTCCTGGGTCTCGAACGGGTGAAGCCGAACACCTTGGGCAACAGCCGGATGCTTCTGCGGCTGTGACGGTCACTTCCGCCCGGAACCCTATGTCCGAATCGCGCATGTTTCCCGTGTTCTTGCACTCCTGAACCTCTGCCGGGGGTTTGTGTTTTTCAGGGAAAAGCGGTTTCCTTTCCGCGTACTCAATTTTTCGATGAAAGGAAATCCGGTGGCACAGAAGGTTCAGGTCCTTCTTGTCGATGACCTCGACGGTGGCGAGGCGGACGAGACGGTGACGTTCGCTCTGGATGGCAAGACGTACGAGATCGACCTCACCACCGCGAACGCGGACAAGCTCCGCACGCTGCTCGAGCCCTACGCGAAGGGCGGCCGGCGTACCGGTGGCCGTGGCACCGGTGGCCGTGGCAAGGCCCGTATCGCCGCCGGTGGCAACAAGGACACCGCCGAGATTCGTAAGTGGGCCAAGGAGAACGGCTACAACGTGAATGACCGCGGCCGTGTGCCCGCGGACATCCGTGAGGCCTACGAGAAGGCCAACGGCTGATTCCCGGGAGGTCCGGGGGTCGAACCCCGGACATTCGCAGTCCCGGCTCCGGGGGGCGCCCCCCGGAAAGCCGCAGCGATACGCACCATCCGGGCCCGGTGGCATTCTGTCGCCGCCGCGTCCACCAGCCGTACCAGATCGGGAGCGGTACCCCGGACTCCGAACCGGCTGAACACGGGCAGGGCCGGCTCCACTTCGCGCCCCGGCTCGGGGGGCCGCAACCAGCGGGCGGCCCCCTGCCCGCCTCGCGGTCCTGGAGGCACGGGAGCCTCGATGACGCCGCCCGCGCCGATGCCGGCCAGATCCAGGGCGATCCCGCCCCACTCCAGCCAGTCGAGCAGCCCCGGCAGTTCATCGGCGCTGCCCGCGGCCACCAGCAGGCGGATCCGGGAGCCGCAGAGCGCAACGGGGCCCGTGACGGGCGCCCTGCGCAGCAGCGCGAACCCGGCGTCCGACGGCAGATCGAGTACGTCGAAGCGCAGCCCGGTCAGCAGCCGGACCGGCGGCCCCGCCAGCGCGGCCCAGCCCAGCCGGGATTCGTACCAGCGCAGAGTGCTGTCGTTGCTGCCGCTTCCGGTGATGGTGCTCGTGCTGTCGGCCGGTTCGCGGGGGGACGGAACGGTGAAGGCCATGACTGAGCAACTCCCGCACGGGCCGGGAGTTACGGAGTGCTTCCGGTTGATTGCGTTCTGTTGACGGTCAAGGGGTGTGCGGACGTGTTCGGGGGCGCCAAGTTGTTCGCCCGTAGCTGAGGGGAACCGTCGCGCGCCGCATGGACTGTCAGTGTCTGCGGGTAAGACATACCTAGTGGGGAGGGGCGACACGCGGTTCAGGCAGTCTCACGTTCGCCATCGGCGTACTGGAGACAGGGGTATCTGCCTGGCCTGCGGGAACATCGTCTCGCACCATCGGGTTGGAGCAGTTGTCGGCTGTTCGGGCCGGAGGCCATGGACGGGTGTCGGCAGTTGGAATGAGCTGTCCCGCCCTGCGGGACTAGCATGCGGAAGGACTGGGAGGGGACCGACCCCTCGCTGCCCGACCGCTCTGAGGAGCGATTAACGATGTTCGAGAGGTTCACCGACCGCGCGCGGCGGGTTGTCGTCCTGGCTCAGGAAGAAGCCCGGATGCTCAACCACAACTACATCGGCACCGAGCACATCCTCCTGGGCCTTATCCACGAGGGTGAGGGTGTCGCCGCTAAGGCCCTGGAGAGCCTCGGGATTTCGCTCGAGGCGGTCCGCCAGCAGGTGGAGGAGATCATCGGGCAGGGGCAGCAGGCCCCGTCCGGGCACATCCCCTTCACCCCTCGTGCCAAGAAGGTCCTGGAGCTGTCGCTCCGGGAGGCTCTTCAGCTCGGCCACAACTACATCGGTACGGAGCACATCCTGCTCGGCCTGATCCGCGAGGGCGAGGGCGTCGCAGCCCAGGTCCTCGTGAAGCTGGGCGCCGATCTGAACCGGGTGCGGCAGCAGGTCATCCAGCTGCTCTCCGGCTACCAGGGCAAGGAGACGGCCGCCGCAGGCGGTCCCGCCGAGGGCACGCCCTCGACCTCTCTCGTCCTGGACCAGTTCGGCCGCAACCTCACCCAGGCCGCCCGCGAATCCAAGCTCGACCCGGTCATCGGGCGCGAGAAGGAGATCGAGCGGGTCATGCAGGTGCTGTCGCGCCGCACCAAGAACAACCCGGTCCTCATCGGCGAGCCCGGCGTCGGAAAGACGGCGGTCGTCGAAGGTCTGGCGCAGGCCATCGTCAAGGGCGAGGTGCCCGAGACCCTCAAGGACAAGCACCTCTACACCCTCGACCTCGGCGCGCTCGTCGCCGGTTCCCGCTACCGCGGTGACTTCGAGGAGCGGCTGAAGAAGGTTCTCAAGGAGATCCGCACCCGCGGCGACATCATCCTGTTCATCGACGAGCTCCACACCCTGGTGGGTGCGGGCGCCGCCGAGGGCGCGATCGACGCGGCTTCGATCCTGAAGCCGATGCTCGCCCGTGGAGAGCTCCAGACCATCGGTGCCACCACGCTCGACGAGTACCGCAAGCACCTCGAGAAGGACGCGGCCCTGGAGCGCCGCTTCCAGCCGATCCAGGTGGCGGAGCCCTCGCTCGCGCACACCATCGAGATCCTCAAGGGCCTGCGGGACCGCTACGAGGCCCACCACCGTGTCTCCATCACGGACGAGGCCCTGGTGCAGGCCGCCACCCTGGCGGACCGGTACATCTCGGACCGCTTCCTGCCGGACAAGGCGATCGACCTGATCGACGAGGCCGGCTCACGGATGCGCATCCGCCGGATGACCGCGCCGCCGGACCTCCGCGAGTTCGACGAGAAGATCGCGAACGTCCGCCGCGACAAGGAGTCGGCCATCGACTCCCAGGACTTCGAGAAGGCAGCTTCGCTCCGCGACAAGGAGAAGCAGCTGCTGGCCGCGAAGACCAAGCGCGAGAAGGAGTGGAAGGCCGGCGACATGGACGTCGTCGCCGAGGTCGACGGCGAGCTGATCGCCGAGGTGCTGGCCACGGCCACGGGCATCCCGGTCTTCAAGCTCACCGAGGAGGAGTCCTCGCGGCTGCTCCGCATGGAGGACGAGCTCCACAAGCGCGTCATCGGGCAGAAGGACGCCATCAAGGCCCTCTCGCAGGCGATCCGCCGTACGCGAGCCGGCCTGAAGGACCCGAAGCGCCCCGGTGGCTCGTTCATCTTCGCCGGCCCGTCCGGTGTCGGTAAGACCGAGCTCTCCAAGACGCTCGCCGAATTCCTCTTCGGCGACGAGGACGCACTGATCTCCCTCGACATGTCGGAGTTCAGCGAGAAGCACACGGTTTCCCGTCTCTTCGGTTCTCCCCCCGGTTACGTGGGTTACGAAGAGGGCGGCCAGCTCACCGAGAAGGTGCGCAGGAAGCCGTTCTCGGTCGTTCTCTTCGACGAGGTCGAGAAGGCCCACCCCGATATCTTCAATTCACTGCTCCAGATTCTGGAGGACGGTCGTCTGACCGACTCCCAGGGCCGGGTCGTGGACTTCAAGAACACGGTCATCATCATGACGACCAACCTCGGGACCCGGGACATCTCCAAGGGCTTCAACCTCGGCTTCGCTGCCGTGGGCGACGTCAAGACCGGATACGACCGGATGAAGGCCAAGGTCAACGAGGAGCTGAAGCAGCACTTCCGCCCCGAGTTCCTGAACCGTGTCGACGACACGGTGGTCTTCCACCAGCTGACCGAGGAAGACATCATCCAGATCGTCGACCTCATGGTCGAGAAGGTCGACGAGCGGCTGCGTGACCGGGACATGGGCCTCGAGCTCAGCCCGGACGCCAAGGCGCTCCTCGCCAAGCACGGCTACGACCCGGTCATGGGCGCGCGTCCGCTGCGGCGCACGATCCAGCGCGAGATCGAGGACATCCTCTCCGAGAAGATCCTCTTCGGTGAGCTGCGCCCCGGTCACATCGTGGTCGTCGGCGTCGAGGGCGAGGGTGAGGAGAAGAAGTTCACCTTCCGCGGCGAGGAGAAGTCGGCTCTGCCCGATGCCCCGCCGATCGAGCAGGCGGCCGGTGGCTCCGGCCCGAACATGACGAAGGACGTCTGACGCTGATGCGTTGAGCGGCCCGAGCGACAGAGGGGCGGCCCCGGAACCGGTCATCGGTTCCGGGGCCGCCCCTTTTCTGTCCCCTGCCCCGTTGCTTCCGTTGCTTCTGCGGCTTCTGCGCTCTCCGGGCCCTGTGTGCTCTCTTCGCTCTTCAGCGCCCGCAGCCCCTGGGTGCCCGTCCTTCGGCGTCGGGGCAGGCTTGTCCCTGCCTGCCCCGACGTCGTACGCATACCTGTGCCGTACGGGCCCTGTGCGGGTACGCGTCCGGCCACCGCCGCCCCCTCAGCGCCACCGCGGCCCTCTCGTCGGCGCCCTCGCGCGGCCGTCTGTGCCCTCGGTCCGTGCTCTCTTCAAGCCGGTTCTCTCCCCGGAGCGGCGGCTCCGCTCCGCTGCCGAAGGTCCCGAAACGGACAGGCGTTGGTCCCGCGCGGGTGACATGGACCACAGGCCGTTTTGGCCTACTAGCCGGAATAGTGGGTGGCCCGGCGGGGGCGGCCGGGCCTTCCGTGCCGCGGAGGCCGGGACTTTCGGCCCCCGGGTCCCGAGGCGGGCTCCGGCCCGATTCCCGCAGGGCCCATCTGCGCTTAAACGTCTCCGGGTGAATCGGCGCCGCCGGATTCGGCGCAGGACGCACCCGTAATCCGCAGTGACTTCTGCCGTGTCGCCCCTACGGTGCAATGTCGTAGATGGGCGTTTTGAGTGCTAAGTCGAATGGGTTACCAATGAGTGGTCCGCCCGACCTGTTCGGTTGGGTCCACTTACGTATGGAGTCCCACGTATGCAGAAGCACACCACGTCCCTCGTGTCCCGCCGGTCCCCGCTTCGCACCCGCGCTGCGGTCGTAGCCGCCGGGCTCGGAGTGTCGGTCGCGCTGGGAGCAGGGGTTGCGGGCGCTGCCGACGCACACTCGGCCTCTGTGGCCGACGGGAACACCAACGTCGCGACCGCGCTCGCCCACCAGGCCGGTGCCCAGGCGAAGGCTGCCGAGCACACCGCCAAGACGGCCAAGGCCGCTGAGGCCGCCAAGGTCGCCAAGGCGAAGAAGAACGTCAACGCGTGGATCGCGCCCGTCACGCACCCCGTGATCGGTGAGCCCTTCGGTGAGGCCGGCCACATGTGGTCCCACAAGCACTCGGGTCAGGACTTCGTCGTCCCGACCGGCACGTCGGTCATGGCCGTGCACGGCGGCACCGTCGTGAAGGAAGGCCCGAACGGTGGCGGTGACGGCCCGGCGTACGGCAACGCGATCGTGATCAAGCACAGCGACAACACGTACTCGCAGTACGCGCACCTGTCGCAGATCGACGTCCACGTCGGCCAGACCGTGAAGACCGGCGAGGTCATCGCGAAGTCCGGTGCGACCGGCAACGTGACCGGCCCGCACCTGCACTTCGAGATCCGCACGGGCCCGAACTACGGCTCCGGTTACAACCCGATGCCGTTCCTGAAGGCCCACGGCATCAAGTTCTGACCTGCCGGGGCGGCTCTACCGCTCCGGGGGCGCATCCGGATGCGCCTGGGTCATGAGTTCGGTGGCGACTTCGAGGACAGCCTTGCGCTTGTCCTCGGGGTCGCCTTCGGCGTCTCTCAGGGCGAACGCCCCGGCGTGCATGGTGAACAGCGCCGTGAAGCAGCGGACCTGGTCGGTCAGTGACGCGTCGGGTGCTTTCACCAGGTCGAGCAGGAGCAGCATCCGGGCCTTGAAGTCCTCGCCGACGCTCAGTTCGCGCACGGTGCCCTGATTCTCCTGCATGAAGCGGAAGAGCGGGGCCGCGCCGCTGAGCGCTTCGCTGTAGCGGTTCAGGACTTCCTTCTTCGTCTCCAGGCTGCGGGGCTGTGTCTGGCCCCACGCGATCACCTCGTCGATGGGGACCGTCAGATCCCGGAAGAGGCTGATGAGGATGTCTTCCTTGGTCTTGAAGTGGTAGTACAGCGCCGCCTTCGTGACATCCAGCTTCTCCGCGATCTCCCGTAGCGAGGTCTTCTCGTACCCCTGCTCGACAAAGAGCTCCAGCGCGATGTCCTGGATGCGCTGGCGGGTGTTGCCTCTGCTGCTCATGGTGCTCTCCAGAGATACTTACTTGACGCCCGGCTAGTTACGAGACTACCTTCTCCCACTGTAGTCAACTAGCCGGGCGGCAAGTAAGTATCTGGAGACCCGGCAGTGTCCAGGGGAGTGGTGGGGTACGTGTCGGAAACCGTAGAACTGACGAAAGCGGAATCGGGGGGCAAGGCCGAGCCGCAACCGCGCAGTGTCCGGGTGGTGCTGTTCGCGCTGATGATCGCGATGTTGCTCGCGATGCTCGACAACATGATCGTGAACACGGCGATGCCGACCATCGTCGGCGACCTGGGCGGTCTGGCACACCTGTCCTGGGTGGTGACCGCTTACACGCTGGCGACGGCGGCGTCCACGCCCATCTGGGGCAAGGTCGGCGACATGTACGGCCGCAAGGGCGCCTTCCTCACCTCCATCGTGATCTTCCTGGCCGGTTCCGCGCTCAGCGGTATGGCGCAGGGCATGGACCAGCTGATCGGGTTCAGGGCCCTCCAGGGCCTCGGCGCCGGCGGCCTGATGGTCGGCGTCATGGCGATCATCGGCGACCTGATTCCGCCGCGTGAGCGCGGCAAGTACCAGGGCATGATGGCCGGCGTCATGGGCGTCGCGATGATCGGCGGTCCGCTCGTCGGTGGTGCCATCACCGACCACCTCGGATGGCGCTGGACCTTCTACATCAACCTCCCGCTGGGCGCGATCGCGCTCGCGATGGTCACGGCCGTGCTGCACCTGCCCAAGAAGCGGGCCAGGGGCCGCATCGACTATCTGGGCACGGCGCTGCTCACCGTCGGCATCGTCTCGATCGTGCTGGTCACCACCTGGGGCGGTTCGCAGTACGCCTGGGGCTCGGCCGTCATCATGGAGCTCATCTTCATCGGTGTCGCCGCCCTGATCGGATTCGTCTTCTGGGAGACCAAGGCGACCGAGCCGATCGTGCCGCTGCACATCTTCCGCAACCGGAACTTCTCGCTGATGTCGATCATCGGCTTCCTGACCGGTTTCGTCATGTTCGGCGCGATGCTCTTCCTGCCGCTGTTCCAGCAGTCGGTGCAGGGAGCGTCCGCCACCAACTCGGGGCTGCTGCTGCTGCCCATGCTGCTGGCGATGATGGCTGTCGCCCTCATCTCGGGCCGGGTCACCACGAACACCGGTAAGTACAAGGTTTTCCCGATCGCGGGCGGCGTCCTGATGGTCATCGGGCTGTACCTGCTGTCGACGATGGACGTCCATTCCACGCGGCTGACCACCAGCGTCTACATGGCCGTGCTCGGTGCCGGCATGGGCTTCCTGATGCAGATCACCATGCTCGTCGCGCAGAACAGCGTCGAGATGAAGGACATGGGCGTCGCCTCGTCATCGGCCACCCTCTTCCGTACGCTCGGCTCCTCCTTCGGTGTCTCGATCATGGGCGCGCTCTTCACCAACAAGGTGCAGGACGAGATGACGGCGCGGATGGGCAAGGGCGCCTCGCTCCCGTCGGCGCAGCTGGACGCGGCGGGCCTGGCGAGGCTGCCGGAGAAGGCCAGGGACGCGTACCAGTACGCGGTAACGGCGGGTACCCACGGCGGATTCCTGCTCGGTGCCGTGGCCGGTCTCGCGGTCGTCGTGGCCGCCGTCTTCGTCAAAGAAGTGGTGCTGCGAGGGGCCCCTGAGACCCCTGCCCCGATCCAGGAGCTGTAGGACCCACCACCCGGCACACCCCGGAACCGCGGTCCCCCCGCCGCAGGGTTACGAGTGGGCCCCGGACGCCTCGCGCGTCCGGGGCCCACCGGCGTCCTACGGCCCGGACGGTCCGTCTACGAGTGCGACGCAGGCCGGGTCAGGGTGCGGTAGCTGCCGGTGTTGGTCGGCGCGTGTTCCGGGAGCCAGAGCACAGCGATGGCGCCGCCCGTCTCCTTGGCCCCCTCGGGCGCCGCGTTGCGGAATGTCAGCCGCGCCCCGAGCACCTTGGCCTGTCCGGCGGCGATCGTCAGCCCCAGGCCGTGCCCGACGCCCGCGCGGTCGCTGCTGCCCGTACGGAAGCGGCTCGGCCCCTCACGCAGCAGCGTGTCGGGGAATCCGGGGCCGTGGTCGCGTACCCGCACCACCCGGCCCTCGACGGTGACCTCAACCGGCGTCCCGCCGTGCTTGGCCGCATTGCCCAGCAGGTTGCCCAGGATCCGCTCCAGGCGCCGCGGGTCGGTGTTGACCCATGATTCGTGCACCACCCGGACCGTCGCGTCCGGTGCCATGATCGTCACCCGCCGGCTGACGAACTCGCCCAGCGCGATCTCCTGGAGCTCGGCCCGCTCGGACGCGCTGTCCAGCCGGGCCACCTCCAGCACGTCCTCGACCAGGGTCCGCAGCGCCTGCGCCCGGTTGCGGACCAGCTCGGTGGGCCGGCCGGGCGGCAGCAGCTCAGCGGCGGTCAGCAGCCCGGTCACCGGCGTACGCAGCTCGTGCGCGATGTCCGCGGTGACCCGGCGTTCCGCCTCCACCCGCTCCTGAAGTGTGTCGGTCATCGCGTCAACGGCGCGGGCCAGCTCGTCCGTCTCGTCCCGCACGAAACCGCCGATGGCCGCCCGGACGCGGACATCCGTGCCGCCCTGCGCGACCTTGGTGGCGGCCGCGGCGGCCTTGCGCAGCCGTCGCGAGAGCTGGCCGCCGATCAGGACGCCCAGCGCGCTGCCCCCGAGCACCACCGAGACGGAGCCGATGATCAGGGCCCGGTCGAGGTCCTGCAGTACGGAGGCGCTGCTGCCGTAGCGGCTGTGCAGCGAGAGCACATCGCCGTCGGCCAGCGGGGCGGCCGCCCAGACGTCGGGGATCCCGTTGGCGTGCTCGACGATCAGAGTGGAGATCCGGTTCTCGGCGGCCCGGCGCCTCAGCTCCCTCGGCAGACTGGGGTCGTTGACCTTCGAGCCGAACTGCGGCTGTTGTTGCTGCTGCTTCGACTCGAAGAGCCGCAGAGCGAACTGGAGCCGGACGACCTGGGTGTCCCGTGCGTTGTCGAGCATCGAGACGCGGGCCGCGTTGTGCACGACCAGGCTGAGCGCGACCGCGATGAGCGCGCCGACCGCGGCGATGGCGATACTGATCTTCCACCGGACACCGGTCCGCAGGGCGAGGTGCTTCATGCCTTCAGCTTGTATCCGAAGCCGCGGACCGTTTCGATCCGGTCCTGTCCGATCTTTGTCCGCAGCCGCTGCACATGGACGTCCACGACCCGGGTGTCCCCGCCCCAGCCGTAGTCCCAGACCCGCTCCAGGAGCTTGTCGCGGGAGAGCACCGTGCCCGGCGCCGACGAGAATTCGAGGAGCAGCCGCATCTCGGTCGGGGTCAGCGCCACATGGGTGCCGCTCCTGCGTACTTCCATGCCCTCGGTGTCGACCTCGATGTCGCCGAAGGCCAGGACACCGCGCTCGTCCGGCTCGGCCCCGCTGTCCGTACCGGCGCCCGCCGCGTGTCCGAAGCGGCGGAGCACGGCGCGGATCCGGGCCACCAGGACCGCACCGTCGAAGGGCTTCGTCACGTAGTCGTCGGCCCCGGCCTCCAGGCCCAGCACGACGTCGATCGAGTCGGCGCGCGCCGACAGCATGATCACCGGCACGGTCGACTGGTCTCGGATCCGGCGGCACAGGGAGACCCCGTCCAGCCCCGGAACCATGACGTCGAGCAGCGCGATGTCGGGCTGGTTCGTACGGAAGGCCTCAAGCCCGGAGAGCCCGTCGGGCATCGCGGTGACGCGGAAGCCGTCCCGCTCCAGGGCGAGCTGTGTCGCCTCGCGGATCACATCGTCGTCCTCGACGAAGAGGACATGTGTCTCGGCCATCCCGCTGCTCTCTCAGTTGCCCGTGGGGCTGGTGGTGGAGGGGTCCCCGTCGGCGTCCCCGTCGCCGACCGCCCGGCTGAAGTCGGTGTGCACGGCGTCGGTCTGCGCGAACTTGTTGTTCGTCCAGTGGTACGTGATCACGTCCTCGCTCGACGCGTACGACATCGAGTCGCCCTTCGCGTACTGCTGCTTCGTGACCACGAGATCGCCCCGGTCGATCTCGGAGTAGACGGGCGCGGCCTCGGACCCGAAGACGTTCTTGTACGAGCCGCCCTGGGAACGGTAGACGTACGTGGCGACCCCCACCGCACTGCGGCACGTCATCACGTTCACCACGACGTCGGCGACGTCACCGCCGGTCAGCCGCGCGTACGAGACGTCGACCGGGTAGTCGCTCCCCGAGCACGGCTTCAGATCACGTTTGACCGCCGCGCTGACCGCCGAGTCCTGCTTCAGGAGCGTCACCGGGTCGACCCGCTCGCCCGGCCGGGCGGCGGCCGCCGAACCCGGATCCTTCGTGGGCGCGACCGCGGGGACCGAATGGGCCGCTCCCTCGTCGCGCGTCCCGGTACCGCCCGAATCGCAGCCCGCCACGAACAGCCCGACAACGGCGAGTCCGGCAACCGCCGTGACACCCGCCGCCAATGTGCCTCTTCCGGTTCTGGCCATAGTGCTCCGGTCGTCGCACCCGGGGCCGCCAGGACCGTCGTCCTGAAGGCCCTCTGTCAGGCCGCGCACCGCTCCCGCCCCATCTCTTGTTCCCCACGGATCAGCGCACGCGCGTCGATGTCGCGGCTCTCCAGCTCCTGCCGGAGCCGCGCGAGCGCACGGTGCAGCGTGCTCTTCACCGTACCGGCAGACATACCGAGCGCGGCAGCCGTCTCCTCGGTGCTCATCTGCTCCCAGTGTCGCAGGACGACGACGCTGCGCTGCTTGGGAGCGAGCACCTTCAGGATGTCCATCAGCAGCGCGCGGTCGGCGTGCTGCTCCGTGCCGTCCTCGACGCTCGCGTCGGGCAGCTGCTCGGTGGGGACTTCCTCCAGCCTGCGGGCGCGCCACCACTCGGTGCGGGTGTTGATCATGACGCGGCGGAGATAGGCGTCGGCAAGCGACTTGTCGGCGATGCCTTCCCAGCGGCGGTAGGTGCGTGCCAGGGCGGTCTGCAGCAGGTCCTGGGCGTCGACGGGGTCGGGTACCAGCCGGCGGGCGCTTCGCAGCAGGGCGTCCTGCCTGGTGCGTACATACTCCTCGAATTCGAGCACCTCAGCGTGCGCCATACCCAACCGCCTCCGTCGTTCCCCGTGTTCAAGCTGTTCTGTGGTCTGTCCACGAAGCTACGGAGGCGTTGTCACGGAGCTGTGCGTTCCAGCCGTCGGCAGCCGCACGGCTGCCCATCGATTGTGTAACGGCGACCAGGTTTGAAGCGGGAACGAGCTGTTTCCGGGCCGAACCGGGCCGGGCCGAACCGAACCGATCCGGGCTGAACCGGGCCTGGCCGTGCTGACCCGGTGCCGGTCCGGACGACAGGCGGTCCGGCACAGGTCCACAGCCGCGTCAGGTGAGCGGGAGCCGGTACACCCCGTCCGCCATCGGTTCGACGAGCCCGTCGGCGACGAGCCCGTCCAGCGCCCTGGCCCGCTGAACAGGCTCGTGCCACACGGCGTCGAGCTGTGACTGCGGTACCGGGGTGGACGCGTCGCGCAGCACCGCGAGGAGTTTGCCGCGAACCTGGCGGTCCGTACCCGCGTACGTCTGTCCACGCCGTGGGGCCCCCACATGAGCCGGTTTGCCGGCCAGCCGCCAGGCGCACTGCCCGGCGATGGGGCAGCGCCCGCACTCGGGGCTCTTTGCCGTGCAGACCAGGGCGCCCAGCTCCATGGATGCCGCGGCCCAGCGGGCCGCCGTCACCTCGTCGTCCGGCAGGAGGGTGCGGGCCAGGGCACGCTCGGCGGCCGTGGTGGCGTTCGGCGGATATTCGACGCCGGTGGCCGCGCGGGCGAAGACCCGCCGCACGTTGGTGTCCAGGACTGCGTGGCGCCGCCCGTACGCGAAGGACGCGACGGCCGCCGCCGTGTACTCGCCGATACCGGGCAGCGAGATCAGCTGCCCGTGCTCGGACGGCACCTCGCCGTTGTGCCGCTCCGTGATCGCCTGTGCCGCCCCGTGGAGGCGCAGGGCGCGGCGCGGATAGCCGAGCCTGCCCCAGGCGCGGACCGCCTCACCGGGCGCCTCGGCGGCGAGATCGGACGGGCGGGGCCAGCGGGCCAGCCACTGTTCGTACACCGGCAGCACCCTGGCGACGGGGGTCTGCTGGAGCATGAACTCGCTGACCATGACCCCCCAGGCACCCGCCTCGGGGCGGCGCCAGGGCAGATCGCGGGCGTTCGCGCCGAACCAGGTGATGACGGCGGAGTGCAGGGCCTCGGGGGTGGGGTCGGGGAGGGCGGCGGCGGGTTTCGAAGTCTCAGTGGTTGCAGTCATGGCACATCCGATCCTCTCAGCTCCGGGCACCCGGCCCCACGAACCAGGCCGCCACGCGGATGTCGCCCGACCGCGCCGTCTCCACCAGCGACCGCACCGGCCGGGTCAGCCCCTCGATGACGAGGAGTGCGACCAGCGCCCCGAGGATCAGGCCGACGATCACGTCGTGCGGATAGTGCACGCCGACGAAGACCCGCGAGAAGGCCATCAGCACCGCCACCGGCACGGTCAGCCAGACCAGCCGCACCAGGGCGATGGAGAGGCCGACCGCCGCGGCCGCCGCGATGATCGAGTGGTTGCTGGGGAACGACCAGTCGCCGGGCGCCGGGCAGTCGATCAGAGGTCTCATCGCCCCGGAGACGGCCCGGCACGGCCGGTCCTCGTGGATCACCGACTTGAGCACCTCGCTGAGGACGTACGCGACGGCCGTCCCCAGCGGTGCGATCAGCGCCAGCGCCATCGACTGCGCGGACGCCGTGCGCGCCCGCCACCACACGACGACGAACAGCACGGCGAAGAGCAGCAGACCGGCCTCGGTCCACAGCTCCATGAGCTGCTGCACCCAGGAGGGGGTGGAGTGCGCGAATTCGAGGATGTTTCTGTAGAGCTCGGAAGAACTGTCCATGGTGACGGACAGTATGGATCATCCCTGAGCGGTCACCACGAGCGATCTTGTACGGCCCGTACGGCCCGCGGGAGAGACACCGGCGGTGGTCTGCGGAATGATGATCCGTAAAAGTTGCACGGACGGCGGCGGGTGGGGCCTGAGTTGGGCCTGATCTCTCGTACAGTTTGCGACGTGGGATCTATGCGCAATCCGGTCGGGCCGCTTCCCTCCTCCATCTACTGGCGACGGAGGGCAGTGGCGTCGACTCTGGTTGCGCTGCTCGCCCTTCTCGTCGTGTGGATGGTCGCGTCGATGGGCGGTGGGAAGCACGGTGGTTCCGGGGCGAAGGGGCCCAATCCCGCGCCTTCCATCACCCCCGGCCCTTCCGGATCGGGCCCGGCGATCAGCCAAGCCCCGGGCGGGACCGGCGGGTCGGGCGATTCCGGCGGGTCGGGCTCCTCGTCCGGTTCGGATTCGGGATCGGGCTCGGGTGGCTCCGGCGGTGCGGGCAGCGGCTCCGGCGGCACTGATCCGGTCGGCGGTGGCGGTTCCAACGGCGCTGGTGGCAGCGGAGGTTCGGGGCCGGGCGGTGGCGGGGCCAGTGCAGGCCGCCAGGTTCCCGCGGGCTCCAGCCTCCCCGACTGCACGTCGGGAGCGGTCCAGTTGACGCTGCACAACCCCAAGAACAGCTACCCGCCCGGTGAGAAGCTCAAGTTCGACCTGATCGCGAAGAACAGCTCGGCGAAGGCCTGCAAGGTCGACTTCGGACCGAAGGGCACTGTGTTCACGATCACATCGGCCATCGACGACCATGTCGTCTGGTCGTCGAAGGACTGCCCGAAGGACGGCGGGGCACTGCTCTTCGAGGTCCCCGCCAACAGCACCATCAAGCACACCGTGGAATGGGACCGCAAGAAGTCGGCACCGAAGTGCACGAAGCCGGGTCCGAAGACTGTGGGGGCCGGGACCTACCTGGTCGAGGCCAAGGCGCCTGGCATGCCCCGCAAGCAGACCTCGGTTGTCCTGACGAAGGACTGACGAAGGACTGACGAACCCGGGCCTCGCGGGGCGGGGGATCAGGCCCCGACGGGGGTTCACGCTCTCCGGGTACGAGGAGAGCGAGCCCCAGGGCGAGAACCCCGGTCCCGGCCGGGCGAGGGACGCGAAGCTCACCGGCAAGCCAGTGCAAGCCCCTCCGGTGAGCACGGCCCAGCGG
Organism: Streptomyces sp. NBC_00859; assembly: GCF_045161865.1. Taxonomy (NCBI): domain Bacteria; kingdom Bacillati; phylum Actinomycetota; class Actinomycetes; order Kitasatosporales; family Streptomycetaceae; genus Streptomyces; species Streptomyces sp. NBC_00859. Next base: position 3,392,728 of record NZ_CP108826.1, on the reverse strand, counting down.
TGGCCCGGGGAAGCTGAGAAGCGGCGTCCGGGGGCGGAGCGGTGTCCGGAGCGGAGCGGTGTCCGGGGCGGAGCCCCGAGAGGACCCGCACCCCGGAGGAAGGCCGCTGCCTACACGTACCGCTCCAGAATCGAAGACTCCGCGAGCCGCGACAGCCCTTCCCGTACGCTGCGCGCCCGCGCCTCCCCGACCCCGTCCACCGTCTGCAGGTCGTCCACGCTCGCAGCGAGCAGCTTCTGCAGCCCGCCGAAGTGCTCGACAAGACGCTCGATGATCGCTCCGGGCAGCCGCGGCACCTTCGCCAGCAGCCGGTACCCGCGCGGCGACACCGCCGAGTCGAGCGTCTCGGGGGATCCGCTGTACCCCAGCGCCCTTGCCACCACGGGCAGTTCGAGCAGCTCCGTGTGGCTCAGCGTGTTCAGCTCGACGAGCGCCTCGGTGACCGTACGCGGACGCTGGGGGCCCCTCCCGGAGGCCGCTCTGGGGGACGTCGGCTCCGGCACGTAGTCCCTGACCACCAGTTCCCGCTCCGGCTCGACCCCCGCGATCAGCTCGTCGAGCTGGAGGGAGAGCAGCCGGCCGTCGGTGCCCAGCTCCACCACGTACTCGGCGATCTCGGTCGCGATCCGCCGGACCATCTCGAGCCGCTGCGCGACCGCTGTCACGTCCCGGACCGTCACCAGGTCCTCGATCTCCAGCGCGGAGAGCGTGCCCGCGACCTCGTCGAGACGGAGCTTGTACCGCTCCAGTGTGGCCAGGGCCTGGTTGGCGCGGGACAGGATCGCCGCGGACTCCTCCAGGACCCGGCGCTCCCCGTCCACGTACAGCGCGATCAGGTGCATCGACTGGGATACGGAGACGACCGGGAAGCCGCACTGCTTGGAGACACGGTCGGCCGTGCGGTGGCGGGTGCCGGTCTCCTCGGTGGGGATCGACGCGTCCGGGACGAGCTGGACACCGGCCCGGAGAATCTTGGTCAGATCCTTGTCGAGGATCAGCGCGCCGTCGAGCTTGCACAGCTCCCTGAGGCGGGTCGCGGCGAACTCCACGTCCATGACGAAGCCGCCGGTGCACATGGCTTCGACGCTCTTGTCCATGCCCAGCACGATCAGCCCGCCGGTGTTGCCGCGGAGGATGCGCTCCAGGCCGTCGCGCAGCGCTGTGCCGGGCGCGACAGCGCTCAGCGTGGCACGCATCAGCGCTTCATTGCCGGACGAGCTCCCGCCGGATCTCCCGGGTGCTGCTCGGTCATTGGCTGCCACTGCACTCCTCCGGCTCGTACGGACAGGCGAGACCAGGGCAAAGTCTACCGGCGCACTCACTCGTCCTGAGGCGCGCGGGCCCTTGAACGGCGCGGAAGGACCCGCAGCGCGTCTCCCATGTCCGCCACTTCGATGACCTTCATGCCGGCGGGGACCTTCCCCGGATCGGTCGGTACGAGGGCGTGGGTGAAGCCGAGACGGTGTGCCTCGGAGAGCCTGCGCTGGACGCCGGTGACCCTTCTGACCTCGCCGGCAAGCCCCACTTCGCCGATCGCCACCAGGTTCTTCGGGAGCGGGACGTCGCTCGCGGCGGAGGCCAGGGCCAGTGCCACGGCCAGGTCGGCGGCCGGTTCGGTGAGCTTCACGCCGCCCACCGTCGCCGTGTAGATGTCCCGCTTGCCGAGCGCGCTGATCCTGCCGCGCTGCTCCAGGACGGCGAGCATCATCGAGACCCGGGAGGTCTCCAGACCGGACGTGGTGCGCCGGGGCGAGGGGATCTGGGAGTCGACCGTGAGGGCCTGGACCTCGGCGACCAGCGGGCGCTTGCCCTCCAGTGTGACCGTCAGACACGTCCCGGGCACCGGTTCGTCACGGCGCGTCAGGAACAGCCCGCTCGGGTCGGCGAGCCCGGTGATGCCCTCGTCGTGCAGTTCGAAGCAGCCGACCTCGTCGGTCGCCCCGTACCTGTTCTTGACGCCGCGGACCAGGCGCAGCCGGGCGTGCCGGTCGCCCTCGAAGGACAGCACGACATCCACCAGATGTTCCAGGAGCCGGGGCCCTGCGATGGCGCCGTCCTTCGTGACGTGCCCGACGAGCAGGGTGGACATCCCGCGCTCCTTGGAGGCGCGGATCAACGCGCCCGCCACCTCACGGACCTGCGCCATACCGCCCGGCGCGCCGTCCAGCTCGGGCGACGCCACGGTCTGTACGGAGTCCAGGACCAGCAGGGACGGTTTGACCGCGTCGAGGTGGCCGAGCACCGCCGCGAGATCCGTCTCGGCGGCCAGATAGAGATGGTCGTTGATCGCGTGGATCCGGTCGGCACGCAGCCGGACCTGGCTCGCGGACTCCTCGGCCGTCACATAGAGCGTGCGGTGGTCGGAGCCGGCGGCTTTCGCGGCGACATCGAGCAGCAGCGTGGACTTGCCGACGCCCGGCTCGCCCGCGAGCAGCACCACGGCGCCGGGCACCAGACCGCCACCGAGCACCCGGTCGAGCTCGGCGACGCCGGTCGAACGCGCTGTCGCCGTCCGGCTGTCGACCTGCCCGATGGGGACGGCGGCGCTGCTGACCGGACCGGCTGCGGTCGTCCGCACGGCGGGTCCGCCGCCCTGCTCCTCGACCGTCCCCCACGTCTGGCACTCGGGGCAGCGGCCCAGCCACTTGGCCGTCGAGTACCCGCATTCGGTGCAGCGGTAGGACGGCCGGTCTCTGGTCTTCGCGCGGGTGGCCATGGCGCCACCGTAACCGCCCGCACCGACAGCGGATCCCACAGCGGCGGATGCGGCCGGGCAGCTGTCGGAATGAACGATTCGTGTCCCCTTTTGAGGGATACGTTCACCCGTAAGGATTAAATGCCCTCAAGAGGTGCTGGACGGCGGCTATTACCGGCCTACCGTCGGCCGGGTGACGAGCAGCAGGCTGGAGAACCCCACACACACCACCGGCGCACACCGGGCGCAACGGCGCGCCCCCCACCCGGCGGAGCAGCGGCCGCCGGTCCGGTACGAGGCATATCTGGACGGTCTTTTCACCTATTGCCTCTCCGTCCTGTGCGACCACGCGGAGGCGACCGCCGTGCTCGGCGAGGTGCTGGCCGTCTCGGAACGCCAGTTCAGCCGCTGTCCCTCCGGCGAACAGAGCCGCCGGGCCTGGCTCTACGCGCTCGCGCGCTGGGCCTGCCTGCGCAAGCTCGCCGAGAAGAAGCGGCTGCGTCCCGGCGCGCACTCGGGCCGCGCGCCGGAGCCCGAGCCTGCGCCCATGGCGCCGCCCGAGGAGCCGGGGGCGGCCGAGGCCGCCGAGCGGCAGCGCCGCGACCTCGCGACGCTCGCCTGGCCCGAGGCGGCCGGCACCACACCCGAGCAGCGCGAGGCGCTGGAGCTCGCGGTGCGCCACGGACTCGGCCCGCGCGAAGTCGCCGCCGTGCTCGGCCTGGAGCACGCGGCCGCGCGGGAACTGCTGGCCGCAGGCGCCTGTGAGGTCGAGCGGACCCGGGCGGCCCTCGCCGTCGTCGAGACCGGCAACTGCCCCAGCGTCGCCCGGCTCACCGGTGATCACCGGGTCCTGCTCTCCACGGCGCTGCGCCGCGAGCTCGTCCGCCACGTTGACGACTGCCCCCGCTGCCGCCGGGTCGCCGAGCGCGCCGGGGCAACGGGCCCGTGGCCCGGTTCCAGCGTCACACCGGCCACCCCAGCCGCCCTGCCGCTCGTCGTGGCGGAACGATCCGCCGCGTACACGGCGATGCTGCACGCGCCCCGCGGCCACGCCCCGCGCTTCGGCCGCACCGGCTTCCCGCTGGCCCCCAAGGACCGCGCCGCGCGCCGTGACCGGCTGCGCTCCCGTGCCGTGACGACCACAGTCGTCGCGACGGTCGTCGCCGCTCCGGTGCTGGCCCTGTGGGCCGCGTACCGCCACGCTCCTTCCACCGGCGAGGGGCACGGCGGATCGGTGACGTCGAGCGAGGCGGACGGGCCGGGCAGCGACGGCGGCGGCCCGTACGACCACTACGAGAACGCGGGCAACGCCCGCACCCAGCCCACCCCCTCCGCGGGCGACGACAGTTCGCCCGACGTGTCCGTGGAGGTCATCAGCCCGGACGCGGGCAAGAAGCAGTCGGGCGGCGGATCGTTGGCCGCCGGCTCGCTGAGGGTCACGGCCCGCGTGGCCGGCGGGCGGACATCGGTCACGCTGACCAACGGCGGAGACCGCCCGGTCGCCTGGTCGGCCGCCAGGAGCGCACCGTGGCTCTACCTGAGCAGCGCCTCGGGCGTGCTGTCGCCCGGCGGCTCGATCACGATCCGGGTGTACGTGGACCACCGCAACGAACCCTCGGGTGCCTGGTCGGCCCGGATCGCCTTCGCCCCCTCGGGCGCCGTGGTCTCGCTGCGCGGATACGGCTGGGGGGCAGGGGACCACGGCCACGGCCACGGTCACGGCGGTCACGGTCACGGTCACGGCGGCCACGGCAGGCCGACATCGCCGGGCCGGCCCACCCCCACACCGACCCGGTCGGACCCGACGCCGACGCCTTCCGACCCGACGCCCACCCCCACGCCGACGGTCTCGGACCCGCCGACGACACCACCGCCCTCGGCCACGGCCACGCCGTCACCGTCGTAGACACAGAAGCCAGGGGCGACACGAAGCCCGCCCCGCCACACGGCATGCCCCCTGAGCCCGGACCCCGAGCGGCCGGCCGGCCCCCGCGAGGACGGCCCGCTCAGGAACACGAAGCCGCCCGCCCCGCAGTGCGGCGCCCAGCGCGAAGCCGCCCGCCCCGCGGGCTGCCCGGCGCGAAGCCGCCCTTCCCGCGGCCGGCCGGCGCTGAGCCGTCCGCACCGCGGTGCAGGCGGCTCAGCGCGGAGCCGTCCCTCCCGCGGGCCGCCGCACGCGAAGCGCTACCGAGGGTCGGCCGGATGCGGAGCCATCGGCAGCAGTGCCGAGAGCCGCTCCTCGCACAGCTCCACCAGGCGCTCGTACGCCGGTGCGCCCATCAGCTCGATCAGCTCGGGCCGGTACGTCACGAAGACCGGGTCACCCGCACCGTGAGCGGACGTCGCCGACGTGCACCACCAGTGCAGGTCGTGACCGCCGGGGCCCCAGCCGCGCCGGTCGTACTCACCGATCGAGATCTGCAGCACCCGCGACTCGTCGGGCCGCTCGATCCAGTCGTACGTACGGCGGACCGGCAGCTGCCAGCACACGTCCGGCTTCGTCTCCAGCGGCTCCTTGCCTTCGCGCAGCGCCAGGATGTGCAGCGAACAGCCCGCGCCACCCGCGAACCCGGGCCGGTTCTGGAAGATGCAGGAACCGTTCCAGCGCCGGGTCTGGCGCTCCCCGTCATCGTCGAGCTGGACCCACCCGGTGTCCGTGCCGACGTCGTGGAACTGCCAGAGATCCGGCGTGAGCCGCTCCACGTGACCGGCCACCCGCTGCTCGTCCTCCTCGTCCGAGAAGTGCGCCCCCAGCGTGCAGCACCCGTCGTCGGCGCGGCCCGCCTCGATGCCCTGGCAGCCGCTGCCGAAGATGCAGGTCCACCGTGAGGTGAGCCAGGTCAGGTCACATCGGAAGATCTGTTCGTCGTCGGCGGGGTCCGGGAACTCGACCCAGGCACGGGCGAAATCCAGGCCCTGTTCGTCACTCTTCGGCTTCAGCTGCCCGGCAGTTTTGCCCGGCTTCGCCTTTTTCGTCTTCGGCACGCACCCAGCGTACGGGGACACCACCCTCATCAGCCCGAACAGCCACCCGCTTGCGCCGGGCCAGTAGCGTTCCGTCCATGAGACTCGGAGTCCTCGACGTCGGTTCGAACACGGTTCACCTCCTGGTGGTCGACGCGCACCCCGGCGCCCGCCCCCTTCCGGCGCACTCGCACAAAGTGGGGCTGCGCCTGGCCGAACTGCTCGACGCCGAGGGCGCGATCGGCCCCGAGGGAATCGACCGGCTGGTCGCCACCGTCAGCGACGCGCTGCGGGCCGCCGAGGACAAGGGCGCCGAGAGTGTCCTGGCGTTCGCCACATCCGCCGTGCGCGAGGCGGCCAACGCCGACCACGTCCTCGCCCGGGTACGCGACGAGACCGGTGTCGACCTCCAGGTCCTCACCGGCCCCGACGAGGCCCGCCTCACCTTCCTCGCGGCCCGCCGCTGGTTCGGCTGGTCCGCTGGCAAGGTGCTGCTCCTCGACATCGGCGGCGGCTCGCTGGAGATCGCGTACGGCATCGACGAGGACCCCGACGCCGCGGTGTCACTGCCGCTCGGCGCGGGCCGGCTGACCCACACCTGGCTGCCGGGCGATCCGCCCGACCCGCAGGACGTCAGGGCGCTGCGCCGCCATGTCCGCGCGGAGATCGCCAGGACCGTCGCCGAGTTCGCCCGCTTCGGCAGACCGGACCGGGTGGTCGCGACCTCCAAGACCTTCAAGCAACTGGCCCGTATAGCGGGCGCCGCGCGCTCCGGCGACGGCCCGTACGTGCCCCGCGGACTGAGTCGTAAGTCACTTGAGGAGTGGGTCCCCAGACTCGCCGTGATGACCTCGGCCGAGCGCTCCCGGCTCCCCGGGGTATCCGCCGAGCGCGCCCCCCAGCTCCTCGCGGGAGCGCTGGTCGCGGAGGGTGCGATGGATCTGCTCGGGGCCGACGAACTCGAAGTCTGCCCCTGGGCGCTGCGCGAAGGCGTCATCCTGCGCCGCCTCGACCATCTCCCGGTCAGATAGGGCCTCCCGTCCGGATCGGGCCTGATCCGGACGGGGGACCCCGGCAGGCCCGTACGCTGTCTTCCGTGGCAGAACCAGTGGTGCGCATCCCGGATGCGAAGGTCGCGCTGTCCACGGCGTCCGTGTACCCGGAGTCGACGGCGACGGCCTTCGAGATCGCCGCGCGCCTCGGCTACGACGGCGTCGAGGTGATGGTGTGGACGGATCCCGTCAGCCAGGACATCGAAGCGCTGCGCAGACTCTCCGACCATCACCGGATGCCGGTCCTCGCCGTGCACGCGCCGTGTCTGCTCATCACCCAGCGGGTCTGGTCCACCGATCCCTGGACCAAGCTCCAGCGCGCCAGGTCGGCCGCGGAGCGGCTCGGCGCCTCCACCGTCGTCGTCCATCCGCCCTTCCGCTGGCAACGGAACTACGCCCGTGACTTCGTCGACGGGATCTGGCGGATGGCGGACGAGACCGATGTGCGGTTCGCCGTGGAGAACATGTACCCGTGGCGCTACCGGGACCGCGAGATGCTCGCGTACGCCCCCGACTGGGACGTCACCAACCACGACTACCGGCACTTCACCGCCGATCTCTCGCACACCGCGACCGCCCGCACCGACGCGATGGCGATGATCGAGCGGATGGGCCCGCGCCTCGCCCATGTGCACCTCGCGGACGGCCGGGGTTCCGGCAAGGACGAGCACCTGGTGCCGGGCCGCGGCACACAGCCCTGCGCGGAGCTGCTCGAGGGGCTCGCGGGCAGCGGCTTCGACGGTCACGTGGTCATCGAGGTCAACACCCGCCGCGCGATGTCCACAGCGGAACGCGAGGCCGACCTGGCGGAGGCCCTGGCCTTCACCCGCCTCCACCTGGCGACCCGGGCACGCCACACGTGACCGGCCCCGCAGGAGACGGCAGCCCCGCCCCGGCCCCCGCGCGCCGCAGGGGCCGGCCACCGCGCGAGCGGGCGGCAGACGGTGGCGGAGCGCGCAGGCGCATTCTGGAGTCGGCCCGCACGGAGTTCTCCGAGCGGGGGTACGACAAGACCTCCGTACGCGGCATCGCGAAGGCGGCCGGGGTCGACGCGGCACTCGTCCACCACTACTTCGGCACCAAGGACGAGGTGTTCGAGGCGGCGATCGAGGTGGCCATGGACCCCGTCCAGCTCGTTGCCTCCCTGCTGGACGCGGGCCCCGAACACATCGGTGAACAGCTGGCCCGCTCCTTCCTCGGCATCTGGGAGAACCCGGCGACCCGCGCCCCGCTGCTGGCGATCATGCGCTCGGCGCTGACGCACGAGGCGGCGGCGAATGTGGTGCGGGGTTTCGTCTTCCAGCGCGTACTCGAGCGGGTGGCCGCGGATCTCGACGTGCCGGATCCGCAGTTCCGCGCGGAGCTGGCGGCATCGCACATGCTCGGCGTCGCGATGATGCGGTATGTGCTCAGGGTGGAGCCGCTGGCTTCGGCCGATGTGGACGCCATTGTGACGATGGTCGCCCCGACGCTGCAGAGATACCTGACGGAGTGACGTAGCGGACGGGCTGACGTGCGGACGGACGCCGCACGCCCCCGGCCCGCCTGCTCTCCCGATGTCCCGATGTCCCGATGTCCGGCTTTCCGGATGTTCCGGTCTCCTGCTTTCCCGGTATTCCGACGGGCCGATGTTCGGGTGGGCCGATGTTCGGCTGGACGGATGGGCCGATGTTCGGGTGGAGGGATGGGCGGACTTTCGGATCGTTCGATGGGGCGATATTCCGATGGGCCGATGTTCCGATATCCCGTAATCCGGACGCCGCGTCCGGATCCTGGAGCGCAGGCGTACGCTCGACGGGAGTCACATCTGCCTAAGGAGCGAGCCACGATGCCCGAGCTGAGGTCCCGCACAGTCACCCACGGCCGCAACATGGCGGGCGCCCGTGCCCTCATGCGAGCGTCGGGCGTAGCGAGCGGGGACATCGGGAAGCCGATCATCGCGGTCGCCAACTCCTTCACCGAGTTCGTGCCGGGCCACACGCACCTCCAGCCGGTCGGCCGGATCGTCTCCGAGGCGATCAAGGCCGCGGGCGCGGTGCCCCGCGAGTTCAATACGATCGCCGTGGACGACGGGATCGCGATGGGCCACGGCGGGATGCTCTACAGCCTCCCCTCGCGCGACCTCATCGCGGACAGCGTCGAGTACATGGTCGAGGCGCACTGCGCGGATGCGCTGATCTGCATCTCCAACTGCGACAAGATCACTCCCGGCATGCTGAACGCCGCGTTGCGCCTCAACATCCCCACGGTCTTCGTCTCCGGCGGTCCGATGGAGGCAGGCAAGGCGACGCTGGTCGACGGCACGGTCCGTAAGCTCGACCTGGTCAACGCCATCAGCGACGCGGTCGACGAGAGCATCTCGGACGAGGACATCCTCCGTATCGAGGAGAACGCCTGCCCCACGTGCGGCAGCTGTTCGGGCATGTTCACCGCCAACTCGATGAACTGTCTGACCGAGGCCCTCGGCCTGGCGCTCCCCGGCAACGGCTCCGTGCTCGCCACCCACACCGCCCGCAAGGCGCTGTACGAGAACGCGGGCCGCACGGTCGTCGAGATCACCAAGCGCCACTACGAGCAGGACGACGCGACCGTCCTGCCGCGCGCCATCGCCACCCGCGCCGCCTTCGACAACGCTATGGCGCTGGACATCTCCATGGGCGGCTCGACCAACACGATCCTGCACCTGCTCGCCGCCGCGCAGGAGGCCGAACTGCCTTACGGGCTGGGCGACATGGACGAGGTCTCGCGCCGCGTCCCGTGCCTGTCCAAGGTCGCGCCGAACGTCGCACCCGGTGGCACGTACTACATGGAGGACGTGCACCGCGCCGGAGGCATCCCCGCCATCCTCGGTGAGCTGTACCGGGGCGGCATGCTCAACGAGGACGTGCACTCCGTCCACTCGCCGTCGCTCGCCGACTGGCTGAAGACCTGGGACGTGCGCGGCGGCTCCCCGTCGGCCGAGGCGGTCGAGCTGTGGCACGCGGCCCCCGGCTGCGTCCGCTCCGCCGAGGCGTTCTCGCAGTCCGAGCGCTGGGACACCCTCGACACGGACGCGGCGGGCGGCTGCATCCGCGACGCCGAGCACGCGTACTCCAAGGACGGCGGCCTCGCGGTCCTCAAGGGCAACCTGGCGGTGGACGGCTGTGTCGTGAAGACGGCCGGTGTCGACGAGTCGATCTGGACCTTCGAGGGCCCGGCCGTGGTCTGCGAGTCCCAGGAGGACGCAGTCGACAAGATCCTCCGCAAGGAGATCGCCGCGGGCGACGTCGTCGTCATCCGCTACGAGGGCCCCAAGGGCGGTCCGGGTATGCAGGAGATGCTCTACCCGACGTCCTTCCTCAAGGGCCGCGGCCTCGGCAAGGTCTGCGCACTGGTCACCGACGGCCGCTTCTCCGGCGGCACATCGGGCCTGTCGATCGGGCACGCCTCGCCCGAGGCGGCAGCAGGCGGCACGATCGCGCTCGTCGAGGACGGCGACCGCATCCGTATCGCCATCCCGGACCGCTCCATCGAGCTCCTCGTCTCCGACGAGGAACTGGCGGCCCGCCGTGCCGCGCTGAACGGCGTGTACGCGCCGAAGAACCGCGAGCGCAAGGTGTCGCAGGCGCTGAAGGCGTATGCGGCCATGGCGACCAGCGCCGACCGGGGTGCGGTCAGGGACGTTTCGAAGCTCGGCTGACCGCCGCACACACGCGCCCGGCCGGCCCGGACCCACAGCGTCTCCCCGCTGTGGGTCCGGGCCGGCGCGTTGGGCGCAGCCCATCCCGGAGACGGCCGCCATCTCGGCAGCCACCGGCATGACCGAGGCCGGTGCCGGTACGCAGCCGGACGCCGGCCGTCGCCTCCCCGCGGCTGGGCACCACTGGCTGGACCCCACCGGCCGGGCGCCGCTCGGCAGCGGGGGATAATCGGGCCCGTGAGCGACAACGGCGACAGCACCGCGAAGAGCGCGACCGGCGCGAAGAACGCGAGCTCGGGCGGTGACGACGGCAAGGACGGCACGGCCGGTCGCGAAGGCCGGGCCGGGGGGCCACTGCCCGAGACCATCCGCTTCTTCGGTACGGCCTGGGTCGGCCACGACAACGGATACGCGGTGCGGCGCGCCGCCGTCGCGGCGGGTTCGCTGGTCGCGACGGTCGCCGCGTGCTTCGTGATGCGGCTGGCCTACCAGGGCGTGGAGACGGCCGACATCGGCAGCTTCGCCTCCCTGCTCTTCGTCGCCGTCTTCGCCGTGTGCAGTGCGGTCGCGTTCGTCCGCACCTGGGACGGCTTCCGCCGCCGCCCCGCCGATCCCGCCCGCGAGGAATCCCTGCGCAGCCTCAAGGCGATCGGATTCATCGGCTCGCTCGTGGCGTACTTCGTCCGTTCCCTCACCGAGGCCCCCGGCGAGCAGCTGCACCGCACCGAGTACGAGACGGCCGTCGCGGCGTACGAGAAGCGCCGGGGCAGCCGCGCCGGAAACCCGGCAGCCCGCAGAAAGCCGAAGGCCCGACGCCGCTGACGGCTGGCCACGCGGGCCGCGGCCCGCCATCTCCCGCCCGTACGCCAGCTCCCGGGCGGATCCTCGTCTCCCTCCGCTCCCTGACTCTGGTTCCCGCGGCCGTCCGCCGCGAAGATGTCAGACATGACGGAACTCGCACTGTCCTCCGACTCGGTCGCCGCCCAGTACGCCGCAGCACGCCCCGGGTACCCGCCCGCACTTTTCGACGCCGTCGAGGAGATGGCGCACCGCTCGCTCAGGGGCGCGTACGTGGTCGACGTCGGCGCGGGCACCGGCATCGCCACCGGGCTGCTGCGGGAGCGGGGCGCCGAGGTCGTCGCGGTCGAACCGGGGCCGGGCATGGCCGCACAGCTGCGCACAGCCTTCCCCGACGTTCCGCTGGTGCAGGGTGTGGGCGACGCGCTGCCCCTGGCCTCCGGCTGCGCGGATTTCGTGACGTACGCCCAGGCCTGGCACTGGACGGAACCGACGCGCTCGGTCCCCGAGGCCCTGCGGGTCCTGAAGCCGCGCGGTGTGCTGGCCCTCTGGTGGAACGTCCCGGACCCGGCCGTCCGCTGGGCGGCGGACCAGGAGGCCCGGCTGAAGCAGCGGCTCCCCGAGTACTACCCCTACGGGACGGCCCCCAGGGCCCCCGTGATCATCAAGACCCTCTACGACGGGCTGGCCCCTGCCTTCCGCCGCCTCCAGTGGTCCCGAGAGGTGGACATCGACACCCACATCGCCCAGCTGAGCAGCCGCTCGTACGTGGCAGCCGCGCCGGAGGGGAAGGCGGCCCCGGCCCTGGCGGACGAGCGCGCGGAACTGCTGCGGATCTTCCCGGAGGGAAGGGTGCGTGAGGAGTACGTCATCAACCTCACGGCAGTACGGAAACCGGCCGACTAGGTGTCCTGTCCACAACCTCCGTGGACAGGACAGCCCGCGCGCCGCGGCCTCGCCGCCCGAGGGCCGCGGCTCCGGGCCCACCGCCCGGAGCCGCTCCTCACCGGCGGTCCCGGCCCCGTCGCCCACCGAACCTGCCCACCAGGCCGACCACCCCGCCGACAACAAGCCCGTGCCACAGCGCGTCACCCAGGCTGCTGAAGAAGCTCTCCGAGCCGAGTACCTGCCGTATCACCACGTCACAGACAGCCATCAGAACCGCGGGCACGGCCGCGACCCGCCAGGGGTGCGCGGCGGACCACCGCTGGATCCGCCGGTCGACCCGCGCACCGGGGCGCCCGCCGAGCGCGGCCCCGGCACCGCCCACGATGAAGAAGACGGACAGCGCGACCGAGACCGCGCTGGTGACGGCCTGCGTCCCCAGCCCGTCGGCGAGTGCGGCGAGCAGGAGCGAGACCCCGCCCCCCACCGCACCGACAGCGGCGGCGGCCCGCCACGGGCCGAGCGTCGCGGAGGCCATGGCCAGACTGCGCTGCTCGGATCCGGACATCTCAGGAACGGACTTGCCAAGGTTCTGCGTCATGCCCCAACGCTCCGTCACCGGCGCGCCGGACACCATGGGGGATGCCCCTGACCCACCCCGGATCCGAGGGCGAAAACCCTGAGGGGTGGGCAGGATTGCCCGTATGACGACCCCCTCGCGTGCCCACTCCTTCAACGCGGTCGCAGCCGCCTACGCGGCGAACCGGCCCTCCTATCCGCCCGCTCTCCTGGATGCCGTGGAAGAACTCGCCGGCCGCCCGCTGGCAGGCGCACGCGTCGCCGACATCGGCGCGGGCACCGGTATGGCCACGTCCCTCCTGCACGAGCGCGGCGCCCGGATCGTCGCGGTCGAGCCGGGCGACGGTATGACGGAACAGTTCCGCCGCACGCTGCCCGGCGTCCCGGTCGTGCGCGGTGACGGGAACAGCCTCCCGCTCGCCGACGCGTCGGCCGACGTCATCACGTACGCCCAGGCCTGGCACTGGACGGACCCGGCCCGCTCGGTGCCGGAGGCGATGCGCGTCCTGCGCCCCGGCGGCGCGCTGGCCCTCTGGTGGAACGTCGCGGACCGGGGAGTCGGGTGGATCGCCGACCAGACGACCAGGATCCGGCGCTTCTTCGGTGACGCGGACATCGTGCTCGGCGCGCACGGAACCGCCGGGCGTACGCGTGAGCTCGGCGGTCTGGACTCCGCCGACCGGACGGTCCCCTGGACCCGTGAGGTCCCCCTCGACACCCACCTCGCCAATCTGGCCAGCCACTCCGTCTTCCTGGTCGCGGGGGAGAAGGTCACCAGGGAGTTCATCGACGCGGAGCGCGCCGTCCTCAAGGACCTCTTTCCGCACGGCGGGGTCCGCGAGGCGTACGTGGTCGACCTCCGGGTGGCGCTCCGCTGACGGCTCGGACGCATCCGGCAGCCGGCACTCCTTGACGGGGCGGCTCACAGGGAGAATATTCATCACATGATGAATTCTCAGGACCGGGCGACCGGACACCCCACGGCGTCCCCTCCGTACCCGGCAGTCACCCGGCACCCGGCAGCCGTCCAGGCCCGGGGCCTCACCGTCACCAGAGGCTCCCGAACCGTCCTGCGCGACCTGGACTTCACCGTCCCCCGCGGCCGGATCACCGGCCTGCTCGGCCCGTCCGGCTGCGGCAAGTCCACCCTGATGCGTGCGGTCGTAGGCACTCAGGCCAAGGTCACCGGCGCCCTCACCGTCCTGGACCACCCGGCGGGCGCCGCCCCGCTGCGCCACCGCGTCGGCTATGTGACCCAGGCGCCGTCCGTCTACGACGACCTCACCGTCCGCCAGAACCTCGACTACTTCGCCTCGGTCCTGGGGGCGCCATCCGCCGACGTCACCCGCACCCTGGAACAGGTCGACCTGACCGAGCACGCGACCGCCCTCGCCGGCAACCTCTCCGGCGGCCAGCGCAGCCGCGTCTCACTGGCGGTCGCCCTGCTCGGCACCCCGGAACTCCTGGTACTCGACGAGCCGACCGTAGGGCTCGACCCGGTACTCCGCAGAGACCTGTGGACTCTGTTCCACACCCTGGCCGACGCCGGAACCACGCTGCTCGTGTCCTCCCACGTCATGGACGAGGCGGAACGCTGCCACCGCCTGCTCCTCATGCGCGAGGGCGAGATCCTGGCCGAAGGCACGCCGGACGAACTGCGCGCCCGCAACGAGTCCCCGACCGTCGAGGCGGCTTTCCTCCACCTGGTCGACACGGCAGGGGAGACGGCCCGATGAACCCCACCCGTACCCTCGCCACCGCCGGACGGGTCCTGCGACAGCTGGGCCACGACCCCCGCACCATCGCGCTCCTGCTGCTGATCCCAGCCGTCATGATCACGCTGCTGCGGTACGTGTTCGACGCCTCCCCCCAGACGTTCAACTCGATCGGCGCCTCACTCCTGGGCGTCTTCCCGCTGATCACGATGTTCCTCGTGACATCGATCGCGACCCTGCGCGAACGCACATCGGGCACCCTGGAGCGCCTGCTGTCCCTGCCCATCGGCAAGGGCGACATCATCGCCGGATACGCCCTGGCCTTCGGCCTCCTGGCCATCGTCCAGTCCGCCCTGGCCACAGCCCTCTCGGTCTGGCTCCTGGACCTGAACGTCACAGGCTCCCCATGGCTCCTCCTCCTGGTGGCGCTCCTCGACGCGCTGCTGGGCACGGCGCTCGGCCTGTTCGTCTCCGCGTTCGCGGCATCGGAGTTCCAGGCCGTCCAGTTCATGCCGGCGGTGATCTTCCCCCAACTGCTGCTCTGCGGACTCTTCACACCGCGCGGCCAGATGCAGCCGATCCTGGAGGGCCTCTCCAACGTGCTGCCGATGTCGTACGCGGTGGACGCGATGAACCAGGTACTGCGCCACGGCGACATCACGACGGACTTCGGGCGCGACATCGTGATCGTGGGCGGCTGCGCACTCCTGGTCCTGACCCTGGGAGCGGCAACGCTCCGCCGCCGCACGACGTAAGGACGAGTCCACCCGCCACCTCCCGCACCGGGCCCGTACCACCCGTCGGACACTCACCCGGCCCCCACCACCCCGGGTGCGAGGATGACCCCGGCAGACGGACAGAACGACAGACCGACCCACCGACAGACAGTCCCGACCGGCGAGGTGAACAGAGCCATGGCCCAGACAGTCGCAGTCCTAGGCACCGGCAAGATCGGCGAAGCGCTCCTCAGCGGAATGCTCCGCGCGGGCTGGCCGGCCACCAATCTCCTCGTCACCACCCGCCGCCCCGACCGTGCGGAGGAGCTCCGCACCCGATACGGCGTGGAGCCGGTCACCAACCAGGAGGCGGCCGAGCGCGCCGACATCCTCATCCTCACGGTGAAGCCGCAGGACATGGGCAAGCTCCTCGACGAACTCGCCCCCCACGTCCCCGCGGACCGCCTGGTCATCAGCGGTGCGGCAGGTATCCCCACCTCCTTCTTCGAGGACCGCCTCGCCGCAGGCACCCCGGTCGTCCGAGTCATGACGAACACCCCGGCGCTGGTCGACGAGGCCATGTCCGTCATCTCGCCCGGCAGCCACGCGACCGAAGCACACCTGGCCCATGCCGACGAGATCTTCGGCGGGGTCGGCAAGACCCTCCGCGTGCCGGAGACCCAGCAGGACGCGGCCACCGCGCTCTCCGGCTCGGGCCCGGCGTACTTCTACTACCTCGTCGAGGCGATGACCGACGCGGGCATCCTGCTCGGCCTGCCCCGCGCCCAGGCCCACGACCTGATCGTCCAGGCGGCCATCGGCGCGGCCGTGATGCTGAGGGACAGCGGCGAGCACCCGGTGAAGCTGCGCGAGGCTGTCACCAGCCCCGCGGGCACCACGATCAACGCGATCCGTGAGCTGGAGAGCCACGGCGTACGGGCCGCGCTCATCGCCGCCCTGGAGGCAGCCCGCGACCGCAGCCGCGAACTGGCCTCCGGCAACGGCTGACCCGGACACCCGCGCCGCGCCACCCAGGGTGCCGCGGCGCCTCCGGGCACCGGCGCGGCTCACGGACACCCGCGAGCCGCGCCGCTTCTGTCCGTCCCTACGGCTCCAGCAGCCCGATGGCCCGGTACGCGGCGTCGACCGTCGGCCGGGCCATCGCGCGCGCCCGCTCCGCGCCCCGCCTGAGTACCGCTTCCAGGTAGCCGGGATCGGCGGCCAGCGCCGCATGCCGTTCCTGTACGGGCCGCAGCAGTTCGACCACCGCGTCGGCCGCGTCCTTCTTGAGTGCCCCGTACGACGCGTACGTACCGGCCAGTGCCCCGGGCTCCTGCCCCGTACAGGCCCCGAGCACCTCGAGCAGATTGGCGACACCGGGACTCGCGGTCCGGTCGTGGACCACCTCCCGGCCGCTGTCGGTCACGGCCCGCATGACCTTCTTGTGCACCACTCCGGGCTCGTCGAGCAGATAGACGATCCCCGCACCCGCCTCGTGGGACTTCCCCATCTTGGACGTCGGCTCCTGGAGGTCCATGACCCGCGCGGCCACCGCGGGTTCCGTGGCCTTCGGCACCACGAACGTGTGCCCGTACCGCTGGTTGAAGCGCACCGCCAGATCGCGGGCCAGTTCGACATGCTGCGTCTGGTCCTCGCCCACCGGAACCTCGTCCGTCGAGTACGCCAGGATGTCCGCGGCCATCAGCGCCGGATAGGTGAGCAGCGAGAGCCGCACACTGTCCCCTGCCCCCTTGGCCTGCACGCTCTTCTCCTTGTACTGGATCATGCGTCGCATCTCGCCGTCGGTGGCGGTGCACTCCATCAGATACGAGAGCCTGGCGTGCTCGTCCACATGACTCTGCACGAACACGGTGCACCGCTCGGGGTCCAGCCCGGCCGCCAGCAGCAGCGTCGCCGCCTGCCGGCTGAGTCTCCGTACCCGCGCGGGATCGTGCTGCATGGTCAGCGCGTGCAGGTCCACCACGCAGAACAGGGCGTCGGCCCGGTACTGGTCGTCCTCGGCCCACCGCCGCACGGCACCCAGGTAGTTCCCGAGCGTCAGGTGCCCGGTGGGCTTGACCCCGCTGAAGATCCGCGTCATTTTCTCCACCTCTCGAACGAGGCCGCCGTCACCGACAGCCGGCTCGTGGAGGGAGAAACACGAACGGCCGCCGGGAAGGCGGCCGTTGAATGCATACGCAAGGTACGGGCCGCCGTCAGCTGGCCCGCCACCGAAGGGTGTATGCACGCGTCATCACGGCCCCCACTGTAGTGCCGGGGACGCCCACTGGGGCAGAGGCAGGACCGGCTTGACACGGGGTTGACGTCTCCGTAATGTTCTCCGAGCTGTCCGACGTGAGCCCCGGCCCAGGTCGGTCCCCGGACAGCCATTCCGCACCAAACATTCGAACGGCCCGACGACTAGTCGTGTCATTTTCATGTGCTTTTGCGAAATGAGGAATCCACGTTCGAAAGAACGTGACCCCCGATTAGCTCGGGGGCCAGGAATCCGCTAATGTCTCACTCGTCGGAACGGCCCAACGGCCGGGAAGACAAGCCCCGCTGACCGGGGATCAGGCCCGAAAGGATCTGATAGAGTCGGAATCGCCGGAAAGGGAAACGCGAAAGCGTGGAACTGGAAAGCA
>NZ_CP108826.1:2010000-3372500 GCF_045161865.1 Streptomyces sp. NBC_00859 | reverse complement strand
CTGCCGGCTGTTGGGCAAGTCAGAAACCGTTGGTGTAGGCGAAGGACATGCGAAAGGTCCGGCGTAGAGGGTAAGACCCCCGTAGCTGAAACATCAACGGCTTGCTTGTGTGACTCCCAAGTAGCACGGGGCCCGAGAAATCCCGTGTGAATCTGGCGGGACCACCCGCTAAGCCTAAATATTCCCTGGTGACCGATAGCGGATAGTACCGTGAGGGAATGGTGAAAAGTACCGCGGGAGCGGAGTGAAATAGTACCTGAAACCGTGTGCCTACAAGCCGTGGGAGCGTCGCTGGCCATATTCTTCGGAATGTGGGTCGTGACTGCGTGCCTTTTGAAGAATGAGCCTGCGAGTTAGCGGTGTGTAGCGAGGTTAACCCGTGTGGGGAAGCCGTAGCGAAAGCGAGTCCTAATAGGGCGTTTGAGTTGCACGCTCTAGACCCGAAGCGGAGTGATCTAGCCATGGGCAGGTTGAAGCGGCTGTAAGAGGTCGTGGAGGACCGAACCCACCAGGGTTGAAAACCTGGGGGATGACCTGTGGTTAGGGGTGAAAGGCCAATCAAACTCCGTGATAGCTGGTTCTCCCCGAAATGCATTTAGGTGCAGCGTCGTGTGTTTCTTGCCGGAGGTAGAGCACTGGATAGGCGATGGGCCCTACCGGGTTACTGACCTTAGCCAAACTCCGAATGCCGGTAAGTGAGAGCGCGGCAGTGAGACTGTGGGGGATAAGCTCCATGGTCGAGAGGGAAACAGCCCAGAGCATCGACTAAGGCCCCTAAGCGTACGCTAAGTGGAAAAGGATGTGGAGTCGCAGAGACAACCAGGAGGTTGGCTTAGAAGCAGCCATCCTTGAAAGAGTGCGTAATAGCTCACTGGTCAAGTGATTCCGCGCCGACAATGTAGCGGGGCTCAAGCGTACCGCCGAAGTCGTGTCATTCCAGCACATACCCCCAACGGGGGCTGGGATGGGTAGGGGAGCGTCGTGTGCCGGGTGAAGCAGCCGCGGAAGCGAGTTGTGGACGGTTCACGAGTGAGAATGCAGGCATGAGTAGCGATACACACGTGAGAAACGTGTGCGCCGATTGACTAAGGGTTCCTGGGTCAAGCTGATCTGCCCAGGGTAAGTCGGGACCTAAGGCGAGGCCGACAGGCGTAGTCGATGGACAACCGGTTGATATTCCGGTACCCGCTTTGAAACGCCCAATACTGAATCCTCTGATGCTAAGGCCGTGAAGCCGTCCTGGACCCTTCGGGGAAAGGGAAGTGGTGGAGCCGTCGAACCAAGGTGGTAGTAGGTAAGCGATGGGGTGACGCAGGAAGGTAGTCCAACCCGGGCGGTGGTTGTCCCGGGGTAAGGGTGTAGCCCGTTGTCCAGGTAAATCCGGATGACATTAAGGGTGAGACCTGATGCCGAGCCGATTGTGGTGAAGTGGATGATCCTATGCTGTCGAGAAAAGCCTCTAGCGAGTTTCATGGCGGCCCGTACCCTAAACCGACTCAGGTGGTCAGGTAGAGAATACCGAGGCGTTCGGGTGAACTATGGTTAAGGAACTCGGCAAAATGCCCCCGTAACTTCGGGAGAAGGGGGGCCATTTCTGGTGATCCGATTTACTCGGTGAGCTGGGGGTGGCCGCAGAGACCAGCGAGAAGCGACTGTTTACTAAAAACACAGGTCCGTGCGAAGCCGTAAGGCGATGTATACGGACTGACGCCTGCCCGGTGCTGGAACGTTAAGGGGACCGGTTAGTCACATTTCGGTGTGGCGAAGCTGAGAACTTAAGCGCCAGTAAACGGCGGTGGTAACTATAACCATCCTAAGGTAGCGAAATTCCTTGTCGGGTAAGTTCCGACCTGCACGAATGGCGTAACGACTTCTCGACTGTCTCAACCATAGGCCCGGTGAAATTGCACTACGAGTAAAGATGCTCGTTTCGCGCAGAAGGACGGAAAGACCCCGGGACCTTTACTACAGTTTGATATTGGTGTTCGGTTCGGCTTGTGTAGGATAGGTGGGAGACTTTGAAGCGGCCACGCCAGTGGTTGTGGAGTCGTCGTTGAAATACCACTCTGGTCGTGCTGGATGTCTAACCTCGGTCCGTGATCCGGATCAGGGACAGTGTCTGATGGGTAGTTTAACTGGGGCGGTTGCCTCCTAAAGAGTAACGGAGGCGCCCAAAGGTTCCCTCAGCCTGGTTGGCAATCAGGTGTTGAGTGTAAGTGCACAAGGGAGCTTGACTGTGAGACCGACGGGTCGAGCAGGGACGAAAGTCGGGACTAGTGATCCGGCAGTGGCTTGTGGAAGCGCTGTCGCTCAACGGATAAAAGGTACCCCGGGGATAACAGGCTGATCTTCCCCAAGAGTCCATATCGACGGGATGGTTTGGCACCTCGATGTCGGCTCGTCGCATCCTGGGGCTGGAGTCGGTCCCAAGGGTTGGGCTGTTCGCCCATTAAAGCGGTACGCGAGCTGGGTTTAGAACGTCGTGAGACAGTTCGGTCCCTATCCTCTGCGCGCGTAGGAATATTGAGAAGGGCTGTCCCTAGTACGAGAGGACCGGGACGGACGAACCTCTGGTGTGCCAGTTGTCCTGCCAAGGGCATGGCTGGTTGGCTACGTTCGGAAAGGATAACCGCTGAAAGCATCTAAGCGGGAAGCCTGCTTCGAGATGAGTATTCCCACCCCCTTTGAGGGGTTAAGG
The DNA here is from genome assembly GCF_045161865.1 of Streptomyces sp. NBC_00859. Taxonomy (NCBI): domain Bacteria; kingdom Bacillati; phylum Actinomycetota; class Actinomycetes; order Kitasatosporales; family Streptomycetaceae; genus Streptomyces; species Streptomyces sp. NBC_00859. Next base: position 3,369,802 of record NZ_CP108826.1, on the reverse strand, counting down.
CTCCCAGTAGACGACTGGGTTGATAGGCCAGATGTGGAAGCCCGGTAACGGGTGGAGCTGACTGGTACTAATAGGCCGAGGGCTTGTCCTCAGTTGCTCGCGTCCACTGTGTTAGTTCTGAAATAACGAACGACCGTGTTGTATCCGGTGTTGGTTAATTTCATAGTGTTTCGGTGGTCATTGCGTTAGGGAAACGCCCGGTTACATTCCGAACCCGGAAGCTAAGCCTTTCAGCGCCGATGGTACTGCAGGGGGGACCCTGTGGGAGAGTAGGACGCCGCCGAACAATTTTTAGCCTCAGTCCCGGACCGTTATGGTCCGGGACTGAGGCATTTTTGCGTTTATGGTCAGGGTATGCGCTACGACCTGGTCATCTTCGACAACGACGGCGTCCTTGTGGACAGTGAGCCGATCTCCAACACGATCCTCGCGGGATACCTGACCGAGCTGGGTCACCCCACCTCGTACGACGAGTCCCTCCGCGACTACATGGGTGCCGCCGTGCACCGCGTACACGACACCATCCTTGAGCGGACCGGCCAGCAGCTCCCCGAGGACTTCGACGACACACTGCACGCCCGCGTCTTCGCCGCCTTCGAGGCGGAGCTGCAGCCGGTCGCCGGGGTGGCCGACGTCCTCGCCGACCTGGTCGCCCAGGGGGTGCCGTACTGCGTCGCGTCCTCCGGCACCCACGAGCGGATCCGGGTCGGGCACCGGGCCACCGGACTCGACGAGTGGTTCGAGGACGAGTGGATCTTCAGCGTGCAGGACGTCGGCCGTGGCAAGCCGGCGCCGGACCTGTTCTTCCACGCCGCCCAGCAGATGGGCGTGGCGGCGGAGCGGTGTGTCGTCATCGAGGACAGCCCGCTCGGAGTGGCGGCCGCTCACGCCGCGGGGATGGATGTGTACGGGTTTACGGCGATGACTCCCGCAGAACGTCTCGCCGGGGCGAACGGCTTCTTCTCCCGGATGCCGGAGCTGCCGCAACTCCTTGCCTGATCCATCTACCCACGGGTAGGCGAGGGGCCTACTGTGCCGCCATGACGACAGATGTTCGCCTGCGGCACGGCAGGGCCTCCCTGGGGCTCAGCTTCTTCGCGCAGGGCGCCGCGTTCGCTCTCCTGGTGACGCGGATCCCCGCCATCCAGGACCGTTACGGGATATCCGACGGCCTGCTTCCCGTCTTCCTCGCCGCGGTGCCGGTCCTCGCCGGTGTCAGCAGTGTCGCCACCGAGCAGCTCGTGAAGCGGGTGCGGCCCTCCGTCGTGCTGCGCTGGGCGCAGCCCGTGGTGCTGCTGGCCCTGCTCGGCGCCGCGGCCGGTACCGAGCTGTGGCAGGCCTCCCTCGCGCTCGGCGTGTTCGGGCTCGGTGTGGGGGCGCTGGACGCCTCCATGAACATGCTGGGGGTGAGTCTCCAGCGGGCGTACGGGCGCAGCATCATGCTCGGGTTCCACGCCGCGTACAGCCTCGGCGGGATCGCCGGAGCCTCACTGGCCTGGGTCGGGGCGCACTGGCATCTGTCGCTGCTCAGCTCGTACTGGCCGGTCGCCGTGGTGCTGCTGCCCGTCTGCCTGGTGGGGAGCCGCTGGTACGCGGACGCGCGGGACGCCGGTGTCGCTGCGGGCGATGTGGAGGCGGGCGTTGTACGGGCGGGCGGTGGTGCCGGTGGTGGTGTCGTCTTCCGGTTGCTGCTGCCTCTCTGCCTGGTGATGGCTTTCGCGTACATCGGCGACTCGACCGTCTCCAACTGGAGCGCCAAGTACCTCCAGGACGTGCTGGGAAGCTCCGAGCAGCTTTCCACCGTCCCCTACAACGTCTACATGGTGACCACGCTGCTGGGCCGGGCGGTCGGAGACTTCGGGGTGCGGCGGTTCGGGGCGGTGGCCGTCGTACGGTTCGGGACCGTCGTCGCGGCTGCCGGGTTCGGTGTGGTCGCCGCCGCGAGCGGCCCCTGGGTGGGGATGCTCGGGTTCACCCTGCTGGGGTTCGGGCTCTGTGTGATCGTGCCGCAGACGTTCGCGGCCGCGGGGCGGCTGTTCCCGGAAGCGTCCGACGCGGCCATCGCCCGGCTCAACATCTTCAACTACGTGGGGTTCCTCGTCGGGTCGCCGCTGGTGGGGGCGATCGGCGACGCGTGGAACTACCGGGGGGCGATGCTCATACCGATGGTGCTGGTGCTGGCGACCCTCGTGTACGCCCGCTCGTTCGGTCACGGCGACGCCCGATACGGTGGCGGGCATGAACGGCCGCGGACTGTTGATGTGGGACCAAGCAGTAACGAGGTATGACTTCGGGCCCGGTCACCCGATGGATCCGGTGCGGCTCGCACTGACCATGGGGCTGGTCCGGGCGTACGGACTGGACGGTGCGGTCGATGTAGTGGCCGCCAGACCGGCCGGGGACTCCACCCTGAGGCTCGTGCACCGCGCGGACTATCTGGAGGCGGTGCGGGCGGCATCGGCCGATCCCGGGGCGGCCGACATCTCGTACGGCCTCGGAACGCCCGACGACCCTGCCTTCGCCGGGATGCACGAGGTCTCCGCGCTGATCGCCGGTCAGTCGGTGGGCGCTGCCGAAGCGGTGTGGCGCGGGGAGGCCGCCCACGCGGTGAACTTCGCGGGCGGACTGCACCACGCGATGCCCGGCGCCGCATCCGGATTCTGCATCTACAACGACGCCGCCCTGGCCATTGCCCGGCTTCTCGAACTGGGGGCTGAGCGCGTCGCGTACGTCGACGTGGACGTGCACCACGGGGACGGGGTGCAGGAGGCTTTCCGGGACGATCCTCGTGTGCTGACGATTTCGCTGCACGAGCATCCCCGGACGCTCTTTCCCGGTACGGGTTTCCCGACCGAGACGGGAGAGGGCGCGGGGGAGGGGTCTGCGGTGAATCTGCCGCTGCCGGCCGGGACCGGTGACGCCGGGTGGGTGCGGGCGTTCCACGCGGTGGTGCCCGAGCTGCTCGCCGACTTCCGGCCGCAGGTGCTGGTGTCGCAGCACGGCGCCGACACACACTTCGAGGACCCGCTGGCCCATCTGGCGGTCTCGCTGGACGCGCAGCGGGCGGTGCAGGTCGCCTGCCACGAACTGGCCCACGAGTACGCCGACGGCGGGCGCTGGGTCGCGCTCGGCGGGGGCGGTTACGCGGTGGCCGACGTCGTACCGCGGTCGTGGACGCATCTGGTGGGGATCGCCGGGCACGCGGAGATCGAGCCGGAGTCGGTGATTCCGGCTTCCTGGCGGGACGAGGTGTACGCGCGGACGCGGGGGACGGGGCCCGCCCGGATGACGGACGGCCGGTGGCCGGTGGCCTGGCGTTCGTGGGACGAGGGGTACGACCCGGCGGACCGGCTGGACCAGGCGGTGCTGGCCACCCGGCGGGCGGTGTTTCCGCTGCGGGGGCTGTTGCCTTAGCGGGCAGCGGGCAGCGGGGTTCGGTGCGGCTGGTGCTGGTGCTGGTGCTGGTGCTGGTGCTGGTGCTGGTGCTGCGGTGCGGTTCGTGGGGCGCCTGCGGTGGGCTCGTTCGCTGTCCCCGCCTTGTCCCTTCCAGGCGCCTGGGGGCGAGCCCCGGGCGCCCGTGGTCTCTCCCGGCTGACGCTGCGGTCCCCACGACGGGCTCGACTGTGCCGGGAGAGGGCAGCCGTGCCTCCCGGGGTGTGCTCAGGCGGCGTCCAGGTCTCGCGTCGGGTTCTCGTGTGGCGTTACGCCAACGGTGCCGGATATCCACGGTTCCCGCCCGGTCCCGCGGCCATTGCGGCACCATCGGCAGGGTGTTGACCACCGGCGCCCTCCGCGCGCATCTGTTGGCGGCCAGGCTGGCCGGGCCCGTGGCCACCTCGCGGGAGGTGAGTCTGCGCAGTTACCGGCTCTTCGCGGCGCGCGACCCGCGTGTGACCCTCGGCATCCACCCCGAACGGGTCTGGGACGAGCGGGAGTTGCTGGGCCTGATGGCCGAGCGGTGCGGGGTGTCCGGAGATCCGGGGCATGTGTCGGGGCCCGATGTGATCGACCCGGAGCGGACGCTGGCGGCGCTCGACGCGTTCGCCGCGCGGCTCGGCGCGGCTGTGGCGCGGGGGGCCTGCGTGCTGTTCGGGACGGGGCATCCGCACCGGCTGCTCGGTTTCTACGCCGCGCTGGCAGACGCCTTGTCGGCGGCCGGATGTACTGTCCTCACCCCCGCGCAGGGCCACAGTGTCGACATAACGACCCGGTTCGGCGTACGCACGTACCTGCTGGAGTACGAACGGGGAGTCGCGCTGATGCGCGAACCCGGCGTGCGAGTGCCGGGGAGTGAGCCCGGCGCACATACCCATTCCCCGCTGCCGGTCCGGGTCGCGCTGGAGGCCGCGGCGGGGGGCTCGTACGGCCTTCCCGGTCTGGTCGTCGGCGATCACGGATGGGTCTGCGGGGCAGGTCAGCTGGGGGTCGAGGCCATCGGCCTCGCGGACACCGACGATCCCGCGCTGTTCGTCGGTGAGGCGGAGGGGCAGGTCTCCGTGGCCGTTCCGATTGATGACGCGGTGCGGCCCGACTACTACCGGCCCCTCACGCGCTATGTACTCAATCGCGCGCTTCTGTCCCAGTAGGGAAGGGGTGGTTGCTCCTCTTCCCCACTCGTATCACCCGCACCTAGTCTGATGAGTGAGCGCGCCACGACGAAGAGTCACCGGAAGGGGAAGCCGGTGCCCCGTCGGGTGCGGAAGGTTCAGGTGGGTCATGGCTGCTGGGAGTGAGAGGCCTCTCAACGAGGTCAGGTTCCTGACCGTGGCGGAGGTCGCCTCGGTGATGCGTGTGTCCAAGATGACCGTGTACCGGCTGGTGCACAGCGGTCATCTGCCGGCGATCAGGGTGGGCAGGTCCTTCCGGGTCCCGGAGCAAGCAGTGCACGAGTACCTCCGCGAGTCTTTTGTGGGGGTCCCGACCGCCTAGGGAAGTCCGGGGTTTCCCCTCGGATTACGTCCCTCACTCGGCGGCAGGTAGGCTAGGCCGACGTAGGTCGTGTGGGCCCAGACGCCCCGCACCGAGTGAAGAGAAGTGAGCGAGGGTAGTCGTGGGCTCTGTTATCAAGAAGCGGCGCAAGCGGATGGCTAAGAAGAAGCACCGCAAGCTGCTCAAGCGCACCCGCGTTCAGCGTCGCAACAAGAAGTAAGCGGCAGCTGTACGTGGTTCTGAGGCCCTCCCACCAGCATGGTGGGAGGGCCTCTGCGCGTTCCTGGGGGTAGATTTCCGGTGACTTCACGCAGCGCATCACCAGTACAGCGCGACAGCGAGCCGCTACGGTGGCCGTACGGGAGTCCGAATGGGAAGGCGCTGATCTTGGGCAAGGTCGTGCTCGTCACCGGGGTGGCCCGGCAGCTCGGTGGCCGGCTCGTGCGCCGCGTACTGCGGGACGCCGAGGTGGACCGGGTGATCGCGGTGGACATCGTGGAACCCGCGCACGGACTGGGTGACGCCGTCTTCGTACGGGCGGACATCCGCCAGCCCGCCATCGCCCGGGTGCTCGCCGAGTACGACGTCGACACGGTCGTGCACATGGACGTCACGGGCACCCCGCTGGGCACCGGTGGCCGGGCGACGGTCAAGGAGACCAACGTCATCGGCACCATGCAGCTGCTCGGTGCCTGCCAGAAGTCTCCGACCGTCCGGCGTCTCGTGGTCAAGTCCAGCACCAACGTGTACGGGGCGGCGCCGCGCGACCCGGCCGTCTTCACCGAGACGACACCTCCCAAGTCCCTGCCGAGCGGCGGTTTCGCGAAGGACGCGGTCGAGGTCGAGGGCTATGTGCGGGGCTTCGCCCGGCGCAGGCCCGATGTGGCGGTCTGTGTCCTGCGCTTCGCGAACATCCTGGGTCCGAGCACCGAATACCCGCTCGCCGAGTACCTGTCGCTGCCGGTGCTGCCGACCGTGTTCGGTTATGACCCGCGCCTCCAGTTCGTCCACGAGGACGACGTCATCGACGTACTCCGCCTCGCGCTGGGCGAACCGCCGCGCGGGACGCTCAACAGCGGCACCTTCAACATCGCCGGCGACGGTGTGCTGCTGCTCTCGCAGTGCTCACGGAGGCTCGGCCGGCCGACCGTTCCGGTACTGCTGCCCGCCGTGAACTGGGTCGGCTCCGCGCTGCGGACCGTCGGGGTCACCGACTTCTCGCCGGAGCAGATCCGGCTGCTCACCCATGGCCGCGTCGTCAGTACGGCGCAGATGCGCGAGACACTGGGGTTCGTGCCGAGGTACACGACGGCCGAGACCTTCGAGGACTTCGCGATCGGCCGGGGGGACGGCCTGCTGCCGCCCAGGGCGCTGGCGCGGGTGGTCGACCGGGTCGCTGCCTTCGCCGAATCCATCGGTCCGGCCGGACCCGCCGCCGTCGGCCGGCCTGTGAACTCCGCCCACTCCGTCAGCAAGGAGCGCATCTGACATGGCCGATGCCAAGGTCATCCCTTTCGGCGACGAGCCCAGAGCGAGGCGAATCAGGAACGGCAAGGCCGCCAAGCGGCCCGGGGCGCGCGGCAGGGCTGTCCCTGGGCCCCTCGCGCCCGTACCGGAGCAGCAGGCCGGGCCGGAGCCGTCCGGCGCGGCAGAGCCGCCGGCTGAGGCGCCCGAGAGGGAAGCGGAGGACCGTGCGGTGGCCGGCGGCGCCGACTGGGACCGGCGGATCGCCGGCGGGCTCGCGTTTCTGCGGCGGCGGATCACCGGTGAGTACGACGTCGACGAGTTCGGGTACGACGAGGAACTCACCGACCAGGTCCTGATGTCGGTGGTGCGGCCGCTGTACGAGAAGTACTTCCGCGTCGAGGTGAAGGGCATCGAGAACATCCCGTCCGACGGCGGGGCGCTCGTCGTCGCCAACCACTCGGGGACGCTGCCGCTCGACGGGCTGATGCTGCAGATGGCCGTCCACGACCAGCACCCAGCGGAGCGCCATCTGCGGCTGCTCGCGGCCGATCTGGTCTTCATGCTGCCGGTCATCAACGAACTGGCGAGGAAGGCCGGGCACACGCTGGCGTGCGCCGAGGACGCGGAGCGGCTGCTCCAGCGCGGTGAGGTCGTCGGGGTGATGCCCGAGGGGTTCAAGGGAATCGGGAAGCCGTTCTCCGACCGGTACAAGCTGCAGCGGTTCGGGCGGGGCGGCTTCGTGTCGACCGCGCTGCGGGCCGGGGTGCCGATCGTGCCGTGCTCGATCGTCGGGGCCGAGGAGATCTACCCGATGATCGGCAACGCGAAGACGGTGGCCCGGCTGCTGGGTTTCCCGTACTTCCCGGTCACGCCGACGTTCCCGTGGCTGGGGCCGCTGGGGCTGATGCCGCTGCCGACGAAGTGGACCATCCAGTTCGGTGAGCCGATCCCGACGGACGGGTTCTCCCCGGAGGCCGCCGAGGACCCGATGCTGATGTTCAACCTGACGGACCAGGTGCGGGAGCAGATCCAGCACACGCTGTACAAGCTGCTGGTGCAGCGGCGGTCGGTCTTCTTCTGACCGGGCTTCTTCCGACCGGTGCCGGAACGGTCCGGCGCGGGGTGCCGACAGGCCGACGCGGGAAAGTGCCGGGCCCGTGATGTTCCGGGCCCGGCACTTTGCCTCGCTGATGTCCTGCGGGTGTCCTGGTGTCCTACGGGGCGTCCTCGCTGTTGATGCCCAGGCCCGGGAGCAGGCCGGGGAGCAGCGGGGGGAGTGTGACGTCCGGGGCGGGCTTGGTGCCCTCGCCGGACTTGCCCGTGTCCTGCGACGAGGAGGACGAGCCGCCGCTGCTCTTCGGCGGGTCCAGGAGGCCACCGGTGCTGCCGCCGATCAGTCCCTGGTCGGCTCTGCCGCTCTCGGAACCGGAAGGCTTCGGCCGGGTGTTTTCCCTGCGGCTGTGATCGGGGGCTGCCGAGGTGGGTCCGGGACGGTCGGTCCCGGGGGTGCCCTGCCTGGAGGTGTCCGGTTGCCCCGGGGTATGGGGAATGCCGGGGGTGCGCGGCAGCTGCGACTGGAGCGGGCTGACCTCCTGGTCTATGGCGTCGAAGACCGAATTGACCTGGTTTCCCACGTCGTCGAGCTGGACGGGCAGCCGGCCCCGGAGCTTGCTCCAGGCCTCCCGGTGCGAACGGGAGAACGAGGAGAGTGTCTGGATCGGTGCGAGTGACCCGTCCCTCGTGTATGCCTCGTGCAGCAGCCGGTGGCCTTCTCCGGCGTCGTGGTTCATGCCGTTCAGCGCGCGTCTGACTTCGCCCAGTTGCTCGTGGTCGAGCCGGCCCGCCCGGTCGCGCTCCATGAGGCGGCGTGCCTCCTGGAGACGGGTGGAAGCCTGGTCGAGGTAGATCTGGCCGCGGGCGGCATCATCGTTCGCCATCCCCAGCTTGAGATCTTCCATGCCGCGCTTCAGCCCGTACAGCGAATCACCGGGGAGGGCGTCGGAGCTGGCAGCTGCGACGCCGCTGAAGGCTCCGGCTGCGACGCCGACGGTGAGTCCGCCCGCAGCGAGGCCCTTCGACCAGCGGGAGCGGGGGCGCAATTTCCGGAGCGGGGACGCCCGGTGGGCGCCTCGGCCGGTCCGCTGTTCGGGCACCTGAGGGCCCTCGGACACACCTCCCCCCGCGAGCATCGTCTCCATGGCGGCGACGAGCTGGGCTCGCTGCACCATTTTGACCTCAGGATCCAGCTGCGGTTTCGGTAGCTCTTCGAGACCGGTCACCAGGGCCAGCAACTGCCCTTGGGTGCTCGGTTCGGTGGGAGCTTCGGGCTGGTCGGCCGCCGAGCCCTGGAGTGTCTGCTCTTCCAGGGCCTGGGCGAAGGCGTTCGCCCGCCGGTGTGCCGAAACTTGTCCGATCACTGGCGGCACCTCCTCTCGTCATGACGATCGACTCCCCTCGGGGTCCGGAAGGTTGCCCACCTTGAGCGCTTCCACACGATCGGGTGAACACTTGCGGGCGTGGCTTGACCACAGGGAGCCTGCATCCCACTCAACGAGCCGCACGGCCCTTGGGTTACGGACGAAGGATGATCGGACCGCAGTGTCATGAGGCTGTCACTGAGGGTGAGTTGCGATCAGCGCGCGTCATCGGGAAGGAGCCGTGCCAGCGTGCGGACGGCACGGTACTGGAGCGTCTTGATGGCGCCCTCGTTCTTGCCCATGGCCCGTGCCGTCTCGGCGACGGAGAGCCCTTGCAGGAAGCGCAGGGTCACGCACTCCTGCTGCTGTGGATTGAGCTTCCGTACGGCTTCGAGCAGGGCGGCGTTGGAGAGGGACTCCAGGACGGAGTCCTCCGGGCTGCGCTCGACCTCGTTGGCATCGAGCATTTCTCCGGTGGTCACTTCCAGCCGGAAACGGCTCGACTTGAAGTGGTCGGCGACCAGGTTCCGGGCGATCGTGACCAGCCAGGCGCCGAAGTCGCGCCCCTGCCAGGTGAAGGTGGAGATTCGGCGCAGGGCGCGCAGGAAGGTCTCACTGGTGAGATCCTCCGCCGTCGCCTTTCCGCCGACGCGGTAGTAGATGTAGCGGTAGACCGTGTCGCTGTACTGGTCGTAGAGCCGCCCGAAGGCGTCGGCCTCGCCGGCCTGAGCTCGTTCGACGAGGTCCATCATGCGTGCGCTGTCGCTGTCGGCCGCAGGCCGACGGGCGGTGGACGTGCCGGTGCCGCCGCGGCTGCGTCTGCTGACGGCCGCACCGCCATCGGCGAGGGCGTAGCAGGGGCCGGCAGGTGCGGCTGTGGCGAATGCGGGGACGGCGTACGCGGTGGGGACGAAGCCGCGCAGCTGGTCAAAGACCGTTGCGCGCAGCGTAGCCAGGCCCGAGGCGTCAACCCCGACGTGTGGGTACACGGGACTCCCAGAGGCAGAGCTTCCATCACGTGCAGTGCTGGATGATTCACTCGACGTGATGGCGAGTGAGGTCCGGTATGCGTCTGAGGAGAATAACGCTTCGTACAGGCAGCGCTACACCCAGTTGCTCAAATCATCGATTACGTCGCTTCTGTTACGCCTACGCGTCGGATCAAGTAGCACTTCGTGACCGTTTATTGATCGGATAGCCCCACGATCCGTTTGATTGAGGGGTCACTTGTGCGCGAGTGGCCGCAACAGGACTGGCGGCGGGCGCAGGGGGGTAAGAAGTTCGATTTGCCGCGTCCCGCCGGAGTGGCGTGGCGGCGGACGGCCGCCGGGAGGGCTGTTGACGCCCCGGTCAGCGCCGGCTGACGTTCCGGCCGGCCGGAACGCGTGCGGGCCGTGCTGCGGGCCGCACGGGGGTGACGTACGTGCGGTGACGTACAGAGGGGTGACGTACGGGCAGGGTGCGGGCGGCGTACGGGTTCAGTGGCGGCGGCGGTGCAGGGCGACCGCCGCCGCGGTGCCGCCCGCCAGCGCGCCGACCCCGGCGGCTGCCGGGATGCCGACCCTGGCGGCCTTGCGCCCGGTCCGGTAGTCGCGCAGCCGCCAGTCGCGTTCGCGGGCGTAACGGGCCAGCTTTGCGTCGGGGTTGATCGCGTACGGGTGCCCGACGAGCGAGAGCATCGGGATGTCGTTGTGCGAGTCGCTGTACGCGGCGCAGCGCGCCAGGTCGAGGCCCTCGGCGGCGGCGAGGGCCCGTACGGCCTCCGCTTTCGCCGGCCCGTGCAGCGGCTCGCCGACGAGCCGGCCCGTGTAGACGCCGTCCATCGACTCCGCCACGGTGCCGAGTGCTCCGGTCAGGCCGAGGCGGCGGGCGATGATCGTCGCGGTCTCCACGGGGGCGGCCGTGACCAGCCAGACCCTCTGGCCCGCGTCCAGGTGGGCCTGGGCGAGGGCGCGGGTGCCGGGCCAGATGCGGTCGGCCATGTACTCGTCGTAGATCTCCTCGCCGATGGACATCAGCTCGGAGACGCGGTGGCCCTTGACGATGGACAGGGCGCTCTCACGGGCGTCCTGCATGTGTTCGGGGTCCTCGACACCGGCCAGCCGGAACCAGGTCTGCTGCCAGGCGAACCTGGCCAGCTCGCGGCGCTGGAAGAACTTCCGCTTGTACAGGCCGCGGCCGAAGTGGAAGATCGCGGCGCCCTGCATCACGGTGTTGTCGAGGTCGAAGAAGGCGGCGGCCAGGCTGTCCCCCGCTACGGGGAACTCGGGCTCCGGGGCGGCCTCTTCGCCGAGCCCCTCGATGGTGCCCGCATCGGCGGGCAGCGGCTCCTGCGAGGTCTTGCGGGCTGCTTCGGCTGCGGCCTCGCCCGCCAGCACGCTGCGTGCTGTCGCCGAGCGCCTACGAGGGGTGAGCCATCCCAGTGCGGCCATGGTGCGAGCATAGCCAGTCCGGCGGAGGGTTCTTCACCTGACGGAATGCGGTGGCGTGAACTCTGGGTGTGCGGATGTGTATCCGGCGTGCGCCGGCCGGCCCGGACGCGGGTCCGCCCGAGGGGTCCCGGTGCGTCCGGTCCGCCCGGAACCGCCCGGCGCGGCTGCCGGGCGAGTCCCTCGCGCGGTGTGGCCGTACGGGCGGCGGACAATGGCGGTATGAGTCCTCTGTTCCGCCGCAGCGCCGGTAAAGGGAATCCCGCCGAGCGGGTCGTCACTCTGGTCGGGAAGCCCGGGTGCCACCTCTGCGACGACGCACGTGCCATCGTCGCGGCGGTGTGCGCGGAGGCCGGCGCGGCGTGGGAGGAGAAGGACATCACCCAGGACTCCGCGCTCAACGAGGCGTACTGGGAGCAGATCCCCGTGGTCCTCGTCGACGGCGAACAGCACACCTTCTGGCGGGTCGACCCCGACCGGCTCCGCCACGCGCTGCGTTCCTGAGGGGCCCGCTCCCGGCGGGGCCCGCTGCTGAGGCCGGTCGTTCCTCGCGGGAGACCCCGGCCCTCAAAGACGGTTACCATCGTGGGCGATTTGAGCGGTCTCGGGGGCGTAGGCGTGAGGAGTGTGTGCGGTTTTGCCCCCTTTGGGATCTCAACGCATCGGATCGGCCCGCGGTTCCGTCAATACGCTGCCGAAGTGCGTGACCCCGGTCACTTTGCACGGACAAAACGGACACCATCTTTGTGCACGCGTTCACAAAGACATAGCCTGCATTCGACGGGGCGGTCCTGCTGCATATGGCCGCCTGCAGCCTCGCTCATCCCGCAGGAGCACCGTGGCAACTGGCCGAACTCACCGACCGGCGACCCGTAGCCGAGGAATCCCCGAGGCCACCGTCGCCCGACTTCCGTTGTATCTCCGCGCCCTCACCGGCCTGTCGGAGCGCTCCGTGCCCACGGTCTCGTCCGAGGAGCTCGCCGCCGCCGCCGGGGTCAACTCCGCGAAGCTGCGCAAGGACTTCTCCTACCTGGGTTCGTACGGGACCAGGGGCGTCGGGTACGACGTCGAATACCTCGTATACCAGATCTCGCGTGAGCTGGGTCTCACCCAGGACTGGCCCGTCGTCATCGTCGGTATCGGTAACCTCGGCGCCGCGCTCGCCAACTACGGCGGATTCGCCTCGCGCGGCTTCCGGGTCGCCGCGCTGATCGACGCCGACCCCGCCATGGCCGGGAAGCCGGTGGCCGGGATTCCGGTCCAGCACAGCGACGACCTCGAGAAGATCATCTCGGACAACGGTGTCTCCATCGGCGTCATCGCCACCCCCGCGGGTGCGGCGCAGCCGGTCTGCGAGCGGCTCGTCGCCGCCGGTGTCACCTCGATTCTGAACTTCGCTCCCACCGTGCTCTCGGTGCCGGAAGGCGTCGACGTGCGCAAGGTGGACCTCTCCATCGAGCTGCAGATCCTCGCCTTCCACGAGCAGCGGAAGGCCGGGGAGGGGGCGCTCGCGGCCCCCGACGCCGACGCGCCGCCGATGCGGGGCGGCGCGCACGCGGCCGCGGCGGCCGCCGCCGCGCACACCGTGAACGCCCGTACCGCCCGCGCCGACCGGAAGGGACCCGACGGGGACATGCCCGCCGTGATGCCGGCATGAGTCTCCTGGTCGTCGGAGTGAGTCACCGCAGTGCGCCCGTCAGCGTGCTGGAGCGGGCCGCGCTCTCCGCTGATGCGCAGGCCAAGCTGTTGCAGGACACGCTGGCCGCCGAGCCCGCTGCCGAAGCCGCGACGCTGGCCACCTGCAACCGCATCGAGCTGTACGCCGACGTGGACAAGTTCCACGCGGGCGTGGCCGAGCTGTCCACGCTGCTCGCCCAGCACTGCGGTGTCGGGCTCGAGGAGCTCACTCCCTATCTCTATGTGCACTACGAGGACCGGGCCGTCCATCACCTCTTCTCGGTGGCGTGCGGGCTCGACTCCATGGTCGTGGGCGAGGGCCAGATCCTCGGCCAGATCAAGGACGCTCTCGCGCTCGGCCAGGAACTGCACACCGCCGGGCGGCTGTTGAACGACCTGTTCCAGCAGGCCCTGCGGGTGGGCAAGCGCGCGCACAGCGAGACCGGGATCGACAGGGCCGGGCAGTCGCTCGTCACCTTCGGCCTCGAGCAGCTCGCAGGTGGTACGGATGTGGCCGGCTGGGCCCGCGGCAAGCGCGCCCTGGTGATCGGCGCGGGCTCCATGTCCTCACTGGCCGCCGCGACACTGGCGCGTGCGGGGGCCGCGGAGATCGTCGTCGCCAACCGGACGCAGGCGCGTGCGGAGCGGCTCGCGGAGATCCTCGGCGGCGCCGGGGTGAGTGCGGCTGCCGTTCCCATGAACGCCGTCGACGAGGAGCTGGCCCGCGCCGACCTGGTCGTCTCCTGTACGGGAGCGACCGGTCTCGTGCTGAGCGCCGAGTCCGTGGCCCGCGCGCTCGGCGAGGAGTTCACCCCCGCCGGACCGGCCGCGCAGGACGCGTCGACCGCGCGCACCGCGGCGACGCCCGCGGTGCCGGCCGCCGACTCGTCCGCGGTACCGGCGGCCGGTGCGGTCCTCGACGTGCCCGCGGACGCCACCGCTGCCGCGGCCGCGGTGCGCGCGGTCGACGCGCTTGAGCAGCACGGCGCCTGGGCGGGGTCCACCGCGCCCGCGGCGCCCGTCGCCCGTACCGTGCCTCGCCCCGCCGGTGACGGCCCGCCGCCGCGCCTCGCCCTGCTCGACCTGGCGATGCCGCGCGACATCGACGCCGCGGTGCACCGTGTCAGCGGTGCGCGGCTGGTCGACATCGAGTCGCTCGCCGACGCTTCGGCCGACGCGCCCATGGCCGCCGATGTCGACGCCGTACGGACCATCGTCTCGGACGAGGTCGCGGCGTTCGGCGCGGCGCAGCGGGCCGCCCACATCACTCCGACCGTTGTGGCCCTGCGCACCATGGCCGCCGGCGTGGTCGCCGGTGAGATCGCGCGGCTCGACGGGCGCCTTCCCGATCTGGACGACAAGGAGCGTGCCGAGATCTCGCAGACCGTGCGCCGTGTCGTCGACAAGCTCCTGCACGCGCCCACCGTGCGGGTGAAGCAGCTCGCGAGCGAGCCCGGCGGTGCCGGCTACGCGGACGCGCTGCGGGAACTCTTCGACCTCGACCCGTTGACGGTCGCGGCCGTCAGCAGGGCCGATCTGACCGACCTGAGCAACACAGACGTCAAGAACCGAGGGCGGGCATGACCGATGCCTTGAGGCTGGGGACCAGGCGCAGCAAGCTCGCCATGGCGCAGTCAGGACAAATCGCCGAGGCGGTGCGGCAGATCACCGGTCGCCCCGTGGAACTCGTCGAGATCACCACGTACGGGGACATCTCCCGTGAGCACCTCTCGCAGATCGGCGGGACCGGTGTGTTCGTCACCGCCCTGCGCGATGCGCTGATGAGCGGCGAGGTCGATTTCGCCGTGCACTCGCTGAAGGATCTGCCGACCGCCCAGCCGGACGGTCTGGTGCTGGCCGCGATCCCGGTCCGCGAGGACCCCCGGGATGTGCTGATCGCACGGGACGGGCTGACCTTCGAGCAGCTGCCGGACGGTGCCCGGGTGGGCACCGGCTCGTCGCGCCGGATGGCGCAGCTCAACGCGTACGCCCGCGACCACGGGATGCGCATCGAGACCGTGCCGATCCGCGGCAACATCGACACCCGCATCGGATTCGTCCGCAGCGGGGACCTGGACGCGGTGGTTCTCGCCGCGGCCGGGCTCCACCGTGCCGGCAGGGCCGACGAAGTGACCGAGTACCTGCCGGTCGACATCATCTTGCCCGCCCCCGGCCAGGGGGCCCTGGCGGTCGAGTGCGCGGCATCCCGCGCTGATCTCGTCGCCCAGCTCGCCGAGCTCGACGACCCGTACACCCGGGCCGCCGTGACCGCCGAGCGATCCCTGCTCGCCGCCTTGGAGGCCGGTTGCAGTGCGCCTGTTGGCGCACTGGCCGACGTCCTGGCCGACGGGCAGGCTGTAACCGAGATGCGCCTGCGCGGTGTCGTCGGCTCGACCGACGGCTCCACGCTGGTGCAGCTGTCCACCACCGGTCCCGTACCCACGTCGCACGAAGGCAACGAGGCGCTCGGACGCGAACTCGCGTCCGAGATGCTGGCCAAGGGTGCGGCCGGTCTTATGGGGGAGCGAGCACGATGAACCCCACCTCGAACCTGCCAGCCGCCCTTCCCGCACACGGGCACGTCACCTTCCTCGGTGCCGGACCCGGGGATCCGGGACTTCTCACACTGCGCGCTGTCGAAGCGCTCGCGAGTGCGGACGTACTGATTGCTGAGCCGCATGTGCTCGATGTCGTACGCAGCCATGCGCGGGCGACCGTAAGCACGCCTCAGCTGACGGTTGTTGACGAAGCGTCAACAGCCGCCGGAATCCCGGCCATCCGAGATGCGGGCAATCTTGTCATGGAGGCCGCACGGGGTGGCAGGCGGGTCGTCCGTGCTGTCACCGGCGACCCCGGACTCGACGGGAACTCCGGCGAGGAGATGCTCGCCTGCGCATCGGCGGGAATCCCGTTCGAGGTCGTCCCGGGTGTCTCGACGGCGGTGGGTGTCTCCGCGTACGCGGGTGTGCCGCTGCGTGACGCGCAGGGCACCGACGTCCGCTTCGTCGACGCCCGTACCGCGTCCGACCGCTGCTGGAGCGAGGTCGGCGCGAGCGACGCGACCGCGGTCGTCTCCACGACGCTGGACTCGGTCGGCGCGACCGCCGGTGAGCTGGTCGCGGCGGGCCGCAAGCCCGACACCCCGATGTCCGTCACCGTCGCCGGTACGACCACCCGCCAGCGCACCTGGTCCGCGACGCTCGGCACGGTCGCCCAGGTGCTCAAGCAGGCGAAGGTGCTGCCGTCGCCGGACGGCCACCAGCCGGTCATAGCCGTGGTCGGCGAGCGCAGCTCGGCCGCCAGGCGCGACCAGTTGTCGTGGTTCGAGTCGAAGCCGCTCTTCGGGTGGCGGGTGCTCGTTCCGCGTACGAAGGAGCAGGCGGCCTCGCTCTCCGACCAGCTGCGGTCCTACGGCGCTGTGCCGCACGAGGTCCCCACCATCGCCGTGGAGCCGCCGCGCACCCCGCAGCAGATGGAGCGCGCGGTCAAGGGCCTGGTCACCGGGCGGTACGAGTGGATCGCCTTCACCAGCGTGAACGCCGTCAAGGCGGTGCGGGAGAAGTTCGAGGAGTACGGGCTCGACGCGCGTGCCTTCGCGGGGATCAAGGTCGCCGCCGTGGGCGAGCAGACCGCGGCCTCGCTGGTCGAGTTCGGCGTCAAGCCCGATCTCGTCCCGAGCGGTGAGCAGTCGGCCGCCGGTCTGCTGGAGGACTGGCCGCCCTACGACCCGGTCTTCGACCCGATCGACCGTGTCTTCCTGCCGCGCGCGGACATCGCCACCGAGACGCTGGTTGCCGGGCTCATCGAGCTGGGCTGGGAGGTCGACGACGTCACCGCGTACCGCACGGTGCGTGCGTCGCCGCCGCCGGCCGACACGCGTGAGGCGATCAAGGGCGGTGGCTTCGACGCGGTCCTCTTCACCTCTTCGAGCACGGTCCG
Organism: Streptomyces sp. NBC_00859; assembly: GCF_045161865.1. Lineage (NCBI taxonomy): Bacteria > Bacillati > Actinomycetota > Actinomycetes > Kitasatosporales > Streptomycetaceae > Streptomyces > Streptomyces sp. NBC_00859. The sequence goes on along the minus strand of NZ_CP108826.1, from coordinate 3,352,944 downwards.
CAATCTGGTGGGCATCGCGGGCAAGCCGCACAATGTGACGGTCATCGCCTGTATCGGCCCGGCCACGGCCAAGACGGCCGAGGAGCACGGGCTGCGGGTGGACGTGCTCTCGCCGGAGCCCTCGGTGCACAGACTCGCGGAGGCGCTCGCCGAGTTCGGCGCGCAGCGCCGTGAGGCGGCCAGGGAAGCGGGCGAGACGGTCACCCGCCCCAGCGAGCGCCGTCCGGGCGGTCGCAGGCGGCGCACCACCTGAGCGGTTCGAGCTGCCGCCCGCACACCGGGCGGACCGCGGAGGCCGAAGCGAAGAGTTCGAAGAGGTAACTGAGGATGACTGTGTACGGATCTTTTCCCGGCGCCCGTCCGCGGCGGCTGCGCACCACTCCCGCGATGCGGCGCATGGTCGCCGAGACTCGGGTCCACCCGGCCGATCTGATCCTGCCCGCCTTCGTGCGGGAGGGGATCGGGGAGCCGGTGCCGATCACGGCGATGCCGGGCGTGGTCCAGCACACCCGGGACACCCTGCGGAAGGCGGCGGTCGACGCCGTCTCCGCGGGCGTCGCGGGGATCATGCTCTTCGGTGTCCCCGATGACGCCAAGAAGGACGCCATCGGCACGGCGGGCACGGACCCGGAGGGCATCCTCCAGTTGGCCCTCCGCGATGTGCGCTCCGAGGTCGGCGACGACCTGGTGATCATGTCCGACCTGTGCCTCGACGAGTTCACCGACCACGGTCACTGCGGGGTCCTGGACGAGTCGGGCCGGGTCGACAACGACGCGACGCTTGAGCGGTACGCGGAGATGGCGCAGGTCCAGGCCGACGCCGGCGCCCATGTGGTGGGCCCCAGCGGCATGATGGACGGCCAGGTCGGCGTGATCAGGGACGCGCTGGACACGATCGACAAGGAGGATGTGTCGATCCTCGCCTACACGGTGAAGTACTCGTCCGCTTTCTACGGGCCGTTCCGTGAGGCCGTCGGCTCCTCGCTGCAGGGTGACCGCAAGACGTACCAGCAGGACCCGGCCAACGCACGTGAGTCGCTGCGCGAGCTGGAGCTGGACCTCGCCGAGGGTGCCGACATGGTGATGGTCAAGCCGGCCGGACCGTATCTGGACATCCTGGCGCAGGTCGCGGATTCGGTGTCCGTGCCGGTGGCCGCGTACCAGATCAGCGGGGAGTACTCGATGATCGAGGCGGCCGCGGAGAAGGGCTGGATCGACCGGGACAGGGCGATCCTGGAGACCCTGACCGGTATCAAGCGGGCGGGCGCGAGCATGATTCTGACCTACTGGGCGACCGAGGTCGCGGGGTGGCTCTGAGCAGTCGCCCCGGCAGAGAGCTGTGAGCGCCGTGGCCGCCGGACAGGGGGCCACGGCGCTCAGCTGTGTCATGGGCGGCGCCGGCGGGGCTACTTGGTGAAGATGAAGTACTTCCAGGGCCCGTTGGTGGTCGAGTTGACCGTGTCGCCCGATGAACCGTTCACGTACGACGCCCGCATCCGCAGGCGGTAGCCGGTGTCGCGGGCACCGGTGAGTGACACACCCACTCTGCCGTTGGATCCGAGCTTGAAGTACTGGTGGCCGTTGGCGCGCCACTTGCCCCGGTAGTAGATCTCCAGGCTCAGTTTCTCCGAGCGGTTCGGGTACGCCGTCATCGTGGTCGTGAAGAGCGGGTTCGTCTTGTTGTGGAAGTAGGCGAACGCCGTGGAGCCGATCTTGGCGGTCCGGTACTGGTGCGCCACCGACGTGGCGATCTTCACCTGGGCGTACGCGGTCGACTTGACGGTGCGGGGCGCGTAGCGGGCGTCTCCGGGGAACACCGCGCTGACCGCTGTGTCACGGGTCATCGCGACGGTGACGGACAGGTTGCCCTTCGAGTTGACCTTGCCCGTCTTCACCAGCTTCTTCGGTTTGTCGGCGCCGAACGGGTCCGACCACAGCTCGACGGTCCGGTTCTTGTACGTAGTGCCGAGGTGGGCGGTGAAGGAGACCTTCGCGCCGTACCCGTAGAGCTTGCCGTTGCGGTCGAGGGAGAGCGCGGGCGTGGCGCGCGAGACGGTGACGGCGGTGGACGCGGAGGCCGCGGTGTGCAGGCTGTCGCCCGCGTACGAGACCTTGTACGTGACCCTGCCGCCCGCCGGCGGTGTGTCCGTGAACGAGAACGCGCCGCCCGCCCCGAGCTTCTTCGTGCCGAGGGATTTGCCGGCCGGCGATTCGGCGTCGGTCCGGGTGACGGCCAGTGGTGTCCCGGCCGGGAGCGGTACCGTCGCGGTCACCTTGCCCTTCACGGTGAGGGACTTGGCGCGGTCGGCCTTGGCTGGAGCGGAGACGGTCAGCGCCGGGGCCGACTTGGCAGGCGCGTCCAGCACACGCAGGGTGAACACGCTTTCGCTGTTCTCGGACACCGCGAACAGCCGTGTCCCGTCCGGCTCCCAGGCGAGGCCGTCGTCCGCCAGGGTGTCCGCACCGGAGGTATGGCCCGTGTTGGGGAAGTCGTACTGACGGACCGGGGTCCCGTTCCCCGGGTTGAAGATGTGCACGTCCGGGTCGTACCAGGAGAAGGTGCCGGCCGCGACCGTGCCGTCGGGTGCGATGTCCACGGCGTTCGGATAGGTGTTGGTGGAGTACTGGCCGAGCATGGTGAGGTCGGTGGTGGAGTAGATGGGCTGGTAGTACGGGGCTCCGCTCGCCGTGACGAGCTGGGTGCCGTCCGGGCTGAGCGCGAAGTCGCTCAGGTCGCCGCCTCCGCCGCTCGGGTCCTGGCGGGAGGTGCGGAGCGTGGCCTTGCCGTCCGCGACGGTGTAGAGAGCCAGCGTCATCGGGCTCACCTGGGTGTCCCCGACGGCCAGCAGGCCGGGGTTCGCCGGTGTCGACGCGATCCTGGGCGGCCCGCCCAGATACACGTCGCCCTCCTGGGCGAGTGCTGTCGCGGGCTCGGCCGCCGACAGGTCGAGCGAGCCGAGGTGGCCCCGGCCGTCCGTCCCGTAGCCGAACCAGAGCGTGCTGCCGGTGAGTGCCAGATGACGCGGGTCGGCGGCGCCGGGCAGCGGGTAGCTCGTGGTCTCCGCGAGCGTCGTGGTGCTGACCGAGGCGATGGTGTCCTTGTCCGCCACGGCCGCGTACACCTGGCCCGAGTCGGCGGATATCGCCAGGCCCGACACTCCGGGCAGATCCGGGAGGGTCGCCACGACGCCTCCCGTGTAGTCGGTGACGACGAGTTTGCCGCTCGTCGGGTCCGTGATGAAGACGTGCTGGTGAACGCCGTCCACCAGCACGTCACCCACGGACGTCACGGGCAGGCTCCTGCTGGAGTCGGCTGTGGCCGACCCTGCTGCGGTCGCGACGAGCGCGGCCGAGCCGAAAAGGACCGCGAGCGCTGTCGCGGCCGGAAGAGTGCGCGTACGCACGATGAGTGGCCCCCCACTGATCAGTGCCGGCCCTTCGGTCGGGGCACGGTGATCGCAGAGTAAGCCATCCCACTGACAGGCAACGCACAGTTTTACGCGGGAGGGATTCCGCCGCGGCTCCGCGCTCGGCGACCGTCCCGGCCGCGTCGCGGCCACTCCGGAGGAGCGGCCCGCCGTACCGGCGGACGTCCGGGCTCGGTCACAGCGCGTCGGAGAGCCGGACGAACCGGTGGCCGGACGCGAGGAGTCGGGGGACCGCCGTGGCGATGCCCTCCGCCGTGCCGCCGGTGGGCCGGTTCATGTGGCCGATCACGATCGAGCCGGGCCGGGCGGCCGTGACGGTGGTGTGGACCTGCCCCGGTGTGAAGGTCGCGCCGCCGTCGCCGTTGACCGTGAAACTCACCGGGCGTTCGCCCAGGGCGCTCACGACGCGGGACGCCACGTCGTCGTAGTACGCCGTCCCCGACCGGAACCAGCGGGGTGGCCGGCCGAGCAGTCCGGTCAGCTTGGTGTGGTTGCCCGCGACCTCGTCGAAGACCTCGCCCGCGTCGCGCGTGCCGGGAATTCCGTACGCGGAGCGGCCGGAGACCGACAGGGGGCGGTGCCGGGTCCCGTGGTTGGCGATCTCGAAGAGCGGATCGTCCGCCAGCTCGCGGAAGACGGCCGGGTGGGCGTCGATCCAGCGGGAGTTCAGGAACAGGGTGGCCGGTACCTTCCTCGCGCGGAGGAAGCCGATCAGGTCCTTGTCGTAACCGCTGCCACCGGGGCCGCCGCACGCGTCGAAGGTCAGCGCGATGCCGCGTCGCGAACGGGGCAGGACGGTCAGGACGCCCGGAGCGTCGAAGCCCCAGCTCGTCGGCCGTGCCGAGCCGTACCGGGCGACCGCGGTCGCCCGGGTCACCGCCGGCGCCGCCGCTCCGGGCCCGGTCCGGCGACCGGTGCGCGGGTCGCGGCTCGGGGGCTCCACGTCCGACGGGGTGGACGGCGGGTGCGACTCAGGCATCGCCCCGCCCGCGGACCCGGACCCGGCGTCGCATCCTGCGAGCCCGGCGGCCGCCACTGCGGCGATGACAGCCCGACGAGTCAATGACACGCGCCACCCACCCCGTTTCACAGCACGATGTCCGGCTCCTGAGTGCGAATCGGATCATGCTACGAATCCACTCAGGCGGGGCGGTCCGACACTCCGGCGCGTCGCGGTCGCGGATCACCCCGTACTGGCGTCGGAGCCCGCCGGGTCCCCGGGGACCCGCCAGGGCGCGCCGGCTCCTCGGGGGAAGCCGCGGGCGCGTCGGTGTCGCCGCAGCGCAGTGTCCTGGCAGGGCCGCGTGCTGCCGCGGTGCTCCGTGCGCTGTCCCTGCCTCCGCCGTGCCGCACGGCCCGAGCGCCTCCACCCGGATCATCCGGCTCCTCCCCCGGGGGGCGTTTCGACCGGGCAGGTTATGACCCCCGTTCCGGCGGTTACACGTCCGTATGCCCCACCCCGCAGATCGAAAGGGAGACCGATGACGGAGAGCACCCCCGCCACCACCACCGACTCCGGCGCTCCGGTCGAGAGTGACGAGCATTCACTCACGGTCGGCGCGGGCGGTCCGATTCTGCTCCAGGATTCCTACCTGATCGAGCAGATGGCACAGTTCAACCGGGAACGGATCCCTGAGCGGCAGCCGCACGCCAAGGGAAGCGGTGCCTTCGGCCACTTCGAGGTGACCAACGACGTCAGCGCCTTCACGAAGGCGGCCGTGTTCCAGCCGGGCACCCGTACCGAGCTGGTCACCCGCTTCTCGACGGTTGCGGGGGAGCGCGGCAGCCCGGACACGTGGCGCGACCCGCGCGGCTTCGCGGTGAAGTTCTACACCAGCGAAGGCAACTACGACATGGTCGGGAACAACACTCCCGTCTTCTTCGTGAAGGACCCGATGAAGTTCCAGCACTTCATCCGGTCCCAGAAACGCCGCGCCGACAACAACCTCCGCGACCACGACATGCAGTGGGACTTCTGGACGCTGTCGCCGGAGTCCGCGCACCAGGTCACCTGGCTGATGGGCGACCGGGGCATCCCGCGGTCCTGGCGCCACATGAACGGGTACACCTCGCACACCTACATGTGGATCAACGCCCAGGGCGAGCGCTTCTGGGTGAAGTACCACTTCAAGACCGACCAGGGCGTCGAGCACTTCACCCAGCACGAGGCCGACCAGATGGCGGCGGCGGACACGGATTACCACACGCGGGACCTCTTCGAGCACATCCGCGACGGCGAGTTCCCGAGCTGGACGCTGTACGTGCAGGTCATGCCGTACGACGACGCCCCCTCGTACCGGTTCAACCCCTTCGACCTGACCAAGGTGTGGCCGCACGCCGACTACCCGCTGGTCGAGGTCGGGCGGATGACCCTGGACCGTAACCCCACGGACAACCACGCCGAGATCGAGCAGGCCGCTTTCCAGCCCAACAACCTGGTTCCGGGCATCGGCCCCAGCCCCGACCGGATGCTCCTCGCGCGGCTGTTCTCCTACGCCGACGCCCACCGGTACCGGATCGGAGCCAATTACCAGCAGCTCCCGGTGAACGCACCCGTCGCGAAGGTGCACACGTACTCCAAGGACGGGGCCATGGCGTACCGGAAGACCACCGACCCGGTCTACGCCCCGAACTCCAAGGGCGGTCCGGCCGCCGACACCGACCGGCACGCTCCGCCCAGCTGGCACGCGGACGGGGACATCACCCGCGCCGCGTATGTCGACCACGCGGAGGACGACGACTGGGGCCAGGCCGGCACTATGGTGCGCGAGGTCCTCGACGACGCCGCACGTGACCGGCTCGTGGACAACGTCGTCGGCCACCTGCTGAACGATGTGAGCGAGCCCGTTCTCACGCGTGCCTTCACCTACTGGTCCAACATCGACAAGACCATCGGTGAGCGCATCGCGAAGGGCGTGCGGGCCAAGGCCTCGGAGAAGGACCCGAAGGCTGCCCAGCAGTCCAATCCGGCCCGGACGAGCATGCAGCACAAGGCCTGACCCGGTTCGTACTGTTGCCGCCGCGACCCTTGCGGATCGCGGCGGCAACACACGTTTGTGCACTGCCGGCGCCCACCCGGAGCGCCTGCGCGGTCAGTGTCCACGGGCTCAGTGCCTGCGGGCCCGGGACCCGCAGATGGATCAGGCCCGGCCGGAGCCCGTCTCGCGTACGGCGGCGAACAGGGTGCGCGCCTTCGTGCCGTCCGGCAGCTGCAGGTCCCCCGTGACGTGGCCCAGGTCCTGGGCGGTTGCGTCCTGCCGGGGACGGACCACGCGGTTGATGTGGAGGGTCAGCCCGGGGCCGGAGGTGTTGGCCGTCCGTACCCGTACGCCGGTGCCGTGCGCGTCGCTGGTCACCGCGGCGATCCCGGTGGCCACCGGGTGCTCCGTACCCGTGAAGTGACCGGCGACGGTCGGGTCCGGGGTGTTGCTGACGCTCTGCTCCTGCGGCACGGCGGCCCCGGCCATCAGGGCGACCAGCTGGGCGACGAGCACCGGGTCGTGGGCTCCGTCGTAGACCCAGCGCTCGCCGAGCACGCCGTGCTCCATGGTGCCGATGAGCGCGTCGTCACCGGCTCCGTCGAGCGGCCCGGCGCGGTAGCCGAAGGGCACCTGGTACGTGACGGGTTCGTCCCCGGAGGCGTCGGCGACCAGCATGAACTCGATCCCCACCTCGCCCTGCGGGTCATCGAGCCGGAACCCGCCCGCCTTGGCCAGCTCGGGTTTGCCGTCGGCCCCGCCGAGATACCAGGGCTGCGTGGGCAGCCAGGCGGTGAGCAGTTCCAGCTTGGTGGGGTTCAGCGTGGTGTGGTGGATGACAGCCATGTGTGGGGTACCTCTCCCGTTCCCGTCGGTCTGCGTTCATCCTGTCACTGGCGCAGGGAGCGGATCAGGCGATTTTCGCGCGGGCGACGAGCCCTGCGAAGGCCGACCGGGTGGGCGGTTGCCGCCCTGAAGGTTTCCGTCGCGCCGCAGGCTCTGCCGCGTGGTGTGCGGCAGAGCCTGCGGTATGTGTCCGGCGTGTGGGGGGAGTTGGGGGTCAGACCCCGACGGGGTTGACGAAGGTACCGGCGTCGGTGGCGCCGTCCTGGTCGAGGATGGCTCCGCCGTAGGGCCAGTCGAGCGTGATGTGGGTGGTCTCGTTGGGCGGGGTGATCTGGATCCGGGCGGGGACGAAGGGCTTGGTGTCGCGGGCGTCGGCGGGGATGGCCAGGAGGCTGATGCTGACGGATGCGGTGCTGTCGCCGGGGTGCAGGGTCATGGTGCTCGGTGTGTCCGATGAGCGGCGCAGGTCCCACGCGGTGCCGGTCCTGCTGATCAGACGGACGCCCGGGAAGCCGTGGAGGGTGCAGGTGTCCGCGCCGTCGTTCGTGAGTGTGATGGAGGCGACCTGCTGGTCGGTGTCGTCCTTCATGTCGGGGGCGCCCTTGCTCCAGGTGAAGTTCAGGTCGCTGGTGTGGCAGCGGCTGCTGGTGGCGGCGGAGGACTCGTTCACGGCGTCGGTGCGTGAGCCCTTCTCGGACATCGACTTCACCTTGTGCTGGTCGGATCCCTGAGCGGTGTCCTGCGAACCGCCGGCGGTGCCGCCGGTCTGGTTCTTGGAGCTGTTGGAGCCGTCCTGCGACGTGGAGGACGAGTCCTGGCCGGTGCCGGACCCGGCGTTGGTCCCGGATCGGGCGCCGGCCTTGGAGGGGGACGACCCGGAGGTCGAGTCGCACGCGGCAGCACCGGCTCCGACAGCCACGACGGCCAGTACGGCGGCGGCGCAGCGGGCGACTCGGTTCAGCTTCGCGGTCATGGTTCCCCTTTTCCGGCGCCGGGCTCTGAAGTCCGGCGCGCTCCGTATTCCAGTGCGTCTTACGGAAAGTGAGATGGGCCGCCCACCGGGGGAGTTCTCACAGGACTGTCCGGGGCCTGTAACGGCACGTAACAGCCGACCACCCCCCTCCCTGGACATCGGCTGCTCACGGCGAGGCTCAGCCCTGCGGTGCGAACGCGGCGAGCTGGTCGTCGACCGGGGCGCCGGTCAGCCGGTTGGCGAAGGTCGAGAGCGTGTACGTACCGATGCCCAGGACGACCTCCAGGGCGTTCTGAGGGGTGTATCCGTGGGCCAGGAACTCCTGGAGCTCGGGCTCCGCGACTGCGCCCGCGGTGGCCAGGACCTCAAGGGTGAAGGCGCGCAACGCCTCCAACGTCTCGTCCGGGAGCGGCTTCTGGGCGCGCAGGGCCTCGATGAGGGCGGCATCGGCGCCCATGCCGGTGAGTTTCGCCGTATGCATGGCCACACAGACGTGGCACTCGTTGCGGGTGGCGATGGTGAGGATGAGGACCTCGCGGGCCGGCTGGGACAGGGTGGTCGACTCGAAGACCGCGCTCAGCTTGAGGAAGCCGTCGAGGGTCTGCGGGGAGGTGGCCATGCGGGCCACGGGGGAGGGCAGATAGCCCAGGCGGTCAGTGGTGGCCTGCATGGCGCGGCGCGCCGGGGCGGGGGCGGAGTCGACGGTGTGGGTGGGGAAGGCGGTGGTCATGGGTGTGCCCTTCGCTCTAAACTCGACAACGTGATTGACGAAAACGTAAACGAGGTTGTCGAGTTGTGCAAGGGTGATCTGCGCCATGGCTGACGACAGGGCCGCCGTGAGCGCGGCGGACGGGCGCGGATACGAGCTGCCGATGCTGCTCTTCGCGGGTTTCCGTGCGGCCATCGACCAGCTGCATGCCCGGCTGGCCGACGAGGGGCACCCGGATGTGCGCCCCGCGTACGGCTTCGCGATGCAGGCGATCGGGGTCCGGGGCGCCACCGCGAGCGAGATGGGGCGCAGGCTCGGGGTCTCCAAGCAGGCGGCGGGCAAGACCGTGGAGCGCCTGGAGGAGCTGGGGTACGCGGAGCGGGCCGCCGACCCCTCCGACGGTCGGCGCAAGATCGTGGTGCTCACCGCGCGCGGCGTGGAGGTGCTGGTGCGATCGGGGCAGTTCTTCGACGAGTTGTACGCGCAGTGGGCGCGTGTCCTGGGCCCGGAGCGGCTCGCCGGGCTGGAGTCCGATCTGCGGGCCCTCGTGCCGGGGGCGGTGCCGGGCGGCGGCTTCCGGGTGGATGTGGCGGGGTGGTTCGGGGGGTGAGCCACGCCAGGGAGGCGTGCCCCGGCGTGGGCGCACCTCGGCGGGGTACGCCAGCCGGACGGCGGCCCTCTCGCGGCGGGCGGCCGATCCGGCCACCCGGTACGGCTGATGCCGGGCGGGAGCTGGCTCATACCCGCTCCATTGGGGGTCTGTTTTCCGGGCGGCGGGCGGTTCGCCGAGGGGCCGGACGGTGTCGTGTCACGTTCCGTGAGGGGGCGGTCGTAGCGAAGTGCTGTGATGCCGGGGTGGCTTCTGTTCTCGGAACCCGATTCGGTATGCCAAATGGGTTCCCGATGGATATTTGACGAGCATTTCGATGGGATGGCTTGCCCACTTTTCAGCCAGCAAGTACCGCATGAAACAGGCGAATACGACTCTTGGGACCCGTTTGCGGGCGACGCCCTTTGGTATACCGTGACGCCTCAACGCGTGCCCGTGCCGGTCCGCGCTCCAGTTCCGTGCTGCCCGAAGGAGCCCTGGTCCCGTGCGTCGAATTCCGGCCACCATCGCGGTGGCCGCATTGCTGGCGGTCACCACCGCATGCAGCGCGCTCTCGCCGCCGGGCGAGGCAACAGCCGCGAAAGCGCGGCTCACCGATATGCGTCCCGTCCGCGACGGCGGGACCGTCACGATCGGGCTGAAGTCCGATCCCGACATGCTGGACCCGAGCCTGACCTCCACGCTGGTCGCCCGGACGGTGTTCACGTCCATGTGCGAGCAGCTCTACGACGTGGACCAGCACAACCGGTTCGTGCCGCAGCTCGCCGCCTCGATGCCGAGGATCACGAACGGTGGCAGGACCTTCACCTTCACCGTGCGCAAGGGGGCCCGGTTCAGCGACGGCGCGCGTCTGGACGCGGCAGCCGTGAAGACCTCGCTCGACCGCCATCTGCACCTGCGCGGATCCGGACGGGCCTCGGAGATCGACTCCGTCGACAAGGTCGAGGCACCCGGCCCGTACACCGTCCGGCTCTCGCTCAAGCACCCCGACGTCCCACTGCTGGGACGGCTGGCCAACACGGCCGGGCTGATCATGTCCCCCAAGGCGCTCAGGACGTACGGCAGCAAGTTCGCGAGCCATCCGTCCTGCGTGGGCCCGTTCAAGTACGTCAAGCGGGTGGTCGGCGACCGGATCGAGCTGACGAAGGACCCCCTGTACTACGACGCGGACAAGGTCCACCTCGACCGGGTGATCTACAAGACGATCACCGACGGCAATATCCGGATGGCCAACATCCGGTCCGGGGACGTCCAGATCGGTGACCAGATGGGCCCGGTCGAAGTACGCAACTCCATGGGTGAGAAGGGGCTTCAGCTCCTCAGTACCCCGTCGCTCGGCTACATGGGCGTCACGCTGAACGTCGGCAACGTGCACGGCATCGACAGGAAGCCAGGCACCGTCGACACACCCTTCGGCCGTGATGTGCGTGTCCGGCAGGCATTCGACCTGTCACTGGACCGCGACCTGATCAACAAGCTGGTCTTCCAGGGCATGTACGAGCCTGCCTGCGGTCCTGTGCCTCCAGGGATTCCGCTGAGCAGCCCGGTGACCTGCCCCCGGCGGAACGTGGCGAAGGCCAGGAAGCTGCTGAAGCAGGCCGGGGTGAAGACTCCTGTGCCGCTGGAACTGATGATCAACACGACGCCGGACGACAGCCGCCTCGGGCAGGTCATCCAGGCGATGGCCGCCGACGCCGGATTCGATGTCCGGCTGCGGCCGACCGAGTTCGCCACCGGGCTGACCCGCACCCTGGCCGGGGACTTCCAGTCCAGGACCGGCGGGTGGGGCGGTCAGCCCGATCCTGCGGGCAACATCGACAGCCTCGTCGGCACACCGGGGAGCAACAACCAGGGCAAGCTGTCCGACCCGGAGATCGACCGGCTGATCGTGGCGGGCCGGAGCACGTCCGATGTCGCGAAGCGCCGCGTGATCTACCGCGACCTCACCGCGGCGATCAACAAGCAGCACGCGGTCATCTACCTCTACCGGCCCATCAACTACGTGTCCGCGACGGAAGACGTGAGCGGCATCAAACTCTCCGGCGACGGCCTCATCCGGGTCAAGGAAGCCGGCTATGCGAAGGGGAGCCGGTGATGATCCTCCGCAGACTGCTCACGTCCTATGTGAGCCGCCGGATCGGCATGTCGCTGGTGACGATGGTGCTGGTCAGCATCACGGTGTTCCTCGGTGTCCGGGCGATGCCGGGCGACACGGCCCAGGCACTGGCCGGTGAGCAGACCTCTCCGCAGGTGCTGGCCGCGATACGCGCCGAGTACGGCCTCGACGACAACATCGCGGTCCAGTACTGGCGTTACGTCAGCAACGCCGCCACCGGGGACTTCGGCACATCGGCCCGCACCGGGCTCCCCGTCCTCGACTCCATCACGCAGGCTCTCCCCATCACCCTCGAACTGGCCGCGCTGGCCCTCCTGATGGCCGTGGTCGTGGGTGTCGGATCGGGGGTGCTGGCGGCCGTTCGGCGCGGGAAGCCCGCGGAATGGCTCGCCAACGGCATCGCCCTGCTGGGGATGTCGGTCCCCGCCTTCTGGCTCGGCATCGTGCTGGTCCTCGTCTTCGCCATCGCCATGCCGGTGTTCGCCGCCTCCGGGTTCGTCCCCTTCGGCACCGACCCCGTGGAGAACCTGCGCCGGCTCGTGCTGCCCGCCGTCGTGCTGGGGTCCGGGCTCGCCGCCGTGGTGATGCGGCAGACCAGGGCGGCGATGATCGACGCGCTGCAGTCGGACTACGTGCGCACGGCACGGGCCAAGGGGCTGGCGCCGCGCACCGTGATCGGCCGCCACGCGCTGCGCAACTCCCTGGTCACCGTGGTCACCGTGCTCGGTCTGCAACTGGGCCAGCTGATCTCCGGAGCCGTGGTCACCGAGCAGGTCTTCGTGCTGCCCGGTTTCGGGAAGCTCACCATCGACGCGGTCTTCACCCGCGACTACGCGATGGTCCAGGGCGTGGTGCTGTTCACCTCGGCCGCCTACATCCTGATCAACCTGCTGGTCGACTTCCTGTACTCCGTCGTCGACCCGCGTATCCGGCTCGGAGGTTCCCAATGACCGTCGCCCCCTCCCCGGCGCCGGCCGTCCCGACCGCTTCCTCGGGGACCGCTGCCCCTGCCCGCGCGGGACGGCTCGCCGTGGCGCTGCGCCGGCTGCGGCGCAACCGGCTGGCCCTGACCGGTGCGGTGCTGACGGCGGTCTTCGTGCTCGTGGCAGTGCTGGCACCGCTGATCGCCCCGTACGACCCGGCCCGGCCGGACTTCGGCGCCGCCCTCGCCGCACCCGGCTGGTCGCACTGGCTCGGCACGGACGATCTGGGCAGGGACCAGCTGTCCCGGGTACTGGTCGGAGTCACCGCCTCCATGCAGGTCGGAGTGGTGGCCGTGCTGCTGGCCTTCGTGATCGCCGTGCCGCTCGGGCTGCTCGCCGGGTACTACGGCCGCTTCGCGGACACGGCGGTGTCCCGGCTGACCGACACGATGCTGGCGTTCCCCTTCCTGGTGCTCGCCGTCGGCCTGGCCGCGGTACTCGGCCCGTCGCTGCAGAACGCCACCATCGCGATCGGCATCTCGCAGATCCCCGCGATCGTGCGGGTCACCCGCGCCGAGACCTTGCGGCTGAAACACCTCGACTACGTGGGCGCCGCCGTCGCGAACGGCGCCGGTGACGGTGTGATCCTCTTCCGGCACATCCTGCCGAACGCCACATCGACTCTGATCGTGCAGGCCACCGTGGGTATCCCGTCCGCCATCATCGGCGAGGCGGTGCTCAGCTTCCTCGGCCTCGGCGTGCAGCCGCCCTCGCCGTCGCTCGGCGTAATGCTTTCCAGTGCCCAGCCCTTCATCGCCGACGCCCCCTGGATGGCGGTCTTCCCCGGCCTGGTCATCGTGCTCGCCACGCTGGCGTTCAACCTGCTCGGTGACGGCGTACGCGACATCCTCGACCCCCGCGGAGGTTCCCGGTGACCCGAGTCGGCACACCCACGGCGCCCGGCGGCGCTCCACGCGAAGCCCCGGGCCCTGGCGCTTCCGCAGGGCCCGTCCTGCGGGTCCGTGACCTGACGGTCTCCTTCCACGGCGCGGAACGCACCGTGCACGCCGTTGACGGGGTCTCCTACGACCTGTCGCCAGGCGAGATGCTCGCCGTGGTCGGTGAGTCCGGCTGCGGGAAATCCGTCACCTCGATGGCGGTGATGGGACTGCTGCCCCCCACCGCACGGGTCGGCGGGTCGATCGAGCTGGACGGCCGGGAACTGGTCGGCGCACCCGAGAAGGAGCTCGGATCGCTGCGCGGGCGACGGCTCTCGATGATCTTCCAGGAGCCGATGACCTCGCTCAACCCGGTCCTCACCATCGGCCGGCAGATCACCGAAGTACTCGTCCGGCACCAGGGGCTGAAGCGCCGCGAGGCCAGGGAACGCGCAGTCGAACTGCTCGGCCTCGTCGGTATCCCCGCGCCCCGCACCCGCGTTGACGAGTATCCGCACCAGCTCTCCGGTGGCATGCGCCAGCGGGTGATGATCGCGATCGCGGTCGCCTGCGATCCGGCGGTCCTGATCGCGGACGAGCCGACGACGGCCCTCGATGTCACCGTGCAGGCGGGCATCCTCGATGTGCTCCGCTCCCTGCGGGAACGTCTCGGCACGGCCATCGTGCTGATCACGCACGACCTCGGCGTCGTCGCGGACGCCGCCGACCGGGTCCTGGTGATGTACGCGGGACGCCCCGCCGAACAGGCGCCGGTGGATGAGCTGTTCGCGGCGCCGGGGCACCCGTACACCCGGGGTCTGCTGGGCGCCGTACTGCGCCCCGGCAGCCGGACGGCCGGCGGACGGGCCCGGCTCAACGAGATTCCCGGCCTCGTACCCGACCTGCGCGAGCAGCCGGCCGGATGCAGCTTCGCGCCGCGCTGCGCTTCGGCGGCCGCCGACTGCCTGGAGATCCGGCCGCTCATGGCGCCCGCGTCCGGTACGCACCGGATCGCCTGTCACCACCCGGCAGGGCCGGCCGCCCCCGGCCCTGCCCGGTCCGGCGTGAACGAAGAGGCAGTGGAATTGGCAGTGACCGAAGAGAACGGGGGGACCGTCCGATGACCGGCAGCCTCATATCACCGGCAGGTCCCACCACGACGGCCGGTGTCCCGGCGGCCCTTGAGGTACGCGATCTCAAGCGGCATTTCGCCGGGACCGCCGGCACCGTACGTGCCGTGGACGGTGTGTCGCTGACGATCCGGCCCGGCGAAGTCGTCGGCCTGGTCGGCGAGTCGGGCAGCGGGAAGTCCACGGTGGGGCGCTGCGTGGTCCGGCTCGACCAGCCGACCGGCGGCAGCGTGCTGATCAACGGTACGGACGTGACCACGCTCTCGCCGCGCGCGCTGCGGCCGTTGCGCAAGGACTTCCATCTCGTCTTCCAGGATCCGTCGTCCTCGCTCAATCCCCGTATGACGATCCGGCAGATCATCGCCGAACCGCTGCGGCTGCACGGTATGGCGGACCGCAGGCAGGCCGCCGGGCGAGTGGACGCGCTGCTCGCCCAGGTGGGTCTGCGGCCCGAGCTGGCCGACCGGAACCCGCACGAGCTCTCCGGCGGTCAGCGCCAGCGCATCTCCATCGCCCGCGCCCTGTCGGTGAATCCGGCCCTCCTGGTGGCGGACGAACCGACATCGGCGCTCGATGTGTCCGTGCAGGCGTCCGTCCTGAATCTGCTGGCCGACCTGCAGCGTGAACGCGGCTTCGGATGCCTATTCATCACGCATGATCTCGCGGCCGTCGAGTACCTGGCGGACCGTATCGCCGTGATGTACCTGGGCCGGATCGTCGAACAGGCCCCGGCCGCCGAACTGTTCGCCGCTCCCCAGCACCCGTACACCCAGGCGCTGCTGTCGGCGGCGCCGGTACCCGACCCCGGTGAGCAGCGCGGCCGCAGCCGGATCGTGCTCGGCGGGGACCTGCCCAGTCCGCTGGACCCGCCGCCCGGCTGTCACTTCCACACCCGGTGCCCCTTGGCCACCGACCGCTGCCGTACCGAGGCTCCGGCGCTGCGCACCCTGCCCGCGGGGCCGGGTGGTGACGTACGGCAGGTGGCCTGCCATCTGGTCACAGACGACGGCGCGGTGCCGGACGCGGCACGGGTGCCGGCCGCCGGGGAGACCTCCGGGTAGCGACCGGGCGCCGTGGCTGCCGGTTGCGGCGGCGCTGAGGGGCCCGTCCACCACCCGGTGGACGGGCCCCGTCGTGCGCGGGCTGCCGGCTGCGGCGCGTCAGCCGACGAGCTGCAGGCCGTTCGCGACGACCCGGCCGTCGTGCAGGACCGTACGGTCGGTGCCGCGGTCCATGACGGCGGAGGTCACCGTCTCACCGTCGACGAGGAGCAGATCGGCGCGGTCGCCCACGGCGAGGCCGGGGCGGTCGGCGACGGATGTCAGACGGGGCAGGTTCCCGTCGAGGATCGAGGCACCGCCCAGGCTAGCGACGGCCATGCAGTGCTCGATCAGCTCGTCGGCGCGGTAGCGGTTGGTGAAGGCGAGCTGCCAGGTGCGGTCCAGCATGTCCGCGTTGCCGTAGGGCGACCAGTAGTCGCGCTGGCCGTCCTCGCCAAGACCGACGCGGACCCCGGCGGCCGTCAGATCGGCCAGCGGCAGCGCGCGGTGCTGGGCCGGGGCGATGGTGGCCATGGCGATGTCCAGCTCCGCGAACTCCTCGATGAGACGCCGGCTCGTCGCCTCGTCGACGCTCCCCAGGTCGTACGCGTGGGACAGGGTCACCTGGCCCGCCATGCCGAGCGCGCGCACCCGCTCCAGGATCAGGTCGACGCTGAACACGCCCAGCGGGCCCGGCTCGTGGAGGTGCATGTCGACCGGGGCCTGGTGGCGCTCCGCGAGGCCGAAGACGATGTCCAGGTGGCGTACCGGGTCGCGGTCCAGGGTGCACGGGTCGATGCCGCCGACCACGGCCGCGCCGGAGGACAGCGCCTGGTCCATCAGCTCCGGAACACCCTTCTCCCTGAGCAGGCCGGCCTGCGGGAACGCCATGATCTCGACTTCGCACCGGCCGGCGTGTGCCTCCTTGGCGGCGAGGACGCCCTCGAAGCGCTCAAGCCCGGAGTCCGCGTCGATCTGCGCGTAGCTGCGGACGCGGGTGGTGCCGCGCTCGATCATGCGGCCGAGGGTGTGAGTGGCCCGTTCGGCCACGGTCCACTCGTCGTCGCGCCAGTGGGCGCGGTCGTTCATCGTCATGGCCCAGACACCGGGGGCTCCGGTGTGCGGGCGGAACGGCAGACCGATACGCGTGGCGTCCAGATGGCAGTGGACGTCCGAGAAGGAGGGCAGGGCGAGCCGGCCCCGGCCCTCGACCACGTCGCCCGCGGGCGTTCCCGGCGCTGGGCGGTTCGGGTCGTGCGGAGTCAGCGCGGCAATCGCACCGTCCCGTATCTCCAGGTCGCAGGGGGCGCCGCCCCAGGGACGGACGTTCGTGATCAGCATCCGGTGTCTCTCCTTGTTTCGTGCCGGGGCGTTTCGGTGCCGGGGCGGCACACCCCGTCGGTCATTCGGCCGGGAGCACCCCGGTCAGGGTGGCCAGGGAGGGGCCGCGGCCCCGCTCGATATGGGCGTAGGCGAGGGCGTCGGCCAGATCGGGGTTGCCGGCGTGGATCGCGGCGCAGATGTCCTGGTGCTCCGAGCACTGCACGCGCGGGTCGAGACCACCGGTGAGGGTGAACAGCCACTGGACCAGGCCGAGCGAGGGCTGAAGGGCTGTCTGGAGCAGCCGGTTGCCGGTCATCGCGACGATCTCCGCGTGCAGCGCGGTGTTGGCGGCCGTGATCTCGTGGACATCGCCGCGCCGGGTGGCTTTCTCGGCCACCTCCATGATGTCGCTCAGCTGCCCGCCTCCGCGGCCTGCCGCACACGCTTCCGCGGCTCTGCGGGCGGCGAAGACCTCCAGGCTGAGGCGCAGATCGAAGAGCTCCGAGACATCGCGGAGCGACAGACGCCGCACCGACGCGCCGCGGCGCGGGGAGATCTCCACCAGGCCCTCCGCGGTGAGCCGGGTGAGCGCTTCGCGGACGGGGATGCGTGAGACACCCAGGGCCTCGGAGAGTTCGCGCTCGCGCAGCCGGGAACCCGGGGGGTACTGACCGGAGATGATGCGTGCGCGGATGGTCCGCTCGGCGTGGGTGACGTGTGACTCACCGGTCTCGGGTGGTTCGTTCATCAGGGCGTCTCCTCGAACTGCGGGACTGCTGCGGGAACGGGCGGCGGCACGGCCGCGCGGTTCTCGCGCCCGGCGTGCGCCGCGCGCATTCTCCCGGAGACGGTCCGGCACTGCGGCACGGAGTCCTGGACGTGGGCGCCGCGGCGGCGAGTGCGCATGGAGCCTCCTGCGGATGTGCGGTGTCCGGAGCCGGCCCAGCCGGACGGCTGTCGTCGGCGGAGACGAGGCGACACTAGCAGTCGGCATACCAAACGTGAATGCCGTGGAATGGTATGTGGAGTTCAGTGGTATTTGTGCGGCAGCAATGACGGACGCCCGAGGCGGATCGCGTCAATTGGGTATACCAACTGGGTCGGTGGTGAGCCGATGCCGCACGTTCCGGTGCTGTGGCAGTGTGGCGCCCCCGAGGACGGAACGGAGTGGACATGTACCAGGCAGGCGACACAGCCCTGGTGATCACGGTGCCCGAGGCCGAGCCCGTGGTCGGTGGCTGGCGGGAGCGGTTCGATCCCATGGCGGCGGACGGCATTCCGGCGCACCTGACCGTGCTCTACCCGTTCCTGAGGCAGGACGGCATCGACGACGGCGTGCTCGGCGCCCTGGCCGCGCTCTTCGGCGGCCACCGCGCTTTCGACGTGAGTTTCCGGGAGTGCGGGCGATTCCCCGGGCTGCTGTATCTGGCCCCCGAGCCGGACGGGCCAGTCCGCGCACTGACCCGGGCGGTGCACGCGCGCTGGCCCGAAGCGCCTCCTTACCGGGGCAGGTTCGGCGATCCGGCGCCGCACGTGACGATCACTCAGGGGCAGGATCCCGTGGTACTCGACAGGGTCGAGGCCGATGTGCGGGACAAGCTGCCGTTCGGGGCGTCCGTACGCTCCGTCGAACTGGTCGCCCATGACGGCACTGTGTGGAGCAGCCGGGCCGAATTCATGCTGGGCGGCCAGGAGCCGTCCTGATGTGACGCGTGACGCCGGAACGCCCTGGCCACAGGGAGAGGGGGCCAGGGCGCGTCATGGTGCCGGAGCGGCGGACCGGGGCCCGGAGGGGTGGTGGTTCACTGGAGCGCGGCGGCCTCGTCCGACTGCCAGTAGCTGACCGTCGAGCTGTCGGTGAGGGCGATTCCGGAGCCGGACGCGGTGACCGTGGCCTGGCCGTTGACCGGGCCCATGTCCCGGCCGAGCAGACCGACGGTGAGGGTCTTCTCGCGGTGCTTGCCGGCGCCGTCGGGGAGGGCGATGGCCGCGTACCCGGACCGGCCCGGCGCGAGGGTGACCACTGCCTGCGGCTTGCTGCGCTCGTTGGCCCCGACGGCAGCCTGTGCTCCGGGGTAGCCCACGGTCGGGAAGCCGTAGAGGTCACAGCTGCTGCCGGAGGCGTTCGTGGCCTTGAGGACGACGGCGGGCAGGGTGCCGCCCGTACTGATCAGCGCGATCTTCATGGCGCCGGCGGAGCAGGTGGCGTCGGCCGCGCTGCTGCCGGAGCCGCTCTTGCCCGAGGCCGGCCCGGACCCGCCGCTCTTGCTCCCCGAAATCCCGGACGAGCCCGAAGTCCCGGCGGAGCCGGCGGAGTCCGGGCCCTGAGCGGAGGAACCTGCCTTGCTGTCATCGGACGCTGACGCGTCGGTCCCCTTCGCCGCGGACGAGCCCGATGCCGGGGAGCCGGACACCGAGGAGCCCGCGCCCTCGCTCCTGTTCGGGGAGCCGTCGGAGCTGCTTCCGTTCGTACCGCAGGCCGCGGTGGCGAGCACGGTCGCCCCGGCGACGGCGAGGAAGGTGAGCGCGCGACGAGTACGGCGGATCTGCATGGGGGTTCCTCACGGGATTCGGTGTGTGGGGCCAACGGGTCTGTCCGGCTGTCCGGCGGGTGGCTACCAGACCAGTGCGTCGGCTGCCGTGGACTGCCAGTACGAGACGGCAGCCGAGTCGTCGACCCACGTCTTCTTCGGTACGGCGGGGGAGGCCGTGGGGCCGACCGAACCGGCCATGTCACGGCCCTGGAAGGCGAGGGACATCTGCTTCGACCAGTGGCCGCCTTCACCGGCACCGTCACCACCGGAGGTGAGGACACCGGCGTACGCCGACTGGCCCGGATTCAGCGTGACGACCGCCTGCGGCACGCTCTCCCGCAGGATCTGGACGGTCGACTGCGGGTGGTCGAAGCCGATGAGAGGAGCACCGTAGGCGTAGCAGGGGGCCTTGCCCGTGTTGGTGGTCTTGATCAGCAAGTGGTTGATGGGGCGGCTGACCGGGGAGAGCACGCTCTTGGTGTTGGCGGGGGTGCAGGTCACGATCTTGGCGGCCTTGGCCGGCGCGGCGTCGGCGGTGGCGGCCGACATGCCGGTGAGGGCGAGTGCGGAGATCAGACCGGTGGCGGCTGCGGTGATGATGCGGGTGCGGCGGACGTTCATGGTGATGCTCCCCGTAGGTGTGAGGTTCTGTGAGCTTTGCGGGCCCGTGGGCTGTGCGGGTCTCTGAGGTCCGAGTTGTCCGAAGGTTCAGAGGCGACGGATGAGCAGGATGACCGTTGCCGTCGTCGTGACCACTACGGCCAGCGCGACCAGGTCGACGATGCTCAGGTCAAAGCCTTGCCGGAGTCGGTTGAACACGAACTCAGCTTGTGGGGTGGCTGATTCAGCCTGCAATCGTTCCCGGCCCATTGGGGACGCTGGAACGGCTGCGCGTACTGTGACCAGGGGATACGGGATGCCCCTGGAATGCCTTCCTGGAACGCGTTCCTGGGGCGAGGGACGAGGGGGACGGTGGCCGTGGGCTCCGAGACCGTGGAATTCGCCGCGCTGCTGCGGGAGCTGAAGGACCGTTCGGGGCGCAGCTACGGGGCTCTGGCGGGGAAGCTCCATATGAGTACGTCGACGGTGCACAGGTACTGCAACGGTGACGCCGTCCCGACGGAGTACGCGCCGGTCGAGCGGTTCGCGCGGCTGTGTGCGGCGACCCCGGACGAACTGGTCGCGCTGCACCGGCGGTGGCTGCTGGCCGACGCGGCGAGAAGACGGCCCAAGGACGGTGCGGGGCCGGAAGCGACAGTTCCGGAACAGCGGGCTGCGGGCCGGACAGTCCCGGAGGCTGTGCTTCCGGAGGCTGTGGTTCAGCATGCCGTGGGGCCGCAGCCGCGGTCTCTGTCCGGCGCCTCCGATCCCGGGTCGCCGTCCGCCGCTCCCACCGGACCGGGCCCGGCCGTCCGGTCGCGCAGGAACACCCGCCTCCGGCTGATCGGGGCCGCCGTGGTCCTCGCCGCTGTGGCCGTGCCCGTCGCGATGGCGCTGCGCCCCGACGGCGCGTCCGGCGCCGCTTCGGTCACCGAGAGGCTGCCGGAACATCAGCGGAGCCACGCCGCGTCCGCCGGACCGTCACCGCGGACGTCCCACTCCGCTCCGCCCTCTCCCTCCTCGACCCCGTCCCCCTCCGCCTCCCGCTCGGCGCGGGCCGGCCGGGCCGGGGGGACGACCGGTGACCTGGGGCCCGACGGCGACAGCGTTCCCGCGGTACCGCTCACGGTGAACGTCCGTCCCTACGTCTGGGACGACCCGTGCAGCCAGTCCTACCTGGTGGACCGGGCGGCTGCGAAGATGCCGCCGCCCCCGGCCGAACAGGACGCCGCGAGCTGGGCGACCGCGCTGGGCGGTGTCTCCAGCGGCGGTGCGCGGATCGAGCTGTCCGTGCAGGGCAAGACGTCGGACGCGGTGGTGCTCCAGGCCCTGCACGTGCGGATCGTGGGCCGTCACGCGCCGCTCGCCTGGTCCTCGTACGCGATGGGCGACGGCTGCGGCGGCGGGATCGTCCCGGCCGGGTTCGACGTGAACCTGGACACCGGTACCCCGATGGCGGAACCGGCCGCCGGGGTGCAGGGCGACCGGAAGGTCCCGGCCACCGACTTCCCGTACAAGGTGTCCTCCAGCGACCCGCAGGTCCTGGAGATCAAGGCCAGTACCGCGGCCCACGACGTCAGCTGGTACCTGGATCTCCAGTGGAGCAGCGGCGACCGGCACGGGACCATTCGTCTGGACGACCACGGCAAGCCGTTCCGGGCGAGCAGCGTGAAGGGCCGGCCCCGGTACGTGCACCCGCTCGGCGGGGACACCTGGGAGCCGGCCCAGCAGTGATGCGCGGTCCGCTCGGGACTACAGCCGCTCGGGCGTCCGGATGCCCAGCAGCGCCAGGCCCTGGTGCAGGGTGCGGGCGGTCAGCTCGCAGAGGAACAGCCGGTTCTCCACCTGCTCGGGCGTGGGGGCCTTGAGGACCGGGCACTCCGCGTAGAACGTCGTGTAGTGCGAGGCCAGCTGGTAGAGGTACGCGGCCAGCTTGTGCGGCTCGTACGCGGCGGCGACCTCGGCGAGTACCTCCGCGAACTGGTCCAGGTGCAGCCCCAGCGCGCGCTCCGCCGGGGCCAGCTCCAGCTCCGGGTGCGCGGCCGGCTTCGCCTCGCCGGAGAGCCGCAGGATCGACTGGATACGGGCGTACGCGTACTGGATGTACACGCTGGTGTCGCCGTTGAGGGACACCATCTGGTCCAGGTCGAACTTGTAGTCGCGCGCCGCCGACGTGGACAGGTCCGCGTACTTGACGGCGCCGATGCCGATCTGCGCGCCGTTCTCGATGATCTCCGCCTCGGTGAGCGCGATCTTCTCGTTGTTCTTCTCGCGCACCACGGCCGTGGCGCGCTCGACCGCCTCGTCCAGGAGGTCCACCAGGCGCACCGACTCGCCGGCCCGGGTCTTGAACGGCTTGCCGTCCTTGCCGAGGACCGTGCCGAACCCCAGGTGAACGGTCTTTGCCTGGCCGTCGGCGGTCTCCAGCCAGCCCGCCCTGCGGGCCGTCTCGAAGACCATCTTGAAGTGCAGTGACTGCCGCACGTCCACCACGTACAGCAGGGTGTCCGCCTTGAGGTCCTGCACGCGGTTGCGGACCGCCGAGAGGTCGGTGGCCGCGTAGCCGTAGCCGCCGTTCGTCTTCTTGACGATGAGCGGGACCTGATTGCCGTCCGGGCCCTTCACATCGTCGAAGAAGACACAGAGCGCGCCCTCGGACCTGACCGCGACACCCGACTCCTCCAGGAGACGGCAGGTCTCCTCCAGCACGTCGTTGTAGCCGGACTCACCGACGATGTCCGCGTCGGCGATCCGCATGTCGAGCTTGTTGAAGACCGAGTAGAAGTAGATCTTCGACTCGTCCACGAACCGCTGCCAGTGCGCGAGCGTCTCCGGGTCCCCGGCCTGGAGGGCCACCACCCGGTCCCGCGAGCGCGCCTTGAACTCCTCGTCGGAGTCGAAGACCGCACGCGAGGCCTTGTACAGCCGGTCGAGGGAGGACATGGCGGCCTCGCCGTCCTCCTCCTCGCCCTCGTGGTCCAGCTCGTGCGGGTGCTCGATCAGGTACTGGATGAGCATCCCGTACTGGGTGCCCCAGTCCCCGATGTGGTGGCGGCGGACCACCGTCTCGCCGCCGAACTCCATGATCTTCGCCATCGCGTCGCCGATCACGGCCGACCGCAGATGGCCGACGTGCATCTCCTTCGCCACGTTCGGCTGCGCGTAGTCGATGACCGTGGTGCCCGCGTCCCCGGCGTACGGCACGCCGAGCCGCTCGTCGGCCGCGCGCGCCGCGAGGGTCTCGGTGATCGCCCGGTCGGTGAGCGTGATGTTCAGGAAGCCGGGGCCCGAGACCTCGATGTCCTTGATCAGGTCATTGGCCGGGAGCGCCGCGGTGACCGTGGCGGCCAGCTCGCGCGGGTTGCCCTTCAGCTTCTTCGCCAGGGCCAGGATCCCGTTGGCCTGGAAGTCGGCCCGGTCGCTTCGGCGCAGCAGGGGGTCCGCGGCGCCGGCATCCGGCAGAGCTGCCGTCAGCGCGTCCGCGAGGTGCTCCTTGAGCGTCGAAGCGAGGGAATTGACCGAGACTGGCTCAGGCATGGGGCCGACTGCCGTTTCCATAGGGGTGCAAGGGATCCCGCCCAGTATCCCATGGCCCGTAAAGCCGTTTTCGCTCTGCTGCGGGGACCTGGGACAATGGCGTCCGCCCTTGCTTGAAGGCGTACGAGAAAGAAGGACGTGCCGATCGTGGCTCAGAGCACCGAGACCGACTGGGTCTCCCGCTTCGCGGACGATGTCATCGCCGAATCGGAGCGCCGTGCCGCGGGCGCGAAAGACTCCGGTGCCGGCGCACCCGTGGTCGTCGTCGCATCCGGACTGTCCCCCTCGGGCCCGATCCACCTGGGCAACCTGCGCGAGGTGATGACCCCGCACCTGGTCGCCGACGAGATCAGGCGGCGCGGGTACGAGGTGCGCCACCTCATCTCCTGGGACGACTACGACCGGTACCGCAAGGTGCCGAACGGCGTCCCCGGGATCGACGGGACCTGGGCCGAGCACATCGGCAAGCCCCTCACATCGGTGCCGGCCCCGGCCGGGTCCGCGTACCCGAACTGGGCCGAGCACTTCAAGGCCGCCATGGTCGACGCGCTGGCCGAGCTGGGTGTGGAGTACGACCCGATCAGCCAGACCGAGCAGTATCTGGCGGGCACCTACCGCGAGCAGATCCTGCACGCCATGAAGCACCGCGCCGACATCGACGCGATCCTGGACCGGTACCGCACGAAGAAGGACCCGGGAGCGGCGGGCGGCAAGGGCGGCGGCAAGAAGCAGAGCCAGAAGCCGGTCGACGAGGCCGAGCTGGAAGCGGCGGCCGGGTCCGGCGCGGCGGCGGAGGACGACGGCAGCGGCGCGGGGACGGCGTACTACCCGTACAAGCCCTACTGCGGGGCGTGCGAGAAGGACCTCACCACGGTCACCTCGTACGACGACGCCACGACCGAGCTCGCCTACACCTGCGACAACTGCGGGCACTCCGAAACCGTCCTGCTCAGCGAGTTCAACCGCGGCAAGCTGGTCTGGAAGGTCGACTGGCCGATGCGCTGGGCGTACGAGGGCGTCGTCTTCGAGCCCAGCGGCGTCGACCACTCCTCGCCCGGCTCCTCGTTCGTGGTCGGCGGGCAGATCGTCCGCGAGATCTTCGACGGGGTGCAGCCGATCGGCCCGATGTACGCGTTCGTCGGCATCAGCGGCATGGCCAAGATGTCGTCGTCCAAGGGCGGGGTCCCCACCCCGTCGGACGCGCTGAAGATCATGGAGGCTCCGCTGCTGCGCTGGCTGTACGCGCGGCGCAGGCCCAACCAGTCGTTCAAGATCGCCTTCGACCAGGAGATCCAGCGGCTCTACGACGAGTGGGACAAGCTGGAGTCCAAGGTCGCCGACGGCTCGGCGCTCCCCGCCGACGCCGCGGCGCACACCCGCGCGGCCCGCACGGCGGCGCGTGAACTGCCGCGCACCCCCCGCCCGCTGGCGTACCGCACACTCGCCTCCGTCGCGGACATCACGGCCGGGGCCGAGGACCAGACACTGCGCATCCTCAGCGAACTGGACCCGGCGAACCCGATCGCCTCCCTAGACGACGTACGCCCCCGGCTCGACCGGGCCGAGAGCTGGATCACCACCCAGGTCCCGGCCGAACAGCGCACCCTGGTGCGCGACGAGCCGGACACGGAGACCCTGGCCGGCCTCTCCGACCAGGACCGCGAGTCGCTGCGGCTGCTCCTTGAGGGGCTGGACACACACTGGTCGCTGGACGGACTGACGACGCTCGTCTACGGCGTACCGAAGATCCAGGCCGGCTTCGAACCGGACGCCAAGCCCACCCCGGAGATGAAGGTCGCCCAGCGCACCTTCTTCGCCCTGCTCTACCAGCTGCTGGTCGGCCGTGACACCGGCCCGAGGCTGCCCACGCTGCTGCTCGCCGTGGGCGCGGACCGGGTGCGCAAGCTGCTCGCTGCCTGAGAACGACGTACGGCTGAGGGCCGCCGCCCCGGGTTCCTGCCCGGGACGGCGGCCCTCAGCCGTGCCGCGCGCTGTTGTCGTCGGCCCAGTTGATCCCGTCGTTCTCGTGGTGCGGTCTGTGCTTGCGCCGCCCGCGATTACGCGATGTGCTCCGCGTCCAGCTCCTCCGCGTACCGGTGCTGGAAACGGGCCAGGTACGGACGGAGCGAACTGTCGCTCAGCGTCTCGCTGTTGCGGCCCGTGACCCCGTACAGGTCCTTCAGGTACCGGCCGAACTGACGCACCGTCGGCACCTCGTTGTTCTCGCTGATGAACTTCCGGTAGGCCCCGAAGTACGCGTCCTCACGTGACACGTCCTCAGGCAGCCCCTGCACCTCGGGGCTGTCCGCCTCGGCGGTCCCGTCCGCCGGCGGCTCCTCGGCGCGCTGCCCGGGGATCACACCGCCCAGGCGGCGCGACCCGCCTGCTCCGGTGGGGACCATGACCTGGGCGGCGCCGTCCTGAGTACCGGGCTGTTCGTACTGCTCGTACTCCTGCGGCTCCGCAGGGCCCTGGGGCTCTTCGTACTGGTGGGGCTGCCCGTGCTGCCGGTCGTAGCCCTGTCCGTACGGGTCGTCGTACTCCTGCTGGTAGTCCTGCGGGTACTCCTGCTCGTACCCCGGCGGGTACTGCTGGTCGTACGCGGGCTCGTACGCCGGGTCGTAGGTGCCGGTGTACGCCTCCTGCGAGACGTGCGGTGCGGCGAACCACGGACTCTCGTGCGTGGGCTGCGGCTCCTGCGCCTGCTGCTGACCGGCGGGGCCCGCGGCGGCCATCGCCTCCGCGGCGTCGGCCGCTTCCGGTCCGGGTGCGACGGCCGTCGGCCCCTCGGACCTGGTGCCCGCCTCCAGAGCGGGCGCCTGGGGCAGCAGCACCGGCTCGATGCCGGCCGCGGCCAGCCCGGACGGGGCCGTCTCCGCGAGCGGGACTCCGAACTTGGCCAGCCGCAGCGGCATCATCGACTCGATCGGCGCCTTGCGCCGCCATGCGCGGCCGAACCGGGCCTGGAGACGCGCCTGGTAGATCAGCCGGTCCTGTTCGAGCTTGATGACCTCTTCGTACCTGCGCAGCTCCCACAGCTTCATCCGGCGCCACAGCAGGAAGGTGGGGACCGGCGAGAGCAGCCAGCGGGTGAGGCGCACGCCCTCCATGTGCTTGTCGGCCGTGATGTCGGCGATCCGGCCCACCGCGTGGCGCGCCGCCTCGACACAGACCACGAACAGCACCGGGATCACCGCGTGCATCCCGGTGCCCAGCGGGTCCGGCCAGGCCGCCGCGCCGTTGAAGGCGATCGTCGCCGCCGTCAGGAGCCACGCCGTCTGGCGCAGCAGCGGGAAGGGGATACGGATCCAGGTCAGCAGCAGGTCCAGTGCGAGCAGCACACAGATCCCCGCGTCGATGCCGATCGGGAACACCGTCGAGAAGGAACCGAAGCCCTTCTCCTGGGCCAGTTCACGCACGGCCGCGTAGGAACCCACGAACCCGATCCCGGCGATGATCACCGCGCCCGTGACCACGACCCCGATGAGTATCCGGTGCGTGCGTGTCAGCTGCATCGCGGCCACCCGCGGTCCCCTCCTGAGTTCGACATCCGGCGGGCACAGCCTGGCACATCAGTGCGGAGGGCGTTGCGCGGGTACGCCCGGAGCCCGGTCTCCGCCGAGGGGCCGGGCTCCGGACGCGGGTGCCCGAAGGCACCTGCCGTGTCTACTTGTTGGCCGCGGCCACCGAGGCCACAGCCGCCTTGGCCGCTGTCTGCGCGCCCTTCGTCATGTCGTCGGCGGACGGGGACTTGGAGCCCTCGTAGCCGGCCCCGTTGTGGTTGACGGTGGTGACGACGTTCTCCGTGCGCGTGACGGTGACCGCGTAGATGAAGTCCGCGTCGGTCTTGCGCTGCTCGTAGGTGACGGTGGTCGCCTCGTTGCCGATGCCGGGCGTGGTCACCGTCTTGACGCTCTTCGCGCCGTCCGTCGCCTTCACGTCGGCCACGGCCTTGGCGTACTGGTCCTGGGCGCGCTTCTGGCCGCTGCCGAGCACGGAGTCGGACCCGAAGCGGAGGTAGGACACGGAGAGCCAGCGGTACTGCGACCCCTTGGTCCCCTTGCTCTCCAGGCCGTTCCAGGAGCAGCCGGCGCGGGCCGACAGGTCACTCGACTTGACCTCGGTGCCCGACTTGTCCTTCGCCTTGGGGACCAGGTCCGAGACGGTCTTCGCCGGGACCGACTTACACGCGTCGGGCAGCTTGGGGTACACCGCCTTCGCGACGGTCGGGGAAGCCGAAGCGCTGGGGGAGGGGGCGGAGCTGGAGCTCTTCTTGCCGCTGGAGCCGGAGTCCGACGAGCAGCCGGCGACGACGAGCATCACGGGGACGGCTGCACAGGCGAGAAGGCGGGTGAGTCGCGGGGCTGATCGGTGCATGGTTCCTTCGCTCATGTCGTACGGGACGTAGGGGCCGGGCGGCCACGGTACGCCGGGGCCCTCGGCGAGGGACTATTCGCTGATCTGATCGGCGAGTTTGCGGGCCATGGCCTGCGTCCTGTCCTGCAGGTCCTTGGTGTCGGGGGGAGTGGCCGGGTCGATGGGCTGCTCGCTGTACTCCACGGTGACGAGGACGTTCGACGCGCGGAAGACGACCCGGACGGTGTGCTGCGGAGCCCCGCCGGCCTTCGGCGGGATGTCGTCGAGGAACGCGGCGCTGCCGAGGTCGCCGACCGTCCGCGACTGGAGGTCGCCCGCGGTCTGCCCGCCGTCGTCGCCCTGCCCGGGGTCCTGCGTGTCGCCGGGCGCGCCGGCGTCTCCGGAGGCCGGTGTGCCACTGGGCGCGTCGCTACGGGCGCCGCCGCCCGCTCCGGTACTCGCGGTGGCGGACGGGGTCGCGGTGGGCGAGGCGTCGGCCGGCAGGTCCGCCGCGGTCAGCTTCTGCTCGTACAGGGCCTTGGCCTGGTCGTCGTCGCTGACCGATGCGTCATAACTCACGACGCGTTCCATCCCGATGCGCAGCCGGTGCGCGTCGGCGGGCGAGTCGGCCTTCCACCGGCAGCCCACCTGGCGGTCGGTGTCGAAGGTGGCCTCGGGTGTGCCCGCGTACGCCTTCTCCTGCTGGTCCTTCGGCAGATCGGCGATCTCCGGGAGCATGTCCTTGAGCGCGTCCTGGTCGGCGGCGCGGCAGGGCTCGGGCAGGGTGGAGTACTTGCCGGGCGCTGCGGCGGGAGTGGTCCCGCCGGGCTTCGAGTCGGTGGTGGAACCATCGGTCCCGGAACCGGTCGTGCAGCCGGTGACGAGCGCTGCGAGCAGCACCATGCCGGGTACGTAAGCCCTTCGCTGCACTGTCCGAGGCTCCCTTCGGAACGGAAAACGGATACCGCCTGATGACGGTGACCGGACACAATGTCTATCGCACGCACTGGTGTACACGCCGGTCCGCTGTCGCTTTCGCGGATCTTGATGCGTGTTTTTCTCTTTCACGTTTTTCGGGGGAATCGAGGAGTTATGTCGTATGTAGAGGTTCCGGGTGCGAAGGTTCCCATCAGGATGTGGGCGGACCCGGCGTCGGTCGAGGACGGCGCGATGCAGCAGCTGCGGAACGTCGCCACACTGCCCTGGATCAAGGGCCTCGCCGTCATGCCGGACGTGCATTACGGCAAGGGCGCGACGGTGGGCTCGGTGATCGCGATGGACGGTGCGGTCTGTCCGGCGGCTGTCGGTGTGGACATCGGCTGCGGTATGTCGGCGGTGAAGACGTCACTGACGGCAAACGATCTTCCCGGCGATCTGTCGCGGCTGCGCTCCAGGATCGAAGGGGCCATTCCGGTGGGCCGTGGCATGCACGAGGACCCGGTGGAGCCGGGGCGGATGCACGGCTTCCCGACGGCGGGGTGGGACGACTTCTGGGAGCGGTTCGACGGAGTCGCCGAAGCGGTCAAGTTCCGTCGGGGCCGGGCTGCGAAGCAGATGGGGACGCTCGGCAGCGGTAATCACATGATCGAGATCTGTCTGGACGAAGACGGGGTCGTGTGGCTGATGCTGCACTCCGGGTCTCGCAACATCGGCAAGGAGCTGGCCGAGCACCACATCGGCATCGCGCAGAAGCTCCCGCACAACCAGGGTCTGAGCGACCGGGACCTGGCGGTATTCATCTCCGACACCCCGCAGATGGGTGACTACCGCAACGATCTGTACTGGGCCCAGGAGTACGCCAAGTACAACCGCGCGATCATGATGGGGCTCCTCAAGGACGTGGTCCGGAAGGAGTTCAAGAAGGCACGGGTCACCTTCGGGCAGGAGATCAGCTGTCACCACAACTACGTGGCGGAAGAGCGCTACGAGGGTGTGGACGTGCTCGTCACCCGCAAGGGGGCGATTCGCGCCGGCTCCGGCGAGTACGGGATCATTCCGGGCTCCATGGGCACCAGTTCGTACATCGTCAAGGGCCTCGGCAATGAGAAGGCGTTCAACTCTGCCTCGCACGGAGCGGGGCGGCGGATGAGCCGCAGCGCTGCCAAGCGGCATTTCTCCACTCAGGACCTGGTCGATCAGACACGTGGTGTGGAGTGCCGCAAGGACGCCGGAGTGCTGGACGAAATCCCGGCCGCCTACAAGCCGATCGAGCAGGTCATGGAGCAGCAGCGTGATCTGGTCGAGGTCGTGGCCAAGATCAAGCAGGTGGTGTGTGTGAAGGGCTGAGCGGTGCGAGGGGGCGCGGCAGAAGCGTGCGCCACCCCCTCGCACCCTCGTACGGCTATGAGTTCGCCGGTGGAACCAGGCCACTGACGGGCCTTCAGGGACGCGCACCTCACACGAGCTTCGGGATCGGTTCGGCTCGGCCGCGGCCTGTGTCATGTCCGCTGCGGACAGGGGGTCCGGTCCCGCCATTACCTGGAACGTAATCGACGCCCTCCGCCGGGTTTGGCACCTTGATCTGAACAGGCCAACGGGAGGAAACGCGATGTACTTCGAGACCCACGACGGCACCCGCCTCGCCTATGAGGACTACGGCCAGGGCGAGCCCGTCGTCTTCGTGTCCGGCGCCATGCTGAACGCGGACATGTGGGAGTACCAGATCCCGTACTTCGCCGAGCGCGGCTACCGCTGCATAGCCTTCGACCGCCGTGGCCACGGCCGTTCCGGCCGTCCCTCCTGCGGCTATGACACGGACTCCACCGCCGACGACCTCGCTGCCCTGCTCACGCACCTGGACCTGACCGGCGCCACCCTGGTCGGCCACTCCCTCGGCGGCGCGGAAGTCGCCCGCTACCTGTACCGGCACGGCGCCGGGCGGGTGGCCCGCGTGGTGCTGCTCGCCGCCGTGCTGCCGTACCTCAAGCAGAGCGACGACAATCCGGCGGGTATCCCGGAGGCCGCCTTCGACGCGCTGACCGCCGCGGTCCGGGCCGACCGGCCGAAGTGGATGTCCCAGCAGCTGCAGGCGTACTTCGCCACTCACCTCGGCAATCAGGTCTCCCCCGGCCAGGCCGCGCTCACTCTCGACCAGTGCCTGTCAGCCTCGGTGTGGGCGACGCTGCAGTGCCAGTACGCCGTCTTCCACACCGACAACCGAGAGGCCGTGCGCGCCATCCCGGTGCCGGCGCTGGTGCTGCACGGGGGCGCGGATATCTCGGCGCCGGTGGAAGTGACGGGCAGGAAGACGGCGGAACTGCTGCCCGGATGCACGTACCAGGAGTACCCGACGGCAGGGCACGGCATCTACGTCAGCCACCACGGGGAAATCAACGCCGGCATCCTGGAATTCATCAAGAACTGATCGCGCCGACCACCGTGGCCCGCGCCCGTCCGAGGCGGGCCGGCGTTCACTCCCGCGTGGATGCCGAGGCGGTCACAGCTCCCTGTGCACCTTGGTGTTGGACGCCTGGGCGCGGGGGCGGACCACCAGGAGGTCGATGTTGACGTGGCTGGGACGGGTCACCGTCCAGGTGATCGCTTCCGCCACGTCGTCGGCGGTGAGCGGTTCGGCCACGCCCGCGTAGACCTTGGCGGCCTTCTCCTCGTCGCCGCCGAAGCGGGTCGTGGCGAACTCGTCGGTCCTGACCATTCCGGGGGCGATCTCGATCACGCGCACCGGCCGGCCCACGATCTCCAGGCGGAGGGTCTCGGCCAGGACGCGGGCGCCGTTCTTCGCGGCCACATAGCCCCCGCCGCCCTCGTAGGCGGCGTGGCCTGCTGTCGACGAGACGATCACGATGGTGCCGTCGCCGCTCGCGTCCAGGGCGGGGAGCAGGGTCTGGGTGAGGTTCAGGGTGCCGATGACGTTGGTCTCGTACATCTGGCGCCAGTCCGCCGGGTCGCCGGTGGCCACCGGG
This sequence comes from Streptomyces sp. NBC_00859, assembly GCF_045161865.1. NCBI lineage: Bacteria > Bacillati > Actinomycetota > Actinomycetes > Kitasatosporales > Streptomycetaceae > Streptomyces > Streptomyces sp. NBC_00859. The sequence continues at coordinate 3,320,983 of NZ_CP108826.1, read as the reverse complement.
TCCGCGCCGAGCGCGCCGCCCGCGTTGTTCACCAGGACGCCGATGGTGGGGAACGCGGTGGCGAAGGCCTCGACGGCCGCGCGGTCGGTGACGTCCAGGGCGTAGGCCGCGGCCTGGTGGCCCGCTGCGTTGATCTCCGCTGCCAGGGCCTCGATCCGGTCCTTGCGGCGCGCGGTCAGCACGACCCGGTACCCGGCTGCGGCGAGCTGCCGTGCGGTGGCTGCGCCGATTCCGCTGCTCGCCCCCGTCACGACAGCGATGCGGTTGGTGGCTGCGGGCGCGGCGGTCATGGCGATACTCCTCGGACGGGCGGTCGGTGCGGGGTGTGCGGGGTGGGGTGTGACATGCGCTCGGGCGTGCGGTGCGGTGCGTCGCCAGGATATGCCGGTGTCAGCGTCCACGCGGCGCGTACATGATCACCGCCATCCCCGCCAGGCAGATCAGTGCGCCCGTCACGTCCCAGCGGTCCGGCCGGTAGCCGTCGGCGGCCATGCCCCAGAGGATCGACCCGGCGACGAATACCCCGCCGTACGCGGCCAGGATCCTGCCGAACTCGCCGTCGGGCTGGAGGGTCGCGACGAAGCCGTAGATGCCGAGCGCGATGATGCCGCCCCCGATCCAGAGCCAGCCCTTGTTCTCGCGCACGCCCTGCCAGACGAGCCAGGCGCCACCGATCTCGAAGAGCGCGGCGATGCCGAAGAGGACGGCGGAGCGGAGGATCAGCATGGGCACAGCCTGGCACGGGCCTCCGGCCTCTCTTCCGCTGCTCCGCCCCTCCGCTCCACTGTGGCTCTGCGGGGTCCTCGGGCTGCCGAGCTGGTGCGCAGCGGTGGCGGGGGTCTCTGAGTCGTACGATTTCTGCATGACGCAGAAGACGGGGACGCGCAGCGCGCTCATGGCCGAGCTGGGTGCCACCTCGCGCCGGTACATGGCCGCGTACGCCCTGTTCAACCAGGCCCTCGCCGACCATCTGCAGTTGCACCCCACCGATGTGCAGTGCCTCAATCTGCTGAGTCTCGAATCGCGGCCGGTCACGACCGGCCGGATCGCGGAGCTGACCGGGCTCACGACCGGGTCGGCCACCCGTCTCGTCGACCGGCTGGAGCGTGCGGGCTATGTGCGGCGGGAGCGCGACGCCGACGACCGCCGGCGGGTGTTCGTGGCGACGGTGCCCGCGCGCATGGCGGAGTTCGGGGCGGTCTGGGCCCAGCTCAACGGCGCCTGGTTCGCCATGTTCGAGGCCTACGACGACGAGGAGATCGCCCTGCTCACCGAGCACATGCGGCGGACTGTGTCGGTCAGCGTGAAGCAGATCAGCCGTCTGCGGAACGGGGAGCTGGGCTGAACTCGCGCAACGCCTCCGCCACGATCGCATCGAGGCGGTGGTGGTGCGCGCCCCGCCAGTAGACCCGCTCGCAGGCGAGGCACTGGGCGAAGACATCGTGGGAGCGCGCGGTGCCGCCCTCGATGCGCACGCGCACGCTCTCCTTGGTCGCGGGCGCCAGCTCGCCGTTGCACGCTGTGCACCGTGTCCATGGCGCGAGGTCCGGGGCGAACCTGCCCAGCACGTCACGGAGTTGTTCGTCCGGCTGGTCGCTGTAGACGTACGCCCCGGCCCAGAGTTCGCGCCGGCGCAGCAGCCCCCGGTCCCGTGAGAGCAGAACGCGCTGCTCCTGCGCCGAACAGGTGGCGAGGGCGGGGTCGCCGATGTCCTCACTGAAGTACGCGCAGTCCACGCCGAGCAGTCGCAACCTCCGCGCCAGTGTGCCGAGATGGACGTCGAGCAGAAAGCGGAGCGGGGCGCCCGGCACTCGTTGCGGGCGCTCCACGGGGCATACCTCGACGGTCTCGCCCGCGCGCGGGATGTGCGAGCGCGGTACGGTCCGGCCGTCCACGATCAGCCGGCCGGCCTCGGTGAGCGGGATGCCGGCCGACTCCACGACGTGACCGAGCGTCGACGAGCCGTCGGTGACCAGGGCGGTACGTCCCTGGCGGCGTTCCGACGGGACGAAGAGGCGCAGCTCAGGGGCGACTTCGAGGTGGATCTCCGGTCCGTTCACGCCGTCAGGATGTCATCGGGCAGGAGGGCGGGCCATGGGTTTCCGTCGTGCGCCGCTCATCTGGGAGCCGTGAGCCGTGAGCCGTGCGCCGGGGTGAGTGGGGACGCGCCGGCGCGGTCAGGCGGTTCCGGGGCTGCCGGGTGTGCCGGTGAAGGCGGACGCGTTCTCGGCGGCCCACGTGGCGAAGGTGCGTGCCGGGTGTCCGGTGAGCGATTCCACGTGGTGGGTGACGGTCGTGGGGACTCCGTCGGACGCGGCCCAGTAACCCAGCAGAGCGTCTGCCGCGGCGGCGGGAAGGTGGGGGCCGACGGACTCCTTCCACGCCTCGGGGGTGACGCGCCGGAACGGTACGGTGCGGCCGGCCGCGGCTTCGACGGCCGCGATCTGCTGGCTGAAGGTGAGTGACTCCGGCCCGGTCAGGTGGTACGCGGCGCCGCGCAGGGCGGGCTCGGTGAGTGCCGCGTACGCGGCCTCGGCGATGTCCCGTTCGTGGATCGGATCCGAGTAACTGCCCGGGTACGGAAGGTCGATGGTGCCCGAGGACTGCAGGGCCCACTTCCACTGGAGCGCGTTGCTCGCGAACGCGCCGGGCCGCAGGGCGGTCGTCTCGATGGAGGAGACGGCCAGGGCCTGCTCGACGGTGAGGTGGGAGAGGGCGATGGCGCTCTCCGGGGCCCCGGGGCCGATTACGGAGCTGGACGAGAGCAGCACGATGTGCTGGACGCCGGCGGCCTCGGCCTCCTGGACGAACGCCTCGATCTGCGAGGGCTCGGCGTACAGGAAGACGGCGTCGGCCCCGTCGAGTGCGGCGGGGAAGGTGGCGGGGTCGCGGAGGTCGCACCGTACGGCTGTCGCACCGCGGGGCGGGACCGGCTTCCCGGGGGCCGCTGATGCGGTCCGGACGTCGATTCCCTTGCCGAGCAGCAGCGGGATGAGCGCGGAGCCGACTCTGCCGCGGCTTCCGGTGACGAGGACGGTCATGGAGGTGGGTCCCTTCCGGGGGGTGGGTCGGTGGTGGGTCAGTAGTGCGTCGGTGATGGGCCGGCGGCGGGTCGGGCGCGCCGGCGTCCACGTAATACTAAGCCTCGCGCAGTATCTGCGCCACGCAGTTAAAGCTGCGCGATCTCGCGGTCGGGCAGTCGGGCCTCACGGTTGAATGACGCAGTCCGACGCTTCGGCCGGAAGCCATCAACGGCTCGGCGCCCCGCCCCCCGTGGGAGTGGGATACGCGGCCACTCGGGGCCGATCCGCTGACGGGGGCGTGCCTTCAGGCGCCCCCACGCGTTACTTCGACCATGAACGTACGTCGAATTCTCACCACCGCCGCTGCCGGATCCGCGATTCTCGCCGCCTTCGCTCCCGCCGCTCAGGCCAACGACCTCGGGGGCACCATCAGCGACACGGCCCAGACCACGGCCGCTGTAGGCGAGCAGGCGAAGCCGATCGCCCAGAGTGTCGTCGGGAACAGTCTCGGCAAGAAGGTCCACGCCGTGAAGGGGGCGGCGAAGGCCGGAGGCGACGCGCTGAAGGCGGGCAACGAGCTCCTCAGCTGAACGTCCCCGCCTGCCGGAGACCGCATCCTGCTCACCGACCGACTCTCCGTACCGGGGCGGACCGGGCCCGTCCGACCGACTGGACCCGGGCGGGTCCGCCCCGGCCCGCTGGGCCCCGGAACCCGCACGCCCCGGCCACGCCCGTCCCGGCCGGCTCAGTCCCGGCCACACCCCATCCCGGCCGGGGCGCACCGGGGCGACTCAGAACGTGAGCTCCACGCGCCAGTCGTTGCACCGCATGGGCCGTCCCGGCGGGTACTCGAAGTCGCATTCGCCCAGGAGCGAGAAGCCGGCTTTTCTGCACACCGCGTTCGACGGACCATTGCCGACGGACGGGAAGGCGTGGAGGAATCGGTGTCGGCGCTCCAGTGCGGCCCGCTCCAGCACTGCTTCGAGCGCGGCGCCGGCCAGGCCCCGCCCCTGGTGTTCCGTCAGCACACCCCACCCCGACTCGTAGATCACCTCTCCCTGCCGCGTCCGCTCCCAGTACCCGATGGTCCCCACGGCTTGACCCGTCGCTGTCGTCACCACCCGGAACATCGTGCCCGCGCCGCTGGTCCCGGCGCTCATGCCGACGTACTGCTCATGCCGCACGAGGAGCTGGTCCTCGGTCTCCGGACCGCCCAGATGATCCATCAGCTCCGGCGCGTTCATCAGCCGCAGCAGCGTCAGATCGCCCTCCGACCACGGCTCGATCCGCACTTCGTCCCGCATGTCTTCGACTGTAGGCCGCGGCACCGACAACCGGTCCCGTCCCCGCCCCGGAGAGGGCCGCAGGCCGGGACAGACGGCTGCGGCAGCTACGGGGGCGAGACGCCGTACGCCGCGGGCGCCACGCCGATCGTCGAGGTGAAGTCGCGCGTGAGGTGCGCCTGGTCGCTGTAGCCCAGCTCGGCCGCGAGCGCCGCCCAGTCGACCGGCGCGGCCGTCCCGGCACGCTCCAGCGCCTCGTGGATGCGGTAGCGCAGGATCACCCACTTGGGGCTCACGCCCACGTACGAGGCGAAGAGCCGTTGCAGGGAGCGCGCCGACACGCCTTCTCCGGCCGCCAGTTCCTCGACCCTGCGCAGTGTGCGGTCCGTGCGTACCCGGTCAACCAGGGCCATCGCCCGGGTGGCCCGTGGGTCGGGTTCGGGAGCCAGCGACAGCAGGAAGCGGTCGAGGGCGGCCACCCGCGCGTCCTCATCGGCAGGGGTGAGGATGTCCGCAGCCCGGCCGGCGGACGCCGGGAGGGCCTCGGGCAGGGGGACACGGCGCCCCGTCCACTGCGACACCGGGCGGTCCGGTACGAAGGGGCGGAAGCCGCCCGGCCGGAACTGGATGCCGCACACCGCGCCCTCCCCCGCCAGCTCCTGGCTGAAGAGTCCCAGGCCGACGCCCGCGACCTCACCGGACGCGGGCGAGGCGCCGAAGCGCTGGAAGACGATGTTCACCGAGGGGTGCGGCACGACGTGGGAGACATGAGGTTCGTCCAGGTCCCAGTCGATGAGCCAGTAGTGCTCCAGATAGGGACGGAGCGCGGGCGCCGGCACGCGGCGGCGGAACCGGACGCGGGCGAAGAGTTCGGGGGCGTCGACGATGCCCCTGGTATCGCGCCGTGGGCCGGGTGGCGGGCCGGGCAGCGGACCTGACATGTCAGTGATCGTATGTCGCGTTCCTTCAAGACGCCTCTGCGCGGACATGGCTAGCGTCGGGATCATGAACGGGAACGAGAACGAGAAGCAGAACGAGAAGCAGAACGAGAGCGAGCGCGGGAACGAGCACCAGCATGAGCAGGCGGGCGGGGCAGCGGGCGCGCAGGCCATCAGCGACCTGCTCGCAGCCGCCGCCAGGCAAGCGCTCCCCGTGGTGCGGGGGATCGAGGACGGCCAGCTCACGGACCGTACGCCGTGCGCCGAGTACGACGTACGCGCACTGCTCAACCATCTGATCCATGTCCTGGTCAACTTCCAGGCGCTGGCAACCCGGGAGTCCGCGGACTTCACTGCGGAGCCGGAGTACATGGCGGGCGACTGGCGGCGCAGGTTCGGTGAGGAGACCGACGCCCTGGTGGCCGCGTGGGCCGCGCCCGGCGCGGAAGAGGGCACAGCGGGCGCCATGAACCTGCCCGCCAGAACGGTCGGCCACATGGTGCTCGGCGATCTGACCGTGCACGCCTGGGACCTGGCCCGCGCGACCGGTCAGGACTTCGCGCCCGAGCCGGCCGTGGTCGAAGAGGTCTCGCCCGCGCTCGCGGACATGGCGCCTATGGCCCGCGCCGGGGGTGTCTTCGGCGAGCCGGTGCCGGTGGCGGCCGGGGCGCCCGAGTTCGACCGGGTGCTCGCCCTCACCGGCCGTGACCCTCACTGGAGCCGGTAGCCGGCGGCCGCGCTCGGTGGCGCCCGCGGACCGTGTTGATCAGGGCGGCGAGCGCTGAGGCGGCGAAGAGCCCGGCGGTGATCAGCAGCCACCGGCCGAGGTACACGCTGTCCGAGAGGCCGGTGTCCCGGTGGTACGGCGCCGGTCTGCGCAGGATCAGCGGGAACCAGACGAGGAACAGCAGGGCCGACAGCGCGAGCGGGGCGCGCAGACACATGATCCGGCGCCCACTCGCCTCCCCACGGCCCGAGCGGCGCCTGCGTGGCGTGAGCGCGGTCCGGGCGGCGCGGTCCACGCCGCTGTAGACCGGGACCAGCAGCAGATCGTGCAGGAGCGCGGCGCCGATGAACCAGACGGCGACGGCGACGGTCCGGCCCATGAGGAGCTGGACGGCGGCGTACCCGGCGACGGCGAAGCAGCAGGCCATGACGAGCAGATGTACGGGGTGTGCGCCGTAGCGGCGGGAGAACTGGCGGGAGAACTGGCGCATGGTCACGTCTGGTCACGTCCGGAAGGTGAGGCTGCGGACCCATTTGGTGTTGTTCACGCCGGGGTTGGCGGGAACGATGACGCGGGCGGGGTAGCCGTGATCGGTTGAGAGGGGCGCGCCGTTGACGTGCAGCGCCAGCAGCGAGAGCGGGTCGTGGATCTGGTTACCGGCCAGGAGCACCCGGCGGAAGGCGCCCCGGCGCTGGACCGACTCGACCAGGACACTGGTGGCGTGCGGCTCCCCGGCGAGCGCGGCGAGGTCGCGCAGGCGCAGACCCGACCAGCCCTGGTCGTCGGTGGACCAGCCCTCCACGCAGGCGATCGGCAGATGGGCCGTGTGCTGGTCCATGGCGAGCAACTGCGCGCGGGTGAAGGAGAGCTGTCGCGTGCCCCGGATCTGCAGGCGCCAGGCCGGGCCGATGTCGGATGCCCTGATGCCGACGGCGCCCGCGCTCTTGTTGATCTGGAAGCCGTTCGGCCCCGGCGCGGGGTCGCGGTTGTGCGGCGCGAGCAGTGCGGTACGGCGCAGGGAGCCGCCGATGCTCTGCCCGGCGGTCATCACCAGCAGGGCGAGCGACCCGGCGCCGACCAGCCCGAGCGCGCCACGCCTGCTGACGGTAGCGGGCGCCGGAGCGGCGGCGACGAGCCCGTAAGGGTCGGCCGGCTCCGGTTCGGTGTGCGCCGTGTCGGTGCCCAGGACCGAGCGCAGGGAGCGGGAACGCACCGCCCGCCACATCCGTCCCAGCCGCAGCACCACATGGGCGGCGAAGGCGGCCATGAACACCCAGGCGCCGTAGAAGTGCAGGGTGTAGAAGGAGCCCGGGAAGATGTAGTCGAGCTGGATGTTGAGCACTCCGGTAGCGAGCTCGAACAGCACCCCGCCGACCAGCAGGATCAGTGACAGCCGTTCCAGGGCGTGAGCGGGGCTGCGGGCCGGCGGCCAGGTGAAGAGCTTGGGGACGACCGACCAGAGCTTGGCGAGCAGCACCGGGACGATGACGACCCCGAGCGTCACATGGACACCCTGGGTGAGGCGGTAGAGCCAGTACGGGTGGGTGGGCCAGGTGAACAGGTAGAAGCCCAGCAGCCCCTTCCCCGGGGTCTTGTCGTTGAGCGCTCCCAGCCCCGGGTTGTAGGCGGCGTACGACAGGAGCCCGGTGACGAAGAGCACCGTGACGCCGAACAGCAGCGCCAGGCCGAGGACTGCTGTCAGCCACGGGCCGCGGATCGGACTGCGCCAGAACCCGGGCCGGAACGGGCCGGGAGGCGCGGCGCCGGCCAGGGTCCGGGCCCGGCCGGCCCACCCGCCGGCCCGCCGGGCGTGCGGCCCCGGTCCCGGCCGCCAGGGGGTGGCACCGGTCGCGGGCGGAGCGGACCGCGGGGAGCGCCCGCCGTCGGCTCCGCCGTCACCGCGTCCGGTCCCGCCGTCACCGCTCCCGGTCACGGCGCCGGCCTTCCCGTACGGCTGCCGGAGCCGTTGCCGCTCGTGCCGCTGCCGCCGCTACTGCCGGATCGGTCGCCGGATCCGTCGTCCGAAGGTGCCTGGTCATCCGTCGATCCTCGGGCCGTGCGCCGTGGAGTCCCGGTGTACGCGGTCGGCCGGGCGCCGCAGGTCAGCCGCACGGCCCAGTGAACGGCCTCAGGACCCGAGTGACAGGCACCCGTTCTGCCGGGCGTGACCGTGTCCCGGGCCACATCCGGCGCTCCTTCGGGCGTGGCCGGCCGACGGTGCGGGAGAGTGAACCGACCGTACGCGGGTGTGGGCCGACGCAGGACGAGGGTGATGGGCCGGTGCATGAGGACGAGGGGCGCACGCAGGGTGTCCCGGGTGAGGGGACCGCTCTGGCGGCAACACAGCGGGGCGGCTGGCCCGCGAGGCGCAGTTCCATCTGATCCAGGCGCAGACCCCGCAACTGCGTGAGGCCATCGCCCGGCGCGCGCTGGAGAGCATCTGAGGCGGGCCGGATGCCCGCACGGCCACACACACGAGCAGTACGCCTGGTGCGGGCCGTGCAGCCGGGGCGAGAGGGCTTGCTTTCGCGCGGCACACGGGAGCGGCGGGGATGCGGATCCGGGATTCCGCAGGCCGGAGAAGTGCGGACCTGCGAAATTCCCCACGGTGGTGCTCACCGGCCGACGCCGATCACCAGGCCCGTGCGCCCTGGAGTGCCTTTGCGGGCCGGCCGACGTCAGAGGGGCGGGTGGATCAAAAGCCCGCCGTTTCCCGTCGTACCCCGGTCAGCATGGGTCTGGTGAATCGAGCATTCCGGCTGTAGTCCGACGCGATGGCTGCCGTCGGGGGAGCTGAAGTACCCACTCCGTGCGGGCCCTTGAGGCCGAGGGCGCCTCCGCCCGCCTCAGTGCCCGCGCCCGCTGTCATGGGGAAGGGACCGAGCGCCATTCGGCCCGGCATCCAGAGCCCGCCCCGCCAAGGGCAAGATCCGGTCGGTGGCCCCGCCGGCTCAACCGGCCGCCCTCGAGGTCCGCATGAAGGAGTTGCCGCCCGCCCGGGTCGCACTGCCCGGCGGTCTGACGGCGTGGTCTGACGGCCCCTCCCGGCACATGACGGGGGAGGCCCGAAAAGCCTGGTCGCTACGGAAGGAACCGCAGTTCACGGCCACACCAGGCAGTACGCCTGATGCCCCGCGTCATGCAGCCGGTGGGAGAAGTCCTGCCATTCGTGCAGCAGCCGGTAGGCGTTGAACGCGTCTCTGGGGCCGCCGCGGTCCGGGACCGTCGACCAGATGAAGGCCGCGGCGCCGACCGATTCCTCGCCGACCCCGCGCAGCGGGTCCACGACGGTCATCGGGAGTTTCACCACCGCGTAGTCGGGGTGCAGCACCACCAGCTCCAGCGGCGGAACCTTGCCCAGGGGTATGCCCTGGATGCCGGTGAGGACCATGGCGGCCATCGTCTCCGGCTTTATCTTCGTGAACATGCCGCCCATGCCGAGCTCGTCGCCGCCCAGCTCCTCGGGGCGCATGGTGACCGGTACTCGTGCCGCCGTCGCTCCGTCGGGCGCGCCGAAGTACTTGTAGGTCACGCCCACAAGCCCACCACTCCTGCTTCCCGTGCTCCCTGCCTGCGCCCGTGTCTCTGCCTCTCGTCGGTGCTTTCCCCTTCGGGCAGGCTCGGGACCCAGGTCATCGGTCCCCTCGCCCAGTCCGCCACCGCGATGCATATCTCCACCCGACCACTCGCGGCCCCCGCCGCGCAACCCGATCATCGTGTCAGAGACCTCCCCCACGGATGTGCGGTGAAACACCTGTCCGCAATACCGTCTGCGCCTCTGACACCATGGCTTGTGTGAGCTATCCGTACGAATACGAAGCCCCAGTTTCGCAGACGCTCTTCGACCGTGCGTCCCTTGTGACCCCCGGCGGGGTGAACTCTCCGGTTCGCGCCTTCCGTGCCGTGGGCGGTTCGCCCCGGTTCATGGTGTCCGGTACCGGTCCCTATCTGACCGACGCCGACGGACGTGAGTACGTCGACCTCGTGTGCTCGTGGGGTCCGATGATCCTCGGGCACGCGCACCCCGACGTCATCGCCGCCGTGCAGGCCGCGGTCGCGCGCGGCACCTCCTTCGGTACGCCGGGGGAGGGTGAGGTCGCACTCGCCGAGGAGATCGTCGCCCGCATCGAGCCGGTCGAGCAGGTACGTCTGGTGTCATCCGGCACCGAGGCGACCATGTCGGCCATCCGGCTCGCCCGCGGTTTCACCGGCCGGGCCAAGGTGGTGAAGTTCGCCGGCTGCTACCACGGACACGTGGACGCGCTGCTGGCCGCCGCCGGGTCCGGAGTCGCGACCCTCGGGCTCCCGGACACCCCGGGGGTCACCGGGGCTCAGACCGGCGACACCATCGTCCTGCCGTACAACGACCTCGAAGCCGTACGCCAGGCCTTCGCCGCCCACCCCGGTGAGATCGCCTGCGTCATCACCGAGGCGTCCGCGGGGAACATGGGCGTGGTGCCGCCCGTCGACGGGTTCAACGCCGGGCTCAAGGAGCTCTGCTCCGCCGACGGCGCGCTGTACATCTCCGACGAGGTCATGACCGGATTCCGTACCTCGAAGGCCGGCTGGTACGGCGTCGACGGGGTCCGCCCCGACCTGATGACCTTCGGCAAGGTCATGGGCGGCGGCTTCCCGGCCGCCGCGTTCGGCGGACGCGCGGACGTGATGGCGTACCTGGCGCCCGTCGGCCCCGTCTACCAGGCGGGCACGCTCTCCGGGAACCCGGTCGCCACCGCCGCCGGGCTCGCCCAGCTGCGGCTGCTCGACGACGCCGCGTACGCGAAGGTCGACGCGGTCTCCCTGGAGATCCAGGGCCTGGTCACGGCGGCGCTCAGCAAGGAGGGCGTCGCGCACACGGTCCAGACGGCGAGCAACATGTTCTCCGTCTTCTTCAGCGAGAACCCGGTCCGCAACTACGAGGATGCAAAGGCGCAGGAAGCTTTCCGCTTCACCCCGTTCTTCCACTCGATGCTGGCGCAGGGCGTCTACCTCCCGCCGTCGGCCTTCGAGTCCTGGTTCGTATCGACCACGCACGACGAGCGGGCGGTCGAGCGCATCGCCGCCGCCCTGCCCGCCGCCGCCCGAGCCGCCGCCGAGGTGTCCGCATGAGTGACAGCAGCAACGAGATCACCGTCGTTCATCTGATGCGCCACGGCGAGGTGCACAACCCCGAGGGTGTCCTGTACGGCCGTCGCCCCGGCTACCACCTCTCCGAACTGGGCCGGCAGATGGCCGACCGGGTCGCGGAGCACCTCGCGGGCCGCGACATCACCCATGTCGTGGCCTCCCCGCTGGAGCGCGCGCAGGAGACGGCGACCCCGGTCGCCGGCTCGCACGGCCTGGACCTCGCAAGCGACGCCCGGCTCATCGAGGCCGAGAACATCTTCGAGGGCAAGACGTTCGGCGTCGGCGACGGCGCTCTGAGCAGGCCCGCGAACTGGAAGTACCTCACCAACCCGTTCCGCCCGTCCTGGGGCGAGCCGTACGTGGACCAGGTCGTGCGGATGATGGGCGCCCTCAACGCCGCGCGGGACGCCGCGCGCGGGCACGAGGCGGTCTGCGTCAGCCATCAGCTGCCCATCTGGACCGTGCGGAGTTTCGTCGAGCGGCGGCGCCTGTGGCACGACCCGCGCAAGCGGCAGTGCACGCTCGCCTCGCTGACGACGTTCACGTACCAGGGCGACCGCATCGTCTCCGTCGGCTACACGGAACCGGCGAGGGACCTGGTTCCGTCCCACCTGCTGTCCGGTGCGAAGCCGGCCAGGGGACAAGCGAAGGCCTTCGGCGCCTAGAGTGAAAAATCGTACCGGTTGCCCGGAACCATCACGTTAATCCCATCATCTGACCGGTTGCCCGCTTGTATGGGCCGCTGGACGACGAACAGATGGGTGACGCGATGCGCAACATGAGCAGGAGGGGCCTGCTGGGACTGGGGGCCGGGGCTGCGGCCGCGGCCGGTCTGGCGGGCTGTGGTTCCGGCGGGAAGTCCACGGGCAGCAAGGAAAAGGGCAGCCAGGGCGCAGGTACCACCCCGAAAAAGGGTCCCGTCCGGCTCATCGGGGACGGGTCGACCGCCGACACCGGTCTCCAGCCGAACCAGCCGGCCAAACCGGTCCGGCTGGAGCCGGGGCAGACTCCGCCGCAGTTCGTCATTTTCTCCTGGGACGGTGCGGGCGAGGTCGGGAACGGCCTTTTCCCGCGATTCCTGAAACTCGCGAAAGAGCACCGGGCGGGGATGACATTCTTCCTCTCCGGGCTCTATCTGCTGCCCGAGTCGAAAAAGTCGCTCTACCGTCCGCCGAACAACCCGGTCGGATCCTCGGCCATCGGTTATCTCACCGATGACCACATCAAGGCGACCATGAAGTACACCCGGCAGGCCTGGCTCGACGGCCACGAGATCGGGACGCACTTCAACGGGCATTTCTGCGGCACCACTTCGGGCTCGGTCGCGCACTGGACCCCCGAGCAGTGGCAGAGCGAGATCGACCAGGCCGTCTCGTTCGTCACCGAATGGCGCACGAACACCGGCTGGCACGACGAGCCTCCGCTGCCATTCGACTACCGCAAGGAACTCGTGGGCAGCCGCACCCCGTGCCTGCTGGGCCAGGACAATCTGCTGCCGACGGCGAAGAAGCTCGGCTGGCGCTACGACGCCAGTTCGCCCGGCGGTATGCAGACATGGCCGGTCAAGCGCGGCGGGCTCTGGGACCTTCCGCTTCAGCAGATCCCGTTCCCGGGGCACACCTTCGAGGTGCTCTCGATGGACTACAACATGCTGGCGAATCAGTCCAAGAATTCAACAAAGGGCATGACGTCGCACTATCCGCACTGGCGCAAGCAGGCGGCCGCCTCGTATTTCGCCGGATTCAAGCGGGCGTACGAAACGAACCGCGCACCCATGTACATCGGCAACCACTTCGAGGAGTGGAACGGCGGCCTCTACATGGACGCCGTAGAGGAAGCCATGAAGAAGATCGCGGGCCGCCCCGATGTACGCCTCGTGTCCTTCCGTCAGTTCTGTGACTGGCTCGATGTGCAGGACCCGCAGGTACTCGCCAAGCTGCGTTCCCTCGAAGTCGGACAGCGGCCCGCCGGCGGGTGGAACAGTTTCCTTAAGGCTGCTTGACATCGGGCTTTCCGGGCAGTGAGGGGGGTGCCCAAGATCCGTGAAACGGCCATGCGAAACTTTTCACATGGCTCTTACGCGCCCCCTCCGCCGCCGCACCGACTTCCGCCGCGCCGCCCAGCTGGGCGCAGTGGCCGCGGCCGCGGCACTCGCTCTGTCGGCGTGCGGATCCGGGGACAAGGTGAGCAGCTCCCAGGGCTCCCGGTACGTGACCAGCAGCAGCGGCATCGTGACCGCGGCGAAGAGCGGGCGCCAGACCGCACCCGAACTGTCCGGCAAGACCATTGAGGGCAAGACCCTCGATGTGGGCAGCTCCTACCAGGGCAAGATCGTCGTGCTGAACGTCTGGGGCTCGTGGTGCCCGCCCTGCCGTGCCGAGGCCAAGAACCTGGCGAAGGTCTCCAGGGACCTCAAGGCCAAGGGCGTGGAGTTCGTCGGGATCAACACCCGCGACGCCTCCACCGGCCCGGCCAAGTCCTTCGAGAAGGACTACGGCGTCCCGTACCCGAGCCTCTACGACCCGACCGGCAAGCTCCTGCTCCGCTTCCCCGCGGGCAGCCTGAACCCGCAGTCCATCCCCTCCACGGTCGTCATCGACCGTGACGGGAAGATCGCGGCGCGGAAGGCGGGCGGCGTCGAAGAGGACACCCTGCGCAAGATGATCGACCCGCTCCTCACGGAGAAGTGATCCGGTGAGCGCACTTGTCACCGTGGCGGCCGAATCCGGGATCAACGGGACGGTCATCAACGGCACTCTGCTGGTCGCGCTGCCCATCGCTGTGCTGGGCGGCCTGATCTCCTTCTTCTCTCCGTGTGTCCTGCCGCTGGTTCCCGGTTATCTGAGTTACGTCACCGGGGTCAGCGGATCGGATCTCGCACAGGCCCGACGGGGCCGGATGGCCGCGGGCGCCGCGCTGTTCGTGGTCGGCTTCACCGCCGTCTTCGTCTCCGGCGGTGCGCTCTTCGGTTACTTCGGGAGCAAGCTTCTCGGATACCAGGGCATCCTCAGCAAGGTGCTGGGCGGGCTGATGATCCTGCTCGGGATCTTCTTCATGGGCATGATGCCCTGGCTCACCCAGCGTGAGTTCCGACTGCACAAGCGGCCGGTGACCGGTCTGGCGGGGGCCCCGTTGCTGGGTGCGCTCTTCGGTATCGGCTGGACGCCTTGCCTCGGACCGACGCTGTCGTCGGTGGAGTTGCTCGCATCGCAGCAGGGGACCGCAGGCCGCGGGGCCATACTGACCGTCGCGTACTGCCTCGGTCTGGGAGTGCCGTTCGTGCTCGCGGCAGTGGCCTTCCGCAAGGCGCTCGGCGCCTTCGGCTGGGTCAAGAAGCACTACGCCTGGGTGATGCGTATCGGCGGGATCATGATGATCGTGACCGGACTGCTGCTTGTGACCGGCGCATGGGACCGCATCATCCAGGAGATGCAGGTCTGGTCATCCGGCTACACGGTGGGGATCTGAGTTCCACATGAGCAAGACGACTGAAACGACGGACGCCGTGAACCAGGAAGGGGCCGCGGACACCGACGGGAACGAAGCCGACCTCGGCGCCGCCGGCTCACAGCTCTCCACGGCGCCCAAGGAGGAGTCGGCATCCAGCCTTCCCGCCATGGGCGTCATCGGCTGGATCCGCTGGTTCTGGCGCCAGCTGACCTCGATGCGGGTCGCGCTGCTCCTGCTGCTCCTGCTGTCGCTGGGAGCCATCCCCGGATCGCTGATCCCGCAGACCAGCATCGACGAGCTGAAGGTCACCGACTTCAAGGCCAAGCACGATGTGATCTCGCCGCTCTACGACAAGCTCGGGCTGTTCCACGTGTACAGCTCGGTCTGGTTCTCGGCGATCTACATCCTGCTGTTCATCTCCCTCATCGGCTGCATCGTGCCGCGCACCTGGCAGTTCGTCGGGCAGCTGCGAGGCCGCCCGCCGGGCGCGCCGAAGCGGCTCACCCGGCTGCCCGCGTACACGACCTGGCGTACGGAGTCCGAGCCGGAGGCCGTCCGGGACGCCGCGCTCGCGATGCTGAAGAAGCGCCGCTTCCGCGCCCATGTCTCCGGCGACGCGGTCGCGTCCGAGAAGGGCTTCCTGCGCGAGACCGGGAACCTGCTCTTCCACATCGCCCTGATCGTGCTCCTGGTCTCCTTCGCCAGCGGCCAGCTGTGGAAGTCCGAGGGCGGCAAGCTGGTCGTCGACGGCGACGGTTTCTCGAACACGCTCACGCAGTACGACGACTTCAAGGCGGGCACGCTCTTCGACGCCAACAAGCTGGCGCCGTTCAGCTTCACGCTGGACAAGTTCATCGGGACGTACGAGAAGAACGGGCCCAACCGCGGCACGCCCCGCAAGTACGAAGCGCATGTGACGTACTCCGAGGGCGCCGAAGGCAAGGACAAGAAGGGCGTCATCAAGGTCAACACGCCCCTTGAGGTCGACGGCTCGAAGGTCTATCTGGTCTCGCACGGCTACGCCCCGATCGTCGCGGTCAAGGACGCCAAGGGCAAGGAGATCTACCGCGACGCGGTGCCGCTGCTGCCGCTCGACTCCAACGCCACGTCGACCGGCGCCGTCAAGGTGATGGACGGCTACCGCAACGCGGCGGGCAAGAAGGAACAGCTCGGCTTCCAGACCATGTTCGTGCCGACCTACGCCGGCAAGGGCAAGGGGTCGATGTTCTCCACCTTCCCGGGGCTCGACTTCCCGGTGATGGCGGTCTCCGGCTTCCACGGTGACCTCGGGGTCGACTCGGGGCTGCCGCAGAGCGTGTACCAGCTCGACTCCAAGCACATGACGCAGTACAAGGACAGCAAGGGCAACAAGCTCGCCAAGCTCCTGCTGCCCGGCGAGACCATGAAGCTGCCGCACGGCGAGGGATCGATCCAGTTCCTCGGCGTCAAGCAGTGGGCGAGCTTCAAGATCTCGCACCAGCCCGGCACCGACTTCGCGCTGGCCGGAGCGCTGGCGGCCATCGCGGGCCTCGCCGGATCGCTGTTCATCCAGCGCCGCCGTGTCTGGGTCCGTGCCGTACGGGCAGAGGACGGCACCACCGTCGTGGAGATGGCCGGTCTCGGCCGGAGCGAATCCGCGAAGCTTCCCGAGGAGCTGGCCGACCTGGCCGCAACGCTCCATTCAGTGGCGCCGTCGGCGCCTGACTCCGCTGCATCCGCAGAGACTCCCGAAGGGGCCGAGAAGTGAATCTCGCCGCCGGAACCAATGAGAACCTGGCGCACATCAGCAATGTGCTCATCTATTCGTCGATGGCCGTCTACACCCTGGCCTTCTTCGCGCACATCGCGGAGTGGACCTTCGGCGCCCGCAGCAAGGTGGGCCGTACGGCCGCCGCGCTGACCGGGACGACCGCGTCCGCAGCCCCCTCGGTTCAGGTCACGAAGCAGGGCGGCGGCACCGCGGTACTGGACCGGCCGAAGATCGTCACCCGGTCCGCAGCCGGCTCCCGCGACGTCCCCGACGGCCCCGGCGCCGCGGGCGGCACCGTGAAGGGCGATCTGTACGGGCGGATGGCGATCTCCCTGACCGTCCTCGGCTTCCTCGTGGAGGCGGGCGGTGTGGTGGCCCGCGCCATGTCGGTGCAGCGGGCGCCGTGGGGCAACATGTACGAGTTCTCGATCACCTTCTCCTCGGTGGCGGTCGCTGCGTACCTGATCCTGCTCGTCGTCAAGAAGAACGTCCGCTGGCTGGGGCTCGCCCTGGTCACCACGGTCCTGCTCGACCTCGGTGTGGCCACCACGGTGCTCTACACCAAGAGCGACCAGCTCGTCCCGGCCCTGCACTCGTACTGGCTGTGGATCCACGTATCCACCGCGATCATCTGCGGCGCCATGTTCTACATGGGTTTCGTCGGCACCGCGCTCTACCTCTTCCGGGACCGCTACGAGGCGAAGCTGGCCCGCGGCGAGCAGCCGGGCGCCTTCGCCGAGTCGGTGCTCTCGCGGCTGCCGTCGGCCGCCTCGCTCGACAAGTTCGCGTACCGCATCAACGCCGCGGTCTTCCCGCTCTGGACGTTCACGATCATCGCGGGCGCCATCTGGGCCGGCGACGCCTGGGGCACCTACTGGGGCTGGGACCCCAAGGAGACCTGGTCGTTCATCACCTGGGTCGTCTACGCCTGCTACCTGCACGCCCGCGCCACCGCGGGGTGGAAGGGCCGCAAGGCCGCCTATCTGGCGCTCTTCGCCTTCGCCTGCTGGATCTGGAACTACTACGGCGTGAACATCTTCATCAACGGCATGCACTCCTACGCCGGAGTCTGAGCGGCCCGCTCAGCCCCGCCGCAGAAGGCCACCAGGAGGGCCGGTTTCCCGACACGCGTCGGTGAACCGGCCCTCTTCCGGTGTGGAACGCGTCTCCCGGGGCGAGGCTGGAGGCATGAGCCAGGCGATCGCACACGGCACCAGCACCAGCCACCGGGGCACCCACACCCTGCGGTTCGCCCTGTTCCTGCCGCACGCCGTGGCCCGGGTGTGGGGCGCGGTGGCCACCCCGGTCGGCCTGCCGCAGTGGCTCGCCACCGCCGACGTCTTCGAGTCGCGGCTCGGCGGCCACGTCACGCTGCGCGGCGCCGGCGTCCCGGCGGAGGCGGCCGGGACGGTCACCGCCTGGGAGACCGAGCAGGTCGCCGAGTACACCTTCGCCGGGCACGGCCGCGTCAGGTTCCATCTTGAATCCGTCGGGGCCGAGGCGACCGTGGTGCGCTTCACCCACGAGTTCACCGGGCCCGACGAGCGACGGCCGGACGCGCTGGCCTGCTGGCACCAGCACTTCGAGTACCTCTACGAAGCCCTCGAAGGCCTGCCCCGTGAGCGGACCGGCCGGCCGGCCGGGCACCGGGAGCGGTGGCAGGAGCTGCGGGCGGCCTACCTGCCCCGCGGCGGCAGGCACTCCTGAGCCGGCGGCTTCTTCGTCTTCGCGGGCCAGGCCAGCTTCACGAACTCCTGAGTCCCCCTCTGCGTCAACTGCACTATGGCCACGGCCTTGTCGTACGGGTTGCCGTAGTTGTCCAGGCAGATCCAGCCGCTCGCGCCGTTCACCCGCAGCGGCCCCTGCAGCTTCGACCAGACCGCGCCGACGTCCTCGATGTCCGGCAGGACACTGCTGCTCGCTCTCGCCCTCCTGATGCCGGTCACCGCGGTCGCCATCCCGTCGTACGCGATGATCGCCTGACCGTCGGCCAGGGACGCGTCATCGATCCGGCCGATCGGGCCGACCCCCTTGCCCGAAGCCGCTGCCACCGCGTTCGCGAAGGCCGTGTAGTCGGCAGGGCTGCCGCCCGTCGCCGGCATGCCGGGGTCGGTCGCCTTCGACCAGGAGCCCGGGTGCGCGAGCGCGGCGTACTGGACGATGACCGGTTCCGCGCCCTTCTTCGGCTTCAGCGCCTTCTTGTTGAGCTTCGCGTCGTAGCCGAGGTACGAGCCCTCGTCGCCGGTGAGGATCGTGAACTTCGTCCGTACGCAGATCCGGTTGCCCAGCGCGTTCACGAACTGCCGCAGCTGGGTGTGGCGGCCCGCGAAGAGGATCGTGTTCACCTGGCGGGCCGAGCAGATCGCGTCGGTGATCTGCGCGAACGTGTTGGCGGTCGAGCCGTCCTCGGACTGGTCGGGCGGCGAGGTGTACACCCGGTCCTCGTAGGGCGCGCCCGCCAGCATCCCGTTGAAGGCGGCCCTGAGCGTCTCCGTGTAGTGGTCACCGGGGTGCGTGTCGCGCACCAGGAGCGTCTTCTTCGGGTCGATGTCGGCGAAGTTCTTCAGCGCGTCGGCCTCGTCCTTGTTGGTCGGCGAGACCCGGGCGAGCCCGGGGTAGGGGATGCCCTTGGCGCTGTTCGAGATGTCGTCGGCCGTGATGGTGGTGCCGATCACCGGGATGCGGCTGCGGGTCAGCTCCTTCACCGCGTTGCGCGTCGCGTCACTGCTGGTCGCCACACCGGAGACGGCCCGCAGGTGGTCCGGGGCACCGGTCATGCCCTTGAGCTTGTCCACCGCCGTGGACCACTGCGCGCTGCCGGCACCGGTGTTGGCGAGTACCAGCCGGATCTTCGGCACCTGGTCGTTGTCGTCGTGGTTGGCGCGGTACTGCTCCACGAACGCGCCCTGCGCCTCGTGCAGCACCTTGTTCGCCATGTCGCCGTCCGTCGAGGTCAGCGGCAGCAGCAGGGCCACCGTCGCGTACTGGCCCTTCTTCAGCGTGCCGTTCTCGCGGGCGATGGCGCGCGCCACGTCGCGCAGCGCGGGCCGGCCGAAGTCGTAGCCGTCGCCGTTGACCCCTATGCACTCCGCGCCCTGCTCGGGGCGGTCGACGCCCTTGGCGCAGTGCAGGTCCGGTGTGTAGAGGGCGTACGCCGCGATGCCCGCGCCTGCGAGCAGGACCAGGACCACGACGGAGGTGACGATGCGCCGCAGACCCGTGTACCAGAAGAACTCGCGGAACCTGTTGCTCACGGCGCATTGCCCCCTGGGTCGCTTGCGGTACGGTCCGGGCTCCGCCACTCCCGGGCGGCCGACGGCCAGGTCCTGGAGGCATGCCAGAGCACTTCGTTGCCGGTCGGGTGCAGGGCCGAGAGCTGTGCCAGCTCGTCACCCATCTTCTCGGTGAGTCCCTCGTCGGGCAGGGCCAGCAGGTCGGTCAACTGCCAGACGCAGTAGAGCAGTCGGCGGATACGCAGATGGAAGACACGGTCCGTTCCGGCCGGTGGCCGCTGCTCGGCGTCGGTCCTTCCGAGCGCCACGGCGCGGCGTACGTCGCGCTCCGCGAAGTACGGCGCCGACGCGATGAAGCGCAGGTCGGCGAGCCAGGCGGCGGCGTCGGCTTCCCGGAAGGTGTCCCGCAGGTGTGTGACGGCGTTCTCGGTGCTGCCCAGAGCCAGTTCGTGGTGGAGGCGCCGCGGCGGCAGGCCCGCGCAGTGGTCGCGCATGGTCTCCTGGACCTCGCGCCAGAGCCCCGACGTGGACGAGGACTCCCCGGTGGGGTGGCGCAGCCGGTGCAGCAGCAGCGTGCGCAGGAACGGGTCGCCGACGAAGTGGTCGGGCGCGGCAGGCCAGCACTCCTCGGCCAGCAGGTCGCGCATCGGCAGGACGCCCGCCCGGCCGCCGTCGTGGTCGAGCCGGACGGTGGCCAGCACCTCGGCGTCCGCTGTGCTGTGAGCGGCGGCCAGCACCGCGAGGCGGTCGAGCCTGGCCGGCTGCACCAGCTGCTGGAGCAGCTCGGTCGCGGTCGGGCGGCCCGGCTCGTCCTCGCGCAGCGCGACGGGCCTGGCGAGCAGCGCCCCGGGGGTGAGGTCCTCGGGGGCATCGGATACCGGCACCGTGGGCCCGGTCAACTGCGCAGCCTGCCCCGCCGCCTTCGTCAGCAGGGCCACCCCGAGCGGGCGCCCGCCGGTCAGCCGGTGGATGGAGCGGGCCAGCAGCGGCGGGGTACGCATCCCCGGGTCCTCGCGG
The DNA here is from genome assembly GCF_045161865.1 of Streptomyces sp. NBC_00859. NCBI lineage: Bacteria > Bacillati > Actinomycetota > Actinomycetes > Kitasatosporales > Streptomycetaceae > Streptomyces > Streptomyces sp. NBC_00859. Next base: position 3,300,435 of record NZ_CP108826.1, on the reverse strand, counting down.
CCGAGCATCTGCCGTACGTGCTCGGGGCCGAGATCCGTCAGCTCCACGGTGAGCGCACCCGATGCGACCTCGCTGCCGCGCGTCCAGGGAGTGGAGTGCGTGACCTCCGGCAGCAGGCACCGCGCGGCCGACTGCAGGGCCGGATGGTCGCGGCCGCGCAGCGTGGCGATGAGGACGACCTGGTCGAGCCGGCCCGCCGCGCGGTCGCGCAACACCGGCTCAAGGAACCTGCGGCCCAGTGGCGCCTGGACGTTGTCGAGCAGCACCAGCGGCCTGCCGACCCGGCGCAGTCGCCCCATCCCCTGGTAGGCGGCCCGCAGATCGGCGCGGAGCGCCCCCACGAGGTGGCGCTCCGCGAGCGCGCGGGCATCGCTGTCACGGTCCCGGTGGAACTGCAGCGCCAGCAGATTCAGCCCGCGCTTCGCCTGGCCGCCGGCGCCCGGGTACTCCCCGTACCAGTTGGCGGCGGCGCGCTGACCCCGGTCGAAGAGGTCTTCGAGCAGGGACTCGACGGTGGTCTCGACGATGACGTCGAGTCCGGGAGGCGCCCCCGTCCACAGCGCGGCGAACTTCGCCGTGATCTTGACGAGCCAGCCCTTGCCCAGGCCCTTGAGCCGCGCCCCCGACTCGACGAGCATGCCGAGCCGCAGTGCCTCGTCGTGCACCTGCTGGCTGTTGTTCGGGTCCCATCCGGTGGAGGCGATGGCCACAAGACCGGCGGCCAGCCGCGGGAACTCGATGGCGCCCGCCCCGCGGACGGCCGGGCCGAGCTGCTCGCCGAGCACCAGGAGGGCCTCGGTGACCGGCGACCAGAAGCGGGCGCTGCGGTCGCCGGCCGGGAGCGGGGCGAAGGACGGGTGCTCGCAGTCGATGAGCGCGACAGGGGTGCGGCCGCGGTAGTTGGTGCGGAGCTGCTTGAGGACCACGGTCTTGCCCATGCCGCGCCCACCGGTGAGAACGGTCACCGGAAGGTCGTCCCGCCGGCCCGCGAAGGACTCGACGGGCGTCTGCTGGAACCCGTGCGGCGGCAGGCCGATGAGGCGTGGTGCGAGACCGTGGAGGAGCCCGCCCCGTGCGTACAACTCCCTTTCCACAGCACCTCCCACGCCGGCGTGCGCAGATGTCACTGCGTCAACAGCACCCTATCGAGGGAGTGTTGGTACTGGCATAGCCTTTCGGGGCCCGCCGGAAACACCGCTGGACGCCTGTGGCGAGGCGAAGCCCAACGCAGCCGACGCCCAGGGAGCGGCCGGGACGCCGGCTGAGGGAACGGGGGGTGGCGGGCGGGCGGTCGCAGGGCGAGCCGGGCCGGCGCCGGTCACTCCTCGCCGATGTCCTCGTTCCAGAGTTCCGGGTGGCGTGCGGTGAAGTCCCGCATCAGCTCCACGCATTCGGCGTCGTCGAGCACGACCACCCGCACCCCGTGCTCCGCCAGCCAGTCGTGGCCGCCGTGGAAGGTGGCGGCCTCGCCGACCACCAGCCGGGAGATCCCGAACTGCCGCACCAGACCGCTGCAGTACCAGCAGGGGGAGAGCGTGGTGACCATGGTCGTGCCCCGGTACGACCGCTGCCGCCCCGCGGCGCGGAACGCGGCGGTCTCGGCGTGCGTCGACGGATCGCCGTCCTGGACGCGACGGTTGTGCCCGCGGCCGAGCAGTGTGCCGTCCGCCCCGTACAGCGCGGCGCCGATCGGGATGCCGCCCTCCGCGAGTCCGGCCCGCGCCTCGGCGACGGCCGTGGTCAGCCACTGCCGGGCTGTCGTGCGGTCCAGCACCACCGGGCCCATGCCGCGCTCGGCCCTGTCCGTCTGCTCCACCGTGTCCCGTCCTTCTCTCAGGTCGCGTCCTCGCCGCTCTCGCGGCGCCGCAGTTCGTTCTCGCGGCGGCGCAGGTCCGCCTCCCGGTCCTGGAGCAGCTGCTCGGCCTGCTTGTTGTCCGCCCGCAGGGAGTCGAGGAACTCCGGATTGTCGTCGGGCGCCGTCCAGCCGCCCCGCCGCCCGCGGCCGGGGGCCGCACCGGCGGTCCCGCGCCGGGCCCGGCCCACCGCGATCCAGGCGACCGGGCCGACGAGCACCTCGCCGAAGAGCAGGATGACGAGGACCCACACGACCTTGGGAAGGCCGCGTACCTCTTCCTCCGGCGTGTTCAGGCAGTCGATGAAGGCGTAGATCCACAGCGCCAGGACCAGCAGGAAGGGCAGATACCTGAGCATGACCGAACGTTCCCCCCGGCAATGGTGGTGAGACGTCCGTAACGTCCCGATGACGGCCACAGGGTAGCGGTCGGGCACCGGCCGCCGCGCGTGGCGCCCGGCCCATGGCGGGCACCGGCTTCACCGCCGGGGATGACAGACTGGACCGCATGGCTTACGACGATCTTCGCTCGCTGCTCAGGGCGCTGGAGCGCGACGGCGACCTCAAGCGCATCAAGGTCGAGGTCGACCCCCATCTGGAGGTCGGGGAGATCGTCGACCGCGTCAACAAGGCGGGCGGCCCGGCCCTGCTCTTCGAGAACGTCAAGGGCTCGTCGATGCCCCTGGCGATGAACGTCTTCGGCACCGACCGGCGGCTGCTCAAGGCCCTCGGCCTCACTTCGTACGACGAGATCAGCGACCGGATCGGCGGCCTGCTCAAGCCCGAGCTGCCGCAGGGCTTCGTCGGCGTACGGGAGGCCTTCGGCAAGCTGGGCACGATGGTCCACGTACCGCCGAAGAAGGTGAAGCCGGATGCGGCCCCCGTCCAGGAAGTGGTCCTCACCGGCGACGACGTGGACCTCGACCGGCTCCCGGCGCTCTTCACCTGGCCCGAGGACGGCGGCTCCTTCTTCAACCTGGGGCTCACGCACACCAAGCACCCCGAGACCGGCATCCGCAACCTCGGCCTCTACCGCCTCCAGCGCCACGACAAGCGCACCATCGGTATGCACTGGCAGATCCACAAGGACAGCCGCAACCACTACGCGGTGGCCGCCAGGAAGGGCGAGCGGCTTCCCGTCGCCATCGCCTTCGGCGCTCCGCCCGCCGTGACGTACGCCTCCACCGCGCCGCTGCCCGAGGACATCGACGAGTACCTCTTCGCCGGCTTCGTACAGGGCAAGCGGATCGAGATGGTCGACTGCAGGACGGTCCCGCTCCAGGTCCCCGCCCAGGCCGAAGTGGTCCTGGAGGGCTGGCTGGAGCCGGGCGAGACGCTGCCCGAGGGCCCCTTCGGTGACCACACCGGCTTCTACACCCCGCAGGAACCGTTCCCCGCACTGACGATCGACTGCGTCACGATGCGCCGCCGTCCGCTGCTCCAGTCGATCGTCGTCGGCCGCCCGCCGACGGAGGACGGCCCCCTGGGGCGCGCGACGGAACGCTTCTTCCTGCCGCTGCTGAAGATCATCATCCCGGACATCGTGGACTACCACCTCCCCGAGTCGGGCGGCTTCCACAACTGTGCGATCGTCTCGATCGACAAGAAGTACCCGAAGCACGCACAGAAGGTCATGCACGCGGTCTGGGGTGCGCACATGATGTCGCTCACCAAGCTGATCGTCGTGGTGGACGCGGACTGCGATGTGCACGATCTGCACGAGGTGTCCTGGCGGGCCCTCGGCAACACGGACTACGCACGTGACCTGACCGTCGCCGAAGGCCCCGTAGACCATCTCGATCACGCCTCCTACCAGCAGTTCTGGGGCGGCAAGGCGGGTATCGACGCCACCCGGAAGTGGCCCGAGGAGGGCTATACGCGGGACGGCGGCTGGCCAGAGATGGTGCGGTCCGACCCTGCTGTCGCCGACCGGGTGACGAAGCGCTGGAAGGAGTACGGCCTGTGAGCGCATCCGCCGCCGCGCTGCCGCAACCGGGCAGGACCAAGGCGTTCCTCCGCCTGGTGATGATCGAGCACTCGGTCTTCGCGCTGCCCTTCGCGTACATCGCCGCACTGACCGCGATGTACCGGCTGGACGGCAACATCCACTGGGGACGGCTGCTCCTGGTGACCGTCGCGATGGTCGGTCTGCGCACCTTCGCGATGGCCTGCAACCGCATCATCGACCGGGAGATCGACGCCCGGAACCCGCGCACGGCCTCCCGTGAACTGGTCACGGGGGCGGTCTCGGTGAGGTCGGCCTGGACGGGCGCGCTGGTCGCGGTCGTCGTCTTCCTGGGCGCCGCGGCCGCGCTGAACCCGCTCTGCCTGGCGCTGGCGCCCATCGCGGTCATCCCGATGGTGGTCTATCCGTACGGGAAGCGCTTCACCAACTTCCCGCACGCGATCCTCGGTCTCGCCCAGGCGATCGGCCCGATCGGCGCCTGGCTGGCGATCACCGGGGAGTGGTCGTGGGACGCGGTCATCCTCGGTCTCGCGGTGGGCATCTGGATCGGCGGCTTCGACCTGATCTTCGGCTGCCAGGACGTCCAGGCGGACCGCGCGCACGGCGTGAAGTCGGTGCCCGCCCGCTTCGGCATCCCGGCCGCGCTGTACGGCGCCCGTGTCTGCCACGCGGTGACGACGGCGCTCCTCGTCTGGTACGCGGTGGCGACGGACGCCGGCGCGTTCTTCTGGGCCGGTCTGGTGGTCGTCGCGGTGGCCTTCGTCTACGAGCACAACGTGGTGAAGCCGCACGATCTGTCCCGGCTGAACCGGGCGTTCTTCTCGGTCAACGGCTTCATCGGGATCGCCCTGTTCGTGTGCGCCCTCGTTGATCTGCTGGTGCGGGGACTGACCGTGTGAGTAACGGTCCGCCTGTCAGCGAGTGCAGGGACAGGGAGGCCGACGTGACGCTTTCGGTCACCGAACACCTGCACTCGCAGCTCATCCGGTTCATCCCGTACGGCGAGGCGGTGACGGTCCGGACCCCGCTCGGCCGTCTTACCGTGGACACCAGCGCGCTCCCGGTGGACCCCGAGCGCACCTGATCCACACCTGACCCGCGGCGCGTTCCCACCGGCCGGATAGGCTCGGACACGTGGAGCACGTGAATGTACACAGTCAGCAGCCGCGGCGGCCGTGGATCGTCGGGGTCTCCGGGGCGTCCGGTACGCCCTACGCGGCGGCTGTGCTCCGCGGCCTGCTCGACGCGGGCGAGGCCGTGGATCTCGTGGTCAGCCGTTCGTCGCGGCTGACCCTGCTCGACGAGACCGGGATCGCTTTCCGTGACGCGCACTGGCGGGACGACCTGCGCACCTGGCTGGCCAGGGGAGCGGACGGGAAGCCGGGCACTTTCGCGGTGGACCCGGACCTCTTCGCGGGCGAGGCCGGTGCCGTACGCCACTGGGCCGCCGGGGATCTGGCCGCCGGTCCGTCGTCCGGCTCGTACCCGGTCAAGGGCATGATCATTGTCCCGGCGTCCACCGCCTGCGTGGCCGGGGTCGCGCTCGGGCTCTCGAAGGATCTGCTGCAGCGTGCGGCGAGTGTGACGCTCAAGGAGCGGCGCCCGCTGGTGGTCGCGGTGCGGGAGACCCCGCTCAACGGCCAGACGCTGCGGCATCTGGTGTCCCTGGACGAGGCGGGCGCCGTGGTCCTGCCCGCCTCGCCGGCGTTCTATGCGGGGGCGACGCACATCCAGGACCTGGTGGACTTCGTCGCCGGGCGGGTGCTCGACGCGGCCGGGGTGCCGCACCGCCTGTACCGCCGCTGGGAGGGAGAGCTCGGTGGCTCCCGCGAGGACTGAGCCCGCAGACCCGGCCCGGGAGGTCAGCGCTTCTTGGCGTGCCGCTTCGTACGGCGGTCCGGGGCGGCGGTGGCGAGCCGCTGGTCACGCGAACGGTTGGCCTGATCCTGCAGCTCACGCATGCGGGCGTAGGCCATCTCGATCGTGTACACGGTGAACATCACTCCTGATGGAAGATTCGCAGGGTGTTTTCCCTGCGCGCCTTAGATTCTATACGTAAACTCGCGATATTGCTGAACAATGGAAGGCTTCAACAGTATGGACGCGGTGGACAGGCAGCTCATCCAGGCGCTGCGGGAGAACGGCAGGGCCTCCTACGCCGAGCTCGGCCGGCTTGTCGGGCTCTCCGGGCCCAGCGTCACCGACCGCATCAACCGCCTGGAAGCGGCCGGCGTGATCACCGGGTACCGGGCCACCGTCGACGCCAAGTCGCTCGGCCTCGGGGTGACCGCGCTCATCGGCATCTCGCTCTCGGACGCCGCCGACCACGAGGACGTGGCCCACCGCCTCAAGGACCTGGCCGAGATCGAGGACGCCTGGTTCATCGCCGGCGACGACTCGTACATGCTCAAGGTCAGGGTCGACGACGTGGACGGCCTGGAGCGCACGATCCGCAGGCTCAGCGGCACCCGGGGCGTCTCCCGCACCCGCACCACGATCGTGCTCTCCACCAAGTGGGAGAACCGCGTCGGGGAGCTTCCCGAGCCGAGCTGACCCGGGGCCCCGGCGCGGGGTGCAAGCCGGGTCCCGGCGCCGCGGGGGCGGGGGAGTACGGTTGGCTGGTTGTTTACGTACGCATATGGGAGGCGGCCGCACTATGACTGCGTCGATCAACGATGTAGGCCTCAAGCGCGAGATCGAGGCGAAGGTCAGGGACGGCGAGCGGCTGACCCGCGAGGACGGCGTCGCGCTCTACGAGACGGACGACCTGGCCTGGCTCGGCGGCCTCGCCCATGAGGTGCGTACGCGCAAGAACGGCGACGTGGTCCACTTCAACGTCAACCGGCACCTCAACATGACCAATGTGTGCACCGCCTCGTGCGCCTACTGCTCGTTCCAGCGCAAGCCGGGCGAGAAGGACGCGTACACGATGCGCATCGAGGAGGCCGTCCGCCTCGCCAAGGCGATGGAGGGCGACAACCTCACCGAGCTGCACATCGTGAACGGCCTGCACCCGACGCTGCCGTGGCGGTACTACCCGCGCTCGCTCAGCGCCCTGAAGGAAGCCCTGCCGCAGGTCGCACTCAAGGCGTTCACCGCTACCGAGATCCACCACTTCGAGACGATCTCCGGACTCTCCGCGTCCGAGATCCTCGACGAGCTGATCGAGGCCGGTCTGGAGTCGCTGACCGGTGGCGGCGCCGAGATCTTCGACTGGGAGGTCCGGCAGCACATCGTCGACCACGCCACCCACTGGGAGGACTGGTCGCGCATCCACCGCCTCGCCCACGAGAAGGGTCTCAAGACCCCGGCGACGATGCTGTACGGCCACATCGAGGAGCCGCGCCACCGCGTGGACCACGTGCTGCGGCTGCGCGAACTCCAGGACGAGACCGGCGGCTTCCAGGTCTTCATCCCGCTGCGCTACCAGCACGACTTCGTCGACATGAAGGACGGCAAGGTCCGCAACAAGCTCCAGGTGCGGACCACGATGGCGACCGGTGCCGAGGCGCTGAAGACCTTCGCCGTCTCCCGGCTGCTGTTCGACAACGTCCCGCACGTCAAGGTCTTCTGGCCCATGCACGGCGTCCAGACCTCGCAGCTCGCGCTGCAGCACGGCGCCGACGACATGGACGGCTCGGTGGTCGAGTACAAGATCACCCACGACGCCGACAACTACGGCACGCCGAACAAGCTCGGCCGTGAGGACCTGCTCGAACTGATCCGGGACGCGGGCTTCCGCCCGGTCGAGCGCAACACGCAGTACGAGATCGTCCGCGAGTTCGACGGACCGGACCCGGCCCGCCGCGACGCCCCGCAGGCGATGCGCTTCTGATCCGTCGCCCCTGACGGGTCCGTCCCCCGACCGGTCCCTCCCGGCCGATCGGTACCCCGCTGGACCGCCGTACCGGAACCCCGGCCATCGCCGGGGTTCCGCCCTTTTCTACGCTGGACGTATGAGCCTCACGTTTCAGCTGGACCCGCGGATGGACACGAAGCTGCGGGACGGCATCGTCGCGCTCTGGACGGACGTGTCGAACGCCGGTGGCTCCGTCGGCTTCGTCCCGCCGGTCACTTCCGACGACATACGCCCCGAGCTGATCAAGCACCTGACCGCGATGACCGAGGGCCGCGCCCGGCTGCTCGTCGGCCGCGACGGGAGCGGGACGGTCGCCGCCACCGCGTTCCTCACGTTGAACACACACCGGCTGATGCGGCACTGGCTCTGGCTGTACACGGTGATGGTCCACCCCTCCCACCAGGGCAAGGGGTACGGGCGCGACCTGATGTCCGCAGCCGCGGATGCGGCTCGCACCCTCGACGGCATCGAGGGAATCCGCCTCACCTGCCGCGGCGGGACGGGTGTGGACCGGTTCTACGAGTCCTGCGGGTACAAGGAAGTGGGCCGGGTGCCCGGCGCGATCCGGGTCGCGCCGGGCGATGAACGCGACGACATCATGATGTATTTGCCGCTGCTCTGATCCGGGCCGGACCGCCGCTCCGGCACCCCCCGGCCGGGGTGATCACAAGTGGGGCGTGCTTCACTTGTCGGGCAGGATCAGCTGGATCAGCTGCCGTCGGCAGGAAGTCCCACGGTACGAAGTCCACCGGTACGAAGAGAGAGGCCCCAGCCGTGTCTGTAGCCAACCCGGGCGCCACGATTCGCTACACCGCGATGCGGATCGTCATCTTCATGGGGTCTCTGGTCTTCTGCGCGCTCCTGGTCCACTTCGGCATCGTCCCCAAGGGCCTCGGCGGCTCCAACTTCATCTGGACCATCCTGCTGGCACTGGTCATCTCCGCTCCGCTCAGCTTCGTGCTGCTGCGCAAGCAGCGCGACAAGATGTCCGAGCAGCTGATCAACCGGGTGGAGCGCGCCAAGGACAAGCTGGAGACCAGCCGCACGCAGGAGGACGGCCTCACCCAGTAGGGACGGCCCTCACCCAGTAGAGGCGGCCTCGCCGGGCAGGAACGGCATCGTTCCGCCGGGACGGGCCCCTCACCGTAAGCGCCGTCAGCGGGCATCTCCGGCAGGCCTTCAGCCTCCGAGCGAGCCGGGCGGACCGCGGAGCCGTCCCAAGGCGCGGGCAAGCGCCGTAAGTTACGTCACACACGCCGGGAACCCCGGGCCGGAGCCAGCCGCTCCAGCGCCGGGGTTCCGGCGTTTTCGCGTATACCCCTGCCGCTGCCCCAAAGCCCGGCTTTGAGGCTCTCAAAGTTCAAGTGTTAACGTGTTCGACATGAAGACAGCCGTGCGCCCGCACCCCAAGAGCCCCGCGCTCGTGGAGCGCCTGCATGTCGATCTCTGCCGCTGCATGTCCGCGGCCTGTCGCCGCGTCTGATCGGCCTCATGCGGCGGCGCCCCCACGTGACCGGGCGCCGCGCCCCCGTCCCCCGTGCTCCCTGCCGAGCACACAGCTGCGTCCTCACCGGAGTGTCCCCATGTCCGCAGGTTCCGCGAGTTCCGCGAACTCCACCGCGAGCCCCAGTACGGGCCCCGCGAAGAAGTCTCGAATATCCGACAAGTTCCCGTTCTGGGCCCAGATCATCGCCGGTCTGGCCCTCGGTGTCCTGCTCGGCTGGCTGGCCCGCAGCCAGGACATCAGCTGGCTCAAGTCCACGCTGGAGCACGTCGGTGACATCTTCATCCAGCTGCTGAAGCTGGCGGTCGCCCCGCTGGTCTTCTTCGCGATCCTGGTGTCGATCACCAATCTGCGCAAGGTCAACAACGCCGCCAGGCTGGCCACCCGTACGGTGATGTGGTTCATGATCACGTCACTCATCGCGGTCGTCATCGGCCTGGCGATCGGCCTGATCACCAACCCCGGCGCAGGCACCGGCCTCACGCCGAAGGACGGTAAGGCCCCCGACGGCTCCGGCTCCTGGATCGACTTCCTGACAGGCATCGTGCCGACGGACGTCGTCACGCCGTTCACCCAGCTGAACGTCCTGCAGATCGTCTTCATGGCTGCCGTCGCCGGTATCGCCGCACTGCAGCTGGGTGAGAAGGCGGAGCCGATCCTCAAGATCAGCGAGTCCGTCCTGGAGCTGCTGCAGAAGGCCCTGTGGTGGGTCATCCGCCTCGCGCCGCTGGGCACCATCGGCCTGATCGGCTTCGCCATCGCCGACTACGGCTGGGACCTGATCGGCAAGTACGCGACCTTCACCGCCGACATCTACGTCGGCTGCGCGCTGATCCTCTTCGTCGTCTACCCGGTGCTGCTCGCGACGGTCGCCAAGGTCAACCCGCTGCAGTTCTTCAAGGGCGCCTGGCCGGCGATCCAGCTCGGCTTCGTCTCCCGCTCCTCCGTCGGCACCATGCCGGTCACTCAGCGCGTCACCGAGCGTCTCGGCGTGCCGAAGGAGTACGCGTCCTTCGCGGTGCCGTTCGGCTCCACCACCAAGATGGACGGCTGCGCCTCGATCTACCCGGCGATCGCCGCGATCTTCATCGCGCAGATCTTCGACGTGCACCTCGGCGTCCAGGACTACCTGCTCATCGCCTTCGTCTCGGTCATCGGCTCGGCGGCCACCGCCGGCCTGACCGGAGCGACCGTGATGCTGACGCTGACCCTCTCCACGCTGGGACTCCCGCTGGAGGGCGTGGGTCTGCTGATGGCGATCGACCCGATCCTGGACATGATGCGCACCGCGACGAACGTCGCCGGCCAGGCCCTGATCCCGGTCATCGTCTCGGCCCGCGAGAAGATCCTGGACCTCGACGCGTTCAACTCCGCTTCGGCCTCCCCGGTCGACGAGCGCGAGGTGCACACCGCCGATGTCGAGCAGGAGACGTCGGTTCCGGTCGCTGCCTGACACGGTCCGACCGGGACTTGTCCCCGCTTGGGCATTGCTTGATCGTTCACTTCACGCCACCGGCCCCTCCTCCGTACGACGGGGAGGGGCCGGAGCCGTACCCTTGCCTGGTGCGGACCAACTGGCTGAAGGGGACTCTGAGGTGGGTGCAGTCAAGGCGGCCAAAGGCAAGCGGATGCCGAGGGCGGTGCGCGAGCAGCAGATGATGGACGCTGCCGTGCGGACGTTCGGGCAGCTTGGGTACCGGGCCGCCTCGATGGACGAGATCGCCGAACTGGCGGGTGTGTCCAAGCCGCTGGTCTACCTCTACCTGAACTCCAAGGAAGAGCTCTTCACCGCCTGCATCCGCCGTGAGGCGGAGTCGCTGGTCGCCGCGGTACGGGCCGGGGTGGACCCCGGTGACCCCGCGGACCAGCAGCTGTGGCACGGTGTCGGCGCCTTTTTCGAGCACACGGCGGGCCACCCCGACGGCTGGAACGTCCTGCACCACCAGGCCCGTACGCACGGTGAACCGTTCGCCGCCGAAGTCACCGCCATGCGGGACGAGATCGTGAGGTTCGTGACGGGCCTGATCGGCGCGGCGGCCCGCGAGGCCCACCGCGATCCGGCCCTGCCCGACCGTGATGTGGCCGGTCTCGCCCAGGCGTTGGTGGGCGCGGCGGAGTCCCTCGCCGGCTGGGCGAACGGGACGACCGGAGTCTCGGCCAAGGAGGCCGCGTCCACGCTGATGAACTTCGCCTGGGCCGGTCTGGAGAACCTCATGAACGGGGAGCGCTGGGCGCCGTCACCGCGCCGGTGAGGTGGATCCGGCTTTCCGCGCCGCCCCGTCCTGGGCTCCGCACCTCGAACCCGTCGGCCCCGGCTGCGTACGTCACTGTCCCGGGGAGCAGCACCGGCGCCCTGAAGTCGACGCGTACGTGCACGGCTTCCGGGACCCCCGCCTCGGCCAGACAGCGTGCGGCCGTCCACATGCCGTGTGCGATGGCTCGCGGGAATCCGAAGAGCTTCGCGGTCAGCGGGTACAGGTGGATCGGGTTGCGGTCCCCGGACGCGGCGCCGTAACGACGCCCCAGATCGGCGGGAAGCCGCCAGGTGGTTGTGCCGGTGGCTGTGCCTGCGCCCGTGGGAGCGTGCTCTGCGGGAGCGGGCGGTCGGCCGCTGCCGTCCTCGGCGGCGGGCGCTTCCCGCGCCGGGTGCCGGGCCAGATAGGTACTGCGCGACTCCCAGAGCAGCTCACCCCCGAGCCGAGCTTCGGTTGCCATCACGACCTCGGTGCCACGCCGGTGCGGCCGCAACCCGTCCGCGTACACGGTCAGTTCGGGCCGGACGTCGAGGGGGAGAGCGCGCTGTCGGGTGATCTCGATGCCGGTGTGGACGAGCCCAAGGACCGGCAGCGGGAAGGCCCGAGCCGTCATCAGCTTCATGGCCAGGGGAAAGCCGAGGACATGGGGATAGGTGAGGGGGAGCGGGTCCGCACGGTCGAAGCCGCATACGCGTGAATACGCGGCGAGGCGCCCGGGGTCGATCCGGACCCCGGGCAGTACCAGCCGGCTCGCGGGCAGCGGTGCCTCGGCCGACACGGCGCGCTTGAGAGGCGAGGTCAGTGCGCCGCGCATCATGGAGGGCAGCAGGCCGGGGGAGTGCGGGGGGCGGTCACTCATGGTGCGGGCTCCCTGATCCGTAAGGTATTTACTCCGGAGTAAGGTTACCTGGGGGTCAGATCGCGGTCGAGATGCCAGGTCCGGCAGCAGCGGCAAACGCCCGGCGCCTGCTTCTGCTCGTGCCCCTGCTCTTGCTCGTGCTTCTGCGTCTGCTTCGGCCTCTCCTCGCGCCGGTCGCAGAAGCCCTGCCGTCATGCCCGGCCCAACGGCCTGAGCGACAGCCGGATGCCGTCTCCCCTGCGAGGCGCGGCGGCTTCCTCGGGCGAGGGCGAGGCGCGGCCACCCGTCGGAAGGGAACTCAGTCCCGGTAGGCGGCGATCGCGATCTCGACGAACGAGCGGATCAGCGGATTCGTGTCGCCCTCGTTCCATGCCACCAACGCGCGGCTCGGTGGCATGTCTGTCAGCGGCACCACCGCAAGCCCCTCGCCCGGCTCGTGTCCCACGAGAGTCATGCCGACCGTGCCGTTCCAGAGAACGGCTTGCCTGCATTCCTGCACGGTGCGCACCACCGGGCCTTCGCGGGGTTCCCCACCGTTCCAGTACGACTGCCAGGCGGGGTCGGTGCCCTGCGGGAAGACGAACCAGCGCCGGTCGGCAAGGTCGGCCGGGGACAGAGTGGTGCGGCGGGCCAACGGGTCATCGGCGCGCAGCAGTGCGCCCACCGGGTCGGCGCGCAACTCGCGTACGGCGAGGCCGGTTTCGTCGAACGGCCCGCGCGTCAGAGCGACGTCGACCAGTCCGGCGTGCAGCCCACAGGTGGGATCGGTCAGGTCGGTCCCGCGGATCCGGACCTCCACGTGCGGGTACCGCCGGCGGTATGCGGCGGCGAGCCGGGTCGCCGACGGGTCGGAGGTGTCGCCCAGGAGGCCTGCGGTGATGGTCGCGGCCCCGGCCGCGGCGGCCACGCGGACGCGTACGCGTCCGGCCTGGTCGAGCAGGGCGCGTGCCTCTTCGAGCAGCACAGCTCCCACCGGAGTGAGGGTGACACCGGCAGAGGACCGTTCGAACAGTGAGGCGCCGACCTCGGTCTCCAGGTTCTTGATGGCCCGGCTCAGTGGCGGCTGGCTCATGTGCAGCCGGGCGGCGGCGCGACCGAAGTGGAGTTCCTCTGCGACCGCCACGAAGTAGCGCAGCGTACGTAGCTCCATGCTGCAACGATACCCGTACGGTATCGGCCTCGTGGAATCGGTCTTGGACGGCAGCACTCCCCTGGCGGTGGGATTGGCGATGGAACCGCATCGCATCACGACCCGCAGACCGAAGGCCGGACGAGCCACCCCTCCCTGGCCTCGTCCTCGCCCGGAAACCAGGAATGGGAATTGTGAACCTCGCCTATTGGATAGTCGCCGGCCTGCTCGCCCTCTTCTACCTCTACGGCGGCGGAGTGAAAGTGGTCCGCAGTCGTGAGCGGCTCCGGCCGATGATGGCCTGGGTGGACAGCACCCCGATGCCCGCCGTCAGGGCCGTCGGACTGATCGAGGTGCTCGGCGCGGTGGGCCTGATCCTGCCGCCACTGACCGGCATCGCGCCCTGGCTCTCGCTGGCCGCGGCCATCGGCTTCGTGCTGCTTCAGATCGGCGCGACCAGGGTGCATCTGGGTCTCGGGGACCGGCAGGTCGCCCTCAACATCACACTCGTACTCGCCGCAGGTGTGACCGTGTGGCTGGCGATGGCCCGGCTGTGATGCCATGGAGCGGCGGCGAGTGCCCAAAAGCGTTCGGTGCCACGGGTGTTGGTCCGAAGGCTCATGCGCCGATCCGGTCGACGGCCCGTCGTACCGGAACGGCCGGTGGGAGTGGATACTGGCCCTGAATTCCGGCACGGATGACGAGGAGCGCGGCCAGTGACCAGCGACAACCGCACAGGACCGCCCAGCGTTGGAACCGAACGGGACACCCTGCGTGCCTTCCTCGAATACCACCGCGCGACCCTGGCCATGAAGTGTGAAGGGCTGACCGACGAGCAGCTGCGGCAGCAGTCGATGCCCCCGTCCACGCTTTCGCTGCTCGGCCTGGTGCGGCACATGGCAGAGGTGGAGCGTGCCTGGTTCCGGCGCGCATTCGATGACAACGACGCACCCATGGTCTGGTCCGACCGGATCGACTTCCAGGCGGCCTACGACGCGAGCGCTTCGACCAGGGCTGAGGCGTTCACGGCCTGGGAGGCCGAGGTGGAGAACTCGCGCCGGATCGAGCGGGAGGCCGAGTCGCTGGACGACGCGGGATTTCAGCCGAGGTGGGGCGAGCGGGTGTCGCTGCGCATGGTGATGGTGCACGTGCTCCTGGAGTACGGCCGTCACAACGGGCACGCGGACTTTCTGCGCGAGGGTGTCGACGGGACTGTGGGCGCCTGACCCGGCGGGACTCCGGCTGTACACAGTGAGCAACCGGTAGCCGACAACGGGTTGCCGCACGGCCGCATGTGAAGCCAGGAGCCATCGTCCCCGGCGCCTGCGCTCGTCGCGCGGGCGGGACCCGCGGTCCGCGCCGGGGCGTGGGCTGGCGCTGCGCCCGTCTCGATCCTGCTCGGTTCGGCCGGGACCGGCTCACCACGAGGCGCCCGCCTGCCCGCTCCCCGGTCTGCGGCAGGAGGGGGCGGTAGAGCTGTGCGGGTGCGGGTGCGGGTGCGGGTGCGGGTGGGGGCGGGGGCGTGCCCGTGCGGTTCGGGGCCCGCACGGTTCGGGGCCCGCACGGTTCGGGGCCCGCTCCGGGCCGGAAAGTCTCTACGGAACGCGGCTATGGAACGCAGCACCGGTTGGCACCGTCCCTCCGTCCGTTTGTGTGGCGGGGTGGCGGGGGCGTTCTGCTGTGTACGAGGGGTGACGCGGAGTGAGAATCCGGGGTGCGGGAGCCGGTGATATGTGAGCCCAGGCATAGGGGCCACGTCACACAGGACGGCACCTAGTAGGCCACGGCGGGACTTTCCCCCCTCGTTGCGGGCCCCACACCCCGCCTGTCCGGTTTGTAACTAAATATCGTCGTAGGTCACACAATTGCCTTCGACCGGGTCCCTCTCGCAAGGTGTTTGACGTACCGGGGAGCCGAGCGCCGGACCGGGCGGAACACACCGCCCGTCATCCAGACACCGGCCCCACGACACGAACCACGGCCCCAGCGCCCCACCCGTGTCGCCGACCCCCCAGTCGGCCTCCCCACGACGTCCCCCACTGGAGAGGTACACACCCATGACTGTCACCACCCGCCGCACCCTGAGTCTCCGCAAGTCCTCCGTGGCCGGCATCGCCGCCGCCGGCGCCGCCGCCTGCGCCCTGTCCCTGGCCCCGCACCCCGCCCACGCCGCCGAGCCCACCACCGACGCACCCGTCTCGGCCGCCGCCGTCACCACCGCCCAGGTCGCCAAGCAGGCCCACCACGCCGAAAAGGCCGCCCAGCACACCACGGCGAAGAAGGCACCGAGCGCCATACACGCCGACCCCGTCGCCGAGATCGTCAAGAGCACCAAGTACGGCAACAACCTCGACGGCTGGATCAAGGAATCACTGGCCATCATGAAGGCCAAGCACATCCCCGGCAGCTACGAGGGCCTGCACCGCAACATCATGCGCGAGTCCAGCGGCAACCCCCACGCCCAGAACAACTGGGACGTCAACGCCCAGAACGGCATCCCCTCCAAGGGACTCCTCCAGGTCATCCAGCCCACCTTCGACACCTACCACGTCAAGGGCACCAAGGACAGCCTCACCGACCCCGTCGCCAACATCGTCGCCGCGGCCAACTACGCCGCCGACAAATACGGCTCGATGGACAACGTCAACTCCGCCTACTGACAACGCGGACCATCACACACCCGCACGCACCCCCACAGACCACCTGAGTCCGTGGGACGGCCGAACCCCCGGGAACGGCAGGACTCAGGTCCAGGCGAGGGGCTGGAACAGGTTCATGGGTGGACCTGTTCCAGCCCCTCGCCACCTCTCCCACCGTCCACTCGAAGTCCGGCGCAATCTCAGCGAGGTGTGGTCTCGGCGAAGCCCGTCGGAGTGACCGAGCCGCCTCCCGGCGCTGGGGCCTTCGCGGATGCTCCCGCCGCGAAGATGTTTGCGGCTCCGATCAGTGGCCAGGCGTATCCCAGTACATGATGTCGATGCCGAGGGAGCGTGAGCGGACGATGACCGCCAACGAGAAGGCCAAGGCGAAGACCGAACAGGCCGCCGGTGCTGCTGCGGCCGCAGTAGGACACGCGGTGGGCAACGAGAGCCTCCACGCGAAGGGCCGCGCCCTGCAGATGCGTGGTGACGCACGCCAGGTCAAGGAAAAGACCAAGGACATCGGCAAGCATTAGCCAGTCGGCAACAGCCGTTGGGGTGGCCACGCGTAGGCGTGGCCACCCCAACGGGCGTGTGGGGGCCCTGCCGCAGCTTGAACCGGCAAGCATCTGAGGCGACTTCGGCGGGCCGCACGGTCTCTTCGGTGCGGCCCGCCGAAGTGTCCGTAGGCCTGGCGGCTCCTGAGTGCGTGGCACGCGGCAGAACTACCCGGACTCCGGGGACTCCTGGGGCGCGCCACCCCAGCCCCGCACCGTCGGCGCGTCCCCGCGTCGGCGCATCAGTGCGTCCGCGCATCAGCGCATCGGGGCTGGAGGGGCCGCCACGCGATCGGCCGGACGGCTCTGGCCGAGGTCGAGGTACTGAGCCTCCCCGTAGCCGAGCGACCAGTCGGCATCGGTGTTCTCGGTCAGCGCGACGAACACGTTGCGGGGCTCCGTGTCCGCGTACTCCTGGGCGAGTTCGGCGATGCGCCGGTACAGCTCCTGCTTCTGTG
Source organism: Streptomyces sp. NBC_00859 (assembly GCF_045161865.1). Classification (NCBI taxonomy): domain Bacteria; kingdom Bacillati; phylum Actinomycetota; class Actinomycetes; order Kitasatosporales; family Streptomycetaceae; genus Streptomyces; species Streptomyces sp. NBC_00859. The sequence goes on along the minus strand of NZ_CP108826.1, from coordinate 3,283,357 downwards.
AGGCCGGCCGGCCGGCCCGCAAGGTGATCGACACGTACACGATGCCGTCGTCCCGCTGCACGCCGAGGTAGGTGCCGTGGTGCAAGAGGCTGCGCTCCCCGTCGTGTCCGGTCAGGATCTGGAAGCGATCGTCGTCCGGGAAACCCATGGTCTCGGTCAGGGCCTCCTGGACGGCTCGCCCCAGAGCGGCCAATCGCTCGGTGTCGCAGCCCAGTACATCGATACGAACAAGCGGCACAGCGCCTCCAGGTGGGATCGGCGAACGGAACAACGCCAGTGTACGTACCAGTAGGTACAGACGACCGCGCTCGGTGCGGGTGACTCAATCGCCCTGGGGAGAAGCAGGTTTCGGGGTGAGGCCGCCGGGCGCGGCCGGGGGGCGGTACCGGACAGGCGAAGGTGCGCAAGCAGGAGTCCTTCTGGGATCCTGGCGCTCTGGAGGTGCCCACGTCATGAAGGCCGTCCGATTCGCCGCGACCACCGGTTGCGTACTCCTCACGGCGGGCTGCGGCCCGGCATCCGGGAAGCAGGCCGCGTCCTCGCCAACCCCCAGCGCATCCGCGACACGCTCCGCGACGCCCGCGGACGACAAGGGCCCGGTGTGCGTCGGAGACCCGGTGGCGCGGGGCATCCACGTGCTGCGCGGCGGTTCCGTCACGCTGCAAGGGGGCGCGGGGACAGTTCTGTACAGAGAGGCACGGTCGGACGGCGCGGACCGTACCGCGGTCCTGACCAACGGGACAGGCTCCGGTACGGCGCAGACCGGAAGCCGGGCCTGGGCCGTGCAGCGCGGGCAGGAACTCACGCTGCACGGTGTCCCGTTCACGGTCGCGCAGATCTGCACCTACCGGGTTGTCCTCGCCCCGGCGCACGGGCGGAAGGCCGTGCTCCCGTCACGGCGGCCGGCGCCCAGCGCCGAAGCCACGTGGCCGTCCCTGACCGACGGACGTTTCCGTCTCAGGTGGCACGTCCCGGACAACGAGTACAGCGGGCAGTACGGCGCGGTCGTCACGGAGATCAACCCCGGCCCGCGCGCCGACATCGGCATCACGGGCCGGGACGGCGGGGACGCCTTCTACCGGGACTCCCGGGTGGGCGACACCCTCGAATTCGGCGGCCGGCTGTGGAAGGTGTCGGCCATCGAGACCGGTGACGGCAGTCCCGCCGAGAGCAACCCGGACTCCGGGTACGTGGACCTCCAGCTGGTCGGGCCCGCCGGAGGCTGATTCCAGTTCCGGGCCAAGCAGCGCGGATCACAGGCAATTTCGGCCAGGCCCAGGCTCAGGCTCAGGCCCCGCCCGTCCTGTCCCAGGCCAGAGCCGAGGCGGGCGGGGCCTGGCGGCGTGGGCCGGCGCGACCGCGCCCGTTCCGGACGCCCGGCCCGCTCCGGGACCTCACCGCACCACCCGCGCTACACGCACCGACCGGACCATCCACCCCCTCCGCTCTCACGCACCCAGCAGGCTCTGCCCGCAGACCCGTACGACCTGGCCGTTCACGCCCCCCGACGCGGGATGCGCGAACCATGCCGTCGTCTCCGCGACATCGACCGGCAGACCGCCCTGCCCGAGCGAGTTCATGCGCCGCCCCGCCTCGCGGATGAAGAGCGGGACGGCGGCCGTCATCTTCGTCTCGATGAAACCGGGGGCCACCGCGTTCAGCGTGATGCCCTGTTCCGTGAGCCGGGGCGCCAGCGTGCGGACCAGTCCGATGATGCCCGCCTTGCTGGCCGCGTAGTTGGTCTGGCCGGTGTTCCCGGCGATGCCGGCGATCGACGCCGTCGCGACGATCCGGCCGCCCGTCCGGAGCGTGCCGGACTTGAGCAGGGCGTCCGTCGTCCGCAGCACGCTCTCCAGGTTCACGTCGAGCACGCTCGCCCACCGGTCGGCTGCCATGTTGGCCAGGCGGCGGTCGCGGGTGATGCCCGCGTTGTGGACCAGGATGTCCAGGCCGTCCGGGAGCGCGGCGGCGATCCGGTCCGCCGCGTCCACCGCGGTGATGTCCAGGGCCAGCGCGGTTCCGCCGAGCGAGTCGGCCGTACGGGTCAGCTCGGCCCGGGACTGCGGGACGTCGAGGCAGACGACCTTCGCCCCGTCGCGGGCCAGGGTCGCGGCGACCGCCGCGCCGATGCCGCGTGCCGAGCCGGTGACCAGGGCCGTGCGTCCGGCGAGCGGCAGCTCCCAGCTCTCGGGGGCGTTGTCCGGCCCGGCCCCGCTGATCTCGATGACCTGCCCGCTGACGTACGCGGACTTCGGCGACAGCAGGAACCGCAGCGTCGACTCGGCGGCGGCCGCGGACACCGTCCTGACCAGCTGGACGGTCCTGCCCCTGCCGATCTCCTTGCCCAGAGACCGTACGAACCCTTCGAGTGCCTGCTGCGCCGCGGCCTGGTGGTGGTCGTCGCGGGAGAGCGGGGCGCCCAGCACCACGACCCGCCCGCCCGGCGCGAGGGACCGTACGACGGGATGCAGCGCACCGTGGACCCCCGCGAGACCGGCAACGGTGGTGACCCCGGTCGCGTCCAGGACCACGCCCGCCGGCCGGTCACCCGCCGGCCGGTCACCCGCCGGCCGGTCACCAACGGGCCGGTCGTCGGCCGCCCGTTCGGCCTCCGGCGCGGCCCCGGCGACCCTCAGGCCGGTGCGGGCGAGTACGTCGGACAGCTCGGCGAGCGGCGGTCCGCCAGCCGTCGCGTGCAGCAACGGTCCCTCGATGTGCGGGTGTTCGGCCGACCAGCGGCGCAGCTCGGCAGGCTGGGGCAGTCCGAGCCTGCTCGTGAGGAAACGGCCGGGTGCTGTGCTGGTGAAGTGCAGATAGCGATCGGCCATTGTCCAGACTCCCTGCGTCGTCGTAGATTTACTAATGAGTAAGGTTACTCAAGAGTCAGGAGCTGGTCGAGATGACGCTGGTCGAGATGATGCCGAGATGATGCCCATCAAGGTCGCCGTACTCGGGGGCAGCCGCATTCCGTTCGCCCGCTCGGACGGCCCGTACGCCACCGTGTCCAACCAGACCATGCTGACGGCGGCGCTGGACGGGCTGGTCGAGCGTTTCGGCCTGGAGGGCGAGCAGGTCGGGGAGTTCGTCGCGGGCGCCGTGCTCAAGCACAGCCGCGACTTCAACCTGGCACGGGAGACGGTGCTCGGCTCGCGCCTGGATCCGCGCACGCCCGCATACGACATCCAACAGGCCTGCGGTACGGGGCTGCAGGCCGTCATCGCCACCGCCAACAAGATCGCGCTCGGCGCGGTCGACTCGGCGATCGCCGGCGGGGCGGACACCGCGAGCGACGCGCCGCTCGGCGTCAACGACCGGCTGCGGAAGATCCTCCTGGAGGCGCGGCGCGCCAAGTCCGCCGGCGGCCGGCTGAAGGCGCTCTCCCGCATCCGCCCCGGACACCTCGTCCCGGACATCCCGCGCAACGCCGAACCCCGCACCGGGCTCTCGATGGGGGAGCACGCCGCGCGCACCGCCCGCGAGTGGGCCGTCGGCCGCGCCGAGCAGGACGCGCTGGCCGCCACCAGCCACCAGCGGCTGGCCGCCGCGTACGAGCGTGGCTTCTTCCAGGACCTGGTGACGCCCTTCGAGGGGCTGGCCCGGGACCAGAACCTGCGCCCCGGCTCCACCGTGGAGAAACTCGCCACGCTCAAGCCGGTCTTCGGGGCACAGGAGCCCGGCGCGACCATGACGGCGGGCAACTCGACCCCGCTCACCGACGGCGCGGCGACCGTCCTGCTGGCGAGCGAGGAGTGGGCGCGTGAGCGGGGCCACGAACCGCTGGCGTACCTGACGCTGTACGAGACGGCCGCCGTCGACTACGTCAACGGCCCCGACGGGCTGCTGATGGCACCCGCGTACGCCGTCCCGCGCATGCTGGAGCGCGCAGGCCTCGCCCTGGACGACTTCGATCTGTACGAGATCCACGAGGCGTTCGCCTCCCAGGTGCTCGCCACCCTGGCCGCCTGGGAGAAGCAGGGCCTCCCGCCGGTCGACCGGGCGAAGCTCAACGTCGCGGGTTCCTCGCTCGCGACCGGCCATCCCTTCGCCGCGACCGGCGCCCGCATCGTCGCCACCCTGGCCAAGCTGCTCGCCGAGCGGGACGCTCCCGGGCGGGGGCTGATCTCCGTCTGCGCGGCGGGCGGCCAGGGCGTGACCGCGGTGATCGAACGCCCCTGACCGTCGCGGGGCCCGTCAGGGCAGGCCCCGGCGACCTGACGTACCACGACATGAGGAGCCGCAAGTGACCGTGTCAGTGCAGCAGTTGGAACCGCACAAGCGGCGTCTGGACGGGGTGGTGCGGGAGGTGTCCGTGCCCCTGCTGGTCCGCCCCGTCGTCCAGGGTTCGCTCGCCGACATTCCCTTCGACAACGCCCACCAGGCGCCCGAGGAGGCCGTCCTCAGCAGAAAACAGCAGGACGGCAGCTGGACCGACGTCTCCGCCATGGAGTTCGCCGTCGAGGTCCAGGCCGTCGCCAAGGGGCTCATCGCGGCGGGCCTCCAAGCGGGCGACCGTCTCGCGATCATGGCCGCCACCACCTACGAGTGGACGCTCCTCGACTTCGCGGCCTGGGCGGCGGGCCTGGTCACCGTGCCGGTCTACCCGACGTCCTCCGCCTTCCAGGCCCGCTGGATACTCCAGGACTCCGGGTCGGTCGCCTGCGCCGTCGAGAACAAGGAGCAGGCGCGGCTGATCAGCGTGGAGCGCCGCCGGCTGCCCGCCCTGGCGAACCTCTGGGAGTTCGACACGGGGGCCATGGGCATCCTGAAGCACGCGGGCCGGGACGTACCCGACGAGGCGGTGGCCGAACGCCGGGCCGGGCGCTCGCCGTCCTCCGTCGCCACCCTGATCTACACATCGGGCACGACGGGCCGGCCCAAGGGCTGTGTCCTCACCCACGCCAACTTCTTCGCCGAGGTGGACAACGCGGTCGAGCTGCTCCACCCGGTCTTCAAGTCGGTGAGCAAGGACCCGGCGTCGACGCTGCTCTTCCTGCCGCTCTCGCACGTCTTCGGCCGGATGGTGGCGATCGGGTGCATGCGGGCCCGGGTACGCCTGGGACACGCGCCCAGCATCCGTACGGAGGACCTCCTGGCGGATCTCGCCGGGTTCCGTCCAACATTCCTGCTGGCGATCCCGTACGTCCTGGAGAAGGTCTACAACACCGGCCGCGCCACCGCCGAGAAGATGGGCCGTGCGTCGTCCTTCGACCGTGCGGCGAGGATCGCCCAGCGGTACGGGGAGGCGCTGGAGGCCGCTGAGCACGGCACCGGGCCCGGTCCTGGTCCGGGGCTGCGGCTGGCCCGTGCCCTGTACGACCCGCTGGTCTACCGGCGGATACGGGCGGCGCTCGGCGGCCGGGTGAAGTACGCGATCTGCGGCGGTTCGCCGCTCGGCCACCGGCTCGCGGCCTTCTACGCGGGCGCCGGAATCCAGATCTTCGAGGGGTACGGCCTCACCGAGACGACGGCCGCCGCGACGGTCACCCCGCCCCAGCGGCCCCGGCTCGGCACCGTCGGCTGGCCGCTGCCCGGTACGGCGGTCAGGATCGCCGACGACGGTGAGGTGCTGCTCAGCGGCGGGCAGGTCTTCAACGGCTACTGGGACAGCGGGCTCCAGGAGAGTTCCGGGGCGGGCGGCCCCGGCCGGTGGTTCGCGACGGGCGACGTGGGCGCGCTGGACGAGGACGGTTACCTCAGCATCACCGGCCGTAAGAAGGACCTCATCATCACGTCGGGCGGCAAGAACGTGGCGCCCGCACCCCTGGAGGACTGGCTGCGGGCACATCCGCTGGTGGGCCAGTGCATGGTCGTCGGCGACAACCGCAGCTTCGTCACCGCGCTGATCACCCTGGAGCCGGACGGCATCGCCCACTGGCAGCAGATGCGGAAGAAGTCGGGTGTCCCGATGCGTGAGCTGGTCGGTGACGAGGAGCTGCGGGGTGTTCTGCAGCGCGCGGTCGACGAGGCGAACCGGCTGGTGTCGAGGGCGGAGTCGATCCGGAAGTTCGCCGTACTCCCGGTGGACTTCACGGAGGAGAGCGGGTACCTGACCCCGTCCCTGAAGCTGAAGCGCGCGGCGATAGCCAAGGACTTCGAGGAGCAGATCGAGGAGCTCTACCGGAAGTAACCGAGGAGCTGTACCGGAGTCAGCCGGGGCCGGGCACCCGCGGGGTACCGGCGCGCCCCCGACCACCCGTGCACCCGGTCATCCGGAAAAAGGCAGGAGCCCCCGACCGTACGAAAACGTACGGAAGGGGGCTCCTTGGGTGGTGCTATCCCGACCGCGATCCGATCGGCCCGAGCAACTAGGCCGGGGTGACGTTCTCCGCCTGCGGACCCTTCGGGCCCTGCGTGACGTCGAAGTTCACGAGCTGGTTCTCCTCGAGCGAGCGGAAACCAGACGCGTTGATCGCGGAATAGTGGACGAAGACATCCGGGCCGCCGCCGTCCTGGGCGATGAAGCCGAAGCCCTTTTCAGCGTTGAACCACTTGACGGTTCCGGTAGCCATAAGCCCTCCTTGGGCCAAAGGGTTGCCCTGCTCCAGAACCTGCTAAGAAGTCTGAAAACTACAAAAGCCTGCGGGTCACATGCTCCGCAGGCTCTGTACTGCAAGGGAAACCAAACTGCAACTTGCGGCGAGCCTAGCACGCGCCCGCGCGCACGCGATAGAGGTGAAGATCACTCCACCCGGGCGTTTGAGCGACGGGCGTCAGGCTGACGGACCACCCTGCGTTCTCCAGCGTACAACGCGGGTCTAGCCTCACGATGTGGACAATTCAAACGCCGAACAGGCCACCGCACCCGTCGCCGGACACGCCACCGGAAACGTCCCCGCACCCGCCGCAGCCGACCACCGTCGCAGCCGGCCCCGTGTCGGGCACATCCAGTTCCTGAACTGTCTCCCGCTCTACTGGGGGCTGGCGCGTACCGGCACCCTGCTGGACCTGGAGCTGACCAAGGACACCCCCGAGAAGCTCAGCGAACAGCTGGTCCGGGGCGACCTCGACATCGCGCCCGTCACCCTCGTCGAGTTCCTCAAGAACGCCGACGACCTCGTGGCCTTCCCCGATCTGGCCGTCGGATGCGACGGCCCCGTGATGTCCTGCGTGATCGTCTCCAAGGGCCCGCTGGAGCAGCTCGACGGCGCACGGGTGGCGCTCGGCTCGACCTCGCGCACCTCCGTACGGCTGGCGCAGCTCCTGCTCGCCGAGCAGTACGGGGTCACGCCCGACTACTACCGCTGCCCGCCCGACCTCGGCGTGATGATGCAGGAGGCCGACGCGGCGGTCCTCATCGGCGACGCGGCACTGCGTGCGGCGCTGCACGACGCCCCCAAGCTCGGTCTGCAGGTGCACGACCTGGGCCAGATGTGGAAGGACTGGACGGGGCTGCCGTTCGTCTTCGCGGTCTGGGCCGCCCGCAAGGACTACGCCGCGCGCGAGCCCGAGGTGGTCAAGGCGGTCCACGAGGCGTTCCTGTCCTCCCGGGACGTGTCGCTCGAGGAGGTCACCAAGGTCGCCGAGCAGGCCGCGCACTGGGAGGTCTTCGACGCGGAGCTGCTGGAGCGCTACTTCACGACGCTGGACTTCCGCTTCGGCCCCGACCAGCTCGAAGGCGTCAGGGAGTTCGCCAGGCGGGTCGGCACCACGACGGGCTTCCCCTCCGACGTGCACGTCGAACTGCTGGGTTCCTGAGGGCGGTTGCGGTTGCGCTGGGTTCGCCTCGGCGTGCGGGAACGGTGCTGGTGCTCATGCGGGCCGTGGCCGCGTGACCTGGGTCGCCACACGTCGACTGCTGTGACGCGTTCGTCCGTCCACAGCGAGGCCCGGAATTCGGCGGCGGCCGGAATCGCCCTGCTTGCCGACCTTGGGCGGATCCCGTCGCGCAGCACTCTCTATGGTATCGGGGGCACCGTGCCTGACAAGCAGACACCCTAAGGATCACCGACATGGACCCGCTGCAGCCGGAAGACCCCCGAACGCTGGGAAACTACCGGCTGCTGTGCCGGCTCGGCGCGGGCGGGATGGGCCGGGTGTATCTGGCCCGCTCACCCGGCGGACGCACCGTCGCAGTGAAGGTGGTGCGCCAGGACCTCGCGGCCGACCCGGCGTTCAGGGAACGGTTCCGCCACGAGGTGGACATGGCCCGCCGGGTCTCGGGCCGCTACACCGCACCGGTGGTCGACGCCGCCCCCGACGAGCCGCTGCCCTGGCTGGCAACGGCGTACGTCCTGGGCCCGGACCTCACGGACGTCGTCGAGGCCCATGGGGCCCTGCCCGAGCACACCGTACGGGCACTCGGCGCGGGTCTCGCCGCGGCGCTGCAGGAGGTCCACGCGGCCGGCCTGATCCACCGCGACCTCAAGCCGTCCAACGTGCTGCTCGCCGCGGGTGGCCCGCGCGTCATCGACTTCGGCATCGCGCGCGCGGTGGACGGAAACCGTCTGACGCAGACGGGAGTTGTGGTCGGGTCGCCCGGTTTCATGCCGCCGGAACAGGCGATGGGGCAGGACGTGGGAACAGCGGGAGACGTGTTCTCGCTCGGTGTCGTCCTCGCCTTCGCGGCGACCGGGCGCAACGTGTTCGGCGACGCGGTCGCCCCGGCCACGATGCTCTACCAGGTGGTGCACGCCCAGCCGGACCTGACGGGAGTTCCCCAGATGCTGACCGGCCTGGTCCGTGCCTGCCTCGCCAAGGACCCGGCGCAGCGCCCGACCCCGGTGGAGATCCTCCAGTCACTCGATCCGGGAAACACGGGCGAGGTCTTCGCCGACTGGCTCCCCTCGGCGGTCTCCTCGACGATCGCCACCCACGCGTCGCGCATCCTGGACCTCGAAACCCCGGCGGAGGGCAACGCGCCGCTGCCGACGGGGGCGGAGACCGGAAGGGCTGCCGGTGCCGCCCCGCACTTGCCGACTGCTACGGCTTTCCCGGCTGCGGCCCCCCAGGGCTTCGGACCGATCCCGACCCTGACGAACAGGCCGGATGACACCTCCGCGCCCGCAGCCCCGAGCCGCCGCCGGTTCTTCCGCATAGCGGCGGGCAGCGCCGTCGGCGTCGCGGTGGTGGGCGGCGGCGGAGCCTGGCTGGCCACCCACGGCGGCGGTACGACTCCTGACGCGAAGCCGACGGAGAAGCCCGAGGTCTTCACGACTCCGCCCAACGGAGTCGCGCCGCGGCCGCTCTGGCACAAGACCCCGGGCAACGACAATCTCGATTACGACATCCCGCCGCGCGTTATTGGAGACACCGCGGTCATCAGTGGCAATGCGATGCAAGGTTTCGACGTGAAGTCCGGTGCTCGCCTATGGAAGACGGGAGATCTGGAGGGGGCAGCCGGGACAATTGTCGCCTCGGGAGGGATGTTCTTCTGCGGCAGCGGAAAATACGACGGCACGCTCGTCGGTATCGACGCGAAGACCGGCAAGGAGGGGTGGCGCGCCAGCCTCGGAGGGAAACTGAATGCGAAAGCCCCCATCGGCGCGGATGAGGAACGGATCTACAGCATCGCGGAGATCGAGAGCAACGACCCCAGGAAGAACCTCACCGCGATCGTGGCCATCGACATCAAGACCCGCAGACTCGCCTGGCAGAAGCCGCGGGACGCGGGAACGGCCAACGGTACCGTTGCGCTGACGGTGGTTCCGGGCTGCCTCGTGTATACGGACGAACAGAGGAACCTCACCGTACGCAACAGCGCCAACGGCAGGCAGTTGTGGAGCAAGAAGGTCGGCGACGATACCCCGGCGAACCAGGTCGCGGTGCACGGAAATACTGTCATGGTCAGTGGAAAGACAATGCGCGCTTTCGACCTCAGGTCGGGACGTCCTCTCTGGACGCTTCCTCCCAACGGGCGCCGGGGATTCGAGCCTCCGTTCGTCTTCGACGGGGTGGCTTATGCCTTCGACTACGACACCGGGGTCTGGGCCATCAACCCGAAGACCGGCAAGAAGATATGGATGAGCCCCGACCTTGCCCACAAGCCCTTCTCGGACAATCTAGTGAAGGTCGGCGACACCCTGTACGCGGGCTCGGTTTTCGACAGTGGCGGCATTTACGCCATCGACGCGAAGACGGGGCGCCTGCGCTGGACGTACAACGACGGCCGCAGCGCTGACGACCGATACCGTGTCGCGGCAGCGGGCGCCCGGCTGATGGCCGCACATGGCAACGAGCTGTACGCCCTTCCGGCGGTGTAGCCAGTGTGGCTCCGGCCACGCCTGCCGCGACCACGAAACCGGCAGCTACGGGCGGCCGGGACCTCTGGTGAGCGTAAAGATGCCGCCTCCACGAGGTAGCCGGCGCCGATTCGCCCTACGGGACGTCCGCCTCCGAAACCATGCGCGGGTTACTGGGCTTCTTGATCTGGTCCGCTGAGCGGCAACCGTGCCCCTCGGCTGCGTGGGCATCCGCTCGGACACCGCGCCGGTCCGCGTCCGATGCCGCACGAGCTTGTGTTCCTGCCCGCGTTCGCAACCATTAGCCTCAGTGAACCTATACGACAAGCACGCCACCCACGGCCGGCAGGCCACCGAGGGCCGGCAGGGAGGAAGACGACCATGCGAGTGCTGGTGACTGTCGTACGGGAGGGGGAGGGGCCGCAGGACGTCCTGGTCAACACGGACGACGCGGCCACCGCCGGCGACGTGGCGGAAGTACTCGCGGCTACACGGGGCGTGCCGCAGCAAGCACACGAAGCTGTCCCCTCCGTCGTTGTACCCATGCCGGGAACCACCCTCGACCCCCGCTTCGGCTACACCGGCCACGTCCCTGCGGCGCCCACCCTCTGGACGGACGGTAACCGTTGTGATCCGCGTACTCCGGTGGGCTCCGTGCTGCGCGACGGCATGCGGATCTCCGTGGACGACTCGATCGGGCCACTGCTGCGCCGGGGCGAACCGGTAGGACGCTACGAAGTGCGGGTCGCGGCCGGAGCCGCTTCCGGCCGAGTGGTCCGGCTGGCTGCCGGATCGGCCACCATAGGCTCGGCCCCCACCTGCACCCTGTCCGTCGCGGACGGACAACTTCAGCCTTTCGCAGCACGGTTGGCCATCGACGTACAAGGCCGGGCGACCATCACACCTCAGCCCGGTGTGGCCGTCCAGCTGGACGACGCACCGGTCACGGCCGAACAGGCTTGGCCGCTGGGCGGAGTCGTCCGCATCGGGGACTCGCTCCTCGTGCTCGACGAGGTCGGCGAACCGGACGCACACCTCTCCGACACCGGTGAGGGCGGCCTCGCCTACAACCGGCCCCCGCGCCTCTCGCCACTGAGGCCCCGCGCCCGGATCGTCGTCCCCAAAGCCCCCTCCAAGGGCGAACGCGCGCGTTTCCAGTTGATCGCGACGCTCATGCCGCTGTTCTTCGGCCTCGGCATGTACTTCGTCACCAAGCAGATCTACATGCTGATGTTCTGCCTGATGAGCCCGGTGATGATGCTCGGCCAGTGGATCAGCGAGAACCGCGAGGGCAAGAAGAAGAACAAGACCTCGGCCAAGCAGTACAAGAAGGACGTCGCCGCGTACGAGGCCGAGCTGGTAAGGGCGGGCAAGGAGGAGCAAGTCCGGCTGCGCGCCCAGAACCCCGACCCGGCCGAGATCCTGCTCTTCGCCACCGGCCCGCGCCGCCGGCTCTGGGAGCGCAGGCTCACCGACCCGGACGCCCTCAAGCTGCGGATCGGCGTTGGTACCGCGGTGGCCGACATCGAACTCGTCGCGGAGCGCAGCGATCTTCTGGACGAGGGCCCGGAACCACCCCGTATCCCGGACGTACCGATCACACTGCCCTTCCCCGAGCTGAGGGTCGTCGGCATCGCGGGCGACCGTCCGCGCGCCCTGTCATCGGCGCGCTGGCTCGCCGTACAGGCGGCGGTGCTGCACAGCCCGCGCGAACTGTCCCTGGTCGTCCTGTCCTCGGCGCCCGACGCGGCCACCGAGTGGAACTGGGCGCACTGGATCCCGCACACCGCACCCCAGCAGGGGCAGGACTGCGTCGCCCTCATCGGATCGGAGCCCGAGGCCGTCGCCCGGCGGGTCAACGAACTGCTCAACGAACTCGGCCGCCGCAAGGCCGCACGGGAGCACGCGGGCGGTATGGCCGGAGCCCTCGGGATCGACCCGCACATCCTCCTCGTACTCGACGGCGCACGGCTGCTGCGCCGGATGGCCGGGGTGCCCCAGCTCCTCCAGGAGGGCCCGGCCCTCGGCATCTTCGCGCTCTGCGTCGACGAGGACGAGCGGCTGCTCCCCGAAGAGTGCCGGGCCGTGGTGTCCTGGACCCCTGATTCCGCGGCGCACGTCAGGCTGCGCGGCTCCGGCCTCGAAGTGGCCGGTGAGGTGCTGGCCGACCAAGTCGCCCCCGACTGGTGCGATTTGCTGGCCCGTTCCCTCGCGCCCGTACGCGACGTCAGCCGTGACGACGCCGACAGCGCCCTGCCGACCGCGGCCAGGCTGCTCCACCTCCTCGGCATGCCCGACCCGAGTGGCGACGACATCGAACGGGTCTGGCAGGCGGGCGGATCCACGACCGCAGCCCCGATCGGGGTGGCGGCGGACGGGCCCTTCGTCCTGGACATCCGGCGCGACGGACCGCACGCGCTCGTCGCGGGGACGACCGGTGCCGGTAAGTCCGAACTGCTCCAGACCATCATCGCCTCCCTCGCGGTGGCCAACCGGCCCGACGCCCTCAACTACGTCCTCATCGACTACAAGGGCGGCAGCGCCTTCATGGACTGCGCCCGTCTGCCCCACACCGTCGGCATGGTCAGCGACCTCGACGCGCATCTGACCGAGCGGGCCCTGGCCTCGCTCGCCGCCGAACTGCACCGTCGCGAGACGATCCTCTTCAACACCGGCACCAAGGACATCGAGGACTACAACGACACCCGCAAGCTCCGCCCGGAGCTCGAACCGATGCCCCGACTGGTGCTGGTCATCGACGAGTTCGCCTCGTTGGTCGCCGAGCTCCCCGACTTCATCGCGGGACTGGTCGACATCGCGAGGCGAGGCCGTTCGCTCGGTGTGCACCTGATCCTCGCGACCCAGCGCCCGGCCGGTGTGGTCAGTGCCGACATCCGGGCCAACACCAACCTCCGGATCGCCCTGCGGGTGACGGACGGGTCCGAGTCACAGGATGTCATCGACGCCGCGGACGCCGGAGCCATCGCCAAGTCCACCCCCGGCCGCGCCTATGTGCGCTCCGGCGCACAGTCACTCGTCGGCGTGCAGTCGGCACGTATCGGTGGCCGCAGGCCCGCCACCGGTGGCAGCGGCCCCAAGGCCACCCTCGCCCCGCTCACCTGGCCGATGTACAGCCGCCCGGCACCCAGGGGGGCGGCCGGGGCGGACGACGACGGGACGATGGTCACCGACCTCGCCGTACTGGTCGACGCGGTCCGGTCCGGCTCGGAGAAGATGGGCTTCCCCGCCCCGCGCAGCCCGTGGCTGCCGCCGCTCTCCGAACACGTCACCGTTGACGAACTGGCCGGGTTCCAGGACCCGACCGCGGTGTACGAGGATGTCCCGCCGATCGGCTACGGCCTCACCGACCTGCCCTCCCAGCAGGCCCGCAAGCCACTCGCTGTCGACCTCGTCCACGGGGAGCACACACTGCTCGTCGGCGGCGCCAGGTCGGGCCGGTCGACGGCGCTGCGGACCCTGGGCGGAGCCATCGGCCGGCAGACGTCACCGCACGACGTCCATGTGTACGCCATCGACTGCGGTTCCAACGCGCTGCTGCCACTGGTGCGGATGGCGCACGTCGGGGCCGTCGTCAACCGCGACGAACCCGAACGTGTACGACGGCTGATCGACCGGTTGCTCCGCGAGATCGCCCGCCGCCAGCAGATGCTCGCCATGGAGGGTGCCTCAAGCGCCGCCGAGCAGCGGGCCGCGGCGGCGCCGGAGGACCGGCTGCCGTGGATGGTGCTGCTGCTCGACAGCTGGGAAGGGTTCGTCTCCACCTTCGAGAACTACAACTACGGACAGCTGATCGAGCAGGTGCAGCGCATCTTCCGCGAGGGCTCCGCCGCCGGGATCAAGGTGGTCATGACCGCCGACCGTACGGGTCTCAGCGGCAACGTCTCATCAGCCTTCATGGACCGTCTCGTCCTGCGCTTCGCCGATCCGAACGACTACGGCATGGCGGGCCTGCACCCGCGTGAGGTCCCGAAGAACATGCCGCCGGGGCGCGCTCTGCGCATCACGGACACCGGCGTCGAAGAGACCCAGATCGGTCTGCTCGACGCAGACCCGGCGGGCCAGGCACAGGTTCGCAAGCTGAGGGAGATCGCCGAGGCCGTACAGGTGCAGTACGGCAGGCTCCCGGCCGGGCGCGGTCCGATGCGGGTGGACGCCCTGCCCGCGCGCATCACCGCGGAACAAGCGCTGGCCCTCAACCCGGAAGCAGCCCCGCAGTCGCCCCTGTGGGCGCTGCTCTGCGTGGGCGGGGACGAACTGCGGCCCATGGGCGTCGACCTGGTGGAGTCGGGTCCCGGCTTCATCATCGCGGGCCCGCCGAAGTCGGGGCGCTCCAACTCTCTCGTGTGTGCCGCGGAGTCCCTGCTGGCCAGGGGCACTCCGCTCGTCCTCATCACCCCGCGCCGCTCGCCGCTGCGAGAGCTGGAGGGGCGGCCGGGGGTGCTGGGTCTCCTCAACGGGGAGCACCGCGAGGACGATCTGGAGGAGTTGCTGGAGAAAGCGGAGGGCCGTCCGTACGTGGTGGTGGTCGACGACGCGGAACTGCTCTACGACACCAACCTGGACGAGGCGCTCGAGACAGTCGTCAAGAAGGGCGCGGACGGCGACCACGGGCTGATCGCCGCAGGGGCCACGGACTCGTTGTCCTCGCAGTACCGGGGCTTCGCCACGGAGGCCCGCAAGAACCGTAACGGCCTGCTGCTGACACCGCAGTCCCCGCAGGAGGGCGAGCTCTTCAGCGTCCGACTGCCGTCGAACGCGGGCGCCGGGCCGGTGGGCAGCGGCCTGCTGGTGATGGGCGGGACGATGACACCGGTGCAGGGCGTGATGCGGGGCTGAGTCCGGCTCTTCCGGCCCGTGATGCGGGCGGAGCCGGACTCCCGGACAACAGAATGCCGGGGCGGTCACCTGATCAGGTGACCGCCCCGGCATCCTTCGCACGGTCAACCGTGATCAGGTGGCGCCCTCAATGTTGTCGGCGCTGGTGTTCGCCGACTTGTGGGCGTCCTCCAGCGTCTTGACCCACTTCTCGAAGGTGGGACGAACGCTCTCCCAGTCATGGCGGAAGTTGTCGGCCTTGGGGCCCTTCCAGAAACCCGTGCTACTGGCCGTCGCCGTGTTCAGGTGCTTGATGAGGGTGTGGAGATCCCCCGAGCTGTGCTGGAACTTCTTGGCCAAGTCCCGAAGTTGACTAAGATCTGCACCGCGATCCATCGCGATCCTCCCCGTTGTCACTGAGGTAAACGGACTATCCGTTTGCAACAGTGGACGCTACCGCACAGCAGGCAGTTCCCGTAAAGCCCCTCCGGGCTTCCGGCTGGGCGGAGTTGGGGGATCAGGACTTGGTGAGCCGTATGGAAGGTTTGCCCGATTTTTCCGTGCTGGAAATGATTTCTGTGTCCGGCGGTGGCCCGAAGGTGTGCAAGACCCAGCGCCGACGCAGGGTGAGTCCGACGGCGCCCACCAGAAAGAGAAGCGCCGGACCGGCGCTCAGGAGCACCGGCAGGTTTATCAGCGGAGGGTCGCTGACCCAGCTTTGCGTAAGCACCCGGGATGGATGTTCGGGATCGTAGGTAATGATCAGTAAAGTTCCGGGTTCGGCTTCAGGGAGCGATCCAGAGATTTCTGACAGGTTTGTGTTGGTGACACCGCTGGGTCCGGAGAACTGAACTTTCACGTACCTGGGGTTCTTATCCACAGCAGTGACCTTCGCGGGAGTCGTCACTCCTCTGGAGCGCAGATCATTCACCAACACGTGTGAGGGCACCAAGAATCCGGCGCACATCCCGCCGCAGAGCACGAAGAGTCCCAGAAGAGCCAGGATGAGCCGATACTGCGGGAGCGGAGGACGGGCCGCCCAGTTTCGGAGATTCTCGGTAAATTCGACGTCGCGGGCAGACTTCGGCGGGGCGTGCCACTGGCCCGGCGGACGCTTTTTCTTTCTCATGCCTCGCCCTCCTCATGAAAAACATCCGGATACGGTGCTGCCCGCGACGGATGCAGCCCCATCCACGTCAGGCCCCACAGCCTTTGCTGTGCTGCTTGCCGTGTTGGCGCCCTTGGGAGGCTAGCTCGGATAGCTGCTACCGATCATTGATACGGCCACTCGTGAGGCGCCGGAGACAGTATCTCCTCCAGAGGCTCGGGCGCACCAACAGGACCGTAAAACAGCGACGTTGACTACCCTTCGACATGCCGAGCGTGTTTCCCTCGGCAGTCCCGCTGGTACAGCAGCGTGGGCATGTCGAGAGTGAACGCTTCGGGCACGGGTTGAAGGGCCGGGACCTGCCCGCCAGAGAGTGATTCCCCCCATGGCGAAGAGGAGTTCACGCTCGACATGCGGGGCCGGCTCCGGTGTGGCCCGGCCCGAGTCGCCGATGGGCCCGGGTGATGACGGAACACCGGCCTCGCGGTGGGCCCCAGCCTGGAGCAAGGAATGAACAGCCGCAGCCGCAGCCGCAGCCGCAGCTGGAGCCCCTTGGAGGGACGCAGTTCCAGCGGCGGCTGCTGGTGGTCAACCCCAGCATCCACATCCAGGCCGACGGGTCCCGGGCGATGGAAAGGGTCTCCGGCTGGAGCTGGCCCGGCCAGAGTCGTGCACAAAGCCGCACGCCTCAGGCGCAATCCCAGGATTGCCATCAGCGCAAAGAGGAAGGCCGGACGGCGGCCGATCCCGCGTACACGGTCATCCATCGGAGACCAGCCGGAATGTTCGATGGCATCGAAGCGCCGGTGCTGGCCCTGGTGGCCCCGGATTGTGCACACAGGCGGGCATATCGTCCCACTTATCGATGGTGAGGTGAATGCTCTCCCAGCCACTGCCGAACCGGTCGGCCTTCAGGCCCTCCGAGTAGCCCGTGCTGCCGGACGTCTCCGTGTTCAGGTCTTGATGATCTTGTGACGATCAGTCGAGCCGTGCCGGAACTTCGGCACTACATCGCTGAGCGGCTGAGATCCGCACTGTGATCCCGCCTGCTATCACCGAGGTACACGGCTGGTGCCGTTTGCAACAGCGGACGCAACCGCACGGCAGGTAATTCAGGTATGGACCATGCGATGGAGGGGCGGGCGGGTGGTGCACACACTGGAAGGGGCGCATGAGCTACTTCGTACGCCGGGTTGTGCACCTCTTTGGGCTTTAGTTTGCCGTCCCTTGGGGTCTGTCTATGCTTGCGGGCAGTCTGTTGTGACAGCGGGGGAGGCTGCTATGGGTAATCCAGATATCCAGGAACTGAATTCGCGGGCCGCGTCTCTGAGATCGCTGGCCGACCACATCGATTCGCTGGTCGATCCGCCCCACGCCCAGAGCACTTCGGGGATGAAGACGTGGTCCGGGCCGAACGCGGATCAGGTGCGTGGAAAGCTGAAGAGCTGGCGCACCACCTGTACGACGGTTGCCACATCACTGCGCGAGGAGGCGCACAAAACCTCCCAGTCCGCCAAGGACCTGCAGAATCCCAAGAGGTAGACGTGCTGAGGTCAGGTCCCGCGAGGAACGAGAGTTATGCCTTCGTATGACAGCTCCCGAAGCCGCCTGCGGCTGGCCGACCGCCACATCGGTGTCTTCGCGCACCTGCTGGACGGCGAGACCCCGCCGGAGGAACTGTGGCCGTCCTTGGTCGAGCTCCAGCAGACAGGACTGGTCGGCGAAGAGGGCGAACTCGCGCCGCTGCTGAGCGACTTGCTGGGCGCCCTGGCTCGCCCCATGGTCGTGATCACAGTGGAAGTCACCGGCGAGCACGGCACGGTCAACCACGGGGTCATCCTGGGGCAGGACGCGGTCATCTCACACGACGGCTGGCCCGGCGAGGAGGAGTCCGAGTACGTACCCCTGGAGCCGGGAGCGCTGGTCTGGGAGCTGGCCAGGAAGGTCAATCTCCGCAGCAGCGACGGCGAGAGGCCGGCGGTCGACCGGATCAAGACGTCGATGGGCGCACTGGACGCAGCCTTTGGCGTGCTGGGCGAGGGCGGCGAATGCGACGAGGACTCTACGCGTGACCTGGTGCGCAAGGCCCTGTTGGAAGCTGACACCGACCTCAAGGACTCGGCCCTGGTCCAGTTCGCGGATCTCGTACAAGCCATCAACGCGACCTGGCGCGTCACCACGGCCTGGGACGGCAAGCACGAGGGTAAACGAGTGGCGATGCTCCGAGCCCTCGCGGTTTGGGACTGCGGCCCGCGCGGCTACTGGATCCGTGAGGAG
Organism: Streptomyces sp. NBC_00859; assembly: GCF_045161865.1. Classification (NCBI taxonomy): domain Bacteria; kingdom Bacillati; phylum Actinomycetota; class Actinomycetes; order Kitasatosporales; family Streptomycetaceae; genus Streptomyces; species Streptomyces sp. NBC_00859. Next base: position 3,264,958 of record NZ_CP108826.1, on the reverse strand, counting down.
CCGGGGGAGCCCATCCTCCCGGGCCAGGTGACACCGGAGAGCGAGCTGGTCCTGGTCCGGTCGAGCGCGAGCGAGATCTGGGGAAAGCTGACGGACCTGCTGCCCGACAAGTCGGACCTCATCGACGAGGCGTGACGCCTCCATGAACTACGTGCGCGGGGGCGTGAGCAGTATGAGGATGGTTGACCCGGACCAGTTGAACCAGCTTGCCAAGCTCCTCAGCGACAAGGGCGGAGTCACGGACAAACTCACCTTGGCTTTCACCAGGGCGCGTCACCTTGGTGTGACTGACAAGCTGGTTGCCCTGAAGCCGCTGCACCACTGGTCGGACGATACGGCCGTCGATCTGCGCAGGCGCGCCGGCTATGCGTACCTGGAAAACGCTCAACCGCTGATGGCGCTGGCGACCTGGGCCGGGTTGCGCACAGCTGACGCCGAAAGGCGATCGAACGAATCACTGTCGGCCTGGGAGGATCGACTCAAGGCGAAGATCATCACACTGTCTCCCGGCCTTGCACCGTACGAGTCTGAGATCGATGACTTCCTCGGGGACGCCGGGGATGTCACTGGATTCCTTGGTACTGGTGGAATGGCTGTGGTTAACGGCGTCAGCATGGCGAAGATCCTGGGAGGGAACTCCCTCAGGGATGGCTGGTTGGCCGTATTGAAGACTCGGGTAGGCGCGGCGTTGAGTGAGAGCGATTCCGTGAGGCTGCAAGCATTGGGGGTGAGGATCCGGCAAGCTCAACCGGCCCTACGGACGCTTTCCGCCCCGGGTGCATGGTTGCCCAGCAGGATTGGATCGCTCTTCATGGGTAACTCATTGTATCGATTCGCTAACCGAATCCCATTTACCGCTGTGCGACGTGACGGGTTGTTAGGTGACGGCTGGGACATGGTCCGCAGTCATCGGTTCGTGCAAGCCATAGGGGTGGGGCGGGTCGACGCAAATGGTATCGCCGATATCCTTCTAGGCTCTGATGAGGTCGCATCCCGGTATGGCGGTGCCACCCACTCCGGTGACTTGGTGAGGCGCTCAGCTAATGCGAGCCTTTTCAAGGTCGCTCGGAGTCAAGCTTTCTTTCAAAAGGCAGCCAACACCCGGCCTGCTGTTGTCGCGGCAGGGGAAACAGCTTCGCCGCTCCTCAAGGGCCTGGCAGCCGCTGGAAAGGCAGCTGGGTTTCTTCGTGGGGCAGGAATTGCAGGGAGTGCTGTTTCGGCAGGATTCAGTACAGCGAACGTGCTTATGCAGGGCACTCCCGGTGCGGCATTCAAAGAGAAGGGTGCGGGGTATATCGCAGACATCGCTGAAGCGGGCTTCAACACCTCGATGACTGCGGCGATGATTGCACCGAACCCGCTCACAGTCGGCTTCGCAGTCGGTACTGGGCTCGCCTACGGGGGTGCCAAGGTTGTCCAGCACTGGGACGGCATCAAGAAGGGTGCAGGGGAGGCCGCAGGGTGGGTGGGTGTCAAGGCAAAGGGGATCTTCTCTGATATTGAGAACGGCGCAAGCAGTATCGGTATACACGCGAGCCCGGGGAGCTGGTTTTGAACGGCGAAATTAAAGGATGGTGAGAAAAGTGGATAACCTCCACTTTGAATTGATCCCATTTCGAAGTGAGCTAGGTGCAGGTAGGCGCGGGCTCGTGGAGGGGTTTGGTGAGGTCACCATTTTGCGTCCAGCCGAATCTCGTAAGCGGAGAGAGGGCCCCACGGCGAGCCGGGTTGTTGTGATGGGGAGCGAGGTTCCGGATCTTGCATTCCGGGGCCGTGGGGCAGCGATCCCAGCTCTCGATATGTCCACACTTCATGTAGACGGTTTCCCTGTCGTCATGAAGAGAAATCCCTTCGGTATTCGACCAAAGTCGCGTGCGCTGCAGCTCGAACACCGAGGACGCATGTTTTCTTACATCTACTTCGGTGTGGGTAAAGGTTCGGAGCTACAGGGCGATTCCGTAAAGGTGGCTCTCAATCCAGGAAGGCACATTCGCAAAACTGGCGTAGTTACCCAGGGGGTCGTCTCAGGCGCCCTTGATGCACTTACCCTGGCGCTCGCGGTCGTATTCGAAGAAGTGGATACGAGCTCGCTTACCCTAGCCGGTGCGGCATCGATGATGCCGATCAGATTTATTTCCTACAATGGCCCAACATGTTAACGAGCCGAAAGGGTCTGGGTGCTCAATGTCGTAATGTGAGCCATGAGATCTCGCTAACTACCCACCCCCTATCGAAGACCCGAAATGCGGCCGTCGGCCCATACCCGAGTGATCAGCCGAAGGAACAGGCCGGGTGCCGAAGTGACAAAGACAGAACTGAGTGGCACCGGGTTTGCCCAAGTAGAACCGGAGGCGTCCGCCGGCCTGCGCAGATGGCCCGGCACCGTCGGAACGTTGGCCCTCGGGCCAGTCGCTCTGGCAGGCTGCGGCTGGCTCGCACAACGCCAAGGCACGTTGATACTGCTGCTTTCGGCTCTGCTTGGGATGATCGTGCTCTGTGCTCTATGGGCCATGTGCGGTGCGAGGCCCGGGGCATGCGTTGCCGTGCTCGGATTCGCTCTGGTGCTCTTCGTCGGGCCTACTCTGAACGACTACGTGATGGACCAGCGTGGAGTACACCACGATGCCGTGATTTCCGGGGTCGACAGCTACTACCGCAAGCACGGTGGCGACGGACACATCTGCGAAGTACAGCGCATCGACGTGAGCAGGTCCGCGGTTTACTCGGTCGACGACTCCAGTGGCTGCTCCAAGAACAGCCGATCCGGACAGCACGTCACGCTGGTCGACGACCCGGCCGGTTGGTTGTACCCGCGACTTGCCAGCGCGGTCAACGGGCCATCGACCGGTTCGACATGGACGTGTGTATCTCTCTTTGTGACGATGGAAGCATTCATGCTGTACGGCAGACTGCGGCGCAGACACTGAGGTAGCGGATGGGCACAGGGGCGGATCATGGCTGGACGTGCGAGGGCATGGGATTGAGTGGCAGGGCCAGCAGCCGTATCGCCTGCCGGTGGTTTCCGTGTCCGATGTGAACCTTGCGGTCCGCGAGCGTTCCGGGCCTTGAGGTAGTTCGCCTGTTTCTTCGGGGAGAACCCCGCACAGCGCGCTCCGGCCCCCGGTTGCGGCATTCAAGGCGAGCGAACGAGATGCGCCTCGGGTGGCCAGAATAGTGCGCCAGGACCCGCATAAGTGTGGTGCGCATCGGGCGGGACGAGCGACGCTTGACTGCTTGCTGCCCTTGCCTGCGGCCGACCTACTTGTCGCCCACGAGTGCAAACGCGAAGGCCAGCCGACGGTCGATCCAGTCCGCTTCGATGGTGACCATCTCGCTCCCCTCGGAGACCATCACTATCTCGTCGCCGGCCCGCCACTCCAGGGTCCGGGGCCTGGTGGGCTGATCGCCACCTTCCCCACCACCGTCGAGGAGTCCCATCACCAGTCCGAGGGTGGCCTTGACGGCGACGCGTGTCACCATCTCGGTCTTGGAATCACCGGCAACCAGCTCGTTACGACCAATGATCTCCGGATGCCCAGGCTGGTCGAGGCGCCAGGTGTGTCTGAAAGGCCGCTTGGGTGGAACCCGCCGGAGCGTACCGATCACTCGCCCCTGACTGTCGCGTACCACGTGGTGCCGCTCTTCGCCCGCCTCCTTCGGTGCGTCGACCGAGCAGAGTGGACGCTGGCTCTCCGGGTCCTCATACAGGACGTGCGCACCCGCCACTGTTTTCGTACCGAACTGGGCAGTGCGCGCCAAGTAAGCGCATGGCGCGTTGACGGGGAAGTCGAGCCCGCCCTGGGGGACACGCACTGCGCGCGCACCACTGACCGGCTTCTTCCGTTTGTGGGTGTAGGGGCGTTCCACCGTACTGATGACGAACTTCCGGACGGTTGCCCACTCGACGGGCTCCACCGCAGGCTCCCGGGCCTTGTTGCCCTTGCCGAACGCCACCGTTTCCTCCTGGACCGCACTGGTTGCTGAGACCCTCCGACCCTAGCTGCAGGACGGCATGCCGAGCGGCCCGGAAGTGCCGCTCCAGGGTTCAACCTCCAACCTCAGGCACTGGAGAGCCGCCCGCGTGAGGGCATGAAGTTCGTCATGCCTATCGGGAGCGACCATCCGCCGCCGAGAGGGGGGAGGCCCGCCGCGTTCGGCTGCGAAGTCCGGTGTAGGTGCGTCGCTGTGGCCATTGCGGTTGCATAAAGCCCCGTAGCTGTGGGACAGCGCACCATGAAGGGCCGCCGCGTGTACCAGGGCAGGGCCCACGACCTTCAGGTGAATGCATTCGCGGCCTGCCCGGGAGGTTCTCGTCGATCCGGATTCGCTGAGGGGCCGTTGCCGGTACTGAGCGGAGGGGCCCGGCCTCACCGGGGCCGATGGCATGACGCTATCCAAGTGGGCCCCGGTACCGCCGGCGAGTGGAGAGTCTTACCTGGGGGCGCAGGTTCACCTTCTCCCGGTACCCCTGCGAACGTCGGGGAAGCCGAAAGCCCTTTCCTGAGACGCTACTTGGACGGCAATACGGGGCCCGGCGCGGATCGAGCCCTCGCGCCACCACGTTCCGTAGCCGGCCCCCTTCGCCAAACGTCATACGTCGTGCGTCTGTAACGGTTGGAATTTGCGATGCGCGCTGCGAAGGCCGACAGCGACAGCGTCGCGCTGGTCCAGTCCGCCTTGGGGGAGCAGGCGAATGAGATGCAAATAGCCAACCAGGAAAGGCTGAGTGCCCAGCGTGATGTTCACATTCAGATCATCTGCGCAGGTTTCGTCTGGAATCTGTTGCGAGTTACGTTGACGGCCGGGCGGTCAGTTCACCTGACGCACGAGGTGGCCCCTGCGGTGGACACGATCCGGCTGGTCTGCCATACGCCGTTATCGTTCATGCTTAGCCCGGTTCTGTACAGAATGAAGTCCTTCTTCGATGGTGCAGTGGTGATGATTCGTCCCGTCTTGGTCTCCTTTGAGTAGGCCTTGCTCTCGTCTGCGCAGAACGTGAGTGTGGCGGATTTGGTTGTGTCTATTTCTGCGTGCCGGTTGAAGTAGGTGATGGATCCGGTGATGGAGAGGCCGGCATTCTTGAATTTTCTGACCCAACGCGCCGCTTCTGGACGGGCCTTGCCGATGTTGTAGAAATTGAGAGCCGCATATATGGGATCTGTGCTGTCCACGGCTCCGTTGATCGCGCGCATTCGCTCAGCGCCGTCCGACAGGACAGTCTTTTCCCTCGGATCGCTTGTATCCACTGGCTCGAAGTTCATCTTCAGGTCAGGTGGCAGGGCCACCTTCGGTCGCTCTGCGGAATGATTCGATGCCGCCGTCCCGGGCGAGGAGGGCTTTGCCTCTGCCGCTGCTGTCCCTGCGGTCCTGTCGATACTCTTGCTCGTCGACTCGCTGTCGTCGGACCCGCTGCATGCGGTCAGTAGCAGTGCTGCTGCCGCCACGAGCGCGGCGGCGGCAGGGAGGGCGTGGCGGTTCACAGGTCAAACTCCGTTGGTGGTTGTGGGCCTGGGTAGCGATGACGACCAGCAGGCTTTTGTGCCTACGCGGCAGGGGTGGTCGGTTCAGGGCCGGCAATTGGAGGAACCCCGTCGGGAGTACAGGTCGGTGGTGACCCAGACACCCCTGGCGTTCTTGCGCAGTACCGCGTTGTACAGGACATAGCTGTCCTTGGTGACGGGGGTCTTATGAACCTTCCCGCTGTTGATGTCCATGTCGAATCCCCTGCCTTGGTCCTGGCAGTAAGAAAGAGTCGCGGAATTGTGATCGCTGATCACCGCGTGGCCCTCGTAGTAGCGGACTGAACCGGTTGCGCGGGCCTTGTGGTTGACGTAATCCTGTACGTATTCCTGTGTTGAGGCCGCCATCTCCCCTTCGGTGTAGAAGCGGTATGCGCTGTCGAGCGGGTCCTGCTTGGCGATGGCCAGGTCCCTGGACTTGATGAACTCTTCACTGTCGGACAGGACCGCGTCCTTGTCCTTGTCGCCTGTCTTCGGCCAGTCGAATGTGTTCTTGATATCTTCCGGGAGCTCGATCCGCGGACGGCCGGCGACAGCTCCTGAAGAGCCCGATGCGCTGGGCGAGACCGACGCGCCGGGCGAAGCAGAGCTGGGCGTTCGCCGCGCGGCGGCCGCTGTCGTGGGTGAGTCCGAGTTATTGCCCTTCGACCCGCCGTCGCTTTTCCCGCCGCAGGTGGACAGGAGGAGGGCCGCTGCGGTCAGGAGTGTGGCTGTGGTGGGCAGGTGGCGATGCTTCACGGGCTACTCCGGGAGATGGGCGGGGCAGGTCAAGTGCGGGCGAGGGCGGGCACGGGCGCCACTCGCGGAGTTGCGGGGTTCCCATCAGGGGAAACTGGCGGCGGCAGCCGGCCCGCCGTGGGGACGGGTGCTCCGAGACACCGATCGTTGGTCAGTCAGTCGCAGCGATAACTCCTGCAGGTGACCCGTCGCGAAGACTCAGGGCCGGCACGTGTCACTCCCCCGGCTGGAGAACAGCTTTGTGGTGACCCACACTCCCTTGTGGTTCTTGCGCAGGGCGGTGTTGTAGAGGACGAAGTTGTCCTTCGCGTCCTTGGGTGGTGTTCTGTCGATCTTGTGTGTCTTGAGGTACAGGTCGAATGAATTACTCTGATCCTCGCAGTAGGAGAGAGTCGCAGTGTTCTCTCCACTGAGCTCGACGCTTGCCGTGTAGTACCGATCTGTTCCGGTAATCCGGGCCTTTGCCTTGACGTATTCCTTGATGTACTCGGCGGTTGATGCGGTCATCTGTCCTTCGGTGTAGAAGCGATAGCCGGATTGGGAAGGGTCCTGTCTGACGATGGCGAAGTCTTCGGCCTTGATGAACTGCTCGCCGTCCGCCAGCACCGCATCCTTCTCGGCGTTGCCGGTCTTGGGCCAGTCGAAGACGTAGGAGACGTCTGCCGGGAACTCGAACTTGGGCCTCCCGCCACCGCTGGACGCCGAACGGGGCGGGCGGGGAGCAGCGGACGTCGGCTTTCCTTGATGGGAGCCCGGGGCGGTAGGGATCTTCGGGTCGGTGGTCGACTTGGTGTCATCACCCCCGCCGCACGCGGTGAGAAGGAGGGTCGCTGCGGTCGCGAGCGCGGCTGCGGCGGGCAATGTTCGGCGGGTCACTGGCTGCTCCGGGTGCGGCGGGGGTCTGCGTGAGGTATTCGTCATCGGGGTTGCCGCCGCCGCCTCCGGACGCGTTCAGCAGCGCCGCTGTCGTGGTGAATGCGGCGCTGCTGAGGAGTTGGCGTGGTGCGGGCCCGGCGGTGTGGAGAGGGCGAGAACGACAGGGTCAGCGGTTGACGGCCTGGATCTCGTCGACCGTTACGTCCTGGGTGGTGCCAAAGGTGCCCTCGGGGAGTTTCTTCGGGGAGGGCTGGCCGGTGCCGGTCCAGCTGATCTCCCACGTGATGGTGGCCTTCAGCCGGTAGGGCCCGTTGTCGCCGGAGGCGCGGAGGTAGGTGAGCCCGCAGGGCGGGGTCTTGTCGGCGTCGCCCTTGGCGTACGGGGTACCGATCGATCCGTCGGCGTTGAATGTGCACTCACCCGAGGCCGGGTAGGTCTCGGCATCCGCAGTGCCCGGTTCGAGTTTCAGGGCCACCGGTTTCGCGGTGGTGGTGGCGTTCATACCGGTGAGAGGCACATACGCCCTGACAGAGACCGGCTTGAAGTTGGTCTTGTCGAGCCAGGTCCATGTCGGCAGGTTCACCTTTGTCGCGCCGTCGGGTGCGAGGGTGACATGTGTGTCGGGGACCCGCACAGAGGCATAGGCGATCTCGGCGAGGATCTGCGGAGTCACTGCCTGAGGTGCATCTGCTGGTGGCGGGGTCCCGTTGTCGACCCAGAACGGTTCCTTGTTGCACGAGTCCCATCCTGGCGGGAAGCTCGTGTTCACATCGGACGTCCACCAGTAGCCCTTGTCGGCCTTGGCAAGGTTGAAGTCCTTGTAGGGGTGACCGCCCGCGTAGTGGTCACGCTGCTGGGCATCCCATTCGTAGCCGGTGGACTCGAGCGACCAGGTGTGTTCCTCAAGCTTCTTGAAGTCAGCAGCCGAGTACTTCGGGGCGTACCAGCAGGCCGGCGGAGTCCAGTTACCTGCGGGAGTGAGAGGCCCGACGGACGGACCCTTGCCGTTGTTGTGGGTGTCGGTCTTCACCGTGCTGCCCGATGCCTCGGCCGAGACGTTCTGGTCATCTGCGTCTCCCGAGGCCGAGCCGCCGCCCACGCTTCCCGCACCGCCTGGAGGCGTCTTGTCGGCGTGTGCGGGCACGGCGAGGGTGAGCAGCGATACGCCTATGGTCGCGCCGACAGCAAGCGCGCGCTTCGCGCGCCTCATGGCTGGCATGACGCTGCCCCGCGGGCGGAAGAAATCTTCATGGTTTCCCAGACCCCCTGGCTGTTTCGCTGGACCTGAACTCCGTATGCGACGTAACTCTTGCTCGTCACCTTGGTCTTCTCGGTCTTCCCCGTTTTGATCACTTTGCTGAAGCCCTTGCTTTCGTCCCCGCAGTAGCTGATGGCTGCAGTGGTCTTGTTCTTGACCGTGACGCTGCGGTTGTAGTACCGAGTTGTTCCGGTGACGGTGCGCCCGCTGCTCACGAAGGACTGGACCCATTCCTGGGACGACGCGGCCGCGTCCCCCTCCGTGTAGAACTCCAGGGCGGGCAGCTCCGGTTTACCGGCGACGATTGCCGCATCCAGCGCCCGGACATATCCGGCGTTGTCGCCGAGGATCGCATCCTTGGTGGCGTCACCAGTCTTCTCGGGGCTGAAGGTGTCGGTCACGTCGCCCGGCAGCTTGATCGTCGGCCGCTCCGGCGCCGTCGAAGCCGACGGAGTGGGTGACGCCGCTTTCGTTGACCCTTCGTCCGCCCCCGCGATCTTGTCCGGCTTCGTCGACTTGTTGTCGTCGCTCCCGCCGCATGCGGTCAGCAGCAAGGCCGCCGCCGTCACGAGTGCGGCGGCGGAGGGCAAAGTGCGGCGGTTCACGGGCGACTCCCGGTAAGGGGTAAGGGTGTGATTGTGAGCTTGCGATAAGCGACGCTAGCCGGGCAGGTATTGGTTTCACCAGAGCGAATTCGTCACCTCATGGGGATAGTTGGGGTGTTCCGGGGCTAATCACCCATGCTGGGTCTGTGGTGGCCCGCACTCGAGTGCCTGGTGCCACTCGAGGCGTACCGGCTGTCGCCTGGACCGCAGGGGAGCCCGCCCCGCTGTCGCTCGGGGGCAAGGTTCCGTCTTGGTTACGCTTGGTTCACGCTTCATCTATCTCTCGGCGTCAGCGGGAATGCGGGGTCTCTCCGGTGGGTGGGATCCAGGTCCCGCAGTGACGATCACGGGCGTCTGTCTATGTTGAGGCTGGACCGTTACCGGCTCGTGCGGTCCTGCGGCGGGCGGGGCCGCCGGCGCCCGGCGGTCGTCTCGACTGCCGCGGATGTGAGGGGAATGCGCATGTCGCAGACTGCGGGCATTTGCGGGTGCACCGACTGGGTTTGAAGGTGGCGCAGGCCGGACGGGCGTAAGCGGGGGATCGGGGCGGGGCCTTGGCGGATGCAACCGTCCGATCCCCGCCCCGCAGTGTCTAAGGGGAAATCTCGTGAAACTTTGACCAGCCCCCAAGACTCGCCGTTTCTGACCGGTTTGGACCGATCCCGGCGATGCGCGTGAAGTTCGCGATCCTTATCTCGTCTTGAGGCGCTTATGTGCTGCTGCTACGGTGCGATGACTTGACAGCCTCCGGTGGCCTGGGAATCGGAACCGGATAAATGGCGGCGAAGTCGACTCGCTATATGTCGCAGAGAAACATCGGGGATTCGGGGAGAAGCGGCGTGAAGGTCCAGGAGCGCACGGGTGCAGGCAACCACAGGGTTCCCTCGCCCGCCCAGTCGGCCGGTGAGCGGCTTCCCACGGTCACCCGGGAACGTAAGCCCGCGCTTGCCGCTCTCGCCGTTCTGCTGATCCTCGTCGGCGCGCTCGGAGCCACCGTGCTCGTGCTGCGCGCCGGTAACCGGGTCGAGGTCGCCAAGCTGACGCGCAACGTCGAGGCGGGCCAGGCCATCACGAGTAGCGACGTCACCACGGTCATGGTCGCCGACGACGACTCGATCCACTACATCAAGGCGAACCAGCTCGGCACGGTCGAGAAGACCCTGAAGGCCAAGAGCGCGCTCTACTCCGGGTCCCTCCTGGTGGGCGAGATGTTCACCGGCGAGAAGGGCACCCCCGCGGGCAAGGCCGTCGTCGGTCTCTCCCTGAAGGACGGCCAGTACCCCGCCGGGATCAAGGCGGGCGACACCGTCACCGTCTACCGGGCGGGCGACAAGAACGCGGCCAGCAGCAGCGGCAGCCAGTCCGGCACCGCCGGCTCCACCGGGTCCTCCGGCAGCGGGGTCATCGTGGAACGGGCCACGGTCAGCAGCGCCGCCGCACCCGACGCCTCCACCGTCAGCAGCGGCAATCTCGCGGTCAGCCTCCTGGTCGACACCGCTGACGCGGCAGCTCTCTCGCAGGCCGCATCCGCAGGGGAAGCCGCAGTGGTCATGGTCCCCTCCCACAACGGCTGACCGCCGAACCCTCAGAGGAACACAGAGGAACGCAGAAACCATGGCGCTCATCGCCCTCGCCGCAGACAAGGGTTCGCCCGGAGTCACCACGGCCGCCCTCGCGCTCGCCGCTGTCTGGCCCCGGCGGGCCCTGCTCGCCGAAGCCGACCCGGCCGGCGGGGACCTCGTCTACCGCACCACCGCCGCCAACGGCGGCCCGCTCAACCCGAACACCGGTCTGCTCTCCATCGCCGCCGCGGCCCGCCGCGGGCTCGCCGCCGACCAGCTCTGGGACCACGCCCAGCCCATGGCCGGCGGTCTGGAGCTGCTCGTCGGGATCGGCTCCGCCGAGCAGGCCGCAGGTCTGGCCGGTGTCTGGCCCACGCTCGGGCACGCCTTCTCCACCCTCGGCGACTCGCCGCACGCCCCCGCCGACGTGATCGCCGACTGCGGTCGCATCGCCGGGGGTTCGCCCGCGATCGACCTGCTGGCGCAAGCTTCGCTGGTGCTGCTCGTCGCGCGTACCGAGCCGGAGCACATCGCCCGGGTACGGGACAGGGCCGCCGCCCTCGCCGCCCAGTTGCACGGCGGGCAGCGCGGGATGTCGCAGCTGGCCACCCCGCTCATCGGGGTCCTCCTGGTCGTCGAGTCGAGTGCGTCCGGCAAGATCGCCCACCAGGTCAACGACATGCTCGTCGCCGCGCAGACCGGCGCCCGCGTCATCGGCACACTCGCGCACGACGAGTCCGGCGCCGCGCTGCTCTCCGGACGGGGCCGCGGCCGGCTCGACAAGTCGTTGCTGATCCGCAGCGCCCGCAAGGTCGCAGCCGACGTCCACCAGCAGTTCGGCGCCGCCTGGTCGCAGCCGGGCGCCGGGGCCGGGCGATGAGCGACGTCGTCGACCACAGCCTGGTCAAGCGGTACCGGCAGGAGGCCGGCGACCGTATCGCGGAGCAGCGCCGCGTCGATCAGGTCAGCAACACACCACCCATGTCCGGGGAGGACGAGCGGCAGTACGCGCGCGCCGTCATCGCCCAGATACTCGAGGAGTACGCGCGCGCGGAGATCAACGCCGGGCGTACCCCCTTCGACGCGGAGACCGAGGAGCAGTACGCGGCCGCCGTGCACGCCGCGCTCTTCGGAGTCGGGCGGCTCCAGCCGCTGCTCGACGACCCCGAGGTCGAGAACATCGACATCAACGGCTGCGACCAGGTCTTCGTCGGATACGCCGACGGACGCGAGGCCCGCGTCGACCCGGTGGCCGAGACCGACGAGGAACTCGTCGAACTCATCCAGGTCCTCGGCGCGTACTCGGGGCTCTCGTCGCGCCCCTTCGACTCCGCCAACCCCCAGCTCGACCTGCGGCTCCCCGACGGCTCGCGACTCTCCGCCGTGATGGAAGTGGCCCGCAGGCCCGCTCTCTCCATCCGTCGCGCCCGGATGGGCAAGGTCTTCATGGCGGACCTCGTCGGCAACGGCACGCTCACCCCGGAACTCGCCCACTTCCTCGCCTGCGCGGTACGGGCCCGTAAGAACATCATGATCGCGGGCGCCACCAACGCCGGTAAGACCACGCTTCTGCGGGCCCTCGCCAACGAGATCCCGCCGGTCGAGCGGCTCGTCACCGTCGAGCGAGCACTGGAGCTCGGCCTCGACCAGTTTCCCGAACTGCACCCCAATGTCGTGGCGTTCGAGGAGCGGCTGCCCAACTCCGAGGGGCTGGGGCAGATCTCGATGGGTGAGCTGGTGCGCCGTTCGCTGCGTATGAACCCGTCGCGCGTCATCGTCGGTGAGGTGCTGGGCGACGAGATCGTCACCATGCTCAACGCGATGTCGCAGGGCAACGACGGCTCGCTCTCCACGATCCACGCGAACAGCTCCAGCGAAGTCTTCAACCGTATTTCCACCTACGCGCTCCAGGCCAACGAGCGGCTGCCCATCGAGGCCAGTCAGATGCTCATCGCCGGAGCCGTCAACTTCGTCGTCTTCGTCCAGCGCCGCAACAACTTCGAGAGCGGCGGGCGCCTGCAGCGTGCCGTCACCTCGGTCCGTGAGGTGAACGGCGTGGACGGGCGCGTCCTCTCCAGTGAGGTCTTCGCCGAGACGCCCGACGGGCGTGTCCTGCCGCACGCTCCCGTGGCGTGCCTCGATGACCTCGCCGTACACGGCTATCGCCCCTCAGGGGCCTGGGGGTGAAGGAGACCGTATGAATGGCATCTCCTCGTTGGGCGGGTACTTCGATCCGCAGCTGCTGACCGCACTGGGGTGCGGGGTCGCGGCGGGCGGTGGTCTCGCCCTGCTGATCCTCGCCATCCGCGGCTTCGAACCGAAGCCCGGCCATGTGAAGGCCCAGCGCGGCGAGCGGACCAGGGAAGTCGTCCAGTTCATAGGGCGCCGCGGTTCCGTCGCCGTCGGCGTGGGGCTCGTCGTCCTGCTGCTGACCCGCTGGGCCGTGGCCGGTGTCGCCGCCGGGCTGCTCGTCTTCTTCTGGGACCGTCTCTTCGGCGGCGCCGCCCAGGAGAAGGCCGGCATGCGCCGGGTCGAGGCGCTCGCGGGCTGGACCGAGTCGCTCCGTGACACCATCGCCGGCGCTGTCGGCCTCGAACAGGCCATCCCGGCGTCCGCACGTGCCGCCGCCCCCGCCCTGCGCCCGCACCTCGACGCGCTGGTCGACCGGCTCCGCGCCCGTATGCCGCTGCCCGAGGCGCTGCAGTACCTGGCCGACGAGATCGACGACGCCTCCGCCGACATCATCGTGGCCGCGCTCATCCTCAACGCGAAACTGCGCGGCCCCGGCCTGCGCCAGGTGCTCGGCGCCCTCTCCAAGTCGGCGCGCGAGGAGATCGACATGCGCCACCGGGTGATGGCGCAACGCTCGTCGACGCGGCGCAGCGTGCAGATCGTCGTCGTGGTCTCGGTGGCGTTCGTCCTCGGACTCGCCGTCTTCAACCGGGACTTCGTCTCGCCGTACGGTTCGACGATGGGCCAGTTGGTCCTTGCCGGGGTGTGCGGTCTGTTCGCGCTCGGTTTCTGGTGGCTGCGCAAGCTTTCGGTGATCGAGACGCCGGAGCGATTCCTGGTGCGGGCCGAGCCGGAGGTCAGGTTCGTACGGCCGGACGCGTCCCAGCACGCGGGCGGCCCGCAGGCCCCGGTCGGCCACCAGCAGGCCCCCGTCGGCCACCAGCCGCCCGGTGGTCAGCAGTTCGGTGGCCAGAATCCTGGCGGTCAGCAGCCTGGCAGTCAGTATCCCGGCGGACCGCAGCAGGGCGGACAACAGCAGCCTCCGCAGGCCTCGCCGTTCAACCATGGCCAGGGGGCGCCGCGATGATCGACATTCTCACCGCACCGGTACTGATCGGGGCCGTGCTGGGCCTCGGCGTCTTCGTCCTCGTACGGGCCCTGTCACGTACGAAACGGTCCGCGGTCTCGCAGGTGCAGCGCATCGACGCACTGCGCGCGGCCGGTTCCGGGTACGAGCGTCCGGGCGACCAGGACTCCCACGACGGCCGGCTCGGCTCGCTGCGTGCCCGGGTCGGGGTGCGGATCGCCGACCTCTACCTTCAGCAGGGCTGGGAGCAGCGCTCGCTCCGCTCGGACCTCGCTGTCCTCGACCGTGGCTGGGAAGGGTTCCTGGCGACCAAGGTGCTGCTCGGCGTGGTCGGCCTGATCTTCGGGCCGATGCTCTTCGCCATCGTCGTGGTGATCGGCTTCAGCAAGAGCCCGATCATCCCGGTATGGCTCGCGCTGGCCTGCGCGTTCCTCTTCTTCTTCCTGCCGGATCTGGAAGTGCGCAGGGACGCTGCGGACAAGCGCAAGGATCTGCGGCGCGTCATCGGGGCCTATCTGGACCTGGTCTCGATGAACCTGGCCGGCGGGCGCGGTCTGCCCGAGGCGCTGATGGCCGCCGCCGAGGTGAGTGACGGCTGGGCGCTGCGCCGGATCCGTAACGCGCTCGCCGACGCCCGGATCACCGGCACCAGCCAGTGGCTCGCCCTCGGCAGGCTCGGCGAGGATCTGGGTATCGAGGAGCTGAAGGACTTGTCTTCGTCGCTGGCGCTCGTGGCCGACGACGGGGCGAAGGTACGTGAGTCGCTGGCCTCCAGGGCCGAGACGATGCGGCACCGCGAAATGGCCGAGATCGAGGGTGCGGCAGGTGAGAAGTCGCAGTCGATGCTTGTCGCGCAGCTGCTTCTCTGCGCCGGGTTCCTGGTCTTCCTCATCTATCCGGCCGCGATGCGCGTCTTCCAGGTCTGATCCCGCTTCCCCCTTCTCTTGAGAGGATTTCACCCCATGTTCGGACGCCGCCTCAGTCACCCGACTGTCGACTTCCTGATTACGTTCCTGCAGGCACGCGTCGAGCGCGCCCGCTCCGAAGACACCGACCGCGGCGCCTCCGCCGTGGAGTGGGTCATCATCTCGGCGGTCGTCGTGGCGATCGTCGGCGTGGTCGCCGCGATCATCAACTCCGCGCTGAGTGACGGTGCCCACAAGGTCGGCGACTGCATCAAGGGCGCCAAGGCGACCGGTACCTGCTGAGTCGCGGTAAGCCGCGGCCGCAGTCGCGGGAGGAGCTGCACGGCGTGCTCCTGTCCGGTTCCGGGCCCGCGCCGAGTTGTTTTCCGAGTTCATTCCGAGTTCATTCCGAGTCCGAACGAGTCGCTGAGTCGGTGCTGGTGCGTCAGAGGATCAGAGCGTTCGTACGCCGCAGGGTGGAGGCAGCCTCCGCCCGCGGCGACTCCGGCATGACCGCGATCGAGTTCGTCTTCCTGACGCCGGTCCTGTTCTTCATGATCTTCGCGACGGTGCAGTTCGCTCTGTACTTCTTCGCCGATCACGTGGCACAGGCGGCTGCCCAGGCAGGGGCGCGCAAGGCGAGGGCCGAGGCCGACGAGAACCCCGGCGGCTGGCGCGGCGACGCGGGTGATGTCGTGCAGAGCTACATCCATCAGCTGGGATCGAAGCTGGTGCTCGGCCCGAATGTGACGATGCTCCAGCCCGATCAGGACACGGTCGGAGTGGAGATCACCGCCAAGGTCCCGAACGTCTTCCCCGGTTTCGACCTCACGGTGCACGCGCAGTCGCGGGGGCCGGTCGAACGGTTCGTGCGGGACTGAGCGGGACTGAGTGGGGCTGAGCGGGTACTGATGAGAGGCCAACGGGTGGCAGTGCTGAGGGCGTTCGCGGGTGCGGGTGCGGATGTGTGTGCACTGATGGGGACGGGTGCGAGGCGCGCTTCGCGCGCCGTACGCGCACGGATGGGGCGCGCTGCGGTGGGGGCCGACCGCGGTCTGTCCACCATCGAAGTGGTCATCCTCGCGCCCATCATGATCCTCTTCATCCTGGTGCTCGTCGGCTTCGGCCAGCTGGTCGAGGGCCGCGGAGCCGTGGACAGCGCCGCGCGTGACGCCGCCCGCGCGGGCTCCATCCAGAAGGACGGCGGCGTCGCGATGTCGGAGGCCCGCAGGGCCGCCGAGGCGGACCTGACCGATGTGTGCTCCGGCCCGGTGTCGGTCACGGCCAAGGGCTTCGTCAAGGGCGGCTTCTTCACCGTCGACGTGAGCTGCCAGATCCGTGGCCTCGCCATGCTCGGGCTGGACATTCCCACCACGCTGAGCGGGCACTCCACCTCGCCGATCGACCCGTACCGGAGGACGCAGTGAGTGCGCTGACCGGATGGATCGAGTCCCGCCGGGCCCGACTGGACGACAGCGGTTCGGGCGCTGCGGCTGTCATCATCTTCGCCTTCCTGTTCCTGGCGCTGGCCGCCTTCGTGGTGGACGGCGGCCTGTCGATCTCGCAGCGGGAACGAGCCGCGGACATCGCGGAGCAGGCGGCGCGGTACGCGGCCCAGGACATAGACCGGGAGGCCCTGTACGGCAACCACGGCGGCGCCGCTCCCATCAACTACCAGAACTGCGACGCACGCGTGCACGCCTTCGCCGTAGAGATGGGGATGTCCGCCCAGGACATCGGGGCGTCGCACTGCACGGCGGCCAACGCGCAGCGGGTCGAGGTGACGGTGCAGCTGACCTACCAGCCGGTGCTGACGGGCCTGTTCTACAGCCACTCGATCACGGTGCACGGGTCTTCGGTGGCGGAGTCCGTCACGGGCTGATGGCCACCCGTTCGCTGGGTATATCCGGGCAGGGCAGCGTGTGCGCGCTGCCGTGAACCTCGTTTCAGATGGAAAGGCACACACCCTCATGCAACAGACATCCCACTCACGTCTCATGCGTCGCGGGGCTGGGGCGGCGTCGCTGGCGGTCGCGGCGGCGCTGCTGCTGTCGGCGTGCGGCGGCGGTGATTCGTCGTCCTCGGACAAGGCGGATAAGTCTGGCAAGATCGCGGGAGCGGACACGGGGAAGGACACCGCTTCGCCTGCGGCCTCGGACTCTGCGCCAGGTGACGGGATCAAGCGGCCGAAGGTCGTTCTGCCGAAGGGCGTGAAGGATACCTTCGAGGGTGAAAAAACGGGCGATCCGAAGAAGGACGCAATCCTGGCCGACAACCAGCAGAACCTCTCGGCCATCGATTCCGCAATCACGACTGATGTGAACGCCTTGCGCCCGGCCTTGGAGTTCTATAACAAGCCCGATGCCTTGGCCGCTGCCATCGCTTACATCAAAACCTTCTACGACGACGGCAAGTCGTTTGTGGGGACGACTCGGTACTACAACCGCAGGGTCACGATCCTCAAGGACGGCGCCGCAGCGGTGACGTACTGCGAAGACGCGACCAAGACATATCCGAAGGACCGCAAGACCGGCAAGGTGACCAAAGCCCCTGCCACAGCGGACGACTACACCTTCTACAACGAGCGGCTGGAGAAGGACGCCAAGGGCGTCTGGCAGTCGGCCAGCGTCATCTCAGGGTCCGGAGCCAACAAGTGCGTCTAACGCGGGGCGCCACTCGAACTCTGCTGCCGTTGCTGGTTCTGGGACTGCTCAGTACACCCACCCTCGCGTACGCAGGTGGAAAAGGCGGCAGGGCAGACAAGCGCAGCACGGTCAAGGGTGGATCGGGCAACGGCAAGATCACCGTGCAGACCCGTATCCAGACCACCACCAACGGCAATCCCGGCACCGCGAAGACCGGCTCGCTCTCCTCCACGGACAGCAACTGGACACCTCCCGCCTGCTGGTACGAGCCGGCCTTCTCGCCCAAGGAGATCCAGGCCTCGGTCAAGTCGTGGCGGGAGGTGGGATTCTTCGGCCTCGGCGACGTCGTGGGCAACGTGCTCGACAGTTACTACAAGGACGGCAAGTACAAGAACTACAACCTGGACCAGCAGGGCAAGGGGATGTTCTGGGCTGCTGCCATCAACCCGAAGCGCAAGGACGACCCCGAAGCGAACTCGTGCGACAAGCCGCCCTTCTGGGTACCGGACAACACCACCCCGGACGAGCCCCTCGCCGTGAGCCCGAAAATTCTCGCCGAGTACGCCTACGACGAACTCCCCGTCCCGGACACGGAGATCGAGTCAGCCCCGGGCGGCAAGTCCACGGTGAACCTGCCCACCTGGATCTGGCTGGACAAGGCCCGCTTCAAGCCGGTCTCGGTGACCGCGTCGCTGCCCGGTACCGGGCTGTCGGCGACCACGACCGCCACCCCCGCCGCTCTCCACCTTGACCCCGGCACGGACGACGCCGAGGTCCATCCGGCGAGCGGCGACTGCCCGCTCAGCGCGGACAAGTCGATCGGTACCCCGTACACGAGGGGCTCCGCCGACCGGTCGCCGCCCTGCGGCGTGACCTACCTGCGTTCCTCGGGCGGGGGCACGTATCCGCTGCGCGCGACGCTCACCTGGAACATCACCTGGACCAGCACCACGGGTGAGGGCAGCACGCTGCCCCCGGGAACCTATGGGGACACGAAGGACGTCACTGTTCAGGAGATCCAGTCGGTCAACCGCTGAGACGGTGGGAAGAACGGCTGCTGGAGCACTGCGGTGCTGACCGAGGAGAGAGGCGGGCGATGGCCTTCGGAAGGCAGCGGCCGACCCCCGCACCGCCGGTCGAGCCGATGCCCTGGGAGGGCATCGGCTGGTTCGTGCTGAGCGACGTCGAGCAGCCGGCCGCGTCCCGCCGCGACGCGGTGACCGGCCTCCGGGCGATACGCGTGCCGTCGGTCGACGGGCCCGTACGCTGCTTCGCTCCGGCCGTGCTGGTCGGGCGGGCCGACCCGGGGATCAGGGCGTACGAGCTCCATGCGGCCCGGGATCCAAGCGTGCCGGTCTGCGCGTTCGCCCCCGTGACCGGCGGGAAGGGCGGCGAGCACTACCGGGTGACGGACGGCGCGGGGCAGGAGATCGGCACCGTGCACAGGACCGTTGCCGCGAAACGCACGATTCAGCACGCCTGGTGGCTCAGGCAGCCCGGCCACCCGGACATCGTGGCTCGCTACCACTGGGCCAAGGGCAGCGCCAAGGAGGTCACGGTGCGGGGCAAGGAGGCCGTAGCGCGGCAGGCGGAGAAGCTCGCGGACAGCGTTCTGGGCTCCATGCCCTTCGGTGGCGGCGACGAGAGCGGGGGCAGCAACTACGACATCCGTAAGCCGGTGACGTGGCGGGCGGGCGCTGAGGAGGTGGCCCTGACGGCGGATCACACCGGTCCCTGGGCCAACGCCTACGTACTGAAGGCAGGTTGGCTCGATCTGCGGCCGGCATTCGCACTGGCGGTACTGCGGGACGCCTGACTCCTGTGGTCGGGGCCCCGGCCCCTGCCGCGACCCCGGCGCCCGAGCGTGAACGGAACCGCCGTCGGGGCGCAGAGGACAGACAGTGACCGGATTCCCGCCACTGTTAGCGTGGTATGACGGGTGCATGGCTTGATAAGACACATCGGCGGACACGATCGGGTACGGGGGCTTCAACTATGAACGAGTACGTGGGCGTCGATCCGGTTCGGATACGTAAACTCGCCGACCGCCTGAAGGATCTTGAGTCGGCGCTGTCCAAGCACGGCGCGCTCATCCGGAAGAACTTCAAGGAGTGGGACGGCAGCCTTGATCTGTCGCTCATCGCCAAGCAGCTGCACGCCGTCGGTGACGACGGCCGTGACATGGCCAAGCGCGCGGACCTGGCCCGCAATCTGGAGGAACACGGCGGTATGGGCGTGTGCACTCCGGACGGGAACATTCTCGACATCCCGTGGGATATGAGCGGTGTGCGCAAGGAGAGCGCCAAGGAGGCCAAGCAGGAGGCCGAGACGCTCAAGAAGGCTCTCGACGACCCAAAGGCCGGCGGCTCCCGCGAGGACATCAAGGCCATCGCTCAATCGCTCGCCGACCACCAGGACGACCCGGCCTACCTGACCGCCTTCGCCGCGGCGGGCGGCATCGCGGACGCGGCCCGCGTCGGCACCGCGTTCCACCAGGAGGACGGCACTCACGGCGGGAAGGTGCTGAACGACGACTCGACCAAGGTCATCGGCCAGTACGCCACGGGCATCAACCGGATCTTCGCTCTCCAGAAGAGCGGGAAGATCCCGCCCAACCCCGACTACGCCAAGGCGCTGAGTGATCCCCCGGGCGGTGACATGTGGTCGGTCGGGATGTTGTTCAAGTACGGCCCCAAGGGCGATCAATGGGATCCGACGGTGCTCTCCCAGGTGGGTGGCGCCATGCTGGACTGGCGCGACAAGCAGAAGGCCATGCGGCCCAGCTATGCCTCGGCCAGCCCTCCGTATTCGGCCGGCGGCTACGTCGGCAAGGACGACGGCGGCTGGTACCACTCCCTCGGGCTGGACCCCGACTACCTCTCCAAGGGCGCCGACGACAACGACCGGATCGTGGACGGGATCCGCGACAACGACCCGGCGCTCGCGGTCATCTCCCGTATCGGTGAGAACCCCGACGCGTCGCGCGACCTGCTGGGCCACGACAACGACGCCAGCAAGCGGTACGCCAAGGATCTGGTCGACTTCAAGTGGCAGACGCCCGGCGCCCCTCCGCGGGACGATTCCGACGGCCCGCGCCGTGTCCTCACACTCGCCGCCACCGACCGCAGCCCTGAGCACATAGACCAGTCGGGAGCGGCCGCCGCCAATATCTTCGCCGCCGCCAGTGCTCAAAAAGACGCGTTCGACGGCCGCAACGACTTCGAGAAGGACGAGTACGCCAGCTATCCGAACGGCACAGCGGTTGCTCTGGCAGGGATCACGGGAACCTGGGCCAAGGACATCGGTGCCACGGGTATGGCGGCCGACCCCGGGACGTTCGGCTACAGCAGCAAGAGCCACACGCTGGTCACCAACAATGACGACATGGTGAAAGCCATGCAGCTGTTCACCCAGCACAACTCGGGCGCTGCCGCCATGTTCGACGCCACCCTGCACCAGCAGGTGTCGGAGGCCGCCGGAAGCAAGGATGCCGAGAACCAGCTCGTCGCCATGGGGAACACGGCCGGGATGTTCACCAAGGCCAAGGTGGGGATCGAATACAGCAAGGCTGAACAGGTGGACGAGGACCACAAGTTCAACCTGGCGATGCTCAACACGGCTGGGATGGTGTTCGGAATGGCCTCCGCTCCGGCGGAGGAGGGGGCGGCCGGAGCAGCAGCCAAGGTCGTCGAAAAGGGGCTGAAGTACTCCCAGAACCTGGTTCTATTGGGAAGGACCGAAGTCGCTCCGGAGATGGATGCCTTCTCCGTCGATAACGCGGACAAGCAGGAAGCGATCAGCAGTGACGCCGCCAAGGTGCAGTATCACTCCTTCATTCCATCGGTCGCTCAGGGGCTGATCCGATCGGGTAAGGTCCCGGTCCCCGAGGGGGAGTCATGGTATGACCCGAAGGCCGGGACCATCGCTCCGGGGGCGACCAAGAACGAAGATTTTCTGGCGTGGTGGACCAACGCAGAGCATCATGGTCTTATTTCGAATTTCCAGGACGGCTTCGACAACGCTGAGGTGTCACTAGATGGGAAGTAGCATTCGGGCGCGTTGTCTCGGTGCGGTGACTTTGTTTTCCCTGCTGCTCACCGGCTGCTCACAAGGTCATGGCAGTAAACATGGCCCTGGTCCTGGCATCCCCGAGCCTGGAGCGGGAAAGGTCGCTGCGTTCGAGCTGCATGACCTGAGTTCGAAGTACGACCTCGATAAAGGGGTCGGTGACAGCCTGGGTGGGCATGTCACGTCGGATCGTTCAGGAAATGTCTATGCGGTGAACGGGGACGCCGATCCCCTTCAGGTCCTCCGTATGACCCCGAAGGGGGCGGTCAGCCGTACCGCCACGCTGGACGGCCTGAAGCGGGTTTACGGGATGACGGTTCTGCCGACCGGCGAGGTGGTGCTCGGCAGTGCCGGACAGCTTTACAAGCTGGATTCGCATGGCAAGGTCAGCCCCGTCCGGAGCTCTCACGTGTTCCAGCACCCGAACCCGATCGGCGTGCGCCCCGATGGATCGGTAATCGTCGCGGACGCCGATGGAATCTGGTCGGTGAAAGATGCTGAGGCTGTTCACCTCTACGCCGAGCACGGTTCGTCCAGTGACGCAGCGGGTGCCGTGGACGCATCCGGCACCGCATACGTGAAGTCCTCCAGTAAGGGCTTTGCTGAACTGCTGGTGCTGTCCCCGGGCAAGAAGGCAGAAAAAGTGAAGGTCTCCGGGGAGCTGCCGGACAGTAACGGCTCTGTTTCCGGTCTGTCCCCAGTTTCTTTCGCCGGCGCCGGCAGCGGTGGAGTTTATGCGGTGGCGACGAGTCATCGTGACCACGCCGCCTACGTGGTGCATGTGCAGGGAACGAAGGGAACGGTCATGGCCAAAGCTGCATTCGGAAAGCAGCGTACCTGCCGGACCGGAAAGCAGTATCCCGCACTCGACAATCCGTGCAGCATGCCGTGGTTCGTGGTCCAGAGCGGGAACCGGGTGCTGACCATGGGCAGGGCGAGCGCGGAATTGCCCCCGCTGCCGGCGCTCGCCCTACAGGCTGACAAAAAATAAAAGAGGAGCACTCTGCATGGGCATCCCCAACGAGGACCGGCTCGATTACATGTGCCGGCAGGACATGAACGCCATCGAGACCGCTGTACAGGACATCAAGGACGCCATGGGGAAGGTGGACGATATGATGCCCCACACGTGGATCGGTAAGAAGGCCGACAACTGGCGTACCGATCACGACGGGCGCATGAAACAGCTGAAGACACTCTTCAATTCTTTCCCGGCCGAGGAGAACCGGCTGGTGGAGAAGGCCCGGAAGAAGCAGTCGGAGCAGGACAAGAAGATGCACGGGGCGCATTAGCCTTCGCGTCGGCGCGGGGCGGGCTTCTGCCCCAGGAGCGGCGCGACGAGCGGGAGGCCTGGTGCCGTACGTGTCAGTACCTCGCTACCTCGCTCGTGACGCCGCCTGCTCCAGCGCCGCCCGGAGCTTCTCCGGGTGACGGGTGGGAGCTGCCCAGACGGGTGAGGCCGCGAACTGCTGTGGTGCCGACGTCTTCCAGAAGGACCGCCCCTCGGGAGGGCGGAACTCGGGCACACTCGCCACGGTGAGATCGACGTTGATGACGACAGCCGCGCGCATGTACGGGGCGGTCAGCAGCCCCAGTTTGATCGTGCCGGATGCGCTGTCCAGGCGGGACGATCCCACATCCTGCCCGAGCTTGGAGATCTTTCGGATCTCTTTGTGGTCGGTGACCACTTCGACCCGCTGGACCGCACCCCAGGGACAGAAGAAGACCTGCCCCCGGTGTGCCCTGGCCCGGGGCAGCTTAGTTCCCCGTTCCGCACCGTGGGCTCCCAGCCGTTCGGCCCGCTGGATGCCACCGATCCAGATGCCTGCGCCATCGACGCGCAAACCGATCGGCCGGTCCTCCGCGAGGTGCAGACCTCCGAGGCCCACGGATCCGAAGATGCCAAGGATCACTCCGGGAATGAACACGGATGAGTTGTCCGTCAGCAGCAGGGAAACGAACGAGACGATCAGCAGCAGTGGCCAGAAGAGGCCGTGGAACACCAGCGGCCAGCGCAGCGCGGAGCGCTCCTCGGCGTAGTAGACGGGTTCGTTCATCGCAGGCAGGTTCACGCGGCAGATCCAGATCTGGAAAGCAGCTCGCTCAGGTGGCGGCCGAGGGTCTCTTCGTCGCAGTCGATGGGGGTGCCGTCCTGGTTGCGTTCGACGCTCAGACCGGCAGACCTCCGTCGGACCTCGAAACGGTCCAGATCAGGGCCTGTCCCCTTGTTGGGCTGATACACGTCGATCACCTTGGACGGACGCCGGCCGAGCCGGTGGCCGGCCGGAGGGCGGTCGACCCAGCGCAGCAGGGACCTGACGGCCTCCGCCGGGCTGGCGAGTACGTACGTGTAGGCCGGCCCGAATCGCGACACGTGGTTGCCGGTCGCCTCCTCGGCCAGTACGGCCCGCAGACCCCGGCCTTCCTCGGAGATTCCGTACAACCGCATCCGGTCCGGCTCGGCCTTGGCCCCCTCGCGGCGGACGACGACGAACGACGGCTGGGTGCGGCCTGCCAGGATCATGGCGAGCAGCGGGCGCACCGGGAGCCCGACGCTCCCGCCGGGGGTGCCCTGCGCCGCGCTCGTCCCGGATGCGTTACCGCCACCGGGATCAGGCTCGTCCAGCAAGCCGCGGTGGACGAGGAACTTCAGCGCCATGGCCGAGAGTTCGAACCGCTGCGCCTCGGCCATGCCCGACCACCATGACCACGCGTCCTCGTCGACGAGTGTTGCCTGCATGGCCCCGAGCACGCACAGCTCCGCCGTCGACAGAGCGGGCAGCTGGACCGCGTCATCCCGCTCGACCTGGTCCAGCAGCGCCTGCGACGCTTCGACATCCGCTTGCCGGGGGTCACCCGTCATGTTGTGCTGCCTCCATCGGCTGCTCAGAGAAAACTGGTGACCGCGTGCCAGGTGCTCTTGGCCGCCGATGCCACGGCGTGGCCGGTGGCGTTGCACACGTTCTTGAACGGTTTCCAGTGGTGGTAGAGGTAGGTACCGCCCAGATACAGGCCGGTGCCGACCATGACGACCTCGCCGACGCCGGGGACGGCATCCAGGGGGGTGAGGAGGGCCAGTGTGTCCCAGGTGGCAAGTCCCGCGTTGACCCCGGCGGCGCCACGGTCCACCCAGCCCATCGCGCCCTTGTCCTCGGGCTTCCACATGGTGTAGATGTCGCCGACGACGGCCAGACCGTTGAGCCCGACACTGGCCCCGCGCAACCACGGAAGCCGCGCCGCCTCCCCGAGGTCGGCCAGCTTCGTGCCTTCGTTCCACTTGCCGATCGCGTCCCAGTCCTTGGCGAAGTCCTCGATCGCCTGGGCCAGATCGGCTTCGGAGGCCGCGCCGCTGCTCATGGCGTTCATGATCGGGCGGGCCATCTTCGGGAAGTCGGCCTCCATCAGCTCGGGGATCCGGGCCGCGAGCTCCTCCGCGGTCTTGACGTTCTCCTCGGCGCCCTCCGCACCGCTCATCAGCTTGAGCAGCACCATGTCGGCGTACGGCGCCGGTACGGCGTGCAGACGCTCGTCCCACTTCCGCAGCTCGCCCTCGGGGCCGAAGAGTTTCTCCCAGAGCCCCGGGTTCTCCTCCTTCAGCTCCTCGCCCGCCTTCGCGACCTGCTCCTTGAGCTGCTTGGCGGACAGCGTGTCCGGACACGTCTTCGCGAGAGTCGTCTGCGCGTTGCCGAGCGCGGTCGCGCAGGTTCCCGCCGCGCGGTTCAGGTCGGAGCCGGCGTCGCTGACTTTCTGGCCCAGAGCCCTTGGGGACTGCCCGTGCGCGGCGGCCGTCGGGTGCGGGCCGTGAGCCTGCTTGTCGGCGGTGGTGTTGGCGCCCTTCACCGCCTTCTGCGCGGTCTCCAGCGCACTGGCGTAGGTGTGCAGAGCGCTGTACGCGGCGCCCGCGGCCACGTGGACCGCTTTGAAACGCGGGTACACGCCTTCGGCCGCTGTCCTGTACTGCGTGGCCAGCGGGCCCGACCAGCCTTTGAGTACGGCATCGACATGCCGCTGGAATGTCGTCAGCAGCGTGGAGTGGTCATGGGCCAGCGATTTGAAGCGGCCGGCCGCGGTCCGCAGGGTGTCGGGGCTTCCGGAAGGGACGGAGTAGGTCGGAGGCGTCATTTGCCGCCTCCGCCTGCCTTCTTGAGGTTGGCGGCGGTCGTACGGGCGACTTCGCCCAGATCGCTGACCGAGGTGCCGGTGTCACCGGCTGCCTTCGCGATCGCACCGGCCAGTACGGAGATCGCCGAAGCGACCCGATGGTCCCCTGCGGCGTCCGCAGCCTGCTTCCCTGCTGCGGTGCCGGTCTTGGAATGGCCGGTGGCCGAGGTAACGACGGATTTCATGGCTGTAGCCGACGCCTGTATATGTTCGGCGTCACCACCCCGGTATCCCACTACTGCCACACCCCGTTTTCAGTGCCGGACCCGACTGGTCCGTCCCAGCCCTGGCCTCAGCCTCAGACGGTGCTCGGCGGCCCGGAAACAGTCAACGTGGGAAGGGGCGCATCGCTCACTCTTGGCCGGGCGGTGAGGGTAACTTTGCAATTGTGTGGCCTGGCGAAAACGTTGCCGGGTGAGGGCCCTCGGCGGGCAACGGCGTCACGATGGCCGGATCGCGACGCATCACCATGGAGACATCAAGCCGGTATCAAGACGGACAGCCTCCCCTCTTGGAACTGGTGGACACGGCCTGCCACACGTCCCGGGAGCTCTTGCGCAGAGTGACCGTGTAGTAGACGGTCGGGTCCGTGCCCGCGGGGTTCCCCTCGACCTTGCCCGTCGCACGGTCCTTTGAGTACGCCTTGCTCTCGTCCATGCAGTAGTTGAGAACCGCCCGCGTCCTGCTGGACCCCAGTAGCCTCGCCCTGGCGTCATAGGCAGGTGCTTTGCCCATGACGGTGAGGTTCTTGCCCGTGTAGGTCCTGATCCACTTCTTGTCCTGGGAGAGCCCGGAGGCAGTGTCGTAGAACGTCAGGTAGGAGGCTTCCGGTGTGTTCGCGATGATCGCGGCATAACCGGCGCGTATCTGCTGCTTGCCGTCGTCGAGGACTGCCTGTTGATCCGGGTCGCTGCTGGTCCAGTTCTGGAAGGTCAGCTGGAAGGTTCGGGGGAGCCGGATGATGGGCCGCGCTGCGCGCGGTGGCGACGGGGTCGAGGGCGATGAGGCAATCGCCGTTGAGTCGCGGCTCTTCGCTGTGCCGTCGGCATGGTTGCTACCGCCGCAAGCGGTCAGGAGCAGTGCCGCACTGATGGCCAGTGCGGCAGCGGTGGTTGGAGTGCGGCGGGCCATGAGTGTTCTCCCCCAGGTGATCGGCAGACGGGGCGGGACTCCGGACTGCACGGCTGCCATCCGCAGCGGCACACTCGGGAAGCAACGCCCCGGTCTCACGGTAGCCAACGAGTCCGGCAGCAGGTCAAAGGGGAGTCGCGGCGCCCAGAGACATTCGCGGCGCCGAGAGGCGATCCCGGTGCCACTGGCAGTCGCGGCGTGAACACGGTCTGGACCATGAGCAGGGGACAGGGGACAGGGGACAGGGGGCAGGGGGGCAGGGGGGCACGGCCGGGGCCGGGCGTGTGGGAGCACGGGGCGGGCGCCAGGGCATGTATCAGACGCCGCGAGCTCCGGACGGCGCGAGGAAATCCGCGACCGCCGCGACGAATTCCGGCGCTGCGACTGCTGTTCTGTGATTTCCGGGCACCATCGCCAGAGTGCCGTGCGGCAGCGCCCCGGCCAGTTGTCCGGCCGTATCGGCGCGCTCGTCGTCGCTGCCCATCGCCACGAGGACCGGCATCTGGATGCCGCCCAGGACTTCCGCAGGTGTGTCGACGACCGAATCCAGCACATGGAGCAGAGCCACCGGGTCCTCGCCACCCGACCGGAGCCGCTGCGCGGCCCGCTCCTCGGACGAGTCCGGCTCGAACGTCTCCGCACCGGCGAACACGCGCCGCAGGAATGCTCCCGCCCCGCCTCCGGAGCCGAGCACCTCACGCAGGCCCTGACCGGCCACCACCGCCCGGCCCGGTGTCGCGCCACGTACCAGCATCCTCACCACGATCCGCGCACCGAGCGAATATCCCCCGAGGTCGTAGTCGTCCAGTCCCAGGTGCGCAAGGAGGGCGAAGCCGTCGTCGGTCAGTACGTCGAGGGGATAGGCGGAGGCATCTTGAGGCCTCGCGCTCCTGCCGTGGCCACGAAAGTCCGGCATGATCACGCGGTGGCCATGTGCTGCGATCGTCTCGGCCTGGCCCTGGGCGAGCCACAACTCCGCGTCTCCAGTGATGCCGTGCAGCAGAATCAGCGGCCTGCCTTCACCCACCTCCCGGTACGCGAGGCGCACACCGTCACGGCCGGGGAAGAAGGACACGGCAGGAGTCAGCATGTGGCGGAGCGTATAGCCGTCGGGTCATCGACGACATCGACCGTCGGGCAGCGCGAAGGAAACTCGCCGCCGCCCACGTCTCCTGCTGATGCGGCCTGGTGCTGGACGGCCGCCGCGACCAGTCGGGCGCCTGAGCGTGGCCTCCTCCTGGACGAGTGTCAGCGGTGGAGCGGGCTGTCGGTCGAAGACCGACTGCCGGGCCATACGCGCGGCCACAGGCGGTCGACTTCGTCTTCGCTGTAGGCGGGTTGCCGCTCCCCGTACAGCGCACGTGCCTACTCCTTGGTCTGCCGGAGACATGCGCCAAAGAGCTCCCGTACGCCCCGAGCCCGACCGTCTCGCTCTTCAGCTCGGCCAGATCCGGGGCCTTCTTCGGGTACCTGGCATCCGCCGCGTCCTTCTTCATCTCGGCGGGCTTCCCGGCCGCGCCGGTGACGTCGAGCCGGGGCGCGGTCTCTGGTCGTCGATGCGCTCGCCGACCGCTGGGGCGTCATGCCCGGTCCGGTCCCGCGTAGGACCATCTGGGCCGGACTCGATCTCATACCGTGACCGCCGGTGCCGGGAACGTCTTCACCGGGTCGCGGATCCCCACGACCCGGTGAGCCGCGACGCGGTCTACCGCGACATAAAGACTCTCAAGTACTGAGGTGAAGAACCTTCCCAACCCCACCCTGCCGCCTGTCACCCACACGAGTGAGGTTAGCCAACTGGACTGGATTGCACGCTGGTTGGCTGGCATATGCTCACCGCGACAAACAGCCCCCAGACATGTGGCGACCCCCGGCAGGACTGCGAATCCTGACCGAGGGCCTTACCACCGAGGAAGAAGCACCTTCCTGATGGATACCCAGCAGGTTAGCGCGCCCCCGCGCGCCCCGTCCCGCGATCCCCACGGCCTCGTGCCGTCCGGCGTCGTGCACATCAACTCCCGGCACACCGAGCGCTTCACGGTCGTCGGCAACCATCTCGCCCAGCACCGCGGACTGTCACTCGTCGCGATCGCGCTGGCCGTCCACATCCAGTCGCTGCCCGCAGGCTCCAGGATCGGTGTGAAGGTCCTCTCCGACCGCTTCCCGGAGAGCGAGACCCGCATTGCCGCCGCACTGCGCGAGCTGGAGGCTCACGGTTACCTGCGGCGCACCCGGGAGCGTCTCCCGAACGGCCGTGTCGTCACCCGCACGGTGTCGTACAACCAGCCGGGCACCGGCACGAGCCCCGGCCGGGGGCCTGCCCCAACGGCCGCCACAACAGATGTGCAGCGGCCGTCGTCGGCTTTGTCATTGGCATCGCTCTCGGGGCGGCCATCGGGACGGCCATCGGGATGGCTATCGGGGCGGCCATCGGGGTGGCTGAAGCATCCGCATCCGCATCCGCCGGAACCGGTGCTGTCGCGCTCGCAGCCGGAGCCACGTACACAACCGCCGCCGTTGCCACCGCGTCGTGCATGGTCGGCGTCCAGTAACCCGGGGTCCGCTCAGGCCTCAGTTCCGGCCGTCGACGCCACCCCCGCGCCGGTGCCAGGGGGCGCCCGCGCCCAGCGCCGTTCCGTACCGCCGCGACGGCCCCTCCCGCGTCCGTCGGTCTCTGATGTGGAGCGGCACCGTGCGGCCACCGACCTGCTCGCGGGCCTGCGCCGCGATGATGCCAGGCTGCTCCTGGCCGAGCCCGATGTCCGGCGCCTGGCTCCGGCCGTCGAGGCCTGGCTCGAACGCGATGCCCATCCCGATGCCGTACGCACCGCTCTCACCACCGACCTGCCGGGGCACCTCAGGCAGCCCGCGGCCTTCCTGGCTCACCGGCTCGCCGAGTCGCTGCCGCCTCCGCTCCCGGCCGTCCGGGCCAGGGGCGGAGCGGGACGTCCGGACCCTCTCCAGAACTGCGACGTCTGCGACCACGCCTTCCGGTCACCCGAGCCCGGTCGCTGCCGCGACTGCCGCGACGAGCACGTGGACTTGTAGGGCCGGGAGGCTGGAGCTTGGGGCCGGACTGCATCAAATGACCTGCGTTACAGGGGGATTGGTCGATTGGTCGTGGCCGCCGCATCAGGTACTGGCTTTCCTGCGGTTCGAGCGTTGTTGAGCGCACGCGCCGTCGTTGTCCACCGACGGAGGATCAGGTCCGTACGGATGTTGATACCCGCGCGTGGCTCGTAGTCGAGCCCGGGGGCTCATTTTCCGGGGGACTCGTCGATAGCAGGCATCGGCCCTCCGTCCGGTTGCCACCTGCTGAGGAAAGTGGTCTGACGACCGGCGTCGACGAGTTCGACGCGGGCGCCGATGCTGTCCATGCGGTGATAGGCGAACGGCCGCCCGTGGGGGCAGCCGGAGAACTCCACGGGCAGGCCTTCGCCCTCCAGTCGCCGGGAGCCCCGCTCGATGTCGCTCGTCCAGAAACCGAGGTGGTCGAACCTGGCTCCCGTCGACGCGTCCCATGGGCTGCCTCCGGGGCCCTCGATGAGCTCGATAAAGGGTGGGCCGCCCGTGGAGAAGACGATCCGGTAGTCCCACTCACCCAGTCGTTCCGAGGCGGGATCGCTCCACTCGACCCCGGCCGAGCGCCGAAAGTCGGACATGGCCCGTTCGAGGTCCGGGACGGCGAAACACACGTGGTAGTAGGCGGTCATGCAGCCATGATCGGGCGAACCGTTGAAGATGCCCAGGAGATAAAACGGCGGCAGCGGCGGCGGCAGCAGCGGCAGATGGACGGACGGGCGGACGGGCGGGCGCGCGGACGGGGCGCGATCTGCCGGCGGCCAGTCAGAGCGGCTTTCGCAGCCACGAGCCGAGAGTTACGTAGTCGCTGTCGGTCAGACCATGACGGGGATCGACACGGTGGAGCAGCGCGCGACCCTGATGATGGGCAGCGACCCAGGACCGATCGGTATCGGTGACCTCGTCATCAACCCAGGCGAACGGGCGCCCCGCAGCCCATTCGACAAGGCCGCGGGTCTTCCAGTGCAATCCGTTCCGCTCGTCCCGCTCGTCGATGTCGGACGGCTCGGGCCAGGTCACCACTGCCAGCTGCGGCAGACCGATGAGAGGCGCGATGTACTCGTTCGCGTCCGCCATCCATGTCGTTGCCCAGACCACCTCACACGGAAGGGCCGCCAGCCTGGGCCCGTGCGCGGGATCGATCCTGGTCAGGAGCGGATTCGCGTCGGCACCACGCAGTTCGGGACCCGTCCTGAAGGTGGGGTACGGCTCGGACACCGCGCCGAACGGGATCAGTGGCCCATCGACATCGAGAAACAGCAGTGCACGCTGCATGGAGCCAGTCACGGGAGCACGATAGCGGCAGACGGCGTGGTGGCTGCCGACATGATCCTGACCACGACCACGACCACGACCACGACCACGACGCGGCAACCGGCGGCCGGTCGCTGATTCTCGGATTCGGCCCAACCTCTGTGGTGCGAGCGGCCTCACAGCCACGCCCCGACGTCATGTGAGCGCAGGCGCCGGTTCGGGAGGTCAGGGGCGGCGGCCGGTGAGGCCCACCAACTGATCCAGGAGCGGTGCGCCGGCGGGTACGTCAACGGCGGGGCCCCACAGGCTCGGGACGGGGGCATTCGGGATGAACTCGGCCACGTGGTCGAAGCAGGCCTGCAGTGTCTCGTGCGGGAGGCTGAACGGCTGATCGGTGGCCTGGGCAAGGTCCCAGCCGTGCACCACCATCTCGGTCAGGGCGATCCGTCCCCACCTCTCGTTCGTCAATTCGACACCGGCCGCGTCCGTCCGGCCGGCCCAGGCCGCCGGGGCGTCCCATGCGCCGCCGAGCGTCCGCACCTTTGCGGCGACAACTTCGTGCCACTGGTCTCCGAGGCCCACGGCGGCAGGTTCAGGGGATGGATCTGTGTCGCCGCCTCCACCGGATGCTCTGCGGGCGATCATGGTGAATCCCTGTGCGGCCTCGGCGATGTGGACAATGAGGTCACGAACGGTGTACTCGCTGCACGGGGTGGGCTTGGTGAGATGTTCGTCGCTGACGTCTGCGAGCAGGTCGTTCCACTCGCGGCAGGCGGGCTTGAGGTCGATCATGGATGCTCCTGAGTCACGATGAATCCTCATCGGTCGCGCGGTCCGGTCACGCGGTCCGGTCATTCGCTCCGGTTGACCGGGGCGAACGACCGGAAGAACCCGAATTCATCGGTCTGCCACGTTAGTGGCCTGGACTCGTACGACACCGTCGGCACTCGCACCGGACTGCGTGTAAATCGCGGCACCAATGCCGGGCTGAGCAGCGGATGCGGGATCGGTACGGCGCCGACGGCACCGGCGCCGGGTGCAGGGGGACTGGAGCGAGGGTGATTTCGGCTGCCGGTCTCGGGGCGGGCCGTTTCCCCGTGGAGGTGGTTCCCCCCTGCGGGCCATGTGTCCCTGCGGTGTGGCCGTCGCGGAAGAGGTGCTCCGGGTGGGGCGGACGTATCCGTCGTCGGCGCGGCAGTGTTCCGGGTACCGCCATTCCCGTAAACCCTCCGTCCCCCGACCCGCTGTTCCCTGGTGCTCAATTAGGGCAACCTTCAACACCCCCGTCATATCGGGCGCGTTGTGTGCGTCTGCCCCTGTCTGTCATTCGAAACCGTCCGTACCATCTCGGTAGGCTCAGCTCACCCCCCGAACTTCCGATCCCGAACCCGCTCCCTCCCCACAGGACACCCGCCATGGCGCGCAATACACCCGGTTCGACGGGCCCGACCAATCGGACACCTCAGCCTCTGCCCCGCCAACGGACCGTGGGTGACTTCGCCAAGGCGTTCTTCGCGTTTCTCGCGCTCGCGGGGCTGCTGCTCGCTGTTCCGCTCGCCCTGTCCACACAGGGCTGGCCGCTGCCGCACGGCATGCCGTCCTTCGACATGGTGCAGCAGCAGATCACCGTCGACACGTTCGTGAACATCCTGGTCTGTGTCGTCTGGCTCGCCTGGGCGCAGTTCGCCGCGTGTGTGCTCGTCGAGATAAAGGCCGCGGTCTCCGGCGTCGGGATGCCCTCGCACATTCCCGGTGCGGGGCCGAGCCAGATGCTGGCCAGGCAGCTCATCGCCGCGCTGCTCCTGGTCAGTGCGACCGCGGCGAGCTTCGCGCCGGGGATCGCCCAGTTCGGGCAGTCGCTGGAGTCGACGCACAAGCCGACGGTCGCCGCCGCGCAGCAGGCCCCGGGCGTCGGATCCATCGCGCAGGCGCAGGCGGCCGTGGCCTCACAGGCGGACGCACAGGCGCAGGCCGAGCAGGCACACGCGAAGACCGGGTCCGAGGGTGCGACGAAGTTCTACCGGATCAACCCGCCCGAGGGCCGGCACCACGACTCGCTGTGGGAGATCGCCCAGCGCCACCTCGGAGACGGCCGCCGGTACAAGGAGATCTACCAGCTCAACAAGGACCGGATGCAGCCGGACGGCACGAAGCTGTCCGAGGCGAGCCTGATCCGGCCCGGCTGGATCATGGAGATGCCCGCCGACGCCCACGGGGGCGAGGTCGTCGAGATGCCGGACCAGGCGCCGAAGGTCTCCGAGCAGGTGCGGCACCAGATCGACGAGTACGCCAAGTCCGGCCACCACCAGGAGCAGCCCGCGCAGCACCAGGGCGGCAGTCGCGTGGACAACCCGACGGCGCAGATCTCCGTACCGGAGCAGCGCCTGCCGAACGCCCCGAGCACCGGCTCGGGTGCGGTCGCCGAGGCGCCCTCGCAGAGTTCCGGCTCGGGCCTCGGGCTGTCCGCCGCGCTCATCGGCGCGCCGCTGCTCGCCGCCGGGATCCTCGGTGCGCTGGGCCGTCGCCGCCGGATGGCGCTGTGGCAGTCGGCGATGACCGCGGTGGCCGGACGGCGGGGCATGGAGCCGCCGGTCCCCACCGGCGACGAGGCCGATGTGCATGACGCGCTCCTGGTCGGAGCCGACCCCGATGCCGTCCGCTTCCTCGACCTGGCCCTGCGCGGGCTCGCCGCCTCGCTCGGTGGGGAGAGCCGTCCGCTGCCCGTGGTGTACGCGGCCTGGCTCACGGACGACGATCTCCACCTCCAGCTCGCACAGCCGTCGGGAACTCCGCCCGAGCCGTGGGCGCAGGGCCAGGACCAGACGTTCTGGCGCCTGGAGCGGTCGGCCGTCGCGACGTACGAAGGGATCGACCCGGAGACCGCGGCGGCCCCGTACCCAGGGCTGGTCAGCCTCGGCACCCGGGACGACGCGCGGCTCCTGCTGAACCTGGAGGCCGTGCCCGGTCTGGTCGCGCTCACCGGGGCCGACCACGACCGCGCCGCGGTCCTCTCGTCGGTCGCCGCCGAACTGGCCACCAACGGCTGGTCGGACCGGATGACCGTCACCGTCGTGGGATTCGGGGCGGAGCTCAGCCCGCTGGCCCCGACCCGGCTGCGCCACCTCGGCTCCGTGGACGAGCTCATCGAGACGCTCGGCGCGGAGATCGGGCAGCGCCGCAGCGCGCTCGGCGCCGCGGGACACGACTCCGTCCTCACCGGGCGTACGGGACCGGCCCAGCAGACCCGCTGGGCGCCGCATCTGGTGCTTGTCGCGGACGAGCCGACCGCCGATGAGGCGACCGCACTCGCCGAGTTGACCGCCGACTCGGGACGGCTGGGTATCGGCTGCCTGATCGGCGCCGGTTCGGCCGGACAACTGCCCGGAGCCACCTGGGACTTGGAGATCACCGGGGAAGGCACACTGCTCGCCCCGCTGCTCGGTCTGGAACTCGACGCACAGCTGCTGCCGCAGGCGCAGCACGAAGCGGTCGTCCGGCTCTTCGCCGACGCGGACCCGGAGGGCGACGGGCCGGAGCCGGCCCGCCCGTTCCTCGTCGACATCACGGAGCAGGGCCGCCCGGCGGTGTACGCGCGCCTGGTCGGTTCGTACGAGATCATCGGCCTCGACACCCCGGACAGCGAACGCAGCGCCCTGCTCCACGAAGCACTCGCACTGCTGCTGCTGCACCGTGAGGGTGTCCACCCGCGGGTCCTCGCCTCGGCCATGTGGCCGCGCGGTGTCACCCCGGAGGTGTGTGACGCCCTCATCGAGCGGCTGCGGCTGTGGCTGGGCACGGACGAGGACGGCTCGGCCAGGCTCCGCACGGACAGCACCGGGCGGCTCACACTCGCCCGGTCCGTCGTCTCCGACCTGGACGTGCTCAGGTCGCTCCACCACGAGGCGACCGAGGGCCGGGGCACGCGCCGCGCCTCCGTGCGCGAGCGGCTGCTCACCGACGCGCTCGGGCTGGTACGCGGACCGCTGCTCGCGGACCGTACGGAGGGGCGCTACACCTGGCTGACCCACGAGATCATCGACACACAGCTGCCGCTGCTCGTGGCCGACGTGGCGCTGGCCCTGTCAGCGCACCACCTGGAGCAGGAGGAGCCGGAGAAGGCGATCGCCGCTCTGCGGGCCGCGGTCTCCGGGTCCTCGGCGGACGAGCGGCTGTGGAACGAGATGCTGCGCGCGACCCATGCGACCGGGGACGAGGCGCGGCTGCGCGAGCTGGCGGCGGACCTGGCCGTACGGAGCGGGGAGCGGGGGCTGCCGCCGCGGACCGAGGCGCTGCTGGACGAGCTGCTTCCGGGGTGGCGTGGGGGAGTTGCGGCCGCGGGGTGACAGGCGCTTCCGCGTCGTGTGCGGGGGCGGGGAGCAGGGGGGGTGCAGGGGTGCGGGGCTTTCGGGGCTCGGCCCCGGACCCCGGTCCTCAATCGCCGGACGGGCTTGAGTGTGCCACCGTCGTTCTCAAGGTTCCTCCAGCTGAAAAACCAGACAAAGGGGGCGCAGTATTTCGCGCCGGGCCCTGGCGTAGGCTGGTTCGGTCGTCAGTAGCCCCTTGGGAAGGACCCGCCCGGTGACCGAGAACGCCGACCTTACGTCTGTAAATGTCGCAGCCGTCCTCGACCGTGCCGCCGCCGGCGGGCGCATCACTCCCGAGGAAGCGGTCGTCCTGTACCGCGATGCCCCGCTGCACGCGCTGGGCGCGGCGGCCGACGCCGTGCGCCGCCGGCGGTATGCCGGGACCGAGCACATCGCGACGTACATCATCGAGCGCAACATCAACTACACGAACCTCTGCGTGACGGCGTGCAAGTTCTGCGCCTTCTACGCGGCCCCGAAGGACACCGAGAAGGGCTGGACCCGCGACCTCGACGACATCCTGCGCCGCTGCGCGGAGACCATCGAGCTCGGTGGCACGCAGATCATGTTCCAGGGCGGGCACCACCCCGACTTCGGTGTGGAGTACTACGAGGAGCACTTCTCGGCCATCAAGAAGGCGTACCCGGAGCTGGTCATCCACTCCCTCGGAGCCTCCGAGGTCGAGCACATGGCACGGATCTCCAAGGTGTCGGTCGAAGAGGCCGTATCGCGCATTCACGCGGCCGGACTCGACTCCTTCGCCGGTGCGGGCGCCGAACTGCTGCCCGCGCGCCCGCGTACGGCCATCGCGCCGCTCAAGGAGTCCGGTGAGCGCTGGCTGGAGATCATGGAGACGGCGCACGGACTCGGTGTCGAGTCCACGTCGACCATGCTCATGGGCACCGGCGAGACCAACGCCGAGCGCATCGAGCACCTGAGCATGATCCGTGACGTGCAGGACCGCACGGGCGGCTTCCGCGCCTTCATCCCGTACACCTACCAGCCCGAGAACAACCACCTGAAGGGCCGCACGCAGGCCACGCTCTTCGAGTACCTGCGCATGATCGCCATCGCCCGGCTCTTCCTCGACAACGTCGCGCACATCCAGGGCTCCTGGCTGACGACCGGCAAGGAGGTCGGCCAGCTGTCGCTGCACTACGGGGCCGACGACCTCGGCTCGATCATGCTGGAGGAGAACGTGGTGTCGTCGGCCGGTGCCAGGCACCGGTCGAACCGGATGGAGATCATCGACCTCATCCGCAAGGCCGGCCGCGTTCCCGCGCAGCGCGCTACGACGTACGAGCACCTCGTCGTGCACGACGACCCGGCGAACGACCCGGTCGACGACCGCGTCGCCTCGCACATCTCGTCCACGGCCATCGAGGGCGGCACGGCCCACCCCGAGCTGAAGCTCCTCGACGCCAACTGAGCCTGCGTTGCTCACTCTTCACCGTGCACGTGCGGACGCGGTCGTCGTGGAAGGCGACCGCGTCGCCGCGCTCGGCCCGTACGGTGAGCTGGCCGCCGCGTACGGGGACCGGGCCCGGCAGCGCACCTGGGACGGGACGCTGAGCCCCGGCCGCCACGAGCCGGACGCGCCAGCGCTGCTCGAAGCCGCCTACTGGCCCGACCCCCGCGAGGACATCGGATCCGATCCGCTGACCGGCGAGGCGCTGACCGCACTCGGTATGACCGAGGTGCGCTGGGGCGCGAGCGCGAGGCGCGGCCTGCAGCGGCTCCTCGCGGCCGGTACGACGTCGCTCGCGGGCCCGTTCGCGCGGCCCGCTGTCCGTACGGCGGTCGACCGGTCGGGCCTCGCCGTGCTGCGGGCCCCCCGCCCACTCACCGTCTCGGGGCGCGCAGACTTCGCGGTGTTCGACGACGACGGCCGCTGCCTGGTGACCTGTGTCGCGGGGCGCATGGTGCACCGGACGCGCTGACGGCCCGCGAGCCGGTGGGGCGCCGTACGCCCCTTGCTCCGGGTGGCGACGCCTTCGTACAGGGGGACCGCACTCCGTCTGTCCCGTCACGTTCAGGTCCTTGTCCCTCCGGTCACACGACCGGATGTTCCCGCCCCCGCCGTGCGGGCCTCCGGGCGGGCTGAGCATGCACGAATACTGGCTGCGTCACGAGCGGCGCGAACCCAGCTCCGCGGTCACCCACCCGGCGCGCATCGAGCGGCTGGTCACGGAGCAGCCGCCCGCCGTCAGAGTCCGACGTCTCCGCTCTGCTCGAACTCTGGGCTTCTGAGCCTCTGCGCCGGAGCCGGACACGCCTTCTGCCCGGCGGACCCCACCCTGTGCCCCCGTCCCGTCCGCCCGCACGACACAATGGACGGGTGACCCGAGCATCCCTGGACAAGCAGCCGCACGAAGTCGCCTCGATGTTCGACGACGTGGCGGCGAACTACGACCTCACCAATGACGTGCTCTCCCTCGGGCAGGCGCGGCTGTGGCGCAAGGAGGTGGCCAAGGCCGTCGGCGCCCGCCCCGCGCAGAAGGTCCTCGATCTCGCCGCCGGTACCGCGACGTCCTCGCTGCCGTTCGCACAGACCGGGGCGTACGTGGTGCCCTGCGACTTCTCGATCGGCATGCTCCAGGTCGGCAAGAAGCGCCATCCGTATCTGCCGCTGACCGCCGGCGACGCGACGAAACTGCCCTTCCGCGACGGGGTCTTCGACGCCGTGACGATCTCTTTCGGGCTGCGCAACGTCCAGGAGACGGACGCCGCGCTGCGAGAGCTGTACCGGGTGACCAAGCCCGGCGGCCGGGTCGTGATCTGCGAGTTCTCGCAGCCCACCTGGGCTCCCTTCCGCACGGTCTACACCGAATACCTGATGCGGGCGCTGCCGCCGGTGGCGACCGCCGTGTCGTCCAACCCGGACGCGTACGTCTATCTCGCCGAGTCGATCCGCGCCTGGCCCGACCAGCCCGCGCTCGCCGCCCGCCTCCAGCAGGCCGGCTGGGCGGACGTCGCGTGGCGCAACCTGACCGGCGGCATCGTGGCGCTGCACCGGGGCTTCAAGCGGACGGACTGACGCTGTTCCCTTGTTCCCTGTGTGTTTTCCTGCACGTGAGGTGCGGGCGTCGGGGCGGGGCAGCGAGCTCCCGACCGCCCCGGGACGGGCCGTGGAGGGGTGGGCGGCACGGCCGGTGCGTACGTGCGCCAGACCCCTCCCGGGCCGCTCAGCCTCCGGAGGACCCGGCGGACAGGTCCAGCCGGAAGCAGTAGCCCTTCCGCTTCGCAACCGGCGTCATGAACGTCTCGTGCAGCTCCATCCCGAGCCGCCGCGTCACCGCGATCGACCGCTCGTTCCCGGCGTCGACCATCGCGAACACCTCACCGACACCGGCCGCGCGTACCCGCTCAAGGCCGGTACGGGCGGCGGCGGTCGCATAGCCGCGCCCCCAGTACTTCCGTCCGAGCCGCCAGCCGATCTCGATCTGGCCCACCGGTCCGAAGTTCTCCTGCGGCCAGGGCTGCGCGCCGGTGAAGCCCATCACCTCGCCGTCCTCGTCGAGCATCGTCCAGAGGCAGAATCCGCGCTCGGCGTCGTGTCTGCGCTGCCGCGCCGTCAACTCCTCGTACACCGAGATCTCTTTCGACGCACCCCCGTGGAACTCCATCACGTCCGGGTCGTCGAACACGCGGTGCCAGGCGAATGCGTCCTCCTCGGTGGGGACGCGCAGCCGGACGGCCGGTGGGGGCTTGTTCACTTCGTTCCAACCCTTCAGCTGATCGATCAAGTGGTCCCCATAGACTGCACCTGTCCAGTGCCGTTCGGCACGCGAAATCGAGTCTTCCGGAGTTCCTGCCGTGACCGAGCCCCTCTCCGAGCACAGCGCAGATGTGATCGTCGTCGGGGCAGGCCCTGCCGGCTCCACGACCGCGTACTACCTGGCCAAGGCCGGACTCGACGTCCTGCTTCTCGAAAAGACCGCGTTCCCGCGCGAGAAGGTCTGCGGCGACGGCCTGACCCCGCGCGCCACCAAGCAGCTGGTCTCCATGGGGATCGACATCTCCGAGGAAGCGGGCTGGCTGCGGAACAAGGGCCTGCGGATCATCGGCGGCGGAGTGCGCCTCCAGCTCGACTGGCCGGACCTCGCCTCCTACCCGGACTACGGCCTGGTCCGTAAGCGTGACGACTTCGACGAGCAGCTGGCCCGCCAGGCACAGAAGGCGGGCGCCCGGCTGTACGAGCGCTGCAACGTCGGCGCCCCGATCACCGACCCGCGCACCGGACGGATCACCGGGGTCAACGCCAAGATGGGCGAGGAGAAGACCCCCGCCACCTTCCACGCCCCGCTGGTGGTCGCCGCCGACGGCAACTCCACCCGGCTGTCCATCGGCATGGGCCTGCACCGCCGCGACGACCGGCCGATGGGGATCGCGGTCCGTACGTACTTCACCTCGCCGCGTCACGACGACGACTATCTGGAGTCCTGGCTGGAACTGTGGGACCGCCGCGGCCCCCAGGACCGGCTGCTCCCCGGCTACGGCTGGATCTTCGGCATGGGTGACGGGACCTCCAACGTCGGCCTCGGCATCCTCGACTCCTCGGCGGCCTTCAAGGAGCTGGACTGGCGCGAGGTGCTGAAGGCGTGGTGCGCTTCGATGCCGGAGGACTGGGGGTACGTCCCCGACAACATGACGATGCCGATCCGCGGCGCCGCCCTGCCGATGGCCTTCAACCGCCAGCCGCACTACACCAAGGGCCTGCTGCTCGTCGGTGACGCGGGCGGCATGGTCAACCCGTTCAACGGCGAGGGCATCGCGTACGCCATGGAGTCCGGCCAGATCGCTGCCGACGTGATCGTCCAGGCGGCGGCGCGTGCGACGCCCGCGCAGCGCGAGATGGCCCTGCACAACTACCCGAAGATCCTCAAGGACACCTACGGCGGCTACTACACGCTGGGCCGCGCGTTCGTGAAGCTGATCGGCAACCCGAAGGTGATGAAGCTCGCGACCCAGCGCGGCCTGACCCACCCGGTGCTGATGAAGTTCACCCTCAAGATGCTGGCCAACCTGACCGACCCGACGGGCGGGGACGCGATGGACCGCATCATCAACGGGCTGTCGAAGGTGGCGCCGAACTCCTGACGGCTGCGCTGATCACGGTGTGACGTCCCGTAGTTGTGCCGCCGCGTGCGGAACGCCCTCCGCCTTTCCGGTGGGGGGCGTTCTCGCTGTGCGTCGGAGCGGGTGGCCGGACTCGCGGGCCGTCGGGCCGAGTACGAAGGCGCGCGGGCGCGGGCCGGATCCGGGTCTCGCCGCCGTCGGCGTACAGGTTGGCTCCGAGGGTGGAGCTGCTCTGCGCGGAGGCGAGGAACGCCACCGCTTCGGCGACCTCCTCCGGGCGTCCGGTCCGGCCGAGCGGGGCACCTGCGGCGAACGGTGACTTGGTGGCGCAGAGGTCACTTGCCGGAGCCGGTGTGGTACCCGATCGGGTCGACGTAGACGTCGGGGGCGTGGCCGCTGGGGGCGGCGATGGTGATGGCGAGCTCGTTGAGGTCGACGATCTCCGAGACCCTCTCGTTGGGCGGGGTGACGGCGAGCCTCGTGTAGGTCTTGCCGGAGCCGCTGGTGTCGGGGATGTAGTGGAGGAGGAAGCGGGTCTCCTCGCCGTGCGCGATGGTCACGGTGGAGCCGGAGGTGTCGGTGCGGGCGGCGTCGGGCCCGGTGTCGCCGAGGCCGTCGGGGCCGATGAGCTGGACGCCCGGGAAGCCGTGCATGCTGCAGGCGCTGGGGCCGGTGTTCTTCATGTTGACGACGATCTGGTTCTTGACCCCCGCGGAGGCGGCGCTGAGGGCGAGATTGTCGGCCTTGCACGTGGAGCCCGCTGCCGCGGCCTGGGTTTTGGTGGTGGCCTGGCCAGTCGTACGGGAGCCGGACGAGGAGGAATGCGAGGCCGAGCTCCTGCCGCCGGTGGAGGCGCTGGACGAGGAGGAACCGGAGGCCGGGTCCTGGCCACCGGTGGTGCTGCCCGCGCTCCTGGAGCTGCTCGCGGCGCTGGAATCGCCGGTGTTGGCGGAAGCACTCGATCCGTCGCTGCCACCGCATGCGGTCAGGGAGAGTCCGGCAGCGGCGACGACGAGGGCGAGGGCGGAGATCTTCTTGACGCGCATCGGTGCTCCTGGGGAGTGGTGTCTTGCCGGCTCGCTCCGGCTGGGCGAGCGTTGTTGTTCTGTGGGATTGCCGCGGCCGGGTGAGTTGTTCTGGACGGAGTCCGATCAAGACGCCCCTGTGACACGGGAGTCGATACGCCGTTACGGGAGGGCGGAGGAAGCGGGACAGTTCGGACCCGCTTCCGCTCGTTGTGCGGTCCTCGGGCGGCGTCGGGCAGCTGAACGCCCGTTCGGGCGCCGGCTGTCGTCCGTGTCACCACTGGCACAGCGAGCACCGGGCCGGATATCGTCGGCCCATGTCCTGCCCCGAGTCCGACAGACCGAGGCCACCGGTGCTCCGGTGGCCGAGTTCCTGCTGACCGGGACCGGTTGACCCGCAGGGTCACGGGCCTCTCCTCGCACGGCTCCGTCGCCGCCGGTCCACCGCGGGCAGGGGCCGCTTCCTCCTCGGCTGCGCGCTGAAGCGCCGCTCACCGAGTCATGCCACGGCGATCCGGCCGGGCATTCCTCCGCGCCACCGTACGCCGGGCCTCCGGCGCGAACGGCGTACGCGGCCCCACCCCCGCACACCGGCCTGTCTGTCCACGACGGTTCCGTCCCAAGGGGTTTGTCTCCCATGCCATTCGCTGTCTACGTCCTCGGGCTCGCGGTCTTCGCCCAGGGCACATCGGAGTTCATGCTGTCCGGGCTCATTTCGGGCATCGCCACCGACCTGAATGTCTCCCTCGCCCAGGCTGGTCTGCTGACCTCGTCCTTCGCCGTCGGGATGGTGATCGGGGCGCCCCTCATGGCGCTCTTCAGCCGCACCTGGCCCCGACGCCGTGCACTGCTGCTCCTTCCTCTGCGTGTTCGTCGCCGTGCACGTCCTCGGGGCGCTCACCCCGGGGTACGGAGTACTCCTCGCGACCCGTTTCGTCGGCGCGGTCGCCAACGCGGGCTTCTGGGCCGTGGCCCTGACGACCGCGGCCTCCCTGGTACCCGGGCAACTCAAGGCGCGGGCCACGGCCGTCGTGGTCGCTGGGGTCACCGTCGCCTGCGTGGCAGGGGTACCGGCCGGGGCGGTGCTGGGGGAGCGGTTCGGGTGGCGCTCGGTCTTCTGGGCGGTGGCCCTCGTCTCCGTACCGGCGGTCCTGGCCGTGGTCCGGAGCATTCCTGCGGGGCGGCCCGACGCCGAACCCGTACCCGCCCGCACCGAACTGCGTGCCCTGACCGGGTCCCGTGTCCGGCGCACTCTGCTCACGATGGCCCTGGTCCAGGGGGCCACCTTCTGCTCGTTCTCCTATCTGGAACCGCTCCTCACGCGGGAGACGGGTCTGCGGGCCGCATGGGTACCGGCCGCCCTCGCCCTGTTCGGCGTCGGCTCGTTCCTCGGCGTCACCGTCGCGGGCCGGATCGCGGACCTCACCCCCACGGTCCTCATCGCATCCGCAATGGCCGCGCTCGCACTGGGCTGGAGCGCCCTGGCCCTGACGGCGGGCAGCCCCGCGGCGGCCCTCGCTCTGATCCTGGTCCAGGGGGCACTGGCTTTCGGCACGGGCACGGCGCTGATCACCCGCGTCCTGCACCAGGCACCTGAAGCCCCCGCCTTCACGGGGGCGTTCTGTACGTCTGCCTTCAACCTGGGTGCCACGCTGGGGGCTTGGGCGGGTGGCCTGGCCCTGGATGCCGGATTCGGCTACCGGGCGCCGGTCTGGGTGAGCGCTGCTCTGATGGGTTTCGCCCTGGTCACCGCCGGGGCGCGGCGGGCGCGAGCCCTGCTGGTGGGGCGAGCGCGTCGGGGGGCGTGGGGCCGCGCCGGGTGATGAGGGTGCGCTTTGGCCCAAAGCGGTGAAATGGGCCGCGCCCCTTGCCGGTTGCGGTGGAACGACGGCTTCCCCGGCGGATGTGTTCCACCGGGGAAGCCGGAAATGCCCGGACCACGGGGGCGGTGCGCCGGGGGGTGGCGGCCGCCCGCCGCATGGACGGGCCGGTCGGGCCCGTGTCGCAGCGGGCCGGACAGGTGCTGCGGTGGGTCAGCTCGCGTAGAACGGGGTCAGCTCGAACGTGTTGGGCGCTGAGCCCACCATGCAGGCGAAGTCCACGATGTCCCCGTGGCTCTTCAGTGCCCGGCCCCAGTTCCCGCAGTCCTGCAGCGTGCCGGTCCCCTTGAGGTCCGCGCCCTGCCTCTGAGCTGCCTGAGCCCCTCCGGCAGCGATACCGGAGAACGCCAGGACAGTGGCACCGACAACTGCGGCCTTCTTGAGGGTCTTGCGCATTCTTCGCTCCCTTTCGTCCGACGGCCGGTACGCCGTAAGGCGCGCGGCCGCTACTGGTCGGAGGCGGACGCGGGACACACCACGCGAGTCCGCCTTCCGTACGTGCGCGTCGAAGGACGTGCTGATCGTTCGGGTGCCCCGTGCCGGGTGGCCTGCAACCGGTACGGGGCCTTCCACTGCGTTCGATTACGAACCCGGCGCAAGAGTTCACGCTGGTCAGCAGGTATCTCTGTGACCTGGGTCACGGGCCGCACCTTGTTGACGGCGCTCTCGCCGCGCCGGATCGTCCTGGCGGCGATAACGGGCGGCCGCGGCGCCGTCGCGGCGCTGAAAGTGAACTGCCACCACGCCGTGACCCCGGGCGAGTGTGCGCGGACTTTCCGTTGCGGGAATCCGAATTATGTGGCTTATCTGACGGCCCGTTAGCGTCACATTCATGGATTGGAATTTTCGGACGGCCGGAGAGCTGGCGGCCGCACTGCGCGCTGGAGAGGTGTCCTCGGTGGAATTGACCGAGGCGGCGATCGCTGGGATCGAACGGGATGAGGGAGTGATCAACGCGATCTGTGTGTCCGACTTCGACCGCGCCCGGAAGGCTGCGCTCCATGCCGACCAGGAATTCGGCCGGGGCGAGGACCGGCCGCTTCTGGGTATTCCGGTGACGGTCAAGGAGTCCTA
Source organism: Streptomyces sp. NBC_00859 (assembly GCF_045161865.1). Classification (NCBI taxonomy): domain Bacteria; kingdom Bacillati; phylum Actinomycetota; class Actinomycetes; order Kitasatosporales; family Streptomycetaceae; genus Streptomyces; species Streptomyces sp. NBC_00859. The sequence continues at coordinate 3,220,414 of NZ_CP108826.1, read as the reverse complement.
CAACGTGGCCGGGATGCCCACGACCTGGGGCATACCGAAGTACCGGGACTTTGTACCGGCCGAGGACGCGGTACAGGTGTCGCGGCTCAAGGCCGCCGGCGCGGTGGTGCTCGGTAAGACCAATGTGCCAATGGGACTACAGGACATCCAGAGCTTCAACGACGTCTACGGCACCACCAACAACCCGTGGGACCAGGCTCGCACCTCGGGCGGATCCTCCGGTGGATCGGCGGCGGCCCTGGCGTCCGGGTTCGGCGCGCTGTCCATCGGATCCGACCTCGCCGGTTCGCTGCGCACCCCCGCGCATTTCTGCGGTGTCTACTCGCACAAGCCGACAGTCGGGCTGGCCGCGAGCCGCGGTATGGTCGCGCCGTCCGAGCCGGCACTGCCGGTCGACCTCGACCTCGCCGTCGTCGGTCCGATGGCGCGCGCGGCCCGCGACCTCACGCTCCTGCTCGACGTCATGGCCGGACCGGACCCATTGACTTCCGGCGTGGCGCACCACGTGACGCTGCCGCCCGCGCGCCACGAGCGGCTCCGCGACTTCCGGGTCCTGGTCCTCGACGAGCATCCGCTCATCCCGACCGGGTCCGCCGTGCGCGCGGGCGTGAACCGGGTGGCGGAAGCGCTGGCCGACGGCGGCGCCCGCGTCGAACGGCACAGTCCGCTGCTGCCCGATCTGGCCGAAGCCGCCGAGCTCTACACACAGTTGCTGTTTTCGGGCTCCGTCGCGCGTTTTCCCATCGAGGCGTACGAGCAGCTGCGGACCCGCGCCGCCGGACTGAGCGCGCACGACCGGAGTCTCGACGCTGCGCGGCTGCGCGGCATGGCGTGCAGCCACCGCGACTGGATCGGGGTGAACAACCGTCGCGAGCTCCACCGTCACGGCTGGCGCCAGCTGTTCGGTGAGTTCGACGCCGTGGTGTGTCCGATCACGCCGACTCCCGCGTTCCCGCACGACCACAACCCTGATCTGCTGGAACGCCGGATCGACATCGACGGCGTCGAGTACCCGTACTTCGACCAGCTCGTCTGGGCCGGTCTGGCCACCATGCCCGGTCTGCCCGCCACCGCGATACCCGCGGGCCAGTCCTCCGAGGGGCTGCCGGTGGGAGTGCAGCTCATAGGGCCGATGTTCGAGGACCGCACCACACTGCTCCTGGCCGAACTGCTCGAACAGCGGATCGGCGGTTTCCGGGCACCGGAGTAGCAGGTGGTGCCGGGTATCCGTAGAGGAGGGGGCGGGGCGGCCGCCGGCGTTCGGTCGGACGATGACGTACGAGGCCGGTCGCGCACGCCGCAGGAGAGAGAGGGGATCTCCCCGGGCATGCGCACCAACATGCGTCGACCGGCCCCGGACAGCCCTCAGTACCGCAGCGCGGCGGCCCAGTCTCCCCGGCCCCGGCGGGTCAGATCGAGGAGGTGCCACACCGGGCTGAAAAGGTCGATGCCCCGCTGGTCGATGTCGTCGGACATCCGCGGGTGGACCGAGTAGACGTGGCGTACGGCCCCGTCGTCGTCGCGGGAGAACACGGACACCGTCGACTCCTGACCGCCGTCGGCGTCCTCGCTGCCCAGGTCGTACTTGAAGGTTCCGGATCCGGCGTTGAGCAGACGCAGACGCGGATTCGTCCAGTTCCGGTCCCGCGCGTGCGCGCGGAGCGCGGGCAGACCGGCCGCGGCGACGACCGCGAAGTCGGCGTTCTGCGTCACGTGGTGGGCCACGCCGTTGAAACCGTCGATCCACATCGTGCACATGGGGCACGCCTCGGTCTGCTTCTTGCCGTACATGAAGTGATAGACGATCAGGTCCCGGCCGGGCCCGGTGAACAGGTCGCCCAGGCGCACGTTCCGCGCCGGCGCGTCACCCGCCTCCAGATCGGCCGGGCCCTCCTCGAACACGTAATCGTCCACAACGGGACCCAGCGGCAGCCGGCGGCGCAGACCGGCGACGCGTTCACGGTGGCGCATCAGCTCGATCTCGGCCTGCTGCAGCTCCTCGCGGGCGCTGACGTATCCGGCCGATTCCCCGGTGAGACGGGTCTGACGCATCGCTGCCTCCGGTTGAGCCGCTGAGGTGGTGGCCACCACCTGCTCCGGCCGTGCAGCGTATGCCCGCGCACCGGGCGGGCCGGGCAGCGAAACGACGGGATCACCCCGTGTCACCCCGTCGCCCCATGGCGAAGGGCCGCCACCCCCGAGCGGGGGAGTGGCGGCCCTTCGGCCAAGCACAAAGCTGTTCGGGTGCCCGTGGGCTCCGGCTCAGAGGACGCGCACAGCGCCGGTCGGCTGGTCCCAGTCCAGGGGCCGCTCGACCACACCGGTGCTCGGGTTCTGCGCGCCGACGAACTGGCCGCCGCCGACGTAGACGGCCACGTGGTACGCGTTGCCGGCGCTGCCCCAGTAAAGGATGTCGCCGGGCTGGAGGTTGCTCAGCGAGACCTGGGTGCCGGAGGTCGACTGGCCCTGCGCGACCCGGGGGAGGTCGACGCCGACGTTCTTGTACGCGGCCTGGACGAGGCCCGAGCAGTCCCAGGAGCTGGAGCCGGTGCCGCCCATGACGTACGCGTCGCCGATGTGGGACTTCACGAAGCTCACGATGGACGCGGCGGAGCCGGAGCCGACCGAGGAGCTGGAGGACGTGCTCGCGGCCGTGGTGACGGCGTGCAGGGCCGTACGGGAGGACGAACGCGAGGCGCGTGCGGCGGCGTCAGCCTTCTCCTTGGCCTCCGCCTTGGCCTTGGCTTCGGCCTTCTTCTTGGCCTCCGCCTTGTGCACGGCGTCCGTCTTGGCCTTCTTGGCCGCCTTGGCGGCGTCCTGGGCCGCGGTGTCCTGCTGCGCCTGCTGCTGCAGGTCGGCGGCGACCTGCTCCGTGACGTCGGCGACCTGGGCCGCGCTGAGGGTGGGCATCTGGATCGTGCTCTCGGTGACCGGCTCGGCCGCGTTCGCCGAACCAGCTGCACCCGCCACTGCGATGGTGCTGAGAACGCCACCGGCAACTCCGGCGCGGAGCGCGGTTCTGGCGGCGCTGCGCGGGCGGGGCTTCCGGTGGCTGGGTATGTGAGCGGTGTGGGACATGAGCACTACCGCTATCAGGCAATCCGGGGTGGCTTCAACAAACGTGTGTTGCGCCACAGTTACGACTGGAACAGCTCATTCCGGTTTCGTGGGGCCCTTATTGACGCCGAAACGGGCAATACGGGCACGGCCGATCAAGGTCGTGATCAAGGGCTTTCGGTAATACGCCCGAATTGCCCGACGCCTACCATCCGTTCACGAGGTTGGCCAAGCCCTGTTTCTTCGGTGCGCCTCCTGGGTGAGGCAGGTCACATGACTGACGTGAACCGGAGGGCCGGGGCGCTGCGTCCGCGACCGGAACTGCGCCCGCCCGCCCTCCGGGGTGCTCCCCGGTCACCCGCCGGCCGCCCGCCGCGCGCTTTCGCGTCGCCGTCCGCGTCCGTCCGCATTGCCTTCCGCGGTCGTTCACGTCGTCATCCGCGTCGTCATCCGCGTCGTCGTCAGCGTCCCGTCCGCGATGCCGTCCGCGATGCCGTCCGGGTCCGTCCGGTGGTCGCCGGGGTCGCGGTGCGGGCCGCTCGTGAACGCGTGCACGTACATTGCCGCGGCGGCCGCTCCGCCTTCGGTGGATGTCCGAACGGTCGATATCACCCATCCGTGTCCACCGCCAATTTGCATGCATGGGCCATGACTTGATAGTGGCAAAAGCTCTCGACCAGCGGTAACACGGTGAGATGTCACGTCTCGTGACCACTCGGGCGCTTCACGTATGAAGATCACCGGTCATCCGACTTGATGATCCTTCGTCAGGTGGTGGAGATCACAAAGGCGTTGTCGTACCCCGTGTCGCAGATCACAGACCGACGGGCATAGGATGCGGGGCAGTCGGGCTTGTGACCTGCTTCACATATTCGCGATCTTCGTCAGGACGGCGGGGGAGCGAGGCGGATGAGCCGGCCCGATGCGGTCCAACGGTCAAGGACGACTGGAAGGAGCGAGGAGCGTGAATGCCTACGCGCCCATCCTCGTGCTCGGCGCCCTCGGGGCAGGGTTTGCGATCTTCTCCGTGGTCATGGCCACGCTTATCGGTCCCAAGCGCTACAACCGGGCGAAGCTCGAGGCGTACGAGTGCGGTATCGAACCGACACCCACGCCGGCCGGAGGCGGCCGTTTCCCCATCAAGTACTACCTGACGGCGATGCTTTTCATCGTCTTCGACATCGAGATCGTCTTCCTCTATCCCTGGGCGGTCACCTTCGACTCCCTGGGGCTTTTCGGGCTCGTCGAGATGCTGCTCTTCGTGCTCACCGTCTTCGTCGCCTACGCGTATGTGTGGCGGCGCGGCGGTCTGGAATGGGACTGAGGGGCTGAGGGGCACACCATGGGACTCGAAGAGAAGCTGCCGAGCGGATTTCTGCTGACCACCGTCGAGCAGGCCGCCGGCTGGGTGCGGAAGTCCTCCGTATTCCCGGCCACCTTCGGCCTCGCCTGTTGCGCCATCGAGATGATGACGACGGGAGCGGGCCGCTACGACCTCGCGCGGTTCGGCATGGAGGTCTTCCGCGGCTCGCCGCGGCAGGCGGATCTGATGATCGTGGCAGGGCGGGTGAGCCAGAAGATGGCCCCCGTCCTGCGGCAGGTCTACGACCAGATGCCCAACCCCAAGTGGGTTATCTCCATGGGAGTTTGCGCATCCTCGGGCGGTATGTTCAACAATTACGCAATTGTTCAGGGCGTGGACCATATCGTCCCGGTTGATATCTATTTGCCCGGCTGCCCGCCGCGTCCCGAGATGCTGATGGACGCCATCCTCAAGCTTCACCAGAAGATCCAGGGCTCCAAGCTCGGGGTCAACCAGGTGGAAGCGGCCCGCGAGGCGGAGGAGGCGGCCCTCAAGGCGCTCCCGACGATCGAGATGAAGGGGCTGCTGCGGTGAGCGGCGACGAAGAGCAGCGCGAAGAGAACGGCAGGGCGCCCGCCCCACGCAGCGAAGCCGGTGAGGTCATCGGCGTACGCAAGGGGATGTTCGGCGCCCGCAACGGCGGGGACACCAGCGGATACGGCGGTCTCGTACGGACGGTGGCCCTGCCCGGCGCCACGAACCGCCCCTACGGCGGCTGGTTCGACGAGGTCGCCGACGAGCTGGAGGGCGCTCTGGAGGAGCAGGGGCTCGTCCCGGAGAACGCCATCGAGAAGACCGTCGTCGACCGGGACGAGCTCACCTTCCACATCGACCGCGAGCACCTGCTGACCGTGGCGAGGACGCTGCGTGACGATCCGGCCCTGCGCTTCGAACTGTGCACGGGCGTCAGCGCCGTGCACTTCCTCGGGGACAAGGGCCGCGAACTCCACGCCGTCTACCACCTGCGCTCCATCACCCACGGCCGGCTGATCCGGCTGGAGGTCGGCGCTCCTGACGCGGACCCGCACATCCCGTCGCTGGTCACCGTCTATCCGACGAACGACTGGCACGAGCGCGAGGCCTACGACTTCTTCGGCCTGATCTTCGACGGCCACCCCGCCCTCACCCGGATCATGATGCCGGACGACTGGCAGGGCTTCCCGCAGCGCAAGGACTACCCCCTGGGCGGGATCGCCATCGAGTACAAGGGCGCCCAGATCCCTGCTCCGGACCAGCGGAGGTCGTACACCTGATGACCACTTCCAGCGAAGCTCCCCACGCCTCGGCCGCCTCGGCCCGCGAGACGACGGAGGGGACTGTATATACAGTCACCGGCGGCGACTGGGACGAGGTCGTCCAGTCCGCGGCCAAGGCCGACGACGAGCGCATCGTCGTCAACATGGGGCCGCAGCACCCCTCGACCCACGGCGTGCTCCGGCTCATCCTGGAGATCGACGGCGAGACCGTCACCGAGGCCCGCTGCGGAATCGGCTATCTCCACACCGGCATCGAGAAGAACCTCGAATACCGGACCTGGACCCAGGGCACCACCTTCGTCACGCGCATGGACTACCTGACGCCGTTCTTCAACGAGACGGCGTACTGCCTGGGCGTGGAGAAGCTGCTCGGCATCGAGGAGCAGATCCCCGACCGTGCCTCGGTCCTCCGGGTCCTCCTGATGGAGCTCAACCGGCTCTCCTCGCACCTGGTGGCCATCGCCACCGGAGGCATGGAGCTCGGTGCGACGACGATCATGATCTACGGCTTCCGGGACCGTGAACTCGTCCTCGACATCTTCGAGCTGATCACCGGGCTGCGGATGAACCACGCGTTCGTCCGGCCCGGCGGACTGGCCCAGGACCTGCCGCCCGGCGCCGTGGACCAGCTGCGCGAGTTCCTGAAGACGATGCGCAAGAACCTGCCGGAGTACGACAAGCTCGCCACCGGCAACCCGATCTTCAAGGCGCGCATGCAGGACGTCGGCTATCTCGACCTGGCCGGCTGCATGGCGCTCGGCGCCACGGGTCCGATCCTGCGCTCCGCGGGCCTCCCGCACGATCTGCGCAAATCCGACCCGTACTGCGGTTACGAGAACTACGAGTTCGACGTGCCGACCGCCGACACCTGCGACTCGTACGGCCGCTTCCTGGTCCGCCTCGAAGAGATGCGCCAGTCGCTGCGGATCGTCGAGCAGTGCCTGGACCGCCTGGAGCCGGGTCCTGTCATGGTCGCCGACAAGAAGATCGCCTGGCCCGCGCAGCTCGCGCTGGGCCCGGACGGACTCGGCAACTCGCTCGACCACATCAAGAAGATCATGGGCACCTCCATGGAAGCCCTCATCCACCACTTCAAGCTGGTGACCGAGGGCTTCCGGGTCCCGGCCGGGCAGGCGTACACCGCCGTCGAGTCACCCAAGGGCGAACTCGGCGTCCACATGGTCTCGGACGGCGGCACCCGCCCCTACCGCGTCCACTTCCGCGACCCGTCCTTCACCAATCTCCAGGCCATGGCGGCGATGTGCGAGGGCGGCCAGGTCGCCGACGTCATCGTCGCCGTCGCGTCCATCGACCCCGTGATGGGAGGCGTCGACCGATGACGGAAGCTCATTCGGCGGCTCCGGCGGCAACGGCCGCCCCGACGAGTCTGGGCATGCCCCGGCTCCCCGCCCCCGACTACCCGGCCGACGTACGCGCCAGGCTCGACGCGGACGCGAAGGAGATCATCGGCCGCTACCCGGACAGCAGGTCGGCGCTGCTGCCGCTGCTGCACCTGGTGCAGGCCGAGGACGGGTACGTCACCCGGACCGGCGTCCGCTTCTGCGCGGAGTCGCTGGGCCTGACCACCGCCGAGGTCACCGCGGTGTCCACCTTCTACTCCATGTACCGGCGCAAGCCGGGCGGCGACTACCAGGTGGGCGTCTGCACCAACACCCTCTGCGCTGTCATGGGCGGCGACGCCATCTACTCCGCACTGCGGGAACACCTCGACGTCGGTGACGGCGAGACCACCGATGACGGCAAGGTCACGCTGGAGCACATCGAGTGCAACGCGGCCTGCGACTTCGCGCCGGTCCTGATGGTCAACTGGGAGTTCTTCGACAACCAGACCGTCGAGTCCGCGAAGCAGCTGGTCGACGACCTCCGGCAGGGGCAGCAGGTCGCCCCGACCCGGGGCGCGCCGCTCTGCACCCACCGCGAGACCTCCCGGATCCTGGCCGGCTTCCCCGACGAGCGCGACGGTGCGGTCGAGGCGACAGGCGGCGCGGGGCACGCGTCCCTGGTGGGCCTTCGGCTCGCGAAGGGCGAGGCGCCGCAGCCGCGCGTGGTGTCCCCGCGCGGTGGGTCCCCGAAGGCTCCGCCGCAGCCCGGTTCCGAGCACCTCAGCTCGCACGACGCACCGCAGCAGACCTCGGCCTCCGACCCGGAGCACCCGGCAGGCCCGACAGCCGAGGAGGGGGAGTGATGAGCGTGGCCACCGAGCTCAACGGAAGCGGGAACGGCGAGGGCGACGGCGAGACCAGCCCCGAGAAGCTGCTCACGCCCGTCCTTTCGGCCTTCTGGGACCAGCCCGACTCCTGGACCCTGGAGACGTACAAACGGCACGACGGGTACGAAGGGCTGAAGAAAGCCCTCGCCATGGCGCCCGACGACCTCATCGCCTACGTCAAGGACTCCGGCCTGCGCGGCCGGGGCGGCGCGGGCTTCCCCACCGGAATGAAGTGGCAGTTCATCCCGCAGGGCGACGGAAAGCCGCACTACCTCGTCGTGAACGCCGACGAATCGGAGCCGGGGACCTGCAAGGACATCCCGCTCCTCTTCGCCAACCCGCACTCCCTCATCGAGGGCATCGTGATCGCCTGCTACGCGATCAGGTCCTCGCACGCCTTCATCTATCTGCGCGGCGAAGTCGTCCCCGTACTGCGGCGGCTGCACGAAGCCGTGCGCGAGGCGTACGAGGCGGGCTACCTCGGCAAGGACATCCTGGGCAGCGGTCTCGACCTCGACGTCATCGTGCACGCGGGGGCAGGCGCGTACATCTGCGGTGAGGAGACCGCGCTGCTCGACTCCCTGGAGGGCCGCCGCGGCCAGCCCAGGCTCCGGCCTCCCTTCCCCGCTGTCGCCGGGCTCTACGCATGTCCCACTGTGGTGAACAACGTGGAGTCCATCGCGTCGGTTCCCGCGATCCTGAACCGGGGCAAGGACTGGTTCAAGTCGATGGGTACCGAGAAGTCCGCCGGGTTCACGCTCTACTCGCTGAGCGGGCACGTCACCAGCCCCGGCCAGTACGAGGCGCCGCTCGGCGTCACACTGCGCCAACTGCTCGACATGAGCGGTGGGATGCGGCACGGCCACCGGCTCAAGTTCTGGACGCCCGGCGGCTCGTCGACGCCGATGTTCACCGACGAGCACCTCGACGTCCCGCTGGACTACGAGGGCGTGGGCGCCGCCGGCTCGATGCTCGGCACCAAGGCGCTCCAGTGCTTCGACGAGACGACGTGCGTGGTGCGGGCCGTCACCCGGTGGACCGAGTTCTACGCTCACGAGTCCTGCGGCAAGTGCACACCCTGCCGCGAAGGGACCTACTGGCTCGTCCAGTTGCTCCGCGACATCGAAGCGGGCAAGGGCGTGATGTCCGACCTCGACAAGATCAACGACATCGCCGACAACGTCAACGGCAAGTCGTTCTGCGCGCTCGGCGACGGCGCCGCCTCGCCGATCTTCTCCTCGCTCAAGTACTTCCGTGAGGAGTACGAGCAGCACATCACAGGCAAGGGCTGCCCGTTCGACCCGGACAAGTCGACCGTCTGGGCCGACGAGCCCCGCCACACCTCGGAGGTGAACGCATGACAATCACGACGAACAGTGCTCCCTCCGGGGGCGGGGAGGCAGCGGTCCCGCCCGAGGACCTGGTGTCGCTGACCATCGACGGCATCGCGATCTCCGTCCCCAAGGGGACTCTGGTCATCCGCGCCGCCGAACAGCTCGGCATCGAGATCCCGCGCTTCTGCGACCACCCGCTCCTCGACCCCGCGGGCGCCTGCCGCCAGTGCATCGTCGAGGTCGAGGGCCAGCGCAAGCCGATGGCCTCCTGCACCATCACCTGCACCGACGGCATGGTCGTCAAGTCGCAGCTCAGCTCGCCGGTCGCCGAGAAGGCGCAGCACGGTGTGATGGAGCTGCTCCTCATCAACCACCCGCTGGACTGCCCGGTCTGCGACAAGGGCGGCGAGTGCCCCCTGCAGAACCAGGCGATGTCGCACGGCAACTCCGACTCCCGGTTCGACGGCAAGAAGCGGACCTTCGAGAAGCCCGTACCGATCTCCACCCAGGTCCTTCTCGACCGCGAGCGGTGCGTGCTCTGCGCCCGCTGCACCCGCTTCTCCAACCAGATCGCCGGCGACCCGATGATCGAGCTGATCGAGCGCGGCGCGCTCCAGCAGGTCGGCACCGGCGAGGGCGACCCCTTCGAGTCGTACTTCTCCGGCAACACCATCCAGATCTGCCCGGTCGGCGCACTGACATCGGCGGCCTACCGGTTCCGCTCCCGCCCCTTCGACCTGGTGTCGTCGCCCTCGGTGTGCGAACACTGCGCGGGCGGCTGCACTTCCCGCACCGACCACCGGCGCGGCAAGGTCATGCGGCGGCTCGCCGCCAACGACCCCGAGGTCAACGAGGAGTGGCTCTGCGACAAGGGCCGCTTCGGCTTCCGCTACGCCCAGCGCCCCGACCGGCTGACCACCCCCCTCGTGAGGAACGAGGAGGGCGTCCTGGAACCGGCCAGCTGGCCCGAGGCGCTGGAGCGGGCGGCGAACGGGCTCGCCGCGGCGCGCGGCCGGACCGGAGTGCTGACCGGCGGCCGGCTCACCGTCGAGGACGCTTACGCCTACGCCAAGTTCGCCCGCGTCGCACTCGACACCAACGACGTCGACTTCCGCGCCCGGGTGCACTCCGCTGAGGAGGCCGACTTCCTGGCCGCCCGCGTCGCGGGCCGCGGCAGGGACCTCGACGGCGCCGGGGTCACCAACACGTCGCTGGAGCAGGCCCCGGCCGTCCTGCTCGCCGGATTCGAGTCCGAGGAGGAGGCCCCCGGCGTCTTCCTGCGGCTGCGCAAGGCGCACCGCAAGCACGGGCAGCGCACCTTCGCCCTCGCCACGCACGCCACCCGCGGCCTGGAGAAGGCGGGCGGCACGCTGCTGCCCGCCGCACCCGGCACCGAGACCGAGTGGCTGGACGCCATCGCGGGCGGCGTCGGTCTGGACGACGAAGGACGGCAGGCCGCCGAAGCCCTCCGCGCGGAAGGGGCAGTGATCATCGTCGGCGAACGTCTCGCCGCCGTACCCGGCGCGCTCACCGCGGCCGTCCGCACCGCGACCGCCACCGGCGCCGCCCTGGTATGGGTGCCGCGCAGGGCAGGGGAGCGCGGCGCCATCGAGGCGGGCGCGATCCCCGCACTGCTGCCCGGCGGGCGCCCCGCCACCGATCCGCGGGCCCGCGAGGAGGTGGCCGCGGTCTGGGGCGTACGCGAACTCCCGCACCGGTTCGGCCGGGACACCGGGCAGATCCTGGAAGCGGCCGCCACCGGCGAACTGGGCGCCCTGCTCGTCGCGGGTGTCGAGACCGCGGACCTGCCCGATCCGGCGCGCGCCGAGGAGGCGCTCGACAAGGTCGGCTTCCTGGTCTCGCTCGAACTGCGGCCCAGCGCGGTCACCGACCGGGCCGACGTGGTCCTCCCGGTGGCCGCCGTCGCCGAGAAGGCGGGCACCTTCCTCAACTGGGAAGGCCGGGCGCGGCTCTTCGAGGCGTCGCTCAAGCCGGAACAGATGACGCGCACGCTCGCCCCGGCCGACTCGCGGGTGCTGCACATGCTGGCCGATGCCCTGGCCCACGCGGGAGGCGGCGACCGGCTCAGCCAGTTCGCGCTGCCGGACGTCACGTCCGTACGCAACGAGATGGACCGGCTCGGCGGCTGGACCGGACAGCACGCGGGCGACCCGGTCGCCACCGTTGCGACACTGCCCCGGCCCTCCGACGGCGAGGCCGTACTCGCGGGCCACCGGCTGCTCCTCGACCAGGGGCTCCTCCAGCAGGGCGACGACGCGCTGGCCGGCACCCGGCACGCCGCGGTCGCCAGGCTGTCGGCCGCGACCGCCGACGAGACCGGCGTCAAGGACGGCGACCTCCTCGCCGTCGCCGGGCCCGCAGGCGACGTACGGCTGCCGCTCCAGGTCACCGCGATGCCCGACCGGGTGGTCTGGCTCCCGCTGAACTCGACGGGCGGCGGCGTCCTGCGCGACACCGGCGCCCGACCGGGCGAACTGGTGCGGATCTCCGCCGCACCGGGCGCACCCGCCGCACCCGCGGCCACGACGGAGGTGGAGGCGTGACGAACTACTACCTCGCAGCGACCGAGGACCTGTCGATGTTCGGACGGGACCCCTGGTGGCTGGTCGTCATCAAGGCCGTCTTCTGCTTCGCCTTCCTGATGATCACCGTGCTCTTCTCCATCGTGTGGGAGCGCAAGGTCGTCGCCTGGATGCAGCTGCGCATCGGCCCCAACAGGCACGGCCCCTGGGGCATGCTCCAGTCGCTCGCCGACGGCATCAAGCTGATGCTGAAGGAAGACCTGATCGTCAAGCGGGCGGACAAGTTCGTCTACGTCCTCGCGCCGATCGTCGCCGCGGTGCCCGCCTTCATGGCGATCGCGGTGATTCCCTTCGGCCCCTCGGGCAACGAGGTGTCGATCTTCGGCCACCGCACGACGATGCAGCTCACCGACCTGCCGATCGCGATGCTCTACATCCTCGCGGTCGCATCGGTCGGCATCTACGGCATCGTCCTCGCGGGCTGGTCGTCCGGGTCGACGTACCCGCTGCTCGGCGGACTCCGCTCCTGCGCACAGATGATCAGCTACGAGATCGCGATGGGCGCCGCCTTCGCCTCCGTCTTCCTCTACTCGGGGTCGATGTCGACGTCGGCGATCGTGGACGCGCAGAAGGACCGCTGGTTCATCGTGCTGCTGCCGGTCTCCTTCATCATCTACATCGTCACGATGATCGGTGAGACCAACCGCGCCCCGTTCGACATGCCGGAGTCCGAGGGCGATCTGGTCGGTGGCTTCAACACCGAGTACTCGTCCATCAAGTTCGCGATGTTCATGCTCGCCGAGTACGTCAACATGGTCACCGTCTCGGCGGTCTCCGCGACGCTCTTCCTGGGCGGCTGGCGGGCCCCGTGGCCCATCTCCACCTTCTGGGAGGGGGCGAACCACGGCTGGTGGCCGATGCTCTGGTTCGTCATCAAGGTCCAGCTCCTCCTCTTCTTCTTCATCTGGCTGCGCGGCACGCTTCCGCGGGTGCGCTACGACCAGTTGATGAAGCTGGGCTGGAAGGTCCTCATCCCGGTCTCCGTGGTCTGGCTGATGCTGGTGGCGACCGTGCGGGCACTGCGCAACGACAACTACGACTACTCCCGGATCGTGCTCTACGGAGCCGGGGCCGTCGTGGCGATCCTGCTGCTCTCCTTCGTCTACGACATCTTCCGCGACAAGCAGGAGAAGCAGGAGAAGGCGGCGGAGGAAGCGGCGGGCCCGGGGCCGGACTTCGACCCGATGGCGGGCGGCTACCCCGTACCGCCGCTGCCGGGACAGACCCTTCCGCCGGTACCCCGGCGGCGCTCGCGCACCCAGCGGGAGCTGATTGTCAGTGGTGGCGTGGACACTGTGAGTGACGGAAAGGAGGCTGGCGATGTCTGACCGCTCGACTGGGGATTCTGAGTCCTCCGGGGCTTCCGGGGCTTCCGGGGCTTCTGGAGACGAGACCCCCAAGACTCCGTGGCAGAACCCGGTGGCCGGCTTCGGCGTGACCTTCAAGGCCATGTTCAAGAAGCGGCTGACCGAGCAGTACCCGGAGCAGGAGAAGACGACGGCGCCGCGCTTCCACGGGCGGCACCAGCTCAACCGGCATCCGGACGGACTGGAGAAGTGCATCGGGTGCGAGCTGTGCGCCTGGGCCTGTCCGGCGGACGCGATCTATGTGGAGGGCGCGGACAACACCGAGGAGGAGCGTTACTCCCCGGGTGAGCGGTACGGCCGCGTCTACCAGATCAACTACGCCCGCTGCATCCTGTGCGGACTCTGTATCGAGGCCTGCCCGACCAGGGCGCTCACCATGACGAACGACTTCGAGCTGGCCGACAGCAGCCGTGCCAGCCTGATCTACACCAAGGAGCAGCTGCTCGCCGGCCTGGACGAGGGCATGGTCGACTCACCGCACTCGATCTTCCCCGGCACCGACGAACAGGACTACTACCGGGGCCTCGTGACCGAGTCCGCCCCCGGTACCGTCCGCCAGGTCGCCGTGTCCAAGGGCGAGTCGGCGGCTGCCACGGCAGCCGCCTCGGCCGACCGGCCGAACGGGGAGGCGCAGGCGTGAACTCCCTGACCTCCACCGGTGAGGCCTTCCAGTTCTGGGTGCTGGGCACGGTCGCCGTGATCGGCGCGCTCGCCACCGTACTGATGCGGCGTGCCGTGCACAGTGCGCTGAGCCTCGCCGGGACCATGATCATCCTGGCGGTGTTCTACCTCGCCAACGGCGCGTACTTCCTGGGCATCGTCCAGATCGTCGTCTACACCGGCGCGATCATGATGCTCTTCCTCTTCGTGGTCATGCTGGTCGGTGTCACCGCGGCCGACTCGCTCAAGGAGACCATCAAGGGGCAGCGCTGGCTGGCCGTGCTCTGCGGGCTCGGGTTCGGCGTCCTGCTGATCGCCGGAATCGCCAACGCCTCGCTCAAGAGCTTCACGGGCCTGGGCAAGGCCAACGCCAACGGCAATGTGCAGGGCCTCGCCGCGCTCATCTTCACCAAGTACGTCTTCGCCTTCGAGATCACCGGCGCGCTGCTCATCACCGCGGCCGTCGGCGCGATGGTGCTCACGCACCGGGAGCGCACCGAAGAGGCCAGGACCCAGCGGCAGATGTCCGAGGACCGCGTGCGCAGCAAGCAGCTGCCGCCGCTGCCCGCCCCCGGTGTCTACGCCCGGCACAACGCCGTGGATGTCGCCGGACTGCTCCCGGACGGCACCCCGTCGGAGCTCACCGTCATGCAGACGCTGCGTCAGCGCGGCCAGATCCGCGATGTGTCGAGCGAGGCCATGGCGGACCTCCGCGCGCTGGAGCAGCGCTCCGAGGAGCGGCTCGGCCGGACGTCGGGGCACGGCCACGACGCCGGGATCGCCGACGGCCGGTCCGCTCGTGAGGGGTCCGCCCGCGAAGAGGAGGAGGCGAAGTGAATCCGGTCAACTACCTTTATCTCGCCTCGCTGTTGTTCACCATCGGCGCCGCCGGGGTGCTGATCAGGCGCAACGCGATCGTGGTCTTCATGTGCGTGGAGCTGATGCTCAACGCCTGCAACCTCGCGTTCGTCGCCTTCTCCCGTATGCACGGAAACCTGGACGGCCAGGTGATCGCCTTCTTCACGATGGTCGTTGCCGCCGCTGAGGTCGTGGTCGGGCTCGCGATCATCGTGTCGCTCTTCCGTTCCCGCCACTCGGCCTCGGTCGACGACGCCAGCCTGATGAAGCTGTAAGGGGTCGCTGAACAGTGGAGAACTTGATTGCGCTGCTGATCGCAGCGCCTTTGCTCGGAGCGGCGGTACTGCTCTGCGGTGGCCGGCGGTTCGACCGTGCGGGCCACGTGCTCGGCACGCTGTTCGCCGGCGCGTCCTTCGTGCTGGCGGCCGTACTCTTCGTCAACATGCTGGGCAAGGGTGCGGACCACCGCACCCTGCACCAGCACCTGTTCAGCTGGATCCCGGTGGCCGGCTTCAAGGCCGACGCCGCCTTCCAGCTCGACCAGCTGTCGATGACCTTCGTCCTGCTGATCTCCGGTGTGGGCACGCTGATCCACATCTACTCGATCGGCTACATGGAGCACGACGAACGGCGACGCCGTTTCTTCGGCTATCTGAACCTCTTCCTCGCGGCGATGCTGCTGCTGGTCCTCGCCGACAACTACCTCCTGCTGTACGTCGGCTGGGAGGGCGTCGGTCTCGCCTCGTACCTGCTGATCGGCTTCTGGCAGCACAAGCCGTCCGCGGCGACGGCCGCGAAGAAGGCCTTCATCGTCAACCGCGTCGGCGACATGGGCCTGTCGATCGCGATCATGCTGATGTTCACCACCTTCGGGACGTTCGCCTTCGGCCCGGTGCTGCACTCCGTGGGCGACGCCTCGCAGGGCAAGCTCACCGCCATCGGCCTGATGCTGCTGCTCGCCGCCTGCGGCAAGTCGGCGCAGGTGCCGCTGCAGTCCTGGCTCGGTGACGCGATGGAGGGCCCGACCCCGGTCTCGGCCCTGATCCACGCGGCGACCATGGTGACCGCGGGCGTCTACCTCATCACCCGCTCCGGCGCGATCTTCAACGCCGCCCCCACCGCGCAGCTGGCTGTCGTGGTGGTCGGCGCCGTGACGCTGCTCTTCGGTGCCATCGTCGGTTGCGCCAAGGACGACATCAAGAAGGCCCTGGCGGGTTCGACGATGTCGCAGATCGGCTACATGATCATGGCGGCCGGGCTCGGCCCGATCGGATACGCCTTCGCGATCATGCACCTCGTCACGCACGGCTTCTTCAAGGCCGGACTCTTCCTCGGCGCCGGATCGGTCATGCACGGCATGAACGACGAGGTGGACATGCGGAAGTACGGAGGCCTGCGGAAGTACATGCCGGTGACGTTCGTGACGTTCGGCCTCGGCTATCTCGCCATCATCGGCTTCCCCGGCCTCTCCGGCTTCTTCTCCAAGGACAAGATCATCGAAGCTGCCTTCGCCAAGGGCGGCACCGAGGGCTGGATCCTCGGCGGTGCGGCCCTGCTGGGCGCAGGCATCACCGCGTTCTACATGACGCGGGTCATGCTGATGACGTTCTTCGGCGAGAAGCGCTGGGTCCCGGACGCGGACGGCCACGAGCCGCACCCGCACGAGTCGCCCAAGTCGATGACCATCCCCATGATCATCCTGGCCTTCGGCTCGGTCTTCGCCGGTGCGTTCTTCGGCATCGGGAACCGCTTCCTGCACTGGCTGGAGCCCGTCACCGGCCACTCCGAAGGCAATTCACCGGTCAGCGCGGGCGCCGTCACCGCCGGGACGATGGTGGTCCTGGTCATCGGGGTCGCCATCGCCTGGCTCGTCTACGGACGCAAGGCCGTACCCGCGGTGGCCCCCAAGGGCTCGCTCCTCACCCGTGCCGCCCGGCGCGACCTGCTCCAGGACGACTTCAACCACGTGGTCCTGGTCCGGGGCGGTGAGCACCTCACCCGGTCGCTGGTCTACCTCGACCACTCCCTGGTGGACGGAGTCGTGAACGGCACGGCCGCCTCGGTCGGCGGGCTCTCGGGCCGGCTGCGCAAACTGCAGAACGGCTACGCCCGCAGTTACGCGGCCTCGATGTTCGGCGGCGCAGTGATCCTCGTCGCCGCGACCCTGCTGATGAGGGCGGTCTGATCACCATGTCCTTTCCCCTCCTGACGGCGACCGCCGCACTCCCGGCGGTCGGTGCGATCGCCACCGCCGCGGTCCCGGCCGCCCGCCGCACCGCGGCGAAGTGGCTGGCGCTGCTCGTCTCGCTCGGCACGCTCGCCCTGGGTGCCATCCAGCTCGTCCGGTTCGAACCGGGCGGCGCCCGCTACCAGCTCACCGAGTCGCACGCCTGGATCAAGGACTTCGGCGTGCGGTACGAGCTGGGCGTGGACGGCATCGGGCTCGCGATGCTCGCGCTGACAGCCCTGCTCATCCCGTTCGTGATCCTGGCCGGCTGGCACGACGCCGATCCCCTGGAGACGCACAGCTCACGCTGGCGGCCGACGCAGGGCTTCTTCGCCCTGATCCTCGCCGTCGAGGCGATGGTGATCCTCTCCTTCGAGGCCACCGACGTCTTCCTCTTCTACATCCTCTTCGAAGCCATGCTCATCCCGATGTACTTCCTCATCGGCGGCTTCGGGGACCGGGCCCACGCCGGGGGCGACGAGGCGGCCGCGACCCAACGCTCCTACGCCGCGGTCAAGTTCCTCCTCTACAACCTGGTCGGCGGGCTGCTCATGCTGGCCGCCGTCATCGGGCTGTACGTGGTCGCCGGGAACTTCTCCCTCCAGGAGATCGTCGCCGCGCGGGCCAATGGCTCGCTGCACATGGCGACGAGCACCGAGCGCTGGCTCTTCCTCGGCTTCTTCTTCGCCTTCGCGGTGAAGGCGCCGCTCTGGCCGCTGCACACCTGGCTGCCCAACGCCATGGGTGAGGCGACCGCCCCGGTCGCCGTGCTGATCACCGCCGTGGTCGACAAGGTCGGCACCTTCGCGATGCTGCGTTTCTGCCTCCAGCTCTTCCCCGACGCGAGCAAGTGGGCCACCCCGGTGATCCTGGTGCTCGCGCTGATCAGCATCGTCTACGGCGCACTGGTCGCGGTCGGCCAGCGCGACATCAAGCGGCTGATCGCCTACGCGTCGGTGTCGCACTTCGGCTTCATCGTCCTGGGCATCTTCGCGATGACCACGCAGGGCCAGTCGGGCGCGACGCTCTACATGGTCAACCACGGCATCTCGACAGCCGCCCTGATGCTGGTGGCCGGCTTCCTCATCTCGCGGCGCGGCTCGCGGCTCATCGCCGACTACGGCGGCGTCCAGAAGGTCGCCCCGATCCTGGCCGGGACCTTCCTGATCGGCGGCCTCGCCACCCTCTCGCTGCCGGGCCTCTCGCCGTTCGTCAGTGAATTCCTGGTCCTGGTGGGCACGTTCAGCGCTTACCCGGCCGCCGGGATCGTCGCGACCGTCGGCATCGTGCTGGCCGCGCTCTACGTCCTCGTCCTCTACCAGCGCACGATGACAGGACCGGTCAGGGCGACGGTGCAGGGCATGGCGGACCTGAAGGTCCGTGAGCTGGTGGTGGTGCTGCCGCTGATCGTCCTGCTGGTCTTCCTCGGTGTCTATCCGAAGCCGCTGACGGAAATCGTCGATCCGGCCGTGAAGCACACCATGTCCGACGTCCAGAAGAAGGACCCCAAGCCCGCAGTGGAGGCCGCGAAGTGAGCGCAACAGCTGTCCACAGCCTGTGGACAATGGGGGCGGCGGGCCCCATGGGAAAGATCCCGACCCCGCACATCGAGTACGCACAGCTCACTCCTGTGCTGATCATCCTCGGTGCGGCCATGGTGGCCGTGCTCGTCGAGGCGTTCGTGCCGCGCAGGGGCCGCTACTACGCCCAGGTGTTCCTCGCCGTCGTGGCGATCGTCGCCTCCTTCGCTGCGGTCGTCGCCCTCGCGGCGGGCGGCTACGGCTCGACCAAGGCACACATCGCGGCGATGGGCGCGGTCGCGGTCGACGGGCCCGCGCTCTTCCTGCAGGGCACCATCCTGCTGGCCTCGCTCGTGGCGGTCTTCACCTTCGCCGAGCGCAGGCTCGACCCGGAGGTGCACGGCAACCGCACGGACTCCTTCGCCGCGCAGGCCGCGTCCGTACCGGGCAGCGAAAGCGAGAAGGAAGCGGTCAAGGCCGGCTTCACCACCACCGAGGTGTTCCCGCTCGTCCTGTTCGCCATCGGCGGCATGCTCGTCTTCCCCGCGGCCAACGACCTGCTGACGCTCTTCGTGGCGCTGGAGGTCTTCTCGCTGCCGCTGTACCTGCTGTGCGCCGTCGCCCGCCGCAAGCGCATGATGTCGCAGGAAGCGGCCGTCAAGTACTTCCTGCTGGGCGCGTTCTCCTCGGCCTTCCTGCTCTTCGGGATCGCCCTGCTCTACGGCTACGCGGGCTCCGTCTCGTACGCCCGGATCGCGGATGTCGTCGACGGCACCGTGCAGAACGTCGACCCCGCGCTCGCCCAGACCATGGGCAACGACGCGCTGCTGCTCATCGGCGGCGCGATGATCCTCCTCGGGCTGCTCTTCAAGGTCGGCGCCGTGCCGTTCCACATGTGGACCCCGGACGTCTACCAGGGCGCGCCGACCCCGGTCACCGGCTTCATGGCGGCGGCCACCAAGGTCGCCGCGTTCGGCGCGCTGCTGCGGCTGCTGTACGTGGTGCTGCCGGGGATGCGCTGGGACTGGCGCCCCGTGATGTGGGCCGTCGCGATCATCACCATGCTGGGCGGCGCGATCGTCGCGATCACCCAGACCGACATCAAGCGGATGCTGGCCTACTCCTCGATCGCCCACGCCGGGTTCATCCTGGCCGGTGTCATCGCCACCACACCGCAGGGCGTCAGCTCCGTCCTCTTCTACCTGGTGACCTACTCGTTCGTGACGATCGGCGCCTTCGCCGTGGTCACGCTCGTCCGGGACGCGGGCGGTGAAGCCACCCACCTCTCCAAGTGGGCCGGGCTGGGCCGCCGCTCACCCCTGGTGGCCGCGGTCTTCGCCGTCTTCATGCTGGCCTTCGCGGGTATCCCGCTCACCAGCGGATTCAGCGGGAAGTTCGCCGTGTTCAAGGCTGCGGCAGACGGCGGGGCCGGCGGACTGGTCGTGGTCGGTGTGATCTCGTCCGCCATCGCCGCGTTCTTCTACATCCGGGTCATCGTGCTGATGTTCTTCAGCGAGCCGAAGGCCGACGGGCCGACGGTCGCCGTCCCGTCGCCGCTCACGATGACGACGATCGGTGTGGGCGTCGCGGTCACACTGGTGCTGGGGCTCGCGCCGCAGTACTTCCTGGACCTGGCGAACCAGGCGGGGGTCTTCGTCCGGTAGCCGGGCTTCTCCACACGATCTCCGCCGTCGGGCGGGCCGGGCGAGTCCGGCCCGCCCGACGGCGTTCGTACGCCGCTGACCTGGTCCTACGCGGCTGCCCCGAGGCGCGAGCGGGGAGTGCGGACCGCCCCGGCCGCAGCCCGCGGTACCCCGCTGTGTCCCGAGATGTCAGTGCGGGACCCTATCGTGGCTGGAGTGACCGGCAGGACGGGCAAGGGACCAGCGCGGCGGGGGACGGACCGATGAACGGGAGTGGCGAGGCAGTGGCCGAGCGTACGGATCAGGCAGAACGGACCGCACACGCGCGGGGCGCGGAGAGCGAGGCGCTCAGCACCCTGCACCGGGTCTTCGGCTACGACGCCTTCCGCGGTGAGCAGGAAGAGGTCATCGGGCACGTGGTGGACGGCGGCGACGCCGTCGTGCTGATGCCGACCGGCGGCGGAAAGTCCCTCTGCTACCAGATCCCCGCCCTGGTCAGGCCCGGTACGGGCGTGGTGATCTCCCCGCTGATCGCCCTGATGCAGGACCAGGTGGACGCGCTGCGCGCCCTCGGCGTGCGCGCGGGCTTCATGAACTCCACGCAGGACTTCGACGAGCGCCGCACCGTCGAGGCCGAGCTGCTCGCCGGTGAGCTGGACCTGCTCTACCTGGCGCCCGAGCGGCTGCGGGTCGATGCCACCCTGGGGCTGCTGAGCCGCGCGAAGATCTCCGTGTTCGCGATCGACGAGGCGCACTGCGTCGCCAGCTGGGGACACGACTTCCGCCCCGACTACCTGGCGCTCTCGCTGCTCGGGGAGCGCTGGCCCGACGTGCCGCGCATCGCCCTGACGGCCACCGCCACCCGCGCCACGCACCAGGAGATCACCGAGCGCCTCGGGATGCCCGCCGCGCGGCATTTCGTGGCGGGCTTCGACCGGCCCAACATCCAGTACCGGATCGTCCCGAAGAACGACCCCAAGAAGCAGCTGCTCGCCTTCCTCAAGGAGGAGCACCCCGGGGACGCCGGGATCGTCTACTGCCTCTCACGTGCCTCCGTCGAGCGGACCGCCGAGTACCTCTGCAAGAACGGCATCGAGGCCGTGCCGTACCACGCGGGCCTCGACGCGGGCACCCGCGCGGTCCACCAGTCGCGCTTCCTGCGCGAGGACGGCCTCGTGGTGTGCGCGACGATCGCCTTCGGGATGGGGATCGACAAGCCGGACGTCCGGTTCGTCGCCCACCTCGACCTGCCCAAGTCGGTGGAGGGGTACTACCAGGAGACCGGCCGGGCCGGCCGTGACGGGCTGCCGTCCACGGCCTGGATGACATACGGGCTCCAGGACGTCGTCCAGCAGCGGAAGATGATCCAGAGCAGCGACGGCGGTGAGGCGTTCCGCCGCAGGGCCGCGGCCCACCTCGACGCGATGCTGGCGCTCTGCGAGACGGCCGACTGCCGCCGCGCCCAGCTGCTCCAGTACTTCGGCCAGGAGGCGGTGGCGTCCGCCTGCGGGAACTGCGACACCTGTCTCACCCCGCCCGAGACGTGGGACGGGACGGTGGCCGCGCAGAAGGTGCTGTCGACGGTGGTACGGCTGGACCGCGAGCGCAGGCAGAAGTTCGGCGCCGGCCAGATCGTCGACATCCTGCTCGGCCGCAGGACGGCCAAGGTCATCCAGTTCGACCACGACCAGCTCTCCGTCTTCGGTATCGGCGATGACCTGCCGGAGGCCCAGTGGCGAGGGGTCGTGAGGCAGTTGCTGGCCCAGGGGCTGCTGGCGGTGGAGGGCGAGTACGGCACGCTGGTCCTGACCGGCACCAGCGCCGCGGTGCTCGCGCGGGAGACCGAGGTCCGGCTGCGCAAGGAGCCGGAGAAGGCCGTGACGGCACGGGCCGCCAAGGGCGAGAAGAAGGCCAGGTCGGCAGCGGCGGCGGCCGATCTGCCCGCGGACGCCGTGCCGGTCTTCGAGGCGCTGCGGACCTGGCGGGGGCAGCAGGCCAAGGAGCAGGGCGTCCCGGCTTACGTGATCTTCCACGACGCGACGCTGCGGGAGATCGCCACGCTGCGGCCCGCCACGCTCGCTGAGCTCGGGGGCGTCGCCGGCCTCGGCGAGAAGAAGCTGGCGACGTACGGGGAGGGCGTGCTCGGGGTACTGGGCGGCCCGGCGGGCGCTGAGGACACCCCCTCGGACCACCCGGCGGGCACGATGGCTCAGCCTGCTCAGCCCGGGGTGGCCGGTGCCGCGGCGCCGCACCGCGTACCCGCGCAGGGTGAGCCGGACGACTCCGGTGCCTGGGGCGAGCAGGCCTGGGAGGAGCCGGACTTCTCGGACTACCCCGACGACCCGGAGGCCTTCGGCAGGGACTGATCCCGGGCGGTGCGGCGGGGGCGTTCGGCCCCGAGGACAGGTACCGCTCAGCGGGCCGGTGCGGGGCGGGCGGGCCGATGCCGCTGATGGGGTGGCGTCAGGTCCCGGGCTCACGCTGTCGCGGGGCCCGGAGCCATGCAGAGTGGCCACCGGCGGTCATGCGGTGCGCTGCCCCGTCGCACTGTCCCGCCGCCCCCTTGCCCCACAGCGCCACAGCCCCCTTGCCCCACAGCCCCGCCGCTCCCGTGGCCTCAGCCGCCTCCGCCGCCTCCGCCGCTCCGTGCGGCCCGGTCGCGCTGGATCGTGCGGTGTACCGCGTGTGCCGTCCACTCCTCGCGCACCAGCTGCCGCATCGCCGCACGGGGCTTCCCGCCGCCCCGTGCGACGAACCGGTACAGGCCGACCGTCGTGACGAGCGCGGCCAGTGCGCGGCCGCGCGGGTCGGGGAAGCCGGCCGCCTCCGCCGCCGAGAAGCGGTCGCGCGCCTGGGCCGACCAGTTGCGCGCGCCGGCCGGATGGCGGTGGTAGGGGAGCAGCCCCGCGAAGCGCCGCGTCTCACGGGTCAGTACGTCTGCGTCCACGAACTGGTCCAGGTACAGGCCCTCCACCGTGCGGCCGTTCCTTCGGATCCAGTGCGGGGCGCCGACACCCCCGGCGAACTTCTTCTTGTCCGGCGCGGGCAGCAGCTCCAGCACCTGCGCGAGGACGAGATCGTGCGGCGGCAGCGGCTGGTCCACCGTCACCTTCCCCCGCGACTCGGAGATCCGGCCCTGCAGGTCCAGTTCGGCCAGGGCCGCACCGGCCATGCCGAACTCCAGATAGCGGTTCCGGCAGAACGGCCTGCCCCGCTGCGGGTCCAGTGCGAGGAGCAGCAGCTCCTCGGGAAGTGTCGGCGCTTCCTCGCTCATGGTGCGGGCACGATCCTTCCGCTCACTTCACCGAGACCGACGCGGGTCCCGTCCGGACCTGGCGCCCAGGCGGTCATGGTGACCTCGTCGCCGTCCTCCAGGAACGCCCGCTTGCCACCGCCGACTTCGAGGGGCCGGGTGCCGTTCCAGGTGATCTCCAGGAGCGAGCCGCACTGTTCGGGTGACGGGCCGCTCACCGTGCCGGAGCCGAAGAGGTCGCCCGTGCGGAGCGAGGCGCCGTTGACCGTCGTGTGCGCCAGCATTTGCGCGGCCGTCCAGTACATCCCCGCGAAGGGCGGCTCGGAGACCGGCTGCCCGTTGATGGAGACGGTGATCCGCAGGTCCAGGCCGCCGGGTTCCTCGGCCGCCGCGTCGTCGAGGTAGGGGAGCAGGGGCAGTTCGCGGGCCGGCGGAGCGGTCCGTGCTGCGTCCAGTGCCTCCAGCGGCGTCACCCAGGCCGATACCGAGGTGGCGAAGGACTTGCCGAGGAAGGGGCCCAGCGGGACGTACTCCCAGGCCTGGATGTCGCGCGCGGACCAGTCGTTGAGCAGCTGGAGGCCGAACACATGGTCCCGGTAGTCGCCCAGCCCGACCGGCTCGCCCTGCCCGGAGGGCACACCGACGACGAAACCGACCTCGGCCTCGATGTCGAGCTTGACCGACGGGCCGAAGACCGGCGCCGGATCCGACGGTGCCTTGCGCTGCCCCGAGGGACGCACGACGTCGGTGCCCGACACGACGACCGTGCCGGAGCGGCCGTGGTAACCGATCGGCAGATGCTTCCAGTTGGGCGTCAGCGGCGCCGAGTCCGGCCGGAAGATGCTGCCCACGTTCGTCGCGTGGTGCTCGCTCGCGTAGAAGTCGACGTAGTCGGCGACCTCGTACGGAAGGTGCATGGTGACGGCCGCCACCGGGTGCAGCAGCGGCTCTATGACCGGCCGGTGTCCCGGGTCGGTCACCCAGGCGGTCAGCGCGCGCCGTACATCGCGCCACGCCGTACGGCCAGCCGCGAGCAGCGGATTGAGCGTGGGGCGCGCGAGTACCTGGCTGTACGGGGAGCCGAGCGCGAGCGCCGCCGCCCCCGCGTCCAGCACGTGGCCGCCGATACGCACGCCCACCCGGTGCCGGTCGGGATCCTCGGGGGTGGAGAAGACTCCGTACGGCAGGTTGTGCGCGCCGAAGGGATCGCCTTCGGGCAGGTCGAGCGGGCTCTGCTCAGGCATGGGGTGCTGCCTCGCTTTCAGGTCTGTGGACAGACCCACGGTACGGGGGCGAGGCGTGCCGCGTCAGCTTGTGAAACGTCCCGGATGCCCTGCCCCCGGGATGTGACGGAGGCAGATCCCGGAACCCGTCCCCGGCGCACTACCCCACCGCGCCGGGCGCACTACCCCGCTGTGCGCGGAATCCGCTTCTCCCACTTCCGTTCGAAGACCACCTGGTCGCCCTCCTGGCACACCACTTCGCTCGACGTGATGAAGTCTCGCTCGTCGCAGGTGATCTCGGAGCGCGTCCGCACCCGTGCGTCCCAGCCCGTCTCGGGCCGGTGCAGCCGGATCGACCAGTCCGAGCGGGTGTGCGCCGACAGCGGGTCCGCCTCGTTGATCGTGTACGTCTCCAGCGCGTCCTCGCTGAACTCCAGGCCGTCCGGGTAGATCCGGGTGCCCCCGTACCTCGGGTCCACCTCCAGACGCCAGTCGCCCTCCGCCACATCGCGTACGACCAGCCGCTCCGGGCGCTCGTCCGGGCTGCTCGGGTACTCGACGGCGAGCGGCTCGGACTGCTCGGGCTCGTCGAAGGTGATGTCGTCCTCGGTGTGCGCGCGGACCGGGAGCTCCATCGTCGAGGCCGCCGGGTCCAGGGTCCAGCCGTGGGCCGAGTCGGGCTGCGGCCAGATCCACGGCCAGTACGCCGACGAGACCGAGAGGCGGATGCGGTGGCCCGGCGGGAAGGTGTGGCCGACACCGTTCAGTTCGAAGGTGAGCTGCTCGGTGGTGCCGGGCTCCCAGGGGTCCGACCGGTCCCGGCCGTGGCGCGCCGAGAAGTTCAGCGCGCCCCGGGTGACCAGGGTGGAGGCCCCGTCGGGGGCGACGTCGCAGAGCCTGGCGACGACCTGCCCGGTGGGGACGTCGGAGCGCACCGAGAGGTGCACCTGCGCGCGGCCCAGGATCTCGATGGGCGCCTGGCGGACCGGGAATTCGAAGCAGACGGACTTCGCGTCCTCGTCCCGCTGGTCCGGCGGCAGGTCGGAGTCGTTGCCGAACGGGAAGAACCGCCCGGCGTCAAGACCGGTCTGCATTGGCGATCTGACCTCCATCGGGTCACCCTGCAGCGCGTACGACACCGGTGTGACGTGCGGGGACGGCCAGGCGGTGTCGCCGACCCAGCGGCCGGGCAGCTCCGGATAGACCGTGGCGGGCGGGTGCGACTCGCTGATCCACGAGCGCAGCAGCGGCTCGTCCATCACCCCGTTGTCCTCGCCCTTCAGATGGTGGTCCCACCAGCGCAGGGTCTCCTGGAGGAAGCCGATGGCCGGCCCCGGCGGCAGCCCGCGGTCCGGGTACTGGTGAGACCACGGGCCGATCAGTCCCCGCACCCGCGACGGGTCGAGGTTCCCGACCAGGCGCAGCGCGGTGTCCCGGTACGGGTCGTGCCAGCCGCCGACGGTCAGCACGGCCGCCTTGATGGCCGTGTAGTCCTCGCAGACGCTGCCGTGCTTCCAGTACTCGTCGCGCGTCTGGTGGGCGAGCCAGGTGTGGATGAACGGTTCCACGGCCTCCAGCCGGTTCAGCCACATGTCCCGCCAGACCGAACCGACCTGTGCGGGGTCCGGCGGCCGTGACACGAAGGCGAGCATCGTGGCCGCCCAGGCGTGCATGTCGACGGCGAGCACCGATCCGCCCATGTAGTGGACGTCGTTGTCGTAGCGGTCGTCGGCGGAGCAGACCGTGACGATCGCCTTGAGCGGCTCGGGGGCGATGGCCGCGATCTGGAGCGAGTTGAAGCCGCCCCAGGAGATGCCGAACATTCCGACCTTGCCGGTGCACCACTCCTGCTCGGCCAGCCAGTTCACCACCGCGACCCCGTCGGCCAGCTCCTGGGCGTCGTACTCGTCACCCGGCATCCCGGTCGAGTTGCCGTGGCCGCGCACGTCCACCCGTACGGAGGCGTATCCGTGACCCGCGTACCAGGGGTGCCGCTGGGAGTCCCGCGGCGCCGTCCAGTCGCTCAGGCGGTACGGCAGGTATTCGAGCAGGGCGGGTACCGGTCCCGCATCGGCCGGACGCCAGATCCTGGCGTACAGCTGCGTGCCGTCCGGGAGCGGGATCCAGACGTCCTCGCGGCGGGTCTCGTACGGGAATTCGGTGCGGATTCGAGCCACGGCAGGCGCTCCTCAGTGGACGGGGTGCATGGTGCGTTTGAGCCAGGGCGCCGCGGCGATGACCGCGAGCCCGGCGACGACGGCGATGGCGCCGTTGACGCCGAAGTACGCAGGGTTGGAGACCTCGCCGTACAACTTCACGACCTGCGCCTGGATGCCGTTGGCCAGCGCCAGCGACAGGAACCAGAGCGCCATGGTCTGGCTGGCGAAGGCGGTGGGGGCGAGCTTGGTGGTGGCGGACATGCCCGAGGTCTCGACCAGGATGTCGCCGAGCCCCAGCAGCGCGTACGAGCCGACGATCCACCAGACGGACATCAGCCAGTCGCTGCCGGTACGGCCGGATGTGGCCGGGACCATGATGAGGAAGGAGAGGCCACCGAGGATGGTGCCGATCGCGATCTTGTTGGAGGCGTGCGGCTGGCGCTTGCCCATGCGCACCCAGAGCGCGGCGACCACGGGGGCCAGCGCCACCTCGAAGGCGCCGAGCGCGGACGCGTACCAGCTGGCCGGGAAGTGGTAGCCGAAGATCTCCGTCTTCGCGTTGGTCGACGCGAGCAGGATCATCGTCGAGTACGCCTGGAAGAGGATGAAGTTGAAGACCACCGAGGCGAGGAAGAGCACGATGTAGGGGCGGAGATGGCCGCGTTCGGCGCGGGTCACCCGGGGGCTGCGGAACATCACGGCGAAGAAGACGATCGGCGCGATCACCGAGATGATGGTCAGCGCGTCCACGGTGCGGTCGAGCGTCAGCCAGCCGGAGAGCCCGAGGGCGACGGCGACCACGGCGACCGCCAGCGCGCCGCCGACGATCATCCTGATCGCGCGGCGCATCGCGGCGGGCGGCAGCGCCTGCTCCGCCCCCTCCGTGCGGCCCGCGATGGTGCGGCGTCCGAGGACGTACTGGATCAGACCCAGCGTCATACCGACGGCGGCGGCCGAGAAGCCCCAGTGCCAGCCCTTGTGGTCGCCGAGCCAGCCGGTGATCAGCGGGCCGAGGAAGGCACCGATGTTGATGCACATGTAGTAGAGGGCGAAACCGGCGTCGCGGCGCTGGTCCTCGGTGCGGTAGAGCTTGCCGACCAGAGTGGCGACGTTCGGCTTCAGCAGGCCGGTACCGAGAGAGATGAGTCCGAGCCCCACCCACGTCATGGCCGCCGCCGGTACCGCCATCGCGTAGTGGCCGAGGGCGATGAGGATGCCGCCGCCGAGGACGGCGCGGTACGAGCCGAGAATGCGGTCGG
Organism: Streptomyces sp. NBC_00859; assembly: GCF_045161865.1. NCBI lineage: Bacteria > Bacillati > Actinomycetota > Actinomycetes > Kitasatosporales > Streptomycetaceae > Streptomyces > Streptomyces sp. NBC_00859. The sequence continues at coordinate 3,192,402 of NZ_CP108826.1, read as the reverse complement.
CCAGCCAGCCGCCCGCCACCGACACCAGATAGACCAGCGTGCCGTACGCGGCGGAGATGGAGGCGGCCGCACCGGGCGACATGCCGAGACCGTCGTCCGAGACCGCGGCCGTGAAATAGAGGACGAGGATGGCCTGCATCCCGAGGAACGAGAACCGCTCCCAGATCTCCAGGCCCGACAGGGTCATCAGACCACGGGGCTGGCCGAAGAATGAATGGTCGTCGCCCGGCTGCGGCGGAGGCTGAGACGCTGGTGTCAGTCCCGGCTGCGGCTCTGTTCCGGACAAGGGTGCTGCTCCATTTCAAATCGACTTCTTTTGAACATACCGGTCACGCTCGGTATGTGCTCGGGGTGGGCGGGCAGGCGCTCATGGTGATCGAAAGAGGACCGGATACGCTGACTTGAGTGCGGACAGCGACACATCGACAATCCGTGTGATCGTCAGCAGACAGGAGATCCCCTCGTGACCGTCGTCGAGCCATTCGGGCTGAACGTGCGGGACCAGGCGCTTGAGGCCGATGTCCAGGCCGGATTGGCAGCTGTCGAGGCCGGGCTGCTCGATGCCACCAAGAGCGAGGTCCCTTTCATCACGGAGGCCGCACAGCATCTTGTGCGGGCCGGGGGTAAGCGCTTTCGTCCGCTTCTTGTGATGCTCGCTGCCCAGTTCGGGGACCCCTATGCGCCCGGTGTCGTGCCCTCTGCCGTAGTGGTCGAACTGACCCACCTGGCGACGCTTTACCACGACGACGTGATGGACGAGGCGGAAGTCCGCCGCGGGGTGGACAGCGCCAACGCACGCTGGGACAACTCGGTCGCGGTCCTGACAGGCGACTTCCTGTTCGCTCGGGCCTCGCACATCCTGGCCGACCTGGGCCCGGAGGCCGTCCGTATCCAGGCCGAGGCGTTCGAACGCCTGGTGACGGGCCAGATCCTGGAGACCGCGGGCCCGCGCGACGGCCGCGACCCGGTCGGCCACTACCTCGACGTCATCGCCGGCAAGACGGGCTCCCTGATCGCTGTCTCCGGACGGTTCGGCGCGATGATGTCCGGCGCCGACGAGAGCGTGGTGAACATCCTCACGCAGTACGGCGAGCGGCTCGGCACGGCGTTCCAGCTGGCCGACGACGTCCTGGACATCGCGAGCGACAGCCACGAGTCCGGCAAGACGCCCGGCACCGACCTGCGCGAGGGCATCCCGACCCTGCCGGTGCTGCGGCTGCGCGCCCAGGCCGCCGAGTACGGCCGTCCGGACGATCTCGCCCTGGTGGAGCTGCTGTCGGGCGACCTGACGGACGACGACCGGCACGCGGAGGCGCTGCGGCTGATGCGCGCCCACCCGGCCCTGGAGCAGGTCCGTCAGGACACCGTGCGGTACGCGGAGGAGGCGCGGGCCTCGCTGGCGCCGCTGCCCGAGTGCTTTGCGAAGACCGCGCTCGAGGAGCTGTGCGGTGCGGTGGTCCACCGCGTCGGGTGAGGCACCGGCTCCGCGTGGGGTGAGGCACCGGCCCCGTGGCAGGTGAAACACCTGCTCCGCGTCAGGTGAGGCCCCGCGTACCGCCACTGGTGGCCCGTCGGTCCCCTCGGCCTGTCCGATCCGCAGGCCGCGGCCGCACTCTCCGGCCACGCTGTCCCCCGGGGCTTCCGGGCCCCGGCCCCGGGGCTCTCCGCCCTCCTTCGCCCTGCTCACCTGGGCCCGTGCCGCGTACCCGCCGCACGGGCGCCTTCTGGTCCTGGCCGCCCCGGCGTACTCCGCGGTCCGCGGGTTGCGCGGCCGCTCGGGGCGGGTCCTCCGGACGGGCTGGCGATCCGGTTCGGCTGCTCCCCCTACGGGGCGGAACGATCTGCCGCTGCCCGGCGTCATACCCCAGCACTACGCGCAGTTGCTCCTGGGGGCTGACGCATGGGCACCGGGAATTTGGTGAGATGGACCGCACCACACCCCACCAATTCGGGTGAGAATGGCGGCGCGGGGTGGACGAGCGCAACCGTACGGATCGCCGCCGATCACGGAGGTAGGGCACACATGGCACCGAACGACAGTGCACAGGGCACCGGAGAGGCCGAGGGCCTCGCCGTGGGGCGCCGGAAGGCGGCACGCTATCTCGTACCGGTCGCGGTGGCGGGAGTGGCGGCGGCGACGATCGGGCTCGTACCGGCGCTCGCCAGCTCGGGGGACCCCAGCCTCCCGAAGATCACGGCACACCAGCTCATCGAGAAGATGGCCGCATCGGACACCCAGCAGATGTCCGGCACGGTGAAGGTCAGCTCGGACCTGGGCATCCCGTCACTGGGCGGCCTGGCCGGCACCTTCGGCGCGGGCGGCGGCAGCGGTGCCGGAGGCGGCCGGAGCGGGGGGCCCGGCGCGGCGCCCGCATCCAAGCTGATGGAACTCGCATCGGGCACGCACACCCTGCGGGTGGCCGCCGACGGCCCCGACAAGCAGCGGGTGTCCATCCTGGACAGCGCCGCCGAGTACAGCGTGATTCACAACGGCCGGCAGGTCTGGGCGTACGACAGCAAGTCGAACGAGGTCTACCACTCCAGCCACTCCGGGAACGGCACCGCGCCCCACGCCCGGACGGACCGCGCCGACAAGCTCCCGGCCACCCCGAAGGACTTCGCCGACCAGGTGCTGAAGGCCGCGGGACCGACGACGTCGTTGAGTGTCGACGGCACCGCGCAGGTGGCGGGGCACGACGCGTACCAGCTGCTCATCAAGCCGAAGCAGTCCGGGTCCACGGTCGGTTCGGTGAAGGTCGCGGTGGACGCGAAGACGGGCACACCGCTGAAGTTCACCCTCACGCCCAGCAGCGGCGGCAATGCCGCTGTAGACGTGGCCTTCACCAAGGTCGACTTCGGGAAGCCGGCTGCCTCCGCCTTCTCCTTCACCCCGCCCAAGGGCGCGAAGGTCACCGAGGGCGCCGCCCCGAAGGCCGGGGCGCGCATGGCTCCGAAGGGCGGCCCGAAGGACCTGAAGTCCGCCGCGCCCGCCGGCTTCAAGGGGCTGAACGTCATCGGCAAGGGCTGGACCTCGGTCGCCAGGATCGATACGGGGAGCGGCAAGGGCCTCGGCGCGCCGGGGGGTTCCGCGAAGCAGGGTGGTGGCTCCGTCGACGCGCAGAAGTTCCTCGGCTCACTGGGTGACAGGGTGACGGGCCCGTTCGGCTCGGGCACCGTGTTCCACACCCGGCTCGTGAACGCGCTGCTGACGGACGACGGAAAGGTCTACGTCGGCATGGTCGACAAGGCTGCGCTGGTGAAGGCGGCCGACGCGGCGAAGGCCGCCCGCTAAGAACCGGAGTGGGGCCGGTCGGCCCGGTGGGGAGAGCCGGGCCCGGCTCTCCCCACCGGGCGCCCTGCGCTCCGCCGGGTGGGGCCCCACCCGGCCCAGGCGCCCGGTGCCGTCCTCCGCCCCGGGTGGGCATGGCACCTCCCTCCGGGTTCGGCCCGTCGTCCGGCCCCGGGCCCGCCGGCCGGGATGCCGGTCCCCGGGATTAGCCTGGACCGCACGGTGCGCCGAACGACGGGACCATCGCCATGCCTGAAGCCGTCATCGAAACCCATGCCCTCACCAAACGCTTCCGCGGCGGCCAACTCGCCGTGAACCACCTGGACCTCACGGTCCCGCGCGGCAGCGTCTTCGGCTTCCTCGGGCCCAACGGCTCCGGCAAGACCACCACCATCCGCATGCTGCTCGGCCTCATCGCCCCGACATCCGGCACCGCGAACCTGCTGGGGCAGCCGATGCCACGCGCGGCCCGCAGCGTGCTGCCGGGTGTCGGCGCGCTCATCGAGGGCCCCGCGCTGTACGGGTTCCTCTCCGGCCGGGACAATCTGCTGCGCTACGACTCCGCCGACCCGCAGGCCGACCCCCGTACCCGGCGGGCCCGCGTGGACGCCGCCATCGAACGGGTCGGGCTCGCCCCCGCCGCAGCCAAGAAGGCCAGGGCGTACTCGCTCGGTATGAAGCAGCGGCTCGGCCTGGCATCCGCGCTGCTCCAGCCGCGCGGACTGCTCGTACTGGACGAGCCGACGAACGGGCTCGACCCGCAGGGCATGCGGGAAATCAGAGCCCTGGTCAGGGAATTGGCGGACGACGGCACCACGGTCTTCCTCTCCTCCCACCTCCTCGACGAGATCGAGCAGGTCTGTACGCACGCGGCGGTGATGGCCCGGGGCAGACTGCTCACCCAGGGCCGGGTCGCCGATCTGGCGACCCGGGGACGTCTCGCCGTCGGCACACCGGACCCTGCCCGCGCCGCCCGCGTGCTCAAGGAGCGGGGGGTGGCCGATGTGAGCGTCACCGGGGACCGGGTGACCGGCGACATCCCCGCGGCGGACACCGACGTGGCGGACCTCAACGCCGCCCTGGTACGGGAAGGCGTCCGGGTCCGGTCCTTCGGAGTCGAACGGGCTTCCCTCGAGGACACGTTCGTCGCACTCACCGGAGAGGGATTCGATGTCGCAGGCTGAGGCGTCCCGGCAGGAGCCGCTGGAAGGTGAGCCGCCGGCGCAGGAGACGGACGGCGCCCCGCTGGACTCCACCGGCGGTCCGGTACCGCGGGCCGACGGTCCGGCGACGCGGGCCGGTGGATCCGACGGGCCGCGGACCGTCGCGCCCCGAGCGCCGCGCTTCTTCATGAGCCCGCACCGGCAGCTCGGCCTGTTCCGCTCCGAGCTGACCACCACCTTCCGCCGCTGGCGCACGCTCGCCCTGCTCGCCGTACTGGCCGCGGTCCCGGTCCTCATCGGTATCGCCGTCAAGCTGGAGTCCGGCCACGGCTCGACGGCCCGCGACAGCAGCGGCAACGGCCCCGCCTTCCTCACCGACATCACCAACAACGGTCTTTTCCTGGTCTTCGCGGCGCTCGCCGCGACCCTCCCGGTCTTCCTCCCGATGGCGATCGGTGTCATCGCGGGGGACGCCGTGGCGGGCGAGGCCAGTGCCGGGACGCTCCGCTACCTGCTGGTCGCCCCGGCAGGCCGGACCCGGCTGCTGCTCGCCAAGTTCGTCTGCGCCGTGGCCTTCTGCCTGGCCGCCACCCTCGTCGTGGCGGCTTCCGCACTGGCGGTCGGGGCGCTGCTGTTCCCGCTCGGCGACGTCACGACGATCTCGGGGACCCGGATCTCCTTCACCGACGGCCTCGGCCGGGCGGCGCTGATCTCCGCCGTCGTCGCCGCTTCACTCATCGGCGTCGCTGCCCTCGGCCTGTTCGTCTCCACCCTCACCAGCAGCGGGATCGCGGCGATGGCGGCGACGGTCGGCCTGGTGATCACGGTGCAGATCCTGGACACGATCCCGCAGTTGCACGCGATCCAGCCATATCTGTTCCCGCACTACTGGCTGTCTTTCGCGGACCTGCTGCGCGCGCCGGTCTACTGGGACGAGATCGTCAGAAACCTCGGGCTGCAGGGCCTGTACGCCGTGGTGTTCGGCTCGGCCGCGTGGGCACGGTTCACCACGAAGGACATCGCGGCCTGAGACGGCGGAAGGCGCCGGGTGCTGAGGGCGCCGTTCGTTACGGCCGGGACGAGAAAGAAGAGAAAAAGGGAGGGTACGTGTCGTACCGAAAGGCCGTCCCCCGACGCGGCTCGACACGACACGTACCGTTTCCCCGGCTCTTATTCTCGGACGCGCACCTTCCGCTGTCAAGACGCTACGTATCGTCGGAGGTCCGGGCCCGTGAATAGACTCAAGCGGTGAACCTCCCGCCCAATCCCGCGCGCCGCAGCGAGAAATCACAGCAGGCGATTCTCGCGGCCGCCCTCGCGCTCTGTATCGAGCGGGGGTACGCCCGAGTCACGATCGAAGCGATCGCCGCCCGCGCCGGCGTGAGCAAGAAGACGATCTACCGCTGGTGGCCGTCCAAGGGGGCCCTGGTCCTCGAAGCACTCGACGACGCGGTCATCAGGACCCGCCCGTTCCCCGACACCGGCGACCTCGCTGCTGATCTCCACTCGCAGATGAGCGGCGTTGTACGGCTCCTCGCGCATCCACCGCTCGGCCCCGCCTACGCCGGCATCCTCACCGAGATCCAGTACGACGACGACCTGGCCAGGACCGTGCAGGAAGCGTTCATCGATCCGCGGGTCAAGGCCGCCACCGGCCGGCTGCGCAGCGCGCAGAAACAGGGCGTGCTCCCCATGGGCGCCGACCTCGATCTGGGCGTGGAGCTGCTCTACGGCCCGCTCTACTACCGCCACAGCCTGCGCAGGCCCCCGTACGACGCCGAGGAGATCACCCGGCTGATCGCCCATGTCCTGAAGGCGCTGGGCGGCTGAGCGCGGCAGCGGCCGCAGCCGCGCTCAGGCCCCGGGCCCGGTGGTCGTCGCTCCGGTGGCCGCAGGTCCCGGCGTGTCCGCTCCGGTGACCTCTTCCGGGCCCCGTACCCGCTCCCGCATGCGCGCTTCAGCCGTCAGCCGCGCCGCCCGCGCCCGTGTCCGGTGCGCGTTCCGCAGGGCGTCCCACGTCAGTACGGTCAGCGCCAGCCAGACCAGCGCGAAACCGGCCCACCGCTCCGGCGGCATCGCCTCGTGGAAGTACAGGATGCCGAGACCGAACTGGAAGACCGGCGCCAGGTACTGGAGCAGCCCCAGCGTCGAGAGCGGTACGCGGATCGCCGCCGCACCGAAGAGGACCAGGGGGATCGCGGTGACAAGACCGGTGGACGCGAGGAGCGCACCGTGCGCGGGCGTGCCGAACGTGGCATCGCCGCGCACGGCGAGGAAGACCAGATATCCGAGCGCCGGCAGGAACTGCACGGCCGTCTCCGCCGCGAGTGACTCCAGGCCGCCGAGGTTGACCTTCTTCTTGGCCAGCCCGTACGTCGCGAACGAGAACGCCAGCATGAGCGAGATCCACGGCGGCTTGCCATATCCGACGGCCAGGACCAGTACGGCAGCCACGCCGGTGCCGACGGCCGCCCACTGGGCCGGGCGCAGCCGCTCGCCCAGCAGCAGCACACCCATCGCGATGGTGACCAGCGGGTTGATGAAGTATCCGAGCGAGGCTTCGACGACCTGACCGTTGTTCACGGCCCAGATGTAGCCACCCCAGTTGACGCTGATGACCGCCGCGGCCACGGCGACCAGCCCCAGCCTGCGGGGCGTACGGAGCAGCTCGCCGATCCAGGCCCAGCGCCGCACCGCGAGCAGCGCGATCACGACGACACCGAGGGACCACACCATGCGGTGGGCGAGGATCTCCATGGCGCCGGACGGCTTGAGCAGCGGCCAGAACATCGGCACGAGACCCCACAGCACGTACGCGGCGGCACCGTTCAGGAACCCTGTCCGCTGCTCGCTGGTCCCCTTCACGGGCCCTCCCTGAGATCGTCCGGCCGCCGTCGGAGGCATCGGGAAGTCGAAGGTAACGGGAGGAGGGCACGGCTGTCATGCCCGTGACGTCAAACGGTCATGACAGCCGGGATTCCGTTCGGTCCCGGCACCGGACCACGCGACCTCGCCGGACGCTCATGGACGCTCTCTCTCATGGAGGCAGAACTTGTCGGCGGAGGGATGGGCGTGAGCTGTGCTTGAGGCTCCTGGTAGAACCGGCGCATGGCATACAGGTTCACAGCCCGTGCGGTGGCTGCCGAGGCCGACGTTGACGGGGAGATGCAGGCTGGCGTGGCGGAGGAGGATGAGGGCTTCTTCCTGCTGTTCACGAGCGCTGCCGGTGAGCCGTCCGCACAGGACGTCTCGCTCGGGCTCGATACGTACTGCGTGATGACCCCGGACCAGTGCACGGCCTATGGTTGTGTCCGCGAGGTGACGCTGACAGGCAACCTGCTCACGGTGTCGCTGGACCCCGGTTGCCTGGACGACCTGGAGTTGGAGGACGCGGAGATCGAGGCGTTGCTCGACGTTCCGGCCGAAGGCATCGACGAGATGCGCGAGGTGCTTGCGAAGGTGCTGGTCTTCGGACGCGAGGAGGCCCGGCCTCGGCTCACCGGTTTCTCGGTCTGATCGGCCCACCGAGGCGGCGGTATCCGATCAGGAGTGCTGCGATGCCGACGAAGGCGAGGAAGTATTCGGCCTTGCGTTCGTAGCGGCGGTGGAGGCGTAGGCAGCCGGCCGGCCAGGACACGGTTCTCTCGACCACTCGGCGGTGACGCCCCAGCCGCTGTGAGGACTCGATTCCCCTGCGGGCGATCGCGGGCGATGCGGTGCCGGATGCCGCGCTCGCGGAGCCGAACCGCAGGTGGCCGTAGTCGTAGCCCTTGTCCGCGTGGAGCTTGCCGGGGCGCCGTCGACGAGGTCCTCGCTGGGACGGATCGGCGCGATGCCGCAGGATTCAACGAACGGTCACGCCATGAGAAGCGACGTCTAAGCGAGCGCGGCCGCGACCGAGACGCCGATCGGAGTGGAGGGGCGTCCGGTCAGCCGGGCCAGGTCGCCGCTGGTACCGGCCAGGAGTCCGCGCTCGATGGCCGCGTCCACGTCCACGAGGATCGCTGCGAACGCTTCCGGCAGACCGGCGCCGACGAGGATCTCCTGGTGTGCGGCGGCCGGAACGTCGCGGTGGACGATCTCCTTGCCGGAGGCCTGCGCGACCTCGGCCGCGTACTCGGCGAAGGACCAGGCGGTATCGCCGCTCAGCTCGTAGGCCCGGCCCAGGTGGCCGTCCGAGACGAGTACGGCCGCGGCGGCTGCCGCGTAGTCGGCGCGGGCGGCCGACGCCACCCGGCCGTCGCCCGCGCTGGCGACGACGGCCCCGTGCTCGATGACGGGCGCGAGGTTCTCCGTGTAGTTCTCGTTGTACCAGCCGTTGCGCAGGAAGGTGTGCGCAAGCCCGGAGTCCAGGATGACCTGCTCGGTCACCTTGTGTTCGGCGGCCAGCTGGAAGTCGGCGTCGGGGCCGCCCAGTATCCCGGTGTACGCGAGCTGCGCGACGCCCGCCGCCCTGGCCGCGCCGACGACCGCGGTGTGCTGCGGCACGCGCCGGCCGACCTCGCTGCCGGAGATGAGGAGGACGCGCTCACCGGAACGGAACACCCCGTCGAGGCTCGCCGGGTCGTTGTAGTCCGCGACCCGCAGCTCCACGCCCCGCGCCGCCAGACCGGCGGCCTTCTCCTTGTCGCGGACGACGGCGGCGACCCGGTCCGCGGGGACCTTGGCGAGCAGCTCGTCGATGACGAGACGGCCGAGGGCCCCGGTTGCTCCGGTGACGACGATGCTCATGAGCTGGTTCTCCCTGTGGTTCGGGTGGGTTGAATGCCATTGCGTACGAACTGGGTGATTCATCCCAGTCCCGTATGCTCTGAGACTCACCCTAGGGGAGGTACTAACTATGGGAAAGTACCCACTTTGAAGTAAGGTACCAACATGGACGTAAGTGACGTGGAGAGCCATGCCGTTAGTGAGGCCGTGAGGGATGCGGAGAGCGGCACCGTGAGGGGTTTCGTGCGGGACGCGGCGAGCGGCCCGGCGGGGGACCGGCCGGCGCCCGACGTCAACCGGCAGATGTGTCCCTCGCGCCTGGTCCTGGAGCACGTCACCAGCCGCTGGGGTGTGCTCGTGCTCGCGGCGCTCCTGGAGCGCTCGTACCGCTTCAGCGAGCTGCGCCGGGAAGTGGGAGGGGTCAGCGAGAAGATGCTCGCCCAGACCTTGCAGACGCTGGAGCGGGACGGTTTCGTCGACCGTGACGCCAAGCCGGTCATCCCGCCGCGCGTGGACTACTCGCTCACGCCGCTCGGCAAGGAGGCCGCCGAGCAGGTGTGGGGGCTCGCGCGGTGGACGGAGCGGCGGCTCGACGAGGTGTTCACGGCACGCGAGGCATACGACAGGGCCCGGCCCGCCTGACGTGGCGGAACCGGGCCCCGGTCGAGGCCGGTCGGCCCCTGCCGCCGCTCAGCCCGCGACGGTCCAGGTGTCCTTGCCGGCGAGCAGTGCGCCGAGGTCGCCCTTGCCGTGCTGCTCGACAGCGGCTTCGAGCTGAGTGTTCATCAGGGTGTCGTAGACCGGGCGCCGGGTGCTGCGGAGCACACCGATGGGGGTGTGGTGGAGCGTGTCGGGGTCGGCGAGGCGGGAGAGCGCGAACGCGGTGGTCGGTGAGGTGGCCTGGGCATCGTGGACGAGGATTCGTGATTCGTTCTCCGGGGTGACGTCCACGACTTCGAGGTCGCCGGTGGTGTGGTCGCGCACCACGCCCTTGGGTGCCTCGGGCGTGCCGAAGCGGATGGGCTGCCCGTGTTCCAGCCGGATGACCGCTTCCTGGGCCTGCTCGCGGTCCTTCAGGGCCTCGAAGGCACCGTCGTTGAAGATGTTGCAGTTCTGGTAGATCTCGACGAGGGCGGTCCCGGGGTGGTCCGCTGCCGCGCGCAGCACGCTGGTGAGGTGCTTGCGGTCGGAGTCGATGGTGCGGGCGACGAAGGACGCCTCGGCTCCGATGGCCAGCGATACGGGGTTGAACGGGGCGTCGAGGGAGCCCATGGGCGTCGACTTGGTGATCTTCCCGGCTTCGGACGTCGGCGAGTACTGGCCCTTGGTCAGTCCGTAGATCCGGTTGTTGAAGAGGAGGATCTTGAGGTTGACGTTGCGGCGCAGGGCGTGGATGAGGTGGTTGCCGCCGATGGACAGCGCGTCGCCGTCGCCGGTGACGACCCAGACGGACAGGTCGCGGCGGGAGGTGGCGAGACCGGTGGCGATGGCGGGGGCCCGGCCGTGGATGGAGTGCATCCCGTAGGTGTTCATGTAATAGGGGAAGCGGGAGGAGCAGCCGATGCCGGAGACGAAGACGATGTTCTCTTTGGCGAGGCCGAGTTCGGGCATGAAGCCCTGGACGGCGGCCAGGACGGCGTAGTCGCCGCAGCCCGGACACCAGCGGACTTCCTGATCGGACTTGAAGTCCTTCATGGACTGGGTGGCCTCGGCCTTGGGGACCAGGTTCAGGAGGTCGTTGGTGTCAGGCATCGGTGGCCTCCTTGAGTGCTGTCGCGAGCTGTTCCGCCTTGAACGGCATGCCGTTGACCTGGTTGTAGGAGACGGCGTCGATCAGGTACTTCGCCCGGATGAGAAGGGCGAGCTGGCCGAGGTTCATCTCCGGGATCACGACCTTGTCGTACCTCTTGAGGACATCACCCAGGTTGGCGGGGAAGGGGTTGATGTGGCGCAGGTGGACCTGCGCGATGGGGATGCCGTCCTTGCGCAGCCGGCGCACGGCCGCGGTGATCGGCCCGTAGGTCGAGCCCCAGCCCAGGACGAGGGTGCGTGCACCGTCGGGGTCGTCGACCTCCACGTCCGGGATCTCGATGTTGTCGATTTTGGCCTGGCGGGTGCGGACCATGAGGTCGTGGTTGGCCGGGTCGTAGGAGATGTTCCCGGTGCCGTCCTGCTTCTCGATGCCGCCGATGCGGTGTTCGAGGCCCGGGGTTCCGGGCACGGCCCAGGGGCGGGCCAGGGTGTGCGGGTCGCGCTTGTAGGGCCAGTACACGTCCGTTCCGTCGGCCAGGGTGTGGTTCGGCGTGGTCGTGAACTGGACGCGCAGGTCGGGCAGTTCAGCGGCCTCGGGGACACGCCAGGGCTCGGAGCCGTTGGCGAGGTAGCCGTCGGAGAGCAGGAGGACCGGTGTGCGGTAGGTCAGGGCGATCCGGGCGGCGTCCAGGGCGGCATCGAAGCAGTCCCCCGGGGTCTTCGGCGCGATCACCGGGACCGGGGCCTCGCCGTTGCGGCCGAACATGGCCTGCAGGAGGTCGGCCTGTTCGGTCTTGGTGGGCAGTCCGGTGGAGGGCCCGCCGCGCTGGATCGCGACGACCAGCAGCGGCAGTTCCAGCGACACCGCGAGCCCGATCGTCTCCGACTTGAGGGCCACTCCGGGGCCCGAGGTGGTGGTCACGGCCAGGGAGCCGCCGAAGGAGGCGCCCAGGGCTGCTCCGATGGCGGCGATCTCGTCCTCGGCCTGGAAGGTCCGCACGCCGAAGTTCTTGTGCCGGGAGAGTTCGTGGAGGATGTCGGACGCGGGGGTGATCGGGTACGAGCCCAGGTAGAGAGGCAGATCGGCCTGCCGGCCCGCGGCGATCAGCCCGTACGACAGGGCGAGGTTTCCGCTGATGTTGCGGTAGGTGCCGGCCGGGAACGCGGCAGCCGCGGGCTCCACCTCGTAGGAGACGGCGAAGTCCTCGGTCGTCTCGCCGAAGTTCCAGCCCGCGCGGAACGCCGCGACGTTCGCCTCGGCGATCTGTGGTTTCTTCGCGAACTTCGTCCGCAGGAACTGCTCGGTGTTCTCCGTCGGGCGGTGGTACATCCAGGACAGCAGCCCGAGCGCGAACATGTTCTTGGACCGTTCGGCCTCCTTGCGGGAGAGCCCGAACTCCTTGAGCGCTTCGATGGTCAGTGTGGTGAGGGGGACCGGGTGGACCTGGTACGCCTCCAGCGATCCGTCCTCCAGCGGGGAGGCGAGGTAGCCGACTTTGGCCATCGGGCGTTTCGTGAACTCGTCGGTGTTGACGATGATGTCCGCGCCGCGCGGTACGTCGGCGAGGTTCGCCTTGAGGGCGGCGGGGTTCATCGCGACCAGGACGTTCGGCGCGTCGCCCGGCGTGAGGATGTCGTGGTCGGCGAAGTGCAGCTGGAAGGAGGAGACACCCGGCAGCGTCCCGGCGGGCGCCCGGATCTCGGCGGGGAAGTTCGGCAGCGTCGAGAGATCGTTCCCGAACGAAGCGGTCTCAGAGGTGAACCGGTCCCCGGTGAGCTGCATCCCGTCACCCGAGTCACCCGCGAACCGGATGATCACACGGCTCAGACGGCGCACCTCCTTGGTGGTGGAGGCACTCTTGTCGATCAGTGGGGGGCGCGGTTCTCGGGTGACGGGCTCATCGGCTCCGTCGGCCTGCTCGGCTGGGCTACTGACCTGGCTGGTCACTGAACTGGACCTCCCTCGGGCGGCTGCTCGGATGTACCCGGCTGCCCGGACACACCGGAACCCACCCTACGACGGTAAGGGTGGCCTTCCCTGGAAGGCTCATATGGCGGACGCCCTAATGAGACACCGAATTGCCCGGGTTTGGTGCCATTGAAATCGCACATCCCGGCCCTCGGTGTCATCAGGCGCTTGCGCTGGGTGCTCATCCTTTGGTTCTAGGTCCTGCCCGGAGCCGCTTCCGGCGCAGGGCCCCGACCTCGATATATGACAGGGTGTCAGTTGATTACGAGTTCAGGTAGGTCAGCACGGCGAGCACCCGGCGGTGATCCCCGTCACTCGGAGAGAGCCCGAGCTTCAGGAAGATATTGCTGACGTGCTTCTCCACCGCCCCGTCACTGACCACCAACTGCCGTGCGACCGCCGAGTTCGTACGCCCCTCGGCCATCAGGCCCAGCACCTCGCGCTCGCGCGGGGTCAGCCCGGCCAGCACATCCTGCTTGCGGCTGCGGCCCAGCAGTTGTGCCACGACCTCGGGGTCGAGGGCCGTCCCGCCCTGCGCCACCCGGACCACGGCGTCCACGAACTCCCTGACCTCCGCGACCCGGTCCTTCAGCAGATAGCCCACGCCGCGGCTGGACCCTGCCAGCAGCTCGGTGGCGTACTGCTCCTCCACGTACTGCGAGAGGACCAGAACCCCTATCCCCGGGTAGTCCTTGCGCAGCCGTACGGCCGCCCGTACGCCTTCGTCGGTGTGGGTGGGCGGCATCCGCACATCGGCGACCACGACATCCGGGAGCAACTCCTGCGCCGCCAGATCCCCGATCGTCTTGATCAGGGCTTCCGCGTCCCCGACACCCGCGACGACGTCGTGACCGAGGTCCGTCAGCAGCCGGGTCAGGCCCTCCCGCAGCAGCACTGAATCCTCGGCGATGACCACTCGCACTCTGTCCTCCACGACGCTGAAGCCCCCCACTTGGTGATAGTTGCCGCCCTGCGTACCCCAGCATCCCAGCATCGGGGGCCGAGCGGGTGGGGGTCCGCCCTATCGGTGTCCCCCGCCCGCTGCCCCGGGCGTCCCTCCAGTGGTGCCAGGGTCCGGGGCAGCGGGGGAGCGGCCGGAGGGACCGGCCGGACGGAGAGACAGGGACGAGGACGGCGTACGCGGGACGGGAAGGTACCGGACGGCAGGGTGCGGTCAGTCGCGCCAGGGCAGCTCGGCCGTGACAGTGGTCGGACCCCCGGCCGGCGAGTCCACGACCAGCAGGCCGTCGACCGCGTCCAGCCGCTCCGCGAGCCCCGCCAGACCGCCGCCCGCCGCGTTCGCGGTGAGGGCGCCGTCAGGTCCGGTGGCGCCGCCCGAGCCGTCGTCGGTCACCTGGAGCATGATGCGGTCAGCCACCCGCCACACGTCCACACTCGCGCGGGTCGCCCGCGCGTGCTTGCTGATGTTCTGCAGGAGCTCCGAGACCGTGAAGTACGCGATGCCCTCGATGGCGGCGGCAGGCCTGAACGGCAGGTCCACCTCGACCTGCACCGGCACCGTGCACCGCGAGGCGATAGAGGAGAGCGCGGCGTCGAGCCCGCGGTCGGTCAGTACGGCCGGGTGGATGCCGCGGGCCAGATCGCGCAGCTCCTGCAGGGCGATCTTGACCTCGCCGTGCGCCTCGTCGACCATCCGGGCCGCCGTCTGCGGGTCCGCGGTCAGTTTCTCCTTCGCCAGGCCGAGGTCCATGGCGAGCGCCACCAGCCGGGCCTGCGCGCCGTCGTGCAGATCCCGCTCGATGCGGCGCAGATCGGCGGCCGCCGTGTCCACCACCACCCCGCGGTCCGACTCCAGCTCGGTGACCCGGCTGTCCAGCCGCGACGGGCCGAGCAGCCCGAGAACCATCATCCGGTCGACACCGGCAAGGCCGCGGATCACCCAGGGGGTGGCGAGAACGAAGGCCAGACCGCTCAGGCTGGTCAGGGTGATCTCGAAGGGGCTGTCGAGATAGACGTGGTGCGTACTGTCGCCGTACAGCTGGATGCCGACCGTGTCCGTGTAGGCCGGGAAGACCCACCGCCACAGCGGATACGTCAGCATCGCCCAGCCGTACGCCGAGAGGATCACCGACACCAGGAAGGCGAAGACGGCCCACGGGAAGTGCAGCAGCGAGTAGACCAGGTGGCGCCAGGACGCCCCGCTCTTCAGTACGGCGCCCACCCACGACATCAGGCCGCGGGTCCTGCCCCGTACCGGTGCGGGGTCCGCGATGTCGACCCTGAGCAGCGCCCGCGCCCTGGCCCGCTCCATCGACCCGAAGCCCCGGCACATGACCAGGCCCCCGGCGAGCAGCGGGATACCGATGAAGGTCACCATCAGGCCGACGCCCAGCGAGAACGTCGTGATCGCGAGGACGAAGAGCATGATGCTGATGGGCAGCGAGAGGAGGAGATATCCGAACTCGCGCCACGTACGGCCCTCGAACGGCGCACGCAGCACCGCTGGCACGCGGTGGTCCCGGGGTCGAATGCCGTGGTCCGTGGCCATGGAGGTGTCCGTTTCTCTTCGTCCGGCTGGTCGGTGTCTGTCCGGTCCGTGTCCGGCCCGTGTCCGGTCGTAGTGGTCCGGAGGGTGTCCGGGGCTGCGTCCGGCGGTCTGGTGCGTAGGTCTGGTGCGGCAGTGCGGTTCGCGGTCCGGGCCGGTGGTCCGTGGTCCGTGGTTCTGTGTTCAGGGGTTCTGTGGGCCGTGGTTCTGTGGGCCGGCTCCGCGGTCCGGCCGACCGGGTCCTGGGTTTGCGGCCTGGTGGCTGCGGTGGGGTGACTGCGGTCCGGTTCTGCGGTCGGGTGAGCGCGCTGGTTCAGCGGCCCGGTCCTGCGGTTTCCATGTCTCCATGCTCCCGGCCCCGGGCGCCGCCGGCCATGAGGCGGGGCACCGTCTTCGACCGGGGGTTTTCCCCACCCCCGGCCGGAGAACAGTGCCCCGTCCCGGCCCCGCTGTACGTCAGCCCCGGTCGCGCCAGGGCAGCTCGGCCGTCACCGTGGTCGGCCCGCCCTCCGGCGAATCCAGTACGAAGAGACCGTCCACGGCGCCCAGCCGGTCGGCCAGCCCCGCCATGCCCGTACCGCCGTCGAGCCGTGCCCCGCCACGCCCGTTGTCCTCGACCCGGATCAGCAGCCGGTCGGCCGAGCGCCACACCTCCACCGAAGCGGAGCGCGCACGGGCGTGCTTGCTGACGTTCTGCAGGAGCTCCGAGACCGTGAAGTACGCGATGCCCTCGATCGCCTCCGCCGGCCGTTCCGCCAGATCGACATGGACCTTCACCGGAGCCGTGCACCGTGAGGCGATCGAGGAGAGCGCGGCGTCGAGCCCGCGGTCGGTCAGTACGGCCGGGTGGATGCCGCGGGCCAGATCACGCAGCTCCTGCAAGGCCAGTTTCACCTCTCCGTGGGCTTCGCCGACCATCACGGCTGCCGCGTCCGGATCCTCCAGAAGCTTCTCCTTGGCCAGCCCCAGCCCCATGGCGAGCGCCACCAGCCGGGCCTGCGCGCCGTCGTGCAGATCCCGCTCGATGCGGCGCAGATCGGCGGCCGCCGTGTCCACCACCACCCCGCGGTCCGACTCCAGCTCGGCGATCCGGCGCTCCAGCTCGTCGGAGGGGGAGAGAAGCCCCCGGACCATGGCCCGGTCGACGTTGGTCAGCCCGCGGGCGATGAACGGCAGCACCGGCCAGAGCACGAACAGACTGGGCAGCACCAGGGCGAACGTCAGCACCCCCCACGGCAGCCGGATGAAGCCGTACAGCATGGTGCGCCAGCCCACCGGGTCCTTGAGGCTCATCCACAGCCTGGTGAAGAAGCTGCCGCCGCGTTTGACGAAGAGCGGGCTCGGCTCCTCCACCCGGACGCCCAGCAGCCGCCGCGCCCGAGCCCGCTCGAACCTGCCGATCTGCCGCGCCCCGAGCAGTCCGAGCGCGAGCAGCGGCAGACCCACCACCGTGACGGCGAGGCCGCCGCCCACGGCAATCATGAACACGACGTAAACGAAGCCGACGATGGAAGCCGGCAGATTCACCAGGAGATGGGAGATCTCCTTCCAGGTGAACCGGTCGAGCGCGAAGCGCGCGGGCGGTGGCCGGTCGGAGCCGAGCTGACGGGAGTTGGTCGCGGTCATACGCCAAGACTGCCGGGCTCCGGGGACGGATGCCATGGGGCGGCTGGGTGGGACGGGGTGGGGTTAACCCCACCCCGCACCCCGCCCCGTGCCGGACTCCGCTCCGGATCCGGCTGCTTACCGAGTCTTTAACAGGGCCTAGACTCCCGTGCGTACGGATCGTCCAACGTGGCGAATGTGACGGACGAGGCGACGAAAAGGGCGCAGGGAGCGAGGGCCGGACGTGCCGGGACCGACCGTTGCCGCAGCGGGCCATGCGGTTCTCGCCGCTGGTCATACGGGCCACGCCGCATACGCGGGGCACCCAGGGCGCTCTGTGCACACGGGGCACACGGGGTACACGGGGTACTTCCACATGTACTCGGTCGTCGGTGTACTCGCGGTCGTCGGCGTGCTCTTCGTCGCCGTGGCCTTCGGGGCGGGGCGGCTGCTGCGGCCGGTGGTGCCGACACCGGAGAAGCTGCTGACGTACGAGTGCGGTGTCGATCCCGTCGGCGAGGGCTGGGCGCACACCCAGGTCCGCTACTACGTCTACGGCTTCCTCTACGTGATCTTCGCGGTGGACTCGATCTTCCTGTTCCCGTGGGCGACGGTCTTCGCGGCGGACGGATACGGGACGGCGACGCTGGTGGAGATGTTCGTCTTCCTCGGCTTCCTGGCCGTCGGACTGCTCTACGCATGGAAGAAGGGCGTCCTCGAATGGACGTGACGAACCCCGTCGATCTGCCGGACCCCCAGCTGCCCGGCGGCCAGTTGCCCGAGGCCGCCCGCCCGCAGCGGCTCGGCGTGCTCTCCCGGCTCGCCCCCGAACCCATGAAGGTGGTCCTCAACTGGGGCCGCCGCTACAGCCTGTGGGTCTTCAACTTCGGCCTCGCCTGCTGCGCCATCGAGTTCATCGCGGCCTCGATGGCCCGGCACGACTTCATCCGGCTCGGCGTGATCCCGTTCGCCCCCGGCCCCCGCCAGGCCGACCTGATGATCGTCTCCGGCACGGTCACCGACAAGATGGCCCCCGCCGTCAAGCGCCTCTACGAGCAGATGCCGGAGCCGAAGTACGTCATCTCCTTCGGCGCCTGCTCCAACTGCGGCGGTCCGTACTGGGACTCGTACTCCGTGACCAAGGGCGTCGACCAGATCATCCCCGTCGACGTCTACGTACCCGGCTGCCCGCCCCGCCCCGAGGCGCTCCTCCAGGGCATCCTGAAACTTCAGGAGAAGATCGCCAGGGAGTCGCTCGGCGAGCGCTACTCCACGCCCTCCACCGCCCAGTTGACCAGCGGCCTCATCGCGCCCCCGCCGGCACCGGAGGCAGGACAGTGACGCACGCGTACGACGGGCTCCCCGAAGCCGTCACCGAACTCTTCGGCGCGGAAGCCACCGCCGGGCACAGCTACGACCTGCTCACTGTCGACGTACCGGCCGCCTCCTGGACCGCCGCACTGGAGACCGCGAGGCACCGGCTCGGCTGCACGTACTTCGACTGGCTGAGCGCCGTCGACGAACCGGACACCGGCTTCCGGGTCTGCGCCCATGTCGTGGCCATCGAAAACCGTACGGTCCGCCGACTGCTCGTACGCACCACCGTCCCGCACTCCGCGCCGGCCCTGCCGTCAGCCGTGGGAATCTACGCGGGCGCGAGCTGGCACGAACGTGAGACGCACGAGATGTTCGGCGTCACCTTCACCGACCATCCGCACCTGGTACCGCTCCTGCTGCCCGAGGGCTTCGAGGGCCACCCGCTGCGCAAGGACTTCGTCCTCGCGGCACGCGTCGCGAAGGCCTGGCCGGGTGCGAAGGAGCCGGGGGAGGCCGCGGCAGGTCACGGAGCGGGAGCCGGTGCGAAGCGCCGCCAGATGCTGCCGCCCGGCGTTCCCGACCCCAACGAGTGGGGCCCGCAGAAGGGCCTGCTTCCTCCGGCCCCGGCCCGTCCGGCGCGCGCCGCACGCGCGGCGGGTGACCGCCCGGCGCGGCGCACCCGCAGCGTGAACGAGGGATCCACGAGCCAGTCGCCGGCCACGGACGCCACGGGCGGGGCCACGCGGGCAGCGGCGCCCGGTTCTGCGGCTGGATCCGCGTCGGCACCTGGGTCCGCGCCGGTGGGGAGTACGGGAGACGGGGGAACGCCGGAGGTCGCTGCCGACCCGGTGTCTCCGGGGGCAACGGTGTCTCAGGAAGCTCCGGTGTCTCCGGAGGCGAAGGAGCGGGCGCAGACACCGGAACCGTTGGATCCGGCTTCAGGCTCGGCTTCCACTGTGGAATCCGCCCGCCCGAAATCCGCTGGTTCGCGGCGGAGCCGGAGTGTTTCCGAGGGGTCCACGTCCCAGCGTGCTGCCGAGGACGCCGCCCCGGCCGTGCCGTCCCGCTCGCCGGCCGGGGACGACGCGCCGTGGCGCAACGCCCGCCCGGCCTTCGAGCCGTCGAAGGAGGCGGACACAGAGGGTTCGGCCACGGAAGCGGACACCGGGACTGCTGGGCGCCGGGCTTCAGAGGGTCACGCACCTGAGGAGCAGGCGAACGCCGACCGGGCGAACGCGGACGATGCTGGCGAGGCCCCGGCCACCGCAGACCGGGCCACCGAGGACCGGGCCACCGAGGACCGGGCCACCGCAGACCGGGCGAACGCGGACGTGGCGGGCGAGGCCCCAGCTGCCGAGGCCCCGGCCACCGAGGGCGAGGCAGCGGAGCCCGCACCCGCGTCCGACGCGGCAACCCCATCGGAACGCGAAGCGGACGCCGAACCTGAAGCGGCTGCCGAACCCGGCCCTGAAGCGGACGCCGAACCTGAAGCGGCTGCCGAACCCGGCCCTGAAGCGGACGCCGAACCTGAAGCGGCTGCCGAACCCGGCCCTGAAGCGGACGCCGAACCTGAAGCGGCTGCCGAACCCGGCCCTGAAGCGGACGCCGAACCTGAAGCGGCTGCCGAACCCGGCCCTGAAGCGGACGCCGAACCCGAAGCAGACGCTGAACCCGAACCCGAACCCGAAGCGGACGCCGAACCCGAACAGGGAACCGGGCGCCGGGCCGAGACCGGATCTGACACTCCCACTGGACACGACACCCCCGCCGGTCCTGATACCCCCGCCGGAGGCGATACCGCGTGAACGACGTACTCGACGTCGCCATCCGGCTGGTCATCGTCTTTGTCGCCTTCCTCGTCCTCCCGCTGGTCGTCGGGCAGACCGAGCACAAGGTCATGGCCCATATGCAGGGCCGTCTCGGGCCCATGTACGCAGGCGGGTTCCACGGCTGGGCCCAGCTCGTCGCGGACGGTGTGAAGTTCGCGCAGAAGGAAGACATCGTCCCGGCCGGAGCCGACCGGCGGATCTTCCAGCTCGCGCCCGCCGTCGCGCTCCTCCCGTACCTGCTCGTCCTGCTGGTCATTCCGATCGGGCCGGGCGAGGGCGCCGTCGGGCAGGTCGTCGACGCGGGAATCTTCTTCGTGCTCGCCGTGATGGGAGTCGGCGTACTCGGCTCGATCATGGCGGGCTGGGCATCGGCCAACAAGTTCTCACTCCTCGGTGGCCTCCGGACCGCCGCGCAACTCCTCGCCTACGAACTGCCGATGCTGCTCACCGCGGCGTCCGTCGCCATGGCGGCCGGCACGGTCTCGCTGCCCGGCATCCTGAACGCGTTCGCGTGGTGGTGGATCCCCTGGCAGATCGTCGGCGGCCTGGTGTTCTTCACGGCGGGACTCGCCGAGCTCCAACGCCCGCCCTTCGACATGCCCGTTGCCGACTCGGAGATCATCTTCGGCGCCTACACCGAGTACACGGGGCTGCGCTTCGCGCTCTTCCTGCTCTCCGAG
Organism: Streptomyces sp. NBC_00859; assembly: GCF_045161865.1. Classification (NCBI taxonomy): domain Bacteria; kingdom Bacillati; phylum Actinomycetota; class Actinomycetes; order Kitasatosporales; family Streptomycetaceae; genus Streptomyces; species Streptomyces sp. NBC_00859. Next base: position 3,171,582 of record NZ_CP108826.1, on the reverse strand, counting down.
TACGCGGGCATCGTCATCCTCTGCGGCCTCACCGCCGTGCTCTTCCTCGGCGGCTGGCACGGCCCCTGGGGCAGTGACGGGCTCGGCTGGGTCTGGATGCTCCTCAAGACGGCTGTTCTGGCATTCGGTGTGATCTGGCTCCGGGTGACCTATCCACGGCTCCGTGAGGACCAGCTCCAGAAGCTGGCCTGGACCGTACTCATTCCCCTCGCCCTCGCGCAGATCGCGCTCACCGGCATTGTGAAGGTGGCGATCAGCTGATGTCTCCCGTCCCCGGTTCAGGTCTGGCCAAGGGCCTGGCCGTGACGCTCCGCACCATGACGAAGAAGACGGTCACCGCGCAGTATCCGGACGTCCAGCCCGAACTCCCGCCCCGCTCCCGCGGCGTCATCGGGCTGTTCGAGGAGAACTGCACCGTCTGCATGCTCTGCGCCCGTGAGTGCCCCGACTGGTGCATCTACATCGACTCCCACAAGGAGACTCTCCCGGCGGCCGCGCCGGGGGGACGCGAACGCAGCCGCAATGTCCTCGACCGGTTCGCGATCGACTTCGCCCTCTGCATGTACTGCGGTATCTGCATCGAGGTATGCCCCTTCGACGCGTTGTTCTGGTCGCCGGAGTTCGAGTACGCGGAGACGGACATCCACGAACTCACCCACGAGCGCGACAAGCTCCGTGACTGGATGTGGACCGTGCCCGCCCCGCCCGCACTCGACCCGGCAGCGGAGGAACCCAAGGAGGTCGCCGCGGCACGCAAGGCGGCGGACAAACTCGAAGCCGCCCACCGGGCCGAGCAGAATCAGCAGGCCGAGCACGCCGAACAGGCCGAGCACGCCGAACAGGCCGGGAACACCGAACAGGCCGGGAACACCGAACAGGCCGGGCAGGCCGAGCACGCCGAACAGGCCGAGCACACCGAGCGGGAGGGGGAGGCGTGAGTCGTGGAGCAGACGTGGTCGCCGTCGCAGCCGCCGGCCACCCCGGGTTCCTGTCACCGACGGGTGTCGAGATCGTCTTCCTTCTGGTCGGCATCGCCACCTTCGGCGCGGCGGTCATCACCGTCACGACCAAGCAACTGGTGCATGCCGCACTCTGGCTGATCGTTGCCCTCGGTGGCCTCGCCGTCGAATACCTCCTGCTGACGGCCGAGTTCATCGCCTGGGTCCAGGTGCTGATCTATGTCGGCTCCGTGGTCGTCCTCCTGCTCTTCGGGCTGATGCTCACCAAGGCCCCCATCGGCCGCTCCCCGGACGCCGACTCGGAGAACCGCTGGGTGGCCCTCGCGGTGGCCGTCGCCGCGGCCGCCTCACTCGTCTGGGTGGTCGTCGACGCGTTCCGTACGACCTGGGTCAACCTTCACGGACCGGTCCAGGGTTCCACCAAGGTTTCCGGCGAGAGCCTCTTCCGCCACTGGGTGCTGCCCTTCGAGGCGCTCTCCGTGCTCCTCCTGGCCGCACTTGTCGGGGCGATCGTCCTGTCCCGGAAGAACAGCACCGCAGCCGTGACCGGCGCGGCAACCAGCAGCACCACGACCGGGAACAGCGCGGGCAAGAGCAGCAGGGAGCAACGCTGATGCATCTCGTCTATCCCGCCGTGCTCGCCGCCCTCCTCTTCTGCACCGGGCTGTACGGAGTCCTAGCCCGCCGCAACGTCATCCTGATCCTGATGTCCGTCGAGCTGATGCTCAACGCCGTCAACCTCAACCTGGTCGCCTTCGACGTATGGCTGCGCGACAAGCTCCACTCCGGGCAGGCACTCACCCTCTTCACGATCGCCATCGCCGCCGCCGAGATCGGCATCGGCCTCGCGATCGTCCTCGCGGTCCACCGGAACCGGGGTACGACGGACATCGACAAGCTCCGCGACACAGCCGAATCACCGGACCGCGACGACCCGGCAGACCCGGACGACCCGGCAGAACCGGCTGACTCCACCGACCCCGACGATCCCGATGACCGCGAGGAGAAGGCAGAGGCTGCCGCGTGACCACGACGACCCTCGCCGTCCTCGTCCCCCTCCTGCCCTTCCTGGGCGCTGCGGCCGGACTCCTGCTCGGCCGCACCGCGCCCGGATTCGTCCGCCCGCTTGCCATCCTCCCGACGCTCGCCGCAGCGGCGCTCGCGATCACAGTCGCCGTACGCCAGAGCGGCGGACACGCCATCGACGCCGCGACCCGGCTCACACCCACCGGCTCCGTACCCGTCGACCTGTCCCTGCACATCGACGGCTTCGCCGCGCTCGTCGCGGTCCTCGTCGTGACCGTCGCCGGCTGTGTGCAGGTCTACTCGACCGCTTACCTGCGCGACGACCCGCGCTACCCCTCGTACGCGGCGATCGTCTCCCTCTTCACCGCCGCGATGCTGCTCGTCGTCTACTCCGGCGACCTGATGGTGCTGCTCGTCGGCTGGGAAGTCATGGGCATCTGCTCGTACTTCCTCGTCGGCCACTACTGGGAGACCCCTGAAGCCCGCTCCGCCTCCCTCAAGGCCTTCCTGGTCACCAAACTCGGTGACGTCCCCTTCCTGATCGGCCTGTTCGCGCTCGCCGCCGACGCGGGAACATTCCGCATCACCGGCATCCTGCGCACGGTCTCCGACGGCGGACTCCACCACCCCACACTGATCGCCCTGTTGCTGCTCGCGGGAGTCGCCGGGAAGTCCGCGCAGTTCCCGCTGCACACCTGGCTGCCCGACGCCATGGCAGGCCCGACCCCGGTCTCCGCGCTCATCCACGCGGCCACCATGGTCGCGGCAGGCATCTACTTCGTGGCCAGGCTGCTCCCCGTCTTCTCGGCGTCCACAGCCGCCATGACCGTTCTGGCCGTCATGTCCGCGGTCACCATGATCGGATCGGCACTGGCCGCTCTGGCCCAGGACGACATCAAACGCGTCCTCGCCTACTCCACCATCGGACAACTCGGCTACATGTCAGGCGCTCTGGCCGTCGGTGACCGCGGTGCCGCCGTCTTCCACCTCCTGTCGCACGGCGCGTTCAAAGCACTGCTCTTCCTCGGCGCCGGCGTGGTCATCCACGCCGCGGGCACCAACTCGCTCGCCGCCATGAGCCGCATGGACGACCTGCCCAAACGCATCCCCGACGCCTTCTGGACGATGACCATCGCCCTGCTCGCCCTCGCCGCCATCCCGCCCTTCGCCGGATTCTTCTCCAAGGAGTCCGTCCTCGGCGCCGCAGAGAACACCGCGCTCGGCGACAGCGCCATCGCCCCCGCGGGCGCCGGCTGGACCGTGCTGATCGCAGGACTTGTCACCGCCCTGCTGACCGCCGCCTACGCCACCCGCCTCTGGCTCCTCGCCTTCCGCGGCACAGGCAGCGAAGCCCCCGACCGCGGCAAGCAACCCCTTGCCATGAACGGCGTGCTCTGGCTCCTCGCCGTTCCCACCATCGGCTTCGGCCTCACCGCCGGCCGCCTCACCGACTGGTTCGACGGCCACAGCCTCACCCCGACCCTCACCACCTCCGTCCTCGGCACCGGCGTCGCCCTCGTCGGCGGCCTGGTCACCTACGGCACCTGGCGGCACACCACGGCCATGGCCCAGCAGCCCCCGATCGGCGCCGTCACAGCCCACCCCGACGCGGACCCCGCCACCGTCGAAGCCGAAGCCATCGCCACCCACCGCTCCGTCTACGGCAGCATCGCCTCGGCCCCCGACCCCGTCGACCCCGGCAGGCTGCTCCTCGGCCCGCTCCACCGCCACGCGGTGACCGGCTTCCACCTGGACGCCCTCTACACGGCCGCATTCGTACGCCCCGTGCTCGCCGCAGCCCAACTGGTGCGCTTCCTGGACCGCGAGGTCATCGACACCTACGTACGCGGTGCGAGCGCAGCACCACGCTGGCTCGGGACCGCCTTCCGCCGGGCCCAGACCGGCAACGCACAGACCTACCTCAGCGCCCTGCTCGCCGGATCCGTCGTCCTGGTGATCGCCGCCGTCGCCCTTGCCAACGCCTACGCCGGATCGTGAGCCGTGATCGATATCAGCGCATCCGTGATGCAGTTCCTTCTGGCGTTCATCGTCGCCGCCCCGGTCATCGGCGCCGTCGCCGCGCTCCTGCCCGCACCACCCGGGCTGAGGGGCACATCACCCCGGCAGGCCGTACTCCGCCACGGCGTGATCGTCACCGGCACCGTCCTCATCGCCGCGGTCGTCCTCGCGCTCGGCTTCGACCGCGACCACCCGTCGAAGATGCAGGCCACCACCGACATCAGCTGGATCCCGGCACTCCACGTCCGCATCCACCTCGGCACAGACGGCATCTCGCTCCCCCTCCTCGTGCTGACCGCGCTGCTGACCTTCCTCTGCGCGCTCTACTCCTGCTTCAAGCTCCCGGCGGGCCCGTCCCCCAAAGCGTTCGTCGCGCTCGTCCTCCTCCTCGAATCGGGGACGCTCGCCACCTTCGCCGTCCTCGACCTGGTGCTCTTCTTCCTGGCCTTCGAGATGGTCCTCATCCCGATGTACTTCCTCATCGCCCGCTGGGGCGGCGCCGGACGCACCGCCGCAGCCTGGAAGTTCATCCTCTACACCGTGCTCGGCTCCGTCGTCATGCTGCTCGGCCTCCTCCTCATCGGCGTGAAGAGCGGAACACTCGACATGGTGGCACTCGCCACTGACAACGGCCGCGGTCTCACCCACACCACCCAGGTCGTCGCGGTCCTCGCCATCGCCATCGGCCTCGCAGTGAAGACCCCGATGTGGCCGCTCCACAGCTGGCTCCCCGACGCCCACACCGCGGCACCCACCGCAGGCTCGGTCCTCCTCGCCGGAGTCATGCTCAAGATGGGCACCTACGGATTCGTCCGCATCGCCCTGCCCATCGCACCCGAGGGCATGCACACCTTTGCGCCGTACCTGGCGGCCTTCGCCGTCGCCGGCATCATCTACGGATCACTCGCCTGCCTGTCACTCGCCAGGCACGGCAACAAGGGCGACCTCAAACGGCTCATCGCCTACTCCTCCGTCGGCCACATGGGCTTCGTACTCCTCGGCATCGCGTCGATGACACCCACCGGAGTCAACGGCGCGCTCTTCGCCAACATCGCCCACGGACTGATCACCGGGCTGCTCTTCTTCCTCGTCGGAGCGCTGAAGGACCGGTACGGCACCGCGGACCTCGACACGCTCGCCGGAGCCACCGGCGCCGCCCTCTACGGCCGGGCCCCCCGGCTCGGCGGCCTCGTCGCCTTCGCCGCCGTCGCCTCACTCGGACTGCCGGGACTCGCCGGGTTCTGGGGCGAGATGCTGACGATGTTCGGCGCCTTCGACCCGGCCCGCGGTCTCAGCCGCCCCGCCTTCCTCACCTTCATGTCGCTCGCGGCCCTCGGCACTCTGCTCACCGCCGCCTACCTCCTCCTCGTCGTACGCCGCGTCTGCATGGGCACCCCACCGCAGACAGCACCCGAAGCACGCGACGCGCAGGAAGCACGGGAAGCACCGGCGGCACAGGAAGCGCGCGAGACACGAGGACCACAGGAAACCCCCACGACACGGGAAACACCGGGCACACCACCACCCGCGGCCGGAGCCCCGCCCGCGACCCCTGCCGCCGTCGCTGTCCAGAACATCCAGGACGTCCAGGGCTATGAGCTCGCCACCTGGAGCCCGCTCGTCGCCCTCACCGTCCTCGCCGGCCTGTGGCCCGCGGCCCTCCTCGGCCTCACCGACCCGGCCGTGCAGAAGCTCCTCGCAGGAGGCAAGGCATGAGCTCCCTCGTCCAGTCCGTCGACTGGCTCGCGATCGCCCCGCCCGTCATCGTCGCCGCGACCGCGCTGATCATCCTTGTCGCCGACCTCTTCGTCCCCGAGAACCGCAAACCACTCCTCGGCTGGACCGCGGTCGCCGGACTCGCCGCCGCCACCCTCATGCTGCTGCCCCTGCGCCGCGGCAACCGCTCCACCTTCTGCCTCACCACCGACCACCGGGCCTGCAGCTACACCGCGGACCACTTCACCCTCGCCATCCAGCTCCTCGTACTCGGCGGCGCCCTGCTCACCGCCCTGCTCTCGATGAGCGAAACCGGCCGCGACCGCCTCCCGGCCGGCGAATTCTGGTTCCTGCTCCTCGCCTCCGCCTCCGGCGCCGCACTGCTGCCCGCCTCGCGCGACCTCGCCACCCTCGTCGTCGCCCTCGAAGTGGCCTCGCTGCCCGCCTTCGCCCTCGTCGGCATCAAGCGCGGCAACCGCCTCTCCTCCGAAGCCGCCCTCAAGTTCTTCCTCTCATCGGTCACCGCGACCGCCGTCACCCTGCTCGGCGTCAGCTTCGTCTACGCCGCCACCGGCACCCTGCACCTCACCCGCATCGCCACCGCCCAGGTCGACCCGCAACTCGACACCCTCGCCGAGGCCGGCGTCGTCCTCACCCTCGTCGGCTTCGCCTTCAAAACAGCCGCCGCGCCCTTCCACTTCTGGGTCCCCGACACCTACATCGGCGCACCGCTCCCCATCGCCGCCTACCTCTCCGTCATCGGAAAGGCCGTCGGCTTCTCCGGGCTCATCCTCGTGACCGTCGTCGCCTTCCCCGGGTACGCCGACATCTGGGGCCCGGCCATCGCCGTACTCGCCGCCCTCACCATGACCATCGGGAACACCGCCGCCCTGCGCCAGCAGGCCACCCGCGCGCACAGCGCCGTCCGGCTCCTCGCCTGGTCCTCCATCGGCCAGGCGGGCTACCTCCTCGTACCGATCGCCGCCGCCGGATACACCTCGGACCGCGAAATCGGCTCCACCGTCGCGTACGCGCTCATGTACGCCGTCGTGAACCTCGGCGCCTTCGCCACCGTGGCCCTCGTCGCCCGCTCCCGCCCCGGCAAACGGCTCAGCGACTACCGCGGCCTGTACGCCACGCGCCCCCTCACGGCCCTCGCGCTCGCTTTCTTCCTGCTCTGCCTCGCCGGACTGCCCCCCGGCATCATCGGCCTCTTCGCCAAGGTCACCGTCTTCCAGAGCGCAGTCGACGCGGGCCTCGGCTGGCTCGCCGCCGTCATGGCCGCCAACGTCGTGTTCGCCCTCTACTACTACCTCCGCTGGACAGCTGTGCTCTTCCGCACACCCAGGGCCACGACAGCCACCACCCCGGCCGACGCGACCGCCCCCGCGCCCGCCACCGGGGAAACCCGCACCGGCCCCCGGATCCCCGCCCCGCTCACCCTCACCGTCGCCCTGGCGGCCGCCGCCGGAGCCGTGCTCTCCGTCGCCCCCCAGCTGGTCCTGCACTTCGCGGCAGGCAGCCTCTTCTGAGTTTTGCTACGGTCTTCGGCCGGACACTTTCCACAGACACGCACCGGCGCACCGCCCCGAGGCAGAACCAGCACGCCACGGAAGAGCCGCACCGCAGAGCAGTGCGCAGGGCTACGGAACAGGGAGCAAGCAGTGCTGAGCGGGTTCAAAGACTTCATCCTCCGCGGAAACGTCATCTCACTGGCCATCGGCCTCGCCGTGGGATCCGCCTTCACGGCAGTCGTCACCGCACTCAGCACCGCCTTCATCACCCCCCTCATCGGCCTCGCCACCAGCTCCGCCATGGGCGACTTCAGCAAGGCCGAGTTCACCGTCGACGGCGCACACTTCCGCTACGGCCTCCTCATCAACGCCGGAGTCGCCTTCCTGGTGACCGCCGCGGTCCTCTACTTCGTCGTTGTCGTCCCGCTCTCCAAGATCCAGTCCCGCTTCACCGCCGACAAGCCGATCGACGTCAAGGCAGCCCTGCGCGACTGCCCGTACTGCTACACCGAGATCCCGGCCATCGCCTCCCGCTGCGCCCACTGCACCAGCCAGATCGAGCCCCTGCAGGAGGCACTGGCGCTGGCGAAGGTCCCCGCCCAGGGCTGACCCCACCCGTACGGCGCACACCGCGGGCCGCGCGCACAAGGGAACTAGCCTCCCCCGCCTGGCGTTGACCAGTGAGGGAGGGTCCACTGGACAGTGGACCGAGTCACTGAGCGAAGGTTCCCCTGCCGCACGACTTGGAGGGCGTACCGTGCACCGCCGGCACAACGGGCTGAGGACCGCCGTCCTCCTTGGGGGGCTGTCCGCCCTCCTCATCGTCATCGGCAGCTTCTTCGGCCGTACGGGACTGATCGTCGCCCTCGTCGTCGCGCTCGGCACCAACGCGTACGCCTACTGGAACAGCGACAAGCTCGCCCTGCGCGCCATGCGGGCCCGGCCGGTCAGCGAATTCGAAGCCCCCGCGCTCTACCGCATCGTCCGGGAACTCTCCACCGCGGCCCGCCAGCCCATGCCGCGGCTCTACATCTCGCCGACGCAGGCGCCCAACGCCTTTGCCACCGGCCGCAACCCCCGCAACGCCGCCGTCTGCTGCACCGACGGCATCCTCCAGATCCTCGACGAACGCGAACTGCGCGGAGTCCTCGGCCACGAGCTCAGCCATGTCTACAACCGCGACATCCTGATCTCCTCCGTCGCGGGAGCACTCGCCTCCGTCGTCATGTTCCTCGTCAACTTCGCCTGGCTCATCCCCATAGGCCGCTCCGACGACGACGAGGGCCCCGGGCTCGTCGGTATGCTGCTGATCATGATCCTGGGCCCGCTGGCCGCTTCCGTCATCCAGATGGCCGTCAGCCGCTCACGCGAGTACGAGGCCGACGCGTCGGGCGCCCAGCTCACCGGCGACCCGCTCGCCCTCGCCGGAGCCCTGCGCAAGCTCGACGCCGGTACGAAACAATTGCCGCTGCCCCCCGAGCCCCGGATCGAGACCGCGAGTCACATGATGATCGCGAACCCATTCCGTCCCGGTCAGGGACTGTCCAAGATGTTCTCCACGCACCCCCCGATGGCGGAGCGCATCTCCCGACTCGAACAGATGGCAGGCCCCCGCACATGAAGACAATCCTCAACGTCATCTGGCTCGTGCTCTGCGGCTTCTGGATGTTCCTCGGCTACCTTCTCGCGGGCGCCCTGCTCTGCATCACGATCATCGGTATCCCCTTCGGGATCGCCGCTTTCCGTATCGGCGTCTACGCGCTCTGGCCGTTCGGCTACACGGCGGTGGACCGCTCCGACGCCGGATCCCCCTCCTGCGTCGGCAACGTCCTGTGGCTGGTCCTCGCCGGCTGGTGGCTCGCCCTCGGCCACATCTGCACCGGCGTCGCGCTCTGCGTCACGATCATCGGCATCCCGCTCGGCATCGCGAACTTCAAGCTGATCCCCGTCTCCCTGATGCCCCTCGGCAAGGAGATCGTCCGCACGGACCAGCCCTTCGCCGCCCGCTGAACAAGCCCCGGACAACAACTCCCGCTGCTGCGAACGGCGGGAGCACCCACGAGCAGGTACGTCTCCGGCACGGCGCATCCCCGGCCAGGCACATCCCGGACCAGGCGCACCACCCGCAATCAGCACACCCACGAGCAGCGCACCCGCAATCAGCACATCCACATCCACATCCACATCCACAGCCGCGCGGGACGGACCGCGCGGCTGTCCGCAGCCCGCAGCACCACTGCGACCAGCGACGCAACCACCCGAGCCGCCTCGACGTCCCTGTTTAAGACACCGAACGTTAGGCAGGCTCTGCTCATGGGAATCATCAGCTGGATCATCCTCGGACTGCTCGCAGGGGCCATCGCCAAGATCCTGCTGCCCGGCCGGGATCCGGGCGGCCTCGTCGGCACGACCCTGATAGGCATCGTGGGAGCCTTCATCGGAGGATGGGCCGCGTCCCACTTCTTCAACCACCCGGTGGCGAAGCACTTCTACGACGGCGCGACCTGGATCTCGGCCATCGGAGGGGCCCTTGTCCTGCTGATCGTCTACCGGCTGCTCTTCGGCAATTCCCGCTCGCGCCGCTGACCGCTCGCGCCGCTGACCGGTCAGGCCGTCGGCCGCTCACGCGCCGAGCGCACCCGCACCGCTGCGCACCGATACGGCCGCGCACCGATACGGTCACCCAGCCGCCGGCTCAGCAGCGCACCACCGATGACCTACCGATCACCCGCGACCCGTGGGGCCGCCGAGCCCCGTCTCGCGCAGCGTGATGTTCAACCGCCCTGCCGCCAGCCCCACCGCCGGATCGGCCGTCCCCGGAAGGACCTTCGGCACACCGTGGTACGCGAACCGCGAAGGTCCTCCGAAGACGAACAGGTCCCCGGAAGCCAGCCGCACATCCGTATAGGGCCGCCCCCGCCCCTCGGCGTTCCCGAAACGGAAGACGCACGTATCACCCAGGCTCAGTGACACCACAGGAGCAGCGCACCGCTCCTCCTTGTCCTGGTGCATACCCATGCGCGCATCACCGTCGTAGAAGTTCACGAGGGCCGTGTCAGGGGCGTAGGCCGCAGCGGCGCCGCCCGCCGTGCCATATGCCTCAGCCACCGCCGATCGCCCCAACTCGGCCAGCCACCCCGGGAACTCGGCCACCCGCGCACCGTTCACATCGTCAGCGGTACGCGCATACCGGTACGGCTGCCAGTGCCATCCCAGGCACACCGTGCGTACGGACATCACACCCCCGCCGGGCAACCGGGTATGCCGCAGTGGCACAGGCCCCCGCGCCCACTCCCGGCAGGCATCGGCCAACTCCCGCTGACGCTCGACCGGCAGCCACTCCGGAACATGCACCGCTCCGGGCGCGACCTCCGCCCTGTCCCGCGGAAACAACCCGCTCATACGGCCGCCACACCCGCCCCGGGGACCACCGGGCCGCGCCACCGCCCCGTCACGCCGCTGACGCGCCTTCCAGCCCCAGCAGCCACTGCTTGCGCTCCAGCCCACCCGCGTAACCCCGCAGCGAGCCGTCGGCCCCGATCACCCGGTGGCACGGGCGTACGACCAGCAGCGGATTGCGCCCGATCGCGGTGCCCACGGCCCGCACCCCGGCGCCCGAGAGCCCGATGCGCCCCGCGAGCTCCCCGTACGACACGGTGGCGCCGTACGGGAGACCGTCCAACTCGGCCCACACCCGCCGCTGGAACCCGGTGCCGCCCTCCGCGAAATCGATCGCGAAACCGGTCCGCTCACCCGCGAAGTAAGCCGCCAGCTGACCGGTGATACCGGCGAAGACGGCAGGATCCCTGCGGCATCCCGCCCCAGCGGCGTCCTCGACGGAGGCTCCGCCCTTCTGGCCCGGCACGGACAGCGAGACCAGCGCCACCCCACCCCGGGCGTCCGCCGATTCCTCGCCCACCAGCAAGAGCTCACCGAGCGGACTGCTGACCGTCGTGTACACCGTCATCGGTCGCTCCCTTCCTCGCAGCGTCCCGGCGGACGTTCCCCCGGGACACCCACGAGTCTGCGATCCCCGAACCCTCCGTACCGGCGGTTTCCGGACGCCACATGTCAGCGGGCCCGGAGCGCCGGGCCGGCGGGGGGAGAGGAATCAGCGGTAGTTCACAAACTGCAGCGCGAAGTCGAAGTCCTTGCCCTTCACCAGAGCCTGCACGGCCTGAAGGTCGTCCCGGCTCTTCGAGCTGACCCGCAGTTCCTCGCCCTGGACCTGCGCCTTGACGCCCTTGGGGCCCTCGTCGCGGATGACCTTCGCGACCTTCTTGGCATTGTCCTGCGAGATTCCCTCCTCGATGGAGGCGAAGATCTTGTACTCCTTGCCGGACAGCTGCGGCTCGCCCGCGTCCAGCGCCTTGAGCGAGATACCGCGCTTGATCAGCTTGGTCTGGAAGACGTCGAGGATCGCGTTGACGCGCTCCTCGGAATTCGCCTGCATCAGGATCTTCTCGCCCGACCAGTCGATCGAGGCGCCGACGTTCTTGAAGTCGTAACGCTGCGAGATCTCCTTGGCGGCCTGGTTGAGGGCGTTGTCGACCTCTTGCCGCTCGACCTTCGAGACGATGTCGAAACTGGAGTCGGCCATGTCCTGTGGCTCCTTGTATCGGTTGCGTTGAGGGCTGCGGGCCGGTGCCCGGCCTGTTGCGCGCAAGCCTAAGCGCTCTCCCTCGGCCGCCTCCGCCCGTCTGCCCCCGATCAATCGGGTGGCCCGTTAGCCCCTGATCAACCGGGTGGCGAAGCACCCCGGGTCATCAGGTATCGTTTACGTCGTTGCCACGGAGTCCCGCTACCAAGCGGTTCCGTAGCGGCAATCCCCGGCGGTGTGCCCGAGTGGCCAAAGGGAGCAGACTGTAAATCTGCCGGCTCAGCCTACCCAGGTTCGAACCCTGGCGCCGCCACAGGAATTAGCCCCTGACCAGTGTTTTATGGTGAGGGGCTTTTCTGTTTCTCCGGCCGCGCGTGGCCCCTGTCCCACCGTGGTTCGAACCGGTACTTGGCATCCGGGTTTCACCCTGCCGCGCGTCCAGTGCCGCGCCGTGCAGATGGCTCCCGGCGGGAGCCCCGTAGCGCGCGGTACGGCCCGGTGGGCGCGGAGGAGCCGGTCCACTCCGGCCGGCGGCCGGGCGGGAGGTGCCATTCGCTGCCTCCCGGTCCGGTGACGCCCCTGTCCGGAGCCGGTCCCCGCCGCACGGCGTCCCAGGTGCCGGCGGGACCGCCCCGGGGGGCGGGGCGACCGGGCGTCCAGCGCCCGGCCCTGAGGGCGAAGCGCCCAGGCCGTGTCCGCAAAGCCGCGTCGTTGCCCGGAGGGCGGGCGTGCGGCGTCCGGTGCGTGGTCTCGGTGTGCCGGGCGGAAGCCCTCGTACTGGGTGTACTCGGGCTTTCGTCCGGTGCGGCGAGAGTGCGTATCGGGCGTCTCATGTAAGGCGCGACTTTACGGACACGGCATACGGCCGCGACAGCGGCGGGTCCCCGGGACGTCTGAGTGCTCGGCCGGTCCGGGGCTCCCGGCCTCCGCCCATGCGTCGTGTGCGGCAGTGCCGGACCTTGCGACCGGCCGGGGTGTGCGGGACCTACTGCCGGTCTTCTCGGCGGCCGGACGATCACGGCCGGTGCCGAAACCACAGCGGGGCAGTGCGCCCAGGCGTAGCCCGGTCCGCCGTCGGGCGAGGCTCGGTGGGCAGCCGGACGTCGCAGTGAGGGCAGTGGCTGGACTTGCCCCGTGCGGTCATCTTCGGTGACGCGCGGACCGGCCTGCTGTGTGGCCTCTCTGACGGCAGTGACGGTTTTGCCGCGCAGCGCCGGTGGAACGCGTTCGTTCCCACCCGTGCTTCCGGACACGTGCTCCAGTGGCCGGAAGCACTCCAGCATCCGTCGATGAGGACCTGACCGATGTGGGCCACCAGGGCCCCGAGGTGTCCGACGCGCTGAGCCGGCATTCGCTGGGGGAGCACCTGCGGTGTCCTCGCGCAGGGCATGGGTGACCCTGAATGCCGCGGTACGGACCACCCGGCCTGTGCGCCCCATCTGCCGGACTCCCGAAGGCTGTTGCTGTCATCGGGTTCAACGGCGGAGCGGCCCAACGGTCACGCGTTCGTCTCCGGAACGCGCGTACGGGGCGGGTGCCCGGGGGCTCGCGGCGGGAGCGGTACGTGTGGCAGCAGCGGCCACACCTACCGCCCCCGCTACGCCTGCGGGCCGGAGTCCGCGAGCCGGAACGCCAGTTCCATCTCCCACTTGGACATGTCCGGCTCCTCCCGCGGGTCCGTCCTGTAGATCTCCAGCCGGCAGCCCCAGTCCTCGACCACGTCGGCCTTCTCCATGTCCCACTTCATGCCCCGCGCCGCCGCCCACTCCAGCAGACCGGCCGTGACCCCCAACAGCTCGTTCGGATGGCCGATATGAGTAACCGTCAGGTATTTGCCGGAGGGCAGGGAGCCGGTGAAGAACTCGCCCTCCTCGGCGTCCTCGCCCGGGGTGTCACCGCCCTCCGGCAGCGCTGTCACCGGTACGCCCGCCTCGACCTCCATGCCGCGTTCCATGTCGATGACGTCGTACCGGAAGAACGGCGGCCCCGCCGGTTCCATCCCGCGCTCCGCGAGCCAGCCGAACACGGCCGTCAGCCGGTCGGCGATCACCGGAAAGGTGTCCATGGTGACGGTCTCCCTGACCGCCGCGTAGGGCTGTGCTGCGCGCTCGATGGCTACCGGTGGGTTCTGCATCAGTTGCCCGCCACGTCCTTGACTGCCACGGTCACCGGCACCGACCCGCCGATCAGCTCCAGTGTCAGGCCCGCTGTGGCCGGGGTCTCGATCAGCTCGGCGAGTACCGCGGCCACGTCGTCGCGTGGGATCTCGCCCCGGCCCGTCCTGGCTCCGAGGCGTACCTGCCCGGTGCCCGCGTCGTCGGTCAGCGCGCCGGGCCGCAGCACTGTCCAGTCGAGGGCCGCCCGGCCCCGTACGGCCTCGTCCGCCGCACCCTTGGCGCGGAGGTAGACGTCGAAGACCCCGTCGCCCGGGTGGGTCGTGTCGGCGCCCATGGAGGAGACGATGAGGTATCTGCGCACACCGGCGCGCTCGGCGGCGTCCGCGAGCTTCACGGCCCCGTCGCGGTCCACGCTGTCCTTGCGTTCGACCGTGCTGCCGGGGCCCGCTCCCGCCGCGAAGACCACCGCGTCGGCACCCGACAGTGCCTCGGCGACCTGTTCCACCGTGGCCGATTCCAGGTCGAGGACGACCGGCTCGGCGCCTGCGGATCTCAGGTCGTCGGCCTGTCCGGCCGTGCGGATGAGGCCCGCGACTTCATCGCCGCGCGCGGCGAGCAGACGCTCGAGGCGCAGCGCGATCTGACCATGTCCACCTGCGATGACAATGCGCATGTTTCCGACGGTACGCTCCGGCGGCGCCGCGCGCTCGGGATCACCCGTACGGAGGGGCGGGCGGCTCCGCGCGGAGCTCTCGCGGCGGGCTCAGGGCCCGGCGTCGGCCCGCCCCTGGCGGGGCAGTTCGAGGGTGCTGGGCGCGGTCGAGTCGCAGTACTCGCGCACCGCGTTGGTGCGTGCGACGACGCGTCCACGGTGGATGACGATTCTGCTGTACGCGAGGGAGAGTGCGGCGGAGAGCTGCTCCCCGCGTACGGCGAGCAGCTCGGCGGGGAAGCCTGCCTCCACCCGTACCTCGGGGAGGCCCATGGCTTCTCGCGGCGCCGAACTGACGCTTCCGTAGGCGTCCTTGGGGCGCAGTCCGCTCTGTGACGAGAGCAGGTACGCGGCTTCCAGAGGGTCTCCGCGGCCGACCGGGTTGGTCAGGTCGCGCAGTGCGCCGCTGCCCGCCGCGATGCGTACTCCTGCTGAGCGGAGCAGCTGCACGGGGGCGATGCCGCGGCGTTCCACGCCGCCGCAGCCGCCCTGGGGCTGGCAGATCACGGTGATGCCCGCCGCGGCGAGCCGGCCGGCGGTGTGGGCGGCTGTGTCGTGCGGGAGCCGGGAGAGTCCGCCGCAGGGGCCGATGGCGACGCCGGGGCGCAGTCCGCCGGACATGGCCGCGAGGCGGGCGAGCCGGGCGGGGTCGTCGCCGTCGGTGTGCAGGTCGACGGCGCAGCCGTGTTCGGCGGCGACTTCGAGGACCGCCTGCGCGTATCCGGTCGGGTCGGGGTCGAGGTCGGGGCAGCCTCCGACGACGGTGGCGCCCATTTTCACGGCGTCGCGCAGCATGGCGAGGCCGTCGGCTCCGGCGACGCCGGTGAGCAGCCTGGGGACGGCGACGGTGGTGAGGTCGGTGAGTCCGCGCAGGGACCGGCGGGCCTGGAGCACGGCCTCCATGGCGCCGAGGCCCTGGACGTCGCCGATGCGGACGTGTGAGCGCAGCGCGGTGGCGCCGTGGCCGAGCTGGAGGAGGGCGGCTTCGACGGCGCGGCGCTGGATGTCGGGGGCGGCGCCGGTGGTGGCGGGGCCGGGCCCCGGCCCGGCGTCGGCGGTGAGCGCGGTGTCGCTGTGGGCGTGGGGTTCGGCGGGGGCGGGGAGCAGCAGGTAACCGTCGAGTTCGATGCGGGGTACGGGGGAGGTGCGGGGGCCGGGTGCGGTGAGGCTGCCGGCGGTTCCCACGGCTTCGATGTGCCCGCCTGCGATGCGTACGTCCACGGTGCGGCCGTCGGCCAGACGGGCTCCGCGGAGCAGGAGCGCGGTGGTGTCCGCGGTGGCTCCTTCGGGGGGCCGCGGCTGGCTGTCGGGCATCGCGCTCCTGGGTGCTCGGCCGGGCGTGACGTGCGACGTCACGCAGCGTGAAGCGAGCCTATGGCTGGGGCGGGTACGGCTTCGCGGAGGGGCGAATTAGTCGTACTGGGAGTGACTCCTGTGGCCGATGGGCGGCATGGGCCGAACGGCGGTGGGAGGGGGTGGACGGAGGCCGGGCGGCAGGCGGGTTGAGGCGGTGGGGAGGGGTCTTCATAAGGATTTGGGCGACGGCGAATGACCGTGTAATGTCTTCATCGCTCGCCCCAATAGCTCAGTCGGTAGAGCGTCTCCATGGTAAGGAGAAGGTCTACGGTTCGATTCCGTATTGGGGCTCTGGTGCGGGAGCCCTCACCTTCGGGTGAGGGATTCCGTAGCAAAGCGGTGTAGCTCAGTCGGTAGAGCAAGCGGCTCATAATCGCTGTGTCACCGGTTCAAGTCCGGTCACCGCTACACACGGTAGCCGATGGTGGGCTCGGTCCTTCGATCGGCTACTCTTTTATGCGTTCATCCGTCCATCCGTCCAAGGAGCACTCACGTGGCTGCCACCGACGTCCGCCCGAAGATCACGCTGGCCTGCGTGGAGTGCAAGGAGCGGAACTACATCACCAAGAAGAACCGGCGTAACAACCCGGACCGTCTTGAGATGAAGAAGCACTGCCCGCGCTGCAACTCGCACACCGCCCACCGCGAAACGCGCTGAGCCAGGCTGTTCTTTCCGCAAGCACAGCTCTCCACAGGCACAGGCATGAGGTCGTCCCCTTGACGGGGGGCGGCCTCGCGTCATTTCTGTAGTTACTCACAGTTATTGTGTTTCTGCTTGATTCCCGGTACTCCCCGGCATTTCCGGCACTCCACCAGGAGGTAGTGAGCCATGGCGCTCGATCAGTCCTTCGTGGGGCGGACCTATCCGCCCTCCGCGCCGTACGAGGTGGGCCGGGAGAAGATCCGTGAGTTCGCCGAAGCGGTGGGCGACGCGAATCCCGCGTACACGGACCCGGCCGTGGCCGGGGCGCTCGGACATGCCGACGTCATCGCTCCGCCGACGTTCGTCTTCTCGATCACTTTCAAGGCCGCTGGTGTGGTCGTCCAGGATCCGCAGCTGGGTCTCGACTACACGCGTGTGGTGCACGGTGACCAGAAGTTCGCCTACCGGCGTCCGGTGCGGGCGGGGGACCGGCTGACGGTCACCTCGACGATCGAGGCGATCAAGTCCCTTGCCGGAAACGACATCATTGATATTCGCGGTGAGGTCCACGACGAGTCCGGCGAGCATGTCGTGACGGCGTGGACGAAGCTGGTCGCGCGCGCGGCCGGGGAGGCGTGACGGTGGCAGCGAAGATCTCCTACGGGAGCGTCGAGGTCGGCACGGAGCTGCCGGCGCAGTCATTTCCGGTGTCGCGCGCGACGCTGGTCCAGTACGCGGGTGCGTCCGGCGACTTCAACCCGATCCACTGGAACGAGAAGTTCGCGGTGGAGGTCGGGCTGCCCGATGTCATCGCGCACGGGATGTTCACCATGGCCGAGGCGGTCCGGGTGGTGACCGACTGGGTCGGTGACCCGGGTGCGGTCGTGGAGTACGGCGTCCGGTTCACCAAGCCGGTAGTGGTCCCGAACGACGCCGAGGGGGCGCTGATCGAGGTCAGCGCCAAGGTCGGAGCTGTCGTCGGTGACCCCGAGGACAGGACGGTACGGGTGGATCTCACGGCGATGAGCGACGGCAAGAAGGTGCTGGGCATGTCCCGCGCGGTGGTCCGCCTCGCCTGAGGTGCCCATGGCCGTCCGGTGCCAGGGACTCAGGGGTCCTTGCGCTATGGGCGTCCGGTGAGGTCACGGCGCCGGGTCACGCGACCCGGGCGGGCATGGGGCAAGGCTCCCTTGGGGGCGTTCGTGCAGACGGGCGCCCCTTACGTATGGGCTTGGCCCCGGAGTAGCCGTGCGCGCCGCCGTCCGGCCTGCCGGGCCGGGGGTTCCGGTCCCTCCCGCCGTGCCGTCGTCGCCCCTTGACATAGTTAGTAATCAACCACTAACTTACTCGCATGGTCAGGATGAGTGCGGAGGAGCGGCGCGAGAGCGTCATTCGTGCGGCGATGGTCGAATTCGCTCACGGTGGCTACCACGGCACCTCCACCGAGGTGATCGCCAAGCGGGTGGGCGTCTCACAGCCGTACCTCTTCCGGCTCTTCCCGAACAAGGAGGCCATCTTCCTGGCGGCTTCCGAGCGCTGCGTCGAGGACACCACGGCTGTCTTCGTGCGGGCCGCCGACGGGCTGCAGGGCCAGGAGGCCCTGCACGCCATGGGGCGCGCTTATCAGTCGCTCATCGCGGACGACCCCGACAAGCTGCTGATGCAGATGCAGATCTACGTCGCGGTGGCCTCCGCCGCGGCGTCGGGGGACCCCGGGTTCGGGGAGGCCGTGCGCGCCGCGTGGATGAGGCTGTACGAGGCGATCCACCTGGCCCTGGGGGCGGACATCGACGAGACGACGAGGTTCCTGGCGCACGGGATGCTCATCAACACGCTGGTCTCGCTGGGCTTCGCCCCGGAACACCGGGTGTGGGCCAGTTTTCACGAGTGGGCACAGCCCGAGCAGTGAGTATCGGTGGGGCGCGCCCAGGGGGGCGCGGCCGTTCGCATGGGCAAGAAAGTTAGTAATCAATCGCTAACCAATCGACCGGACCGACTCAGCAGGGGGAACAGTGAACGAGCAAGCAGTGGAAGAGCAGACGGAGAACGGGCAGGAGCTCAACGGGCAAGAGCCGCGCGAGCGGACGTCCCGGCGCGGAGGCGCCACCTGGGCCCTGATCATCACCAGTGTCGCCGGATTCATGGCGGCTCTCGACAACCTCGTCGTCACCACGGCGCTGCCCTCGATCCGTAAGGATCTCGGCGGAGCGCTGGAAGACCTCCAGTGGACGGTGAACGCCTACACGCTCACCTTCGCCGTGCTGCTCATGTTCGGCGCCGCGCTCGGCGACCGGTTCGGCCGGCGCAAGCTCTTCATCACCGGCCTCACGATATTCACCGGCGCCTCCGCCGCGGCCGCCCTCGCCTCGGGGATCGGCCCGCTCGTCGCCGCCCGCGCGGTGCAGGGCGTCGGCGCCGCGGTCATGATGCCGCTCACGCTGACCCTGCTCACCGCTGCCGTACCCGCCGCCCGACGGGGCGCGGCCCTCGGGATCTTCAGCGCGGTCACCGGTCTCGCCGTGGCCAGCGGGCCGCTCATCGGTGGCGCTCTCACCGAGCACCTGTCCTGGCAGTGGATCTTCTGGCTGAACGTGCCCATCGGCCTCGTCCTGCTCCCGCTCGCCTGGCTGCGCCTCGGCGAGTCGCGCCGGCCGGGCGCCCGGCTCGATGTCCCCGGAACGCTCCTGGTCAGCGGCGGGCTGTTCGGTGTCGTGTACGGACTCGTCAACGGACGGACGGACGGCTGGTCCAGCGCGACGATCCTCACGAGCCTCTTCGCCGGTGCCGCGCTCCTGGCCGGGTTCGTCCTCCACGGACTCCGCAGCGCCCACCCCATGCTCCCGATGCGGCTCTTCCGTAACCGCGCTTTCGCCGGCATCAACGGCGCGTCCCTGCTGATGTTCCTGGGGATGTTCGGCTCGATCTTCCTGCTGAGCCAGTTCTTCCAGGGCGTCCTCGGCTACTCGCCCACCGAGGCCGGGCTGCGGATGCTGCCGTGGACCGGAATGCCGCTGGTCGTCGCGCCGTTCGCGGGGATCCTCTCGGACCGGATCGGCGGCCGCCCCGTCGTCGCCGCCGGGCTCGCCCTCCAGGCCGCCGGGCTCGCGTCCTTCGCCCTGGTCATCGGCGCGGACGTGTCGTACCCGGTGATGCTGCCGGCTCTGATCCTCGGCGGGATCGGCATGGCGCTGTACTTCGCCCCCGCGTCCAGCGTGGTCATGTCCAGTGTCGGCCCCGCCGAACAGGGCATCGCCTCCGGCGCGAACAACGCCCTGCGCGAGGTCGGAGGCGCGCTGGGTATCGCGGTGCTCGGTGCGGTGTTCTCCGCCCAGGGAGGGTACGAGTCGCCCGCCGCGTTCACCGACGGCACCGTGCCCGCCCTGTGGATCGGCGCCGCCGTGGTCGCGGTCGCGGCGCTCGTCGCCCTGCTGATACCCCGGCGCGGCACTCCTGGCCCCACGGGCCTCGCACCGGAGGCGGCCCCCGCCGCCGACCGCGAGAAGGTCTCCGCCTGACGCCCTCCGGATCGCCCGCCGCGTCTCCGTAGATCTCCCGGCTCTGCCCGGAAGCCGTGAAAGCCGTGCGGCCTCCGGGCGGAGCCGTCGTGTCGCCCGCCCCCGACGGGAGCCCGCCCGGCAACGGTTCCGCGCGCCCGGCCGGGCCTTTCTCGTACGCTTGGCCCGTGCAGGAACTCCTTGAAGCCCCACTCGCCCCCCTGACCACCTTCCGCCTCGGCGGCCCCGCGACCCGCCTGGTCACGGCGGAGACCGACGCCGAAGTGATCGCCGCCGTCCGCGAGGCGGATGAGAGCGGCACCCCGCTGCTCGTCATCGGCGGCGGTTCCAATCTGGTCATCGGCGACAAGGGGTTCGACGGCACGGCCCTGCGGATCGCGACCCGCGGATTCTCGCTCTCCGGTACGACGCTGGAGCTCGCGGCCGGTGAGGTGTGGAGCGACGCGGTGGCCCGTACCGTCGAGGCCGGGCTCGCGGGCGTCGAGTGTCTGGCCGGGATTCCCGGCTCCGCCGGGGCGACACCGATCCAGAACGTCGGGGCGTACGGCCAGGAGGTCTCGTCGACGCTCACCGAGGTCGTCGCGTACGACCGGGCCACGGGGGAGGCGGTCACCCTCTCGAACGCCGAGTGCCGGTTCTCCTACCGGCACAGCCGCTTCAAGTCCGACCCCGACCGCTATCTGGTGCTGCGGGTGCGTTTCGAACTCGAAGACGCCGGCGGCCTCTCCGCACCCGTCAAGTATCCGGAGACGGCCCGGGTGCTCGGCGTCGAGGCGGGCGACCGGGTGGCGGCGGCGACGGTCCGCGAGACGGTGCTGAAGCTGCGCGCCGGCAAGGGCATGGTGCTGGACGCCGACGACCACGACACCTGGTCGGCCGGTTCCTTCTTCACCAACCCGATCCTCGACGACGCCGGGTTCGCCGCGTTCCGCGCACGGGTGAGCGAGCGGCTCGGCCAGGAGACCGCCCCGCCCGCGTTCCCCGCGGGGGAGGGGCTCACCAAGACATCGGCGGCCTGGCTGATCGACAGGGCGGGCTTCACCAAGGGCTACGGGACGGGCCCGGCCCGCATCTCCACCAAGCACACACTGGCGCTGACCAACCGCGGCCGGGCCACCACCGACGACCTGCTCGCGCTCGCCCGTGAGGTCGTCGCGGGCGTCCACGAGGCGTTCGGGGTGACGCTGGTCAACGAGCCCGTCACGGTCGGCGTCAGCCTGTAACCGGCCTGCCCTGTGCGCGGCCTGCCCGTAACCGGCCGGTCCGCGGCCGATCAGCCGGTAACCGCAGCGTCCTGCCGGTGCGCACCGCTCCCGCCGTAACCGCGACCCGTCACCGGCGGGGCCGGAGCGCGCCGCTCGCGGTCACGCCGCTTCAGTACGCGAGCCCTACCCCCTGCCCCACCGTCGCGGGGTCGTCGGTCATCGCCAGCATCGCGTGTGCCACATCGGCGCGCGAGATGCTCCGGCCGCCGCGCGGACTGCCCCCGACGGCGGTCCGGTACGTGCCGGTCAGCGGCTTGTCCGTGAGCTTCGGGGGCCGCACCACCGTCCAGTCCGTCGCGCTGCGCGCGACCTCGGCCTCCATGACCCGCAGATCGTCGTAGACCGCCTTGAGGATCACGCCGATCGCCCCCAGCGCCGCCCGGTCGGCGAAGGACCGGTTCCCGGGCGGCGACAGCGGCGCCGCACTGACCACCAGCAGCCGCCGTACGCCCTCCGCCTCCATGGCCGCGAGCACCGGCCGCGTCAGCACCTGGGTGATGCCCGCGTCCTTGCGGCCGCGCGCGCCCAGACCGGAGAGCACCGCGTGCCGGCCCGCCACCGCCGCACGCAGCGGTTCCGGGCCGCTGAGATCCGAGCGGACCACGTCGAGCCCCGCCCCGGTCACCGTGAGCCGATCCGGATCGCGCACCACGGCCGTCACCTGGTGTCCCGCGGCCAGGGCCTGCCGGACGATCTGCCCGCCGATACCGCCGGTGGCTCCGAACACTGTGAGCTTCATCGCGCACCCTTCCAAGGTGGGTAAGTATTCACTCACCCCTAGAGTGAGCGGACACCCACCCCTCCGTCAAGCTTGGTAGGAGCGCCCGTGCAGCCACCCGTGCAGCCGAAGCCGGCCCGCGGCCGGATCGTCGACGCCGCGTATGAACTCATGCTCACCATCGGCCTGGTCAGGACCACCACCAAAGAGATCGCCAGGACGGCCGGGTGTTCGGAAGCAGCGCTCTACAAGCACTTCGCGAGCAAGGAAGAGCTGTTCGTGACCGTCCTCAGGGAACGGCTGCCCAGGCTGACCCCGCTGCTGGACGAACTGGCCGCAGGCCCGCAGCGGCACAGCGTCGAGGAGAACCTCACCGAGATCGCCCGCAGCGCCGCCCTCTTCTACGAGCAGAGCTTCCCGATCGCCGCCTCGCTCTACGCGGACCCCCCGCTCAAGCGCCGCCACGAAGCGGCCATGCGCGAACTCGGCGCCGGTCCGCACATGCCGATCCGCGGCGTCGACGCCTATCTGCGCGCCGAGCGGGACGCCGGGCGGATCGCCGCCGGCGCCGACACCTGCGCGGCGGCTTCCCTGCTGCTCGGCGCGTGCGCCCAGCGGGCCTTCGCGTACGACATGACCGAGGACGGGAAGCCCCCGCAGTCCCTCGACGCGTTCGCCGCCGGCCTCGCTCGCACGCTCTTGCGGGGGGTCAGCCCGTGAGCCAGTCGTCGACGCCGGAGAGCAGCTTCCGCCGCACGTCCGGGGGTGCGGCCGAGCCGCGCACCGATTGCCGTGCCAGCTCGGCCAGTTCGGTGTCGCTGAACCCCTGGGCCCGTGCCAGTTCGTACTGGGCGGCCAGCCGCGAACCGAAGAGGAGCGGGTCGTCAGCGCCGAGCGCCATGGGTACCCCCGCTTCGAACAGCTTTCGCAGGGGTACGTCCTCGGCCTTCTCGTAGACGCCGAGCGCCACATTCGACGACGGGCACACCTCGCAGGTCACCCCGCGCTCGGCCAGCCGCTTCAGCAGCAGCGGGTCCTCGGCGGCGCGCACCCCGTGGCCGATCCGGGCGGCGTGCAGATCGTCCAGGCAGTCCCGGACCGACGAGGGCCCGCTGAGCTCACCGCCGTGCGGCGCGGCCAGCAGGCCGCCCTCCCTCGCGATGGCGAATGCCCGGTCGAAGTCCCGGGCCATACCCCGGCGCTCGTCGTTGGAGAGCCCGAAACCGATCACGCCACGGTCCGCGTACCGCACCGCCAGGCGCGCCAGCGTCCGTGCGTCGAGGGGGTGTTTCATGCGGTTCGCCGCGACCACCACGCGTATTCCGAGCCCGGTGTCGCGCGAGGCGGCGTCCACCGCGTCCAGGATGATCTCCAGCGCCGGGATCAGCCCGCCGAGGAACGGGGCGTACGACGTGGGGTCGACCTGGATCTCCAGCCACCCCGAGCCGTCCCTGACGTCCTCCTGGGCGGCCTCGCGCACCAGCCGGCGGATGTCGTCGGGGGTGCGCAGACAGGAACGGGCGATGTCGTAGAGCCGCTGGAAACGGAACCAGCCGCGCTCGTCGGTGGCCCGCAGCCGCGGCGGCTCGCCACCGGTCAGCGCCTCCGGCAGATGCACGCCGTATCTGCCGGCCAGTTCGAGCAGCGTCGTGGGCCGCATCGACCCCGTGAAGTGCAGGTGCAGATGGGCCTTGGGCAGCAGCCGGATGTCACGTACTCGCTCCATCCCAGGATCCTGCCGTACGGACCCGCCGCACCGGTAGCCGCTTTCCCCCAACGAGGAGGCGACCGAACGAAGAAACGGGCCCCCGGCGAGAACCGGGGGCCCGTTTTCCTGGCTGATCGGCCGGCCGCGCGGCCGGCGTGCAGCGGAGTGAGTCAGTCCGTCGCCTCGGCCAGCAGCTTCTGCATCCGGGAGACGCCCTCGATCAGGTCCTCGTCACCGAGCGCGTACGACAGGCGCACGTATCCGGGGGTACCGAACGCCTCACCGGGCACCACCGCGACCTCGACCTCGTCGAGGATCAGTGCGGCCAGCTCGACCGAGCTCTGCGGGCGCTTGCCGCGGATCTCCTTGCCGATGAGCGCCTTGACCGAGGGGTAGACGTAGAACGCGCCCTCCGGCTCGGGGCAGAGCACGCCGTCGATCTCGTTGAGCATCCGCACGATGGTCCTGCGGCGCCGGTCGAAGGCGGTCCGCATCTCGTCGACCGCGTCCAGGTTGCCCGAGACGGCGGCGAGCGCGGCCGCCTGCGAGACGTTGGAGACGTTGGAGGTGGCGTGCGACTGGAGGTTGGTCGCCGCCTTCACCACGTCCTTCGGGCCGACGATCCACCCCACGCGCCAGCCGGTCATGGCGTACGTCTTGGCCACGCCGTTGACCACGATGCACTTGTCGCGCAGCTCGGGCACGACGGCCGGCAGCGAGGTGAACTCCGCGTCGCCGTACACCAGGTGCTCGTAGATCTCGTCCGTCAGCACCCACAGACCGTGCTCGACGGCCCAGCGGCCGATGGCCTCGGTGTCGGCGCGGCTGTAGACGGCGCCCGTCGGGTTGGAAGGCGAGACGAAGAGGACGACCTTGGTCCGCTCGGTGCGGGCGGCTTCCAGCTGCTCGACGGAGACCCGGTAGCCGGTGGTCTCGTCGGCGACGACCTCGACGGGGACGCCGCCCGCGAGCCGGATCGACTCGGGGTACGTGGTCCAGTAAGGAGCCGGGACGATGACCTCGTCACCCGGGTCGAGGATCGCGGCGAACGCCTCGTAGATCGCCTGCTTGCCGCCGTTGGTGACGAGTACCTGGGAGGCCTCGACCTCGTAGCCGGAGTCGCGCAGGGTCTTCGCGGCGATGGCGGCCTTGAGCTCGGGGAGCCCACCGGCCGGCGTGTAGCGGTGGTACTTCGGGTTGCGGCAGGCCTCGATGGCGGCCTCGACGATGTATCCGGGCGTGGGGAAGTCGGGCTCACCGGCACCGAAGCCGATCACCGGACGCCCGGCGGCCTTCAGGGCCTTCGCCTTGGCGTCGACGGCCAGCGTGGCGGACTCGGAGATGGCACCGATGCGGGCGGAGACCCTGCGCTCGGTCGGAGGAGTTGCGGCGCTCATGCGGCCCATGGTCCCAGACCGCAAACGGACTCGGCACACAGGTTTCGAAGGGCGGACACCGGCCCCGGCAACAGCCGTACACCGAGCGGGAACCCGGCGTGAACCGGAGGACCGGGGGCGGCCCGCGGACCGGACCGGCCGAAGCTGTTCGACGTCAGGCCCCCGACCACGTACACTCACTCGTCGTTGGCCTTCACCAGCCGCCCCGTCGAGCGCACTCCGTGCACCCGGTCGGATGCGGTAGGTTGGGGGAACCACAAAGGGTCGTAGCTCAATTGGTAGAGCACTGGTCTCCAAAACCAGCGGTTGGGGGTTCAAGTCCCTCCGGCCCTGCTACACACACCTTCGCCAGGCTGTGTGCGCATGTACGTACATCTATGCACCGCCGTGCGGCTCCACCGGGCGCGGCACGGCCACGACCCGGAATCAGGTGAGAGATCGTGACGGACGCCGTCGGCTCCATCGACGTGCCTGATGCGCAGGATGATGAAGCGCCGGAGTCGAGGAAGACGCGCAAGGGCGGGAAGCGCGGGAAGAAGGGCCCCTTCGGCCGTCTCGCGCTCTTCTACCGCCAGATCGTCGCGGAACTCCGCAAGGTCGTCTGGCCGAGCCGTAACCAGCTCTCGACGTACACCACTGTGGTGATCGTTTTCGTCGTCATCATGATCGGCATCGTGACCGTGATTGACTATGGCTTCAACCAGGCCGCCAAGTACGTCTTTGGCTGATCCGCGAAAGACGCCGGGAGCGGCGTCTTTTTCGCATGTTCCACCCGATTT
Organism: Streptomyces sp. NBC_00859; assembly: GCF_045161865.1. Classification (NCBI taxonomy): domain Bacteria; kingdom Bacillati; phylum Actinomycetota; class Actinomycetes; order Kitasatosporales; family Streptomycetaceae; genus Streptomyces; species Streptomyces sp. NBC_00859. The sequence continues at coordinate 3,145,538 of NZ_CP108826.1, read as the reverse complement.
GTATCCAGGAAGAAGCAGCCACCGTGTCTGACCCGAACCTGAACGAGGCCGTCGAGCCGGGCGAGAGCATCGAGTCCGCAGAGGACGAGCTCGACATCGTCGAGGCGGCGGACGCTGGGAAGCCGGACCAGGCCGAAGCTGCCGACGCCGTCGCCGGTGAGCCCGCCGAAGAGGCCGCTGTGCACACCGAGGACGAAGCGGTGGCCGTCGCGGAGACCGACGAGGACGCCGAAGCCGCCGCCGATGTGGCGGCCGAAGCCGAGGACGAAGAGGCCGAAGCCGAAGAGGCCGAGGACGAAGAGGCTGCCGAGGAGGCCGCCGAAGTCCCCCTCGTGGACCCGGTCGAGGCCCTGCGCCAGGAACTCCGCGGTCTGCCCGGCGAGTGGTACGTCATCCACACGTACGCCGGTTACGAGAAGCGCGTGAAGGCGAACCTGGAGCAGCGTGCCGTTTCGCTGAACGTCGAGGAGTTCGTCTACCAGGCCGAAGTACCCGAGGAAGAGATCGTTCAGATCAAGAACGGCGAGCGCAAGAACGTTCGCCAGAACAAGCTTCCCGGTTACGTCCTGGTCCGTATGGACCTCACCAACGAGTCCTGGGGTGTGGTGCGCAACACCCCCGGAGTCACCGGATTCGTCGGCAATGCCTACGACCCGTACCCGCTGACCCTGGACGAGATCGTCAAGATGCTCGCCCCGGAGGCCGAGGAGAAGGCCGCCCGTGAGGCCGCGGAGGCCGAGGGCAAGCCGGCTCCGGCCCGCAAGGTCGAGGTCCAGGTGCTCGACTTCGAGGTGGGCGACTCGGTCACCGTCACCGACGGCCCGTTCGCAACGCTCCAGGCGACGATCAACGAGATCAACGCCGACTCGAAGAAGGTCAAGGGTCTCGTCGAGATCTTCGGCCGCGAGACCCCGGTCGAGCTCAGCTTCGACCAGATCCAGAAGAACTAGGAGCTCGCCGGGGCTTCCCCCGCGCTTCTGGCACACACGCCTTCCAAGCAGGTCAGACCGGCTCACGCAGGGGGTATTCCCCGCCTGTGGGAGACCGTCTGACCTGCTTGGTTTTTGGTCGCGCAGCTATACCCGTTATCGTTGCGCGGTATGCCTGCTGTCCGGACGACCGGATGGCGGCGGAAACACTCTCACTAGGACCCGGAGAGAGCAATGCCTCCCAAGAAGAAGAAGGTCACGGGGCTTATCAAGCTCCAGATCAAGGCCGGCGCGGCCAACCCGGCTCCGCCGGTCGGCCCCGCGCTGGGCCAGCACGGCGTCAACATCATGGAGTTCTGCAAGGCCTACAACGCCGCGACCGAGTCGCAGCGTGGCATGGTCGTGCCGGTGGAGATCACGGTCTACGAGGACCGCTCCTTCACCTTCATCACCAAGACCCCGCCGGCCGCGAAGCTGATCCTCAAGGCCGCGGGCGTGGAGAAGGGCTCAGGCGAGCCGCACAAGACCAAGGTCGCCAAGCTCACCGGCGAGCAGGTCCGCGAGATCGCCACGACGAAGATGCCCGACCTGAACGCCAACGACATCGAGGCCGCGGCCAAGATCATCGCCGGCACCGCCCGTTCCATGGGCGTCACGGTCGAGGGCTGATCAAGCCCCCCTCCGCACCACAGTGGCAGGGCCAGCGCCGGCCCGCACCACGACTCCCACTCCCCATCTAGGAGCAGAAGTGAAGCGCAGCAAGACTCTCCGCGCTGCGGACGCCAAGATCGACGCGGACAAGCTGTACGCCCCGCTCGAAGCCGTCCGCCTCGCCAAGGACACCTCCGCGACCAAGTTCGACGGCACCGTCGAGGTCGCCATGCGTCTGGGCGTCGACCCGCGCAAGGCCGACCAGATGGTCCGCGGCACCGTGAACCTGCCGCACGGCACCGGCAAGACCGCCCGGGTCCTGGTCTTCGCGACCGGTGACCGTGCTGCGGCCGCGGAGGCCGCGGGCGCCGACATCGTCGGCGCCGACGAGCTCATCGACGAGGTGGCGAAGGGCCGTCTGGACTTCGACGCCGTCGTCGCCACCCCGGACCTCATGGGCAAGGTCGGCCGCCTGGGCCGCGTGCTCGGTCCGCGTGGGCTCATGCCGAACCCGAAGACCGGAACGGTCACCCCTGACGTGACGAAGGCTGTCACGGACATCAAGGGCGGCAAGATCGAGTTCCGTGTCGACAAGCACTCGAACCTGCACTTCATCATCGGCAAGGTCTCCTTCGACGAGACGAAGCTGGTCGAGAACTACGCCGCCGCGCTGGAGGAGATCCTCCGTCTCAAGCCGTCGGCCGCCAAGGGCCGCTACATCAAGAAGGCCGCACTGGCCACCACGATGGGCCCCGGCATCCCGCTGGACTCCAACCGCACCCGCAACCTCCTCGTCGAGGAGGACCCGGCCGCCGTCTGATCCACCGGATCGGCAGGCAGCCGCGGGACACGCGTGCTGTGAGCCGGGCCCCGTACCTCTCCGGAGGTGCGGGGCCCGGCTTCTTTTCGTTTCCACGATCCAGGTGTTCCACCGGCCCGCTTCACGGCTTCGCCGGACGCAGTCGTAGGGCACCGGCACAATGACCGTGCGACCAACGGGACCTGAGGGGCGGGCACTTCATGGGCGGCACAGCGATACGGCGGGCATGCGCGGGGACCGCGGCAGCCGTGGCACTGGCCGCACTCGCGGGCTGCTCGGCGGCCCGGACGCACGGGGGCGGTACGGGAGCACCCGCCGGCTCCTCCGCGCCGGGGCGCACGGCGGCCGCCCCGGGCACCGTCACCGCCCTGCGCGCCGTCGACCGGACCACGGGCCGCGCCGGTTCCGCCAGGGTGGAGGGGACGACCGTCCTGGGCCCCGGGCTGTCCACCAGGGTGAAGGGCACCGTGTCCTGGCGCGGCGGTGCCACGGGGGCCCTGGACATCACGTACACCGGTGGGAGCCTGGCCGGTGCGCTGCGGCAGGCGGGCGCTGACAGCACCATCAGGGCCCGCTACCGGCATGACGCCTACTACGCCGACATGGGCCCGGGTTTCGCCGCGCGCACGGGCGGGAGGCGCTGGATCAGATACGGGTATGCGGACCTCCCCCGGCTGATGGGGCCGTCCGGCGCCGCGATGCGGGACCAGATGCAGAAGACGGCCCCCGGCCAGGGTGTGAAGGCGCTGCTGGCGTCCGGCGACGTGAAACGGGCCGGACGCGCCGAGATCCGGGGCGTACGGGCCACGCACTACTCGGGCACGGTCGATGTCGCCGGACTGACGGAGCGGGAGTCGGCCCTCGCGCCGGGGGAGCTGAAGGCGCTCAAGGCCCAGCTGACCGCGGCCGGGATCAGCAGGGAGACGATCGGCATCTGGGTCGACAGCAAGGGCCTGCTGGTGAAGAAGACCGAACGCGGCAGGCTGAAGTCCGGCACGTACAGCGCCACCGTGTACTACTCCGGCTACGGGGCGGCGGTACATGCCGACGCGCCGCCGGCGGACGACACAGCCGACTTCACGGAGCTGGTGAAGACGCCGCCCTCTACCCCCGCACCGGGTGCTTAATCAGCTGTCCGGGGGCGGATTTGCTCGGCGTGCCCCCGTTCGCGTAGTCTTCCGAGGAAGCCAAAGACCGCTGGTCGTTGCTGTGTTCTCGCAAGAGGCACGGTGGCCGAAGGATCCGCTGGAAGCGGACGACTCGCGCAGGTGATCGTGGAAGTGCTCCCGGACTTGTCCGGTCGAGCTCGCGCCCCGGGCACTTGTGCCGGGGCGTTTCGTATTTTCAGCCCCTTCTGAGCGGTCCTCATCACCCGGAAGGAGGCCGACGCTCTATGGCAAGGCCCGACAAGGCTGCCGCGGTAGCCGAGCTGGCGGACAAGTTCCGCAGCTCGAACGCCGCTGTGCTGACCGAGTACCGGGGTCTCACCGTGGCCCAGCTCAAGCAGCTGCGCCGTTCGCTCGGTGAGAACGCCCAGTACGCCGTGGTGAAGAACACGCTGACCAAGATCGCGGCCAACGAGGCCGGGATCAACACGCTGGACGACCTGTTCGCAGGTCCGACGGCGGTTGCCTTCGTCACCGGTGACCCGGTGGAGTCGGCGAAGGGTCTTCGTGACTTCGCCAAGGAGAACCCCAACCTCGTCATCAAGGGCGGTGTCCTTGATGGTAAGGCGCTGTCCGCGGATGAGATCAAGAAGCTCGCGGACCTCGAGTCCCGCGAGGTTCTGCTCGCCAAGGTGGCCGGTGGAATCAAGGCGTCGATGGCCAAGGCCGCGGCGACTTTCCAGGCCCCGCTGTCGGAGTTCGTCCGCACTGCGGACGCGCTTCGCTCCAAGGTCGAGCAGGGCGGTGCCGGTACGCCGGCTCCCGCCGAGGCCGACGCCGAGTAATTCGGCTTCGCGTCGCAGCGGGCCCCGTACGCCCGCCGTCATATACACCCGGCACCTGCCGAAAACGTGGAAGGACGCCATCATGGCGAAGCTGTCCCAGGACGACCTGCTCGCGCAGTTCGAGAACCTGACCCTCATCGAGCTCTCCGAGTTCGTCAAGGCCTTCGAGGAGAAGTTCGACGTCAAGGCTGCCGCCCCGGTCGCCGCTGTCGCCGCCGGTGGCGCCGCTGCCGCCGCCGAGGCCCCGGAGGAGCAGGACGAGTTCGACGTCATCCTCACCGGTGCCGGCGACAAGAAGATCCAGGTCATCAAGGTCGTGCGTGAGCTGACCTCGCTGGGCCTCAAGGAGGCCAAGGACCTCGTGGACGGCGCCCCGAAGCCCGTCCTCGAGAAGGTCGCCAAGGAGGCCGCTGAGAAGGCCGCCGAGTCCCTCAAGGGCGCCGGCGCCTCGGTCGAGGTCAAGTAATTCCCGGGAGTCCCCGGACTCCCTCGTACGCCCTCGGCGTACACCTGCACAGCGAAGGGCGATCACCCATCCGGGTGGTCGCCCTTCTGCGTGCCTGACGCCCCTCCTGCCTGCCTTGCTCTTCCCGCCGCGACGAGTATGGTGATCTTCGTTGCGCGCCGGGCCTGGTGCCCTCTCTCGCTCCCGCAGCGTGGCCGACGGCGGCCCCCGAGGGGCGGGGGGCCTTGACGAACCGCACGGAGCGCGCAATTCTCAGGACGCGTCGTCACATCGATCCGTATCCGAGGCATGGATCGGCGGCGAAGAGGGAAGCTTTGACGCAGGTGTTGAGCAGAAGAATGAGGGTCTCCCAGAACCCGCTCTGGACATCAGTGAGCCCAGTGGCTACACTGACCCTTTGCGCTGCCTGTTAGCTGCCTCCTGCCCGTCACCAGGGGCATGCCCACGCTTGAGCATCGATGACTGTCCTCCCTGACCAGGGATGCCTATCACTGTGCCCCGCTTGGGACCGGTACGCGCGTAGTGAGTCCGAGCCCTCGGAAGGACCCCCTCTTGGCCGCCTCGCGCAACGCCTCGACCTCCAATATGAACAACGGCGCCAGCACCGCCCCGCTGCGCATCTCCTTTGCAAAGATCAGGGAGCCTCTCGAGGTTCCGAACCTCCTTGCGCTGCAGACCGAGAGCTTTGACTGGCTGCTCGGGAATGCCGCTTGGAAGGGTCGCGTCGAGGCCGCTATCGAAAGCGGACAGGACGTTCCCACCAAGTCCGGTCTGGAAGAGATCTTCGAAGAGATCTCGCCGATCGAGGACTTCTCGGGGTCGATGTCGCTGACGTTCCGCGACCACCGTTTCGAGCCCCCGAAGAACTCGATCGACGAGTGCAAGGACCGCGACTTCACGTTCGCCGCGCCGCTCTTCGTCACAGCCGAGTTCACCAACAACGAGACCGGTGAGATCAAGTCTCAGACGGTCTTCATGGGCGATTTCCCGCTCATGACCAACAAGGGCACGTTCGTCATCAACGGCACCGAGCGTGTCGTGGTGTCGCAGCTGGTCCGTTCGCCCGGTGTCTACTTCGACTCCTCCATCGACAAGACGTCCGACAAGGACATCTTCTCGGCCAAGATCATCCCGTCCCGGGGTGCCTGGCTGGAGATGGAGATCGACAAGCGCGACATGGTCGGTGTCCGCATCGACCGCAAGCGCAAGCAGTCCGTCACCGTCCTCCTCAAGGCTCTCGGCTGGACCACAGAGCAGATCCTCGAGGAGTTCGGCGAGTACGAGTCGATGCGCGCCACCCTGGAGAAGGACCACACCCAGGGCCAGGACGACGCACTGCTCGACATCTACCGCAAGCTCCGTCCGGGCGAGCCGCCCACCCGCGAAGCCGCTCAGACGCTGCTCGAGAACCTCTACTTCAACCCGAAGCGCTACGACCTCGCGAAGGTCGGCCGCTACAAGGTGAACAAGAAGCTCGGCGCGAGTGAGCCGCTGGACGCCGGTGTGCTCACCAGTGACGACGTCATCGCGACGATCAAGTACCTGGTGAAGCTGCACGCCGGTGAGACCGAGACGGTCGGCGAGTCCGGCCGCTCGATCATGGTCGAGACCGACGACATCGACCACTTCGGCAACCGTCGTATCCGTAACGTCGGCGAGCTGATCCAGAACCAGGTCCGTACGGGTCTCGCCCGTATGGAGCGCGTCGTGCGCGAGCGCATGACCACTCAGGACGTCGAGGCGATCACGCCGCAGACCCTGATCAACATCCGGCCGGTCGTCGCCTCCATCAAGGAGTTCTTCGGCACCAGCCAGCTGTCCCAGTTCATGGACCAGAACAACCCGCTGTCGGGCCTGACGCACAAGCGTCGTCTCAACGCTCTCGGCCCGGGTGGTCTCTCCCGTGAGCGGGCCGGCTTCGAGGTCCGTGACGTGCACCCGTCGCACTACGGACGCATGTGCCCGATCGAGACGCCGGAAGGCCCGAACATCGGCCTGATCGGCTCGCTGGCCTCCTACGGCCGGATCAACGCGTTCGGCTTCATCGAGACGCCGTACCGCAAGGTCGTCGAAGGCGTCGTCACCGACGACGTCGACTACCTGACGGCCGACGAGGAAGACCGCTTCGTCATCGCCCAGGCCAACGCGACGCTCTCCGAGGACATGCGGTTCGCGGAGCCGCGCGTCCTGGTCCGCCGTCGTGGCGGCGAGATCGACTACATCCCCGGCGACGACGTCGACTACATGGACGTCTCGCCGCGCCAGATGGTGTCGGTCGCGACCGCGATGATCCCGTTCCTCGAGCACGACGACGCCAACCGTGCCCTCATGGGCGCGAACATGATGCGTCAGGCCGTGCCGCTGATCCAGTCCGAGGCGCCGCTGGTCGGCACCGGCATGGAGTACCGCTGCGCGGTCGACGCCGGTGACGTCCTCAAGGCGGAGAAGGACGGTGTGGTCCAGGAGGTATCCGCGGACTACATCACCATCGCCAACGACGACGGCACGTACTCGACGTACCGCATCTCGAAGTTCTCCCGCTCGAACCAGGGCACATCGGTCAACCAGAAGGTCGTCGTCAACGAGGGCGACCGGGTGATCGAGAGCCAGGTGCTGGCCGACGGCCCGGCGACCGAGAACGGCGAGATGGCGCTCGGCAAGAACCTGCTGGTCGCGTTCATGCCGTGGGAGGGTCACAACTACGAGGACGCGATCATCCTGTCGCAGCGCCTCGTGCAGGACGACGTCCTCTCCTCGATCCACATCGAGGAGCACGAGGTCGACGCCCGTGACACCAAGCTCGGCCCGGAGGAGATCACCCGGGACATCCCGAACGTCTCCGAAGAGGTCCTCGCCGACCTCGACGAGCGCGGCATCATCCGTATCGGTGCCGACGTCGTCGCCGGCGACATCCTGGTCGGAAAGGTCACGCCCAAGGGCGAGACCGAGCTGACCCCGGAGGAGCGCCTGCTCCGTGCGATCTTCGGTGAGAAGGCGCGCGAAGTGCGCGACACCTCGCTGAAGGTGCCGCACGGTGAGATCGGCAAGGTCATCGGCGTCCGCGTCTTCGACCGCGAAGAGGGCGACGAGCTGCCGCCGGGCGTGAACCAGCTGGTCCGCGTCTACGTCGCGCAGAAGCGCAAGATCACCGACGGTGACAAGCTCGCCGGCCGTCACGGCAACAAGGGCGTCATCTCGAAGATCCTGCCGATCGAGGACATGCCGTTCCTGGAGGACGGCACCCCGGTCGACATCATCCTCAACCCGCTGGGTGTCCCGTCCCGGATGAACCCGGGCCAGGTCCTGGAGATCCACCTCGGCTGGCTCGCCAGCCAGGGCTGGAAGGTCGAGGGCAACGAGGAGTGGATGGAGCGCCTCAAGTCCATCGGCGCCGACGACGTCGCCGCCGGCACCAACGTCGCCACCCCGGTGTTCGACGGTGCGCGCGAGGACGAGATCTCCGGTCTCTTCGAGTCCACCATCCCGAACCGCGACGGCGACCGCATGGTCCTGCCGTCCGGCAAGGCCCGGATGTTCGACGGCCGCTCCGGCGAGCCGTTCCCGGACCCGGTCTCGGTCGGGTACATGTACATCCTCAAGCTCCACCACCTGGTCGACGACAAGCTGCACGCCCGTTCGACCGGTCCGTACTCGATGATCACCCAGCAGCCGCTGGGTGGTAAGGCTCAGTTCGGTGGACAGCGCTTCGGTGAGATGGAGGTGTGGGCGCTGGAGGCTTATGGCGCCGCGTACGCACTCCAGGAGCTGCTGACGATCAAGTCCGACGACGTGACCGGCCGCGTGAAGGTCTACGAGGCCATCGTCAAGGGCGAGAACATCCCCGAGCCCGGCATTCCCGAGTCCTTCAAGGTGCTCATCAAGGAGATGCAGTCCCTCTGCCTCAACGTGGAGGTGCTGTCCTCGGACGGCATGTCCATCGAGATGCGCGACACGGACGAGGACGTCTTCCGTGCAGCGGAGGAGCTCGGTATCGACCTGTCCCGGCGAGAGCCGAGCAGCGTCGAAGAGGTCTGACGGGTTGGCCGGCCGCCTCACGCTGAGGCGGCCGGCTCTCCCCGGACCCGTTCAGACCATTGCTGAAGTGCCCATTTTTCTCGCTGACGCGAGGGGCTCGAACCCCCGAAAGAGGGATTGACGACAAGTGCTCGACGTCAACTTCTTCGACGAGCTGCGGATTGGCCTCGCCACCGCGGACGACATCCGGACCTGGTCCCACGGCGAAGTGAAGAAGCCGGAGACCATCAACTACCGCACCCTCAAGCCCGAGAAGGACGGACTCTTCTGCGAGAAGATCTTCGGTCCTACCCGGGACTGGGAGTGCTACTGCGGCAAGTACAAGCGTGTCCGCTTCAAGGGCATCATCTGCGAGCGCTGCGGCGTCGAGGTCACTCGCGCCAAGGTGCGTCGTGAGCGGATGGGCCACATTGAGCTGGCCGCTCCCGTCACCCACATCTGGTACTTCAAGGGTGTCCCGTCCCGTCTGGGCTACCTGCTCGACCTCGCGCCGAAGGACCTCGAAAAGGTCATCTACTTCGCCGCGTACATGATCACCTTTGTGGACGAGGAGCGCCGGACGCGCGACCTGCCCTCGCTGGAGGCCCACGTCTCCGTCGAGCGCCAGCAGGTCGAGAACCGCCGCGACTCCGACCTGGAGGCCCGCGCCAAGAAGCTCGAGACCGACCTGGCCGAGCTTGAGGCCGAGGGCGCCAAGGCCGACGTGCGCCGCAAGGTGCGCGAAGGCGCCGAGCGCGAGATGAAGCAGCTGCGCGACCGTGCGCAGCGCGAGATCGACCGTCTCGACGAGGTGTGGAGCCGCTTCAAGAGCCTCAAGGTCCAGGACCTCGAGGGCGACGAGCTGCTCTACCGCGAGCTGCGTGACCGCTTCGGCACGTACTTCGACGGCTGCATGGGCGCTGCCGCCCTGCAGAAGCGCCTGGAGTCGTTCGACCTCGACGAGGAGGCCGAGCGCCTCCGCGAGATCATCCGCACCGGCAAGGGCCAGAAGAAGACCCGTGCGCTCAAGCGCCTGAAGGTCGTCTCCGCGTTCCTGCAGACGGCCAACAAGCCCAAGGGCATGGTGCTCGACTGCGTGCCGGTCATCCCGCCGGACCTGCGTCCGATGGTGCAGCTGGACGGTGGCCGCTTCGCGACCTCCGACCTGAACGACCTGTACCGCCGGGTGATCAACCGCAACAACCGCCTCAAGCGTCTCCTTGACCTCGGTGCCCCCGAGATCATCGTGAACAACGAGAAGCGGATGCTGCAGGAGGCCGTCGACGCGCTGTTCGACAACGGCCGCCGCGGTCGCCCGGTCACCGGTCCCGGTAACCGTCCCCTGAAGTCCCTGAGCGACATGCTCAAGGGCAAGCAGGGCCGTTTCCGTCAGAACCTCCTCGGCAAGCGCGTGGACTACTCCGCGCGTTCCGTGATCGTCGTCGGCCCGCAGCTCAAGCTGCACCAGTGCGGTCTGCCGAAGGCCATGGCGCTGGAGCTCTTCAAGCCGTTCGTGATGAAGCGCCTGGTGGACCTGAACCACGCGCAGAACATCAAGTCGGCCAAGCGCATGGTCGAGCGCGGCCGCACCGTGGTGTACGACGTCCTCGAAGAGGTCATCGCCGAGCACCCGGTGCTGCTGAACCGTGCGCCGACCCTGCACCGCCTGGGTATCCAGGCCTTCGAGCCGCAGCTGGTTGAGGGCAAGGCCATCCAGATCCACCCGCTCGTCTGCACCGCGTTCAACGCGGACTTCGACGGTGACCAGATGGCCGTGCACCTGCCGCTTTCGGCAGAGGCGCAGGCCGAGGCCCGCATCCTGATGCTGTCCTCGAACAACATCCTGAAGCCGGCCGACGGCCGTCCCGTCACCATGCCTACCCAGGACATGGTGCTCGGACTGTTCTTCCTCACGACCGACGAGGCGGAGCGCAAGGTCATCGGCGAGGGCCGGAGCTTCGGCTCCGCGGCCGAGGCGATCATGGCCTTCGACAACCGCGAGCTGTCGCTGCAGGCGAAGGTCGACATCCGCTTCCCGGTGGGCACCATCCCGCCGCGTGGCTGGGTGCCGCCGGTCTCCGAGCCGGGCGAGCCCGAGTACCAGCCGGGCGACACCTTCCGGCTGCGTACGACCCTGGGCCGCGCGCTCTTCAACGAGCTGCTGCCCGAGGACTACCCGTTCGTCGACTACTCGGTGGGCAAGAAGCAGCTCTCCGAGATCGTCAACGACCTGGCCGAGCGCTACCCCAAGGTCATCGTGGCGGCGACGCTCGACAACCTGAAGGCCGCGGGCTTCCACTGGGCGACCCGTTCCGGCGTCACCGTCGCCGTTTCGGACATCGTCGTCCCGGAGGCCAAGAAGGCCATCGTCCAGGGCTACGAGGCCCAGGACGAGAAGGTCCAGAAGCAGTACGAGCGCGGTCTGATCACCAAGGACGAGCGCACGCAGGAGCTCATCGCGATCTGGACCAAGGCGACCAATGAGGTTGCCGAGGCGATGAACGCGAACTTCCCCAAGACGAACCCCATCTTCATGATGGTTGACTCGGGTGCCCGAGGAAACATGATGCAGATGCGGCAGATCGCCGGTATGCGTGGTCTGGTGTCGAACGCGAAGAACGAGACCATCCCGCGTCCCATCAAGGCGTCGTTCCGTGAGGGTCTCTCCGTCCTGGAGTACTTCATCTCCACGCACGGTGCCCGTAAGGGTCTGGCGGACACCGCCCTGCGTACCGCCGACTCGGGTTACCTGACCCGTCGTCTGGTGGACGTCTCGCAGGACGTCATCATCCGCGAGGAGGACTGCGGCACCGAGCGCGGTCTGAAGCTCAAGATCGCGGTCAAGGGCGAGGACGGTGTGCTCCGCAAGACGGAGGACGTCGAGACCTCGGTCTACGCCCGCATGCTCGCCGAGGACGTCGTCATCGACGGCAAGGTCATCGCGCCGGCCAATGTCGACCTGGGTGACGTCCTGATCGACGCCCTGGTGGGCGCCGGTGTCGAGGAGGTCAAGACCCGCTCGGTCCTGACCTGTGAGTCCGCGGTCGGCACCTGTGCCTTCTGCTACGGACGCTCGCTGGCCACCGGCAAGCTGGTCGACATCGGTGAGGCGGTCGGCATCATCGCCGCCCAGTCCATCGGTGAGCCCGGCACCCAGCTGACGATGCGTACCTTCCACACCGGTGGTGTGGCCGGTGACGACATCACGCAGGGTCTGCCGCGTGTCGTCGAGCTCTTCGAGGCCCGTACACCCAAGGGTGTCGCGCCGATCTCCGAGGCCGCGGGTTCCGTCCGCATCGAGGAGACCGAGAAGACGAAGAAGCTCGTCGTCACCCCGGACGACGGCAGCGAGGAGACGCCCTTCCCGATCTCCAAGCGCGCCCGTCTGCTCGTGGGCGAGGGCGACCGCGTCGAGGTGGGCCAGAAGCTCACCGTGGGTGCCACCAACCCGCACGACGTGCTGCGTATCCTCGGTCAGCGCGCGGTCCAGGTCCACCTGGTCGGCGAAGTCCAGAAGGTCTACAACTCGCAGGGCGTGTCGATCCACGACAAGCACATCGAGATCATCATCCGGCAGATGCTGCGCCGTGTGACGATCATCGAGTCCGGCGACGCGGAGCTCCTGCCGGGCGAGCTCGTCGAGCGCTCGAAGTTCGAGACCGAGAACCGTCGTGTGGTCACGGAAGGCGGCCACCCGGCCTCCGGCCGTCCGCAGCTGATGGGTATCACCAAGGCGTCGCTGGCCACCGAGTCGTGGCTGTCGGCGGCGTCCTTCCAGGAGACGACCAGGGTTCTGACCGACGCGGCGATCAACGCCAAGTCGGACTCCCTGATCGGCCTCAAGGAGAACGTCATCATCGGTAAGCTCATCCCGGCCGGTACGGGCCTCGCCCGCTACCGCAACATCCGGGTGGAGCCCACCGAGGAGGCCAAGGCCGCGATGTACTCGGCCGTCGGCTACGACGACATCGACTACTCGCCGTTCGGCACCGGCTCCGGCCAGGCCGTCCCGCTGGAGGACTACGACTACGGTCCGTACAACCAGTAAGCGAGTCGCACGGCGCGGGGCGGTCACCTTCCGGGGTGGCCGCCCCGCGGCGTGCCCGCCCAGGGCCTGCTCGGTGCCTGCGCGGGCGGTCTGTCCGCCCGCGTGGGCATTTGTTTTGACCGCAGCCGATGCGGTAGGTACGCTCTGACCTTGTGCCTGGGGTGTGCCCTGGCTCCTGTGCGTGTCTTCAACCGCATGACGAGCTGTAAGTGACCACCGCAATCTGCCGCCCTTCCCGCCATCACGGCGGGGGTCTGCAGTATTCGACACACCCGACCGCGTGGGTCGGAGTGGTTCCAGGTTAGTTCTACACGGCACACAGAAACCGGAGAAGTAGTGCCTACGATCCAGCAGCTGGTCCGGAAGGGCCGGCAGGACAAGGTCGAGAAGAACAAGACCCCCGCGCTCGAGGGCTCGCCCCAGCGTCGTGGTGTCTGCACCCGTGTCTTCACGACCACCCCGAAGAAGCCCAACTCGGCGCTCCGCAAGGTCGCGCGTGTTCGTCTGACCTCCGGCATCGAGGTCACGGCCTACATCCCGGGTGAGGGACACAACCTGCAGGAGCACTCGATCGTGCTCGTGCGTGGTGGCCGTGTGAAGGACCTGCCCGGTGTTCGCTACAAGATCATCCGCGGTTCGCTCGACACCCAGGGTGTCAAGAACCGCAAGCAGGCCCGCAGCCGCTACGGCGCCAAGAAGGAGAAGTAAGAATGCCTCGTAAGGGCCCCGCCCCGAAGCGCCCGGTCATCATTGACCCGGTCTATGGTTCTCCTCTTGTCACCTCGCTGATCAACAAGATCCTGCTCAACGGCAAGCGCTCCACCGCCGAGCGGATCGTGTACGGCGCCATGGAGGGCCTCCGCGAGAAGACCGGTGCTGACCCGGTCATCACGCTGAAGCGCGCTCTTGAGAACGTCAAGCCGTCTCTCGAGGTCAAGTCCCGCCGTGTCGGTGGCGCCACCTACCAGGTGCCGATCGAGGTCAAGCCCGGTCGCGCCGCCACCCTCGCGCTGCGCTGGGTCGTCGGTTACTCCCGCGCCCGTCGCGAGAAGACGATGACCGAGCGTCTCACCAACGAGCTGCTCGACGCCTCGAACGGTCTTGGCGCTGCAGTCAAGAAGCGTGAGGACACCCACAAGATGGCCGAGTCCAACAAGGCCTTCGCGCACTACCGCTGGTAGTCGCTACCCACATCGAGACCGAGAGAAGATTGAGCCTTATGGCCACCACTTCGCTTGACCTGGCCAAGGTCCGCAACATTGGGATCATGGCCCACATCGACGCGGGCAAGACGACCACCACTGAGCGGATCCTCTTCTACACCGGTGTGAGCTACAAGATCGGTGAAGTCCACGACGGCGCAGCCACGATGGACTGGATGGAGCAGGAGCAGGAGCGCGGCATCACGATCACGTCGGCCGCGACGACCTGCCACTGGCCGCTCAACGATGTCGATCACACGATCAACATCATCGACACCCCGGGTCACGTCGACTTCACCGTCGAGGTGGAGCGTTCGCTCCGCGTCCTCGACGGCGCTGTCACCGTGTTCGACGGTGTCGCGGGCGTCGAGCCGCAGTCCGAGACTGTCTGGCGTCAGGCGGACCGCTACGGCGTTCCGCGTATCTGCTTCGTCAACAAGCTGGACCGTACCGGTGCCGAGTTCCACCGCTGCGTCGACATGATCGTCGACCGCCTCGGTGCGGTTCCGCTGGTCATGCAGCTCCCGATCGGCGCCGAGGCCGACTTCAAGGGCGTCGTCGACCTCGTGACGATGAAGGCCTTTGTCTGGTCCGCCGAGGCGACCAAGGGCGAGATGTACGACGTCGTCGACATCCCGGAGACCCACACCGAGGCTGCCGACGAATGGCGCGGCAAGCTCCTCGAGGCCGTCTCCGAGAACGACGACGAGATGATGGAGCTGTACCTGGAGGGCGTCGAGCCCACCGAGGAGCAGCTGTACGCGGCGATCCGCCGTATCACCCTTGCTTCCAAGGGCTCTGCGGACTCCGTCACCGTCACTCCCGTCTTCTGTGGCACGGCCTTCAAGAACAAGGGCGTCCAGCCCCTGCTCGACGCGGTCGTCCGCTACCTGCCTTCCCCCCTGGACGTCGAGGCCATCGAGGGCCACGACGTCAAGGACCCCGAGACCGTCGTCAAGCGCAAGCCGTCCGACGACGAGCCGTTCTCCGGTCTTGCATTCAAGATCGCGAGCGACCCGCACCTCGGCAAGCTCACCTTCGTCCGGATTTATTCGGGCCGCCTCGAGGCCGGCACCGCGGTGCTGAACTCGGTCAAGGGCAAGAAGGAGCGCATCGGCAAGATCTACCGCATGCACGCGAACAAGCGTGAGGAGATCGCGTCGGTGGGCGCGGGCGACATCATCGCCGTCATGGGGCTGAAGCAGACCACGACCGGTGAGACGCTCTGCGACGACAAGCAGCCGGTGATCCTGGAGTCCATGGACTTCCCGGCGCCGGTCATCGAGGTCGCCATCGAGCCCAAGTCCAAGGGTGACCAGGAGAAGCTGGGTGTAGCCATCCAGCGGCTCTCGGAGGAGGACCCCTCCTTCCAGGTCCACTCGGAGGAGGAGACCGGCCAGACCATCATCGGTGGTATGGGCGAGCTTCACCTCGAGGTGCTCGTCGACCGCATGAAGCGCGAGTTCCGCGTCGAGGCGAACGTCGGCAAGCCCCAGGTCGCGTACCGCGAGACGATCCGCAAGACCGTCGACCGTATCGACTACACGCACAAGAAGCAGACTGGTGGTACCGGCCAGTTCGCGAAGGTACAGATCGCGATGGAGCCCATCGAGGGCGGCGACGCGTCGTACGAGTTCGTGAACAAGGTCACCGGTGGCCGCATCCCCCGTGAGTACATCCCCTCGGTGGACGCGGGTGCTCAGGAAGCCATGAAGTTCGGCATCCTGGCCGGTTACGAGATGGTCGGTGTCCGCATCACCCTTCTCGACGGTGGTTACCACGAGGTGGACTCCTCGGAGCTCGCCTTCAAGATCGCCGGTTCGCAGGCGTTCAAGGAGGGTGCCCGCAAGGCGTCCCCCGTGCTCCTCGAGCCGATGATGGCCGTCGAGGTCACCACGCCCGAGGACTACATGGGCGATGTCATCGGTGACCTCAACTCCCGCCGTGGCCAGATCCAGGCCATGGAGGAGCGTCACGGCGCTCGCGTCGTGAAGGGCCTCGTGCCTCTCTCGGAGATGTTCGGCTATGTCGGAGACCTCCGCAGCAAGACCTCGGGTCGCGCAAGCTACTCGATGCAGTTCGACTCCTACGCCGAGGTTCCGCGGAACGTCGCCGAGGAGATCATCGCGAAGGCCAAGGGCGAGTAACTCTTCCGAGTCCACGCTTTAGGCTTATCACCGGAGCCACTGGGGCATTCGGCGCATCATGCGCGGAATGCCCCGGGCCCCGGCATCCCAGCAAAGATCACCTGGCGCCGATGAAGCAAGGCGTACAGAACCACTCCGCAGGAGGACCCAGTGGCGAAGGCAAAGTTCGAGCGGACTAAGCCGCACGTCAACATCGGCACCATCGGTCACATCGACCACGGTAAGACGACCCTCACGGCCGCCATTACCAAGGTGCTGCACGACGCGTACCCGGACCTGAACGAGGCCTCGGCCTTCGACCAGATCGACAAGGCTCCCGAGGAGCGCCAGCGCGGTATCACGATCTCGATCGCGCACGTCGAGTACCAGACGGAGTCGCGTCACTACGCGCACGTCGACTGCCCCGGTCACGCGGACTACATCAAGAACATGATCACGGGTGCGGCGCAGATGGACGGCGCCATCCTCGTGGTCGCGGCCACCGACGGCCCGATGCCGCAGACCAAGGAGCACGTGCTCCTGGCCCGCCAGGTCGGCGTGCCGTACATCGTTGTCGCGCTGAACAAGGCCGACATGGTGGACGACGAGGAGATCCTGGAGCTCGTCGAGCTCGAGGTCCGTGAGCTCCTCTCCGAGTACGAGTTCCCGGGCGACGACCTTCCGGTCGTCAAGGTCTCGGCGCTCAAGGCTCTTGAGGGCGACAAGGAGTGGGGCCAGACCGTCCTCGACCTGATGAAGGCCGTCGACGAGTCGATCCCGCAGCCCGAGCGTGACGTCGAGAAGCCGTTCCTGATGCCGATCGAGGACGTCTTCACGATCACCGGTCGTGGCACCGTCGTCACCGGTCGTATCGAGCGTGGTGTCCTCAAGGTCAACGAGACCGTTGACATCGTGGGCATCAAGCAGGACAAGACCACCACCACGGTCACCGGCATCGAGATGTTCCGCAAGCTGCTCGACGAGGGCCAGGCCGGTGAGAACGTCGGTCTGCTCCTCCGTGGCATCAAGCGCGAGGACGTCGAGCGCGGCCAGGTCATCATCAAGCCCGGTTCGGTCACGCCGCACACCGAGTTCGAGGCCCAGGCCTACATCCTGTCGAAGGACGAGGGTGGCCGTCACACCCCGTTCTTCAACAACTACCGCCCGCAGTTCTACTTCCGTACCACGGACGTAACGGGCGTTGTGACCCTTCCCGAGGGCACCGAGATGGTCATGCCGGGCGACAACACCCTCATGAGCGTCTCGCTGATCCAGCCCGTCGCCATGGAAGAGGGCCTGAAGTTCGCCATCCGTGAGGGTGGCCGGACCGTGGGCGCCGGCCAGGTCACGAAGATCCTCAAGTAATCACTTGACGGTCCGACCTGGTTGCTCACACTGAGCACCGAGCAACACCAGAGGGCCCCCGGTCCGCCGTTCACGGCGGACCGGGGGCCCTTCTGCATGTCTGTGTACCGGGGTCGGGCGGGGGAGAGGTCGCGCCGGCCCCCGCACGCGGACAGGACCTATACGTCCCGTACCGGCCGCCAGAGCCACGGGAGGGCGCCCGGCCCGAGGCCCGCCACGGTCGGGCCGCCCGGACTCCCCGAGGCCCTGGCGCCTTCTGCGAGCACGGCGGCTCCTTCGAGCGGTACGACGCCGTCGGTGCGCCTCAGCACCTTGCCGTTCAGCAGGAGCTGGACCCGGCCGCGGTCGTCCTGGCCGAGCAGTGCGGGGCCCGCGGGGCCGGCTCCGGGGTGCGCTCCGCCCAGGTGCACATGGGTCGTCACGGCGGTCGCCGGTCTGCGGTAGTACACGTCCACGCCGCCGTCCGGCGCGGCCACCGCGGTCGGGACGTCGCCCGGCAGCGGAAGCAGGGGATCGGGGAGCAGCGCGACAGGGCCGCCCGGCACCGTCTGGCACCAGTGGTGCACGGTGTCCCGGCCCGAGGCGAAGACATGGACGAGGCCCGCCGTGTCCACCGTGGCGGACATGCCGTCCTGGATCTGGCCGCCGCCCAGATCCCGCCAGGGGGACCAGTTGCCCGCGGTCGAGCGCACCCGGGTGCTGATGCTCTGAGCCGCGTTGCGTACGAAGAGGTGGACCTGCCCCGCACGGTCGGTCACCGCGACGGGGACCCCTGCGCGGCGGCCCCTTTCGGGGTCGCTCTCCGGGTTGCCCAGTCCGGTCCATGCGGCGAACTCCCCGCCGGGCGTGCGCTGTTGGAGCAGTACGATCTCGCGCGTGTTGGCGGCTCCGTGCCCGGCTATCGCGGAGAACCGCAGGGCGAACAGCAGTTGCCTGCCGTCCTTGAGCGCGGCCGCGCCGAGTGAGGGAGCCAGCGGCCCGCCGCCCAGGTCGTGCGGCGGCCCCCACTGTCCGCTGCCCGGCGACGTCTCACGCCAGCGCACCGCACGCAGGCCCAGCACTCCGTACCCGATGAGCCGCCCGTCCGGCGCGGCGGCGAGGCAGGGGCGCGGGCCCGGATAGCGGTAGTGGGTGGAGCGGACCCACCCCTTCTTGTTGGTCAGTGGCCGGCCGATGCCCACGTTGTAGTCGCCGCAGCCACCCGTGTTGCCGCACTCCCAGGCCTCGTTGCCGCCGTACGGAAGCAGGTTCGCCGCCTTCCGGGCGAGCACGCCGGGCGACAGGTTCTTCGGCCAGTGGCGGTTGTAGTAACCCCGGAACGCGGTGGTGACGAAGGCCGGGACCTCGCCCTTCCCCCGGGTCGCCTCAGCGACCCAGCGGACCATCGCCGCCCAGCTGAAGGAGGCGGTGGCGGTGTGGTCGGCGTGGTCGGAGTAGCCGACCTGCTCACTGTCCTTGCGGCGGACCGCGTTCGGGCTGTGCTGGATGTCCGGGTCGGGGTCGAGGGTGTGGACCACGGTCGGGCGGTACTGCGCCAGCAGCCCGGTGAGGACGTCGACCAGGGAGTCGTAGGTGTACGCCTCGGCCTCCTCCAGCGGGGAGCCCTCGGCGACGACCGTCCGGAGGCTGAGCCCCCGGTCCGCCCAGAGGGACGGCAGGCCCAGCCGCCCGCGGGAGGTGTGCATGGCCAGGTTGAGGAAGATCAGCTCGACCCGGCGGGAGCCCCGCACCAGCGTGTCGATCTCGGCGCGGTGCCCGCCGCGCAGGGTGACGACGCTCTTCTGCCACCGCGTGAACGGGGCGAGGCCCAGCTGGACCGCGTACGCCTGGCGCAGGCCCTGATGGCGCGCCGACGAGTAGGCGGGCTTGTCGGGAAGGGGGTGCGGCTGCCCCGCGACGACGTTGATACCGGTGGCCTCGCCCGCCGTGACGTACACACAGACCAGGGGCGTTCCGGAGTCCATCATCCGCTGGGCGTCCGGGTTCATGAAGTACATGTCGTCGTCGGGGTGGGCCAGTATCTGCATCAGCCGGTCGTGCCTGGCTATGGATATCGCCTTGCCCGGCATCGGGTCGGCCGTGGCGGTGGTGCGGCGCGGCGGCGCGGGTACGGAGCAGGCGGTGAGCGCGGCGGAGGCGGCGGCGGTGCCCATTCCCGCGAGCAGGAACCGGCGGGAGGGACCTGAGCCCTGATGTGTGGGGCCAGGCCCCTGCGATATGCCCATGGTCGTGCTCCGTCCGTTCCCCTGCACGGGCCCTCCCGTGCTCTCCCGGACTGCTTGACGGGGTTCGCCGACCTGAGGTTGCCTCCCGGCCGGACGCCGTCAGGGGAGGTGGGGGCGGTGCTGAGGGGGCCAGCGGTGCCGGGCGGGGACGCCGGCGGCGGCCAACGGGAGTCCGGCTGTGAACCCGCGTGGACCCGTCGCCCGCGAAGCGGCTCCGCGCGGAACGGCCCCGCATGAAATGGGCGGAATCTCCCAGCGGCGCGGCCGCCGTGAGCTCCTCCCGGGCCGCCCGTCCGGGCCGTCCGCCGTCTCAGCAACCGGACGGATGGGCAAAGGCGCTCCCGCCGGGGCAATGGTCGGGGGGAGACACTGGTGCTGACGACCGCCCGCCGCACACGGGCGGCCGTCCTCTGCGCCCGACAGGAAAGGGACACCTGTGACACCGCCATCCACGAGTTCATCGAAGGACAAGCTGGCTGCGCTGCGTGCTGAGATCGAGCACCGCAACCCGGGCCAGCCCGAGTTCCACCAGGCTGTGCACGAAGTACTGGAGAGCCTGGCGCCGGTGCTCGCCGTGCGCGACGACTACGCGCAGGCGAACCTGGTGGAGCGTCTCTGCGAGCCCGAGCGGCAGATCATCTTCCGCGTGCCGTGGCAGGACGACCGGGGGAGGGTGCACGTCAACCGCGGATTCCGGGTGGAGTTCAACAGCGCACTCGGCCCGTACAAGGGCGGTCTGCGCTTCCACTCGTCGGTGAACCTCGGCATCGTGAAGTTCCTCGGCTTCGAGCAGGTCTTCAAGAACGCGCTGACCGGCCTGGGCATCGGCGGCGGCAAGGGCGGCAGCGACTTCGATCCGCACGGGCGCTCCGACTCCGAGGTCATGCGCTTCTGCCAGTCCTTCATGACGGAACTGCAGCGGCACATCGGCGCGCACACCGACGTACCCGCCGGGGACATCGGCGTGGGCGGCAGGGAGATCGGCTACCTCTTCGGCCAGTACCGGCGCATCACCAACCGCTGGGAGTCCGGCGTCCTCACCGGCAAGGGTCCCTCCTGGGGCGGCTCGGCGATCCGTCCCGAGGCGACCGGATACGGCAACGTCTACTTCGCCGCCGAGATGCTCCGCCGCCGGGGCGAGGACGTGCAGGGCCAGACCGCGGTGGTCTCCGGTTCGGGCAACGTCGCCATCTACACCATCGAGAAGCTCAAGGCCCTCGGCGCCAACGCCCTGACCTGTTCGGACTCCGGCGGGTACGTCGTCGACGACAAGGGCATCGACGTCGACCTCCTCAAGCAGGTCAAGGAGGTCGAGCGCGCCCGCATCAGCGAGTACGCGGCACGCCGCGGCGGGTCGGCGCGATACGTCAGCGGCGGCAGCGTCTGGGACGTTCCCGCCGACATCGCACTGCCTTCCGCTACACAGAACGAGCTCGACGCCGACGCCGCGGCCACTTTGGTGCGCAACGGGGTCAAGGCCGTGTCCGAAGGCGCCAACATGCCGACGACCATGGAAGCCGTGGACGTGCTCCGCGAGGCGGGGGTCGCCTTCGGCCCCGGCAAGGCGGCCAACGCGGGCGGTGTCGCGGTGAGCGCCCTGGAGATGCGGCAGAACGCGGCCCGGGACACCTGGGCGCCGGCCCGCGTCGAGGACGAGCTGCTGCGGATCATGCGCGACATCCACCACACCTGCTACGAGACCGCCGAGCGCTACGGCGCGCCCGGCGA
The DNA here is from genome assembly GCF_045161865.1 of Streptomyces sp. NBC_00859. NCBI lineage: Bacteria > Bacillati > Actinomycetota > Actinomycetes > Kitasatosporales > Streptomycetaceae > Streptomyces > Streptomyces sp. NBC_00859. The sequence goes on along the minus strand of NZ_CP108826.1, from coordinate 3,124,013 downwards.
CTACGTGACCGGCGCCAACATCGCCGGTTTCGAGCGGGTCGCGGACGCGATGCTGGCGCAGGGCGTCATCTGACGGCCCCGCCGAGGCCGGCGGCCTGAAACGCCGGATGGCACTGGCCCCGCTCCGGGTGGAGCGGGGCCAGTTCGCTGTGCGGCGTTGCCGTGAGCGCGGTGGTCAGCCCTCGGTGAAGACGTCGGCCGCGGTGGTGGCGGTGAGAGCCCGGTCGAGCCAGTTGAGGAGGGTGTCCGGGTCGGTGCACGCGGTGATCCGGTCGGCCACTGCCTGACTGGTCTCGATGCCGCGCCGGTCAAGAATCCTGAGGACGGACTTCGCCTCGCCCTTCGCCTCGCCCTTCGCCTCGCCCTGGGCTTCACCTTCTGCGCGGCCCTCGGCCCGCAGGCGCTGGGAGGTCTCCGAGCGGAAGAAGGAGAGGTCGGCGGCCATGAGTTTCCTCCAGAGCGCGGCGGCCGGGTTGGTGCCCAGGCCGAGTTCGGTGAGTTCGGCGAGAATCGTCGCCGTGTCGGGGTCGACGGTCTTGAGCGCGGGTGCGAGGTCCCGCCCGACCGCCCCGCACGGCTCCGCCGGTGGCCCGCGGCCGGCCGGGGGAGTGCTGGGGTACTCTCTCGGGCCGCGATTGGCGTCCGCGGTGACCCGTATGGCAGACTATCGGGGTTGCTCGGTTGAGTGCCGATGCTGCGCGCCTCTCGTCGGGAGGACTGGAAGCAAGTCCCACAGTACTCGTCGCCCCAACTGCCGTAAGGCAGCGCTGAGGCGGACGTACGGGAATCTTCCGGGAAGCGTCAGCGGGGTGCCGACCAGGCGCCCGGTGGGTGTTCGTCCCCCCGGCTCGCGGTCACTGGCCCGCACCCCTTGGTTGGGAAATCCTTCGGGAGATCTTCGTAGAGGGAATGCGACACGCCCGACCGCGTGGGTCGGAGACGAATGCAGTACCCGCCGGGTCCCAGAGCGTTACGAGAGACAGGACTACTGAGTAGCCATGGCGGGACAGAAGATCCGCATCCGGCTCAAGGCCTACGACCACGAGGTCATCGACTCTTCGGCAAAGAAGATCGTCGAGACGGTGACGCGAACTGGTGCGTCGGTCGCAGGCCCGGTGCCGCTGCCCACTGAGAAGAACGTGTACTGCGTCATCAAGTCGCCGCACAAGTACAAGGATTCTCGCGAGCACTTCGAGATGCGCACGCACAAGCGCCTCATCGACATTCTCGACCCCACGCCGAAGACGGTCGACTCGCTCATGCGTCTCGACCTGCCGGCGGGCGTCGACATCGAGATCAAGCTCTGAGGTGACGCGCGAGATGACTAAGAACATCCAGGGCGTCCTGGGCGAGAAGCTCGGCATGACCCAGGTCTGGGACGAGAACAACCGGGTTGTCCCGGTGACCGTCGTCAAGGCCGGGCCGTGCGTCGTGACGCAGGTCCGTACGAACGACATCGACGGCTACGAGTCGGTCCAGATCGCCTTCGGCGAGATCGACCCGCGCAAGGTGAACAAGCCCCTCAAGGGTCACTTCGCCAAGGCCGACGTGACTCCGCGCCGTCACATGGTGGAGCTCCGCACTCCCAACGCCAGCGAGTACACGCTGGGCCAGGAGATCACTGCCCAGGTGTTCGAGTCCGGCATCAAGGTTGATGTCACGGGCAAGAGCAAGGGCAAGGGCTTCGCCGGTGTCATGAAGCGACACAACTTCAAGGGTGGCAAGGCTTCCCACGGTGCCCACCGCGTGCACCGTAAGCCTGGCTCCATCGGTGGCTGTGCCACTCCGGGCCGTGTCTTCAAGGGCATGCGCATGGCGGGCCGCATGGGCAACGAGCGGGTCACCACCCAGAACCTGACCGTCCACGCCGTTGACGCCGAGAAGGGCCTGCTGCTCATCAAGGGCGCCGTACCCGGCCCCAACGGTGGCCTCGTCCTGGTCCGCACCGCGGCCAAGGGGGTTTGAGGAACCGATGAGCACCATTGACATCCTTTCGCCGGCAGGCGACAAGGCCGGGACCGTCGAACTCCCCTCGGAGATCTTCGACGCCAAGATCAGCATTCCGCTGATCCACCAGGTCGTTGTCGCACAGCTGGCCGCGGCCCGTCAGGGCACGCACAAGACCAAGCGTCGCGGCGAAGTCCGTGGTGGCGGTAAGAAGCCTTACCGCCAGAAGGGCACCGGCCGCGCGCGCCAGGGTTCGACCCGTGCGCCGCAGTTCGCCGGTGGTGGCGTCGTCCACGGCCCGCAGCCGCGTGACTACTCGCAGCGCACCCCGAAGAAGATGAAGGTCGCCGCCCTGCGCGGTGCCCTCACCGACCGGGCGCAGAACGCTCGCGTCCACGTCGTCTCCGGCGTGGTCGAGGGAGCTGCCTCCACGAAGGCCGCGAAGTCCCTGCTGGGCAAGGTCAGCGAGCGCAAGCACGTGCTCCTGATCGCCGAGCGTTCGGACGAGGCCGCGTGGCTCTCCGCCCGCAACCTGCCCCAGGTGCACCTCCTGGAGCCGGGCCAGCTGAACACGTACGACGTGCTCGTCTCCGACGACGTGGTCTTCACCAAGGCCGCCTTCGAGTCCTTCGTGTCTGGCCCCAAGGCCACCACTGAGACCGAAGGGACCGACGTCTGATGACTGAGACCGTCACCAGCAAGACCTTCACGGACCCGCGCGACGTCCTCGTCAAGCCGGTTGTTTCCGAGAAGAGCTACGCGCTGCTCGACGAGAACAAGTACACGTTCATCGTCGCGCCGGGCTCCAATAAGACCCAGATCAAGCAGGCCGTGGAAGCGGTCTTCTCGGTCAAGGTCACGGGAGTCAACACGATCAACCGCCAGGGCAAGCGCAAGCGCACCCGTACCGGGTTCGGAAAGCGCGCTGACACCAAGCGCGCCATCGTGACCCTTGCCGAGGGCGACCGTATCGACATCTTCGGCGGTCCGACCGCCTAACGGCGGTCTGGATCGTCCGGAATCGGACGAGGACTGAGAAATGGGAATCCGCAAGTACAAGCCGACAACGCCGGGCCGCCGTGGCTCCTCCGTTGCCGACTTTGTCGAGATCACGCGGTCCACGCCGGAGAAGTCGCTGGTTCGCCCTCTGCACAGCAAGGGCGGCCGTAACAACACCGGCCGGATCACCGTTCGTCACCAGGGTGGCGGACACAAGCGTGCCTTCCGTGTGATCGACTTCCGTCGTCACGACAAGGACGGTGTGCCGGCCAAGGTCGCGCACATCGAGTACGACCCGAACCGCACCGCGCGCATCGCGCTCCTGCACTACGCGGACGGCGAGAAGCGCTACATCCTTGCCCCGGCCAAGCTGGGCCAGGGCGACCGGGTGGAGAACGGCGCAGGTGCCGACATCAAGCCGGGCAACAACCTGCCGCTGCGCAACATCCCGGTCGGTACGACCATCCACGCCATCGAGATGCGTCCCGGTGGCGGAGCGAAGATCGCCCGTTCCGCGGGTGCTTCGGTCCAGCTGCTCGCGAAGGAAGGCGCCATGGCGCACCTTCGTATGCCGTCGGGCGAAGTCCGCCTGGTCGACATCCGCTGCCGCGCCACCATCGGCGAGGTCGGCAATGCCGAGCAGTCGAACATCAACTGGGGCAAGGCCGGCCGTATGCGCTGGAAGGGCGTCCGCCCGTCCGTCCGCGGTGTCGCGATGAACCCGGTCGACCACCCGCACGGTGGTGGTGAGGGCAAGACTTCCGGTGGTCGTCACCCGGTCAGCCCGTGGGGTCAGAAGGAGGGTCGTACTCGCTCGCCGAAGAAGGCTTCGAGCAAGTACATCGTCCGCCGCCGCAAGACGAACAAGAAGCGCTAGGAGCGGGTTTAGATGCCGCGCAGTCTCAAGAAGGGGCCTTTCGTCGACGGACACCTTGTCAAGAAGGTGGACGTACAGAACGAAGCAGGCACCAAGAACGTCATCAAGACCTGGTCCCGGCGCTCGATGATCATCCCGGACATGCTGGGACACACCATCGCGGTGCACAACGGCAAGATCCACGTCCCGGTGTTCGTCACCGAGTCGATGGTCGGCCACAAGCTCGGCGAGTTTGCGCCGACCCGCACCTTCCGCGGCCACGTCAAGGACGACCGCAAGTCGAAGCGCCGCTAAGGCGGGGTGCGAAGACTATGAACGACACCGAAGGGACAACCATGGAAGCCAGGGCCCAGGCGCGGTACATCCGCGTCACGCCCATGAAGGCCCGCCGCGTGGTGGACCTTATCCGTGGCATGGATGCCACGGAGGCTCAGGCGGTCCTGCGTTTCGCCCCGCAGGCCGCGAGCGTGCCGGTTGGCAAGGTGCTTGACAGCGCCATCGCCAACGCTGCACACAACTACGACCACACCGACGCCGGCAGCCTCGTCATCTCCGAGGCGTACGTCGACGAGGGCCCGACCCTGAAGCGGTTCCGTCCGCGCGCCCAGGGCCGTGCCTACCGGATCCGCAAGCGGACCAGCCACATCACCGTGGTCGTCAGCAGCAAGGAAGGAACCCGGTAATGGGCCAGAAGGTTAACCCGCACGGGTTCCGACTCGGCATTACCACGGACTTCAAGTCCCGTTGGTACGCCGACAAGCTGTACAAGGACTACGTCAAGGAAGACGTCGCCATTCGTCGCATGATGACGAAGGGCATGGAGCGCGCCGGTATCTCGAAGGTTGAGATCGAGCGCACCCGCGACCGCGTCCGCGTCGACATCCACACCGCTCGTCCGGGCATCGTCATCGGCCGCCGCGGCGCCGAGGCCGACCGCATCCGCGGCGAGCTGGAGAAGCTGACCGGCAAGCAGGTCCAGCTCAACATCCTTGAGGTCAAGAACCCCGAGGTGGACGCTCAGCTGGTGGCCCAGGCCGTCGCCGAGCAGCTCTCCTCGCGTGTCTCCTTCCGTCGCGCCATGCGTAAGAGCATGCAGTCGACGATGAAGGCCGGCGCCAAGGGCATCAAGATCCAGTGCGGTGGCCGTCTCGGCGGCGCCGAGATGTCCCGTTCGGAGTTCTACCGCGAGGGCCGTGTGCCGCTGCACACGCTCCGCGCGAACGTGGACTACGGCTTCTTCGAGGCCAAGACGACCTTCGGCCGTATCGGCGTGAAGGTCTGGATCTACAAGGGCAATGTCAAGAACATCGCCGAGGTCCGTGCCGAGAACGCCGCGGCCCGTGCGGGTAACCGCCCGGCCCGTGGTGGCGGCAGTGACCGTCCGGCAGCCGGCGGCCGTGGTGGCCGTGGCGGCGAGCGTGGCGGCCGCGGCCGCAAGCCGCAGCAGTCCGCGCCGGCAGCCGAGGCCCCCAAGGCCGACGCTCCCGCCGCCGCTGCTCCGGCTGAGAGCACTGGAACGGAGGCCTGACCGACATGCTGATCCCTCGTAGGGTCAAGCACCGCAAGCAGCACCACCCCAAGCGCAGTGGTATGGCGAAGGGTGGAACTGAGGTCGCATTCGGTGAGTACGGCATCCAGGCTCTGACGCCGGCGTACGTGACGAACCGCCAGATCGAGGCTGCTCGTATCGCGATGACCCGCCACATCAAGCGTGGCGGCAAGGTCTGGATCAACATCTACCCGGACCGTCCCCTCACCAAGAAGCCCGCCGAGACCCGCATGGGTTCCGGTAAGGGCTCCCCGGAGTGGTGGATCGCGAACGTCAAGCCCGGCCGGGTGATGTTCGAGCTGTCCTACCCGAACGAGAAGGTCGCTAAGGAGGCGCTCACCCGCGCCGCCCACAAGCTTCCGATGAAGTGCCGCATCGTGCGGCGCGAGGCAGGTGAGTCGTGATGGCGGCCGGTATCAAGGCGACCGAGCTGCGTGAGCTGAACGACGAGGACCTCGTCGCGAAGCTCCGTGAGGCCAAGGAAGAGCTGTTCAACCTCCGCTTCCAGGCGGCGACCGGACAGCTCGAGAACCACGGTCGGCTCAAGTCCGTCCGTAAGGACATCGCCCGGATCTACACCCTGATGCGTGAGCGCGAGCTGGGCATCGAGACGGTGGAGAGCGCCTGATGAGCGAGAAGAATGTGACTGAGACGACTGAGCAGCGCGGTTTCCGCAAGACCCGTGAGGGTCTCGTCGTCAGCGACAAGATGGACAAGACCGTCGTCGTCGCTGTCGAGGACCGCGTCAAGCACGCGCTGTACGGCAAGGTCATCCGCCGTACGAACAAGCTCAAGGCGCACGACGAGTCCAACGCCGCCGGTATCGGCGACCGCGTCGTCATCATGGAGACGCGGCCGCTCTCGGCGACGAAGCGCTGGCGCATCGTCGAGATCCTCGAGAAGGCCAAGTAAGAATCCCTGAGCTCATCGCTCAGGTCAGTTCCGCCAGGCTCGGTGGGGGATCCGCGTAAGTCACTTACGCGGCCCCCCGCCGGGAACCGGCAGACGATCAGGAGACAGACGTGATCCAGCAGGAGTCGCGACTTCGTGTCGCCGACAACACGGGTGCGAAGGAAATTCTCACCATTCGTGTTCTCGGTGGCTCGGGTCGCCGCTACGCGGGTATCGGCGACGTAATCGTCGCCACCGTCAAGGACGCGATCCCCGGTGGCAACGTGAAGAAGGGTGACGTCGTCAAGGCGGTCATCGTTCGCACCGTCAAGGAGCGTCGTCGTCAGGACGGCTCGTACATCCGCTTCGACGAGAACGCCGCCGTCATTCTGAAGAACGACGGCGACCCCCGCGGCACCCGTATCTTCGGCCCGGTGGGCCGTGAGCTGCGCGAGAAGAAGTTCATGAAGATCATCTCGCTCGCGCCGGAGGTGCTGTAAGCATGAAGATCAAGAAGGGCGACCTGGTTCAGGTCATCACCGGTAAGGACCGCGGCAAGCAGGGCAAGGTCATCGTTGCCTACCCCACGCAGAACCGTGTCCTCGTCGAGGGTGTCAACCGGGTCAAGAAGCACACCAAGGCCGGCCAGACCGCTCGTGGTTCGCAGACCGGTGGCATCGTGACGACCGAAGCCCCTGTCCACGTCAGCAATGTTCAGCTGGTTGTGGAGAAGGACGGCAAGAAGGTCGTCACCCGCGTCGGCTACCGCTTTGACGACGAGGGCAACAAGATCCGCGTTGCCAAGCGGACCGGTGAGGACATCTGATGACTGCCACCACTGCGCCGCGTCTCAAGACGCGCTACCGCGAGGAAATCGCCGGCAAGCTGCGTGAGGAGTTCTCGTACGAGAACGTCATGCAGATCCCCGGTCTCGTCAAGATCGTGGTCAACATGGGTGTGGGCGACGCCGCCCGCGACTCCAAGCTGATCGACGGTGCCATCAAGGACCTCACCACGATCACCGGTCAGAAGCCGGCCGTCACCAAGGCCCGCAAGTCGATCGCGCAGTTCAAGCTGCGCGAGGGGCAGCCGATCGGCTGCCACGTCACCCTCCGCGGTGACCGGATGTGGGAGTTCCTGGACCGTACGCTGTCGCTCGCGCTTCCGCGTATCCGTGACTTCCGTGGTCTGTCGCCGAAGCAGTTCGACGGCCGTGGCAACTACACCTTCGGTCTCACGGAGCAGGTCATGTTCCACGAGATCGACCAGGACAAGATCGACCGGGTCCGGGGCATGGACATCACCGTGGTCACCACGGCGACCAATGACGACGAGGGTCGTGCCCTCCTTCGTCACCTCGGCTTCCCGTTCAAGGAGAACTGACCGTGGCGAAGAAGTCTCTGATCGCTAAGGCCGCCCGCAAGCCGAAGTTCGGCGTCCGCGGGTACACCCGCTGCCAGCGCTGCGGCCGGCCCCACTCCGTCTACCGCAAGTTCGGCCTGTGCCGTGTGTGCCTTCGTGAGATGGCCCACCGCGGCGAGCTGCCGGGCGTGACCAAGAGCTCCTGGTAATTCCCTTTCCGGGAATTATCGGAGGCTCTCGGTAAGCATCAGGTCGGCAGAAGCCCTCCTCCGCATGCCGTAGGCTTGCGGGGTTGGGCCTCTGCCGCCCGACCGCCCGCGGGCGAAGCCCGCTGACAAAACGCTTACTACGCCGTAGGTCCCCGCACCGCACCCGTCCCGCCACTGAGTGGGGAGAGGGATGGCGCATACAGGAAACCCCGGCGAGAGAGGCCGAAGGCCAATTCATGACCATGACTGATCCCATCGCAGACATGCTCACGCGTCTGCGTAACGCAAACTCGGCGTACCACGACTCAGTCGTGATGCCGCACAGCAAGATCAAGTCGCACATCGCGGAGATCCTCCAGCAGGAGGGCTTCATCACCGGCTGGAAGACCGAGGACGCCGAGGTCGGCAAGAACCTCGTTCTCGAGCTGAAGTTCGGCCCGAACCGCGAGCGCTCGATCGCCGGCATCAAGCGGATTTCGAAGCCGGGTCTGCGTGTATACGCGAAGTCCACAAGTCTGCCGAAGGTTCTCGGCGGCCTGGGCGTGGCGATCATCTCCACGTCCTACGGCCTCCTGACCGGCCAGCAGGCAAGCAAGAAGGGCGTAGGTGGGGAAGTCCTCGCCTACGTCTGGTAGTCGGGAACGGAGGAAAAGCTCATGTCGCGAATCGGCAAGCTCCCCATCCAGGTTCCCGCCGGTGTGGACGTCACCATCGATGGCCGCACGGTCGCGGTGAAGGGCCCCAAGGGGTCCCTCTCGCACACCGTTGCAGCGCCGATCGAGGTCACCAAGGGCGAGGACGGCGTGCTCAACGTCGTCCGTCCTAACGACGAGCGTCAGAACAAGGCCCTTCACGGCCTGTCCCGCACGCTGGTGGCGAACATGATCACCGGCGTGACCACGGGATACACCAAGGCGCTCGAGATCAGCGGTGTCGGTTACCGCGTCCAGGCGAAGGGCTCCAACCTGGAGTTCGCCCTGGGCTACAGCCACTCGATCACCATCGAGGCCCCTGAGGGCATCACCTTCAAGGTCGAGTCGCCCACGAAGTTCAGCGTCGAGGGCATCGACAAGCAGAAGGTCGGCGAGGTATCGGCGAAGATCCGCAAGCTGCGGAAGCCCGACCCGTACAAGGCCAAGGGCGTCAAGTACGCCGGCGAGGTTATCCGCCGCAAGGTCGGAAAGGCGGGTAAGTAAGCCATGGCATACGGTGTAAAGATCGCCAAGGGTGACGCGTACAAGCGCGCTGCCATCAAGCGCCGCCACGTCCGTGTCCGCAAGCACGTCTCCGGCACGCCGGAGCGTCCGCGCCTGGTCGTGACGCGCTCCAACCGCAACATCGTTGCGCAGGTCATCGACGACATCGCGGGCCACACGCTCGCTTCGGCGTCGACCCTGGACACCTCGATCCGCGGTGGCGAGGGCGACAAGAGCGCCCAGGCACAGCAGGTCGGCGCGCTCGTCGCCGAGCGTGCGAAGGCCGCGGGTGTCGAGGCTGTCGTGTTCGACCGTGGTGGCAACAGGTACGCCGGGCGCATTGCCGCTCTGGCTGACGCCGCCCGCGAAGCCGGGCTGAAGTTCTAAGCCCCGGTTCCGGGACTAACGGACGTAACAGAGAGAGGTAAATCCAATGGCTGGACCCCAGCGCCGCGGAAGCGGTGCCGGTGGCGGCGAGCGGCGGGACCGGAAGGGTCGCGACGGCGCAGCCGCCGAGAAGACCGCTTACGTTGAGCGTGTAGTCGCGATCAACCGCGTTGCCAAGGTTGTCAAGGGTGGTCGTCGCTTCAGCTTCACCGCGCTCGTCGTGGTCGGAGACGGAGACGGCACCGTAGGTGTCGGATACGGCAAGGCCAAGGAAGTTCCCGCGGCCATCGCCAAGGGCGTCGAGGAAGCGAAGAAGAGCTTCTTCAAGGTCCCGCGTATCCAGGGCACCATCCCGCACCCGATCACGGGCGAGAAGGCCGCGGGCGTCGTCCTGCTCAAGCCTGCTTCCCCCGGTACCGGTGTTATCGCCGGTGGCCCGGTGCGCGCCGTTCTGGAGTGCGCCGGCGTTCACGACATCCTGTCGAAGTCGCTCGGCTCCGACAACGCGATCAACATCGTGCACGCGACCGTGGCGGCCCTCCAGGGCCTGCAGCGTCCCGAGGAGATCGCGGCCCGCCGCGGTCTGCCCCTCGAGGACGTCGCCCCCGCGGCTCTGCTCCGTGCACGTGCGGGAGCGGGTGCGTAATGGCTCGCCTCAAGATCACGCAGACGAAGTCGTACATCGGCAGCAAGCAGAACCACCGCGACACCCTGCGTTCGCTCGGGCTCAAGCGCCTGCACGACGTGGTTGTCAAGGAGGACCGCCCCGAGTTCCGCGGAATGGCTAACACCGTCCGCCACCTCGTGACGGTTGAGGAGGTCGACTGACATGGCGGAGAACAACCCGCTGAAGGTCCACAACCTCCGGCCCGCCCCGGGCGCCAAGACCGCCAAGACCCGTGTGGGTCGTGGTGAGGCGTCCAAGGGTAAGACCGCCGGTCGTGGTACCAAGGGCACGAAGGCCCGTTACCAGGTTCCGGAGCGCTTCGAGGGCGGGCAGATGCCCCTCCACATGCGTCTCCCGAAGCTGAAGGGCTTCAAGAACCCGTTCCGCACCGAGTTCCAGGTGGTCAACCTGGACAAGCTCGGTGAGCTCTACCCGCAGGGTGGGGACGTCACGGTGGCCGACCTGGTCGCCAAGGGCGCGGTACGTAAGAACAGCCTCGTCAAGGTCCTGGGCCAGGGCGAGATCTCGGTGGCGCTGACGGTTTCGGTTGACGCCGTCTCCGGCTCCGCCAAGGAGAAGATTGCCGCCGCGGGCGGCACCGTCACCGAGCTCGTCTGAGACGACTCGATGACCTGAACACCCAACCGGGGATGCCTTTTTGAAAGGGCATCCCCGGTTGGTCGTTCCTAGGGGGGCAGGGTCGCCGGTATGGTGGCGCTGCACTGTCCGTACTCGGCGTGGTGTATCCGCGCGGGCTACTGACCGCTACGCAAACCGTCCATCGTCGCATTCTCAAGACCGTCACCTCTACGCAGTCGCGCGGGGGTCGCAGGAGGCACCGTGCTCACCGCGTTCGCCCGAGCGTTCAAGACGCCCGACCTGCGCAAGAAGCTGCTGTTCACACTCGCCATCATCGTGATCTACCGGCTCGGAACGCACATCCCGATCCCCGGGGTCAGCTACTCGAACGTCCAGCAGTGTCTGGACCAGACGAAGACCAACCAGGGGCTCTTCGGCCTGGTCAACATGTTCAGTGGTGGCGCACTGTTGCAGATCACCATCTTCGCGCTCGGCATCATGCCGTACATCACGGCGAGCATCATCCTGCAGCTGCTGACCGTGGTCATCCCGCGGCTGGAAGCCCTGAAGAAGGAGGGGCAGTCCGGTCAGGCGAAGGTCACGCAGTACACGCGTTATCTGACCGTGGCGCTCGCGATCCTCCAGGGCACCGGTCTGGTGGCGACCGCCCGGACCGGCGCGCTGTTCGGCAGCTGCCCCGTGGCCAACCAGATCGTCCCCGACCAGTCGATCTTCACCACGATCACCATGGTCATCTGCATGACCGCCGGCACCTGCATGGTCATGTGGCTCGGTGAGCTCGTCACCGACCGCGGCATCGGCAACGGCATGTCGATCCTGATGTTCGTCTCCATCGCGGCCGGCTTCCCCGGCGCGCTGTGGGCCGTCAAGCAGCAGGGCAAGCTGGCGGGCGGCTGGATCGAGTTCGGCGCCGTGATCCTGGTGGGTCTGGCCATGGTCGGACTCGTCGTCTTCGTGGAGCAGGCCCAGCGGCGCATCCCCGTCCAGTACGCGAAGCGCATGATCGGCCGGAAGTCCTACGGCGGCACGTCGACGTACATCCCGCTCAAGGTGAACCAGGCCGGTGTGATTCCGGTCATCTTCGCTTCGTCGCTGCTCTATATCCCGGGCCTCATCGTGCAGTTCAGCGGTTCGACCGCCGGCTGGGCGACGTGGATCAAGGACAACCTGGTCAAGGGCGACCACCCGGCTTACATCGTCACGTACTTCCTGTTGATCGTCTTCTTCGCCTTCTTCTATGTGGCTATCTCGTTCAACCCCGAGGAAGTCGCCGACAACATGAAGAAGTATGGTGGCTTCATCCCGGGCATCCGGGCTGGCCGACCGACCGCTGAGTACTTGAGCTACGTGCTCAACCGGATCACCTGGCCGGGGTCGCTGTATCTGGGTGTGATCGCTCTTGTCCCAACGATGGCGTTGGTGGGCTTCGGCGCGAACCAGAACTTCCCGTTCGGCGGGACGAGCATCCTGATCATCGTGGGTGTGGGTCTGGAGACCGTGAAGCAGATCGAGAGCCAGCTCCAGCAGCGTAATTACGAAGGGTTCCTCCGCTGATGCGTATCGTCCTCGTCGGACCGCCCGGGGCGGGCAAGGGAACGCAGGCTGCGTACCTTGCCAAGAACCTGGTGATCCCGCACATCTCCACGGGCGACCTCTTCCGTGCCAACATCAGTCAGGGCACGGAGCTGGGCAAGCAGGCCAAGGCACTGATGGATGCCGGCGAGCTGGTCCCCGACGAGGTCACCATCGGGATGGCGCAGGAGCGGATGTCCCAGCCCGACGCCGAGGGCGGTTTCCTCCTCGACGGTTTCCCGCGCAATGTCGCCCAGGCCCAGGCACTCGACGAGTGGCTGAGCGGCGAGGGACAGAAGCTGGACGCGGTGCTGGACCTCGAGGTCCCCGAGGACGAAGTAGTGAAGCGGATCGCAGGACGGCGTATCTGCCGTAATGATTCGAGTCATGTGTTCCATGTCGAGTACAGCCGCCCCGAGCGTGAGGGCGTCTGCGACATCTGCGGCGGCGAGCTCTACCAGCGCGGTGACGACACCGAGGAGACGGTGCGTACCCGGCTGGAGGTCTACCACACGCAGACCGAGCCGATCATCGACCACTACAAGGCCCAGGGCCTGGTGTCGACGATTTCCGCGCTCGGCAAGGTCACCGAGGTGACCAAGAGGGCCATGGAGGCCCTGCAGGCCGACAAGGTCTGACAAGCAGCACGTGTATACACGGCCGCGGTGTCCCCGGGACACCGCGGCCGTACTGTTGGGCACAGAGACCGGTTCGATGCGGAAGGCGAATTTCGATGGTGGAGATCAAGACTCCCGAGCAGATCGCGAAGATGCGCGAGGCGGGGCTTGTCGTCGCCGCGATCCACGCCGCTACCCGTGAGGCGGCGGTGCCCGGGTCCACCACGCACGACCTGGACCAGGTGGCCCGCAAGGTCCTCGCCGACCACAACGCCAAGCCGAACTTCCTCGGCTACGGCGGTTTCCCCGCGACGATCTGCACGTCCGTGAACGAGGTCGTGGTCCACGGCATCCCGGACGAGAAGACCGTCCTCAAGGACGGCGACATCATCTCGATCGACTGCGGCGCGATCATCGACGGCTGGCACGGCGACGCGGCGTACACCGCGTTCGTCGGCACGGGGCACGCCCCCGAGCTGGTCGAGCTCTCCCGGGTGACCGAGGAGTCGATGTGGGCCGGGATCGCCGCCATGAAGAAGGGCGGCAGGCTCGCCGAGGTGTCGAAGGCGATCGAGGGCTACATCCGGCGTCAGCCCCGTCCGTCCTCGGGCAAGTACGGGATCATCGAGGACTACGGCGGCCACGGCATCGGCTCAGAGATGCACATGGACCCGCATCTGCTGAACTACGTCGACAAGCGGCGTCTCATCGGCCGGCACAATCCGAAGCTGGTCCCCGGTTTCTGCCTGGCGATCGAGCCGATGGTGTCGCTCGGTACCCCCCGCACCCAGGTGCTGGAGGACGACTGGACCGTCATCACGACCGACGGGACCTGGTCCTCGCACTGGGAGCACTCGATCGCACTGACCGAGCAGGGGCTCATCGTGCTGACGGCGCCGGACGGCGGCAAGGCGAAACTGGCCGAGCTGGGAGTGACGACCGCCCCGGATCCACTCGGCTGAGTGCCGGCGGAGTGTGCGGCCGAGTGGCTTAAGGATCTTGACAGCAGGGCATCCTTCCCGGATTCGTCTTTATGGAAGCCCTGACGTAGACTGACTCGTCGGCTCGCGTATACCCGTGTGTCTGCATGCATGTCATGCCGACACACGTGCTGTACGGAGCCGATCAAGGTAGCCGATTCGAAGGGCGAAGCGTGGCCAAGAAGCAAGGTGCCATCGAAATCGAGGGCACCGTGATCGAGTCCCTCCCGAACGCAATGTTCAAGGTGGAACTTCAGAACGGTCACAAGGTCCTAGCGCACATCAGCGGCAAGATGCGGATGCACTACATCCGCATCCTTCCGGATGACCGGGTCGTCGTGGAGCTGTCTCCGTACGACCTGACGCGTGGTCGGATCGTCTACCGCTACAAGTAGATCTTGCCCGCACCCCGCTTCACGGCGCGGTGGTGGCACCGACCCGGAGAACCTGACATCCCATGAAGGTCAAGCCGAGCGTCAAGAAGATCTGCGACAAGTGCAAGGTGATCCGCCGTCACGGTCGGGTCATGGTCATCTGCGACAACCTGCGCCACAAGCAGCGCCAGGGCTGAAGCACGACCTGCACCTCGCAGTTCTTCGCGCGACGCACGTAAATACGTACATACGCAGGGCCCGCTCAGCCGTCATGGCGGGCGACACCTCCGGCGGGGGCCGGGGACCCGGAATAGTGCCTACGATCTGTAGGCGCTTTTGTCTGGGAGAGGCTCTGCGGAAGACCCCCGATATCAACAGGAGCCATTGAATGGCACGCGTTTCAGGTGTTGACATCCCGCGCGAAAAGCGCGTGGAGGTTGCCCTCACCTACGTCTTCGGCATCGGGCGCACCCGGTCCAAGGAGGCCCTGGCCGCCACCGGTGTTGACCCCAACACCCGCGTTCGTGATCTGGCCGAAGAGGACCTGGTCAAGATCCGCGAGTACGTGGACGCCAACCTCCGCACCGAGGGTGACCTCCGCCGCGAGATCCAGGCCGACATCCGCCGCAAGGTCGAGATCGGCTGCTACCAGGGTCTGCGTCACCGTCGTGGACTTCCGGTCCACGGTCAGCGCACCAGCACGAACGCTCGTACCCGCAAGGGCCCGCGTCGCGCGATCGCCGGTAAGAAGAAGCCGGGCAAGAAGTAGTCCTCAGCTAGGGACGCTGTTCAGCGGTCTTCGCTGTAGGACCGATCACCTCCACTCCACCGGGAGTAAGACATGCCTCCTAAGGGCCGTCAGGGTGCTACCAAGAAGGTGCGCCGCAAGGAAAAGAAGAACGTCGCTCACGGGCATGCCCACATCAAGAGCACGTTCAACAACACGATCGTCTCGATCACGGACCCCTCGGGCAACGTGATCTCCTGGGCCTCCGCCGGCCACGTCGGCTTCAAGGGCTCGCGCAAGTCCACCCCCTTCGCCGCGCAGATGGCCGCCGAGTCGGCTGCCCGTCGCGCGCAGGAGCACGGCATGCGCAAGGTCGACGTCTTCGTCAAGGGTCCCGGCTCCGGCCGTGAGACCGCGATCCGCTCCCTCCAGGCCACTGGCCTCGAGGTCGGCTCGATCCAGGACGTCACCCCCACCCCGCACAACGGCTGCCGCCCCCCGAAGCGGCGTCGCGTCTGACGCTTCGGCGTCGGACTGTTGCACAGGGTTGTCGCGGGCGGTACGGCCTCTTTCCGGTCGTACCGCCCGTACCCTTGTGGATCTCGTACTCTTGTAGTACGTGCTGTAGTGCGTGTCCGGAGCCCGGAGTGCATACGGGTCGGCAGGACACGTTCGAACGACATTGGGGGCGTCAAATAGTGGGCGCCCACGACTGAAGGATCACCGCATGCTTATCGCTCAGCGTCCGTCGCTGACCGAAGAGGTCGTCGACGAGTACCGCTCGCGGTTCGTGATCGAGCCGCTCGAGCCGGGCTTCGGCTACACCCTCGGCAACTCCCTCCGCCGCACGCTCCTCTCCTCGATCCCGGGTGCCGCTGTCACCAGCATCCGCGTCGACGGTGTCCTGCACGAGTTCACCACCGTGCCGGGCGTCAAGGAGGACGTGACCGACCTCATCCTCAACATCAAGCAGCTGGTCGTCTCCTCGGAGCACGACGAGCCGGTCGTGATGTACCTGCGCAAGCAGGGTCCCGGCCTGGTCACCGCTGCTGACATCGCCCCGCCGGCCGGTGTCGAGGTCCACAACCCGGACCTGGTCCTCGCCACGCTGAACGGCAAGGGCAAGCTGGAGATGGAGCTGACCGTCGAGCGCGGCCGCGGCTACGTCTCCGCCGTGCAGAACAAGCAGCTGGGCCAGGAGATCGGCCGTATCCCGGTCGACTCCATCTACTCCCCGGTGCTGAAGGTCACGTACAAGGTCGAGGCGACCCGTGTCGAGCAGCGCACCGACTTCGACAAGCTGATCGTCGACGTCGAGACGAAGCAGGCCATGCGTCCCCGTGACGCCATGGCGTCGGCCGGTAAGACCCTGGTCGAGCTGTTCGGTCTGGCCCGCGAGCTCAACATCGACGCCGAGGGCATCGACATGGGCCCGTCGCCGACCGACGCCGCGCTCGCCGCCGATCTCGCCCTGCCGATCGAGGAGCTCGAGCTCACCGTCCGGTCGTACAACTGCCTCAAGCGCGAGGGCATCCACTCCGTGGGTGAGCTCGTGGCGCGGTCCGAGGCCGACCTGCTCGACATCCGCAACTTCGGTGCGAAGTCGATCGACGAGGTCAAGGCGAAGCTGGCCGGCATGGGCCTGGCGCTCAAGGACAGCCCGCCCGGATTCGACCCGACCGCCGCCGCCGACGCCTTCGGCGCCGACGACGACGCGGACGCCGGTTTCGTGGAGACCGAGCAGTACTGATACGCCTCCGGCCGGGGCTCGGCGAGCCCCGGCCGTGGACTTCCGACGGGCAGCAGTCCGTCGGTAACTGACACCGGTACCTGATACGGCCGGTGCAGATCACAAGGAGAAACACCATGCCGAAGCCCGCCAAGGGTGCCCGTCTGGGCGGCAGCGCCGCGCACGAGCGTCTGCTCCTCGCGAACCTCGCGAAGTCGCTGTTCGAGCACGGCCGCATCACCACGACCGAGGCCAAGGCCCGCCGCCTGCGTCCGGTCGCCGAGCGTTTCATCACCAAGGCGAAGAACGGCGACATCCACAACCGTCGCCTCGTTCTGAAGTCGATCACGGACAAGGGCGTCGTCCACACGCTCTTCACCGAGATCGCGCCCCGGTACGAGAACCGCCCCGGTGGCTACACCCGCATCACCAAGATCGGCAACCGTCGTGGCGACAACGCCCCGATGGCGGTCATCGAGCTGGTCGAGGCGCTGACCGTGGCCCAGGAGGCCACCGGTGAGGCCGAGGCCGCGACCAAGCGCTCCGCCAAGGACGCTGCCCCGAAGACCGAGGCCCCGGCCGAGGTCGTCGAGGACGCGAAGCCGGTCGAGGCCGAGTCCAAGGACGCCTGAGCCTTCCTGAGGCAGCTCTGAGGACAGCTTTCCGAGGACGGTGTTCCGAGGTCAGCGTTCCGAGGACGGCGTTGCGAAGACGGTCGAACGGGCCCGTATCTCCCCTCGGGGCGGTGCGGGCCCGTTCTCCTTGTGCGGTGCGGTGCGGTGGGTGCGTGAGGCTGATGGGTGTGTGCGTGAGGCTGAAAGGATGCGCTGGTGAGTGACGAGGTGGAGCCCGGTTCGGTACGGGTGCGGCTGGACCTTGCGTACGACGGCAAGGACTTCTCAGGCTGGGCGAAGCAGACCGAACGCCGCACGGTGCAGGGCGAGTTGGAGTCGGCCATCCGGACGGTGACCCGCTCTTCGCTGACGTACGACCTCACGGTCGCCGGACGGACCGACGCAGGGGTGCACGCACGCGGCCAGGTCGCGCAGGTCGACCTGCCGCAGGAGGTGTGGGCGGAGCACCGGGGGATGCTGCTGCGGCGGCTGTCCGGGCGGCTGCCCCAGGACGTACGGGTGTGGCGGGTGGCCGAGGCGCCGCCGGGTTTCAACGCCCGTTTCTCGGCGATCTGGCGCCGGTACGCGTACCGGGTGAGCGACCGCCCCGGCGGTGTCGACCCGCTGCTGCGCGGGCACGTCCTCTGGCACGACCGTGAGCTGGACCTCCCGGCGATGAACGCCGCTTCACAGGCCCTCATCGGCGAGCACGACTTCGCCGCGTACTGCAAGAAGCGCGAGGGCGCCACCACGATCCGTACCCTCCAGCACCTCTTCTGGGAACGAGGCGCCGACGGGATCGTCACCGGGACCGTGCGCGCCGACGCCTTCTGCCACAACATGGTCCGCTCGCTGGTCGGCGCGCTGCTCTCCGTCGGCGACGGGCACCGCCCGGTGGAGTGGCCGGGCGAGGTGCTCGCCGTCGCGGTGCGCGACTCCTCGGTGCGTGTGGTGCGGCCGCACGGGCTGACCCTGGAGGAAGTGGGTTACCCCGCCGACGAGTTGCTCGCGGCCAGGAGCCGGGAGGCACGTAATATGCGGACGCTGCCGGGGGCCGGCTGCTGCTGAGGCGGCCCCGCCGAAACCGCTCGCCGGGCAGCGAAATCCCGACGTACGGAGATCCCATGCCCCAGCCCTCGGCGACCGGACGGCTCCCCCAGGAGTGGGGCCGGCTGCCGCTGACCGTGGTGATGCCGACGTACAACGAGGCCGACAGTCTGCCGCGGACCGCCGCCGTCGTGATGGCCCTGCCGCTGCCCGGCCTTCAGCTGAAGGTCGTCGACGACGCGAGCCCCGACGGCACCGGGCGGCTGGCCGACGAGCTGGCCGCCGGGCACAACGCGCCCCTCGCCGCCGGGGCGCGGCCGCGGATGACCGTGCTGCACCGCGGCGAGAAGGACGGCCTGGGGCGCGCCTACGCCGCCGGGATGCTCGCGGCCATCGACGAGGGCGCCGAGTACGTCGTGCAGATGGACGCCGACGGCAGCCACCCCGCACACGTCGTGCCGCAGCTGCTGGGAACGGCGCTGGCGACCGATGCGGGCTTCGTCGTCGGCAGCCGGTACGTCGGCGGCGGCTCGCTGGACGACGACTGGGGGCTGCACCGGAAGGCGCTGTCGCGCTTCGCCAACCAGTACGCGCGCACCGTCCTCGGCACACGGATCCGCGACATCACGGCGGGGTTCAACCTGTGGCGCGCGCAGACACTTCGCGCAGTGGATCTGACCACGCTCGGGAGCGCGGGCTACAGCTTCCAGGTGGAGCTGAAATTCCTGGCCGTACGCCACGGGTACACCGGTGTGGAGATCCCCATCCGCTTCGGGGAGCGCACCGACGGCGTGTCCAAGATGAACCTGGCGACACAGGTCGAGTCCGCGCTGGTGCCACTGCGGCTGCGGCTGCGCCACCGCGGCGGCACCGGCCACTGAACCGGGCCGGGGCCGCCGCAGCGGTCGGTGCGGATCAGCTCGCGGGGGCTGCGGCCGCAGCCGACGCCTGCCGCTGGCCGCGCGCCACGATCTGGCGGAAGGTGAACTCCGCCACGTCGTCGCCCGCCGTGAAGACGTTCGCGTCGGACTGCGTGACGTTCTTGCCGCTGGTGAAGCCGCCGACCGTGAAGTAGGCGTAGCGGCCGTAGGAGTTGGCGGTCCTGCGGCAGACCGAGCCGTTGCGGCAGAAGGTGGGGACGCCCGCCCCGTTGAGCGAGGCGATACCGCCGGCCGACTGCTTCATCGCCTTGCGGGCCTGGGCCTCGGTGTCGAAGACGGCGACCCCGATGGTGACCGCGACACCCCCCTTGCTGAACGTCGCCCGGATGACCTGGCCGCAGCCGTTGCTGACCAGGACGGACCCGAGGGCGCCCTGGGTCACGGAGGCACAGCCCGTGGTGCGGTGGGTGGCCGCCTTCGCGTACGTGTGGTCGCCGACCGCGATCGTCGCGCCGGGGAAGAGGGTGGCGGCGCTGAGCGGCGCCTTGTCCTTCTTCGAGCTGGAGATGAAGTCCTTGGGGTCGGGCGGCGGGGCCGGCGCCTTCGGCGTGAAGGACGGCAGGGCCTCACCGCTCTTGCTCGGCAGTGCCTCGGGGGAGGGGAGACGGCCGGCGTTCTTGCCGGACGCGTCCGACCCGCCGCCCGCGGCCACGACCACGGCCGCGACGAGTGCCCCCACCACGGCTGTCGCCAGCACCCCACCGCCGATCAGCAGCAGCTTCCTGCGCCGCCCGCGTGCTGCGCTCTCATCGGCCAGCGCCGCCCAGTCGGGCGTCCCGCCGGCCGCGCCGGGTGCCCGGCCGCCCGGGGCCTGCCACCGGCCGTCCGCGTCGCTGTTGTCGTTGCTGTTGTTCCGCTGTGAATCCCCTGGCCCCCAAGAGGGCCCCCCTTGCCCGAAGCTCATGGCGCGCATACTAATCGGGCCTCATGAGGCCGGGGCCCGCAGGGGCGGGGGGAATCCGTTTGCCCCCGGGGGGTGGCGGTGGGCGACAATCCGGTGCATGGGACATCTTGAAGCGGGCCACCTCGAGTACTACTTGCCGGACGGGCGGGTGCTCCTCGGTGACGCCTCGTTCCGGGTGGGCGAAGGCGCGGTCGTGGCCCTCGTGGGTGCCAACGGCGCCGGCAAGACCACCCTGCTGCGGCTGATCGCGGGGGAGATCCAGCCGCACGGCGGGACGGTCTCGGTGAGCGGCGGCCTCGGGGTGATGCGGCAGTTCGT
The DNA here is from genome assembly GCF_045161865.1 of Streptomyces sp. NBC_00859. NCBI lineage: Bacteria > Bacillati > Actinomycetota > Actinomycetes > Kitasatosporales > Streptomycetaceae > Streptomyces > Streptomyces sp. NBC_00859. The sequence goes on along the minus strand of NZ_CP108826.1, from coordinate 3,103,506 downwards.
CGGCTCGGTCCGCGACGACCGTACGGTCAGGGACCTGCTGGTCTCGGTCGCGCAGCCGCGGATCAGGGAAGCGGCGCGGTCCGTTGACGCCGCCGAGCACCTGATCATGACGGTCGACGACGAGGCCGCGCAGATGACGTACGCGCAGGCCCTGAGCGACTGGGCCGAGGTCCAGGGGTACGAGGCCGAGACGGTGTGGGACATGTGCACCATGGCGGCGCTCGGTGTCCCGTACGACAAGGCGCAGTTCCGCGAGGTGCGCACGCTCTCCGGGGGCGAGCAGAAGCGGCTCGTCCTGGAGGCGCTGCTCCGGGGGCCCGACGAGGTGCTGCTCCTCGACGAGCCGGACAACTACCTCGACGTGCCGGGCAAGCGGTGGCTGGAGGAGCGGCTGAGGGAGACGCGCAAGACCGTGCTCTTCGTCTCCCACGACCGGGAGCTGCTGTCGCGGGCCGCGGAGAAGATCGTGAGTGTGGAGCCCGGCCCGGCGGGCTCGGACGTCTGGGTGCACGGCGGCGGATTCGACACGTACCACGAGGCCCGCAGGGAGCGCTTCGCGAGGTTCGAGGAACTCAAGCGGCGCTGGGAGGAGGAGCACGCCCGGCTCAAGGCCCTGATGCTGCGGCTGCGCAACCAGGCGGCCAGCAGCCCCGACATGGCGTCGCGCTACCACGCCATGCAGACGCGCTTCCAGAAGTTCGAGGAGGCCGGGCCGCCGCCCGAGCCGCCGCGCGAGCAGGAGATCCGGATGCGGCTGCGCGGCGGCCGTACCGGCGTACGTGCCGTGACCTGCGAGAACCTTGAGCTGACCGGGCTGATGAAGCCGTTCTCGCTGGAGATCTTCTACGGCGAGCGGGTTGCGGTCCTCGGCTCCAACGGATCCGGTAAGTCCCATTTCCTGCGGCTGCTCGCCGACGGCCCCGTCGCCCACACCGGCATGTGGAAGCTCGGTGCGCGCGTCGTACCGGGCCACTTCGCCCAGACCCACGCCCACCCGGAACTGCTCAGCCGGACCCTCGTCGACATCCTGTGGACGGAGCACGCCAAGGACCGGGGGGCGGCGATGGGAGTGCTGCGCCGGTACGAGATGGAGCGCCAGGGCGACCAGCTCTTCGAGCGGCTCTCGGGCGGCCAGCAGGCCCGCTTCCAGATCCTGCTCCTGGAGCTGGCGGGCACCACCGCGCTGCTCCTGGACGAGCCGACGGACAACCTGGACCTGGAGTCGGCCGAGGCGCTCCAGGAGGGGCTCGAGGCGTACGAGGGGACGGTGATCGCGGTCACCCACGACCGCTGGTTCGCGAAGTCCTTCGACCGGTACCTGGTCTTCGGTTCGGACGGCGTCGTCCGCGAGACGGCGGAGCCGGTGTGGGACGAGCGGCGTGTGGAGCGCGCCCGATGACCCGCCCGGTACCGCCGGTCGAAGCCCTGGTCCGCGACGGCCGGGCGCTCGTGCGCACCGGGTGGGCGACCACGGTGCCGTAAGGCTTCATGGGCGCGCAGTCGAGGCGCTCCCGGAACCGGGCCCGGCCGCCCGAGGGCTCACCGCCATCAGCGGGACCGGCCGCCGGGCGCTGGAGGAGCTGAGGTACTTGCCCGGTGTGCTGGACGGCGCCGAGGGTGACGGCGAGGCCTCCGGGGGCTGGACGGGGGCGCCACACTCCGCGCCCGGCTGCCGCCGGGAAGCGGCGAGGGGGCGGTTCGGGCGTGGGTGCTGAGGCGTTTTGACCCGGGTGAGGGGACGCGGGTACTCTCAGGGACTGTTATGCGTATTGGCTTCGTCGTTCTCACGCGAAGGGCCCTTACGTAGGTTCCCTGGAGCAGTTACCAGAGGTTCGCATACGGGCAGTGTTCCCGGCATTGTGAGCCCCAGCTGCATGATCGCTTCAGCGGTGCCATGTGTCTGGACCCATCCACTGAAGAAGCGAAGGCTACGAAGTGCGTACGTACAGCCCCAAGCCCGGCGATGTCACTCGCCAGTGGCACATCATCGACGCGCAGGACATCGTCCTGGGCCGTCTGGCGACCACCGCCGCCACCCTCCTGCGGGGCAAGCACAAGGCGATCTACGCCCCGCACATGGACATGGGTGACTTCGTCATCATCATCAACGCCGAGAAGGTTCACCTCTCCGGCAACAAGAAGACTCAGAAGATGGCGTACCGCCACTCCGGTTTCCCGGGTGGTCTGCGTTCCGTCCGCTACGACGAGCTTCTTGCGAAGAGCCCCGAGAAGGCCGTCGAGAAGGCCATCAAGGGCATGATCCCCAAGAACACCCTGGGCCGTCAGGTGCTCTCGAAGCTGAAGATCTACGCGGGAGACCAGCACCCGCACGCTGCCCAGCAGCCCGTCCCGTTCGAGATCACCCAGGTCGCGCAGTAGTTCCGGCCACCCCCTAAGACGTACAGAAAGATCTGAGGAGAATCGTGGCCGAGACCACTGCAGAGACCCCCACCGACGACGTGGCGGGCACCGACGGCGAAGAGACCTTCGCCGAGGTGACCACCTTCGAGTCCGAGGTCCCCGTCGAGGGTGAGTACACCAGCGAGTCGCTCGCAGGCCGCTTCGGCGACCCGCAGCCGGCCGCCGGCCTGGGTCGTCGCAAGAACGCCATCGCCCGCGTCCGGATCGTTCCGGGCACCGGCAAGTGGAAGATCAACGGTCGCACCCTTGAGGACTACTTCCCCAACAAGGTGCACCAGCAGGAAGTCAACGAGCCCTTCAAGGTGCTCGAGCTCGACAACCGCTACGACGTCATCGCCCGCATCTCGGGTGGCGGCGTCTCCGGTCAGGCCGGTGCCCTGCGCCTCGGCGTGGCCCGCTCGCTCAACGAGGCGGACGTGGACAACAACCGCGCCACGCTGAAGAAGGCCGGCTTCCTCTCCCGCGACGACCGTGCGGTCGAGCGCAAGAAGGCCGGTCTCAAGAAGGCCCGTAAGGCCCCGCAGTACAGCAAGCGCTAAATACCGCTTGCAGGGCTGCATGCACGACCCTGTTTGTACGTTTCGCCCCGGCGGCACCTTCTGTGCCGCCGGGGCGTTCGTTTATCAGGTCCTCCGGCGTATAACGGAGCAAGACGTTCACAGCGCTCAGAGACCTGCGTAATCGGACTTTCTCGGAGCATTTTTCGGAGGACAGCAGTGGGACGACTCTTCGGCACGGACGGTGTGCGCGGTGTCGCCAACGTGGACCTGACGGCGGAGCTCGCGCTCGGCCTCTCGGTCGCCGCGGCGCACGTACTCGCCGAGGCGGGCACGTTCGAGGGCCATCGGCCGAAGGCAGTGGTCGGACGCGATCCGCGTGCGTCCGGAGAGTTCCTGGAGGCCGCTGTCGTGGCCGGTCTCGCGAGCGCGGGCGTGGACGTCCTGCGCGTCGGTGTGCTGCCCACCCCGGCGGTGGCGTACCTCACCGGCGCACTCGGCGCCGACTTCGGCGTGATGCTCTCCGCCAGCCACAACGCCATGCCGGACAACGGCATCAAATTCTTCGCCCGCGGTGGTCACAAGCTCGCCGACGAGCTGGAGGACCGTGTCGAGACGGTCTACGACCAGCACCGCACAGGCGAGCCCTGGGAGCGCCCGACGGGTGCCGGGGTGGGCCGGGTCCGCACGTACGACCAGGGCTTCGACCAGTACGTCGCCCACCTCATCGGCGTCCTGCCCAACCGGCTCGACGGCCTCAAGGTCGTGCTCGACGAGGCACACGGCGCCGCGTCCCGCGTCTCGCCCGAGGCGTTCACCCGCGCCGGGGCCGAGGTCGTCACCCTGGGGGCCGAGCCCGACGGGCTGAACATCAACGACGGCTGCGGCTCGACCCACCTGGACCTCATCAAGGCCGCCGTGGTCGAACACGGCGCGCACTTCGGCATCGCGCACGACGGCGACGCCGACCGCTGCCTCGCCGTCGACGCATCAGGTGAGGAGGTCGACGGTGACCAGATCCTCGCCGTTCTGGCCCTCGCCATGCGCGAGGCGGGCACGCTGCGGGGCAACACCGTGGTGGGAACCGTGATGTCCAACCTCGGCTTCAAGATGGCCATGGAACGCGAGGGCATCGAGCTGGTCCAGACAGCGGTCGGTGACCGCTACGTCCTGGAGTCGATGAAGGAACACGGCTTCGCGCTGGGCGGCGAGCAGTCCGGCCACGTCATCGTCCTGGACCACGCGACGACCGGCGACGGAACCCTCACCGGGCTGATGCTGGCCGCCCGCGTCGCGGCCACCGGACGCACGCTGGCCGAGCTGGCAGGCGTGATGGTGCGGCTGCCGCAGGTCCTGGTCAACGTGCCGGACGTGGACCGGTCACGGGTCGCCACATCGCCCGAGCTGAGGGCGGCAGTGACCGAGGCCGAGAGCGAACTGGGTGCGACCGGCCGCGTACTGCTGCGCCCCTCGGGCACGGAGCCGCTGGTGCGGGTCATGGTCGAGGCGGCGGACATCGACCAGGCGCGGACGGTGGCTTCCCGGCTGGCCGACGTGGTGAAGTCCGCGCTGGGATAGCCCCCGCTCCTGGCGGACCCCGGCGAACCCGCAGCGTGATCGCCACCCGCTGTCCGTCACCCGCCCGTCTGCCACCCGCCCGTCCGTCACCCGCCCGTCCGCCATGTGCGGGCGGGCGGGCGTGGTGTGCAACCGACGGCCGGAGCTCTGCCGGGCGGATGGGCGCCGTCAGTGTGCGTGGCGGCGGCGTGCCGACAGCAGGGCTTTCTGCGCCAGCAGGGTCAGTGTGCCCGCGAGCACGATTCCCCCGAGGTTCGCCAGCAGCTGGCCGACCGAACCCCAAGTCTGGCTGTATTCACCGTAGTTGAAGGCCACGGCGGCGTTGGCCGCAGCCGGTACGGTCGTCACCGAGATGGCCACACCGATCAGCGCCCCGGACTTCGCCGAGGTGAGCGAGAGCGTTCCCGCGATGCCGGCGAGGAACGCCACCACGAGGGACATCCAGTCCGGCTGCCAGATGAACGACGTGTTGGGGCGGTCCGCTTCGACCATCCGCAGGGTGAAGAGCCCGAACTCGTTCATCATCCGGGCGAACCCGGCCGTCAGTACCATCGCGATGGCGAACCCGCCGGTCAGCGCCCACAGCGACCGGGCCACCAGGCGCGGAGCCCGCTGTACGAGCGCGGTGGAGATGCCCGCCAGCGGGCCGAAGTCGGGTCCGACCGCCATCGCGCCCACGATCAGGATCGCGTTGTCGAGCATCACGCCGCAGGCGGCCAGCATCGTCGCGACGGCCATGAACGCCACGTAGGTGACGCTGAACGTCGACTCCTCGTCCGTCGCCTGCGACAGCTCCTCCCACAGCACCGCGTCCGAGCCCTCACCGGGCGCGTCGGCCTCGGCCTTGTCGGCGTACGCGGAGAGAGTCAGGTCCGAGTTCTCGACCGTGATCGAACCGGACCGGTCGATACCGAGCCCGCGCAGCGCGCCGATCAGGTCGTCGCCCGCCTCGCGCGCCACATCGCACAACACCACGTCGCCCTGCGGATCACGGGCCGCGCCGGGCAGCACCACGAGATGGGTGGTGCCCACGGTGCGCCCCAGCAGGTGAAGTACCTCGTCCGTACGGTCGGCAGGGACGATCAGACGCATATGCAACACGCGGGCGCTCCCGTGAGATCAGAGTTTGCGCAGGGAGAGGCGCTGGACCTTGTGGTCGGGACCCTTGCGCACGACGAGAGTGGCACGGCTGCGCGTCGGTGCCACATTCTCCACCAGGTTCGGTTTGTTGATGGTCCGCCACATGGTGCGCGCGTACTCCAGGGCCTCCTCCTCGGACACCTGTGTGTACTTCCTGAAGTACGAGGACGGATCCTGGAACGCCGTCTCGCGCAGCTTCCTGAACCGGTTGAGGTACCAGGTCTCGATGTCCTCGGCACGGGCGTCCACGTACACGGAGAAGTCGAAGTAGTCGGCGAGACCGATCCGGGTACGGCCGTCGCTGCCGGGGAGCGCGGGCTGCAGCACGTTCAGCCCCTCGACGATCAGGATGTCCGGGCGCCGCACGGTCAGCCGCTCACCCGGCACGATGTCGTAGATCAGGTGCGAGTAGACCGGCGCGGTCACCTCGGCCCGGCCGGATTTCACGTCCGCGACGAACCGGGTGAGGGCGCGGCGGTCGTACGACTCGGGGAAGCCCTTGCGGCCCATGAGCCCACGCCGCTTCAGCTCCTCCATCGGGTACAGGAACCCGTCGGTGGTGATCAGCTCGACGCGCGGGTGCTCCGGCCAGCGGGCGAGCAGCGCCTGCAGAAGGCGGGCGACGGTGGACTTTCCCACCGCGACGCTCCCGGCGACACCTATGACGAAAGGGGTGCCGTGCTGGGTGCCGTGGCCGTTGCCCGCGTCACCGAGAAAGGTGTTGAGTGCCCCGCGCAGCCCGTCCGACGCCTGGACGTAGAGATTGAGCAGCCGCGACAGCGGAAGGTAGATGTCCCGCACCTCGTCGAGGTCTATGACGTCGCCGAGCCCGCGGAGCCGTTCGACCTCCTCGGCGGTGAGCGGGAGCGGGGTCTTCTCCCGCAGGGCGCTCCACTCGGTACGGGTGAGGTCGACGTAGGGAGTCGCCTCCGGCCTGGGCCGGTGGGCGCTCCGCGGCAGCGGGGAGACCGGAGAGATCACTCGTTCATTGTGGCGGCTGTGTGACGTGCGGGGCGGGTGGGGTGCGTCACTCCGGGCGGCGCCGCCCGTCCTGTGGCAGCAGTGCGGGGCAGACGGGTGGGTGGCTGGGTGCCGGGTGGTCGGGTGGCAGTGGTTCGCATGTGCGAGAGGTGCGAGAGGTGCGACACGCGCCAAAGGCGTGAGAGGTGCGGGTGGTGCGGGTGGTGCCGGTAGTGCTCGGTGGTGCTGGTAGTGACAGTGGTGCTGGTGGTGCCGGTAGTGACAGTGGTGTCATCTGTGTCGGATGCGTCGGATATGTCAGTCGTTGTCGACGTGCTCACGCTTGATCTTGCCGTCGGTGGCGCCGATGTCGAAGGTCGTCTTGTTCCAGTCGTTGGTCGTCACGACGTCCACGGACCAGATGAGAGTGCCGCTGTCGTTGTCGTCCAGGTCGATGGAGCTGACAGTGCCCTTCTTCTTGGCCGTGGCGGTCCGGGCGGCCTGTTGCGGGGTCTGCTTGGCATCGGCGAGCCGGCCGGCCAGCTTGCTCTTGTCGTCGGAGTCCTGGTCGGACTCCGTGACGGACCGGGTCACCTTTCCCGAGACGGCGTCGACAGTGACGGAGTGGGCGGTGCCGTCCTTCGTGGCAACCTTCGCGACCCACTGCGGATGGCTGGTGCCTGCACTGCCGTGCTGCTTCTTGAGTTCGATCTCGGCCAGTTTGCTTCCCGGCACCCGGCCCACTGCGGTATCGGCTGCCTTCGCATAGCTGACCTTGGCCGACGGGATCAGGGCTTTTCGTTCGGCCTGGTCCTCGGTGAGCCCGGTGCTGCTCGACGGGGAGGCGTTCGCCGCGGTGGTACCGGCGCTGTCGCGGTCACTGTGGGGGCCGCTGCATCCGCTCACCAGCCCTGCTGAGGCCGCGACGGCGCAGAGTGAGGCGACCACCCGCATCCCGGCGCGCATCCGTCGGACGGGCGGACGGCACGGGTCGGCTGTCTTCGAGGGGCGGAGCTCAGAGGTCATACCTGCTCGACTAACCGACGAGCCGGTCCGGCATGTCACGGGGCCGGGTGAATCACCCGAACGGTCAGCACGGAGTGCGGCCTTCGCCGCGGGAGGGCTGCGGGCTGTGGGCTTCCTCCGGGTGGCGCGCCTGTCGTGTTGCCCACCTGCGTGTATCCGGAGCGCGCCTGCCGTGTCTCCGGGGTGGCGCCTGCCGTGTCCCCGGGGTGGCCCTGCCGTGTCCCCGCGTGGGTCTCTTGTGCCTCCCCGTGTGCCTCCCGAGGGTGTCTGCGCCGCGGGGGCACACGGCCGGGGCCGCTGCCTCCCGACCGTGTGCCCCCGCAGGCGGTCTGTGGCCCGGCTGGTCATTCGCCTGTCCGCCCGCCCCCGCTTGTCCGCCCGCCCCCGCTTGTCCGCCCGCCCCGCTTGTTCGGACCCCGGCTGTCCGTCCGGCTGTTCGGTCCCCTGCCCTGCCCTGCCCCGCAGCGCCGTCATCCGGCAACCTTGGCTGCCTGCCGCTCGTCATGCGGCCACCCCGGTCGTCCGGACGTCCTGGTTGCAACGGCCATCCGGCCATCCGCCCATCCGGCCACCGCAACCGTCCGGTTGGTGGCACGTCGGCCCACGTTCTCGCCCGGGGCGCCGGTGGGCCTGCGCCCCCGCGCCCCGCGTGGGCCTGCTGCTCCGCGTACCCCGCCCCCCGCGTGGGCCTGCCCGCCCCGCGTCCCGGAACGGGCGTGCACCCGTGAGCGCTGCCTCGCGGTATCCCGGACCACCGCGCTGACTGGGCGGCGCTCCGCGGTGTCCGCCGTAGGCTGCCGACATGTGCGGAATCGTGGGGTACGTCGGCGGGCAGTCGGCGCTGGATGTTGTCATCGCGGGTCTCAAACGGCTGGAGTACCGGGGCTACGACTCGTCAGGCGTCGCTGTGCTCGCCGACGGTGGGCTGGCGGCCGCGAAGAAGGCCGGGAAGCTCGTCAATCTGGAGAAGGAGCTGGTAGAGCGGCCCTTGCCGACCGGGACGACGGGGATCGGGCACACTCGTTGGGCCACGCACGGAGCGCCCAATGACGAGAACGCCCACCCGCATCTGGACAACGCAGGCAGGGTGGCTGTCGTCCACAACGGGATCATCGAGAATTTCGCCGCCCTGCGTGACGAACTGGCGGGACGCGGACACGTCTTGGCTTCCGAGACCGACACGGAGGTCACGGCGCACCTGCTCGCCGAGGCGTACTCCTCGTGCGGGGACCTGGCGGAGGCGATGCGGCAGGTGTGCCGCAGGCTCGACGGGGCGTTCACCCTGGTCGCGGTGCATGCCGACGAGCCGGATGTGGTGGTCGGTGCGCGGCGGAACTCACCGCTGGTGGTGGGCGTTGGAGAAGGTGAGTCGTTTCTCGCGTCGGACGTGGCCGCGTTCATCGCTCACACGCGGTCAGCGATCGAGCTGGGACAGGACCAGGTGGTCGAGCTCCGCCGGGACGGCGTGCTCGTCACCGACTTCGAGGGGGCACCGGCCGACGTCCGTTCGTACCACGTCGACTGGGACGCCTCCGCGGCGGAAAAGGGGGGCTATGACTACTTCATGCTCAAGGAGATCGCCGAGCAGCCGAAAGCTGTCGCCGACACTCTGCTGGGACGCATCGATACCGGCGGTCTGCTGACGCTCGACGAGGTGCGGATTCCCGCTCCGGTGCTGCGTGAGATCGACAAGGTCGTCATCGTCGCGTGCGGGACCGCGTTCCACGCGGGGATGATCGCCAAGTACGCCATCGAGCACTGGACGCGCATTCCCTGCGAGACCGAACTCGCGAGTGAGTTCCGGTACCGGGATCCGATCCTCGACCAGCAGACGCTGGTGATCGCCATCTCTCAGTCGGGCGAGACCATGGACACGCTGATGGCGCTGCGCCATGCCCGGGAGCAGGGCGCGAAGGTGCTGGCCATCTGCAACACCAACGGATCGACCATCCCGCGGGAATCGGATGCGGTGCTCTACACCCACGCCGGACCCGAGGTCGCTGTCGCGTCGACGAAGGCATTTCTGACGCAGTTGGTGGCCTGCTATCTCGTCGCGCTCTATCTGGGCCAGGTGCGCGGGACGAAGTGGGCGGACGAGATCCGGGTCGTCATCCGTGAGCTGTCCGAGATCTCCTGCCAGGTCGAACGGGTGCTGGAGACCATGCAGCCGGTGAGGGAGCTGGCCCGCTCCCTGGCCGGTAAGGACACGGTGCTGTTCCTCGGCCGCCATGTCGGGTACCCGGTGGCGCTCGAAGGCGCTCTGAAGCTGAAGGAACTCGCCTACATGCACGCCGAGGGATTCGCGGCGGGTGAGCTCAAGCACGGCCCCATCGCGCTGATCGAGGAGGACCTGCCGGTCGTCGTCGTCGTACCCTCACCGCGCGGCAGGTCCGTACTGCACGGGAAGATGGTGTCGAACATCCAGGAGATCAGGGCGCGTGGCGCACGGACGATCGTCATCGCGGAGGAGGGCGACGAAGCAGTCGTGCCGCACGCCGATCATCTGATCCGTATCCCGGCCACGCCGACGCTGCTGCAGCCCCTGGTCGCGGCTGTCCCGCTGCAGGTGTTCGCCTGCGAGCTGGCGACAGCGCGCGGCAACGAGGTCGACCAGCCGCGGAACCTCGCGAAGTCGGTGACGGTCGAGTGATTGTCGGAGTCGGGATCGACGTCGCCGAGATCGAACGGTTCGGCGCGGCACTGGAGCGGACCCCCGAGCTGGCCGGAAGGCTCTTCCTGCCGTCCGAGTTGCGGCTTCCGGGCGGCGAACGCCGGGGCGTCGCATCGCTCGCGGCCCGGTTCGCGGCCAAGGAAGCGCTGGCCAAAGCCCTCGGGGCGCCGGGCGGGCTGCGCTGGACGGACGCCGAGGTGTTCGTGGAGGACGGGGGCCGGCCCCGGCTGCGAGTGAACGGCACGGTCGCGGCGCGGGCCGCCGAACTCGGTGTGCAGTCATGGCACGTCTCGCTCAGCCACGACGCGGGCGTCGCTTCTGCCGTCGTCATCGCGGAGGGGTGACAACGGGCGGACGGCTGTGAGCGGGAACGGGCGGACGGCTGTGAGCGGGTTCGGTGTGGCTGAGCGGCGGCCAGGTGTGGCTGCGCGAAGGATGGCCTTCATGCGGTGACTCGGGGACGGCACCCGGGACGGCACCGGGGACGGCCGGGGGGTGAGACGGCGCGGCGCGGGCTGTCCAGGGTTGAGAGCGGCGAGGCGACAGTGGAGGGTTGAGGCATGCGTACTGCTTACAGCGTGGAGACCGTACGGACCGCCGAGCGCGAACTGATGGCGAGACTGCCGGAGGGCGCCCTGATGCAGCGTGCTGCCGCCGGGCTCGCGGCGGCCTGCGCGGACCTGTTGGGGAAGGTGTACGGCGCCCGGGTCGTGCTGCTCGTCGGGAGCGGGGACAACGGAGGTGACGCCCTGTACGCGGGCGCTCGGCTGGCGCGGCGCGGCGCGGGGGTGGCAGCGGTGCTGCTGGCCCCGGACCGGGCGCACCAGGGAGGCCTGCGGGCCCTGCTCGCCGCCGGCGGGCGGGTCGACGACGTATCCGTGGTCGGCCGTGCCGATCTGGTGGTCGACGGGATTACCGGAATCGGCGGCCGGGGCGGTCTGCGGCCCGATGCGGTCGCGGCACTCTGGGCTGTGTCCGACGGGGTGCCGGTGGTCGCCGTGGACCTGCCGAGCGGGGTTTCCGCGGACACGGGGGAGGTCGTCGGCGAGGCCGTACGGGCCGACGCCACAGTGACGTTCGGAGCGTACAAGCCTGCGCTGCTCATCGACCCGGCCGCCGAGTACGCCGGGGCTCTGCGCCTCGTCGACATCGGGCTCGACCTGCCCGTCGTGCCGGACCTGGAATCGCTCCAGTACGCGGACGTGGCGGAGCTGCTGCCGGTGCCGTCAGCGGAGAGCGACAAGTACCGGCGGGGCGTCGTCGGCATTGTCGCCGGATCGGCGCGTTACCCGGGAGCGGCCGTGCTGGCCGTGGCGGGCGCGCTGCGGGGTGGCGCCGGGGCGGTGCGCTACGTCGGGCCCGGCGCCGACGCGGTGATCGCACGCTTCCCGGAGACGCTGGTGCACGCCGGGCCGCCGTCGAAGGCGGGGCGGGTGCAGGCCTGGGTCGTGGGCCCCGGCATCGGGGACGACACGTCGGCGGTCGAGGACGTCCTGGCATCCGACGTCCCGGTGCTGGTGGACGCCGACGGGCTACGCCAGCTGGACGCCGCGGCCGTACGGGCCCGGTCGGCGCCCACGCTGCTCACCCCGCACGCCGGCGAGGCCGCGAGGCTGCTCGACGTGTCACGCGAGGAGGTCGAGGGGGCACGGCTCGCGTCCGCGCGGGCGCTGGCCTCGCGTTACGGGGCGACCGTCCTGCTCAAGGGCTCGACCACGCTCGTCGCAGCCCCGTCCGGCGACACACCGGTCCGGGTGAACCCGACCGGTACTCCCTGGCTGGCCACGGCGGGCAGCGGCGATGTGCTGTCGGGCCTCGCGGGCTCACTGCTCGCGGCAGGACTCGAAGCCCGGGACGCGGGCTCCGTCGCGGCCCATCTGCACGGCTTGGCGGCCCGTCGGGCTTCGTGCGGGGCCGCTGTGGTCGCGCAGGACGTGGCGGACGGGATCCCGGGGGCCTGGCGGGACGTCTGCGGGTGAGCGACTGCGGCGGGTGAGTAATGTCCGCGGGCGAGTGATGCCGGTGGGGCAGCGATGTCCGCCGGTCCAGTGACGGACGTCTGCGTGTGCGGTGGGCCGTACGGAGGGCGGGTCGTATGGAGGGCGGGTCGTACGGAGGGCGCGCGAGGCGGAACGCCGGCTGCGGAACGTGCGTCACGTACTCATGTGACGGGTGTGCCGCCCCTCGGTGGGCCGCCTGGGCCCGCGTCCATGACGAGGCGGACCCCACGAGGAGGCCCGCATGACGAGGCGGCGCCCGCCCCGCCATGGGCGCCCTGCGAGGTGGCATTCTGTGACGAGGCGGGCACCGTCGGTGAGGCGGGCGCCGCGAAGCAGACAGGAAGATCCCGCGCTCTGAGAGACTGGGCGCGATGACGGGGACAGGCAGATACAGCTAGATGAACGAGGCACGCAGATGACCGGGGGCGCCTGGATGACCGGGGTACGAGACGACCGGCGCACGCGCATGACCGGGGCACGCCGGTGACCGGAAACAGAACCGCAAACGGCACTGGTTCCGGGACCGGACGCAGCGCCGGTAACGCCGCTGGCTCCGGCACCGGTAACGCCGCTGGCTCCGGCATCGGTAACGCCGCTGGCTCCGGCACCGGAAACAGTGCTGGAAACATCTCCGGAAACGCCGATGACCGGGGCGCGCGGGTTACGGAGCCGCCCATGCGGGCGCGCGCCGAGATCGATCTCGGCGCGCTGCGCGCCAACGTCCGCGCGCTGCGCGCTCGGGCACCCCGCGCCCAGCTCATGGCTGTGGTCAAGGCGGATGCCTACGGCCACGGCATGCTGCCCTGCGCTCGGGCCGCACTCGCGGCCGGCGCCGACTGGCTCGGTACCGCGACCCCGCAGGAGGCACTCGCACTGCGCGCGGCAGGTATCCGGGGACGGCTGCTCTGCTGGCTGTGGACGCCCGGCGGGCCGTGGCGAGAGGCGATCGAGGCCGACATCGACGTGTCCGTGGGCGGTATGTGGGCCCTCGAAGAGGTACGGGCCGCCGCACGGGCAAGCGGTCGGCCGGCCCGTATCCAGCTCAAGTCCGACACCGGTCTCGGGCGCGGAGGATGCCAGCCCGCCGACTGGCCCGAACTCGTCGGCGCCGCAGTCACGGCGCAAGCCGAGGGGCTGGCCGTCGTCACCGGGCTCTGGTCGCACTTCGCGTGCGCCGACGAGCCCGGACATCCGTCCATCGCCGCGCAGAAGGACCGCTTCGACGAGGCCATCGCGTACGCGGAGAAGGCGGGCCTCAGCCCCGAGGTCCGGCACATCGCCAATTCGCCGGCCGTGCTGACACTGCCCGAGACGCAGTACGACCTGGTCCGTCCCGGTGTCGCGCTCTACGGCATCTCGCCGGTACCGCAACTCGGCAGCGCCGCCGACTTCGGCCTGCGCCCCGTCATGACTCTCAGCGCCCGCCTCGGCCTGGTCAAACACGTACCGGCGGGGCACGGGGTCAGTTACGGACACCAATACGTCACCGCGGCCGACACGACGCTCGGACTGGTCCCCGTCGGCTACGCGGACGGCATCCCGCGCCACGCCTCGGGCAAGGGTTCTGTACTGGTCGGCGGCACATTGCGGCGGGTAGCGGGGCGGATCGCGATGGATCAGTTCGTCGTTGACCTGGAGGGGGACGAACTCCCGCCGGGAACGGAGGCGGTGCTGTTCGGGCCGGGCGACCGGGGGGAGCCGACCGCGGAGGACTGGGCCGTGGCCGCGGACACGATCGCGTACGAGATCGTCACGCGCATCGGGCCGCGGGTGGATCGTGTGTATGTGAACGAGGGACCGGACGATCAGTAGGAGAGCTGCACGGTGAGCGAGAGCACCAGCGCGAATGTGGCCCAGGCTGCCGCGGCGGGCGCCAACTGGCGCAGAGCCGGTGGCTTCGCAGGCGCCGCGATCGGTGTGCTCGCGGCCGGTGCGGCAGCGGGCGTGGCGGTCGAACGGCTGACCGTCGGCCGCGGCATGCGGAAGAAGGCGCGGCTTGCCCTCGACGCATCGGCTCCGTACGGCTCACTGCGTGGCGCGCCGGGCCGGGCGGTCGCCGATGACGGCACGGCGATCTACTACGAGGTCGACGCTGTCGGGTCGGAGCCGGGGGAGTTCGGGGAGCAGGGGCCCGGGGAACCGGGGAAGCCCGGGGAACTGGAGAGAGGCTCCGACGCGGACGGGGAGACCGGACGGGAGCCGAGTGCGGCCGCGGAGCCGGGTGACGCCGAGGTCTCCGGTGACGCCGAGGTCTCGGGCGAAGGCGGAGCAGGGGGTGCCAGGGCGGACGGGACTGGGGCTGGGGCTGCCGGAGCGGCCAAAGCTGAGGGAGCAGGGACCGGTGGTACGGACGGGTCGGCCAGCACGGACGGGACGGACAGCACGGGCGGGGCGGATGAAAGGGGCGGAGCAGCAGCGTCGGCCGGGGCACTTATGCGACAGGGCATTGGGGAAACGGCGGCTCAGCCGGTCACGGTCATCTTCTCGCACGGCTACTGCCTCAGCCAGGACTCCTGGCACTTCCAGCGCGCGGCACTGCGCGGCAACGTCCGTGCCGTCCACTGGGATCAGCGCAGCCACGGCCGCTCGGCGCGCGGTCAGGATCAGGCCGACGGCGTACCTCTCACCATCGACCAGCTCGGCCGCGATCTGAAGGCGGTCATCGATGCGGCGGCGCCCGAGGGGCCACTGGTCCTCGTAGGGCATTCGATGGGCGGTATGACGATGATGGCGCTCGGCGACCAGTTCCCCGAACTGATCAGAGACCGGGTCGTCGGCGCCGCGTTCGTCGGCACTTCCTGCGGGAAACTCGGCGAGGTCAGTTTCGGGCTGCCGGTGGCGGGCGTGAACGCGGTGCGGCGCGTGCTTCCCGGAGTGCTGAAGGCCCTCGGATCACAGACCGAGCTGGTGGAGCGGGGACGGCGGGCCACAGCGGACTTGTTCGCCGGACTGGTCAAGCGGTACTCGTTCGGCTCGAAGGACGTCGATCCCGGCGTGGCCCGGTTCGCGGAGCGCCTGATCGAGGGGACTCCGATCGACGTGGTCGCGGAGTTCTATCCGGCCTTCACCGACCACGACAAGGCGGACGCGCTGGCCGCGGTCTTCGCCGACGTGCCCGCTCTCGTCCTGGCGGGGGAGAACGACCTGGTGACACCGAGCGCACACAGCCAGGTCATCGCCGAACTGCTGCCCGTCGCTGAACTGGTCATCGTCCCCGACGCCGGGCACCTGGTGATGCTCGAACATCCGGAGGTCGTGACCGGCCGGCTTGCAGAGCTGCTGGCGAGGGTGGGCGCGGTACCGGCAGACGCTAACGTTGGCCTGTATGGAAGCCCCGCACAGCCCGGCAGCTGACACAGCCGCCGCATTCGCCATCCGTCTGTCCATCGACTCCCCCGACCGTATGCAGGAGTTGGGCCGCCGCCTCGCCGTGCTGCTGCGCCCCGGCGATCTGGTGATGCTCTCCGGCGAACTCGGCGCGGGCAAGACCACCCTCACCCGCGGCCTGGGCGAAGGCCTTGCCGTGCGCGGTGCGGTCACGTCCCCGACATTCGTCATCGCCCGCGTACATCCGTCGCTGGGCGGCGGTCCTGCCCTGGTGCATGTGGACGCGTACCGCCTGGGCGGCGGGCTCGAGGAGATGGAGGACCTCGATCTCGATGTCTCGCTGCCCGACTCGGTGATCGTGGTCGAGTGGGGGGACGGCAAGGTCGAGGAGCTCTCGGACGACCGGCTGCGGGTGGTCATCGAGCGTGGCGTCGGCGACACCGACGACGACCGTCGCATCGTGACCGTCAGCGGGATCGGGGCGCGGTGGGCAGCGGAGCAGCGGCCGGGACTCGACCGGCTCGAGGAACTCGGCAGGGCCTGAGACAACATCTGCGGTACTGCGTAGCTGCGTACCGGCGGTACCTGCGTACTCAGAATCTTCACCCCGTACTTTCCGACAAGCCGTCGGCAAGGTGTTGCACAGATCCCACCGGGCGTGGTCACATGGATACCAAGACCTGGTTAGGTCTACCTAACCATGCCTGACCGAGGAGGCAGCATGTCCGCGTCGGAGACCGAAGCGCAGTCGCCGTCCCCCTTGTCGATGCGCGATCTGCTCGCCTCCTGCGAGGCGGCCAACGCCGTGTCCACACCACCGCGTGCTCCCGAGCCGGAACCCACCACGGTGGCCGGGGTACCCGAGGAAGAGCGGGACGCCGCGTAATCCGTACGGGCTAACATCCGGCCGGTCGCACCGAGGGCCCGCGACGCCGCTCGGGTGGTTGGTGCGGGTGTGCCTCGTGAAGGTGCACCCACCTCACCCGGATGCTCCTCACCCGGATGCTCCTCACCCGGATGCTCCTCATCCGGATGGGCTTCACGAGGTGTACGGAGGTCACGTGCGCTTGCCCGCGCGGAGGCGGCCGTGTGAGCCGCACACGAGGCCGTGGGCGAAGCTACGGCACGACGACGATCTTCGTGCCGTAGGTCGCGAGGGGCCACATCGCGTTTCCGTCAGCGCGCTTCATCCGGATACCGCCGGTCTTCTGCTGCAGGTCGGGGCTCGACATCGAGTTGTCCGTAGCGGCACTGAACCCGACTGTCACCCCGTTGACGCTCGCGAACCGCACCACGTGCTCGACCGGCACCCCGTCGGAGCCCACCGTGCTGCCTGTGCGTGAAGTCACCTGATATGTGCCCGGCGACGGATTGACCGCGCTCGGCATCACCTGGAAGGACCGCACCCCGGTTCCGGTGTTACTCACCAGCCACACGCGCTTCGCCCTGAGCGAGTACACGACGCGGGACCCTGATCCCGAGTGCGCCGGCACCGCGCGGCTGTTCGGTTTACCCGGCTTCGTGGGGGCGCCCGACGGGCCGGCCGAGGCGGACGCCGAAGACGAAGGCTTGGGGGCCGCGAGGCTGTCAGGGGCGTTCGCTGAGGCCTGATAGGCGAGGAAGCCGACCACGGCAAGGGCTGCCCCGGTGAGCCCGGCCACGATTCCCGAGCTGCTCCTTGACACCTGAGGCTCCCCATTTCTCGTACGTACGAATTCCCGGTGACGTTAGCAGCAGCGGGCTGACGGGGCTGGGCGCCGTGCCCCCGCCGCGGGAGCCGTAGGCTGTTTGTGTGCTCCTGCTCGCCGTTGATACCGCCACGCCCGCCGTCACTGCCGCCCTCCACGACGGGACATCTGTCGTTGCCCAGTCCAGTCGGACCGACGCCCGCCGTCACGGGGAACTGCTGCTGCCTGCCATCGATCATGTCCTCACCGAAGCGGGGCTGAAACCGAACGCCGTCACCGGCATCGTCGTCGGCGTCGGACCGGGGCCGTACACGGGGCTGCGTGTCGGCATCGTGACGGCCGCCACCCTCGGTTCGGCGCTTGGCGTCCCCGTGTACGGCCTGTGCACGCTGGACGGTCTCGCGTACGCGTCCGGGCTCGAAGGCCCCTTCGTCGTCGCGACGGACGCACGGCGCAAGGAGGTCTACTGGGCTCGGTACGACGGAATCCGGGCCCGGCTCGGCGAGCCTGCCGTGGACCGGCCCGCGGACATCGCCGCACAGGTCGCGGGGGTACCCGCGGTGGGGGCCGGTGCGCTCCTCTATCCCGACACCTTTCCCGACGCGCGAGCCCCTGAACATGTGGCGGCCGGGGCACTCGCTGCACTGGCGGCCGAGAAGCTGGCGCGGGCATCCGCTGCCGGGCTTTGGCTGCCCGGCCCGGGAGGGGACGTTGCCGACGGAACAGACTCCGGAGGAGCGAGCCCCGAGGGGGCGAGTGCCGGCGGAGCCGGTACCGAACGGGATGAAGCGCTGGCCGCTGCGGGGTTCCTTCCGGTTGCGCCGCTCTACCTGCGGCGCCCCGACGCGCAGGTGCCCAAGAACTACAAGGTGGTCACCCCGCAGTGACGGCCGTGCTGCGCGAGATGCGCTGGTGGGATATTTCGCCCGTGCTGGAGCTGGAACACGAGCTGTTTCCTGATGATGCCTGGTCCGAGGGCATGTTCTGGTCCGAGCTGGCTCACGCGCGGGGGCCGGCCGCGACCCGCCGGTACGTGGTCGCGGAGACGGCCGACCAGATCGTCGGCTACGCGGGCCTTGCAGCTGTCGGTGGCACGGGCGACGTACAGACCATCGCTTCCGCCCGGGATCACTGGGGCACCGGTCTCGGGGCGGAACTCCTGAGTGATCTGTTGAAGCACGCCACGGCGTTCGAATGCGCCGAGATCCTCCTCGAAGTACGCGTCGACAACATCCGTGCCCAGAAACTCTACGAACGCTTCGGCTTCGAGCCCATCGGCTTCCGCCGGGGGTATTACCAGCCGGGCAACGTGGACGCGCTCGTCATGCGCCTCGAACTGCGCCCGGAAATGGGCCTCGCACAAGGAACTGAGATCCATGGCTGACGAACCTCTCGTACTCGGCATCGAGACCTCCTGCGACGAGACAGGAGTCGGCATCGTCCGCGGCACGACGCTGCTTGCCGACGCCGTCGCGTCGAGCGTCGACACGCATGCCCGCTTCGGCGGAGTGGTGCCGGAGATCGCTTCGCGAGCACACCTGGAAGCTATGGTCCCGACCATCGAACGCGCTCTGAAGGAAGCTGGGGTGGCGGCGCGGGATCTCGACGGCATCGCCGTGACGGCAGGACCCGGTCTCGCGGGGGCATTGCTCGTCGGTGTATCGGCGGCGAAGGCGTACGCATACGTCCTTGGTAAGCCTCTGTACGGCGTCAATCATCTGGCCTCCCACATCTGTGTTGACCAACTGGAGCACGGTCCGCTGCCCGAGCCGACCATGGCGCTGCTCGTGTCCGGCGGGCATTCGTCACTGTTGCTCGCGCCCGACATCACTTCGGACGTCCGGCCCTTGGGCGCGACGATTGATGACGCAGCCGGCGAGGCCTTCGACAAGGTGGCGCGGGTACTGAACCTCGGCTTCCCGGGTGGCCCGGTCATCGACCGACTGGCGCGGGAGGGAGACCCGGCGGCGATCGCGTTTCCGCGCGGGCTGACGGGGTCGCGTGACGCGGCTTACGACTTCTCGTTTTCCGGACTCAAGACATCAGTGGCGCGCTGGATCGAGGCGAAGCGTGCGGCCGGAGAGGAGGTCCCGGTGCGCGACGTGGCGGCATCGTTCCAGGAGGCGGTCGTCGACGTACTCACCCGCAAGGCTGTCCGAGCCTGTAAGGACGAGGGCGTCGACCACCTGATGATCGGTGGTGGTGTTGCCGCCAACTCCAGGTTGCGTGCACTCGCCGAGGAACGGTGTGAGCGGGCCGGTATCCGGCTGAGGGTGCCCCGCCCCGGTCTGTGCACAGACAACGGCGCGATGGTCGCGGCGCTCGGGGCGGAAATGGTGGCGCGGAACAGGACGGCATCGGACTGGGATCTTTCTGCCGACTCGTCGTTGCCGGTGACGGAGCCGCATGTGCCCGGCATCACGCGGGGCTCCGGGATGACGCCGGGGCATGTCCACGCGGACGGTGAAGGGCACAGCCAGGTAGGTGACCATGGGCATGAGGGCAGGCCCGAGCACGATCATGATCACGTACATGAAATCAGCAAGGGCAACCTCTACTCATGACCGTCGCGTTGATGTGGGAGGCCCGAGCGGCCGCCGGCCGGGGTGCTGAGTTGATGGAGTGGGCTCAGACCCAGGTGCAGGTCCTCACGGTGGGGACGGCAGATTCGGGGGGTGCACGGGGCCCATTGCGCTGTGAGTTTCTGCGGGCTCCTGAGGACCGGGTACTGGTCCTCACCTGGTGGGACGCTCCGTACGAGGCGGATTTGCCCGAACTACCCGAGCCCGATGCCGGTTTGACCACGCGGGCAGTACACAGGTGGCGCTTTGAATCGGTCGAGGTGAAGTAGACCTGCCCCGTAGGTGTGTGGTGCGGCCCGTATTGGTGCCTGGCCGCGGCGAAGCACCTGGGCTTACGGTCATGCGCTGCCGGAGTCCGGTGGAGGGCTCGGTGGATCGTCTGAGCCGGTCGTTGGCGCCGTGTCTGTTTCTGGTGGTGAGCCGGCCGCGGTGCGGGCAGTAGCCGCCGCTGACCGGTGCCCTTGTTATTCGCCATAGTTTCGCGGCGCATTGAGATAGATGTGGCCCGTCGGGCTGACCCAGGTGGTGATCCCGGTGATTGAGTCCCGTGTGACGGTCCAGTTGGCGCGATGTTTCATCAGATGATGGCGACGGCAGATCGGGATGAGATTCTCCGGGACCGTTTTCCCGCCCGACTCGGGATGGTCGTGGTCGAACTTCTTGATGTGGTCGAGGTCGCATCGCTGGGCGGGCATTCGGCAGGAAGGGAAGGCGCACTGCTGGTCCCGGGCGATGACATGGCGTTCAGCTTCAGCTGTGGGGCGATAGGTGGTGGGGTCGGTCTTGATGAGCAGACCTGTCTTCGGATGGGTGATCAAGCGGCGCCAGATCGTTCCCTCGGCGAAGGCGACGGTGCGGGCCTGTGTGGCTGTGATGGGACCGTAGCCCTTGAGTTCTGCCGGATCCTCGCTCGCGCCGATCAGCACGTCGAGGGGCACGGTCACGTGGACGAGTGCTGTGGCGGCGGTTGGCTGCGCAGAGGTGCCTGTTCGGGGCGTTTCGAGTTCCGTGGGCACATGGGAACCGGCCTGCAGGAAAGGTCGGTTGAGAATGAGATCGGCAAGAGCATCTACCCGGCGCTGGCTGAGCGTGCGGTCGTCCACGGGCAGGACCGCGGCATGGGTGTCCACTGCTTGGTCGAAGCGTGCGCCCAACTCCGCAGGCACCGTGGCGCCCCAGGTGACCATTCCGTCGTCCTGCGGATAGCGGACGATCTCCCGCTCCTTCATCCGCAGTTCCAACCGCTGCTGGTAACCATCCGGGTCTGCCTTGATCACCTGTCGGCGGAGTGCTCGGGAACTCTGGCCGGTGGCCTGGGTCGGCATCTTTGTCACCATGGCCGTCTCGACCCGGGCGGCTGCCTCCGGTCCCAGGACACGGCAGGCGTTGGCCAGGTTCCTGGCCTGCATGTAGCAGATCTCTCCGCCCTCGAGCAGGCCGAGCGTGTTGGTGAACTGGCCGGCCAGTTCTTTGGCGACCTGGAGTCTGTCGGCAGCGGTGGTGTTGCTGATCCGAAGGGCACAGGCCACCTCTTCGGCCGCGTAGTCCCCGTGGTTCAGGAGCCGGGTATCGGCATCGTGTTCGCCGGAGGGAAGTGTTGTCTCAGCGTGTACTGCGATGTCCGACAGCAGTTGGACTTGCCGGGCCGCGAACCAAGCCGCGTGGCGCTCCAGCACGGCCAGTGCGTCGATGCGTCCGCGCGGTGACAGCTTCTCTGATCCCAGGACTCCGAGAAGTGCAGCGGTCTGAGCGGATGGAGTTGTCTCGCGAAGGTGGGCAGCCCAGTCGTCCGGAGTCCTGGGGATGGGGGAGTCGGTGGCGGAAGGCTTGGGGCCGGGTGGCCTCAGTGGTGGCAGCGACGCACTGGGCGGGCTGGAGGCCTTGGACGGTGTTGAAGAGGCGGGGAGCCGGAGCCCGGATTCCTGGTCGGGCCCGGACTTCCGGGCAGGCATGGACTTCCGATCAGGCCGGGATTCCTTGTCTGGCCGAGAACTCCTGTCGTCCCTGTTCGGCCCGTTCGGCTCATTCGCCAAGCCGAACGGCTTGAACGGGTTGAGCGCATCGAAAGGGCCGAGTGGATTGAAAGGAACGCGTGGCCCGAAAAGCTTGGACGGAGCATGTTGCGCTGCCCCGCCCCGAACTGCGCTCCGGAGTGTGTGGATCGCTTGAGCAGGCTGCCTGGCTCCTGTTGCTCGGTTTCGTGGATCAGTCTGGACGGTCATGGCCCGCACCCCCGTGATTGGCCTCGACTCTCGCCATTCCTTAGGCGAGTCACCTGCCTATCGTTGCTCACTCTCTGTAGTTACGCCAGGTTGTGGGGCGTTTTCACCCTTACGAATGGCAGATCCGGAAGGCGGAACTCAACATGTCGACTCCGCCCGCAGATGTGCAGCTCCGTCCCGCGCGACCCAGCGGCCTGCCAGGGCTCGTCAGGTCTGCGAGGTGCGGATACGCAGGGAACAGGTGTGCGCGGCGGCCGGATGGCACGCACAGACCGGCACGCAAGTACGGACGGGCCGGAACACGCAGTGTGGAGGCTCTCGAGCCCCTGGTTCCCACCCGGTTTGCCACGTCGATCGCTAAACTGTGGCGCCATGTCCTCCACGCCGCCCGACCTGGACTTGAACCCCGCCCGCCGGATTGTCTTCGCTCAGCAGGTGCAGAGCGCGCTCGGGGCCCAGTGCCCTGGTTCGGTGGCGGCGTTGCGTGGCTCGCTCGCCCGGGGTACGGCGGACATGTACAGCGACATCGATCTTGCCTGGACAGTGCCTGACGCGGAGTTCGACGCCTGTGTGGCTGCCGTCGGAGACTGTCTGGGGGCGGTACGGGTGGTGGCGTCGCTGCGCAGTGATCCGGCTTTTCATCAGTCGCCCGACCGGCGACTGATGTTCGTCGCCTTCCGGGACATGCCGCTGTTCTGGCGTCTGGACCTGGAGGTCACGACAGCATCGACCGAGCAGATCGGCCAGGTGGGGCAGATCGGCCAGGCCAGGCAGACCTGTCGCACCGGCGCATCCGTACTGCCGGTGTCAGGCCCGGTGTCGGGCCCGACACCGGCGCCACTCGAGTCTTGGGGTGGACGCCAGCCGCAGGACAGTGTCAGTCCAAGGACAGCTGAGACCCCCCGGTGGTCTCTCGCGGCCAGCGCGCTCGCCAATGCGGTGGCTGTCGTCAAGGCGGTGCTGCGTGGGCAGCCGGATGTGGCAACGGGACTGTTGGAGCGCGGCCTGCAGCGCGTGGGTGCGAGCGGGGTGGCGAGCGGCCGGTGGCGGGAGGATGTCGTACGGCTCGCTGACGCATCCGCCCAGTACGAGCCTGCGCAGCGCCCCCTCGCCCTGCAGATCAAACGACTTGCGGCTGAACTGCTGCGGGAGTGACCGCCCGGTCCTCGTGCCAGCCGAGTCTGTCCCTGTGACAGGTTCTCGCACCCGGTCCAGGCGCCACCGGTCCCGAGTCCCCGTCAGCCGCCTGACGTCTCCGGCTCCGTGCCGGGATGTCAGGAGCAGCTTGTTCCGTAAGCCGGCACCTTCCCGTCCAGCAGGTAGGCGTTCGCCGTGCCGTCGATGCACGCGCTGCCGTTCCCGTACGAGCAGTGTCCCTCGCCGCCCTTCCAGCTGACCAGCACCCCGACGCCCCTCCCGAGCCGCCGTGCCATCGCCTCGGCCCCGCCGTACGGGGTGGCCGGATCGCCCGTGTTGCCGATGACCAGGATGGGTGGGGCCCCCTTTGCCCTGACATCCATGTGCTTCATGGCTCCCTTGACGGGCCAGTACGTGCACTGGTTCAGCGCCCACGCGAACTGAGCGCCGAACAATGGCGACGCCTTGCGATAGGCGGGCAGTTGGCGCTCGATCTCGGCTTTCTGCACCGGAACGCCGAAGTCGGCGCAGGTGGTGGCGGCGAAGACGTTACTGCTGTTCGAGTAGTGCCCTTTGGTGTCGCGGCCCGTCATGTTGTCGGCCATCGCCAGCAGGGCCGTGGGGTTGTGCGTACGGAGGTATTCGGCAACCGCGCGTGACATCAGCGGCCAGCCGGACTCCGGTGAGTACAGCGCGCCCTCGATCGCTGTCAGCGCGAGCGATTCGTTGAGTGTGCGCCCTCCTGCCGCGGCTGCAGGGTGTTTGTCCAGACCGGCCACGAGGTCGATGAGTACCTTCTCGACCTCCGCGGGTGTCGAGCGGTGCAGCGGACAGACGTAAGTGGCCGCAACGCAGGAGCGCGCGAAGTGGTCCAGAGCCAGCTGAAAGCCCTTGAGCTGGTAGAGCGCACCTTGTCTGAAGTCCAGGTCCGGGTGCATGACGCCGTCCAGTACGGCCCGGCCCACCTTCTGCGGGAAGAGGTGGGCATAGGTCGCGCCCAGCTCCGTACCGTAGGAGAACCCGTAGTAGTTCAGCTTTTTGTCACCCACCGCTGCCCGGATCCGGTCCAGGTCCCTGGCCACACTGGTGGTCGTCAGATACGGCAGGAGAGGGCCGGACTTCTTCGCGCACTGCGCCGCGAAGTTCTGCGTGGCGTCCATCCACGTCCGGGCCTCTGCGGGAGTGTCGGGTGTGGAGTCGGCGGCATTGAGCGTGTCGGTGTCCCGATCGGCGAGGCAACTGACGGGCGCGCTGTTGCCGACGCCGCGCGGGTCGAAACTCACCAGGTCGTAGCGGGTGTTGAGTTTGGCGAACGTGGGGGTGAAGGCGGGGAGCGTGTCGACTCCCGAACCGCCGGGGCCGCCGAAGTTGTAGATCAGCGAACCGATGCGCTTGCCGGGGCCCGTGGCGCGATGCCGGATCAGCGCCAGTGGAATCGTCTTCCCTCCCGGTTTGGCGTAGTCGAGAGGGACGTTCAGGGTGGCGCAGGTCCAGCCGGTGCCGGGGGCCCTGCCTCCGCCTTGAGCCTGAGACGGGGCAGGGCACGCGGCCCACGTCGGCCGGCCTGGAGTCCGGCGTTCCGCGGCGGAAGTCGGCGGAGCGGCAGCCGGCCTGGTGAGGGCCGTCGGGGTGGTGGCCGACGGGGTGGCAGCGGGAGGGGCCGGGACAGCGGCGAACGCGGGGCCGCCAAGCAGCAGGGAAGTGGCGGCTGCGCATCCCAGGGCGCGAACGGCGGCTCTGCGAGGGGCTCCGAGCCGCTCCTGCCGGGACGGTTCGCCGGGCGGCGTACCGAGTGCGGGGCCGGGTGGCATAGGGAGCGCAGCGCCGGACGGTGCACGGAGCGGGGCAGCGGGCTGCGAAGGATGCGACGAACGGTGCGACAAACGCGCCGACAGGCGCGACGGCTTACGAGGCGTCATGTTGATCATCCTCTGACGGCCCGTCGGATCGCGCCTCGCGCAAGGGCCGTACGGGGGACCGGCCGCCAACCGGTCGCGGTTCCGACTCCCCGGCGCCCCTCCACACACAGCCGCAGTCGCACGCGCGGGCGAGAGGAAACCGGCGAGAGGTAGCCAGGAGCAGGCACACCCAGCCGATGGACCACCGAGGGGTGCAGCCACGCAACCGCCGACGGGTCAGTCAGGTGCCTGGCCACACACCCGGCCTACGGCGTCATCCGGCGGTACACCCTCCAAGCCCGCCCATGCAGCCACGCCGTCATGCAGCCACGCCGTCATACAGCCACGCCGTCATGCAGCCACGCCGTCATGCTTCATGAAGCCACGCCGTCACCCAGCGCCGCACCCCACCCCCTCAGCAACCGGCCAAGTACCCCAACCTCTGATTGGTGCT
This sequence comes from Streptomyces sp. NBC_00859, assembly GCF_045161865.1. Taxonomy (NCBI): domain Bacteria; kingdom Bacillati; phylum Actinomycetota; class Actinomycetes; order Kitasatosporales; family Streptomycetaceae; genus Streptomyces; species Streptomyces sp. NBC_00859. Next base: position 3,077,905 of record NZ_CP108826.1, on the reverse strand, counting down.
CGGCCTACGGCTCCCTGAGGTCGTACGCGTAACCTTGGGACCGGAACACACGCGCCGGGGGAAGGGGCAGCAAGTGAGCTGGTTCTGGTGGGTATTCATCTTCTTCATGGTCGGCGGCTTCGGCTGGATCGCCGATACGGGCCGTACCGCGCTGCGCACTCGTCATGAGCGCAGGATGGAGCGGCTGCAGACGGCCGAACGGGAGCGCAGGGAGCTCGAGGCGGCGCACAAACCGCCCGAGCCAGTTTGCGGCTGCACGCATCACCTCGCCAAGCACGACCGGCACGGTAAGTGTCACGAGACCGTAGAGGTGCCGACGGCCTGGGACGAGAACAAGAAGCCGCTGAGCTTCGAGCCCGGGGTGTGCAACTGCCAGCAGTACGTGGGGCCGCAACCACTGTCCCAGGTGTACGCGGACGAGCTGACGGACCTGGCCTGAAGCAGTTGTCGGGGGTCTGCCCTATGGGGAGTCGAGGCGGGCCGGAGACGGAGGGCGGGGAGAGGGAGAAGAACCGGCTGCCTGGCCGTCAGGTCCATAGGGCCCGTCAGGAGCGGGGGGTCGCCTGCGGGGTGACGGCGGGCTGACCGATCAGCATGGTGGGCGCGCCGGCGACGCGGGTGAGGATCACAGTGGCCGCGTTCGGCCCCTGCGGTTTCACTCTGCGTCGCACCTCTTCCGGTTCGACCGCCGAGCCCCGCTTCTTGACGGTGAGGTTCCCGACCTTCCGTTCACGCAGCAGGGCCTTCAATTTTTTCAGGCCGAAGGGGAGCTCGTCCGTGATCTCGTAGGCAGTCGCGTACGGGGTGGGCTGCAGGTCGTCCGCCGTGATGTAAGCGATGGTCTCGTCGATCAGCCCGCCACCGAGTTCTTCGGCGACCTCGGCGACGAGGTGGGCGCGAATGACGGCGCCATCCGGTTCGTACAGATACCTTCCCAGCGCGCGAACCGCGGGGTCAGGGAGTCCTCGGCCGGTGAGCGTGGCTCCCGAAGGGAGCAGGGTGGCACGGCGCAGGCCTGGGTCCGTGCCGAACCAGAGCACCGCTTCCTTTACATCACCGCCGTCGGAGATCCACTCGCCCTCGGCGCTGCTCGGGATCATCTCGTGGGGGATACCGGGGGCAATCTTGATGGCCCCCGTCTTGACGACTCCTGTCTTGATGGCTGTCACGCCAGTGGTTCCCGCTGGCCCTGGTGACTGGTCGGACGCTGGACGCCCGGTCACCGCGCCAGTCGCCCAGGACAGCGGGGGCGAGTACGCCTCAGGGTTGAAGATCCGGCCTCGCCCGCCCCGCCGTGCCGGGTCGACGAAGACAGCGTCGTACGGGTCCGTGTCAACATCCGCCACATCAGCGCACCGCACCTCGATCAGATCGCTGAGCCCGAGGGCGTCCGCGTTGGCTCGTACGACTTCGGCCGTCAGCGGATCGCGGTCGACCGCCAGTACGGAGATCCCGGCGCGGGCAAGTGCCAGAGCGTCCCCGCCGATGCCGCAGCACAGATCAGCGACGCTGCGGACACCCAGCGCGGCGAAGCGGCCGGCGCGGTATTCGGCGACGGATTTACGGGTGGACTGCTCCACTCCGTTGGGCGTGAAGAACATCCGGTACGCGTCGTCGGCGCCGAATTTCGGCACGGCCCGTTGCCGAAGCCGTGCCTGGGCGAGGGCGGCGGATACCAGCTCGGTGGGGTGGGAACGGCGCAACCGGGTGGCGACGGCCAGCTCCTGCGCGGGGTCGTACCCCCGCAGGGACTCGAGCAGGGCGGGGCCCTCATCGGTGAACAGTGCGGTGAAGGCGTCGAGATCGGTCACCTGTCCATTGTCGGGGATCGGGACGGGCGATCCGGTGTGGCCCGGGGCGACCCGGTACGGGCGGCCCCCGGCGACGGTGATCAGGTGCCGCTGTTCAGGCGTCGGCGACCCGGCTGGGTGGTTACAGCTTGGGCCGCAGTCCGGCGGAGCCCCGTTCTTATGGCCGTCGCGAGGCCGTCAGTGGCTGGACAAGGAGTCGTCAGAGGTGGAGACGGGAAATCGTCACGAGGCCGGCAGGGACTCGTCACGAAGCCGGCGGGGGACTCGTCACGAGGCTGCCGGGGAGTCATGCAGGAGCGCGGCAGGAGGTCGATCGGGATGACGACATGGGCAGGCACATTGGCACTCCGCTTGACCGAGTGCTAACTGCCGTCCTAGTCTCAGTTCTGGCACTCCCCACGGGAGAGTGCCAAATATGGCGACGGGCCGGTCCGGCACCCGCGACGACGGATCCATCCGGTCGCCACTCAGACAGTTCACCCCGTGAGATCTCCGAAGGGGGAGACCGGATCGTGTCGACAACCAGCTCCAAGGTTGCCATTAAGCCGCTCGAGGACCGCATTGTGGTCCAGCCGCTCGACGCCGAGCAGACCACGGCCTCCGGCCTGGTCATTCCGGACACCGCCAAGGAGAAGCCCCAGGAGGGCGTCGTCCTGGCCGTGGGCCCGGGCCGCTTCGAGAACGGCGAGCGTCTTCCGCTCGACGTCAAGGCCGACGATGTCGTGCTGTACAGCAAGTACGGCGGGACTGAGGTGAAGTACAACGGCGAGGAGTACCTCGTCCTCTCGGCTCGCGACGTTCTCGCGATCGTCGAGAAGTAATTCACCGACGCATTTCTTGATCTGCGCCCCTGGCCCCGCATCTGCTGTGTTCGCACACCGAGTGGCGGGCGCTGGGGGCGCAGTTCGTTTTTGAGAGGACTGAATCAGCTCCATGGCGAAGATCCTGAAGTTCGACGAGGACGCCCGTCGCGCCCTTGAGCGCGGCGTCAACAAGCTTGCCGACACGGTCAAGGTGACGATCGGCCCCAAGGGCCGCAACGTCGTCATCGACAAGAAGTTCGGTGCCCCCACCATCACCAACGACGGTGTCACGATCGCCCGTGAGGTCGAGCTCGACGACCCGTACGAGAACCTCGGTGCGCAGCTGGTGAAGGAGGTGGCGACCAAGACCAACGACATCGCGGGTGACGGCACCACCACCGCCACCGTGCTGGCTCAGGCGCTGGTCCGCGAGGGTCTGCGCAACGTCGCCGCCGGTGCGTCCCCCGCCTCCCTGAAGAAGGGCATCGACGCCGCGGTCAAGGCTGTGTCCGAGGAGCTCCTCGCGACCGCCCGCCCGATCGATGACAAGTCGGACATCGCTGCTGTCGCCGGTCTCTCCGCGCAGGACAAGCAGGTCGGCGAGCTCATTGCCGAGGCGATGGACAAGGTCGGCAAGGACGGTGTCATCACCGTCGAGGAGTCCAACACCTTCGGTCTGGACCTGGACTTCACCGAGGGCATGGCCTTCGACAAGGGCTACCTCTCGCCGTACATGGTGACCGACCAGGAGCGCATGGAGGCCGTCCTCGACGACCCGTACATCCTGATCCACCAGGGCAAGATCGGTTCGATCCAGGACCTGCTGCCGCTCCTTGAGAAGGTCATCCAGGCCGGCAGCTCCAAGCCGCTGCTGATCATCGCCGAGGACGTCGAGGGCGAGGCCCTGTCGACCCTGGTCGTGAACAAGATCCGCGGCACCTTCAACGCGGTCGCGGTCAAGGCCCCCGGCTTCGGCGACCGCCGCAAGGCGATGCTCGGCGACATGGCCACCCTCACCGGTGCCACCGTCATCGCCGAGGAGGTCGGCCTCAAGCTCGACCAGGCTGGTCTCGACGTGCTGGGCACCGCCCGCCGCGTGACCATCACGAAGGACGACACCGTCATCGTCGACGGCGGTGGCAAGTCCGACGAGGTCCAGGGCCGCGTCAACCAGATCAAGGCCGAGATCGAGTCCACGGACTCCGACTGGGACCGCGAGAAGCTCCAGGAGCGCCTCGCGAAGCTGGCCGGCGGCGTGTGCGTGATCCGTGTCGGTGCCGCAACCGAGGTGGAGCTCAAGGAGAAGAAGCACCGTCTGGAGGACGCCATCTCCGCGACCCGCGCTGCGGTCGAGGAGGGCATCGTCTCCGGTGGCGGCTCCGCTCTGGTGCACGCCGTCAAGGTGCTCGAGGGCAACCTGGGCAAGACGGGCGACGAGGCGACCGGTGTCGCAGTCGTCCGCCGCGCCGCCGTCGAGCCGCTGCGCTGGATCGCCGAGAACGCCGGCCTCGAGGGCTACGTCATCACCTCGAAGGTCGCCGAGCTCGACAAGGGCAACGGTTTCAACGCCGCAACCGGTGAGTACGGCGACCTGGTGAAGGCCGGCGTCATCGACCCGGTCAAGGTCACCCGTTCCGCGCTGGAGAACGCCGCTTCCATTGCTTCCCTGCTGCTCACGACCGAGACCCTGGTCGTCGAGAAGCCGGCGGAGGAGGAGCCCGAGGCGGGCCACGGCCACGGTCACTCGCACTGAGGCTGACACCTGGCAGTGAGGCTGTCACCTCGTACTGAGGCTGTCAGTTTCACTGAGGCTGGCACATCGCACGCCTGAGGCCCGGCACCCCTTCGAAGGGGTGCCGGGCCTCAGCGGTTTGGAGTAGGGCCGGAGCCCGGGTGTTCACATACGGGTCCGTTCGGGAGTGCTCGGCGGCTAGGCCGAGTGCGTCAGGTCCGACGGAAGCACCGGATCCGCGAAGGCCTGTCCCGACGCGTACCGTTCAAGCTCGTCCAGCGCCTGGTCCGCCATCCGGTGCAGCTCGCCGCCGAGTGAACCCGCGATATGCGGCGTCAGCAGGACATTCGGCAGGTCGTAGAGGGGCGACCCCGCACAGGGGGTCTCGGGGTCGGTGACGTCGAGGACCGCGTACAGCCGCCCGGCTGCCAGCTCCGGGACCAGGGCTGCCTCATCGACCAGCGAGCCGCGGGCGGTGTTGATCAGCGTCGCTCCGTCCCGCATCGCGGCCAGCTGACGGGCCCCGATCATGTGCAGGGTGGAGGGAAGCTGCGGAGCGTGAACCGTGACGATGTCGCTGCGCGCGCAGAGTTCGTCCAGCGGTACCGACTCCACGCCCAGCGCGGTGGCCTCGCCCGCATCGATGTACGGGTCGTACAGCAGGACCCTCAGATCGAAGGGGCGCAGCAGTTCGATCACCCGGCGGCCGATCCGGGAGGCCCCCACTATGCCGACCGTGCGGCGATAGTTGCCCGCGCCGTCCAGCGGGTCCCGCCATTCGAGGTCACCGCGCTTCGCCCGGTACCGGGACGCGGACTCCAGGACGCGCTTGTTGGTGAGCAGGATCGTGGCGAGGGTGTATTCGGCCACGGGCAGGGCATTGGCTGCGGCGGCCGAGGTGACGGTGATGCCACGCTCCCAGCAAGCCTCCGTGATGTGGTGCTTGACCGAACCCGCCGCATGGACGACGGCCCGCAGGCGCGGCGCGGAGTCCAGGATGCGCGCGGTGAGTGGTGTCGCGCCCCAGCAGGTGAAGAGAACTTCGGCCTCGGCGAGAGCCGCGGTGATATCGGCTGTGGGCCTGGCCAGGTCGTGAGCGATTAGGCGGCTGTCCGTACGCGCAAGGGCGTTGAGCCGGACGTGATGCCGCTCGGCGAGAAGACGCTCCGCAATGCCTGGAGCCATCGCAAGCAGGACGCCCGGCCGATTGTCAGTGGCGTGGTGCATGGTGGTCCCAGTGCTCCTTCTCGGTTGCTCCGGGCTCGATGGCGCCGGGCTCGGCTGCGCCGGCATCGGCACTCTGGTTCTGTCTCGGGGCAGTTGGGTTCGAGGTGGTCGGGTTCACGCCGAGCAGGCCTATGGGGGGTGAGTCCATGGCCGGCGGACGCAGGGATGGCGGATCCATGCCTGACGGGTCCATGCCTGACGGGCGGACGGTAGCTGTTCTGAGGGCAGTTGTTCGGGCGGTAACCATTCGGCCGGTAACCGGTCGGGTGCTGACTGGTCGCGCGCTGATCGGGCGGGTGGTAGTCGCTGGGGTGCCGATCGGGCTCGGGTAGGCCCGTTCCCCGTGGGTGCGGCCCGCGTAGCCCTGGTCCGAGTGGGCACGGTCCACGCGGGCTCCGGCCGTGACAATCACCGCGGCCAGGACGGCCGGCGGCTCTGCGCCGGTGGTCATTTGACGCTTCCGGCAGTCAGGCCGGCTTTCCAGTGCCGCTGGAGGGAGACGAAAGCGACGATGAGAGGGATGACCGCGAGGAGGGACCCGGTGACGACGAGCGGATAGAAGCTCGGCTCGCTATGGGTGTTGGTGTTCCACGAGTACAGACCGAGGCTCAAGGGGAAGAGATCACGGTCCGAGAGCATGACCAGGGGGAGGAAGAAGTTGTTCCAGATCGCCGTGAACTGGAAGAGGAAGATCGTCACGAACCCCGGCATCATCATGGGCATACCGATGGACCAGAAGGTCCTCAGCTCACCGGCCCCGTCGATACGGGCTGCCTCCAGTGCCTCATTCGGGATGTAGCCGGCGCTGAACACCCTGGCGAGGTAGACGCCGAATGGGTTGACCAGGACAGGGATCAGCACCGACCAGTAGGTGTTGACGATGCCGATCTTGCTGGCCAGCAGATACATCGGCAGGGCGAGCGCGGTGGTGGGTACCAGCACGCCCAGGAGCACGAGCCCGAAAAGCTTCTCCTTGCCACGGAATTCGTACTTGTCGAAGGCGTATCCAGCGGCCACACAGATCAGTGAGCAGAGGACGGCGCCCACGCCTGCGTAGAGCAAGCTGTTCCCGTACCAGCGGAAGTAGACGCCGCCACCGTAGGAGGCCAGCTCGGAGAGGTTGTGGCCGAGGCTGAAGCCTTTGAAGGAAAACGCGTTGCCCGAGAGCAGCCCGCCGGTGTCCTTGGTCGATGCGGTGACCAGCCAGATGAGCGGAAAGAGCATGTACACGACGGCGAGGACGAGTGCGCCGTTGACAGCGGTCTTCGAGAGCCAGCGGTTCTTCGGTGCCGGACGGGGGCTCATGCGTTCTTCCCCCTGCGGCCGGTGAAGCGGGTGACGACGAACGACAGCAGCGCTGCGGCGAGAGCCAGGAGCACGGAGGCGGAGGCCGCGAGCCCGTAGTCGTTGCGCGAGAAGGCGGCGGTGTACGCGTACATGTTCGGTGTCCAGGTGGAGGAGACGGCGGACCCGGCGCCACTGTTGAGGATCAACGGCTCGGTGAACAGCTGGAGCGAGCCGATGACGGTGAACAGCGCGACCATCACGACGGAGGCACGGATCAGCGGGAGTTTGATGCTGATGGCGGTGCGCCAGCCGCCGGCGCCGTCCACAGTGGCCGCTTCGAGGACCGAGCGGTCGATGGCCTGCAGCGCGGCGTAGAAGATCACCATGTTGTAGCCGAGCCACTCCCACAGAGCGATGTTGACGATGGAGGGGAGAGCACCCGAAGAGGAGAAGAAGTTGAAGCCGATGCCGCCCGAGTGCATCGCGGCGACCACCGGACTCAGTCCGGGTGTGTAGAGGTACACCCAGATCAGAGCCGCGATGATGCCGGGAACGGCATGCGGCAGGAAGAGCGCGAGCTGGAAGAAGCGCTTGGCGCGGGCCAGCGCGGAATCCAGCAGCAGCGCGAGTGCGAGGGCTCCGCAGACCATCAGGGGGATGTAGATGACGCAGTATCCGAGGAGTACGCCGAAGCCGTCGCGAAAGGCCCTGTCACCCAGCGCCGCCGCATAGTTGTCGAGACCCGAGAACACGGACTCGGTGCCGCCGAACCCCAGCCCCGACTGTTTCTCGGTGAAGAGGCTGAGCCAGACCGCGTATCCGATCGGCACCAGCATCACAGCGGTGAACAGGACGTAGAACGGGGTCAGCAGGATCGCGGCGGCGCGGGTGCGGGCCTTCATACCGGTCAGCCCTCGACCTTCAGTCCGCGCCTCTTCAGTTCCTTGACGGTCGCGTCATGGCCGGCTTTGACCGACCCGGCAATCGTTGTGCCGCCGCCGGCGACCTTGCCGAACTGATCCTTGATCGTGGTGTTCGTGGTGCCGGTTGCCGGACCCCAGGTCCAGCCGGGCTTGATCGAGGCAGCTGCGGTGCCGAACAGCTGGTAGATGTCCTGGCCGCCGTAGAACGAGGCGTTGAAGGCCTTCTTCGCCGCGGGCAGCAGCTCGGTCGCGGCCGGGTAGGCGCTCGACGTTCCCGAAGCGATACGGGCCTTGATGCCGTCCTGAGTAGTCGACATCCACTTGGCGAACTCGACTGCGGCGTCAGCGTGCTTGCTGTCCTTGGTCACAGCCCAGGTGGACCCGCCGAGCATGCCGCTGGCGGCCTTTCCGCCCCAGGTGGGCATCGGGGCGATGGCCCACTTGCCGTTCTGCTCGGGCAGCGTGGACTTCAGGACCCCGGCACCCCAGGCGGCGCCGAGGTAGCCGATGGTGCCACCGTTCTTCAGGGAGTTGGTCCACTCCGGGCTGAAGGATGCCTGGGAGCGGATCAGGTCGTCCTTGATCAGGCCCTGCCAGTAGTCGGCGACCTTGTTGGTGGCCGAGTCCGTGGTGTTGACCTTCCAGGTGTCGCCCGACGCCTTGAACCACTGAGCGCCGGCCTGCCAGGCCATCGCCTCGAAGGTGGTCGGGTCGTCCGGGAAGAAGGTACCGATCCGCGCCTTCTTGTCGGCCTTCTTGACCTTCTCCGCGGCCTTGCGGAAGTCGTCCCAGGTCTTGGGTACCGCGACTCCGTACTTGGCGAAGAGGTCCTTGCGGTAGTAGAAGGCCTGCGGTGAAGCATCGAACGGGACGGCCCAGTTCTTGCCGCCCAGAGTGGTCTGCTCGACGGCCTGTGGCAGGAACTGCTTCTTCACGTCGTCGGTCATGTACTTGCTGATGTCCTGGAGCGCGCCCTGGCTGACGTACTCAGGCAGCTGTGGGTACTCGATGGAGACCAGGTCCGGGGCGTTGCCCGCCTTGACCGCGTTGGAGATCTTGGCGTAGCCGCCGGCGTTGCCGGACGGGATCTCCTCGTACTTCACGTGGATGTTCTTGTGGGAGGCGTTGAACGCGTCCACGGTCTCCTTGGAACCCTTGGCCCAGCCCCAGAACGTGATGGCCACGGGCTTGCCGTCCGTTCCCTTCGCGGAGTCGTCGCCGCTGCTGCCGCAGGCCGTGAGGACGGCCAGGGCAGTGGCGGCGCCGGCTATGGAAAGGGTCGTTCTGCTCCAACTGCGGCTCACAGCGAGACTCCTGAGCTAGCGGCGACATTGACGTTGGCCGTGATCCTTGGCCTCACAATGACCGAAGTCAAGAGCGAAAGATTGAATGATCGAAAAAAGATCAGAGCGTTATCGAATCCGAACGAGCAGAGACCGCAGCGGCCCCGCGGGAATCCGCGCCGCTGTCCTGTCCCGCGGCTGTCCCGCAGCTGCCCTGCCGCCGTCCGCCCCGGCTGCCCCTTTGCCCCCGGCGCGTTCGCCCGGCGGGCGGCCCCGACGAGCGCTCCCGGCGAGCACTGCCCGTGAGCTCTAACGAGGTGCGGCCGCCCCGCAGGACACCCGTACGTGAAGCCTGGGGAGCAGCGCCAGATGCTGGCCCGGCTCCTCCTGCTCCCGGCGCCCGAGGGGCCGGCCGCGCGGCCCTGTGCTCAGCCGTTCGACCAGCAGGCGGGTCCCGTACAGCCCGACCTGGCGCTTCGGGGGAGCCACCGCGGTGAGCGGTGTGTCCGCCAGGGCGGCCACCTCATCGTCATAGGCAACCAGGGCCAGATCCTCCGGCACGCGTACGCCCAACTCGGCCAGACGCTGCACCAGATGGATGGCGTCCACGTCGTTGTGGACCAGTGCCGCCGTCACGCCCCCCGTGGTCACCGCGGCTTGAACAGCTCGTACGGCCTCTTCGAAGCGGCCTCGGTCGAGTTCGGCCGGCACTGAATCGATCACGGGGCGTGGCTGCTCGAGGCCCAGGGCGCCCAGCGCCTCGTCGTATCCCGCCCGTACCGCGAGCGCAGTCGGGCTGTCCGCGCGCGCGACGAGCAGAGGCGTCCCGTGCCCGAGGCGGATCAGGTGGCGCACGGCCAGCAGCACACCGTGCCGGTGATCGGAGCAGACCCGGTCCATGTCGTCGAGAGGGCTGCCCGGAGCCGGCTGCCGCTCCAGGAGCACGGCAGGCACTGACAGCTCCGACATCCAGTCGCCGTAAGCCGCCTGGTCACCGGCGGCCTGCCACCCCGGTGCGATCAGCAGCCCCTCGGCGCCGGCAGCGAGCAGGCCCTCCGTGCGGGCCTTGTCCTCCTCGGGCCGGTAGTCGGAGATCCGCAGGATGAGTCGTGCGCCTGCTTGCGCGGCCGCGTCGTGCGCGCCTCTGATCACCTCGGCGAAGTAGTAGGTCGCAGAGGGGGCCAGCAGCCCGAGAACCAGGCCGCCACCGCCGGGCGGCGATCCCGGCCCGGCTGCCGCAACCGCGGACCGCGGCCAGGAGACCGAGCCGTGCACGCGATCGAGCAGTCCGCGCTGCGCCAGAGCCTCGACGTCCCGTCGGACCGTGACGGTGGAGACGCCGAGCTCCGCGGCGAGGTCTGAGACGCGGGACGACCCCTGCTCCCGTACGAGATCCAGTAGTCGGTCATGGCGTTCGTCGGCACTCTCGCGCACGGCGGCGATTCCCCTCGCGGTCTGATGGCTCTGTGGTGACTGGTGTGTGGCAGCTGGTGGACGTGTGGCCGGGTGGTCGAGCGTCCGAGTGTCCGGGCGCGTGACGACCGGCAGGTGTGGTGTTCGACCGGTCCGGTGAGTGGCCGGCTGGGTGCCGGGTGGCGGCCGGTCGCGGTCCGCTCGGGCACGGTCGGTGGGGGCGGGGGCGGACCTTACGGTCAGACCTTAATGCAAATTGATCGAACGATGGGAGTTTCGATCATTCGTTACTTCTGTGTTGACGTTCGATCATTCGCGGGTTCAAAATTCCGGGCGACGCCGAAGTACGCCTCCGGGGAGCCTCATGCTGAGCCCTGTTCTGTCGAGCCTGGTCGGCCTGCCCGGCCCGTACACCGGTTGGGCTAGTGCCGACTGGGAAGCGGCAGCCGACGGACTGCTGCCGACCGTGCGTCCGTACGCATCGTCCCGTCATGGTCTGGTCAACCTCCCTGGCCGTCGGCCCAGTTGGTCGGGCCCGCGCTCCGACGGCCTCGAAGGGTACGCCCGCACCTGGCTCCTTGCCGCCTTCCGGGTCGCAGGTGCGGAAGGCCATGATCCACACTGTTTCCTCCCGCGCTTCGCTGAGGGACTCACGGTGGGGAGGTCTCCGGCTTCGTGGGCGGCGGGCCCCGGCAACGCGGATCGCCGACACCGGATGCCGGTCACTCCGCAGGCCTGCGCCAAATCCGCGACCGTCACGCTCGGTCTGCGCCTGACGCGCCCCTGGCTGCGGGACACCCCGGGCGACCACACGCAGCAGCAGGCCGACGGTTGGCTGCTTCCGGCGCTCGGCCCGTCACCCGTGGACAACAACTGGTGGCTCTTCGGCCTCACTGTCGCCGTTTTCCCGCAGGACGCGGGAATTGAGACCGAAAGTACGCGACAGCCGATCGATCACGCGCTGGAACGTATCGAGGAGTGGAGGCTCGGGGAGGGCTGGTACAACGACGGCCCCAACCGTCCCTTCGACCACTGCAACGCCTGGGCGATGCACTTCTACCCGGTCCTGCACACCCATCTCGGCAGGGACGAGAAGCTGCCCGCCCGGTACGGGCGTCGGCTGCGTGCCCATCTCGACGCGTACACGCGGATGTTCGGCGCGGACGATGCGTCCATCCCCCGGAGCCCGGTGACTCCTCCGGCCACCGGGCCGGAAGGGGTGGCATCCATTACCGCACCGCTTCCCAGCGTCCGGATCGTCTCCACCGCTCCGGTCCACAGCCGGGCGGAAGCCCGTGCGCACTCGGTCGTCGGAGCGGACGTGGGGACCCAGGTACGTCAGAGCGGCTGGGCCGTCGCGGCAGCCAGCAAATCCGGCCTGGTCGGCCCATTCGACCTGGTCGTCCCATTTGGCCTGGTCGGCCGATCCGGCTTGGTCGGCCGACCAAGCCTGGTCAGCACGTTCGGCCCGAGATTCGGCCCCGTCTGTGGATTCGACACGGTCAAGGAGATCGGTGCCGCCGGCGCGACCGGCCCCTCCGATGTACCTGACGTCTACAGCGCGTTCGGCAACCCCACTGCTGCCACTGCCGCCCCCCAGCGCTTCCGTGGCAACCGCCCCAGGGATCTCTGCCCCGCCCGGCGGCGCAGGACCCGCTGCCACCGTCCTGAGTGCTCAGCTCCACCCTCCACGGCTACGGCTACGGCTAACGGCTACGGCGAAGCGGAAGCCCGCCTACTCATCGACGGCCCGACCCCTGTTCGGTCCGAGTTCGCAGGTCCTCGTCCTCGACGGTTTCATCACCGAAGCCGAGTCGCTGTTCGTGAGTCCCGCCTCCTCACCGGTGAATCTGCCGCCGAGCCCGCCGAGCCCGCCGAGCCCGCCGAGCCCGCTGAGTTCGCCGCGTCCCTCGTGGACATCCGTGTCATCCGTCCCCGAACGATCCACGTGACCTGGCAGGACGGCGCCACCGCCGTACCCCACCCTCCCGGAGGAACGATGAGACACCGCCTTGCGTACTTTGCGCACACTTCCCCGACCACCGCGTCCCTCACCGGCCTTGTCGCGACCGCCCTGGTGGCGACCGGCCTCGCTGTGACCGGACTGACAGCTTCCCCCGCCCAGGCGGCCCCCCACCCCGGAGCCACCTTCCACGTCGACTGCTCGGCCGCACGCGCAACCGCACCCCTGCCCACGACCGGACCCGCCGCCTCCGCCCGCAACGACGGCTCGGCGCGCCACCCCTGGGTCACCCTCGCCCAGGCCAACGCACACACCTATGCGCCCGGCGACCGTCTCCTCTTCAAACGAGGTACGACGTGCACAGGTTCCCTGACGCCGAAGGGATCCGGCTCGGCCCGCGCCCCCTTCACCATCGCCGATTACGGGCCGGGTAAGGGACGCGCACGGATCGATGGTGCGGGCGCCCACGACGCAGTACTGCTCTCCAACACCCAGTACGTCCGCCTGGCCGGGCTGGAGATCACCAATGCCGCGGACCCCGGCAGTGAGCGCAACGCCGTCCGGCTCCGCCTCACCGACTACGGCACCGCTCACGGATTCGAGATCGACCACCTGTACATCCACGACGTCCGTGGTGGTGACGCCAAGACACTCACCGGCTCCAGCGCCATCCACATCGACGTCGAGGGCACGGCGAAGGCCAGTAGTTACGACGGGCTGGACATTCACCACAACCGCATCGAGAACGTCGACCGCGAGGGCATCTACTTCAAGTCGACGTTCTCCAAGCGTGATCTGGTGGGCCAGCAGCAGGACCCCAACGTCTATCCCGGCGCCTGGACCCCGTCCACCGGCGTCCGTGTTCACGACAACACCCTGAAGTCCATCGGCGGCGACGGGATGAAACTGGACACCACGAGCGGCGCCGTGGTGGAGCGCAACCGGGTCGACGGGTTCCAGCTGCGTTCACCCTCCGCCAACGCCGGTATCTGGACGTTCAACACCGACGACACGCTGATCCAGCACAACGAGGTCTCGGGCGGGGGAAACAGCCACGACGGCATGTCCTTCGACGCCGACGGCGCATCCAGCCACACCGTCTTCCAGTACAACTACAGTCACGACAACAAGGGCGGCTTCCTGCTGGTCTGTCCCTACAGCGGGGCGAAGACCATCGACACGGTCGCCCGGTACAACGTGAGCGACAACGACTCCACCCGGCTGCTCCAGAACTGCGCGGGCCCCATCCTCAACACCCAGATCTACAACAACTCCTTCTCCAACAAGCAGACGACCCCCGGGTTTCTGGTCCAGGACGACAACAACAGCCCCGCCACCACCCAGCACGAGCAGCACATCCGCAACAACATCTTCGTGAGCGGGGGCACCGGCGGCTACGGCTTCTCCAACCCGACGCCGGGCCTGGACCTCGACCACAACGTCTTCCACGGAATCGACCTGACGCGCCCCAACCCGGGAGGGCTCACGTCCGACCCGCTGCTGCGAGGCGATTTCCGTCTGGCGGAGGGCTCACCCGCCATCGGCGCAGGAACCGTGATCCCTGACAACGGCGGAAGGGACTACTTCGGCAACAAGGTGAAGCCGGGTGATCCCAACATCGGCGCCTACGCAGGGACGGGCGTCCACCGCTGAGCGGGACGCCCACCCCTGATCAGGATCCGCCGGTGCCCAAGTCCAGGACAGCTCCAGCCCTGCAGCCCAGCCCTGCAGCCCAGCCCTGCAGCCCAGCCCTGCAGCCCAGCCCTGCAGGGCTGGACAGCGGCTGTCCTGGCTATGTACTGATCCGGGCTGTCTCGACCGGCACCGACGACTGAGGAGTGCACCGGTTGGCTGGGCCGAACAGCTGCTGCACCTGTCGCAACCGCCTTCGACAACATGACAGCAGAAGCTCACGCGGCACCGGATACCCACGCGTCTGCCCCAGCCCGCCCAACAGCCGCAGCCACCTGACAGCTGCAGTAGACGACAGCCGCAGCCACCCGACAGCCGCAGCAGACGACGCGACTACTGAGGGCCGTACTTGCGGCCTGTCTTGGACGTGATGCCTCCGAGCAGGCCGCGAGGTGCCAGCTTCACCGCGCCCATCAGCGCCTTGTAACGGGGGTCGGGAATCGACAGTGACTTTCCGCGCGAGAGATCGGCGAGCGCGGCCGTCACCAACTTGTCGGCGTCCAGCCACATCCACCCGGGGATGTTGTCCGTTCCCATGCCCGCCCGCTCGTGGAATTCCGTACGAACAAAACCCGGGCACAGCGCCATCAGCCGTACCCCTGAGCCGGCCAGGTCCCTGGCAGCGCCCTGAGTGAACTGCACGACCCACGCCTTCGAAGCGCCGTACGTCCCGCGGGGCAGGAACGCCGCCACCGACGCCACATTGACGACTCCGCCACGTCCCCGTGCCCGCATCCCGGGCACCACAGCCGAGGTCAGCCGCAGCACTGCCTCACAGTGAACCTTGAGCATGGTCAGTTCGTCGGCCATCGGGACATCGAGGAACTGGCCCTTGTTCCCGAAGCCGGCGTTGTTGACCAGCAGGTCGATCGCGTTCCGTGAGTCCGTGAGGCGCTTCTCCACGAGGGCGATGCCGTCGTCGGTGCCGAGATCCGCGGGCAGCACCTCGGCTTCGATGCCGTGTCGGTCGTGCAGCTCGGTCGCCTGCTCCTGCAACCGTTCCGTATTGCGTGCCACCAGAACGAGGTTGTGGCCCTCCGTGGCCAGTCGCCGCGCGAAAGCGGCTCCGATTCCCGCTGTCGCGCCCGTGATCAGTGCTGTCGTCATGGGCGGAACGTTAGTGCCCCACCAGGCCGCCGCGGCGATGCGCGTCCGGCCGTCCACGCGGCTGTCGCCGCGCCCGCGCACGCGACGTTCACCACTCCGGAAGGGCAAGCGGTCCGTTCTCCGGACCGTCAGTCCGAACTTCCATGCTTGTCCGTGTATTCACGGGCCACGGTCAGCAGCCCCGACTCCATCCACTCCGCCGCCACCAGGGTGCGGGGCAGCAACGTGCGTTCGAGCGTCGCCGCGCGGAAGAGCAGTGCCACCGTGATGTCGTGCTCCGGCCTGCGTACGACCTCCACGGGGTCGCCCGCGCTGAAAGCGCCCGGCCGGATCACCCGCAGCAACGCCCCGGGAGCCCCGGCCAGAGTGAAGCGCTTGACCCAGCCCTGTTCGCCCACGTGCCCCTGGAACGTACGGCAGGGAATGCGGCCGCCCGTGACTTCGAGTACGACGTCGGGGCCGACACGCCACCGCTCACCGATGAGAGCACCGCTCACATCGACGCCACTGGTGGTGAGATTCTCGGCGAAGGAGCCATCGGCGAGCGGGCGGCCCAGATCCCGCTCCCACGCGTCGAGGTCCTCGCGGGCGAAGGCGTACACCGCGCGGTCGTTGCCGCCGTGGAAGCGCAAATCACAGACCGCGTCCCCCTCGACCCCGCTCGCGCCCACGCCCTTGGGGCCCGGCTGGAAAACACGTACGGGGCCGTCGACCGGCCGCTTGTCGACGCCGGTCCGCCCGCCCTCGGCGTCCGTGTACTCGGCGGCCCTGGCGCGCCCCACATTCACTGACAGGAGTCTCATGAAGAAAGGCTAGAGGGCCGCTGCCGCATCGCTGTCATAGCCACCATGCGATAAGCCACGCCTGCTCCAAGAATCGCTTATGCTCGCATTTATGATTGAGGCCCGTCATCTCCGCGTCCTGCGAGCCGTCGCCGCCACCGGATCCTTCTCGGCCGCCGCACGTGAACTGGGCTGCACCCAGCCCGCGGTCAGCCAGCAGATGAAGGCGCTGGAGTCGTCCTCGGGTACGACGCTACTGATCCGTACGGGTCGTGAAATGCGCCTCACACAGGCCGGCGAGGCACTGGTGCGCCACGCGGGCGGCATCCTCGCCGGACTGACGGCCGCCGAGGAGGAGGTCGCAGCCATTGCCGGGCTGCGTGCGGGCCGGGTGCGACTGGTGTCGTTCCCCAGCGGCAGCTCGACGCTGGTGCCCACCGCCCTGGCGGCGCTGCGGGCCGCCCACCCCGGCACCCGGGTCTCGCTGGTCGAGGGGGAGCCGCCGCGTTCCGTGGAGATGGTGCGCGAAGGGGACTGCGATGTGGCGCTCGCCTTCCGCTACGGACCCGCCACGGACGAGTGGGACGACCTGGTCGTACGGCCGCTGCTCACCGACCGCATGGTCGGGCTGGTCCCCGCCGGGCACAGGCTGGCCGATGCGGGCACCATCACCGTGGGCGACCTGGCCGAGGAGTCCTGGATCGCGGGCTGCCCGCGCTGTCGCCGTCAGCTGGTCGAGGTCTGCGAGAGTGCGGGCTTCACCCCTCGGATCGACTTCGCCACGGATGACTACCCGGCCGTGATCGGTCTGGTCGGTGCGGGTCTCGGGGTCGCAGTGCTGCCGGAGCTGGCGATCGAGTCCGTACGTCCCAAGGGGGCCCGGACCGTTTCGGTGGAACCGGCGGTCCAGCGCGAGATCGTCGCTCTGACGCTCCCGGACCTCGCCCAGGTGCCCGCCGTCGCGGCGACCCTGGACCGGCTTGCCCGAGCCGCCGCGCGCTGAGCCGCTGCCGGGCCGCGAATCCGCTTGCGCCGGCGCTGTGATCAGGACGCCGCTGAGTGGCTGCGGCCGTGCCCTGCGAGGTGCTGTCGTGTGAGGTGCGCTCTCGTGTGCGGTGCACTTGAAGGAGTGCGCAGGGCGCGTGCGGCGGGCGGGACGTGTACAGCGACTGACCGACTGAACAGCCCGGAACCAGACCGTGCCGGCCCACACGAAGGCCATGCGGGCATGCGCGAAGCCCGGCCCGCGGGGAGTGGTCCGGCGGGCCGCCCAGGCCTGCGTGGGCATGCAGTGCCGCGGCGCCGGGGCCACGGGGCACGCGGCCTGATGGTCTGCGGACATACGGAAGTCGTGCCTGCGATATGCCGGGGCCGTGCCTGCGGCACGGTTGAAACGGGCGAGCGGCACGTCGGCGTGCAGGAACGTTTCCCTCAAGTGTTCCGTGCTGGACAGCTATGCGGGGCCGGACCCGTTCGGGGACGCTGCGGCGATCAGCCGATTGCGTGCACGGCCCATCAGCTCCTCGCGTTCGTCCTCGGTCAGCCCGCCCCACACCCCGTAGGGCTCGCGTACGGCGAGTGCGTGCGCCGCGCACTCCGCACGGACCGGGCAGCGCATGCAGACCTCTTTCGCCGAGGTCTCACGAGCACTGCGGGCCGCGCCCCGTTCGCCCTCCGGATGGAAGAAGAGCGAGCTGTCCACCCCGCGACAGGCGGCGAGGAGCTGCCAGTCCCATAGGTCGGCATTGGGTCCGGGAAGGCGGGAAAAATCTGCCATTGCTTGTCCCCTTGAAGCCGTTGCTGAGGCGGGGGCGGTGATGTCGACCGCGCCCGCGACCGTACATCCACGATGTAAGTAGATGTAAATATGACTCATTACGAATCTAGGCATAGACACCAGCAAAATGGAAGAAAAGCAGCTAAATGGGTCACTATCTTTCAAACTGGACAAAAGGTGCGTGGGACTCTCCTCCGCGATCGACCCCTCACGTAGAGTGCCGAAGGCGGCCGTCCGGCCCGTAACTCTTTCGAGTGACCATCGTTGAGAGTGCGTGGGCGGTTGAAACAACAAGCGCTCGGGCACATGTCCGAGAGGCGTCGACCGCACAGGTGACGATTCGTACCCAGCCTGGAGGCTCAAGGTGACGCGCATCAGCTGCGGAGGGCGGTCATGACATCCGTCCTCGTCTGCGACGATTCCCCGCTTGCCCGAGAGGCGCTCCGTCGCGCGGTCGCGACCGTGCCCGGCGTCGAGCGTGTGACGACGGCGGCCAACGGCGAGGAAGTCCTACGCCGCTGGGGAGCCGACCGCTCGGACCTGATTCTGATGGACGTACGCATGCCCGGCCTGGGTGGGGTGGAGACGGTACGCCGACTGCTCTCCGCGGACCCCGGCGCCCGGATCATCATGCTGACGGTCGCCGAGGATCTGGACGGTGTCGCGCTGGCGGTCGCCGCCGGTGCCCGCGGCTATCTGCACAAGGACGCCTCGCGCGCCGAACTGCGTGCGACGGTCACGCAGGCGCTTGCCGACCCGACCTGGCGGCTCGCCCCCCGGCGACTCCGTTCGGCCGAAATGGGCGCGGCTCCCACGCTTACCGCGCGTGAGATCCAGGTACTCGAAGGGATGAGTCACGGCCGGTCGAACGCTGAGATCGGCCGGGAGCTCTTCCTCTCCGAGGACACGGTGAAGACGCACGCCAGAAGGCTTTTCAAGAAGCTCGGTGCCTCGGACCGTGCACACGCGGTGGCGCTCGGTTTCCGGTGGGGCCTGGTTCGTTAGAAGATGCTCGGCAGGACCCCCGTCCGCTCGGTGGCGGACGGGGTGGCGGACGCCCCAACTCTGTTTCCCGCGTGATGCCGCATCCTTGAGGTGTGGAGTTCCTCGGGGACGAGTCGTTCGAGCGGGAGGGGAGGGCGCAGGGGATGAGTTCCGGCGCACCTGCTCATAACGCTTCAGTGCACAACTACGAGCGCGGTGAAGCGGATGGTTCGGTGCCCAGGCACCATGGACCGATGCGTGACGACGAGGGTGCGAACGCCCATGGGGCCATCGGCGCGCTCGTCCATCTCGCCGTTGACGGAGATCAGCAGGCCACCCACGATCTGCTGGCGCACGTCCACCCGCTGGCCCTGCGCTACTGCCGTACGCGGCTGAACCGCCTGCCCGGTGACGCCCGTCACTTCGTGGAGGATCTCGCGCAGGAGGTCTGTGTGGCTGTCCTGATGGCGCTGCCGCGCTACAAGGACACGGGCAGGCCGTTCGAGGCCTTCGTCTTCGCCATCGCCACTCACAAGGTCGCCGATCTTCAGCGGGCGGCCATGCGCCACCCCGGATCCACGGCCGTGCCGTCGGACGAGATGCCTGAGCGGCCGGACGATTCGCTCGGCCCCGAGGAGCGGGCGCTGCTCAGCAGCGATGCCGCCTGGGCCAGGAAACTGCTGGCCAACCTCCCGGAGAACCAGCGCGAACTGCTGGTGCTGCGGGTTGCTGTCGGGCTGACCGCCGAGGAGACCGGCCAGATGCTGGGGATGTCGCCGGGGGCCGTACGGGTCGCACAACACCGCGCACTGAGTCGGCTGCGGGCGCTCGCCGAGCAGTAGCGGCGGCAGGAGCAGCGGGCGAGCGACGGCGGCGGACGTGTGCCGCTTCAGACCAGTGCGAGAAGCAGATCAGTGCGAGAAGCTGATCAGTGCGAGAAGTGGATCAGCGCCAGAAGTGGATCAGCGCGAGAGATAGATCAATGCCCAAGAAGTAGGGCAGTGCCAAAAAACCGGATCAGCGCAAGAGGCAAGCCGTGCTGAGCAGCAGCTGCGGGCAGCTGCCGGCGCGGGGCAGGCTACCGGTGCGGCCGACGGCGGGTGCCGGTCGGGCGCTGTGAGCAGGCTGGACAGGGGCAGGGCCGCCTGGCACACAGGGCGGGTGGGCGTAGATCATCCCGGACGGTAGAAACCTCCAAGGATTCCGGATTGAGCCGATCGTGGAATGAGACGCCTCTCCGGCCCGTTAGCATGGACATCCGCACCGATCAAGGCCATTTGGGGAAGGTGTCATGACTGCAAACGTCGACGGAGTGCCCGAGAAATTCGCGACGCTCGGGCTGACATACGACGACGTGCTGCTGCTGCCGGGCGCATCTGAAGTGCTCCCGAACGCTGTCGACACCTCGTCCAGGATCTCGCGGAACGTCACCGTGAACATCCCGCTGCTGTCCGCCGCCATGGACAAGGTCACCGAGGCCCGGATGGCCATCGCCATGGCCCGGCAGGGCGGCGTCGGTGTGCTGCACCGCAATCTCTCCATCGAGGACCAGGCCAACCAGGTCGATCTGGTCAAGCGCTCCGAGTCCGGCATGGTCACCGACCCGATCACGGTGCACCCGGACGCGACGCTGCGCGAGGCCGACGAGCTGTGCGCCAAGTTCCGTATCAGTGGCGTCCCGGTGACCGACCCCGCGGGCAAGCTGCTGGGCATCGTCACCAACCGCGACATGGCCTTCGAGTCCGACCGTAACCGCCAGGTGCGCGAGGTCATGACCCCGATGCCGCTGGTGACCGGCAAGGTCGGGATCTCCGGCGCGGACGCCATGCAGCTGCTGCGCCGGCACAAGATCGAGAAGCTTCCGCTGGTCAACGACGCGGGCATCCTCAAGGGCCTGATCACGGTCAAGGACTTCGTCAAGGCCGAGAAGTACCCGAACGCGGCGAAGGACGCCGAGGGCAGGCTGCTCGTCGGCGCGGCCGTCGGCGCCAGCCCCGAGGCGCTGGACCGCGCACAGGCGCTGGCCGAGGCCGGAGCCGACTTCCTGATCGTCGACACCTCGCACGGCCACAACAGCAACGCCCTCAACTGGATGGCGAAGATCAAGTCGGGCGTCCCGGTGGATGTCATCGGCGGGAACGTTGCCACTCGTGACGGCGCCCAGGCGCTGGTCGACGCTGGTGTGGACGGCGTCAAGGTGGGGGTCGGGCCGGGTTCGATCTGCACCACCCGTGTGGTCGCCGGTATCGGAGTCCCGCAGGTCACGGCGATCTACGAGGCCGCGCTCGCCGCGCGTGCCGCGGGTGTCCCGGTGATCGGCGACGGTGGTCTCCAGTACTCGGGCGACATCGGCAAGGCGCTCGCCGCGGGTGCCGACAGCGTCATGCTCGGCAGCCTGCTCGCGGGCTGCGAGGAGTCGCCGGGCGAGCTGCTCTTCATCAACGGCAAGCAGTTCAAGTCGTACCGCGGCATGGGCTCGCTCGGCGCGATGCAGACGCGTGGCCAGGCCCGCTCGTACTCGAAGGACCGTTACTTCCAGGCCGACGTGTCGTCCGACGACAAGCTCGTGCCCGAGGGCATCGAGGGGCAGGTGCCCTACCGGGGCCCGCTGGGCAATGTCCTGCACCAGCTCGTCGGCGGTCTGCGCCAGACGATGGGGTATGTGGGTGCGGCCTCCGTCGACGAGATGGAGAGCAAGGGCAAGTTCGTCCGGATCACGTCGGCGGGGCTCAAGGAGAGCCACCCGCACGACATCCAGATGACCGTCGAGGCACCGAACTACGCACGGCGCTGAGGCGTACGCACCACCGTGGAAGCCCGCGGGCCGGACGGCCCGCGGGCTTCCACGTGCGCGTCGGGGATACTGGAACGGCAGACGTAGAGGGAAAGGCCACACATCGTGACTGAGATCGAGATCGGGCGCGGCAAGCGCGGCCGCAGGGCGTACGCGTTCGACGACATCGCCATCGTGCCGAGCCGGCGCACCCGGGACCCGAAGGAGGTCTCGATCGCCTGGCAGATCGACGCCTACCGCTTCGAGCTGCCGTTCCTGGCCGCTCCGATGGACTCGGTCGTGTCCCCGCAGACCGCCATCCGGATCGGCGAGATGGGCGGCCTGGGCGTCCTGAACCTCGAAGGTCTGTGGACGCGGTACGAGGACCCGCAGCCGCTGCTCGACGAGATCGCCGGGCTCGACGAGGAGACCGCGACGCGGCGTCTCCAGGAGATCTACGCGGCCCCGATCCAGGAGGACCTGATCGGTCTCCGGATCAAGGAGGTCCGTGACTCGGGTGTGATCACCGCCGCCGCGCTCTCCCCGCAGCGCACCGCGCAGTTCTCCAAGGCGGTCGTCGACGCGGGCGTCGACATTTTCGTCATCCGCGGTACGACGGTCTCGGCCGAGCACGTGTCCGGGGCCGCCGAGCCGCTGAACCTGAAGCAGTTCATCTACGAGCTGGATGTCCCGGTCATCGTCGGCGGCTGTGCGACGTACACCGCCGCGCTGCACCTGATGCGTACGGGAGCGGCCGGTGTGCTCGTCGGCTTCGGCGGCGGCGCCGCGCACACCACGCGCAACGTGCTGGGCATCCAGGTCCCGATGGCGACCGCGGTCGCCGACGTGGCTGCCGCCCGCCGCGACTACATGGACGAGTCCGGTGGCCGGTACGTGCACGTCATCGCCGACGGCGGCGTCGGCTGGTCGGGCGACCTGCCGAAGGCCATCGCCTGCGGTGCGGACTCCGTCATGATCGGCTCGCCGCTGGCCCGCGCTTCGGATGCGCCCGGCAAGGGGCACCACTGGGGCATGGAGGCCGTCCACGAGGACGTTCCGCGCGGCAAGCTGGTTGACCTGGGCATCGTCGGTACGACCGAAGAGGTCCTGGCGGGGCCGTCGCACATCCCGGACGGGTCGATGAACTTCTTCGGGGCGCTGCGCCGCTCGATGGCGACCACGGGTTACAGCGAGCTGAAGGAGTTCCAGCGCGTCGAGGTGACCGTGGCGGACGCTCAGCACAAGCGCTGAGGAAACTCGATGGAGGCGGCGCTGAGCTGAGCTGGGCCGAGCTGGGCCAGTACTGATCAACCGGTACGTGGTGAGCAGCGCGGTAAGTAATCGGTGGCCGCAGCAAGCAGCAAGCAGTAAACAGCCAGCAGGCCCGGACCGAAGTCGAGGTCCGGGCCTGCTGGCTGCGTGGCCGGTCGGCTGCGCGGGAGGTTGACCGCGCGGGCCGTCGGGCGGGCTCGGTGGACGCCCCTGTCAGACGGCCCGCTTCATGCCCCCGAAGGCCGCCACCGCGGCGATGGCGATGAACACGTAGCTCATGAAGTCCGCGTCGGCCCGCCAGGCGTCGTTGAGCAGACCGAAGTGCTGGAAGAACAGTTCCGATACGGAGACCGGGAGCTGCTTGGCCGCGATGATCGCCTCGCCGAGCAACTGCCCGAAGTAGACGGACACCAGCGACAGAGCGGCGCCGACGACGGCGAGCCCCACATGGTCACCGCCCACCTTGCCCGTGGCGAAACCGATGATGAACCCCACAGCGAGAGCCGCGTAACCGAACTCGTGCTTCGTGCTGCCGAGGATGCCCCCGTAGGCGGCGCCCACCACGAGAGCGGTGATCACGGCGACCACGATTCCGCCCGCGATGTTGAGTTTCGGCGGGGCGCTCTGCGGCGCCATCGGGTAGCCGAAGCCCGGCGGTTGGTACGAGGGCGGTTCCGGTGAGTGGGGTGGTGGCACGGGCTGCGTCATGACGGGATCCCCCTGGGGCAGATACGCACGGCTGTGCGAGAAGCGAACGCCGAACGCTAGCAGCCCCCGCCGACATTCACCCACGGCATTCACAACCGGTGGGCGGCTCCCACCGGGGTCGCGCCCCTGGTGTCGAGCAGGAGCTGGGCCTTCACGGCGAGGCCCTGGAGGTCGTACGTGCGGTGGTGCTGGAGCAGGACCGTCAGGTCCGCGCCGGCCGCCGCCTCGTAGAGGGAATCCGCGCGGGGGACCGGCACGTCGCGAATGCGCCAGTCCGGGACGTACGGGTCGTGGTAGCTCACCGAGGCGCCCAGGTCCATCAGCCGACGGGCGATCTCACCGGCCGGGGAGTTCTGCTGGTCGGCGAGGTCGGGTTTGTAGGTGACGCCGAGGAGCAGGACGCGGGCGCCGCGGGCGGACTTGCCGTGCTCGTTGAGGAGAGTGGCGCAGCGCTGGATGACGTACTGCGGCATCCGGTCGTTGACCTGCTGGGCGAGTTCGACCATGCGCAGCGGGCGGACGGTGTGCGGAGGTCCTGCGGTGTCGACGGGAACGCCGTGGCCGCCGACGCCGGGACCCGGCCGGAAGGCCTGGAAGCCGAACGGTTTCGTCTCGGCGCAGCGGATGACGTCCCAGAGGTCGACGCCCAGCTCGTGGCAGAGCACGGCCATCTCGTTGACCAGGGCGATGTTGACGTGGCGGTAGTTGGTTTCGAGCAGTTTGGTCATTTCGGCCTCACGGGGGCCGCGGGCCCTCACGACCTTGTCACTCAGTCGGCCGTAGAAGGCCGCCGCGGATTCCGTGCAGGCGGGGGTCAGGCCGCCGATGACTTTCGGGGTGGCCGCGTAGGGGTGGGTCCGGTTGCCGGGGTCGAGGCGGCTGGGGGAGTACGCGAGATGGAAGTCCCGGCCGGCCCGCAGCCCTGAGCCCTCCTCCAGGAGGGGGCGCAGGATTTCCTCCGTGGTGCCCGGGTAGACGGCTGATTCGACGATGACCGTGGTGTGCGGGCGCAGCCTGGCTGCGAGCGCGCGGGTCGCGTCGGTGACGGGGGCCAGGTCCAGGGCCCGGTCCTCGCCCAGCGGAGTGGGTGCGCAGATGACCGCTGTACGCACCCGGCCCAGTTGGGCCGGATCGGTGACGGGCCGGAAGCCCCCCGAGAGCATCCGGCGGATTTCGGCCGCGCTGAGGGAGCCGTCGACGGGGGTGTGGCCGGCGGCGAGTTGAAGGAGGCGGCGCGGGTCGGTGTCGTAGCCGATGGTTTCGAGGCCGGTGGCGACGGCGGCTTGGGCGAGCGGCAGGCCGAGGTGGCCGAGTCCGATCACGGCGAGATCTGCGGGCACGGGTGATCCGTCCTTCCCAATAGCCGGAGGGGGACGAGTGCGCAAGTCCTGTGGACAGCGCAATGTCAGGTTAGGAGTAAATATGACCGATTTGCGGTATTGGGCGGGCCGGGGTGTCCGTGTGTTGTCCACAGGCGGTGGCTGAAGTCGGAGATCGCGGACAGAATCGAGGGTGCACGGGACACCGCTCCGGCGGCCTGATCAACGGGAGGCAGCAGTGAGGACAGCGACACTGGGGCCCGAGGAGCGCGCGCAGGCGCTCGCCGGGATGGCCGAGCGTGAACTGGACGTACTGGTCGTGGGGGGCGGCGTGGTCGGCGCGGGGACGGCGCTGGATGCCGCGACGCGCGGGCTGGCGACAGGGCTCGTCGAAGCGAGGGACTGGGCTTCGGGTACATCGAGCCGGTCGAGCAAGCTCATCCACGGCGGTCTGCGCTATCTGGAGATGCTCGACTTCGCGCTCGTACGGGAGGCGCTGAAGGAGCGCGGCCTTCTCCTGGAGCGGCTCGCGCCTCACCTGGTGAAGCCGGTGCCCTTCCTCTACCCGCTGCAGCACAAGGGCTGGGAGCGCTGGTACGCGGGCTCGGGCGTCGCACTGTACGACGCCATGTCGGTTTCGTCCGGCCACGGCCGGGGGCTGCCGCTGCACCGGCATCTGACCCGCAAGCACGCCCTGCGACTGGCGCCCGCGCTGAAGAAGGACGCGCTGGTCGGTGCCTTGCAGTACTACGACGCGCAGGTGGACGACGCGCGCCATGTGGCCACCCTGGTGCGCACGGCGGCGAGCTACGGCGCCCTGGTGGCGAACCGGGCCAAGGTCGTCGGCTTCCTGCGGGAGGGCGAGCGGGTCGTCGGCGCGCGGGTGCGGGATGCCGAAGGCGGTGGCGAGTACGAGGTCCGTGCCAAGCAGGTCGTCAATTCGACAGGTGTCTGGACCGACGACACCCAGGGGCTGATCGCTGAGCGCGGGCAGTTCCATGTGCGGGCTTCGAAGGGGATTCATCTGGTCGTACCGAAGGACCGGATCCACTCCACGACCGGGCTCATCCTGCGGACCGAGAAGTCGGTGCTGTTCGTGATCCCGTGGGGGCGCCACTGGATCGTGGGGACCACGGACACGGACTGGGACCTCGACAAGGCGCATCCGGCCGCGTCCAGCGCCGACATCGACTACCTGCTCGAACACGTCAATTCGGTGCTCGCCGTCCCGCTCACGCGCGACGACGTGCAGGGCGTGTACGCCGGCCTGCGGCCCCTGCTGGCCGGGGAGTCCGACGCGACCAGCAAGCTCTCGCGGGAGCACACGGTGGCGCACCCGGTGCCGGGGATGGTGGTTGTCGCGGGCGGGAAGTACACGACCTACCGCGTGATGGCTAAGGACGCGGTGGACGAGGCGGTGCACGGGCTGGACGAGAGAGTCGCCGAGTGCGTCACGGAGAATGTGCCGCTGATCGGAGCCGAGGGCTACAACGCCCTGTGGAACGCTCGGGCGCGCATCGCGAAGCGGACGGGGCTTCATGTGGCGCGGGTGGAACACCTGCTGAACCGCTTCGGGGCGATGACCCAGGAGGTCCTCGACCTGATCACCGAGGATCCCTCGCTGGGAGAGCCGCTGGGCGGCGCCGACGACTACCTGCGGGCGGAGGTCGTCTACGCGGCGTCGCACGAAGGGGCCAGGCATCTGGACGATGTCCTGACGCGGCGCACGCGAATCTCGATCGAGACGTTCGACCGGGGCACACGCAGCGCACGGGAGGCGGCCGGGCTCATGGCCCCGGTGCTCGGCTGGGACAAGAGCCGGATCGAAGCGGAGATCGAGCACTACGAGAAGCGGGTCGAAGCCGAGCGCGAGTCGCAGCGCCAGCCGGACGACCTGACGGCTGACGCGGCGAGGCTGGGGGCACCGGACATCGTGCCGCTGGAGTGAGGCGGCGGGCTGAGTCGGCCGGTCGAGCGGGAGGCGGGTGGGCTGAGTCGGCCGGGTCGAGCGGGAGGCGGGTGGGCTGAGCCTGCCTGGTCAAGCGGGAGCCGGGTGGGCTGAGTCGGCCGGTCGAGCGGGAGGCGGGTGGGCTGAGCCTGCCTGGTCAAGCGGGAGCCGGGTGGGCTGAGTCGGCCGGTCGAGCGGGAGCCGGGTGGGCTGAGTCGGCCGGTCGAGCGGGAGGCGGGTCGGCTGAGCCAGCCGGTCAAGTGGGAGCCGGTTGGACGGGAGCTGGCCGGTTGGACGGGGGCCGGTTGCCTGGAGCCAACCGGTTGGACGGGAGCTGTGCGCACGGGAGCCGGCCGGGTGCGCGCCAGCCCCGCGCCAGAGCTGCCCGGTTCGGGCGGGCAGCGGGGCCGGTTGGGGGCCCGTTGGGGCTGTCGGACCCGGTCGCCGCGGACCTCACGGGCTCATCCGGACCGGCTCATCCGGACCGGCTCATCCGGAACCGGCTCATCCGGACCGGCTCACCGGGAACCGGCTCAGCGGGGCTCAGACGGGCTCAGCCGGGCTCAGCTCGGCCGGGCCCGGCCCTGCCGGTCGGGTGTGACCCGCGGCCCTGCCGGGCAGGCGTGTGGGCGTACGCGTCCCGCGGGCCGGGGCGGGACCGACCGGGCTGGTCGCACCCGTTCGACCTCGGGTTCTCCGGCAGAACTCGGCCGGGCCGTCGGGTGGTGACTTCCGGCACTGCTGCCGAGCTCGTCGCCGGACAATGCGGGAACGGCGCGACTGCGAGTGGCCGGTGGGGCGTTGGTGTGGCGTGAAACCCTTCCCGCATGGCCCATGATGGTCGCCCACGGACCCGGCACCGTCATCGGTCTCGCAGTGAGAGACAATGGACGCTCTGCCAGGGCGGGTTGAACGCAGAGGGGACGCATGTCGGAGGCGGAGCAGGCGAAGGACACCAAGGGGCGCCTCCTGGCTGGGCGGTACCGGCTTGGGGGTGTGCTCGGCAAGGGCGGCATGGGCACGGTCTGGCGGGCCGTGGACGAGACGCTCGGGCGCACCGTCGCGGTGAAGGAGCTGCGCTTTCCGTCGGCCATCGATGAGGACGAGAAGCGCCGGCTTGTCACGCGTACGCTGCGCGAGGCCAAGGCAATCGCCCGGATCCGTAACAACGGAGCGGTGACTGTCTACGACGTGGTGGACGAGGACGACCGGCCCTGGATCGTCATGGAGCTCGTCGAGGGCTGCTCGCTGGCCGAGTTGGTACGGGAGGAAGGCGTCCTCACGCCGGTGCGCGCGGCTGAGGTGGGTCTCGCGATTCTCGACGTGCTGCGTCTGGCGCACCGTGAGGGCATCCTGCACCGCGACGTGAAGCCGTCCAACGTGCTGATTGCCGAGGACGGCCGGGTCGTACTGACCGACTTCGGGATCGCGCAGGTCGAGGGCGACCCGTCGGTGACCTCTACCGGCATGCTGGTCGGGGCCCCCTCGTACATCTCGCCCGAGCGGGCCCGTGGTCACAAGCCGGGCCCCCCGGCCGACCTCTGGTCGCTGGGCGGGCTGTTGTACGCGAGCGTCGAGGGAGTGCCGCCGTACGACAAGGGGTCTGCCATCGCGACGCTGACCGCGGTGATGACCGAACCGCTGGACCCGCCGAAGAACGCGGGCGCCCTGTCGGAGGTCATCTACGGTCTGCTCGCCAAGGACCCGGCCCAGCGCCTCGACGACGCTGGTGCGCGGCGTCTGCTCAACGACGTGATCCATGCCCCGGAGGCGCGGGAAGCCGCTGCCGGGCCGATCGCGGCGGACGCGACGCGGGTCGTTCCGCTGCCGCCTGTGCCCGACGGACCCGGGGAGCCTGGACCGGCCAAGCCCGCCAGGGCGCCCAAGCCGGTCAAGGAGCCCAAGGCCGTCGGGGAGCCGAGGCCTGCAAAGGAGTCCAAGCTCCAGAAGGCCAGGGACACGGCGGCCGCCGACCGGGTGCGCAGCGCGCTGACATCCGTACGGAACGCCAGGTCCGAATCGGCCGCGTCCAAGGCGGGCAAGCCGTCCGGGCCGGCTGCCGGCCCGCCCGCCCGGGTCAGGGCGCCCCTTACCGATGTGGTGCCGCGCCGCACCCTGGTGATAATCGCGGCCGTTGTGGCACTCGCGGTGCTCGGGACCGTCCTCGCCTTCGCGCTCGGCGGTGGCGGCGACAAGGACAATCAGGGCAAGTCCAAGGGCGACAAGAGCGCTTCGAGTGGTGCGACGGCCGGGGACGACAGCAAGAACGACGGGGACGGCAAGGGCAAGGGGAAGACGGGCGAGCAGGGCGGCTCCGGCGGACAGGGCAAGGGCGACGGCAACGCCAAGGACCAGAACGGCGGGAGCCCTTCGCCTTCGCCGTCCGGTGAGGCGTCCGGGCCGCCCGCGGGTGACGCTCTGCCCAGCGGGTACAAGAAGGTCACTGACGACCGGTTCCGTTTCTCGATGACGATGCCCTCCGGGTTCCACCGCACCGCAATAGCGGGTGTGAGTTCGGGCGGGATCTACAACACGTCACGCGGAGGCTTTCCGCGCGTCCAGATCGACTTCAACGGCTCGCCCAAGGACGACGCGGCCGCTGCCTGGCGGGCGGCGGTCGGTGGTCTGCGGGCAAGCGTCGGCGGGTACAAGGACCTCGGCATACACAAGGTCGAGTACAACGGCTACCCGACCGTCGCCGACTGGTCGTTCGAGCGCGACCAGAACGGCCGGCGCGTCCGGGTGCTGAACCGGGGGTTCAAGGTCGACTCCGAGCGCGGCTACTCCATCATGGTCAGCTGCGAGGCGAGCGACTGGGACGGCGGCGAGTGCACCACGCTGCGTAATACGGCGTTCAAGACGTTCGCCCCCAAGAAGTGACCCAGGACACGTATTGTGAGAGTACGCGGACCGTACGCAGTCGCAATGGGCCCGTAATCGACCGTAATTGACGGATTGATGTGGTCCCTGAGACCAGGGAACAGCGCGCTCCGGGGAGGCGTCGTGGACGAGTACGCGGGAAGGGTCCTTGCCGACCGCTACCGTCTTCCGCTGCTGCCCGGCGACGAGCCGGAGCCGGCGGAGACCCGCGCCTTCGACACCTACAGCGGGCAGGAAGTCCTCGTCCGGCAGGTGCCGCTGCCGGAGGTCCTGGACGCGGAGATGGTCGACGAGCACGACGAGGGCGCGGGCCCCGGCGCCGGCCGGGCATCCGGAACGCCCGCCGGTTTCCCGGAGGCACGGCGGGCGTCGGCCCGCACGACCCGCAGCCCGGCCGACCCCGCGGTGCGGCGGGCCATGGAGGCGGCGCAGTCGGCGGCGCAGATTCCCGACCACCCCCGGCTCGACCAGGTCTTCGACGTCTTCGCGGAGGGCGGTTCACTCTGGGTGGTGAGCGAGCTGGTCGAGGCGACACCACTGGCCGCGATGCTCGCCGAGCGCCCCCTGAACCCGTACCGCGCGGCGGAGATCGCCTCCGATGTGCTCACCGCGCTTCGAGTGCTGCACGCTCACGGCTGGACCCACCGCAACATCACGGCCCGTACTGTGCTGGTCTGCGACGACGGCCGGGTGGTCCTGACCGGGCTGGCCGCCGGAGCCGCGGAGGAGGCGCTGTGCGGGTACGACCCGGTGCCGGCCCCGGAGTTAGCGCCTCCAGTACCCGGAGAGAGCCCGGTGCCAGGCTCTCCGGCTGTGGCCGGGCCCCCGGCGGCGTACGCGGCAGGCGGCGGAGACGGCAGCGGCGCCGGCCAGGCCGATGGAACGCCTGATGGACCCGACGGGCCCGCAACGTCCGGCGGCTCCTGGGCCGGGAACGGCTGGGACGGGGACAGCTGGGCCGGCGAGGACGCGGCGCGGGCGGCCGAGCGCGCATACCCGGCCGGGCAGGTGCCGTCCGGCGGTCAGGTGCTCCCTGCCGGGCCTGCGCTGCCGCCCGGCTACACCCAGGACCAGCAGCCGGGGCAGCCCGGCGGCCGGATGTACGACCAGCTGCGCGACGATCCGCAGGCCCCCGGGCAGCAGCCCGGCCCGCCCGCTCCCCGGGACGGTGGCTCGTCAGCGGGCGACGTCCGTGCCGCGCGAGCCGGTGCCATAGCCGCCTACCGCGCCGGTGCACGGGCGGCGGCACACGTCAGCGGGGACGAGACCGGCCGGGACGAGCCGGAGGGCGGTACCGGAGGTCTCCCGGTCCAGCGTTCCGCGCCGGGACCCGCGCGGCCCGTGCGGCAGGAACCGGGAGGCTTCTGGCACGGAGCCCAACCGCGCTCCGGCGCCGGGGACGGCATGCGCGCCGACGACCTGCGCGGCGCCCACGACCGGGAGGCGCAGGAGCGGGTCGCCCGTGACCGGGAAGCGCAGGAGCGGGTCGCCCGTGACCGGGAGGCGCAGGACCGGATCGCCCGTGACCGGGAGGCCTACGCGCGGAATCCTCAAGCCCGGAACGCCCGAGCCGGGACCACTCAAGCCCGGAACGCCCGAGCCGCGAGCGCCCAAGACCCGGACATCTACGACCGGATGGCCCAGGCCCGGGACCTCTACGACCGGAGTGCCCAGGCCGGGTACGTCTACGACCGGACGGTGCACGAGCCGGAGGCCACCGGTCCCGATACCGCAGGACCTGATGCTGCTGGTCCCCATGCGCCCGGTTCCCACGCGCCCGGTTCCCACGCGCCCGGATCCGAGGCCTCCGGCTCCCACGCGCCCGGTCCCCACGCCCCCGGCCCGTATCCAGCCGGACCTGATGCCCCCGGCCCGTACACCTCAGGCCTCCATGCCCCCGGCCCGTACGCCCCCGGCCCGGATGCGCAGGGCCGGGGCGCCCCCCGGGGCAGCTCCCGCCCCCGGGCCGTAGCCGTGCCGGATGGGTGGGACCAGGCCTCAGCGGGCCGCGCCGCGGCTGTCCGCCGGGGGCCGCAGACCCCGCTCGCCGCCGAGCGGGCCCGGCAGGCGCGCATTACCGTCGTGGGCGCTGTCACCGAACGGTGGGCGCCCGAGCAGGCCGGCCCCGTCCACAGCAACTGGCAGCTTGCCGCCCCGGTCGGGCCGGCCACCGATCTGTGGGCACTCGGGGTGCTGCTCTTCCGGGCGGTCCAGGGCCACGGCCCGTACCCGGAGGAGAGCGCCGCCGAACTCGTCCAGCTGGTCTGCGCCGAGCCTCCCGCCTTCGCCGAGGAGTGCGGGCCGCTGCGGCCCGTCGTCGAGTCGCTGCTGCGTCAGGACCCCACGGAGCGGCCTGACATAGAGGAGCTGCGCGGCTGGCTGCGCTCACTGGTGCGGTCGGCTCCCGAGCCGGATGCAGGGCAGGGGATCGTGCCCGTCCCGCCGGCCGATGCCACGCGGCTGCCGATCGTACGGCGCAGGGGAGAGCTCGTCCGCCGTCGCCGCCGCAGCGCCGCGGGGGACGGCGCCCATGGCCGTCACCGTCAGCAGCGCAAGGGGGGCCGCAGGAGGGACCCGGTGGTCCCGGCCGGGCCCGCGCGCCCGGTACACCCCGCGCAGCCGCTGCACTCCGTGGCGGCGGGCCCGTACGAGCGCTCCGCCCCGGCCGGCCAGCAGACCCGGCCGGAAGCGAAGCCGCGCTCACTAGGCCGGACGCTGCTCGTCGTCATCCTGGTCGTCCTGGTCGCCGCACTCGTGTACGCGCTGAAGTTCATGCCGAAGACCGGCGATTCGCAGCAGGGCGGCACAGGTGCGCCGGCGCCGGTCCCGGCCGGCTCGGCCTCGGACGAGCACGGTTCCCAGCGGCCCGGCGGAGCGGGGAAGTCCCAGCAGCCGCAGGCGCCACGGTCACCGCAGGGCACGGAGCCCGACAGCGGTGGGCCCGCAGCGGGTTACGCCGTCCGTAAGGACCCCGAAGGGTTTCAGGTCGCGGTGGACAAGGACTGGGAGCGCCGTCCCGTCAACGACGCCGGGCAGGTCCGCTACCTCGGGGGCGACTTCGAGCTTGTCGTCGTACCCGGACGCGACAGCGTCAAGGACGAAGGCGCCGACCCCATGGCGTACCAGCGCAACAAGGAGCGGGAGCTCAAACCGTTCCGTGACTCCACATGGTCGTCCGCATCCGGACTGCGCCGTATCGACGTGGGCAAGCAGGCCATGGCCGAGGGGCAGTTCACCTGGCAGGACAGCAGCGGCCGTGAGGTGTACGTCCGCAACGTGGCGATGATCATCGCGGGCCGCTATCACATCGTCCAGGTCATAGGCCCCGAAGCACAGCGGGACAAGGTCACCGAAATCTATGAACAGGCTGTGGCCACCTACCGAACGGTGAAGTGATCGGACGGGGCGATTCCCGTCACAGTGCGGTATCACGGTCCGCCCCGAGGTTCCACGACCGAATATCCGTCCGTAACCTGGCAGTCGAGGGAACGGACAGGGGTACGTGGAACACACTCATAGCGCGGACTTGGTGCTCGCAGGCCGCTACCGGCTGGGCGAACTCATCGGCCGCGGCGGCATGGGCAAGGTCTGGCGCGCTCACGACGAGGTGCTGCACCGGACGGTGGCCGTCAAGGAACTGACGGCAGGTCTGTACGTTTCGGAGGCCGACCGGGCCGTACTGCATGCCAGGACGCAGAAGGAGGCGCGGGCCGCCGCGCGCATCAACCATCCCGGAGTCGTCACCGTTCATGACGTCATCGAGTTCGACGACCGGCCGTGGATCGTCATGGAGTACATCGACGGCCCGTCACTTGCCGACGCCGTCAAGGATTCGGGCCCGCTCGACCCCCGTGAGGCCGCCCGGGTGGGGCTCCATGTCCTGGGTGCGCTGCGCGCCGCGCACGCGGCAGGGGTACTGCACCGGGATGTGAAACCCGGCAACGTACTGCTCGCCCACGACGGCCGGGTCCTCATCACCGACTTCGGTATCGCCGCCATCGAAGGTGACTCGGAGATCACCCGGACCGGCGAGATCGTCGGCTCCATCGACTACCTCGCGCCGGAACGCGTCTACGGCGAGGCGCCGGGCCCCGCGTCCGACCTCTGGTCCCTGGGCGCCACCCTCTTCACCGCCGTCGAGGAACGGTCGCCCTTCCGCCGCACCTCGCCGATCTCCACCCTCCAGGCCGTGGTGAACGACGAGCCGCCGAAGCTCACCAGGGCGGGGCCGCTCGCCTCCGTCATCACCGGGCTGCTGCGCAAGGACCCCGCTGAACGACCGGGGTCCGCCGAGGCCGAGCGCATGCTGCTGGACGCGATGGAGGGGCGCAGGCCCCGGCAGGCCGAGGCGTACGTTCCGACGCAGCTGGTCACCGAGGGGATGCTCCAGGACGCGACGCCCACGAGCCGGATCAACTCGCCCGGCGCGTCCGTGGCACCGGGGGCGGCCACGGCCGGACCGCCGCCGGCCGGCACCGGAGGGCCCGAATCCGCACACGTGCCGGCACATGTGCCAGGACCAGCACACGTCCCGGCACCCGCACCCGCTCCTGAGGGTGCGGCGGCCCCGGCTGCTGCCTCCGGGCGCAAGCGCGGCCGACTGCGGACCGGTGCCCTGGTCCTGGTCCTCGCCGTGGTCGTCGGTGCGGGTGTCGGCTTCGGCGTCATGAAGTACGAGAACCGGCAGACGGGTTCCGGCGGTTCGGATTCCGGGCCCGGTGGACCGGGCGCCGGTACCGGGAAGAAGGGACTCGGAGGCATTCCGGCGGGCTGGCACCGGGTGACCGAGCCGGAAGGCTTCTCCATGGTCCTGCCCAAGGGCTGGAAGCGTCAGATGGACGGCTCCAACGAGATCGACTACACGCCGGACGACGGCAACCACTTCATCCGGATAAGTATCGACAAGGACCCGGACTACTCCACTCCTTATCTGCATGAACTGTCTCTCGAACCGAAGCTCAACCGGCTTCCCGACTACCACCGGATAACGCTGCACGTCAACAACTTCCGTGACCAGGACGCGGCGCTCTGGGAGTTCACCTGGACCGAGACCAAGGGGCAGCCGGGCCGGCGCCGTGCCATAGACCAGATGTACAACGTGGATCACGGAAAAGCCGAGTACGCGATCTACATGGGCGGACCGGCCAAGGACTGGGACCGCAGCCGGTTCGACACGATCCTGCGCTCCTGGCAGCCGCCGCGCTGACCCCTCCGCCGCCGACCGGGCAGCGCACGGTCCATGATGCCTCCGGGCCTCGGTTCCCGTGCGGCATGATGGGCCCACGGGGGATGTAGGGGGAGCACCAGTGGCACAGGATCCGCGTAACAGCCGTACGGTCGCCGGGCGTTATCTGCTCGGGGACCGAATCGGCCGGGGCGGCATGGGTACGGTCTGGCGGGCCACCGATCAGCTGCTCGGCCGGGAGGTCGCCGTCAAGGAGCTGAACGCGGAGACCGGAGCGGCCACGGCATCGGCGCTGCGTGAGGCGCGCGCGGTCGCCCAGATCAAGCATCCGCATGTGATCGTCGTCCACGACGTGGTCGTCGAGGACGACGAACACCCCTACATCGTCATGGAACTGGTGGTCGGCGGTTCACTGGCGGGACACCTTTCGGAGCAGGGCCCGGTGGACGCCCGGGAGGCCGCACGTATCGGACTGGCGCTGCTGGGCGCGCTCCGGGCGGCGCATGCCAGAGGGGTCCTGCACCGGGACATCAAGCCCGCCAACGTCCTGCTGGAGGAAGACGGCCGGGTGGTCCTCACCGATTTCGGGATCGCACGGCTCGCCGGGGCGACGACGATCAGTGAGACCGGTGCGTTCATCGGCTCGCCGGAGTACACGGCGCCGGAGCGCATGCAGTGCGGCGAGGCGGGGCCCGCGTCCGACCTGTGGTCGCTCGGCGCGCTGCTGTGTGCCGCGTTGAGCGGGGAGTCGCCCTTCCACCGGGATTCACTGGGCGGGGTGCTGCACGCGGTGGTCGCCGACGAGATCCGCCCGCCCCGTGAGGCGGAGCCGCTCCTGCCCGTCGTCCTGGGGCTGCTGGAACGGGATCCCATGCGCAGGATGGAGGCGGCCGAGGCGGAGCGGCTGCTGGGCGCGTATCTGACTGCGGGGGGCGTGGAGGAGCGCGGGACCGCCGCTCCACCCGTACCGGAGCGCACGGCCGGACCGGCTGGACGGCGTGGACCGGCTGAACCGGCTGAACCGGCTGGAGGGGCTGTACCGGACGCACCGGCCCTGCCGTGTGCCCCAGCGGGGGCGCACGGCAGGCCCACCCCCGTTGCCGGGCCCCCGACTGTTGCCCCGCCCGCCTCCGCCCCGCCCGCCCCGGCCTCCGTGGTCGCCCGGTCCGGTGCCGTCACGCAGTCCGCCGTTGCGCAGTCCGCGCTCCCGCAGTCCGCCGTCCCGCAGCCGGGCGCGGTCGCGCAGCCGGGAGCCGTCGCCATGCCGGGCGAGGCCGCGCAGCCCGGCAGCCCTTCCCGAGCCGCCCAGCCCGGCGGCCCGCCCACGGTGTCGCCGCCGCGGCCCTCCCGTGCTCTGCTCCGGCGGACTTCGCTCGTCGCTGGCGTACTGCTCGCCGCCGCGGCGGGGGCCGGCATCGTGCTGTACGCACAGGGCGACCTGGGACCGGGCCGTAGGGACAGCGCGGCACCGTCGCGGGATGCACCTGCGGCAGCCGCCGCGGGGACCACGGGTATCCCGGACCGCGGATCACAGCGGAAGCCGGACCACAGCGTGGCGTCAAGTCCCCACCCCACGGTGACCGTGACCCGTCAGGCGTCGCCGGCTCCGGGCACGTCCCGGGCCGGTGTGTCCGGTGCCCCGGCCGGTTACCGTACCGCCGAAGACCCCGGCGACTTCTCCCTGGCGGTCCCGGCCGACGCCACCCGGTCGGCCGACGACGAACGCGTCTACTACATGACACCGGGCAAGGTCTTCCGTATCGGCATCCGGATCCACCGCAGCCCCGGCGGCGGCCCCCTCGAAACGCAGCGCGCATCGGATGCCTCGGGTCCCGCCAGCAATCCCGGCTACCGCGACGGCACGGTCACAGCGACCACGCACGGCGGCCATGACGCGGCCCTCTGGGAGTTCACCTGGAACGGATACTCCAGGAGCGAGGGCGCCCGCCACACGTACGACCTCTGCTGGGAGCAGGACGGCCGTCTCTACGACGTCTGGGTATCGGCGCCGGTCGGCAGCCCGGACGCGGCGAAACGGCACTTCGACACGGCCGTCGGCTCCTTCTCGGCGCGGGCCGACGCGAGCAGTACCGGGGACCAGCACTGACCCGGCGGCCTCACGGCACCGAAGGGCCGCAGGAGCGCTGGGAGCGGCGGGAGCGGCGGGAAAGGTGGCCGGAACAAGCACGCCGAGACCGCTCGCACCGCTCAGGGGTCCTTGCGCTATGCGCGTCCGACCCGGGCGGGCACAGTGCAAGGACCCCTAACCCGCCTGATCAGGGGTTATGTCGCCAGCGATCACTGGCGGCATATGTGGGGGCCGTGAAAAGGCGTTACTCATGGGTACCGAAAGTCTCCGCCGAGGCATAACCTCCCCTCATGACGGACTCGCAGGCTTCCACCGCCACGGCCCCCCGGGGCACGAACCCGATCGCCCCCACCCCCTCCGGTGTGCGCACCGCCGCCGATGTGGTCACCCCCGAAGTGGTCGCCCGGCTGACGCGTGGCGTGGTGGGTTCCGGACGTACGGCCAACCACACCCCCTTCACCGGCGGGAAGCTGGCCGATCTGCCCGAGTCGAGTCCCGAGGACGTCGCTACCGCCTTCGAGCGGGCCCGCAGGGCCCAGACCGCGTGGGCCGCGACGCCCGCCCGGACGCGGGCCGCCGTCCTGCTGCGCTTCCACGATCTGGTGCTTTCCCGGCAGGCCGAGGTCCTCGATCTCATCCAGCTGGAGACCGGCAAGGCCAGGCTGCACGCCCACGAGGAGGTCCAGGCCGTCGCTGTCGCCGCGCGCCATTACGGCCGCAAGGCGCCCTCGTACCTCAAGCCCAAGGGGCACACCGGCGCGATCCCGACCTTCACCAAGGTCACCGAACTGCGGCAGCCGCGCGGTGTGGTGGGGCAGATCGCCCCCTGGAACTACCCCTTCGAGCTGTCCGTCGGAGACGCGCTGCCGGCTCTTGTATCCGGCAACGCCCTGGTGATGAAGCCGGACACGGAGACCGCGCTGACCGCGCTCTGGGCCCGCGACCTCATCATCGAGGCCGGGTTGCCCGCCGAGGTCTTCCAAGTGGTCATCGGGGAAGGCCCGGTCGTCGGCCCCGAACTGGTCAAGCACGCCGACTTCGTCTCCTTCACCGGCTCGACGCGCACCGGCCGTGAGGTCGCCCGGGGTGCGGCGGACCGGCTGGTAGGCGTCTCACTCGAACTCGGCGGCAAGAACGCCATGCTGGTCCTGGAGGACGCGGACATCGAGAAAGCGGCCGCGGGCGCGGTCCGCGCGTGCTTCTCCTCGGCGGGGCAGCTCTGCATCTCCATCGAGCGCCTCTACGTCCACGAGTCGATCGCCGACGCGTTCCTGGAGCGCTTCGCGGCGCGTACGAAGGCAATG
The DNA here is from genome assembly GCF_045161865.1 of Streptomyces sp. NBC_00859. NCBI lineage: Bacteria > Bacillati > Actinomycetota > Actinomycetes > Kitasatosporales > Streptomycetaceae > Streptomyces > Streptomyces sp. NBC_00859. The sequence goes on along the minus strand of NZ_CP108826.1, from coordinate 3,039,643 downwards.
CGCCTCGGCAGCTCCCTCGCGTACGGCGCGGACATGGGTTCCCTCGCCGGTGAACGCCAGCTCCAGGCTGTGCGGGCGCACGTGGAGGAGGCCGTCTCGAAGGGTGCGACGCTGGTCGCGGGCGGCGTGCACCGCACGGACATCGGGCCGCTCTTCTACGAGCCGACCATCCTGGACGGCGTGGAGGCCCCGATGGCCGTCTGCACCGAGGAGACATTCGGTCCGGTGGTCGCGGTGTACCGCTTCACGGACGAGGCCGAGGCGGTCGCGACGGCCAACGCCACTCCCTACGGCCTCAATTCGAGTGTATGGACGAAGGACGGACGGCGCGGCCACGCGGTCGCCGCCCGGCTGCGGACCGGCACGGTCAACATCAACGAGGGGTACGCGCCCGCGTACGGCAGCGTGCAGTCGCCGATGGGCGGCATGAAGGACTCAGGTCTCGGCCGCAGGCACGGCTCGGAAGGCATCCTCAAGTACACCGAGGCGCAGACCGTCGCGCACCAGCGGGTCATGCCCATGGCGCCGTCCTTCGGTATGGACGACGAGAAGTACGCCGCGTTCATGAGCCGCAGCCTCAAGGCGATGAAGGCCCTCCGACTCCGCTAATTCTCCTACTTCCGCAAGAAATTCTCTGAGAGGAGAGTCAATGTCACAGGAGAGCTCTGCCCGCGGTGAGGTCGCGGCCGGCGGCGGCCCCGACGCGCCGTACGACTACGACGTGCTGGTGGTCGGCTCCGGCTTCGGCGGCTCGGTCACCGCCCTGCGGCTCACCGAGAAGGGGTACCGGGTCGGCGTCCTGGAGGCGGGCCGCCGCTTCACCCCCGGCACCCTCCCCAAGAACTCCTGGGACATCAAGAACTATCTCTGGGCCCCGGCGCTCGGCCTCTACGGCATCCAGCGCGTCCACCTCCTCGGCAATGTGATGGTGCTGGCGGGCGCGGGGGTCGGCGGCGGCTCCCTCAACTACGCCAACACCCTGTACGTACCTCCGGCGCCGTTCTTCCAGGACCGGCAGTGGGCATCCATCACCGACTGGCAGGCCGAACTGGCGCCGTACTACGACCAGGCAAAGCGCATGCTCGGTGTGCGGCTCAACCCGACAATGACGCCCTCCGACGTCCATCTGAAGGCGTCCGCCGAGGCGATGGGCGTCGGTGACTCCTTCCACATGGCGCCCGTCGGGGTGTTCTTCGGCGACGGGGACGACTCGGACGGCACGGCCAGAACGGAGCCCGGCAAGGCCGTTGACGACCCCTACTTCGGCGGGGCGGGCCCCTCCCGCAGGGCGTGCACCGAGTGCGGCGAGTGCATGACGGGCTGCCGCCACGGCGCGAAGAACACCCTCAACGAGAACTACCTCTATCTCGCCGAGAAGGCGGGAGCGGTCATCCACCCGCTGACCTCGGTGACCGCGATAGCGGAACACGGCGAGGGCGGGTACCGGGTCACCACGGTCACGACGGACGCCCGCAAGGGGGCGCCGAGGGTGCTGCGTGCCCGGCAGGTGGTGGTCGCGGCGGGTACGTACGGAACGCAGACGCTGCTCCACACCATGAAGGACCAGGGGCTGCTGCCGCGCATCTCGCCGAAGCTCGGAGAGCTGACCCGTACCAACTCGGAGGCGCTGGTCGGCTCGCAGACCACGGACCGCCGCTACCGCAGGAAGCACGGTGCGCCGAAGGCCGACTTCACCCAGGGGGTCGCGATCACCTCGTCGATCCATCCCGACGCGGACACCCACATCGAGCCGGTGCGGTACGGGAAGGGATCCAACGCGATGGGCGCGATGTCCATCATCCAGGTGCCCTTCGGCTCGCGGCGCGTCCTCGGCTGGCTCGGCAATGTCGCCAAGCACCCCTGGCTGACGGCCCGTTCGCTGTCCAACCGGCGCTGGTCCGAGCGGACCATCATCGGCCTGGTGATGCAGTCGCTCGACAACTCCCTGACGACGTACCGAAAAACGGGTGGGATCGGCAAGGGGCTTCTCACCGCCAGGCAGGGGCACGGCGCGCCCAACCCGAAACAGATCGCCGAGGGCACCCGGGCCGCGTCGCTCATCGCCGAGGAGATCAACGGCTTCGCCGGTTCGAACGTCGGCGAGCTGATGGGGACCCCCCTGACCGCCCACTTCCTGGGCGGCTGCGCGATCGGCGCGACCGCCGACGAGGGCGTGATCGACCCGTACCACCGCCTGTACGGACATCCGGGCATCTCGGTGGTCGACGGTTCGGCGGTGTCGGCGAATCTCGGCGTCAACCCTTCACTGACCATCACCGCCCAGGCGGAGCGGGCCATGTCGTACTGGCCCAACAAGGGCGACGCGGACCCGCGCCCCGAACAGGGCGGGGCGTACGAGCGGCTCGCCGCTGTCGAACCGCAGTCGCCGGCTGTTCCGGCGGCGGCCTTCGGCGCGCTCCGGCTGCCGTTCCTGGGGATGCCCGCGGTCCCGCCGAAGAACACGGCCTCAGCCGGGGGCAGCCCGGCCTCACCCGACAGTGCGGCCCCGGAGAAGACAGGTGGCGCGAAGACAGGTGGCGCGGCCCCGGCGGAGCCGCTGAAGTAGGCCCCGCTCCCCGGGCGCCGAGCGTGCGGGAGGGCTGCACCCCCCTCCGAGTGCAGCCCTCCCGAGTCCGGCCGGTACTCCAGCCGGTGGCGCCGCGTGCGAGACGGGACAACGTGCGGACCTCGTCGCGTACGGGCAGCGGCCCTGCCGCGGTGCTCGTGTACACGGGTGGGGCCACCGGTGGGTACGCATGGATGACCGACCGGCCAGGTGAATGGTTGCTTCCGGACTCCGGGAATCCTCGTGTGAGCTGCATCACTGACGGGTCGCAACGTGAAGCCAGGGGCCCGCGGAAGTGATTCCACGGGCCCCTGGGCAGCGCCACCGGCGTCAGGGCAGCACCGGTGGCGGGCGACGGCGCCGGGGGGTGCGCCGTGGAGGGGTGTGAGCCGGGTGCCGCCCGGCGCGCGGGCGGGAACTCCCGGCGCGGAGGAGGCTGTGCGGGAGGAGGCTGTGCGGGAGGGGGTCCTGCGGGACGTGCGTGCGGGAGGAACCGAGGACCGTGCCGGGACCGGGCTGCCGGTTCCGGGCGTCCCCGGAACCGACGGCCGTGTGTGACCGGGCCGCTGTCCCCTGCCGCCCGGTCACGCGCGCTGAGATGTGGTCCCACGACGCACTTGCGGTACGTCACACGCCTCAGCGAAGCCACGCGTGGTTTTCTCTCTTTCACCAACAGGCCGCCCCTGGCTGACACGGACGCTTGGACCAACGAAGAGCTGCCCGGACCGGTCACGCGCCGTACGGGTGAGAGCGGGCCCGAACTCAGATACGGGCCGTCCCCGGCATGCTCAGATGCGTCCCCGGCACAGTTCGAGCACGGTCATCGCCAGCCCCGTGCCCGGCTTGCCGAGTGCCTCGCTGTAGTGGGCCAGAACCTCCATCTCGCGGGACAGGTTCACCCGGCGCCCGCCGGATGTCATCCGGGCGTCCTGGATGACGGCCGACACCGCCATCCGTTCCTGGATCAGACCGATGATCCGGTCGTCGAGGCTGTCGATGCGCCCGCGAGCGCCCGTGATCACGGCCGCCGCCTCACCACTGTGCGCGCCGGTCCGCTCCGCGCTCGCACCGGCGTTCGTGCCTGAGCCCGTACCGCCTGAGCCTGTCGTTGCTCCAGTGGCAGTGGCAGTGGCAGTGGGCGTGGCTGTGACCGTGCCGACGGGGGCGCTGGTTTCGGTGCTCATGTCCGGGACTCCTGAAGGGGTGCGGCCCCCCGGAGCGGCACGGTCCGGAATGCACAGGCGCCCCGGACCTCTGCCGGTCCGGGGCGCCTGGGGAAGTACGTGTCAGTGGCTCAAGCAGCAGAACCAATGAACCCATGGCAGCCGGACGGGCCGGTGCCATAGGTAAAGACGAAGGTCAGCTGCTGATGCATACGCCCAGTATGGACGGCCTTCGGAGGGAGAGACAAGTCCGTACCTCCGGCCCCGTTAGAATCGACATACCAGACCCCCTCCTTTTCCGCCGGAAGGCCGCCCCGTGCCAGCAGCACCCCCCGCAGCCCCCGAGGTCGTCCTCGTCGTCGACTTCGGCGCGCAGTACGCCCAGCTCATCGCCCGTCGCGTCCGTGAGGCGCGGGTCTACAGCGAGATCGTGCCGTCCTCCATGCCGGTGGCCGAGATGCTGGCGAAGAACCCGAGGGCGATCATCCTCTCCGGCGGCCCGTCGTCCGTGTACGCGCCGGGCGCGCCCAGCGTCGACCGGGCGCTCTTCGAGGCCGGGGTCCCCGTCTTCGGTATGTGCTACGGCTTCCAGCTCATGGCGACCACCCTCGGTGGCACGGTCGACGACAACGGCGCGCGGGAGTACGGCCGCACCGCACTCACCGTGTCCAAGCCCGCTTCGACGCTCTTCGAGGGCACACCGGCCGAGCAGCCGGTGTGGATGTCGCACGGTGACGCCTGCTCGGCTGCGCCCGAGGGCTTCACGGTCACCGCGTCCACGGGCGTCGTGCCCGTCGCGGCCTTCGAGAACGACGAGAAGAAGCTGTACGGCGTCCAGTACCACCCCGAGGTGCTGCACTCCACGCACGGCCAGCAGGTCCTCGAGCACTTCCTCTACCGGGGCGCGGGCATCGAGCCGTCCTGGACCACGACGAGCGTCGTGGAGGAGCAGGTGGCCCTGATCCGCGAGCAGGTCGGCACCAAGCGCGCGATCTGCGGTCTGTCCGGCGGCGTCGACTCCGCCGTCGCGGCCGCCCTCGTGCAGAAGGCCATCGGCTCCCAGCTGACCTGTGTGTACGTGGACCACGGTCTGATGCGCCAGGGCGAGACGGAGCAGGTGGAGAAGGACTTCGTCGCCGCCACGGGCGTACAGCTCAAGGTCGTCGACGCCGAGGACCGCTTCCTGACCGCACTCAAGGGCGTCTCCGACCCCGAGCAGAAGCGGAAGATCATCGGGCGCGAGTTCATCCGCGTCTTCGAGCAGGCCCAGGCCGAGATCATCGCCGACGCGGGCGAGGACGTCGCCTTCCTGGTGCAGGGCACGCTGTACCCGGACGTCGTCGAGTCCGGCGGCGGCACCGGCACCGCCAACATCAAGTCCCACCACAATGTGGGCGGCCTGCCCGACGACATCGAGTTCGAGCTCGTCGAGCCGCTGCGCCAGCTCTTCAAGGACGAGGTCCGGATGGTCGGCCAGGAGCTCGGCCTGCCGGAAGAGATCGTCCAGCGCCAGCCCTTCCCCGGCCCCGGCCTCGGTATCCGTATCGTCGGCGAGGTCACCAAGGAGCGGCTCGACCTGCTGCGCGAAGCCGACGCCATCGCGCGTGAGGAGCTCACGGCGGCCGGTCTCGACCGCGAGATCTGGCAGTGCCCCGTGGTGCTGCTGGCGGATGTCAGGTCGGTCGGTGTCCAGGGCGACGGCCGCACCTACGGCCACCCGATCGTGCTGCGTCCCGTCTCGTCCGAGGACGCCATGACGGCCGACTGGACGCGGCTGCCGTACGACGTGCTCGGGAAGATCTCGACGCGTATCACCAACGAGGTCGCCGAGGTGAACCGTGTGGTGCTCGATGTGACGAGCAAGCCCCCGGGCACCATCGAGTGGGAGTGACCTGCAGCTGACGAGCGCCGCGGTACCGGACATCCGGTACCGCGGCGCTTCGCTGTCGCCGCCGACGGGCGGTGCATGACTCTGTTCACCTGCGGTAACGCGCGGTAGCTTCCGGCCATGACTGAGATGCCAGCCCCGATACCGGCCCCCTACACGACCTCCGCACCGGCCTCCGCTTCGGCCGCGCCGGCCCCCGTACCGGTCGAGCAGCTCCGGTTCGCCATGCCGCCCGTCCACGAGACGCTCGCGGAGGAGCGCCAGTACCGGAAGACGAGGCTCGCGGGGGCGCTGCGGCTCTTCGCGCAGTACGGCTACGAGGACGGCGTCTCGGGCCACATCACCGCCCGGGACCCGGGTTACGCCGACTGTTTCTGGGTGAACCCGTTCGGGGCGCCGCTGGCGGAGCTCGGGGCCGGGGACCTGATCCTGGTCAACGGCGACGGACAGGTCGTCGAGGGCCGCCACCACGTGAACCAGGCCGCCTTCGCCGTACACGCCCAAGTGCACCGGGCCAGGCCCGGGGTGGTCGGGGTCGCGCACAGCCACTCGCTGCACGGGCGGGCGCTGTCCGCGCTGGGCGAGCTCCTGGAGCCCATCACCCAGGAGGCCTGTGCCTTCTACGAGGACCACGCGCTCTACGACTCCTACACCGGCGTCGTCGTCGACGAGGAGGAGGGCCGCAGGATCGCCGCCGCACTCGGCGACCGCAAGGCGGTCATCCTCCGCAACCACGGTCTGCTGACCGTGGGCGACTCGGTGGACGCCGCGGCCTGGTGGTTCCTCACCATGGAGCGTTCCTGCCAGGTCCAGCTCGCCGCGCGGGCCGCGGGCAAGCCCGTGCTGATCGACCACAGGAACGCCGTCGCCACGCGTGAGCAGCTGGGCAGTGATCTGGTGGCGTGGATCAACTACCAGCCGCTGTGGCGGCAGATCAGCGGAACCGGTCCCGGTCCCGGCGTACGGGATTGAACGCGCGGATTGACCTAGCTGGACGGACCTAGTCGGACGGACCGAGCCGGATCGGCCGAGCCGGACTGGACGCACCGGACTGCACGCGCGGCATCGAACGGCCGGGAGCGAACGGCCAGGAGTGAACGGCCAGGGGTGAACGGCCAGGGGTGAACGGCCAGGGGTGAACGCTCGTGCGGAAGCGCGCCGTTGTGAAGCCGCGTCAACCTGACGTGCTGTCAATCACCCCCGCTGACCTGACCTGCTGCCGATGGGCCGCCGCCCGTGCGGCACAATTCCCTTGAAATGCAAGGTAGTTCACGAAGTCCGTGGAAGTGCACGGGGCGGAAAAGGGCGGCGTTCTGCGTGGCGGTACAGGAAGCAAGACAGGGCGAAGGTCCGCACGCCGGGGCGCACGGCGGCGGGTGCACGTGCCCCGGCTGTCCGCACGGGGCGCGTGAGGGGCACCGGCGCGCTGTTGCCGCGTTCCTCGCCCGCAGGGACGGGCTGGCGGCCGGTGAGGGTCTGCCCGCCGGCGTCGCCCACTCGGCGGGGGCATCCCGCCAGTGGGTGTCCGACGAGCTGACCGAGTCGGCACGCGCGGTGGCCGAACGCAGCAGGGAGGCCGGCGAAGCCTGGTTCCAGCGGGTGTGGGTGCGCACGTTGCTGGTGGTGTGGGGGAGCGCGGCGGCGCTCGTGCTCGCCGAGGCGGCGACCGCGATCGGCGCGGGCTGGAGCACGGCCCGTACCGCCGGAGTGCTCGCCGCGGTGATCACCGCTGGGCTGCTGACCGGCGCGGCGCGCACCCACCGGGCGCACGGCGGACTCCTGGCCCCCGTGATCGGCGAGGACAACCGGCTGTCCACCTCCCGGGCGGTCGCCGGGGCGTGGGTGCTGCTCGCGGTCTTCTCCGTGCTGGTCCTCTCGCTCCAGCTCGCGGGGGCTTCCGGCCCCGGCAGGCGCGACGATCTGATCGCCGGACTCGAACTGGCCCGGGGCGCGGGCCTGGTGAGTGTGCTGGCCCTGGTCTGCGCCGTCGCGGTGGTGGTCCGGCGGGTGGTGGCACTGCGGGTGCTGGCCCAGAAGCTGCAGAAGGTGGGCGCCGACCGGCCGCGCGCCGCCGATCTGCTCACGGACGACTCGGGGCGCGGCAGCTTCGGCGACGTGCAGTACGTCCTGGTCACCGCGGTCACGGTGGTGTTCGCCGCGGTACGTCTGGCCCGCCGTCCCGATCAGCTGCCCGACCTCCCGTGGGGGCTTGCGCTCCTGGTCGGCGTCTCGGCCGTGACGTACTTCGCGGGGAAGTACGCGGAGGGCGGCAGGCCCGTGGTGCTCTCGGTGGTCCGGGCCAGGGAGGCCGGGGACCTGGACGCCCCGATCCGTACCGGGGACGACATCGAGATCCGTGGTGCGGGCTTCGTTCCGCCGGGGGCGCGGACCCCGGACCGGCTGGCCCGGATGATGGTGCGGATCGGTACGGTGCACGTCCATGTGCCGCTGGTCCCGGTGGAGGGTGGTTTCGCCAACCCCTCGGACACGGTGCTGACGGTGCCCGTACCGGTGGAGGTCGAGCCGGGCCGGGTGGAGGTACGTGTGGTGACGGCGGCCGGAGTGGAGACGGCGGCGTGCGAGATCGACGTGACCGACTGATCGCGGTGTCGGGCTGATCGGTGTGACCGGCTGATCGTGGTGTCGGGCTGATCCACGTGACTCACTGATGGAGGTGACGGGCCGGTCGAGGTGAGCCCGGTCGGTGCGACCGAGTGAACCGGCTGACCGGTGTGGCTGGCCGGTTGACGGGACCGGACGGCCGACGGGACCGGGCGGCCGGTGTGCGGAACCGGGCGGTCGTGCGTGCGGAACCGGGCGGTCGTGCGTGCCGGTGGCGGGCGTGGCCCGCAGCCGCGAGCACCCCCGTCCGCGGCCCTTCCCGGCACGCAACGCAAAATCGTGACTGCGTCCGCCACACCGGCACGCGCCACGGGGCAATCGGAGAGGCAGGACCAGGCCATGGTTCAGGGATACCGGACGGGCACACCCATAGGGATCGGCGGCACTGTGCGGCGCCGCGGCGGAGGCCGTCAGGAGGCCGCCCGGCGGTACTCGCTGCTTCCGCTCCGGATCTTCCTCGGTGTCACCTTTCTGTACGCCGGGATCGACAAGCTCACCGACTCCGCCTTCCTGCACGCGACGGGCCCCGGTTCCATCGGTGAGCTCATGCACTCCGTGCGCGGTTCCGCCGCCGTCCCGGCACTCGTGGACCTGGCCCTGAAGAGCCCGTCGGGCTTCGGATACGTGATCGCCCTCGGGGAACTCGCCGTCGGCATCGGCACGCTGCTCGGGCTCTTCGGCCGGGTCGCGGCGCTCGGCGGGGCCCTGATCTCGCTGAGTCTCTGGCTGACCGTGAGCTGGCAGTCCACGCCGTACTACTACGGCAACGACCTCGTCTACCTCGTGGCCTGGCTGCCGCTCCTGCTCGCCGGGTCGCCGCTGTTCTCGGTGGACGCCCTTCTGGCCGCCCGCCGGCGTACGCCGTAACCGACCGTGCTGGTGATGCCCGCCAGCACCAGACCGGCGGCGAGCATCGGCAGCGCGGCCACCGGCGGTGTCCGCCAGAAGCCGCCCGCGTCACCGAGGTAGACGGCCGCGATCGCCAGGAGCACCAGCCCCGCGACGGCCTTTCCCGGCCGGAACTCGTGCAGGAACTCCCGGTGCGGCTCACGGCGCGGCGCGTCGGCACGCCGCGCCCCGCCGGACGGCACCTCGCCGGCACGCTGTCCGTCCCGCTGCGTTCCCGCAGGCCCTGCTCCGTCACCGTGCACGGGTCACCTCCACCTGTCCCAGGCCGACCTCCAGATGGAGATCGACCGTGCCTCCGGGCTTGCTGCCGTGCTGCGGGGCGAGGGTCACCGTTCTGTCCCGGGCGGGGGAGATGTCGATGTCCTGCTGGTTCTCACCGGGCAACTGGATGTCGCCCAGACCCGCCTCGGCCCTGAGCCGCACGGTCACGTTCTTCGGCACGACGACCGCCACCCGGCCCGCACCGACCTCCACATGTGTACGGACGGACTTCCCCGGCGGGAGGTCCAGGTGGCCGAGGTCCAGCGTGCCGACTCCTGTGCCCACCTCGTACCGCGGGTGCACGGCCGACACCGCGGCCGGCCGCCACTCCGTACGCACCCAGTGCGATGTGACCCTTTCCGGCAGGGCGCTCGCAGCCGCCAGCAGCCCCGTCGTGAGCACCACCAGGACGAGCGTGCCGAACCCCGTACGGCCGATGAACGAGCTGAGCAGCAGGCCGAGTCCGAAGACGGCGAGTGCGCAGGCCAGCCCCGTCTGCAGGCTCGTGCCGACCGGATGGCCGTTCCAGGAGAGACCCGTGCCGAGCCCGGCCGCGGCCAGCGCGACGAGGAACAGCCGGCCGCCGATACCTCGCGGCCCCCGGCTCGCGGCCGGGACGGCCCGCGGTTTCCTGCTGGACGGCGTATCCGCCACGCTGTCCGACGGGCCCCAGAGATAGCCGGATCCGACCGGCCCCGTGGTGCCGTCCTTGATGATCGGGTCCCGCCACCAGGACGGGCCGGCCGGCGCCGGGGGCGCCTTCGTCTCCGGCGGCGCGTCAGCCACTTTCTGCCCGGCCACTTTCTGCCCGGCCGCGCGCTGCCCGGTGGCCGGTTCCGGCGGTTCGGGGACGGCGAGCCTGCGCCGCTCCGACCAGACCGCGGAGCCCGCGGTGGCCAGCGAGAGCAGCGCCGCGAAGACCAGTACCGTCACGTAGTGCAGCATCGAGAGGAAAAGCCCGCAGCCGATCAGCGCGAAGAGCACCGCGGCCATGGACGCGCCCTCGACCCGCCCGGTCAGCAGTCTGCGTGCCTCGTTCTCCTCCTCGCCGTCCAGCTGGATCAGCAGCCAGGCGAAACCGTAGAAGATCAGCCCGACGCCGCCGGTCACCGCCAGCACCCCGAGAACGACCCGGAAGATCACCGGATCCAGGTCGAAATGTCTGCCGAGCCCCCCGCAGACCCCGGCGACCACCTTGTTGCTCCGGTGGCGCCGCAGCTGCGGTCGCGGCTCGCTCTGCGGCGGCGGGGTTGTCATACCCCCATGGTGACGGCCCGTCCGCGCAGGCGGGGGCTGCCGCGACCCTGGCCGATCCCTGATTTCGTACCGCGGAACCAGGGGGTTTTCCCTGATGCCCGCAGCGGCCGGTCCGTGTGACGATCGGACCATGCCAGTCGCCCCGCCACGCCCCGCAGGCGCCACCGCCGAACCGACGGAGGAGCCCACGCCGCGCAAGCTGTACCGCAGCGCCGAAGGGCGGATGCTGGGCGGCGTCGCACGCGGGCTCGCCGGACACCTGGGAGTACCCGTCTCCTGGGTGCGGGCCGCGTTCATCGCGCTCTTCACCCTGGAGGGTCTGGGCGCGCTGCTGTACGTCGCGTTCTGGTTCGTCGTGCCGCTCGGCGCCGGCGGGGTCGAGGCGAACAGATCGCCCTTCGAGCAGTCCCCGGACGGCCGCCGCAGACTGCGCAAGCCGGACGGGGGCCAGATCGTCGCCCTCGTCGCGCTGATCATCGGTGTGGCGATCTTCATCCAGAACGTGGACATCGGCGGTGACGCCAGCCCGTACATCTGGCCCGTCCTGCTCATCGGCGCCGGTGTCGTCCTGGTCTGGCGCCAGGCCGACAACTCGCGCCGGGCGCACTGGTCTGAGGTAGGCCGCAGCAGCCGGCTGCTGCCGCTGGGGCGCGCACTGGCGGGTGTCGTGCTGGTCGGCGTGGGGCTCGCCGCGTTCATCGTGATCCGCGGCTCGTCGGCGCAGCTCGGCAATGTGCTGACCGCCGCGCTCGCCGTGGTCGCCGGGATTGCCCTGCTGGCGGGGCCCTGGCTCGTCCGGATGACCCAGGACCTCTCCCAGGAACGGCTGATGCGTATCCGCGCCCAGGAGCGTGCGGAGGTCGCCGCACATGTCCACGACTCGGTGCTGCACACCCTCACCCTGATCCAGCGCAACGCGGAGGAGCCGGGCGAGGTACGCAGGCTGGCCCGCGCCCAGGAGCGCGAGCTGCGCGCCTGGCTCTACCGCCCCGAGGGCACGGGCAAGGACAAGGACGACGAGCCGGAGACCCTCGCCGATGCCGTCAAGAAGTCCGCAGCCGAGGTGGAGGACAAGCACGGGGTGCCGCTGGAGGTGGTCGTCGTCGGCGACTGCCCGCTGGACGAGAAGCTCTCGGCCCAGATGCAGGCGGCACGCGAGGCCATGGTCAACGCGGCCAAGTACGGTGGCGAGGGCGGGGCCGTACAGGTGTACGCGGAAGTCGAAGGCCGTACGGTCTTCGTGTCGGTACGGGACCGGGGACCCGGTTTCGACCTCGACGCGGTGCCCGGCGACCGGATGGGCGTAAGAGAATCGATCATCGGCCGTATGCAGCGCAACGGCGGTACGGCAAGCCTGCGTTCCGCTCCCGACGGGGGCACCGTAGTGGAACTGGAGATGGAGCGAGCATGACCGAGCCCACCGACCGCACGGGGACACCCGGCCCCAACGACAGCACCCGCACCAACGGCAGCACCGCCCCCAACGACAGCACCGATCCCGGCGACCGCTCCGGGAACGACGGGCCCGCCGGGAGTGGGCCGCCCGCGGAGCGCCGCAGGGCCCGGGTCGTCCTCGTCGACGACCACCGGATGTTCCGCACGGGGGTGCAGGCGGAGATCGGCCGTACGGAGACGACGGGTGTCGAGGTCGTCGGTGAAGCGGCCGACGTGGACCAGGCGGTCACCGTCATCAAGGCCACCCGCCCCGAGGTCGTCCTGCTCGACGTCCACCTGCCGGGCGGCGGCGGCGTCGAAGTGCTGCGCCGCTCCGCCGCGTTGATGTCCGACGGGGAGAACCCGGTCCGTTTCCTCGCCCTGTCCGTCTCGGATGCCGCGGAGGACGTGATCGGCGTCATCAGGGGCGGTGCCCGGGGCTACGTCACCAAGACGATCACCGGCGCCGACCTGGTCGACTCGATCTTCCGGGTCCAGGACGGCGACGCGGTGTTCTCTCCCCGCCTCGCGGGGTTCGTCCTCGATGCCTTCGCGTCGACGGACGCACCGCCGGTCGACGAGGACATGGACCGTCTGACGCAGCGCGAGCGGGAGGTCCTGCGGCTCATCGCACGCGGCTACGCGTACAAGGAGATCGCCAAACAGCTCTTCATCTCGGTGAAGACTGTCGAGTCGCACGTCTCGGCGGTGCTGCGCAAACTCCAGCTGTCGAACCGGCACGAACTGACCCGGTGGGCGACAGCGCGCCGTCTGGTCTGAGCCCGCGGCGCGGTTTCCGGGTGCGCTCCGGGTCCCGGGCCGTCGGCCCGTCCCGGCGGCCGGTCTCGTCAGTCCGCCCCGTCGCCCCGCTCCGGATTCGGGGGCCTGCCGCGGCGGGGGATGGCGCCCGCGTCGCGTGGCAGCCGCCCGGCGTCGGAGAGGGCCCTGCGGAGCAGGAACTCGATCTGGGCGTTGGCGCTGCGCAGTTCGTCCGCGGCCCAGCGGGCCAGGGCGTCGTGCACGGACGGGTCCAGCCGCAGCAGTACCTGCTTGCGGGACCTGCCCGCTCGCCGTGGCGCGGAGCCGGAGGGGGCGGAAGCGTCGGTGGCTTCCCGGCTCTCCGGCCCGTCCTCGTCCGCCGGACCCTCCTCCACGGATCCCTCCCCGCTCACTGGTAGAGGGAGCCGGTGTTCAGGACCGGCTGGACGGCTCGGTCACCGCACAGCACCACCATCAGATTGCTGACCATGGCGGCCTTCCGCTCCTCGTCGAGTTCCACGATGCCATGTTCGCTGATCCTGGCCAGGGCCTGCTCGACCATACCGACCGCCCCTTCGACGATCTGCTTCCGGGCGGCGACGACGGCACCCGCCTGCTGGCGCTGGAGCATCGCGGAGGCGATCTCCGGCGCGTACGCGAGGTGGCTGAACCGGGACTCGATGATCCGGACCCCCGCGGCCCGGACGCGCGCGGTCAGCTCCAGCGAGAGCTTCTCGGTGATCTCGTCCGCGTTGCCGCGCAGCGAGAGCGCGTCCTCGTCGTGAGCGTCGTACGGGTACTCGATGGCGATGTGCCGTACCGCCGACTCGGTCTGGGTCGCGATGAACTTGCGGTAGTCGTCCACCTCGAACAGCGCCTGCGCCGTGTCCTCGACCTTCCACACGACGACCGCGGCGAGCTCGATCGGGTTGCCGTATGCGTCGTTGACCTTCAGGACCGACGTCTCGATGTTCCGCACCCGGGTGGAGATCTTCCGTGAACTGGTCAGCGGGTTCACCCAGCGCAGCCCGTCCTGGCGGATCGTGCCCACGTAACGCCCGAACAGCTGGATCACGCGGGCCTCGCCCGGAGCGACCATCTTCACCCCGGTCATGCAGAACAGGGACACGAGCAGGACGACGATGCCCACGACGACCAGGGCGGCACTGAGCCCGCCGCTGCCCGAGACCCCGCCGCCGATGAGCAGCCCGAGCCCCGCGGCCGCGCCGATCAGGGTCAGCAGCAGCGCGATACCGCCCGCGATGCCGTGGGCCTGGCTCTCATGCACATGCGGGGCCGGCATCTCCGGGGTGTCCGCATCGAGGCCGGCCGATGTGGTCGTCCCGTTGTGCCCGCCGGTGGGCGCCGGGTCCTGCCCGGGTGTTCCGGTCATGGTGTGCTCCTTCTCCGGGGCATGGCCCCTTGCTCATCCTTGATGACTGGCGCTGTCCAGTGATGACTGCGAATAATCAAAGTGGTATCTCATTTAAGCACGGCACCCCGAGGCGGGCAACGGTGTCGCTCCGGTCGTGAGGGGGCCGGCCCGAGGGCGGGGCTGCTGCGGATGGAGGGGGTGGATGTGCGGTCGGCAGGGGCAGGTGTGGGCGGAGATGGCCAGTGACGCACAGGAACGGGCGTATACCGTACGTGTTGGGTCATTGCCGTACGTGGCGATGTAAAAAGGGTGCAAAACAGGTAACCCGTGGCCCCAATAGGGCATCTTTCCCCACGTGATGAGCCTGACGGGGACCCCGTTCTTCCTTGCCGCGATCGCCGTGATGGGCGTCGCGGTGCTGCTGCCCCTTCTGCTGTGGGGGCGCGTCGCCGGACCCGCAGCCGTCCGCGGTGCCGCACGGCTGGCGATGGTGCTGTTCGCGCAGGCGACCGCGGTACTGGTCGTGTTCGTCGCCGTGAACAACAGCAGCGGTCTCTACGACAGTTGGGCCGACCTGCTCGGCACCGGCAACCATGTGGTGGCCGCGCCCGATCTGGGCCCCGACGGCCTCGGCGGTCAGCAGCTGGCCTCCGAACCGCACCAGCGCGCCGTGTTCAAGCCGGTGAGCGACCCGCGCATGGGCCACGGGGTGCGCAGTACGACGCTGACCGGACGCGTGTCCGGGGTGCGGGGCGAGGTCTACGTATGGCTGCCGCCCGAGTACAGCGAACCCGCCTACCGGCACCACGCCTTCCCCGTCGTCGAGCTGCTCTCCGGGTTCCCGGGGACGGCCAAGGCGTGGTTCTCGAGCCTCGGGGTGCAGCGGCAGCTGGCACCGCTGATGGAGCAGGGCGAGGTCGCGCCGTTCATCCTGGTGTCGCCGCGCACCTCACTCCTGGGCAGCCAGGACACCGGCTGCGCCAACGTCAGCGGGGTGATCAACGCGGACACCTGGCTGAGCGTCGACGTCCCGACGATGGTGACCGACACGTTCCGGGCGAAGCGCGGTGCGGCCGGCTGGGCCCTGGCCGGATACTCGGCGGGGGCGCACTGCGCGGTGAAGCTGGCTCTCGCGCACCCCGACCGGTACCGCGCGGCAGCCGGGCTCTCCGGGTACAACGACCCTGCCGCCGAGCGTGCTTCCATCACCGCCAGGGACCCCGGGCTGCGGCGTACGAACAATCCGCTGTGGATCCTGCGCCACGCCAAGACGCCCCCGCGCGTCTCGCTCTTCCTTTCCGGTGCGCCGCGCGACGGCTACCGGGACGGCCTGGCCCTGCGCGCCGCGGCCAGGCCGCCGACCTCGGTGCAGGTCATCCCGGTGACGGGCGGGCACAGTCTGGCGGTCTGGCGCAAGCAGGTGCCCGACGTCTTCACCTGGCTGAGCGGCCAGTTCAGACCCAGGATCAGGACGGGCGTGCCCTACACCGGCCGCGTGGCGCCGGCGAAGGGCATCTGATCGATGGGCGCGAGCCGGACCGGGGCGCCCGGGTGCGGGGCGTGGATCATCTGGCCGTGGCCCACATAGATGCCGACGTGGCTGATCCCGGAGAAGAAGAAGACCAGGTCGCCGGGGGCCAGTTCGGAACGGCTCACCCGGTGGCCGGAGTTGATCTGGGTGTAGGTGGTGCGGGGGAGTGAGACCCCCGCCGAGCGGTACGCGGCCTGGGTCAGGCCCGAGCAGTCGAAGGAAGCGGGCCCCGTGGCCCCCCAGGCGTACGGCTTGCCCAGCGCGCTGTAGGCAAAGGCGACTGCCTGGGCGGCGCGGGAGCCGGGGGCGGCGATCGGGCCGCGTACGGCCGACCGGGCGGCGGCCTGCGGGGCGGCGGCGGCCCTGCTGCCGCCCGGGTCCGCGCCCCGGGCCTCGTACTGCGAGCGCTCAGGGGCCGACAGCCGGGAGAGCAGTGCCTCGGCCGTGCGGATCTTGCCCTGCACGGTGGTCTTCTGCTTCTTCAGGTCGGCCTGCTGGGAGCGGAGCCGGCCGAGTGTGCCGTCCGCCCGGGAACGCAGCTGGGCAAGCTGCTGGATCTGCCGGCGCACCCCGGTGACCTCTGCGGCCTGCCGGTCGCCCGCGCGCTCCACATAGGCGGCCCGGTCCAGGTACTGCGCCGGGCCGGACGACAGGAACACCTGCAATGAGGGGTCGATGGCGCCGTCGCGGTACTGGGCCGACGCCGTGGAACCGAGCGCGGAGCGCGCGGTGTTGAGCTGCGCCGTCCGGCGGGCGGCCTGATCGTGCAGGGAGCGCAGCGACTTCTCCGACGCCGCGGTCCTCTCCTTCGCCCCGTTGTACTTGTCGGTGGCTGCCTCCGCCTCCCGGTACAACGTGTCGACCTGGGCTTTGACCTGCGCCGGTGTGAGGCGCGGTTCCGCGTGGCCGACGCCCTGGAAGGCGGTGGCCGACGCGGCTCCGGCGAGGGTCAGTGTCGCGGCGGTCCGGGCCGCGTGGCCGGTGAGCGGGCGCTGCCTGGGTTTTCGGTGAGCGGCCACGGGGGCGTCCACGTCCTTCCGTACGTCCTTGCCGTATCCGCGGTGAGCGGGAAGCGGACACGTGTCCGGCGGCGGCCCGCACAGGGGGGAGCGGACCGCCGCCGGATCTCTCGGCGGTGATGACCGGCCACTGCCCGGTTACGGGACAGCGGTGGGAGCCGGTCACCTGACCAAGAACGCTAAACGTGGGGTTATGGGAACGAGACCTCATGGGGCAAAGTGGCCGAATCTGCCTGTATCCGGCCGCTGATGACCGTACGGGACTGTTTCGTGTCGAGGGCTTGCCACTGTCACAGGCCTGCCGGTGGAAGAGGGGCCGGGAGCGGTGGCTAAGGTCGAATCCCATGGACGTACTCATCAACGCCTTCGTCGGCCTGCACATCATCGGTATCGCCGCGCTGCTCGGCGGCTTCCTGACCCAGATGAAGGCGATGCGCACGGGCGGGGCCCGGTTCGGTCCCGCGATGCTGCACGGTGCTCTGACGATGCTGGTGACCGGTGTCGCCCTCGTCGGCCTGAACCAGGCCGACGGGAACACCATCAACACCGTCAAGATCGGGATCAAGCTCGCGATCCTGGTGGTGATCCTCGGACTCGTCTATGTGAAGCGTGACGAGGACAGGATCGACAAGAGCCTGTTCGGGGCGGTCGGCGGGCTCACGGTCGTCAACATCTTCATCGCGGTGCTCTGGACCTGAGCCCCCGGGCGGACCGGGCCCCCGGCCCGCCCTGCACAACCCGCGTGGCGCGCCCCGCCCCGCCCCTGGCTGCCCGCCCTACCCCCGTACAGCGGGCTCCTGCGCTGCTGCCAGCTCGCGCACCGTCGCCATGTCGCTGAACGGGATCAGCCGGTCGCCGACGATCTGGTACGGCTCGCTGCCCTTCCCCGCGACCAGCACGATGTCGGACGGGCCCGCGGCGGACAGGGCGAAGGCGATGGCGTCGCGGCGGTCGGCGATGCGCTCGTACGGGGTGCCGGTGACCGTGAGGCCGGGCGTGATCTGGTCCATGATCGCTTCGGGGTCCTCGTCGCGGGGGTTGTCCGATGTGAGTACGCACAGATCGGAGTGGGTCCCCGCGATCTCGCCCATCCGGGCGCGCTTCGTGACGTCCCGGTCGCCGCCGCAGCCGAAGACGGTGATGACCCGGCCGGTGGCGAAGTCCCTGACGGCGGCGAGCACCTTGTCCAGCGAGTCGGGCGAGTGCGCGTAGTCCACGATCACGGACGCGCCCTGCGGCGCCTCGAACCGTTCGAGCCGACCGGGAACCGGCGGCATCCGGTCGAGCGCCGTCACCAGACCGGCCAGGTCGTGGCCCAGGAGATGACAGGCGGCCAGGGTCGCCAGTGCGTTGGAGACCGAGAACCGGCCGGGCACGGGAATCGCGGCCGGATACTTGCGCCCGTCGTGGTGGAGCGTGAACCGCGTCCCGAACGCGTCCATGACGAGGTCGGTCGCCCGGTAGTCGGCCTCGGCGTCCAGGGCGTACGTACGGACCAGGCCCGGCATCATCGGCGGGATCATCGCGCCCACCGGGTCGTCCGCGTTGACCACCGCGTGCCGGCAGAGCCCGCCGAACAGCCGGAGCTTGGCGTCCCGGTAGTTCTCCATCGTGCCGTGGTCGTCCAGGTGGTCCTGGGTGAGGTTGGTGAAGATGCCGACGTCGATGAAGGCATGGTCGATCCGGTGGTTGAGCAGACCCATCGAGGTGGCCTCCAGGACCACGGTGCCCACCTCGTGGTCGCGCATGTGCCCCAGCAGATACTGGAAGTCGGGCGACTCCGGCGTCGTCAGCACCGAACGCGGCATCGGGATCAGCTCGTCACCGATCCGGTTCCCGGCTGTCCCGATCACACCGACCTTCGCGTCCTCGGCGATCCGCAGGACGGACTCGACCATGTACGAGACGGACGTCTTGCCGTTGGTGCCGGTGACGGCCACCATGTCCATCGCCCGGCCGGGCGACCCGTGGTAGCGCGAGGTGATCAGGGCGGCGGCCCGACGGGTGTCGGCGACCCGTACGACGCAGGCGTCGGCCGCCGACGGCCAGACCGTGGCGGGCAGACCGGGAGCGGGCTCCTCGACGAGCACCGCGACGGCGCCGCGTGCCAGCGCGGAGGCGACGGCCTCCGGCCCGCCTTCGCGATGGCCGGGTACCGCGATGAAGAGCGAGCCCGGCGAGACGCGGTGGGCGTCGAAGCACGCTCCCGCGGTGACCCTCGTCTCCGGGTCGCCCAGAAGTACCTCGTGGTGGTGCCCGGCCAGCAGCTCGCTCAACTTCACAGGGGTCCTCTCAGGTGCGGCCCGGTACGCGGGCGTCGCCGGAAGCGACACCGGCGGTACGCCGAGGGGGCGTGGGGCCGCGGGGATAGTGCGGGGGGATGGGGGGCGTGCGGGGTGATGCGGATTGCGACGGGGTGTGCGCGGTGGGTGATGCGGGACGCGATCGCTGCGCCGGGCGCAGCGGGCGGGCAGGTGCAGCGGGCGGGCTGTGCGGTGGAACTGCGTCGCGGTGGCCCGCCGTGGAGCTTTGAAAGGGTCGGCGGCCAAGCAGCCGGCGGGTGCTTCCTCGGGCCGGCGGGGGCCTGTGGGCGCAGGCCGGGCGGCAGAACGGGAGGACGCGGGTCCCGTCGGTACGTACGCGGGAGTGCTTCAGTCCGGACGCGTGTGTCCGCCGGTCCGTACGTGGGTGTCCGTCGGAAAAGTTGCTAGCCGTGGCCGTGCAGCGCACGGCATCGCGCCCTGGGCGCTACGGGACCCAGCGAGCGCGGGGCCTGGATCAGGCGCTCCGTCACCGCATGTGTGTATCCCATACAGGGAGTGTACGCGCCCGTGGTGGCGGGCCCGCGTGGACGGAGCGAGCAGCCCTGATCAGCTCCGTCCACGGGCAGCCGAGGCCCCTCCGGGCCAGTGGCGGCGGTCCGGCTCTCCCGGACGGTCCGGACCGTCCGGACCGTCCGGGAGAGCCGGACGGTCCGACGGGCCGGACGGGCTATCCGGGGCGCACGCTGCCGTAGATCGGCATGTAGTAGATCGACTCCTCGCGCACGTACGCGCCCGGCTTCGGGGCGTGGATCATCATCCCGTTGCCGATGTACATCCCGACATGGCTGATGTCGTCGTAGAAGAACACCAGGTCACCGGGGCGCAGATCCTTCGTCGCGATCCGGGTGCCGACCTTGACCTGGTCCCAGGTGGTCCGCGGGAGGCTGACGCCGGCGGCCCTCCAGGCGGCCTGGGTGAGACCCGAGCAGTCGTAGGAGCTGGGCCCGGTGGCGCCCCACACGTACGGCTTGCCGATCTGGGCGCGGGCGAACGCGAGCGCCGCTGCGGCCTTGCCCGACGGCGTACTGCTGCCCGAGCCGGTGCCGGAAGTACCCGTACCCGTACCCGTACCGGTCCCGGCGCCCGTACCGCTGCCGCTTCCCTTGCCGGTGCTGCCACCGGCCGCCGCCTCACGCTTCTTCTCCGCTGCGGCCTGCTCCTTCGCCAGCTTCTGCGCCTTGCGCTCGGCCTCGGCTTCCTTCTTCTTCTCCAGCGTCGCCAGCCGCGCCTTCTCGTCGGCGGTCAGCTTCGAGAGCAGCTCGCGTGCCTCGCTGAGCTTCGACTGGACGGACTGCTTGCTCGTCTTCAGCGCCGCCTGCGCCCCGGTCAGCTTCTCCAGGCTGCGCGCCGCCTCGCCGCGCTTCCTGGCCGCCGAGCGCTGCTGGGCCCGGTAGTCGGCGACAGCCTTCTGCTGGCGGTCCCCGAGCCGCTTCATCAGCTGGTCCTGGTCGAAGTACGACTGCGGGTTGTCGGCGAGGAGCAGGGTGGCGGTGGTGGAGAGGGTGCCCTCGCGGTACTGGGCTGCGGCGTAGGTGCCGAGTTCGCGGCGGGAGTCGTTCAGCTTCGCGGTGCGGTCGGCGACCTGGTCGAGCAGGGTGTCGACCGTCCTGCGCTGCGTGGTCGTGGCCACCTGGGCCTGGTTGTACTGCTGAGTGGCCGTTCCGGCCTGGCGGTAGAGCCCGTCGACCTTCTTCTGCACCTCTTCGATGCTGGGTTTCGGCTTCGCGGCGGGTGCCGGCGCGGCACCGGCGCTCTGGGCGAACAGCGAGACCGACGCGAGGGCTGCGGTGGTGATGCCTATGGCAGGTGCGGTACTGCGTACGCGGGATCGCGGCTTGCGATGCGTTGCCAAGACAGGCAATTCCTTCCGTGGACCGCCTACCGGGTTAGCTGTCGGGTTCGGGCTCGTCCGGAAGGTCGCCCTACGGTCCGTGGGAGTGCTGGTGGAACGGACCGATTCACCCCGGTGGTGCTTGGTGGGTCCCCGGCTCCACCTGCTGTGCGTCGCAGGGTGTACGGCGTACGGCAGGAACGGACTCGGCGCGGACCGCTCGCTCCGGCGTGGTTCGCCGAGGGGGGTACGTGCGGTCCTGAGAGGGCAAGATAGCCAACTCCTGTGACAGGTGGGAAGGCTGATGTTCGATATGCCCGATACATTTCCGTGACCTCGGGTCCGGAGCGCGGTCCGGGGGCGGTGGTCCGGCGGGTCGGCGGGTCGGCGGGTCGGTGGGCAGGCAGCGCGGTAGCCGGGTGTGCCGGTGAGCCCGTGAGCGGGGCCGGTGATCCGGCGGGAGGCGGGAGGCGGGGGTCCGGCGGTCCGGCGGGGGCCGGGGCGGGGGCCGCCGGACGTACCGCCCCGGACTGTCACTGGGTCGGCCTAGACTCGGTGGACGATGAGCAGCCTCTTTGACGACAACTTCCTGGCGAACCTCCAGCCCCCGGAGGAAGAGCCCCCGCCGCCCGCCGAGGACTCCGCCGGCGGTCACACCGGTGGGAGCCACCTCCCGGAGGAGGGTCCGCACGATCTCTTCGCCGGTGCGTGGCCCCCGTCCGACGGGACGCAGTCCCGGCGTGACGCGTACTACCGCGACGGCGCCCCGCGGCCCGTCGTAGACCCTGCCGCGCTGCTCGAAGGGCTGAACACCGAGCAGCGCGCCGCCGTCGTGCACGCCGGGTCCCCGCTGCTCATCGTGGCCGGTGCCGGGTCGGGCAAGACCCGGGTGCTGACCCACCGCATCGGGCACCTGCTCGGGTCGCGCGGGGTGCACCCCGGCCAGATCCTCGCGATCACCTTCACCAACAAGGCCGCGGGCGAGATGAAGGAGCGCGTGGAGGAGCTGGTCGGCCCGCGCGCCCAGGCGATGTGGGTCATGACCTTCCACAGCGCGTGCGTGCGGATCCTGCGCCGCGAGTCGAAGAAGCTCGGGTTCACCTCATCGTTCTCGATCTACGACGCCGCCGATTCCAAGCGGCTGATGGCGCTGGTCTGCCGCGACCTGGACCTCGACCCGAAGAAGTTCCCGCCGAAGTCCTTCAACGCCAAGATCTCGAATCTGAAGAACGAGCTGATCGACGAGGAGACCTTCGCGGGGCAGGCGGCTGGGGGCACCTCCGAGACGGAGTCTGGGGGAGGGTTCGAGAAGACCCTCGCCGAGGCCTACACGCTCTACCAGGCGCGGCTGCGCGAGGCCAACGCGCTGGACTTCGACGACATCATCATGACGACGGTCCATCTGCTCCAGGCCTTCCCGGACGTCGCCGAGCACTACCGGATGCGCTTCCGGCACGTCCTGGTCGACGAGTACCAGGACACCAACCACGCCCAGTACACGCTGGTGCGCGAGCTGGTCGGGCCGTCCGGTGAGGGCAAGGCACCCGGTGAGCTGTGCGTCGTCGGTGACGCGGACCAGTCCATCTACGCGTTCCGCGGGGCCACGATCCGTAACATCCTCCAGTTCGAGGAGGACTACCCGGACGCGACCACGATCCTGCTGGAGCAGAACTACCGCTCCACCCAGACGATCCTCTCCGCCGCCAACGCGGTGATCGAGCGGAACGAGAACCGCCGCGCCAAGAACCTCTGGACCGAGGCCGGCGAGGGCGCGAAGATCATCGGTTATGTCGCGGACACCGAGCACGACGAGGCGCAGTTCGTCGCCGACGAGATCGACCGGCTGACCGACGCGGGCGACGCGAAGGCGGGCGACGTCGCCGTCTTCTACCGTACGAACGCGCAGTCCCGTGTCTTCGAAGAGATCTTCATCCGGGTCGGCCTCCCCTACAAGGTCGTCGGCGGGGTGCGGTTCTACGAGCGCAAGGAGGTCCGCGATGTGCTGGCCTATCTGCGCGTCCTGGCCAACCCCGAGGACACCGTCCCGCTCCGCCGGATCCTGAATGTACCCAAACGCGGCATCGGTGACCGCGCGGAGGCAATGATCGACGCACTCTCGCAGCGGGAGAAGATCAGCTTCCCGCAGGCACTGCGCCGGGTCGACGAGGCGTACGGCATGGCGGCACGCTCGGCGAACGCGGTGAAGCGGTTCAACGTCCTCATGGAGGAACTGCGCACCATCGTCGAATCGGGCGCGGGGCCCGCGGTGGTCCTGGAGGCCGTTTTCGAACGGACCGGCTATCTGGCCGAGTTGCAGGCATCCACCGACCCCCAGGACGAGACCCGGATCGAGAACCTTCAGGAACTCGCCGCTGTGGCCCTGGAGTTCGAGCAGGAGCGCAGCGACGAGGAGGGCGCGGGCACGCTCGCCGAATTCCTGGAGAAGGTCGCCCTGGTCGCCGACTCCGACCAGATCCCGGACGAGGAGGAGGACGGCTCCGGCGTCATCACGCTGATGACGCTCCACACCGCCAAGGGACTCGAATTCCCGGTCGTGTTCCTGACCGGCATGGAGGACGGCGTCTTTCCGCACATGCGGGCCCTGGGGCAGGTCAAGGAGCTGGAGGAGGAGCGGCGGCTGGCGTATGTCGGAATCACACGCGCCCGCGAGCGGCTGTATCTGACCCGCTCGACGCTGCGCAGCGCCTGGGGGCAGCCCTCGTACAACCCGGCGTCCCGCTTCCTCGAGGAGATCCCCGTCCAGCACCTGGAGTGGAAGCGCACGGGCGCGATGGCCGCCCCGGCGGGGCCGACATCGGGCATCACGTCTTCGCTGTCGTCCTCGCTGTCCTCGTCGCGGTCGCGCGCGGGATCGGGTGGAGCTGCCGGTTTCGCGACGCGGCGGGCCGGCGACAAGCCCGTGATCACGCTGAATGTGGGGGACCGGGTCACCCACGACCAGTTCGGTCTGGGAACCGTGATGCAGGTGACCGGCTCGGGCGCGGAGGCGCAGGTCACGGTGGACTTCGGCGACGAGCGCCCGAAGAAGCTGCTGCTGCGCTACGCGCCGGTCCAGAAGCTGTAGGCGGCGAGGCGGGAGGTGTGGGCCGGAACCGCCCGGCCCACACCCGCGGGCCGCAGCCGCACGGGTCCGTACGCGGGGCAGCCCTCAGGTCGGGTCGAGGCCGTGGCTGCGGAGCCACGGCAGCGGGTCGATCGCCGCGCCGCTGTGGGGCCGCACCTCGAAGTGCATGTGCGGCCCTGTCGAGTTCCCGGAGTTCCCGGAGTAGGCGATGACATCGCCCGCCTTGACGGAGCCGGAGCGGATCTTCGTGCTGCTGAGATGGCAGTACCAGGTCTCGGTACCGTCGGGAGACGTCACCATCGCCATGTTGCCGTAGGCGCTGTTCCACTGCGTGCGGACGGTGCCGTCGGTGGCGGCCATGACGGGCGTTCCGTAGGAGACGGGGAAGTCGATACCGGTGTGCACGGACATCCAGTTGACGCCGGCCTGGCCGAAGTAGGCGCTGAGCCCCTTCTGCGTCACCGGCAGGACGAACTTGGGCCGGGCCGCTTCCTTGCGCGCGGCTTCCTCCTCGGCCTTCTTCTTCGCCGTGGCCTGCCGTTCCTTCAGGTCGATGCGCTCCTGCGTACGGCTCGCGCGGTCGGCGAAGTCGTCGGCCTCATGGCTGAGATCGGCGAGCTGGCTGTCCAGCTTGCTGTTGGCGGCAACCGGTTTGACGGACGACGGGTCGGCGGCCGCCTGCGATGTCGTCGCGCTGTCCTTGCCGCTCCCGCCGACTCCGCCGACGCTCGCGACGGCAACTCCGGCCACGCCCATCACGCAGACGGACGGCACGGCGACGGTCAGCAGGGCCGAACGCTTGGCAGGCGTACGGCGGCGGCCGCCCCGTCCGCCCGGGGCGCGGCGCGCGGCGGAGCGGGAGGGGGCAGGCCCCGGACCACTGAGCTCGGCGGCACCGGCGAACTCCGCCCGCTCGGCGAACTCCGCGGGTTCAGCGGGCTCCACGGGTCCGGCGTACTGGGCGAACTCGGCGGTGTCTTGTGGTCCGTTCGCGGCACCGGCGCTACCGGCGCCGGGCTCGGGGGCGGCGGCTTCGTTGGCTTCCGCCGGATCGACGGCCGCGAATTGCTGTGTCGAGTGCGGCGCGTGTGGTGTGTGTGCCTCGTGAGGAACTGCTGCACCTTCGGAGGGGTTCCACGCGGTCGCATCATGTGCACCGGTGTCGTACGCCCCCGTGCCGTACGGATCTGTCCGGTACGCGCCACTGTCGGAGTTACTGCCGGTGTCGTAAGTACCGGTGTCGTAAGTACCGGTGTCGTGAGCGCCGGTGTCGTACGTACCGATGTCGTGGGTACCGATGTCGTGCGGACCGGTGTCGCTGGGCTGCGCGGGCCACTGCTGGGTGGCGCCGGGGTTCTCGAACTGGCCTGTCGCGTTCCAGGCGTTGGAGTCCCACTGACCCGTTGTGCTGTATCCGGAGGGGTCCTGCCCGGCAGCCGGATCCGGGTAGCCGTAGACCTGTGCCTGGGCGTGTGGCTGCTGTTGTTGCTGCGGTGGCTGGGCAGGCCACTGGCCGGTCGACGGGTACGCCGTGCCGTATCCGGGAAACGGGTGAGCGCCCGTGTCCCACTGAGTGGTGCCGTGCTCCTCGACGGACCCCGCTCCGTGGTCGTATCCGCCCCGCATGTCACCGAAGAGCGGATCAACGGCAAAGCTGCCGGTAGGGCTGCCGGGTGGGTAAGCGTCGTATCCGTCATACCCGGCGTGGGGTTGCTGGTCGTTCACCAACGTCTCTCTCGCCTCGGCAGCAGGGCCCTGCGTCGGGGGTGTCCCCGGGGGAAGCAGTGGCGCGACTGTACCCGGCAGTACGTGACGGCGACAATCTTCGGCCGGTATCGGAAGCGTGAGAAACGGGCATTCGGCCGTCTTTCGGCGGGCTATGTGCACAGCCTTGGCCCGGCGTTCGGGAAGCGTTCGAGAAATCGAGCCCCTTTTGGCCGTTCGCTCCTCGTTTCTCTGCTTTCACTTTCCGGCCGCCGGTCAGGCGACCGAGATGACGCATTCCTGAGCCCCGGCTGACACCTCGTCCGGCGAGTCGAGAGCCTGTCGGATGGCGGCAGCCACCGCCGGGTGTACCGGCAGGGCGAGATGCCCGATGCCGCTGACCCTGACATTCGTCGTGATCAGGTCGGGGTGGTCGATGCAGCCGGCCTCGATCGGAATCATCAGATGGTCGAGGTCGCTCCAGAAGCTGACGAACCGTGTGCGGCAGCCGGGTGCGGGGCCGCGCAGTTCCTCGATCACATCGGAGCGGGGGAGCATCTGCCGGGCGAGCGGATGGGCGCTCATCAACTGGGCGATCTGGGTCCCCCCGTGCGGCGTGCCGAGAGTGACGAGGGTGCGCACCCGACTGTCACCACCCAGTCGCTGTACGTAATACCTGGCAATCAGGCCGCCGAGACTGTGACCGACGATGTCTACGTCCTGGTGCCCCGTCCGGTTGCAGATTTCCTCGATGTGGCGCCCCAGCAGCTCGGCAGCTGCCCGGATGTCGTAGGTCAGCAGGGAGTAGTTGAGCGACACCGCGTGCTGCCACCCGTGCCGCAGGAGGGACCGGCGCAGCAGGACGAACACGGAACGGTTGTCCACGAAACCGTGGAGCATCACGACGGGCCGGTGCTCCTGGCCGACGCGAGGGGGATGTGCGGCAGGCGACTCTCCGGGCGGCGCGCCGCGTGGCTTGCTGAGACGGGCCGCGCTGCTCAGGGCTGTACCGGCGGGCGGAGTGGCCAGACTGTCGGCAATCGGTCCGCCCGTCGGTCCACCGCCGGGTGCGCCCAGTGGCAGGTCGGCCTGGCGCTCATCGGTGATGCCGGAGGGGTAGAGGAGCATGTGCCCGGCCAGGATCGCGAGATCGAGTGCGGTGGCCCGTAGCGGCACTGAGGAGAGCTGAACGTGGTGCAGCAGCCATTGGGGGGAGAGGAAAACCG
Source organism: Streptomyces sp. NBC_00859 (assembly GCF_045161865.1). Lineage (NCBI taxonomy): Bacteria > Bacillati > Actinomycetota > Actinomycetes > Kitasatosporales > Streptomycetaceae > Streptomyces > Streptomyces sp. NBC_00859. The sequence goes on along the minus strand of NZ_CP108826.1, from coordinate 3,012,689 downwards.
GCAGGACCTTCATGGGGTGACCTCCCGTACGGCGTACGGGGACGGCCTTGTCCCCATGCGCACTCATGGGCGCCACGGATAGAGTCCCTGGCTGACATAACCGTCATGTCAGCTTCCGTGTCACCCACCGTGCACTCGATGGTACGGGTGATCCGGAGCTCTCGCCTGCGGCTCCCGTCGCGCGGCACCTGGCACGCCTGGCGCGGCGGGTGTCCGGATTACCGGCCCGGCCTGCCTGGGTGCAGCGCGTGGTGAATGTGTCCCACGTGTGATTTCCCCCTCCCTGCCCACCGCGAAACGGCTGGTTGCGGGATGCTGTCGATAACGTTCGTTCACGTTCGTTCGCATCGTGCATGGAGGCAGTGATGGGTGTGGTCGGTCCGATCCGCGTAGTGGTCGCCAAACCAGGTCTCGATGGGCACGATCGCGGGGCGAAGGTCATCGCGCGTGCGCTGCGGGATGCCGGTATGGAGGTCATCTACACCGGCCTCCACCAGACGCCCGAGCAGATCGTGGGCACCGCCATTCAGGAGGACGCCGACGCGATCGGCCTCTCCATCCTGTCCGGCGCTCACAACACGCTCTTCGCGAAGGTCCTTGAGCTGCTGAAGGAGCGCGATGCGGAGGACATCAAGGTCTTCGGCGGCGGGATCATCCCGGAGGCGGACATCGCACCGCTGAAGCAGCTGGGTGTCGCTGAGATCTTCACACCGGGCGCGACGACGGTATCGATCGTGGACTGGGTCAACGCGAACGTCCGCCAGCCTGCGGGCGCCTGACGGATACCGGGAGCGGCCCGCAGACCGATCGGGCCGGCGTCCGACGGTTGGCGGTGGCTGTCCGGTGCCGCGCGCCTGGCGCCGCCTGTCCACCCGGCCGTCGGCTGACGGTTGTCCGGTGCCGCTTGTCAGGCACTCGACCGTTGCCTGACGGTTGTCCGGTGCCGCGCGTACTCACCCGGCCGTTGCCTGACCGCTGGCTGGCGCAGCGTGCCACCGGGCCGTCGGCAGCCGGTTGCCTGCTCGCCAGGCCGCCGACAGCTGGACCGTCGGCCCGGCCGCTGCCCGACTCGCCTCCGGGGGCGTGGCTTCGGGGCGATGCGACTGTGGGCCGACTGCCCGGCGTACGGCGTGCCCGGCGTACGGCGTGCCCTGCGCCCGGCGTGCCCTGCGTGGGCCTGCGTACGGCGTGCCCTGCGTGGGCTTGCCCTTCGCGCACGACGCGCCTTCGCGCACGACGCGCCTTCGCGCACGACGCGCCTTCGCGCACGACGCGCCTTCGCGCACGACGCGCCTTCGCGCACGACGCGCCTTCGCGCACGACGCGCCTTCGCGCACGACGCGCCTTCGCGCACGACGCGCCTTCGCGCACGACGCGCCTTTGGGTGCGACGTAACTTGGGGTGCGCCGTGTCTTCCGCACGACGTGCCTTTGGGTGCGACGTGCCTTCGTGCGCGACGTCTCTTCGCGCACGACGCGCCTTTGGATCGCGTGTGCTTCGGGCCCGGTGATCGCGGGCCCAGCCCACCTCAAGGTCGGGCTGACACCTATGCGCGCCCCTGTCCTCGTACCGCGCGCCGCCATCCTCCTGCCTTGCCTCCGGCCCCCGCTTTGGCCCCGCCCGCCTGCTGCCGCGCCTCCTGTCGCCCTCTGCCGCGCGCCCCGCCGTGACTCCGCCCCCTGCCGTGCCTCCTATCACCCTCTGCCCTCCTGCCGCGCGCCCTATCGTGCCTCCGCCTCCTGCCGCGCCTCCTGTCGCGCCGCGCCCTGCTTCTGTCGCTGGTCCGGGCCCTCCTGGCTCTCCTCCTGCTCCTGCTCCTGCTCCAGCTCCTCAGGTTCTGGTGCCGCTGCCTGTTCTGCCGCTCCCTCCAGTTCCGCGCCCATGGCGGCCCGCAGCCTCAACGTCGACACCAACCGTTGGAACGCCTCCGACCAGTAGCCGCCGGCTCCCGGCGATGCCCTCTCGGTTTCGTCCGGTATCGCGGTTAGTACGTCGAGGCGCGGCGCTTGCGCAGGGTCCAGGCACCGTTCGGCAAGCCCCATGACGCCGCTGAAACTCCAGGGATAGCTCCCCGCATCCCGCGCGATCTCCAGTGCGTCCACCACTGCCCGCCCCAGCGGATCGACCCACGGGACGTCGCAGGCGGCCAGCAACTGGAACGCCTCCGACAACCCATTCCCGGCGATGAACTCGGCTACCCAGCAGGCCCGTTCGTCCTCCGGCAGCGAGGTCAGCAGCTTGGAGCGTTCGGCGAGCGAGGTGGTGCCGGGGCCCGCGAGCAGTGCGCGAGACCATTCGGTGTCCTGCTGCCGCACCGCGGCCCTGCACCAGGCGGCGTGCAGCTCCTCCCCCCAGCCATCCGCCACCGGCAGCGTGACGATCCGGGTGGGCGTATGTCCGCGGAGCCTGGTGGTCCAGATACCGAGCGGGGCCGCCTCCACCAGCTGGCCCAGCCACCAGGAACGTTCGCCCCGCCCCGCCGGCGGTACAGCGGAGACACCGTCGCGCTGCATCGCCGCGTCGCACTCGTGGGGTGCTTCGACCGAGATGCGCGCCGGGCCGTCGGACAGGTCCAGGCTGATGCACGTCCGCGCGCGGTCCGCCATGCGACCGGCCAGCGCGGACCGGGGGAGCCGGGAGAGGAGCTCGGCCGCGGTGGCCCGGACATTGCGGCTCCGGTCGGCCAGGGCCCGTTCAAGGAACGGCTCGTCCCCGTCCGTGAGCCCGGTGCGCAGTGAGTCGAGGAACATCAGACGGTCCTCCGCCCGCTCCGTGCCCCAGGTGGTGGTGAGCAGGTCGATCCCGGCGCCCGGCGCGTCCTCCCGTACCGCGGTGAGGAGGGCCACCCGCTCGACGAACAGGCCTTCTTCCCAGAGGCTTTGAACGGCTTCCGCGTCCATGGGGGCAGGCAGCGCCGCGCCGCCCGCCGCGCTGCGCAGTGCGAACTTCCACTCCGGGTTGAGCCGGGCCAGCCACAAGCCGCGTGCTCCGGCGAACTCCAGTGCCTGGGGCCGCAGATCCGTGCGGGCCCGTGCAGCGTCGAGCAGCGCGCCCAGTTGCGAATCCGGTGCTCGATAGCCGTGCCGGAGTGCCGCCCCGAGCCACTGGGGCAGCAGCTCGGTGAGATCGGGCGCCGCGCCGCGTCGTCCACCGGAGCCCGGGGGCCCCGATCGGTCCGCCAGCAGTTGGGCCAGTCTGCGCCTGGCCTGCTCCGGCGGCTCGGGCCGGGGATCCGCCGGAGCGGGTGCGGGGCGTACGGCTGTGAAGGCGGGGAGCAGGCCAGCTCTGCGCCGCACGGTGTGCAGCGCGGCCGCGTCCAGCAGCGCGGAGGCTCCGGCCTGCGCTGGTCTGCGATCGGTGCCGAGCAGAGCCGCGGTGACGAGCTCGTCCCAAGCTGTGGTGCTGACGTCGGTACTGGTCATCGATTCCCTCCTGGAACACGAACGTGGGCGATGTGGACTGTCATGCACTGCGCCGCCCTCGCCCCCCGGTCGGGTCAGCAGCCGCAGTCGCAGTCGCAGCGACGGCTATGGCTGCGCCCGCAACCGCGACCGCGACCGCGGTCATGTCAGCGGCACGGCTTCGGCTGTGTCCGGTGCCCAGGCCGTGAGCGGGGTGAACCCTCGGTGGCCGCACTCCCCGAACACGGTGACCGGGCCTCCACCGGAAAGAGCGGTGAGCTTCCACAGTCCGGTCCTCACCGAGCCGTCGGGGGTGATGGGAAGCGCGGACTGGCCCTCCGAGTCGGCCAGTTGCCAGCCGCTGCTGCTGCCACCGGCGGCGGGTATCGGTATGACGGACGCGAGTGTGACCGGCCAGGAGCCGAGCCAGGGGTCGTCCCGCAAGGCCTGTCCGTACGCGCCCAGGGCGGCTCCCGTCGACATCCCCTCGGGCGGCCCGCCCGCCCGTGCTGGGGGACCGAACCGCTCACCCAGCGCGGCGCGCAGCTGACCGGATCCCGGGTAAGGAACCATGTCGGCTTCCAGCGTGAGGCCCACCGGCAGGGTCACCCCCGGTGATCTGCCCGCGGCACCGAAGTCCAGCAGCTGGGCGGTACGGCCCGACCGCGCTCCGCGCAACCAGATGCGGCGGGTGGTGAGTCTCCCGTCGGTGGAGTCCTGCTGGGAGAGCACCAGCCACCGGTCCCGGACCGGTGGCCCCTCCGCCGATACGGGGAGGCCGACGTGCGTGCGGACCGTCGTGGCCAGCGGCTCAGGCAACAGCTCACGCCCGAGCCAGGCCCTGTCCAGCAGGTGGAGCATCGCGCACTCTTCCAGCAGCCGCGCCGGCCAGCCCGGTCCGGACGAAGGGATACCGGCCAACTCCCTTGCCCGGGAGGCCAGCCCGGGGGCCTGCGCGTCCACCATGCGTGCTGCGGTCTCCTCCCACTGTGCGTACCCCGACTGCTCAACCGCGGCCAGACCGCCCCGCAGCAGGTCGTCGAGCCGCTGTTCCAACTCGGTGGCCCCCGCGGTGACCCGTTCGGCTCGGCGCTCCGCCCGCCGCCGGGCAGCCTCCGGGTCGGAAGACTTTCCGGACCCGGACCCGGACTCCGGCCCGCCTGCGACACGGCTCCCGGTTCCTGCCGCCGCTGTCCCTCTGCGGCCGCCGAGCCACTCGCCGGCCCAGTCGGGCGGCGTCCGGGTCTCTTCCACCGCCGGGTCGGCCGCTGCCCAGAGCAGCAGCAACCCCAGCGCGTGTTTGCACGGAAACTTCCGGCTGGGGCAGCTGCACTTGTATGCCACCCCCGCTGTGTCGACGACGGTCCGGTACGGCTTGGCGCCGCTCCCTCTGCATACCCCCCACACGGCGCCCGGTGTGCTCGCGCACCCCGCTTCCGACCATGCCCCGGACGAGCCCCCGAGCTTGCTCCCCGCCCTGCGTGACGCGACGTCAGGAGCCATTGCCAGCACCTGCTCCGCAGACCAGCGAGCCCCCTGCTGAAGTCCTTGCCGAACCCCCTGCTGATTCATGGCTCCGAAGCTACGTGCTGCCACTGACAATCGGCTCTGAGCTGCGGAAACGATCGATTGTCAGTGCCATGGTGCACGGTGGGAACCACATCCGGTCGATCGATCTGGAGGGGGATCCATGACCGCGTCCGAAAACACTGGTGCAGAGGTTCTGAGGCCGCACGCCGAGGAGGCTTTCGCTCACGAACTCACGGCAATCGCGCGTGCGGACGACCGTCCGCGCCCCGAGCGCTGGAAGCTCTCGCCATGGGCCGTGGCCACCTACCTCCAGGGCGGCGTGCTGCCCGACGGCACAGTGATCACGCCCAAATACGTCGGACCGCGGCGCATCGTCGAAGTCGCCGTCACCACTCTCGCCACCGATCGTGCGCTGCTGCTGCTCGGGGTTCCGGGTACGGCCAAGACCTGGGTGTCGGAGCACCTCGCGGCGGCCGTGAGCGGGGACTCCACGCTGCTCGTCCAGGGGACGGCAGGGACACCCGAGGAAGCGATCAGATACGGCTGGAACTACGCACGACTGCTCGCTCATGGCCCCAGCCGGGACGCCCTGGTGCCCAGCCCCGTCATGCGGGCCATGGCGGACGGCATGACCGTGCGGGTCGAGGAACTGACCCGCATCCCCGCCGATGTTCAGGACACCTTGATCACGATCCTGTCCGAGAAGACGCTGCCCATCCCGGAGCTGGGCCAGGAGACCCAGGCCGTCCGCGGATTCAATCTGATCGCCACGGCCAACGACCGCGACCGCGGGGTCAACGAGCTGTCCAGCGCGCTGCGCCGGCGCTTCAACACCGTGGTACTGCCGCTGCCTGCCACTGCTGACGCGGAGGTGGACATCGTCTCCCGTCGCGTCGATCAGCTGGGGCGCTCGCTCGATCTGCCCGCCGTGCCCGACGGCATGGACGAGATCCGGCGTGTGGTGACCGTGTTCCGCGAACTGCGTGGCGGGATCACCACCGACGGACGGACCAAGGTCAAGTCTCCTTCGGGCACGCTCTCCACAGCCGAGGCGATCTCTGTCGTCACCAACGGCCTCGCTCTCGCGGCCCACTTCGGCGACGGGGTGCTCCGATCCGCCGATGTCGCCGCCGGACTGCTGGGCGCGGTGGTGCGCGATCCGGCAGCCGACCGGGTGATCTGGCAGGAGTATCTGGAGACGGTGGTGCGCGAGCGGGACGGCTGGAAGGACTTCTACCGGGCCTGCCGGGAGGTGACGGTATGACCGGCTCCCCGCAGAGCGCTGTGCGCGCGGCGTCATTGCCGCAGGGTGCTCCCCCCGGGCAGGGCGTCCCCTCCGAGTCGGCCAGCCGCTCGGCGCGCACGGCACGCCGTGCGCCGGCCGAGCCCCTGCTGCTCGGCGTACGGCACCACGGTCCCGGCTCTGCGCGGGCGGTGCTGGCCGCACTGGATGCTGTGGTGCCCGACGCCGTGCTGGTGGAGGGGCCGCCCGAGGGGGATGCCCTGCTGCCGCTCGCCGCGGACGCGGAGATGAGGCCGCCGGTCGCGCTGCTCGCCCATGTGGTGGACGACCCGGGGCGGGCTGCGTTCTGGCCGCTCGCTGAGTTCTCTCCTGAGTGGGTGGCGATCCGCTGGGCACAACGACGCGGGGTGCCGGTCCGGTTCATCGATCTGCCTGCGGCGCACTCACTTGCGATGGCCGAGGAGGCCCCGGCAGAGAACGGCCCCGGCTCGTGTGTCCCTGACTCGTGTGCCCCCGGAGCGAACGACCACGAGCCCGGTTCGACCGCGCCTGATTCGGACAGCCCGGACCCGGCTGCCGCAGGCTCGACCAACCCCGGCGAGCTTGATTCCGACGCCCCTGATTCCGACGCGCCTGATCACCATGCCCCTGGTCACCACGCCCCTGATCCGGGCCGGATTCTCGCGGAGGAGGACGCAGAGCAATCCGCACGGGGGGCTGTGGGGGAGGAGCCCGAGCGCGCCGGCCCGGCCCCCCGCAGTGCTGTGCCCGGTGCCGACGGGGCCGGGAGCGCCTCCGGGGCCGTGCGGATCGACCCGATCGGTGTGCTGTCCGAAGCAGCCGGTTACGACGATGCCGAGCGTTGGTGGGAGGACGTCGTCGAGCATCGGGGCGTCGGCCACGGTGAGCGGGGCGGGGCCGGACCGGAGAGGGATCCCCTCGCGCCGTTCGCCGTGCTCGCCGAAGCCATGGCGGCTCTGCGTGAGACATACGGTGACGCGGGATTGCCCGCGGACCGGGTCCGTGAGGCGTACATGCGGCTCCAGCTCCGCACGGCGCGAAAGGAGTTCAGCGGCCCGGTGGCCGTCGTCTGCGGTGCCTGGCACGTTCCCGCGCTGGCCGGGAAGACCACCACCGTCGCTGCCGACCGCGCCCTGCTCAGAGGGCTGCCCAAGGTGAAGGCCGAGATGACCTGGGTGCCCTGGACACACCGGAGGCTCGCCCGGCACAGCGGATACGGAGCAGGCATCGAGTCGCCAGGGTGGTACGCGCATCTGTTCAGTGCGGACGACCGGCCCGTCGAGCGCTGGATGACCAAGGCCGCGCGGCTGCTGCGGGACGAGGACCGGACGGTCTCCTCGGCTCATGTCATCGAGGCGGTGCGGCTCGCCACGACGCTCGCCGCCCTGCGCGGGCGACCACTCCCCGGGCTGACGGAGACGACCGACGCCATGAGAGCGGTGATGTGCGAAGGCTCCGATGTGCCGCTCATGCTCGTCCAGGACAGGCTCGTTGTCGGCGAGGTGCTCGGTGAAGTCCCGGACGCCTCCCCTGCTGTGCCCCTCCAGCGCGACCTGACCCGGGCGCAGCGCACACTGCGGCTCAGGCCGGAAGCCATGGAGCGGGCCCTGGACCTCGACCTGCGCAAAGAGACCGATATCGCGAGATCCCAGCTGTTGCACCGGCTGCGGCTTCTCGGGGTCGGCTGGGGTGAGCCGGGCCGGGGCCGGGCCGGTACGGGCACCTTCCGGGAGAGCTGGCGGCTGGCCTGGGAGCCTGAGCTGTCCGTGCGGGTCGCGGAGGCCGGGATGTGGGGGACGACCGTGCTGTCCGCCGCCACAGCCAAGGCCCGGTCGCAGACCGTATCCGCGACGGCGCTCGCGTCGGTCACCGCGCTCGCCGAGCAGTGCCTGCTGGCTGAACTGCCCGACGCGCTCCCGGTGGTGATGCGGGCTCTCGCCGACCGCGCCGCGCTGGACACCGACGTAGGCCATCTCGCCGGCGCGCTGCCCGCGCTGGCCCGTTCACTGCGTTACGGAGACGTGCGTTCCACCGGCACGGCCGCACTCGGCGAGGTGGCCGTGGGACTGGCCGAGCGGATCTGCGTCGGGCTTCCCCCGGCCTGTACCGGGCTGGACGCCGACGGGGCGAGTGAGATGCGGGGCCATCTGGACGGCGTCCATACCGCGATCGGACTGCTGCCGGGCGCCACCGGTCTGCGCGATCGGTGGACCGGGACGCTGCGCGGACTGGCAGGCCGGGAGTCCGCCGCCGGGCTGATACGTGGGCGGGCCGTCCGCCTCCTGCTCGACGACGGGCAGCTCGCCGAGGACGAGGCCGCCCGCCTCATGGGCCTTGCCCTGTCGAGGGGAGCGCCGCCCGCCGACGCGGCCGCCTGGATCGAGGGCTTCGTCGGCGGAGCCTCCGGAGGAGGAATGCTCCTGGTCCACGACGAACGGCTGCTCGGCCTGGTCGACGTATGGCTGGCGGGTGTGGAGCCCGACCGATTCACCGACGTACTGCCGTTGCTGCGCCGTACGTTCTCGGTGTACGAGCCGGGCGTACGCCGCACACTCGGCGAGCTGGTCAGGCGTGGGACTGGGGCCGGGACCGTGGGGAGGGCCGGCCGGGTGGAGGAGCCCGCACCCGGGTTCGGGGCCGGGCTCGACGCGGAGCGCGCCGACGCGGTCCTGCCGGTGCTTCGGCTGCTCCTCGGGAACGCCGGCTCCGGGGGCGGCGCGACGGCGGAAGGGTACGGGAGCGACTGTGGAAGCGGCCGGCGGGCCGGTGCCCGGTCCGGTAGCGGAGGGCGGGGCGATGAGGGGCCGGGCGACAACGATCTGGTGGGGGTGTGCGGATGAACGCGGTGGATGAACGGCTTCGGCGCTGGCGGCTCGTTCTCGGCAGCGATGCGGAAGAGAGCACCGGGGTTTCGCTCGGCGGCCGGGACGCCGCGATGGACGGTGCGCTCGGTGCGCTGTACCGCAACGGAGGTAAGGGAGGCGGACGCAGCGGCGACAGGTCGGCGGGGCTCGGCGCGTCCGCCCCGTCGGTCGCGCGCTGGCTCGGCGACATCCGTACGTACTTTCCGAGCTCCGTGGTGCAGGTGATGCAGCGTGACGCCATCGAACGCATCGGCCTGTCTGCGCTGTTGGCGGAGCCGGAGATGCTGGAGGCGGTCGAGGCGGACGTGCACCTGGTCGGGACGCTGCTCTCGCTGAACAAGGTGATGCCCGAGACAACCAGGGAGACCGCCCGCACCGTGGTCCGCAAAGTGGTCGAAGAGCTGGAGACGAGACTCGCCACCAGGACACGGGCCGCTGTCACCGGGGCACTTGACCGTTCAGCGAGGACCAGCAGGCCGCGCTACCGCGACATCGACTGGGACCGCACCATCCGCGCCAACCTGAAGAACTACCTGCCGGAGTACGGCACCGTCGTTCCGGAGCGGCTCGTCGGCTACGGCCGCGCCGCCCAGTCGGTGAAGAAGGACGTCATCCTCTGTATCGACCAGTCGGGCTCGATGGCTGCCTCGGTGGTGTACGCGTCGGTGTTCGGGGCCGTTCTCGCTTCGATGGGCTCCATTGCCACCCGGCTCGTCGTCTTCGACACGGCCGTTGTCGATCTGACGGACCAGCTGGACGACCCGGTCGATGTCCTCTTCGGCACACAACTCGGCGGCGGCACCGACATCAACCGGGCACTGGCGTACTGCCAGTCGCAGGTCACCCGACCCGCCGACACGGTCGTCGTCCTGATCAGCGACCTCTACGAGGGAGGGATATGGAACGAGATGCTGAAGCGCGTCGCGGCGATGAGGACGTCGGGCGTCCAGTTCGTCACGCTGCTCGCACTGTCGGACGAGGGAGCACCCGCATACGACCACGAACACGCGGCGGCCCTGGCCGCGCTCGGGGCACCCGCGTTTGCCTGTACGCCCGATCTCTTCCCTGACGTGATGGCTGCCGCGATAGAGAGAAGGCCTCTGCCGATACCGGACGTGGCGGCGCCTCAGTAGCAGGCGCCCGCAACCTGCTTTGGCTGACGCACACATGGGCCGGTTCGCCGTGTCCCGCGCCCCGCCGCCGGGTCCCGGTCACGCCCGCGTCCCGCCGCCGGGTCCCGGTCACGCCCGCGTCCCGCCGCCGGGTCCCCGTCATGCCCGCGTCCGCGACCCGCCGCCGGGTCGGCCGTCATGTCCCGCGTCCCGCAGCGTGTCCCGCTTCCCGCTTCCCGCTTCCCGCGCCCCGCTTCCCGCCCCCGCTTCCCGCCGTAGGGTCCCGCGTCCCGCTCGCTCGGTGGCAGAGAGAGCGCTCGGATGCAGGGGCCGCGCTCTCCCGGTGGTCTGTCGGCATCGGTCACCCGTACTGGTCACCCGTACTGGCCATCCGGACAGGTCACCCGTACTGGCCATCCAGACAGGCCATCCGTACTGGCCTGACCGTCCGTACTGGCTGTCCGCACTGCCTGTCGGCACCGGGTGTGCGCACTGCCTGTTGCCACTGGGTGTCCGCACCGGCCGGCCGCACCGGGCGTCGGTACGGAGCGGTTGGGGCCGCGCTTAGCCGGTTGCCGGGGACGGCGGCACCCGTGCGGTGGATCGGGGCGGTGGTGCTCCACGGCAACGCGGGGAGGGCGGCCGGGGTCCTTGGTGCCTGCCGTTCCGGCCGCACCGGCACGCGTCCCGGTGCGGCATCAGTCACGGGGGCGGGCCCGGCGGGGACGGTGAGCCAGTGGGTCGCGTGACGTCCGCGGAACGCTCGGAGCCGCTGTGGCATCAGTCACTCCCGGCCAGGGGGCGCCGCGCCACCCAGCGTCACTTTGCTGCTCTCCTGACCACCCCCTGAGCGCGTCGTCGCAGCTCACCGGGCGGTTCCCCGGTACACAGGGGCCGCCGGGCCCGGCCGGGCGTCCTGTGACCGTAATCACCGCGCAGGTGTGATCCGCGATTTAGGGTCCCGGCACCCGCGGGGATAACCTGCGAGACGGACATGCCGCGTACTCGGACACCGTCTACGCCTCCCTAGTGACAGCGCAGTCACGTTGCCCTTCGCGGCACGCCCACGCAGACAAGTAACCGCGATCACTACTGCGAAGACGATTTAAAGCAAAGGGAGACGGACGCGCGTGGACCTGTTCGAGTACCAGGCGAGGGACCTCTTCGCCAAGCACGGTGTACCGGTGCTGGCCGGTGAAGTCATCGACACGCCTGAGGCGGCGCGCGAGGTGACCGAGCGTCTGGGCGGCAAGGCCGTCGTCAAGGCGCAGGTCAAGGTCGGCGGCCGTGGCAAGGCCGGCGGTGTGAAGCTCGCCTCCGACCCGGCCGACGCCGTGGCGAAGGCCGACGCCATTCTGGGCATGGACATCAAGGGCCACACGGTCCAGAAGGTCATGCTGGCCGAGACCGCGGACATCGCGGAGGAGTACTACGTCTCCTTCCTCCTCGACCGCACCAACCGCACCTTCCTCGCCATGGCCTCCGTCGAGGGCGGCGTGGAGATCGAGGTCGTCGCCGAGGAGAACCCCGACGCGCTGGCCAGGATCCCGGTCGACGCCAACGAGGGCTGCACCCCGGAGAAGGCCGCGGAGATCGTCGCTGCGGCGAAGTTCCCGGCCGAGATCGCCGGCCAGATCGCTGACGTCCTGCAGAAGCTGTGGACCGTCTTCATCAAGGAGGACGCGCTCCTCGTTGAGGTCAACCCGCTGATCAAGTCCGGCGACGGCAAGATCATCGCACTTGACGGCAAGGTCTCGCTCGACGAGAACGCCGACTTCCGCCAGCCCGACCACGAGGCTCTTGAGGACAAGGCCGCAGCCAACCCGCTCGAGGCTGCTGCCAAGGCCAAGAACCTCAACTACGTCAAGCTCGACGGTGAGGTCGGCATCATCGGCAACGGCGCGGGGCTCGTCATGAGCACCCTCGACGTCGTCGCGTACGCCGGTGAGAAGCACAGCAATGTGAAGCCCGCCAACTTCCTCGACATCGGTGGCGGCGCCTCCGCAGAGGTCATGGCGAACGGCCTGGAGATCATCCTCGGCGACCCGGACGTCAAGTCCGTGTTCGTCAACGTCTTCGGTGGTATCACCGCCTGCGACGAGGTCGCCAACGGCATCGTCCAGGCGCTTGAGCTCCTCAAGTCGAAGGGCGAGGCGGTTACCAAGCCGCTGGTCGTCCGTCTCGACGGCAACAACGCGGAGCTGGGTCGCAAGATCCTGTCGGACGCCAACCACCCGCTCGTGCAGCGTGTGGACACCATGGACGGCGCGGCCGACAAGGCCGCCGAGCTCGCGGCTGCGAAGTAAGGGAACAGGTCACCAACACCATGGCTATTTTCCTGACCAAGGAAAGCAAGGTCATCGTCCAGGGGATGACCGGCGCCACCGGCATGAAGCACACCAAGCTCATGCTCGCTGACGGCACCAACATCGTCGGCGGCGTGAACCCCCGCAAGGCCGGCACCTCCGTCGACTTCGACGGCACCGACGTTCCCGTGTTCGGCACGGTCGCCGAGGCCATCGAGAAGACCGGCGCCGACGTGTCGGTCCTCTTCGTGCCGCCGGCCTTCTCCAAGGCCGCCGTCGTCGAGGCGATCGACGCCGAGATTCCGCTTGCCGTCGTCATCACCGAGGGCATCGCGGTACACGACTCGGCCGCGTTCTACGCGTACGCCAAGTCCAAGGGCGACAAGACCCGGATCATCGGTCCGAACTGCCCCGGCCTGATCACCCCCGGACAGTCCAACGCCGGCATCATCCCGGGCGACATCACCAAGCCCGGCCGTATCGGTCTCGTGTCCAAGTCGGGCACGCTGACCTACCAGATGATGTACGAGCTCCGTGACATCGGCTTCTCGTCGGCCGTCGGCATCGGTGGCGACCCGGTCATCGGGACGACGCACATCGACGCCCTCGCGGCGTTCGAGGCGGACCCCGAGACGGACCTCATCGTGATGATCGGCGAGATCGGCGGCGACGCCGAGGAGCGTGCGGCCGACTACATCGCCAAGAACGTGACCAAGCCGGTCGTCGGCTACGTCGCGGGCTTCACGGCGCCCGAGGGCAAGACCATGGGCCACGCCGGCGCCATCGTCTCCGGCTCCTCCGGCACCGCGCAGGCGAAGAAGGAAGCGCTCGAGGCTGCGGGCGTCAAGGTCGGCAAGACGCCGACCGAGACGGCCAAGCTGGCCCGTGCGATCCTCGCCGGCTCGTAGCCGATCCGATTGCCCGGTCAACCCGGTCGTACGTGAGCGGGCCCGCTCTCCCTGGTCTCCAGGGGGTGCGGGCCCGCTCACGTGTTCCGGGCAGCCGGGCAGCCGGGCAGCCGGGCAGCCGGGTGGCCGGGTGGCCCGCCGGTCCGGGTTCGGAGCCGGGTGCGGCTCGAACGGGTCAGGCCCTGAACAGGCCGTACCCGGACCCGGGGGCCGTGCTCAGCCCAGCTGCGGTACGAGGCGCCCCGGTCCGTTCGCCGGGACCGACTCGAGTTCCCGGTGCAGTTTCCTGTCCTCGGTGGTCAGCCGCTGAGGGCCCTTGCGAGGCGGGACACCCTCAACGCGCTGCGGGGGGCCGGTCGGCCGCGCGTAGTGGGTCGGGGCCGTGGCCAGAGTGAACGCGGTCAGGGCTGTGAGCAGGACGACGCAGCCGACGGTGAACCGTGTCCAGAAACGGGTCCGGCGCTCGCTGCCCCGCCGTACGGTGCGCGGTCCCGGAAGCGCCCTTTCGGGGCCCGTCCTGGTGAGTGCACCCAGATGTTCCTGGAGCGTCGAGGGTTCTTCCAGGTCGGGGAAGGTCCGCGCCACGGCGGCCCTCGCGTACAGGAGCCTGTTCGCAGCCGCGGGTGTGCTCGCTTCCGTTTCCGCCGCGGTCTCCGGAAGGTCGAGCCCGAGCCCGTCGTAGAGCAGCAGCGTGCGCCGGTATGCGGGAGGAAGGCGCAGCACGGCGTCCCGCAGCGGCACCTGCGCGGGATCCGTCGCCCGGCGGTCGGTACGCCTGCGCTTGCGGCCCAGGTGGTGCCAGGGTGACATCGCGTACTCGTACGCCGCCGCGCGTACCCAGCCGGCCGGGTCACGGTCTGTCGCGACCTCCGGCCAGCGCTGCCACGCCAGGTGGAACGCGCGCTCGACCGCCTCGCCGGCGAGGCGGCGGCGGCCGGTGAGCAGATACGTCTGGTGCACGAGGCCCGGCGCTGCCTGCGCGTAGAGCATGTCGAAGGCCTCGGCGGGGGTGATGCCGGGCGGCTGGTCCGGGTCCTGCGCGGCCGGTGAGCCGTGTGTGTCCTGCGCGGCGGGTGTTCCTGGTTGCAGATCTTTGGAGTGGCTTGCTCCGGAGACGGAACCGGCCGCGTGCGTGGTCCCGTCGGCCGGTTCCCCCGTGGTTGTTGTGGTTGCCGTGGCTGTCGTCGCTGTTGTTGTCGCTGTTGTTGCCGGAGGCGGGGTCAGGACAGTCAGCGGCTCAGCGGTTGCCGTCGCCACGGCCATGCGGGCCGGTTCTGCCGCGAGTTCTGCCCCGAGTTCTGCCCCAAGTTCCGCCCCGAGAGGTGCCGCGAGTTCCGGCGTGATGTCCGCCCTGAGCTCCGTCGCCGGTTCCGTCGCCGGTTCCGTGCCGGGCTCTGCCGCTGATTCCGCCGGCGGGTCCGCGAACAGCAGCTTGGTGTACGCCTCGCGGTTGCGACCCTGAGGGGTCGAGCGGCCGGATTCCCACGCCCGTACCGACGCCCGTGTGACACCGATCGACGCCGCGATCTGACCGGGGCTCAGCGACTTCGCCTCGCGCAGACGCCGCAGCTCCTTCGGGGAAGGCAGTTCCGTCATGAGATGCCTCCCGCGCTGCTCACGCCGGGACGGCGGGCCAAAAAGTGCATAACCGTATATTGAGTGACACGACCGACCTTTGCCTGTTACGCGGTGAAAGCGCGTGTCGTTGGCAGCATGGCCCGCGTGACCCAGATGACCGACTACAGCCCGTCGCTCGCCCCCGTGCGGACCCGTTCCGCCGTTCTGGCCGACTGCCTGCTGCGGGGCGGGCTCGCGGCGGCGCTCGGACTCGGCCCGCTCACCGTGCTGGTGATGATGCTGTGGATCAGCTCCCCCTATCCCGACAGCGGGCCGGGCGGCGCGCTGCATGTCACCGCCTCGCTGTGGCTGCTCGCTCACGGCACGGAACTGACCAGGCTGGACACCACGTCGGGTGTGCCCGCGCCGCTGGGCGTGGTGCCGGTGCTGCTGGTCGCCCTGCCCGTCTGGCTCGTCCAGCGGGCCGCGCATGACGCGCTCGACCCCGCCAACGGCCGTCCGGGGCCGTCGGTGCCCGGCGCCCTGTGCGCGGTGACCGGCGGCTATCTCCTGGTGGCCGCCGCTGTGACGGCCTACGCGTCGGGCGGTGCCCTGCCCGCCGAGCCGCTGAGCGCGCTGTGGCACCTGCCGCTCGTGGCCGGTACGGCTGCCGGGGTGGGCGTCTGGCGGGCGCGCGGCTACTGGCGTGGGGCCGCCGGAGGTTCGGCGCACCGGAGGTCCTCCGGTGGGCAGGCGTTTGCCGACGGTGTACGACGCGCCCTCGAACACCCACAGGTGTCGACGTCGCTGCGGTCCGGAGCCGCCGGGGTGGCTGTGCTTGCCGGTGGGGGAGCGCTGCTGGTCGGCGGGTCCCTGGTCTGGCACGGGGCTGCCGCGCAGGAATCGTTTCTGCGGCTGACCGGCGCCCTGTCGGGACGGTTCGCCGTCCTGCTGCTGGCCGTCGCGCTGGTGCCGAACGCGGCGGTGTGGGGCGCCTCGTACGTACTCGGCCCGGGGTTCACCCTCGGCGCCGGCGCGTCGGTGACCCCGCTCATGGTGACCGGAAACGCGGCGCTTCCCTACTTTCCGCTGCTGGCCGCCCTGCCGGGCCCCGGCGGCGGGTCGCCGCTGAACTGGGCGGTCGTGTGTGTGCCGCTGACCGCGGGGGCCGTGCTGGGATGGTTCGCGACGCGGGTGCGGGAGGGCGAGCGCCCTGAGAGCCTAGGCCGGACCACCCTCACGGCGCTGTCGGCAGCCGCCCTCTGCGCGACGGCGATGGCCGTGCTGGCTGCTCTCGCCGGTGGCCCCCTCGGCACGGGCAGACTGACGTCCTTCGGCCCGGTGTGGTGGCACACCGGGGTGGCGACCCTCGCCTGGACAGCGGCAACGGGGCTTCCAGTGGCCCTGGTCCGGCGCTGGTGGGCGCTGCGGAGCACTCGGCCCGCCGCGCGATCCGCTGTGGAAGCCCCGGCTGCGGTGGCCGTGCCCTACCTGGTGGAAGCCCCCGCTCCAGTCGGGGCGGCTGGGACGGTCGGACCGGCAGCCGCTGCGGACAGCGCGGCCACGGCGGGACCGGAGCCGCACGGCAGCGGGGCGGGGCGGTGGGCTGCCCTGCGGGCGATGTCCGGAAAGCTGCTGGCGAGGTTCCCGCTCACGGACGCACAGGACGGGGGCGACGGGGACGGTCCCTATGCGTCGTCGGCGTCCCTGTCTGCTGCGGGCAAGGCCGAGGAGGACGGGGTGCCCGAGGAGGACGGGGTGCCCGAGAAGAGCGGCGAACGCGCCGGGACGAACGCGAAGACCGGGACGAACGCGCAGGCTGAGGAGCACAGGGAGGCCGGAGGGAGCGGTGACTCCGACGAGGGCGACGCAGCGCCCGGAAGCCACGCCGCCGGGTGGCCCGACCGGGAAGATGTCCCGGCACCGGCCACGCCTGCCGAGCCGGTCGCGCCGGTTGAGGACAACGCCGACCAGAACCCCTCGCAGCGGCCCACCGGTTCAGGCCCCGCCACCGCTTCCGGCCCCGGCGCCGGGGGCCCGGAGATCTGGCCGCCGATGCCCTACACGGAGGAGGACTGAGCCCGGTGGGCTGCGTCGCCGCTACTTCTTCGTACCGAGAACCGGAACCAGCGAGTGCGGCAGGTTGCTGTTGCAGGCGATCTGGCCCTGCTTCGTGAGTGCGTCGTCCACGCAGGTGTAGTAGTCCCGGTACACGAGCTGTGCGGAGAACGTCAGGATCACGATCACCAGCGCGAGCCCCGCGGTCACCATGCCGCTCACCGCGGCCGTGATCTGCTGCTTCGACGCGACGGCCGTAGCACCGGCGTAAGGACCCGTGTACGGGCCGGGAGCAGGCGGCGCTGTCGGTGCCGGAGGCACACCCGGGCCCGGCGGCGGTCCGTCGGTCGGGGTGGCCGGGGGCTGCGGAGCCGTCCGGGCCGCGGTCTCCTTGTCGCCCGGCCCCGGCCCCGGCTTCGCGCGCAGTGCGCTGATGCCCCAGTACAGCGCGAGCGCACCGAGGAGCAGGCCGATCTCCGGCAGATTGAAGAGCGCGAAGAAGAACGCCCACATCCCGGCGAGCAGCGCATAGCGCGCCCTGCGCTGAGCCGGGTCCTTCGGATCCCAGCGCAGGCCCGGACCTGGGCCGCCGCCCTGGCCGCCGTTCCGCCCGTTGTCCGGTCCGCCCGGCCCGCCCTGACCGCCGGTGGGCCGCTGGGGGCCGCCGAACCCGCCGTCGTGGCGGCCCGGCTGCACCGGGCTCCACTGGCCACCACGGCCGGGCGATGAGGGCGAGTCGCCGTCGTCGCCCTTCCCGTGGCCGTCGCCGTCACTGCCGCCGTCGCTGTCCGCCCGGTGCTGTGGCTGCCGGGGCCGCCACGGCTGGTCCGGCCGGTCCGCGGGCGGGGGCGCGAACGGGTTGTCGTCCGGCTCCGTCGAAGAGGGCCGGCGTTCCCGCAGCAGCAGTGAACCCTGCCCGTGCGGCGGGGTGCGGAGAGTCGCGCGGTGGCGTCGGTCCTGCATCTGGTGAACGTCTTCCCCTCATTCGGTTCCTGCCCGGGAGACAGGTCCTGTCCCCAGACGCTACCTCTCGGCCGTGCCCCCGTCCCGTGGGGGCCGTTCGGTGTGCCGGTATCGTTGCCGACGGTCGGCGCGTTCGTAGAGTTCCCCGTATCGGGGGATGCGATCTATTCGTACGACCGCACAAGTCGTATCCAGAAAGGGCCCCGCTGTGGCCTCCCCGTCCTCCCCCGCCCGCCTGGTCGTGCTGGTCTCCGGTTCCGGGACCAATCTGCAGGCCCTGCTCGACGCGATCGGTGACGATCCGGCCGCCTACGGTGCCGAGGTCGTTGCGGTCGGTGCTGACCGCGACGGCATCGCCGGACTCGACCGCGCGCGCGGTGCGGGACTGCCGACCTTCGTCTGCAAGGTGAAGGAGTACGCGGACCGCGACGCGTGGGACGCGGCGCTGGCCGAGGCCACCGCCGCCTACGCACCCGACCTGGTCGTGTCGGCCGGGTTCATGAAGATCGTGGGGGAGAGGTTCCTCGCGGCCTTCGGCGGCCGGATCGTCAACACGCACCCGGCGCTGCTCCCCGCGTTCCCCGGCGCCCACGGCGTACGGGACGCGCTCGCGTACGGCGCCAGGGTGACCGGCTGCACCGTCCACTTCGTCGACGACGGCGTCGACACCGGACCGATCATCGCGCAGGGTGTGGTCGAGATCCGGGAGCAGGACGACGAAAGCGCTCTTCACGAGCGCATCAAGGAAGTCGAGCGGAAGCTGCTCGTCGATGTCGTGGGGCGTCTGGCCCGTAACGGCTACCGCATAGAGGGACGAAAGGTTCAGGTCGGTGCACACCGAGAACACGGACACCGTTAAGCCCATCCGGCGCGCGCTCGTCAGCGTCTACGACAAGTCGGGTCTGGAGGAGCTGGCCCTCGGGCTGCACGAGGCGGGCGTCACGCTCGTCTCCACCGGATCCACCGCGGCGAAGATCGCCGCAGCCGGTGTGCCGGTCACCAAGGTCGAGGAGCTCACCGGGTTCCCGGAGTGCCTCGACGGCCGGGTCAAGACACTGCACCCCCGGGTGCACGCCGGAATCCTCGCCGACCTGCGCCTGGAGGACCACCGCAGGCAGCTCGCCGAGCTGGAGGTGGAGCCCTTCGACCTGGTCGTGGTGAACCTCTACCCCTTCACCGAGACCGTCGCCTCCGGCGCCACGCCGGACGAGTGCGTCGAGCAGATCGACATCGGCGGTCCGTCGATGGTCAGGGCCGCGGCCAAGAACCACCCGTCGGTCGCCGTCGTCACCAGCCCCGAGCGGTATGCCGACGTCCTCACCGCCGTCAAGGGCGGTGGCTTCGACCTGACCGCACGCAAGCGGCTCGCGGCCGAGGCGTTCCGCCACACCGCCGCGTACGACGTGGCGGTCGCCGGCTGGTTCGCCGACGATTACGCGGCGGCCGACGACAGTGGCTTCCCCGAGTTCCTCGGCGCGACGTACGAGCGCGGGAACGTCCTGCGCTACGGCGAGAACCCGCACCAGGGCGCCGCGCTGTATGTCTCCGGTACGGGCGGCCTCGCCCAGGCCGAGCAGCTGCACGGCAAGGAGATGTCGTACAACAACTACACGGACACCGACGCCGCGCGCCGGGCCGCGTACGACCACGCCGAGCCCTGTGTGGCGATCATCAAGCACGCCAACCCGTGCGGCATCGCGATCGCCGACGACCTGGCGGAGGCGCACCGCAAGGCGCACGCCTGCGACCCGGTGTCCGCCTACGGCGGCGTGATCGCGGTCAACCGCCCGGTCACCGTGGAGCTCGCCGAGCAGATCGCGCCCATCTTCACCGAGGTCGTCGTCGCTCCGGCGTACGAGGACGGGGCTGTCGAGGTACTGGCGCGCAAGAAGAACATCCGGGTGCTGCGCTGCCCCGACGCGCCGTCGGCCGCGGTCGAGGTCAAGCAGATCGACGGCGGCGCGCTGCTGCAGGCCGCCGACCGCCTCCAGGCCGACGGTGACGACGCGGCGAACTGGACGCTCGCGTCCGGCGACGCGCTCGCGGCGGATGAGCTGGCCGAGCTGTCGTTCGCCTGGAAGGCGTGCCGCGCGGTGAAGTCCAACGCGATCCTGCTCGCCAAGGACGGCGCGTCCGTCGGCGTCGGGATGGGCCAGGTCAACCGGGTCGACTCCGCGAAGCTCGCCGTCGAGCGCGCGGGCGAGGAGCGGGCACGCGGGGCGTACGCCGCGTCCGACGCCTTCTTCCCGTTCCCCGACGGCTTCGAGATCCTGGCGAACGCCGGGGTCAGGGCCGTGGTGCAGCCGGGCGGTTCGGTCCGTGACGAGCTGGTCGTGGAGGCCGCCGAGAAGGCGGGCGTGACGATGTACTTCACCGGTACGCGGCACTTCTTCCACTGATACCGCCGGGAGTTGACGGCGAAGGCCGCACCCGGTGAGGGTGCGGCCTTCGGCTGAACGGCAGCAGCGGCTGCTGCCTGCGGTGGCTACTTCTTGATGACCAGGGTTCCCGCGGCCCGGTCGTGCCAGCCCTGCAGCTTCCCGGAGTTGTCGAAGAACGGCGACAGGTACACCAGGATCGCCCCGATGTAGCAGAGGAACGCTCCCACGATCGGGATGATGTAGCGGATGAAACCCGAGCCCAGACCGGGCTTCTGTCCCGTGTTCTCCTTGACGACGCGCAGGCCGACGGCCAGCTTGCCGAGGGTGGCGCCGACCAGCGAAACCATCAGCCACTCGTAGAGCAGGCTGAACCCGGCGAAGACGGCGATCCAGGTGAGCATCAGCGAGAGGAAGCCGGAGCTGGCGTTGTCCACGCACGAGTTGTAGTCGGCGGAGTTGATGTCACAGCTCTTCGCGATGCCCACCGCCCCGGCCAGACCGACGGCCATGAGGATGCTGAGGATGACGCCGATGGCGACGCCGTCGATCGCGCGGGCCCCCAGGCGCCGGCCCATCGAAGCGACCTCGACCGTGCCGAGGAGGGGGATGTTGATGTACCCGTTGTTCGCCTGGAGGGTGCCCGGCTGCTGCCCGTACCCACCGCCGTAGGGCGGCTGCACCGGCGGCGCCTGCGGGTAGCCGTAGCCGGGCTGCGGCGGCTGGCCCTGCGGCGGCACACCCTGGGGGGCCTGCTGCGGGTAGCCCTGCGGGGGCTGCTGCGGGTATCCGTAACCGGGCTGCGGCGGCTGCTGGGGCTGTCCCTGCGGCTGCCCCTGGGGCGGGCCGTAAGGATTGTTCGGGTTCGGTTCGCCGAAGCTCATGGCTGGATTCCTCCGTTGGTTCATGCGGGGACGACGCGGTTCGAGCGGAGGATTGGTGAAGAGAAACGTCTCAGCGGTCTGCCCCCCGACACTGCCCGCGGACTGCGGACAACATGCTTCTAAACGCCACGTAAGTTTGTCCAGTCGCAGTCCGTATGTGTTGTGCAAGCGCAACTTGGGCGATCATGCCGCCCCCTGAAAGAATGGCTCGTATGACAGCCCAGATTCTCGACGGCAAGGCCACCGCAGCCGCGATCAAGTCCGAACTGACCGGCCGCGTGGCGGCCCTCAAGGAGAAGGGGGTGGCCCCCGGCCTCGGCACCCTGCTCGTCGGCGACGACCCCGGCAGCCGGTGGTACGTCAACGGCAAGCACCGTGACTGCGCCGAGGTCGGAATCGGCTCCATCCAGCGTGAACTCCCCGGCACGGCAACCCAGGAAGACATCGAGGCGGTCGTCCGGGAGCTCAACGAGAACCCCGAATGCACCGGCTACATCGTGCAGTTGCCGCTCCCCAAGGGCATCGACACCAACCGTGTCCTGGGGCTGATGGACCCGGCCAAGGACGCCGACGGGCTGCACCCCACCAGCCTCGGCAAGCTGGTGCTGAACGAGGAGGGCCCGCTGCCCTGCACCCCGTACGGCATCATCCAGCTGCTCCGCCACCATGGTGTGGAGATCAACGGGGCGCATGTCGTGGTCGTCGGCCGCGGTATCACCGTCGGCCGTTCCATCCCGCTGCTGCTGACCCGTAAGTCCGAGAACGCCACCGTCACGCAGTGCCACACCGGCACCCGTGACCTGCCCGCGCTGCTCAAGCAGGCGGACATCATCGTCTCCGCCGCGGGTGTCCGGCACATCATCAACGCCGAGGACGTCAAGGAGGGCGCGGCCGTCCTCGACGTCGGTGTCAGCCGGGACGAGAACGGCAAGATCGCCGGTGACGTGCACCCCGGTGTCGCGGAAGTGGCCGGCTGGATCTCCCCGAACCCTGGCGGGGTGGGCCCGATGACCCGCGCCCAGCTGCTGGTGAACGTCGTGGAGGCGGCGGAGCGCAGTGTCGGCTGACGCGGCCGCACGGATGGGGCCCGATGAGCCGCACGGGCCCGACAGGCTGGGATCGCCCGGCGGGAGCAGCGCGGACACGGACGCTGCGGGAGCTGCCGGGCCCGCGGGAGCTGCCGGATCCGCGGGAGCCTCCGGGCCCGCGGGAGCGGCCGGATCCGTGGGAGCCTCCGGGCCCGCGGAATCGGGTGACACTGCGGACCCCGGTGGCACCGCCGTGCCACCCGCGGACCCCGGTGGCACCGCCGTGCCACCCGCGGACCCCGGTGGCACCGCCGTGCCACCCGCGGACCCCGGTGGCACCGCCGTGCCACCCGCGGACCCCGGTGGCACCGCCGTGCCTGCGGACCCCGGTGGTACCGCTGGGCCCGCGGGCTCCGGTGTGCCTGCCGGACCCGGTGAGCCGGCGGAGCCCGGGAGCACGGAGGCGGCCGAGCCCGTCGGCGCTGGTGAGCCCGGGGCTGCCGGGCCCGAGCGCGAGCCCGGTTCGGCCGATACCGAGAACACTGAGCCGGGCTCCGCCGCCACCGACTCCGCCGCCACCGGGGGCGCGACGCCTGAGGGCGGCGCGTCGGAAGGCGTCCGGCTGGAGGGTGACCTCGCCGAGCCCGAAGGGGAGGACGCCGTCAGCGCGCCCGGTCCGGACGGCGAGCCGGTCCGCACGACCCGGCGCTTCCCCCGCGTGACGCGGGACACCGCGCGCCCCGAGGGCGGTGGCCGGGCGGCCTCCAGTGATGCGCCCGCGCCCGCCAGGCAGTGGCCCCTGCTCACGGTGCTCGTCACGATCGGCGTCGGGCTGCTGCTCGTTGCCTTCGACGTGACACGGGTGGGACTGCTCCTGGTCGGCGCCGCTCTGATCGGTGGCGCCGTGATGCGCTGGTGGGTGCGCTCCGTCGGGATGCTCGCGGTGCGCTCACGCTTCACGGACATGGTGACGTACGGGGTGCTCGGCGTGGTGATCACGCTCCTCGCGCTCATGGTGCAGCCGCAACCGTGGCTGACGCTGCCGTTCCTGGAGGGGCTGATGCGCATCACCGTGCGGTGACGCGTAACTCCGCTGTGGCGGCAGGCCGCTGACCGGGCATAACGGCGTTGGAGCGGCTACCGGAAAATAAAAGAGAATTCGGGGGAGTGGCCCGCGATTCCCGGGGCAGGCGGACGGTATCCCCCCACGGGTGCTTGCACCCGGCGGTGGCCCTCCGCGCCTCCCCCCCCCTGGCGCGGACGGCCACCGCCGTGCAGGTGGCAGGTCCGCGGGGGTCAACGCGCGCCTCTGCGCGGGATACCCGGGGGCGTACGCGGAGCGCAGCGGGGCCCAGGAGATGGGTGTGCGGCGTGCCACACGGGGGCGTGAGCCGGTCGCTCGCGGGGTCGGATAGCCTGACGTCGGAAGTCTCTTCACATCAAGATTCAGTTCGGGGTGTGAGCGTCCGAGATTTCCCGCACCAGGGGCAGGGACCCCCACCGCCAGCTGTCTTACGGAGAACGCCATGACCCGCACTCCTGTGAATGTCACCGTCACCGGCGCGGCCGGCCAGATCGGCTACGCGCTGCTCTTCCGCATCGCCTCGGGCCACCTGCTCGGCTCGGATGTGCCGGTCAAGCTGCGTCTCCTGGAGATCCCGCAGGGGCTGAAGGCCGCCGAGGGCACCGCGATGGAGCTGGACGACTGTGCCTTCCCGCTGCTTCAGGGCATCGAGATCACGGACGACCCGAACGTCGCCTTCGCCGGCGCGAACGTCGCGCTCCTGGTCGGCGCCCGCCCGCGTACCAAGGGCATGGAGCGCGGTGATCTGCTCGCGGCCAACGGCGGTATCTTCGGCCCGCAGGGCAAGGCGATCAACGACAACGCCGCGGACGACATCAAGGTGCTGGTCGTCGGCAACCCGGCCAACACCAACGCGCTCATCGCGCAGGCCTCGGCCCCGGACGTACCGGCCGACCGCTTCACCGCGATGACCCGCCTCGACCACAACCGGGCGATCTCGCAGCTCTCGCAGAAGACCGGCGTCCCGGTCTCCGAGATCCGCCGTCTCACCATCTGGGGCAACCACTCCGCCACGCAGTACCCGGACATCTTCCACGCCGAGGTCGCCGGCAAGAACGCCGCCGAGGCAGTCAACGACGAGAAGTGGCTGGCCGACACCTTCATCCCGACCGTCGCCAAGCGCGGCGCCGCGATCATCGAGGCCCGTGGCGCGTCTTCGGCGGCCTCGGCCGCGAATGCCGCCATCGACCACGTCCACACCTGGGTCAACGGCACGGCGGACGGCGACTGGACCTCGATGGGTATTCCGTCGGACGGCTCCTACGGCGTTCCCGAGGGCCTCATCTCGTCCTTCCCGGTCACCACCAAGGGCGGCACGTACGAGATCGTCCAGGGCCTGGAGATCAACGACTTCTCGCGTACCCGCATCGACGCGTCGGTGAAGGAACTCTCCGAGGAGCGCGACGCCGTCCGCGAGCTCGGCCTGATCTGAGCCGCACTCCGGCGGTTCCGTTGCCCGGCTTGTCCGGGCCCGGCTCGTCCGGACTCCTGGCACAGGAACGCCCCCGGCAACCACGTGGTTGCCGGGGGCTTCCGGTTTTTGCGGGAGGGACGGGCGGGAGCGGGAGGGGCCGTGGTGCCTCCCGGCGGCTCCAACTGCGTGTCAGCTGCCCGGTACGTCCGCCGGCGGGCCCGCCAGGGTGTTCGCGTCCTGCCGCAGCCGTTCCATCGACTGCCGGTGCAGGCCGGGGCCGAACGTGACGCGGGTGGCGCCCAGTTCGCCCAGCTCGCGCGGCGACGGCCCGTCCGGCAGGAAGACCGCGTTGAGCGGCGCCCCGACCCCGGAGGCAAGGGCGGGCAGCTGCTCGGGCGGCGCCATGATCGGGTAGACGCAGTCGGCGCCCGCTGCCAGGTAGCGGCGGGCACGGTCGATGGCCTGTGCCGGATCGTGTACGCCGCGGATGTACGTATCCACGCGCGCGTTGATGAACAGTGCGCCTCCCGCGGCCGCGCGGACCGCGGCGAGCCGGTCGGCGTTCTCCTGCGGGTCGGTGAGGGCTCCCCCGGAGGAGTCCTCCAGGTTGCAGCCGACCACGCCGGCGTCGAGCAGCCGGCCGGCGATCTCGTCCGGCGGCAGACCGTACCCGGCCTCGATGTCCGCCGAAACAGCCACCCCCAGACCCTCGACGGCCCGGACGATCCGGCCGATAGCGGCGAACATCTCGTCGGCAGGTGTCTCGCCGTCCGCGTAACCGAGCGCGGCCGCGATTCCGGCGCTGGGGGTGGCGAGCGCCGGGAACCCGGCTTCGGCGAAGACGCGTGCGCTGGCCGCGTCCCACGGGCCGGGGAGCACCAGCGGGTCGCCGGGGGGCCGGCCCAGGTGGAGGCTGCGGAAGTCCGTCATGGCGGAACCCTTCAGTGGCGGAGCCGGACCGGCGGCCGTGGTGGTCCGGCCGCCTTGTCGCGGGGTCGGTGGAGGTGGGGCGGTGGAGAGGGGCCGGAAGGCCGGGACGGCCGGTCAGTGGTGGTGGGCGGTGGCGCGCGGTGTGTAGTGGCCCGGCACCATCCGGGTGGACACGGCGAGGCGGTTCCAGGAGTTGATGACCGTGATCGCCGCGATCAGGTGGGCCAGCTCGTTCTCGTCGAAGTGCTCGGCGGCGTGCGCGTACACCTCGTCCGGCACGAAACCGTCGGTCAGGACCGTGATGGCCTCGGTGAGCTCGATCGCCGCGATCTCCTTCGCGGTGTAGTAGTGCTTCGACTCCTCCCAGCCGCTCAGCTGCACGATCCGCTCGACCGACTCGCCCGCGGCGAGGGCGTCCTTCGAGTGCATGTCCATGCAGAAGGCGCAGTGGTTGATCTGGGAGGCGCGGATCTTGACCAGTTCGAGCAGTGTCGGATCGACACCGCGCCGGGCCGCCGCGTCCAGGTTGACCATGGCCTTGTAGACCTCGGGCGCGAACTTGGTCAGGTCGAGGCGGGGCGTGTGCTCGGGGAGGTACTCCGGGGCCGCGTTCGGAGGGGTCGCACTGTCCGTGGTGGCTGCACTGTCCGTCATGTCTCTTCTGCCCTTCATGTCATTGTTCGTCGTGATGCATACGACGTTACGCGGGACATGGCGCAGGGGTATGGTCCATTTCTGTGACGGATTCCTGGGCCACCTTCGGCGTCGACCTGCATCTGGAGCTCACCGGGCCGGGGCTGCGAGTCGGCCTCACGGACGCGCTGCGCCGAGCCGTCCGTACGGGCCGGCTGGCGCCGGGGACCCGGCTGCCCTCCTCGCGTACGCTCGCCGTCGATCTTGGTGTGGCCCGTAATACCGTCGCCGATGCCTACGCCGAACTGGTGGCCGAAGGCTGGCTGACCGCCCGGCAGGGCTCGGGAACCAGGGTGGCCCCACGGTCCGTGCCGCGGGGGGAGGCCAAGCCGGCCGCTGTCCGGCGGCCGCGGCGGAGCGGACCCACGCACAGCCTCAGGCCCGGCCGGCCCGCCCTCGGCTCCTTTCCGCGCACGGAGTGGCTCAGGGCGTCGAGGAAGGCACTGACCGCCGCGCCCCACGAGGCGTTCGGGTACGGCGACCCGCGGGGCCGCATCGAACTGCGCACCGTGCTGGCGGACTATCTGGCGCGGGCGCGTGGCGTCCACGCCGACCCGGAGCGCATCGTGGTCTGCGCGGGATTCGCCCATGGGCTGATGCTGATGGGGAAGGTCCTGCGGGGAAGACGGGTGCAGGACGTGGCCGTCGAGTCGTACGGGCTCGAACAGCACTGGAATCTGCTCGTCGAGGCCGGGCTGCGTACGCGACCGCTGCCTCTGGACGGCCTCGGCTCGCGTACGGACGCGCTGGGCCGCGAGGGCGCGGTGCTGATGACGCCGGCCCACCAGTTCCCGATGGGTGTCCCGCTCCACCCGGACCGGCGCACGGCCGCAGTCGACTGGGCCACGACCACGGGTGGCGTCATTCTGGAGGACGACTACGACGGCGAGTTCCGCTACGACCGCCAGCCGGTCGGTGCGCTGCAGGGGCTGGATCCCGAGCGGGTCGTCTACTGCGGGACGGCCAGCAAATCCATAGCTCCCGGGCTGCGGCTCGGCTGGCTGGTACTGCCCGACGCGATGGTGGAGGAAGTGCTGGAGGCGAAGGGGGGCAACGACTGGATGTCCAGCGCCCTGGAGCAGCTGGTGCTGGCGGAGTTCATCGCGTCCGGCGCGTACGACCGGCACGTCCGCTCGATGCGGCTGCGTTACCGGCGACGGCGCGACCAGCTGGTGGCGGCCCTGGCCGAACGGGCGCCAGGCGTCAAGGTGTCCGGGATCGCGGCAGGGCTGCACGCCGTACTGGAACTGCCCGAAGGCACCGAGCGGTCGGTCGTTCAGGCGGCGGCCTGGCAGGGGCTCGCGCTGGACGGCGGGTCCCAGTTCCGGCACGCGGGCGTGGCGGACGGGCGCGACATGCTGGTCGTCGGCTACGGGACGCCCTCGGACAGCGCGTGGGCGGGGGCGCTCGACGCGCTGTGCCGGGTGCTCCCGTAGGAGAGCTGCGTACGGGCCGGGCTTCCGGGCGGGGCTTTCGGGCCCGCACGGCACCAAGAGCCCAGGAGGCTCCGGAACATGGGCTCATGGGCGCATCGGCTCATGGGCCATCGGCTCTCGGCCCTCAGGTCTCCGGCTGGGGCGATGCGGCCGGCGCCTCTCCGAACCGCGCCAGTGCGAGTGCCCCCGCGACGGCCACCGCGAAGCCCGCCACCGCCAGCGGCGTCAGGCCCTCCCTCGTGCGGTCTCCCAGCGCGATCACGCCCACCAGTGCGGGACCGATCGTCTCGCCGATGACCATGCCTGCCGTGGCCGTGGTCACGGAACCGCGCTGCAGTGCCGATGTGAGCAGCAGGAAGGCGGAACCGCCGCCGACGAGCAGGGCGTACAGCGCCGGGTTGGTGAAGTCGACGGAATCGATGAGGCGTACCGACACCTCGACCACGCCGAAACCCACCCCGGAGCCCAGACCGAGCACCAGGGCGCGCGCCCTGCCTCTGAGACGGCCCGCCACCGTGCCGACCAGGAGCACCGCGAGGGCGACCCCGAGCATCGACCAGCGCAGCGCGGCCGAGCCGGTGTTGTGCCCCTCGGCCCCGGAGGCGAGGCCCAGCATGCCGAGGCCCGCGCAGACGACGGCCACCGCGCCCCATTCGGTACCGGAGAGCCGGACGCCGAGGATGCGGGACGCCACCACGGCGGTGACCGCGAGGCTCGCGGCGAGCGCGGCGCCGACCGCATAGATCGGCAGGGTGCGCAGGGCGATGATCTGGAGGACGAACCCGAGGCCGTCCAGGCCGAGTCCCAGGATGTAGCGCCACTGCCGCAGGGCGCGCAGCAGCAGTGCCGCGTCCACACCCGACCCGGTTCCGGGCGCGGAGGCGCGGGCGGCGGCGGCCTGGAACACGGAGGCCGTGCCGAAGCAGATCGCTGAACCGAGGGCGCAGATCATTCCAAGGAGCACGAAAGGACTCTAGTCGGGCGGTGCTGGGCACAGGACCGGCCGAGCCCTCCCGAGCCGCTTGGGGCGCAGGGCCCGGCCGAGGGCATGTCATCCACCCCTCTGGGTGGGCAACCTGGGTGACATCTAGTCTGTACACCGACAGGTTCGGTGCGACAGGCTCTGCGCGACGGGTTGGCAGGGCAGGTTCGCAACGCAGGTTCGACGACGGTTCGGTACGACAGTTCTGTACGACGGGGGAGGTCGGCGCATGCGCAGGATGAGGTCGAGCGCTGTGGTGCTCGGGGGGATGGGGATGCTGGCGGTGACACTCACCGCCTGCGGTTCCGATGTGGACAAGCGGTGCGTCGACCCCTCGACGCACAAACAGCTTCCGAAGCACGAGTGCACCGACGGCACGGGCCGCGGCACGTATTACTACGGCGGCTCGTCGAAGCACGGCAAGGTCTCGGGCGGCAGTTTCAACAAGTCGTCCGTGCACCGGGGCGGCTTCGGCGGCGGGTCCGATTCCGGCGGCGGACACCACTCCAGCGGCGGCTGAGCCGGACGCACCGGAACGGGCGGACAACCATGAAGCGGCACACCATAGAACCGCGCCCCGGCTGGCAGCAGATCGTCGAGGAGCAGGGGCTGATCTATCCGCTGACCCGTTACCCCGACGACTCCCTGCGCCCGTACTGGGACGAGAGCGCGTACTACTCGTTCTCCCTGGCCGAGGTCGAGGCGCTGGAGGAGGTGGTCGAGGAGCTGCACACGATGTGCCTCGCCGCGGCCGCCCACATCGTCGACCGCGGCCGGTTCGCGGAGCTGGGCATCACCGATCCCCGGTTGGCCGGGCTGGTCGGCGATGCCTGGCGTCGGCGGGACGAACTGCCGTCCGTCTACGGCCGGTTCGACCTGCGCTACGACGGCAGCGGCCCGGCGAAAATGCTGGAGTACAACGCCGACACCCCGACCTCACTGGTGGAGGCGGCCAGCCCGCAGTGGTTCTGGATGGAGGACCGCTTCCCGGGCGCCGACCAGTGGAACTCGCTGCACGAACGCCTCGTCGACGCCTGGAGGCGGCAGGCTCCGCTACTGCCGCCGGGACCGCTGCACTTCGCGCACTCCGAGGCGGACGAACTCGGCGAGGACCTGATGACGGTCGCCTATCTGCGGGAGACCGCCCAGCAGGCCGGGATCGACACCGAAGCACTCGCGGTGGAACGGATCGGCTGGGACCCGCTGTCCGGGCGGTTCGTCGACGAGCAGATGCGCTTCATCCGCAGCTGCTTCAAGCTCTACCCGTGGGAGTGGCTGACGACGGACAGCTTCGGGCCCCACGTCATGGACACTCTCGACAACGGCGGTTCCACCGGATCCACCTGCTGGATAGAGCCCGCCTGGAAGATGCTGCTCTCCAACAAGGCGCTGCTCGCCGTTCTGTGGGAGCTGTATCCCGGACACCCGAATCTGCTGCCCGCCTATCTGGACGGCCCGCGCGAACTCGCCCTGTCGAAAGGGTATGTCTCCAAACCGCTGCTCGGCCGTGAGGGCGCGGGGGTCCTGCTCCACGAGCCGGGCGCCGGTACGACGCCGACCGCGACCGCGACCGGGGCCGCGACCGCGACCGCGGACCACGGTGGCGCCGGCTCCGCTGCCGGTGGTGTCGCCCATGCCGCTGGTGTCCGGACCGACGAGGTCTGCTGCTACCAGGAGTTGGCCCCCCTTCCCGACTTCGACGGCAACCGTGTGGTGCTCGGTGCGTGGGTCGTCGAGGACGAGGCGGCGGGGCTCGGCATCCGGGAGTCGGCAGGGCCGGTGACGGACGAGTACGCCCGTTTCCTGCCCCACGTCATCCTGTAGCCCGCGCCGCTCCCGCCCCGGCAGCGGTGTCAGCGGTGTCAGCGGTGTCAGAGGTTCAGCACGGTACGGAGCTGGGCGAGTCCCCAGTCCAGGTCCTCCTTGCTGATCACCAGCGGCGGAGCGATCCGGATGGTGGAGCCATGGGTGTCCTTCACGAGCACGCCCAGGTCCATCAGCTTCTCGGAGATCTCCCGGCCGGTGCCGTGCGCGGGCGCGATGTCGACCCCCGCCCACAGTCCGCGACCGCGTACGGCCTGCACGGTGCCACTGCCCACCAGGAGAGCCAGTTCACGGTGTAGGTGTTCGCCGAGCTCGGTCGCCCGCTGCTGGAACTCGCCGGTCCGCAGCATCGCGATGACCTCCAGGGCGACGGCACAGGCCAGCGGGTTTCCACCGAATGTGGACCCGTGCTCCCCGGGCCTGAAGACTCCCAGCACCTCGGCGGACGAGACGACCGCCGACACGGGAACCACCCCGCCGCCCAGCGCCTTGCCCAGGACGTACATGTCCGGCACGACGCCCTCGTGCTCGCAGGCGAAGGTCTTTCCGGTCCTGCCGAGACCGGACTGGATCTCATCGGCGATGAACAGAACGTTCCGTTCGCGGGTCAGTTCCCGTACGCCCGGGAGATACCCGGCCGGAGGCACCAGGACCCCCGCCTCGCCCTGGATGGGTTCGAGCAGTACCGCCACGGTGTTGGCGTCGACGGCAGCCTCCAGCGCGGCCAGATCCCCGTACGGCACGATCTCGAAGCCGGGGGTGTACGGGCCGAAGTCCGCCCTGGCCTCAGCGTCCGTGGAGAAGCTGACGATCGTGGTGGTCCGGCCGTGGAAGTTGTTCTCGGCGACGACGATCTTCGCCTGTCCGTCCGGTACGCCCTTGACCCGGTACCCCCACTTGCGGGCGGTCTTCACCGCGGTCTCGACCGCCTCGGCCCCGGTGTTCATCGGCAGCACCATCTCCATGCCGCACAGCTCGGCGAGCTGAGTGGAGAAGTCGGCGAAGCGGTCGTGGTGGAAGGCCCGGGAGGTGAGCGTGACCCGCTCCAGCTGGGCCTTGGCGGCGTCGATCAAACGGCGGTTGCCGTGGCCGAAGTTGAGCGCCGAGTAGCCGGCGAGCATGTCGAGGTAGCGGTGCCCCTCGACGTCGGTCATCCACGCGCCGTCCGCGGAGGCGACGACGACGGGCAACGGGTGGTAGTTGTGCGCGCTGTGCGCTTCGGCAGAGGCGATCGATGCTTCGGTAACTGACACGGGTTCTCCGTTCTTACGGCGTACGGGTCTTACCGCGTACGCGGCTCACCGCGTACGGGTCCTACGGCGTACGGGCCGTCCGGGCGCGGGTTCTGCGGTGTTCGGGCCATCGTGTGCTCATTCCTATCGTCGGCCGCGGCGGGCGGGCAGAAACCTTCTGGACCGCCGCGCCGGGTGGGCGAGGGTCCCGGGCGGGTACAGCACGTCCAGCGCCGTGCCCTCCCCGTCCCCCCGGTCTGCCCACCCGTGCGACCAGTCGAGCCGGTCCCGCGCCCACACCCGTACCCGCCGGAACCGCCCTGGCTCGGGCATCCCGGCCGAGTCGTCCGGGCAGGGGGCGGTCTCGGTCTCGGTCTCGGCCAGGATCCGGGCCAGCACCCGCTCGGCCATCGTCTGGGCGGCCGTCGTCTGCGCGGCCGTCATCCGGGCGGCCGTCGACGGTCCGCCCGTCAGTCGGTCGGCCGGGCCGTCCGCGCCCAGTTCACCGAGCCGTCGCCCCAGGGCCCTCAGCTCCTCAGGCAGCCCGGGGCCGGGCTGCCTGCGGCGTGCGCCCAGGGCGCGGTCGCCACGGTCCGCCGTGTCCTGTCTGTCGCGCCGGTCATCCCCGGCTCCCCAGTCGTGCACAGCCCTCACCTCGCCTCATCGCTCCCGCCCCGCCATCGCTCCCACTCCGGTCACATCTCCCAACCCGGTCCCTGCTCCTGCGGCCGTCTCTCCAGTGGCTGTCCCTTGCCCCACCTCCGTCACCTCGCCGTCCGGTGGCGGGAGCAGTTTGCTCAGCTTCTTCAGGGCGCGGTTCAGCCGTGACTTCACCGTGCCCCGGGGCCAGCCCAGCGCCTCCGCCGTCTCCGCCTCGTCCATCTCCAGCAGATAGCGGTACGTCACAACGAGCCGCTGCTCGGCGCTCAGCCGGTCCAGCGCCGCCAGGAGCAGCGTCCGGCGCTCCTCCCGGAGCACGGCCGCCGCAGGATCTGCCGACTCCGGTATCAGCGGCTCAGCCCCCGACAGCGCGGCCTCGCGCCCCGCAGCCGATCGCAGCCGGACCGCGGAGCGCAGCGCGTTCCGCGTCTCGTTCATGACGATCCGCAGCAGCCAGGGCCGGAACGCCGCGCCCGGCTTGAAGCGGTCCAGTGCCCGGTAGGCCTTGAAGAAGGCCGACTGCACCACATCCTCCGCATCCGCGCCGGCCCCGAAAGCGGCCGCCGCGCGGAGTGCGATACCTGTGTACGCACGCACCAGCTCGGCGTACGCCTGGGCGTCTCCGGCCCGCACGCGCGCAATCACCTCGGCCTCGTCGGCGACAGCGACGTGGCTCCCCTCCCGCGTTCTCACATGTTTCATACACCGCGCGACGGAGATCGGTTCCGCACCTGAGAGAATGCTGTACATGGCCTCAGACCGTCCCCGGGTGCTCTCCGGGATCCAGCCCACGTCAGGCTCGTTCCACCTCGGCAATTACCTGGGCGCCGTGCGCCAGTGGGTGGCCCTGCAGGAGACGCACGACGCGTACTACATGGTGGTCGATCTGCACGCGATCACCGTCCCGCAGGACCCCGCCGAGCTGCGGGCGAACACCCGGCTCGCGGCCGCTCAGCTGCTCGCGTCCGGGATCGACCCCGAGCGCTGCACCCTCTTCGTGCAGAGCCATGTGCCCGAGCACGCCCAGCTCGCCTGGATCATGAACTGCCTGGCCGGGTTCGGCGAGGCCTCGCGCATGACCCAGTTCAAGGACAAGTCGGCCAGGCAGGGAGCCGACCGTGCGACCGTCGGCCTCTTCACATACCCGATCCTGCAGGTCGCCGACATCCTGCTCTACCAGGCCAACCAGGTCCCCGTGGGCGAGGACCAGCGCCAGCACATCGAGCTGACCCGCGACCTCGCCGACCGTTTCAACACCCGGTTCGGCGAGACCTTCACGGTGCCGGAGCCGTACATCCTCAAGGAGACGGCGAAGATCTACGACCTCCAGGACCCCTCGGCCAAGATGAGCAAGTCGGCGGCCTCGCCCAAGGGCCTGATCAGCCTGCTCGACGAGCCCAAGGTCTCGGTGAAGAAGGTCAAGAGCGCGGTGACCGACACGGAAACGGTGATCCGCTACGACCCGGTGGCGAAGCCCGGTGTCTCGAATCTGCTGACCATCAACTCGACGCTCACCGGCACGAGCATCGCCGATCTGGAGCAGCAGTACGAGGGCAAGATGTACGGCGCGCTCAAGACCGACCTCGCCGAGATCGTCGCCGACTTCGTCACACCCTTCAGGGCTCGCACACAGGAGTATCTGGACGACCCGGAGACGCTGGACTCCCTGCTCGCCAAGGGAGCGGAGAAGGCCCGTACGGTCGCCGCCGAGACCCTGGCCCAGACGTACGAGCGCATGGGTCTGCTGCCTGCCAAGCACTGACCCGGGCCTGTGACCTTGGACTCTGGTCACAGCGGCGGCAGGCCCGCCACACTGCTCACAGCAATGTCCGGCATGGATTCCGGAAGCATCCGACAGCGGAGGAGAACGACGTGGGGACCGTAACGCTCGGCGTTTCGATCGCGGTCCCGGAGCCGTACGGCAGCCTGCTCCAGGAGCAGCGTGCGGGCTTCGGGGACTCTGCCGCGCACGGTATCCCGACGCACGTCACTCTCGTCCCGCCGACAGAGGCCGACTCGGCCTCGCTGCCCGCGATCGAGGCGCACCTCTCATCGGTCGCGGCGGCGAACCGGGCGTTCCCGATGCGGCTGTACGGCACGGGAACGTTCCGGCCGCTCTCGCCGGTCGTCTTCGTGCAGGTGGTGACGGGCGGTTCGGCCTGCTCCTGGCTTCAGCAGCAGATCAGGGACCCGTCGGGGCCGCTGGTGCGCGAGCTCCAGTTCCCGTACCACCCGCATGTGACGGTTGCCCATGCCATCTCCGACGAGGAGATGGACCGGGCGTACGAGGCGCTGTCCGCCTTCGAGGCGACGTGGACCTGCGGCTCCTTCGCGCTGTACGAGCAGGGGCCGGACGCGGTGTGGCGGAAGCTGCGCGAGTACGCGTTCGGCGGCGGGGGCGGCGTCGTTCCCGGCCCCAGCGTGTCGCGCGAAGCGCCCGCGGCCCCGTCCCTGCCGTAGGGCCCGCAGGGCCGGCCCGCGGCCCCGCCGGAACCTTCCGGCCGGGGCCGCGAGGCGTCCGCTAGACCGGCAGCCGCCTGAACAGTGGCCTCGGGACGTGCCGCAGCGCCGACATCACCACCCGCAGGGTGCCCGGGACCCAGACGGTCTCCGACCGGCGCCGCAGACCGGTCTCGATGGCCAGCGCGACCGCCTCCGGCGTGGTGGCCATGGGGGCCTCCTCAAGACCCGCCGTCATCTTCGAGCGTACGAAGCCGGGGCGGACGACCATCACGTGCACACCCGTCCCGTGGAGCGCGTCGCCGAGCCCCTGGGCGAAGGCGTCCAGGCCCGCCTTGCTCGATCCGTAGATGAAGTTGGCCCGGCGGGCCCGTTCGCCCGCCACCGACGAGAGCACGACCATCGAGCCGTGGCCCTGCGTCTGGAGGGACTTGGCGCAGATCAGGCCCGCTGAGACCGCACCGGTGTAGTTGGTCTGCGCGACCCGGACGGCCGACAGCGGGGCGCTCTCGTCACGGGCCTGGTCGCCCAGTACGCCGAAGGCCAGCAGCACCATGTCGATGTCGCCCTCCGCGAAGACCTTCCCCAGCACCTCCTCGTGGGAGCCGGGGTCGAGCGCGTCGAAGGCGGCCGTGCGGACGTCGGCGCCTAGCGTACGCAGGTGGGCGGCGGCCGAGTCGAGGGCGGGGGAGGGGCGCCCGGCAAGCCAGACCGTCCTGGTCCGGCGGGTCACCAGGCGGCGGGCCGTGGCCAGGGCGATCTCGGACGTACCGCCGAGGATCAGCAGGGACTGGGGGGCACCGAAGGCGTCTTTCATGGGGCTGTTTCCTCGCGGTCGGGGGTCGGGGGTCGGGATCGGGGGCCTGCTGGCCGGGGTGCGGTGGTGTGTTCCGGGGTTCCGGGCGGGGCGGGCCTGGCCTTCGGAGCCGGGGCCGGGGCCGGAGCCGGATCCGGAGACGGACCGCTGTCAGAGGCCGAGCCGGCGGGAGAGGTCGGATGTGAACACGGCACCCGGGTCCAGTTCGGCGCGCAGCGCCCGGAAGTCGGCCAGCCGCGGGTACATCGCGGCCAGCAGATCGGGGCGCAGCCGGGAGTCCTTCGCCAGGTAGACACGGCCACCGGCCCCCGCCACCTCTTCGTCCAGCTCGTCGAGGAACGCCCCGAGTCCGCTGAGGGTCGCCGGGATGTCGAGGGCGAGCGTCCATCCGGGCACCGGAAACGAGAGCCAGCCGGGATCGGCTTCGCCGAAGCGCTTCAGGACCGCCAGGAACGAGGGGCAGCGGCGCCGGGAGATGCGTCCCACGATCCGGCGCAGCGTCTCCTCCTGCCCGTACCCGACGACGAACTGGTACTGGACGAAGCCGCCGCGCCCGTAGATCCGGTTCCAGTGCGGGACCGCGTCGAGGGGGTGGAAGAAGGCAGGGAGCCGCTGGATCTCGCCGGTCCGAAGACGCGGTGCCCTGCGGTACCAGAGTTCGTTGAAGAGCGAGACGGAGGCGCGGCTGAGCAGCCCCTCCGGAATGAACGGCGGGGGCGCGGGGAGCGTGGCGGTCCGGAAGGACAGCGGCGCACGCCGGGCGCGTGCCGGGAGCGCGTCCAGGGGTGCGTGGTCGCCGCGGGTGAGTACCGAGCGTCCGGTGGCAGCGCCCCGCGCCAGCAGGTCGATCCAGGCCACCGAGTAGCGGTAGCGGTGGTCGGTGGCCGTGAGCCGGGCCATCAGGTCGTCGAGGTCCGTGGCCCGCTCGGTGTCCACCGACATCAGGGACGTCCGCACCGGAAGGAGTTGGACCGTCGCGGTGAGGATGACGCCGGTCAGTCCCATCCCCCCGGCGGTCGCGTCGAAGAGCGCGGACCCCGGGGCGGCCGTGTGCACCGTGCCGTCCGCCGTCAGCAGGTCCAGCGAGCGCACGTGCCGGGAGAAGGAGCCCGACACGTGGTGGTTCTTGCCGTGGATGTCCGCGCCGATCGCGCCGCCCACCGTGACGTACCTGGTGCCCGGTGTCACCGGTACGAACCACCCGAGCGGCAGCAGCACCTCCATCAGCCGGTGCAGGCTCACCCCCGCGTCACAGACCACGGTTCCGGCGTCGGCGTCGACCGAGTGGATCCGGTCGAGCCCGGTCATGTCGAGCACGGCGCCCCCCGCGTTCTGCGCGGCGTCACCGTAGGCCCGGCCCAGACCGCGGGCGATCGAGCCGCGCGCCCCGCAGCCGAGCACCGCTGCCGCCGCCTCCTCGTACGTACGCGGGCGGACCAGCAGCGATGTCGACGGCGCGGTGCGGCCCCAGCCGCTCACCGAGCGCACGGAACTCATGGCGGGCACGGAGCGCGCGGGACTCACGGGGCGCTCCGGGCTCGTGGCGCGCACCGTGCTCACGGGGGCGGTGCCGGGCATGGACGCGGTGGTTTCGGCAGACATGGAGTAGACCGTATCGCCCGAATACGCGGGGAAATGGGTGATTGAGGGAGTGTCAACCAGTATGGCCGTGATTATTGGGCAATGTCATATAAGAGCCTTCCGCCGTCGGGAAAGGGGTGAGCGTGTGCGGTCCATAGAAGCCGATCGCCGACTTCTGTCGGCGATGCGTGACTGCGGTACGGATCCGCGGGTCGGCGCCGCCGCGCGCGCCCTCTCCCTCTGCGGTGAGCACGGCGCGCTCTGGATCGCCGGCGGCCTCGCCGGCGCGGTCGCCGACCGTGACCGCCGCACCGCCTGGCTGCGGGCCACCGTGCTGATCGGCACGGCCCATCTGGCCAGCATGGTCGTCAAACGGGTGGTCCGCCGCCCCCGCCCCAGCCTCGCCGCCCGGCTGCCCCTCGTACGCACCGCGGGGCGCCACTCCTTCCCCAGCTCGCACGCCTCGTCCGCGGTGGCGGCCGCGGTCGCCTTCGGCGCACTGCGCCCCGCGGGCCACCGGCTCGTACCGCCGCTCGCCACCGCGATGTGCGTGTCCCGGCTGGTCGTCGGCGTGCACTACCCGACCGATGTCGCCGCAGGCGCCCTGCTCGGCGGGGTCACCGCCGGGCTCGGCGCGCAATGGATGCGAGGCGCTCATGTCCGAACTCTCTGACGCCCCCAGGATCACTCAGCTCCCCGCGCTCGCCGAGCGCGGAGCCACGGTCGAAGGCCCGCCGAGGCCCCCGCCACTCGCCGCGCCCGCCGGTCGGCACAGGGCGCTCGGGCTGCCACTGGGGCTGCTCAGGACCGCCCGCCCCCGGCAGTGGGTCAAGAACGTCCTGGTCGTCGCGGCGCCCGCCGCGGCCGGCGAGCCGCTCTCGCGCGGCGCGTCCGCCCAACTGGCTCTCATATTCGTGCTGTTCACGGCATCCGCTTCCGCCGTGTATCTGATCAACGACGCCAGGGACGCCGAGGCCGACCGGGCCCACCCCGTCAAATGCCGGCGGCCGGTGGCGGCAGGGCAGGTGTCCGTACCCGCCGCGTACACCGCGGGGGCGCTGC
This sequence comes from Streptomyces sp. NBC_00859, assembly GCF_045161865.1. Taxonomy (NCBI): domain Bacteria; kingdom Bacillati; phylum Actinomycetota; class Actinomycetes; order Kitasatosporales; family Streptomycetaceae; genus Streptomyces; species Streptomyces sp. NBC_00859. Next base: position 2,974,261 of record NZ_CP108826.1, on the reverse strand, counting down.
TCGCCGTGGCGGCCACCGCGGCGGCCGTCGTCCTCTGCAACGACATGACAGCCGCGCTGCTCTCCGCGTACATCACCATGCAACTCGCCTACTGCGTCAGCCTGAAGCATGTGCTGGTCGTCGATCTGACCGTGGTGACCACCGGGTTCCTCATGCGCGCGATGATCGGCGGAGTGGCACTCGGCATCCCGCTCTCACGCTGGTTCCTCATCACCGCCGGGTTCGGCGCCCTCTTCATGGTCGCCGCGAAGCGTTACTCCGAGGCCGTGCAGACGGAGGGCGACGGACGGACCCGCGCACTGCTCTCCCAGTACACCACCGGGTATCTGCGCTTCGTCTGGCAACTCGCGGCCGGTGTCGCCGTGCTCGCCTACTGCCTCTGGGCCATGGAGAGCAGCGGGCCGCCCGACAGCGGACTGCTGCCCTGGCGCCAGCTGTCCATGGTCCCCTTCATCCTGTCCATCCTGCGGTACGCCGTCTTCGCCGACCGCGGCACAGCGGGAGCCCCGGAGGACGTCATCCTGGGCGACCGCGCGCTCGCCGTGATCGGAGTCGTCTGGATCGCCATGTACGCGCTCACCGTCGCCGAGCTGTGACGGGCGGGACGGGCGCGAACGGAAGGGCGGGCCGGCGGTGACCCGCGGCAGGTGCCGAGGGGAGCGCGATACGTGAGGGCAGAGCCATGACCATCAGCCGCCGCGAGATCGCGGGCTTCGCGCTCGCCGGGAGCTGCGCGTACGCCGCGGACCTCGGCTTCTTCATCTGGCTGCGGGGCAGCGCGGGGTGGGACCCGATCACCGCCAAGGCGGTGTCGTTCCTCGCCGGCTGCACGGTCGCGTACCTGGGAAACGCCTTCGGTACGTACCGGGGGCGGCGGGTCGGCTGGCGCGAGTACACCGTCTTCTTCGGGGTGAACATCGCGGGCGCCGCCCTCCAGCTGCTGTGCCTCACCGTGTCGCACTACGGTCTGGGCCTCACATCCCCGCGCGCGGACACCCTGTCCGGCGCGGGCGTCGGCATGGCGCTCGCCACCGGCCTGCGCTTCTGGGGGACAAGAACGCTGGTATTCGGTGGTGAGGGTAGGCGTACGTCATGGACTGGCTGACGAAGCTCCCCGTAATCGGCCCCTGGGTGGCCCGGCTCATGCGTACGCATGCCTGGCGCTCGTACGAGACCCTCGACCGGGCCCACTGGACGAGGCTCGCCGCCGCGATCACCTTCGTCAGTTTCCTGGCACTCTTCCCACTGATCACCGTCGGCGCCGCGATCGGCGCCACCCTGCTCAGCCCCGCCCAGCTGCACACCATGCAGCACTCGCTCGCCCGGCAGGTGCCCGGCATCTCCGACCAGCTGGACCTCGACACACTCGTGCAGAACGCGGGCACGGTCGGGGTCGTCGCCGGGGCGCTGCTGCTCTTCACCGGCATCGGCTGGGTCGGCTCGATGCGCGACTGCCTGCGTGCGGTGTGGGAGATCGACAACGCCGACGAGGGCAACGCCGTCGTGCGCAAGCTCAAGGACGGCGGCATCCTCCTCGGGATGGGCGGGGCGGTCCTCGTCTCCTTCGGCGCTTCGGCCGTCGGATCCAGCGCGGTCAGCTGGACGGCCCACCGGATCGGCCTCGCGAACACCGGCTGGGGCAGTGCGCTCCTCCAGGGCGTGGCGTTCGCGCTCGCCGTACTCGCCGACTTCCTGGTGCTGCTGTACGTGCTGACCCTGCTGCCCGGCGTGGAACCTCCCCGGCGCAGACTGGTCACCGCCGGACTCATCGGCGCCTTCGGCTTCGAACTGCTCAAGCTGCTGCTCAGCGGCTATATGCGGGGCGTCGCGTCGAAGAGCATGTACGGCGCCTTCGGCGTCCCCATCGCCCTGCTGCTGTGGATCAGCTTCACGGTGAAGCTGCTCCTCTACTGCGCCGCCTGGACCGCGACGGGGCACTCCGACGACGAGGAGATCAGCGACGTGGAAAACGTCGTACCAGATCCGGCAGCGGCCAGCGCCGGTTCACCAGGAACACCGCGCCCGCCAACAGGAGCAACACCCCTGCACTGATCGCCAGGGCGGTGCCCACCCCGCTGGAGCGGCCCTTCTCCGACGCGGCGGCAGGCCCGGAACTGTGACCGGTCCCGGCTCCCCGGGTACCGCCCTTGCCCTCGTGCGCGGCTCCGCCGTTCTTCGCCGTACCTCCGGAGCGCCCCGCGGCGGCGCTGCTCCCCGGCGCGACCAGCTCACCGACCGGCGTGACCTTGCCCTCCGAGGCGAAGCCCCAGTCGAGCAGCCGCGCCGCCTCCTTGTACACGGCCTGGCTCTCGGCCGAGCTGGGCTTCATGACGGTGACGAGGAGCACGTGGCCGTCGCGCTCGGCGACCGCGGTGTAGGTGGCCCCGGCGTGCGTGGTGTTGCCGTTCTTCACGCCCGCTATCCCCTTGTACTGGGTGACGCCGTCGGCGCCGGTCAGCAGGCGGTTGGTGTTCTGGATCCCGAAGGTCTCGCGCTTCTTGCCCTTCTTCTTCACGCCGGGGAACTGCGCGGTGGCCGTCGAGCAGTACTCCCGGAAGTCCTTCTTCTGCAGGCCGCTGCGGGCGAAGAGCGTCAGGTCGTACGCACTGGAGACCTGCCCCGGTGCGTCGTAGCCGTCCGGTGAGACGACGTGGGTGTCCAGCGCCTGGAGGTCGTCGGCGTGCGCCTGCATGTCGCGGACGGTCTTCGGTACGCCATGGTTCATCGCGGCCAGCACATGCACCGCGTCGTTCCCCGAGCGCAGGAAGACCCCGAGCCACAGGTCGTGGACCGTGTAGGTGAGGTTCTCCTTGATGCCGACCAGGCTGCTGCCCTCACCCATGCCGGCGAGGTCGGACGGCAGCACCTTGTGGGTCTGCGTGGGCGGGAACTCCGGCAGGAGGGTGTCCGCGAGCAGCATCTTGAGGGTGGACGCGGGGGCCAGCCGCCGGTGCGCGTCGTGCGAGGCGAGTACGTCACCGGACTCGGCGTCGGCGACGATCCAGGACTCGCCGGAGAGGTCCTTCGGCAGCACCGGTGCGCCGGAGCCGAGCTGTACCTGGGTGCCCGTCCGCCCGAGGCGGGCGCCGCCGACCTGTGACCGTGAAGTCTTCGCGGAGCCCGGCGACGCCGTGGCGGAGGACTTCGGCGCGGACGGTTTCGGACCGGTGACGGTCGCGGCCGAAGCGGGCACGGCACAGAGGGCGGGCAGCAGCGCGGCGGCGGTGACCGCCAGCGCGGTCCTTATCGCGGTCTTCTCAACGGCAGGCACGGTGGTGAAAGTACAGGCAGTGCGCGGCGCCCCGACACCTCGGGGGCGCCTTCGTCCACCGCTACCCGGCGGCGCGGCGGTGGGCGCGGACGCCCCGGAGACCGATCACGCCGATCACCGTGCCCAGGATGAACGAGACGATGGAGAGGGCGAGATGGATCCACAGATAGGCGGTGGGCCTGCCGCCGTCGAACGCGAGCCCGCTCGCGTCCTCGAAGAGGTTCTTCGCGAAGGTCACCCAGACCACCCACGACCACACGCCGAACGCTGCGAGGAACCAGGAGGCGGTGCGGCTGAGCTTCACGGGTCGTCGTCCTTCGGGGCCGGGGCGGGCGTTCCTGCCAGTATGTGACCCCTGCCCGCGTGGCCCGCGAAGGGGGGTGCCCCTGTGCGGTCGGCCACACCGGCGGGCCGGGGCGGCTTCGGCAGGTGGCGTTCCCGTGCGTCAGGTGTTCACCGTCGCGGTGAACACCGCGATCACCGTCACCGGCCGGACAGCAGGACCAGAAAAACCGGTGGGGGCGATTCCCCGCGCGCTCCTGGCCCGCCCCGGCCGCCCGGTGCCGAGGGCGCGGCGGGCGCACGAAGGCCGGCCGGTCAGGACCTGAGGGCCGCCCTCCAAGTAGCCCTCGCTGCAGGCGGATCGGGTACCGGCGGAACCGGCACGGAGGGCGGAGGCGCCACGTCGCAGGCCCGTCAGGTCCGTCGCCGATCCACTCATGAAGGTTGCCTAACGACTTGGCCTCACGTGAAGATTTTCTCTTCCAGATGTGAATTTCGTGTGGTTGGGTTGGCGCCGACTTGGGTCTGACGCGTGACGGTCGGCGCGTCCACAGGGTGGGTTGAGGGGAACAGCACAATGCGTTCGATCCGAATGCGGATTCTCGCCATATGCGTCGTCCTGGCGTGTGCCGGTATCGGCGCTTGGCAGTTGCTTCCCGACGACGGCGGAAAGAAGGACCCGATCATCATCGGGACGACTGACGTCGTCACCTCCCTGGATCCGGCAGAGGCGTACGACGCCGGCTCGTGGGCCCTCTACAGCTCGCTGTACCAGTCGTTGATGTCTTTCAATGTCGGCTCGGCCACCCCGGTCCCCGATGCGGCGAGCAGCTGTGAATTCACCGACGACGCGTTGCGTACATTCTCCTGCACCATGCGTGACGGCCTGACATTCTCGAATGGCCACGAGGTCACGGCCGAGGACGCCGCATTCTCCTTCAACCGGGTCCTGCACATGAAGGACGGAAACGGCCCCGCGCCGCTGTACCCGACGCTCAAGAACGTCGATGTGTCCGGCAACAAGGTCATCTTCCACCTCAAGTCCCGTGACGCCACCTTCGCTTCGAAGATCGCGACGGGCGGTGGCGCGATCGTCGACCACACCGCGTACCCGCAGAACAAGGGGCGCAGAGGCAACACGGTCGTGGGTTCCGGCCCGTACGTGCTGAAGTCCTACAAGAGCGGCGTCAGCGCCCGCCTGGAGCCGAACCCGAAGTACAAGGGCGTCATCAAGAAGACCGGGGTCCCGGTCGAGGTCCGCTACTTCAAGCAGCCGGCCCAGCTCGACGCCGCGTGGAAGCACAAGGACATCGACGTCGCGCACCGGGTGATGACACCCGCGACGCTGGCGAAGCTCTCACCCAGTGACCCCGACGCGCACGTCAACGAGGCGACCGGCAGCGAGATCCGCAACCTGGTCTTCAACGTCCGCAAGGGTTCGGCCCTCGCGGACACCAAGGTGCGCCGGGCGGCGGCCGAGCTGGTCGACCGCGCGCAGCTGTCGGAGAAGGTCTACAGCGGTACGGTCGAGCCGCTCTACTCGCTGATCCCGCAGGGCTTCACCGGTCACACCACCGCCTTCTTCGACGCCTACCCGAAGGTCGACGTCGCGGCGGCCGGGCGGCTGCTCCAGCAGGCCGGTGTGCAGACCCCGGTGAAGTTCACCTACGCGTACTCCAGCACGAGCGTCACCGACGACGAGGCCCGGACGCTGAAGAAGCAGCTGGAGAAGGGCGGCCTCTTCAAGGTCCAGCTCGACGGGATGACCGACTGGAAGAAGTTCCAGGACGACTACCGGCTCGGCAAGTACGACGCGTACGCCGTCGGCTGGATCGCGGACTACCCGGACGCCGACAACTACACGCAGCCGCTCGTGGGCGCAGGCAACAGCCTCTACAACGGCTACGACAGCAAGGACGTCAACCGGCTGATCGCCCGCACCCAGCAGTACACCGACCGTGGCCGGACCTCGGACGACTTCAAGGCGATACAGGACGACGTCGCGGACGATGTGCCACTGGTCCCGCTCTGGCAGCGCAAGGACTACGTACTGTCCAGCAACGACGTGTCGGGCGGGCAGTACCTCTCCGACGGGACGGGTGTCTGGCGCATCTGGGAGCTCGGCTGGCTTTAGGGGTCCCCGCACTGTGCCCGCCCCGGGTCGCGGAGCTACCTGGACTCTCCGGCGCCTCGCGATACACGGCACCGGGCCATGCGACCTCGTCGGACGCTCATGGTGCGAGGACCCCTCAGGGGCCCTCGCGTGACGCTCACAGTGCAAGGACCCCTTGGTGCCGCGGCCCCCGGGGTCAGGTCCGTTTGCGCGCGGTCGCCGTTTCCGCCATCCCCGGCAGGAAGTCGGTGAACAGCTCGTGCACCTCGTGGACGAGCGGGCGCAGCACCCGGAAACGGGCCAGTGCGATGCCCCGGGTGGTGAGCCGCGCCCCGCGTGCCGCGAGCCGCCTGCTCCGCTCGCGCTCCGGTGACCGGTCGAAGACCCAGTACAGGACCAGCCCCATCTGGGAGAGCCACATCAACTCCGGCAGTACGTCGGCCAGATCGCCGGGGATCTTCGCCCTGGCGCCGGTGAGTACTTCCCGGTGGATGGAGATGGCCAGCTCGCGGGCGGACTCCGACTCGGCCGAGAAGGGGCTCAGCGGGCTCTCCGGGTCGGCCGCGTTCTTGAAGAACTGGGCGGCGAACTCGTGGTACGGCGCCGCGACATCGAGCCAGGCCGTCAGTACCCCGGCGAGCCTCGTCTCCAGATCCGTCTCGTGATCGAGTACGTCCCGCACCGCAGCCCGGTGCTCCGCGCCGATACGGTCGTAGAACCCCTGGATCAGGTGTTCCTTGCCGGAGAAGTAGTAGTACGCGTTCCCGACGGAGACCCCGGCCTCCCGCGCGATGACCCGCATCGTCGTCTTGTCGTAACCGCGCTCCTGGAAGAGCCGGAGCGCGGTTTCGAGGATGAGCGTCCGGGTCTGCTCGCTCTTGGGGGGCTTCGCATCAGTCACGGTGCCCGAGCCTAACCGGGGACCGCGCACCGCTCGCCGCAGGGCGGCGCTGTGACATCGCGGTACTTGGCGGCGGTGAGCATCGCGACCCTGACGAAGGGCGCGCCCGCCGGGGTGGCCAGCCAGTGGGCCTTGGGCCGGTGGGCGGCGAGCGCCCACAGGCAGACGATCCACGCGGCGGGCCCCCGGTAGATCTGTCCCCGGTCGCCGATGACCGTGATCTCCCGCAGGGTGCTGTGGTGGTCGAGCCCGGGGTACCGCTCCCTGGCCGCGGCCGACGCGGCGGGCACCAGATCGAGCGGGACGAGCTGGCGCTGCCCGCGCAGCCAGTGCCGCAGGTGGACGCAGAGCGGGCACTGCGCGTCGTACAGCACGGTGAGTTTCCTGACTGCGGTGTCACCGGAGTGGAGAGCTGGGTGGCTCATCGCCGTCAGGCCCCGGCGCCCGGCGTGAGCCAGCCCTGCGGCGGCACCGGCGGCGTCTGCTCGCGGTCCATGATGCCGCGCCGGCGGAACTTGTTGAGTGCGTAGACGTTGCCGAGGTGCATTCCGCCGAGGACGAGCAGCACCACGCCGAGCTTCGTCGACAGCGCGTCGAAGACACCCCGGGCGTCGGTGACGGTGCTGCCGTCCTGGAGGTACAGGGCCACGAATCCCAGGTTCACCAGGTAGAACCCCACCACCAGAAGGTGGTTGACGGCCTCGGCGAGCTTCTCGTTCCCCTTCAGTACATCGGCGAGGAAGACCCGCCCGTGGTGGCTGAGTGTCCGGGCCACCCAGACGGTCAGCGCGACGCTGATCACCAGGTAGATGACGTACGTGACAACTGTGAGGTCCATGCCCCACGCTCCTTTGAACGTGTTCAAAAGCTGATGTCCTGGACTGTAGACCTTCTCTTGAACATGTTCAACACAGGGGTGTGCTGCTTCGGTTCGGAGGGATGCTGTTCAACTCCGGCCCGCAGGACAGGACATGGCAGAGGCCGCCCGGTGCGGGCCGGGCGGCCTCTGGGTGGTACGGGGTGGGCCCGCGGGGCGGTACGGCCCGGCGCTCGCCCTGCAGGGCGCTCAGTGACCGGCGTAGGTGAGCAGACCCCGCACGTGCGGGAACGTCCGGGGCCCGGTTGCCGGGCAGCCGTACCCGGGGGCGGAGCCGGGGCGGCCGTAGCCCGGCGGGGGAGGGGCGGCCGCTGCGGACCCCACTCGTGGCGCCGTCCTGCGCGTAGGGATTCTGGTCGCTCGTCCCGGTGGTCCCCGTTTCTCTGCCCTGTACGACACAGAAACCCGGCACAGCGGAAAGCCCGAGGGCCCCGCCGCCCGGAAGCCGGGAGGCGGGGCCCTCGTGGAGGTGACCTGGAGGGTCAGAAGCGGCGGGTGATGAGCGCGCGCTTGACTTCCTGGATGGCCTTCGTGACCTCGATACCGCGCGGGCAGGCGTCCGTGCAGTTGAACGTCGTGCGGCAACGCCACACGCCGTCCTTGTCGTTGAGGATCTCCAGGCGCTGCTCGCCGGCCTCGTCACGCGAGTCGAAGATGAAGCGGTGCGCGTTGACGATCGCAGCCGGGCCGAAGTACTGGCCGTCGTTCCAGAACACCGGGCAGGACGACGTGCACGCGGCGCAGAGGATGCACTTCGTGGTGTCGTCGAACCGCTCACGGTCCTCGGCGGACTGCAGACGCTCACGCGTCGGCTCGTTGCCGCTGGTGATGAGGAAGGGCATCACGTCGCGGTACGCCTGGAAGAACGGGTCCATGTCGACCACGAGGTCCTTGAGGACCGTGAGGCCCTTGATGGCCTCGATCTGGATCGGCTTCGACGGGTTGATGTCCTTGATCAGCGTCTTGCAGGCGAGCCTGTTCTTGCCGTTGATCCGCATCGCGTCCGAACCGCAGACCCCGTGCGCGCAGGAGCGGCGGAAGGTCAGCGTGCCGTCCAGCTCCCACTTGATCTTGTGGAGGGCGTCGAGCACACGCTCCTTCGGGTCGATCTCGACCTCGAAGTCCTGCCACTGCGACTCGTCCGAGACCTCCGGGTTGAACCGGCGGATCCGGAAGGTGGCCGTGATGAACGGGGTGTCGGCGAAGCCGGCCTCCGGCTTGCCGGCCCCGGTCTTGTCGGCGTCGTTGATGGTGGGGGTAGCCATTAGTACTTACGCTCCATCGGCTGGTAGCGGGTCTGGACGACCGGCTTGTAGTCGAGCCGGATCGACTCGGAGCCGTCGTCGCCCACCTCGCGGTACGCCATGGTGTGGCGCATGAAGTTGACGTCGTCGCGGTTCGGGAAGTCCTCGCGGTAGTGACCGCCGCGGGACTCCTTGCGCGCCAGGGCCGACGTCGCCATGACCTCGGCGAGGTCCAGCAGGTTGCCCAGCTCGATCGCTTCGAGCAGGTCGGTGTTGAAGCGGCGGCCCTTGTCCTGGACCGACACGTTCAGGTAGCGCTCGCGCAGCTCGGCGATCTTCTCGACGGCCGTCTTGATCGTCTGCTCGGTGCGGAACACCATCACGTTGGCGTCCATGCACTCCTGGAGCTCCAGGCGCAGCACGGAGACGCGCTCGGTGCCGGTGGCGTCGCGGAGCCGCTCGACCTGGGCCTCGACCTGCGCGGCCGGGTTCTCCGGAAGCTCGGCGTGGCCGTGCTTCGCGGCGTACTCGGCGGCGGCGATGCCCGACCTGCGCCCGAAGACGTTGATGTCGAGCAGCGAGTTGGTGCCCAGGCGGTTGGCGCCGTGCACCGAGACGCAGGCGACCTCGCCGGCCGCGTACAGGCCGGGCACGACCGTGGTGTTGTCCGCGAGGACCTCACCCTGGACGTTGGTCGGGATGCCGCCCATGGCGTAGTGCGCGGTGGGCTGGATCGGGATCGGGTCGGTGTACGGCTCGATGCCCAGGTAGGTCCGCGCGAACTCCGTGATGTCCGGGAGCTTGGCGTCCAGCTGCTCCGGCGGGAGGTGCGTCAGGTCGAGGTACACGTGGTCACCGGCGGGGCCGCAGCCGCGGCCTTCCCGGATCTCCGTGTAGATGGACCGGGAGACGACGTCACGGGACGCGAGGTCCTTCATGACCGGCGCGTACTTCTCCATGAAGCGCTCGCCGTCCTTGTTGCGGAGGATGCCGCCCTCACCGCGGGCGCCCTCCGTCAGCAGGATGCCCATGCGCCAGATGCCCGTCGGGTGGAACTGGAAGAACTCCATGTCCTCCAGGGGCAGACCGCGGCGGTAGCAGGCGGCCTGGCCGTCACCGGTCAGGGTGTGCGCGTTCGACGTGACCTTGAAGAACTTGCCGGTGCCGCCGGACGCGTAGATCACGGACTTCGCCTGGAAGACGTGGATCTCGCCGGTCGCCAGCTCGTAGGCCACGACGCCCGCGGAGGTCTTGACGCCGTCCACCTCGACCAGCAGCTGGTCCAGGACGTAGAACTCGTTGAAGAACTCCACACCCTCCTTGACGCAGTTCTGGTAGAGGGTCTGGAGGATCATGTGGCCGGTGCGGTCCGCGGCGTAGCAGGCGCGGCGGACCGGGGCCTCACCGTGGTTGCGCGAGTGACCGCCGAAGCGGCGCTGGTCGATCTCCCCGGCGGGCGTCCGGTTGAACGGCAGGCCCATCTTCTCCAGGTCGAGGACCGCGTCGATGGCCTCCTTCGCCAGGATCTCGGCGGCGTCCTGGTCGACCAGGTAGTCGCCGCCCTTGATCGTGTCGAAGGTGTGCCACTCCCAGTTGTCCTCCTCGACGTTGGCGAGGGCCGCGGCCATGCCGCCCTGGGCGGCGCCGGTGTGGGAGCGGGTCGGGTAGAGCTTCGTCAGCACGGCGGTGCGGCTGCGCTTCGTCGACTCGATGGCCGCGCGCATGCCGGCCCCGCCGGCGCCGACGATGACGGTGTCGTACTTATGGATCTTCATGATGAAAGCGCCTCGGTCCCGGGCTTCTAGGAGATGTTCGGGTCGAAGGTGAAGATCACCAGCGTGCCCAGCAGGATGGTGAACACCGTGGCGGTGTACAGCAGGCCCTTGAGCCACAGGCGCGTGTTGACGCGCTCCGCGTAGTCATTGATGACGGTACGGAGGCCGTTGGCGCCGTGAAGCATCGCCAGCCACAGCATCAGAAGGTCCCAGCCCTGCCAGAACGGCGAGGCCCAGCGGCCCGCCACGAAGGCGAAGCCGATCTTGGTCACACCGCCGTCGAGCACCAGCTGGATCAGCAGGTGACCGAGGACCAGGACGACCAGGACGATCCCGGAGAGGCGCATGAAGAGCCAGGCGTACATCTCGAAGTTGCCGCGAGTGGTCTTCGGCGTCTTCTTGGTGCGCGCGCGGGGGGCCTCGATGAGCGGCGCGGGGTGGTCGGCGTCGAAGAGGGAAGCACCCTCGACGGGGCCGACAGCGGCAGAGGTCTCAGCAGACATTCAGTCCTCAGCTCCCGAACAGTTCGCGTGCGGCGTGGCCGAGCACGGGGTAGATGGCCCCGATCATCAGCAAGACCCAGATGCCCACGACGGACCACAGCATCTGCTTCTGGTGGCGCGGGCCCTTGGACCAGAAGTCCACGGCGATGATGCGCAGGCCGTTCAGAGCGTGGAAGAGGATCGCTGCGACAAGGCCGTACTCAAGGACGCCCACGATCGGCGTCTTGTAAGTAGCGATGACCTTGTCGTAGTCCTCGGGGGAGATACGGACGAGAGCAGTGTCCAGGACGTGTACGAACAGGAAGAAGAAGATGAGGACGCCGGTGACTCGATGAGCCACCCAGGACCACATACCTTCCCGGCCGCGATACAGCGTTCCAGCCGGCACGGAAAAACCCTCCGGGAGCGGGGGACGGGGGTCATGCCGCCAGCTTCTCTCGCTGAGAGGAGCTGTGTCGGTCTGGCCCGGCCGGGTACGGTCCACCGGCCCTGGCCATCGTAGCGACGACTTGTCGGTTCCTTCGCCCGGGGGGTTGCGGTGTGATCAAACAGGCAATCAAACAGCCACGGACGGGCTACCGGCATGGCCCGGATCCGCCACAAGCCGGGCGATTCTCCCCCGGGCGAGTCGGCGCAGCTCGTCCGCGGCGACCGAACGCTCCTCGTCGGGCTCGTGCGAGAGCCGGGAACGGATGCCTGTGAGTACCTCGTCCAGGCGCTCGGACGGGCGGAAGGCGTCGAGGCAGATCACGAAAGAGTGACCGAAGCGGCTCTCGTACGCGGCGTGCGCCGCGCTCAACGCGGTGTGCGCCGCCCGCGGGGCTCTGCTGTGGAGCAGCCCGGACGCCCGTTCTCCCGCCAGGGCTTGTGAGAGCTCGGCCGGAGACAGGTCGTAGCTCGCCTCGTCGCAGGCCGCCAGCAGTGCGGTCAGGTCGGGGTACGGGCGGTGTGCGGCCAGCCGCTGGGCCCACCGGGGGCTGGCGCAGCAGCCGAGCAGGGCGCTCTCCGCGGCGCCGGCGGGGGCGGCGTTGAACCGGTGAAGTCCGGAAGGCCCACGGTTCTGTCCCGGTATGGCTGGGCGTGCCGGGCCGTCGGTTCTGTGGTGGAGTGACGGCGGTCGCATCGGAGGGCCGGCGTGGGACTCGCTGGACAGCGTGGGCTCCTCGAACACGACAGGAGGGTCGGATGACGGCGGTGAATGAGCCGCAACGCTATCGATGTCGGGCGTTGAGTGTCCGACGGATGCGCGATTTTCACCCGGAAGGGAGAGTTTCAAGGCGCGTGATGGACGAATTGGCTGCCATTTCATCCTGGCTCAGCCCTGCATGGGAGGTTTCGGACTGATGAGGAAATTCAACGCACCGGTTCCCGTGGCCGTGGGCCTGACCGTCACGGCTGCCGCCGTCGCGCTCGCCGTCACGGTCTGGCCGGACGACGACACGTACGGCGGAAGCGGCCCGGCGGGCCGCGGCTCGGCGGTGACAGCTCCCTCGTCCGATCCCTCGGCGGCGAAGAACTACCCGATCTCGGCGGCGCCGCGCGCCATCCCGTCGGTGAACGAGCACGGCCCGGCGCGAGGCCCCGGCTGGAGTCCCGGCAAGGGCTCCCGGGTCCTGGTGGACAAGGGATGCAAGGGCCTCACCGACGAGGGCAAGCTGCTCGCGCGCGAACTGAAGCTCGGTTACGCGTACGGCGGCACGGCCCGCGCGGGCGACATCGAGCTCGCTCTCGAGCCGGACAAGAAGGCGCCCCGCGAGTCGTACACCCTCAGCGCCCGCGACAGCCGGGTGCGGATCACCGGGCCCGACGAGGCCGGGGTCTTCTACGGCACGCGGACCCTCAAGCAGTCCGTGAAGGCCGACGGGAAGGTGCCCGAGGGGGTCGTCCACGACAAGCCCGCCACCACGCAGCGGCGGCTCAACCTGGACATCGCCCGCAAACCCTTCGACGCCGCCTGGATCGAGGACCGCGTACGGGAGATGGCCGACCTCAAGCTGAACCAGCTGGGGCTGCACTTCTCGGACGACCAGGGGTTCCGTATCGCTTCCACGTCGCACCCCGAGGTGGTCTCACCGGACCATCTCACCGCGGCCCAGGTTCACAGGATCGTCTCGCTGGCGTCGAGTCTGCACATCAGCGTCGTCCCGGAGATCGACTCGCCAGGACACCTGGGCGCTGTGATCAAGGCTCACCCGGACCTGCAGCTGAAGACGGCGGACGGGACCCCCGTCAAGGGCGCCGTCGACGTGTCGAACCCGAAGGCGGCGCATATCGTCGACTCGCTGCTGCGGGAGTACATGAAGGTCTTCCCCGGCCGGTACTGGAACGTCGGCGGTGACGAGTACCAGGCGCTGACGGTGAAGAGTCCGGAGACGTCCTTCCCGCAGCTGGCCGCCCTGGCCCGGAAGAAGTACGGCTCGAAGGCCACCGTCCAGGACCTGGCGGTGGCCTGGCTGAACGACCGTGCCAAGGTCATCAGCAAGGCGGGAAGGACGCCGCAGGCGTGGAACGACGGGTTCTTCCGCGGCGGTGTGGTGAAGGCCGACCCCTCGCTCCAGGTCGAGTACTGGACGGGCAAGGAGTTCGGGGTGCGGCCGCCCGCGGAGTATCTGAGCGCGGGGCGCCGGATGGTGAACCTCAACGACGAGTACCTGTACTACGTGCTGGGGCAGCCCAACGACTTCACCTACCCGACCGGCAAGCGCATCTACGAGCAGTGGACCCCGCGGGTGGTGCGCGGCACCGCGGCGGTGCCCGCCAAGTACGCGCACCTCATCGAGGGCGGCGGCTTCGCCGTCTGGGGCGACTTCCCGAACGCCCAGACCCCGGCGCAGGTCGCGGCGGGGATCAGGATGCCGCTCGCCGCGACGGCCCAGAAGCTCTGGAGCGCGGACAAGCCGAAGCTGACGTGGGGCCAGTTCTCCGCGCTGGCGGCGAAGCTGGACCGACCGGTGCACTGACCGGCGCGCATGACCGCGGCCCCCGGGACCTGAAACCGTTCCCGGGGGCCGCGGTCATGCGCACGGCCGGTCCGCGGCGGCCGGGCGGAGTCCCCCTAACGGATGTATCGGCGCGGCCCCGGGGCGGACACGAGACGCGCAGGTCAGGGCGGCTGTGTCGGGCCAACCCGGGTTACTCCGAGTGACCTGTGGATTGCGCAGGGTATTCAACCGTTTGCACGGTGTCGGTGAACACTTCCCGCACTTCCGAAAGGAAACGCCTTCCATGCGCATGTCCCCGAAGGCCGGCTCTCTCGTCTCGTCCGCCGTCTGCGGCGCCCTCGCCCTCGGTATAGCGGGCCCGGCGGCCCACGCGGCAGCCGGTGGCCCCCGCGCGGCCCGCCCGGTGAGCGCCCCGGCGGCCCCGGTGCCGGGAGCCGGAAAGCTGCTGAGCCAGTCGAAGCTGCTGGGAGAGGCCGGCGGTGTCCTGGCGCCCGTGACGGATCTGCTCGACGCCGTACTGAGAGCCCCGGCGGGCAGGCTTCCGGCCGCGGACGCCACGAAGCTGGCCGACCCGGTCAAGGGGGCCCTGGCGAGGGTCACCGAAGGGGCCCTCGCGGCGCCGGCGGCTCCCGGCATCCCGGGCGGCGTGACCGGAGTCTCCGGGGCTCCCTCGGCGCCCGACCCCGGCGCCGCGCTCAAGGCCAAGGCGGCGGGCGACCTTCAGGGCAAGGTCGACTCCCTCGTCGAGGCGTCCACGACCGGCAGTTCGGCGGAGGTCGCGGCGGCGGTCCAGGCCGTGGTCACCTCCCAGGTGAACGTCCTCGTCGCCACCGTGCTCGGTGGCGGCCTCCCGGCCGCGAACCTGCCGGGTCTCCCCACCCTGCCGACGGTGCCCGGCGTCCCGCGGGTGCCGGCTGTCGCGCCGGGCGGGCCGACCTGATCCCGGCGCCGGCGTCACTCCGCGGGAGAAGGTCCGAGGCACCCAGGGAAGGAGCCATGGGCTCCCGCTGTCCGGGTGCGGGCCGGGTGCGGGTCCTGGGTGGTCTTCGCCACTCCGCAGGCGTCGGCGTCCGGCGCCCCGTAGCGTCCAGGGATGGACTTCAACATCACCGCGGAGGAAGAGGCGCTGCTCCTCCGTATCCGCGAGCACCTGCACGCAGGCAGCACGCCCCGCGAGGACGACCTGGCGGCGGAGCTCGGCGACGAGGTGCGGGGGCAGGTGCGCAGCCTCGGCACGCGTGGCTGGCTCGTCGTGAGACCCGCCCCGGACGGCACCGTCTACGTCGAGGGGCTCTCCTCCCTCGCGGAGTCGGCCCTGTCGAACCGCCGGGACGTGGGCGACCAGTAGCCCCTCCGGCGGCGGCCGTCAGACGAGCAGCCGCAGCAGGTGTGCGCAGGCGTCCGGTTCGGTGTCGTACCGGCCGATCGCCTCGGACAGGCCGCGTTCGTACGCGCCGGTCTCCCACGCTCCGCCGTCCCCGGTCCGCTGGAGATAGAGGAAGTCGGTTGGCGTGGGGACCGGCTCATGGACCCCCTCGATGCGGTAGTAGCCGTCGGGCACCCCCGCGTCGCGCAGCGCGGCGTGCAGTTCGTGGCGGTCCATGGCGCCGCTACTCGCCGGCCGCAGCCGTGTGGCCGAGGTAGTCGTGGTCGAGCAGCCACTTCACGTTCAGCCGCTGGCCCTCGCCCGGGTTCAGGAACACCGGGTCGAGCTTGATCTGCCGGCCGTTGCCGGGCTGCTCGAACCACGGGGCGATCCCGCCCTGCCACACCCAGAACGGCTTGGTCACCCGGTAGACGTGGTAGTCGCAGGGCGTCGCGGCGTCACGGGTGTTGAGGCTCTGCGGCGGCAGCGCGCGCTTGGCGTACGAGTCGCCCGCGGGGGCCAGATAGGAGCCGTACTCGGAGCCGAAGCGGTCCAGGCGCTCGCCGGTGCGCAGCTTCTCCGGCTCCTTGTCCACCTTCCCGTTGACCTCCTTGAACCCGTCGTTCGGCGGGTACTTCCAGCTGCCCGAGTCGGCGGGGCCCTCCCAGTACTTCTTCAGGAAGTCGGCGGACGACAGCTTCCCGGTCCGGTGGTACCCCGTGAGCAGCGGTCCCACCGGCTTCTCGTGCCTCGACGGGAGCAGCTGCGGGCCGAGCCGGGCGTCACTGCGGAACTCTCCCGAGCAGGGGGCGGGTTGCGGCCCGGGTGCCGCCGTCCTGTCCGGGTGCTGCTGCGGAGCGGTGCTCGCGGCTGCTGGGGCCGCCGCGGTCGCCGCGGTGACGGTCAGTGCGGCGAGTACGGTGCGCATTCGGTTCACTCAAGCTCCCCATGTCTCCTGAAGGCCCGTGCCGGGCCGCACTACGCACGGTAGTGGATCGATTACCGAGCGCGGACCCGGATGGGGGAGTTGGTGCGGTGAATGAATGGAGGTGGGGGAGCGCGCTGTGGGGTGGATACGCGGGGGCGTATGCGCCGGATGATCTGACGGTGTGTGTTTTGTCCCTTTTAGGTAAAGTCGCGAAGGTTCTCCGGACATCGGAACGGGCTCGGTCCAGAGTGTGGTTGTCCGGCACAGAGCCGGATTTCATCTGCACCATGCGTGAGCCGACCGGCGCGCGCATGCCCTGATCTGGGGGTTCCATGTCGTCCTTGTCTTCTGGTTCCCGTCTCGCCGCAGCCGTACTGGCGTCCGGGGCCCTTATGGCCGCCGCCTTCCCGGCAGCGGCCACCGGCCACCACCCCGCCCCGCGTCCGCAGCGGTCGGCCGTGGCGGTGGGCGTCGTCCACCACGTCGACAGCCACGGCCGCGGTCACCGCCCCGGCGACCGGGCGAACGCCGAGTGGATCACGGTCACCAACAACTCCCGCAGGCCGGTCGAGCTGCGGGGCTGGACCCTGACCGACGCGCAGCACCACTCGTACCGCTTCCACGCGCTGCGTCTCGGCGCGCACAAGTCGGTCAAGGTCCACACCGGCCGCGGCCGTGACACCTGGAACGACGTCTACCAGAACCGCCGCTCGCCGATCTGGGACCGCGTCGACACGGCGACCCTGCGCGACGCGCGGGGCCACGTCGTGGACACCGAGCGCCTGGGGCACCGTCACCACTGACGGCTGAGGTGACATCAGGTGCGCCGCGAGTGGGCCCGCTCGCGGCGCACTGCTGTGTACGCCCGTGGGGCCGGGGCGAGTTCATCTCATCCGTCTCTCACGCCGGCCTTATCCAGCCATCACGTGCGGGTCTTACTTTCGCCGCATGTTCTTCACCTACCTCCGGCGCGAGCTGCGCCGACGCAGAAAGGCGGCGCTCGTCGTCGCCTCGGGGCTGGCCCTCGGTATTGCGCTGGTCATCGTCGTCAGTTCGGTCTCCGCGGGGATGGGCCGGGCACAGGACAAGGTCCTGCAGTCGCTGTACGGCCTCGGTACGGATATGACGGTCACGAAGGCCGAGGCTCCGGCCGGGACCGCCGGAGGCAACGCGCGGCCCAAATTCCAGTTCGGCGCCAAGGGCAGCGGCGACGACTCGAAGCAGAGCAGTGACCGGGTGACGGTGCAGGGCTTCCAGACCCTGACGTCGGCGACCGTGAGCAAGGTCGGCGCGCAGCACGGTGTCTCCGGCGCCGTCGGCGGGCTCAGCCTCAACGTGCTGAAGGTCGACGGGCAGTTCAAGCGCGGCGAGTACAAGCAGCGGCCAGGCAGCGGCTCCACCGGCCGCGGGGGCAGGGGCGGCGGAGCCCCGCAGGGTCAGGTCCAGGGCGGCGGCGCCAACTTCGACGTCGACTCGTACACCGTGTACGGCACGGACGTGGCCCACCTCGGCCTCGGCCCGCTGACCTCCTCGAAGATCACCTCGGGACGGACCTTCACCAGCGCGGAGACCGACGCGAAGGTCGCCGTGGCCGACGCCTCGTACGCCGCGAAGAAGAAGCTCAGGACCGGTTCCACCGTGACCGTCAAGTCGGTCGCGTACAAGATCGTGGGTGTCGCCACCCCCGACAGCGGGGACGCCGCCGCCAACCTCTAC
This sequence comes from Streptomyces sp. NBC_00859, assembly GCF_045161865.1. Classification (NCBI taxonomy): domain Bacteria; kingdom Bacillati; phylum Actinomycetota; class Actinomycetes; order Kitasatosporales; family Streptomycetaceae; genus Streptomyces; species Streptomyces sp. NBC_00859. Next base: position 2,956,343 of record NZ_CP108826.1, on the reverse strand, counting down.
CTGCCGCTGAAGCAGGCCCAGACCCTCGCCGGGGCCAAGGACAAGGTCACCACGGTGTACGTCCAGGCCGCCGACTCGCAGCAGATCTCCGGCGTGAAGTCGACGATCCAGAAGAACGTTCCCGGCACCACGGTCACCACATCCGCCGATCTCGCGGACACCGTGTCGGGCTCCCTCTCCACCGCGTCCGACCTCGCCACCAGCGTCGGCAAGTGGCTGTCGATCGCGGTCCTGATCGCCGCCTTCCTGGTGGCAGGCCTGCTCACCTCGTCGGCCGTCAGCCGCCGGGTGCGGGAGTTCGGCACGCTGAAGGCGCTCGGCTGGAAGAGCGGCCGTGTCACCGGCCAGGTCGTCGGTGAGGCACTCGTCAACGGGCTGCTCGGCGGTGTCATCGGGATCGCGCTCGGGCTGGGCGGCGCGTACCTGGTGACCGCCATCAGCCCCACCCTGTCGGCGTCGGTCGGTGCGTCCGGCGGCGGCGGGGGTGGCGGCGGCTTCGGCGGCGGTATGCGAGGCGGCTTCGGCGGGGGCAGGCAGGCCGCGTCGAAGGCCATCGACATCGCGCTCACCGCACCCGTCCAGGTCTCCACCATCGGCGTCGCGGTGGCCCTCGCGGTGGCCGGAGGACTCATCGCGGGTGGCTTCGGTGGCTGGCGCGCCTCACGGCTGCGTCCCGCGGACGCCCTGCGCCGCGTCGAATAGCGCCCCCCGCCACTGCGGCGCACCCCTTCTTCACCCTTCCGTACAGCAGGAGTTGAGACCCGTCCCATGTACGAACTCAGCGGAGTCAGCAAGCGCTATCAGCGCGGTAAGAAGACCATTGACGCCCTGGCCGGGGTCGACCTGACCATCGAGGACGGTGGCCGCCTGGTCATCCAGGGCCCCACCGGCGGCGGCAAGTCCACCCTCCTCCAGATGCTCGGCGGACTCGACCGGCCCACCGAGGGCAGCGTCGTACTCGACGGTGTCGACCTGGGAAAGCTCAGCGAGGCCAAGCTCACCAAGGTGCGCGCACAGAACATCGGCTTCGTCTTCCAGTCCTTCAACCTGATACCGACACTCACCGCCCAGGAGAACGTCGAGACCGCGCTCGTCCCGCTCGGCCTCAGGCCGTCCGAACGCCGCGGGCGCGCCGCCGACGCCCTGGGGTCCGTCGGCCTCGCGGAGCGCTTCGCGCACCTCCCGTCCGAGATGTCCGGCGGCCAGCAGCAGCGCGTCGCCATCGCCCGCGCCCTGGTCAAGAACCCCAAGGTGCTGCTCGCCGACGAGCCGACCGGCAACCTCGACGAGGGGATGCGGGACGAGATCATGGAGGTGCTCGAAGTGCTCTGGAAGGAGCACGGCCTGACCTTCATCATGGTCACCCACGACACGGCGCTCGCCCGCAGGGCTCCCCGGCTCGCGACCATCCGCAAGGGCCGGGTCACCATCACCGAGAACCAAGCCGCGTAGTACCGCAGTTCTCCCGGTGCGGCCGTACGGAGGGCGGCCGCACCGGGTCGCGGTGCGGGGGACTGCGCGGCAGCCGGCCCGTCACGCCCTCGCTGTTTCAGCGGGTGCCGAGATCTTCGGCGGTTCCTGCCGAGAAGAGCATCGCGGTGAACCACGCGTCCTTGTCCGGGCCTTCGGCAGGAATGATCAGGCGTCGCCTGATCCAGGGTTCCTTCCTTCCCGGCAATTCAATGATCGCCTCGGCCCAGATTCCTTCTTCGCTTTCGGAGAATGCGAACTTCCTCAGCGTGGCGCCGTGCTCGGTGAGCTCCTGGGGAAGCGCATCCGATACGTCCGCATACACCTCGTCGAGATATGCGCGGTGCTGCTCGGTCTTCTTCATCGGCCCCTAGCGGCAGCAATTGAGCGTAAGGAGTTCTGCGGAGAGCCTATCGCTGGGCGCAACGGTGAGTTCCGCTCCGCACTGTCCGGCCCGTGCGCCTGCTCCGCGCGGCACGACCGGCCCCGTAACCGCACCCCGCACCGGGACTCCCACCTTGCGGAAGACGGCCCCGCCGACGCGCCGCCCGAGTGGCCGGGCGTCCGGCTTCCCCGCACCGGCAGCCGACCCTGCCCAACAACGCCACGGAGGAGGGGACTTACGGTTGCCGTGAAGGAAGCACACCACGGATGCCCATCACCGCGTACAGAAGCTGAGCACCTCGCATGCGATCCGGCCGATCACCGTTGGGCCGACGTTCACACCGTGTTGGTGTCCACTCGTTTCGATGAGCGGGTCGATGAGCGGGCCGCAGCACCCGTGTCCAACTGCCCATGCCCCACATGAGGAGCTTTCATGGCCCCCGATCCGATCACTTCAGCGTCCGAGTCAGAGCCCGGTGACGAACCCGGGGCGACGACCGGCGCCACCCGCCGCCGGTTCCTCCAGGGCAGCGGGGTCGCCGCCGGGACACTAGTGCTCGGCGCGACATCCGGGGCGGGCGGAGCCTCCGCCGCTCCGAGCCAGCCGGGACATGTCCTGCCGAAGGGCTTCAAGGGCAACATCTCCGACCTGAAGCACGTGGTGATCCTCATGCAGGAGAACCGGTCCCTCGACCACTACTTCGGAACGTTCCCCGGCATACGCGGCTTCAACGACAAGCAGGCGCTGCGGTTCCAGGACGGCACCACCGTCTTCCAGCAGAAGGACGGCGCCGGCAACGTCGTCACCCCGCAGGCCGATGACGGGGCCTGGGGAAACGACCACGGAGCCTGGGGTGACGTCGACCACCGGAAATGGGATCTCTGGGTGCAGCACAGCGGCGCCAGCTGCATGAATTACCACAGCGACGCCTACATGGGCTTCTACCACTCTGTCGCAGCCCAGTACACCGTCGCCGACCAGAACTTCTGCTCCGAATTCGGGCCGACCGACCCCAACCGGAAGTATCTGTGGAGCGGTACCGCCAACACCGAGACGGGCAACACCGACGAGTCCAACTACTCCCGTCCCTGGATCACGGTGCCCGAACAGCTCCAGCGGGCCGGCATCGACTGGCGGCTCTACTCCGACAACAGCGGCAACGGGCGACAGGGGTACATCAGCTCCTGGGTCGGTGACTACGGCGACAACGAGCTGAAGTACTTCAAGGGCTTCGATCCGGAGGGGCTGAGCGCCGACGACCCGAAGCTGACGCCCGGCACAGGCCTTATCTGGCGCGGTAACGCCACCTACTACTCCGGCACGACCACGCCGGACGACGACTCCGACGAGAACCTCGACGCGGTACTCAAGAACTTCCATGACGCCTGCCGGCCGGGCGCGGAACACCCGCTGCCGGAAGTCTCCTGGCTCGTGGCGCCGTACGGCTGGTCCGAGCACCCGAGCGCGGACACCCAGCACGGTGAGCGCTACGTCAAGAAGGTGCTCGACAGTCTCCAGAGCAACCCCGATATCTGGAACCACACCCTCTTCATTCTCAACTACGACGAGAACGACGGGAAGTTCGACCACGTGCTGCCGCCGTGGCCCGAGCCGGGCACGGCGCGCGAGTACGCCGGCGACTATCCGCTCGGCATGGGGGCGCGGGTGCCGATGCTGCTGGTCTCGCCGTGGACCCGCGGCGGCTACGTGGCATCGGAAGTATTCGACCAGACCTCGACGATCAAGTTCCTCGAGACGTGGGCGAGCCACCTCGGCAAGCCGTTCCGCTGCCCCAACATCAGCGACTGGCGGCGCTCGATCACGGGCGATCTGACCAGCGCGCTCGACTTCTCCCACCCCCAACCGGGCCCGGCCGCCTTCCCCGACCCGCGCGCCGAGCGCGCGCAGCCGATCGCAGCCGACCACATGAAGCCGCGCCCGCTCAGCTTCCATCCGCACGCGACGATCTCGGAGGACCGCGCGTCGGGTACGGTCACCGCGAGGATGACCCTGACCGGCGGCCCGGACGGCAAGGCACTGAGCTTCCAGGTGTTCCCCGACAAGTACCGGTCGTTCTCCAACACGCCGTACACCGTCACCGCGCGCAAGCCGCGCGACTACACCTGGGACACCAAGGCCACCGATGGCAAGTACGCCTTCTCGGTCTACTCCAACGACGGCTTCGTGCGCTCCTTCGCCGGACAGGTGGCCCCCGTCGGCCACCGGGACGGCGGCCTGCCGCGCGCGGAGGTCGAGCTGTTGAAGGGCGAGGGCGGCAGGCACAAGGCTCAGGTGAGACTCACGTTGCACAACGACGGCACCAGGCCGGTGAACTACACGCTCACCGCCCACGACTACCTCGGCCGTACGCAGAAGGTCACCGTGGCCCACGGCAGGACGAAGGCCGTCATGTGGCCGACCCTGGAGGGCCGCTACGACGTGGTCGTCACCGCCGACACCGACACCACTTGGACGCAGCGCTACGCCGGCCGGATCGCCACTGCCGGAAAGGGCTGATCCGCCGCAGCAGATCCTGATCATCCGCATGCGACCGCACCCGCCGCACATCACCGCGGCGGGTGCGCGCCGCTGCTGGGAAGCGGGAGCGGGCCGACCGGCGCGGTTGCGGCCGCTGCTCGAAGGAGAGTTGTCCGCGAACTCCCCTGGAATTGTCCGTGGTCGGTAACGGGTGCATCCTTCGGCCCACGTCTCTCGTCCTGCTGAGTGGTCGAAGGGTGACCGGGATCGGCGACTGCGAGATATGGGGCGGACATGGCACGGCACGGCGGCGGGCGGGGCTGGTACGGCAAGGTGCTCGGGGCGGGGCTCGGGGTGACGATGCTCGCCGCCGGTGCCTCGGTGTGGACCGCGCAGGCCGGTTCCGCGGTGGGACCGTCACCAAGGGCGACCGCGCCGGCCACACCGGGCAGTGGCGTCAAGCCGGTCGCAGTCACCATCGCGCACGCTTCGGACGCGGGGGCGCGTGGCGTCAACATCACCGTCGATGACGGCCCCGACCCGGTATGGACCCCTCAAGTGCTCGACCTGCTGCGGGAGTACGGGGTGAAGGCCACGTTCTGCATGGTGGGGACGCAGGCGCAGGCTCACCCCGACCTCGTGAAGAAGGTGGTCGCGGCCGGGCACCGGCTGTGCGACCACACGGTGTCGCACAACACCGGCATGGACAAGGCCTCCCGGACCTACCAGTCGCACCAGATACTCGACGCCGAGCGCATGATCACCAAGGCGTCCGGCGGCGTACGGCCGATGTACTACCGGGCGCCCGGCGGGGCCTTCACCCCGTACAGCCGCAAGCTCGCCGCTTCCCGGGGGATGCGTCCGCTGGGCTGGAACGTGGACAGCAAGGACTTCGAGCGTCCGGGCACGGACGCCATCGTCGCCACCGTCGAGAAGGAGCTGCCCAACGGTCCGACGCTTCTCTTCCACGACGCGGGCGGCGACCGTACCCAGACCGTCGACGCCCTGCGCCGGATCCTCCCCCGCCTCAAGGAGCAGGGCCGCTCCTTCGGTTTCCCGGTGCGCTGAGCCCGCCCCTGGCCGGTCCCTGCTTCGGGCCCCGGCCCGGGTCATGCGGCTCTGCGGTGAGGAACACGCTGGGGAAGGCGGCGTCGGCGGGAGGTCATGAAAGCGGCCTGAGCCACCACAGGAGGAAACCGCCGAGCAGGAGGATGAGGCACACGGCGAGGTTCGTCCGCCGGTAGAGGACGAACAGCGCGACGAACTCACGGATCGTCGCACTGGGCCAGAAGTAGGCGGCCGTCGGTGCGCCCACGACGTGACCTCGTACCCCTGCCCGGCGGGCGGACACGGCAGCGCGGAACGCATGGTAGTTGCTGGTGACGATCACGCATCGGTAGTGCGGATGCGCCTTCTCCATGATCGTCGCGCTGAAGCGGAGATTCTCGTCGGTGCTCGTCGACCGGTCCTCACGCTCGATCGCGGCGGCTGGGAATCCCCGCTCGACGAGGTAGTCGGCCATGGCGTGCGCCTCGGGTACCTTCTCGTCGGGCCCCTGCCCACCGGAGACGAGAAGTACGGGCCGCCGGCCCCGTGCCGCGATCCGCTCGTAGACCTTGCGGCCCCGGTCGAGCCGGTTCGTCAGCAAGGGCGGCGGAGTTGCTCCGCCGGTCAGGCCCGACCCGAGAACCACCACATAGTCGGCCTTGCGGGGGATGTACAGGCGTCCGTAGACAAACGCATACCCGAGATAGCAGAGGAACAGGAAGCCGATGTAGCTGGACAGGGCGGCAGCGGTCGCCGCCACGACCAGCAGTGTGTGCTGCCGCGTGATCGCCGCTGTGACCAGGAGGGCCAGCACGCACAGCAACGCTGTCCCGGAGAGCAGGGACAGCAGATTTCCCGGGCTCGACCCCTCCCTGCGCACCATGACCACGCCGTTGGCGAGCAGACAGCAGGCGAGCGTGACTATGCCCATTGCCAGCAGGGCCGCCAGCACCGCTGCGGCATTCCTCGCGAGGGCGGGATGGTCCCGGGAAAGCCCGACCAGCCACGCCGCAAGGGCGAGGACGAGCACAAGCCCGAGCAGAACGGCGTTGCCGATCCGGCGGCGGTCCCCCAGCACCCGGGCGCAGAACACGAGGAGGAGCAGTGCCGCCGGGGCGTAGATCAGCATGTCCCACAGGGTATGCGGCGTGAGGGACCGGCAGCCGCGGGGCTGGAAGCCACTCGCACGCCGCGGTGGCGAGGGCCTCGGGGGAGGCAGCGGGTGGCCTGTTGCGGGCCCGGCAGCGCCGGGATCCGGAGTCCCCTCAGGCGCCCGCGGCGGCCGGGGACCGCTCGGGCAGGACGACGAGGAACGAGTCGGATTCCAGATCCATGACCACTTCGGCGGGGATCCCCTCACCACGCCGCTCGGCCGCATAGGCCTCCGCGGTCCATGCGCCACGCGGGGCCCCCGCTGGGAACGACCGAAGGACTTCACCACTCATGACAGGCCTCCCGCACTCACACCATCCGGTTGGGAACTGACCATCGCATTCCCCGCATCACGAAGCGAACACCCTGCGACCGGAGCGAAGTCCGGTCACCGATATGCCGCCGGGTTCCGCTCGATCGGGCTGTCCCCGCGTCGTGGCCGGCACCGAACGCGACGGAGAGGGCCGCGCGAGCCGCATGGTGGGGCATCTCGGCCGGTGTGTGCTCACGCTCCGGTGGGTGGCGGAGTGCTCGCCGCCGTCCGTGACCGCGCCGGTGTCAGCAGACCGTGTTCGTGAATCGCCGCCATCGAGAGGGTTCTGTAGCCGGCGTCGCTGAACAGGGCCGTGACGCGTTCTCCTTCCTGGCTCATGATCTCGCCCGCACCCCAGATGCTGTGGTGCACCTGGGTGCCGGGAAGGAAGTCGTCGTCCGCGGGCTCGGTGTGCTGCGTGACGGGCGCTTCGGTGCCGGCCAGGACACCGGTGTGCCGTGTACCGCTCTCCGGGTCCTGGCCGGCCCGGTCACAGGTGTCGCAGCCCGTGCAGCGCTGCTCCTTGCCCAGGTGCTCGCCGAAGTAGCCGAGCAGATGGCTCCGCCGGCAGCCGGTGGTCTCCGCGTACGCCCGCATCATCTCCAGGCGCGAACGCTCCAGCCGTACGCGGGCGGCGGCCAGGCGCAGCGCCTCCTTGGCGCAGGTGTCGCGCCGTGCGCCGGGGACAACATGGATGCCGTCCTTCGCACCGGTACGCAGCCCCCCGGCCTCCTCCAGCAGATGCACGAGCGAGCCCAGCGCCGTCTGCGACAGGTCCGTCTTCTCCCGCAGGGCCGTGACGCTGACGCCGCCCGGATGAGCTCGCACCACGTCCATGAGGTGTGTGAGCGTGTCGGCGTCGGGCCGGCCGCCGGTCCGGTAGCGCTGCGCCGACAGGTCTTCGGGACGGTAGGCGAGAATCGCCCTGGCCGGCTCCTCGTCGCGGCCCGCGCGGCCGATCTCCTGGTAGTAGGCGTCCAGCGAGCCGGGGACGGAGGCGTGCAGCACGAAGCGAATGTTCGCCTTGTCGATTCCCATGCCGAAGGCGGAGGTGGCGACGACGACGTCGAGGGAGCCTTCACGGAAGTGATCGTGCGTGCTGGTGCGTTCCGCGGCCGTCATTCCGGCGTGGTAAGCAGCGCTGTCGAACCCGAGCGCCGCCAGTTCGCCCGCGTACTCCTCGGCCTCCCGGCGCGTGCCGGTGTAGACGATGCCGGGCTTGGCCTCGGCGGCGGCGCGTTCGAGTACCCAGCGGCGCTTGCCCGCGTCGTCCTGGTGGGGCGTCACCTCCAGGTGGATATTGGGCCGGTCGAAACCCGCGACGACCTCGTGGACGTCGTTCATGCCCAGGCGTTCGACGATGTCGGCACGCACCGGCGCCGCGGCGCTCGCCGTCAGGGCAAGCAGCGGTGGCCGGCCGATCCGCTCGCGTACGTGACGCAGCGAGAGATAGTCGGGACGGAAGTCGTATCCCCAGGTGGAGACGCAGTGGGCCTCGTCGACGACCATCAGCGCAGGACGAGCGGCGGCTATCTCGGCGACGACATCGTCCTTGGCCAGCTGCTCGGGTGAGACGAAGAGGAAGTCCAGGGCGCCATCGCGGACCCGTTCCCAGGCGGCTTCGTTCGCGCGCGTGCCCTGAGCGGAGTTGACCGCTCCCGCGTCCGGGCTTCCCTTGGCTCCGGTCAGAGCGGCGACCTGGTCACGCTGGAGTGCGATCAGCGGGGAGACCACAACAGTGGGCCCCTCCAGGAGGACGCCCGGGACCTGGTAAACGGCCGACTTACCGGCCCCGGTGGGCATCACGACGATGGTGTCCCGGCCCTGCATCACAGCGGTCATCGCGTCGAGCTGCGCCGGGCGCAGCTGCTTCCAGCCGAAGACGTCGCGGGCGCTGCGGCCGAGGCGCCGCCTGAGGGCGACGGTTCTGAAGGGCATGGCGCTCCTGAAAGCAGTGTCGTGCGCGGGTGATTCGCCTCGCCTCTACCCCCTGAGCGACAGACCATGGCGCGAACGGCTCGCCCATGGGTGCGGCGACGTCTGCTCGGAAGCAGCCGTCTGCGGCTTCACGCTCTTCCCCCGTGGTGCGCCGGATCCGCACCACAGCGAAACGGGGCTCGGGCGTCCGGGGGCGGGCGGTGCAAAGAATGCGTACATCGCTTCTCTGTGCCGAGTGGCGCAGACGGGACAGGGCAGAAGTAGTGCCTCGTATGCATCATCCCGGCGCGTTATTCGGAGGTAGGCATGTCTCCTGACGGCGAATTGTGCGACTTTGGTGCTCTTCGGTTCGGGCACCGCGGTGAGTTCCAGCGTGATGCCGCACAAAGCGTGTGTGACGCCGTGCGTGAAGCAGGCGTACGCGACCTGTTTGTGCTGGTACACGGAGCGCACAATGATCGCGGAATGTCGGACGCGGTGGATGAATCGTTCATCGGCATGCTGAACCGCGCTGCGCCTCGGGGCGGGGAGCGGGCCGGGGTGGTCTCAGCGCATTGGCCTTCGATGTGCTTCAGGGATGAGGGGCCTGCTCGGGCGGGTCCGGAGGGCTCTGCGCCGGAGGAGAGCCGTTCCGACGGCATGAGAATGCTGAGCAGTGATCTTTCCAGGGTTTTCCCGGATCGGAGCGGGACGGTCTCGGAGATCCTGAAGATCCTGCATGACCGCCCCACGGTCGAGATGGCATTCGACTCGCTCGGTTCTCTGCTGCGGCGCTTCGCCGAGATCCCTTCGGAAGACCCGTTGTCGGCGTACGCGACGGATATGGGGGACGAGGTGCTCCCGCAGGACGATCCGATGATGCTGTTCGAGGAAACCCGGACGATGTGCCGTGAGTTCGCGGGGGCGCTCAGCGACATGCGCAGAGCTCTGAAGGCGGACGGCGGGCAGGCCGCGCGGCAGCACCGGTCCGGGCCCGGAGCTGCCGAGGTGTCCGAGGAGGGGACGCTGGGCGAGACGCACTCGGCCGGGCCGCGGCCGGTTCACCCGGTCAGTGATCGAGTGAAAAGGGTCGGCACCGTTGACGGAGTTCACGCCGGTGTGGGAACAGACCGGCGCGATACGGACTACGCCGAGCTGTGGGACGGTGCCTTCGAACTGTTCCGTCAGGTGGTGCGGTTCGCGCTGCGTCGCAGGGCAGGGCTTGTCGGGCGTCAGGGGCTCGGGCTCTGCCTGCCGTTCTTCGCCCGGAATTCCGGCGTGCGCCTGCACCTGGTCGGACACGGGCTCGGTGGACGGCTTGCCGGATTCGCACTCGGGGGCCTGGAGGAAAGCGAGGCGGAGCCGGTCCTGTTGGACTCTCTCACGCTTCTTCAGGGGGAGATGTCGCACTTTGCCTTTGCCGACAGTCTTCCCCAGCAGGTAGCCGGTCATGGGGCGCTGTGGGGACTGCAGCGCATGGTCAAAGGCCCGGTCGTGTGTACCTTCTCTCATCTCGACAGTCATTTGGGCGTCATGTACCCGTTGTCGACCCAGATGATCGGTGACTCGGCGCACCTCTCCTCCACCGCTCGAAAATGGGGGGCGCTCGGCTTTGACGGCGCTCAGGGTGTCGGCGGACTTGTTTCCCCGGTCGATCTTCAGGACGTGACCGCACAGAGCGAACTTCCCGCCTCGCACGTGAATGTCGATGTTTCCACCGCGATCCGGTCCGACCGGATTCCCATGGGAGGCCATCATCTGATGTTCGACCCCCTCATGGGGCGTCTGCTGTGGCTGGCGGCCCGGAGGCGATGAGGGAATGCGGCCGCCGGACTTCTCCGCACCGCATCCCTGGGGCAGGTTCGGGTGTGATCGGGAACTGGCGCGCATGGGCAGCGCAACGCTGGGCACATGGCGGTAGCACGACAGAGATCCAGCAGCCGCCGAAAGCGCGGTCGGCCGGGATTTCGCCCGACCCTGGCTACGCAGTGGACGGGAAGAAGGTGCAGAGGGCGGCCGAAGGCGGCGGCCCGAACGCACCGAAGAGAAGATCGGAATCGTAATGATCATCCTTGGCGTCATTCTGCTCCTCATCGGCCTGCTGGTCGGAGTTCCGCTCCTGACAACGGTCGGCGGCGTGCTCGTTGTGGTCGGCGCGCTCCTCTGGATCCTCGGCGCGACCGGACGCAAGATCGGCGGACGCAGGCACTACTTCTAGGTCGCCGGAATGGGACAAGAGACAGCGGCAGGCATGGGCCACCTCGTGATCATCGAGCTTCGGACACCATAATGATCACGAGGTGGTCCGTGCCTGTCCCGCCGTCGCAACGTCCAACTGCCCAGCTAAGTTAGGTCAGTTGGGCGGAGGTTCGCAGTTCCCCCATCTGTCCGGGCAACCCGCCGCTCCTTCCCGGCGCCAGAGTTGAGGCCTGTACGGAAAGCGGGATCCGCGGTTGCCTCGGCGGTGCCTGATCCGCCGACCGGACGCGTGGGACCCCGTCTCCCGGCAGGTCGGGTCTGTCCCGGGTTGCAGCAGTCATCCGCGAACGCTCCTGCCCGCGGGGGACCTCGGCACGCTGGAATTCGCGCTGTGACGCATTGCCGGGCCGGGGCGGCCAGGACAAGAACAACGACCGGGGCTGCCACTCCTGGCCCGATCAGGGCCAGCCTGCTTCCCGCCCCAGGGCCAGGGGCAGGACCAGCGCGGCGGCTCCCACGGTGACCAGCAGCGCACCCACCTTGTCGACGCGGAGTCCGTCCGCCCCGCGGGCGCGGGGCAGCGCGGTCGCTCCTGCCGGCGAGGCGAGCGCCACCGGCACGGTGAGGAGCATCACCGGCCGCCGGCCGAGGCCGAAAAGGTCGGCGCTGAGGACGAGGCCGCCGATCAGCGGCCCGGCCGGAGACGCGACGCCCCTTGAGTCAGCCCCCTTCAGCCAGCGGCCCGCGCCGGACGAAGAGCCCGTCCTCCATGTCCAGGCACCGGGGCCTGGTACGAAGCGAGCGCACCGCCCGACCGGAAGATCGTTAACACAGCTGACCTCCGGGCGAGCCCCGACATCCGGGCCACCGGCACCACCGACGTCGCCCGGCCCTCGGCCACACGACAAGACCCCTCGTCACCGAGGGCCGGCGTAGCCGCGTCATGGCCCTTAAGAGGGTGTCGGGCTCCCGGCCCCGACTCTCAGCCCTCAGCCCTTGCCGAAGTGCACCGCGGGGAAGGCGCCCGCCGCCCTGAGGGTCTTGGAGAAGCCGTCGGCCAGTTCGGTGAGGCGTGCGGTGGCTGCCGGGCCGAGATGGTCGTACGGGGCGGCATCGAGGCGGTCGGTGAGCACCTCGGTCTCGCCGCGCAGGGACGTGCCTGCCTGCGTGAGGTCGCCCGCCTCGTCCAGCAGGCCGCGCTCGCGCAACTGGCCCCGGGCGGTGTCCCACTGCTGCGCGGACCACCCGCGGGTCCGCATGAACAGGGCCGATGTCGGTGCCCTGCCGGTGGCGTTGTGCAGGACCAACGCCTCGATGCCGGACAGACCTGCGATCGCCAGGGCGGCGAGGTGACCGTCACCCCGGTGTTCGCGCAGCAGTGTCGCGGCGTGCCACAGGGCCAGGTGCGGTTCTTCGGGTACGGGGAGGTCTGCGTTGGCGGCGTACAGCGGCCGTGCCTCCCGGCGGCAGGCTTCGGCGGCGTGCAGCGCCAGTTCGGCCGCCTCGGTCATCTGCGTGGACGTGATGACCTCGGTCCCGAGGAGTCGCTGCAGTGTTCGGTCCGCGCCGCGCAGCCGTGCTGTGAGCACCGCCTCCGGTGTGGTGACGGTCCATGCGGCGGGGATGTGCCGCTGCACGTGCTGGTGGTTGAAGTTGTAGAACGTCGCTGTGACGGTGCCCGCGTCGACGGCTCCGAGCGGTGCCGCGCGGCTCGCGAGGTAGGCCATGGCTCCACGCTCCAGTCCAAGCGCTGCGAGTTCCTCCTCCGGCTCCGGTGCGAAGTACACGGATGAGTGCAGGGGGCCGACGGCGTTGTGGCAGTGGCGGCCTGTGCTCGCTTCGGAGGTGGTCATGCTGTGGCTCCGGTCTCGGTGATCTGGTGTGGTCGTGCGGCCAGGCAGGCAGGGCACGTCAGGCTTCGTTCGTGGGTTCGTGGTGGGGGCAGTCGGTCAGTCCGGTCGCGGTCTGGGTGAGGTGCTGGGTCAGGACCTCGGCTGCGGTGTCGGCGTCGCGGGCGAGCGCGGCCTCCTCCAGCCGGCGATGTTCCAGGGCGCCGTCCCGGTCGGGGTTGCGGTGCGCCGACCAGCGGCGGGCCAGTTCGCTCGCGGTCCACAGCCGGTCGAAGGTCTCCAGCAGGACGGTGTTGCCGCACCCCTCCAGCAGGGTGCGGTGGAAGAGGCGGTGGGCTTCGGCCCATGTGCTGCTGTAGTGCTCGCCCTCCTCCGGTACGAACGCCGGGGTGCGGGTCAGACGGTGGTGGGAGGCTCGTACGCGGGATTCCCAGTCCACATCGCCGCGCTCGACGGACATGCGCAGCATGACCGGTTCGATCGTCCGACGGGCCTCCGCGATCTCCTGCCAGCGGCGGTCGGAGTAGGCCGGGACGGCGAAGCCGCGGTTGGGCAGCCGGTCCGCGAGACCCTCGCCGACCACCCGCACGAGCGCCTCACGCACGACGGCCAGGCTCACGCCCTGCTCTTTCGCGAGGTCCTGGGGTTTGAGGGGATCACCGGGGGCGTGGTCCCCGCGCATGATCGCGTCCCGCAGGTGTGTGTAGACCTGCTCGGAGAGCATCTGCTTCCCCGCCGAAGGTGAGGTGTCAGTCGTCTGGGTCATGCCTACACAATAGACGATCTAAGAGATAATCGATTATCAGTGTTATGGTCGATCTCGTTGGTGAGTGGGAGCGCGTGACATTCCGCCTCCTGGCGCCGCCGCGGCGGGACCTCCGCCGCCGCAGCACCACCACCCCACAGCACACCTGAGAGGCACGAAACCATGAGCGTCAACGACCCCTTCGCCCGTCTCCCCGAGACGGCCTCTTTCACCGTTGTCAGCGCCACCGTCACCGACGGCAAGCCCTGGTCGATCGAGCAGTACTCCGGCCTCTCCGGCGTTCCCGGCGGGAAGGACGTCTCCCCGCAGCTGGCCTGGAGCGGGGCCCCGGAAGGCACCAGGAGCTACGCCGTCACGGTCTACGACCCCGACGCCCCCACCGGGTCCGGGTTCTGGCACTGGGCGGTCGCCGACATCCCCGCCACCGTCACCGAGCTGCCCGAAGGTGCCGGCGACGACACCGGATCGGGCCTGCCTGAAGGCGCGTTCCAACTGCCCAACGACGCCCGTGCGGCCCGCTTCATCGGCGCCGCCCCGCCGGCCGGACACGGCCCGCACCGCTACTTCACCGTGGTGCACGCCCTCGACGTCGACACCATCAACGTCCCCGCCGACGCCACCCCGGCCGCCCTCGGCTTCACCATGGCCGCCCATATCCTCGGCCGCGCGATCCTGACCGCCACCGCCGAGACTCCCGCCTGAAGAACAGTCATAAGGCCCGCGCCAGGCGCAACCGAGCCCTTCACCTGGTCGATGTCCGGTGGCCGGTGCTGAGGACCTCGGCGAACCGGCTGGCCACTCGCCACGCCTGCCTCGTTCACTGGCCAACAGCCGGGCTGTGCGTTCAGCTTCTGTCGGTCCTGGTGGGCGGCCGGCGGGGGGTGTTGGCAGCGGGCCGGCCTGGGTGTCCGTCGCCGCAGGGGTCTGAGGGCGACCGGGCGGTTGGGTCTGGGCCTGCCGGCGGGAAGGGCGCCCGGATGCGGTGGGCACGCGTTGGTCATCAGGAGGCCCGGCACGCTGGATATCGCCTGGGCAGGGCCGTGAAACAAGAACAACGACCGGGGTCGCCACCCCCCACAGGAGAGACCCCGGTCGTCGTCCACGGGAACCGCGTTACGGCCCCCTGCCTCTCTCAGCGCCGCGCGTGCGTTTTCTGTCACACCGCGCAGAGTCAGTAGGTAGTTGCACGTTGTACAAGACGTGGACGTGGGCCGGGCTCAGGCCGTAGCGTGACGGATTGCGCACAGCGGCGCGGCAGTGGCGACCAGCTGCAAAACGGGGGAGCGGTGCAGCGGGACAGGTTGAGGAAGTGCTGGGGGACGACGCGGAGCTGACTGCCGCGGTGCTCGCGGCGCAGGACGGGGACGAGGACGCCTTCCGGACTGTGTACCGCGCGGTGCACCCGCGGTTGCTCGGGTATGTACGGACACTGGTCGGTGATCCGGAAGCCGAGGACGTCGCGTCCGAGGCGTGGCTGCAGATCGCCCGCGACATTCAGCGGTTCAGTGGCGACGCGGACCGGTTCCGCGGCTGGGCGGCCCGGATAGCGCGGAACCGCGCGCTCGATCACATACGGATGCGGGGCAGGCGCCCGGCCGGTGGCGGAGACGAGTCCGAACTGGCCGCCGAACCCGGCGAATCGGACACCGCGGGCGAGGCCATGGAAGCCCTGGCCACCGGTCGTACGATGCGGCTCATCGCCCAGCTGCCGCAGGACCAGGCCGAAGCGGTGGTGCTGCGGGTCGTGGTCGGGCTCGACGCGAAGAGCGCGGCCCGCGCGCTCGGCAAGCGGCCCGGCGCGGTGCGGACGGCCGCGCACCGCGGGCTGAAGCGGCTCGCGGAACTGCTCGGTCCCGACGTGGGCCCGCACGGACTCGATGCCCTGCCCGCGCAGCGCGGTCCACACGAGGGGGCGAAAGCCGCGGTCGGTGTGACGCATTCGCGTCCAGGGACGCAGAAGGACATGTGATGGCCGACGAGCGGTGCGATTGGCCCGACAGCGAATGGCTCGACAAGGACACAGCGGAGCGACTGCTGCGCGGTGAGCCCGTTGGCGCCGTCGACGATCGCGCGAGGGCGCAGGCCGCGCGGCTGCACGCCGCGCTGGACGGCGCTGCCCGTGCGGCCGACCGGTCCGGGACCGGTGAACTCCCCGGTGAGAAAGTCGCACTCGAAGCATTCCGGCTGGCCAGGGACGGCGGGGACCCGATCGGGCCGGTACGTCCGACGGGCCGGGCGCCGGGCGCCGTGCGCTGGCACCGCCCGGCGCGGTTCAGCATCGCGGCCGTGGTGGCGGCCTGCGCACTGAGCGGGGTCGCGGTCGCCGCTGGGGCCGGCATGCTGCCCTCGCCCTTCGGCCGCAGTGAACCGATGCCCGCGTCGTCCGTTTCGTCCGCGGCGACCCCGCGACCGCTCGTCTCCGGAATGCCTTCCCCCACGCCCGGCACCGCCTCGCTCGGGACGGCCGGCCCCGCTCCCAGCGGCACCCCCGGCGCCGGGCAGCACGCGCGGCCGCCGTCGGCGTCGCCGGGCGCCGGTGATTCCGGCAGGGGAGGCGACCGGCGGGGCCGCAGCCCGTCCGGAGGCCCGGCGCCGGCGCCCGGCGCCGGTCAGCAGGACAACACGACGCCGTCCGGGGGCAGTCACCGCTCGGCGGCGGATGTGTACCGCAAGGTGGCGGCGGCCTGCCGCGACTACGGCGCCGGACGAGTCCAGGGGGAGCGCAGGCGGAGCCTGGAGTCGAAGGCCGGCGGCGCGGCGCACGTCGAGAGGTTCTGCCGCCGGGTGCTGGGCACGGGCGGCTCCGGCGACCACCGCATCTCATTCACGCCCGAGGCTCCTCTCACCCCCGCGTCCCCGTACTCCCCGCCGGCCGGAGCCTCCCCCTCCCCGTCGCCCAGGTCGTCGGGAACGCAGTCTCCGGGCAACGGGCACGGCGGATCGGGCCACCGGAACCGGTGACTGCGGCGCCTCCACGGCCCCGCAGGCCGGCGGGTGTGACACTTTCCGGGCGCCCGACGCAGTAGAGAGTGAGCCGACTGGTCATCGGCCGCGCGTGAGCCGGGGTTCCCCCCGTACCTTCGGCTCCGCGCACCGGCGCGGGTGGGTCACGTTCCCCCGGACCCACCCGCGCCCCCCTCACTCCCCGCGGCACCGGCGCGCGCTCACCGGTACACGACGACCTTGTCGCCGGTCCGTGCCTGGTCGAAGAGTGCGGCGATCTTCGCCTCGTCCCGCACGTTCACGCAGCCGTGGGATGCGCCGTTGTACCCGCGGGCCGCGAAGTCCGACGAGTAGTGCACCGCCTGGCCGCCGCTGAAGAACATCGCGTACGGCATGGCCGTGTGGTAGATCGTCGACACGTGGTGCCGGCTCTTGAAGTCGATGTGGAAGGTGCCCTCGCGGGTCGGTGTGTACTGCGAGCCGAAGCGCACATCCATCGTCGAGAGCACCTTGCCGTCATTGACCCAGCGCAGCGTGCGGCTGGTCTTGCTGATGCAGAGCACCCGGCCCGTGAGGCAGCGCCGGTCGAGTTTGCCCGCGGAGTGCCCGCCGGCCGTCCCGTTCAGCTCGTCACGGGTCGGGGTCTTCGTCATGGCGAGCAGCCGCTGCCAGGTGACGGTGTCCGTGGTGCCGGTCCTGGCCAGGCCGCGCTTGCCCTGGAAGCCCTTGACCGCGGCCACGGTCAGCGCGCCGTACGTTCCGGTGGGCGTGGCGCCGAACCAGGCGATCTGGCGCAGTCTGGCCTGGAGTTCACGTACCTGCTTGCCGGTGGCCCCGCTCGCCATCAGGGTCCTGCCCGGCCGTGCCGTGGCGGTCCGCGGTGCGGGCTTCGGCGCAGACGGCTTCGCGGGCTTCTTCCCGGTCGCCGCCGCGGTGGCCGCCGGCGGGTGCGCCGGGCTCGCGGTACGGTGCGCCGGGCCGCCGCCGGCCTTGGCGTCGCCCGCGGCCGGTGTCCCCGCGGTCTGCACCGAACAGCCCGCTGCCATGGCGACCGCCGCGGTGGCGGCGAGCGCCCCGCACGTCAGAATCCTCTGCATCGTCCCCCTCCTTCTCTCTGCTCTCTCCTCGTCCCGGGGGTGATTCCCCCTCCGGGCGCCGCGAAGCCCCGGACCCCGGGCGGGGGCTCGGGCAGGGCGAAGCAGGCGGGGGAGTCACGTGAGTGAACTCCCGCGTGTGCGTCTCCACCCGCTCCGTCCCCGCCGCTACAGTCCGTCGCGAGGATCAGGGCTCCTGCCGGGTAACCCTCCCGGTGGGCAACCTTCAGCGGGAGGCGGCGGCAGATGGCGCGCGAGACCGGCGGTGACCGGCTCACCGAGAGCGGACTTCCCATCGAGCCGGTGTACGGCCCGGAAGCGCGGGAGGGCTGGGACCCGGCCGGGAAGCTGGGCGAGCCCGGCGCCTACCCCTTCACCCGGGGCGTCTATCCGTCGATGTACCGGGGACGGCCCTGGACCATGCGTCAGTACGCCGGGTTCGGCACGGCCACCGAGTCCAACGCCCGTTACAAACAGCTCATCGCCAACGGCACCACTGGCCTCTCCGTCGCCTTCGACCTGCCGACCCAGATGGGCCACGACAGCGACGCCGCGATCGCGGCGGGCGAGGTCGGCAAGGTCGGGGTGGCGATCGACTCGGTCGACGACATGCGCGTCCTGTTCGGCGGCATCCCGCTGGACCGGGTCTCCACCTCGATGACGATCAACGCCCCAGCCGCCCTGCTCCTGCTGATGTACCAACTCGTGGGCGAGGAGCAGGGGGTGGCTGCCGACAGACTGACCGGGACCATCCAGAACGACGTGCTGAAGGAATACATCGCGCGCGGCACGTACATCTTCCCGCCCAAGCCCTCACTGCGGCTGACCGCGGACATCTTCAAGTACTGCCGGGCCGTGATGCCCCGGTGGAACACCATCTCGATCTCCGGCTACCACATGGCGGAGGCCGGGGCCTCGCCCGCACAGGAGATCGCCTTCACACTCGCCGACGGCATCGAGTACGTACGCACCGCCGTCGCCGCGGGGATGGACGTGGACGACTTCGCGCCGCGGCTCTCCTTCTTCTTCGTCTCGCGGACGACGCTCCTCGAAGAGGTCGCCAAGTTCCGTGCCGCGCGCAGGATCTGGGCGAAGGTGATGCGCGAGGAGTTCGGTGCGAGGAACCCCAAGTCGCTGATGCTGCGCTTCCACACGCAGACCGCCGGAGTACAGCTCACCGCGCAGCAGCCCGAGGTCAATCTGGTGCGGGTCGCCGTGCAGGGGCTCGCCGCGGTCCTCGGCGGCACGCAGTCGCTGCACACCAACTCCTTCGACGAGGCCATCGCCCTGCCCACCGGCAAGTCGGCCCGCCTCGCCCTGCGCACCCAGCAGGTCCTCGCGTACGAGACCGATGTCACCGCCACCGTGGACCCGTTCGCCGGGTCGTACGCCGTGGAGCGGATGACCGACGACGTGGAGGAGGCGGCACGCGCGCTGATGGAGCGGATCGAGGACATGGGCGGTGCGGTCGGCGCCATCGAGAACGGCTTCCAGAAGAGCGAGATCGAACGCAGCGCGTACCGGGTGGCGCAGGAGACCGACAGCGGTGAACGGGTCGTGGTCGGCGTCAACCGGTACCAGCTGGACGCCGAGGAGCCGTACGAACCGCTGCGCGTCGATCCCGCCATCGAGGACCGGCAGGCGGCCCGGCTTGCCGCGCTCCGCTCCGAGCGAGACCGCCCGGCCGTCGAATCGGCGCTCGCCGCGCTGAAGCGGGCCGCCGGTGGCACGGACAACGTCCTGTACCCGATGAAGGAGGCGCTGCGGGCACGGGCCACGGTCGGCGAGGTCTGCGACGCGCTGCGCGAGGTGTGGGGGACCTACGTGCCGGCCGACGCCTTCTGAGGGCCTCGAACGGCTCCGGGGGTTCCGGGCGGTGTGCGGTTGCCGGCTGCGTGGTCGCGGGGTGCCGAGGGTCACCCCCGGGCTGTCGTACCCGCGTGCGAGACTCGGTTCATGCTCGGCGTCACGGATCTTCCGACCTACCTCGCCGGCCTGGTGCTGATCGTTCTGCTGCCGGGCCCCAATTCGCTGTACGTACTCTCGGTCGCCGCCCGGCGCGGCGTGCGCACCGGTTATACGGCGGCCGCCGGTGTGTTCTGCGGGGACACCGTGCTGATGACGCTCTCGGCAGCGGGGGTGGCCTCGCTGCTCCAGGCCAACGCGCTGCTGTTCGGCGTCGTGAAGTTCGCGGGCGCCGGCTATCTCACCTACCTGGCTTTCGGTATGGCCCGCACGGCCCGCGCGCTGTGGCGCGACCGGAGCAACCGGAGCGAGAGCGCGGACCGGACCCCGGAGGCCGCTGCCGAGCAGGCGGCCGCGCTGGAGCGGCCCTACCGCAGGGCCCTGGTGGTCAGCCTGTTCAACCCGAAGGCGATCCTCTTCTTCATCTCCTTCTTCGTGCAGTTCGTCGACCCGCACTACGCCTACCCGGCGCTCTCCTTCGTGGTGCTCGGCGCGCTGGCGCAGGTGGCGAGCTTCCTCTACCTCACCCTGCTGATATTCGGCGGCACCCGCCTCGCCGCGGCCTTCCGCCGCCGCCGGCGTCTGTCGGCCGGTATGACGACGGCGGCCGGCGCGCTCTTCCTGGGCTTCGCGGTGAAGCTCTCGCTCAGCAGCGTGTGAGGTAGCCGGCCAGCCCCGTGGCATCGTCGCCCGCCCAGCCGACGTATCCGTCCGGCCGCACCAGGAACAGCCCCTTGCCGTACGGCTCGTAGGCGTCGAGCCGGTGGACGTGCACCGCACCGGCGTCCAGCGGCGGCAGTGGCGCATCGGTACCCACCGCTAGCAGCGTGAAGTGAGGGCCGCGGAAGGCGTCGAAGAGCGTCCCGCCGTCCAGCGGTCCGTCCGGCGCGCGGTCGCCCGCCCGCAGGGCGCCCGCGGCACCCTCGGAGAGCGGGCCGCCGCGGTACCCGATGCCCAGCTGCTGGGTGGCCGCGCCGCGCCGCTGCTCGCCGCGGTGGATCCGGGTGGACAGGCCCAGCATCTCGGCCGCGTTCGGCAGCCGTTCCTCCTCGTACGAGTCGAGGAGTGACTCGGGCGCCCCGTCGCGCAGTACCCGGCCGAGCTTCCACCCCAGGTTGTAGGCGTCCTGGATGCTGGTGTTGAGGCCCTGGCCGCCGGCCGGTGAGTGCACATGGGCGGCGTCGCCCGCCAGGAAGACCCGGCCGTCGCGGAACCGGTCGGCGAGGGCGGCGCGCGGACGGAAGTCCGAGGACCAGCGCACCTCGGTGACGTCGCTCGCGCAGAGATGCGTGCGCGCCGCGATCAGCGCACGGACGCCGTCGGCCGACAGATCGGGGCGCGCACCGTCCGGGAAGCGCGCGGCCAGCTGGAAGTCATCGGTGCCGGGCAGCGGGCAGAGCAGCAGGAAACCCGCGTCCGCCGGGAAGACGTGCCAGTTCAGCCGGTCGAGGACCGGGATACGCACATCGGCGACGAGCATCGACGAGGGGTCGACGGATTCGCCGGTCATCGCGATGGAGAGCGCCGCGCGGACCGTGCTGCGGCCGCCGTCGGCCGCGACCGCGTAGGCCGCGCGCACGGTTGCCCCGTCGGAGAGCGTCGCGGTGACCCCGGACGCGTCCTGGGTGAGGGAGGTCAGGGCGCTGCCGAACGAGACTTCGCCGCCCAGTTCGGTCAGGCGCGCGTGAAGGATCTCCTGGGTGCGCCACTGCGGAAGGATGCGCGGCGTCCCCGCGTAGGGCGCGGCCGGGGTTGTCTCGACCGGGTCGAACATGTGGTGCTCGCCTTGCCGCACCCCGTCCTGCCAGATCATCTGGACCGGGGCCGGCCCGCTCGAAGCCAGCACCGCGCCGACCACACCGAGGTCGTCGAAGACCTCCAGCGTGCGGGGCTGGAGCCCCTTGCCCCGGGACCCGGGGAAGAGCCGGTCCGCCTTCTCGACGACGGTCGCACGCACCCCCCGCCTCGCCAGATCGACGGCGAGCGCGAGCCCGGTGGGGCCGGCGCCGATGATCAGCACACCTGTTTCCCCGACGGTTTCCTTAACGCTGTTAAGTTCCATGGCTCAGAGAGTGCGCTTAACACTGTTAAATTGTCAAGGTGGGAACAACGAAGATCGACCGGGCGCGCGTCGCGGAGACCGCGCTGCGGCTGCTGAACGAGGTAGGCCTCGACGGGCTGTCGCTGCGTGCCATCGCCAGGGAGCTGGACGTCAAGGCACCCGCGCTCTACTGGCATTTCAAGGACAAGCAGGCCCTGCTCGACGAGATGGCCACGGTGATGTACCGGCAGATGGCCGTTCCGGAACCGGCGGAGCCCGGCCGCAGCTGGCAGGACGGCCTGCTGCTCGGCAACCGCGCCCTGCGCGCCATGCTGCTGCGCCACCGCGACGGCGCCCGGGTCTACAGCGGCGCCCGGTTCACCGGCACCGATCACGCGCAGTCGATGGAGGAGCATCTGCGCGAGATGACCTCACGCGGCTTCGACTTGGCGCAGGCGGTCAGGGCAGGTACGACGGCGTACTCCTACACGGTGGGTTTCGTCATCGAGGAGCAGGGTGTCCAGCCGATGCCCGGCGAGCGCCGTGCGGGATACGGGGTGGAGGAGCGTGCCGGGCGGCTCGCCGGCTACCCGCTCACCGCGGCAGCCGGCTGGGAGATCTTCACCGACTACGACCGGCGCTTCGAAGAGGGGCTGCGGCTGATCGTCGCGGGGATCGAGGCCGCCTACCGGCCGCGCGACGCGTGACCGGCCCCGCCCCGCGCGCCGTCCGCGTCCCCCGCGCCCTCTGCCCGCCGTCACCGTTTCCGGGGCGAGGCGATGCTCCTGGACAGGGCGCCGCGCAGCACGGGCGTCAGCTTCTTCTCGACGCAGCGGTTGAGGAGCCACGCCAGGCCCAGCATCAGCGCGACCGTGAGCGTGAGCGTGCCGTACGAGGCGACCCCCAGCTTCCGGTGGAGTACGGCCACCACCACCCAGCCCAGATGCTCGTGCACCAGGTAGAAGGGGTAGGTCAGCGCCCCGGCCACCGTCAGCCAGCGCCAGTCGGCCCAGCGGAAGAAACCGAGTGCCACCGCGCCCACCAGGACGAAGCCCAGCGTCACCACGGCGACGATCACCGAGGTGTGCCGGTAGGAGAAGAACGCCGGGTCGGGCCTGTGCCAGAGGCCGGTGACCGCGTAGTGCTGGCCGATCGCCCAGCTGACACCGACCACTCCCCACGCGATGACGTCACGCCGGTCGCGGTGCAGGAGGTAGAGCCCGATCCCGCCGATGAAGAACGGCGCGTACTGCGGCATCAGCACCATGCCCAGTACCGGCTGGTGCACCGCGTCGGTGATCGCGGCGGCCAGGGTCCACACCCCGCAGAAGATCAGCACACGCTGCCGGCCGGCGCCCGGCAGCACCACGCAGAGGGCGAAGAGCGCGTAGAAACGCAGCTCCGCCCAGAGGGTCCAGCAGACGCCGAGCACCCGGTCGGCGCCGATCGGCTGCTGGAGCATGGTGAGGTTCACCAGTGCGTCGCTGGGCGAGACCGTCCGGTACGCGACCCAGGGGAGCGCGAACGTCGCCGTGACGATCACGATCGCCGCCCAGTACGCCGGGTAGAGGCGCGACACGCGTGAGGCGAAGAAGGAGCGCAGCGGCCGGCCCCAGCCGCTCATGCAGATCACGAAGCCGCTGATCACGAAGAAGATCTGTACGCCGAGGCAGCCGTACGCGAACCACTCGGAGAGCGTCGGGAACTGGCGGCGCGGCGAACCGCCCCATGCCCTGCTGATGTCGCCGCTTCGGCCGCCGTAGTGGTAAGCGGCGACCATCAGTGCGGCGACCAGCCGCAGTCCGTCGAGAGCGCGCAGCCGCCCGCCCGCGCGTACGGGCCGCCCGCCCGCCGCCGGGGCGGGCGGGCCCGGTACCAGCGGCAGCGCCCGCCCCGGCAGCGGTATCGGACCGTCCGCCGCCGGGGCGCCGGGTATCGGCCCCGGCGAGTCGCCGGATCCGGGCGGGTCCGCGACGGATGCGGTGTCTCCGCCGGCCGGAGCGGCCGACGTGACGGAAACCGAAGTGGCCGGGGTGGCAGAAGCTGCCGGGGCGGCCGGGGTCGTGGTCATCCCAGGGCAACTCTCTTGAGGGTGCGGGCCCGACGGGCCACCCGGCGGACCGTGGCGTTGCGCGGGATGAAGGCGAGCTGAGCCGGCATCGCGCCCGGCAGCCCCAGGACGGTCAGCCTGCGCCGCTTGAAGTAGCGCCAGGTGTGCGCGTTCAGACGGCGGCTCAGGTAGGCCTCGGCCGCCGGGCGCAGATCCGGCCGCAGCTGCGGCTGCATCGCGAAGCCGACAGCGGCCACGAGCCCCGGCAGATCGCCGGCCGGCGCGGCTCCGGCGTCCTCCAGGTCGGGCAGCAGCGCGTCCACGATGGTCACCGGGACGCGGTTGCTGTTCTGGTACGGGGCGAGCCGGTCCAGCAGCAGATCGGTTCCGGTGCGGGCGACCGGGATCCCGTAGAAGGCACTCGCCGTCAGCAGCGCGGTGGAGAAACAGCCGACCACCAGCGCCGGGCGCACCCGTTCGTACAGTGTCTCGGCGAGCAACGGCTCGTCCACCACCGTCAGCCGGACGTCCAGCCGGTCGGCTTCCTGCTCCAGCAGGCGCGACCAGCGGGCCGGTGCCGTCGGGTGCGGTTTGAAGACGACCGTGCGGTGGCCGCGGGCGACCGCCCCGCGCAGCATCCGGACATGGAGGTCCTCCTCCTGCTGCGGGGTGAGGATCTCCAGGGCCGAGAGGTACTGGCCGAGCAGCAGCGCCGGAGGCTCCGCGCACTCGGGAAGCCCCGGTGCGCAAGCGGCCACCTCGCCCAGGACCCGGCGGAAGGCCTCGTCCGGCACGATCTCCGGCTCCACCCCGAACTCGGCGAGCAGCAGCGGCCTCAGTCCCGGCACCAGATCCAGATGCAGCAGACGCCGGATCCGGGTGCCGATCAGGGGATCGATCTTGTTGCGCGTCGGGCCGTACGACATCAGCCCGTCCGCGTACACCGTCACCGGTGCGTCCTGGAAGAGCAGTGCCAGCGCCTGCGCCGGATTGACCTGGACGGACTCGACCGCCAGCTCGATCCGGTCGTCGCCGAGGTCCCAGAGGAGCCTCAACTGCCGCTCCCACAGCGGGACGTCGTCGGCGCGCGGGGACCAGCCGCCCGGGTGCAGCGGTGCGATGGCGCTGTTCCAGGAGAGCACGCCGTCGAACCGGTCACGCAGCCGCTCGAAGCCGGGCATCGCGTCCAGCGCGGGCGCGGTCTCCGGGATCACCGCGTTGTTGCTGACCAGCAGCAGCCGGCGGTCCGCCGTGTCGAAGCAGCCGCTGTCGATCGCGGCGGCGAGCGTGGCGGCCCCGTACAGCGTGGACGCGTAGAAGATCTGCGTCGTACGGGCCGTGTGCGCCGTACGGGCGGGGGACGTCACGCCGCGGCCTCCGTCGTCAGCGCGGCCGGACGGCGGCGCAGCCTGCGCAGCCGTGAGGCACGCGGTGTGTCCATCGAGTCGAGCGCGTCGCTCAGCAGATCCTGCGGCATCCGTTTCAGCGCGGCCGCGCTGAGCGTGCGCAATTTACGTGCCACGGCTGGTTCGAACCTTTCGACGGAACCCAGATGGTGCGAAATAATCGCGCAGTACGTACGTACGGCCTTGGGAAGAAGGAGAGCGGCTTCCGGGTCTTTCGACGTGTCGTCGAGAACCTGGTCGAAAGCGCGGATGAAATCGAGCTGGCGTACATCGCCGATCTGCGTGAGGGACGAAGCGACACCGCGCCGGTAGAACATTCCGAGCAGCCCGAGCACGGCAAATGATCCGGCTTCCCGGTGCAGCCGCCAGATCCACGGGCGGTCCTCGGCGGTGCGCAGCCCGTGTGTGAAGTGCAGCAGCCCGCGGTCCAGCAGCCTGCGGTGGTACATACCGGCCCAGGCGTACGCGTAGTCGACCGGCGTGGAGCGGTCGGCGGGCAGGATCACCTCGCGCGCGGGCACCACCACGCCCCGCCTGCCGTACGGGACGCGGCGGACGCTGCGGGCGCTGCCGGTGCACTGCACATGGTCGGTGCGGACGAAGTCGCAGCCCAGGGACTCCATGCCGGCCAGCAGCTGTGCGTAGTACCCCGGAGCGAGCCAGTCGTCGCCGTCCAGGAAGGTGATGTATTCACCGCTCGCCGCGTCGAGCCCGGTGTTCCGGGCGGTGGCGAGTCCTCCGTTCTCCCGGTGTCTCAGCAGGACGGCCCCCGGAAGCTCGCGCTCCGCACGTTCGAGGATCTCCGGCGTCCCGTCCGTCGAACAGTCGTCGACGAGCAGGAACTCGAAGTCCTCGCGTGCGTTCGCGCGCAGGCTTCTGAGGGTGTCGGGGGCGTATGTCTGCACGTTGTAGAACGGCACAATGACGGAGAGCTTGACCACCTGCGTGACGCTAGGAGGCGCCCCGGCATTCGCCCTGAAGCGCGGTGGGACGGCAGGTGAACCGAGTATGGCGAAATCGTGAACCGGCCCGTTCCCATTACCGATTCCCTCTCTGTCGGCCCGCTGTTAACCCTTTGTTGCGGCTGAGTTGGGCCGCCGAACGGAATGCCTTTCTACCTTCGTCGTTGTGCCAGCAAGTACCAGCGAATTTCTCCGCGTTGCCGTGATCGCCGATTCCGACACCCGTTGGAAATGGGGCGCGCTCACCGCACGCCGCCTCTCCGCAGGGGGGGTACAGCTCAGCGGCTTCCTGCTGCGCGGCCGGGCCACGCCCACCCCGCGCCAGCTCGCCGAAGTCGGGGCCGGTGTGGACACGGCCGCCGTACGGGAGGTGACAGGGGCCGAATTCCTCCGGGCCGTCGAGCGGGACGGCTACGACGTGGTCGTCCTCGCACTCGTCGGCGGCGCTGTCCAGGCCGTCCTGCACGGGCTCGCGTCCGCCAGGACCGCCGACCGCCGCCCGGTGGTCGTCACCGGCTATGTCGGTGTGGTCTACGAGAAGCTCGCCGACGGGCTGCTGCTGCGCCACGGCGCCGACGTGGTCCTCGCCAACTCGCGGCACGACGCGGAACGCTTCCGCGCCGTGTACGAAGGGGTGGGCGCGGACGCGTCCGCGGTGACCGGGGCCGCACTGCCCTTCCTGGGCGGTGCGCCGTACGCCGGGGGCGCCCTGAAGACGGTCGTCTTCGCAGCGCAGCCCTCCGTCCCCGCCTCGCGCGACGACCGCAGCTACCTGCTGAACCGCCTGGCCGGGCACGCCCGGCTGCACCCCGACCGCGAGGTGCTGCTGAAACTGCGCTCCAGGCCCGGCGAGCACACCACGCACATCGAGGAACTGCCCTACCAGAAGCTGGCCGAGCGGCTCCCCGGCGGTCTGCCCGCCAACTTCCGTCTGGTGTACGGCCACATGGGCGAGGTGCTGGACCGCACGGACCTGCTGGTCACCGTCTCCTCGACCGCCGCCCTCGAATCCCTGCACCGCCGTATCCCCACCGCCGTCCTCACCGACCTCGGCGTCCGCGAGGCACTCGGCAACCACCACTTCCTCGGCTCGGGCTGCCTCACCTCCTGGGACCGGCTGGACGCCGGCGGCAGCCCGCAGGCCGACCCCGCCTGGCTGGCCGGACAGGGAGTGGCCGCCGGGGACCCGTCCTCCGGCGGAGGCTCGTACGACACGGCTTTCGACGCCGTACGCGAACGGGTCGCGCGGCTGCTCCTCGCTCCGCAACTTCCGCCGATAGCGCCCTACTACACGCACGCCACCGCCCCCGGCTACCTGCCCGGCATCCTCGCCCGCTACCGCCTGGACGCCGCTCCCGCCGACGGGACCGGAGGCGTCCGGCGCGTGATGCGCGACGCCGTACGGGACGTGGCGCGCGGCGCATACCGCCACGGCGTCCAGCGCGTGGCCCCCGTCATCCGCCGTATGGGAGAACTGTGATGCCCACCGAAGCCGCCGAACCAGCCGGGACCGTACCGCGCACAGCACCCGCCGGGCCCCCGCGCGTCCTCGCCGTGATCCCGGCACGCGGCGGATCCAAGGGCGTGCCCGCCAAGAACCTCGAACCGGTCGGCGGCGTACCACTGGTCGCCCGCGCCGTCCGCGCCTGCCGGGGCGCCCGCCACGTCACCGACGTCGCCGTGTCCACGGACGACGAGCGGATCGCCACCGCGGCGCGCGAGGCCGGCGCCGACGTGGTGCTGCGCCCCGCCGAGATCGCCGGGGACACGGCGACCAGCGAGGCCGCCGTGCTCCACGCGCTGGACGCGTACCCCGGGACGGACGTCGTGCTGCTCGTGCAGTGCACCAGCCCCTTCCTCACCAGCGAGGAGATCGACGGTGTGGCGGCAGCGGTCGCCGGCGGCGGCGCCGACACCGCGCTCACCGTCGCACCCACCCACGGCTTCGTCTGGCGCGAGGAACAGCGCATCGACGGCAGCGGCGCGGACAGCCTCGGCGTCAACCACGACAAGGCATTCCGCCCCCGCCGCCAGGACCGCCCGCAGGACTACCTGGAGACGGGCGCGGCCTACGCCATGAAGGCCGAGGGGTTCAGGACCGCCCGGCACCGCTTCTTCGGCGAAACCGCGCTGGTCCGCACCGACCCGGCCCGCGTCCTGGAGATCGACGACCCGCACGACCTCGCGCGCGCCCGCGCCCTCGCACCACTCCTGGACGTCCGTACGCTGCCCGGCCGTGACGACGTCGACGCCGTCGTCCTGGACTTCGACGGCACCCAGACCGACGACCGCGTCCTCATCGACTCCGACGGCCGCGAGATCGTCGCCGTCCACCGCGGCGACGGCCTCGGCATCGCGGCCCTCCGCGACACCACGGACCTCAAGCTCCTCATCCTCTCCACCGAACAGAACCCGGTCGTCGCGGCGCGCGCCCGCAAGCTGCGGGTGCCCGTGCTGCACGGCATCGACCGCAAGGACCTCGCACTCAAGCAGTGGTGCGAAGAACAGGGTGTCGCGCCCGAGCGCGTGCTCTACGTCGGCAACGACGTGAACGACCTGCCGTGCTTCGGCCTCGTCGGGTGGCCCGTCGCGGTCGCCCAGGCCCACGACGCCGTACGCGGCGCCGCACGCGCGGTCACCACCACCCCCGGCGGCGAAGGAGCTATCCGCGAGATCGCCGCCTGGCTCCTGGGCCCCACCCTCAACAAGTAAGGAACCCCCTCATGAGCACCACCCGCCTCCGCACCCTCGGCGCCAAGACCGCGGGCCCCGCCCACCCCGTCTACATCACCGGCGAGATCGGCATCAACCACAACGGTGAGCTCGACAACGCCCTCGCCCTGATCGACATCGCCGCCGAAGCAGGCTGCGACGCGGTCAAGTTCCAGAAGCGCACGCCGGAGATCTGCACCCCGCGTGACCAGTGGGACATCGAGCGCGACACCCCCTGGGGCCGGATGACGTACATCGACTACCGCCACCGCGTCGAGTTCGGCGAGGACGAGTACCGCGCGATCAGCGAGCACTGCGCCCTGCGCGGCATCGACTGGTTCGCATCGCCGTGGGACACCGAGGCCGTCGCGTTCCTGGAGAAGTTCGACGTACCGGCGCACAAGGTCGCCTCCGCCTCGCTCACCGACGACGAACTGCTGCGTGCGCTGCGCGCCACCGGCCGCACCGTGATCCTCTCCACCGGTATGTCGACGCCGAAGCAGATCCGGCACGCGGTCGAGGTGCTCGGCAGCGACAACATCCTGCTCTGCCACGCCACTTCGACGTACCCGGCCAAGGCCGAAGAGCTGAACCTCCGCGTCATCAACACCCTCCAGGGCGAGTACCCGAACGTCCCGATCGGCTACAGCGGCCACGAGACCGGCCTCCAGACCACCCTCGCCGCCGTCGCACTCGGCGCGGCCTTCGTCGAGCGCCACATCACCCTGGACCGCGCCATGTGGGGCTCCGACCAGGCGGCATCGGTCGAGCCGCAGGGCCTGCAGCGGCTGGTGCGTGACATCCGCACCATCGAGGCGTCGCTCGGTGACGGCGTCAAGAAGGTCTACGAGTCGGAGCTGGCCCCGATGAAGAAGCTGCGCCGGGTGGCGGGCGTCGTCGCCGATGGCGCGGACCGCGAGCCCGCGTCCGTCTGAGGCGAGCGCCCGAGACCGGAGAACCGCCACTGTGAAGAGCGCCCCCGCCACGCTCGCCTTCGTGGAGAGCCCCGTCCAGCTGCTCAACCTGCTGGAGTGGGCCCACACGACGACCATGGACCTGACCGTGGTCGTCCTCTCACCGCTCGACCCCATGTCCCGCGGCCAGCTTCGCCGCATGGCCGAACTGGCCCGGGGCGAGGGCATCAGGGTGCGCTGGGAGGAGGCGCGTGGCGGAGTGGCGGCGCCGTTCCGCACCATCGGCGGGCTGACACCCCTGCTGCGCGGGGCCGGGCGGATCGTCATCGGGGACCCGTTCTCGCGGTACGTGCAACTCCTCCTCGCCCTGTCCGGCTCCCGGGACCTGACGGTGGTGGACGACGGCACGGCCACCATGGAGTTCATCGCCCAGCTGACTGCCGGGGAACCGCTGGTCCGCTGGCACCGCAGGGGCCGCCGCGGCCCCCGTGACCTGCTCTTCGCCCCCATGGCCTCGGCGGCCAGACGCCGCCTCACCCCGGCCCGCCGCCGCGCGGTCGAGGTCTTCAGCTCGATGCCGGTGGCGGACGCGCCCCCGGGGCTCACGGTCACGGCCAACGACTTCGCCTGGACGCGCTCCCGGTTCGGCCCGCCGAGGCTCACCCGCACATCGGACCTGGTGGGCACCTCACTCGTGGAGACGGGGGTGGTGGACCAGGACCTCTACATCGCTGCGGTGACCGGCCTGGCCCGCACGCACCGGGTCACGCGGTACTTCGCCCACCGCCGTGAATCCACCGAGAAGCTGCACCGGCTGCACGCCGAGACCGGCCTGGAGATCGTCCGCCCCGACCTCCCGCTGGAACTGATCGCCCGCCGCGGTCCGATCGGCCGCACCATCGTGAGCTTCCCGTCCACGGTGGTCCACACCCTCCCGCTGGCCCTTGCGGGCACGGAGGTCCGCGTGGCGGTCTGCGACATCGACCCCGCCTGGCTCACGGACACGGCTTCGCCCCGCGCGCAGGGGTTCCTGGCGGGGGTCACGGGGACGGCGCGCGACGTGCAGCGGCTGGCTCCGGGGGTGTGATCCGGGGGTGTGAGAAGCCGCGGAGGCCGGGTGGCGCGAAATGTGCTGGTGGGCGCCTTGTCGGCCACCTCCTGGTCGCACAACCTTCACATGACCTCCTCTTGATCATCTCCTTACCCTGCCGACGGCCTCCTCCTGACAAGCTCCATGAGCCATGGCCGCCGCAGGTCATGAGGTGTGTCCGGTGCAGGGGTGGGCGCGCTGTGGGCGATTCAGGGGAGTGGATTACATGTCCGACGAGAGTGTCCGGAACCGGCCAGCGCTGTCGGAGCGCGACCCCGTGTCCGGTACGCGGCCGGAGTGGGCGGCAGTGGACTACGTTCTCCCCGGAAGCGAAGCGGGAGTCCGCCCCTCGGGCGGGGGAGTCCCGGTCGTCGAGCTCGCGTCCGTGTGGCGCCGGATCGGCGCGCGGGTATTCGATCAGGTGCTGGTCGGGATCATCGCGCTGATCGCCGCGGGCGCCATCGTCGAGAGCGTGTCGGACGACTCCGTATGGATTCTCCTCGGCCCGGTCATCGCGTGCCCGCTGCTCGGGTGCTCCTACTTCGTCTTCTCGCTCCGCTGGTTCGGGACCACTCCGGGGAAATGGGTGTCCGGCCTCCGGGTGGCCAGGCTCTGGGCCCTGCCGTCGCGGATCAACGGGCGGACCGCGCTCGTCCGGGAGTTCCTCTTCGGGGCGATCATGCTGGTCCCCGGATTCAACGTTCTGTACGCGGTCCTCTTCCTGGTCAAAATGGTGCGGGACCGGCCCTACCACCAGTCCCAGTACGACCGGCTGGCGTCCACCGTGGTCGTCCGCTGGCCGCGGACACGTCCGTTGCCGGCGCCCGGCGCGGAGGCGGCGCCGCAGTCCCGGACCGCGCTCGCCTGAGGCCATCCCTGTCTGTCCTGCCCGCACCGTGACGGGTGCGGGGCGACAGGTGCGGGCCCGCGCCGCTTCGCCCGGGTCACCTCACCGGCCGGTCTCCGTCTGAGCCTCGGGGGAGGTGCCGGTGGCGGTGCCGGAGTCGGCGTCGGTGGCGGTGCGGGCGTCAGCGGCGGTGCCGGTGGTGTTCTCGCCGTCCAGTCCCCGTCCGCGGAAGGCGAGGATCACCATCAGCGCGCCTCCGCAGGAGATCGCCCAGTCGGCGAGGTTCATGACGCTGAAACCGCGCACCGCGATGAAGTCGACGACCGCTCCCCGCAGGCCCCCAGGAGAGCGGAAGAGCCGGTCGGTCAGGTTGCCGAGCGCCCCGCCCAGCAGCAGTCCCAGCGCGATCGCCCACGGGCCGCTGTACAGCTTTCGAGCCATCCGGACGATCACCCCCGCGATGGCCACGGCGATCACCGTGAACAGGATGGTCGTCGCCCCGCCGATGCCGAACGCGGCACCGGGATTGCGGATCGCGCTCAGCTCCAGCCAGTCACCGATCACCTTCACGGGTGCGTGGTTCTCCAGCTTCGCGACCACGGCCAGCTTGCTGCCCAGGTCGAGGGCGTAGGCGATGCCCGCCACGGCCAGCAGCAGCGGGGTCCGCCGTCTGCCCCTGACGTCCTTCACTTCCGCGTCCGCCACCGGATTCGCCACGTTGAGCCACCTCGAAGTCCGTCGGCCGGTCCTGTCCCGGCTCGCCATTCCGGGTCCCCTGCGCGGGATCCGTCTCTCACCAGCCTATGGACCGCGCCGCCCTCGTCCGGGTCCAGGTGGGTGGCGGCTCCGCCCGAGCCGGGAGCGGCCGGCCCCGCCCGCCTCTCGGGGCGGGCCGAACCCCGGCCCCGCGGGCCGGCCGGTCCGCGGAGTGCGCCTCTCCGCTCGGTCAACCGTTCCCCGGATGAAGACGAGGGGATGCAGAGGATGAAGGCTGAAGACGACATAAGGCGAAAGAAGGCGTAGCGCGGGCCCGAGCGGCTCCAGCCCGCCGGAGCGGGATGTGGTCTACCCACCGGCGCCCCGCCTCAAGCATGCGGCGCCATGATTCTTTCGCCTAAGCGGCTGAACTTTTGTTGATCGATGGTTAGTTGAGCGGTGAAGGGGCCTACCCTTGAACAGGTGAACCAGTTGATGTCCCGCGAGTCCGATGCCGACCGTCCCGGTGACGCCGAAGACGCCAGTGGTGCCGCCGGAAACAGTGGTGCCGGGCCCGACGGCGTGGCGCTCTCCGGCGCGCTGCCCGCCGACCTCCGCGCCGAGCTGATCGCCTTCCGCCGTGACCTGCACCGGCACCCGGAGCTGGGGAACCAGGAATTCCGGACCACCGCGGCCCTGAAGGCGCGGCTGGAGCAGGCCGGCCTCGCGCCCCGTGTGCTCAATACCGGGACCGGCCTGGTCTGCGACATCGGGACGGACGGCACCGGCGGCGCGGACGGTACGGACGGCGCCGGCGGAGCCCGGGAGGGGGCGCCCGTACCACCCACCCCCCGCCCCATGCTCGCCCTGCGCGCCGACATCGACGCCCTGCCGATCCCGGACACCAAGGTCGACTGCGACTACCGCTCCACCGTGCCCGGCATGGCGCACGCCTGCGGACACGACGTCCACACCACCGCAGTGCTGGGCGCCGGACTGGTGCTGGCCCGGCTGCACCACGAGGGCCGGCTCCCGCACCCTGTACGGCTGATCTTCCAGCCCGCCGAGGAGGTGCTGCCCGGCGGCGCCCCGGACGCCATCGAGTCCGGGGTACTCGAAGGGGTCGGCCGGATCATCGGGGTGCACTGCGACCCCAAGGTCGACGCCGGGCGCATCGGACTGCGGACCGGGCCCATCACCTCCGCCTGCGACCGTCTCGAAGTGAGCCTGGACGGACCCGGCGGGCACACCGCGCGCCCCCACCTCACCACCGATCTGGTGACCGCCGCCGCCAAGGTCGTCTCCGATGTGCCCGCACTGCTGGCCCGGCGGATCGACACCCGGTCCGGGCTCGCCGTGACCTGGGGGCGGATCGAGGCGGGCCACGCCTGCAACGTCATCCCGCAGCACGCCGAACTCTCCGGCACCGTGCGCTGCCTGGACCTGGAGGCCTGGCGGGCCGCTCCCGATCTGGTGCACGCGGCCATCGCCGAGGTGGCCGACATGCACCGCGCCAAGTCCGTGATCAATTACGTGCGGGGCGTGCCGCCCGTCGTCAATGACGGTGCCGTGACCGAGCTGTTGCGCGACGCCATGACCGCGCGCCGCGGGCCGTCCTCGGTCGAGGACACCGAGCAGAGTCTGGGCGGCGAGGACTTCTCCTGGTACCTGGAGCAGGTGCCGGGCGCGATGGCGAGGCTCGGCGTGCGGACACCCGGCGACAGCGCCCGAGGCGACCTGCACCGGGGAGATTTCGACCCCGACGAGGCGTCGGTCGAGGTCGGCGTCGAACTGTTCACGGCTGCCGCGCTGCTGGACGGACATCGGCTGTAGACGGACATGTCACCGGAGGTCCGGACCCCGTTCGCGTCGATCCGATAACAGGTTCCGAACAGGCCTTTACCTGACATCTACGCGCGTTACGATCCTCGCGAAAACCAGCGCCGGAAGAGGCGCTCCAGGTTTGGTTTGAAGGGACCTCCTCTTGCGCCGGGTAACCAAGATCGCTGCGTCTGGCATAGCCACCGCGGCCCTCGCTCTCTCTGTCTCCGCCTGTGGCAGCACGTCGACGCAGGAGGACAACTCCAGCTCCTCGTCGTCCGGCTCCTCCAAGGGCGTCAAGGTCGGTGTCGCGTACGACGTCGGCGGCCGTGGCGACCACTCCTTCAACGACTCCGCCGCCCGCGGCATGGACAAGGCGAAGAAGGAGTTCGGCGGCAGCGTCAAGGAGCTGACCGCGAAGACCAGTGACACCGAGGCGGACCGCGAGCAGCGGCTCACCGACCTGGCCGACGCGGGCTACAACCCGATCGTCGGCATCGGCTACTCCTACGCGCCGTCGATGAAGAAGGTCGCCGCGAAGTACCCGAAGATCACCTTCGGGCTCGTGGACGCCGCGGTCGACGCGAAGAACATCGACAACATCGTCTTCACCGAGGAGCAGAGCTCCTACCTCGCCGGTGTCACCGCGGCGCTGAAGACCAAGACGAAGCACGTCGGCTTCATCGGTGGTGTGGACATCCCGCTGATCAAGAAGTTCGAGGCGGGTTACGTCCAGGGCGTCCAGGACACCGACAAGAAGATCAAGATCGACCGGCAGTACCTGAGCCACGGCTCGGACACCTCCGGCTTCGCCAGCCCCGACAAGGGCAAGGAAGCCGCGCAGGGCATGCTCGACAAGGGCGCGGACGTGGTCTTCTCGGCGGCCGGTTCGTCCGGTAACGGCGCGATCGAGGCCGTCAACGGCAAGAAGGGCGCCTGGGCGATCGGCGTCGACTCGGACCAGTACAAGATCCCGTCGCTCGCGAAGTACAAGTCGTCGATCCTGACCTCGGTCGTCAAGAACGTCGACATCGGCGTGTACGACCTGGTCAAGTCGGTGCACGCCGGCAAGCCCGTCACCGGCACCAGCACCTACTCGCTCGCCAAGGGCGGTGTCTCGCTGTCCACCAGCGGTGGTTTCATCGGCGACATCGAGCCGCAGCTCGACGCCGCGAAGAAGAAGATCGCCGACGGTGCGGTCAAGGTCAAGACCACTCCCTGACCTGCTGTGTCCCGTGGGCCCGGTGAGGGGTGCCATCCCTTCGCCGGGCCCATAACAATGTGTCAACTCTACGCGTGTAGCGCGTAGTTGACGCGCTAGCGTCACCGCATCGCCCCCGCCTGTGCCGGGGCCCCTCCGCCGCTCCTTCTCCCGAGGAGCCTCCACCGCTCCTTCTCCGAGGAGAGTGCGCCATCAACGCGTCCAGCCCTCCCGCCGTCGAACTGCGCGGCATCACCAAACGATTCCCCGGTGTCGTCGCCAACCGCGACATCGACATCACCGTCCGCAAGGGCACCGTGCACGCGCTGTGCGGTGAGAACGGTGCCGGCAAGTCGACTCTGATGAAGATCCTCTACGGCATGCAGAAGCCGGACGAGGGCACCATCGCCGTCGACGGCGATCAGGCCGTCTTCTCCAGCCCGGCCGACGCCATCGCCCGCGGTATCGGCATGGTGCA
This sequence comes from Streptomyces sp. NBC_00859, assembly GCF_045161865.1. Taxonomy (NCBI): domain Bacteria; kingdom Bacillati; phylum Actinomycetota; class Actinomycetes; order Kitasatosporales; family Streptomycetaceae; genus Streptomyces; species Streptomyces sp. NBC_00859. The sequence continues at coordinate 2,920,546 of NZ_CP108826.1, read as the reverse complement.
CCAGCACTTCATGCTCGCGGACAACCTCACGGTCCTGGAGAACGTGGTCCTCGGCGGCGAGAAGCTGTACGGGATCGGCACCCGGGCACGCGCCAAGATCCAGGAGATCTCCGACGCGTACGGCCTGAAGGTCCGCCCGGACGTCCTGGTCGAGAACCTCGGTGTCGCCGACCGCCAGCGCGTGGAGATCCTCAAGGTCCTCTACCGCGGCGCCCGCACGCTCATCCTCGACGAGCCGACCGCGGTCCTGGTCCCGCAGGAGGTCGACGCGCTCTTCGACAACCTCCGCGAGCTCAAGTCCGAGGGCCTGACGGTCATCTTCATCTCCCACAAACTCGGTGAGGTGCTCTCCGTCGCCGACGAGATCACCGTCATCCGCCGCGGCACGACCGTGGGTACCGCCGACCCGGCGACCACCACGTCGAAGCAGCTGGCCGAGCTGATGGTCGGCAGTGAGCTGCCCTCGCCCGAGACGCGCGAGTCGACGGTCACCGACGCACCGATGCTCACCCTCGACGACCTGCGGCTCACCGCCGTCGACTCCGACGGCCTCGTACGGGAGGTCCTCTCCGGGATCTCCTTCACGATCCACCAGGGCGAAGTCCTCGGTATCGCGGGTGTGGAGGGCAACGGCCAGGCCGAGCTCGTCGAAGCGATCATGGGCATGCGGGACCCGGACGGCGGTGTCATCACGCTCGACACCACCGACATCTCGCACGAGCCCACCCGCAAGCGCCGGGAGAGCGGCGTCGGTTACATCCCCGAGGACCGCCACCGGCACGGCCTGCTCCTTGAGGCGCCGCTCTGGGAGAACAGGATCCTCGGCCATGTCACCGAGCGGCCCAACTCCCGGCACGGGCTGATCGACGCCAAGGCGGCCCGTACCGACACCGAGCGGATCGTCGCCGAGTACGACGTGCGCACGCCCGGCATCGACGTCACCGCCGCCTCCCTGTCCGGCGGCAACCAGCAGAAGCTGATCGTCGGCCGTGAGATGAGCCACCGGCCCAAGCTGCTGATCGCCGCACACCCCACCCGGGGTGTGGACGTCGGCGCACAGGCGCAGATCTGGGACCAGATCAAGGAGGCCCGCCGTGACGGGCTCGCGGTCCTGCTGATCTCCGCCGACCTGGACGAGCTGATCGGTCTGTCGGACACCCTGCGGGTGATGTACCGCGGCCGGCTCGTCGCCGACGCGGACCCGGCCACGATCACCCCCGAGGAGCTCGGCTCCGCGATGACCGGGGCCGCGACCGGCCACCTGGAGCACGGCGAGGACGCCGCTCCGGACGGGACGGCCGGCCCGAAGACCGTGGGCCCCGCGAAGACCCCGGGGGTCCCGGAGCCGCGCAAGGCGCTGGAGACCCCGGACACCGCCGGCGGCGAAGCTGGGGGAGAGGACCGATGAAGAAGTACACCGCGCGCATCGACCGGGAGCGGCTGCTCCTCGCGACAGCGGCCCCGTTGCTCGCCGTGGTGGCGGCCCTCGTCGTCACCACGCTGGTCATCCTCGCCACCGGCAAGGACCCGTTCGCCGCGTTCAGCGACATGCTGACGTACGGCTCGGCCAGCGACAGCCAGATCTACATCCTCAACAAGGCGACGACGTACTACCTCGCCGGTATCGCGGTGGCCGTCGGCTTCCGGATGAATCTGTTCAACATCGGCGTCGACGGCCAGTACCGGATGGCCGCCTTCTTCGCCGCGGTCGTCGGCGGCGCGCTGACACTGCCGGGCGCCGTCCAGATCCCGCTGATGATCGTCACGGCCATGCTGGTCGGTGCGATGTGGGCCGGTATCGCGGGCGTACTGAAGGTGACGCGCGGCGTCAGCGAGGTCATCTCGACGATCATGCTGAACTCGATCGCCACCGCGGTCATCGCCTACCTCATGCAGCCGGGCCGGCTCGGCCAGCTCGATGACTCGGGCACCCTGGTCTCCACCAAGCCGCTGCGGGAATCCTCCTGGTTCTTCTCCATCAACACCGGCCCCGCCGGAATGCTCTGGGGCTTCATCTTCATCGCGGCGCTGGCCGGCGTGGCGTACTGGTTCGTGCTGGGCCGCACCCGCTTCGGGTTCGACCTGCGGGCCGTCGGGCAGTCCGAGTCCGCGGCCTCCGCCAGCGGTGTCAGCGTCAAGAAGATGGTCGCCACCAGCATGATCATCTCGGGTGCGATGGCGGGGCTGATCGGCATGCCGACCCTGCTCAACGACAGCCACATGTACAGCAACGACTTCCCGCTGGGTGTCGGCTTCACCGGCATCGCCATCGCGCTCCTGGGGCGCAACCACCCGGTCGGCATCGCGCTGGGCGCACTGCTCTGGGGCTTCCTGGAGCGCACCACCAACCACCTTGAGTTCAAGGGGTACGACAAGGAGATCCTCGGCGTGATCCAGGGCGTCATCGTCCTGTGCGTCGTCATCGCCTACGAGGTCGTGCGCCGCTACGGACTCAAGCGCCAGCAGCAGAGGGTCGGCGCCGAAATCGCCGCGCAGGCCGCCGCCCACTCGAACCAGCAGGAGGTGACGGCATGACCGCGACCATGACCACGACTCCGCCGCCAGCGGCTCCCCAGGCGGGGAACGCCAAGTCCGGCCGTTCCGGGTCCTCACTCCCGAAGATCCTGCTGATCATCGCGGGCGCGCTGATCCTGCTGTCCCTGGTCCGGATCATCACCGGCGCCGACCAGCTGACCTCCGAAGGCCAGATCAGCGCCTCGCTCGGGCTCGCCGTACCGATCGGTCTCGCCGGGCTCGCCGGTCTCTGGTCGGAGCGGGCCGGTGTGGTCAACATCGGTCTCGAAGGCATGATGATCCTCGGCACCTTCGGGGCCGGCTGGATCGGCTGGCAGTCCAGCCCCTGGTTCGGGATACTCGCCGGAATCACCTTCGGCATGCTCGGCGGGCTGATCCACGGGATCGTCACCATCACCTTCGGCGTCGACCACATCGTCTCCGGTGTGGCGGTCAACCTCCTCGCGCTGGGTATCACCCAGTACCTCGCGAAGATCTTCTTCAACCACGGCGCAGCGGCGGCCGCGGGCGGCAACCCCAAGCAGTCACCGCCGGTCGACTCGCTGCCCGACTTCACGGTCCCCGGCCTCTCGAACGGGCTGTCGTCGATCGAGAAGCACCACTGGTTCTTCGTCTCCGACCTGGCAGGCATCCTCGGCGGCCTGGTCACGGACGTCTCCGTGCTGACGGTCATCGCGGTGCTGCTCTTCATCGGCACCTGGTGGGTGCTCTGGAAGACCGCGTTCGGCCTCCGGCTGCGCTCCTGCGGCGAGAACCCGATCGCGGCCGAGTCGCTGGGCGTCAACGTCTACACGTACAAGTACGCGGCGGTGGCGGTCTCCGGCGGTCTGGCCGGGCTCGGCGGCGCCTTCCTCGCGATGGTTCCCACGCACATCTACCTGGAGAACCAGACCGGCGGGCGCGGTTACATCGGTCTCGCCGCCATGATCTTCGGCAACTGGCGAACCGGCGGACTCGCCATGGGTGCGGGCCTGTTCGGCTTCTCCGACGCGCTCCAGCTGCGCAACGGGGGCGAGACCGTCCACGCGCTGCTGCTGCTCATCGTGGTGCTGCTTGTGCTGCTCGCCGTCTGGAAGCTCTACCGCAAGGCCGTGCTCCAGGGCGCGATCAGCGCGGTCATGGCCGTACTCATCCTGGTCTGGTACCTGTTGACGGACGATGTCCCGTCCGACTTCGTGGGCGCCACCCCGTACGTGGTGACCCTGCTGGTGCTCTCGCTCTCCGCGCAGCGGCTGCGAATGCCCAAGGCGGACGGTATGCGCTACCGGAAGGGCCAGGGCAAGTGACACAGGTCGACTGGGACGTTCTGCGGGAGGCCGCGCGGGGCGCGATGTCCCGTGCGTACGCGCCGTACTCGAAGTACCCCGTCGGCGTCGCCGCCCTGGTGGACGACGGGCGTACGGTCGTCGGCTGCAACGTCGAGAACGCCTCGTACGGCATCGGGCTGTGCGCCGAGTGCGGTCTGGTCTCCCAGCTCCAGGCAACCGGCGGCGGCCGGCTGACCCACTTCACCTGCGTCGACGGCGCCGGCGCGGTGCTGGTGCCGTGCGGGCGGTGCCGTCAGCTGCTGTACGAGTTCGGCGGCGACGAGCTGCTGCTGGAAACCCCCGACGGAGTGCTGCCGCTCTCCGAGATGCTGCCGCAGGCCTTCGGCCCGCAGCATCTGAACTGACGCTCCAGTGGCCCTTCCACAGCGGTGGGAGGGCCACTGACCGCCCCTCCCTCTATGCGCGTAGAGTCGCGCGTTACGCACATCGACACACACTCCCTGCCGGAAGGAACGCCAACTCCATGGACGTCATCTCTGTCATCCGCACCAAGCGTGACCGGGGCGAGCTGAGCCCCGAGCAGATCGACTGGGTGATCGACGCGTACACGCGTGGCGCGGTCGCCGACGAGCAGATGTCGGCACTGGCGATGGCGATCCTGCTCAACGGCATGAACCGCACCGAGATCGCCCGCTGGACGGCCGCGATGATCAACTCCGGTGAGCGGATGGACTTCTCGGCGCTGTCGAGGCCGACCGCCGACAAGCACTCCACCGGTGGCGTCGGCGACAAGATCACCCTGCCGCTCGCCCCGCTGGTCGCCGCCTGCGGCGCCGCCGTACCGCAGCTGTCCGGCCGCGGGCTCGGCCACACCGGCGGCACACTGGACAAGCTGGAGTCCGTCCCCGGCTGGCGGGCGCTGCTCTCCAACGCCGAGATGATGGACGTCCTGGACTCGGTCGGTGCGGTCATCTGTGCGGCGGGCGACGGTCTCGCCCCCGCCGACAAGAAGCTGTACGCGCTGCGCGATGTCACCGGCACGGTCGAGGCGATCCCCCTGATCGCCTCCTCGATCATGTCCAAGAAGATCGCCGAAGGCACCGGTTCACTCGTCCTGGACGTCAAGGTCGGCTCCGGCGCCTTCATGAAGAACCTGGCCGACGCCCGTGAACTGGCGTCGACGATGGTCGGTCTCGGCACCGACCACGGCGTCCGCACGGTCGCGCTGCTCACCGACATGGCGACCCCGCTCGGCCTGACCGCGGGCAACGCACTCGAAGTGCGCGAGTCCGTCGAGGTGCTGGCGGGCGGCGGCCCCTCGGACGTCGTCGAGCTGACCCTCGCGCTGGCCCGCGAGATGCTCGACGCGGCCGGTCTGAAGGACGCCGACCCGGCGAAGGCGCTCGCCGACGGCTCCGCGATGGACCACTGGCGACGGATGATCGCAGCCCAGGGCGGTGACCCGGACGCGAAGCTTCCGGTCGCCCGCGAGCAGCACGTCGTCACCGCGCCTTCGAGCGGGGTGCTGACCCGGCTCGACGCGTACGACATCGGGGTGGCCGCCTGGCGTCTCGGCGCGGGCCGTGCCCGCAAGGAGGACCCGGTGCAGGCGGGCGCGGGCGTCGAGCTGCACGCCAAGCCCGGCGACACGGTGACCGAGGGCCAGCCGCTGCTGACCCTGCACACGGACACCCCCGAGAAGTTCGCGTACGCGCTGGACTCGCTGCCCGCCGCGTACGACATCGCCCCGGCGGGCACGGCGTTCACCGCGAGCCCGATCGTCCTGGACCGCATCGTCTGACCTGCCCGGACAGCTCCGGCGGAGGCTGCCGGGGCACAGCAGGGACCGGCGCCGCGATGAGTTCCGCGCGCCGCGCCGGTCTCCCTGGTGTGGATGTCACCGAGCCGCTCGTCCTTGTCGTCACCGGTCCGGTCACCCGGGCCGATGTCCCGCGCCTCTGCGAGGAGCTGGGGCGGCTGCTGCGTGCTGCCCCGGATGCCGGGGCGGCGCGCGGGTTCGACTGCGACGTGAGCGGGATCGTCCGCCCGGGTCTGGCGGCCGTGGAGGCGGTCGCCGGCCTCCGGCTCACCGCTCTGCGGCACGGTGCCCTGATGCGGCTGCGGGGCGCGCCGGCCGCCCTGGCCGAGCTGCTGGACCTGGCCGGGCTGGCGGAGACTCCCCGGCCGATGCCGTGACCGGCCCCGCGGCTGGGCATCCTGGCGTACGGTCGTCGCGGCCGAAGGCCGGTGTCCGGGCTCTGTGCGGGCGGCGGGCCGCGTGTCAGTGCGGTTCGCGCAGCCCCGTGATGAGGAGGCCCGCCAGTCTGCGGGCGTCGTAGTCCGGGTCGTGTTCGGCGCCGATGCAGAGGTTGCCGACGCCGCGCATGAGCGGGTAGGCCCCCATACCGGACCGGATCTCGCCGGCACCGGCTGCGGCGTCGAGCAGCTGGGTGCACACGGGCAGGAGGCGGTCGATGAAGTAGGTGTGCAGCGTGTCGAAGCCCGCGTCGTCGGACTGCAGTGCGGCCGCGAGTCCGTGCTTGGTGACGAGGAAGTCGACGAAGAGGTCGATCCACTGCCGCAGGGCCGCATGCGGGGACGCGCTGGTCGCCAGCAGCGCCGGACCGGCTTCGACGCAGGCTTCGACCTGGTGCCGGTAGACGGCGATGACGAGGTCGGCCCGCGTGGGGAAGTGGCGGTAGATCGTGCCCATCCCGACGCCTGCCCTGGCCGCGATGTCGCGTACCGGAGCTTCCACGCCCGACGTGACGAAGACCGCGGCGGCTGCCTCCAGCAGGGTCTCCTTGTTGCGCCGGGCGTCCGCCCGCTTGGACGGGGCTCCGGACCGGGCCGCGGGCCCTGCGCCCTCGCTGTCGTTCACCGGGCCACTCCCTCCGCTGCCGGGCCTGTCGCACGGAACACGGTTCCGTCGTCACACTAACGGAACAAGGTTCCGTTTGCCTGTTCATGATGGCAGAGCGAGGCCCGGCAGCCAAACCACGTACTCCCCGTGCACCTGCCAGACCTACCCCTCCAGCCGCTCGGGCAGGCCGAAGAGCGGGAACCAGCGCGCGGTGTCGAGGAACGACGTGATCCCGGCGACCCGGCCGTCCGTGATCTCGATGACCATGAGGGCCCACGGGTCGAATCCCTGGCCCGACGCGCTCGGGTGGTAGTGCGCGAAGGCCGGGGTGCCGTTGGCCACGGTCGCGACGAGACGCGAGCCGCGGCAGACCGAGCCGACCCCCAGCATCCAGCCGACGATGTCGTCATGGCCGCGCAGCCACAGGTCGTACGGCGGCATGGAGAGCGTGGCGTCCTCGTGGAGGAGGGCGGTGAGCGCCTCCATGTCGTACCCCTCGAAGGCCGCGACGTAGCGGGCCAGCAGCTTCTGCTGCTCCTCGTCCAGGGGGTCCGCCGGGTCCGTCTCCGCCGGTGAGGACTGGGCGAGCGTCGCACGGGCGCGCTGCAGCGCGCTGTTGACCGAGGCGACCGAGGTCTCCAGCAGCTCCGCGACTTCGCTCGCCTTCCAGGCGAGCACCTCGCGCAGGATCAGCACGGCCCGCTGCTTGGGCGGCAGATGCTGGAGCGCCGCGACGAAGGCGAGCCGGATCGTCTCCCGCTCCACCGCCTTCTCCGCCGGGTCAGCCAGGGACGGCAGCACCCGGCCGTCCGGCACCGGCTCCAGCCAGGTCGCCTCCGGCTGCGCGCTGAGCACGGCCCGCGCCACCGGGGTGGCCTCGGTCAGATCCATCGGACGGGCCCGCTTGTTGCCCGCGTTCAGCATGTCCAGGCAGACGTTGGTCGCGATCCGGTACAGCCATGAGCGCAGCGACGAGCGCCCTTCGAACCGGTCGAAGCTCCGCCAGGCGCGGACCATCGTGTCCTGTACGGCATCCTCCGCCTCGAAGGCCGAACCGAGCATCCGGTAGCAGTAACCGGTGAGCTCCGTCCTGTGCGCCTCCAGGCGCCCGTCGATGTCCGTTGTCGCGAGGTCGCTCATAGGGATGCCCCCTGCTTGATTCCCGATCGCACCAGCGCTTCAGAAACTACAGGGGGCCACTGACAACGGCATGCCGATCGGCCGCGTCGGCCGGGGGCGGCCTCAGGCGGCCGCCGCCCGCGCGCTGTACGACCCGTACAGCGTGACGGCCAGGACGCCGAGTACCGCGAGCAGCCCCAGCGTCACCGTGCCCGCCCAGCCGGCGGCGTGGAAGGCGGCCGCTCCGAGCGCACCGCCCGCGCTGCTGCCCAGGTAGTACGCCGACTGGTAGAGGGCAGACGCCTGCGCGCGGCCCGACTTGGCCGTACGGCTCACCGCCGACGACGCCACAGCGTGCCCGGCGAAGAACCCGGCCGTGATCAGGACGAGGCCCAGGAGCACCGCGACGATCGAGCCGGCCAGCGAGAGCAGCAGCCCGGCAGCCGTAGTGGACACCGCGAGGTAGAGCGCGCCCCGGCGGCCCAGCCTGCCGACGAGCCGGCCGGCCGTCGCGGAGGAGACCGTACCGACGAGGTAGACCAGGAACACCGAACCGACAAGCCCCTGCGGCAGGTTGAACGGGGCGCCCGCCAGGCGGTAGCCGATCACCGTGTAGACGGCGCCGAACACCGTCATGAAGAGCGCGCCGATCGCGTACAGCCTGCGCAGCAGGGGGTTCCCGAGGTGGGCTGCGACGTTACGGGCCAGGGCGCGCGGGTCGAGCGGCGCCGCGGTGAAGTTCCGGGCCCGGGGGAGCATCAGCCGGAAGACGACCGCACAGACGACGGACATCAGCCCGAGCGCGCCGAGCGCCGCGCGCCAGCCCCAGGCCTGGGCGACCCAGCCGGCCAGGATACGTCCGCTCATCCCGCCGATGGAGTTGCCCGCGACGAACAGCCCGATCGCGGCGACCAGCGCCTTCGCCCTGACCTCCTCCGCGAGGTAGGCCATCGCCGAGGCGGGGAGGCCGGCGATGGCGGCGCCCTGCACCGCGCGCAGCGCGATCAGCGAGGTCACGTTCGGTGCGAAGGGGACCAGCAGGCCGATGGCCACGGCGACCGTGAGTGACGCGGTCATCATCGTCCGCCGTCCGAACCGCTCGGACAGCGCGCTCAGCGGCAGTACGAACACGGCGAGCCCGCCGGTCGCCGCCGACACCGTCCAACTGGCCTGGCCCGCTGTGGCACCGAGGCCCGTGCTGATCGCGGGCAGCAGGGCCTGGGTCGAGTAGAGGAGGGCGAAGGTCGCCATGCCCGCGGAGAAGAGCGCGAAGCTCATGCGGCGGTAGCCGGGGCGGCCGGGGGTGAGCTGCTCTGGCTTGGACGGCGCGGCGGAGGCACCCACGGTGGTGAGTGCCCCGGTACTGGCAGGAGGCATGCCCCGAACGTAGGTCCGTACTTCTGATGCGTCCAATGCACGGAATGGCCATAATCGATCCCATGGCGCATCAGCACAGCTCACAGCCGCGGCTGTCACCCAGTAGTTACGAAGAAGACATCCGGCTCCTGCTCGCGCCACGCCTCGCGTACTTCGAGGCGGTCGCGCGCCACGAGCATGTCACCCGGGCCGCGCACGAGTTGTCTGTTCCGCAGTCCACGCTCTCGCGCGCCATGGTCAGGCTCGAAGCGGACCTGGGCGTCGCGCTGTTCGCCCGCAAGGGCCGCACCGTCTCACTGACGCCCGCCGGCCGGACCTTCCTGACGACCGTGGAGCGGGCGCTCACCGAGGTCGAGCGGGCCGCCGACTCCGTACGGGCGGACGCGGACCCCGCGTCCGGCCGGATCACCTTCGGTTTTCTCCACACCCTGGGCCCGGAGACGGTACCCGGGCTGATCCGTGCGTTCCGGGCCGACCATCCGCGGGTGAGGTTCCAGCTCGTCCAGAACTACGGCGAGGCCATGATCAAACGGCTGCGCACCGGGGAGCTGGACCTCTGTCTGACCTCCCCGGTGCCCGACGCGCCGGATCTGGTGGCCCGGCGGCTCGACGAGCAGCGGCTGCGGCTCGTGGTGCCGGACGACCACCGGCTGGCGTCCCGCAAGCGGGTCGGACTCGCGGAGGCCGCCGACGAGGCATTCGTGACGCTGGAGCCCGGGTACGGGCTGCGGCGCATCACGGACGACCTGTGCGCCGAAGCCGGGTTCACCCCGCGGATCGCCTTCGAGGGGGAGGAGGCGGAGACGCTGCGCGGGCTGGTCGCGGCGGGGCTCGGAGTGGCGCTGCTGCCGCCGCCCGCGGTGGCCAGGCCCGGTGTCGTGGAGCTGGCCGTGACCGGGCCGCGGGCGGTGCGCGAGATCGGGGTGGCGTGGCTGGACGGTCATCCGGACACAGCCCCGGTGGCCGCGTTCAAGCAGTTCCTGCTCCAGCGCCGGGGGCGGCTGCTGCCGGGGTAGGGGAACGGACGCATCCGCCCGTACCGCCGCCGGCCGGCCGGGCATTGCCGTCCGGGTAATCAACTGCTGCCCATGCACCGCGGTTTCGGTCGGCATGTCCCACGTGTTTCCGGAGACGGGCCGCTCTGAGGCTACGAGCGACATCAGGAACGATCTCCCGATTCCTTTGGGCACCTATTCGGAGCCTCGGACGACCAGCGCGAACGACGTCCGTAGTCGCCGGTAGGACTTGTGCCCGCTGCGGCCGGTGTGGCCCATGCACTCAACGTCGGCCGCCGCCGGGTCAGTCGATGGCGTCGCTTTCCACTCGCACCACAAGCACTCCGCTTCGAATGTCACATCGGTGTCCGGGTGTTCCGTGATGCGGTGCAGAACGTACCGGTATGCGGCCCGCGCTGCCCCGGTCACCGCCGCCGCCCGTCGCTGCGGTGTCGCCCGATCTCCACGTTGATGTCAGCGACCTTCGACCAGTCGCCGATCCCGGCTGCTCTGGTCCGCTCCCGCGCAAGCGCGCCGTACACGTCGCAACCGGCGTCGGGTTCCGGTGCGGAGGGAGGCTCCGCAGTCAAGTGCACGGGGGGCGCCATCGTTGTCCTTGGCTCGCTCATGAACGAGACGCTAGACACGCAGAGTTAGCGACATGGCGCGATATTCTCAATTATTCTCCTGTCGACGCCCGCTATGCATCGACATTCCCGCGTATTCACGGAGATCCTGTGAGCCCGGAAGGCTTCACGAGGAGAGGGCACCCGAAATGGCGCGAAGGTTGCAGTTCAACGGCACGAGTAGCGGAGGTACTGGATGCCCATCGGTCCATGAGGACCTCGACAGCCGGGAAGTAATCGTTCATGGGCCGCCCCTCACCGACCCGCAGGACGTAGCGCAGCTTCAGCATCTTTCCGAAGGTCAAGTAGCGGTCGTGGTGCCGCGCGAAGTGCTGGTCGACTATGCGCCGAAGGACACCACCCGCGCCGCGAGGATCATCGACCTGGACGAGTTCGAGGATCTGTTCCGGACGTTCGAGTACACCGCCTGGCGCCTGGAGAGCCGACGACGCTATGCGAGCGACGAAACCACCGACACCTATCGGCAGTTCGCTCACACCGGCACTGTCCAGTGGGGCATCGATGACCCGTACTGCTCCATGATCCTGGCGCAGACGGAGGCGGGGAAGCGTGTTGGGCGCGTGCGTATCGCCGATGCCCCGCCGACACCTGGTCAGCTCTACCTCCTCGATAACGCGAAGAGGAACAGCGCCATCGGTGAGGACATCAGGAACCTGCGGCGAGTGGACGCAGAGCGGCTGTATCTGCCGCGGGAAGACTTCTGGATCTTTGACTCACGGATCGTGGCCAGACTGAACTTCGACTCGGACGACCAGCTCATTGACGTCGAACTCATCACCGAGCCGGCAGAGGTGGTGCGCTTCTCCCTTGTTCGTGACGCGGCACGGCATCACGCCGTCCCGTACGAGACGTTCGTAGCTGAAGAGTAACCAGCACTACTGAAAGCGTGTGTCGTACAGGTGAGTACGGACTACCAGCAAGCACGGTCTGCCCTGGGTTCGAGACTTCGGGAAATGCGGACCGCGTGCCCAGAAGGCCGGCTCACCGGTACTCAGCTGGCCGAGCGCCTGGGCTGGACGCAGTCGAAGGTCAGCAAGCTGGAGAACGGGCGCCAAACGGCGACTGCCGATGACCTGAGACTCTGGTCGGTCGCGACGGGGCAGCCAGAGACCTACGACGAACTTCATGCACGTCTGCGGGGTTTCGAGTCCCACATCCGCTCATGGCGGAGGCAACTCGCATCCGGGCACCAGCCGGTGCAGGACACGTGGAACGAGCTGGTGGCCGAAGCGTCCGTCATCCACGAATGGGAACCGACCATGGTGTCAGGGATGCTCCAGACCGCCGACTATGCCCGCCACGTCTTCCTTCGGTACTCAGAGCTTCAGAACTCAGTACGGGACACGGAAGCGGCTGTCCGCTCCCGCCTGAAGCGACAGGAGTGGCTCTACCGGCCGGGCAAGAGGCTTCGGGTACTGCTCTGGGAGGCGGCCCTGCGTACCTTGATCTGCCCACCGTCGGTACTGGCCGCGCAGTTGGACCGCCTCGCGGGCCTCATCGGCATGGACACCGTGGAACTCGGCATCGTCCCCCTCGGCGCCCCAGTGAAGGTTCCTCCCGCCAACGGTTTTTTCATCTTCGATGACCGCCTGGCGATCACGGAGGATTGGCACGCCGAGCTGTGGCTGGACGACACATATACGATCTCGACCTATCGGCGGGTATGGCAGGCGCTGAATGAGTCAGCCGTCTTTGGCGCCGACGCTCAACGCGTGCTCGCCGAGGCGCGGCGAAACCTGAACATTCGCTGAGCCGACCACCAGCGAACGGGTTGCGGCACTGGCCCGGCGGCTGTCGGTCAGCGCACGCCACTCGCGCGCCCCGTTCACCGGCCGGATCGGTCCGGCGCCCAAGCCGTTCGCCCGCATCCAGCGTGTCCGTACCGGCCGGGGCGGGCCGGGCGTAGTGGGCCGGTCTTGCCTCCGGTACCGGGTACGACGATCAGCCCCCCATGGCGGCCGATTTCCAGAAGCTCAGGGGGAGCGTCGCGGGCTGCCTTCCGGCAGGCAGTCCGAACCGGCGGGAAGATGCGGGCAGGGCCTACCGGAGCGTCCGGCCGAACCCCGCCGCCAGCGGCATCCGCAGCCCCAGCGGCGGCGGCGCCGCGAACGCGTCCACCACCGGCCTGGCGTACGCGTGCGAGAACAGCGCACCCCGTACGAAGTCCGAAGCCAGCGAGACCACTTCGGACCGGTGCTGGCGCAACGAGTGCCCGTCGGAGTGGACTTCGAAGCGGCAGGTGTCGCGGTTGGACTTCTTGGCGCGCTCCGCCAGCCGGTAGGAGAGTTCGGGGTCGGAGCGGGCGTCCGTGGTGCCGTGCACGATCAGGACCTGACGGCCCACCAGCTGCTTCACGGGCTCAGGCTCGGCCGCCACGTCGTCGTCGGGCAGCCACGGGGCCACGGCCAGGACGGAGGTGACCGCGTCGTGGCCCGCCGCGTGCAGGGCGGCCCTGCCGCCCATGCCGTGGCCCGCCAGGCACACCGGGACGTCGCCGTAGCGCCGCAGCGCCTCGTCCACCGCCCAGGAGGCGTCCTCGGCGGGATGCGCGTCCGTGCCGTTCCAGCCGCGGAAGCGGTAGCGGACGACATGGGCCGCGAGCCCGTCGTCCCGTCCCGCGCGGGCCAGCCTGCGGGCCGGCGGACGCAGGGACGCGTACGGCAGGGGGGAGGGGCGGCGCCTGGAGACCGGGTCGCCGTCGGGGAGCAGCAGGACCACACCGCTGACCGCGGGCTGTGTCCCGGCCGTCCCAACTGCCCGTCCCAGCCTGGCCTCCGGCAGGGCTGGTGCTTGCTGTGCCATAACGGAACAGTCTCAGAAGCGGACGTGTACTCCACCCGTCGGAACGGTCACTGTTACATATCGACAGGAGCGTTCTACGCGCGTAGGGGCTAAAGTGCCCAGATGACGAGCCAGACCACACCATCACTCACCACGGACCAGATCGGCCGCGCTCCGAAGGTGCTCCTGCACGATCACCTCGACGGCGGACTGCGTCCCGGCACGATCATCGAGCTCGCCCGCGCGACCGGGTACACGGCGCTCCCCGAGACGGATGCCGACAAGCTCGGCGTCTGGTTCCGTGAGGCGGCCGACTCCGGTTCGCTGGAGCGTTACCTGGAGACCTTCGCGCACACCTGCGCCGTCATGCAGACCCGCGAGGCGCTGGTGCGCGTCGCCGCCGAGTGCGCCGAGGACCTCGCCAGGGACGGCGTCGTGTACGCGGAGATCCGCTACGCCCCGGAGCAGCACCTGGAAGGCGGCCTCACCCTCGAAGAGGTCGTGGAGGCCGTGAACGAGGGCTTCCGCGAGGGCGAGCGGCTGGCCAGGCAGAACGGCGACCGGATCCGGGTCGGCGCCCTGCTCACCGCGATGCGGCACGCGGCCCGCGCCCTGGAGATCGCCGAGCTCGCCAACACCTACCGGGACCTGGGCGTCGCCGGCTTCGACATCGCGGGCGCCGAGGCCGGCTTCCCGCCCACCCGCCACCTGGACGCCTTCGAGTACCTGAAGCGGGAGAACAACCACTTCACCATCCACGCCGGTGAGGCCTTCGGGCTGCCGTCGATCTGGCAGGCGCTCCAGTGGTGCGGCGCGGACCGGCTCGGGCACGGCGTGCGGATCATCGACGACATAGAGGTCGCCGACGACGGCACCGTGAAGCTGGGACGCCTCGCCTCGTACGTGCGGGACAAGCGGATTCCGCTGGAGATGTGCCCCACGTCGAACCTGCAGACCGGCGCGGCCGACTCGTACGCCGAGCACCCGATCGGACTCCTGCGGAGGCTGCACTTCCGTACCACTGTCAACACGGACAACCGGCTGATGTCGGGGACCACGATGACCCGTGAATTCGAGCACCTGGTCGAGGCATTCGGCTACACGCTCGATGACATGCAGTGGTTCACAGTCAATGCGATGAAATCCGCATTCATTCCTTTCGATGAACGCCTGGCCATGATCAACGACGTGATCAAGCCCGGATATGCGGAGCTGAGGGCCGAGTGGCTCTTCCGTCAGACCGCTGTGACCAGTGGTTCCGCGGTCGAGGCGCGCTGACCTCACCGTCGGACGGGCGGCTGGAAGCAGGTTTTCCGGCCGCTTCGCAGCGTTTGCGGGGGACGGACGGGGCTGGCTACCTTGCGGAGCCGCTCAATTCCTCTTCTCCCCTCGCAAGGACGTTTTCCTCATGAAGCAGTCTGCTGCCAAGACTCTCGGTGTCGCCGTTCTCGGCGCCGCCTTCGCCGCGGCCGCCGCCGGTTCCGCCTCCGCGGTCGCCGCCCCGGTCACGCCGGACGTGACGGGGACGCTGGGTACGGTCACCAGCACGCTCCCGCTGGACGCCGTCACATCGAAGATCCCGGCCGGCAAGGGGAACTCCGTCCAGTCCGGCAAGCACGCGGTCGGCGGTGCGAAGCGGGCGCTCCACGGCGGCAACAACGCTCAGGGCAACAAGGGGCTGCTCGGCGGTCTGCCGACCGGCACCGTGACGGACGCGGTGAGCGGTCTCGGCCACTGACCGCTCCCGGCCGGACATGGACGGGGCGCACACCCATCCCCAGGGTGCGCGCCCCGTCCGTCGTGTGCGGCCCGGTTCACCAGGCCGTCGTCGGCGACTTCTCGCCGGGCAGCAGGATCCACAGCGCCAGATAGAGCAGGAACTGCGGTCCCGGCAGCAGACAGGAGACGACGAAGATCACGCGCATCGTGGTCGCAGAGGTACCGAAACGCCGAGCCAGCGCTGCGCACACTCCGCCGATTACGCGGCCTTCACGGGGACGGGCAAGTGCGGACATGTGGGGCTCCTTCGCGAAGCGATTTCGGAAGCGGCTCCTCGCGCTCCCGGTACTTCCATCATGGCGCTGTCGGTGGTATAAAGCATCGCTCTACGGGGCGATCCCGACCCTGGGAATCGTCGGGGTAGGCGCCTGGAGGGCCTCGTCCGGGAGTACGACGGGCCGTTCCGAGCGCTCCACAGCCCTGCGCCGCAGGACGCGCCGCAGGGCAGGGACCACGAGTACGTGTGCCAGCGCGACGCCCAGGGTGTTCAGCAGCAGCGAGTCCACATCGACCACCTGCCCGGGTACTCCGGTCTGCAACAGCTCGATGGCCAGCGAGATCAGCGCCCCGGCCGCGACCGTACGGGCCAGCGAGGCCCAGGACGACACCCGTAGCCTTCCCCCGGCCAGGGGGAGCAGGAAACCGAGCGGCGCGAGCAGCACCAGCGCCTCGCCGATGCGGCGCGCGGCCTCGGGCGCCCCCAGGGCCAGATCCGCCCTGATCCCGGCGAACGGCGTGAAATTCGATGCGGTCACCCACATCACGTCCAGCGGACGCAGGGTCAGCCAGCCGACAACCAGGAGATGCGCGGCGAGGAGGCTGACCCCCACGACGCGAAAACGGATGACGGAGCGACCGCCCATACCTCGACCCACGCTTGACAAGACGCAGGCACCGGCGGGATCGGTTCCGGCGACTTTGTCACCGTCCCGTCACCGTACCCACACCATTCGAATGAGGGGCTCCGCATGTACCGCCGCGCCTGCCGCCCCGAGTCCTACCGGCGCAGGTCGCCGAGTACCGGGTCCGAGTCCGGCCTGGACTTGAGCTGCTGGGTGCACGAGTAGGCGCGCGGCGGGTCCCCGGCCGGACCGCCGAGCACCACCGAGCCGTCGGTCTCCGCCGCCGCGCTCTCCGCGAACGTGCAGACGATCTGGGCGAGTGCGTTGGCCGGAAGGTCCGCGGGGTCGCGGCTCAGCCGCAGTGCCCCCGCCGGGTCGCTCTTGCGGCCGGGGCCCACGGAGAGCGGATCGCGGACATCCGTGCTGAACCCGGCCTCCTTCTCGGACGCGGTGGGATTCCCGCGCAGCTCGTCGAGGAGCTTCTCCGCGACCCGTATACCGTCCGAGAGCGTCCGGCCCTCCGCTATCTGCACCGTACGGTCGACGGGTACCAGCCGCCCCGCGCAGACCAGATAGATACGGACCGGGATGCCTTCCGGCGCCGGGGGCATGCCACCGTCCCCCGGCAGGTCGCACGGCACCCGCGACGGAGCGGCGCCGGCGTCCACCGGTACGGAGGTGTCCCGGATGCCGCACCCGGCTGTCAGGGCGCACAGCGCGGCCAGACCCATCAGTACCGCCGTGCGTTTCCCGGCCCTCACGCGCCGCCGCCTTCCTGGCCGTCGCCGGCGGGATCCGCCGGATCGCGCGGCAGCCGCAGTTCGAAGACCGCGCCGCCGTCCGCCACGTTGGCCGCGGTGATGTCGCCGCCGTGGATGTGGGCGTTCTCCATCGCGATGGAGAGGCCGAGGCCACTGCCCTCGGAGCGGGGCCGGGAGGCGCTCGCCTTGTAGAAGCGGTCGAAGACGTGCGGGAGGACGTCCTCGGGGATTCCGGGGCCGTGGTCCTGCACCGCGACGACCAGGTCCTCGCCCTCGATCCGCACGGCCACCCGGACCGGCGAACCCCCGTGCTTCAGCGCGTTCCCGATCAGGTTCGCCAGAATGACGTCGAGGCGGCGCGGGTCGAGCAGCACCATGATGCCGCGTTCCGCGTCCAGCTCCACCGCGTCGAGCCAGGCACGGGCATCGATGCACGCGGTGATCTGGTCGGCGATGTCCACGTGGTCGAGTACCAGCCTGGCCGTTCCCGCGTCGAAGCGGGTGACCTCCATCAGGTTCTCCACGAGGGTGTTCAGTCTGCGGGTCTCGCTCACCACCAGCTGAACGGCGGGCGCGATCATCGGATCGAGGCTGTCCGCCTCCTCCTCCAGGACCTCCGAGACCGCGGTGATCGCGGTCAGCGGTGTGCGCAGCTCGTGCGACATGTCAGCGACGAAGCGGCGGCTCGCCTCCTCCCGCTCGCTCATGTTGCTGACCTTCTTCTCCAGCGCCTCGGCCGTCTTGTTGAACGTCCTGGACAGCTCGGCCAGCTCGTCCGTGCCCGAGACCCTCAGCCGGGTGTCGAGCTTGCCCTCGCCGAGCCGCCGAGCCGCGTCACCGAGCCGCTGCACGGGCCTGAGCACCGTCGTCGCCGCGGCCTGCGCGAGCAGGGCCGCACCGATCAGCGCCAGCGCGGTGGCGATGGCGAGCGACCAGGCGAGGGAGCTGAGGTCCTGCCGCTCCTGGTCCAGCGAAGTGAGCATGTAACCGGTGGGCCCGCCTCCGACGACCCTCGCCCCGCCCACCAGATACGGCGTCCCGCGCAGCGTGACGCGCTGCCAGAAGAGGTGGTACGTGGAGTGCTCGTCCGAGCCGACCTTCTGCTGCCTGGCCACGGCTTCCTGCAGGTGCCGCGGTACGTCGGCGAGCGTGAACACGTCCAGGTCGGAGTAGCCGATGACGGGCTTGCCCTTCGCCCGCTCGCCGACCAGCAGCACGCTGTACCCGGGGTTGCTGGACCCGGCCATCCTCGCCGCCGCGGACTGAAGCTCGTTCTGCGTCGGGTGCAGCGGCAGCGTGGCCGCCCGGTTCTGCATCTCCTGCCGGAAGTCCTTGAGCGCGGAGTCCTGCGTACGGGTCAGCACCGCCTCGCGGTTCAGCCAGTACGCGATGCCGGAAGCGGAGACGGCAGCGGTGAGCGCGACCAGTGCGAAGACGACGACGAGGCGGAGCCGCAGGCTCGTCAGACGCAGCCCGTGGAAGAAGGGACGACTCACTGAGGCGTGTCCAGCCGGTATCCGACTCCGCGGACCGTGCGGATCAGGGTCGGCGAGGACGGCACGTCCTCCACCTTCGCGCGCAGCCGCTGCACACAGGCGTCGACGAGGCGTGAGTCACCGAGGTAGTCGTGTTCCCAGACCAGCCGCAGCAGCTGCTGCCGGGAGAGCGCCTGTCCGGGCCTGCGGCTCAGTTCGAGCAGCAGCCGCAGCTCCGTCGGCGTGAGCTGGAGGTCCTCGCCGTTCTTGGTCACGGTCATCGCCGAACGGTCGATGACGAGACTCCCGAAGGCCGCGGAGTCCGTGGACTCGCGCTCCCCGCGGCGCAGCACGGCCCGGATCCGGGCGTCGAGGACCCGCCCCTGGACCGGTTTGACCACATAGTCGTCGGCGCCGGATTCGAGCCCGACCACCACATCGATGTCGTCGCTGCGCGCGGTCAGCAGAATGATCGGCAGCTGGTCGGTGCGTCTGATCCGCCGGCACACCTCGAAACCGTCGATCCCGGGCAGCATCACATCCAGCACGATCAGATCGGGCCGCTGCTCACGCAGCAGCTGCAGACCGTCCTCGCCGGTGGCGGCTGTGGCCACACGGTGCCCCTGGCGTGACAGAGACAGCTCTAGAGCCGTACGGATGGCGTCGTCGTCCTCGATCAGCAACAGGAAAGGCACGGAGGTCATTCTGGCCCATGGGACAGGGGAGTTCGACCTCTGGAACGGTTACGGGGCTCCGGGTGACTCTGCGTGGACGCCTCCGTCACCCCCGGCAGGCGTTCCCGGGACGCCGCGGGGCAGTTCTCCGGACCGGCGCGGTGCCACCTCTGCCGCCTCTGCTGTCTCGCAGATCACTCCGGCCACGGCCCTTGTGACGCGCCTGTGACAGTCGGCAGACACCTCCATGAAACTGCCGGGGCAAGCTCTTCATCAACAGACCGAAGCACGACTCCACGGCGGGGGGCGCGAGATGAACACACTGCACAGCAACAACTCCGGCGCAGTAATCACGCGGCTCCACGACGTGGTGATCGCACGCAACACAGAGAAGTCCGGTGCCGCGGGAGGGCGGGGGTGCTCTCGTGGCACCGGGCGTCAGCACCAGTCGTACATGACGGTCGTTGACGCGTCCGCGGTGGCCGCCAGGGCGGCCGTGCCCGGTCAGGCGGTGGAGTACGGGGAGACCACGGGGGAGCGGCCGTCCGCTTCGGCGGCGGAGTTCACCGCATACGTGCAGGAACGCCGCGCCTCCCTGTACGCCACCGCCTACCACCTGACCGGCGACCGTTTCGAGGCCGAGGACCTGCTCCAGAGCGCGCTGTTCTCGACGTACCGCGCCTGGGACCGGATCAGCGACAAGGCGGCGGTCGGCGGCTATCTGCGCCGCACCATGACGAACCTGCACATCAGCGCGTGGCGCCGCCGCAAGCTCAACGAGTACCCGACCGAGCAGCTCCCGGAGACGGTGGGCGACACGGACGCGATGCGCGGCACGGAGCTGCGCGCGGTGCTGTGGCAGGCGCTGGCCCGACTGCCCGAGACGCAGCGCACGATGCTGGTGCTGCGGTACTACGAAGGCCGTACGGACCCGGAGATCGCGGAGATCCTCGACATCAGTGTCGGCACGGTGAAGTCCAGCATCTGGCGCTCCCTGCGCCGGCTGCGTGAGGACGACGACCTCAGCTTCGGCCGTGACGAGCAGGAGTCCTTCGGCGAACTCGTCGCCTGAGGGATCGGGGGAGGGACCGCCGTTCCGGGGGAGACGGCGGGCGTTACGGGGGCGGGGGCCCGGGGGGAACGGGAACGGGGCCTGACAGGCCGGGGGGGGCCTGTCAGGCCCCGTTCCCATGTCCCGTGGTGCCGCGGGCTCATGTTGCGCGCGGGACGGACGGCGCCGGGGTCGGTCAGGACGGCTGGTCGGTCAGGACAGCTGGTCGAGGAGCGTGCGGATGAAGGGGCGGGCATCCTGCGGCGGGTCGGCCTCGGTGACCAGACGGTCCATGATCAGCGAGTACTGGTCGATCTCTTCCCGCTTGTCCAGGTAGACCGCGCCGGTCAGCTGCTCCAGGTAGACCTTGTCCGGGAGATCCGGTTCGTTGAACCGGAGAATGGTGATGGGCGTACCGGCCGCGGCCATCGCGCCCACGCTGAACGGGGCGATCTGCAGCGTGACGTTGGGCATCGCGGCCACTTCGGCGAGGTGCTCCAGCTGCCCGCGCATCACCTCGGCCCCTCCGAAGGGGCGGCGCAGGACGGCCTCGTCCACGACGGCCCACAGCGTGGGGGCGCCGGGGCGCGTGAGCAGCTTCTGGCGCTCCATCCGCAGGTCGACCAGGCGGTTCACCTTGGAGTCGGGGGCGTGCGGATATCCGAGACGGGTGACGACTCTGGCGTATTCGGGCGTCTGGAGCAGGCCCGGCAGGAACTGGACCTCGTAGGTGCGGATGAGCGAGGCGGCCTCTTCCAGGCCGATGTGCAGCTCGAACCAGCTCTCCAGCACGTCGTTGTACCGGTGCCACCACCCCGGCAGGTTGGCCTGCCGGGTCATCTCCATGTAGTCGGACCGGGCTTCTTCGTCCAGGATCTGATAGAGAGTCAAGAGATCGGCGACATCGCGCAGTTTGAATCCGACCTGGCCGCGCTCGAGACGGGTGATCTTGGCGTCCGACGCCCGGATCGCCCGGCCCGCGTCCACGCGTGTCACATCACGCTCCTGGCGGAGCCGCCGCAGCCGCGCCCCCAGCAGAATGCGCAGTGCTGTCGGTCCGATGTGCTGGTGGTCCAGGTAGCGCCTTATCGAAAGCTGCTCACCACTCGGCCGCTGTATGGCGGTCATGACAACTCCCGTAAGGCGACTGGACGGACACGAAGAGTGTCAGTGTTCCATCAGCCACCGGGTCACGTACAGCGGCGGGGCGTCCGCCGCTACCGAAGGCCTCAGCTCGACAGTGCGTCGAACTCGCCGTCCTTGGCCCCGGCGAGGAACGCGGCGATCTCCGCACGCGTGTAGATCAGTGCGGGGCCCTGCGGATGGCGGGAGTTGCGCAGCGCGACGCTCCCGTCGGGAAGTGCGGCGACTTCGACGCAGTTGCCCCCGGGGGCGCTGTGTCGGCTCTTTGTCCAGATTGCGTTGTCGATCAGGTCGGACCGGGTTCCGTTCTCAATCTGTCGCACAGTGACCGCTCCTCGTCGTGGTGTCACGTCTGACCAGGCATCATGCATATGCAATTGCAGGCGCACTTGCGACAGCACCTGCGTCAGCCGGAACTGTAATTGCAGATGCAGTTGCGACACCATCCTTCTGAGGGGGATAGTGGTCGCCGATCACCCGCTCGTGACGTCTGGCTGCTCCTCGGAGATCGCGATGACATCCCGCTCGACCGGACCCTCAGGTGCCTTACCCGGGCCCACCGTCCACCGCCTGCTGCGGCGTGCTTCGCGCGACGCCTTCCGGCATGAGGAGGCAGGTGCCGCGCCCGTCCGCTTCACGGCCTGCGCGCTGCCGGCCGGAGGCCAGGCGGTCGGCGAGGGCCGCAGGTTCACCGGATCCCTGCTCGACGACTGGGCGTTGAGCCCACTCGTCGACAACGCCGCACTGATCGTCTCCGAACTCCTCAGCAACGCCCTGCGGTACGGAATCGGAGCCCTTCCGGCCTGGTCCGGACCCACGCAGGCGGTCTGGCTCGGGCTGCTGCGCCGTCGCGGGACGGTGCTGTTCGCGGTCTGCGATCCCAGCACCGCAGTCCCGCGGCTCAGGGAACCGGACTACCTGGCCCAGTCGGGCCGCGGTCTGCACATCATCGACTGCCTCAGCGAGACCTGGGGCTGGACCACCCCCGACACCGACGGGAAAGCGGTCTGGGCCGCGGTCTCGTGTCCCGCCGGATCCGGTGGCCGCACCACGTCACCGGCCGGTGAACGGGCGGCCTCCCGGCAGCCGGTGCGTACCCTCGGGGCGGCCGTCGGGCGCCGAACCGTCTAGGGTCGGGCGGGAGTTGGCTTCGAAAGGATGGGAACCCGATGGGTGATACGCCGGAGTGGATGACGCAGGGAGAATCGCGGACGCCCGTCGACCTGAAGACCGACCAGCCACACGCGGCGCGGGTCTACGACGTACTGCTGGGGGGCAAGACCAACTACCCGTCTGACCGGGCCATGGCCGAGAACGTCGTCGAGAACCTGCCGGCCGCGCGGCTGACCGCGCTGTCCAACCGGGCGTTCATCCACCGGGCGACCCGGTATCTGGCGGCGGAAGCCGGCATCCGGCAGTTCCTGGACATCGGCACCGGGATACCCACTTCGCCCAATCTCCACGAGATAGCCCAGGCCGAGGCTCCTGACAGCCGGGTGGTGTACGTGGACAACGACCCGATAGTGCTGGCGCATTCACGCGCGCTGCACATCGGCCGTCCGGAGGGGCGGACGGCGTACATCGACGCCGACGCCGCGGACCCGGACAGAATTCTCGCCGCTCCGGCGCTGCGCGAGACGCTCGACCTCGGCCGACCGGTGGCGCTGAGCTTGTGTCTGCTGCTGCACTGGCTGCCTGCTACGGCTGATCCGTACGCGGTGGTACGGCGCCTGGTCGGGGAACTGGCGCCCGGCAGCCACCTGGTGATCACCCACTTCGCGCGGGACTTCGACAAGGAAGGGACCGACGGTCTCGAGTCGGACTTCAAGTCCTCCGGCTCGCAGCTGAAGGCCCGGACCAAGGACGAGGTCACCCGCTTCTTCGACGGTCTGACGCTGATCGAGCCGGGAATCGTCGTACCGCACCAGTGGCGGCCCGCCGCGGTCGCCGTGGACGTCGGCAGCCCGGACTCGACGACGGACGAGAGCGCGGTGCCGGTCTGGGCGGGCGTCGCGGTCAAGAACAGCTGACCGGCCGGGTGCGGGGCCGGGGCGGGCGCTCAGGCCGACCGGGCGGCCCCCAGGGACCCGGCCGCGTCCCCCGCACCCGCACCTGCCG
Organism: Streptomyces sp. NBC_00859; assembly: GCF_045161865.1. NCBI lineage: Bacteria > Bacillati > Actinomycetota > Actinomycetes > Kitasatosporales > Streptomycetaceae > Streptomyces > Streptomyces sp. NBC_00859. The sequence goes on along the minus strand of NZ_CP108826.1, from coordinate 2,897,118 downwards.
CCGCCGCGAGGCGGTCCAGCGCCTCCGGCTTGGCGCACGGATACGCGCCGAGACCCGACTGCCTTGCCACGATGCCCCGTTCGGCCCGCATCAGCCGCCAGCCGCGCCGCAGCAGGAACGGCACTGACTTGCGCCCTTCGCGCAGATCCCGCATCAGCCGCCGCCGGAACGTGGTGGAAGGGCGTCCCCGCAGGCAGAGCGCGTCCGCCAGTACGCCCAGCTCCTCGCACCGCCGCACGATGTCCGCGGCGAAGATCCCCTCCGCGACGAACGTGGTCGCCCGGCCGATACCGAAGGCCTCGCTGTCCACGCGGGCACTGGCGGCGAGGTCGTAGACGGGCACGGTCGTACGGCCGGTGCGGCACAGCTCCTGGACCGCGGCGACCGCCGCGTCCGCGTCCCAGGACCGCGGGGAGTCCCAGTCGATGTCCGCGCTGCCGGGGACCTGCGGCAGTGTCGGGTCGCCGGCCTCCTTGTAGAAGTCGTCGAGGCGCAGTACGGGCAGGCCCGAACGCGCCGCGAGGGACGACTTGCCGGATCCGGAGGGGCCCGCGAGCAGGACGACGCGGGTCGGTATGGGCTGGAAGGAACTCACGGAAGCACATTCTCCCGTACACGGCGGTCCGGGCTACTCCCAGGAGTGAGGTTGCCGCGTTCGTTGGAGCACACACCCTCCAGCAACTACTCTTTGTGCTCATCCGCTTACTCTGCGAGTCAGGAAACCCATGGCATCACATGCAGCTCCCAAGCCCCGGCGGAACTCCCTGCTCCGTGTCGGCCTCACTGTCTCCGTGGCCGGGGCGGCGCTCGGCATGGGCGGCGCCGCCGCACAGGCCGCCGCGCCCGCGACCACCGGCAGCGGCTCGCCCACCGCGGTCCTCGGCCAACTCGGCCCTTCGCCGGTCCAGGTCCTGACCGGGGCCGTCGGTCACGCCACGGCGCCGGTGGCGAGCCTCCAGCTCGATCCGCTGGCCAAGACGGGCGTCGATCCGCTGGACAACGCGGTCGGCACCCAGATCGCCGACTTCAAGCCCGTATCCACGGCCGTGCTCACCTCCCCGCTCACCGGCGGAGGCGCGCTCAAGGACCTGCTGCCGGGGGCCTGACGGGCGGCGGCCGCGGTACCGCAGAGGCCCCGGCCGCCGCTGAACGGAGCAGTTCAGCGGCGGCCGGGGCCTTTGGTGCCACCTCGGGTACGGGTGGCTTACCGGCTCAGTAGGACGAGCCCGACACGCCCAGCGCGCCCGTCGGGTGCCAGACCGTCTTCGTCTCCAGGAACGCCGTCAGCCGCCCGGTGCCGGGATCGGCCGTGAAGTCCACAGCCTGTGGACGCAGTACCCGCTTGAGGTTGTCGGCGGCGGCGATCTCCAGATCCCGGGCCAGACCGGCATCCGCGCCTGTCAGATCGATCGCGTTGACGTCCTGGTGCGCGGCGAGCGGCGCGGCGATCTCCGCCGTCCTCCCGGACAGCACATTGACCACTCCGCCCGGCAGGTCCGATGTCGCCAGCACCTCGCCGAGCGACAGCGCGGGCAGCGGGGACTTCTCGGCGGCGATGACGACCGCGGTGTTCCCGGTCGCGATGACCGGGGCGACGACCGAGACCAGGCCCAGGAACGACGAGTCCTGCGGGGCGAGGACCGTCACCACTCCGGTCGGCTCGGGGGACGAGAGATTGAAGAAGGGGCCCGCCACCGGGTTCGCCCCGCCCGCGATCTGACCGATCTTGTCGGTCCAGCCCGCGTACCAGACCCAGCGGTCGACCGCCGCGTCCACCACGGCCCCGGCCTTCGCCCTGGAGATGCCGTCGGCGTCCGCCACTTCGCGCACGAACTGGTCCCGGCGGCCCTCCAGCATCTCGGCCACGCGGTAGAGGACCTGGCCCCTGTTGTACGCGGTCGCGCCCGACCAGCCGCCGAACGCCTTGCGGGCCGCGACGACCGCGTCCCGCGCGTCCTTGCGGGAGGACTGCGGGGCGTTGGCCAGCCAGTTGCCCTTGGAGTCGGTCACCTCGTACACGCGCCCGCTTTCGGAGCGGGGGAACTTGCCCCCGACGTACAGCTTGTAGGTCTTGAAGACGCTCAGCCGGTTCTGCTGCTCGGTGCTCATCAGCGCTTGCCCTCCGGGCTCGACGGGGCGAGGTACGCCTCCAGGCCGTGCCGGCCGCCTTCGCGGCCGTAGCCCGATTCCTTGTAGCCGCCGAAGGGCGAGGTCGGGTCGAACTTGTTGAACGTGTTGGCCCACACCACACCGGCCCGGAGCCTGCTCGCGACCGCGAGGATGCGCGAGCCCTTCTCCGTCCAGATACCGGCGGAAAGGCCGTACTGCGTGTTGTTGGCCTTGGCGACGGCCTCGTCGGGCGTACGGAACGACAGCACCGAGAGCACCGGGCCGAAGATCTCGTCGCGCGCGACGGTGTGGGCCTGGGTGACACCGGTGAAGAGCGTCGGCGCGAACCAGTAACCGGACGACGGGAGTTCGCACGCGGGCGACCAGCGCTCCGCGCCCTCCGCCTCGCCCGTCTCCACGAGCTTCTGGATACGCGCGAGCTGCTCGGCCGAGTTGATCGCGCCGATGTCGGTGTTCTTGTCGAGCGGGTCACCGAGGCGCAGCGTGGAGAGCCGCCGCTTCAGCGCGTCCAGCACCTCCTCCTGCACCGACTCCTGGACCAGCAGCCGCGAGCCCGCGCAGCAGACCTGCCCCTGGTTGAAGAAGATGCCGGTGACGATGCCCTCGACGGCCTGGTCGACGGGCGCGTCGTCGAAGACGATGTTCGCGCCCTTGCCGCCCAGCTCCAGGGTGACCTTCTTGTCCGTACCCGCGACGGAGCGGGCGATGGCCTTGCCGACGGCGGTCGAGCCGGTGAAGGCGACCTTGTTCACGTCCGGGTGCTCGACCAGTGCGGCGCCCGCGTCACCGTAACCGGGAAGGATGTTGACGACGCCCTTCGGGAGACCGGCCTGGCGGCAGATGTCGGCGAAGAACAGCGCGCTCAGCGGGGTCGTCTCGGCGGGCTTGAGCACCACCGTGTTGCCGGTCGCGAGGGCCGGGGCGATCTTCCAGGCGAGCATCAGCAGCGGGAAGTTCCACGGGATGACCTGGCCCGCGACGCCCAGCGGCCGGGGGTTCGCGCCGAACCCGGCGTGATCGAGCTTGTCGGCCCAGCCCGCGTAGTAGAAGAAGTGCGCGGCGACCAGCGGGAGGTCCGCGTCGCGCGTCTCCTTGATCGGCTTGCCGTTGTCCAGGGTCTCCAGGACGGCCAGCTCGCGCGAGCGCTCCTGGATGATCCGGGCGATCCGGAAGAGGTACTTGGCACGCTCGGAGCCGGGCAGCGCCGACCACGTGGTGAACGCCTTGCGGGCCGCCTGCACAGCGCGGTCCACATCGGCGCTGCCCGCGCGGGCGACCTCCGACAGGACCTCCTCGGTGGACGGGCTGACGGTCTTGAAGACCTTGCCGTCCGCCGCCTCGGTGAACTCGCCGTCGATGAACAGGCCGTACGACGGGGCGATGTCGACGACGGAGCGCGACTCGGGGGCCGGCGCGTACTCGAATGCGGATGAGAGAGCCATGGTGATCAGTCCACCGTCACGTAGTCGGGACCGGAGTAGCGGCCGGTGCTGAGCTTCTGGCGCTGCATCAGCAGGTCGTTCAGCAGGCTGGAGGCGCCGAAGCGGAACCAGTGGCTGTCCAGCCAGTCGGCTCCCGCGGTCTCGTTGACCAGCACCAGGAACTTGATCGCGTCCTTGGTGGAGCGGATCCCGCCCGCGGGCTTCACACCGACCTGGACGCCGGTCTGTGCGCGGAAGTCGCGGACCGCCTCCAGCATCAGCAGGGTGTTGGCGGGGGTGGCGTTGACCGCGACCTTGCCGGTCGAGGTCTTGATGAAGTCGGCGCCCGCCATCATGCCGATCCAGGAGGCACGGCGGATGTTGTCGTACGTCGACAGCTCACCGGTCTCGAAGATCACCTTCAGCCGGGCAGCCGTCCGGTCGGCTCTGACGCACTCCGCCTTGACGGCCTGGATCTCCTCGAACACCGAGAGGTAGCGGCCGGAGAGGAAGGCGCCCCGGTCGATCACCATGTCGATCTCGTCGGCCCCCGCGGCGACCGCGTCCCGCACGTCGGCGAGCTTCACCGGCAGCGCCGCGCGGCCCGCCGGGAAGGCGGTGGCGACGGAGGCGACCTTCACGTCCGCGCCGTTCAGCGCGGCCTTCGCGGTGGCGGCCATGTCCGGGTACACACAGACGGCGGCCGTCATCGGGGCCGTGCGGTCGGTGGGGTCGGGGTGGACGGCCTTGGCGGCGAGCGCCCGGACCTTGCCCGGGGTGTCGGCGCCTTCGAGCGTCGTCAGGTCGATCATCGAGATGGCCAGGTCGATGGCGTACGCCTTCGCCGTGGTCTTGATCGAACGGGTGCCGAGGGCGGCGGCGCGCGCTTCGAGGCCGACGGCGTCGACGCCGGGCAGCCCGTGCAGGAAGCGGCGCAGCGCGCTGTCGGACGTGGTCACGTCGGCGAAACCGGTGGCGGAGGAGGCGTCTCCCTGGCGGGAGGCTTGTCCTTCGCTCGGGGCGCCGGGGGAGGGGGCGGTGGTGGGCATGGTCACCAGAGGAGCATATCTACGCGCGTAGCGACCTGTACAGGGGGCGGTCGGTCACGGCTCGGAACGGACCTTCCGGCGCGGGCCGTGCCACCGGTGCCCCGGCCCGGCCCGCAGGTGGTGCGGCTCAGCCCACCGCGAGGAGTACGGCGAGGAGTACGGCGCCCGCCACGCAGGGGGCCATGATCTCGTAGGCCCAGCGGACCTCGGGGACGCCCTGGGCCGTCGGCCGGTCGTTGCCGAGATCCGAGAGCCGGCGCAGGTCGGAGACCGTCTGGTCGGACGGAGCACGGCCCTGGTCCACGTCCGCGCCCTGGGCGAACGGGTTGCGGCCCTGGCGGGCCGACGCACCGGGGGCCGCTGCGCGCATCTGCTGGATGTTGGCCCTCTTCCGGCGGCGCAGCGAGACCGGCACGGCCCAGAGCTGGTACTTGCCGCCGCCCGCGAAGGCCTCGGTCGAGTAACTGGCGCGGATGTCGTCGACACACGCCCAGGGGAGCGTGACCGCACGGAAGGGGTTGCGGATCCTGAGCCGGTCGTCATTGGCGTACACGGCGGGCCGCAGCGTGAAGGCGATCACCAGCGGAACGATGAGGAGCAGCGAGGCGAGGGCCAGCCAGGGGGTGTTGCCGTGGCCGTTGACGAGGGCGTCGATGCCCAGCCAGAGGGCGAGGGCGAGCAGCAGCACACCGCCCGCCATCCCGGCGAGTGACCGGTAGACACGGTCGGCGTAGACCGGGCCGGAGGGCTGCGGCGTGGGGGGCTCAGGGGTCATGCACCGATTCTGCCTGACGGGCCGGGCCGGGTGGCACGGCGGTCGGTGCGGTGGCGGCTGCCTCCCCTGAGACGTCCCGGTACGCCGTGGCCCCGGCGAGGGCTCCGGCGCCCACCGCGCCCGGCAGCGGAGCTGGAGGTGGCAGTCCGGCCCGGGGCTGGCCACGATGGTGGGGTACCGGTCCTGCCCCCTCCGGGCCGAGGTGAGTGGTGGGTAGTCGCGTCCGTCATCAAGCGGGAGGCATACGTCCGCGACCTGCTCGCGCCGCTGCGAGTGGATGACGAACTGCTGGACGAGCTGATCCGGTGAGCGCCGTCGCTGCATCGGAGGCATGAATCGGCCGGAGGCGGGTTCACGCTCCCCTTCGGCGCTACTGGCGGCCACGAGCGGGTTGCTCCGTTGGCTCAGTGCCACGGATTGGCGTGGGAGGAGGCAACTCCGGCCCGGACGTCTGCCCAGGCGCCGGAGAACTCGCCGCAGCAGCACTCACCAAGCATCCTCACGAACCAGCAAGATCTGCTGAGGAGTTCTCTCCGCATCTCCGAACGGGGGCGCCCGCGGGTCACGATCACCTCGCCACTCAAGATTCCTCGTCGCAGGTCAGAGCGATCGCGTCAAGGACGACTCGGTGACACAGGACAGTCGGCGAACCCGGCCGTTTCGGCTTCTGTGACAGCGGGCCGGTCGTGCGGGGTGAGTGCGCAACACATGCCGCCCTGGTCCGGTTGTGCCACCTTGCCCGCTTACGCGGGCTACGGAGGACGTCCCTTGCGCGGGCCACGGAGGGGCTGCTCAACGATCGGTGAGCAGCCCGGCGTCGTGTGCGAGGACTGCGGCCTGTACGCGGTTGGCGCAGCCGGTGCGGGTGAGGAGCCGGCTGATGTGCGCCTTGACCGTGCCGGCGCTCAGATACAGCTGATCGCCGATCTCCGCGTTGGACAGCCCCGTGCCGAGCAGCCGCAGGACGTCGCGTTCGGCCGGGGTCAGCTCTTCGGTCCTGCGCAGAGCGGCCTCGGTGTCCCGGCCGGACCGTACGTGACGTTCCAGCAGCTGCCGGGTGATCCGGGGCGCCAGGACCGGTTCACCTCTCGCGGCGAGTAGCACTGCGCGGATCAGCTCGGTGGGGCCGGTGTCCTTGAGGAGGAATCCGCTCGCCCCGGCCCGCAGGGCGCGTGTCACGCTCGCTTCCTCACCGAATGCCGTCAGCATCACGACGCAGGTGCGGGGTGAGAGGCGGGCGATGTCCTCGGCGGCCGCGATTCCGTCCCTGATCGGCATCTGGATGTCGAGGAGGGCGACATCGATGTCCTGGGCGCGGCATGCCGCGGCGGCATCTCGGCCGTTGCCCGCCTCGGCGACCACCTCGATGTCCTCGGCGTTCTCCAGGATCAGCCGGATTCCCGCACGCATCAGTGTCTCGTCGTCGGCGATCAGGACTCGGATCATCAGCTCATCCTAGGGCTGCCATCGTCAGCAGTACGACGAGGAAGCCCGCCGTGGGCAGGACCACGAGCAGCGCCACGCAACCCGATCCCAGAACCCGCGGCCAGGTCAGGATCTCGTCCGACAGCGGAGCTCGGGCCCCTTCTTGCGCGATGCCGCCGGAGGCAAGGCGGGCCGTGGCCGGAGAGGTTCCTGTGACTGCCCCCCTGAGCGCGGCAAGTTCCGGGGTGCTGTTCCCGTGGGTGGGCAGCCGGGCCGCCATGCGGAAACCGCCGTTCGGCATGGCGCCCGCTTCGAACGTGCCGCCGAGCAACGAGATCCGTTCCTGACAGCCGGCCAGCCCGCTGCGGCTTCCCCCGTGGGAGTGGCCCGCCGCGCGCGGCGGCTCGTTGGTGACGGATACTTCGATCCCCCTGTCCGTGGCTTTGACCTGCACCTTGGTGGGCGCGCCGGACGCGTGTTCCAGCACGTTCGTCAGCCCTTCGCGGACTATCCGGTGGATCGCCTGCCGCGTACGGGAACCCACGTCGGCCGTATCGGGAACGGACCAGTCCAGCTCGACGGTGCTTCCTGTCTGGCGTGATTCCGTCACCAGAGTGGTGATGTCCTCACGCGTTCCCCTCTCGTTCCCGGCCCCGGCCTTCAGGTCCTTGACGTCCACATGCCGCAGGACACCGAGGATTTCGCGCAGTTCCCCCATGGCCGTACCGGCGGTCGTGCGCAGCAGCTCGGCCTGTCCGGCGAGCGCGGGCGCCTGTCGCGCGGCGCCGAGTTCAAGCGCCCCGGCGTGCACGGAGATCAGGCTCAGCCGGTGGCCCAGGAGATCGTGCATCTCTCCCGCGATCCGGGCCCGTTCCTCCGTCCGGGCGGCCGCGGTGGTCAGCGTGCGGGTCTGTTCCAGATAGGCGTTGCGTTCCCGCAGCAGGCTGACCAGGGGGCGTCGCCGCCCCAGCAGGGTCCCGGCCAAGGTGGGCAGCAGCAGAAGCAGCACCGCTGAGCCCGCGTTGCCGGCCAGTTCCACCGGCAAGGCATCGGAGTGGACCAGGGCAGAGACAACGGTCAGGACGCCGACGGCGGCGAAGCCCATCCCGGCGGCCCGCCACGCACGCCGGGCCGGTGCGATACGACGGGTGGCGGACAGCACGATCAGCGGCACCACCGCCAGCGTCCATACGTTGGCACCCACGAGCAGCAGAGAGGCGCACACAACGGCGGCGGCCGGCCGGCCGCGCCGAACCGGGACGATCAACGCCGCCCACACCCCCTCCAGCACCGCCGACGCCGGCCTTTCCGGGGGTACCGGCAGCAGCGGTAGCAGGCAGAAAGCTGCCGCCAGGGCACAGACCAGCGCCTCGACGACGACCGTACGGCGCTCGGAGGCACGCACCGCGGCCCACCCATGGGCCGCTTCGCGGCGCACCCACCGAGGCACACCGCTCAGCGTGCGCCCCAGGCGCATGGACCAGCGTGGCCGCTGTGTGTCTTCGGGCATCTGACTCATGATCGCCCCTGCCCTGCCACCGTGGATCTCCCGGGAGGAACGGTAACTGCAGTGACGGTCGCCGCACGGCGGGTCCCGGGCGTCATGCGCCCAGCCGGAGGCTCAGCTCTGCCCGCAACGCGGCCACGTCCACCTGGTCGGCAGCCAGCAGCCGTGCCACCGCGTCACCAGCCCCGGTGTCCGCATCCGTCGCCGACTCCTCGAGCAGCGCGGACAGCAGGTGGACCGTACCGACACTGGGGGATCCGTGCTCGACCGCGGTCAGCCGCGCGACCGCCACGGTCCGCTCGGCGGCAGCGGACAGCCGCACACCGTCGCTGTCGCCGTCGGGAACAGCGGTGGGCGTGATCGCCGGAGCCGAAGAAACCAGGGAAGCCTGCCGTACACCGTGTCGGCTCATCAGAGCCGGAGCAGCGTTGGCGGTCGCCGGACTCCTGGGTAGCGTGCGCCCGGCGACGGACAGTGCCCGGTCCAGGGCCAGTATCCCCAGCAGGAGATCCACCGGCTCCGCCGCCGCGCGCCCGCACCGTACCGCTTGCCGCACGGCCTCGCCGGACACCGCGAACAGAACCGGTGAGCCGTTCACGGCGGCTCCTGAGGTCCACGAAGTCAGCGCGCGGGCCAGGGGGTTACCGCTCTTGCCCAGCGTTCCGGCCCGGCGCAGAAGGGTGACGCCGCGGGATTCCGGTCCCTCGGACTCCGCGGAGGCGCCTGCGTCCAGTCCGTCGAGCACGGTTGCAGCGGCGGCCGGATCCAGCCTTCGCAGCAGGAGGGCCTCCCGAGCCCTGCTGTCCGGCAGATCCAGCAGGGCACGGGCCACGTGCCGGCAGCGCACCGAGATCGTCCCCTCGGCGCGGGCCGACCTGAGCGCGAGCAGCAGGCACGCGCGCACCGCCCCGGTCATCCGGGGCAGCACCCGGCCGCTCTCCGGGGCCGATCCGCGCGAACCGAGGCCGAAGCGCCACTGCGCCTCACGCCAGGCCGCATCGACCTCTTTCTCGTCGGCCTCCCGGCCGGCGTCCTCATCGGCTTCCTCATCCGTGCCGGCCGATCCAGGCACACTGTGCGCCTCGTCGTCGCTCACCCAACCGCGGCCCGCCCGGCCGGAGATCATGCCGCTGAGCGAGCCAGCCTTCCGCATCCCCGGGGCGATCGCCGCACCGGCGTCCGTGTCCCCCATCACGAGTTCCCCCAGCAGGGTGTCCGTCCCCACGGCCGGCAACTCGCGCCTGACCGCACGGCGCAGTGTCTCCACGAGCAGCTCCAGGACGTCCGGCTCGAACTCTGTGGTCGCTCCGCCCGCGGCCGTGGCGTGGGCGTGTGATCCGGTCGTGACTCGCTGGTCCATCGAACATTCCCCTTGGAGCGTGTTGGCTTGGTTCGAACGACGCTAGGCGCACCCCCCGCGGCACCGCGTCGGCCGACCGGCCACACTCACGGTCCGATCGGCGACCGGCCACAGAGCATCAGCCACCCGGCGCGCCCCGTCGTACGACGACCGGCGGTCTCCCCGGCGGTCATCACCGCTCTCGCCTCGCACGGACCGGCTGCCCTCTGGACAGCGTCGCCGCTGGGACGTTCCTGTCCGCCTCCGCCACCACCGGGAAGGGCCGGGGAACGCGGCTCGGCGGTTACTGCCGCCGAGCGCGGGCAGGCTCCCCGGCCTGGGAGCGACAGAGGCGCGGGTCTCGTCCGTCATCGACCGGCCCCGCCTCCCCGCGGCAGGCGACAGCCGGCACCGATGCCGCTGAGCCGTATGCGGCCGACCGCCCCGGCTCCCCTTGGGGTCAGTCGCCCTGACCGGCGCTCCGCCGCCCCGGGCGACGTCGACTTCATCTGGTCCTGCTACCTGCGAAGATTCGACCTGGAGCACACGTTCCGCCTATTCAAGCAGTCCCTGGGCTGGACCCGCCCCCGACTGCGTGACCCGCAGGCCGCGGACCGGTGGACCTGGCTCGTCGTTGCAGCCCACACCCAGCTCCGCCTCGCACTCCCCCTGGCAGCCGACCAGCGCAAGCCCTGGGAGAAGGCCACCCGCCCCGGCACCGCACTCACCCCGACCCGGGTACGGCGATGGTTCCGGAACATCCGCCCTCGCCTCGGCAGCCCGGCCGCTGGACTCGATGCCTTTGCGTGCGATACGGACGCCGATGTGCTTGCCCCATAACCATTTCCGCAGGTGGGGCGCGTCGTAGGCTTTGTCCGCGTGCAGTCGCTGGGGCTTGAGGTAGCGGCCGCGGTGGGGGCCATGCGCTGCTTGCCTCGAACCCAGGGGCAAGGGGTAAGCCGTTCATCCACCGCGTATTCGCCGTCGCGCAGTCCCTGCTGTTCCGCAGGCGGGCAGGGCTGGGCTGGGGTACTGATCAGTTCGGGCGGACTATGGGAGAAGGCAGACCCCAGCCTTCGCGAGACCCGCGGGGCGAGAGGAGGGCTGGAGATGAGCGCGGCTCAAGCTCGGCGTTCGCAGCCGGAACAGCCGAAGGCCGGCCCCGGCCCGCCCGGCGGCCTGATGGACCTGCTGCGTATCGCCGCCGTGGTCCTGGACGCCGACGGCCGGATCGTGCTGTGGAGCCCGCAGGCCGAGCAGCTGTTCGGCTACACCGCCAAGGAAGCGCTGGGCCAGTACGCGGCTCGTTTGATGGTCCACGAACACGACCTGGATCTGGTCATCCAGCTGTTCGCCGAGGTCATGGACAGCGGCGAGAGCTGGGCCGGAGCCTTCCCGGTCCGACGCAAGAACGGCACGACCCACCTGGCTGAATTCCGCAACATGCGTCTGGAGGACGACCAGGGAGACCTCTATGCCCTGGGCTTGGCCAGCGACCAGGACGCCTTGCGTACTGTGGAGCGCGACCTGGCCCTGTCCACCCGGCTGGTCTCGCAGTCCCCCATCGGGCTGGCCGTGCTGGACACCGACCTTCGCTACGTCACGGTCAACCCCGCCCTCGAGCGAATCAACGGCATCCCCGCCGAGGGACACCTCGGCCGCCGCTTCCGCGAAGTCCTGCCCACCCTGGACGTCAATGCGGTCGAGAGCGCTATGCGCCAGGTCCTTCGCACCGGTACTCCGATCGTCGACCAGGCCAGCATCGGCCGTACCCCGGCGGACCCGGACAACGATCACGCCTGGTCCGCCTCGTACTACCGGCTGGATACCTCGGACGGGCACGTACTGGGCATCGCCCTCTCGGTCGTAGACACCACCGAACGCCACCGGGCCACCCTGGAAGCCGACCGAGCCCGGCACCGACTGGCACTCATCGCCGATGCCTCCGTCCGGATCGGCACCACCCTCGACCTCTACCAGACCGCCCACGAGCTCGCCGACTTCGCCGTCCCCGACTTCGCCGATGTCGCCGCCGTCGACATCCTCGACTCCCTCCTGGAAGGCAGCCCCTCGGCAGTGGGCCATGGCGGCAATACGGTCTTCCGGGCGCTGGCCCTGGCCGCCACACGTCCCAGTGGGGCCGCCGAGGCAGCAGACCGGCCCGGCAGTATTGCCGCCTACGGCCCAGACCGCCTGGTCACACAGTGCGTCCGCACCGGTCAGCCCATCCTGATCCCGCACGTACAAGCCGACGACCTCCCTCGGATCGCCCGCGACGCCAAGGCAGCGGCCCTCCTTGGCCGCGACGGCGTTCACTCCTACCTCGCCGTACCACTCGTCGCCCACGGCGAAGTGATCGGCGCCCTGGACCTCAAACGCACGCGCAACGGTCGCCCCTTCGATCACGACGACGCCGTGCTAGCCGGAGAACTGGCTGTGCGCGCCGCCGTCAGCATCGACAACGCCCGCTGGCACCAGAGCGTCCGCAACACCGCCATCACCCTCCAACGCAGCCTGCTGCCGGATCATCCACCACCTTTGGCGGGCCTGGAGGTGGCCTCCCGCTACCAGCCGGCCAAGGCCAGCAACGAAGTGGGCGGCGACTGGTTCGACGTCATCCCCCTCGACCACGACAGGACTGCGCTGGTCGTAGGCGATGTGATGGGCCACGGCATCGACGCCGCCGCCACCATGGGACGCCTGCGCACCGCAACCTGCGCCTTCGCTGAACTCGACCTGGATCCCGCCCAAGTGCTCCACCACCTGGACAAGATCACCAGCGGCCTGGAGCACTACATCGCCACCTGCATCTATGCGGTCTACGACCCCCACCGTCAGCGGTGTCACCTCGCCAATGCCGGACACGTGCCCCCGGTCCTCATCCGCGGCGGCAAGCCCGCACAACTGATCGACCTCCCCACCGGCGCACCCCTCGGTGTCGGGGGTGTCCCATTTCGCACCACCACCCTCGCCCTTGGCCCAGGTGACCGACTCGTCCTCTACACCGACGGCCTCGTCGAAACCCGCGACCAGGACATCGACAGCCGCCTGCACGCCCTACTCAGACACCTCGACGCCGTCCCCGACGTTTCACTGGAAGACACCTGCGACCGCCTTCTGAACGCCCTACGACACCCCGACGGCAACGACGACGTCGCCCTGCTCATCGCGCGGCCGAAGCCGATGACTGGGTCCTCCGGCCTCCAGGAAGGATTCCCATGACGATCAGCTCCGGCGCAGACGAGGTTCTCGGTGGTCTGGACGGCATCCGCGCCGATCTTGAGGACTTCTACCGGGACCTCCACGCCCACCCCGAGCTGGGCCTGGCCGAGCGGCGGACCGCGTCGCGGGTGGCCGAGCGGCTGCGTGACTGGGGATACCGGGTGACCGACGGCATCGGCACCACCGGTGTGGTCGGCGTCCTGGCCAACGGCGACGGCCCGACCGTCCTGCTGCGGGCCGACATGGACGCGCTCCCGGTCAGGGAGGACACCGGTCTGCCGTACGCCTCGACGGTGACCACCACGAACGCGGACGGTGTCGAACTGCCGGTCATGCACGCCTGCGGACACGACACCCATGTCACCTGCATGCTCGGCTTCGCCCGGCTGATGGCTGCTTCCCCGCAGGCATGGCAGGGCACGCTGACCGTGCTGTTCCAGCCTTCGGAGGAGAACGGCGACGGCGCCGACGCGATGGTCGACGACGGTCTCGCCGACCGCATCCCCCGCCCGGACGTGGCACTCGCCCAGCACGTCCTGCCGTATCCGGCGGGCTATGTGGGCGTACGCTCCGGCTCCTTCCTGTCGGCGGCGGACAGCCTGCGGATCACGCTGTACGGGCGCGGCGGCCACGGCTCCATGCCGCAGTTCGCCGTCGACCCCGTGGTGCTGGCGGCGCTGTGCGTGGTGCGGCTCCAGACGGTCGTCTCGCGCGAGCTGGCCGCCACCACGCCGGCCGTGCTCACCGTCGGCAGTATCCAGGCGGGCGCGAGCCCGAACGTCATCCCCGACAGCGCCGTCATCCTGCTGAACGTCCGCACCTACGACGAGACGACCCGCAGCCAGGTGCTGGACGCGATCGAGCGCTGCGTCCGGGCGGAGTCCACGGCCTCCAACGCACCGAAGGAACCGCGAATCGAGCGCATCACCTCGTTCCCGGCCACGGTCAACGACGCGGACGTCGCCGAACGGCTGGCGAAGGCGTTCACAGCGCACTTCGGGGACGACGCGGGCACGATCGAACTCCAGACGGCCAGCGAGGACTTCAGCTCGATCCCGCGCGCCTTCGACGCGCCGTTCGCCTACTGGGGCTTCGGCGGCGCCGACCCGGAGAAGTACGCGGACGCGGTCAGCAACAACACGGTGGCCGAGGACATCCCGGTCAACCACAGCCCGCACTTCGCCCCGGTGACGCAGCCGACACTGGACACCGGGGTGGCGGCCCTGACGGTCGCGGCCCTGGCGTGGCTGGGTGCGGACGCGGCGGAGAAGCAGGGCTGACAGGGCGTTCCGCCGGTTCCCTGCGGCAGGGCCCGGGGGTTCTCTCCGCACGGCGGAGGTCCGGCCCGGTAGGGCGACGTCGCCCTACCGGGCCGGACCTCCCGGTTCCTCCCGGCCGGGGCCCGGAGCCGGCGGCCGGAACGATCACGGCGGCGGGCGGTTCGGACGGCGGCGCGAAGGGCATCATGAGAGGCCGTGCGGGGCATCGATCCTGCCCTGCTGCCTGGTGACATGGTGTCAAGCGGCTGGTTAGAGTCCGGCGCGTGAGCATCTGGACTTCTCTGGAGCCTGCGTCCACCACGGTGGACCCCGGCAGTACGGCTACTGTGCGGCTTCGCCTGCGCAACACGGGCGACGTCGTGGACGAGTACCGGTGCGTACCCGTCGGTGATCTGGCCCCGTACGTGACCGTCGAACCACCGACCATCCGTCTCTTCCCGGGCACCACCGGCACCGTGGACCTCACGTTCGCCCCGCCCCGTACCCCGGACGCCATCGCCGGGCCGAACCCGTACGGTGTCCAGGTCATTCCCACGGAGCACCCGGAGGCCACCACGGTCCCCGAGGGCAACGTCACGATCACCCCGTTCTCCGAGGTCCGCGCGGAACTCGTGCCCCACACCGTCAAGGGCCGCTTCCGCGGGCGTCCGAAGCTGGCCATCGACAACCTGGGCAACACCAAGCTCACCGCGTCCGTCAACGGCAGTGAGAACGGCGACCAGCTGTCGTACGAGATCCACCCGGCGAACGTCCAGATCGAGCCCGGCCGTGCCGCGTTCGTCAAGGCCACCCTGCGTCCGCGCCAGATCATCTGGTTCGGCCGCAAGCAGGACCGCCCGTACCGGCTCGCGATCCAGCGCTCGGGCACCAAACCCCTCGACGTCGACGGCACCTACGTCCAGCGCGGATTCCTGCCCCGCTGGCTCGCGACGTTCTTCGCGGTCTGCATGGCCATCGCCATCGTCTTCATCATGGCCTGGTTCACCCACAAGCCCCAGGCCGCGACCCGCGCCACCGCCAAACCCCAGGAAGCCGGCGTCGCGCTCCCGGCGCCGACCCCCACCCCCAGCCTGCCGCCCCCCGCGGCCAGCGTCCCGCCACCCACCCCCTCGGCCCCCAACCCCGACACCGGGGACAGCGGCGGCGCAGGCGGAGGCGGCGGCGGTGGCGGCGCCTCCAAGAAGAAGCCCGCGGACCCGGCGAACCAGAAGCACGTGGAGATCAAGAACTCGGTGACCAAGCTCTGCGCCGAACTCCCCGGCAGGGACAACGGCAAGATCAACGGGCCGGTCCAGGAGAACGACTGCAACCCGACCTCCGCGGACAACCAGGTCTGGGACCTTGAGGTCCAGCACGCGCACGGCGGCCCGGACAACAACAGTCTCTTCCAGATCCGGAATATCAAGGACCGCCTCTGCATGGATCTGCCGGGCGGCGGCAATCAGCCGGTCGGGGCCCTGGTGACCGAGTTCACCTGCGCCGGGACGCAGCCCGACAACCAGCTCTGGTGGCTCGACAAGCAGGACGACGGCCACTACTGGATCCGCAACCGTGCGAGCGACGGCCTCTGTCTGAACGTCGACGGCTACAGCCCGCCCGGCAAGCCGGTCACCACCAAGAACCGGCTCACCCTGCACGAGTGCAGCAACACGGACGACCGTGAGTGGGACATCATCAAGGTCGCTCCGGGGCTGTAGGGGGCCCCAGGGTCCTTGCGCTGTGCCCTTCCGGGTCGCGTGCTCATAGTGCAAGCCCCCCTTGGCGCGGTGACCGGGAACGGTCACCGCGTCCGGGCACGGCTCCCGGCAGTCCGGTGAACCGGTCGGCCGGGATTCCGCTGCCGCGGCGGATCCCGGTGGTCTCGTGCGCGCCGAGTGGTCAGCTCCGGCCGACCAGCGCCTGGGTCCCGAGGACGGTGAGGAGCGCCAGCTGTTCGGCGTCCCGGCTGCCCGGTTCGGTCGTGTAGATCATGATGCGCAGGTCACTGCCCGCGACGCTGAGGACGTCGCAGTCGAGTGTCACGACCCCCACCTGCGGGTGATCGACGGTCTTGTGCGGCGCCTCGTACTGCTCCACGGCCCCGGCATCCCACAGTTCCGCGAACCGGTCGCTGCCCGCGCGCAGTTCGGCGATCAGCCGCCGCAACCGCTGGTCAGCCGGATACCGGCCCGCCGTCGCACGCAACCCGGTGACCTGCGAGGCCTCCAGTGCCCGCCGGGATTCCGGTGTGTGGCGGGCGCGGGTGCCCGAGCCGAGGAAGTTGCGCCACACCGCGTTGCGGTCCTTGCCGTGCCACTCGCCCATCAGGGCCGCGTACAGCGGGTTGGCCAGCAGCAGCGTCCACGCCGCGTCGTAGACCGCGACGGGCGTGGCGGTCAGCCGGTCCAGCATCCGCTGGACGCCGGGCGTGATGTAGGCGGGCACCGTGCCCTGCCCCGGAGGTACGAGCCGCGCGACGCCGAAGAGATGCTCGCGCTCGGCCGCCGAGAGGCGCAGTGCCCGGCTCAGGGCCTCGACGACCTGCACCGAAGGGTTGGTGGCCCGGCCCTGTTCGAGGCGGGTGACGTAGTCGACCGAGATCCCGGCCAGCAGGGCCAGCTCCTCGCGGCGCAGCCCGGCCGCGCGCCGGTGGCCGCCGACCGGGAGCCCGGCCGCCTCGGGGGAGGCCCGGTCGCGCCAGCGCCGCACCGTGTGTCCGAACTCCGTGTTCGCCATGACTCCACTGTGCCCCGGCCCGCACGGATCTTCCTGGTACCGGCAGTCCCAGGAAGGCTGGACGCCTGGTTCACCGCACGTTTCCGCCGCATCGTGGAGGCATGACTACGACACTGATCACCGGAGCGAACAAGGGTCTCGGGTACGAGACCGCCCGCCGCCTCACCGCTGCGGGCCACACCGTCTACCTGGGCAGCCGGGACGCCGGACGCGGGCGGCGGGCCGCCGAGGAGCTGGGTGCGCGAGCGGTTCAGCTCGACATCACCGACGACGCGTCCGTGGCGGCGGCGGTCGAGGTCATCGAGGCCGGGGGCGGGCTCGACGTACTCATCAACAACGCCGGTATCCAGGCGGAGATGACCGCCGACGGCAGCGCCGTGAGCGGCGCTGCGGACACGACCGCCGACATGATGCGGACGACGTTCGAGACGAACGTCTTCGGCACCGTGCGCGTCACCCGCGCACTCCTGCCGCTGCTGCGGCGCTCGGCCGCCCCGGTGGTGGTCAACGTCAGCAGCGGCCTGGCCTCACTGACCGGGGTCACCACCCCGGACACCCCGGCGTACGCCTATCCGGGCGTCGCCTACCCGGCGTCGAAGGCAGCGGTCAACATGCTCACCGTGCAGTACGCCAAGGCGTTCCCGCAGATGCGGATCAACGCGGTGGAGCCCGGCTTCACCAGGACCGACCTGAACGGGAGGACGGGTATCCAGACCGTCGAGCAGGGAGCCGAGATCATCGTACGGATGGCGCAGGTGGGCCCCGACGGCCCCACCGGGGGCTTCTTCGACACTGAAGGCCCGCTGCCCTGGTGATCGGGGCCCCGGCGATCCGGGCTCACTGGAGGGAGGTGTGCCGGGCCCTCGGACAGGTCATCGACGCGCGCCGGGAGCTGGGCCGTGGCGTGCGGCCCGTGCTGGACGGCCGGCTCCTCACGCGGATCCGTTCTCCAGTAACCGGGCCCTTCGACGGTGCGCCGGGCGGGTTGACGGAGCCTGCAGGCGGCGGCAGGATGACGGACTGCGTGGCCTACGCCGAACCTCCCGCGACCGTCCCCAGCACGGTCTTCCATCGGAGGCAAAGGGACTAGCGTCTCAGGTCGCTGCCGCAGCCCGATCGCCTCGGGCGAGGTTGCTGGGGGGCCGTCGCTCAAGGCGTGGAAGGCCGCGATGACAGCCCGCAGGAACTTCAAGCGCCAGGTGCGCGCCCGCGCCGTCAGGACCGGAGAGTCCTACACGTCTGCCCTCCGGCACTTCCGTCCGACTCCACCCGGAGACGTCATGTCGGAAGCAAGGAATACCCGAAGCGTACGGCTCGCCGTCGCACAGACCCCTGTTCGTGATGACCCCCGAGACGCTGACGCGCTGCGCGAAAGCGGCCGCCAGGTCCGTGCTTTGATGCGTATGGCGAGTGCTCGGGGCGCGAGGATCGTGCACTTCCCGGAAGGGGCGATCTGCTTTCCCCACAAGCTCGTCATGTCCGTCGAGGGCCCGGACGCGGTCGGCCCCGCGGACTGGGACCGGTGCCAGTGGCCGGTTCTGCAAGCAGAGCTGACCGCTATCGCCGAGTTGGCACGGGAGTTGCGGCTGTGGACGGTGATCGCCTCGGTGCACCGCTTGACCGGGCCGAACCGCCCGCACAACAGCCTCTACGTCGTCTCCGATCGCGGCGAGGTTGTCACGCGCTACGACGAGCGCCTGCTGTCGAAGACGAAGGTGTCGTACATGTACTCGCCGGGCATCTCGCCGGTGACCTTCGACATCGACGGTGTGCGCTTCGGCTGCCTGCTCGGCATGGAGATCCATTACCCGGAGTTGTTCGCCGAATACGAGCAGCTGGACGTCGACTGCGTCCTTCTCTCCACGACCGGTGTCTCCCCGGGGAACGCCGCTGCCCAAGCCCAGGGCCACGCTGCGGTCAACAGCTACTGGGTCAGCTTCTCGGTGCCCACTCAGCACAGCACGGCACCGTCCGGGGTCATCGCGCCCAACGGTGACTGGCTTGAGCGCTGCCCCGCGGACGGCTCGCCGTCCGTAGCCGTCGTGAACCTCGATGACAGTTCCGAGGCCGCCGCCGAAGCCGTGGCCTACGCGCGCCCCTGGCGTCGTGAGTCGCGCGCGGGCGCCTACGCCGAGCACCGGGTGACCGACCCGCGCAGCGAAGACCGAACCGCGGCCTTCTAGCGCAGAAGCAGAACGCGAGGGGTTCGCGGGTGTGGGACGGCTCCCGCCGCGAACGCCTCGCATTCTGAGTCGGGGGGCGCCGGATCGTTGTCGGTGGTCATGACCGGCCGCCTCAGCGGCTGAGGCGCCGGGGCTGTCGGCGCGTCATGTGGCCGTGGGCCATTCAACTGGTGTCTCTCAGAAGGGGGATGGAGCAGACGGAGCTGTCGCTCAAGTGCTGCGCTCGCCGTTGCCGGAGTGGACCAGGGTCCGGAGGTGATCGACCGCCGTTCGGAGGGATTCCAGCTCTGCCATGCGTTCCGCGTTCCGTTCGGCGAGCGCAGCGTTCAGCCCCGCGAAGAACCGCGTCCGGTACGCCAGGTCCGTCTCGATCCGTTGCAGCTCCGCGAACAGGGCGGGCAGCCCGTGCCGTTGAGGGGTGAGTACGCGCTTGAGACGGGACAGGTACCGGTGCAGCAGGACCTGTACGACTCCGGCGACGAGGGCCGTCCGGACAAGTGAGTACGTCACGGCTGCCGCTCCCCGTGCTCGGCCTGCCGGTGCCGCCTGCGCAGAACCCGGCAGTCGGTCTCCCCGCTCGGATCGTTCTCTGCTTTGGCGACCGCTTCGGCGAGGTCCAACTCCTGGCACTTTAAGCAGGGTTCGGGGTCGGACTGGCCCCGCGGATGAGTCCCGGCGGCGGTCACCATGCGGGCCCCCTGCGGCTCCGGGCGTTGACCCGTGCGTTCTCGGCGGTCAGCCGCTCGGCCGGGGTCGGGGTCCGTACGTGCTCGGGGGCTGCCTCCCATTCGGGACCACCGGCGACCGGCCGCAGCGACCAGTACGGTCCGGCGAGCCCCCGGAACTCCCCGGTCCGATTGCCGTGCCCTGTATCGACCATGAGCGTGCCGAGGGCTGGGACGTACAAGGGTTCTTGCCCGTCAGGTGAATTGGTCTCTGCAGACATCGCCACTCCTCTCCGTAGTCGTTCGACTACCAAGGCGGCTCAGAGTGGCTTAGAGTCGAGCTGTCTTCAACGTTTCATCGGGGGAGGGCACATTGGTAAACCGCAAGGAGCTGAATCCTGAAGCGAGCCCTGGGGCTGCCTTCGGGGCACGGTTGCGCAGATTGCGCGAGGCTCGCGGCTGGACTCAGGACGAACTGGCCGGACTGGTCGGCTACTCGGGCAGGCACATTTCGGCAATTGAAACCGGACGCAAACCGCCAACTCTGCGTTTTACGCGCTGCTCTGATGTGGCGTTCGGGGTCGTGAACACCGCTGACTCCTTCGAACGCGAGTGGCGTGACATCCGGCATGGCTCGCTGCTGGAGGGGTTTCCGGAGTACGTCGGTCACGAGGGCCGGGCTGTGGAGATCCGGTTGTACGAAGTCGGCATCGTCCCCGGCCTGCTGCAGACGCCCGAGTACGCGTCGGTCCTTGCTGGGAACGCCGTCCGGCGCGGAGCCATCACGCCCGAACAGGCTGACGAGCGGGTCACGCTCGTCGCGGAGCGGCAGGCGGCACTTGTCCGGCAGACCCTGCCCGTGCTCATGGTGGTGCTGGACGAGAGCTGCATCCGCCGGTCCATTGGTGATGCTGCCGCCATGGAAGCCCAGTTGACGCGTCTGGTGGAGTTCGCCGGCCAGCCGAATACCATGCTTCAGATCGCGCCGTTCGACCTGGGAGCGCACCGACCGTTCGACCTTCCGATCACCGTGCTGACGATGCCGGACCGCTCGCTGATGTCGTACGCCGAATCTTCCCAGCGGGGCCACCTCGAACGGGAAAGTACTGCGGTACTACCCATGCTGACGGCCTACCATCAGTTACAGGCCGAATCGCCCTCGCAGGCGGCATCCGTAACCATGATCGAACAGGTACGAAAGGGCACCCCGTGACGACCACGACCGACTCCCCCCGCTGGTTCAAGTCCTCGTACAGCAATAACGGCGGCCAGTGTGTCGAGGTCGCCACCAACCTGGCCCGCTTGTGCGGTGTGGTTCCCGTCCGCGACTCCAAGAACCCGGGCGGCCCCGTCCTGGACGTCCCGGCCGGTGCGTTCGCCTGCTTCGTGGCGTGTGTCAAGGCCGAAGATTTCGGTGCCGTCTGACGGCCCGCCATGCAGGCGGCAACCGTAGCCATGATCGAGCAGGTACGAGAGGGCACCCCATGACGACCGAATCTCCCCGCTGGTTCAAGTCCTCGTACAGCAACAACGGGGGTGAGTGCGTCGAGGTCGCCACCAACCTGGTCCCCTTGTGCGGTGTGGTTCCCGTCCGCGACTCCAAGAACCCGAGCGGCCCGGCCCTGGACCTCGCCGCCGATGCGTTCGCTTCCTTCGTGACGGGTGTCAAGGCCGGAGAGTTCGGCGCCGTCTGATCGGCCGGCGCGGCTGTCCGGCATCCGCTGGACGGCGGGCGTCGTGGAGGCGGGCACAGCTGTCGGCCGGGTGCGGGCCTCGCGGGCCCGCACCCGGGCGCCGTTGTTCTACAGCCCCGCCGCCCGCGACAGGTCCGCCTTGATCGCCGTGAGGACCTGGTCCGCCCGGGTCCTTGCCGCCGGGACATCCTCGACGGCGGCCACCGGCAGGACCACCTCCAGGTAGCACTTGATCTTCGGCTCGGTGCCGCTCGGGCGGACGATCACCCGGGCGCCCTCCAGGTGGTAGCGCAGGCCGTCCGTGGGCGGGAGCTGCTCCGAGCCCTCGGACAGGTCCTCGGCGCTCGTGACATCGAGGCCCGCCAGCTGCGTCGGCGGCTGCTCGCGCAGCCTGCGCATCGCGTCGGTGATCAGCGACAGGTCCTCGACGCGCACCGAGAGCTGGTCCGTCGCGTGCAGCCCGTGCTGGACGGCGAGTTCGTCCAGCAGGTCGAGCAGCGTGCGGCCGTCGGCCTTCAGTACCGAGGCCAGTTCGGCGACCAGCAGGGCCGCCGTGATGCCGTCCTTGTCGCGTACGCCGTCGGGGTCGACGCAGTAGCCGAGCGCCTCCTCGTACCCGTACCGCAGGCCCTCGACGCGGGCGATCCACTTGAACCCGGTCAGCGTCTCCTCGTACGGGAGCGAGGCCGCGGCGGCGATCCGGCCGAGCAGCGACGACGAAACGATCGACTCGGCGAACGTGCCGGTCACCCCCCGGCGCACCAGGTGCGCGGCGAGCAGCGCGCCCAGCTCGTCGCCGCGCAGCATCCGCCAGTCGCCCTCGTACGGCACGGCCACGGCGCAGCGGTCCGCGTCCGGGTCGTTGGCGATGACGATGTCGGGGGCGGCGCGGCGGGCGGTCGCGAAGGACAGGTCCATCGCGCCCGGCTCCTCCGGGTTGGGGAAGGCGACCGTCGGGAAGGCCGGGTCGGGCTCGGCCTGTTCGGCGACGAGCACCGGAGCGGGGAAGCCCGCCCGGTCGAACGCCGCCAGCAGGGTCTCCGTGCCGACGCCGTGCATCGCCGTGTAGACGGTGCGCACAGTACGGGGGGACCCCGGCGTCAGTACGGCGTCCGTACGCGCCAGATAGGCGTCCAGGACGTCCTCACCGAGGGTTTCCCAGCCGCTCTCCGGGCGCGGTACGTCGTGCAGGCTCCGCACGGCGTCGATGTGCGCGGCGATCCCGGTGTCCGCCGGGGGCACGATCTGCGACCCGTCGCCGAGATAGACCTTGTAGCCGTTGTCGCGCGGCGGGTTGTGGCTCGCGGTGACCTCGACGCCCGCGACCGCGCCGAGGTGGCGGACGGCGAAGGCGAGGACGGGGGTGGGCAGCGGGCGCGGCAGGACGGCCGCTCGCAGACCGGCACCGGTCATCACCGCCGCGGTGTCCCTGGCGAAGTCCGCGGACTTGTACCGCGCGTCGTAGCCGACGACGACCAGGCCGCCGGCCTGCCCCTGCGCCTTGAGGTATGCGGCGAGGCCTGCTGCGGCGCGTATGACCACGGCCCGGTTCATCCGCATCGGACCGGCGCCCAGCTCGCCGCGCAGCCCGGCCGTGCCGAACTGGAGCGTGCCGCTGAAGCGTGCGGCCAGTTCGGCGGTGTCCCCCGAGGACGCGGTCTCGATGAGCTTGCCGAGCTCGTCGCGGGTGTCGCTGTCGGGGTCCTCCGCCTGCCAGGTCTTGGCGCGGGCGATCAGGTCCTGCTGCACGGTGGTCTGCCTTTCTCGGCCTGCGGCGGCGTGGTGGTGGTGCGGCTGGGGTGGCTTCGGCGAGGGCGGGCGGCGGCGCCCGCGGCGGAGCCGTTCCCCGCCCCGGTCCGGTGACCGGGGCTCAGTCCCGGACCCTGCTCGCCGAAGGCCGCAGGCGGCTGGGCCGGGCGGCGCGCACCGTGCTCCGTGGCGCGGTGCCGCCGGGCCCGTCCGGCGATCGATGACGCGGGGGACACGGGCGGATCAGATCCGCTCCAGGACCTTCGAGAGCAGCGAGCCCATCCGGGCGGCCGAGTCCCGGCCGGCCTGAAGTACCTCTTCGTGGTTGAGCGGCTCGCCGCTCAGTCCGGCCGCCAGATTCGTGACGAGCGAGATCCCGAGCACCTCGGCGCCGGCCTCGCGCGCGGCGATGGCCTCCAGGACGGTGGACATGCCGACCAGGTCGCCGCCCAGCACCCGGACCATGTTGATCTCGGCGGGCGTCTCGTAGTGCGGGCCGGGGAACTGGACGTACACGCCCTCTTCCAGCGTCCCGTCGATCTCCTTGCAGAGCGCGCGCAGCCGCGGCGAGTAAAGATCGGTGAGGTCCACGAAGTTGGCGCCGATGATCGGCGAGGTGGCCGTCAGGTTGAGGTGGTCGCTGATCAGGACCGGCTGGCCGGGGCGCATTCCCGGGCGCAGGCCGCCGCAGCCGTTGGTCAGGACGACCGTCTTGCAGCCCGCGGCGACGGCGGTACGCACTCCGTGCGAGACGGCGGCGACGCCGCGGCCCTCGTAGTAGTGGGTGCGGCCCAGGAAGACCAGCGCGCGCTTCCCGCCGATGGCGTACGAGCGGACGCGTCCGCCGTGGCCCTCGACGGCGGGCGGCGGGAATCCGGGCAGCTCGGTCACGGCGAAGTCGGCCACGGGCGTGCCCAGGGCGTCGACGGCCGGCGCCCAGCCCGAGCCCATCACAATGGCTACGTCATGGGTCTCCGCGCCGGTGAGTTCGCGCAGGCGCGTGGCGGCGGCGTCGGCGGCGACAGTGGGATTGTCGGCGGCGCCCTGGATGTCCGGGTTAACTGAAGCGTTCACGCCGACGAGGGTAACCGCTCCGGCCCTACGCGCGTAGATGTCTGGGCCGACGGAGTCGCGATCGTTGTCTTGTCGTTTCCGACAAACGTGCTGAGGGCGGCCCCGCGCAGGTGCGCGCCCCGCCCTCAGCAGGGGCGCTTGCGGAGCTCCATCACGTAGTCGTGCGGGGCGCCCGCGGACTCGGCGGCGTCGGCCAGCTCGCCCAGGTAGCGCGCCGAGGGCAGCCCGCCCTCGTACCCGTTCAGTACGTAGATCCAGGCAGGTTCCTCGCCCTCCAGGGTGTCCACGCGGACCCGCATGCGCCGGTATATGTCGAGGCCGACGCCCTCCCAGCGGTCCATCGAGTCCTGGTCCATCGGGGCGATGTCGTACAGGGCGACGAAGACCTGGGAGCGCGGAGCCTCGACGAGCGTGGCGAGCGCGCCCTCCCAGCCCATCTGCTCCCCGCCGAAGGTCAGCCGCCAGCCGTTGAGCCAGCCCGTACCGCGCAGCGGGGAGTGCGGGGCGCGGCGACTCATCAGCCGCGCGTCGAGGTTGCCGGCGTACGCGGCGTAGAGCGACATGCTGTCGAGGGTACGACAGTGGCATTTCGGGGCCGGGCCACTTCGCCGCAACGGGCGGCCGGACGGGCCTCCCGGGCGGCCCCCGGGAGGCGGCGGGCGACCCGGGGGTGAAGCATCTTGAAGAGTGCGGGACAATGAAGCACGTACTGCATTCCCCGGGGGCTCCCCCCGGACCCCCGGCCGGGGCGGCAGTGCGGCCGGGGTGACAACGCGAGGCGGATTTTTCGTGACCCGGATCGTGATCATCGGCGGCGGACCAGGCGGATATGAGGCCGCCCTGGTGGGCGCCCAGCTCGGCGCGGAGGTGACCGTCGTCGACTGCGACGGTCTCGGCGGGGCATCCGTGCTCACCGACTGCGTGCCGTCAAAGACTCTGATCGCCACGGCCGAGGTGATGACGACCTTCGACTCTTCGTACGAGGAGTTGGGCATCATCGTCGCCGACGACACCCCACCGCTGGAACAGGCGGCCCGGGTGGTCGGCGTGGACCTCGGCAAGGTGAACCGGCGGGTGAAGCGCCTCGCGCTGGCCCAGTCGCACGACATCACGGCGTCGGTCACCAGGGCGGGCGCGCGGGTGATGCGCGGGCGTGGCCGGCTGGCCGGACAGCAGGCGATGGACGGCTCCCGCCAGGTGATCGTCACCGCGGCCGACGGCACCGAGGAGACACTGACGGCCGACGCCGTCCTCCTCGCCACCGGTGGCCACCCGCGGGAGATCCCGGACGCGCAGCCGGACGGCGAGCGCATCCTGAACTGGACGCAGGTGTACGACCTGGACGAGCTCCCCGAGGAGCTCATCGTGGTCGGCTCCGGTGTCACGGGCGCCGAGTTCGCGGGCGCCTACCAGGCACTGGGCTCGCGCGTCACGCTGGTCTCCAGCCGGGACCGGGTGCTGCCGGGCGAGGACCCGGACGCGGCGGCCGTCCTGGAGGACGTGTTCCGCCGCCGGGGCATGAACGTGATGGCCCGCTCCCGCGCCGCCTCCGCCAAGAGGGTGGGCGACCGGGTCGAGGTCACCCTGGCCGACGGACGGGTCATCTCCGGTACGCACTGCCTGATGGCGGTCGGTGCCATCCCCAACAGCGCGGGCATGGGCCTGGACGAGGCCGGCGTCCGGCTCAAGGAGTCGGGCCACATCTGGACCGACAAGGTCTCCCGGACGAGCGCCCCCGGCGTCTACGCGGCCGGCGACGTCACCGGCATCTTCGCTCTCGCCTCGGTGGCCGCGATGCAGGGCCGTATCGCGATGTACCACTTCCTCGGTGACGCGGTGCAGCCGCTGAACCTCAAGACGGTCTCCTCCAACGTCTTCACCGACCCGGAGATCGCCACCGTCGGATACAGCCAGGCCGACGTCGACTCGGGCAGGATCGTGGCGCGCGCCGTCAAGCTGCCGCTGCTGCGCAATCCGCGCGCGAAGATGCAGGGCATCAGGGACGGCTTCGTCAAGATCTTCTGCCGTCCGGGTACCGGCATCGTGGTCGGGGGAGTGGTCGTGGCTCCCCGGGCCAGCGAGCTGATCCACCCGATCTCGATCGCGGTCGACAACAACCTGACGGTGGAACAGATCGCGAACGCCTTCACCGTGTACCCGTCGCTCTCCGGCTCGATCGCCGAAGTGGCGCGGCAGCTGCACACCCGGAAGATGGCGGGCGAGGCCTGACGCGGGGGGTCGGCGGGCGGACCGGACAGCGCCAACTGCGCCCCGTATACCACCTGCTGACCCAATCTGCGCACAACTTCTGTTTTTCGGCGCAAAGTGCTGAGAACTATCGGCCGGTCAGGTTACTGTCTGTTTCGTGTTCGCTGCTGAACGTCGCCAATTGATCCTTGAAATGGTGCGTGCAAACGGGGCCGTATCGCTCCGTGAGCTCGCCCGTGTCGTCCAGACCTCCGAAGTGACCGTACGGCGGGACGTGCGGGCACTGGAGGCAGAAGGACTCCTCGACCGCCGCCATGGCGGTGCGGTACTGCCGGGCGGTTTTACGCGAGAGTCCGGCTTCCCGCAGAAATCCCATCTCGCGACCGCTGAGAAGACGGCCATCGCCGACCTCGCCGCGGGGCTCGTCGAAGAAGGCGAAGCCATCGTGGTCGGCGCGGGGACGACAACGCAGGAGCTGGCCCGCCGGCTCGCCCGCGTTCCCGGACTGACGGTCGTCACCAACTCCCTCCTGGTGGCCCAGGCGCTGGCCCATGCCAACAGGGTCGAGGTCGTCATGACCGGCGGCACGCTGCGCGGTTCCAACTACGCCCTGGTGGGCAGCGGTGCCGAGCAGTCCCTCCAGGGGCTGCGGGTGTCCCGTGCCTTCCTCTCCGGCAGCGGGCTGACCGCCGAGCGCGGTCTGTCCACCTCCAACATGCTCTCGGCCAGCGTCGACCGGGCGCTCGTGCAGGCAGCCGCCGAGGTGGTGGTCCTCGCCGACCACACCAAGCTGGGCACCGACACCATGTTCCAGACCGTGCCGACGGACGTGATCACCCGCCTGGTCACCGACGAGCCGTCCGCCCAGGACGACCGTGCGGCGACGGAGCTGCAGGCCCTGGCCGACCAGGGTGTGCAGATCGCCGTGGCCGGGGGGCAGAGCGGTGGCGCGGGCTCCGGAGCGGGCGGTGAGGTCCCCCCTGCCGGGCGGCAGCCCCGCAGGGACGTGCCGCTTCCCGGGCAGCGGCGTACGCACCCCGGCGGGCCCGGACCGCAGCCGCTGCGCAGCGCGGTCTCGCTCGCCGAGCAGCAACAGCAGGCGCGCGTGGCCGATATGCGCCGACGCTAGCGACGCGGCCCGGGAGCCTGCCCTCCGCAGGCACCCAGCCCTCGTACGTCAACGGCCCGCCTTGGCTTCGACGCCGCGGGCCTTCGGTCCAACGGCGCCGCCTTCGCCGTGATGCCGCGGGCCTTCGCTCCCACGTGACGAGCCCCCGGCCGGTGGATCCGGCCGGGGGCTCGACGCGTAGCTGTGCGGGTCTGTGCGCTCGTACGTCCTGCGCTTTCGGACCCGGTGTGTCAGCCCTTGATCTCGCAGATCAAGGCGCCGGATGTGACGGAGGCGCCGACTTCGGCGGTGAGGCCCTGGACGGTGCCGGAGCGGTGCGCGTTGAGCGGCTGCTCCATCTTCATCGCCTCCAGGACGACGACCAGGTCGCCCTCCTTGACCTCCTGGCCCTCCTCGACCGCGACCTTGACGATCGTGCCCTGCATCGGGGATGCGAGCGAGTCGCCGGAGGCGGCGGAGCCGGCCTTCTTGGCCGCACGGCGCTTGGGCTTGGCGCCCGCGGCCAGACCGGTGCGGGCCAGCGTCATGCCCAGCGAGGACGGCAGTGAGACCTCCAGGCGCTTGCCGCCGACCTCGACGACGATCGTCTCGCGGCCCGACTCGTCCTCGTCCGCGTCGCCGCCCGCCGGGGCGAACGGCGGGATCTCGTTGACGAACTCGGTCTCGATCCACCGGGTGTGCACCCGGAAGGGGTCCGATGTGAAGGCCGGGTCGGCGACGACCGCGCGGTGGAAGGGGATGGCGGTGGCCATGCCCTCCACGGTGAACTCGGCGAGCGCGCGGGCGGCCCGCTGGAGGGCCTGCTCGCGGGTGGCGCCGGTGACGATCAGCTTGGCGAGCAGCGAGTCCCAGGCGGGGCCGATGACCGAGCCGGATTCGACGCCGGCGTCGAGACGGACACCGGGCCCGGTCGGCGGCGCGAACGTGGTGACGGTGCCGGGCGCGGGCAGGAAGCCACGGCCCGGGTCCTCGCCGTTGATGCGGAACTCGAAGGAGTGGCCGCGCAGCTCGGGATCGCCGTAGCTGAGCTCCCCGCCGTCCGCGATGCGGAACATCTCACGGACCAGGTCGATGCCCGACACCTCTTCGGTGACGGGGTGCTCGACCTGAAGACGGGTGTTGACCTCCAGGAAGGAGATCGTGCCGTCGACGCCGACAAGGAACTCGACGGTGCCCGCGCCGACGTAACCGGCCTCCTTGAGGATGGCCTTGGACGCGGCGTACAGCTCGGCGTTCTGAGCCTCGCTCAGGAAGGGGGCCGGAGCCTCCTCGACCAGCTTCTGGTGACGGCGCTGGAGGGAGCAGTCGCGGGTGGAGACGACGACCACGTTGCCGAACTTGTCGGCCAGGCACTGCGTCTCGACGTGGCGGGGCTTGTCCAGGTAGCGCTCGACGAAGCACTCGCCGCGGCCGAACGCGGCGACCGCCTCGCGGACCGCGGAGTCGTAGAGCTCGGGGATCTCTTCGAGGGTGCGGGCGACCTTCAGGCCGCGGCCGCCGCCGCCGAACGCCGCCTTGATGGCGACCGGCAGACCGTTCTGCTCGGCGAACGCCACGACCTCGGCGGAGCCTTCGACCGGGTCGGGGGTGCCGGCGACCAGCGGCGCGCCCGCGCGCTGCGCGATGTGCCGGGCGGCGACCTTGTCGCCCAGGTCACGGATGGCCTGCGGCGGCGGGCCGATCCAGGTGAGGCCGGCGTCGAGGACGGCCTGGGCGAATTCGGCGTTCTCGGAGAGGAAGCCGTATCCGGGGTGGATGGCGTCGGCGCCCGAGTCCTTCGCGGCCTGCAGGACCTTGCCCATGTCCAGGTAGCTGGCGGCCGGGGTGTCACCGCCCAGGGCGAACGCCTCGTCGGCCGCGCGTACATGCAGTGCGTCCCGGTCCGGGTCGGCGTAGACGGCTACGCTCGCGATCCCGGCGTCCCGGCAGGCCCGTGCGACGCGGACAGCGATCTCGCCACGGTTGGCGATGAGCACCTTGTGCACGATGGCTCCCTCCTTGCTGTGTTTTCCCCGCCCGCACCCGAGCCGGGGTTACTCGGCAGGTCATCGTGCCGAAGAGTTCGCTGAAACATGCTGAGTTTAGGGACTGCCGACACGGCGTTTCGACCTGTCCCCATGGGTGAGCTTCCCCACACACGGTGTGACACGAGCGTCGGCTGTTCCTCGAAATCCCTTGTCACGCCACGGTACGGAGGGTTCCCGGAACCCACAGTAGCCCTGCTGTGTGGCTTAGGTCTCTGTTGTTCGGGACCGCTGCGGCCCGCGATTCTTTGTGGAGTCCCTACGAAGCGGCGAATGATTCTTTGCTGTCCGTTCCGGCCTCTTGTCCCGGCGCTTACCCGTTAGTAGCCTGCGCGGTGTCGCACGTACTTGCGGTAACGAGCAGTGTCCGGCCCGGTTGTCCGGAGCCGAGAGGTACCGCACCGGCGGTACCGGGCTGCGTATCCGACTGTGTATCCGATAGGGGTGGGCTCATGGCACGGAGGCCGGTGGCCTTGGTGGCCGCGATCGTCCTCATCCTGGAGGCGTTCGGTATCGCCTTCGTGAACCTGATACTCGGCAAGGTCGCCGACAACCAGAACATGTCACTGGCGGGTCTGGATCCGAGCGCGATAAGCACCGGCTCCTGGGTGGCCGGGGGCGTCTTCGGCGTCTACCTGCTGCTCTGCGCCTTCTTCCCGCTGCGCGCCGGGCTCACGGATCACGCGCCCGGCCGCTTCGGCCGGATCCTGCTGATCACCTGCGCCGTGGTGCACGCCGTCCTGGGCGCGCTCACCCTGGGCCTGGTCGGCTGGCCGGCCTTCGTCGCCATGGTCGTGGTGCTCGGACTGATCGTGCTGACCCTGGTGGCGTACGACAGGGACCGGCCGGAGCGCGCGGCGCCCGAGGGCTCCCCGGCCCCGGTCTGACGCGGTACCAGGTCCGGGACGCCGCGCGGATACGCGGTACCGTCGGCCGGCGGTGCGTCGCACGCGCGGTCGTCACGGGGCCGGCGAGCCCTGCGCCGGCCGTCCGGTGAAGGTGACACAGGAGGTACGGGATGACGGGCTCCGGCACCGGGCCTGCCCCGGCGGAGCTGATCCGCTCGGGCCTCATCCGCTACGCGACAGCCGAACGCTTCGGCCGGCCGCGTGCCGTGACGCTGCGGGACACCCGCCCGCCTTCCGGCGAGATCTGCCCGCAGCCGCCCTCCAGGCTCGACGCCGTGATGGGCCCGCCCCGCGACAGCCGCCCGCAGGGCGAGGACTGCCTGCATCTGACGGTCACCACGCCGGGCATGGACGATGGCGCGCGTCCCGTGATGGTCTGGTTCCACGGCGGCGGGTTCAGCAGTGGCGCCGGGCTCATGGACTGGTACGACGGCGGCGCGCTGGCCGCACAGGGCGACGTGGTGGTCGTCTCCGTCAACTACCGTGTCGGCGCGCTCGGTTACCTGTGCCTCGACGGTGTCAGCGAGGGGAACCTCGGCCTGTACGACCAGCTGGAGGCGCTCCGCTGGGTGCGGGACCACATCGCGGCGTACGGAGGTGATCCCGGCGGCGTCACCGTCTTCGGCCAGTCGGCGGGCGCGATTTCGGTCCGGCTGCTCATGGAGACGGCGGGAGCCGCGGGGCTCTTCCGCCGGGCCGTCCTGCAGAGCGCCCCGCCCGCCATCACCGAGCGGCCGCGCGAGGAGGCCGAGGCGCTCGGCCGGATCTTCGCCGAGCACCTCGCGGCACACGGCGAGACCCCCGCGAGCGCCGGACACGCCGCGCTGCTGGACGCGCAGCGGGAGACCGCGGTGGCCCAGCTGCTCAGGTCGGGCAGCACTCTGGAGCCCCCGTTCAGCCCGGTCGACGGCGTATGCGGCCAGGACGGCGCCGACTTCGGGGGACATGTTCGCGGCCTCGACGTCCTGTACGGCTGGAACGCCGACGACATGACCGCCTTCCCCGGCGAGGAGGGGGACCCGGCCGAGCTCACCGACCGGATGTACGCCGTCCCGCTCACGGAGCTGGGGGACCGGCTCGTGCGGGCGGGCGCACGCGTGCACGCCTACCGTCTGGACTGGCGGCCGGCGGGCTCCCCGTTCGGCGCGACCCACTGTCTCGAACTGCCGCTGCTGCTCGGCAGCCGGGAAGCCTGGCAGGGTTCCCCGATGCTGGGCGACACCCCGTGGCACGAGGTCGAGGCGCTCGGCGCCGCACTGCGGGCCACCTGGCTCGGCTTCGTGCGCACCGGCGTACCCGGCCCGGTCTCCTGGCCGGGTACCTGCGCCGCGCTGTGAGACCGGGGCTCGGTGGGCTTGGCGGGGCGGCGGCTCAGACCCACAGGTCGGTGACGGACACGTTCAGCTCGGCCAGCAGCCTGCGCAGCAGCGGCAGCGAGAGGCCGATGACGTTGCCGTGGTCGCCCTCGATGGAGTCGATGAACGGTGCTGAGCGGCCGTCGAGGGTGAACGCCCCCGCTACG
The DNA here is from genome assembly GCF_045161865.1 of Streptomyces sp. NBC_00859. Taxonomy (NCBI): domain Bacteria; kingdom Bacillati; phylum Actinomycetota; class Actinomycetes; order Kitasatosporales; family Streptomycetaceae; genus Streptomyces; species Streptomyces sp. NBC_00859. The sequence goes on along the minus strand of NZ_CP108826.1, from coordinate 2,865,099 downwards.
TGCAGCGGTTCGCCGCTCGCCACGTACGCGGCGACCTCGGCGTCCGTCGGCTCCCCGAAGCGGACCGTGGTGGATGCGGTGGCCGACGCGCGGCGGCCCGTCGTGGTGTCGATGACGCAGTGACCGGTCTGCAGGACGCCCGCGCGTCCGCGCATGGACTTCCAGCGCGCGGTGGCCTCTTCGGCGTCCGCGGGCTTGCCGAGGGCCTCGCCGTCCAGCTCCAGTACGGAGTCGCACCCGATGACGAGGGCGCCGGCCGCCGTGTCACGGGCGGCGACGGCCGCAGCCTTGGCCTCGGCCAGTACGAGAGCCAGTTCGGCGGGGGTGGGCGCACTGATCGCGTCCTCGTCCACACCGCTGACGATCACCTCGGGGTCCAGGCCCGCGGTGCGGAGCAGACCGAGGCGGGCGGGCGATGCGGAACCGAGTACGAGTCGGCGCTGAGCAGTCATGGGGCCATCGTAGGACCGCGCCCCGGCAGTCTCCCGCCCGGAGGGGGGCGGCTCAGCGCAGGCTCAGTACCGCCATCACGAGAACCATCGCCGCGGCGAGGACGAGACCGGCGCGGCGCAGCATCGCCTGCGCGTCCCGCAGCTCCTTGGGCGGTTTGTTCTCGGGATCGGACCACAGCATGCACTCGATAGTGCGGCCGGGGACGGTCCTGGCGCCTGAGTACGGGTACTCAAGCTGCCCGGAAGCAGGGCGCGAGGGGCTGCCGTAGGCCAGGCCGGCGCGGAGGTCACGACAAGCCCGGAAAGTCGGTCAACGAACCTGCTGGACCGGTCAACTCCGTTATTGCACAGTATTTCTGACTCAGTGTCACTTGGCTGGAAGCCGCCTTGCCGCACCGCGCCGGAGCCACGGTATAAAAACGGAATGAACTTTCCGAAAATGAGCCGTCGCAGTGTTGTCGCAGGTCTGGGCAGTGTTCCGCTGGCGGCAGCCGTCGGGTTACCGGCCGCCCGCCGCGAACGGCCCGCCGGGGCGGGCGGGACAGGCGGGAAACCGGGTGAGCGGGGGACCACCGTGCTGCGCGGCGCCGATCTCGTCCTCACCATGGACCCCGGCGTCGGCGAGGGCGTGCTGGGCACGGTGGAGGGCGGCGCCGACGTCCTGATGCGGGACGGCCGGATCGCCGCTGTCGGCAAGGGGCTGGACGTGCCGCACGGCGCGCACGTGGTGGACGCCACCGGCAAGCTCGTGCTGCCCGGCTTCGTCGACGTGCACAACCACCTCTGGCAGTCGAGCATCCGCGGCGGCTGCTCCGGCCAGGACGTCACCGGCTGGCTGGCGGCCTGCAACCGGACCGTGCTGCCGAAGATCGACGCCAGGGACATGTACGCCTTCGTCCACCTCGCGGCCCTCGACGCACTGCAGACCGGCGTCACCACCGTCGTGGACTGGGTGCACCCCATCCCGTACGGCACCAGTGAGCGCTATGTCCGGGCGCTGCACGACTCCGGGCTGCGGTTCGTGTACGCGATGACCCAGAGCGGCGCGGACCGGCATCTCATTCCGGAGGTCAAGAAGGACTTCCTGGACCCGCTGCCGCTGGCCTCCGCGCAGGTGGCGGTCCATGCGGGCATGTCCGGAATCAAGGACCTGAGGCTGCTGCACGAGGTGTCGCGGGATCTCGGTCTGATGATCAACTCCCATGTGCTGGAGAACAGCATCGACCGCAAGGACGAGCAGATCCGCGCCCTGCGCGAGGTCGGCGCCTTCGGTCCGGAACTCCTGATGAACCACGCGATCCACCTCACCGACGACGAGATCGCGCTGGCCGGCGACCACGATGTGCGGGTGGCGCACTGCCCGCTCAGCAACATGCGGCTGGCCTCCGGCATCATGCCGCTGCCCGCGCTGCACCGGCACGGTGTACAGGCCGGGCTCGGTCACGACGGCGGCACCAACGACACCTCCGACATGTTCAACGTGATGAAGGCGGCTGTCGGGCTCCAGCGGGCGCTCCATCAGGACGCCGGTATCCATCCGACCATCCCGGCGGTGCTGCGGATGGCCACGCTGGGCGGCGCGGAGTGCATCGGGATGGCGGACAGCGTCGGTTCGCTGACGCCCGGCAAGCGTGCCGATGTCCTCGTCCTGGACCCCGGCACCCTCAACTTCGCCCCGCGCTTCGACTGGATCAGCCAGATCGTGCTGAACGGTCAGCCCCCGAACGTCACGCACGTCTTCATCGACGGCGTCGCGCGCAAATCGGGCGGTGAGCTGGTGGGTGTGGACACCGAGCGGGTGGTCCGCGCGGCAGAGGAGGCGGCGGCGCACGTACGCGCCGCCTGACAGGCGATCCCCCATGCGGCCGCGGGCTACGGCTGCGACGGCGCGCGGCGGTACGCGCCCGCCCGCGCCGCTGCCAGGGCGGCCACCGCCGCCCGTTCCGCGTCGAGGGCCGTGAGCGGTTCGTGGCTGACCGCGAACCGGTAGTAGAGCGGCGCCGACACGGCCCTGATCAGCTCGGCCGCGTCGGTGTCCGCCGGGATCTCGCCGCGGGCCGCCGCCCGTTCCGCGCACGGGGCCCAGGCGCCGATCCGGGTCGCGTAGAAGCTGTTCAGCGCGGCGGCGCACTCCGCGTCGCAGGCCGCGGCCGCGATCACCGCCCGGAAGACGGCGCCCGCGCGGGGGTCGGTGAGGGTGTCCAGGACGAGGGCGGCGTTCGCCCCCAGGTCGCCCTCCACGGTGCCGGTGTCCGCTCCGGGTACGGACTGCTCGGCCATGTCCCGCAGCAGGTCGGCGACCAGGCCGGCCGACGAGCCCCAGCGGCGGTAGACCGTCGTCTTGCCGACCCCGGCCGCTGCCGCGACGCGGTCCATGTTCAGGGCGTGGAAGCCCTGTCCGGCCAGGGTTTCCCGGGTCGCCTCCAGTACGGCGACGCGGACCTTCGCGGTGCGGCCGCCGGGTCGCAGGGTGCCGGGTGTGCCGGGCTGGTCCGTATTCAAACGGGACTCCTGTTCCATTAAGGCTGGGAATGCTGCTACGGTCATCCCACCCTAACGGAACTACAGACCCGTTAGCTATTCAGGAGTGCGCCATGAAGCTGTTCCACCGCAGGTCCGCCGTCGTGCCGCTCGCCGCGCTGCTGGGCCTCGCCCTCCTCACCGCGCCGGGGGCGCGGGCCGACAACGTGACGCCGCGCGGCGGCTGGACGGCCGCCTGGGCCGCTTCCCCGCAGGCGCCCAGCACCGGATTCACGCCCAACTGGTCGCAGGAGGGCTTCTCGCACCAGACCGTCCGGCAGGTCGTCCGGGTCACGGAGGGCGGCGACCGGGCCCGTATCCGCCTCTCCAACCTGTACGGCACCTCTCCCCTCGTCCTCACCGGCGCCACCATCGCCCGCGCCGGAAAGGGGGCGGCCGTCCAGCGTGGCAGCACCCGCGCCCTCACCTTCTCCGGACGGGAGTCGGTGAGCGTCCCGGCCCACGGCGAGCTGCGCAGCGACGCCGCCCCGATCCGCGTCGGGCGGCTGGAGTCGGTGACCGTCACCCTCTATCTGGCAGGGACGACCGGGCCCGCCACTTACCACTCACAGGGCTTCACCAACAGCTACCGGGCCTCGGGCGACCGCCGGCGGGACTCATCGGGCCGTCCGTTCACCGACACCACCCAGTCCTGGTACTACCTCTCCGGCGTCGACGTGAGCGGCGGCGGAGCGCGCGCAGGCGTGGTCCTCTTCGGGGACTCCATCACCGACGGCTTCGGCTCGACGCCCGGCACCGACCGCCGCTACCCGGACGCCCTCGCCGAACGTGTGGGCCGCCCGGTGCTCAACGCCGGCATCGGCGGCAACCTCGTACTCAACGACTCGGCCTGGTACGGCGAGCGGGCCACCGCCCGGTTCGGCCGCGACGCGCTGGACCAGCCCGGAGTCTCCACGGTCGTGGTGCTCGAAGGGGTCAACGACATCGGCTTCAGCGAGGTGTCGGACCAGCCCACGTACAAGCCGTCACCGGTGATCGGGTCGTCCGAACTCATCGCCGGGTACCGGGAGCTGATACACGCCGGTCATGCGCGCGGGCTGCGGGTCATCGGCGCGACCCTGCTGCCGCTGAAGGGTTCCGACCACTGGGGCAGCCACGCTGCGAAGGTCAGCGGGGAGGTCAACCGGTGGATCAGGACCTCCGGCGAGTTCGACGGTTACGCCGACTTCGGCCGGGCGCTCGCCGACCCGGCCGATGCGGACCGGATGAACCCGGTGTACGACTCCGGCGACCATCTGCACCCCAATGACGCGGGCTACCGGCTGATGGCCGACACCGTGGCCGGGGTGCTGACGGCCTCACCCGCGACAGGCAGGGAGACCGTCAGCGCCGGCCGTGGCTATCCGGGCCAGTAGGTACGCGCCCACGCCCGCGGCCCCGGCTGCTGTATCCGGTGACGGGCGATGCGGGCCGGATCGGACCACTCCTCGGGCGGCAGCGGCGCGCCCGACGGCGCGGCGGCTGCCGCCGCGGCGCGTGCCTGGACCACCGCCACCGCGGCGGCAAGCTCCTCCGGGGTCGGGTTTCCCCGTACGACCTTGATCATCGTCGAGCCCTTCCTTGGATCGGTGAAGCGGTTCTAGAGCGGAATGTTGCCGTGCTTCTTGGGCGGCAGCGACTCCCGCTTCGAACGCAGCTGACGCAGGCCGCGCACGATGTGCCGACGGGTCTCGGACGGCATGATCACCGCGTCGACATAGCCGCGCTCGGCTGCGACGTACGGGTTGAGCAGGGCGTCCTCGTACTCCGAGATCAGCTGGGCGCGGGTGGCTTCGGCGTCGTCCGCGGCCGCGATGGTGCGGCGGTGCAGGATGTTCACCGCGCCCTGGGCGCCCATCACCGCGATCTGCGCGGTGGGCCAGGCGACATTGAGGTCGGCGCCCAGATGCTTGGAGCCCATCACGTCGTACGCGCCGCCGAACGCCTTGCGGGTGATCACCGTGATCAGCGGGACCGTGGCCTCCGCGTAGGCGTAGATCAGCTTGGCGCCGCGCCGGATGATGCCGCCGTACTCCTGGTCGACACCCGGCAGGAAGCCCGGTACGTCCACGAAGGTGATGACCGGGACGTTGAACGCGTCGCAGGTACGGACGAACCGGGCCGCCTTCTCCGACGCGTCGATGTCCAGACAGCCCGCGAACTGCATCGGCTGGTTGGCGACGATACCGACCGGATGGCCCTCGACCCGGCCGAAACCGGTCACGATGTTCGGCGCGAACAGCCCCTGCGTCTCCAGGAACTCACCGTCGTCCAGCACATGCTCGATGGCCGTGTGCATGTCGTACGGCTGGTTCGCGGAGTCCGGGATGAGCGTGTCCAGCTCCCGGTCGGTGTCCGAGGTCTCCAGGTCCGCCTCCTCCGGGAAGGCGGGCGCCTCGGAGAGGTTGTTCGAAGGGAGGTACGAGAGCAGTGACTTGACGTACTCGATCGCGTCCTTCTCGTCGCCCGCCATGTGGTGCGCCACACCGGACGTGGTGTTGTGCGTACGGGCGCCGCCCAGCTCCTCGAAGCCGACGTCCTCACCGGTGACCGTCTTGATGACGTCGGGCCCGGTGATGAACATGTGCGAGGTCTGGTCGACCATCACCGTGAAGTCGGTGATCGCGGGCGAGTACACGGCGCCACCCGCGCACGGGCCGACGATCAGGCTGATCTGCGGGATGACCCCCGACGCGTGGACGTTGCGGCGGAAGATCTCGGCGAACAGGCCGAGCGCGGCCACGCCCTCCTGGATACGGGCGCCACCGCCGTCGTTGATCCCGATGACCGGGCAGCCGGTCTTCATGGCGAAGTCCATGACCTTGACGATCTTCTCGCCGTACACCTCGCCGAGCGAGCCGCCGAAGATGGTGAAGTCCTGCGAGTAGACGCAGACCGGGCGGCCGTCGACCGTGCCGTACCCGGTCACCACGCCGTCGCCGTACGGGCGGTTCTTCTCGATGCCGAAGTTGGTGGAGCGGTGCCTGGCGAACTCGTCCAGCTCGGTGAACGACCCCTCGTCGAGGAGCAGTTCCACCCGCTCACGGGCTGTCAGCTTGCCCTTGGCATGCTGCTTCTCCACCGCGCGCGCCGAACCGGCGTGTGTCGCCTCTTCGATGCGGTGCTGGAGATCCGCGAGCTTCCCCGCGGTGGTGTGGACGTTGATCTCTTCCGGCTCGGACATCGGGATGCGGCTCCCTGGGTGCTCAGGCGTCTGGCAAGGCGTTCTGCTACTGGCACGTAGCGTATCGGCGCTGGTGCGCCTCGGCAGTGCGTCGTTTGCCACACCTACTGTGGGTTGCATGACGTCATCCGATGTACCTGACAACCGCTGGTCGGATCTGGAGCGCCCGCCGCTGAACGTAACGTCCCTGCGCCGCGCGCTGGTGCGGCCGGGCTCCCTGTGGACCTCACTCGACGTGGTCACCACCACCGGGTCCACCAACTCCGACCTCGTGGGGCGGGCCGCCGGACTCGACGAGGGCGCGGTGCTGGTCGCCGAGGAACAGAGCGCGGGACGCGGGCGGCTGGACCGCAGCTGGTCCGCGCCCGCGCGCTCCGGGCTCTTCTTCTCCGTGCTTCTGCGGCCGGGCGACGGGGTCCCGGCCGAACGCTGGGGGTGGCTTCCGCTGCTCACCGGGGTCGCGGTGGCCGGCGGCCTGTCCCGGTCGGCGGGCGTCGACACCGCGCTGAAGTGGCCGAACGACCTGCTCGTCAAGGTCCCCCAGGACTCCGGCAGGCTCCGTCCGGGGGAGGCCCCGTCCGGCGAGGAGCGCAAGGCGGGCGGCATCCTCGCCGAACGCACCGCTGACGGCGCGGTCGTGATCGGCGTCGGCCTCAATGTCTCGCTCCGCGAGGAGGAGCTGCCGGTCCCCACCGCGGGCTCCCTCGCACTCGCCGGCGCGGTCTCCACCGACCGTGACCCGCTGCTCCGGTCGGTGCTGCGTTCGCTGGAGCAGTGGTACGGCGACTGGCGCGCCGCGGGCGGCGACCCGGCCGCCTCCCGGCTCCAGGAGGCGTACGCGGCGGGATGCTCGACGCTGGGCCGCACGGTGCGGGCCGAGCTGCCCGGCGGCACATCGATGACCGGAGAGGCCGTCGCGGTCGACGGGGACGGCCGCCTGGTGCTCGCCACGGAGGCCGGGGTCCAGCCCGTCGGTGCGGGCGACATCGTGCATCTGCGCCCGGTCTGAGACCTGTGCGTCGGGTCCGGGACCGGCCGGGGGCCGCGGGCGGGCGGTCGCCGAACGCGGCTGCGGTGTCGCGGGCACGTGAGGTACGGCACACCTGCCGTATGGTTGAGGCGATCCGCAGCAGATCAGCACGGGACGTCGGCCAGATCGGCAGGGCAGTGCGCAGGGAATGGGCAGGAGGCGGCAGGTGACCGTCGACAACATCTCGTCGGGCGCGGACGAGGAGCCCCCTTCTTCTCCGTACCGCACCCCCCACCATGAGGTCGATCACACCGCGGAGCCGACCAACGATCCGCTCGCGATCCGTCTCGAACAGCTGATCCTCGGCGCCGACCGCCGCTACACCCCTTTCCAGGCCGCGCGTACGGCCGGTGTCTCGATGGAACTGGCCTCCCGCTTCTGGCGGGCGATGGGCTTCCCGGACATCGGCCAGGCCAAGGCGCTCACCGAGGCGGACGTGCTGGCCCTGCGCCGCCTCGCCGGGCTCGTCGAGGCGGGCCTGCTGAGCGAGCCGATGGCCGTGCAGGTCGCCCGGTCCACCGGCCAGACCACCGCCCGGCTCGCCGAGTGGCAGATCGACTCCTTCCTGGCCGGCCTCACCGAGCCGCCCGAGCCGGGCATGACCCGCACCGAAGTCACGTATCCGCTGGTGGAGCTGCTGCTCCCGGAGCTGGAGGAGTTCCTGCGCTATGTGTGGCGGCGCCAGCTGGCGGCGGCCACCGGGCGCGTCGTCCAGGCGGCGGACGACGAGGAGATGGTCGACCGCAGGCTCGCCGTGGGCTTCGCCGACCTCGTCGGCTTCACCCGGCTGACCCGGCGCCTGGAGGAGGAGGAACTGGGCGAGCTGGTCGAGGCCTTCGAGACGACCTGCGCGGACCTGGTCGCCGCGCACGGCGGCCGGCTCATCAAGACACTCGGCGACGAGGTGCTGTACGCGGCGGACGACGCGGGTACGGCGGCCGAGATCGCCCTGCGGCTCATCGAGACCATGAGCAACGACGAGACCATGCCGGAACTGCGGGTCGGTATCGCCTTCGGCACCGTCACGACCCGGATGGGCGACGTGTTCGGCACGACGGTGAACCTGGCGTCCCGGCTCACCTCGATAGCGCCCAAGGACACGGTCCTGGTGGACGGCGCGCTCGCCGAGGAGCTGGGACGCCACGGCGACGCCCCGGTCTCCGAGTCGGAGGCGGCGGCCGAGGCCGAGCGCGCCGAGAAGAGCGGCGATGCCCCGCCCGCCTACCGATTCGCCCTCCAGCCGATGTGGCAGCGGCCGGTGCGTGGGCTCGGCGTGGTCGAACCGTGGCTGCTCACCCGCCGTACGACATGACGCGGGCGGGGTGGCGCGCTCCGGCGTGATCCAGGGGCGGCGTGCGCGGCTGAGCGCGGGTCACGGGCCGGGGGCTGACGCCCGGCCACTCGGCTGGCTATCGTGCGCGGATGACCTCAGATATCTCAGATGCTGGAACGGGCGCCGCGGACGAGCGGCGGTTCGGGGAGTACGTCGCGGTTCGCCGGCACGGCCACGTCGCCGAGCTGGTCCTGGACCGGCCCAAGGCGATGAACGCCGTGTCGACGGAGATGGCGCGGTCGATCGCGGCGGCCTGCGACGCGCTTGCGGCGGACCCGGCGGCACGGACCGTGGTGGTGACCTCCACCCACGACCGGGCCTTCTGTGTGGGCGCCGACCTCAAGGAGCGCAACTCCCTCACGGACGCCGAACTGGTGCGACAGCGCCCCACGGCACGCGCCGCGTACACCGGCGTACTGGAGCTGCCCATGCCCACCGTGGCGGCCGTGCACGGCTTCGCGCTGGGCGGCGGGTTCGAGCTGGCGCTGGCCTGCGACCTGATCGTCGCCGACCGGACGGCCGTGGTCGGGCTGCCCGAGGTGTCCGTCGGCGTGATCCCCGGCGGTGGCGGAACGCAGCTGCTGCCGCGCCGGGTCGGCGCGGCGCGCGCGGCCGAGCTGGTGTTCAGCGCGCGGCGGGTGGAGTCGGCCGAGGCGCGGGAGCTGGGTCTCGTGGACATCCTGGCCGACGACGCCAGGACCGGGGCGCTGGAGCTGGCGGGCCGGATCGCGGCGAACTCGCCGGTCGGGCTGCGGGCGGCCAAGCGGGCGCTGCGGCTGGGACAGGGGCTCGACCTGCGGGCCGGCCTGGAGGTCGAGGACGCTGCCTGGCGTTCGGTGGCCTTCTCCGGGGACCGGGCGGAGGGTGTGGCGGCGTTCAACGAGAAGCGGAAGCCGCAGTGGCCGGGGGAGTGACGGCGGCAGGGCGGGCCCGTACGCCCTCATGTCACCGTCCGTAACCTATAACTGCTCAAAAGCCGCACATCCTCCCTAAGCTGAAGCAATGGGTGACGATGTGCGGCTGCGGGCCGTGGTGACGCTGGCGCAGGCCATGGCGTCGGCGCACACCCCGCGTGCGTCCTGGCGGGCGGCGACGCTCGGCGCGTGTGAGGCGCTGGGCGGCAGTTTCGCCGCGCTCTCGGTCTGGGAGCGGGAGCTGGGCCGGCTCAAGGTGCTCGCCAATGTGGGGGAGCGGGTCGAGGACGAGGCCGAGTTTCCCGACGCCGAGACCTATCCGGTCAACCACTTCCCGGAGATCACCGAATTCCTGCACGAGCGGTGGGCCAGTGGCGGTGAGCCCAACGCCTGGGTCGAGACGGCGGACGGCCCCGCCGAGGGCTCGGCGGGCTACTGCCATCAGCGGGTGGCCGCGCTGCGCAGGCGGGGGCGCGGCAGCTGTGTGGTGGCCCCGATAGTGCTGCGCGGCCGGGCATGGGGCGAGCTGTACGTGGCCAGGCCGGTGGGGATGCCCGTCTTCGACCGGGGTGACGCGGACTTCGCCACGGTGCTGGCCGCGGTGGTGGCCGCCGGGCTCGCGCAGACCGAGCGGCTGGAGGAGGTCAGGAAGCTGGCCTTCACCGACCCGCTGACCGGGCTCGCCAACCGGCGCGCGGTGGACATCGGGCTCGATGCGGCGGTGGAGCGGTTCCTGGCCGACGGGACGGCCGTCAGTCTGATGGTCTGCGACCTCAACGGTCTGAAGCAGGTCAACGACACCCATGGCCACGCGGTCGGCGACCGGCTCCTGGAACGGTTCGGCTCGGTCCTCTCGGTCTGCGGGGCGATGCTGCCCGGCGCGCTGGCGGCGCGGCTCGGCGGTGACGAGTTCTGTCTGCTCTCCGTGGGGCCGTCGGCGGACGAGGTGATAGCGGTCGCGGACGAACTCTGTGTACGGGCTGCCGAGCTGGAGCTGGGCGACGGGGTGGCCTGCGGGGTCGCGTCCACGGGGGATCCGATCGGGCCGCTGAAGTCCGCCCGCCGGCTGTTCCGGCTGGCGGACGCCGCGCAGTACCGCGCGAAGGCGGCCCGGTCGTCGAAGCCGGTGGTGGCGGGCCGGGACAGTGCCGTGATGCGGCTGGCCGACACGCCTCCGGCGTCCGGTGACCGGCGTCGGGTGCGGGGGAAGCGCGGGTAGGCGCGGGGGGTGGTGTGCGGGGGCCCGTCCCTGGGTGGGGCGGGTTCCACCCGCGTAAGGGTCCCACCCCGCCATCGGTAGTGACAGTTTGAGATTCAGTACGTAGGCTTCTGAATATGGATATGCATACAGTCGTGGTGGGAACGTCCGGCACCACCGCGGAGGACGTCCTCGCGGTGGCCCGCGGTGACGCCCGTATCGAGCTCTCCGCCGAGGCCCTCACCGCCCTCGCCGCCGCCCGCGAGATCGTGGACGCGCTGGCTGCCAAGCCCGAGCCGGTGTACGGCGTCTCCACCGGCTTCGGCGCGCTCGCCTCCCGGCACATCAGCCCCGAGCTCCGCGCCCAGCTGCAGCGCAACATCGTGCGCTCGCACGCCGCGGGCATGGGCCCCCGGGTGGAGCGCGAGGTCGTGCGGGCGCTGATGTTCCTGCGGCTCAAGACCGTGTGCTCCGGTCACACCGGTGTGCGGCCCGAGGTCGCGCAGACCATGGCGGACATCCTGAACGCCGGAATCACCCCGGTGGTGCACGAGTACGGCTCACTCGGCTGCTCCGGAGACCTGGCCCCGCTCTCCCACTGCGCACTCACCCTGATCGGCGAAGGCGACGCGGAGGGCCCCGACGGCACCGTGCGCCCCGCCGCCGAACTGCTCGCCGACGCCGGAATCGCCCCGGTCGAACTCCGCGAGAAGGAGGGCCTCGCCCTCCTCAACGGCACCGACGGCATGCTCGGCATGCTGATCATGGCCCTCGCCGACCTGCAGAAGCTCTACACATCGGCCGACATCACCGCGGCCCTGTCGCTGGAAGCGCTGCTCGGCACGGACAAGGTCCTCGCCGCCGAACTGCACGCGATCCGCCCGCACCCGGGCCAGGGCGCCGCCGCCGCCAACATGCTGAAGGTCCTCGCCGGTTCCGGTCTCACCGGGCACCACCAGGACGACGCGCCCCGCGTCCAGGACGCCTACTCGGTGCGCTGCGCCCCGCAGGTCGCGGGCGCGGGCCGGGACACGCTCGCGCACGCCCGTACGGTCGCCGGGCGCGAGCTGGCAGCGGCCGTCGACAACCCGGTGGTGCTCCCCGGTGACGGCGGCGCCGGGGGAGGCCGGGTGGAGTCCAACGGGAATTTCCACGGCGCGCCCGTCGCGTACGTCCTGGACTTCCTGGCCATCGCCGCGGCCGACCTGGGCTCCATCGCGGAGCGCCGTACCGACCGGCTGCTCGACAAGAACCGTTCGCACGGGCTGCCGCCCTTCCTCGCCGACGACGCCGGTGTCGACTCGGGCCTGATGATCGCCCAGTACACCCAGGCCGCGCTGGTGAGCGAGATGAAGCGGCTCGCGGTCCCCGCCTCCACCGACTCGATCCCGTCGTCCGCCATGCAGGAGGACCACGTCTCGATGGGCTGGTCGAGCGCGCGCAAACTGCGGACCGCGGTCGACAACCTCACCCGGATCGTCGCGATCGAGCTGTACGCGGCAACCCGCGCCATCGAGCTGCGCGCCGGGCTCGCGCCCGCCCCCGCCAGCAGCGCGGTGATCGAGGCCGTGCGCCTGGCCGGTGTCGAGGGCCCGGGACCCGACCGGTTCCTCGCCCCCGATCTGGCGGCGGCCGACGCCTTCGTCCGGGACGGTGGGCTGGTCAGGGCCGCGGAGACAGTGACAGGGCCGCTGGACTGACGGACGCGCGCCCTGGGCCCGGCCGCCGGGAAACATCCTGGCGGCCCGGTCCGGGCGGTGTCTGCCCGCCCGGCCGTCAGCCCCGTACGGAGTCCGGCTCAGCCGGTGTGGGACCGGCGTCCGGTGAACGCGACGGAGACCGCGCCGAGCCCCAGGAACACCGAACCGCCCACCACGTACCTGGTGGTGTCCGGATGTCCGCCGGCCGCCGGAAGCGCGGCGGCGTGCCGCTGCGCGTGTGCGGGATCACCGGAGTGCGGGCCACTGCTGGCGTTCGCCGACGGGACGAACCACAGAGCGCAGAGCAGAGCCCCCGCCGAGGCGGCGGTCAACAGTGGTCGGCGAGCTGACACAGGATCGATCTCCCTTACTGCAAACCCGAATTGGACCCCCTGCGCGCTGATGCTAGTGAAAGCAGCGGGTCGCAGGAAAGCCGCGGACGTCAGGAGCCTTACGCTCCGTCGCATGACCAACGAAGAAACATCCCGCTATGTGCGACTCAAGGTGGAATTGGTGCTGGAGGTGCATGACGCCCCGGCGCTCTGCGAGGCCGCGCTCGAACGGATCGCGGACGACGCGGAGGGGGTGCAGCCCGGCATGCTCGGCGAGGACCGTACGCATGCCGAGGCAGCCGTCAGGGAAGACGCTGCAGAAGCGGTCGCCCACCTGGTGGACCCGCTCGACCTGCTCGGCGAGGTGCCGGGGGTCGAACTCGTTCAGGCCGGGTGGTCGAGCGAACAGATCGACTACGACCCCGATTCGCTCGAATGGGACCTGGACGAGGAGGATGAGCCGGGCGGCGAAGCGGAAGTGACACCGTAACTCCGGTGCGTGACAAGGAGTTCGCGGAGTGACGGAACGGCGACCCGGAGTGCGCACGGAGCACTCCGGGAGCCGGGGCTTCCGGAGCGGCACGTGTTGTTCCACACATCTTCACCGAATGTGGAACCGACAGTTCGGTACAGATGTTCTTAAAGAGCAGTGCGGGCACACGTCACGGCGCGCGAAGGTGACCTGCTCGGGGATTTTCGGGGTATTCGGCAACGATGGAGAAGCGTGTGATGACGGAAAGTAGGCGGCGCAAGAGCCTGATGGCTGCGTCCGCTCTGCTGGGCGGCGTACTGGTGCTGTCGGCCTGCAGTGGTGGCGACAGCAATGCCGGCGGCTCGGACAGCGCGAAGAAGTCCTCGCAGAGCGCGGTCGACGAGGCGGCGGCGAAGGACACGTCGGACGCCCGAATAGCGATCACCCCCAAGAGCGGCGCCGACAACGCGGGCATCAACAAGGACGCCAAGGTCGCCGTCAGCTCGGGCAAGCTGACCCAGGTCGCGATGACCAGCACGACGGGCAAGGCGGTCAAGGGCACCATCTCGGCCGACGGCGCCAGCTGGAAGCCGGACGCCCCGCTCGAACGTTCGACCACGTACAAGATCGCTGTCACGGCCAAGGACGCCAAGGGCCGTCAGGCCCACGAGAACTCGTCGTTCACGACGGTCTCGCCCGCGCACAGCTTCATCGGCAACTTCACGCCCGAGGACGGGTCGACGGTCGGGGTCGGTATGCCGGTCTCGATCAACTTCGACAAGCCGATCACCAACAAGAAGGCCGTCGAGGACGCCGTCAAGGTGACGTCGAGCAGCGGCCAGGAGGTCGTCGGCCACTGGTTCAGCTCCACGCGCCTCGACCTCCGGCCCGAGCAGTACTGGAAGGGCGGGTCCACCGTCACCATGAAGCTGGCCCTGGACGGTGTCGAGGGCGCCAGCGGCGTCACCGGCGTCCAGGACAAGACCGTCAGCTTCAAGGTAGGCCGCAACCAGGTCTCCGTCGTGGACGCCGCCGCGCACACGATGAAGGTCATGCAGGACGGCAGGACGATCAGGACCATCCCGATCTCCGCCGGCTCCCCCGAGCACACCACGTACAACGGCCAGATGGTGATCTCGGAGAAGTACAAGCAGACCCGGATGGACGGCTCGACGGTCGGCTTCACCAACGCGGACGGCAAGGGCGAGTACGACATCAAGGACGTCCCGCACGCCATGCGGCTGTCCAGCTCCGGCACCTTCATCCACGGCAACTACTGGGGTGCCAAGTCGGTCTTCGGCTCGGCGAACACCAGCCACGGCTGTGTCGGACTCTCCGACACCAAGGGCGCCAACGACCCGAACACCTCGGCCGCGTGGTTCTACAACCACTCGATCACCGGTGACGTGGTCGTAGTGAAGAACTCGCACGACAAGACGGTCCAGCCCGACAACGGCCTCAACGGCTGGAACATGAACTGGTCGGCCTGGAAGGCCGGTTCGCAGGCCTGACCGGACCGGGCGCGAGCCCACCCGATCCCCGCACCGACGGCGGCCCGTCCCTTGTGGACGGGCCGCCGTTCGTGATCCGTGTCCGATGCGTACGGGATACAGGCCAACCGGCGTCCTACATGGCCTCTAGCGTGTTCCCCGACCGGTGAAACAGGAACAACAGGAGGCAGACACCATGATCGCCAATGAGCCCGCGGCGGCCCGCGACCTGACCGGGCACCCGGCCGTCACCGGAGAGCGCGCCGACCTCCTGGAGATGCTGGCCGCGCAGCGGCGCTCCCTGCGCTTCACCACCCGGGACCTCACCGACGAGCAGGCCGCACTGCGGACCACCGCCGGTGAGCTGTGCCTGGGCGGCATCATCAAGCACGTCGCCGCGGTCGAGCGGAACTGGGCGGACTTCATCCGGAACGGTCCCTCGGCGATGAAGGACTTCGCGGCCATGACCGAGGAGGACTGGTCCCGGCGGGCCGACGAATTCCGGCTGCTGCCCGGCGAGACGCTCGCAGGGGTGCTGGCCGCCTACGCCGAGACGGCGGACCGGACCGACGGACTGGTCACCGCCCTGCCCGACCTGGGCGTTTCCCACCCGCTGCCGAAGGCTCCGTGGTTCGAGCCCGGTGCGCGGTGGTCGGCCCGCCGGGTGCTGATGCACGTCATCGCCGAGACCGCTCAGCACGCCGGCCACGCCGACATCCTCCGCGAGTCGCTGGACGGGTCCAAGAGCATGGGCTGACCCGCGACGGGCGAGGCCGGTCCCGCGGCGCCGCCGCGCGACGGGCCTCGCACCCTCCGCGGGGTGGCTCTTCGCCGGGGCGTGCGGTGGCCTCAGTGGCCTCACCCGTCCGCGCGGCCCCGCATGCGCCGGCCGCCGCCGGACCTCAGAGGGTGAGGTGCGGCGCCTCGTCCACACCCCAGGACGCCAGGAGCCGCAGCGTCTCCACCGAGTCCGAGCCCGGCTCGGCGTGGTAGGTGACCAGGCTCTGGTCCTGGTCGCCCGGCAGGTTCAGCGTCTCGTACGCCAGCGTCAGTGAGCCCACCAGCGGATGGCGCAGCCGCTTGACGCAGTGGCCCTTGTCCCGCACGGTGTGCGCCGCCCACAGCACCCGGAACTCGTCGCTCTTGACCGACAGCTCACCCACCAGCGCGGACAGCTGCGGGTCGTCGGGGAAGCAGCCGGCGAACAACCGGAGAGCGCTCACCATCTCGGCGGCCACGCACTCCCAGTCGGAGTACAGGTCACGCGAGTTGGGATCGAGGAACACGATCCTCGCCATATTGCGCTCCTCGGGAGGCAGCGCGGCGAAGTCACCGAACAGCGCCCTCGCCAGCCGGTTCGAGCCGAGGATGTCCATCCGCCGCCCCAGGACGTACGACGGCACCCCGTCCATCGCGTCCATCAGATGCTGCAGCTCGGCCCGCATCCGCTGGGGCCTGGCCGCCGCCGCCCGCTTCTTCTTCGGCTTCGGCCCCGCCAGGTGCGTCAGATGCGCGCACTCCGCGTCCGAGAGCCGCAGCGCACGCGCGACCGAGTCGAGTACGTCGCTGGAGACATTGCTGCCGTGGCCCTGTTCGAGCCGGGTGTAGTACGCCACGGACACCCCGGCGAGCTGGGCCAGCTCCTCGCGCCGCAGCCCCGGCACCCTGCGGTGTCTGCCCAGATCCGGCAGGCCCACGTCCTGGGGCTGCAGGCGGGCCCGGCGGGAGCGGAGGAATTCGCTGAGTTCGGAACGCTGGTCCATGCATCCAGTATCCGTGGTCGTACGAGAACCATCCTGACCCTGCCAGTGGTACGCACAGTGGGCGTAGGCACAGCAGGGAGACCGCGGATCATGTGTGAAATCCGAACCATCAGGCAGGCTGGAGGGACCACCCCCATTTCTGAGGAGAACGTTTCCGGATGACTGTCACCACCGTCGCCGCGTACGCCGCCCCTGCCCCGAAGGCCCCGCTGGAGCGCACCACCGTGCCTCGCCGGCCGGTCGGTGAGCACGACGTACTGATCGACATCAAGTTCGCCGGTATCTGCCACTCCGACATCCACCAGGCCCGCGACGGCTGGAGCGAGGGCATCTTCCCGATGGTGCCCGGTCACGAGATCGCGGGAATCGTCGCAGAGGTCGGCACCGGCGTCACCAAGTTCGCCGTCGGCGACCGCGTCGGCGTCGGCTGCATGGTCGACTCCTGCCGGGAGTGCGAGAACTGCAGGGCCGGCCTCGAGCAGTACTGCGCCAACGGCAACATCGGTACGTACAACGCCCTCGACAAGCAGGGCGAGCCCACGTACGGCGGCTACTCCACCCACATCGTCGTGGACGAGAACTACACCCTGCGCATCCCCGAGGGCATCGCGCTCGACGAGGCCGCGCCGCTGCTCTGCGCCGGTATCACCACCTACTCGCCGCTCGCCCACTGGAACGCGGGCCCCGGCAAGAAGGTCGCCATCGTCGGCCTCGGCGGCCTCGGACACATGGGTGTCAAGATCGCGCACGCCATGGGCGCCGATGTGACCGTGCTGAGCCAGTCGCTGCGCAAGCAGGAGGACGGGCTGAAGCTGGGCGCCGACCACTACTACGCCACCAGCGACCCGAAGACCTTCGAGGAGCTCCGGGGCACCCTGGACCTGATCGTCTCCACGGTCTCCGCGCCGCTCCCGCTCGACTCGTACCTGAGCCTGCTCAAGACGGACGGCGCCATGATCAACGTCGGCGCCCCGGAGGAGCCGGTCTCGCTCAACCTGTTCTCGGTCATCGCCGGCCGCAAGACCCTCGCGGGCTCGGGCATCGGCGGCATCCGCGAGACCCAGGAGATGCTCGACTTCTGCGCCCAGCACGGTCTCGGCGCGGAGATCGAGGTCATCGGGGCCGAGCAGATCAACGAGGCGTACGAGCGCGTGGTCAGCAGCGACGTGCGCTACCGCTTCGTGATCGACACCGCGACGATCTGAGCTGCTGAGGCCCGAGAGGCGAAGAGCACCCTCGAACCGGTCGTCGGGCGGCCCCGCCCACTACCTCAGAGGTAATCGCCACGCCTCCGTCTCCCCGGCAGGATCTGACACAGAGCGCATCGCCCACCGCGATCCGCCCCAGGTCCTGCCGAGGAGGCCACCATGACCGCGTACGCTGTCGCCCATCTGCGCCCCGCCGACCGGCTCGTCGAAGACGTCTTCGTCTACATCGAGAAGATCCAGTCGACCCTCGACCCGTTCGGCGGTCGCTTTCTCGTGCACGGAGCCGACGCGGAGGTCCGCGAGGGGGAGTGGCCGGGAGCCCTGGTGATCATCGGGTTCCCGGGGATGGAGCAGGCCCGCGCCTGGTACGACTCCCCGGCCTACCAGGAGCTGCTCCCCCTGCGCACCGACCACATAGCGGGAGACGTGCTGCTGGTGGAGGGCGTGGCGCCCGGGTACGACGCGGCCGGGACCGCCGCCGCCTACCGGGCCGCGGCCGCCTCAGCGGCGCAATAGAGCGGACTCGGGAGGAGCGGGCGCGCCTGGCGGGCCCGTAGGCCCGGCCGCCCCGGCGGGCCGGCCGGCTCAGTCGACGAGCGCGCGGTAACCGGAGCCGAGCCGGTAGTCACCTGCGCGCTTCACGGTCAGCCCGGTCCACTCCCCGCGACGGTGCAGCGACGCGTTGCCGCTCGCCCGCAGCCAGGGCGAGTACGCGATCCGCACCGTGACCGTCCCGGGCCGGGGCACATGGACCACCAGCTGTGCGTCGCCGCCCCGTACGACGCTCGCGGGTGCCCCCACCAGCGGAGTCGCGGCGTGTACCCGGTAGACCCGCCAGTGGGCGTCGTGCCAGACCGGCCGGAGCCAGGGCGGCCGCGACCGTACGAGAGCCGCCTCACCCTCCGCCGGACCGTCGGGGCGGCCGTCGTGCAGAACGACGTACCCGACAGCGAAGCGGTCCAGCCAGGCCCGGTAGCGGGCAGCGTTCAGCGACCCGTCGTAGAAGAGCCGCCCGCGCTCCACGTCGAGCTGCCGGTTCCAGCCGCGGGCCATGTTCACGTGCGGGGCGAGCAGGGTGGCCTCGCGGTGGTTGCGGGCGGGCACCACTTCGACCCGGGTGCGGTCCGCACGCAGCCCCCGCAGCGCGGTGACGACCCCCTTCGTGTCGGAGGCCCAGGCGGGCACGGTGGTCGAGACGCGCAGATCGTCGACGGTCTTGTCGGCCAGCCAGTAGCAGTTGAGGCAGAGCGCGGCGGCCAGCACGACGCGCCGCCCGGCCGCCCGCTCGGCGATGACGGCCGCCAGCAGCACAACAGGGCCCACCAGGCCGACGAGCCGTTCGACGTTCGTGCCGATGGGGGACGGGACGAGATACGTCAGGACGACGCCGACGCCGTACACCAGCGCGCTGTACCGGACGATCGGATGCCGCGCGGCGACACCGAGCGCGGCGCACGCGGCCAGCGGCATCCAGAGCTTCCCGGTGGCCATCGGCTGCTCGCCCTGGAACGGGAAGGCCAGCGTCGTCGCCGCGACCACCAGGAACGGTGGCAGCGCGAGCCCCAGCCCCTTGCGCCACTGCCGGTCCAGCAGATGGGCGCCCGCGAGGACCACCAGGAACAGCCCCGCGACCGGACTCGCCATGGTCGCGAGCGCGGCGCACACCGGCGCGGCGACCCGCCGCTCCACCCACAGCACGGCGAGCAGCCCCACGGCCACACCCACAGCGAAGGTGGTCCGCCCGGACGCCACGTTGCACCAGAGCGCGAGCGCGCCGAGCACCGCGGGCGCCGCCGGCCACCGCACGCCGCTGCGCACGACGACGAGGGAGAGAACCCAGGTCCCGCCGATGCCGGCCAGCACGGAGACGGTGCGCGCACCGAAGCAGGCCATCAGATACGGCGTCAGCAGGCTGTAGTTGGCGGTGTGCGTCCCGCCGTACCAGAAGAGGTTGTACGCCGACGCCGGATGCCGTGACGCGAAACCGGCCCAGGCGAACTGGGCGGCCAGATCTCCGCCCCCGGTGGCCAGCACCGCCACCCACACCGCGTACAGCGGAAGGACACAGACGGTCGCCACCAGCGGCACGGACCACCACCGGGCGGCGGGCCTGCCGGAACGAACGGTCCCCCCGGCCCGCGGCCGGACGCTCTCAGTGATCCCCACGGGGAAACTCTAGAGGGTGAGGCGGACATGGCGGCGGCGCTCCTGCCGGGCGCCGCCGCGCCCAGGTCACTTCAGCGCGCTGCCCGCCGTCCACGCGGACCAGTTGAGATTCCAGCCGTTGATGCCGTTGTCCGGGGCGACCTTGCCGCCGCCCGCGGAGTTCTTCACGATGACCACGTCGCCGATCAGCGAGTTGGTGTAGAACCACCCGGCCGGGGTGGCGGTGTCCGTGCCGCCCTGTGCGTCCTGCATGCCGATGCAGCCGTGGCTGGTGGCCTGCGAGCCGAACGTGCTCGGTGCGGCCCAGTAGTTGCCGTGGATGAACGTCCCGGAACGGGTCAGCCGCTGCGCGTGGGGCACGTCCGGGATGTTGTACTCGCTGCCCAGACCCACCGTCGTGCTGTCCATCTTGGTCTGCTGGTACTTCTCCGAGATCACCATCGTGCCGTTGTACGTCCCGTGCGCCGGCGAGCCGCTGGAGACCGGAATGGTCTTGAGCGGGCTGCCGTTGCGCACCACGGTCATCGACTGCTTCGCCGCGTCCACCGTGGAGATCTGGGACCGCCCGACCTTGAACGAGAACGTCTTGTCCTGCACACCGAACACGCCAGGGGACACCTCGACGCCGGCCAGCTTCATCCGTACCTTCACGACTGATTCCGGTGTCCAGTACTCCCTCGGCCGGAAGTCCAGCCGCTGCGGACTGAACCAGTGGCCCACCGCCTTCTCGCCGCCGCTCGACGTGATGGTGACGGCCTTTTCGACGGCCTTCTCGTTCTTCACCGGCTTGTCGAGGTTGAAGGAGACCTCCATGCCGACCCCGACCGTGGTGCTGGGCTCGGGGGTGAAGAACGCGATCACCGAGTTCGCGGCGGCCACGGTGGTGAAGTGGGAGATCTTCGCCAGGGTCTTGCCGCCCGGGTCCTTGGCCTTCGCGGTGAGCACGTACGGAGTCCCGCGCTGGAGGCCCTTCCCCGGCCGCCAGGAGGCCTTGGACGCGGCCATGGCGCCGGGAACGGCGTGTCCGTTGTTCTGGTCCGTCAGAGTGACCGAGGTCAGGGTGCCGTTCTCGACGGCGGCCCGGATGTCCCCGGTGTTGATGCCGACGTTCTTGGCTCCGTCGCCGGGCGTGGTGGTGAGGCGGGCCCGGGGCGTGCTCGTACTGGTGGGCTGGGCGGACTTCGTACCGCCGCTGCCGCCACCGGACCCTGTGGAGCAGGCGGCGAGAGCCAGCGCTCCGGCGGTGAGCAGGGCCAGGAGGACGGCCCATCGGATCCGAGGACGGCTGATCGGTATCAAAGGTCCCGCCTCCACTGCGACGAGGAAGGGCCGGGCGGTTTACCCGGCCTTGCTGCGTTCTGTATGCATTCTGCGGCAGGGAGTGCGGAGTGACACCTCCGGTTGCGCTTACCGGGGGGGTCCCGGACGCCGGGCGCCCGGGACGGCGGGCCCGTCCGGGGAGGCTCCCGCACGCTCCTGGGCGGGTCTCGGGCGCTCCTGCGGCGGACTCGGCGGGACTGTCAGTGCCGGCCGGTACGGTCCCCGGGACCAGCTCGACCGGACCGACAGGGAAGGCGCCGGCATGGAGTTCCGGACGGACCGCAGCACATTCGCCGAGACAGTGGCCTGGGCGGCACGTGTACTCCCCACCAGATCGCCGGTACCCGTGCTCGGCGGACTCCTCCTGGCCGCGGAAGGCGGCACACTGCGCATCTCCGGTCTCGACTACGAGGCGTCCGCGTGCATCGAAGTGCCGGTGGACACCGTGCGGCCCGGCAAGGTCCTCGTCATGGGGCGCCGGCTCCTCGACATCTGCCGGGTGCTGCCCGAGGGACCCGTCGAGTGCGCGGTCGAGGCCTCCCGCTTCACGGTGACCGGCGCCGGAACCAGTTTCGGGCTCTCGGTACTGCCGCTCGACGACTATCCGGCGCTTCCGGCCCTCCCGGAGCTGCGCGGGTCGGTGGACACGGCGGCCTTCGCGGCGGCCGTCGCCCACGTCGCGGTGGCCGCGGGCCGCGACGACGCCCTGCCGGTCCTCACCGGGATCAGGCTGAGTCTGGACGGCGGGACGATGACACTGGCCGCCACCGACCGCTACCGCTTCGCGGTGCGCGCACTCGCCTGGGACCCGGAATCCGAGGACGTCTCGGCCGACGTCGTCGTCCCGGCCCGCCGCCTGACGGAGATCGCCCGCTCGCTGAGCCGTACGGGGACGGTCCGGGTGGCCCTGGGGGAGGGCTCGATCGGTTTCGAGAACACCGGCCCGCAGAAAACGCCCGGCGCCCGGCGCACAGCGGGTGCCCAGGGCCCGCCGGGGACACCGGGCACGCGGACGACGGTGCGCCTGCTGGAGGGCCGGCTGCCGCGCCACGACAAGCTGTTCACGATGGACAGCCCGGCCGTGGCGGTCACGGACCGGGCACCGCTGCTGGAGGCGGTGCGCCGCGTCGCGGTGGTCGCCGAGGGCGTCAGTCCGGTACGCCTGGACTTCTCACCGGACGCCGTCCACCTGCACGCCGGGTACGAGGACGACGTGGCCTCGCAGCGGCTGCCGGCCGTGCTGGCCGGTACCGGCGGCATCGCGGTCGCCTTCAACCCGGCCTATCTGACGGACGCCCTGAGCGCCCTGGACAGTGACTGCGTCCGGTTCGACCTGCTCGGCCCCGGTCAACGGGCCCTGCTCACCGGCCTGTCGGCGCCGGACGCCGATCCGGACCCGGCCCACCGGCACCTGCTGATGTCGCTGAAGCCGCTGATGTGAGACCGGGGCCGCGCGACGGAAGGCGCATCCGCGAGGTGCGCGGTGGACAGCTGAGGAGGGCCGGTTCAGCTGTTCGTTGTCGGGGCTTGAGCGACACCGACCGGGCAGGAGACACCGGTCCCGCCGATCCCGCAGTACCCCGCCGGGTTCTTGTCGAGGTACTGCTGGTGGTAGGGCTCCGCAGCGTAGAAGTCACGCCCCTGCGCGGGCTGGATCTCCGTGCTGATCGTGCCGTAGCCCGAGCCGGTCAGGACCTGCTGGTACGCGTCACGGGACGCGGCGGCAGCGGCCGCCTGGGCCGGGGAATGGGTGTAGATCGCCGAGCGGTACTGCGTGCCCACGTCGTTGCCCTGGCGGAACCCCTGGGTCGGGTTGTGCGACTCCCAGAAGATCTTCAGGAGGGCCGTGTACGGGACGACCTCCGGGTCGAAGACCACCCGGACCGCCTCCGTGTGGCCAGTGAGGCCCGAGCAGACCTCCTCGTACGCCGGATTCACCGTGGAGCCGCCCTGGTAGCCGACGAGCGTCGTCCAGACGCCGTCCGTCTGCCAGAAGATGCGCTCGGCGCCCCAGAAACAGCCCAGGGCGAAGTCGGCGGTCTCCAGATTGCCGGGGTACGGGCCTGCGAGCGGGTTGCCCAGGACCGTGTGGCGGGCGGGCAGTTCGAACTCCGGGGTGGCGCGGCCCTTCAGCGCCTGGTCCGGGGTGGGGAGCTGGGGGGTGCGGTTCAGGAACATCGGCTGCGGCTCCTCGGGGAGTATGGGTGCACCCCGTGCAACGCACAGGCGCCGGTCAGGATTCCTGCCGGTCGTCGCGGGACGTCCTGCGGTCCAGCCACGCGGCCGTCTTCCGCCGGGACCGGATCCAGAAGTAGACGCCGAAGCCGATCAGGACCAGCGGTATGAGGCGTGTCATGGGGGTCGCTCGTTCCTCTTCGGTTCCCGCGCGGCGGCGCGGTGGTTCCCGCGCGGGGGCACGGTGCGGTGTGCCGCCAGCCTACTCAGCGGGAAGGGTGGCCGGACTGCCGCCGTTCGCCTCGTACCCCGCCACCGCCAGCGCCCGGTACACCGCGTACTCGGCGGCCGGATCCTGGTCGAGGGTCCAGGGCAGCGCCCCCACGTGCCCGTCGATGTGGACCAGCTGGTTCATCGCTTCCGACCAGCGTTCCGACCGGACCAGGAAGAGCACCAGCAGGTGCCGTACGTGCGCGAGCACCGGGTCGTCGGTGCGGGCCGTGTGAACGGCGTGCATCGCGCCCTCCACCGCCCTGGTGACGACCGCGCTGCGGTAGAAGCCGCGCACCAGATTGACCTCGGGCAGATGCTCGTACACCGCGAAGAGCGGCAGCGCGGCGAGCAGCGACCCGCGGCGCGCGCGGGCCGCCGCCGCGTGCGCGAACTCGTCGGCCCGGTCGCGGGAGCCGTGCCACTTCTCGCACCAGTAGTGCAGCGCGGCCAGGTGCGCCCCCATGTGCTCG
The DNA here is from genome assembly GCF_045161865.1 of Streptomyces sp. NBC_00859. Classification (NCBI taxonomy): domain Bacteria; kingdom Bacillati; phylum Actinomycetota; class Actinomycetes; order Kitasatosporales; family Streptomycetaceae; genus Streptomyces; species Streptomyces sp. NBC_00859. The sequence goes on along the minus strand of NZ_CP108826.1, from coordinate 2,841,099 downwards.
GGGGCGCGGTCGATCACCTTGGCCCACAGCTGCTCGAACTGCAGCTCGGGGTAGGCGAGTCCACGCCCGACGGCCAGCTCCACGATGTACGGGACGGGGTCGCCGGGGGCGAGCAGCGCCGCCTCGCCGCTGACCGTCCGTGCCTCCTCCAGGATGATCCGGAAGTCGTCCGATCCCGCCGTCGACGAACGCCGGGCCTGCTGCACCAGGAACTCGGCGTGCACCTGGGCGGCGCCCGCGTCCTTGGGGGCCTCCGAGCGCCAGTTGCGCAGCCAGGCGCCGCCCGCTCCCGGCCGCTGCGCCAGCTCCAGCGATGCCGCGCCGGCGAAGGCCTGCACCCGCTGCCAGCGCAGCTCGCCCGACGCGGACGTGCCCGCGAGCAGCTGGGCCGCGGGCCGCCAGTTCTGGGTGTGCTGGACCACGTCCAGCACGTCGAGCAGATCCTGGTCCGGGCCGGGCAGCCGCACATCCAGCTCCTCCTGGCGCAGGAACCCGTAGTCGTCGGGGTCCGCGGCGTCCGGGGAACCGGGCAGCACCTGGCGGATACCGCCGCGCCCGCGCAGCAGGTACGGGCCGAGCACTGCCGCGAGCATGCACACCGCGAGCAGGAACCAGAGAATCTCCATGAGTCAAGCGAACCAGACACGACCGACATCTGACCACTACGCTCGGTGCTCATGAGCGACGAGCAGAGCGTGCACCAGAATTTCGAAACCCTCGCCATTCACGCCGGCAACACCGCGGACCCCCTGACGGGCGCGGTCGTACCCCCGATCTACCAGGTCTCCACCTACAAGCAGGACGGCGTGGGCGGCCTGCGCGGCGGCTACGAGTACAGCCGCAGCGGCAACCCGACCCGTACCGCTCTCGAGGAGAACCTGGCGGCCCTGGAGGGCGGACGCCGAGGGCTCGCCTTCGCCTCCGGGCTCGCCGCCGAGGACTGCCTGCTCCGTACGCTGCTGGCACCCGGTGACCACGTGGTCATCCCGGACGACGCGTACGGCGGCACCTTCCGGCTGTTCGCGAAGGTCGTGTCGCGGTGGGGCGTCGAGTGGTCGGTCGCCGACACCACGGACCCGGCTTCGGTGCGTGCCGCCATGACCCCCCGCACCAAGGTGATCTGGGTGGAGACGCCCTCCAACCCGCTGCTCGGGATCACGGACATCGCGGCGGTCGCCGACGTGGCGCGCACCGCGGGCGCCAGGCTCGTCGTCGACAACACCTTCGCCAGCCCCTACCTCCAGCAGCCGCTCGCGCTCGGTGCGGACGTCGTCGTGCACTCGATGACCAAGTACATGGGCGGACACTCGGACGTCGTCGGGGGCGCCCTGATCGCCAACTCCGACGACATCGCCGAGGAACTGGCGTACCACCAGAACGCGATGGGCGCGGTCTGCGGGCCGTTCGACGCCTGGCTGGTGCTGCGTGGGATCAAGACCCTCGCCGTACGGATGGACCGGCACAGCGAGAACGCCTCGCGCATCACGGAGATGCTCACCCGGCACCCGAAGGTCACCGGCGTCCTCTACCCGGGGCTGCCCGACCACCCCGGCCACGAGGTCGCGGCCAAGCAGATGCGGTCCTTCGGCGGAATGGTCTCCTTCCAGGTCCAGGGCGGCGAGGAGGCGGCGGTCGCCGTCTGCGACCGGGCGAAGCTGTTCACGCTCGGCGAGTCACTCGGTGGTGTGGAATCGCTGATCGAGCACCCGGGGCGGATGACGCACGCTTCCGTGGCCGGTTCGGCGCTGGAGGTCCCGGCGGATCTGGTCAGGCTGTCGGTGGGGATCGAGTCGGCCGACGATCTGCTCGCGGATCTGCAGCAGGCCCTGGGCTGAATCCCGGGACCGGGGCCCTGGGCCGGCGGCCCCGGGTCTCCCCGGCCGCGGTTCTTCAGTGCGCGCCGGCGGTCCTCACCGCTCAGTAGCCCTCCACCGGTGGGGTCGTACGGGCCGGGGGGACCGCCCACGGCTGGGCCAGGGTCGCCCACACCACGAATCCCAGGAGCGCCGCCGTCAGCAGCAGCCAGGCCGCTCTGCGGCCCGTCCTGCGACGGCGCCGCATCCGGGCGCCGCGTTCGGTCGCGCGGAGCAACAGGTCGGCGGGGACCTGGGGATGCGGGCCCGCGAGCATGCGGCGGACCATCTCCTCCTTGCGGTCCGGCAGGTTCATGGTGTCGCCACCTCGGGCAGCCGGTGCGAGGTCTGAGGCGGAGTGCTGCGCAGGGTCGCCGTCGCGTGGGCGCAGAGGGCTCGGATCCGGTCCACCGGCAGGCCGACCGCTGCCGCGACCTGCTCATCGGCGATCCCCTCGTACAGCCGCAGCACCAGGACGAGCCGCTCCTGCGGTGGCAGCCGCTCCAGTACACCGCCGCCCCCCGCGGCCGGGGAGCCCGCTCCCCGCGGCCGCCACCACCGGCTCAGCGGCTGCGGCCGGTGGTGGCGCCAGGCGGTGCGGGCGAAGCGGGCCGAGAGTTCCTGACGGGTGTGCTCGTACGGGTCGTCGCCCCGCAGCCGGTCCCAGTCCGCGAACGTGTGCGAGAGCGCGGCCAGCAGCAGCCTCCGCGCCCGGGGGGCGCTCCGTGCGGGCTCGGCCGTCAGCAGCACGGCCACATGGAGGAGCCGTCCGGCCGCGCCCTCGACGAAGGACGCGAACTCCTCGTCGCGGCGGCTTTCCCGTGCTGCTGTCCGCTCCCGCACAGTGCCTCCCTGCTCTCATCTGAGAGCAGGTGGCCGCTGGGGTCAAGAGGCCGGCGTACCGGGCTCCTGGGCGCCTGCCGCACGGGTGGAGAGCGCCGAGTTGAAGCGGGTCAGCAGGGAGCAGAAGGATTCGCGGTCCTCCTGCGTCCAGCCGTCCGTCACCTGCGCCATCAGCTCCCGCCGCGAGGACCGGACCTCTTCGAGGCGGGCCTGCCCGCGCGGGGAGAGCTGCAGGACGACCGCACGGCCGTCCTCGGGGTGCGACGTGCGCTTGACCAGTCCGGTGTCGACGAGCGGGGCGACCTGCCGGGTCACTGTCGACGAGTCGATGCCCATGCCGGCTGCGAGCGCCTTCACTCCCATCGGGCCTTCCCGGTCGAGCCGGTTGAGCAGCAGGTACGCGGCCCGGTCCATCGAGTTGCGCACCTGTCCGACGCCGCCGAGCCGGGTCTGCTCGGCACGGCGCGCGAAGAGGGCCACCTGGTGCTGGAGGGCGTCGAGGAAGCCGGGATCAAGATCGGAAGTCATGTCCTGAGGAAGGGGCATGGCCGGGGGCTCTCTTCGTGCGATGGGCGGACAGTGGGGGACAGAGTACGCGGCCGCGAGCGGGCCCGTACCTGCGCCGCTTCAACCGTTGTCAACATGACGTCCGGGTCTTCGCACGGCCGCCGGGCTCCGGCGGCCGTGGCGGCGCCGAGCTGCGAGACTTGGCGGCATGAGCTTCGGTACGTCACACCCCCTGCCGCCGCTGATCCTTGATGACGTCCTCGGAGCGCAGAAGATGCTCTCCGGAGTGTCACGGACGACACCGATCGAGGGCAGCAGACACCTCTCGGGTCTCGTCGGGGCGCCGGTCCGCTTCAAGTGCGAGAACCTCCAGCGCACCGGCTCTTTCAAGCTGCGCGGCGCCTACGTCAGGATCGCCGGCCTGACCCCCGAGGAGCGGGCGGCGGGGGTCGTCGCGGCCAGCGCGGGCAATCACGCTCAGGGCGTCGCGCTCGCCTCGTCCCTCCTGGGCGTGCGTTCCACGGTCTTCATGCCGCTGGGGGCGCCCCTCCCGAAGGTCGCGGCGACCCGTGAGTACGGCGCCGAGGTCCGGCTGCACGGGCAGGTCGTCGACGAGACGCTGGCCGCCGCGCAGGAGTACGCGCACGAGACGGGCGCGGTTTTCATCCACCCGTTCGACCACGCCGACATCATCGCCGGGCAGGGAACGGTGGGGCTGGAGATCCTGGAGCAGTGCCCCGAGGTGCGGACGATCGTCGTCGGGATCGGCGGTGGGGGCCTGGCCGCGGGGATCGCGGTCGCGGTCAAGGCGCTGCGGCCCGATGTGAAGGTGATCGGCGTACAGGCGGCGGCCGCTGCCGCGTACCCGCCCTCGCTCGCGGCGGGCCGTCCCACCGTGATCGAGGCGCAGGCGACGATGGCCGACGGCATCAAGGTGGGCCGGCCGGGGGACGTCCCCTTCGGGATCATCCGCGATCTGGTCGACGAGGTCCGTACGGTCTCCGAGGACGAGCTCTCCAGCGCGCTGCTGCTCTGTCTGGAGCGGGCCAAGATGGTCGTGGAGCCGGCCGGCGCCAGCCCGGTTGCAGCGCTGCTGAGCGACCCAGGGTCCTTCGACGGGCCGGTGGTCGCGGTGCTGTCGGGCGGCAATGTGGACCCGCTGCTGATACAGCGCATCCTCACGCACGGGATGGCCGCGGCGGGCCGTTTCCTGTCGCTGCGGCTGAGGCTGACCGACCGTCCCGGTGCGCTCGCGACGCTTCTCGGCGTGCTCTCGGCGGCCGATGCCAATGTGCTCGATGTGAGCCATGTGCGGACCGACCCGCGGCTGGGGCTGACCGAGGCCGAGGTGGAACTGCACCTGGAGACGAAGGGACCCGAGCACTGCGCGGAGGTCGGCGCCGCGCTGCGCGACGCGGGATACACCGTCATCGGCTGAACGGACTCCTCGGCAGGCGAGCGGACTCGGATGCGGACGGGTGGACTCGGACGCGGACGAGTGGACTCGGCGGGGCACGGCTGTAACGGCTGTGAGAAACCCCTGCGATACGCGATACATCGCGATAGTGTGTGGTGCGCGTCACCCGCCGGAGGGCGGTTTGGCGGCGTCAAATTTACGATGTGTGCTGAAAAGCACCCAAATGTAAAAATGGGGGAAGCCACATGCCAGGTGCCATTTACGCCGAAGGTCTGGTGAAGACCTTCGGCGACGTCAGAGCACTGGACGGCGTGGATCTCGATGTGCCGGAAGGAACGGTCCTCGGTCTGCTCGGACCGAACGGCGCGGGCAAGACCACGGCCGTCCGTGTTCTGACGACGCTGCTGCAGCCCGACAGCGGGCGAGCGGTCGTCGCGGGGATCGACGTGCTCAAGCACCCCACGGAAGTACGCAGGTCGATCGGCCTGTCCGGGCAGTTCGCCGCGGTCGACGAGTACCTCACCGGCCGGGAGAACCTCCAGATGGTCGGACAGCTCTACCAGATGTCCGCACGCGACGCGAAGCGGCGGGCGATCGAGCTGCTCGACCGCTTCCACCTCGCCGACGCGGCCGACCGGACCGCCAAGACGTACTCCGGCGGGATGCGCAGGCGGCTCGACCTCGCCGCCGCCCTCGTCGTGTCGCCGCCGGTGATGTTCATGGACGAGCCGACCACCGGACTCGACCCCAGGAACCGGCAGCAGCTCTGGGGAGTCATCCAGGAGCTGGTGGCAGGCGGCACGACGCTGCTGCTCACCACCCAGTACCTGGAGGAGGCCGACCATCTGGCCCACGACATCTGCGTCATCGACCGCGGCAAGGTCATCGCCCGCGGTACGTCGGACCAGCTCAAGGCCCGCACCGGCGGGGAGCGTGTCGAGGTCGTCGTCCACCAGGCCGACCAGATCGGCCCCGCCCGGGACGTGCTCGCGGCTCTCGGCAAGGGGGACGTGGCCATCGCGGAACACACCCGCAAGCTGACCGTCCCCGTGACGGGCGGCGCCAAACTGCTCGCCGAGGTCATCAGGGACCTGGACGGACGGGGCGTCGAGATCGACGACATCGGTCTGCGTCGCCCCACGCTCGACGACGTGTTCCTCTCGCTGACCGGCCATGTGGCGGAGGCGGAGACCGACGACGGCTCCGAGCCGGCCTCCGGACCCGGAGGCAAGAACCCCGGAGGCGGGGCCCCCGCAAGCGCTGCCCCCGGGGACAGCGCAGCCAAGAGCGTTGAGGAGGCGGGCGAATGAGCGCCGCGACTGATGCCCCAACCGGTCCACTCGCCCCGCGGCCGCGCGGCGGGATCACCCAGTCGGTCACCGACTCGCTGGTCGTCGCGAAACGGAATCTGATCCGGATGACCCGGATTCCCGAAGTGGTCCTCTTCGGGCTGATCCAGCCGATCATGTTCGTCGTGCTGTTCAGCTACGTCTTCGGAGGTTCGCTGAGCGTCGGCGGCACCACCAGCCCCACCGTCTACCGGAACTTCCTGATGGCGGGCATCTTCGCCCAGACCGTCACCTTCGCCACGGCCGGCGCGGGGGCCGGTATCGCCGACGACATGCACAAGGGGCTCGTCGACCGGTTCCGCTCCCTGCCCATGGCGCGCGGCGCGGTCCTGACCGGGCGGACGCTCGCCGACCTCGTCCAGACCGCGCTGACCGTCGTCGTCCTCGCGGTCGTCGCCGTACTCGTCGGCTGGCGCATCCACAACGGCGTGCCCAAGATGTTCGCCGCGTTCGGTCTGCTGCTCCTGCTCGGTTACGCCTTCTCCTGGATCGGCGCGCTGATCGGTCTGACCGTACGCACGCCGGAGGCGGCCACGTCGGGCGGGCTGATCTGGCTCTTCCCGGTGACGTTCATCTCGAACGCCTTCGTGGACTCCAGCCAGATGGCCTCCTGGCTCCAGCCGATCGCCGACTGGAACCCCTTCAGCGCCACGGTCCAGGCGTGCCGTGAACTCTTCGGCAACCCGGGAGTCTCGTCGTCCGGTGCCTGGCCGATGCAGCACCCGGTCTGGGCTTCGCTGATCTGGTCCGTCGTGATCATCCTGGTCTTCCGGACGCTCGCCGTCCGCAAGTACCGGCGGGCAGCCGGCTGACGGCTGCTTCCTGCCGCCATCCGCCCGGCGCGCCGAGCGGCCTGTGACGTACCTCTCCGCAGCGTTCGCCCCTCGCGGCCCCTCTTGGCGCGGCCGTCCCGGGTTGCCGAGCCTCTTCGGCGACCCGGGCGTGTCGGACCCGGACGCCCGCCCCGCCGAGCACCGCTCCCACATCTGAGCCCCCGGCCGCAGCAGGCGGCCGGGGGCTCAGATGACGCACACGGGGGGTCAGCCCTGGAACGGCTCGGCCTTGAGGATCTTCACCGTCGCCGTCTTGCCGTTCGGCAGTTCGTATTCGGCGTTCTCGCCGACCTTCTTGCCGATCACACCAGTGCCCAGCGGGGACTGGGGGGAGTAGGTTTCGAAGTCCGAGCTCGCGTACTCGCGGGAGGCGAGCAGGAACGTCATCGTGTCGTCCTCGTCACCGTCGAACGCGATGGTGACGACCATGCCGGGCGCCGCTTCGCCGGTGGCCGCGGGGGCCTCGCCGACCTTCGCGTGTTCGAGCAGCTGGGTCAGCTGGCGCACGCGCAGCTCCTGCTTTCCCTGCTCCTCCTTGGCCGCGTGGTACCCGCCGTTCTCGCGCAGGTCACCCTCCTCGCGGGCCGCCGCGATCTTGGTGACGATCTCCGAGCGTGCGGGACCCGACAGATACTCCAGCTCAGCCTTCAGCTGGTTGTACGCCTCCTGGGTCAGCCAGGTGACGTTTTCGCTGGTCTGGGTCACTGGTGCTCCTCGTAGGTACCGGAAATACAAAGCATCGCCCTACCCAGAAGGATGTGCCTCCAGGGGCGGGCGAAACCACGAGCCTAACAATTCCGGAGCCGAAGGGGGAGGACCGAAGCGGCCGTACGCGCACCGGCGGGTCCGGAACGTGTGCGGCGGGGCGCCGGGCGGACCGGGGTCAGGAGGTGGTCTGGCAGCCGACGAGTTCGACGGAGGTGGCCCTGGACGTGGTCCGTACCGTGACGACCTGGTCGATCCGCTTCTTCTCCTGGTCGAACCTGGCGTCCTTGCGGCCGACCTCGTCGCCGTCGGTGGCCCGCAGCCGCAGGGTGCAGGTGCCGTGGAGGGCGGCGTCCTTGCGGACCTCCAGATGGACGTCCACCGTGTGGTCCGACGCGATGTCCCAGGTGATGACCTCGCCGCTGATGGATTTCCCGCCGATGGACTGGTAACCGAACCAGCCGACGATCCCCAGTACGACGACGCCGAGTACCGCCCCGATCACCTTCAGTTTGCGGTCCGCGCGCTCATCCGCCGACCGGCCGTAGCGGCCCTCGGGAAGCTGTTCGCCAACCGCCGTCATGATCGTTCCTCCAGTGCAGGGGATCCCGGAATTTTCCGTCCCCTCAGTCGGTCACTATAGAAGCCGCCGATTGCGACGAATCACTGAGGATCCTGTCTTGACTGAGCAGCTTCGCCTGATGGCCGTCCATGCCCACCCCGACGACGAGTCGAGCAAGGGTGCGGCGACCATGGCCAAGTACGTGTCCGAGGGGGTGGACGTGCTGGTCGTGACCTGCACCGGAGGCGAGCGCGGCTCCATCCTCAACCCCAAACTGCAGGGTGACGCCTACATCGAGGAGAACATCCACGAAGTCCGCAAGAAGGAGATGGACGAGGCCCGCGAGATCCTCGGGGTCAAGCAGGCCTGGCTGGGCTTCGTCGACTCGGGCCTGCCCGAGGGCGACCCGCTTCCTCCGCTGCCCGAGGGCTGCTTCGCGCTGCAGGACGCAGAGGTTGCGGCGGGCCGCCTGGTGCGGCTGATCCGGGAATTCCGGCCGCAGGCCATCACCACGTACGACGAGAACGGCGGCTACCCGCACCCGGACCACATCATGACCCACCAGATCTCCATGGTGGCCTTCGACGGGGCGGCGGACACCGAGAAGTACCCCGAGGCCGAGTTCGGGCCCGCGTTCCAGCCGCAGAAGCTCTACTACAACCAGGGCTTCAACAAGCCGCGCACCGTAGCCCTGCACGAGGCGCTGCTGGCACGGGGCCTGGAGTCGCCGTACGCGGAGTGGCTGGAGCGCTGGAAGCAGTTCGAGCGCGCCGAACGCACCCTGACCACGCATGTTCCCTGCGCGGACTTCTTCGAGATCCGGGACAAGGCGCTGATCGCGCACGCCACACAGATCGACCCCGACGGGGGCTGGTTCCACGTCCCGATGGAGATCCAGCAGGAGGTCTGGCCGACCGAGGAGTACGAGCTCGCGAAGTCCCTCGTGCCGACATCCCTCCCCGAGGACGACCTCTTTGCGGGCATCCGGGACAATGCCTAGTTATGAGCGCTAGCCAGGCATTGACGCACCTCGTCCCTCTCGCCGAGGTCGACGACAACAAGGTGACTCCCGGGCTTCTCGGCTTCATCGTCTTCGCGGCCCTGGCCGTGGGCGTGTGGCTGCTGATGAAGTCGATGAGCCGGCACATGGGCCGGGTGTCCTTCAAGGAAGCCCCGGAGCCGCAGGCGGACCCGGCGCGGCCCACCGGAGCCGACGGCGGCAAGCAGGGCTGACGCCCGCGGGGCCGCGCCCCCGGGCGGTACGGGAGCCGGACGGGCCGAATCGCCCGTCCGGCCACCGGGTGTGCGTACGGCTGCCCGGCCGCGGGGGTCTACCCCCGGGCCGCCGGGACCGGTACGCCCATGATCTCGCGGGCGTGCCGGCCCGGCACCATGCCGAGCAGCCAGGCCTGCCAGCCGTCGTCCAGCGACACCCCGCGATCCAGTACCAGGGCGTACGCCTCCGCGCAGTCGGAGAGACCGGTGTCGCGGCCCGGGTGCCCCGCGCGGATCAGCTGGGAGAGTTCCTCCGCCGCGACGGCGGCCCCCACCTCCGAGCCGCCGGGCGAGGCGTACGGCAGCAGCGTGCAGCGCAGGAACGCGGCCCAGTCGCCGCCCCTCCTGTCGTCGTACGACGCGAACAGCGCCGCCGCCTCGTCGCACAGCTGGAGCGCCTGGCCCGCACGGTCGTTGCCCGCGTCGATCAGGGCCAGCTCCAGGCAGGTCCACGCCTCGCCGTGCGCCACACCGATCCGGCGGAAGTCGGCCCGAGCGTCGACCAGCAGCTGGCGGGCGAAACCGCTGTTGCGGAGGTTGCCCGTCTGCGCCGCGCGCTGGTCACGCGTGACCCGCCCCGCGTGGTGCCTGGCACAGGCGAGCCCGTACACGTCACGCATCCGCGAGAACATCGTCCGGGCCCGCTCCAGCTCCCGTACCGCCTGATCGCGGTCGCCGCACTCCTCCAGGGCCTGGCCCAGGTAGTAGAGCGTCCACGCCTCGCCCCGAGCGTCCTCGTTGTCCCGGTGGCGGGAGAGCGCCTGGCGCAGCTGGTCCACCGCGGCCGGGGCTTCACCGTCGACCAGCCTGGCCCGTGCCAGCTGGGTCATCGCCCAGGCCTCGCCCCGGCCGTCCCTGGTCCGCCCGTACGCGTCGAGGGCCGTCCGCAGCTCCTCGTCGGCCCGGACCACGTCGCCCAGCCGCAGACACAGCTGGCCCAGCTGGAAGTGCGTCCACGCCTCACCGTGCAGCGAGTCGCTCTCCTGGTGCAGGGTGAGCGCCGTCGAGAGCAGCGTCAGCGCCTCCGGCAGATGCGCCAGATCACGCTCCACCGCCGCCAGCGCATGCAGCGACCAGGCACGGTCCGCAGCGAGCTCCGGCGCCGCCTGCAGGGCGATGGCCTCCCGCAGCCGCGCCGCCGCCTCCGTCAGATTGCCCTGGTGGTGCAGGGTGATGCCGAGTGAACAGAGCGCCAGCGCCTCACCGGCCTCCTGCTGCGCCTCGTGGTAGAGGTCCACGACCGAGGTGAGGGTCGTACGCGCCTTGTCCAGCTCACCGAGCTGACGGGCCGCGATCCCGGTACGCCACTGCACCGACCTGGCGAGCAGCCCCTTGCCCACGGCCTGCGTCAGCTCACTGATCTCGCCCAGCCGGTAGAGATCCCCGCGCAGCAGGCAGTAGTCGCAGAGCGCACCCAGCAGATGCAGCACCACGTCCTGATCGACGCCGTCGGCCTGGCGCAGCGCCGAAGTGATGAAGCTGGACTCCTCGTCGAGCCAGCGCAGCGCCGCGTCCAGTGAAGTGAAGCCGTGCGGTCCGAACTGCCCTGCCCGGGTGGAGAGTTTGCCGTCCACCAGCCGGATCACCGCGTCCGCGAGTTCCGCGTAACTCTGGATCAGCCGCTCCTGCGCCGCCGTGCGCTCCTGCGGCTCCTCCTCGTCCTCCAGCCTCGCCTGCGCGAACGTCCGCACCGCGTCGTGCAGCCGGTAACGGCTGCCGCGCACATGGTCGATGAGGCCCGCCCGCGAGAGCAGGGTCAGCAGCCGCCTGGCCTCCTGGTCGTCGGCGCCCAGCAGAGCCGCGGCCGCCGCCGCCCCCAGGCTGGCGCGTCCGGCCAGCGCGAGCCGCCGCAGCAGCCGCCGGCCCTGCTCGGGCTGGTCGCTGTAGCGCAGCGTCAGCGCGCGCTGTACCGGGGTGAGCTGTCCGTAGGTGCCGAGGTGCGCGGCGAGCTCACGCGTCGACCGGGGACCGAGCGAGGATCCGGCCACCCGCAGGGCCAGCGGCAGCCCGCCGCACAACTCGGCCACCAGGTCGGTGGATTCGGCGTCGTAGGGACTCTCCGACTCCTCCGCCGTCTCCCGGAGCAGCTCCTCCGAACCGGCCGCGTCCAGGGCCTCGACGGGCAGCTGGTGCACCCACGCCGGGATGTCCGAAGGCAGTCCGACCGGGGCCCCCGACGTCACCAGGACCAGGCTGTCCGAGCCTTCCGGCACGAGCGCGCGCACCTGCTCGGGGTCCGACGCGTCATCCAGTACGACGGTGACGGCAAGGTCCGTCAGATGCTGGTGGTACAGCTCGCCCAACCGCTTCAACTGCTGTTCGGGCGAGGAGCGATCGCGGAAGAGCAGCTGCTCGCGCGGCGCGCCGAGCCGGTTCAGGAGGTGGAGCAGTGCGTCCCTCGTCGAAAGCGGCGGCTCGTCCCGGGTCGCACCGCGCAGATCGACCACGCACGCCCCGCGGAACTGGTCCTTGAGCTGGTGCGCCGCGCGTACGGCGAGGGTGGTGCGCCCCGAGGCGGGGGCGCCGTGGAGCACCACGACCGTCGGCCGGGTCTCGGTGGAGGCGCGGGCCGCGTGCACCCACCGGGCGATCTGCGCCATCTCCTGCCTGCGTCCCGCGAACGGGCCGTCCGGCTCCGGCAGGTGACTGAACGACTGGTCGAGCGTGGACCGCCTGCGTGCGGCCGCGCTCTTGTCGGTGCCCCGCAGCTGCGGCGGCACCGAACTCTTCGTCTTCTTCTGCGGCACGGCGAGCATCCGCTGCTGGTCCAGGTACGGGCGGATGCCCCGTACCTCCAGCGCCGTGAGCCACTGGAGGCGCAGCTGCTCGGTCCCGCCCGGCTGCCCCTGGGCCCCGGCCCTGCGGTGGGCGGCGGGCCAGTGCGCCGCGGTCACTCTGGCCACGGTGGCGGCGGCCCCGGCGACGGCGACGACCGCGCCCGAACCGATTGCGGTCCCTGCGCCGGTGCCGAGCGCCAGGTCCGCACCGCACGCGGCCACCGCCGCAACCACGGTGACCAGCGCGGGCGTTGCCAGCGAAGCGCGGTTGAAGTGCGCGGAGAGCGGATGCTGTTCGGCCTGCGCCGCGTCCAGGGCGCGGGTGTACGCGGCGTACTCGTCCGCGGCGCTCACGGCCAGCGAATCGAGCGCACCGCGCCCACGTGCCAGCAGCGTCCCCGCGTCGGCCCGGCCGCCCGCCCGCCGCACCTCTTCCTCCACGGCGCGCACCAACAGCCGCTCTGCTTCAGCCCGATGGCCGTCCCGCATCTGCATTCCCCCTCCGGGATATTCCGTTCGGAAGGCAAGTGTCCTGCGCGGGGCGGCTGAGCGCGAGGGAGCCTGGCCGGGAGGATCCACCTCGGGGAACGGACCCACGAAGGATCCGGCGGCCCGGCCGGGGGATGACTCTGCGGGAGGCTGCTGACCGCATGGGCATCACCGAGGGGAGTGCATCACCGGAGGGCGGGCCTCGCAAACGAAATGATCTTCCAGCGCGTCAGACGGCTCCCAGGCCGACGGTGACGGGGAAGGGCGCGGCGGCCTTGATCACGCCGGTGAACACCTCGCCGTCCCGGTAGGCCTTGGTGGCGGGGTCGAGAACGTAGGTGTAGACGAGCGGGACACCGGTTGCGGCCTGCTCGATCCGCCAGTAGAACTGGATCCCGGCCTTGGCGTACTGGTCCACCTTCACGATCCGGTCGGTGGTTTCCGAACCCGGCGACACGACCTCGACGACCAGGAGTACATGTTCGGGGCGGGTGGGCGTGAGGTCGATGGTCTCAGCCCGGTAGACGACGACGTCCGGACGGCGGTTGGTGAGCGGAACGTCCTGCAGGCGGACGTCGAAGTCCGTGTCGGCGTTCCAGTCCGGGCCCGCGGCGGTGTCCAGGGCATTGGCCAGGATCCGGGCCAGCCGGTTGTGCCGCTTGGACGCGCTCGGGCTCACGACGACCATCCCGTCCACGATCTCAATGCCGGCACACTGCTCATCGGACCAGGAGTCGTACTGCTCCGCGCTGATCTGCGTATGCATCCACGCGGGCGCCACCATCTCGGCGGTCACGGTGTACCTCCTTCGAGGAGCCTCGACAGTCCAGCGCTGTCGGTCTCAGCCTACTGTCCTGCGATGCCGGGACCGCTTCGCAAGAGCGCGACGGCTTCCCTTCTCCTCGTTCTTTTTCTCTGTTCCGGAGCACCGGTGACGCAGGGCGCCGGGACACCTTCTCCGGGCGGAGCTCGGCCTGACTGTGCCGTCAGGAGCGGCATGAGAGGGTGATTGCCGTGAACCGTTTGGCTGGCACGACCTCGCCCTATCTGCTTCAGCACGCCGACAATCCGGTCGACTGGTGGCCCTGGTCGGCCGAGGCCTTCGAGGAGGCGCGCAGGCGTGGGGTGCCGGTGCTGCTCAGCGTGGGGTACTCGTCCTGCCACTGGTGTCACGTCATGGCCCACGAGTCCTTCGAGGACGAGCCGACCGCCGCCTACCTCAATGAGCACTTCGTCCCGGTCAAGGTCGACCGGGAGGAGCGTCCGGACATCGACGCCGTCTACATGGAGGCCGTCCAGGCCGCCACCGGCCAGGGCGGCTGGCCGATGACCGTGTTCCTCGACTCCGAGGCCCGGCCCTTCTACTTCGGTACGTACTTCCCGCCCGAGCCCCGGCACGGCATGCCCTCCTTCCAGCAGGTGCTCGAAGGGGTCACCGGTGCGTGGACCGACCGGCGCGGTGAGGTGGACGAGGTCGCCGCCAAGGTGGTGGAGGATCTGGCGGGCCGCTCCCTCGCTCACGATGCGGCCGGCCCGCCCGGTGCGGACGACCTCGCGCGTGCGCTGCTGGCGCTGACCCGCGAGTACGACGCCAAGAACGCCGGATTCGGTGGCGCACCCAAGTTCCCGCCGTCCATGGCCGTCGAGTTCCTGCTGCGCCACCACGCCCGTACCGGCTCCGACGGCGCCCTCCAGATGGCGGCCGACACCTGCGGGGCGATGGCGCGCGGCGGGATGTACGACCAGCTCGGCGGCGGGTTCGCCCGGTACTCAGTCGACCGGGAGTGGCGGGTGCCCCACTTCGAGAAAATGCTCTACGACAACGCTCTCCTCTGCCGGGTGTACACGCACCTCTGGCGGGCCACCGGATCGGATCTGTCGCGCCGGGTGGCCCTGGAGACCGCCGACTTCATCGCCGGTGAACTGCGCACCCCCGAGGGTGGGTTCGCCTCCGCGCTGGACGCCGACAGTGAGGACGCGGACGGGCGGCACGTCGAGGGTGCCTACTACGTGTGGACCCCGGCCCAGCTGCGCGAGGCGCTGGGCGAGCAGGACGGTGAGCGGGCCGCTCTGCTGTACGGGGTCACCGATGAGGGGACGTTCGAGGAGGGCTCCTCCGTCCTTCAGCTGCCGGGCGACGACGTCCCCGCCGAGCTGCGTGAGCGGCTGCTCGCCGCGCGGGGTCTGCGGCCCGCGCCCGGCCGGGACGACAAGGTCGTCGCGGCGTGGAACGGCCTGGCCGTCGCCGCACTCGCCGAGGCCGGCGCCTGCTTCGACCGGCCCGACCTGGTCGAGCGGGCCACCGAGGCCGCCGATCTCCTGGTGCGGCTGCACATGGACGACGGCGCCCGGCTCTCCCGTACGTCCAGGGACGGCCGGGTCGGGGCCAACTCCGGTGTCCTGGAGGACTACGCCGATGTCGCCGAAGGGTTCCTCGCACTGGCCGGGGTCACCGGCGAAGGGGTCTGGCTGGAGTTCGCCGGGTTCCTGCTCGATCTCGTACTCGACCAGTTCACCGGCGATGACGGCACGCTCTACGACACCGCGCACGACGCCGAGCCGCTGATCCGCCGCCCCCAGGACCCGACGGACACCGCGACCCCCTCGGGCTGGACCGCCGCCGCCGGGGCGCTGCTCTCGTACGCCGCGCACACCGGCTCCGAGGCCCACCGCACCGCCGCCGAACGGGCGCTCGGTGTGGTGAAGGCGCTCGGCCCGCGTGCGCCGCGCTTCATCGGCTGGGGGCTCGCGGTGGCCGAGGCCGCCCTCGACGGGCCGCGCGAGGTGGCTGTCGTGGGGCCCGCCGGTGATCCGGGGACGTCGGCCCTGCACCGCGCCGCTCTGCTGGCCACGGCGCCGGGTGCGGTGGTCGCGGTGGGGGAGAGCGGCAGTGACGAGTTCCCGCTGCTGCGGGACCGGCCGCTGATCGACGGGCGCGCCGCCGCGTACGTCTGCCGGAATTTCACGTGCAGCGCGCCGACCCCCGATCCGGCGGTGCTGGCCGAGCAGCTGGGCGGGGTGCAGGAGGACGCGTAGTGCAGCGGTGGCCGGGACCCGTTCCGAAGAGGAACAGGTCCCGGCCACCGCCTTGTGCGCTGCGGGCCGTCAGTAGGCGATCAGTGAGATCGCGACGTACTGCGTGATGAACGCGGCCAGGGTCAGTGAGTGGAAAACCTCGTGGAAACCGAACCAGCGCGGTGACGGGTTGGGGCGCTTCAGTGCGTAGATCACGCCGCCCGCGCTGTAGAGGAGCCCGCCGGCGATGACGCAGACGAGTACGGCCACACCGCCTGCCCGCATGAAGTCGGGCAGGAAGAAGACGGCGGCCCACCCCATCGCGATGTAGCAGGGCGTGTACAGCCAGCGCGGCGCACCGACCCAGAAGACGCGGAAGGCGATCCCGGCGAGTGCGGCTCCCCAGACCGCCCAGAGCAGCGGGGTCGCGGTCGAACTGGGGAGCAGGAGCAGCGTGAGCGGTGTGTAGGTGCCCGCGATGATCAGGAAGATGTTCGCGTGGTCGAGTCTGCGGAGTACGGCCTCGCCCGTGCGGCCCCAGGTGCCGCGGTGGTACACCGCGCTCACCCCGAAGAGCATGCAGGCCGTGAGGATGTAGATCGCGCAGGCGACGCGGGCGCGGGTGGAGTCGGCGAGGGCCACGAGCGCGAGCCCCGCGACGATGACGGCGGGGAACATTCCGGCGTGCAGCCAGCCGCGCAGTCGCGGTTTCACCGCCTGCGGGATGAGCGCGGTCGCTCCGGGAGCGGCGGAAGTCATATGTCGATGCTACCTACGTATCCGTAGGTTCCCGGGCGCCAGGTGCGCCGGCCGGGAGAACCGCGTTCCGAGTGGCGACGCTCACGTGAGAGACCCTCTGGACAGATGGGCGGAAGACGCGGATCATCAGATGAGTGCGAGCGGCACCGGATGAGCGGCTACGAAGCATCCGGGTCGTAGCCCCCAAGGGGCAAAACAACCCTCATCTCCTCAAATACGTGCATTGGAGCAATCGTGGCGCGCGACATCGCGGCTCCCGCTGTCCTTCCGACCGAGCACCAGGAACTGATCTCGTGGGTGAACGGGATCGCTGAGCTGACGCAACCGGACAGTGTGGTCTGGTGTGACGGATCCGAAGCCGAGTACGAGCGCCTGTGCGGTGAGCTCGTGGCCAAGGGGACCTTCACGAAACTCGACCCGGTCAAGCGCCCGAACTCCTACTACGCCGCCTCCGACCCGTCGGACGTCGCGCGCGTCGAGGACCGCACGTTCATCTGCTCCGCCAAGGAGGAGGACGCGGGTCCGACGAACCGCTGGAAGGCCCCTGCGGAGATGCGTGAGATCTTCACGGGCGCCGGCGGTGAGGGTGGTGTCTTCCGCGGCTCGATGCGCGGCCGCACGATGTACGTCGTGCCGTTCTGCATGGGCCCGGTCGGCTCGCCGCTCTCCGCGATCGGTGTGGAGATCACCGACTCCGCGTACGTCGCCGTCTCGATGCGCACGATGACGCGCATGGGCCAGGAGGTCCTGGACGAGCTCGGCTCCGACGGCTTCTTCGTGAAGGCCGTCCACACGCTGGGCGCCCCGCTCGCCGCAGGCGAGGCCGACGTCCCGTGGCCGTGCAACTCCACCAAGTACATCTCGCACTTCCCCGAGGACCGGGAGATCTGGTCGTACGGCTCCGGGTACGGCGGCAACGCCCTGCTCGGCAAGAAGTGCTACGCGCTGCGCATCGCGTCGGTGATGGCGCGGGACGAGGGCTGGCTGGCCGAGCACATGCTCGTACTGAAGCTGACCCCGCCGCGCGGTGAGTCCAAGTACGTCGCGGCCGCGTTCCCCTCGGCCTGCGGCAAGACCAACCTGGCGATGCTGGAGCCGACGATCTCCGGCTGGACCGTCGAGACCATCGGCGACGACATCGCCTGGATGCGCTTCGGCGAGGACGGTCAGCTGTACGCGATCAACCCGGAGGCCGGCTTCTTCGGGGTCGCGCCCGGCACGGGTGAGCGGACCAACGCCAACGCCATGAAGACGCTGTGGGGCAACTCGGTCTTCACCAACGTCGCGCTGACCGACGACGGCGACGTCTGGTGGGAGGGCATGACCGAGGAGACGCCCGCGCACCTCACGGACTGGAAGGGCAACGACTGGACGCCCGAGTCCGGCACGCCCGCCGCGCACCCCAACGCCCGCTTCACCACTCCGGCCGGGCAGTGCCCGATCATCGCGCCCGAGTGGGAGGACCCCAAGGGCGTGCCGATCTCGGCGATCCTCTTCGGCGGCCGCCGGGCGACGGCGGTGCCGCTGGTCACCGAGTCCTTCGACTGGAACCACGGCGTCTTCCTCGGTGCGAACGTCGCGTCCGAGAAGACGGCCGCCGCCGAGGGCAAGGTCGGCGAGCTGCGCCGCGACCCGTTCGCCATGCTGCCGTTCTGCGGGTACAACATGGGCGACTACATGGGTCACTGGGTCAAGGTCGGTGCCGACAAGGACCCGGCGAAGCTGCCGAAGATCTACTACGTCAACTGGTTCCGCAAGAACGACGCGGGCAAGTTCGTCTGGCCCGGATTCGGCGAGAACAGCCGCGTCCTGAAGTGGATCGTCGAGCGCCTCGAAGGTACGGGCGAGGGCGTCGAGACCCCCATCGGTGTGCTGCCCGCCAAGGGCGCCCTGGACACCAAGGGCCTGGACGTCTCGGAGGCCGACATGGACTTCCTGCTCACGGTCGACAAGGAGGTCTGGCGCGAGGAGGCGGCGCTGGTCCCCGAGCACCTGAACACCTTCGGCGACCACGCGCCGAAGGAGCTGTGGGACGAGTACCGGTCGCTGGTGAAGCGCCTGGGCTGACGCCCGGCTCCGTCCCTGGACCGCGCCACCCTGAACCACGCGGCGGGTTCACCCGACATCCGCCCTGACCTGTGGGGTCATCCCGGCCCGCCGCGTACGGCCCGGCCCCGGAAGCCAGATCTGGCTTCCGGGGCCGGGCCTTTTGCCGTTATGAAAGCCCGGCAGGGGCCGGGCTCCCGCCGGTTTCCCGATCGCCGCTGTGCGGCGCGTCGCAGGCGGCGTGGGCACGGCCGGTGTCCGTGCGGTGCCGCTCGGCCCAGTCCACCAGCCCGGAGAGCGACTCGTGGAGCCCAAGAGCCATGTCCGTGCAGGCGTACCTCGCGTTCATCGCCGTGGGCCTGCTCATGCTCGCGGGACATCAACGGCCTTGATCCCGGCCGCCGTTACGCGAGGGCCACGGGAGGTTGATGGCACCCGGTCCGCGCGCCTCCACGGCCCGCGAACCGGGGCCGTTCAGTGGGCGCAGGCGAGGTGCCGTGCTGCCAGGTGGGCGTCCATCCGCTCCGCCGAGAGGATCGCCGCCGCGGTGTCCGCGCGGGAGGCCGCAACCAGGAGGGCGCGGCCCGCCAGGTGGTGGGCCCGCTCGTGCAGGTCGGCCGGGGCGGCGTTGCTGAGGCCCGCGTGCCGGGTCGGCGGGGTGCCGCGCAACCGGGCGACCTGCTCCGCGATGCGGTCGCCCTCGGCCGCCAGGCCGAGCTCGTCCGTCACGGCGAGGAGCGCCGCCAGGTGACCCGCGAGCTGGATGTCCAGCTCCTCGGCGCGAGTGCGCCGGGGGTAGCCGCCCTCCGCGGACTCATCGGCCACCGTGTGCACCGACTTGGTGCGGATCGGTTCGTACATGGGATGGCCTCCTCCTCGCGGGCAGGACTCCATCCTAGCGTCCTAACTTAGATTCTGTCTAAACTTGAGCCAGGTCGTGACTCAAGTCGTGACGCTCACCGCTGGGAGTATCCGTCCAGGAAGCTCCCGATCCGCGTCACCGCGTCCTCCAGCTCCTTCGCCGTGGGCAGCGTCACGATGCGGAAGTGGTCCGGCTCCGGCCAGTTGAACCCGGTGCCGTGCACCACCATGATCTTCTCGGCGCGCAGCAGGTCGAGGACCATCTGCCGGTCGTCCTTCACCTTGTAGACCTTCGGGTCCAGGCGCGGGAAGAGATACAGCGCCCCCTTGGGCTTGACGCAGGTCACGCCCGGGATCTGCGTCAGCAGGTCGTACGCCGTGTCGCGCTGCTCCAGGATGCGTCCCCCCGGCAGTACCAGGTCCTCGATCGACTGCCGGCCGCCGAGCGCCGTGGCCACCGCGTGCTGCGAGGGCATATTGGCGCAGAGCCGCATGTTCGCCAGGATCGTCAGGCCCTCGATGTACGAGGAGGCGTGTGCCTTCGGGCCGCACACCGCCATCCAGCCGGAGCGGAACCCGGCCACCCGGTAGTTCTTGGACAGGCCGTTGAACGTCAGGACCATCAGATCGGGGGCGATGGCCGCCGTCGGTGTGTGCGTGGCGCCGTCGTACAGGATCCGGTCGTAGATCTCGTCCGAGCAGACGATCAGGGAGTGGCGGCGTGCGATGTCCGCGATGCCGCGCAGCATCTCGTCGTCGTACACCGCACCCGTCGGGTTGTTCGGGTTGATGACGACGATCGCCTTGGTGCGGTCGGTGACCTTCCGCTCGATGTCGGCGAGGTCCGGCATCCAGTCGGACTGCTCGTCGCAGCGGTAGTGCACGGCCGTGCCGCCCGCCAGCGAGACCGAAGCGGTCCACAGCGGGTAGTCCGGGGCGGGTACCAGCACCTCGTCACCGTCGTCGAGCAGCGCCTGCATCGACATCTGGATCAGCTCGGACACGCCGTTGCCGAGGTAGATGTCCTCGACGCCCAGCTCGATGCCCTTGGTCTGGTAGTGCTGCATCACCGCGCGCCGGGCTGAAAGCAGCCCCTTGGCATCGCCGTACCCGTGTGCGTCACCGAGGTTGCGGAGCATGTCCTCGAGGATCTCGGGGGGGCACTCGAAACCGAACGCGGCCGGGTTGCCGGTGTTGAGCTTGAGGATGCGGTGACCTGCTGCTTCCAGCCGCATTGCCTCGTCGAGCACCGGGCCCCGGATCTCGTAACAGACGTTGGCGAGCTTCGTTGACTGGATCACCTGCATGTCCGCAACCTTACGGTGACGTAACGCCGACGGCCTGGTGTTTTCCCCCACAGGAGGGAGCGGCCCGCCCTGCGGGGGTTCAGGGCGGACCGCGGTCGGTGGGGCGGGGTCAGTCCCGCCGGGGGGTGCGCCGGACGGAGCGGCCCGCGAGCACATCCGTGCGCCTGCCGTCCTCGATCACGAAACGGCCGTCGATCAGGACGTGCGGGATACCGGTGGGCAGGGTGCGCGGGTCCTCGAAGGTGGAGCCGGCCGCGACCGTCTCCGGATCGAAGAGAACCAGGTCGGCGCGGTAACCCTCACGGACGAGACCGCGGTCCGGCAGCCGCAGCCGGGCCGCCGGGCGCGAGGTGAGGTGTGCCACGCACTCCTCCAGCGACAGCACACCCAGTTCCCGTACGTACCGGCCCAGATACTGCGGGAAGGTGCCGTACGCCCGCGGGTGCGGCTTGGTGCCCTGGAGGATCCCGTCGCTGCCGGAGGTGTGCACCCGGTGGCGCATGATCTGCCGGACGTTGTCCTCGTGCCCGACGTGCTGGAGGATCGTCGAACCGAGCCCGTCCTCGATCAGCAGCCGCCGCGCGGTCACCCATGGCTCCTCGCCGCGCTCGCGCGCACTCGCCGCGACCGTGCGGCCGACATAACCGTCGAGAGCGGGGTCGGACACTCCGGAGATCTCGATGGCGTCCCACTCGATGGGCACGCCGTGGCACCCGTCGGCGCCCTCGACCTCCATGACCTGGCGGATCTTCCGGGCCGTCTCCTCGTCCCGCAGCCGCTCCATGATCGCGTCGGGTCCGCCCTCGCTCGCCCAGCTGGGGAGCATGGCGACGAGCGTCGTACAGCCCGGCGTGTACGGGTAGGTGTCGAGCGAGATGTCCGCACCGTCGTCCAGTGCCCTGTCGAGGAGGGCCAGCAGCTCGGGTGCCTTCCCCTTGTTCACGCCGAAGTTCATGGTGGCGTGGGCGAGATGGAGCGCGCAGCCCGCCGCCCGGGTGAGGCCGACCATCTCCTGGTACGCCTGGAGCGCGCCCGCGCCGTAACTGCGGTGGTGCGGGCAGTAGTAGCCGCCGTAGGAGGCCACCACCCGGCACAGCTCGGTGAGTTCCGCGTCGTCCGCGTACATGCCCGGGGTGTAGGTGAGCCCGGACGACATGCCGACGGCGCCCTGCTCCATCCCCTCGGCCACCAGCTGCTTCATCCGCTCGGTCTCGGCCGGGGTGGCGGGCCGGTCGTCCCAGCCCATCGCGTACATCCGCAGGGTGCCCTGCGGGATCAGGTACGCCGCGTTCACCGCGATGCCCCGGTCGAGCCGGTCCAGATAGCCGCCGACGGTGCGCCAGTCGAAGTCGATGTCCGAACCGTCGCCGTTCCAGCCGGTGATGGCGCGGCGGACCTCGGCCAGTGTGCGGTCGTCGACCGGTGCGTACGACAGGCCGTCCTGCCCGAGCACTTCGAGCGTCACGCCCTGCGCGGCCTTCGCCTCGTGACCGGGGTCGCGCAGCAGCGCCAGGTCGGAGTGGGCGTGCATGTCGATGAAGCCGGGGGACAGGGCGAGGCCGCCCGCCTCCACCACCCTTGGCGCACTGGGCCGTTGACCGGCCCCCTCGCGGACGATGGACGTGATGCGGCCGCCTTCGACGGCGACGTCGGCGCGGTACGAGGCCCCGCCGGTCCCGTCCACGACCCGGACGTCGCGGATGACGAGATCCATGACTGTGCTCCCTTGCACTGTTCCCTCTGCTGCCTGGTCCCCGCTCGGTGGCCGCTGGCGGACCGCCGCTCAGGAGTACGTCAGAAGTACGTACGTCAGAAATAGGTGCGGATGTAGTCCGTCACCGTGCCGTCCGCCTCGACGAGCGGGATCAGCTGCCACTTGTCGAACGAGGTGCACGGGTGCGAGAGCCCGAGCCCCACCCAGTCGCCGACATCCAGGCGCGCCTCATCGGTGGTGCGCAGCCAGCCGTGCTGGTCGGAGAGGCCGGTGCAGGTGATGCCGGTGGCGTCGCGGACCTCGCCGGTGCGCGCGTCGCGGACGGCCTGCGCCTGCGGCAGGTCGATGTCGTACGCCGCGTCCCGCTTGCCCGCGTTGACGAACGCCTGCTCCGCGGTGGGCCGCGAGACGACCTGCGCCCAGAGCCGGAAGGCCGGCTGGAGCGCGCCCTCGGACGGCACCCGGTTGAAGGGCGTCAGGTGCTTGTAGTGGCCGTCGTCGTGCGAGATGTAGGCGCCGGAGCGCAGCAGCTTCAGTACAGGAGCGGAGAGCGCCGGAACATCGGCGAAGACATCGGCCACCGCGTCGAACCAGGCGCTGCCGCCCGCACTCACCACGATCTCGTCGAGCCCGGCGAAGCGGCCCTCCCGGTCGAAGTCGGCGGCCAGTGTGACGAGCCGGCGCAGCCAGGCGCGCACCCTCTCGCCGTCGGCGTCGGGCACCTCGCCCTCGTATCCGGCGACGCCCACCAGCCGCAGCGTCCCGGTCGCGGCCACCGCGTCGGCGACGGCCGCGCACTCGGACGGGGTCCGCACGCCGGTCCGGGCGCCGTCGCCCGCGCCCAGCTCGACCACCACGTCGACGGGGCGGGCGCAGCCGCGCAGCGCCTCGTCCATCAGCTCGACACCGCGCACCGAGTCGACGTAGCAGAGGAAGCGGAAGGCGGGGTCGGCGGCGAGTTCGGCGGCGATCCACTGCAGCGCGGGCGCGTCCACGATCTCGTTGGCGACGAAGATCCGCTGCACCCCGAAGGCGCGGGCGACCCGGACCTGGTGCGGCACGGCGAGGGTGATGCCCCACGCGCCGTGCTCGGCCTGCCGGTCGAAGAGCTGCGGGGCCATCGACGTCTTGCCGTGCGGGGCGAAGGCGAGGCCGTGCCGTGTGGAGTACGTCTCCATGAGGGCGAGGTTGTGCTCGACGGACTCGGCCGAGAGCGCGAGTACGGGGGTGGTGAAACCGCCGGTGAAGAGGTTCCGGCGCTCGGCCGCCAGGGCGGCGACCGTCTGGCCCTCGGCGCCGGGCGGCAGGCCCTTGAAGCGGTGGTCGACCACTTCCGCGCCGACGGTTTCCCGTGCGTCCGCCGTACCCCTTGTGCCTGCCGCGCCCGCCATGGAACCTCCCAGAGAGTTCGCGTTGCATCATGTGCAACGCTCATTGCGCATATCGCTCACCGCTGTCTAACATCCGAGCCATCGCCGGGTCAACGAAGCCCCCGGCCGCCCACCACCGAGGAGCGAGACCGATCGTGACCGCCCAGCACACCCCAGTGCCCCCTGTGGACGTCGTCTGTCTCGGCGAGTCCATGGTCACGTTCCTGCCCTCCCGGCCCGGCCGCCTCGCCGACGTCCCCTCCTTCCACCGGGGCATCGGCGGCGCCGAGTCCAACGTGGCGTGCGCGCTGGCCGCCGCAGGACACTCCGCGCGCTGGATCAGCCGGGTCGGCGCCGACGGCTTCGGCGACCACCTGACCGGGGCCGTCGCGGCGTACGGGGTCGACACATCGGCCGTCCAGCGCGACCCGCGCCGGCCCACCGGTGTCTACTTCCGCACCGCCGACGACCGTGACGCCGATCACCATGAGGTCGTCTACTACCGGGCCGGCTCCGCCGCGAGCGCGATGGCGCCCGGCGTGCTGGACCGCTCGGTCCTGTGGTCCGGGAAGGTGCTCCACCTCTCCGGGATCACGGCTGCCCTCTCACCCGGCTGCCTG
This sequence comes from Streptomyces sp. NBC_00859, assembly GCF_045161865.1. Lineage (NCBI taxonomy): Bacteria > Bacillati > Actinomycetota > Actinomycetes > Kitasatosporales > Streptomycetaceae > Streptomyces > Streptomyces sp. NBC_00859. Next base: position 2,816,797 of record NZ_CP108826.1, on the reverse strand, counting down.
GCCCTGATGCGTGAGCTGACCGCCCACGCGCCGGGCCGCCCGCTGGTCTCCTTCGACGTGAACTTCCGCCCCGGACTGTGGAGCGACGCCGAAGGGGCGGGCCCGCGGGTGCTGCTTGAGCTGGCGCGCGGGGCTGACGTGGTCTTCGTCGGCGAGGACGAGGCGGAAGCGGCCTGGGGCGTCCACGGCGCGGCCGCCATCCGGGCCGCGCTGCCGGAGCCGGCCGTGCTGGTCGTGAAGCGGGGCTCCGCCGGGGCCACGGTCTTCGCCGGCCCCGAAGGCTCAGCCGGCGCCGTCACCACCGTCCCGGCCCTGCGCGTCGACGTCGTCGCGCCGGTGGGCGCGGGTGATGCCTTCGCCGCCGGTTTCCTCTCCGGCACCCTGCGCGGCCTCCCGGTCCGCGACCGCGCCCGGCACGGCCACCTGATGGCCGCGGCCGCCCTCACCGTCCACGGGGATCTGGCCGACCCGCCGTCGCGGGATCTGGCCGACCGCCTCGCGGCTCTCGACGACACCGACTGGGGCACACTTCGGATCGGCCCCGGCTGGACCGAGACCGTGTCCGACGTGACCGGCGCCGACGAGGAGGTACGTACGCCATGAGTCAGACCGTGGACCGCGCTCTGTCCATCCTGCCGCTGCTCGCCAGGGGCCCCGCCGACCTCGGCCAGGTCTCGGAGAGCCTCGGCGTCCACAAGTCGACCGCGCTGCGGCTGCTGCGTACCCTCCACGAGCACGGGCTCGTCTACCGCCAGCAGGACCAGCGCTACCGCCTGGGTACCCGGCTCTTCGCGCTCGCCCAGGAGGCCGTCGAGAACCTCGACGTCCGGGAGATCGCCCACCCCCATCTGGCCAGGCTCAACGAGGAGTGCGGGCACACCGTGCACCTCGCGGTGTACGAGGAGAACGAGGTCCTCTACATCGACAAGGTCGAGAGCCGCTACCCGGTCCGGATGTACTCCCGGATCGGCAGGCCGGTCGCTATCACCGTGGCGGCCGTCGCCAAACTGCTGCTCGCCGACCTGTCCGAGCCGGAGCGGCGCACCGTCGCCGAGCGGCTCGACTACCCCACCTACACGGCCCGTTCGACACCGAACGCCGGCGCCTTCCTCAAGGAGCTGGCCACGGTGCGCGAACAGGGCTGGGCCACCGACCTCGGTGGCCACGAGGAGTCCATCAACTGCGTCGGAGCCCCCATCCGGGGCGTGGACGGCCGTGTTGTCGCCGCCATGTCGATGTCGGCGCCCAATGTGGTCGTGACCGCAGAGGAACTCCTCACCCTGCTCCCGCTGGTGCGCCGCACGGCCGACGCCATCAGCGGCGAGTACGCGGGCACCGCGCCGCAGGCGAAGTCCGTCCCCCCGCACCACCCCCCGAAGGAAGCAAGGGCATGACCGAGAAGACCGCTCTCACCCCCGCAACCCACACCACGCCGCCCGCGAAGTTCTCGCACGGCGTCCGCAAGGGCAACATCCTCCAGGTCGCCGGCCAGGTCGGCTTCCTGCCGGCCGTCGAGGGCCAGGCGCCCACCCCGGCGGGCCCGACCCTGCGCGAGCAGACCCTCCAGACCTTCGCCAACGTCAAGGCGATCCTGGAGGAGGGCGGGGCGACCTGGGACGACGTGATGATGATGCGCGTCTACCTCACGGACGTCGCGCACTTCGCCGAGCTGAACGAGATCTACAACGCGTACTTCGAGGAGCAGGGCCTCACCCAGCCCGCCTCGGCCCGTACGACGGTCTACGTCGGCCTGCCGCCCGGCCTGCTCATCGAGATCGACGCGCTCGCCGTACTCGGCTGAGACCGCCGTACCGCACCACGGCACGGCGCCCCTCCCCCTCCCGGGGCGCCGTGCCGCGCTCCACCCTGCCCCGCCGCACCCCCGGGTGCCGATGTCCCCCTGCCCTGAAGTCCCCGAGGTAACAACGGAGTTCCCCCATGTACTTCGCCGCTGAGACACCCGCAGCGCCACCCCACACCGGCGGTCTCCTCGCCATCGTCGGGGGTACCACCGGTCTGCTGACCGTCGCCGTCCTGGGCATCGCCCTCCTGCTCTTCCTGATCATCAAGGTCAGGCTGCAACCGTTCGTCGCCCTGCTCGGCGTCTCCATAGCCGTCGGCCTCGGTGCCGGTCTCTCGGTCACCGAACTCTTCGGCACGGTCCAGAAGTCGTCGTCCGTCTCGATGATCGAGTCGGGCATGGGCGGCATCCTCGGGCACATCGCGATCATCATCGGCCTGGGCACGATGCTCGGATCGATCCTCGAGGTCTCGGGCGGCGCCGAGGTGCTGAGCTCCCGGCTGCTGAACCTCTTCGGCGAGAAGCGCGCCCCGCTCGCGATGGGGCTCACCGGCCTCATCTTCGGCATCCCGGTCTTCTTCGACGTCGGCATCTTCGTCCTCGCGCCGATCGTCTACGCGGCCGCCAAGCGGTCCGGCAAGTCCATCATCCTGTACGCGATGCCGCTGCTCGCGGGTCTCTCGATGACCCACGCGTTCCTGCCGCCGCACCCGGGCCCGGTCGCCGCCGCAGCGCTCTTCCACGTCTCGCTCGGCTGGATCATCGTGATCGGCGCGGCCTGCGGCATCCCCGCCGTGCTGGCCGCCTGGGTGTACGCCGCGTGGATCGGCAAGCGCCTGTTCGTGCCGGTGCCGCAGGACATGGTCGAGGCCGCCGAGGAGGCCAAGGCGGCGGTCACCGCCGAACAGCAGGCGCAGGGCGTCAAGCCGCAGGAGAAGCCGGTCCCGCTGGGCACGGTCCTCGCGATCATCGGGACCCCGCTGGTCCTCATCCTGCTGGCGACCTTCTCCTCCATCGCGCTGGACCCCTCGACACTCCGCTCGGTCCTGGAGTTCTTCGGGCACCCCTTCGTCGCCCTGACGATCGCGCTCTTCCTCTCGTACTACCTGCTGGGCATCCGGCGCGGCTGGTCGCGCAAGTCCCTGGAGGCAGTCTCGACCGCCTCGCTCAAGCCGGTCGGCAACATCCTGCTGGTGGTGGGCGCCGGCGGTATCTTCGGCGCGGTCCTCAGCGGCAGCGGCATCGCGGGTGCGCTGGCCAAGACCTTCAACGACGTGGGTCTGCCGGTCATCGTGCTCGCGTACCTGATATCGCTGGTGCTGCGGGTGGCCCAGGGCAGCGCGACCGTGGCGATCGTGACCACGGCGGGCATCGTCCTGCCGCTGGTCGACGGCCAGCACCTGTCGCAGCCCCACCTCGCGCTGATCATCATGGCCATCTCGGCCGGTTCGATCTTCGCGTCGCATGTGAACGACGGCGGCTTCTGGATGGTCTCCAAGTACTTCGGCATCTCGGAACGGGACACGCTGAAGTCCTGGACGGTGCTGGAATCCGTCCTGTCGGTCGCGGGCTTCGTGGTCGCGGCGCTGCTCAGCCTGGTGATCTAGAGGCTGAGGTCTCCGAAGACCGGGGGGCGGGGCCTCGTGCCCCGCCCCCCGGTCGAGGTGTGTACGGAGTGACACCGGGCGCCCCGGATGCGGCGCGGCAGCGGCCGACCGCAGACGGATCACACGGTGACGCGCTTGCCGGACATGAACTCCGCGAGGCCCGAGACGGGGAGGACGCGGACGCTCTGTTCCGCCTGGGGCAGGGCATCCCGGTAAGCCACGAGGCCGTGTACGTCCGAGGTCACGACCACACTGCTGACATGGCGGGCGGCGATGACCATGGCGAGGGCGTCCACCGCGCCGGGGCGTTTCCCGGCGGGGATGGCGGCGAGCGCGAGCAGCTGCCCGGCGCGCTTCGCGTCGCTGCAGGGTTCAGGGCTCTGCCGATGGCCATGCACGCCGCGGCCGCCCCTACGCCATCTGGCGCCGCACCAGCTCGTGCAGCGGACCGTCCGCGTCCGCGAGGAGCCGGTCGGGCGGGCCCTGCTGGACGATGCGGCCGTCCGCCATCACGACGACCCGGTCCGCGTCCATGACCGTCGACAGGCGGTGCGCGATGACGATCCGGGTCGCGTTCAGCGCGCGGGTGCTGTCGATGACGGTGCGCTGGGTCTCGTTGTCGAGCGCGCTCGTGGCCTCGTCGAGGAAGAGGATGCGAGGACGCCGGATCAGCGCTTGCGCGATCATGAGGCGCTGGCGCTGCCCGCCCGAGATCGCGCCGCCCCCGGCGATCATCGTGTGCAGGCCCATCGGCATCCGCTTGATGTCCTCGGCGAGACCCGCCATCGCCGCCGCCTCCCACGCCTCCTCCTGGGTGAACACCTCGGCGCCGCAGATGCAGTCCAGGACCGACCCGGTCAGCGGCTGCGCGTTCTGCAGCACGACCCCGCACTGCCGGCGCACCGCCGCCCGGTCGAGCGCCGTGAGGTCCTGGCCGTCGTACAGGACATCGCCCGCGACGGGCGGGTCGAAGCCGATGAGCAGACGCAGGAGCGTCGACTTGCCGCAGCCGCTCGGACCGACGACCGCCACGAACTCGCCCGGCCGGACGGACAGCGACACGTCGTCGAGGACGAGCGGGCCGTCGTCCGTGTACCGGAAGGACACCCCGCGCGCCTCGATCTCCCCGGACAGCGCGCCAGGCTGGGTGCTGGCGGCGCGTACCTCGGGCGCCTCGTCGAGGACCGGCTTGATCTGCTCGAACATCGGGAGCACCGCTGCCGCCGAGAGCGCCGCACCCGTGAGCTGCGTGACCGAGGTGAGCAGCATCGTCACCGCGGTGCTGAACGTGAGGAAGTCGCCCGCCGACATGCTGCCCCGCGCCGGACCCGCGAGCAGCATGAACATCACCAGGGAACACAGCGGCAGATAGACGGAGTTGAGTACCGTGGTCAGGTTCTTGATCCGTCCCGCGCGCCGCTGGAGCTCCCGGCTGCGCGCGAACTCCCCGGCCCACGCCGCGTATGCGAAGCTCTCCGCCCCCGCGACGCGCAGTTTCGGCAGCCCGCGCAGCGTCTGGAACGCCTGGTTGTTGAGCTTGTTGCCGAGCACCACGAGGCGCCGTTGCCACCGCAGTTCCCACAGCCCGAGGGTGAGGAAGACGGCCGCGATCACCACCAGCATGCCGAGGGCGGCCAGGGCGAGGGGCACGCTGTAGCAGAGCAGCAGGACGAGGTTCATCGCGCCGACCGTGCCGGCCTGCACCACCAGCGGGCCCACGCCCGAAAGGAGCCTGCGGATCGAGCTGATGCCCATCGCCGCACTGGCCAGCTCGCCCGTGGAGCGCGAGGCGAAGAAGCGCGTCGGCAGCCGCAGCAGCCGGTCCCACACAGCCGGTTGCAGCGCGCCCTCGATCCGGCCCTCCATCCGCAGGACCGTCAGGTTCTGCAACAGCATGAAAGCCGCGGACACGATGCTCGTCACCATCACCGCGAGGGACACCTGGACGATCAGGTCCGACTCGGCGTTCGGCACGTACTCGCCGAGCACCCGCCCGGTCGCGACCGGTACCAGGGCGCCGATCGCGACCGTCACCAGTCCCGCGCCCAGCAGGTTCCGTACGTCGCCGCGGGTGCCGCGCGCACTGAACCGCAGCAGCCGCAGCGGGCCCAGCGGCCGGTCGGGCAGTGGCCGGTACAGCATCACGGCCCGCGGTTCGAAGTCGCCCGTGTTGTGGTGGGCCTCGTCGATCCGGGTGCGCCGTCCGCTGGTGGGATGCACGGCCTCGTACCGCCCGCGCCGCCACAGGAGCGCGACCGGTGCGCCGGACGCGGCCCGGTACCCCACCAGGGGGCCCGCGTTCTCGCGCCACCAGCGGCCGTCGAGACGGACGGCGCGGCTGCGGACCCGCGAGGCCACCGCGATCCGCTCCACCGGGTCGGTCCGTTCGCTCACCACGCCGCTCCGCGCCGGTTCCGTCAGCGCGATCCCGGCCGCGTCGGCGACCAGCTTGCACGCGGCGTACGTCGCGTCGTCACCGCCTCCGGAGGCCGTGCGCCGTGAACTTCCCCTGCCCTGGCGGCCGATGGAGGCGACGAGTGTCCGGTCGGCGTTCTCGCGGACGGTCTCGCCCGCCTTGATACCAGCTGCCGTCCGCGTCTCGTGCGCGCTCTCCAGACGCTCGATCCAACGGTCGAGTGCCGAGAGCAGCCGGAACTGCTGGTTGACCATGCGCTGCCACATCGACCCGTCGACCAGCAGGTCGCCGGCGGCGTCCGCGCTGTACGACGCCCCGTACTGGACGCTGCCCGGCATGACGGGCAGCCACAGGATGTCGTCGTCGCCCACGGGATCGCCGCCGGCGGTCCTGCCGTCGAGCGGAGCCTCGAACAGCACCCGCTGGCTGCGGCCCACGCCCAGGGCGAAAGCGTGCTCCAGGAGGCTCAGGGCCGAGTCCTGGGTGTCGTACTGGCTGAGGTACTGCTGGTCGTACGTCCACGGGCCGCCGCCGTGGCCGGGGCCCTGCAGTTCCCGCAGCGCGATGCGGCGCAGCGCGCAGCCCCGCAGCGGCCGCCCCACCAGGGTGTGCTGGGGACCCTCGACCGGCCCGAGGAGCAGCGTCCCCGCCTCCAGCCGGCCCAGGAAGTGCCAGTGCCCCTGGGCGACGGCGTCCACCGCGAACAGGTCGAGTGCGCCCCCGGCGACGAACCAGAGGGCCTGGGGTCCCTCCAGCGACAGGCTGCGCAGCCCGGTGCAGTCCACCGGCACGCCGAGAGCGCCGAACGCGGCGGCCACCTGGTCGCCTGCGGCGTTCTCCTGATGTGTGTACGTCACGTCAGTGCTCCCTGACCAGGTCGGCGTACGGGCCTCCGGCGGCGGCCAGCTCCTCGTGGCGGCCGCGCTCCACGACCTGGCCGTGGTCGAGCACCACGATCTCGTCGCTGTCGCGGACCGTGCTGAGGCGGTGGGCGATCACCACACAGGCGCAGCCGCGGCGGCGCAGGTTGTCGATGATGACGTGCTCGGTCTCGGCGTCCAGGGCGCTGGTCACCTCGTCCAGCACGAGGACGCTCGGCCGCCGGACCAGGGCCCGCGCGATTTCGAGCCGCTGGCGCTGCCCGCCGGAGAAGTTCCGTCCGTCCTGCTCGACGCGGCCGTGGATGCCGCCCGGCCTGCGCGCCACGACGTCGTACAGCGCCGCGTCCTTGAGCGCGTCGGCGACCGCCTCGTCCGGGATCGAGGGGTCCCACAGGGCGACGTTGTCACGGACCGTGCCCTCGAAGAGGAACACGTCCTGGTCGACGAAGGACACGGACGCCGTGAGCGCGCCCCGCGGGATGTCGTCGAGACGCTGCCCGTCGATCCGGATCGTGCCCTCCCACGGGCTGTACAGACCGGAGATCAGCCGCGACACCGTCGACTTGCCGCTGCCCGATCCGCCCACGAGGGCGACCTGCTGCCCCGGCCCGACGGAGAGTGAGAAACCGGTCAGGAGCGGCTTGTCGAGCGGGCTGTAGCCGAACGTGACGTCGTCCAGCGTGACATGGCCCTTCAGGCGGCGCGTGCCCGCGGCCGCCCCTGAGGGGGCGTCGCCTGAGCGGGAGTACAGGGGATCCGCCGGGAAGTTCTCGACGTCCTTCAGCCGCGTCACGTCAGCCGCGAAGTCCTGGATACGGCCCGCGACGCCGTTGAGCCGGGTGATCGGCGCCGTGAAGCGGACCACGAGCGCCTGGAACGCCACGAGGAGCCCCACCGACAGATGGCCCTCGACCGCGCGCAGCCCGCCGATCCACAGGATCAGCGCGCTGTTCAGCGTCGCCAGGGTCGGCGCCACGATGCCAAGCCACGCGCTCGGCACCCCCAGGCGCTGCTGCTCCTCCAGCGTGGCGGCGTGCTGCCCGGCCCAGCGCCGGAAGTAGCCGTTCTCGGCGCCCGTCGCCTTCATCGTCTCGATCAGCTGAAGGCCCGTGTACGAGGTGTTGGTGAGCCGGGCCGTGTCCGCGCGCAGCTTCTGCGTACGGGTGGCGCGCAGCCGGATCACGATCCGCATCGCGACGACGTTGCCGAGCGCGATGCCCACGCCGACGAGCGTCAGCTGCGGGTCGTACGTCCACAGCAGCGCCGCGTACAGCAGCACCACCACCCCGTCGACCCCGGCCGCTGTCAGGTCGCGGGCGAGCGTCTCGGCGACCGCGTCGTTCGACTGGAGGCGCTGCACCAGGTCGGCCGGGCTGCGCTGCGCGAAGAACGTGACGGGGAGCCGCAGCAGATGGCCCAGGAAGCGCGCGCTGCTGAGCGTCGACGAGATGATGCGCCCGCGCAGCAGGTTCGCCTGCTGAAGCCAGGTGAGCACGGCGGTGAGCCCCACCATGGTGGCCATCGAGGCGAACAGCGCGCCGAGCAGCGAGGTCCGGCCGCCGATCAGGAACATGTCGATGTACGTGCGGCTGAGCGCGGGCAGCGCCGCGCCGGTGGCGACCAGGAGCAGGCTGGCGAGAAGGGCGGCGAGCATCGTGCCCGTGGTGCCGCGCAGGCGCGCGGGCAGCGCCCGCAGGACCCCCGGCCTGCGGCCGCCCCCGCGGAAGTCACCGCCCGGTTCGAGGACGAGGACGACGCCGGTGAAACTGGTGTCGAAGTCCTCGGCGGGCACGAACCTGCGGCCCTTGTCCGGGTCGTTGATGTGCACACCGCGCCGCCCGAAGCGCCGGCCCATGCCGTCGTAGACGACGTAGTGGTTGAACTCCCAGAAGAGGATCGCGGGCGCTTCGACCTCGGAGAGGGCGGCCGGCTCCATCTGCATGCCCCGGGCGGTCAGACCGTAACGCCGCGCGGCCTTCAGGAGGTTGCTGGCGCGCGAGCCGTCGCGCGAGACGCCGCAGGCGATGCGGAGCTCTTCGAGGGGGACGTGGCGGCCGTGGTGGGCGAGGACCATGGCCAGGGCCGCGGCGCCGCACTCGACGGCCTCCATCTGGAGGACGGTGGGGGTCCGGACCGTCCGGTGACGGCGCTTCGGTCCCGGCGCGGGGCGTGCCCTGCGGCGGCCGTGGCCGGCCGGCGGCAGCTTCTGGTGGGCGGCGGGGGATGGACTCACGGAAGCAGCCAATCGATCGGGCGCTGCCCGGCGAGATGCACGGCGCCGGATGCCGGGGTCATGGAGTCGAGTGCGTACGGCGGGCCGCTCGCGGACGACCATGCGTAACCCGACTTCGTGGAGGCCGACTTGACCAGCCTCACGAGGACCGCGACCGTCGGGCCGTCCTTCGTGAACTGCCCGGCCAGCGCGTTGTCGCCGAGGAAGCGGGCTATCTGCTGCCGGGTCTGCGCACCGCGGCCCACCGCCTGTACGCGGCCCCGCAGCAGCCCGTACTGCTGGGCCGGCGCCGACTGGACGGTGAGATCGACGTCCGCGCCGACCGGCACGGTCCCCGCGCTGTCCGCCGGGACGTACACCATGGCGAGCAGGGGGTCCCCGGCGCTGCCGGTCTTCTCCACGGCGGCCACATCGGCGCCGGTGGTCACGACGGCGCCGGTCCCGGCTTCGAGTGCGGTGACCCGGCCCGCGTCGATGGTGCGGACGAGCCGGTCGCCCCGCGCCGTGCGGACCCTGAGGACCGGCGCACCGGCGGCCAGGCGCTGCCCTTCCTTGGCGAGTACACCCGTGACCTGGCCGGTGACGGGGCTCTGGAGGACGTAACTGCCCTGCCCGTGCGTCAGGATGCCGGGTGCGCGCAGCGTCGACGACACCGACCCGGTCACCGCCCACACGGACGCGGCGGCCATCACGACGACCGTCACGACCAGGGCGAGCAGCCCCTGCGGCCTGGCGAGACGCACGGGAAGGTCGAGTTCCTCGGGCGACTGCAGCTTGGACAGGGCCTGTTGGCGGAACTGCACGGCGTTCTTCCCTTACGTTGCGGACCCGGCCCGAGTGCAGGCCCGGGAGCGCCGTCGGGCCCCGGAACCGGGGGAAAGGTTCCGGGGCCCGTGCGGAGCCGTGGCTCAGGCGCCGGCGGTGAGGCCGGTGACAGCGCCGGTGACGGCGCCGGTGTTGACACCGGTCAGGCCCTCGACCGTGCCGGTGACGCCGGCGACGAGGCCGGAGACCGGGGCGATGGAGTCGACCGTGCCGGTCACGTTGCTGGCGAGGCCGCCGACGAGGCCGCCGGAGACGTTGTCGAGGTCGGCGTCGGAGATTTCGAGGGTCTGGACCTGGGGAGTGGTGTTCATGATGTGAGCGGGCCCTTCTTATTGGTAATGCGAGCGGGCGGGAATCAGTGGTGCGACTCCCGCGGTGCGGAGGATCAAAGCACGGCGGCGCCACGCACATCCACTCGGAAGGTGCCCGGTCAGGGGCTGTGCGGACACGTAATCGCGGCTGAGTGCAGGTCTCGTCACCGGGCCGGGACACTGCCTTCACGGGATCCACAGTTCTGCATTGCGTGGGGTGCTGTGAATTTCAGCAAAATGGACACTCCCGCATTGTTGGACCAGGCCAATTCTGTGGATTGTGCGCGTTCCCGGAACGCGGTGACGGGACTGCGTATTCGCTGTGCAGGTTCACCGGAGGCGCTCGCCGGGCGGGCCCGGATGCGGCACGGAATCCGGGGCGCCCTACCGTGCGGACCCCACATGCGCTAACAATGCGCATGTCAAACCGGAAGAACTTCGGTCACAGAGGGGACCCCCCACATGAAGAAGCCTCTCGTCGGCGCACTGCTCGCCCTGTTCCTCATGGGCGCCGCAGCGACACCCGCGGTGGCGGCCACAAGCCGTCCCACGGTCAAAGCGGCCGGCTTCGCGGGCACGGTGGCGCTGAGCAACTGCTCCGGCTCCGTCGTCCGTACGCCGGACTCCCAGCCGGACGACCCCGCGCTGGTGCTCTCGAACGGCCACTGCCTGGAGACCGGCTTCCCGGCCGCCGGTGAGGTCATCACCGACCAGCCATCCAGCCGTACCTTCTCGCTCCTCAACGCCGCGGGCAGCTCGGTCGCCACGCTCAAGGCGAGCAAGGTGGCGTACGCGACGATGACCGACACGGACATCTCGCTGTACGAACTCACCTCCACATACGCGCAGATCCAGAGCAAGTACGGCATCACGGCGCTTGAGCTCAACGCCTCCCACCCCACTGCGGGCACCGCGATCAGTGTGGTCTCGGGGTACTGGAAGAAGGTCTACAGCTGCAATGTGGACGGCTTCGTCTACCGCCTCAAGGAGGGCGACTGGACCTGGAAGGACTCACTCCGTTACACCTCCGCCTGCGACACCATCGGCGGCACATCGGGATCGCCGGTCGTGGACACGGCGACGGGCAAGGTCGTCGCCGTCAACAACACGGGCAATGAGGACGGCGAGCGCTGCACGGACAACAACCCGTGCGAGGTGGACGAGAACGGCAACGTGACCATCCACCAGGGCATCAACTACGCCGAGGAGACCTACGGGATCGTGCCCTGCATCGGCACCGGCAACAAGATCGACCTGAACCGCGCGGGCTGCGCACTGCCCAAGCCGTAACGCCCGGTCCGACCGGATCGGCCGGGAGTCTTCCTGACGGACTTGTTCCTGACGGAAGTGTGCGACGGCGTCCGCCGGGGGGGGGGGGGGGGGGGGGGGGGACCGGCGGGCGCCGTCGCGTGCCCGGTCATACTGGACGGTGAACCGAGAGCGGAGGGGGCCCGCGCATGGCAGGTACCGGACAGTACGGCGACGCGGCGCCCGGACCGTACTCCCCGCCTCCACCCGCGCCCCCGCCTCCACCCGCGCAGGGTGCACCGCTTCCGCAGGGTTTCGGGCCGCCGCCCCCGCCGTACGCCGGGCCGTACACCGCGGCGCCCCCACCCGTACCTCAGCAGCCGGCCGGGCCCGCCTCCTTCGACGGCGGCCCCGACTTCCTCGCGGCGGACCGCCACAACGCCGTCGTCGTCGACAGCGAAGGGGTCTCCTTCGAGCGTGGCGGCCGGACGGCGGACTTCGCCTGGGGCCACATCCAGTCGGTCCCCTACACGGGGCGCGGGGACACAGTGCTCATGGTGGCCGTGGTGCTGACCGACGGCCGGTTCTTCGAGTGCGCGGTGGACGCGCGCAGCAGGGGCAGGCTGCAGCAGTGGTTCGCGGAGCTGGCCCCGGTGATCGGCTACTACACCGCGGGCCGCCCGCGATAGCTCCACGCACCGGCGCTCCCGTACACACAGCGGCAGCGCCGCCGGGGGAGCGGCGGCGCTGCCGTGCTGGGTGCGGCGGTCGGCCGCGGGGTGGGGCGGTCGCAGTCGCTACAGGCTGTGGACGTGCGGGCCGACCGCGCCGGACCAGGCGTTGCCCGCCGTCGCGTCCCAGTTGGTGGACCAGGTCATCGCGCCGCGCAGCCCCGGGTAGGTCTTCGACGGCTTGAAGGAACCGCAGTTGCTGCCCTTGGTGAGGCAGTCCAGCGCGTTGTTGACGATGCTCGGCGAGACGTAGCCGCTGCCCGCAGCGCTGGACGACGCGGGGACACCGATGCCGACCTGCGAGGGGTCGAGGCCGCCCTCCAGCTGGATGCAGGCGAGCGCGGTGAGGAAGTCCACCGAGCCCTGCGAGTAGACCTTGCCGTCGCAGCCGAGCATGGAGCCGCTGTTGTAGTACTGCATGTTGACGACGGTCAGGATGTCCTTGACCGCCAGTGCCGTCTTGAAGTACTCGTCGGACGTGGACTGCATGTCGATGGTCTGCGGGGCCATGGTGACGACGAGCCCCGAACCGGCCTTCGAGGCAAGCGACTTCAGGGCCTGCGACATGTAGGTGGAGTTGAGGCCGTTCTCCAGGTCGATGTCGACGCCGTTGAAGCCGTACTCCTGCATCAGCGCGTAGACGGAGTCGGCGAAGTTGGCGGCGGATGCCGAGTCGGTCACCGAGACGGTGCCGTTCTGGCCGCCGATGGAGATGACGACCGACTTGCCCGCTGCCTGCTTTGCCTTGATGTCGGCCTTGAACTGGTCGGCGGTGTAGCCGCCGAGTCCCGCGGAGTCCAGGTTGAAGGTGACGGCGCCCGGTGAGCTGCCGGTGTCGGCGAAGGCGACGGCAACGATGTCGTAGTCCGCCGGTACGTCGCTGAGTTTCTGCACGGTGGCGCCGTTGTTGAAGTTCTGCCAGTAGCCCGTGACCGCGTGGGCGGGCGGGGCGGCTGCGGCAGTTGTGGCGTCGGCCGCCTGGGCTGTCGTCCCGGCGAAGGAGAACGCGGCGGCCGCGAGGGCGGCCACGGCCGCGCCCAGCCAGGCGCGGGTGGAACGTGCGGATTTCACGTACGGCCTCCAGGTGGGGGGGTGGGGGCTGAGACACGGAGCGGAGTCAGGAGTACGGAACGGTGGCCACCGCCGAGTGCGACCAAGCTGGTCCAGACCAATTCCAATGTCAAGGGATCCGACAGCGCGACGGCAAGTTCTCCACCATTTCTCCCTCTTCGGCGGCCGGCGGCTCTTCCGCCAAGATCCAATGATTCTTGGGCAGTTGTGGCTCTTCCGCCGTGTCCCCTGGATACAGTGCTGGTGCAGGAGCAACCCGCTGTGAACGGGGGATCACGACGTGCCGACCGCGATAGCTGTCACCAGCGGCGATCTCGTGCTGCCGCCGTCCGACCGGCACACCCCGCTGGCCGCCGTACTCCAGCCGCCGTCCGCGCAGTCCTTCGAAGCCTCCATCAAGGAGCTTCACACCCTCCTCGAACAGCACGGATACGTGATCGTGCCGTACGCGGCAGCGCTGCCCGAGCCGTATGTCCAGCGGCTGCACGCGGTCCGCTCGGTCCTCGAGAGCGACCGCATCGCCCTGCTGCCGGTCGAACTGCCGCCGCTCGGCGTCGCCGTGCTCGTCCGGCAGCTGCGCCAGCTCTCCGTGTGCGACTTCAGCCCCGGCGTCCTCGCGTCGGCCGCCCGGCTGCTCGCCCACTACATCTATGCGGGCGCGCTGCTCCCGACCCTCACCCGCCTCGACCACGTACCGGTCTCGCTGACCACGCACGCCAGGTCCTGGCTGCCGGGCTCCCAGTTCGCCGTACTGGCATCGCCCACGCCGCAGCTGGCCAAGGTGACCGGCGCCGAACCCGGTGTGCCGGAGGGCCCCTCGTTCGTGACGCGGCTGCTCATCGCCAGGGGACAGCTCCAGTCCGACTGGGTGTCCACGGTGCTCGCTCCCGCCTGGCAGGTCCAGGGGCATCTGGAGACCGCCCTGCCCGCCGATTCGCCCGGCTGGTGGGCCACGCCCCGGCTGGTGGAGTTCGCCGCGGCCATTTCCGACCTGTCCGTCCTCCACCAGCTGGTCTCCTCCGTACGCCGCGAGCTGTGCCGCTGGTGCGGGCTCGAACTCATAGGGGACCGCTGCGGGTTCTGCTCCGCCCCGTTCGCCGATCCGCACGCCCAGCTCGAGAGGTTGCCCGCCCAGTGAACTCCCGCCAGCGCCGCGGCGTCGTCCTGCTCATCCTCTCGGCCGTCTGTGCCGTCGCCGCGATCGTCGGGGTGCTCTCGGTCATCCGCAATGTGAATACCAAAGTCGGCCCGGAGGTCACGGCGTACCGCGTCCGGACCGACATAGCCCCGTACAAGCAGCTCACCGCGGGCGACTTCGAGGAGACGAGGATGCCCCGGCGCTGGCTGTCCGGCAACGCGGTGACGGACCTGGCCCAGGTGCGCGGGAAGATCGCCGTCACCCGGCTGCGCAAGGGCTCGCTGCTGCAGAGCGACATGATCGTGCGGCAGCCCGAACTCACCGCGGGTGAGCAGGAGATCGCCATCATGATCGACGCCTCCACCGGCGTCGCAGGCAAGATCACTCCGGGTTCGAACGTGAACATCTACGCGACGTTCAAGGGCGACGACAAGGGTGTCCCCGACACCTCCAAGGTCATCGTCTCCGGCGCCCGCGTCGTGGACGTCGGCAAACTCACCGCCCTCGATCCGGACCAGAGCCAGAGCGACCGCTCCCGGCAGGCGACCGACGCCGTCCCGATCACCTTCGCCCTCAAGACACTCGACGCCCAGCGCGTGGCGTACGCGGAGTCCTTCGCGACACACGTGCGGCTGGCGCTGGTGGCGGCCGGTGACAGCGCGACCGTCCCGCAGCGCGACCGCACGTACACCCTCGACGGCGACAAGTGAGGGACAGATGACGACTCGCATCCTGCCCGTGGCCGCTGATCCGGACGCGGCGCGCGCGGTGATCACGCTGCTCAGCCAGCTCCCCGACGCGGAACCCTTCCCGCCGGTCGCCGACTCGACCTCGCTGCTCGACCTGCTCGCCCGGCTGGCCGCCGAATCGCTCGACGAGCTGCCCGAGGTCGTCCTGGTCCACGAACGGATCGGCCCCGCCCCCGCATTGGAGCTGATCAGGGAGGTGGCGCTGCGTTTCCCGGCGGTCGGTGTCGTCCTCATCACCGCGGACATCAGCCCGCTCCTCTACACATCGGCGATGGACGCGGGCGCGCGTGGCCTCATCGGACTCCCGCTCGGTTACGAGGAGCTGGCGGCCCGCGTGCAGAACGCGGCCTCCTGGTCCACCGGTGTCCGGCGCCACCTGGGCGGCGGCCCCGATCCGGCCGCCGGGCCCGGTGGCACGGTCGTCACGGTCACCGGGGCGAAGGGCGGTGTCGGCGCCACCGTCACCGCGGTCCAGCTGGCCCTGGCCGCACAGGCGTCCGGCCGGTCCGTCGCCCTGGTCGACCTCGACCTCCAGTCCGGTGACGTCGCCTCCTACCTCGACGTACAGTTCCGCCGCTCCATCGCGGACCTGGCGGGCATCGCCGACATCTCCCCGCGGGTCATCCAGGACGCGGTCTACGCCCACCCGACCGGGCTCGGACTGCTGCTGGCACCCGGTGAGGGCGAGCGCGGCGAGGAGGTCACCGACCGGGTGGCCCGGCAGGCGATCAGCGCCCTGCGGGGCCGGTACGAGATCGTGGTCGTCGACTGCGGCACCCAGCTGACCGGAGCCAACGCCGCCGCGGTCGAAATGGCCGACCACGCACTGCTCCTGGTCACCCCCGACGTGGTGGCCGTGCGGGCGGCCAAGCGCATGGTGCGCATGTGGGACCGGCTCCAGGTCCGCAAGGCGGAGGAGACGGTCACCGTCGTCAACCGGGCCACCCGGGGTGCGGAGATCCAGCCGCCGCTCGTCGAGCGCATCACCGGTACGAAGTCGGCGCGTGCCGCGATCCCGGCCGGATTCAAGGAACTTCAGGCCGCGGTGGACGCCGGCCGGATGCAGGACCTGGACAGCCGATCCGCCGTCAAGCAGGCGATGTGGGGCCTGGCCGGGGAGCTCGGCCTGGTGAAGGCACCCGCCTCCGCCTCCCACGGCAGGGGAGGCCGCGGAGGGCGGCTGCGCGGCCGGGGCAGCCGCCCGGACAGCGACCGCGGCGCTGTGCTCGTCGAGTTCGCCGGGATGGCCCCGCTGATCGCCTTCGTCCTGGTGGCGATGTGGCAGTGCGTGCTGTGGGGCTACACGTTCTCCCTCGCGGGCAACGCGGCGGACGAGGCAGCGCGCGCGGCCACGGCCTCGCACGCGGTCGACGGTTCGACGGCGGGCTGCCAGGAGGCGGGCCTGAAGCGGCTGCCCGCCAACTGGCGCGGTGCGGCGACGGTCGAGTGCCATCCGGCGGGGGACCTGATGAAGGCCACGGTGCACTTGCGGACCCCGGTGCTCTTCCCGGGCGCCGGGAACTTCCCGTGGACGGTGGACGGCAGCGCGGGGGCGGCACTTGAGGGGGAGAGGGGATGAGGGGGCACCGCTCGCACCGGGTTCCGGACGGGGTGACCGGCTGCGGAGCCCCGGAGCCCCGGACACCCGAGCCCCGGACACCCGAGTCCCGCATGCGCCGCGCCCGGACTCCCGAGTCCCGGACACCCGAGCCCCGCATGCCCCGCGCCCGCACGTCCGAGCCGCGCACGCACATCCGTACATCCGAGCCCCGCATGCCCCGCGCCCGCACGCCCGAGCCGCGCACGCACATCCGTACATCCGAGCCCCGCATGCCCCGCGCCCGCACGCACCGCTTCGACGACCGTGGCACCGCCATCCTCGAATTCACCGGCATGCTCCCGATCCTCCTCTTCATCGGCATGGCCGCCATCCAGCTCGGCATCGTCGGCTACACCGCCAATCAGGCGGGCACAGCGGCCCGCGCCGCCGCCCGTACCGAAGCCCTGGAGGCCGGTACCGGGCAGGCGGCCGGCCGCGACGCGGTGTCCGGCTGGCTCAGCCCTTCGGTCACGGTCGTCGGCGGCGACACCGTGAGCGCGACCGCCACCATCCCCGTCCCGTCCGTCCTGCCGGGCATCCACCTCTTCGGCCCGGTCCACCGCACCGTCGTCATGCCGAACGACACCACAGCCGTCAGGGAGGCACCATGAGCCTGCGGGCCCGCATCGCCGCCCCCGAGGAGCACGGCGGCGGCCGGGAGGACGGCCATCAGGTTGCCACCTACCGTGCGAAGCTCCTGGAGGAGATCGACCTC
Source organism: Streptomyces sp. NBC_00859 (assembly GCF_045161865.1). NCBI lineage: Bacteria > Bacillati > Actinomycetota > Actinomycetes > Kitasatosporales > Streptomycetaceae > Streptomyces > Streptomyces sp. NBC_00859. Next base: position 2,799,471 of record NZ_CP108826.1, on the reverse strand, counting down.
GCGGAGATGTCGTCGCTGGCCGCCGCCGACCGGCGCGCCCGACTGGAGCGGGTCCTCGGCCACATCATCAGCCGCGAGGGCCCCGTACTCTCCACCGCCGAGCGCTCCCAGCTGATCCGCCGGGTCGTCGACGAAGCCCTCGGCCTCGGCGTACTGGAACCACTGCTCGAAGACGCGTCCATCACCGAGATCATGGTCAACGGCCCCGACTCGATCTTCGTCGAGCGGGCCGGACGCGTCGAACAGCTCCCGATGCGCTTCGCCTCGACCGAGCAGCTGATGCAGACCATCGAGCGCATCGTGTCGACCGTCAACCGCCGGGTCGACGAGTCCAATCCGATGGTCGACGCGCGCCTGCCGTCCGGTGAACGCGTCAACGTCATCATCCCGCCGCTCTCGCTGACCGGCCCCACCCTCACGATCCGCCGCTTCCCCCGCGCCTACCGGCTCCAGGAGCTGATCGCGCTCGGCACGCTGGACGAGCAGATGCTGCTGCTGCTCTCCGCGTTCGTCCGGGCCCGCTTCAACGTGATCGTCTCCGGCGGCACCGGCTCCGGGAAGACCACGCTCCTCAACGCGCTCTCCGGCCTCATCCCCGACCACGAGCGCATCATCACCGTCGAGGACGCGGCCGAACTCCAGCTTCAGCAGGCGCACGTCGTCCGCCTGGAGACCCGGCCCGCCAACGTCGAGGGCAACGGCCGGATCACCATCCGCGACCTGGTCCGCAACTCACTGCGGATGCGCCCCGACCGGATCATCGTCGGTGAGGTGCGCGGCGGGGAGACCCTCGACATGCTCCAGGCCATGTCGACCGGCCACGACGGCTCGCTCGCCACCGTGCACTCCAACAGCGCCGAGGACGCGCTGATGCGGCTGCAGACACTCGGATCCATGTCCGAGGTGGAAATCCCCTTCGAGGCGCTGCGCGACCAGATCAACAGCGCGGTCGACGTCATCGTCCAGCTCACCCGGCACGCCGACGGCTCCCGCAAGGTGAGCGAGCTGGTGCTGCTGGTCAGCCACGGACGTGAGGCATTCCAGATCTCCACGGTCTCGCGCTTCCGCGCGCAGCCGATGAACGCGGACCGGGTCGTGCACGGCCAGTTCGAACACCTGCCGCTGCCGCGCAGGATCGCGGAACGCCTGTACCTCGCCAACGAGGCGCTCCCGCCCGCGTTCGGCGTGGTGGAAGGCGTCGACCCGCTCAACACGAGAGAGGCGAGGTAGGGCAGCACCATGACCGACACCGCTCTGCTGGCGACCGGCGGCACGCTGCTCTGCGGTGTGCTCGCCGTCGCCGGAATCCATGTGTACGCCGCCGGAAAGGCCCAGCGCGACGCCCTGGTCGACCGGCTCTCGTCCGGCGGACCGCACCCGGCGGGGCTGCGCGCCCGCCGCTTCGGCGGAGTAGACCGCAGGCTCCGCGCGACGGGCTTCGGCAAACGGCTCCAGCTGCGACTCGCCGCGACCGGGCTGGACCTGACACCCGGCGAGTTCACCGTGTACGTCATCGGGGGCGTCGCCGCACTGTGGCTGATCGCCTCCGCCGCACTCGCTCCGTTCTTCGGCCCGGTCGCCGGGCTCGTCGCACTCTGGGCGGGAAACACCTTCCTCAACTGGCAGCGCCAGAAACGCATCGAGGCCTTCATCAACCAACTCCCCGAGCTGTCGAGAATCCTGGCCAACGCGACGGCCGCCGGGCTCGCTCTGCGTACCGCCCTCGGCATGGCGGCGGAGGAGCTGGACGCCCCCGCGGGCGAGGAACTGGCCACGGTCACCGCTCAGCTGGCGCTCGGCAGGTCGATCGACGAGACCCTGGGCGAGCTGGCCGCCCGGCTGCCTTCCCGTGAGCTGGTCGTCCTCGTCACCACCCTGGTGCTGTCCAACCGGGCCGGCGGCACGGTCGTCGGCAGTCTGCGCAACCTCACCGAGACCCTGGAGGAGCGCAAGGAGACCCGGCGCGAGGTCGTCACGATGCTCTCCGAGGTCAACGCCACCGCTTACACCCTGCCGCTGCTCGGCGTGGGAGCCATGATCATGCTCAACTCGATGGACTCGGGCTCCTTGGCCCGGATGACCGGCCACCCGCTCGGCCAGGCCGCCGTGATCGTCGCGCTCGTCCTGTACGCCGTCGGATTCGTCGGCATGCGGCGACTCGGCAAGATCGAAGTCTGAGGGGACGGGGGGAACACCCATGGTCGGACTGCTGCTCGCCCTCGTACTCGGTGTGGCTGTCGCCGGGATCTTCCAGGGTGTCCGGATGTACCGCTCCGAAGTGAAGATCCCCAGCGATCTCGCTGTCGCACTTGAGGTGGGCTCCACCCGGGTGGGCGGCGCCGAGGCGGCGGTCGACCGCGCGGGAATGCGCTTCGCGCCCGCCGTCCTCCGGGCGATGGGCCCCCGCGGGGTGGAGAAGAAGCGCCGCAGGATCGACTCGGCGGGCAACCCGGGCGGTCTGACCGTCGACCGGTACGCGGCCCGGCGCGCCGTGTACGGCATCTTCGGCGGCCTGGCGGGACTCGCGCTGCTCACCAACGGCAGCTGGATATTCGCTGTCTTCGCCTTCGCCTACGGTGCGTTCGCAGCCGACGCGACGATCTGGCAGGCCGTCCGCAAGCGCAAGGACATCATCGAGCGCACCCTGCCCGACTTCCTCGACGTACTCGCCGTGGTCGTCAGCGCGGGCCTCGGCTTCCGGCAGGCGCTGGAGCGGGTCGCCGAGAAGTACGAGGGTCCCTGGGCCGACGAACTGCGCATCACCCTGCGCCAGATGGACATGGGCGTCAGCCGCCGCCAGGCATTCGACGAACTGCGCCGGCGCAACGAGTCCGAGCAGGTCTCGCAGTTCGTCAGCGCGCTGCAGCAGGGCGAGGAGCTGGGCGCACCGATCGCTGACACGCTCATCCAGATCGCCAACGACATGCGCCGCACCGATGCCCAGAACTCCCGCCGCCGGGCGGCGAAGGCGATCCCGCAGGCCACGGTCGTCACGCTGATCACGATGGTCCCGGCGACGCTCATCCTGATCGTGACAAACATGTTCCTGGGCTCCACCACCGACTTCGGCTCGCTCTTCGGGAACTGACCGATGAGACCGCCGAGCGAATCACTGAAGCCACCACCGGGGGAGTCACCAGCGAAACCCCCGGTGACTCCCCCGGCACGGAGGGTGGGATCCGGCCACTTTCCGTCAGCCGCTTCGAGGCTGCAATCCGATGTGCCACCCTCTCCCCAGGGATATGACTTCGGGCCGAGTCCGAGGGAGGCGGAGGTCATGCACCACACCGCCTCCGGCATGAGCAACCAGCAGTTCGCCGCTGCCCGTCCCACCTGCGAGAAGGCCGTCAAGGCCCACCCGGGCGGCACCCCGATGGGGCGGAGCGGTACCCGAATCAGCACCAACAGCCGTACAGCACCACCGATATGGCTGGGAACGTCCGCGCTGGGTCCCGGCCGCCATGGCTGAATCCCTGCGCGGTGAGGGGAGGCGGGGTGCCGCGGACGGCAGCCCCGCCGCAGAGGCGGAGTCGTACGTTCCCGAAGGGGCACAGCATGGCGAAGGACATCACGCTCAAGGCGTATCTGGCGCTCGGCACGTGGCGCGACACAGTCGTCTCACGGATGCGGAGGAGGGCGGGAGACAGCGGCGCGAGCATCGTGGAGTACGGCGGGCTTCTGGTGATCGTGGCGCTGATTGTGGTGGCGGTGCGGGGGCTGGGGTTGCAGGGGATCATCTCCACTGCCATCGGCGGCGCGGTGAAGTCGATCACCGGCGGGGGCTGAGACAGGGGCGGCTCGGGGACGACAGGGGACAGACCATCCTCATCTACGTCGTCGCGGTGGGCGGGCTGCTCTTCCTGGCATTCGCCTATTTCGCTTTCGCGCAGGCCGCGGTGGCACGGAACGGCGCTCAGTCGGCTGCGGACGCCGCAGCGCTCGCGGCGGCCCAGGACGTCCGGAACCAGATGGCGGACGGACTGACCGACTCACTCGGCCAGAAGGACGCATGGGTGGACTGGCTTCTCGGTAATCATCCTGTCAGTGGTACGGGGAGTGACGCCGCCGCCCGGCTCGCTGCCGACAACGACGCCACGCTCGATGGGCTCACCCCGACGACCGAAGACGGGTTTCCCGCTTTCGAGGCGACCATCACCACTCGTTTCACGGTGGGCAAGTCCGTTATCCCTGGTACGGAGGGCAGGCACGCCAAGGCCCACGCCGTCGCGATGATCGAGCCGCGCTGCACGGCGGCCCCGTCGGGCGACCCGAAGCTCGTCGTATTCGACTGCGACGGCGGCCAACACTGGAAGATCGATCCGAAGAAGCTCGACACGGCTGAACTTCCCCAGCCCAACGACCTGTTCGCTGTCCACCTGGCCGAGTGAGGATGAGTAGTAGATGAGCATGCGGCGCACCCTGAAAGCCCGTAGGGCACTTACTGCCGTGGCGATCACTGGCGGTCTGGCCCTCTTGGCAGCGGGTTGCGGAGGAGACAGCGGCGGCAAGGCCGAGTCGAATGCCCCATCCTCGCCCGGCGTGACGGCCAGCAAGAGTCAGGGCTCCCCGGCTCCGGCAGGCGACAGAGTTTTGGCTGAGGTGAAGGGTGGCGACGAGGTCACGCTCACCGTCGCTTCCGCGCTACGCGACACGGGCGGCTTCCTCACCGTCACCGGCAAAGTAACGAACGGCAGCGGAAAGTTCTGGAACCCGGCCCAGTGGGCCGGAGACGAGCAGGAGCTAGCGGCCAACTCGGCTTCCATGGCCGGTGCTTCATTGGTCGATGCAACAGGGAAGAAAAAGTATCTCGTCCTCCGGGACACGCAGGGCCGCTGCCTCTGCACGCGGTTCACCGGGGGGTTTGACGCGAATGAGTCCAAGACCTTCTACGCCCAGTTCCCCGCCCCGCCCGCCAGCACCAAGTCCGTGGAGTTCCAGATCGGGGACATGCCTCCCGCCACCATCGACATCTCCGACGGGCAGTGACCGATGAGACGACCCCGCCGCCCCGCGGCCACCCTCGCCGTCACACTCCTGCTCACCGGTCTGTCCGTCACCGGGGCGCAGGCAGCCGGTCCCAGCCCCAGTGCGCCCCCGGACAGTACGACGTCGTCGCCGCCGCCCACGATCGACCCGGCGGCCCCCGGCCTCAAACTCGGTGACGGGGCCACCCTCGCTCCCCCGCATGTCATCGACATCAAGTCGGTCGTCGAGGACCTCGGCGGTGAGGAGCGCCGTGAGGACACCAACGCCGATGTGACGTTCGCGCTCCAGGCCGAAGTCCTCTTCGCCAAGGACAGCCCCAAGCTCAACCCCGAGGCCACGGCGCGTATCAAGGCCATCGCCGACGAAGCCCTGGCCCAGTACGCCACCAAGGTGCGAGTCTTCGGGTTCACCGACGACCTCGGGTCGTACGAGCACGGCAAGGTTCTCTCCAAGCGGCGCGCCGACTCCGTGCAGCAGGAGCTGGCCAAGTCGCTCGGCTCCGACGTCACGTTCGACATCCGGGGATACAGCGAGGACTACCCGATCGCCTCGAACGCCACCGAGGAAGGGCGTACGAAGAACCGCCGTGTCGAGATCTCCTTCCCCCGCGGGGAAAAGCCCGGATCCGGCACCACCTCGTAGGGCCGGGCCCCTCTCTCCGTTTTCTCCGTCCACAGCCCATTGACCGGTCCGCCCCACGGCACGCTCCGCGACGGGCCGCTGAACCGGGGATCCCCGTTTCGTCCGGACCGGCCTTCATCATGGACCGGTGATCAGTGTCCTGTTCGCCGTGCTGACCGCTCTCAGTAACGGCTCCGCCTCCGTGTTCCAGCGCCGTGCCGCCGCGACGGTGCCTGACGAGGAGGCGATGCACGCGTCCCTCCTCGGGCATCTGGTCCGTCAGAAGGTGTGGCTGGCCGGGATCGGGCTGGTCATCCTCGCGGCCGTCTGCCAGGCGGTGGCGCTGGCCACCGGGCCGATCGCCGTGGTGCAGCCGATCTTCGTGATCGAGCTGCCCGCCTCTCTGCTGCTCGCCGGGCGCATCCTGCGCGTACGGCTGCCGCGGGAGGTCTGGTACGGCGTCGCGGCCGTGACCCTGGGGCTCGCTGTCGGGATGGCGACCGCCGCTCCGGGCGGCGGCAGTGAGACCGTCGACGGTCTGCGGTGGATCCCCGCACTGATCTTCACCGGGATCTTCGAGGTGGTCCTGGTCGGCGCGGCTCTGAAGACCCGCGGCAACTCCCGGGGGGCTCTCCTCGGACTCGCCGCCGCCTGCGGCTACGCCCTCACAGCCGCACTCATGAAGGACGCGGTGGCGCGGCTCGGTGACGCCGACGGCTGGGTCGAACTGCTGAAGGCATGGCAGCTCTACGGCACGGCGGTCGCCGGGGTCGGCGCGCTCTTCCTCCTGCAGAACGCCCTCCAGGCAGGCACCCTGGTCGCGGTCCAGCCGATGCTCACACTCGGCGACGCGCTCATCAGCATCCTGTACGGCGTCACCCTGTTCGGCGAGACCCTGCGGGTGGGCTGGTGGCTGCTTCCGGAGCTGGCCGCGCTCGCCCTGGTCGCCTTCGGCTGCGTCGAACTGGCCCGCTCCCCGCTGGCGGCCGGCAGCACCGGCCAGCCCTCCAGGGTGAAGTGAACGCCCCAGCGGTGCAGAAGCGCCACAACACTTCGCAGGACCAAGCGTGTTACCTGTCAGACCGGGCCACTGCGTCCAGCCGGTGCACGAGTACGCCCGCTCAGCGCGCTGTCGCCGTGGCGACGATCCGCTGCGTCATCCATCTGCCGCGGCGTCAGCCGGTTGTCCCGGTACGCGGCGATCTCCTCCGGAGTGACCGGCTCGGGGCCGGTGGCGTCGGGCAGCCCACTGGTGTGGTTGAGCAGCTGTTCCACAGTGATCGCGGGGAAACGGCCGGGCATCAGGCCGGGCAGCCATCCCTGGACCGTGTCGTGCGGTGCCAACCGCCGCTGGGCCACGAGCTGGAGCACGACTGCGGCGACAAACGCCTTGCTGACACTGCCGATCCGGATCCGGTCCCCGGTACGGGGTGGCCGCCCGTCGGCGAGGTCCGCGGCGCCCGAAGCCCCGTACCACTTCCCGGCCGATCCACCGATCCGTATCTGCGCCGACGTGACCCGGGGATGCTCCAGATCGGCGAGTGCGGCGCTCAGAGCGGCGGGGTCGACCGGAGAACGGCGGGGGAGCGCGTACGGGGCGTGGCGTGTGCGGGCAGCGGAAGGGCGGCCAGCATGGCGGCCGCTGCGGTGGCGCTGCTGGCCAGGGCCGAGGTGTCGACCGGGGTCGGTCTGCTCCTCGACGCCATGCCGGACATGCGGCCCGCGGAAGGGCGGCGCTATGCCGAGCAGGGGGTGTTCACGAGAGGGCCCAGGGAGGTACGGGTACGGTTCGGCAGCTGACCGGCAGCTGACCGGCAGCTGACCGGCAGCTGACCGGCAGCTGACCGGCAGCTGACCGGCACCTCGCCGGTGCACCGCGGCGGAACACCTGGGCCGGGTGCTTCGCCGACAGCTCAGGGTCCGCCACCGGGCACTCGGGCGGCTGCGCCGAGGAAGAGGTGCCGTCCGGCCGGATCGCCGGGGCGCGGCGACCGGGCGGCCGGACCGTGACGGTCCTATGCCGCCGGGTGGCCACGGGGGCCGTCCGGGGCCCCGGCTCAGCCCGCGTTGCCGTACGGCTGGGTGATGACCTCCATGGCGTGCCCCGACGGGTCCATGAAGTACACGCCCCGGCCGCCGTGGTGGTGGTTGATCTCGCCGGGCTGCTTCTTGTGCGGGTCGGCGTAGTAGTCCGTACCGGTGGCCCGCATTCTGGCGAAGATCCCGTCGAAGGCCTCTTCGGGGACGAGGAAGGCGTAGTGCTGCAGGGGGAGCGGGGCACCGGGCGGCACTGACGCGAAGTCCAGAGTCACGCCGTTGCTCAGCTCCACGGGGACGAACGGCCCCCATTCGGCCCCGGCCCGCAGTCCGAGCACGGTGGCCAGGAACTCGGCGGACTCCCGGTTGTCGCGGGCGGCAACGATCGTGTGGTTCAGCTCGACGGGGAAGGTCCGGGATGCCGAATCGGGGCCGGGCTGTGATGCTGGGTCCGGTACCGCTGCCCCTGTTGTCGCTGCTTCCGCTACTGCTGCTTCTGTCGCTGCTGTTTCTGATTCCGACACTGTGGAATGCCTCCATCGGGCATCTCACGGGCTACCTCCACGCCTCACCCGGCCGGTGACCGACGCGCGATGCCGTACCCGCCATCGTAGACGGCCTGCAGAAATGTGGGGCGCCGTACCGCGTGGCAACCCGCCTGCGGAGAAGAGCCGTTCACCGCTGTATTCACTCGGCCAGGTGAATCCCGGCAAGCATGCACGTTTCTGCGCCGTGGGCCTTCCTAGGGTGAGTCACGTCGCCCCGGCCGTTGCCGCCGACCGAACCGAAGTCACAGAGACCGGGGGTCTGTCTTGGACGTCAAGAAGGAAAAGCGAGAGCCGGAGGGCCGGCGCACTCCGGGCCCCGTTGCCCGCAGTTACACCGCGGGCCGCTTCACCGTGGTCGAGCTGAGCGGCGAGATCGATCTCCTCGCGGCGGACGGCATCCGTGAGTGCACCGACGCCGCCACCGCTCCCCAGGGCGCGTGGGTGATCGTGGACCTCCGCCCTGCGACCTTCATCGACTGCGCCGCACTGGGACTGCTCTGCCGGGCCAGACGGCGGGTGCTCGACCGCGGAGGCTCCATCGACCTGGTCTGCACCCGCGCGCTGCATCTGCGGATGCTGCGGGTCACCGGGCTGGCCGGTTACTTCCCGAGCAGTCCCACCGTCGCCGAGATCTCGTCCTGAAGGATGCGGCCCACCGCGTCGCCATCGCCGCGGCGGACCGCGGCCACCGGTGCGGCATGCGGCGCACCGGGCCGGTGAGCTCGCTCACGTCGCGGGCCGGTGGGGCGGGGCGGTCCTCCTCGGCGGGAGCCGGGGATCGTCCGTCCGGATCGGGCCGCGATGCCCGCCCGACCCGGACGTCAGGCCCTGAGGGGCCCTTGCGCCATGAGCGTCCCGACCCGTGCGGGCACAGTGCAAGGACCCCTTAATGCGCTGGCAGGCCCGCCACCGGGCCTGCCAGACTCGGGTCCCATGTCCAGGACCTTTGAAGAGCTGGTGGCCGAGGCCGACTCCGTATCCGTCGACGGCTGGGACTTCTCCTGGCTGGAGGGGCGCGCCACCGAGGAACGCCCCTCGTGGGGATACGCCCGCGCGATGGGGGAGAGGATGGGCCGGGCATCGGCTGCCCTCGACATCCAGACCGGCGGCGGGGAAGTGCTCGCCGGTGTGGAGAAGCTGCCCCCGCTGACGGTGGCCACCGAGGCCTGGCCGCCGAACGTCGCCAAGGCCACCGCCCTGCTGCATCCGCTGGGCGCCGCCGTGGTGGCCGACCCGGACGAGCCGCCGCTGCCCTTCGCCGACGGGGCCTTCGACCTGGTCGTCAGCCGCCACCCGGTGAAGGCCCACTGGCAGGAGATCGCCCGGGTGCTGGCGCCCGGCGGCACGTACTTCTCGCAGGAGGTCGGCCCGGCCAGTGTCTTCGAGCTCGTCGAGTACTTCCTCGGCCCGCAGCCCGAGGCGCGCAAGGGCCGCGACCCCGAGGCGGCGCGGGCGGCGGCGCAGGCTGCGGGTCTGGAGGTGGCCGACCTGCGCCTGGAGAGGCTGCGCACCGAGTTCTCGGACATCGGCGCCGTCATCTACTTCCTGCGCAAGGTGGTCTGGATGGTGCCCGGCTTCACCACCGGTGCGTACCTGCCGCAGCTCCGGGCCCTGCACGAGCAGATCGAGGCCGAGGGGCCGTTCCTCGCGCACACGACGCGCTTCCTGATCGAGGCCCGCAAGCCGCTGTGACGCACCGGGCGGGCCGACGCGGCTACGTCAGCCGCCTCGTCGCCCGCATCAGGACACCCGCTTCCCCCTCCGTCGCCTCCGCTCCTCCCAACGGTCGACGAAATCGTCGAACATCTCGGTCGCCCGCTCGCGTACGGCCGCGACGAGCGCCGGGTCCACCTGCGGCTTGGCCGCGTACGCCACTGCCAGGACGAGCGCGAAACCGATCAGCGACACCGGCCCGTCCAGCGGACCCCCGTAACCGGTCCGACGGACACCGTTCAGTGCGTAGATCAGGCTGAAGCCGCCGCCCACGGCGAGTCCGGTTGCCGTCAGATTGCCCAGCCAGGGCCGGTCCAGGGAGCGTGCCCGCAGCGCCCAGCTCGGATGCGTGCGCCAGGGCAGGGCTGCCCAGCGGGCCAGTGTCCGCAGCAGCGGGCGAGCCCGCCCGCCCGCCGGCCGGGTGCCACCTCGCGCTGCCGCCCGCCACACCTCCGGATCGGCCCCCCAGCCGACCGCCTCCCGGTCGGCGCAGAGCTCACGGTGGCGCAGGATGTCCGCCCGTGCCCACTGGACCTGCAGGGCGAGCAGCACCGCGAACAGCAACTCGGCCCGCTTCGGACGCTGTTCCTTCCAGAGCGGCGCCGACGAACCTGGCACATGGCCCCGCAGCAGCAACCAGCCCTGGAAGAACGCGTACGGGAGCAGCACCGCGACCAGGAAGACCCGGCCCAGCGCGACGGACGCGTAGACCATCCCGATGTCGGCGTTCTCGACATGGGCGAGCTCGTGGAGGACCACCGCCTCGAACTGGCGCGGGTCGGACGTGCGCCGGGCCGGCAGCCCCGCGTGCAGACATACGGTCAGCCGTCGCCCCCGCCCGAACACCACCGCCCCCGCGGTGAGTGCACGCGGGTCCACGGCGAACCGCGGCGGACGTGCGAGCCCGGCCCGCCCGGTCAGCCGGAGCAGTTCCTCGTACAGCTCGGGGTCGCTGCCCGGTCCCACGGTGCGCAGACGGCCCTCGCGCCCGCGCCACCGGGGGATCGCCAGATAGAGGACGAAGGTGGCGAGCAGCACGAGTGCGGTACCGCAGAGCGCCTGGAGGTACGCGGTGTGCAGCAGTGTGTGCTCGCACGCATCGGCCCGGTCGCCGAATGCCAGTACCTCGTCGTCGCGTACCAGGGGCAGGATCCTGCCGTCGGGCCCGGTGATGGCCGCGTCCATGCAGCGGTCGTAGCCGGTACGGTCGCGCCACCGCGAGGCCACCGCGTACAGCAGGAACTGGCTGGACACGACCAGCAGGAAGAGCAGAAGCAGGAAGCGCCTGGTGGTGCCGTCCCCGAGTTCCCGTTCCTTCTTCCCGGCCATCTCAGCCCCCCGGCCCCGGCTCCGGCGCGGGCTCCGGCTCGGGTTCCGGTTCCTGTCTCCTGCCATGGGCGGTACCCGAGTCCGGTGCGCCGCCCGGCCGGCGTGCCAGCCGGGACACCACGGCGTCGGCGAGGGCCTCGGCCTGCGGCCCGCCGATGGACGAGGCGCTCGCCAGCTCACGTACCCGCTGATGTACGACGTCCAGCTGGTCCGGCGTCAACGGCGCGACCGGGGGCGGATCCTGGGGAGGCCGGCGCAGGACTCGGCGCACGGTGGCGGAGGCCCGCCGGGCGGACGAGTCCACCGCGGCTCCCAGCGCGCGGCGGGCCGTCTCGTCCACGGCCATCCACACCACCGGGGTCACCAGGGTGGAGACCTCGGTGAGCCCGAACCCGAGCAGGTCCTCGCGCCGGTCAGGACCCGCGAAGAAGTGCGTCACCCGGCCTTCGCTGAGCTCCGACAGCCCGTCGAGCAGCGAAAGTTCCTGCGGCGCCACGGCGGCCACCACGTCCCGTACCACTTCACGCACCGGCGTACCCACAGCATTCCCCCGTTCCGCCCGACCCGTTGGCCCGCGCCCCGCCCGAAGCAGTACGCGCCGGGCCGTACGACGGTAGCAAGGGCCTTGCTGCAAGCGCAGGTTCACGCCGTCACCTTCCTGCGCCCCCGTGTGCGGCGCGCTGAGGGGAGGCGCCGCAGGGAACACACCCGACCGGCCACTTCCCCGGGCCGGCCCGGGGAAGTGGCCGGTCCTGGGCAGGACGGTAAAGGGGGGTGTACCGGCCCATGGGGGACGGCCGGGGCAGGGCCTAAACTCGCCGGGTGTCTGCCGCGCTGATCGTCGTACTCGCCGCCTGCTTCGGCGCCGCCGTGGGGACCCTGCTGCCGCGCCCCGCCTACCGACTCGCGGTGGCCCCCGAGACCCCATGGCAGGACGCGACCCCATCGGGCCGGCCCATCTCGGGCTGGCTCGGCCCGGCGCGCGAAACCGGCGGCTGGTACGGGCCCAGCACACCCGTGACCGCCACGGTCACGGCGCTGTGCTGCGCCGCGCTGGCGGCGGCTGCGGGGCCCGTCCCCGAACTGGCCGTCTGGGTGCTGCTCGCGCCGGCCCTCGTCCTGCTGGCCCTGGTCGACCGGGCCGTACAGCGGCTGCCCGACGTCCTGACACTGCCCATCGCGGGGGCGACCGCCGCCCTGCTGGGGGTCGCGGCGCTGCTGCCCGGCGCGCGGGGCTCGTGGCCGACGGCGCTGCTCGGCGGACTGGCCCTGGGCGGCGGCTACTTCGTGCTCTTCCTCATCAACCCGAACGGCATGGGCTTCGGTGACGTCAAGCTTGCTGCCGGCCTCGGGGTGGCCCTCGGGTGGTACGGCTGGGGGGTCCTGCTGCTGGGCACGTTCGCCGGTTTCGTCTACGGCGCCCTCTACGGCGTCGGCCTCATCCTGCGGGGGCGTGCGGGACGCAAGAGTTCGATGCCGTTCGGACCCTTCATGGTCGCGGGTGCGTTCACCGGTCTGTTGCTCGGCGGATTCGGAGCGTAATAACCGGTCCCGCCGGGCACGGCGTGGCAGTCGGCAGCAGTTATGAAGGGTTATGGTGGAAGCCCCCCCTCGGGCCGGTCCGTATCCCCCCCCCACGGACCGGCCCGTCCTTTTGTCCGGCGCCGCTTCCGGCGGTCAGCTCCGTCCGGCCCAGATGTTGGTGCCCGCGGTGTCGACGGCGAACGAGTCGATCTCCGTGAGTTCCTCGGCGGAGAGCGGTGCGGCGGTCAGGGCCGCCACGTTCTCGTCCAGCTGCTTCACGCTGGAGGCGCCGATGAGCGCGGACGTCATCCGCGGATCGCGCAGCACCCAGTTGAGCGCCAGCTGCGCCAGGGACTGTCCGCGCCGCTTCGCGATCTCGTTGAGCCCGTTGAGCCGGCGCACGACCTCGTCCGACAGCAGGTCCGGGTCGAGGGACTTGCCCTGGGTGGCGCGCGACCCCTCAGGGATGCCCTTCAGGTACTTGCCGGTGAGCAGTCCCTGCGCGAGCGGGACGAAGGAGATGCAGCCCATGCCGGCCGTCTCCAGGGTGTCGAGCAGCCTCTCGTCCTCGGTCCAGCGGTTGATCATGGAGTACGAGGGCTGGTGGATCAGCGCGGGGACACCCATCTCCTTGAGGATGCGGGCCGCCTCCGCGGTCTGCTCGCTGTTGTACGAGGAGACACCGACGTACAGCGCCTTGCCCTGCTGGACGGCGGAGGCCAGTGCGCCCATCGTCTCCTCCAGCGGAGTGTCCGGGTCGAAGCGGTGCGAGTAGAAGATGTCGACGTGGTCGAGGCCCATCCGGGTGAGCGAGGCGTCCAGCGACGACAGCAGGTACTTGCGCGAGCCCCACTCGCCGTACGGGCCCGGGTGCATCAGATAGCCGGCCTTGGTCGAAATGACCAGTTCATCCCGGTACGGGGCGAAATCCTGCGCGAAGAGCTTGCCGAAGTTGAGCTCGGCGGAGCCGGCCGGCGGGCCGTAGTTGTTCGCCAGGTCGAAATGGGTGACGCCGGTGTCGAAGGCGCGGCGGAGGATCTCGCGCTGGGAGTCGAGCGTGCGGTCGTCGCCGAAGTTGTGCCACAGGCCGAGCGAGATGGCGGGCAGTTTCAGGCCACTGCGGCCGCTTCGCCGGTACTCCATGGAGTCGTATCGGTCATCAGCGGCGAAATAACGAAGAGAATCAGTCACAGGCCCCTCCTTATCACGGACTTGTGACAGGCCGGGTTGGGCTGTCATGACCCCTGCGCAGTACTGTGGCGGCTCGGGCGATCGCCACCGCACGGAGGTCTGGACTCAGTGCTGTGCCGTCCCGGGGGACGCCTCCCGGGACCCCAGCCGGAAAAGCACGTCGGGCAGGGCGTCCGGCACGACATCGCGAGGTGAATCGCAGTGAACTTGCGCGACCTGGTGTACGGGCTCTACGCACGTCGGGTGGAAGGCCGCCTCGACCACGACCAGGTGCCCAAGCACATCGGACTCATCCTGGACGGCAACCGGCGCTGGGCCAAGGCGTCCGGAGGCACGGCCGCACAGGGCCACAAGGCCGGGGCCGACAAGATCACCGAGTTCCTCGGCTGGTGCGCGGAGACCGAGGTCGAGGTCGCCACGCTCTGGCTGCTCTCCACGGACAACTTCGACCGCCCCCAGGACGAGCTCACCGCGCTGTTCGGCATCATCGAGGACACGGTCAGGGGCCTCGCGGCGGACGGCCGCTGGCGGGTCCACCACGTCGGCGCGCTGGATCTGCTCCCCGGACACACCCAGGCCGTCCTGAAGGAAGCCGAAGAGGCGACCACGGACAACACCGGGATACTGGTCAATGTGGCGGTCGGCTACGGCGGGCGTCAGGAGATCGCCGACGCGGTCCGCTCGCTCCTGCTGGAGCACGCCGAGAAGGGCACGTCCTTCGAGGAGCTCGCCGAGACCGTCGACGTCGAGCGGATCTCGGAACACCTCTACACGCGCGGCCAGCCCGACCCGGATCTGGTGATCCGCACCAGCGGGGAGCAGCGCCTCTCCGGATTCATGCTCTGGCAGAGCGCGCACTCCGAGTACTACTTCTGCGAAGTCTTCTGGCCCGCCTTCCGCAAGGTCGACTTCCTGCGGGCGCTGCGTGACTATGCGGCCCGCCACCGGCGCTACGGCTCCTGATCCCCCTCGCCGCCCCCTCCGGGCGAGCCTTCCCCACACCCTTTCGGGTGATGGCCTGAACTTTTCGCACCGCGGGACCGGATACCCGGTGGCGGCCGGACGTCGCGCCGGTCAGCCCCGGGTGACGTGCGGGTGAATTCCTCCCCGCGGCGACCGCCACTGGCAGGAACCGGCCGTACGCCGTGGCATGGCGGCGGGCGTTCGCGGGAATACCCCTTCCAGGTCGACGTCCGGTCCACGGATGTCGTATCTCAGTGAGCGGCACGGTCCGCTCGCCCGGGAGGCCCTTTGCACCAGGACGACCGTGCGGTGAGCGCGGGCGACGTGGAGGGCCGGGTCCGGCCTCCGCGCTGGTGGAGGCCCGCCCCGGTCCCAGCAGCCCGCGACGCCGTCGCTCCCCGACCTCAGGCTTGTGTCCAAAGGGGGTACGTCCTTCCGTGGTGACCAGTACTAAGCGCCGCATGCCCGACAGGCGCACTTACGTTCTTGACACCAGCGTCCTGCTGGCCGACCCGAGCGCCATGACCCGCTTCGACGAGCACGAAGTAGTGCTCCCGATCGTCGTGGTCACGGAACTGGAGGCCAAGAGGCACCATCCGGAGCTCGGCTACTTCGCCCGGCAGGCCCTGCGGCTGCTGGACGACTTCCGGGTGAGGTACGGACGTCTCGACGCCCCTCTTCCCATGGGCGAGCTGGGCGGGACCCTCCGCGTCGAACTCAACCACTCGGATCCCAGCGTGCTCCCGGCCGGATACCGGCTCGGGGACAACGACTCACGGATCCTCGCGGTGGCGCGAAACCTTCAGGCCGAGGGTTTCGACGTCACTGTCGTATCCAAGGATCTGCCCCTGCGCATCAAGGCCTCGTCCGTGGGGCTCCTCGCCGAGGAGTACCGCGCCGAACTGGCGATCACGGACTCCGGCTACACGGGCATGAGCGAGCTGACGCTCTCGCCCGACCAGGTGGATCTCCTGTTCAGCGAGGACACCCTGTACGTACCGGAGGCCGCCGAGCTGCCGGTGCACACCGGCCTGGTGCTCCAGTCCGAGCGGGGCAAGGCGCTGGGCCGCATCACGGCCGAGGGCAATGTGAAGCTCGTGCGGGGCGACCGGGAGGCCTTCGGGCTGCACGGCCGCAGCGCCGAGCAGCGCATCGCGCTCGACCTGCTCCTCGATCCGGACATCGGCATCATCTCGATGGGCGGCAGGGCCGGCACCGGGAAGTCCGCGCTGGCGCTCTGCGCGGGCCTGGAGGCCGTCCTGGAGCGCAGACAGCACCAGAAGGTGATGGTCTTCCGTCCGCTGTACGCGGTCGGCGGGCAGGAACTCGGCTATCTGCCCGGCTCCGAGTCCGAGAAGATGGGGCCCTGGGCGCAGGCGGTCTTCGACACCCTCTCCTCGGTGACCAGCCGGGAGGTGATCGAGGAAGTGGTCGGCCGGGGCATGCTCGAAGTCCTGCCGCTCACCCATATCCGCGGCCGTTCCCTGCATGACGCGTTCGTCATCGTGGACGAGGCCCAGTCCCTGGAGCGGAACGTCCTGCTGACGGTCCTCTCCCGGATCGGCTCGAACTCCCGGGTCGTGCTGACCCATGACGTCGCTCAGCGTGACAACCTGAGGGTGGGCCGGTACGACGGAGTGGTCGCCGTCGTAGAGAAACTGAAGGGGCATCCGCTCTTCGCGCATGTCACGCTCAGCCGGTCCGAGCGTTCGCAGATTGCCGCACTGGTGACCGAAATGCTGGAGGATGGGCAGCTCTAGTACGGTACCGGCCAGTTGGAGCCGCCCGGCAAGGCGCAGGAGCCTAGCCGGGCGGCTCTCTGTTGCGCAGCAGTCTCCAGAAAACTCGTGCGCCAAACGGGGTGTGAGCTTTAACACTCGGCCGACGTTTGCCTTGAAGCGTGGGCGTCGGGCAGAGTCTTGCTTCCGTCAGGCCCCGCATGCGGCACACGTACACCCTCAGGGGTGCAGCACCACACAACTCAACACTTGCCGCCGCATGCCGCCCGAGTACCACGCGGCACTTCCGTAAGGGAGTTGCCCACCGGGTCAGTGCCTCCCGTGACCTGTACGCCAGGGAGGCCCGCGCCAAGGGCACGATTGCGTCCGCGAGGTCACGAGCGGTCGCTGCTGGAAGGAAACCGTGTGAGCCGGATTTCGGTCCGGGGATTCGCGGTGGCGTCAGCCACTGCGGTCACCACCGTAGGAGCAGTTGTCGGCGTCGCATCGGGCAGCACCGTGCCCGCAGGCGACAACATCGATGCAGCCTCCGCCGCGGACACGACGACCCTCGCAGACATTCCTGACGGCCAGCAGGCCCAGGTCGCGTCGCTGACGGAGCAGGCCGACACCCAGGCGGTGCAGGCTGACGCAGCAGCGAAGAAGTCAGCGGAGGAATCGGCCCGTATCCAGGCCGCCAAGGACGCCAAGACCAAGAAGGAAGCTGCCGACGAGGCAGTTGCCAAGGCCAAGCAGGCCAAGAAGGAGCGCGACGAGCAGGCGAAGACCGCCAGCCGCTCTTCCGTGCGCGACGCGAGCAGCTTCTCGTCGCAGGGCTCCTACTCGGCCGCTCAGGTCCAGGCCATGGCGCGGCAGATGATGCCGTCCGACCAGTTCCAGTGCTTCAGCAACATCGTGAGCCACGAGTCCGGCTGGAACTACAAGGCGGTCAACGCCGGTTCCGGGGCCTACGGTCTCGTCCAGGCTCTGCCCGGTTCGAAGATGTCGTCCGCCGGCGCCGACTGGCAGACCAATCCGGCCACGCAGATAAAGTGGGGCCTGAACTACATGAACAGCCGCTACCAGAGCCCCTGTGGTGCGTGGTCGTTCTGGCAGGCCAACAGCTGGTATTAGAGCGCTCGTCCGCTCAACTCCATGGAGCCTCCCGCCGTCCTTCGGTGGGGGGCTCCATGCATGTACGGTCGCCTCCGGATGAGGCGCCCGGTCGGGGGAAGGGGAACAGCATGTCGAAACTGCCGGACTGGCTGGAACGTGTGGGCTCCGAACTCACTCACCTCGGTGAAAAGTTGGAGGAGCGCCGTTCGGCGGAAGAAGCGGACGGCGGCCCCGGTGGAACAGGAACCGCGTCGCACGGTTCCGCCGGGGCCGATGGACACCCTTCGCCGGGCCAGGTGCCGCCTCCCCCGGACTACGCGCCGGCCGTCGCGGCCCGGCCCGATCCGGTGGCCGCCGTGCCGTGGGGCATGCGGGTGGCGGCGGAAGCGGGCTGGCGGCTCCTTGTCCTCGCGGGGACCCTCTGGGTGCTGATGCGGGTGATCAGCGCCATCCAGCTGGTCGTCCTCGCGTTCGTCGCCGCGCTCCTCGTCACCGCGCTCCTGCAGCCGACAGTCGCCCGGCTCCGGCGGGCCGGCCTGCCGCGGGGCGTGGCCACCGCACTGACCGCGATCCTCGGCTTCGTCATCATGGGTCTGGTCGGCTGGTTCGTGGTCTGGCAGGTGATGGAGAATCTGGACACGG
Organism: Streptomyces sp. NBC_00859; assembly: GCF_045161865.1. Classification (NCBI taxonomy): domain Bacteria; kingdom Bacillati; phylum Actinomycetota; class Actinomycetes; order Kitasatosporales; family Streptomycetaceae; genus Streptomyces; species Streptomyces sp. NBC_00859. The sequence goes on along the minus strand of NZ_CP108826.1, from coordinate 2,781,083 downwards.
TCTCCAGCCGGGTCCAGGAAGGTATCCAGGAGCTCAGGCGCTGGCTGCTGCACAGCCCGTTCCATGTGACCGACAAGCAGATCAACGACATCGCCAAGAACTTGAGCGACACCGTCGGCACCAACACGAACGAGATCACGTCCGCGGGCCTCCAGGGCGTCACGGTCATGGTGGAGTTCCTCACCGGCATGCTGCTGGCGATGTTCTCGACCCTCTTCCTGCTGTACGACGGGGCGCGCATCTGGCAGTGGACGCTCAAGCTCGTACCGGCGCAGGCCCGTCCGGGGGTCGCGGGCGCCGGGCCGCGTGCCTGGCGGACCCTGACGGCCTATGTACGCGGCACGGTGCTTGTGGCACTGATCGACGCGATCTTCATCGGGCTCGGGCTCTTCTTCCTGGATGTGCCGCTGGCCGTCCCGCTGGCCGTCTTCATCTTCCTGTTCGCGTTCATCCCGCTGGTGGGCGCGGTGATCTCCGGCGCGCTCGCGGTGGTCGTCGCGCTGGTGACCCAGGGGCCGTTCACGGCACTGATGGTGCTGATCGTGGTCCTGGCCGTACAGCAGATCGAGGGCCACGTGCTCCAGCCGTTCATCCTCGGCCGGGCGGTGCGGGTCCATCCGCTGGCGGTGGTCCTGTCCGTGGCGGCGGGCGGCATGATCGCCGGGATCGGCGGCGCCGTGGTGGCTGTGCCGCTGGTGGCGGTGACCAATACGGTGGTCGGCTACCTGCGCAAGTACAGCCAGGAGAGCGCGATGAAAGCGGCGCCCCGTCAGCAGGACGAGTCCCCGGCCGGGGCCGGTCCGGCCGTGCCCCCGAGGCAGGCGGCGGAGCCCGCGCCGGTACCGGATCCCGTGCCGGATGCCGGGGGACCGCTGCTCGGGACCGAGACGGCCGAGTGATATCCGAGCCGGAGATGGAGGGCGGCCCACTCTCCGGCGACGGCGCCGATGCCGTCGGTGACTCCTGCGGGCGCCCGCCGCGCAGCCCCCGGCCTGCCCGCCCGTGGCGCTGGGCGCTGGGTGGTGCGGCCGTGGTGTCGCTGGGATGGGCGGTGGCGCTGTACGCGTACGGCCCCTGGCACGGCACCGGCCCGGACACCCGCGGATACCGCCTGAGCCAGGACCTCTGCGGCGACGCGAGGCTGCGGGCCCTCTCCGGTGAGCTGGGCAGCAGGTCGGACGACGCCCACTGGTCGGGCCGGGATCCCGCCCTCGACCGGGCCAGCTGCAGCGTGCGGCTGACACCGGAGAGCGAGCGGTCCGCGTCGGACCAGGGGACCAAAGCGATGAGCTACGGAGTCCGGATCACCGCTGCAGTGCACCACAGGACCGATCCGGGACCCGAGTTCCGGGCGGCGGGTGCGATGCCGGACTGGTTCAGCGAGGACGGTTCGCCGGCCAGGGTCGAAGGGGTGCCGGGGCTCGGTGACGAGGCGTATCTGACCACCTTCGGCGACGGCGCCAACACCGTTCCCAGACTGGAAGTCCGCGACGGCTCGGCCGAATTCACCCTGCAGCTGACCGCCAGCTACGACTACCAGGACCGCGGGGGCCCCGGGAGACCGGCGGACGACCCGAGCGCCGCGGACATGGAGGCGCTCCAGCCCGGCATGATCGCTGATATGCGCGCGCTGATGGAGCGGCTGAAGCACTGAGCCGGCGGGCGAATGCCCACGAGGGCGGTCCGGTGGCGGGCGCCTGACGGTCCCGGGCCCAGGAAACCCGGACCGGTTGTCCCGGCCCCGACCGGCGAGCGCGAAAGCCCCGGTGGTGCGTCTCCGCACGTCACCGGGGCTTTCGCGCACATCGGTACTGCTACTGCTCGGCCAGCACGGCCTCGGAGTCGAGCGTCACGCCGACCGCCTGCAGGACGGCCGCGATCTTGAAGGCCTCCTGGATGGTCTCGCGGTCCACGCCCGCCTTGCGGAGCACCTGCTCGTGCGAGTCGAGGCACTGGCCGCAGCCGTTGATCGCGGAGACGGCGAGCGACCAGAGCTCGAAGTCGGCCTTCTCCACACCCGGGTTGCCGATCACGTTCATCCGCAGACCCGCGCGGAGCGTCCCGTACTCGGGGTCCGACAGCAGGTGCCGGGTCCGGTAGAAGACGTTGTTCATCGCCATGACGGCGGCCGCGGAGCGGGCCGCGGTGTACGCCTCGGGCGAGAGGTTCGCCTTGGCCTCGGGCTCCAGCTCACGGAGCACCCGCGGCGACCGCGACGCGATGGCGCAGGCGAGGACGGTGCCCCACAGCTGCTGCTTCGGCAGGTCGCTGTTGCCGATCACCGAACCGAGGTTCAGCTTCAGGTCCTTGGCGTAGTCCGGTACGGCGGACTTCAGTTCGTCGAGTGACATCGTGGAATCAGCTCACTCGCCCGAGAGGAGCGCGACCGGGTCCAGGGTGTTCTCGCCCTTGGTCCAGTTGCAGGGGCACAGCTCGTCGGTCTGCAGGGCGTCGAGGACCCGCAGGACCTCCTTGGGGTTACGGCCCACGGAACCGGCGGTCACCATCGTGAACTGGATCTCGTTGTTCTGGTCGACGATGAAGACGGCGCGCTGCGCGAAGCCGTCCTCGCCCTCGATGCCGAGGTCGCGCATGAGCTCGTGCTTCGAGTCGGCGAGCATCGGGAAGGGCAGGTCGGTGAGGTCCGGGTGGTCCTTGCGCCAGGCGTGGTGAACGAACTCGGAGTCACCGGAGAAGCCGAGGACCTGGGCGTCGCGGTCGGCGAACTCCTCGTTCAGCTTGCCGAAGGCGGCGATCTCGGTCGGGCACACGAAGGTGAAGTCCTTGGGCCACGCGAAGACGATCTTCCACTTGCCTTCGTAGGTCTTGTGGTCGATCTGCGCGAACTCCTTGCCGCTCTCCAGCGACACACAGGCAGTCAGATCGAACGGGGGGAACTGGTCACCGACAGTGAGCACGAACTCTCCTTGCTGTGTAGGAATTCCCTTTTGGGGTGTTCCTGGGGGGTTGGACGGGTTACAGAGTGACACAGGATCCATTGATCACAGAAATAGCTAGACTTGCTCGTTGTGATCGGAGGTACCTATCAGTGACCCAGGTATATACGGGCGGAGCGGCCCACAAGGGGAAGCAGCCCACCGTGGCGCAGCTGCGCGCCTTCGCGGCCGTGGCGGAGCACCTGCACTTCCGGGACGCGGCCGCCGCGATCGGCATGAGCCAGCCCGCGCTTTCGGGCGCCGTCTCGGCGCTGGAGGAGACCCTCGGCGTGCAGCTCCTGGAGCGGACCACCCGCAAGGTGCTCCTATCGCCGGCGGGGGAGCGGCTGGCGGTGCGGGCCAGGGCGGTGCTCGACGCGGTCGGTGAGCTGCTTGACGAGGCCGACGCCGTGCGGGCGCCCTTCACCGGGGTGCTCAGACTCGGCGTGATCCCCACCGTCGCGCCGTATCTGCTGCCCACGGTGCTGCGGCTGGTCCACCGCGAGTACCCGGACCTCGACCTCCAGGTGCACGAGGAACAGACGTCCTCGCTCCTCGAAGGACTGACGGCCGGGCGGCTGGACCTGCTGCTGCTCGCGGTGCCCCTCGGCATGCCGGGAGTGGTGGAACTGCCTCTGTTCGAGGAGGAGTTCGTCCTGGTCACCCCGCGTGAGCACTGGCTGGCCGGGCGTACGGACATTCCGCGGGACGCCCTGCGCGAGCTGGATCTGCTGCTGCTCGACGAGGGGCACTGCCTGCGGGACCAGACACTGGACATCTGCCGGGAGGCGGGCCGCGCCGACGGGCAGCCCGTGACGACCACGGCCGCGGGGCTCTCCACCCTCGTTCAGCTGGTGGCGGGCGGGCTCGGGGTGACGCTGCTGCCGCGTACGGCGGTACGGGTGGAGACCGGCCGCAACGACCAGCTGGCCACGGCGTACTTCGCGGAGCCCGCACCGATGCGCAGGATCGCGCTCGCGATGCGGTCGGGTGCGGCGCGCCAGGAGGAGTTCACCGCGTTCGCCGCGGCGCTGCGCGAAGGGGTGCGGCCACTGCCGGTCTGGCTGGCGTGAGCGGCGGGGCCAGGCCAGTGTGTCCGCCGGGCCCCGCCGCCTCCCGCCCCTCTTCCCGTCCCGGCCGGTCCCCGGGCGCCGCGGCTACTCCGTGCGCAGCCCTTCCGGCCGCATCAGCCGCCAGAGCGGCGGCAGGCTGAGCAGCGTCACCAGGACCACGACACCGCCCCCGATCCCGGCCATCGCCGCGACCGCTGGCCAGTCGACCGAGACCGGGTGACCGACCATGGAGAGCAGGACCGAGCCGAGCCCGAGGCCCACCACCGTGGCGAGCAGCAGACCCAGGGCGACCGGGACGGCCGTCTGCCAGAGCACCGACCAGCTCATCGTGGAGCGCCGGGTGCCGAAGGCCGTCAGGGCGGCCAGCAGCTTCCGGCGGTCGCGCAGCTGCTCCAGGACCGAGACGAGCAGGCTCGCGCCGATCAGCAGAAGTACCGCGGTGGCGCCGATGTACAGGCCCTTGCGGACGCTCGCGAAGCGGTTGTCCTCGCGTGTCTCGTGCAGGGCGTCGACCGAGGTCAGCGGAGTGACCTTCGCCGCACTGTTACGGACCAGATCGACGGCGTCCGGCTCCGAAGGGTCGAGCGAGATGTAGTCGGTGTTGACCAGGGCAAGGTGCCGCAGCGCGGGGAGAGCCCCCGGTGTGAGCAGGATGCCCCCCGAGGCGGGGGCGCCGGCCGGGTTGGCCAGGACCTGCACCGTGCGGGTCCCGGCCGGGACGGTCCAGGTGAGGACGCGGTCGTTCCGGTCGCTGAAGGGCGGTTTGACGAACAGCCGTTTGCCGGGCTCGGCGATCTTCGTGAGGTTGTCGTCCCACCCGCCGGTGGCGATGAACACGTCGCCGTTCGCGCAGGACGGGAGCGTGGCCAGGACCCTGAGCGACGCGCAGTCGCCGGTGTACATGTCGCTGGTCTCCTCGGCGTTCTTCGTCCCCCCGGCGGTGGCCCGGCCGAACGTGAGCACCTTCCGCACACCGTGCGTGGAGCGCAGCGCCTCGACCGTCCGGGTCTTCGTGAAGTCGCTCTGGACGATCATCTGGGCACGTGAGGTGTCGGCCCCGGTCTCCTTGCTGTAGTCGCCGTCGATCCCCGCGAACAGCATCTGGAGCGCGATGGCGCCTGCGACCGCGACGGCGATGCCGTTGACGAGCCGGGCGGCGGTGCCGCTTGTCATCTGGAGCCTGCGGACGGCCAGTTGCCAGGCGGTGCTGCCGCCGCCCAGACGGTTCACCACGGCTTCGATCAGCCAGGGCAGCAGCGCCGTCACGCCGACCAGCAGCAGCACGCTGCCGCCGATCACCAGCGTGCTGTTGAAGTGGCCCGAGTCGCGGCCCTTGCCCAGCATCGGCACCAGCAGGGCGAGCCCGGCGACCGGCGGGAGCACCCGCCACCAGACCCGGCGGCGGCGCGGGACCGACGTGCGGACGACACCGAGCGGCTCGATGACGACACCGCGCATGGCGAGCAGGGTGACCGCGACGGCCGCCGCGGGCACCGCGAGTGCGACCAGTACGGCCAGCGCCGCACTCGGGTCCAGGTCAGCGGGGAAGAGGTTGATCCCCGCCACGTCGATGTCGCCGACGAACGACCGGCCGATCAGGAAGAAACCCGCGCCGAAGAGCACCCCGAGCAGCGAGCCCGCCAGCGCCTCGCCGGCCGCGATACGGCGGGTCATCCGGGAATCCGTACCGACCAGCCGCAGTGCGGCCAGCCTGCGGTCCCTGCTGTCGCTGCCGAAGCGCACGGCCGCCGCGATGAAGACACCCACCGGCATCAGCAGCACCACGAAGATGATGACGACGAGCAGTCTCAGGACCGGGTCCATGGCCTCGCGGGGCGGCAGATGCGCGAAGGAGGTGATGCGCCGCACCATGCCGGCGTCGTCCAGGGTGAGGTGGCCGTCACCCGCGTAGTAGGCCAGTTCGTTCGGGCCGGTCAGACCGGCGTCGGCGATGGTGCCGGCGATCCGGTACGGGAGGCGCTCGCGCAGCAGTGCCCCCTTGTCCGACGCCAGCAGCCTGCGCAGCGCCGGCGACGCCAGCATCTCGCCGTCGCCGGGCAGTGCGGACGTGCCGGGCGGTATCGGCGCTTTCGGGCCCTCGCCGCGGACCAGCCGGCCGCGGACATCGGTGCCCTTGTACACGGTGTCCACGACACCCAGCAGCATCGTGTTGTCGCCCGGCTTGTCGATCATCGTCGCGCCGAAGTCGTTGCGGTTGTCCTCGCGTGCGTCCCGGGCGGCGAGCGCGCTCGGTATCGCCGTGGTGATCAGCAGCAGCGCCACACCGAGGCCGACGCCGACCGCGGTCAGCAGTGTCCTGGTCCAGCCCTCGCGGCCCCCGCCGACAGCGAACTTCATGCCCATCGTGAGGTCTTGGGTCCAGCTCATACCAGGTGCTCCAGATCGCGGGACTTGCCGTCGCGTACGACGACTTCACGGTCCGAGTAGGCGGCGACGCGCGCCTCGTGGGTGACCAGGACGACGGCGGCGTTGGTGGCGCGGGCGGCCTCCGTCAGGAGTTCCATGACGCGCTCGCCGTTGAGTGAGTCGAGGGCGCCGGTCGGTTCGTCGGCGAAGAGCACGCGCGGGCCGGTCACCAGTGACCGGGCGATGGCGACGCGCTGGCCCTGTCCGCCGGAGACCTCGCCGGGGCGTTTGTGTCCCAGGTCCGCGACCTCCAGGCGCTCCATCCACTCCAGGGCCCTGCGCTCGGCCTCCTTGCGCTTGGTCCCGTTCAGCCGCAGCGGCAGTGCGACGTTCTCGGTGCAGGTCAGCTCGGGGACGAGCCGGCCGAACTGGAAGACGAAGCCGAAGTCCGTACGCCGCAGCGCGCTGCGGTCCACGTCGGACATCGCGGACAGTTCCTGCCCCTGGTACGTCACGGTGCCCGAGTCGGGGCGGACGATACCGGCGAGGCAGTGCAGGAGCGTGGACTTGCCGGAACCCGATGGCCCCATGATCGCGACCACTTCGCCCGCGTGGACGGAGAAGGCCGCCCCGTCGAGTGCGGCGGTCGGCCCGTACGACTTGTGCAGGTCGTCGGCGTACAGCAGCGAACCGGCCGGTGTCATGGGCTGACCTCCTTGGCGAGCTGGTTGAGGCGCGCCGCGGTCAGTTCGAGCCAGCGCAGGTCGGCCTCGAGGTGGAACAGGGCGTGGTCGCAGATCAGCTGGTCGGCGAGGTCGCCGCGCCGCTTGCGGTCGGTGAGGACGCGCATCAGCCGCAGATGCTCCGCGCGCTGGGTGTCCAGCAGGTCGGCTGCCGGGCGGCCGGTCAGCAGCGCGAGCACGACCTTGGTGTAGAGCGTCGACTGGAGGTACGGCTCGGGCTTCTCGGGTGTCGCGAGCCACTGCTCGACATCGCTGACCCCGGCGTCGGTGATCGCGTACCGCTTGCGCTCGGGGCCGCCCCCGGCCTCCATCGCGTCGACCTCGACGAGGCCGTTCTTCAGGAGCCGGGACATGGTCGAGTAGACCTGGCCGTAGTGCAGGGGCCGGTCGTGACCGAACCTCTCGTCGAAGGCGCGCTTGAGGTCGTAGCCGTGGCGCGGCCCCGACTCCAGGATGCCGAGCAGGGTATGGCCGATGGACATCGGGATGGGCCCTTCTTGTTTTCGGTACGGAGGCTGCCTGGGCGCGTCACGCGGCGTACTGCGCGAACCGGTCGCGGGACTTGCCGTCGCGTACGACGACTTCGCGGTCGGAGTAGGCGGCGACGCGCGCTTCGTGGGTGACGAGGACGACGGCGGCGTTCGTGGATCTGGCGGCCTGGGTGAAGAGTTCCATGACGCGTTCGCCGTTGAGGGAGTCGAGGGCGCCGGTCGGTTCGTCGGCGAAGAGCACGCGCGGGCCGGTCACCAGTGACCGGGCGATGGCGACGCGCTGGCCCTGTCCGCCGGAGACCTCGCCGGGGCGTTTGTGTCCCAGGTCCGCGACCTCCAGGCGTTCCATCCACTCCAGGGCCCTGCGCTCGGCCTCCTTGCGCTTGGTCCCGTTCAGCCGCAGCGGCAGTGCGACGTTCTCGGTGCAGGTCAGCTCGGGGACGAGCCGGCCGAACTGGAAGACGAAGCCGAAGTCCGTACGCCGCAGCGCGCTGCGGTCCACGTCGTTCATCGCGGTGAGGTCGTGGTCCGCGTACGTGACGGTGCCCGAGTCGGGGCGGACGATCCCGGCCAGGCAGTGCAGCAGCGTCGACTTGCCGGACCCGGAAGGGCCCATCACCGCGACGATCTCCCCGGGCGCGACGGCGAAGTCGGCACCGTCCAGGGCGGGCGTCGGCCCGTAGGCCTTGTGGAGTGCCGATGCGCTGAGCAGCGGAGGCTGAGGTGGCATGACAAGGACTATACGCACTGCGTATACCTGCTGTGTATACCGAGGGTGCATAGCGTCTGTGAATCATGACAATAACGAACAAGGTGGTCGACTTGCGAGAGAGAACGCGCAGATGCGGCAACCTTGTTGGGTCCCTGTACGTCGGTTCCCTATGACACAGGTGCTGATTGTCACGTGAGGAAAAGGGCCCAATGGGGCGCTCCCGGTCCAAAGGTGCTCAGGAAGCGGTGTTAGCTTTCGACAGCTGGTCTGGGTGAGAAGAAGGCGGAGTCACAGAGCGATGGGCCGTGCGGACGATCGACGAGCCCGGCAGCGCGGGGCGCGCCGGGGCAAATCCACGAAGAGCGGGATACGCCGGCTCTTCACCTGGAAGAAGATGCTGGGCACCTTCTTCGGGCTTTGCCTGCTGGCGATGGGCGCGTTCATCGTGCTCTGGATGACTATCCAGGTGCCGGCGGTCAACGCGCAGACACAGCAGCAGAGCAACATCTTCAAGCTCAGCAACGGCAAGTTGCTGGCGCGCGAGGGCCCCGTGAACCGGGAGAACGTCAACCTCTCCGACGTCCCGATCAAGGTGCAGCGCACCTTCGTCGCCGCGGAGAACAAGACGTTCTACAAGGACCACGGCGTCGACCTGAAGGGCACCGCCCGAGGCCTGTACAACACTGTCAGGGGGCGGAAGCAGGGTGGCTCGACCATCACCCAGCAGTACGTCAAGAACAATTTCCTCACCGCTGACCAGACGGTGACTCGTAAGCTCAAGGAACTGGTGATCTCCCTCAAGGTGGATCAGAAGTACTCCAAATCGGACATCCTCGAGGGGTACATCAACAGCAGTTACTACGGCCGCGGGGCCTGGGGCATCCAGGCCGCGGCCCAGGCGTACTACGGGGTCGACGCCTCGAAACTGAACGTCAGCCAGGGCGCCTACCTCGCATCGCTGCTCCAGGCGCCGAGCGACTACGACTGGTCGTCGGCGACCGCCGAAGGCAAGAAGCTGGTCAAGGCGCGCTGGGCGTACACGCTCAACAACATGACCGAGATGAACTGGCTCAGCGAGTCGGACCGGGCCGCGCAGAAGTTCCAGATCCCGCAGGAGCCCAAGCCGTCCAAGGGTCTGAAGGGCCAGACGGGCTATCTGGTGAAGGCCGCCAAGCAGGAGATGAAGGCGCAGGGCATCTCCGAGGCGGCGATCGAGGCCCGCGGTTGGACGGTCACGCTCAACATCGATCCGAAGAAGCAGGCCCAGCTCGAGAAGACGATGAAGCAGCAGCTGATCGACAAGCTGAGGCCCAAGGCGCGTCCGGTCGACGCGGACCTCCAGGCGGGTGCGGTCTCGGTGGACCCGCACACCGGCAAGGTGCTGGCGCTGTACGGCGGCTGGGACTACCTGAAGCACGAGTACAGCAATGCCAAGCGCGTCGACTACCAGCCCGCCTCCACCTTCAAGCCGCTGATCCTGGCGGCCGCCCTGGAGTCCGGCGCCAAGACCCAGCAGGGCCTGCCGATCCAGGCGAACACCATCTACAACGGTGACAGCAGGCGGCCGGTCCTGAACAGCGATGGCAGCAAGGCCAACTTCGCCCCGCCCAACGAGGACAACACCAGCTACGGCCCGGTCACCGTGCAGACCGCGATGAACAACTCCGTCAACTCGGTGTTCGCGCAGATGGGCGTGGACGTCGGACTCGACAAGGTCAGAAAGCTCGGTCTCGATCTCGGTATGAGCTCGTTGAAGGGCGCGGACCCGGTGCCCGCCATGACGCTCGGTTCCTACGGCGCGAGCCCGATGGAGATGGCCGGTATCTACGCGACCTTCGACAACCACGGCAAGAAGGTCACCCCGACCCTCGTGAAGGCGGCGACCCACCCCGACCGGGAGCCGTTCACCCCGCAGAAGGCCATCGGCGACCAGGTGGTCAGCCGGCAGACGGCGGACGCTGTCACGTCGGTGCTGACGGGCGTGGTGCAGGAGGGTACGGGTACCGCCGTACGGCACAAGGGCCAGAAGGTTGCGGGTAAGACAGGCACCTCGGACAACAACAAGTCCGCCTGGTTCACCGGCTACACCCCGGACCTGGTGACTTCGGTGGGGCTTTTCGGTGAGGCGTCCAAGACCCACAAGGGTCCGGACGGGAAGACCATCGTGAAGGGCACTCAGGTCACTATGAGTGGCGCGGCCGGCAGCCCCACCGGGCGTATCAACGGTGCCGGCTTCCCGGCCCAGATCTGGGCCGGGTACGTCTTCGGCCTCGACATGAAGCCCAGCAAGTTCGACCTGGACACCGACCAGGGCGCTGGGGTCGCACCGACCGCGCCCCCTACCTCGAATCCGCCGCCGACCTCGTCGGCCCCGCCGCCGTCCAGCCCCGCGTCCCCGCCGCCGTCGTCCCCCGATGCGCCGCCGTCGAGCCCCGATCCGGGCCACAGCGGAACGGCCGCGGGCGGCAACGACGCCGGGACGGACACCACGGGCGGGACCGGCGGCCCCGGAACCACCGGAGGCGGCAACCCGTCGACTGACGGAGGCGCGAACTCCGGCACGACCGCGGGTACGGGGGGCGACCCGACGGCCGGCGGCAACACGAACGCCGGTACCAACGGCACCACGACGGGTGCCGGCGACGGCTCCACCACCAACGGACCGCTGAACGGCCTGCAGGACTGACCGGGCCGACGGCAGCAGCCGGTGTATGAGGAGGGGCCCCGCGGCAGATGCCGCGGGGCCCCTCCTCATACACCGGCTGCTCTGTCCGGACTCCCGCACTGGACCGCCAAAGCGGAATTAGCGGAAGTAATGGCCACGATCCGGTTCTCACGAGTGCACATGCCGGTTGCGATTGGCTAACCCAGTGGCCAGTCGCACCCAACTCGCCCCTAGTGTGGCAGCTGTTGGTGACGGTGGCATCGCCGCAGAGTGATGTGGCAGCAGAGCGACGAGGAACGGGGGCGGGCGTGACGCGAGGCATGGTACGTACCGGTGCGATTGCGACTGCGGGAATTTTCCTGCTGGCGGGTTGTGGCGGGGGCGGCGGAGGCGACAGCTCGAACAAGATCAAGGGCGCGGACGGGGCTTCGCACTCCGCGACACCGAGCCCTTCGGCGTCGTCTTCCGGGGTGAAGCGGCCGGAGATCACGCTGCCCAGCTCTGCGAAGAACGTCTTCGAGGGGGAGCACACGGGCGATCCGAAGAAGGATTCGGTGCTGGCGGACAACGCACGAATGGTGAACTCCCTTGACGATGCGATCTTCCGAGGAAAAGAGTTCACGTCGGCGATCGGCCTGTACAACACTGGCCCGGCTCTCCGATCCGCGACGGACTATGTCAAAGACTGGGTGAAGGACCGAGACACCTGGGTTGGTACGACCCGCTACTACGACCGCAAGGTCACGTTCCTCAAGGATGGATCGGCTGCAGTGACCTACTGCGGCGACGAGAGCAAGGCATTCACGAAGTCCGGAAAGACCGGCAAGGTTGACAGGTCGCTGCCGTCGGACCCGTCAGTGGGTTACGTGCTGTACAACAGCCGCCTCGTCAAGTCCCATGCAGGTGTATGGCAGACCATCGGGTTTGCGTCCAAGAGCGGGGCTGAACAGTGCCAGCCGTGAAGCTGTATTTGAAGACGCTGTCCAGCGCAGTCGCCGTCGCCGCTGCTGTGGCCGTATGGAGTCCCAGTCCCGCATGGGCCGTCAAGGGCGGACATAAGGAAAGGGGCAGCGTGCAGGAGAAGGGCAATACCGGTGCCGGTAAAGCGTCCGCGACCGCCGGTGGTGTCCAATTCGACTACAGCAAAAACCCTCGGACTCAGGGTGGGGGGCAAGTGACCCCGATGAGTAACTGGACGCCTCCCGCGTGCTGGTACGCGCCGAAGTGGACGCCTGAGCAGGCGGCACAGGACCGGCTGGGTCTCGACTTCAGCCCGAACCACGACCAGGGGAACGCGGAGACTTACCGCAAGGCGTACATCGACGGTAAGTACAAGAATTTCAATGTCAAGAACCAGGGCAAGGGTTATTGGTGGGGCTCTTACCAGAACCCCGATCGTCTCGATGACGCAGGCGTCGACGCCTGCACCAAACTGCCCTTCTGGGTGGACAAGGGCGCTCAGCCGCCCGCTGATGTTCCCAACGCCGTCACTCCGGAAGTGCTCGCGCAGCTGGCCTATACCGAGATTGAGATCCCACAGGGCAAGGCCAGTATGGCCCCGGCTGACGGCGACCAGGTCGTGAATCTGCCGACCTGGGTGTGGCTGAACAACGCGGACTTCCACCCCGTCTCCGTCACGGCCCGTGTCGACGCACTGAACATCCAGGCGACCACAACGGCCACGCCCGTGAGCATGCACATCGATGCCGGTACCGCGGATGCCCAGACCTACCCGGCCGGTGGCGACTGCCCGATCCACGATGGCAGGATCGGCACGGAACGGCCCCCGGGCGCCAAGGGCGATCCCCCCTGCGGGGTGGAGTATCTGCGTTCGACGGACGGCTCGGGTCCCTACCGGTTCAAGGCCACCATTACCTGGAAGATCAGTTGGATCGGCACGAACCACCCCGACCCCACCAAGCTGTCGGACGGTACCTACGGAACTCCGCAGGACGTGACCGTGAAGGAAATCCAGAGCGTCGTTCGCTGAGGTAAAGCGAACCGGAGCGAACGCCCGAAGCACACGGAGCAAAGGCCGGAGCGAAGGCAGAAACAAAAGACCTCCGTGCGGTGGGAGTTCACGGGAACTCACCGCACGGAGGTCTTCGCGTTCTCCGTCACCTGACCGGGATCACCTGGCGGAACCTGCCGGGGCCTGCGCCGGCGGTGTGCCCGGCACCGCGATCTCGAACCAGACCACCTTGCCCGTGGAGAGCCGGGTAGCCCCCCACCGGCGGGCCAGCCGGTTCACCAGGAAGAGACCACGGCCGCCCTCGTCGGTGTCCCTGGCCCGGCGCTGGCGCGGCAGTTGCGGTGAGTCGTCGCCGACCTCGCAGCGCAGGACGTCGGTACGCAGCAGCCGCAGCGTCACGGGCCGCTCGGCGTACCGCACGGCGTTGGTCACGACCTCGCTGACCAGCAGCTCCACCGAGTCCGACATCTCCTCCAGACCCCAGCGTTCCAGCGCCCTGCGCACCAGGCGACGTGCGCGCCCCGGTGCCTGTTCCTCGGGGTCGAGAAACCAGTACGCGACGTCGCTGGGCGCGATCCCGTCGAAGCGGGCGGCGAGCAGCGCGATGTCGTCGTCGCGGTCACCCGGGCCGAGCATGTCCAGGACGTCGTCGCAGAGCGCCTCGAGCGGCGGCGAGTGGTCGGGGCCCGTCAGCTGGGCGGTGGCGGCCAGCCGCTCCCGCAGCTGCTCGATTCCGGTCCAGACGTCCCGCAGCCGGGACTCGACGAGGCCGTCCGTGTAGAGCAGCAGGGTGGCGCCCGCGGGCGCGTCCAGCTCGACCGCCTCGAAGTCCACGCCGCCCACGCCGATCGGCGCGCCGGGCGGCACCCGCAGTACCTCCGCCCGGCCGCCCAGGTGCAGCAGCACGGGCGGCGGGTGGCCCGCGTTGGCGATGGTGATCCGGTGCCGCACGGGGTCGTACACGGCGTACAGGCAGGTGGCCATCCGGTCCGAGCCCAGGCGCTGCGCCTGCTCGTCCAGGTGGTGCAGCACCTCGGCGGGCGGCAGATCCAGCTGTGCCAGCGTCTGGGCGGTCGTCCTGAGCTGGCCCATGATCGCGGCCGACGTCATGGAGTGCCCCATCACGTCGCCCACGACCAGCGCCACCCGGCTGCCGGGCAGCGGAATCGCGTCGTACCAGTCCCCGCCGACCCGCGCGGTCTCGGCCGCGGGCAGATAGCGGGAGGCCAGCTTGACGCCGGTCGGCTGCGGCAGCGAGTCCGGCAGCATGGTGCGCTGGAGCTCGTCGGCGATGTACGCCTCGCGCCCGTACAGCACAGCCTTGTCGATGCCGAGCGCGGTGTGTGTGGCGAGCTGGGCGGCGACCAGCAGGTCGTTGGGCTCGAAGGCGGGACGGTCGGGGCGGCGGACGAACACCGCGGCGCCGATCACCCGGCGTCTGCCCCGCAGCGGGGCGAGGATCGTGCGGTGCCCGGTCGGTACGGTCCGGTCCGGGCCGAGCAGCTCCGGCAGCGCGGCGCGGGCCGCGGCGGAGTCGCCGAAGACCGGACGCACGCCCCGGAGCACTTCGGCCAGCGCGCCCCCGGAGTCCATCTCGCACAGCTGGGCCGCGAGCGGTTCAGGCTGCTCGTCGGAGTCTTCCTCGTCGACTAAACGCAGCCGGTCGGTCCGGCGCAGCCTCAGCACGAACGGCACCACCGGCCGCTCGTCGCCGACCGGCAGCGGATCGCGGAGGAAGACGAGTATCGCGTCCGAGAAGGTCGGCACGGTCGCTCTGCACAGGCCGAGAACGATCTCGTCGAGGTCTATGCCCCGGGCGATACGCCGGGTGGCAGCCCCCACGAACCGGAGTCTGTCGCCCTCGCTGCGTCCGGGGGAGACCGGTGGTGCCGGCGGGGGAGCGGGGATGGCCCCCGCAGCCGCCACATCGGCATCCTGCTGCCGGGGGCGAGTGGGTTCGTGCGGCCGGGCAGCCGTGGGCTGCCGGCCTTCGTGGGAGGTGGTGTGCTCCGTCACGCGAGGGATTCCGTCCGTCCGAGGCAGGTGTGCGATGCAACCGCTTCGAGGGGTCGTATACCCGCTGTCATGGCCGCACCCCCCTGTAGTGACATTCGGTCAGTTCATCTGCTGCATGGGATCGTTGTAGGGCGCAGCCTTGCGGAGGACGATCCTACGTTTGATCCCCGGGGGCGCATCAAGGGTCTCACGACGGCACGTACGCGGGCGTGCGGTCCCAGTCGTCCGGCAGGACCGGTACGGTCCACTCCGGATCGGGCCGCCACGCCTCCCAGCCGTCGGCGAACGGCGACCCCCAGTTCTCGATCCGCTCGACCGCCGCCCGGCCCGCCTCCCGCACCCGCCGGGCCTGCCCGGCGTCCACCAGGCCCACCTGGCGGGCCTGGGCGAACTCGTCCTCGTCCAGCCACAGCCAACTGCGGTCCGGCAGTACCGAGATGTCCAGGAAGTGGTCCTCGGAGTCGGTGCCGCCCGCCCATCGGAGGTGCGGTTCCTCCAGATTCACGTACCAGCTCTTGAAGCGCCATTCCCGGTCCCACCACAGCCACACGGACCAGGGCTCGCGGGGGCGTGCCAGCTTCAGTACCCCCATGCCCCACCAGCGGTCACGCACGACGGTGCGCGGCTTGGTGTACCGGGTGGCGAGCGGTTCCATGTGCACGGGGGTGCCGTCGGCCAGCTCGGGCTTCACACACTCGGTGCCGGGTGCGAGCCAGACCGCGAGCAGTTCGTCCGTGTCCTGGACGACGGTCACGGGCCGGCAGATGTGCAGGTCGTCGGACGCGTTGCTGCGGTAGCGCCAGAGAATGTGGTCCCCGGGCGCCCAACGATGTGTTCCTCCTGCACCTGTCATGCGGAGATCTTAGGAGCAAGGGGGGAGCGGCGCAGCGATCCGGGTCACTCGGGTGCCGGTGTGCCGCCCCCTGCCGCTCCGCCGCCCGCCCGCTCTCTGCCGCTCCTCACGCTGCCCGGGGTCACGCTCCTCCCGCTCGCCGGGGTCATGGATGCGTCATGCTCAGCACGTCCAGCGCCGAGTCCAGCTCCGCCGCCGTCAGATCCCCCCGCTCGACGTACCCCTCGTCCAGGACGACCTCCCGGATCGTCTTCCGTTCCTTCACCGCCCGCTTGGCGACCTTCGCGGCCTCCTCGTACCCGATGTACTTGTTCAGCGGTGTGACGACGGACGGTGAGGACTCCGCGTACTCCCGGGCCCGCTCCGCGTGCGCGGTGATCCCGTCGACCGTCCGGTCGGCGAGCAGCCGCGAGACGTTGGCCAGCAGCCGCACCGACTCCAGGACGTTCTTGGCGATGACCGGCAGCATCACGTTCAGCTCGAAGTTGCCCGCGGCCCCGGCAGCGGCGACCGTCGCGTCGTTGCCCGTGACCTGTGCCGCCACCATCAGCACCGCCTCCGGGATCACCGGATTCACCTTGCCCGGCATGATGGACGAGCCGGGCTGGAGGTCGGGCAGCGAGATCTCGGCGAGGCCGGTGCGCGGGCCCGACGCCATCCAGCGCAGATCGTTGGAGATCTTCGTGAGCCCGGCGCCGATCGTCCGCAGCTGGCCCGACGTCTCGACGATCCCGTCCCGCGCGCTCTGCGCCTCGAAGTGGTTGCGGGCCTCGGTCAGCGGCAGCCCCGTCGCCTCGGCCACCTCCGCGATGACGGCGGCCGAGAAGCCGGGCGGGGTGTTGATGCCGGTGCCCACGGCCGTACCGCCCAGCGGCAGTTCGGCGAGGCGCGGCAGCGAGGCGTTGAGCCGCTCGACGCCGTACCTGATCTGCGCCGCGTACCCGCCGAACTCCTGGCCCAGCGTCACCGGTGTGGCGTCCATCAGGTGCGTACGCCCGGACTTGACCACGTCCGAGAACTCGTCGGACTTGCGCTCCAGCGCCTCGGCCAGGTGGCCGAGGGCCGGGATCAGGTCACGGGTGACGGCCGCCGTCGCCGCGATGTGGATCGACGAGGGGAACACGTCGTTGGACGACTGTGAGGCGTTCACATGGTCGTTGGGGTGGACCGGGCGCCCCAGGCGCTCGGTGGCGAGGGTGGCCAGGACCTCGTTCATGTTCATGTTGGACGACGTACCGGACCCGGTCTGGAAGACATCCACCGGGAACTCGCCGTCCCAGCGCCCGTCCGCCACCTCGCCGGCCGCCTCCTGCACCGCCTTCGCGAGATCATCTTCGATGACCCCGAGCCCGGCGTTGACCTTGGCGGCCGCGGCCTTGATCCTGGCCAGGGCCTCGATGTGGGCCCGCTCCAGGGTCTGGCCCGAGATGGGGAAGTTCTCCACCGCCCGCTGCGTCTGGGCGCGCCACTTGGCCTCGGCGGGGACTTGTACCTCGCCCATGGAGTCGTGCTCGATCCGGTACTGCTCAGTCATCGTCGTACCTCCACATCGGACAGCAACGTCTGACAGGAGGGTGTTCCCTGCCCCGGACAGAAGATCACCCCTGGCGTCGTCGGGCCGGACGACGCCAGGGGTGAGGGGCTTCAGGGGCCTTGCACTATGCCCGACCGGGTCGCGTGGCCACGCGACCTCATCGGGCGCTCATCGTGCAAGGGCCCCTTACGCCTGACCGGGGGCGCGGACCGGGATGCTGAGCACGGTCGGGGACTCGGCGGGCGCCCGGAAGAAGTCGTTGCCCTTGTCGTCGACGACGATGAACGCCGGGAAGTCCTCGACCTCGATCTTCCACACGGCCTCCATGCCGAGCTCCTCGTACTCCAGGACCTCGACCTTCTTGATGCAGTCCTGCGCCAGCCGGGCCGCCGGGCCGCCGATCGAGCCGAGGTAGAAACCGCCGTGGCTGCCGCACGCGTCGGTGACCTGCTGCGAGCGGTTGCCCTTGGCGAGCATCACCTTCGAGCCGCCCGCCGCCTGGAACTGCTCCACGTAGGAGTCCATCCGGCCGGCCGTCGTCGGGCCGAAGGAGCCGGACGCGTAGCCCTCGGGGGTCTTGGCGGGGCCCGCGTAGTAGACCGGGTGGTCCTTCAGGTACTGCGGCATCTCCTCGCCGGCGTCCAGCCGCTCCTTGATCTTGGCGTGCGCGATGTCGCGCGCCACCACCAGCGGCCCGGTCAGCGAGAGCCGGGTCTTCACCGGGAACCTGGTCAGGTCGGCGAGGATGTCGTCCATCGGCCGGTTCAGGTCGACCTCGACGACGTCGCCGTCCTCCAGGTGCTCGTCCGTGGTGTCCGGCAGGAAGCGCGCCGGGTCGGTCTCCAGCTGCTCCAGGAAGACGCCCTCGGCGGTGATCTTCGCGACCGCCTGGCGGTCGGCCGAGCAGGAGACGGCGATGGCGACGGGCAGCGAAGCGCCGTGCCGCGGCAGCCGGACGACGCGGACGTCGTGGCAGAAGTACTTGCCGCCGAACTGCGCGCCGATGCCGATCTTCTGCGTCAGCTCGAAGACCTTCTGCTCCAGCTCCGTGTCGCGGAAGCCGTGCCCGGTCGGGGAGCCCTCGGTGGGCAGCTCGTCCAGGTAGTGCGCGGAGGCGTACTTGGCGGTCTTGAGCGCGAACTCGGCCGATGTGCCGCCCACGGTGATCGCCAGGTGGTACGGCGGGCACGCGGCCGTACCCAGGGAGCGGATCTTCTCCTCCAGGAACTTCATCATGGACGCCTCGTTGAGGACGGCCTTGGTCTCCTGGTAGAGGAACGACTTGTTGGCGGAGCCGCCGCCCTTGGCCATGAAGAGGAACTTGTACGCGCCGCCGTCGGTGGCGTACAGCTCGATCTGCGCGGGCAGGTTCGAGCCGGTGTTCTTCTCCTCCCACATGGTGAGCGGGGCCATCTGCGAGTACCGGAGGTTGAGCTTCGTGTACGCGTCGTAGATGCCGTGGGAGAGTGCCTCCTCGTCGCCGCCCCCGGTCAGCACGTTCTGGCCGCGCTTGCCCATGACGATCGCGGTACCGGTGTCCTGGCACATGGGGAGGACGCCCGCCGCCGCGATGTTGGCGTTCTTGAGCAGGTCCAGTGCCACGAACTTGTCGTTGGACGAGGCCTCGGGGTCGTCGACGATCTTGCGCAGCTGGGTGAGGTGGGCCGGGCGCAGATAGTGCGCGATGTCGTGCATGGCCGTCGCGGCGAGGGTGCGCAGCGCCTCGGGCTCGACCTTGAGGAAGGTACGCCCGTCGGCTTCGAAGGTGGAGACGCCATCGGCGGTCACCAGCCGGTACGGCGTCGTGTCCGCTCCCACGGGAAGCAGATCGGAGTACGCAAACTCTGGCATGACGGCCATTCCTCACTCGACAGACGCGGGCTGGCCTCCATCGGCACAGCGTTCACCAGCGTAGAACCCCTGGGGGATCCCGCGGCGGTGAGGTAGGACTCAGTGGGACTTCCCGGGTCCCGGCCCTGCTGCGGGGTCCGGCGGCGGCGCTGGGGCGGCAGAGACGGGGAGTTGGGCGTCCCTCGCACTAGTCGCGATCTATCGCGTTTGGGTACGCTGGGGCGGTGGACCTCGAAAAGCACCCCCAGCAACCGCGCCCCGTCGACATCCGCGCGTCCGACGCCGACCGTGACCGGATCGCGGACATCCTGCGGGACGCCCTGGCCGAGGGGCGCCTGGACGCCGAAGAGCACTCCGAGCGGATCGAGTCGGTCTACCGCGCGAAGACCCTGGCCGAGCTGGAGCCGCTGGTGCAGGACCTGCCCGCCACGGGCACGGCCGCCCGCGCCGGCACCGGTTCCGCGGCGTACGCGGTCGCGGACGACCCGGACACGCCGGTCACCGCCGAGAACCTCGTCGCGGTCTTCTCCAGCTCGACCCGGAAGGGCCGCTGGCGCATCGGCCGCAGGACCAACGCCTTCTCGCTCTTCGGCAACATCGAGATCGACCTCACCGAGGCCCTTTTCGAGCAGCGGCTGACCGTCATCAACGCCACCGCGATCTTCGGCAACGTCGAGGTCCGCGTCCCGGAGAACATCACGCTGCGCGGCAGCGGCACCGGGATCTTCGGCAACTTCGAGGTCGAGACCCTCGAATCGGAGAGCCCGGAAGCGCCGGTCGTGGTGGTGAACGGCTACTCGGTCTTCGGGAACATCGAGGCCAAGCCCAAGCGGGGCAAGCTGGTGGCGGACCTGCGGGGACTGGTCGACAAGAAACTGCGCAAGCACCTCGGGTAGGCGGCTCCGGGCGGCGCCTGGGGCCGGCGTTCCGGGTGGATGCCTCGACCGGCTGACGCGACGGCTGCGTCGGCCGCGTACTCCGGCCGCTCGCCTCGGTGGGCGCCCGGGACGGCACGCGGTGGGCGCCCGGACGGCAGGCGCGGCAGGCCGGTCCGCGCTGTCCGGAACTCAGTGCATAGGCGTGCGCACAGCGGGTAGGGACTGCAGCATCGTCTCTCGCTCGCGAAGCCGTCGTCAGGAGTAGACCGTGCTGCATCCGCCGCATCAGTCCTTGCAGGTCGCTGCCGTGCCACCGCAGCGTGTTCCCGCACGGGAGGATCAGGCAGGGCCCTGGCATTCGGAGGCGGTGTGCCGCCGGGACGAGGCGGGGCTCTTCTTCGCGCCGTCCAAGGAGCCGACAGCCGCCAGGCTGGCCCGTGAGGAGGCGGCGAAGCGGGTCTGCGCCCGCTGTCCGGTCCTCGTGGAGTGCCGCGAGCACGCGCTGGTGCAACCCGAGCCTTACGGCGTCTGGGGCGGACTGACCGCCGCCGAGCGCCGTGTCGTCCTCGCCCGGCGCAGGCGCCGGGAAGTGGAGCTCAGGACCACGGTCCAGGACCCGATGGCGCAGGCGGGCTGACCGGCAGAGGCACATCGCTCACGCACGGAAGGGGCGCCCCCAGCCGCACACGGGGGGCGCCCCTTCCTGCTCGTCACGCCTTCGACAGGCCCTGTCCGCCTTCGGCAGGTCCTGCACTGCACGGCTCAACTGGCCTGGTACGGCCGTTGCGCGGCCTCGTCCGTCTCCGGCGGGCCCCGCCGACGGCCTGCCCGTCTCCGGCAGGCCGTCGGCAGAGGTCCTCAGACGTCCTACTTGGCCCGGTCGAAGTCGACCGTGCTGTACGCGCGCAGCTTCGACAGCCGGTGCGTCGAGTCGATCTGACGGATCGTCCCCGACTTGGAGCGCATGACCAGCGACTGGGTTGTCGCGGTCTCGGCCCGGTAGCGCACCCCGCGCAGCAGTTCGCCGTCGGTGATGCCGGTGGCCACGAAGAACACGTTGTCGCCGCTGACCAGGTCGGTCGTGGAGAGCACCCGGTCCAGGTCGTGGCCCGCGTCGATGGCGCGCTGCCGCTCGGCGTCGTCCTTCGGCCAGAGCTTGCCCTGGATCGTGCCGCCGAGGCACTTGATCGCGCAGGCGCTGATGATGCCCTCGGGCGTACCGCCGATGCCCATCAGCAGGTCGACGCCGGTCCCCTCCCGTACGGCCATGATCGAGCCGGCGACATCGCCGTCCGAGATGAACTTGATCCGGGCGCCGGTCTCCCGGATCTCCTTGACGATGCCCTCGTGGCGCGGGCGGTCGAGGATGACCACCGTCACGTCCTCCGGCGACGAGTGCTTCGCCTTCGCGACGCGGCGGATGTTGACCGAGACGGGGGCGTTGATGTCGACGAAGTCGGCAGCCTCGGGGCCGGTCACCAGCTTGTCCATGTAGAAGACCGCGGACGGGTCGAACATCGAACCGCGGTCGGCTGCCGCCAGTACGGCGATGGCGTTCGGCATGCCCTTGGCGTTGAGCGTGGTGCCGTCGATCGGGTCGACGGCGATGTCGACCTCGGCGCCCGTGCCGTCGCCGATGTGCTCCCCGTTGAAGAGCATCGGGGCTTCGTCCTTCTCGCCCTCGCCGATGACGACGACGCCGTTCATGGAGACGGTGGAGACGAGTGTGCGCATCGCGTTGACCGCTGCGCCGTCCGCGCCGATCTTGTCGCCGCGCCCCACCCACCGGCCGGCCGCCATGGCGGCGGCCTCGGTGACCCGGACGAGTTCCAGGGCGAGGTTGCGGTCGGGGGCCTCCGGAGAGACCTCCAGCTGAGAAGGGAGATGATGCTCGGTCATCGGCACGCACCTTTCTGATACGACGACGGCCGTATGTAGAGGGTTCGTTCGATTCTATCGTCCGGTCGATAAAATGAGCACCGGGCCCCACGCATGAGCAGCGCGGCCACCTGAGACCATGGGTCCGTGGCAGGTACGCGAAGCAAGCAGACAGTGCGCGGAATGATCCAGTCGATGGTGGTCATCCTGGCCGCCGTCGCGGTCATCTACGTGTTCGTTCCGCACGGTGGCACCTCGGAGCCGGTGAAGGCGGTCGACTACCGCGTCGAGCAGCTCTCGGCGCAGCGTGCGGCGCCGTATCCGGTCCAGGCCCCGGTCGGGCTCCCGAAGGGCTGGAAGGCGACATCGGTCTCGTACGCCCAGGACAGCGGCAACGCGTGGCACCTGGGATTCCTGGACCCGGAGGGGCAGTACGTCGCGGTGGAGCAGGGCACCGGGCCCTCGGACAGGTTCGTCACGACCGTCAGCAAGGACGCCTCGAAGACGCGGGAGACCCAGCGGGCGGGCGGTGCGAGCTGGCAGCGCTGGAAGGGCTCCAAGTACAACGCGCTCGTGCGGCGTGACCACGGCTCCACGACCGCGGTGACGGGAACGGCGCCGTACGGGCAGCTGGCTCGGATGGCGGCGGCCCTGAAGGCCGGGAAGCCGGAGAGTTCCGGGAAGGCCGCGGGCTCCGGCGATACGGCGAGTGCCGGCAGGTCCTGACCCGCGGGTCTGCCGCTCGGTCCTGACCCCAGGGCCTGATGTCCGGGCCTGATGTCCGGGCCTGGACGGTCTGTCCCGCCCCGGTCCCGGCCGCGCGAGCGCGGTGCCTGGCGCGCGCGGAGCTGACGTGCGGCGTGGTGCGGGACCGTCACGCGTGCGGACGGCATGACGGGGCCGCCGCACCCCGGGTCGGGATGCGGCGGCCCCGTCACGTGCCGTGTGCGTGATGCTCAGACGGTGGTGATGACCTCGTCGAGCGAGAGGCGCGGGGAGCGCGGGAACCAGGCGTCCTCGCCGGGCTTGCCGATGTTGATGATCATGATCGGGGTGTGGTCGCCGTCCAGGAACTCCTTCTGGACGCCGGCGAAGTCGAAGCCCGTCATGGGGCCGGCGGCCAGACCGGCGGCGCGCACGCCGACGATGAAGTAACCGGCCTGAAGGGCGCCGTTGAGCTGAGCAGCCTGCTCGCGCGCCGGGCGCTCGGAGAAGAACGCGTCCTTCGCCTGCGGGAAGTGCGGGAACAGCTGCGGGAGCTCCTCGTGGAACTCGTTGTCCGCGGAGAGGATCGCGACCAGCGGGGCGGCCGCGGTCTTCGGCCGGTTGCCCTCGGCCATGTGCTGCACGAGGCGCTCACGGGCCTCGGGGGAGCGGACCAGGGTGATGCGCAGCGGCGACTGGTTGAAGGCGGTCGGCCCGAACTTGACCAGGTCGTAGATCGCCTGCACCTGCTCCTCGGTCACCGGCTCGTCGGTGAAGGTGTTCGCGGTGCGGGCCTCACGGAAGAGGAGGTCCTGGGCGGCGGGGTCGAGAACGAGCGACATGTTGCGTACCTTCCGGACATGCAGTGGATCAAGGAATATCTCCACTGTACGACCAGGATGTGTTAAGTTTCAACTAAATCCATCCCGGCGTGACCGGCCTCACATCGTGCGGGCCGGGCTCCGCCGGTTCCCTCAGCCCTCGCCCGGTTCGGTGCCCTCCGCCAGCGCCGCGTCCAGCCGGGCCCGCGCCCCCTCCAGCCAGCCGCGGCACACCTTGGCCAGCTCCTCCCCCCGCTCCCACAGGGCCAGGGACTCCTCCAGGGTTGTCCCGCCGGTCTCAAGCCGCCGCACGACATCGATCAGCTCGTCGCGCGCCTGCTCGTACCCGAGAGCCGTTCCGTCCGTCTTCGCCTGTGCCATCTCATCCACCCTGCTCTCGTCCCCGGCCTCGTCGGCCCTGGTCCTGTCCACGCCGTCCGCTCACTCCCCGGGGCGCGGCGCCACCGTCACGCCGAGCTCGCCTCCGGCGACCCTGGCCCGCAACGTCTCGCCGTCCGCGACCTCGCCGGGCGCGCGCACCACCGCTCCGTCCTCCCGCTGCAGTACCGCGTACCCCCGCTCCAGCGTCGCCGCCGGGGAGAGCGCTACGACGCGGGCACGTGTGTGGGAGAGCTCCGAGTCCGCCCGGTCCAGCAGATGCCGCAGCGTCCGGCGGCTGCGCTCCAGGAGGGCCTCGACGACCTCCTCGCGCTCCTCGACCATCCGCTGCGGGCGCTCCATCGACGGCCTGGCGAGCGCCGCGGCCAGCCCGCGCTGCTCCCGGTCGAGCAGCCCCTGCAGGGTCCGCAGCGACCGGTCCCGCAGCAGCCGTACGCGCTCCAGCTCCTCCCCGACGTCCGGCACGGCCTTCTTCGCGGCGTCCGTCGGTGTGGAGGCGCGTACATCGGCCACCAGGTCCAGCAGGGGCGAATCCGGCTCGTGGCCGATCGCCGACACCACCGGTGTGCCGCACGCGGCCACGGCCCGGATCAGCTGCTCGTCCGAGAAGGGGAGCAGATCCTCCACGCTGCCCCCGCCCCGCGCCACGATGATCACGTCGACGTCCGGCAGCCCGTCCAGCTCCTGCACGGCGTCGACCACCTGCGGCACCGCGCGCACCCCCTGCACCGCCACATTCCGCACTTCGAACCGGACGGCGGGCCAGCGCCGCCGCGCGTTCTCCAGTACGTCCCGCTCTGCCGCGCTCGCGCGGCCGGTCACCAGGCCGATCAGCTGCGGCAGGAACGGTACGGGCTTCTTCCGGTCCAGCGCGAACAGCCCCTCACCGGCGAGCTTGCGCTTCAACTGCTCAAGGCGGGCCAGTAGTTCACCGATGCCCACCGGTTTGATCTCCACGGCCCGCAGCGACAGCTGGCCGCGCGGCGCGTACCACTCCGGCTTCGCGTGGACCACGACGCGCGCGCCCTCCGACACCACATCGGCGACCGCGTCGAAGACCTGCCGGAAGCACGTCACGGACACCGAGATGTCGTACGAGGGATCGCGCAGCGTGAGGAACACCACCCCCGCGCCCGGCCGGCGCGAGAGCTGAGTGATCTGCCCCTCGACCCAGACCGCGCCGAGCCGGTCGATCCACCCCCCGATGAGGCGTGACACCTCACCGACGGGCAGCGGCGCGTCCGCACTCGTATTCAGAGCCATGTACGCAGGTTAAGCGCTGCCACCGACAGGACGTCCGTACCCCGGCGTACCCCGTCACACCGGGTCCGCGGTGCGGCGGCCCCGTTGCACGCCGAACACCACGAGACCTGCGGCCAGCCAGATCAGCCCCACCCACTGGGCCGTGCTCGACGCCTCCACGATCACCGCGATCGTCACCGCGGCACCCAGCACCGGCAGCAGCACGTGCCGCCACCAGACCGGCGGGCCCTCCGCCCTGCGCACCGCGAACCAGCCCACCACCGACGCGTGCAGCAGGAGGAACGCGGTCAGCGCCCCGATGTCGACCACCGAGACCAGCCGGTCGAGACCGTCGTCGCGCCGCGCCGCCCACACCGCGGCGATCAGCGTCACCACCGCCGCGAGGAACACCGCGATCCGCGGTACCCCGGACGGGCCGTCCACCCTGGAGAGAACACGCGGCAGCCGCCGGTCCCGGCCCATCGCGAAGAGCAGCCGGCCGGCCGCCGCCTGCCCGGCCAGGGCGGCGAAGGCCGCGCCGATCGCCTTGCTCACCGCGACGAGGTCGTGCAGCCAGCTTCCGACCGACGCGTCCACCGTGTCGTAGAAGGCCGAGCCCTGGGCGACGGGCTTCGCGGCCAGCTGTGCGGACGACATCGGCTCCAGCACCGCCGCCAGGTACGACTGCACGAGGAAGAGCACACCCGCGAGGACCAGACAGAACAGCACCGCGCGGGCGACCTTCGCCGACCCGCCGGTGACCTCCTCGGCGAACGACGCGATCGCGTCGAAGCCCAGATACGACAGCACCGCCACGGACACCGCCCCGAGGACCGCTGTCAGAGAGAACCCTCCGTCGCCGGTGAAGGGCGACAGCCAGCCGCGCTGCGCGCCGTCCCGGACGAGTACCACGATCGCGGCGACCACGAACACCGCGAGAACCGCGATCTCCAGCGCGAGCACCGCGAACCCGACCCGGGCCGCCGCGCGTACGCCCCACAGGTTCAGTGCCGTGGTCACCACGACGGCGATCGCGGTCCACACCCAGCGCGACACCGAGGGCACCAGCGAGTTCATCGCGATCCCGGAGAAGAGGTACGCGACGGCCGGAATCAGCAGATAGTCGAGCATCGCCATCCACCCGGCGATGAATCCAGGCCCCTGCCCGAGGCCCTTGCGCGCGTACGCGAAGACCGAACCGGCCAGCGGGACGACCCGCACCATCTGGGCGTAGCTGAAAGCGGTGAAGGCCATCGCGATCGTCGCCGCGACATAGACCAGCCCGACGGCGCCGTGCGACTTGGCGTCGAGGGCGCCGAAGATCCCGACCGGGGCCATTGGGGCGATGAACAGCAACCCGTACACGACAAGATCCCGGAATCCGAGATTCCGGCGTAGTTCCGGCGCCTTCGCACTACTGCCCGCAGCCGTCTCGTCAGGAGTCATGGCACCAGTCTTCCCACAAGTGAAGGCCCCGGCCCGGCGGGCACGGCCTTACGATGGACGGCATGACTGCTACGCCCAGCCCGTCGCCCGCCGCCACCCCGACCGGAGACGCCGCGCGGGGCAGCGGCGCCCGCCGTGTCCTGCTGGCCGCCCCTCGCGGGTACTGCGCGGGTGTGGACCGCGCCGTGATCGCCGTCGAGAAGGCCCTTGAGCAGTACGGTGCGCCGGTCTACGTCCGCAAGGAGATCGTCCACAACAAGTACGTCGTGCAGACGCTGGAGAAGAAGGGCGCCGTCTTCGTCGACGAGACGCAGGAGGTGCCCGAAGGCTCCATCGTCGTCTTCTCCGCGCACGGCGTCGCCCCCGTCGTCCACGACGAGGCCGCTCAGCGCAGTCTCGCCACCATCGACGCCACCTGCCCGCTGGTGACCAAGGTCCACAAGGAAGCCGTCCGCTTCGCGAACGACGACTACGACATCCTGCTGATCGGCCACGAGGGTCACGAAGAGGTCGTCGGCACGAGTGGCGAGGCGCCCGAGCACATCACGCTCGTCGACGGCCCCGAAGACGTCGCGAACGTCACGGTGCGCGACGAGTCGAAGGTCGTGTGGCTCTCGCAGACCACGCTCTCGGTCGACGAGACGATGGAGACGGTCGACGCGCTGAAGGAGAAGTTCCCCAAGCTGATCTCGCCGCCCAGCGACGACATCTGCTACGCCACGCAGAACCGCCAGACCGCCGTCAAGCAGATGGGCGCGGACGCCGACCTGGTCATCGTCGTCGGCTCCAAGAACTCGTCGAACTCGGTACGCCTGGTCGAGGTCGCCCTCGGCGCCGGCGCCCGGGACTCCCACCTGGTGGACTTCGCCGGTGAGCTGGACGAGGCCTGGCTGGAGGGCGTCACCACGGTCGGCGTCACCTCGGGCGCCTCCGTTCCGGAGATCCTCGTCGACGGCGTACTGGAGTGGCTCGCCGCCCGGGGCTTCGGCGACGTGGAGATCGTGAAGGCGGCCGAGGAGTCGATCACCTTCTCGCTCCCCAAGGAACTCCGCCGGGACCTGCGCGCCGAGGCGGCCGACCTGTCCGCGAAGTGACGGCAGGCTCCACCGGGTGACGGCGGCTTCGCCGAGGCGGGGCGGCCTTCACCGGGTGACGCCGGCTTCACCAAGTGACGGAGGGCTCCACACCTTAACGTGGAGTCATGCAGATCTTCGGTGTGGATATCGGCGGATCAGGGATCAAGGGCGCTCCCGTTGACCTGGACCGCGGCGACCTGGCGCAGGAGCGCCACAAAGTGCTGACCCCGCATCCGGCCACACCCGACGGTGTGGCCGACGGGGTCGCCGATGTCGTCAAGAACTTCGACTGGACGGGCACGGTGGGGATCACGTTCCCCGGCGTGGTCACCGGCGGCACGGTCCGTACCGCGGCCAACGTCGACAAGGCCTGGATCGGCGTCGACGCGGCGCAGCTCATCGGCGGCAGACTCGGTCTCCCGGTGACCGTGCTCAACGACGCCGACGCCGCGGGCATCGCGGAGATGACCTTCGGCGCCGGCCGGGACCGCAAGGGCACGGTCATCCTGCTCACCTTCGGTACGGGCATCGGTTCGGCGCTCTTCCGCGACGGCAGCCTGGTCCCCAACACGGAGCTGGGCCATCTCGAACTGCACGGCCATGACGCGGAGACGCGCGCTTCGACCAAGGCCAAGGAGGACGAGGACCTGAGCTGGCACCACTGGGCGCACCGGGTGCAGAAGTACCTGGAACACGTGGAGATGCTGTTCTCGCCCGAGCTGTTCATCATCGGCGGCGGCGTGAGCCGCAAGGCCGACAAGTTCCTCCCCCTGATCGAGGGGGTCCGGGCCGAGATCGTGCCGGCCCAGCTCCAGAACAACGCGGGGATCGTGGGCGCGGCGATGGCGGCGTCCAGCCGCTGAGGCGGGGCCGGTGGACGGGGTGGAGCCGGCGGATCACCCGGGCCGTCGCCGGGCGGTGGGTGCCGCCGGACCAGCCGGGCCGTCACTCGGAGGCGGGTGCCGCCGGATCACCCGGGCCGTCGCCGGGCGGTGGGTGCCGCCGGATCACCCGGGCCGTGGCTCAGCGGTAGCGCCGCCGGATCACCCGGATCTTCCGCACGGTGGCGATCACCCCGGCGACGAGCGTCCCGCCGTACAGCCATCCGGCATTCAGTGCGAGGGTCGTGATCACGGCGACGATGCGGCCGCCGGCCCCACCGGTGCCCCCCGCGATCGGCAGCGTGCCGAAGGCGAACGAGATCGGCACGCTGATCGGCGCGGTGACCAGGTCGGCGGGGCGTACCCAGAGCGCGGTCAGCGCCGCGACCGGCAGGAACAGCAGCCCGTACATGAGCGGCCCGCCGTCGAAGAGCAGCCAGTCCGCACAGCCGACCAGGAACATCACGACGGCGCTGAAGATCCCCCCGCCGAGACCGGTCAGCCGGGGGTTCGGGAACCGGCTCAGCGCGGCGACCGCCGGCGGCGCCGGGCGAGGGCCGCGCACCGGGGCCGCCCGGTAGACGGCCGCCGGTGCGGGGGCCGCGATCGTGCTCTCGGAAGGACCGTCGGGTTGAGTCGTACGAATCCTGGGTCGCTGCTCCACGTGACCAAAGTAGGTCGCAAGGTGGGCGGAATCAGGCGTTGGACACGCGCTTTGGGTGAGCTTGGCGATGAGTTCGATGCCGCGGGGCGCCGGGACCCGCACGACACGCCCGTAAACTGGGGGATCGGCCCACCCCCGGGCCGGTACATCAGCTCTCGCTACGGGAAGTCGCCAACGTGTCGCTCACGATCGGAATCGTCGGTCTGCCGAATGTCGGCAAGTCGACCCTGTTCAACGCCTTGACCAAGAACGACGTGCTGGCGGCCAACTACCCGTTCGCCACCATCGAGCCGAACGTCGGTGTCGTCGGCGTCCCCGACACCCGGCTTGCCGTCCTCGCCGAGCTCTTCGCCTCGCAGAAGGTCATCCCTGCGACCGTCGACTTCGTCGACATCGCGGGCATCGTCCGGGGCGCGAGCGAGGGTGAGGGGCTCGGGAACAAGTTCCTGGCCAACATCCGTGAGTCCGATGCGATCTGCCAGGTCATCCGGGCCTTCAAGGACGAGAACGTCGTACACGTCGACGGCAAGGTCTCGCCCAAGGACGACATCGAGACGATCAACACCGAGCTGATCCTCGCCGACCTCCAGTCGGTGGAGAAGGCCGTCCCGCGCCTCACGAAGGAGTCCCGCCTCCAGAAGGAGAAGGTGGCGGTACTGGCCGCTGTCGAGGCGGCCCAGAAGATCCTCGAAGCGGGCACCACACTGTTCGCGGCGGGCATCACGGCCGACACAGAGCAGGGCCGCCTCCTCCACGAGCTCCACCTGCTCACGACCAAGCCCTTCCTGTACGTCTTCAACGTCGACGAGGACGAGCTGGTCGACGAGGACTTCAAGAACGAACAGCGCGCCCTGGTCGCCCCCGCGGAGGCGATCTTCCTCAACGCCAAGATCGAGTCCGAGCTGATCGAGCTCGACGACGCTGAGGCGCTGGAGCTTCTCCAGTCGATGGGCCAGGAGGAGCCGGGCCTGGCCACCCTGGGCCGCGTCGGCTTCGCCACCCTGGGCCTCCAGACCTACCTGACGGCAGGCCCGAAGGAATCCCGCGCCTGGACGATCAAGAAGGGCGCCACGGCCCCGGAGGCAGCTGGTGTGATCCACACGGACTTCCAGAAGGGCTTCATCAAGGCCGAGGTCATCTCCTTCGCCGATCTGGTCGACACGGGCTCGGTGGCCGAGGCGCGCGCGAAGGGCAAGGCCCGGATGGAAGGCAAGGAGTACGTGATGCAGGACGGCGATGTGGTGGAGTTCCGCTTCAATGTTTAATTGAAGTTTCAACTAAATTCCACGTCCTGTAAAGGTGCAGGTCAAGAGGGGTCCGTCAATCCGAGACGGGCCCCTTTTGCGGCTCCATCGATGGTCGGACGGTGCTTTGGTGCTGGGTGCGGTCCCGGAGGGCCGACTCGGACCACCTGTCGGCACCTGCGGTCACCCCCGGGACGCTGTTCCGTGCTGACATTCCGAACGCACACCAACCCTTGGGGGCGGGCGGTTGTGGGGCCGTCGATCTTGTCGTGATCGGTTCATTTGCCAGAGCGGAGCGCTTGGTTGGACATAGGCTGAGAGGTCTTGTCACAGGTGAGGGCCGGATGTGGCCTGGTCGAGGAGCGGCAGCGTATGAGCGGGCAGGCACGGCGTCGTGAGCAAGTCCCTGAGCAGCTAAAGGCAGCGGCTCGGAAGTCGCCCAACTTTGGGCGGCTCTACGCGATGCAGCCCCTGTTGGCCATCTACGGTGCGCAGGCCGAGCAGTCCGTCTTCACCAACCCCAACGTCTCGTACGTCGCCTCCGGCCAGTTCGGCGAGTTGCTCGCCGCGGAGCTAGTGCAGCGGGCTGGGGTACGCGTCGAGGGAACCCGGCAGATCGACCGGCTGGCAGGACTCCAGCGCGCCGGCCTGCTCCCCGGCCGCACCAGAGATGCCTTCGACACGCTCCGCCGTGGGCGCAACGACGCCGCGCACAATCACCTCTTCGACACCAG
This sequence comes from Streptomyces sp. NBC_00859, assembly GCF_045161865.1. Classification (NCBI taxonomy): domain Bacteria; kingdom Bacillati; phylum Actinomycetota; class Actinomycetes; order Kitasatosporales; family Streptomycetaceae; genus Streptomyces; species Streptomyces sp. NBC_00859. Next base: position 2,749,902 of record NZ_CP108826.1, on the reverse strand, counting down.
CAAGGCCCTCAAGGCCGTCGAGCTCTGCTTCCAGCTCGGCCAGTTCTTCTCCCGGGCGATCGACAACGTACGAGAGATCGCCGCGTTCGTGCCGCCCCAGCTGCCGAGCGAGGTGGCGGGCGGATCCGCCGAGCTAGCCGAGCTCCGCGAGGCGCTCGGTCACTACCAGCGCACCCTCGCCGAGTCCCGAACCCGCCTCAGCGAGGTCGGTGACCGGCTGGAGGCCGAGCGGCGTGGCCGGGAGGAGGCCGAGAGGCTGACCGAGGCGGCTGAGCGGGCCCGTGCCGAGTCCGAGGCGGAGGTGGCCCGCCACCGGGATGAGATCGAGCGGCTCCGGCGCGCCTACCAGGACCGTTACGACCAGGAGCGTCTCAAGCCCCGGTCGGTCACCGTCAATGCTCGTGAGGCGATCGTTGAGCGCGCCCACCGGCCCGAACCGCTCAACGAGGTGCAGGCCCGCGTCCGTATCGACGAGATGCTCGCCCAGGCGGGCTGGACGGTCCAGCACTACAGCGACCTCAACCCACTCGCCTCCCAAGGCGTCGCGGTCCGAGAGTTCAGCCTGGCCACCGGTCGCGCCGACTACGTCCTCTACGTCGATGGCATGATCGTCGGCGTCGTCGAGGCCAAGCGCGAGGGCACTGCCCTGGCCGGCGCCCTCGCGCAGAACGAGCGGTATGCGGGCGGCGTTCTCAAGGAACACTCCATGGCGGTCTGGCGTGAGAAGGAACCGTTCGCCTTCCGTTACGCCACCACCGGCGCCGAGACGTTCTTCCTCAACCGCCTCGACCCGCACGCCCGCTCCCGCCCGGTCTTCGCCTTCCACCGCCCGGAGTCCTTCGCGGCCTGGATGAAGCGCGCCACCGAGCACCCGGACACCCCCACCTTCCGGGCTGCCCTGCGCACCGCGCTGCCGGTCCTGGAGTCGCACGACCTTCGTACGGCCCAGGAAGAGGCGGTCGTCGGCCTGGAGGGGTCACTCGCCCAGGACAAGCCGCGCGCACTGATCCAGATGGCCACCGGCGCAGGCAAGACCTACACCGCGGTCACCGAGTCGTACCGGCTGCTCAAGCATGCGCGTGCGCGCCGCATTCTCTTCCTCGTCGACCGCAACAACCTCGGCCGCCAGGCCAAGGCCGAGTTCGACCGTTACAAGACGCCGGACGAGAACCGCAAGTTCACCGACCTCTACAACGTCGACTCGCTCGGCCGGTCCGGTCTCCAGGAGACCTCCTCCGTCGTCGTCTCCACCATCCAGCGCATGTACGGGCTCCTCAAGGGCGAGCCACTGGAGGACACCGCCGAGGCGGAGGACCGCGAAGACTCCTCCACTCTCGACGAGAACTACATGACCGACCGCCCGGTCACCGTCGAGTACAACCCGGCCGTCCCCATCGAGTCTTTCGACTTGATCGTCATCGACGAGTGCCACCGCTCCATCTACGGGCTGTGGCGCGGTGTCCTGGACTACTTCGACGCCCACCTGGTTGGTCTCACGGCCACCCCGACCCGGCAGACCAAGGGCTTCTTCGACGGCAACATGGTCTCCGAGTACACCTACGAACAGGCCGTAGCTGACGGCGTCAACGTCGACTTCGACGTTGTCACCATGGACTCCTCGATACGCGAGGACGGCGGCGCGAAGATCGACAAGGGAACGACGGTCCGTATCCGCGACCGAAAGACCCGGGCCCAGCGTTACGAGGAGCTGGACGAGGACTTCACGTACACGGTCGGCCAGATCGGCCGCACAGTAATCGCCGAGGATGAGATCCGGGCCGTCCTCACCGCGTACAAGAACAACTGGAAGCGCTGGTTCCCAGGCCGGACCGAACTACCCAAGACGCTAGTCTTCGCGGCGACCGACGACCATGCGGACGAGGTGTTGAAGCAGGTCAAGGAGGTCTTCGGGCGCGGAGACGCCTTCGCCAAGAAGATCACCTACCGCTCCCGGGATAAGGGCGACGACCCCGAGCAGCTCGTCAACGACCTGCGGAACTCGCCGTTGCTGCGGGTCGCCGTCACGGTCGACATGATCGCCACGGGTACGGACGTCAAGGCCCTGGAGTGCGTGATCTTCCTGCGGGCCATCCGCAGCCCCGTCCTCTTCGAGCAGATGAAGGGACGCGGCGCCCGCACGATCGACGCCGACGACCTGAAGGCGGTTACCCCGGACCCGGCCGCTGACCTCGCCAAGGACCGTTTCGTCCTGGTCGATGCGGTGGGCGTCACTGCCTCGCCGCTGGTCGACACGCGCCCGATGCTGCCGCCGGACGGCGGCAGTCTCAGCCTGGCCAAGTTGATGGACAAGGCGGGCAGCCGCTCGCTGACGGCCGAACAGGCCGAGACACTCGGGCGTCGACTGGCCCGGCTTGACCGCAAGCTCACGAAGGAGGAGCGGGAGCGGATCGAGCAGGCGTCGGGCGGAGTGCCACTGGCGAAGGTGGTCCGGAAGATCGCCAACGCGGTGGACGTCGACACCCAGGATCGGGCATACCGGGAGGGCGGCGCGGACCACGCGCGGCGACTGGTCCACGACTCGGTCGAGACCCTGACCACCCACCCGGAACTGCGGAAGCTGATCATCGGCATCAAACAGCAGCACGACCTCACGTACGACGCGACGACCGAGGTCACGCTGAAGATGAACGAGGTCCCGAGGGAGGAGCGGGCGGCGAAGGAGCTGGCGGAATGGCGCCAGCTCCTGGACAGCCGCAAGCGCGACGAGGCGGCGGCGGAGGCGATCGCCCTCCAGGTGATCCTCGGCAGCGGATCGCGAGTCCGGCCGCAAGAGGCGCGGGCCCACCTGAAGGAGCTGATGGCCTCCATTAAGGCGACCAAGCGGACCTGGACACCGAAGGTCATCTGGGACCACTACGAGCTGGTCGGTGAGGCGACGGAGTCGTTGTCGAAGACGGCTGGCCTTGGCGACCTTATGAACCTCGTCCGCTACACGCTCGGCGCGGACGACCAGCTTCGCCCGTACCGTACGGTGGTCGAGGAGCGCTTTGAGGGTTGGCTGCTGCGGCAGAGCCAGGCGGGTGCGGAATTCACGGATGACCAGCTGTGGTGGCTGCGCCGAATCAAGGACGCGATCGTGGTCGACCTGGGCATGGAACGCGAGGACTTCGGCCACATGCCGTTCTCCGAAAAGGGCGGCGGCCCGGGCTTCGCCAACGCCTTCGGTGGCAGGAACCAGGCGCTGGAACTGTTGGACGAGCTGAATCGGGAATTGGCTTGAGCAAGGGAATGGGCGATTTGCCGGAGGGGTGGGTCTGGGCGGAACTCGGACAGATCGCTTCGTCCGTCAAGAATGGGATGTACGTGTCACGCCCTGGCACGGAGCCGAACGGTACGCCGATTCTTCGGATTGGTGCTGTAAGGTCGATGCGGCTCAATCTGGCCGACCTGAGGTACACCGGGTTGGACTGGCGAGAAGTGCTGGATCAGGCGGGCGACGCTGTTCCCGGGGACCTGCTGTTCACTCGGTACAACGGAAACCCCGAATACGTAGGTGCCGGGGCCAGGGTTCCGGAGGGGGCGCCGCAACTTGCTTATCCCGACAAGCTGATCCGGGTGCGCGTGCCTTCCGATGTTGTGGACTCCCGGTTCCTTACCTATGCGTGGGCGTCGTCGCAGGTTCGTGAGCAAGTGCGAGGTCAAGTCAAGACATCTGCTGGGCAAGCGGGAATCTCTGGTGCGTCTTTGAAGCGCATCAAGGTTCCGGTTCCGCCGCTCGCCGAACAGCACCGCATCGTCGAGGCCCTCGAAGAGCAGCTCTCCCGCCTCGATGCGGCCGCCAGGTCCGTCGAAGCCGCGACACGGCGGGCTGAGGCACTCGGGAAGTTGCTTAATAGTCGTGCGGTAGCCGATGCCGATTCCAGGAGTGAGTTTCCTCTCCCGCTGAATGTGGGTGAGGTACGCAGTAGCACTAAGGGTTCAGCTGACAGGAAATGGAAACCTACGGATCCGATCAACATTTCTGGCTTCGTCGAGTCCTCGAGATGGCCGACGGTCAGTCTCGGTGACCTTGCCGTTGGTCGAGGGTATGGGACGTCCGTTAAGTGCTCCTATGAAGGAACGGGGACTCCTGTTCTGCGAATTCCGAATGTGCAGAAAGGGGTTGTTGACCCTGGGGATATGAAATTCGCCGAGGACTCTACCATGGATCTCTCGGATTATTTTGTGCGCTCCGGAGATGTTCTCTTCGTTCGCACCAATGGAAGTCCGAGCCTCATTGGGCGAGTAGGTGTGGCTGAAAAGGATACTGACGTTGCGTTTGCTTCGTATCTCATTAGGTTTCGCCTTAACCTCAAGGTCGTAGATCCCCGCTGGGTGCGACTGGTGACGCAGAGCGAGATTTGGCGGAGGCATCTCGAGCGAGTTGCGGCGTCTTCCGCAGGTCAGTTCAATCTGAATTCCTCACGCTTGGCGGAGCTTCCGATTCCGCTTCCTTCGGTCGACGAGCAGAGGTCGATCGTCGAGCAGGCGGAGTCGCAGGCGGAGGAAGTTCAGCGGGTTAAGGACGTTCTCCGGCGTTCCGATCGCCAAGCGCACCATCTTCGCGTCAGTCTTCTGCGTAATGCCTTCGAGGGGCGGCTGACGGATCAGGACCCCACCGACGAACCGGCCACCACTCTCCTTGCCCGCATCGCTGCCGAGCGCAACACCGCCAAGCCCTCCCGAACGGCGAAGCGCGCCGCGCGTCCCCGAAAGGGGGTCGCCGCGGCCAAGGTAACCGAGGCCCTCGCCCCCACCCCAACCCCCGCCCCCATTACTACCGTTCAGCAGGAGCTCTTCCAGTGACCGCCTCCGCTACAGACGATGCCGTCGCGCCCTCCTCCGAAGGCGTCCCCCTCGCCGAGACGGCGAAGTCCAAGAAGGCCGCCGCGCAGACCAACAGGCTGGTCGCGAAGCTCTGGAACTACTGCAACGTCCTCCGTGACAATGGCATGTCCACCATCGAGTACGTCGAGCAGCTCTCGTACCTGCTGTTCCTGAAGATGGTCGACGAGATCGAGAAGGACGAGTGGGGTGGCCGCGACCTCAGCGCCCTTGTGCCCGTCGACTACAACTGGAAGTCGCTCGTCAGCAAGCGGGGTCCCGAGCTCGAAGCGCACTACCGCGCCATCCTGGAGCACCTCGGCCGTAAGCCCCACACCACCATCGGCACGATCTTCGCCGACGCGCAGAACCGGATCACCAAGCCCGCCCTGCTCGAAAAGCTGGTCGTCGAGCTGATCGGCCGCGAAGAGTGGACCGTCACCGGGACCGACCTCAAGGGCGACGCCTACGAGGGCCTGCTCGCCAAGGGCGCCTCGGACACCAAGACCGGCGCCGGCCAGTACTTCACCCCGCGCGCGCTCATCGACGCCATGGTGGACGTGACCCGCCCCGGCCCGGACGACACCATCACCGACCCCGCGTGCGGCACCGGCGGATTCCTGATCGCGGCCCACGCGTACGTCACCCGGCACCACGTCCAGGACATGGACATTGACGTCCGCAAGGCGTACGACAGCGGGTCCAAGATCTGGGGTAACGAGCTGGTCACCGGCACCGCTCGACTCGCCGCCATGAACATGCTCCTGCACGGCATCGGCAAGAGTGACGGCCCGAGTCTGATCGACGTCGGGGACGCGCTCGCCGAGAAGCCGAGTGGGCGGCACGCCTCTCTCGTCCTCGCCAATCCGCCCTTCGGCCGGAAGTCCGCGATCACTGTGATCGGCCAGGACGGTGAGCTCGAGAAGGAGGACGTCCAGTACGAGCGTGACGACTTCACGGCCACCACGACCAACAAGCAGCTCAACTTCCTTCAGCACATCATGTCTTTGACGGCAGTCAACGGTCGGGCCGCCGTCGTCCTCCCGGATAACGTCCTGTTCGAGGGCGGCGCGGGCGAGAAGGTCCGCCGCAAGCTCCTTGACGAGTTCGACCTGCACACGATCCTGCGCTTGCCCACCGGCATCTTCTACGCGGGCGGTGTCAAAGCGAACGTACTGTTCTTCGACAAGAAGCCCCCGCGTGCTGACGGCAAGCCGCACACCACCGTCACCTGGGTCTACGACTTCCGCACCGGCCAGCACTTCACCATGAAGCAGCGCCCGCTGACCCGCGCCCACCTGGACGACTTCGTCGCCCAGTACAAGGCAGGCGAGCCGGTGACCGCCCGCGTCGCGGACGAGGACGAGAACGGCTGCTGGAAGCCGTACGCGTACGAGGACTTGATCGGGCGCGACAAGGTCAACCTCGACATCACGTGGATGAAGGACCCGGCCCTGGAGGACGCGGACAGCGACCTGGAGCCGGAGGTCATCGCCGAGGAGATCGTGCGCGATCTTCAGTCCGCCCTGGCCGAGTTCACGGCCATCGCGAAGTCCTTGGGCGCGGATGTTGATGTACCGGAGGCAGAAGAGGTCTGACGATGGCCGAAAGGGCGGCGTCACAGCGCTGGAGTGCCGCAATGCCGAGTGCCTTGCGGCCCTCGGCTTTCCCGCGCAGTTACTGTCGGCTATTCCATTAGAGGTGGCGATGCCGAAGTCCCTACGATGCACTGGCCCGATGATGGAGCAGTCGCCGCAGACATCACGGCGGACATCCCTGGGCCAACCCGTACGTATCACGGAGCGCTCCAGGAGCCTGCTATAAGGGAGGGAAGAGCCGGATCCGGAGCTGAACCGATCAGATCGAGCCACAATCTGACCGTGATCCGAAAAGCCGCTTGACCAGCCTCTGTGCAGTACAGGGAACATCGGGAGTCCACGTTCCGGAGCTCTCCGTTCTCCCTACGCGCCGAACAGAGGTATGCATGGCCATCGCGCACCCCCAGACCCGTCAGTTCGAATCGTTCGTCACGAACTTGTCGTACGCACGCAAGATGGTGCGAGCTGGGCAGGCGCTGGAGGTGCTCAGCCCCAAGGGCATCGACACCGCCGATTTCTACCGAGCCGCCTGGGTGCAGTCCATCGCCGCCCTCGAACACTGGGTACAAGAAGAGGTGTTGCGCCGGGTCGCCGAGGAAGCGGCCAAGGACGATCCGGACATGCCGCGTAAGCTTCGTGAATACCCGTTGCCGCTGCATTGCGTGGAGCAGGTGCAGCGGGGCGAGACGACCACAGCCGAGGTGGTCGCGGAACGGGTACGCCAGGACATCGCCCACCAGACCCTGCAGAACCCGGACGCCATCGCGAAGGTGATGGCGCTCGTTACCGATGTCAAGGTGTGGCGTGAGGCAGCGAAGTGGGTCAACCGGTGGAGCCAGTACCGGACTTCATACGACGAAAAGCGACTACGCGGCCAGTACGTCCTGCTGCTCCGCCGCCGAAACCAGATCGCACACGACGCGGATCTGATCGACGGTGACCTCAAGCAGCGCCGTCCGATTGGCGAGGCTGATGTCACAGACGCGCTGAACTGGATTGAGCGGATTGCTCTCGCGCTTGCATACGCGCTGGAGGGGGACGCGTCCAAGCCGTCGCAACATCCGACGCCGATCCCGGCTCCGGACGGGACTGAGGAAGCGTCAGGTGGAGATCAGCTGGACGTCGACTGACTGACTGACTGGCTGATTGATGGTGGGCCCTGTGAATGCATCTTCGGGTGCTTTCAACCCTCGGGTTTGACCTTCGGCCATGCGACCCGCCGGTTCATGTAGCTGACTGCTTACTGGCGCCGTCGATCTGGCGATGATGAGGCATGTTCGCCGGAAAGTGCGGATTAGCGGCGAGTGTCTTGCCTATATGTGAGGTGATGGCGACGATCTCAAGGACAGACGTCCGGCAGATCGGAGCGTTGGGTGGCGCGCGTCTTTCAGAGGTGCAAGCGGGATGTCCGTGATCGGAACTATCCCCGCATGCGTTCAGATGCGGTCACGCGTGGACCGTGCGGTATCGGGAGCCAGGCGGCAGGCGAGGGCGGCAGCGAGAGAAGTCGTTCCCACGAAGGATCGGCCTGGACGGTGCGGACGCTTTCGCTGCCGTCGTGGAGAAGGATAAGAAGGCCCGTGTCTGCATCGATCCTGCGCGCGGCGCCATGTCCTTGTCGGTCTGGGCTGAGGAGTGGTTGGAGCGACGAGCCATCGGAGAGGCGACTCGCTGCAACTACGAAGGGTTCATCCGCAACCATCTCGTGCCGAGCCTTGGTCGTAAGCCCCTGGCTGGGCTGGCGCGCCGGGACTTTGAGAAGTTCGTCAAGGACATCTACCGAGGCGGTGCAGGGCTAGCTGCATCGACGGTGAACGACCGGATGGTGATGGTAGCCGCCATCATGGAGGCGGCCGTCGTGGACAAGCGCATCACGGAGAACCCGGCCCGGGGCATCCGGATCTCCCGCAGGGACGCGCTGGCGGTGGACGCGGACGAAGTTCCGACGTCAGCTGAGGTCGATCTGATCGCTGCGCACATTGCGCCATGGTTCCGCCTCACCGTCTACCTTCAGTCCGGGACAGGCCAGCGCCCCAGCGAAGTGCTGGCCTTCTCCACCGAGTGCAGGCGGCCTGGCTACGTCAGGATTCGATGGCAGGTCAGTGCCAAGGCGCACCGTGAGGACTGCCAGACACCGTTTGTGCCGCTCAAGCATCGGCTGGAGAAGGAGTGCCGAGACGTCCCAACCGCCATGTTCGTTGAGGAGGAGATCAACGCGCACCTCCTGAAGTGGAAGCCGGTGCCCGTCGTCTTCACTGGTCAGAAGGGGAAACGGATTCGGCTTGAGACCTTCTTTGCTCCACGTCAGCCTGGCGCTGGCGTGATGCCGTCCATCGCGTCCTACGGCTACCAGTTCAAGAAGGCATGCCTCTCGGCCGGCCTTGTCGATCTGGACGGCAATGCCAAGTACACGCCCCGGAGCCTGCGGCACTTCTTCGCCTCGACTGCTCTGGCTAACGGTGTGCCAATCCATGAGGTCTCGCGCTGGCTCGGGCACCGTTCGGTCAAGACGACGGTCGACATCTATGGGCATCTGCTGCCCAGCGGGTGGGACCGTTGCCGGGAGGTACTGCAGCGCGCCATGCGGCCCGCGCCCCCGGATGCGACGTCCCTGCCGTCGGAGGAGGCGAGCTGGAGCGCTGACACTCGAGCTGCGTAGGCGTACGAGGGCCGCCTGGTCGGCGTGGTGTTGGGATCGAGTACCCGTGCTGGGATGGTGCTGGGATGCCCCTGCAAAACCCGCGTTTCCACAGATGAGAGCCCTGTACTACAGATTCCGCTTCAAGGTGTAGCCGCTGACCTATCACCACGTCGCTGATCTGGCTAACGCCCAGGTCAGCGAGGGCCCGACTCTTTGGAGTCGGGCCCTTGGTTTTTTCCCGTGCTGGGATGGTGCTGGGATAGCTGACCCCTCGTCGCCTGTCGTCATCCCTGGTCATCCGTGCCGTGCTGGGGTCGTGCTGGTATACGGGTGGCTGCCCGTGCTGGGATTGCCCGGCAGCCCTTGAGGAGGATGTGATCTGGCTCCGGAAACGACGCAACTCCTTCGCGCACCGGTTGATCGATGACGTTGACCTCCAGTGGCAAGGGCACGTTCCGGACTGGGACTTCGACGGCGGGGCAGCGGACGAAGCCCTGCTAGGGGTCGGGCAGATTGCGTCGCTGCTGGAGGAGGGCTGGGAACAGCAACTGCTAAGTGCTGGGAGGTGACCTGTCCTCTGCCCTAGGTTGTCACCGCCCACGCCTTGGGTGCAGCATCGACGAGTGTCTGCACCTCGAAGGCGCCGATCTTTGGGTCACGTAGCAGGGTGTCTAGGCGAGTGCAGTCCACCTCGGGCGATCGGAGTTCCGGCAGTTCCGGGTGATCGTATGTACCTGTACCGATGAGCAGCGCCCCACGGTTTCCGTTGCCGAACGATTGGGCGGTCATATCGTCAGGACTGCTCGGCAGAGCGCTCTTCGGAGTGACTCTCGGTAGAACTCTCGCGGTGAGCGAGGAACTAGGGCCTGTCTCGTCGATCAGTGTCACGTGGCCGCACCGGCTCAAGTTGCCGCCAGCTGCGCTCCGGGTTACTTTCGATACGCAACCGTAGCGTATCGAAATTAGGAGCCGGAGTGGCGAGCCCATCGAGTGACCCGCGGGCCGGGCGCACGGACGAGCCGTCCGTCATGGGGCGGCCACGTGACACGAGCCGTGGCGTGGCCATCCTTGAGGCGACCCTGTCGCTGCTGACCGAGGTGGGGTACGAGCAGCTGTCCATGGAGGCGGTCGCGAGTCGCTCCGGGTCGGCGAAGACGACGATCTACCGCCGCTACCACGACAAGGCCGCGCTCGTCGCCGCCGCCGTCGAGCACCGTGCACAGGCCACGCCTCCCGAGCCCGCCACGGACACTCTCCGGGAGAACCTGCTCGGCCTCGTCTCCTGGCTGGCCCGGCAGATCGCCGAGCAGGAGATCGGCCTGCTCGGCGCACTGTTCGCCGGGATGCGCAGCGACGCGCGGCTCGCGGAGGAAATGCGCCGCATCCTGCGCCGCGACGAGGCCGCGATGACCGACGAGCCGCTGCAAAAGGCGGTCCGGAACGGAGAACAGCTCACCCCTCGCGCCGCTGGCCTCTTCGCCGAGGTCGCCCCGGCGGTCATCGTGCACCGCATCGTGATCGCGGGCGAGCCGTGCGACGACCCGTTCGTCGCCCACCTCGTCGACGACATTCTGCTGCCGCTCCTGCGCACCCACTGACCCCAGCCCACGCCCGCACGCGCCGAAGCGCGCGGCGGGAACGAGAGGAACCCCTCACATGATCGTCATCACCGGTGCGACCGGTGCGCTCAACGGCGCCACCGTCGAACACCTCATCAAGCGCATGCCCGCCGAAGAGATCGGCGTCAGCGTCCGCGACCCTGCCAAGGCCCAGCACTTCGCCGACCGCGGGGTGCGCGTGCGCCAGGGCTCCTACGAGGACCCGGCCGCGCTGCGGCACTCCTTCGAGGACGCCGAGCAGGTCCTGCTTGTCTCCTCCAACGACCCGCACGCCGACGCCGTCGCGCTGCACCGCGTCGGCATCGACGCCGCCGTCGCGGCGGGAGCCCGCCGTATCCTCTACACCAGCCACCAGGGCGCCGGCGCGGACAGCCCCTTCCACCCGGCGCGCGACCACGCCGCCACCGAGCGGCTCCTGGCCGACTCCTGCGTCGCCTGGACCGCGTTGCGCAACGGCTTCTACGCTCACAGCCTGGGCTGGCTGCTGGGCCCCTGGCAGCAGACCGGCACCATCAATGCCCCGGCCGACGGCCCCGTCTCCTGGACCGACCGCGCCGACGCCGCCGAAGCGGCAGCGGTGATCCTCGCCGGGGAGCGCGCCTTCGATGGCCCGGTCACCCTCACCGCCCGTCAGGCCGTCACCTTCGACGAAGTCGCCGCCCTGGCCTCCGAGAAGACCGGCCGCGACATCACGCGCGTCACGCCCGGCGACGAGGAGTGGATCGCGGCCAAAGTCGCCGCGGGCACCCCGGAGGCGATGGCACGGATGACACTCACCACCTTCCTGGCCGCCCGCGAAGGCCGCTTCGCCGGAGTCGACCCGCTGCTCGCCGAACTCCTCGGCCGCGAACCCCGGACCGTGACCGACCAGCTCGCAGCGGACATCGACGCTGCCTGAACGGAGGGGCTCACGGCGTGCTCAGCAGGGGGGATTTCACCGATGACGAATGGACGGTGCTGGAGCCGCTGCTCCCCATAAGCAACGGCCGCTGCGGCCGGTGGAGAGACCACCGCCAGGTGATCAACGGGATCATCCACCGACTGGGCGCCGGCTGCGCAAGGGGTCGGCTCTTTCGGGAGTCGACCCTCGCCGGCTTCCGTGCTGGACTGGTGCTGGATATCCTGACGCTTCGTCACCTGTGCGCTCTTGTCTGCCTTAGTCGGCAAGCGGTTCGAGCATCGGCTGGAAGGCGGAGTTCTCTTCGTCTGAAACGTGCGGGAGGAAGCCGTCGGGGGCGGTGCGGGCGGCAGTGGCGAGGAGTCGGTCCAGGACTTCCTGCTCGGTGGCCGGGGGAAGCCGAAGCGTGGCGAGGAGACGGTCGCGGATGGCGGGGTGGTCCGGGTGGTCTTCGAGGTAGTCGGAGCTGAGGGCCGGGGGTCGGAAGCCGGCCAGTGCGTCGTGCCAGGACGGGAGGGCGACGGTGAGGGTCAGGGCCTCGGCGAGCGACTCGGCGATCAGGGAGGCCTGCCCCTCGGAGTCGGTGTAGAGGACAGGGCGGGCGCCGTCAGGGACGGCCGGGCCGCAGAGGTAGTGGGTGCCGCCCGCGTTACAGCCGGCGACAGGCTCCACCGGGAGGCCGTTGGGCAGGGCTATCGGCTCGATCGGGTCGGTGCGGGCGAGGTCGAACTCGCCGTCGCCGGCCAGGTAGGAGGCGACCTCCGGATGCGCGGCGATCCTGCGGAGCAGGGCGTTGTCCGAGAGTGCGGCCGGGTTGAGAACTGCGGCGACCGCAGGGGTGAGGGGATGTCCAGCGAGGATGTGGCGGACGGCTTCGAGGGGGACGGGGCGCTCGTAGTAGTCCTCGAAGTGGGCCTGGACGGCCTCGGGGGAGCGGTCGGCGAGGAGGTGGAAGAGGAAACCGGAGCCGTCCGGGTCCTCGCTGCCGGGCGGGAAGTCAATGCCCGAGCCGGTGCGCCAGGCCGTGTCGCCGACCTCCCGCCACAGGCAGACAGTGACCCGAGGGGCGTCGATGTCCTCATCGTGGAAGGCGGGGTCGTCCAAAAGCGGGCGCAGTGCGGCGGGCACTTCGTCGATGACTCCGGGCCAGACCTGCTCGTCGTCCGTCCCGTACGGGCTCATTGCCGACTCGTGGTCGAAGCCGCGTATGAGCACGCCGGCCGGGGTGAAGAGGACAGAGAAGTCGTCCCCCGAGCCGTTCTCCATCGAGGCTGCCTCTTCGCCGGGGCCCCAGGCGGCGTCGAAGGTGTAATGGCAGTACCGCGGATCTTCGGCGATCGCAGTCTCCAGGACGGCCAACGCGCGCAGGTGGGAGCGGAGTTCGACTGGGGCGGGAAGGAGGGTGGCGATCGCGTGCACGGTACTCATGGCGTCATGAAAGCAGTCGCCACTGACAACCCGGCCTGCTGGTCCGGACGGCGGCGTCCCTAACTCCAGCGGATCCTGGCCGACCGCACGTGCCTTGGCTCAGGATCAGGTGTCGTACACGGTGGAGCGATGCCCGATATGCACGACCCACACCACCAACTCACCGTTGTCGATCGTGCAGACGACTCGATAGTCACCAACTCGTAGCCGGCGGCGTTCCGGCTGGGATACGAGTGCGGTGGTGCTGAAGCCGAGCGGGTCGCTTTCCAGCTCGGTCAGTTTGGCCAGGATGCGCAGCGCCATGTCGTGAGGGATCTTGCGGAGTTCGGCCTGAGCCTCAGGCCGGAAGACGGTGCGGTACTCACTCATTGCGCGCCAGCGTCTCCCTCATGACGTCCTCAATCGGAATGCCCGCTGCCGGATTCGCCATGCGCTCGTCGATGATCCGGTTGATCTCGCGCTCTTCCCACTCCTGGTACTTCCGGAGTACCTCGATTGACACGACGGCGGCGACCTCCTTGCCTCGGCGCGTGATCACGGTGGGTACGTCATCTCGGTCGGCCCGCTCCACGACCTCGGCCAGGTGTGCGCGCACATCGCGGATGGACTCTATGGGCAAGGGCTGCGTCATGCGCTCAAGTGTACCGAGTGTCTCATGTGTACACAATGCACGGTCGATCCGCCCTGGTCCTTTGCTGCGACCTGGCATGCTGGATGAATTACTACGGTGCGGGATTGGTGCTGGATAGGTTCTTCAGGATCCCCGACGGCGACTTCGGCATGAGCGCCTCGGGGAGCGAGCTGCCGATGGGGCGCGGAGCCCGGTACCGCCGACTGAGCCGGGGCCTCACCACGTTGCTGATCCGGCGCACTCCCGGTTCAGCCGGCAGGGGCCCGGCCGGCACCAGCACCGTGTGTACGGGCGGGCATACGGGACGGTGGTTTCGCATTCCTGGCCTCTGCTACCGTGCCCCGGGATCGACGATCACAGGGGGGACGGATGGGGGCCGTCAGTCGATCGAGGGCTGAGCAGCGGCGTCAAGCGAGGATCCTTCGCTATTGGCGGGCCGTGGAGTATTTCTCGCCGCCGAAGGTCGACCCGGCGGATCCACGCAAGAACCTCGTCGCAGTGGGGCCGAATCGGCCACTGCCCTGGGAACCCGGTTCCTCCATCAGCCGGACCGCGCCGCGGCCGAGCCTCGTCTGGCAGCACACGGTCTACGCCGGGATCTTCGCGGTCGGCAAGGTGCGTGACGTCCTGTTGCAGGCCTTCCGTGCCCCGGATTCCGAGCAGGACCTCGATGGCCGGTTCGGCGGCGACAGCGCCGTGCTCTGCTTCACCGTGAACCAGGACGGGCTGCTGATCAAGGACAGTGTCACCCTGTCCTCGTGTGCGTGGGCGGTCGGGCGGACTCTGCACCCCGGGCCGCACGGCGACCAGTGGCTGACCGGTTTCGACGAGGACAGCACGAGTCTGCTGCAGCGGCTGCTGGATCTCGGCGACGGGAAGATCGAAGTCGATCGTCGGCCGGCGGCCGGCTCTGCGTCACCGCAGCCAGGGCCCGGCCCGGTCGCGGGGATGATGTCCCGCCTGGTCGTCAGCGCGGCGAAGAGCGGGCTCGGGGCCGCGGCAGGGGTGGTGGGTGCCGGGCTGGGGCCTGTGGTGGGGGCGGTGGCCACCAAGGTGGTCGAGCAGGCCGGCGGCGACTTGATCGATTCCGCTGCGGCCCGGTTCGCCGGCCGCACCTCTGGCGACAGCGCCGCGTCCGGCCAGGGTCCGGACAGCAGTGCAGAGGAAGCGGAACAGCCCGAGGAGGAGCCGGAAGGGCCTCCGCCCGAGGTGGGCACGAAGGTCCTGGACGTACATGACCTGGCCGCCGTCACCCGGTGGGTGGTCGAGCAGCTCGGCGTCGCCGAGGCTCTCGTGCCCAACGCGATCCGCGTCAAGAGCTACCAGGTCGCGGCCCGGCACGCGGATGAGACAGGCGGTGACGTCTTCCTCAACAGCTTCTACGCCGACGATCTGGAACGGGTCGCCAGTGCTCTCCAGGCCGAACAGACCGACCGGACCGGCACCGCGCTGCTGGATTACCTGCGGGCCGAGGCGGATCTGGATGCGATGGACCGGTTCGACGTGCGGCGCCTGCCCGAGGTCGTTCTGGAGAATGTGCAGCCGTCCAGCATGCCCTTGGGGCGGTGGCCGGCGGACACCGACAAGCCGCTGGTGCTCAGTCAGCAGTTCGCGGTCAACCGGATCCTGGCGAGTCTCGGGCAGGACGACGGCCGCGGCATCTACGCGGTCAACGGACCACCCGGCACCGGCAAGACAACCATGCTGCGCGACCTGATCGCGGCCTTGGTGGTCCAGCGGGCCGAACGGTTGGCCGTCCTGGAACGACCGGAGGACGCCTTCGCACGAAAGCCGCGCACATGGCGCACGGAAGAGAGCGCCGGCAAGACCTACCCGCGCACCATCCACCCCCTGATCCCTGAACTCACCGGCTTCGAGATCGTGATCGCTTCGTCCAACAACGGGGCGGTGGAGAACGTCACCCTGGAAGTCCCCGGCGCGCGGGCGATCGGTGACGCGTGGCAAGGACGCGCCGACTACCTTGCCGGTCCCGCCAGCCTGGCGCTGGAGGAAGACGCCTGGGGCGCGATTGCCGCACGTCTGGGCCGGCGCAGCAATCGTTCCGATTTCGTCGAGCGCTTCTGGTGGGGCGAGCAGGCCAAGGGCAACAGCAGACCACGGCCGCAGGGGAGCGGGGACCGCCCGCTCCTGGGCCTGCACAAGATGTTGCAGCTGCAGGAGAGTCACGTCTCCACGTCCTCACGGAGCACCACGGGCACCAGCCCTGTCGCCGACGGGACGGCGCCGCTCGGGCAAGGGACCTGGGCGCAGGCGGTCCGGCGCTTCGTCCAGGCCCGCAGCCGCGTGCGCACGCTGGCCGGAGAGCGGCAGGAGATCGCGGATCTGCTCGCCCGGCTGGCCGGCCCCGACGCCCTCCTGGACGAACTGGTGGCCTGGGAATCCGGCGCCCGTGACACCCTCCTGCTCCTGCAACAGGAACAGCGGCGAGCCGAGGACGAAATGGCCGGCCACCGGGAGGAACACGTCCGGCGCCAGGACGCGACATCCTCCGTGCGAACCCGACTCGACCTCGCCGAAGCCGCAGTCCGCCGGGGCGAGGAAGACGTCAGGACAGCGGAGTCGGCACTCCACGCCCACGACGCGGGCAAACCGGGCCTGGTGAGGAGGATGGTCACCCGCGAGCCCATGCGGCGCTGGGAGACCGGGCGTCTTCCACTCCAGGCGGATATGGAGGCCGCCGATGCCCGTCTTGCCGGGCTTGAGTCCGCGCGGACCGCACGGCACACGGCTTTGCGCTCTGCACAGGGGGCACTGGATCAGGCATTGGCCGCGATCATGCGCACCGAGGCCCGGCTCACCGCGTGCCGCCAGGCACGTGAGCGACAGGCCGCCGCCACCTCCGAGGCCGGGCAGCAGGTTGCCCGCCGACGGCGCGAGCAGGAAGCCGAGCAACGCCGGCTGACGGCGGCCAAGGAGCGGTGGGGCGGATGTGTGCCGGGACCCGAATGGCGGGCGTCCCTCGATGACCGTCAGGCGATGGAGACCCGGGAGAAGTCAGCGCCCTGGATGGATGCCGCCTTCGCCGAGGCGCGCTCGGAGCTCTTCCTCACGGCCCTGGACCTGCACCGCGCGTTGCTGGCCACTGCACCCGAGCGCATGCGGAAGAATCTGCGGGCCGTGATGGAGGTGGTCAAGGGGCAGGCGCCGGCGGACCTGGACGCTGAAACGGTGCTGGCCGCCTGGCAGTTGCTGTTCCTGGTGGTCCCTGTCGTTTCGACGACCTTCGCATCGCTGGGCCGTATGTTCGCCCAGCTGGGCAGTGAGGCCCTGGGCTGGCTGTTCGTCGACGAGGCAGGCCAGGCCGCCCCGCAACAGGTGGTCGGCGCCCTGTGGCGCGCCCGCCGCGCCGTTGTCGTCGGGGACCCGCTGCAGCTCGAACCCGTGGTCGCCCTCCCGTGGACGGGCCAGCGGCGCCTGGCCGGACACTTCGCGGTGGACCGCCAGTGGGCGCCCGCCGCCGCCTCCGTCCAGACCCTCGCCGACCGGCTGAATCCGTACGGCACCTGGCTGCAGGACCAGGACGGCGAGGACATCTGGCTCGGCTCCCCCCTGCGGGTGCACCGTCGCTGCGACCGTCTGATGTTCGACGTCAGCAACAAGATCGCCTACGACGGGATGATGGTCTACGGAGTCGATCGGGACCAGGACGACTTCCCGCTGGCGCAGCGCAGTGTGTGGTGGGACGTCCGCGCACTACCGGGCGAGGAGAAGTGGAACCCCGAGGAAGGAAGGGCCCTGGAGATCACCCTCGACCGGATCCGCACTCGTATCGACGAGGCGGTCGGACAGGAGGGGCTCGACACCGGTGAGGCGTTCCCCGGCGACGCTGTGGGAGGCGGCCCCGCCGCAGAGGGAAAGCGTCGCCTGAACGAATCGGTCTTCGTCGTCAGCCCGTTTCGTGACGTCGTGCACGGCCTCGGCAAGGTGGTGGGCGGGGCTCTCACCTCCAAACGCTACGGCACGGTGCATACCACGCAGGGCAAGGAAGCGGACATCGTGATCCTGGTGCTGGGCACCGGTGCCCGCCAGACGGGGCCTCGGAACTGGGCCGCTCAGAAGCCCAACCTCCTCAACGTCGCCGTCACTCGCGCCCGTCGGCGCCTCATCGTCATCGGCGACCTCGATGCCTGGTCACGCCACCGCTATTTCAAGGACCTGGCGCAGCACGAGCTGATCCACAGATGGACCCCCGAGCGCTGAGCCGGGGCCCCTGACAACGGCACGGTCGGTCCTGGGCCGACATCTCCGAACGCGATGCCCCGCCGGCATCGCAGGGAGCCGGTGTCCTGGACCGCGCTGCTCTCCTGACCTGCACGCAGATGCGTGGGGGCGATTGGCGTGGGCAGAGTTGGGGGATGACGACGACGCTCGGTGCCTTTGTGCTCGGTACGCCCGATCCGCCCGTCCTGGCCGACTTCTACCGGGCCCTGCTCGGGTGGCAGGAGGTCGATCGGCGGCCGGAGTGGGTCCGGCTGCGGGCTCCGGAACGGGAACGCCCGGGGCTCAGCTTCCAGCTGGAAACCGGCCACACGCCCCCGGTGTGGCCTCCGCGCCCCGGAACCCAGCAGATGCAGGGGCACCTGGACGTGCAGGTCGACGACCTGGAGGCGGAGACCGAGCGAGCCTGCGGGCTGGGCGCGACGCTGGAGGAGCACCAGCCGCAGGAGGACGTACGGGTCATGCGCGACCCCCACGGCCATCTCTTCTGCCTGTTCCTTCCGGGCGCCTGACGGGGGGTGGCAGTCAGTTCTCGCAGGGTCCGTAGAAGTGGCTCAGGCCGTCGGCGGAGAGTGGGCGGTGCGTGTGGCCCGCGGCGTCGATGCCGGTGACGGCGTACTCGGGAGTGGCGGCGGACAGTCCCTTCGCGGTACCCAGACGCGCCGTGATCTCCCACATCCCGTCGCCGGCGTACTCGATGACCGCGAGGTCGGCGCGCCGGTCGTGGTTGTAGTCGGTGACGCCGATGGCAGTGGTCTCGTCCAGGTGGATCCGCTGTGTGCGCTTGCGGGTGCCCCCGTGGGTGAGCGGGCCCAGCTTCACGGTGGCGAGCTCGGCGCCCATCGGGTCGTCGCCCTCGGGTTCCTTGCTGGCGAAGAGGGCGAGATCGAGAGTGCCGTCACCGTTGAAGTCGCCCACGGCAGCGCCCTGATGGGCGGTACGGGCGCCGACGAGCTCCGCTGCGGAGACGGGTTCGGCCAGGTGTCCGGAGGCGTCGCCCCGCTCCAGGGTAAGCGGCTTGTCGTCCGCGCGGGCTTCCGTTATGCGGTCAGGGTGTCCGTCGCCGTCGAGGTCCCCGATCAACTTGCCCGAGGACAGGCACGGCCTCGGCGCTTCCTTGCCGGACGGGGCCGTGGCAGCGGTGGTGCAGCCCGTGGTGGCAGACAGGACGGTCATGGTCAGCGCGGCGACTGCGGCGGCCTTGGTGTGCTTCACGTGGTGCCTTTCCCTGCGCGGTGGCGCGCGGTACCCTCCGCCGGACGCTGCCCGGGAGCTGAGAAGCCGGAGAGGCCTCACATCCCTCTCCGCCCTTCCGCTTATGGGATGTCCGCCGGAGTCCAGAAGTTCCTGTTGCCCGCGTTCCGAGGCGCGGCGGGAGCACCCGGTCGGGGCGCAGGCATACGGCGAGCGCGGCGGCCCCGCCCCAGGCGCGGAGCGACCCTCAGGCGCGCAAGGTCACCTCGTGCGGGCCGTTGAAGGCTGCCAGGCACCGCACGGTCCGGGGCGTCCGCAGCCCGTCGTGCTGGGTGAAGAGCTCACGCGCGGCTTCGTACCGCACCTCGTTGCCCGCCACCCGCGCCACCTCGTCGTACAGCTGGTGGAGAGCGTCGGTCATTCCCTCGGCGTTGTCGGCTCCCGCGCCCCAGACGTCCCACAGCAGCGTTTCGGTGCGGTTGAGTGCCGCGAGGTCCAGCCGTACGTTGCCCGCGACGAACCACTCGCCGATCAGTGAGGCCTCGGGGATCAGGAGCCCGAACGTCTTCGGGTCGGCCTCGCCCGCGCGGATCGCCCGCCACGCCTCGCCCGCGACCAGGAAACGGTCGCGCGGTACGTCCATCGGATCGAACGGCACCGCGTAGCGCGCCGCGATCGCGGGGTCGGTGAGCTCCGCGTCGGCGAGCAGCCAGCCCCGGCGGGCGTCCCAGTACTCGGTGACGACATGGTCGTGGTGGAAGCCGTCCGTGCCGAAGTAGTCGGCGAACCCGGACCGCAGCCTGGCCGGTACTCCCGCGTGGCGCAGGAACGAGCAGTGCAGCAGGGCGATGTCGCGGCAGATGCCGACGAACCGGTCGGCGGGAACCCGGGGTTGGGGCAGCGGTGCGTCGTTCCGGCCGGTGATGATCCGCAGGATGTCGTCGATGTAGCGGGTCTCGGCGTCGTTGTGGAGGCGGTCCTGGGGGATGGTGTATCCGAAGTCGTCGCCCTCCAGTCGGTGGATCACCAAGCCCCGCGCGGCAAGGGCGAGTTCGGCAGGGTCGGCGGGCAGCGAGGAATACAGCGGTGCGAGGGTCCCGGGGTCGGAGAAGGCGCTCTGGGTCGTGTAGTACGCGGCGGCATCCGGCGCGAGGCTGGCGGACGGCATGGCGGGGCCCCCAAGGAGATTCGGCCACAAGTTCGATTACCGGGCCGGTGGGCCCACCGTGCCAAATTTCCCCGACGGGTGTCCAGGCTTCTGGGGGACTGCCCGGCGGGCCGCCCGCTCCAGCGAGTGCAGGGCGAGGAGCAGGACCCCGATGTCGTCCAGCAGGATCGGATCGGGGAGCAGGTCCACCGGGCTGATGGTGTAGATCAGCGCACCCCAGAAGGCGAGTTTGTTCTGGAGGGGGATGCCCGCGTCCCGCAGGAAGCGCCGGGCGCGGAACAGGCGTACGGCGAGGACGACCGTGACCACAAGCGTTGCCAGAACCGCGAGAGCGATCACTGTCAGCAGTGCCTTCGAGTGGAGGTCCATGGCTCTACAGGTACCCGGTGCCCGCAACGCCACGCCGGGGCCGGTGCGGGGCAGGCCGGGCCTTGCCGCGGTGGGGCGGGCCCGGCCGGGATAGATGGGCAGGCAAACTTGCAAGGCTTCCTGTCTATCTCTTACGGTGGTCCCCATGGCCACCTCTCACGACGAACCCAGCCCCGAACAGGTCGCGGCAGAGCTCTCGGTCGTACTCGGACGCGTGGCTCGGCGGCTGCGGAGGACATCTCCCGGCCTTGAGCTGACGCAGTCGCAGCGGTCGGCGCTGTCCCTGCTGGACCGGGAGGGCCCGTCGACCACGGCCGCGCTGGCCCGCGCCGAACTGGTCAGGCCGCAGTCGATGCGGCTGACCGTCGCCGCGCTGGAGACCGCGGGCCTGGTGGAGCGCGCTCCCGACCCGACCGACGGGCGGCAGTCCGTCATGTCGGTGACCGCTCTCGGCCGCCGCACGCTCGAAGGCGTTCGCGCCGACAAGCAGAGCTGGCTCGCGTGCGCCATCGGCGAGGAACTGGACGCGGCGGAGCGGCGCACACTCAACGACGCCGTCGCGCTGCTCGAACGGCTGGTACTGAAGTGACGGCCCCAGGCGGTGCCGGAGCGGCAGCAGAGGGGGCTGCGCCGGGCACCAGGCTGCCACCGGGCGAAGACGACGGCGCGGACACCGCGACAGCCGCCCGGTCGGACGCCACGATGGCCGCCGAGCCGGACGGGGCCGGATTCGGGGCCCGCCTCACCGCGCCCCTGCTGCTCGGCTCGCTGCTCAATCCGCTCAACACCACCATGATCTCCACCGCTCTGGTGTCCATCGGCCACCACTTCGGGATCGGTGCGTCCAGCACGGTCTGGCTGGTGTCCGTGCTCTATCTGGCCAGCGCTGTCGCTCAGCCGGTGCTCGGAAAGCTCGCCGACTCCATAGGTCCGCGCCGTGTGTTCCTCGCGGGCCTCGCCGTCGTCGCGGCATCCGGGCTCGTCGGCGCGGTGGCCCCCGGCTTCGGCTGGCTGATCGCCTCCCGGCTGCTTCTCGGCATCGGCACGTCCGCCGCCTACCCGGCGGCCATGGCCGTACTGCGCTCCGAGTCGCGCAGGCTCGGCACCCCCACTCCCCGCCCCGTCCTGGGCCGGCTCTCCTTCGCCGCGCTCGGCAGCGCGGCGGTGGGCCCCACCCTCGGCGGGCTGCTCGTCGCCACCTGGGGCTGGCGGGCGATCTTCGCCGTCAACGTGCCGCTCGCCTTCGTCGCGTTCGTCTGCGCCACGCGGTGGATCCCGAAGGACGACGGCCGGCGCGCGACCGCAGGCCAGTCGCGCGAACCGGCCGGCCTCGACCCGCTCGGCATCCTGCTCTTCACCGGCACCCTCACGGCCCTGGTCTTCTTCCTCCTCGACCTGGCCCACCCGCAGTGGTGGCTGCTCGGCCCCGTCGCCGTCCTGGCTGCCGTCCTCACCTGGTGGCAGCTCCGGTGCCCGCGCCCCTTCATCGACCTGCGGATGCTCGGCCGCAACCACGCCCTCGCCCGCACCTATCTGCGGCACGGCCTGAGCTACCTCGTCATCTACTGCGTGATGTACGGCTTCACCCAGTGGCTCGAGGACGGCCGCGGATTCTCCTCCCTGCACACCGGTCTGCTGATGCTCCCCATGTCGGTGGCCGCCTTGGTGTGCTCCCT
This sequence comes from Streptomyces sp. NBC_00859, assembly GCF_045161865.1. Classification (NCBI taxonomy): domain Bacteria; kingdom Bacillati; phylum Actinomycetota; class Actinomycetes; order Kitasatosporales; family Streptomycetaceae; genus Streptomyces; species Streptomyces sp. NBC_00859. The sequence continues at coordinate 2,727,617 of NZ_CP108826.1, read as the reverse complement.
GCTCGGAGCCCGTACGAAGGGGATTCGGGCCCCGCTCACCGTCGCCGCCGTCCTGGTCGCGGCGGGAAGCGGCCTGCTGATCTTCACCACTGGAGCCACCCCGGTCGCCGTGCTGCTCCTCACAGGGGCCTGCTTCGGTATCCCGCAGGGGCTGATCGGCACCAGCAACCAGGCCGCCGTCTACCAGCACGCCCCCGCCGAGGCCGTCGGGTCGGCCGCCGGCCTCCAGCGGACGGCCCAGTACATCGGCGCCATCACGGCCTCCAGCCTCATCGCCCTCGCCTACGGGCAGCGGGCGAGCGACGGCGGACTGCACCTGATGGCCGCCGTCTCCGTTGTCCTCGGTCTGGTGCTCGTCGCACTGACCGTCTCCGACCGGGCGCTCCGTGCCCGCAACCGAAAGTGAGCCATTCCATGACAGCCACCACCCTCGACACCCGGACCGCGCTGATCCTCGTCGACCTCCAGAAGGGCATCGTCGGCCTGCCGACCGTGCATCCCGCCGCCGAGATCATCGAGCGTTCCGCGCAGCTCGCCGCCGCGTTCCGCGCGCACGACCTCCCGGTCGTTCTCGTACGTGTCACGGGCGGCGCCCCCGGCCGCAACGAGGGCCCCGCGCGGCAGGGCACGCCCCCGGCGGACTGGGCCGAGCTGGTGCCCGAGCTGGACCAGCAGGACGGTGACATCGTCGTCACCAAGCAGACCTGGGGCGCCTTCTACGGCACCGACCTCGACATGCAGCTGCGCCGCCAGGGCGTCACCCAGGTCGTCCTGGCCGGGATCGCCACGGCCATGGGCGTCGAATCGACTGCCAGGTCGGCACATGAGCACGGCTACCACGTGACCGTCGCCACCGACGCCGTCACCGACATGGACCCCGAGGCCCACCGCAACGCCGTCGAGCGGATCTTCCCGCGCCTCGGCGAGACGGACACCGCGGAGACGATCGTCAAGCTGCTCGGCTGACCGCTTCACGGCTCCCCCGCCCGCGCGTACCGGCGGGGCGGGGAGCCGGACCCGGCCGCGGCGCACCGGCGTTCCCCGCTCGATATGGGAACCGGCCGGTGCGCCGCGGCCGTTCTGCGCCGACGGCCCCGACTCGGGCCTGCGGCGGGGGAGTTGCGGCGGGGGAGTCCGAGGACGGCGGCGTCGGGCGGCGGGCGCTGCTCGACCGCCGGGGCTCCGCCAGGGTTTCGCCCGGACGGACGGTTTCGCTGACCACCTGTCATCACTTCGAGTGAAACTTTGGCCCCTGCTTGCGGTCAACAACCTACAGTTGCCACGCTGTTGCGGTCTGTCGACCTATATGGGAGTGGCCAGTGACTTTCGGTGAGCAGCCGGCTTATCTGCGCGTCGCGAGTGATCTTCGACAGAAGATCACCGACGGCTCGCTGCCACCGCACACACGACTGCCCTCGCAGGCCCGTATCCGCGAGGAGTACGGGGTCTCCGACACGGTCGCCCTCGAAGCGCGCAAGGTGCTGATGGCCGAGGGGCTCGTGGAGGGCCGCTCGGGGTCGGGTACTTACGTCCGGGAGCGGCTCGTCCCGCGCCGTATCGCCCGCTCCGGCTACCGGCTGCCCGAGGGTGCGACGCCGTTCCGCCAGGAGCAGGCCGACGAGAGTGCGCGCGGCACCTGGGAGTCCAGCAGCGAGCAGGACGTCGCGGAGGCCGACACCGCGCTGCGGCTCTCCATCCCGCCCGGTGAGCGGGTGATGCGCACGCGGTACGTCTACCGCGACGCAGGGGAAACGATGATGCTGTCGACCTCCTGGGAGCCCCTCACGATCACCGGGCGCACGCCTGTGATGCTTCCCGAGGAGGGGCCGCTCGGCGGCTGCGGGGTCGTCGAACGGATGGCGGCGATCGATGTCGTCGTGGACAACGTCGTCGAGGAGGTCGGCGCCCGGCCCGGTCTGGCCGAGGAGCTGCTCACGCTCGGCGGGGTGCCCGGCCATGTCGTGGTGGTCATCTCGCGTACGTACTACGCGTCCGGGCGGGCGGTGGAGACGGCGGACATCGTCGTCCCGGCGGACCGCTACCGCATCGCCTACCACCTGCCGGTGAAGTGAGCCGCCGGACCGGCTGACGGCACGAACAATCCGGGCACGCTTCCTGACGACGAGTCGGCTGGAAGCGTGCCCGGATCCGTTATATGCGGACATATGCCGCCGGGCGGCACGTCGTTGCGTACTCAATGGAAATTGCAGAGTGGCTTAATGCGTACCTCTTTGTGAAAACACGTATTCGCTCAGTAAGGGTCGGGCGTACGCTCGGGCATATGCGGACTGCGGTTTCCTGGAGATCAGAGATGGCCTGCACGCCGGCGTGCGACGGGGGTACACGGTGACGGACAGCAACGTCATGCTGCTGTGGCAGGTGATACGTGAAGACGACAACGGCAATCGCTATCGCGTCGGAAGGTACGCGACGAAGGACGAGGCGCAGAAGACGGCCGACACCCTCGGTGCCCGTGGGCACCGGCAGATGTACTGGATCGAACGTGTCGGCCAGAGCGTGCAGTAGTAGCGAGAGCTGTTGAGTGAGGGCGACTCGGCTGCCGCACCGGGGTGAGCGCAGCGGAGCCCGCGCCGCGGCGGGTGCTCGGTAGGCTCGCGCCATGGCTGATCGCGTTGTCGTGGGTGGGGCGTTGTACGACCAGGGGCGGCTGCTTGCCGCCCGGCGCAGTGCTCCGCCCGAGCTGGCGGGTCGCTGGGAGTTGCCCGGCGGGAAAGTGGAGCCCGGGGAGAGCGCCGAGCAGGCGCTGGTGCGTGAGCTGCGCGAGGAACTCGGCGTCGAAACGGAACCCCTGGAGCGCATCCCGGGAGAATGGCCGCTCCGTGCCGGCCTTGTGCTGCGGGTGTGGACCGCCCGGCTGGTCTCGGGTGAGGCGCGCCCGCTGGAGGACCACGACGAGTTGCGCTGGCTGTGGCCCGACGAGATCGACTCCGTCGACTGGCTGGACCAGGACCGGCCCGCTGTGGCCGAGGCGGCGCGCCGTTTGAGGGCCGCGCCGCAGGGGTGATGCGGGCCGGAGCCCTTCCCGCGGAGGCGCGCCCCCGCGACCGCCCTCCACGCCCACCCCGTGGGCACCCGGCGAGTGCCTCGCGTACGGCCGTACGCCCCGTTGGCCTGCGATCCACCGGCCGTACCGCGTTGACCTGCGATCCACCGGCTGCCGACCGCTGATCCAGCACGTCCCACGGGGTGCGGGCCGGGACGTTCGCCGGGGTCGACCCGGATTTACGCGCGGTCCCCGCGACCTCGCTGCCGTCGGGAAGCCTCGGGAACCCGTCGAAGACCCGTCAGGATGCCGACCGGGCGCCGCCGGAGCGCGCTCATCGGGTGATCGGGCGGTCGGGATTGTGCGCCGTTCGTGCCACTGTCTGCCATATAGCGCGGTGTAGCCGATATCTGCGGTGAATACAGGGTATGTGCTGGTTAGCTCCTATTCATCAAGGCGCATGTCCATGGTCGGCATGGGGAAGTGATCGGCTTGATCGACACCGACGACGGATGTGCCGAGTGGACCTTCCCCGCCGAGCCCGATGCCGTACGTGTCGCGCGCCGGGCGGTTCGGGACACCCTGCGCGCGTGGGAACTCGACGGCGAGTTCGGCGACGTCGCGACGCTGCTCGTGAGTGAGTTGGTGACCAACTCCATGCGGCACGCGTCCGGGCCGATCGGAGTCAGGCTCGCGCGACTGGATCAAGCCACCCTGCGCGTGGAGGTTTCCGACCCGCTTCCGGATCCGCCCCGCGAGCGGGCGGCGGGTCCCGACGACGAAGGGGGCCGGGGACTGCAGCTCGTGGCCTGTTCGGCGCAGCGTTGGGGGACGGCGCGCGGCAGATCGGGCAAGACGGTGTGGTTCGAGCTGGCCCAGTCTGGTTAGGAGAGGAGTGGGACGCGATCGCGGCCGGGTGTCCGAAAGTGACTGAGACCGTGCTGTGATCGTGAACGCCGTGCCGGTTGGGGCCGTAGTGCTGAATACTGCGGGGTGCCACCTGGGTCGGTTCGGTGCGTGGTGAGCTGGAGGGGACGGTCGCGTGAGCGATATATCCGGTGCGACGGGCGATGTCGTATGGCAGAGCAGTCCGCCCGGCTCCATCTATGACTACATCAGGGTCGCCTCGTTCTCGATCGGGGCCGACGGGCTGGTGGAGCAGTGGAGCAAGAGGGCCGAGGAGCTGTTCGGCGTGGACGCCCGTGACGCCGTGGGCGTGGACCCGGTCGAGGTCTTCATGCCGGTGCAGGCGCGCGGCAGAGGGCACGGCAGGGTCGCCGAGATCCTGGACGGCAAGGAGTGGACCGGGCTGGTCCCCTTCCGGATGCCGGACCGGCCGGAGGCGCAGGGGCTCGCCGAGCTGTATGTGATGCCCACGGAGACGGCTGACGGCGGACGGGCCGCTGTCTGCATCGTTGTCGACGTCAGGGTGCTCCGCCAGATCGAATCGGACCTCGCCTCGTCGCAGGCCATATTCGGCCAATCTCCCTTCGGCTTTCTGCTGTTCGGTACGGACCTGACGGTGCGGCGGGTCAACAAGCGCTTCGCGGAGCTGTTCGGGGACGACGTGGGGGAGCACCGCGGCCGTACGGTCCACGACTACCTCGCCCGTGCCGAGGCCGACCGGATGACCACGGCGCTGAAGCGGGTCCTGGAGACCGGACGCCCCGTCACCGACCTCCAGCTGATCGGTTCCGCGCCGGGGAGTTCCGAACACAGGCACTGGTCGGTGAACCTCTACCGCGTGCACAGCGGTGCGGGCGCCCCCATCGGCGTCGCCGGGCTGGGCACCGATGTCACCCGCCGGCACGTCGCGGCCCGTGAGGCCGCCAACGCCCGGCGCAACCTCGCCCTGCTCAACGAGGCAGGCGCCCGGATAGGGAACTCCCTCGATCTGGAGACCACCGCCCGTGAACTCCTCGACGTGGCCGTCCCCGGCTTCTGCGACCTGGCGGCGGTCGACCTGTACCAGGGGCTGCTGGCCGGTGACGAATCGCCCAAGGGCAGCGCCGACGGCAGCGCCGAACTGCGCCGTGTCGCCTATGCCAGCGCCGTCTCCGACGTCCGGCTGACGGGCTCGGACGACGGCCCCGAGCTCGGCGCCGTCCACCGCTACGCGTTCCATTCGCCGTGCGCGAGCGCCCTGCGCACCGGCAAGGTGCGCTCCGTGCCCGGCTCCCAGGGCGGCCATGTCCAGTCGACGCTCGCCGTGCCGATGGTCGCCCACGACACGGTGGTCGGCCTGGCGCAGTTCTCCCGTACGAAGGGCAGCGAGCCCTTCGGCGAGCGGGACCGTTCGCTGGCTGTGGAGCTCGCCGCGCGCGCCGCGGTCTGTATCGACAACGCCCGGCTCTACCGGCGCGAACACGAACGTGCCCTGATACTCCAGCGTTCCCTGCTGCCGCCCGGCGACCCCGAGGCGGCCGGGCTCGACATCGCCTGCCGCTATCTGCCCGGCAACACGGCGAGTGAGGTCGGCGGCGACTGGTTCGACGTCATCGAACTGCCGGGGCACCGGACGGCGCTGGTCGTGGGCGACGTCATGGGCCACGGACTGCGGGCCGCCGTCGCGATGGGCGAACTCCGCACCGCCGTAAGGACGCTGGCGCTGCTGGACCTGGAGCCCGCCGAAGTACTCGAAGCGCTCGACGAGATCGCCCGCGGACTGGGCACCCCGAGCGGGACGCAGCAGGCCTCACGTGCCGCGCACAAGTCCCGCGAGGCCGATCTCTCCGAGGTCTACCTCGCGACCGCCGTCTACGCGGTGTACGACCCGGTGACCCGGCGCTGCACCTTCGCCAACGCCGGGCACCTGCCGCCCGTGCTGGTCGAACCGGGTGAGCCGGCGCTGCTGCTCGACGTACCGCCCGGCATGCCGCTGGGTGTCGGCGGCGAACCGTTCGAGGAGGTCGAGGTCGAGATACCGGAGGGCGCGCTCCTCGCGCTCTACACCGACGGACTCGTCGAGTCCCGCGACCATCCGCTGGACGAGGGCCTGAGCGCTTTCCGCGAAGCCCTCACCCACTCCGAGCGCCCGCTCGAAGACGTCTGTGACCATGTGCTCAACACGCTGGACACCGAGCACGGCGAGGACGACATCGCCCTGCTGATGGCCCGTATCCAGGGGCTGCCGGAGGAGTCGGTCGGTGACTGGAGCCTGCCCCGCGAGCCGCGCTCGGTGGGCCGGGCCCGCGAGCTGGCCCGGGAGCAGCTGGTCGACTGGAACCTGGACGACTTGGTCGACACGACCGAACTCCTGGTCAGCGAGCTGGTCACCAACGCCCTGCGCTACGGCGAGGGCGAGATCAGGCTCCGTCTGCTCCTCGACCGCACCCTGGTCTGCGAGGTCTGGGACGCGGGTCTGGTCCAGCCACGCCGCCGCCGCGCCCGCGACACGGACGAGGGCGGCCGGGGGCTCCAGCTGGTCGGTCTGCTGAGCGCGGCCTGGGGCTCACGGAGGACCCCGCGCGGAAAGACGGTCTGGTTCGAACTGGCCCTGCCGGACGGCGCGCCCACGCCCGAGCTGAGCGTGGAGCAGCTGCTGAGCATGTACTAGTCCGAGGCGGTGCGGCCGTGCTGTGGGCCGGTTCATCGGGTGTTGTGCCGTATTGCTGCCGGGCCCACCCGCCATGAATTGCGGTGCGTAGCGGCGCTGTTACGGGCGTGCCGTTCGGGTGGGCCGTGGCGCCCTGGAGGGAGCGCCACGCCGCCCCTCCGTTTCGCACCATCCTCTCGGAGGTGGTGCTGCGCACGCCATGCCGTGACGCGCAGGCGTGGAGGGAACAGCTGGAGCACCTGGGCGAGGTGGGGGAGCGGCCCAAAGTGGCTCTCCAAGTGCTGCCGATGAGCGCCGGACTTCACGGGCTGGCGAACATGACAGCGATGTTCTCCGGCTACCGGAGGGGCGTACGGTTGCGTACGTGGAGAACGGGCTGGGCGGTGAACTCATCGAAGAAGCCGGCACCGTTGAGAACTTGCGGCTCCGGTACGATGCCGTGCGCGACCTGGCCCTGACGCCCGCTGAGTCGCGGAAATACATCATGCGCATGTTGGAGGGGGTTCCGTGCGATCCACTGAGCTGAGCGCCGCTGCATGGCGCAAGAGCAGTTACAGCAATCAGGACGGCGGCGAGTGCGTCGAGGTGGCAGACGGCTGCAATGACGTCGTCCCCGTCCGCGACAGCAAGAACCCGCACGGCCCCGTCCTCGCGTTCGGCGCGACCGGGTGGGCGCCCTTCGTCTCCGCCGTGAAGCGCGGCGACGTGAGCGCCTGACGCGCAGGCTCTGCGGTCCTACGCCCGTGACTTGAGCGCCGCCAGCCTCGCGTCCACCTCTGCCGTGTCCCCGAGGGTGTCCAGCTGCTCGAACTGGGCGTCCAGCGAGGACGCCGCGAGTTCCCGCTGGCCCATGGCCCTCGCCTCCTCGCGCCTGACCTTGTCCTCGAAGCGGCCGATCTCGCTCGTCGGGTCGAGGACGTTGACGCTCTTGACCGCGTCCATCATCGTGTTCTGCGCGTGGGCGGTCTTCGAGCGCGCCACCAGCTCGTCGCGCTTCGACTTCAGGTCCGTGAGCTTGCTCCTCATCTGGTCCAGGCCTGACTTGAGCTGCTCCACGACCTCGTTCTGCGCGGCGATGGCGGGCTGCGCCGTGCTCGCCTCCTTCTCCGACTGGAGCTGGCGGCCGAGTGCGACCTTCGCGAGGTTGTCGAAGGTGTCGGCGTCGGCGTCCGAACCCGCGGCGCGCAGGGTGTCGGCCCGCTTCGATGCGGCCAGCGCCTTGGCGCCCCACTCGGTGGCAGCGGCCACGTCCTCGCGGTGGTCCTGTTCCTGGAGGCGCAGATTGCCGATGGTGACGGCCACGGCCCGCTCGGCCTCCGCGATGTTGTCCGTGTATTCGCGGATCAGCTGGTCCAGCATCTTCTGCGGGTCCTCGGCCTGGTCGATCATCGCGTGGATGTTGGCCTTGGCCAGCTGGGCCACGCGGCCGAGCACGGTCTGCTTCTCCGGCATGGTCTTGCTCCGTTCGCTGGTCGAATCCGTTGTACCGGTGCGTGTGTTGCGTGCGTGTGTTGCGTGTCTGTCGGGTCCGCCGTGGCCGTTCCGTTCAGAAACGGCCGCCGCCGCCCATCCGGCCGCGTGTCCCGCCGCCGCCGAAGCTGCCGGGACCCGGGCCGCTCCCGCCTCCGAACCCCCCGCCGAAACCGCCGCCCCCGCGCCCCCCGCCGAGCAGTCCGCCGAGGATGATCCCGCCCAGCACCGCGCCGCCCATGCCGCCACCGGAGCCACCGCCCATTCCTCCGCCCGTGCCACCGCCGTACTGGTTCCCGTAGGCCCGTACGTCCTGTTCGGCGAGGTACTGGGCCTGCCCGGCCAGTGAGTCGGCCTGCTGGGCCTCGGACAGCGCTCCCTGGGCGTCGGTCGCCGCGAGCGCCTGGGACTGCTCCAGATGGCGGTGGGCCTCTGCCAGCCGGGTACGGGCCTGGGTGCCCACCGCACCGCGGTGCGTCGTGATGTAGTCGGCCGCAGCCCCGATCGTGGAGCGCGCCGTCAGCGTCGCGGGTTCGAGGAGTTCGGCGGCCCTGCGGGTGCCTTCCTCGTGTTCACGGGCGCCGTCCAGCGCCTTGTCCAGGGAGGCGTCGGCCTCCTCGGTCCTGCGCAGCGCGTCGATCGGGTCGTACCGTCCCGCCTGCTGCTCCTGCCGGACCCCGGCCGTCACCGTCTCCGCACGGGCGATACGCCCCTGGAGGTCGGCCGTGGAGGTCCCGGCCGGGGTGCCCCTGAGCAGGCCGCGGGCCTCCGCCAGATCCGTGTCCGTCTCGGTGAGCGCGCCGGTCAGCCGGACCTCCGCCTCCGCCACCTCCCGTGCCATCCGGTCCACCGCGTCGATGAGCGTGGTGGCCTGGCCCACGGCGCTCTCCGCCGCCCGGACATGGACCGCCGCCCGGCCGTTGTCGCCGCCCGCCACCGACTGCCGGGCCTCGTTGAGACTGTTCGTCGCGAAGAGCAGCCGGTCCTTGGCCTGCTCGACGTTCCCGGTCACCGCAGCCGATGCCGAGTCCGCGTACCGCTCCCGCAGCGCGGCGAGTGTGGACTCGGCTGCCCCGGTACGCCCCGCGGTGGCCCGGAAGGCGGTCTCCGTGGCCGCCAGCGCCTGCGGGGCGTTCCGCTCCAGGGCGCGCAGCCGGTCGAAGCTCTCCGACTCCTCGTCGAGCCGGCGGTCGGCCTCCGTGCAGCGGGCGATGATCTCCTCCAGCATCTGCCGCCGTACGGTGTCGTCCTCGGGATACGAGTCGTCGAGCTGCTGGCGGAGCCGGAACGCCGTGGTCAGCTCGCTCCTGGCATACGTCAGCGCCGCGGTGAACGGCTCCGCGGCCCCGTCCCCGAACTGCGCCACCGCGAAGCCCAGTTCCTCCGTGCTGGTGCGGATCGCGTCGTCCGTGCCGACCAGCAGCTTTCCGGCCTCGGCGTCGAGCTGCGAGAGCGGAACCGCCTCGGTGCCCGCGCCGCCCCAGCCCTGCTGCTGGGCGGTACTGCCGGGGGTCGTCCTGCTCTCCGCGCGCCGCCTCCTGACGGTGTACGCGTAGATCGCCAGGCCGCCGACCACGACCACCAGGCCGAGCGGCACCAGCAGGGCGCCGTTGCCCATGTCGACGGTGCTGCCGCCGCCGGGGTCGGACGCGCCGGGGGTGATGGCCGGGGTGGGCACGGGCTGCCCCGCGAGGGCCGCGCTGTAACCGTTCGCGGCCCCGATGGCCGCGCCCGCCCAGTCGTGCTGCACGAGCGGCGGTTCGACGGCGACGCGGGCGACGTCCGCGAGCTGGGCCGTGGTGAACCTGGTGGTGCCGCTGTCCGCCGAGTACGCGTACTGGCGTGCGTGCGTGGCGACCGCCAGGAGGATGTCGTCCCGGCCGAGCCCGTTCTTGTTCGCCGTGGTGTGGGCCCACTCCTGGGCGGGCTGCCCGGAGAAGTCCCGCACATAGACGACGAAGAGCTGCACGTGCCGTTTGCGGTACAGCGAGGCGAGCGCCCCGGCGACCGCGTGCTTGCGGTCCCCGAGTGCGTTCACCTTGTCGGTGACCTGCCCGTTCGACGAGAGGACCGGCGGGTCCGCAGCGTGGGCGACCGGCACCGGGGCAGCCAGCAGACACACCGCGGCGAGCACGGTGGCCAGGGCGGCGAGCACGGCGGCCGGTGCTGCGCGGACGGCGGTGTGCGGCCGTGCGGATATCTCGGGCGGCGTCACATTTGGGAGCGTATGACCGTCCTGTGGGCTCCGCGACCGCAGCCAGGACCCTGTCCGGCCGGTCTCCGCGGCCGCGCGACGCCCGGCCCGCAAAGAGCGGCCGGAGGGCCTAGTCTGTGGGGCCGACCGTACGAGCTCGTGGGGGGCGTGGTGCAGGTCAGATCCGCAGGCATACGTGTGCGGCGCGCACTGGCCGGGCTGCTCGTCCGGTGCGCACCGCACGGCAGGACCGGGCGAAGACCGGCGCGCACCTGGCTGAAGCGGACGGCGCTCGGGGCCGCCGTCCTCCTCGTCGTCCCCGTGCTCGCCGCGGGCATCGCGCTGCGCGCCAACGACGCGGGCGACTACCGCGACGGCACCCGCACCCGAGGCCGGGACGCCATCTGGCTCGGCCACGCGTGGGTCGACGGCCGCAAGAAGGACGCCGACGTGGACGCACTCGCCGCCCGGCTCCGGGGGACCGGACTGCGGGACCTCTATGTGCACGCGGGCCCCCTGGAGCACGACGGCACCCTGCCGCCCGGCCGCTACGCCAAGGCGAAGTGGCTCATCGCGGCCGTACACCGGAAGATCCCCGGCGTGCGTGTCCAGGCATGGCTGGGCGACAAGCTGGCCACCGAGAGCCCGGACGGTCTCGACCTCACCCGCGCCGCGTCCCGCAGCGCGATCGTCGACTCCGCGCGCGGAGTCATCGACGCGGGGTTCGAGGGAACACACTTCGACCTGGAGCCGCTGCACTCCGGCGACCGCGACTACCTGGCGCTCCTCGACGACCTGCGTGAACTCACCAGGGACCGGGGCGTGCTGCTGTCCGTCGCGTCCCACCAGATAGACCCGCTGCCCGCAGCGCACGCCGTCGCGGGCGCGCTCAGCGGACACCCCAAGTACTGGTCGCAGAGGTTCTTCGGCGAGGTCGCCCGCAGGGTGGACCAGATCGCCGTGATGTCGTACGACACCGCGCTGCCGCTGCCGAGCCTGTACGGGGGCGCGGTCGCCGAGCAGACGGAGCTCGCCCTCGAAGTCACCCCGGAATCAACGGACTTGCTGATGGGTCTGCCCTTCTACCACGAGACCAAGCCGGGTCACATCGCGTCCGCGGAGACGGTCGCGGCAGCGGTGCGCGGGGTCCGGCTCGGCCTCGGCCGGCAGGACCGCGACCGGGAGAAATTCGGGGTCGCGCTGTACGTCGACTTCGCCGCCACGGAGGGGGACTGGACGGCTTACCGCAAGGGGTGGAACTGAAACGGCCCCGCACCGCCGGCCGCCACCGAAGACGTCACCCGGCCGGGACCGCGGCAGCGGCCGGCGCCGGTAAGGCAACCCCCTACGGGCCTTCGGCGACCGGCGCGGGGTGCCCGCGCCGGGCCGTGCGCGCACCACCACCTGCTGCCGACGGCCCCGGTTCCCCCCGGGGAGAACCACCTGCTGCCGACGGCCCCGGCTACTCCCGGCGGCGGCCGATCCGGCTGCCCAGCCAGACCAGCGGGTCGTACTTCCGGTCCACGGCCCGTTCCTTCAGGGGGATCAGCGCGTTGTCGGTGATCTTGATGCCTTCCGGGCAGACATCCGTGCAGCACTTGGTGATGTTGCAGTAGCCCAGCCCGTGCTCCTCCTGTGCGGTCCGTTTCCGGTCGAGCCCCGCATCGGCCGCGGCGTCCAGCGGGTGCATGTCCAGCTCCGCGACCCGCATCAGGAACCGGGGGCCGGCGAAAGCCGCCTTGTTCTCCTCGTGGTCGCGCACCACATGGCAGGTGTCCTGGCACAGGAAGCACTCGATGCACTTGCGGAACTCCTGCGAGCGCTCCACGTCCACCTGCTGCATCCGGTACTCGCCCGGCTTCACCCCCTCGGGCGGTACGAAAGCCGGCACCTCCCGCGCCTTGGCGTAGTTGAACGACACATCCGTCACCAGGTCCCGGACGACAGGGAACGCGCGCAGCGGGGTCACGGTGACCGTGTCCGTCCGTGCGAAGACGGACATCCGTGTCATGCACATGAGCCGCGGGCGCCCGTTGACCTCCGCGCTGCACGAACCGCACTTGCCCGCCTTGCAGTTCCAGCGCACCGCCAGATCGGACGCCTGGGTCGCCTGGATGCGGTGGATGATGTCGAGGACCACCTCACCGTCGTTCACCTCGACGGTGAAGTCGCGCAGCTCCCCGCCGTCCGGGTCCCCGCGCCAGACCCTGAAGTGCGCTTCGTACGAACTCAACTCTTCAACTCCTCTTCGGCGAGGTACTTGACCAGCTCTTCCCTCTCGAAGAGGGCGAGCAGGTCCTGACGGATCGGCACGGTCTGCTTCCGGACGAGCGAGATCTGGCCCGAGCCGGGCTCCGCCGCAGCCGGGTCGGCCAGCCGGCAGAGCAGATTGATCCCGCGCCAGCCGCGCTCCATGTCGGGCCAGTCCTCACGGGTGTGCCCGCCTCTGCTCTCGGTGCGCTCCAGTGCCGCGCGCGCGATGCACTCGCTGACCAGCAGCATGTTCCGCAGGTCGAGTGCGAGGTGCCAGCCGGGGTTGAACTGCCGGTGCCCCTCGACCCCGGCGCTGCGGGCCCGTATCCGCAGCGCGGCCAGCTTCTCCAGGGCCTGCTCCATCTCGGCCTCGCGGCGGATGATGCCGACCAGGTCGTTCATGGTCTGCTGGAGTTCCTGGTGGAGGGTGTACGGGTTCTCCGCCGCTGCCGCGGATCCGCTCCCCGCGTCCGGGCTCTCGGCGCTGAAGGGCCGCAGCGCCTCGGCCGCCGCCGCGTCGATCCGGTCCTCGTCGACCACTGGCCGTACGGGGAGCGACGCCGCGTGGCGCGCCGCGTGGAGGCCGGCGCGGCGGCCGAACACCAGCAGGTCGGAGAGGGAGTTGCCGCCCAGCCGGTTCGACCCGTGCATCCCGCCCGCGACCTCGCCCGCCGCGTACAGCCCCGGCACGGCGAGCGCCGCCGCGGTCTCGGATTCGACCGCGATCCCGCCCATCACGTAGTGGCAGGTCGGGCCGACCTCCATCGCCTCAGCGGTGATGTCGACATCGGCCAGCTCCCTGAACTGGTGGTACATGGAGGGCAGCCGGCGCTTGATGACCTCGGCGGACATCCGCGTCGACACATCGAGGTAGACCCCGCCGTGCGGCGAGCCGCGGCCCGCCTTGACCTCGGAGTTGATGGCGCGGGCGACCTCGTCGCGCGGCAGCAGCTCGGGCGGACGGCGGTTGGTGTCCGGGTCCTCGTACCAGCGGTCGCCCTCCTCCTCGGACTCCGCGTACTTCTCCTTGAAGACATCGGGGATGTAGTCGAACATGAATCGCTTGCCCTCGCTGTTGCGCAGCACCCCGCCGTCGCCGCGCACCGATTCGGTGACGAGCAGCCCCTTCACCGAGGGCGGCCAGATCATCCCGGTCGGGTGGAACTGCACGAACTCCATGTTGAGCAGCGGCGCGCCCGCGAGCAGCGCCAGCGCGTGCCCGTCACCCGTGTACTCCCATGAGTTCGACGTGACCTTGAAGGACTTGCCGATGCCGCCTGTGGCGAGGACCACGCTGGGTGCTTCCAGGACGAAGAACCGGCCGGACTCGCGCTGGTAGCAGAAGGTGCCCGCCACCCGGTCACCCGTGGCGGGACCGCCATCCGGCGCGGTCGTTGCGGCGCCGCCCTCCGGCGGGGTGGTGAGAATCCGGGTGACCGTGCACTCCTGAAAGACCTTCAGCCGCGCCTCCGGGTCGCCGAACTCCCGCTCGTCCTCCTGCTGCAGCGAGACGATCTTCTGCTGGAGGGTGCGGATCAGCTCCAGTCCCGTCCGGTCGCCGACATGGGCGAGGCGTGGGTACTCATGGCCGCCGAAGTTGCGCTGGGAGATCTTCCCCTCCGGCGTTCGGTCGAAGAGCGCACCCCAGGTCTCCAGCTCCCAGACCCGGTCGGGCGCCTCCTGCGCGTGCAGCTCGGCCATCCGCCACTGGTTGAGGAACTTGCCGCCGCGCAGGGTGTCGCGGAAGTGCACCTGCCAGTTGTCGCCCGAGTTGACATTGCCCATGGACGCGGCGATCCCGCCCTCGGCCATGACCGTATGGGCCTTGCCGAAGAGGGACTTGCAGATCACGGCGGTCCTGGCGCCCTGTTCGCGGGCGGCGATGGCGGCGCGCAGTCCGGCGCCTCCCGCGCCCACGACCACGACGTCCCACTGCTGCCGGTCGAGCTGAGTCGTCATCCAAAAAACCTCATCTAGAAGAACCTCGGATCGTCGAAGACACCGGAAGCGACCAGGTAGACGTAGAAATCGGCGACCGCGATGCTGACCAGCGAAGCCCAGGCGAGCTGCATATGACGGGCGTTCAGCCTGCTGACCCAGCCCCAGAGCCGGTAGCGCACCGGGTGCCGGGAGAAGTGCTTCAGCCGGCCGCCCACGATGTGCCGGCAGGAGTGGCAGGAGGCGGTGTACGCCCAGATCAGCACGGTGTTGAGCAGGAACACCACGGAGCCCAGGCCCATATGGCCCCAGTGGTAGTGCGCGTCGCGGAAGGTCATGACGGTGTCGTACGTCAGGATTCCGGCGATGATCACGGCCGCGTAGAAGAAGTACCGGTGGATGTTCTGCATGACCAGCGGGAAGCGGGTCTCGCCGCTGTACTTCTTGTGCGGCTCGGCGACCGCGCAGGCGGGCGGGGAGGCCCAGAAGCCCCGGTAATACGCCTTGCGGTAGTAGTAACAGGTCAGCCGGAAGCCCAGCGGGAAGACCAGGATCAGGATGGCGGGGGATATGCCCCACCAGCTGCCGAAGAGGTCCCAGTTCGGCCCGTGCCGCATGGGTACGCATCTGTCGGCCAGGCAGGGGGAGTAGAAGGGCGAGACGTAGGGCGCCGCGTAGTAGTCGGCGTTCGCGAAGGCCCGCCAGGTCGAGTAGACGACGAAGGCGAGCAGCCCGGCCGCGGTCACCGCGGGTGAGAGCCACCAGCGGTCGGTGCGCAGGTGGCGGGCGGCGATAGCGGCGCGCGATGCGTCGTGCACGCCTGTTCCGGGGCTGGGCCGGGGTTCCGTGCCTGTTGCCAACGGGGGCTCCATTCGGCCGATCCTGAGTTCAGGGGGCGTGCCGGTCGCGGGCGCCGATCCCTTCGTCGTCCACGTAGTCGGCGGCCGCCGCTGACGCGGCGGACGACCAGAGCGCGGTGTCGTACGGGGTGTCGGACATGGTGACCAGATCGGGGCCGGCCGCCGGGCCGGCGGCCGGTACCGCCTCACGCAGCAGCGCGAGGCTCTCGCGCAGATGGCCGGCGTCCGTACGGACCCGGCGGATCTCCAGTCCGCTGCCGAGCCGCTGTTCCAGCAGGCCGAGGGAGCGGACCAGGTCGTCGAGACAGCGCTGAGCAGCGGTCAAGTCGTCTTGCAGGGGCATGGCGTGCCTCACTTCCGCCGGTGCGGACGGCAAACGATCGCGCGTCGGAGAGTGTCGCGCGTCACATCCCGCTTGTGAAGGGATACGGACGGATCCGCCGGATCCGCCGCGTGCGGACCGGTGGCGCACGCCCGTGTGTGCCCCCTCGGGGCGGCCCCGGTGCGCCGGTGCGCGCCCTCATTGCGCCGCACGGGTGGGGTTCGGGGGGTGTCGCGCCGTGTCTCCCGCGGACGGCGCGGGGCCTCCCCTTCAGTGAAGGGGTCATAGGTGTGATCAACATGAAATGCCACCAAACCCCAAGATTCACGTTCATTCCCAGCAGGGGTGGACGGAGTCGGCCCCGGAGGTACCAGCCATGTCCCACGTCGGCGTCTCACACGGGAGAGCGAAGCGTCGCAGCGTCGCGCTCCTCGCCACCGGTGTACTCGCGCTGCCCGTGCTGGCCGGGTGCGGTTCGAGTGACGAGCACAACAGCAGCGCGAAGTCGGTGGGCCCGGACATCGCGACCACGTCGCGCGCCCGGGTCGCGGACGGCGGCACCATGCACTGGGCCGTCGATACGATGCCGGCCACTCTGAACACCTTCCAGGCCGACGCCGACGGGACCACCTCACGGATCGCGGGCGCGGTGCTGCCCGCGCTCTTCACACTCGACCGCTCGGGGCGGCCGAAGCTCAACTCCGACTACCTGGAGTCGGCCGACGTCATCAAGCAGGAGCCGAAGCAGGTGGTCCGCTACCGGATCAACCAGAAGGCGGTCTGGAGCAACGGCCGGGAGATCGGGGCGGCCGACTTCCTGGCCCAGTGGAGGGCGCTCAGCGGCAAGGACTCGGGGTTCTGGACCGCGCGCAACGCCGGTTACGACCGGATCGAGAAGATCGAGAAGGGCAAGAACGACCTGGAGGTCGAGGTCACCTTCAACAAGCCCTACGCGGACTGGCGCTCGCTCTTCACCCCCCTGTACCCGAAGGAGGTCATGAGCACCCCGGACAGCTTCAACGACGGGGCGCGCAAGACACTCGCGGCGACGGCGGGGCCGTTCAGCATCAAGAGCGTGAACGCGGGGGCCAAGCAGACCACTCTCGTACGCAATCCGCACTGGTGGGGTGACCAGGCCAAGCTCGACTCGCTGGTCCTCAGCGCCGTTCCGGCCGACGACCGCACCGGGGCACTCACCGCCGGCTCCCTCGACCTGGCGGACGTCGACGGGCCGCTGGCCGGCCGGATCACCCAGGCGGGCAAGGACGGCAGCAACGGGCAGCCGCTGACCCACGGCCCCGGCAGCGACGTACAGCCCGCCGACGCCTTGCTGAACTGGGCTGCGGCGCACGGTGCGGACGGCCCGCAGGCCCAGGAGGCCGCGAGCAGGGCCGCCGAGCAGACCCGCGAGGACCGCAAGGAGTACGCGCGGCAGCAGGCGGGCCTGCACGGCTACGTGCTCCGCAAGTCCCTGGAGCCCGCCTTCACACAGCTGGCCATGAACGGCAGCACGGGCCCGCTCACGGACGAACGGGTGCGCCGGGCGGTGGCCAGAGCCCTGGACCGCAAGGAGATCGCGTCCGACGTACTGAAGCCGCTCGGACTGCCCGCCCTGCCGCCCGGCAGCCATCTCGCGCTCGCGGGCCAGGACGACTACGCCGACAACAGCGGGGCCATCGGTGGCCACGACGCACGCCAGGCCCAGGCGCTGCTCGCCGACGCGGGCTGGACGGCCCAGGGGGCGCGCAAGACGGACCCGGGCACCAAGGCGGGCAGCAAGCCCGAGGCATCGGGCACGCCGAGCGCCTCGGCCGGCCCGGCGGCATCCGGGAAGCCCGAGCAGTCGGGTAGGCCCGAGGCGTCAGCCGGGCCCGGGGCGTCGAAGTCCGCGGCCGGATCGTCCGACGACTCGAAGTCCGGCACCGTGTCCGGGGACGAGAAGCACCAGGTCGCGGGCGCGTACGCACCCAAGGGAAGCGCGGCCCCGGCCCCGGCCGCAGCCGCGCCCGCAGCGGCGCTCGGCAAGAACGGGAAGCCGCTGACCCTGCGCTTCGTCCTGCCGTCGGGCCCCGGCTCGGAGGTGATCGACAGCGTCGGCAACAAGATCACGCAGGAGCTGGACGCGGTCGGTATCCGCACGGTGGTAACGAAGGTCGACAGCGCCGGGTACTTCAAGGACCACGTCGCGTCCGGCGACTTCGACCTGGCCATCTACTCCTGGCCGGCCACCGCCTTCCCCGCCACCGACGCCCGGCCGATCTACGCCAAGCCCGGCGTCGCGTCCGACGGCTCGCTCCTGATCGACCAGAACTACACCCGGGTCGGCACCGACCGCATCGACCAGCTCTTCGACCGGGCCTCCGGCGAGCTGAACGACAAGACGGCGCGGGACCTGGTGAAGCAGGCCGACGCCCATATCTGGGCCACCGCAGGATCGATTCCGCTCTATCAGCGGCCGGAACTCATCGCGGCCAAGCGGGGTGTCGCGAACGCCGGAGCCTTCGGTTTCGCCTCCCCCGTCTACCAGGACATCGGCTTCCTGAAGTCCGCCAAGAGGTCCTGAGCGGCTGCCGCAGCCACCCTCCGTACCTCCGTGGAACCGCAGGTCGTCGCGGTGCGGCCGGTCTTCGACCGGAGCGCTGCCCGATCGCCCACTTGCCCGCCGGCCCTGTCGGCGGGCAAGGTCGTTTCCAGCGCCACGGCCCAGCGGGCGGACCCCGCCAGGAGCCCGCCGAACCCTTGCCGCGCAAGGCCGGAGGGCCGCTGAACGCCGCCCGGGAAGCCCCGGGCTCGCGGGCCCCGTACCATGGGACTGGCCGTGGCGCGTCCGCCCGGCGGGCGTACCAGGACAGACGCCGCATCCCACGAGCTGAGAGAAGCGCAAGCCACCCATGCCCACGCGCCACGACATCCGTAACGTAGCCATCGTCGCCCACGTCGACCACGGCAAGACCACCCTGGTCGACGCCATGCTCAAGCAGGCCGGCGCGTTCGCCGCGCACGCCGCCGAGCACCTCGACGACCGCATGATGGACTCGAACGACCTGGAGCGTGAGAAGGGCATCACGATCCTGGCCAAGAACACGGCCGTGAAGTACCACCCCAAGGATGGCGGCGACGTCATCACGATCAACATCATCGACACCCCCGGCCACGCCGACTTCGGCGGTGAGGTCGAGCGCGGTCTCTCGATGGTGGACGCGGTCGTTCTCCTCGTCGACGCCTCCGAGGGGCCGCTGCCCCAGACCCGCTTCGTGCTCCGCAAGGCCCTGGACGCCAAGCTGCCGGTCATCCTCTGCGTGAACAAGACGGACCGTCCGGACTCCCGGATCGACGAGATCGTCAACGAGACGTACGACCTCTTCCTGGATCTCGACGCCGACGAGGACCAGATCGAGTTCCCGATCGTCTACGCGTGCGCCCGTGACGGCGTCGCCTCGCTGACCAAGCCCGCGGACGGCACCGTCCCGCAGGACAGCGACAACCTGGAGCCGTTCTTCTCCACCATCCTCTCCAGCGTCCCGGCGCCGGAGTACGACGAGGACGCCCCGCTCCAGGCGCACGTCACCAACCTCGACGCGGACAACTTCCTCGGCCGTATCGCGCTCTGCCGTGTCGAGCAGGGCGAGCTGCGCAAGGGCCAGACCGTCGCGTGGATCAAGCGCGACGGCACGATCGCCAACGTCCGCATCACCGAGCTGCTGATGACCGAGGCGCTCACCCGCAAGCCTGCCGAGAAGGCCGGCCCCGGCGACATCTGCGCCATCGCCGGTATCCCGGACATCATGATCGGCGAGACGCTGGCCGACCCCGAGAACCCGATCGCGCTGCCGCTGATCACGGTCGACGAGCCGGCCATCTCGATGACCATCGGTGCGAACACCTCGCCGCTGGTCGGCAAGGGCGGCAAGGGCCACAAGGTCACCGCCCGGCAGATCAAGGACCGCCTGGACCGCGAGCTGGTCGGTAACGTCTCGCTCCGCGTCCTGGACACCGAGCGCCCCGACGCCTGGGAGGTCCAGGGCCGTGGTGAGCTGGCGCTCGCCATCCTGGTCGAGCAGATGCGCCGCGAGGGCTTCGAGCTGACCGTCGGCAAGCCCGAGGTCGTCACCAAGCAGATCGACGGCAAGACGCACGAGCCGATCGAGCGCATGACGATCGACTCGCCCGAGGAGCACCTCGGCGCCATCACCCAGCTGATGGCGACCCGCAAGGGCCGCATGGAGACCATGACGAACCACGGTTCGGGCTGGGTCCGCATGGAGTGGATCGTCCCGTCCCGCGGCCTCATCGGCTTCCGTACGGAGTTCCTCACGCAGACCCGCGGCACCGGCATCGCGCACTCGATCTTCGAGGGCCACGAGCCGTGGTTCGGCGACCTGCGGACCCGCCACAACGGTTCGCTCGTCGCGGACCGCGCGGGCGTCGTGACGCCGTTCGCGATGGTCAACCTCCAGGAGCGCGGTGTCATCTTCACGGAGGCCACCACGGAGGTCTACGAGGGCATGATCATCGGCGAGAACTCGCGCGCCGACGACATGGACGTGAACATCACCAAGGAGAAGAAGCTCACCAACATGCGTGCCGCCTCCGCGGACACCACGGAGAACGTGGTGCCGGCCAGGAAGCTGTCGCTGGAGCAGTCGCTGGAGTTCTGCCGCGACGACGAGTGCATCGAGGTGACCCCGGAGACCGTGCGTATCCGCAAGGTCGTCCTGGACCAGAAGGAGCGCGGCCGCAGCGCCTCGCGCGCCAAGCGCTGACGCCGGTCTGCCCGTTGGGCCCCCGCCCGGCCCCCCACCATGACTGGTGGGGGGCCGGGCGTTTTCCGCCCCTGTCCTCAGCGCACCTGGTCGCCGGGCTTCCCGTACCGGAGGAAGCCGCTCGTCTCCACGGCCCACGGGCCGAGCGCCACCGTGTCGCCGAAGATGTACGGGGCCTTCTGCCGGTAGCGGTCCTTGCACGGCTCGGAGTGGACCTCGATGGTCCCGGTGCGAGGGTCGACGATCAGGTAGAGCCCGATCCCCATGGCCGGGTACTCGGCGAGCTTGTCGCCGTAGTCGTTCTCCGGGTTCGAGGGGGAGACGATCTCGACGACGGCCAGGACCTGGGTGGCGTCGACGGCGAGCCCCGGTTCGTCGAGCGCCGCCTCGGGGATGACGAGAGCATCGGGGCGCCGCATGCGACCGATCTCGGGGTGCTCGATCTCCGGGCCGTTCTCACAGATGTACCCGGGGTGGGTGGCGGCGAGCTGCTCATTGAGCTGGTTGCGGATGCGACGGACTGTGCCCTCGTGGCGCTTCGAAGGGCTCATCATTGCGAGGAAAGGTCCGCTGGGGCCGATCTCTACATTCCAGGACCCCTCCAGCTGCTCGGCGTAGGCGGTGAGATCCTCGGCGATCGCGCGCATCTTCGCGTAGTCCATAGGCGAAGGGTAGCGAGGCTGGCGCCCGGGTATCTGTCGCTCCGGGGGCTGCTCCCGCCCCGGCTGCGGTCAGGCCGGCCCCCGGTACTGGTGCATCATCACCGCCGGGTCCGGGGTCCAGTACGCGTGCACGGTGGCCGTCCGTATCCAGCCCAGCCGCTCGTAGAGCGCGACCGCCGCGGTGTTGGTGGTGACCACGTCCAGGAGCGGGCGCAGCCCCGACTCCCTGGCCGCGACGGTGAGACGGCCGATCAGCAGCTCACCGATGCGGTGGCCGCGTGCGGCCGGGGAGACGTACAGCCGGTTCACCTCGCAGGTGCCCTGCCGCTCGCCCGCGGAGAGCACCGCGTGCCCGGCCACCGTGCCGTCGAGTTCGGCCACCCAGGCGCCGAGCAGACCGTCCGGCGTGAGCCAGCCGGCGGGGTCGGCGGGCCAGTGGAGGGGGTAGGCGTCCCCGGCGTGCACTTCGGCCAGTATCCGGACACAGGCATCCAGGTCGGAGTCCCGGCGGAGGCGTACGTGAGCAGTCATCCGAGCATCGAAACACATGTGTCTTGCGGTGCCCGAGCCAGCCCTGTTGGGTGAGCGCATGGATACCGGCACCTCCGACACCGCCCGCCGCGGTCCCGCACACACCGGTCAGCCGCCCGGCGGCACGGTCATCTTCCTGAACGGCACGTCCAGTTCGGGCAAGTCGAGCATCGCGACCGAGCTGCTGCGCATTCTGGACGACCGGTACTTCCACTTCCCGGTGGACGCCTTCCACGCGATGCGCTCGAAGCGGGAGATCCTGCCGCACCAGTTCCAGGACGTCCTCGACAGCACTTGCCGCGGCTTCCACCGGGCTGCGGCGGGCATGGCGGCCGGCGGCAACAACATCGTGGTGGACCACGTGTTCAGCCAGAGCTGGCGGGTGGCCGACTGCGTCTCCGTCTTCGTCCCGGAGAACGTCCTCCTGGTCGGGGTGCGTTGTCCGCTGCCGGAGCTGGAGCGGCGCGAAGGGGAGCGCGGCGACCGCCCGTCGGGACTCGCGGCGAAGCAGTTCGCCCGGGTGCACGCGCACGGCATCCACGACATCGAATGCGACACCAGCGTGCTGAGTCCGCTGGAGTGCGCCGAACGGATCAGGGATTTCCTGCCGGGCCGTCCGCGTCCCACCGCCTTCCAGCAGTTGCGGGAGCGGCTGTTGACGCCGAGTGTGCCGAACGCGTAGCGACGGAGGGCACCGGCCCTGAATGGCATGGTGCCGAGCCCGTCAGGAGGCCTGCTCCGCGCCCGCCGGCCCCGCAGCCGGCCCGGCACCGGCGCTGCCGGCTTCGACCACACCGTCGACCGGGGTGCGCAGCGGGGAGAGGTACGCGAGCCCGGCGATCGCCAGACGGAGCACCGCGCCGGCCGCGATGATCAGGTACATGTCGTGGAAGGCGGACTCCAGGGCGCCCGCCAGGAGGGCGGAGACCGGGATGGAGGCGAAGGCCAGCATGCGTGTGGTGGCGACCACCCGGCCGAGCAGCTCCCGCGGAACGATCTTCTGGCGCAGGGTGAACCAGGCCACCGGGTTGATGGAGCCCAGCGCGTACAGCAGACCCCAGACGACCCCGATGGCGAGCGGGCTGCGCAGCGGGATCAGCAGCAGTGTGCCCAGGCCCGCCAGCGCCGTGGTGGCGATCAGGATCCGGCCGGGCGGGAACCTCTGCACCAGGCGGCCCGCGACCGCCGCTCCGAGCACCGCGCCGACGCCCTGGGCCGCCAGCACCACCCCGATCACCCGCGGGCTCAGGTGGCGGTAAGTGGTCAGGTAGAAGAGGAAGTTCGCCTGGATCAGCCAGATCGCGAAGTTTGTTCCGGTGAACATCAGCGAGCCGGCGGCGAGTACCCGGTTGCGCCGGAACACGTAGCTCAGGGCCACCCGGATGTCCTGGCCGAAGGTGGCCTTCCGCTGAGGCTGCCGCTCGTTCCCGGCCGGGGTGTGACGGATCAGCAGGATGGCGCCGGCCGAGACGATGAACGTCGCCGCGTTGACGTAGATGGTGGTCTCGTAGCCGAGGAACATCACCAGACCGCCCGCCGCTGCGGGCCCGATCATGCTCATGATGTTGTCACCGGACTGCATCCAGCTGTTGGCCGGCCCGAGCCGGCCGGCCGGCACGATCTCCGGCAGGAAACTCTGGAAGGCCGGGTGGTAGACCGGCTCCACGCAGGCCAGCAGGAATGCCGTGAGGTAGATGGGCCACAGCGCGTGGCTGCCTGCCGATACCACCAGGGCGAGACCGGTGGCGATGACGGCCGCTGTGAGGTCACCGAGGACGAGCATCCTGCGTCGGTCGAAGCGGTCCGCGAACACCCCGCCGGGCAGGGACAGGAGTAAGAACGGGATGTACTCGATCGCGTACACCGCACCCGTGCTGAGGGCCGAACCGGTGAGCTTGAGCACCAGCAGTGGCAGGGCGAGCCGATAGAGCCAGTTGCCCAGCGAGGACGTGATGTACGCGGTCAGCAGGGTGTAGTAACGACTTCCCACAGGCGCTTCTCCAGAGAGTCCGTGACGGATCGGCGCCGGTGCGCGGGAGTTCGTCGAATCTGGGCAGGGAAGCCGGGCCCCGCCCCGCAGTCGTTGCCGACGGGAGCCGTGGGCAGCCTATATTTTCCGGGGCATCGGCAGGTACGGATCGGGCGGTTCCGGTGACGGGGCCCCTGCCCGGACTCGCCCTGCCTCGCCCGGACGTGCCCGGCTCCGGCAGCACAGCACAGCGCCCCGCACTGCTGTGCGGGGCGCTGCGGGTGGCCGGTGGGCCCGGCAGGGCTCAGGCCGCTGCCGGAGCGTCCTCGGGGAAGTGGCACGCCGTGAGGTGGCCGGGCTTGCTGTCGGTCAGCTGGACGAGCGGCGGCTCGTCGGTGGCGCACTTCTCGGTGGCCTTCCAGCAGCGCGTACGGAACCGGCAGCCGCTCGGCGGGTTCAGCGGCGACGGGACGTCGCCGACGAGCCGGATGCGGTTGTCCTCCTTCTCAACGCCCTCCTCGGAGACCGTGGCCTCCGGGACGGCGGAGAGGAGCGCCCGCGTGTACGGGTGGCGGGGGGCGCTGTAGAGCGTCTCGCGGTCGGCCACCTCGACGATCTTGCCGAGGTACATGACGGCGACGCGGTGCGAGAAGTGGCGGACGATCGCCAGGTCGTGGGCGATGAAGAGGAAGGAGATCCCCATCTCCTTCTGGAGCTTCTGAAGGAGGTTGACGACCTGGGCCTGGATGGAGACGTCGAGCGCGGAGACCGGCTCGTCGGCGACGATCAGCTTCGGTTCCAGGGCGAGGGCGCGGGCGACGCCGATGCGCTGGCGCTGGCCGCCGGAGAACTCGTGCGGGAAGCGGTTGTAGTGCTCCGGGTTGAGACCCACGATCTCGAGCAGCTCGCGGATGCGGTGCTCCCGGCCGCCCTTCGGGTTGATGTTGTTGACCTCCATCGGACCGCCGACGATCGTGCCGACGGTCTGACGGGGGTTGAGCGACGAGTAGGGGTCCTGGAAGATCATCTGGATCTCGGAGCGGACCGGCGCCAGTTCCTTGCGGGAGGCGTGCGTGATGTCCTTGCCCTGGTACGTGATCCGGCCGGCCGTCGGCTCCATCAGGCGGGTTATCAGCCGTCCGGTGGTGGACTTTCCGCAGCCGGACTCGCCCACCAGGCCGAGCGATTCGCCCTGGTGGACGGCGAAGTCGAGGCCGTCGACCGCCTGGACGTCGGCGACCTTGCGCTTGAACGGGAATCCGCCCATCACCGGGAAGTACTTGGTCAGGCCGGTGACTTCGAGCAGGGGGGTGTCGGTGGTCATGTTCGTTCTTTCCCTTTGGCTCTGGGTCAGCTCAGCCGGGGCTGGATCTGGTCGGTGAAGATGGCCTTCTTCTGGGCCGGGCTGAGGTGGCAGGCTGAACCGCGCCCGGCGGCGAGTTCGAGTGGCGGCTGCTGCGTGGAGCAGGCGTCGCCCTCGACCCGGTCCTTGAACGTGCACCGGGGGTGGAAGCGGCAGCCCGTCGGCGGGTTGAGCATGCTGGGCGGGGAGCCGGGGATCGGCATCAGGGGTACGTCGACCGGGCCCGTCAGGCTCGGCATCGATGCGAGCAGCCCCCAGGTGTACGGGTGCTGGGGCGCCCGGAGCACCTCACGCTTGGTGCCCCGCTCCACACAGCGCCCGCCGTACATCACCAGCACGTCGTCCGCGATGTCCGCGATCACGCCGAGGTCGTGCGTGATGAAGACGATGGCCGTGCCGAAGTCCTGCTGGAGGTCCTTGAGGAGGTCCATGATCTGCGCCTGGACCGTGACGTCCAGCGCGGTCGTCGGCTCGTCGGCGATGAGCAGCTGAGGGTCGCAGACCAGCGCCATCGCGATCATCGCGCGCTGGCGCATACCGCCGGAGAACTGGTGCGGGAAGTCGTCGACCCGCAGGTCCGGCTGCGGGATGCCGACCCGGGTGAGCATCTCGATCGCCCGCTTCCGGGCCTCCTGCTTCGAGGCGCCGGTGTGCTTCCGGTAGGTCTCGCTGATCTGCCGGCCGACGGTGTGGAACGGCGACAGCGAGGCCAGGGCGTCCTGGAAGATCATCGCCATCTTGTTGCCGCGCAGCCGCTCCAGCTCCCGCTCACTGGCGCCGAGCAGCTCCTTGCCGTCCAGCATGATCTCGCCGTTGATCCGGGTGCGTTCCCGGTCGTGCAGGCCCAGGATCGTCAGGTTGGTGACGGACTTGCCCGAGCCGGACTCGCCGACGATGCCGAGCGTCTTGCCCTTCTCCACGTCGAAGGAGAGGCCGTCGACGGCCTTGACTGTGCCGTCCTCGGTCGAGAAGTGGACCTGTAGGTCCCTGACAGAGAGGAAGGGCTGCTGATCGGTGCTCGTCACGAGGACGCTCCAGGAAGTGTTGCGGGGATCGGGGGCGGGGCGGAGAGGGGCGGGAGCGGGTCAGGCGAGACGGATCCGCGGGTCGATGAGGCCGTAGATGGCGTCCACGAAGATGTTGAAGAAGACGATCGCCGCGGCCGCCACGAGGGTGACACCGAGCAGCATCGGCAGGTCGCTCCTGTCGACGGACTGCACCGCGAGCTGACCGATGCCCTGGATGCTGAAGACCTGCTCGGTGATGATGGCGCCACCGATCAGCGTGCCCAGGTCGATGCCGAAGATGGTGACGATCGGCCCCATCGCGCCGCGCCAGGCGAAGCGGAAGAAGACCTTGCGGCGGGAGAGGCCCTTGGCCCGCGCGGTGCGGACGTAGTCCTCGGAGAGCTGTTCGACCAGCTGCGAGCGGGTCATACGGGTGTAGTTCGCCGTGAAGATGATGGAGAGCACCAGCCACGGCAGCAGCAGCCCGGACGCCCACTTGACCGGGTCCTCCGTCAGCGGCGTGTAAGAGGGCTGGTCGAGCACTCCCAGCTGCTGGACCAGGAGGAACATCGCGATGTAGCCGACGAAGTAGATCTGCAGTGACGACCCGAGCAGCGAGACGGAGCTGGCGATCTTGTCGAGCGCCTTGCCCTGCTTGACGGCGGCGATCATGCCGGCGCCGATACCGACGACCAGGAAGAAGACGGCGGAGCCCAGTGCGAGCGAGATCGTCAGCGGCATGCGGTCCAGGATCGTGCCGAGGACCGGCTGGCGGTTGGTGAAGGAGTAACCGAGGCAGGGGGCCGGGCAGTGGCCGTAGTTGCCGTAGTCACGGCCCACGACGATACCGACCAGATAGTGCCAGTACTGGACCGGTATCGAGTCGGAGATCCCCAGATTGTGCCGGATCTGGGTGACCAGCTCGGGTGTGCAGGTCTTGCCGCAGGCCAGGCGCGCCGGGTCACGGGGGATCGCGTAGAAGAGGACGAACACGATGGCGCTGATGACCAGCAGGATGACGAGAGCGCCGGTCACGCGGCGGAGAAGAAATCGAAGCATGGGGTCGTGACTTTCCGGGTGGGGCGCCGTCGCCGAGGTGTAGGGAGCGGGGGAGGGCCGGGGCCGGGGGGGGGCGGCCGATCGGGCCGCCCTCCCCCGGGTGACGGGCTACGCCGTGGTGTAGAGCTTGGTGATCGCGATACCGGTGGCGCCCGAGTCGTAGACCAGGCCGCCGACCTTGGAGCCGTGGAACCAGTTACGGATGGGCCAGTAGTCCGGCACGCAGGCCGCGAGTTCCATGATCTGGCGGTCGAGGTTGCCCCAGGCCTTGTCGGCCGCTGTCGGGTCCGTGATCACGCTCGCCGCGTCGATGCCCTTGTTGATGCTCGCGCTGTTCAGCTGCGGCCAGTTCGAGGCACCGTTGGCGATCACGCGGCCGTCGAAGGTGGGCTGGAGGGCGGTGTAGCCGCCCGGCCAGTCGGCGGACCAGCCGGCCGCGAACATGTCGTAGGTGTTGTCGATCTGGGCGATCTGGGAGTAGAAGGTCGTCTTGTCGACCTGCTTCGTCACCGGTGTGAAGCCCGCCTTGGTGAGCGCGTTCTTTACCGCGACAGCCTGCTTGACGGCGTTGTCGGACTGCTGGAAGGCGATGACGACCTTCTGGCCGAGCTTCCCGGCCTCCTTGAGGACCGCCTTGGCCTTGACCGGGTCGCCGGCCGGCTTCTTCCGCTTGCCGTAGAGGTCGAAGTCCGTGTGTCCCGGGGTGAGCGGGCTGATGATCGTGGTCGCGATCTCGGACTCCGACGTGCCACCGCGGATCAGCTGGAGCTGCTGCGAGGGCCAGGCGTAGTTGAGCGCCTGACGCACCTTGACGTCCTTGATGCGCGTGGTGTTGATGGCCCAGTAGTACGTCGCGGTGTCGAGGTGGGTCAGGACCCGCTTCTTCATCGCCGGGTCGCTGAGCACCTTCTGGATGCGCTCTGCGGCGACCTCGTTGAACATCGAGACGGTGTGCTGGTCCTGGCCCTGGTCGGCGATGTAGCGGTCCGTGGACGCCAGAGCCTGGAAGCCGAACTGCAGCTGCCACTTGTCCGGGTACGCGTTGCGGATCGGGTCCGTCTTCGGGTCCCAGTGCGGGTTGCGGGAGATCGACATCGACTTGCCGATCTGACGCTTGTCGATCTTGTAAGGACCGCAGGAGAACGGCTTCTTGTCGTAGTCCTCCTTGGTGTCGTGCTTCTTCGGCACCAGGGAGAAGGCGCGCATACCGAGCGTGAAGTTGAAGTCGGTGCGGGCCGTGTTGAGGTGGAAGGTGACGGTCTTGCCGCTGATCTCGATGGAGTCGAGGTGCTTGCCGTCGTAGGGGCCCTTGTAGCCCTTGCCGCCGACCAGCCACTGCTGCGGGTAGCGCGGGCCGTAGGTGATGAAGCTGGCGAAGAGCCGCTCGAAGGTGTGGCGGACGTCCTCGATCGTGACGTCGGAGCCGTCCTCCCACTTGCCGCCGTCCTTCAGCGTGAAGGACCAGGTCTTGCCGCCGTCCTTCATCGTGCCGGCGTCGGTGGCGAGGTCACCCACGAGGGTGGTGGTGCCGCTGTCGGTGACCTTGTAGCCGACCAGGCCGCGCATGAAGAGCGGGGTGATCCAGCCCTCGTAGCTCGACCAGATCTGTGCGGGGTCCAGGTGGTCGCAGTCGAGCTGGTCCATCGTCCAGATCGTGCCGCCCTTGGCCGCGCCCGCGACCTCGGCGGCAGGACCGGTGGAGTCCGCCTTCGTGCCGACCTCGATCTTGGCTATCTTGCCCTTGCTGACGTTCGGGGCGTCCTTGCCACCACTGCCGTCGCCACCGCCGCCGCCGCTGCTGCATGCGCTGAGGACGGTGGAGCTCGCGGCTGCCACTCCGGTGGCGATGAGGAAGTTTCTACGGGAGAAAGACATGGCGTATCGGTCCTTGGGATCGGTGGACGAGGCAGGTGCGACAGGCCGGACCACAGCGGCCGGGCTGTTGGAGCTGAGGTTCAGCGCCTCGACTTGGGGTCGAGCGCGTCGCGAACCGAGTCGCCGAGCAGATTGAAGGCGAGCACGAAGACGACCATGGTGATGCCCGGGAAGAGCATGAAGGTGATGTCGTTCGTGTAGTAGCCCGCCCCACGCGCGATCATCACGCCCCAGTCCGGGGTCGGGTCGATCATGCCGACACCGAGGAAGGCGAGACCGGCCTCGGTCGTCACCATGGCGGGCAGCGCGAGTGTCGACTGGATCAGGATCGGCGTCCAGAGGTTCGGAAGCAGCTCCTTGAAGATGATCCGCGCGGGTGATGCGCCGGTCACCTTGGCTGCCTCGACGAACTCCCTTTCACGCAGGGCCAGTACCTGACCTCGCAGCAGACGTGCCATCGATGCCCAGCCGAAACCCGCCAGGACGACGATCAGCGAGATGGCCCGCAGGGAGGTCGGGATCTCGTCGTCGTCGGGGACGAAGAAGGCGTAGACCACCGGCATGAAGGCGATGAAGAACAGCGTCGACGGGAACGACAGCAGGATGTCGATGATCCGGCCGACGAAGTAGTCCGTCTTGCCGCCCAGATATCCGGCCGTGACACCGACGACCACACCGACGAGGGTGAGGAGGATCGTGATCGCGGCGGCGATCATCAGCGAGGTGCGGATGCTGTAGAGCAGGAACGTGAAGATGTCCCGCCCCAGCGACGGCTCCAGGCCGAACCAGTAGTCGCTGCTGATACCGCCGTTGGGTTTCACCGGATAGCCGAAACCATTGAGCAGCCCGGGGTTGTCCTGGCCGTACGTCTCGTACGGGTTCTTCCCGTACAGCTTCGCGATCAGCGGTGCGGCGATGGCTATCACGAAGAAGAACACGACGATGCAGGCGGACACCATGCCTGTCTTGTCGCGCTTGAAACGCCGCCAAGCCAGTTGGCTCGGGCTCCGGGCGTCGGCGCCCTTGTTCGGGCTGTCGGGTTGCCGGGACCCCTCAACGATGCCGATGGAAGTGGTGTCCACCGGAACGAGGGGGGCCGGGGATGGCGTGGTCATCGAACTCCTGTCCCCGTACGGAAAGCAACATCCTCCGGGCAGGAGGAGCTAAGGGGTTGGAACGGACCCAATCAATCGAGTTGACAACGGTCAATGCGCGTAGCAACTCCACACCTGGTCTTTAGGTTCTTGACCTTGTCTTGAGGAAGAAAGGATGTCCTCTGGGTGGACAGGTGATTTACGAAAACCGCAAATCAACCTGTCTCGGACAGCTGCGTCCGGTCAAAGGTGTGTCCATTTCGTTATGCGGGGCATCCGGGCGTTTCTGGTGACGGATGGACACAGACGGCCGCAGAGAAGGTGCATTGGTCGCGCTATCCAGTGATATTGGGCCCTAAGTATGATTTGGGACCTAGAGGAGGCACTCCATGCGCGGAGCCACACACGCCAAGTGGGCCGCATGCGCGGTCGCCGTCGCCCTCGCGGCGACAGCCTGCGGCGGGGGCGGGAGCAGTGGCGGAGGTGGCGGGGCGAACGGCGTCGTGAGCTCGTCCTGGGGTGATCCGCAGAACCCGCTGGAGCCTGCGAACACCAACGAGGTCCAGGGCGGCAAGGTCCTCGACATGATCTTCCGGGGCCTCAAGAAGTACGACCCGAAGACCGGCAAGGCCCAGAACATGCTGGCCTCCAAGATCGAGACCACCGACTCGGTCAACTTCAAGATCACGATCAAGAAGGGCTGGACGTTCAGCAACGGCGAGAAGATCACCGCCAAGTCGTTCGTCGACGCCTGGAACTACGGCGCGTCTCTGAAGCACAACCAGAAGGACGCCTACTTCTTCGGCTACATCGACGGGTACGACAAGGTCCACCCGGACTCCGGCAGTGCCAAGGCCGCCACGCTCTCCGGGCTGAAGGTGGTCAACGACACCACCTTCACGGTGAAGCTGAACCAGAAGTTCTCCACCTTCCCGGACACCCTGGGGTACCCGGCCTTCGCCCCGCTGCCGACGGCGTTCTACAAGAACCACTCGGCCTGGCTGTCCAAGCCCGTCGGCAACGGTCCGTACACCGTGCAGTCGTACACCAAGGGCTCGAAGATGAGCCTGCGCAAGTGGGCCAAGTACCCCGGCAGCGACAAGGCGCAGAACGGCGGCGTCGACCTCAAGGTCTACACCGACAACAACACCGCCTACACCGACCTGACCGCGGGCAACCTCGACCTGGTCGACGACGTCCCCGCCGCGCAGCTCAAGAACGTCAAGGCCGACCTCAGCGGGCGCTACATCAACACCCCCGCGGGCATCATCCAGACGCTCTCGTTCCCCTTCTACCGGCCCGAGTGGAACACCCCGGGCGCCAAGAAGGTACGGATCGGGCTCTCGATGGCGATCAACCGGCCGCAGATCACCAAGACGATCTTCCAGAACACCAGGACCCCGGCCACCGACTGGACGTCCCCGGTCCTCGGCGCCGCCGGCGGATACAAGGCCGGCCTGTGCGGTGCCTCCTGCAAGTACAACCCCGCCGAGGCGAAGAAGCTGGTCAAGGAGGGCGGCGGCATCCCGGGCCGCCAGCTGAAGGTCACGTACAACGCGGACACCGGCTCGCACAAGGAGTGGGTCGACGCCCTCTGCAACAGCATCAACAACGCCCTCGGCAACGACAAGGCCTGCGTCGGCAACCCGATCGGCACCTTCGCCGACTTCCGCAACCAGATCACGGCGAAGAAGATGCCGGGTCCGTTCCGGGCCGGCTGGCAGATGGACTACCCGCTCATCCAGAACTTCCTGCAGCCGCTGTACTACACCGACGCCTCGTCGAACGACGGCCACTGGACCAACAAGTCGTTCGACAAGCTGGTCAACCAGGCCAACGCGGACACCGACAAGGCCGCCGCCGTCAAGAAGTTCCAGGACGCCGAAGGGGTGCTCAGGGACGAGATGGGCGCCATCCCGCTCTGGTACCAGAACGGCAGCGCCGGCTACTCCGACCGTGTCTCGAACGTCAAGCTGAATCCGTTCAGCGTGCCGGTCTACAGCGACATCAAGGTCCACTGACGCCTGAGGAAGCCCGGCCCGGCGCGCGGCGCGCGCCGGGCCGCACCGCTTCTCGGAACGACGACCCCCGGAGCCCCTCATGGGACGTTATGTGATCAGGCGTCTGCTGCAGATGATCCCGGTCTTCATCGGCGCCACGCTGCTGATCTTCCTGATGGTGAACGTGATGGGCGACCCCGTCGCGGGACTCTGCGGCGACCGCGCCTGCGACCCGGCCACGGCCGCCCAGCTGCGCACCGAATTCGGCCTCGACAAGCCCGTGTGGCAGCAGTACCTGACCTACATGGGCAACGTCTTCACCGGCGACTTCGGCACCGCGTTCAACGGTCAGAAGGTCACCGACCTGATGGGCAGTGCCTTCCCCGTCACCATCCGGCTCACCATCGTCGCGATCATCTTCGAGGTGATCATCGGTATCGCCTTCGGTGTGATCACCGGCCTCAAGCGCGGCCACCCGGTCGACTCGTCCGTCCTGCTGCTCACCCTGGTCGTCATCTCGGTGCCGACCTTCGTCACCGGTCTGCTGGCCCAGCTGCTGTTCGGGGTGAAGTGGGGGCTCATCAGACCCGCCGTCTCGCCCGAGGCCCCGTTCAACGAGCTGATCCTGCCCGGCCTGGTGCTGGCCTCCGTGTCGCTCGCGTACGTCACCCGGCTGACCCGGACCTCGATCGCGGAGAACCGGCGGGCCGACTACGTCAGGACCGCCACCGCCAAGGGGCTCCCGAAGCGCCGCATCATCGTCCGGCACCTGCTGCGCAACTCGCTGATCCCCGTCGTCACCTTCATCGGCACCGACATCGGGGCCCTGATGGGCGGAGCCATCGTCACCGAGCGCATCTTCAACATCCACGGCGTCGGCTACCAGCTCTACCAGGGCATCGTCCGCCAGAACAGCCAGACCGTGGTCGGCTTCGTCACCGTCCTCGTCATCGTCTTCCTGGTGGCGAACCTCATCGTCGACCTCCTCTACGCCGTTCTCGACCCGAGGATCCGGTATGCCTGAGCCGCAGAATTCCGACGAAGCCATCTCCGCCGCCGGCGCCGGCGGGGCCACCGACCTCGCCATGGGCGAGGGCGTGACACTGGAGAACCAGCCCGACAGCGGCGGGCCGGGCCCGGACGAGCAGGCCCGCAGCCTCTGGTCCGACGCGTGGCGCGATCTGCGCCGCAACCCGATCTTCATCATCTCGGGGCTGATCATCATCTTCCTCGTGGTGATCTCGATCTGGCCCCAGCTCATCGCCACCCAGAACCCGCTCGCCTGCAACCTGGACAAGGCTCAGGAGGGCTCCCAGCCCGGACACCCCTTCGGTTTCACCGGGCAGGGCTGCGACGTCTACACCCGCACGGTCTACGGCGCCAGGCAGTCCGTGACGGTGGGTGTGTGCGCGACGGTCGGGGTGGCCCTCATCGGGAGCATCCTGGGCGGCCTGGCCGGTTTCTTCGGCGGGGCGGGCGACGCGATCCTCTCCCGGATCACCGACATCTTCTTCGGTATCCCGGTGGTGCTCGGCGGTCTGGTGCTGCTGTCCGTGGTCACCAGCAGCACGGTCTGGCCCGTGATCGGCTTCATGGTGCTGCTCGGCTGGCCGCAGATCGCGCGCATCGCACGCGGCTCGGTCATCACCGCCAAACAGAACGACTACGTCCAGGCGGCGCGGGCGCTCGGCGCGTCCAACTCCCGGATGCTGCTGCGCCACATCGCGCCGAACGCGGTCGCCCCGGTGATCGTCGTGGCGACCATCGCGCTCGGCACGTACATCTCACTGGAGGCGACCCTGTCGTTCCTGGGCGTCGGCCTGAAGCCCCCCACCGTCTCCTGGGGCATCGACATCTCCGCCGCCTCCCCGTACATCCGCAACGCCCCGCACATGCTGCTCTGGCCTGCCGCCGCGCTCGCGGTCACGGTGCTCGCCTTCATCATGCTCGGCGACGCGGTGCGCGACGCCCTCGACCCCAAGCTGCGCTGAGGAGTCCGGACCATGCTGCTCGAAGTACGCGATCTGCACGTGGAGTTCCACACCCGCGACGGGGTCGCGAAGGCGGTGAACGGGGTCGACTACACGGTGGACTCCGGTGAGACGCTCGCCGTCCTCGGGGAATCGGGCTCCGGGAAGTCGGTGACCGCCCAGGCCATCATGGGCATCCTCGATGTGCCGCCGGGCCGGATCGCGGGCGGCGAGATCATCTTCCAGGGCCAGGATCTGCTGAAGCTCAAGGAGGAGGAGCGGCGGAAGATCCGGGGCGCCAAGATGGCGATGATCTTCCAGGACGCCCTCTCCTCGCTCAACCCGGTGCTCAGCGTGGGCGATCAGCTCGGTGAGATGTTCACCGTCCACAAGGGCATGTCCCGCAAGGACGCCAAGGCCAGGGCCATCGAGCTGATGGACACGGTACGGATCCCGGCCGCCAAGGAGCGGGTCGGCCAGTATCCGCACCAGTTCTCCGGCGGTATGCGCCAGCGCATCATGATCGCGATGGCGATGGCCCTGGAGCCGGACCTGATCATCGCGGACGAGCCGACCACCGCCCTCGACGTGACCGTCCAGGCCCAGGTGATGGATCTGCTGGCCGAACTCCAGCGGGAGTTCAACATGGGGCTGATCCTCATCACCCACGACCTGGGCGTGGTGGCCGACGTCGCCGACAAGATCGCGGTGATGTACGCGGGCCGGATCGTCGAGACGTCGCCGGTCCATCCGATCTACAAGGCGCCCGCCCACCCGTACACCAAGGGCCTCCTCGAATCGATCCCGCGCCTGGACCAGAAGGGCCAGGAGCTGTACGCGATCAAGGGGCTGCCCCCCAACCTGCTGCACATCCCGCCGGGCTGCGCCTTCAACCCCCGCTGCCCGCTCGCCCAGGAGGTGTGCCGCACCGACGTGCCGCCCCTGTACGAAGTGTCCCCGGAGCGCCGGAGCGCCTGCCACTTCTGGAAGGAGACGCTCAATGCACGCTGACCACTCGCGGCGCGACGCGGCACGGGACCAGGCACGGGAGGAGGCCGAGGCGGACCGCGACCTGATGGAGAAGTCGCACGCGGAGGTGGCCTTCCACGACAAGGAGCCGATCCTCGAAGTCCGCGACCTGGTCAAGCACTACCCGCTGACCCAGGGAATCCTGTTCAGGAAACAGGTCGGCGCGGTCAAGGCCGTCGACGGGGTGTCGTTCGCGCTCAGCCAGGGCGAGACGCTCGGCGTCGTGGGCGAGTCCGGCTGCGGCAAGTCGACAGTGGCCAGGATGCTGGTGAACCTGGAGGCCCCCACGGCCGGTTCGATCCGGTACAAGGGCGAGGACATCACCAAGATGTCCGGCCGCGCGCTGAAGGCCGTACGCCGCAACATCCAGATGGTCTTCCAGGACCCGTACACCTCGCTCAACCCCCGGATGACGGTCGGCGACATCATCGGGGAGCCGTACGAGATCCACCCCGAGGTGGCTCCCAAGGGGGACCGGCGGCGGAAGGTCCAGGATCTGCTGGACGTCGTCGGGCTCAACCCGGAGTACATCAACCGCTATCCGCACCAGTTCTCCGGCGGCCAGCGCCAGCGCATCGGCATCGCGCGCGGGCTCGCGCTCAACCCCGAGATCATCGTGGCGGACGAGCCGGTCTCGGCGCTCGACGTGTCCGTGCAGGCGCAGGTCATCAACCTGCTCGGGCGGCTCCAGAAGGAGTTCGACCTGGCGTACGTGTTCATCGCGCACGACCTGTCGATCGTCCGGCACATCTCCAACCGGGTCGGCGTGATGTATCTGGGCCGGATGGTCGAGGTCGGCTCGGACGCGGAGATCTACGAGCACCCCACCCACCCGTACACCCAGGCGCTGCTCTCCGCCGTGCCGGTGCCCGACCCGGCGGTGCGCGACCGGCGCGAGCGGATCATCCTGGTCGGCGATGTGCCGTCGCCCGCCGACCCGCCGTCCGGCTGCCGGTTCCGCACCCGCTGCTGGAAGGCGCAGGAACGGTGCGCCCAGGAGGTGCCCGCGCTGGCGGTGCCCGCAGTGTTCCGGACCGTGGACGGACCGGTGCGCCATGACTCGGCCTGTCACTTCGCCGAGGAGAAGCAGGTGGTGCCGGACACCGGCGGCCCCGACGAGGGCCCGGCGGGTCCGGACGGCGGTGCCGCGGGCCCGGACGGGGGCACCCCGCCGTCACCCGGGAACCCGCCGTCCGGGAACCCGTCGGGTGCGACGCCTGCCGGGCCTCCCACGGGCGCGACGCCCGCCGGGTCCCCCACCGGTGCGACGCCCGCCGGTCCTGGGCGGTCGCCTGACGGGCCCGGCGCTCCGGGCGGCGCTACGCCCGGCTGAGAGGTCCTTGAGGGCCGTCCCGCATGCCGGCTCCCCGCGCCGCCGGGGGCCGGGAGCTGACCGCCGGGGTGCGCTACGGCGTCTCCTGCCCCGCCGTCACGTCCGGCCCGGCGTGGCCGCCCTCCAGCTCCTGCAGCGCCGGGTCCAGGATGATCTCCGACTCACGTTCCGTCGTCGGGTCCTCGGGGAAGTGGCAGGCCGTCAGGTGCCCGTCACGGCTGCCGTCGACGCGTACCAGCGGAGGCTCCTCGGTCGCGCACTTGTCCTGGGCCTTCCAGCAGCGGGTGCGGAAACGGCAGCCCGACGGCGGCGAGATCGGGGACGGTACGTCGCCCGCGAGCCGGATGCGTCCGGGGCCGGGGGGCGCGTCGTCGCCGTCCGCGGAGGCATGGAAGAGCGTGGTCTCCGGGACCGCCGACAGCAGCGCGTGGGTGTACGGATGGCGGGGCCACTGGTAGATGGAGTCGCGGTCCCCCACCTCGACGATCTTGCCGAGGTACATGACGGCGACGCGGTGCGAGAAGTGGCGGACGATCGCCAGGTCGTGGGCGATGAAGAGGAACGAGATGTCCAGTTCGCGCTGGAGGTCCTGGAGGAGGTTGACGACCTGGGCCTGGATGGAGACGTCGAGTGCGGAGACCGGCTCGTCGGCGACGATGAGTTTGGGATCGAGGGCGAGGGCGCGGGCGACGCCGATGCGCTGGCGCTGGCCGCCGGAGAACTCGTGCGGGAAGCGGTTGTAGTGCTCCGGGTTGAGACCCACGATCTCGAGGAGTTCGCGGATGCGGTGCTCCCGGCCGCCCTTCGGGTTGATGTTGTTGATTGCCATCGGGCCGCCGACGATCGTGCCGACGGTCTGGCGTGGATTGAGCGACGAGTAGGGGTCCTGGAAGATCATCTGGATCTCCGGGCGGATCGGTGCCAGCTGTCTGCGGCCGGCCCGGGTGATGTCCTGGCCCCGGTAGACGAGCCGGCCCCCCGACGGTTCGAGGAGCCGGGTCAGCAGCCGTCCGGTGGTGGACTTTCCGCAGCCGGATTCGCCCACCAGACCGAAACTCTCGCCCGCGTGCAGCGTGAGGTCGATGCCGTCGACGGCCTGGACCGCGCCGATCCTGCGCTTGAAGGGGAAGCCCCCCATGATGGGGAAGTGCTTGGTCAGCCCCTCTGCGGAGAGCAGCACCTCACCCGGACGGGGCGCCTTGTCGCGGGGAGCGGGAATGGTGGCCTCGTGCGCCATGTCGTATCGCTTCCTAGGTGGGGTGTCCTCGGATGTGGTGTGCCGGCCCCGGCCGGTCGGCCCGCCATGGGGTGGGCCGTCAACTCCCCTGCCGGCGGTGTGAGATGGGCCCATCATCACTCTGCCCGCTGTGCGCAGGACTCATCGCGGCTGAGCGGACTGTGGCCCGGTGCGCCGACGTGCGTCAAGTGCCTGACGGCGGAAGGGCTGCGTCCGCGCACTTCTTGGGCGAAGGTTTTGCAGACCGGTGTGTGTACGTGCTTGACGTCCTGCCGGCCCGCGTGACGAGGGGCCGGG
Source organism: Streptomyces sp. NBC_00859 (assembly GCF_045161865.1). Classification (NCBI taxonomy): domain Bacteria; kingdom Bacillati; phylum Actinomycetota; class Actinomycetes; order Kitasatosporales; family Streptomycetaceae; genus Streptomyces; species Streptomyces sp. NBC_00859. Next base: position 2,689,831 of record NZ_CP108826.1, on the reverse strand, counting down.
CATTGCGCGGGATTGTTCACACGGCAGCAACTCCGCTGTCGCGGCGGCGATATGCGCGGCCGTCAGGCTGGACGTCGTACGGCCCGTGCGGGTGCCGTGGACCGGCCGGGATGAGGTGTCACCCCGGCCGGTCGCCCCGGCCCGGTCGGACCGTTCAGCGCCGGCCGTGCAGCGCATCCGGGCCGGCCGCCGTGCCCCGATCGTTCAACGCGCCCCGGGCAGTGCCCGGTCCAGCGACCGCCGGATGAAGTCCACCTGGAGCAGCAGCAGGTTCTCGGCCACCTGTTCCTGCGGCGTCATATGGGTGACACCGGAGAGCGGCAGCACCTCGTGCGGGCGGCCAGCGGCGAGCAGGGCCGACGAGAGCCGCAGAGTGTGGGCCGCGACCACGTTGTCGTCCGCCAGGCCATGGATGACCATCAGTGGCCGCGCCGGGTTCTCGGGTGCCGAGAGCCCGTCGTCGGTGACGAGCGAGCTCGCCGCGTACACGTCCGGCTGCTCTCCCGGGTCACCGAGATAGCGCTCGGTGTAATGCGTGTCGTACAGCCGCCAGTCGGTGACCGGGGCGCCCGCGACACCCGCGTGGAAGACATCGGGGCGGCGCAGCACCGCGAGCGCGGCGAGATAGCCGCCGTACGACCAGCCGCGGATGGCGACCCGGTCGAGGTCCAGCGGGAAGCCCTGGGCGGCGAGGCCGTGCAGGGCGTCGACCTGGTCGTCGAGAGTGAGTGTGAAGTCGTCCCTGACGGCCTTCTCCCACGCGGGGGAGCGCCCCGGTGTCCCCCGGCCGTCCGCGACGATCACCGCGAAACCCTGATCGGCGAACCACTGCGACGTGAGGTGCGCGTTGTGCGCGGCGACCACGCGCTGGCCGTGCGGGCCGCCGTACGGGTCGAGGAGCACCGGGAGCGCGCCGTCGGACTCCCGGTGGCCGCTGGGGAGCAGGACGGCGCACGGAATTCTCCGTGCGCCCCCCTCGGTGAACTTCACGCGGGGGGTGAGGCCCGGCTGCTCCGCACAGGAGGCGATCGTGGCCACCTCCTTGCCGCCCCGCAGCACCCGGACATCCGTACCCGGCTGCTCCGGACGGGCCGACATGAGGACCGTGACACCGCCCGAACGCACCGCCGCGTGCACGCCCGGCCCCTCCGAAAGGCGCTCCACGCCCAGCTCGTTGACCCGGTAGACATGGATCTCGCCGGTCTCGGGGACGGTGGCCGCCTCGCCCGCCGACGCGGAGACGAGCACGTCGTCAACCGAGATGTCCAGCACCGCCCGAACGTGCAACTCCGGCCCGGTGAGCAGACGGTCGCCGACCGCCAGCACCCGGGCGCCGCCCTCGTCGGCGATCCGGACCAGGCCGCCGGCCGGCGCCCAGGCGGGCACTCCGGGGAAGAGGTCGAGCCACACCGGGTCCTCGTCGACATGGACGGTCCTGGTGGCACCGGACTCCGTGTCGACCCCCAGATAGCGCTGGCTGCGCTGGTCGCGCGCCTGGACGAGAAGGAGCGGCACCCCATCGGCCGACCAGTGCACGGCCGCCAGATACGGGTGGCGGACGCGGTCCCACACCACCTCGGTGCGCGTGCCGTCCAGGGCGTACAGGAAGAGCCGCACATCGGCGTTGGGCGTCCCGGCCGCCGGGTATCCGATCTGCGCGGGCTCCCGCTCCGGGTGCGCGGGATCGGCGATCCACCAGCGCCGTACCGCGCTGTCGTCGGCCCGCGCCACCAGCAGGCACTGCGAGTCGGGCGACCACCAGTAGCCGCGCGAACGCTGCATCTCCTCGGCCGCGACGAACTCGGCGAGCCCGTAGGTGGTGTGCTCGTCCTCGGGCTCGGCGAGCGCCCTGTCGTCGTCCCCTTCCGCTCCGACGACGCGCAGCGCGCCCCCGCTCACGTAGGCGATGCGGCGGCCGTCCGGGGAGGGCCGTGGGTCGATCACGGGCCCGGGGACCCGGATCTCCCGGGTGCCGCCGGTCCGCAGCCCGGCCGTGAACAGCCGCCCCGACAGCGCGAAAACGGCCAGTTCGGCGGCGCCGTCGACCGCGTATCCGACGATGCCCGCCGAGCCCTCCCTGCTCCGTTCGCGGCGCGCCCGCTCCCCGGCCGACAGCTGTTCGGCCGCGCCGCCGAGCAGTGCGTCGGGATCCGCGGCGACGCGCTCCTGTGCGCCCTGTTCGAGGTCGAGCACCCAGAGCCGGTTCGCCCGGTCCGTCCCGGTGGGGGAGCGCAGGTAGAGGACCCGGTTGCCGTCGGGCGACACCGTGAAGGCGCGCGGAGCGCCGAGCGTGAAGCGCTGCGTCCTGGCGAACCGGCGCGGGAAGGAGTGTTCGTTCGATGTCATGCGACTGAACCTAGAGGAGTCACTCACGGCGGCATGTGCCGAACGGTTCTGCCGGGGGCGTACGTCCATGCGCCCCTCGTGCTGCCGTGCACCGATCATGCAGGCCGCTGGATAGTTATGATCCGTAGCGCTAGGTGGGCATGGCGCTACCGGCAGTTGTGGCATGCCCCTGGACCGTACGCAACGTGGAGGTGAACCGTCATGGCGCTCTCGATCTCGGCGGTGGTGCTGCTGACGATCATCGTCGTGCTCATGGTCAGGAAATCAGGCCTGAAAGCAGGGCACGCGATGGTCTGTGCACTTCTCGGCTTCTATCTGGCCAGCTCGTCCGTGGCACCCACCATCCACTCGCTCACGACCAATGTGGCCGGAATGATCGGCGGTATCAAGTTCTGAGACGGTGGACGGGCGGCCTGCGAAGCGGATGCGGCTCGTAGGCTGTTCCCATGACGGATCTCCCCGACCGGCGCCTGCTCCTGGTGCACGCGCACCCCGACGACGAGTCGATCAACAACGGCGCCACCATGGCGGCGTACGCCGCCGCAGGCGCCCACGTCACGCTGGTGACCTGCACTCTGGGCGAGGAGGGCGAGATCATTCCGCCCGGCCTCGCGCACCTGGCGTCCGACCGCGAGGACGGTCTGGGTGCCCATCGTGCCGGCGAACTGACCGCCGCGATGCGGGAGCTGGGTGTCCGGGACCACCGCTTCCTCGGTGGTCCCGGCCGCTTCCGGGACTCGGGGATGATGGGCGTCGCGCAGAACCACCGCGAGGGCGCCTTCTGGAACACGGCGGTCGACGACGCGGCGGCGTACCTGGTCGAGGTGATCCGCTCGGTGAGGCCGCAGGTCCTGGTGACGTACGACACCAACGGCGGTTACGGCCACCCCGACCACATCCAGGCGCACCGCGTCGCGATGCGCGCGGCGGAACTGGCGTCCGAGCCCGCCTTCCGGCCGGAGTCCGGCGCTCCGCACACCATCGCGAAGATCTACTGGAACCGGGTGCCGCGGTCGGTGGCCGAGGAGGGCTTCGCCCGGCTGCGCGCGGCTGCCGGCGCCGGATTCCCCGGTGTCGCGGCCATCGGCGATGTTCCGGGGGTCGTGGACGACGCGACCGTCACCGCCGAGATCGACGGCACGGAGTACGCCGCCGCCAAGTCGGCGGCGATGCGGGCGCACGCGAGCCAGATCGCGGTGGAGGGTCCGTTCTTCGCGCTCTCCAACGATCTGGGCCAGCCCCTCTTCGCACGCGAGTACTACGAACTGGTGCGGGGCGCGTCGGGAGCGCCCGGCGGCGAACGCGAGACCGATCTATTCGCAGGCATCACCGGAGCAGCCGAATGAGTACGAACCAGGGTCATACGGGCATCGCGGCACCGCCGAACCTCCGCCGTGGCGCTGCCTACTTCGCGCTGCTCGTCCTCGGCGCGCTGACCGGTCTCGCGGGTGCGCTCGTCCAGGCGGGCTGGTTCCCCGGCGGGCTGGTGCTCGCCCTGCTCGGCGCCGCGGCGCTCTTCTACGGGGGCCGGGTGGCGACCGGCACGACGCTCGGGGTCGGCGCTCCCGCGGTCGGCTGGCTGATCGCTGTCATGCTGCTGACCTCCACCCGCCCGGAGGGCGACTTCGTCTTCGGGGCGGGAACGGGGTCGTATGTCTTCCTGCTGGGCGGGATGGTGGCCGCTGTGATCTGTGCCACCGCGCGCAAAGTGCCCTCGCCGGGGCCGGATTCCGCCCGACCTGGGAAGTGATGTGCCGCTTCGCCCGGTGAACAGGACGTAATCGCCGGGTCGTCGGAACGTCGCATTCCGCTGGGTGGGGGGTGTCATCGCGCCGTGGCCAGTATGGTGGTGCGCGCCGCCGAACCTCCCGCACAAGTAAGAACGGGCGGCGGAGCCAACCGGGAGAACCTGCCTTGAGTCGTGAAACTGACAGTTCGTCCACCGGCCCCCAGGGGCGTGGCGGGGCCGCGTACCCCTCGGGCACGCCGCCGTACGGAACCCGCCAGTCTCCGGAGGAGGACGCGGCGCCGGCCCCCGAGCCGCAGCCGGACGAGCCCAGGACCGAGACCACGCTGACGACGCGTATCCGGATCAACATCCCCGGCTCGCGGCCGATTCCGCCACTCGTCATGCGTACGCCCGTGAGCGACAGCGACGCATCCGACGGCGGCGACCAGGAGCGCACCGCCGCGATGTCGCTGCCGCCCGAGCCCGAGCCGGAGGCCGACGAGCCACCGGCCGAGCGGCCCACCAGCGACTGGTTCGCGCCGCGCAAGCCGGCCGCGCCCGCCGCGCCGGCCGCGTCGAACGGCGCCGGCGGTACCAACGGAGGTGACGGAGCGCCGCGTTCGGCCGCGCCGTCCACTCCTGCGGCGCCCCCGGCACCGCGGGCACCCGGAGCGCAGAACGGCGGCGGCCACCGCCCCGACCTGCCCTACTTCTCGGAGCCGCCGCAGCGGGGCAACGGTGGTCCCGGCGCCGGGCCCGGTACGTCCGACCGGTCCGCCGACTTCGGCACGCCCGGCCCCACCGGCCCTCCCGGGGCCCTGGGGTCCCTCGGGCCGCTCGGGTCCGCCGGTCCCTCCGGACCGACCACGGGTCCCGTCACCGGCACCAGCTCGCTGACACCGCCTCTGGGCAGCGGCCCGTCCGCCCCCGGGGGGACCGGGACGCCCATGTCGGACGACACCGCCGTGCTGACACCGCAGCAGCCCGCGCCCGAGTTCGGGCCGGGCTCCGGCGGCCAGGGCGGGCCGCCGGCCGCCGGCCATGTCTCGGGCTCCACTCTCAACAGCGGTGTCCCGGTGGCCCCGGCGGACCGCCGTGCGCCGTTCCCGCCCGGACCGGGTGCCGGACACGGGGCTGTTCCCGGCCCCGGTGCGGAGGCCCACGACGGGCTCTCCGACGGCCCGTCGGGGCACCCCGGGGTGGTCCCCACTCCGGCGCCCGCACCGGTGCGTCCGGCCGCACCCGCCAGGAAGGGCCGCTCGAAGCTGGGCCTCATCGGGGTCGGCGTCGTCGTCCTCGCCGGTGTGGCGTACGGCGCCGGGCTGCTGATGAACCACTCCGACGTCCCCAAGGGCACCACCGTGCTCGGTGTCGACATCGGCGGCGGCACCCGGGACGAGGCCGTCAACAAGCTCGACAGCACCCTCGGCAGCCGGGTCAACTCCCCGATCCAGCTGAGCGTCGACGGACACAGGACCCAGCTCAAGCCCGCCCAGGCGGGACTCACGCTGGAGACCCAGGCCACCGTGCGCGAGGCCGCGGGAAGCGACTACAACCCGGTCTCGGTGATCGGTTCGCTCTTCGGCGGCCACCGCCAGGTCGAGCCGATCCTGCCGACCGACGAGGAGAAGCTCGGCGTCGCGCTCACCGACCTGGCCGGTGTCTCCGGCTCGGCGTCGGACGGCACGATCAAGTTCGAGCCCGGCAAGGCCGTCGCCGTACCGGGCAAGGCGGGCAAGTCGCTGGACGTCAACAAGTCGATGGTCGCGGTCCGCGACGCGTTCCGCGCGCAGGTCCAGACCGGACAGCCGCACACCGTCCAGCTGCCCGTCGCGGCCAGGCAGCCGACGGTCACCAAGACCGAGCTCGACCGGGCCATGAAGGACTTCGCGCAGCCCGCGATGTCCGGGCTCATCACGATCAAGGCGGGCAACAAGCAGATCCAGTTCGGCCCGGAGAGGTCCCTGCCGAAGATCCTCTCCATGAAGCCCGTCGACGGACGGCTCCAGCCGGTCTACAACCGGACCGCGATCACCCAGCTCCTGGAAGGCGTCTTCGACGGCGTCATGATCACCAAGGGGGACGGGCAGAAGCACCAGGTCTCGGCGACGGACGTGGCTCAGGCCATGCAGAGCGCGCTGCTCGGCAAGACCCCGGCGGAGCGTGTGGCCACGATCAGCCTCGACCCGAGCTGACCGCACCGTATCCGCGCATCAAGCGGCCCCCGCCGACCACGTCGGCGGGGGCCGCTTCATGGATCCGGTATGACATCTGTCATCGACGACTCACGACAGGCGGCTCTGCCGCCGGGCACATCAATGAGCGACGCTGTTTCCATGACTCAGACGACAGCACCGCCCACCACGACCACCGTGGCGAGCTTCGAGAACGTGAACAAGAGTTACGGCGAAGTGCACGCAGTGGCCGGCCTGACCCTGGAGCTGCACCCCGGCGAGACCGTCGCGCTCCTCGGCCCCAACGGGGCGGGCAAGTCGTCGACCCTCGACCTCCTGCTCGGACTCCGCAAAGCCGACTCGGGCACGGTCCGGGTCTTCGGCACCACCCCCGAGCAGGCCATCAGGGACGGACGCGTCGGCGCGATGCTGCAGAGCGGCGGCCTGATGGAGGACGTCAAGGTCCGCGAGCTGGTGCAGCTGGCCTGTGACCTGCACCGCCACCCGCGCCCGGTCGCCGACGTGCTCGACCGCGCGGGCATCGGCCAGATCGCCGACCGGATGGTCAACAAGCTCTCCGGTGGTCAGGAGCAGCGGGTCCGCTTCGCCCTCGCGACGGCCGGGGACAACGACCTGATCGTCCTCGACGAGCCGACCACCGGGATGGACGTCTCGGCCCGTCAGGCCTTCTGGGCCACCATGCGCGAGCAGGCCGACCAGGGCCGTACGGTCCTCTTCGCCACGCACTACCTGGAGGAGGCGGACGCCATCGCCGACCGCGTCCTGGTCCTCCACAAGGGGCGGCTGCTCGCCGACGGGACCGCGTCCGAGATCAAGGCCAAGGCCGGGGCCCGGCGCATCGCCTTCGACCTGGACGGCGCCATCGACGAGAACGCGCTGCGCGATCTCCCGTACCTGACGGCCTTCGACGTGTCCGGCCGCACCGTCCGTATCCAGTCGTCCGACGCCGACGCCACCGTCCACGCCCTGTACGGGCTCGGCATCTACCCCCGCAACCTCGAAGTCGCGGGCCTCGGCCTGGAGCAGGCCTTCGTCGCCATCACCGAGGCCGAGGAGGCCAAAGCAGCATGAAGACCCTGGTCAAGCTCGAAATCACCCGGACGCTGCGGAACAAGAAGTTCATGTTCTTCTCGATCCTGTACCCCTCGATGCTCTACCTGATCATCGCGAGCGGGGCGTCCTCGTCGGACAAGATCGGCGGCACCAGCCTCACCCTGCAGAACTTCTACGTGGTCGCCATGGCCTCCTTCGGCGCGCTCACCGCGGTCCTCATGGGCAACAGCGAGCGCATCGCCAAGGAGCGTGAGAAGGGCTGGGTACGCCAGCTGCGCCTCACCTCGCTGCCGGGCCGCGGCTACGTCCTGGCGAAGATCGGCAGCGCGGCGGTCGTCACGCTGCCCTGCATCGTCGTCGTCTTCATCGTCGCGGCGCTCGCCAAGAACGTGCGGTTCGACGCCTGGCAGTGGCTCGCCCTGACCGGAGTCATCTGGGCCGGCAGCCTGGTCTTCGCCGCGCTCGGAGTCGCCATCGGGTACATCGCGAGCGGTGACGCCGTCCGGCCCATCACGATGATCATCTACTTCGGTCTCTCCATCCTCGGCGGCCTGTGGCTGCCCACGACGGCCTTCCCGAAGTGGCTGCAGAACATCGCCGAGTGGCTGCCCACCCACGCGTACGCCGGTCTCGGCCAGGCCATCGAGGTGGGCAACGCCCCGCACCTCAAGGACGTGGCCATCCTGTTCGTCTACTTCCTGATCTTCGCGGGCGGCGCCGCCTGGCTGTACCGGAAGGACACACTGAAGGCGTGAACCAGGAACGAGTGGTCGGTATCGGGAAAGTACCGGAGGACACCCGGGAAGCGGCCAGGAAGATGCTCTGGATCGGCATCTGGCTGATCTTCCTGAGCGCTCCGCTCAGCGCACTGCTCGACGGCCGCTACTCGCCCGCCGGGCAGGCGCTCGGCTGGACCGGGCTGACCGTCTTCGTCGGCCTGTACCTCGTCATGGTCTTCCGGAACACCAGCCGCTCGCTTCCGCCGCGGGTGATCCACACCACCCTCGTCATCCTCGGCGCCCTCGCCATCGGGCTCAGCCTGGCCCTCGGCTCCCCCTGGCTCGTCCTCTTCGTGTACGTGGCGGTGAACTGCGGCGCGGTCCTGCCGCTGCGCCGGGCGACCTGGGGGATCGTCGGGGCCACGGCGCTGATGTGCCTCCTCGCGCTCCGTGCCGACGATCCGGTGGGGCTCGCCGGACCGCTGCTCATCCCGGCCCTGCTCGGCGGGTTCGCGATGACCGGGGTGCGGCAGCTGATCCGTACGACGGTCGAGCTGAAGGAGGCCCGCGCCACGGTCGCCCAGCTCGCCGCGAACGAGGAGCGGCTGCGGATGGCACGCGATCTGCACGACCTCCTCGGCCACTCCCTGTCCCTCATCACCCTCAAGTCCGAGCTGGCGGGCCGCATGCTCCCGGACCATCCCGGCCAGGCGGCCACCCAGGTCGCGGACATCGAGCAGGTCAGCAGACAGGCGCTGACGGACGTACGGGAAGCGGTCACCGGCTACCGCCGGCCCACCCTGCCCGGCGAGCTCGCGGGCGCCCGCACCGCGCTCGCGGCCGCGGGCATCACAGCCGTGGTGCCCGTCGACGTGCCGAAGGACTGCCGGGCGGGCGACCTGCACGAGGACCAGGAGGCCGCCCTGGCCTGGGCACTGCGCGAGGGCATCACCAACGTCGTACGCCACAGCGCCGCCCGCCGGTGCACGGTCACGCTCACGGCCCGCCAGACCCTGGAGGGCCGCCGCATCGAACTCGTGGTGCACGACGACGGCAGGAACGCCGTCGCGGGCCCGCACGGCAACGGGCTCACCGGCCTGGCAGAGCGCCTCGACAAGGCGGGGGGCACGCTCGGTACGCAGGCCGGCCCTGGTTTCACCCTCACCGCCCGCGTCCCCCTAGGATCCGGAGCATGATCAGGCTCTTGCTCGCCGAGGACCAGGCCATGGTCCGTGAGGCCCTCGCCGCGCTGCTCGGCCTGGAGCCGGACATCGAAGTAGTGGCTCAGGTGGCCCGCGGCGACGAGGTCCTGGCCGCCGCGCGTACCAACGCCGTGGACGTCGCGCTGCTCGACATCGAGATGCCGGGCATGACCGGGATCGAGGCGGCGGCGCAGCTCCAGCGCGAGCTCCCGGCGCTCAAGGTGGTCGTCCTCACCACTTTCGGCCGCCCCGGCTATCTGCGCAGAGCCATGGAGTCTGGCGCCCACGCCTTCCTGGTCAAGGACGCTCCCGCCGCCCAGCTGGCCACCGCCGTACGGAAGGTCCTCGCCGGTGAGCGCGTCATCGACCCCACCCTGGCTGCCGCCGCGCTCTCGGACGGCGCGAACCCGCTCACCGACCGCGAGCGCGACGTACTGCGCGCGGCGGCGGACGGCGCGAGCAACGCGGAACTGGCGGCGGCGCTGCACCTGTCGCAGGGCACCGTCCGCAACTACCTCTCGACGGCGATCCAGAAACTGACGGCCCGCAACAGGGCCGAGGCGGTGCGGATCGCCCGCGAGAAGGGCTGGCTGTAGGTCCAGCCCTGCCGGGTTGTCCGCCCAGGCGTCCGGCGGGACGGACTTCCCGGTCCTCACCGGTGCATCCGTGCCCCCTTGAGCGCCTTGTCCACCGCGTTGCGCGGCCCGTACACGGCCAGCCCCACCAGATCGAGCCGGTCCCGCCCGACCGCCCGGACAGCCGCCCGGTTGTCCCGGTCGTTGCCCGTGCCGAACAGCTCGCGGGTGAAGACGGCCCGGGGAAGAGCGCGGGACAGGACACGGGAGTGCGCGGTGGCCAGCATCTGCCCGGAGCCCTCGAAGACCATGACGGGCTGCCGGAACATCGGCAGATAAGCGGTGCCGTCGGCGTCGGCGTACGGGCCGCCGACCACCTCGGGCACCGTAGCGCCGAGACCGCTGACCAGGAAAGCGGTCACATTCAGCCGCTGCCAGGTCTCCAGATCCTCGTGCAGCAGCACGGCGATCTTGGTGTCGAAGCGGACCGGTGCGTCGTCGCGGGCGCCGGATGCGACGCCGGCGACGGTGTCGGTGTCGGGGACAGTCTCGGTTCTCATGCTCCGAGACTGCCGGGTGGGCCGGTGCCCCGTCTTGTACGTTCTTTGCATGGTGGCAAGGCCGGAGATCTCCGCATGGCGCCCGCCCGTGGCGGGTGTGGTGGAGGTCTTCCACGCCCACTTCACCGAGCACGCCTACCCGATGCACGTCCACGAGGCATGGACCCTGCTGATCGTCGACGACGGCGCGGTGCGGTACGACCTCGACCGCCAGGAGCACGGCACCCCGCGCGACACCGTCTCGCTGCTGCCTCCGCAGGTGCCCCACAACGGTTCGCCCGCCACCCCGCGCGGCTTCCGCAAACGGGTGCTCTACCTGGACATGACCCAGCTGGACGCCGGTTACATCGGCGCTGCGGCCGACAAGCCCGACCTCGTCGACCCGGTGCTGCGCAGCGCGGTCGGCCGGCTGCACACAGCCCTGGCAGCACGCGGTGACGAGCTGGAGGCGGAGAGCCGCCTCGCGCTGATCAGTGAGCGGCTGCGCGGGCATCTGCGGCCCGGTCCGGTGACCCGCGGGGCGGCGGAGCCAGGCCGTTCCGTCGCGGAACGGCTGCGGGCGCTGCTCGACGAGCGGCTGGTCCAGGGCGTGACGCTGCAGGAGGCCGCCGCTCTGGTGCACGCCCACCCCACCCATCTGGTACGGGCGTTCAGCGGGGCCTTCGGTATCACCCCGCACCAGTACCTGACGTCCCGGCGGGTCGACCGGGCCCGGCGGCTGCTCCTGGAAGGCGGGCAGCCCGGCGAGGTGGCGGCGGTCACCGGATTCTACGATCAGTCCCATCTGACCAGGCACTTCAAGCGCGTCGTGGGCATCGCGCCCGGACAGTACGCACGGACCGGGCCCACGCGCTGAGCGTCACCGGCTCATCCAGCGGGCCAGCACCGTCAGCCATGGCCGCAGTCGGTCGTTCAGTACAGTCTGCCGACCGGCGCACTCAGCCGACCGGCGCACTCAGCCGACCGGCGCACTCAGCCGACCGGCGCACTCAGCCGACCGGCGGACTGAGTCGACCTGCGCACTCAGTCGACCTGCGCAGTCAGTTGAGCATCGCGCGCGCCGACCTCGCCCGTCCGCGGATCTCGTCGGCGGCCCCCTGGTCGACCGCGGCGACCACCTCCGCGTACTCCTCCATCTCCACCGCTCCGCGCACGAAGTCGCCCCGCTCGACCAGGAGCTGGGCGTGTTCGTAGCGCAGCCGCGCCGGATGGGCGGGCAGCAGCAGCGAGAGCTCGACCGCCCAGAGCTGGACGTCGGTGCGCTCCGGGCGGGCCGCGGCCCACGCGCGGATGTTGTTCAGGATCCGCAGGACGACCTCCAGCGGATCCGCCGGGGCGAGCATCGCGGGGTCGAAGGGCGCGCCCGTGGCCCCGGAGACCAGGGTGCTCGCGTCCTCGCCGGTGAGCAGCCGCCCGCCCGCGAAGGGATCGGCGAGCACCTGCTCGCCGGGTGGCCCCGAGGGATCGCCGAAGCCGACGACGAAGTGGCCGGGCAGCGCCACCCCGTACACCGGGGCGCCCGCCCGCCGCGCCACCTCGGTCCACACCACCGACAGCAGGATCGGCAGCCCGCGACCGCGCCGCAGCACCTCGTGCAGCAGCGACGACTCCAGCCGCTGGTAGTCGGCGTCGCTGCCTCTGAAGCCGGCGCGCGCGCCGAGGAGTTCACCGAGGGCGCTCGCCCAGGCGCGCGCTCCGGTCACCCCGTACGGCAGCGTCCCCGCCAGCCTGTCGAGTTCGATCTGGGCCGCGTCGATACCGTCCTGGCCGAGCGAGGGATCGGCCTCCGTGCCCACCAGCAGGCACAGCAGCGCGAGATCGGGCCGTTCGGACCGGGCCTCCTCGGCGAACTGCTGCCGCCAGTCGGTGGATTGCTCGTCCATGTCGCTCTCGTACCCGCCTATGCCGTGGGGATGTGCTGCCGGTAGTGGTGGTAGCTGTGGTGGGTCCGGAACCCCATGCCGTCGTAGAGCGCGCGGGCCGCCGTGTTGTCCTCCTCGACCTGGAGCCAGGCAGCCGAAGCGCCCTCGTCGAGCGCCCGGCGGGCCAGCGCGGTCATGACGGCGCCCGCCAGGCCTTGCCGGCGGGCCGCCGGGTCAACCTCGATGGCCATGAAACCCGCCCACCGGCCGTCGACCACGCAGCGGCCGATCGCCGCCGGCACATCGCCGGGGCCCCGGACGGTCGCGAACCAGGTCGAAGGTCCGCTGCCGAGCACCTTCAGGACGGCCGGATCAGGCGTGCCGAAGCGCTGGTAGCGGGCGCACCAGGCCGCGTCGCAGGACCGGGAGAGCGCGACCCGGGAGACCTGCTCCTCCGGCGGGCGGGCCGGATCCCCCAGCGGGGCCAGCGCCCCGGTCCTGACGAGGGCGCTCACCTCACGGGTCCAGCCGCGCTGTTCAAGAGCGGCGGCGAGAGCCTCCTGGGTGCCCTCGTTCCCGGTGGAGATCTGGATGTACGCGGGCAGACCGCGCTCCGCGTACCAGGCGTTCACATGGGCCAGCGCCTCGTCCAGCGGGCGGCCCGGGTCGCCGAGGGGCAGTACGGAGTTGGCGCGGCGCGTGAATCCGGCGGCGGCCCGCAGCTGCCAGTCGCCGAGCTGCTCGCTCTCCACCGGCTGCCAGGCGCGGGCCGTGGCGCGCGCCAGTTCGGGGAAGGTCGCCGAGGGGCCGCGCCTGCGCGCGGGCGCGGCAGGTACCGTCTTCCCCGCGACGAGCGACGATTCAGAGATCCGCACCGACACGCCGGAGCGCTGTGTGATGGACAGCACACCGGCATCCCAAGATGTGAGAACACCGACCGTGTCGGTGAATTTCGGGCCTGGTGCGGCCCCATCGGTCAGCTGCCTGACTGATACCCGTTTGCCCACGTCAACAGGTGTAATTCGGACCTCAAGCCGTCCGCCGGTGGTGAATTCCACAGCTCTCTCCGCCCCTCCTGTTCGGATCGCGCCCAGGAACGGAGATACTAGGTGCGGGCATCGACGACGCCGCGCTCCCGCGCAGAGCAGCCCTACCGAGGAGGAACGACAGCGTGACTTACGTCATCGCGCAGCCTTGTGTCGACGTCAAGGACAAGGCGTGCATCGAGGAGTGCCCCGTCGACTGCATCTATGAGGGCTCCAGGTCCTTGTACATCCACCCGGACGAATGCGTCGACTGTGGTGCCTGTGAGCCGGTCTGTCCGGTGGAGGCGATCTTCTACGAGGACGACACCCCGGAGGAGTGGAAGGACTACTACAAGGCGAACGTCGAATACTTCGACGAGCTCGGCTCGCCCGGTGGCGCCTCCAAGCTCGGTCTGATCGAGCGCGACCACCCCTTCATCGCGGCGCTTCCTCCGCAGAATCAGAACGGCTGATCCCGTAGCGACCCGGTCCCGTACGGCACTCTTCGCCGTACGGGGCCGAGGCATTTCTGTGAGGTCCCGGCCCGTGGGGTCACAGCCGTGGGGCCCCAGCCTGCGCGGCCCACGCCGGCGCAGCCTCCGTACGTACGAGAAAGTGAAGCCCGTGTCCGCACTCTCATCGCGTCTCCCCGCCTTCCCCTGGGACAAGCTGGAGCCGTACAAGGCGACGGCAGCCGCCCACCCGGACGGCATCGTGGACCTCTCCGTCGGCACACCGGTCGACCCGGTCCCCGAGATCGTCCGTGCCGCGCTCGTCGCGGCGGCCGACTCGCCGGGGTATCCGACGGTGTGGGGGACCCCTGAGCTGCGCGACGCGCTAAGCGGCTGGTGCGAGCGCAGACTCGGCGCGCGCGACGTCGCGCACACCAACGTGCTGCCGGTCGTCGGCTCCAAGGAGCTGGTGGCCTGGCTGCCCACCCAGCTCGGCCTGGGCGCCGGTGACCGGGTGGCGTACCCGAGGCTCGCCTACCCGACGTACGAGGTGGGCGCGCGGCTCTGCGGTGCGGAGCCGGTCGTGTACGACGACCCGACGGAGCTGGACCCCGAGGGCATCGGGCTGCTGTGGCTCAACTCGCCGTCCAACCCGACCGGCCGGGTCATCGGCCGGGACGAGCTGGTGCGGATCGTCGCCTGGGCGCGGGAGCACGGCATCCTGATCGCGAGCGACGAGTGCTACTTCGAGCTGGGCTGGGAGGCCGAGCCGGTCTCCGTGCTCCACCCGGATGTCTGCGGCGGCACGTACGAGGGGCTGATCGCCGTCCACTCGCTCTCCAAGCGCTCCAACCTCGCGGGTTACCGGGCCGCGTTCATCGCGGGCGACGCCGCCGTGCTCGGCGAGCTGCTCCAGATCCGCAAGCACGGCGGGATGATGACGGCCGCGCCGGTACAGGCAGCGGTGGTCGCCGCGCTCGGCGACGACGTACACGTGACGGAGCAGCGGGAGCGGTACCTGTCCCGGCGCACCGCGCTGCGCACCGCCCTGGAGGCGCGGGGCTTCCGGATCGAGCACAGCGAGGCCAGCCTCTACCTGTGGGCGACCCGCGACGAACCGTGCTGGGACACGGTCGCCCACCTGGCCGAGCTGGGCATCCTGGTGGCGCCGGGCGACTTCTACGGGGCGGCGGGCGAGCGGTTCGTCCGCGTCGCGCTGACCGCCACGGACGAGCGGGTGGCGGCGGCGGTGAAGCGGCTGGGCGAGAAGTAGCCCGCCGCACGTACACGGCGAGGGGCCCGGGGAGTGCGCACTCCCCGGGCCCCTCGCCGTGTACGTGGCCCTGGCGGGCCCGGACCTACTGGCCGATGGGCAGTCCGCCGACCGGCAGCTTGCCCGCGGTCGGCAGGGCGCCGCCGGCGCTCTGCGCGGTGCCGCCGACCAGGGTGCCTGCGCTGCCCGCGGTGTCACCGGCGGCCTTCTGGGCGGCGGGAGCGGCGGTCTTGCCGACAGCGCCGACGGTCTTCCCGGCGGCCGGGACGGTCTTCTTGACGGCCTTGCTGCCGGCGTCGCCGGCCATGCCGGTGGTCGTCCGGGCCGCACTGTCGACGGAGTTGCCCAGGCCGGCGCCGTCGAGGGCGGTCACGCCGCCCAGGTTGGGGGCCTGCGGGAGTTCCGCGGCGCTTGCGACGCCGGCCGCACCGACCACGGGGGCCGCGCCCGCCGCGATCAGCAGCGCGGTACGGGCGATCCGACGGGTCAGGGAGAGGGACATGGTGCTCCTTGAGCGGGAGGGGACGTTGACTGTCCGGCGTCCGGACGGTGTGACAACCGCTCGGGGGGAGGGGGAAGTTGCGGTGCACCAAGGTAAAGACTACGTAATGTGTCGCATTATCGGGTTCGGATAAAAACGGACAAACGGTAGTGCGGTGACAGTACTGCTGAACCGTCACTTCCCTTGGGCCCGCTGGGGTCCCCGGAGAGGGGAGGGGGCGGCTCCGAAGGGGGTCCCGAACAGCTGCCGGGCCGGCCGCGGCAACCGCTTCCGAGTGAGGGTTCGTATGCCTGTACGGGGGGCTGCCGGGGGTCTATTTCGTGACGGTAATGCGGACTTCGTCCGCGTCCCGGCCCGCGCCGCGCCCCGTCGGGCCGCCCTGCCCGGTGCCTGTCCCGCGCCAGGACGCCTCGCCCGTTCCCGCGGCCCACTCACGGCCCGCGTACGAGACCCGCTGGATGTGGAGCGCGGCCGAGTTGGCCACCGCCCAGTGCGCGAGCTCCCAGCCGCGCTGCTTCGAGGAACCGCTGCCGGGCGCCGGCCCGACGGCCCGCGCCGTGGTCGTACGGACCGGCAGCAGGACCTCCGAAGGCTGCGCGGACCTTCCGGCGGGCAGTACCCCGGACCCGAAGGCCCGCGTCAGCGCGGCACGCACCCTGGCCGGGTCGCCCGCCCTGCTGCTCTTCGTCGCCGAGCAGGCGAACGAGGCGGGCGCGTGGCCCGTCAGCGCGGCGGACAGCAGCGCGGCGTCCGGCTCGTGCTTCGCGTACGCCTGCGGGAAGCCGCTCCGCTGCACCTGCTGTGCCGCCTCCGTCAGCGGCAGCCGGGAGTAGCCGGGGATCTTCGCCAGGTGTTCGTAGAACTTCCCCGCCGAGTAGACCGGATCCATGACCTGCTCGGCCGTGCCCCAGCCCTGCGAGGGCCGCTGCTGGAAGAGGCCGAGGGAGTCCCGGTCGCCGTGGTCGAGATTGCGCAGCCCCGACTCCTGCAGCGCGGTCGCCAGCGCGATGGTCACCGCGCGCTCCGGCATGCCGCGCGAAGTGCCCACGGCGGAGATCGTCGCCGCGTTGACGGCCTGCTCGGGACTGAGCCGGTAGGTGCTCCCGTCCGGCGGGCCCGCGGTGCAGCGCGGACCGCCGCCGCCCCCGCTGATGTACTGCACCAGGACGTAGCCGGCCAGCGCCAGCAGAACGGCGACGGCGGCCACGATCCGGACGATGCGGCCGCGGCGAGGCGCGGCAGTGGGCTGGGACACAGGGTCACCGTACTGGAGCACGGGTTAGGGTCTGAGCCATGTCGGAGACCCCGCTTGACCTCACACTCGATGCCCCGGCCCTGACCGCACAGCTGGTCGACTTCCCGTCCGAGAGCGGTGCCGAGAAGCCCCTCGCCGACGCGGTGGAAGAGGCGCTGCGGGCCCTCCCGCATCTGACTGTCGACCGGTACGGCAACAACGTCGTCGCCCGGACGCAGCTCGGCCGCGCCGAGCGGGTCGTGCTGGCGGGACACCTCGACACCGTGCCGATCGCGGACAACGTACCGTCGCGGCTCGACGAGAACGGCGTCCTGTGGGGCTGTGGCACCTGTGACATGAAGTCGGGCGTGGCCGTACAGCTGCGGATCGCGGCGACCGTGCCCGAACCAAACCGGGATCTCACCTTCGTCTTCTACGACAACGAGGAGGTCGCAGCCGAACTCAACGGCCTCAAGCACGTGGCCGATGCGCACCCGGACTGGCTCGCGGCGGACTTCGCCGTCCTGCTGGAACCCTCCGGCGGTGACGTCGAGGGCGGCTGCCAGGGCACCCTGCGAGTGATCCTGCGCACCAAGGGCGAGCGTGCCCACTCGGCGCGCAGCTGGATGGGGTCCAACGCGATCCACACGGCCGCCCCGATCCTGGCGAAGCTGGCCGCGTACGAGCCGCGCAGGCCGGTGATCGACGGCCTGGAGTTCCACGAGGGCCTCAACGCCGTACGGATCGAGGCCGGCGTGGCGAACAACGTCATCCCGGACGCCTGCACGGTGGTGGTCAACTTCCGCTACGCGCCCGACCGCACCGAGGAGCAGGCCCTTGCGTACGTCAAGGAGTTCTTCGCCGGATGCGACATCGACGAGTTCACCGTCGACGACCACACCGGCGGCGCCCTGCCCGGTCTCACGCACCCGGCGGCGGCGGCCTTCATGGCGGCGGTCGGCGGCGAGGCCCGCCCGAAGTTCGGCTGGACGGACGTGTCGCGCTTCAGCGCCCTCGGGGTGCCCGCGGTGAACTACGGCCCCGGCAACCCGCTGCTCGCGCACAAGCGCGACGAGCGGGTCGACATCACGCGGATCACGCAGACCGAGGAACGACTCCACTCCTGGCTGACCGGCTGAATTTCCTCATTCGTCACGTGTGCGGACCTAGTCTGTCCGGACACGTACAGCGGAGGGAGCACAACATGGGCAACCCTGAGGGAGCGCCGGCGCCGGAGGAACAGCGACTCGGCCCGGTGGTGCGCCGCCGGGAGCAGGTCCAGCCCGGCACCACCGACCAGCGGCTGCTCGACACCACGGAGAAGGGCTCCGCGGACTGGCTGCACACCGACCCCTGGCGGGTCATGCGCATCCAGTCGGAGTTCGTGGAGGGCTTCGGCGCACTGGCCGAACTGCCCAGCGCGATCAGTGTGTTCGGCTCGGCCCGTACCGCTCCGGGTTCGCCGGAGTACGAGGCGGGCGTACGGATCGGCCGCGCGCTGGTCGAGGCGGGCTTCGCGGTGATCACCGGCGGCGGGCCCGGCGCGATGGAGGCGGCGAACAAGGGCGCGCGGGAGGCCGACGGCGTGTCGGTCGGTCTCGGGATCGAGCTGCCCTTCGAGCAGGGGCTCAACCCGCATGTCGACATCGGGGTGAACTTCCGCTACTTCTTCGTCCGTAAGACGATGTTCGTGAAGTACGCGCAGGGCTTCGTGGTCCTGCCGGGCGGACTCGGCACCCTGGACGAGCTGTTCGAAGCACTCACCCTGGTCCAGACCCGCAAGGTGACACGGTTCCCGATCGTGCTCTTCGGTACGGACTACTGGGGCGGCCTGGTGGACTGGCTGCGCGGGACCGTGGTGGCACAGGGGAAGGCGTCGGAGCGCGATCTGCTGCTGTTCCACGTCACGGACGACGTGGACGAGGCCGTGGCGCTGGTGACGAAGGAGACGGGGCTGTAGCCGGGCTGCGGGGGCCCGCGGGCCGGGCGGGACCCGGCCCGCGGTTGCGCCACGCCGCCGTTACGCCAGCCCCCGCCGGGCCACCGCCGGTTCCCGGTGGCCCGCGATCGTGGCCACCATGTCGAGCACCTGCCGGGTCTCCGCCACCTCGTGCACCCGGTAGACCTGCGCCCCCAGCCACGCCGACACCGCCGTCGTGGCCAGCGTCCCGATGAGCCGTTCCTTGACCGGCCTGTCGAGCGTCTCACCCACGAAGTCCTTGTTCGACAGGGAGACCAGGACCGGCCATCCCGTCGCGGTCATCTCGCCGAGCCTGCGGGTGGCCTCCAGCGAGTGCCGGGTGTTCTTGCCGAAGTCGTGGCCGGGGTCGATCATGATGCCGTCGGGTCGCACCCCGAGCGCGACAGCCCGCTCCGCGAGGCCGACCGTCACCCGCAGGATGTCGTCCATGACGTCGTCGTACGTGACCCGGTGCGGCCGGGTGCGCGGTTCGGCGCCGCCCGCGTGCGTACAGACCAGGCCCGCGCCGAACCTGGCTGCGACCGCGGCCAGTTCGGGGTCCACCCCGCCCCACGCGTCGTTCAGCAGATCCGCGCCCGCCTCGCACACCGCCGCACCGACGTCGTGCCGCCAGGTGTCGACGCTGATCACCACATCGGGGTGGCGCCGCCGCACTTCGGCGACGAAGCCCACCGTGCGCCGCGCCTCCTCCTCGGCCGTGACTTCGTCGCCGGGGCCCGCCTTGACCCCGCCGATGTCGATGATGGCAGCCCCCTCGGACACCGCCTGCTCCACGCGGGACAGCGCGGGCTCGTCACGGAAGGTCGCCCCCTGGTCGTAGAACGAATCCGGGGTCCGGTTGACGATCGCCATGATCACCGGCTCGTGCGCGTCGAACTCACGCCGTCCCAACCGCAGCATCCGTCTGCTCCTCTCGCCTGTCATCCTCGGACCCCTCCGAGGGGCCCTTGCACTATGCCCGCCCGGGTCGCGTGGTCCGGCACCGCGTCTCGCGGCGTTGCCGAAAAGCCAGGTGGCTCCACCCCCAAGGCCTTCAGGGCCAGGGGAACTCCCATCCCGGACTCCCCGGCGCCTTGCGAGCACGGCACCGGACCACGCGGCTCACCGGACGCTCACAGGCAAGGACCCCTGAGCCGACTGTGACCCTAACGGCCTCGCACGCACGGCTGGTACGCATGGGACGATCGGACCCGCACGGTTCCGCTACCCGGGGAGAGGCTCACTCGTGTTCTTGTTCTTGCTGATCGCGATGGTCGTGGTGGTCGCCGCTGTCACCCTCGCGGTGATCGGCGGCGGTGACGGCGCCGCGCTGTCCGGGACGTCCCCCGAACTGCCCGTCGACCCGCTCCCCGCCGCCCGCCCCGTGGGCCGCGCCGACATCGAGGCGCTGCGCCTGCCCATGGTGGTGCGGGGCTACCGGATGGCCGACGTGGACGACGTGCTGGGCAGGCTGGGTGCCGAACTGGCCGAGCGCGACGCGCGGATCGCGGAACTGGAAGCGGCGCTCGCCGGCGCGCGGGCCGCCGCGGTCACCGACGAGGACCCCCGGCGATGACACCGGACGCCGTTCCGGGAGCCGACGGCAGGCTCCGCTGCCCCTGGGGGGTGTCCAGCGAGGACTACGCGGAGTACCACGACACCGAGTGGGGCCGCCCGGTGCACGGCGACGACGCGCTGTACGAACGGCTCTGCCTGGAGGCCTTCCAGTCCGGGCTCTCGTGGATCACGATCCTGCGCCGGCGCGAAGGGTTCCGTAAGGCGTTCTCCGGGTTCGGCATCGCCGCTGTGGCGGCCTTCACGGACGGCGACCGGGACCGGCTGCTCGCCGACCCGGGGATCATCCGCAACCGGGCCAAGATCGACGCCACCCTCGCCAACGCCCGCGAGCTCGCGGGCTGGGCGCCCGGCACGCTGGACGCACTGATCTGGTCGTACGCCCCGGACCCGGCCGGCCGCCCGGCGCCCCGCCGCACCGCCGACGTACCCGCGGTGACGGCGGAGTCCACGGCGCTGGCCAGGGAACTCAAGAAGCGTGGCCTGCGTTTCGTCGGGCCGACCACGGCCTACGCCCTGATGCAGGCGTGCGGTCTGGTCGACGATCACCTGGCCGACTGCTTCGCCCGCCGGGCCCCGGCCGGCGGCTGACCGGTCCTGTGGTGCTCAGCGCCCGAGATACCGCGGCTTCGTCTTGCCCACGAAGGCCTCCACCGCGATGAGGTGGTCCTCCGACGCGCCCGCACGTGTCTGGAGCTCGTCCTCCTTCTCCAGCGCTTCGCGCAGCGGGTGGCCCGCCCCGTAGGCCAGGGACTCCTTGATCGCGGCGTACGCGACGGTGGGGCCTTCGGCGAGTGCGCGGGCCACGGCGAGCGCCTCCGCCGCCAGATCGGCCTCGGGCACCAACTTGTTGGCGATTCCCAGGTCGTACGCCTCCTGAGCGCCGAACGAGCGCGGGAACAGCAGAAGATCGGCGGCGCGGCTCTGGCCGATCAGCCGCGGCAGGGTCCAGGAGACGCCCGAGTCGGCGGTGAGCGCGACACCCGCGAACGACGTGGTGAATTTGGCGGTGTCGGCCACGACCCGGTAATCGGCGGCGAGAGCGAAGCCGAGGCCGGCCCCGGCGGCGACGCCGTTGACGCCGGCGACGACCGGCTTCGGCATCTCAGTGATGGCGCGCACGATCGGGTTGTAGTGCTCCCGCACGGTGGACATGGTGCGCCCGGTGCCCGTCTCGCGGTCGGACGTGAGCGAGGAGATGTGCTCCTTGAGGTCCTGCCCGACGCAGAAGGCGCGCCCGGTGGCGGTGAGGAGTACGGCCCGTACGCCGGAGGCCGCGGCCGCGGCCTGCAGCGCGTCACGCAGGGCGGCCTTCGTCTCGGTGTTCATCGCGTTCATGGAGTCGGGACGGTTGATGGTCACCGTCGCGAGTCCGTCGGTCACCTCGTAGAGCACGGTGTCCGCCATGGGGCCCTCCACTGCTGGGTTTCGGCTGCTGGTGATGCGGTTTCGTCGTCCGCAGCTCAGCATGCCGGAGATCATCGGCGGCGAACATGTGACCTGCGTCAAACAATGCAGGTCGAGAATGGTGCGCGAGGCGGCGCAGTATCGCAGGAGGAACGCCGAATTGAGTGGTTTTGAGGAAGTGCGTTGCGCAAGCGATGCAGACCGATGTTGGTCATCGGGTCCTGGGATGCGGGATAATGGCCGAGAAGCAATATGTTCGATGCCGGTGACACCTGGGTTGTCGGCTGCGATGAGCTGGTTTCAGGAAGGGGAACGAGCATGGCGGCCATGAAGCCGCGGACGGGCGACGGCCCGCTCGAGGTGACCAAGGAGGGGCGGGGCATCGTCATGCGCGTTCCGCTCGAAGGCGGCGGACGACTTGTTGTCGAGCTGACTCCGGACGAGGCCGATGCACTCGGCGACGCGCTGAAGAAGGTCGTCGGCTGAAGCGGACGCCCCCAATGTTCTCCCCACTGCCCCGGCTCCGGCCGGGGCAGTGTTGTTTTGCGGGGCGTTGCCAGGGATGCGGGCCGGGCCGGGGGGCTGGAGGCCCGCCCTCGTGGCGAGTTCAGCCCAGGCGTACGGCGCAGAGCAACCCGTCGCCGACCGGCAGGAGCGAGGGCAGCAGCTCCTGGCTCTCGCGCACGGTGCGCAGCAGGTCGCGCAGGTGCAGCACTTCGGCGGGCTGGGCGGCGGAGTCGACCGTACGTCCGTCGGCGAAGACACCCTCGAAGCAGACCAGGCCGCCGGGCCGCAGCAGGCGCAACGATTCAGCGAGCACGTCCAGCGACTCCAGCCGGTCACCGTCGCAGAAGACGAGGTCGTACCCGCCGTCCGCGAGGCGCGGCAGGACGTCGAGGGCCCGGCCGGGGATGAAGCGTGCCCGGTTCGACGCGAAGCCGGCCGAGCGGAACGCCTGACGGGCGAACCCCTGGCGCTCGGGCTCCGGGTCGACCGTGGTCAGGACGCCGTCGGGGCGCATGCCCTGAAGCAGATAGATGCCCGATACGCCCGTTCCTGTGCCGATTTCCGCCACCGCTTTGGCGTCCGTGGTGGCAGCGAGCAGCCGAAGTGCCGCGCCGGTGCCGGGGGAGACCGAGGGCAGGCCTGAGTCGCGGGCCCGGTCGCGGGCCCAGCGCAGGGCTTCGTCCTCGGCGACAAAAGCGTCGGCGAACGCCCAGCTCGTCTGCCGGTTGGCGGTAATGGCCCTCTCCTGTCCCCGTAGTTGGCGCACTCGTGACTGTATCCGCTGCGTCCGGGAACCCGCAGATGGGACCGGGCGTTGTAGGAGGGCAGGGGGGATGCGGAATGTACGAGGAATCCGGCAATCAGTCTTATCCGGAGCTAACGGGCGAGGTGGCTATGGTAGGGGCTCCACTGGACACCACCAGAGCCGACAGGGGAGGTGCGGCTGCGCCTGTGGATCGGGGAGGAGTGCTGCGGCGCTTTCTCAGGTCGGCGGGTGAGCCGAAATCCGTGACCGACATTGCTGACAGCTCCAGCGCTGCTGACTCCGTACAGACCGCGACCTTCGCCTCAGACGCGGACGCGCAGGCATGGACTCCGCCCTCGTGGGAGGAGATCGTCAGCACGCACAGCGGCCGGGTCTACCGGCTCGCGTACCGCCTGACCGGCAACCAGCACGACGCCGAGGACCTCACCCAGGAAGTCTTCGTCCGCGTCTTCCGCTCGCTGTCGACGTACACACCGGGCACCTTCGAGGGCTGGCTGCACCGCATCACCACGAACCTCTTCCTGGACATGGTCCGCCGCAAGCAGCGGATCCGCTTCGACGCCCTCGGGGACGACGCGGCGGAGCGGCTGCCGAGCCGGGAGCCGTCGCCGCAGCAGGTCTTCCACGACACCCACTTCGACGCGGACGTCCAGCAGGCGCTGGACACGCTGGCGCCGGAGTTCCGTGCGGCCGTGGTCCTGTGTGACATCGAGGGTCTGTCGTACGAGGAGATCGCCGCGACGCTGGGCGTCAAGCTCGGAACCGTACGCAGCAGGATTCACCGTGGCCGCTCCCACCTGCGCAAGGCGCTCAAGCACCGTTCGCCCGAGGCCCGTCGCGCCGAGCAGCGCGCGCTGGCCGGGGTGGCATCCGGCATGGACGGAGAGGATGGGACCGCGTGAGTGGATCCAGTCCGACCCCGGCCGAGCAGCATCTCGGGGACCGGCTCGCCGCCCTGGTCGACGGTGAGCTGAAGGACGACGCGCGCGAGCGGGTGCTGGCCCACCTCGCCACCTGTGCGAAGTGCAAGACCGAGGCCGACGCACAGCGCCGACTCAAAAGCTTCTTCGCCGAGACCGCGCCCCCGCCGCCGTCCGAAGGGCTGCTCGCCCGCCTGCAGGGGCTCCCGGGCGGACCGGGCGGGGACGGCCCCGGTCAGCGCGGACCTTTCGGCGGACGCTTCGCCGACGAACTCTTCGGGCCCGCCGGGCGTTCCCCGGATCCCCGGATCGACACGTTCGGCTATGTTCCCGCGGGCCCGCATGCCACCACGCTTCCGGGCGGCGGCCCGGACAACGGTTTCCGGATCCACCCGGTGGGCCGGACCGACCAGGAGCGATCGGCCTGGCGTGGACGGAGGTTCGCCTTCGCGGCAGCCAGTGCGGTCTCCCTGGCCGCCATCGCGCTGGGCGGCACGCTGCCGCTCGACGGAGCGGGCGACTCCCCGGCGCGCAACGACGGCGTTCCGAGCAACGTGACGCCGATGAGCGCCACGGACCCGGTCGGTATCGGCGCGGCCCTGCACCGCCGCCGGGCCGGAGGGGATGCAGGTGCCGCGCTGAACGACCGCGGACAGGCCCCTGCCCTGCCCACTGCCTTTGCCGCACGGCGCTCGACGTCCGCACCCGACGGCCGTTCCGCCCAGCAGTCGCTGTACTCGCTCACGACCCCGCTGGTCACGGTCTCGTCGCTGTCCGATGTCCGTCCCCCCATGGCGGCTGCCCCGCCCGCGCGGCCCTCGCAGCCGAGCCCGACGGCCACGCCGTCACCGGCCCGCCCGGCCGTCCCCGGCTCCTCGGGGCTCCCGGCCTCCGGCCGGCACTGACTCCTGCCCGGCACCGGGTGGAGCCCGCCGAGCGGGCCCCGGTGAGCGGGAAACCTGGTTGAATCGCTGCTGGCTGCCCGCCACAGGGCGGCGGAGCGTGGGGCGGGTGCGGGGAGAGCATGGACGACGGGAAGCTCACCGGGCGGGGCGCCACGTGGTGGAGCAGCCCCGCCGAACACCCCGCGCAGCCGCGGTCCGAACAGCAGCCGGAGCCGCCACGGGACGGCACCCGGCCCGAGCTTCCGCGGTCGGCACGGCCTGATCTTCCCGGAGGCCCGGAACACGCGGTCGGCCCGGACGGCGCCGCAGGGGCTGCCTCCGCAGGGAACGGCAACCCTGCCGTCCGGCCACGGGCGCTGCACGACCGCGACCCCTACAGCACCCCGCCCTACGGCGGGCCGGGCCCCTGGGCCCCGGCGCCGCCCGTCCAGCGGCCTGTCCCCACACCGGCAGGGGGCACCCACGTCCCGTCGCCGTACACCGGTGCGGCTCAGACACCGCAGCACCACATGCCGCAGGCACCCCACCAGCCACTGCCGCCGCAGACACACCAGCAGCCGCTCCCGCCGCAGCAGCCCCAACCGTCGTATGCGTCCGCGCAACAGCCCGGCCATCAGTCCATGCAACAGCCCGGCCACCAGTCCATGCGGCAGCAGACCGTGCATCAGGTGTCGCCGTGGCTGCGCCACGACCCGTGGGGCGCGCCCCCGCTCGTGTCCTCGCCCCCGCCCCCGCCCGCCGAGGGGAAGAGACGCCGCCGCGGCGCCGTCGTGGGAGCGGTCGTGCTCGCGCTCGTCACCGGGGCCATCGGCGGCGGAGTGGGCGCGTACGCCGAACTGAACGGCTCGACTCAGGTGCGGCTCCCGCAAGCGGGCAGGGAGAGCCCCGCCCGCGCGCCCGGCACCGTGGCGGGGATCGCGGCGAGCGCGCTGCCCGGTGTGGTCACCCTGCATGTCGGGGGAGGCGGCCGGGCGGACACCGGAACGGGTTTCGTCCTCGACCGCGAGGGGCGCATCCTCACCAACGACCATGTGGTCGAACCCGCCGGATCCGACGGCGACATCACCGTCACCTTCAGCGGCGGCCAGAGCGCCAGGGCCGAGGTCGTCGGCAGGGACAGCGGCTACGACCTGGCCGTGGTCAGGGTCACCGGCGTCTCCGGACTCACCCCGCTGCCCCTGGGCAACTCCGACAACGTCCAGGTCGGCGATCCGGTGGTGGCCATCGGCGCACCCTTCGGCCTGGCCAACACGGTGACCTCCGGCATCATCAGCGCCAAGCACCGCCCGATCGCGTCGGGCGGTGCGCAGGAGGACGGCGGCGACACCAGCTATGTCGACGCTCTCCAGACCGACGCCCCGATCAACCCGGGCAACTCGGGTGGCCCGCTGGTCGATGCCAAGGCCCGGGTCATCGGCATCAACAGCGCGATCCGTGCCGCCGACGGCAGCCCGGACACGGGGGAGAGCCAGGGCGGTTCGATAGGGCTGGGGTTCGCGATCCCCGTCAACGAGGCCAAGCGGGTCGCGGAGGAGCTCATCAACACCGGCAGGGCCACCCACCCCGTGATCGGCGTCACACTCGACATGGGGTACGCGGGCGACGGGGCCCGGGTGGCGGACAGGGCGAACGACGGCGGCCCCGCGGTGGCGCCCGGGGGCGTGGGGGCCGGCGCGGGCGTCGAGCCGGGGGACATCGTCACAGGTGTGGACGGTGAGCCGGTGCACAGCGCCCAGGAGCTGATCGTCGCGATCCGGGCCCACCGGCCGGGTGACGCACTCGCTCTCACGGTGCGCAGGGACGGCCGCGAGCGGCCTGTGACCTTGACTCTTGGATCGGCCGACGGCACATGAAAGGTCAGCGGGAGGTACCGTCCGGGTGGCTTCGCCGGGTACCGTGGTCGGGGCCCGGACCACACCCCGACCTGCGGGCCGCGGAGAACACCAGGAGCAAAAGTGTTCAATGACGTAGGCCCCCTTGAGATCGTGACCCTCGTGGTGCTCGCCGTGATTGTTTTCGGCCCGGACAAGCTGCCGAAGGTCATCCAGGACGTCACCCGGACGATCCGGAAGATCCGCGAGTTCTCCGAGAGCGCCAAAGAGGACATCCGCACCGAGCTGGGTCCCGAGTTCAAGGACTTCGAGTTCGAGGACCTCAACCCCAAGACGTTCGTGCGCAAGCAGCTGATGGACGGCAGCGACGACCTGGGGCTGAAGGAGATCCGCAGCAGCTTCGATCTCAAGAAGGAGATCTCCGAGATCACCGATGTGGTGAACGGCAGGTCCAGCATCACCGAGGACGAGGCGGAGACCGCCGCCGAGATCGCCCCCGCTGGTGCCAATGGCTCATCGACAGGCCCGGACATGCTCAAGAAGAGCGGCCCTGACCTGCAGAAGAAGAGTGTGACGGTCGACACTGGCGAGCGTCCGCCCTTCGACGCCGACGCCACCTGAGTATCCTCCCTCTGTCCGGCAGTGAGGGCGCCCGTGGGGGTGGGCCGCTTCGGACGCTGAGGATCGAGGAGGCGGCCGGCACATGGAGACGACGAGTCGGACTGGGACGCGCACGGTCGACGACTATCTGAGGGCGCCCTTTGCCTGGTACGGCCTGGATGAGGCGTTCACCGGGCCCCGGCGGCTGATGCAGGTCGGCATCGCCGCGGATGGCACGGTCCAGCACGGTTCCCTGGGCCATGGGGACGAGCCCGCCGTGAGACCGGACGCGACCCCGGAGAAGGACCACTTCGCGGTCGTGGTGACCATCGCGTCCAGCCCGGTGCGGCGCAGCGGCGACGGTACGGGCGTACTGGAGGCCACCACCGTCTCGTCCGCGGCCTGGCTGGCGGCCTCCGGGCTGCTGGCCTGCACCTGGCCCGCCCAGCTGGACCACTCGCTGCGTGACGACTGGCTGGAGCAGCAGACCGAGGCCGCGTTCGAGCTGGCGGACGACCTGACCGGCCAGGAGTGGTCGGAGCTGACGCTGCCGGTGGACGGGGAGCCGACACCGTTCGCCTACCGCGAGGTGGAGTTCGGCTGGGTGCTGGCCGGGGCCACGTCGAGCGGGGTGCACCTGGGAGCGTACGGGCGCGGGATGAGCGCGTACGGGCTGGGCTTCGCGGTGGCCAGGGACATCACCGTGTACGTGTGAGATGACAGCAGCACACCGGGGGCGGGCCGCCGAAGCGGCCCGCCCCCGGTGTGCTGTGCGGAGATCTAGAACTTGTTGCGCGGGGTGACCCCGAGCGACATGCCCGCCAGACCGCGCTGACGGCTGCTCAGCTTGGATGCGATGGCGCGCAGCGCGGCGCCCGCGGGGGAGTCCGGGTCGGTCAGGACGACGGGCTTGCCCTCGTCGCCGCCCTCCCGCAGCCGGACGTCGATCGGGATGGAGCCGAGCACCGGGACGGTCGCGCCGGTGGTCTTCGTCAGGCCCTCCGCGACCTTCTGCCCGCCGCCCGTACCGAAGACGTCGACCATCTCGTCGCAGTGCGGGCAGGGCAGGCCCGACATGTTCTCGACGACACCGACGATCTTCTGGTGGGTCTGCACGGCGATCGATCCGGCCCGCTCGGCCACCTCGGCGGCGGCCTGCTGCGGGGTGGTGACCACCAGGATCTCGGCGTTCGGCACGAGCTGCGCCACCGAGATCGCGATGTCGCCCGTGCCCGGCGGCAGGTCGAGCAGGAGCACGTCGAGGTCGCCCCAGTACACGTCCGCCAGGAACTGCTGAAGCGCGCGGTGCAGCATCGGCCCGCGCCACACCACCGGAGCGTTGCCCGGCGTGAACATGCCGATCGAGATGACCTTCACGCCGTGCGCGGACGGCGGCATGATCATGTTCTCGACCTGGGTGGGATGGCCGTAGGCGCCGAGCATCCGCGGCACGCTGTGGCCGTAGATGTCCGCGTCGACCACGCCGACCTTCAGTCCGTCCGCGGCCAGCGCGGCAGCCAGGTTGACCGTCACCGACGACTTGCCGACGCCGCCCTTGCCGGAGGCGACCGCGTACACGCGGGTCAGCGAGCCGGGCTTGGCGAAGGGCACCTCGCGCTCGGCGGTGCCGCCGCGCAGCGAGGTCGCGAGCTCCTTGCGCTGCTCGTCGCTCATCACGTCCAGTTCGACGCTGACCGAGGTCACACCTTCGACACGGGCGACGGCGTCGGTCACATTGGTGGTGATCGTCTCGCGCATCGGGCAACCGGAGACGGTGAGGTAGACCGTGACAGCGACCGCCCCGTCCGCACCGATGTCGACCGATTTGACCATGCCGAGTTCGGTGATCGGTCGGTGGATCTCGGGGTCGTTCACTGTCGCCAGTGCTTCACGCACCGCGTCTTCCATAGCCATGCGTCGATGGTACGGCGCCCGCAGTGGCCGCGGGAAAGAGCGGTCAGTGGTCGGCTTCGTCACTTTCCCGCGGGAATACCTGACGCCGCTCCGCCATGTCCTTCACCAGGTCCTGGAGTTCGGACCGGATCCAGTCACGGGTGGCGACCTCGCCCAGGCCCATCCGCAGCGCCGCGATCTCCCGTGTGAGGTATTCGGTGTCGGCGATGGAGCGTTCGTTCTGGTGGCGGTCCTGTTCCAGATTGACCCGGTCCCTGTCGTCCTGGCGGTTCTGCGCGAGGAGGATCAGCGGGGCCGCGTACGAGGCCTGCAGCGAGAGCACCAGGGTCAGGAAGATGAAGGGGAACGGGTCGAAGCGCAGCGCGTGCGGCGCCCAGGTGTTCCACACCACCCAGATGACGATGACGACGGTCATCCAGACGATGAACCTGCCGGTCCCCAGGAAGCGCGCGACCCGCTCCGATGTCCGGCCGAAGGACTCCGGGTCGTACTCGGGCAGCCAGCGCCGCTTCGGCGCGAGCGGCTGGTCGAGACGGCCCCTGGACGTCGGCTCAGCGGTCATCGGCGGCCTCCGCGGGGAGATCGTCCGGGCCGGGCCGGCCTTCGTCCTCGTCGGGCCGCTCGTCATCGGTGTCCGGGTCACCGGTGACGCCGGACTCCTGGTGGAAGTCGGTCTCGCGCCAGTCGCTCGGCAGCAGGTGGTCCAGCACGTCGTCGACGGTGACCACCCCGAGCAGCGAACCGCTCACATCCACGACGGGGGCCGCGAGCAGGTTGTACGCGGCGAGATAGCTCGTCAGCACCGGCAGCGTGGCCTGCGGCGGCAGCGGCGGGAGGTCGCTGTCGACGATCGCGCCGACCAGGGTGAACGGGGGATCGCGCAGCAGCCGCTGGAAGTGCACCGCACCCAGGTACTTGCCGGTCGGCGTCTCGTCGGGCGGCCTGCACACGTACACCTGGGCGGCCAGGGCGGGGGAGAGGTCCTCCTTCCGTACGCGGGCCAGCGCGTCGGCGATCGTCGCGTCCGGGCGCAGCACGATCGGCTCGGTGGTCATCAGACCGCCCGCCGTCCGCTCCTCGTAGGAGAGCAGCCGCCGCACATCGGCCGCGTCGTCCGGCCGCATCAGCGTCAGCAGCCGCTCCTTGTCCTCCTCGGGCAGTTCGCTCAGCAGGTCGGCCGCGTCGTCCGGGTCCATCGCCTCCAGGACATCCGCCGCGCGCTCCTCCTGGAGCTTGCCGAGGATCTCCACCTGGTCGTCCTCGGGCAGCTCCTCCAGGACGTCCGCGAGGCGGTCGTCGTCGAGTGCGGCGGCCACCTCGGCCCGGCGCTTGGGCGTCAGATGGTGCATCACGTTGGCGAGGTCGGCCGGGCGCAGCTCCTCGAAGGTGGCGACCAGGCTCTCCGCGCCCTGTCCCTCCTCCTCCAGCGAGAAACCGGTGACCCCCGACCACTCGACGGTCAGCGTCTCGCCCTTGCGCCGCAGCGCCCCGCCCTTCCCCTTCCGCACGAAGACCTTGTCGATCTCCCAGTCGCGGCGGGCCGGCAGCTGCTGCACGGACACGTCCAGGACGGTCACCTGCTCGTCCGTACCGGTCAGCCGCACCCGCCGGTCGAGCAGCTCGCCGAGGACCAGGCGTTCCGTGGGGCGCTGTTCGAAGCGGCGCACATTGACCACGCCGGTGGTGATGACCTGACCCGACTCGATACCGGTGACCCGGGTCATGGGCAGGAAGATCCGGCGGCGGCCGACCACCTCGACGACCAGTCCGAGCAGCCGCGGCGGGCGGCTGCCGACCCGCAGCATCGCGACGAGGTCGCGGACGCGGCCCACCTGGTCGCCGTTCGGGTCGAAGACCGAGACGCCGGCGAGGTGCGAGACGAAGATCCGGGGGACGCCTGCCGCCATCCGCGCGCGCCTCCTCTTCGTACGCTCCGTGCCGTGTCTGGTTCGTGCCGTTCATGCCGTTGCGGCGCCTTGTTCGGGCTTCACGTTAGCCCGTCCCGTTCCGTGCCGCCCCGGCAGCGGGTCCGGATGGCTCTGTTCCGTTCAGCGCGGGTGACCCGGGTACGCTGCGGTCTCCTGGTGAGGACACTCGTATGAGAGGCAGTGCGCACGTGGCTGCATTTCCCCCGGCCACCCGGGCCCGCAGGGCAGGCCTCGCAGGCGCGGTGTGCGCCGTCCTGGCGGTGTCGCTCGCGGCCTGCGCGGGCGACCCCGACGCGGGGACCAACGGGGTCGGCAAGCTCTCCGCGGAGCAGATCGAGGCGAAGGCCCGCGCCGCAGCCGACGCGGCCAAGGCGGTGTCCCTCTCCGGCACGCTGATCGGCAAGGGCGGCTCGTACCAGCTGGACATGCGCCTCAACGCGCAGGGCGGCACCGGCTCCGTCACATCGAGGAGCAGTACGTTCGCGCTGCTGCGCATCGGCGACGCGCTCTATGTGAAGGCCGGGGCGGACTTCTGGAAGCAGACCGGCGGCAAGGACGGGACGGGCGCCGCCGGCAAGCTGGACGACAAGTACGTCAAGGTGCCCAAGAGCGACCCGGCATACGACCAGTTCCGCGGGTTCACCGACATGCACGCCCTCCTCGGCGGGCTGCTGGGGCTGCACGGCTCACTGGGCAAGGGCGACCGGACCAAGGTGGGCGGCGTCCCGGCAGTACAGGTCACCGGCGGAGACGGGAAGGGCGGCAGGCTCGACGTGTCCCTGAAGGGGACCCCGTATCCGCTGCGGTTCGAGCGGGCCGGCGGTGCGGGCACGCTCCAGCTGACGCAGTGGAACAGCAACGTCACGCTGGTGCCGCCGGGCAAGGGCGACACGGTGGACTACGGACACGAGCTGCCCACGTCGTAGGACCCCGGCCCCGGCCCCGGTACCAGGTCACCGGCGGCGCTTGCGCCTCAGCAGCAGTTTGGGCAGGCCCGCCGGGATCTCCTGACGGGTTGTCGCGGACGTCGGCAGCGGGGCGGCGGACAGCGATCCCTCGGGCAGCGCCGTGAGAGCCTCCCGGGGAACGAGCCGCACCACGCGGCACTCCCGCGCCCAGCGCTCCACCATGGCCTCGCCGTCCGGGGCGTTCAGCCGCTTCCCCTTCAGCTCGGCCACGGCCGCCTCCCACGCTTCCGTGCGGGGCGCGAGCTCCGCCGTCAGCGCCGTCCAGGCGACCAGCCGCCCGCCCTTGTCCTTGCTGCGCACCGTGACCTCGGCCGCCGCCCCGTCGGCGAGCCCCGGCAGCGGCTGCTCACCGGGCCCGTCACCGACGATCAGGGCGGCGCCCTCGTGCCAGACGTGCCAGAGCGCCCGCGCAGGACCCGTGCCCCGCACCCAGATGAGGCCGGACTTCTTGGTGGCCTCCTCGACGAGGGCCCGCTCAAGGAAGGTCTGAGTCATGGGACCAGGGTAGGCGCAGGGCGCCCGCCGCCCCGCCCCGGTGGGACCGGCCCCCTCAGAGCCACCCGTTCCGCTTCAGCGTGCGGTGGATGCCGACACACAGGGCCAGGATCCCCACCATCACCATCGGGTAGCCGTACCGCCAGTGGAGCTCGGGCATGTGCTCGAAGTTCATGCCGTAGACCCCCGTGATCATGGTCGGTACGGCGATGATGGCAGCCCACGCGGTGATCTTGCGCATGTCCTCGTTCTGCGCGACCGTCGCCTGCGCCAGGTTCGCCTGGAGGATCGAGTTGAGCAGGTCGTCGAAGCCGACGACCTGCTCCTGGACCCGCGCCAGGTGGTCCGCGACATCGCGGAAGTACTTCTGGATGTCCGGGTCGACCAGCCGCATCGGCCGCTCGCTGAGCTGCTGCATCGGACGCAGCAGCGGCGAGACCGCCCGCTTGAACTCCAGTACCTCGCGCTTCAGCTGGTAGATGCGCCCCGCGTCGGTACCCCGCGAAGTTCCCTTCGCGGGCTCGGAGAAGACGTCGATCTCGACCTCGTCGATGTCGTCCTGCACGGCGGACGCCACGGCCAGATAGCCGTCGACCACCTGGTCGGCGATGGCGTGCAGTACGGCCGACGGGCCCTTGGCGAGCAGCTCGGTGTCCTCCTGCAAGCGGTGTCGCAGCGCGCGCAGCGAGCCCTGGCCGCCGTGCCGCACGGTGATCACGAAGTCCCGCCCGGTGAAGCACATCACCTCGCCGGTCTCGACGACCTCGCTGGTGGAGGTGAGTTCGGCGTGCTCGACGTAGTGGATCGTCTTGAACACGGTGAAGAGGGTGTCGTCGTACCGCTCCAGCTTGGGCCGCTGGTGTGCGTGCACGGCGTCCTCGACCGCGAGCGGGTGCAGCCCGAACTCGGCCGCGATACCGGAGAATTCCTCCTCGGTCGGCTCGTGGAGCCCGATCCAGGTGAAACCGCCCGAGTCGTGTGCGCGCCGCAGCGCCTCACGCGGCGTCAGGCACTTCTCGCCCGATTCACGTACGCCGTCCAGGTAGACGGCGCAGTCGACGACCGCGCTGCTGGCCGACGGGTCGCGGGTGGGGTCGTAATTGCTGTGCGTGGAGCTGCTCTTGCGCAGGGCGGGACGGACCGCTGCGCGCAGGTCACGGATCATCGACATGGCGGGACTCCTTCACGGAGGGGCCGTCGGCGGGCGTGGCACTGCCCGGAATGAGGGCGTATCGAGGCGTAGGACTCATACGTCCGCAAAGCGGGCGGAACCGCAGCGTCGCGGTGACGGCGTTCGCTACAGACACGGATCAGACAGAAGCGAGATGCTCTTCCGGCGTGCGAAATGCCATGAGACTCAGGGGTTTCCCGGCGTGGCGGCCGGGTATGCAGGGTCTCGGGTCACAGAGAACACGGAAAATGCGCGGAAGAGCGGCTTGTACTGCACGGTCGACTCGGATCTCGATCCATCGCAGTCCCACCTCCTCCGGCCGGTCCCCCGTAGGGGACGATGATGCTGCCCTGACCAGCGGCCAAGACTATCAGCCGGCTGAAGTGTCAAGCCCCCACTTTGCCTGTTCGATACGCGCTCTATGCTCGGGCGCATGGCAGATGTTCTCGCTCTGGTCGAAGCCCGGCTGTGCTCAGCGCTGGGCGAACCGGATGCCCGCGCGGCCGTGACGTTCCTCGGTACGGACCGGATCGAGGTGCTGCGCTTCGTGGACGCCCGGGACCCGGCCGTCGTCCGGTACGCCACGCTCGGGATGTCCGCGCACCCGATGTCCGACCCCACGGCGACGCTCGCGGACCCGGTGCAGGGTCCGCGAGCCGAACTGGTCCTCTCGGTGCGTGCCGGGCTCGCGGAGACGGACCAGGTGCTCCGCCCGCTTGCCGTGCTCGCCGCGTCGCCGCAGGTCGAAGGTGTCGTTGTGGCTCCCGGCGCCTCGCTCGACCTGGGTGAACCCCTGTGGAGCGGCGCGCCGTTCAGCTCGGTCCTCGTCGCCGAGCCGGGCGGGCTCGTCGACGACCTGGAGCTCGACGCGCCGCTGGACCCGGTCCGCTTCCTGCCGCTGCTGCCCATGACGGACAACGAGGCGGCGTGGAAACGGGTGCACGGCGCCGGTGAGCTCCAGGAGCGCTGGCTGGCGCGCGGAACGGACCTGCGCGACCCGCTGCGCAGGTCCGTCGCACTGGACTGACCGGTCTGCCGGGGCTCAGTTGACGAAGGCGGACACGCCGTCCTCGGTCGCGTGCGCCGGTTCCAGCTCCTGCGCCTCGTGGGTCAGCGCCGCACGCCGTACCCATACGACCACCGCGCCGAGCACCGCGGCTGCCGCGGCCACCACGAACGGGATGTGGATGCTGGTCCAGCCCTCGATGTGCGGGGCGAGGAAGGGTGCGGCGGCCGCCGCGAACCAGCGGACGAAGTTGTAGCCCGCGCTCGCCACCGGGCGTGGCGCGTCCGAGACACCGAGCGCCAGCTCCGTGTAGACGGTGTTGTTCAGGCCGATGAACGCGCCGGACACGATCGTGCAGACGATCGCCGTCGTGTGGTCGCCGTAGCCGAGGACCACCAGGTCGGCGGCGAGGAGCACCAGTGAGGCGCCCAGCACCTTCAGGGTGCCGAAGCGCTTCTGGAGCCGGGGCGCCACGAGTACGGAGAACACCGCGAGCAGCAGACCCCAGCCGAAGAAGACCGCGCCCGACTTGTACGGCGTCATGTTCAGAACGAACGGCGTGAAGGCCAGGACCGTGAAGAACGCGTAGTTGTAGAAGAAGGCCGATCCCGCCACGGAGGCGAGCCCGCCGTGGCCGAGCGCCCGGATGGGGTCGAGCAGCGCGGTCTTCCTGGCCGGCTTGGGCTGTTCCTTGAGCAGGAACGAGATGCAGATGAAGCCGATGGCCATCAGCGCCGCGGTACCGAAGAACGGGTAGCGCCAGCTCGCGTTGCCGAGCAGCGCTCCGACCAGGGGCCCGCAGGCCATGCCGAGCCCGAGAGCGGATTCGTACAGCAGGATCGCTGCCGCGCTGCCGCCCGCCGCGGCGCCGACGATGACGGCGAGCGCCGTGGAGACGAAGAGCGCGTTGCCCAGCCCCCAGCCGGCCCGGAAGCCGACCAGCTCGCCGACGGAGCCCGACGTGCCGGAAAGGGCGGCGAAGACCACTACCAGCGCGAGTCCGGCGAGCAGGGTCTTCTTGCCGCCGATCCGGCTGGAGACCCAGCCGGTGACCAGCATCGCCACGGCGGTGATCAGGAAGTACGAGGTGAAGAGGAGGGAGACCTGGCTCGGTGTCGCCTGCAGGCCCTTGGCGATGGACGGCAGGATCGGGTCGACGAGCCCGATCCCCATGAAGGCCACGACCGACGCACCCGCCGTGGCCCATACGGCCATCGGCTGACGCAGGATGCTTCCGGCCCCTTCGTCGAACGGATCCTCTCCCGGCATGGCACGCCCTCACTCTCATTGATCGTCGCGCTGGATCGTTGTGTTATACACACAATAAGTTAGTGAGGCTAATGAATGCAACATGCATCTAGTTTTGCCGGGGCCCTGCGGCCGCCGGCGGCGGGGAGGGGAGCGCCGGCGGCCCGCACGCGTGTGCGGCGGACGGGTGATCGTCCTTGACGTGGTGACGGGCGGGGAGGACCGTTGGGAGGTATGAGGGGCGAACCCAGTTGCCCGAAGTGTGGTGGCCGGGTCAGGGCACCCGGCCTCTTCGCCGACACGTGGCAGTGCGACGCGCACGGCGTGGTCCATCCGCTGCAGCCGGTGATCCCGCCCAGCGTCGAGGCGCTGGAGGTGGTCGCCCATCGCGCGCGGGTACCCGTCTGGATGCCCTGGCCGCTGCCCGTCGGCTGGCTCTTCACGGGTGTGGTGAGCGCCGGCGACGACCGGAGCGGCGGCCGGGCCACAGCTGTGGCGTGCTCGGGCCCAGGGCCGCTTGAAGGGCCGGGGGAGCTGCTGCTCGTGGCCGAGGAGCTGGGCGTGGGGCTCGGGGCGCGGTACGCGGGCGTCGAGGGCCCCGACCCCGCCCCGTACATCGACGTCGGTAAACCGCCGCAGGCCAAGGTCCTGGCGGCGGGCCGGCCCACGCCGCTCTGGCGCGTCGAGTCCCCCACCGACCGCGCGGTCTTCGCGGGGGAAGCGCGCGGGCTCTGGCTCTGGGCGATTCTCTGGCCCGAGCAGTCCGGGCTGCTGATGTACGACGAGCTGGTGCTCACGGACCTGCGGGAGGCGGGCACGGAGATGGAACTGCTGCCGTGCGGGGCGCTGTCCCCGCGCATCCTGGACTGACCGGGACGGGCCCGCGCGCCGGTTACCCTTGAGCGTCCCCTGGTGGACGGACCGTCCTACGTCCCCGAGCTCCGGAGTCCCGCGTCGTGCGCATCGACCTGCACACCCACTCCACGGCCTCGGACGGTACGGACACCCCGGCTGAGCTGGTGCGCAACGCGTCCGCCGCCGGACTCGATGTCGTCGCGCTCACCGACCACGACTCGACCCGTGGGCACGCCGAGGCCCGCGCGGCACTGCCCGCCGGGCTGACGCTCGTCACGGGCGCCGAGCTCTCCTGCCGTCTCGCCGGCGGCGAAGGCGGCGAGGACACCGGGAGCACCGGGCTGCACATGCTCGCGTACCTCTTCGACCCCGGCGAACCGGAGTTCCTGCGGGAGCGCGAACTCGTACGCGACGACCGGGTCCCGCGAGCGCGGGCCATGGTCGGCAGGCTCCAGGAGCTGGGCGTCCCGATCACCTGGGACCAGGTGGCACGCATCGCGGGCGACGCGTCACTGGGCCGTCCGCACATCGCCACCGCCCTGGTGCAGCTGGGGGTCGTCGAGACCGTGTCCGACGCCTTCACCGCCGAGTGGCTGGGCGACGGCGGGCGCGCGTACGCCGAGAAGCACGAACTCGACCCCTTCACGGCGGTCCGGCTGGTCAAGCAGGCCGGTGGAGTCACCGTCTTCGCTCACCCGCAGGCCGCCAAGCGGGGCAGGGTGGTCCCCGAGTCGGCGATCGCGGATCTCGCCGCCTGCGGCCTCGACGGCATCGAGGTCGACCACATGGACCACGACGAGCCCACCCGCGCCAGGCTGCGCGGCCTCGCCGCCGAGCTGGGCCTGCTGGTCACGGGCTCCAGCGACTACCACGGCAGCCGCAAATCCGTTGAGCTCGGAGCGTGTACGACGCATCCCGAGGTCTACGGCGAGATCATCCGGCGCGCGACTGGGGCGTTCCCCGTTCCGGGCGCGGGCGGAGACTCCGCCTAGGTCCTGCCCAGGATCCCGAGCCGCACCGGCACCGGACCACCTGTCCGGCGCCGCTCGCCGCTCGCCCGCTTCCCGTCCGCCGCTCCCGGTGTGCCGCGTTCCCGCGGTACCCGGTGTGCTGCCCTCCGGTGCCGGTACGTACTCCGGCACCACCCTCCCTGCTCACTCTCTCCACGCAAGCAAGGCCCTCACTGTGTTCGACATCGCTGTCTTCGGATCCCTCTTTGTCACCCTTTTTGTGATCATGGACCCTCCAGGGATCACCCCGATCTTCCTTGCCCTCACCGCGGGCCGCCCGGCCAAGGTCCAGCGCCGGATGGCCGGGCAGGCGGTGGCGGTGGCACTCGGAGTGATCACTGTCTTCGGCCTGCTGGGCCAGCAGATCCTCGACTACCTCCATGTCTCCGTGCCGGCGCTGATGATCGCCGGCGGGCTGCTCCTGCTGCTCATCGCTCTCGACCTGCTCACCGGCAAGACCGACGAGCCGACGCAGACGAAGGACGTCAATGTGGCTCTCGTGCCGCTGGGCATGCCGCTGCTCGCGGGGCCCGGCGCCATCGTCTCGGTGATCCTCGCGGTGCAGCACGCGTCGACCGCGGCTCAGCAGGTGTCCGTATGGGCCGCCATCGTCGCGATGCACGTGGTGCTCTGGGTGACCATGCGGTACTCGCTGCTGATCATCCGGGTGATCAAGGACGGCGGTGTCGTGCTGGTCACCCGGCTCGCCGGCATGATGCTGTCCGCCATCGCGGTGCAGCAGATCATCAACGGTGTCACGCAGGTCATCAGGGCCGGATGAGCCGCGGGCCCCGCGCCGAGGTGGCGCCCCGCGGGGCGGTCGCCGACGCACAGCGCCCCCGTGCGTCTGCACGGGGGCGCTTCCTCTGGAAAATCTTCCGGTGTTACGAGGCCGATGTGTCGGCCGGGCGGATGTAGATGCGCTGGCCGATTGCGGCGGCCTGCTGCACGATCCGGTTGACGGAGGCGGCGTCTACGACGGTGCTGTCCACGGCGGAGCCATCGACATCATCGAGTCGCATGATTTCGAAGCGCAAGGCTTCTCCCTTCGTCTGATCCTCCTGCTAGGAGAACTACTGGTGCGGGCTCCACAGTCTCGTCCCGCGGTGGGTCCGGACGGTTGCCCGTCCGTTAAGAGGTGATTGCGCGACTTAGCAGCAACACGTTCTGTAGGTAGTAACGGGTTGCCCCTGGCAAACATTCCCTACGCTAAAGAAAATTTTCGCGAGCCTAACGACCGATGGGTCGGGCCGCAGGTTGTGCTCACTCGGTGACGCCACAGACAATGAGCCCTGTATGAACGATCCAGATATCAGCGCCCAGCTGGAGCGCACCAACGCGCTCCTCCAGCGCGTGCTCTCCGAGGTGTCCAAGACACCCTCCACGCACGCGATCTTCGTCGACGCCGGATACGTGTACGCCGCGGCCGGCCTGCTGGTCACCGGGAACGAGGACCGCAGATCGTTCGACCTCGACGCAGAGGGCCTGATCGAGGCGTTCATCGACAAGGCGCGGACCATCTTCGCGGACAGCAGGCTGCTGCGGGTGTACTGGTACGACGGCGCCCGGCGTCGTATCCACACCCCGGAACAGCAGTCGATCGCCGAGCTGCCGGACGTCAAGGTCCGCCTCGGCAATCTGAACGCCAACAACCAGCAGAAGGGCGTCGACTCCCTGATCCGCACTGATCTGGAATCACTCGCCAGGCACCGTGCGATCAGCGACGCCGCACTGGTCGGCGGAGACGAGGACCTCGTCTCCGCCGTCGAGGCCGCTCAGGGGTACGGCGCGCGGGTCCACCTCTGGGGCATCGAAGCGGGGGAGGGCCGAAACCAGGCCGAGCCGCTGCTCTGGGAGGTCGACAGCCAGCGGACCTTCGACCTGGAGTTCTGGAAGCCGTACGTGGGACGCCGCCCGGTCACGGTGTACGAGGAGGGGGCGGCCCCGCCGTCCCGTGAGGACGTCCGCTTCGTCGGCGCGCAGATCGCGGCGACCTGGCTCGCCGAACGCGGCCGTCAGACGCTGGCCGAGCTGCTGCCGGGACGCCCCTACCTGCCGGGCCCCGTGGACCAGGATCTGCTGGTCGAGGCGGAGCGGTTGCTCCAGCGGTCGCTGCGTGGCCACGGCGACCTGCGGCGGGCGCTTCGGGACGGCTTCTGGAACCATCTGCAGTCGCAGTACTGACGGCGCGCCCCGGCCTGCCGGTCCGGCAGGCCGGGCCCGTATCCGTTCAGCCGGCCGCGTCCCAGAACGCGGCCAGCACCTCGGCCGTCCGCTCGGGCCGGTCGGTGTTGGGGGAGTGTTCGGCCCCGGTGATGACGCTCCGGGCAGCCCCGAGCCGTACGGCCATCTCGTCGAGCAGGGGGACCGGCCAGGTGTCGTCGCGCTCGCCCGAGACGACGTGCTGGGCCAGCGGGAGCGCGGCGAGCTCATCCACCCGGTCCGGTTCGTGCGTCAACTGCCGACCAGTGGCTATGAGTTGCGCCGGGTTGTGCATCAACCAGCGCCGCCGCAGGGCTGGTTCCTCCACGGGGTCGGCATCCTGCGGCGGGTCCATCGCGCGCATCGCGTCCCAGACCTGTTCCATCGTGAGCGCGGCGAGCGCGTCGCTCAGCAGCCTGATCTTCTCCTGCTGGGCGGCGTTGACCCGGGCGGGGCCGGACGAGATCAGTGTCAGCGACGCGAAGGGTGTGGGGTCGAGCAGTACCGCCGCGCGGGCGATCTGGCCACCGAGTGAGTGCCCGACCAGGTGCACGGGCGTGCCGGCCGCCTCGGCCTGGGCCAGTACGTCCCGGGCCAACTCGCCCTGGGCGTAAGCATCCTGGTCGTCGGGACCGGCGCTCTCGTACTGCCCGCGTCCGTCGATAGCGAGCACACGGTATCCGGCGGTGGCCAGCGGCCGCAGCATCGCGACGAAGTCCTCCTTGCTCCCCGTGAACCCGGGGAGCAGCAGGGCGGTGCGGCCGGCAGCCGGTGCGCCGGTCCCCGCTGCCCCCGCCGCGGCGGGGGCCACCAGGGTGGCGAAGGTGCCGCGGGAGGTCCGGAGGGAGTGGGCACGGGTGCCCGCGGGCGGCGCGAAGGTGGGAGGCCTGCTCATGGCACGAGGCTAGCGCCTCGGCCGGACAGGACCTGGATGTCCGGGGACGCGGAACCCGGGCCGCACGGATGTGTCGGCGCGAGCTGGTGGCCGGCGCGGGCGCGGGCCCAGCACGCACCGGTGGCCCGGACCCCGCTGGGGGTCCGGGCCACCGGTGCGTGCGATCAGCTCTCCGGCTGGGCCGCCTTCGGCGCCCTCGTGCGGCGCCGCCTCGGCTTGGCCTCGGCCGGCTCCGCCTCGACGGCAGCCGCCGCCGGGGCCTTGGCCGTCCGTGTGCGGGTCCGCTTCGGCTTGACCGCGGCAGGGGCCTCGGCCACCGGCGCGGCCGGAGCCACCACCGCTGCCTCGGCGACCGCGGTCTGCGCGTCGGCGCTGCTCGACCTCGCACGGCGGCGGCGGCGCGGTGCGCGTGCCTCGTCGGCGGTGGCGGCGTCCGCCGGGGCGGACACCTCGGTCGCGGCCTCCGTGGCGGACGCTGCCGTGTCGGCCTCCGTGAGCGGCGCGCCGTTGCGGGTGCGCCTGCGCTGGCGGGGCGTACGCGGGGCGCGCTCCTCCTTCACGGCGGGTGCGGGCACGGACGCCTTGCTGCGGCCGCGGCCACCGGTCTCGCCCAGGTCCTCGAGCGCCTCGGCGCCGAGCCCGGCGCGCGTACGGTCCGCTCGCGGCAGAACACCCTTCGTGCCCGCGGGGATGCCCAGCAGCTCGTAGAGGTGGGCGGAGGTGGAGTACGTCTCCTCCGGGTCGTCGAACGGCAGGTCGAGCGCCTTGTTGATCAGCTTCCAGCGCGGGATGTCGTCCCAGTCGACCAGGGTGATCGCCGTACCCGACTTGCCCGCGCGGCCGGTGCGGCCGATGCGGTGCAGATACGTCTTCTCGTCCTCGGGGGACTGGTAGTTGATGACGTGCGTCACATCGTCGACATCGATACCGCGGGCCGCGACGTCGGTGCAGACGAGGACGTCGACCTTGCCGTTGCGGAAGGCGCGCAGCGCCTGCTCACGGGCGCCCTGGCCGAGGTCGCCGTGGACCGCGCCCGAGGCGAAGCCCCGGGTCGCGAGCTGCTCGGCGATGTCGGCGGCCGTCCGCTTCGTACGGCAGAAGATCATCGACAGTCCGCGGCCGTCCGCCTGGAGGATGCGCGAGACGAGCTCGGGCTTGTCCATGGAGTGGGCGCGGAAGATGTGCTGCGTGATGTTCGCGACCGTCTGGCCCTCGCCGTCGGGCGAGGTCGCACGGATGTGAGTGGGCTGCGACATGTAGCGCCGGGCCAGACCGATGACGGCGCCGGGCATGGTCGCCGAGAACAGCATGGTCTGACGCTTCGGCGGCAGCATGCTCATGATGCGCTCGACGTCGGGGAGGAAGCCCAGGTCCAGCATCTCGTCGGCCTCGTCCAGGACGAGGGCGCGGATGTGGCCCAGGTTGAGCTTCTTCTGACCCGCCAGGTCGAGCAGCCGGCCCGGGGTGCCGACGATGATGTCGACGCCCTTCTTCAGCGCCTCGACCTGCGGCTCGTAGGCCCGCCCGCCGTAGATGGCGAGCACCCGGACGTTACGGACCTTGCCGGCGGTCTGCAGGTCGTTGGTGACCTGCTGGCACAGCTCGCGGGTGGGGACGACGACGAGCGCCTGGGGCGCGTCGGTCAGCTTGTCGGGCTTGGCCCGGCCCGCCTCGACATCGGCGGGGACGGTGACGCGCTCCAGGAGCGGCAGTCCGAAGCCGAGCGTCTTGCCGGTGCCGGTCTTGGCCTGGCCGATGACGTCGGAGCCGGAGAGCGCGACGGGGAGCGTCATCTCCTGGATGGGGAAGGGGGACGTGATGCCGACAGCCTCAAGGGCTTCGGCGGTCTCGGTGAGAATGCCGAGGTCTCGGAACGTAGTCAGGGTGCTGCCTCTTCTGTGAGACGCGGACCGAGGCGAACAAGGGGGTCGTACCGTGCCGACTGGCGCGGGACCACTGCCTTCGCTCAAGCGCTCGTGCCGCTGAGGGGGCCCCTCACATCTAATTGGTGAGGGCGGTCAGGTGGAGCCGATCGGGCCACCGACCGGGCATCCTCATTCGGATGACCCGCCGAACTTGCTGAACATTCGGCAGGCGCATTACCACTGTACCCCCAAATCGCGCAGGCGCGTCGGGTGAATTCATCAGGAGACCAAGGACACAGTGGTCACAGGCGCCCGCGCCGGTCTTTTCCGGCCCCGCATTCCCGCCCGTCACACGGCCCCCGCCCGCCCCTTGCCCGCCCCTCACAAGAGGGTGGCTCAAAGCCCGCCCGGTGCGCGCCCGGCTCTCTGACGGGCTCCGCTCGGCAATTCGTCCCCGGCGGGCGGAGCGCTATTGTGCGGTCCATGCAGACGCCTGACACCGCCAAGGAACAGACCGGTATCGCCGCCCAGAACTGGGAGACGGCGTCGGCCGACCCGAAGTACCACGCCGCGGTCGTGGACCTGCTCGGCGCGCTCGCGTACGGCGAGCTGGCGGCCTTCGAGCGGCTGGCCGAGGATGCCAAGCTCGCGCCG
Organism: Streptomyces sp. NBC_00859; assembly: GCF_045161865.1. Lineage (NCBI taxonomy): Bacteria > Bacillati > Actinomycetota > Actinomycetes > Kitasatosporales > Streptomycetaceae > Streptomyces > Streptomyces sp. NBC_00859. The sequence continues at coordinate 2,646,421 of NZ_CP108826.1, read as the reverse complement.
ACGCTCGGCGACAAGGCGGCACTGGCGAAGATGGCGTCCGCCGAGTTCTCCCACTTCGAGCGGCTGTCCGACCGGCTGTCGGCGATCGACGTGGAGCCCACGGCCTCCATGGAGCCCTTCGCGCAGGCCCTGGACGACTTCCACCGCCAGACCGCGCCGTCGGACTGGCTGGAGGGGCTGGTCAAGGCGTATGTCGGCGACTCGATCGCGAGTGACTTCTACCGTGAGGTCGCGGCCCGGCTGGACACCGATACCCGTGAGCTGGTGCTCGGGGTGCTCGACGACACGGGCCACGGCAACTTCGCCGTCGAGAAGGTACGCGCGGCGATCGAGGCGGAGCCCCGGGTCGGTGGCCGGCTGGCCCTGTGGGCACGACGCCTGATGGGCGAGGCGCTGAGTCAGGCCCAGCGCGTGGTGGCCGACCGGGACGCGCTCTCCACCATGCTGGTGGGCGGCGTCGCCGACGGCTTCGACCTCGCCGAGGTCGGCCGGATGTTCACCCGGATCACGGAGGCCCACACCAAGCGGATGGCCGCCCTGGGACTTGCGGCGTAACGAAGCGCATCCGGAGCCGGGACGGCCACCCGGGGCGACGGACCCGGGCGCGCCCCCGTGCGTTCTCCGGCGTCGCAGAGCCGGGGCCGGTCACTGTGCCGGCGCTGGTCCCGGGAGCGGCTCGTCGGCGGAGCGCAGCGCAACGGCCGCGTAGAGGCCGCCCGCGACCACGAGAAAGCCCGCGACGGTGAAGATCGTGTCGATCCGTCCGAACCGTATGCCGGCTATCTCGGCGTGAAAATCGCTGAGGACGGTGCTGGCGAGCCAGCCGGACACCGAGACACCGACGAGAGCGGCGAGCTGCTGCACCGGGTTGATCACCGAGATGACCCGGCCCAGGTGCGACTGCGGGACGTGGGCCAGAAGCACCGGCGTGAGAGCGGTGTTGACCACGGCGAGCGGGATACCGACCAGAGCCAGCACGGCGAGCGCAGCCCCCAGACCGGTCAGCCTGGAGTAGATCACCAGACCGGCCCCGGTGAGTACGAGGCCGGCCGAGAACAGCCGGGCCCCGCCGAAACGCCCTGCCAGCACGGTCGCACCCAGCGCACCGGCGACAAGGCCGAAGCCGAGCGCCATTTCGAGGGTTCCGTACCAGCGCGAGGCCGCCCCGAGGTTGTCGGTCACGAAGAACACGTTGAGTGAGTTCAGCGCATCGGCCCCGACGGTGACCAGGGCGATGGTGACGATCAGCGCGGTCACGGGCCCGCTGCGGACCACGAGGCGCAGACCGGCGGCCAGCTCCTTCCGCACCCCGGCCGCTCCGGTCGACGGCTCCACGCCGGCCACCGGGGACGGGGCCGCCCGGCCTCGCGGCACACGGACCGCCCGGACCGCGGCGAACGACACCAGGAAGGAGACGGCGTTGAGCAGGAGCGCCCAGCGCACTCCCACCGAGAACAGCAGCGGGGCGGCGAGAGGCGGTCCGGCGATGGTGGCGATCGCCTGGGTGGCCTGGCCGATACCCGCCGCTCTGGCCCGCTGGTCCGGCTCCACCAGTTCGCCGACGAGCGCGAACCGGGCCGGGTTGAAGAACTGGGCGGCGCCGGTGGCCAGCAGGACGGTGGCGTACACGACGACGAGTTCGGCCGTCTCCGGCAGAGTGCCGGTGGGGAGGAAGGCCACCACGGTCAGGGCGCCGATGAGCCCGGCCCGTACGAGGTCCGCGCCCAGCATCGTCCGCCTGCGGTCCCAGCGGTCGACGAACACCCCGGCGATCGGACCGACCAGCAGCGTCCCGACCGCCACGACGACGACCAGCGCGGATACGGCGGCGGGGGCGTAGGACCTGCCACCGAGCAGGACCGTGCCGATCCACAGGGCCAGCGTCGTGCTGAAGACGAAGTCCCCTATCTGGGAGACCAGTTGGCCTGCCCAGAGCAGCCGGTACCCGCGGTTGATCAGAACCATCGCGCCATTCTGGTGGCGCCCGCGACCCGTCCGCCAGTGCCTTTCCCGCCGCCGTGCCGGGGTTCTGTCCGGCCGGTCCTCGGCGGATCAGCCCGCAGGGCCTAGAGGGCAGGTGACCGGCGGATCCTGCGGACCGGCCGCAGCAGCAGCGAGAGCACCACGGCGCCGATCACCACAGCGCCGAGAATGATCAACGGGCCATGGTCGGGGCCGACCGCGGAGCGGGTGAGGAAGGCGCCGAAGAGTGCGCCGGTCGGACCGGTGGCCAGGACCACCTGACGGGACGGCAGGCGAGTGGGCAGCTTCTGTGCTGCGCACCAGGCCAGCGCCAGACCCAGCAGTACGGATACGAGAGCTTCCCAGAGCATGTCTTCCCTTCCGTGCGCCGCTGTGAGTGAGCTGTGAGCAGGGGCGGTTCCTTGCTGCTTGCCGTCTTACCCGGTGGTCGCGGAACGCAATCCTTGCCGCGCACGGACCACACGCACGGGAACGGCCCGGCCGTCATGTTGACCGCCGGGCCGTTCCCGTCGTTCGTTCTGCTGTGCTGTCCTGCTGTTGTGCTGCCTACAGGGCGCCGAACCCGACGCGCCGGGTAGCGGGCTCACCGAGCTCCACGTACGCGATGCGGTCGGCAGGTACCAGGACCTTGCGGCCCTTGTCGTCCGTGAGGCTGAGCAGCTGCGCCTTGCCGGCCAGCGCGTCGGCAACCGAGCGCTCGACCTCCTCGGCGGACTGCCCGCTCTCCAGAACGATCTCCCGGGGCGCGTGCTGAACCCCGATCTTGACCTCCACGGCTATGTCCCTCCGACGGTCGTGCGGTGCGCGGTCAGCCGCGCCGTACGCAGCACACATTAGCCCGGCCGGCCGCCCCGCAGGACGTCAGCACCGCACGCCCGCAGCGAACACGGACGTCAGCTCTGCTCGCTGCCGTGCAGCGGGAAGCCCGCGATGCCGCGCCAGGCCAGCGAGGTGAGCAGCTGCACCGCGGTGTCGCGCGGGATACCGGACTCGCTGGAGAGCCAGTAGCGGGCCACCACCTGGGAGACCCCGCCGAGGCCCACGGCCAGCAGCATCGACTCGTCCTTGGAGAGTCCGGTGTCTCCCGCGATCACGTCCGAGATCGCCTCGGCGCACTGCAGCGAGACCCGGTCGACGCGCTCGCGGACGGCCGGCTCGTTCGTCAGGTCGGACTCGAAGACCAGCCGGAACGCCCCGCCCTCGTCCTGGACGTACGCGAAGTAGGCGTCCATCGTCGCGGCCACGCGCAGTTTGTTGTCCGTGGTCGAGGCCAGCGCGGTACGGACCGCCTGGAGCAGCGACTCGCAGTGCTGGTCCAGCAGCGCCAGATAGAGGTCGAGCTTGCCGGGGAAGTGCTGGTAGAGCACCGGCTTGCTGACGCCCGCACGCTCGGCGATGTCGTCCATCGCCGCGGAGTGGTAGCCCTGCGCGACAAAGACCTCCTGGGCGGCCCCCAGCAACTGATTCCGTCGTGCGCGGCGCGGCAGCCGCGTACCCCGCGGGCGCGCTGCCTCGGTCTGCTCGATGGCTGTCACGCCGCCTCCCAATGATTGAACAAGCTCAGTTGAACAAGCACACGCTGGTGCGTCGCTGCACGCCATCGTACTTTTGGGTAACCCGGCTGTGTGTGGTGCGGACGCAGAATTTCACGGACCGGACGGGTGCGGAAGCGCTTTCAGCGGTAGTCGTCCTCATCCACAGGAACCACCCGCGCCTGCTCGCTGGCGTCCGCCTCGTCGGCTTTCGACGGATCGATGCCGGTCAGCGGGTCGTCCTCCTGCGGAGTGAGATCCTTCCGCTGCTCCGCGCTGTCGGCCGGATCGGCCTCGGCGTCGCGGTCCGGTGCGGATTCCGCGCCCTCGATGTCCGTGATGTCTTCGGGGGGCTCGGCGGCGCCGTCACCGCTGCCGCCGGTACCGGGGTACCGGGGATCCGCGCTTTCGCTGGGCTCGGTCGGCATGTTGCTTCCCTTCCCTCCCTACCGAGAGTAGGAGCACACGGCCCGGAGCGCGATGTGTCTGTGACGGCGAACACACGGATGCCCGCGTGATCGTCTCGTAACATCGCCTTATGTCTTCGACCGAGCTGCCGGGAATCGCGGCCGCCGTCCCGGCCACCGGGGCGAGCACCGTACGGATCGCGGCTGGAGAGGAACTGCGGACCGTCACGCTCCCCGGGCTGACGCTGCACGTACGTTTCCGGCCCCCCACCCGTGCCGGGCTGCCGCCCGCGCTCTTCGTGCACGGGCTCGGCGGGTCCTCGCAGAACTGGTCGGCGCTGATGGCGCTCCTCGACGGCACCGTGGACTGCGAGGCGCTCGACCTGCCCGGATTCGGGGACTCGCCGCCGCCCGACGACGGGAACTACTCCGTCACCGGGCACGCCCGTGCGGTGATCCGGATGCTCGACGCCGGTGACCGGGGCCCGGTCCACCTCTTCGGCAACTCGCTGGGCGGGGCCGTCACCACGCGGGTCGCCGCCCTGCGCCCCGATCTGGTGCGCACGCTCACTCTGATCTCGCCCGCCCTGCCCGACCTGCGCGTACAGCGCACGGCCGCGCCCACCGCGCTGCTCGCGGTGCCCGGTGTCGCCGCGCTGTTCCTGCGGCTCACCAGGGAGTGGACGCCCGAGATGCGTACGCGCGGCATGCTGGGACTCTGTTACGGCGACCCGTCGCGCGTCAGCGAGGACGGCCTGCGCAACGCGGTCGAGGAGATGGAGCGGCGGCTGCGGCTGCCGTATTTCTGGGATGCCATGACCCGGTCGGCACGCGGCATCGTCGATGCGTACACACTGGGCGGGCAGCACGGGCTGTGGCGTCAGGCCCAACGGGTGCTGGCCCCTACGCTGCTGGTGTACGGGGTCCGGGACCAGCTGGTCTCGTACCGTATGGCCCGTAAGGCGGCTGCCGCGTTCCGCGGCTCCCGGCTGCTGTCGCTGCCCGACGCCGGGCACGTGGCGATGATGGAGTACCCGGAACTGGTCGCGAAGGCCTTCCGGGAGCTGGTGGACGACAACAACAGCAGTGGGAGCTGATCCGGGGAGTGGGACGTCACAGCCGTCGGGGCGATGTGCCTCAGAGCGTGGAGGACAGCTCCGGCGACACCGCCGGCGACGGCGCGGACACCGGCGCCCCGGCACCGGGCGGGTCGGGAACCGGGCGCCGCAGGAGAGCCCCCGAAGGGGCGGCGGATTCCGGGCAGGTGCGGGGCGGACACCCCCAGGATTCCGAGGGGAAGGCGCCGGGGCCCGAGCGGTACGGCGCCTGGCAGGGCGTGCAGCCGCGCCCCCGAGTACCCGGACCGCGCAAGGAGTTCGTCGAGGCCTTCAAGGAACTCCCGGGCGCGGGCGCCGGTCCTGACACCGGTAGCGCCGCCCCCGCTGCCCCCGCAGCCAATTCCGGAGCCGACGGCTCTCCGGCAGGCGGCCGGCAGAGCGCGGGCGGCAACGGCGACGGCGCGGACGACAGCGCCGACGGCGGCGCGGACGGCAGCAAGGGCGGCAAGGGCCGCACCTTCACCGGGATCGCCGCCGCTGCCGTGACCACCGTGCTCGCGGTCGTGGTCGCCGGCCAGGTCGTCGGCGGAGGCGGCGGCCACAGTGGTCCGCAGGCCGCCGGCGCGGTCAACCGGGAGACAGGGGCTGGGGCCGTCTCGCGCGGTGACAACCGGGTGACGCCGAAGGCTGCCCCGGTGCCGCTGACGTATATGCAGAAGATGTCGAAGCTGTATCCCCTCGCCCCGAAACTCAAGGCGTCCGGCGATTTCTCCGTGGTCCCGGGATCGGCCGTTGCGCCGGGGCACGGGCACAAATACCGCTACCGGGTGGATATCGAGAAGGGAATGGGGCTCGACGGCACACTCTTCGCCGACGCGGTCCAGAAGACCCTGAACGACAAACGGAGTTGGGCGCACAACGGCGCCAAGACATTTGAGCGCGTTTCGTCCGGTGACCCGGATTTCGTGATTACTCTGGCCAGCCCGGTCACCACCGCGCACTGGTGTGCCAAGTCCGGTCTCGACACGCTCGAAGAGAATGTGTCCTGCGATTCGGCGGCCACGGACCGCGTGATGATCAATGCCTATCGCTGGGCCCAGGGATCGACGACCTACGGGGACAGCAAGATCTACCCGTACCGGCAGATGCTGATCAACCACGAAGTCGGCCACCGGCTCGGTCACAACCACGTGAGCTGCCGCACCCCCGGTGCGCTCGCGCCGGTCATGCAGCAGCAGACCAAGTCGCTGGACATCGACGGGATCAAGTGCCGGGCCAATCCCTGGGTCTATCCCACCGGCTGAGACCGCTGTCTCACTTTCCCGTCCATCCGCGTTGACATCAGTCGGTGGGTCGTTCATATTTCTCGGCATGCCGCACTGCCCGGAGTCCCCCGACCGCACCGCTCTTGAGCTGGTGCTGTTCGGCGTCACCGAGCACTGCGTCGCTGACATTCTCTGTCGCTGACACCGCCTGTCCCTGGCGCGTGCCGGCCTTTTCCTCGCTGCCGCGCCCGGGGCTCTCCTCACCTCCCGCGGGCGCGGCATTTCGTATGTCTCCGGTGTTCCCTCTTCCGGCGCTGCTGCCTGTGCGGATCAGATCCCTGTCACGTTCCGCGTTCAGCACACCCGAGAGGTGCCTCTCCGATGCGTCATCTGTCCCCACGCACAGCGTCCGTGGCGGCCGCGAGTCTGGTCCTGGCCCTGGGCGCTGCCGCCTGCGCCGGGCCCAAGGACAGCGGCAGCGCCACGTCCGGAGCCCACGGCAAGCCCGAGAAGGGCGGCAGACTCACCGTCCTCAACAGCCAGCCCCAGACCGACTTCGACCCCGCGCGCCTCTACACATCGGGCGGCGGCAACGTCCCGTCGCTGGTCTTCCGTACGCTCACCACCCGCCACCGCGCGAACGGGGCCGCCGGAGCGAAGGTCGTCCCCGACCTCGCGACCGACCTGGGCAGACCGAGCAAGAACGCCACCGTCTGGACGTACACCCTCAAGAAGGGCCTGCGGTACGAGGACGGCACCCCCATCACGTCCGGTGACATCAAGTACGGCATCGAGCGGTCGTTCGCCGGCGAACTCTCGGGCGGGGCGCCCTATCTGCGCGACTGGCTCATAGGCGGGGCCCAGTACCAGGGCCCGTACAAGGCGGGAGCCGACGGCAAGAAGGGCAAGGGCCTCGACTCCATCTTGACGCCCGACGCCCGCACGATCGTCTTCCATCTGAACAAGCCCGAGGGCGAGTTCCCCTACCTGGCGACCCAGACGCAGACGACCCCCGTGCCGAAGGCCAAGGACACCGGCACCAAGTACGAGGAGCACCCGCTCTCGTCGGGCCCGTACAAGGTCGTCAAGAACGAGAACGACGGTGAGCGGATCACGCTCGCGCGCAACCCCCAGTGGTCGGCGAAGACCGACAGCGAACGCAAGGCCTACCCCGACACCATCGACGTCCGCTCCGGACTCGACTCCTCGGTCATCAACCAGCGGCTGGCCAGTTCCCAGGGCCCGGACGCCGCCGCCGTCACCACCGACACCAACCTCGGCCCGGCCGAACTGGCGAAGGTCACCGGCGACAAGAAGCTCGCCGCGCGCGTCGGCACCGGCCACTTCGGCTACACGAACTACCTCGCCTTCAACCCGAAGGTGAAGCCCTTCGACAACCCGAAGGTGCGCCAGGCCGTCTCCTACGCGGTGGACCGCTCCTCGGTGATCAACGCGGCCGGCGGTTCCGCGCTCGCCGAGCCCGCCACCACCTACCTGCCCAACCAGAAGTCCTTCGGCTACACGCCGTACGACGACTTCCCGGCGGGGGCCACGGGCAACCCGGCGAAGGCGAAGGCGCTGCTGAAGCAGGCCGGCTACGCCAAGGGCCTGACCGTCACCCTGACGCACTCCAACGCCAAGGACTTCGAGACCAGTCCGGAGATCGCCACCGCCCTCCAGGAGTCGCTGAAGAAGGCGGGCATCACCGTCAAGCTCCGGGGCCTGGAGGACAACGACTACAAGGACAAGACCAAGAACGCGAAGACGGAGCCCGGTCTCTTCCTCGCCCACTGGGGTGCCGACTGGCCCTCCGGCGGCCCCTTCCTCGCCCCGATCTTCGACGGCCGCCAGATCGTCAGGGACGGCGCCAACTTCAACACCGGGTTCCTGAACGACCCTTCGGTCAACAAGGAGATCGACGCGATCAACAAGCTCACCGACCTGAGCGCCGCGGCCCGGCGCTGGGGCGCGCTCGACAAGAAGATCGGCGCACAGGCGCTGACCGTGCCGCTCTTCCACCCGGTCTACAAGCGGCTGTACGGCCAGGACATCAAGAACGTCGTGATCAGCGACTGGACCGGTGTGCTCGACATCTCGCAGGTAGCGGTCAAGTAACCATGTCAGAAGCCTTGTTGGCCGAAGGAGCGGGGACCGCGGCCGCGGTCCCCGCCTCCGGGGCCCGTCAGTTCTGGCGGCGGCTGCGCGGACAGCGCGCCACCACCGCCGCGGCGGTCGTCGTCGCCCTGCTCATCCTGGTCGCCCTCGCCGCGCCCCTGCTCACCGCCCTGGAGGGCCAGGACCCCAACGTCTACCACCCCGGCCTCATCGACTCGGCGCGCGGCGGCGTCCCCACCGGCTCCCTCGGCGGCATCAGCGCCGATCACTGGCTGGGCATCGAACCGCAGACCGGGCGCGACCTCTTCGCCCGGCTGGTCTACGGGGCCCGGATCTCGCTCTCCGTGGCATTCGCCGCGACCCTCGTACAGGTGCTGCTCGGCGTCGCTTTCGGAGTCGCCGCGGGTCTCGGCAACAAGCTCGTCGACAACGTTCTCAGCCGGATCACCGACGTCGTCGTGGCGATGCCGCTGATGGTGCTCTCGCTGGCCCTGCTGGCCATCGTCCCCGACACCTTCCCCCGGCCCGTGCTGGTCGCGCTCGTCATCGGCCTCATCGGCTGGGGCGGTACGGCGAAGATCGTCCGGGCCGCGACGCTGAGCCTCAAATCGCTCGACCATGTCGCGGCGGCCCGGCTCAGCGGCTGGAACCAGTGGCAGATCGCCCGCCGTGAGCTGCTGCCCTCGCTGGCCGCGCCCGTCATCACATATGCCGCACTGCTCTTCCCGTCCAACATCTCGGCCGAGGCCGCGCTCTCCTTCCTCGGGGTCGGCGTCAAGCCGCCCACCCCGTCCTGGGGACAGATGCTCACATCGGCCGACGTCTGGTACCAGGCCGCGCCGCAGTATCTGCTGCTCCCCGCCGGGATGCTCTTCCTCACCGTCTTCTCACTGACGGTGTTCGGCGACGGCGTACGGACCGCGCTCGACCCGCGCGCCGCATCCCGGCTGCGCATCGGTACCGGACGCAGGCGCGAGAAGGGAGCGGCGGCATGAACATGGCGGGCTTCCTGCTGCGGCGCTTCGTCGGCGCCGTCATCACCCTCTTCGCGATCTCCGTGATCATCTACGCGGTCTTCTACGTCGCCCCGGGCAACGTCGCCCAGATCACCTGCGGACCGCGCTGCTCCCCGGCCCAGGTGCACCAGGTCAGCGAACAACTGCGGCTCGGCGACCCCCTGTACGTGCAGTACGGGCACTTCCTGCAGGGCATCTTCGCCGGGCGGGACTTCTCCACCGGCACCTCGGTGCTGCACTGCAAGGCGCCCTGCCTCGGTCTGTCGTACCGCACGGACCAGCAGGTCACCCAGCTGATCCTCACCAAGCTGCCGGTCACCGCCTCGCTCGCGCTCGGCGCGATGGTGATGTGGCTGATCCTCGGGGTCGGCACCGGTGTCCTCTCCGCCTGGCGGCGCGGACGCCCCACCGAGCGGGTGCTCACCGGGATCACCCTGGCCGGGAACGCGACACCCGTCTTCGTCATCGGCCTGGTGCTGATGATCGTGGTGTGCGGGACGCTGGGCTGGCTGCCGTACCCGGAGTACGTACCGTTCTCCGACGACCCCCAGCAGTGGGCGTGGAACCTGCTGCTGCCCTGGCTCTCGCTCGCGCTGATCGAGTCCGCCAAGTACGCCCGTCTGACCAGGGCCTCGATGCTGGAGACACTGGCCGACGACCATGTGCGGACCTTCCGTGCGTACGGCGTCAGCGAGCGCCGGATCATCGGACGGCACGCGCTGCGCGGGGCGCTGGCCCCCATCATCGCGCTCAACGCCAATGACTTCGGCTCGATGTTCGGCGGCGCCGTGCTGACCGAGTCGCTCTTCGGGCTGCCCGGCCTCGGGCGCGAACTCGTCCACGCGGTCGACGTGGTCGACCTGCCGGTGGTGGTCGGCATGGTCCTCGTGACCGGTTTCTTCGTGGTGCTCGCCAATGTCGCAGCGGACGTGCTGTACGCGGTGGCCGACCGACGGGTGGTCCTGTCATGAGTCTCGTCGACGTCAGGGATCTCGCGGTCACCTTCGACGGATCCGTACAGGCCGTGGACGGCCTGTCGTTCACGCTGGAGGCGGGCGGCGCACTCGGTGTCGTCGGCGAGTCCGGCTCCGGCAAGAGCGCGTCCGCCTACGCCCTGCTCGGGCTGCACCGGGGGAGCGGCGCCCGGGTCACCGGCTCCGTGACGGTCGCCGGGGTGGACGTGCAGAACGCGTCCGATCCGGAACTGCGCGCGCTGCGCGGCGGGAAGGCCGCGATGGTCTTCCAGGACCCGCTCTCCTCGCTGGACCCGTACTACGCGATCGGCGACCAGATCGCCGAGGTGTACCGCGTCCATGCGAAGGCCTCCCGCCGCGCGGCCCGCGCGCGGGCGGTCGACGTGCTCGACCGGGTGGGCATCCCGGACGCCGCCCGGCGGTCCAGGTCCCGGCCGCACGAGTTCAGCGGCGGGATGCGCCAGCGGGCGCTGATCGCGATGGCGCTGGCCTGCGAGCCCCAGCTGCTGATCGCGGACGAGCCGACGACCGCCCTGGACGTCACGGTCCAGGCGCAGATCCTCGACCTGCTGCACGGGCTGCGGCAGGAGACGGGGATGGGACTGCTGCTGGTCACGCACGACGTGGGCGTCGCGGCGGAGTCGGTGGACGACGTACTGGTGATGAAGGACGGGCGCGCCGTGGAGCGCGGTCCCGTGGCCGAGGTGCTCGGCGCACCGCGCGAGCCGTACACCCGGGCGCTGCTCGCCGCGGTGCCGAGGGTGGAGGCGGTACGGCCGGGTGCCGTACGCAACGGGGCGGACGGGGGCGGGCCGCGGGTGCCCGGTGGCCGGGGCCCGGCCACCGGAGGGGCCGCCCCGCTGGTCGAAGCCGTCGACGTCCGGCGGGTGTTCGGCCGGGGGCGCTCGGCGCTAGCGGCGGTCGACGGGGTGTCCCTCGCCGTCCGCCCCGGAGAGACCCTGGGCATCGTCGGTGAGAGCGGCAGTGGCAAGACCACCCTGGGGCGGATGCTCGTCGGTCTGCTGGAGCCCACGTCGGGGCGGCTGCACCGCGTCGACCGGGTGCAGATGGTCTTCCAGGACCCGGTGTCCTCGCTCAACCCCCGCCGCTCCGTGGGGGAGTCGGTCGCGGACCCGCTGCGGGCGCGCGGCGACCGGGACGAGTCCCTGATCCGGGACCGGGTCCGCGATCTGCTGGGCCGGGTCGGCCTGGACGCGGCCCAGTACGACCGCTATCCGCACGAGTTCAGCGGCGGCCAGCGCCAGCGGGTCGGGATCGCACGGGCGCTCGCCGCCGAGCCGGAGCTGATCGTCTGCGACGAGGCGGTCTCCGCGCTCGATGTGACGACCCAGGCCCAGGTCACCGCCCTGCTCGCCGAGTTGCAGCGGGAGCTGGGGCTCGCACTGGTCTTCGTCGCCCACGACCTCGCGGTGGTGCGGCAGGTCAGTGACCGGGTCGCCGTGATGCGGCACGGCCGGATCGTCGAGGAGGGAGACGTGGACACCGTCTACGGCAATCCGCAGGACCCGTACACCAAGCAGCTGCTGGCTGCCGTACCCACGCTCGACCCGGTGCTCGCAGCGGCGCGCCGGGTGGCCCGTACGGAGCTGGCTGTGGTCTGACGGGCCCGGCCCCGCGTAACCGAATGGCACCGTAGCGCCACAGAACGCGACCGGTGGGAGAAAGTTACGACGGTTCACCCCTTCCGGTGGCGTGATGGACAACCGTCCATCACGCCACCTCTCTGTCCGCTTACGGTCGTCCCGCTGCGAGTCGCCGTCACCAACGGCGGCTGACTGAAGGGAGACCGGGGGTGTGCTCATGCGGACAGGACTGCTTACGGACGGTGGTTATCCGTACGCGACAGGTGAGTCACGGCTCTGGTGCGACCGGCTGGTGCGCGGCCTCGCACAGCATGAGTTCGATGTCTACGCCCTGAGCCGCGGCGCGCACCAGGAGGCCTGCGGCCTGCTGGAACTGCCGCCCCAGGTAAGGCGGGTGCGCACCGCCCCGCTCTGGACCGAGCCGGTGGCCGACCGCCCCTACGGGCGCCGTGACCGCCGCCGTTTCGCCGGACACTTCAAGGAGCTGGCGGGCGCCGTCTGCGCCGGAGGGCCCGGCTTCGCCGCCGGTCTCTACGGCCTCGCCGGACTGGCCCGTGAGAGCGGTGGGCTGCACACGGCCCTCCGCTCCGAAACCGCCGTTCGCGCCCTGGAGTCCGCCTGCCGCGCGCCCGGCGCGGACCGCACCGTGCAGGCGGCCGGGGTCACCGACCACCTGGCCTTCGCCGGTCTGCTCGAACGCGCGCTGCGGCCGCTCTCGCTCGACTGGTACACCGAGGACGCACTGGGGGCCGTGGACCTCTGCCACGCCACCGCGGGTGGCACAGCGGCGCTGCCGGGGCTGCTGGCCAAACGCTTCTTCGGGGTGCCGCTGCTGGTCACCGAGTACGGGGTCCAGCTCCGCTCGCACTTCCTCGCCGGGAGCGACCGCAGCGCGCCGGTACGGGCGTTGCTCGCCGCTTTCCACCGGCGCCTCGCCGCCGAGGTGTACGGGCAGGCTGCGGTGATCACCCCCGGTAACTCCCACGCCAGACGCTGGCAGGAGAAGTGCGGCGCCGACCCGGCCAGGCTGCGCACGGTCTACCCCGGGATGGAGGCCGCACGCTTCGCCGCGGTGGGGGACGGCGCCGACGCGGGCGACCCGGCGACCCTGGTGTGGGTCGGGCGCATCGAGCCCGCCAAGGACCTGATCTCGCTGCTGCACGCCTTCGCCGAGGTGCGCAGGGAGGAGCCGGGTGCGGTGCTGCGGATCGTCGGAGCCCCCGCCGAAGGGGCCGACGGCGCGGGCTATCTCGCTCACTGCCGGGCTCTGGCCGCCCAGTTGTTCCCCGACGAGGCGGCCGGCGCGCACGCCGTCGGTTCCAACCCGGTCACCTTCGAGGAGATCGGCGGTCCGGAGACACCCGAGCTCGCCGACGCCTACGCGGGCGGCGCGGTCGTGGTGCTCTCCAGCGTGGTCGAGGGGTTCCCGGTGAGCCTGGTGGAGGCGATGTTCTGCGGCCGTGCGACGGTCTCCACGGATGTCGGGGCCGTTGTGGAAGTCATCGGCGGCACCGGGCTCGTGGTGCCGCCCCGCAACCCCCGCGCGCTGGCCGACGCCTGTCTCGCGCTGCTGCGCGACCCCGTGCGCCGTGAGCGGCTCGGTGCGGCGGCGCGCGCGCGGGCGCTCGAACTGTTCACGGTCGAGCAGAATGTCGCGGCATTTCACGGCATCTACCTCGACATGATCTCGCACTGCCCGGTCCGGCGTGCGCCGGAGCACGACACCGGGGAGCCCCGCCCGTTCGCACATCCCGCGGAGTCGCACGTGCGCGGGAACTGGACGGCCGGGGCCGCGGTCCGTACCCCGAGCTGGGCGGAGCCCGGCGCGGGCGCCGTTCGGACGGACCCCGTACCGGTGTCGCGGACTGCCACCACGGTGGCAGCGGCGGGGGAGGGCGGCCGATGAACGGGACCCCGGAGCCCCGGCAGGCCATAGCCGCGTCCCGGTGGAGCGCGCACCGCGTACGGATACGCGCGGGCGAGTGCCACGCGCGGCCCGTCGTGTGCTGTGCGGGCACGCGGCAGCGGGGGCGTACGCCGGCGTACGGCCGACGGTGGTGGGCCCGCCGCCCGCACCGCGCGGGCAGCCGTCCCCGCACCTCCTTCGCCGCTCCGGCGCATGCCCCGGCTCCGGACCGGCCCCCGGTGCGCACCCCGGCGCCCGGCCGGCCCCGCACCGGACCGGGCGTACAGCCTCCGGCACCCCGGTGCCGTCTCCGGCCCCCACCGACCAGCCAGCGCCGAGAGGTTGCCGTATGAGCACGCCCCCCACCACCGAGCCGCAGCCGCTCGACCGGCCGCAGCCGCCCGCGGGCGCCGACGCGTGGGACGACCGTTCCGAGGCCGTACTCGGGGAAGCGGCTGCCGGCCGGCCGGAATCCCCCGTACGCAGGAGCGCCCGAGGTCCCGCCGACCCCGTACGCGCGCTGATGCACCGGCACCGCGAGCTGTGCGAGCACGCCGTCGACCCACTGGAGATCGCCGCCGGTCTGGAGGCGCACGGGATCACCGACCGCACGGCCGCGCGCTTCCGGCACCGCGACGTCTTCGCGCTCGCCGACGAGCTGTACGCCCGGGTCCCCCGCGGCGCGGACGCCGCAGGCACCGCGCCCCCGCGCCTCCCGGCCGCCCCGCCGCGCGCACCCTTCGACGGACTGCTGCCCGGCGCCTGCGCCGTCGCGACGGCCTTCGCCGCCTGGCCGGCCCACGGCGGCGGCAGGCAGGTGGTGGCAGCGGCGGGTGCGGTGCTCACCGGGCTCGCTCTCGCCCTCACCCTGCGCCGCGGTCCGCTGCACGCCACAGGGCGCCCACTGCCCGCCGCACGCCTCTCCGTCTGCTGGCTGATCGGCTACGCGGTCTGCGGTGACGGGCTCCTCGACCAGCTGCTGCGGGGCGGCCCCGCCGGGCCGTGGCCCCTGTCCGGCCTCGCGGCGGTCGGTCTCGCCGTGGCCGTCGCGCCCGCCGCCTGGTGCGTCCGGCTCTTCTCGCTGCTGGCCGGACGGAAACTCCTCACCAGCCGCGGAACAGCCCAGTTCGCGGCGCACACCAGGCCGCTCGTCGGCACGGTCACCCTGCTGTACGCGGCCGTGCCCGCCGCCCTGCTGCTCGTCCCCGGCTTCAGCCCCGGAGCCGCCGTCCTCGCTGTCCTGCTCCTCCTCTCCAGGCTGCTCACCGTCCACGGGTCCCCCGGCGGCGCGGCGGCCGCTCTGACCGCGGCGTGTGCGGGGGAGGCGCTGGCCCTGGCATCCGTACTCGCGGGCCGCCTCCCCGGCTGCGGCTTCGTCGCCGCTCCCGTCGAGGCACTCGGCGCGACAGCGGTGCCGGCCGTCGTCTGCGGGGCGGCCGCCCTCGCACTCCTGGTCCACGCCACCGCCGTGCTCTCCCGCGCATCGGCACACACCTAGTGCCGCGCCGGGACAACGGCGCTTCCAGCGGACGGCCGCGCGCCGGACCGCCACCCGAAACGTCCCGCGGAACCGACGCCGCGGGCCCGACCATCCGGTAACACCTCAGAAGGAGAACGAAAAATGAGCCCCGAACCTTCAGCACCGTCCCGTCGGTACCGAGAGGCGGCCACGCGATGAGGGTGCTGCTGCTCGGAGCCAACGGATATCTCGGCCGCTACGTGGCCGACCGCCTGCTCGCCGACCCCGCCGTGCACCTCACGGCCCTCGGACGCGGCGACGACGCCGACGTCCGCTTCGACCTCGCCAGCGGCAGCCCGGGAGCGCTCACCCGCTTCCTGGACGCCGTCCACCCCGGTGTCGTCATCAACTGCGCCGGTGCCACCCGCGGCGGCGCCCGCGATCTGACCCGGCACAACACGGTCGCCGTCGCCTCCGTCTGCGAGGCGCTGCGCCGCAGCACA
The DNA here is from genome assembly GCF_045161865.1 of Streptomyces sp. NBC_00859. Lineage (NCBI taxonomy): Bacteria > Bacillati > Actinomycetota > Actinomycetes > Kitasatosporales > Streptomycetaceae > Streptomyces > Streptomyces sp. NBC_00859. Next base: position 2,630,599 of record NZ_CP108826.1, on the reverse strand, counting down.
TGCAACGCCCGGATGGTGCAGCTCGGCTGCGCCGCCGAGTACGGACCGAGCCAGCCGGGCTCGTCAACGGCCGAGGACGCGGTGCCCCGCCCCGGCGGCCCGTACGGGGTGTCCAAGCTGGCCGCCAGTGAACTGGTGCTCAACTCGGGCCTCGACGCCATCGTCCTGCGGGTCTTCTCGCCGGTCGGCCCCGGCACCCCCGCGGGCTCGCCGCTGGGCCGTCTCGCCGAGGCGATGCGGCGGGCGATGCAGGCGGGCGACAAGGAGCTGAAGCTCTCCGGCCTCGGTGTGCAGCGTGACTTCGTCGACGTACGGGATGTCGCCCGCGCCGTCCACGCGGCGTCGCTCTCCGCCGCCCAGGGTGTGGTGAACATCGGCACCGGCCACGCCGTCAAGCTGCGCGACGCCGCCGCGGTGCTGGCCAGGGTCGCGGGATTCGGCGGCACGCTCCAGGAGCTCGACGCGCCCCAGCACCGTCACCCGGGCCTGGTCGCGCCGCGCCCCGCCGAGCCCGTCATGGACCATCTCGCCGCCCCCTCCCCGTACCCCGACGGGTGCGGCGGCTGGCAGCAGGCGGACGTCCGCACCGCTCGCGACCGGCTCGGCTGGCGCCCGCGCATCAACCTGGAGGAGTCGCTCGCCGATATCTGGATGGAGGCGGCATGCCGCATCTGACCACGGCGGCGACCCGGCCGGCCGAGCTCGGTTTCGGGGTCCCCGGTTACGCCCACCCGCTGGTCGCGCCGGTCGAATGGGGCGAACTCGCGCGCCCGGGAACGCCGTTGCACTGGGTCGTCCTCAACGTCGGCAACGGGCCCGGCGACCGGCCCGACCCGCACTGCCTGGAAGCGGTCGGCCGGCTCCGCAACACGGGGACGCGCGTGCTCGGCCATCTCGACATGGCCCACGGAGCACGCCCCTTCGGCGAGCTGATCGCGGAGGCCCACCGGTTCACCGACTGGTACCGGACCGACGGCTTCTGCCTCGACCGGGCCCCCGCCGACCGTGCCGACCTGCCCGAGACCCGGCGGATCACCGGTGCTCTCAGGTCCATGACGGGTCCCGGCGGCCACCTCGTACTCGGGCACGGTGTCCATCCGTACCCCGGATACGCCGAGACCGCCGACCAGTTGGTCACCTTCAGCGGGCCCTGGACCGACTACCGCTGGTCACAGGTCGCGGAGTGGACCGCCGATTACGACCCCTCGCGGTTCGCCCACTTCGTGCACGGTGTCCCGCGGACCCATCTGGAGGAGGCGGTACGGATCGCCCGCTGGCAGGGAGCGGGCACGATCTTCTTCACCGACCGCACGGCCCGCGCCGCGCCCTGTGGGCAGGGGGCCCGCGGTGGACGGCCGGGCGAGAACGACGCGTTCGAGGCGCTGCCCGGCTACTGGGACGAAATCGTCTCGCGGATCGGACCGGGTGTCTCGGAATGAGAAGGGGCGTGGCAGTGTTACGGAAGAACCATCGTACGTAGATACCGACCAACGGAGTCCCCGTGTCGCTGCCACCCCTGGTCGAGCCAGCTGCTGAACTCACCGTCGACGAGGTCCGCAGGTACTCCCGCCACCTGATCATCCCCGACGTCGGGATGGACGGGCAGAAGCGGCTGAAGAACGCCAAGGTGCTCGCCGTGGGTGCGGGCGGCCTCGGTTCGCCCGCGCTCATGTACCTGGCCGCGGCCGGGGTGGGCACGCTGGGCATTGTGGAGTTCGACGAGGTCGACGAGTCGAACCTGCAGCGCCAGATCATCCACAGCCAGGCCGACATCGGCCGTTCCAAGGCCCAGTCGGCCAAGGACACGGTCCTCGGGATCAACCCCCTGGTGAACGTGGTCCTTCACGAGGAGCGGCTCGAAGCCGAGAACGTGATGGACATCTTCGCCCAGTACGACCTGATCGTGGACGGCACGGACAACTTCGCCACCCGCTACCTGGTCAACGACGCGTGCGTGCTGCTGAACAAGCCGTACGTCTGGGGCTCGATCTACCGCTTCGACGGCCAGGCTTCGGTCTTCTGGTCCGAGCACGGCCCCTGCTACCGCTGCCTCTACCCGGAGCCGCCGCCCCCCGGCATGGTCCCCTCCTGCGCCGAGGGCGGCGTTCTGGGTGTGCTCTGCGCGTCGATCGGCTCCATCCAGGTCAACGAGGCGATCAAGCTGCTCGCCGGCATCGGGGACCCGCTGGTCGGCCGTCTGATGATCTACGACGCCCTGGAGATGCAGTACCGCCAGGTCAAGGTCCGCAAGGACCCCGACTGCGCGGTCTGCGGCGAGAACCCCACCGTCACCGAGCTCATCGACTACGAGGCCTTCTGCGGCGTCGTGTCCGAGGAGGCCCAGGAGGCGGCGGCCGGTTCGACGATCACTCCCAAGCAGCTCAAGGAGTGGATCGACGCCGACGAGAAGATCGAGATCATCGACGTCCGTGAGCCGAACGAGTACGAGATCGTCTCGATCCCGGGCGCGAAGCTGATCCCGAAGAACGAGTTCATCATGGGCACCGCCCTGTCGGACCTGCCGCAGGACAAGAAGATCGTCCTGCACTGCAAGACGGGCGTCCGGTCCGCCGAGGTACTGGCCGTGCTGAAGTCCGCGGGCTTCGCGGACGCCGTCCACGTGGGCGGCGGCGTGATCGGCTGGGTCAACCAGATCGAGCCCGAGAAGCCGGTCTACTAGGCCGTATCCGCGAAGTCGCGCCGCGCGCGGCTTTACGGACACGGCCTGGGAGTACAGGTCCGGCCGGACCTGCTTACGACCGCAGAGGAGGGGCGGCCCGCACGGGATGTGCGGGCCGCCCCTCCTCTGCGTACCGCGGCCGGGAGGCTGTGCGGCCGCCGGGTCGGCGCTACTGTGGCAGAGGGAGATAAAAGCCGCATATCAGCCAGATGGGATCTCTCCATGCCGCTCGCCCGCAGCCTGTCGCGTGTGCTCATGGAGCGGAAGGCGACGCGCAGGGAGCGCTCCGTGTTCCTGGCGATCCTCCTGGCGGTGCTCGCCGCGATCGTCGCCGTGGAGTCCGTGACCCCCGGTGACCTGAAGGTGGTGCTGTTCGCGAGCCTGGTCCCGCTGGTCGGCGCCCTCGTGCTGAGCGTTCTGACCACCGCGGCGCTGGCCGCACTCGCCGGTATCTGCATCGCCGGTTCGTACCCGCTCTTCGCGCCCCACGAGCGCGACCCCGCCCAGATGGCGGTGGTCCTCGCCGCGACCTGGACGGTCGGGATGCTCGCCCTGCTCATCGCGCGGCTCGGCACCCAGCGGCAGTCCCTCCTGGAGCAGACCCGCAGCGCCGCCGAGGCCGTCCAGCTCGCGCTGCTGCGGCCCTTCCCGCTGCGGACCAAGGATTTCGAGGCGTACGGGGTCTACCTCGCCGCGGACGAGTACGCGCGGGTGGGAGGCGATCTCTACGAGCTGATCGAGTCGCCGTTCGGAACCCGGGTGCTCGTCGCCGACGTGCGCGGCAAGGGGCTCAACGCCATCAACGCGGGCGCGGCCGTGCTCAGCGCGTTCCGGGTGGCGGGGTACGAGGAGCCGGACCTCTCGGACCTGGCCCGGCGCATGGAGAACATACTGGACCGCTACAACGAGTACGCCGAGACCATCGGCCAGGAACCGCGCCATGTCACCGCCCTGCTCGTGGAGTTCGAACCGGGCCGGGAGCTGATGCGGCTGGTGAACTGCGGCCACCTGGAGCCCTTCACCGTCTCCGGCCCCGGCCCCCGTCAGGTCTCGCTGGGCGAGGCCGGGCTGCCGCTGGGCCTGGGGTTCCTGGTCTCCGACGAGGAGCGCACGCGCCCCGTGGTGCAGGTGGGACTGCCGTACGGGGTGCGGCTCCTGCTGTTCACGGACGGGGTCACGGAGGCCCGGGACGGCCGCGGGGTGTTCTACCCGCTGGCCGGGCGGCTGGAGAGCTGGACAGGTCTGGAGCCGGCCGCCCTGGTGCGGGAGATCGAGCAGGACCTCCACCGGTACGTCGGCGGACGGCTCCAGGACGACGCGGCGATCATGGTGATCACCGCCCGCTGAGCCGGCCGCCGCCAGGACCCTCCGGGCCTTCCGGGCCACCGGCGCGGCCGGGCCGGGTCCGCACAGCCGCGCCAGGGCAGCCGGCGGCCGGGACATTTGTCCTGCTGGAGTGCGGACGCTTCGCTCTGCCGCGGGAGGCGCCGGGCGCGGGATGGTTCTCGTGTCGGAAACGAAGCCTCAGGGGGAACCGAAATGACCGCAGTCAGCACGGAACAGAGCACCGCACAGGCCGTCGCGCCGATCGCGGGAACGGTCTCGCGGCCGGCGGAGATCACCCCGCTGCCCAACTGGTACTTCCCGATCGCGGGCGTCTTCGCGGGCGTCTTCGACATCGCCCGTGCCTACCCGGTCGCGTACTGGCTGATCCCCGTCGTCGCGGTGGTGAACCTGACGCTCTCGCTCACGGTCCTGCGCACCCGGATGCGCTTCATGAGGGCGCTCTGGAAGAACAAGCGGACCCGGCTGCTGGCTGTCGGTCTGGTGGCACTGCGGTTCGCGGTACGGGGCGCGCTGGCGCTCGCCGGGTTCGCGGTGGGGGCGGCAGTGGGCAGCGTAGTGATCGGCGTCGTGATGGCCGTGCTGGGCACGGCGATGGCGTGGGGCGACCAGTGGCTGATCCTGCGGACCCTGGAGCGCAGCAGGGCGCGGGGCGTCTGAACGACGGCGGGCGGTGCCCCGGCCGGACACCGGCTCAGAGCGCCCCCTTGCGGGTCAGGTAGTTGAAGCACAGCCAGCCGGGCAGCACCGGAAGCCAGAACGTCAGCAGGCGGAAGAGCAGCACGGCAGCGGCGGCGGTGCCCGGGTCCACCCGGGCGATGATCAGCGCACCGGTCAGCGCGGTCTCGACGGCCCCGACGCCGCCTGGGGTCGGCACGGCGGAGCCCACCGCGTTCGCGGTCAGGAAGACCACAGCGATGCTCGCGTAACTTATGGTCGAGCCGCCGCCGAAGGCCCGGATCGAGGCGTCGAGGCACATCACGAACGTGCCGGTCAGCAGCAGCATCCCGCCGATACCGGTGAGCAGCTTGCGGGGCTGCTGGAGCACGTCGAGCATGCGCGGCACCACACCGGCGAACAGCGAACGCACCCGCGTGACGACGAACTTCCGCAGGAACGGCACGGCCGTCACGACCAGGGCGAGTACCGCGGCCGTCAGCAGCCCGGCGATCACCGTGCGGGACGGTGTCAGCGACGGGGTCTGCTCGGTGCCCGTCACATACCCGAAGACCATCAGCAGCAGGATGTGGCTGGCGAGCCCGAAGAGCTGCGACGCGCCGACGCTGGCCACAGCCAGCCCCGGGCGTACGCCCGCGCGCTGCAGGAACCGGGTGTTGAGCGCCACCCCGCCGACCGCCGCGGGCGCCACCAGCTTCACGAAGGACCCGGCGACCTGCGCGGACACCGCCCGCAGGAACGGCACCTTCTCGGGCACGAAGCCGAGCAGGCTCATCGCCGCCGCCACGTAGCTCACCGCGGAGAAGAGCACGGCGATGGCGACCCAACCCCAGCGCGTGGTGGTGATGAGCTGGTGGTACGGGATGTTCGCGAGCTGCGAGAGCAGGAAGTACGCGGCGATGGACCCGGCGATGACCGTGAAGAGGGTGCGCAGCTTGACGCGTTCCAGCCGGACCGGTTCGGCGTGCGCCTGGGGCCGGATCAGCAGCACCTGGTGGCGGATCTGCGACAGCAGGTCCTCCTCGCGCGCGCCGTCCAGCGCGTCGTCGATGGCCTCCTTCTCGGCCTTCTTCTCGGCACGTGCGGCCTTGCGGCTGTCGTCCGGTGCGGCATCGGCCTCGCTCTTCGACCTCTTCGCCGCCTCCGATGCCTCGATCACCGCTTCGCGCTCGCGCTGGGACCGCTCGCGTGCCAGCTGGCGCAGGGTCGCGCGGGTCGACCGGCTCAGCGCCAGCGGCTGGAGCAGCGGCAGGCTGTCGGCGACCTTGTCGGGACCGATGACCGCCACGGCGGAGGCGACGGAGCGCTCAGCCCCGGCCCGCAGTCCCAGCGTCGTGAGCAGCTGCGCGATGTCCATGCGCAGCACGATGTCGCTCGCCGCGATCTCGCCGCCCCGCAGATCGGTGAGGATCACCCGCCCCGACCGGTCGACCAGGATCGCGTCGCCGACGAGTCTGCGGTGCGCGATACGGCGGGACTGCAGCGCCTGCATCTGCCGCCAGGCGCTCCGCATCAGCTCGTCGGTGATCTCCTCGTCGGGCAGCGAGTCGAGGGAGCGGCCGCCGGTGTGCTCGTACACGAGCATCACCGCGTCGGGGCCGAGCTCGGAGGTGGCGATCAGCTTCGGCGCGTTCGCCCCGGCGGCGATGGCCGCGTACGCGAGGAGCGCCTCCTGTTCCAGGGCCTGGCGCAGCGACTGGATGGAGCGGCCGGTGGAGATGGACCGCAGCGTCAGGCGGCGCCACGCGCGGTAGAAGAACCCCTGGGCCTGCTGCTCCCGGTCGACGACGGTGACGTCGAGCGGTGCGCCGTCCTCGAGGGTGACGAAGTAGCGGCGGCCGCGGTCGCCCTGTTCGGCTGAGTCGGGGATGTCCTCGGCACGCATCGCGCTGACCGGGTTGAAACCGACGTGCCGCAGCCCGGCGAGCAGCTGGCGGCCGGTGGGGCGGACGTTGGGGGAGCCGACGGCGTACAGCGTGCCGTAGGCGACGGTCCAGCCCAGCAGGATCGTCACGATGATCGAGAAGGGCGTGGTCTGCCGCCCGACCAGCACGGCGAAGGAGTTGACGAGGAGCACCACCCAGAGCGCCACCCGCCAGCGGGGCCTTCGGGCCATGCCGACGGCCGTCATATAGGCGATGACGGGGGCGAGGTAGCCGTGCACGGGGTCGGTGAGCGTGCCGTCGGTGAGGGACTGGGTGAGTGCCTCGGTGATCGACTTGGGTGCGGCCTTGGCGACCCAGAGATCGGTGGCGAGCGCCGCGCCGTGAGCGAGGACGGCGGCCAGCACACCGTCGGCGATGCGCAGCCCGTCCCGTTTGACCAGCCGCTCGATCGCGAAGGCGACCGGCAGGATCAGTATGGCGATGGACGAGAAGAGCCCGGCGAGCTTGAGGAGCAGGTCGGGTGTCTGGACGGTTCCGTTGTGGATGTCCTCGGCGAGACCCGATGTGGTGCCGTGGGCGAAGGCGGCGACGGCCAGGACCAGCGCGATGGCCAGCACGCCGGTGAGCAGGCGCAGCAGGTCGGACGGGCGGTGCACCCGGGCGGCGAGCAGCGGCTCGTCGCCGGAGACCCGGTCGATGGGCGTCGCCCCCGCGCACTCGGGGTGTGACCCGGTCCGGGATCCGGTGCCCTCGTCGGACCCCTGGCCCTTCCCCGGACCGTCCGACGGCGGGCCGTCCCCGTGCTCCGGGCCCGCCCCCGGCTCGCCGGAAGGTGTTTCGGAGTCGGGGGCGTCCGCCGCCGCCGGTGGCTCCTGCACGCCTGGCCCCTCCGTCGGTTCCTTCTTGTCCGGCTTATCCGTCTTGTCCGGCTCATCTGATCTGTCTGGTATCAATGCGCTGCTCCACCTCGGGATGCCTTCCCCGCGGACGGAGCGGGCGGGCCCGGACCGTCCGGGGTCCGGCCACCGCCCGGACGATGGTGGCATGTCCGGGAGGCGCGGGCGGGCATCAGGGCCCCTTTGGGGAAAACCGGCCGTTGCGCGGGAGGCCCCGCGCATTGTCGGCGCCGTGGTGCAGGATGGACCGGATGAGTGCTGAGCTGCCCGAGTACGCGGAACGGGTACTGGATGTGGCGGAGCTGATCCCGCCCGGCCGCGTCATGACGTACGGAGACATCGCCGAGTGGCTGGGAGAGGGCGGCCCGCGCCAGGTGGGCCGGGTGATGGCTCTCTACGGCGGTGCTGCCCCCTGGTGGCGGGTGGTGCGCGCGGACGGCGCGCTGCTCGCGGGCCACGAGTTGCGGGCGCTGGAGCGCTACCGCGCGGAGTCCACCCCGCTGCGGGACGCCTCGCGGGCGGCACGCGAATCGGACGGCCATCTGCAGCGCCTGGACATGCGGCGGGCGCGGTGGGACGGCGGCGACGGCTCTCATGTCTGACAGCTTCCGCCATTCGGTGGCCCGGCGGGTGGTCTGAGACCCGTACGGAGTACGCGTGGGGCCCCCGGCCCCTGCCGACCCGGCCATCCGGGCCGACGGCGTAGCGTCGGACCGGCAGCGCGGGCCCGGCCCCGCCTCTCCCGCCCGCACATCCACGCACCCCTTCCAGGACCGGCGATCCACGTGAGCACCTCCACTTCCCACCGGGTACGGCAACGGGCCCCGGGCGCGTACCGACTGGTGCGCACGCCGCCGGGCACGGTAGATCCACCTGTACTGGACGCACGGCAGCATGCGGTGGTTGACCACCGCGCCGGGCCGCTGCTGGTGCTGGCCGGCCCCGGGACCGGCAAATCCACCACGCTGGTCGAGGCGGTGGCCCGGCGTATCGCCGAAGGCACGGACCCGGAACGGATTCTCGTCCTCACGTTCAGCCGCAGGGCCGCGGTGGAACTGCGCGACCGGATGGCCGTCCGGATCCAGGGCGGCGGTGGCGGGCCGCTCCCCGGTGACGGAACCAGCGGGAGCGGCGGAGCGATGCTCGGCACGTACGGGCCGCAGGCGACCACCTTCCACTCCTTCTGCTACGCCCTGGTCCGCGCCCACCAGGACGCCGATCTCTTCGCCGAGCCGCTGCGGCTGCTGTCCGGGCCGGAACAGGATGTCGCGGTGCGGGAGCTGCTGGCCGGGCAGCTCGACCTGGGCCGGATCCGCTGGCCGGACGAGCTGCGCGCCTGTCTGACCACGCGCGGCTTCGCCGACGAGGTGCGCGCGGTGCTCGCCCGCAGCAGGGAGCTGGGCCTCGGCCCGGACACCCTGGCCGCGTTCGCGGACCGGACGGGCCGCCCCGACTGGCGGGCGGCGGCCGGATTCCTCGCCGAGTACCTGGACGTCCTCGACGCGCAGGGTGTCATCGACTACGCGGAGCTGGTGCACCGGGCGGTGCCACTGGCCGAGCGGGCGGACCTCCGCTACGACGCGGTCTTCGTCGACGAGTACCAGGACACGGACCCGGCTCAGGTCCGGCTGCTGCACGCGCTGGCGGGCGGCGGCCGGACGCTCGTCGCGTTCGGCGACCCCGACCAGTCGATCTACGCGTTCCGCGGTGCCGATGTGAACGGCATCCTGGACTTCCCCGACGCGTTCGCCCGCAGGGACGGCCACCCGGCCCCCGTCGAGGTGCTGACCACCTCACGCCGCTCCGCCACCGGCCTGCTGACGGCGACCCGGCTGCTCACCCGGCGCATGCCGCTGCCCAGGCTGCCGGCGGCGAAGGTCCGCGCGCACCGGGAGCTCGCTTCGGTACGGGCCGGGGGCCGCGTCGAGGCGTACACCTACCCGACGGCCGGCACCGAACTCGACAACGTCGCGGACATCCTGCGCCGCGCCCACCTGGAGGAGGGCGTGCCGTGGAACGACATGGCGGTCCTGGTCCGTGCGGGCGGCCGTTCGATCCCGGCGGTGCGCCGTGCGCTGACTTCGGCCGGGGTCCCGCTGGACATCGCGGGCGACGACGTACCGCTGCGCCACGAGCCCGCGGTCACCCCGCTGCTGACGGCGCTGCGGGCGGTGGCGGAGGCAGCGCTGGACGGCGCGGGGGACGGGCCCGGAAGGCCGGCGGCCCGGCTGAGTACCGATACCGCCCTCACTCTCCTCGCCTCGCCGCTGGGCGGCATGGACGCCGCCGATGTGCGCCGGCTGGGCCGCGCCCTGCGCGACGAGGAACGGGCCGGCGGCAACCGGCTGCCGGCACCGTCCGACGAACTCCTGGCCCGTGCGCTCGCCGAGCCCGGACGGCTGATCGCGCACGACCCCGCGTACGCCAGGGGCGCGCAGCAGCTGGGCAAGCTCCTGAGCAGGACCCGCGCGCTCCTGGAGAACGGCGGCACCGCCGAGCAGGCCCTCTGGGAGCTGTGGAGCGGCACCGGCTGGCCCCGGCGTCTGGAGCGCGCCACTCTGCGGGGCGGCGCCGCAGGGCGCAACGCCGACCGAGACCTGGACGCCGTCTGCGCGCTCTTCGATACCGCGGCGCGCGCCGAGGAACGCACCGGCGGGCGCGGCGCGCTGAACTTCCTCGAAGAGGTCGACGCCCAGGACATCGCCGCCGACACCCTGTCGAAGCGCACCGTGCGGCCCGCAGCGGTGCAGCTCATGACCGCGCACCGCGCCAAGGGCCTGGAGTGGGGCCTGGTCGTCGTCGCCGGTGTGCAGGAAGGGCTGTGGCCCGACCTCAGGCGGCGCGGATCGCTCCTCGAGGCGGACCGGATCGGGCGCGACGGGCTGGCCGAACCGCTCAGCCCCGGGGCCCTCCTCGCCGAGGAGCGCAGGCTCTTCTACGTCGCGGCCACCCGCGCCCGCGAGCGTCTCGTCGTGACGGCGGTGAAGGCACCGGCCGACGACGGGGACCAGCCTTCGCGTTTCCTCACCGAGCTCGGGGTGGAGCCCAGGGACGTCACGGGCCGTCCCCGGCGCCCCCTCGCGGTGGCCCCGCTGGTCGCGGAGCTGCGCGCGACCACCGTCGACACCGCGGCATCCCCGGAGCTCCGGGAGGCCGCCGCCCACCGGCTCGCCCGGCTTGCCGCCCTCGCGGACGAGGAGGGCCAGCCGCTGGTACCCGCCGCGCACCCGTACCGCTGGTGGGGGCTGTACGAACCGACGCACTCCGCGGCCCCGGTGCGCGACCCCGCGCAGCCGGTGGCGCTCTCCGGCAGCGCGCTGGACCAGCTCGCCCGTACCTGCTCGCTCCAGTGGTTCCTGGGCCGGGAGGTGAAGGCGGACGCGCCCGCCACCGCCGCCCAGGGGTTCGGCAACGTGGTGCACGTCCTCGCGGACGAGGTGGCGTCCGGGCGGACCCCCGCTGATCTGGCCGTCCTGATGGAGCGCCTCGACTCGGTCTGGGGCTCGCTCGCCTTCGACGCCCCGTGGAAGTCCGGCCAGGAGAAGGAGAACGCGCGCGCCGCACTGGAGAGGTTCCTGCGCTGGCACGTCATGGACCGGGCCGGCCGCGCCCCGGCCGCCACCGAGCACGGCTTCGACGTCACCCTGGAGGCCGGTGAGTTCCAGGTCCGGATCCGCGGCTCCATGGACCGCGTCGAGCGGGACGCGGAAGGCCGTGCGTACGTCGTCGACTTCAAGACCGGGAAGCAGGCGCCCACGAAGGACGAGGTGGACCGGCACCCGCAGCTCGCGGTGTACCAGCTCGCGGTGCGCGAGGGCGCGGTGGACGACGTCTTCGGCGGGCTGCGCCCGGAACCGGGCGGCGCGGAACTCGTCCAGCTGCGGCAGGCCGCCACCAGGAAGGAGGGCGGCGACGCGCTGCCCAAGGTCCAGTCGCAGGAACCGCTCGCGGGGGAGTGGGTCGGGGACCTGCTGGCCACCGCAGCCGGAAAAGTGCTGGACGAGCGCTTCACCCCGACGACGGGCAGCCACTGCACGCACTGCGCGTTCCGCGCGTCCTGCAGCGCCCTGCCCGAGGGCCGCCACATCGTCGAGTGACGGCCGCACTGCCCGCTCCCCGGCTGAATGTCACAGGGCGCCGTTAGCCTTTCCGATGTGACCCCACGCATCACTGACCCCGAGCAGCTCAAGGAGCTCCTCGGCATCCCCTTCACCCCGGAGCAGATGGCCTGCGTCACCGCGCCGCCCGCCCCGCAGGTCATCGTGGCCGGAGCCGGTTCGGGGAAGACCACGGTGATGGCCGCGCGGGTGGTGTGGCTGGTGGGGACGGGACAGGTCGCGCCCGAGCAGGTGCTGGGTCTGACCTTCACCAACAAGGCGGCGGGCGAGCTGGCCGAGCGGGTCCGCAAGGCGCTGGTGCGTGCCGGGGTGACCGACCCGGACGCCATCGGCCCGCCCGGCGGGGGCCACCCCCCGGACCCGATGCCGAGCGCCGACCCGTACTACTCACCCGGTGAGCCGCGCATCTCGACCTACCACGCCTTCGCCGGGCAGCTGCTGACCGACCACGGGCTGCGCATAGGGCTGGAGCCGGCCTCCCGGCTCCTCGCCGACGCCACCCGCCACCAGCTGGCCGCGCGGGTACTGAAAGAAGCACCAGGGCCCTATCCGGCGCTGACGAAGTCCTTCTCCTCGCTGGTCAGCGACCTGCTGGCGCTGGACGGGGAGCTGGCCGAGCATCTGGTGACCCCGGAGGACCTGCGCGCGTACGACTCCGGGCTGCTGGGCACTCTGGAGGGCGTGCGGCTGTCCAACGCCGAGCTGCGCAAGGTCCCCGAGACCGCTGTGGCGCGCCGTGAACTGCTCGACCTGGTGGGCCGCTACCGCGAGGCCAAGCGCAGCCGTGATCTGCTCGACTTCGGCGACCAGATCGCGCTCTCCGCCGAACTGGCGCTGAGGGCCGAGGTGGGCGTCCTGCTGCGGGACGAGTTCCGGGTGGTCCTCCTCGACGAGTACCAGGACACGTCAGTCGCCCAGCGGCTGCTGCTCTCCGGGCTCTTCGGGGGCGGCAGCGGCCACGCGGTGACCGCCGTGGGCGACCCCTGCCAGGCGATCTACGGCTGGCGCGGCGCGTCCGTCGCCAACCTGGACGACTTCCCCGAGCACTTCCCGTACGCCGACGGGCGCCCCGCGACCCGCTTCTCGCTGAGCGAGAACCGCCGCAGCGGCGGGCGTCTCCTCGACCTGGCCAACGGTCTGGCGGAGCCGCTGCGCGCGATGCACGCCGGTGTCGAGGCGCTGCGGCCCGCGCCGGGCGCCGAGCGGGACGGCATGGTGCGGTGCGCCCTGCTCCGTACCCACGACGAGGAGATCGGCTGGCTCGCCGACTCGATCGCGCACCTGGTGCGCACGGGCAAGGAACCGGCCGAGATCGCGGTGCTCTGCCGCACCGCGGGCGACTTCGCGGAGATCCAGGGCGCACTGGTGGCCCGCGACGTGCCGGTCGAGGTGGTCGGTCTCTCGGGGCTGCTGCACCTGCCCGAGGTCGCCGATCTGGTCGCGGTCTGCGAGGTGCTCCAGGACCCGGGGGCCAACGCATCGCTGGTCCGGCTGCTGACGGGCCCGCGCTGGCGGATCGGCCCGCGTGACCTGGCGTTGCTGGGGCGCCGGGCGCGCCTCCTCGTGCAGCACGACAGGGCGGCGGGCGACGGGGGCGCCGACCCGGACCAGCGGCTCGCCGAGTCCGTCGAGGGGGTCGACCCGGCCGAGGTGGTGTCGCTCGCGGACGCGCTGGACACGTTCCTGGCCACCGGGTCCGCCGATGCCCGCTCCCCGGACGGAGCGGGCGGCGGCCGGGCGGACGACGGGCTTCCGTTCTCCGCCGACGCCCGCGTGCGGTTCGCCCGGCTCGCAGCCGAACTGCGTGATCTGCGCCGCTCGCTGGCCGACCCCCTCATGGACGTGCTGCACCGGGTGCTCGCCACGACGGGCCTCGAGGTGGAACTCTCGGCCTCACCGCACGCCCTGGCCGCCCGCAGGCGCGAGACCCTCTCCAACTTCCTCGACACGGCGGCCGGCTTCGCCTCGCTGGACGGCGAGTCGAGCCTGCTGGCCTTCCTGGCCTTTCTGCGGACGGCGGCCCAGTACGAGAAGGGTCTGGACAACGCGCTGCCCGGCGGTGAGAACACCGTGAAGGTCCTGACCGCGCACAAGTCCAAGGGCCTGGAATGGGATGTGGTCGCCGTCCCCGGCCTGGTGGCCAGGCAGTTCCCGAGCGAGCAGTCCCGCGAGTCGTGGACGGCGCAGCCGAAGGTGCTGCCGCACGCGCTGCGCGGCGACGCGGCGACGCTCCCCGGGGTCACGGCGTGGGACGCGAAGGGACTCGCCGGATTCAAGGCGGCGATGAAGTCCCACCAGCACACCGAGGAACTCCGCCTCGGCTACGTCACCTTCACCCGGCCCCGCTCACTGCTGCTCGGCTCCGCCCACTGGTGGGGCCCGAGCCAGAAGCGCCCGCGCGGTCCGTCGGACTTCCTGCTGGCGCTGCAGGAACACTGCGCCGCGGGGTACGGCGAGACGGAGGTCTGGGCGGACTCCCCGGAGGAGGACGAGGAGAACCCCGCCCTGCGGGAGGCGGCGGCGGACCACGCCTGGCCGCTGCCCCTGGACGAGACGTCCCTGACCCGCCGCAGGGCGGCGGCCGAGCTGGTCCTGCACGAACTGAACCAGCTCACCGCGGCCCCGGCCCCGCTCGACGGCTCCGCCCCGTACGACGGCTCCGCCCCGCACGACAAGCCCGGCCCGCCCGACGCGGCCCCGCCCGGCGCCCCCGCCACGGCACCCGTGCCGCACGCCCGAGCCCCGCTCACCCCCGAGGACGCCCGCACCATCACCTCCTGGGACCGTGACCTGGAGGCCCTCACGGCCGAGCTGCTCCGCGCCCGGAGCACCGTGCGCGACGTCCCGGTGCCGCTCACCCTCACCGCCACTCAGCTGCTGCGCCTCGCAGAGGACCCCGACGGGTTCGCGCGCGAGCTCGCCCGCCCCATGCCCCGCCCGCCGCAGCCCGCAGCCCGCCGGGGCACCCGCTTCCACGCCTGGGTCGAGTCGCGCTTCGAGGAACTGCCGCTGCCCATGCTCGGCCCCGACGAACTGCCGGGCGGTGACGACGACGAACCGGAGATCGCCGACGAGCGCGATCTGGCCGAACTGAAGGCGGCCTTCGAGCGCACCCCGTACGCCGGGCGGACACCCCACCGGGTCGAGGCCCCGTTCACCCTCACCCTCGCCGGGCGGGTGATCCGCGGCCGGATGGACGCCGTCTACCGCACCTCCCGTGACACGTACGACATCGTCGACTGGAAGACCCACCGCGCCCACACCGCGGACCCGCTCCAGCTCGCCGTCTACCGGCTCGCCTGGGCCGAGCAGTACCACATCCCGCTCACCTCGGTCACGGCCGCGTTCCTCTACGTACGGACCGGGGAAGTGGTCAGGCCCACACGGCTGCCGGGCCGGGCCGGTCTCGAACGGATCCTGCTGGGAGATCCACCGGATGATCCACCTCCTCCGGCCGGTTAGGCTCGACTGCATGAGCGACACCCCGGACAGCGCTGTCCGCACGTACATAGACCGGCACCGCGGGCCTTTCCTCGAAGACCTGGCCGACTGGCTGCGCATCCCCTCCGTCTCCGCGCAGCCGGATCACGCAGCCGACGTACGCCGCAGCGCCGACTGGCTGGCCGCCACCCTCAGGCAGACCGGCTTCCCGGTCACCGAGATCCTCGATACACCCGGTGCCCCTGCGGTCTTCGCGGAGTGGCCGTCCGGCGACCCCGAGGCGCCGACCGTGCTCGTCTACGGTCACCACGACGTCCAGCCCGCGGCGGTCGAGGACGGCTGGCACACCGACCCCTTCGAGCCGGTCGTCAGGGACGGCCGGATGTACGGCAGGGGCGCCGCCGACGACAAGGGCCAGGTGTTCTTCCACACACTCGGTGTCCGTGCCCACCTCGCCGCCACCGGCCGGACCGCGCCCGCGGTCAACCTCAAGCTCCTCGTCGAGGGCGAGGAGGAGTCCGGTTCCCCGCACTTCAGGGCCCTCGCCGAGCAGCACGCCGAGCGCTTCGCCGCCGACGTCGTGATCGTCTCCGACACCGGTATGTGGTCCGAGACGACACCGACCGTCTGTACCGGCATGCGCGGTCTCGCCGAGTGCGAGGTCACCTTCGAAGGCCCCGACCAGGACATCCACTCGGGCTCGTTCGGCGGCGCCGTCCCGAACCCGGCCACGGCGGCCGCCCGGCTGGTCGCCGCGCTGCACGACGCCGACGGGCGCGTCACGGTCCCCGGCTTCTACGACGGTGTCGCGGAGCTCACGGACGCCGAGCGGGAGCTCTTCTCCGAGCTGCCCTTCGACGAGGACGAATGGCTGCGTACGGCGAAGTCACGTGCGGCAGCCGGTGAGCGGGGCCACACCACGCTGGAGCGCATCTGGGCCCGCCCGACCGCCGAGGTCAACGGCATCGGCGGCGGCTACCAGGGCGTGGGCGGCAAGACGGTCGTCCCGTCGTCGGCCATGGTGAAACTGTCGTTCCGTCTGGTCGCGGGCCAGGACCCGGTGCGGATCGAGAAGCTGGTCACCGAGTGGGCGGCCGGCCGGGCGCAGCCCGGAATCCGCCAGAAGATCACTTTCAGCGCCGGTACCCGCCCCTGCCTGACCCCGCTCGACCACCCGGCTCTCCAGTCGGTCGTACGGGCCATGGGCCGGGCGTTCGGCGAGAAGATCCGGTTCACCCGGGAGGGCGGCTCGGGGCCCGCCGCCGACCTCCAGGACGTCCTCGGCGCGCCGGTGCTCTTCCTGGGGATCTCCGTACCGTCCGACGGCTGGCACGCGCCGAACGAGAAGGTCGAACTCGACCTGCTGTTCAAGGGTGTTGAGACCACCGCCCACCTCTGGGGCGACCTGGCCGCCGCCCTGCGGCGAGACCGCTGAACAGAACGACGCCGAGCCGAACCACCCAGTCCATGAGGGGGAGTTGGAAGCACCTGTGAGCAACTTCAGCAATGCCACCGAAGACCATGCCGCCGAAGGCCGGCCCACCGGGGCCCGCGCCCCGGAGGATCCGCACCGGCCGATCGGCCTGACGGCCCCGAACGGCATCGACAGGGCCGCGCACCACCGCCTCGACGAGGCGTGGCTCGCGGCGGCCTGGAGCCACCCGACGACGCGGGTGTTCGTGGTCTCCGGCGGTCAGGCGCTGATCGACGAGACGCCCGACGGCCGGACGGAGCTGCTCAAGACCCCGTCCTTCGAGGCGCCCCTCACCGAGGAGCACCGCTACTTCCTCGGCACGGACACGGACGGAGTGCGGTACTTCGCGCTCCAGAAGGATTCCCTGCCGGGCCGGATGGACCAGTCGGCCCGTCCGGCCGGTCTGCGTGAGGCGGGGCTGCTGCTCTCGCCGCTCGACGCCGGACTTCTGGTCCACGCGGTCGCGCTGGAGAACTGGCAGCGGCTGCACCGCTTCTGTTCCCGCTGCGGAGAGCGCACCGTCATCGCCGCCGCCGGGCACATCCGGCGCTGCCAGGCGTGCGGGGCCGAGCACTACCCGCGCACCGACCCGGCCGTGATCATGCTCGTCACGGACGAGCACGACAGGGCGCTGCTCGGCCGGCAGGTGCACTGGCCCGAGGGGCGGTTCTCCACGCTTGCCGGTTTCGTCGAGCCCGGCGAGTCCATCGAGGCCGCCGTGGCACGGGAAGTGTTCGAGGAGGCGGGCGTCACGGTCGGTACGGTGCAGTACGTGGCCAGCCAGCCGTGGCCCTTCCCGTCCAGTCTGATGCTCGGCTTCATGGCGCAGGCCACGTCGTCCGAGATCACCGTGGACGGCGAGGAGATCAGCGAGGCCCGCTGGTTCTCGCGGGAGGACCTGCGGGCCGCCATCGAGTCCGGCGAGGTGCTGCCCCCGGCAGGTATCTCGATCGCGGCCCGTCTGGTGGAGCTCTGGTACGGCAAGCCGCTGCCGAAGCCACTGCCCTGACGGGGACGGCTCTCCCGGCAGGAACGTGTGACAGGACGCGTGCCAGGAACACCCGGCAGGAACACCGGACCGGGGCACCTCACCGCACACCGGCCGGCATGGCCGGAGCGCGGAGGAGGGCCGTCGCCCGCAGGAGCGCCGACCGGACGGGCCCGTTTCAGCGGGCGGCCGGCGGCGCTTCCGGGCTGCGCCGGCCGCGGCGCCCCCGGACGGGCGCCGGGGCCCAGCCGGGGCCCGGACGGTCGGCGAGCCGCTCGGTGAAGCCGAACGCCGCACGGACACCCGTGAAGGCGGCGAGCAGCGCCAGGCACCAGGACAGCGGGTCGGGACCCAGCCCGCGTTCGGCGGCGAGGAGAGCCAGCAGCGTCAACGCCGCCATGGCCAGCGTGTACCCGTGGACATCGGGACGGTAGAGGGAGACGCGCGGGGACCGGCGCACCCGGCGGGGTGCTGTGCGGGAGGAGCAACGCCCCGATCTGTAGGCGATTTCGGCGGCTCCACGCTCCGTGGAACCCCAGACCACACAGCCGTCGTCGGTGACCAGAGCGGCACATACCTGGCTCACCGTGTGCACCCAGGTCGGCTTGGGCTCGGCCCAGCACAGCCATGCCTCACGGCCCTGCTGGACACCGGCCGACTCCAGGTCGAGCCACGGGAACTGCGGGCTCTCCTCGTTCGGAGTCCGCAGCGCGATCGTCATCCCGTCGCCCGACAGCATCAGCCTGCGCGACGCGACGCAGCTCCCGCTGCCTTCGCCGGCCCACACGGCGGGCCCCACCGTGACCCGGCACGCCGTGACGCTCCCGACGGCGGCATCCCGGCGCAGCTCGGCGGGCCCGGCCGGGCCTCCCGCGCCGGTCAGGCCGGCGAGCCAGAACTTGAGCAGGAACAGCGAGACCAGTACGGCCAGCCCGGTGAGCGCCGGCACGGCAGGTGCCAGCGGACCGGCGTGGGCGCCGATCGTGCGGACCACGGCGAGCGGGAGCACGGCCATCAGCAGCGAGGGCAGAAGGGTCGCCCGTGTGGTCCGGCGCCGGGGGCGGGGAAACTTCTTCCCGTCCCGCATGCGGGGTCCGTCGCAGTCGCGCCCCGTACCCCCCTCGGCCAGTGGCGCGTGCCGTCCCACAGTGGCGTTTCTTGTTCGAATTGACCGCATTTTACGTTGAATTCAGTGTTTCAGGGAGTGCGGTGCCGAAGGCCGGCGGTACGTACGACGACGGGACGGCCCTCAGCGGCTCACCGGGATCCACCCCGGAGTGTCGTCCGTGTTGCGGGGCTGGAGTTCCACCTTGATGTGGTGGGTGTTGTCGCGCGTCACGGACCGGCTGCCGCCCACGGTGACCACGCCGATCCGCAGCTTCCCCTCGCCGTCGACCTCCCGGCTGACCTGCACCGCGATCTCCAGGGTCACCTTCTCCACGCTGAGGCGCAGCGCGCTGTCCCCGATGCGGCGCTGTGCCTCGGCCAGTTCGGTCCGGACCTGGCTGATCAGCTCCGCCAGTCCCGTCACCGGTGCGGCCACTGCCCCGTCGTTCATCGCTCCCCCTAGGTGCTGCCTCGACGGGCCCTGGTGCAGCCCGGGTCCCATTGTCGCGCCTTGCGCCTACTCTGGGGAAGCATGGAGGGGGAGCCGTTATGGCTCAACATGCTTATGGATCAACAGAGTTGGCGGCTGCGCCTGCATGCGGAGCTGCCTGGGGGCGAGCCGGGGGACGTGCTCGGCGCCGGAGTCCTGTTCGGCCGGGATCTGGTGCTGACCTGTGCTCATGTGGTTCCGGGGCCCACCGAGCCGGTGCGGGTCGAATTCCCGGTGCTGGCCGGGGAACCGAAGGGCGTCTCACGCTCGGCGAGGGTCATCGACGGTCACTGGGTGAAGCGCTACGGCCGTGACGAGGGCGATCTCGCGCTGCTGCGGCTCACCGAGCCTGCCCCGGTGACCTCCACGGCGGTACTCCACCGCGACCCGGCCCCGTACGACACCCGCGTGATGGTGGACGGCTTCCCCCGGCACCGCTCCGGCGGCCTCTGGGTGGACGCGTTACTGAAGGGGCCCGGGGGTCATGGCGACGAGTGGGTGCAGATCAACCCGCTCGACTTCCACGACCCCGATCCCCGCGGCTTCAGCGGGGCCGGGGTCACCGAGGCCGGGAGCGGCCGGCTGCTCGGGATCATGGTGGCGGTGTACGACATGTCCGCCGACCGGAGCCAGTTCTTCCACTTCTATATGATCCCGGCCGCGACCATCGCCGGCCATCTCCCGATCGTGGCGGAACACCATATGACGGGCCCCCCGGTCATTCCCCCACAGCTGTCGGTGGCCCCGGGGCGCCAGCGGACCGGACGCCCACTGGGCCTCCAGTCGACGCTGACCCGCTGGCTCAACGGTGACGACGGCAGCTGGGACATCGAGACCGTCCACCTGCGCGAGGACGACGAGGAGGCCGATGTCGCTCTCCGTACGACCCTGGGGCTGGCCGACCGTGAGCGTTCACCCGGGCTCTCGGCCACCGGGAGCAGCCGGCCGGGCGGCCCAGCGGTGCCGCACCGCGGCAGTATCAGCCTCGCGGTCGCCGCGGCCGGCCGCTCCCGGGAACAGCTCGCGCAGGACCTGGAGCCTCAGCCGCCGAGGCAGTTGACCTCCGTCGTGGTCTCCCTGCCCGACCGGGCGGCAGCTGACCCCGCGGAGACTGCCGCGCTGCTGCGCCGACTGGCGGACCGCGGGGCCAGACTCCTCCTCGTACTGCACGGCCCCGCTCCCGTACTCACCGGTGAGCTGCTGCCTGCCGACCGCGCCGCGCAGTGGCTGGAGCGGCTGACCGGGCACGCGGACCGGCTCTCCGGCGCCGAACGCGCGATCAGGGAGCTCGTGCGGAGGCTGGAGCCGCGCGTGAGCGGACTGCCCGGACCGCCCGGACGCCGCGGCCCGGAGGCCCAGCTGTGGACCGCGCAGCTCGCCGCCGAACTGGAACGGACGCGGGAGCACACGCCGGGGGAGCCGTACCCGGCGGAGCGCCGGGGGTCCGGGGAGGGCGCGCCGTACGGGGAGGCCCGCGGAAGCGGGGGAGGGGCCGGGCGGGACGGAGCCGCGCCCCGGGGGAGCTGGACCGCCGCGGCCGGCCTTCTGCAGATGCTGTCGTACGCCGAACAGTCCGTCCTGGGCTCGCTGTTGCGGGCCGAGGACATCGAACAGCGGCTGCGCGCCGCCCTCGACCGGATGCTGAACCTGCGCGGTCTGCTCGCCGCCGAGCAGGCCCGGCTCGCCGACCACCGGCGCGCCGAGGACCCCGTGGCCGCCGGCCAGTACCGGAAGGCGCAACTGCTGCTGACGGAGGGGCCGAACAGCCTCGATGACATGGAGCGCGCGGTCGGGGCGTTCGTGACGACCGTGCACGCCCGGCTGGACAGCGGACCCGGCACCGGAGAAGACCGTCCGGAGCGGGACGGTGAGGGGTCCGAGGCAGCCCCAGCCACCGGAGAGGGAGGGAACCCGTGACCCCGTGCCCCCACCCCGGCTGCGGAAGCCGGGTCACCCCCGCGGGCTTCTGCCAGCGCAGCGGCCGGCGCGTCGACTCCGCGACCCGCCGCCACGCGGGGGCCGCCCGGCCCGCCGGCCCGCAGCCCCGGGCGGGCCACCACGACGGCGGGCCGGCCGCCGCCACGGTGCTGCTCCCGCCCCCGGAGAGGGAACACGACCCGCTGGTTCTCCCCGAGGTGCGGCCCGCGACACCGGTGGCAGGACCGTACGACGCCGGCCTCCGGCGGAGCCTCGGCCTGGGGCCCGACCGGATGCTCGCAGGGCAGTACCGGCTGATCAGGAGCATCGGGTACGGAGGCATGGGCGAGGTGCACCTCGCCGAGGACACCCGGCTCGAGAACCGCCCGGTGGCAGTCAAGTTCCTGCACCAGCCCGACGGGGACCCGGACAGCGTGCGCCGCGAGGACATCCGGCTCAACGAGAAGGCGATGCGCAGTGAACGCCAGGAGCTCGTCGCACTCAACCACCCCGATCTCATCCGGGTGTTCAACTACGGCAGCCACGACCCCGCAGGCGAGTTCCTGGTGCTCGAATACGCGAACGGGCTGAGCCTGGAAGAAGTCAGGGCCCGCGTCGTCAACGACCCCGGAGCTTTCGGCGGAGTGCGCTTCCACGAGTTCGTACTCGGCTACGGCATCCGCATCCTGCACGCGCTCAGCTACCTCCACCAGCAGAAGGGGAAGGTGTACGGCGACCTCAAGCCGCACAACGTCATGCACTGCGGCACCGAGATAAAGATCGTCGACGTGGGGAGCGTGCGCCAGGAGCGGGCCGAAGGTCCGGTGACCGCCGGATACTTCGCGCCCGGTGTCGGTCCCAGGGGAGAGACCCGCTTCCAGGACGACCTCTTCAGTCTCGGCGTGACCCTGCGCGAACTCAGCGCCGCGGCCCCGCCCGCGCAGGGGCTGGGCCCCGAGTCCCTGCGCAGGGCGCTGGACCGGGCCACCCACGCGGACCGCAGGGCCAGATTCGCCACCGCCGACGAGATGGCCCTCCAGCTCCGCGGAGTGCTGCGCGAACTGCGCTCCCTGCGAACCGCCCAGGAGTCCTTCGAACCGTCACCCGTCTTCGTCCAGTCCGCCCACGCCCTCGACGGGGCGATCGGCTCACCGCCGCCGCTCAGCCACTGGGCGAGCGGTGCCGCGCCCGCCGTGCCGCTCGGGCCGGTCCCCCCGGAACCGGGGGAGATGGCCTGCGGACTGCCCGTACCGAAGCCCGACCCGGACGACCGGAACGCGCCCCGCCTCGACCGGCTCGCCGAGGACGACGCGACCGCGCTGCTCCAGCGCACCAGCGGATGGGAGCCATCGGCCGAACTCCATCTGCTGCGCTGCCGCCTGTACATGGCGCTCGCGGTCACCGGCAGCGACACCCGGCCACTGCGGTGGGCGTACGCCGAGGTCAGCAGGGCCCGGCGCGCCATCGCCCCCGGCTGGGCGCCGTACGACTGGCGGATCGACTGGCATCTGGGACTCCTGGCACTCGCGGCCGGCGACACCGACCGCGCGGCACTTCGGTTCGAGGCCATCTACGACGCCATCCCCGGCGAGTACGCGCCCAAGATCGCACTCGGCTACTGCGCGGAGCGGCGCCGGCAGTGGCCGCAGGCCTTGCGGTTCTACGACGCGGTCCGCCGGCGCAACCACTCCCTCGGCGGTGCGGCCTTCGGCTGCGCGCGGGTGCTCCTGGCCGAGGCGGCGCCCCGCACGGATGCCGCCGGGAGCACCGCCGCCGCGGGAGAGCACGGCGCGCAGGGGGCACCGGACGCGACCGGCGGCCCGGCCGACCGCGCCGCAGGACTGGCCGGCGCGCTGGCCGCACTGGAACTCGTCCCGGCGCACTCGCGCCATCTGACGGCGGCCCGTACCGCCATCGTCCGGATCAGGGCCGCACGGGCACGGAACTCGCCCCCCGACGACGATGCGCTCAAGGACGCCCTGCACCGCCTGGGGCCTCTCTTCCACGAGCACGGCCTGACCGACCCCCGTGCCCGCCGCCGGCTGGAGACGGAGCTCTGGGAGACGGTCATCGAACGTGTCCCGCACCTGTCGCTGGCCGAGTTCACCGCGGGGCTCGACAGCCGGCTCACCGCGCCGCAGAGCCCGCAGGAACTGGCCGAAATGCTCTCCCTGCTCTACCGGGGCCTCGCCGACCAGGCCAGACGCTCCGACCTGCCGGACAGCACCGAGATCGCGGAAGCGCTCATCGACCGGGCCAACAGCGTCCGCCCGCTGGGCTTCCGCCACGACAGGAGGCACCCATGGCTGCGGAAGGCATACCGGCAGCGCATCCGGGACCGGCTGAGCCCACGGTCCTCCTCGAAGTGAGCCAGGTCCCCGAACTGCCGGTGCCCGACGCGGGGAACGGGGCGCGGATGTACGCCGTCGTCACCGTGACCGTGCGGCGTCCCGCGGGTCCGGACGCCCGGCGTGCCGCGGAGCCGGGCCGGGGGCCGGGCCACGCCGTGGTGTTCCTCATCGACCACTCGTCGTCGATGGTGAACCCGCCCGCCCGGATGACCGCCGCCAGGAACGCGGCAGCCGCCGCCGTGCAAGCCGTGCCCGACGGGACGTACTTCGCGGTCGTCGCGGGCCGCGACCGGCCCGACACCGTCTACCCGAAGCAGCGGCCCGGCGCGCCCCGCACCCTCGCTGTCGCCGACGACGCCACCCGGCAGGAGGCGCAGGACACCCTGCGCGCCTGCCATCCCGGCGGCGGCACCGCCATCGGCAGCTGGCTGGGCCGGG
This sequence comes from Streptomyces sp. NBC_00859, assembly GCF_045161865.1. Classification (NCBI taxonomy): domain Bacteria; kingdom Bacillati; phylum Actinomycetota; class Actinomycetes; order Kitasatosporales; family Streptomycetaceae; genus Streptomyces; species Streptomyces sp. NBC_00859. The sequence goes on along the minus strand of NZ_CP108826.1, from coordinate 2,606,791 downwards.
CCCGGGAACTCTTCGCCGGGCTCCCCGGCGGCGGCGCCGGCTTCGTACGGCACGCGCTGCTGCTCACCGACGGCCGGAACGAACCGGGGTACGAGTCCCGCGAGGAGCTGACCGACCGCATAGCGGACTGCACCGGGCAGTTCACCTGCGACGCGATCGGCATCGGCGACGGATGGGACACCGGCGAACTGCTCCTGATCACCACCGGCCTCAACGGCACGGCGCACGCCTTCGAGGAGACCGGCCTGCTCCCCGCCAGACTGCACGACCTGACCAGACGAGCGGCAGCACGTGACCTCACCGGGCTGCGGCTGCGCCTCTACCGCAGTGACAACGCCGAACTTCGGTCCTTCGGACAAGTGCACCCGACACGGCGGACGCTGCGACCGGTGGAGGAGACGGAGTACCTGCGGGAGTTCGCGACCGAACCCTGGGGCGACGAGACCCGCTCTTACCTCCTCTCGCTCACCGCCCGCCACACCGCTGGGGCCGGGGGCGCGGAACTGATGCTGACCGAGGTGGAGCTGGTCCGTGAGACCGGCGCCGGACCGCCGGTGGAACTGCCGCCGTCGCAGCCCGTCGTGGTCCGCTGGTCCGGCGACCACGGGCTGTACAGCCGGGTGCACCCCGAGGTCGGGCACTTCCTGCACCAGGAGGACCTGGTCCGGTGTTTCGAGGAGGGCTGCGCGGCGCTGCGGGCCAGGGACCCCGAGACCGCACGCCGGGCCCTCGGCAGGGCGTGGCGGCTCGCGGTGGAGGTCGGCGACGGCGCCATGCGGGAGCACCTGGAGAAACTGGTCGCACCCGGTCCGGACGGTGAGGTGCAACTCCACCCCCGCATCAGACGGTTCGACATCGAGAACGCCCGGATCCGCACCAGCTACACGAAGAGCCCCCGATGAGCGGCACGAACCGGGTGTCCACACTGCTCGGCGCGCTCCGCCGCGTGCTGTGCCTGGCTCCGGTGCCGGCCGGCCGGAGCCCCGCCTTCCTCCGCGACCGGCTGCTCGCCCTGCCACTGCTCACGGTGATCGCGTTCGGATCGCTGGCCCTGGCGTACGGCGACGTGCACGACGACTCGTCCCGCATCGCCCACCGCACCGGCCCGGCCCTGGTGGAACTGACCCGGGCCGAAATCGCCCTGGACCAGGCACAGAAGGAAGCCGAGTCGGTCCTCGGGGGACCGGAACTCATCGGCCTGGGCCAGACCTACCCGACCCTGATCACCAGGGCCACCCAGAACCTCAACGAGGCGGCCCAGTCGCCGGCGCTCAGCGCCTCCCAGCGCCAGGGCCTGCAGGTGGTGTCCGGTCTCGTCGTCGACTACAACGGCTACATCGGCACCGCCGACCGCAACAGGGACGACCCCACCCTCAAGCGCGCCTACCTCTCCTACGCGCTCAGCATGCTCTGCGAGACGACGGACAGCGGGGGCAGCGCGGGCAAGGGGGCGGGCAGTGGGGGCGGCGCGGGCACCCCGGCGCGGTGCGCCGACCGTGCCGTACGCGGCTACGAGGCGACCACCATCCAGGACCGCATCGGCTCGCTGGAGCGGAGTCTGCGCACGGATCTGGACGACGAGGCGGGGTGGGGCACCGGCCCCGCGGTCCTCGCCGCCGTCGCCTGCGCCGCGTACGCCCTGCTCGCGGTCGGACTGGTCCGCACCCTGGTCTTCCTGAAGGAGCGCTTCCGGCTGCTGAGCCTGCCGTTGGCGGCGACCGCGCTGCCGCTGCTCGCCGTGCCGGTGCTGGTGCTGGGAACGCTGCAGGTACAGCACGCGCAGGGGGCCGTGCGCCGGATCGCCGACGGGGATCTGGCCCGGATCTCCTCCACCTCACCAGCGGTACAGCCGGCCCGGACCAGCGGCGCGGCGCCCGTGCCGGGCTCGGTCGACGCGTCGCAGCAGCGGATCGACGGCGCAATGCGGCGGGCGCACAGCGCGGGCTGGGCCTCGGTGACGGGGTACATCCTGCCCGTCGGCCTTGTCGGCGCGGCGGTCACCGGCTGGGCGCTCCTCGCCTACCGGCGCGACTACGTACGGGTACCGGCGAGGGAGGCCTTCCAGTGATTCGCCGCCCAGTGGCCCGCCCCGGACTCGTCCGGCCGGGCACCGGCCTGCGTCTGCTGCTGGCCGGCACGCTCATCGCGCTCGCCGCCGCGCTGAGCGGCGGCTGCTCCGGCGGAGGGAAACAGACGGTCGTCGTCCTCGGGCCGTGGACGGGGAACGAAGCGGCGGCGTTCACCAGGACACTGGACCTGCTCGACAACGGCACCCCGTACACCTACAGCTACCAGGGCACCAGCTCGCTGCGGGAGACCCTGGTCGCGCAGCTGGAGGCGGGCGCGCCGCCCGACGTGGCGATTCTCAACAGCCAGGGCGAGCTCCTGGAGTACGCGCGTGAGGGCGCGCTGACCCCGCTCAGCAACGGCCTGGCGAGCAAGGCGTATCCGCCGTGGGCCCCCGAGCTGGTCGTCAACGGCAGCAGGCACAGCTACTGGGTCCCGCTGAAGGTCGACATCAAGAGCCTGGTGTGGACCCGGACGTCGCAGCCGGTCCGGCCGCACAGCTGGTGCCTCGGCATGAGCGCACAGGCCACGACGGGCTGGCCGGGCACCGACTGGATCGAGGACATCCTGCTGCACAGGTCGGGCCCCGACGCGTACGAGAAGTGGGCCACCGGAGCCCTGCCGTGGACCAGCCCCGAAGTGCGGGACGCATGGAGCACGTGGGCCTCACTGATGGCGGGACAGAACACCAGGAACGCGCTCGACATCCCGTACACCGGGCGGGGAGGCAAGGGGCTGCTCAACTCGGGTACCTGCACGGAGGAGCACGCGGGGACCTTCATCCGCTACCTCTACGGCCCGGACGTGACGTTCGAGCCGTCGGCCGGAACGATCCCGGGGCTGGGCGCCCACAAGGACGCGTACGAGGTGTCGGCCGACATGGCCGCGGTGTTCCGCGACAGCCCGGCGGCGATGAAACTGCTCAGCCGGCTGGCCGGACCCGAGGGGCGCAGGATCTGGATGGCGCAGGCCGAACAGCAGCTGAAACCGCACTTCCCGAGCGCGGCGGACCCGCAGCCCACGGACCCGCTCGGCCGTAAGGCCGCGACGCTCCTCACCGGGGGTACGAGCGAGGCGCCGACGCACGAACTGTGCTTCGACGCCTCGGACACCATGCCTCCCACGCTGCGCGACGCCTTCCAGCACGCGGTGCTCAAATTCCTCAGCACACCCGACAGCGCCACTCGGGACAAGCTGCTGACGCAGCTGGAGGAGGAACGCCGGAGACTGCCGGGCACCGACCTGCTGCCGGGGGTGTGCGGGAGCCCCGCGCCCTGAGGGCGGGACAGGTCGAACAACAAGAAGGACGACTTCGACCACATCATCATCCTCAAGATCGACCGCATCGAGCGGTCGGTCCGTCGCCTCTCGGACGTCATCGAGTGGGGTGAGGCGAACGGTAAGGGCTTGATCCCCTGCGAGGAGGAGTTCGAGCGGGATCGGGACCCGAAGTCCTGGGAGTCCTGACGGTGAGTGCGGTCCGGAATTCTGGTGGCCGGACGATCGCGGCTGGGTGGTCACCACCGACTATGACCTGCTGTCCACCTGTGTCGGCTGCTCCGGGGAGACCGCCGAGCGGATTCCGCGCGACGACGCCATCGAAGCCCTGCCGGTCACGGCTCAGACCCGTGGCGATTGGTACGCCGAGCGCCCTCGGTGATGCAGAAGGCCCCCGCCGGGGCGAGGGCCACTCTGTGTGTGCGGGGAGATCAGGCGGCGCCGAGCGCCTGCTTGACCTGGGCGAGGCTCGGGTTCGTCATGACGGACTCGGCCCCACCGTCGGCGGGAACCACCAGAACGGTGGGAACAGTCTGGTTGCCACCGTTCGCCTTCTCCACGAAAGCCGCGGAGTCGGCATCGTGCTCGATGTTCACCTCGGTGTACGCGATGCCCTCACGGTCCATCTGGCCCTTCAGCCGACGGCAATAGCCGCACCACGTGGTGCTGTACATCGTCACAGTGCCCGGCATGTCTCTCGCGCTCCTCTGCTGCTGTTTCGGTGGCAGCCTTCTGTGCTGCTTCGTCCGATACATGGGGATTCCCGCGGGCGGACCCGGGAAAGTCACATGCCGTAGAACGTACGTGACCCGGCCACCATTCCCGATTTCGGCGAGGGCCCGGGGTGCTGGGAGGGCTCGGGGTGCTGGGTGGGCTCGGAGGGCTCCGCGCTGCTCGGGGGTTCGGGGGGTCGGGGTTCGGGGTGCTCGGCATGCGGTGGTGCGGGACGTGCGGACCGGCGAGGGCACTGGGAGTACCGGGGCGGCCGTCCGTCACATGGCACCGATTAATACGACCGCGACCGCGGCCCTGTGGACAACGGGGCCGCCGGTCCCGTAGGACCTGGCAGCATGGCGGTGTGACAGCAGCAACGCACGCCTCTCCTTTCCCGCAGGTTCCGGACTCCGCCGACGCGGTGCTCGACGGGCTAGACCCGGAGCAGCGCGAGGTCGCGACCGCCCTGCACGGACCGGTGTGCGTGCTGGCCGGTGCAGGTACGGGCAAGACCCGCGCGATCACCCACCGCATCGCCTACGGCGTGCGCGCCGGCATCCTGCAGCCTTCCACGGTGCTCGCCGTCACCTTCACCAACCGCGCGGCGGGCGAGATGCGCGGGCGGCTGCGCCAGCTCGGCGCGGGCGGTGTCCAGGCACGCACGTTCCACTCCGCTGCGCTGCGCCAGCTCCAGTTCTTCTGGCCCAAGGCGGTCGGCGGCGAGGTGCCCCGGCTGGTCGAGCGCAAGGTCCAGCTGGTCGCGGAGGCCGCGGCGCGCTGCGGTGTCCGGCTCGACCGCAACGAGCTGCGGGACGTGACGGGCGAGATCGAGTGGTCCAAGGTCACCCAGACCGTCCCCGCCGACTATCCGGCGGCCATCGCGAAATCGGTTCGTGAGGCGCCCCGCAGCCCGGCCGAGATCTCCCAGATCTACGCGATGTACGAGCAGCTCAAGCGCGACCGCGGAGTGATCGACTTCGAGGACGTACTGCTGCTGACCGTCGGTATCCTCCAGGACCGGCACGACATCGCCGACCGGATCCGCAGCCAGTACCAGCACTTCGTGGTCGATGAGTACCAGGACGTCAGCCCGCTCCAGCAGCGGCTGCTCGAACTGTGGGTGGGGGACCGGGAGGACCTCTGCGTCGTGGGGGATGCCAGCCAGACGATCTACTCCTTCACCGGCGCCACCCCCGACCACCTGCTCAACTTCCGGGTCCGCCATCCGCAGGCCACGGTGGTGAAGCTGGTCCGGGACTACCGCTCCACACCCCAGGTCGTCCACCTGGCCAACGGGCTGCTGGCCCAGGCCCGCGGCCGGGCGGCCGAGCACCGGCTTGAGCTGATCTCCCAGCGCGGCCCGGGGCCCGACCCCGTCTACACGGAGTACGGGGACGAGCCCACCGAGGCCGAGGGCACCGCACGCCGGATCCGGGACCTGATCGCCTCCGGTGTCCCCGCGTCGGAGATCGCCGTGCTGTACCGGATCAATGCCCAGTCCGAGGTGTACGAGCAGGCACTGGCCGACGCGGGGGTGCCCTACCAGCTGCGCGGGGCCGAGCGGTTCTTCGAGCGGCCCGAGGTGCGGGAGGCCGGTGTCGCGCTGCGCGGAGCGGCCAGGGCCGGGGGCAATGACCCACTGCTCGACGACGCGGCGGACCTGCCGTCCCAGGTCAGGGCGGTGCTGGGCACCAAGGGCTGGCGGCCGGAGGCCCCCGCGGGATCCGGGGCGGTCCGGGACCGCTGGGAGTCGCTGGCGGCGCTGGTGCGCCTCGCCGAGGACTTCGCCGGGGCCAGGGAGGGGGCGACCCTGTCGGATCTCGTCGCCGAGCTGGATGAGCGGGCGGCGGCTCAGCACGCCCCGACGATCGAGGGCGTCACCCTGGCCTCGCTGCACTCGGCGAAGGGCCTGGAGTGGGACGCGGTGTTCCTGGTCGGGCTGACCGAGGGCATGATGCCGATCACCTACGCCAAGACCGACGAGCAGGTCGAGGAGGAACGCCGGCTGCTCTATGTGGGTGTCACCAGGGCCCGGCTGCACCTGACACTCTCCTGGGCGCTGTCCAGGTCGCCCGGCGGCAGGGCCTCCCGTCGCCCCAGCCGCTTTCTGAGCGGCCTGCGGACGGGCTCGGCTGTCACCGCCGGACAGCGCGGCGCCGCCGGTGGCGCAGGCGGGATCGAGCGGGGGGTGGCGGCCCGCCGCAAGCACCGTGGACCGGTGCGGTGCCGGGTCTGCGGCAAGACGCTGACGGACGGCGGCGAGATGAAGCTGATGCGCTGTGAGGACTGCCCCTCCGACATGGACGAGGCGCTCTACGAGCGACTGCACGAGTGGCGCGCGGTCCAGGCGAAGGTGACCGGGCAGCCGGCGTTCTGCGTGTTCACCGACAAGACGCTGATGGCCATCGCTGAGGCCGTGCCGTCCACCGAGAGCGAGCTGACCGGGATCGCCGGTGTCCCGGCGCGGAAGATCGCGCGGTTCGGAGCCGATGTGCTGACGATCTGTGCAGGTCAGGAGCTTGCGGATGTCGAGGGGGAAGACTGACCGAAACTCGTTGAGAAAATAGTTTGCGCACGCCCCAGGAACCCCCTTAGGTTCTTAACCACGGGAACAGCGACTTCTCTGAAGCCCTGACTCCGTGCTGTACTTCACCCACATACGCATGGGAACGAGGCCCTCGGGCCTCCGGTCCCCGAGACGCCGAGAGGAGGCGAGACCAGTGGCAATCATCCTGAACACCAAAATGACCGACCGCTCGGTCGTCGTCACCTGCCTGCTCGGCGCTTCTCTTCGTGGAACCGGTCTGTCCGGCATCTCTGCCGTCAGCCCTGTTTCCCTGGCGGGTCTTCCCGTCCGGGACCGTAATGAGCGACCGACCAAGGCACCGGAAGCAGCAGTAGCAATCGCGGGGATGCCGTCCTATGCGTTTGCGGCAGCCGGTGCCGAATTCGGGAAGCAGGCAACGCAGCATCACACGATGTGGGCCTTCCGTGGGCTCGAACCCTGGAGTGATCCAGTCTGATTCAGCATCAGGCAGGCGCCTTCAGGGCCGCGGAACCCCACCCGGGATCCGCGGCCCTTTTGTTTGTACTGGGCCACCAGACGACCTTCGGTCAAACAGACCGGAACGACCAGACGAGGAACGAAACCACCGTGCAAATCGAAGCGCACGCCCCGTCCGTACCGCCCTCACAGACACTCTCGCCCCCTGATGCCCCGGAGGATCCCACCGTGTTCCCGCTCACCGCGCTGACCGTTCTCGACGACGCCATCGAGAGCCTCGAGGTGCCCGTGCCCTGCCGTGCCTACGACCCGGAGGTCTTCTTCGCCGAGACCCCGGCCGATGTCGAGTACGCCAAGTCGCTCTGCCGTACCTGCCCGCTCGTCGAGGCCTGTCTTGCCGGGGCCAAGGACCGCCGCGAGCCGTGGGGCGTCTGGGGTGGCGAGCTCTTCGTTCAGGGCGTCGTCGTCGCCCGCAAGCGTCCGCGTGGGCGTCCGCGCAAGAACCCGGTCGCGGCATGAAACTCACCGGCCCCGGAACGATCGACCGTCCCCACAAGCACGATCCCCAGAAGCAGGACCCGATGACCTCTTCCACCAGTGAGCCGTCCGGCTCCGCAACACCAGTCGTCACCACCATCGGCGCGACCGCGTCGCGTCAGAACAGGACCCGTGAGATGCAACTCATTCCAGAAGCCATGGCCCGTGCTCATATGCACGAGCGCCGCAGGGAGGCCGACGTCGAACGTCAGGCCCTGCGCCTGGTGGCCGCCCGCCGTATGCAACGCCGCGCCGAACGTGTGTCGTTGCGCGCCCGCCGGGCGCTCGCCATGGCGGTCATGCAGTAACAGCGGTCATGCAGTAGCGGCCCTTGTGCGGTAGCAGCCGTCGCCCAGCGGCGGCGAAGGGCGAAGCAGCGAAGAGAAGAGCAGAGAAGAAGCAGAAGGCGCCAAGACAGCGCCGAGACAGCGCCGAGACGAGCGCAGAGAAAGCGCGGGTTAGGCGCAGGAGGCGTACAAAGGGGGCCGGTCAGGTGACCGGCCCCCTCGTTGGTGTGCCGATGCCGGTGCCGGTGCCGGTGCCGGTGCCGGTGCGGGGGTGAGTGTGGGCGCGGGCGCCGGTCCGGTCAGGTGCGCGCCTCGGCGGGGGGCAGTTCCTGCTCCGGCAGCTCGGCCTCCTCTGTCTCCGGCAGGAAGCCCGGCATCCAGGCTTCGAGTTCGTCCCGGAGCCGTACGGTCGCGCCGAGCTGGCAGAGCACTCCTATGGTGCTCAGCGTTACCCGGTGGATCAGCAGGTAGGCGGGCGGCAGATTGAGCTGCTTGCCCAGCTGGTGGGCGGGGGAGCGGGGGTCGGCGATTCTGGCCGCCTGTGTCCGCATCCACCCCCGGCTGAACCTGAACTCCTCGGCCTGGACCGGTTCTATGATCGGTACCAGATACTCCAGCACCGCCTCCGGGTCGAGATCGATGGAGTCCTTGACGAACCCCTCCTCGCAGAGCATCTCGTAGACAGCGGAGGCCTCCCCCTCGATCGTCATCCGCAGGGAGTGGCCGATCGTGGCGGGAAGCCCGCCCGGCAGCCGGTCCACGGTCCCGAAGTCGAGCACCCCCAGCCGCCACTCCGCCACGGACACGTCGGCCGGTGCCTCGTCGCCCGGCGCCTCCTCGGCGGAAGCCCCGCCGTCCGCGGCCACCTCGTCCGCGGCTCCGCCGTCCGTGGCCGCGAGGCTCCCGGCGGTTCCGGCCTCGCCGCGGCCGTCAGGCGCCTCGGCCGGCAGCAGCCGGAAGTTGCCCGGATGGGGATCGGCGTGCAGGAGGCCCGTGCGGGCCGGGCCCGAGAAGAGGAACCGTGCGAGCAGCTGACCGGCCCGGTCCCGCTGCTCCTCGGTGCCGTCCGTGATCACGTCGGCCAGTGGGATCCCGTCGATCCACTCGGTCACCAGCACCTGGTCGCTCTGGTGCACCACATCGGGCACCACCACGTCAGGGTCCCCGGCGAACTCCGCGGCGTGTTCCCGCTGCGCCTCCGCCTCCAGCCCGTAGTCCAGCTCCTCCGACACGCGGTCGCGCAGTTCGGCGATGAGCGGCTTGATGTCCATGCCGGGGATGAGTGGGCCGAGCAGGCGGGCGAAGCGGCTCAACTGGGTGAGGTCCGACAGCAGTGCCTCACCGGCCCCCGGATACTGCACTTTGACTGCCACCGGGCGCCCGTCGTGCCACACCGCCCGGTGCACCTGCCCGATGGACGCCGCCGCGGACGGCTTGTCGTCGAACTCCATGAACAGCTCACGCCACTCCGTCCCCAGCTGCGCATCCAGCACGCCGTGAACGGTCTGTACGGGCATGGGCGGAGCGGATTCCTGGAGCTTGGTCAGCGCCGCCCGGTAGGGCCCCGCGACCTCCTCGGGGAGCGCGGACTCGAAGACCGAGAGGGCCTGCCCCATTTTCATGGCCCCGCCCTTCAGCTCGCCCAGCACCTTGAAGAGCTGTTCGGCGGTGCGCTGCTGCACCTCGCGTGCCACGATCTCCGCGGATCTGCCCCCGATCCGCTTGCCCAGGCCCCAGGTGGCGCGGCCGGCGAAACCGAGCGGGAGTGCCGCCAGCTTGGCGGTACGTGTGACCGCTTTCCGGGGAAGATCAGACATGCGCCCCTCCAAATCCCAGACTGCCGTGGAGCGTACGGCGGTTACCCGGCCATTGTGTCGTGCGGAGCCCCGGCCTCCGAGGCGCGCTCCCCTCCAGTGTGCCCACCCGCACCACAGCGGCAGTCGGGGTGGGGTGCGATACGGGCCGATCGCCAGTCGAGCAGCGGCAGCGAAGCCTCCCAACGCGAGCCCGTGGACGCCGGCAGTTCGCCGTCGAGAAACGTCAGCGTGTGAGCGGCAGCGAGCCCGGCCACCGCCGTCGCCAGCCCGAGATCGCACGCCGGTACGGGGCCACGCCGTCCCGAGCGCCACTGCGCGACCATCCGGGACCAGCCCGGATCACGCTCCGTCCGGCGCAGCGCCAGGCAGCCCGAACACGCTGTGCCGCCCGGCAGCACGAGCGGCCCCACCAGTCCCGTGCCTTCGAGCACGCCCGTATAGAGATGAGGCGTCCCCGAAGTGATCCACTCAGAGGAGAGTGCGGGGTCGGGAGCGTAGGCGTCGAGCCCGTCCCGCGGTGCCACAACGATCAGCGACAGCCCAGGCCCGCCGTCTCCGCCCGGAGCGGTGGCCGACGCGCGCGGTGGTGGTCCGGGCGCGACGCGCCGGACCAGCCGACGCGCCGCAGTGTCCCGGCGCTCCCCGACGGCCTCGGCCGGGTAGCCGCCCGGCGCCACGTCGCCAGGGGTGACACAGCCGCCGTCGAGCATCTCCACGCGGCCCACACCGGAAGCCGAGAGCAGCGCCGCGAGCGTGGCGCCGACCCGGCCGCCGCCCCGGACCTGGACCCGCATGGCCCGCCGCGCCGCAAGGCGGACCGTGCCACCGCCAGGTTCCGGATGGACCAGCGAGAGCGACGCCAGGTCGGGGCGTAACCGGTCCAGCGCGCCGGGCCGTTTCCGGAGCGCATCGGCGGCCGCACCTCCCGCTGTCGCGTCGTCGATCAGTCCCGCCCCGGCCAGCCGGGCGATCAGCTCGTCCACCTGGCCGTCGGGCAGTCGCATGGCCCGCGCCTCATCGCGCAGCAGGTCCATTCCCCGCGTGCCGTCCAGCAGCCCGATGAGGCAGCCGGTTGCCGGGTCCACCGGGCCGAGCACCACCGCCTGCGCGGGAGTCACCCCGAACTGCACGGCCTGCCGGTCACGCCATGCGCGCCGCAGCGCGGGCTTCACCATCGGATGCATCGCACGCCCCCCGTCCACCGTCCGCCGGGTGCTCCGGCGGCTCCGTGGTCAGAATGCCGTGAGGTCACGGGCGGTGCGAAAAGTTATCCACAGGTCCGGTGTGCTGATACGTCGAATGCTGCACTCTATGGAATGGATCAAGGTTCGACCGCCCTGGGCGCGGGACTTCCCCCACTGACAGCGGGTAACGTCGAGGCGTGCCCGTCGACCCTCTGCACACCGCCGGAAGTCCACCGCGCAGCGCGAAGAGCCAGCCGCCCCGTGGCGCGGCGACGAGCCCGGTCGAGGTCCGCAGGAGCGCCCGGCGCAACAGGACGGTCTCCGCCTACCGGGAGGGTGGCCGCACCATCGTGCTCATCCCCGCCCGGATGTCGGACGCGGAGGAACGGCGCTGGGTGACCGTGATGCTCGACAAGCTCGCGGCTCAGGAGAGCAAGAGGGTCCTCGGCGACTCCGAGCTCGCGGACCGCGCCGAGCGGCTCTCCGGCCAGTACTTCTCCGGCCGGGCCCGCCCCGATTCGGTGCGCTGGGTGACCAACCAGAACACCCGGTGGGGCTCCTGCACCCCGTCGGAGGGCAGCATCCGGCTCTCGCACCGGCTGCAGGGCATGCCGGAGTACGTCGTCGACTATGTGCTGCTCCACGAACTCGCCCATCTCCTGGTGCCAGGACACGGCCCGCGGTTCTGGCGGCTCCTGGAGGCGTACCCGCGCACCGAGCGGGCCCGCGGGTACCTCGAAGGTGTGGTGGCGGCCGAGCGGTTGCCGCATCTCCCCGCCGCCCGCGGTGAGTGACGCCCGGTGACTCCGCAGCACCGCGTGACTCTGTACCGGCCGCGTACCGGGTGCGTCCCGGCTTGGCCGGATGTCGGTCCCAGCCGTTAGCCTGGCGCGACGGAAACACATTCGGGATGGGGGACGGTCGTTACGTATGGCCAGGCAATTCCAACGCGGGCACAAGGCCAAGGTCAGTGACCTGACAGCGGGCACGGATCTGTATGTGGGTGTACAGATCGCGGGTGCCGGGCTGACCTTCGACATCAGCTGCTTCGGGCTCGACGCCGACGAACAGCTCTCCGACGACCGGTATTTCATCTTCTTCAACCAGCCGAAGTCGCCGGAGGAGTCGGTCCAGCTCCTCGGGGCGCAGGCCGGTGACACCGAATCCTTCCGGGTCACGCTCGATCGCATCCCCGCGAACATCCAGAAGCTCTCGTTCACCGCGACGATCGACGGCGCCGGCCAGATGTCGCAGGCCGGGCCCGGGTACATCCGGATCGTCGCCGGTGGCGACGAGGTCGTCAGATACGCCTTCACCGGGTCCGAATTCACCACCGAGCGCGCTGTCATGCTCGGCGACTTCTACCTGAAGGACGTCTGGCGGTTCGCCGCCGTCGGCCAGGGCTTCGACGGAGGACTCGACGCGCTCCTGAGGAACTTCGGCGGTGAGGTCGCCGAAGAGGAGCCCGCCGCGCCGCAGCAGACCGCGCCACCCGCCTTCGGTGCGCCCGCTTTCGCCGCGCCGGCCGCTGCTCCCGATCCCGCCCCGTCCTTCGGAGCGCCGGCCGCTGCGGCCCCGCCGCCGCAGCCCGCGCCCGCGTCCGCGGGAGCAGCGACCCCGCCCCCGCTCCCGGCGCCCGCCCCGCCACCGCTGCACTCGGCGCCCACCATGGCCGCCCCGATGAATCTGCAAGGGGGCGGCCCGCCGCCGCCCGCGCCGGCGCCGTACGCACAGCCGCCCCAGCTTCCGCAGCAGCAACAACCCCCGCAGTTCGGCCAGTTGCCCGGCCAGGCGGCGCCGCCCGGAGCCCCGGGCCCGTACGGCGCCCCCGCGGGCCAGCCGGGCCCGTACGGTCAGCAGCCGGCGCCGGGGCAGCCCGCTCCCTACGGACAGCAGCAGCCGACGGTCGTGGTCCCCGGTCTGCAGGCCGCCTTCGAGAAGTACCGCGAAACGGACACAGGCCAGCGCTGGACCCCGCAGAACAAGTACCTGGTGCGCGCCGACCTGACCGTCAGTGACACCCCCGTCCTCGCCCGACAGGGCAGCATGGTGATGTACCAGGGCAAGGTCGACTTCAGCTACAAGGGAGCCGGCTTCGCGGGGCGGATCGTGGGCCACGCGACCGGTCAGGAAATGCAGTTGATGCGCTGCACCGGCCGGGGCCAGGTCTTCTTCGCGGAGAACAGCGCCCACCTGCACCCCATCGAGCTCCAGGGTGACGGCATCTGCGTCTCAGCGGAGAACGTCCTCGCTTTCGACGAGACCCTGCAGTACGAGGTCCGCAGGATCGAGGGACACGGCATCCCCGGCGGAGCCCTGTTCACGATGCAGTTCCAGGGCACCGGCACGGTGATCGTCAAGACGCACGGGGTGCCGGTGGTCCTTCCGGTGACCCCCACCACCTTCGCCGACTGCAACGCGGTCGTCGCCTGGTCCTCTGCCTCGCAGGTGATCGTCTCCAGCCAGGTGCGGCTGCGGCAGAACGCCTACGCGGGCGACAGCGGCGAGAGCGTGAACCTCCAGTTCCGGGGCGCCCCCGGAAACTTCATCATCGTCCAGCCGTACGAGGTCTGAGGGAGCCCGTCATGAATCAGCAGTTCGCGGGCTACGCCCCGACCCCGGTCACGGCCCGCATGGAGAACCACGGCAGCAAAATGCTGAAGGTCGCCATGCAGACAGGCCAGGACCTTCTCGCGCGGACCGGATCGATGGTCGCCTACGAGGGCTTCGTGCAGTACGAGCCGAATCCGCCCGCCGTCCGCCAGATCGCCCGTGACTGGATCACCGGCGAGGGCGCGCCGCTCATGAAGTGCTCGGGCGACGGTCTGCTGTACCTCGCCGACTACGGGGCGGACGTCGTCGTGATCAACCTCAACAACGACGCGCTGTCGGTCAACGGCAGCAATCTGCTCGCCTTCGACGCCGGCCTCACCTGGGGCGTGGAGCGGGTCAAGGGCATGGCGAAGTTCGCCGGCCAGGGGCTCTGGAACATCCAGGTGTCCGGCACCGGCTGGGTCGCCATCACCTCCCGCGGCACGCCGATCGTCGTCGACTGCGGAAGGGGCGAGGACGAGACGTATGTCGACCCGGACGCCCTGGTCGCCTGGTCGCCGAACCTCAAGGTCAAGGGCAAGCGCAGCTTCAAGGCCGGTTCGCTGATCGGGCGGGGCAGCGGAGAGGCGTACCAGATGGCCTTCTCCGGACAGGGCATCGTCGTCGTACAGCCCAGCGAGGACAGCACCGACCGTCTGCGGATCCGGAACTGAGGGGAGCCAGAACACCATGCAGAGCCCGCTTTTCAGCTATACGGAACAGCAGACCCAGGACCGGTACACGGTGCAGAATCCGCAGTTGCTGCGGGTCGCGCTGACCGGGCACGACGACGTACTCGCCCGCAAGGGCGCCATGGTCGCGTACCAGGGGCTGGTCGAATTCGACGGCGAGTACCAGTCGAACCAGCAGCAGCGCGCGCGGGCGTACACCGGGGAGGGACTCGACCTGATGCGCTGCCACGGGCAGGGCACGGTCTACTTCGCCAACCTGGCACAGCATGTGCACCTGGTGGATGTCGACCACGAGGGACTGACGGTGGACAGCGCCTATGTCCTGGCGATGGACTCCAGCCTGAACCACACGGTCATCGCGGTCGACAGCCAGTACGGCATCTCGGGGTCGGGCAAGTACCAGCTCAACATCACCGGCCGGGGCAAGGTCGCGCTGATGACCTCGGGGCAGCCGCTGATGATGCAGGTCACACCGGACAAGTACATCAACGCGGACGCCGACGCGGTCGTCGCCTGGTCGTCCGGCCTGCGGGTGCAGATGCAGGCGCAGACGCACTCGTCGGGGGTACGGCGGCGGCGCGGCAGCACCGGGGAGGGCTGGGAGCTCAGCTTCCTCGGCCAGGGCTTCGCGCTGGTGCAGCCCAGCGAGGTGATGCCGCCGCAGAACGCGAACATCGGGGAGGGCGTGCTCGCCCAGTTCGGCATGGGGCAGCAGGGTGCGCACGGGCTGAACCAGGGCAACGCCTGGAACTGAACGCCGGCGCATGGGTGAGGGGCCTCAGCCGGGCCCCTCACCCATCTCTGCCCTCACCGCCGCGGGTCAGAGCGCCGCGCGGGCGGCGTCCACCAGCCGACGGACCGACGTGTCGGCGACGGCCGCCACCTCGTCATAGGCGAACCACCGCAGGTCCAGTGATTCGTCGCTGATCATTTCAACCGCTCCGGGCGGGACCACGGCGCCGTACTGCAGATCGAAGTGCTGCGTGCAGGGTGCCGGAATCGAGTGCCGGTCCAGCCTCAGGGGCCCGCCCGGCAGCAGCGTCAGACCCTCGATGCCGGACTCCTCGGTCGCCTCGCGCAGCGCGGCCGCCGCCACGCTGCGGTCGCCGGGCTCGCAGTGCCCGCCCATCTGGAGCCACATCCGCAGCTTTCGGTGCAGGGTGAGCAGCACCTGTCCGCGCTCCGGGGCCAGGACGAGGGCGCTCGCGGTGAGGTGCCCGGCGCCGCATGCCTTCCACATCCCGTCCGGGTGGGCGGAGAGGTGATCCAGATAGCTCTGCCGAAGCTCCTCCTGACCCCGGTGGTTCTTCAGTACGAGGACCGCGTCGTCCTGGAGGGTGCTCCGGGAAGTCACTGGTCGGTTTCGTCCTTCTTCTCGCCGGTGGTGCCGGTCTCGCCGGAATCGTCCGCGGAGCTGTCCTCGGCCCCTGCTTCCGACTCGCCGCTCTTGGACAGGTCGGGCTTGCCCGTGCCCGGCTTGCCGCTGCCGCCTGCGGCCTCGCCGAGCATCTTGTCGAGCTCGGAGAAGTCCAGGTGCTCGTGGTGGACGAAACCGTCCGGGTCGTCGAGGTCGGACGCGGTCGGCAGCATGTCCGGGTGCTCCCAGATGGCGTCACGGCCGTCGACACCGCGCGCGTCCGTGAGGGAGGCCCACAGCCGCGAGGCGTCCCTGAGCCTCCGCGGACGGAGCTGCAGGCCGATCAGCGTGGCGAAGGTCTGCTCGGCGGGGCCACCGGACGCCCGGCGCCTGCGCAGCGTCTCGCGCAGTGCGTCCGCCGAGGTCAGCCGGGTCTTCGCGGCCTCGTGGACCACGGCGTCCACCCAGCCCTCGACCAGCGCGAGCGCCGTTTCGAGCCGGGCGAGCGCTGCCTTCTGCTCCAGGGTGTCCTCCGGCTGGAACATTCCCTGCTGAAGGGCTTCCTGCAGCTGCTCGGGGTGCGAGGGGTCGAGCTGGCCCACGACGTCCTCCAGCTTCGAGGTGTCGACCTTGATCCCCCGGGCGTACCCCTCGACCGCGCCGAACAGATGCGAGCGCAGCCACGGAACGTGGGCGAAGAGCCGCTGGTGGGCGGCCTCGCGCAGTGCCAGGTAGAGCCTGACCTCGTTCTTGTCGACGCCCAGGTCCTTGCCGAAGGCCTCGATGTTCAGCGGGAGCAGTGCGGCCTTGCCGGCCGGGCCGAGCGGCAGGCCGATATCGCTGGAGCCGACGACCTCGCCCGCCAGAACACCGACCGCCTGGCCGATCTGCTGGCCGAACATCGCGCCGCCCATGGACCGCATCATGCCGAGCAGCGGGCCCGCCATGGCCTGCATCTCCTCCGGGAGCACCCCGCCCATGGCGGCCCCGACACGCTCCGCGACCGGATCGACGAGCTCCTTCCACACCGGCAGGGTCGCCTCGACCCACTCGGCGCGGCTCCAGGCGACGGCCGTGCCGGCTCCGGAGGGCAGCGAGGTCGCGCCGTCCAGCCACAGGTCCGCCAGACGTACGGCCTCCTCGACCGCCGACCGCTCGGCCGGGCCCACACTGGTGTCCTTGGTGCCGTCCGCGGTGCCCTGGGCGACCGTCTGACGTGCGATGTCCTTGGCCATGTCCCAGTTCACCGGGCCGCCCTCGTAGCTCAGCATCTGGCCGAGCTGCTGGAAGGCCGCACCCAGGTCGTTCGGGTTCATCGAACCGAACATCGCGGCGAAGGGATTGTCACCGCCGCTGCCGGGGCCGAACCCGAGGGGATTCTGCGGGGAGCCTCCGCCGCCCCGGCTGTCCTTGTTCTTGCCCTCGTCGCCGTCCTCCGGCTCCTCCGGCGGAAGGCCGAATCCGAATGGAGTGTCACTCACGGGTTTCCTCGGCTCGTAGGGCCGTCGGCCGACTGGCCGACAGCGATTGCCCGACAACACCACCCAGGGTAGGGGGTGACCGCCCGGTCAAGCCGGGTCCGACCGGGCGGCTCTCCACAGACACCGCTGCCCGATGAGGGCTCAGTGCTTGGCTGACGCATGGGCTGCGGCAGGATGGACGCCACCTGGTCCGTACGTGTCAGTTCGCGTACGTACTGAAGACAACCGCTGGAGACGCCCGGTGAGTTCCCCAGATCCGCAGGTTCGCGCAGCGCGAAACCTCTCAACCAAGCCCTCCCGAGGACCTGTCATCGCCGTCACCGGAGCCGCCTCCGGTACCGGCGCCCTGCTGACCCGGCGCCTGGCCGCGTCGGACGAGGTCAAGCAGGTCGTGGCATTGGACGAGCGGCGCGGCGACGTGGCCGAGGCCCAGTGGCACATCCTGGACGTACGCGATCCGGCCATCGCCGAGAAACTGCGCGGCGCAGACGTCGTCGTCCACCTCGCACTCGACCTCGATCTGGAGACGGACGCGGCCGCTCGTTCGGCCTACAACGTCCGCGGTACCCAGACGGTCCTCACGGCCGCGGCGGCCGCCGGTGTCCACCGTGTCGTGCTCTGTACGTCGGCGATGGTCTACGGCGCGCTGCCGGACAACGACATCCCGCTCTCCGAGGACGCCGAGCTGCGGGCGACCGCGGAGGCCACCGGCGTGGGCGACCTGCTGGAGATCGAGCGCCTGGGCCGCCGTGCGCCGCGCGCGCACCCCGGGCTGAACGTCACGGTGGTCAGGCCGGCTGTTCTGGTGGGCGGCACGGACACCGCGCTGACGCGGTACTTCGAGTCCCCGCGCCTGCTGGTGGTCGCGGGCACCCGCCCCACCTGGCAGTTCTGCCATGTGGACGACCTCGTCAGCGCGCTGGAGTACGCCGCACTCGAAAAGGTCGACGGCGAGTTCGCGGTCGGTTGCGACGGCTGGCTGGAACAGGACGAGGTGGAGGAGCTCAGCTCCATCCGCCGGATGGAACTGCCGTCGGCGGTCGCCCTGGGCGCCGCCGCCCGGCTGCACCGGATCGGTCTGACCCCGTCGCCTGCGGGTGATCTCGCGTACACGATGCACCCCTGGGTGGTCAGTGTCGGCAGGCTGCACGACGCGGGCTGGCGGCCTCGGTGGACGAACGAGGAAGTCCTGACCGAACTGCTCGAAGAGGTGGCGGGACGGCACACCGTCGCGGGCCGCAGGCTCGGCCGCAAGGACGCCACGGCCGCGGGCGCGGCGGGCGCGACGGTCGCGCTGCTCGGTACGGCGGCGCTGGTGCGCCGGGCGCGCAGGGCGCGGCGGGGCCGCATCTGACGGCTCGGTGCCCGGCCGCGGGGGTGGCCGGGCCGCCACCCTGTACGACGCTCCAAGTAAAACGCGCCGGCGCCGGTCGAAAGGTGCATTCCGTGCCGCCGGTCCGGTGCGGCACCATGGAGGCATGGCATTCACCGACGACCACCCGGGCGAACACGCGGCTCAGGACCCCATCCGGCTCCTGGAGATCCGTGACACCCCGCTCAGCATCGACGAGGTGTTCAAGGTCGTGGGTGACGAGGCGGCGGGCGGGACGGCGCTCTTCATCGGCACGGTGCGCAACCACGACGGCGGATCCGATGTCGACGGGCTGGGCTACTCCTGCCATCCGTCGGCCGAGGACGAGATGCGCCGGGTCGCCGAGCGGGTCGCCGAGAAGTTCCCGGTGCGGGCGCTGGCCGCTGTGCACCGGGTGGGCGATCTCGCCGTGGGAGATCTGGCCGTGGTGGCCGCCGTTTCGTGCGCGCACCGCGGTGAGGCGTTCGAAGCCTGCCGGATGCTCGTCGACGAACTGAAGCACGACGTGCCGATCTGGAAGCACCAGACCTTCTCGGACGGTACGGAGGAGTGGGTCGGCATCTGAC
The DNA here is from genome assembly GCF_045161865.1 of Streptomyces sp. NBC_00859. Taxonomy (NCBI): domain Bacteria; kingdom Bacillati; phylum Actinomycetota; class Actinomycetes; order Kitasatosporales; family Streptomycetaceae; genus Streptomyces; species Streptomyces sp. NBC_00859. The sequence continues at coordinate 2,587,843 of NZ_CP108826.1, read as the reverse complement.
GCGGTCGCGGGGCACGGCGGCCGGGCTGCGGCACCCCTGTCGGGTTGTCCGTGTCCGCCATGTGCCCGATTTGCGTAACCGGACCCCTGCCGTGAGCGTTGGAGCAGCAGATGACTAATCTGCTGATCAGTCGGTTCGCGGCTGTTCACGGGGGTCCGGAGGTCGGTATGGGTGCGCTCGCCTGGTTGCTGATTCCGCTCTTTGCCGCGGTCGGAGCCGCCCTGTGGGGCAGGTGGGCCGCGCGGCAGCGCACGGCCGGCGACGGCGCCGAACTGGAGGGTTACGCCCGGTTCCGGGAAGTGATGGACAAGGGCTCGGAGCCCGACGGTCCCTGACCAGCGGGTCCGGAGCGATCCGCATACGAGGCGAGGCCCCGGCCCCGAGCGGTGGGGCGCAGACCCGTCCCGTACTGTCGTTCCATGCCACGCCGCACCCTGACGCTGCTCACGTCCACTCTCGTGCTGATCGCGCTGCTGTGCGGCGGAGTGTTCCTCACCGTCCCGTACGCCGAGATGAGCCCGGGGCCGACCGTGAACACGCTCGGCAAGGCCGGTGGAGAACCGGTTCTGCAGATCTCCGGGCACAAGACCTACCCGACGAGCGGCCACCTCAACATGGTGACGGTCAGGGTCACGAGGTCCGACTACAACATGAACCTGGTCGAGGCGGTCTACGGCTGGCTCGCCCACGACAGTGTGGTCGTCCCGCACAACACGCTGTACCCGGACGGCACGACGGAACAGCAGTCGACCCAGCAGAACGCCGAGGAGTTCAGCCAGTCCCAGGAGAGCGCCAAGGTCTCCGCCCTGGACGTACTGGGCATCCCGGTCAAGTCGCGGACCGTGGTCTCCACGGTGGTCAAGGACAGCCCCGCTCAGGGGAAGCTGCACGCGGGAGATGTGATCAGGGCCGTCGACGGCACCGCCGTCAAGGAGCCCGGGGACGTGGCGAGACTGGTCACCAGGCACAAGCCGGGCCAGCCGGTCGTCTTCACGGTCGTACCGGCCGGTACCGCGGCTGCCGCCGAGAAGGCGGGTGCCGAACCGAAGGGCACGAAGAAGGTTTCGATCGTCACCGCCAAGGCCCCCGCTCCGGACCCCGGCCGGGCCATCGTCGGCATCCAGGCCGGCACCGACCACACCTTCCCGTTCCACATCGACATCAAGCTCGCCGATGTGGGCGGACCCAGCGCCGGGCTGATGTTCTCGCTCGGCCTCGTCGACAAGCTGACACCGGGCGATCTGACCGGCGGCAAGTTCGTCGCGGGCACCGGCACGATCGACGACAAGGGCGTCGTCGGGCCCATCGGCGGCATCGAGATGAAGCTCGTCGCGGCACGCAACGCGGGCGCCCAGTACTTCCTGACGCCCAGCGACAACTGCGCGGCGGCCGCCGCCGACACCCCGGCGGGGCTCACCCTGGTGAAGGTGAAGGCGATGAAGGACGCGAAGCAGGCGATGGACAAGATCCGCTCCGGGCACACCGCCGGACTGCCGAGCTGCTCGGCCAGGTAGCCGGAGCGGCGGAGCCGCTCCGGCCGGGGCCGGCTACGCCTCGAACGTCACCGAGAGCGCATCCGCCAGGCCGGGGACCAGCTCCGACCCGGTGAGCACCTCGTTCGGCGAGTCCTTCACACGCAGCCGCAGCGCCGATTCGCGGGTGCCGTCCCGCAGCACCGCGACGGTCATCCGCACCTCCTGCCGGTCCGGGTGCTGGGCAACCCAGGAGGTCAGCTGCGCCTCGTCCATCCCGTCCGGTACGGCCGCCTCGGCTGACGGCGGCAGCATGAGCCGCTCGACCGTCATCGCGCAGCCTGCCACCGCGTCGGGCCACGCGATGGTGGCGAGGAACTCGTCGAGCGGCGTGGTGTCCGGGATCTCGTCCTGCTCGACGGGGGTCAGCGACGCCGCGGGCTCCCCGTCGTCGAGACCGAGCTGGGCGGCGAGGCCCGGCTCCTGGGTGCGGAGCTTCGCGGTGTCCACGAGTGCGAAGAGCCGGGCGGGCTGGTCCCAGCCGAGACCGGACGCGTACTCGTCGATTTCGAGCACCGCCACAGTGAGCGGACTGGCGGCCATCGGAGGGCCTGAGGGCGAAGAAAGGTTGGGCATGGGCAATATCCTGCCCTCTTCCACCCCCGGAACGGGAACTGGGTAAAGCCTCAGTAAGTTGCATGAGTGGGCTCTACGATCGCGGGGCCTGCTCCACACGACCGCAGACTTCGAGGTGCGCACGTTGGCTTTCCAGATGCCGGACCGCGGCGGAGGCCCGACCGGGCCACGGATCAGAGTGGGACGGCCGTCCCGCCGGGCCCGGACCCTGCTGATGACACTGGGTGTCCTGGTGGTCCTGGCCATGGCGTTCGTCATGTTCGCCGGGTTCTGGACCGACTGGCTCTGGTACCGCTCCGTCCACTACTCATCGGTCTTCACCACCACCCTGTGGACGAAGATCGGGCTCTTCCTCGTCTTCGGCGTGCTGATGGCGGCCGCCGTCGGGCTGAACATCTGGCTGGCGCACCGGCTCCGGCCGCCGCTCAGCGCGATGTCGCTGGAGCAGCAGAACCTCGACCGCTACCGGATGGGCATCGCCCCGTACAAGAAGTGGCTGCTGCTCGGGGTGACGGCGGTCGTCGGGCTGATCGCGGGCGCCTCCGCCTCCGGGCAGTGGCGTACCTGGCTGATGTTCGTCAACGGTGTGCCGTTCGGCCAGAAGGACCCGCAGTTCAAGCTGGACGTGTCGTTCTACACCTTCGACCTGCCCTGGTACCGCTTCCTGCTGGGCTTCGGCTTCGCCGCCGCGGTGCTCTCGCTGATCGCCGCCGCCCTGGTGCACTACCTGTACGGCGGGCTGCGCGTCACCAGCCCGGGGGCGCGCGCCACATCGGCCGCCACCGGTCATCTGTCGGTGCTGCTCGGGATCTTCGTCGCGTTCAAGGCGGTGGCGTACTGGCTCGACCGGTACGGGCTCGCGGTCAAGTCCAGCGACTTCAAGGCCACGGGCAACTGGACGGGCCTGCGGTACGTGGACGCCAACGCCTATCTTCCGGCGAAGACGATCCTGTTCTGCATCGCCGTCATCTGCGCCCTGTTGTTCTTCGCGACGCTCTGGCGCCGCACCTGGCAGCTGCCGGTGATCGGCTTCGGCCTGATGGTGCTCTCCGCGATCCTGATCGGCGGGCTCTACCCGGCGATCGTGCAGAAGTTCACGGTCGAGCCGAACGAGCAGGCCAAGGAAGCGCCGTACATCCAGAAGAACATCAACGCCACGCGCCAGGCGTACAACATCGCCGGCACCGACGTCGACGACTACTCGGGCAAGAGCAACACCAAGGACACGACCAAGCAGCGTGACGATGCGAACTCGGCGGCCAGCTACCGGCTGATCGACCCGAACGTCGTCTCGCCGACCTTCCAGCAGCAGGAGCAGAAGCGGAAGTACTACGGCTTCCCCGCGACGCTGGACGTGGACCGCTACAAGGGCCAGGACACAGTGATCGGCCTGCGCGAGCTGAACATCGCGGGCATCCCGAAGCACAACTGGATCAACGACCACTTCACCTACACCCACGGCTACGGCGCCATCGCGGCCAAGGGCACGGCCACGGACAGCAACGGGGCTCCGGTCTTCACCGAGTCGGATCTGCCGACCAAGGGCACTCTTCCCCCGTACAAGCAGCGGATCTACTACGGCGAGAAGACCACCCAGTACTCGATCGTCGGGGGCCCGCAGAAGGAACTCGACTACGAGAACAACGGTGAGAAGACCACCCGTTACACGGGCAAGAGCGGGGTGGACATCTCAAACCCGGTGAACCGCGCCGCGTACGCGGTGGCCTTCAACGAGCCGCAGATCCTCTACTCGGGAGCGATCGGCAAGGGTTCGAAGATCCTCTACAACCGCACCCCGAAGCAGCGCGTCGAGGCGGTCGCCCCCTGGCTGACCATCGACGGCGACTCCTATCCGGCGGTGGTCGACGGACGGATCCAGTGGGTCGTCGACGCGTACACGACCACGAACGGGTACCCGTACGCCTCGCGTACGACGCTGGGTGACAGCACCGCCGACTCGCTGACCGACAACCAGCGGGCGGTGGTCGCCCAGCAGAACCGGGTCAACTACATCCGCAACTCGGTGAAGGCCACGGTCGACGCGTACACCGGCGAGGTGAAGCTGTACCAGTGGGACAACAAGGATCCGGTCCTCAAGACCTGGATGAAGGCGTTCCCCGGTACGGTCAAGCCGAAGGCGGACATTCCGGCTGCCCTGAAGGCTCATCTGCGCTATCCGCAGGACATGTTCAAGGTCCAGCGGGAGCTGCTGGCGCGCTACCACGTCACGAACCCCAAGCAGTTCTACAGCGGCAGTGACGCCTGGCAGGTGCCCAACGACCCGACCACCAGGGACAACAGGGCCGTACCGCCCTACTATCTGTCACTGAAGATGCCGGATCAGAAGAGCGACAAACAGCAGTTCTCGCTCACCACCACCTTCACCCCCAGCGGGCGTCCCAACCTGGGCGGCTTCATGGCGGTGAACGCGGACGCCGCGAGTCCGGACTACGGCACGATCAGACTCCTCAGAGTCACATCCGAAGTGCCGGGCCCAGAACAGGTGCAGAACAAGCTGAACGGCTCGTCGGGCGTCGGCACGTTCGTCCGGGACATGAAGGGCGCCGACTCGGACATCGAGTACGGGAACCTGCTCACCGTGCCGCTCGACGGCGGATTCCTCTACGTCGAGCCGGTGTACGCCCAGGGTCGCAACGCGCACTATCCGCTGCTGAAGAAGGTGGCCGTCTCGTACGCGGACGCCGACTCTTCGGAGGGGGACACCACCGCGTTCGAGAACAGCCTGGGCGAGGCGCTGAACAAGGTCTTCGGGGTCGACGGGCAGGAGACCAACCCGCCGTCCACCGGGGACACCACGAGACCGCCGGAGAACGACACGGTGAAGAAGGCCATCTCCGACGCTCAGAAGGCGTACGAGGACGGCCAGGCCGCGTTGGCGAAGAACCCGCAGGACTGGACCGCCTACGGCAAGTCGCAGAAGGCGCTGCAGGACGCCCTGCAGCGGGCTTCCGACGCGGGAGCCAAGATCAAGCCGAGCGGCAAGACCGGCTGACCGTGGCTGGGCTCGGGCCTGATCGGGAGGTAAAAGCCCTGATCAGGCCCGATCGCAGGCCGGTAAGGCAGGGGCCCGCGCCGTGGTACGGTTGCAACACAACGGCGCGGGGTGGAGCAGCTCGGTAGCTCGCTGGGCTCATAACCCAGAGGTCGCAGGTTCAAATCCTGTCCCCGCTACTGAAGTCGAAGGCCCGGATCTCGAAAGAGATCCGGGCCTTCTTCATGCGCCTGTCCGACGTGTCCGCCCGTTTGCCCGTCCGTGCGACTCCTGTGAAGAAGGCGCCGCCTACGGGAAGTTGGGACTGGTTCATGTTTCACTTACCGCGCTGCGGGAAGTCGACAAAACGCTGTAGTGACCTTGTCGGCTGCGATATACCAGGTGTGCGCGGATTGCACGTAGTGGGACGATGGTGTTTATGGGGGACAGGGCAACTCTGTTGGAGACAGGGCGGTTTGTGCAGAGGCACGCCGATGACGGCCACGACGCCGTCAACGCGCAGGACACGGCTGACGCCGAGACCGAGGCGCGGCACCGGAGCGGTGCCGAGAGCGGCGAGGCCGCGTCCATGAGCGTGCTCGGCGCGCTGCTGCTGCGCCGCGGGGACCTGGACGGCGCGGAGCGCTGGCTGCGCGCCGCCACGGGGGAGGGCGACCGGGCCGCCGCGAACAACCTGGGCGTACTGCTGCACCAGCGGGGCTACGCGGACGAGGCGGCCGGCTGGTGGCGTATCGCCGCCGTCGCGGGCTCCGCGGCCGCCGCTCACGCGCTGGGCAGGCACTACCGGGAACGAGGGGACGAGCCCGCGGCCGAGTACTGGCTGCGCCAGTCCGCCGAGTCGGGCCACGCGCTGGGGGCGTACGCCCTCGCGGACCTGCTGGAGCACCGCGGCGACATCGGCGCGGAGCGCTGGCTGCGCGCCGCGGCCGAGCAGGGCCACCGCGAGGCCGCCTACCGGCTGGCGCGCGCACTGGACCGTGCCGCAGCGGGGAAGGACCCCGCGGCGGAGGCCGAGCGCTGGTACCGGCAGGCGGCCGCACGCGGCCACCGCCGTGCCGCGCTGCACCTCGGTGTGATCCTGGAGAAGCGCGGTGACCTCAAGGAGGCCGGCCGCTGGTACCTGACGTCCGCCAAGGACGGCGAGGCCCGCGCGGCCTGCGCGCTCGGCTTCCTGCTTCGCGACGCGGGCGACGAGGAGAGCGCCGCCGTCTGGTGGCTGCGTGCTGCCCAGGACGGCGACGGGAACGCCGCCAACGCACTGGGAGCGCTGCACGCGGCCCGGGGCGAGCAGCAGACAGCCGAGCGCTGGTACCGGGCGGCCATGGACGCGGGCGACGTCAACGGCGCGTACAACCTGGCACTGCTCTGCGCCGCCCAGGAGCGGACGGCGCAGGCCGAGCAGTGGTACCGCCGCGCGGCCTACGCGGGGCACCGCGAGGCGGCGAACGCGCTCGCCGTGCTGCTCCTGCAGAACGGCGACCCGGCCGGGGCCGAGCCGTGGTTCTCCAAGGCGGCCGAGGCGGGCAGCGTCGACGCCGCCTTCAACCTGGGCATCCTGCACGCGGGCCGCGACGACGACCGGGGTGCCTTCGTCTGGTACGAGCGGGCGGCGGCGGCCGGTCACACCGAGGCCGCGCTCCAGGTAGGCATAGCCCTGCTCAGGGACGGCGAGGAGCACACGGCGGAGCGCCACCTGCGCTGCGCGGCGGGCGGCGGCAGCACTGAGGCGGCCTTCCGGCTCGGCTCGCTCCTCGACGCCAGGATGCCCCCGCCCGGCCCGCCCGTGCTCGGCGAGCCCGTCACCGAGAAGAGCGAGTGCGAGGAGTGGTACGAGCGCGCCGCCGAGCAGGGGCACCGCCGTGCCCAGGTCCGGGTCGGCATGCTCGCGGCCTCCCGCAACGACGTCGAGGCGGCCGCGGGGTGGTACCGCGAGGCCGCCGAGGCGGGCAGCCGCAACGGCGCCTTCAACCTCGGGCTGCTCCTTGCCCGTGAGGGCAACGAGCGGGAGGCCGGTCTCTGGTGGGCCAGGGCGGCCAACGCGGGCCACGGCCGGGCTGCCCTGCGCCTCGCGCTGCTCGCCATCCGCCGCGGCGAGCTGCCCGAGGGGCAGAAGTGGTGCAACCGGGCTGTGGAGCTCGGACCCGCCGAGGTCGCCGAGCGCGCGGCGCGGCTCAGCGAGGCGCTCCGCCAGGAGCTCAGCGCGTGACAGCGCGGCCGGCCGGGAACACCTGCCGGCCGCGCCGGCGGTTGCCCGCAGGAACGGATTTGCACTGGTCGGCGGCCCCACGTAGAGTTGCAATCACAACGGCGCGGGGTGGAGCAGCTCGGTAGCTCGCTGGGCTCATAACCCAGAGGTCGCAGGTTCAAATCCTGTCCCCGCTACTGAAAACCGAAGGCCCGGACTCGAAAGAGTCCGGGCCTTCGGCATGTGCGACTGTCACCCGTTCACGGTCGGTCGCCGCGCGGCGGTCATGTCCCACAGGCCGCCACCGTCAGGGCCGGTGGCCCACCGCTTCGCCGTACAGGTCGCGGTCCACCACCTTGTCCTCCGGGATCGGGTCGCCCTGCGAGACCCCCGCGTCGCGATACGCCTTCTGCAGCCGGTCCGTTGTGCCCTTGCGGATCTCCCAGTCCATCCTCAGCGAGGGCGTCGAGGTCAGGACCGGCTCGTCGGTCTTCAGCAGCTTGGCGAGCGACGCGGTGAAGCCCTTGTCGGCCTTGTAGTCGCCGGCGAAGTAGGTGTTCACGGTCCGGATGTACGCGCGCAGGAAAGCGACGCCGGCGTCCGGGTCCTTGGCCAGCAGATTCGGGCCGAAGAGCAGCCCGCCGAGCGGTTCACCCAGTGGCTGGCCGCCGAGGAAGGTGTACTTCGCGTTCCCGTCCACCTTCCGCCAGACCGGGTCGAGGAGCCACGCGGAGTCCACCCCGCCGTTCTGCAGCGCTGTCAGGACGTCCGCGGAACCCAGTTGCTGGAAACCGATGGAGTTCAGCCCGCCGCCGTGCTGCTGCAGGGCCTTCTCCATCGCGTAGGTGACGACCGACCCCTTGCCGATCATCGTGCCCATCCTCCGGCCCTTCATGGACACCGACGAAGCGGTCTCACCGTTCTTGAGGCGGGCCCACAGCCCGCTCTTGGACGCGGGGTCGGGCGAGAAGTTCCCCGCGACCCACTTGATGTCGAAGCCGCCCCTGATGCCGTTCATCACGGCGGCCTCGGGTGCTGCCCACTGGGCGTCGATATCGCCCTTGGCGAGCAGCGGCAGGGCGTCGGGTGTCGGCAGCACCTTCAGCCGCACATCCAGTCCCTCCTTCTTGAACTCCCCCTTCTCCACGGCGACTTCCAGCGGTGCGACATACTCGGCGGCCAGTGTGCCGGTCGCGAGCACCAGTCTGCGTTTCTTCGCCAGCGGCCGCGGGGCCGGTGCGCCCTTCACGCAGCGGGCCGGCGCACGGCCGGGGGCGAGGTCGGCCGGGTCGGTCCAGCCCTTGGCGCAGCCCGCGACGGCCTTGACCGGCCGGGGTTTCGCGGCGGGTGCCCGGCCGTCGTCGTGTTCCGCGCACCCGGCGGACACGAGCAGGGAGCCGGCGACGAACAGGGTCGTGCAGAGCGTGCTGATACGCATGGGGCCTCCGTACGTGCGGACATCGGGGCTGCGGGGGTTCGCGCCGGGGGGCGGCGGCCCGTTCAGGACTGGCTGCGGCCGCGGTCGCGCGGGGCCCACGGGGTGAGCAGACGTCCGGCGATCCGCACGAGTTCGGAGAAGACCACTCCGAGGACGGCCACGCAGACGATCCCGACGAACATCACGTCGTTCTGGAAGAGCGCGCGGGAGTCGAAGATCAGATGCCCGAGGCCGTCGGACGCCGCGATCTGCTCCGACGCGACGATGACGAGCACGGCCACGCCTGCTGCGATCCTGGCCCCCACGAGCACCGCGGGCAGCGAGGCGGGCAGCAGGACGTGCCGGAACATCTGCCACGCGGAGGCGCCGAACACCCGCCCCGCGTCGCGGTGCCCGGCCGGCACGGCGAGTACCGCGGCCATCGTGGAGATCCAGACGAAGAAGAAGACAGTGGCGGCGACCAGCGCGATCTGAGGGCCTTCGCCGAGCCCGAACATGTTGAGGAAGACCGGCAGCAGGGCGAGCTTCGGTACCACGTACAGCGCGTCGAGCAGCGGTTCGAGGGCCGCCCGTACGAGGGCGAGTGATCCCATCAGGAGGCCGAGGGCGTACCCCGAGACGGTGCCGATCGCGTAGCCGCCGAGCACCCGCTTGAGCGTGGCCCACACATCGGGCCACAGCATGCCGCGGGCTGCGCGGTCCCAGCCGTCGGAGAGGATCGTGGACGGCGCCGGGTAGACCCGGTCGTCGATCCAGGACCGGGACGCGGCCAGCTGCCAGAGCAGGACCAGGGCGACGGGCACGGCGACGGCGAGCGCCAGTTCCAGGGTGCGGCGCCTGCGGTGGGTGCGCAGCGGGTGCAGTTCCTGCGGACCGGGCCGTCTGACCAGTACGCCGTCCTTCGGTGCCTTGACCGCTGTGCTCATGCCGGGACCGCCTCTCTGCGGACCTCGCCGCGCAGCAGCTCCCACAGCTCGCTCTTCAGCTCGGTGAACCCGGGGGCCGACCGCATGGCGCCGCTGCGGGGCCGGGGGAACGGCGGGCGTCGCTCGGCGATGATGCGGCCGGGCCGCGCGGACATCACCAGGACGCGGTCGCCCAGGACGATCGCCTCCTCAAGGCTGTGGGTGATGAAGAGGGCTGTCGTGCGAGTGGTCTGGGTGAGTTCGAGCAGTTCGTCCTGGAGGATGGTGCGCAGCTGTGCGTCGAGCGCCGCGAACGGTTCGTCCATCAGCAGGATTTCGGGCTCCACGGCGAGTGCGCGGGCGATGGCCACGCGCTGGCGCATGCCGCCCGAGAGGGCTCCGGGGTAGGCGTCCGCGAAGTCGGCCAGTCCGATACGGGCCAGCCAGTCACGGGCCCGGCGGTCGGCCTCCTTGCGCGGGACGCGCTGGATGTCGAGGCCGAACCTGACGTTGGCCAGGACGTTCTTCCAGTCGTAGATGCCGTAGTCCTGGAAGATCATCGCGGCCGGGCGTGTGGACCCGGTCCGGATGGCCAGCTCGCCCGTGCTGGGCCGCAGCAGGCCCGCCGCGATCCGCAGCAGGGTGGACTTGCCGCACCCCGAGGGGCCGACGATGCAGGTGAACTCGCCCGGGGCGATGTCCAGGTCCACCGGGCCGAGGGCGTCCAGGGCGGTACGGCCGCGGCCGAAGGTACGGGTCAGGGACCGGGCGTGGAGCTTGGCCGGCCGGTCGGGTGCCGGGTCGGGGGCGAGTGGGGGCGGGTGCGGGTCTCCCACGGTGTCTCCTTGCGGAGGTGGTGGACGGGCGATCGCCGCAGAGGATATGACGGGTCGTCAGATACTGGAAGGGGTGCGCACGCGAAGGAGCCCCGGGCTTCCGGCTCCGGGGCTCCTTGTGCTGGTGCGCGCTGTGCGAGTGCGGGGTGGCGGTCAGGCGGCCGCGCAGGACGGGCAGATCCCGCGGTACGTCACCTCGACGTTGGAGATCGTGAACCCGAAGCGCTCGGTGTCCGGGAGGTCCGTCAGCGGGTTGCCCGCGGGGTGGACGTCGCGGATGGAGCCGCACTGGGCGCAGACCAGGTGCTGGTGCGGCCGGTGTGCGTTCGGGTCGTACCGCTTCGCGCGGCGGTCCGTGGAGACCTCGATCACTTCACCGAGGACGACCATCTCGCCCAGCGTGTTGTAGACCGTCGCCCGGGAGATCTCCGGCAGCCGCGACGCGGCGCGGGCGTGCACTTCGTCGGCGGTCAGATGAACGTGGTCCCCGTCGAGGACCTCGGCCACGACGCGACGCTGGGCGGTCATCCGCCAGCCGCGGTCGCGCAGGCGTTCCAACAGGTCACTCATAAGGTCCAGCCTAACAGGAGTAGGGGTCGAGTCCCGAACGGATGTGACTTTGGACTATCACTTGACTTAGACAAAGTCCATCGTAGGATCGGGAACGGCACACGCCAAGGGACAGGACACAGCAGGATGACGCAGGAGGCGCTCGTGACGCAGGGACCACTCACCACGGAGACCGGGGCTCCGGTTGCCGACAACCAGAACAGTGAGACCGCGGGCGCCGGCGGTCCGGTCCTGGTGCAGGACCAGCTGCTCCTGGAGAAGCTCGCGCACTTCAACCGTGAGCGCATCCCGGAGCGCATCGTCCACGCGCGCGGCGCCGGCGCCTACGGCACCTTCACGCTGACCCGTGACGTCTCGGAGTGGACGCGCGCGAAGTTCCTCTCCCAGGTCGGCAAGCAGACCGAGACCTTCCTGCGCTTCTCCACCGTCGCGGGCAACCTCGGCTCGGCGGACGCGGTGCGCGACCCCCGCGGCTTCGCGCTGAAGTTCTACACGGAGGACGGGAACTACGACCTCGTCGGGAACAACACCCCGGTCTTCTTCATCAAGGACGCCATCAAGTTCCCCGACTTCATCCACACCCAGAAGCGCGACCCGTACACCGGTTCGCAGGAGGCCGACAACGTCTGGGACTTCTGGGGTCTCAGCCCCGAGTCGACCCACCAGGTCACCTGGCTCTTCGGTGACCGCGGGATCCCCGCGACGTTCCGCCACATGAACGGGTACGGCTCGCACACGTACCAGTGGAACAACGCCGACGGCGAGGTCTTCTGGGTCAAGTACCACTTCAAGACCGACCAGGGGATCAAGAACCTCACGACCGACGAGGCCAACCGCCTCTCGGGTGTGGACCCCGACAGCCACCAGCGCGACCTGCGCGAGTCCATCGAGCGCGGTGACTTCCCGTCCTGGACCGTGCAGATCCAGGTCATGCCGGCGGCCGACGCGGCGTCGTACCGCTTCAACCCGTTCGACCTGACCAAGGTCTGGCCGCACGAGGACTACCCGCCGATCGAGATCGGCAAGCTGGAGCTCAACCGCAACCCGGAGAACATCTTCGCCGAGGTCGAGCAGTCCACCTTCTCGCCGGCCAACTTCGTTCCGGGCATCGGTCCTTCGCCCGACAAGATGCTCCAGGGCCGCCTCTTCGCGTACGGCGACGCGCACCGCTACCGCGTCGGCATCAACGCCGACCACCTGCCGGTGAACCGCCCGCACGCCGCCGAGGCGCGTACCAACTACCGGGACGGCGTGCTGTACGACGGCCGTCACCAGGGCAGCAAGAACTACGAGCCGAACAGCTTCGGCGGCCCCTTCCAGACCGAGCAGCCGCTCTGGAAGTCCACCCAGGTCAGCGGCGGCACGGGTAACCACCCCGCCCCGACCCACGCGGAGGACAACGACTTCGTCCAGCCCGGCAATCTCTACCGCCAGCTGTCCGAGGAGGAGAAGGGCCGTCTCGTCGACAACCTGGCCGACTTCATCTCGCAGGTCTCGCGCGACGACATCGCCGAGCGCGCGGTGAACAACTTCCGCCAGGCCGACGGTGACTTCGGCAAGCGGCTGGAGGCCGCGGTCCAGGCCCTGCGCGCCTGAACCGCACCGGCCGCAGGCTGAGAGGCGTCGCGGCCGGGCACCGGCTGAGGAGGGTCGTACCCCTGCGGGGGTACGGCCCTCCTGTCGTGTGCAGGAGCGGGTGTACCGGGCCGCGCGGTGTACGGGGGCGGGCTGCCTTCGCCGGGCTCGCCGTGCGCCGGTCAGGGCACCAGCGCCGCGGCCCCACTTCGCGCGGGCGCCCAGCAGCGGATGATGTCGCGCACCGACACGACCCCGACGGGGCCGGTGTCGTCGAGCACGATGAGGTGGCGGAAACCGCCGTTCGACATCGCGCCCGCCGCTTCCTCCAGGGTCCAGGACGGCGCGGCGAAGACCACATCGGTGGTGGTGTGGGCTCCCGCGGTCTCCCGGTCGGGGTCCAGGCCGCGTCCGACGGCGTTGAGGATGTCGCGCTCGGTGAGGATGCCGACCCCGCAGGTATCGGGGTCGAGTACGACAGCCGCGCCGATCCGGCGCACCGACATCAGGGCGGCCGACTGCCGGAGGGTGTGGGCGGGGCCGATGGTGAGAACCACCGTGCTCATGGCGTCGCGGACGAACATGGCGGGGAGCCACCTCCTGGGGGAATCCAGCATGCGCCTGAATTCACAAGTTCACAAGTGGGGGAGCTCTCAGAGTCCCACTCGTGTGCGGAGTCGGCAAGGGTGCGGGAGGAGAGAGTGCGGGAGGAGCTGAAACCGGCTCCTCACGCGCGCAGATAGCTCAGCAGTTCCCCGTGGAGCAGTCCGTTGGACGCGGCCGCGTTGCCGCCCTCCACGCCACGCACCCCGTCCAGGCTGGTGAACTCCCCGCCGGCCTCCTGGACGACGACGGCGGTGGCCGCCATGTCCCAGAGCGACAGCTCGGGCTCCGCGCACATGTCCACCGAACCCTCGGCGACCATCATGTACGGCCAGAAGTCGCCGTAACCACGGGTGCGCCAGCAGTCCCGGGTCAGATCCAGGAAGCCGTCGAGCCGGCCCTGCTCCTCCCAGCCGCCGAGCGAGGAGTAGGCGAACGAGGAGTCCGGGACCTTGGAGACCTTGGAGACGTGCAGCCGGGTCGCCGAGGTCAGGCTGCGGCCGGTGTACGCGCCGCCGCCCTTCGCCGCCCACCAGCGGCGGCCGAGCGCCGGTGCGGAGACCACGCCGACCACCGGTTCGAGGCCGTTGTCGCCCGCCACGGCCAGGGAGATCAGGGTCGCCCAGACCGGTACACCGCGTACGTAGTTCTTGGTGCCGTCGATCGGGTCGATGATCCAGCGGCGGGGCCCGGTGCCCGAGAGGCCGTACTCCTCACCGAGGATCGCGTCGCGGGGCCTGGCGCGCTGGAGCTGTCCGCGGATCAGCTCCTCGGCCCCCTTGTCGGCCTCCGTCACGGGCGTCATGTCCGGCTTCGTCTCGACCTTGAGGTCGAGGGCCTTGAAGCGCTCCATGGTCGTCGCGTCGGCGGCATCCGCGAGGACATGGGCGAGGCGCAGATCATCGTGGTAGTCGGGCATGGTCGTCACAGTATCCACCGGGGCGCCGATGGAGCCACAGGGCCCTGTCCGGCGGTAGGTCGCGCCCCTCCCGCCGGGGGTATTGACAGTGCCGCGCGGTCCGTCAACTCTGAGCGCAGAGCCGTACCGCCCGGGAGGCGACGATGCCCGCAGCGCGCGAATCCCTGCTCGACTCCGCTCTCGCGGCCCTTGCCGACCGGGACTGGTGCGGTGTGCGCATGGCCGATGTGGCGTCCGCCGCCGGGGTGTCCCGGCAGACCCTGTACAACGAGTTCGGCTCGAAGGACGGCCTGGCCCGCGCACTGGTGCGGCGCGAGGCCGACCGGTATCTCCAGGGCGTGGACCGTGCGCTGGCCGGGCAGCCCACGGACCGGGAGCGGATGCTGGCGGTCGCCGAGTGGACGGCCTGCGCCGCCCGTACGCGCCCGCTGGTCCGGGCGCTGCTGACCGGCTGCTGGTCCGGACGGCTGCCCGCCCCCGGCCCCGCGTCCCGGCCCGGCCGTTCGTACGTCCCCGCACAGCGCCGCGCCGACGCCGGACCGCCTGCGCCCGGCGAGCTGATCGCGGCGGTGCGCCAGAGGGCGGCGCTGGTGATGGCGGCCGGGCACCCGGTGGAGGACGCGGACGACCTCGTGTACCGCTGTGAGGTGGCCGTACGCCTCGCGCTCTCGCACATCGTCGCACCGGGTGACCTGACACTCGATCACCTGGTGCGCGACGCGGTGGTGCGGGCGGCGTGAACGGCGCGTACTGCTTCGCCTACTGCTTCTTGAGCCAGCCGACCTTGGTGTAGTCGGTGTCGGCGAGGCCGGTCGCGCCGTAGTTGGCCAAGCCCTTGCGGACCGCGATGATCTGCGGGCGCTGGTACAGCTCGATGGAGTGGCCGAGCTTCCAGATCTCCACGTCGGCCTGGTTGTAGAGCTTGACGGCCTCGGCGTGGTCGGTGGCCTCGCCGGCCTTCTTCATCAGGTCGTCGATCTTCGGGGAGCCGACCGAGCCGAAGTTCTGGAAGAGGTTCTTGCCCTGCGGCTGCTGGAAGACGGGGTAGATCTTGCTCGTGTAGCTCTCGTCGACGTTGCGGAAGCTGGCGAGGTCGAAGTTGCCGAGGTTCACGAACTTGTTGAAGTAGTCGTTGGCCGGGACCTTCTTGATCTCGACCCGGACGCCCACTGCGGCGTACATCTGCTGCACCAGTTCGGCCTGGTCGGTGGTGGACGAGATGCCGCCCGCGCTCAGGATGTAGTCGAGCGTGAGTTTCTTGCCGTCCTTGGTGCGCGGTTTGCCCTCGCCCTGGTCCTTCCAGCCGGCCTCGTCCAGGAGCTTCTTGGCCTTCTCGGGGTCGAACTTGTCGAACTCGCTGGTGTTGTCCTGGTAGCCCTGCTGGTTGGGCATGTAGAAGTGGTTGTTCAGCGGCTTCAGTTCGAAGGACAGGTCCTTGGCGAAGCTGGCGTTGATTCCCTTGCGGTCGGTCGCCGCCTGCAGGGCGTTGCGCACCCTGACGTCCTTGAGCGGGCCGCGGCCGCCGTTGAGCGTGATGTGCACCTCGTCCCAGCGCGCCCCGCGCCGGATGTCGGTGTCCGGGTCCTTGGCCAGGCGCTTGTAGTCCTCGGGCTGGATGGCGGGAGCGTCGTCGACTTCCTTGTTGAGGTACGCCTCCGTGTTGGCGCTGGTGTCGAGGACGCGGTAGACGATCGAGGCCAGACTGGGCTTGTTCCCCCACCACTTGGGGTCGGGGACCAGGGTGACGGTCTGGCCGGTCTTGTCGTACGTGCCGACCTTGAACGCGGCGCCGGTGACCGGTGCCTTCTGCGTCCAGCCCGTGTTGAACTTCTTCGGGGTGTCGATGTACCCGGCCGGGTACAGCGGGTCGAAGAGGCGCTGCCAGTCGGCGTACGGCGTGCTGAAGGTGATCTTCACCGCGTGCGCGTCGGCGCCCTGCTCGACCTTGGATATCTGGTCGTAGCCCGTGGTGTCGGCCGCCTCGTAAGCCTTGTCCCTCCCGTTCAGCGCCTTCCACTGGGCGTGGAAGTCCTTCCAGCTCAGCGGCTTCCCGTCGGACCACTTGGCCTTCGGGTTCAGCTTGTACGTCACCACTTGCGGGCTGGTGGATGTGACCTTGGCCGAGGCCACGAAGTTCGGGTTGGGGTGGCCGATTCCCTTGGCGTCGGCGTCGAAGAGGTCGGGCAGGATCGCTCCGGCGAGGTCCGCGCCGTCACCCTGCTGGCCGTCCACCTGATTGACGTTGTACTGCGTGATCCACTGATCGATTGCGAACCGCAGCGAGCCGCCCTGCTTCAGGTCGCTCACCGGGTGCGCGTTGATGCTCTGGCCGTCCGCCTGCGGAGCCGCCTGTTTCTTGGCGGACTTGCTGTCGCTGTCGGAAGAACTGCAGCCCGCCACCGCCAGGGTGGCCGACAGTGCTGCGGCGATGGCGACAACGGTGGTTCTGCGCATCGGTGTTCTTCCTCCGGTTCAAGGTGACCTGATCGAGGCCACAGGCTCCCGAGACGGTAAGTCGCTCTCCTTGCACAACGGGAGAGCTCCGGTGATGCTGTTATCCATTCTTTGCATGCGCGCAACAAACAGTGGTCAAACTGGATCAACAAGCCGACGAAAAGCACCCGATGAACAACGCCGGAAGATCGATATCCGATCAGCACCGGACAAAGGCACCGATGGGGCCTGCCGCGGCCGCGATCCCACCACGATCCCCAGCGACCGAACCCCAGCGGAGGACCAACACCCGTGGCCGCCTTCCTGGCCAAGCGACTCGGCTACTACGCCGTCCTGTTGCTTGTCGCCATCTGTCTGTCGTATCTGCTGGCCTCACTCGCGCTGGATCCGCGCGCGTACTACGAGGGGCGCCAGCCGCCCCTCTCACCCAGCTCCGTCGACCACCACCTCACCGCGCTCGGCGTCAACGACCACCAGCCGCTGCTCACCCGCTTCACCCACTGGGCCGGACACGCCCTGCGCGGTGACTTCGGGCAGACCATCGACGGGACCTCGGTGGGCGCGGAGTTCGGCCGCAGGATCGGGGTCAGCCTGCGGCTTCTGCTGCTCGGCAGCATCCTCGGCACGGTCGTCGGCGTCCTCGCCGGGGCCTGGACCGCCGTACGCCAGTACCGGCTCTCCGACCGCACGGTGACCCTGATCTCCTTCGTACTGCTCTCCACGCCGGTGTTCCTGCTCGCGGTGCTGCTGAAGATCGGCGCGATCTGGTTCAACCAGAAGACCGGCACCGACTTCATCAAGTTCACGGGTGAGAAGAGTCCAGGAGTGGACTCCGGCTTCTTCACCGTGCTGAAGGACCGGTCGGTGCACCTGCTGCTGCCGACCGTGTCCATCGCGCTCGGCACCATCGCCAGCTACAGCCGCTACCAGCGCTCCACCATGCTCGACGTCCTCGGCTCCGACTACCTGCGCACCGCACAGGCCAAGGGCCTCACCCGGCGCACGGCGCTCGTCAAACACGGGCTGCGGACCGCGCTGATCCCGATGTCGACGTACTTCAGTTACGGGTTCCTCGCGCTGTTCACCGGCGCCACCTTCACCGAGACGATCTTCGGCTGGCACGGGATGGGCGAGTGGTTCGTCTCCTCCATCGGCAAGAACGACGTCAACTCGGTCGTCGCCGTCAACACCTTCGCCGCCGTGCTGGTGCTGCTCTCCGGCTTCCTCGCGGACGTCCTGCACGCCGCGCTCGACCCGCGCATCCGGAACGCCTGAGGAGTACGGACACCATGACCGCTGTCATAGAGACCGCCGCCGCCGACGCGGCCGGCCAGGGTGCGGAGCCGATACGCCCCGCGGGGCGTGCCTCAGTGGTGCTGCGCCGTTTCGTACGCAACCGCGGAGCGCTCGCCGGAGCCGTCCTCCTGCTGCTGCTCTTCCTGCTGGCCTTCGCGGGCCCGCTCATCAGCCGCTGGGACTACAGCCACATCGACTACACCGCCCTGCGGGAAGCCCCGAGCGCCCGGCACTGGTGGGGCACCAACCGCATCGGCCAGGACGTCTTCGCCCAGACCATCCGCGGACTCCAGAAGTCCCTGCTGATCGGTCTCCTGGTGGCGCTCTTCTCCACCGTCCTGGCCTCACTGGCCGGCGCCTGCGCCGGGTACTTCGGCGGCTGGACCGACCGGATCCTGATGTTCTTCGTCGATCTGCTGCTGGTCTTCCCGTCGTTCCTGATCATCGCGATCATCTCGCCGCGGCTGCAGGACGGCGGCTGGTTCGCCTTCGTCGGGCTGCTCGCGGTCTTCGGCTGGATGATCACCGCGCGGGTGGTCAGATCCATGACACTGTCCCTGAAGGAACGCGAATTCGTCCGCGCGGCCCGGTACATGGGAGTCGGGCCCTTCCGCATCATCTGGCGCCATGTGGTGCCCAACATCGCCTCCTTCCTCATCATCGACGCGACCATCGCGGTCGGCGGCGCGGTGATGAGCGAGACCGCGCTCTCGTACTTCGGCTTCGGTGTCCAGTCGCCCGACGTGTCGCTGGGCACGCTCATCGCCTCCTCGACGGGGGCTGCCGTCACGTACCCCTGGATGTTCTTCTTCGCAGCGGGGCTTCTGATCATTTTCGTACTCGCGGTGAACCTGGTGGGGGACGGGCTGCGCGACGCGCTCGACCCGACGTCGCGCCGGCGCCGCAGCCGCAAGGGGGCAAAACGATGACCTCGGTACTCGAAGTGAGCGGTCTGGAGGTCGACTTCGACGGAGCGCCCGCTGTGCGAGGGGTCAGCTTCGCGCTGCGGCGCGGCGAAGTGCTCGGCCTGGTGGGCGAGTCGGGGTCGGGCAAGTCCGCGACCGCACTCGCAGTCCTCGGCCTGCTGCCGGGAAACGCGGCCGTGCGCGGATCGGTGAAACTCGACGGCACGGAACTCGTCGGCGCGTCGGACCGTGCGCTGTCCGCCGTACGCGGCAGCCGGATCGGCATGGTCTTCCAGGACCCGCTCTCCGCCTTCACCCCCGTCTACCGGATCGGCGATCAGATCGCCGAGGCGGTCCGGGCCCATCAGGACGTTTCGCGCGAGAAGGCCAGGGCCCGCGCCGTGGAACTGCTCGACCTCGTCGGGATACCGGAACCCGCGCTCAGGGCGCAGGCGTACCCGCACGAGTTCTCCGGCGGCATGCGCCAGCGAGCCATGATCGCGATGGCCATGGCGAACGACCCGGACGTCATCCTCGCCGACGAGCCCACCACGGCACTCGACGTCACCATCCAGGCGCAGGTGCTCGACGTGCTGCGCACCGCGCAGCGCGAGACCGGCGCGGCGCTGGTCCTCGTCAGCCACGACCTCGGCGTGATCGCGGGCGCCGCGGACCGGGTGGCGGTGATGTACGCGGGGCGGATCGTGGAGAGCGCCCCCGCCGAGGAACTCTTCGAACGGCCCCGGATGCCGTACACACTGGGCCTGATCGGCGCGGTTCCCCGCCTCGACACGGCGGGTGAGGTGCTCGTGCCGATCCCCGGCTCACCACCCGCGGCGGGGAACACCGGGCCTGGCTGCCCGTTCGCACCGCGGTGCCCGCTGGCCGGTGACCCCTGTCTGACGGAGGAGCCCGCCCTGCGGGCCGTGGACGGGCACGCGGTCGCCTGCGTACGCGCCGACGAGATCGCGCAGAAGCGGCTCGGCCCGCTCGACGTGTTCCCCGTCCCGGAGATCCCGCCGGTGGACACCGCGGCCGCGGACGAGGCCGAACGGACGGGCGGCGACACCGTGCTGGACGTGCGCGGGCTCGTCAAGACGTTCCCCGTTCTGAAGGGAAGCGCCTTCAAGCGGCGGGTCGGCACCGTGCACGCCGTGGACGGGGTCGACCTGCGGATCCGCCGCGGTGAGACGCTCGCGCTGGTCGGCGAGTCCGGTTCCGGCAAGTCCACCACCCTGTTCGAACTGCTCAACCTGGCCCGCCCCGAGGGCGGGGGGATCGAGCTCTTCGGTCAGCCGCTCGGCACACTCGGCGCTGCCGCCCGCCGGGCGCTGCGCGGGCAGGTGCAGATCGTCTTCCAGGACCCGATGGCCAGCCTCGATCCCCGGATGACGGTCGGTGACATCGTCACCGAGCCGCTGCGCGCCCAGGGCATGGACCGCAGGACCGCCGCGGGACACGTCGGTGAACTGCTCGAACAGGTCGGCCTCGAAGCGGCGCACGCCACCCGCTTCCCGCACGAGTTCTCCGGCGGCCAGCGCCAGCGCATCGGGATCGCCCGCGCCCTCTCGGTCGGGCCGAAGCTGCTGGTGCTCGACGAACCGGTCTCGGCGCTCGACGTGTCCGTCCAGGCCGGCGTACTCAACCTGCTGCGACGGCTCAAGTCCGAGCTGGGGCTCGCCTACCTCTTCGTCTCGCACGACCTGTCGGTGGTGCGGCACATCGCGGACCGGGTCAGCGTCGTCTACCTCGGACGCACCGTCGAGGCCGGGACGGTCGACGAGGTCTTCGAGCGGCCCAGGCACCCGTACACGCAGGCGCTGCTCTCCGCAGTGCCGCTGCCCGACCCGGTGCGCGAGCGCGAGCGGCAGCGCACCAGGATCCTGCTGCCCGGCGACCCGCCCAGCCCCACCCAACGCTACGAGGGCTGCCGCTTCCGGGCCCGGTGTCCCGTGTTCGCCCGGCTCGGCGCGGACGAGCGGAGCCGCTGCGAGAGCGAGGTGCCGGTGGACCGGGAACACGCGGCAGACCATGTGGCGGCCTGTCACTTCCCCACGGTGCGCGAGGTGGTGTGATCCGGCCCGGCCTGCGTCCGGGTCAGTGCGCCGACCCCGAGACCTGCAGTCCGATGACGCCCACGATCACGAACGAGATCGAGACGAGCTTGAGCGTGGAGACGATGTCCCCGAGGAAGATCATCCCGTAGATGGCGGTGCCCGCCGCGCCGATGCCGGTCCACACGGCGTAGGCGGGCCCGACATCCAGCTTCCGCAGCGAGAGCGTCAGCAGCCCGAAGCTGCCCAGCGCGAACGAGGCGAAGGCGATCGTCGGCCAGAGCCGGGTGAACCCGTGCGAGAGCTTGAGACACACGGCGAAGCCGGTCTCCAGAAGTCCCGCGACCACGACCAGCAGCCACGCCATTCAGTGCCTCCCCATAGGGCCTGTCGTTCGGATCATGCCGGGCTCGCTCGGCCGCACTGGGAGCGATTATGCATTCAGCCGGGACGGCCGGGCGGCAAACCGGTGGATCAGTCGCCCTCGCGCCGCTCCCGCGTGGCCAGCAGCCGGCGCAGCGAGTCGAGCCGCGCCGGGTCGGCGTGTCCGTCGGCCACCCAGGCGTCCAGGGCGCACTCCGGCTCGTCGTGGCTGCAGCCGCGCGGGCACTCCTCGGTCCCCGGCACCAGATCGGGGAACGCGAGGATGACACGTGAGGGGTCCACATGGTGCAGCCCGAAGGAGCGCACGCCCGGGGTGTCGACGACCCAGCCGCGATCGTCCGGAAGCGGGAGCGCCAGGGCCGAGGTCGTGGTGTGCCGGCCCCGGCCGGTGACCGCGTTGACATGGCCGGTGCTGCGTCGCCGGTCCTGCGGAACCAGCGCGTTCACCAGAGTCGTCTTGCCGACGCCCGAGTGTCCGACGAACGCGGTGACCTTGTCGTTCAGGAAGTCCCTGACCCGGTCCGCGGCCTCCCCCTTCGCCAGCTCCTCGCGGCTGGTGACGACGTACGGGATGTCGAGTGCCCCGTACGAGGCGAGCAGTTCGTCCGGCGATGCCAGATCGGACTTGGTGAGGACGAGCAGCGGGGAGAGCCCGCCGTCGTACGCGGCCACCAGACAGCGGTCGATCATGCGCGGGCGCGGTTCGGGGTCGGCGAGGGCGGTGACGATCGCCAGCTGGTCGGCGTTGGCGACGACCACCCGCTCGAACGGGTCGTCGTCGTCGGCCGTGCGGCGCAGCACCGACTTCCGCGGCTGGATGCGCACGATGCGCGCCAGGGTGTCCTTGGCGCCGGAGAGATCCCCGACGATCATGACCTGGTCGCCCACGACGGCGGCCTTGCGGCCCAGCTCGCGGGCCTTCATCGCGGTCACCGCGCGGCCGTCGACCAGGCACGTGAGCCGGCCCCTGTCGACCGTGAGGACCATGCCCTCGGCGGCTTCCTCGTGCTTGGGGCGGATGTTCGTACGGGGGCGGTTGCCCTTGGGGTTGGGGCGGACGCGGATGTCGTCCTCGTCGGGGTTCTTGCCGTATCGGCGCATCGCGTCAGGCCTTGAGCATTTCGGTCCACATCTCAGTGAAGTCGGGGAGTGTTTTGGCGGTGGTGGCCACATTCTCGATCCGGACGCCTTCGACGGCGAGCCCGATGACCGAGCCGGCCGTGGCCATGCGGTGGTCGTCGTACGTGTGGAAGACGCCGCCGTGCAGCGGGCGGGGGCGGATCCGGAGTCCGTCGGCGGTCTCGCTGACATCGCCCCCGAGCCCGTTGATCTCCGCGGTCAGCGCGGCCAGCCGGTCCGTCTCGTGCAGGCGCAGGTGCGCGACACCGCGCAGCGTGGACGGCGAATCGGCCAGGGCGGCGACGGCCGCGATGCCCGGGGTGAGCTCGCCGACCTCGCTCAGATCCACGTCGATGCCGTGGATCCGGCCGGTCCCGGTGAACTCCAGACCGTGCTCGGTCAGGGCGCAGCCGCCACCCATCCCGGTGAAGATCTCCCGCAGTGCGTCCCCCGGCTGGGTGGTCCGCGCGGGCCAGTCGGGAATGGTGACCCGGCCGCCGGTGACCAGGGCGGCCGCGAGGAACGGCTGGGCGTTGGAGAGGTCGGGTTCGACGGTCAGGTCCCGGCCGAGCAGGGCGCTGGGGGAGACCCGCCAGACGTTCGGCTCGCCGCCGGTCTCCGGCTCGTCCACCTGCGCGCCGACCGCCCGCAGCATGTCCACGGTCATCCGGATGTGCGGCAGCGACGGCAGCGTGGCACCGGTGTGCCGCAGCTGGACGCCCTGGTTGAAACGCGGCGCGGAGAGCAGCAGCGCCGAGATGAACTGGGACGAGGACGACGCGTCGACCTCGACGCTCCCGCCGTCGAGCGCCCCGCCGCCGTGCACCGTCAGCGGCAGCGCCCCTCGCCCGTCGTCGTCGATGCGGGTGCCCAGCGCGCGCAGCGCCTCGATGACGCCGTGCAGCGGGCGTTCGTACGACCTGGGGTCGCCGTCGAAGCGGACGGGGCCGTCGGCGAGCGCGGCGACCGGGGGCAGGAAGCGCATGACCGTACCGGCGTTGCCGACGTCGATGGTGGCCGGGCCGTGCAGCCCCGCGGGGATCACCCGCCAGGCCTCGCCGGTGCCGCTCGTCGCCCCGACCGCGGCGGAGCTGGACGACACGGTCTCCTCGATACGGACACCCAGGGCCCGCAGGGCGTCGGCCATCAGGAGGGTGTCGCGGGAGCGCAGCGGGCGGCGCAGCCAGCCCGGCTCGGCGGCGAGGGCGGCCAGCACGAGACCGCGGTTGGTGACCGACTTCGATCCGGGCACGGTCACCGTCGCGTCGACGGCTCCGGACGCGTACGGGGCGGGCCAGTGAGCGGTGTGCACGGAACTTTCGGTCATGGCCCTCACTTTACTGATGGCAGGGGGGCCGGGGCGCCGCCCGTCTCACGGGCCCCGTCTCACGGGACCCGCTCCCACCTGCCCGGCTCACAGGCCGAGGAGCCAGCGGCCGCCGCCGATGAGCGCACAGAGCGAGACGACGTGGAAGAGCAGCAGCCAGACCGTCGGCGGGACATGCGTGAGCCGGCCGAGCTGATCGGCGTCCGAATCGCCCGCGTGGCCGCGCACCCGCTTGCGCTGCAGCTCGAAGGCCGGGCGCACCCCGCCGATCAGCAGGAACCAGACAGCCGTGTACGCGAACGCCGCCTGGACCTCGGAGCTGGTCAGCCAGGAGATCAGGACGAAGGCGGCGCCCGTGACGATCACGGTGAGCGCCCCGTACGCGTTGCGGATCATCACGAGCATCGCGAGGAGCAGGACGCAGGCGGCCCAGAGGAAGAGCGTGATGTGGTCGGCCGCGAGCAGCCAGGCCCCGCCGAGACCGAGCAGCGGCGGGGCGGTGTAGCCGGCGCCCGCCGTGAGGACCATGCCGATGCCGGACGGCTTGCCGCGGCTGACGGTGAGGCCGCTGGTGTCGGAGTGCAGCCTGATGCCGTCCAGCCTGCGTCCGGTGAGCAGGGCGATCAGCCCGTGGCCGCCCTCGTGGGCGATGGTGACGGCGTTGCGGGTGAGCCGCCATATGCGGTGCGGGAGGACCGCCAGCAGCGCGACGGCACCGGTGACGATCACCAGCCACTGGTCGGGGTCGGACTGGGTGCCGAAGACGCGGTCCATGGGGGCGAGGGCTCCTCGGAGGTCGGGGGAGTTGACGGTCGTGGCAGTCTGGCAAACATGTGCGGACGGTTTGCGGCGAGTCGTGGACCCGAGGATCTCGCAGGGGTCTTCGGGGCGGAGAAGTGGGACCCAGCGGAGACGGTGGTCCCCGACTGGAACGTGGCGCCGACGAAGTCGGTCCAGGTCGTACTGGAGCGTCCCCTGAAGGACGCCGCATCGCGCCGTCCGGTTCGTCAGCTGCGGAATCTGAGGTGGGGGCTCGTACCGTCGTGGGCGAAATCACCCGAGGGCGCGGCCCGGATGATCAACGCTCGGGCCGAGACCGTGCAGGAGAAGCCGTCGTTCCGCCGCGCCTTCACAGCGCGCCGCTGCATCGTCCCCGCCGACGGCTACTACGAGTGGATGACCGAGCCGGACGAGCGGCAGCTGGAGGTCGAGGGCAAGAAGAAGCGGGCACGCAAGCAGCCCTGGTTCGTGACACCGGCGGACGGTTCCGTGATGGCCTTCGCCGGGCTGTACGAGTTCTGGCGGGACCCCTCGCTGCCCGGTGACCACCCGCAGGCCTGGTGGGCGACCTGCACGATCGTCACGACCGAGGCGGAGACCACCCCGCTCGCCGGACAGGCGGCCGGTGACGGCGGCCCGGAGTCGCTGGCCGCCATCCATCCCCGGATGCCGCTGATGCTGACTCCGGACCGCTGGGACGCCTGGCTGGATCCGGCGGACACGGACCCGGCGCGCCTTGTCCCGCTGCTGGAGCCGCCGCCCGCCGGACTCGTACGGGCGTACCCGGTGTCGACTGCGGTCAGCAATGTCCGCAACAACGGCCCGGAGCTGCTGACCGCACTGGAGGGCCCCGAGGAG
The DNA here is from genome assembly GCF_045161865.1 of Streptomyces sp. NBC_00859. Classification (NCBI taxonomy): domain Bacteria; kingdom Bacillati; phylum Actinomycetota; class Actinomycetes; order Kitasatosporales; family Streptomycetaceae; genus Streptomyces; species Streptomyces sp. NBC_00859. Next base: position 2,562,514 of record NZ_CP108826.1, on the reverse strand, counting down.
GGCACACTCTTCTGATGTGACTCAGAGCATGATCGTGGAGAGTGTCGACACCCCCGCAGGTGAAGCCCGCATCACCTGGCACCCCGCCGCCCGCCCGCATCTCGTGGTCGCCCTGGGCCACGGCGCGGGCGGCGGAATCGAGGCGCGCGACCTGCAGGCGCTGGCCGCCGCGCTGCCACCGCTGGGCGTGGGCGTCGCGCTGGTGGAGCAGCCCTGGCGGGTGGCGGGCCGGAAGGTCGCGCCCGCCCCGAAGACCCTGGACACCGGGTGGCGCGCGGTCTGGCCCGCGCTGTGCAGACCCGGACTGCCGGTGGTCGCGGGCGGTCGCAGCGCCGGGGCGCGGGTGGCCTGCCGGACAGCCGGTGAGCTGGGCGCCCGCGGCGTGCTGGCGCTGAGCTTCCCGCTGCATCCGCCGGGGAAGCCGGAGAAGTCCCGGAAGAAGGAGCTGACCGGGACCGGGACCGGCACCCTGGTCGTCCAGGGCGGCAGGGATCCGTTCGGCAGACCGGCCGAGTTCCCGGACGCCGCCGAGTTCACCGCAGGGGGCTTCGAACTGGTGGAGGTGGCGGACGCCGACCACGGCTTCGCCGTACCGAAGCGGGCGGCGACCGGCCAGGAGCAGGCGCTGAAGGTCATCACGGACGCCGTGGCCGGGTGGGCCGTGCGGCTGCGGGAATGCTGAGTCCCGGAGTGCTGTTGTGGGGAACATCGGTGCTGGAGACCAGTACCCAGAAGCTTGTTCGTGGAGAGGGAGTCCGTCGCATGGGTTCGACCATCTGCCCGCGTCGCCCGCACGCCGCTGACCTGGAGTGGACCGTGCTCTCGGCAACACCGAGCGGTCCTTCCCGGGCGGCGGGCGGACCGGATCGTCGTCTATCCTCCGATTCGAGTGGGTCCGCATTCGGGTCCACCACGGCGTTGGAGGAGGTGGGTCCGGTCACTGGGACCGACACAGGGACCGAAGACGGCCATGCGGAAGAGACGGCCGCGGAGCGCAACGCGCGCTTCGAGCGGGATGCCCTCGGCTACCTCGACCAGATGTACTCGGCCGCGCTGCGCATGACGCGCAATCCGGCCGATGCCGAGGACCTGGTGCAGGAGACCTACGCGAAGGCGTACGGCTCGTTCCACCAGTTCCGCGAGGGGACCAACCTCAAGGCGTGGATGTACCGCATCCTCACGAACACGTTCATCAACTCGTACCGCAAGAAGCAGCGTGAGCCCCAGCGCAGTGCCGCCGAGGAGATCGAGGACTGGCAGCTCGCACGCGCCGAGTCGCACATGTCCACCGGTCTGCGTTCCGCCGAGTCGCAGGCGCTGGACCACCTGCCCGACTCGGACGTGAAGTCCGCGCTCCAGGCGATCCCGGAGGAGTTCCGCATCGCGGTGTATCTCGCCGATGTAGAGGGCTTTGCCTACAAGGAGATCGCAGACATCATGGGGACACCCATCGGGACGGTCATGTCCCGGCTGCACCGGGGCCGCCGTCAGCTGCGCGGCATGCTCGAGGACTACGCACGCGACCGCGGGCTGGTCCCCGCGGGCGCCGGAGAGTCGAACGAAGCGAAAGGTTCGGACTCATGAGCTGCGGAGAGCCGCACGAAACGGACTGCTCAGAGGTCCTGGACCATCTCTACGAGTTCCTCGACCACGAGATGCCGGACAACGACTGCACCAAGTTCGAGGTGCACTTCGAGGAGTGCTCCCCGTGCCTGGAGAAGTACGGCCTCGAACAGGCCGTCAAGAAGCTGGTGAAGCGCTGCTGCGGCAGTGACGACGTACCGGCGGACCTCCGGTCCAAGGTCATGGGGCGCATCGACCTGATCCGCTCCGGCCAGACAGTGCCCGACCAGGACATCACGGTCACCGACCGGTCGGCGGCCGCCAAGGAGTGACCCCGTGCCGGACGGCGCGGCCGTCCGCCATACCCTCACCACACACCCGAGACCGCGGCGCCCACGCCGCGGTCTCGTCGTGTTCCGCGGACCGTGCCCGGTTTGCGCCCCGGACTGTCACCCGATGGGCTGCCGATCCGCCGATGCGGCCCCGGAGCAGCCCGCCCGCGCTTATTCTCCCCAACCTGGACGGCCACCGGCGCCGTACGGATCCCGGAGGAGGAGGCCGCCATGCGGGCACTGCCGCCGACGGTCCGGGCCTGCCTCCTCCGCGCGGTCCTGGGCTGTGCGGTCCTGGGCGCCGCCGGCTGCGTGCTGCCCGCGGTCACGGACCCCGCCACGCCCTGGGCGGAGGCCGCCCTGCTCGCCGCGGTGTACGCCGGGTGCGAGCTGCTCGCCCGCAGACCGCAGGGGAGCGGACCGTTCTTCGCCGTACTCCTGGCCGCCGCCCTGCTCCTGCCGCCCGCCGCCGCATCGCTCGCCGCCGTGCCAGGAGCGCTGCTCGGCAGCGCCGAGCACTCTCCGTACGGGGCCCGGCGCGTCTGGCACGCGGTGCAGTCGGCAATCGCCGTACGGGCCGCCGCCGAGGTCCCGGCGCTCCTCGGCGGGCTCCACCGGCCCCCCGACTTCCCGTACGCACTGCTGCCGGCCCTCGCCGCAGCCCTGGCCTTCTGCCTGGTCCTGGCGGTGCTGGACGGCATCGTGCGGGCCGCCGCCGAGCGCCGGCCCGCACGCACCGCACGTGACGCGCTGCTGCGCTCCATCGCCCCGCACACCGCTCACGGGCTCGCCGGACTCATGATGGCCGTCCTGTGGCGCAGCCCCTTCGGGCCGCCCGCGGCCCTCTCCGTGCTCCTGCCCATGTACATCTCCGGCTGGGTCTTCGCTCAGTACCACCGGGAGCGGGCCGCCCACCAGGCGACCATCAGGGCCCTGGTCCAGGCCGTCGACATCAAGGACCAGTACACCCGCGGCCACAGCGAACGCGTCGGCCGGGCATCGGCGATGATCGCCGGGGAGCTGGGCATGGACGGTGACCGGCTGGAGGCGCTGCGCTTCGCCGGGATCCTGCACGACGTGGGAAAGCTCGGGGTGCCCACCAGACTCCTCAGGAAGGACGGGCCGCTCACGCCCGACGAGCGGCGCGTCATCGAGCTGCACCCCGAGTACGGGCACGAGATGGTCCGCGGCATCGGCTTCCTCGGCGAGGCCAGGGCCGCCATCCTCCACCACCACGAGCGGCTCGACGGCTCCGGTTACCCGTACGGACTCTCCGGGCAGCAGATTCCCGAGTTCGCCCGGGTCGTCGCCATCGCGGACGCCTTCGACGCCATGACGTCCACCCGCTCCTACCGCAGGGCCAGACCCGTCGACGCGGCTCTGCGGGAGCTGGTGCGCTGCGCGGGATCGCAGTTCGACCCGCTGATGGTCCAGGCGTTCGTCAGGGCACTCGCCCGGCACGGCTGGCGCCCGGCCGTCACCGCGGACGAACCGGACGCCCGCCCACCGGGCGCGGTCCCGCCCGCACGCGCCGCGGCGCCCGGCCCGCCCGCCGACCAGGAGCACCCCGCGTGAGCGCCCGTACGCCCGTGAGCCCCGTCCATGTGGCCGCCGCCCTGGTCGCCGTGGCCGCGCTCGGCTGGACCCTGTGGCACGGCGTCGACGACGCGGACACCGCCCTCGCCTTCGGGCTGCTGGTGGCGGCGGGCGAACTCACCCGCCGCACCGGCCCCGGCAGCGAGCGGGAACCCGCCCCGCTCGGCGCGGCCGGAGCCCTCGCCTACGCGCTGCTCGCCCAGGTCGGCGGCCGCCCCACCGTCCACGGCGTCCCCCAGGTCGTGGCCGTCGCTGTCGCGGGAGCGCTCGCGGGTGCCGCGCCGCATGTCGCGCGCGGACGCGGCCCCACCGCGGACCACATGGCCCGCCGGGTGCTCACGGTCACCTTCGCCGCCGCCTGCTTCCAGCCCCTGTGCGGCTCGGGCCGGGCGGCGTCCTGGGCGGTCCACGGGCCGTCGTACACCGTCGTGCTGCTGCTCCTGCTCGGCCTGACCGCCCTCTGCGACGCCGTCCTGGCAGCGGCGATGACCCACTCACGCACCCGCCGGCAGTCCCCGGGCTCCCGGTCGCGCACGAGCAGGGGAGTCCCCATCGGCCCGCTGCTCGGCGACGAACTGCGCGCGCTCGCCGGCATCGGCTCGGCAGTCTGCGCGACCGGAGCCGTGATGGCGCTGGGCGTCGCCGTCGCCGGCCTGTGGGCGCTGCCCGTCTTCTGCGTACCGCTGCTGCTCACCCAGCTCTCGCTGCGCCGTCATGCCCTGGTACGCGCGACCTACCGCCAGACCATCACCTCACTGGCCAGGGCCACCGAGATCGCCGGGTACACGCCGCAGGGCCACGCCCTCAGGGTCGCCGCGCTCAGCCGGGCCGTCGGCCGGGAGCTGGGGCTGTCCGAACCGGTGCTGACCGTCCTGGAGTACGCCGCTCTGATGCACGACATCGGCCAGCTCTCGCTCGTCGACCCGGTCCCCGGCGGCGCCACGGCGCCCCTGGCCCCCGGAGAACAGCGCAGAATCGCACTCCTGGGCGGCGCCGTGGTCCGCCAGACCGGCGTCGACGCGAAAGTCGCGGTGATCGTGGAGCGCCAGGCGGATCCGTACCGCGAGCAGCCGCTCACCGCCCGGATTGTCCGGGCCGTCAATGCGTACGAGGATCTGGCGGGGGAAAACGAAGAGGTGAGGGGTGCGGGCGGGCCGCTGGGCGCACTGGAGCGGCTGCGCCTGGGGACCGGCCACGACTACCAGCCCGAAGTCGTGGAATCCCTGGCCCGTGTGCTCTCCCGGGGCAGCGTCACCTGACGGTGGCCCGGCGCGGAATCCGGGCCCCGGAGCGGGTAACCAGTGGGTAATGAGCGCCGCTCCGACTGGGCATGGTTGGATGCCAGGAGAGGGTGTCCTGGGGAACCGGAGCCCGGGAAGCAGAGACTTTTTCAGCGACCGGCAGGCGGGAATCGTGAGGATCTTCGGGAAGGTACGGCATCGGCCCTCCGCATCCTGGCGGCAGGCCACGGACCGCGCGTTCACGCTGATCGGCGACGGTCGGTACGACGACGCGGGAGCGCTGCTGACCCGCGCGGCCGATCTCGAACCGTGGCTGTCCGAGTCCTGGTTCAATCTGGCCCTGCTGCACAAGTTCCGGCACGACTGGGACCGGGCACGGACCGCCGGGCTGCGCGCCGTGGCCCTCCTTGACCGCGGGGCCGGCGCCCCCGACTGGTGGAACGTGGGGATCGCGGCCACCGCGCTGCAGGACTGGCCGCTGGCCCGCCGGGCCTGGCAGGCGTACGGGCTGCGGGTGCCCGGTGAGCCCGTGGCCAGCGGCGAGCCCGCCGGGATGAATCTCGGCTCCGCCGCCGTGCGGCTCTCCCCCGAGGGGGAGGCCGAGGTCGTCTGGGGCCGCCGTCTCGACCCGGCCCGGATCGAGGTGCTCTCCATCCCGCTGCCGTCCTCCGGCAGGCGCTGGGGCGAGGTCGTGCTGCACGACGGTGTCCCGCACGGCGAGCGCGTCACCGCCGCCGGCCCCTCCTACCCCGTCTTCGACGAGATCGAGCTGTGGGCGCCCTCGCCCGTGCCGACCTGGGTGGTCCTGCTCGAAGCGGCGACCGAGGCCGACCGCGACGCCCTTGAGCAGCTGGCGGCCGACGCAGGATTCGCCGCCGAGGACTGGTCGTCATCCGTGCGGCTGCTCTGCCGTGCCTGCTCCGAGTCGCAGATGGAGAGCGACGAGGGAGAGGGCGAGCAGCCCCCCGACCCGCACGACCACAGTGAGCCCGGCCACCCCGGCCCGCTCGGCCACCGCACGGCGGGCGGGCTCTGGGTCGCCGAGCGCGAATGCGGCATAGCGGCCCCGGCGGGACTGGTGCGCGGACTGCTCGACGGCTGGGTCTCCGACAGCCCGGACAGCCGCGCGTGGCGGGACCTCGAAGAGGTCTGCTGAGCCGCGCCCCGTAGCCGGGCGGCCCGATAGGCTGTACGGGATAGATCCGGGTTTTTGAGGAAGGCGTACGGCGGACATGTCGCAGCAGCAGACGGACCAGCAGGTCAATGACGGTTTCGTCGTGGACACCGAGGACTGCGAGGAGCGCGAGGAGGCCCACCGGGCCCGCGGCACCGCCCGTCCCATCACCGTCGTGGGCAATCCCGTGCTCCACCGGGAGTGCAAGAACGTCACGTCGTTCGACGCCGAGCTCGGCCGGCTGATCGACGACATGTTCGCCAGCCAGAAGGCCGCCGAGGGCGTGGGCCTGGCCGCGAACCAGATCGGTGTCGACCTCAAGGTCTTCGTCTACGACTGCCTCGACGACGACGGCAACCGCCACGTCGGAGCCGTCTGCAACCCGGTGCTCACGGAGACCCCGGCGGAGCGCCGCCACCTCGACGAGTCCAACGAGGGCTGCCTCTCCGTGCCGACCGCCTACGCCGAGCTGGCCCGCCCGGACTACGCGGAGGTCACGGGACAGGACGCCGAGGGCAACCCGGTCAAGGTGCGCGGCACCGGCTACTTCGCCCGCTGCCTCCAGCACGAGACGGACCACCTGTACGGCTCGCTGTACATCGACCGTCTGTCGAAGCGCGACCGCAAGGACGCGCTCCGGCAGATGGAAGAGGGCACGCCGCGCTACGAGACCGTCGCGAACGTCTGACCCCGCAGCGCCTGGACCGCGGCGCCGTCCGACGCCCGTTCGCCGATGGCGAGCTGGGAGATGGCGTTGCGGACCAGCAGGCCGCCGGCCGTGCGCTCCAGCTGCCAGCGCTGGGTGCGTGAGTCCGCCGAGCACGTGTTCACCGAGATCTCCGAGCCCACGTCGAGCGGTGCCCCGGTGTGCAGCTCGCCCCGGTTGTCCTCCAGACACTGGCCGGTGGCGGCCGACTCCAGGGTGTAGTACCCGTCGGCGGTGGCCTTGAGCGTCCAGGCCGCTGAGGCGTCCTTGCCGAACACCACGTCCGAACCGGCAGCCGGGGCAAGGGCCTTGTGGTCCCCGGCCGTCAGCCGGTAGGTGCCGTCGGCGACCGGCGTACGGTCGGTGTCCGACCAGCCCGGAGCGTGCCCGATCTTCTTCGCCAGTGCCTCGAAACCGGCGTATGCCGGGCTCGGCTTCGGCCCGCCCCAGGTGGCCTGCGCGATGAAGCGCAGCGGCATGAACGTCTTGGCCTCGACCTCGTTCTCGGTCTCGGCCGCCGCACTGTCCGGCCAGAGGGAGATCTTCGCGCCGGTCAGGTTCGCGGGCTTCGACGCAAGGGTCTGGCCCTCGAACTCCAGGGGGGTCCAGCCGCTGTCGTACAGCCGCTGGGTCTGCGTCGTGTAGCCGCCGCGTACGAGATAGAGCGAGTACGCGGAGTTCATCACGGGACGCCCCTCGGCGATGAGCCGGGACGGCGTCTCCATGGTGCCACCGCTGGTCCAGTGCTCCACGGTGACGTCACGGTCCAGCGGTACGACCGAGTTCTTTCCGGTCAGCCCGTCGTTCCAGATGCGCAGCGGGTGCCCACCCGCCTTCACATGGGTGTTGACCCGGTTGATGAAGTCGGTGAAGAGATCGTCCGGGGTCGCACTCGCGCCGAACCGCTGCACCGCCTCGGTCTGCAGCTGCGGGTAGTCGGGGTACGCGGAGCCGATCATGTACTCGTCCGCGCCCATGTGCCACTGCCTGGCGCCCCACGCCTTCAGCGCCTCGTCGACCAGTGAGGTGTAGTACGTCAGCGCCGCCGGCTTGGATATGTCCAGCCGGGTAGGGGACGGCACTCCGTTCTTGTCCTTGAGCTGGAGCTCCGGGTGGTTCTTGAGGTACGGGTCCATGTGGCCGGGGGAGTTGATCTCGGGGACCAGCTCGATGTGGTACTTCGCGGCCAGCGCGGCCAGCCGCCGGACCTCGGCCTTGGTGTAGTAGCCCCAGAAAGCGGTCTTCGGGTCGACGTCGCTCCTGACCTTGGCCTCGATCCACAGCTGGTTGAGCTTCTGCGACGCCATGTCCTTCATCAGCCGCTCGAACCACGGGAGGGATACGTGGATGTAGCAGGCGCAGACGCCGACACCCCGTTCGCGGTACGCGGGGATGTCGGTGGCGGACCCACGGGCCGCCCGGCTGTCGTCGTTCAGCAGCTGGAGCACAGTCCGGGTGCCGTGGAAGACACCGGTGGAGGTCGCGGCTGTGACGGTCACCCGCTCGCCCACCGAGATCCGGTACCCCTCGTTCCCCAGCCGGGCTTTGAGGGAGGGCTGTTCGGCCAGTACGACATCGCCGTTCCTGGCCCCGCCGCGGGTGAGCCGGTGGTGGCCCGTCAGCTCGCCGCTGAAGCGTGCGGCGTCGCTGTCCGTGCGGCGGTCCGTCCCCTGCAGGACGATGCGCGCGCTGCCGGTCAGCGTGAACCGGCCTGCTTCACCGTGCCACTCGCTCAGTGCGGGCAGCACCTCCGGCGGCGCGCCGCCGGACGTTTCCCCGGCTGCCGCACTCTGTGCGGGCAGCACCGCGGCGCACAGCGCGGCTACCGCCGCCATGGCCGCGGCCGCGGTATGCCGACTTGCCATCCACATGATCGTCCACGTCCTTCCGTAGGGCTGGTGCCCCGACCTTTACGGTGCCGCAATGGCATGTCCATGGACAGGAGTCCATCGTGGTTGGACAAACCTGACGTGTGACATCGGAGGGCTGTCGTCGCATTGGCAGTGCGGCCGGTGCGCCCTCGCTCAGGACGCGTCCGGGAGGGCGGCGGCCGGGCCCCGGAACGTACGGCGGTAGGCGTTCGGGGTGGTGCCGAGCGTACGGAGGAAGTGGTGCCGCAGCCCCGCACCCGTACCGAAACCGACCCGGCCGGCGATCGCATCCACCGTTTCGTCGGACGCCTCCAGCAACTCCTGTGCCCTCAAAACCCGTTGGCGCAGCAGCCAGCGGTACGGCGTTGTTCCCGTCTCCTGCTGGAAACGGCGGGCGAAGGTGCGCGGTGACATCAGGGCGCGGGCCGCGAGCTGTTCCACGGTCTGCTCCTCGTCGAGGTGCTGCTCCATCCAGCCGAGCACATCCGCGACGCTGTCCCCGCGAGCCGGGCTCACCGGGCGTTCGACGAACTGCGCCTGACCGCCGTCCCGGTGCGGTGGAACCACCATGCGCCGGGCGATCCTGTTGGCGACGTGCGGGCCGTGCTCCTTGCGGATGATGTGCAGGCAGGCGTCGATGCCGGCGGCCGTGCCCGCCGATGTGATGACGGAGCCCTCGTCCACGTACAGCACGTCGGGCTCCACCACGGCCCGCGGGAAGGCGCGGGCCAGCTCGTCCGCGTGGCGCCAGTGCGCGGCGCAGCGGCGGCCGTCGAGCAGCCCCGCCGCGCCGAGCACGAAGACGCCGGAGCAGACGCTGAGTACCCGGGCGCCTCTCTCCACCGCCCGGCGCAGTGCGTCGAGGAGCGCCGGCGGATAGTCGCGGTCCCCCCGGGACTCGGCGGCCGGCACGGCGATCAGGTCGGCCTCCTCCAGCCGCTCCAGGCCATGCTCGGTGCACAGCGTGAACCCGGCGTGCGTCCGCAGGGCGGGCCCTTCGGCGGAGGCCACCGCGAAGTCGTACACCGGGAGGCCCTCATCGCTGCGGTCGAGTCCGAACACCTCGCAGACCACGCCGAGTTCGAAGGGGTTCACTCCGTCCAGCAGGACAGCGACGACGTTTTTCAACATGCGTCGAGTGTGGCAGTAATTCCCTGTTGTGTGTCAGTCCTGCCACTGATTTTTCCGGGCTCCCGGCGCCAGGGTTGAGTCCATGAGCACCTTCCTGAACTATCTGACCGTGGCCGCCGTCTTCCTTCTCCTCGCCCTGCCGTCGCTGATCTGGCACGCCCGCGAGCGCCGCATCGACCGTCAACTCGCCCAGCGCCCGCCGGGACCCGGGCCCGCCGCCGGGCGGGAGCCGCGCATCCGGGTGCTCCGTTCTCCTTCCGTGCGGAGCGAGGGCGCGCGAAGCGTCTGACATGAGCACGAGGCGTATTCGGGCGCGGTGGAGGAAGGTCTCCGCCGCGCCCAATGCCGTTGCCACCAGGGCCATATCAAACTGTGGAACACACGCCCGGGTGGCGCGGAACACGTCCGCATCGACACGGCCGACAGGATCCGCTCATCATTCAACACGCGCCCAATGACTGACTTGCAGTCGCTGACTGGGTGGCAGTAACATTCAGGCGTGGTACAGCGCAGCGACGCTTCTCCTGCTCATCGGTGATGTGATGCCGGGGGGAGACGGAGAGAAGCATCATCACGGGGGAGTGCGGAAGTGTGCGAACCAGCGATACCGGCTTTGTTTCCCTTTCAGGCGACGAATCGTCAGTGCCTGGATCGTGTGAACGCTCTCGACAGCAGAGATGTCACGCGATGCCGCCGCACCGCTCCGCCTGCCGCGTACCACTCCAGATCGCGGACGACAGCCGCGCCCTCTCTTCGGCGTGGCCCAGTGGCGTTCTCCGGTGGGCCCTTCATGCCCCGTATTCCCTTGGCTCTACGGCCCGACCGTGACACATCCCGCGTGACCCCCGGCTGTCGGCAACTCTGACCGCTGGGGCCCTCACGGCCCTGTACGTCTGTGTCGCCCCCGCCGGCACATGTCGTGTACTCACCCATGGGTTCATTCCGGCCCATGGTTCATTCCGCTGTGTGCGACGTCGACTTCGGCCGGGTGCGGATTGCTTCATGGTGCCATGATGACCGGCGCCGTAATTCTCGCCGTCCGTTTGCCGATGTCCGCTCGGCGGTCCCAGAACGACACGGGAGTTTTGTCATGCCAATTTTCAATTCCCCCGAGCAGGCCATCAAGGTCTTCAGCGGGCTGTTCGAAATCCTCATCAAGGACGACGGGTTCGCGCGCCGTATGCGTGACTCCCAGATCTCCCTGCATCTCATCCAGACCAGGCCGGAGTTCGAGCTGTCGGTCACTCCCGACGACGTCACCCTGGGCGCCCCGGAACGCGCTGCGGCGATCCGTATCAAGATGAGCAGCGACACCGCTCACAGCCTCTGGCTCGGCAAGCTGCTGATGCCGGTCGCGCTGGCGACGGGCAAGGTGCGCATCAAGGGCAATGTGGCCAAGGTCCTCGAATTCGTTCCGCTTCTCCAGCCTGCGTTCGACCAGTACCCGGAGATCGCCGAGTCCGAAGGACTGCCCACCTGACGGCGGAGATCCCGGACAGTCCGTCCTGCCGTGCATCCCGGGCCGGGTCCGGCAGGCTGCACGCAAAAAATCACGATAAAGGCATGGAGAACAGTGAGCATCACGACAGAGAACACTTCATCCGGTGATTTCCTCACCGAGCCCTCCCACATCCAGGAGCTGAGGCAGCGGGTCCGGGACTTCGTCGACAAGGAGGTAAGGCCCCGGGTCGCGGACAACGACCGGGCCGCCTTCGACGACTTCGACTGGGAACTGGTGCAGCGCGGACATGAGGCCGGACTGCTGCGCCTGGTTGTTCCCAAGGAGTACGGCGGCCTGGGGATGGGCGTCCTCGGCGTGGCCGTGGCCCTGGAGGAGATAGCCAAGGCGTGCGCCGGAACGGCCCTGATCTTCGGCGCCACACTTCTGGGCCAGGCGCCGGTCCTGCTCTCGGCCGACACCCGTCTGCAGTCCCGGTTCCTTCCGCGGTTCTCGGGCGACACCCCCGTGCTGGCGTGCAACGCGATCACCGAGGACGCGGCGGGCTGTGACCTGCTCATCCCGGAGAACGCCGAGCACGCCACCGATGTCGTCAGCGCGCGCCGGCAGGGCGACCACTACGTCCTGAACGGCCGCAAGCGCTTCATCACCAACGCCAAGGTCGCCGACTTCGGGTGTGTGTACGCGAACCTGGAAGGGCATCCGGGCGCCACCGGCCTCACCGCCTTCATCGTTCCGCTGGACACCCCCGGAATCACGCGTGGCCCGGTCGCCGACAAAATGGGTTACCGGGCGTGCCTCGGAAGCGAATTGCTCCTCGAAGATGTGCAGGTACCGGTGGAGAACATCGTCGGTGGCGAAGGCAACGGCATGCTCATCAACATCCAGCAGATGAACATGGCGCGAGCAACGGTCGCCGCCATCTCCACGGGCATCGCACAAGGCGCTTTCGATCTCGCCAAGCAGTGGTGCGAAGACCGTGTGCAGGGTGGTGTTCCGCTGTACATGCACCAGTTCACTGCGCGCAAGCTCGCCGAGATGTCATCGAAGACCGACGCGGCGCGGCTGATGTATCTCAAGGCCGCCCAGACGACCGACACGGCCATGCCTGCCCCCGCTTATGAGCCGGCCACCGCGAAACTCTTCGCGGACCGTGTCGCGATCGAGGTCGCTCAGGAAGCCATGTCGCTCATGGGCGCCCGCGGATATCTGCGCGAGCACGGCATGGAGAAGTTCGTCCGTGAATCCTTCGGCGCCCGCATCTACGAAGGGACCCCCGAGGTCCTCGCACTCGCCATCACGGAAGCCCTTTACTCCGAGGACGACTTCTGATCCCCACCGCTTCAACAAGAGGAGCCCCAATGGACGGGATCGCAATGCCCGCCGTCGGCGCGGCAGTTCCATGGCATGTTCCCAGCGGTATTCCCTACCTGGAGGCACCCGGACCCCGACCCACTCCGCTCAAGGCCGTTCACAGTCCGGCACCGCCGGCTGAGCCCGCGATCGTCCGAATACGCCGTCGCTACATCCGCGACATCCTCGCCATGCAGGAACGGCTCAGCTTCCGAGGTCTCTCGAAGGAGCTGGAACAGAGCGGTAATTACCTGTACCGCGCGGACCGCGGTCAGGGTGTGACCGTGACGGCAGCACTCACCGAGCAGATTCCGCGCCGCTATCTCATGGGTCTCGGAGTGTTCCGGCTCTCCCAGTACCTGCAGGCCGGGTATGCGAGCCCGGACATCGTCTTCAACGAGTCCTTATTCTGTGAACCGATACACGGGTTCGGCGATGCCGACATCCATGTGATCGCCACCGACACCGGGACCGGCCGGATCCTCGGTTATGTCTCGCTGGCGCACAGCGGCGACCCCGAGCCGCAGCCGGTGTCCGCCGAGGAGCGCGTCCTCTTCCCCTGCGAGCAGGCCCACGGGATGCGGCTCCTGTCGCTGCTGCCCGCGTCGCGCGGCCTGTCGACCCACGCGATACGGGAAGTGAAGCGCTTCGTCCACGACCACGCGATGACCGACCGGACCCAGCGGCTCCGCGTCACGCTGGAGCTCCTGTCCGGAATCACCGGAGCGCTGTGCCACCCCGACTCACGTACGCGGATGCTCGTCGGCGATGTGGAACGGCACGTGGCGCTGCGGCACCTGGTGCTGCTCGGGCTGGAAGTGCATCTGGTGGAAGGCACCACACCCGACCTCGGGCCGACCGACCTGATGCACCCGATGTACGTCACCCGCGACAAGGTGCTTCCCTTCATCGCGGTGCTTCCCCCACGCGAGGAAGCGGTACGGCGCGCCGCGCTGGTCGAGCAGGCCGCCACGGCGGCGGCGCCGTTCCGTGCGGTACGGGATCTGATGGCCAGTCTCGCGGGGACCGTGAACAGCATCGAGGTGGCGGCCTGATGACGACGCACGCAACGCAGCCGGACTTCTACGCGGACCTGACCCGGCGCAACCGCGGTTTCGTGTCGGACCGTGCGCAGTCCGAGCTGAGCCGCGCCCGGCTGCTGATAGCCGGCTGCGGCTCGACCGGCGGAGCCGCTGTGGAACCCCTGGTCCGCCTCGGCGCGCAGAACTTCGTGCTCGCGGACAACGGCAGCTTCGAACTCAACAACCTCAACCGGCAGCACGCCGTGGTCACCGACATCGGCAGCAACAAGGCGGATGTCGCCGCCGCGCGTGTGACAGCCATCAACCCGTATGCCCAGGTGGAGGTGGTTCCGGAGGGCATCACCGAGGACAACGTGGCACGCCTGGTCTCGGGCTGCTCCCTCGTCATCGACGGTGTCGATGTCACCGAGCGCTCCGGGTGGCGGGCGAAGTACCTGCTGCACGCCGCCGCGGTCCGGGAACGCCTGCCGGTACTGACCGGTTACGACATGGCCGGCACGCAGTACATCCGCTTCTACGACTACCGCAGAGCCGGGTCCCGCCCGTTCGACGGGAAGATCACCGCGGCCATGACCGAGCAGGCGATGGTGTGGTCCCTGCTCTTCAAGGTGATACCGGTGCGCCACATCCCCCTGGAGATGCTGCTCAACGCCCGCGAGCATCTGGCGGACACGGAGTACAGCGTTCCGCAACTCGTGTACGCCTCACTGCTGTTCGGCGCTCTCAGCGCACGGATGACCGCGGAGATCCTGGCCGGGGAGCAGGTACGCCGCAATGTCGCGGTGGATGTGCACCGGGCCACCCGCCGCCGCGCGGGCCGCTGGGCCGCGGCCACACAGCGGCCCCTCGTCCTGCTCGGCGGGCTGAGAGAGCTGGCCGCCCGCAAGCGCGCGTACTCACCGCTGTCCTCCCCGCCGGTACCTGAGAAGGGAAACACCCGTGGCCATTGAGACGACCGCCGACCCGCTGGCCGGCCAGACGAAGAAGGCCCGGCAGCTGCTGGTGTCATCGAGCCGGCACTCCTACGACCCGCGGCTCGACATCGACTGGGACGCCCCACTGGTGGAGGGCAAGTGGTTCCTGCCGGAGAAGCGCTGCACCCTCTACTCCACCCCCATCTGGGACACGCTCACCCTTGAACAGAAGATCGTGTCCAGCCGCGAGGAGATGGCCTCGTCCATCGGCCTCGGCGTCTGGACGGAACACATGCTGCTCCACATGGTCTCGCGGTACATCTACGACCGGAACGTGGCAACCCCGCAGGTCCAGTTCGCGCTGACCGAGGTGGCGGACGAGGTCCGGCACATGATCATGTTCGCCAACGTGGTCGAGAAGATGGGCAGCGAGGTCTATCTCACCCCGTGGCGCATCCGGGAGAGCGGCCGCCTGCTGAAGTCCGTGGTCCCCGTTGCCGCGCTCTGGGCGCTCATCCTCCTCACCGAGGAGATCTTCGACCAGATCCAGCGCGAGGTCGCGGCGGACGAGACCGTCCAGCCGCTGGTGCGCACCATGTCCCGGATCCATGTCGTCGAGGAGGCCCGGCACATCAGCTTCGCCCGGACCGAACTCGAACGCTTCGTACCGCAGTTGTCCAAGGCCCGGCTGTCGGCACTGCGGACACTCCTGGCCCTCTCCATCCAGACGTTCAGCCAGGAGTTCTTCAATCCCCTGATGTACTCCCGTGCGGGGCTTCCCGCGAGTGCCCGCAAGGAGGCGGTGGCCAATCCGTACGTACGGGAGACCTTCAGCTCGGCGGCCGAGCGGATCACGACGTACTACCGGTCGCTCGGTCTGATCGGCGGCTCCAGCGCCAGGATCTGGCGGAAGGCCGGATTCCTGAAGGCGGACAGCCGTGACTGACGAGGACGACATCGGCTACGAGGGCCCCGCCGTCGTGATCGTGAACGACACCGAACTGGCGGTGACCGTGCGGCTCGCCGGGTATTTCCAGCCCATCGACGGCCGCTACCACTGGTACGGCAGGGTGACCGGCAATCCGGCCGTCGGCGCCACGGTCGGGAGCCGCAAGACCGCCTGCGTGCTGGCCACATCGGCGGGTGCGGTCGAGGCGGAGATCTCCGAACCCGATCTGTGGGACCGCTACCGCATCCGCGGGGTGGGCGCACCGCCGTTCCACGTCATCAGCACTGTCGAAGAAGTCAGCTGAACCCTTGCAGCGCGCGGTCCAGGCACTCCGGTCGCAGCGGCGACCGGAGTGGCCTGGACCGCCCTCACGACTCCGCGGGCTTCCGCAGCCCCGAGAGCAGATGGACGACGACCTCGCCTGCGTCGCGCGCCGCCTTCTTGGGGCTGCGGGCGAAAGCCACCGACGTCGCTGCCTCGCAGAGCATGCCGAAGATCACGGTCGCCGCGGTGTCCAGGTCGACGGGCTGCAGCTCACCGCGGTTGTCCAGGACCTCCAGCAGGAAACGCATCTGGGGCAGGGCCAGCTCTTCGTCGATCTGGCGGCAGCGTTCGACACCGAGGACCCCGGCGGACTGCCGCAGCAGGGACCTCTTGTCCGCGTCGATCTCGAAGCTGTGCAGAAAGGCCCGCGCCGAGGACTCCGCGAGCGCCCATGGAGAGTCCTGGTCGGTCGACGCGGCCTCCGCGACGTGCGTCATGACCGCCTGCTGACTGGCGCGGAACACCTCGTCGAAGATCGTCCGCTTGTCGGGGAAGTGGTAGTAGACGGCGCCCTTGCTGACCCGCGCGGCGGCCGCGATGTCGTCGACCGAGGTGGGGCCGAAACCTTTCGCCACGAACAGCTGTGATGACGCTTCCAGCAACGCCGCTCTGGTCAGAGCCGCGTACTCCTCGCGTCGTGACTTGACTGGCATAGTACCTCCAAGGATACTCACCGACTGTGAGTATGTAAGTGAACGCGAGTTGCTTTCAGTATCCCGCGAATCTGTCGACTTCTCCAGGCATCGGGAGCCACGTCATGACCGAGCATCATTCCTCCTCGCCGCCCAGGGCCGGGCGCAAAGGGGCCGCCGTCGCGGGCCGGCGCGGGGTGGCGGCAGCCACGGCGCGGTTCACCTCCCGTCTCCGCTGGCCCCTGCTGGTTCTGTGGATCGTCGCGCTTGCCGTGGCCGGCACCGGGGCGATGTCCATCGCCGACTCGCTGAGCGGCGGCGGATGGTTCGTGAGCGGATCCGACTCGGCCAAGGCCGCGACCCGGCTGGAGCACGGCTTCACGGGCCGGGGCCAGGTCACGGTCACGCTCGTCGTCCACGACAAGCGGTACGGCGCCGGGTCGCCGCAGTTCGAGCAGCGCGTGCGGTCGGTGGCGAAGGCGGTGACGGCCGAACCGGCCCTGAAGGTCACCGACAGCTACGGCTGGACGACGCTCTCCCGGCAGAACCGTGCCGCGTTCCAGGGCAAGGACGGGCGGACGGCCACCGTCTCGGTGGCACTCGGCCGGGACGACGGCTCAGCACGCCGTGAACTTCCCAAGGTCCAGAAGGACCTGACCGACCGCTTCGGCGCTCAGGGTCTGGACGTCTCGCTGGTGAGCCCGGCGTCCTTCTGGGGAGAGATCAACACCCTCAGCCAGCAAGGACTCGTCAAGGCCGAGCTGATCACGCTGCCGCTCATCGTGGTCATCCTGCTGTTCCTGTTCCGTGGCGTGGTCGCCGCGCTGGCATCGCTCGCCGCCGGCGTCACCGCGATCGTGCTGACTCTCGGCCTGCTGGCGCCGCTGGCGGCGCACGTCGAGCTGTCGGTCTTCGTGGAGAACGCGGCGACGATGCTGGGACTCGGCGTCGGAGTCGACTACTCGCTCTTCATGATCACCAGATTCAAGGAGGAGCTGGCAGCGGGGAAGGACGTCGAAGCCGCGGTGGCCGCGACGCTGCGCACCTCCGGCCATACGGTGATCGCCTCGGGAATCACCATCGCGATGGCGATGTGCACCCTGTTCCTGATCAACCTGAACGTGATCCTCTCCATCGCCCTCGGCAGCATCGTCGTCGTCGCGTTCTCCGTACTCAGCTCCGTGGTCTTCCTCCCGGTGCTGCTGCACTTCCTCGGCCACCGCATCAACGCCGGCCGGGTGCGGATGCCGTGGCGTTCACGTACCCCCGCCGCCGCGAGCACGGATGTGACGTCCGGCCGCTGGTACCGGACCGCGGTGCGGGTGATGAACCGCCCCGTCCTGTTCCTGGTGGGCACCACCGTCGTGCTGCTCGCCGTCGCCGCGCCCGCCGTGCAGCTGCGGACCTTCTCGCCGGACTCGCGGATCATCCCGCACTCCTCGCCGGTCCGGGTCGGCTACGACGAGGTCCAGAAGGAGTTCGGCGTCGGCACCACGTCCCCGCTGCAGGTCGTGGTCACCTCCTCCAGCCCGCTCCAGTCGGTGCCGCAGTCGGAGCAGCTGGTGCGACTGCGGGACGACCTGGCCGCACTGCCGCACGTGGCACGGGTCGAATCGGGGATCGGCACACTGCAGAAGGTCTCTCCCGGTGCGCCGTTCGCGGCTCTGACCGGCGCACGCATGGCACAACTGCCCGCGGACGCCCGCCACACCGTCCGGCACTACGTCGCGGACACGGACCGGACCACCGTGCTCGAGGTGATCCCCGACGACCGCTCGTCCAGCGACGCGGTACGCACCCTGCTGCACGACGTGCGGCAGCGGTCCGGTTCCCTGTCCGGACCGCTGCACGCCGTAGTCGGAGGTGAGACCGCCGAGGGCATCGATTCCAATCAGGTGATCCAGGACCATCTGATCGAGGTCATCGCGCTGATGCTGGTGGCCGTGTTCATCGTGCTGATGCTGGCGTTCCGCTCACTGCTGCTCCCGGTCAAGGCCATCGCCATGAACCTGCTGTCCATCGGGGCGACCTACGGTGTGCTCGTCCTGGTCTTCCAGAAGGGGTTCGGCACCGGGCTGCTCGGTTTCCAGAAGACGGACTACCTGCAGAACTTCGTGCCGGTGCTGCTGCTGGCGCTGCTGTTCAGCCTCAGTACGGACTACGAGGTCTTCCTGCTCGGCCGGGTCCGTGAGGAGTACCGGGTGAGCGGCGACAACACGGCCTCCGTCGCACGCGGTCTGACGCGTACCGCGCCGCTGATCTCGGGCGCCGCCGCACTGATGGTCGCCGTGTTCGGCGCGTTCGGGTTCGCCGGGATCGTGCCGATCCAGCAACTCGGCTTCGGCATGGCGATCGCGGTCCTCCTGGACGCCACACTCGTACGGCTCGTCCTGGTCCCGGCCGCGATGCGGCTCATGGGCCGCTGGAACTGGTGGATGCCCGGTCGTCCAGACCCCGGCGGTTCCGCCGCGGGGAGCGGTACGCACGACACCGCGCCGCACGGGGAGGAGTCCGCGGAGTTCGCCCGTCGCTGAGGGCTTCCGCAGCCGGGCCGTTCGAGCCGTTTCCCTGCTCCGTCCGCGTGCGCGCAGACCGAAAGGACGCAAGATGCTTCCCGTCGAGATCGTGCTCCTGCTGTTCGGTGTCCTGATGGGCGCTGTCACACAGATCCCCGGCCACATCAGCCTCGTTGCCTCCGCCGTCATCGGCTGCTGGCTGCTGGGCTTCGCCATCCGTGAGCGCTACCCGCGTACGCGGCGCTGAGCGCCCCACCCGAACAAACGCCGAACCGGACCGGTGCCGAACCGGAACAGGAGTCCAGCCATGGATGTCGCCTCCACTTCCCCGACCCGTCGCGAAGCCAGGGACGCCGACGGGATGGCCGTCGCCTCATTCGTGCTCGGGCTCGTCGGGCTGCTGGTGATGAACGTGTTCCTCGGCCCCATGGCGATAGTCCTCGCCGCGATGGCGCTGTGGCTCGGCACTCCGCGCCGGGGCAGGGCGCTGCTGGGACTCGGCCTCGGCGTGGCCGACCTGGTGGTCATGGCGGTCCTGGTCACCGCGCACGGGACGCTGGTCTGGAGCTTCACCGCCTGACCGGGGACTCGTTCAGCCGGACTCCGGACGCCACCGGCCGAAGACCGCGGGGCTGTCCCGGGAGAGGTCCCGGGACAGCCCCGCGGCAGTACTGATCCTCCGGGCCCGTCAGAACTCGTCGTCGAAGGAGACCGAGCCCTCGACCGCGACCTGGTAGGCCGAGGGGCGCCGCTCGAAGAAGTTCGTCAGCTCCTGGACGCCCTGCAGCTCCATGAAGGAGAACGGGTTCTCCGAGCCGTACACCGGCGCGAAGCCCAGCCGGGTCAGCCGCTGGTCGGCGACGCACTGGAGGTACTCGCGCATCGACTCGGTGTTCATCCCCGGCAGCCCGTCGCCGCACAGGTCCCGGCCGAACTGCAGCTCCGCCTCGACCGCTTCGCGCATCATGTCGGTGACCTGCTGCCGCAGCGCGTCGTCGAACAGTTCGGGCTCCTCCTTGCGGACCGTGTCGACCACCTCGAACGCGAAGTTCATGTGCATGGTCTCGTCACGGAACACCCAGTTGGTGCCGGTCGCCAGACCGTGCAGCAGCCCCCGCGAGCGGAACCAGTACACGTACGCGAAGGCCCCGTAGAAGAACAGCCCCTCGATGCACGCGGCGAAGCAGATGAGGTTCAGCAGGAAGCGGCGGCGGTCCGTCTGCGTCTCCAGCTGGTCGATCTTCTCGACCGAGTCCATCCACCGGAAGCAGAACTGCGCCTTCTCCCGGATGGAGGGGATCTCCTCGACCGCGTCGAAGGCCGCCGCGCGGTCCTCCGGGTCGGGCAGGTAGGTGTCGAGCAGCGTCAGATAGAACTGGACGTGCACGGCCTCCTCGAAGAGCTGGCGCGAGAGATACAGCCGCGCCTCGGGGGAGTTGATGTGCTTGTAGAGCGTCAGCACCAGGTTGTTGGAGACGATCGAGTCGCCCGTCGCGAAGAACGCGACCAGCCGGCCGATCATGTGCTGCTCACCCGGCGAGAGCTTGCCCAGGTCGGTGACGTCCGAGTGGAGGTCGACCTCCTCGACCGTCCAGGTGTTCTTGATCGCGTCCCGGTAGCGCTCGTAGAAGTCCGGGTAGCGCATCGGACGCAGGGTCAGCTCGAAGCCCGGGTCGAGCAGGTTCTTCTCGGACTTCTGGGAATCGGTGCTCATTACTGGCAGGCCTCGCAGGACTCGGGGTTCTCAAGGGAGCAGGCGATGGCGTCCGCGTCCGCGGCGGCCGGGGCCTGCTGGGCGGGGACGGTGGCGGAGCGCGCCGCCCGCGCGATGCGCGTCGCCGGACGGGAGCGCAGGTAGTACGTGGTCTTGATGCCCTGCTTCCACGCGTAGGCGTACATCGAGGAGAGCTTGCCGATGGTGGGCGTCTCCAGGAAGAGGTTCAGCGACTGGCTCTGGTCGATGTACGGGGTACGGGCCGCGGCCATGTCGATCAGGCCGCGCTGCGGGATCTCCCACGCCGTGCGGTACAGCACGCGGACCTCCTCGGGGATCCAGCTGAAGCCCTGGACCGAACCGCTGGCCTCGCGCAGCGCCTCACGGGACTGCGCGTCCCAGACGCCCAGTTGCTTGAGCTCGTTCACCAAGTAGGCGTTGACCTGGAGGAATTCACCCGAGAGGGTCTCGCGCTTGAAGAGGTTGGAGACCTGCGGTTCGATGCACTCGTACACCCCGGCGATCGAGGCGATGGTGGCGGTCGGCGCGATGGCCAGCAGCAGCGAGTTGCGCATACCGGTCTTCGCGATCCTGGCGCGCAGCGCCTCCCAGCGCTCCGGCCAGGCGGACTCGGCCGCGTAGTGGTCGGGGTGCAGCACACCGCGCGCCGCGCGGGTCCGCTCCCAGGCGGGCAGCGGACCGTTGCTCTCGGCGAGGTCGCAGGACGCCTCGTACGCGGCGAGCATGATCCGCTCGGAGATCCGGGTGGAGAGCGCCCTGGCCTGAGGGGAGTCGAAGGGCAGCCGCAGCTGGAAGAAGACGTCCTGGAGCCCCATGAGGCCCAGGCCCACCGGACGCCACTTGGCGTTGGAGCGGCCCGCCTGCTCGGTGGGGTAGAAGTTGATGTCCACGACCCGGTCGAGGAAGGTGACCGCGGTGCGGACGGTCGCGTCCAGGCGCTCCCAGTCGAGCGAGTCGCCCGAGACGAACGCGCCGACGTTGACCGAGCCCAGGTTGCAGACCGCCGTCTCGCCGTCGTCCGTCACTTCGAGGATCTCGGTGCAGAGGTTCGACGAGTGGACGACGGAGCCGGGCTCGGCGGTCTGGTTGGCAGTCCGGTTCGACGCGTCCTTGAAGGTCATCCACCCCTGGCCGGTCTGGGCGAGGGTGCGCATCATCCGCCCGTACAGCTCGCGGGCGGGAATCGTCTTCCTGGCCAGACCTTCGGCTTCGGCCTTGCGGTACGCGGCGTCGAAGGCGTCGCCCCACAGATCGGTCAGCTCCGGCACATCAGCGGGCGAGAACAGCGACCAGGTGCCGTCGGTGTCGACCCGGCGCATGAACTCGTCGGGTACCCAGTGCGCCAGGTTGAGGTTGTGCGTACGCCGGGCGTCCTCACCGGTGTTGTCGCGCAGCTCCAGGAACTCCTCGATGTCCGAGTGCCAGGTCTCCAGGTAGACGGCTGCTGCGCCCTTGCGCCGGCCGCCCTGGTTCACCGCGGCGACCGAGGCGTCGAGGGTCTTGAGGAAGGGGACGATGCCGTTGGAGTGCCCGTTCGTGCCCCGGATCAGCGAACCGCGGGAGCGGATACGGGAGTACGAGAGGCCGATGCCGCCCGCGTGCTTCGAGAGGCGGGCCACCTCGTGGTAGCGCCCGTAGATCGAGTCCAGCTGGTCCAGCGGCGAGTCCAGCAGATAGCAGGAGGACATCTGCGGGTGCCGGGTGCCCGAGTTGAAGAGCGTGGGGGAGGAGGGCAGGTAGTCGAGGCGGCTCATCAGCGCGTACAGCGCGGCCACCTCGTCCAGGGCGCCCGCCGATTCGTCGGCGGCCAGACCGCAGGCGACCCGGAGCATGAAGTGCTGGGGGGTCTCGATCACCTGGCGGGTGATCGGGTGGCGCAGCAGGTAACGGCTGTAGAGGGTGCGGAGCCCGAAGTACCCGAAGCGGTCGTCGGCCGAAGTGTCGATGAGCGCGTCCAGCCGCGCGGCGTGAAGCCGTACGAAGCTGTCCGTGCGGTCGGCGATCAGGCCCTCGCGGAAGCCCGCGGCGACGGATTCCGAGAACGACACCGCGCCCTGTCCGGCCGCCTCGTCCGCGATGGTGCGGGTGAGCAGCCGGGCGGCGAGCCGCGAGTACGCCGGGTCCTCGGAGATGAGACCCGCGGCCGCCTCGGTGGCCAGCTCCCGCAACTCGGCCTCGTCCGACGCGGCGTTGCGCCCGCGCAGGGCGGCAGCGGCGACCTTGCCGGGGTCGGTGTCGGTGAGATCGGCGGTGAGGTCGGTCAGGGTCCGCAGCAGTACGGTTCCCGGGGCGTCCGCCACCTGCTCGGTGACAGGTGCGGTGGGCGCGATGGTCACGGTGCGCTCTCCCTCGCTCGGCTGGGGCCGGCGGGGGCACGGGCGCGTACGGGCACAGCAGAGCAGCACACCGCACAGCATCCGCAGGCCCTACCGCGAGGCCCGGACGTTTCCCATCCGGTTCGGTCGAACCGGATGTGCTGTCGGCAGGTCCTCGGACTCCGCGGTGCGCGAAAGCGCACTGATCACACCGTTGCGGGACAGTTCCGGATTCGCACCGGATTCCCCTGCGACGACAGCGAGCACGAGCATACATGTGGGGTGCCGTTCGGAAAGCACCCCCCATATGTTGTGTCGTGGGCGGTCAGCTCGGGTTCAGAGGAGCAGTGCGTACGTCAGCAGGGTCAGCCCCGGAATGGGGTCCCAGTCCCTCTCAGGCGTCCGTATGAAGCCCAGCCGGGAGTAGATCCGGTGGGCCCCGGCCATCGCCGGCTGAGTGGACAGGACGAGCCGCGAGACCCCCTCGCAGGTCCGTGCCCGCGCGACGCAGGCACGGACCAGAGCCTCACCCGCGCCCTGCCCCCGAGCCGTGTGGTCCACCGCGAGCATCCGGAACTCCGCGTCGCCCGGTCCGGCGATGTCGGCCCATTCGCTGCCGGGCCGGGCGAAGGTCACCCCGCCGAGCAGCCGCCCCGAATCATCGGCCGCTACCAGTACTTCGGCCCCGGCCGCCCTCTGCTCCACCGCGCGCAGCAGGTCGAGATACGGGTCGTCGGCGCCGAAGTCCAGCAGCCCGTCCTGGAGGTAGGCGCGGGCGGTGATCGCGCCGAGTTCCTCGTAGTCCCGCGGTTCGGCGGGCCTGATGGCGATGTCCATGCGGGCAGTGTGCCGTACGGCGCCGGCCCGCGGCAGGGGCGTCAGCCTGCGGGCCGGGGAAACGCAGCGGGCCGCCGCATCTCCCGGGGGAGATGCGGCGGCCCGGACCTGCTGCCGGTGTCCGGCCCGTCAGCGTCCGGCGGGGCTGGCGGCGGTGGCCGGCGGGAGCTCCACCTGGACGTCCTTGTCACCGGCGTCCGCCGTGTAGTCCTCCGGCGAGGTCTCGTCGATCCCGGCCGGTGCCTTGACCGCGTTGAGCACGACGGTGAGTACCAGCGTCACCACGACGTTCAGCACGAACGCCGTCAGACCGATGTAGCCGATCTGCCCGATGCCCGGGATCTCCTTGGACGAGCCGCCGAAGTGCGCCTGGGTCGGGCTGGCCACGCCGTAGGCGGCGAGCGTGCCGTAGACCATGCCGACCGCCCAGCCGGCGAGCAGCGCCCAGCGGTGGAACCACCGGGTGAAGAGCCCGCCGACCAGCGCCGGCATCGTCTGCAGGATCCAGATGCCGCCCAGGAGCTGGAAGTTGATCGCCACCGTCGGGTCCATGGCGAGCACGAACAGGAGCGCGCCGACCTTGACCACGAGTGACACCAGCTTGGAGACCTTGGCCTCCTGGGCGGGTGTCGCACCCGGCTTGATGAAGTCCTTGTAGATGTTGCGGGTGAAGAGGTTCGCCGCCGCGATGGACATGATCGCGGCCGGTACCAGGGCGCCGATGCCGATGGCGGCGAAGGCCACGCCCGCGAACCAGTCGGGGAACATGTTCTCGAAGAGCTGGGGGATCGCCAGCTGGCCGTTCTTCACCTTGATGCCCGCGGCGATCGCCATGAAGCCGAGCAGCGCGAGCAGTCCGAGCATCAGCGAGTACAGCGGCAGGATCGCGGTGTTGCGGCGGATCACGTTGCGGCTGCGCGAGGAGAGCGTCGCCGTGATCGAGTGCGGGTACATGAACAGCGCGAGCGCCGATCCGAGCGCCAGCGTCGCGTAACCCCACTGTCCCGCGGCGGCCGGCGCGAGCGCCCCGCGTGGCTTGCCCGTCGCAGGGTTGGTCTGCGAGAACGCGTGGCCTGCCTTGGCGAAGATGTCGTCGAAGCCGCCGAGCTTGATCGGGATGTAGATGATCGCCACCAGGATGACGATGTAGATCAGGCCGTCCTTGACGAAGGCGATCAGTGCGGGGGCCCGCAGCCCCGACGAGTAGGTGTATGCGGCGAGCACCGCGAAGGCGATCAGCAGCGGGAGGTCCTTGACGAACCAGTTGCTGCCTTCGCCGCCCACGCCCATGACATCGAGAACCGCCTGGATACCGACCAGTTGGAGCGCGATGTACGGCATCGTGGCGAGGATTCCGGTGACCGCCACGGCCAGCGAGAGCCCCTTCGACCCGAAGCGCCCGCGGACGAAGTCCGATGTCGTCACGTAGCCGTGCTTGTGGGACACCGACCAGAGCCGCGGCAGGAAGGTGAAGATCAGCGGGTAGACGAGGATCGTGTACGGCACGGCGAAGAATCCCGCCGCGCCCGCCGCGTAGACGGCCGCGGGGACGGCGACGAAGGTGTACGCCGTATAGAGGTCGCCGCCGAGCAGGAACCAGGTGACCCACGTGCCGAACGACCGTCCGCCGAGCCCCCATTCGTCGAGGGTGGCCGCGTTGTCCGCGCGGCGCCAGCGGGCGGCCATGAAGCCGACGACCGTGACGGCCACGAAGAAGAAGATGAAGACGCCGAGCGCGACGCCGTTCACACCGTCCTTCATGCGGACGCACCTCCCTTGCGCGCGCGCTGGTCGCGCTGCCACAGCTTGTACGCGGTCATCGTGAGTACGGTCGAGATGAGCACCCAGAGCATCTGGTACCAGTAGAAGAACGGGATACCGATGAAGGCCGGGTCCACCTTCGCGTACGAACTCACCCAGAGCATGGCTGCGAAGGGTGCGATCAGACAAACCGCGATGATCACGCGCACCGGCGTGACCACCGGTTTTTTCTCGGGCATGGTGCGGTCCGTCCCCTCACTGAGCACCTGGTACAACGCGCAGGAAATCTAGGCGAGGAAGCTCGTCCGGCGGAAGCCCTATCCGCATACCGGAACGGCAACGCCGCTCAATCGGTTGATTTCGACGGCAACCACCCCTGCGCCGCTATTGGCCTAGACCTTTTTTCGGATATGGCCACGTGGCGGCCGCCCGGCTCCTACAGTCGGGACCGGATGCCGGGTGGCCCGGCACCTTCAGTTGGCTGGGAGCACATATGAAGTACGTGAGGACGGGCGGGACCGGAGGCCTCGATGTGAGCGCACTCTGCCTGGGTGCGCTGCGTTTCGGCTCGATGACCGACGAGGCCACGGCGTTCGCGATACTCGACCGTTTCCTCGACGCCGGCGGCACGTTCATCGACACCGCCAACACCTATGCGTTCTGGGTCGACGGCTGTACCGGCGAGGAAAGCGAGAACCTCATCGGCCGCTGGATGGCCGGCCGGGGTGTGCGGGACCGGGTCGTGCTCGCCACCAAGGCCGGGGCGCTGCCCGACCCGCTGGACGCGCCCTGGCCCGAAAAGGCCGAGGGGCTGGCGCCCGAGGTGATGCGACGTCAGACCGAAGCCGCACTGCGCCGTCTCGGCACCGACCGGATCGACGTCTTCTACTCGCACATCGAAGACCGCAGGACTCCGGTCCACGAGCAGGTGGCCGGGCTCGGCTCGCTGGTCGCGGACGGCAAGGTACGGGTGCTCGGAGCCAGCAACCACACCGCGTGGCGCATCGAGCAGGCCCGCGTCGCGGCCCGGGAGCTGTCCGTGGCCGGATACAGCTGTATCCAGCAGCGCTACACCTACCTCCAGCCCCGGCCCGGCGTCGATTTCGGGGTCAATCCGCACGCCTCCGATGAACTTCTCGACTATGTAAGCTCCGAGCCCGACGAGCTGACGCTGCTGGGTTACTCCACGCTGCTGAGCGGTGCGTACGGCCGGGACGACCGGCCGGTGCCCGCCGAGTACGACCACCCGGGGACGGCCGCCCGCCTCGCCGCGGTGCGCGCGGTGGCGGCGGAGACGGGAGCAACGCCGAACCAAGTCGTCCTGGCGTGGCTCCTCGGCGGTTCGCCCTCCGTGCTGCCCGTCATCGGGGTCAGCTCCGTCGCCCAGCTGGAGGAGTGTCTGGCCGCCGTCGACCTCAAACTCGACGCCGAGCACCGCACTCTGCTCGACGCGGCCTGACCGGAGCGGGGCCGGCCGGTGTCAGCCGGTCGGCCGCCGCAGCCTCGCGACGAACTTGTAGCGGTCGCCGCGGTAGACCGAGCGCACCCACTCCACCGGCTCGCCCCGCTCGTCGATCGAGTGGCGCGAGAGCATCAGCATCGGGAGCCCGACGTCCGTCCCGAGCAGCCCGGCTTCCCGCGGCGTGGCCAGTGAGGTCTCGATCGTCTCCTCCGCCTCGGCCAGGCGGACGTCGTACACCTCGGACAGCGCGGCGTAGAGCGAGGTGTACTTCACGAGCGAACGGCGCAGCGCGGGGAAGCGCTTGGCGGACAGATGCGTGGTCTCGATGGCCATCGGCTCACCGCTCGCCAGTCGCAGCCGCTCGATCCGCAGTACCCGTCCGCCGGCCGTGATGTCGAGCAGTCCCGCGAGGGTGTCGTCCGCGGTGACATAACCGATGTCCAGCAGCTGGGACGTGGGCTCAAGCCCCTGCGCCCGCATGTCCTCGGTGTATGAGGTGAGCTGGAGGGCCTGCGAGACCTTGGGTTTGGCCACGAACGTGCCCTTGCCCTGGATGCGCTCCAGACGGCCCTCCACGACCAGTTCCTGGAGCGCCTGGCGCACAGTGGTGCGCGAAGTGTCGAACTCGGCGGCGAGGGTCCGCTCGGGCGGCACGGGTGTGCCCGGGGGGAGCGTCTCCGTCATGTCGAGCAAGTGCCGCTTGAGGCGGTAGTACTTGGGCACCCGCGCGGTGCGTCCGGGTGTTGTGCCACCCGCCTCCACGGTCCCCCCGTTGGTGCCCATCGCCTGCCTTCCCGAGTGCTGCGCTGCTGCCGTCACCGGCTCCTCCGTCTGTCGCGGCTCACATGGTGGCACGGTCCGGTCATGGGTCGCCGCCCTCCCTCAGGTGTCGGTCCGATAACGGACACGACAGCCTTTCTTATACACCCTTGACACCCCAATAGGTCTAGGCCAAGCTCCCGAGTACTGGTCTAAACCATTAAAGACCAGGTCCCAGCCCCACGGGCAGTACCGGTCGCACTTGTTGCGGCAGAAACGGCGTTCTCGGGTGGTGGGGGGAAGCTTTTTTCATCCCTGAGGAGGGTGTCGTGAAGCGCGGACTCATCGCGGCGATCGGTGTGGCGGCAATGCTGGCCAGTGTTGCGGCCTGCGGCTCGGACGACAGTAAGGACAGCAGCAAGAAGGCGGGGGCCGACGGCTACAAGGGGCAGACCCTGACCGTCTGGGCGATGGACGGCTCCACGCCCCCCGGCTGGACCAAGAACCTCCAGGCCGCCTTCAAGAAGAAGACCGGCGCCACCGTCAAGTTCGAGACCCAGAAGTGGGACGGGATCCAGCAGAAGATCACCACCGCTCTCTCGGAGTCGACCCCGCCCGACGTCATCGAGGTCGGCAACACGCAGACCCCGGCCTACGCGGCGACCGGCGGCCTCGCCGACCTCAGCGACCTGAAGAGCCAGATCGGCGCCGACTGGACGCCGTCGCTCAGCAAGTCCTCGGTCTACCAGGGCAAGCAGTACGCGGCCCCCTGGTACTTCGCGAACCGCGTGGTCATCTACAACAAGAAGGTCTGGGCGGACGCCGGTATCACCGGCACCCCGAAGACCCGCGCCGAGTTCTTCAAGGACCTCGACGCGATCAAGAAGAAGGGCCAGGCCGAGCCGATCTACCTGCCTGGCCAGAACTGGTACTTCTTCGACGGCCTCACCATCGGCCAGGGCGCGGACCTCGTCAAGAAGAGCGGGGGCAAGTACGTCTCCAACCTCGCCGACCCCAAGGTCACCGCCGCGATGGAGCTCTACAAGAAGTACCAGTCGTACTCCAAGGCGTCCAAGGACAAGGACGAGGCCAACCCGCAGCAGGCCGAGGTCTTCGCCAAGGGCAACGTCGGCGCCTTCATCGGCATGGGCTGGGAGGCCGGTACGGCCATCACGGCCAACAAGAAGATCGCTAAGGACATCGGCTACTTCACCATCCCCGGTGAGACCGCCGCCAAGCCCGAGGGCGTCTTCCTCGGCGGGTCGAACTTCGCGGTGGCCGCGGCCAGCAAGAAGCAGGACCTGGCCAAGGAGTTCCTGAAGATGGCGCTCGGGGACAAGTTCGAGGGCGCGCTCGCCAAGGAGAGCGGCATCGTCCCGAACAAGGCGTCGCTCGACTCCAACCTCAAGGGCAACGCCGCGGGCGAGGCCGCTGCCCCCGCCGCCGCGGTGTCGGGCGGCACCACCCCGCTCATCCCCGAGTGGGCGGCCGTGGAGAACGACCCCAACCCGGTCAAGAGCTACATGACCTCGGTCCTCTCCGGGAAGTCGCCGGCTGCCGCCGCGGCAGCCGTCGAGGGTGAGATCAACAAGCGCCTGGCGCAGAAGAACTGACCGCGGCCACCGGGGGGCGGGCCACCGCCCCCCGGCGTGCCCGCATGGATCTCGACCGTACGGCTCAAGAAGAGATGGCGAGCATGTCAGTGCAGACCGAACACGCGGACTCGGTCCCCCAGGCCGTCCCCGCCAAGGAAGACGCGCCACCCGGCGGTCCGGCGGCGGCCGGAAGGAGAACCGGCGGCGCGGCCCCCTATCTGCTCCTGGTCCCCGCACTGCTCGCCACCGTGGTGCTGCTGGGATACCCCCTGGTCAAGAACGGCATGCTGTCGTTCCAGAACCTCAACCCGCGCCAGCTGATCCTCCATCTGACCGAGTGGAACGGCTTCTCCAACTACCAGGACGTCCTGGGCGGCTCGGACTTCTGGAAGGTCGTCGAGCGGTCGATCTTCTTCACCGCGGCGAACGTCGTACTGATCATGGTTCTCGGTACGCTCACCGGCCTCCTTCTTGCCCGCCTCGGCAAGAAGATGCGTCTGCTTCTCATGCTCGGTCTGGTGCTCGCCTGGGCGATGCCGGTCATCGCGGCCACCACCGTCTACCAGTGGTTGTTCGCCCAGCGTTTCGGTGTCGTCAACTACGTGCTCGACAGCCTCGGCTGGCACTCGATGGCCGACTTCAACTGGACCGGCAGCCAGTTCTCCACGTTCTCGGTGGTCACGCTCCTGATCGTCTGGCAGTCGGTCCCCTTCGTAGCGATCAACCTCTACGCCGCATCGACGACCATCCCCGGGGAGCTCTACGAGGCCGCGTCGCTCGACGGCGCCGGGAACTGGAAGAGCTTCACCTCGGTGACGTTCCCCTTGCTCAAGCCGTTCCTGCTGGCCACGACGTTCCTCGAAGTCATCTGGGTCTTCAAGTCCTTCACCCAGATCTTCGCGATCAACGGCGGCGGCCCGGACCGGCTCACCGAGACTCTGCCCGTGTACGCCTTCGTCGAGGGCGTCGGCAACCAGCACTTCGGCATGGGCGCGGCGATCTCGTTCCTGACGATGATCGTGCTGCTCGTACTGACGGGCTACTACCTTCGCACCGTACTGAAGCAAGAGGAGGACTAGCTGTGAGGCGCTCCCTGTTCGGCCGGTTCTGGCCCAACGCAACGGCGATCATTCTCTTCATAGGCTTCGCCTTCCCCGTCTACTGGATGTTCGCCACGGCCTTCAAGCCGACCGGCGACATCATCACCGACACCCCCGTGTGGTTCCCGACCGACGCCACGTTGTCGCACTTCAGCAAGGTCGTCGCCGCGGACCACTTCTGGACGCTGGTACGCAACTCCTTCGTGGTCACCGTGGTCTCGGTGCTCTCGTCCCTGGTGATCGCGCTCCTCGCGTCCTTCGCCATGGCGCGGATGCGCTTCAAGGGCAGGCGCGGGGTGCTCCTGACCTTCATGATCGCGCAGATGGCGCCCTGGGAGGTCATGGTCATCGCGATCTACATGCTGGTCCGCGATGCGGACATGCTGAACAGCCTGGTCCCACTGACGGTTTTCTACATGATGATGGTGCTGCCCTTCACGATCCTGACGCTGCGGGGCTATGTGGCCGCGGTGCCCAAGGAACTGGAGGAGTCCGCCATGGTCGACGGCTGTACCCGCCCGCAGGCGTTCATCAAGGTGATCCTGCCGCTGCTCGGCCCGGGTCTCATGGCCACCTCGCTCTTCGGCTTCGTCACCGCGTGGAACGAGTTCCCGCTGGTGCTCATCCTCAACAAGGACATCGGGTCGCAGACGCTTCCGCTGTGGCTCTCCCAGTTCCAGACGGCGTTCGGTGACGACTGGGGCGCGACCATGGCTGCCTCCTCGCTCTTCGCCATCCCGATCCTGATCCTCTTCGTCTACTTGCAGCGCAAGGCTGTCAGTGGTCTCACCTCCGGTGCAGTGAAGGGATAACGCCGCCCATGACCACCATCACCACGGGTACGGACAAGCTCACGCGCGACGCGCTGGCCGTTCTCCAGCCCGGCTTCACCGGCACCACGGCGCCCGACTGGCTGCTGCGCAGGATCAGCGAAGGGCTCGCGTCCGTCGCCCTGTTCGGCCGCAACGTCACCAGCGCTCCCCAGGTCGC
The DNA here is from genome assembly GCF_045161865.1 of Streptomyces sp. NBC_00859. Taxonomy (NCBI): domain Bacteria; kingdom Bacillati; phylum Actinomycetota; class Actinomycetes; order Kitasatosporales; family Streptomycetaceae; genus Streptomyces; species Streptomyces sp. NBC_00859. The sequence continues at coordinate 2,531,156 of NZ_CP108826.1, read as the reverse complement.
CGCGCTCACCGCCCAGCTGCGGGCCGAGCGGGACGACGTCCTCGTCGCGATCGACGAGGAGGGCGGCGACGTCACCCGTCTGGAAGTGCGCACCGGTTCGTCCTTCCCCGGGAACCTCGCGCTCGGCTCGGTCGACGACCCTGAGCTCACCCGCGCCGTCGCCCGCGAGCTGGGCCGGCGTCTCGCCGAGTGCGGGGTCAACCACAACTGGTCCCCGTCCGCCGACGTCAACTCCAATCCGGACAACCCGGTCATCGGCGTACGGTCCTTCGGCTCCGACACCGCACTGGTGGCCCGGCACACCGCCGCGTACGTCGAGGGCCTCCAGGCCGCCGGGGTCGCGGCCTGCACCAAGCACTTCCCCGGCCACGGGGACACTGCGGTCGACTCGCACCACGCGATGCCCCGGATCGACGCCGACCTGGAAACGCTGAACGCCCGTGAGCTGGTGCCTTTCCGGGCCGCCATCGCAGCGGGCGCCAAGTCGGTCATGAGCGCGCACATCCTGCTCCCCGCACTCGACCGTGAGCGCCCGGCGACGCTGAGCCCGCAGATTCTGACCGGTCTGCTGCGCGGCGAACTCGGCTACGAGGGGCTGATCGTCACCGACGGCATCGAGATGAATGCCATCGCGTCGGCGTACGGCATCGAACGCGGCACCGTCCTCGCCATCGCGGCCGGCGCCGACGCCATCTGTGTGGGCGGCGGCCTCTCGGACGAGGGCACCGTCCTGCGGCTGCGTGACGCGCTGGTGGCGGCGGTACGGGCGGGCGAACTGCCCGAGGAACGGCTGGCGGACGCCGCCACGCGGGTACGCGAGCTCGCAGGGTGGACACGCCGGGCCAGGGGGGCTTCGGAGCCGGGCGCGGCGTCGCAGGAGGGGACCGCGCCCGGCTCCGACGTCGGCCTCGTCGCGGCCCGGCGTGCGCTGCGGGCCGTCCCGGCCGACCACCGTCCGCTGACCACCGCCCCCTACGTCGCCGCCTTCACCCCCGGGGCGAACATCGCTGTCGGTGACGAGACCCCGTGGGGCATCGCAGCCGAGCTGGCGGCCCTGCTGCCCGGAACCGGCACCGGCACGTACGGAGCGGACAGCGCGCCGGGCGATGTGCTGGCCGCCGCGGGCGGGCGCACGATCGTCGCCGTCGTCCGCGACGCCCACCGCCACCCGTGGATGCCGGCCGTGCTCGACGCGCTGCTCGCCGCGCGCCCCGACACCGTGGTGGTCGAGATGGGTGTCCCGCTGGCCGAGCCGCGCGGGGCGCTGTACCTGGCGACGCACGGCGCGGCCCGGGTCTGCGGCCGTGCGGCGGCCGAGGTCATCGCGGGCGTCGCCACGCGTTAGCGCACCGCGCGGAGCGAAACGTCAGGAGCGCAAGACGATGGCCGGGCACCCGAGGGTGCCCGGCCATCGCCTTGCGGCCTGTTACAGGCCCTGCCACTCCGGCTTCGACGCGAAGGTGTGGCGGAAGTAGTCGGCCAGCTTCAGCTTGGACGCGGCCGCCTCGTCGACGACGACGGTCACGTGCCGGTGCAACTGGAGCGCGGATGCGGGCACCACCGCTGCCACCGGCCCCTCGACGGTCTGCGCCACGGCCTCGGCCTTGCCCTCACCGGTGGCCAGCAGCACCACATGGCGGGCCTCCAGGATGGTCCCGATGCCCTGGGTGATGACGTGGTGCGGCACCTGCTCGATGTCGCCGTCGAAGAACCGGGCGTTGTCGATCCGGGTCTGCTCGGTCAGCGTCTTGATCCGGGTGCGGGAGGCGAGCGACGAACAGGGCTCGTTGAAGCCTATGTGCCCGTCGGTGCCGATACCCAGGAGCTGGAGGTCGACCCCGCCGGCCTCGGCGAGCGCCCTGTCGTACGCGTGGCAGGCCGCCGGGATGTCGTCGGCCGATCCGTCGGGGCCCATGAAGGAGGCCTCGGTGAGCCCGAGCGGTTCCACGACCTCGCGCAGCACCACCGAGCGGTACGACTCGGGGTGCCCGGCCGGAAGGCCGACGTACTCGTCGAGCTGGCAGATCCGGGCGCGCCCCGCGTCCACTGCCCCGGCGCCGGCCTTGGCGGCCAGCGCCTGGTAGACGGGCAGCGGGGTCGAGCCGGTGGCGACACCGAGCAGAGCGTCGGGCTTGCGGCGCAGCAGGCCGGCCATGGCCTCCGCGATGACTTCGCCGCCTGCCTTGGCGTCCGGGACGATGACAACTTCCACGCTGGGCCTGCCGATCTGGAGAGTGCAGATATGTGGTATAGACCAATCTAGCAGAGCGCGCCGTTCCCGCTAGCGGTTCCCCGTCATCTCATGTTCGATTGAAGGCGGGTGCATCGCACCTGGATCACCTGTGGACCGCGGGGGGAACGCACGGAACAGCTCGCGGAGGCACTCGGATGCACCAGAGCGAACAACCGGGGCGCATGATGTCCGGCGAGACGGCCGAGCAGCCCGCGGTGCTCCGCCGGATCCTGTCGGAGGGCGCACCGCGGATCGCCGCTACAGCGGCGGCCGTCGCCGGGCGCAGGCCGCGCTTCGTCCTGCTGAACGCACGCGGCTCCTCGGACAACGCCGCGCTCCACGCCAAGTACCACCTGGAGATCCGGCTCGGGCTGCCGTGCGGGCTCGCCTCGATGTCCACGACGACGGCGTACGGGGCCGAGCCCGACCTGACCGACGTACTGGTCATCACGGTCAGTCAGTCCGGCGGCTCACCCGACCTGGTCGCGTCCACCCGGGCCGCACGGAGGGCCGGAGCGATCACCCTGGCGGTCACCAACAACGCGGACTCGGCGCTGGCCGCCGTGTCCGAGTACCACATCGATATCCTCGCGGGCCCGGAGAGAGCGCTGCCGGCGACGAAGACGTACACCGCGTCGCTGCTCTCCCTCTACCTCTTCGCCGAGGGCCTGTGCGGTGGGGACGGTTCGGCGGCGGGGGTGCTGCCGGGGCTGGCGGAGCAGGTGCTGGCCCGGCGCGAGGAGATCAGGGTGCTGGCCGCGCGCTACCGGTTCGCCACCCGCATGGTGATCACTTCGCGCGGTTACGGCTACCCGACGGCCAAGGAGGCCGCGCTGAAGATCATGGAGACGAGCTACATCGCGACGCTGCCCTTCTCCGGGGCCGACCTGTTGCACGGCCCGCTCGCGATGGTGGACAACGTCTCGCCGGTCATCGCCGTCGTCACCGGCGGCCGGGGCGGCGAGGCCCTCCAGCCGGTCCTCGACCGGCTGCGGGGCCGTGGCGCCGACCTGGTGGTCATCGGCCCGAAGGCCCAGGTCGACGCGGCGTCGGCCGGCTTCGTGCTGCCCACCGACGGGGTGCCGGAGGCCCTTCAGCCGATCCTGGAGATCCTCCCGCTCCAGCTGCTGGCGTACGAGGTCGCCGTCGCCCGCGGCCAGGACCCGGACTCCCCGAGGGCCCTGACCAAGGTGACGGAGACCCGCTGACGCGTCCGCGCCGGACGCGACCGGTGCCCCGGCCGGCGCGGCGCCTCGGGCGTCGTGTCCCGGGGCATCGCCTCAGGCCAGCGATCCGCCCGTGGCGTCGATCCACTGCCCTGTCACCCAGCGGCCGTCGTCGGAGGCCAGGAAGGCCACCACGTCGGCAACGTCAGCGGGCGTTCCCACCCTGCCCAGCGCCGACAGTGCGGCCGCCTGTGCCCACGAGTCGTCGCTCGCCCGCAGCATCGCCGCCGTGTTGTCCGTGTCGATGATTCCCGGCGCGACCGCGTTGACGGTGATCCCGCGCGGTCCGACCACCTTGGCCAGGTACTTCGTGAAGACGTCGAGTGCGCCCTTGGTCATCGCGTAGGTGATCAGCTCGGGCATCAGTGCCGCGTGCGAGAGGCCGGTCGAGATATTGATGACGCGGCCGCCGTCCCGCAGCCGGCCGAGGCCGAGCTGGGCCAGGAAGAAGGGCGCCCTGGTGTTCACGGCGAAAAGCCGCTCGTACTCCGCCTCCGTGGTCCGTTCGAAGGGCTCGGATGTGCCGATGCCCGCGTTGTTCACCAGGATGTCCAGCCCGTCGGCCTGCTGGTCGAAAGCGCTCCAGAGCGTCTCCGCGTCACCGGGCACTCCCAGCTCCTGGCCTATAGCGAACGCGGATCCGCCCATCGACTCGATCGTTGCGACGGTCTTCAGGGCCGCCTCCTCGTTGCGCCCGAAATGCACGGCGACCCGCGCCCCGTCCCGCCCCAGCCGCTCGGCGATCCCCCGGCCGATGCCCCGGCTCCCGCCCGTGACCAGTGCCGTCCTGCCCTTGAGCCTGCTCATGGCTGTGCCCCCCTGCATTCTTTAGTGATCGATACAGAATGACCGTAACATATTGTCTAGCGACCGCTATAGAATGGGGGCATGGCGACGAAACAGCGCGGGCGGCCCCGGTCGTTCGACCGCGAGCAGGCCCTGGAGCAGGCCATGATGGCGTTCTGGGAGCACGGCTACGAGGCGACGTCGGTCGCCGACCTCACCCGTGTGATGGGGATCGGTGCCCCCAGCCTCTACGCGGCGTTCGGCGACAAGAAGACGCTCTTCGGCGAGGTCGTGGAGGTGTACGCGTCGACGTACGGCTCGTACTCGGTCCGCGCCCTGCGTGAGGAGCCCACCGCGCGTGCGGGGATCGCGCGGCTGCTGCGCGAGTCGGCCGCCGAGCTCACGGACCCGGCCCATCCGCGCGGCTGCCTCGTGATCAGCGCCGCGGCCAACTGCTCGACGGCGGAGGTGGAGCAGGGCCTCCGCGAGCGGCGGAACGCCAGCGTCGCGGACTTCGAAAGCCGGATCAGAGCCGATATGGCGAGCGGGGAACTGCCGCCCGGCGTCGACGCGGGCACGCTGGCGCGCTTCAGCGGGGCGGTGCTCCAGGGCATGTCCCAGCAGGCCAGGGACGGGGCGACGCGCGATGAGCTCCAGCAGTTGGCGGACACCGCGATGCTGGCCTGGCCCGGACGGGGCGCGGGCGCCACACAGAGGTGAGCGGCGCCACCCGGAAACGACTGCGGGCCGCGGCGCCGGTGCGGCAGGGACCCTCGGCCCGGCCGTACGGCACCGCAGCCCTCAGCTGCATCGGCCGTCAGGTGTGCGGTTCCCGGCGGCCGTGGGAGGACTTGGCGCAGTCAGGGCAGAGAGCGCCGCGTACCTCGTCTCCACTCTCCTGTGCGGGGAGAGCGGAAGTCTTTGCACGCACATTGTGGACTAGACCATTCTCCGATGTCCATGCGTACGACGGAAAGATTCCGGCGGGTACGCTCACACACGTGCCCTCCATGAACGATCTCGTACGCCAGCACACCGCTCTGGGCGACACCGACCTCGAGTGGCTGCATCTGCTGGTCTCGGAGTGGCAACTGCTCTCCGACCTGTCCTTCGCCGACCTCGTGCTGTGGGTCCCCACGCGCGACGGCACCCGCTATGTCTCCGTGGCACAGATGCGGCCGAACACCGGCCCCACCTCCTACCAGGACGACATGGTCGGCCATCTCGTTCCCCGCGGCCGGCGTCCACTCCTGGACGCGGCCCTCGACGAGGGCCGGATCGTGCGCGAGGGTGACCCGGAGTGGCGGGAGGAGGTGCCCGTACGGGTCGAGTCCATTCCGGTCCGCCGGGAGGGCCGTGTACTCGGAGTGATCGCCCGCAACACCAACCTGCTCACTGTCCGTACACCTTCCCGCCTCGAACTCACGTATCTCCAGTCGGCTTCCGATCTGGCCCAGATGATCGCGGCGGGTTCGTTCCCCTTCCCCGGCCAGCAGGTCGACATGGACGCGTCGCCGCGCGTCGGCGACGGAATGATCCGCCTCGACGCGGACGGTGTGGTCCAGTACGCCAGCCCCAACGGACTCTCCGCCTATCACCGCCTCGGACTCGCGTCCGACCTGGTGGGCCAGCACCTCGGTCAGCTGACGACCGACCTCGCACCGAGCCGCGGCCCGGTCGACGAGGCCATGGTCAAACTGGCCAGCGGCTACGCGCCACGGGAGACGGAGGTCGAGGGGAACGACGGAGTGATCCAGCTCCGCGCCATCCCGCTCTCCCCGAAGGGCGTCCGGATCGGCTCGCTGGTGCTGCTGCGGGACGTCACGGAACTGCGCCGCCGGGAGCGCGAGTTGATCACCAAGGACGCCACGATCCGTGAGATCCACCACCGGGTGAAGAACAACCTCCAGACGGTGGCCGCGCTTCTGCGCCTCCAGGCCAGGCGGATGGATTCGGACCGCGGCAGGGAGGCGCTCAACGAGGCGGTGCGGCGCGTCGGTTCCATCGCGATCGTCCACGAGACGCTCTCGCAGAATCTCGACGAACGTGTCGAGTTCGACCAGATCGCCGACCGGGTCATCGCGATGGTGGCCGAGATCTCGCCCGGCAAGGTCGACTGCCGCCGTACGGGCCGCTTCGGCATCCTGGACGCCGAGGTCGCCACACCGCTCTCCATGGTGCTGACCGAGGTGCTGCAGAACGCACTGGAACACGCCTTCGGGCCGGGCGAACTGGGCACCGTGGAGGTCTCCGCGGTCCGGGGCGGGCTGCGTGAGGACGCCAGGCTGCTCATCACGGTGCAGGACAACGGGCGCGGACTGCCCGAGGGGTTCGACGCGAAGACCGCGGGAAATCTGGGGCTCCAGATCGTACGGACTCTGGTGGAAGGAGAGTTGGGCGGCTCCTTCGACATGGTCCCGGCTCCGGAGCGCGGTACCCAGGTGGTGCTCGACATACCGGTACCGGGTGACGCGTAGACCGGCCGCGTGGGCACAGCGGTGAGCCCCGGACCGATGGATGGTGGTCCGGGGCTCACTGTGTGCTGGGGAGACCGAATCTCCCGGCGTTCTAGTACTGCGTGCGCATCGGGGGTACTGCGCGCTGCGGTTCGGGGGCGACGGTGGTGCGTACTCGCTGTACGCGCGCCGCCGGGCTCAAGCTCGTGAACAGGGTGGTCAGGCGGTCGCGTTGCGCGCCCGGTTGCGAGCGGCACGGCGCTTCATTGCGCGGCGCTCGTCCTCACTGAGGCCACCCCAGACGCCGGAGTCCTGGCCGGACTCGAGCGCCCACTGCAGGCACTGCTCCATGACGGGGCAGCGGCGGCAGACGGCCTTGGCTTCCTCGATCTGCAGCAGCGCGGGACCGGTGTTGCCGATGGGGAAGAACAGCTCCGGGTCTTCCTCACGACAAACGGCGTTGTGACGCCAGTCCATGGCTGCTACCTCTCTTAGGGTGTTACGTGCAGGTTGCTTGTGAATGTGAACGCTTTCACGAATCCCCCCACAAGTGAAGGGCCGACTTCCAGATGACCTGGTTGCGGGTCCTGTGTGTTGAGGTGGGGTTCTGGCTTTCCGGGAGGCCGGTGTTGCGGGCCGTCCCGAGCGCCATGTAGAGATTCGCAAACCTCGGCTGCGGATACAACCCCTTCTGGAAAGTTTTTTTTGATTCCTCGGTGTCGGCTAGGTCACAGCCGTACTTCCATGGGGTGGATCCCAGCCCAAACGTTCGAGTTAAAGGACTTTGGGCCCTTCCACTCACACAATCACACGCAGTGCACGGCGTACGCCTGTGAACGTCACGCTCGTACGCAGTCCCAGGTGGTCGCCGTCCATCTGGAAGGGGAGTCGGGCCTTGGAATGCAAGGAGAAGTCCGTCAGGTCATGCAGCGAAACTGCGTGCTTTCCGTGCGGACCGCGTTCAGGCGTCGAAGTGAGCAATTGAGTGGCAAAGCGCGTCACATGAGCGGTCGACATCTTTGACAGCGCCAGCACGTCGAGCGCGGTGTCGAAAGACGCCTCGGGGGAGGCGTACATCGGGCGATTGCCCAGGTAGGTATAGGGAGACGTGTTGCAGATTATGGACATCACGAGACCGGAGACCGGGTCCTCGCCCGGACGTTCCAGGGTGATCGCACCGTGCCTGCGGCTCGGCTCGTCCAGGAATTGGCGGACCACCTGGCGCACGTAGAGGGCATGGGTGGACCGCTTTCCGCGTTCCCTCTGCTGTTCGACCCGGCCGACCACACCCGCGTCGAAACCGAGCCCCGCACAGAAAGTGAACCAGCGCGAGGGGACCCCCTCGTCCGCCGTGCCCGGGGTGCCGGCCGCCAGGCCCAGGCCGACCGTCCGCTCCCGGCGCTCACGCAGCGCATCCAGGAGTGCGCCGGTCGCCTCCACCGCGTCGTTCGGCAGCCCGAGGGCACGGGCGAAGACGTTGGTGGAGCCGCCGGGCACGACCGCGAGGCCGGGCAGGCGGCCGGGGTCGGGGCCGTGGTGGAGCAGCCCGTTGACCACCTCGTTGACCGTGCCGTCGCCGCCCAGTGCGACGACGAGGTCGATGTCGTCACTCTCCGCGGCCCGCCTGCCGAGGTCACGCGCGTGCCCCCGGTACTCGGTCGTGACCGCCTCCAGCTTCATCTCGCTGGCCAGTGCGTGCAGCAGTACGTCACGAGTGCGGGCACTGGTGGTGGTTGCTGCCGGATTGACCACAAGGAGTGCGCGCATGCTCTGAAGATTACCTACCGCTTGGTACCGGGCCCAGCCCCGGCCTCGATCCGGACCGCGGGGTGCCCGCTACCCTGCAGGGGTGAGTACCGACCAGACCGCAGAGCAGCCCAGCGGCCCCCGCCCCGCCCGTCTGACCGCCGCCGCGGCGCTGGCCGCGCTGGAGGGGGCGGCGATGGCCGCCGGGGGGCTGTACGTGATCGGCAAGGGGGTGTTCGCCGGTGGCGACAGCCCCGAGCAGTCGGTACTGGCCGGACTGACGCTGATCGTCCTGGCCCTGATCCCGCTGCTCGCGGCCCGCGGCCTGCTGCTCCGCCGCAGCTGGAGCCGGGGTCCCGCGATCGTCACCCAGATCATCGCGCTGCCCGTGGCGTGGACGCTGCTCTCCGCGCAGGGTGTGCTGATTCCCGCGGGCGTGGTGCTTGCCGTGGTGGCCGTCGCGGCGCTCGTCCTGCTGGTGAATCCGACGACGGCCAAGGCACTGGGAATCCGGGGACCGCGGGGAGCGTAGGACGTGTCCGCGAAGTCGCGTCGCCGCCCGGGGCGGAACGGCGGGGCCCCGCTTCGAACTGCCCGCGGGGGCCCCGGCCGCTCGTCGGCGGGCTACTCCTCGACCAGCAGGCGCTCGCGCAGCTGCGCCAGTGTCCTGGCCAGCAGTCGCGAGACGTGCATCTGTGAGATCCCCACTTCCTGGGCGATCTGCGACTGTGTCATGTTGCCGAAGAAGCGAAGCAGCAGGATCCGCTTCTCTCGCGGCGGCAGATCCTCCAGCAGCGGCTTGAGGGACTCGCGGTACTCGACGCCTTCGAGCGCCTCGTCCTCCGAGCCCAGGGTGTCCGCGACCGCCGGCGACTCGTCGTCCGTGTCGGGGACGTCCAGCGACAGCGTCGAGTAGGCGTTCGCGGATTCCAGGCCCTCCAGGACCTCTTCCTCCGAGATGCCCAGCCGCTCCGCCAGCTCGTGGACCGTGGGTGCCCGGCCGTGCTGCTGGGAGAGCTCCGCTGTGGCCGTCGTCAGGGACAGCCGCAGCTCCTGGAGCCGCCGCGGTACCCGGACCGCCCAGCCCTTGTCGCGGAAGTGCCGCTTGATCTCACCGACCACCGTCGGTGTCGCGTACGTGGAGAACTCCACTCCGCGATCCGGGTCGAACCGGTCCACCGACTTGATCAGACCGATCGTGGCGACCTGGGTCAGATCGTCCAGCGGCTCGCCCCGGTTACGGAACCGGCGGGCCAGATGTTCGACCAGCGGCAGATGCATCCGCACCAGCCTGTTGCGCAGGTCGGCCTTCTCCGGTGAGCCGTCCGGGAGCTCGCGCAGCTCGATGAAGAGCGCCCGCGCCCCGCTGCGGTCCCGCGGGTTGTGCTGCTCGTGGTGCTCGTCCTGCTCGCTCATGAGGCCCGCCTGATCCGCCGACTCCAAAAGGCCTTCCACCGGATGCGGCCGGGCCTGTTGCTCCGGGATGTCCCCCGCGCCCCGCGCCTGCGCGCCGCGCTCGCCGTCCCGCACCGGTCCGTCCCCGCTCACGCCGGTCCTGGTCCAGCGCCGCGCTGTTTGTACAGGCTGATGCTGACCGTACGGTCGTCGGCGACCGTCGATTCGACCTTGCCCGCGAGTGCGGAGAGCACTGTCCAGGCAAAGGTGTCGCGCTCCGGCGCGCGGCCGTCCGTGGTGGGTGCGGAAACCGTCACTTCGAGGGAGTCCTCGACGAGCCGGAACACGCAGCTCAGTACGGAGCCGGGCACGGCCTGCTGAAGCAGGATCGCGCAGGCCTCGTCCACCGCGATGCGCAGATCCTCGATCTCGTCGAGGGTGAAGTCCAAGCGCGCTGCGAGGCCGGCCGTGGCCGTACGCAGTACGGACAGATAGGCACCCGCAGCGGGCAGCCGGACTTCCACGAAGTCCTGGGTCCCGGGCTCGCCTGCGATCTGGGACACCCTCACCTCCAAGGTGGCACAAGCTCGTTCATGGTCGGGGAAAGCATGCTCCCGCGACCGTGCGTGACATGGTCGCTTCCTGACGCCGTGACGCTATCGCGATCCAAGGTTCCCTGTCGCCAGGGCCCCCACCCGGCAACTGTCACTCATGGTAAGCCCATGAGTACATACGGTCGCCAGGGGTGTGCACATCCGGTTGCGGCGCTGTGATTCTCCGGAACATCCGGGGCCCGTGAGGTCCGGGGCGCTCCGGTCAACCGGAAAGACACAGCGGACGGTTGACGTACCCAGAGCTCAGACGATCGAACCGTCGACAAAGCACCATCGCCAGCGCTCTCCCGGCTCGAAACTCCGCATCACCGCGTGCCCGGTCTCCTTGAAGTGACCTGTGGCGTGCTGGTACGGGGAGGAGTCGCAGCAGCCCACATGCCCGCAGATCAGGCAGAGGCGCAGCTGCACGGGATGGCTTCCGATGGCCAGGCACTCGGGACAGGTGTCGCTCAACGGGGCCGGCTCGGGGCGCGGCAGTTCTGCAACGTGCTGGCACTCACTCATGATTGCCAGGTTACGACGGACCGGGATCAAGGGCGGGGAGACCCATGGACGCATTGCCGCTGGTGGCACTGGTGGCGGGCAGCGCGGCGGTGGCGGGGGTCGCGCGCCGCACTCCGGTGGCCGCACCGCTGCTGCTCGTCGCTGTCGGGCTGGGCGCCGCGTATCTGCCGGGCGTGCCCGAGTACACGCTCGACCCGGGGATCGTCCTGCCGCTGGTGCTGCCGCCGCTGCTCTACACGGCGGCCGTCGACTCCTCGTACCTGGACCTGCGGGCCAACCTGCGGCCGGTCGCGCTGCTCTCGGTGGGCTACGTGCTCTTCGCGACCCTCGCGGTGGGATGGCTGGCCCATCTGATCGTGCCGGACCTTCCGCTGACCGCGGCCCTGGTGCTCGGCGCGGTGATCGCGCCGCCCGACGCGGTGGCGGCCACGGCCATCGCCCGTCGACTCGGTCTGCCCTCCCGGCTCACGACGGTGCTGCAGGGCGAATCCCTGGTCAACGACGCGACCGCGATCACCGCCTACAAGGTGGCGCTGGCGGCCGCCGTCGGCGACGGGGTCTCCTGGGCGGGCGGCCTCGAGGAATTCGCACTGGCATCGGTGGGCGGAATCGGCATCGGCCTGGTCCTGATGGTGCCGCTGCACTGGCTGCGCACCCACCTCAGGGAGGCGCTGCTCCAGAACACGCTCTCGCTGCTCATCCCTTTCGTCGCTTACGCGCTGGCGGAACGTCTGCATGCGTCGGGGGTGCTCGCCGTGGTGGTCGTCGCGCTCTATCTGGGACACCGCTCCTGGCAGGTCGACTTCGCCACCCGGCTTCAGGAGGAGGCCGTCTGGAAAATGGTCTCCTTCATTCTGGAGTCGACGGTCTTCGCGCTGATCGGGCTGCAATTGCCCTTTGTGCTGCGGGGCCTGGGCACTTACGGGGGAGGGGAGGCCGCCTGGTACGCGGTGGCCGTTTTCGTGGTGGTCGTCGTGGTGCGCTTCGTCTGGGTGTTTCCGGCCACTTTCCTGCCGCGCGTGCTCTCCAGCAGGATCCGTGAACGCGAGCCCGATACGGACTGGACCGCGCCTGTCGTCGTCGGGTGGGCCGGAATGCGCGGTGTGGTCTCACTGGCCATCGCGTTCTCGATTCCGCTGACCGCGCACGGGGAACCCTTCGTGGCCCGGAACCTGGTGCTCTTCCTGACCTTCACCACGGTCATCGCGACGCTGGTCGTCCAGGGCCTTTCGCTGCCGCCGCTGATCCGGCTGCTGAGGATCCCGGGGCGGGACGCGCACGCGGAGACGCTCGCCGAGGCCGAGGCGCAGAACGAGGCGTCGCAGGCGGCGCAGGAGCTGCTGGACACGATGCTCGCCGACGAGGACAACGGGCTCCCGGAGCCGCTCGCCGACCGGTTGCGCGCTGTGATGGCCCGCCGCCGGAACGCGGTCTGGGAGCGGCTCGGCACGGTGAACGAGCACACCGGTGAGAGCGCGGACGACACCTACCGGCGGCTCGCGCGGGCGATGATCGGGGCCGAGCGCGAGGTCTTCGTCGAACTGCGCGACCGGCGGCGCATCGACGACGAGCTGCTCAGGACGCTGCTGCGCAGACTTGACCTGGAGGAGGCCGCGGCCTACCGGGACGAGGAGGGCTGACCGGTGATGACGGCGGCGACCCGGGTGCCCGGCGGGAAGGCGCCGTCCGCGGCCAGCGCTGTCAGTCCGTACAGCATCTTGGCGACGTAGACCCGCTCGACGGGCAGTCCGTGCTGCTCCTCGAATCCGGCGGCGAACGCTTCGAGGGCGGGGGAGGTACGGGCGTACCCGCCGAAGTGGAATCGGTCGTCGAGCCGCCACTCACCGGCCGGGCCCCCGAAAGCGGCCTGCTGGAGCCTTGCGACCTCCGCGCCGAGGAAACCGCCCTTCAGGACGGGGAATCCGATGGCCTGCCCGCCCTCCGTGAGGCCGGCCGCCAGCCCCGCGAGCGTGCCGCCGGTGCCGACCGCCACCGCGACAGTGTCCGCGAGGCCGTTCAGTTCCCGGCCGAGCGCCCCGCAGCCGTGCACGGCCGCGGCGTTGCTGCCGCCCTCCGGGACGACGTACATCCCGGAGGTGTCGATACCGGCAGGGACCGCTTTGGCGCGGTAGGTCCGACGGTCCACGAAGTGCAGCCGCATGCCGTCGGCGGCGCACCGGGCGAGGGAGGGGTTGAGCGGGCGGTGGGCCAGCTCCTGCCCCCGCACGACGCCGACGGTCGGGAAACCGAGCAGCCGGCCCGCCGCCGCTGTGGCCCGCAGATGGTTCGAGTACGCGCCGCCGAACGTCAGCACGGTCCGGCCGGCGGCGGCGGTCAGGTTGGGCGCGAGTTTCCGCCATTTGTTGCCCGGCAGGTCCGGGTGGATCAGATCGTCACGTTTGAGCAGCAGCTGTACGCCGTACCGGGCGAAGCGCTCGTCGTCGAGCGGCTCCAGCGGGGACGGCAGCTGCGGCCGCAGCCGGCCGGGGCCGGGGGCAGGGCCGGGGGCTCCAGGGGACATGGGTCCATTGTCCGCCCCCGGCCGCCCAGGCCGCCGGCCGCCCCAGGCCGTCCCCGGCCGGCGCCTGTCCTGCGGAGGAGGCGCCCGGCCGGCGGCGGGCGAGCCGTGACGTGCACAGAACGAGTTGCTGAACGCGGGCGCCAATGTGCCCAACTCAAAGCCCTATTAGTCACACTCTTTTGTGTAATGGCGCGCCGTCGGTCTGCCCTGGAAGGCTCCTTCCCGTAGGTCAGCCGATGATCGAGAGGACGTCAGATGTCCGTTGGTGAAGAGGTTCGCGACACGCAGGCACCGCCGCAGCAGAGTCTGGGCACGGCAGCTGCGCGGAACCTCGCAACGACCACCAAGTCCGCGCCGCAGATGCAGGAGATCACCTCACGGTGGCTGCTCAAGACGCTGCCGTGGGTCCAGGTGCAGGGTGGTACGTACCGGGTCAACCGCAGGCTGAGCTACTCGGTCGGCGACGGTCGTGTGACGTTTGTGCAGACCGGAGACCGTGTCGAGGTCATCCCGGCCGAGCTCGGTGAGCTGCCCGCACTGCGGGACTACGCCGACGATGCGGCCCTGGCCGAGCTGGCGCAGCGCTGCACGCAGCGGGAGTTCGCGGAGGGCGCTGTGCTGGCCGCCGAGGGCGACGCGGCGGACCGGGTGTTCCTGCTGGCGCACGGCCGGGTGCAGAAGGTCGGCACGGGGCCCTACGGGGACGAGACCGTGCTCGGTTCGCTGGCCGACGGGGCGTACTTCGGCGACCAGGCGCTGCTGGAGGAGGACGCCACCTGGGAGTACACGGTCCGCGCCGACACGGCGTGTGTCGCCCTTGAGCTGACCAGGGCCGACGTGCTGAACCTCGCGGAGCGAGCGGACTCGCTGCGCGAGCATCTCGCGGGCCGCGCTTCGGTGCCCGAGCAGCGCACCAACAGCTACGGCGAAGCAGCGATCGACCTCTCCGCGGGCCATGTGGGCGAGGCGAGTGTCCCGCACACGTTCGTCGATTACGAGGGTGCGCCCCGGGAGTACGAGCTGAGCGTCGCCCAGACCGTGCTGAAGGTCCACAGCAGGGTGGCCGATCTTTACAACCAGCCGATGAACCAGACCGAGCACCAGTTGCGGCTCACCGTCGAGGCGCTGCGCGAGCGCCAGGAGTACGAGCTGGTCAACAACCGCGAGTTCGGCCTGCTCAACAACTGCGACTACGGGCAGCGGCTCCAGCCGCACGACGGAGTGCCCAGCCCGGACGACATGGACGAACTGCTGTCGCGCCGGCGCGGATCGAAGCTCTTCCTCGCGCACCCGAAGGCCATCGCCGCGTTCGGCCGCGAGTGCAACAGGCGGGGGCTGGTGCCGGAGAGCGTCGATGTCGGAGGCCAGCATGTGCCCGCCTGGCGCGGGGTGCCGATCTTGCCGTGCAACAAGATCCCGGTCAGTGACGCCCGCACCACGTCGATCATCTGCATGAGGACCGGCGAGGCCGAACAGGGCGTCATCGGGCTCCAGCAGAGCGGGATCCCCGACGAGATCGAGCCGAGTCTGTCGGTCCGGTTCATGGGGATCGACGAGAAGGCGATCATCTCCTACCTGGTGACGGCCTACTACTCCGCTGCGGTTCTCGTGCCGGATGCCCTCGGTGTGCTGGAGAACGTCGAAGTCAGCCGCTGGCGGTGACGTGAGGCCCCGGACGGACCGGCCCGGACGGCGTGCAGGCTGCCGCAGGGACCGGTGTGTCCGGGGCGGCCGTGGCGACCACGACGTACGCACGCCACAGAGGAAGTGACCATGACCATGACCAGAACGGACGCCGCGACCGAAGGACATGAGGCCGCAGCGCTCCTGGAACGTACCCGCACCGTCGTGGACCCTGAGCTCCGCGCCGCACTGGAGTCCCTGCCGGGCCCCATGCGGCACATCGGGATGTACCACTTCGGCTGGGAGCACGCGGACGGCTCACCGGCCGCCGGGCAGGCGGGCAAGGCGATCAGACCCGCGCTCGTCCTCGCCGCTGTCCAGGCACTGAACGGAGAGCCGCGGCAGGCGGTGCGGGCGGCGACCGCGGTCGAGTTGGTGCACAACTTCACGCTGCTGCACGACGACGTCATCGACCGGGATGCCACCCGCAGACACCGGGCGACCGCCTGGGCCGTCTTCGGCATACCTGACGCGATCATCACCGGGGACGCGATGCAGGCGGTGGCGCTGCGGCTGCTCGCGGATGACCCCCACCCCGCGGCGAAAGCGGCCGCCGGGCGGCTCGCCGCCTGCGTCATCGAACTCTGCGCGGGCCAGCAGGCGGACTGCGCCTTCGAGGCCCGTGCGGAGGTCTCGCTGGACGAATGCCTGACCATGGCCGAGGCCAAGACCGGTGCGCTGCTCGGATGCGCCTGCGCGATGGGAGCTCTCTACTCGGGGGCCGGCCCCGAGGCGGCGTCCGCGATGGACGCGTTCGGCCGGGAGGCCGGGCTCGCCTTTCAGCTGATCGACGACCTGATCGGGATCTGGGGGGAGCCGTCCCACACCGGCAAACCGGCCGGTGCGGATCTCGTCGCCCACAAGAAGTCCCTGCCGGTGGTGGCCGCGCTGGGCTCGGGCACCAGTGCGGCGCGGGAGCTGGCCGAGCTGTACCGCGGCCCTCTCGACGAGGACGGTGTGAGACGGGCGGCCGACGCGGTCGACCGGGCCGGCGGCCGGGACTGGGCACAGACCGAGGCTGCCGACCGGATGGCCAGAGCCGTGGGCCACCTCTCCCGCGCGGTTCCCGACCTCGCGGCGGCGGGCGGCCTGCTCTCTCTCGCGGAGTATGTGACGCGGCGCAGCCGCTGAGCAGTACCGCGCCCGTGGTCGGGTTCGCTCAACTCTAGGATCATGTCGGTGAGTTATCGACCGACACGGTGTGAGCGGCGAGAGAAGAGGGACCTGACCATGGGCGTGCCGATACGGCAGGCGGGCGAGGCCGACCGCGAAGTGCTCGTACAGCTGCTTGACAGGGCCTTTATGCAGGACCCGGTGAGCAGCTGGGTGTTCCCCGACGAATCGCACCGAAGGCAGGTGCACGGCGCGTTCCTCGGGGTTTTCATCGATGTGGCCCTGGCCGAGGGGCGTGTCGATCTCGCGGAGGACCACGCGGCGATGGCCCTCTGGCTCGATGTCCCCGCCGGTGCGCCGGAGGAGGACGGCACCCCGGCCCGGATGCGGGAGGCCGCCGACCCGGACAACGAACGGGCCGAACTGGTCGGGCGGTTGACAGGGGAGCTCCACCCGCACGACAGGGCACACGCCTACCTGCTGATGATCGGCGTGATTCCGGAACGGCAGGGGGAGGGGCTGGGCACCGAGCTGATCGCCCCTGTGCTGGAGCGCTGTGACCGGGAAGGGGTACCGGCATACCTGGAGGCGAGCAGTGAGCGCAGCCGCGGGCTGTACGAACGGCTCGGGTTCGTGTTCACGGGCACCGCGGTCCAGTTGCCCCGGGGCCCCCGGATGTGGCCGATGTGGCGCGAGCCGCGCGGCTGATCCGCGAAGGCCCGGACCGCGGGGATGTGCGGACGGCCCGTCCGTCGGCCAGGCCGGTCACTCGTACGTGTGCTCGTCGGGTGGCATGAGCGGCCACGCTGCGGGCCCTGCGGGCCGTCGGGGACGGGGTGCCCGAGGCGGAGTGGGTCAGGAACCAGAAATTCCGGAATCGATCACTCTTGGTGACGGCAGGCTGGTAGCGGCGCTACAGTCGCGCTCATGACACCACAGTCATGGGCCGGCTGGTACCGGGACAGCCATGGATCAGATGCCCTAGTGATCAGCGCGGTAGAGCGTCAACTCCACACCCGGATCAGGGGAGTCGACTACGCAGGAGCTTCGTTCGACTCGTTCGAACCGGTGGGTGACCACACGCCGGAGGGCGCCGGGCCGTTGAGCGACTGCGTTCTGGAATGGGACATGCCGCTCCCGGTCGTCGCCGGGGACAGCTCGGCCCAGCAGGCCACGCTGAGCTGCCTGTTGGCCCTGCGCAGGCCGGCCACCGATCTCGGCGTGACGCTGCACTACGGCGGCACGAGCTATGTATCGGGCAACGACCAGGGCGACTTCGGCGCCGCGGTCGCCCTGATCCAGGAGCAGCTCCCGCCGGGCTCCACCCTCCAGTCGCCGTTCTCCGCGGCCGTGTAACGCGCCCGCGTGCGGCGGCGTCCCACGCGAAGCGGCCCGGACCCTGGCAGCGGCCCCGCACCGGAATCGACCTCCGGCGCGGGGCCGCTGTGCTTGTTCGCGTCAGTGACGCGCCCCGGAGGCCGTCCTTCCGGCGTACCGCTTGACGGCTCGCAGCCGCATTGTTCTACTTGCATGCGAACAATGGGGGCTTTGATGAGACACGGCCGGATCCAGCGCACGGCAGTGACCGGGCTGCCCTTCCTGCTCGCCTACGCCGTCGACCTGGCGGTCTTCGCCCAGCTGCGGGACCGGCTGCCGCACCGTCTGGCCAGCCACTTCGTAACTGGGGGTCAGGCGAACGACTCCGCGGGGCATCTGGAGTACCTACTGGTCACCACTGGACTCCTGATCGGTCTGGGCGTGATCTGGGTGCTGATCGCCCGAGGGGTGCGCAGCCTGATCGTCACGGGCTGGGCGCTCGCCGGTTTCCTCGGTGCGCTGATGGCGCTGATCCTCCGCGCCAACCTCGACACCCCGGTCGAGTTCCCGCTCCGGCGGGCCGCCGCCGCTGTCGGGGTGGCGGCCCTCGCTGGGGGTGCGGGCCGGTGGGCGGCCCGTTTCGTCCCGTCCGTGACCTCGCCGGCCGCCGAGGGCCCCGGCGAGCGGATCGCTCTCGCGGCCGGCGAGAGGGCGGGCTGGGCGCGGCACACGGGCGCCCGCCTGGTGCAGATCCTGGCGGTCGTCGTGGCCGGCACCGGAGTCGTGGTGACGTCCGTGTCCGGGTGGCGGGCGGCCGTGCCGCCTGTCGCGGTCGGCCTGGTGCTGATGGCCTTCGCCAGGCCGTACGTCACCGTGGACCGCAGGGGCCTGACCGTCTCGGCGGGCCGGCTGCCCTGGCCGCGTATCCAGGTGCCCCTGGACCGGATCGAGCAGGCGACCAGCCGCGAGGTCCGCGCCGTGAAGGACTTCGGGGGCTGGGGCTACCGTGTCCGGCCCGGCCGCTCCGGACTCATCCTCCGCTCGGGGGAGGCCATCGTGGTCCGGCGCAGGGGCGGAAGCGAGTTCGCCGTCACCGTCGACGGCTCGGCCGATGCCGCCGCACTGCTCAACACTCTGGCGGAGCGGAAGGCGGGCCGCTGATG
Organism: Streptomyces sp. NBC_00859; assembly: GCF_045161865.1. NCBI lineage: Bacteria > Bacillati > Actinomycetota > Actinomycetes > Kitasatosporales > Streptomycetaceae > Streptomyces > Streptomyces sp. NBC_00859. The sequence continues at coordinate 2,512,399 of NZ_CP108826.1, read as the reverse complement.
CTCTTCCGGATCGACCCGTCGTCCGCGGCCCCGCTCGGGGACCAGATCGCCGCCTGTGTCCGGGGCGCCGTCGCCGACGGCACGGTCGGCGCGGGGGAGCGGCTGCCCGCCGCCCGCGTGCTCGCGGTATCGCTCGGGGTCAACGTCCATACCGTGCTGCGCGGTTACCGGCGGCTGCGGGAGGAGGGCCTGATCGAACTGCGCAGAGGACGTGGCGCGGTGGTCGTAGGAGGGGCCTCCCAAGTACGCGCGCGACTGCTGGTGAGGGTAAGGGAATTCGCCGCCGAGGCAAAGGAGCTGGGCCTCACGGACGAGGCTGTGGTGGCGCTCGTACGCGAGGCCCTGTGAGGCTCCCCTGAGGTCCCCATTGGCCCGGTCGCCCCACCGCCCAGCGGCCCGCCCCGCCGCTCCACCGGCGCGCCCCACCGCCCCACGGGCCAAGGGGCCGGTGCACCAGTCCGGCGGTCCTGCCGCTCAGTGGGCGGATCCTCACCGCGACAACCGCCGCCCGCTGAAAATCTGCTGTGCCCCGCCGGGATCCGGCGCGAAGGCCGGCACTTACCGTCTCTCCTACGAACGGCGAATGTTCAACCACCTTGTACGGAAACCTCGTACGGTCACCTTGCACGGCTTCTCGCTACCCGACGAGCAGCCCCGAACGGAGCACCCATGAGTATCCCGACCGATCCGGCGACCCCGGAACCCGCCATGGAACTCGCGTCCGACACTGTCGCCGAGACCCGTCAGGACCGCTTGCAGCGGGGGATGGGAATGCTCGACCGCGTTGTCGGTGAACCGGGCCGGCAGGTCATCGATTCGCTGGCCGACATCTCACCCGACCTGGGGCACCACATCGTCGCCTGGGCTTTCGGCGACATCTACAGCAGACCCCAGCTCGCGCTGCGTGACCGCCAGTTGGTCACCCTCGGCATGCTCACCGCTCTCGGCGGCTGCGAACCGCAGCTGGACGTCCACATCAACGCCGCGCTCAACGTCGGCCTCAGCGCGGAGGAGATCGTCGAGGCCCTGCTCCACTCCGCGGTCTACTGCGGCATGCCCAAGGCGCTCAACGCCACCGCTGTGGCGAAGAAGGTCTTCGCCGAACACGGTCTGCTCGCCGGGCGGGAGAAGCCGGGCGGCACCGGGCAGGACGTCGACGGAGCCGGCGTCCACGGATCCGCGGTCCCCGGCCGGGGGGTTCCGGGGCAGGCGGTCCCCGGCCAGGGCGACGGCGGACAGGCCGTCAGAGAACAGCGCGCCCGGGAGCGGGACGTCGGCGCTCGGACGATCCCCGCACAGACGATGAGCGAACAGGCCGTCAGGGAGCCGCGGGTCCGGGAACAGGCCGTCAGGAATCAGACCGGCCCCGTGTAGCGCATAGCGTTGGGCCATGACCGAACTGCTGCACATCACCGAGCGCCCCCTGTGGGAGGCGGCCCGCGCGGTCGGCGCGTACGAGATGTCGACCCGCGGCCGCACCCTCCAGGAGGAGGGATTCATCCACTGCTCACTGCGCGGCCAGCTCGTCGCGGTGGCCGAGTTCCTCTACGGAAACCGGGGCGGCCACGACGAGCTGGTCGTCCTCGTCATCGACAGCGACCGGCTCTCCGTACCGCTGCGCTACGAGGCCCCGGCGCCCGGCACCGACATGTTCCCGCACATCTACGGTCCGCTCCCGGTGGAGGCGGTCACCGAAGTGGTTCCCTGGAACGACGGCTATGTGCTCGGCTGGTCGGACGGGACCTGGCTCAACCCGCCCGCGGAGGCCCGGACGGAGGGCGCGGAGCTGGTGGTGACCACCCGTGACAGGACCGACTTCTGGCGCACGACCGGCTACGGCTTCGTCCGTGACGACGGGCACGCCCTGCTGACCGGACTGAGCGCGGGATCGGCGGTCGAAGTGACGTTCCTGGCCGACCTCGACACCCTCTACGACCAGGCGGGTGTCATGGTCCGGGTGGACGCGGAGAACTGGATCAAGGCGGGCGTCGAGATGACGGACGGCGCACCGCACGTCGGCGCGGTGGCCACGCGTGGAGTGTCGGACTGGTCCATGGCGCCGGTCCCGGAGTGGGCGGGCCGGGCGGTCACGGTCCGGGCGGCCCGGTCGGGGGACGCCGTGACGGTGCGGGCGCGGGCCGCCGGAGAGCCGTGGCGGATGATCCGGCTGACGCCGCTCGACCCCGGAGCGAAGGCAGCGGCGGGGCCGTTCTGCTGCTCACCGCAGCGCGCGGGGCTACAGATCCGTTTCACCCGGTTCGCTGTCGGCCCGGCCGACCGGCAGCTCCACGGCTGACGGGGGACGCGGGCCGGACCGGGCGGCGTGGGGCAGCCCGGGGAAGGCAGCAGGTCCGGCCGCGGCCGCCCGTTCAGTACGGTCCGTGCCGGAGGCAGCAGCCCGTTCAGTACCGTCCGTTGCCGGCGGCCTGTGCGGCCGGACGGAGAAGCTGACACCCGCCGCGAGCAGACAGACCGCGCCGCACCCGGCGAAGAACACCCCGGTGCCCCAGGCGGCGGCGACCAGCCCGGCCAGCGGGTAGAGCAGCGGGCTGAGCCCCACCGTGCACAGGCTCGTCAGCGAGGAGACCCTGCCCAGATAGCGGGCCTCGGTCCGTTCCTGGAGCAGTGCGTTGCTCAGCACCGTGGCCGCACCGCTGGCCACCCCGAGCAGTGCGCCCTCCGTGACGGCCGTGCCCGGTCCCGGCGCGCGGCCCACGGCCGCGACCAGGACAGCGGTGACGAGCAGCGCGCAGGACATCACGGCGCGCGCGTACGGGACACGGCGCACGGCGGTCAGCAGGAGGCCGGAGGCCGCCCCGCCGAGGGAGAAGGCGGCCAGGATCCACCCGAGCGGGCCCGCGCCCCAGCCGCGTTCGTCGGTCAGGAGCAGCAGTCCGGTACTGACCGGCCCGCTGAAGCACATCTCGCCGAGCCCTATGACGAGTACCAGTCTGCTGAGGTGGGGGTTCTGCCGGAGATGGCGCAGACCGGCCCGGAAGTCCTGGGCAGGGGTTGTGCGGCCTGCCCCTGCTGGGGCGTCGCCCGCCACCGGACGTACCCGTACCCCGAGGAGCAGCACCAGCGACCCGCTGAAGAGCAGCCCCGCCGTCCCGAAGGCACCGGCCGCACCGCCCGCGGCCAGTACCAGGGCCCCGGCCATCGGCCCCACGGCGTTGGCGAACCGCACGGACAGGGTGCGCATGCCCTGGACCCGGGCGAGTTGGTCCGGTGCGGTGAGCTGCGGCGGCAGCGCCCCGACAGCGGGCATGAACAGCGCGTCCACGGTACCGAAGACGACCGCCAGGACGTAGAGCAGCCATAGCGGGCTGCCCGCGAGCCAGGTGAACGCGGCAGCGCTGAGGAGCACCGCGCACCGCACCAGATCGCTGCCGATGACGACACGTCGCGCACCGAACCGGTCGGCCACGACACCGCCGCCGAGCATCAGCAGGGCCCGCGGCACGGAACCGGCGGCCAGCACCGCGCCGGCCTGTGCGGGCCCCGCGGTGCGGGTGGCCGCCCAGGTCAGGGCGAGGAAGTAGGTCACGTCGCCGGTCACGGACGCTGTGTAGGCGCCCAGCCAGCGAAGGACGTTGGCGTCCCGGTGGGCCGCGGTCATCAGAGGTCGAGCAGCGGGAACGACTGCAGCTGGACCGATACGGGTACGGGCGCGGGCACTTCGCCTGCCGTGCCGCCCGGACCGTGCTCGGGCCGGGTGGGTCCGCGTTTCCGGTAGCGGCCGACGACCGAGACCAACTCGCTCTTCATCGCGTTGAGTTCGTCCGGTGTGAGGTGCAGCGTGTAGTCGCTGAAGACCGAGGCGGCGTACCAGTCGTCGGGCAGTAGCGGCACCGTGCCCGCCAGCCTGCGCAGCTGATCGCTGTAGGCGTGCAGCAGCGCCTGGGCGTAGGCGCGGCTGTCCGCCTGCTCCGCGGGGGTGCTGGCGCCGGGGGCGTGGAAGGACGTCCGGTGCACGGCCTGCCACCAGCGGTCCCGCCGGGTGCCGCGCTCCGGGTCCTCCTCGATCAGCCCGCCCGCTGCGAGTCGGCGCAGGTGGTAGCTGGCCGATCCGGGGTCGAGTGCGAAGTGCGCGGCGAGCTGCCTGGCGGTGGCGGGCCCGTACTGCCGCAGCCGGCTCAGCAGACTCAGCCGGACGGGATGCGCGAGAACCCGCAGTGCGGCGGCGTCGAGCGTGATGTCGGGCGCGGGGTCGGGCGCGAGCGGCTCGGGCGGCAGCGGCGGGGCGGGCGCCTGCGGTATGCGCTTCTGCGGTACGTCCGGCTGCGGAGCGGTCGGTTCGGCCATGCCGACACCCTAGAAGCAGAAGAGACGTTCCGGAAGAGTTCTTCCGTGTTTCTCAAGCTCCCCTGACTGAGGGGCGGTTGACGACGGCACGGTCGCCGCCCCGCGGCAAAACCTGCTGACCGCGGCGTAGCCGCCAGGTCCGCGGCCTCCGGACGAGCGCCTGCCCTGGACGGGCCCGGCGTGAGGGTGTGGGGCGGGTGAGGTGTTTGCCTACACGCAGGATGGGGGCGGTCTCGATCGTCTGCACGGCGGAGAGGGCAGTTGCGTCAAGCTGATCGGGCAGCTGCTGCCGGAGACCGGGGACGGCGGGCTGTGCGACTGCTTCCCGCACAGCCGCAGTGAGCTGTACGCGCCGATGACGTCCGGTACGGCGGGTGTCCGGTGCGGCGGTCCCGGCTGCCGCATTCCGGTGCCGGGCGACGTGTCCGCGTCAATGCCGGTGCATCGTACAATCCTCGCCGGTGTTGTCGGGTGCCGGACGTGATACGGGGGAACGGGTGGGAAACCAGAAGGAGGCCGAAACGCCTCAGCAGATGAAGGAACGGGCCAGGAAGCTCAGGGACTGTGCTCGCCGAGCGCGCGGGCTGGCCGGGGCTCTCGGGCCGTATCTGGACAAGACGGTGAACCAGGCAACCGCTTCGCCTCCCATCTGGAACGGTCCCTACGCGGAGACCACCACGCTGACCCTGGGCCAGCGGCAGAGCCATCTGCGCGACATGGCCGGTGATCTGCTGAAGGACGTGGCGCGCTGGGAGTCCGAGGCGAGCCGGATCGAGGACGAGGCGACGAAGCAGGCCGCCAAGAAGCCCGGAGGGCACCACTGATGGCCTTCCGCGGTTTCGACAGCGCACAGATACGCGCCATGGCCGGACATATGAAGAAGATCGGACCGGGGGCCCGCAGCCTCCACGGGGATGTGGCGGGCGTACTCAGGGAGGCGCAGGGTCTGCTCGACGGCAAGCCTGCCACCACCAGCCCGCGTCTGGAGCCGCTCGTCGGCCAGATCATGCCGCTTTTCTACTCGGGCCTGCCGGCCTCGCTGAACCCGGAACTCGACGACACGTCAGCCTCGTTGACCCGCCGCTGTGCGCAGATCGACGGCCTTCAGCAGTTGGACCTCAAGGGTTACCAGGTCGACCCCAGCCTGTACTTCGACGACGAGCCGGTGCCGGACCAGAAGAAGATCGATGACGCGTTGTCGTACTTCGACGACCACATCGACGACTCCGGCGGCTTTCTGTGGTCCAACTCGGCGCAGGGCGCCGAGGAGGTGCTGGACAAGTTCGAGGCGCTGTCACCCGCCGAACTCGACGCGGTGATGAGCCGCATGACACCGAAGCAGCTGCAGCAGCTCAACGGCCAGTTGGGCGAGGGCTCTTCGTGGTGGGGTGCGGGCGGAGCCGACGGCAACGTCAAGGCCCAGTGGGTCAACATGCTGACGAAGGGCCTCGGTCCCGCCACGCTGACGAAGATCACTCCGGCGCTGTCCAACCTGCAGTTCCAGCCCGACTCCGACACTCAGTACACCGATGGGCTCAAGTACCAGGCTGTGGACGGCAGCCTCTTCGGCCCGGACGGCGTGGACATCAAGCACGACCTGCACCAGGGGCAGGACGGTGACTGCTGGTTCCTCTCCTCGCTCGCGGCCATCTCGGAGCGGGACCCGGCCTTCTTCCAGCAGCACATCACGCAGAACCCGAACGGGACCTACACCGTCACCTTCTACCGGCCGGGTCCGCTCCCCGGCATGCCGGCGCAGCCCGTCGAGATCACGGTCGACAACAAACTGCCGGTGGGCGCCGACGGCAACCCGGCCTACGCGAAGGCCCCCGACCAGGTGATGTGGGTGGCGGTCTACGAGAAGGCGTACGCGCAGTTCCGCGGCGGCTACGGGAAGATCGACGGCGGTTGGGGCGATGTCGGCCTGCGCGACCTCACCGGGCAGCCCACGCAGCGAACGGACACCGGTGACCTGTCGTTCGCCGACATCGACGAGAAGATCAGGGACGGCCAGGCCGTGACCTCCGGCACCAGGGGCGACGGTGACGTCCATGACGACCGTATCGTCAGCGGACACGAGTACTCGGTCGAGAGGGTCGACATGAACGCCGATCCACCCACCATCACGCTGCTCAATCCGTGGGGCAGCGGCGGTGTGGAGAACGGCAAGGTCATGCCGCAGGAGATCACTCTGACCCAGGACGAGTACCGCAAGAACTTCGACGAAATCGGCCTCACCAAGACGGGAGTCTGACCGCATGCCCGAGCTCTTCCGCCTCGGTCGGCGCAGCCAGTTCAGCCACGGCGACCTCACCCTGGGCATCGTGCGGACCAGTACCGACCCGGACGACCCGTACGCGCGGGTGAACATCGTCGACCGCAGCTCGGACTTCGGTGAGATCCGGGATGTCCGTGCCGGCGACGAGGTCCGGACCGGCGCCCATGTCCTCGCCTTCGCCGAGGTGGTTCCCGGCACCCGCGACGGCCATATCGCCTTCACCATCGAGAGGCTCCAGCAGTGACCGCCAACCGTCCCCGTCGTACCGTATGGATCGCGTCGGCGGCTGTCCTGCTCGTCGCCGTCGTCGCTGTTGTCCTCGTCGTTGTTCTCAGGGCCCCCGGTGGACACGACGACGGCACGGACCGGCCACCGCCGTTGAGCTCGCACGCCGCAGGCGTCCAGCGTCTCACCGTGATCCGGATCGGCAATCCTTCCGACCCGACCGGCGGGGCCACGCTCGCCGACGGCACCAAGGTGGGGCTGGGCCTGCTCAAGCGTTACGACGGTACGGCGCCGCACACCGCCCGGATCGATGTCCTTCCTGACGGCGATACCGCCAAGGCGCACTTCCACACGGTGAAGCAGGGCGACACGGTCACCGACTACGGCGTCCGGATCAAGGTCCTGAAGATCTGGCGCGTCAAGAACCCGGCCGACGACGCCGTCGATGTACAGGTCGAACCGGCTGGGTCCTGAAGGGCTTGGTTCTGAATGGCCGCGTCCTGAACGGCTGTGTTCCGACGCGCGGGTCGGGCCGGTGGGCTCCCCCTGGCGTCAACTGCTGCGGCTGACAGGCCGACTGGCAGGCGGAATGGGACGGCGCTCGTCGCCGCTCCGGGCCTCTGAGAACGTGGCGGCCGCGCGCCCGCGGCACCTGCGCAAAAAGGACCGCACCCGGCCCACGTGGTCGCCGCGTTCGGCGGCCTGCGGGCCGGGTGCGGACAGGTAGGCGACATGACCAGCGAAACCGCAGGTCAGGCGGCCTAACTGTGGATCAAGCCTTCTTGGTCTCCAAGTAATGGGCCGGGTCGGCGACCTGTAGCGATGACTGCCCCAAGGGGGTATTTGGCGATGACTTCGGAGTCAGGTTCGGTTCCCTGTCATGATCAACTCATGGATGTGACTGAGCCTGGGCATTCAGCGCGAGTGTCCGCGTATGCGGGTGTGGGCGCACGGCTGTCCCTGTTCAGCGACCGGCGGCTTGGAGAAGCACTGGCCGCCGGGGCGAGTCGTGGGTCCGGCATCGGCGGCAGGTCGGCTGAGATACAAGTGGAGGGAAGGCGTGTCTTCGTCAAGCGGGTCCCGCTGACTGATTTCGAGTTGTTGCCGGAGCACGTGCGGTCGACCGCTAACTTGTTCGATCTTCCCCTCTTCTATCAATACGGGGTGGGGTCAGCGGGGTTCGGTGCCTGGCGTGAGCTTGCCGCGCACATCATGACCACAGGGTGGGTACTGAAGGGCGAATACGCGGGCTTTCCACTGCTGTATCACTGGCGAGTCCTGCCGGACAGTGCCCCCGTGAGCTTCGCCGACGAGTTCGGGGGTGTTGAAGGGGCCGTGGCACATTGGGATGGGTCGCCGGCGGTGCGCCGCCGGCTGGAAGCCATCGGACGGTCGTCCTTCAGCCTGGTGCTCTTCCTGGAGCATGTGCCGCAGACACTCGGTGCGTGGCTCGGCGGGACCCGGGACGTGGCCAGGCAGGAGTGGGGAGGTCCGTCGCCCTACCTATGGGTTGAGGATGCGTTGCGGCGGGGGACGGAGTTCATGAGTGCGCGCGGACTGGTCCACTTCGACGCGCACTTCTCCAACCTGCTCACCGACGGTCGCCAGGTGTACTTCGCTGACTTCGGTCTGGCCTTGAGCCGCAACTTCGAACTCTCGGCAAAAGAGGGCACCTTCCTTGCCGATCACCTCGTGTACGACCGTTGCTACGCGCCGGGCCACCTGCTTCGCTATCACCTTCCCGACGGCGTGCGTGGTGGCGCTGAACACGGGGCTTTCCTGCGCGAATGGGTCGCAGGCCACCGGCCCGCTGGCGTTCCGAAAGACATCGGCGCGATCATTGGCCGTCACGCACGGCACGCGATCATCCTGGACGACTTCCATGACCGCCTGATCACAAAGAGCAAGCGCACTCCGTTCCCCGCAGACGAGGTCCAGCGAGCCCTGACCGGGGCATGAGCGATTAGGAGAGTGAGCGCCTGCCGCCCCTCGGGGCAGTTGGCCGTGGCGCGTTCGGCATGTGGCTTGGTGTGAGCCACGCGTAGGACTCGGTGCCGGTCTGGATGGAAGCCGTTGAAGGTCAGGCGGGTTACGCGGTGCCAGACGCAGGTGGCTCTCGTCTACTGCCAGCCGTTCAGGGAGACCTGCGGGCCGCCTCCAGATAGCGGTGCAGGGCGCTGGCGGTGGTCTCCACGAATTCCCCGGGGCGGCATCGGCGTTCACCCAGCGGACCTGGGCGTGCTTGCGGGGTTCTCGGGTTCGCCGGCCCATTCGTGGGTGGCGAACACGACGGTGAGGAAGCCGTTGGGGGCTTCGACGCCTCAGGCTCCGTGGATGATGTGGGCGACCTTGAGGGACCCGGGTTTCACTGTGAGGCCGGTCTCTTCGTTGAGCTCACGGACGGCGGTTTCGGTGATGGACTCGCCGGGTTCGCTCGTGCCGACCGGCAGGCCCACATGCCCTGGGCGAACTTGGCGTTCTTGCTGCGCTGGAGGAGGACGACGCGGTTGGTGGCCTTGTCGTGGACAGTTACCGCGCCGACCAGCAGGGTCATCGATTCGAGCGCTGGCTTGAGGACCTTTGGCTGGTCGTGGTCCGCTGGGTCACGGGAGGTCCCTTCGGCGGACTGGTTGTCGGGCCTGTTAAGCGAGGGCTTCGCGGGCGCGGCGGGCGAGATCGGCGGCAGCCGGGTACCTTGCGCCGTTGGTAGACCGCGAGGGTGGAGAGGATCGAAGTGATGGCCTTGCGGGTGCGGTCGGAGGTCATGCACTCCGTGTAGGTCAGAGCCCCGGTTCAGCCCGGCGAACCGTTGGTCTCCTCAGGAGTGATCGCTTCGGTGCTGTTGCCAGAGTCGTGTGGCGTCAAGCAAGTTCGTTGTCCAATTGTCTGGGGCGGAACTTGCGATCTCTTCCCAGAGGTTTGCGCTGGCGTGGGCGAAGGCGTCTACTGCCCGGGGTGGTGCCGATGCCCAGGCGGGAAGAAGCACGACAGAGTCTTCTGCGTCAGATGGTGTGTGGCCCGCCGCCGTGAGCCAGATGATCCAATGGGCCGGATCGAGCCAAGCGGCCCCGCGGGTGGCCCAGCCCCAGTCGATGAGGTGGGCGCGGTCGTCGGCGATGAGGACGTTGTGGTTGTTCCAGTCGGTGTGGAGCAGGGTGCCCCCCGCGAAAGCGTCCGCGTCGGCGGGATGGGCCACGTAGGCTGCCAGACGCTGTTCGGCATGACGGAGTTCGATGTCCGGGCAGGGGAGGGAGGCGAGCTCTCGGAGTGCGTCGGTGACCTTGGCCAGGTCGGAGGAGCCTGGTGAGTAGTCGGCATGGCGGCCGTCGATGGACTCGAAGCCGAGGACGTCCCAGCCGTCGGCGATGACGTGGAAGAGCAGACGCGGGGCGAGCGGTGTGACGTACGGGTTGATGTCCGCCTCGCGTTGCTGCGTCCAGACCCAGTGGTGGTCGGTCCGCAGGCCCTTGAGGAAGACGACCCCGCCGGTGGTGTGTGCACGTGCGGAGAGGGAGCTGTTGAGACCGGTACTGATGTTCTCGATTCTGCGGATCAGGCCGGTTTCAGCCTCGATGGCGGTACGGACTGTGGCTGGGAGTTCATCGAAGGCGATGGGGGCTGTGGGCATGGTGGTCAGGCTTCCAGACCTGCGTGCCGGTAGGGGCTCCCGGCGCGACGTGCGACGGGAAGCCCCTTGGCCGGATGATTAGTTGTACGGGCTGTCGTCACCGCAGGCGGACGCGGTGGCTGTGGTGAAGGCGTCCACGTCTTCGATGAGGGTGATCTCCCCATCGGGCTCGGACGGCGGGCGGATGGGGGCGATTTCGACTGCTACGGCGGTCATGGTTCAGCTCCTTGTTGTCGCGTGCTGGCAGTACCTGTCCATTGGTGCCTTCGCCTCCTGGTAGACCTTGGCCAGCGGTCGGCCTACCCGGCAGGGGCCGGAGAACTGACAGCCGGTGCAGCCACCGGTGCGAAGCATCAGGGAGTCGGCGACGCCGGCGAGGTGGCTCAGGCCCTCGACTCCCGTGGTCATGAGGGGGATCGCGTCGTCGCGGCCGACCTTGCAGATGGAAGCCATTCCGTGCGGGTCGACGTGGAAGAACGTGTGGCCGGCGTTGCAGCCGTTGAAGGGCTCGCGGTCGGCGAGGTGGTCCGGGGCCTGGGTGGCGAGGGTTTCCGCGCCGCCGTAGATGGTCGGTGACATGTGGGTGTACTCGCTGTACGGCAGCCCGTAGCGTTCGGCGAAGGCGCGCATGAGGTCGGCCTCGTGGACGTTGTGCCGCGTGATGATCAAGGCCAGGTCGAGAGGCAGCTCGGCCTCGTGGGCTGCGTCCAGTCCTTTGACGAACATGAGGTACGCGCCCCGACGCCGGGTCAGCCTGGCGTAGGACTCTGCGGTGGCTCCGTAGAGGCTGAGTGTGATCCGGTTCGGCCTCAGGCGTGTCAGCAGGGCGAGGTTCCTCGGAGCGGCGAGGCGTGAGCCATTGGTGAGGATCTCGACCATCACGCCCAGCCCGTACGCCAGTCGGTACGTCTCGGGGAACAGCTTGTCGATCATCGGCTCGCCGCCCGTGAGCTGGAGCCAGAGCGCCCCGGACTCCTGGATGACGTGAAACAGGCGTTCACGTTCCGGCCAGCCCAGGCCGGCGAATTGCTTCAGGCCGAGGTAGCAGTGCTCGCAGTCGTAGTTGCCGCCGAGGTTCAGTTCATAGGAGGCGCGCCCGTAGCCATAGGGAGAGCGGGCGGGGACCAGCACAGTCTCACCGAGAGGTCGGCCGCTCAGATCGAGCTCCCAAGCGCGGCGGGCCACGTCGACCAGCCACGCGGGTGCTGCTGAGGTGTGCGGCGTGGTGTGCAGCTCCTCTTACCGGTGGACAGGAAGGCGCGCCGCCTTCGGTCTGCCCGGCCGTACGAGGAGGTGACACTCGAGATACGGGGCGGCGATCAGTGCGTGCGTACGGACTCCTCACTCGGGCTGCCGACAAGATCGCGGACGTCGACTTCAAGAAGGGCACCATCCGCTTCAAGAAGGGCACCATCCGCGTCGAGCGGCAGCGCCCCCGACCCGGAATGATCGGCCCGCCGAAGACCGCAAAGTGTCGCCGTACGGTCCCGGTCGGCGAGGTCGTCACGGACGCGCTCCTCGCGCACCTCGCCGCACGCCCCTCCAAGGAGTGGCTGTTCACGATGGAGGAGGGTGCCCCCTCAACTACCGCCGCTGGAAGACCGAATGGAATTGCGCTCGTCGCGCGCTCCAGGCGACTGAGAACGAGACAGCCGAGCGCGAGGGCCGCAAGCCCGTCGAGCTGCCGCACATGGTGACCCACGGGCCTGCGGCATTTTTACGCCTCCGCGCTCATCGCAGGCGGGGCGAACGTCAAGCAGGTCCGGTTGGTCCTCGGCCACACGTCCGCCGTCATCACCCTGCGGATCTACGCGCACCTGTGGCCAGGAGAAGAAGACCGCACCCGGCCCACGTGGTCGCCGCGTTCGGCGGCCTGCGGGCCGGGTGCGGAACGGTGGACGCTGTGACGACCCGCATGAACGCGAGTCAGGCGGTCCAGCCGTGGATCAAGCCTTCTTGGTCTCCCAGAAGATCTTGTCGATCTGGGCGATGTAGTCCAGCGCCTTCTGGCCCGTGGCCGGGTCCGTCGAGCCCTTGGCCGTCGACAGCGCCTTGAGGGCGTCGTTGACGAGCTGGTGGAGCTCGGGGTACTTCTCGAAGTGCGGCGGCTTGAAGTAGTCGCTCCAGAGCACCGATACGTGGTGCTTGGCGAGCTCGGCGCGCTCCTCCTTGATGACCGTGGCGCGGGCCCGGAAGTGCGGGTCCTCGTTGGCCTGGTACTTCTCCTGGACGGCCTTGACCGACTCGGCCTCGATACGGGCCTGGGCCGGGTCGTACACGCCGCAGGGGAGGTCGCAGTGGGCGCTGACCGTCACCTTGGGGGCAAACAGGCGGGAAAGCATGGAGCGGTCCTTCCTCGTGATCGTCTTCTCGGGTGGGACATTACTCCGTGAGAAGCCCGATTTCGCGAGTGCCCCCTGGGGCTTAGGACAAAAGTCCAGGGTCAGTATGGGACTGGTGGACGATCGGACCGGGAGGGCCGGATGACGGATCAGGGGCGGGAGACGCGGGCTCCGCTGGGCGTGGCAGAGGTGACGGGGCCGTCCATGCTGCCCACTCTGCTCCAGGGCGACCAGCTGCTCGTGCACTACGGCGCCGAGTTCAGGCCCGGCGACGTGGCCGTGCTCCGTCATCCGCTGCAGCAGGATCTGCTGATCGTGAAGCGGCTGGTCGAGCGGCGTGAGGGCGGCTGGTGGGTGCTCGGGGACAACGCGCACGCCGAGGGGGTGGACAGCCGGGCGTTCGGCGCCGTCCCGGAGGAGCTGCTGCTCGGGCGGGTGCGGGCCCGGTACCGGCCCATCACGCCCGGCCGTCAGCGCTCGGCGGCTGTGGTGCTCTCCTGGCTGGCGTCGGCGGTGCGTCCCGTGCTGTCGGACCGGGACGTCTCCAGGCGCTTGCGCGCGCGGTAGGCGGCCACGTTGGCACGGGTCGCGCAGCGGTCCGAGCAGTAGCGGCGAGATCTGTTTGTCGATGTGTCGAGATAGGCGTTGCGGCACGGTGCCGCCTCGCACAGTCCGAGCCGGTCCACTCCGTACTCGGTGAGGTGGAAGGCGAGCCCCATCGACGCGATGGCCGCATAGCCGGATGTCGCGTTGGAGGGGTGGTCGGCCAGGTGCATGTGCCAGAGGGGGCGGTCGTCCTCGTCGCGGTGGTCGTGGCCGGAGATCTGGGGGGAGACCGGGAACTCGAGCAGCAGCGAGTTCAGCAGGTCCACCGCGAGCGTCTCGTCCCCTTCGTCGGCCGCCGTGAAGACGGCGCGCAGCCTGCCCCGCACCGACCGGAAGCGGGTGACGTCGGCGTCGGTGGCGCGGCGTGCCGCGGACGCGTTCGTACCGAAGAGTTCGCGCACCGCGTCGACCGAGGTGAGGGCGTCCTTGTTGCGGGCCGGCTCCTCGGTGTTCACCAGGCGCACGGCGTAGTCCGAGTAATAGGCCAGTTCCACTTGTAGTCCTTACGGAGGCGGTCTAGTGTCGACGAGCGCGGCGGCCGTAATGGCTGCCTCTGCATCGAGGGTATTACTTGTGGGCGCTGTGGGGGATTCCCGGCGCACGGCCGGCGGGGGAAGCGGAGAAGACAGTGACGGAGTCGGTTGAGGGTACGGACTGGCAGTCCTGGCAGGAGAGCTGGGACCGCCAGCAGGAGTGGTACATGCCCGACCGCGAGGAGCGGTTCCGGGTCATGCTGGACATGGTCGAGGCGACGGTGGGACCCGCGCCCCGGGTGCTGGATCTCGCATGCGGTACGGGAAGTATCACGGATCGGCTGCTCAGGCGGTTCCCCGAGGCCACCAGCACGGGCGTGGATCTCGCCCCGGCGCTGCTCGCCATCGCGGAGGGGTACTTCGCCGGTGACGAACGGGTCAGCTTCGTGACCGCCGATCTCAAGGACTCCGGCTGGACCGGGCTGCTGCCGCACCGGGAGTACGACGCGGTGCTCACCGCGACCGCGCTGCACTGGCTGCACGCCGAACCGCTCGCCGCGCTCTACGGGCAGATCGGCTCCCTCGTCGTGGACGGAGGCGTGTTCATGAACGCCGACCACATGATCGACGACGGGACGCCGCGGATCAATGCGGCCGAGCGCGCCCACCGGCACGCCGCCATGGACCGGGCCAAGGCCGGGGGAGCCCTCGACTGGGCGGACTGGTGGGCACTCGCCGCCAAGGACCCGGTCCTCGCCGGACCGACCGCCGAGCGGTACCGGATCTACGGCGAGCACGCGGACGGGGACATGCCGTCCGCGCGGTGGCACGCCGACACGCTGCGCGCGGCGGGATTCGCGGAGGCGCGCGGCGTCTGGGCATCGCCGTCGGACACCCTGGTGCTCGCCGTGAAGTAGGCCCCGGCGCGGGTGAAACACGGAAGGGGGGGTACGGCCCGTGGCCCGTACCCCCCTTCACGTACGCCGGGTGTGTCCGCTCACAGCACCTTCGACAGGAACGACTTCGTCCGCTCGTGCTGCGGGTTGGTCAGCACGTCCCTGGGGTGGCCCGACTCGACGACCACACCGTCGTCCATGAAGACCAGCGCATCGCCCACCTCACGGGCGAAGCCCATCTCGTGGGTCACGACGATCATCGTCATGCCGTCGTCCGCGAGGCCGCGCATCACGTCCAGGACGTCACCCACCAGCTCCGGGTCGAGCGCCGATGTCGGCTCGTCGAAGAGCATCAGCTTCGGCTCCATCGCCAGCGCACGGGCGATCGCCACCCGCTGCTGCTGGCCGCCCGAGAGCTGGGTCGGATAGCTGCCCGCCTTGTCGGAGAGCCCGACCCGGTCGAGCAGCCGCTCGGCTCGGGCGCGCGCGACGGCCTTGGCCTCGCCGCGCACCTGGACCGGTGCCTCCATCACGTTCTCGATGGCCGTCATGTGCGGGAAGAGATTGAAGCGCTGGAAGACCATGCCGATGTCCCGGCGCTTCAGCGCGACTTCGCTGTCCTTCAGCTCGTAGAGCTTCTCGCCCTTCTGGCGGTAGCCGACCAGGTTCCCGTCGACGTACAGGCGGCCGGCGTTCACCTTCTCCAGGTGGTTGATGCACCGAAGGAAGGTCGACTTGCCGGAACCCGATGGGCCGATGAGGCAGAACACCTCGCGCGGGGCGACCTCAAGGTCGATTCCCTTGAGCACCTGAGTCGGCCCGAAGGACTTGTGGACGCCCTCGGCCTTCACCATGGCCGTCTTCCCGGGCTTCACCATCGCCGTCATGCGGACACCCCCGAGCGGTTGCTGAAGGAAGCCAGATTCGCCCTGACCCGCTGGAGCGGGGTCAGCGGCAGGCTGCGGCTGGAGCCGCGCGCGTAGTAGCGCTCCAGATAGAACTGGCCGATGGAGAAGAGGGTCGTGAGCACCAGGTACCAGGCGGCGGCCAGGAACAGCATCTCGACCGCGGCGCCCGACGTCTGCCCGATGTCCTGGGCCGTGCGGAGCAGCTCGTAGAACTGCACCGCGGCCACCAGCGAGGTGGTCTTCAGCATGTTGATGACCTCGTTGCCCGTCGGCGGCACGATGACGCGCATCGCCTGCGGGACCACGATCCGCCGCAGCGTCTTCGCGTGGCTCATGCCGAGCGCGTGCGCGGCCTCGGTCTGCCCCTCGTCGACCGCGAGCAGCCCGGCCCGGCAGATCTCCGCCATGTAGGCGGCCTCGTTCAGGCCCAGGCCGAGCAGCGCCGTCAGCAGCGGCGTCATGAAGCTCGACCAGTAGTCCTTGTAGATCGGGCCGAGGTTGATGTACGTGAAGACCAGGCCCAGGTTGAACCAGACCATCAGCTGGACGAGGACGGGCGTGCCCCGGAAGAACCAGATGTAGAACCACGCGATCGACGAGGTCACCGGGTTCTTGGACAGTCGCATCACCGCGAGGACGATGCCGCCGACGACGCCGATCACCATGGAGAGCACGGTGAGCAGCAGGGTCTGGCCCACCCCGTGGATGATCCGGTGGTCGAAGAAGAAGTCCGGGATCGCACCCCAGTTGATCTTGCCCTGGGAGAACGAGTAGACGATCGCGGCGAGCAGGGCGACGGCGACGACCGCGGCGACGTACCGCCCGTAGTGCCGGACCGGGATGGCCTTGATCGCTTGCGGGCCTATGGGCGGCGCGTCGACGGCGCCCGCTTTTTGCATGTCAGCAGTCATGGGTGATACCTCTCAGCGCCGGCGTCCGGTCAGGATCCGCCGTTGAGCTTGGCCTCGGTGACCGCGCCCTGTTCGGCGCCCCACTTGGCGAGGACCTTGTTGTACGTGCCGTTCTTGATGATCGCGCTCATCGCCTGCTGGATGGCCTTGGTGAGCTGGTCGTTGCCCTTGGCGACGGCGATGCCGTACGGGGCGGCCTCGACCGTCGGACCGACGATCTGGAAGTCCTTGCCGCCGCCCGAGGTCTTCACCGCGTACGCGGCGATGGGGGAGTCGGCCGAACCGGCGTCGGCGCCGCCCGAGCGGAGCCGGGTCTGGGCCTGCTGGTCGTCGTCGAAGGGCTGGATCGTCAGCTTCTTGCCGGCCGGACACTTCTTCGCCTGGGCCTTGGCGAGGTCGTGGGAGACCGTGCCGCGCTCCATGACGATCGTCTTGCCGCAGAGGTCGGACCAGGTCTTGATGCCCTCGTCCTTGCCCTTCCGCGTGTAGATCGACACTCCGGCGGAGTAGTAGTCGACGAAGTCGACGCCCTCGCCGACCTTCTTGCCGTCGGCGATGCCGTTCTGCCGGTCCTTGGTGTCGGTCATCGCGGACATCGCGATGTCGTAGCGCTTGGCGCGCAGGCCGGTGACCAGGGTGTCGAAGGTGCCGTTCTCGAACTGGAACGTCACGCCGAGCTGCTTGCCGAGCGCGGCACCCAGATCCGGGTCGATCCCGGCCACTTTGCCGGAGTCGTCCTTGAATTCGACGGGCGCGTACGCGATGTCGGAGCCGACCTTGACGGTGCCCTTGTCCCGGATGGCCTGCGGCAGCAGGTGCGCGAGCGGTGCGGCGGACTTGCCCGCGCTGTTCCCCTTGGGCCCGTCGTTCTTGGTCTGGTCGCCGCATGCGGT
Source organism: Streptomyces sp. NBC_00859 (assembly GCF_045161865.1). Lineage (NCBI taxonomy): Bacteria > Bacillati > Actinomycetota > Actinomycetes > Kitasatosporales > Streptomycetaceae > Streptomyces > Streptomyces sp. NBC_00859. The sequence goes on along the minus strand of NZ_CP108826.1, from coordinate 2,494,934 downwards.
CAGCAGCAGTGCGCCGGCGACCGCGATCGCGCCGACCGCGGCTGTCCGGGACTTCATTGCGGTCGTGATGCGAGTGGAGCGTGCGGTCATGTTGGTGGTCCTCCGGCGGATCAGAGACAGCTGAATGCAGGAGCCGCGACACATGGAGTCCGTGCCACGACCATGGGTGGATGACGGCATCTTGCCAGCCGTACTGGTCCAATCAGGTCGCTGGTCATGTCAAAATCGGGTAACGGGTGACCCCCGTTCTCCACTTGGCCGGTACGGCACGACCGGACCATCTGCTGGCAAACGCACCATCCGCCGGAGGATCTCCGGTCCGCCCCACACCGTTCCGGGGCGCGTCTCGAAGGATGGACTTGTTCCGCGGCGGGGCCGACCTGCCCGGATATCCCGCTATGAGTCATCTCACCGCTTCGGTGCGGACTCGATATGGACTCGTCCGAGGTGCGGTCCATCCGGTAGAACAGACGGTTACACCCCTCATCCGGGGCTCAGGGCGCGTGTGCGGCGCGCCCGCGCGTATGTACCTCCCCCCGCCCGGCGGGCCAACCGGCCGGCGCGGGGCACATACGCGGTGCCCGCCCACCCCTCCTCAACCAGGAGTGGCCACCCTCAACTGATGAAGACTTAAGGGGTAACAACCAATGGCAGCGGAGATCGTCAATCCTCGCAGCGAAAGTTTGAGCACTTCCTCGCAGGACGAGGAGACCTTCGACCCGGTTTTCGCCCTGCACCGGGGCGGCAAGATGGCCGTCCAGGCCACGGTGCCGGTCCGCGACCGGGACGACCTGTCCCTCGCGTACACGCCCGGTGTCGCCAAGGTGTGCAGCGCGATCGCCGAGAAGCCGGAGCTCGTCCACGACTACACCTGGAAGTCGCAGGTCGTCGCCGTCGTGACGGACGGTACGGCGGTGCTGGGGCTGGGTGACATCGGCCCGGAGGCGTCCCTTCCGGTGATGGAGGGCAAGGCCATCCTCTTCAAGCAGTTCGGCGGCGTCGACGCCGTCCCGATCGCGCTGGCGACCACCGACACGGACGAGATCATCGAGACCGTGGTCCGGCTCGCGCCCTCCTTCGGCGGGGTCAACCTGGAGGACATCTCCGCGCCGCGCTGCTTCGAGATCGAGCGCAGGCTCCAGGAGCAGCTGGACATCCCGGTCTTCCACGACGACCAGCACGGCACCGCGGTCGTCACTCTGGCGGCCCTGCGCAACGCGGCCACCCTCACCGGTCGCTCGCTCGGGCAGCTCCGCGCGGTCATCTCGGGTGCGGGTGCGGCGGGTGTCGCCATCGCGAAGATCCTCATCGAGGCCGGAATCGGCGATGTCGCGGTGTGCGACCGCAAGGGCATCGTCTCGGCGGACCGCGAGGACCTGACCGAGATCAAGCGGGAGGTCGCGAGCTTCACCAACAAGGCTGGGCTGACCGGCTCGCTGGAGACGGCGATGTCCGGCGCGGACGTCTTCATCGGGGTTTCGGGCGGTACGGTCCCCGAGCCGGCGGTCGCGTCGATGGCCGAAGGCTCGTTCATCTTCGCGATGGCTAACCCCAACCCGGAGATCCACCCCACGGTCGCCGCCAAGTACGCGGCGGTCGTCGCCACCGGGCGCAGCGACTTCCCGAACCAGATCAACAATGTGCTGGCCTTCCCCGGGATCTTCGCCGGGGCGCTGCAGGTGCGGGCCTCGCGGATCACGGAGGGCATGAAGCTCGCCGCTGCGGAGGCGCTGGCGGCCGTGGTGGCCGACGAGCTGAGCGCGGACTGCGTGATTCCGTCGCCGTTCGACGAGCGGGTCGCCCCGGCGGTCACCGCCGCGGTGGCCGCGGCGGCACGTGCGGAAGGCGTGGCCAGGCGCTGATGTCCGGACGGAGGGCCGGGGCCGGAACGGCTCCCGGCCCACCGGCCCCGGCGCCCGTGCCTGTTCGGCTGCCCGTTCGTCCCCGCCGTCCGTGCGCCGGACAGCGGCGAGCGGACGGGGACCAACGGGCAGTATCGGGTGGACGCCTCCGGGTGGACGCCTCCGGACGGACGGCTTCGAGCGGGCCGCAGTGGTGCCGTGGGTGCGGAGCCTGCGGGTGCTAGCAGCGTCACACTCGTGGCCGGTTCCGTCCGGAACCCGCCACGCCTATCGTCAGGGCCATGTTCGCCGCCTACGCAGCCCGCATCGACCGCGACCAGCCTCTCAACGGCCTTGAGCTGGGGGAGCGTCCGGCCCCTGAGGCCCGGCCCGGCTGGACGACCGTCGATGTCAGGGCCGCTTCCCTCAACCATCACGACCTCTGGTCGCTCCGCGGTGTGGGGCTCGCCGCCGACAAGCTGCCGATGATCCTCGGCTGCGACGCCGCCGGGGTCGACCAGGACGGCAACGAGGTCGTCCTGCACTCGGTCATCGGGCAGAGCGGGTACGGCGTCGGGCCGAAGGAGGGGCGTTCCATCCTGACGGAGAAGTACCAGGGGACGTTCGCCGAGCGGGTCACCGTACCCGAGTGGAACGTGCTGCCCAAGCCGAAGGAGCTGAGCTTCGAGCAGGCCGCCTGTCTGCCCACAGCCTGGCTGACGGCATACCGCATGCTCTTCACCAACGCCGGTGTGCGGCCCGGTGACTCCGTACTCGTCCAGGGCGCGGGCGGTGGCGTGGCGACGGCGGCCGTCGTGCTCGGCAAGGCCGCGGGTCTGCGGGTGTACGCCACCAGCCGGGACGAGGCCAAGCGCCGGCGTGCGGTCGAGCTGGGTGCGGTGGAGGCCTTCGAGCCGGGTGCGCGGCTGCCCCGGCGGGTGGACGCCGTCATCGAGACGGTGGGGGCCGCCACCTGGTCACACTCCGTCAAGTCGCTCAAGCCGGGCGGGACCCTGGTGATTTCGGGTGCCACGAGCGGCTCCGACCCGGTGTCGGCCGAGCTCACCCGGATCTTCTTCCTGGAGCTGAAGGTCGTCGGCTCCACGATGGGGACCAAGGACGAGCTGGAGGACCTTCTCTCGTTCTGTGCGGCCACCGGGGTGCGGCCCGTCATCGACGAGGTGCTGCCGCTCGACCGGGCCCGCGAGGGCTTCGAGAGGATGGCGTCGGGTGAGCTCTTCGGCAAGATCGTGCTGACCGGTTCCTGAGCCGCGGTTCGCCGTGGTCAGCCGGTGACCACCAGGAACTCGCCCTGCGGGTCGTCCGTTCCGTCCGCCAGCGCCTGCCGCAGCCGCCGCAGATGTCCGGTCGTGAGCTGGAGTGGCGGCTCGTCCGGCTGGTACGTGGTGCCGCGCGGGTAGTCCTCGTACGGGGTGGCCGTCATCTCGATGTGACAGCCGAGCACATGCGTCACCCGGTGGCTCGCACAGAACTCCAGGAGCCGCTCGACCGTGGCCGTGAACGCGGCCTCGTCGGCCACGTGGATCCGGCCCGGGTAGAGCGAGTCGCCGGTCAGCAGCAGCCCGGTGTGCCGGTCGTGGAAGACGACAGCGGCCTCTTGGTGTCCGGGCCCCGGGATGACGTCGACGACCCGTCCGCCGAGGTCCAGCTCGCCCTGCCGGTGCGGCCAGTCGGCCAGCCCGAAGTGCGCGGCGACCTCCTCCTGGCTCCGGCCCACGACGGTGGTCAGCGGCCGTCCGGCGAACTGAGCGTCGCCCGCCACGTGGTCCCCGTGGCCGTGCGTATGGGCGACCAGCAGCTCGTAGTCCTCGCGCGGATGGCGGAGCAGCCACGCGTCGACCAGCGCGTCCACGGTGGCGCGCAGCGGGAAGCGCGTGGGGTCCTCCGAAGCCCCGGTGTCCAGGAGCATCGCCCTCTCGTTCCCGAACAGCAGGAAGAGGAAGGGTGCTTCGAAGTGCACGGACTTGCTCTGCCGCAGGATCAGCGTGTGTTCGGTACAGGCGTGGACCTGGATCTCCGGATCCGGGTCGTGTTCCGCCGGGGGCCGGCCGTGGTGCCAGTGGACGTCGAGGCTGCCGGGGACAGGAGCCCCGTACTGGTAGTCGATCACGAGCGGCACCGTATCCCCCCGCCGACCGCCGGGGGGATACGGATTTCCGGGTGCCGCACCCCGCCACGTGTCAATGTGAGTTGACGGCCGATACGTGTCAATGTACGTTGACACCATGACCGAGGCAACGGAACTCGCCGCTCAGGCGAGCGACAGTGATCCGCGAGTCGGCCTGCGGGCGGTGGCCGCGCTGCGGCGGCTGCTCGAACGGCTCGAATCCGTACAGGTGCGCAGCGCACGCAACCAGGGCTGGTCGTGGCAGGACATCGCCGCCGAGCTCGGTGTCAGCAGGCAGGCGGCCCACAAGAAGCACGGGAGGCAGTGATGTTCGAACGCTTCACGCAAGGGGCCAGGGACGTCGTCAGCGGAGCGGTCGGGTACGCCGGCGGTGCGGGCGAGCCGAGGATCACCGAGGAACATCTGCTGATGGCACTGCTCGACGCACGCGGTACGAAGGCGTCCTTCGTGCTGGCGTCGCTCGGCGCCACCGGATGGCGGGAGCGGCTGGCCGCGGCTCTCGCGGAGGCCCGGCGCCGGGGCGGCATGTCGCAGGCCGACGCCGTGGCACTGGCCGGGCTGGGAATCGATGTCGACGAGATCGTCGACCGGATCGAAGAGGTGCACGGCCGGGGGGCGTTGGCGGCGGAGCGGTCCGGGGTCCGGACGGTGCGCCGACCGCTCACACCCGGCGCGAAGGACACTCTGCGGATCGCCCTGCGGACGGCGGCGACCCGCCGGGAGCGCCATCTCGGCGACGAGCACCTGCTCCTTGCCCTCATCGAGCGGGGCGGTGTGGCCGCGGACGCGCTGGCGGCCTGCGGGGTGTCGTACGCGGATGTGGAGCGGGTACTCCACCGGGGCGAGCCGGGTGAGGGGCTGCTGAGCGCGGTATGAGCGGGTGTGCGGGTGGCCGCTGAGCGCCCTGGGGCGGACCGTGCCCGCTCCTCCCACCGCCCGGACGGAGGGAGCGGGCACGGTCGCGCCGTCAGGAACCGGGCCCGCGCAGTGCGGCGCCGATGTGCGCCGCCGCCGCCGACAGATGCCGCCGCGCGTCCTGGAGCTGGGTCTCCGTGACGCCGTGATCGCGTGCGGCGTCCCGGATGCCGTCGCGGAAACGGTCGAGCAGCCGGTCCAGGTCGCGTGCCGGGTTGCCGGACGGCTCCTCGCGCGCCCACTCCGGCTCCGGTGCCGGTCCGCTGTCGTCCCCCGTGCCGGAGCCGGCCTTGCTGAAGCCGACGGGCCCCGCCGGGCCCGTACCGGCACCGGTGGCTGTCCCCGCCGCCGGGCCCGTACCGGCGCCCGTGGCCGTACGGCCGGCCGCGCCGGGGTCGGGAGCGCGGCCGAAACGGCCCAGCTCCCTGGTGAATTCGGCGAGACCCTCGCGTACCCCGGCGGGCCAGTCACCGCGGGCGAAGTGGTCCTGGACCTGCTCGGCGACCCGCTGCATCTGCTCGCGGGCGTCCTCCTTGGCCTCCTGGGCCTGGCGGCGGGCCTGCTGGGCGTCTTCACGGGCCCGGCGTGACTCGTCCTTCGCCCGCCGCGCCTGTTCCTTCCACTCCTGCTTGGCCCGCTTGAACTCCTCCTTGGCCTGGCGCCAGCCCTCCTTGTCGGTCCAGTTCCCGTCGAAGAAGTCGGAGGCCTCGGGGAAGCCGGGGAACGGCTTTCCGGCGCCGGAACCAGCTCCGTCCGCCGTGCCCGGCTTCCGGCCGCCGCCCGCCGCGCCGGAGGACGCCCCGCGTGCCTCCTTCGCGGCCTCCCGGATCTCACGTCGCAGGTCGTTCGCCGAGCCGCTGACGTCGGCCCGGATCTCGGCGGCGAGCTCGGAGACCGACTCGCGGATCTCCATTTCCAGGTCGGCCAGTTCACCGCTGCGGCCCGCCAGTTCGGCGCGCCCGGCCTCGGTGATCGAGTACACCTTCCGGCCGCCCTCCGACGCGTGGGTGACCAGTCCCTCGGCCTCCAGCTTGGCGAGGCGCGGATACACGGTGCCCGCGCTCGGTGCGTACAGCCCCTGGAAGCGCTCCTCGAGGAGCCTGATCACCTCGTAGCCGTGGCGCGGCGCCTCGTCCAGGAGCTTCAGGAGGTAGAGGCGGAGCCGGCCGTGGGCGAAAACGGGAGCCATGTCAGAGCACCTTCTCAGCGATGTCGTCCTGTGCGGGCCTGCGGAGCAGGGCGATGGCCCCGCTCACGGTGGTCGCCCGGAGTCTGCCGGTCCCCGCGCCCAGGGTCCCGGTGATCTTCTTCGCGCCCCACTGGCCGCTCACGCGCAGGTCCTCGAAGGCGTTGGAGACGGCGCCGCTCGTGGTGTTCGCGCTGACCTCCGCATCCGTCGGCTGGGCCAGCCGGATGGCGACCTCCCCGGAGACGGTGGTGAGGGCGATGTCCGTCGGCTTCCCCGTCGCGTCGAGGTCGACGACCATGTCGCCGCTGACCGATTCCGCCCGTACGGACGAGCCGGTCCCCTCGATCACGGTGAGGTCACCGGAGACCGAGTGGAAGCGCAGATCTCCGCTGACGGCCTGAGCCTCGATGTTCCCCGAAACGGTCTCGGCGAGAACGGCCCCGGACAGCCCGACCAGGGCCGTGTCGCCGCTGACGCCGCGGACCTCGGTGCGCCCCCGGATCCCGGAGACGACGGCGCCCGCGCCCACCACGCCGACCTCGACCCGGGCCGACGCGGGCACCGCGACCGATACGACGGCGTTGCGCCGCCAGCTGCCCCGGTCCAGCCATTTCAGGAACCCCTTCCAGGGCAGATCCTCGTAGGCCACGGTCAGCGTGCCGTCCACCAGCGTCACGGTCAGCGGCGGCCCGTCGATGCCGGAGATCTCCAGCCGGGCGCCGCCCTGCTCGCTCAGTACGGCATCGTCGGTGCCCACGACGTTCACCGTGCCGTTGACGATGCGCACGTTCAGTGCGGTGACGGGTTCGTCGAAGGTGAGCTTCTGCGGCTCCGCCACGGACCTCTCGGACATGGAACTGACCTCCCGGGTCGCTGCAACGCAACATATCGCGTCTCCTGAAGAACACGATATATCGCGGTTGGCCGAAGTCAAGCGCAGGGGTGGAATGCAGGTTTCTGTCCTAGCGTGGGGTCATGTCGGAGAACGCCACAGGTGTCCTGCTGCTCTGCCGCGCGGCCCCGGCCGCCGTACGTCCCGCGGCCCAGGTGCTGGGAGAGCAGCTGCTGCTCGCCCCGGCGGGTGAGGGATGGAGCGTGCTCGTCCCCGAGGGGAAGCCGTGGCTGCACGGGGAGGAACCGGTCGACCGGGTGGCCGGCGGCTGGGTCACCGCGCTCGCGGTCTCCTCGCCCTGGCCGGTGCTGGCCCTGTGGTGGGACTGCGACCGGTCGGGGCTCACCCAGGCCTCCGGATTCCGGCGGCCGGTCGGCTACATGTGGCGCGCGGACGGCACCCCGGTCGGCGAGGACGGCGCGATGCGCACGTTCGGCGCACGGCTGCGGCTCGATCCCGTACTCGATCTCCAGGCCCTGACCGAGCTCACCGTCCCTGACCAGCTCGCCGACTCGCGCTCCCGGCTGACCGGTCTCACCGCGGTCCTGACCGGGGCCGGCCTCACTCTGCCCACCGGGCTCACCCCCGGCGACCCGGCCGACCGGCTGCGCGAGGTGGCCCGGATCCACCCGGCCGCCGGACGGGTCGAACCGACAGGACTGCGGGAAGCCCTGCGGTCGGGGCTCGCCGCTTTCGAGGACGGCTCACTCGGCCCCTGGCTGCGCGGACCGCGTGCCCGCGCTCTCGGCGCGGCCCAGCTGGCCGCGGGACTGCCGCTCGCCCTCTGGGGCTTCAGCCGCCGCAGCGCCGGCTGGACCACGGCGGCCGCGCTGCTGATGGCACACGGGGTCCTTGGCCTCGCGTACGACCGGATGCGCGCGGGCGCCTGACCCCGGTGGTGGCCGGCCGGGACGGTGTCCGGGCGGCGCCGCCCGGACGCGCGCGCCCGTCCGCGGGAGCGCCGGCCGGAGCTACGCTCCCGCCCGGAAGCGCGCCCCGGAGCCGCTACGCGTCGTCCTCGTCCTCGTCGTCGTCCAGCCGGGCCAGCCAGGTCGCCAGGCGCTCGACCGGCACCTCGAAGTCCGGGTTCAGGTCGACGAACGTACGCAGCTGCTCGGCGAGCCACTCGAAAGTGACTTCCTCCTCGCCCCGCCGCTTCTCCAGTTCCTCGATGCCGCGGTCGGTGAAGTACACGTGTCGCTCCTGATGCGTTCCGGATGTTCCCTTCCAGATTATGCGCGGCGCCGACCCGCCCGGTCCGTGGCGGGTTCCGGGACGCCCGGAACGCGGTGAACCCGGAAGGCCGTCCCGGTACCTTGCCCGGGGTGAGCCGTCGCCCGGCGGGGTCCTCTGCGCCCGGTACGCCGCGGGGCCCGTACGCATCGTGTGATGCGTACGGGCCCCACGGGTGAACCTGCCGGTACCGCCTAGGCCTCGAAGACCTCGGCGACCAGCTGGGCCTGCTCGGCCTGGTGACGCTTGGCGGAGCCGACCGCGGGCGACGAGCCGTGCGGTCGCGAGATGCGCTGCAGGCGCTCACCGTGCGGCACATCGGCGCCGACCGCCAGGTCCAGGTGGTCGATCAGGTTGAGCGCGATGAACGGCCACGCACCCTGGTTCGCCGGCTCCTCCTGCGCCCAGAGGTACTTCTCGGCGTTCGGGAACTTGGCGATCTCCGCCTGCAGTTCGGCACCCGGCAGCGGGTACAGACGCTCCAGACGGATGATCGCGGTGTCCGTGACACCGCGCTTGGTGCGCTCCGCGTCCAGGTCGTAGTAGACCTTGCCGGCCGTGAAGACCACCTTGCGCACGGCGCTCGGGTCGACGCTGTCGTCCCCGATGACCGGACGGAAGCCGCCCGTGGTGAACTCGTCCGCCTTCGACGCGGCCGCCTTGAGGCGGAGCATCGACTTCGGGGTGAAGACGACCAGCGGCTTGTGGTGCGGGTTGTGCACCTGCCACCGCAGGAGGTGGAAGTAGTTCGACGGGAGCGTCGGCATGGCGACCGTCATGTTGTTCTGCGCGCACAGCTGGAGGAAGCGCTCCGGGCGGGCGGACGAGTGGTCCGGGCCCTGGCCCTCGTAGCCGTGCGGGAGGAGCAGGGTGACGCCGGACGTCTGGCCCCACTTCTGCTCGGCGGCCGAGATGTACTCGTCCACCACGGTCTGCGCGCCGTTGACGAAGTCACCGAACTGCGCTTCCCACATGACCAGCGACTCCGGGCGGGCCAGCGAGTAGCCGTACTCGAAGCCCATCACCGCGTACTCGCTCAGCAGCGAGTCGTAGACGTTGTAACGCGCCTGCTCGTCGGAGAGGTAGAGCAGCGGGGTGAAGTCCTCGCCGGTCTTGCGGTCGATGAGCACCGCGTGCCGCTGGCCGAAGGTCCCGCGGCGCGAGTCCTGGCCGGAGAGGCGGACCGGGGTGCCCTCCAGGAGAAGCGAGCCGATGGCGAGGGTCTCGCCCATCGCCCAGTCGATCGTGCCCTCGTCGATCATCGCGGCCCGGCGCTGCACCTGCGGCAGCAGCCGCGGGTGCACGGTGATCCGGTCCGGGATGTTGACCTGGGACTCGGCGATCCGCTTCACGACCTCCTGGGAGATCGAGGTGTCCACGGCGACCGGGAACTCCGCCTGCGGGGCCGGGACCGTGGCCTCGGCGGGCTCGGCGGTGGCCTCACGGACCTCCGCGAAGACCTTCTCCAGCTGGCCCTGGAAGTCCTGGAGCGCCTGCTCCGCCTCTTCCAGCGTGATGTCGCCGCGACCGATGAGGGACTCGGTGTAGAGCTTGCGCACCGAGCGCTTCTTGTCGATCAGGTCGTACATCAGCGGCTGTGTGAACGAGGGGTTGTCGGCCTCGTTGTGACCGCGGCGGCGGTAGCAGATGAGGTCGATGACGACGTCCTTGTTGAACGCCTGGCGGAACTCGAACGCGAGGCGCGCGACACGCACCACGGCCTCCGGGTCGTCGCCGTTCACATGGAAGATCGGCGCCTCGATCATGCGGGCCACGTCGGTGGCGTACATCGAGGAGCGCGACGACTCCGGGGCGGCGGTGAAGCCGACCTGGTTGTTGATGACGATGTGCACGGTGCCGCCGGTGCGGTAGCCGCGCAGCTGCGACATGTTGAGCGTCTCGGCGACGACGCCCTGGCCCGCGAAGGCCGCGTCGCCGTGCAGCGCCACCGGCAGCACGGTGAAGTCCGTGCCGCCCTTGTTGATGATGTCCTGCTTGGCGCGCGCGATGCCCTCGACGACCGGGTCGACGGTCTCCAGGTGCGAGGGGTTGGCGGCCAGCGAGACCTTGATCTGCTCGCCGTCCAGACCGGTGAAGGTGCCCTCGGAGCCGAGGTGGTACTTCACGTCGCCCGAGCCGTGCATCGACTTCGGGTCGAGGTTGCCCTCGAACTCGCGGAAGATCTGCGCGTACGACTTGCCGACGATGTTGGCCAGCACGTTGAGACGGCCGCGGTGGGCCATCCCGATGACGACCTCGTCGAGGCGCGACTCGGCCGCCGAGTCGATGACCGCGTCGAGCAGCGGGATGACGGACTCGCCGCCTTCGAGCGAGAACCGCTTCTGGCCGACGTACTTGGTCTGCAGGAAGGTCTCGAACGCCTCCGCCGAGTTCAGCCGGCGCAGGATGCGCAGCTGCTCCTCGCGCTCGGGCTTGGCGTGTGCGCCGCGCTCGATACGGTCCTGGATCCACTTGCGCTGCTTGGGGTCCTGGATGTGCATGAACTCGACGCCGGTGGTGCGGCAGTACGAGTCGCGCAGCACGCCCAGGATGTCGCGCAGCTTCATCATCGACTTGCCGGCGAAGCCGCCGACGGCGAACTCGCGCTCCAGGTCCCAGAGGGTCAGCCCGTGCTCGATGATGTCCAGGTCGGGGTGCTTGCGCTGCTTGTACTCCAGCGGGTCGGTGTCGGCCATGACGTGGCCGCGGACCCGGTAGGAGTGGATCAGCTCGAAGACGCGGGCTGCCTTGGTGACGTCGTTGTCGTGCGAGACGTCGATGTCCTTGAGCCAGCGGACCGGCTCGTACGGGATGCGCAGCGCCTCGAACAGGTCGTCGTAGAAGCCGTTCTCGCCGAGCAGCAGGTTCGCGAGGATCCGCAGGAACTCGCCGGAGGCCGCGCCCTGGATGACCCGGTGGTCGTAGGTCGAGGTCAGGGTCATGACCTTCGAGATGCCCAGCTTGTTCAGGGTGTCCTGCGACGTGCCCTGGAACTCGGCCGGGTAGTCCATCGCGCCGACGCCCATGATGAGGCCCTGACCGGGCATCAGGCGGGGCACGGAGTGGACCGTGCCGATACCGCCGGGGTTGGTGAGCGACGCGGTGACCCCGGTGAAGTCGTCCATCGTCAGCTTGTTCGCGCGGGCACGGCGGACGATGTCCTCGTACGCCTGCCAGAACTCGAAGAAGTTGAGCGTCTCGGCCTTCTTGATGGCCGCGACGACGAGCTGACGGTCGCCGTTCGGCTTCACCAGGTCGATGGCGAGGCCGAGGTTGACGTGGGCCGGCTTGACCAGCGTCGGCTTGCCGTCCTTCACCGCGAAGGAGTGGTTCATCGACGGCATGGCCTTGAGGGCCTGCACCATCGCGAAGCCGATGAGGTGGGTGAAGGAGACCTTCCCGCCCCTGGCGCGCTTCAGGTGGTTGTTGATGACGATGCGGTTGTCGAAGAGCAGCTTCACCGGGACTGCGCGGACGGACGTGGCCGTCGGCAGCTCCAGCGAGGCGTTCATGTTCTTCGCGACCGCCGCGGACGGACCGCGCAGCGTCACCAGCTCGGGGCCCGCTGGGGCCTCGGCTGCGGGCTCGGCCGCTGCGGGGGCCTTCGCCGCCGGCTTCGCGGCCGGGGCGGCCGGCTGCGCGGCGGCCGCGGGCTTCGCGGCGGCAGGCGCGGCCGGAGCCGGGGCCTGCGGCGCCGCGGGCGCGGCAGCCGGGGGAGCAGCAGGCGCGGACGAAGGGGCCGAAGGGGCCCCGGAGGCGGTGGGAGCAGCCCCCGCGGCTGCACCACCCTGCTCGGCGGCGGCCCGGCCGCTCTCACCGGACTGATGTGGAGGGCTCGCGCTCACCGGATCCGCACCCGCTGTGGGAGCACCGGCAGAGCCTGGCTTGTAGTCGGCGAAGAAGTCCCACCAGGCACGGTCAACTGAATTCGGGTCCTGGAGGTACTGCTGGTAGATCTCGTCGACGAGCCACTCATTGGGACCAAAAGCGTCGGCAGGGCTCTTGCCCTGCCCCTCCTGGTCGGTCGAGATGCTCGAGTTACTGGGGGACTGAGACGACACGGCGGCAACCGCCCTCTTCCGCTTCACAAGGTGATGGACAGCGGAAATAAAGGCTACGCCTCCCTGGCCTGGAGGTGCAGGCCGGGCGGGTCAACGTCGCACAAGTCACACTCGAAAGCTGGTTTCGGGGCTTGAAATGGCGGGAAACAAGCGTGGTTCCGCATCATTCGGGTATGACGCGTCACAGCTACCGCCCCTTGGCCGGCACCCTCTGACGCGCATACCCGCGGGTTCCGTCCGGAACGCGAGCTTCCGCTGCAGACTTTACGTCAACTTGGTGTTTTGGATACGCCCGGAAGAGTGACGCGTATCCGGCAGCCGCGGGACGATTCGGCCACCCCGATCCGTCCGCCGTGCAGATCGACCGCCCAGCGGGCGATGGCGAGGCCGAGCCCCGTACCGCCGTCGCTGCCCGGACCGTGCGGCGAGGGTGCGCGGCCCCGGTTGAACCGCTCGAAGACCCGGTGGCGCTCGGATTCGGGGATGCCCGGACCCTCGTCCTGGACCTCCAGGTCCAGCGACTCCGGCTGCGGCCCCCGCCGGGCGCGCAGGGTGACCCGGCCGTGCGGCGGGGAGTGCTTCACCGCGTTGTCGATCAGGTTCGCGACCACCTGGTGGAGCCGCTCCGCGTCCGCGTGCGCGGTCAGCTCGGGCGGCGAGACATCCAGATGGAGGTGGACGTCCGTCCGCGTGTGCTGGCCACCGGAGCCCGGCGTGCCCCGGCGGTGCACGGCCGCGAGACTCGCTTCCTTCAGCACGCCCGACAGATACGGCCACACCTCGAAACGGTTCGCCTTGAGCGGTACGACCCCGTTGTCGAGGCGGGAGAGGTCGAGCAGTGTCTCGACGAGCCTGCCCAGCCGTTCGGTCTGTTTGAGCGCGGTGCGCATCGTCTCGGGGTCGGCGGCCGACACCCCGTCCACGACGTTCTCCAGCACCGCCCGCAGCGCCGCGATCGGCGTCCGCAGCTCGTGCGAGACGTTCGCGACGAGCTCCTTGCGGTGCCGGTCCACCGCCTCCAGGTCCCCGGCCATCCGGTTGATGGTCGTCGCCAGGTCGCCCAGCTCGTCCCTGCGGTCGGCCCCGCTCACCCGCCGGGTGTAGTCACCGTGCGAGATCGACCGCGCGACGGTGTTCATCTCGTCCAGCGGCGAGGTCAGGCTGTGCGCCACGAACTGGGTGATCAGCATCGAGGCGATCACCGAGAAGACCGTGATGAACCGCAGCTCCGTCTTGGTGCGCAGCGCCACGAGGAGCAGCCCCGTGGTGATGAAGACCGAGACCACCACGAGCGTGCCCAGCTTGGCCTTGATCGAGACCGGGAACGGCCGCTGCCGGTTCCAGGGCCACGTCCAGGGCGGGATCCGGGTCCGGTTACCGGGCCAGGTACCGCTCCAGGTCCGGTGGAACCGCTGCCGGTTCATGGCGCCGGGGTCTCCAGCGCGTATCCGACACCGTGCACCGTACGGATGCGCTCCGCGCCGATCTTCCTGCGCAGCGCCTTGATGTGACTGTCGACCGTCCGGGTGCCGGAGGCGTCCGCCCAGTCCCAGACCTCGGCGAGCAGCTGTTCGCGGGAGAGGACGGCGCGCGGGGTGTTCGCCAGGCAGACCAGCAGGTCGAACTCGGTGGGTGTCAGATGGACGTCGTCGTTGCGCACCCGCACGCGCCGCTGCGCGTGGTCGATCTCCAGCTCGCCGAGCCGCAGGATGCCGCTGCGCGGCGTCGAGGCGGCGATGGTCGCCCGCTCCACCCTGCGCAGCAGCACATGGACGCGCGCCGCGAGCTCACGCATCGAGAACGGCTTGGTCATGTAGTCGTCGGCGCCCACGCCGAGCCCGACCAGCATGTCGGTCTCGTCGTCCCGGGCCGTGAGCATCAGCACCGGTACCGGCCGCTGCGCCTGGACGCGGCGGCAGACCTCAAGGCCGTCGAAGCCGGGCAGCATCACGTCGAGAACCATCAGATCCGGCTGCCAGCCCTGGGCGGCGTCCACCGCGGCCGGGCCGTCCGTTGCCGTCTGCACCTGGAAACCCTCCGCCCGCAGCCGGGCGGCGATGGCGTCGACGATCGTCGGGTCGTCCTCGACGACCAGCACCCGGCGCTGGGCGCCCGGAGTGGTCGCGACGCCGTTGTGGGTGGTGTGTGTCTGCTCCATCGCCCGCCCCTGGAAGTGCGCTCTTGGTCTGCGTTCTGCTGCGCGCGGCTCTGTTCTCAGCTGCGCTCTTGGACACGGCGTCCAGATCTCATCTGCCGGTCAGCAGACTAGATGCACGGACGCCGTCCCGGCTACGCAGGGCGAACAGCGAGATGGACCACGTCAGGCACGCCTCGGGCAACTGGGATCTCTTCGGTCCTTACCCCGGTGTATCCGGCATTCCGCAGGGCTTCCTCGAAAGCCGCCGAGGGCTGTGCGGACCAGACGGCAAGGATTCCTCCCGGTCTGAGGCGATTCATACAGGCCGCGAGTCCCTTGGCGGTGTACAGGCCATCGTTGTCATCGGTGACCGTCCACCCCGGCCCGTTGTCGATGTCCAGGCACAAAGCGTCATATGCCGATGTGGAACCGTGGACGTGGGCGACGAGATCGGTGGGCAGGATCACAGTCCGGGGATCGGCGAGCGCCGCACCCGAGATCCGGTCGAGCGGGCCCTCCCGATGCCAGTCGATGACAGCCTGCTCACGCTCGATCACCGTGATCGCACCCCAGCGGGGCTCGGCCGCGGCGTGTGCAAGTGAGAAGCCGACACCGAGTCCGCCGATGAGTACGGAGGGACGGTCGCGTCCGGCGGGCAGCGCGGCCAGTGCCGCATCGATCAGCAGCCGTTCCGAACGGCCGTCCGACGTGTCCATCAGAAAGCACCCGTTGGCGATGATCTCGAAGTGCTCGCCGCGCTCGCGCAGCGCCACTTCGCCGTACGGGCCCTCACGCCGGTCCAGTGTGCGTACGGCGTCGCTGCCGGTGGGGTCGATGGCGTCCATGGGGTCTCGCCTCCCTGGTCGGCCCGGGACGCCTCGGAGGGGTCCGGGGGTTGCTTCCTGTGGTGCATGTCATAGGCGGGGTCGGAGGCTATCGCGGAGAGTGAATGTTGGGGGAAGTGGATTCGGACGGACAGACCGACGGCCGACGGGACGGACAGAGTGCACCACACGCAGCGGACGCGAAGGCCGGCCGGTGGCACGGCCCGCACCCTGCTGCCCTTGCTGCGCCTGCTGCCCACCCCCGGCGGGACGCCCTTCACCTTCGTCTACCTCCTGGTCCTCGTCGCCACCTCGCTCTTCGCCGAGCACGCCGATCCGCACACCGTCACCACCCTGCTGCGCGACTCCAGTACGGACCTGGCGCACCTGGCCCGTACTCCGCTGCTCGTCCTGGTGGGCAGCGCGCTGTGGATAGCCGGCGGCATCTTCTCGCTCTCCGCCGTGGGCCTGTTGCTGGTCCTCACCGCCCTGGAGCGCCGCATAGGCGCCCTGCGCACGGGCGCCGTCTTCCTCGCCGGGCACGTCCTGGCGACGCTGGCCACCGAGATCCCCGTCGGTGTCGCGGTCGCCGCGGGGCGGCTGCCCGACTCCTCACTCCACCGTTTGGACTACGGCATCAGCTTCGGGTTGATGGCCTGCTTCGGGGCCCTGGCCGGACTGCTCCCGCCACTGCTGCGCTGGCCGCTCCTGGCGGCCGTCGCCACGGCGCTCGTCCAGGCGCTGCTGGCCCTCGGTGACCCGCTCACGGACTGGGGCCACCCGCTCTCGCTGACCATCGGCCTGGCCTGCTGGCCGCTCGTACGCCGCTGGGCCTCCGCGAGGTCCGGGCGCGCCCCGCTGGAGCCGGATTCCGCCCCGGCCGGCCCGGACGCCACAGCGGGAGCGCTCGCCGCCGACGCCTCCGCCGACGGCGCCGCCCCGGGCGCCGCGGATCCCGCTCCTGCGGCCTCCGGGGGCCCGATCGCTGAGAGCGAACGTCCCCCCGGGAACACCAGCACCCTTTTCGGCATTGAGTCTGCATAGCTCAACTTCACTGCCTAAGGGGAGATCATGGCTGACACGTCCACACCGCTCACCCTGCCCGTGCTGCCGCTCGACGAAGAGGTCGTGCTGCCCGGAATGGTGGTGCCGCTGGACCTTTCCGACGACGGCGTACGCGCCGCCGTGGAGGCCGCGCAGGCGTCCTCCGCCCGCTCCAGCGGCAACAAGCCGCTGGTCCTTCTCGTTCCGCGGCTCGACGGCAGCTACGCGAGCACCGGCGTCCTCGGCACCGTCGAGCAGGTGGGGAGACTCTCGGACGGAGACCCCGGAGCCCTGGTCCGCGGCCGCGGACGGGTCCGGATCGGCGCCGGCACGACCGGTCCGGGCACCGCGCTCTGGGTCGAGGGGACCCGGATCGACGAGCCCGACCCCGAGCCGCTTCCCGGCTCCGTCACCGGACTCGTCAAGGAGTACAAGGCCCTCGCCACCGACTGGCTGAAGAAGCGGGGAGCCTGGCAGGTCGTCGACCGCGTCCAGCAGATCGAGGGCGTGTCGGCCCTCGCCGACAACTCCGGCTACTCACCGTTCCTCACCCTCGCCCAGAAGACCGAGCTGCTGGAGACCACCGACCCGGTGGCCCGTCTGAAGCTCGCCGTCCAGTGGCTGGGCGAGCACCTCGCCGAGCAGGACGTCGCCGAGTCCATCGCCAAGGACGTCCAGGAGGGCGTGGACAAGCAGCAGCGCGAGTTCCTGCTCCGCCGCCAGCTGGAGGCCGTACGCAAGGAGCTCTCCGAGCTCAACGGCGAGGCGGACGACGAGTCCGACGACTACCGGGCGCGGGTCGAGGCCGCGGTCCTCCCCGGATACGTCAGGGAGGCCGCGCTCAAGGAGGTCGAGAAGCTGGAGCGCTCGTCCGACCAGAGCCCGGAGGGCTCCTGGATCAGGACCTGGCTGGACACCGTCCTCGAACTGCCCTGGAACGAACGCACCGAGGACGAGTACGACATCGCCGGCGCCAAGGCCGTCCTGGACGCCGAGCACTCCGGTCTGGACGACGTGAAGGAGCGCATCACCGAGTACCTGGCGGTGCGCAAGCGCCGCGCCGACCGGGGCATGGGCATCGTGGGCGGCCGCCGGGGCGGGGCAGTGCTGGCCCTGGTCGGGCCGCCCGGTGTCGGCAAGACCTCGCTCGGCGAGGGGGTCGCGCACGCCATGGGCCGCAAGTTCGTCCGCGTCGCGCTCGGCGGCGTGCGGGACGAGGCGGAGATCCGCGGACACCGCCGCACCTACGTCGGCGCCCTGCCCGGACGCATCGTGCGGGCGATCAAGGAGGCCGGCTCGATGAACCCGGTCGTCCTGCTCGACGAGATCGACAAGGTGGGGTCCGACTTCCGGGGCGACCCGGCGGCCGCCCTGCTCGAAGTGCTCGACCCGGCCCAGAACCACACCTTCAGGGACCACTACCTGGAGGTCGACCTGGACCTGTCCGACGTGGTCTTCCTGGCCACCGCGAACGTGCTGGAAGCCATCCCCGAGGCGCTGCTCGACCGGATGGAGCTGGTCAGGCTCGACGGCTACACCGAGGACGAGAAGGTCGTCATCGCCCGCGACCACCTGCTGCCCAGGCAGCTGGAGCGCGCGGGTCTGGAGCCCGGCGAAGTCACCTTCGACGACTCCGCGCTGCGCAAGCTGGCGGGGGAGTACACCCGCGAGGCGGGCGTGCGGAATCTGGAGCGGGCCGTGGGCAGGCTGCTGCGGAAGGTGGCCGCCCGGCACGAGCTGGGTGAGCAGGAGCTGCCGCTCACCGTCACCGAGGCGGAGCTGCGGCCGCTGATCGGGCGCCCGCACCATGTGCCGGAGTCCGCCCAGGACCCGGCCGAGCGCCGTACGGCGGTGCCCGGCGTGGCGACCGGCCTCGCGGTCACCGGCGCGGGCGGCGACGTCCTCTTCGTCGAGGCGTCGCTGGCCGATCCCGAGACGGGCGGCGCGGGGCTGAACCTGACCGGGCAGCTCGGCGACGTCATGAAGGAGTCGGCGCAGATCGCGCTCTCCTTCCTGCGCTCGCGCGGAGCGGAGCTGGAGCTCCCCGTCGCGGATCTGAAGGACCGCGGGGTGCACATCCACTTCCCGGCGGGCGCGGTGCCCAAGGACGGCCCCAGCGCGGGCATCACGATGACGACGGCACTGGCGTCGCTGCTGTCCGGGCGGCAGGTCCGTACGGACGTGGCCATGACCGGCGAGGTGTCGCTGACCGGCCGGGTACTGCCGATCGGCGGGCTGAAGCAGAAGCTGCTGGCCGCGCACCGGGCGGGCATCACGACCGTGGTGATCCCCAAGCGGAACGAGGCCGACCTGGACGACGTCCCCGCCGAGGTGCTGGACACGCTGGAGGTGCACCCGGTCACGGATGTCCGGCAGGTCCTGGAGATCGCGCTGTCCCCCGCGGAGGTACGGCTTCCGGCCGCTGCCTGACGCCGCGGTGCTCTCCCCGGCGCGGCCGCACGGACCCCCGGCGCCATCCGGCGCCGCGGGTCCGGCCTGCGCGGTGTCCGTACGCCGGTCAGCCGTTGGCGAGTGCCTGCACCCGGTCCAGCGCGCCGTTGAACTTGTCGTGGTCGCCGACCGTCGGCCCGGTCGATGTGTACTGCCAGATCGTCTGGACCCCCCAGCCGGCCGGCAGCGCGCCCGGCGCGGAGTTGTAGCGGGCGATCCAGAGCGGGTTGGTCGCGCCGAAGCTGCTGTTGTTGCCCGTGCACTGCGTCCACCAGCTGGTCGCGGTGTAGATGACCGCGTCGCGCCCGGTGAGCGACTTGTAGGTGTTGGCGAAGTCGTGGATCCAGGCGACCATCGATGCCGCGCTCAGGCCGTAGCAGGCGTCGCCGTACGGATTCCACTCGATGTCCAGCACACCGGGCAGGGTCTTGCCGTCGCGGGACCAGCCGCCGCCGTGGCTGACGAAGTAGTTCGCCTGGTTCGCACCGCTGGAGTCGTTGGGGGTCGCGAAGTGGTACGCGCCGCGGATCATGCCGACGTTGTACGCGCCGTTGTACTGCTGCGTGAAGGAGGGGTTCGTGTAGTAATTGCCCTCGGTGGCCTTCGTGTAGGCCCACTTCACGCCGCTGCCCCAGAGGGTCGCCCAGTTCACGTTGCCCTGGTAACCGGAGACGTCGACACCTTCGGTCTGGGCCACGCGGGTGTCGCGGGGGGTGCCGCCCTGGCCGTCGTGCGCGATGACGCCCATCCCCATGGTGGCTGTGCCGCGTGCGGGGGTGTCCGCCGCGGACGCCGTACCGGGCAGAGTCAGCAGAGAGGTGAGGAAGGCGAGAAGAATCCCGACTGCGGCGATGCGTCCGCGTCGGGCCGTTCCGGATCTGAGCACGGGCATGTGCGTGCCTCCGAAAGGCTCGGTGGGGGAGCTGGGAGAAGTATCCGGCATGTCGTGGTGTGGACATGTCAGCAAGGACGAAGCTACGCACGTAGACCCGCGGGGCGGAAGGGGGCCTGGATGCTGCCGTTGGTCTACTCCTGCGAAATACTGACCCAGCTGCGGCGATGGCAGGCGATGAAAGAAACTTTCAGGATCGGGAAAGCTCGTAAGGGGTGCTGACGTGCACGACAGTGGGACCGGAAGTGAACTCCCCGTCCCGGCCGGGAGTGGTGTGGACCATGAATTCCTGGCGCTGGAGCGGGAGTTGACCGTCTTTCTGCGCCGTGCGCGGGCCTCGTCCGGCGAGATGTCGCGCGCCGTCCACCCCGACCTGGAGGCCGCCGCCTACGGGCTGCTGGTCTGCCTCGACGAGTGGGGCGGGCAGCGGGCCACCGATCTGGCCGCCTACATCGGGGTCGGCAGGGCGACCATGAGCCGTCAACTGCGGGCCATCGAGGACCTCGGTCTGGTCACCCGTGAGCAGGATCCGGGTGATGGGCGCGCCTTCATGGTGCAGCTCACCGGTGAGGGGCGTGAACGAATGCGCCGGGTGCGGGACGCGCGCCGTGCCGAGTACGTGCGCAAGCTGGACGGCTGGGACCGGTCCGAGGTCGCCGAACTCGCCCGCCTGCTGCACCACTTGAACGCACGAGCGGAGGACTGAGGGCGCCCTGCGCTGTGAGCGTCCGATGAGGTCGCTCACAGCGCAGGGGCCCCTGAGGGGCCCGGGGCCGGGGCGGAGGTCCGTGTGCCGGGTGGTGGCGCGCGCCGCCTGCCGGCAGGTGCGGCCCTACAGCTCCAGCAGTACGGCCGACGCGTCGTCGTGCGTCTTGCCGTTCCGCAGGAAGGCGCGGTCCGTGTCCGCGTCCTCCAGCGCCCGTACCCGGTCGATCAGCGCCTGCGGACCCTCCTTGCGCAGCACCCCGAGGCACTCCGCCCAGTCGCCCTCCCGGAAGACCTCCACCCAGCGGCTCGCGCCGTCGCTGAGCGCGGCCAGCGCCCGTACCTCGGCCAGGGGCGTGCGCCCGGCCACCGCGCGCGCCGCCACCGCCGGATCGGCGGCCGCCGTGAAGAACCCGCCCTCCTGGTTCCGTGCCGCGTCGGCCGTCGCCTCGGTCGCCAGCACCTCGCGCGGCAGCCGGTCGAGACGGTCGTCCAGGACTGCCCGTACGGCCCCCGCCGGGTCCTCGACCAGCAGGACCGAGTCGGAGAGCACCAGGTGCTCGACGGTGTCGGCGGACCAACGCGCCATGACGACCGTTGCCTGAGGCGTGCGTACGTGAGAAAGGTCACAGGTTGGGCCGTGCGCCGCGGCGGTAAGGCCGATCGCCTCCGCGAGTACCTCACGCAGAGTCATATCCCCCCGCGAACCGGACAGTTCGACCAGGGCGCCGCCGAGTCGGGCGGTGAACCACGGCACACCGTGCACACATCCGTCGGAACCCGCGGGCGGTGTCACGCCGTCGAGCAGCACGAGGAGGCCACCCCTTCCCGATGCGGGCAGGACCGCGCCGGCCCAGTCCTCGTTGGGGCGTCCGGGGCTGCCGGGGGCTGAGGCGAGTTCGATGCGCATACCGCCCAGTCTGCCCGAGGCCTTCACCGTGGGCGCACAGCCGGGGGTGAAAGGTACGGACCGCCGCACACACCGAGGAACTTGGCACGGAATGTACGGCTCCGTGACTCCTGCGGTGCTGTGCGGGCGCGCATCCTGCCAAAGCCGGTCCGGAAGTTCCAACCGGCGCTCCGTGCGCGCCTCGCGTGCGCGGGTCGCAGAGTTGTTCGCCAACTTGCTGTTGATGTTCACTCGTTCAGGTGGCTGACCTGGCGATGCGCACTCCCCTCCCAAAACCACTGGAATGGTCTGAAGCCGTACCAGAGGTGGGAGCGCATCCTGGTGATCAGCCGTCACCTCGGCGTCATGCGTGGACGAGTCAAGATTGTGAGCACCGGTGCAGAACAAGCGGCTTCGGGGCGACAGCGGCGTACCGGCCGAGCGCACAACGCGGGTACGCAGGCGCCTGGTCGCCGGTGTGGCCGTCGTCGGTCTCGCCGTCCTCGCGGCGAGCGCCCCAGCGGTCTACAGCGCTTCGGCGGAACTGACCGACGCCCAGCGGCTGGTCACCCTCTCCGGCCTCGACCAGCAGACCGTCTCCCTCGCACACGCACTCGCGGACGAGCGCGACGACGTCACGGTCTACATCGCGGGCGGGCGCGACAAGAAGGACAAGCTCGCGGCCGACCGGGCCACCCGTGTCGACAGCGAGATCCAGGAGATCGGCGCGGCAGCCCCGGCCGCCCTCCGGGACGACCTCGCCACGCTCCCCTCCGTGCGCAGGACCGCGCTGACCGGCAAGAGCACCGCGCTCGACGCCGACAAGGCGTACTCCGACCTGATCGACAAGGTCCAGCAGACCTCCCGTCAGCTCGCCGACAGGACACCGCCCGAGGCCGCTGCGGCCACCCGTGCGGGTGTCGCCCTCGGCCACGCGGTCGATCAGGCGTCACAGACCCGCGGGCTGCTGCTCGCCGCGCTGGCAGTCCCCCGCCCCGCACCGACCACCGTGTACGACCCGGTGAGCGGTACCTACGTCCAGCGGCAGGGCGCCGCCGGCGGGGCGGACGGCCGTACCCGGGACGGACTGAGCGCCGCCGCCCAGCAGGCCAGGGTCGGCGAACTCTCCGCTCTCGCGGACTTCGACCAGGCCGCCGACCCGGCCGACCAGGAGGCACTGACCTCCACCGTCTCGGGTCCCGAGGTCAGCAGCGCCGAGACCTACCTCTCCCATCTCGCCGACGAGCCCACCCTCTCCGCCGCCGACCTCAGCACCGACCCGGCCAAGGCGGGCGCGGCGCTCACCGCGCGCGTCGACCAGATGCGCGGTGTCGAGGCCTCGCTCGCCGCCCGGCAGGACAAGCGGATCGCCGCGCTCCGCGACGACGCCGTGACCGCGCTCGAACTGCGGATCGCCCTCGCCGGAGTGCTGCTGCTCATCACCGTCGCGGTCGGCGCGGCCGTGGCCCGTACGCTGACCCGCCCGCTCGCCGTCCTGCGGATCGGCGCCGCACGGCTGGCCGGCGCCCCCGAGTCGGAGGAGCCGATCGGGTTCACCGGCCGCAACGACGAGTTCGCCCAGGTCGTCCGCTCCATCAACGCCCTGCACAGCAAGGTCCTCACCGCTGACGCCCGCGCCGAGCGGCTCGCCGGGGACCAGCGCGACCTGCAAGGGGACCAGGAGCGCTTCGACGCCGAACGCGCCGTGCTGGAGGCCGCCGCGGCCGATGCGACCGCCCGCCTCGACCGGCTGCGCCACACCGTGCAGGCGACCTTCGTCAACCTCTCTCTGCGCAGCCTCGGGATCGTCGAGCGCCAGCTCACCGTCATCGAGGGCCTGGAGGAGCGCGAACAGGACCCCGAAGGGCTCGCCACCCTCTTCAAGCTCGACCACATGGCGACCGTGCTGCGCCGCCACAGCGAGAACCTGCTGGTCCTGGCCGGAACCGAGCACGGTACCGGGCAGGGTGCCGGCCCGGTACCGCTGGTGGACGTGCTGCGTGCCGCGGTCAGTGAGATCGAGCGCTACGAGCGGGTCGCGATCCAGTCCCTGCCGCCGCACGCCCAGGTCGCAGGGTTCGCCGCCGACGACATCAGCCACCTGGTCGCCGAACTGCTGGAGAACGCCACCGCGTTCTCCCCGCCGGACGTCCATGTCCAGCTCTCCGGCTGGCTCCTGGAGAACGGCGAGGTGATGCTCTCCGTGCAGGACGAGGGCATCGGCATGTCGCCCGGCCGCCGCACCGAACTCAACTCCCTGCTGGCCGACCCCGACGCGCCGCGTCCGGGCGCACCGGGCGACGAGCAGTCCGGGCTCGGCCTGCAGGTGGCGTCGCTGCTCGCGAAGCGGCACGGCGTACGGGTCGAACTGCGGGAGCAGAAGCAGGGCGGGGTGGCCGCCGTCGTGGTGCTGCCGAGCGCGCTGCTGCCCGAGGAGCCCCCGGCCGTCCCGGCGCGTTTCGTGCCGGGCGCCGGGGCGGCGCCCGCACTGAACATGCCGGGCTCGGTGGCCGAGGCCAACTCCAACACGATCCCGGCCAGGTCGCGTTACGCGATAGGGGCCGACGCCCACGAGCGCACCGCCGACGAGGTCGACGAGCCGACCTTCATGATGCGGCGCCCCGCTCCCGTACCGGAGCCCGGACCGGACTCCGGACCGGAGCCCGTGCGGCAGCCGGACCCGGAAAGCGGCCCCGGCCCGGAAAGCGGCCCCGGCCCGGACGGCGGCCCCGGCCAGGCAGCCGCCGCCCCGGAAGCCGCCAGCGGCCCGGACTCCGCCACCGGGCTGATCCCGGAGCAGGGTGAGCAGGGGGCCGAACGCACCACGGACAAGGGGCTGCCCAAGCGCGTCCCCAAGGTCACCAAGGCTGCCGGGGCGGCGCCGAAGCAGCGCACCGGCAGTGTGGACGCCGCGGCTCTGCGCAGCAGACTCGGAGGCTTCCACCAGGGGGCGAAGGACGGCCGCAAGGATGTCGAAACGGAGATCTCGGAGCAGAGATCGGATGTCGTACGTACCGATGACGCGGGGGACAGTGTCGAGGAGGCACGCAGTTGACTGCGCCCAGCACATTCGGACTCAGCAGTGAAGCCCGGAACCTGCACTGGCTGTTGAAGGATCTCGTCGAGGAGGTGCCAGGGCTCCGTTCGGTCGCCGTCGTCTCGTCCGACGGGCTGATGCTGCTCTCGTCGGACCCCGACGTCCCGGCGGCGAGGCCCGCGGTCCCGGCCGCCCGGCAGGGCGGTCCCAAGGGATCCGCCGCCGACCTCGCCACCATCGTCTCCGGCATCGGCAGCCTCACCATCGGCGCCGCCAAGCTGATGGACGGTGGCGGCGTCAAGCAGACGATGGTCGCGATGGAGGAGGGCAGCGTCTTCGTGATGTCGATCAGCGACGGCTCGCTCCTCGGCGTACACGCCACCCCGGACTGTGACATGAGCGTCGTCGCCTACCACATGGCACTCTTCGTGGGCCGCGCCGGTCATGTCCTCACCCCCGAACTCCGCAGCGAGCTGCGCAAATCGATGGAGAGCGCCCAGTGACCCCGGCCCTTCCGGTCCGTAACCCGGATCGCCGCCCCGCGCGCGTACGCCCGTACTCGCTCACCGGCGGCCGCACCAAGTTCGGCCACATCCTCTTCGTGGAGACCTTCGTGGCCGCGATCGAAGCGTCCCCGGAGCGTCCGGAGCTGGCCAACGGCCCCGCGCGTCTCATGCCGGAGATGCTCGCCATCGTCGAGATCTGCCGGCGGATGCGTACCGTCGCGGAGATCTCGGCGCTGCTCAAGATGCCGCTGGGGGTCGTCCGCGTCCTGCTCAGCGACCTCGCAGACCAGGGAAAGATCCGTGTGTACGGTACCGGGCACGGCGAAGGCCAGCCCGACCGCGCGTTGCTCGAAAGGGTGCTGAGTGGACTCCGCCGTCTCTGAGACGCTGATCCCCGCCGAGGCCGATGAGTCCGTCCAGGCCTGGCAGAACGACCGCACCCGGGCCCCCATATCCACCAAGATCGTGGTGGCGGGCGGCTTCGGCGTCGGCAAGACGACCTTCGTCGGCGCGGTCTCGGAGATCACGCCGCTCCAGACCGAGGCCCTGATGACCCAGGCGAGCGAGGAGACCGACGACCTCAGCGCCACACCGGACAAGCTGACCACCACGGTCGCGATGGACTTCGGCAGGCTGACCCTCGACGACGACCTCGTGCTGTACGTCTTCGGCACCCCGGGGCAGCAGCGCTTCTGGTTCATGTGGGACGACCTGGTGCGCGGCGCTATCGGCGCGATAGTGCTCGCCGACACCCGCAGGCTCGCCGACTGCTTCCCCGCGCTGGACTACTTCGAGAGCTGCGGGCTGCCGTACATCGTCTCGGTCAACCACTTCGAGGGCACACCCGCCTTCGAGGCGAAGGACGTGCGCGAGGCCCTGACGATTCCTCCGCACGTACCTGTACTGATCATGGACGCGCGTAACAGAATCACGGTGGTCGATTCACTGCTGGCCCTGGTGGGGCACGCACTCGACACCGCCCCCGAATAGGAGAACAACCCGCCATGCGGAAGATACTCATCGTCGGAGCCGGCCAGTCCGGGCTCCAGCTCGCCCTCGGCCTCCAGTCCAAGGGCTACGAGGTCACCCTCATGTCCAACCGCACGGCCGATGAGATCCGCTCCGGCAGGGTCATGTCCACGCAGTGCATGTTCCACACGGCGCTGCAGCACGAGCGCGACCTCCAGCTGAACTTCTGGGAGTCCCAGGCACCGAAGATCGAGGGCGTCGGAGTCTCGGTCGCCGGCCCCGACTCCTCCCGCGTCATCGACTGGGTCGGCAAGCTCGACGGCTACGCCCAGTCGGTCGACCAGCGGGTCAAGATGGCCGGCTGGATGGAGACCTTCGCCCAGCGCGGCGGGCAGTTGGTCATCCACGGTGCCGCAGTCTCCGACCTGGACTTCTTCGCCCGGACGTACGACCTGGTGATGGTCTCGGCGGGCAAGGGCGAGCTGGTCTCGATGTTCGGCAGGGACGCCTCGCGCTCCCCGTTCACCGCGCCGCAGCGCGCGCTGGCGGTGGCGTACGTGCACGGCATGGGCGTACGCCCCGAGCACCCGGACTTCGAAGCGGTGCGCTGCAATCTGGTGCCGGGCGTCGGCGAGCTGTTCGTCATGCCCACCCTGACCAACAGCGGCCGCGCGGACATCCTCTTCTGGGAGGGCATACCCGGCGGACCGCTGGACGCCTTCCAGGGCGTCAAGGACCCGTCCGAGCACCTGGCCCTCACGCTCGGACTCATGGAGCAGTTCACTCCCTGGGAGTACGCGCGCGCCACCAAGGTCGAACTGACCGACGCGGGCGGCACGCTCTCCGGCCGGTACGCCCCCACGGTCCGCAACCCGGTCGGCCGGCTGCCCGGCGGCGGCCTGGTCCTCGGCGTCGCCGATGTGGTCGTGGCCAACGACCCGATCACCGGACAGGGCTCCAACTCGGCGTCGAAGTGTGCCGCCGCCTACCTCGGATCCATCGTCGACCGGGGTGACGAGCCCTTCGACGAGGCCTGGATGCAGCAGACGTTCGACCGGTACTGGGAGACGGCGCAGCACGTCACCAAGTGGACGAACGCCATGCTGGGTGTCCCCCCGGAGCACGTGCTGAACCTCATCGGGGCCGCGGGACAGCTCCAGCCGGTGGCCGACCGCTTCGCCAACGGGTTCAACGACCCCGCCGACTTCGGCAACTTCTTCTTCGAGCCGGAGAAGACCGACGCGTACCTGGCCTCGGTCGCAGGAGCCTGACCCGGCGGCCTCACTCCCTGTGCGCCCGGCGCGCCGCCCGGCCCCCGGACCTGTTCAGGCGTCCGGGCGGACCGCGCCGAGGATCGGGTTCGACGCCATGGGCGAGACCCTCACGTTGGCGCCCGGCCGGGGCGCCTGCACGACTCTCCCACCGCCGATGTAGAGCGCCACATGGGTTGCCCCGGGGAAGTACACGATCAGGTCGCCGGGGCGCAGCGCCCGCAGGGACACCTTGTGCAGTCGGCGCCACTGCTCCTGGCTGGTCCGGGGGATCCTGCGCCCCGCGTGCGCCCAGGCGCGCCAGGTCAGCCCCGAGCAGTCGAAGGAGTGGGGGCCCTCGGCGCCCCAGAGGTACGGCTTGCCGACCTGCGCGAGTGCGTAGGCGACGGCACGGGTGCCCTGCGATGTCGCCGTGGCCGGCGGGCCGCTCAGCGCCCCGGACGCGTCCAGCGCGTCCTGGGCAGCCGTGGTGTCGGCGTCGTCCTGCGTCCTGACGTCGGATGCCTCGCTGGGGGAGAGGCCGGCGAGCAGCGCCTCCGCCTCGCGCAGCCGGGCCACAGCGGTCTGGTACTGCTTCTTCTGCCGGGCGGCGAGCGCCTGCTTCTTCTGCAGTGCGGCGCGTGACGCAGTGTCGAGCGTCCCGGCGTGCTTCTCGGCGGTCCTGAGCCTGGCGGCCTTGGCCAGCAGGTCGGCCGATGCCCGCTGGACCTGGTGGCCCGAGTCGAGAGCCTGCTGGGGGTCGGCGCCGAGCATCAGACTCAGATAGGGCGAGAGCTCGGACTGCCCCTGGTACTGCTCGCGGGCCAGCCTGCCGGCCGCGTTGCGGCTCTGCGCGAGCTCCATCCGCGCCTTCACCAGACCGGCGCCGACGGTCTTGGCGGCGGTCTCCTGACGCTTGAGCGCTTCCGTGGTGGCGCGATAGGTCTGTCCGGCCTGCTCGGACTGCTGGTAGAGGGTCCGGAGCCGGGTCAGGGTGGCCTCGGCCGTGGTGCGGGGGGCTTCGGGCGCGACACCCGGTTCGCCCGGAGCCGGGCTCGCCGCCGCGGGGTCGGCCGGTGCGACCGGTTCGCCCTGGGCCGCCGGTCCGGCCGGGCCGCCGGTCGCTTCGGGGCCGGCGGGGGCCGTGGGGCCCGAGGGAGCGGGCGCCGTCACCGGGCCCGGTTCCGGTACGGGGCTGCCGATGCGGCCGACCGGGTCGGCCAGTGCGGGGGTCGTACCGACGACCACGGTGGCCAGCGCCGTCGTACAGATGAACCGCAGCAGTCTGCCTGACACCACATCACCTCTGCTTCCGGGGCGGGTCATCCGCCCCGGACCGAGCATGGGACGAAGCCGCTGATGCCACCTCCGGTGTGGGCGGATCGGCCCAATCCGGTCACCCGGACAGGTCGGATCCGGCTCATGGCCCGGCCCCGCATCTGGCAGTGCGTCAGATCAGGCGGGCCCGGCGCCCGGCCCGGCTTCCGGCCCGGCTTCCGGCCCGGTGTCCGGTTTCACGTCCGGTTTGGACCACGGCCACTTCAGCGTGCGGGGCCGGCCGTCCGGGGCGTACTCGTACGTCCAGCCGCGCTGGATGCCCAGCCGTTTGGTATGGCCGGCCGGGGTGCGGACATAGACCAGCACGGTCGGCGGCCCGCCCGCGGCGTCCGGGACGGGAACTTCGTACACCTTGGGCGGCTGACCGGTCGGGCCGAGCAGGACGGGCAGGACCCGCCCGTCCAGCGGACCGCCCACGAACAGGGTCTCTTCGCTCTTCACCGGGCCAGTCTGACGCAGGGGCCCCGCCCCCCACAGCAGCCCCCGGGCCGCCTGACGGGGAAGGGCCCGGCCGGGTCAGGGCGCGGTCGCCCCGCCGTCCAGCAGATGCGCGGCCTCGTCCATCACCGGCAGCAGCCTGCGCGCCAGGGCTCCGACCGCCCCGTCGGGCCGCTCGGTGGCCAGCGCAGTCCGCACGATCGCCGCGGTCTGCGGGTCGGTCGTGGCGCTCGCCGCCAGGAGCGCGATGAGGTGGTCGATGAGCCAGTCGCGGAGCTCGTCGAGAGACGGCTGCTTCCCTTCGTCCAGCCAGATCAGCGAGGCGGCTTCGACGGCGCTGATCCAGGTCCGCACCATCATGCGCAGCCGGGGCCCCGGCCCCGCGACGCCGAGGTGGACGAGGATCTGCTCGGCCGCGGCCCGCCGCACCTCGTCGACTATCGCGCCGGTACGGGAGGTCTCGGCGACGCTGCCTCCCTGCAGCAGAGCCGAGAACCCGGCGTCGTGCTGGTCGACGAAGTCGAGGTAGCGGTCGAGCACCCGTGCCAGCCGCACGGTGACAGGACCTGTCTGCGGCTGGGCGAAGCAGAGTTCGAGCTCGTCGGCGGCGGAGCGCAGGGCCTTCTCGTACAACTGCTGCTTGCCACCGGGGAAATAGCGGTAGACGAGAGGCCGGGAGACCCCTGCCGCCTCGGCGACATCGTCCAGCGAGACCTCGTCGGGCGCCCGGTGCGCGAAGAGCGACAGGGCCGCGTCGAGGAGCTGGGAACGGCGCTCCTCGACGCCGAGGCGTCGGTACGCGGGGATCGCTGCGGGGGTCATGACCGCAGCGTAATGCCGGTGTTGGCGCCGGGGCATGTTCCTGCCGCCCCGGTACGCGCCCCGCCATTGCGCCACCGCCATACTGCGAGTGATCATTCCGCTCTTGCGTGCCCGCGTCCCGCCGGGTCTTCGCCCCTGCCCCCGAACCCGAATGGAATTCTCCGACGTGTCTCCGGTTCCCCCCGTTCTCACGCACACCACCGTCGTCGTCGTAGGGGCAGGCCCCGCCGGGCTCGTCGTGGCGAACAGACTGCACGACAACGGTGTCGGCTGTGTACTGCTGGAAGCGGAGACCAGGGAGTTCATCGAGCAGCGGCCGCGTGCCGGGTTCCTGGAGGAGGGGGCGGTGCGGGCGCTGGCCGAACACGGCCTCGCCGACCGGCTGCTCGGACACGCCCTGACGCAGGGCGAGTTCGAGTTCCGGTTCGACGGGGAGCGCCACACCGTACGCACGGCCGAGCTGTCCGGGCGGCGCCACTTCGTCTATCCGCAGCCGCAGCTGGTCACCGACCTGATCGCGTCGTACGCGGACAAGGGTGCGGGGGACGCCCGCTTCGGCGTCCGCGACGTACGGCTGGACGGCGTGGACGGAGACCGGCCCGTGGTGTCGTACACCGATCCGCTCACCGGCGCCCGGCACCACATCGCCTGCGACTTCGTCGCGGGCTGCGACGGCGCGCGGGGGGTCGCGAGGGCCGCGATACCGGACAGCCGCCTCACTGTCAGCCGCCGGGACGACGGAGTCGCCTGGATGGCGCTGCTCGCCCAGGCGCCGCCGTCGGCGGACGGCGTGGTCTTCGGTATCCATGAGCGCGGGCTCGGCGCCCACATGGCACGCAGCCCCGAGGTCACCCGTTACTACCTCCAGGTCCCGCCCGGTGACACGTCCGGCGACTGGCCGCACGAGCGGGTGTGGCACGAACTGGGTATCCGGCTCGCCGCAGGCGGGGCCCCGCGGCTCAAGGAGGGGCCGCTCATCGAGAAGGTGGTCCTGGACATGCACAACTACGTGGTGGAGCCGATGTCCTACGGCCGTCTCCACCTCGCGGGCGACGCCGCGCACCTGATCGCCCCGATCGCGGCGAAGGGCATGAACCTCGCCGTCCACGACGCGCTGCTGCTCTCGGACGCCCTGATCGCGGCCGACCGCAGCAGCTACGGGGGCAGCGCCGGTGACAGCGCGCCTGACAACGATGGCGGTGGGCTCGCGGGGTACTCGCAGGCAGCCCTTCGGCGCGTCTGGCAGTACCAGGAGTTCTCGCAGTGGTTCTCGGACGTGCTGCACGGTGCCTCGTCGGGTGACCGCTTCCGGGCGGGTACGGCACGGGCCCGGCTGCAACGGCTGCTGGCATCCGGGCCGGACGCCACAGCGTTCGCCGGGCTGTACATGGGGGAGGAGAACGGGCCGGGGAAGTGAGCGCTGAGAAGCTCCCGCACCCCGGGCCAGCGCGGCGCCTGCCGGCGGCCGTCACGGTACGAGGTCGGCCTCCGCCCGCACCACCTTGCGCGGGACGGGCCCCGGCGCCACGCCCCAACGGTCGGCGGGCGCCTGCACGATCACCCGGACTCCGGGCGGCAGCGACTGCGTCGAGGCCGCATCCGCACCCGGTGCGGTCCACGTCCGCGACTCCAGGAACGTGCAGGGCCCGGACCTCGGCTTCACCCCCGATCTCTGGGCGGATCTCGTCGCGTACGCCTGCGCGAGCTGAGCGCTCCGAGGTCTGGACATGACCGGCGCGGGCTTCTACGCTCGCCGGACGCGAACGGCCGGGACCGGCCGGAACCGCGAAACCGTACGAGAGACTTCTGCCCGGTGACGGAGTCGGCGTGGGGTGTGTGTCCCTGCTCCACGCCAGCACTGGACGGTTCCAGGCGATGACCACGGGTCGGTAATCCGGACGCCGACGACCCAGGGTGGTCCGCCCCGCCGGGCAGCGAAGAGGACACGCCGTGTCGACGGCGCCCTACCGGACTCTGCTGCGCACCCCCGGTGCCGCGGCCTTCTTCCTGACCGCCACCGTCGGCCGCGTCGGCATCGCGATGACCGGCCTCGGCATCGTCTGGCTGGTGCACGCCCGGACCGGCTCCTACGCCACTGCCGGGTCGGTGACCGGCGGCTTCGCCGTCGCCGAGGCCCTCGTCGGGCCTCAACTGGCCCGGCTGACCGACCGCTTCGGGCAGACCAGGGTGCTGCCGCCCACGCTGCTCGCCCATGCCGCAGCGGTGGCCGCGCTGCTGGCGCTGATCGCCGGTGGCCGGCCGATCGCGCTGATGGCGCTGGGTGGGGCACTGGCCGGTGCCACCGTCCCACAGCTGGGCGCGCTGTCCGCTGCCCGCTGGGTGGCGCTGCTGCGCGATGAGCGCCCGGCCGGTCTGCCCAGCGCCTTCGCCCTGGAGTCCCTCGCCAACGCCCTGGGTTTCCTGGCCGGTCCGGCCCTGGTCAGCGCCCTGGGAGCGAGCGGGCACCCGGCGCTGGGAACCGGGCTTGCGGCCGCCCTGGTGGTGGCGGGTGGAGGCGCCCTCGCCGCGCAGCGCCGTACCGCGCCGCCGCCCTCGCCGTACGGAGCGGCCGAGCGCTCCCGCGCGGGCCGCTCACTGCTGCGGCCCGGATTCGTGGTGCTGGCCGGTCTCAACCTCGCCATCGGCGGGTACTTCGGCGCCGTGCAGGTCTCGGTGACGGCTTTCGCGGTCGAGCACCACGCGGCAGCCGCGGCCGCACCGGTCTTCGCGGTATCGAACTGCGCCGGCCTGGCGGCCGGATGGCTGTACGGGCTGAGGCGATGGCGTACGGCGCCCGGAACCCAGCTGGCAGTCGCCACGGCCGGCCTGGCGCTCGGCAGTCTGCTGCTGCTTTCGGCCGGGTCGCCCACGGCGCTGGGGGCCGTGTCCGTGCTCACCGGCGCGGCGGTTCCGCCTGTCCTGGTACTCCTGTCGGTGCTGGCCCAGGCCGCTGTGCACCGGGCCGTTGTGACCCAGGGGTTCACCTGGCTGAACTCCGCCGGTGCGGCAGGTTCCGCCGGTGCGGCGGCGGTCTCCGGCCGGGTGGTGGACGGGTTCGGCGCACACGGCGGCTTCGCGGTCGCCGCCGCGGCCACCACGGCGATGGCCGTACTGGCCGTGGCCGGCCTGCGCGCGGTGCGCGGGCCGGCCACGGCCGGCAGAGGCCTGTAGGAGGGCCGGCGCCGGAATGCGGTCCGGAGCACGGCCGGGTCCGCCTATCTGGCGAGCAGTCCCGAGCTCACCCACAACTTCCGCCCCGCGCCCCGCAGTATGCCGATGTCGTCCAGGAAGTCCGTCAGCCGCCTGGCGCCGTTCTGCATGACCTCCGCGCGATGGCCGCTCGCCTTGACCTGGGCGACTGCCTCGCGGCGGTCGAGCCCGGTGTTCGTGTACACCTGCGGGTTGATGAAGCAGGTGGAGAAGACCCGCGCCGCCTCACCGCAGCTGATCCGGGTGAAGTGCTGCTCCCAGCGCGGCGCGGTGACCATCTGGCGGCGCAACTCCTCGCGGGCGTAGCGCACATGACGCGCCTCCTCGATCACATGGATGCGGGTCACCCCGCGGACCAGGGTCTGTACCCGCTCGTCGGGGAAGGTCAGCCGCTGCATGTAGTCGAGGATCTCCTCGCCCAGCAGGGTCGCGGAGAAGGAGCCCGGCGTCGTGGAGAAGGTCTTCAGCACCCGCGCCAGGTTGTGGTACATCCGCGGGACCGGGTACGAAGGCGCTCCGCCCTTCTGGATCATCCTGGCGAACATCATCGAGTGCCGGCACTCGTCGGCTATCTCGGTGAGCGCGTACCGCACGTGATTGCTGGTCAGGGACTTGTCGTAGATGTGCCGGACGAGCAGCTGCATCAGGATGATCTCGAACCAGATGCCGAGTGAGGCGAGCGACGCCGCTTCGTGCCGGGCGAGCTCCATCCGCTGGTCCTCGGACATCTTCCGCCAGAGCGGGGTGTCGTAGAGCGACACCAGCTCGGGCGGCCAGAACCACTTGCCGTCCTCGGACGGGGACACCCAGTCCAGTTCCCTGTCCGGGTCGAACGAGTGCCTGGCGGACGATTCGAGCAGGCGCTCAGCGACTTGTTCACGGTCCCTGAGCAGGCCGAGGGCATCGCGGAGCACTTCGCGGTCGGTCGCTGTCGTCATCGCTGGGATACCTCGCGCTTGGGGTTACCGGTGGTCACTCCTTATGAGACTCCGTGTCAGTAAGGTGCGTCAATCCCTTGTGCGCGACTTGTTGACTGGGCGTCTACCAACGTGTGAGCCTGCCACGTATGTCGACGCATGAGCTCTACACCAACGGATCGGTCGAGCCCAACTGGCAGATACCGGCATCTGGTTCGGCCCGGTTCAGCTGGGAGTACGACGGAGGGCGCGAACGTCTGCTCGCCCTCTACCAGAAGGGCAAGGACAAACAGTGGGACGGTGCGAAGCGCATCGACTGGTCCCTCGAAGTGGACCCGTACGATCCGCTCGGTACGCCCGACGAGGCGCTGACCCTGTACGGAACGCCCCACTGGGCGAAGATGACCGAGCGCGACCGGGGCGAGCTGCGAAAGCACTACACGTCCTGGCAGTTCAGCCAGTTCCTCCACGGTGAGCAGGGCGCGATGGTGTGTGCGGCCCGGATCGTGGAGTCGGCTCCGGACATGGACGCCAAGTTCTACTCGGCCACCCAGACCATGGACGAGGCCCGGCACGCCGAGATCTACGGCCGCTTCCTGCACGAGAAGCTCGGGATGCTGTACCCGATCAACGACAACCTCCAGGCCCTGCTGGGTGACACGCTGCGCGACTCCCGCTGGGACATGCCGTATCTGGGCATGCAGGTCCTCATCGAGGGCCTTGCACTCGCTGCCTTCGGCATGATCCGCGACACCACCGACAAGCCGCTGCCCAAGCAGATCCTGGCGTACGTCATGCAGGACGAGGCCCGGCACGTGGCCTTCGGGCGTATGGCGCTGCGCGACTACTACAAGCAGCTCACCGATGCCGAACTGCGGGAGCGCGAGGAGTTCGTCATCGAGGGCTGCTACCTGATGCGCGACCGGCTGCGCGGCGTCGAGGTCCTGGAGAACTTCGGCATCCCGAAGAAGGAGGCCGAGCAGCTCTCGGAGCAGTCCGAATTCCTCATGCTCTTCCGCCAGTTGCTCTTCAGCCGGATCGTCCCGTGCGTCAAGGACATCGGCCTCTGGGGCAAGCGGCTGCAGAAGGCGTACGTCGACATGGGCGTCTTCGAGATGGGCAACTCGAACCTGGACCTGCTGATGTCCCAGGACGAGGAGATCGCCGAACAGCTGGACCGGGAGCGGTTCGCGCAGGAGGAGCAGGAGCGGGTCGCCGAGGTCGAGTCGGCGATCGCGGACGGAGCCTGACCGGAACCCGGCCCCGGACCCCGCGGCCAGGACGTCCGACGGCCCGCCGCCCGGTCCCGTCGTACAGTCCCGGCCCGTTACCGGTCGGGGCCGCCCAGCCCGCCCGGACCCTCCAGCCCGCCCGGACCCTCCAGGCCTCCCAGCCCCTCCAGGTCGTCCAGGTCGTCCAGATCCACGGACCACGGCTGTGGCTGCGGCTGCGGCCCGGTGAGGAGCTGCTCGGCCCAGATGATCTTCCCGCGGAGCGGGTACCTGGTGCCCCACCGTTCCGCGAACTGCGCCACGAGGTAGAGCCCGCGGCCGCCCTCGTCCAGCGCGGCCGCCCGCTTCAGATGCGGTGACGTACTGCTGCTGTCCGAGACCTCGCACGTCAGGGTGGCGCTGTGGAGCAGCCGTACCCGGATGGGAGCGGTCCCGTAGCGGACCGCGTTGGTGAGCAGTTCGCTCAGGATCAGCTCGGTGTTGAACGCGATCTCGTCGAGCCCCCATTCGCCGAGCCGGCGGGCCGCCTCGGACCGCACCGTGGCGACGGCCGACGGGTCGGCAGGCATCTCCCAGTCCGCGACGGCCGACGGGTCCAGCAGCCTGGTACGGGCCACGAGGAGGGCGGCGTCGTCCTCCTTGTGCGACGGCGCCAGCGCCTCGAACACGCTCCGGCACATCTCCTGCGGCTCGGTGTCCAGTCCGGCCTGCTCCTCCAGGGTGGTGCGCAGCAGCCGCTGGCCCACGTCGATGTCCCGTCCCCGCTCCTCCACCAGGCCGTCGGTGTACAGCACCAGGCTGGTGCCCGCGGCCAGGTCCAACTCGACCGTCTCGAAAGGCATGTTGGCGGCGCCCAGCGGCGGACCCGCGGGCACATCGGGGAAGTGCACCGCGCCGTCGGGGCGGACGAGCGCCGGGCCCAGATGACCGGCGCTCGCCAGCGTGCACCGGCCCGAAGCGGACTCGTAGACCGCGTACATGCAGGTGGCGCCGGTGACGGCCATGCCGTCACCCAGTGAGCTGCTGCCCTCGTCCATGGTGAGGACCAGGTCGTTCAGGTGGCCGAGGATCTCGTCGGGCGACAGGTCCAGGGACGAGAAGTTGTGGACGGCGGTGCGGAGCCTGCCCATGGTCACCGCGGCGTGCAGCCCGTGCCCGACGACATCACCGATGACCAGGGCGACCCGCGCGCCGGGCAGCGGGATGACGTCGAACCAGTCCCCGCCCACCCCGGCGCGGGCCGGGACATAGCGGTGGGCCACGTCCAGGGCCCTGTTCTCCGGCAGGTCGTGGGGGAGCAGGCTCTGCTGGAGGGTGACCGCCGTGGTGTGCTCGCGGGTGAACCGGCGGGCGTTGTCGACGCTCAGAGCGGCCCGCAGCGCCAGCTCCTCGGCGAAGGAGAGGTCGTCGGGCTCGTACGAGGTGCTCTCCGCGGTGCGCCAGAAGCTCACGAGCCCCAGCACGACCCCGCGCGACGTGAGCGGCATACGGATCAGCGAACCGAAGCCCTCCTCCACCGCGCGCAGACCGCCGGCCGGGTCCTGGTGACGCCAGTCGTACGTACCTGGCAGGTCCGCCTCCAGCAGCGCCTCACCGGCGGTCAGGCACTGCGCCAGCGGGCTTCCGGGCTCGATATCGGTCCGGGTACCCGCCGGGTCCAGTACGGAGGTCTCCCGGACGCCCCGCACGGCGGCCCGCCGCAAGGGCGTGAACGTACCGCCGGGCTCCTCGCCGGACAGCACGGGCTCCGTCAGGTCGACCGTGACGAACTCGGCGAACCGCGGTACGACCACCTCCGCCAGTTCCTCGGCGGTCCGTACGGCGTCCAGGGTGGTGCCGACCCGCGCTCCCGCGTCGTACAGGAGCTGCAGCCGCTCCCGCGCCACTTCCGCGCGGCCGGCCAGCGCGCGCAGGTCGGTGGTGTCCCGCAGGGTCACCACCGAGCTGCCGAGCCCGGCACGGGCGCGGGTGAGCCGGAGGTTGACCGCGAGCAGCCGCTCGCCGGTCAGATGCACGGCGTCGGTCACCGCTTCTCCGCGGGTCAGCAGCTGCTCCGTGGCGGGGGCCAGACCGAGATCCGCGACGTTGCCCAGCTCGGCTTCACGGGGCAGCGAGAGCAGCCGGCGCGCCTCGTCGTTCGCCAGCAGTACCTGCCCGTCGCTCCCGATGATCAGCACGCCCTCGCGCACCGCGTGCAGGACGGCGTCGTTGTGCTCGTACATTCGGGTCATCTCGGCAGGCCCGAGGCCGTGCGTCTGACGGCTGAGGCGTCTGCTGACCAGGGCGGCCCCGAGGGTGGCCAGGGCGAGCGCGGCCGCGGCGGCGCCGAGCAGGAGCGGCAGTCTGCGGCTCACCAGATCCGTCACGTTGCTGATTTCGATTCCGGCCGAGACCAGTCCGACGACGTGACCGCGGGCGTCCATCACGGGAGCGACGGCCCGCACGGCGTCGGACGGGGGCCCGGTGAAGACTTCGGTGAAGGGATGCCCGGCCAGGGCTCTGCTCAGATCGCCCGTGGCCCGCTTGCCGATCAGCGAGCGCGTGGGGTCCGTGTAGCGGAGCCCGTCGGTGTTCATCACCGAGACGAAATCGACCTTCGCCCCTCTGCGCGCGGCCTCCGCCAGTGGCTCAAGCGCGGCCGTCGGATCCCGCGAGCGCAGGGCCTGCGGCAGTCCCGGAGCGTTGGCGAACGCCGCGGCCGCGGCCAGCGAGCGGCTGCGGGCAGCGCCCACGCTCTCGGACCTGGACTGCAGTGCCAGCACCACCGCTGCGGCGGCGACCAGCAGAACGATCAGTACCACCTGCAGCCCGAACACCTGCGCCGCCACAGTCCGGCGCAGTCCCCAGCGGGACGGGTGCGGCGCGGAGCTCCGGTGGTGTGCGGTCACTCTCGTTTCTTAGCACTGATCCATCACCGGGGCGAAGCGGACCAATCGGTCCTGTGTACGACTGTCTCGGCCGCGCGGGCCATCTCCAGCAGCGACGCGTCCTGCCCGTGGGCCGCCACCATCTGCAGTCCCACCGGGCACCCGTCCGGGTCGAACCCCGCGGGGATACTCGCGGCCGGGTGGCCGCTGAGGTTGAAAGCCCAGGTCAGCGCGGTCGAGTAGCGCTTGCCAGGCCCGGCGTGCCCGTGCGGACGGTTCGGCGTCACCGGGGTCAGCAGCAACGGGGTGCGGCCGAAGAGGGACGCGAGACGGTGGTCGTTCTCGGCGCGGACCGACGTCGCCGCGTCCGGATCCCCACCACGTACCGCGAGCCAGGCGTCGCACGGGTCGAGCAGGTCGTACGAGGTCGCGTCGAGGCGCACCAGGCCGGCCGCGGCCATACGCTCCACCGCCCGCCGCGCGACCCGCTCCACCTCGTCGTCCACATCGGCGAATCCCAGGTCGGCCGACCAGACAGCCGGCACCGGAAACACCGGCAGGGACGGTGCGCAGGCCCCCGTCGCCGAGCGCAGATACGCCTGCGCCTCCGCGGCCCCCGCCGCCAGGACACCCGCCGAGGCCAGCCCGGTCCTGTCGGGCGACGGAAGCAGCCCCGCCGTCGTCCTGAGCCCCAGCACGCCGCACCAGGCCGCCGGGATGCGCACCGATCCCGCACCGTCGCTCCCGGTGGCCAGCGGGACCATCCCGGTGGCCACCGCCACCGCGGAACCGGCCGACGAACCACCGGGCGTGCGGTCCGGGCGCCACGGGTTGCGGGTGACGCCGTGTGCGCCGATGCCCCAGGTCTGCCAGTGCGTCCCGGGCCCCGGCACCGCCGTCGACCCGACCGGGACAGCGCCCGACGCCCGCAGCCGCCCGGCCGCGTACGAGCGGACACCGGCCGGCCCCTTCACCGCGAACGGGACCCCGGAGAGCGGTGGCCCGTCCGCGCCGTCCGGCGGTGCCGTTCGCGCGGGCGCCGCGGCAGCGCGGGCCGCGTCCGGCCAGACCTCCACGAAGGCGCTCAGCGCGGGGTCGAGCCGCGCGATCCGTCCGAGAGCCTCAGCCACCGCTGCCGTCATCGCCACCGCCGCCCTCACCCCTCCGTGCGGGCGCGTTCCGTCCGCCGGGCCCACCCGCCGGATTCAGTCTCCCAGAGCGGCCCGCATGACCGACCGTGCGATCGGTGCGGCGAAGCCCCCGCCGCTGATGTCCGCGCGGTGCGCCGACGCGTCCTCGACGACGACGGCGACCGCGACCGCCGGCTCGCTCGCGCCGTCCGCCTTCGCCCATGAGATGAACCAGGCGTACGGCGTACCGGCGTTGCCGACACCGTTCTGCGCCGTGCCCGTCTTGCCGCCCACTGTCGCGCCCGGGATCGCCGCGTTGGAGCCGGTGCCCTGCGTCACGACGTCGACCATCATCTGCTGCAGCTGTACCGCCGTCGAGGCCTCCATCGCCCGGCGGTAGGTCCTCGGGCTGTTGCGGCTGACGACCCTGCCCCCGCGTGTTCTCGTCCGGTCGATCAGATGGGGGTACATGAGCTCGCCGCCGTTCGCGACGGCCGCCGAGACCATCGCCATCTGCAGTGGTGTCGCCGAGGTGTTGAACTGCCCGATCGAGGAGAGCGCCAGCTGGTCCTCGCTCATGTCGGTGTCGAAGTTGCTCCTGGCGACACCGGAGGGGATCTTCAGGCCGGTGTCGTTGAAGCCGAACTTCCCGGCGGCCTCGTCCATTCCGCTGAGCCCGACCTTCACGCCGAGACTGGCCATCACCGTGTTGCAGGAGACCTCGATGGCGTAGGCCAGGGACGCGTCCCCGCAGCCGCTCGCCTCGTTCGGCAGGACCGTCGTGGTGTGGGGGAGGGTGTACGGATCGGGGGTGTCCGTGTCCGCGTTCATGTCGGTGACCGCCCCCGAGTCGAGCGCGGCCGCCGCCGTCACGATCTTGAAGGCCGAACCCGGCGGATAGGTCTGCCGGATCGCCCGGTTGAGCATCGGCTGGCTCGCGGAGCGGTTCAGCCGCTCCCAAGTGCCGGTGGCCGAAGGGCCGGTGCCCGCGATCTGCCCGGGGTCGTAGGAGGGGCTGCTGACCAGCGCGAGGATCTTCCCGGTCGACGGCTCGATAGCGACGACCGCGCCGCGTCTGCGGCCCAGCCCGTTGTACGCGGCCTCCTGCACCGGGGCCTTGATGGTGGTGGCCACGCTGCCGCCCGGCTGCTGGGAACGGCTCAGTTCGTTCCAGAGCGGGAAGGGTGCGAGTGCCGAGTCGGTGCCGGAGAGGATGCCGTCCTCGGCGTTCTCGATCAGGGTGGTCCCGTAGGTCTGAGAGGCGTAGCCGGTGACAGGGGCGTACAGCGGCCCGCTGCGGTACGTCCGCTCGTACCGCAGCTGCTCGCCGCTGTCCCTGGATCCGGTGACGCTCTTCCCCCCGACCAGGATGTTTCCGCGCGGCTCGTGGTAACGGGCAATGGTCAGACGGCGGTTGGCCTGGTTCTTGTCCAGGGAGTCGGCCTGGAAGACCTGCACCCGTGCGGCGTTGGCCAGCAGGGCGAGCAGGAGCAGCAGACAGCAGGCGGCGGCGCGCCGGATGTAGCGGATCACGACTGGGCCTCCACGATCGGCGCGATGACCCCGGTCTCCACGAAGCCGGGGTCCGGTCTGCGCGCGGAGTCGCTGATGCGGATGAGCAGGGCCACGATCACCCAGTTGGTGACCAGCGAGGAGCCGCCCTGGGCGAGGAAGGGCATCGCCATGCCGGTCAGCGGGATCAGCCCCATCACGCCGCCCGCGATCACGAACACCTGGATCGCGAGGATCGAGGAGAGGCCGATCGCGAGCAGTCGCCCGAAGGAGTCGCGGAGCGCGAGCCCGGCCCGGTACCCACGGGCCACCACCAGGGCATACAGCAGGAAGAGGGCGGAGAGCCCGGCGAGCCCCAGCTCCTCGCCCGCTGTCGCCAGGATGAAGTCGGACTTGACCGCGAAGCCGATGAGGATCGAGTGGCCGAGCCCGAGACCCGCGCCCAGTACCCCGCCCGCCGCGAAGGAGAAGAGCGACTGGGCGAGCTGATTGGCGCCGTGGCCCGCGTCGATCGAGGCGAAGGGGTGCAGCCAGTCCTCGACGCGGGCGCGGATGTGGGGTTCGAGGCTGCCCACGGCGAACGCCCCGAAGGCGGCCATGACCATGCCGATGGCGATCCAGCTGAGACGGCCCGTCGCCACGTACAGCATGATCACGAACAGGCCGAAGAAGAGCAGCGAGGTCCCGAGGTCGCGCTCCAGGACGAGGACGCCCACGCTGATCACCCAGATCGCCAGAACGGGTGCCAGCACCCGCATGGTGGGCAGTTGGAGCAGCCAGATCCGGCGGCCGGTGTAGGAGAGCGCGTTGCGGTTGGCCGACAGGTACGCGGCGAAGAAGACCGCGAGGAGGATCTTGGCGAACTCGCCGGGCTGGATGGAGAAACCGCCGACCCGGATCCAGATCTTCGCGCCGTTCACCGCCGGGAAGAAGATCGGGATGATCATCAGGACCAGAGCGGCGGCGACCGAGAGGTAGGTGTACCGCTGCAGCACCCGGTGGTCGCGCAGGAAGAGGACGCAGCAGATGAAGAGCGCCACCGCGAGTGTCGACCAGATCAGCTGTGCGGGGGCCGCGGTGTTGCCCGGGGTCTCCAGGTCGAGGCGGTAGATCAGCACCAGCCCGATGCCGTTGAGGAGCACCGCGATCGGCAGCAGCAGCGGGTCCGCGTACGGGGCCCGGAAGCGGACGGCGAGATGGGCGAGGAGAGCCAGCAGGCCCAGACCGGCGCCGTAGTTCACGGCGTCCGCCGGTACGGTGTCGTTCCTGGCGAGCCCGACATCGATGTAGCCGTAGACGGAGATCAGCACGGCGCCGGTCAGCAGCACCAGCTCGACGCCTCGACGCTTCGGCAGACGTAGTT
Organism: Streptomyces sp. NBC_00859; assembly: GCF_045161865.1. NCBI lineage: Bacteria > Bacillati > Actinomycetota > Actinomycetes > Kitasatosporales > Streptomycetaceae > Streptomyces > Streptomyces sp. NBC_00859. Next base: position 2,453,121 of record NZ_CP108826.1, on the reverse strand, counting down.
CGGGCGGGGGAGCGTCCGCCGTCGTTGCGGTCATGCCAGGCAACGTAGCAAGACGGTGACGCTATGTCCGTTAATGTCTTGGTGTTCCGAACCGCTGCCGGGTCCGGGTGGCGCGACGGCCGGCCACAGTGTCCCCGAGTGCCGGGCGGCGCTGCCGCGGCGGGCGGGTGCGACTGCTTGCGTGAGGGGGCGTCAGGACCGGCCGCGCTGTCCCGTGCCGCGCCGCCGGCCGTACCGCCGGCGCCGGACGGGCGTGCGGCTCACTGCAGGTACGGGTTCTGCCCCTGCTGCTGCGGCGCGGGCGAGCCGTATCCCTGCTGCGGACCCTGCGGCTGGCCCGCGCTCTGGGCGAGAAGCTGCTCGGCCTGCTCCTTGGTCGCCCGGTTCTCCGCACCGCAGAACGTGCACTGCGTCGTGTACTTGGTGGAGAACGGGAAGAGCGGTACGAAGAACAGCGTGAACTTGGTGACGCGCTTGCGGAGCGTGTGCGCCGACGGATTGCCGCACCGTCCGCACACCAGCGTCAGTATGGCCAGCTGGTAGAGATATCCTCTGCTGCCAAAAATGATCATGATTGGTCCCCTCCTGGTCAGTAATCGCGGTACACCGTAACCGGCTTCTCGTCCCGCCGGTGTCCGGGCTGCCCCGTGGCCGCGCGGGGCCGGTCCGCGGCACGGTCACGGCACCCGGCTGTCAGGGGCGCGGCAGCGGCCTGGCCCGGTTGAGGTTGATCAGCGGGCCGAGCAGGTCGCCGTACCGCTGGAGCCGGGGCCCGATGTCATCGATCATGAAGACCAGGTCGGACGGGGCCTCGCACGCCTCGATCTCCTCCCAGGTCACCGGTGTGGAGACGGTCGGCTCGGCCCGCGCGCGCAGGGTGTAGGGGGCCGCTGTGGTCTTCGCCGCCGCGTTCTGGCTGTGGTCCACGAACACCTTGCCCGGCCGCAGCGCCCGCTTCATCCGGTGCAGGGCCAGATCGGGCAGGGCCTCCTCGGCCTCGACGGCGAGCTGTCTGGCGTACGCCGAGACCTGGTTCGACGGGGTCGGCTCCAGCGGCGTCAGCAGATGGAGCCCCTTGGACCCCGAAGTCTTCCCGTACGCGGACAGGCCGTCCGCCGCCAGCCGCTCGCGCAGCCACCGCGCCACGACGCAGCACTCGACCGCCGTGGCGGGCTCTCCGGGGTCCAGATCGAGCACCAGCCGGTCGGCCATGCCCGGCGCGTCGGCCCGCCACTGCGGTGTATGGAACTCGACCACCAGATTGGCGGCCCACATCAGGCTCGCCAGATCCTGCACCAGCACCTGGCGGGCATTCCTCTCCCTGGAGCGCGGTACGTCCGCCGTATGCACCCAGGCGGGGGTGCCCGGCGGCACGTTCTTGGTGAAGAACTGCTGGCCGTCGGGGCCGTCCGGATACCGCAGGAAGGAGACCGGGCGGTCGTGCAGATGCGCCAGGAGTACCCCCGCCGTGCTGGCGCAGTAGTGCAGGGTCTCGCCCTTGGTGGTGCCGGTGGCCGGATACAGGACCTTGTCGAGGTGGGTGAGCGGAAGACGCCGCCCCTCCACCTCGGTGATAGGCGACATACGATGAGAATCGCACGAAACTGGATGAATACGGCATACAGCTTTAAATCTTCACCAAATGGTACTGACGGACGGGAGCCATCGTGCGATCCATATGGAACGGGGCCATCTCCTTCGGCCTGGTCAGCATCCCGATCAAGCTGGTGAACGCCACCGAGAACCATTCGGTCTCCTTCCGGCAGATCCACACCGCCGACGGCGGCCGCATCCGCTACCGGAAGGTCTGTGAGCTGGACGGGGAGGAGCTGACCACGGACGAGATCGGCAAGGCGTACGAGGCCGAGGACGGCTCGATGATCCCGATCACCGATGACGACCTGGCCGAGCTGCCGCTGCCGACCGCGAAGACGATCGACATCGTGGCGTTCGTGCCGCTCGACTCGATCGACCCGTTGCAGATGAGCTCGGCCTACTACCTCGTCGCCGGCGGGGCCCCGGCGGCGAAGCCGTACACCCTGCTGCGCGAGGCGCTCAAACGCAGCCGCCGGGTCGCCATCGCCAAATTCGCACTGCGCGGGCGGGAGCGGCTGGGCATGCTGCGGGTCGTCGGCGATGCCATCGCGATGCACGGGTTGCTCTGGCCGGACGAGATCAGGTCGTACGAAGGGGCCGCACCGGAAACGCCCGTGACCGTCCGAGACGCCGAACTCGACCTGGCCGACACCCTGATGGACACGCTGGGCGAGGTCGAGATGGACACGCTGCACGACGAGTACCGGGAGGCGGTCGAGGAGCTGATCGCCGCCAAGACGTCCGGTGAGGAGATACCCGCCTCGCCCGCGGCGGATGCCGGAGCCGGAAAGATCATCGACCTGATGTCGGCGCTGGAGAAGAGCGTGCAGGCGGCGAAGACGTCGCGGGGCGAGGGTGACGAGGAGACCGCCGAAGGGGCGGACGCCGAGGTCAGGGAGTTGCGGCCGGCCGGCAGGAAGAAGGCGGACGCGAAGGGCGCAGGCGGGGGTGCGCACGGCGGGGCGCAGTCCGCTGAGCACGGTGATGCCGCCCCGAAGAAGGAGGCTTCCGGCAAGGCGGCACCGAAGAAGACGGCGGCCCGCAAGACGGCGGCGCGCAAGACGACCGCACGCAAGACATCCGCGACGGCGGCCGGTAAGCGCGGTACGGCGTCGGGCGGCGGAGGCGGCGGGGCCTCCGGCTCGAAGGCATCCGCGTCGAAGAAGGCCTCCGCCGGCAAGTCGTCGGCCAGGAGTGGCACGTCCAAGAAGGCGGCCGCGGGTACCGGGTCATCGGGGGCCAGGGGAAAGAAGCGCGCGTCGGCGTGACGTCGGCCCCGCCCGGCCCGCCGGCCCCAGTGCCGGGGCAGGCTGTCCGCTGTGGGCCATGGCGCCGGGACTGGCAAATGTCCTGCCGCCTGCGGGGCAGCCGCCTGGAGCCGCTCACCGTGTTCGGGGAAGAGGGCGTCGACGCGGCCTGCTGGTCCGGCTTCGCCGGGTGCGGGGCACCGCACCGCCCCGACGGCCCCCGCCACGACCGGGGCATGGCCGCGTACGGCGTGGTGAAGACGCTCGACTCACCGGCCACGGCGGCGGACCCGCCCTCTCGCGGGCTGGGCTGGGAGCCCAAGGGGGTCTTCCGTGCGATGGCCACGCGCTACGCCCGCAAGGCCTGATCGCGCTGGCCGATCCCTTCTTGGCGCGCCGCCCCCCCCATTTGGTAGTGATCTGAGTCACAAACCGCATCTGGGTACGAATCAAAGCGAGGTCGTGCGCCCCATCGCCGCGCCCCCGCCGATCCCGTGGAGCGCCGGAGCGTGCGCCTCTTGACGTGCCGCTTTCCCGGTCTATCCGCGACCCGCACCCGCGCGCCGCGGCCGGTGACCCCTGGGGCGCGTGGGGTGGGTGGGGTGAAGTGGCCGCCCGCCGGTGCGGTTCTCGCGCCGTCACGAAATGTGGATGCCATCTACAAGAGTTAGATTGCTTGCGTCAACTAACGACCCGTGCCCGTCCGGTGTCGGAGGGCAGGGGTGCGCGCAGAGGGGAACGTGCATGGTGGGCATGAACGGTCGAATAACCACAGAGTCGTCGCCCCCGGCCGGGCCGGGGGAGCACTACAAATGGATCGCGCTGTCGAACACCACGCTCGGTGTGCTGATGGTGATGATCAATCAGTCGATCGTGCTGATCGCGCTTCCGGATATCTTCCGCGGCATCCATCTGGACCCGCTGGACTCCGGCAACACCAGCTATCTGCTCTGGATGCTGATGGGCTTCATGGTGGTCACCGCGGTGCTCGTGGTCACCTTCGGCCGGCTCGGTGACATGTTCGGCCGGGTCCGTATGTACAACCTCGGCTTCGCCGTCTTCACTCTCTGCTCGATCATGCTCTCCATCACCTGGATGGACGGCAGCGCGGGCGCGCTCTGGCTCATCGGCTGGCGCATCGCGCAGGGCGTCGGCGGCGCGCTGCTCTTCGCCAACTCCACGGCGATCCTCACCGACGCGTTCCCGGCCAACCAGCGCGGTACGGCGCTGGGTATCAACTCCATCGCCGCCATCGCCGGTTCGTTCCTCGGGCTCATCCTGGGCGGCGTGCTGGCCCCGGTGAACTGGAAGATGATCTTCCTGGTATCGGTGCCGTTCGGAGTCTTCGGCACCATCTGGGCCTATGTGAAGCTGCACGACACCGGCGTGCGGGCCAAGGCGCGGATGGACTGGTGGGGCAATGTCACGTTCGCGGTCGGGCTGATCTCGGTGCTGGTCGGCATCACGTACGGCATCCAGCCCTACGGCGGCTCCACGATGGGCTGGGGCAACCCATGGGTGCTGACCGCGCTGATCGGCGGGGTGGCCGTGCTGGGGGCCTTCGTCTGGATCGAGCTGAAAGTGGCCGAGCCGCTCTTCCGGCTCTCCCTCTTCCGGCTGCGGGCCTTCACCGCGGGCAACATCGCCAGCCTGCTCACCGCTCTGGGGCGTGGTGGCCTCCAGTTCATGCTGATCATCTGGCTGCAGGGCATCTGGCTGCCGCTGCACGGCTACAGCTTCGAGAAGACCCCGCTCTGGGCGGGCATCTACATGATCCCGCTGACCGTCGGATTCCTCCTGTCGGCCCCGCTCTCCGGCTGGCTGTCGGACCGGCTCGGCGCACGGCCGTTCACGGTCGGCGGTGCGCTGCTGACGGCGGTGAGCTTCCTGGCGCTGATGACGCTGCCCACCGACTTCCACTACTGGATCTTCGCGCTGCTGCTGCTGGTCAACGGTGTCGGTTCCGGCCTCTTCGCCTCACCGAACCGGGCCGAGATCATGAACGCCGTCCCGGCGGAGTCGCGCGGGGCGGGATCGGGGATGACGGCGACGTTCCAGAACTCGGCGATGGTGCTGTCGATCGGCATCTTCTTCAGCCTGATGATCGCGGGTCTCTCGCACACCCTGCCGAGCGCGATGCACGACGGCCTGGTGGCGCAGGGCGTCCCGAGCGGCGAGGCCTCGCAGGTGTCCCAGCTCCCGCCGATCGCCGTCCTGTTCGCGGCGTTCCTCGGGTACAACCCCCTCCAGCAGCTCCTCGGGGGCCATCTGGCCAAGCTGCCGGACGGCGGGAAGCACCTCACCAGCAAGGAGTTCTTCCCGCATCTGATCTCCGGCCCGTTCCACCAGGGCCTGGTCATCGCCTTCTGGTTCGCGGTGGCGGCCTGCTTGGTGGCGGCGCTCTCCTCGCTGCTGACCGGACGCGTGAGCCGTAAGCACCGGGTGCTGCCGGCCGAATCGCTGGGCTCCGAGCTGGCCGGGGTCTCCGGTGCTGCGGGCCTCGGTCTGAGCGAGCCGGTCGTGCCGGACGGCGAGGGCTCCCGCCCGGCAGGTCCCGGTCGCGGGGCGACTTCGGCGGGGCGCGGCGGCACACCGCGCACGTAACCGGGAGCCGGTGGCGGCGCCTTCGAGCCATCCGGCCGGGGTGCCGCCACCGCTCGCGGGGCCGCCGCCGGAGCGGGGCTTCCGGTAGGGGAGCCGGAACACGCGCGGCCCTCACGTTCTTTCCGTACGCGGGGTTGACGGGACGAGTGGCGATGGGCACCTTTGTCATGTCCAAGTAAGGAAACTTTCCTAACAGCCGGTTTCCCGACGCCCTTCCTGACAGAGGAGCCCCCCATGCGCCGCCGTCTCTTCGCCGCACTCCTCATCACCGCCGCAGCCCCCTTCGCCGCCGCGCTGCCCGCGTCGGCGAGCCCGCACGAAACCGCCGCGACGCCACGGGCCCAGCAGCCCCAGCAGTCCCAGCAGGACCGGAAGGTCCAGGAGGGTTCGGTGAGTGCGGTGGACCTGCTGGCGAAGGTCAGCAGCTGTTCGCAGATCTCCAGTGGCAAGTACCGCACGGATGAGGAGACTTCGGCGACCGTTCCGGTCTGCGGCAAGAACGGCGCGGTCTTCTGGAAGGCCGACATGGACGTCGACTGCGACGGCCAGGTCACCTCGCAGTGCAACGACGGCACGGACCCCTGGTTCCAGGACGACACGGCTTTCCACCAGTCCGACGGCAAGGCGCTGAGCGCCGCGGCGCTCCCCTACGTCGTCGTCCCGAGCTCCAGCAGCATCTGGGACTACTCATCGGCCGGCATCAAGGGCGGGGGAGTGGTGGCCGTCATCTACGACAACAAGGTCGAGTACGCGGTCGTCGGGGACACCGGCCCGGACGAGATCATCGGCGAGGCCTCCTACAGCACGGCCAAGAGTCTGGGCATCGACCCCGACCCGGAGACGGGGGGAGCCGAATCCGGCGTCACGTACATCCTCTTCAAGAACTCGAAGGCCAGCCCCATCGAGAGTCATTCCGCGGCGGTGACCAGCGGTGAATCGCTGGCGAAGCAGTTCATCGCTGCCAACTGACACCGGAGGCCGGGGCCCGGCGGGGTGTTCGGCCGGCCGGGCCCCGAGCCGGCCGCTGCGGTGCGGGGCCGGCCCTCAGTGCCGCGGCACGCGCAGGTGGAAGTCGCAACCGGAGACGTCGTCCGCCGACGGGGTGGCCGAAGGGCTGGACGCGCCCTTCGTGCCCGTCCGGCCGAGGCCGGTGAAGGCGCGGCAGTACGACTCCGCCTGATCCGTCGTCAGCTTTCCGGCGATCCGCAGCAGCGCCGGGCCGTTCACGAAGTCGAACTCCTTGAAACTGGGATCGCCATTCGCGAAGCCCGTACGTTCGTCCTGCGCCCTCTGCGCACCGGAGTGCTCCGCGTAGACATCGATCATCGCGCTGCCGTCGAGCGGGTTGTCGTTCCCCGTCGTGAACCCATGGACCGCGGGGTCGGTGAACTTGAGCCCCCTGGCCGGTGACGTGTCCAGCGGATACCGCATCGACGGCGGGTAATCGGCCTTGGTGTAGGACGCCTTGACCCTCAGCGGATACCCCTGGTCCCTGAGTGCCGCCGCTATCGCTGCCGGGTCCTTCAGCGACACCTTCGCGGCGGCCCCGGGAGCCAGCGCCTTCGGGCTCACGGGGTCGGAAGGACCGGAGGCCACGGCCGCCGCGGACGGCTTGCTGCTGCCGCCGTCGCTGCCGCCGGAGCAGCCGACGAGTCCGATGCCGAGCCCGGCCACGACTGCCAGTGCGCCGACAGCTGTGCGTCGATTCATGCGCCGATCCCCCGATTGCACGGCTCCGTTTACGCCGCTCAGTCCGCCTGCTTGCCCGCGTGGTGCCACCGCCCGCCGCGCACGGCTCTGTTGCTCCGCTCGCTCCGTGCGCCGGAGGTGCGGACGGCCACCGTACCCACCACGACCTGGGCCATCACCGGCAGGTCGCCGGAAGCCGACCGACCCTGACTCCCACTGGCCGCGCTCCGGCTCCGAGGCGCGGTGCGCGGGCTCCGGGCCGACGGGGCCCACGGGTGCGCCGGAGCCCGCACCGGGGGTCAGTCCTTGGGCTCGGGCCCGAAAAATGCCCGTCTGCTGTGCTCCAGCAGCTCGCGTACGGCCGGGCTCGGCGTCTTCTTCCAGGCCAGTACGAGCAGGGCCGGCGCCTCCACGTCGACCAGGGGGAGCGGGACGAGCCTGTCGCGGTAGCGGGCGGCCATCGACTCGCTGAGCACGGCGACGCCGAGGCCGCGGGCCGCCAGGTCGGCCATGGCGTCCGCCGCGCTGGCCTGAAGCGCGATGACCGGTTCTAGCTGCTGCGCCGCGCAGGCCCGGTCGAAGACCGTCCGCAGGCCGGTGCCGACCGGCATGCAGGCCACCGGGTGGCGGCTCAGGTCACGCAGGGTGACCCGCCGCTGTCTCGTCAGCGCGTGCCCGGCCGGGACCGCCGCCACGAGCCGCTCGCTGACAAGTGTCAGCGTCTCCAGCCCGGCGGGGGCAGGCGCGGCCGTACCGATCAGAGCCAGGTCGACGGCACCGGCGCGCACGCCTTCGGCGAGCCGGGCGGAGTTGTCCTCCTGCAGCGACATCTCCACCCCGGGGTGCGCCCGGTGGAACGCGGCGAGAGCATCGAAGAGCGGCGTGATGGTGCAGCCGGTGACCATCCCCACGGCGATACGGCCCCGGACCAGGCCCGACACGTCACTCACCGCCCTGCCGACCGCCCCGGCGGCGGCGAGCGCCGCTCGCGCGTGGTCGAGTGCGGCGCTGCCCTCGACGGTCAGGGTGGCGGTACGGGCCGAGCGGTCGAACAGCTCCGCGCCCAGTTCGCGCTCCAGCTGCCGGATCTGAGCACTGACGCCCGACTGGCTGATGTGCACGCGCTCCGCGGCCCGGGTGAAGTTCCGCTCCTCGGCGACGGCGACGAAGTACTCCAGCTGTCTCAGGTCCATGACTGTTGATTCTAGTTCCCATCGAAACCAGCTGTTGGACTTCTTACGGAGAGGGGCTCACGCTGGAGGTGTACGGGAGCCGGAAGCGACCATGAGGAGGAAGCCATGACGGAGTACGAGAAGGCCATGCGCCCCGAGGACATCACCCGTCTGTTCGTCGAACGGTCGAATGCCGGTGACGCGGCAGGTGTCGCAGCGCTCTACGAGGAGAACGCGGTGATGGCCTACCCGCCGGGCGGACAGACCGTGGGCCGCGAGGCGATCCGCGCGCTGTGGGAGAAGGTGCTCGCCCACCGCCCCCGCTTCGAGCCGGAGCAGCCGCTGCCGACGCTGGTCAGCGGGGACATCGCACTCACCTCGACTCCGCCGAAGGACGGGTCCGGGGCCCGCGCGCAGGTCGTCCGCCGCCAGCCCGACGGAAGCTGGCAACGCCTTCTCGACCAGCCGGAGTTCGTCCCGCCGACCGGCTGAGCGCGGGCGGAATCCGGTGCGAGGTCGGATCCCCGCCCGGCAGCGAGCCGATAGCCTGCGCGTTCCGTCCTGGCCAGGCCGACGGGGGAGGCAGGGGGCGTCGGGTCGGACGTGAGGAGAACTCCGCGAGGGCTGCTGTTGCGGTCCGGACATCGACCGGGGGGCCGTTGCGCCGCGGGGTGATCGCTGGAACTCCGTTGATCCGTACGGGAGTTCTGCCGGGCCTCGTCCGCGTGGTGACATACTCCGGAGCTCACATCTTCGATCGGTATGGCCTCGACCGACATCTACCCGCAGGAGCGCCGACGTGTGGACGTCGAGATCAGTCAGCATCTGCTGGACACCGCCCACCACATCGGGGCAGGCGTCCCGTTCGCTCTGAAGGTCGTGGCCGGCCGGCTCGCCGACGATCCGGACATGGGGCGCCCCTCGGATCTGCCGGGCATTCTCACGGTGACGCTCGACGGCGATCTCATCGAGGACTGTCCCGCCCTGTCCATCGGCTACATCCGGGAGCCCGAGTGGATCCAGATCCGGTTCGTGACACCGGCCCCATCGGAAGAACCCGCCGTGAACAGGCAGGAGCCGCAGGGGAATCGAGGGACCGGCCGGGATCGCCGGTGGGCGCAGCCTGCTGATACTGCCGCGGTCGCGCTCACCGTGCGGGAGGTCGCCGATGCCTGGCGCCGCATCACCAGCTGGCTCCGGGCCAACGCTCCCGAGTCCTGCGCCGCGCTGCACGCCGGTGCGGGCCCCGCCGGCATCGCCGCCCTGGAGGGTGACCTGGGCATGCGGATGCCCGTCGAGCTGAGCGTCCTGTGGATGCTGACCGCGGGCGACAGCGGGGTCACCGGCAAAGGGTGCCTGCCCGGCAACCGGGCCTTGATGGGCCTGGACGCCGTCGCCGCCGTCTACCGGCAGAGGATGGCCGTCCAGAACCACGACGACATCGCCGGGGCGGGCCGCGCCCGAGAAGAGCGGATCACTTACTGGAAGCCGGCCTGGATCCCGATTGTCGCCATGAGCCCCGCCGACACCACCAGCGGCCTGTATCTGGACACGGAGACCGGCTTCCTGGGTGAGTGGTCCCGTTTCGACGAGCCCGCCGGCGAAGTGCTCGACACGCTGGTCACGTACCTGGAGGAGACCGCCGACTCACTCGAAGCCCCCACCCTCGCGGCCCGGGACACACCAGGGCTGATCGGCGGGACGCTGGTGTGGCTCAGCAGCATCGACCCCAAGACGGAAGCCCGGTGGCGGCCCCTGACCGGATGACCACACGGACAACTCCGGCCTGCGGCGCCCCGGTTCACGGCCCGCTGAGCCGCAGGCAGGCCCGAGCGCATGCGCCGGGCCCGGCGCGGCAGCGCCGTCAGCCGGCCCGGTAGCGGGAGGCGAGTTCGGGGCTCTGAGCTCCGAAGGCCGCCAGATCGGCCTGTGCGACGGTGTCGAGAAGGCCCGCGTCCTCGACGCCCGGGGCGCACACGACCTCGCCGAGTTCCAGGCCACGCAGGGCGGCGGTGACGACGTCGCCGGCACTCATCCGGGGCACGGCGCTCAGGTCGAGGCCCTGGCGCTCGTGGAACTCGGTCGCCACCACTCCCGGACATACGACCTCGACTCTGACGCCGGTGCCTTCGAGTTCGGCGCTGAGAGCCTGTGACATGGCGACCAGATGGGCGAGGGCACCGGCGTAGACGGCACGGCGGGGCATCTGGGAGTGGGGTGCGGGGCCGCTGAAGGCGATCATCCCGGCCACGTTGATGATGGCCCCCTGCCCGCGGTCCCGCATGCCGGCGACCGCGGCGCGGGAGGTCATGGTGGGTGCCAGGACCTTGACGTTCACGAGTTCGCGGGCCTTGTCGGCGGGAAGCTCGGCCAGCGGCATGTAGTGGGCCACGCCGGCGTTGTTCACCAGGAGTATCAGCGGCTCGCTCGCGCAGAACCGGGAGACGGTGTCGATGCCCTTGCCGGTGGACAGGTCGGCCACGACCGGGCGGACCCGGACCTCGGGGTGGGCGGCTGCGAACTCCTCCAGCCTCTCCTCCCGCCTGCCGACGATCACCAGGTCGTAGCCGTCCGCGGCCAGCCGCTCGGCGAATGCCCTGCCGATTCCTGAGGTGGCGCCGGTGACGAGTGCGAGCTTGCTCATACGGTCTGTTCCTTACGTTGTCGGTGAGTTGAATCCGGTCGCTCGGTCAGGCGTTGATCCGGTCCAGGAGTCCGGACAGCCGGCGAGCACCGCCGGTCCCGCGCACGGTGACGGCCGAGGCGCCGGTACCCGCCTCGCTCATCCGGTGACGGCGACGGCGACGGCCAAGCACAGGCCCTGGTCGCCGGTCCGACCCGGCCCACTGCGGGGGCGGTGGGTGCTCCTGTCGCGGTCATGCCTCCACCATGGGGACGAACCGCACGATCAGCGAGTGGACCCGCCTTCCCGGGACTGCCAGTACCAGGAACATCAGCCGGAGCGGTCACCGCACGGCCCGTGCGGCGGTGGCACGGACTCCGCGGACGCGCGCCGGCCGGCTCTCTCTGCGGCCGGGGGCGTGCATGGCGGGCGAAAGCCGGACCTCAGGCCCCGGCCTGGCTGCCCGGTCCGGGCGCGTGGCCCCGACTCGGTGGATGTGTGCAGCGGGTGTCCGGCAATGAGGGCATGAAAAAGACCCTCTGCTCAGTGTTTCCACTGGTCAGAGGGTCCATCCGGAAGTGCCCCCGGCAGGATTCGAACCTGCGCACCCGGCTCCGGAGGCCGATGCTCTATCCCCTGAGCTACGGGGGCGTATCGCTGCGGTAAGCGGCGACGGGTTGAACCCTACCAGCTCAGCGGGGGTGAGCATGAACAGGTTTCGGCGGGGAACCGCCCCCGGTCCCCGCACAGGGTGGAAGTGGGCAAAACCCGGACGCGACGGTGGCCGCGGTTCTACGCTCGTTGGTGTGTCAGGCGCGTACGGCAGGGTGCTCGTTGTCGACGACAACAAGGTCATCCGGCAGTTGATCAGGGTCAATCTCGAACTGGAGGGCTTCGAGGTCGTGACCGCGGCCGATGGTGCCGAGTGCCTGGATGTCGTCCACCGGGTCGCTCCCGATGTGATCACTCTCGACGTCGTCATGCCGCGCCTCGACGGTCTGCGTACCGCTGCCCGGCTGCGTGACGACCCGCGGACCAGCCGGCTGCCGCTGGCGATCATCAGTGCGTGTTCGCAGCAGGAGGTCGAGCGCGGGTTCGCCTCCGGGGTCGACGCCTTTCTGGCCAAGCCCTTCGAGCCCGCCGAGCTGATCAGGCTCGTCGGCAGGCTGATGCGTCTTGAGCAGTCGGCGTCGAGGCGGCCGGACCGCAGCAGTCCCGGCGGCGGAAGCAGGCCCGCCGGGTGGGCCGGGAGCACCCTCGGCTGACCGGATGGCGAAACCGGTTCGCGGAGTGGCCCCCCTTCTCCCATACGCTGGTCCTGTGACTCCCGCAGAGCTCTCCCGTACCGTCGCGCGCGCTGTGCGCCGCGCGGTCGACGAGGGTGCCCTGTGCGTGCCTGTTCCCGAGCGGGTCAGGGTCGAGCGGCCCAGGCCCGGCGGAAGCGGCGACTACGCGACCAGTGCGGCCCTCCAGCTGGCCGGCCCGGCCGGGATGGCTCCCCGCGCGGTAGCCGAGGCCCTGCGGCAGCGCATCGCCGGTACGCGGGGGATCGAGCGGGTCGAGATCACCGGGCCGGGCTTCCTGAACTTCACGCTGGTGCCGGACGGCTCCGGCACGGTCGTACGCACCGTGCTCGCCGAGGGCGCGGGGTACGGCCTGGGCGGCAGGCCCGGCCCGGCCGCGGCCGGGCACCCGAGCCCCGACGCCGACCACCCGAGCCTCGACGCCGCCCGCTGGGGGGCCCTCTTCGGCGGTGGCGGTGGCGAGCTGCTGGTGCGGCGGGAGAGCAATCCGCTGTTCCGGGTCCAGTACGCCCACGCCCGCAGCCGCGCCCTGCTGCGCAATGCCCGCGATCTCGGCTTCCGAGCCGCGTCCGGAGCCGAGTACGACGCGGCCTGTGAGCGGGACCGCGGAGCCGCCGTCCTGGTCGCGGCCATCGCCGACTACCCCGCCGCCGTTGAATCCGCCATCGGCGCCGACGTCCGCACAGCGCCTCGCGAAGGCGCCACCGCGTCCGCCGCCCCGGCGCCCGGCACTCCCGCGCAAGCCGCGGACGCCCCAGCGCAGGCGCCCGGCGCCCCCGTACCCCTCGGCGCCGGGCATCGGATCGCCCGCCAGCTCGTGGTGGTCGCCGACGCCTTCCTGACGTTCCACGTCGCGGTGCTCCCCGTCGGGGACGAGAAACCCTCGGCCGCCCACCGTTCCCGGCTCGCCCTCACCGAGGCCGCCGGGACGGTGCTGGCAGGCGGCCTGTCCCTGCTCGGTGTCAGCGCACCCGAAAACATCTGAGAGAGCGAAGAGATGAGCCGTTCCGCACACCCCGCCGGACCCCGGCACGCCGATGTCTACACCGAGGGCCACTACTCGGCCCCCGCCGACGACCTCAACTCCCTGGACGAGAAGGTCTGGGCGCGTACGGTCGGCCGCAACGCGGACGGGGTCGTCACCGTCGGCGGTATCGAAGTGACCCGGCTGGCCGAGGAATTCGGCACCCCCGCCTACTTCCTCGACGAGGCCGACTTCCGGGCCAGGTGCCGGGCCTGGGCGGACGCCTTCGGGCGGGACGCGGACGTGTTCTACGCGGGCAAGGCATTCCTCTCGCGCGCCGTCGTCAAGTGGCTCAAGGAAGAGGGGCTCAACCTCGACGTCTGCTCGGGCGGCGAGCTGACCACCGCTCTCGCGGCCGGGATGCCCGCCGCGCGCATCGCCTTCCACGGCAACAACAAGACCACCGACGAGATCGAGCGGGCCGTCGACGCCGGTGTCGGGCGCATCGTGCTCGACTCGTTCCAGGAGATCGTCCGCGTCGCCCACATCGCGCAGAGCCGCGGGGTGCGCCAGCCCGTCCAGATCCGGGTGACGGTCGGTGTCGAGGCCCACACGCACGAATTCATCGCCACCGCCCACGAGGACCAGAAGTTCGGGATCGCCCTCGCCGACGGTATGGCCGCCGAAGCCGTCCGCAGGGCGCTCAAGCTCGACGGGCTCGAACTCATCGGCATCCACTCGCACATCGGCTCCCAGATCTTCGACATGGCGGGCTTCGAGGTCTCCGCGCGCCGCGTCGTCCAGCTCCTCGCCGAGGTGCGCGACGAACACGGTGTGGAGCTCCCGGAGATCGACCTCGGCGGCGGCCTCGGTATCGCGTACACCTCCGAGGACGACCCCCGTGAGCCGCAGGAGATCGCCAAGGCGCTCGGCGAGATCGTCACCCGTGAGTGCGAGTCGGCCGGCCTCGCCACCCCGCGCCTCTCGGTCGAGCCGGGGCGCGCCATCGTCGGGCCCACCGCCTTCACCCTGTACGAGGTCGGGACCATCAAGCCGCTCGAAGCGCTGCGGACCTACGTCAGCGTCGACGGCGGGATGTCCGACAACATCCGTACCGCCCTCTACGACGCCGAATACAGCGTGGCCCTCGTCTCCCGGACCTCCACGGCCGAGCCGATGCTCGTCCGGGTGGTCGGCAAGCACTGTGAGAGCGGCGACATCATCGTCAAGGACGCGTTCCTGCCCGCGGACCTCGCCCCCGGCGACCTGCTGGCGGTCCCGGCCACCGGCGCCTACTGCCGTGCCATGGCGAGCAACTACAACCACGCCCTGCGCCCGCCCGTCGTCGCGGTCAGGGAGGGCGAGGCCCGGGTGATCGTCCGGCGTGAGACGGAGGAAGATCTCCTGCGTCTGGATGTCGGCTAGTGAAATAGTCATCTCAGAATCCGGACGGGGGACAGAAACCCCCGTCCGGTGAGTGAGACTGGTCAAACCGTAGAAGTATGAGAAGTGAGGTCGGATGATGCGTACGCGTCCGCTGAAGGTGGCGCTGCTGGGCTGTGGAGTCGTCGGCTCAGAGGTGGCGCGCATCATGACGACGCACGCCGACGACCTCGCGGCACGCATCGGTGCCCCCGTCGAGCTCGCCGGTGTCGCGGTCCGCCGCCCCTCCAAGGTCCGTGAGGGCATCGACCCCGCGCTCATCACCACGGATGCGATGGCCCTGGTCAAGCGCGGGGACATCGACGTCGTGATCGAGGTCATCGGGGGCATCGAGCCGGCCCGTTCGCTCATCGCCGCCGCCTTCGAGCACGGCGCGAGCGTCGTCTCCGCCAACAAGGCGCTGCTCGCCAAGGGCGGCGCCGAGCTGCACGCGGTCGCCCAGGGGCACGGCAGGGACCTCTACTACGAGGCCGCCGTCGCCGGTGCGATCCCGCTCGTCCGCCCGCTGCGCGAATCGCTCGCGGGCGACAAGGTGAACCGCGTCCTGGGCATCGTCAACGGCACCACGAACTTCATCCTCGACAAGATGGACAGCACCGGCGCCGGCTACTCGGAGGCGCTGGACGAGGCCACCGCGCTCGGATACGCCGAGGCCGACCCCACGGCCGACGTCGAGGGGTTCGACGCCGCGGCCAAGGCCGCGATCCTCGCCGGAATCGCCTTCCACACGCGCGTACGTCTTGACGATGTCCACCGTGAGGGCCTCACCGAGGTCACCGCGGCCGACATCGCGTCCGCCAAGCGCATGGGCTGCACGGTCAAACTGCTCGCCATCTGCGAGCGCGCCGCCGACGGCAGGTCCGTCACCGCCCGCGTCCACCCCGCGATGATCCCGCTCAGCCACCCGCTGGCCTCGGTGCGCGAGGCGTACAACGCGGTGTTCATCGAGGCCGAGGCCGCCGGGCAGCTGATGTTCTACGGCCCCGGCGCCGGTGGCTCACCGACCGCTTCCGCAGTACTCGGCGACCTCGTCGCGGTCTGCCGAAACAGGCTCAACGAGGCCACCGGGCCCGGCGAGTCCGCGTACACGATGCTGCCCGTGAGTCCCATGGGTGATGTCGTCACGCGCTACCACATCAGCCTCGACGTGGCCGACAAGCCTGGCGTTCTCGCCCAGGTCGCCACGGTCTTCGCCGAGCAGGGCGTATCGATCGACACGGTACGCCAGCAGGGCCGGCAGGACGGAGGCGGCGAGGCATCCCTCGTCGTCGTCACCCACCGCGCGCCCGACGCCGCCCTCTCGGGCACCGTCGAGGCGCTGCGCAAGCTCGACACCGTGCTCGGTGTCGCCAGCATCATGCGTGTTGAAGGGGAGTAAGGACCCATGACCACCAAGGGCACCCACCAGTGGCGCGGCATCATCGAGGAGTACCGGGACCGCCTCCCGGTGACGGAAGCGACGCCTGTCGTGACGCTCCGTGAGGGCGGTACGCCGCTCGTCCCCGCGCAGGTCCTCTCGGAGCGCACCGGCTGTGAGGTACACCTCAAGGTCGAGGGCGCCAACCCCACCGGCTCCTTCAAGGACCGGGGGATGACGATGGCGATCACCCACGCCAAGGAGCAGGGCGCCAAGGCTGTCATCTGTGCCTCCACCGGCAACACCTCGGCCTCGGCCGCCGCCTATGCCGTGCGGGCGGGGATGGTCTGTGCGGTCCTGGTGCCGCAGGGGAAGATCGCCCTCGGCAAGATGGGCCAGGCCCTGGTACACGGCGCGAAGATCCTCCAGGTGGACGGCAACTTCGACGACTGCCTCACGCTGGCCCGCTCGCTCTCGGACAACTACCCGGTGGCGCTGGTCAATTCGGTCAATCCGTCCCGTATCGAGGGTCAGAAGACCGGGGCCTTCGAGATCGTCGACGCCCTCGGTGACGCCCCCGACGTCCACGTACTGCCCGTCGGCAACGCCGGTAACATCACGGCGTACTGGAAGGGTTACAAGGAGTACGCGGCGGACGGGCCGGCTACCCGGACCCCTCGCATGTGGGGCTTCCAGGCCTCCGGCTCCGCGCCCATCGTGCGCGGCGAGATCGTCAAGGACCCCTCGACCATCGCCACCGCGATCCGGATCGGGAACCCTGCCTCCTGGCAGTTCGCGCTCGACGCGCGTGAGGAGTCGGACGGTTTCATCGACGAGGTCACCGACCGTCAGATCCTGGCCGCGTACCGGCTGTTGGCCTCGCAGGAGGGCGTCTTCGTGGAGCCCGCGTCGGCCGCTTCGGTCGCCGGTCTGCTGAAGGCGGCGGAAGAGGGCAAGGTCGACCCCGGCCAGCGGATCGTCTGCACGGTCACCGGGAACGGTCTCAAGGACCCGGACTGGGCGGTCGCGGGAGCCCCGCAGCCCGTCACCGTGCCGGTCGACGCCGTGGTGGCCGCCGAGCGGCTGGGCCTGGCCCCGTAGCCTCCGGCCGTCCGGCCGGGTCGCCGTGGAACGCGATTCCGCAGTTCCGCGGCGACCCGGCTGACCGCCTCCGAAGGCCCTGCCCGGCCGGGAGACGCCCCGGCCACGCTCCTGACCTGCTGCGTCACCCGCGGGGGACACCGGTCGGCGGGCCTGTGCGGTCCGGAGCGCATGGGTAGCGTGCGACACGCATCGTGCGCCTCCTGTGCGCCCTATGTCGCGACAGAACCTTCCTTCGATAAGCTGTAGGCAACCCACTCCGCCGCATATGCCGCGGTGTTGCTGCCGTGATGGCCCGCAGGTGCCCGATTGGCCTGTCGGGGTTGTCCGGCCGAGGGGCTCCGGGGGAGTGTTCTCCCGGAAAGCACAGCCGAATTCACCGTACGAATCCCGCGGTCGAAACCAGACTCGCAGTCTCACAAGGAGAGTCGTCAGAGCGATGGCCGGTCCCGCGTTCCGTGCCGCCGCCGTCCGGGTGCGCACCCCTGCCACCAGCGCCAACCTCGGACCGGGCTTCGACGCCTTCGGCCTGTCGCTGGGGCTGTACGACGACGTGGTCGTCCGGGTCGCCGACGCCGGACTGCACGTCGACATCGCAGGTGAGGGAGGAGAGACGCTCCCGCGCGACGAGAGCCATCTGCTCGTACGCTCCCTGCGGACCGCCTTCGACCTGCTCGGCGGACAGCCGCGCGGCCTCGAAGTCGTCTGCGCCAACCGCATCCCGCACGGCCGCGGCCTCGGCTCTTCCTCCGCGGCCATCTGTGCCGGAATCGTCGCCGCGCGGGCCGTGACCATAGGCGGGGCGGAGAAACTCGACGACGAGGCCCTGCTCGAACTCGCCACAGAGATCGAGGGCCACCCCGACAACGTCGCCGCCTGCCTGCTCGGCGGCTTCACGCTGGCCTGGACCGACGGCGGAGCGGCGCGCGCCATCAGGATGGATCCGGCGGAGTCCATCGTTCCGGTGGTCTTCGTCCCCGGCAGGCCGGTGCTCACCGAGACCGCGCGCGGTCTCCTTCCGCGGTCCGTCCCCCATGTGGACGCAGCCGCCAACGCGGGCCGCGCGGCCCTGCTCGTGGAGGCGCTGACCAGGCGCCCCGAGCTGCTGCTCGCGGCGACCGAGGACCGACTGCACCAGGAGTACCGTGCTCCGGCGATGCCCGAGAGCGTGGCCCTGGTCAACCGACTGCGGGCGGACGGCGTCCCCGCGGTCATCTCCGGCGCGGGCCCCACGGTGCTCGCGCTGGTCGAGAGCAGTGCGGCCGACAAGGTCGCACGACTGGCCGGCGAAGGATGGGCGGCCAACCGGCTGCCGCTCGACGCCTCCGGTGCGAACGTCCTGCCGCTGGGTACGTAGGCGCCCGGTTGCCGGTGAACGAGAGGGGGAATATTTGTTGGATCCGGTAGTGTTAACCTCAAGTCTGCACTCGACGTCTTCGCGGCGCGGTGCTCAGAGTCCCCATCAGGGACCGCCTTTTCTTCCGGGAGCCTCCCAAACTGCCTGACAGCCTGCCTGAGCAGTTTCGAGCACGCTCCGGAACCGGCCTCTGCCGGACCCCAAGCACGTCTTGCCCTCCGCCGTACCCCGGCGGACCACCGCCCCGGCGTCGGTTCGCGATCAGTCAAGATCAGAACCGCAGTCGGACAGCACAACCGGTCGCCGAGCCAGACAGGCCGACGCCCGCTCCAGGGAAGGACCCTTCGTGAGCGACACCACCGATCTGATGGGCGTGACTGCCGACAACACTGTCGAGGCCGCGTCCGCCGCCGGTGCTGCCACCGGCAGCACCGCACGGCGCCGCCGCTCCGGCACCGGCCTCGACGGCATGGTCCTGGCCGAGCTGCAGCAGGTCGCGTCCGGCCTCGGCATCAAGGGCACTGCGCGGATGCGCAAGAGCCAGCTGATCGAGGTCATCAAGGAGGCGCAGGCCGGTTCGTCCGCGCCGAAGAGCGCCAAGGCCGACGCCGGCGGCGACGGCGCAGCCGAGACCAAGCCGAAGCGCCGTGCCACTTCCAAGTCGCGCACGGGTGACGAGCCCGCGGCGGCCGAGAAGTCCGCGGCCCAGCAGCAGATCGACATTCCCGGCCAGCCCGCGAGCGACGACCAGCAGCCCACCGGTGAGCGGCGCCGCCGCCGGGCCACCGCCCAGGCCGGCAGCCCCGAGCCCTCGGCGTCCGCCGCCGGGAGCAAGGCCGCCAAGGCCGAGGCCAAGGCCGAGGCCAAGGCCGAGTCGTCCGTGGCCACCGACGTGGCGGCCCCCGCCACGGCTTCGGCTCCGGCCGAGTCCAAGGAGGCCAAGGCGGAGGCGGCCACCGACACCGCCGACGGCCGGCGCGGTGACCGCCAGGACCGCGGCCAGCGCGGTGACCGCCGTGAGCGCCAGGACCGCGGTGACCGGCAGGAGCGCGGCGAGCGCCAGGGCCAGGACCGCGGTGACCGCCAGGAGCGCGGCGACCGTCAGGACCGCGGCGAGCGCGGTGGCCGTGACCGCCGTGACCGGGGCGGCAAGGGCGACGACCAGCAGCAGGGCGGCGGCCAGCGCCCGCAGCGCCAGGGCAACCAGAACAACGGCCCCCGCGCCGACGAGAACGACGACGACTTCGAGGGAGGCCGCCGCGGACGCCGTGGCCGCTACCGCGACCGCCGTGGCCGCCGCGGTGAGCGCCAGGAGTTCGGCGACGCTCCGCAGGTCTCCGACGACGACGTCCTGATCCCCGTCGCGGGCATCCTGGACATCCTCGACAACTACGCGTTCATCCGGACCTCCGGCTACCTGCCGGGCCCCAACGACGTGTACGTGTCGCTCGCCCAGGTCCGCAAGAACGGCCTGCGCAAGGGTGACCACGTCACCGGGGCCGTCCGCCAGCCCAAGGACGGCGAGCGCCGCGAGAAGTTCAACGCGCTCGTCCGCCTCGACTCGGCGAACGGCATGGCGGCCGAATCCGGCCGTGGGCGCCCGGAGTTCCAGAAGCTGACCCCGCTGTACCCCCAGGACCGGCTCCGTCTGGAGACCGACCCGGGTGTGCTGACGACCCGGATCATCGACCTGGTCGCACCGATCGGCAAGGGCCAGCGCGGTCTGATCGTGGCCCCGCCGAAGACCGGTAAGACCATGATCATGCAGGCCATCGCCAACGCGATCACGGTCAACAACCCCGAGTGCCACCTGATGGTCGTCCTCGTCGACGAGCGGCCCGAAGAGGTCACCGACATGCAGCGGTCGGTGAAGGGCGAGGTCATCTCCTCGACCTTCGACCGCCCCGCCGAGGACCACACCACCGTCGCCGAACTGGCCATCGAGCGCGCCAAGCGCCTCGTCGAGCTGGGTCACGACGTGGTCGTGCTGCTCGACTCGATCACCCGCCTGGGCCGTGCGTACAACCTGGCGGCCCCGGCCTCCGGGCGCATCCTCTCCGGTGGTGTCGACTCGACCGCCCTCTACCCGCCGAAGCGCTTCTTCGGTGCCGCGCGGAACATCGAGGACGGCGGCTCGCTGACCATCCTCGCCACCGCGCTGGTCGAGACCGGATCGCGCATGGACGAGGTGATCTTCGAGGAGTTCAAGGGCACCGGCAACATGGAGCTCAAGCTCGACCGGAAGCTCGCCGACAAGCGCATCTTCCCCGCGGTGGACGTCGACCCGTCCGGTACCCGCAAGGAAGAGATCCTCCTCAACGCGGAGGAGCTCGCCATCGTCTGGAAGCTGCGCCGGGTGCTCCACGCGCTCGACTCGCAGCAGGCGATCGAGCTGCTGCTGGACAAGATGAAGAAGACCAAGTCGAACGCCGAGTTCCTGATGCAGATCGCGAAGACGACGCCTTCGCCCGGCAACGGCAACGACTGACCTTCCGTCACGGAACGTCAACTGGCCCGCCCCGTCACGGAAGTGACGGGGCGGGCCAGTTGTGCGTGGTGGGTGTACGGCACTCACGGGCCGCTCACACGCCGGCCACGCCGCCGCCGTGCGGCGCCCGGGGCCGCCGAGATCTTCGCCACAGACCACGCCCCGCCCCGGCCCCCGACAATCCGTGGCGGCGGCCCGAAAACCCCAGGTGGGGAGCGCTTTTACGGCCTTCGCCCGGCTACGCCCCGTGACGTTCGCACCGCTCCGGAGTCACGGACCGTTGTGCAACGATTTTGCGAGATGTGTCGTCTCACAAGTGACGACAGACCGCGCCTGATCTTTCGGGGCAGGAGGTAGCGGGACCACCGAGAAAGCTGGAGGGGACATGGGCGAGCCGCAGAAGGGCAGCCGAATACGGGGCAGCGGCAAACGCCGCAGGAAGGCCTCATCGCGCCGGAAGGCGCTCGTGATCACCGCATGGGTGGCGGCCGGCGTGGTCGTGCTCGGCGGCGGCGGCCTCGGCTTCCTCTACTTCAAGCTCGACGGCAATCTCAAGAGCGTCGACATCAACGCCCAGCTCGGTGCCGACCGCCCGCACAACGTCGACAACGGGTCGATGGACATCCTGGTGCTCGGCTCCGACTCCCGGGCCGGCGCCAACTCCCAGTACGGCAAGGACGAGGGCGGCGCCCGCTCGGACACCGCGATGGTCGTCCACGTGTACAAGGGCCACAAGAAGGCAAGCGTGGTCTCGATACCGCGCGACACCCTGGTCGACCGCCCCGACTGCACCACCTCCAAGGGCGGGACCGCCCCCGGTGCCAAGCAGGCCATGTTCAACACGGCGTACGAGAGCGGTGGCCCGGCCTGCGCGGTGAAGACCGTGGAGCAGATGTCCGGGATCCGGATGGACCACTATCTGGAGGTCGACTTCGCCGGTTTCCAGAAGCTCATCGACGACCTGGGCGGCGTGCCGGTCACCACCAGCAAGGCGATCAACGACGACAAGAGCCACCTGAACCTGAAGGCGGGCGCCCACACCCTCAACGGGAAGGACGCGCTCGGTCTCGTACGGACCAGGCACGGTGTCGGCGACGGCAGCGACCTCGGCCGAATACAGCTGCAGCAGGCGTTCATCAAGGCACTGATCAGCCAGGTCAAGCACGTGGGCATCTTCTCCAGCCCCAACAAGCTCTACAGCCTCGCCGACACCGCCACGAAGACCGTCACCACCGACTCCGACATCGACTCGGTGAAGAGCCTGGCGTCCTTCGCCGACGGTCTCAAGGGCATAGGCGCCGGCTCCACGAAGATGGTGACGATGCCGGTCGAGTACGACCCCTCGGACCCCAACCGCGTGATCCCGCTGGAGGCTGAGTCCCGGCAGGTGTGGACCGCGCTGAAGCAGGACAAGCCGATTCCGGCCTCCGCGACCAAGGGCTCCGCCGGTGACAAGGGCGATGCCGGCAAGGTCGTGACCAGCTCCTGACCGGTCCCCGGGCGGCGGTGGGCGGAATAGATCCGCTCCGCCCCCGGTTCACCGACTGTCCGGAATTTTGACGGGCGGGCCACTCCTGGCAGACTGGTCCGCTGGCCCCGGTTCACGTGTGGACAATTCCGCCCGCACGACCCGGCGCCCTCCCGAAACTAGGAGTCACCTTGAAGCGCGACATCCACCCCGAGTACCACGAGACCCAGGTCAGCTGCACCTGCGGTGCCTCGTTCACCACGTACAGCACCCTCTCCGAAGGCACCATCCGTGCCGAGGTCTGCTCCGAGTGCCACCCGTTCTACACGGGCAAGCAGAAGATCCTCGACACCGGTGGCCGTGTGGCCCGCTTCGAGGCCCGCTTCGGCAAGAAGGCCGCGGACTCCGCCGCCAAGTAGCGAGCTACAGCGCCGGTCGTCGGACGCTCCTCACCGGAGCGCCCGGACCGGCGCTTTTGCCGTCCCGGAAGCAGCCCTTCTTGACGTACGAAAGCAGGAAACCCCGATGTTCGAGGCGGTCGAGGAACTGATCGGCGAACACGCCGGTCTCGAGGAGCAGCTCGCGGACCCGTCGGTCCACTCCGACCAGGCCAACGCGCGCAGGCTCAACAAGCGCTACGCCGAGCTGACCCCGATCGTCTCCACGTACCGTTCCTGGAAGCAGACGGGGGAGGACATCGAGACCGCGCGTGAACTCTCCTACGACGAACCGGAGTTCGCAGCCGAGGTCAAGCTGCTCGACAAGCAGCTCGACGTGCTGACCGAGAAACTCCGGCTGCTCCTGGTGCCCCGCGACCCCAGTGACGACAAGGACATTCTCCTGGAGGTCAAGGCGGGTGCCGGCGGCGACGAGTCCGCCCTGTTCGCGGGCGACCTGCTGCGCATGTACCTGCGCTACGCCGAGCGCGTCGGCTGGAAGACCGAGATCATCGACTCCACCGAGTCCGAACTGGGCGGCTACAAGGACGTCCAGGTCGCGGTGAAGACCAAGGGCGGCAACGGCGCGACCGAGCCCGGCCAGGGTGTCTGGGCGCGACTGAAGTACGAGGGCGGTGTGCACCGCGTGCAGCGCGTGCCCTCCACCGAGTCCCAGGGCCGTATCCACACCTCGGCCGCCGGTGTGCTCGTCACGCCCGAGGCGGAGGAGGTCGACGTCGAGATCCACTCCAACGACCTGCGGATCGACGTCTACCGCTCGTCGGGCCCC
This sequence comes from Streptomyces sp. NBC_00859, assembly GCF_045161865.1. NCBI lineage: Bacteria > Bacillati > Actinomycetota > Actinomycetes > Kitasatosporales > Streptomycetaceae > Streptomyces > Streptomyces sp. NBC_00859. The sequence continues at coordinate 2,429,481 of NZ_CP108826.1, read as the reverse complement.
GGCGGCCAGTCCGTCAACACCACCGACTCGGCTGTCCGCATCACCCACCTGCCGACCGGCGTCGTCGCCTCCTGCCAGAACGAGAAGAGCCAGCTCCAGAACAAGGAGCAGGCCATGCGCATCCTGCGCTCCCGGCTGCTCGCAGCCGCCCAGGAGGCCGCCGAGCAGGAGGCCTCCGACGTACGCCGCAGCCAGGTCCGCACCGTCGACAGGTCCGAGAAGATCCGGACGTACAACTTCCCGGAAAACCGGATCTCCGACCACCGTGTCGGCTTCAAGGCGTACAACTTGGACCAGGTGCTCGACGGCGACCTGGACGCAGTGATCCAGGCGTGTGTGGACGCGGACTCCGCGGCCAAGCTCGCCGCCGCCCAGTAGTAGCCGGCCCGTACTGGAGAACCGCATGAACCTGCTGCTTGCCGAGGTGGCCCAGGCCACCCAGCGGCTGGCCGACGCCGGCGTGCCCTCCCCGCGCTTCGACGCGGAGGAGCTCGCCGCCTTTGTGCACGGCGTCAAGCGGGGCGAGCTCCACAACGTCAAGGACGCGGACTTCGACGCCCGCTACTGGGAGACCATCGCCCGCCGGGAAGCCCGGGAGCCGCTCCAGCACATCACAGGGCGCGCCTTCTTCCGCTACCTGGAACTCCAGGTCGGCCCCGGGGTGTTCGTACCCCGTCCGGAGACCGAGTCGGTCGTCGGGTGGGCCATAGACGCCGTACGCGCGATGGACGTCGTGGAGCCGCTGATCGTCGACCTCTGCACGGGCTCCGGCGCCATCGCGCTGGCCATGGCCCAGGAGGTGCCGCGCTCGCGCGTGCACGCCGTGGAGCTCTCCGACGACGCGCTGCGCTGGACCCGGAAGAACGCCGAGGGCTCCAGGGTGACCGTCCACCAGGGCGACGCCCTCAGCGCCCTGCCCGAACTCGACGGCCAGGTCGACCTGGTCATCTCCAACCCGCCGTACATCCCGCTCACCGAGTGGGAGTACGTGGCGCCCGAGGCCCGTGACCACGACCCGCAGATGGCGCTCTTCTCCGGCGAGGACGGCCTCGACACGATCCGCGGCATCGAGCGCACCGCCCACCGTCTCCTCGTGCCCGGCGGCGTCGTCGTCATCGAGCACGCCGACACCCAGGGCGGCCAGGTCCCGTGGATCTTCACCGAGGAGCGGGGCTGGGCCGACGCGGCCGACCACCCCGACCTGAACAACCGGCCCCGCTTCGCCACGGCCCGCAAGGCCCTGCCGTGACGATGGCAGGACCGGTTCCGCACCATATTTCTCAGGCTCTGCAGGTTTTGCTCAGGGAGGCCCGCTAAATGGCACGGCGATACGACACCAACGATGCGACCGACCGCACCACCGGTCTGCGTGAAGCCGCGTCCGCCGTCCGCCGGGGCGAGCTCGTCGTACTTCCGACGGACACCGTGTACGGCATCGGCGCCGACGCCTTCAGCTCCGAGGGCGTCGCCGATCTGCTGGACGCCAAGGGGCGCGGCCGCAACATGCCCAGCCCCGTCCTCATCGGCTCCCCGAACACCCTGCACGGCCTGGTCACGGACTTCTCGGAGCAGGCCTGGGAGCTGGTCGACGCCTTCTGGCCGGGCGCGCTGACGCTCGTCGCCAAGCACCAGCCCTCGCTCCAGTGGGACCTCGGGGACACCCGCGGGACCGTCGCCGTACGCATGCCGCTGCACCCGGTCGCCATCGAGCTGCTCACGGAGGTCGGCCCGATGGCCGTCTCCAGCGCCAACCTGACAGGGCACCCCGCGCCGGAGGACTGCGGCGCGGCGCAGGAGATGCTCGGCGACTCCATCTCCGTCTACCTGGACGGCGGCCCCACCCCCGGCATCGTGCCGTCGTCGATCGTCGACGTCACCGGCGAGGTCCCCGTCCTGCTCCGTGCGGGCGCGCTCTCCGCCGAGGAACTGCGCAAGGTGGTACCCGACCTTGAGGTGGCCAATTGACAGCCCCTGAGGGGCGTGGCATAGGCGTGTCCGCCTCCGGCGGCACGTTCAGGATCCTCCACGTCAGCACAGGCAACGTCTGCCGCTCGCCGATCACCGAGCGGCTGACCCGCCATGCCCTGTCGGACCGTCTTGGCTCCGGCCTCGCCGACGGTCTGATCGTGGAGTCCGCGGGCACCTGGGGCCACGAGGGCGCCCCGATGGAGGCCAACGCGGCGACCGTGCTCGCGGACTACGGCGCGGACGCCGGGGGCTTCCTCGGCCGCGAACTTCTCGACGACCACGTGATCCGTGCCGATCTCGTCCTCACCGCGACCCGTGACCACCGGGCCCAGGTGATCTCGATGGGGCACTCGGCGGGGCTGCGGACCTTCACCCTGAAGGAGTTCACCCGGCTGGTACGGGCCATAGACCCGGCGACGCTGCCGGACCCGCTCGACGAGGGCGTGGTCGAGCGGGCACGGGCGCTGGTCCGGGCCGCCGCGGCGCTCCGGGGCTGGCTGCTCGCGCCGACCGTGGAAGCGGACGAGGTGAACGACCCGTACGGGGCGCCGATCACGTTCTTCCGGTCGATCGGTGACGAGATCAACCAGGCGCTCGACCCGGTGGTCACGGCGCTCACAGGTGTGACAGCGCCGCACTGAGGCCCCCGGGTGCGGTGCGGGGCGGTTCCGCGCGGGCCCGTCCGCCGTACGGCAGATCACCGGCAGGCGCCGGCGCGTGGGCCGTCCTACATTGGACGGGACGCCGAGGAGCCCACGATGCCGGTCACCACCACCGCAGCCCACCCAGCCGGCTTCGAGGCCCTGCGCAGGCAGGACCCCGAGATGGCCGACGTGCTCCTCGGCGAGGACGAGCGGCAGGCCGGCTCGCTCCAGCTGATCGCCGCCGAGAACTTCACCTCACCCGCCGTCCTGGCCGCACTCGGCTCGTCGCTGGCCAACAAGTACGCCGAGGGCTACCCCGGAGCCCGCTACCACGGCGGCTGTGAGCTGGCCGATCTCGCCGAGCGGATCGCCTGTGAGCGGGCCGCAGCGCTCTTCGGAGCCGAGCACGCGAACGTCCAGCCGCACTCCGGCTCCTCGGCCGTCCTGGCGGCGTACGCGGCCCTTCTGCGGCCCGGTGACACCGTGCTGGCCATGGGGCTTCCCCACGGTGGTCACCTCACCCACGGTTCGCCCGCCAACTTCTCCGGCAGGTGGTTCGACTTCGTCGGGTACGGCGTGGACGCGCAGACCGGTCTCATCGACTACGACCAGGTGCGGACCCTCGCACGGCAGCACCGCCCCCGGGCGATCGTCTGCGGTTCGATCTCCTATCCCCGCCACCCCGACTACGCGCTCTTCCGGGAGATCGCCGACGAGGCCGGTGCCTACCTCATCGCGGACGCCGCCCACCCGATGGGCCTGATCGCCGGGGGAGCGGCGCCCAGCCCCGTTCCGTACGCGGACGTGGTCTGCGCCACCACCCACAAGGTGCTGCGCGGCCCCCGCGGCGGACTCATCCTCTGCGGGGCCGGGCTCGCCGACCGCATCGACCGCGCGGTCTTCCCGTTCACCCAGGGCGGCGCCCAGATGCACACGATCGCCGCCAAGGCGGTCGCCTTCGGCGAGGCGGCGGCCCCGGCGTTCGCCGCGTACGCGCACCAGGTGGTGGCGAACGCGCGCGTGCTCGCCGCGGGGCTGGCGGCCGAGGGCTTCGCGGTCACCACCGGAGGTACCGACACCCACCTGATCACCGCCGACCCGGCGCCGCTGGGTACCGGCGGCCTGACCGCACGGTCCCTGCTGGCATCGGCCGGGGTGGTGCTGGACACCTGTGCTCTGCCCTACGGTGACGAGCGGGGCATCCGCCTCGGCACCGCCGCCGTCACCACGCAGGGGATGGCGGCGCCCGAGATGGCCGAGATCGCCGGGCTCTTCTCGGCCGCACTGCGCGAAGAGCGGGGAACGCGTGAAGAAGTCCGGGAACTCGCCAGGAGATTTCCGTCGAATTCGGGCTAGAGCGATGTTCGTGCAACCATCGGGGCTACCCGTGTGTCATCCACCCCATGCAGGCCGAAGCTAAGGTGTGGGGCTGAGATGGCCAGCGATATCTGTGGGGCAGCCCGTGCGTGAATACCTGCTGACGCTCTGCGTCACGGCCGCGGTGACGTATCTCCTGACCGGGCCGGTGCGGAAGTTCGCCATCATGGCCGGGGCGATGCCGGAGATCCGTGCCCGTGACGTGCACCGCGAACCGACGCCGAGACTCGGCGGCATCGCCATGTTCGGCGGGCTCTGCGCGGGCCTCCTCGTCGCGGCCCATCTCCAGAACCTCGGGAGCGTCTTCACGCTGTCGCACGAGCCGCGCGCGCTGCTCTCCGGCGCCGGTCTGATCTGGATCATCGGCGTCCTGGACGACAAGTTCGAGATCGACGCCCTGATCAAGCTCGGCGGCCAGATGATCGCGGCCGGCGTGATGGTCATGCAGGGGCTGACGATCCTGTGGCTGCCCATCCCCGGCGTCGGAACCGTCTCGCTCACCTCGTGGCAGGGCACGCTGCTGACCGTCGCGCTGGTGGTGATCACCATCAACGCGGTGAACTTCGTGGACGGCCTGGACGGTCTCGCGGCCGGCATGGTCTGCATCGCCGCCGCGGCCTTCTTCATGTACACGTACCGGATCTGGTACGGGTACGGGATCGAGGCAGCCGCCCCGGCGACCCTCTTCGCCGCCGTGCTGATGGGCATGTGCCTGGGCTTCCTGCCGCACAACATGCATCCGGCCCGGATCTTCATGGGCGACTCGGGGTCGATGATGATCGGCCTGGTGCTCGCCGCCGGAGCGATCTCGGTGACCGGCCAGGTCGACCCGGACGCCATGAGCCTCAACCTGGGAGGCGGGCGCGAGGCCACCCATGCCATGCTTCCCGTCTTCATCCCGCTGCTGATGCCGCTGACGATCATCGCGGTGCCCTTCGCGGACCTGGTGATGGCGATCATCCGGCGCACCTGGAACGGCCAGTCGCCGTTCGCGGCCGACCGCGGCCACCTCCACCACAGGCTCCTGGAGATCGGCCACTCGCACAGCAGGGCTGTGCTGATCATGTACTTCTGGTCGGCCCTGTTCGCCTTCGGCGCCCTGGCCTACTCGGTGCGCTCCACATCCACCTGGATCCTGCTGGCGGTCGTGGTGCTGAGCGCCGTCGGCCTCGTGCTGCTGCTCATGCCGCGCTTCACTCCGCGCGCCCCGAAATGGGCCCAGCATTTCGTCCCGCCCCGATACCGCGGGCGCCGCCGTCCGGCCGCCGGAGCGGAACCGGAGACGGCAGCCGCCACAGAATCCGACGAGTCGGGCAATTCCGCTGAAATGGAAGATCCCACCGCGCTCGTCGGTGTGCACGGAAAAGAGCCGATTCCGGCAGGCGTCAACGGGGCGACAGCAATTGGTCCCCGATCCGGGCTTCCTGATCGACGCGATACCAGGACGTGGCGTTGAGCATTTGACTCAACAGCCGCCAATATCAGGCAAACCGGCGGCTCGCGTGCACAGACGCGCAGATTGACTCTCATGTGTGACGGGCAGCACACCATCATGGTAAAGACCTCATCAAATAGTTTGTGATAGCGTTCACTACCACCGGTTGAAGCACCGAAAGGCCTTGGTAGGAAGGTCTTTTGGGCGAGCCGCAGCTGTCTCCCGGCGCATCTCCCGGCGCTAACCTCTGATCGACGTAAGACCATCGACGAGTCGCCGTCAGTCACCACATGCATATCCACCCCCCAACTCCTTCTGGAGCTGTTCGCATGCCGTCCAACGACGCCCGGATCCTCCGGGGCGCGACGATCATCGCTGCCCCTGTCGGTATTGTCGCCACCGTTGTCAGTGCGCTCGTCGCCGGCGAGAAGGGCCTGATCGGCGGACTGGTGGCACTGGCCGTCGTCGGTGTCTTCTTCGTGCTCGGGTTCGCCGCCCTGATGCGCATCACCCGGGACAAGCCTCAGGTGGCGATGACGGCAGGCCTGCTGGTCTACGCCGTGCAGATCCTGCTCATCGGTGTCTTCATCATCGCTTTCGGTCACACGACACTGTTCAACGGCCGCGCGTTCGCCCTGACTCTGCTGGTCACCGCGCTGGCATGGGTGGGAGGCCAGGTCCGGCACAGTCTCACGAGCCGCATGCTCTATGTGGATCCTGAGCCCTCCGTCCCCGCCAAGGGGCCGGCGGACCTGGCGAAGACGGAGTCCTGATCATGGGGTGTAGGGGGGGCCTAAAGGGAGTTGATCCCGGTCTGCTATCGTCCGGAATCGCTTCCAGTGAAGGCCCCTCCCGCCTGATGGGCGGAGGAGGGTGCAGCCCTCACGACCGGCGGCGTACTCGGCCCGGCAGCTGTGAACACGGCGCGGAATCCGGGATGCCCGGTCCTCGGCGGATGCTTCCAGCACACCGCGGCGGCACCGCCACACCACCACGTCCCCAGTGCCGACAAGCGGCCCCAGCAGCCGCGCTGACACACAAGGTTGCCGTTACTTATGCGTCACGACGAAGGAGTCACGGGTGAGTGCCCAAACGCTGCTCGCTGAAAGCGGGTGCCACATCAATGCGGACTGTGGCTTCCCGGCGCCGGGCCTCCACTCGTTCGACTTCAAGCCGATCTTCAGCATCGGCAGCTTCGACTTCACCAAGCCGATGCTTCTCGCAGTCATCTGCATGCTGCTTGTTGTCGGTTTCTTCTGGGCCGCTTTCAACAAGCCGAAGCTGGTGCCGGGGAAGTTCCAGCTGGTCGGCGAGATCGGTTACAACTTCGTCGCGCGGAGCATTGCCAGGGAAGTGATCGGCAAGAAGGGCAACAAGTACGTCCCCTTCCTCACGTCGATCTTCTTCTTCGTGTGGATCATGAACGTGATGTCCATCATTCCGCTGGCACAGTTCCCGGCCACTTCGCGCTTCGCGTTCCCGGTCGGACTTGCCGCGCTGGTGTTCATCACGTACATGTACCTCACGTTCAAGACGCACGGTTTCAAGGGCGGCGTCAAGAACCTGGTCTGGATCGAGGGTCTGCCCAAGCCGCTCGTGCCGCTGATCGTGCTCCTGGAGTTCATCCAGAACGTGATCACCCGGCCGTTCACCCTCGCGGTGCGACTCTGGGCCAACATGTTCGCCGGCCACATGCTGATCGTCATGTTCAGCGTTGCCAGCTGGTACCTGCTCACCCCCTCTTTCCTGTCGGCCGTCGCGGGCGGTTCCTTCGTCCTGGCCGTCGGTATGACCGCCTTCGAGGTGCTGATCCAGTTCCTCCAGGCGTATATCTTCACGCTGCTCGCCTCGATCTACATCAGCGGAGCGCTTGAAGAGGGTCACTGACCCCCGCGCCCGTCCCCATCAGACCTCCGCTGGGAAGTCCCCCAGCGGATCGCATCACACAGGAAGACAGGAAGATGTCTGCCGAGCTTGTCAACCTCGCCGCCAGCAACATTTCTATTCAGGGAAACCTGGGCGCCGTCGCCTACGGTCTCGCCGCGATCGGCCCCGGTGTCGGTATCGGTCTGGTCTTCGGCCACTCGATCGAGGCCATGGCCCGCCAGCCCGAGGCCATGCCGATCATCCGTACCAACATGTTCCTGGGCTTCGCGCTCTGTGAGGTCCTCGCGCTTCTCGGCCTGGTCGTCCCCTTCATCTTCTCGGCCAAGTAGCAGTACCGGACGAAAGGTTCAGACATGATGACCTTCCTGGCGGAAGCGGGGGCGCAGAATCCGCTGATCCCCGAAATCCCGGAACTGATTGTCGGCCTGCTCTGCTTCTTCATCGTCTTCGGCATTCTCGGAAAGAAGCTCCTGCCGAACATCCAGAAGACTCTGGATGAGCGTCAGGACGCGATCGAGGGTGGTCTCGAGCGGGCGGCCGAGGCTCAGGCCGAGGCGACTCAGACGCTCGAGCAGTACAAGGCACAGCTCGCCGAGGCCAGGCACGAGGCTGCACGCCTGCGCCAGGAAGCGACCGAGCAGGGCGCCACGATCATCGAGGAGATGCGGGCGGAAGGCCAGCGGCAGCGCGAGGAGATCGTCGCCGCGGGTCACGCCCAGATCGAGACGGACCGCAAGGCCACGGCCGCCGCGCTCCGTCAGGACGTGGGCAAGCTCGCGACCGAGCTGGCCGGAAAGCTCGTCGGCGAGTCCCTCGAGGACCACGCCCGGCAGAGCCGTACGGTCGACCGCTTCCTCGACGACCTCGAGGACAGCGCTTCGAAGGCCGAGGCCACGCGATGAACGGAGCGAGCCGCGAGGCGCTGGCCGCCGCACGTGAGCGTCTTGAGGCGCTGACCGACACCCCGTCGGTCGACGCCACGCAGCTCGCGGACCAGCTGGCCGAGGTCACCACGCTGCTCGACCGCGAGGTGACCCTGCGCCGGGTCCTCACCGAGCCGGCGCGGGAGGGCGAGGCCAAGGCCGCGCTCGTGGGGCAGCTGCTGTCCGGACAGGTGGGCGGCCCGGCCGTCGACCTGGTCGCCGGCATGGTCCGTTCCCGCTGGTCGCGTTCGCGTGACCTGGTCGACTCGGTGGAGGAGCTCGCAGCCACCGCCGATCTGACCGCGGCCCAGCAGGCCGGTGCACTCGACGACGTCGAGGACGAGCTGTTCCGGTTCGGCCGGATCGTCGAGTCGAGCACCGCACTGCGAGCCGCGCTCACCGACCGTGCGGCCACCGTCACCGCCAAGAGCGAGCTGCTGCGCAGCCTGCTCGGCGGCCGTGCGAACGCGGTCACCGAGCGTCTGGTCGTGCGTCTCGTGACGCACCCCAGGGGACGTAGCCTGGAGGCGGGTCTCCAGACCCTGTCCAGGCTCGCTGCCGCGCGCCGGGACCGTGTCGTCGCCGTCGTCACATCGGCGGTGCCGCTCACCGACGGGCAGAAGCAGCGTCTCGGCGCCGCGCTGGCGAAGCTGTACGGCCGCCAGATGCATCTGAACCTGGACGTGGACCCCGAGGTCCTCGGCGGGATCTCGGTGCGAGTCGGTGAAGAGGTCATCAACGGCACGATCGCCGAGCGTCTCGACGAGGCGTCCAGGCGACTGGCCGGCTGAGGCTGCCGGCACAACAGCAGAGCAAGAAGAGCGGCCCGGTTGGGCCGTGCAGAAATTGCAGAAGATTCCTGGGGGTCGCCCCCAGACCCCCAAAGACTTCGGGCCCAACAAGGAGAGCAGGGAACCCAGATGGCGGAGCTCACGATCCGGCCGGAGGAGATCCGGGATGCGCTGGAGAACTTTGTCCAGTCGTACAAGCCGGACGCGGCCTCGCGCGAGGAGGTCGGTACGGTCAGCGTGGCCGGCGACGGTATTGCCAAGATCGAGGGTCTTCCCTCGGCCATGGCGAACGAGCTGCTGAAGTTCGAGGACGGCACGCTCGGTCTTGCGCTGAACCTCGAAGAGCGCGAGATCGGTGCTGTTGTTCTCGGTGAGTTCAGCGGTATCGAGGAGGGCCAGCCGGTGCAGCGCACCGGTGAGGTGCTCTCGGTAGGTGTGGGCGAGGGCTACCTCGGCCGCGTCGTCGACCCGCTCGGCAACCCGATCGACGGCCTCGGCGAGATCGCGACCGACGGCCGCCGTGCGCTGGAGCTGCAGGCTCCCGGCGTCATGGTGCGTAAGTCGGTGCACGAGCCGATGCAGACCGGCTACAAGGCTGTCGACGCGATGGTGCCGATCGGCCGTGGCCAGCGTCAGCTGGTCATCGGCGACCGCCAGACCGGCAAGACCGCCCTGGCCGTCGACACGATCATCAACCAGCGTGACAACTGGCGCTCCGGCGACGAGAAGAAGCAGGTCCGCTGCATCTACGTCGCCATCGGCCAGAAGGGCTCCACCATCGCGTCCGTGCGCGGTGCGCTGGAGGAGGCGGGTGCCCTGGAGTACACGACGATCGTCGCTGCTCCGGCCTCCGACCCGGCCGGCTTCAAGTACCTGGCGCCGTACACCGGTTCGGCCATCGGCCAGCACTGGATGTACGCAGGCAAGCACGTCCTGATCATCTTCGACGACCTGTCGAAGCAGGCCGACGCCTACCGCGCCGTCTCGCTGCTGCTGCGCCGTCCGCCGGGCCGTGAGGCCTACCCGGGCGACGTCTTCTACCTGCACTCCCGTCTGCTGGAGCGCTGCGCGAAGCTCTCCGACGAGATGGGTGCCGGTTCGATGACGGGCCTCCCGATCGTCGAGACCAAGGCGAACGACGTGTCGGCGTTCATCCCGACCAACGTCATCTCCATCACCGACGGCCAGTGCTTCCTGGAATCCGACCTGTTCAACGCCGGGCAGCGGCCCGCGCTGAACGTCGGTATCTCGGTCTCCCGTGTCGGTGGCTCCGCCCAGCACAAGGCCATGCGCCAGGTGTCCGGCCGCCTCCGTGTGGACCTCGCCCAGTACCGCGAGCTGGAGGCGTTCGCCGCCTTCGGTTCCGACCTGGACGCGGCCTCCAAGGCGTCGCTGGAGCGCGGTAAGCGCATGGTCGAGCTGCTGAAGCAGGGCCAGTACCAGCCGATGCCGGTCGAGGAGCAGGTTGTCTCCGTCTGGGCCGGCACCACCGGCAAGATGGACGACGTACCGGTCGAGGACATCCGCCGCTTCGAGGAGGAGCTGCTGGAGCACCTGCGCCGTGAGCGCAAGGAACTCCTCACCTCCATCCGCGAGGGCGCCAAGATGTCGGACGACACCGTGACCGCGATCGGTGACGCCATCGCCGGGTTCAAGCGGCAGTTCGAGACCTCGGACGGCAAGCTCCTCGGCGACGACGCGCCGGCCGTCAGCGTCTCCAAGTGACGACGGAAGGGACCTGACTCATGGGAGCCCAGCTCCGGGTCTACAAGCGTCGCATCCGATCCGTCACCGCGACCAAGAAGATCACCAAGGCGATGGAGATGATCGCCGCCTCGCGCATCGTCAAGGCGCAGCGCAAGGTGCAGGCATCGATGCCGTACGCCAACGAGCTCACCCGTGCGGTGACCGCGGTGGCGACCGGCTCCAACACCAAGCACGCCCTGACCACGGAGGCCGAGAACCCGGTCCGGGCCGCAGTCCTGCTCATCACGAGCGACCGCGGTCTGGCCGGCGGGTACTCCTCCAACGCCATCAAGGCGGCGGAGCGGCTCACCGAGCGGCTCCGCGGTGAGGGCAAGGACGTCGACACCTACGTCGTCGGCCGCAAGGGTGTCGCCTACTACGGCTTCCGTGAGCGCAAGGTCTCGGAGTCGTGGGGCGGTTTCACCGACAACCCGACGTACGCGGATGCCAAGAACGTCTCGGCACCGCTGATCGCGGCGGTCCAGCAGGACACGGCCGAAGGCGGTCTGGACGAGCTCCACATCGTCTTCACCGAGTTCCAGTCGATGCTGACGCAGACGCCGGTCGAGAACCGGCTGCTGCCGCTCAGTCTCGACAAGTCCGCCGAGGAGTCGGACACGAAGGCCGAAGTGCCTCCGCTGTTCGAGTTCGAACCGTCGGCGGAGGGCGTTCTCGACGCACTGCTGCCGCGTTACGTCGAGAGCCGTGTCTACAACGCGCTTCTGCAGTCGGCTGCTTCCGAGCACGCCGCACGCCGTCGCGCGATGAAGTCGGCCACCGACAACGCCGGGGATCTCGTCAAGAGCCTCTCCCGGCTTGCCAATGCGGCCCGCCAGGCCGAAATCACCCAGGAAATCAGCGAGATCGTCGGTGGCTCAAGCGCCCTGGCCGACGCGACCGCGGGGAGTGACAAGTAAATGACGACGACTATCGACGAGGCGGCGACGGCCGCCGCCATGGGCCGTGTTGCCCGGGTCATCGGCCCGGTCGTCGACGTGGAGTTCCCCGTCGACGCGATGCCGGAGATCTACAACGCCCTGAAGGTCGAGGTTGCGGACCCGGCCGAGGACGGCAAGCTCAAGACCCTGACCCTCGAAGTCGCCCAGCACCTGGGTGACGGAGTGATCCGCGCGATCTCGATGCAGCCCACCGACGGCCTGGTCCGCCAGGCCCCGGTGGTCAACACCGGCAACGGCATCACGGTGCCGGTCGGCGACATCACCAAGGGCAAGGTCTTCAACACCCTCGGCGAGATCCTGAACCACCCCGAGGCCGAGTCGGAGATCACCGAGCGCTGGCCGATCCACCGCAAGGCTCCGGCCTTCGACCAGCTCGAGTCGAAGACCAAGATGTTCGAGACCGGCATCAAGGTCATCGACCTTCTCACCCCGTACGTCACGGGTGGAAAGATCGGTCTGTTCGGTGGTGCCGGTGTCGGCAAGACCGTCCTGATCCAGGAAATGATCTACCGCGTGGCGAACAACCACGACGGTGTGTCGGTGTTCGCGGGCGTCGGTGAGCGTACCCGTGAGGGCAACGACCTGATCGAGGAGATGGCCGAGTCCGGCGTCATCGACAAGACGGCGCTTGTCTTCGGTCAGATGGACGAGCCCCCGGGCACGCGTCTGCGGGTCGCCCTGGCCGGTCTGACCATGGCGGAGTACTTCCGCGATGTGCAGAAGCAGGACGTGCTCTTCTTCATCGACAACATCTTCCGTTACACCCAGGCCGGTTCCGAGGTGTCCACCCTGCTCGGCCGTATGCCGTCCGCGGTGGGTTACCAGCCGAACCTGGCCGACGAGATGGGTCTGCTGCAGGAGCGCATCACCTCGACGCGCGGTCACTCGATCACCTCGATGCAGGCGATCTACGTCCCCGCGGACGACCTGACCGACCCGGCGCCGGCGACCACCTTCGCCCACCTGGACGCGACGACCGTGCTGTCCCGTCCGATCTCGGAGAAGGGCATCTACCCGGCGGTCGACCCGCTGGACTCGACGTCCCGCATCCTGGACCCGCGTTACATCGCGAAGGACCACTACGACGCCGCGCTGCGCGTCAAGGGTGTCCTTCAGAAGTACAAGGACCTCCAGGACATCATCGCGATCCTCGGTATCGACGAGCTGGGCGAGGAGGACAAGCTCACTGTCCACCGCGCCCGTCGTGTCGAGCGCTTCCTGTCGCAGAACACCCACGTCGCCAAGCAGTTCACCGGCGTGGACGGTTCGGACGTGCCGCTCGACGAGTCGATCACCGCGTTCAACGCGATCTGCGACGGTGACTACGACCACTTCCCCGAGCAGGCGTTCTTCATGTGCGGTGGCATTGAGGACCTCAAGGCCAACGCCAAGGAGCTCGGCGTCTCCTGAGCCGGGTCACCCGTGTGAGTCATCAGACTCCTGGAGAGGGGCGGGTATGTCCCGCCCCTCTCCGTACGCCCATTAGACTTTGACCCAACACCCGGCAGCAGTGCCGGGTGGTGACCCGAGGAGCCACCCTTGGCTGCTGAGCTGCACGTCGAGCTGGTCGCGGCGGACCGTAACGTCTGGTCCGGCGAGGCGACCCTGGTTGTCGCGCGCACCACGTCCGGCGACATCGGCGTCATGGCCGGTCACCAGCCGCTGCTCGGTGTGCTGGAATCGGGCCCGGTGACGATCCGTACGAGCGACGGCGGGACCGTTGTCGCCGCTGTGCACGGCGGTTTCATCTCCTTCGCCGACAACAAGCTTTCGCTGCTCGCCGAGATCGCTGAGCTGGCGGACGAAATCGATGTCCAGCGCGCCGAGCGCGCCCTGGAGAGCGCGAAGTCGGAGGATGACGCGGTCGCCGAGCGGCGCGCCGATGTCCGACTGCGTGCGGTGACGGGGAACTGACGCCTCCCACCGAGATTTGACCTCAGCCGCGGCCCGTCCGGAAGCATCCGGACCGGGTCGCGGCTGAGGCGATGCATAACCAGTTCCCTTACGGCATGAGGCGAGGAGGTCGGTGTAGATGACCCTCGCTCTGCTTGTGTGCGGCCTGGTCGTCGTACTGGTAGCGGTGGGACTCTTCGTCTTCGGCCTGCGCCGGCGGCTGATCCAGCGCTCCGGGGGCACGTTCGACTGCAGTGTGCGCTGGGATCTCCCGGAGAAACCGGATGTGTCCGGCAAGGGCTGGGTGTACGGGGTCGCCCGGTACAGCGGCGACCGCATCATGTGGTTCCGCGTCTTCTCGTACGCCCCGCGCCCGCGCCGGACGCTGGAGCGGCAGTCCATCGAGGTCGTCTCCCGGCGTACGCCGGAGGGCGAGGAGGAGATGGCGCTGCTCTCCGACGCGACCGTGCTCCGGTGCTCCCACCGGGGTGTCCGGCTCGAACTCGCGATGAGCGAGGACGCCCTGACCGGCTTCCTCGCCTGGCTGGAAGCCGCCCCACCCGGCCAACGAGTCAATGTGGCTTAAGCAGGTGGCTTAAGCAGGTGGCTTAAGCAGGTTCTCGTTGGTTGGGGGTGCCCCTGGACGGAGTCCGGGGGGAGGGGCAATGTGGCTTGGGGATCCTTGCACTATGCCCGCCCGGGTCGCGCGGCCCGGCACCGCGCCTCGCCGCGCCGAGCCACGCGTCGACCCCTGGGCCGTGTCCGCATTATCGCGTCTGGCGTGGCGCCGATGCCGATGACCGCGGTGGACCCGAGGGCACCCCGAGCCGTGGGGTGGGCGCTCCGGCGCGGTGGAGATGAGGCCAGGGAAGCGGAGGCCCCCCCTGCGGAAAGGCGGCCGTGACCGCCCCTACCGCTCGCCTCCCGGCACCCACAGGACGTCCCCCAACTCCTTGTTCGCGGTGCGTGCCAGGATGAACAGCAGGTCGGAGAGCCTGTTCAGATAGGTCGCCGTGAGCTCGTTCATCACGTCGCCGTGCACTTCGAGGGCCGACCAGGTCGAGCGCTCGGCCCTGCGCACCACCGTGCACGCCTGGTGCAGCAGCGCCGCCCCGGGTGTTCCGCCGGGCAGGATGAAGCTCCGCAGCTTCTCCAGGCCCTCCAGGAAGCGGTCGCAGTCCGCCTCCAGTTTGTCGATGTAGGACTGCTCCACCCGCAGCGGCGGGTACTCCGGAGCCTCCACGACGGGCGTGCACAGGTCGGCCCCCACGTCGAACAGGTCGTTCTGGACGCGGACGAGCACCTTCACGACCTCGTCAGCCAGGCCGCCGAGCGCGACGGCGGTACCGATGGCCGCGTTGGCCTCGTTGGCGTCCGCGTACGCGGAGATCCGCAGATCGGTCTTGGCGGTCCGGCTCATGTCACCGAGCGCGGTGGTGCCCTTGTCGCCGGTACGGGTGTAGATGCGCGTCAGATTGACCATGCGGCCGAGCCTAATGGCCCGCGCTCACCCGCCGGCCCTGCGGAAGACACGTGTGCCCACTGTCACGGAGACGGCCGCCAGGGCCGCCGCAGTGAGTACCCCGTAGAGCATGGCCGTACCGGCGTACTGGCCCACATAGCCCGCACGTACCGCGTCGACCAGGTAGCGGAACGGCATGAAGTGCGACAGCACGTTCAGCCAGCCCGGGGCCAGCGCCATGGGGAGCATCAGCCCGGAGAGCAGCATGGACGGCATGGTCACCGCGTTGATGACGGGGCCGAACTCGTGCGGCTTGGAGACCTTCAGGGCCAGCGCGTACGAGAGCGAGGCGAGCGCCACCGTCAGGACGCCCACGAAGGCGAAGCCGATCAGCACCCCGCCCAGCGGCGCCCGCAGGCCCATCAGCAGAGCGGCCACGACCAGCAGCACGGACTGGAGGACGAAGAGCGCTGCGTCCCGCAGCACGCGGCCGAGCAGCAGCGCGAGCCGGCTCACCGGGGTCGCCCGCATCCGGTCGAACACCCCGGTCTGGTTCTCGATGATGATGGCGAAGCCACTGAACGAGGCCCCGAACAAGGCGAGTTGGAGGAGCAGGCCGGGGACCAGTACCTGCCAGGAGTCGCCGCGCGAACCGAGTGGCAGACCGGTCAGCAGCGGTCCGAAGAAGAGCAGGTAGAGCAGCGGCATCAGGACGCCGAAGAGGATCTGGAACTTGGAGCGCGCCGTCTGCCGGGCGTAGCGGCCGAAGATCAGCGCGATGTCGTGCACAAACATCTGAAGGGCTCCTACACGGCTACGGGGGCGGTCTCGTCGGCTGCGGCGGTGCGGCCGGTGATGGCGAGGAAGGCGTCCTGGAGAGTCGCGTCGATCGACCCGGTGTACTGGAGTTTCAGCGCTCCGGGTGTGCCGTCGGCCACCACCGCGCCCTTGTCCACGACGACCAGCCGGTCGGCCAGGGCGTCCGCCTCGTCGAGGTAATGCGTCGTCAGGATGACGGTGGTGCCGTGCTCTTCCCGCAGGGCGCGCACCAGCTCCCACAGATCGGCGCGGCTGCCGGGGTCGAGGCCGGTGGTGGGTTCGTCGAGGAAGAGCACGTCGGGCCGGTGGGTGAGGCCCATCGCGATGTCCAGGCGCCGCCGCTGGCCGCCGGAGAGAGCGGCGCACTTGCGGTCGAGAAGGGCGGTCAGGCCCAGTTCGGCCGCCAGCTCGCCGGCGCGGGCCGTGGCGTGCGTCCGGCTCAGCCGGTAGAGGCGGCCCTGGGTGGCCAGTTCCTCGCGTACGGACATCTGGGGGTCGACCCCGCCGGCCTGCGCGACGTAACCGATCCTCCGGCGGACGCCCGCAGGGTCCCGCACCAGGTCGCATCCCGCGACGGTGGCCGTGCCGGCGCTGGGCGCCAGCAGGGTGGTGAGCATCCGGAGGGTGGTGGTCTTGCCGGCGCCGTTGGGGCCGAGGAAGCCCAGGATCTCGCCCGCGCGGACACTCAGGTCGATCCCGCGTACGGCTTCCACCGGGCCGGCTTTGGTGGTGAAGGTCCGGGCCAGCCCGGACGTACTGATGATTGGCATGGCACCCAGAAAAACAGAGTCACTTGAGTTTTGCAATCGACTTAAAAGTTGGGGTGCCACCAAGTATTCATCGATCTCAGTGGCCCGCATACGATGAGGGCATGGCTGAGGGGCTCAGGGAGCGCAAGAAGCGCCGGACCAGGCAGTACATCTCGGACGTGGCGACCGGCCTGTTCCTGGAGCGGGGCTTCGACGCGGTGACCGTCGCGGAGGTGGCCGAGGCCGCGGAGGTCTCCGTCAACACGGTGTACAACTACTTCCCGGCCAAGGAGGACCTCTTCCTGGACCGCAGCAAGGGTGTGGTGGACCGGCTCGCGCGCTATGTGCGTGCCCGTGACCCCGGCGAGTCGGCGGCGCGCGCCGTCCTTCGCGAGCTGCGGGACCAGGTGGCTGCGGTCTCGCCCACGGTCGGCCTCCTCGAGGGCTACGACCGCTTCATGCGCGTCGTGCAGGACGCGCACACTCTCCGCTCCCGGATGTGGCACATCCAGCAGCAGTCCCTGGCGAACGTGGAGGCGGCCCTGCGCGAGGAGACGGGTGCGGCCGTGTCGGACACGCTCCCGACGCTGGTGGCCGGTCAGCTCTCCTGGATCCAGGCGACGCTGATGGCCTGGATCGGGGACGAGATGATCTCCGGCCACGCTCCGGCCGAAGTCTCCCGGCGGGCCCTGGATCTCCTCGACGACATGGAAGAGGTTCTGGGGGAGAAAGTGCTCAACTACGCGGTAAAGGCCTGAGGATGACGCCCCGGAGTGTGATGTCCGCCATGTGGGACGTGACGCGCATCTCTTAGCCACCACAAGGCGCCCCGCTCCCTATAGCCTCCGCCCCAGAGCCGTTTGCAGGAAGCCGTCAAAGGGGTGCCAATTGGCCAGGAAGCTCGCTGTCATCGGAGCCGGACTCATGGGTTCCGGAATTGCGCAGGTGTCGGCCCAGGCCGGCTGGGACGTGGTCCTGCGCGATGTCACCGATGCGGCCGTGACCCGCGGGACCGACGCCATCAAGGCGTCGTACGCGCGATTCGTCGCGAAGGGCAAGCTGGAGGACGCCGACGCGGACGCGGCCCTCGCGCGCATCACCCCGACCACCGACCTGGACGCGGTCGCCGACGCGGACATCGTCGTCGAGGCGGTGTTCGAGCAGCTGGAGGTCAAGCACGAGATCTTCCGCGCGCTGGACAAGCTCGTACGGGAGGACGCGGTCCTCGCCTCCAACACGTCGGCCATCCCGATCACCAAGATCGCGGCCGTCACGGAGCGCCCGGAGCGGGTCGTCGGGGCGCATTTCTTCTCGCCCGTCCCGATGATGCAGCTGTGCGAACTGGTCCGCGGATACAAGACGAGCGACGAAACCCTGGCCACCGCAAGGGAGTTCGCCGAGTCGGTCGGTAAGACCTGCATCGTCGTCAACCGCGATGTGGCCGGCTTCGTCACCACCCGGCTCATCTCGGCTCTCGTCGTCGAGGCGGCCAAGCTGTACGAGTCGGGCGTCGCCAGCGCCGAGGACATCGACATCGCCTGCAAGCTCGGATTCGGTCACGCCATGGGGCCGCTGGCCACCGCGGACCTGACCGGTGTCGACATCCTGCTGCATGCCACCGGCAACATCTACACGGAATCCCAGGATGAGAAGTTCGCTCCACCGGAGCTGATGCGCCGAATGGTCGACGCGGGTGACATCGGCCGGAAGAGCGGGCAGGGATTCTACAAGCACTGAATCGCACAGACTGCCCCGCGATCACCCGGTGAGGTGAATTCGGTATCGGTTCGCTTACGGACGGCAACTTCTTTCCCGGCGGGGCAGTCAGTTCAGTGACAGACGTGAAAGACGTGACGGAGTCCGAGAACTCTCGGGGAGCGCATATGCATATCAGGGGCGACCACGCCGAGCTGGTCGTCGGGGGCCGCCTCGACGTCCGGAGCGCGGCGGACGCCCGTACGGTCCTGCACTCGGCCGTCGACGACGGTGTCGGCGATCTGGTACTCGACCTGACCGAGCTCAATTCGTGGGACGCCACCGGCCTCGGGGTGATCATGGGCGTCCACCGGCGGGCCGGGAGATGCGGCCGCCGCCTGGTGCTGCGCGGGGTGCCGCCGCAGATGCAGCGCCTCCTGGTGGCGACCCGGCTGCACCGCATTCTGGCCATCGAGGGCGGAATCGCCGCCGAATGCCTGCCCCGCGTGTGACGCGCCCAGGGAACCACCCGGTCCTGGCACCGGGCACCCCGGAAGATGACGGATACTGGCCGAAGGTCTAGGGTTCGGTCGCCTACTGATTGACGAACCCATGTGCGGTAGGCACCGGACCAGAAGCGACAGCGTGGTGTGCGAGGCCGGGAGGGCAGACCGCGCGCAACGCCAGCTGGGGGCTTTCACCTATGGACCCGATGAACAGTGGACCGGACGAGTACGGCCAGGATTCCGGCCACCGTCCGGCACCGCCCGGCGGCCCTGCCGCGCCCAGACCTCCGCGTGATCCGCTCGCACCCGACCTCGGACAGCAGGCGCCCACCCGCGCCCGCACCGTCCGGCTCGTCACCGGTGACTTCCTGGTCACCGTGAACCCGGTCGACGGCAGTGAGATCGAACACTGCCCGCCGGGCGAACACCCCGGCGCCCCCACCCGCTACGGCGCACAGGAGCGCGGGGACCTGCTGCGCGCCGCGGGGCCACCGGTGCCGCCAGGGCCCGCCGGCCCCGAACTCCCCTTGCTGGAGCGGCAGGAAGAGCGCGAGCGGCTGGTACGGCTGCTGGCGCGCGGGCGGTCCGTGCGTCTGACGGGTCCCGCCGGCTCCGGGCGCAGCTCCCTGCTCGACGCCGTGGCCCGGGACTGTTCGGGCTTCGCGCCCGACGGCGTCGTCCGGCTCTCCGGCTACCACCGCACCCCCGCCGACCTCCTGCACGCGCTCTTCGCCGCCGTCTACCGCGCACCCCTCCACCGGCCCGACAGGACCGAGCTCCTCGCCCTCGTGCACGGGATCGGCGCGATCGTCGTCCTCGACGACCTGGAGTTCGGCGGAGCCGCGCTCGAGGAGCTGCTCGATGCCGCCCCCGAGTGCGCCTTCCTGTTCGCCGTCACCCCGGACGTGACCGGTCCTCTCGCCGAGTCCCACCTGGAGGAGGTCTTCCTCGGCGGCCTCGGGCGCGGTGCGTCCCTCGACCTCCTGGAGCGTGCCGTGGAGCGGCCGCTCACCGATGAGGAGGCCAATTGGGCCGGCGACCTGTGGTTCGAGTCCGAGGGGCTGCCCCTGCGCTTCGTCCAGGCGGGAGCGCTGCTGCGCCAGCGCGATCTGCTGGGCGCGGCCCCCGGTACCCCCGGCGCCTACCCGGGGCCACGTACCGACGAGGTCTTCACCGACGGCTCCAGCGCCGACGGCATGCCGGGCGAGGCCCCCGATGTGCAGCTGCCCACCCTCGGCCAGGGCGCCGCGCCCGCCCAGCTGCTCGCCGAGCGGCTGAGTGACGCGGCACGGGCCACACTGGCCTTTGCCGTGGCGCTCGGCGGCGAGGTGCCGCACCAGGCCCATCTGCCGGCGCTGGTGGGCGACACCCACGCCGACGCGGCGATGGGGGAGCTCGCCGAGTGCGGGCTGCTCTCCCCGGCGGGTTCGCACTACCGCCTCGCTGCCGGCGTCGCCCAGCAGCTGGAGGCCGGCGGGTACGCCGACGGGTCCGCCGGACACGCGCGGGCCGCCGCACAGCACTACGCCTGGTGGGCCGGTCACCCCTCCGTGGCGCCCGAACGGGCCGCTGCCGAAGCCGACGCCGTCCTCGCCGCGATGAGCGCGCTCGTGCCCGGCTCCGACGCCGGACACCCCAGCGCCGCCGTGCTGCTTGCCCGCAGCGCCGCCCCCGCCTTCGCGGCCGGACTGCACTGGAGCGCCTGGGAGCGCGCCCTGCGCACCGGCCAGGAGGCCGCCAGGCTCTCCGGCGAGGTTGCCGAAGAGGCCTATTTCCACCATGAGTTGGGTGTCCTGGCGCTCTGCACCGGAAACGCCGACCGGGCACTGGCCGAGCTGGAGGCATCCATAGCGCTGCGCGGCGCGCTGGCCGACAAGGCGGGCACGGTCGCGGGGCGCAGGGCGCTCGCTCTCATCGCCGACCGCTCGGGGGCAGCGTCGCTCGGCGGATTCGTGGCGGGGGGCTATGTCCCCGGTGGCGCCGACACGCCGTCCGAAGGTTTCGTGCCTCCGCCGACCGGACGTGAGGACCAGGTCACATCACCCGTCGGCGCGGCCGGCGCGGTCGTCTCGCTCTCCCCGGCCCCCGCTGACGACCACATCACGCTGGTGTCCCGGGAGGTGCCGGCGGGCGGTGCTTCGCACGGAAAGCGCCGCACGGTGCTGGGAGGCGCCCGGCGCAATCTGGTGGCGGCCGGAGCCGGTGTGCTCCTCGCCGGTGTGCTCGGCACCGTGGTGACCCTCGGGGCGACGAGCCACAGCGACCCGGACACCGGGAACGGCAGGACGGGCAGGTCCGTCAACGACGACGACGGGGGCAAGGACGGCATGAGCGCGGACGACCCGTCCCAGAGTTCACCCGGCGAATCGGACAACTCGGCCGGGAGCGGCACCACCGGCTCCCCGTCTCCCGGCGACACGGGTGCCACCGGCAGCACGAAGCCCTCCGGGAGCGGTACGCCGTCGGACGGGTCCTCCTCGTCGTCCGGCAAGCCCTCGTCGCCGTCGGACAAGCCCTCCCACTCCAGCGGCAAGCCGCCGACGAAGCCGTCGCACTCGCCCCCGACCAAGCCCTCGCACTCGCCGTCCGGCACTCCCTCGACCTCGCCGAGCGACCCGCCGGACAGCCCGACGCCCACGCCGTCGGACTCCACGACCGAGGACCCGCCGCCCGCCGGTTCGCCCTCGGTGTCCCAGAGCGCCGTACGGCCCTCCGGGTCCTCCAACGGGCCGGTGCCCTCCGGGAGTACGGGAAGCACGTCCACCCCGTCGGACACCTCCACGGCTCCCGCGGCGGACTGACACGGTCCACGCCTGCGCCGGCCGGGCACGGCGCGGTACGGCGAAGGGCCCCGGCGGACATCCGCCGGGGCCCTTCGCCCTGCCGTCCGGCCCTCAGAAGAGCCGCAGCTTGTCGTCCTCGATGCCCCGCATCGCGTCGTAGTCCAGCACCACGCACTCGATCCCGCGGTCCGTCGCCAGCACGCGTGCCTGTGGCTTGATCTCCTGCGCCGCGAAGACCCCCTTCACCGGCGCCAGATGAGGGTCCCGGTTCAGCAGCTCCAGATAGCGGGTGAGCTGCTCCACGCCGTCGATGTCGCCGCGCCGCTTGAGCTCGACGGCCACGGTCCCGCCGTCCGCGTCCCGGCAGAGGATGTCCACCGGGCCGATCGCCGTCATGTATTCACGCCGAATCAGAGTGTGGCCCTCGCCGAGGGTTTCGATGCGGTCGGCGAGGAGTTCCTGGAGGTGGGCCTCCACGCCGTCCTTGATGAGCCCCGGGTCGACCCCGAGCTCGTGCGAAGAATCGTGGAGGACTTCCTCCATCGTGATGATGAGCTTCTCGCCCGCTTTGTTGACGACGGTCCACTGGCCGGCATCGTCCCCGCTCCCCTCCTTCAGAGTGCAGGGCGGAGACATCCAGTTGAGGGGTTTGTACGCCCTGTCGTCCGCATGAATCGAGACGCTTCCGTCGGCCTTGACCAGGATCAGGCGCGGGGCGGACGGGAGATGGGCGGTGAGGCGGCCCGCATAGTCGACGGAGCAGCGGGCGATGACGAGACGCATGGTCGGCAACGCTACTCGACACCGCGGGTTGTACGCGATTCGCCCTGAACAACCCCGTTCGTTATTGGCCGGTTGTGTGCCCATTCTCCTGGTGCGGGCGCCTGCACACGCATACCGTGGAAGCAGGAGGTTGTCGCGCGTGTACTCTGCGTCGCGGTCCTCCCGCCCCTGCCCGTAAGGCCCCGGATTCTCCGGGGTCGCGAGAGGAGAACCCATGTCGCTCGACGTCTCACCGGCCCTACTCGAACAGGCCGAGCGAGGCGAGGTCGATGAAGCGGACTTCGTCGACTGCGTCCGGACCTCCCTGCCCTACGCATGGGAGATGATCAGCTCTCTGGTGGCCCAGCTGAAGGTCGACGGCGGAGAGTTCGCCGACAACCAGACGCCTCCCCCCAATGAGCAGGCGCGCGGCCAGCTGCTGCGCGCACTCGCGAGTGACGCGATACGAGGAGCGCTGCAGCGGCATTTCGGGGTGCGCCTGGCATTCCAGAACTGCCACCGTGTGGCGGTCTTCCCGCTGGATCCCTCGGTCGACGACCGGCTCGGCCGGTTCACCTCGATCCGGGGCCAGCTGCTGAACCAGTCTCCGGAACTCAGGGACTGCTGACGCGCCGGACTGCCGCTCCGCACCGCAGGAGGTGTCTTGGCTGCCGGGGCGGCAGCGGCCGGTCCGGCCTGCCAGGGCCTGGGTCAACTAGCCCAACTGCGGGATGACTTCGGCTCCGATCAGCCGTACGTTCTCCTCGGTGGCCGCCACATCGCCCGAACCCTCCACAAGCATCGCGAAGCGCGTGATGCCGGTCCTCTCCGCCGTGGCCGCGAGCCGGTCGGCAGCAAGGCGGGGAGGACCCACCGGGTGGATCGCGCAGAGCATCTCCGTGTACGCGACGGGGTCCCGCATCGCCCGGTACCTCCCGTCGACGGTCACATGGGCGTCCAGTCCCTGTTTGAGCCAGCCAGGCATCGCCTTGACCAGGGTCTCGGCAGCCTCGGCCCGGCGGTCCGCGATCTGTGCCACCCCGGCCGCCACGTGTCCCGCGCCCGCGACGGTCTCCGGTGGATGTCCCGCCGCCCGCGCGTGGGTCCGCCACAGGGCGATCATCTCGGCTTTGTCGCTGTCGTTCGAGTGCATCCCGAGCAGCATCGGCAGCCCGCGCTCGGCGGCGAGCCGCACACTGGCAGGTGATGTGCAGGCCACGATGACCTCGGGGCCCGGCACTTCGCCGCACCGCAGTTCCTGAGGCCTCGGCACGACCGGGACCTCACGGAAGCGGAAACGCTCCCCGGCGGCCGACACGCTGGTTCCGCGCAGCCAGCTCAGCAGCAGGTCCAGCGACTCCGGGAAGCCGCTCTCGTACGCGTCGATGCCGGCGCCGAAGACCTCGAGATCAACCCAGGGCCCGCCGCGCCCCACCCCGAGGCTGAACCGCCCGCCGGAGGTGATGTGCAGCAGCGCCGCCTGTTCGCCCAGCGCGACCGGGTGCGCCGTCGGCAGCACGCTCACCGCAGTACCGACCTGGATCCGCCGGGTGCGGCCGAGCAGCAGTGCGGCCAGTGTCACCGCGGACGGGCACACGCCGTACGGCACGAAATGGTGCTCGGCCAGCCAGACCGAGTCGAGCCCGGATTCCTCGGCGACCTCGGCGGTCCGCACCGCGCGGTGCAGAGCCTCTTCCTGTCCCTGCCCCGGGAACTGGGCTGCCAGTACAAATGCCCCAACACGCATCGCCTTCTGCCTCCTTGCGGCCGACGCGACTCTCCCCTTACCGGCAACAACGCCTGACACGTGCCAAGGGCACGGCCCACCGCAAAGTTGTTGTGATTTTCCGGTAAGACCAGCCCCAGGGCTTTCACGTTCTCACGGTGAGCGGTACGGATGTGCCGTTCCGCTGCCCGTACGCTGGACCGAGCGAGAAACTGTCCGGTCTGCCCCGTGAGGTGTTACGTGTCCCCGCGCCGCAACCGCCCCCGTGGGGGCGAGAAGCCGAGCGAGCCCGTCGGCGGGGGTGGGGGAGCCGACCGCTTCGGCCTCCAGGCCACCGAGTCGTGGCAGGGCGAGGAGTGGTCGGTCCGCATGGTCAGCGGGGCGAGCGCACAGGGCAAGCGCTACCGCTGCCCCGGCTGCGACCAGGAGATCCCGTCGGGGGTGCCGCACGTGGTGGCCTGGCCCGAGTACGGCGGGGTCGACGACCGCAGGCACTGGCACAAGGCCTGCTGGAACGCGAAGGACCGCCGCACCTCCAGGGTGCAGCGGTCCCGTAACGCGCCCAGGTACTGACCGGGCCGGCCGTCTCAGACGTCGCGGCTGCTCAGCGCCGCGAGCGCGCCCGCGTACGCGACAGCGGTCACCCCCAGCAGGATCCACAGCGGCTGCCAGCCGGACGGCCCCGAACTGGAGACCGAGGTGCTGTAGAACGCGCTGAGCTGATTCGGGATCGAGTACTCGAAGAGCTTCTCGCGCAGACCCGACAAGGACTGCGCGAACATGAACAGCGCCAGCACCAGGGGCAGCAGCACCACCCCGAGCATCACCGTGATCGCACCGGCCGAGTGCCTGATCAGCGAGCCGATGGCCAGCGACAGCAGTCCGAGGAGGGCGACGTAGAGGCTGACGCCCACCGTCGCGCGGATCCACTGCCCGCCACTGGGCAGCCCGGCGCCCGTCCCCTTCAGCATCGCGTACTGGAACAGCGCGACCAGTGTGGTCGTCACCGTCAGGATCACGAACGCCAGCAGGAAGAAGACGATCGCCTTCGCGGTCAGCACCCGCGCCCGGCTCGGGCAGGCGGTCAGGGTCGTACGGATCATGCCGGTGCCGTACTCGGACGCCACCGTCAGCACGCCGAGCGTAATGACGCACATGGAGCCGAGCAGGACACCGAAGAAGCCCATGCTCAGCACCGGGGTGCCGTTCATCGTGGAACCGGACGACCGCACGGCGACCGTCGACAGCAGGCCGATGCCGAAGACGAGCACGATGAGCACGCCGAGCGTCCACATCGTGGAGCGGACCGACTTGATCTTCGTCCACTCCGAGGCGACGGCGTGGCCGAGGTGCGCGTCGGTCACCGGGATCGGGGAGACGTAGTGCGGGTGCTGCGGAGGCTGCTGATGCGACGCCTGGAACGGCGCGGGAGCTGGGGTCGTCATCGGAGGTCCTTCGGGGCGGAAGCGGGCGCTGCGGGGGCGCTCTGCGGAGGCACGGAGGGCGCCGCGGGTACGGCGGGCGCCGGCGGGCCCGCCGCCACGGGCGGCGCGGGCGCGGCCGCCGGGGGAGTGGCGTACAGGTTCTGTCCGGGCGGCGGAGGCGCGTACCAGTCGGGCTGCGGCATCTCCGGCGGCGCGGGCTGCGGGCCCCCGGACTGCCCGAAGCCGGAGAGGTGGTCAGCGGTGGAGCGGTAGTCGACGGCGCCCTGCGTCATCCGCATGTACGCCTCCTCCAGCGACGCCTGGTGCGGCGAGAGCTCCCACAGCCGTACGTCCGCGCCGTGCGCCAGGTCGCTGATCCGCGCGAGCGGCAGCCCGGTCACCCGCAGCGCCCCGTCCAGCTCCGGCATGACCTGCCCGCCGGCCTCGGTGAGCGCGGCCGTCAGCTTCTCGCGCTGCGGCACCTCGGGGGTCCGGACCCGCGCGAAGTCCGCCGAGTTGTGCGAGATGAAGTCCTTCACGCTCATGTCGGAGAGCAGCTGTCCGCGGCCGATCACGATCAGATGCTCGGCGGTGAGGGCCATCTCGCTCATCAGGTGGGACGAGACGAAGACGGTACGGCCCTCTGCGGCAAGGGATTTCATCAGGTTGCGGACCCAGAGGATGCCCTCGGGGTCGAGGCCGTTGACCGGCTCGTCGAAGAGCAGCACCTGCGGGTCGCCGAGCAGGGCGGCGGCGATGCCCAGGCGCTGGCCCATGCCCAGCGAGAACCCCTTGGAGCGCTTACGGGCCACCTCCTGCAGACCGACGACTCCGAGCACCTCGTCCACCCGGCTCGCCGGGATCCCGGAGAGCTGGGCCAGCGAGAGCAGATGGCTGCGCGCGCTGCGCCCGCCGTGCACCGCCTTGGCATCGAGCAGCGCACCGACCTGGCGGGGGGCGTTCGGCAGCTTGCGGAAGGGATGGCCACCGATCGTCACATGACCGGCGCTCGGCTCGTCGAGGCCCAGGATCATCCGCATGGTGGTCGACTTCCCGGAGCCGTTGGGCCCCAGGAAGCCGGTCACGGTACCGGGCCGCACCTGGAAGGAAAGGTTGTACACGGCCGTCTTGGCGCCGTAGCGCTTCGTCAGGCCGACTGCCTCGATCATTCTCCAGCCCCATCGACGTTTTTCGTGTCGTCGGGGCCTGGCCTCGTCCGGCCGAACACCCCCGTATGAGTGAGGAGGATATCCAGGCCTTGACGGTTCCGGCCAAGTCGTGAGAACCAGGCGGTTCGCGGCCGCGGCGGTGCGGCGGCTGTCAGGCGTCCCGCTTCTTCAGCAGGACGAATCCGGCGAGAACCGCCGCCGCCACCCACAGGGCCATGATGCCCAGCCCGGCCCACGGGCCGTACGGGGCGTCGCTGCCGCTCGTCACCACCTGAGTGATCTTGCTCCCTGCCTGGTCGGGGAGGTACTGCCCGACCTTCTTGGTCGCGGAGACGCTTCCCAGGATGTTCGAGATCAGGAAGAAGAACGGCATCAGGATGCCCAGCGACAGCATGGGACTGCGCAGCAGTGAGGCGACACCCATCGAGAACAGCGTGATCAGGGTCATGTACAGGGCGGCGCCGATCACGGCCCGCAGGACACCCGGATCACTGATGTGGGAGCGGTGGCCGCCGAGCAGCGCCTGGCCGAGAAAGTACGTCAGGAAGCTCGTCACCACGCTGACGACGAACGCGAGCACCGTGGCCACCACGAGCTTGCTGAAATAGAAGGTGCCCCGCTGTGGCACGGCGGCCAGCGACATCCTGATCATTCCGGTGCTGTACTCGTTGGACACCACGAGCACCCCGAAGACGATCAGCGCGAGCTGGCCGAGCACGATTCCCGCGAAACTCACCGATGTCGGGTCGAAGGTGAGCTGGTCCGAGCGGTTCAAATTGCTGAACTGGTTGTTCGAGAGCGCGCTGAACAGCGCCCCGAACGCCACCGTCACGACCAGCGCGCTCGCCAGCGTCCAGACGGTGGACTGCACTGAGCGGATCTTGGTCCACTCCGACTGCATCACCTGGGCGGCCGCCATGTCAGGCCCCCCTCTGCGGGTTCTGGCCCCACCGGGGCTGCTCGGGCGGCTGCTGCCGCGGGTCCGGTGGCGCGCCCGGAGCCGTCGGCGTGGACCCGTCGTGTGCGTGGTACTCCACCGATTCCGCGGTGAGCTGCATGAACGCCTCTTCGAGTGAAGCCTGCTGGGGGCTCAGCTCGTGCAGGACGAGCTGGTTCCTGGCGGCGAGTTCGCCGATGTCGGCCGCGGCGGTGCCGTCCACTTCGAGCGTGCCGTCGCCGGCCGAGACCGGCTTGTACCCGGCCTGGTGCAGCACGTCGAAGAGCTGCTCCTGCTGGGGGGAGCGCAGCCGCACGTACGACCGCGAATTCTGTGCGATGAAGTCCGCCATGCTGGTGTCGGCCATCAGCCGCCCCTGGCCGATGACGACCAGATGGTCGGCGGTGAGGGCCATCTCGCTCATCAGGTGCGAGGAGACGAAGATGGTGCGGCCCTGTGAGGCGAGGGACTTCATCAGGTTGCGGATCCAGTGGATGCCCTCGGGGTCGAGGCCGTTCACCGGCTCGTCGAACATCAGGATCTCGGGGTCGCCGAGCAGCGCCCCCGCGATTCCGAGCCGCTGCCCCATGCCGAGCGAGAAGCCCTTGGCACGCTTCTTCGCCACCTGCGAGAGCCCGACGGTCTCCAGCACCTCGCCGACCCGGGACGCCGGGATGCCGTTGCTCTGGGCGAGACAGAGCAGATGGTTGTGGGCCGTACGCCCGCCGTGCATCGTCTTGGCGTCGAGGAGCGCGCCGATGTGCCGCAGCGGATTCCTGAGATCCGCGTAGTGCTTGCCGTCGATCCGGACGTCTCCCCCCGTGGGGTTGTCCAGGCCGAGGACCATGCGCATCGTCGTGGACTTACCGGCGCCGTTGGGCCCCAGGAAGCCGGTCACGATGCCCGGTCGCACGCTGAAGGTCAGCTGGTCGACCGCCGTCTTCTCGCCATAACGTTTGGTCAGCCCCGAGAGTTCGATCACTGCGTTCCGCCTCGCTGTATCGGATGAGTCGCCTGGCCTTCCCCCCTGCCCCCGGCCGGGCCGCGGAATCCTGAGGGCAGCACGGAGGCCAGGCTAGGCGCACGGCAAGCCCCCCGCCACTGGAATGACGAGGGGCTTGCCGGGTGAAGCCGATACCGCGGGCGGACCGGGACGCGGCCCCGGGGGAGAAGCTACGTATCAGTCACTCAGCGGCTCGGCGACTCAGCTGTTCGACGACCTGGCAGTTCGAGGACCTGACGGTTCGAAGACTCAGCGGATG
Organism: Streptomyces sp. NBC_00859; assembly: GCF_045161865.1. Taxonomy (NCBI): domain Bacteria; kingdom Bacillati; phylum Actinomycetota; class Actinomycetes; order Kitasatosporales; family Streptomycetaceae; genus Streptomyces; species Streptomyces sp. NBC_00859. The sequence continues at coordinate 2,400,564 of NZ_CP108826.1, read as the reverse complement.
AGCGGATCAGCGGGTCTGCTGGGCCGGAACGCCGCGGGAGGCGGGCTCCTCGTCGGCCGGTGTACCGGCAGCGGCCACCGCGGCACCGGTCAGCGTTGCCAGCATCTCGCGGACGTTGGTCAGCTGAGCGTTGATCGAGTCGCGGCGGTTGGTGAGCGCCGCCAGCTCGCGCTCCGATTCGCTGCGGATCCGGTCGGCCTTGGCGTTCGCGTCGGCCACGATGTCCTCGGCCTGGCGCTGAGCGGTCTCGACCGTCTGACGGGCGCGGCGCTCGGCGTCCGTACGCAGCTTCTCCGCCTCCAGACGGAGCTGCTCGGCGCGGTGCTCGATCTCCGCCAGACGCTTCTCGGCCTTGGCCTGACGCGAGGCCAGGTCGCGCTCCGACTGCTCGCGGCGCTTGGCCAGGTTCGTCTCGAAGTCCGCGGCGGCCTGGGCGGCCTTGGCGCGCGTCTCCTCGAAGAGCGCGTCGGCCTCCTCACGCTTGGACTGCGCGTCCTTCTGGGCCTCGGAACGCAGCGTGGACGCTTCGCCCTTGGCCTTCTCGACGATCCGGACGCCCTCGTCCTCGGCCTTGGCCTTGCGCTCGGCGGCGAAGGACTCGGCGTCGTTGCGGACCTGCTGGGCGGCCGACTCGGCGAGCTCACGGTGCTGCTCGGACGCGCGACGGGCCTCCTCACGGAGGTCCTTCGCCTCCTCCTCGGCCAGCCGGAGGATCTTCTCGACGCGCGCGCCGAGACCCGCGTACGACGGCTCCGCGTCGTTGACCTGGGCCTGCGCGTTCTGCGTCTCGAGGTGGAGTTCCTCGATGCGCTTTTCCAGAGAGGTGATCCGTGCCAGAGCGCTGTCACGGTCGGCGACGAGCTTGGTAATGCGGTCATCCACCTGACCGCGGTCGTAACCACGCCGCACGAGCTCGAAGCCGAATGGGGAGGAAGTGTCGCTCATGGGGTTCCTGTCGAATGAGACCGGTGAGGTGATAGGGGGAATCCTAGGGGCCGAAGCGGCGTGTCATCGAGCGGATGCCCGTTTGATCTGGAGAATGTCCAGCCTTTTGAGTGGCTAGCCATCAGAAGGCTTGCCACTCGAACGAGTTCCCCCTGCTGCCGCACCTGCCTTGACGCCGTCCGCGGTCTTGCCGCTCCCGGTCGGTGCCTCAAAGGATTCCAACGCCTCAAGTACGTCCTGGACACGGGAGATTTCGGCCTGGATGTCCGCCCGGCGGCGCATCAGTACGTCGTGCTCGTGGGTGGCTTCCTCGATGAGGTGGTCCGACTCGGCCGCGGCGTCCGACTTGAGCTGCTCGGCTTCCTGTATCAGGCCGGCCTTCTTCTGCTCGGCCTCCTTGAGGAGGGCCTCGGCCCGCTTCACCGCGGCGATCCGGACACTGGCAGCCTCCGACTCGGCGTCCGACACCAGCTCCTTGGCCTTCTCCTCGGCCTCGGCCTGCTGGTCGGCGGCAGCCTTCAGCAGCTTGTCGACGCGCTCCCCGGCCGACTTCAGCTGCTCGGACGTCTCGCGCCTGGCCCGCTCGTGCAGCTCCTCGACCTCGGCAGTGACCCGGTCCCGCAGCTCCTCCGAGCGCTCCCTTATGGCGGTCGCGTCCCGGCGTGCGCCGACGAGCAGCTCGTCGGCGTCCGTACGGGACCGCTCCACCAGGCTGTTGCCCTCGACGGTCGCGTCCGCGGTGATCCGGTCCGCCTCCTGGCGGGCCGCTCCCACCATCGTGTCGGCCTGCGCCTCGGCCTCGGTGGCGGTGCGCAGCGCCTCCTCCTGGGCCTTCGACATCAGCTGGTCGGCCTGTTCGGCGGCGTCCGCGCGGCGCTTGGACGCGACCTCGCGGGCCTCGTCGAGCACCCGGTCGGACTCCGACTGCGCCTCGGCCCGCAGCTGTTCCGCGGCGGCGGCGGCCTCGGCCTTGACCCGCTCCGCCTCCACCCGGATGCGCTCGGCGGCCTGCTGGGCCGAGCCGACCGTCTCCGCTGCCTCGGCCCGCATCCGCTCCGACTCGCCGGAAGCCTCCGCGATCAGGGCGTCCGCCTGACCCGCGGCGTCCGAACGGATGCGGTTGGCGTCCTCGCGTGCGTCGGCCCGTGCGCGCGCCGCGTCCTGCTCGGCCGATGCCACCGTGTCGGAGGCCTCGGTACGCATCCGCTGGGCGTATTCGGCGGTGTCGGCGCGCAGCTTGTCCGACTCCGCGATCGCCTCCGAAACGGTGCGCTCGGCCAGGGACTTGGCGGCCTCGGACTCCTCGTGGGCGACGCTGCGGATGCGGCTCGCGTCCTCGGACGCCCGCTCCCGCTCGGCGTACGCGTCGCCGCGTACCCGGTCCGCCTCCTCCTGCGCCTCCGACTTCGTGCGCTCGGCCGCGTGCTCCGCCGCCGACCGCAGCCCGGTGATCTCCTGCTCGGCCTGGTCCTGGAGACCGGCGACGGATTCCCGTACCTGCTGTGCGGTCTGCTCGGCGGCCGACACCAGCTCGCCGGCCCTGCGGTCCGCCTCCTCGACCAGCCGTGCGGCCTCGGCCTGCGACTCCTCCACCCGTTTGCGAGCGGCGGCCAGCAACTCCTCGCTCTGGCCGCGGGCCTGGGCCCGCTCCTGCTCCGCCTCGCCGCGGGCCGACGACAGGGTCTCGTCGGCCTCCCTGCGGCGCCGGTTGGCCTCCTCCTGGGCGGCGGCGAGCGCCTCCTGAGCCTCCGTGGCGACCCGTTCGGCCGCTGCCGCCGCCTCGGCGCGCATCCGGTCGGCGGCGTCCTGAGCCTCGGACTTGAGCCGCTCGGCCTCCGCGGTGGCCTCACCGCGCAGCCGTACGGCGATGTTCTCGCCCTCGGCACGGGCCTGTGAGGCGTCGGCCGCCGCCTCGTCACGCAGCCGCTCCGCCTCCTGCTCGGCCTGGGCGCGCAGCGCGCGGACCCGTTCGGCCGCCTCGGTGCGCAGCCGCTCGGTCTCGTCGGCGGTCTCCTTGCGGAGCCGCTCCGCCTCGGCGCGGGCTTCGGCCAGCGCCGTCTCGGCGCCGTTGAACCGCTCCTGTGCCTCGGTGTGCAGCCGGGCCAGTTCGTCGGCGGCCTCGGCCCTGCGGGCCTCTATGCCGCGTTCGTTCTCCTCGCGCAGCGCGAGCGCCGCCTCCTCGGCCCGGGTGCGGCTCTCCTCGGCGTGCTCCTCCGCCTCGGTGGCCATCCGCTCGGCCTCGGCGCGGGTGCGCTCCAGCGTCTCCTCGGCCTGGGTCCGCAGTGTGGTGGCGCGCTCGACGGCCTCGGCGCGTACCCGCTCCGACTCGGTGCTGGCTCCCGAGCGGACCTCGTCGGCGTCGGCCTTCGCCTTGGCCAGCAGCTCCTCCGCGGTCCGGGCCGCCTCCTCGATCTGCTGCACGGCCTCCCGGCGGGCCTCGCCGCGGATCCGCTCGCCCTCGGCGACCGCGTCGGCCCGCAGCTGCTCCGCCTCGCCGCGGAGCCTGCGGGCCTCCTCCTGGAGCTCGACCGTCTTGGCGCGGTACTCCTTGGTGTCGTCCTTGGCAGCGCCCTTGAGCTGCTCCGCCGACTCGGCGGCCTCGTCGCTGAGCCGCGCGGCCTCCGCCTCGGCCTCGTGGCGGATCCGCTCGGCCTCGTCGGCCGCGGCCCTGGTGGTCGACCTGGCGTCGTCGGAGGCCTTCGTCAGGACCTCCTCGGCCGTCCTGGCGGCCTTGGCGAGCTGGGCTGCGGCGTCCTCGGCCGCTGCCGAGCGCGCCTTGTCGCTCGCCTCGGCCACCAGCCGCTCCGCGGTGCCACGGGCGTCCTCAAGGGCCTGCTGGGCCTCCGCCTTGAGGGCCTCCGCGTCCTTGGTCGCCTCGCCGACGAGCCGGGCGATCTCGGCCTTCGCGGTGCGGGTGCGCTGCTCGTTGACCGACTCGGCCGTGGTGAGCTGCCTGGCCGCCGACTCCTTGGCCTCCGTGAGGACCTTCTCGGCCTCCGCCCGCGCCTCGCGCAGCGCGCGCTCGGCCTCCTGGACCCGCTGCTCGGCCCCGCGGCTGAGCTCGGTGGCCTGCCGGCGTGCCTGGTCGGACTCGGCTGTCGTGGACGTACGCAGCTGCTCGGCGTGGGTGGTGGCCTCCTGCGCCTGGGTGGACGCCGCCGTGAGCAGCCGCTCCGCCTCGGTGCGGGCCCTGCGCAGGATCGTGTCGGCCTCGCCGCGGGCCGACTCGGCCTCGGAGCCGAGGCGCTGGCGGGCTTCGGCGACCAGCCGCTCGGCCTCGGCGCGTGCGGCCGCCAGGGACTGCTCGGCCTCGGTGCGGGACTCGTCCATGAGCCGGCGCGCCTGGGACTCGGTCCGCGCGCGCAACTGCTCGGCCCACGCCACGTTTTCGTTGACGTGCGACTCGACGGTCTGCCGGCGCTCGGCCAGTTCCTGGTCGAGGCGCTGGCGACGGGTGACCGCCTCACCGTGCAGCTCCGCCTGGAGCCTGGCCTGGTGCTCGGCGTGCTCCTGGAGGATGCGCTGCGTCTGGGCGCGCGCCTCGCGCAGCTCCCGCTCGGCGTCGGTGCGCAACTGGTCGGCCTGAATCTGCGCGTTCCGCAGCAACTGCTCGGCCTGGTAGCCGATGTCCGCCTGGTCGTAGGCAGGCCGGGACGCCAGATTGCGGCGCGCCTCGTGGAGCTTGGCACGCAAGACCTCGACCTGGTAACCGAGGTCCTCGGCGTGCTGGACGGCCTTCTCCCGCTCGGTCTTCAGCCGGTCCATCTCGGCCTCGAACCGCGAAAGATGGTCGTCTTCAGCCCGGTGGCTCTCCTGGCGTTCGTAGCCCCGCACTGCGCGGTCCCATCCGTCCCCTGGTCGCAACACACTCTTCCCGTACGAGCGCCGCCGTCTTCGTGAAGACGGGCCCCCGGGGGAATGGTGTCAGATCGACGACGAGGCATGGGTCACAGGCCCCGATCCGGCCCCGGACCGGAGCCACCCACTCTACCGGCCCGGGTATCCGGAGGTCAGTGCTCCTTATGAGCCAGTGGATCGGCTTCCTCCGGCGTCCCGTGCGGCGGCGCCGCTGTGACCAGCTCCGTCAGCACCCCGTGGCAGTCCTTGGGGTGCAGGAACGTGATGCGGGAACCCATGGACCCGGTGCGCGGCTCGTCGTACAGCACGCGGACACCCTTGTCCCGAATATCCTGGGATTCGCCGTCCACGTCCGCGGTGCCGAAGGCGATGTGGTGCACGCCCTCACCGTTCTTGGCCAGCCACTTGCCCACCGCGGAGTCCTCGCGGACGGACTCCAGGAGCTGCAGATAGGAGGCGCCGCCGTCGGACGTCTCATTGATCTTGAGCATGGCCTCCCGGACGCCCTGTTCCTCGTTGACCTCGGTGTGGAACACCTCGAAGCCGTATGTCGCCCGGTAGAACTCGACAGTCCTGTCGAGGTCGAAGCAGGCGATCCCGATGTGGTCGATTCGCGTCAGCATTCCCTCAGTGCAGCGCGCCGACACATGGTTACGCAACGTGCGCGCGATCACATGGGCAGGGCGATGACGAGCGGGGTACCGCTCAGTACATTCAAGTAAACCCTCGTTCACTCTCTTCCAAGGGGCCGCGCCTCATGTCTGGAACGAACAGCAGTACCTCCGTGATCGTCGCGGGAGCCAGGACCCCGATGGGCCGGCTCCTGGGTTCACTCAAGTCCTTCTCCGGCGCCGACCTCGGCGCGTTCGCCATCAAGGCCGCGATGGAGCGCGCCGGCATCGGCGGCGACCAGGTGCAGTACGTGATCATGGGGCAGGTGCTCCAGGCCGGGGCGGGGCAGATCCCGGCACGCCAGGCCGCCGTCAAGGCGGGCATCCCGATGAACGTGCCCGCGCTGACCATCAACAAGGTCTGCCTCTCCGGCCTCGACGCCATCGCGCTCGCCGACCAGCTGATCCGGGCCGGTGAGTTCGACGTGGTGGTGGCCGGCGGCCAGGAGTCCATGACCAACGCGCCGCATCTGCTGCCGAAGTCCCGCGAGGGCTACAAGTACGGTGCGGTCGAGATGCTCGACTCGATGGCGTACGACGGCCTCACCGACTCCTTCGAGTCCATCCCGATGGGCGAGTCCACCGAGAAGCACAACACCCGCCTCGGTATCGACCGCGCGCCCCAGGACGCCTTCGCCGCGGCCTCCCACCAGCGGGCCGCCGCCGCGCAGAAGAACGGCCTGTTCGAGGCCGAGATCACACCGGTCGAGATCCCGCAGCGCAAGGGCGACCCGGTCCTCTTCTCGCAGGACGAGGGCATCAGGGCCGAGACGACGGCGGAGTCCCTCGGCAAGCTGCGTCCGGCCTTCACCAAGGACGGAACGATCACCGCAGGCACCTCCTCGCAGATCTCCGACGGTGCGGCGGCGGTCGTGGTGATGAGCAAGGCCAAGGCACAGGAGCTCGGCCTCGACTGGATCGCCGAGATCGGCGCGCACGGGAATGTGGCGGGGCCCGACAACTCCCTCCAGTCCCAGCCGTCGAACGCCATCCAGCACGCCCTGGGCAAGGAGGGCATCGGCGTCGGGGACCTCGACCTCATCGAGATCAACGAGGCGTTCGCCGCGGTCGCCGTCCAGTCAATGAAGGACCTCGGCGTCTCGCCGGAAAAGGTGAACGTGAACGGCGGCGCCATCGCCCTCGGGCACCCCATCGGGATGTCGGGTGCCCGGGTGGTCCTGCACCTCGCGCTGGAGCTGAAGCGGCGCGGCGGCGGGGTCGGCGCGGCGGCCCTGTGCGGCGGCGGCGGGCAGGGCGACGCGCTGATCGTGCGCGTACCCAGGTAGGAGTGGTCCGGGGCGGCGGACGCCCGGACACGGAATCGGACTGAGCGGAGCTGTGAACGTGGACATGGACGTCCCCACCCTGGTCGAACAGGCCCGCGAGGGCAGGCCCCGGGCCGTCGCCCGGCTGATCTCCCTGGTGGAGGGGGCGTCCCCGCAGCTGCGCGAGGTGATGGCGCGGCTGGCCCCGCTGACCGGCGGCGCGTACGTCGTCGGGCTCACGGGGTCACCCGGTGTCGGCAAGTCGACTTCCACTTCGGCGCTGGTGTCGGCGTACCGGCGGGCAGGCAAGCGGGTCGGCGTGCTCGCCGTCGACCCCTCGTCGCCGTTCTCGGGCGGCGCGCTGCTCGGGGACCGGGTGCGGATGTCCGAGCACGCGTCGGACCCGGGGGTCTACATCCGGTCGATGGCCACCCGGGGGCATCTGGGCGGCCTGGCGTGGGCCGCCCCGCAGGCGATCCGGGTGCTGGACGCCGCCGGATGCGACGTGGTGCTGGTGGAGACGGTCGGCGTCGGCCAGTCCGAGGTGGAGATCGCCTCCCAGGCCGACACGTCGGTGGTGCTCCTCGCGCCGGGCATGGGCGACGGCATCCAGGCCGCCAAGGCCGGAATCCTGGAGATCGGCGATGTGTACGTCGTCAACAAGGCCGACCGGGACGGCGCGGACGCGACGGCGCGGGAGCTCAACCACATGCTGGGGCTGGGCGAGGCGCGCGGCGCCGGGGACTGGCGCCCGCCCATCGTGAAGACGGTGGCGGCGCGCGGAGAGGGCGTCGACGAGGTCGTCGAGGCCCTGGAGAAGCACCGGGCCTGGATGGAGGAGCACGGTGTCCTCGGCGAGCGCCGGCGTTCCCGGGCGGCGCACGAGGTCGAGACGATCGCGGTGACGGCCCTGCGCGAGCGGATCGGCGACCTGCGCGGGGACCGTCGCCTCGACGCCCTGGCCGAGCGGATCGTGACGGGGCAGCTGGACCCGTACGCCGCGGCGGACACCCTGGTCGAAGCCGTGACGTCCGGGGCCGCGGACCCATCGGCCTGAGGGTCCTTGCGCTGTGCCCGTCCGGGTCGCCCGCCGGAGGCTCGTAGTGCAAGGACCCCTGAGGCCCGGCGCCGGACGGCGCCGATCCCGGCGGGAAGCCGAGCGGTGCCCAGGAGCGCCTTCCGGACGGCGGGCGCCGCTGCTACCTTGACCGCATGTTCCTCTCCCGTGCGTAGGACCCGGCCCACCACCCGGTGTCCTGTCCGTGCCGCTCCGAGGAACTCCCATGCCGTCCTACGCCGCTGTCCTGCGGTCCCCGCATGCCCGCCGCACCTTCGGTGCCGCTCTGGTCGGCCGTCTCTCCTACGGGATGGTCTCCCTCTCCCTCGTACTCGCCGTCAAGAACGCCACGGGCTCCTTCACCGCCGCGGGTACCGCCATGGCGCTCTTCGGAGCGGCCAGTGTCTGCCTCTCACCCGCCAGAGCAGGCCTCGTCGACCGCCACGGCCCCCGCCGGGCCCTCGTCCCCATGGCGGGCTGCTACGCGCTGCTGCTCCTCGTGCTCGCCGCCGTCACCACGCACCCGGGTGCGTCCCCGCAGCTGGTCGCTGCCCTGGCCGCGGCCGCCGGTGCGGTCACTCCACCGCTCGGGCCGACCATGCGGACCCTGTGGCGCAGGATCGTCCCCGGCCGGGAACTGCTCCGGCGCGCGTACAGCCTGGACGGGGTCGCCGAGGAACTGCTCTACGTCACCGGACCGTTGCTCGTCGGCGGCCTGCTGACGTGTGCGCCGGCGTCGGCCGCGGTGGCCGTCAGCGCCCTCCTGGTGGCCGCGGGGACCGTGGCGATGGTGACATCGCCGGTCGCGGACGGCCCGTACCACGGTAGGGGTGCCAGGCCACCGGCCCCGGAAGGCTCCCCGGGCGCCGCCGGGCGCCCGCACACGGGATCCGTGCGCGTACGGATCCGGTGGCCGGGTGCGATGCCCCGGCAGCCCGTGGTGGTGGCCGCCGGGGTGGGACTGGCGCTCGGCGGCCTGGATCTGCTGGTGGTCGCCCACGCCGGGCAGCACGGCCGTCCGGAAGCCGTCACCCTGGTGCTGGCCGTGCTCTCCACGGGCAGCGTGGCCGGAGGCCTGGTCAACGGGGCGGTCACGTGGCGCGCGCCCGCCCGGCTGCGTCTCGCGCTGTCCGCCGCGGGGCTCGGGCTCGCCCTGGCCGGCGCCGGGCTCGCACCGGATCCGGCCTTGCTGGGCGCTGCCGCCTTCCTGGCCGGGCTGTTCGTGGCGCCCGCCCTGACGACCGCGTATCTGATCGCCGACGAGAGCGCGGACCCGGCCGCCCGCACCCGGGCCGGTGCCTGGGTCAACACCGCGGTGAACGCCGGGTCCACGGGGGGTACGGCCGCCGTCGGCGTCCTGGTCGGCAGGGTTCCGCTCGCCCTCTGTTTCGCGTTCGCGGCGGCTCCCGCACTGCTCAGCGCGGGCTCGGCCCTGCCGGCCGGTTACCGGATCAGTCGTCGTCCCCGTCGGCCCCGTCGGCCCCGTCGTCTTCGTGACGATGCCGGTGCAGGTGATCGGACGTGACCCTGCCGGTGTTCAGGTCGACGCGGACTTCGTGCCGTGAGGCGTCACGGGCGGTCACATCCGCCTCCCAGCGGCCGTTGTCCAGCTCGACCGATGTGACCGTGCCCGGTACGGCTCCGCGGGCCGCCGACGCGGCGCGGACCGCGGTGACCGGGGCGCCCTTGCGGTCGTCCTGGTCACCGCCGTCGTGGCGCGACGTGACGACCTTGCCGGTCAGCCGGTCGAGACGCAGCTCGTGCCAGGCGCCGTCCTCGCCGTGGAGGTCGACCTCCCAGCGGCCGTGGTCCAGTTCGGCGGAGGTGACCGTGCCCGGTACGGCCGCCCGCGCGGCGCCGATCACCCGGTCGACGGTGACCGGGCCGCCGGAAGCGGAGACCGGACGGGTGCCGGAGCCCGGCGTGGTGCTCCTGCCCGGTGCGGACGCCGTCGTGGAGGCGGCGGAACCCGCCGCCGGGGAGGCGGCCGGACCCGAGCCGCCCTCGGCGAGGGCGACGCCGGCGACCGTGCCGCCCGTCGCCAGGGCCGCCGCCGCGAGGCATGCGATGACGTGATTGCGCTTCATGAGGATTCCTCCGTCTTCTCGACTGCTGTGGACGGTTCCCAATGTGACGGGGGCACACTGAAGGCGGCCTGAAGCCTCCTGAAGAACTCTTCAGGAGGCATTTGGGAGGCTGTCCCCATGCGCCTGTTGATCGTGGAGGACGAGAAGCGGCTCGCGGTGTCCCTCGCCCGCGGGCTCACCGCCGAGGGCTACGCCGTGGATGTCGTGCACGACGGACTCGAAGGGCTGCACCGGGCCGCCGAGGGCCCGTACGACCTGGTCGTGCTCGACATCATGCTGCCCGGCATGAACGGCTACCGGGTCTGCGCGGCGCTCAGGGCCGCCGGCAACGACGTGCCCATCCTGATGCTGACCGCCAAGGACGGCGAGTACGACGAGGCCGAGGGGCTGGACACCGGGGCGGACGACTACCTCGCCAAACCGTTCTCCTACGTGGTCCTCGTCGCCAGGATCAGGGCGCTGCTGCGCAGGCACGCGGCCGGCCGGCCGTCGCCCGTGCTGACCGCGGGAAGTCTCACGGTCGACACCGCCACCCGCCGGGTGCACTGCGCGGGCGACGAAGTCACCCTCACGGCGAAGGAGTTCGCGGTACTGGAACAACTCGCCGTACGCCAGGGCGAAGTGGTCGGCAAGCCGGAGATCCTGGAGCACGTCTGGGACTTCGCCTACGAGGGCGACCCGAACATCGTCGAGGTGTATGTGAGCGCCCTGCGCCGCAAACTGGGCGCCGACCGCATCCAGACCGTGCGCGGCGCGGGCTACCGGCTGGTCGCCCGGTGAGCCGTCTCCTCGGATCCGTACGGGCCAGGGCGGCGCTGGGCGCCACGTCCGTCGTCGCCGTCGCACTCGTCGCCACCGGGCTCGCCGTCCTGCTCGTCCTGCGCTCGAACCTCACCGGCCAGACCGATCTGCGGGCCCAGGTCGCCGCCCAGGACGTCGCCTCGCAGGTGGCGCTCGACGTCCCGTACGGCAAGCTCGATCTGCCCGACTCCGACGAGAACCCGGTGCAGGTGGTCACCGAGCACGGCGGGCTGCGCGCCGCAGGCGACGACCTGGAGGCGGTGACGGGGACGGCGACCACCGCGGTGCGGCCCGAGCGGTCCACGCCGGAGGGCGACCACGGCGACGACGGACATGGCGACGACGACCACGGTGATGCCGACGATCCGTCGCGCGGCAAGGTCTCGCACGACGACGCCCGCTTCAGCTCCGGCACGGCCACCGTGGACGGCGACACCGCCGACTACCGGTTCGCCGCGGTCGAGGTGACCAACGGCAGTGACGACACACTGATCGTCTACGCGGGCGCTCCCCTCACCACCGAGCAGAGTGCCGTCAGTACCGTGCGCGGCGCGATGCTCGTCGTGCTGCCCGCCCTGCTGATGGTCGTCGCCGGAGTCACATGGCTCGTCACACGGCGCGCCCTGCGGCCCGTCGAGGGGATCCGGCGGGAGATGGCGGCGATCACCGCGTCCGAGGATCTGGCCCGGCGGGTCCCGGAGCCCGGTTCGCACGACGAGGTGGCCCGGCTGGCCCGTACCACCAATGAGACGCTGACCGCCCTGGAGAAGTCCGTCGACCGCCAGCGCCGCTTCGTCGCGGACGCGTCGCACGAACTGCGCAGCCCCATCGCGAGTCTGCGTACCCAGCTGGAGGTCGGCGCCGCACACCCGGAGCTGCTGGATGTGGACGGCGCGGTCGCGGACACGGTACGGCTGCAGCAACTGGCCGCCGATCTGCTGCTGCTCGCCCGGCTGGACGCGGGGGAGCGGCCGGCCGCGGCCCGGATCGACCTGGGGGAGCTGGTGCGCGAGGAGGTGTCCCGGCTGCACGCGGGCCGGGTGCCGGTGACGGTCCACGCCGCCGGAGGGCTCGAAGTGGCGGGCTCACGGGGCCAGTTGGCGCGGGTGATCGGGAACCTCCTGGACAACGCCCAACGGCACGCCCGTGCGGGGATCGAGGTCTCCGCGCACGAGCGGGCCGGCCGGCTCGTCGTGGAGGTGGCCAACGATGGTCCCGCGGTGCCCCCCGCGCAGCGTGAGCGCATCTTCGAGCGGTTCGTACGGCTCGACGACGCGCGGACCCGGGACGAGGGCGGTGCCGGTCTGGGCCTGGCCATCGCCCGCGACGTCGCGCTGCGGCACGGCGGGACGCTCACCGTCCGGGGCGGCGCCGTCTTCGCGCTGGACCTGCCCGCCGCGCGGGCCCACGGGGACCGGCCCGACCCGGTCTGATACGGCCCGATCCGGGCAGGAGGCGGCCTTGAGGGGTGCTTGCACTATGCCCACGCGACCTCATGGGACGCTCGTAGTGCAAGGCCCCTAACTCTTGCGCAGCCCCCGCAGCCGGTCGGCGACCGGCGTCAGTGACCGGCTCAGTCCGGCCAGCGCCTCCGGTGCCAGCATGTCGATGAAGTGTCTGCGCACCGAGGCCACATGGTGGGGTGCGACCTTCTGCATGGTCTCGCCGCCGAGGTCGGTGAGGACCGCGAAGAGCCCGCGCCGGTCCGACTCGCAGTTCTCCCTGCGGACCAGCCCGGCCTTCTCCATCCGGGTGATCTGGTGGGAGAGGCGGCTCTTGGACTGAAGGGTGGCAGCGGCGAGATCGCTCATCCGCATCCGCCGTTCGTCGGCCTCGGAGAGATTGACGAGGATCTCGTAGTCGTTCATCGTCAGTCCGAACGGCTGGAGGTCCTTCTCCATCTGGTACGTCAGCAGCCTGTTCGCGTCCAGGTAGGTGCGCCAGGCGCACTGCTCGGCGTCGCTCAGCCAGGGGGTGGCCGTCTCGGTCTCCATAATGAGAATTCTACCTAAGAAGTTGAATATTGGACAATTCCGGGAGTGTCGCCGTCCGGCGCGCGCATGCTGCGCCATCGCGATCCGATCGCGATCCGGTGCATATGCCGGGGGTTCAGATGTTCGACGTTACACTCCGCAGGCTATCGCTCACAGCCCGAAGCGGCGTTGAAGATCTCCGACCTGGCCGGGAAAACGCGGTCCCGGGCGGTTTTGGCCGGAACGGGGTCCCTGTCCGCCGGGGACCCCCGGTTCGTCCGGTACCGAACCGGTCGGCTTCTCCGGCAGGAGCGCCTCGGTCGACTGGAGCAGCACCGTCCCGGCCCCCACGAACTCGAACTGGTGCTCCTCGCCCGACACCCCGCCGATTCCGGTGAACGACCGGATCCCGCCCAGCACCCCCGTCATATAGGCGTGGTCGTAGTGATGGCAGGGTGACGGGCAGTCCGCCCAGCCGACCAGGGCCTGCGGGTCGACCCGGATCGGCGGCTCCATGAAGACCACGGGCCCGTTCGAAGCGGCGACGAACTTTCCCGTACCGATCAGGGTCAGGAAGCCGGGCACGATCGACTGCTTCAGGGAGAGCGACGGTTCGAACGCCAGCAGGTTCCCCGAACGGATCGTGAGATTGCCCTCGTCCAGGTCGAAGGAGTTCACATCGAAGGCCCGGTCGGCGAGCAGCATCTTGCCCGAGCCCTCCGCCACCACCCAGTCCGCGGCGTGCATCGGCGAGTGGAAGCTGCTGCGCAGCAGATGGTCGAAGCGGCCGTTGCCGAAGCCGTTGTAGTCGATCCGCCCGTAGTAGGCGATCATCTTGCCCTTCTGCAGGAACCACTGACTGCTGTTCAGCTCCACACAGAAGGTGTAGTTGTTGACGTTGTCGTTGGCCGGCAGCGTCATCGGGTCGTGGACCACCGGTCCCGTCACAGCTTCTCCTCCGAGGCCTGCACGTACACCGCGCCGTTGCCGGACAGTTCGAGCTGGAACGCCTCACCCGAGCCGCGCCCCACCATCTCCCGCCAGCCGAGCGCCGCCGACAGCTTGTTCCGTACGTCCCCGTGGTGGGCGACGTACGCCTGCGGGTCCACATGCACCGGACCCTGCGGGGTGATCGGCAGTTCCACGACCCCGCCGTGCGCCATCACCGCCACGGCCCCATGGCCCTTGAGGGTCGTGGTGAACAGCCCCTGCCCCGTGACCTGGCCGCGCACCATCCCCATGACCCCGCCCTGCGAACCCATGAACATCGTGCCCTGCTGGAGCGAGCCGTCGAACGCGAGCAGCCGGTCCGCCTCCACGTAGAGGGTGTCGCCGGCCAGCGAGATCACCTGGATGTGGTGGCCGCCGTGCCCGAACATCACCGTCCCCCGGCCCTCGACCGTCATCAGCGGCGTCGCCTCGTTGGCCACCCGCCGCCCGATCATGGACATCACGCCGCCCTGGCCGCCCTGGATGTTCGGCGTGAAGGTCACATCGCCCCGGTACGCGAGCATCGCCCCGCGCTGGCTGTAGAGCTTCTGGCCGGGTGCCACTGTCGCCTCGACCATCTTCGAGTTGATCTCGGTGAACGGCATCACACCTCACCCCCGATCGTGCTGCGCTCGCTGGGCTGCACGTACACCAGTCCCTCGCCCTCGAACCGGATCTGGAAGGACTCGCCGGACCCCTCGCCCATGAAGGTCCGGAAGCTGACCCCGGTCTGGAAGTGCTGCTGGAGGCTGCCGGTGTGCGCGATGTACGCACCCGGGTCGACGAGGAGCGGGTACTGCGGGCTGACCCGCAGGACGATCGCGGGCCCGTCGGACATCACCGCGGCCTGCCCCGTCCCCTCTACTGTGGTGGTGAACAGGCCGTTGCCCTGGGACGCGCCGCGCAGCCCGGTGAAGGTCGTGCCGGTGCGCAGCCCGGCGTCCGTGACGAGCAGGTTGCTCGCCTCCACGTGGAGCTTCTCGCCGCGCAGGGTGACGAGGTTGATTTCGGTGGCGCGGTCGGCGAAGTAGCAGGTGCCCTTGCCGCGGACCTCCATCACGGTCATCTGCTCGCCGGTGAGGCGCCGGGTCACCATCCCGCGGAGCCCCTCGCCGCCGCCGGACATCTTCTTGAAGGTCATCTGGCCGTCGTAGGCCACCATCGAGCCGTTCTTGGCTTTGACGGCGTCGCCTGTCATGTCGACGGCGAGCATCTTGCTGCCTTGGAGTCGGAACTGAGCCACGGTCCGAAGGTAACGGGCCGGAGGCGGTACGCACAGTGCGCCGGGCGTACGCGCACCCGGAACGAGCCCCGGAGCGGGTGGCTGCAACAATGGGACGAGCTTGTGCTCGCATTCACAAGATCACCCCCCTGTACCCCTCGACTGGGAAGGCCGCCCCTCCGTGGACATCAAGACCGCTTCCGCCCTCCGCCGGTTCCGGCTGGTAGCCGCTCCCGAGGCGGTGTCCTACTTCCTGCTGCTGCCGATCGGCGTGGTGCTCAAGGGCACCACCTCGTTCAACCCGGTACCTGTCCTGGGCTGGGTCCACGGCCTTCTGTTCATCCTGTACGTGCTCTTCTGCCTGGACGCCTGGAACCGCGCCAAGTGGCCCGCGAAGAAGGGGATCCTCTACCTCGTGCTCTCCGTGGTGCCGATCGGCGGATTCTTCGCCGAGCGCAAGCTGCGCCGTGAGGCCGAGGACGCTGTGATCGCCTCGCGCGCCCGCCGCGAGGGCGTGGTCGCATGATCGTCGCCTTCTCGATCACTCCGCTGGGAGTGGGCGAGGACGTGGGCGGGTACGTCGCCGACGCCGTCCGCGTCGTACGCGAGTCGGGCCTCCCGAACCGTACGGACGCCATGTTCACCTCGATCGAGGGTGAGCGCGCGTACCTTTGAGTACATGACCTCAGTAGCGATCTACCTACGGTTGTCCCGTGAAGCTGACGACAGTGCCTCACTCGACACCCAGCGCGCTGCCTGCCGTCGATGGCTGACCGCCAACGATCACGACCCGGCTGACGCTGTCGAGTACGTGGACAACAACGTCAGCGGCGCGAAGCCCATTGAGGAACGCCCTGGGCTCCGTGCGCTCATGGCGGACCGCCCTGACGTGGTGATCACGTGGAAGCTGGATCGCCTCGCCCGATCGGTCGCAGAGTTTCTTCGGCTCGTGGCGTGGGCTGAGGTGGCGGGTATACGGCTTGCCACGACCGACAACACAGTGAACACGCTCACGCCGACCGGTCGCATGGTCGCCACCGTTCTTGCTTCGCTTGCGGAGTGGGAACGGGGGATGATTTCCGCCCGAATCAGCGAAGGGCACGAGACCCGGCGGAGCTTGGGGCGCTGGGGTGCCGGACGTGCACCGTTCGGGTACAAGACGGTCCGCCGGGACGGTGCCGCATACCTTGAGATCGACGATGCCCAAGCCGCTCAAGTTCGCACAGCGGTAAGGGAGTTGATCGACGGGGGTACCGTCGCCGGAACAGCGCGTACGACTGGCTTGAGCGAACCCCAATGGCGGCGGATGCTCAAGTCGCCGACGCTCCGGGGGCAGCGCGCCCATAAGGGGAAGTTGGTTGTGGCCGCTGACGGGGTGACCCCGGTCGCGTTCGCCGAACCGATCCTGTCTGCCGCTGAACTGATGGCCGTCCGCCAACGGATGCTTGACCTTGCGACCGGCGCTGACCGTGCTCCCCGTCAGGCAGCGCCCCTATGCGCTGGGATGGCGTTTTGTCACCGCTGTGACGGCCGGTTGAACGGAGGCACCAGCGACAAGGGGGTGCGGCTCTACAGGTGCAAGGCAGGTCACGTCACTGTCTACGCAGAGACCCTTGACCGGCGGGTCGAAGATGAATTCCTCAAGGTGTGGGGATGTTTCAACGAAGTCAACGTCCACCTTGAAGGCGGCAACGACCTTTCGGCGGAGATGATCGAAGCCCAGGAGCAAGCTGCGCGCATCGGTGCCCAGATGGCGACGGCCGGACCGCTGATGATGGGCACGTACGAAGAGATGAGCGTGAAGCTCGAAGCCGCATATGCCGCGCTGTTGGCCGCACATGATCCCGAAGTTCGCGAGGTGGCCACACCGACGGGTCGCACTATGGGCGAGGCGTGGGCGGCGCTGGACGACGCAGGTAAGAGCCGGTTGCTTGAAGCAATGCACCTCACGGTGACGCTGCACCCCAAGCAACGGGCGGAGCGCCTTGAAATCGCGTGGGGTCCAGCCGATCCTGAGGCCGCTGAGCTTGCTGCTGTCGCTGAGGCTGAGGAGTTGCCCCGCCGGCGCGTTATATCGGATGAAGAGCACGACGAGATTCGGCAGGATGTCTTGGACGACATTGCGCGACAAGAGAGCTTGCTGTAAGCGCCTGAGCGCCGTTCGCGGCCCGTTACTGGGATTGCCCCGGTGGCGGGTCGTTCGGTGCTCCAGGGGGCGCGGGGACCTCTGGCGGCGTTGTCGGTGGCTGGGCTTAGGGTCGGGGTGATGTCGCACTTCGGTCGGGGTTTCGTCGGGGGAATGGTGGAACGACGTTCGGGGGTGGGGGTTCCGCTCGCGCTGCTTCGCCTCTCTGCCCGTCCCCGGGAGTGGTGCTGATCCTTGCGGCTACTGGCCCAGAGGGGACACGCCAGAGGCTTTCATGATCAACAAAAATGATGGCGGGTGGGGGTTGTGGAGGCGTTGGAGGAGTCGCGCGCGATGTGTTCGGAGTGTCTAGGGGTGCGCCCGCATGGTGACCGTGCGACGTGCGGTGCGCCGCTGTGCCGTGAGTCGGCGCGGTTGCAGGTTGCTGCTCGCAGGGCGCGTGAGGCTGTGCGTGCTGCCGTTGGTCCTCCGCGGCCGGGTGCTCGCGGACCTTTGAGGACAAGGCGTCCGGCAAGAACGCCGACCGCGCGGGACTGATAGCCGCTCTCGACTACATGCGCGAGGGCGACACTCTGTGCGTGTGGAAGCTGGACCGGTTGGGGCGCTCCACCAAGGACGTGCTCACCATCGCTGAGGATCTGCACGCGCGGGCAATCAGCCTGCGCATCCTGACGGGCACGCTGGCCGGTAGCTACTCCCCGAAGGGTGAGGGCAAGTTCTTCTTTACGATGATGGTCGCCTTTGCTGAGCTTGAGCGAGACATGATCGTTGAGCGGGCCCGTGCGGGACTGGACGCTGCCAAGGCTCAGGGTCGCACCGGTGGACGCCCGGCCGTGATGGACGCTGACAAGCTCGCTGCGGCCAAGGCTCGCAAGGCTCAGGGGGAGAGCGTCACGGCCATTGCCAAGGCGCTCAAGGTGTCCCGCGCGACGCTGTACCGGGCGTTGAGCGATTCCGTGTAACCCGACCGGACTTGAGTGGCCGTCTGCCCTGGTGGCGGACGGTCTTTTGCCGTGTTCGGAGCGAGGGCAGGGCGCAGTGAAAGTTCAGACAGTGGCCCGTCTGGCGATCCCGGCCCAAGCTCGCCTTACCCGCGCTGGGTGTGACGCCGTTTTCTGCCCACGTAAGGCGCTGACCTGATGGAATGCCGCCAAGGTGGGATGGGAACGGCATGGTTACGGGGTGGGGAGTGCCCGTTAACGCCCTAATCAGGGACTGGAATGTAATAGCAGGTCGCTCTAGCTACGGGTTCTGGTGTCGTCCAGCGGAGCTATCCGAGATAGGGCGATGGCCGGTTCTCCAGGAAGTGCTGGAGCCGTAGCCGCTGAGTGTGATGCATGGCTAGATCATTCAGCTCGACAGGGTCTACGAACCGGAGTTCCGTGCTCTCGTCGGAGATGGCCAACGTCCCGCCGACGATGTGCCCCCGAAAGCACACGTTGAACTGCCGCCGTACCTCTCCATCTGTGTACGCGATGACGTGGCGAGGGTCTGTGTAAGTGCCGACAAGTCCCGTGATCTCTACGTCTAGGCCTGTCTCTTCCTTGACCTCCCGGACGGCCGTGCCTGGCAGCGAGTCACCCATGTCCATGCCGCCACCCGGCAAGGCCCACAGGTCGTTGTCTCGGCGGCGCTGGAGCAGGATGCGTCCTCTGTCATCGGTCACGACGGCGGAGGCTGCTACCACCAGGCTGTCGGGCTTCGGGGCGTTCGGGTCGTCGTAGTACTCGGTGCGTGCCATCGGTTCACCCTTCCACGGGACGGGCTGTGTCCCATACGGCGTTGAAGCTGTCCGCGTAGGTGTCGAACATCCCCCCGTTGCTGCTGCGGCGAAGGTGCCACAAGGGTGCTCCGTACGCGTTCACGCCCCACGCGTGGGCGTTGACTAGCACCTCGTCGTCTGCGCGGTACAGGCTGTTGTAGAGGGTCGTTCCGTGCGTCCGTAGCTCTACGCCGGGAACTCCCAGGAGTGGTCGGTAGTGCATCAGCGCCAGGCGGCAACGGCTCTCGATCCCGTGGCCGAACTTTTCCTCCTGGCCGCGCTGTTGAACGTTCTCACTGTCGGCGTCACCGAGTGCGATTCGGACCGCGCAACCCGCCTCGGCCCGTTCGCGCAGTAGGTCGTTGAGCCGGGGGTACGCCTCGTGCAGAAAGACTGCGGCGTAGACGAGTACGTCTATTCGCTCGCGCGCTGCCGCGAGTAGATCCACGAACACGGACACCGGGAGGTCAGCCCGCTGGTCGTACAGGGCGACGAGCTCAGGACTGACAGCCCGTGCGGCGCGTGCCTGCCTGAGCGCCGGCCAAAGTGCGTGCACGTCTTCCCCCAGCATCTCGGCAGCTTTGAGCGCCGTCACTCGTCGTGGCGTACGGCCGTGGTTGACCCATCGCTCAACGGACTTGGGATCGACCCCCGCCGCTTCGGCCAAGCTCCCGTGCGTCCAACCCCCGGACGCCATGACGGCCCGCAAGCGCTCATTTGGCATGGCCAGACTCTCCCCCAACTCGCGGACGTTGCTCGGGACGTTCTACCCGCTGCGGGACGTCCCAAAGTGGGAAACGTGCGAGGTTCCCCCGTCCCAGCGACCAGCCGGAGGATCACCCCATGACCGAGCCAAGAACGTATCCAAGCGCACCGGTTGACCTCCCGGATCGGTCCGGCGAGCTGGAGCCGACCCCCATCCACGGTTGCGCCGGTTGCGCGGAGCCGGCCAACGTCCGGACCCGTGCGCGCGTTGGTGGGGACTGGACGACTGTGACGGACGCCAACATCTTGATGCGGAAGCACCCCGATGGTCATGAATGAGGACGTAGGCCACCGGGTCGAGGACGGTGCGGGGAGGATCGGCATCCTGCGCGATGTGATCCGGGACTACGAGGACCCGTCGGACCCACCGGGGGAGCGCAGGAAGCGGCCGACGGCGTTTGTGTGGCCCGAGGGTGGGGGTCGTGAGTGGACGGTCCCGCCCGACGGCGTGAAGCGTGCTCCGTAGGGGTGAAGCCTATTTTATGTACTCCATACTTTGCCATCGAGCGTGAGTGGGACGAGGTCATGGCCGTCGTCAGGCGCGCCGTCGAGGTGGTCGAGCAACGGGCGCCGCGCGTCTCGCTCGTACTGAAGGCGGACATCAGGCCGGGGGTCACGGACGGACTGACGTCCAAGGTCGACACCGTGGAACGGCATCTCGCCGGGTAGGGCCGCACCCCGGCCGCCCGTCTGTGCGCGGACCGAAGGGCGAGACAGGGCTGACCGTCATATGACCGGCCGGTAGGGTCGGTGCCGTGCCGAAGCCGCTCAGTCTTCCCTTCGATCCCATCGCGCGCGCCGACGAACTCTGGCAGCAGCGCTGGGGCCCGGTGCCCTCGATGGCTGCCATCACCTCGATCATGCGCGCTCACCAGATCCTGCTCGCGGAGGTCGACGCCGTCGTCAGGCCGTACGGGCTGACATTCGCCCGGTACGAGGCCCTGGTGCTGCTCACGTTCTCCAAGGCCGGCGAACTGCCGATGTCCAAGATCGGTGAGCGTCTGATGGTGCACCCCACATCGGTGACGAACACCGTCGACCGGCTGGTGAAGTCGGGCCTCGTCGACAAGCGCCCCAACCCGAACGACGGGCGCGGCACGCTGGCCTCCATCACCGGCAAGGGCCGCGAGGTCGTGGAGGCGGCCAGTGCGGACCTGATGGAGATGGATTTCGGGCTGCGCGCGTACGACGCGGAGGAGTGCAGCGAGATCTTCGCGATGCTCAGGCCGCTGCGGGTGGCCGCGGACGACTTCGAGGAGTAGCCGGCCGGGCCCAGGGAGTGGACGCGGGGGAGCGGTGCCGTGTACTGCGAGGTGCGCCGCCCGGGGAATGACAACCCCGCCGAAGATCGCCCATAGCGCCCCGATACGCTCGACTCCATGAAACGAAGCGTGCTGACCCGCTACCGCGTGATGGCCTACGTCACCGGTGTGCTGCTGGTCCTGCTGACCCTCGGCGTCATCGCCAAGTACCTGCTGGACATCAACGGGGCGACCGGTTTCGTCAGTATCGTCGGCATCGCGCACGGCTGGCTGTACGTGGTCTACCTGATCTTCGCGTTCGATCTCGGCTCCAAGGCGAAGTGGCCGGTCGCCAAGCAGATCTGGGTGCTGCTGGCCGGCACCATCCCGACTGCGGCCTTTTTTGTCGAGCGGAAGATCTCCCGCGAGCTGGAGCCCCAGGTCAGCCCGGCTGCCCCGGTCGCCGCAAAGGCCTGATTCACCGCCGCCCGCACGATGTGCGGGCGGTCTGCCATCGACAGATACTAGGACGTCCTAGTAAATTCATGGGTATGGACGCTCACGCCATTGAAGAGGGCCGCCGCCGTTGGCAGGCCAGGTACGACAAGGCCCGCAAGCGGGACGCCGATTTCTCCACCCTGTCCGGCGACCCGGTGGACCCGGTCTACGGGCCCAGGACCGGTGACACCTACGAGGGATTCGAGCGGATCGGCTGGCCCGGTGAGTATCCGTACACCCGCGGTCTGCACGCCACCGGCTACCGCGGCCGCACCTGGACGATCAGGCAGTTCGCCGGCTTCGGCAACGCCAGGCAGACGAACGAGCGCTACAAGACCATCCTGGCCAACGGCGGCGGCGGTCTCTCGGTCGCCTTCGACATGCCGACCCTGATGGGCCGCGACTCCGACGAACCGAAGGCGCTCGGCGAGGTCGGCCACTGCGGGGTCGCCATCGACTCGGCCGCCGACATGGAGGTCCTCTTCCAGGACATCCCGCTCGGCGACGTCACCACGTCGATGACGATCAGCGGCCCCGCCGTCCCGGTCTTCTGCATGTACCTGGTCGCCGCCGAGCGGCAGGGCATCGACCCGGCCGTGCTCAACGGCACGCTCCAGACCGACATCTTCAAGGAGTACATCGCGCAGAAGGAGTGGCTCTTCCAGCCCGAGCCGCACCTGCGCCTGATCGGCGACCTGATGGAGCACTGCGCCGCCTCCATCCCCGCGTACAAGCCGCTCTCGGTCTCCGGCTATCACATCCGTGAGGCGGGGGCGACGGCCGCGCAGGAGCTGGCGTACACCCTCGCGGACGGCTTCGGCTACGTCGAGCTGGGCCTCTCGCGCGGGATGGACGTGGACGTCTTCGCACCGGGCCTCAGCTTCTTCTTCGACGCGCACGTCGACTTCTTCGAGGAGATCGCCAAGTTCCGTGCCGCGCGCAGGATCTGGGCGCGCTGGATGAAGGACGTCTACGGTGCGCGGACCGACAAGGCGCAGTGGCTCCGCTTCCACACCCAGACTGCCGGGGTCTCGCTGACGGCGCAGCAGCCGTACAACAACGTCGTACGCACTGCCGTCGAGGCACTGGCCGCCGTCCTCGGCGGCACCAACTCGCTGCACACCAACGCCCTGGACGAGACGCTCGCGCTGCCGAGCGAACAGGCCGCCGAGATCGCCCTGCGGACGCAGCAGGTGCTGATGGAGGAGACCGGTGTCGCCAACGTGGCGGACCCGCTGGGCGGCTCCTGGTACATCGAGCAGCTCACCGACCGCATCGAGGCCGACGCGGAGAAGATCTTCGACCAGATCAAGGAGCGCGGCCTGCGGGCGCACCCCGACGGGCAGCACCCGATCGGGCCGGTCACGTCGGGCATCCTGCGCGGCATCGAGGACGGCTGGTTCACCGGCGAGATCGCCGAGTCCGCCTTCCAGTACCAGCGCTCGGTAGAGAAGGGCGACAAGCGTGTCGTCGGCGTCAACTGCCTGCACGGATCGGTCACCGGCGACCTGGAGATCCTGCGCGTCAGCCATGAGGTGGAACGCGACCAGGTCCAGGAACTCGTGGGCCGCAAGGCCGCCAGGGACGACGCCCGTGTGCGGGCGGCGCTGGACGCGATGCTCGCCGCCGCCCGGGACGGCTCGAACATGATCGAGCCGATGCTGGCCGCCGTCCGGGTGGAGGCGACGCTCGGCGAGATCTGCGGGGTGCTGCGGGACGAGTGGGGCGTCTATACGGAGCCGCCGGGCTTCTGACCCGGGCCGACGTTGCCGGGGGCCGCGCCCCCGGCCCCCAGGCTCACCACCCGGTGGCGTCCCGCACCGTGCGGGCGACGTCCGCCACCGTCCGTCCGTCGGTCGCCACCCGGACCGTTCCCGGCGGCGTCCGCGCGGCCAGCAGCCGGGCCCCGGCCGCGCTCCGCTCGATGTGCACACCGAGCAGCGAGCCGCTCTCGCGCCGCTCCAGCCGGGCACGCGCCGTCGCGTCGCCCGCGGTGAGCAGCACCCTCACGACGCGCAGCGACTCACCGCCCATCGCGCGCCGGAACATCGCGCTCTCCAGCACGCTCACCGTGTTCGTGCAGATCAGCCTGGAGTGGCCGAGCGCCGCGAAGTTGGCCCACACGGCGGCCAGGTTCCGCTCGGTGATCGCCGAGCGGTGTGGATCGCCGGGCGGAGCCGGATGGGCCCCGCCCAGCGCGTCGCCCTCCAGCACGCAGTGCGCCACGCCGTCCTGCCGCAGCAGCTCCGACACCTCGTGGCCCACGGTGGACTTGCCGACGCCGGAGCGGCCGCCGATGAGGAGCACCTCGTACGCAGTCATGCGCGGGAGCCTGACAGTGCGCGACGGCGCGGGCACCCGGATTTCGCGCGGGGACGCGCACCGGCGGTCACCCCTGACTCAGGGGTCCTTGCACTGGGCCCGTCCCGCGGGCACCCCCGGATTCAGGGCAACCGCAGCCGGAACAGCGCCCCGCCGCCCGGCGCCCGTTCCGCTGTGAGCTCCGCGCCGTGCGCGCGGGCGATCTGGCGGGCCATCGCGAGCCCGAGCCCCGAACCGGGCAGCGCACGGGCGGCCTGCGCGCGGTAGAAGCGGTCGAAGACATACGGCAGGTCGTCGGGCGCGATCCCGGGACCGTGGTCGCGCACCGTCAGCTCCGTCGCGGTGAGGGCGATCTCGACCTCGCCGCCCGCACCGGAGAACTTCGCGGCGTTGGAGAGCAGATTGGCGAGCAGCCTGGAGAGCCGCGCAGGTACGCCGTTCAGCACCGGGCCGGCCTCCACCACCACGGTGAAGACGAGTTCGGGCCAGTGGCCGCGGGCCGCGGTCACCGCGTGCTCGACCAGCGGGGCCAGCGGGACGCTCTCGACCAGCGGTACGGGCTCCTCGTCGCGGGCCAGTTCGATCAGATCGTTCACCAGCGTCGTCACCTCGTGGATCTGCCGGGTCAGCGCGCCGGCCGCCCGGTCACGCTGCGCCGGGGTCAACCGGTCTCCGCGGGCGAGGAGTTCGGCATTGGTGCGCAGCGCGGTGAGCGGGGTGCGCAGTTCGTGGGAGGCGTCCGCCACCAGCCGGCGCTGGGCGGTGACCGACTGTTCCAGCTCGCCGAGCATGGTGTTGAAGGTGGTGGCGAGCCGGGTGACCTCGTCCTCGCGGGTCGCGGGCCCCGGCGGCAGCTCGATGCGGTGGCGCGGATCCCTGGTCGCCGCGATGCGCTCGGCGGCCCTGGTGAGCCGGGCGACCGGCGCGAGCCCGGTACGCGACACCCAGTAGCCCAGCGCCGCCGCGACCAGCACCCCGCCACCGCCGACAGCGGCGAGCAGCTGGGCCGTCCGCCGCACGCTCTTCTCCACCGGGTCGGAGCGCAGGGCGACCTGGACCGCCTCGTGGTGGCCGAAGGTGGTGGTGAGCATCCGGGTGGGGCGGCCTTCCAGCGTGATGTTGCTGAGGTACGGGGCCCGCTTGCCCGACGCGACCTCCCGGACCGGCCCGGAGACCGGCAGGAGGTACGGCTGCGCGGGGTCCGCGGCCGGACTGGCCGGCACGATCTGCGAGCAGGCGGGGGACGCCAGGAACTGGCACTGGCCCTCGACGACGCCTGGCTGCTCGCGCCCTCCGGCCGCCAGGGACGCCGACTGGACGAGGTTGAGGTCCAGTTGGTGGTAGATCTCGTACCGCTGGACGAAGAAGGCCGCAGCGCACACACCGAGCGCCACCAGGGCCACCGCGGCCGAAGCGGTCAGGGCCAGCCGGGTGCGCAGCGGGCGCCGGCGGCGCCAGCGCGCACCGAGCCGGTGCGAGGGCGCCCGGCGCGGCCCCGTGCGCTCGCCGCGGGTGCTCACGCCGTGTCCAGCCGGTAGCCGACCCCGTGGACGGTGTGGACCAGGCGCGGTTCACCCGCCGCCTCCAGCTTGCGCCGCAGGTAACCGACGTACACGGCAAGCGAGTTGGAGCCGGGGCCGAAGTCCTGCCCCCAGACACGCTCCAGAATCAGCTCCCGGGTGAGGACCTGGCCGGGGTGGCGCAGCAGCAGGTCGAGCAGGGCGAACTCGGTCCTGCTGAACTCGATGGAGCGGCCCGCCCGGCGCCCGGTGCGCGTCGCCGGATCCACCGTGAGGTCGCCGTACGACAGCGCGCCCGGCTCGTCCTCCACCGGCGCCGCCCGCCGCAGCAGTGCCCGCACCCGGGCGACCAGCTCGTCGAGAGCGAAGGGCTTCACGAGATAGTCGTCGGCGCCCGCCTCCAGACCGTCCACGCGTTCGCTCACCGAGTCCAGCGCGGTCAGCACCAGCACGGGTGTGCGGTCGCCCACGGCACGCAGCTGGCGGCAGACCGCGAGTCCGTCGAGGACCGGCATCATCACATCGAGCACGACCGCGTCCGGCTGCCAGGAGGAGACGGCCGAGAGGGCGGCGAGACCGTCGCCCGCGCCCCGCACCTCGTACCCTTCCACCGCGAGGCCGTCCTCGACCGCCACGCGTACCTCCGGCTGATCGTCCACGACCAGGATTTTTCGCTGCGGTGGCCTCGCGGTGTGTGCGTGCGGGTGCGGGTTCATGGAGCAAAGCCTGCCAAACCCGGGTCTTAGAACCTTCTTACCCCACGGCGCGAGTGTGCTGTCCATGCGCACACCACTCTCCGTCGTGATCGGTGCGGGCGGCACCGGCGGCCACATCTACCCGGGCCTGGCCCTCGCCGACGCACTGCGCCGGGCCGAACCCGGCGCGGTGATCTCCTTCGTCGGCACCGAACGCGGCCTCGAATCCACGCTCATACCCGGCGCCGGATACCGGCTGCACACCGTCGACATGATCCCCTTCGACCCGGCGCTCGGCGCCAGGCGCTATCTGCTGCCCGCCGCCCTGCTGAAGTCCGGCATGCAGTGCCGGGCCATCCTGCGCGAGCAGGGGGCCCATGTCGCGGTCGGCATGGGCGGCTACCCCAGCGCGCCGGTCGTCCTCGGGGCGCGGATGGCCGGTGTGCCGAGCGTCATTCACGAGTCCAACGCGGTGCCGGGCCGCGCCAACCAGTTCGCGGCCCGGCTCACCCCGCATCTCACCGTCGCCTTCGACCGCAGCAGGGCCCACCTCGCGGGCGGTGAGAACGCGGAGACCGTGGGGATGCCGATCGCCGCACCGATCGCGGCCCTCGACCGTCCCGCTCTGCGGGCCGAGGCCCGGCACGCTCTCGGCGTCCCCGCCGGGGCGAGGCTGCTGCTCGTCAACGGCGGCAGCCTCGGCGCGGCCCGGCTCACCGCGGCCGCGGTGGGGCTCGCGGCCCGCTGGCAGGCGCGCACCGACGTCCATCTGCTCATCAAGACCGGTCCGGCGGCCCTGGAAGCGGCCCGTACCCGGCTCGCCGACGAGGGCGGCTGCCGGATCGCCCGCGCCGTCCCGTACCTGGACCGGATGGACCTCGCGTACGCCGCGGCCGACCTGGTCGTCTGCCGCGCCGGATCGGCCACGGTCGCCGAGCTCGCCACCACGGGCGTCCCCGCGGTCCTCGTCCCGTATCCGTACGCACCGGGCGACCACCAGACCCACAACGCCCGCGTCCTCAGCGACGCCGGTGCCGGGGTGCTGCTCACCGATGCCGAGACCACGGCCGAGCGGCTCGCCGAAGTGACCGCACCGCTCATCGCCGACCCCGCCCGGCTCGCCGCGATGAGCGGTGCGGCCGGACCGTCCACCCACGCCCTGGCGGCGGATCTCCTCGCCGCCAGGGTCCTGTCCCACGCAAGGGAGCTCACCTCATGACCACCTGGCCGACCACGTCCCACTGGCAGAACCGCACCGTGCTCGTCACCGGAGCCGAGGGCTTCATCGGCTCGACCCTCGTCGACCTGCTGGTGGAGCAGGGGGCGCAGGTCCGTGCGTTCGTCCATTACAAGCCGTACGGCGAGAAGGGCCACCTCGCCCGCCATCTGGGCAGCTCCCAGGTCGAGATGGTGGCGGGCGACGTCCGGGACGCGGGCCGGGTCGACGACGCCGTCGCGGGCTGCGACACGGTCTTCCACCTCGCCGCGCTCATCGGCATCCCGTACAGCTACGACGCCCCCGGCGCGTACGTCGCCACGAACGTCGTCGGCACCGAGAACGTCGCAGAGGCCTGCCGCCGTCACTCCGTACGCCGTCTGCTGCACACCTCTACCAGCGAGGTGTACGGAACGGCGCTGACCGCTCCGATCAGCGAACAGCACCCGCTCCAGCCGCAGTCCCCGTACTCCGCGTCCAAGATCGGCGCCGACATGATGGCGCTCTCGCACTGGCACGCGTTCGAACTGCCGGTGACGGTGGTGCGGCCCTTCAACACCTACGGTCCCCGGCAGTCGGCGCGCGCCGTCATCCCCACCATCCTGGCCCAGCTGCACTCCGGCGCCCGGGAGATCAAACTCGGATCGCTCGCGCCGACACGGGACTTCACCTACGTCACGGACACGGCGCGCGGCTTCCTCGCGCTCGCGGACTGCGACCGGGCTCTGGGCGAGAGCGTCAACCTCGGTACCGGCCAGGAGATTTCGATCGGGGACCTGGCCCAGGCCCTCATCGCGGCCTCCGGCCGTGACGCGGAGGTCGTCGTGGACCCGGCAAGGCTCCGCCCGTCGGGCAGCGAGGTCCAGCGGCTGCTCTCGGACAACTCGCGGGCCCGCGAATGGGCGGGCTGGCGCCCGGAGGTCACGCTCACCGACGGTCTGAAGCAGACGTCCGAGTGGATCGCGGAGCACCTGCACCTCTTCGCGGCCGACCGCTACCAGGTCTGAGGCGGGACGCTATGCGGGCGGGGGCGAGGCCGCCGCGCTCAGCCCGGCGCAGAGCAGCAGGGTGAACTCGCGCGCCCACTCCTCGTCCACCGGCTCCGCGCTCACCAGGGCCCGGTGCACCACCGCTCCGGCGACCACGTCGAAGATCAGGTCGGTGTGCCGGGCCGAGGCATCGGGGTCCTCCTCGGTGGGGAGTTCACCCCGTGCCTGGGCCCGCGCGCGGCCGATGGTCACCAGCCGCTTCTGCCGGTCGACGATGGCCGAGCGGATCCGGACGCGGAGCGCCTCGTCACTGATCGACTCCGCGACCACCGCCATCAGCGCGGTCTTGGTCTCGGGCTGTGCGAGGAGTGCGGCGAACTGGAGCACCACGCCCTCGATGTCGGCGCTCAGGCTGCCCCGGTCGGGAAGCTCGAGTTCATCGAAGAGGACTGCCACCGCGTCCACGACCAGCTCGTTCTTGTGCGACCAGCGACGGTAGAGCGTCGTCTTCGCCACCCCGGCACGGATCGCCACATCCCCCATGGTCAGCTTCGACCAGCCCAGGTCGACCAGCGCGGCTCTGGTCGCCACGAGGATCGCGGTATCGGCCTTTGCGGAGCGTGGGCGACCCGTTCGGGTGGGCTTGCTGTGCGGCATGCCCGCGACCATACCGGTCAGTAGCTCAGCCGCCGTGAGTCAGATCACGAGAAACCGTCGGAGTATTAACGCCCGCTGCCCGCGGTTCACCAGTTACGCTACGACTCGTAGCGTAAAGAGCGGCAACCACGCCTCAGCTGCACCACGACCACGCGACAGACCACGCGACAACCGGCAGTACCGCACAACAGAGCCACTGGCGCCAGGGTGGGGACCCTGCGCCGGCTCCGGGCCCGTATCGGGCCGACGGCCCGCGTCCGTCCGTACGCCCCGCATCCGGCGGGGGGTGTACGGCCGGGCCGGGCCCGCAACACCGGCGGATTACGCCGACAGCTTTCCTGAACGGCTTTCCAGAACGAGTGGCGGAGGGGGGAGGATGTACGCATGCAGCCTAGGAACATGTCCATGAGCGGCGTCGTCGACCTCGCCGCAGTGAAGGCCGCCGGCGAGGCCCGGCAGAAAGCGGAGCAGGCGCGTGCCGAGACCGCGCGGCAGGGTGGCAGCGCGGCCGTGTCGCCCGTCTCGCTGGTGATCGACGTCGACGAAGCCGGCTTCGAGCACGATGTCATCCAGCGCTCCGCCGAAGTCCCGGTCGTCATCGACTTCTGGGCCGAGTGGTGTGAGCCGTGCAAGCAGCTCGGTCCGCTCCTTGAGCGCCTCGTCGTCGAGTACAACGGCCGCTTCCTGCTCGCCAAGGTCGATGTCGACGCCAACCAGATGCTGATGCAGCAGTTCGGGATCCAGGGGATTCCGGCCGTTTTCGCCGTGGTCGCCGGCCAGGCGCTTCCGCTCTTCCAGGGCGCGGCGCCCGAGGCGCAGATCAGGCAGACCCTCGATCAGCTGATCCAGGTCGGCGAGGAGCGCTTCGGGCTCACCGGGATCCCGGTCGACCCGGACGCGGAGGCCGCGCCGGAAGCGGAGCCCGCCGAGGCGCCGCCCGGCCCCTACGACGCGCTGCTCGAAGCCGCCGTACAGGCGCTGGACGCCAATGACTTCCCCGGCGCTGTCCAGGCGTACCGCAACGTCCTCGCGCAGGACCCGGCCAACGAGGAGGCCAAGCTCGGCCTCGCCCAGGCCGAACTGCTGGGCCGGGTCCAGAGTCTGGACCCCCAGCAGGTCCGGAAGGACGCGGCCGACAGGCCTTCCGACGTCCCGGCGCAGACCGCGGCGGCCGACCTCGATCTGGTCGGCGGGCATGCCGAGGACGCCTTCGGCCGTCTGGTCCAGACGGTGCAGCGCACGGTGGGTGACGACCGCGAGGCCGCGCGCGTTCATCTGCTCCAGCTCTTCGAAGTCATCGGTTCCGACGACCCGAGGGTGACCGCCGCCCGGTCCGCCCTGGCGCGCGTGCTGTTCTGACGTCGCTTCTGAACAGTCATTAAACGCGCGGTGTCAGCGGGATGCCGCTGACGATTTGGCGACACAGCGATAACAGATGGCCGCACTTTGCCAAAACTTGGTAATTGCGGCCATCTGTTACTCCGAGTAAATCCAGGGCCTCCGTCTGCCCCGTTATGGGTGACTACCGGCTGATGTAGCGCCGGCGTCGGCTCCACCCTGTGTGCCCGGCCGATATCGGCCGGTCGCGGTTCGGTTATCCGGCCGTTACTAGCCGGTAACGAACCCCTTGTGCCACAGCCGCGAATGCACCACGATCGGCCAGGCTCGGTCCAATAACGCACCAGCGCGACACCCGGTCGCGCCGAGGCCTCTTGGGTCCCCACCGAGCCGGTCGGCGGCAGTGGCGCCGACTGCGGGACAGGGGGGTTCCTGCCACCCGGCGGGGCCTGTCCAGCGGTTGCGCGAAGGCGTGGCCAGTGGTTGTCGCTCGGGGGTGATCGCCGGTGCTTCGGACGCGGTTCGCGCTTCTGAAACGGGCGCTCTCCTTCCCGAGGACGTAGCACTTCTCCCATCCCAGGACGGGCTCCGAGCCCGATCCGGAGATGTACGTCCGAGAAGGAGGAAACTAAGTGAGTTCCCAGGTACGTGGCGGAACCAGATGGAAGCGGTTCGCGCTTGTCATGGTCCCGAGCGTGGTCGCCACCGCCGCGGTGGGTGTAGGCCTCGCGCAAGGTGCGCTCGCTGCTTCGTTCAGCGTGTCCGGCCAGAGCTTCAAGGTCAGTGCCGACCAGCTGGTCGGCCAGGACTTCGTCCAGTACGGCAGTGTCGCGACGGGCAAGGACCTCAACGGCAAGTCCGCCGCGCACGCGGTTGCCGTTTCGGGCTTCAGCAGCGCGACGATCAACAACATGTGCCAGTCGGTGGTCACGCCCAACCTGCCGTTCGGGCTTGGCAGTGTCACGCTGCAGCTGCACGCGGGCACCGACACCAAGAAGCCGGTCGAGGCTACGAATCTGTACCTCGATGTCGCGAGCCTCGACGCCGATGCGACGTTCAAGAACATCGACATCGGTGTAGCGGCCGGTGACCCGTCGAACAAGACGGGCATCGAGCACGGTACGGAGAAGGCCGTCAACCCGAACGGCTTTGCGCAGCGCGCCGATGAGGCGAAGCTGGAGCACGTGAAGCAGACGGCGTGGGCGACCACGGCCGGCACCTTCAAGCTCAGCAACTTGAGCCTGAGGCTCAAGTCGGGCGTCAAGGAGTGCTACTAAGCACCCCCTGGGCGGCCGGAGCGCGAACCTGGCACTGCGGCCGCCCGAACCCCCCTACTTCTCAGAGCAACACCGGTACCAGGGAGCTGTTTTCCATGAGCGCCGAGTCCACAGGTCCCCGCGATTTCACCTCCTGGCGGCTTCGCTTCCGCGCATGGCGCGGGAACCGACCCTTCTGGGCGGGCCTGTTCACCATGGTGGGAGGCGTGCCGATCGCCTACTTCCCATACGCCAACATGCACCTCGGCAATGTGACGCTGGCGATGTCCACCACGGCCGGCGCCGGTTCGCTGATCATCGGCGTGCTGCTGGTCACGCTCGGTGTGACGATGTGGTTCCACAGCGTCGTCCGGGTGTTCGCGGGTATAGCGGCGATCCTGCTGGCGCTGATCTCCCTCCCGGTGGCCAACATCGGCGGCTTCGTCGTCGGCTTCCTGCTGTCGATGATCGGCGGGGCGCTCTCGCTCTCCTGGGCACCCCCGAAGGAGCAGGCCGAATCAGCGGTACCTGCCGGAAGTGAGCCCGAGGAGGAGGTCCTCCTGGGCGCCGCCCCCGCGGACGAGTTCTCCGCCTTCGGCCAAGCGCCCGTACCCCAGCAGCAGTCGGCCGCTTATGACAAGGACACGACAGTGGATGCCAACGGTGGGAGGCACCGTGCGGGGTGACGAAGCGCAGCTGAGTACCACCGAAGGCGACGACTTCCGAGAGAGAAGAGGGGGCCGTCACGCGGCCCCGAGGAAGTCGCTGCTGACGAAGCTGCACATACCCGCGAGCAAGGCGATAGCCCTGGCCGCCATGCCCACCGCGGTGTTCGTCGGTATGGGACTCACCCCCAAGCTGGCGATGGCCGACGACCACGGCGATGTGCCGTTCGCGGCCGGGCCGTGTGTGTCGCGTTCCGACGAGCCGAGCGAATCGGCGAAGCCGTCGGACTCCCCGAGCCCCTCGGCCAGCGCGTCGGACGACGCGTCCGGGGACAAGGCCAAGAAGGACGACAAGTCCGCGGATCCGTCGGACACGCCTGCCCCTTCGGCCACCCCTTCGGCGGGCGCGACCGGCTCCGGGAAGAAGGCCGGTTCCACCGGCTCCTCCGCATCGGACACCGCCGGCCTGGCGGCCCCTTCGTCCAGCCCGTCGCCGAGCGCGACGAAGTCCAAGAACCCGCTGGACCCGCTGGGCGTGGGCGACGCGCTCAAGAACCTGTTCGACCCGGACAAGGACAAGGACTCGGCGAGCCCGTCCCCGGACCCGTCGTCCTCCGCGTCCTCCGGGAAGACCGCGGCGGAGAAGGAGGCGGCCGAGAAGAAGGCGGCCGAGAAGAAGGCCGCGGACAAGAAGGCGGCCGAGAAGAAGGCCGCGGACGACTCCGCGGCGAAGAAGGCCGGCCAGGTCACCGGCGCGGCGAAGTCCACGGCCGACAAGACCGCCGAGAAGATCCGCGAGGCCGCGGCCGAAGCCGGCAAGACGGTCAAGGACCTCCCCGCGGATGCCAAGGGCCTGGACCCGAAGAAGGACACGGCCATCCCGGACGGCGCCAAGCCGTCCTACCCGTGCCCGACCGCCGACCCGAAGGCGCTCGCCGCGGCCGATCTGGAACAGGGCATCCCCGCCCTGCCCGACGACCCGTGGACGCTGAAGAGCTCGATGCTGACCCTCAACGGCCTTGACTACAAGGGCATCGTCGAGGTCAAAACGGGCAGCGGCAAGATCAAGAAGGTACTGAAGTTCACCTCGTCCTCGCTGGACATCAAGGACCTGCACCAGATGACCGTCGGCCCGAACGGGTCCACCGGGCATGTGAAGGCAGCATCGGGCTCGACGTCGACCATCCGCGACGGTGAGGTCACGATGTACACGGAGTCGCTGAAGGGCAACCTCTTCGGCCTCATCCCGATCACGTTCAGCCCCGACACCCCGCCGCCGATCAACGTGCCGTTCGCGTTCTTCACGAACGTCACGGTGAAGCAGGCAGGGCAGTTCGGCGGCACGCTCCATGTGCCCGGTCTCCAGAACTACTTCACCGGCGCCTGACCCGCCGGCGCGAGAACTTCCGGGAGCCGCGGAAACGGCTGTGGCCCGCACCCTCGAAGCAGAGGGTGCGGGCCACAGCCGTATGCGGAAGCCGCGCCCGCGCCGGCCAGGTCTCGGGGCGGTGCGGCAGAATCACGGATGGCGTGCCCGTCCGTGTCCCCGGCCCGGCAGGGGTGCGCGGCGCCGGGCGGCGGATTGCGGGCCGGAGCGTGGGGGAGTGGCTGGTGGGTGCTGTCGACGGCTGCCGTGCGACCGGCGGTGAGGGGCGGGGGGCCGCCGCGGACGAGGAGCGGGGGCCCGCCGCGGGGGACGCCCGTCCGGGAGTGGCCGTGGGCCGGTGCACGGCGTACGGGGAACACCCGCGGCGTCGCCTGCGGCGCTGCCCGCGGAAGAATCCGCTGAGGGATCTGCTGCGCGGTGAGTGGCTGCGCATCGCGGTCGGGCCCGCACGGGCATTCGCGCGGCGCGGGGTGCCGGGGGTCTCGCTGGGTGTGGTGGCCGTCTTCTCGGTGATCGCCGTTCACATGCTCATACGCACCCACGCGGGTGCGGGTGCGATACGGGTGACCGGCGAGGTCCGCGGCGATCTGCCCGTCCCGCTGGTCCTGCTGCGCACCCCGGTATCGCTGGTGATCACGGATCCGGGTCTGCCGGTGTGGGCGGGGCTGCCCAAGCTGTTTCTCGCTTTCGCGCTCGCCGAACTCCTCATCGGCCGCACCCGGACCCTGCTGATCGCCTTCGGTACGTCCCTCGCGGGCACGCTCGGCGCCCGCGCGATGATCGCGCTGGGGCACGGCCCCATCGGGCTGCCGCCCGGGACCGCGCATCTCCCCGACACCGGCCCGTCGGCCGCCGTGGCCGGTCTCCTCGCCTATCTGGCCGTCGTCCGGCGTGCCCCGGTGTTCGCCGTGGCGACCAGCGGGGTGATCGTCCTCCAGTCGGTGCTCAGACCGAACCTCGCGGGCCGCGAGCACCTGTTGGCTGTGGCCCTGGCGCTGGTCCTCGGGGTCTGCACCCGGTCCGGCCGCCGCGG
This sequence comes from Streptomyces sp. NBC_00859, assembly GCF_045161865.1. Taxonomy (NCBI): domain Bacteria; kingdom Bacillati; phylum Actinomycetota; class Actinomycetes; order Kitasatosporales; family Streptomycetaceae; genus Streptomyces; species Streptomyces sp. NBC_00859. The sequence continues at coordinate 2,366,205 of NZ_CP108826.1, read as the reverse complement.
CCGTGGTGGGGCGACGGGGTCTGCGGGGGCCGCGGGCGTGGTCCCGGAGGCGTCCCCGCAGTGCGGCACGACCCCTGCTGCATACCGGCGGGACGCCGGTGAGGACCGCGACGCGAACGGCTATTCCGATGACGCCCGTGTTCCTGGACGGGTACATCGAGGGGCCGGACCGTGACATCACCCGGCGCCGGGTCGACGACGAGAGCCGCACCGCCACTTCAACGCGTATCCGGCGACCGCCGCCGCATTCCTGGACGGCCAGGCGTGACCCATGACCTGATGGCGGGATTCCGGCCGACCGCCGACCGCCGACCGCCGACCGCCGACCGCCGACCGCCGACCGCCGACCGCCGACTGCCGACCGCCGGGTGGACCCGGTCGAGTGGAGCCCGGCCGAACCTGCGGGAGGCATGCGGCGCCGGCCGGGGCCGCAGGGCTGGAGACGTACCTCAGCGAGCGTGGCCGGGCAGGATACGGCTGTGGCCCGCATCCCCCGGTAAGGAGGATGCGGGCCACAGCCGTGCGCCGGGAGATCCCGTCAGCTCTGGGTGTCCTCGCCGCCCAGGTGGTGCACCCGGACCATGTTGGTGGTGCCGGGGACGCCGGGGGGCGAGCCCGCGGTGATGATCATGCGGTCGCCGTCGTTGTAGCGCTTCAGCTTCAGCAGCTCGGCGTCGACCAGGTCGACCATCGCGTCGGTGTTGTCCACGTGGGGGACCACGTACGACTCGACGCCCCAGCTCAGCGCGAGCTGGCTGCGGGTCGCCTCGTCCGTGGTGAAGGCCAGGATCGGCTGGCAGGTGCGGTAGCGCGAGAGACGGCGGGCCGTGTCGCCGGACTGGGTGAAGGCGACCAGTGCCTTAGCGTCCAGGAAGTCCGCGATCTCGCAGGCCGCGCGGGCCACCGAACCGCCCTGGGTGCGCGGCTTCTTGCCCGGCACCAGCGGCTGCAGCCCCTTGGAGAGCAGCTCCTCCTCGGCGGCGACCACGATCTTCGACATGGTCTTGACCGTCTCGACCGGATACGCGCCCACGCTCGACTCGGCGGAGAGCATGACCGCGTCGGCGCCGTCGAGGATGGCGTTGGCGACGTCGGACGCCTCGGCGCGCGTCGGGCGCGAGTTGGTGATCATCGACTCCATCATCTGGGTCGCGACGATCACCGGCTTGGCGTTGCGGCGGCAGAGCTCGATGAGGCGCTTCTGCACCATCGGGACCTTTTCGAGCGGGTACTCGACGGCCAGGTCACCGCGGGCGACCATGACCCCGTCGAAGGCCGCGACGACGCCCTCCATGTGGGCGACCGCCTGCGGCTTCTCGACCTTGGCGATGACGGGGACCCGGCGGCCCTCCTCGTCCATGATCTTGTGCACGTCGATGACGTCGCTCGCGTCGCGCACGAAGGAGAGCGCGACCAGGTCGCAGCCCATCCGCAGCGCGAACCGCAGGTCGTCGATGTCCTTCTCGGACAGGGCCGGGACGTTCACCGCCGCGCCGGGCAGGTTGATGCCCTTGTGGTCGGAGATGACACCGCCCTCGATGACGATGGTCCTGACCTCGGGGCCCTCGACCTCGACGACCTTGAGCTCGACGTTCCCGTCGTTGATCAGGATCGGGTCGCCCTTGGTGACATCGCCGGGCAGGCCCTTGTAGGTGGTGCCGCAGATGGTCTTGTCACCCGGGACGTCCTCGGCGGTGATGGTGAACTCGTCACCGCGCACCAGCTCGACGGGGCCCTCGGCGAACGTCTCCAGGCGGATCTTGGGGCCCTGGAGGTCGGCGAGTACCCCCACGGCGCGGCCGGTGTCCTGGGAAGCCTTGCGGACGCGGTGGTACCGCTCCTCGTGCTCGGCGTGGGACCCGTGGCTCATATTCAGACGGGCCACATTCATGCCGGCCTCGATGAGCGTTTTCAGCTGCTCGTAGGAGTCGACGGCTGGGCCCAGTGTGCAGACGATTTTGGAACGGCGCATGAGGCGGATCCTATCGGTTTGTTTCGCAACGGAATATTCCGTCTGGCGGAAAGTACAAATGGGCGGTACGGCGCTCAGGTGTCAGTCTTTTACCAAGGCGTATACCTGCTGCGCGATTTCACGTTCCTCGTCCGTCGGAATCACGGCCACGGCCACCCGGGAGCCCTCCGGAGAAATCAGCCGGGGATTCTCGGAACGTACGGCATTGAGCCCGGGGTCGACGGCGAGGCCCAGCCCCTCCAGGCCCGCGACGGCCGCGGCACGCACCGGCGCCGAGTTCTCGCCCACGCCGGCGGTGAACGTCACCGCGTCCACTCTGCCGAGTACCGCGGTGTATGCCCCGATGTACTTCTTCAGCCGCTGCACGTAGATGTCGAAGGCCAGTTGCGCCCGCTGATCGCCCTCGTCCGTCCGCCGGACGATTTCGCGCATGTCGTTGTCCCCGCAGAGCCCGACCAGACCGCTCTTCTTGTTGAGCAGCGCGTCGATCCCGTCGATGGACATTCCGGCCACCCGGGAGAGGTGGAAGATCACGGCGGGATCGATGTCACCGGAACGCGTCCCCATCACCAGTCCCTCCAGCGGCGTCAGCCCCATGGAGGTGTCGACACAGACGCCGCCTGCCACCGCGGACGCCGAGGCCCCGTTCCCGAGGTGCAGCACGATGACATTGACCTCATCGGGGGTGCGGCGCAGCAGCGCTGCGGTCTTCCGTGAGACGTACGCGTGCGACGTGCCGTGGAAGCCGTACCGGCGGATGCGGTGGGCGTCCGCGGTCTCCACGTCGATGGCGTACCTGGCCGCGTACTCCGGCATCGTCGTGTGGAACGCGGTGTCGAAGACGGCGACCTGGGGGAGGTCGGGGCGCAGCTGCCGGGCGGTACGGATGCCGGTGATGTTGGCGGGGTTGTGCAGCGGCGCCACCGGCACCAGGCGCTCGATCTCCCGGAGCACCGCGTCGTCCACGACGGTGGGAGCGGTGAACGTCAGCCCGCCGTGCACCACCCGGTGGCCGATCGCCGCGAGTTCGGGGGAGTCGAGGCCGAGGCCGTCGCCGTCCAGCTCGGCCGCGACGGCCTTGAGCGCGGCCGAGTGGTCGGGCACGGGCCCGGTCCGCTCACGGGTGGAGCCGCCGTCCGCGAGCAGCGTGTGCTTGATCCGGGAGGTCTCCTCGCCGATCCGCTCGACCAGGCCCATCGCCAGCCGGCTGCCGTCCGCCATGTCCAGGAGCTGGTACTTCACCGACGAGGAGCCGGAGTTGAGGACGAGAACACGGGTGGCGGTCATACGGATTCCTCCTGGGCCCGGCTCCGGCTCTCGCCCTGAGCCTGGATCGCGGTGATCGCGACGGTGTTGACGATGTCCTCGACGAGCGCGCCGCGGGACAGGTCGTTGACCGGTTTGCGCAGCCCCTGGAGCACCGGACCGACCGCCACGGCGCCCGCCGAACGCTGCACGGCCTTGTAGGTGTTGTTGCCGGTGTTCAGGTCGGGGAAGATCAGCACGCTGGCCTGTCCCGCGACCGCCGACCCGGGCAGTTTGGTCGCCGCCACGGACGGCTCGACCGCCGCGTCGTACTGGATGGGCCCCTCGATGAGCAGATCGGGCCGCGCCGAGCGGACCAGCTCGGTGGCCCGGCGCACTTTGTCGACGTCCGCGCCGGAACCCGAGGTGCCGGTCGAGTACGAGAGCATCGCGATACGCGGTTCCACACCGAACTGGGCCGCGGTGGCCGCCGCCTGGATCGCGATGTCGGCGAGCTGGCCGTCGTCCGGATCGGGGTTGACCGCGCAGTCCCCGTACACCAGGACCTTGTCGGCGAGGCACATGAAGAACACCGACGAGACGATCGACGCGTCCGGCTTGGTCTTGATGATCTCGAAGGCGGGCCGGATGGTCGCGGCGGTCGAGTGCACGGCGCCCGAGACCATGCCGTCGGCCAGGCCCTCCTGGACCATCAGCGTGCCGAAGTACGAGGCGTCGGCCACCACGTCGTGGGCCAGCTCGACGGTGATGCCCTTGTGCGCGCGGAGCTCCGCGTACACCTCGGCGAACCGCTGGCGCAGCTCCGATGTCACCGGGTCGACGACATCGGCCCGCGTGAGGTCGATGCCCAGGTCGGCCGCCTTCTTCCGGACGGCCTCCGGGTCACCGAGCAGCGTCAGGTCGCAGACCCCGCGGCGCAGCAGGATGTCGGCGGCCCGCAGCACACGCTCCTCGTTGCCCTCGGGCAGCACCACCCGGCGGCGGTCGGCCCGCGCGGTCTCCAGCAGCTCGTGCTCGAACATCATCGGGGTCACCCGGCCGCTGCGCGCCACCGAGAGCCGGTCAAGCAGCTCCGCGGTGTCCACATGGCGCTCGAAGAGGCCCAGCGCGGTCTCCGCCTTGCGCGGGGTCGCCGCGTCCATCCGGCCCTCCAGCGCGAACAGTTCGCCCGCGGTGGGGAACGACCCGCCCGACACGGCGACCACCGGGGTACCGGGTGCCAGCCGGCCCGCCAGTCTGAGGATCGCCTCGACCGGACGCTCGTCCAGCGTCAGCAGCACACCGGCGATCGGCGGGGTGCCCGCGCTGTGTGCGGCGAGCGAGCCGACGACCAGGTCCGACCGGTCGCCCGGCGTGACGACCAGGCAGCCGGGCGTCAGCGCGTTCAGGAAGTTCGGCAGCATGGCCCCGCCGAACACGAAGTCCAGTGCGTCCCTGGCCAGCCCCGCCTCGTCGCCGAGCAGCACCGTGCCGCCCAGTGCCTGGCTGATCTGGGCGACCGTCGGCGCGGCCAGCGCCGGTTCGTCGGGCAGCACCGAGCACGGCACCGGAAGCTGCTCCGCGAGCTGCGCGGCCAGCTCCGCGCGGTCACCGGGGGCGACCCGGTTCACCGCCATGGTGATGACGTCGCAGCCCAGCACGTCGTACGCGCGGTAGGCGTTGCGGGTCTCGGAGCGCACCGACTCGGGTGTCTGGCCCTTACCGCCCACGACCGCGATCACGGAAGCGCCGAACTCGTTCGCCAGGCGTGCGTTCAGGGACAGCTCGTCGGGCAGCTGGGTGGCCGAGAAGTCGGTGCCGAGGACGAGCACCACCTCGTACCCGCGGGCCACCTCGTGGAAGCGGCCGACCAGCCGTGAGACCAGCTCGTCGGTGCCCTGCTCGGCCTGGAGGGTGGACGCCTCGTGGTAGTCCATGCCGTAGACCGAGGCCGGGTCCTGGCTGAGCCGGTAGCGGGACCGCAGCAGCTCGAACATCCGGTCCGGCCCGTCGTGCACCAGCGGCCGGAAGATCCCGACCCGGTCCACCTGGCGGGTGAGGAGCTCCATGACCCCCAGCTCGACGACCTGACGGCCGTCGCCGCGATCGATGCCGGTCACGTACACGCTGCGCGTCACGCGTGTTCTCCGTCCTCTTCCTCACGATTCCCGGGTCTTCCCGGACAGCGGCGCCGGGCCCCCCGGGGGCTCCCACGGCGGCCTGGCGCGCCCTCTTGACAGTACCCTCGGGGCTGGCTGGGCCGCCTGTCCACGCCTGCCGCCGGCCGTCCCGGCCCGACCGTGCCTGCTCAGGGGCGGCCGCGAACCCACCACGAAGGCCGTCCGTGGAAGAATCGGCACGGCTCGCAGGTACCACTAGGAGCAGGAGAATCAGCACGATGCGCATCGGAGTCCTCACCGCGGGCGGCGACTGCCCCGGCCTCAATGCCGTCATCCGGTCGGTCGTGCACCGTGCCGTGGCCGGGCACAACGACGAAGTCATCGGCTTCGAGGACGGCTTCAAGGGGCTGCTCGACGGCCACTACCGCCCCCTCGACCTCAACGCGGTCAGCGGCATCCTCGCCCGCGGCGGCACGATCCTCGGCTCCGCCCGTCTGGAGCGCGACCGGCTGCGCGAAGCCGCCGAGAACTGCGCCGAGCTGACCGAGCGGTACGGCATCGACGCGCTCATCCCCATCGGCGGCGAGGGCACCCTCACCGCCGCCCGGATGCTCTCCGACGCCGGAATGCCCGTGGTGGGTGTCCCCAAGACCATCGACAACGACATCTCGGGCACCGACCGCACCTTCGGCTTCGACACGGCCGTCGGCGTCGCGACGGAGGCGATCGACCGGCTGAAGACCACCGCCGAGTCGCACCAGCGCGTGATGGTCGTCGAGGTCATGGGACGGCACGCCGGGTGGATCGCACTGGAGTCCGGCATGGCGGGCGGCGCCCACGGCATCTGCCTGCCCGAGCGCCGCTTCGAGGTGGACGACCTGGTGAAGATGGTCGAGGAGCGCTTCGCCCGCAGGAAGCGGTTCGCCGTCATCTGCGTCGCCGAGGGCGCCCACCCGGCCGAGGGCTCCATGCCGTACGAGAAGGGCGTCATCGACCAGTTCGGCCACGAGCGCTTCGCCGGTATCGGGACCCGCCTCGCCATCGAACTGGAGACCCGCCTCGGCAAGGAGGCCAGGCCGGTCATCCTCGGTCACGTCCAGCGCGGCGGCACCCCCACCGCGTACGACCGTGTCCTGGCGACCCGCTTCGGGTGGCACGCGGTGGAAGCCGTGCACCGCGGCGACTTCGGCAATATGACGGCGCTGCGCGGCACGGACATCGCGATGGTGCCGCTGGCGGACGCGGTGACGCACCTGAAGACGGTCGACGAGAGCCGGATGTACGAGGCGGAGTCGGTCTTCTAGGCCGTCTCCTTGGAGCCGCCTCCGGCTGAGGCTGCACGCCCGGGGAGCCGCATGACTGCGGCACCGTCCGCTACCGGGACCGTGTGGAGTCCCCGTGTCCCGCGGGGTCTCAGCGGGGGCGGTCCGGAGTCAGCAGGTAGGCGATCGCCATGTCGCTCAGCTCGTCCGCGTACCGGCTCAGGGACGCCTCGTCCGTGAAGCGGTCGGGACGTACGGAGTTGTGGAAGCAGGCACCGAGGACGGCGCGGGCCGTGGTGTCCAGTGCTGCCCCGGGGTCGGAGCGCCGGATCCGGTCGGCGTAAGGGGCCGCCGCTTCGAGCAGGAGGCGGTGGATTCTGGTGATGGTCAGGGCGCCGCGGTCCGGCGCGCCCGTCCCCCGTGCGCGCAGCAGCTCGGGGAAGAGGCCGCTGGTACCGGCGAAGGACCGCAGCAGCGCGTGGGCGTAGGCGTTCAGGACGCCGAGGAGTGATGGCTCGGCCGAGCGGAGCTGCTCGGCCAGGTACTCCTCGCGCTGTTCCAGCATCCGCTCCGTCAGAGCGGAGATCAGCTGCTCCTTGCCTTCGAAGCGCCGGTAGATCGAGCCGACCGAAACGCCGGCGCGTTCGGCGACGCCGGTGATCGTCATCTCCTCCAGGCCGGCGGACGAGACGAGCTCCTCCGCCGCCTGCAGCACCCGGGCCAGCATCGCGGCGCTGCGCGCCTGCTGAGGTTCCCGGTAGTGCACTCGGCGGCTCGGCTCGTCGGTCATGGTCCGCATCGTATCGGCGCCGGCGCGGGCAGAAGTTCTTGACAACCCGCTCGGCGCCCGCCTGTACTACGTAGATGCGAGCGCGCGTTCGCATCCGGTTCGGTCCAGGTCGAGGAGCCCCATGTCCATGCAGCTGGAGGGCGCGGCGGAGGCCCGCGCCCTGATCGCCGCCGTCCGGGAGTGCCGTGCGGAGCTGGCCGATGCCGGTTTCGCCGCCGACCGTGACAACGCGGACCCCGCTGAAGGCCTGGCCCTCCTTGCCGGGACCGGAGCGGCGCGGCTGGCCGTTCCCAGCGCGTACGGGGGGCTGTGGGACGGCACGGAACACGGGGGGTGGGGCGCGGTCATCCGGGCGGTGCGGGAGGTCAGTGCGGGCGACGGCCCCACCGGGCAGAACTGGCTCACCACCGTCCTGGTCTCCCGCGAGCTGTTCGGCCCCGGCAGCGGCCTCCCGGAGGCGACCCGTACCGAACTGGCGCGCCGGATACTCGACGAAGGCCTCAGGCTCGTCTCCTCCAGCGCGGAGTCGGGGGTCACGGGCAGGACGACCGTTCGGCCGGCCGAGGGCGGGGTCGTGCTCAGTGGCACGAAGTCCTTCAACTCCAACAGCGGCGGCCGGGGCATGGCCCTGGTCCGGTGCCTGCTGGAGGGGGACCGGACCACGCACCAGGTCCTGGTGGATCTGGAACACCCGCGGGTCCGGCTGCACGACGACTGGGACAACATGGGCCAGCGTGGTACCCGCAGCCAGACGGTCACCTATCAGGATGTCTTCGTGCCCGACGGCCTGCACCAGCCGGCGGGGCAGTTCTCGCCGGGCTTCCTGGGCGCGGCCATGCTGCTGCACGCCGCCCTGATGCAGGGGATCGGCGAAGGCGCCCTCGACGCCCTCGTCCGGCACACACGCACCATGGAGCGCGGCTCGCTGCCCCAGTTCGCCACCCCGGCCGACGACCCCCTGATCCTGCGCCGCATCGGCGCCCTCTCCAGCGGACTGGCCGCCTCCCGCGCGCTGTTGCACAGTGCGGCGGACCAGCTGGAGGCATCCGGCGGTGCAGAAGAGTCCCACGACACCGGAGACACCGGCGACGCACGGAGCGCCGGGGAACTGGACGCTGTGATCATCGAGTGTTTCCGTGCCAAGGTCGCATCCGTCGAGGCCTCCCTCGCAGCCGCCGCCGGGATCCACGAGATCACCGGCGCACGCAGCACATCCAACGCCTACCGGTACGACCGTTACTGGCGCAACGCCCGCACCTTCGCCTCCCACGACCCCATCGACGCGAAGAACGTCTGCATCGGCGGCTACGAGCTCGGCAACCGCCTCCCGCCGCTGTCCACCATCATCCGCTTCTGAGCGCCTCGCACCGGGGCGCCGGAGATCGCACCGCGCCGCGCACGGAGCGGGGGCGTTCGCCGCGCCCGCGATGCCGCCGGTGCGCACCCTCAGCCCCCGGCCAGCTCCCAGAACCGCACCACGATCGAGTCCAGGAACTGCCGCCCCGCGTCGCCCGTCCCGGCCGCCTCCGTCGATCCCCAGCTGAGGGTCGTCACCATCCGCGCCTGGTAGTCGGAGTGCAACTGCTCCAGCACCTTCTCCAGCGCGTCGCGGGGAATCGGTACGAGCTTGGCCGTGGCCCGTACATGGGCCTGCCAGCGGGTCGTCACCGCGCTGCGCAGGATTCCGGCCAGCTCGCCGTCGCGCCCCGTCGCGGTGAGGAAGGCCGCCGGGGTCAGCGCGAGAGCCTCGGCGAGCGCGACGGACTGGCGTTCGTTGCCGCGCCAGCGGCCCGACTCCTCGGCCTTGAGATACGTCCCGGCGTCCATGCCGACCTGCCGGGCCACGTCCTCGGGCGCCATCCCCTTGGCCAGCCGGTGCTCGCGCAGGGTGACGGCCTCGATCATGAGGTCGCCAGGAGAGCACCACAGCACCCCGGCCAGGGCCGTCAGCTCGCGGGCGCTCGGCGCCTGGAGGCCGCGTTCCCAGGCGGCCACCACGTCCGGGGTGACGAGGAGTCCGTACTGGGCGCGCAGCCCGTACGCGACGTGGCCGGGCGCCATGCCCAGCGCCTCACGCAGACGGCGCGCGGCGGGGGCATCGAAGGGCGGGGTCTGGTGCACGGGCACACGGTAAGGGCAAGGAGCGTCCCGCGAATACGGTTTGTTCGCACAGTCTCGGTATGTGGAGAAACGTACGGGGCGATCCTCCCGCCGGGGCGCCGCCGCTGCACCCCCCGGATCACCCCTTTACGGCCCCGCCCAGCGCGAAGCCGCCGCCCAGCCGGCGTGAGATCAGGATGTACAGCACCAGCACCGGTGTGGAGTAGAGGATCGAGAAGGCGGCGAGCTGGCCGTAGGCGACCGACCCGTAGTTTCCGAACAGCGTGAAGATCGTGACGGAAGCGGGCAGCTGGTCCGGGCTGAGCAGCAGCATGAACGGGACGAAGAAGTTCCCCCAGAGCATGATGAACGTGTAGATCATCACGACCGTCGCGCCGGGGCCCATGAGAGGCAGCACCACCCGCCACAGGGTCTGCGGCATGGACGCACCGTCCGTCCAGGCGGCCTCCTCCAGCACTTTCGGCACGCCGTCCATGAAGTTCTTCATCAGCCATACGGCGAAGGGGAGTTGGGAGGTGGCAAGGAAGAGGGAGGTGCCGTAGACCGTGTCGATCAGATTGACCTGCACGAAGAGTCCGTACACCGGGACCATGATCGCGGTGATCGGGAGACAGGTCGAGAAGAGGATCGTGAGCAGGTACGGCCGGTTGAAACGGGACCGGTAGCGGGAGAGCGGATACGCGGCGAGAGCCGCGCAGACCACCGTCAGCGCGGTCGCGCTGCCGCAGAGCACCAGGCTGTTCAGCATCGGCGTGAAGGTGATGTCGTCGGTGAGGACCGCCGAGAAGTTGTCCAGGGTCGGCGACGAGGGCACCCGCACGCGCAGGGTCGCCCCGTCGTCGAACGACGCGAGCACCAGCCAGGCGAGCGGCAGCACGAACGCGGCGGCGACCACGAGCAGTGCCGCGTCCGCGGCCAGCCTGCGCCGGGTGCGGCGCGGCAGGGCGGTGTGAGGCGGGCGCATCAGACCTCCACCTTCATCAGCCGGAGATAGACGACAGAGAAGAGCGAGCCCACCAGGAGCAGCAGCAGGGCCACCGCTGTGCCGTAGCCGATGAGGCTCTTGGTGAACGCCTGGTCGTACATGAAGACCGGCAGCGTCTGGCTGCGGTCGCCCGGCCCGCCGCGTGTCATCGCCCAGATCAGTCCGAACACCGAGAGGGTCTGCAGGGTGTTGAGCATCAGATTGGTGCCGATCGACCGGCGGATCATCGGCAGCGTGATATGCCACACCGCCCGCCAGCCGCTCGCGCCGTCCACCTCCGCGGCCTCGGTGATCTCCTCGGGGATCTCCGCGAGCGCCGCCGAGTAGATGAGCATCGAGAAGGCGGTGCCGCGCCAGACGTTCGCGAACGACACCGCGAGGATCGGCAGGGTGAACAGCCAGTTCTGGCCGGGGAGATGGAGCCAGGACAGCACCGCGTCCAGCGTGCCCTCGCGGCGGAAGAAGGCGTACAGCAGAAAGGCCGCGACGATCTCCGGCAGCACCCATGCCGTGATGACGAGCGCACCGGTCAGCGTGCGGACGGTGCGTGAGGCGCGGCGCATCAGACCGGCCAGCGCCAGCCCCAGGGTGTTCTGGCCGAACACGGACGAGACGAAGGTGAAGACCAGCGTGAGCCACACGGCATTGCGGAACCGCGCGTCGGACAGCGCCCGTCGGAAGTTGGCCAGGCCCACGAAATCCGTGTGGGACGAGCCGGTGAGCTGCATGTTGGTGAAGGCGATGTAGACGCAGTAGCAGATGGGACCGGCCAGGAAGAGCAGCAGCAGGAGCGTGGCGGGGGCCAGCGGCAGCCAGCGGGCCGGCTGCCGCCTCCCGCGCTGAGCGGTGCCCGTCCGGCTCGCGGTGCTCATCCGGTCCCGTCGACGACCGCGCCGCCGGTGACCGACTTCAGCTGGCCGTCGTACGTCTTCGCCGCCCCCGCCGGTGTGGAGTCACCGGTGGTGACCGACTCCAGCGCCTCGCCGATCGCGGACGAGACCTGCGGATAGACGGGCAGCGCGGGCCGGTAATGGGTGTTCTTGACCAGGGACGTGAAGAATTTGATGCCCGGCATGGAGTTCAGGTACTCCGGGTCGGCCGCCACGTCGTCGCGCACCGCGATCTGCGCGTCCGCCACATCCCACCGTGCGGCGTTGTCCTTCTGCTGCAGCTGCTGGATGAACTCCCATGCGAGCGCGGCATTCCCGGACTTCTGCGGTATCGCCCAGGTCCACCCGCCGGACATCGATACCTCGCCGGGGGCCTGCCCGTGCTGGGTCGGCATCGGGGCCTGACCGAGTGTCGTGCTCCACGCGGGCCACTTCTTGGTGCCCTTGGCCTGCCAGAACTGCCCGAGCCAGGAGCCGTCCAGATCGATGGCCAGCTTGCCCTCGGGCAGCATCTCGGTGCCCACCGTCGTATTGATGTTGGCGTCGAGGGCGTCCGACGGGTCGGGGCCGAGCTTCTCGCCGTACACCGTGTGGAGGAAGCCGAGCGCGTCCTTGAACCCCTTGCCCCCGGCCACCCACTTCTTCGCCGACGGGTCGTAGAGCGGGTTGTCCCCGGTCCCGTACAGCAGCATCTCGAAGCCCTGCATCACCGCGACCTCGCCGGGCGCCTTGCCGGTGTAGACGTTCAGCGGAACGACGCCGGGGAGCTTCTTCTTGACCGTGCGGGCGGCGTCCAGGACGTCCGCCCAGGTCTTCGGGTGCCAGTCGGCGGGCAGCCCCGCCTTGGCGAACAGCTTCTTGTTGAACCACAGCCCGCGGGTGTCCGTGCCGTCCGGGACGCCGTACGTCCTGCCGTCCGCGGCCTTGGCCGCCGTCTTCGCGGTGTCCGCGAAGTGGGCCCAGTCGGCCCACTTCGCCAGATAGCCGTCCAGCGGCCTCAAGTACCCGGCTTTGATATCGGAGTTGATCCGGAACGTGTCCTCGTAGATCACGTCGGGCGCCGTCCTGGGGGAGCGCATCATCTGCTGCGCCTTCGTCGCGTAGTCGTCGTCCGGCGCCTGGATGGGGACGAGTTCGATCCTCTTGCCGGGGTGTGCCTTCTCGAACTGCTTCTTCATCGACTCCAGGAACTGGTCCTTGAAGCGGACGTTGTTGTCCGTCGAGCGGTTGTAGGCGACCTTGACGGTGTCCGGATCGCTGCCGGATCCACTGCCGCAGGCGGTGAGCGAGCCTGCGGCGAGGACGGTGGCTGCGGCGGCGAGGATGAGCGGGGCGGTGGGGCGCACGGGCACGACCTCCTCTGGCGCGAACCGCGGTCAGCGGCTGCCCGGCGAAGGTATGGCGGCCCGCAATTGCGGGTCAATGCCTGTGCATGACAACGTTGTTGGGATGCCGGGGCGGTGCGCGGCGGACGGCCGTTCGACGGCACGGCCCATTGACGGCGGAGCCCGTCCGTGCGCCGGCCGCTACGGGTGACTCAGCCACCGGTACTGCAGCTCCGGACGCCCGATCTGCCCGTACTGCGGGCGGCGTACCGCCCGGCCGGTGGTCACCAGGTGTTCCAGGTAGCGGCGCGCGGTGATCCGGGAGATCCCGACCGCGTCGGCGGTCGCGGTGGCGGTCGTTCCGTCGGCCGCCGACCGCAGGGTGCGGGTCACCGCCTCCAGCGTCGGCGCGCTCAACCCCTTGGGGAGTGAGGCGGGTTCGGGTGTGCGCAGGGTGGCCAGCGCCCGGTCCACCTCCTCCTGGCCGCTCGCCTCGCCGGCGGCCGCCCCGCGGAATTCCGCGTACCGCACCAGACGGTCGCGCAGGGTGGCGAAGGTGAACGGTTTCAGCACGTACTGCACGACACCGAGCGAGACGCCCTCCCGCACGACGGCCAGATCACGCGCCGAAGTGACGGCGATGACGTCAGCGGTGTGCCCCGCGGTGCGCAGCGAGCGGACCAGCTGCAGGCCGTGGCCGTCGGGCAGGTGCAGATCGAGCAGGAGCAGATCGACGGGTGTGCGGTCCAGGACCCGTACGGCCTCCGCCCTGGAGTGCGCCACGCCCGCCACGGTGAATCCGGGCACCCGGCCCACGTACAGCTCGTGCGCGTCCGCCGCGACCGGGTCGTCCTCGATGACCAGGACTCTGATCACGCCGGTGTCACCTCCTGCCGGACCGGCAGCCGGACGACGAACTCCGGGCCCGCCGCCGTGACCGTGCCCCCGCCACGCCGTACGGTCTGCCTGACCAGGGCCAGGCCGAGGCCGCGGCCGGTGCTCTTCGTCGACCAGCCGAGCCGGAAGACGTCGTCGCCGGGGGCGACGCCCGGACCGGTGTCGCGGACCCGGATCAGCAGCTCACCGTCCGCCGCTCGCACCGTCACGGTCACCCGGGCGCCGTCACTGCCCTGGGCGGCGTCGACCGCGTTGTCGATGAGGTTGCCGAGGATCGTGACCAGGTCACGGGCCGGCAGCAGCCCGTCGTCGATGACGCTGTCCTCGGCCAGGACCAGTTCGACCCCGCGCTCGTTGGCCTGCGCCGCCTTGCCCAGCAGCAGCGCGGCCAGCACCGGCTCGTCCACGGCGCCCACCACCCGGTCGGTGAGGGTCTGCGCCAGCTCCAGCTCGCCGGTGGCGAACTCCACGGCTTCCGCCGACCGGCCCAGCTCGATCAACGAGACAACCGTGTGCAGCCGGTTGGCCGCCTCGTGGGCCTGGGCGCGCAGCGCCTGGGTGAAGCCGCGCTCCGAGTCCAGCTCGCCCGACAGCGCCTGGAGTTCGGTGCGGTCGCGCAGAGTGATGACCGTGCCCCGGTGCTCACCCGAAGAGACGGGGCGGCTGTTGACGACCACGACGCGGTCGGCGGTCAGATGGACCTCGTCCACCCGCGGCCCGTCGGCGAGCAGCAGCCCGGTGAGCGGCGCGGGGAGGCCCAGTTCGGCTGCGCCGCGGCCCACCACGTCCTCGCCGAGCCCCAGCAGCTCCCGGCCGCCGTCGTTGATGAGGGCGATGCGCCGGCCGCTGTCCAGCATCAGCAGCCCCTCCCGCACAGCGTGCAGCGTGGCCTGGTGGTAGTCGTGCATCCGGCTCAGCTCGGCGGGGTTCATCCCGTGCGTGTGCCGGCGCAGCCGGGCGTTGATGACGTACGTGCCGATACCGCCCAGCGCCAGAGCGACCCCGGCGAACCAGAGCAGCACGCTCACCTGTGCCTGGAGCTGGGCGTCGATCCGTTCCACGGTGATGCCCGCGCTGACGAGCCCGGTGACCCTGGCGTGTGCGCCGCCGTCCGCCCTGACCGGGGTGACGACCCGCGCGGACGGGCCGAGTGTGCCGGTGTAGGTCTCGGCGTACGTCCTGCCGTGCAGCGCCTCCGCGGTGTGGCCCAGATAGTGCTCACCGATCCGCTGCGGGTCGGGGTGCGTCCAGCGGATCCCGTGGGTGTCCATGATCGTCACAAAGGCCACTCCGGTGGAGCGGCGCACCTGCTCGGCGTACGGCTGGAGCACGGCGGACGGGTCGTCCGAGACGGTGGCCCGCCGGACGGAGGGCGAGAGCGCCACGGCGGTCGCGGCAGCGGTGGCCTGGCGCCGGGCGGCCGCCCTGGCCTGGCGCTGGTCCGACACATAGCTGAACACCGCGCACCCGGCCACGATCACCGCGACGAGTACGACCTGCATCGCGAAGAGCTGGCCGGCCAGGCTGCGGGGCCGGGGAGGGCGTATGTGCATGGCCGACAGTCTGCACGCTGCGAAACGCGTGAACGAAATGCACGCAAGGGTGACCGCGGTCACAGCCTGATGGAGAGTCGCGGGGATCCACCGGGATGGTCAGGGATGTGGATCGGACGTGGATCGGACGTGTACCAGGAGGCAAGCGTGTCCGCAGAGAAGCGGGACCGTACGCACTATCTTTACCTCGCGGTGATCGCCGCGGTGGTGCTCGGCATCGCGGTCGGCTTCGCCGCACCCGGGGTTGCCGTCGAACTCAAGCCGCTGGGCGACGGGTTCGTGAATCTCATCAAGATGATGATCTCGCCGATCATCTTCTGCACGATCGTGCTGGGGGTCGGCTCGGTCCGCAAGGCCGCCAAGGTGGGCGCGGTCGGCGGTCTGGCCCTCGGCTACTTCCTGGTGATGTCGACGGTGGCACTGGCCATCGGCCTCGTCGTCGGGAACGTCCTGGAGCCGGGATCCGGGCTGCATCTGACCGAAGCGGTACGGCACGCGGGCGCCGCGCAGGCCACCGGCGGCGGGGACTCCACCGCGGACTTCCTGCTGGGGATCATCCCGACGACCATGGTCTCCGCCTTCACCGAGGGGCAGGTGCTCCAGACGCTGCTGATCGCGCTGCTCTCCGGGTTCGCGCTCCAGGCGATCGGCCCGGCGGGGCAGCCGGTGCTGCGGGGCATCGAGCACATCCAGCGGCTGGTGTTCCGCATCCTGGCCATGATCATGTGGGCGGCCCCGGTGGGCGCTTTCGGCGCGATGGCGGCGGTGGTCGGCGAGACCGGTGTGGACGCGCTGAAGTCACTGGCAGTCATCATGATCGGCTTCTATCTGACCTGTGCGCTCTTCGTCTTCGTCGTGCTCGGCACGCTGCTGCGGCTGATCGCGGGCATGAACATCTTCCTGCTGCTGAAGTACCTGGGCCGTGAGTTCCTGCTGATCCTTTCGACCTCGTCGTCGGAGTCGGCGCTGGCGCGGCTGATCGCGAAGATGGAGCACCTGGGCGTGAGCAGGCCGGTCGCCGGGATCACCGTCCCCACGGGGTACTCCTTCAACCTCGACGGCACGGCGATCTATCTGACGATGTCGGCGCTCTTCGTCGCCAACGCGATGGACAAGCCGCTCAGCGGCGGCGAGCAGATCTCGCTCCTGCTCTTCATGATCGTCGCGTCGAAGGGCGCGGCGGGTGTCACCGGCGCGGGCCTCGCCACGCTCGCCGGGGGTCTCCAGTCGCACCGCCCGGATCTGGTCGGCGGGGTCGGCCTGATCGTCGGCATCGACCGCTTCATGAGTGAGGCACGGGCGATGACGAACTTCGCAGGCAACGCCGTGGCGACGGTCCTGGTGGGTACCTGGACGAAGGAGATCGACAAGGCGCGGGCGGAGGAGGTGCTGCGTGGCCGGCTGCCGTTCGACGAGGCGACGCTGATGGACGACAGGCCGGAGAGCAGGGACGGCGACGGGCCCCAGGAGGTGCCGCTGCCCCGGGAGAGCGGCAGGGAACCGGCCGCCCAGCAGTGACGGCCCGCCCCTGGCTGGGGGCCGTCTGCCGGGGCGCCGGGCCGGAGACCCGGCACCGGCGCCCCGGTCCGACGGCTCAGTCCCGCGGCACCGCTGCCGGGCAGCCCGTCCAGTGGTCGTCGACGACGCCGACGGCCTCCAGATAGGCGTAGACGATCGTGGTTCCGACGAAGGTGAAGCCGCGCCGCTTGAGGTCCTTGCTGAGCCGGTCGGAGAGCTCGGTGCTGGTAGGAAGCGGGTCTCCGGGGCCCGGCCGGTTCACGATTCTCTTCCCGTCCGTCCACTGCCAGAGGTATGTGGCGAACGAGCCGAACTCCTTCTGCACAGTGAGGAAGGCGCGGGCGTTCTTCACCAGCGAGGCGACCTTCAGCCGGTTCCGTACGATGCCCGCGTCGCCGAGCAGCTCCGCGAGCCTGGCCTCGTCGTACTCGGCGATCCTCACCGGGTCGAACCCGTCGAGCAGCCGCCGGTAGTTGTCCCGCTTGTTGAGCACCGTCGACCAGGAGAGCCCGGCCTGGGCCCCCTCCAGGACGAGGAACTCGAAGAGGTAGCGGTCGTCGTGCGAAGGGCGGCCCCACTCCTCGTCGTGGTAGGCGGCCATCAGGTCGGAGCTGTCCGCCCAGGCACAGCGGTGTTCGGCGTGTTTCATACGGATTCCCTGGAGGTGCGGTCGGGGGGCGGGGACGGACGCGGGACTGCTGTACGGGTTCGGGCGGCGGACGGATCACATGCTGCCACCGGCCACTGACATTGATGCTCGTGGGCGGCTTCCGGCGCTCATGGCGCACCCGCCCGGCGCCGCACCCGCGCGGCGCGCGTGGCCGACGGGGCGCGGAGTGCCCACACTGGGAGGGGCGGCGGATCACCGACGCCGCCCCGTGCGCTTCTCGTAACCCTCCCCGGAAGGCAAGGAAGACCCCCATGACATCCACCCCCACGTCTCCCCGCGCGATGCAGGTGACCGAGCCCGGCGGCCCCTTCGCCCTTGTACGGACCGAGCTCCCCGAGCCGGGGCCGGGCCAGGTCAGGATCACCGTCGAGGCGTGCGGCATCTGCCACTCCGACGCGATGATCACCGGGGGCATGCTGCCCGGAGTGACGTTCCCGGTGACCACCGGACATGAGATCGCGGGCCGCATCGACGCGCTCGGCGACGGCGTGGCGGGCTGGACGGCCGGCGACCGGGTCGCCGTCGGCTGGTACGGCGGAAGCTGCGGTCACTGCGAGGCCTGCCGCGTGGGCGACGGCGTCAACTGCGCCGAGCTCCGGATCCCGGGCGCCGCCTACCCCGGCGGATACGCCGACACCGTCGTCGTGCCCGCGGTCGCGCTGGCCCGCGTCCCCGACGAGCTGACCTCCGTCGAGGCCGCCCCGCTGGCCTGCGCGGGCGTCACGGTCTTCAACGCGCTGCGGCGCAGCGCCGCCGGCCCCGGTGATCTGGTCGCGATCCTCGGAGTGGGCGGACTCGGCCATCTCGGCGTGCAGTTCGCGGCGAAGATGGGCTTCCGTACGGTGGCCGTCGCCCGCGGTCCGGAGAAGGCGAAGCTCGCGCACAGCCTCGGGGCCAGGTACTACATCGACAGCACATCGCAGAACGTCGCCGAGGAGCTCCAGAAGCTGGGCGGTGCGAAGGTCGTCCTGGCCACGGTCACCAACGGCGAGGCGATGACGGCGACGTTCGACGGTCTCGGCCGGCGCGGCGAACTCATCGTGGCCGGCGCCACCCCCGACGAAATGACGTTCAGCGGGCTGCAGTTCATCGGCGGCACGAAGAAGGTCTACGGCCACGCGTCGGGCACCGCCGTGGACACCGAGGACACCCTGCGCTTCGCCGCGCAGAGCGGTGTGCGCTCCTGGACCGAGGAGGCGCCGCTGGAGGACGCAGGCGAGGCGTTCGACAAGATGATGTCGGGCGCGGCGCGCTTCCGCATGGTCCTTACGACGGGCCTCTGAGGCCGGCCTGCGCCGGGCCGAACGGTGAGCGGACCGGCTGGGCTCCGCTCACCGCCGCAGGCCCGGCTGTCGTACGCAGGGGAGGCCACGCGGCGCGTCCGTTGGCCGTCCGCCGGGCGCAGGCCGCTTCAGCCGAGCGGCCGGCGGCCCACCGCGAGCAGGTGCGAGCTGGCGGCGAGGAGTTCGGGGCAGGGCTCCGCCGTGCGGGCTGCGGCGAGAGCGGAGTGGAACATCCCTGAACCCGCGAGCGATTCCCCGGTGTGGTGCTCGGTCGCCTTCAGCAGGGCCCAGGCGGGCCCCTCGACGCCGTACACGGCGGTGTCCGTGAGACCTGCTCCGCTGACTCTGGTCACTGCGTGCTTTCCCGAGGATGTGGCCGACCGCTGCCCGAAGCTTGCGCAGAAGGGGCCGATCGCCGAGGGGGCCACGCACTACATCGCACGCCTTCTCGGCAGAACGGAACATCCGATTCACGGCGACCGCCACCGTCTCTACGTACCGTCCGGCTGTCCGAGCGCCGCCCCCACGACCGCCGCCGCCCGCGACGCCGTCACGCCCGCCGTCATCAGCAGCGTGCCGGCGGCCGCGGCTCCGCCCTCCGCAGCAGGCAGGGCCCCCTCGTTGACGGCCTCCATCAGGCCGAACAGTGTCTGCTCGTGGACGTACGCGAGGGCCTCGGCCGGCAGGGGTGAGACGAACACGCCCTCGTCCAGGCCGCGTTGGAGCAGGGCCGTGCACGCGTCGCGTACCGGGGTGAGGCGCTGTTTGATGCCTGCCATCGTGACGCTGCGCTGCGCCAGCGCGACCAGCAGCCGGTAGCGGTCGGCGATCTCCCAGACCGCGAGCGTCGCGCGGGCCAGTGCCTCGGCCGGGTCGCCGGCGCCCTCGCGCCCGGTGGCGTGCGCCTGCGCCACGGCGGCCGCCGCGTTGTCCACGAGCGCGGCGATCAGGGCCTCGCGGCTGGGGAAGTGGCCGTAGACCGTGCGGCGTACGACTCCGGCCGCGCGGGCGATCTGGTCCATCGAGGCCTCCGGATCGTGCAGCAGCTCGGTGAGCGCCACATCCAGGATGCGGCGGCGGTTGGCGTCTGCTCGTCCGGAAGTCACGGGCCCATTTTGCACCGCGCCGGGAAGCGCGTTAAATTGCACAGCAGTGTGTAATTGCACAAGCATGTGCAAGTAGTAGGGATGGTGGGACGTCATGAATCTCGTGGTGAGGGAACCGGTCGCGGAGATGGAAGGGCCGTACCGGCGCCGCTGGTGGGCGCTGCTTGTCCTCTGCCTGAGCCTGCTGATCATCGTGATGGCGAACACCGCGCTGACGGTCGCGGCCCCCGACATGACGCGGGATCTGGGGCTCAGCAGCTCCGACCTGCAGTGGGTGATCGACGGTTACACCGTCCCGTACGCGGCCCTGATGCTGTTGCTCGGCGCCATCGGCGACAAGTACAGCAGGCGCGGCGCGCTCGTACTGGGGCTCGTCGTCTTCGGCGGGGGAGCGGTCGCGGGGTCGCTGGTCGGCAGTGCCACGGGAGTCATCGCGGCCCGCGCCGTCATGGGGGTCGGCGCGGCGATGATCATGCCCGCCACGCTGTCGCTGCTCGCGGCGAGCTTCCCGCGCGCCGAGCGGGCCAAGGCGATCGTGCTCTGGACGGCCACCGCTGGGCTCGCCATCGCCGCCGGTCCGCTGGTCGCCGGAGCCCTGCTCCAGCACCACGGCTGGGCGTCCACCTTCCTGATCAACGTGCCGATCGCGGTGCTCGCCGTCATCGGCGCCTTCGTGCTCGTGCCGCCGTCGAAGGCGGGCCACCGCGACCGGATCGACTACGTGGGCGGACTGCTCTCGGTGGTCTCCGTCGGCGCCCTCGTCTACATGATCATCGAAGGGCCGCACTTCGGCTGGGGCGTCAAGGCCGTCACCGCGGCAGTCGTGGCGGGAGCCGGGTTCGTCGCGTTCGTGCTGTGGGAGCTGCGGCACCCGCGCCCGGTGCTCGACGTGCGGCGCTACCTCGACCGGGGCTTCGCCGGGGCGAATCTCGCCGTGGCCCTCTTCTTCCTGGCCGTGTTCGGCGCCTTCTACTACCTGACCCAGCATCTGCAGTTTGTGCTCGGCTTCAACGCCTTCGAGACCGGGGTGCGGATGCTACCGCTGGCCGGCGCCGTCTTCGCAGGCTCGGCGCTGACCGGAATCCTGACGCCCCGGCTCGGGATGCGGGTCACGGTCACGGCGGGCATGGTCGGCGGTACGGCTTCGCTGGCGCTGCTCACCCGGATCGACGCGGCCTCGGGATACGGGGAGTTCGTCCTGCCGCTGGTCCTGCTCGGCCTGGCCATCGGGCTCGCCCTGTCGCCGTGCACCGACGCGATCATGGGCGCGTTCCCGGAGTCCGAACTGGGCGTCGGCGGCGCGGTCAACGACACCTCGATCGAGCTGGGCGGCTCGCTGGGCATCGCGATTCTCGGATCGGTGCTCTCCGGCGCGTACTCCTCGCACCTCGCGGACGCGGTCGGTGGCAAGCTGCCCGCCGGTGCTCTGAGCACCGCCCAGGACTCGGTGGGAGCGGGCCTCGCGGTGGCGCGGAAGGCCGGAACCACGGCGGGACCAGGGCAGGCGCGCGCCCTGGCGGACGCGGTGAACGGCGCCTTCTCGCAGGCCGTCGCCCACACCAGCCTGGTCGGCGCGGTGATACTCGGTATCGGCACCGTGCTGGTCGCCGTGCTGGTGCCCGGCCGCGGCCGGCGTACGGAGCCGGCTGTGGCGCAGGAGGAGGAGCGGGCGACGGCCCCGGTGTGACGGTGTCCGGCCCCCGGCCCTGTCCTGATTCCCGGAGGTGCGGCTGCCGGAAGGGGCCTTGCCTTGACGCCGACGTCAAGGATTACCTTCGGGCCATGCGAATCGGCGAGCTGGCGGAGCGGGCCGGGACCACCACCCGTGCTCTTCGGTACTACGAGTCACGGGAGCTGCTGCCCGCACGGCGGGCGGTGAACGGTTACCGGACCTATGACGAGGACGATCTGCGGCTGCTCCAGCAGATCAGGACGCTGCAGGACTTCGGCTTCGGCCTGGAGGAGACCAGGCCGTTCGTCGAGTGCCTGCGCGCCGGCCATCCGGCCGGGGACGTCTGCCCCGCCTCGCTCGCCGTGTACCGGCGCAAGCTGTCCGAGCTGGACGCGCTGATCGGGCAGCTCCAGGGCGTACGGCAGCAGGTGGGAGCGGAACTGGCCCGCGCCGAGGCGGAGTTGCCGGGCGGGCCGGAACCGCGCTGTGAACTGTCCGACAGGGCCGAGTGGGAGGACCAGCAGAGATGATGCACGCAGAGGGCGTCGAGTCCGTGACGGACGCCGATTTCGACCGTGAGGTACTCGGGGCAGGGCTGCCGGTCCTGGTCGAGTTCACCGCCGACTGGTGCGGGCCGTGCCGGCAGCTCGCGCCGGTGCTGAGCGCCGTCGCGAGCGAGGAGGCGGGACGCCTCAAGGTCGTGCAGCTGGACGTGGACAGCAATCCGGATGTGATGGTCCGGTACGGGGTGATGGCGATGCCGACGCTGATGGTCTTCCGGGACGGCGAGCCGGTGAAGTCTATGGTCGGTGCCCGGCCGAAGCGGCGGCTGCTCCAGGAACTCGCGGACGTGCTCTGACCCGCGGCCGCTCCGGCTCCGGTACGGGAGACCGAAAAAAGGAGACCGGCACAGAAATACCCCGGGCGAATTGGCGTCCGGGGTATTGCGGCGCGTACAGTGGATGCTTCCTGTCTTTGTGCACAACTCTGTGCGCAGTAAAGCCAAGAAGAAGTCTTATACACGCACCGTACCGCGTCAGGAGCTGCATTGTCAACCGAGGAATTGCAGAACGAACAGCAATTCGTCTCACGGCTCTACGGGCGGCTCGACGCGCTCCGTGAGCGCGCCGAGGCCGCCGTGCAGAGCTCATTCGCCCAGGTGGGCAAGGGGCTTCAGGCGCGCGTCGAGCGCGATGTGCTGGTCGCCGAACAGTCCGGGCTGCTCGGCGCGCTGAATTCGGTGGAATCCGGGCTCTGCTTCGGGCGTATCGATTTCGCCGACGGTTCCCGCTATCACATCGGCCGTATCGGAATCCGTGAGGCAGCCGACGAGAACAACGAACGTGCTCCGCTGGTGATCGACTGGCGCGCACGGATCGCGCGGCCCTTCTATCTCGCCACCGGGCATTCCCCGATGGGACTGCGCCGCCGCCGGCACCTCACCACCCAGGGCAGGACCGTCACCGCGCTCCACGACGAGATCCTCGACCTCGCCGACACCGAGCGGACCGGGCACGAGGGCGCCGACGCCGACGCGGTGCTGCTCTCCGCGCTGGACTCCGCGCGCACCGGCCGGATGCACGACATCGTGCAGACCATCCAGGCCGAACAGGACGAGATCATCCGAGCCCCGCACCACGGGGTCCTCGTCGTCGAGGGCGGCCCCGGCACCGGCAAGACCGCGGTCGCGCTGCACCGGGCCGCCTACCTCCTGTACGCCCACCGTGACCAGCTCGCCCGCCGGGCGGTCCTCGTCGTCGGCCCCAACCCGGCCTTCCTCGGCTACATCGGTGAGGTGCTGCCCTCACTCGGCGAGACGGGCGTGCTGCTGGCCACGCCGGGTGAGCTGTTCCCCGGTGTGACCGCCACCGGTACGGACACTCCGGAGGCCGCCGCGGTCAAGGGGCGTACGGAGATGGCGGATGCGCTCGCCGCCTTCGTCCGCGACCTCCAGCGGACACCGGAGCCCGGTGGCCCCCTGGTGATCCCGCACGACGACGGTGATCTGCTGCTCGACTGGACCATCGCCGACGCCGCCCGCGAGCGTGCCCGCTCGACCCTGCTGCCGCACAACCTCGCCCGACCGCACTTCGCGTTCCGGATCATCGACGACCTGACCGCGCAGCTGGCCGACCGGCTCGGCGCCGACCCCTACGGCGGGCCCAACTTCCTGGGTCCCGACGACCTCGCCCAGATCGGCAAGGCCGTCGCGGCAAGCTCCGAAGTGCACGCGGCCATCGAGGAGTTGTGGCCGTTGTGCACCGCACAACAGGTGGTCGCCGACTACCTCACCGACCCCGTGTACCTGCCGGACGCCGACGCGGCCGCCATCCGCCGCACGAGCGGCGACTGGACGCCTGCCGACGTCCCCCTCCTCGACGAGGCCGCCGAACTGCTCGGTGAGGACGACTCGGCGCTGCGCGCGGCGGCCGAGGCCGCGCGTCAGGAGCAGGTCGCGTTCGCCCAGGGCGTCCTCGATCTGTCGCTGGGCTCCGAGTCCTTCGAGTTCGAGGACGAGGAGTCCGAACTGCTCGCCGCGCACGACATCATCGACGCCGAGCGGATGGCCGAGCGGCACGAGGAGGCCGATCACCGCAGCGCCGCCGAACGCGCGGCGGCCGACCGCACCTGGGCCTTCGGCCACATCATCGTCGACGAGGCGCAGGAACTCTCACCCATGGTGTGGCGGCTGCTGATGCGGCGCTCCCCGACCCGCTCGATGACCCTGGTCGGCGACCCGGCCCAGACCGCCGAGCCGGGCGGCGTGGGGGACTGGGCGACCATGCTCGCCCCGTACGTCGAGGACCGGTACGAGCATGTACGGCTCGGTATCAACTACCGCACCCCCGCCGAGATCATGGAGGTCGCGGCAGCCGTCCCGCGTGCGGACGACCCGTCCTTCCGGCCGCCGCGCTCCATCCGCTCCACGGGGGTGCCGCCCTGGGTGCGGGCCACCGGCGACCTGGCCCGCACCGTGGCCGATGCCGTCGAGGCGGCGCGCGCCGACGAGGGCAGGATCGCGGTGATCGCCCCGGCCGGGCTGCACCGCGAACTGGCAGCCGTTCTCCCGGACGTGGACGAGGGCGAGCCGGACCTGCACCGGCCCGTCGTCCTGCTGGCACCCCGGCAGGCGAAGGGGCTGGAGTTCGACACGGTGATCGTGGTCGAGCCGGGCCAGATCCTCTCCGGTTCGCCGCGTGGCACGAGCGACCTGTACGTGGCGCTGACCCGGGCCACCCAGCGGGCCGGCATCGTGCACACGGGCGACCGGCTGCCGGAGTGCCTCAGAGGTGCGGCAACGGATCCCCGGCAGTGACCGGGCGGGGCGCGGCGGCGGGTGATGTCCACGCCGCCGCACCCCGGCCACCGGGGCCGGTGCTCCCGGACGGCTCAGACCGGCCTGAACCACACCGTCGCCAGCGGCGGCAGCGTCAGTCCGACGCTGGAAGCACGTCCGTGGTACGGCACCGGCTCGGGCTTCAGCGGCTCCGTGTTGCGGATGTCGCCGCCGCCGTAGAGCCCGGTGTCGGTGTTCAGCACCTCCTGCCACGCCGGTACGGAGTCCGGCACGCCGAGCCGGTAGCCGTACCGCACCACCGGCGAGAAGTTGGAGACCGAGAGCAGCGGGGCGCCGTGCGCGTCGTAGCGCAGGAACGCGAAGACGTTGTCCTCCGCGGCGTCACCCGCCACCCAGGCGAAACCGCCCGGATCGGTGTCGCGCTGCCACAGGGCGGGGGCCGTCGCGTACACCGCGTTCAGGTCGCGCACCAGGTCCCGGACGCCGCGGTGGTCGTGCGCCGCCCCGTACGACGGGTCCAGCAGCCACCAGTCCGGGCCGTGCGCCTCCGACCATTCGGCTCCCTGCGCGAACTCCTGTCCCATGAAGAGGAGTTGCTTGCCGGGGTGGGCCCACATGAAGCCCAGGTACGCGCGGTGTGTGGCGCGCTGCTGCCACCAGTCGCCCGGCATCTTCGACACCAGCGCCTGCTTGCCGTGCACCACCTCGTCGTGCGAGATGGGCAGGACGTAGTTCTCGCTGAAGGCGTACACCATCGAGAACGTCATCTCGTTGTGGTGGTACTTGCGGTGCACCGGCTCCTTGGACACGTACTCCAGGGAGTCGTGCATCCACCCCATGTTCCACTTCAGCCCGAATCCGAGGCCGCCGAAGCCGCCCGCCCCGACCTGGTCGGTGGCGCGGGTGACGCCGTCCCAGGCCGTCGACTCCTCGGCGATCGTCACCACACCGGGGTTGCGCCGGTAGACGGTCGCGTTCATCTCCTGCAGGAAGGCCACCGCGTCCGGGTTCTCCCGGCCGCCGTGCTCGTTCGGTGACCACTGGCCTTCCTCGCGGGAGTAGTCCAGGTAGAGCATCGAGGCGACGGCGTCCACCCGGAGCCCGTCGATGTGGAACTCCTCGCACCAGTAAGTGGCGTTGGCGACAAGGAAGTTACGCACCTCGGTGCGGCCGTAGTCGAACTCCAGCGTGCCCCAGTCGGGGTGCTCCGCACGGGTCGGGTCGGCGTGCTCGTACAGCGGACGGCCGTCGAACTGCGCCAGCGCCCAGTCGTCCTTCGGGAAGTGCGCCGGCACCCAGTCCATCAGGACGCCGATGCCGGCCCGGTGCAGCGAGTCCACCAGGTACCGGAAGTCGTCCGGTGTGCCCATGCGGGACGTGGGCGCGTAGAAACCCGTGACCTGGTAGCCCCAGGAGCCCCCGAAGGGGTGCTCGGAGACCGGCATCAGCTCCACGTGGGTGAAGCCGAGGTCCTGGACGTAGGCCGTCAGCTGGGTCGCGAGCTGACGATAAGTCAGGCCTGGTCGCCAGGAAGGCAGATGCAGCTCGTAGACCGAGAAGGGCGCCTCGTGGACCGGACGGTCGGCGCGGTGCGCCATCCAGTTCTCGTCCTGCCAGATGTGGTGCGCCTGCGTCACGACGGACGCGGTGGCGGGCGGCACCTCGGTGCGCCGCGCCATCGGGTCCGCACGCAGGGTGTGGCTGCCGTCCGGGCGCATCAGGTCGAACTTGTAGAGCGCCCCCTCGCCGACACCCGGCACGAACAGCTCCCACACACCGGTCGACCCGAGTGACCGCATCGGATACGCGGTGCCGTCCCAGTAGTTGAAGTCACCGCTGACCCGTACCCCGCGCGCGTCGGGCGCCCACACGGTGAACCGGGTACCGGTGACCCCCTGGAAGGTCATCGGCTGCGCGCCGAGGGCCTTCCACAGTTCCTCGTGGCGGCCCTCGCCGATGAGGTGCAGATCGAGTTCGCCGATGGCGGGCAGGAAGCGGTACGGATCGTGGACCTCGATCCCGCCGTCGTCGTAGGTGACGAGCAGCGTGTACTCCGGGACGGTACTCAGTGGCAGCAGCCCGGAGAAGAAGCCCTGCCCGTCGTCGCGCAGTTCGGCGCGGAGCCCCTGGGCGATCACGGTCACGGCGCGGGCGTACGGACGCAGGGCCCGCACGGCGACGCCGCCGGTGACCGGGTGGGCGCCGAGCAGCGCGTGCGGGTCGTGGTGGCCGCCGCTGAGCAGCCGCTCCCGGTCGCCGTCGCCGAGCATTTCCGCGGGCCGTACGCCCCCGGTCGGCTGGGAGGGCAGTACGGGGGTGTCCGCTGCGGGCTCGGTGGCTCCGGCGGGCTCGGGTTCGGCGGGCGACGGAGTGCGGGACGGGGGACGGGCGGTCACTGGGGCGGCCTCCTCGGCAGCTTCGGCGCACGGTGGGAAACGCGGTGGGAAATGGGGGGTTCGGGAAGCGAGAGCCGCTCGATCGCGGCCATCGGGACGGGCAGCCAGTCGGGGCGGTTCCTCGCCTCGTACAGGACCTCGTACACCGCCTTGTCGGTCTCGTAGGCCCGCAGCAGCTCCGGTTCGGCGCGTGGGTCGTCTCCCGACACCGACGCGTACCCCTCGCAGTAAGCGTCCCGGCAGCCGATGGCCCACTTGGGTGACCAGGGGCGGTGGGTGCGGGCCGCGTAGTCGAAGGAGCGCAGCATGCCCGCCACATCGCGGACCACCGGCTGCGGGCGGGTGCGCTCGGCCAGCGGCCGGGCCGGTTCGCCCTCGAAGTCGATGACCGACCACTCCCCGTTCCCGGCCCGCAGGCTCTGGCCCAGGTGCAGGTCGCCGTGGATGCGCTGGGCGGCCCAGGTGCGGCCCGCGTGGCCGAGCTCGGCGACCGCGTCGAAGGCGGTGCGCAGCCCGGCCACGTACGGCGCGAGCGCGGGCACGGCCTGGGCCGTGGCCTCCAGGCGCTGCGTCATCTCCGCGGCGAGATGCTCTATCTGCCGCTTGCGCAGCACCGCGGTGGGCAGCGCGGCCGCCAGCGTCCCGTGCACCTCGGCCGTCGCCCGGCCGAGCGCCCGCGCGCCCGCCGCGAAGTCGTGGCCGTCGGCGAGTGCGAGCAGGGCCAGCTGCCAGCCGTCCTCGGAGCCGGTGAGGAAGGGCTGGAGGACCCCGAGCGTGGCGGGCTCCGGCTCGGTGGTCTCGTACCAGGCGACGGGTGCGGGCACTCGGGCGCAGCCCGCCTGGGCAAGCGCGAGCGGCAGTTCCAGATCCGGGTTCGAACCTGGGTGGACGCGCCGGAAGACCTTCAGGATGAACGTATCGCCATAGACCAGTGAGGTGTTGGACTGCTCGGCGCCGAGCGGGCGCGCGGGCAGCCCGGCCGGGATCTCCGCGGCGGGGTCGCGGTCGAACCGCAGCGCCCCGATCCGGCCGGGCGCGCGCAGCCGCTCGAGGAGCAGCCCGGTGAGCCGCGGGTCGAGCAGCGCGTCGTACAGCACCGAGCCGGCCAGCGCCCCGGTGCGGGCCCGGCCGATCAGCGCGGCGCTCAGACGCGGCGGCAGGGATGTCCGTACGCCGATCAGCAGCTGGTAGCAGTCTCCGGTGGGGTGGGCGGGCGCGGGCGATTCCTGCTCGGCCCGCACCAGCAGATGGAGCAGCCCGGGGGCCGCGCCGACCGGCAGCAGTTCGGTGGCCGAGACCAGGGTGAAGGCGGTTACGGGGCGCCCTTTGCCCGCGAACCAGCGCTGCCGGGGCAGCCAGTCGTGCAGCAGGGGGGCGAGCGAGTCGAGCAGGCTGAGGGTGCCGGACGACCCGGCGGAGCGCGCGCTGTTCCGGGTGGATGCAGCCTTGGACATGGCATCGCGTCCTTTCCCGGGCACGCCACACGATGCGCAGAGTGTCCCGGATTGCGTGGGGTCGTCTCCCATGCTGAACGCAATGGGGACGGGAATCCGGCTGTGCGGGACGGTGCGGGTGAGGATGGACCAGATGGACTACGGCCCTGTGGGCCGGGTGCTGGTGGAAAGAGTGCCCGGGGCGGGGCGGCGGAAACCGCCCCGCCCCGGGCCGCCGTCACAAGGTGGCGGCGTCCTTCCGCAAGCGGAACCAGTAGAAGCCGTGCCCCGCGAGGGTCAGCAGGTACGGCAGATCACCGATCGGAGGGAAGCGCACTCCGCCGATCAGCTCCACCGGATGGCGTCCGGTGAAGGTGCCCAGATCCAGCTCCGTCGGCTGCGCGAACCGCGAGAAGTTGTGTACGCACAGCACCAGGTCGTCCTTGTACTCGCGGAGGAAGGCGAGGACGGCCGGGTTGGACGACGGGAGTTCGGTGTATGAGCCGAGGCCGAAGGCCGGGTTCTGCTTACGGATCTCGATCATCCGCCGGGTCCAGTGCAGCAGCGAGGCGGGCGAGGCCATGGAGGCCTCGACGTTCGTCACCTGGTAGCCGTAGACCGGGTCCATGATGGTCGGCAGGAAGAGCCGTCCGGGGTCGCTGGACGAGAAGCCCGCGTTCCGGTCGGGGGTCCACTGCATCGGCGTGCGGACGGCGTCCCGGTCGCCGAGCCAGATGTTGTCGCCCATCCCGATCTCGTCCCCGTAGTAGAGGATCGGGGAGCCGGGCAGCGAGAGCAGCAGCGCGGTGAACAGCTCGATCTGGTTGCGGTCGTTGTCCAGCAGGGGCGCGAGCCGCCGGCGGATGCCGATGTTGGCCCGCATCCGGGGATCCTTGGCGTACTCCGAGTACATGTAGTCGCGCTCTTCGTCCGTGACCATCTCGAGCGTCAGCTCGTCGTGGTTGCGCAGGAAGATGCCCCACTGGGCGTTCTTCGGAATGGCCGGGGTCTTGGCGAGGATCTCCGACACGGGGTAGCGGGACTCCCGCCGCACGGCCATGAAGATGCGCGGCATCACCGGGAAGTGGAATGCCATGTGGCACTCGTCGCCGCCCTTTTTGAAGTCGCCGAAATAGTCGACAACGTCCTCGGGCCACTGGTTGGCCTCGGCGAGCAGCACCGTGTCCGGGTAGCTCGCGTCGATCTCGGCGCGTACCCGCTTCATGAACGCGTGGGTCTGCGGCAGGTTCTCGCAGTTGGTGCCCTCGACCTGGTAGAGGTACGGGACCGCGTCGAGCCGGAATCCGTCGATGCCCAGATCGAGCCAGAAGCGCAGCGCCGAGATGATCTCCTCCTGCACCACCGGGTTCTCGTAGTTGAGATCCGGCTGATGGGAGAAGAACCGGTGCCAGTAGTACTGCTTGCGCACCGGGTCGAAGGTCCAGTTGGACGTCTCCGTGTCGACGAAGATGATCCGGGCGTCCGCGAACTGCTTGTCGTCGTCGGCCCAGATGTAGTAGTCGCCGTACGGGCCGTCCGGGTCCTTGCGCGACTCCTGGAACCACTCGTGCTGATCGCTCGTGTGGTTCATCACGAAGTCGATGATCACGCGCATGCCGCGTTGGTGGGTGGCGTCGACGAACTCGACGAAGTCGGCGAGGTCGCCGAACTCCGGCAGCACGGACGTGTAGTCCGCGACGTCGTAACCACCGTCCCGCAGGGGCGACTTGAAGAACGGCGGCAGCCAGAGGCAGTCGACGCCGAGCCACTGGAGGTAGTCCAGCTTCGCGGTGATGCCCTTGAGGTCGCCGACGCCGTCCCCGTTGCTGTCCTGGAACGACCTGACCAGGACCTCGTAGAAGACGGCGCGCTTGAACCAGTCGGGGTCACGGTCCTTGGTGGGAGTGTCCTCGAATTTGTCGTGGACAGGCTCATTGACAATCATGATGTGGGTGACCCTCCGATCGGCGGGGACGGTCGCAGCACCAGGATGTGCGCGGGCGTACTGCCCGGCTCCAGACGCACATAGTTGGCCCTGCCCCAGTGGTAGGTCTCGCCGGTGAGCTCGTCGCGCACCGGGACGGACTCGTGCCATTCGAGGCCGAGATCCGGCATGTCCAACGAGACCGTGGCCTCCTGGGTGTGGTGCGGGTCAAGGTTGACGACAATCAGAACCGTGTTCGATCCGGACGCGTCCCCGGCCGCCGTGGAAGCCGGTGCGGCGGCCGTCTTCGAGTACGCGATCACCGAGTCGTTGTCGGTGTGGTGGAAGTGCACCGAACGCAGCTGACGCAGTGCCGGATGGCGGCGGCGCAGCTCGTTCAGCGTGGTGATCAGCGGGGCGATGGTCCGACCCTCCCGGTCCGCGGACTCCCAGTCGCGGGGCCGCAGCTGGTACTTCTCCGAGTCCAGGTAGTCCTCGCTGCCCGCCCGTGCCGTGGTGTTCTCGCACAGCTCGTATCCGGCGTACACCCCCCACGACGGCGCCATCGTCGCCGCGAGCACCGCACGCACCTCGAAGGCCGGACGGCCACCGTGCTGGAGGTAGCCGTGCAGGATGTCCGGGGTGTTCACGAAGAAGTTGGGCCGCATGGCCGCCGCGGACTCGCCGGCCAGCTCGGTGACGTAGTCGGTCAGCTCCTGCTTGCCCGTCCGCCAGGTGAAGTACGTGTACGACTGCTGGAACCCGACGGCGCCCAGGGTGTGCATCATCGCGGGCCTGGTGAACGCCTCGGCCAGGAAGATCACATCAGGGTCGCGTCCGTTGACCTTCGCGATGACCCGTTCCCAGAAGACCACCGGCTTGGTGTGCGGATTGTCCACCCGGAAGATCCGTACGCCGTGCTCCATCCAGAAGCGCAGGATGCGGACCGTCTCGGTGACCAGGCCGGCCATGTCGCGGTCGAAGGCGATCGGGTAGATGTCCTGGTACTTCTTCGGCGGGTTCTCCGCGTACGCGATGGTGCCGTCGGCCCGGTGGTGGAACCACTCGGGGTGCTGTGTCACCCACGGGTGGTCCGGGGAGCACTGGAGCGCGAAGTCCAGTGCGATCTCCAGCCCCAGCTCCCCGGCGCGACCGACGAAGTCGTCGAAGTCCTCCAGGGTGCCGAGGTCGGGATGGACGGCGTCGTGGCCGCCGGCCGGCGAGCCGATGGCCCACGGGACCCCCACGTCGTCGGGCCCGGCGGCCAGCGCGTTGTTGGGACCCTTGCGGTGGGTGGTGCCGATGGGGTGGATCGGCGGCAGATAGACCACGTCGAACCCCATGGCCGCCACCGCCGAAAGACGCTTCGCCGCTGTCCTGAAGGTGCCGCTGACGTGCGGCTTCCCCTCCTCGACCACAGCCCCCTCGGAGCGCGGGAACAGTTCGTACCAGGAGCCCTGGAGCGCCCGCTCGCGCTCCACCCGCAGCGGCAGCGGCTCCGAAGCGCTGACCAGTTCGCGCAGCGGGTACCGGGCGAGCGCCGCCACCGCTTCCGGTGCGAGTGCGGCGGCGAGGCGCTGCCCGGCGGGGGCGGAGGCGTCGCCCAGCCCCCGGGCCACCGCGAGCACTGCCGCGCGCCCCTTGCTCTTCGGTACTCCCGCGGCCGCACGCGTATACAACTCGGCGCCGTCGGCGAGCACCAGCTCCGTGTCGATGCCTGCCGGGATCTTGATACGGGCGGTGTGCAGCCAGGTGGTGACGGGGTCGCTCCACGCCTCGACCGTGTACGTCCACCGCCCCTCGCGGTCCGGGGTGACGTCGGCGCCCCAGCGGTCGGTGCCCGGCGCCAGCTCCCGCATCGGCGCCCAGGGTGCCGTCCGGCCGCGCGGGCCGCGCAGGACGACGTTGGCCGCGACCGCGTCATGGCCCTCGCGGAAGACTGTCGCCGTGACCTGGAAGGTCTCACCGGCCACCGCCTTGGCGGGCCTGCGCCCGCCGTCGACGTGCGGCCGGACATCGAGCACCGGGATACGGCCGATCGGCTGACCCGAGGTCGGCCGCCTCGGTGATTTCGGGGATTTCCGCCGTGGGGGCTTCCGCGGTCCCGGGGACTGCGGAGAACTCCCCCCGGTGGGCTTGTCCGACGATGGCTGGCGGGCTGCGGGCATGACCGCTCCTGTCCGCGTTCACTCAGTTGGTGGTGGAGGGGGTGCGCTCAGGCAGGTACCGGGGAAGCCTTCCCCCGCACCTTGGGTGGGCAATCCGGCTCCTGAGTTAAGTACTCGTGCGTAATGTGCAAGGCAAGGACCGGGCGGGCCGCGCGTCGCCGACGCGCCGTGACCGGACGTGAGGGCGGCCGTGGATTCACACCGTTGGCAGAGCCGGCCGTCCACCGGGGCGGCCGGGAGGACCAGCCGGAGTGCGCCGCGGGAGGCGTGCACGGCGCACGGCGCACGCCGGTCGTGCGCCGTGCGAGCAGGGAGCGGGCCGGACCTCATGGGCCCGTCCGCGCCCGGCAGGTGACGGGTCGTTCCATCGGGGCACGCTCCCTTCCGCCGCAGGTGTTACAGAGCAGCCTCACCCGTGTCGCGAAGTGCCACAAGCCCACGCGAGGGGGGAGAACCGGCCATACCGACCGCCGGGACGCGCGCGGGCGCGCCCGGCGCCGGGGGCCGGACCGGCGCGCGCCACCGGGCCCTCGCGCCGTGGTTGCGGAGGGCGGTGACGGATACCTTCGGGGTGAAGTGCGGACGCACACCGCTGTGCGTCCCCTGGATGCGCATCTCCCCTGCGAAGGTGGAACACGTGAAGGCCATTCGTCGATTCACCGTCCGCCCCGTCCTCCCCGAGCCGCTGCGCCCCCTGGGCGAGCTCGCCCGCAATCTCCGCTGGTCCTGGCACGCCGGGACCAAGGACCTCTTCCGAGCCGTCGACCCCGGCGGGCTCCTGCACGCCGGGGGCGACCCCGTCGCGCTGCTCGGGGCGGTGTCCGCCGCCCGGCTCGCCGAGCTGGCCGCCGACGCCGGCTTCCTGCGCAGCCTGGCCGAAGCCGCCGCCGACCTCGACACCTATCTGCACGGACCGCGCTGGTACCAGGAGCAGCCCGCCGGACTGCCCGCCGCCGTCGGTTACTTCTCACCCGAGTTCGGTGTCACCGCGGCGCTCCCGCAGTACTCCGGCGGCCTCGGCATCCTCGCCGGAGACCACCTGAAGGCCGCCAGCGACCTCGGAGTCCCGCTCATCGGAGTCGGGCTGCTCTACCGGCACGGGTACTTCAGGCAGTCCCTCTCCCGCGACGGCTGGCAGCAGGAGCACTACCCCGTCCTCGACCCCGACGAGCTGCCGGTCACGCTGCTGCGCGAGGCGGACGGGTCACCCAGCAAGGTGGCTCTCACCCTGCCCGGAGGGCGCTCCCTCCACGCGCACATCTGGCAGGCGCAGGTCGGCCGCGTCCCGCTGCTGATGCTCGACTCCGACGTCGAGGAGAACGAGCCGGGGGAGCGCGGTGTCACCGACCGGCTCTACGGCGGAGGCAGCGAGCACCGGCTCCTCCAGGAGATGCTGCTCGGCATCGGCGGGGTACGGGCGCTGCGTTCCTACTGCCGGATCACCGGGCACCCCGGCCCCGAGGTGTTCCACACGAACGAGGGCCACGCCGGGTTCCTCGGCCTGGAACGCATCCGCGAACTCGCCGGTGAGGGAATGGACTTCGACGCGGGCCTGGAGTCCGTACGCGCCGGAACGGTCTTCACCACGCACACACCCGTCCCCGCCGGGATCGACCGTTTCGACCGCGACCTGGTCGCCCGCCACTTCGGGGACGACGGCGAACTGCCGGGCATCGACGCCGGACGCGTGCTCCAGCTGGGCACCGAGACCTACCCCGGCGGTGAGCCCCGCCTCTTCAACATGGCGGTGATGGGCCTGCGTCTCGCCCAGCGCGCCAACGGCGTCTCCACCCTGCACGGCGCTGTCAGCCGGGAGATGTTCGCCGGACTCTGGCCGGGATTCGACCCCGAGGAGGTGCCGATCACCTCGATCACCAACGGAGTGCACGCCCCGACCTGGGTGGCGCCCGCGATCACCCGTACCGCCGTCGGCCGGATCGGCGCCGAACGCACCGAACACGCCCTGTCGGTGGGCGGATCCGACCGCTGGGACGCCGTGGCCGGCATCCCGGACGCGGAGATCTGGGAGATGCGCAGGACCCTGCGCGAACAACTGGTCGGGGAGGTGCGGACCCGGCTGCGCGCCTCCTGGCGCGGACGCGGCGCGTCCGAGGCCGAACTGGGCTGGATCGACGGGGTGCTCGACCCGTCGGTGCTCACCATCGGCTTCGCCCGGCGCGTCCCCTCGTACAAGCGCCTCACACTGATGCTGCGCGACCGCGACCGGCTGACCGAGCTGCTGCTCCACCCGACCAGGCCCATCCAGATCGTGGTCGCGGGCAAGGCGCATCCGGCGGACGACGGCGGGAAGCGGCTGGTGCAGGAGCTGGTGCGCTTCTCGGACGACCCGCGGGTGCGCCACCGGATCGTCTTCCTGCCGGACTACGGCATGGCGATGGCCGAGCGGCTCTACCCAGGCTGCGACGTCTGGCTGAACAACCCGCTGCGCCCGCTGGAGGCGTGCGGTACGTCCGGGATGAAGGCCGCCCTCAACGGCTGTCTCAACCTCTCGGTGCTCGACGGCTGGTGGGACGAGTGGTTCGAGCCCGACTTCGGCTGGGCCATCCCCACCGCGGACGGCTCGGGGATGGACGAGGACCGGCGTGACGAGCTGGAGTCGGCGGCGCTGTACTCGCTGATCGAGGACCGGGTCGCACCGCGCTTCTACGACCGTACGGCCGAGGGGCTGCCCGAACGCTGGGTCGGGATGGTCCGCTCCACGCTGGCCACGCTGGGGCCGAAGGTCCTGGCGGGGCGGATGGTGCGGGAGTACGTCGAGCGGCTCTACGCGCCGGCCGCTCTCGCCCACCGGGCGCTCGGGCCCGACGCGGCCGGGGAGCTGGCCGGCTGGAAGGCGCGGGTGCGCGCCGCCTGGCCGGACGTCCATGTCGACCATGTGGAGGCGTCAGCCGCGACCACGGCCGACGGTACCGCGGAGCTGGGCTCCACCCTGCTGCTGCGGGTGCAGGTCGCACTGGGTGCGCTGCGGCCCGACGACGTGGAGGTGCAGGCGGTGTCGGGCCGGGTCGACGCGCAGGACCGGATCGCGGACGCGCGGACCGTCGCGCTGAAACCGGCGGGCGGCCCCGACCTGGACGGACGGCTGCTGTACGAGGGCCCGCTCGCGCTTGACCGCACGGGCGCGTACGGCTACACGGTCCGGATCCTGCCCGCGCACCACCTGCTGGCGAGCGGCGCTGAGCTGGGGCTCGTGGCGGCGCCGACCGCCGCGACGGGGGAGGGCGCGGGCGTACTCCTGAGGTGACACAGGATCAGGGAGGCCCGGCGTCGTATCGGCGCCGGGCCTTTTCGCTTCCTGAACGCAACTCTTGACGTGCTCATGGAATGCCTTTAGGTTCCACACGCACACTGGAGTTCATCAACACAATAATTGTTCATGTGTATGAACTCCGGGAGGATTTCCTACCGGAAGGCACCCCCACATGCGCACCGGAACCACCTCGCAGCGATCCCCCCGCCACATCAGACTCTGGTCGACCGGCGTCACCGCGGCGCTGACCGGCCTCCTCGGCCTGGCGCTGATGCCCCAGGCCATGGCGGCCAAGGCGCCCGCCACCGCCGCCGCACCGGCAGCGGCGGCGGCTCCCGCCGCGTTCGCCCACCCCGGCGTCCTCGTCAGCCGCCCGCAGCTCGACTTCGTCCGGGGCAAGGTCCAGGCGGGTACCGAGCCCTGGAAGAGCGCCGACGCGCAGATGATGGCGAGCAAATACGCCTCGCTCTCGCGCACCCCCGCACCGCGTGCCAACGTCGAGTGCGGTTCCTACTCCGACCCCAACAACGGTTGTACGGACGAGCGTGAGGACGCCATCGCCGCGTACACCGACGCGCTCGCCTGGTACATCACCCGCGACGACCGGTACGCCAAGAAGTCCATCGAGCTGATGGACGCCTGGTCGGGCGTGATCAAGGAGCACACCAACAGCAACGCCCCCCTCCAGACCGGCTGGGCCGGATCGGTCTGGCCGCGCGCCGCCGAGATCATCAAGTACACCTACACCGGCTGGCCCAACGCAGACCGGTTCGCCACCATGCTGCGTGACGTCTATCTGCCCGAGGTCATCAACGGCTCCCAGTCCAACGGCAACTGGGAACTGTCGATGACGGAGGCCGCCATCGGCATCTCCGTCTTCCTGGAGGACCGCACCTCCTACGACAAGGCGGTCGCCACGTTCCGCGGCCGGGTGCCCGCGTACATCTACCTCAGCTCGGACGGCGCCCTGCCGAAGGTCGCACCCGGCAGCGGTCTCAGCGGACGCGACGCGATCGTCAAG
This sequence comes from Streptomyces sp. NBC_00859, assembly GCF_045161865.1. Taxonomy (NCBI): domain Bacteria; kingdom Bacillati; phylum Actinomycetota; class Actinomycetes; order Kitasatosporales; family Streptomycetaceae; genus Streptomyces; species Streptomyces sp. NBC_00859. The sequence continues at coordinate 2,329,285 of NZ_CP108826.1, read as the reverse complement.
TACTGGCAGGGCCAGTCCACTTTCATGGACGGGCTCACTCAGGAGACCTGCCGCGACCTGACGCACACCGGCTACGGGCTCTCGGCGATCTCCCACATAGCCGAGACCAGCCGCATCCAGGGACAGGACCTCTACCCCGAGATCCAGGAGCGGCTCCGTCAGGCACTGGGTCTCCAGTCCAAGTACATGATGGGCGCGGCCGTGCCGTCCAACCTGTGCGGCGGCTCCCTGAAGGACAGCCTCGGACCGGTCACCGAGGTCGGCTACAACGCCCTGCACAACCGTCTCGGCATCGCCATGACCAACACCCAGGCCCTGACCGAGAAGCAGCGCCCCGCGGGGACGGACAACCTGTTCGTCGCCTGGGAGACGCTGACCCACGGGGACAATCCGGCCTAGTAGGGTCTGCCGTCGAACTGCCCTCTGCGGTGCGACGGCACTCTGACGACAGACCCTGGGCCGGAGCCGGCCCGCTGTCAGCGGAGCACCGCCTTGGACGTCAGGGCGCCACCACTGAAGCAGAGCCGGTACGCGGGCAGCCCGCTGAACGGCCCGGCGCGGTAGTAACGGCACTCCTGGCCCGCCGGCGCGGGCGGCGCACCTCCCGGTGCGCCGCCCATGGTGTGACCGGGGAGCCGGTCACCCACCGAAGCCGCGCTGTCGCCGACCCGGATCAGGTCGTATCGCGCGCGGCCGAGGACCGACTCGTAGCGGGTCAGCAGAGCTACGGCGCCGATCAGCAGCCCGATCGCGGCGGTCGCGGCGAGCGGGACCCAGACCGCCTGCTTCAGACGCCGCCGCACCTGCTTACGCTCCCAGGCCAACTCATCCGCCGAGGACAGGTGTTCGGGCGCGATGGCGGTGGGCGGGCCCGGCGTTCGGGGCAGGGTCGCGGACACCTCGAAGCCGCCTCCGGGCAGCGGCCCGTGACGCAGTACCCCGCCGGCGAGACGGACTCGTTCGTCGAGGCCGACCAGCCCCGTACCGCCGCCCGCGCCGCCGGGCAGATCCACGTCGGGGGCCGGCCCGCCGCGCGCCGGCGGCAGCGCCGCGCTGGTGACGGTGACCGTCAGTTCCGCGCCGGACCGTACGAGGCGGACCGTCACCGGCGCGCCCGGCGCGTGTCTGGCCGCGTTGGTGAGCGACTCCTGGACGGTCCTGTGCACGGCGCGTCCCGTCATCGGGGCCAGGCCGTCCGCCGGGCCCTCGCCACTCAGCTCCACATCCATCCCCGACTCACGGGCCCGGCCGACCTGTTCCGCCACGGTCTCGCCGGGCGGTGAGGCGGGCGCCGCCCCGTCGTTCTCCCGCAGGACACCGATGATGTCGCGCAGCCTGTCGGTGGCGTCGCCCGCCGCGGCCCGCAGCTCACCGGCGTCGCGCTGCTGCTTCCCGCTCAGCGACGGATCCACCTCAAGAGCCGCCGCCCGCAGAGCGATCAGCGACAGATCGTGGCCCAGCGAATCGTGCATGTCACCCGCGATCCTGGAGCGCTCCAGCAACCGCGCCCGGTCGGCGGTGACGCGCTGTTCGCGCTCCAGCCTGCCCGCGAGCAGCCAGCCGGTGTCGACGAGTTGCGCGTACTGGCGCACGTACCGTCCGAGCAGCCACGGGACCATCACCGCGAAGGCCAGCGTGGACAACTGGACGAGCCAGGTCCACAAGTCCCGGTGCGCGGCCTGCAGGATCAGCAGTCCCCCCGCGGCCGTCCCGGCGAACAGATGCAGCGCGGGCCTGGCGAGCGCGGTCCGCCGCCCGGCCAGATAGCCGAAGACGACCAGGGCCGCCGCGTACTCCGGGCTCCACAGCCGGGGCGTGACCGTCAGGGCGAGCGCCACCGCGAGCAGCAGCGCGGTGAGCGGTCTGGCGCGCGACAGGGCCGCGGCCGCGCCGAGAACCACGACGCCTGCCACCGGCCGCCACCACGCGCCCCCGCCGTCCAGCACGGCGCTCAGGGCCACGGGCGCGCAGACCAGCGCCCAGAGTGCCAGGCCGGTGATCCGCTCTTTCCGCATGCGACCAGCTTGCCGGATGCGGCCGCCCCATGGCCCCCGACGAAAGTCGGGGCCGGCGGTTGCCCTTCGCCCCAAGAACCGGCCGGACGCGCCATCTAGCGTCGGTCCGGGCCGGCCCCGAAGGTGACTGCGGCGCGGACGAGAAACGAACAGAGACAGCGGGGAGACAGCGTGGAGGGGACGGAGTCCGTGCCGGGGGCGCGGCCGGGCGGGAGGGCTCCCCGGGGCCGGCATGCCGCCACCCGGAAGCCGGGCAGGGCCCGGCGCGCGCTGCTGCTTCCCCAGGTACTGATGGCGGCCGGGACCGTGACCTCCCGTGCCACCGGCCTGATCCGGCAGGTGCTGCAGGCCGGCGCGCTCGGCACGGGGCTCCTGGCGACCACGTACAACCAGGCCAACGTTGTCCCGGCGAGCCTGTACTTCCTGCTGATAGGAGGGGCGCTGAACTCCGTCCTCGTGCCGCAGCTGGTCCGCGCCCGGATCGAGCAGCCCGACGGTGGACGCGCCTTCGAACAGCGTCTCGTCACACTCACGATGTCCGTACTCGGGGCCGGCACCCTGCTCGCCGTGTGGGCCGCCCCGCAGATCATCGGCGTGTACCAGAGCGATACGCCCGGCAACCACGAGGCCTTCGAGCTGACCGTGGTCTTCGCCCGGTTCCTGCTGCCGCAGATCTTCTTCTACGGGCTGTTCGGTGTCCTGGGTCAAGTGCTCAACGCCCGGAACGCGTTCGGCGCGATGATGTGGACCCCGGTACTCAACAACATCCTGCTGATCGCGGTGTTCAGCTGGTACGCCGGTGTCATGACGGCCGCGCGCGGGGTGCACGACATCACCCGTGCGCAGGTCACGCTGCTGGGCGTGGGCACCACCGTCGCCCTGGCGGCCCAGGCTCTCGCCCTGGTGCCCTTCGTCCGCGCCACCGGATTCCGCTTCAGGCCGCGCTTCGACTGGCGCGGGACCGGTATGCGGGCGAGTGCCGTAGCGGCCCGCTGGACGCTGTTGTTCGTCCTGGCCAACCTGGTGGCCGCCACGGTGGTGACCCGCTTCGCCACGGCGGCCGACCGGGCCCTGCCCCGGGCCGGTGTGGGCTTCACCGCCTACACGTACGCACAGACCATCTGGTCCCTGCCGCAGTCCGTTGTCACGGTCACCCTGGTCACCGCGCTGCTGCCCCGGATGAGCCGCGCCGTCGCCGAGCACCGCCCGGACGACATGCGCAGCGACCTCTCCCACGTGCTGCGGACGAGTGGAGCCGTCATCGTTCCCGCGGCCTTCTTCTTCGTCGCGCTGGGCCCGCAGCTGGCTCAGCTGCTCTTCGCGCACGGCGCCGTCGGCGCGGCGGCGACCCGGCCGCTGGGGCAGATGCTCCAGGCGTTCGGCCCCGGACTGATCCCCTTCTCCGCGCAGTACGTGCTGCTGCGCGCCTTCTACGCCTTCGGGGACACCCGTACCCCCTTCCTGACCGCGCTGTGGACCGGCGCGGTCCAGATCGCGCTGGCCACCGGCTGTGAACTGCTGCTGCCCGCGCGGTGGGCGGTCACCGGCATGGCGGCCGGTTACGGAGTCGCCTGTACGGTCGGCCTGTTGGGCACCGTACGGCTGTTGCGCCGAAGGCTCGACGGGCGGCTGGACGCCGGACGGGTGTGCCGCACGTACGGAAAGCTGGGAGGGGCGGCGCTCCTGGCAGGCGCCGCCGGATGGTCGGTGGCAGCTCTCTGCCCGGAGCCGCCCGGCTCGCCCACGAAGGCGGCGGCTCTGGCCCTGGCCGCGGGCGGCGCCACCATGCTGCTGCTGTTCCTGCTGCTCGCCCGGGTGCTGCGGATCGGGGAGCTGCGCTCAGTGCCGGGGCTGCGGTGAAGGGAGCCGGCCGGGCCGCCGCGCGCGCGTCCGGCGGCGGTGTTGACGCGGGGCGGGCCGTCAGCCGGTGCCGGTGACCAGCCCGGCCTCGTAGGCCAGAATCGCCAGCTGGACGCGGTTCCTGAGTTCGAGGCGCCCCAGCACGGAGCTGACATGCGCCTTGACGGTGCCCTCGACGACGTGCAGTGCCGTCCCGATCTCCGCGTTGGAGAGCCCCGAGCCTACGAGCGCCACCACCTGGCGTTCCCGGTCGGTGAGCGGATCGAGCCGGGCGCGGGCCTCCGCCGCACGGGAGAGCCGCCCGGTGCCGAGATGGGTGAGGACGCGCCGGGCCACGGCGGGGGAGAGGAAAGCCGCACCCGCGGCGGCGGCCTGGACACCGGCGATCAGTTCCCGGGGGTCGCCGGATTTCAGCAGGAACCCGCTCACACCGCTGTCGAGGGCCCGCACGATGTACTCGTCCTCGGAGAAGGTGGTGAGCATGACGAGGGCGGTGGCCGGCACTGCCGCCCGCAGCTCAGCGGCTGCCCGCAGCCCGTCGACGCGTGGCATCCGGATGTCGAGGAGGGCGACGTCCGGCCGGTGTTTCAGGGCCAGTTCGACCGCCTCGTGACCGTCGGCCGCCTCCGCCACGACCTCGATGGAGGGGTCGGCGCCGATGACGGCCCGGATGCCCGCCCTGATCAGCGCCTCGTCGTCGGCGAGCAGCACCCTCACACGCCTTGCCGGGCTGTGGTCCTGCGGTATCCCGTTCACGGGCAACAGCGTAGGGCGGTGGCGTGGCGGCTGCGTGGGGCGGCCCGCGCAGCGGAAGGCCCCGTCCACCCGCCGGTGTACGGCGTGGGGGACGGGGCCTTCGCAGTGGTACAGGTGGGCAGACCGTTACTTCACGTTGATCCCGGTCCAGGCCGAGCCGACCGCCTTGTACTCGGCGCTGTCCGCGCCGTACAGGTCACTCGCCGCCTTGAGCGTCGCCGTACGGGCCGCCGCGTAGTCGGTCGTCGAGGTCATGTACGTGGTCAGGGCCTTGTACCAGATCTGGATGGCCTTGTCCCGGCCGATCCCGGTGACCGTGGAGCCGTCCGACGTGGGCGAGTCGTAGTCGACGCCGTTGACCGTCTTCTTTCCGCTGCCCTCGCTGAGGAGGTAGAAGAAGTGGTTGGCCGGGCCCGACGAGTAGTGGACGTCGAGGTCACCGAGGCTGGACGACCAGTAGTCGGCCGAACCGCCGTCCTTGCTGGGCTTGTCCATGTAGCGCAGCGGGGAACCGTCACCGTTGATGTTGATCTTCTCGCCGATGAGGTAGTCGCCCGGGTCCGACGTGTTGTTGGCGTAGAACTCCACGGCGGTGCCGAAGATGTCGGACGTGGCCTCGTTGAGCCCGCCGGACTCACCGGTGTAGTCGAGGTTCGCGGTGGCCGCGGTCAGGCCGTGCGACATCTCGTGGCCCGCGACGTCGATGGCGGTCAGCGGGTCGGCGTTGCCCTCGCCGTCGCCGTACGTCATGCAGAAGCAGCTGTCGTCCCAGAAGGCGTTGACGTAGGAGTCGCCGTAGTGGACCCGGCTGTAGGAGGCCTTGCCGTCGCCGGCGATGCCGTTGCGCTTGAGGACGTCCTTGTAGAAGTCCCAGGTCTCGGCCGCACCGTAGTGCGCGTCCACCGCGGCGGTCTCCGCGTTCTTCGCGGTGCCGTCGCCCCAGTCGTCCGTGGACTTGCTGAACAGGGTGCCCTTGCCGGACGTCCCGTGGTTCAGGTTGAACGTCTGGTGGCCGCCGCGTGCACCGTCGTTCAGCGTGTAGTTCGACCCCGACTTAGTGGTGCCCAGGGTGACCTTGCCGCTGTACTCGCTGGTGCCGGTACCGGTCTCGACGGCCTGCCACTGGGAGAGCTTCTTGCCGGTGGCGGCGTCGGTGACGACGTGCAGCTGGCTGGGGGTGCCGTCGTCCTGGAACCCGCCGACGACGGTCTCGTACGCCAGCGTGGGCTTGCCGGTGGCCGCCCAGATGACCTTGCGCGGGGCCTTGTCGGCCGAAGCCTTGTCGGCGCCCGCGGTCTTGGCGGCGCTGAGCGCCTTCTGCTGCGCGGCGGCCGGCTTCAGTGCGGCGGTGGTGCCGGCGACCTTGATGGTGGCCTTGGTCGCCTTGGTGACTGTGGCCGCACCCGACTTCGGCGTGTGGACGACGAGGTCGCCGCCGAGGACCGGAAGCCCTGCGTAGGTGCGCTCGTACCGCGTGTGCGTCGTGCCGTTGGCGTCCTTGATGACGTCCCGTACGACGAGCTTCTCCTGGCTGCCCAGACCGAGCTGTCCAGCGGTGCTCGCGGTCTTCGCCGCCGCCGTGCGGAGCAGGGCCGCGTGCTGGGTGGAGGAGAGGGCGAGCGCCCGCGCACCCGGGGCGGCCGGCGTCGGCGCGGCGCCCGCCGATCCGGAGGAGAGCGTGGTGAGGCCGGTGGCGAGCAGCGCCGCTACAGCGACGGAACCGGCGATGCGCTGGGAACGCGATATGTGAGAGGTCACTCGATTTTCCCTTTCGTACGTGGGGGGTTGGGGAGATGCGGGTGACGTGCGGTGGTGGCGCCGCCCGGGGGAGATTGGGGTCCCCCGGGCAGCACTGTCCTTGGAACAGCCATGCTGTGAAGCGGTGTTCGTGTGTGGAACATTAGTGCGGCCGGGCGGCTTTGTGGCTGGAAATCAGAAGGTGAGTTTCCAGCTGTTCAGCGTTCCGGTGTCCTGCCGTGCGACATCCTGGACCTTGAGCTTCCAGGTGCCGTTGGCCGTCTCGGTGGACGCGTTGACCGTGTACGAGGCCACCACGTTGTCCGCCGAGTCGGACGAACTGGAGTTCTTCAGCCGGTACGCCTTCCCGCTGGGGCCGACCAGGTCGACGACCAGGTCGCCGCGGTAGGTGTGGCTGATGTTGACGTCGACCTTGAGCGTGGCCGGGGCCTTGCCCGTCAGCCCCGTCACGGCGATCGGCGAGTTGATCGCCGAACCGGCGTCCGGGATCGCGACCTTGGTGGTGGACTGGAAGACGGTGCCCGTCCCCGGGTCGCCGCCACCGGGCCTGGAGCCCACGTTGATGCCGGCCCAGGCGTCGGCCACCGACTTGTACTCGGCGCTGGTGGCGCCGTACAGCTCACTCGCGACCGCCAGCGTCCCGGTGCGGGCCGCGGCGTAGTCGGTCGTCGACGTGAACTTCTCGGTGAGCGCCTTGTACCAGATCAGCTGGGCCTTGTCCCGGCCGATGCCGGTCACCGGCAGACCGTCGGACGTGGGCGAGTCGTAGTTGACGCCGTTGACCGTCTTCTTTCCGCTGCCCTCGCTGAGGAGGTAGAAGAAGTGGTTGGCCGGGCCCGACGAGTAGTGGACGTCGAGTCCGCCGAGGCTGGACGACCAGTTGTCGGCCGACGCGCCGTCCTTGCTGGGCTTGTCCATGTAGCGCAGCGGAGTGCCGTCACCGTTGATGTTGATCTTCTCGCCGATGAGGTAGTCACCGGGGTCCGTGGCGTTGTTGGCGTAGAACTCGACCGACGTACCGAAGATGTCGGACGTGGCCTCGTTCAGTCCGCCCGATTCGCCGCTGTAGTCGAGCCCGGCGGTGGCCGCGGTGACACCGTGCGACATCTCGTGGCCCGCGACGTCGATGGCGGTCAGCGGGTCGGCGTTGCCCTCGCCGTCGCCGTACGTCATGCAGAAGCAGCTGTCGTCCCAGAAGGCGTTGACATACGCGTTGCCGTAGTGGACACGGGAGTAGGCGGCGACACCGTTACCCGCGATCCCCGTGCGGCCGAAGACGTTCTTGTAGAAGTCCCAGGTCTCCGCGGCCCCGTAGTGGGCGTCGGCGGCGGCCGTCTCCGAGTTGGAGGCGAGGCCGTTGCCCCAGGTGTCCGTGGTGTTGGTGTACAGGGTGCCCTTGCCGGACGACCCGTGGTTGAGGTTGTACGTGTTGTGGCCGCCGCGCGCCGCGTCGGTCAGGGAGTAGGTCGACCCCGACTTCGTCGTGCCGAGGGTGACCTTGCCGCTGTACTCGGTGTTGCCGACGCCGGTCTCGACGGCCTGGCGCTCGAAGAGCTTCTTGCCGGTGGCTGCGTCGGTGACGACGTGCAGCTCGCTCGGGGTGCCGTCGTCCTGGAAGCCGCCGACCACCGTCTCGTACGCGAGTACTGGCTTGCCCTGGGCCAGCCAGACCACCTTGCGGGGCGCCCGGTCGGCGGAGGTCTTCGCCGAGCCGCGTGCGGCCGCCGCCTTCAGTGCCGACTTCTCGGCGGCGGCCGGAGCCACGGCCGCGGTCGTGTTCACGTTCTTCAGTTCCGCGCGGGACGCCTTGGTGACGCCCTCGGTCCTGCCTGCCTTCGACGCGTCGACGACCAGGTCGCCGCCGAGGACGGGGAGCCCGTCGTAGGTGCGCTCGTACCGCGTGTGCGTGGTGCCGTCCCGGTCCTTGGTGACGTCGTGGACCTGGAGCTGTTCGTGGGTCCCGAGTCCGAGACTCCTGGCGGTGTCCGCCCTGGTGGCGTTGGCCTCGCGGATCAACTCGGCCCGCTGGGAGGGCGAGAGAGCGGCGGGGGCGGCGCCCGGTGCGGACTTGCTGCTCACCGCCGCGGACGCGGCGGTGTTCCCGGGTGAAGCGGAGGCTGTGCCGGCCTGGACTCCTACGGCGAGCAGTGCCGCAGCGGCGATGAGGGCGCCGGTGGCTGTGGCACGACGGTGCGTGGGTCTCACGCGGACTCCTTCTGCATGGGTGGACAGGACGACCTGGTGGGCCGCTCTGACGAGCAAGCAGTGCGCAGAACGGGGAGAGAGTGACATCTGTGAGGACCCTGTGTCAGGACCGCGTCAAAAGGTTGGCCGGAAATCGTCCGTTGACCACATGGTCGTGTTCGCTATCCGGAATCTTTGCAGAGGTGCGCGGCAATCCCGTCCAGCATCCGGGACGCACCGCAGACAAAGACACTCGCAGGGACCAGTAGAAGCCCCTGTGTTCGGCCAGCGAATTGATATGCGAAGTGGCGCCGGCCGCAGCGGGAGTCCGAACTGTGTCTCGTTCCCGGCCATCCGCTCGTCACCTCGCGTACGAGTCGGGCTCCCCGGCGGCGGAGGTGGCAGCCTGGCTGTCCGAGCCGGGCGCAGGCGCCCCGCCTGATTCATGGGAGGCAACGCATGGGCGTACGGAACATACCGGGAGGCGCGCAGTCACCGGTGGGCACCCTCCCCGGCCCGCTGGTCGGCGCCGACTGGCTGGCTCCGCGCCTCGGCGGGGCGGGCCTTGTGGTGCTCGACGCATCGGTCGGCGCGCACCGGGGCATCGCACCGGGCTCTCCCCGGCCCCGCGAGGACCGGAGGGGAATTCCGGGCGCCCGGATCTTCGACATCGACGGGGCGCTCTCCGACGGCGCGGGCCCGCTGCCCCACACGATGCCGGGCGCCGACCGCTTCACCGAGGAGCTGCGCTCCCTGGGCGTCAACGACACCGACACGGTCGTGGTCTACGACGCGGTGGGTATCTACTCCAGCGCGCGTGCCTGGTGGATGCTCCGGGCGATGGGTTTCGACCGGGCCGCGGTGCTGGACGGCGGGCTGCCCGCCTGGGTGGCGGCGGGGCTTCCGGTGGAGAGCGGCGGGCCCGGACCCGTCGGCCTCTGCGGCGACTTCACCGCCAGGCCCCGTACGGGCCCGGTCGTCGGCAGCGCCGAGGTCGCCGCTGCCCTCGCCGACCCGGCAGCGGCGGTCTTCGACGCGCGCTCCCGCGAGCGGTTCTCCGGTGCGGCCCCCGAACCACGTGCCGGGCTGCGCGGCGGCCACATGCCCGGAGCCGTGAACCTGCCGTTCGGAGAGATCCAGCACGACGGCTTCATGTCCCCGGCCCCCGAACTGCGCGCCGCGTTCTCCGCACTCGCCGGGGAGCGGCGGAGGCTGGTCTTCAGCTGCGGATCGGGTGTCACCGCCTGTGTACTGGCCCTGGGCGCCGAACTGGCCGGATACCGCGACCTGTCGGTGTACGACGGTTCCTGGAGCGAGTGGGGTCTGCCCTCCTCGCGCCCCGTGGTGACCGGCGGGGGCCGTGCCGGGACGGAACCCTCGTAACCACGCCTGACGCACACGCCTGACGCACACGCCGGACGCACACGCCGGACGCGGTGCCGGGGCCGGCACGCGGTCGCGCGTGCCGGCCCCGTCGTGGGTGTCCGTCCGCCGGGGAGGCTATCCCCGGGCGGTCCTGCGGCGGCGTGTCCACCACACGAGCGCCCCGCCCGCCACGGCGAGGACGGCTGCGATGCCCACGATCAGGCCGATCGGGGAGTCGTTGCCCGTATGGGCCAGGTCCCCGCCCGGCTCGCTGGGCGCGGGCGTGGCGGGCGGCGGTGCGGGCGTACTCCCGGCGCCGCCGCTGTGGGTCGGGGCCGGGGTGGGCTTGCCCGTGTGTGTCGGTGTCGGAGTGGGCGTGGGTGTGGAGGAGCCACCGGTGTCGTCCCCCGCGGTGTTCGCGCCGAGGAGGAGGTGCCCTGCCATGTCGGTGTTGTCGGCGAGGGTCTTCACGCTGGTCTGCGTCTGCCGGGGCAGATACCGGTGTCCGCCGGTGAAGGCGGCCTTGCTGACGTTGTGCTTGGGCTGCTTGGACATGTCGACGCCGCCCACGATGTAGACCCGGACGGTGCCGTTCGCGGGGATCGTGTACTGGAACTCGCCGTGCGTGTAGATGTAGCGGTACTTCTGGAACAGGGCTTCGCGGGTCCAGTTCTGGTTGGGGGCGCGCAGTGGCCAGCGGGAGACGTCACCACTGTTGATGATCTTGTGGTAGTCGGCGGGCGCCTTGGCGTCCTGCTGGCGGATGTACTCGGCCGCGACCCGCGCGGTGTAGACGCGCCGCAGGTCGGCGTACTGGGGGGCGGTGTTGATGGTCTTCTCCACCGCGGGGACGATCATCCGGTCGATGACGCGCTGCGCCGCAGCGGTCTCGGCCTTGTCCGGGGTGCAGATCGGCTTGCCGGGGCCGGGGGTGATCGTGGACTGCGCGGTCGACTTCAGGCGCAGCGGGGAGTCGAGGATGTAGATGCCGCCGTCCTGCTCGCGGACCTGCGCGGTCTTCGGCTCGATCCAGTTGCGCAGGCCGGGCATGCAGGGGTAGCCGTTCTGCTTGGGCAGAGCGGCCCAATAGCGTTTGCCCAGGTCGGTCTTGGGGTCCATGGCCTGGTAGAAGTCGTGCTTCATCCGCAGGTCGGCTTCCAGGAGCACACGGCCGGCGTCGGTCCTGCTGAACTCGGCGTCCATGATGCGGTCCGGCTCGTCCGGGTTGAGGTTGACCCAGAACTTGTCGGGGGTCAGGGCGAGCCAGGTGAAGAAGGAGTCCGAGATGAGCTGGGCCTTGGCCTTGCCGCCCCACCCGGAGTTCTCGGTGGGGTCCTCCTTCGCGTCGAACGCGAAGTCGACCCCCTTGCCCTTGACCGGCTTGCCGATGTACTTCAGATCGAGGGTGGAGAAGTCGACGCCGCCGGGGCCGCGTGGCAGACCGGCCGGGTTGGCGGCGTTCCTGAGTTTCAGGTACTCCTCCATGCCCTTCTCGGTGGGCTGCGACTCACGGATCAGATCGGTGACACCGCCGCGGGTGGTGCCGGACTCGCCCGGGGGCTGCACCAGGCCGCTCGTGGCGCGCTGTCCGCCCTCCGGGGCGAGTTCCACACGCTGGGAGCGGTAGTTGTACTCGGTGACCCGGTCCCCGGCGATGTCGCGCATGTTCCCCAGGAACCTCTTCGCGTCGGCCTTCTGGGGCTCGGCGAACACGTACTTGACCTGGCTGTCCTTCCAGGCGGGGTCCTTCGCCCAGGCGAGGTCCTTGGGGATCTGGGTCCGGTCCGGGCTGCCGTTGGACTTGATCTCCAGGATCTGCTTCGTTCGCGTGTTGTAGGCATCGAGCTGACGCCGGTAGGTCTTGCCGGTGTCGGGGTCCTTGAACTCGACCTCCTTCTGGCAGATCCAGTCCGGCCCGACCAGTCCGTGATCCCCGATCACCTTCCGTTCGAAGGCCTTGCCACGCGGGTCGTTCCCGGAGGACGTGATGAACTTCGCGTCCCGGTAGCGCTCGAAGTCGGGGTACGTGTCCTTCTGCTGGAGCCACCTCCACCAGACCCGGTCGGGCTGCGTCGCGGGTGCCTTGGCCAGCTTGGACAGTGCCGCTTCCTTGGCGGCGGACGGCGGTCCGAGGCCGTCCCACTTCTTGGCGGGGTTGACGTAGGAGTATTTGTCCCAATGGGACGTCGCCCGGGAGGCGTCGGCGTCCGGCAGATTCACGGTCGGGCTCGTGTCGCTGGGCAGGCCGTACATCTCGTCACAGCGCTGGCCCGGGTTCAGCGGCTTCGACGCGGCGACCGCCATGTGGAGTCCGGGAATTCCGGTGAGCGCCATGGCTGAGGCGCAGGCGAACGCGACGGCCGAACGCCGCAGCATATGCGACCGTCTGCTGGGTATGGATCTGGTCACGTGATGTCCCCGTGGAGGCCCGGCAGGCGTGGTGAGCCCAGTGGCGCCAGGGGCCCCCGTGGTCGGTCCGGCGCCGTCGAGCGGGCATCACACTAGGCACACACGGGTGCCGGCTGCAGGCGGTACACGGTTCGCAGACAGCTTCAACTCGCCATCTCCACAGGGTTGTTACGACCTGCTGATGCCTCCGGCATACGCTGAGCGCCATGAGTCCCGTACCTCCCGGAACACAGGTCGATCCGCGTCACAGCGGGCACGCGCATCTGGTCGTCGTCCATCCCCCCTTCGCGGCCCCGCTCAGGCCCGGAGAACGGCCGCCCGCCACTGCCCACGACCCGGAGGCGGCCAGAGCCGCGGTGCTCTCCCTGTCAGCCGTCTCGGAGATCCGCCGCGAGCACGCCCCGTCCCCTCTGGAGCATCCGGGAAGCCCGGCGGACCGGGAGGAGCTGGACGGGGTACGGGCGGCCGTGTGGGGCTCCACGGTGAAGATCAGTGACCCGGCGCTGGTGGAGGACGGGGTGCTGTCCGGCGCTCTGGAGGACGAGTTCCGGGCGCAGAAGGGGAGGCATCCGGCTGCCCGGATCGCCGCTGTCTGCGAACGGGACTTCGGCGCCTCCTACCTGAAGATCCTTGTCGCCGTGCCCGGTGCGCCGGACCTGGCGGTCGAGGGCTTCGGTGAACTGGAGGTCACCGGTGACCGGCGTGCCACGCTCGCCGCCGCGGGGATCGACCCCGACCGGCTGGGCGAGGACTACGACGTCGGCGAAGAGGGGTTCTTCGACTACGACGGCTTCCTCCACATGCTCACCGGTGGGGCCCTCTCCGTCTACGCGGACGAGGAGCGCCTGGAGTCGGCGTTCGTCGTCGGCCGCACCCAGGAGGGCGAAACCGGCATCGGCGAGGTGTGGTTCCCCTAGTCAGCCCACCAGGCTCTCCCGCCAGGCGCGGTGCAGGCCCGCGAACTGCCCGCTGCCGCCGATGAGGGAGTCCGGCGTGCCGTCCTCGACGATCCGGCCGTCCTCCATCACCAGCACCCGGTCGGCGATCTCCACGGTGGAGAGCCGGTGGGCGATGACGACCGCGGTGCGGCCGTGCAGCACCGTGTCCATCGCCTGCTGCACCGCCCGCTCGCCGGGAATGTCCAGCGAGCTGGTGGCCTCGTCCAGGATCAGTACGGCGGGGTCGGCGAGCAGCGCACGGGCGAAGGCCACCAACTGCCGCTGGCCGGCGGAGATCCGGCCGCCCCGTTTCCGTACGTCCGTGCCGTATCCATCGGGCAGGGCGCTGATGAAGTCGTGCGCCCCGATCGCCTTCGCCGCCTGCTCGATCTCGTCAGGTGTCGCTTCCGGACGGCCGATGGCGATGTTCTCAGCGATCGTCCCGGAGAAGAGGAACGCCTCCTGGGTCACCATGACGACGCCGCGCCGCAGTTCGGGCACGTCCAGGTCGCCCAGCACGACGCCGTCGAGCCGGATCCGCCCCTCCGTCGGGTCGTAGAAACGGGCGAGGAGCTTGGCGAGCGTCGACTTGCCCGCGCCGGTCGAGCCGACGACCGCGACGGTCTGGCCCGCCGGGATGGTGAGGTCGAAACGCGGCAGCACCTCGCCTCCGGTGCGGTACGCGAAACGGACACCGTCGAAGACCACCTCGCGGCCGGGGTGTCCGGACGCGCGGACGGGCAGCGTGCGCGGGGAGACGGGAGCCGGCACGGTCGGCTCCTGGGCCAGCAGCCCGGCGATCTTCTCCAGGGAAGCGGCCGCCGCCTGGTAGGAGTTGAGGAAGATGCCCAGCCGGTCGATCGGGTCGTACAGCCTGCGCAGATACAGCACCGAGGCCGCCAGCACCCCGAGCTCGAGTCCGCCCTGGGTGACCCGGTAGGCGCCCCACAGCACGATGCAGGCCACGGCGGTGTTGGCGACCAGCCGGGAGCCGGTCACATAGCGGGCCATCTCCAGCATGGAGTCGCCGTTGGCCACCTCGTGGTGGTGGTTGAGCCGGTCGAACTCCGCGTCGTTGGCACGCTCCCTGCGGAACGCACGCACCGGGCGGATGCCGTTCATCGTCTCCGCGAACTTCACGATGACGGCGGCGACCGCGGTGGAGCGCCGGCTGAAGACGACGGTGACCCGTCGCCGGTAGCCGCGGACCAGCAGATACAGCGGTACGAACGACAGCACGGCGACCGCGCCGAGCCCGGCGTCCAGGTACAGCAGCATCGCGCAGATGTAGACGGCGGAGAGGACGACACCGATCAGCTCCTGCAGACCGTCGCTGAGCAGTTCGCGCAGCGACTCGACATCGCTGGTGGAGCGGGAGATCAGCCGGCCCGACGTGTAGCGCTCGTGGAAGTCCACACTCAGCGCCTGCGCGTGGCGGAAGATCCGGCCCCTCAGGTCGAGCAGGGCGCCCTGGTTGAGGCGGGCGGAGACCTGTACGAACGCGTACTGCAGCCCCCCGGAGAGCAGCGCACTGGCGAGGTAGCCGACGGCCACTGCGATGAGCGGGCCGCGGTCGTGATCGCGGAACGCGGGCACACCGGTGTCGATGGCGTAGGCGACGAGCAGCGGCCCCGCCTGCACGGCCGCCTGCTGGACGAGCATCAGCAGAGCGGAGACGAGCGCCCGGTTGCGGTGCGGGGCGATGAGCGAGCGCAGCAGGGCGCCGGTCGCGCCGGGCGGAGCGGGCAGGGCGTCCTTGTCGAACGGGTCGCCGCCCGGCTTGCCGGGTGCGGCCGCGGGCTCCGCGAGAGGTGCCGCGCCCGGCTCTGCGCCCGGCTCCGGCTCTGCGACCTGCGGGCCGTCGATGCTGGTGCTCATCGGGTCTCGCCCCCTTCGGCGCCGGACATCAGCCAGGCGTACTCGGCGTTGCTGTTCAGGAGTTCGTGGTGGGTGCCGACCGCGTCGATACGTCCGTCCGACAGCAGCGCGACACGGTCGGCGAGCAGCACGGTGGACGGCCGGTGCGCGATGACGAGCGCGGTCGTCTCCGCGAGTACCCGGCGCAGTGCCGCTTCGACCAGCGCCTCGGTGTGCACGTCCAGCGCGGACAGCGGATCGTCGAGCACCAGGAAGCGCGGCTGCCCGACGACGGCCCTGGCCAGCGCGAGACGTTGCCGCTGCCCGCCCGACAGGCTCAGCCCCTGCTCGCCGACCTGGGTGTCCGGGCCGTGCGGCAGCTCGTGCACGAAGTCGGCCTGGGCGGTGGACAGGGCGCGCAGCAGCGCCTCGTCGTCCGCGCCCGCGTCGCCCATCCGGACGTTGTCGCCGACGCTCGCCGAGAAGAGGGTGGGCTCCTCGAAGGCGACCGACACCAGTTCGCGCAGCTGCTCGCGGGGCATGGCGGTGATGTCCTGACCGTCGAGGGTGATGCGGCCCCCGGTGGTCTCGTGCAGCCGCGGTACGAGCGCGGTGAGGGTGGTCTTGCCCGAACCGGTGGAGCCCACCAGGGCCAGTGTCTCGCCCGGTCTGATGTGCAGATCGATGCCGTTGAGGACGGGCGGGGTGCCCGGCGCGGCGTCGGGGTAGCGGAACTCGACCCCCTCGAAGCGCAGCCCGCCGTCGGCCCCGGCGGGCGCGGGCCCGGTCTCTCCGGCGGCGTCCGCCTCCTGGGCCACGTCGATGACCTCGAAGTAGCGCTGGGTCGCGGTGGACGCGTCCTGACTGATCGCCAGGAGGAAGCCGATCGACTCCACGGGCCAGCGCAGGGCGAGCGCGGTGGAGAGGAAGGCGACCAGGGTGCCCGCGGAGAGATGGCCGTCGGCGACCTGCACCGTGCCGAGCACCAGGGCCGCACCGATGGCCAGCTCGGGGATGGTCGTGATCACCGCCCAGATGCCCGCGAGGAGCCGCGCCTTGACCAGCTCGGTGGAGCGCAGGCGCCCGGAGAGCTCGCGGAAGGCCTGGGCCTGGCTGCGGTGGCGTCCGAAGCCCTTGATGATGCGGATGCCGAGCACGCTCTCCTCGACGACCGTGGTGAGGTCGCCGACCTGGTCCTGGGAGACCCGGGCGACCTTGGAGTACTTGGCCTCGAAGATCTTGCAGAGGATGATCAGCGGAATCGCGGGAGCCAGCAGCACCAGCCCCAGCGTCCACTGCTGCACCAGCAGGATGACGAAGCCGACCACGATCGTCACCCCGTTGACCAGGAGGAACGTCAGCGGAAAGGCCAGGAACATCCGGACCATCATCAGATCGGTCGTGCCGCGCGAGAGCAACTGGCCCGATGGCCACCGGTCGTGGAAGGCGACCGGCAGCCGCTGCAGGTGCCGGTAGAGGTCGGCCCGCATCGACGCCTCGACCCAGGAGAGCGGCCGGGCGACCATCCACCGGCGGAGGCCGAACAGCACCGCTTCGGCGACGCCGAGCCCGAAGAGCATCAGCGCGCCCAGGCAGACTCCGCGGGTGTCCCGATCGGTCACCGGACCGTCGACGATCCACTTCAGTACGAGCGGGATGACCAGACTCAGACAGGAGGCGACGACCGCGACACAGGCCGCGCCGGCCAGCCGTCTTCGTACCGGCCGTACGTACGGCCAGAGCCGCAGCAGCGAACGTACGGCGGACAGTTGTCTGTCTGTTGCATGTGTTTCGGGCATCGAGGGGGAGCCTACGGTTCGCCACTGACAGTGCCCACCGGGTTTTGCGGCGTCCCGCACGCCGTCCGCCGAGCGACGCCGGCCGCCGGGCGGGTCGTATGCCGGCATCATCCGATCGGTTGATGCCGGTTCGAGCGCGTTGGCGGATACCGCGGACCTCCGGCCCCCGGGAGCCTGTGGGTATGGCAATCATCGAAGTGGACGGACTGCGGAAGGCCTACGGCGGGAAGCGCGCCGTGGACGGGGTGTCCTTCACCGTCGAGGTGGGGGAGATCTTCGGGGTACTCGGGCCGAACGGCGCGGGGAAGACGACGACGGTCGAGTGCGTCAGCGGACTGCGGTCGCCCGACGGAGGGCAGGTGCGGGTGGCCGGATTCGATCCGGTCGCCGACCACGGCCGGGTGACGCGCATCCTCGGGGCCCAGCTCCAGGAGAGCGAAC
Source organism: Streptomyces sp. NBC_00859 (assembly GCF_045161865.1). Lineage (NCBI taxonomy): Bacteria > Bacillati > Actinomycetota > Actinomycetes > Kitasatosporales > Streptomycetaceae > Streptomyces > Streptomyces sp. NBC_00859. Next base: position 2,311,903 of record NZ_CP108826.1, on the reverse strand, counting down.
TCCAGGCGAAGATCACCGTGCGGGAGGCGCTGGAGCTCTACTCCTCCTTCTACCCGCACCCCGCCGACTGGCGCCCCCTCGCCGAGCGGCTCGGTCTCGGCGAGAAGACGGACTGCCGGTTCGCCAAGCTGTCCGGCGGCCAGAAGCAGCGGCTCTCCATCGCTCTCGCGCTGATCGGCAACCCCAAGGTCGTCGTACTCGACGAACTGACCACCGGGCTCGACCCGCGCGCCCGCCGAGACACCTGGGAGCTGATCGAGGACGTCAGGAACGGCGGAGTGACCGTCCTGCTGGTCACCCACTTCATGGAGGAGGCCCAGCGCCTCTGCGACCGGATCGCGGTGATCGACAAGGGCCGGGTCGCAGCCCTCGACACACCGGCGGGCCTCATCCGCCGCTCGTCCGGTTCGACGGTCATCTCCTTCACCCCCTCGCAGCCGCTCGACCCGGGCGAGCTGGACACACTGCCCGGCGCGGCGTCCGTGCAGCAGCGGGACGGCGCCCTGGTGATCGAGGGCACCGACGAGACGGTCAACGCCGTCATCACCCTGCTCGCCAGGCACCACATCACCGCCCACCAACTGCGGGTCACCGACGCCACACTGGACGACGCGTTCCTCGACCTGACGGGAGCAGCATCATGAGCACAGCGACCGCGACCACCGGTACGAAGGTCTCCGCCGGGCCGGCTGCGCCGGCCGCCGTACTGCGGACCGAGTTCCGGCTCTTCCGCCGCGAACCGGCCACCATCTTCTGGGTCATGGTGTTCCCCACCATCCTGCTCGTGATCCTCGGCTCCATCCCCTCCTTCCGTGAGCACGACCCGTCCGTCGGCGGCCAGACGCTGGTCAGTGCGTACGTGCCCGTCACCGTGCTGCTGGCGATGATCATGGCGGGGCTGCAGGTGATGCCCCAGGTGATCACCGGTTACCGCGAGCGGGGCATCCTGCGCCGGATGTCCACCACACCGGTACGCCCCCACGCGCTGCTCACCGCCCAGATGGGGCTGCACGGCGTGGCCGCCCTGGTCTCGACGGTGCTCTCGCTGGGGGTCGCGCGCACCGTCTTCAAGGTCGCCCTGCCCCAGCAGATCTTCGGCTATGTGCTCTCGCTGGCCCTGGCGGTCTGCGCCGCGCTGGCCCTCGGCTCGCTGGTGGCCGCCCTGTCGCGCAACCAGAAGGTCGCGAACGCGATCGGCTCCGCCGTGCTCTTTCCGATGATGTTCTGCGCCGGTGTCTGGCTGCCCGTCCAGGCGATGCCGGACGCCCTCGGCCACATCGTCGAACTGACGCCCTTCGGCGCTGCCGCCCAGGCCCTCGATCAGGCCGCCACCGGCGGCTGGCCCGGCTGGTCCCACCTGGGCGTGCTCGCCCTGTGGACGGTGCTGCTGTCGGCCGGGGCCAACCGCTGGTTCCGTTGGGAGTGACCACGGTGGCGGGCGGGTGCGGGCAGACTGGGTGGATGACAACGGACCCGACCGGCCCAGCCGCCCGGACCGGCCAGGAAGCTGCCGCGCCCCTGGTCGCCAGCAGGCTGGGCATCGGGTGGGCGGCCTTCTACCGCTGGGGCCCCTACGCGCTGCTCGCCATCTCCACCCTCGCCGCGTGCGCCACCGCCGGCGTGCTGCACATGAGCCGGTACGAGCTGATCGCGGCGGCGGCCCTCACCGCCGCCGGGGCCGTGCTCCAGCTGTGGTGGGGCCATGCCAGCCGCAGCCTGCCGCCGGGCCCCTCGGCGGCAGGCACCTGCTACTACACGCTGCGCTGGGCCATCGCCTTCGCCCTGACCTGGCTGAACCCCTTCTACGCCTTCTACGCGGTCACCGGCTACTTCGGCGCCGAGCGGCTGCTGCCCCGCCGGGCGGTACGGATCGGACTGCTCGCCAGCGCGGTCACCATGTCGGGCTCCCAGTCCGGCGGGCTGCCGCCGCACGGGCCCATGGGCTGGGTGGTCTTCGGCGCGCTGTTCGCCGTCAACGTCACCCTGATCATCGTCTTCAGTCATCTCGCGGGCCTGGAGGACGAGCGCGCGAAGCAGCAGGTCGAGACCATCGACGAGCTGGAGCGCACCAATGCGCGCCTCCAGCAGGCGCTCGACGAGAACGCCGCCCTGCACGCCCAGCTCCTGGTCCAGGCCCGGGAGGCCGGGGTCGCCGACGAGCGCCGCAGGCTGGCCGCCGAGATCCACGACACCATCGCGCAGGGCCTCGCCGGCATCATCACCCAGCTCCAGGTCGTCTCGCTCACCAGGACGCCCGGCGTCGCCGGTGAACACCTGGCCCGCGCCCAGGAGCTCGCCCGGCACAGCCTGGGCGAGGCCCGCCGCTCCGTGCAGAATCTCAGCCCGGTCGCGCTGGCCGATGCCGCACTGCCCGAGGCGCTGAAGAAGCTGGTTGCCGAGTGGTCGGTGTCGGCGGGCGTACGCGCGGAGTTCACCGTCACCGGTACCGTCGAGCCGCTCCACGAGGAGGTCGAGGCCACCCTGCTCCGTATCGCCCAGGAGGCCCTCGCCAACACCGAGCGCCATGCCGCGGCGGCCCGCGTCGGGGTAACCCTGTCGTACATGGACGACGAGATGACCCTGGACGTCCGTGACGACGGCCGCGGCTTCGACCCTGCCGCACTGCCGTCGCGCAGCACCGACAGAGGTTTCGGCCTCGGCGGCATGTGCGCCCGCGCCGAGCGGATCGCCGGTTCGGTGGTGGTCGAGTCCGAGCAGGGGCACGGCACAGCGGTGTCGGCTCGCGTACCTTTGGTCCGCCATGAACTCTGACGTCATCACCCTGCTGATCGTCGACGACCATCCTGTGGTCCGGGACGGCCTGCGCGGCATGTTCGCCGACGCCCCCGGCTTCCAGGTCCTCGGCGAGGCCGCCGACGGCGTCGCCGGCGTGGAACTCGCCGGGCGGCTCGACCCCGACGTGGTCCTGATGGACCTCCGGATGCCGGGCGGCAACGGCGTGGACGCCATCGCCGAGCTGACCCGCCGGGGCAGCCGTGCCAAGGTGCTCGTCCTGACCACGTACGACACGGACTCCGACACCCTCCCGGCCATCGAGGCGGGCGCCACCGGCTATCTGCTCAAGGACGCCCCGCGCGACGAGCTCTTCACCGCGGTCCGCGCCGCCGCCGACGGCCGTACCGTGCTCTCCCCGGCGGTCGCCTCCCGGCTGGTCTCCAGGGTGCGCGCCCCCGCCGCGCCGGGCCACGAGGCCCTGAGCGCACGCGAACGCGAGGTGCTCGTGCTGGTCGCCAGGGGCACGTCCAACCGTGACATCGCGCGCGAACTCTTCATCAGCGAGGCGACGGTCAAGACCCATCTGACCCACATCTACGGGAAGCTGGACGTCAAGGACCGCGCGGCCGCGGTCGCGGTGGCGTACGACCGCAAGATCCTCGGCTGACCCCCGGCTCCCGCTCGGTCCGCTCAGGTCCGCACCCTCAGCAGCAGTACCGAACGGGCCGGGACGGTGATCGCTGTGCCGCCCGGGTGCAAGGTGCCGGGCGGGCCGGTCTGGTCCTCCCGTGAGGTGTCCACGAGCAGCTCGTAGGTGTCCGCCCAGGGCGCGCCGGGAAGCCGGAACTCCACCGGCCGCCCGGCGGAGTGCAGCACCGTCAGGAAGCTGTCGTCGGTGATCCGTTCACCCCTTTCGTCGCGGCCCGGGATGTCGCCGCCCGAGAGATAGACGCCGAGCGTGGCCGCCGGTGCGTACCAGTCCTGCTCGGTCATCTCACGGCCGTGCGGGGTGAACCAGGCCAGATCCCGCAGGCCGTCGCCCGCCCGCGCCCGGCCGGAGAAGAACGCCCGGCGGCGCAGTACCGGATGGGCGTGGCGCAGGGCCAGCAGCCGGGACGTGAGCCCGAGCAGCATCCGTGGACCCGGCTCGTCGAGCAGCGTCCAGTCGACCCAGCTGACCTCGTTGTCCTGGCAGTACGCGTTGTTGTTGCCGCCCTGTGTACGCCCCATCTCGTCGCCCGCGACGAGCATCGGCACCCCCGTCGACACCAGCAGCGTCGTCAGCAGTGAGCGAAGCTGCCTCCTGCGCAGCGCGTTGACAGCGGGGTCGTCCGTCTCGCCCTCCGCACCGCAGTTCCACGACCGGTTGCCGTCGGTTCCGTCCCGGTTGTCCTCGCCGTTGGCCTCGTTGTGCTTGTGCTCGTAGGTGACCAGGTCGCGCAGGGTGAGGCCGTCGTGCGCCGTGATGAAGTTGACGGAGGCCTGCGGCCGCCGCCCGCCCCAGGCGTACAGATCGCTGGAGCCGGACAGCCGGTACCCCAGATCGCGTACGTCGGGCAGCGCACCGCGCCAGAAGTCCCGCACCGCGTCCCGGTAGCGGTCGTTCCACTCCGTCCACAGCGGCGGGAAGGAGCCCACCTGGTAGCCGCCGCTGCCCACGTCCCACGGTTCGGCGATCAGTTTCACCCGCCGCAGCACCGGGTCCTGGGCGATCACGGCCAGGAAGGGCGAGAGCATGTCCACGTCGTGGAAGGACCGCGCCAGCGCGGCGGCCAGGTCGAAACGGAAGCCGTCCACCCCCATCTCGGTGACCCAGTAGCGCAGTGAGTCGGTGATCAGCCGCAGCACGTGGGGCTGCACCACGTGCAGGGTGTTGCCGCACCCGGTGTAGTCCGCGTACCGGCGCGGGTCGTCCTGGAGCCGGTAGTAGCCGCGGTTGTCCACACCGCGCAGCGACAGCATCGGCCCCAGCTCACCGGCCTCCGCCGTGTGGTTGTAGACGACGTCGAGAATGACCTCGATCCCGGCGGCGTGCAGGGCCTGCACCATCTTCTTGAACTCGCCGACCTGCTGCCCGCCGGTGCCCGAAGCGGCGTACCCGGCGTGCGGGGCGAAGTAGCCGACCGAGTTGTAGCCCCAGTAGTTCTTCAGCCCGCGCCGCAGCAGATGGTCCTCGTGCGCGAACTGGTGCACCGGCAGCAGCTCGACCGCCGTCACCCCGAGCCGTACGAGATGGCTGACCGCCGCGGGATGGGCCAGACCCGCGTACGTCCCCCGCAGCTCCTCCGGGATCCCGGGGTGCCGCTTGGTGAACCCGCGCACATGGAGCTCGTAGATGACGGTGTCGGCCCACGGGGTCTTGGGCCGGATGTCGTCGGCCCATTCGTCGCCGGGGGTGTCGTCGTGGACGACGACGCCCTTGGGCACGTACGGCGCGGAGTCCCGCTCGTCGCGGACGGTGTCGGCGACCTCCTGCTGCGGCCAGTCACGGACATGGCCGTAGACCTCGGGCGGCAGCAGGAACTCCCCGTCCACGGCGCGCGCGTACGGGTCGAGCAGCAGCTTCGCGGCATTCCAGCGGGCACCTGTCCAGGGGTCCCACCGACCCCGCACCCGGTAGCCGTACCGCTGGCCGGGCCGTACTCCGGGCAGGAAGCCGTGCCAGACCTCATGGGTCAGCTCGGTCAGTTCGCAGCGTGTCTCGTGGCCCGAATCGTCGAAGAGACAGAGCTCGACGGCTTCGGCGCCGCCCGCCCAGAGCGCGAAGTTGGTGCCTGCGACCCCGTCGGGCCCCACCCGGTACCGGGCGCCGAGCGGCACGGGGGTACCGGGCCAGACGGCCACGGGCGGCCGGGCCCTCTCCTGGGGCACCCCGTCACGGCCGGGGTGCCCCTCCAGTTCGGGCACCGCCCGCTGCACTTCCCGTACGGTCTCCTGCTCGGCTGCGCTCGACACCTGTCGGCCTCCCGCGGTTCATCGGGACCGTCGGCGCGCCGGGCCGCGGCGTCCCGGCCGCGGCTCCTCGCATGGTCCTCGCTCTTGTTCTGCCCGCAACAACCGGCAATCTCACGTTTCCCCCGCAGGGGGGTGGTCGTTGAGCGGTTCGTGAGACAACTGACAAAGCGGACAGGGGCGGGCGTCGCGGCCGCGCTGGTATGGGCGGGACTCATGGCCGGACTCGGCGGATGCGGCTCCGGTATCGGCGGGAGCAACGGGAAGCCCCGGGCCCCGGAGGAGGCGATCCGGGTGGTTCCGGACGACGGCGCGAAGGGCATCGGCGCGAATGGCAAGGTCGAGGTACATGTGCCGGAGGGGCGCCGGCTCGAACAGGTCACCGTCTACAGCGTCACGGACGGACAGCGCGAGGTGCTGCCCGGCGCCGTCTCGGCGGACGGCCTGACCTGGAAGCCGGACGGCGGCCGGCTCGCGCTCGGATCCGAGTACTCCGTGGACGCGGTGGCCTCGGATGGGGACGGTCATACCCTGGCCCGGCACACGACGTTCACCACGTTCGTCCCGCCGCACCGCTTCATCGGCTACTTCACACCGGAGAACGGCTCCACCGTCGGCACCGGCATGATCCTCTCCTTCAACTTCAGCCACCCCGTCGAGAACCGCCAGGAGGTGGAGCGGGCGATCCGCGTCACCGCCAGCCCCTCGGTACCGGTCAGGGGCCACTGGTTCGGCAGCAGCCGCCTGGACTTCCGCCCGAGCGCGTACTGGAAGCCCGGCACCCGGGTCACCGTCGGGATGCGGCTGCGCGACGTGCAGGCGGCGCCGGGGGTGTACGGGACCCAGCGCAAGACCGTCGGCTTCCGGGTGGGCCGCTCCCAGGTGTCCCGGGTCGACACCGCGGCCCACACCATGGCCGTACGCCGTGACGGCGCCCTGATCGCGACCCTGCCGGTCACCGCGGGAGCCAGGAAACACACCACGTACAACGGGAAGATGGTCGTCATGGAGAAGCGTGCCGTGACCCGGATGAACGGGCGCACGGTCGGCTTCGGCGGCGAGTACGACATCCCCGACGTCCCGCACGCGATGCGGCTGACCCGCTCGGGGACCTTCCTGCACGGCAACTACTGGGCGTCCGCCCGTACCTTCGGCGCCGCCAACACCAGCCACGGCTGCGTCGGGCTGCGGGACGTGCGCGGCGGCAGCGCCCGGACACCGGCCGGCTGGCTCTTCGACCACACGCTGATCGGGGACGTGGTCGAGGTGGTCCACTCGCCCGACACCCGGGTCGCACCGGACAACGGACTCGGCGGCTGGAATCTGAACTGGTCCCGCTGGACGTCCGGCTCCGCGCTCGACTGAGCCCCCGGCCCGCTGTCCGCTGCCCCCATGACCTGCGCGGCGCCGCCCGGTTGGGACCGAACGGTGACAATGCGGGGGAGCCCGGCGCACCCGCGCTGCGATTATTCTGGGTCCAGTGCGCGCGGATCCGTCGCGCGGGGGTACGTGCTCCGGCGGGTCCGGGCCGTGCGCGAGGGGAGACCACCATCTTGAACGGGCGACCTATATCCGGGACTTCGGCCGCTGGCCGGCTCGCACGCGGGCCGCGGCGCGGGGGGCGGGCACTGCCGGCCGTGCTGCTGGGCGCGACGCTGCTGCTCGTCACGGCCTGCGGCGGGCCGGGGAGCGGCGGCAGCGGCGAGAAGGCCGGGCAGGGCGCGGCCAAGGCGGCGGGGTCCACGGCGTCGCAGGCCGTCGTGACCGTGTCCCCGAAGGACGGCGCCGAGTCCGTGGCCACCAGCGACGCGCTGAAGGTCACTGCGGACAAGGGCCGGCTGACCGCCGTCACGGTCAAGGACGCCAAGGGCGACGAGGTCGCCGGCCGGATCGCGGCGGGCGGCGCCAGCTGGCAGCCGCTCCAGCATCTGCCCGCCGCGACCAGGTTCAAGGTGCACGCGGTCGCCAAGGACAGCGCGGGCCGGGAGTCCGCGAAGGACACCGCCTTCACCACGCTGGTGCCGAAGAACACCTTCCTCGGCCAGTACACGCCGGAGGACGGCGCGACCGTGGGTGTCGGCATGCCCGTATCGGTCCGTTTCACCCGCGGGATCACGCATCCCGCGGACGTCGAGGACGCGATCAAGGTGACCGCCGATCCCGCCGTGCCGGTCGAGGGACACTGGTTCGGCAACGACCGTCTCGACATCCGCCCCGAGAAGTACTGGGCGGCCGGGACCAAGGTGACGGTGAAGCTGAACCTCGACGGGGTCGAGGGGCGGCCCGGGGTGTACGGCAAGCAGACCAGGACCGTCAGGTTCACCGTAGGCCGTTCCATGGTCTCCACCGTTGACGCCGACAAGCACACGATGAAGGTCGTCAAGGACGGCAAGCTGATCAGGACCGTGCCGATCAGCGCGGGCGCCCCGGCGACCACGACGTACAACGGTGAGATGGTCATCAGTGAGAAGTACGCGGTGACCCGGATGAACGGTGCCACGGTCGGCTTCGGCGGTGAGTACGACATCAAGGACGTGCCGCACGCGATGCGCCTGTCCGACTCCGGCACCTTCGTGCACGGCAACTACTGGGCGTCCGGCAGCACGTTCGGCGCCGCCAACACCAGCCATGGCTGCGTCGGCATGCACGACGTGCGCGGAGGCTGGAGCAAGCAGACGCCGGCCGCCTGGTTCTACAACAAGTCGATCGTCGGCGATGTCGTGGTCGTCAAGAACTCGCACGACAAGACGATCCAGCCGGACAACGGCCTCAACGGCTGGAACATGTCCTGGGCGGACTGGAAGAAGTAGGACCGCCTCTCCAGGCTTGTCCGGCCCCCTCCCGGTACGGGGCAGGTGGCGGGCGCGGCCCGGTGCACTGTGACCAAGTGCACCGGGCCGCAGTGCGTTAGCCGCCGTTAACCTGCTGTCATGACAGTCACTCTCGAAGTCTCCGAAGGCGTCGGCACCATCCGTCTGGACCGCCCGCCGATGAACGCACTCAACGCCGCGATCCAGGATCGCCTGCGCGAACTCGCGGACGAGGTCTCCCGCCGTGACGACGTACGCGCCGTGGTGCTGTACGGCGGTGAGAAGGTGTTCGCGGCCGGGGCGGACATCAAGGAGATGCAGACCATGGGCCACACGGACATGGTCCTGCGCTCCCGTGCCCTGCAGGAGTCCTTCACTTCGGTGGCCCGGATCCCCAAGCCCGTCGTCGCCGCGGTCACCGGCTATGCGCTGGGGGGCGGGTGCGAACTGGCGCTCTGCGCCGACTTCCGCATCGCGGCCGACAACGCCAAGCTCGGCCAGCCCGAGATCCTGCTGGGCCTGATCCCCGGCGCGGGCGGCACCCAGCGGCTGTCCCGGCTGATCGGGCCGTCCAGGGCCAAGGACCTGATCTTCACCGGCCGTCAGGTCAAGGCGCCGGAGGCGCTCGCCCTCGGCCTGGTCGACCGGGTCGTCCCGGCGGCCGAGGTGTACGAGCAGGCACACGCCTGGGCCGCCCGGCTCGCCCAGGGCCCGGCCATCGCGCTGCGCGCCGCGAAGGAGTCCGTCGACGCGGGCCTGGAGACGGATCTCGACACCGGGCTCACCATCGAGCGCACCTGGTTCGCCGGTCTCTTCGCGACGGAGGACCGCGAACGGGGCATGCGGAGCTTCGTCGAGGAGGGCCCCGGGAAGGCCAAGTTCCTTTGAGGGATACCCGGTTGGGTGGTTTAGCCGCACCTTAAGTGAACCTTAAAATGTGCGTGGTCGTGGACCTTGAACTTGGTTCATGAGGAGAGGACCGTTGCAGGTCAGGGTGGGTTTTAGGGGGCCTGTAATGCCTGACGCATATGCCAGGGTGCAAGGTGGCAGTCCGTGTTTCCGCCCTGCGGATTCCGCTGGAACGGCCCCGGAGGCCGCTTCGGGCGGCCATGATGGGGGGCATGGCGGGCCTGGAGGGTGTGGAGCAACCGCGGCAGCGCGCTCACGCGAATACCGCGCGATGGGTGCCGGCCGTCGAGGACGAACAGGCTCTGGAAGCAATGGAGTTGTTCGGCAGCCCAACGGAGTCGGAGGTCCGTCTGGCGTCCCGTCCCGAGTCCGCGGCGACCGCGCGGCGGCTCGCCAGATACGTCGTCCTGCGTCAGTGGGGCCTCTCCCCGCAGACCGCGGAGAGCGCGGTGTTACTCGTGTCGGAGCTCGTCGGCAACGCGGTGCGCCACACCGGCGCGCGGGTCTTCGGGCTCCGGATGCTGCGCCGCCGGGGCTGGATCCGGGTGGAGGTGCGCGATCCGTCCCGCGGGCTGCCCTGTCTGATGCCGGTGCAGCCGATGGACGTCAGCGGACGCGGCCTCTTCCTGGTCGACAAGCTCTCGGACCGCTGGGGGGTGGATCTGCTGCCGCGCGGCAAGACCACCTGGTTCGAGATGCGCGTCGCCGACCGCCAGCCGTCCTGACGGCCCGGCGGCGTCCGCCACGCCGGAGACGCCATTCGGACGTACCCCGCCGGATTGCGGCATCGGCGGTGTGAATCCCAGGCGCAAGCCTCTCGAAGGCCCGGTATCCGCGCAGCCGGTGCGGGATCGGGCTTGCCGATTCCCGGACCGGACCGAGCCCGATCGCTCCTTGCTGCCTCGTTTGGCCGATCGGGGCCCAAGGGCAAAAAAGGCCGGTGCGGTTGATTCCCCATTGAATGGGGCTCGTGACTGAGATCAACCGCCGCAGCGCACTGCGGGCAGCAGCCGGCGCGGCCGTCGCCGGGGCATTCGCCGCAGGATGCTCCGGCCACGCCGCCCCCGCAACGGCCCCGTCCCCGGCCGGTGCCGGCCCGGCGCGGTCCCCGTCCGGGCCCGCGAAGTCTCCGGCGCCCCTCCATGCCCCGGCCCCGCTCGCCTTCGCCGGGCAGCCGGTCCAGATCGCCAACGGGCCCCGCAACCGCCCCCGTGTCGCGCTCACCTTCCACGGCCAGGGTGATCCCGCCATCGCCAAGTCCGTACTCGCCGAGGCGGAACGGGCCGGCGCGCGGGTCACCGTCCTCGCCGTCGGAACCTGGCTCGACCAGCATCCCGAGATGGCCCGCCGGATCCTCCACGGCGGTCACGACCTGGGCAACCACACCCTCCACCACACGTCCATCTCGGCCATGGGCGAGCAGGAGGCCTACGCCGAGATCACCGGCTGCGCGGACCGGCTGCGCCGCCTCACGGGCTCCATCGGTACCTGGTTCCGTCCCTCGCGGACCCAGTACGCGACGCCCCTCGTCCAGCGGCTCGCGGCCCGTGCGGGATACCCCCACGTGCTCTCGTACGACACGGACTCCCTCGACTACACCTCGCCCGGCTCCGCGGCCGTCGTCCGCAATGTCACCGGCGCGGTCCGGGCCGGTTCGGTGGTCTCGATGCACTTCGGCTACGCGGACACGGTCGCCGCGCTGCCCGCGATCCTCGACGCCTTCCACCGCCGCGGGCTGCACGCGGTGACGACTACGGAGCTGCTGACCTCATGATCACCAAACGCACCGCAGGGCTCGCTGCCGCCACCGTCACCACCGGCCTGACCGTCGTGCTCGGCGGCTGCGGGGCATCCGCCGGTCCCGCTCATCACACCGGCGCCACCAGGACCACCGCCGCCGCGGTGCCACGTGGAACGGCCGCGAAGAGCTCGGGGCCCACGCCGCTGGAGGGCATGCCCCCGGTCCTCGACCCCAAGGACCTGTACGCGGCGGACCGGCCGGGCAAACTCTCGCCGGTCGTCCGGAAGTTCCCCTCCCTGGTCTACGTACCGAACACCAACTCCAACACGGTCAACGTGATCGACCCCAAGACGTACAAGGTCATCCGCACCATCCCGGTCGGTGTGCAGCCGCAGCACGTCGTGCCCTCCTGGGACCTCAAGACGCTCTGGGTCAACAACGACCGGGGCAACACGCTCACGCCGATCAATCCGGCGACGGGCAAGGCGGGGAAGGCCCTCGACGTCCACGACCCGTACAACCTCTACTTCACACCCAACGGCAAGTACGCCATCGTCATGGCCTCGCTCGACCACCAGCTGGTCTTCCGCGACCCGCACACCATGAAGATCAAGAAGACCCTCCCGGTGACATGTGCGGGCGTCAACCACGCGGACTTCTCGGCCGACGGGCGGTACTTCATCGTCTCCTGCGAGTTCTCCGGAGAACTGCTCAAGGTCGACACCGCGAGGATGAAGGTGGTCGGCCAGCAGAAGCTGCCCTTCAAGGGGGCGATGCCGCAGGACGTGAAGATCTCACCGGACGGCCGGACGTTCTACATCGCCGACATGATGGCCGACGGGGTCTGGGTGCTCGGCGCGGACAAGTTCACCACGCCGAAGCTGCTGCACACCGGCAAGGGCTGCCACGGCCTCTACATCAGCCGCGACTCCAAGGAGATGTACATCTCCAACCGGGGCGAGGGCACCATCTCGGTCTTCGGTTTCCCGCAGAACAAGCTCGTCAAGAAGTGGGTGCTGCCCGGCGGCGGGAGCCCCGACATGGGCGGCGTGTCGGCGGACGGCAAGGTCCTCTGGCTGACCGGCCGCTACAACGCGGAGGTGTACGCGATCGACACCACCAGCGGCAAGCAGCTCGCCCGCATCCCGGTCGGCAGCGGACCGCACGGACTCGCGGTGTATCCGCAGCCCGGACGGTACTCACTGGGGCACACCGGGATCTTCAGGTAGCCGCCCGCCGGGCGTCTCCCGCTGAAGGCGCCCGCCGGTCTGCTTCAGCACCGGGCGTGCGGGCCGGCCGCCGGTCCGCACGGATCACTCCGCGACCAGCAGGGCCTCCGAGCCCACCGGCCGGTAGCCCGCCCGCTGGAACGCCCGCACGCTGCGGGCGTTGCCCGGAGACTGCTGGGCCCACACGACGTCCCCCTCGACGAGATGCCGGGCGGCCACCGCCAGGCGCGGCCCGAGCCCCCGGCCGCGCGCCGACTCGTCCACCTCGATCGCGGCCTCCGGGCGCCCCGCCACCCCGTGCCCCAGGACCAGCACACCGCCGTCCGCGGCCCACACCCGTACGCCGTCGCGGAACGCCCTGGAGCGCACCACTCTCGGATGCTCCGCGTCCTCGATCTCCCGGAGCGCGATCGGGGGGCCGCCGGGCAGTGCGGGGGCGGCCGTCAGCAGATCGATGGTGTTCATCCGGCGGCCGGTACGGGCCATCAGAGCGGCCAGGAAACCGGGATTCATCGCCGCCGCGAGCGGGTCGGCCGCCGTCCTGTCCAGCATCGCGCGCACCCACAGCGGGTCCTCGTCGAGGAAGACCACCGAGTGGGCGGTCAGGGCCAGCACCCCGGCGTCCCGGACGTTCGGCTGGGCGACAACGGTCGTGGTCCCGTCGGCCGGAGGATAGGTACCGCGTGCCGCCGCTGCCAGGATGGCCGCGAGTGCGCCGCGCGACGCGCTGTTCCCGCTCGTACTCAATTTCGCGGCTCTCCCCGGCTTGAGTCTCCACCTGCTGGAAGGAACAGACTCGCAGACATGGACGACGACACACCCGAAGTCCTCACCATCGGTCAGCTCTCCCGCCGCACCGGCCTTCCCGTGCGGACCATCCGCTACTGGTCGGACAGCGGGGCCCTGCCGCCGGCCGGCAGGTCGGCCGGGGGCTACCGGCTGTACGACGCCGCGTGCGTGGCCCGGCTCGAACTCGTCCGCACCCTGCGCGAACTCGGCCTCGGCCTCGCACCGGTACGCCGGGTGCTGTCCGGGGAGAGCGGGATCGCCGACGTGGCGGCCACCCATGTAGCGGCCCTGGACGCGCAGATCCGCTCGCTGAGACTGAACCGGGCCGTGTTGTCGACCATCGCGAAGAGGGCATCGGGCGCCGAGGAGACCGCACTCATGAACAGGCTGGCACGGCTCTCGGCAGCGGAACGCGGGTACATCATCGAGGAGTTCACCGACGAGGTGTTCGGCGGCCTCGACGCCGCACCGGGCATCAGGCGGCGGGTCCGGGCCCTCGCGGTCGAGCTGCCCGACGACCCCACCCCCGAACAGGTCGATGCCTGGGTGGAGCTCGCCGAGCTGGTCCAGGACCCCGCCTTCCGGCAGCGCATGCGGGCCATGGCCGAGTTCAACACCGGGGCGGCCGAGCAGGGCGGGGGCGGACCGGGCGCCAGGTCCCGCGGCGCCGGGGCCCAGCCGTGGTTCGCCGAGCAGGTCACCCGGCTGGCCGGCGACGCCCGCGAGAGCGGGATCGCGCCCGGCTCACCGGAGGCCGCCGGTGTCCTGGACCAGCTGTTCGCCACCGGCGCCGACCGCGGTGCGGTGCTCATGCGGCTGGAGGGTGCCGCCTTCGCCGAGGCGGACCGCTACCGGCAGCTGATGGCGGTCATCAACGGCCGGGAGCCCCAGCCCCGGCACAACGAGGACTTCGCCTGGCTGGCCGCCGCGCTGCGGGCTCACCCGGTAGGGCTAATCTGACTCCGTCAGACACGTACCAAGAAGGGGTGGACCCAGTGGCGGACAAAGAAGAGGCCCGCAAGGCGTTCGAGCGTCTCGACGTGGACGGCGACGGCCGGATCACGGCGAACGAGTACAAGAGCGTCATGGCGCAGCTCGGTGACTTCCACGTGACCGAGACAGTGGCTCAGTCCATCATCAGGTCCAAGGACGCCAACGGCGACGGCAAGCTCTCCTTCGAGGAGTTCTGGGCGTCGCTGAACAAGTAGCGGCACGTTGCGCGTACGCCCTCCGGCCCCGCTGCCGGGGGGCGTCACGCCGTACCGCGGCACGCGGTACCCGCCCTGGGTAATCTGGCCCGACATGGACCGGGAACAGGACTGGATGCGCAGCGCTCTCGGGCTCGCGGTCGTCGCGGCCGACGAGACCCGGGCGCCCACTCTCATGCGGCGGTTGAGCCAGGACTGCGCAGCGCTGCTCAGCCTCTCCGGGGCCGGCGTGCTACTGGCCGGAGCCGCGGAGGAACACAGCGGCGACCCGGGGCCCGAGTGCCTGCGCGACGACCACGCCCTGATCAACGTCGACCTCCGGGAACAGGGTGCCCGCTGGCCCGGGTTCACCGAGCGCGCGCTGGCCGAGGGCCACACGCTCGCGACGCTGCTCCCGCTGCACGGCAGCACCGGCCGGCCGTGCGCCGTACTCCAGCTCTTCAGCGGCGAGCGGAAGCTGTCCGAAGCCGGGATCGAGTCCGCACAACGGCTGGGCGACCTGGCCATGGTGCTCCGGGCCCAGGGCGAGGAGCTCGGCCGCCACCGTGAGACAGCCGGGCAGCTGAGCCGTGCCCTGGACAGCAGAGTCGTCATCGAGCAGGCCAAGGGGATGCTCGCCGAACAGCTGGGGGCCGGCACCGGCGCCGCCTTCGACGTACTGCGCGGCCACGCCAGGTCCCACCGGCTGAAGCTGGCCGACGTGGCGCGCGCCGTCGTCGACCGCGAACTGCGGCTCGGCGGACCGCGGTCCGGCTGAGCGGACACGGGCGGCACGGGGTCCTGGTGCCGCCCATGCCGCCCATGTCCGTACCGGGCTCAGGAACCGACGGACACCGTGAAGCGGACCGGGTTCCCGTCGTTCGCCGCGCCCGACACATCGGGCTGTCCGTCGGGGACCACGTCGTCGTACGGGAACGCGTACCCGATCGGCGAATTGGCGTGGAGCACCCGCGCCCAGTGGTTCGTCACGTCCCCCTGGTAGTAGTCGGCCGCTGTCGTGCCGTTCGGCTGACTGGGGTGGGTGAGCATGATCGACCTGTTGAACCCGGCAGCGAGCCGTGCGAGCAGCGCCTTCTTGTCGTCCGGGTCCGCCGGATTGTTGGCGAACGGGCCGTCGTTGCAGGTGAAGATGGACTTCGAGTCGGGCTTGGCGAAGGTGTGGCCGCCGTCGAAGGTGAGGACGCCCCCGCTCACCCGGCCCTTCAGGCTGCCCTTGCCGCCCTGCAGGTCGATGGTGAGGTCGGTGGAGCTGTACTTCTCCCAGACCTGGTCGACGTAGCCGGTCCACAGGTCCCCGAAGGGCATCGCGTCGGGGGAGGCGGACGCCATCAGATTCTGCGGCGAGATCACCCGCAGGGCCTTGCCGTCCGACCCGCGGATGACCAGCTTGTCCCAGGGCTGACCGTCCTTGGCCGCCTGCGCGGTCAGGTCCGCCGCGATCTTGTCGACGGCGCCGTCGGGGAGCGGGGCCACGGTGTGTTCGGCGTCCCCGGTCAGTGAGAGTCCGATGGGGAGGGAGGTCACCAGGTCGACGTAGGAGATGTTGGCGTACAGCTGGTCCGGGTTGAACGTGAACTCACAGAACGACCAGGTGCGGCCGTAGTTGGGATCCGCTGCGGTGGCGAAGGCCGGTTCGACCAGGGCCGGGCCCGGGTTGACGAAGAAGTCGAGCTTGTCGTCCCGTACGAAGTAGACGCGTGCACCGTACATCTGAGGCAGGGTCAGGGTGACGGGCCCCGCTCCGGCCGCGTTCAGCGGGATGGCGCAGTCGACGGGCAGGGGTGTCTGCGGGGCCGAAGGCGACTCGGGGTGGTAGGCGCTGCCGTCGGCGCGCAGCAGTACCCACTTGTCGGTGCCCTGTTCGTGCCCGGTGACATAGGCATTGACGTTGCCGGGCAACGACTTGTTCTCCAGGGCGAGTTCGCAGGTCGCGGCAGAAGCGGACGCACGCGGACTCAGCGCGCTTCCCCAGGCGGGGTAGGTGAGAGCGGTGGCGGTCGCCGCGGCGCCGGTCAGGAACATTCTGCGGGATATCACGCGAGTCTCCTGTGGTCTGTGGGGGGCGTAGCGCGGGAGAGGAGCGAGGTGTGGGGTGTCCTCCTCCCGCATGGCCCTTACTGTCGCGAGACTCGGGGGACAGGTCAATACCTATGGCTGAGAGCGCTCTCATAATCTTTGCTCCTTCACCATGTGAACGCAGAACGGGCCGACTTGAGGACGGACTTGAAGACGGACGGGGGCGATCCGCCGCGCCGGGCGCCGGACCGGAGGATCGACCGGTGCCGGGGTGCCGGGGTGCCGGGGTGCCGGGGTGCCGGGGTGCCGGGGTGCCGGGGTGCCGGGACGCCGGATCCGGTATCCGGGTGAACGGGAGGTCGCGCCGGAATAGCCGGGCCGCCGGGAGGGTTGGCGACCGATGCGACAGCGCACCGCACCCGGACACCGCAGCGAAGGGCACATCATGAAGATCGGCATCATCGGCGCCGGAAACATCGGTGGCAATCTCACCCGGAGGCTCACGGCCCTGGGGCACGACGTCTCCGTGGCCAACTCGCGCGGTCCGCACACCCTGGGAGAGCTCGCCGGGGAGACAGGCGCGACCCCTGTCCCGGTTGCCGAGGCCGCACGCGGCGCCGAGGTCGTCGTGGTCACGATCCCGCTGAAGGCCGTCCCGGATCTGCCGTCAGGCCTGCTCGACGGTGCGGCGCAGGGCGTCGCCGTGATCGACACCGGCAACTACTACCCGCAGCAGCGGGACGGACGCATCGACGCCATCGAGGACGGGCTCGTGGAGAGCCGCTGGACCGAACAGCAGATCGGCCACCCGGTCATCAAGGCCTTCAACGGCATCTACGCCCACAACATCGTCGACGAAGCCCGGCCCGCGGGCGCGCCCGGCCGGCTCGCGCTGCCGGTCGCCGGTGACGACGAGGCCGCCAAGAAGGCGGTACGCGAGCTGATCGACGCGATCGGCTTCGACACCGTCGACGCGGGCGGCATCGACGACTCCTGGCGCCAGCAGCCGGACACCCCCGTCTACGGTCTCTCGGCCGACGTGGACGGGGTCACGAAGGCGCTCGCGGCCGCCCCGCGCGAGCGCCCCGCCTCATTCCGCGCCTGACCTCTACGGTGTGGCCCACTCCTTCAGCGCGCTCTTGCTCGCGAAGCGGGAGTGGGCCACGTTCTTGTCGATGGGGCTGCTCGTGTACTGGTGGAAGGTCCACGTCGCCTTGATGCGGGGCTTGCCCGCCGTGACGTAGTCCGCGATCCACAGGCCGTCCCCGGCGTACGAGGTGGTGTCGTGGTTCAGCCAGAAGTCGCGGTTCGTGTACAGCAGTACCCGGTTGTGCGGCCGCAGTTTCTTCACGGCGCGGATGAAGCTGTCCTTCTCCGCGTTGCTCGCCCTGGTCTGGTCGCCGGTCGTCTCCCAGTCCACCGCGAGCAGATCCCCTGCCTTCTCCGGGGCCTTGCTCACGAAGTACTCGGCCTGCGTCTGGATGTTCCCGGGCCACAGGAAGTGGTAGAAGCCGGTGACGCACCCGCCGTCCCGGGCCAGTTTGGTCTGCGTGGTCAGCCGCGGGTTGACGTAGGTGTGGCCCTCGGAGGCCTTGATGAACACGAAAGCCAGACCGCCGGTGTCGAACGACGACTGGTAAGTACTGACATCGATGCCGTGCAGCATGTGCACCGCCTCCAGGTTTCGTGGGGACTTCGCTGTTCCACTTACCCACTTCGGAGGTCCCGACCGCATTCGCTCACCTGGGCGACGCTGGTCCGTGCGAACGGATCCGCCGCGGAGCTCGGCCCGCCCGTCAGCGGCGGTCAGGGAGCGCCGCCCGGACGGGGGCCCCGGTAGCCCGGCAGGGAAGACCGGTCGATGCCGACTTCGTAGCGGATACCGGAGCTGACCCTGTTGCCGCTGACGCGGGCGCCCGTGGAGTGGATGGCGAGGCCGATGGCATGGTCCGGGGCGGCGGCGAAGATGTTGCCGGTGACGGTGGCGTTCTGGACGTCCTCGAACATCAGGGTCTGCGAAGCCTTCCTGGTCTCGCAGTAGTTGTTCCTGACCGTGAGCCCGTACGTGTGGCCCCGGCCGTCTCCCTCGCCGTCGTTGGGGCCTTCGGCCATCAGGCACATGTTGTCGATCCGTGCGCACCTGTTGCCCTCGATCAGGACGTGGTGGCTGGGAGGGGTGTCGCTGGCGAAGGTCTGCATGCAGTCCGCGTGGCCGTACCGGTTGGAGGCGCCGGTGATGGTGTTGTGCTGGATCCTCAGGTTGTCGCCGAAGAAGCGCAGGCCGTCCCCGTCGCCGCCGTGCGGGCGGGTGACGGTGTTGTTCCGTACGGTGATGTCATTGCCGGTCATCTCGATGCCGGGGGCCTTCGGGGTGTCGACGGTGTACCCCTCGACGACGACGTGGTCGGCCTCGACGGTGATGCCGTCGACGGTGCGGCCGTAGCCGCGGTGGACGGCGGGGTGTCGGGCCGTGCCGCCTTCGGTGATGACCAGCCGTACGGGGCGTGACGGAGCGGAGTCCGCGGCGGAGGCCGGGGCCAGGGGCTGTGCGGTCGCGGCCGTGAGCGTCGCCAGCAGGGCGGCGGCGGGAACGAGCCGGCCGCGGAAGCCGTTCGGGGGGAGGGGCGTGGGCGTCATGGTGCGTGAGCGTAGGAGCGGGCCCCGGGAGGGGTCCCGGGCGTCGCTGCCGTCGTCAGCCGGGCCTCAGCCGGGTGTCAGGCGGCATCGATCAGCGACAGGTCCATCGGTACGAGGCTGGTCGACGACATCAGGGCGCGGATCAGATGGTCGTTGAGCGCGTTGCCGACCGGCTCGCCCACCTCCTCGCGGGTCAGCCAGGGCACCCCGCCGCGGGACAGCCGCAGGCGCACCGCGTTGACCGTGTGCTCGACGCGTTTGTCCGTCCAGCCCGCACCGGGCCGCACATCGGCGAGCAGTGCGGCTGTCTGCTTCCACGTCAGCGGCTGCGGGCGGGGCTCGTGCGACAGGTACCGCCGCCCGAGCGCGACGAGAGCCGGCTTCTCCTGCTCACCGAGCAGCCACACCCGGGGCGGACGGGTGACATCACCGTGGCGCGGCACCGGCCGCTCGTGCTCCGGGCCGGTGACGAAGACCTCCAGCAGGTGCTCGCGCCCCCGGGAGCCGCCGGCGAACAGCGGGGTGTAGCCGGTGGCGAGGGGAAACGGCTCCTCGCCCCGGAACAGCAGCCGGGACGCGGCGCAGCGGATCGGCAGCCGCCCGTCGTTGCTCACCCACCACCGCCCGTCCCGATGGGTGAACGTGCCCTGGTGACGGCTCACCCGGCCGTCGTCCTCGCCCAGGCAGATGTGCACATCGGGCCGGTTGCGGCCGAACAGCACCTCACGTCCCTCACCCGGGCCCAGTGTCATGCCGCCGGTGAGCGCCAGCGCGAGAAGTGTTCCGGGCACGGGGCCGGAGGCGCCCCTGGCCAGGCTGCCGTGACCGGCGGGCAGGGTGTGCCCGTCCGGGGCGGGACGTGGCGCCACGGGGCGCGAGGTCACTTGTTCTCCGGCAACTGCTTCGCGAGTTCGTGCACCACGGTGGCCGACAGCTTCTCGGCGGTGCCGCAGAGCCGGCCGGCCGGCTGCGGTGCGTAGACGGTCAGCTCGGTGAACTCGGTGATGTCGTCCCCGGCGGCGGTCGGGTACGTACGGTGCGGGGTGCGGACGACGCAACTGTGCGCGCCGGATCCCCCGGGCGACACATAGCTCGTCGTCCCGGCGACGCGGGCCGGCCTTCCGTCGTCCGACAGCTCGTTGTCCCGGTTGAACAGGAGGTCCACGCCCGATTCATCGCCGGACGAGGACCACGCACAGTGCCAGTTGCCGAAGCCCCGCTCAGGTTCCCGCGTCCCGACGCCCCCCACCTTCCGGAGGGCGGAGGAGTCCAGCAGCGAGCACGCGTCGAGCCGGGCCAGGGAGGCAGCGGCGACGGGGGCGGCGCGCCGCGGTACCTTCCCCCGGTCCAGCACGCCGACCGCCACGTCGGTTCCCGCGTCGGCGAGTGCGCACGGGTCGGGCGCCCCGGCCGCGCGCCGCTTCCCGACGATCACGATCTGCTCGTGGTCCGCCGTCGCGATGTGCCGCTCGCACTCGTCTCCGTCGCGTGCGTACGACCCGACGGTGACGTTGCCGACGCGCCTGGTGGGCACGTCGCCCTCGAACTGCGCCGGTGTGTTGTCGAGTTCGAGCTCCAGATCCGCGAGTTCGTCCCCGTTGCCCGCCTCCGCCACTACATCGCAGCGGTTGAACTCCCCGTAGGCCGCGTCGAGATGGGTGGCGCCGAACCTGCTCAGCGAGGCGGCGTCGGGCAGACCGCAGGGGTCGGCAGTCGCGGCGTCGCCGACGGTCCCGGGCCGGCCGGCGGTCGCGGTGGCCGGGGGCTTGGCTTCCGCGTGCGTCCGGCGGTCACCATCCGCGGTCCACGGGTGCAGCACGGCGGCCGTGACCGCGGCGGCGGCGAGCAGCGCCCCCGACGCGAGCGCGAGCGGTCGGCCCCGGCGGCGTACGGCCCTCGGTAACCGGCGGGTGACGGAGGGGAGGGGGCCGAGCGGCAGAGTGCGGGCCCCGCGCAGCTTCGCCGTGATCTCGGGTGGAGGCGGCGCGGCTCGCGTCAGCAACTCGTACGCACCGGCGGCGTCGGGCCGGTCCCGGGGCTCCACCTCCAGCAGCGCGGCCAGGGGCCCGGACAGCAGACCGGCCCGGACCGCGGGTTCGATGTGCCCTTCCATGGCCCTGGCCACGTACGCCATGGGGTGCTCGGCCTGCCCGTACGGCGACTGGCCCTCGACCGCCGTGTACAGCGTCGCACCCAGTGAGAACACGTCGGACTTCTCGTCCCCCCGCTTCCCCCTGACCAACTCGGGCGCCAGATAGCGGGGTTTGCCGCGCACCACACCGGTCGTCGTGCGGGTGGTCTCGCTCCACATCGCCCGCGAGATCCCGAAGTCGGTGAGCCTGGCGATGCCTTCGTCGGTGACCAGGATGTTCTCCGGGGTCACATCGCCGTGCACCACGCCGGCGCTGTGGGACTTCATCAGGGCGGCCGCGATCTGGCAGCCGATCGCCCCGGCCTCGTCGGGCGGGAGCAGACCGCGCTCCGCGACGATCTGGCCCAGGCTCCGGGCGGGCACGTATTCCATGACGATCCAGCAGGTGTCGGCGTCGTGGTCGCAGTCGAAGACGCCCACGATGTTCGCGTGGTGCAGCCGCCCGGCGTTGCGGGCCTCCTTCATGAGCTGCTGCGTGGCCCGGTCGTCGTCCGGGTGGGCGAACTTGACCGCGACCTGCCGCTCGAGCCGCTCGTCCCAGGCCCGCCAGACGACGCCCATCCCGCCCTTGCCGACGGTCTCCTGCAACAGATACCGCCCCGCGACCTTGATGCCTGCCTCTGGCGTCACCAGCACCGCCCCGTCCTCACGCCTCGTGCCGGATGACACCGGACAGTCCTGCAACGATCACAGAGTGTACTGTCCGGTGATCTGTCCAGCAGGGCTTCGGGCGGACCGGCACAGGATCTTCCCGAGGCGTGGCGGTTACCTCCCCGTACTGCCAACCACGAGGCAGGTCGGCTCAGTTGTGAAGCCGCGTGCGGTGCGTCCCGGCTTCCGGCCGGTACTCCATTCGTCATGCGTAGGTTCCGGGGCCGGCCCGCAGGCCTGGCCGGTCGGCCAGGCCTGTTTCATGACCACGTGAGGGTCGCCGCACTCCAAGTGGGGTTGACAGCCTCGCCGTTGAGGAGTGTGTCTGCGAAGGCGGTGACCTGCCGGACGACATCCGTGAAGCGTCCGGGGTAGCTCGTTTCGGCGGTGCCTTGCCGGCGGTGCCAGGCGGTGTAGGAGGTCTGGCGGCGCTCGCCGAGGTCGGTGATGGTGGTGCTGAGGGGGCTTCAGGGTGATGCCGCGGTGTGTGGCGGTGGCGGTCGGCGCTGTGGTGAATTCTTGGCCGTCCAGGTTGCGCAGGTCGTTGTAGACGCGGTCGGCGGTGGTGTCGCGGGTGGGGTTGGCCATCAGGCGAGCACCGCCTCTACGGCGGGGCGGACGACGGCGAGGGCGTCCAACTCGCTTGCGATGTGCTGGAGTTCGCCAACGCCAACGCCAACGCCAACGCCAACGCCAACGCCACCGCGCCCGCTTCGGCGCAGGTAACGGCCGAGCGCGGACAGGGCGAGGGTTTCGCCGAGGTGGCTGCGGTGCCGCATTGCGTCGACGACGCTGCGAGCTGCGCTGTACATGGGGATGGTTTCTCCCGGGGCTGCTTCGAACCGTTCGATACCGAGGTCGAAGGTCTTTGCGGCGTACTGCGCCACCACGGTCGGCGGGTAGGAAATCGTCGGGCGGCGTGAACCGCGCGGCACGGCGATGTGTACTGCTGCGGGGATGTCGTCGATCAGTTCATGCAGAGCCAGGGCGGATTCACCGCACACGACGGCGCGATGGGCCCGTGCGCACACGGCCAGTAAATCCGCGTGCGCCGTTTCCGGGGCGTCTGCCCGCCGGTACACCCCACGGGACAGTTCGGCTACCTCCCCCTCCGTGACCAAGTGCGCCAGATCGCGAGGGGAGAGCAGGGCCTGTCGCGCCTGCGCCGTCGTGAATGTGGGGGGAGAGGCCGGCCAGCCGCTGCTCCAAGCGCGGGTTTTCCGCAGCGTTCATGTATCGAATGACACCCCTTGGGTGGGAGCGGGGGAACGATTTGATACATCAGCTGGTGGGTGAGCGGCATATCCGGCGTTGATCACATGCCGCGAACCGGCAGGTCAAAAACCCCTTCCAGGGGGATATCCCAGGGACTTTTCAGGGACTTTCACATCTGTCCCAGGGCGTTTTCAGGGACTTTCCGCCGCGTGAGCAGGGAAGGCCCTGACAGCGCTGAAAGATTAATAAGCGCTGGCCAGGGCCCATCTGTCTAGCACTCGATGATGTTCACCGCGAGCCCGCCCCGGGCCGTCTCCTTGTACTTGACCGACATGTCGGCGCCGGTCTCCTTCATCGTCTTGATGACCTTGTCCAGGGACACCTTGTGGCTGCCGTCGCCGCGCATCGCCATCTTCGCCGCCGTGACCGCCTTGACGGCCGCCATGCCGTTCCGTTCGATGCACGGGATCTGGACGAGTCCGCCGACCGGGTCGCAGGTCAGGCCCAGGTTGTGCTCCATGCCGATCTCCGCCGCGTTCTCCACCTGCTCGGGGGAGCCGCCCAGGACCTCGGCCAGTGCGCCGGCCGCCATGGAGCAGGCGGAGCCGACCTCGCCCTGGCATCCGACCTCGGCGCCGGAGATGGACGCGTTCTCCTTGAAGAGCATGCCGATGGCGCCCGCGGAGAGCAGGAACCGGACGACGCCCTCCTCGTCGGCCCCGGGGATGAAGTTGATGTAGTAGTGGAGAACGGCGGGGATGATGCCGGCCGCGCCGTTCGTCGGGGCGGTGACGACGCGGCCGCCCGCCGCGTTCTCCTCGTTCACGGCCATCGCGTAGAGGGTGATCCACTCCATGGCGCGGGCGAGGGGGTCGCCCTCGGCGCGCAGCTGGCGGGCCGAGTTGGCCGCGCGGCGGCGTACCTTGAGGCCGCCCGGCAGGATGCCCTCGCGGGACATGCCGCGGGCCACGCAGGACTGCATGACGCCCCAGATGTCCAGGAGCCCCGAGCGGATCTCCGCCTCGGTGCGCCAGGCCTTCTCGTTCTCCATCATCAGCGCGGAGATGGACAGGCCCGTCTCGCGGGTCAGCCGCAGCAGCTCGTCGCCGGTGCGGAAGGGGTGCTTCAGGACGGTGTCGTCGAGGACGATGCGGTCCTCGCCGACGGCGTCCTCGTCCACCACGAAGCCGCCGCCCACCGAGTAGTACGTCTTCTCCAGGAGCGGCGCCCCCTCGGCGTCGTACGCGAGGACCGTCATCCCGTTCGCGTGGTACGGCAGCGCCTTGCGGCGGTGCAGGATCAGGTCCGCGTCGAAGTCGAAGGGGATCTCGTGCGCACCGAAGAGGTTGATGCGGCCGTTGGCTCGGATCTCGTCGATGCGGGCGTCGGCGTGCTCGACGTCGACCGTACGGGGCGACTCGCCCTCCAGGCCGAGGAGCACCGCCTTCGGGGTGCCGTGTCCGTGGCCGGTGGCCCCCAGCGAGCCGAAGAGCTCGGCGCGGACCGACGCGGTGTGGGCCAGCAGGCCCTCGTTCTTCAGGCGGGCGGCGAACATCCGGGCGGCCCGCATGGGGCCCACCGTGTGGGAGCTGGACGGGCCGATGCCGACCGAGAAGAGGTCGAAGACCGATATGGCCACGGGAGGACTCCTTGGTGTGGGTAGACGCCGTTGTCTGCCGGGGTGGTGCAGAGGTAGCGCGGTACAGCAGTGAGCGCGGTGCCTACGTGGTGCGGGGCACCCCGCTCACTGTCCAGTGTGCGGGGTGCCCCGTGGTTCGTACAAAACGGTACTGATCAGGACCGAATCGGTCCTACTTCAGCCCGGGGTAGAGCGGGAACTTCGCGGCCAGTGCGGAGACCCGGGCGGCCAGCGCCTCCCGGTCGTAGGCCGGCTTCAGCGCGGCCGCGATGACGTCCGCGACCTCGGAGAAGTCCTCGGCCTGGAAACCGCGGGTGGCCAGCGCCGGCGTACCGATCCGCAGCCCCGATGTGACCATCGGCGGGCGCGGGTCGTTCGGGACGGCGTTGCGGTTGACCGTGATGCCGATCTCGTGGAGACGGTCCTCGGCCTGCTGGCCGTCCAGCTCCGAGTTGCGCAGGTCCACCAGGACCAGGTGCACGTCGGTGCCGCCGGAGAGGACCGAGACACCGTGCTCGGTGACGTCGGCCTGCACCAGGCGCTCCGCCAGGATGCGGGAGCCGTCCAGGGTGCGCTGCTGGCGCTCCTTGAACTCGTCGGTCGCCGCGACCTTGAACGAGACAGCCTTGGCCGCGATCACATGCTCCAGCGGGCCGCCCTGCTGACCCGGGAAGACCGCGGAGTTGATCTTCTTGGCGAGCTCGGCGGTGGAGAGGATCACACCACCGCGCGGGCCGCCCAGCGTCTTGTGCGTGGTCGTGGTGACCACGTGCGCGTGGGGGACCGGCGACGGGTGCAGACCGGCTGCCACCAGGCCCGCGAAGTGTGCCATGTCGACCATCAGGTACGCGCCGACCTCGTCGGCGATCCGGCGGAAGGCGGCGAAGTCCAGCTGGCGCGGGTAGGCGGACCAGCCGGCCACGATCAGCTTCGGCTGGGACTCCTTGGCGAGGCGGGCGACCTCGTCCATGTCGACCTGACCAGTCTCCTCGTCGACGTGGTAAGCGACCACGTTGTAGAGCTTGCCGGAGAAGTTGATCTTCATGCCGTGGGTCAGGTGCCCGCCGTGGGCGAGGTTCAGGCCCATGATCGTGTCACCGGGCTTGAGCAGCGCGAACATCGCGGCCGCGTTCGCCTGGGCACCCGAGTGCGGCTGGACGTTCGCGTGCTCGGCGCCGAACAGTGCCTTGACGCGGTCGATCGCGATCGTCTCGATCACGTCGACGTGCTCACAGCCGCCGTAGTAGCGGCGGCCCGGGTAGCCCTCGGCGTACTTGTTGGTGAGGACGGAGCCCTGGGCCTCCATGACCGCGACCGGAGCGAAGTTCTCCGAGGCGATCATTTCGAGGGTGGACTGCTGGCGGACCAGCTCGGCGTCGACAGCGGCGGCGACGTCCGGGTCGAGCTCGTGGAGGGAGGAATCAAGAAGTGACATCAATAGTCCCTAGTTGCCGGCGGAGAATGCGTCGTACTCGTCGGCGGAGAGCAGGTCGTCCGGCTCGCCGGTGACGCGCACCTTGAACAGCCAACCACCCTCGTACGGGGCGGTGTTCACCAGCGACGGGTCGTCGATGACGTCCTGGTTGGTCTCGGTGATCTCACCGGTCACCGGGGCGTACAGATCGCTGACCGACTTGGTCGACTCCAGCTCGCCGCAGGTCTCGCCCGCGGTGACCGTGGACCCGGCCTCAGGGAGCTGGGCGAAGACGACATCACCGAGCGCGTTGGCCGCGTACTCCGTGATGCCGACCGTCGAGACGCCGTCCTCGGCGACCGACAGCCACTCGTGCTCCTTGCTGTAACGCAGCTGCTGGGGGTTGCTCATGACCTGATTCTCCTGGATGCGGGGGAGTGCTGGTGGACGATGGTCTTACGGGCTGAGATGGTGTGGGTCACTTCTGGCGCTTGTAGAACGGCAGTGCCACGACCTCGTACGGCTCATGGGTACCGCGGATGTCCACTCCGACACCGGACGTGCCGGGCTCAGCGTGGGCCGCGTCGACGTACGCGATGGCGATCGGCCTGCCCAGCGTCGGTGAGGGGGCGCCCGATGTGACCTCGCCGACGACCTGGCCGTCCGCGACGACCCGGTAGCCCGCGCGGGGGACCCTGCGGCCCTCGGCGATCAGTCCGACCAGCTTGCGCGGCGGGGCGGCGGCTGCGTGCTCGGCGGCGGCTTCCAGGGACGTACGCCCGACGAAGTCGCCCTCCTTCTCGAACTTGACGACCCGGCCGAGGCCGGCGTCGAAGGGGGTCAGCGCGGTGGTCAGCTCATGGCCGTAGAGCGGCATGCCGGCCTCCAGGCGCAGCGTGTCGCGGCAGGAGAGGCCGCACGGCACCAGGCCTGCCGGGGCGCCCGCCACGGTCAGCGCCTGCCAGAGCTTCTCGGCGTCGGAGGGGGCGACGAACAGTTCGAAACCGTCCTCTCCCGTGTAGCCGGTCCTGGCGATGAGCGCCTGGACACCGGCGACGGTGCCGGGCAGGCCCGCGTAGTACTTCAGCCCGTCGAGGTCGGCGTCGGTGAGCGATTTCAGGATGCCGGAGGATTCCGGGCCCTGTACGGCCAGCAGGGCGTACGCGTCGCGGTCGTCCCGCACGACGGCGTCGAAGCCGGCCGCACGGGCGGTCAGGGCGTCGAGCACGACCTGGGCGTTGCCGGCATTGGCGACGACCATGTACTCCTGCTCGCCGAGCCGGTACACGATCAGGTCGTCCAGGATTCCGCCGTCCTCCTGGCAGATCATGGTGTAGCGGGCACGGCCGTTGCCGACAGTGCCGATGTTGCCGACCAGGGCGTGGTCGAGCAGTTTCACGGCATCCGGGCCGCTGACGGTGATCTCGCCCATGTGGGAGAGGTCGAAGAGCCCGGCGCGCGTCCGTACGGCGATGTGCTCGTCGCGTTCGCTGCCGTAGCGCAGCGGCATGTCCCAGCCCGCGAAGTCGGTCATGGTCGCGCCGAGCGACCGGTGCAGGGCGTCGAGTGCTGTGAGGCGGGTGGCGGGGCTCATATGCGGTACTCCCGGGGCATGACAGACGAGGACGATTCCTCCCCATCTGTCATCGGAACCTGAGAGGTTCGCCGGCGCCTGTTGAGAGGGCACGGCTTGCACCTTGGGTGGGGCCGCACGGCGGCCCGCTTTTCAGATCTGCCTCGTCCGCGCGGTACGGGGCCTGAGAGATTACAAGGGAGGGACTTGCTCCTTCGGCGCCCCGGCCGGTGACCGGGGACTCTCCCGCGCGGATTCGAACGGCCTGTATGGAGTTGGCGCGCACATCATCGCATGCCGGGGGAGCGGCGCAGCACTTGTGTCGCATTACTCTTTCTTTACACTTCATGGGCAGGGACACAGGTGGCCCGACGGGGGGAGCGGCCATGGGGCCGAGGCGGCGCGGGTACGGGGCAGCGGGCGGGCCTGGAGCGGCGGACACGGTGCGGGACCTGCGCCGGCTGGCGGGCCGCAGCCCGCACGCTCTGGTGTTCGCGGCAGGGGATGTGGTGGTGGTGTCCGGCCTGCCGGGCAGTGGGAAGTCCACGTTCTTACGCAGGGCGGCGGGGGCTCACGCGGTCGACTCGCAGGACACCAGGGAGCTCTGGGAGCGCCGGCTTCCCCGCCGGCTCCCTTACTGGAGCTTCCGCCCTCTGGTGCGCGCCGCCCACTACCTCAGGCTGTGGCGCGCCCTGGGCTCGGGCGCCGGTGTGGTCGTTCACGACTGCGGTGCGCACCCCTGGGTGCGCACCCTGCTGGCCCGGACGGCCCGCAGGCGCCGGAGCTCCCTGCACCTGCTGCTGCTCGACGTGGCGCCCGGGGTGGCGCGGGCCGGCCAGACGGAGCGCGGCCGGAAGGTCTCCGCTTACGCCTTCGCCCGGCACCGCAGGGCGGTCGCCGGGCTGGTCCGCGATGCCGAGCGGGTGCGGCTGCCCGCCGGGTGCGCCTCGGTGGTGCTGCTCGACCGGCAGGCGGCGGCGGTGCTGGGCCGGATCGCTTTCGGGGACGGTGGCGCGACGGCCCCGCTCTCTATCGTGGGGGAGGCCGTTAGGGTCGGTCGGCAGGTGAACAGGTGAGAAGGGGATACCTCGGTGGACATGGCATGGCCGGGAAACGAGCTCGAAGAGGTACTGGCCGCGTCGGTCGGGAACCCCGCCGCGGGCGGCCGGCTGATCGAGGTGCTGGGGCGCAGCAACCTCTGGGTCCCGCTGCCCAACGGCGGTGGAAACGAAAGCAGTTCCCTCGACCTCCCGACCCTGGATATCGAAGGCGGAGCCTATGTGCCTGTCTTCAGTTCAGAGGCGCAGTTTCTTCAGTGCGTCGGCTCGCACTTCTCCTTCGCGGTGGCCCCCGCCATCGAGTTCGCCCGGGGGCTGCCGCCCCAGCTGGGAGTCGCGGTGAACCCGGGCGGCGCGGTCGGGATGCCGCTGCCGCCGCCCGCCGTGGCCGAACTGTGCCGGGTCGGC
The DNA here is from genome assembly GCF_045161865.1 of Streptomyces sp. NBC_00859. Classification (NCBI taxonomy): domain Bacteria; kingdom Bacillati; phylum Actinomycetota; class Actinomycetes; order Kitasatosporales; family Streptomycetaceae; genus Streptomyces; species Streptomyces sp. NBC_00859. The sequence continues at coordinate 2,282,766 of NZ_CP108826.1, read as the reverse complement.
CGGACCTCGCTGGACGGCCCCGCGTCCGGCGGACGGGTACGGCTCTTCGAACCGGACTGGCAGGAGGAGCCCGTCGACTTCCTCTCCGCCGCGGCGGGCGAGTTCGAGGAGTCGGGTGTGGTGCGCTCGGCGCGCCGGGCACTCGCCTCCATCGAGGGCGGCGACCCGGTCCTCTTCGTCGGGGTCGAGTTCGCGACGTGGGACGGCGCCGGCCGCAACGCCCCGATGGACGCGCTCGGCCGGGCGCTCCACCGGGTCGAGGTGCCCTGGCCGGTCAATCTCGTCCTGCTGGACGTGGCCCAGGACCCGGTCGCCGACTGGATGCTGGACAGGGTCAGGCCGTTCTACGTCAGAGCCGGCGCTGCTGGGCCGGTCCTGTAGGCGGGTACCACGGGGCCGGCTGCGGAACCGGTGCGGCGGAACGCACGCGGCGCGGGTTCAGCGGGTGTGCCGGGAACACGCCGCCCCTCATTTGCCGGCCGGTCTAAGCTGGCCCGATGCGTGGGAGGACGGCCCGCGGATGGCCAGAACCGTACGGAACGACGGGCGGCCCGGCATGTGGGCCGTCAACGGGTGGATCGAAGAGGGGCGGGACCCAGAGTGAGCGCGTCGGGCACGGCGGCGGCCGGGCAGGTCGAGCAGATGCTGCGCCAGGTGACTCCCGGGCGGTACGACGCCTATGAGGCACTGCTGCAGGCGCTCGCCGACAGCCAGGTCTGGATGCTGCTCTGGCACGGCCAGGCCGGTTCGCCGGACGCCCAGTACGGGAACATGGAGATCGAAGGGCTCGGCTACGCCCCCTGCGTGACCTCCGCACAGGAGCTCGCGGTGTCCGGCTGGAACCGCGCGCACGAGGTGGTCACGGGACGCGACATCGCCCGTTCGCTCTACCCGGACCACTGGGGGATCTGGCTGAATCCGCACGCCCCCGGCGGCGGGGTCGGCATCCCCTGGACCGATCTGCGGCGGATCGCCACCGGCCTCGACCGGATGCCGGCCGGACCGCTGCGGCTTTCCGAGCCCGCCATCGAGATCCCGCAGTTCTACGCTTTGCTCACGCAGAGTGCCCACCACACTCCGGCGATCCGCTCGCTGAGCCGGGTCTGGGTGCAGCCCGCGCTCGGTACTCCGTATCTGGCCATCGGGCTCGATCTGTACGACACGAGCCAGCAGTCCGTGGACTCGGTGCGCGCGATGATGCAGCAGTCGATCGCCGCGGTGCCCGAGGGGCTGCCCGTCTCGACCGTGGCGCTGTCCGACGCGTACGACCCGGTCGGGATGTGGCTTCGGGCCAACTCGCGGCCCTTCTACGACCGCGAGGCCCACGCGGCACCTTCACCGGCGGCGGGATACGGCTACCCGCCCGTAGGCTGAGTGCACCAAATAAGGCGCCAATGGCGGCTGTTGGGCTTGATGTCCGAACTAGCGCATTAGCGAGGAAAGTTTCCGCTCAGTCGAGCCCGGCGTCCGGATAACGGAAGCCCATTGACCGCATCACGGTTGCGCATACATTCACCGCCAGGTCTGGCGGGTGATCGCAACGGCAATGAAGACTCCCTGAAGAGAACGTTGTCGTGCCCTTCTGCGGCGCGCTGCGAACACATTCCGTCACTTCAGCACAGTGGCATCACCCGATGCGCTTGATGCACAGCAGCCGCCACCGCGGCAGGTACGGGCCGGCCACCGCCGGCCGGGAGGGGTCAAAGGCACTGTGACCGCACCGATCGAGACCACCGGATCGACTGCCGAAGCGCAGCCGGAGGCAGTACTCACGGGGGCCACGCAGAGCCAGATCGAGGGCCGTTCACTCGGCCGGATCGCCTGGACGCGTTTCAAGCGGGACAAGGTCGCCATGGCCGGCGGGGTCGTCGTGATCCTCCTGGTGCTGGTCGCCGTCCTCTCCAAGCCGATCCAGGCGATGTTCGGGCTCGACCCCAACGACTTCCACCAGAACCTGGTCGACCCGGCTCTGCTGGCGCCCAAGGGCGGCTTCGGCGGCATCAGTTGGAGCCACCCGCTCGGTGTGGAGCCGCAGACCGGCCGCGACATCCTGGCGCGCATCATCGAGGGCTCCTGGGTCTCGCTGGTGGTCGCTGCCGGTTCGACCCTGCTCTCGGTGGTCATCGGCGTCGTGATGGGCGTGGTGGCCGGCTTCTACGGCGGCTGGGTGGACAGCGGCATCAGCCGCCTGATGGACACCTTCCTGGCGTTCCCGCTGCTGCTCTTCGCGATCTCCATCTCGGCCTCGCTGCAGGGCAACGCGTTCGGCCTGAGCGGCCTGACGCTCCGTATCTGCGTGCTGATCTTCGTGATCGGATTCTTCAACTGGCCCTACATGGGCCGTATCGTCCGCGCACAGACGCTGAGTCTGCGGGAACGGGAGTTCGTCGAGGCCGCCCGCTCGCTGGGGGCCCGCGGTCCCTTCATCCTCTTCCGCGAGCTGCTCCCGAACCTGATCGCGCCGATCCTCGTGTACTCGACGCTGCTGATCCCCACCAACATCCTCTTCGAGGCGTCCCTGAGCTTCCTCGGCGTGGGCATCCAGCCGCCGCAGGCCTCCTGGGGCGGCATGCTGTCCACCGCGGTCGACCTCTACCAGGTCGACCCGATGTTCATGGTCATTCCCGGCCTGGCGATCTTCATCACCGTGCTGGCCTTCAATCTGCTGGGGGACGGGCTGCGCGACGCACTCGACCCCCGTGGCAAGTAATCGCGGCCTTGCCGCACACCGGACAACCGAGGGGGCTTTCCTCAGCATGAACAGCAGGAAGACGGCAGCGGCGATAGCCGCGACGGTAGCGCTGGGGCTCGCTGCCACCGCTTGCGGGAGCAGTGACAGTGGCAGCGGGGGCGGCCACGGCAAGGCTGACGCAGCTCTGACCAGCGTGGTCAACAAGACGGACAAGAAGGGGGGGACGGTCACCTACGAGCACTCCAGTGGCCCGGACTCCCTGGACCCCGGCAACACGTACTACGGCTGGGTGCAGAACTTCTCCCGGCTCTACGCACGTGCGCTGGTGACCTTCAAGCCGGCTCCCGGCAAGGAAGGGCTCAAGATCGTGCCCGACCTGGCGACGAGCCTGGGCAAGGCGTCCCCGGACGCCAAGACCTGGACCTACCACCTCCGCAAGGGCGTGAAGTTCCAGGACGGTTCCGTCATCACCTCGAAGGACGTCAAGTACGCCGTCGAGCGGACCTTCGCCCGTGAGGCGCTGTCCAACGGGCCCACGTACTTCAGCACATACCTGAAGGACGGCGACAAGTACAAGGGTCCGTACAAGGACAAGTCGCCCGACGGCCTCAAGTCCATCGAGACGCCGGACGACTCCACGATCGTCTTCCACCTGAGCAAGCCGTTCGCGGACATGGACTACCTGGCCTCGTTCTCGCAGACGGCGCCGGTGCCGCAGAAGGCCGACAAGGGCGCCTCGTACGTCCAGCACATCGTGTCGTCGGGCCCTTACAAGTTCGCCTCGTACAGCGAGAGCCGCGGCGCGACCCTGGTCCGCAACCCGCAGTGGGATCCCAAGACGGACCCGATCCGCAAGGCGCTGCCGGACAAGATCAACCTGAAGCTCAACATCACGCCGACGACCGTCGACGCGCACCTGCTGAACGACGTCAGCACCGCTGACATCGCCGGTACGGGTCTGCAGTCCAAGACCCAGCCGAAGGTCATCACCAAGGCCACCGAGAAGGCGAAGACGGACGACCCGTACGCCGGCGCGCTGCAGTACCTCGCGCTGAACGTGCACGTGAAGCCGTTCGACAACGTCGAGTGCCGCAAGGCCGTCCAGTACGTCGCGGACAAGGCCGACATGGTCGACGCGATCGGCGGCGAGGTCCGGGGCGACCCGGCCACGACCGTCATCCCGCCGGGTGTCTCGGGCTACAAGAAGTTCGACCTGTACCCGACCAAGGACAACAAGGGCAACGTTGCCAAGGCCAAGCAGTACCTGGCCAAGTGCGGTAAGCCCAACGGCTTCAAGACGACGCTGACCGCCCGCTCCGACCGTCCCGACGAGGTCACCAGCGCCACGCAGCTCCAGCAGAGCCTGAAGAAGATCGGCGTCACCGCCGACATCAAGACGTTCCCGTCGGACAAGTACTTCACCGACTTCGCGGGCGTCCCGGACTGGGTCCACAAGAACAACGCCGGAATGATGATGATGGCGTGGGGCGCCGACTGGCCGGCCGGCTTCGGCTACATCGACCAGATCGTCGACGGCAAGGCCATCAAGCCGTCCGGTGGCACCAACCTGATGGAGCTCAACGACCCGAAGATCAACGCGGAGATCGTCAAGGGCATCGGGACGCTGGACAACGTGAAGCGCAACGCCACCTGGGGCAAGGTCGACCAGATGGTGATGCAGAACGCGTCACTCGTCCCGCTCTTCTACCGCAAGAACCTGCTCTACCGCCCGGACTCGGCGGCGAACGTAACGGTCAGCCAGGCGTACCTCGGTATGTACGACTACGTTCTGATGACCTCGACCAAGTAGTAACACCTGTTCATCGACAGCACCCCCTGAAAGGCAGGTGAAGGCGCCGGGACGGACGGGCCTACCCCGTTCGTCCGACCCGGCGCCGCACGGCTGTGGCTGCGTACATCATCCGACGCGTATTCGCCGCGGTGTTGCTGCTGCTGGTGGTCAGCGCAGTCACCTTCGCGATCTTCTTCCTCGTCCCCCGCCTCGGCGGTCAGACGACCGACTCCATGGCCGCCCAGTACGTGGGCAAGAGCCCTGACCCGGCGACACTCGCCGCGGTCAAGAAGAACCTGGGGCTCGACCAGCCCCTGTACGAGCAGTACTGGCACTTCATCAAGGGCATCGTCGTCGGCGCGAACTACCACTTCGGGCCCGACCCCGCGGTGTGCCACGCGCCGTGCTTCGGCTACTCCTTCAAGACCCACTCGGCGGTCTGGCCCGAGATCCAGCAGCGCATCCCGGTGACCCTGTCGCTCGCGGTCGGTGCGGCGGTCATCTGGGTCGTCAGCGGTGTCGCGACCGGCGTGCTCTCCGCGCTCAAGCGGGGCACCCTCATCGACCGGCTGGCGATGGGCGTGGCCCTGGCCGGCGTCTCACTGCCGATGTTCTTCACCGGACTCGTCTCGCTCGCCCTCTTCGGCACCAACTGGAAGATCTGGGACGTGCACTTCGTGCCCTTCACGGACAATCCGGCGGAGTGGGCCTGGAACCTGATCCTCCCCTGGTGCACCCTCGCCTTCCTGTACTCGGCGCTCTACGCCCGGCTCACCCGGGCCGGGATGCTGGAGACCATGGGCGAGGACTACATCAGAACCGCGCGGGCCAAGGGCCTGCGGGAGCGGAACGTGGTCGTCAAGCACGGTCTGCGCGCCGCGCTGACCCCGCTGGTCACCATCTTCGGCATGGACTTCGCGCTGCTCATCGGCGGCGCCGTCATCACCGAGACCGTCTTCTCGTTCCAGGGGATGGGGGCCTACGCCATCCAGGGCGTGACCGGCAGCGACCTTCCGGTCGTGATGGGCGTGACGCTGGTGGCCGCTTTCTTCATCGTCATCTGCAACCTGCTGGTGGACCTTGTGTACGCCGCGATCGACCCCCGGGTGAGGCTCTCATGAGCGACGTGCACAAGAAGGGTTCCGCCGAGCCCGCGAAGAGCGGCCCGGCCGGTGCGCCGTCCGCCCCAGGCGAGAGCTTCCTCTCAGTGCGGGACCTGCGGATCCACTTCGACACCGACGACGGCCTGGTCAAGTCCGTGGACGGCGTCAGCTTCGACCTGAAGGCCGGTCAGACGCTCGGCATCGTCGGCGAGTCCGGCTCGGGCAAGTCGGTGACCTCGCTGGGGATCATGGGCCTGCACAACTCGGACCGGGCCCGGATCTCCGGTGAGATCTGGCTCGACGGCGAGGAGCTGATCGGAGCGGGCCCCGAGCGGGTCCGTAACCTGCGTGGCCAGAAGATGGCCATGATCTTCCAGGACCCGCTGTCGGCGCTCCACCCGTACTACAGCATCGGCGCCCAGATCGTGGAGGCGTACCGCGTCCACAACAAGGTCGACAAGAAGACCGCCCGCAGGCGGGCGGTCGAGATGCTCGACCGGGTCGGTATCCCCGAGCCGCAGCGCCGCTTCGACGACTACCCGCACCAGTTCTCCGGCGGTATGCGCCAGCGCGCGATGATCGCCATGTCTCTGGTCAACAACCCCGAGCTGCTCATCGCGGACGAGCCGACGACCGCCCTTGACGTGACCGTCCAGGCGCAGATCCTCGATCTCATCCGCGATCTGCAGAAGGAGTTCGGCTCGGCGGTCGTCATCATCACCCACGACCTCGGCGTCGTCGCCGAGATCGCGGACGAGCTCCTGGTGATGTACGCGGGCCGCTGCATCGAGCGCGGCTCGGCCGAGAAGGTCTTCTACGAGCCCCAGCACCCCTACACCTGGGGGCTGCTGGGCTCCATGCCCCGCATCGACCGTGACCAGACGGAGCGGCTGGTGCCCGTCAAGGGGTCACCGCCCAGCCTGATCAACGTGCCGTCCGGCTGTGCCTTCCACCCGCGCTGCCCGTATGCCGACGTGCCGAAGGACGACATCACCCGCACCGAGCGTCCGGACCTGCGGGAGACCACGGAAGGCCACGTCTCCGCCTGCCACATGACGAAGGCTCAGCGGGAAAAGATCTGGACCGAAGAGATTGCGCCGAAGCTGTGACTGATGAGACGAAGAAGGGTCCGCGGGTCCCGCCGCAGATGTCCAAGGACTCCGCCGCGGCACCGGCACCCGGGAAGGACACCGGGGCGGAGCCGCTGCTCAAGGTCACCGACCTGGTGAAGCACTTCCCGATCACCAAGGGCGTGCTCAAGCGCAAGGTGGGCGCTGTCCAGGCCGTGGACGGGCTGTCGTTCGAGGTCTACCCGGGGGAGACCCTGGGCGTCGTCGGCGAGTCGGGCTGCGGCAAGTCGACCATGGGCCGGCTGATCACGCGGCTGCTCGAACCGAGCGGCGGCAAGGTCGAGTTCGAGGGCCAGGACATCACGCACCTGTCCGCGGGGAAGATGCGGCCGATGCGCCGCGACGTCCAGATGATCTTCCAGGACCCGTACGGCTCGCTGAATCCCCGGCACACCATCGGCGGGATCGTCGGTACCCCCTTCAGGCTGCAGGGCGTCGAGCCCCCCGGCGGCGTGAAGAAGGAGGTCCAGGGTCTGCTGGAGCTGGTGGGCCTCAGCCCCGAGCACTACAACCGCTATCCGCACGAGTTCTCCGGCGGCCAGCGCCAGCGCATCGGTATCGCCCGCGCGCTCGCGCTGCGGCCCAAGCTCGTCGTCGCCGACGAGCCGGTGTCGGCGCTCGACGTGTCGATCCAGGCGCAGGTGGTGAACCTGCTGGACGACCTCCAGAGCGAGCTCGGCCTCACCTACGTGATCATCGCGCACGACCTCTCGGTCATCCGCCATGTCTCGGACCGCATCGCGGTGATGTACCTCGGGAAGATCGTCGAGCTGGCGGACCGCAAGTCGCTCTACGAGTCGCCGATGCACCCGTACACCAAGGCGCTGCTCTCCGCGGTGCCGGTGCCCGACCCGCGGCGCAAGGGTGTCAGGAGCGACCGGATCCGGCTGGAGGGGGACGTGCCTTCGCCGATCTCGCCGCCGTCCGGCTGCCGGTTCCACACCCGGTGCTGGAAGGCGACGCAGACCTGCGCGGAGAAGGAGCCGCCGCTGCTGACGCTGCGGACCGGACAGCAGGTGGCGTGCCACCACCCGGAGGGCGCACCCGACCAGGTACCCGGAGAGGAGCTGCTGTCCGTGGTCCGGGAGGCGGCCCTGCTCGTCCCGGCCGCGAAGCCGGCGCCGGAGGCTTCGGACGGCACGGCCGCGGAGGACTCCGCTGCGCAGGGTGCTGCTGACGGGAGCCGGGAAGCCGAGGCTTCCGCCGCTCCGGGACCGGCGGCGCAGGCCGGCGGGGACGCCGGTACCGACGCCGCCGTGGAGCCGGACGAGAAGTAGTTCCGCTGCCTGGTGCGGCGGCAGGGCGGCCCATGACGACTTGGCAAAGTCATGTACATGCCTAAACGGGAGAGTGCAGGGTCAGCGTGTCCGTAACAACGGCGCACGCACGAAGGGCAGACTCTTGGCGCTCTCCCGTTCGGCACGTCTGGCCGCCCTCGCCACCGCGACGGCGTCCCTGTGTCTCATCGCGGCAACTCCGGCCCCCTCACCCGGTTCGGCCGGAATCGGTGACCCCTACTTCCCCCAGCTGGGCAATGGCGGCTTCGACGCCCTGCACTACGGTCTCGACATCGGGTACGCCCCGGACACCGGCCGTCTCGACGGCCGCACGACGGTCACGGCCCGCGCCACCCAGAACCTCTCCTCCTTCGACCTGGACCTCCAGAAACTGACGGTGTCCGCGGTCGAGGTGAACGGCAGGCCCGCCCGCTTCACCCGGTCCGGCGACGAGATACGCATCAGTCCGGCCGACCCGCTGCACAAGGGCCGGACCTTCACCGTGCGGGTCGTCTACGGCGGTGTGCCGCAGGCGCTCAGCGGCGCGATCGTCTTCGGTTCCGACTACGGCTGGATGAAGACCAAGGACGGCGTCTTCGTCGCCTGCGAGCCCAACGCCGCCTCCACCTGGTTCCCTTCGAGCGACCACCCCTCCGACAAGGCCTCCTTCGACATCACCGTCAAGGCGCCCAAGGGGCTGACCGGCGTCTCCAACGGGCGGCTGGTCTCCACCCGTACGCAGGGCGCGTCCACCGTCTCGCACTGGCGTGAGTCCCGGCAGATGGCCACCTATCTCGCCACCGCCTCGATCGGGAAGTTCGACGTCAGAACCGGCCGGACGCCCGGTGGTACGCCCATCTACGTCGCCATCGACCCCGAGCTCGCCGGCAGCAACGCCGTCGATGTCTACGCGGTGACGGCCGAGGCCACCGACTACTGGGCGAAGCTCTTCGGGCCCTACCCGTTCGAGGAGACAGGGGCGGTCGTCGACGACATGCCGCAGGCCGGTTTCTCGCTGGAGACGCAGTCCAAGCCGAGCTACTCGGCCGTACGCAACGAGTCGACGATCGTGCACGAGCTGGCCCACCAGTGGTTCGGCGACTCCGTCTCCGTGCAGCAGTGGAAGGACATCTGGCTGAACGAGGGCTTCGCGACGTACGCGCAGTGGCTGTGGGACGAGCACGAGGGCAAGCGTTCGGCCCACGACGCCTTCCTCGCCGAGTACAACGCGACACCCGCGAACTCCTCCTTCTGGCAGACGGAGGTGGCCGACCCGCAGCGCGACACGATGTTCGCGTCGGCCGTCTACGACCGGGGCGCGATGACACTCCAGGCGCTGCGCGAGCGGATCGGGGACAAAGCGTTCTTCCGGCTGCTGCCCGCCTGGACGAAGGCGCACCGGTACGGCAACGCCGACACCGGGCAGTTCACCGCGCTCGCCGAGAGGATCTCCGGTCAGCGGCTCGACGGGTTCTTCGACGCGTGGCTGCGCACCACGGGCAAACCGGGACTCTGAGGGCTGTCCCGTCATCGCTGGTGGATCGGCGCACGGCGCCGGATGCGGTGCGCCGCAAGGCGGAGGAGCTATTGCAAAGGGGGCGCATTCGTGCGTTCCGGCAACGCGGCGTCGGGGCCCCAGGCTGGAGGCGCGGGGGAGTGCCGTAGCTGTCGTGGTGCGCCCGCCAGGGATGAGGGGGAAACGCTCTTAGTAGGGGTCCTTGCGCTACGAGTGACCGAGTCGCTCATAGCGCAAGGACCCCTCGGGGCGCCGCACCGCACCGTGGCGGGCGCGGCAGGGGTAGAACTGTCGGGTGCTCCATGATCTGTTCAACACCTCCGTCCAGCACTCGCTCGATCTCGTGGGGATCTTCGTCTTCGCGATCTCCGGTGCGCTGCTCGCCGTCCGGAAGAACTTCGATGCCTTCGGGATCGCGGTGTTCGCCGAGGTCACGGCGCTGGGCGGAGGGCTGTTCCGGGACATCGTGATCGGCGCGGTGCCGCCTGCCGCCTTCACCGACCTCGGGTACTTCATCACTCCGCTGATCGCGGCCGCCCTGGTCTTCTTCCTCCACCCGGAGGTCGAGCGGATCCAGGCCGGGGTGAATGTCTTCGACGCCATGGGGCTCGGGCTCTTCTGTGTGACGGGCACCACCAAGGCGTACGACTACGGCCTCGGCTACACCGCCTCGGCCGTGCTGGGGCTCGCCACCGCGGTCGGGGGCGGTGTGCTCCGTGACGTACTGGCCAACGAGACGCCGTCGCTGGTGCGCTGGGACCGCGATCTGTACGCCGTGCCGGCGATGGTGGGAGCCGCCATGGTGGCCCTCTTCATCCGGTTCGACGTGCTGACGACCACGACGGGCTGCGTCGCCGTGCTCACCTGTTTCGTGCTGCGGCTGCTCGCCCTGCGCTTTCGCTGGCGGGCCTCGCGGGCCTGGAACCGGCGTTCGGCAGCCGTCTCTACCGACGAGTAACTTTGCGGTGTACGGTGCTGTCCATGGCACAGGCATCCATCGGGGACAGTGAGTTCGACCGTGACACAGCGGTCACCCGTCGTGAGGAAGGCGTCTACGATGCGGAGCTCTCCGCGGGCTGGACCATCATCAAAGCGGTCAACGGCGGTTATCTGCTGGCCCTGATCGGCCGTGCGCTCGGTGACGCCCTTGCGCACCGCGACCCGTTCTCGGTCTCCGCGCACTACGTCACCGCCTCGCGGCCGGGGCCCGCGGTGATCCGTACCCAGACCGTCCGCAGCGGCCGTTCGCTCTCCACGGGCCAGGCCTCGCTCTTCCAGTACGAGGCGGACGGCACCGAGGTCGAGCGCATCCGGGTGCTCGCCTCGTACGGCGATCTGGACGCGCTCCCCGACGACGTGCGCACCACCGCCAAGCCGCCGTCGATCCCGCCCATCGAGCACTGCCTGGGATCCGGCGACGGCCCGGCGCCCATACCCGGCTCCTCCGCCATCACGGAGCGCCTGATGCTGAAGCTGGACCCGGCCACCTGCGGCTGGGCGGTGGGTGCGCCGTCCGGCAAGGGTGAGATGCGGGCGTGGTTCGGACTCTCCGACGGCCGCGACGCCGATCCGCTGTCGCTGCTGCTGACGGTGGACGCGCTGCCGCCCACCGCCTTCGAAATCGGCATCAGGGGCTGGGTGCCCACGGTCGAGCTGACGGCCCACGTCAGGTGCCGCCCCGCGCCCGGCCCGCTGCGGGTCTCGATCGTCACGCGTAATCTCGCCGGCGGCTTCCTCGAGGAGGACGCGGAGGTCTGGGACAGTGCCGACCGGCTGGTGGCCCAGTCCAGGCAACTGGCGCTGGTGCCAAGGGGATAGCGACGGCGGCGGCCGAAAGTGCCCCTGGGGCGGGCCGGGGTGAGAGGCGGGGCGGGCGCCGGGTGCCGATGCGGCCAGGTCCGGCCGGTCCGGCGCCTCAGTCCAGCCAGTGCAGGCGGCCGAGCGTGACCAGCCTCATCTGGCGCCGGGCGGTGTCCCGTGCCCGCTCCGAGGCCACCGGCCCCTCCTCCTCGGCCTCCAGCAGAACCGACGCCGTCAGCACCATGTGGTCCACATAGACGCCCGCGAGCATCAGCAGATCGCTCTCGCTCCAGCCCCGTGACCGCTCCTCACCCGCGAAGGCCGCCGCCACCTCCTCGGTGAAGAGGCGCAGTTGGGCCGCTATGGCCGCACGGACCGGCTGGACGCCCCCGTGACGTTCGCGGGCGATGAACCGGACGTGCGCGGGCTGCGTGCGGACCAGGTCGGCGATCAGGTCGACTGTGGTGCCGATCCGCACCGCGCTGTCTCCGGTGCCCGCCAGGGTCGCGGCGATCAGCCCGTGCAGCGAACCCAGCGTCTCCTCGACGAGCGCGACACCGAGATCGGCGGTGTCCCGGAAATGCCGGTAGAAGGCCGTCGGTGCGACGCCCACGGCGCGGGTCACCTCACGCAGGCCGAGGCTGGAGAGGCTCTGTTCCTCCAGCAGGGCGAGCGCCGCGTCCAGGAGGGCCTGGCGGGTCTTCTGCTTCTGGGCCTGACGGATGCCGACGGTGTGACTCATGCCATTCAGTAAACAACCGTTCTCCGTCGAAGGGAAGCGTAGACTCAGTGGTCAGTGAACAGTCGTACTCACAGTTGTTCACTCAATCGATCCGTGTGTGCGCCGAACCGGGTGCGCACCGAAAGGACAGTGATGATTGCCCTCGTCGCGCTTCTCCTCGTCTTCGGAGTCGTGCTGGGTGCTGTGGCCCACTTCCCGCTCTCCGTGTCCCTGATCGCCGCAGCCGTCATCGGCGGCTGGCTGGCCGTGTTCGCCGTGCGCGAGCGCCTGGGCCGCGGACGCCTCACCGAGCGCCTCAACAAGTAAGGGAGCGAATCATGGAACTCACCGCATCCGCCCGTAGCCGGACCGGCATCCGTGACGCCGACGGCATGGCCGTCGCCTCGTTCGTGCTCGGACTGCTGGGCCTGCTCGTGCTGAACATCGTTCTCGGGCCCACGGCCATCGTGCTGGCCGGCCTCGCGCTCTGGCGCGGGACCGCCCGTCGCGCCCGTGCCCTGCTCGGTCTCGCGCTCGGTGTGGCCGATCTGGTGGTCCTGGCCACCGTCTTCACTTCGAGCGGCGCCGTGATCTGGAACTTCGGCGGCTGACCGCCCGGCCGGGGTGCGCGGCGGGGAGCCCGCCCCGGAACTCGTAGAATCGTCGGCACCATGGCTTACCTCGACCACGCTGCGACCACTCCCATGCTTCCGGAGGCGGTTGAGGCGATGACCGCCCAGCTCACCGTCACCGGCAATGCCTCTTCGCTGCACGCCGCCGGGCGACGGGCCCGGCGTACCGTCGAGGAAGCCCGCGAGGCTCTCGCGGAGTCACTCGGCGCACGCCCCAGTGAGGTGGTCCTCACCTCCGGCGGGACCGAGGCCGACAACCTCGCCGTCAAGGGGCTCTTCTGGTCCCGCCGGGACGCCGAACCCGGCAGGAACCGCGTGCTGGTCAGCCCGGTCGAGCACCACGCGGTCCTGGATGCCGTCGACTGGCTGGGCGAACACGAGGGCGCGACGGTCGAATACCTGCCGGTCGACGGCTACGGCCGGGTGCGCCCCGAGTCCCTGCGCGAAGCGATCGAGCGCGACCCCTCCGATGTGGCCCTGGCTACCGTGATGTGGGCCAACAACGAGATCGGCACGGTCATGCCGGTGCGTGAACTGGCTGATGTGGCAGCCGAGTTCGAGATCCCGCTGCATGCCGACGCGGTGCAGGCGTACGGCCAGCTCCCGCTGGACTTCGCCGCGTCGGGCCTGGCCGCGATGACCGTGTCGGGCCACAAGGTCGGCGGCCCCTACGGCACCGGCGCCCTCCTGCTCGGCCGTGAGTACACGCCGGTCCCCGTGCTGCACGGTGGCGGCCAGGAACGTCATGTCCGCTCCGGGACGCTGGACGTCCCCGCCATAGCCTCCTTCGCCGTCGCCGGAACGCTGGCGGCCGAGCGGCGCGAGGTCTTCGCCAGGGAGATCGGCGCACTCCGCGACCAGCTGATCGCCGCGGTACGGTCCGCGGTCCCCACGGCGGTCCTGGGCGGCGACCCGGCGGACCGCCTCCCCGCCAACGCCCACTTCACCTTCCCCGGCTGCGAGGGAGACTCCCTGCTGCTCCTCCTGGACGCCCAGGGCATCGCGTGCTCCACGGGGTCCGCCTGCACCGCGGGTGTCGCCCAGCCGAGCCATGTACTCCTGGCCACCGGGACGGACCCGGATCTGGCCCGCGGCACGCTGCGCTTCTCCCTCGGGCACACCTCGACCGCGGCGGACGTGGCGGCGGTGGCGGCGGCCATCGGCCCGGCGGTGGAACGGGCCAGGTCGGCCGGGCTGAGCTGAGCTTCGCCGGGCTGTGCTGTGCGAGCGGCGTGAGCTTCGCCGGGCTGTCGCTGAGCCGGGCTTCGCCGGGCTGGGCTGTGCTGAGCTGTCGCCGGGCTGTGCGAGCGGCGTGCCGGCTCACCCGCGGGCTCTGCGCACCAGCCGCACGTACCACGCCCAGTCCCAGTACGGTCCGGGGTCCGTGTGGTCGGTTCCAGGTACTTCCACGTGCCCGATGATGTGCTGCCGGTCCACGGGTATCCCGTAGCGCGCGCAGATCTCCGCGGTCAGCCGTGCGGACGACCGGTACATCGCGTCCGTGAACGACGAGGCCCGGTCCACGAACCCCTCGTGCTCGATGCCGATACTGCGTTCGTTGTATGCGCGGTTTCCCGCGTGGAAGGCCACATCCGGCTCCCGGACCGTCTGCGCCACTTTCCCGTCCCTGCGGACGACATAGTGCGCGGCGGCCGCGTGGGCAGGATCCGCGAATACCCTCAGCGCCATCGCGTAACTGCCCTGGACGGTATGGATGACCACCCGGTCTATCGCATAGTCATCGGGCCGGTCGGCCCGCCGGTAGTTGGCCGGGGACGCCGCGGCCCACTGGGCTCCCGCGAAATCCACCTCGGCGCTCTCGTGCGGCTTCCCGCCACCCGACATGCGGTCCCACACGTGCCCCAGCTCGCCTCTGCCCAGGGCCGCTGCACCAGCGGCGGCACCGAGCCCGCCGACCAGCAGGGCCCGTCGGTCCACATGCCGGTCCCTGTCGCCGCCCGTACGCTCCATGTGTCCGTCAACGCATCCGCGTGAGCCCGCGATTCCCCTGGCGGCGCGGGATTCCCCGGTGGCCGTACCCTGGTACGGCTATGACTCAGACACCCCAGAGCCCCCGCCCCCGACCCCTCCGGGTACTGGCCGCGATGTCCGGCGGCGTGGACTCCGCCGTGGCCGCCGCCCGTGCCGCCGAGGCCGGACACGACGTGACCGGCGTGCACCTGGCGCTCTCCGCCAATCCGCAGTCGTTCCGTACCGGAGCGCGGGGCTGCTGCACGATCGAGGACTCCCGCGACGCCCGGCGTGCGGCGGATGTCATCGGTATCCCCTTCTACGTCTGGGACCTGGCCGAACGGTTCCGTGAGGACGTCGTCGACGACTTCGTCGCGGAGTACGAGGCCGGCCGCACCCCCAACCCCTGTCTGCGCTGCAACGAGAAGATCAAGTTCGCGGCGCTGCTCGACAAGGCGCTGGCTCTCGGCTTCGATGCCGTCTGCACCGGTCACTACGCGACGGTCGTCCTCAACGAGGACGGATCACGCGAGATGCACCGGGCCTCCGACATGGCCAAGGACCAGTCGTACGTACTCGGGGTGCTCGACGAGCGCCAGCTCGCACACGCCATGTTCCCGCTGGGGGACACCCTGACCACCAAGGACGAGATCCGCGCCGAGGCTGAGCGGCGGGGCCTCGCCGTCGCGAAGAAGCCCGACAGCCATGACATCTGCTTCATCGCGGACGGTGACACCCAGGGCTTCCTCGCCTCCCGGCTCGGCGGCAAGGCGGAGGGCGACATCGTCGACGAGTCCGGTACCAAGGTGGGCGACCACGACGGTGCTTTCGGGTTCACGATCGGCCAGCGCAAGGGCCTGCGCATCGGTCACCCCGCCCCGGACGGCAAACCGCGCTACGTGCTCGACATCTCCCCGGTGGCCAACACAGTGACGGTCGGACCGGTGGAAGCACTGGACGTCACCGCGCTGACCGCGATCAAGCCCCGCTGGTGCGGGAACGCCCCGACCGGCCCAGGGACGTACACCGCCCAGCTGCGCGCGCACGGCGGCGAGACGCCGGCGACGGCCGAGCTGGTCGGCGGCGAGCTCAGGGTGGCCTTTGACGAGCCGGTCAGGGGCGTGGCGCCCGGTCAGGCGATCGTGCTCTACGACGGCACACGTGTGGTCGGCTCGGCGACCATCGCCACGACGGACCGGGCGGCCAGGACCGCACCGCCCGAGAGGGCCGCCGCGGTCTCGGGTCACGCTGTCTGAAGGCCGCCGCGGTCTCAGGTCACGCTGTCCGAGGCGGCGCGGTCTCAGGTCACGCTGTCCGAGGCGGCGCGGTCTCAGGTCGGGCGGACCCGGGTGGTGGTGCGTGTCGGGCCGTCCGGGTTGTGCGCGGTCTGAGCCCAGCCCCCGTGGTCCGGGACATTGCGGTCTCAGACCACTTCGGTGTCGTAGAAGCAGAAGTGGTCCTTGATCTCTGCGACTCGGGCCAGCGGCTCCGGGTAGGCCCAGACGAGATCGGTCGCGTCAGGCAGCGACCAGTAGGACGCGTCGCCCTTGAAGGGGCAGTGCGTGTGCGTGTCCGACGCGGTCAGCAACTCGGTGCGTACGTCCTCCGGCGGGAGGTAGTAGCGCACCGGCAGCCCCGTCTCGTGCAGCAGCAGGGGGCGGCGGCTCTCCGCCAGGATCTGGCCCTCGCGGACAACCCTTACGTGGTCGGTGCCCTGCTCGACGGTGATGCGGTGTCCAGTAGTCATACCCGGTTCAGCGCCTGGAGGGGCCCGCTTCTTCCCCGTACCGTGAACGCATGAATATCTGTGTCTTCCTCTCCGCAGCCGACCTCGATGAGCACTACACACGCCCCGCCCGGGAATTCGCCGAACTGCTCGGCAAGGGCGGCCACACGCTGGTCTGGGGAGGCTCGGAGAGCGGCCTCATGAAGGTCGTCGCCGACGGGGTGCAGGAGGCAGGGGGGCGGCTCGTCGGAGTGTCCGTGGACTTTCTGGCCGCCAGGGCCCGCACCAACGCGGACGAGATGGTGATCGCCTCCGATCTTGCCGAGCGCAAGGCGCTTCTGCTCGCCAAGGCCGACGCTGTGGTGATCATGGTCGGTGGCACCGGGACTCTGGACGAGGCCACCGAGATCCTTGAGCTGAAGAAGCACGGCAAGACCACCATGCCCGTCGTACTGCTCAACACGGCCGGTTTCTACGACGGCCTGAAGCAGCAGTTCCAGCGGATGGAGGACGAGGGCTTCCTGCCCGTTCCCCTCACTGACCTGGTGTTCTTCGCTGAGGACGGATTGGCGGCGCTGGCCTACCTGGAGGAGTCGCGGGGCGTCCAGTAGTGCGACGATGGTGCCCATGGCTACACATGTGATCACTGGCGCTGGTTCCGGTATCGGCGCGGCTGTCGCGCGCCGCCTTCATGAGCGCGGCGATCACCTCGTCATCGTGGCGCGGGACGCCGGGCGCGGAAAGGAGCTCAGGGGGCACTTCCCCGGCGCGGAAACGCTGGTCGCCGACCTGGCGAATCCCGACCGCATCTCCTGGGCGCTCGGCAAGCAGCCGATGCCGGAACAGGTTGACTCGCTGCTGCACATCGCGGGTATCGCCGACCTCTCTCCCATCGGCGAACTCCGTCCCCCGACCTGGCACCAGCAGCTCAACACCAATCTCATCGCGCCTGCCGAACTGACCCGGCTGATGCTGCCGCAGCTGCGCAGCAGCCGAGGCCAGGTCGTATTCGTCAACTCCGGTGCCGGTCTCAACGCCCATGCGGAGTGGGGCGCGTACGCCGCCGCCAAACACGGTCTCAAGGCCGTGGCCGACGCTCTGCGTGAGGAGGAGCGTGAGAACGGCGTCCGGGTCACGTCCGTATACCCGGGGCGCACGGCTAGCCCCATGCAAGCCAAGATCCACTCGCAGGAGGGCAAGGAGTACCGCCCGGAGGGTCTGATCGACCCCGAATCGGTGGCCACCACCATCCTGACGGCCCTGGACCTCCCGCGCGATGCGGAGATCAACGATGTGACGGTGCGGGCGGGGCACTGAGCGCGGATGCGCGGACGTCCGGCGCGCTGACCGGTGCGGGGCCCCGCGAGCAGGTGTCCGGGCCGGTCGGACCGGGCTCGCCTCTCGACTAGGGCCCGGCCGGGCCCTAGTCGGCCAGGATGACTTGCTCCGTGGAGGAGGGGGACAGGAAACCGCTCCACCCGATCCTGACCACGCCGTAGCCCGCGCTGAGCACAGTCATCGTGCCGGGTTCGGCACCGTACGCATTCTCGTAGAGGGACGTGGGCAACGTAGTCCGGTGCAGCTCGTGACCGGTCCGCGCGTCCAGTACGAGTAGCTGGCCCAGGCCCGGGGCGATGTGCTGCCGCGGTTTCGTCCGCGGCCGGTACTCCGGTATGTACACCCGGCCGTCGGCAATCCGGGATATGCCCAGCTCGCGTCCCTTGCCCGCCTTCACGGTCCAGAGGGCTTTGCTGCTGCCGTCGTTGCTGACCTGTCGCGCCGTCAGCGAGGTGTCGTCGGGGCCGAGGAGGACCATCCCGTCGCTGAGGCCGCGCAGACCTTCCTCGTGCGAGAGCTTGGTGGTGTGCGTCAGGGGCCGTGTGCCTGATACGTCCACCGTGACGAGCGAGTCGCGCAACCCCTCGGAGACAAGCGTGTGGTCTCCGAGACGTCCGTATCCCATGAACTGTTCCTGGACGTGCCAGAGGGCCGTGCCACGGGCGGCATCGATCCCGTAAAGAACCTGGTCGTTTCCCCCCGGCACGGCGCAGTGGGCGGCGTCGAATGCCTCGGACCCCAGCAGATCGACCGGCGGCCGACTGTCCCAGCTCTTGCACCCCTTGGGCGGAGCGATGGACCAGAGCTGCTTTCCCTTGTGTGCCGACAGAGCGGTCAGCCGGAGCCCCTGGTTGAGGATCACGGTGTCGTTCCCCGCCCGCCAGACCTGGCTCCCGGATTCCCCGCGGGGCGCCCCTGCCACCTTCGTGTGCCAGCGAGGCTTCCCGCTTCGCAGGTCCACCGAGACCGTGAGCCCGTCGTCGTACCAGAGGACGACGGCGTCGCCGACGACCGAATCGTCTATCAGAGCGCTCTTCTCGCGCCCGTAATGCCAGTAGCTCCGGCCGGTACGGACGTTTGAAGCCATGATGCCGCTGGACTGCTCGTGCAGGGCCAGCCCCCCGACGACCCTCGCAGGGCCATCCCCACTCGCCAGCACCGTGCCCGGCCGC
This sequence comes from Streptomyces sp. NBC_00859, assembly GCF_045161865.1. Classification (NCBI taxonomy): domain Bacteria; kingdom Bacillati; phylum Actinomycetota; class Actinomycetes; order Kitasatosporales; family Streptomycetaceae; genus Streptomyces; species Streptomyces sp. NBC_00859. Next base: position 2,263,896 of record NZ_CP108826.1, on the reverse strand, counting down.
TCCGGTGCAGCGGTGCCGAGGGCGGCGGGGAAACCGCCGTGCGGGCCACTCATCTGCTCGTGGAAGCGCGTGAGGTAGTGATACGTCTGCCAGCTGCCGATCGAGAGGGCCAGCACCGTCACGACAGTCGCCAGCTTGATCCACCTCGCCCGGATCCAGGCGCCCGCCGCACGCGCCGACTGGGCGGGGGTCCGCTGCAGGCGCGGAACGGCGTACCACGCCCGCGCCGGGGGACCTGGAACGGCCTCCGTGTCATCGTCGCCGGAATCCCATGTCCAGCCGTCCAGCCGGTCCTTCATCGATCTCCCCCTTGAACGCGTACCCGATGGTAGTCACTGATACATACACCGCCCGGCCCGGCCCGGTTCCGCCCCGGCACTCTCGTACGCTTCGGGGGTGAGCGAGAAGAGCAAGTTCAGCTGGGGTCCTGCCACCGCGATCGGGTCCATGCCCGGCGGTGACGCGCGCGAGAGCGCGAAAACCGTGGTCGGGTCCTTCGAGGGCTTCCCTTGTCTTCCGGAGCTGCCCGCGCGCGGCCCCGGCGCCGACATGCTGGGACGCACCACCGGGATGCTCGTCGAGATGTACGCGCATGTGGAGCCCAGTGGCTGGCGGGTGAGCGACCGGCCCGGACGCGACACCAGGCGGGCCCGCTCCTGGCTCGGTGAGGACCTCGACTCGCTGGAGGAGTTCACGCAGGGGTACGAAGGACCGCTCAAGGTACAGGCGGTGGGCCCCTGGACCTTGGCCGCCGGGCTCGAACTGCGGGGCGGGGAGGCCGCGCTCGGAGACCCCGGGGCGTGCCGGGACCTCGCCGCCTCACTCGCCGAGGGGCTGCGCGGACACCTGGCCGACGTGCGGCGGCGGGTACCCGGCGCGCAGGTGGTGCTCCAGCTCGACGAGCCGTCACTCATCTCCGTACTGCGCGGGCAGATCAGGACTGCCAGCGGTTACCGGACGCACCGGGCCGTGGACCGACAGGTCATCGAAGGCGTCCTGCGGGACGTCATGGCGGTCAGTGACGGGCCCGTGATCGTGCATTCGTGCGCCCCCGATGTGCCGTTCGGCCTGTTGCGGCGGGCCGGTGCGGCCGGCATCTCGTTCGATTTCAGTCTCCTCACCGAGCGTGATGAAGAGGCGATCGGAGAGGCCGTGGAAGGCGGTACCCAGCTCTTCGCCGGTGTGGTGCCCGGCACTGACACCGCATTGTCGGACCCTGCCGGTAGCGTCATGGGTGTCAGAACGCTGTGGCGCAGGCTGGGGCTGAATCCGGGGACTCTCGCCGAGTCTCTGGTGCTCACCCCGGCATGCGGGCTCGCGGGCGCTTCACCCGACTACGCCCGTGCGGCGCTCGCACACTGCGCCCGCGCGGCGAGGTCACTCGCTGACAACCCTGAGTAGCGGGATCGCTTTCATCAACGGGAGGACGAGACGGTGGCTGTCGAACAGCAAGGTGCGGTGCCTGCGGAGGCACGGGAGAGCCACGCTCAGCTGGCCGAGCAGATCGAAGAGCACCGCTTCCGGTACTACGTGAAGGACCAGCCGGTCGTCAGCGATGCCGAGTTCGACACGCAGCTGCGAGCGCTGGAGGCCCTGGAGGAGCAGTATCCGGAGCTGCGCACTCCGGATTCGCCGACCCAGAAGGTCGCCGGGGCGTACGAGACGGAGTTCACGTCCGTGCAGCACCGCGACCGGATGCAGTCGCTGGACAACGCCTTCGACGACGAGGAACTGGCCGCCTGGGCCGACCGGGTGGCGCGCGACGTCGGCTCGCCCGGTTACCACTTCCTGTGCGAGCTCAAGGTCGACGGTCTGGCCGTCAACCTCACCTACGAGCACGGCAGACTGGTCCGCGCCGCCACCCGGGGCGACGGCCGGACCGGCGAGGACATCACCCCCAACGTGCTGACGATCACGGACATCCCGCACCGGCTGCACGGCGAGCGGATCCCGGAGCTCGTCGAGATCCGTGGTGAGGTGTACTTCCCCATGGAGGCCTTCGAAGGGCTCAACGCACGGCTGGTGGAAGCGGGCGACAAGCCATTCGCCAACCCGCGCAACGCGGCGGCCGGTTCGCTGCGCCAGAAGGACCCGAAGGTCACAGCGACCCGCCCGCTGCACATGGTCGTACACGGCATCGGGGCCCGTGAGGGCTTCGACATCGACTGTCTGTCGCATGCGTACGAGCTGCTGCACGAGTGGGGCCTGCCCACCGCCAAGCACAACAAGGTGGTCGACGATCTGGCGGGCGTCAGGGAGTTCATCGCGTACTTCGGCGAGAACCGCCACTCGGTGGAGCACGAGATCGACGGGGTCGTCATCAAACTCGACGAGATCCCGCTCCAGGGGCGGCTCGGCTCCACCTCGCGGGCGCCGCGCTGGGCCATCGCCTGGAAGTACGCGCCGGAGGAGGTCAACACGAGACTGGTCAACATCAGGGTCGGCGTGGGGCGCACAGGCAGAGTCACGCCGTACGCGCAGGTGGAGCCGGTCACCGTGGCCGGGTCCGAAGTCGAGTTCGCGACGCTGCACAACCAGGACGTGGTGAAGGCCAAGGGGGTGCTCATCGGCGACACCGTGGTGCTGCGCAAGGCTGGCGATGTCATCCCCGAGATCCTGGGCCCCGTAGTGGATTTGAGGGACGGCAGCGAGCGGGAGTTCGTGATGCCGGCCGAATGCCCCGAGTGCGGTACGGCGCTGCGGGCCATGAAGGAGGCGGATATCGACCTCCGCTGCCCCAACGCGCGTTCCTGTCCTGCCCAGTTGCGTGAGCGGCTCTTCTATCTGGGCAGCCGCAAGTCGCTGGACATCGAGAATTTCGGCTATGTCGCAGCGGCCGCGCTGACCCAGCCGCTGGAGCCCGCCGAGCCGCCGCTCAGGGACGAGAGCGACCTTTTCGACCTCACCATCGAGCAGTTGCTGCCGATCAAGGCGTATGTCCTCGACCAGGACAGCGGACTCCCCAAACGGGACCCGAAGACCGGCGAGGAGAAGATCGTCACGGTCTTCGCCAACCAACAGGGTGAGCCCAGGAAGAACGCACTGGCCATGCTGGAGAACATCGCTGCGGCGAAGGAGCGTCCGCTCGCTCGGATCATCACCGGCCTTTCGATCCGTCATGTGGGCCCGGTGGCGGCGGAGGCGCTGGCTCGTGAGTTCCGTTCGATCGAGCGGATCGAGCAGGCCACGGGGGATGAGCTGGCGGCCGTGGAGGGCGTCGGCGCGATCATCGCGGCCTCGGTCAAGCAGTGGTTCGAAGAGGACTGGCACCGCGAGATCCTCCGCAAGTGGCAGGCGGCCGGGGTCCGTATGGAGGACGAGGGCGCCGGTGAGGACAGAGGCCCCCGACCGCTGGACGGGCTGACCGTGGTCGTCACCGGGACTCTGGAACACCACACGCGGGATGGCGCGAAAGAAGCGCTCCAGAGCCTCGGCGCGAAGGTGACGGGGTCGGTTTCGAAGAAGACGGCGTTCGTTGTGGTCGGAGAGAGCCCCGGTTCGAAGTACGACAAAGCGATGCAGCTGAAGGTCCCCGTACTGGACGAGGAGGGCTTCGCCGTCCTGCTCGAACAGGGTCCTGACGCGGCCCGCGAGGCGGCGGTACCCGTCGAGGAGTAGCGGGGGAGCGGCAGCGGGAGGCGGGGCAAGCTCACCCGTTCGGCCCATAGCAGATGCATCGGGACGGTCGGGTTGCATTCGGGCAAGACCTGCAGAGCGCTGCCCGTTGGAGCCCTCTGCGGCCTACTGTTGAAGGGTGCGCCCGTCCCGCACGGCTGCAAGGGGCCTGCCCCGGTCTCCTGGAGATTCTTTCCTCTGGAGTTTCTTCCCGAGTCCGGGACAAGATATGAGCCGTGACGGCATGACAGCGGGCCAGCACGACGTGGCATGGGCACTGCCGGCTGTGAGAGGGACGGGCATGAAACCGACCGAGAGCGCCGATCCGGGGCTGCGGGTGCGCGGTGTCGCACAGCTCGCTCAATCCGTGGCGAGGCTGCCCGCTTTCCCGTTCGTCGTGGGGCTGGCCGCAGTCGTCCTGCTGACCGGCTTGTTAGGCGACATCAGGGACGGCCGAGCACTGTTCCCGGACGGCACGGCAGGCTGGGCGCTCGCTGTGCTGACAGGCATCATCGTCGGCCATCTTGTCGCGCTCGGCCGCGACCGCTGGTGGGGCGGCACCGGATCCGGTGCCGCCCTCACGCTTGCCGTCCTGCTGCTGTACGGCTGGGTACCGGCGGTGCTGGTCAGCCTGGCCGTGGTTGTCCTCGTGGGGGCCGCCCGCAGTCATCGCTGGCGCCAGGGACTGCTGCACGGCGCCTCCGACGTCCTCGGCATCGGCGCAGCCGCCCTCGTTCTCGCCGCGTTCGGTGAGACCCCGGCGGTCGAGCACCCCTGGCGGCCACTCGACTGGGGGATCGGCTCCGCGCTGGAGATCGTGATGGCGGCCGTCGCCTATCTGGCCGTGGCGCGGTTCCTGCTCTGGTCCGCGCAGCCGCCGGGCAACCGCGGGCTGCCGACCGTCGCCCGCACGGCATTGGTCAGACAGGGCCTCGTCGGCGTTGCGCTGCTCGGGATCGCCCCGCTGATCTGCGTGGTCGCCATGTCACAGCCGCTGCTGCTGCCGCTGTTCTCGGTCCCGCTGATCGCACTGGACTCGACGCTGTGGATCGCCAGAGCCCGTGCGGAGGAGCAGCTGCGTGACCCGCTGACCGGGCTCCCCAACCGCCAGTGGCTGCTGGAGCGGACCTGGGCGGCGCTGGCGGAGGCCGAGAACGGCGGATTCAGGTCGTCCCTGGTCCTGATCGACCTCGACCGGTTCCGCTCGGTCAATGACACGCTGGGACATCTCGCGGGCGACCGGCTGCTGTTGCAGATAGCGGAGCGGCTGCGGTTCGCGCTGCCGCGCGGCGCGGAGGTCGCACGCCTCGGCGGCGACGAGTTCGCCGTACTGCTGCCGGTGGCCGATTCGGCAACGAGCGTCATGCGTATCGCGCGCCACCTCGTGGCCGAGCTGGGCTCCCCGCTGGACCTGGACGGGCTGACGCTGGTACTCGAGGCCAGCGCCGGTGTCTCGGTCTTCCCCGACCACGCCCTCGACGCCGAGGGCCTGCTCCAGCGCGCGGACGTCGCGATGTACCAGGCCAAGCGGGACCGCACGGGTGTCGAGGTGTACGAGTCCAAGCGCGACAGCAACACCCCTGACCGGCTCGGCCTGCTCGGCGATCTGCGGCGGGCCCTCGACGCGGGCGATGTGGAGCTGCACTACCAGCCGAAGGTCCGGTTCGACGGGCAGGTGGCGGGGCTCGAGGCACTCGTCCGCTGGGTGCATCCGCAGCGCGGCAGGGTCCCCCCGGACGAGTTCATCGCCATCGCCGAGTCGTCGGGACTGATGCCGCATCTGACCGAGTACGTCCTCGAGACGGCCCTGGCCCAGGTCGCCAAGTGGCGCCTCCAGGGCCTGAAGGTCCCGGTAGCGGTCAACGTGTCGCCGCGCGACGTGCACACCCCCGGTTTCGCCGGTGCGGTGGCGGCGCGGCTGGCACGGCACGGCGTACCGCCAGGCGCCCTCCAACTGGAGATAACCGAACACGTCCTGCTGGAGGACCCGCAGCGGGCCGCCGACACACTGGCCGGACTGACCGCGCACGGCGTCAAGATGTCGTTGGACGACTTCGGTACGGGGTACTCGTCCTTGGTCCATCTGCGACGGCTTCCGGTGAGCGAGCTGAAGATCGACCGGTCGTTCGTGGCCAGGCTCGCGGTGGACAACGAGGACGCGGAGATCGTTCGCTGCACGGTCGACCTCGCCCATTCGCTCGGCCTGATCGTCGTGGCCGAGGGCGTCGAGGACGACGAGACCTGGGAGCGGCTGCGCGATCTGGGCTGCGACGCCGTGCAGGGCTGGCTGGTGGCGGCGGCGATGCCGCCCCACGAGGCGACCGCGTGGCTGCTGGCCCGGGGGTCCCGGGGATGGCAGCGGCCGGCTGAGCTCGCGGCGGCGGCCGCTGCCGAGAAGGCGAAGCTGCCCTCGGGGCAGGTGGTCCTGCACAGCCGGCCGGGAGCGCCGCAGGATCCGCGTCCGTGACCCGGCCCCGCTCCTGGCCCGTGGCGCCCCCGCCGGAGGTGCCGGAGGCGTGTCCCGCAGCGCCGGACCGCCCTCCGTGCACCGCCGCGGTGGAACCGTTTAGTGGCCGCGGCCCCCGGCCCCATAGGATTGGGCGAAAATCCACACACTCACCCCTGAGGATCGCTGCATGCCTGGCATCACGCGCGAGGAGGTCGCCCACCTCGCACGGCTGGCACGTCTGGAGCTGAAGGACGAAGAGCTCGACCACTTCGCCGGACAGCTCGACGACATTCTCGGCGCGGTCGCCCGCGTATCCGAGGTTGCCGACCAAGACGTACCGCCGACCTCCCACCCGCTGCCGCTGACGAACGTCATGCGCGCGGACGAGGTCCGTCCGTCGCTCACCCCGGAGCAGGCCCTCTCCGGCGCCCCCGCTCAGGAGCAGCGGCGTTTCAAGGTGCCGCAGATCCTGGGGGAGGACTAACCCATGACGGACATCAACATCATCAAGCTCACCGCCGCCGAGACCGCCGCGAAGATCGCTTCCGGCGAGCTCACGGCCGTAGAGGTCACCGAGGCGCATCTGGCCCGGATCGCGGCCGTCGACGAGAAGGTCAACGCCTTCCTGCACGTCGACCGTGAGGGCGCGCTCGCGCAGGCCCGCGCCGTCGACGCCAAGCGGGCGAACGGCGAGAAGCTCGGACCGCTCGCCGGTGTGCCCGTCGCGCTGAAGGACATCTTCACCACCGAGGGCGTACCGACCACCGTCGGCTCCAAGATCCTCGAGGGCTGGATCCCGCCGTACGACGCGACCGTCACCAAGCGGCTCAAGGCCGCCGACGTCGTCATCCTCGGCAAGACCAACATGGACGAGTTCGCCATGGGGTCGTCGACCGAGAACAGCGCGTACGGGCCCACCGGCAACCCCTGGGACCTCACCAGGATCCCCGGCGGCTCCGGCGGCGGCTCAGCCGCCGCGCTGGCGGCGTTCGAGGCCCCGCTGGCCATCGGTACGGACACCGGCGGTTCCATCCGCCAGCCGGCGGCCGTCACCGGCACCGTCGGCGTCAAGCCGACCTACGGCGGGGTCTCCCGCTACGGCATGGTGGCGTTCTCCTCCTCCCTGGACCAGGGAGGCCCCTGCGCCCGTACGGTCCTGGACGCCGCCCTGCTGCACGAGGCCATCGCCGGACACGACCCGCTCGACTCGACCTCCATCGACGCCCCGGTCCCGCCGGTCGTCGAAGCCGCGCGCAACGGATCGGTCGCCGGGCTGCGCGTCGGGGTCGTCAAGCAGTTCCGCGGCGAGGGCTACCAGGCCGGGGTCCTCCAGCGCTTCGACGAGTCCGTCGAGCTCCTCAAGGGCCTCGGCGCCGAGATCGTGGAGCTGGACTGCCCCTCCTTCGACCTGGCGCTCTCCGCGTACTACCTGATCGCCCCCTCGGAGTGCAGCTCCAACCTGGCCCGTTTCGACGCCATGCGCTATGGCCTGCGGGTCGGCGACGACGGTACGAAGTCCGCCGAGGACGTCACCGCGCTCTCCCGCGAAGCCGGATTCGGCGACGAGGTCAAGCGCCGCATCATCCTCGGCACGTACGCGCTCAGCTCCGGCTACTACGACGCGTACTACGGCAGTGCCCAGAAGGTCCGCACGCTCATCACGCGTGACTTCGAAAAGGCGTTCGAGGGCGGCGGCGGCGTCGATGTGATCGTCTCGCCGACCACGCCCACCACCGCCTTCCCGATCGGCGAGCGCGCCGACGACCCGATGGCGATGTACCTCGCCGACCTGTGCACCATCCCGACCAACCTGGCCGGCAACTCCGCCATGTCGCTGCCCTGCGGCCTGGCACCCGAGGACGGGCTGCCGGTCGGCCTGCAGATCATCGCCCCAGCCATGAAGGACGACCGGCTGTACAAGGTCGGAGCTGCCGTCGAGGCCGCCTTCGTGGAAAAGTGGGGACACCCGCTGCTTGAGGAGGCTCCGTCGTTGTGAGTGCCATGACCAAGAAGGCCAAGAACTTCAAGAAGTCCAAGACCGGCGTCTACGTGTCCCTGGGCTCCACCGCCATGGGCGCGCTCAGCGTGATCAAGCAGGCCAAGCTGGCCCGCCAGGAGAACGACACGCTCCGACTGGTCGACGCCGCCATCTCGGCTGCGGCGATCGCCACCGGACTGGCGATCCTCTACCGCGAACTGAAGCGCCTGGGCGACGACGACGTCCTGCTGGGCTGAGAGGGAAAGTCTCATCGTGACCGTCACTGAACTCGCGTCGTACGAGGAAGCCCTCGCGACGTACGACCCCGTCATGGGCCTTGAGGTCCATGTCGAGCTCGGCACCAGGACCAAGATGTTCTGCGGCTGTTCGACCGAGCTGGGCGCCGAGCCCAACTCGCAGACCTGCCCCACCTGTCTGGGCCTGCCCGGCTCGCTGCCGGTCGTCAACGCGATCGGCGTCGAGTCCGCCATCAAGATCGGTCTCGCACTGAACTGCGAGATCGCCGAGTGGTGCCGTTTCGCCCGGAAGAACTACTTCTATCCGGACATGCCGAAGAACTTCCAGACCTCGCAGTACGACGAACCGATCGCCTTCGACGGCTATCTGGACGTCCAGCTGGAGGACGGGGAGATCTTCCGGGTGCAGATCGAGCGCGCCCACATGGAGGAGGACACCGGCAAGTCGCTGCACGTCGGCGGTGCCACCGGCCGTATCCACGGCGCGTCCCACTCGCTGCTCGACTACAACCGTGCGGGCATCCCGCTCATCGAGATCGTCACCAAGCCGATCGAGGGAGCGGGCGAGCGTGCCCCCGAGGTCGCCAAGGCGTACGTCGCCGAGCTGCGCGAGCTGATCAAGGCCCTGGGCGTCTCCGATGCCCGTATGGAGATGGGCCAGATGCGCTGCGACGTCAACCTGTCGCTGCGTCTCCACGGCGTCGAGAAGCTCGGGACGCGCTCCGAGACGAAGAACGTCAACTCGCTGCGCTCGGTCGAACGTGCCGCGCGCTACGAGATCCAGCGGCACGCGGCCGTACTCACGTCCGGCGGATCGATCGTCCAGGAGACCCGGCACTTCCACGAGGAGGACGGCTCAACAACGGCCGGCCGCATCAAGGACAACGCCGAGGACTACCGGTACTTCCCGGAGCCCGACCTGGTCCCCGTCGCGCCCGCGCGCGACTGGGTCGAAGAGCTGCGGGGCGCGCTGCCCGAGCTGCCGCGCGTGCGCCGCAACCGGCTGCGCGAGGAGTGGGGCGTCTCCGAGTTCGACATGCAGTCGATCCTCAACGCCGGTGCGCTCGGCCCGATCCTGGCCACGATCGACGCGGGCGCCCCGTCCGACCAGGCCCGCAAATGGTGGATGGGCGAACTGGCCCGTAACGCCAATGAGACCGGCCGCGATCTCGCCGCGCTGCCGATCACGCCCGAGCAGGTCGCACGGGTCGCGGCGCTTGTCGCGGCGGGCGACCTCAACGACAAGCTGGCCCGCCAGGTCATCGACGGCGTGCTCGCCGGTGAGGGCGGACCGGACGATGTCGTCGAGAAGCGCGGTCTGAAGGTCGTCTCGGACGACGGGGCGCTCGGCGCCGCCGTGGACGAGGCCATCGCGGGCAACGCGGCCATCGCCGACAAGATCCGCAGTGGCAAGGTCGCCGCCGCCGGTGCACTCGTCGGCGCGGTCATGAAGGCCACTCGGGGGCAGGCGGACGCGGCGCGGGTCCGCGAGCTGATCCTGGAGAAGCTCGGCGCCGAAGGCTGATCCACTCACGCACCGTCGCACGGGGCCGCGCCCCGGACCCCGCTCCGCGGATGTCGGGGGGATGTGGGGCACAGGCCAGACCTGTGCCCCACATCCCCCCGACGGCGGAAGCCACGGAGTTCCGGGGAGCGGCCCCGTCCCGCTTGCACCACGGAGCACGCCCTGAACACCGTCCCCGCCGAGATCCTCTCCGTAGCGCTGCTCCTGGGCGTGCTCGCCTTCGCTGTGGCCCGTCCCCAGGGCCGCCCGGAGGCGGTGGCCGCGGTGCCCGCGGCAGCGCTGGTCGTGCTCCTGGGAGCTGTCTCGCCGTCCGATGCGTGGGACCAGACGCGCACCCTGCTGCCTGTGGTGGCCTTCCTCGCCGCGGTGCTCGTGCTCTCCCAGCTCTGCGCCGCCGACGGCCTGTTCGACGCCGCCGGCGACCTGGTGGCCCGGGTCTGCGGTGGCCGGCCCGTGAGGCTGCTCGGCGGCGTCTTCGTGGTCGCCGCCGTGGTCACCGCTGTACTCAGCCTGGACGCCACCGTCGTACTGCTCACCCCGGTCGTCTTCGCGACAGCCGCGAGGGTCGGCGCCCGGCCTCGGCCCCATGTCTACGCCTGCGCCCACCTGGCCAATTCCGGTTCCCTGCTGCTGCCGGTCTCCAATCTGACCAATCTGCTGGCGTTCACCGCGAGCGGCCTGACGTTCACCCGGTTCGCGGGTCTGATGGCTGTGCCGTGGCTGGCCGCCGTAGCGGTCGAGTACGCGGTCTTCCGCCGTTTCTTCGCGAGCGATCTGGCCGAGGAGGCGCACACTCCCGACGCCGCGGAGCGGACCGATGCGCCGGTGTTCACCATGGTCGTGGTCGGTCTGACGCTCGTCGGCTTCGTGGTCACCTCCTTCGCGGGCGCCGAACCGGTCTGGGCCGCGCTCGCCGGGGTCCTGGTGCTCGGTGTCCGTGCGCTGGTCCGCGGACGGACCACCCTGCCGGGCCTGGTGCGCGATGCCAACCCGTTCTTCTGCGTCTTCGTCCTGGCGCTCGGCGTCGTGGTGAAGGCAGTCGTCGACAACGGACTCGGCGACGCGATCGGGCAGTTGCTGCCAGGCGGCGCCTCGCTGCCCGCGCTCCTCGCGGTGGCGGGGGTCGCCGCTGTCCTGTCCAACGCCATCAACAACCTGCCGGCGATCCTGGCGCTGCTGCCGGTCGTCGGACCCGCCGGACCCGGACCGGTCCTCGCCGCGCTGATCGGCGTCAACCTCGGGCCGAACCTGACCTACGTCGGCTCGCTGGCAACGCTGCTGTGGCGCCGCATCATGAACGAGTACGGGCACGAGCCCGAACTCCGCGTCTTCACCCGGCTCGGGCTGCTGACCGTACCGGCGACACTGGCCGTGTCGACCGTCGCGCTGTGGGGAGCCCTCGCGGTCGTCGGAGCGTGACCGGGACCGCCGGCCGAGGACCGCGTACCAGGTCAGGGCGTCGATGTGCCTGCACGGCAGGCCGGCGCCGACGATGCCGGCGCCATGACAGGTCAGCGCTGTCCGATGTCCCCGCGCAGCTGGTCCAGTTCACGCCGGTCCCGCTTCGTCGGGCGTCCCGTGCCCCGGTCGCGTACCGGGATGTCGAGAACGGCCACCGTCGGAGGAGGCGGCGGGCTGTTGTCCACATAGCACTCGGCGGCGACCGGCGGGCCCACCCGCTTGCGCACCAGGCGTGACACCTCGACGATCCGCTCGCGTCCCGCGTGGAACAGCCGCACCTCGTCGCCGGCCTGCACCGCGTGGGCCGGCTTCACGCGCTCGCCGTTGAGGCGGGCGTGGCCCGCGCGACAGGCGGCAGCCGCCTGGGAGCGCGTCTTCGTGAGCCGCACCGACCAGATCCAGGTGTCGAGGCGTACGGTCCCCTCTTCAGCAGCCATACCCCAGAGCCTACGGCCGTGTGTGCCCTTGTGACTAACCCCACGAAACAGTCAAATGATCACGTTTCGATGCCAGAGTGATGCGCCAAAGGTCTGCGCTCTTTACGGTTTATTCCCGATAAAGTCCGATGAACCACCCAGGTCTATCCCCGAGGGAGCAGTCCGTTGGCAGCCATCGCGCGATGGTGCATCAGACACCGTCTGCCGACCGTTCTTCTCTGGCTCCTCGCCCTCGGTGGTACTGCGGCAGCAGCCGGATTCGCCGGTTCCGCCTACTCCAACGACTACGAAGTGCCGGGTACGGAATCAGGGCGGGCCACCGCCCTGCTCGACCACGGATTCCACGGCCAGGGCGGGGACAGCGACACCGTTGTCTGGCATGCCGGCCGCGGCGGCGTGCGCGCATCGGGTGTCGAACAGCGGATGACGCAGACCCTCAACAAGATCGACGACCTCCCCGGGATCTCCTCCGTCGGAGCGCCGCGCACCAGCGCCGACGGGCACACCGCCTACGCCACGTTCACCTTCGACGCGCAGTCCGACGAGATCCCGGAGGCGCAGGTCAGGACCGTCGTCGACACCGCGAAAGCAGCCGAGGCCGACGGGCTCGAGGTCGAGTTGGGCGGCAGCGCAGTCGCGCTCACCCAGACGGCCGGCGCGCACCTCAGCGAGGCCGTCGGGGTGGTCGTCGCCGCGCTGGTCCTCTTCCTCGCGTTCGGCGCCTTCGCCGCGAGCCTGCTGCCCATCGCCACCGCCCTCGTCAGCGTCGGGACCGCGTACGCGGGGATCGGGCTGCTCGGTCATGTCATGACCGTGGCCGACTTCGCACCGATGCTCGGCATGCTGATCGGGCTCGGTGTCGGCATCGACTACGCACTGTTCATCGTCACCCGGCACCGCAAGGCGCTGCGCCGCGGTCTGTCCGTCGCGGACGCGGTGACGCATGCGGTGAGTACGACCGGTCGCGCCGTCGTCTTCGCCGGGGCGACCGTCTGCATCGCGCTGCTCGGCATGCTCATCCTGCGGCTGAACTTCCTCAACGGTGTGGCCGTCGCGGCGTCCCTCACAGTCGTCCTGACCGTGGCCGCTTCGGTCACCCTCCTCCCCGCACTGCTCTCGTTCATCGGGATGCGGGCGCTGAGCCGCCGTGAACGCAGACGGCTTGCCGAGCACGGCCCGCAGCCCGAACTGCCCACCGGATTCGCGGCCCGCTGGTCGGCCTTCGTGGAGCGCCACCCGAAACTGCTCGGCGCGCTCGCGGCTGCGGTGATGCTGGTCCTCGCACTGCCCACTCTCGGCCTCCACCTGGGCACGTCCGACCAGGGCAACAGCCCCGCGGGTTCGACCACGCGCCGGGCGTACGACCTGATCGGGAAGGGCTTCGGACCGGGAGCCAACGGCCCGCTCACCCTGGTGGCCAAGCTCGACGGCGCTGCGGACCGGGTGGCACTCGGCGATCTGCCCGCCCGGCTGCGTACGACAGCGGATGTCGCATCCGTGAGCCCGGTCAGCTACAACGGCAGCGGCGACACGGCCTTCCTCACGGTCGTGCCCGACTCGGCCCCGCAGTCTCAGCGGACCAGCGATCTCGTCGACCGGCTGCGCACGGATGTCCTCCCGTCGGCCGAGAACCGGACATCGCTCGACGTCCAGGTCGGCGGGGTGACCGCGAGCTACGACGATTTCGCCGAGGTCATCGTCGGCAAACTCCCCCTCTTCGTCGGAGTGGTCGTCGCGCTCGGCTGTCTGCTCCTCCTGCTGGCATTCCGGTCGATCGGTATTCCGCTCAAGGCCGCCGTGATGAACGTGGCCGCGGTGGCCTCCGCGTTCGGCGTGGTCGTCGCGGTCTTCCAGTGGGGGTGGGGGAGCGGGCTGCTGGGGCTCGGCAGCGCGGGCCCCATCGAGCCCTTCCTGCCGGTGATCATGGTCTCGGTGCTCTTCGGACTCTCGATGGACTACCAGGTCTTCCTGGTCAGCCGGATGTACGAGGAATGGCGCGAGACCGGCGACAACCGGCGGGCCGTCCGGGTCGGTCTCGCCGAGACCAGCGGCGTGATCAACTCCGCCGCGGTCATCATGATCTCCGTCTTCCTCGCCTTTGTCCTCAGCGGCGACCGGGTCATCGCGATGTTCGGGATCGCGCTCGCCGCGGCCGTGGCGCTCGACGCCTTCGTGCTGCGTACACTCCTGGTTCCCGCGCTGATGCACCTTCTCGGCCGGGCCAACTGGTGGCTGCCCGACTGGCTGGACCGGCGGCTTCCCCGGATCAGCATCGAGTCACCCGCCCCCGGTGCCCGTGCGAGACTGCGCCCGGAGCCCACACCCCTGGTGGAGGAGAAGTATGTTCGCGACATCGCTCGGTGACGGCGGGGAACTGGGGCCCCTGGAGCCCTGGCAGGCCGAGGAGTACCTGGCCCACATCGACCGCGGGCGCGAATTCATCGGGCAGCACATCGGACTCGCGGACGCGGCCCGGGACATCGGGGCGGCGCGCGCCTTCCTCCAGTCGTACGCCGACAAACAGGCAGCGGACAGCGGCCGGATCTTCGGGATCCGGTTCGACGGCACACTCGTGGGCGGTGTGCTGTTCCCGCACTTCGACGCCGCGACGGGCTGCTGCGAGGTCGGCTGCTGGCTGGAGCCCGCCGCGGTGGGCCGCGGGCTGATCACACGGGCCGCCGGGTTGCTGATCGACTGGGCGGTGGACGAACGCGGCATGCACCGCGTCGAGTGGCACGCCAGCCCCCAGAACACCGCGAGCGTCAACGTCGCGAAGCGGCTGGGGATGACGCTGGAGGGCGTGCTGCGGCAGAACTACCCCCACCGGGGGACGCGGCACGACGCGGAGGTCTGGGCGGTCCTGGCACCTGAGTGGAAGGCACACAGAGAGCGTTAAGCCCGCTCTCAGAAAGGCCGCCTAGCGTGCGCGGTATGAACGCCACCACCAAGACCGACACGACCGACGACTCCGCCACCACGGTGCAGGCCGCAGAGGCCGAGGAGGCCGCGGCGGAGGCGACCGCGGAGGACACCGACATCGACGCGGACGACGCCGCAGCGGAAGCCGCAGCCGAGGAGGAGGCCGAGCTGGCCGCGGCCAGTCTCCCTGCAGCACGCTCGGGGATCGGCGCGGGAGCAGCAGCCGTCGTCGCCGCGGCGCTCGGGTTCGTCGGGCTCTCCGGCAGCTGGATGGGCAAGGTGCTCTCGGAGCGCGAGACCCTGACCGGTCAGCTGAAGCTCTCCCAGAGCGCCACCGCCTCGCAGCAGATCCACGAGGTCTACGCCGACTCCTGGCACACGACCGCCCTCGTCAACGGCGTCTTCGCGCTGCTGGCGCTGGTCGTCGGAGGCCTCGTACTGGCCCGCCCGTTCTTCAGCTCGCCGGTGCGTACCCAGGCCCCCTGGGTCCGCGCCGTCGCCTGGGGCGCTGTCGGCGTCGCCGTCATCGGCCTGATCGTCGCCATCGGTATGTACTTCGACCTGTTCGCCGCGCTGCCGAGCGCCCCCGCTCCCGCCGCCACGCCCGCCCCGACCCAGTAGGACCGGTGGGCAGAAACCCGTAGGGCATTCCCGAGGGGGCCTTGGGCCGTACGTAAGCACTCACGTACGCCGCCTAAGGCCCCCTCCGCCATGAGGATGCGGCACTCGCCCGATGCGGCGGACCCCCCTGGGAGACGAGAGTCGAGGCATCGAAGGAAGCCGGAACCGGCCTCCGCCACAGGGGAGAACACACCATGTTCCAGTACGAGCTCCAGAAGGTGTACGCCGCCGAACTCCTCCGCAGGGCCGAGGCCGAGCGGCTGGCCGGGCGGGCGCTGAGGGCCCGCAGGGCCGCTCGCCGTTCCGGGCGGAACGATACGCAAGGGGCGGTGAGATCACTGCGCGACCGGTTCGTCCACGCGGCCTGATGAGCGCCACGCGGCCGGACACGGGCAGGGAGGCGGGCAGCCCGTCGGCGGCAGGCACCGCAGTGGGCCGCCGGCCGGGAAGCCCGATCGGCAGCCGGCCGGGGCCGGTTGGGGCGGCGGGAAGCGCGCGGGCAGGCGGCATCCGTATATCGGGTGCCGCACTGCCGGATCGCTGTGCGATGCTCGGCGCTGTGGAGTTCACGTCAGTCAGCCCGGTATTCGTCGGTCGGGGCGATGAGTTGGCAGCCCTTGCGGAAGCCCTCTTGCGCGCCACCGCAGGGGAGCCGCAAGCGCTGCTCATCGGCGGGGAGGCCGGTGTCGGCAAGACCCGGCTCGTCGAGGAGTTCCTCGGCAGCGCCTGCAGCGCCGGGGCGGTTGTCGCGGTCGGCGGCTGTGTCGAGATCGGCGCCGACGGCCTTCCGTACGCCCCGTTCTCCACCGCTCTGCGTGCCCTGCGCCGCCAGCTTCCCGACGAGATGGCCGCGGCGGTCGAGGGCCAGGAGGGCGAACTGGCCCGGCTGCTGCCCGAACTGGGTGACACCAGCAGCCAGGCGCACCACGAGGACGGTACGGCCCGTCTCTTCGAGCTGACCTCCAGGCTCCTGGAGCGGATCGCCTCGGACCGTACGGTGGTGCTGGTCCTGGAGGATCTCCACTGGGCCGACGCGTCGACGCGACATCTGCTCGCCTATCTCTTCCGGACCCTCAGCAGGGGCCGCCTCGTGGTCGTCGCCACCTACCGTGCCGACGACATCCACCGGCGCCACCCCCTTCGGCCGCTCCTGGCCGAACTGGACCGGCTGCGCACCGTCCGCCGTATCGAGCTGGCCCGCTTCACCCGGCCCGAGGTGCGCCTCCAACTGGCCGGCATCCTCGCCGTGGAGCCTGAGGCGTCGCTGGCCGACGAGATCTTCGCCCGCTCCGACGGCAACGCCTTCTTCGTCGAGGAGCTGGCCGTCTGCAGCGGCAGCGGTTCGGTCAGCGGCATCAGTGACTCGCTGCGCGATCTCCTGCTGGTCCGCGTGGAGGCGCTGCCCGAAAACGCCCAACGGGTTGTCCGTTTCGCGGCCGAGGGAGGCTCGACCGTCGAGTACCCGCTGCTCACCGCGGTGACCCGGCTTTCCGAGGACGACCTGATCGAGGCGCTGCGGGCTGCCGTCGGGGCCAACATCCTGATCGCGGCGCCGGACGGCGACGGCTTCCGCTTCCGCCATTCGCTGGTGCGCGAGGCCGTCAGCGACGACCTGCTGCCGGGGGAGCGTTCCCGTATCAACCGCCGCTGCGCCGAGGCGCTGGAGGCCGACCCCTCACTGGTGCGGGCCGACGCACGCGCCACCCGGCTCGCGGGCTACTGGTACTACGCGCACGACGCGGCGAAAGCCCTGCCCGCGGTGCTGCTGGCCTCCGCGGAGGCGCGCCGGCGCCATGCCTACGCCGAGCAACTGCGGCTCCTGGACCGGGCGATGGAGGTCTGGGACAGTGCGCCTGCCGATGTACGGGACGGGTTGCGGCCCATGGACTCCGCCGGCGCCTATCCGGCCTGCGGTTGCGAGGGCACGGGCTCCGCGCTGCGCTATCTCGATCTGCTCGCCGAAGCGGTGGTCGCCGCGCGCTGCTGCGGCGAGCGCGAACGGTCCCTCAAGATCGCCAAGAAGGCCCTGCGCGCCATCGGTGACGGAGCCGACGACGCGCTGCGCGCCGCCTGGTTCTGGACCGAACGGGCCAGACTGGAGCAGAGCCTGGCCCGCGGCAACGGCTGGCGGGAGATAGCCACTGCCCAGGAGCTGGTACGGGGACTCCCGCCGTCGGCGGTCCATGCCCAGGTCCTCACCACCGCGGCGAACTGGGCCATGCTCCATGAGCCGGGACCGGACAGCCTGGCCGCCGCGGAGCGCGCCGTCGACTACGCACGGCTGGTCGGCGCGGAGGAGATCGAGCTGAGCGCCCGTCTCACGCTCGGCGGTCTCCTCATCGACGCCGGTGACATCGAAACCGGACTGGCCACCATGCACGCCACGCTCGAGCGCACGACGGAACTCGGCCTGAGCGCCGAAGCCTGCCGCGCGCACAGCAACCTGATGTCGAACCTGGAGTCCATCGGCCGTTCCGCGGAGGCGGTCGAGGTGGGGGCCGCCGGGATCGCCCTCGCGGGCAAGTACAGCCTGCGGGACCACGAGGCCTGGGTGAGGGCGAACCTGACCGACTCGCTGTTCTCACTGGGACGCTGGGACGAGGCGTTCTCCTGCGCGCAGTGGGTGCTGCGCTGCGAGCAGAGCACCAAGCCCCGCGGTAACGTCTGCCTTCGGCTGGCGGACCTCGCGCTGCTGCGCGGTGACCCCGACGAGGCGGCCGCGCAACTGGCCGCCGCGAACGCCCATTTCGGTACCCACGATCCGATGCCCCAGCACTCCATCCCGCTGGCCAGGGTCACCCTTCAGACGCTCACCGCCCAGGGCCGGCTGGACGCGGCGCGCGACGTACTGGCCGGCACGATGGAAGCCGGATTCCCTCCCGGAACCCAGCGCTACGGCTGGCCCCTGCTGCTGGCCGCCGCCACCGCCGAGGCGAACACCCGGGGACTCCCGGCGGCCGAGCCGGGGCGCGCGGGCTCGCTGACCCTCATCCGGTCGACATCGAAGAGGCTCGCCACCCCCGTGCCGCTGTGGGGCGCCTACGCGCTGCTCGTCAGCGCCGAGCTGGCCCGCGCTGAGGGTCTCGACAGCCCAGACCACTGGAGCGCGGCTGCCGAGGCACTGGAGCCCCTGGGGCGCCCCTACGAGCTGGCGCAGGTGCATCAGCACTGGTCCGCCGCCCTGCTCGCCCACGGCTCCGACCGGGAGCTCGCGGCGAAGCTGCTCCGCCGCAGCCACGCCACGGCCGACCGGCTGGGCGCCGGCCCACTGGTCGAGGAGATCAGGCTGCTGGCACAGCGAGCCAGACTCCCGCTCACCGAGGCAGCTGACGACCGGCCTGCCCCCACCCCCGACGACACCCGCAGTGCCGCCGTCGACGGCTTCGGCCTGACCAGCCGGGAGAAGGACGTCCTGCGCCTGGTCGCAGCCGGCCACACCAACCGCCGGATAGCCGAGACGCTCTTCATCGCACCCAAGACGGCGAGCGTTCACGTCTCCAACATTCTGGGCAAGCTGGGCGTCACCGGACGCGGTGAAGCGGCCGCGCTCGCTCACCGGCTGCACCTTTTCGCCGACGCGGCGCAGGATCTCCGGGAGGCCCCGGTTCAGGCAGCTGTGCCACCCGTCGGCTCCAGGGCCGACCATGGTGCGGCCGCGGGTGCCGCTGTCACTGGGAGGGGGGCGGGTCCTGCTCCTGCGGCCGGATGATCACTGTGCCCGAGTCCAGGTCTATCGGGCCGTGCCCGGGATCGCCGTCGTTGAGATCGACGCGGGACAGCTCCAGCCGTTTGTTCTCGTCCTCGGTGTGCTTGCGCCCCGGCGCGAAGAGCTGCTCTATCAGGTTGAACATCCAGACCCCCTGTGGTGAGCCCCGGCCGGGCCCCCCAGCGGTGGGCCCTTCTCAGCGTACCTCCGGTCACTTCACCTCCAGCTGAAGGATCCGGTCGTCCCCGGCCTTCGGAGCGCCACGGGAATCGGTGTTGCTGGTGACCAGCCACAGCCTGTCGCCCCCCGCTGCGACCACGGTGCGCAGCCGTCCGTATTTGCCCTGGAGGAAGGCCTGCGGCTTGGCTGAAGGCTTTTCGCCGGAGAGCGGGATCCTCCACAGCCGCCCACCGCGCAGCGACGCCATCCATATGGACCCCTCGGCATACGCGATACCGCTCGGTGAGGCGTCCGCGGGCTTCCACTGCTCCACCGCGTCCGTGAATCCCGCCTTTCCCGCCTTGCCCTCCGCGTCGGGCCAGCCGTAGTTCTTCCCCGGCCGGATCAGATTCAGTTCGTCCCAGGTGTCCTGGCCGAATTCGTCGGCCCACAGCCGCCCGCTCCTGTCCCAGGCCAGGCCCTGCACATTGCGGTGGCCGTAGGAGAAGACGACGGAGTCGGCCCACGGATTGCCGTGCACCGGCTGACCGTCAGGGGTCATGCGGAGGATCTTGCCGCCCAGCGACTTCTTGTCCTGGGCCAGCCCGCGGTCGCCGGTCTCCCCGGTGCCTGCGTAGAGCATCTTGTCCGGGCCGAACGCGATACGCCCGCCGTTGTGAAGGGTGCCTTTCGGGATGCCCTTGAAGACCGTGTCGGGTGCGCCCAGCTGCTGCCCCGCCGGCTGCTTCTCGTCGTAGAACATGCGTGCTATGCGGTTGTCGGACGTGGTGGTGAAGTAGGCGTAGACCATATGGTCCGATGCGTACGAGGGGGAGAGGGCTATCCCGAGCAGGCCGCCCTCGCCCGCGGGTGCGACCCCCGCTACCTTCCCGAGCACGGTCTTCGCACCGGTCTTGGCGTTGACCCTGGTGATCGTCCCCCGGTCCCGCGAGGAGACCAGGAGGTCCCCTTCAGGGAGCACCGCCACCCCCCACGGGGAATTGAGGCCCGTGGTGAGGGTCGAGACCACCCGCACGGACCCCTTGGCCGGCGGGACGGACGGGGAGGCCGACGCGGAGGCGGCCGCATGCGGTCCGGGGGCGTGGCCCGTGGCCGAGACGCCGTCGCCGCCCCCCGAGGAGCACCCGGCGGTGGACAACAGCACGGCCGATGCCAACACGGCTGTCACAGTTCGACGTTGCACCGTTCTGATCCCTTCGACGACAGCACAGTCACTGTTCATACACCGCAGGCCCGCCGACGGTTCCCACCCGTACTCCGCGCGGCTCCGGGAACGGCCCGGCCGGGCAGATCCCGGCAGGTCCCGGGCGAGCACGTGCGCAGAACCGGGACGACCCACTGCCAGGGGCCCCGGCTGCGCCGGGTCAGTCCCAGGAACCCCGGGCGGGCGGCAGTCCCGCGATCTCCCTGAGATCTTCGGTCGTCGGCGCGAGTTCCGCAGCGCGAGCGTTCTCCACGGCCCACTGCTCCTGCTTCGTCCCCGGCACGGGCACCACGTGCGGCCCCTGCGCCAGCACCCAGGCCAGCGCCACCTGGGCAGGTGTCGCGCCGTGCCGCCCCGCGACCCGCCGCAGCCCTGCCACCACCGGCTGGTTCGCCGCCATCATCTCGGCCGTGAACCGCGGATGCCTGGCCCGCACGTCGTCGGGTTCGAAGCCCTGCCCAGGGGTGAGCGTGCCAGTGAGGAAACCGTTGCCCAGCGGCATCGCCGCCAGGAATCCGACCCCTCGCGCCTCGCACCACGGCAGCAGTGTGTCGAGGGCGTCCCGGGACCAGACGGAGAGCTCGGCCTGCACGGCACTCACGGGGAAGACCTGCTGCACCCGTTCGAGCTGCCCGACTGTCGCGTCGTGCAGGTGCGCGCCCGCCCGCCGGGAGGCCCGCGCCCCCACCGCGCAGAACCCGAGGGCACGCACCTTCCCCGCGGCGACCAGCTCGGCCATCGCCCCCCAGGTTTCCTCTACCGGCACCTCGGGATCGGCCCTGTGCAGCTGGTAGAGGTCAATCACATCGGTCTGCAGTCGCCGCAGCGACGCGTCGCAGGCCCTGCGTATGTAGCCGGGCCTGCCGTTCGCGACGATGTGCTGCTCGCCCGCCAGGAGGCCGCATTTGGTCGAGAGGAAGGCATCGGCCCTGCGGTCCTTGAGGACCCGGCCCAGCAGCAGTTCATTGGTGAACGGACCGTACATGTCGGCCGTGTCGAGCAGGGTCGAGCCGGCGTCGAGAGCGGCGTGCACAGTACGCAACGAACGGTCCCCGCGCTGCTGCGAACCGGTGTAGGCCCAGCTCATCGGCATGCAGCCGAGACCGATCGCACCCACTTCGAGCGCTGCCGCCCCGATTGTCCTGCGCTCCACCTGGCCGCATCCTCCCTCATCGCGTCCCCCAAACTAACCTCCAGGCCATGACTGCTGATGTGTGGCTCCCCTTCCCGCCCGACGAGGTCGACGGCCTGCCCCACGGCCCCCGGTACCTCTTCTGGAACGGGGGTCCCGAATTCCCCGCGGACCCGTCCGGCTGCGCTTTCTACGTGGTCCCGTACATGACGAGCATGGAGGTCGCTCTGCGCCCCCTCGGCGCGATGACGAACCTGCGTGTCGTGCAGACCCTCACGGCCGGAATTGACCATGTGCGCCCGGGATTTGACCGTATCCACTCGGGCGTACGGCTGTGCAATGCGCGCGGTGTGCACGAGGCGTCGACCGCCGAACTCGCCCTTACGCTGGTCCTGGCATCGCTGCGCGGTATCCCCGACTTCGTACGCGGACAGCAGCGGGAGGAGTGGCAGTCCGGTTTCCGTCCCGCGCTCGCCGACAAGTCCGTGCTGATCGTTGGATACGGATCGATCGGTTCCGCCATTGAGGACCGGCTCGTTCCCTTCGAGTGCGCGCGGGTGGCGCGCGTCGCGCGCTCCGCACGCACCACAGAGCGCGGTCGAGTGCACGCATTCACCGATCTGCCCCGGCTTCTGCCGGAAGTGGACGTCGTCGTCCTGTCCACGCCACTGACGCAGGAGACCACGGGCCTGGTGGACGCGGAGTTCCTGGCGAGCATGAGGGACGGTGCGCTGCTGGTGAACGTCGCGCGGGGAGCCGTTGTCGAAACCAAGGCGCTTCTTGCCGAGCTGGAGTCGGGACGGCTGCGTGCTGCTCTGGACGTCACCGATCCCGAACCGCTGCCCGCGGGGCACCCGTTGTGGCATGCGCCCGGCTGCCTCATCAGCCCCCACGCGGGCGGCCCCACCTCGGCGTTCATGCCGCGGGCGAAGCGGCTGCTCGCTTCACAGCTGGCCCGTTACGCCGCGGGCGAGCAGCTGGCCAATGTCGTCCTGACGACCGAATAAGCACATTCTGCGGGTATATCGATGCGCCCGTTGCCCGTAACTCTCCTGCTAGTAACGGAGCGTAGAGATGCTATGTCCCTGAGTGACGGTACTGGTGTATCGTCCGGTTGGGGGCTCCGCCGCGCAACGTCACGGTGCGGGGGAGCGTACAGATTCCAAGGGGGCGACGGGCGATGCACAGCCAATGGACGAAGCAGCTGACGCGGCGGGGCCATCGACAGTTTCCCCGGCGGCCCGTGATGTACAGATCCGGTGCGCGCCGGACGATGCCGCGGTCGGCGGCGCCGGGGGAGGGGCGGTGAGCGCGTCGGGGGCGCTCCTCGCCAGGCAGCCGGTCTCCGGCGGCCCCGCGGGTCTGCTCTCCCAGCTCCTCCTCGCAGTGGTGTGCGGGGGATACGCGGTGGGCTCGGCGTTCGACTGGGGCTCCAAACAACTCGCGCTCGTGATGGGCGACTTCGGTCTGAGCTTCGCCGCGGCACTGGCTGCGGTCTCCTGCTTCTTCTACGCGCGTACCCGGGAGATCAGGTTTCGGCCCGCCTGGCTGCTGTTCTCGCTCTCCTCCGCGATGGCCTCCTGCGGAAACGCGGTGTGGGGCTGGTACGAGGTCGTCATACAGGTCCCGGTGCCCACTCCCTCCCTGGCCGACCTCTTCTTCCTCTGCTTCGCGCCCCCCGCCATCGTAGGCCTCCTGGTGCTCGCGAAACGGCCGGTCACCCGGGCCGGATGGATCTGTCTGGCGCTGGACGCCTGGCTCATCGGCGGCTCGCTGCTGACGCTCTCCTGGAGCCTCGCGCTCGCGCACACCACGCGTCTGGAGGGCAGGCACGAGAGCGTCGCCCATGCCGCCCTCTCCCTCGCCTATCCGCTCCTCGACATCGTTCTTGTGTCCATGGTGCTCGCCCTGCACTTCCGCAGGTCCAACGCCAACCGCTCGGCGATCAACATGGCCATCGCCGGGCTAGCCCTGACCGTACTGTCCGACGCCCTGTTCACCTCGCCCCTGCTGCGGGCGAGTTACCACTCGGGCCAGCTGCTGGACGCCGGCTGGTTCGCCGGATCGCTGCTGCTGGCTTACGCGCCCTGGGGTGCCCGGCTGGGAGCCACCGGTTTCACCGGGACCGACCCGGTGCCGGAGCCGCCGGGAACCCGCCTCCCGGGCCGACCCAGCCGCCCCATCGCGGGATCGCTGGCCGCCCTCACGCCGTATCTCGCCGCCGCCGTCTGCACCCTCGGCATCCTCGACAATGTGATCGACGGCCGCCGGGTGGACCGGGTGGTCGTCTTCACCGGCTGCACGGTCGTACTGGCCCTGGTCGTGCGGCAGGGAATCATGCTCCTCGACAATATCTCGCTCACCCATGAACTGGCCCAGAAGGAGAACCACTTCCGCTCCCTGGTGCAGGGATCCAGCGATGTCATCATGATCGCCGCGCCCACGGGGATCCTGCGTTACGTCAGCCCGGCCGCCGCCGGTGTCTACGGGCGGGACGCCGAGGACCTCATCGGCTCCGAGCTGGCCTCACTCATCCACTCCGAGGACCTGGGGCGGGTGGTCCACGAGGTGCGGCGTTTCCTTGCCGCCTCACCTGCCGCCGAGCCCACCACCCGCATCGAATGCCGCTTCAGATCAGGTACGGGTGAGTGGCTAAACGTCGAATCCACGGTCAACCGCCATCAGGGCGGACTCATCTTCAACAGCAGGGATGTGACCGAACGGGTCAGGCTCCAGGCCCAGTTGCAGCACAACGCCGAGCATGATCCGCTCACCGACCTGCCCAACCGCGCGCTCTTCACCGACCGGGTCCGCAAAGCGCTCGTGGGCCAGAGAGCGACGGACCACGGCACGGCGGTGCTCTTCATCGACCTTGACGGCTTCAAGGCGGTGAACGACACCATCGGTCACCAGGCCGGGGACGAGCTGCTGATCCAGGCGGCCCGCCGCCTCCAGGAGTCGGTCCGGGCCGCGGACACGGCGGCCCGACTCGGCGGCGATGAATTCGCGGCCCTGATCATCGGAAACGGCTGCCACGACCAGTCGGCGCGGGAGTGCCAGGTCCATGAGATCGCCGACCGGCTGCGGCTGCGGCTGTCCGAGCCGTACCGGATCGAGGGCAGCGAGGTGCGGGTCGCGGCATCCATCGGAGTCGCCTTCGCCGAGTCGGGCATCACCCCGACGGACCTGATGAGGAACGCGGATCTGGCCATGTACCGGGCGAAGGCCGGCGGCAAGAACCGCGTAGAGCTGTACGCGCCGCAGATGCAGGCCGAGGTCGTACGCCGCTCCGAGCTGACCGCCCGGCTCCGAACAGCGCTCCACGACGGCGAATTCGCCCTGCTGCATCAGCCCGTGGTGAACCTCGCGACGGGCCGGATCGCCGCCGTGGCCGCTCAGGCACGCTGGCGGTCCACGCAGGGCATCCTCTTCACCCCGGCGGAGTTTCTCCAGATCCAGGAGACAGGAGACATGGCCGAGGGGGCCCGCACCGGCGAGCTCGGCCGATGGCTGCTGGAGGAGGCCGTCGAGCAGGCCGCCGACCGCGGAGGTGCCGGACACCAGGTGCCGGTGGCCGTGCGCCTCACGGCCCGCCGGCTGCTGGACAAGTCGATGCCCCTCGGATCAATCGAGGCGCTCCTGACCCGGCACAGGCTGCCGTCCGGCGCTCTGGTCATCGAGATCGCCGACAGCGACCCGAGGATCCCCATCGAAGATCTTGAGCGTCGCCTCATGGCACTGCGCAGGCTCGGCGTACGGATCGCCCTGGACGGATTCGGGCGGGGATACGCTGCGATAAACGCCCTGCGTCGGCTCCCCGTCGACGTACTCAAACTGGACCGGGGCCTGGTCGAAGGTGTCGTGGAATCGGCGAGGCTGCACAAGATCACCAGTGGGTTGCTGCGCATCGCCCGCGATCTGGGAATGCAGTCGGTCGCGGACGGTGTCGACTTACCCGAGCAGGTGACGGCGTTGCGCGCGATGGGGTGTACGCACGGGCAGGGAATGGCGTTCTCCGGGCCGCTGGACGAGTACCGGCTGCGCCGCTCCCTGAGCCGTTCGCGCCTGCCTCTGCCGGGTGGCGCGGCCAGGCCGGTACTGCTCGCGACGCGGTCGTTCGCCGGTTCAAATAATGAGACGCGAGTCCCACCCACTTGACAGTCACCAGGGGCCGGGAGGAGGGTCAATGCCATGACCACCCGAATTCTCGTACTTGGAAAGCGCGTCGGCTGAAGCAGGGCTCCACACAGCTCCGCTCAACGCCCCCGACGCGCTCCCCTCGCCTGCCTCACGGCACGGGGGGTTTTTTGTTGCACCAGCGCCATCCGAACACCGCGAAAACCCCCGCAAAAACCCTCAGCTTCGAGAAGAGAATGACGATGACCGAGCAGGCCACCGGGGCCCACCACCCGCAGCCGCGGGCCCGTAACGGCGGACCGTCGTCCGCCACCGTCGAGCACGTCACGGGCGCGCAGTCCCTCATCCGTTCTCTCGAGGAAGTCGGGGCCGATACGGTATTCGGCATCCCTGGCGGTGCGATCCTCCCGGCGTACGACCCGATGATGGACTCCACGCGGGTGCGTCACATCCTGGTCCGGCACGAACAGGGCGCGGGGCACGCAGCCACCGGTTACGCGCAGGCCACCGGCAAGGTCGGGGTGTGCATGGCCACGTCGGGGCCGGGTGCCACCAACCTGGTCACGCCGATCGCCGACGCTCACATGGACTCCGTCCCGATGGTCGCGATCACCGGCCAGGTGGCTTCCGCGTCCATCGGTACGGATGCCTTCCAGGAGGCGGACATCTGCGGCATCACGATGCCGATCACCAAGCACAACTGGCTGGTCACCAACGCGGCCGACATCCCCAGGGTGATCGCGGAGGCGTTCCACGTCGCCTCGACGGGCCGGCCGGGCCCGGTGCTGGTGGACATCGCCAAGGACGCGCTGCAGGCGCAGACCACGTTCTCCTGGCCGCCGCAGCAGGAGCTGCCCGGCTACCGGCCGGTCACGAAGCCGCACGCCAAGCAGATCCGTGAGGCCGCCCGGCTCATCGCGCAGTCCAAGCGCCCGGTGCTGTACGTCGGCGGCGGTGTCATCAAGGCCCACGCCACCGCGGAGCTGAAGGTCCTCGCCGAGCTGACCGGGGCGCCGGTCACCACCACGCTGATGGCGCTCGGCGCGTTCCCCGACAGCCACCCGCAGCACGTGGGCATGCCCGGGATGCACGGCGCGGTGACCGCGGTGACCGCGCTGCAGAAGTCCGACCTGCTGATCGCGCTCGGCACCCGCTTCGACGACCGGGTCACCGGCAAGCTGGACAGCTTCGCGCCGGACGCCAAGGTCATCCACGCGGACGTGGACCCCGCCGAGATCGGCAAGAACCGCCTGGTGGACGTCCCGATCGTCGGGGACGCCCGGGAGGTCATCGCCGATCTGGTGCAGGCCGTCCAGGCCGAGCTCACCGAGGGCACCATGGGCGCCGCCGCCCAGAAGCGCTACGCGGACTGGTGGGCGGACCTCAACCGCTGGCGCGACACCTACCCGCTCGGCTACGACCTGCCCACCGACGGCAGCCTCTCGCCGCAGCAGGTCATCGAGCGCATCGGCCGGGCGGCCGACGCGGACACGATCTTCGCGGCGGGCGTCGGGCAGCACCAGATGTGGGCCTCGCACTTCATCCAGTACGAGCAGCCCGCGACCTGGCTGAACTCCGGCGGTGCCGGCACGATGGGCTACGCGGTCCCGGCCGCGATGGGCGCCAAGGCGGGTATGCCCGAGCGCATGGTCTGGGCGATCGACGGTGACGGCTGCTTCCAGATGACGAATCAGGAACTGACCACCTGCGCGCTCAACAACATCCCGATCAAGGTCGCGATCATCAACAACGGCGCGCTCGGGATGGTCCGCCAGTGGCAGACCCTCTTCTACAACCAGCGCTACTCCAACACGGTGCTGCACTCGGGCCCCGGCGCCGACGGCATCGCCGCGGAGGGCAAGGCCAGCGGAGGCACCCGGATCCCGGACTTCGTGAAGCTGTCCGAGGCCATGGGCTGCGTCGCGCTGCGCTGTGAGCGTCCGGAGGACCTCGACAAGGTCATCGCCGAGGCGAACGCGATCAACGACCGTCCGGTCGTGGTCGACTTCATCGTCCACGAGGACGCGATGGTGTGGCCGATGGTGGCCGCCGGTACCTCCAACGACGAAGTCATGGCCGCCCGCGGCGTCCGCCCCGACTTCGGCGACAGCGAAGAGAACTGAGACAGAGAGAGACCGACGACATGTCCACCAAGCACACGCTCTCCGTCCTGGTCGAGAACACGCCGGGCATCCTCGCCCGGATCGCCGCCCTGTTCTCCCGCCGCGGCTTCAACATCGACTCGCTCGCCGTGGGCGTCACCGAACACCCCGACATCTCCCGCATCACCATTGTGGTGAGTGTCGACGACCTGCCGCTGGAGCAGGTGACGAAGCAGCTCAACAAGCTGGTCAACGTCCTGAAGATCGTCGAACTCGAGCCCGGCGCTGCGATCCAGCGCGAGCTCGTCCTGGTGAAGGTCCGCGCCGACAGCGAGACCCGCTCCCAGATCGTCGAGATCGTCCAGCTGTTCCGCGCCAAGACCGTGGACGTCTCACCGGAGGCCGTGACCATCGAGGCCACCGGCGGCACCGACAAACTGGACGCGATGCTCAAGATGCTGGAGCAGTACGGCATCAAGGAACTCGTCCAGTCCGGATCGATCGCCATAGGCCGCGGCGCGCGCTCCATCACGGACCGCAGCCTGCGGGCGCTCGACCGCAGCGCCTGAGCCGTCGGGCACCGCGCGGTCCTCCTGACCACGCGGTGCCCGCCCGCTCGTATGGCGAGACCCGGAAACCTTCCCTTCCCCGCCCCCCGTACGGTGGGCCGTAACACCTGCACACCAAGGAGATATCCCAGTGGCCGAGCTTTTCTACGACGACGATGCCGACCTGTCGATCATCCAGGGCCGCAAGGTCGCAGTCATCGGATACGGCAGCCAGGGCCACGCCCACGCGCTGTCGCTGCGTGACTCGGGTGTCGACGTCCGAGTCGGCCTGCACGAGGGCTCCAAGTCCAAGGCCAAGGCCGAGGAGCAGGGCCTGCGCGTCGTGACGCCCGCCGAGGCGTCCGCCGAGGCCGACGTCATCATGATCCTCGTCCCGGACCCGCTTCAGGCGCAGGTCTACGAGGAGTCCATCAAGAACAACCTGAAGGACGGCGACGCGCTGTTCTTCGGCCACGGTCTGAACATCCGCTTCGACTTCATCAAGCCGCCGGCCGGTGTCGACGTCTGCATGGTCGCCCCGAAGGGCCCGGGTCACCTGGTCCGCCGTCAGTACGAGGAGGGCCGCGGCGTTCCGTGCATCGTGGCCGTCGAGCAGGACGCGTCGGGCAAGGGCCTGGAGCTGGCGCTCTCCTACGCGAAGGGCATCGGCGGCACCCGCGCCGGCGTCATCAAGACCACCTTCACGGAGGAGACCGAGACCGACCTCTTCGGTGAGCAGGCCGTGCTCTGCGGCGGCACCGCCGCGCTGGTCAAGGCGGGCTTCGAGACCCTGACCGAGGCCGGTTACCAGCCGGAGATCGCGTACTTCGAGTGCCTCCACGAGCTGAAGCTCATCGTGGACCTCATGTACGAGGGCGGCCTGGAGAAGATGCGCTGGTCGATCTCCGAGACCGCCGAGTGGGGCGACTACGTGAGCGGTCCCCGCATCATCACCGACCAGACCAAGGTCGAGATGAAGAAGATCCTCGGTGAGATCCAGGACGGCACGTTCGCCAAGAACTGGATGGACGAGTACCACGGCGGCCTGAAGAAGTACAACGAGTACAAGAAGGCCGACGAGAACCACCTGCTCGAGACCACCGGCAAGGAGCTCCGCAAGCTCATGAGCTGGGTCGACAACGACGAGGCGTAAGCCCCGGGGACAGGGGGTCCTGCCGGCCGGCAGGACCCCCTGTCCACACCGTCCAACCACGTACGAGTGATCCTTCCGTACTGGCGGAATACGCAAGCCGGAACGCCACTACACTGCTCAGAACATACGCGTCAGGCCCACAGCGTCGTGCGTCTTCCACGCGCCCAGCCCCTCCGCCTGCGGCCGTCGGGACGGCCCTCCGCAACGGACTTGTGAGGACTACGTGAGCTCGAAACCTGTCGTACTCATCGCTGAAGAGCTGTCGCCCGCCACTGTGGACGCGCTGGGCCCGGACTTCGAGGTCCGGCACTGCAACGGCGCGGACCGCGCTGAGTTGCTGCCCGCCATCGCCGATGTGGACGCGATCCTGGTGCGCTCGGCGACGAAGGTCGACGCCGAGGCCGTCGCCGCAGCCAAGAAGCTGAAGATCGTCGCCCGAGCCGGCGTCGGCCTGGACAACGTCGACGTCTCCGCCGCCACCAAGGCAGGCGTGATGGTCGTGAACGCGCCGACCTCCAACATCGTCACCGCGGCCGAGCTCGCCTGCGGTCTCCTGGTCGCCACCGCGCGCAACATCCCGCAGGCCAACAGCGCGCTCAAGAACGGCGAGTGGAAGCGCTCGAAGTACACCGGTGTCGAGCTGAGCGAGAAGACCCTCGGTGTCGTCGGCCTCGGCCGGATCGGTGTCCTGGTCGCGCAGCGCATGTCGGCCTTCGGTATGAAGATCGTCGCCTACGACCCGTACGTGCAGCCCGCGCGCGCCGCACAGATGGGCGTCAAGCTCCTCTCCCTCGACGAGCTGCTCGAAGTGGCGGACTTCATCACCGTCCACCTCCCCAAGACCCCCGAGACGATCGGCCTGATCGGCGACGACGCCCTGCACAAGGTGCAGCCGCACGTGCGGATCGTCAACGCCGCGCGTGGCGGGATCGTCGACGAGGAGGCCCTCGCCTCCGCCCTCAAGGAGGGCCGCGTCGCCGGTGCCGGTCTGGACGTGTACTCGAAGGAGCCCTGCACGGACTCCCCGCTCTTCCAGTTCGACCAGGTCGTCTGCACCCCGCACCTCGGTGCGTCCACGGATGAGGCGCAGGAGAAGGCGGGCGTCGCGGTCGCCAAGTCCGTCCGCCTCGCGCTCGCAGGTGAGCTCGTCCCCGACGCGGTCAACGTCCAGGGCGGCGTGATCGCCGAGGACGTACGCCCGGGGCTGCCGCTCGCCGAGAAGCTCGGCCGGATCTTCACCGCGCTGGCGGGCGAGGTCGCGGCCCGGCTCGACGTCGAGGTGTACGGCGAGATCACCCAGCACGACGTCAAGGTGCTCGAACTCTCCGCGCTCAAGGGCGTGTTCGAGGATGTCGTCGATGAGACCGTGAGCTACGTCAACGCCCCCCTCTTCGCGCAGGAGCGCGGAGTCGAGGTCCGTCTGACGACCAGCTCCGAGTCGCCCGACCACCGCAACGTCGTCACTGTCCGCGGAACACTCGCGGACGGCGAGGAGGTCTCTGTCTCCGGCACACTGGCCGGTCCGAAGAACCTCCAGAAGATCGTCTCTGTCGGCGAGTACGACGTGGACGTGGCGCTCTCCGACCACATGGTCGTGCTGCGCTACGCGGACCGCCCCGGTGTGGTCGGCGCCGTCGGCAAGATCCTCGGCGAGGCCGGGCTGAACATCGCGGGCATGCAGGTCTCGCGCGCGGCCGTGGGTGGCGAGGCGCTGGTCGTCCTGACCGTCGACGACAACGTGCCGCCGGCCGTGCTGGCCGAGATCTCCGAGGAGATCGGCGCCGTCTCGGCCCGTTCGGTCGACCTGACCGACTGACCTCCGCAGGTCCCCGGCGTACCCGGCTCGTAGACATCTGTCTTACACAGGCGTCTGCGGGCCGGGTACGCTGCTTTCATGGGACACCGTGAGGATCTGCTCGAAGGCGCCAAGCGCTGCCTGCTCGACAAGGGGTACGCGCGGACGACGGCCCGCGACATCGTCGCCGCTTCCGGCACGAATCTGGCCTCGATCGGCTATCACTACGGTTCCAAGGAGGCCCTGCTCAATCTGGCCTTTCTCAAGATGACCGAGGAGTGGGGCGACACGCTCGGTGAGCAGTCCGGAGTGGACCCCGCTGCCGTCGCCGATCCGTACGAGCGCTTCGAAGCGGTGTGGGGGCCGTTGATCGGCTCCTACGAGAACAGCCGGTCGCTGTGGAAGCTCCAGCTCGAAGTGATGGCGCGCGTCGATCACGACCCCGAGCTGCGCAAGGCGATCGCCGGGCCGCAGCAGGAGGGCCGCACGGGTCTCGCCGGGATCTTCCAGGGCATCGACGAGAAGACCGACCCGGAGAGGGCCCGGACGGCCGGGCTCGTCTACCAGGCGCTGCTCGCCGGCGTGATGATGCAGTGGCTGGTGGATCCGGACTCGGCGCCCTCCGCGCGGGACCTGACGGACGGCCTCAGGGCGATCACCGGAGACGCGCGTCCCGCGTGACGGCCTGCCCCCGCTCCTACAGCCGGGTGCCCTTCAGCGCCATGTGCAGCAGCAGCCGGTCCTCGCCCTCGTCCAGGTCGAGCCCGGTCAACTGCTCGATGCGCGAGAGACGGTAGTACAGCGTCTGCCGGTGGATGCCCAGGACCGACGCGGTGCGCCCGGCCTGGCCCGCGCAGTCGAGGAACACCTCGGCGGTGTGGGCGAGTTCCGCGTGCACCGGCTGTGTGAGATCCCGTACGGCCGTGTCCTGCGCCAGGTCCCGGGGGAGCGCGGTCAGCAGCCGGTACGGACCGATCGAGGCCCACTCGGCGACCGGGCCGAAGCGCGTCTCGGCCGACGCCGCGCGGGCGGCGGCCGAGCACTCCCGCCAGGACACGGACAGCTCCGCCAGGCCGTGCCGCGCCGGTGACACCCCTGCCGTCGCTCCGGCTCCCGCCAGCTCGGCGAGCCGCGAAGCGGCGCTCAGCGCCGGGTCGAGGGTGCCCGCTGTGCGCAGCCTGATCAGCGCGGCCAGGGCGTACGCGGAGTCCTCCCCGGCGTCCGGGCCGGCTCCCGGCACGGTGCACAGCGCCGCGGTTGCCGGGACCGGGCGGACCGGCGGTTCCTCGTCGGGCCAGGGCGCCACACACACCATGACGTGCAACCCGTCCGCGCTCGGGCCCAGGGCCGTACGCAGCGCCGAGACCGCCATGTCGCGCGGCCAGCCCCGTTCGGATGTGAGCACCGCGCGGAATTCGCGGGAGAGCCCCGCCCCCGCCTGCTCCTCGTCGAACAGCAGGTCGCCGATGCGTGCGGTGACCTCCATCGCCGCCGCCAGCCGGCGGTCCGTGGGGCCGGGGTCGGTGTCCAGGAGCCAGACGTATCCGTACACGGTGCCCCGGTGGCGCACCGGAAGGCAGATCCGGCCGCGGTAGACGCCGGCCTCGGGGGCGGCGGGGATGCGGACCGGGCCGGTGGCGCGGGTGATGCCGAAGTCCTCGAACCAGGAGCGGACGGCCGGGGTGGAGCGCCTGGTGAGGATGGAGCGGGTGCGGACGGGGTCCATCTCGCTGTCGTCCTCGCTGTTGTGCGCTCCGAACGCGATCAGCCCGAAATCCCGGTTCTCCAGGGTCGCGGGAGCACCGAGCAGCGCCGAGATCTCGTCGGCCAGTTCCTGGTAGTCGCCCTTCACCCTGGCATTCTCCCACCCCTTCAGACATATGTCTGAGATCCAGTCCACGGATGCGTGACAGCTGTCGATGGCAGAACATCGGAGCGGTCCTTAGGTTCGAAGTGGTTCTCCGTGCTGTGCCGGTCCGATTCGGTCCGTGCCGCTACGGTCCTCGTTCGTACTTCTGGTTGGAGGTGCCCCGTGCTGGCTCCCGTGATCCTGGCTGCGGCCCGTAGTGACAAGATGCGCCGCTTCATATCGGCCGCCCCCGGCACCAAGCAGGTCGTCGCCCGGTTCATCGCCGGAGAGACGGTCGGGCAGGTCGTCCCGGTCATCGAGGACGCCGCCGGCAAGGGCCTGGAGGTCACCCTGGACGTGGTGGGGGAGGACATCACCACCCCCGCGCAGGCCGTCGCCGCCCGTGACGCCTACCTGGAGCTGGTGGACCGCCTCAAGGACCTCGGTCTGGGCGAGAAGGCCGAGATGTCGGTCAAGCTGTCGATGTTCGGCCAGAGACTGGAGGGTGGGCACGAGCTGGCGCTCGGCAACGTCCGCCGGGTCGTCGAGGCCGCCGCGGCCATCGGCACCACGGTCACCCTCGACGCCGAGGACCACACGACGCTCGACTCGATGTTCGCGATCCACGAGGAGCTGCGGAAGGACTTCCCGCAGACCGGCTGCGTCATCCAGGCCTACCTCTTCCGCACCGAGGACGACGCCCGCCGTCTCGCGGCGGCCGGCAGCCGGGTCCGCGTCGTGAAGGGTGCCTACAAGGAGCCCGCCTCGGTCGCGTACCAGGTCAAGGCCGAGATCGACAAGGCGTACGTCCGTATCCTGAAGATCCTGATGGACGGCACCGGCTACCCGATGATCGGGTCCCACGACCCGCGTCTGATCGCCATCGGCCAGGAGCTGGCCCGCAAGGCAGGGCGCAAACTGGACGAGTACGAGTTCCAGATGCTGTACGGCATCCGCAGCGACGAGCACGTCCGGCTCGCGGCCGAGGGCCACCGGATGCGCGTCTACACGGCCTACGGCACGGACTGGTACGGCTACTTCATGCGCCGTCTCGCGGAGAAGCCGGCCAACCTGCTGTTCTTCGGCCGCTCCGTGCTCACCAAGGGCTGACCTGCCCGGCTGACCACCCCACCTCAGACACAAGGAGACAAGGCACTCATGGACGCTGTGACCCAGGTCCCCGCGCCGGTCAACGAGCCGGTCCACTCCTACGCCCCGGGCACCCCGGAGCGTGCGCGTCTCGAAGCCAAGCTCAAGGAGCTGGCCGAGAACCCCATCGACCTCACGATGACCATCGACGGTGAGAAGCGGATGGGCGGCGGCGAGCCGTTCAGCGTCGTCCAGCCGCACAACCACCGGTCCGTCATCGGCACCGGTGCGCACGCCACGCAGGCCGACGCCCAGGACGCGATCGACGCCGCACTGGCCGCCGCCCCCGCCTGGCGCGCGATGTCCTTCGACGACCGCGCCGCGATCATCCTGCGCGCCGCCGAGCTGCTCTCCGGCCCGTGGCGCGAGACGATGGCCGCCTCGACGATGCTCGGCCAGGGCAAGACGGCCCAGCAGGCCGAGATCGACACCCCGTGCGAGCTCGTCGACTTCTGGCGCTTCAACGTCAAGTACGCCCGTGACCTGCTGGCCGAGCAGCCCCCGGCCAACTCTCCGGGCGTCTGGAACCGGCTCGACCACCGCCCGCTCGAAGGCTTCGTCTACGCGGTCACGCCGTTCAACTTCACGGCGATCGCGGGCAACCTGCCGACCGCCCCCGCCCTGATGGGCAACGTGGTCGTCTGGAAGCCGTCCCCGACCCAGACCCACGCGGCCGTGCTGCTGATGGACCTCCTGGCCGAGGCCGGTCTGCCCAAGGGCGTCATCAACCTGGTGACCGGCGACGGCATCGCGGTCTCCGAGGTCGCGCTGAACCACCGCGACCTCGCCGGCATCCACTTCACCGGTTCCACGCCCACCTTCCAGTACCTGTGGAAGACGGTCGGCGAGAACATCACCAAGTACCGCACGTACCCGCGTCTGGTCGGTGAGACCGGCGGCAAGGACTTCGTGGTCGCGCACCCGAGCGCCGACCGCGCCGTGCTGAAGACCGCGCTGACCCGGGGCTCGTTCGAGTACCAGGGCCAGAAGTGCTCGGCCTCCTCGCGTGCGTACGTCCCCGCGTCGATCTGGAACAGCGGCTTCCGCGAGGAGTTCGCCGCCGAGGTCGACTGGATCACCATGGGTGACGTCACCGACCTGTCGAACTTCATGGGCGCCGTCATCGACGACCGCGCGTTCGCGAAGAACAAGGCCGCGATCGACCGCGCCAAGTCCGACCCGACCTGCACGATCGTCGCGGGTGGCACGTACGACGACTCCGTAGGGTACTTCGTGCGGCCCACGGTCATCGAGTGCAGCGACCCGGAGAACGAGGTCTTCACGACCGAGTACTTCGGCCCGATCCTCGCCGTCCACGTCTACGACGACAGCAAGGACGGCTCGTACGACGCGATGCTCGCCCAGATGGAGTCGGCGTCCGACTACGCCCTGACCGGCTCGGTCATCGCGTCGGACCGCGCGGCGGCCGCTCACACGATGGACAAGCTGCGTTACGCGGCGGGCAACTTCTACATCAACGACAAGTCGACCGGCGCCGTCGTCGGCCAGCAGCCCTTCGGTGGCGGCCGCGCATCGGGCACCTGCGACAAGGCCGGTGCCCCGCAGAACCTCCAGCGCTGGACCCTGACCCGGGCCATCAAGGAGACCCTGGTCCCGCCGACCGAGTACACCTACCCCCACCAGGGCTGATACCGGCCCACCCCTGAGACACCGCCCCCTCCCGGTCCCCCGCCGCGAGGGGGCGGTTCCATGTCCGGCGGCACCCCGCCTGTCCGGTGGCGCCGTTCCCGCGGGCCGCGTCCCGTCGGCGGAGCGGTATTTCGGTGGTGCGCGAGAGCGGCGATGGAGCACCCTGGCCGGGTGGCAGAACAACTGAACGATCACCGCGCCGATGCGCGGACCGTCGAGGTGCCGAAGCACCACGTCCGCGCCCTGCACACCGAGTCGACGGTCACCGTGTACCAGGCGTACACCCCGTCCATCGGGCTCCCGGCGGCGCGCGACGGCCGGTTCCCCGCGGCCTGGAAGCGGGACCGGATGACGTGGATCAAGCCGTCGTTCCTGTGGATGATGTACCGCTGCGGCTGGGGGACGAAGGAGGGTCAGGAGACGGTGCTCGCCGTCGAGATGAGCAGAGCCGGTTTCGACTGGGCGTTGCGTCACGCCTGCCTCTCCTCCTACGAGCGCACTGTCCATCCCGACCAGGCTTCCTGGAAGCGGGAGTTGCGGCAGTCACCGGCCCGTGTGCAGTGGGATCCGGAACGGGACCTGCGGCTCAGGCCCCAGCCCCACCGCTCGCTGCAGCTCGGCCTCGCCGGCCCCGCTGCCCGCCGGTACGCCGACGAGTGGACCGTGTCGATCACCGATGTGACCCCGCTGGCCCACCGGATTCATGCGCTCGTCCGAGCCGGTGACGACGAGGGCGCGGCAGCGCTGCTGCCCCGGGAACGTCCGTACCCCGGACAGGACGGGCTGCTGTCCGCGGTGCTTCCCGGAGGTGCTTCCCGGCGGGACGGCTGAGTCGCCCGGCGACGCTACCGGACCGGCACCGACGCGGACGCGGACGAGATCATCGTTCATCTCGACGAGCTCGACGAGCTCGACGAGCTCGACGAGAACGGCTTCGGCTTCCCGGTGTCGGACATGGCGGAGCTGCATGCCCTGCGCCGGCTGCGCGGCGGCCGCGGACCCGGATCTCCGGCATGTTCACGCCGGAGCAGCTCGCCGAGGGGTCGTCGCCGAGCGGCTGGACCGGCTGTGGCCGGCGTACGACCTGAGGTTCGGTCCTGAGTGGCTGGCAACGACGGCCGATGTGGAGAAAGCGTGCCTCATCAGTGATGGTCCGGTGTGTGCGCGCAACTTCGTTCGACTTTCGTGCATCCAAGGTTTGATACGCGTTCGTGAACCCATAACAGGAGAATCATTTTGCGTCACCGCATCAGCTCCGTGTCCGCCGTCGCGGCCGCCCTGCTTGCCGTAGCCCTCGCACCGGCCGTCCAGGCGCACGCCGATGACGCGGCTGCCCCGGCTCTCGTGGTGTCCGAGCTGTCCAGCGATCCCTGGAAGCCGGGCGAGGTCCGGACGGATTCCCTCACCTTCACCAACCAGGGCGACGCTCCCGCGGACGGCGTCACGATGCGCCTGCGGATCACCCGCGGCCTGGCCTTCCCCGACAACGCGGCAGGCTGCACCTACTCCACCGACAGCGACCAGGTCTCCGTGGCCGTGTGCCACTTCGACAAGGTGCTGGAGCCCGGCCAGCACTTCACCGCGCCCGTCAACTTCAAGGTGCTGCCGAAGGCGCTGATGGAGAACGTGGAGTACGGCACGGGAACCACCGGCGGCGACCCGGAGTCCGGGTCGACTGCGCTCAGCTACCGCTCGCTCGCGGTCACCGCGGACAGCACGGCCGACCTCGCGGCGGTCGGGGACACGGCCAAGGGCAAGCCGGGCGACAAGGTCACGGTGACCGCGGGACTGCGCAACGACGGCCCCGGCTGGGTCGACATCAACACCAGCGACGACCAGCCCGCGGTGATGGTCAACATTCCCAAGGGCACCACGGCCGTCGAGGTCCCGAAGGACTGCCAGCCCTTCGGGATAGACGGCCCGAGCGGCCCGTCCGCACCGGGGAAGCCCAAGTACGTCTGCCTGCCCCCGGACCACATCTACGAGGTGGGCTCGCTCAACGCCTACAAGTTCGTGCTGAAGATCGAGAAGGGTGCGAAGGACACGTCGGGCGAGGTCAAGGCCACCTCGGTGTACGACATCCACCCGGACTTCGACAAGAACCCCGCCAACGACAAGGCCAAGCTCACGGTCGACGTCACGGGTTCGGGCACGGGGACGGGGACCGGCTCGGGTTCCGGCTCGGGAACGTCCGGCGGCTCCAACAGCGGTACCGCCACGGGTGGTTCGTCGGCCGGCACGACGGGTGGCTCGGACACCGGGGGCGCGGCCACCCAGAGCGGCACCCATGCCCAGTCCACCGGTGGCACGGGCTCCGCGCTCAGCACGGGCGGCTCCTCGTCG
Organism: Streptomyces sp. NBC_00859; assembly: GCF_045161865.1. Lineage (NCBI taxonomy): Bacteria > Bacillati > Actinomycetota > Actinomycetes > Kitasatosporales > Streptomycetaceae > Streptomyces > Streptomyces sp. NBC_00859. Next base: position 2,225,686 of record NZ_CP108826.1, on the reverse strand, counting down.
TCCGGCGGCGCGACCGGCACCATGGCGTCGACGGGCTCCAGCAACACCCCGCTGCTCACCGGAGCCGGCGCGGCAGCGGTGGCGCTCGGCGGCGGCATGGTGTTCGCCCTGCGCCGCAGGAACGCCGCGAAGGCCCAGTAGTTTCTCCGGTCGGTTCGGCGTCCAGTCCTGACCGTCCGTCGCCCCGGATTGCTCCGACAGCTTTGCGAAGTCGGGGCGAGCCGGGGCGTTCCGCTGTGCGGGATCACGGCCGGTAACAGTGTTGGCACTGGCGAAACCATGGGCACGACAGATAGCGTCATGAGGCACCGGGGGGCGCTCTGCCATGCTCGCGGCCCCGCTCGCGCAACTCGTCACAACTTCACTTGACTTGAGCACTGACCCATGGGGACGTTCATGGATCCGGATGCTGGTAAGGGTTTCCAGGGCATCAACCCGGACAGACTCGGCGATCTCATCAAGTTGATCAACACCAACTCCGGCGACGGGGCTGCGGCGGGCCAGCCTCACATAGACAGATGGATGAACCACGCGAGACGCCTTCAGATGGATCCGTCCCGCTTGACGAAGATGACCGGTCACCTCACCTGGGCGCACGGCCAACTGGCCATGCTCCGGCGCCGCCACAGCCTGGTGATGGATGAGGAGAAGCTGGACAAGGACGCAGGGCTGGGCGCGGGCATGGTCACTTCCGGAGCGGGTGACCTGGGCAAGTACAAGACGCAGGTCGCCGCCCAGAAGGCCGCGAAGAAGGCCGCCAGGAAAGACCCCGAAGTGGGCCTCTCTATTGCTGGAAGGCATAATTCATTCGGCCTGCGAGCTCAAGGTCGCACCGACGGATAAAAGATAGCTGGTTAATGATGAAGCATCCATGGCTGCCAATGTTTCTCACGGTTGCAGTGCTTACGAGTGCCTGTTCGGGCGGGAGTGCCGAGCCGAGTCTCGCCGAAGGAAAGAAGCTGGCTAACAAATCACAGAAGTCCGTGACGGAAACCTACTGGAAACTTTACGATGCGATTGGCGATAAGGCGAATAGGTCTCCGGCCCAGAGATACTTTCAGGGGTGTGATGACGATCGGGATGATTCACTGATCTTCATTGTCGGATCTGTTCTCAACCCTGAGGGGAAGAGCCAAGAAAAGATGACGCGTGAGCATTTCATGGCTACGGTTGCCAATCGATTGGATAATATCGGGTGGCACTTGAAGCCATCCGGTGGGATTCGCTCCGCATCAAAGAATGGTGTAAGTGTTGAGATGCAAGCATCCACGATCAATGACAGGACGGTTGCCTTCCGCGTGCAGAGTAAATGCCTTGATCTGGGTGGGGCTGCGAAGGAAATTAATTCGAATCCACCTAGTGTGTCCGTTCGGCGAAGCTCGAATTAGTTCCAAACGTATAATTTCTGGAAGGTTCCTATGGCTGGTAGGCCAGAAAAGAAGGTCCCAGCCCTGTACGGCAGGAGCTCGACACCCTCTGTAAGGAGGCAGGCGCATGGCTTCCTCGCGGATGTGCAGCGCCAGCGCGCCGGTCACCCCAAGGAGGTCACAGAGGCCGAGGCCGATACCGAGCGCCGTATTCTCGCTGGGAGGATGGGCTGAACGTCTGCGCGGCTGGTGCTAAGACCTGTCCCGTAACTGCTGGTCACAGGTGAGATGATCTTGCTGTGTCTGGTGTGATCACGGCGTCGGAGCCGTCCTGGATAGCCCCGTTCACCGGGCTGAGCCCGCGTATCTTCGGCAAGCTGGTGACCGCGCTGCGCCGCGAAGGTGCAGATCCGGTCCGCAAGGGCCGCCCGTGGTCTCTTCCGCTGGAGGACCGGGTGCTGCTGGTAGCGGCTTACTGGCGCACGAACTTGACGTTGCGCCAGATCGCCCCTCTCTTCGGTATCTCGAAGTCCGCGGCCGACCGCATCATCGACCACCTCGGCCCGTCCCTCGCGCTGCAGCCCCGCAAGCGGTTCCGCAAGGACACCGTGCTCATCGTGGACGGCACCCTGGTGCCCACCCGCGACCACACCATCGCCGAGCAGTCCAAGAACTACCGGTACTCCACGAACCACCAGGTCGTTATCGACGCCGACACTCGGCTCGTTGTGGTGGTCGGCCGGCCTCTGCCCGGCAACCGCAACGACTGCAAGGCGTGGGAGGAGTCCGGCGCGAAGGCCGCCGTCGGCAAGACGATGACAATCGCCGACGGCGGCTATCCGGGCACCGGGCTGGTGATGCCACACCGGCGCCGCAACGGCGAGGAACTGCCCGACTGGAAACACGCCCACAACAAGTCCCACAAACAGGTCCGCGCCCGCGTAGAGCACGTCTTCGCCCGCATGAAGACCTGGAAAATCCTCCGCGACTGCCGCCTCAAGGGCGACGGCGTCCACCACGCCATGCTCGGCATCGCCCGCCTGCACAACCTCAACCTCGCCGGATAGACGAGCGGTCGGGCTGGTCACCGCCCACGTCCACACCAGGCAGAGATCATTTACGGGACAGGTCTTAGTACGAACCTTTGACTCAAAGAACCCTCGCCTAACGGGAGTTACCAGTGAACCGCAGTCGTGTCCTGCCCGCCGCAGTATCCTTCGCGGCGGCCGCTGCCCTGTTGCTGACCGGATGCGGAGGTGGGGACAAGGGCTCCGGTAACGACAAGACCGCCGGCGCGGATGGCGGGGGAGCGAAGAAGACCGCGGCGCCGAGTAAGCCTGCGCCGAGCAAGGCGCCCGGTATTGACCGGCCCGATGTGAAGCTTCCTGGAGACGTCAAGTTCGCGTTCCCCGTGTCCCATCTGGCGGATCCGGACCAGGCTGCAGCCCTGGGCGATGCCGAGAATTTCATTCGCGCCATCGAACACGGAATCGTCAAGCAGGACAAGGACGACGCAGCTTACAAGTTCTACTCCGAATTCCAGAGCCTTGCCCAGGATTATGCGCGGGACCAGATCGCCCAGCATGTTGAGGCGGGTATGACCGTCACCGGCGAGAGGAAGTACTACGAGCCCAAGGTGCAGTCGGTCAACGGCAAGAAGGCCGCCGTTGTTACTTTCTGTAGTGACGGTTCGAAGCTCTACAGCAAGAACGTCAAGAGTGGCGCCGTGACCCGAACCACCAGGAGCGTCAAGGACTTCTACTTCTGGCAGATCGGGATGAGTGCTGCGGACGGCGTCAACGGTCTCTGGCGCGCCAGGGAGATCAAGGTGCAGGGGGAGGCCGCTCAGTGCATGTGAAGGTGATATGTAAGCCAGTCCTGGTTTCGGTCATCAGTAGCTCGCTGCTGTGGGCAGTCGTTGCGCCAGCCAGTGCGGAAGACACCATCAGCGGAGCCAAGCGGACCGAGCACCCAAACCGGACCATCGGCTCCCAGGTATCAATCAAGTACCACGCCTCCGGCAACAGCGGAGGCGGCTCCGGTCAGCTGGCCTCCACCGATTCCAACTGGACTCCGCCTCCGTGCTGGTACGCCCCCGAGTGGCGCAACGCCCGGCGTCGGCCGATTCGCTGAATGCACAGGAGGCGATGTCGAGAACTCCAGCATGTACGAAATCTACTCACCCCTTATTGAAGCGAGTGGCAAGGAAACCGGTTCGGAGTTTCTGCAATCGCTGAAACTTGAATTGGCTGACGCAGGGTGGGACCTTCGTCCTTCGGGTAGGAATGTTTATTCGTCCACAGTGCGTGACGTGAAGCTTGTGCTCGTTCCGTTGAAGCGCGAGGCCGGTCAGAAGCCCGGTGCCTCACTTTGGGCTCGAAGCGGATGCACGGATGTGGGAGACGCCAAGAAGGAGGTGCTCCGTGACTACGGGAGTCAGTCGAGCGACCCGTACGATCCGAAGGACGCCTCGAAATCTCCAGTGCCGACAGGTTTCCCCGACCCGGATCACCTTGAGCGGGCCAGGTGAGTGAGGTCTCGTGAGGCGAAGACACGTTCCGGGGGAAACGGCTTTTCTGCCTGAAGCATCCCCCGTTCCGGCTGGATTCGCCGTCCCGGGCGTCGTGAACTGACGTGCCCCCGGGCGTCGGTGAGAAGGGAAACGGTGCAGGGCGTTCCCCGGAACGCAGGCGGTTCCGGGGACGCGTACCTGGGCCGCCGCTCGCGAGCGGCCCGACACCCATTACTGCTTGTCTGTCGGCCGGTGTCCGACACCGGCCGGCAGGCAAGCGGAGCGCCCCACCCGGCCTCCCCACAGCACATGCGTGACGGCTCACGTCAGCCGTGGAACCGCCGTAGCCGTCGGGGCCGAGGTGGCTGCCCGGCAGCCACGGCGACAGCGCTGCCGGACGTGAGCACAGTGGCGAACTGCCTGCGTGTACAGGTGTGCGGCTCAGGCGAGAACGGCCCGGACCGGCCCCTTCAAGCGGACAGGGATCTCCTGCGGGCCGTTGGAGATGAACGACGGCATCGGCTGCAGGTCTTCGACGGGTACGGCGAGGGCGAGATCGGGGAAGCGGTCGAAGAGCGCGGCCAGGGCGATGCCGGCTTCGAGGCGGGCCAGTTCCGCGCCGAGGCAGAAGTGCGCCCCGTGGCCGAAGGAGAGGTGGTCCTTCTTGGTGCGGGTGATGTCGAAGCGCCCGGCGTCCTCATGGACGTGGGGGTCGCGGCCGGCGGCCGCGTAGTTGATGACGATGGGGGTGCCCTTGGCGAAGACCAGACCGCTGTCGTGGATGTCCTCGATGGGGTATCGCATGATGATGCTGGCGATCGGGGCCTGGTGGCGCAGGGACTCCTCCACCACGTCGCTCCAGGTATGGCGTCCGGAGCGTACGAGGGCCAGCTGTTCGGGGTGGGTGAGGAGGCTGCAGGCCCCGTGGCCGATGGCGTTGACCGTCGTCTCGTGGCCCGCGCCGATCAGCAGGAGCAGGGAGTCACGGAGTTCCTCCTCGTCCAGCTCGGTTCCGGTCTCGTCGTCGTGGGCTGCGATGAGCGCGGTGGTGACGTCGTCGCCCGGGACCTGGCGCTTCGCGGCGATGAGCTCCGTCAGGATCTGGCTGACCTCCATCGCGTTCGCCATGGCCTCCTCTCCGCTGAGGCCGGTGGAGAACAGACTGCCCACCGCGGACCGGAACCTGGCGTGCAGCCCGGTGGGTACGCCGAGCAGCAGGTTGACGACGAGCAGCGGAAGTTCCCCCGAGAACCGTTCCCGCAGGTCGACGACGCCGTCCCCCTCCTGCCCGAGGCTGTCGAGGAGCTCGGCGGTGACCTTCTCGATGGCGGGGGTCAGCGCACGGACCCGGCGGGCACTGAACGCGGGGGCGATGAGACGCCGCAGCCGCTTGTGCTCGGAGCCGTACGCGGTCAGGGCGTTGCGGACGCTGACCCAGATACGCAGCGGCCAGTCCTCGGGGATGTCGCCGTTGACGAACGCCGGCCAGTGGCTGTACGCGTCCTTGGAGACCCGTGGGTCGGACAGCAGCCGCTTGATGAGCTCCGGGTCGGTCACCGACCAGGCCTCGATACCGCCGGGCAGTTCGACCAGGGCGGCCGGGCCGTGCGCACGCAGCCGTTCGGCTTCGCCGTGGATGTCGGCGGCGCCGGCATCCAGGATGTAGGGGCAACCGGTGGTGGTGGGTTCCATTCGGGCTCTCCTAAACGGTGGTGGAGGACGCGGGTGTGGCTGACGCACGCGTCGAGGGCGCGGTGGGCTCGAAGGTGAAGGGCAGACTGGTCCATCCGGAGTGGAACGTCCCCGGACGGCGCACGAGTTGCTCCGGCCGGCAGGACAGCGTGAGGTCGGGAAGCCGGTCCAGGACGCGCTCGATGGCGGTCTCGGCGATCACGCGGGCGAGGCCCGGCGCGGGACAGCCGTGAACGCCCGCGCTGAAGGCGAGATGCCCGCGGTTTCCCACGTACTGGTTGCCGGTCATGTGGTGCTCGGGATCGCCGTTGGCTGCGGCGAAACTGACCAGGATCGGTACCCCCGGAGGAAGCGTCACCCCCTCGTACGCCTGGTAGGTGAGCGCGTACAGCGGGCTGTAGTTGGAGACCGGTGGGTCGGTCCAGAGCACGTGGTCCACGGCATCGCTGACGGGCATGACACCCTCGAAGAGGCCCCCGCGTATCTCCTTCTCGCCGTGGATCAGCGCGAGGGCGTTGCTGCTCAGGTTCGTGCTGGGGGTGCTTGCCGCGCCGACCGTGAGGAGGATCTGCTGCGTCATCTCCTCGTCGGTCAGCCGGGTGGGATGTGCCAGCAGCCACGAGGTGATGTCGCGGCCCGGCCGGCGTTGTTTGAGAGTGATCAGCGCCATGCACGCCTTGAGCACCGCGGCGTTCGCCTCGGCCGCGTTCTCGTCGGTGTCGAAGAGCATCGCGATGGACGTGAGCAGGTCACGGGTGATGTCGGGCGAGCAGCCGAACAGCCGGGCCAGGACGAGCATCGGCAACGGTTCGGTGTACTGGGCGACGAGGTCGACCTCACCCTGCTCGACGAAGGCGTCGATCAGCTCGTCCGCCACCTGGGTCACCATCTCGGTGAGGGCATGGGTGTCCACCTGGGCCAGGCTGTCGGTGATGGCCGAGCGCAGCCGGGTGTGAGCGGCCCCGTCCATCCACAGCGCGTTGTCCCGCGGCATCATCATGACGGCGGCCGGACTGTCGGCGGGTACCTGCCCGCTGCGCAGCGCCACCCAGTGCTCGGGGTTCTTGGCGAACAGGCTGGGAGTGTTGCGCAGCAGGTGGAGAGCGGCCCGGTAGGTCGTGGTGAGGTACCCCGCGACGCCCGGTGCGATCTCGACGGGGGCGATCGGCCCCAGCTTCCGCAGAGCCGCGTACGTGGCGCCGGGGTTGGCCGAGAAATCCGGTCCGTGGATCGGGATCAGCCGGCCCTGCGGCGTCGGGTCGGCCCCGCGGCCGACCGGACAGCCCGGGGCCGGTGCCTGGCCCGGACCGGGGGAGCGGTGAGTAGTCATCAGGAGGGCTCCGGGGGCAGAGTGAGGAGGTAGGTGACGAGCGTGATCAGAGCCTGTTTGGCGCTGAGCCGGTCGCGTGCGTCGCAGAGGACGAGTGGTGTTCCGGGTTCCAGATCCATCGCGGAACGCAGCTGTTCCACGGTGTAGTCCCGGCGTTCGGGGTGGTTGTCGAACACGTTGATCGCGATGGCGTACGGCACACCGAGTTCTTCGAGCCGCTGGATGACCGGGAAGCTCTCGGCCAGAACCCGGGTGTCGGCCAGCACGAGAGCTCCCAGGGCCCCCTGAACGAGGCCCTCCAGGAAATCGAACCGCGCCTGGCCGGGGGCGCCGAACATGTACAGCACCAGGTCTTCGCTCAGGGTCCGCCGGCCGAAGTCCATGGCGACCGTGGTGGTCGTCTTGTGCGGCAGTCCGGCGAGGCTGTCGGTGCCCTCGCTCGCGGTGGTCATGACCTCCTCGGTGGACAGCGGCCGGATCTCCGACAACGTCCCGATGAAAGTGGTCTTGCCGGCACCGAAGTGACCGGCGACCACGATCTTCACTGTGTTCTCCGTGCCCCGGAGGAAGGCACTGCCGCCAAGGGTCCCGGGGTCAGATGTTCTGGAGTCCAGCAAGGACTGCCTCCAAGAGGTCTCGGTCGGCGCGACGGGCGGCCGGTATCGGCGAGCGGGTCCTGATATGACCGCTGTCCATCAGGTCCGACAGGACGATCCGCAGCACGCTGAGGGCCAGCCCGAGGTACCCGCTGATCTCGGCAACCGACAGTGCCCCGTGCCGCAGGAGCTCCAGGACGCCGGTCTGTTCGGGGGTGAGGCTGCTGCTGGAGAGGCCGTCAGTACCGAGCATCACGAGCGTGACCTCGGAGAACGCGTTGCGTCCGGCGGTCGAGCGGCCACCGGTGACGACGTAGGGACGTACCAGCTGGTCCCGGCCCTCGCGGGCCCCCGTCATGAGCCCGTGCTTATGCTGTCGCGCTCCGGAACGGCCATGGCGCGCCCGAGGCGGGCGATCACATTCACCATGGCGTCGGAGACGATCGCGATATCTGCCTCCTTGCTCGCACTGAGGGCCAGGACGCTCCCGCGCTCGGCGGCCATGATGATGAAGTAGCCGCCGGAGAACTGGATCAGAGTCTGTTCCAGGGGCTCGCTCTCGCAGTCCGCGAATTCCGCAGCCGTACGGCTGAGTGCCTGCAGGCCGGAGACGGCCGCGGCCGTTCTGTCCCCGCGGTCCTTCCCGGTGGCGTGGGAGAGGGCCACGACCAGGCCGTCGGCGGAAGTGAGCAGCGCGTGCCGCGTGTGAGGCGTCCTGACCAGGTCGTCGAGGATCCAGTCGATGCTCCCCGTGGGGGAGCCGGCGTTGTTGGGGGAGCTCAAGACGAATTCCTTTCATCGGGAGGGGTGCTCTCGGTGGCCTGCCTGCGGCGGGTGAAGGCCCCCAAGACCTGACCGGGGTTGGTGGGGGTATGAGTGGCCGGCCCCTGCTCGGCCGGGGCCGTCTGCCTGGCCGAGCGACGGCGTTGCGGCAGGCCGTCGGGGCGCGTCGGGGCCGGCTCCGTGTGAGGACCGGTCACCGTGCCCTCCAGGGCGGGAGACGGTGTCACCGGCTGCGCCACCCGCTGGTTGCCGGGCAGGGACAGCGGGCTGCTGGACGCGACGAGCAGTTCACTGGGGAGGAAGACAGTCGCCCGGACACCCCCGAAGTCGGAGTCCTGGGTGGCGCTCACCCTGAAGCCGTACCTTGCGGCCAGCTGGCCCACCACGAGATGTCCGAGCTGCGGCGGGGCGGGTATCTGCGTCAGACGGACCGGCATCCTTCCGGAAAGGACAGTGACTGCCTGGACCTTGGTCTCGGGCAGCATGCCGATCCCCGCGTCGTCGACGCCGATGGTGACGCCGTTGTGGCCCTCGACGAACCACACCCGTACGTCCTGGCTCGGCGAGGAATGCCGGGCGGCGTTGTCGAACAGTTCCGCGACAGCCAGCACGACCGGTTCCACGGCACGGCCCAGGACGTCGAACGGCGGGTTCCCGGTGACCTTGATCCGCTTGAAGTCGCGGATGAGGCCCATGCTGCCGCGCACCACGTTGGATATCGACGAGTTCTGGCGGCTGCGGCCGGGCCAGGAGCCGGTCAGGATACTGATGCCCGTCGCCCGGCGTGCCAGTTGGCGGCAGAGATGGTCGATGTCCTGCAGGTCGGCCAGTACCTTCTCGTCGGCGTGCCGCGACAGCGTCTCCATGACGGCGGCATCCAGCTCGTTGAGGAGGGCCTGCATCGACTTGGTGGCCGCGTTCATCGCGGACCGGGCGGCCACCTCCGCATGCTGCTCGGCCTGCTGGGCCGCTGCTTCGCCGTTTCCGAGGACGATCCGTACGACTTCTTCCATCGCCTGGGCGAACGGCGTACCGGCCAGGTGAGTGTGCAAGGGGCCGGGGTCCGGCGGAGTGTGCCCTGCCATCACCTCATCCACCACCTGGCGCAGCCGGAACCGCACGGTGTAGTCGGCCTCCGCGTCGCGCTCGTCGAGCGTCGTGGCCAGGACCTTCACCTGGTCGCTCAGCTGGCCCACCTCGCCGTTCAGCCGGCCTATGTGCGTGAGGTGCCTGGTTGCCTCGTCCTTCACTTTCTGGATCTCGCAGGCGCTGCTGTGCGCGCTCCTGCGGTAGCTCATGGCCTTGGCGATGGCGAGGGCCGTGCACAGCAGGAGCACGACGAATACGGCCGTGGTGAGTGGGGTCATCAGATCCTCGGACGAAGACGGGAGAACAGTCGGACGAACAGCCGGGCGACGGGCAGGTGCAGGGGCGGGTGTGGGCGACAGGCGAGCGGGCGGAGTGGGAACGGCTTCGTGGCGGCTTGAGTCCGCGCGGCAGGACGTGGACGCCGTAACCGGAGATCAGGGCCCCCGGCCGGTGGACACGCCACCTGCCCGGCCGCTCCGGCGGACCGTTCCTCTGGAGTACGGCTCCGTACGCCAAGGTCCTTGAGTGGGCCCCCGCTCACCGGGCGGGAGCGGACCCGATCACCCGTCTCCCGCGCGATCTCGGCCGGCCCGATCGGTCCGCTTCGGGGGTGCCGGGAAGGCGTCTGCTGTCGGTCACGGAAGCTCCGGAGGGAGGGGGAGGGACTGGCATGGGGAGATGAGCGGCCGGGCACGGGACGGCCGGACGGCCTGTCGCGGTGAGGCGCCCCGGTGGCCCAACGGCGCAGGGGGAAAGGCGCAGTTGTTGATCCGGCCGATCCGGGTGGATCCGCTGGTGCGCCGGTGGCCACGGCTGAAGTTTTCGGGCGCACGGGTTCCCGCAACGGCACTCAGGGATCACGAAGCGCGCGGGGTGTCGTGTGCGGTGGGGTTCCGTACCGCCGGTGCCGAGCTGAAGGCGTCGGCCAGGGCGGCCTTGAGAGCGGCGGTGTTCGTGAGCCACCTGTTGTCACCCGGGCACATGCGCCAGCGCGGGCCAGGACCCGCAGTGAGATTCGGGGGCGGCACGGGGGGCAGATCCGCCGATCGCACACATCGGGTGCTGCCCACGTTCCAGTCCTCGGCGGTGTCCTTGGCCACGAACCAGTACAGACGGAGCCCCTCACCGTCCTCCAGGACGGCGCCGCAGCGGTCACCGAGAATCGCCATCGCCCCTAGTCCCACCCCGCGTGGCACCAGGATGGGGACCGCTTCGACCGGCGGCCTCCGCAGGGCCATGTCATCTCCCGTCGTACATCTGAGCGACTGTCAGTGCGACAAGACTCGCCCGCGATCAGCTGGATGACAAGGACATCCGTAGGACATTGAGAGTCATAAGTAGGCTATTTCCGGAGGGAGATGGTACTCGGGGATGACATCCTCTGAGGTGTCGTGGCAAAGCCGGGAGCACAGGAGGTACAGCGTGATCACGAGGACGCCCGCAGGGGGGAACTCCCGTCTGAGAGCGGCCCGGCTGGCGAAGGGGTACCGCTCGCAAGCGGAACTCGCCAGGATGCTGAACGTCGATGTCCGCACGGTGAGGCGCTGGGAATCGGGGAACCCCGGCTGGCCGCATCCTGAACAGTGCAGGGCGTTGACACACGTACTCGGCCAGGACCTGCCGGACCTCGGCTTCACGGCGCCGGGAGGGCACGGCACCCCCGCCGCGGGAGCGCGCAGGCCGGCGTCGAGCGCGGGGGCGGGGCGGCTGTCCGTGGTGGCGGTGCGGCAGTCGACTCTCACTCAGCCGCCTTCCGCGGCGGTCGACTTCCTCGATGTCACATCCGCGCACCGGCACCTGTACTGGTCGGTCGCTCCCGACAAGCTCTGTCCGGCAGTGATAGCGCACGCCAACCTCGGCAGCGTGCTGCTGCCGGAGACCACCGGGAAGACGCGGAAGAAGCTGGCGGGGGCGCTGGCGGAGACGTATCTGCTGGCCGGGCGCATCACGTTCTTCGACTTACGGGAGCCGGAAAAGGCCGGCCAGACCATGCTGCTGGCCCTGCAGATGGCCGCGGAGGCCGACGACCAGGTGCTCGGCGCGGCCGTACTGGCCCACCTGGCACTCGTCCCGGGGTGGGAAGGGCAGCACGAAGCGGCGATGGAGCGCATGCAGGCGGCGCGTTCGTTCGCCCGCAGGGGGCGGCCCTCCCCGCTCTTCCTGGCGTGGCTGGACACGGTCGAGGCGGAGTGCCAGACCAGGTGCGGGAACACCCGCACCGCTCTGCACCTGATCGGTCAGGCCGAGGACGCGCTGATCCAGGAGCCGGCCCACCCGAGCCCGGACTGGCTGGACTGGTTCAGCCCAGCGGCACTGGCCGCCGTCAAGGGGAACACCCAGCTGAAGGCGGGGCTCCTGTCGCAGGCCCGGCAGACCCTCCTGGGGGTGCTCGAACGGACTCCGCGGAGCGACGGCAGACAGCGGACCGTCGTCCTGGGAGACCTGGCCGGTGTGGAGGCCGCCGACGGCCGCCCCGACCGCGCCTGCGCACACGCGCTCCAGGCGCTGGAGCAGCTGGAGGTGGCCTGGTACGGGGCGGGTATGGACCGCGTGCGGGATGCGCGCAGGACACTCGCTCCCCACCGGCACGAACCCTGTGTGCGTGATCTCGACGACCGGCTGTACGGATGGGGGCCGACCGTCAGTGCGCTGGTCCGTTGAAACGGCGCCCGCGGTGTCCGTGGGACGGCGGGTGCGGGAGGCCGGCGACGGCGGGTGCGGGACTCCGGCGTTTCAGCCCTCGGCTCCGCTGATCACCTCGCGTTTGATGCGCCGCCAGCCGAGGTAGCCGGCGAGCGGTGCCGCGACGGCGGCGCCGATCAGGACCGGGGTCCTCGGGAGGCCCCCGCTGAAGTGGATGAGCGCGAACGTCACGAGTCCCGCGATGACGGCCGACACCGCCATCTGCCTCAGCTTGCCGCGGTACCGGTCGCCGAGCAGGAGATGCCGGTCGGGGGCGCGTGGGGTGGTGTCCAGTGCGGCGGCCGGGCCGGCGCCGGCGGCCTTGGGGCGCTTGAAGTACATGTAGAAGACCCAGTGCCCGCACGGCTCCCAGCCGTCCGGGGCGAGGCCGGCCGCGAGGGTGTCCCGTTCGGCGGCGTTCTTCGCGGCCTCCCGCCGGTACTCCCAGCGCATCGCCGCGTCCGGGTCCCGGTGGCAGACGAACCGGCCGAGCCGGTCCAGCCCTTCGAGCTCCCAGCCCTGGTCCCCGTAGAAGTTCAGATACCTGCGGTCCGTGTAGATGTCGCAGATCCACTTCCAGGTCTCGGCCCCGTCCCCGGGCTCTCCGGCGCCACCGCCCCCGGCGAGCCGCTCCGCGAAGATCACGGCCGGGCCGAACTCCTCCTCCGCGCTCGTACCGGTCTCCGCGAGGTACCCCGAGAGGTCCGCGACGGTGGCCGCCACGTCTTCCCCGGGCATGCCGTGCGAGCGCAGTGCCGCGGTGAGGTCGTCGAAATACTTCGTCATGTCATGTCCCCTGTTCCCCCTGGATACAGCGTGCTCTTCACGGCCGCGTGGAACTCCAGCCAGGAAGCGCTCTGTTCACCGAGCGCCCGCCGGCCCGCGTCGGTCAGGCGGTAGTACCGCCGTCCCGGCCCCCGCTCCGCGGCGCGGAACTCCCCGACGGCCAGTCCGGCCTCTTCGAGTCGGTTGAGTACGGGGTAGAGCGTTCCGCCCTTGATCTCGCCCAGCCCGGCGGCGGCCAGTGACTTGGCGATCTCGTATCCGTAACTCTCACCACCGGTGAGGCAGGAGAGGACGAGGAGGTCAAGGACACCCTTGAGCCAGCTGGATCTGCGGTCTGCGGCCATGACGACAGTGCATCACTATCTAGTTAGGAATGCAACCTAGGTAGGTGTGCACTTTCGTGAGTGCGTCTCAGATAGTAGGAAGTCCGAGTAATTGTGCAGACAGACGGGCTCGGCTCCCCTAGCTTGAAAGAAGCCGAACGTCTCGCTCGACCCAGCGACTGGCGGTCGTGAGCGGCGCCTTGGAGCAGGTAACCCCTGCGGCGCCCGCTCCCCGCCCCCTCCGGCGCATCGATATCCCCCTTGCTTCAAAGGAGTCGATCACCATGGCCGAGACGACTGTCCGCCGCGTCCGTCACACCACCCGCGCCGCCCGCTCGGGTGATTCCGACCGCAAGAACGCGGCAGCCGCCCTCCAGCGCGCACTCGACCGCCGTGACAACGGCGGCTCCACCGGGCACTGACCGGGGTCTCCCTGCCGGGAGCTGTGAGCGCGTCAGTCCTGTACGCACAGCCGCCCCCCACGCACAGCCGCCCCACGCACGACCGCCCCCGCCGTACGGCGCGAGGCGGTACGGCGAGGGCGGTCGCGGGAGGCTGTCTGTCGCGGTCCGGGGCCGGTGGCTCAGTGACGTGGCTCAGTGACCGCGCCGGATCTCGAAGTGGTCGATGCGCTCGCCCGATTCGGCGAGCGCGCTGACCTTCAGCGCCGCCTGCCGGCCGGTTGTGACCTCCACCGCGAGGAACGAGTAGCCGGTGTAGCGCACCCGTGACCACTCCACGGTCTCGGTCGCTTTGGCGCCGCCCTCGACCCAGTGGTAAGTGGGCACGCTCTCCTGTTCGTGGACGTGTCCCTCATAGCTGTCGGGCGCCGGGAAGTCGTACAGCGACTTGCCCGCGCCGCCCGCGGTGACATACACGATGCCGTCCCGTGTCGGGTCCGTCCGCTCGCCGGCCGGCACCTTGCGCGCGACCTTGTTGCGCAGAATCGCGTCCGTGCGCTCGTACACGTGGTTGTGGCCGTTGATGACCAGGTCCACCTGGTGCTTCTCGAAGAGCGGCACCCACTGCTCGCGTACCCCGCCCTCCGACGCGTGCGAGTTCGTCGTCGAGAACGCGCAGTGGTGGAAGAAGATCACGACGAAGTCGACGTCGCGGTCCGCGCGCAGTTCACCCAGGCGCCTGTCGAGCCAGCGGGTCTGCTTGCCGCCGCTGATGCCGTGGTTGGCGGGGATCTCGTACGAGACGTCGTTGGCGTCCAGCGCGACCACCCCGACGTTGCCGTGCACGAACGAGTACACGCCGGGCTGGCCGACCGGGTCCGGGCCGTTGTCCGGCAGCGACCAGCGGGCGTTCTGGCCGCCGTAGCCGTCTGGGGAGTACCAGGCCTCCATGTCGTGGTTGCCGGTGGTCACCATCCACGGCACGGTCTTCGCGACTGTCTCGGTCTGGGCCAGGAACTGGTCCCAGGTGCGGGCGTCGTAGGCGTCCGTCTCCTGGCCGGAGCCCGAGGGGTCCGCGTAGCAGATGTCGCCCGCGTGCAGGTGGAACGACGGGTTCTGGCCCAGGATCAGCTGGTCGTTGCCGAGCGCGTGGTAGCTGACGCCCTGGTCGCCGAAGGCCGTGAAGGTGAACGGCTCGGCGCGGGACGGCGCGGTGCGGAAGGTGCCGAGCGTGCCCAGGTTGCGGCGGTCGGCCGGGTCGAAGCCATCGTGTCCGACGCCGTAGTAGTACGTCGCTCCGGGCCGCAGCCGGTCGAGTCCCGCGTGCACGTAGAACTGTTCCGCGGCGGCGATCTGCCCGCCGTTCAGGCTCGGCGTCGTCAGGTGCCGCACCTCGGCGGTGATCTTCCTGCTCAGGTCCCAGGGCGAGGTGCCGATCCGGATGTACGGCCGCTTCACCGCGAACGGGACCTGCCAGGAGACCCGCATCTGCGTCCTGGGGTCAGCGCCGTAGGCGAGGTGCCTGCCGAAGGGTGCGACCAGCGAGCCGTCGACGGCCGGCATGGAGTGCGTGGCGCTGTTCGCGGGTGCGGCGTACGCGGACGGCGTGCCCAGGGCGGTACCGGCGACGGTGACCGCGGCGCCGGCAGCGGTCGTACGGAGCACTCCGCGGCGGGTCAGCCGGGTCCGGAGGTACTCGTGCTGCTCGGCCATACTCATCCGGTCGGCGAGCTTCTCGGGGATACCGAAGCGAGGTGTGTCCATGGCCGACAAGGTGCCCGGTCCGCCTGACGCGCGCCTGCCGTACGGATGAACGGTGCCCGTACAGCAGATCACATGTCCGGATACTGGACGCCTCATGTCATCCCCTGGGACGGAGCAGTAGAGTGCCGTCATGTCTCGCAGCCTCAATCTCGCAGTGATCCCCGGTGACGGCATCGGCCAGGAAGTCGTGGCCCAGGGCCTCAAGGTCCTGAACGCGGTCCTTCCTCAGGATGTGAAGCTGGAGACCGAGGAGTACGACCTCGGTGCTCAGCGCTGGCACCGCACCGGTGAGACCCTCCCGGACGCCGAACTCGACTCGCTCAAGCAGCACGACGCGATCCTGCTCGGCGCGATCGGTGACCCCTCCGTGCCGTCGGGCGTCCTGGAGCGCGGTCTGCTGCTCAAGCTCCGCTTCGCCTTCGACCACTTCGTCAACCTCCGCCCGTCGAAGCTCTTCCCGAACACGGCCACCCCGCTCGCCGGCCGCCCGGACATCGACTTCATCGTCGTCCGTGAGGGCACCGAGGGCCCGTACACCGGCAACGGCGGCAGCCTCCGCACGGGCACGCCCGCAGAGATCGCGACCGAGGTCAGCGTCAACACGGCGTACGGCGTCGAGCGGGTCGTCCGGGACGCGTTCGCCCGCGCCCAGGCGCGCCCGCGCAAGAAGCTGACGCTGGTGCACAAGAACAACGTCCTCGTCTATGCCGGCCACATGTGGAAGAACATCTTCGACAAGGTGAGCCAGGAGTTCCCGGACGTCACCACCGACTACCTGCACGTCGACGCCGCGACGATCTTCTTCGTCACGCAGCCCGAGCGCTTCGACGTCATCGTCACCGACAACCTCTTCGGCGACATCCTGACCGACCTGGCCGCTGCCGTTACCGGCGGCATCGGCCTGGCGGCCTCCGGCAACATCAACCCGACGGGCACCTTCCCGTCGATGTTCGAGCCGGTGCACGGTTCGGCGCCCGACATCGCGGGCACCGGCAAGGCCGACCCGACCGCCACGATCCTCTCCGTCGCCCTTCTGCTGCGCCACCTCGGCCACGAGTCCGAGGCCGCCCGCATCGAGGACGCGGTCTCCGCCGACCTGGCGGAGCGCGGCACGGGGTCGCGTACGACCGACGAGATCGGCGACGCGCTCGCGGTACGAGTAGCGGGCTGACCCGTCGACTGATTCATCACAGCCGCCGGGTCTCCCAGACACCCGGCGGCTGTGTTTTGCGGTCCCCGGGTGCGACCATCGAATCCTGGACCGCATTCACGCCTTTCATCAGCGGACACCTCCGAGCGATAATCGGACGTGGGGCCGCGGTATGAGGGGAAGCTCGGACGTCCTAGTAGTGGCGTGAGCGCGGTCCGTCACAAACAACCGGTGAAGGACATACCACTCATGACGACGCTCCCGATCGAGCTCAAGCCCTCTTCCAACCCGTTGTCCGACGCGGAGCGGGAGGCGCTGATGGCCCACCCCGGATTCGGCCGCCATTTCACCGACCACATGGTGACCATCAAGTGGACGGAGGGGCGCGGCTGGCACGACGCCCAGCTCGTCCCGTACGCGCCGCTCTCGCTCGACCCCGCGAACATGACCCTGCACTACGGGCAGGAGATCTTCGAGGGGCTCAAGGCGTACCGCCAGCCCGACGGATCCGTGGCGACCTTCCGCCCGGAGGCCAACGCCAGGCGCTTCCAGCTCTCCGCGCGCCGCCTCGCCATGGCGGAGCTGCCGGTCGAGACGTTCCTCGACGCGTGCGACGCGCTGGTCCAGCAGGACAAGGCGTGGGTCCCGGCGCACGGCGGCGAGGAGTCCCTGTACCTGCGTCCGTTCATGATCGCCACCGAGGTCGGCCTGGGTGTGAAGCCGGCCAACGAGTACCTCTTCCTCGTGATCGCCTCGCCGGCCGGCGCCTACTTCGAGGGCGGCGTCAAGCCGGTCTCGATCTGGCTGTCCGAGGACCGGGTGCGTGCGGTGCCCGGTGGCATGGGTGAGGCGAAGACCGGCGGGAACTACGCCGCGTCCCTGCTGGCCCAGGCGGAGGCCGCCCGGCAGGGCTGCGACCAGGTCGCCTACCTCGACGCCGTCGAGCACAAGTGGGTGGAGGAGCTGGGCGGCATGAACCTGTGCTTCGTCTACGGGGGCGGGGAAGGCCGCAAGCCGAAGATCGTCACGCCGACGCTCACCGGCTCCCTGCTGGCGGGCGTCACCCGTGACTCGCTGCTCTCCGTCGCCCGTGACCTCGGTTACGACGCCGAGGAGGGCCGCGTCTCGATCGAGCAGTGGCGCCGTGACACCGAGAACGGCTCGCTCACCGAGGTCTTCGCCTGCGGCACGGCGGCGGTCATCACCCCCGTCGGCACCGTGAAGTCGGCCGGCGGCGAGTGGGCCCAGGGCGACGGGACACCGGGCGAGGTCACGCTGGCACTGCGGTCGGCGCTGCTGGACATCCAGCGCGGGATCGGCGAGGACAAGCACGGCTGGATGCACCCGCTGGGCTGATGTGCCCCCGGGGCTCCGCCCCGGACTCCGCGCCGCTGTCGCCGGAGGAGCCGGAACGCTCCTCCGGCGAGCGGGGGCCCTGCGTCCGGCTCCTCCGGCGGCCGACGGCAGAGAGGTCACCCCTCCCCGAGCGCCGCCTCGACCGCCGCGCCCCACACGAGTACGCGCTCGTCATTCCCGGCGGCGCCCACGCACTGGATCCCCAGGGGCAGCCCGTTGCCCGCGTGCCCGGCCGGGAGCGTCAGGGACGGCAGTCCCGCGTTGCTCCAGGGCAGGCACATGACGGAACTGCCGGTGGTGGCCAGCCCCACGGGGGCCGGGCCGGTCGCCGACGGGGTGATCCACAGGTCGATCCCGTCCATCGCCGACGCCATCCGGTCCCGGAAGGCGACCCGCTCCCGCTGGGCCCGTGTGTACTCCACCTCCGTGATGGCCTGGCCCTCACGGATGGCGCGCGCCGTCTCCGGCCGGTAGAGCGCTCCGTATTCGGCGAACCACTCCGCGTGCGTACGGGCCAGCTCGTAGCGGTTCATGGTGAAGAGCTGGGCCCTGATCTGTTCGAAATCGGCCATCACGGGGATGCGCCGCACCGCGAATCCGGCCGCGCGGAGCCGCTCCACCCGGGTCGCGAAGACGTCGAGTGCCTCAGCTCCGGCGCATTCCAGGTACGGCCCTTCCGGCACGGCGAGCACCGGCAGGACGGGGGAGGGGCCGACCGGGGCCGCGCCCGGCTCGTACGGGCGCCAGTTGTCGCAGACCGCGGCCACCGCGGGCACCAGCCCGGCCACGTCCGCGGCGAAGAGGCCGAGGGTGTCGAAGCTCGGCGCGTTCGCGATGACGCCGTCCACCGGGATGCGTCCGTACGTCGGCTTGAAGGCGGTCACCCCGCAGTACGCGGCCGGCCGTATGACGGAGCCGACCGTCTGGGTCCCCACGGCCAGCGGGACCATTCCCGCCGCGACGGCCGCGGCCGAGCCGCTGCTCGATCCGCCGGGTGTGTGCGCGGGGTTCTGCGGGTTACGGGTCGGGCCCGGTGCCAGTACCGCGAACTCGGCTGTCACCGTCTTGCCCGCGATCACCGCTCCCGCCGCTCGCAGCCGGTCGACGACCTTGGCCTGGCGACCGGCCAGGGCCTCCGGCGGGAGGGCCGAGCCCGCCCGGGTGGGCAGCGCGTCGACGTGGATGATGTCCTTGATGCCGACCGGGACGCCGAACAGGGGCGGCCGGTCCGCGGGATCGGGCCAGCGGGCGGTGACCGCCGCCGTCTCGGCCGCGATCCGTTCGGTGCGGGCCGGTTCGGGAACGAAAGCCTGTATCTCACGGTCCATGGACCGTGAGGCTACAACTCCGCGAGCGCTCCGGCAGGGGTCTCGGAAGGGTCCGCCGGTCCTGCCGGGGTCACCGCGAGAGCACCGGCTGCGGCCGTGCGCGCGGTCAGGGCCGAGTAGACGAGCCCGCCGACCGCGCCCGAGAAGAGGAAGCTGCAGTCCACCCCGCCGGTGAGGTGCAGCAGGGGGCCCTCGTAGAACGGGGTGGAGACCGCGGCGAGACCGACGGCCGCGCCGGCCGCCCACGCCACCGCCGCCTGGACGTTCCAGCCGGAGCGGTACCAGTAGACGCCGCCCCTGGACCGGCGGTTGAAGACCTGGAGGGCGTCCGGGTCGTACTGGCCGCGGCACCGGACGTAGCCGATGACGGTGATCACGGCCCAGGGCGTGCCGACGGCTGTGAGCAGCAGGACGAACGAGGTCATGGCCGACTGCGCGTCCCAGGCGAAGTGGCCGACGAAGACGAAGGCCGTGGCGACGGCGGCCACCACCAGGGTGGCCCGCGCACGGGTGGCGCGCGGCAGGATCGCGTCGAGGTCCAGGCCCATCGAGTAGAGCATCAGCCCCGCGTTGCCGATCGAACCGGCGGACGCCGCGAGCAGGAGCGGGATCAGGTACCAGCCGGGCGAAGCGGCGACGAGCGGTCCCGCGAAGTCGACGGCCGAGCGGGCCGCCAGTGCGGTGTACGTGCCGAAGAGCTGCGGCACCAGAAGCCCGACGATCAGGCCGAGACAGGTGGCGGTGAGGACCTTGCGGGAGGTGTGGCGGCGCGGCGACACGTACCGGGTGTAGTCACCGAGCAGGGTGATGAAGGCGATGGGCCCGCTGAGTCCGGCGGCGACCGCCGAAAGGAACCAGGTGGGCCAGAAGGAGCCGAGCAGATAGGTGCTGTGCGGCGCCGCCGCGGTGGTGAAGTGGGGGGCGTAGGCGAAGAGCCCGATCACCAGCAGGGCCGTCATGCCGACGGCGAGCGCCTTGCTGAGGCGCAGCAGCATCCGGTACCCGTACACCGCCCCGGTGACGGTGAGGGCGGCGAGCAGCGCGTAGACGAGTGCGTGCATCCAGCCGTTGTCGGGCAGCCCGGTGAGCCGGGAGAGCGCCCCGATCATCACGTCGCCGCCCGTCCACAGGGTCAGCGCCGTGTAGCCGAGCGAGAGCAGCAGGCCGACGACCGATCCGATGAGCCGGCCGCGTACGCCGAACTGCGCGCCGCTCGATGTGGAGAGGTTGGTACCGGTCCGCAGCGAGACCAGTGCCAGCGGTGCGGTCAGCAGGGTGCCGACGACCGTACCGGCGACGACGGAGGTGACCGCGGGCCAGAGCCCGAGGCCGAAGGAGACCGGCAGCCAGCCGAAGATGATCACACCCAGGCAGAGGTTGGAACCCAGGAGGATGCTGATGACATCGCGTGGACCGCTGGTGCGCTCCGCGTCCGGGATGGTGTCGACTCCGCGCTGTTCGATCGGCACGAGGTACCTCTCCGCTCGTCTGTTTGAGTGCCGCTCAATCTCATGCGCTCCGCATTCGCATGTCAATGGTTTCTGTTCTTTCTATAGCCGTTGTTTACGGTTAGAGTGGCGTTCAAATCCATGATCGATGGAAGTGAGTGGGCGTGAGACTGACCCCGACGGAGCGCGACCGATTGCTGCTGTTCGGCGCCGCGGAGCTGGCACGGGCGCGCCGTGCGCGCGGGCTGCGCCTCAACGTCCCCGAGGCGACCGCGCTGATCGCCGACACGGTCTGTGAGGCCGCCCGTGACGGGCGCCGCCTCGCCGAGGCGATCGAGGCGGCGCGCGCGGTGCTCGGCCCCGGCGATGTGCTGCCCGGCGTCGCCGATGTCGTCACCGAGGTGCATGTCGAGGCCGTATTCGACGACGGGTCGCGGCTCGCCGTGATCGCCGACCCCATCGGCGGCGGTTCCCTGGGTGAGGAGGCGCCGGGCGCGGTGCTGCCGGGTCCGGGCTACCCGGACCTGGTCCCCGAGGTGACGCTGACCGTGCGCAACACCGCGTCCGTACCGGTCAGCGTCACCTCGCACTTCCACTTCTTCGAGGCCAACCCCCGGCTGGACTTCGACCGCGCCGCCGGTTACGGCATGCGGCTGTGTGTGCCGGCGGGCTCGTCCGTCCGGTTCGGGCCCGGCGAGAGCGCCGAAGTGGAGCTGGTCCCGATCGGCGGCGCCCGGATCGCGATCGGGTTCGCGGGACTGGTCGACGGGGAGCTGGACGCGCCGGGCGCGAAGGAAGAGGCCCTGCGGCGCGCGGCGGCCTGCGGATATCTGGGAGCGGAACGATGAGTGAGTACGCAGCCGTGCACGGCCCCCGGGCCGGCGACCGGGTCCGCCTCGGCGACTCCGGGCTGACGGTCCGGGTCGAGTCCGACGCGCAGCGGCCCGGCGACGAGTTCCTCGCCGGATTCGGCAAGACCGCCCGCGACGGTCTGCACCTCAAGGCCGCCGCGGTCCGCGAGACCTGTGACGTCGTGATCAGCAACGTACTGGTGATCGACGCGGTGCAGGGCATCCGCAAGGTGTCCATCGGTATCCGTGAGGGCCGGATCTCCGCTATAGGGCGGGCCGGGAATCCCGACACCCTCGACGGGGTCGACGTCGTTGTCGGCACCGGCACCTCGATCGTCTCCGGTGAGGGGCTGATCGCCACCGCGGGGGCGGTCGACGCGCATGTCCATCTGCTCTCGCCGCGCATCATGGAGGCCTCGCTCGCCTCCGGCGTGACGACCATCATCGGCCAGGAGTTCGGCCCGGTCTGGGGCGTCGGCGTCAACTCGCCCTGGGCACTGCGCCACGCCTTCAACGCCTTCGACGCCTGGCCGGTCAACATCGGCTTCCTGGCGCGCGGTTCGTCGTCCGACCCGGCCCCGCTGGTGGAGGCGCTCGCAGAGGGCGGCGCCTCCGGCTTCAAGGTGCACGAGGACATGGGCGCGCACACCCGCGCCCTGGACACCGCGCTGCGCGTCGCCGAGGAGTACGACGTCCAGGTCGCCCTGCACAGCGACGGGCTGAACGAGTGCCTCTCCGTCGAGGACACCCTGAGCGTCCTGGAAGGCCGCACGATCCACGCCTTCCACATCGAGGGGTGCGGCGGCGGCCATGTCCCGAACGTGCTGAAGATGGCAGGGGTCCCCAATGTCATCGGCTCGTCCACCAACCCGACGCTGCCGTTCGGCCGGGACGCCGTGGCCGAGCACTACGGGATGATCGTCTCCGTCCACGACCTGAAGACCGATCTGCCCGGTGACGCCGCCATGGCCCGCGACCGGATCCGCGCGGGGACGATGGGGGCCGAGGACGTCCTGCACGACCTGGGTGCCATCGGGATCACCTCATCGGACGCCCAGGGCATGGGGCGCGCGGGTGAGACCGTGCGCCGGACCTTCGCGATGGCCGGAAAGATGAAGGCCGAGCGCGGCGCCGAGGGCGACGACGACAACGCCCGTGTCCTGCGCTACATGGCCAAGCTGACCATCAACCCGGCCATCGCGCACGGCCTCTCCCACGAGATCGGTTCGATCGAGACGGGCAAGCTCGCGGACATCGTGCTGTGGCGCCCCGACTCCTTCGGCGCGAAGCCGCAGCTCGTCCTCAAGTCGGGCTTCCCGGCGTACGGAGTGACCGGCGACCCGAACGCGGCGACCGACACCTGCCAGCCGCTGATCCTGGGACCGCAGTTCGGGTCCTACGGGGCGACAGCCGCGGACCTGGGCGTCGCCTTCGTGGCACAGGCCGCCATCGATCTGGGCAGCGACCACATGCCGACCCGCCGCCGGCGCGTCGCCGTACGCGGCACCCGCGGCATCGGCCCGGCCGACCTGCGCCTCAACTCCCGGACGGGAGCGGTGGACGTGAACCAGCGCACCGGTCTCGTCACACTCGACGGCGACCCGCTGGAGTCGCAGCCGGCCGACTCGGTCCCGCTCAACCGCCTGTACTTCCTCTGATCCGCGGAGCTGATCCGTACAGCTGATCCGCACCACTGACCGGCACAGCCGATCCGCACAGTCCGTCATCCGCCTCAGCGCCTTCCCGACTCCCCCGGAGGACCCGCCCATGTTCCGTATGCCGCCCGAGTGGGCCCCGCACGAGCGCACCTGGATGGCCTGGCCCGGCCCCAACCCCACCTTCGACGACGCGGTCGGGCTGGCTCAGGCGCGTGAGGCCTGGGCTGCCGTGGCACGCGCGGTCCGCTACTTCGAGCCGGTGACGGTGGTGACAGGACCCGGCCAGTCCGTACAGGCCCGTATGCTGCTCGGCCCGGACATCGACCTCGTCGAGCGTGAGCTGGACGACGCCTGGATGCGGGACATCGGCCCGACCTTCGTCACCGACGGCGAACGGCTGGCCGCGGTGGACTGGACGTTCAACGGGTGGGGCGCCCAGTCCTGGGCGCGCTGGGGGCACGACGCCAAGATCGGCGCGTACGTCTCCGACCTGGCGGGGGCGCAGACCCACGCCTCGGAGCTGGTCAACGAGGGCGGCGCGATCCACGTCGACGGTGAGGGCACCGTCCTGCTGACCGAGACCGTGCAGCTCGGCCCCGAGCGCAACCCGGACTGGACACGCGACCAGGTCGAGGCCGAGATCCATGCCCGGCTCGGTACGACGAAGGCGATCTGGCTGCCGCGCGGACTCAGCGGCGACTACGGTGAGTTCGGCACCCGGGGACATGTCGACATCGTCGCCGCGTTCGTGCGGCCCGGCGTGGTCGTCGCCCACACCCAGCCCGACCCCGCCCACCCCGACCACGAGGTGTGCAAGGGGATCGTGGCGCAGCTCCGGGCGGAGACCGACGCCAGGGGCCGCCCGCTCGAGGTGGTGGAGGTACCCGCCCCGACCGTCCTGGAGGCCGACGGGGGCTGGGCCGACTACTCGTACATCAACCACTACCTCTGCAACGGGGGAGTGGTGCTCTGCTCGTTCGACGACCCCAGGGACGAGGAGGCGGCGGAAATCTTCCGCGGTCTCTTCCCGGACCGCACCGTGGTCCAGGCCGACGCCCGGACGATCTTCGCGGGTGGCGGCGGGATCCACTGCATCACCCAGCAGCAGCCGTTGGTGGGCCCGGGACAGCAGGCGGGATAGGACGCGATGGCCGCCGGGGCATCCCATATTCTGGGCGACATGAACGAACCGGCGGCCCGCGCACGCAAGAACGCCCCGCCCCGCGAGAGCCTGCTGGCCGCGGCCATGGCCAGTATCGCCGCCGCCGGTCTGGAGAGGCTCACCATGGCGGGGCTCGGGCGCGAGGTCGGGATGAGCAGCGGCCACCTCCTCTACTACTTCCGTACCAAGGACGAGCTGCTCCTCCAGACCCTCGAATGGAGCGAGGAGCTGCTCGGCATGGAGCGCCGGACGGCGCTCGCCCTGCAGGTGCCGGTACGTGAACGGATCGACGCCTACGTCGACCTGTACATCCCGGCGGGCCCCCGCGACCCGCACTGGTCGCTCTGGCTGGAGCTGTGGAACCGGGCGCACGGCGTCGACGACGACACCCGTGCCCGGCTGCTCGACATCGAGCTGTCCTGGCACCGCGACCTGGTCGCGCTGCTCGTCGAGGGAGCGTCGCGGGGCGAGCTGCGGGCGGTCGACACCGAGCGGTTCGCGACACGGATACGGGCGCTGCTCGACGGCTTCAGCACGCATGTCGCGATGGCGCTTCCCGGCTCGGACCGTCCCCAAGTCCTCGCCCACGTGAGGGAGTTCATCGACGACGCGCTCGCTCCGCCGGTGTGAGAGCGGCGGCCTGCCGACGGCGCCCGGAGAACACAACGCACGCAAGTACGCATGATCGTTGCGTGCGGCCCTCTTGTGAGCCCTCGGGCGGCTGCGCCACCGTGGGTCCTCATGGGACGAGAGCAGTGGAAGAAGATCTGGGTCGGTTCGGCCGGCAACATGGTCGAGTGGTTCGACTGGTTCGTGTACGCGACCTTCGCGGTGTACTTCGCCGACGCGTTCTTCCCGAAGGGGAACGAGACAGCGAACCTCATGAACACCATGGGGATCTTCGCCGTCGGATTCTTCATGCGGCCCGTCGGCGGCTGGCTGCTGGGCCGCACCGGTGACCGCAGGGGCCGCAAGGCCGCGCTGACCCTGACCGTCAGCCTGATGTCGGCATCGGCGATCCTGATCGCGATCGCTCCCACCTACGGGGTCGCCGGGTACGGGGGTGTCGCCGTGCTGCTGGTCGCCCGGCTGCTCCAGGGGCTCTCGGTCGGCGGCGAGTACGCGGCCAGCGCCACCTATCTCACCGAGGCGTCCGCCCCCGGCAAGCGCGGCTTCGCCTCCAGCTTCCAGTACGTGTCCATGACCGCCGGCCAACTCGTCGGCCTGGGGCTGCAGATCATCCTCCAGCGCTCCATGTCCGACGACGCGCTGCACAGCTGGGGCTGGCGCATCCCGTTCGTCGTCGGGGCCGTCGGCGCGGCCGTCGTCTTCTACCTGCGGCGCTCGCTCCTGGAGACCGAGGTGTACGCGGAGTCCGGAGCGGCGGCCGACGAGAGCCGCGGCACGCTCAAGCTGCTCTGGGCGCACCGGCGGGAAGCGGTGCTGGTGATGGCGCTCACCATGGGCGGCACCGTCGCGTACTACACGTACACGACCTACCTCACCAAGTTCCTGTCCTCCAGCGCCGGCATGAGCAAGTCGACCGCCTCGCTGGTCAGCTTCTGCGCGCTGTTCGTCTTCATGTGCGTCCAGCCGCTGGCGGGCATCCTCTCGGACCGGATCGGCCGCCGCCCGCTGCTTGTCACGTTCGCGGTCGGATCGACGTTCCTGACCGTGCCGATCATGACGATGCTCAAGCACGCCGGGACGTTCTGGCCTGCGTTCGGCCTGGCGCTGCTCGCTCTGCTCATCGTCACCGGGTACACATCGATCAACGCGTGTGTGAAGGCCGAACTCTTCCCGACCGGCATCCGCGCGCTGGGCGTCGCGCTGCCGTACGCGGTGGCCAACGCCCTCTTCGGCGGCACCGCGGAGTACGTCGCGCTCTGGTTCAAGAGGGCCGGGGCCGAGTCGGGGTTCTACTGGTACGTGGCCGGGTGCGCGGCCGTCTCCCTGGTGGTGTATCTCACCATGCGGGAGACTCGTGACATCGACCTGAACCGGGCGTCCCTAGTGGCAGATGGGCCCAGGGCGCCGGAAAGCCTGGGGGAGACGAGCCCGTCCGCGCTGTGAAAGCGCGCGGCCGCGGGCGTGGTTTCCACCACGCCCGCGCTCCGGTCTGACCGGATCGTGAGATTCCCGCTGACGGGCGTGGGCCGTATGGCAGACTGCGACTGTGTCCTCGTTCGCCATGATTATCGGCAGCAGGCGCGCCGGTCCGCAGTGACCGCGTCCGTACCACCATGTACGGCACGGCCATCGTGCCCCAGACCCGCGCGCCAACCCTTCGCACCCGCGAGGGGTTTTTTCGTTTCCAGGCCCCACCTCGGCCGGGAACGGGGCGCACGCGAAGATGGGGGCAAGTGGAGCCAGACAGTCCGGATCCACCCATCCGACAGGAGTCAGATCAGCATGACCACAGAGGCCAAGGCCACGGACGACAGTTTCCATGTCTTCGACACGACGCTGCGCGACGGCGCGCAGCGCGAAGGCATCAACCTCACCGTCTCGGACAAGCTGACGATCGCCCGGCACCTCGACGACTTCGGCGTGGGATTCATCGAGGGCGGCTGGCCCGGCGCCAACCCCCGCGACACGGAGTTCTTCGCCCGTGCGCAGCAGGAGATCGACTTCCAGCACGCGAAGCTGGTGGCCTTCGGCGCCACCCGCCGGCCCAACACCCCCGCCGATGAGGACCCGCAGCTCAAGGCGCTCCTGGACTCCGGCGCCCCGGTGATCACCCTGGTGGCCAAGTCCCACGACCGCCATGTGGAACTGGCGCTGCGCACCACGCTCGACGAGAACCTGGCGATGGTCCGTGACTCCGTGTCCTACCTGCACGCGCAGGGCCGGCGCGTCTTCCTCGACTGCGAGCACTTCTTCGACGGGTACAAGGTCAACCCGGAGTACGCCAAGTCCGTCGTGCGGGCGGCGGCGGAGTCCGGCGCCGACGTCGTCGTCCTCTGCGACACCAACGGCGGGATGCTGCCCGCCCAGATCCAGGCGGTCGTTGCCACGGTCCTCGCCGACACCGGCGCACGCCTGGGAATCCACGCCCAGGACGACACCGGCTGCGCCGTCGCCAACACCCTCGCGGCCGTCGACGCGGGCGCGACCCACGTCCAGTGCACGGCGAACGGATACGGGGAGCGGGTCGGCAACGCCAACCTCTTCCCGGTCGTCGCCGCCCTGGAGCTGAAGTACGGCAAGACCGTCGTCCCCGAGGGCGCGCTGGCCGAGATGACGCGGATCTCGCACGCCATCGCCGAGGTCGTCAACCTCACGCCCTCCACCCACCAGCCGTACGTAGGTGTCTCCGCCTTCGCGCACAAGGCGGGGCTGCACGCGTCCGCGATCAAGGTCGACCCCGACCTCTACCAGCACATCGCCCCCGAACAGGTGGGCAACACCATGCGGATGCTGGTGTCCGACATGGCGGGCCGGGCCTCGATCGAGCTCAAGGGCAAGGAACTGGGCATCGACCTGGGCGACGACCGCCGGCTGGTCGCACGGGTCGTCGACCGCGTCAAGGAACGCGAGCTCCAGGGCTACACCTACGAGGCTGCGGACGCCTCCTTCGAACTGCTCCTCCGCGAGGAGGCGGAGGGCCGGGCCCGCCGCTACTTCCGGACCGAGTCGTGGCGCGCGATCGTGGAGAACCGCCCCGACGGGACGCACGCCAACGAGGCGACCGTGAAGCTGTGGGCCAAGAGCGAGCGCATCGTCGCGACGGCGGAGGGCAACGGCCCGGTCAACGCGCTCGACCGGGCGCTGCGGGTCGGCCTGGAGCGGATCTACCCCCAGCTCGCGAAGCTGGAGCTGACGGACTACAAGGTCCGCATCCTGGAGGGCAGGCACGGTACGGATTCGACGACCCGCGTGCTGATCACGACGAGTGACGGCGAGGCGGAGTGGTCGACGGTGGGTGTCGCGGAGAACGTGATCGCTGCCTCCTGGCAGGCGCTGGAGGACGCGTACACGTACGGGCTGCTGCGGGCCGGGGTGGAACCGCCGGAGTAGGGCGCGGGCGTTGCGGTGCCGGCCGCCCTCGCACGCGGCACGCGGGATGCCGTCGAACGCCGGACGGGCTTGAAGCGCTCCTCCAAGCCCGCCCGGAGCCCGGAACGGGGGTGCCGTCTAACCTGCCGTCCCCTGCCAGGTGAAGGTGGCCGACGTACGGCCGGGCAGCGAGTACGTCGCGTGCCGGCCGCCCCAGTTCACCGTGACCTCCTTCGCCGAAGTGCTCTCGTTGTACGCGATGAGCGCCTTGGAACCGTCTGTGTTGCGCCACGCCACATTCGGTACGGAGGTGCTCGCCGTCGAAGCGATCCTGGTCGCCCCCGGACGGACGAACTTCGTCAGGTGGCCCATCGTGTAGTACTCGATGTTGTAGTCCACCTGCCCGCTTCGGCTGTCGCCGTTGTGCACCGTGACGAATCCGTCGCAGGTGCCGCAACCGCCGTTGTGCGGACCGCGGTTCTGGTCGACCGCCAGTGACCACTTGATGACCGACTTACCCCAGTTACGTGTGTAGTCGATGATGTTGTACATGTCGTCGTGCTGCTGATCGGTGACCCAGGTGCCGCCGGAGTGCTCGGTGTCGAAGGCGTCCGTCTGCGGGTACTTGTCGTGGACCTCCGTCTGCTTGCCCACGTCGCCGCCGTATCCGTGCCACGCGACCCCGCCGAAGTTCGGGTGGTCGCGGATCGCGGCGTCGTCCACGGTCGGGGCCGCGTACTCGTCGTACTTGTCCCAGTTCCAGTCCAGCGCCAGGACCTTGGTGGAGAGACCGGCCGCCTGGAGCTTCGGCAGCAGGTCGTTCTTGGTGAAGTACGCGAGCCCGGAACCGTTCCAGCTCATCGACGGATAGCCGTCGCAGCACGTCGGCTCGTTCTGCGGGGTGACGTAGTCCACCGGGACGCCCTGGTCGCGGTAGGCCTGGAGGTACTTCACGAAGTAGTCGGCGTACGCCCCGTAGTCCTCGGCCTTCAGCCAGCCGCCGTTGAGCGCACCGCTGTCCTTCATCCAGGCGGGCGCAGTCCATGGTGAGGCCATCGTGGTCAGCCCGGGGTTGAGCTGTTTGGCCTGCTTGGTCAGCGGCAGCACGTCCGCTTCGTCGTGTGCCACGGAGAAGCGGGACAGCGCCGGGTCGGTCTGCCCGGCCGGGATGTCGTCGTACGTGTAGCCGGTGCGGGCCAGGTCGGAAGCGCCCATCGGGTTGCGGACGAAGGACAGTCCGATGCCGTCCGCGGGGGAGAAGAGCTTCTTCATCGTGGCGTCACGGGTGGCCTGCGACAGGGCGCCGCTGCTGTTCATCAGCCAGGCCGCGGTGTCGGTGAAGTCCGCGCCGCCGCCGGTGAACGTCTGGTAGCGGGTGCCCTCGTCGATGTCGATGTTCTCGCCGCTGCCGCCGCCGCCCGACTGGAACGTGAGCGGGGTCTGCTGCTCCAGGCCGCGGGTGACATGCCGTCCCCCCGCGTCGTCGGTGGTGGTGAGCCAGATGTTCATCTGCTCGCCCGATGCGTGCGCGTGGCCGGTGGTGAGCGCGGTGAGACCCGCTGTCGCGAGCACGCCCGCGAGGAGTGTCCGGGTGAGGCGGCTCATGGATGCCGGTCGGATCATGGGCAGCTGCCTTTCTGGCAGATGTGGGGGAGATGCCGGGGAAGTGCCGTCGATCGCTGCGTGAGTGAACTGCGCATAGCGTGTCCACGTCAATAGGTACGGCTTCATGACCTGAACGAAAGACGGTTCCGGCCTGCCGGAAAGCTCGGTCTGGACCAATTGCGGTGTGAAGTATTGACGGCACTCAGGGGGTGCGTTTTACTCGCGGCGCGACGTCGGCGCGACACCGCTGCCTGACACCAGTGCGCGGGCCGACGGCCCGGCACGATGCGGTGCGGTGGGAAGCTGCGGACGGGAACGGGCCGTCCGGACTAGGCCGGCATCCCGTGGGCTCCCCACCGGGTGTCGCCGCGGTCCGGCGCGGCGACGGGCGATGTGGTCTCCAGGGCGTGCCGGAAACCCGTCAGGCCCTCGACCAGCGCCTGCCGGGTCGCCGCGGGCATGGTCGCGATGGCCGCCAGCAGGGCTTCCTCCCGTTGGGCGCGCAGGTCGCGGAGGTAGGTCCTGCCCTGCGCGGTGAGCCTGAGCTCCAGCTCCCGACGGCTCACCGGGCTGGGGGAGCGCTCGACGAAGCCCAGCGCCTGGAGCCGGTCGCACAGCCGGCTGACCGAGGAGGGGGCGGCGCCCAGCACCTCGCCGAGCGACCGCTGGTTGATACCTTCCTCGCGGTCCAGCGTGTACAGCACTCTCAGCTGGGACGTGGACACGGGCGCGGGCGAGACGGCGTCTCTGCCGTGCTCCCAGAGAACCTCCAGCAGCTCGATGACCTCGGAGGACACGTCAGCGGCCGGCTGAGGCCGTGAGTTCGAGGCTTTACGGGACAGAGCCATGGCTGGGGTACTCCGAATCATCTGTGTCAGTGCGCGACGCTGACCGATACGTGATCCGTGGAGCTGCCCCCTGTGTGCCGGGGGCAGCGCTGAAGTCGGGCTGACGGCATGGGGCCGCCCGGACAGTCTTTCATGGGTGCGGTCCGGGCGGTCAGCGCAGAAGGTTCAGGAGACGCTGCCGCCGCGTCCGTGGAAGCGCCTCGGAGGCGTTCTCGCCCCCGGCGGCGGCATGGCGCGGGGGAGCCGCGTGGCGTGCGGGGGACGCGGGCGGTACGGGCGGTGCGGGGGATTCGGGCTGTGCGGCGGGATACGCGGGCTGTGCGGGATACGCGGGCTGCGTCGGGCGCCGTTCCCCGGTGAAGTACTCGGCGTCCTTGGGCCGCTCGTCCGGCGAGACGCGCGGCCGCGGCGCGGGCTCCAGATGCGGGATGTGCTTGGAGCAGTGGATGTACGCCTCTTCGACCGACAGGTGTATCCACATCTGAGGCTGCCTGCCGGGCGCCGTGTCGACGGGCAGGTGCGGATACAGGGCGTGATGCTGGTGGGCCGAGTAGACCTGGGCGCGCCCGTTCACGTGCAGACCGATGTGGTGTTCGGTGAAGTCGATGAAGAGCATGCCGAGGTGCGGGTTCTCGGTGATGTTGCCCGCGCTGGCCACCACCCCGTTGCCCCGGTACTCCGGGTAGGTGAGGGTGTGGTCGTCGATGGCGATGACGAATCCCGGCGGCCCCGAGCGGAAACTCGCGTCGCACTCGCCGTGCGCGTCCGCGGTGGACAGGAAGACCATGTACTGCCGCGCGATGAAGTCACGCATGGCCGGAGTGAGGCAGGGCCGCATCTGCTTCTCGTAGAAGCCGGAGGCGCGGTCCGCCGTCCCCAGGGATTCCTGCAGCAGCCGCTCCCCGGGGGAGCCGAAGGTTTCGTCATATGTGGTCACGGCTGATCGACTTCCTCCTGAGCGCGGGCATGGCGCAGAGACGAGGCGAGGGCGGGCGCACCCCACGGGTCGTAGTGCAGCTTGGCCGGCGGGAGACCGCGGCGGAGCAGGACGTCGGCGGACGCGGCGATCATCTGCTGGGGGCCGCTGAGATACGCCTCGTGCCGGTCCCAGGGGCCGAACTCGGCCAGTACCTGGGGGAGCGAGCCGGTGCGGCCCACGATGTTCTCCTCGGAGACGGCCGCACGGACGGTGAGCCAGGGCAGACGCTGGGACATACGGAGCATGTCGTCGAGTCCGTACAGCTCCTCGGCCGTCCTCGCGCCGACGAACAGATCGACACTCCGCCGGTCCGACATGCCCTGCCGGGACACCTCTTCGATCAGGGCCCGGATGGGGGCGAGCCCGGTGCCTCCGGCGACGCAGAGCACGTCGTCACGGGAGGCGGGGTCGATGGCCATGTCGCCCTGGGGCGGGCCGAGCCGCAGCCGGTCGCCGACGGCCGTGTGGTGGACGAGGGCCTGGCTGACCCGGCCGTCCTGGACGGCCCGGATGTGGAAGGTCATGGACGAGTCTGCGCGGGGCGCGTTGGCCGGGGAGTAATGGCGCCATTCCCTGGGCCACCACGGCGACTCGAGACTCAGGTACTGGCCCGCGGTGTAGCCGTACGGCTGGTCGGGGCGCACGGTGATTTCCGCGATGCCGGAGGGGTGGAGCACATGCCTGGTCACCCGGGCCTCCCAGACGGCCGGGCAGCGCTGGGCGTCCTGTTCGGCGGCCCCGGCCATGATGTTCGCCGCCGCCGTGTAGGCCCGTCCCCAGGCCCCGGCGAGCTCCTCGTTCCAGGCGGGCCCCGCGAAACGCGCCAGGGCGTCGAGGAGACATTCACCCACCGCCGGATAGTGGGCGCTCTGCGTCCCGAACTTCCGGTGGTCCCTGCCCAGGTGCGAGCAGAAGCGCGTCAGGTTCTCGGGATCGTCGACGAGCTCGACGATGCGCAGGAGCGCCCGCAGCAGCCGGTCCCGCTGCGCGTCCATATTGGCGGGGAAGAGCTCGCGAACCGCCGGATACCGGGCGAAGAGGATGGCATAGAAGTACACCGTGACGTCCGCGATCTGTGGCTCGACCACCTCCAGACTGGCCCGGATGAGCGCTACGTCCCGTTGGCCGTCGGCCGTCGCCTCCGGCGGGGCCGCGGGCTGCGCTGCGGTCCGCGGAGGCGGCTCGGGCGGCGGCACGCTGTGCGCCGCGTGCTCGGAAGGGATGGGGCCTCGGCGGAACCAGCCGCCGCCGCTGGGCGGCGACTCCCTCACAGTGCGCCGGTTGACGGGTGTGACGCGGCATGGTCGGCGGCCGCGCCGGGTATACCGCTCAGGTCCGGTCTGTCCGTCATGTGTTTTCCCAGCTCCTCGGTTCCACGGATCCTGCGGGGCTTGCTGACCGCAGGGCGGATCCAAGCAGCGACAGTTCCATTGCGGCAGCCATTACAGCGACGGCTTGATCACTACGCAAGCCCTCGCCGGTGGCGTAGATCCGCAGACCTTACGCCATAGGGGAAGCCCGTAATCCGGATGTGTCATCATCGCGGGTGTGGACAGTTACGCAGCGGTGGAGCGTGCGCTTCGCACGGCAGCGCCTCACCTGCTGGTGGATGTGGCCGCCGACGCTCTGCGTGAGCACTGGGGCGCGGTGGGTGTAGAGCTGCGCATGGCGGACTACGCCGTGACCTCGTTGCAGGTGGTCGAGCCGGTCCCCCTCGCCACGGAACCCGTCTCGGTCCACGACAGCCCGCAGGGCCGTGCCTTCGGCGCGCAGGAGCCCCGCGTGGAGCGCGGAAGCGGCGGCCTGGTGACCGTTCACCTGCCCGTCACCATCCGCGGGGACCGCATGGGCGTCCTGTCGGTGAGTCTCCCGGAGGCCCGGTACGAGAAGGCCATGCTGCCGGAGCTGGTGCACATCTGTGAGGCGCTCGGACACGAGATCCTCGTCGCGGAACGTGACACCGACCTGTACCTCGTGGCGCGCCGGGCCGCCCGGCTGACGCTGGCCGCCGAGGTGCAGTGGCAGCTGCTTCCCGGACGGTCGCTCGACCGCCCGGAGTTCACGCTCGGCGCCCATCTGGAGCCCGCGTACGCGATCTTCGGCGACGGCTACGACTGGGCGGTCTCCGCCAGTACCCTGACGCTGGCCGTGACCAACGGCATGGGCGAAGGGATCAACGCCTCGCTGCTCAGCAGCCTCGCGACCAACGCCCTGCGCAACGCGCGGCGCGCGGGCCTCGGCCTCGCGGACCAGGCCGCACTGGCCGACCAGGCCATCTACGGGCAGTACCGGGGCAAGGCCTACCTCTCTGTGCTCCTGATGCGTTTCGACCTGGCGACGGGCGACGTGGAGGCGGTGGACGCCGGTTCGCCCCGCCTGTGGCGGATGCGCGGGTCCGAGGTCGAACAGGTCCGTTTCGAGGCCCAGCTGCCGCTCGGCATGTTCGAGGACACCCAGTACACCACCGAGCATTTCCAGGTCCTCGCCGGAGACCGTCTGCTGTTCGGGAGCGACGGTGTCTACGACACCAGGTCGGCCAGCGGTGAGACATACGGAGACCGGGCCCTGGCCCGCTCCATGAGTTCCACCCGGCTGCTGCCTCCCTCGCAGGTACCGCGCGCCGTCCTCGGTGAACTCGCCACCTACCGCAGCGGTGTACCGCTCGCCGACGACGCCCTGGTGGTCTGCGTGGACTGGGCGGGGCGCGGCTGACCGTGCGGGGCGGACCCCGGACGGTGCCGCCTTGCGCCCCTTCCCCTCGCGGCTCCTCACCTCGCGGTGTGGTCCTGCGCGTCCGCGGTCGGCCCCTGCGCCTCTGCCCGGACCACGAGGAGCAGTGCTTCGGCGCGAGTGGGGGCGGTGGTGAAGATCCCGTCGACCCCGGTGACGTCGAACAGACGCTGCACCTGCTGCTGGACGGGGCCCGCCAGGCAGAACGTCCCGGTGCTGTTCGCCCAGAGCAGCAGATTCAGCGCGCTGGAGTCGGCGAACGTCACCCCTGACAGGTCGAGGACCACGGGTCTCCCGGCCTGGAAAGCGCCCGAGATGGCTTCCCGGACCGGCGGGGCGGCGTCGATGTCGATCTCGCCGGCAGGTGCCACTACCGTGACAGTGCCCTCTTCGGAGCAGGACAGGACGCCCCTTCCACCGTTCTGTTCCGGAGGCAAGCTAACTGTTGTCATTCGGCAATGATCGCATGGCCGCCGTGCCTTGGCGAGTGCCCTCCGGCCACCATGGCGGAGTTCACCCTCACAGGAAGCGCCTGATGGGGAGCACCGCCGCCTCGCGCAGCCGCTCGGACAGCGCCCGGCGGCCCCAGCGGGCGGGGTCGATCGCTTCGCCGTGTTTCAGGTCCTCGTCGAAGTCGGCGTCGAGCGCGGCGGTGAACGTCTCGTCTAGCACCGCGAGCATGACCTCTTCGTCGTGGTCGAGGGACCGGCGGTTGAAGTTGCTGGACCCGATCAGCGACGCGACATGGTCCACCGTCATGATCTTGGTGTGGAGCATCGTGGGCTGGTACTCGCGGATGTCGACACCTGCGGCCAGCAGGGCGGCGTAGTGGTGGCGGCCCGCGAGTTGGCACGCGCGCTGATCCGTGTGCGGCCCCGGCAGCAGGATCTCCACCTGCACACCTCGGCGGGCCGTGGCGCACAGCAGCTCGATGAAGTAGTCGTCCGGCGCGAAGTAGGCGGTGGCCAACCGGAAGCGCTGCTCGGCGGATGTGAGCATCACCCGGATCAGGGTCTGCAGGTCCTGCCAGCCGAAGCTGGCCGAACCGCGGACCACCTGGACAGTCGCGTCGCCGGGCTGGGCGTGCTCGGTGAAGCGGTCGCGCTCGTCGAACAACTCGTCATGGCACTCGGCCCAGTTCTGGGCGAAGGCAGCGGCGACGCCGTCGACGGCGGGCCCGCGGAGCCGTACGTGGGTGTCGCGCCACTCGGCCGGGCTCCGGGCGTCGCCGCACCACTCCTCGGCGATACCGACACCGCCGGTGAAGGCCGTGTGCTCGTCGACGACGAGGGCCTTGCGATGGCAGCGGTGGTTCTGCTTGAAGGGGGAGAGCCGGGTGGGCTTGCGGAACCACGCGACCTGCACCCCGGAGGCGTCCATCGCGTCGAGCAGATCCTGCTCGATCTCCTTGGCGCCGAAGCCGTCCAGGAGGAGCCGCACCCGCACACCGGCACTGGCCCGGTCCGCCAGCGCTGTCGCGAAGTCGCGGGCTATCTGGCCGCGCCAGTACACGAAGGTCATCAGGTCGATGGTGTGCTCGGCCGTACGGACGGCGTCCAGCATGGCGGGGAAGATCTCGTCCCCGTTGCGCAGCGGGACCAGCTCGTTACCCTCGGTCGCCGCGATCCCGATGAGCCGCTCCAGCCGTCTTCGCAGACGCTGCTTGCGCACCTGGGCGTCATCCGGCGGCGCTGCCGCTGTCTTCTGCTGCGTGAGCTGCATGAGTCTCTCCTCCTCGTCGCCGCACGGTGGTGCGCGACGACGATGAGGAGCGTAAACGGTGCGCGTCAGCGCCCGGCTCAGCGCTCCGCGAGGAAGGCGGCCCAGGCGTCCGGGGCGACGGTCAGGACGGGACCGTCGGTGACCTTGGAGTCACGGATATGGATGGCGCGGGGGTGGGCTGCCACTTCTACGCAGTTGCCGCCGGTGTCTCCGCTGTAGCTCGACTTGTGCCAGGTGAAAGTGGCCTCTACGCAGTTGCCGCCCTCGCTGCCGCTGTGAGCCGACTTGAACCAGATCAGTTCGGGGATCATGAGTCTCCTAGCAGGGAGTCCAGCAGGCCCATGCTGTCCTGTACCGAGAGGGCCTGCGAACGCAGCATCCCATATTTCTGCTCGTAGACGCTGACCTGATCCGGATCATCGACGAGGAAGCTTGCGTATTGGACTTCGAGGTAGGCGAGGTGATCGTGTTCCGCAGTTTCCAGCAGGACGAATGGGCCTGAGAGTCCAGCATGAACCTCCTGACCGGTCGGCATGATCTGGAGCCCCATAAAAGGGAGTTCGGCGCACTCGCGCAGGTGCGTGATCTGTTCGTGCCTGACTCGTGGACCGCCGGTCGGGCGGTGCAGGATGGACTCCTCAATCAGAAAGTTCATCATTGGTGGCCACGGCGTACGCTGGAACAGTCTCTGCCGGTCGATCCGAGCGGAAACGTTCTCCTTCAACTCCTCTGCGGCCAGCGGAGGGTAGAGCGAGCCGAAGACGGCGTGCGCATAGTCCTGGGTCTGAAGCAACCCGGGAACGACCTGATTCTCGTACGAAAGCAGCGTGCGCGCCCCCGCCTCGTAGTCGATGAAGTCCTGGACGAACACGGGAAATCGCTCCCGGTCCGGCATCTCCTCCACCCCGACCGCCAGCGCCCCGCCCGTCTCCAGCGCCCGGTCCAGCCGGTCGGCCAGGTCGGGTTGCAGCGGCCGGCGGCCCTGTTCGATCGAGGCGACCGTGTCGACGTGCACGTTCACCTCGTCGGCCAGCTGCGGCTGCGTCAGCCGGGCCCGTTTGCGGAAGTGTCTGAGCTGCGCACCGATCAGATGCCAGGACGGGTTCTTCTTGCGCTTGTTCGCCGGGTGCATGGGGGCTGCCTTCCCGCCCGAGGCCGCAAAGGACCGGTTTCGCGGCGTACCAGGAATCTGTACGCCTTCACTCATTGGCCCACCCTAGTCACATTGCGTGACCGTTGTCGTATGAACCTGGAACTCCAACTCCCCTACTTCCGTGAGGCGTTCTACCGGCGGGAGCGCAGGTCCGTCCCCCGGGCCAGGAAGTTCACCGCGGAGGCTCTCGCCGACTGGGGCCGCACCGCCCGTACGGACGATGTGCTGCTCTGTGTGAGCGAACTGGCCACCAACGCGCTGCTGCACGGCGTCCCGCCCGGCCGGGGATTTCGTCTGCATCTCTACCTGGAGCGTGACGGGTTGCTCCGTCTGGAGATCCATGACAGTGGCCCGGGTGAGGTACGCGTGCCGCCGGAAGCCGTGGATTCGGACGGTGGGCGAGGGCTGTCCATCGTCGCGGCTATCGCCGACAAGTGGGGCGTGGGGGAACGGAGTCCGGGCAAAACGGTGTGGTGCGAGTTCACTCTGTGACTGTGACCGTGTCGGTGATGGTGGACATGGCAGACAGGGCGGAGAAGCTGAGCGCGGCGAGCAGCTGAATCCCGGCCGCCGTCAGCAGCGCGCCGGGCAGTGACCAGGTGGCGAGTGGCCCGGCAGCGGCCGCGCCGACGGCGAATCCGGTGAGCTTCAGGCTGGCGCCCGTGGTGAAGATCTGGCCGCGCAGCCGCTCGGGCGCCTCCCGGTGGCGCACCGCGAACAGCGCGGTCTCTGTGCTTCCCCGTTCTGTGGGAACGTCTTCGTCGTCGAGGGGGACCTGCCCTGCCCGCCGGTGGCGCTCGCGCCGGTCCGTCCTCCGGGAGTGGCGGCTCACCGGCGCTCCCGGAGGACGGACCGAGGCCCCGGCGGGCAGCCGGGGCCTCGGGCGCGTACGGACAGCGGGTACTGCGAGCGCTACGGCTTGCGCGCCGTCATCACGCCTGGGACCCGGCGGACTTGATCGCCGAGATGTCGAAGGACAGCTTGACCTTGTCGCTGACCATGACGCCGCCGGTCTCCAGCGCCGCGTTCCAGGTCAGGCCCCAGTCGGAGCGCAGGATCTCGGCGCCGCCCTCGAAGCCGACGCGCTGGTTGCCGTAGACGTCGGTGGCCGAGCCGTTGAACTCCAGGTCGATCGAGAGCGGCTTCGTGACGTCCTTGATGGTCAAGTCGCCGACGATGCGGTAGGCGTCGCCCCCGAGCTGCTCGGCGCGGGTGGAGCGGAACGTCATGCGGGGGAACTGCCCGGCGTCGAAGAAGTCGTCGCCGCGCAGGTGGCCGTCGCGGTCCGCCATGCCCGTGTCGACGCTCTCGATCCGGATGTCGATGGCCGCGGTGGACTGCGCGGGGTCGGTCCCGTCCAGATGCAGCGTGCCCTCGTGCTCCGTGAAGGTGCCGCGCACGTTGGTCACCATGGCGTGGCGCACGGTGAAGCCGATGGCGCTGTGCGCCGGGTCGATGCTGTAGTCGCCGGACAGGGCGGCCAGGGCGGGGTCCACCGGGAGAGCGGTGGCGGCGGCCGGGGCGGTCGGGGACTTGCGGTTGAACAGAGCCATGGCTCCTCCTCGGGTGGTGACTGGTACGGCTGCGAACAAGGTTGTTTAACCTTCAACGAGATTCACTGTAAACACATCTGGTTCAAAGTTCAACATCTTCGTCGGCCGGATCGCGGGCGGGATTACGGACGCGCCGGTGAACCCGATCGTGGTGCGTGCTGACGCCCTCTGGCGGACGCGCGTAGAACTGCGGCACTATCTGTCCCGCTCCACCTGCACAGCCGCCCCACGGACAACGCGGTCATCACGGTCTTCACGGCCATCAGCAGGAGGGAATCCCCCATGAAAAACCACCCGGTCCGTCCGGTTCTCGTAGCGCTCGCACTCGTCCTCGGTGTCCTGTTCGCACCCGGCGTCGGAGTTCTCGGCGGTGCCACCGAGGCCTTCGCCGTGACGAAGATCAGCCAGGCGACGGCCACCTCGATGTTCCGTTCGTCCGGCATCACCTGGTCCTCGTCCGGCGGCTGCTCCGACCGGAACGTGGCCACCTGCACCTCATTCGACCAACTCAACCTGGCCACCGCGCAAGGCGCCCAAACGCTGAAGGGCGCACTCGGCTGCGCGGTGAACATCACGGGAGGGACCGAGACGGGGCACGCGTCCGGTACGTACTCGCACTGGAACGGCTACAAGCTCGACATCGCCAAGACGACCTGCCTGACCAACTACGTCAAGAACACCTTCACGTACATCGGCCTGCGCGGTGACGGCTATCCGCAGTGGAAGTCCGGCGCCGGCAACGTCTATGCGGACGAGGGCAGCCACTGGGACATCACGTTCTACAACTGCGGCGGCTGCTGACCGGGGAAGCGTCCGGGTCGTCCGGGTCGTCCGGAGCGTTCAGGTCGTCCGGAGGGATCGGCTGTCCGGAGGACCTGGTGGTCCTGAGGATTCGGAGGTCCGGAGGAATCGGAGGTCCGGAGGAATCGGCCGCCCGGAGAAAGCGCTTGCTCCTGGTTCGCGGTGATCCGGGAGCAAGCGCTTTCTAATCATGTTGTCCAGACCATTGCCCGGCAGTTGGCGCCCTGCTACACCAGCGGTTAGCAGTTCCACGCCGCCTGTCTCCGGGAGTCCCCTGTGCCCTCGTTGCCCCCTTGGTCCCGCCGCGCCTTTCTCGCCACCGCGGGCGCCGGTGCGCTCACCCTGACGGCCGTCCCGTACGCGAGCGCCGCCCCCGCGCCCTCCGCCGCGGGGGCAGGCTCCGACGACGAGTTCGCGACGCTCCGCGCCCGCTGGCTGGATCTCGCGCTCGGCAGCGGCTACGACGCGACCGCGGAGCCGTACGCCTCCGTTCTCAAGGCCACCGGTGAACTCGCCATGGGCTTCCGGGCGTCGATGGTCCCGGCGGACAAGTCCCTCTGGCCGGACTACCCGTTCGACCCGCCCGCCGGCATCACCCAGAGCTACACGCGGCTGTGGACGATGACCCAGGCGTACCTCCAGGACGGCACCGGGCTCACCGGCGACGCCGGGCTGCTCGCCGACGTGGTCAAGGGCATCGACCATCTCTCCGCGAAGATCTACAACGAGAAGACCACGGTCTACGGCAACTGGTGGGAGTGGCAGATCGGCAGCCCCCGGCTGCTGATGGACCTGGTGGCCGCCCTCTACAGCCACCTCACCGACACGCAGATCCAGGCGGCGTGCGCGGCCGTCGACCACTTCATCCCCGACTTGGTGCTCGCCGCCTACTCGGGCACCTCGACCGGCGCCAACCGGGTCGACCTCTGCCGCTCGGTCGCCATGCGCGGGGTGAACGGCCGCTCCCCGGAGAAGATCGCGCTGGCCCGCGACGCACTCTCGCCCGTCTTCCCGTACGTCACCACGAGCGACGGGCTCTACCCCGACGGCTCCTTCCTTCAGCACACGACGATCGCCTACTCGGGTACCTACGGCCAGGTCATGCTCGACGGACTCGGCCGGCTGTTCACCCTGCTCGCGGGCTCCACCTGGGACGTCACCGATCCCAACCGGCAGATCATCCTGGACAGTGTCGAGCACGCCTACGCGCCCATCATCTACAACGGCCTGGCCATGGACAGCGTCAACGGGCGTGCGGTCAGCCGTGGTTACCTCACCAGCGACGACCAGCACGTGATGCGCAGCGACCACTTCCACGGGAAGGGGCTGATCGCCGCCATGGCGGTGATAGCGGGCGGTGCGTCCGACGCCGAACGGCTGCGCTGGCAGGGGATGATCAAGGGCTGGATCGAGCGGGACACCACGACGCCGATCCTCACATCACCGCAGTTCGGCGTAGCGGACCTCTCGCGGCTGCGGGCGGTCGCCGACGCTCCGGTGGCCGCGGCCCCCGAGCCCGTCGCCCACAACCTCTTCGCCTCCATGGACCGCGCCGTGCACCGCCGCCACGGCTGGGCCGCGAACATCTCGATGTCCTCCGAGCGGATCTCGTACTACGAGTGTGGCAACGGCGAGAACCTGCACGGCTGGCACACCGGTGCCGGAATGCTCTACTGGTGGCCGGCGAAGCAGGCGAACGACCACTACACGGACTGGTTCTGGCCGACCGTCGACCCGTACCGGATGCCCGGAACGACTGTGTCCACCAAGCGACTTGCCGACAACGCGGGCGGCGAGTGGGGCGCCGCCAAACCGGCCGTCAAGTGGGTGGGCGGGGCGAGCGACGGCGAGTTCGCGGCCGTGGGCCAGGACGTCAAGGGGCTGCTCTCCACGCTGCAGGCGCGCAAGTCCTGGTTCTGCGTGGCCGACACGGTGATCTGCCTGGGCGCCGGGATCACCGCCACCGACGGTGTCCCGGTCGAGACGGTCGTCGACAACCGCAATCTCGGCGCCGGCGGCAAGGGCGCGTTCACGCTGGACGAGCACCGCCGACCGCGCTGGGCCCACCTCGCGGGCCACGGAGGGTGGGTGTTCCCCGGAGGCACGGACGCGCTGCACACCTTGCGGGAGGCCCGCACCGGGGCCTGGCACGACATCAACACCACCAGCTCGACCGACAAACAGACCAGGACCTTTCAGACCCTCTGGCTGGACCACGGGACGGACCCGGTGGACGCGTCGTACGCGTATCTGCTGATGCCGGGCGCCTCCAGCCGTACGCTCGCGGCCCGCGCGGCCGACCGCGGCTGGCTGGAGGTACTGGCCAACACGGCGGCCCAGCAGGCGGTCGCGGTCCGCTCGCTCGGGCTGACCGCGGCGAACTTCTGGCAGGCCGGTACGGTGGGGCCGCTCACCGCGTCCGCTCCGGCGAGCGTGCTCGTGCGGCGCAAGCGGCACACCGCGACCCTGCACATCAGTGAGCCGCCGCGGTCCGGGAAGCCGGTGGAGATCGTCTGGAAGCAGCCGGTACGCCGGGTGACCAGCGCCGATCCCTCGGTGCAGGTGGTCTCGACGGGGCGGTCGCTGCGGCTGCGGATCACTCCGGGCACCGCGGGCGCCACGCACGCCTGCGAGGTCGTCACCGGCTGACCGCGCGGCCGCCCGCGCTCCGGCCCCCGCCGCGAGCTCGCCTGCGGCTCTTGTGGGAACTCCACAATCCAGGGTGGCCCTGGACTGGCACTTCGGCTGCGCCTGAGGTGTCTTCTGTCCAGGGCGGCCAGGAAACTGGTCCGGAGACTGTTCGAAGTGCACTGCGTATTTTCTTGCTGGAGTTCGTAGGGTCGGAACATGACCGTTTTGGACGAGACTGCGGGCGAGCCCACCGACGCACGCGGGCGGGTGGCCGAGCTGCTGGCGCTGCGCGAGCAGGCCAGGCGCGGGCCCAGTGAGCGAGCGACCGAGGCCCAGCATGCGAAGGGCAAGCTGACCGCGCGCGAGCGCATCGAGCTGCTGCTGGACGCGGGATCGTTCAAGGAGGTCGAACAGCTGCGCCGGCACCGGGCGACCGGGTTCGGCCTGGAGGCGAAGAAGCCGTACACCGACGGTGTCATCACCGGATGGGGCACGGTCGAGGGCCGGACGGTCTTCGTCTACGCGCACGACTTCCGGATCTTCGGCGGGGCGCTGGGTGAGGCTCACGCGACGAAGATCCACAAGATCATGGACATGGCGATCTCGGCGGGTGCCCCGCTGGTCTCCCTGAACGACGGCGCGGGCGCGCGCATCCAGGAGGGCGTATCGGCGCTCGCCGGATACGGCGGGATCTTCCAGCGCAACACGCGGGCCTCGGGTGTGATCCCGCAGATCAGCGTGATGCTCGGCCCGTGCGCCGGCGGCGCCGCCTACAGCCCGGCGCTGACCGACTTCGTGTTCATGGTCCGGGACACCTCGCAGATGTTCATCACGGGACCCGACGTGGTCCGCGCGGTGACGGGTGAGGAGATCACTCAGAACGGGCTCGGCGGTGCGGACGTGCACGCCGAGACGTCGGGCGTGGCGCACTTCGCGTACGACGACGAGGAGACCTGCATCGCCGAGGTCCGCTACCTCGTCTCGATGCTGCCCTCCAACAACCGCGAGAACCCGCCCTCGCACCCCAGCGACGACCCCGCCGACCGGCGCTCCGAGGTCCTCCTGGACCTGGTGCCCGCCGACGGGAACCGACCCTACGACATGCACAAGGTGATCGAGGAGCTCGTCGACGACGGCGACTTCCTGGAGATCCACGAGCGCTGGGCGCGCAACATCATCTGCGCACTGGCCCGGATGGACGGCCAGGTCGTGGGGATCGTGGCGAACCAGCCGCAGGCCCTGGCGGGTGTCCTGGACATCGAGGCGTCCGAGAAGGCGGCCCGCTTCGTCCAGATGTGCGACGCCTTCAACATCCCGATCATCACCCTCCTCGACGTCCCCGGGTTCCTGCCCGGTGTGGACCAGGAGCACGGCGGGATCATCCGCCACGGAGCGAAGCTGCTCTACGCGTACTGCAACGCGACCGTGCCCCGCATCTCGCTGATCCTGCGCAAGGCCTACGGGGGCGCGTACATTGTCATGGACTCCCAGTCCATCGGTGCCGACCTCACCTACGCCTGGCCCACCAACGAGATCGCGGTGATGGGCGCCGAGGGCGCGGCCAACGTCATCTTCCGCAAGCAGATCGCCGAGGCCGAGGACTCCGACGCCATGCGCGCCCGCATGGTCAAGGAGTACAAGGCCGAGCTGATGCACCCCTACTACGCGGCCGAGCGCGGCCTGGTCGACGACGTCATCGACCCCGCCGAGACCCGCGAAGTCCTCATCGCCTCCCTCGCGATGCTGCGCACCA
Source organism: Streptomyces sp. NBC_00859 (assembly GCF_045161865.1). NCBI lineage: Bacteria > Bacillati > Actinomycetota > Actinomycetes > Kitasatosporales > Streptomycetaceae > Streptomyces > Streptomyces sp. NBC_00859. The sequence continues at coordinate 2,181,634 of NZ_CP108826.1, read as the reverse complement.
AGCACGCCGACCTGCCCTCCCGCAAGCACGGCAACCCGCCCCAGTAGGCACAGCGCCTCCGCACTTCTCCGTTCTTCTCCCAGCACGACTCAGTAAGGGGAAACACCTTGAGTACTCCCACCGCCGCCGCATCGCTGCTCCGCGTCGAGAAGGGTCACGCGGAGCCGGAGGAGCTGGCCGCGATCACCGCGATCCTGCTGGCCCGCGCCGGCAACCGGCCGGAGGCGCCGGCATACACGCCCCGCACCACGGCCGGCTGGCGCCGCCTGGAGCGCACCCCGGGCTTCCGGGCGCCGCACTCCTGGCAGGGCTGAGGCCCCGGCCTCCGGTTCGCCTCACGCCGGACACAGCACAAGGCCCGCACTCTCCTCCGAGAGTGCGGGCCTTGCGCTGTACGCACGGACGGCCGCTACCGCAGGCGGGCCATCAGTGCGTGCTCGACCAGCGTGATCAGCGCGCTCTTCGCGTCTGCGCGGTGTCGTGCGTCGGTGGTGAGGATGGGGGTGTCGGGGCCGATCTGGAGTGCTTCGCGTACTTCGTCGGGGGTGTAGGGCTGGTGTCCGTCGAAGCCGTTGAGGGCGATGACGAAGGGGAGTCCTGAGTTTTCGAAGTAGTCGACGGCGGGGAAGCAGTCGGCGAGACGGCGGGTGTCGACGAGGACGACGGCGCCGATGGCTCCGCGTACGAGGTCGTCCCACATGAACCAGAAGCGGTCCTGGCCGGGGGTGCCGAACAGGTAGAGGATCAGGTCCTGGTCGAGGGTGATGCGTCCGAAGTCCATGGCCACCGTGGTGGTGGTCTTGTCGCCGGTGTGTGTGAGGTCGTCGATGCCTGCCGAAGCGGACGTCATGACGGCCTCGGTACGCAGCGGGTTGATCTCCGAGACGGCGCCGACGAACGTGGTCTTACCCACGCCGAAGCCCCCTGCCACCACGATCTTCGCGGAGGTAGTGGAGCGGGCTGCACCGCCGCTAGAGCTTGCGAAGTCCACTGAGCACCCTTTCGAGCAGTGTCACATCTGGCTGGCCGCCGACGGCGTCGTCGCCGCCGGGCTGATGAATGGCGACAAGCCCGGCCTCCGCCAGATCGGCGACGAGAATCCGGGCGACGCCGAGAGGAATCGTAAGGAGTGCCGAGACCTCGGCAACAGACTTGATCTCGACACAGAGCCGGCAGATCCGCTGGTGCTCGGGCAACTGCCCTTGCAGCTGTGACGGTTCTGCCGTGGTGCTGACCAGCGCCTCGATGGCGAGCTGGTAACGCGGCCGGGTCCGGCCGCCGGTCATGGCGTACGGGCGTACGAGGGGGTTGCGGTCCTGAGCCGGAGCCGGGTCGGGCTGCGGCTTCCAGCTCGGCTGCACCGGCTGGATACGGGGCGGCTGGTCGTACGGCGAAGGCGGATCGGGCTGCCGGTTCGGCTGCCTGCCGTGTCTGCCCGGCGTGGAGGGAAAATCGAAACGGTTCCGGTCGAACTCACCCGGAACCCGCTCACCGTAGTAAGGGTGACCGCCTGGGGGTGTTGCCACGTTTCCTCCTCCGACTGCCCGTCGCTGTTCCTGTGGAGCCGCGCCACCGCACCTTATGGCGCGGTGGCGAGAAACGCACTGTCTGTTTGCTAGTTGAGAAGACTGCCCTGCAATTCGGCGCGCAGATCCGGGGTCAGGACGCTGCCCGCGCGGTCCACCAGAAGGGCCATCTCGTAACCCACCAGGCCGATGTCGGCCTCGGGGTGAGCGAGTACGGCCAGCGAGGAGCCGTCGGAGACGGACATGATGAAGAGGAAGCCGCGCTCCATCTCCACGACGGTCTGGTTGACATGACCGCCCTCGAAGATCCGGGACGCCCCCGCGGTGAGCGAGGTCAGCCCGGAGGCGACGGCCGCCAGCTGGTCGGCACGGTCACGCGGAAAGCCTTCGGACATCGCCAGAAGGAGTCCGTCGGCGGAGACCACCACTGTGTGGGACACCCCGGGGGTGTTGTCCACGAAGTTGGTGATCAACCAGTTCAGGTTCTGCGCCGCCTGGCTCATCGGGCTCACACTAACGCTCCTGGTTGTAGGTGCTGTCAGGACCACCGTGGTGATTCCCGGTGGACTGACCGTTCGTGTCACTACCTTCATTGCGCCCCCGCAGGACACCGCGGCGCAGGTTGCTCAACCTGCCCCTGACGTCCTCGGGTGCGCGGGAAACCTGGGGGCCGCCCTGCGGGGTCTGCTCAGCCTTGCCCTCGACCAGGTTGGCCTTGGGCACCCGCCGGGGGAGACCGGAGGGGGTGACCCCGCCCGCCTTCGGCTCGCGCAGCTTGTCCGCCCGCTGCCAGCGCTCGTCGTTCGACGAATGCCAGCCGGCCGGTCCGCTGCCGTCACCGTCCCCTTCCCCGTTGTTCTGCTGCTCGGGATTCTGCTGTCCGGCATGGTGCTGACCGGAACTCTGCTGACCGGGAAGATCCGCTTCCGGGACGGCCCTGGGAGCCTGCGGCTGGCCGCCACGGCGGGGGAGGCCGGCGTCGGTCAGTTCGTGGGAAGTGCTCGGAGACGGTCCCGGACGGTCGAAGCCTACGCGTTCAAAAGGACCTGCGGGAGCGCCCTGCGCAGATTCCGCCTCCGGCTGGTAGGCCGACCGGAAACCGTCCTGGTACGTGGCCTGACCAGCCCAGTCGTCCTGGTGGGCCGACGATTCGAACGAGCGGTCGTAGGGCTGCTGCAGGCTGTCGGACGCGGGGTGGCCGGAGCCCCCGTAGACCGCGTCCTGGTGGCCGTCCTGGGCCCCGTAACCGTTCTGGCCGTACGGCGCCCGCTGCTCCTCGCCGTACTGCGCGTAGCCGTCGTGCTGCTGCGTGTACTGATCCTGCTGCGTGTACTGCGGCTGCTGCCCGTGCCCGTGCTGCTCCGGCACCGGGACCTCGTCGCGGAACAGCGGCCTGCCGTCGCCGTTCTGCGGCCCTTCGAGCGCCGCACGGCGCTCCTCGCGCATCAGCGAACGGTTGACCGGGTCGAGACGGCGCGGCTCGCTCTCGCCGTAGCGGGTGTCGTCGAAGCCGAGCTCGGCGGCCGTCCGCTGCGGGGCCGGGTGCGGGGAGTGATGGTCCCCCGGCTCCCGGGCCGGAATGATCGAGGAGACGCTGAAGTCGTCGGCGGGCAGCTGGTCGCCGCCGCCGCCGTGCGTGATGGCGTCGGGGAGCATGACCAGCGATGTGGTGCCCGCCTGCTCGCCCGACGGGCGCAGCTGTACGCGTACACCGTGCCGGTCGGCGAGGCGGCCGACCACGAACAGCCCCATGCGCTGCGAGATCGCCGCGTCCACGGTCGGCGGGTTCGCCAGCTTGTGGTTGATGTCGGCGAAGTCCTCGGCGGTGAGACCGATGCCCTTGTCGTGGATCTCGATCATCACCCGGCCGTCCGGCAGCCGGGTCGCCGTCACGCGCACCTTGGTCTGCGGGGAGGAGAACGTCGTGGCGTTCTCCAGGAGCTCGGCGAGCAGATGCACGAGGTCGGTGACGGACTGCCCGTGGATCTCGGTCTCGGGCACCCCGCTCAGCTCTATGCGCTCGTACGACTCCACCTCGGACGAGGCGGCCCGGAGCACGTCGACCAGCGGCACCGGCTGATTCCAGCGGCGTCCCGGCTCCTCGCCCGCGAGGACGAGGAGGTTCTCACCGTTGCGGCGCATCCGGGTCGCCAGGTGGTCCAGTTTGAAGAGGCTCTCCAGCTGCTCGGGCTCGGCCTCGTTGTTCTCCAGATCGGTGATCAGCGTCAGCTGGCCCTCGATGAGCGACTGGTTGCGGCGGGAGAGGTTGGTGAAGATCGCGTTGACGTTGCCCCGGAGCATGGCCTGCTCCGACGCGAGCCTGACCGCCTCGCGGTGCACCTGGTCGAAGGCGCGCGCCACCTCGCCGATCTCGTCCTGGGTGTGGATCGGAATGGGCTCGACACGGGTGTCCACCCGGCCCGGCTCGGTACGCGAGAGCTGATCGACGAGCATCGGAAGCCGCTGCTCGGCCACCCCGAAGGCGGCGGTGCGCAGCCGGCGCATCGCCCGGCTCATCTGGCGGGCCATCATCCCGGCGAGGACGAAGGCGATCAGGAGGGCGACGAGGACGACGGCGCCGTTGGTGATGGCGTCGTTCTTCGCGTTGTGCGAGATGACCGACGCGTCCCCGACCGCCTTGTCGACCAGGTCCTTCTCGACCGAGCTGTAGCCGTTGAACTTGGTGCCGGCCGCGATGTCCCAGGACTCGGAGTCGATGCCCTTGGCCTTCAGCGCGGCGGGGGTCTGGCCCTTGCCGATCTCGGCCGCGATGCCGTCGAACATCGAACCGGCCTTGGACGGCGGCTGCACGTAGTGCTTCTTGGTGCCCTTGGCCGAATCCCTGTCCTCGTCGGCGAAGTGCTTGGCGCTGGTGGCCTGGAAGGCCATTTCCTTCTTCAGCGCGGTGGCATCCGCCTCGGTGCCGCCCGAGACGTATTCCTGGAGCGCGATCTGCTCCAGGTAGTTGTACGAGTTGAACGCGACGACCTGTGCCTGGAAGGTCGCCGGGTCCTGGCTCGGGCGTACCAGCAGGTGCGTGCCGATGGCGCGCTGAAGCGACTCCGCGGCCTGGGCCAGCTGGATCGCGTAGACGGTGCGGCCGTAGCTGGTGATGTTGCCGGTGCCGAGGCCGAGTTCGTTGGAGAACTCCATCAGCGAGTGCTGGACCTTGACGTAGCCCTCTTCGGTCTTCACCGGGTCCATCGCCTCGGCGTACGCGGTCTTGCGCAGCGTGGCGAGAGTGGGCTCCTCGGCGCGGAAGAGCTTGAGGCGGCGCTGGAGGCCCTTGGTCTTCGGCAGGTCCTTGACCGCGGTGTCGAAGGACTTCGCGGCGTCGTCGGTGCGCTCGTAGGCCCTTTTGACGTTGAAGTCGCCGGTGCGCTTGTTGGACAGCAGCGGCTCCGCGCTGGTGTCCCGCTCGTTGAGGAGCGCTTCGCTGTAGGCCGAAGCGGACCGTACGACGAGTGCAACCCGTTCGGCGTCCTGAGCGTCATTCCAGGTGGTGATCGAGCTGTGGACCTGGAACCCGCCCATGACGAGGCCGACGACCACGGGAATCAGCAGAATGGCGTTGAGTTTGGTGGGCACCCGCCAGTTGCGCGGCGCGAGCCTGCTGCCGCTCTGCACGGCGTCGCTGCCCGCGGCAGCGGCTCCGGACCGGTCGGCAGGCGTCGCCGACTGCGACGGCGGCGTGAAGTTCCCCCGCGCCTGCTCCGCCGCGGAGCTGTTCCTGCTTCGCCTCACTCGACCAACAACCTCTCGGCGTCGGCACCTACGGTGTGCCGTCCATCATTCATAGCCGTACTGCGGACCGCCGCCGGTCGGAGGCGGTCCTACTCGGGAGTTCGCCGAATTGCAGCACGTCGGGCGGCGTGGTTCCAAACAGCTGGAACCCGCCGCGCCGAGTGGCGTACGCCTCAGATAAAACGGTCATAAAGAGCGAGCCGCGCCAAAAGCCGAGGCGGATGTGAGCGCAGCGGCACCATGCGAATGCAACGGGTGTCCGCAGTCGATGAATTCTCTGTCGAAACGTTATGAACATGGGGGCGGATCGTGTCAAAGGACACAAGTCCGCCCCAGAACGGCTACGACAACTGCCGTAGAAGCATGACTACTTGAGACGTGCCATCAGTGCGTGCTCGACGAGCGTGATCAGTCCGCTCTTTGCATCTGCGCGGTGTCGTGCGTCGGTGGTGAGGATGGGGGTGTCGGGGCCGATCTGGAGTGCTTCGCGTACTTCGTCGGGGGTGTAGGGCTGGTGTCCGTCGAAGCCGTTGAGGGCGATGACGAAGGGGAGTCCTGAGTTTTCGAAGTAGTCGACGGCGGGGAAGCAGTCGGAAAGGCGGCGGGTGTCGACGAGGACGACGGCGCCGATGGCTCCGCGTACGAGGTCGTCCCACATGAACCAGAAGCGGTCCTGGCCGGGGGTGCCGAACAGGTAGAGGATCAGGTCCTGGTCGAGGGTGATGCGTCCGAAGTCCATGGCCACCGTGGTGGTGGTCTTGTCGCCGGTGTGTGTGAGGTCGTCGATGCCTGCCGAAGCGGACGTCATGACGGCCTCGGTACGCAGCGGGTTGATCTCCGAGACGGCGCCGACGAACGTGGTCTTACCCACGCCGAAGCCCCCTGCCACCACGATCTTCGCGGAGGTGGTCGATCTGACCGCACCGCCACTAGAGCTTGCGAAGTCCACTGAGCACCCTTTCGAGCAGTGTCACGTCCGGCGTGCCGCCGGCCTCTCCGTTGCCCGGCTGGTGAATGGCCACCATGCCGGCCTCCGCCAGGTCGGCCACGAGGATCCGCGCCACGCCCAAAGGCATCGAGAGCAGCGCCGAGACCTCGGCCACCGACTTGACCTCACGGCACAGGTGGCAGATCCGCTGGTGCTCGGGAAGCAGACCCGCGAGGTGCGCCGGGTCGGCCGTGGTGCTGACCAGCGCCTCGATGGCGAGCTGGTAGCGGGGCCGGGTCCGGCCGCCGGTCATGGCGTACGGACGTACCAGCGGCTGGTCGCCTTCACTGTCGTACGACGTGTCGTGGAGCACGCCGTACGGATCGTGAGAGGCGGGGGGCGGGGTCATGGATCCTCCGGGCGTGACAGCGATGAGTCGGAGTGCCGTCTGACTGGGCCGGTGGGGGGCGGGATGCGGCCGGACGGTTGGTGATGAACGTACGGGCTGAACCTGTGGGGGAGGTGTCTAGTGGAGCAGGCTCCCCTGCAGTTCGGCGCGCAGGTCCGGGGTGAGGACACTGCCCGCACGGTCGACGAGCAGAGCCATCTCGTACCCGACCAGGCCGATGTCGCAGTCCGGGTGGGAGAGCACGGCCAGCGACGAGCCGTCGGAGACGGACATCAGGAAGAGGAAGCCGCGCTCCATCTCCACCACGGTCTGGGCGACTTCGCCGCCCTCGAAGATCCGGGAGGCGCCCGCGGTGAGCGAGGTCAGCCCGGAGGCGACGGCCGCCAGCTGGTCGGCACGGTCACGCGGAAAGCCTTCGGACATCGCCAGAAGGAGTCCGTCGGCGGAGACCACCACTGTGTGGGACACCCCGGGGGTGTTGTCCACGAAGTTCGTGATCAACCAGTTCAGATTCTGCGCTGCCTGGCTCATCGGACTCAACTAGTGCTCCTGCTGGTGAGAGGGGCCGGTTCCGGCCTGGCGACCCTGTTGGATGCCGCGCCGGAGATTGGTCAGCCGGCCGCGTACGTCGTCAGGCGCACGCGAGACCTGCGGACCGGCCTGGTGGGCCTGCTGCTGTGCGGTGCCGGGGACCAGATTGGCACGGGGAACACGTCGGGGCAGACCGGATGTGGTGACACCACCGGCGGCGGGCTTCTTCGCCCGCTCGGCCTGCCGTACGAGTTCGTCGTTGGGCGACGCCCGCCAGTTGCTGCCGGGGGCGGTCTGCGCCATCGGCTCGCTGAGCGGTGCCGGGGGAGCGGTCGGCTCCGGCTGCCGGGGAGCGGACGGTTCCTGCGGCTCGGCGGCCCTCGCGGACTGCGCGCCGTGGAACCAGTTGGTCTCCAGCGTGTCGTAGAGCGGCGTGCGCCCGTCGCCGGGGTCGGCGGCCGGCGGCAGCGCGTCGTACTGCGGCTGCGGAGGCAGGCTCTGCGGAGCTGCGGGGCGCGGCGCGCCGAAGTCGTTCTCGGCACGCTCGCGCTGCTGGTGCGGTGCGCTGCCGGGAGCGTCCGAAGGTGCTGCCGGGCGCGGGGCGTCGAAGCCGCCGAAGTCCGAGAAGTCGGCCCGCGGGAACTGCGCCGTGGACGCCGGGTCCTGCGGCTGCGGTTGCTGCTGCCGGTCCTGGTACGGGAGGTTCTGCTGCTGTGTGTTCGGGTACCGGTCGTCCTGGTACCGCTCGTCCTGCTGCTGAGCCTGCGGCACCTGGGGTATCTGCGGTACCTGGGGTATCTGCGGGCGGCGCCGCGGGCCACGGACGTCGGGACGCTCGAAGACGTCGGCCCGCTCGAACTGACCGGTGGAGCCGGGCGGCGGTCCGTTGAAGTCCGGACGCTGGAACTCGGCGGTGGAGCCGGGGCCCTGGCGGTCGGCGGAGAGCCGGTCACCGGCCTGGCGGTTGTCGCCGAACGGGTCGTCGGCGAACCGGCCGTCGGCCGGGGCGCGCTCGCCGGACTGGCGGAGCGGGCGCATCGGCTGGCGGTACTGGGCGCCGGGGCCGTTCGCACCGGCTCCGTGGGTCCTGGCGTCCGGCTCCTCATGGCCGCGCGGCAGGTCCTGGGCAGCCCGCTGCGGGAGCTCGTTGCCCCAGCTGGTGGTCTGCGGGCGCTGCGGTGCCTGCGGATTCTGCGGCGGCTGAGGGCTCTGCGGGGCAGGGGCCTGCGACCGGGGATTGCCACCGGGCAGTTCCGCCCGCGGGCCGCCGGTGGGCGGCAGCTGCTGCTGACGGCCGGCCGGGGGCTGGAACATGCCGTCCCCGGGCTGCTGCTGTCCGTTGTTGCGGCCGGGGGCTGCTTCCTGACCGCCCTGACCGCCCTGGCCGCCGCGGCCGGTACGCCGTGGCATGGGTGCGCCGGCGCCGAAGGCGTTCATCGCCGGAGCGGGTGCGGAGCCGCTCTGCGGCTGGCCCTGCTGCTGCGGGCCGCCCGGCTGGATGGAGCGGTCGCCGTCGCGGGAGGGCAGCGCGGCACGCGGACCCGTTCCCGAGACCTGGCCGCGCGGTGCACCGGAAGCCGGGCCGGTCCCGGCGCCCGTACCTGCGACTGCGCCCGCACCGGCTCGGTTCGGTGCACCCGTGCTCTGCTGCTGTGTCTGTCCCAGCTGCTGCGGCTGCTGCCGGCCGCCGGGCATCCCCGGCATCCCCGGCTTGCCCGCGCCCGGGGCCTTCTTGCCGCCCTGGGCGACATCGACGGGCAGCATGACGAGCGCCGTCGTACCACCGGAGTCGGACGGCCGGAGCTGGATTCGGATGCCGTGGCGCAGCGACAGCCGGCCGACCACGAACAGACCCATGCGGCGGGAGACGGAGACATCCACGGTGGGCGGCGACGCGAGCCGCTCGTTGATCGCGGCGAGGTCCTCGGGGGAGAGGCCGATGCCGGTGTCGTGGATCTCGACGAGCACCCGTCCGTCGGGCAGCGCGTGACCGGTCACACGGACCTTGGTCTGCGGCGACGAGAACGACGTGGCGTTCTCCAGCAGCTCCGCGAGCAGGTGGACGAGGTCGTTGACGACGCGTCCGGCGACCTCGGTCGCGGGTACCGCCGCCAGTTCGATGCGCTCGTACTGCTCCACCTCGGACGCGGCGGCGCGGAGCACGTCGACGAGCGGCACGGGCCTGGTCCACCGGCGGCCCGGCTCCTCGCCCGCGAGGACGAGGAGGTTCTCACCGTTACGGCGCATGCGGGTCGCGAGGTGGTCGAGCTTGAAGAGCGAGGACAGCTGGTCCGGGTCGGCCTCGCGCGACTCCAGTTCGGAGATGAGCGAGAGCTGGCGCTGGATGAGGCCCTGGCTGCGGCGCGAGAGGTTGGTGAACATCGCGTTGACGTTGCCCCGGAGCATGGCCTGCTCCGACGCGAGCCGGACGGCCTCGCGGTGCACGTCGTCGAAGGCCGCGGCGACCTTTCCGATCTCGTCCCGGCTGTGCACACCGACGGACTCCACCGAGGTGTCGACATCCTGCGGGTCGGTCTCGGAGAGCTGCTTGACCAGTTCCGGAAGCCGCTCGCTGGCGACCTTGGTCGCGGTGTCCTGGAGCCGCCGCAGCGAGCGGATCATGGAACGGGCCACGACATAGGCGCCGACCAGCGAGACGCCCAGGACGAGCACGATGAGCGCGGCGTTGATGATCGCCTCGCGCTCCGCGTCGTTGCGCAGCCCGCGGGCCTTCTGCTCCATCTCGCCGAGCAGCGTGGCCTCGATGGTCTTCATGGCCGTGATGCGGTTGCTGTCCGCGTCGTACCAGTCCTTGTACGAACGAGGGGTCTGGCTCTCCAGACCGCCCTGGTTCTCCAGGACGTGCTTCGCGTACAGGCTCGCGGCCGTGATCTCCGGGTTGCCGGTGTCCAGCGGGGCGGTCAGCGTCGCCGAGTTGCCCGCGTAGACCAGCTTGAAGGACTTGAGCGCGTCGTCCTCGCTCTGCATGGCGGACTTGGCGAAGAGCCGGTCGCTCTCCGCCAGGTGGCCGTGGCCCTTCTTGTTCGGCGGCAGGGCGGCGGCGATGACGGCACGCTGGATGGACGCGTACTCCTTGGCGGAGGAGAAGGCCGCCAGCGCGCGGGTCCGCTTGATCATCTCGGGGTTGGCGGTCGCCTGGGCCATGTCCTGGGACAGGCCGAGCAGCGAGTCGATCAGTTCGCTGTACTCGTTGACCGTCTGCGAGGTGGTGGCGCTGCCCTGGTACGCGTCGGCGCGGATGGCCTTGAGCCGGGTCAGCTTGGTGGCGATGCCCCGGAGGCTGCCGCGGATCGACTCGATCGAGTCGTCGCGCTTCGCGTTGTCGAAGTCGGCGGTGCCCGCGAGGAAGGCCTGGTCGGCGAGGTCGGTGCGCTTGCGGGGCTCTTCGACGTTGAAGTCGCTGGCTTTCGCACCGTGCGACAGCGGACCCGCGGACTTGTCGCGCTCCTCCTGGAGCGCGGCGGCCAGCTCGGTCGCCTGCTTGGTCATCTGGGTGAGCAGCTGCATGTGGTCCAGCTGCTGCATCTTGTCCAGCGAGTCATTGATGCGCAGCCCGCCCAGGGTGGTCGCGGCGACCACGGGCAGTGCCAGCAGAGAGACGAGCCTGGTGCTGATGCGCCAGTTGCGCAGGGCTACTCGTGAGCCCGTGTTGACCGGGCCCTTGGGTTTCGGCACAGCCGGAGCCGAGGGCGTGGTCCTGGACTCACCGCCGCCGGCCGCAGCCGGACCATGGTTCTGCGGGGTCTGGGCGTGCTGGGGCGAGGAGCCGCGGTCGGTCCCGCCGCGCGGCTCCTCTTCAGCCGCAGCGCTGCCATCCCTCTTGAAACGTCCCTGCACTAGCGTCGCAACCTCTGGACCAGGCGTTCCCCCGCACAGGCGGCGGAACGGTGTCGAGTCGTGGGGCGCGGCGCGCCCCATGGTGGTCGTCAGTGACCGGCGTGTTCTCCCCCTTTTACCGCCGCCACTTGGCGCTGCGTCGCGCCCTTCGTGCGCCGGCCTGCCTGTGTTTTCACAAAGACTGCGCGGCAGTGCGTGGAATTCCAGCACAGCGACGGATCTCCAACAAGGCCCGAGTACCGGGATGTGACCTTATTGACAGGGCGTGAGCGTCACATCACCTGGCGTAGAAATTGTTCCCGGATGAATCGGACTTTTGTTTACGTACTGCTTACGGGTCAGGGGTGTCCCAGTCGCGATGATCAGGAGCGGAATGGGAGCTTCAGGTACGTAATGTCCGCTTACTGGGTCAGGAATGGGTGACCGCAATGCCCTAAATATCACTCAACTCGTGAGCAAACTCACACCTAGATCGTTGTCCTGGCCACGCTTCTGCGGGGAATCAGATGTTTAGCCTGACCCTTTGCAAGGGATGGCGAATCCGACACCGGCGCTCCGGCGCCGCCCGACCGACAGGGCCTCACGAACAGATGAAGACCACGACGTTGTTCCGCAACATTGCCAACCCCCGCCGCACCACGCTCGCCCATCTCCCGGACGCCGAGCAGCTGCAGCGCCCCGAGCAGCCGGAGCACGCCGCGACCCTGCCGGCCGTGACGGCGAACCCGCGCCGCACCATCCTGATGGAAGCACCGGCCCCGGCGCAGGTCATCGGCGCGAAGTAATCGCGCCGGAGCCCCCCGCCGCCGCGTTAGCCTGGAGCGTCAGACTCCAGCCAGCCAGTAAGTGAGGGGCGACAGCACTCGTGCGCATCGCCAGATTCTCCATCGACGGCAATGTCGCCTTCGGCGTGGTCGAGGGCGAGGGCTCCGATCCCTCGGGCGACCTCGTCCTCGACATCATCAAGGGCATTCCGTACGCCGACTTCGAGCTCTCCGGTGTCAAGGTCCCGCTGAGCAAGGTGCGGCTGCTGCCCCCCGTACTCCCCAACAAGGTCGTGGCCTTCGGCCGCAACTACGCGGAGCACGCCGCGGAGCTCGGCAACGCCGTGCCCGACGCGCCGTTCGCCTTCTTCAAGCCGACCACATCGGTGATCGGCTCGGGGGACGCGATCGAGTACCCCTCCTTCTCCAGCGAACTGCACCACGAGGCCGAACTCGCCGTGGTGATCGGCCGGATGTGCCGCGAGGTCCCCCGCGAGCGTGTCAAGGACGTCATCTTCGGCTACACCTGCGCCAACGACGTCACCGCCCGTGATGTGCAGAAGCGCGAGAAGCAGTGGGCCAGGGCCAAGGGCTTCGACACCTCCTGCCCGCTCGGGCCCTGGGTGGAGACGGACCTCGACCCGTCCGACGTCACCATCCAGGCCACGGTCAACGGCGGCCAGCGGCAGCTCGGCCGGACCAGCGAGATGATCCACTCCATCGAGGATCTGATCGTCAACATCTCCGACGCCATGACGCTGCTGCCCGGCGACGTCATCCTGACCGGCACCCCGGCCGGCGTCGGACCGCTCAACGTCGGCGACGAGGTCGCCGTCTCCATCGAAGGCATCGGCACTCTCACCAACAAGGTGATCAAGCGTGGCTAACGCGACGAAGTCCCCGGGGGTACCCCCCCGCGTACGTTTCTGTCCCTCCCCGACCGGCAACCCTCACGTGGGACTGGTCCGCACCGCCCTGTTCAACTGGGCCTTCGCCCGGCACACCGGCGGCTCCATGGTCTTCCGTATCGAGGACACCGACGCGGCACGCGACTCCGAGGATTCGTACAACCAGCTGCTCGACTCGCTGCGCTGGCTCGGCCTGGACTGGGACGAGGGCCCCGACGAGAAGGGCGGCCCGCACGCGCCGTACCGCCAGTCGCAGCGCATGGACATCTACGCGGACATCGCGAAGAAGCTCCAGGACGCGGGCCACGCGTACGACTGCTACTGCACCACCGCCGAGCTCGACGAGCGCCGTGACGCCGCCCGCAAGGCAGGACGGCCCTCCGGCTACGACGGCCACTGCCGGGACCTCACCGCGGGCCAGGTCGAGGAGTACCGGACAGAGGGCCGGACCTCCATCGTCCGCTTCCGGATGCCCGACGAGACGATCACCTTCACGGACCTGGTCCGCGGCGAGCTGACCTTCACGCCGGAGAACGTGCCGGACTACGGGATCGTCCGGGCCAACGGCGCGCCGCTGTACACCCTCGTCAACCCGGTCGACGACGCGCTGATGGAGATCACGCACGTGCTGCGCGGCGAGGATCTGCTCTCCTCCACCCCGCGCCAGATCGCGCTCTACAAGGCGCTGATCGACATCGGCGTCGCCAAGTACGTCCCGCTCTTCGGGCATCTCCCGTACGTCATGGGCGAAGGGAACAAGAAGCTCTCGAAGCGGGACCCGCAGGCATCCCTCAACCTCTACCGTGAGCGGGGCTTCCTCCCCGAGGGCCTGCTCAACTACCTGTCCCTGCTGGGCTGGTCGTACTCGGCGGACCAGGACATCTTCTCCGTCGCCCAGCTGGTCGAGAAGTTCGACATCGCGGACGTCAACGCCAACCCGGCCCGCTTCGACCTGAAGAAGGCCGAGGCGATCAACGCCGACCACATCCGCCTGCTGGACGTCAATGCCTTCGCCGAGGCGTGCATGCCGTGGCTGCGCGCCCCGCACGCCAACTGGCCGCAGGAGAACTTCGACCAGGCGGCGTGGGAGGCCATCGCCCCGTACGCGCAGACCCGCCTCACGGTCCTCTCGGACATCACGGCCAACGTCGACTTCCTCTTCCTCGACCGGCCGGTCGAGGACGAGGCGTCCTGGGTGAAGGCGATGAAGGGCGACCCGGTGGCCCTGCTCACCACGGCTCGCGCGAAGCTCGCCGACGCCGACTGGTCCAGCCCCGAGGCGCTGAAGGCCGCCGTGCTCGCGGCCGGCGAGGAGCACGGCCTCAAGCTCGGCAAGGCCCAGGCCCCGGTCCGCGTCGCCGTCACCGGCCGCACGGTCGGCCTGCCGCTCTTCGAGTCCCTGGAGATCCTGGGCCGGGACCGCTCGCTGGAGCGGATCGACGCGGCGCTGGCGAAGCTGGCAGCCTGAACCCATGGCGATCCGCGCCGTCCTCTGGGACATCGACGACACGATCTTCGACTACACCACCGCGGACCGCACAGGACTGCTGCAGCACCTGAAGACCGAGGGCCTGCCCGACGGATACACCTCCATCGAGCAGGCCCTCGGCCGCTGGCGCGAGATCACCGATCTGCAGTGGGCGAGGTTCGCCGCGGGCGAGACCGACTGGCAGGGCCAGCGCCGCGAGCGGGTCCGGACCTTCACCGGTACGGAGCTGAGCGACGAGGAGGCCGATGCCTGGTTCGCCCGGCACCTGGCGCACTACGAGGCGGCCTGGGCGCTCTTCCCGGACGCCGTCCCGGTACTCGACGAGCTGGCGGACGACTACCGCCACGGCCTCCTCTCCAATTCCGCGGCCCGCAACCAGGACCGCAAGCTGCGCGTCCTTGGGGTACGGGACCGGTTCGAGGTGCTGGTCTGCGCGGCCGACCTGGGGGTGGCCAAGCCCGCGGCCGGAGCCTTCCACGCGGCGTGCGACGCGCTCTGCCTGGACCCGCCGGAGGTCCTGTACGTGGGGGACCACCCGGACATCGACGCCGCCGGAGCGCTCGCCGCCGGACTGCGGGCGGTCTGGCTGGACCGTGCGGACCGCGGGGGGCGTCCCGAGCTGGACCGGATCACCGGGCTGGGCGGACTTCCCGGGCTGCTCCGGGGCGATACCCGTTTTGGAGCGCCGTCCACCTTCAGGTAATGTTCTTCTTGCGCCGCCCGAGCGGGCCGGAAGGCCGGAGCGGACAGCGTGAGTGAAACAGACCCTCCAGGGGTTGCGTTTCATTGGGCTATGGTGTAATTGGCAACACAACGGTTTCTGGTACCGTCATTCTAGGTTCGAGTCCTGGTAGCCCAGCGCAGGATCAGCAGTAACTCACCTTGCAGTACAAGCCCCCGTTGTGTAGCGGCCTAGCACGCTGCCCTCTCACGGCAGTAGCGCCGGTTCGAATCCGGTCGGGGGTACAGATCCTTCCCGTGAGTTCATCAGGGTCGCACCCGATGAGCTTGATGCAGGATCGCCAGGGCCCCCGTTGTGTAGCGGCCTAGCACGCTGCCCTCTCACGGCAGTAGCGCCGGTTCGAATCCGGTCGGGGGTACTCCACCATGGGCTATGGTGTAATTGGCAACACAACGGTTTCTGGTACCGTCATTCTAGGTTCGAGTCCTGGTAGCCCAGCGCAACACTTGTTGTACAAGCCCCCGTTGTGTAGCGGCCTAGCACGCTGCCCTCTCACGGCAGTAGCGCCGGTTCGAATCCGGTCGGGGGTACAGGACAAGTAAGGTCCTTCACTTCGGTGAAGGGCCTTTTTGCATGCCCGGATGCCCGAACTCCCGGTGGCGTGCGCTCCGTTCACAGCCCGTAGCGGCGCGCCGACTCCTCTTCCTGCGCCAGCCTGTGCAGTGAATTCAGCAGCGGCTCGTAGAGCACGGTCGCCACGACGGCCGACTCCACCTGCTCCTTCTCCGAGGGGTACGTCTCCATCATGTCCAGGTCCTGCACAGCCACTTGATGCATCAGCCGGGCCTGCTGGACCAGGTAATCGGCCTCGCACGGATAGCCGAGCCGCAGCAGTGTGGCCACCGACGCGACCAGCGAACGGTGGGCGGGTGAGAGCTCGCCGATCTCCTGTGCGGTCGTCCAGCCCAGCCGGCCCAGGAGCCGGTCGACCTCGCTGCGCGCGGCGGCCGTGACGGGCGCCGCGTCGTCCGGATCGGGTCCGTGCGGCAGTGCCCAGAGAGCCGCTCCCAGCCGGATCGTGCGGCTCAGGGACGCGTCGTCGACATGGCTCAGTACCTCCCGCGCCGTGGCCACCGGGAGCCCGCCGACCTGGATGAGCGCACGCACCAGGCGCAGCCGGCGCAGATGGCTCCCGTCGTAGTCGGCCCGGGTCGCACTGATCCGGTGGCCTGCGGGCAGCAACCGCTCCCGCAGGTAGTACTTGATCGTCGCGGTCGGGACGCCGCTCTGCTCGCTGAGTTCCGACAGTCGCATTCCTGGCGCCTTCCCTTGCGCAGCCGTTCGAACAGTGCCACTGTCCATTACTGGATAGCGTCACTATCCAACACCATGCTCCAGTACGGCGAAGTCCAGCCAAGCGAAGTCCAGTACGGCGAAGGGGGTACGGCATGTTCGCGAAACCGGTTCCGGGACGGACGACTGCGGCCGCTGAGGGTGATGTGGTCGTCCTGCTGATCGGGATGCGCATCAACCACTTCCGGGGAGTGCACCACTGGTTCCCGGTCCTCCTGGCGATGCCGCGCATGCTCAGGGAGTTGTCCAGGGACAAGAGCCGGGGGCTGCTCGGCTACACGCTGCTGACGGGCTCGCCGCGGACGTACTACGTCGTCCAGTACTGGGAGTCGAAGGAGAAGCTGTACGCGTACGCGTCCGCCCCCGACATGTTCCACCGCACGGCGTGGGCCAGGATCAACCGCACGGAGCGCAAGTCCCGGCAGCATGTGGGGCTGTGGCACGAGACGTACATCGTGCCGGAGGGGTCGTACGAATCCATCTACGCCGATATGCCGCCCTACGGGCTGTCGGCGGCGACCGGTGTGCTCCCGGTCGGGGGGAGGGGCCGCTCGGCGGCGGAGCGTCTCGCGCACCGCTCCGGTGCGAAGCCGGCGCGCCCCGCGCGCTGACGGCGGACCGGGTCCGCGGGGGCCGCCACGACGCTGGGGCGGCCCGCCGGGATGGCGGGGCGGTGGTGCTCAAAAGGGGCTGGAGCCGACGGGGCTCCGGTCAGCTGGTGCGGCGCAGCGCCTCGGAGAGGCGCCCGGCGGCATCGATGACCGCCTGGGCGTGCATCCGGCCCGGGTGGCGGGTCAGCCGCTCGATGGGCCCCGAGACGGAGACGGCGGCGACCACCCGGTTCGAAGGCCCGCGTACCGGGGCCGAGACCGAGGCCACGCCCGGCTCGCGCTCGCCGATCGACTGGGCCCAGCCCCTGCGGCGCACTCCGGACAGCGCCGTCGCCGTGAAGCGGGCGCCCTGGAGTCCGCGGTGGAGCCGCTCGGGCTCCTCCCAGCCCATCAGGATCTGGGCCGAGGAGCCGGCCTTCATGGTGAGCGTCGAGCCGACCGGAACGGTGTCCCGCAGCCCGGAGAGCCGCTCGGCCGCCGCCACGCAGATCCGCATGTCTCCCTGCCGGCGGTAGAGCTGAGCGCTCTCGCCCGTGACATCGCGCAGATGCGTCAATACCGGCCCGGCGGTGGCCAGCAGGCGGTCCTCGCCCGCCGCCGCTGCCAGCTCGGAGAGCCGCGGACCGAGAATGAACCGGCCCTGCATGTCCCTCGCCACCAGCCGGTGGTGTTCCAGTGCCACGGCAAGGCGGTGTGCCGTGGGCCGTGCGAGCCCGGTCGCCGCGACCAGTCCGGCGAGGGTGGCCGGGCCGGACTCCAGAGCACTCAATACCAGAGCTGCCTTGTCGAGAACGCCGACGCCGCTAGAGTTGTCCATGCAACGATACTCGCGTCTCACTCTGTGAAACGCAAGTTCAATTTTCCATGGAACTTGCCAACCTGTAGGTGCGGCCGTACAACGGCTCGCAGTCACCCGCCCGGTACGGGGGTTCGGACGGGGGCGCCCGATCTCTAGTTGGGCCGGCGAAGACGCCGGCCGGAGGGAAAGCGATGGGTAGGACACTCGCGGAGAAGGTCTGGGACGACCATGTCGTCAGGCGCGCCGAAGGCGAGCCCGACCTTCTCTTCATCGATCTGCACCTGCTGCACGAAGTGACGAGCCCGCAGGCGTTCGACGGTCTGCGCCAGAACAGCCGGCCCGTACGGCGCCTCGACCTCACCATCGCCACCGAGGACCACAACACTCCCACCCTCGACATCGACAAGCCGATCGCGGACCCGGTCTCCCGCGTCCAGCTGGAGACGCTGCGCAAGAACTGCGCGGACTTCGGCGTACGGCTCCACCCGCTGGGCGACGTCGAGCAGGGCGTCGTCCACGTCGTCGGACCGCAGCTGGGTCTGACCCAGCCGGGTACCACGGTGGTCTGCGGTGACAGCCACACGTCCACGCACGGCGCCTTCGGCGCGCTGGCGTTCGGCATCGGCACCTCGCAGGTCGAGCACGTGCTGGCGACCCAGACGCTCCCGATGGCCCGCCCCATGACCATGGCCATCACGGTGGAGGGCGAACTGCCCGACTCGGTCACGGCCAAGGACCTGATCCTGGCGATCATCGCCCGGATCGGTACCGGCGGCGGCCAGGGCTACGTCCTGGAGTACCGCGGCTCCGCCATCGAGAAGCTCTCGATGGAAGCCCGGATGACCATCTGCAACATGTCGATCGAGGCGGGCGCGCGGGCGGGCATGATCGCCCCCGACCAGACCACCTTCGACTACCTCAAGGGCCGCGACCACGCCCCGCAGGACGAGGACTGGGACGCCGCGGTCGAGTACTGGAAGACGCTGCGCACCGACGACGACGCGGCATTCGACGCCGAGGTCCTCATCGACGCCGCCGAACTGGCCCCGTTCGTCACCTGGGGCACCAACCCGGGCCAGGGTGCACCGCTTTCCGCCAGCGTCCCCGACCCGGCTTCGTACGAAGACGCTTCGGAGCGCCTGGCCGCCGAAAAGGCCCTGGAATACATGGGGTTGACCGCGGGCCAGCCACTGCGCGACATCAAGGTCGACACGGTGTTCGTGGGTTCCTGCACCAACGGCCGCATCGAGGACCTGCGCAGCGCGGCCGCCCTGGTGAAGGGCCGCAGCGTCGCCGACGGCGTGCGGATGCTGGTCGTCCCCGGCTCGGTGCGGGTCGCTCTGCAGGCCATCGAGGAGGGCCTGGACAAGGTCTTCACCGCTGCGGGCGCCGAATGGCGGCACGCGGGGTGCTCAATGTGCCTGGGTATGAATCCCGACCAACTCGCGCCCGGCGAGCGCTGCGCGTCCACCTCCAACCGCAACTTCGAGGGCAGGCAGGGCAAGGGCGGCCGTACCCACCTGGTCTCCCCGCAGGTGGCCGCCGCCACCGCGGTGCTGGGGCATCTGGCCTCGCCCGCCGACCTGTCCGACGCCCCGACTCTCGTGGAGGCCTGATTTCCATGGAAGCTTTCACCAAGCACACCGGCCGGGTCGTCCCGCTGCGCCGTGGCAACGTCGACACCGACCAGATCATCCCGGCCCACTGGCTGAAGAAGGTCACCCGCGACGGTTTCGAGGACGGGCTCTTCGAGGCCTGGCGCAAGGACCCCGAGTTCGTACTCAACCGCCCGGAGCGCGAAGGCGCATCGGTGCTGGTCGCAGGCCCTGACTTCGGTACGGGTTCCTCCCGCGAGCACGCGGTCTGGGCTCTGCAGAACTTCGGCTTCAAGGCGGTCATCTCGTCCCGGTTCGCCGATATCTTCCGCGGGAACTCGCTGAAGAACGGCCTGCTGACCGTGGTTATCGACCAGACGGTCGTGGACGCCATCTGGAAACTGACGGAGGCCGACCCGTCCGCCGAGATCACCGTGGACCTGGAGAGCCGTCAGGTCGTCGCGGAGGGCATCACCGCCGGATTCGAGCTGGACGAGAACGCCCGCTGGCGGCTGCTGAACGGTCTGGACGACATCAGCCTCACCCTTCAGAACGAAGCGGACATCACGGCTTACGAGGCGGCCCGACCCGCCCACAAGCCACGCACAATTGAGGTCTGAGCAGCACGTTTTCAGGACTGCGCCCCCTGCCATGCGGCAGGGGGCGCAGTCGCTTGTTGAGCCCCCGCCGGGCGACAACTCGCCCCAGATGGCACAATCGGCGCATGGAACGCGACAACCAACTCAAGCTTTACGCGGAAGTCGCCGAACAAATGAAAGAAGCGCACGCAAGGGTGCGTGAACTGCAAGTCCCGGAGGGCGTAAGGATGGCGCTGTCCCGGAAGCTGTTGGTCATCACGGCCGCGGCGAAGCACGATCTCACCGATGCAGCAACGCGGCTGGATCGGCTGATGAAGGACCTCGACGAGGGTCGATTCCCCGATGGCAACTCCCTTGGTGGATCTCCGTGACGGTTGAGTTCGTTGCGGCACAAGGGTGATTAGACCGTTTCGTGTTTGATTTGCGGTATATATCTGCCTAACGTGCGAAAAAGCCTGAACAGTTTCGTTCTGGCAATGTCTCCGAAGGGGAAGACGTGAACAAGGCGCAGCTCGTAGAGGCCATTGCCGACAAGGTCGGTGGCCGCCAGCAGGCCGCAGACGCTGTCGACGCCGTACTGGACGCGATCGTCCGCGCAGTTGTCGGCGGCGACCGGGTGTCGGTCACCGGCTTCGGCTCGTTCGAGAAGGTCGACAGGCCGGCCCGTTACGCCCGCAACCCGCAGACGGGTGAGCGCGTCCGGGTCAAGAAGACCTCGGTGCCGCGCTTCCGCGCGGGGCAGGGCTTCAAGGACCTGGTCAGCGGCTCGAAGAAGCTCCCGAAGAACGATGTGGCCGTCAAGAAGGCACCCAAGGGCAGCCTCTCCGGCGGATCTTCCACCCGCACGACCGTCAAGAAGGCCGCGGCCAAGAAGGCCACCGCCGCGAAGAAGACGGCTGCGAAGAAGACCACGGCGGCGAAGACCGCTGCCAAGAAGACGGTGGCGGCCAAGAAGGCCACCCCGGCGAAGAAGACCACCGCCAAGAAGTCGGCGGCCAAGACGGCGGCTCCGGCGAAGAAGGCCACCACCGCCAAGAAGGCCACCGCGAAGAAGACCGCGCCGGCCAAGAAGGCGGTCGCGAAGAAGGCGCCCGCCAGGAAGACCACGGCGCGCAAGACCACCGCCAAGAAGGCCACCGCCAGGAAGAAGTAAGCGGTACGGCCACCCACGCGTCGGGCCGGACTCCCCTTGGGGAGTCCGGCCCGCGGTGCGTTCGCAAGAGCGCCTGCGGCGCGGCCGGACGGGAGCCCGGAAGCCGGACGGCGACCCCCGGTGCCCCGGAAAATCCCGCCGGATCAGAACGTCTGGAGTGTCACCAGAGTGATGTGCGGGGCTTCGCCCCCGTCGTCGTCCGCCGTCTCGATCCGCACGCGCTGGCCGGATCTCAGCAGCCGCAGGCCCCCCGCGTCGAATGCGGCGGCGTCGAAGGGCACCGGGGTGCCGTCGTCGAGCAGCACGCTGCCGCTGCGGGTCTCGGAGTCGTACGTGTACGCGGTCGCCTGCATGGGCGCAGCTTACGGCGTCCCCCGGGCCGGTTCCCTGCTGTGCTCAGGCCTCAGGACCGGCCGCCGGCCCGTGCGCGGTACCGCGTTCCGGCCGGCCGCCCGCGGAGGGGGCGGGCCCCGGCCCCGCCGTGACCGCCGAGTATCTGCGGGCCGTGTACGGGCCGAGCCCCAGCGCCGCGGCGGCCAGCAGATCGTCACCGGTGTCCACGTCCTGGCGTACCGAGACGACGTCCCCGAGCAGTATTTCCACCGCCCCCGATGCGCGATGCCGCGCCCGCGACGGCCCACCGAATGCCGGGCTCAATTCCGTATCCGCACGCGCGGTCAGCAAAGTCGTGCCGATTCCGGCGGCATCCGCCAGAAATGCGCGGGGAAATTCGGCCGCCCGGTCCAGTACTCGCCGCAATTCCACCGGGCGAAGTGCGGGAAGGTCCGCGTTCAGCGCGGCCACGGCCGCGTCCGGGCGGAGCTCGCGGACGGCACGAGCACCGTGCGCCAGGGCGGGGTTCAGGCCCGCGGCGGCCGTGTCCGGCACAATCCGGGCGCCCAGCGCGGCCAGTTCGGCGGCGGCCAGCGCGTCGTCGGTGACGACGGCCACATCCCGCACCGCGGAACAGGCCAGCGCCGCGGCGACGGTGTCCTGCGCGAAGGCCAGGGCGAGCCCGGGACGCACCTCGTCGGAGGCCGTCGGCGCGAGTCTGCTCTTCGCCAGCGCCAACGGCTTCAGAGGTACGACCAGGGACCAGTTGGCGGTCCGATCCGAGTTCGGCATCGGCCCTATTGTGGCCCCAGCCCGCGATACCGGGCGGGCCGGGCCGGGCGTACGGTGTTCTCGACAGAGCAGGGGCCTGGGGCGACGCGTGACGTTCCGTAGCCAGGCAGCGTTGAGGTTCAAGAGGAAGGTGTCCGAGTGTCCCGCCGCAGAATCGGCTTCTGGTACCGCCTGGCGGCGGTCATTGCTAAACCGCCGCTGCTGGTTCTGTTCAAGCGGGACTGGAGCGGAATGGAGCACATTCCGGATGATGGCGGATTTATCACCGCTGTCAATCACAACTCGTATCTCGACATGTTCTCCTATGGCCACTTCCAGTACAACACGGGCAAGGTCCCCCGATTCCTGGCCAAAGCGGCGCTCTTCAAGGTTCCCGTCGTCGGACCCCTGCTGCGCGGCACCGGACAGATCCCCGTCTACCGGGAGTCGTCCAACGCTTTCGGCGCGTTCCGGGCCGCGGTGACGGCAGTGGAGCAGGGGCAGTGCGTGGCCTTTTACCCGGAGGGCACTCTCACCCGCGATCCGGGGCAGTGGCCGATGACCGCCAAGAGTGGGGTCGCGCGGGCCGCGCTCCTCACCAAGGCTCCGGTGATCCCGGTGGCCCAGTGGGGCGCCAACCTCGCGATGCCGCCGTATGCGAGCGCGAAGAAGATCCGCTTCTTCCCGCGCAAAACCCTTCAGGTCAAGGCCGGACCGCCGGTGGATCTCACGCGGTTCTACGGCAAGGACCCGACCCCCGAGGTGCTCAAGGAAGCGACCGAGGCCATCATGGCCGCCGTCACCGTCCTGTTGGAGGACCTGCGCGGCGAGCAGGCCCCCGCCGAACCGTACGACCACCGCAAGGCCCGCGCCGCAGAGCGCCGCAAGGCCGCAGGAGAGGGCACCAAGTGACGCGAGCAGCCGTCTTCGGCAACGGATCCTGGGGCACGGCTTTCGCCATGGTCCTCGCCGACGCGGGGTGCGAGGTGGCCCTGTGGGGCCGCCGTGCCGCTCTCGCGGAGACCATCAACGCCACCCGCACCAACCCGGACTATCTGCCGGGAATCGAACTCCCCGCGTCGGTGCACGCCACCGCGGACCCCGCCGAGGCCGCCCGCGGCGCGGACTTCACCGTGCTCGCCGTGCCCTCGCAGACGGTGCGTGCCAACCTGGCGGACTGGACGGGGCTGCTGCACCCGGGGACCGTCCTCGTCTCGTTGATGAAGGGCGTCGAACTCGGCACGGCCAAGCGGATGAGCGAGGTCATCGAGGAGGTCGGCAAGGTCCCCACCGAGCGCGTCGCCGTACTCACCGGGCCCAACCTGGCCAAGGAGATCGCCGGCCGGATGCCCGCTGCCGCCGTGGTCGCCTGCCGGGACGAAGCGGTGGCCCAGCGGCTTCAGGCCGCCTGCCACACCGCGTACTTCCGCCCGTACACCAACACCGACGTCGTCGGCTGCGAGCTCGGCGGCGCCGTCAAGAACGTCATCGGCCTCGCTGTCGGGATCGCCGACGGCATGGGGCTGGGGGACAACGCCAAGGGATCGCTGATCACCCGCGGGCTGGCCGAGACCACCCGTCTGGGCCTGGCGATGGGCGCGGATCCGCTGACCTTCTCCGGACTCGCCGGCCTGGGCGACCTGGTGGCCACCTGCTCGTCGCCGCTCTCCCGCAACCACACCTTCGGCACCAACCTCGGGCGGGGCATGACCCTCCAGGAGGCGATCGCGGCCACCAGCCAGACCGCCGAGGGCGTCAAGTCCTGCGAGTCGGTGGCCGATCTGGCCCGCCGGCACGGCGTCGACATGCCCATCACGGAGACGGTTGTGGACATCGTCCACAACGGGAAGGCCCCGCTCGTCGCGCTGAAGGAACTGATGTCGCGCAGCGCCAAGGCCGAGCGACGCTGACTCGGTACGTACCAGCAGGTACCCTCAACGCGATATGAGCAGCGAGAACTCCCCCCAGAGCCTTGAGCAGCAGCGTCGTAAGCCGCGTGTGGCGGTTGTCTTCGGCGGGCGCAGCTCCGAACACGCCATCTCGGTGGTCACCGCGGGTGCTGTCCTGCGCGCCATCGACCGGACGAAGTACGACGTGCTGCCCATCGGCATCACTGCGGACGGCCGGTGGGCGCTGACCGCGGACGATCCCGAGCGGATGGCCATCACCGACCGGACCATGCCGTCGGTGGCCGCGATCGCAGAGGGCGCGGACGGCGCCGTGGTGCTCTCCGTCGACCCCGGCAACCGTGAAGTCGTCTACAGCGAACCGGGTTCGGTGCCCAAGGCGCTGGGCGACGTCGACGTGGTCTTCCCGGTGCTGCACGGCCCCTACGGCGAGGACGGCACCCTTCAGGGGCTGCTGGAACTCTCCGGAGTGCCCTACGTCGGTGCGGGCGTCCTCGCGTCCGCCGTCGGCCAGGACAAGGAGTACATGAAGCGGGTGTTCCTCTCGTACGGGCTGCCGGTCGGCCCGTACGAGGTGATCCGTCCCCGCGAGTGGAGCCTGGATCCGGCCGCCGCCCGCAAGAAGATCGTGGACTTCGCCGGTGAGCACGGCTGGCCGCTCTTCATCAAGCCCGCACGCGGCGGTTCGTCCATGGGCATCACCAAGGTCGACTCACTGGCCGGTCTCGACGACGCGGTGGAGGAGGCCAGGCGGCACGACCCGAAGGTGCTCGTCGAGGCGCTGCTGCGCGGCCGTGAGATCGAGTGCGGGGTGCTGGAGTTCGAGGACGGGCCCCGGGCGAGCGTGCCCGCCGAGATCCCGCCGGTCACCTCGCACGACTTCTACGACTTCGAGGCGAAGTACATCCCCGGTGAGTCCGCGGAGGGCATGGTGCCCGCCCCGCTGACGGCCGAGGAGACCGCGGAGGTCCAGCGGCTCGCGGTCGAGGCGTTCGAAGCGGTTTCCTGCGAGGGCCTCGTGCGGGCCGACTTCTTCCTCACCGATGACGGCGGGTTCGTCATCAACGAGATCAACACGATGCCCGGTTTCACGCCGA
This sequence comes from Streptomyces sp. NBC_00859, assembly GCF_045161865.1. Taxonomy (NCBI): domain Bacteria; kingdom Bacillati; phylum Actinomycetota; class Actinomycetes; order Kitasatosporales; family Streptomycetaceae; genus Streptomyces; species Streptomyces sp. NBC_00859. Next base: position 2,156,577 of record NZ_CP108826.1, on the reverse strand, counting down.
TCTCGATGTACCCGCGGATGTGGCAGGAGAGCGGCGTCGGCTACCCGGAGCTGGTGGACCGGCTGATCCAGGCCGCGCTGCGCCGCTCGACGGGGCTGCGCTGAGACCGTGTTCCGGACGGCCTTCAGAGGCTGGACGGATCCGTCTTCCTGATGGCACCCGCGAAGTCCGAGAGCGGGGTGACGTCGTGGGCGTACTTCGGCCCCAGCGTCACCTCGACGTAGGCCTTGCGGTAGGTGCTCGTGAACCGGGGTCCGCCGGCCCGCTGCTCCAGCAGCCAGTTGACCCCGTTCGCGTCCACTGCCTTGGCCTGGGAGTCGTCCATCTCGGCGGGCCGCGGGACACCGCAGCGCAGTACGATCGCCGCGTCCCCCCATGCGGCGGTCAGTTCGGACTTCGGATCCGGATCGCCGCGGGTCAGCCCCGCGACGGTCTTCGGCAGCGCCTTGTCGAGTGCCCTGCACAGCGTGACCTGGTCCGCGGGAGGCTCGGGAACCGAGACGGACGCCGTGTCGTCCGTCGCTGAACAGCCCGCCGCCGCCAGAAGCAGGGCGGCGGCGGAAAGGGACAGGAGCCGGTGGCTGTTGGACTTCACCGGCTCAGCGTAGAGGGGGCTACAGATTAACGACCGGGCAGGTCAGAGTGCGGGTAATGCCGTCCACTTGCTGGACCTTGGCGACCACCATGCGACCGAGTTCGTCGACGGTGTCGGCCTGTGCGCGCACGATCACGTCGTAGGGACCGGTCACGTCCTCGGCCTGGATCACCCCGGGGAGCTTCCCGACGAGCTCGGCGACGGCTGTCGCCTTGCCCACTTCGGTCTGAATGAGGATGTACGCCTGTACCACGGAACCTCCAAGGGGGCCACGAGGATCATGTGGGGGAGAAAGGGACGCCACGGTATCGCGTCGCCCGAGGTGGCGGGGAGACCCGCGCACCCGGCAGTCACACGCGTCCGGGGCGTACGGGATGTGGAGTTGACGTACCTCATTGACGTTACCGACAGCAGTGGCGGCCCGCGACCGCAAGCGGACCGGGGCATACGGGGCATCCCCCCTGGCAGGCAAGCCGGCAGACAGACCGGACACGAGGTCCGGATCACGAGGAGAGGCGAGCGGCGATGAAGGGCACTGTGGGGGAGCTCGGGGAGTTCGGGCTGATCAGAGAGCTCACCTCCCGGCTCACGACGACCCCGGCGGTACGGCTGGGGCCCGGCGACGACGCCGCGGTCGTGGCCGCTCCCGACCGGCGGGTCGTGGCGAGTACGGACATCCTGCTGGAGGGGCGGCACTTCCGCCGGGACTGGTCCACCGCGTACGACGTCGGCCGCAAGGCGGCGGCGCAGAACCTCGCGGACATCGCGGCCATGGGTGCGGTTCCCACCGCGATACTCCTGGGGCTCGTGGTGCCCGCCGAGCTCCCGGTCACCTGGCCCACCGAGCTGATGGACGGCATCCGCGACGAGTGCCAGGTCGCGGGGGCCGCCGTGGTCGGCGGTGACGTCGTACGCGGAGAGACGATCACCGTCTCCATCACCGCACTCGGCGATCTGCGCAACCACGAACCGGTCACCAGGTCGGGCGCCCGGCCCGGCGACGTCGTGGCCGTGACCGGATGGCTCGGCTGGTCCGCCGCCGGGTTCGCGGTGCTCTCCCGCGGATTCCGCTCGCCCCGCGCCTTCGTCGAGGCGCACCGGCGCCCCGAACCCCCGTACCACGCGGGGCCCGCGGCCGCCGGCCTCGGTGCCACCGCGATGACCGACGTCAGCGACGGCCTCGTGGCCGATCTCGGGCACATCGCCGAGGCCAGCAAGGTGCGGATCGACCTGCGGGCGGGGCTCATCGACATCCCCTCGCAGATGAGCGACATCGGCCAGGCCGTCGGTGTGGACCCGCTCCAGTGGGTGCTCACCGGGGGAGAGGACCACGCGATCGTGGCGACCTTCCCGCCGGACGTGAAACTGCCCGCCCGCTGGAAGGTGATCGGTGAGGTGGTCAACCCCTCGGCCCTGCCCCATGTGACGGTCGACGGGGCGCCCTGGACCAGCAAGGGCGGCTGGGACCACTTCGGGGACGACCCGTCGTGACGGCGCCACCGCTGGTCCTCACGGTCGCCGGTTCCGACTCCGGGGGCGGCGCGGGCATCCAGGCCGATCTGAAGACGATGCTGGCACTCGGCGTGCACGGAATGAGCGTGCTCACCGCGGTCACCGCACAGAACTCGCAGGGTGTGCACGGCGCGTGGGAGCTGCCCGCCGAAGCCGTACGCGCCCAGTACCGCGCCGTCGTCGACGACATCGGCGTGCACGCGGTGAAGACCGGAATGCTGTCGTCCGCCGAATTGGTGGAGACAGTGGCCGGACTGCTCGCCGGGACCGGAGCTCCGGTCGTCGTCGACCCGGTGGGGGTCTCCAAGCACGGTGATCCGCTGCTCGCCGCTTCGGCGCTCGAATCCGTACGGAAGCTGCTGCTCCCGACGGCCACCGTCGCCACCCCCAATCTGGACGAGGTGGCCCAGCTCACCGGGGTACGGGTGGAGAGTGAGGCCGATCTGCCGCGGGCAGCGGCGGCCGTGCTCGCACATGGGCCGAAGTGGGTGCTGATCAAGGGCGGTCACCTCGCCGGTGACGCGGTGGATCTGCTCACCGACGGCAGCGAGGAGCACTGGCTGCGCGCACCCCGCTTCGACAACCGCCATACCCACGGCACCGGATGCACGCTGGCATCGGCGATCGCGGCGCAGCTGGCGCACGGCCAGGCCGTGCCCGACGCGGTGGCCGCGGCCAAGGAGTACGTCACGGGCGCCATCGCCGCCGGATTCGCGCTGGGCTCGGGCATCGGCCCGGTCGACCACGGCTGGCGGCTTCGCCGGTAACCCCGCCGGGCCGGTGGGACAGCCGGCCCGGCGGGACAGCCGGGCGGGCACGCGAAAAAGCCGGTCCACCGAGGTGGACCGGCTTTTCAAGGCAACCGCAAGGGGCTGCGCTACGACGAAACGTCGGCTGGGTCATCCCCGCACAGGCGGGGAGCAACCTCAAATTAGCGCGAGACCTTGCCGGCCTTGATGCACGAGGTGCAGACGTTGAGCCGCTTCGGCGTCCGACCGACCACTGCACGCACGCGCTGGATGTTGGGATTCCAGCGACGCGGAGTACGGCGGTGCGAGTGCGAAATGTTGTTGCCGAAGCCCGGCCCCTTGCCGCAGACGTCGCAGTTGGCAGCCACGGGTCACTCCAAAGACTTCAGGTGCACTTACAGTGAAATCCGGCGCGCCGGAATCATTGACTGAAGTGGCGGTACCGGAGGAATGGCCCGATTCTCATCGGGCAACCGAAGCAGCATACAACGACTGCGCCGGTGGAACGAAACTACCATGGTTGGCACCGCCCCCCGCCCGGCCCGGGTCCCCGGTGCCCTCCCCGGCCCACGACTACCCTGCGGTTCAACCCCGCTGCTCAAGGAGGCTTCAGGTGCCGCAGCCGCCCGACGAGATCGATGCCGTCGTGGTCCGCACCTGGTGCTCACTGGCCCTGGAAGCGCTGGGCAGGGACCGCGAGGAGATCGACGCGATCAACGTCTACCCGGTCGCCGACGGGGACACCGGCACCAACCTCTATCTGACCGTGGAGTCCGCGGCCCAGGCGGTGGAAGCGGTCTTCGTCGCACACGGGACCCTCTCGACCGGCACCTCCGACGAGCCCGGCGCCAGGGACTCGGCCCCCGCCCTGGCGGACGCGGTACGGGCCATGGCCCACGGTGCGCTCATCGGGGCCCGGGGCAACTCGGGCACGATCCTGGCCCAGCTGCTGCGCGGCATGGCCGAGGTGATCGGGGCGCCGGCGGGTGACGATGATCACGCCGTGCTGCTGGGCCGGGCGCTCCGGCGGGCGGCCGAATCGGCCTACCAGGCGGTCGCGCACCCGGTGGAGGGCACCGTCCTGACCGTGGCCACCGCGGCGGCCGAAGCCGCTGCCACCGCCTGCCGCGGCAGCGGGGCGAGCTGTACGAAGGTGGCGCGCGCCGCACACGAAGGGGCGCGCACCGCGCTCGACGCCACCCCGGGACAACTGGCCGTACTCGGCCGGGCAGGCGTCGTCGACGCCGGCGGCCGGGGCCTGGTGGATGTGCTCGCCGCGCTGGCCGGAGCGTTCTCGGGGGAGGCCCCGGCCGCGGAGCGCCGGCGGGCCCCCACTGTGCCCGCGCACTTCACCGACGACTGCCCGGCCGACGGCGGCCCGGCCTTCGAGGTGATCTACCTCCTGGAGGCGTCGGACGACGCCGTGGCCCGGCTCCGCACCCGGCTGGACGGCATCGGCGAATCGCTGGTCGTCGTCGGCGGCGACGGCCTCTGGAACGTCCATGTCCATGTCGACGACGCCGGAGCCGCCGTGGAGGCGGGAGTCGACGCCGGGCGCCCGTACCGGATCCGCATCACCCACTTCGGCGCGGCCGCGACACCCGCACCCGAGCAGGTCCAGCGAGCCGTGGTCGCCGTCGTGCCGGGCGAAGGGCTGGCGGCTCTGTGCCGGGAGGCCGGCGCCACCACCGTGCTCGCCCGCCCGGGAGAGCCGCCCGCCAGCGGCGAACTGGTCGACGCGATCCGGCGCGCGCACGCCCGGGAGGTCGTGCTGCTGCCCAACGACGCCGAACTGCGCCACACGGCGGCGGCGGCCGCGGAACAGGCGAGGGTGGAGGGCGTACGGGTGGCCCTCGTCCCGACGCGGGCGGCCGTCCAGGGTGTCGCGGCGCTGGCCGTGCACGAACCCGAGCGGCGGTTCGACGAGGACGTCGTCGCGATGACAGCGGCGGCCGGCGCCACCCGCTACGCCGAACTGGCGCTGGCCGAGCGGCAGTCCTGGACATCGGCCGGTGTCTGCCAGGCCGGCGACGTGCTGGGCCTGATCGACGGTGACGTGGCGGTGATCGGAGCGGATCTGGTAACCACGGGGGAGACGGTGCTGCACCGGATGCTCTCGGCGGGCGGCGAACTGGTGACCCTGGTCCTCGGCGACGGTGTACCGGAGACGGTCGCGGAACGCCTGGAGGCGTTCGTACGGGGCGGACACCTGGCGGTCGACACGGTGGTCTACGACGGCGGCCGTCAGCCGGCCCCGCTGCTGATCGGGGTGGAGTAGCGCGCCGGTCAGGGCGGCGAGGGGGAAATACCCCCGCTGTCGGACCCATGGTGTGCAATGGACGGCGTGCCCGCGCTCGATGAACCCCTCAAGAACACGCTCGGCGCCCCCACCGCCAAGGTGATGGCCGACCACCTCGACCTGCACACGGTCGGCGACCTCCTGCACCACTACCCCCGGAGGTACGCCGAGCGCGGTGAGCTCACCCAGCTCACCGAGCTGCCCCTGGACGAGCACGTCACGGTCTTCGCGCAGGTCGCCGACGCCCGGGTGCTCACCTTCAACCAGGGCCGGGGCAGACGCCTGGAGGTGAACATCACCGACGGCAGCGGCCGTCTGCAGCTCGTCTTCTTCGGCAAGGGCATCCACAAGCCCCAGAAGGAGCTGCTCCCGGGCCGCCGCGCGATGTTCGCGGGCAAGGTGTCCAAGTTCAACCAGAAGTTCCAGCTCGCACACCCCACGTACGAACTGCTGGACGCCGACACCGACGCGGGCGCCGTCGAGGCCTGGGCGAATGAGCTGATCCCCATCTACCCGGCCTGCAAGGGGCTGGAGTCCTGGAAGATCTCCAAAGCCGTCGACGCCGTGCTGCCCGCCGCGCAGGAGGCCGTCGACCCGCTGCCGCCCGCGCTGCGCGACGGACGCGGACTGACCACGCTGCCCGACGCGCTGCAGAAGGTGCACCGGCCGCGCACGAAGGCCGATGTGGCGGTGGCGCGCGACCGGCTGAAGTGGGACGAGGCCTTCGTCCTCCAGGTCGCGCTCGCCAGGCGCAGGCACGCCGAGACCCAACTGCCAGCTGTGGCGCGCAAACCCGTACCCGGAGGGCTGCTCGACGCCTTCGACGCCAAGCTGCCCTTCACCCTCACCGAAGGCCAGCGGAAGGTCACCGGGGAGATCTTCGACGAGCTCGCGACCGAGCACCCGATGCACCGGCTGCTCCAGGGGGAAGTCGGCTCGGGCAAGACGTTGGTCGCGCTGCGGGCGATGCTGGCGGTCGTCGACGCGGGCGGACAGGCCGCGATGCTGGCGCCCACCGAGGTGCTCGCCCAGCAGCACCACCGGTCCGTCACCGAGATGATGGGCGAGCTCGCCGAGGGCGGGATGCTGGGCGGCGGCGAGCTGTCCACCAAGGTCGTGCTGCTGACCGGGTCCATGGGGGTGGCCGCCCGTCGCAAGGCGCTGCTCGACCTGGTCACGGGGGAGGCCGGACTCGTCATCGGCACGCACGCGCTGATCGAGGACAAGGTCCAGTTCCACGACCTCGGTCTGGTCGTGGTCGACGAGCAGCACCGCTTCGGTGTGGAACAGCGCGACGCCCTGCGGGGCAAGGGGAAGCAGCCGCCGCATCTGCTCGTCATGACGGCCACGCCCATCCCCCGTACGGTCGCCATGACCGTCTTCGGGGATCTGGAGACCTCCGTACTCGATCAGCTTCCCGCCGGCCGTTCACCGATCGCCACCCATGTCGTGCCGGCCAGGGACAAGCCGCACTTCCTGGCCCGCGCCTGGGAGCGGGTGCGCGAGGAGGCGGAGAACGGCCACCAGGCGTACGTGGTGTGCCCGCGCATCGGGGACGGCGACGACGAGCCGAAGAAGCGGAAGCCCGCATCGGGTGAAACGGCGGAGGGGGCGGAGGCCGAGGGGGACAAGCGGCCGCCGCTCGCCGTGGTCGAGATCGCCGGACAGCTGGCCGGCGGGCCCCTGAGCGGACTGCGGATCGAGCAGCTGCACGGGCGGATGGCCCCGGACGACAAGGACGACGTCATGCGCCGCTTCGCCGCGGGCGCGGTGGACGTCCTGGTCGCGACGACGGTCATCGAGGTCGGGGTCAACGTACCCAACGCCACCGCAATGGTGATCATGGACGCCGACCGGTTCGGCGTATCGCAACTGCACCAGCTGCGCGGACGGGTCGGCCGCGGTTCGGCGCCCGGCCTCTGCCTCCTGGTGACCGAGGCGCACGAAGCCGGCCCCGCCCGTGCCAGGCTCGGTGCGGTGGCCGCCACGCTCGACGGCTTCGAGCTGTCCCGTATCGACCTCGAACAGCGTCGTGAGGGCGATGTCCTGGGCCAGGCCCAGTCCGGGGTCCGGTCCTCGCTGCGGATGCTCGCCGTCATCGACGACGAGGAGATCATCGCGGCGGCCCGCGAGGAGGCCGCGCAGGTCGTCGCGGCCGACCCGGAGCTGGCACATCTGCCCGCCCTGCGCACCGCCCTGGACGCCCTCCTCGACCAGGAGCGCGAGCGGTATCTCGACAAGGGCTGAGGGGCCGCCGGGTGAGAGACTGGCCGGGACAGGAGCCAGACCAGGACAGCTTCCGCTCACCGAGAAGGACTGAGATGACCCGCGTGATCGCCGGTACGGCCGGCGGGCGCCGCCTCGCCGTACCGCCGGGCAACGGCACCCGCCCCACTTCCGACCGTGCGAGAGAGGGGCTCTTCTCCACCTGGGAAGCGCTGCTCGGCACCCTGGGCGGAACCCGTATCGCCGATCTGTACGCCGGTTCGGGCGCCGTCGGTCTTGAGGCGCTCTCCCGTGGCGCCGCGCACACCCTGCTCGTCGAGGCGGACCCGCGGGCAGTGGCCACGGTCCGTGACAACGTCCGCACGCTCGGTCTCCCCGGGGCGGAGGTGCGGACCGGCAAAGCGGAGCAGATCGTGGCAGGACCGGCGCCGGCCGCCCCGTACGACGTGGTCTTCCTCGATCCGCCGTACGCCGTCACCGATGACGATCTTCGCGAGATCCTGCTCACACTCCGTGCACAGGGGTGGCTCACGGGCGATGCCCTCGTCACGGTGGAACGGAGCACAAGAGGCGGAGAGTTCAAGTGGCCCAAGGGTTTTGAGCCTTTGCGGGCCCGTCGGTACGGCGAGGCCACGCTTTGGTACGGTCGCGCCGCCTCTACGTGCGAAGACGCACGATGACCGGACCCGGGAGCGAGGGACTTCAGTTGCGCCGCGCCGTCTGTCCGGGGTCATTCGACCCCATCACCAATGGACACCTCGATATCATCGCCCGCGCCTCCAGACTGTACGACGTCGTACATGTGGCCGTGATGATCAACCAGTCGAAGCACGGTCTGTTCTCCGTCGAGGAACGGATGGAGCTGATCCGCCAGGTCACCGCGGACTTCGGGAACGTCGAGGTCGAGTCCTTCCACGGCCTTCTCGTCGACTTCTGCAAACAGCGCGACATCCCGGCCATCGTGAAGGGGCTCCGCGCGGTCAGTGACTTCGACTACGAGCTGCAGATGGCCCAGATGAACAACGGCCTCTCGGGCGTCGAGACGCTTTTCGTCCCCACCAACCCCACCTACAGTTTCCTCTCCTCCAGCCTGGTCAAAGAGGTCGCGACCTGGGGCGGGGATGTCTCGCATCTGCTGCCCCCGCTGGTCCGCGAGGCTCTGACGAAGCGGCTGGGCGAGAAGCGGGACGCCGGGTGACGGACGGACACTGACCCGACGGTTGACTGACGGACCGTCACCAGGTGTCGGGCGGGCGCCGACTGGCCGTACAGTCGTCCCCGTCCGTCTCCAGGCCGGAAGAACAGGTGGCGCACACGGTGGACGTGCAGAAGAAGCTGGACGAGATCGTCGACACGGTCGGCAGTGCCAGGTCCATGCCCATGTCGGCCTCCTGCGTGGTCAACCGCGCCGAGCTGCTGGCGATGCTCCAGGAGGTCCGCGAAGCGCTACCGGGCTCCCTGGCGCAGGCCGAGGAGCTGATCGGCGGCCGTGAGCAGCTGGTCGAGCAGGCCCGTGACGAGGCCGAGCGGATCATCGAGGCGGCCCACGCCCAGCGCGGCTCCCTCATCTCCGACACCGAGGTCGCCCGGCAGTCCCAGGACGAGGCGGACCGGGTGCTCGCCGAGGCCCGGCGCGACGCCGACGAGATCCGCGCCGAGGCGGACGACTACGTCGACTCCAAGCTGGCGAACTTCGAGGTCGTCCTCACCAAGACCATCGGCTCCGTCGACCGGGGCCGCGAGAAGCTGCTCGGCCGCGGTCCGGGCCTCGACGACCAGGGCTACGAGGACCCGGAGGCGCCGGAGCGCAGCCAGGACCCCGAGACGCTGCGGATGCGCGCCGACGAGTACGTCGACACCAAGCTCGGTGCTTTCGAGGCCGTGATGGCGAAGACCCTCGAAGCCGTGGGACGGGGCAGGCAGAAGCTGCACGGCCGGGTCGCGTCCGACGAGCTCGGTGTACACATGGCCGAGCAGGACGAGATGGGCCGCAGGCACAGCAGTGACGCGGACTTCCTCTCGGACCTGGCCGAGCCGCAGGCCCCGGCCCAGCTGCCCGCTCAGGCGCCCGCCCCGATGGCGGCCCAGCTTCCGCCGGACGCGGTCCCGCAGCAGCCCGTGGACATGCCGGTCCAGCAGATGTACGACCCGTACGGCTATCAGCCGCAGCCCCAGGACCCGTACGCGTACCAGCAGCAGCAGTACGCCTACCAGCACGATCCGTACGCTTATCAGCAGGCCCAGCAGCAGGACGGCTACGGCTACCCGGAGTCCGACCCGTCCCAGCAGGTCCAGCACGCTCAGCAGCTTCAGCAGCCGCAGCACCCCCAGCAGCAGGGCGCCCTCGACGAGACCAGTCTCTTCGACACCAGCATGATCAACCTGGATCAGCTGCGGGAGTACGAGCAGGGGCGCTAGGCCGTGTCCGGGGGCTGCGGCGCCCGCGGGCAGGGAGCCCCGGGGCCCGAAGGGGCCGATTGGGTCTATGGCGGCCGGTCCAGTATCCTGGCTCTTCGGTCGCCCGTACCTCCGTGATCCGTGCTGCCCGTTCCGACGGTCTCCCGGACGGATTCCGAAGAGGCGGCGCCTCCTTCCCCAGTCTTCAGCGATCCGAAAGCAGGAAGAGCCCTGAACGCCCGCCTCGACCACCGCAACCCCCTCGTGTTCGACACACACGAGCTGGGCCGGCGTCCCGGTGCGCTCCAGCGGCTTACCCGCTCGGTCGCAGCGCCCAAGGACCTCGGCGTAGCCGGGGTCGTCGGAGTGCCGGAAGGCGCTCCCGTAGAACTGCAGCTCCGCCTTGAGTCGGTCATGGACGGGGTGCTTGTCACAGGCACCGCCCGTTCGTCCGCCGAGGGGGAGTGCGTAAGGTGTCTGGAGCCGCTGGAGCGAGAGCTCGAAGCGGATTTCCAGGAGATGTTCTCGTACCCCGAAGCCGACGACCGGGGCCGCAGCAAGAAGGCGGACCCGGCTGACAGTGCCGACGACGAGGACGAGGAAATCACCCCCCTTGAGGACGGCTTGTTCGACCTCGAACCCGTGCTGCGTGATGCGGTGGTGCTCGCACTGCCGATGCAGCCGGTGTGCCGGGAGGATTGCGCCGGTCTGTGTTCCGAATGCGGAATCAGGCTCGACGACGAACCCGGTCACCACCATGACGCCGTCGACGCACGTTGGGCGGCGCTGCAGGGACTCGTCGGGACCGGCCAGGTCGACGAGAAGGACAACGTTGACGGCGCCGAACCTGGCGTCGACGAGAAGCAGGAGAAGTAGCCGTGGCTGTTCCGAAGCGGAAGATGTCGCGCAGCAACACGCGCCACCGCCGGTCGCAGTGGAAGGCTGCGGTCCCCACCCTGGTTGCGTGTGAGCGTTGCCAGGAGCCGAAGCTCCAGCACATCGCGTGCCCGAGCTGCGGCACCTACAACAAGCGCCAGGTCCTCGAGGTCTGAGCGGCTGGTGAGAGGCGCAATGTCTGACGTCAACAAGACGGACAATGCCTCGTCCCACACGCTTCTGGAAGGGCGGCTCGGGTACACACTCGAGTCCGCCCTTCTGGTGCGTGCGCTCACCCACCGTTCGTACGCGTACGAGAACGGCGGTCTGCCCACCAACGAGCGGCTGGAGTTCCTCGGGGACTCCGTGCTCGGTCTGGTGGTCACGGACACGCTCTATCGCACCCACCCCGATCTCCCGGAGGGCCAGCTGGCCAAGCTCCGGGCGGCGGTGGTCAATTCGCGTGCGCTCGCAGGGGTGAGCCGTGGCCTCGAACTCGGTCTCTTCATCCGGCTCGGCCGGGGCGAAGAAGGCACGGGCGGGCGGGACAAGGCATCCATCCTCGCCGACACCCTGGAAGCGGTGATCGGCGCCGTCTATCTCGATCAGGGCCTCGAAGCGGCGTCCGAGCTGGTACACCGGCTCTTCGACCCCCTTATCGAGCTGTCCTCCAACCTCGGTGCGGGCCTGGACTGGAAAACCAGCCTCCAGGAACTCACCGCGAGCGAAGGTCTCGGGGTCCCGGAATATCTGGTCAGTGAGACCGGACCGGACCACGAGAAGACCTTCACCGCTGCTGCTCGCGTCGGTGGTGTCTCGTACGGCACCGGCACCGGCCGCAGCAAGAAGGAAGCGGAACAGCAGGCGGCGGAGTCCGCGTGGCGCGCGATCAGCGCCGCGGCGGAAGAGCGCGCGGTGGCGGCCGAGGCCGCCCCCGCCGAACCCGAAGAGGACGCCGACACCTCTTCGGCTCCGGCCGCAGGCACGGCCTCGGCCTGACGCCGGTTTCTTTCCCCGCCCGTCCCCTCCGGGGGACGGGCGGTTCTTTCATGGTCCCTCTCAGCCCTCACCGTTCACGGTGATCCACCCCGGAGGAGCAGCGTGCCCGAGTTGCCCGAGGTCGAAGTCGTACGGCGCGGACTGGAACGCTGGGTCGCCGGCCGTACCGTCGCCGAAGTGCAGGTGCTGCACCCGCGTGCGGTGCGCCGTCACACGGCGGGCGGTGCGGACTTCGCCGCGGTCCTGCGCGGGCGCCGCTTCGGCGTGGCCCGCCGCCGGGGCAAATACCTCTGGCTGCCCCTGGAGGACACCGGCACGGCCGCGGGAACGGGCACCCGCAGTTCGACCGCCGTCACCGCCGGCGGTCCGGAGCCCGACGCCGGGTACTCGGTACTCGGGCACCTCGGCATGAGCGGGCAGCTCCTGGTCCAGCCCGAGGCGGCCCCCGACGAGAAGCACCTGCGGATCCGGCTCCGGTTCGACGACATCCAGGGCACCGAGCTGCGCTTCGTCGACCAGCGCACCTTCGGCGGGCTCTCGCTGCACCCGAACACCCCCGACGGGCTGCCCGACGTCATCGCGCACATCGCGCGCGACCCGCTGGACGAGGAGTTCGACGACGCCGCGTTCCACACGGCGCTGCGGCTGCGCCGCACCACCGTCAAGCGCGCCCTGCTCGACCAGTCGCTGATCAGCGGGGTCGGCAACATCTACGCGGACGAGGCGCTCTGGCGCGCGCGGCTCCATTACGAGCGTCCCACCGCCACGCTCACCCGCCCCCGGACCGCGGAACTGCTGGGTCACGTGCGGGACGTGATGAACCAGGCACTCGCCGCGGGCGGCACCAGTTTCGACAGCCTCTACGTCAATGTGAACGGCGAATCCGGCTATTTCGACCGGTCGCTCGACGCCTACGGACGCGAGGACGAACCGTGCCGCCGCTGCGGCACCCCCATGCGCCGCCGTCCCTGGATGAACCGTTCCAGCTACTTCTGCCCGCGCTGCCAGCGCCCGCCCGCCGGGCCGCGCGCCTGATCCCGGTCCCTGCGGCCGGGTGGAGGGGCGCCGGACTCTGTTCGGCGGCCGGATCTCAGTAGCCGAAGTCCTGGGTCCACCAGGGGCCGCCGGTACCGAAGTGGACACCGACGCCGAGCGTCCTGAAGTCGCAGTTGAGTATGTTCGCGCGGTGGCCGGGGCTGTTCATCCAGGAGTCCATCACGGAGGCGGCGTCTGTCTGCCCGCGCGCGATGTTCTCGCCGCCCAGGTGCTGCACGCCCGCCTTGTCCGCCCGGTCCCACGGGGTCGCCCCGTCGGGATCGGTGTGGTCGAAGAAGCCCCGGGACGCCATCTCGTCGCTGAAGGACCCGGCCAGTGAGGCGAGAGCCGCGTCGGGCCGCAACGGCCGGCAGCCCGCCTGCGCCCGGTGCTGGTTGACCAGGCTCAGAACCGAGGCTGCGGCGGTGCTCTCGGCGCTCCCGGCAGCGTCGGTGTGAGCGGTGGCCTCGGTGGTGTGCCGGGGTGCCGCGCCGGGCGCCGCGGCTCTGGCCGGGGCGGCGCTGGGCGACCCGCTCCGGGTGGCGGGGCTGCTCTTCTTCCGTTGCGAGGGCACGGCGGACGACTTCGGAGTACGCGGGGAGGGTGAGGCCGACGGGGCGTGTGCGCGGGTGGCGGACGGCGCGGCGGGGGACGACGGGGCGCCGGATGCCGGTGAGGCCGATGATCCGCCCTGGGCCTGGAGGTCCGGTACTCCGTCGGCACGTACCTGGTCGCTGCCGCCCGAGCCGTCCACCGCGTAGGAGCCGCCGCCGGGCAGCAGCCCCGAGGCCATCGCCACGGCACCCACCGCGACGGCTGCCGACACTCCCAGCAGCCCGGTGCGTACGGGCGTGGTGCCCCGGCCCCTGCCGTGGTTCCTGCGGCCGCTTTCGGGTCCCGCCGGATATTCAACGGCGGCAGGTGCGGCGGCGGAGCGACGATGGCGTCCCATACGCGGTGCCTTCCTCTCGCTCGGCTCGACGTGGCTCACCCGTCCGGGTGAGGCTCATTGGCTCGGGACTGTAGTCCATGGGGCCCGGAGGCGAGGTGCTGCCGGGGCAATTGGCCGGTTAGCGTGCAGACATGAACGAAGATGTACGGCTTACCGCCTGGGTGCGCGGCAAGGTGCAGGGCGTGGGATTCCGCTGGTTCACCAGGGCGAACGCTCTGCGGATCGGCGGACTCACCGGATTCGCCCTCAACCTTGAGGACGGCAGGGTGCAGGTTGTCGCCGAAGGGCCGGGCGAGAGGTGCCGCCTTCTCCTGGAGTGGTTGAGGTCGTCCGACACACCCGGGCGCGTCGATGGTGTCACTGAGATCTGGGACACTCCACGCGGCGGGTACCAGACCTTCGCGATCCGCTGAAGCGGCCCGGCCCAGGGGTGGACGTGGGGCCTCGTTGATCTGCCGCTGACATATGCGGTGGGCAGAAAATGCCTGGTGGTTGCCAAGTAGCGCTCCCCGTGCCAGGCTCCGGCAGTAGGAATGATCTCCGCGCCCCCTGGGCCCCGCAGGAGAGCCGCACCGGACATGTTCCGGCGCGAGCCCCCGGGTCTGCCCATCGATACGGGGTGTGATCGTGTTGACCGTCAAACTTTTTGGTGAGACTCTGGAAGCCCCGCGCACCTCAGCTGCTCGGCAGCGGGAAACGCAAGGAAACAGCACGAAGACAGAGGCTGCCGAGTTCCGCGGGTGCGATTCCCCCTACGACCCACCACTCCCCGGTCGGTCACTCAGTGTGGAGGACCATCCATCATGGCAAAGGCGCTTCTCGGTTACGTCGGCGGTTCCGACCCGCGACTTCTCTCCGAGATGCGACGGCTTCAGCAGCGCGTCCAGGACCTCGAGTCCGAGCTTGTACGGATTCAGTCCGAGAATGACGCGCTGGCCGCCGCTGTTCAGCACCACGGAGACTCGTTGCTCGACGGTATCGACATGGACGTACCCCAGGCGGAGCCTGCGCTCACCTGACCCACACCCCACAAGGGCACGGGCCGGGCTGATCCGTACAGCCGCTTGAGATCCAATGCGCAAGGATATGCAAGGGACGCTTCGGCGTCCCTTCTTTCTGTCCGCTCGCTTCCCCCGGCCCCCGTCTGCTTCGGCGTGCTGCCTTCAACGTCTGATGTGCCCTGCACCTTCACGGGTGAAACCGGCAGCGAAAGGTAGAGTCCGGCGGCGTGCACCTCAAGGCCATGACCCTCCGCGGGTTCAAATCCTTCGCCTCGGCCACCACCCTCCGGTTCGAGCCGGGCATCACGTGTGTCGTGGGCCCCAACGGATCCGGTAAGTCCAACGTGGTCGACGCGCTCTCCTGGGTCATGGGGGAGCAGGGAGCCAAGTCGCTGCGCGGCGGCAAGATGGAAGACGTCATCTTCGCCGGGACGACCGGCCGCCCGCCGCTGGGCCGCGCCGAGGTCTCGCTCACCATCGACAACTCCGACGGTGCGCTGCCCATCGAGTACGCGGAAGTCACCATCACCCGGATCATGTTCCGCAACGGCGGCAGCGAGTACCAGATCAACGGTGACACCTGCCGGCTGCTCGACATCCAGGAACTGCTCTCGGACTCCGGGATCGGCCGCGAGATGCACGTCATCGTCGGGCAGGGACAGCTCGACTCCGTACTGCACGCCGATCCGATGGGGCGCCGGGCCTTCATCGAGGAGGCCGCGGGTGTGCTCAAGCACCGCAAGCGCAAGGAGAAGGCGCTGCGGAAGCTGGACGCCATGCAGGCCAACCTCGCCCGCGTGCAGGATCTCACCGACGAACTGCGGCGCCAGCTCAAACCGCTGGGGCGCCAGGCCGCGGTCGCCCGGCGCGCCGCCGTGATCCAGGCCGACCTCAGGGACGCCCGGCTGCGGCTGCTGGCCGACGATCTGGTGACGATGCGCCGGGCCCTGCGGAGCGAGATCGCCGACGAGGCCGCGCTGAAGCAGCGCAGAGAGACGGCGGAAGCCGCGCTGAAGGCCGCGCTCTCGCGCGAGGCAGGCCTTGAGGACGAGGTGCGGCAGCTGGCCCCGCGCCTCCAGCGGGCCCAGCAGACCTGGTACGAACTGTCGCAGCTGGCCGAGCGGGTACGCGGCACGGTCTCGCTCGCCGGCGCACGGGTGAAGAGCGCGTCCGCGGCGCCCGAGGAGGAGCGGCGGGGCCGGGACCCCGAGGACATGGAGCGCGAGGCGGCCAGGATCCGCGAACAGGAAGCGGAGCTGGAGGCGGCGCTGGAGTCCGCGGAGCGCGCGCTGGAGGACACCTCGGCGCACCGGGCCGAACTGGAGCGGGAGCTCGCGGCCGAGGAACGCAGACTCAGGGACGCCGCCCGTGCCATCGCCGACCGGCGTGAAGGACTCGCGCGGCTGAACGGCCAGGTGAACGCGGCCCGCAGCCGGGCTGGTTCGGCGCAGGCCGAGATCGACCGGCTCACCGAGGCACGTGACGGTGCTCAGGAGCGCGCTGCCGCGGCCCGGGAGGAGTACGAGCAGCTCAAGGCCGAGGTCGACGGGCTCGACGCCGGCGACCTGGAACTGGCCGGCCGGTACGACGCGGCGAAGTCCGCAATGGCCGCGGCGGAGGCCGCGCTCACCGCGGCCCGGGATTCGGCCACCGCGGCGGAGCGCGAGCGCGCCGCACTGGCGGCCCGCCACGAGGCGCTGGCGCTCGGCCTGCGCCGCAAGGACGGCACCGGCGCGCTGCTGGGGGCCGAGGACCGCCCGGCCGGTCTGCTGGGCCCGGTCGCGGAGCTGCTGACGGTGACGGCCGGGTACGAGGTCCCGGTGGCCGCGGCACTGGGGGTCGCGGCCGACGCGCTCGCGGTGCGCGACACAGCCACTGCCGCTGACGCGATCCGGCAGCTGCGCAAGCAGGAAGCGGGCCGCGCGACACTGCTGCCGGGCGTGGCCGCCGTACCGTCGCGGGAACCCGGCGCCGGTGGTCTGCCGGGCCAGGCCACCGGCGCGGCCACCGCGGTCGGCGGAGCCCGGTCGGCGCATGCCGGGGCGCAGCCGCCGCACACCGCTCCGCCCGGACCGCAAGAGGCTTCGGGCCGGGAAGCGGAGCAGGGCCGGGAGCCACGTCAGCAGCAGGAAGCGGATCAGGAACCGGATGCGGGGCCCGGAGGGGGCCCGGCCCTCGGCGGTCCGCCCCGCGCGACCGTCCCGGGACAGGCCGCGAGCCAGGCGGGGAGCGCCGCGCACCCGCCGGACGCCGCGCCGCCGGGCCGCGCCGCCCTCGCTCTCGCCGCCCCCCTCGCGGTCGATCTGGTCGCCGGCCCCGCGGAACTGCTGCCCGGGGTGCGCAGACTGCTCCGCGACATCGTCGTCGTGGGAACCCTCGACGACGCCGAGGAACTGATCGCGGGCCGGCCCGAGCTGACCGCGGTGACCGCCGAAGGCGATGTCCTGGGCGCGCACTTCGCACACGGGGGCTCCGCCGGTGCGCCCAGTCTCCTGGAAGTGCAGGCGTCCGTGGACGAGGCCGCCACCGGCCTCGCGGAACTGGCCGTACGGTGCGAAGAGCTGGCCGGGGCGCAGCGGACGGCCGTCGCCCGGCGCGGCGACTGCGCGGCGCTCGTCGAGGAACTCGCGGAGCTGCGGCGTGCCGCGGACCGCGAGAAGTCCGGTGTCGCCCAGCAGCTCGGGCGCCTCGCCGGGCAGGCCCGTGGGGCAGCCGGCGAGGCCGAGCGGTCGGCGGCGGCCGCAGCCAAGGCCCAGGAGGCCCTGGAGCGCGCGACCGCGGAAGCCGAGGAGCTGGCCGAACGGCTGCTGGTGGCCGAGGAGTCACCCATGGAGGAGGAGCCCGACACCTCCGTACGGGACCGGCTCGCCGCCGACGGGGCCAATGCCCGGCAGACCGAGATGGAGGCCAGGCTGCAGGCCCGTACCCATGAGGAGAGGGTGAAGGGGCTCGCGGGGCGGGCCGAGGCGCTCGACAGGGGGGCGCGGGCCGAGCGTGAGGCCAGGACGCGCGCCGAACAGCGCCGCGCCCGGCTGCGCCACGAGGCCGCTGTCGCTTCGGCGGTCGCGGACGGGGCGCGTCAGCTGCTCGCCCACGTGGAGGTGTCCCTGGTCCGTGCCGAGCAGGAGCGGGCCTCGGCCGACGCGGCGAAAGCCGGGCGGGAGCAGGACCTGTCCGCCGAGCGGAACCGGGGCCGCGAGCTCAAGACCGAACTCGACCTGCTCACCGACTCGGTGCACCGGGGGGAGGTGCTCGGGGCCGAGAAGCGGATGCGGATCGAGCAGCTGGAGACCAGGGCGCTGGAGGAGCTGGGCGTGGAGCCGGCCGGTCTTGTGGCCGAGTACGGCCCGGACCAGCCGGTGCCGCCGTCCCCGGCAGCCGAGGGGGAGGAGCTGCCCGACGACCCGGACCATCCGAGGAACCAGCAGGTGCCGTTCGACCGGGCCGGGCAGGAGAAGCGGCTCAGGTCGGCCGAACGGGCGTACCAGCAACTCGGGAAGGTGAATCCGCTCGCCCTTGAGGAGTTCTCCGCGCTGGAGGAGCGGCACAAGTTCCTCTCCGAGCAGCTGGAGGACCTCAAGAAGACGAGGGCCGACCTCCTGCTGGTGGTCAAGGAGGTCGACGAACGCGTCGAGCAGGTCTTCACCGAGGCGTACCGGGACACCGCACGGGAGTTCGAAGGGGTCTTCGCGCGGCTCTTTCCCGGCGGCGACGGACGGCTGATCCTCACCGACCCCGGCAACATGCTGACCACCGGTGTGGACGTGGAGGCCCGGCCGCCGGGCAAGAAGGTCAAGCGTCTCTCCCTGCTCTCCGGCGGGGAGCGGTCGCTGACCGCGGTGGCCCTGCTGGTGTCGATCTTCAAGGCCAGGCCCAGTCCGTTCTACGTGATGGACGAGGTGGAGGCCGCGCTGGACGACACCAACCTGCAGCGGCTGATCCGGATCATGGAGGAGCTCCAGGAGAGCTCCCAGCTCATCGTGATCACTCACCAGAAGCGGACGATGGAGGTCGCCGACGCCCTCTACGGCGTCTCCATGCAGGGCGACGGAGTCTCCAAGGTGATCAGCCAGCGCCTGCGCTGAGCCCGCCCCGGCCGTTCTGAGTGGCCCTCAGACGGAGCGGTCCTCAAGTGGTGCGCGTCCGGAAGCTGTGCGCAACTGGAGGGGCTCGTACCCCCATGGCCGTCATCGCGGACGGGCCCGAGGAGCTCATGTGACCAGCACGGCGAACACACCGCAGGCCGGAGGCAGCCCCGCTGCCCCGGAGCATCTCGCCCACGTCGTCTTCATCACGGCGGCGGCTGCGATGGGCGGATTCCTGTTCGGCTACGACAGCTCGGTGATCAACGGGGCCGTCGAGGGGATCCGCGGCAAGTACGACGTCGGTTCGGCGACGCTCGCCCAGGTCATCGCCGTCGCCCTGATCGGCTGTGCGATCGGCGCGGCGACAGCCGGCCGTATCGCCGACCGCATCGGGCGTATCCGCTGCATGCAGATCGCGGCCGTGCTGTTCACCATCAGCGCCGTCGGTTCCGCGCTCCCCTTCGCCCTGTGGGACCTGGCCCTGTGGCGCATCATCGGCGGTTTCGGCATCGGGATGGCCTCGGTCATCGGGCCTGCCTACATCGCCGAGGTCTCCCCGCCCGCGTACCGCGGCCGGCTCGGGTCCTTCCAGCAGGCGGCGATCGTCATCGGTATCGCCATCTCGCAGCTCGTCAACTACGGCATTCTCCAGACCGCGAACGGCAATCAGCGCGGGAAGCTCCTGGGCGTCGAGGCCTGGCAGCTCATGCTCGGTGTCATGGTGATCCCGGCGGTCATCTACGGTCTCCTCTCCTTCGCGATCCCCGAGTCGCCGCGCTATCTGATCTCGGCGGGCAAGGAGGAACGGGCCAGGAAGGTGCTGGCCGAGGTCGAGGGCGAGCACATCGATCTCGACGCCCGGGTGCGGGAGATCCAGCTCGCCATGAAGCGCGAGCACAAGTCGACGTTCAAGGACCTGCTGGGCGGCGGCTTCTACTTCAAGCGCATCGTCTGGATCGGTATCGGCCTCTCGGCCTTCCAGCAACTGGTCGGCATCAACGTCGCCTTCTACTACTCCGCGACCCTGTGGCAGTCGGTGGGCATCGACCCGTCGACCTCGTTCCTCTACTCGTTCACCACGTCCATCATCAACATCATCGGCACCGTCGTCGCCATGGTCCTCGTCGACCGGATCGGCCGCCGGCCGCTGGTGCTGATCGGCTCCGTGGGCATGGTCATCGGGCTCGCGCTGGAAGCCTGGGCGTTCTCGTACCACCTCGTCGGCGGCAAGCTGCCGTCCCTCCAGGGCTGGGTGGCGCTCGTCGCCGCCCACTGGTTCGTGTTCTTCTTCGCGATGTCGTGGGGTGTCGTCGTCTGGGTCTTCCTCGGCGAGATGTTCCCGAACAAGATCCGTGCCGCCGCGCTCGGGGTGGCCGCGTCGGCCCAGTGGATCGCCAACTGGGCGATCACGGCCAGCTTCCCGAGCCTCTCGGACTGGAACCTCTCGGCGACGTACGTCATTTACACCTGTTTCGCCGTGCTCTCGATCCCCTTCGTGCTGCTCTTCGTGAAGGAGACCAAGGGCAAGACGCTGGAGGAGATGGGCTGAGGGCCGCCCCGTACCGTGCCGCCCCGGCTCAGCCCTTGAGCCGGGGCAGCACGCTTTCCGCGAAGAGACGAAGACTGCGCCATCCCTCGGCGACCGGAATTCCGCCGCACAGCGGATGCAGCACGAGGCTCCCCACGCCTTCGGCGAGCGTCACGCACTCGTCCGGTGTGACGACCCGGTAGATGCCCTCCGCGCGCAGCCCGTCCACGGTCTCCGCGCCCGAACGGACCGCGGAGCGGATGTCCGCGGACTGCCAGGACGAGTACGTCCGGGCCTCGTGCAGGAAGCAGTCGCCGTACTCGGCCCAGACCCGGTCGGGGTCCTCGGCGACGTGCAGCAGCGGGGTCTCGGCGGGTGGCATCATGCAGAAGCCCTCCGTCCCGAACTCCGCGCGCTGCTGGTGGTAGTAGGTCTCCAGTTCCGGCAGATGCGCACTGGGGAACAGCGGCAGTCCGAGACGGGCCGCCCGGCGGGCGGCCGCCCTGGAGGAACCGCCGACGAGCAGCAGCGGGTGGGGCCGGGTGTACGGGGCCGGGGTGACCCGGACGGTACGCCCCCGGTACTCGAACGGCTCGCCGGTCCACGCCGCGAGCAGGGTTTCGAGCAGCTCGTCCTGGAGTCTGCCGCGCCGGGTCCACTCGACTCCCTGCTGCGCGTACTCCTCGGGCCGGTAGCCGATGCCCGCCACCGTCACCAGCCGGCCCGCGCCGATCAGGTCGAGGACCGCGATGTCCTCCGCGAGGCGCAGCGGGTCGTAGAGCGGCCCGATGATCGCCGAGACGGTGACCGCGATCCGGCGGGTGGCCCCGAAGACGGACCCCGCGAAGACGAAGGGGGAGGGCAGCCAGTTGTTGCCGGTGCCGTGGTGCTCCTCCGTCTGCACGGTGTCGACACCACGGTCGTCCGCGTACGCGGCCATCTCCAGGGCGGTGCGGTAGCGGGCGGAGAGCGACTCGGGGGTCGCCCGCGGGTCGACGAGATTGAACCTGACGACTGTGAAGGCCATGACGGGAAGTCCCCCTTCGCCGGGTGGGAGCTGGCGAAGGGGGACGGTAGCTGACGTAGCGTCAGATAGGTAGGGCCGTGGGCTCACGGTCCTGGTCCGGGCCCTGCCCCGCGGCGCCGGCCCGCGGCTTCGGCTTCGGGAGCAGGGCGTAGAGCGCGGCCGAGACCAGGATGGTGACCACCCAGCCGAGGCCGTTGCGCCCGAGCCAGCTGTCCGCGAACGGGCCGCTGAACCACGCGGAGTCCGCGGTGCCCGCCGTGGTGAACAGCATCCCGGTGACCAGTGCGGCGAGCCAGGCGACGACGGCGGCGGGGCTGAACCCGCCCCGGTACCAGTAGGCGCTCGTCCGCGTGGTGTCCATCAGGGCCACCGGATCGTATGTGCGTCCGAGCAGCATGTCCGCGCCGAATACCCCGATCCAGGCGGAGAAGGCCACCGCGAGCAGCGAGAGGAACGCGACGAATGAGCCGAGGAAGCTTGTCGCGGCCAGCATCAGGATCAGTCCGAGCACCACACTGATCACGGCGTTCACCGAGACCGCCCAGGCGCGCGGCACCTTGATGCCGAGCGTCAGCGCGGTGAAGCCGGCCGAGTACATCGACATCGCGTTGATGAGCACCATGCCGACCACGGCGATCAGCAGATACGGCACCGCGATCCACATCGGCAGGACCTTGCCCAGGAAGGAGACCGGGTCGGAGGCGTTCGCGAGGTCGGGGGTGGAGACCGCCATCACGGCGCCCATCAGCACCATCGGCAGGACGACGATGCCGGCGCCGCCGATCGAGGCACCGATCATGCCGCCGCCGGAGGAGCGCCGCGGCAGGTACCGCGCGAAGTCCGGCCCGGACGGGACCCAGCTGAGGCCGCCCGCCGCGATCAGGCCTATACCCGCGATGAGGGACGCGGTGGTACCGGCCGGCTTGGCGAAGACGGCCGACCAGTCGGTGTCGGCGATCAGATAGACCAGCACCAGGACGGAGAAGATCCCGAAGAGATACGTGGACCACTTGTTGCACAGGTGCAGCGCGTTGATGCCGAGCCCTGAGATCAGGAACGTCGCGGCGACGAAGAGCAGCAGGGTCACGACGATCAGCGGGGTGCTGCTGTGGATGCCGAAACAGATGTCGAGGACGGTCAGGAGCGCGTACGCACCGGTGACCGCGTTGATCGTCTCCCAGCCCCAGCGGGCGATCCAGATCAGTGAACCGGGCAGCAGATTGCCGCGCTGACCGAAGACCGAACGGGACAGTGCCATGCCGGGGGCGCCGCCGCGCTTGCCCGCGATGCTGATGAAGCCGACAAGGCCGTAACTGATCACCGGGGCCACGAAGGCGGCGATCAGTGCCTGCCAGAAGTTCAGCTTGTCGGCGACGACCAGGCTCGCGCCCATCGCGAGCAGCAGCACACTGATGTTGGCGGCGACCCAGGTCGGGATCAGGTCGCGGACACGGCCTTTGCGTTCGTTGTCCGGGACGGGTTCGAGACCGCGGGTTTCCACCGCGCCTTCGACGTCGGAGGCGTGTGGCATGGGGTACTCCGTGCACGTGTGAGGGGAGTTGGGGACGAGGGGGAAGGCGATGTGACGCGCGTAGATAGCGACATCATGGTAGGGCGGCGGTGAAAATTTCAAATAGAGGATTTAGTCCCTTGTGCGTTCCGACGAAGGCTTGTACGGCCGGGCTGTGAACGAACGCTGAGCCGTGGCTGATACTGGGGGGGTTATGGAAATCGTGATCCTTGCTGTAGTCATCGCCCTGGTCGCTGTCGGCGCGATCAGCGGGCTCGTGGTCAGCAGCCGCAAGAAGAAGCAGCTGCCCACGGCACCGCCGAGTGCGCCGACCATCACAGCGCCGCCCGCCGAACCCCAGGTCGGCGAGGACGCTGCCCCACCGCGCGACGAGTCGCGCCGCACCATCGAGGAGGTGGATCTCCCGCCCGCCGACGAGGCGGCGGGAGCCCCTGCCGCCGTCGAGGACCCGGTCGTCGCGGAGCCCGTCGCCCCGCAGATCGAGATCCCGGAACCGACCGAGGGCCGTCTCGTACGGCTGCGCGCCCGGCTGGCCCGCTCGCAGAACTCGCTCGGCAAGGGACTGCTCACCCTGCTGTCGCGCGACAACCTCGACGAGGAGACCTGGGAGGAGATCGAGGACACCCTGCTCACGGCGGATGTCGGGGTCGCACCCACCCAGGAGCTGGTCGAGCGGCTGCGTGAGCGGGTCAGGGTGCTCGGCACCCGCACACCGCAGGATCTGCGCACCCTGTTGCGCGAGGAACTGCTGAACCTGGTCGGCACGGAGTTCGACCGGGAGGTCAAGACCGAGGGCGGTCTGGAGACCCCGGGCGTCGTCATGGTCGTCGGGGTCAACGGGACCGGCAAGACCACCACCACGGGCAAGCTCGCCCGGGTGCTGGTGGCCGACGGCCGCAGCGTGGTGCTCGGCGCGGCCGACACCTTCCGGGCCGCAGCCGCCGACCAGCTCCAGACCTGGGGCGAACGGGTCGGGGCGCGGACGGTACGCGGCCCCGAGGGCGGCGACCCCGCGTCGATCGCCTTCGACGCGGTGAAGGAGGGCATCAAGGAGGGCGCCGATGTCGTCCTCATCGACACCGCCGGGCGGCTGCACACCAAGACCGGTCTGATGGACGAGCTCGGCAAGGTCAAGCGGGTCGTGGAGAAGCACGGGCCGATGGACGAGGTGCTGCTGGTCCTGGATGCCACGACCGGGCAGAACGGCCTGGTGCAGGCGCGGGTGTTCGCCGAGGTGGTGTCCATCACCGGCATCGTGCTGACCAAGCTGGACGGCACGGCCAAGGGCGGCATCGTGATCGCTGTCCAGCGTGAACTGGGCGTACCGGTCAAGCTGGTCGGCCTCGGTGAGGGCCCGGACGACCTGGCCCCCTTCGAACCCGAGGCGTTCGTGGACGCGCTCGTCGGGGAGTGAACCCCGCCTCCCGCTGACGCAGACCGGTGGTCCCGGCTGCTGACCGGAGGCAATGCGAAGGGCCCCGCCGCACAGTGCAGACGCGGCGGGGCCCTTCGCGCTGTCCCGCGCCGGCGCCGGCCGGCGCGGGGGCCGTGGTCCGCGCCGCGGCTTCCGGACGCGTCCGTCAGGCGGGCAGGTGGCGGTGGCAGATGTACGCGAGGGTGCCGAGCAGCAGCCGCGCCTGGGGCAGGCCGCCCGTCGTCTCCAGAGACGGGGGGCGCAGCCAGCGGGCCGGGCCCAGCCCCGCGTGATTCGACGGCGGGGCGGTGATGTGCTCGCCGGGGCCGAGGCAGTGCAGATCGAGATCCGCGTCGTCCCAGCCCATCCGGTAGAGCAGCTCCGGAAGTTCGCGTGCGGCCCCCGGGGCGACGAAGAACTGGGCCCGGCCGTCCGGGGTGGCGCTGACCGGTCCCAGTGGAAGCCCCATCCGCTCCATCCGGACCAGGGCTGTGCGCCCCGCCGGCTCGGCCACGTCGATGATGTCGAAGCAGCGGCCGACCGGCAGCAGCACCGAGGCGCCCGGTGTCAGGGACCAGGCTCTCGCCGCTTCGTCGAGGGTGGCCCCCGCGGGTACCTCGGGCGCGAACCCGAGCGGATGGGCGCCGGGCGAGGCGCAGGCGGAGTCGCCGCAGGAGCAGTCGCCCGCGGCCGCCCGCGCGCCAGGGACCACGTCCCAGCCCCAGAGGCCGGTGAACTCGGCCGCTGTCGTGCACTCCGATGTGCGGCCGCGACGCCGGGTGGCGGAGCGGATGTCCCGGATGCCGCCGATAGTGAAGCCCATGCCCCCTCCAACGGGTCGTGCGCACCGGTGGTTACGACCTGGAGTCTCTCCGTCACCCTGTGTCGCAAACGCCTGGGTATCGGTGGCGTGGAGTGACGTCGGGGGTGGTGCGAAGTGAATCGCACGCCCCGGCGCGCACCGCTCCGCCTGACCCTTATCGCCGAGTGTCAAGTGAATCGCGCGCGGCGCCAGGCGCGTTCATTCGAAGGGGTGGCGAATGGTGGCGTTTCCGGGATCGCCCTCGCCGGGTGCGTGATCGTAGGATTACTTTCAGTGCACGAACCCTCGGGACGGATGCACTCGCGGGTATGCCGGGGGCAAGCCGGTTTTCTGTTCGAAGAGGCGCAAGCGCCGGACAGAGAACCTCAACTCGCGGCAATCTGATATGCGTTGGCGTAATGAGGCTTCAGCGGGATGGGGGCGTTCCAGTGGTCGGCAGTGGCGACGGCGACGAAACAGGTGCCGGGAAGCGCCCGAACGAGCGGCTCGGCTCCTGGTTCGTACGCAGCGGCTGGTCGAAGGGCGAACTGGCCCGCCAGGTGAACCGCCGGGCACGGCAGATGGGCGCCCACCACATCAGCACCGACACCTCGCGAGTGCGGCGGTGGCTCGACGGTGAGAACCCGCGTGAGCCGATCCCGCGCATCCTCTCGGAGCTCTTCTCCGAACGGTTCGGCAGTGTGGTCGCCATCGAGGACCTGGGGCTGCGCGCGGCGCACCAGTCGCCCTCGGTGTCCGGTGTCGACATGCCCTGGGCCGGCCCGCAGACGGTCTCGCTGCTCAGCGAGTTCTCCCGCAGCGACCTGATGCTCGCCCGGCGCGGCTTCCTCGGCAGCTCGCTCGCACTGGCCGCGGGGCCGACGCTCATCGAGCCGATGCAGCGCTGGCTGGTGCCCGCACCGGCCGCTGAGCCCGCCGCCGAGGACCTCGCCGACCACGCGCGGCGCCCTTCGAGACTCTCGCCGCCCGAGCTCGAACTCCTGGAGTCCACCACCGCGATGTTCCGCCAGTGGGACGCCCAGTGCGGCGGCGGGCTGCGGCGCAAGGCGGTCGTCGGCCAGCTGCACGAGGTCACCGACCTGCTGCAGGAGCCGCAGCCGGGCGCCACGTCGAAGCGGCTGTTCCGCTGCGCCGCCGAACTGGCCGAGCTGGCCGGGTGGATGAGCTACGACGTAGGTCTCCAGCCCACCGCCCAGAAGTACTTCGTGCTCGCCCTGCACGCGGCCAAGGAGGCCGGCGACAAGCCACTCGGCTCGTACATCCTCTCCTCCATGAGCCGGCAGATGATCCATCTCGGCCGGCCCGACGACGCACTGGAACTGGTCCATCTCGCGCAGTACGGCAGCCGGGAGTGCGCCACCCCCCGCACTCAGGCGATGCTGTATGCGATGGAGGCCCGCGCCTACGCCAACATGGGCCAGCCGAGCAGGTGCAAACGAGCCGTACGGATGGCCGAGGACACCTTCTCCGACGCGGGCGTCGACGGTGAGCCCGAGCCCGACTGGATCCGCTTCTTCTCCGAGGCCGAACTGAACGGCGAGAACGGCCACTCGTTCCGCGATCTCGCCTACGTGGCCGGCCGCAGCCCCACCTACGCCTCGCTCGCCGAGCCGGTCCTCGACAACGCGGTCGCGCTCTTCGGCAAGGACGAGGAGCACCAGCGTTCGTACGCCCTGAACCTCGTCGGCATGGCCACCGTGCACCTGCTGAAGAGGGAACCGGAGCAGTCCACCTCGTTCGCCACCCAGGCGCTGCACATCGCCAAGCGCGTCCGCTCGGAGCGCGTCAACACCAGGCTCCGCAAGACCGTCGACACGGCGGTCAGGAACTTCGGCGACGTCCCCGCGGTCATCGACCTCACCGAACGTCTCGCCGAGCAGCTCCCCGAGACCGCCGAAGCGGTCTGATCCGCACCCCAAGGCCCCGGCCACGACAGCTCACCCCGTGATGCCCGACTCGGCTCCCCCACGCCAGGTCATCAGGGTGGCTGCCGTGGCCGGTCTGCGTCGTCCGCGGGGCGGACCCGGACCGACGGGGGTGATCCCGTGCTTCATCCGGGCGTAACACGCGCCACCTCTTCGTCACTGCGGTGAAACACCGGGCAGCATCGGCGGAAACCGCGCTGCGCCAGTCTCTGGCGCATAACCGGCCCGCTTTCCCGCCGCTCCCCACAGCTCGCCCGCACGTGGCCGCACCGACGACGAGGAGACGCCGATGCCCGCAGGCATCATGACTCTTGCTGCAGCAGCTCCGAAACTGTCCTCCGCCAACACCGGTTTCATGCTGATCTGCTCCGCCCTGGTGATGATCATGACACCGGGTCTGGCCTTCTTCTACGGAGGCATGGTCCGGGTCAAATCCACCCTGAACATGCTGATGATGAGCTTCATCAGCCTCGGGATCGTCACGATCCTCTGGGTGCTCTACGGATTCAGCGTCGCCTTCGGCTCCGGCAACGGCTTCTTCGGCTGGTCCAAGGACTACTTCGGACTCAGCGGCATCGGACTGACCGAGCTGTGGCCCGGCTACACCATCCCGGTCTACGTCTTCGCCGTCTTCCAGCTGATGTTCGCGATCATCACCCCGGCGCTGATCAGCGGCGCGCTCGCCGACCGTGTGAAGTTCACGGCCTGGGCGCTGTTCATCGTCGGCTGGGTCACCGTCGTCTACTTCCCGGTCGCGCACTGGGTCTGGGCCTCCGACGGCTGGCTCTTCAAGAAGGGCGTCATCGACTTCGCCGGCGGTACCGCGGTCCACATCAACGCCGGCGCCGCGGCTCTCGGCGTGATCCTGGTGATCGGCAAGCGCGTCGGATTCAAGAAGGACCCGATGCGCCCGCACAGCCTTCCGCTGGTGATGCTCGGCGCGGCCCTCCTGTGGTTCGGCTGGTTCGGCTTCAACGCCGGATCATGGCTGGGCAACGACGACGGCGTCGGCGCCGTCATGTTCGTCAACACGCAGGTCGCCACAGCCGCCGCGATGCTGGCCTGGCTGGCGTACGAGAAGCTTCGCCACGGCTCCTTCACCACACTCGGCGCGGCCTCCGGCGCGGTGGCGGGCCTGGTCGCCATCACCCCGTCCGGCGGCGCGGTCAGCCCGCTCGGCGCGATCGCGGTCGGCGCCATCGCCGGTGTGCTGTGCGCCATGGCCGTCGGCCTCAAGTACCGCTTCGGCATCGACGACTCGCTCGACGTCGTCGGGGTCCACATGGTCGGCGGCATCGTCGGCTCCCTGCTCATCGGGTTCTTCGCGACCGGCGGGGTGCAGTCCGACGTGGCGGGCGTCTTCTACGGCGGCGGCTTCCACCAGCTCGGTATCCAGGCCATCGGGGTCTTCTCGGTCCTCGGCTACTCGCTGGTCGTGTCGGCAGCCCTGGCCTTCCTGATCGACAGGGCCATGGGGATGCGGGTCACCGAGGACGTCGAGGTCACAGGCATCGACCAGGACGAGCACGCCGAGACGGCATACGACTTCAGCGGAGCGGGCGGCGGCTCGCGGACAGTCCCGCCCGCCGCCGGCGGACCGGCGGGCCCAGCGAACAAGAAGGTGGACGTATGAAACTCATCACCGCGGTCGTCAAGCCCCATCGCCTCGACGAGATCAAGGAGGCGCTCCAGACCTTCGGAGTCCAGGGCCTCACCGTCACGGAGGCCAGCGGATACGGGCGCCAGCGCGGCCACACCGAGGTCTACCGCGGCGCCGAGTACACCGTGGACCTGGTGCCCAAGATCCGGATCGAGGTCCTCGTCGAGGACGCGGATGCCGATCAGCTCCTCGATGTGGTGGTCAAAGCGGCCAGGACGGGCAAGATCGGTGACGGCAAGGTCTGGAGCGTCCCGGTCGAGACAGCGATCCGGGTCAGGACCGGCGAACGCGGCCCTGACGCGCTCTGAACGACGAGAGACGGGAACTGCCGGGTGACGAGTGCCGACGAACTGACCGGTCAGGCGGATGACCCGGGACCCAGCGGTTACGCGGCGGCCCGGCTGCGCCTCCTCCAGGAGAAGGCGCAGCCCGGACCGCCGCGCCGGTCCGCCCTCGCCCGGCTGACCGACGCGTGGACGAGCGCGCTCTTCACATCGGCCGCCGAGGCCGCCGGGGTGCGCGGTGCGGCCCTGGTGGCGGTCGGCGGGTACGGGCGCGGCGAGCTGTCACCGCGCAGCGACCTGGACCTGCTCCTGCTGCACGACGGAAAGGCGGACCCGGGCGCCATCGCCTCGCTCGCCGACCGGGTCTGGTACCCGGTGTGGGACCTGGGGCTCGACCTCGACCACTCCGTGAGGACACCGGGGGAGGCGCGCAAGACGGCGGGCGACGACCTCAAGGTCCAGCTCGGCCTCCTCGACGCCCGGCACGTAGCCGGTGACCTGGGGCTCACCACCGGGCTGCGGACCTCCGTGCTCGCCGACTGGCGCAACCAGGCGCCGAAACGGCTGCCGGAGCTGTACGAACTGTGCCAGGAGCGAGCAGAGCGCCAGGGGGAGCTTCAGTTCCTCCTCGAACCGGACATCAAGGAGGCCAGGGGCGGACTGCGGGACACCACCGCGCTGCGCGCCGTCGCCGCGTCCTGGCTGGCCGACGCGCCCCGCGCGGGTCTCGACGGAGCCCGCAGGCGGCTCCTCGACGCACGGGACGCTCTGCACCTGGTCACCGGGCGCGCCACCGACCGCCTCGCACTCCAGGAACAGGACCAGGTCGCCGCCGAACTCGGGCTGCTGGACGCCGATGTGCTGCTGCGCGAGGTGTACGAAGCCGCCCGCACCGTCTCGTACGCGGGCGACGTCACCTGGCGCGAGGTCAACCGGGTGCTGCGCGCACGCTCCGCCCGCCCGCGGCTGCGCGCCCTGCTCGGCGCTGGCGGCGGCAGGACAGCGGCGGCCGAGCGGACCCCGCTGGCGGAAGGCGTGGTGGAACTGGAGGGCGAGGTGGTGCTGGCCCGCACCGCCCGCCCCGAGCGCGACCCCGTGCTGCCGTTGCGGGCGGCCGCCGCGGCGGCACAGGCCGGGCTGCCGATCTCCCTGCACGCCGTGCGCAGGCTCGCGGGAGGCACCAGGCCGCTGCCGGCGCCCTGGCCCGCCGAGGCGCGCGAACAGCTGGTCACCCTGCTCGGCGCGGGGGAGTCCACGGTGCCGGTCTGGGAGGCTCTGGAGGCCGAGGGGCTGATCACCGGGCTGCTGCCGGACTGGGAGCGAGTGCGGTGCAGGCCCCAGCGCAACCCCGTGCACACCTGGACCGTCGACCGCCATCTCGTCGAGACCGCCGTGCGGGCTTCGTCACTGACCCGCAGGGTGAGCCGCCCCGACCTGCTGCTCGTCGCCGCCCTGCTGCACGACATCGGCAAGGGCTGGCCGGGCGACCACTCGGTGGCGGGCGAAGTCATCGCCCGGGACGTGGCGGCCCGCATCGGCTTCGACCACGCGGACGCCGAGGTGCTCGCCACCCTCGTACGCCACCACCTGCTGCTCGTCGAGACCGCCACCCGGCGCGACCTGGACGACCCGGCGACCGTGAGTACGGTCGCGGATGCGGTGAAGTCCACCGCCACGCTGGAACTGCTGCACGCGCTGACCGAGGCCGACGCGCTGGCGACGGGCCCCGCGGCCTGGTCGTCGTGGCGGGCGTCGCTGGTGGACGACCTGACCGGACGGGTCGCCGCGGTACTGGCCGGCGAGGCACCCGACGAGCCGGAGCCCGGTGCGCCGGGCGCCGAGCACGAGCGGCTGGCCGTCGAGGCGCTGCGCACCGGCGGGCCGGTGCTGGCCCTGCACGCCAGGACCGAGGAACCGCAGGAGGACGGCGCCCCGGAGCCGGTGGGCGTGGAACTGCTCATCGCGCTCCCCGACCGGCCCGGCGTGCTGCCCGCGGTGGCCGGCGTCCTGGCCCTGCACCGGCTCACGGTACGCGCGGCCGATCTGCGCGCAGTGGAGCTCCCCACGGAGCTGGGCCGCGAGGCGGCCGTGCTGCTGCTGACCTGGCGGGTGGCGGCCGAGTACGGATCACTCCCGCAGGCCGTGCGGCTGCGCGCGGATCTCGTGAGGGCGCTGGACGGCTCACTGGACGTCCGGGCCAGGCTGGCCGAGCGGGAGGCGGCCTACCCGCGCCGCCGCGGCATCCAGGCGCCGCCGCCACGCGTGAAGGTGGCCCCCACCGGCTCGCGGCTGGCCACAGTGATCGAGGTCCGCGCCCAGGACGCCCCCGGGCTGCTGTACCGGATCGGACGGGCGCTGGAGACGGCCGCCGTCGCGGTGCGCAGCGCACACGTCTCCACACTGGGGGCCAACGCCGTGGACGCGTTCTATGTGACGGACCAGGACGGGCAGCCGCTCCCGGCGGACGCGGCAGCCGGTCTGGCCAGGGAGCTGGAGGCGGAGTTGCGGGGCTGAGCCGGGTGGCGCCCGCAGCGGCCCCACCCGGGATCCGGGCGCCGCGGGCGGCCGGAGAGGGGTCCGTTCTCCGGTCCGGCGGCCTCTGCCGGCATCCCTGTCGGGGGCAGGGGCAGACCCGACCCGCCACGTCCGGATACCCTGGGGTCCAACCGTCCGCCCGCCCCCGACCCGAGGATCCGCGACCGCCGTGTTCGATACCCTCTCCGACCGCCTTGCCGCGACTTTCAAGAACCTCCGGGGCAAAGGGCGCCTCAGCGAGGCGGACATCGATGCCACCGCGCGCGAAATCCGTATCGCTCTGCTCGAGGCGGACGTCGCGCTGCCCGTCGTCCGTGCCTTCATCAAGCAGATCAAGGAGCGTGCGGCCGGCGCCGAGGTCTCCCAGGCGCTGAACCCGGCCCAGCAGGTCATCAAGATCGTCAACGAGGAGCTCATCGGCATCCTCGGTGGCGAGACCCGCCGCCTGCGCTTCGCCAAGCAGCCGCCCACCGTGATCATGCTCGCGGGGCTCCAGGGCGCGGGCAAGACGACCCTCGCCGGAAAGCTGGGCCTCTGGCTGAAGGGCCAGGGCCACACCCCGCTGCTGGTGGCCTGCGACCTCCAGCGCCCCAACGCCGTCAACCAGCTGAGCGTGGTCGCCGACCGCGCGGGCGTCGCCGTGTTCGCCCCCGAGCCCGGCAACGGCGTGGGCGACCCGGTCAAGGTCGCCGAGGACTCGATCGAGTTCGCCAAGTCCAAGCAGTACGACGTCGTCGTGGTCGACACCGCGGGCCGTCTGGGCATCGACCAGGAGCTGATGCAGCAGGCCGCGGACATCCGCGACGCGGTCAGCCCGGACGAGGTCCTCTTCGTCGTCGACGCGATGATCGGTCAGGACGCGGTCAACACGGCTGAGGCCTTCCGCGACGGAGTCGGCTTCGACGGGGTGGTGCTCTCCAAGCTCGACGGCGACGCCCGGGGCGGAGCGGCCCTCTCGATCGCCCATGTCACCGGCCGGCAGATCATGTTCGCCTCGAACGGCGAGAAGCTGGACGAGTTCGACACGTTCCACCCGGACCGCATGGCGTCCCGGATCCTCGGCATGGGCGACATGCTCAGCCTGATCGAGAAGGCCGAGCAGACCTTCAGCCAGGCCGAGGCCGAGCAGATGGCCTCCAAGCTGGCCAGCAGCAAGGGCAAGGACTTCACGCTCGACGACTTCCTGGCCCAGATGGAGCAGGTCAGGAAGATGGGCAGCATCTCCAAGCTGCTCGGCATGCTCCCCGGTATGGGGCAGATGAAGGAACAGATCAACAACATCGACGAGCGGGACGTGGACCGCACCGCCGCGATCATCAAGTCGATGACCCCGGCCGAGCGCCAGGACCCGACCATCATCAACGGCTCACGCCGGGCCCGGGTCGCCAAGGGCTCGGGCGTCGAGGTCAGCGCCGTGAAGAGCCTGGTGGAGCGGTTCTTCGAGGCGCGCAAGATGATGTCGCGGATGGCCCAGGGCGGTGGCATGCCGGGGATGCCGGGCATGCCGGGCATGGGTGGCGGCCCCGGCCGGCAGAAGAAGCAGCAGAAGCAGGCCAAGGGCAAGCGCAAGAGCGGTAACCCGATGAAGCGCAAGGCTGAGGAGGAGGCCGCGGCCGCCCGCCGCGAGCAGGGCGCTCCCGGTCTGCCGGCCGGTGAGGAGCCGCCGCAGAACTTCGAGCTCCCCGACGAGTTCAAGAAGTTCATGGGCTGACCGCACCGCCGGACCGGTACACACGCGGAAGCGGCCCGCACCCCTTCGATCACTGAGGGGGTGCGGGCCGCTTCCGCGCTGTCGGACGGGTCAGGCGGTGCGGGCGACCACGTAACGGAAGACGTTCGGCATCCACACCGTGCCGTCGCGCCGCAGATGGGGGTGGAGCGCCTCGGCGACCTCCTTCTTCACCTGGTCCCGGTCCGTCGCCCGTATCGCCGCGTCGAACAGGCCGGTCGACAGGAGTCCCCGCACCGCGCTCTTCAGGTCCGCGTAGCCGAACGGGCAGGCCACCCGGCCGGACCCGTCGAGCTTCAGACCCGCCCGCGCCGCGACCTCCTCCAGGTCGTCCCTGCGCGGATGGCGGACCGCGTCGGCCAGCCGGGTGGCGACCCGCAGCACGGCCGACGTCGCGCAGCGCTCGGGCGGCCCCCAGCCGGTCAGGACCACCGCGCTGCCGCGCTCCATCAGCGGCACCGCGTCCTCGACGGCGGGCTGTAGCCCATCCGTGTCACCCGTGACACACCCCATCGGGTCGAAAGCGGTCAGCAGGTTGTACGGCGCCGCCATGGCGCCGGACGCGTCGGCCGGGCCACCGTGCACGAGATGGGTACTGCCGCGCCGCGCGCCCGCTGTGCCGTCGGCCGCCTCCGGCTGGAGCCGCTCGCGGGCCAGCGCGATCCGTTCGGCGTGCGTGTCCACACCGGTGACGCTCGCGCCGCGGGCGGCGGCTATGAGCAGGGCGAGGCCCGAGCCGCAGCCGATGCCCAGCAGCCGGGTCGCGCTGCCGGCGTCCAGCCTCTTGTAGACCGCTTCGTAGAGCGGTACCAGCATCCGCTCCTGGATCTCGGCCCAGTCGCGGGCACGCGTGACCGCTTCCTCAGTGGGAGTCGCAGTCACGGACCGGTGGTTCCGGACGAGCGTTGATGACATCGAAAGCGCCCCAATTCGCCGAGAGATCAGTTGTGAACTGTTTGCAAACCCCCGTGCAGATGTGCGCGCACTGTCCCGTTGCCAGAGAACTCCGCATCGGCGCCCAAGTCCAGGGGGCGTGAGGCAATGCTTGCGTTCCCGGAATATGCGTCCTGGCTGTGCGCCTCCGGGGCGCGAAAATGATTCACGTTCCCGGAGGCAGTCGCCGTACCATTCGCGCCATGGCAAAGGCTCCCGTTCTCACGCCCCGGGCGGACGATTTTCCCCGCTGGTACCAGGATCTGATCAACAAAGCCGAACTGGCGGACAACGGCCCGGTGCGGGGCACCATGGTCATCCGCCCGTACGGCTACGGGCTGTGGGAGCGGATGCAGCAGGAGCTGGACGCCCGCATCAAGGCAGCGGGCGCTCAGAACGCCTACTTCCCGCTCTTCATCCCCCAGTCTTACCTGACTCGCGAAGCTGAGCATGTCGAGGGATTCGCTCCGGAGCTCGCGCTGGTCACCCACGCCGGTGGCAAGGAGCTCGAAGAGCCGGTGGTCGTGCGGCCCACATCCGAGACGATCGTCAACGAATACTTCTCGAAATGGGTGCAGAGCTATCGCGATCTGCCGCTCCTCATCAATCAGTGGGCGAACGTGGTCCGTTGGGAGATGCGTCCGAGGGTGTTCCTGCGCACCACGGAATTCCTGTGGCAGGAGGGACACACCGCGCACGCCGCCCGCGAGGAGGCTCATGACTACGCTGCGTACATCCACCGGCACGTCTACGCGGATTTCATGGTCAATGTCCTCGGGATCGATGTCGTACTCGGCCGCAAGACCGCAGCGGAGCGGTTCGCGGGCGCCATCAACACCCTGACGCTCGAAGCCATGATGGGTGACGGCAAGGCCCTCCAGATGGGCACGAGCCATGAACTCGGCACCAACTTCGCCAAGGCCTTCCACACCGAGTACCTGTCGAAGGACGGCACCCAGGAGCTGGTCTGGCAGACGTCCTGGGGTGCCACGACCCGGCTGGTCGGTGGGCTGATCATGTCGCACGGTGACGACAGCGGGCTGCGGGTGCCCCCGCGGCTGGCGGCCGTGCAGGCCGTGGTCGTCGCCATCAAGGGGGACGAGGCCGTGGCCAAGGCCCGCGAGGTCGGCGCGCGGCTGGGCGCGGCGGGCATCAGGGTCCACGTCGACGACCGCACCGACATCCCCTTCGGCCGCCGAGCCGTCGACTGGGAGCTCAAGGGCGTTCCGGTACGGATCGAGATCGGCCCGCGCGATCTGGCGGAGGGAACCGCGGTGCTGGTCCGCCGGGTGGTGGCGCCGGGTGGCCCCGCGGGCAAGGTGTCCGTCCGGTCCGACGAGCTGGCCGGGCTGGTGCCCGGGGTGCTCGAAGAGGCGCAGAACCAGCTGCTGCGGGAGTCACGGGAGCGCCGTGAGGCCCGCACCAGCGATGTGCGTACGGTCGGCGAGGCCGCCGAAGCGGCGGCCGCGGGCGGCTGGGCCCGCATCCCGTGGGCCCGCCTCGGCCCCGAGGGCGAGGCCGCACTCGCCGCACACTCGGCGTCCGTGCGGTGTCTGGTCGCCGAGGACGGGTCGGTGCCGGAGTCGGACGACGCCCCCGGTAGCGTCGCCCTGGTCGCGCGCGCCTACTGAGCGGCTGTCCGGCGCGGTGGACGACAGGCGGCCGGTTAATCGGCCGAAAACGCCCCTTGCGCGCCGGGAGGCGGGGTGCAACCCGGCGCGGGAGACGTTCGTACGCGCCGGGGCGTACGCGACCCTACGTACCACCTTGGTGTGAGCTGTGAGACTTCTCCGCAGATCAGCGCACCCGCCCTCGTCCGGACGCATGAAGGGCAACTGACGGGTACGTGCAAATTATTTGGGATGCCCCGGAATAGGAACACAGCGGTACCCCGGCTCGTTGTCACGACGTGAGCACGACACCAACTGTCCTCGCCGCAGAGCTGGCGCAGGCGTGGGCCGACATTCAGCGGTACCACCCCGAGCTGCCGGATCTAGCCGCGCCCGAGTCCCTGATCGGTGAGTCCTCGTCCGCCTGTGGCGCTGAACTCTCCTTCGAGCGACTGCTCCATGAGGCAGTCCACGGCATCGCCGCCGCCCGAGGTGTCCGCGACACCTCCCGCGCCGGCCGCTACCACAACCGCAGGTTCCTGGCGATCGCAGAGGAGATGGGGCTCGACCACCCCGAGGAGCCGCATCCCAGCAGTGGCTTCTCGCTGGTCTCGCTCAACCCCGAGGCGAAGCGCAGGTACCGGCAGACGATCGAACGACTGCAGCGTGCGCTCAAGGCGCACACCGCAGCGACGGCCGCCGACACCAAACGCTCCTTCCGCGGGCCTGCCGCCCGGCACGGTTCCTCCGGGGGCGGAGTGCGGGTGAAGGCGGTCTGCGACTGCGGCCGCAATGTCCGGGTCGTCCCGTCCGTGCTGGCCCAGGCGCCCATCGTCTGCGGTGGCTGCGGGAAGGCTTTCCGTATCCCGGAAGTGGTCGCAGCGGCAGGCTGACCCCCAGGGGCCGCGACGGCCGGAGGGCGGCCGGCGGTGATTGCGGCCGGGGCGCCGCGCACCGCCCGCGTATGGCACAATGGCTAGCTGTACTCGACAGCCGCACAGGAACCCTCTCGTCCTCCGGCTGACGCGTCCATCGGGCACCCGAGTACCGCAACCCCACGTGGCATCTCGTTGTGCCCAACCACGTCAAGACCAGGAGACACCACTTCCGTGGCAGTCAAGATCAAGCTGAAGCGTCTGGGCAAGATCCGTTCGCCTCACTACCGCATCGTCGTCGCCGACTCCCGTACCCGCCGTGATGGCCGGGCCATCGAGGAGATCGGCCTGTACCACCCGGTGCAGAACCCTTCGCGCATCGAGGTCAACTCGGAGCGTGCGCAGTACTGGCTGTCCGTCGGCGCCCAGCCGACCGAGCCGGTCATGGCGATCCTGAAGCTCACCGGTGACTGGCAGGCGCACAAGGGCCTCCCGGCCCCCGCGCCGCTGCTGCAGCCGGAGCCGAAGGCCGACAAGCGCGCCGCGTTCGAGGCGTTCGCCAAGTCGATCGAGGGCGACGAGCCGAAGGGTGAGGCCATCACCCCGAAGGCGAAGAAGGCCGACAAGAAGGCGGACGAGGCGGCTCCGGCCACGGAGCCCTCGCCGTCCGCCGCTGAGCCGACCGAGGCCTGAGCATGCTCGAGGAGGCTCTCGAGCACCTCGTGAAGGGCATCGTCGACAACCCCGACGACGTACAGGTGGCCTCGCGCAACCTCCGTCGTGGGCAGGTGCTCGAGGTCCGGGTGCACCCCGACGACCTCGGTAAGGTGATCGGCCGCAACGGCCGCACCGCGCGCGCCCTGCGCACCATCGTGGGCGCCATCGGCGGCCGTGGTATCCGGGTCGACCTCGTCGACGTGGACCAGGTCCGCTGAGAAGTAGCTGAACACCGGCTCGGGCCGGGGAGGGCTGAGAAGCCGTCCCCGGCCTTTGTCGTCCCCTCTGCCGTCCGTGGAACGCGCACGGCAGTACGAAAAGCAGCAAGAAACAGCGAGAACAGCAGAGAAGGAGCGAAGCGTGCAGCTGGTAGTCGCACGGATCGGGCGCGCCCACGGCATCAAGGGCGAAGTCACCGTGGAGGTGCGCACGGACGAGCCCGAGCTGCGGCTCGGACCCGGCGCAGTGCTCACCACCGACCCCGCAGCCACCGGGCCGCTGACGATCGAGACCGGCCGGGTGCACAGCGGCAGGCTGCTGCTGCGTTTCGCGGGGGTCGCGGACCGGACGGCCGCCGAGGCGCTCCGGAACACCCTGCTGATCGCCGACGTCGACCCTGAGCAGACGCCGGAGGACCCCGAGGAGTTCTACGACCACCAGCTGATGGACCTCGACGTGGTGCTGGCCGACGGCACTGAGGTGGGCCGGATCACCGAGATCACCCACCTGCCCTCGCAGGACCTCTTCATCGTCGAGCGGCCCGACGGCAGCGAGGTCATGATCCCCTTCGTCGAGGAGATCGTCACCTCGATCGACCTCGACGAGCAGCGGGCCGTCATCGACCCGCCGCCCGGCCTGATCGACGAGGGCCAGGCCGAGGTTGCCGGCGCCAGGGACGACGACTGATGCGGATCGACGTCGTCACGATCTTCCCGGAGTACCTCGAACCCCTGAATGTCTCGCTGGTCGGCAAGGCGCGCGCACGCGGGCGGCTCGACGTGCAGGTGCACGACCTGCGCGACTGGACGTACGACCGGCACAACACGGTCGACGACACCCCTTACGGCGGGGGCCCCGGCATGGTCATGAAGACGGAGCCATGGGGCGAGGCGCTTGACGAGGTGCTGGCCTCCGGTTACGAGGCGGGCGCGGCCGGGCCCGTCCTGGTCGTCCCCACCCCCAGCGGCCGCCCCTTCACCCAGCAGGTCGCGGTCGAACTCTCCGAGCGGCCCTGGCTGGTCTTCACGCCCGCCAGGTACGAGGGGATCGACCGGCGGGTGGTCGATGAGTACGCGACCCGTATGCCGGTGTACGAAGTGTCCATCGGGGACTACGTCCTGGCCGGCGGCGAGGCCGCCGTTCTGGTGATCACGGAAGCCGTCGCGCGGCTGCTGCCCGGTGTGCTCGGCAACGCCGAATCGCATCAGGACGACTCGTTCGCCACCGGCGCGATGGCCGACCTGCTGGAGGGCCCCGTCTACACCAAGCCGCCCGAGTGGCGGGGCCGTGGCATCCCGGACGTCCTGCTGAGCGGCCACCACGGGAAGATCGCGCGCTGGCGGCGGGACGAGGCCTTCCGCCGTACGGATCTCAACAGGCCGGATCTGCTGGAGCGCAGCGACCCCGGGTCCTTCAGCAAGAAGGACCGCGAGATGCTCTCGATCCTGGGCTGGAAGCAGGGCCCCGGAGGGCGATTTGGGCGAGAGCCCGGGGCCGTGGAAGAATAGGCCGCTGCTGTACGTCCGGCGTGCGCCCCTGCCACAGGGGGAACGACGACCGTCCGACGCGATCAGCTCCCGAAACTCATCACGATGATCCCGTCGATGACCTGTGGCATCGGCGAAGAAAGCAGAAGAATATGTCCAGCCTGCTCAACGACGTCAAGGCCGCTTCGCTGCGGTCCGACCTTCCGGCCTTCCGCGCCGGCGACACGGTCAACGTTCACGTCCGTGTCATCGAGGGCAACCGCTCGCGTATCCAGCAGTTCAAGGGTGTCGTCATCCGCCGCCAGGGTGCGGGCGTCAGCGAGACCTTCACGGTCCGCAAGGTCTCCTTCTCCGTCGGCGTCGAGCGCACCTTCCCGGTGCACAGCCCGATCTTCGAGAAGATCGAGCTCGTCACCCGCGGTGACGTCCGCCGCGCGAAGCTGTACTACCTCCGTGAGCTGCGCGGCAAGGCCGCGAAGATCAAGGAGAAGCGCGACCACTGAGTCCACAGGGCGGCCGGATAAGCTCTGGCCCCGATGGACACCGAAGCACAGCACGAGGAGCGCGGCAGCTCACCCGAAACGGATACGTCCGGCGAGGGGGAGCGGTCGCGCTCCCTGCGTCTCGCCGCGATGACCGACGGGCCCTGGCGCAAGGCCGGGCTGCTGGTGATCGTCTGCCTGGTGTTCCTGCTGCTGCTCAGTACGTACGTGATGCAGCCGTTCCTGATCCCCAGCGGATCGATGGAGCCGACGCTCGAAGTCGGGGACAGGGTGCTCGTCGACAAGCTGGCGTACCGGTTCGGCTCCGCGCCGCACCGCGGCGACGTGGTGGTCTTCGACGGCACCGGCTCGTTCGTGCAGGACGCGCCCCGGCAGAACCCGGTGCCGCGGGTGGTGCGCGGCGCGGCTGCGGCCCTGGGCCTGGCCGCGCCCGCCGATTCCGACTACGTCAAGCGTGTGGTGGGGGTGGGCGGCGACCATGTGGTCTGCTGCGACAAGCAGGGGCGGATCCACGTGAACGGGCGGCCGGTGAACGAGGCCTATGTGTATCCCGGCAACCCGCCCTCGCAGGTGCCCTTCGACATCGTTGTACCCGAAGGAACCCTGTGGGTCATGGGCGACCACCGGTCCCGTTCCAGTGACTCACGTGACCACCTCGGTGAACCCGGCGGCGGGATGGTCCCGGTGGACCGGGTGATCGGGCGGGCCGGCGGGATCGCCTGGCCCTTCAGCCGCTGGGGCTCGCTGGAACGTACCGGGGCCTTCGACCGGGTCCCCGCCGCAGGAGCCACCCATGGGTAACCGGGGAAGAGCGCGCGGCGACGGGGGCGGCGAGGGGCCGCCGGCGCAGAGCCGCTCCGACCGGGAGCGGGCCCTGCCCACCAGGGCGGAGCGGCGCAGACTCGCCCGCAAGGTCGAGCGGCGGCGGCGCAGATCCGCGGTGCGGGAGATACCTGTCCTCATCGTCGTGGCGGTGGTGATCGCGCTGGTGCTCAAGACGTTCCTGGTGCAGGCCTTCGTCATCCCGTCGGGTTCGATGGAGCAGACGATCCGGATCGGTGACCGGGTGCTGGTCGACAAACTCACCCCCTGGTTCGGCTCCAAGCCGCAGCGCGGTGATGTCGTCGTCTTCAAGGACCCCGGCCACTGGCTGCCCCCGGAAGAGGCGCAGAGCCAGAGCTCCCCCTTCCTCGTCAAAGAGCTCAAGACGGGCCTGACCTTCATCGGACTGCTTCCGTCGGACAACGAGCAGGATCTGATCAAGCGGGTCATCGGGGTCGGCGGGGACACGGTCAAATGCTGCGACAAGAGTGGCAAAGTCACGGTCAACGGTGTGCCCCTCGACGAGCCCTATCTCTATCCGGGCAATCCGCCCTCACAGCTGAAGTTCGAGGTGAAGGTTCCGCGCGGCCGGCTCTTCGTGATGGGGGACCACCGGTCCAACTCGGCGGATTCCCGGTTCCATCTGGACTCGGCCTACCAGGGGACGGTGCCGGAGAGCGGTGTGGTGGGCCGTGCGGTCGTCATCGCCTGGCCGTTCGGGCACTTGCGCAGGCTCAAGGAGCCCGCCACCTTCGCGTCGGTCGCTGCCGGGGCCGCCGGTACGGGTCGGGGCGGCGGGGGGCCGGATGCGCATAGTCTGGCGTCCCAGGATCGGCACGTAAACTTCCGGCTCCCGACTCCTGCGGAACTTCCGCTCGTTATGGGAGTGGTGGGCCTGCGTCTCCTCGGAGGCAGGCGACGGCACGGAGTGAGGAGTGGATGTGGGGGACGTGGCGGTCGGCGCGCGATCCGGACACGAAGAGCCAGAGGACCGGTCAGGGCCGCCCGTTGGCGGCGCGGGAACCGAGGCCTCTGACGGCGGCGGGCCCGACGGGCCCGGCGGCCTGCACAGGGACGGCGGTCAGCAGGGCAGTCCCGGCGGGCCGGAAGGCGAGGACGGCAGGAACACCGGGAGCAGCGGACCGAAGAAACCGCGTTCCTTCTGGAAGGAACTGCCGCTCCTCATCGGCATCGCGCTGGTACTGGCCCTGTTGATCAAGACCTTCCTGGTGCAGGCCTTCTCGATCCCGTCCGACTCGATGCAGGACACGCTGCAGCGCGGTGACCGGGTGCTGGTCGACAAGCTGACCCCGTGGTTCGGCTCGGAGCCGGACCGGGGCGACGTCGTGGTGTTCCATGACCCGGGCGGCTGGCTCGAAGGCGAGCCGACCCCGGATCCGAACGTCGCGCAGAAGTTCCTCAGCTTCATCGGCCTGATGCCGTCCGCCGAGGAGAAGGACCTGATCAAGCGGGTCATCGCGGTCGGCGGGGACACGGTTTCGTGCAAGAAGGGGGGCCCGGTCGTCGTCAACGGCAAGGCGCTCTCCGAGAAGTCGTTCATCTACCCCGGCAACACCCCGTGCGACGACCAGCCGTTCGGGCCGATCCATGTGCCCAAGGGCCGGATCTGGGTGATGGGCGACCACCGCCAGGACTCGCTGGACTCGCGCTACCACCAGCAACTGGCGGGCGGTGGCACGGTCTCGACCAAGGAGGTCGTCGGACGGGCCTTCGTCGTGGCGTGGCCGGTCAACCGCTGGTCGTGGCTGGGCGTGCCCAGCACCTTCGACCAGAAGGGCATCAACGCCGCAGGTGATCTCGGCCCCGCCGCGCTTGGGCTCGCGGGGGCGCTGCCGCTGGTGATCCGGCGCAGGCGCAAGCTGACCCGCGACGGTACTGCCGGGTAAGGTGCCCTCCCAGATTGTTGATCTCCGATGTGGGGAGCGCTGGGATGAGCGGAACAGTACGTACGAGTGACGAGGGCGGCCGGCTCGGCAGTGCGCTGTCGGGCCTGGCCGTGGCCGTCGGCTGCGTGCTCTTTCTCGGAGGGTTCGCCTGGGGTGCGGTGGAGTACAAGCCGTACACCGTGCCGACCGACTCGATGACCCCGACCG
The DNA here is from genome assembly GCF_045161865.1 of Streptomyces sp. NBC_00859. Taxonomy (NCBI): domain Bacteria; kingdom Bacillati; phylum Actinomycetota; class Actinomycetes; order Kitasatosporales; family Streptomycetaceae; genus Streptomyces; species Streptomyces sp. NBC_00859. Next base: position 2,114,115 of record NZ_CP108826.1, on the reverse strand, counting down.
TCCAGGTGGGGGACCGGGTGCTGGCGCAGCGAATAGACAGCAGCGCGGTACGCCGCGGAGACGTGGTGGTCTTCAAGGATCCCGCCTGGGGCGATATGCCGATGCTGAAGCGCGTGGTCGGTGTCGGTGGTGACGAGGTCGCCTGCTGTGACGCCGGGGGCCGGCTCACCGTGAACGGCAAGGGGATCAACGAGCCGTATCTCAAGGCCGATTCGCTGTCCAAGGGGCGTGCCTCCGCGAACGATTTCACCGTGAAGGTGCCCGAGGGGCGGCTCTTTCTGCTCGGGGACGAACGCACCAACTCGATGGACTCACGGGTCCACCTCCAGGACGCGGACCACGGTTCGGTGCCGCGCTCCACGGTCTCCGCACGGGTGGACGCCATCGCCTGGCCGCTGAGCGGCGGCACGATCGGGCGCCCGGACGGTTTCGCCGCGCTGCCCGGGGGTGTCTCGCAGCCCGGCCCGCTGAAACTCGTGGTGGGGGCGGTGCTGGCGGGGGTCGTCCTGATCCTGGTCGGGGCGGTCTACGGGCCGCTCGCCCGGCTGGGCCGCAGGAAGAAGGTGACCGCAGGTGTCGGCTGAGCCGGCGGAAGGCTCTCGGACCGGGACCGGGGACGGGGCGACGGCGGCCACGGAGGGCGCCGGAGCCCCGGAGGCGCCCGAAGCCACGGCCGGGGCGGAGGCCACGCGGGCGGCGGAACCTGTCGCGGCCGGACTTCCGGCGGATGAGGAGCTGCGCAAGGTCGCGCGCGTCATCCTGCTCGATCCGGCGGACCGGGTACTGCTGATGCACGGATTCGAGCCCGCGGACCCGTCGAGTACCTGGTGGTTCACCCCCGGCGGGGGTGTCGAACCGGGGGAGACGCACGAGGAGGCCGCGCTCCGTGAGGTACGCGAGGAGACCGGCATCGGCACGGTGGAGCTCGGCCCGGTGCTCTGGACGCGGATGTGTTCGTTCCCGTTCGACGGGCGGCGGTGGAACCAGGACGAGCGGTACTTTCTCGGCCGGACCACCCGGACCGCGACGGCCATGGACGGGCTGACCCCCCTGGAGCAGCGCAGTGTCGCGGGGCTGAGGTGGTGGACTTCCGCCGAACTGTCCGCGACGCGTGAGACGGTGTACCCGACCAGGCTCGCCGGGCTGCTGCGCACGCTGCTCGACGAGGGTCCCCCGGCTGCACCGGTGGTCCTGGCCCCGGAAATCGTCTAGGGGCGCAGGAGAGCGGCGCACAATAGGGGGACGCACGGCTGAAGGGGAACATGCCATGAGCGCCGAGGACCTCGAAAAGTACGAGACCGAGATGGAGCTGAAGCTCTACCGGGAGTACCGCGACGTCGTTGGCCTGTTCAAATATGTGATCGAGACCGAACGGCGCTTCTACCTCACCAACGACTACGAGATGCAGGTGCACTCCGTACAGGGCGAGGTCTTTTTCGAGGTGTCGATGGCGGATGCCTGGGTCTGGGACATGTACAGGCCGGCGAGGTTCGTCAAACAGGTACGCGTACTGACGTTCAAGGACGTGAACATCGAGGAGCTCAACAAGAGCGATCTCGAACTTCCGGGTGGCTGAGTTGTCCACAACCGGCGAGTAACCCACCAAGATCCACACGGTGGCGGCCCGAGCGGCACAGTCGGTACCGGAGGTGGTGCCGATATGAACGCACGGGGGGCACTCGGGCGGTACGGCGAGGGACTGGCGGCAAGGACGCTGGCCGGAGCCGGGATGACCGTCGTCGAGCGGAACTGGCGCTGCAGGTCGGGCGAGATCGACATCGTGGCGCGAGACGGCGACGCACTGGTCGTCTGTGAGGTGAAGACGCGCCGGGAAGGCTCCTTCGAGCATCCGATGGCCGCGGTCACGCCGGTCAAGGCCGACCGGCTCAGACGCCTCGCCGGGTGCTGGATCGCCGAGAACGGCGGAGCGCCGCCCGGCGGGGTGCGGATCGATCTGATCGGGGTCCTGCTGCCCAGGCGTGGGGCGCCGCTGGTCGAGCACGCGCGGGGGGTGGCCTGATGGGCTTCGCGCGTGCGTGTTCGGTCGCGCTGGTCGGTGTCGAAGGCGTCGTGGTGGAGGTTCAGGCAGATCTCGAGCCTGGCATCGCCGCCTTCACGCTGGTGGGGCTGCCGGACAAGAGTCTGATCGAAAGCCGGGACCGGGTCAGGGCCGCCGTGGTGAACTCCGGTGCCGAGTGGCCGCAGAAGAAACTCACCGTCGGGCTCAGCCCGGCTTCCGTGCCGAAGAGCGGCAGCGGATTCGATCTGGCTGTGGCCTGCGCCGTCCTGGGAGCCGCGGAGCGCGTCGACCCCGGGGAGATCGCCGATCTGGTGCTGATCGGGGAGCTGGGGCTCGACGGCCGGGTCCGGCCGGTACGCGGAATCCTGCCCGCGGTCCTGGCGGCGGCGGAAGCCGGGTATCGGCAGGTCGTCGTCCCGGAGCAGACCGCGGGGGAGGCGTCACTGGTGCCCGGCGTCTCGGTTCTGGGGGTGCGGAGCCTGCGGCAGCTCATCGCCGTGCTCAACGGCGAGCCCGTGCCCGAGGAGGCGGTACCGGCGGAGGGGCGGCCGGACGCGATGCTCGCAGGGCTGATGGTGCCGGGCGCCGGGGCGGGCACCGGGCTGGCCGCGGGCGCGGCAATCGGACCGGGGCCCGATCTCGCTGACGTGGCGGGCCAGCCGGCCGCCAGAAAGGCGCTGGAGGTCGCGGCCACCGGAGCCCACCACCTGCTGCTGCACGGGCCTCCGGGCGCAGGCAAGACCATGCTGGCCGAGCGGCTGCCTGCGATCCTCCCACCGCTGACCAGGCAGGAGTCCCTGGAGGTGACAGCGGTCCACTCGGTGGCCGGCATCCTCCCACCGGGAGAGCCCCTGATCAGGGCTGCCCCGTACTGCGCGCCACACCACTCCGCGACCATGCAGTCGCTGGTCGGGGGCGGCAACGGGCTCCCGCGGCCGGGAGCCGTGTCCCTCGCACATCGAGGGGTCCTTTTTCTGGACGAATCGCCAGAATTCTCCGTCCGGGTGCTCGACGCACTCCGCCAGCCCCTGGAGTCCGGCCATGTGGTGGTCGCGCGCAGCGCCGGGGTGGTGCGGCTGCCTGCCAGATTTCTGATGGTGCTGGCGGCCAATCCCTGCCCCTGCGGCCGGCACTCGATGAACGGGTCGGGGTGCGAATGCCCGCCGTCGGTGGTCCGGCGCTACCAGGCCAGACTCTCCGGCCCGCTCCTCGACCGGGTGGATCTCCGGGTCGAGGTGGAGCCGGTGCGCCGTTCCGACCTCATGGGGCAGGGCGATTCGGGCGAGTCGTCGGCCGCCGTGGCGGTGCGGGTACGGGAGGGCAGGGAACGGGCCGCGGCACGGCTGGCCGGTTCGCCGTGGCGGACGAACAGTGAAGTGCCGGGCCATGAGCTGCGGACCCGGTGGACGGCGGCGCCGGGCGCGCTCGTCGCGGCGGAGCGCGACATGGAGCGCGGGCTGCTCACGGCCCGCGGTCTCGACCGGGTCCTGAGAGTGGCCTGGACGGTCGCCGATCTCGCGGGCCGCGACCGGCCGGGCGCCCAGGATGTCGGGCTCGCTCTCCAACTGCGCACGGGCGTGGACCGCGGGGCACTGGCAGCAGCCAGGAAGGACTCCGCATGAGCGAGGATGCCGCTGAGGACGAACGGGTGGCCCGCGCCGCGCTGACCCGGATCATGGAGCCGGGCGACGAACTGGGCGGCCGGTGGCTGCGGGACCTGGGAGCCGTGGAGCTCTGGCGGCGCCTGCGCGCCACGGTGGACGACGAGGGGGCGGCGTTCCCCAGGATGAGTGCCAAGCGGCTCGCCGGTTATCGGCTACGGGCAGCCTCGGCGAGGCCCGCGCGGGATCTGGCGGCCGCGGATGCCGGTGGCGGGCGGTTCATCTGCCCCGGTGACCAGGAGTGGCCTGCGCAGCTCGACGACCTGGGGGACGCCCGGCCGATCGGCCTCTGGGTGCGGGGCCGGCCCCATCTGCGGATATGGGCGCTGCGTTCCGTCGCGGTGGTCGGCGCCCGCGCTTGCACGGCCTATGGCGCGCACATGGCGGCCGCGCTGGGTTCGGGGCTGGCCGAACTGGGCTGGGTTGTCGTGTCGGGTGCCGCGTTCGGTGTGGACGGCGCCGCGCACCGCGGGACGCTGGCGGCGGGTGGGGCCACCATCGCGGTACTGGCCTGCGGGGTCGACACGGTATACCCGCGCGGCCATGCCGAGATGATCGGCCGGATCGCGGAACAGGGCCTGCTCATCGGTGAGTTGCCACCAGGTGACCATCCGACGCCCAGCCGTTTCATTCTCCGGAACAGGGTGATCGCCGCGCTCACCCGGGGGACCGTGGTCGTCGAGGCCGAGTACCGCAGCGGTTCGCTGGCCACCGCGCGCAGCGCGCAGAGACTGGGCCGGTACACGATGGGCGTCCCCGGGCCGGTCACCAGCGGTCTCTCGGCCGGCGTGCATGAACTGCTGCGCGGCGGCGGTGTACTGGTCACCGACGCGGCCGAAGTGGCCGAACTGGTGGGAGACATCGGCGAACTCGCACCCGACAGGCGTGGCCCCGTACTTCCCAGGGATCTTCTCGGTCCTGTCGCGGCCAGGGTGCTGGAGGCGCTCCCTGGCCACGGCGCGATGGACGGTCGGAACGTGGCGCGTGAGGCCGGGACGACAGCGGACGAGGCGCTCGCCAGGCTGTACGAACTCCACTCGTTGGGGTTCGTCGAAAGACGCGGTGACGGATGGCAGTTGGTATCGGCCACGCCACAGATCGCCGACGCGCGGCGAGGCGATGCTTGATCCGGGGCAATCGGGTGAAAAGGTGATGTCGCAGCCTCGGCAGGGGCCTTCCGGCATCGCCTCCCGGACGCGGTCCACGCGATGACGTCACGCAGGGTGCTATGACGTACTCATCGCACCCTGCGATGCTCCAGTCACGCTACGCTCACAAGGAATCCGGCACCCAAACAAGTCCTACGCAAGTCCCAGCAGAACGGCTCAAGGCAACGAATGCCCCAGCACACGTCCGGGTCTGACCGCGCGGCAGCGCCCCCGGCTGCACGTGGCCATATTCGGCCCCCCGCGCCGTCGTCGCTCGATGAGCTGTGGCGGTCGTACAAGTCGACGGGCGACAAACGACTGCGCGAGCAGTTGATCCTGCACTACTCGCCCCTGGTGAAGTATGTGGCCGGCCGGGTCAGTGTGGGGCTGCCTTCCAACGTTGAGCAGGCCGACTTCGTGTCCTCGGGCGTCTTCGGGCTGATCGACGCCATCGAGAAGTTCGACATCGAGCGGTCCATCAAGTTCGAGACCTACGCCATCACGCGGATCCGCGGCGCCATGATCGACGAACTCCGTGCCCTCGACTGGATCCCACGTTCGGTCCGGCAGAAGGCCCGCGCCGTCGAGCGCGCCTACGCCACGCTGGAGGCCCAGCTCCGCCGCACGCCGTCCGAGACCGAGGTCGCGGCCGAGATGGGCATCGCGGTCGAGGAACTGCACGCGGTATTCAGCCAGTTGTCCCTGGCCAACGTGGTGGCACTGGACGAGCTGCTGCACGTCGGCGGCGAGGGCGGCGACCGGCTGAGTCTGATGGACACTCTGGAGGACACGGCAGCGGACAACCCGGTCGAGCTGGCCGAGGGCCGCGAACTGCGCAGGCTGCTGGCCCGCGCCATCAACACGCTTCCCGACCGGGAGAAGACCGTGGTGACCCTCTACTACTACGAGGGCCTCACCCTGGCTGAGATCGGCAACGTTCTCGGGGTCACGGAGAGCCGGGTCAGCCAGATCCACACCAAATCGGTCCTGCAGCTGCGCGCCAAGCTGTCGGACGTCGGACGCTGATCCGCAGGCGAATCACCGCCACCGCGGGAGTTTCCGTAAAGTGGCAGCGTGCCCAGGATTCGAGCGGCCTCCGTGGCCGAACACCGAACCATGCAGCGCAGCGCCCTGCTGGACGCCGCCCGCACCCTCCTCTCCGAAGGGGGTACGGACGCGCTGACCTTCCCCGCCCTCGCCGAGCGCACGGGCCTCGCGCGCTCCTCGGTGTACGAATACTTCCGGTCACGTGCCGCTGTCGTGGAGGAGCTCTGCGCTGTCGACTTTCCGATCTGGGCCGCGGAGATCGAGTCCGCGATGGAGCGGGCCCCCGATCCGGCAGGCAAGGTCGAGGCTTATGTGCGCCAGCAGTTGGCGCTGGTCGGTGATCAGCGGCACCGGGCCGTGGTGGCCATCTCCGCCGGCGAGCTCGACTCGGGTGCCCGCGAGAAGATCCGCGCCGCACACGGCGGTCTCATCGCGATGATCGTCGAGGCGCTCGAAGCTCTGCACCACGACCAGCCGAGGCTGGCGGCGATGCTGCTCCAGGGTGTGGTGGACGCGGCGGTGCGGCGCATCGAAACGGGATCGGCCGAGGACCCGAGTGTGGTGGCGGACGCGGCAGTCGCGATGGCGCTCGGCGGGGTCGGACGCTGACGTCCGGCGCTGCCCGCCCGCCGGGTGCGCGCTTGTCCTGTATGCGTCTGTCCTGTGCCCGTCCGCTCCGGACGTGACTGTCCGGATGCCTGCCCGGCACTGGCGCGCCTGGTGCTGACCCGCACAGGATGCGACTGCCCGGCAGCCGCGGGGCCGGGCAGGCTGCGGGTCCGGACGAGTGCCGCGCAGTGCCCACTGCGCCTGTGACCTCCACTCCGGTCCCTGCCTCCGCTCCTCCGGCCTCCGCTCCTCCGGCCTCCGCTCCTCCGGCCTCCGCTCCTCCGGCCTCCGTGCCGCTGACCTCCGGGACTGTGGTCTCCTGGGCGGTGGTCTTCGCGGCCGCTGTCCCCGTGCCCATGTGCTTCCCGGCCGGGAGCTTCGCGGCCGGGATCTGAGGGGCGGGGATCTCCGGGACTCCGAATACCGGCAGCAGCCTGGACGGCCCCAGGTGGAGCAGCTCGGGCGGGAGGAGCGAGAGCGGGTTCAGATAGACCTCTCCGCGAAGCAGCCCCCAGTGCAGGCATCCCGACGGGCAGTGGGACGGTCCGTCCTCCCGTACGGCGACCGGCCGGCCCGCGGTGACCTCGTCCCCCGCCCCGACGACCGGCAGGACCGGTTCGTACGTCGTGCGCAGCTGCGTTCCCGACACCGCGATGGTGAGCACCCCGTGACCGGCCACCCGGCCCGCGAACAGGACCCGGCCGGAAGCCGCGGCCAGCACAGGTGTGCCCGGCCGCGCGGCCAGATCGACCCCGCGGTGTCCCGGCCCGTATCGATTGGCGGGCGGCCGCCACCCATGGACGATCCGCGGCCGCCCGGCCAGTGGCCAGCTGCGGTCCGCGCCGGGCGCCGTCGCCGACCCGGGCCCGGCGGCGACGGGGGACGTGGCGGGCGCCGCGGACGGCAGAGCGGGCGCCGCGGTGTACGGGACCCCGGCTGCCGCGTCCGCGGCGAACACCGCGGCTGTGCCCAGCAGCACGACGCACACCGCCACGACGAGCCGTGCGAGCCTCGCCCGCGCACGCGGCGCGAGCCTCGCCCGCGCACGCGGCGCGAGCCTCGCCCGCGCACCCAGCGCGCGCCGGGCCTGCGGGGGCGACGGCGCGGGCCGCTCCATGCCGGACCGCTCCATGCCGGACCGCTCCGGCATGGAACGGCCCGACGAGCACCGGTCCTGTGTATTCCGGTCCGGCGCATTCCGGTTCGGTGCGTGCCGGTCCGGGCCGTCGGGTCCGGCGGCGTCGCCGCTCGGGGCAGTCTCGATCAGGAGGCGCATGGAAGGAACCGTCCCCCGTTCCGACGGCCCGTGGGGATCATGGCCGGTATCTGTGGACTACCAACCGGTTGTGGACATCGCCGTCACCCGGCACCCACCGGGTCCCGTACACTTCTGCTGGCGATCCGGGTCACCGGGTCGACTTCGCACGCCCCCCATCACCCCATCAGCGGTCGATGGACGCGCCTCTCGGTCCCTCGTGGCACGGCGCGTGTGGGCGTCAGGCGCGACAGCAATCCTGCGGTCGCGACAACCGAGTATCTCAAGGAGTACGGCCATGGCCGTCGTCACGATGCGGGAGCTGCTGGAAAGCGGCGTCCACTTCGGTCACCAGACCCGTCGTTGGAACCCGAAGATGAAGCGTTTCATCTTCACGGAGCGCAACGGCATCTACATCATCGACCTGCTCCAGTCGCTGTCGTACATCGACCGCGCCTACGAGTTCGTCAAGGAGACCGTCGCCCACGGCGGCTCCATCATGTTCGTGGGTACCAAGAAGCAGGCCCAGGAGGCCATCGCCGAGCAGGCGACGCGCGTGGGCATGCCCTACGTCAACCAGCGCTGGCTCGGCGGCATGCTGACCAACTTCTCCACCGTCTACAAGCGCCTTCAGCGTCTGAAGGAGCTTGAGCAGATCGACTTCGAGGACGTGGCCGCCTCCGGCCTCACCAAGAAGGAGCTCCTGGTCCTCTCGCGCGAGAAGGCCAAGCTGGAGAAGACCCTCGGTGGTATCCGCGAGATGCAGAAGGTGCCCAGCGCCGTCTGGATCGTCGACACCAAGAAGGAGCACATCGCCGTCGGTGAGGCGCGCAAGCTCCACATCCCGGTCGTCGCGATCCTCGACACCAACTGCGACCCGGACGAGGTCGACTACAAGATCCCGGGCAACGACGACGCGATCCGCTCCGTCACCCTGCTCACCCGCGTGATCGCCGACGCCGTCGCCGAGGGCCTCATCGCCCGCTCCGGCGCAGCGACCGGCGACCAGAAGCCGGGCGAGAAGGCTGCCTCCGAGCCGCTCGCCGAGTGGGAGCGTGACCTGCTCGAGAAGAAGGACGGCGCCGAGGTCGTCCAGACCTCTGCCGAGACCGAGAAGGTCGCGGACGCCGAGGCCGCCGCTGAGACTCCGGTCGCCGAGGCGCCCGCTGCCGAGGCCCCTGCCGCCGAGGCTCCTGCTGCCGAGGCGCCCGCCGCCCCGGCCGCGGACGCCGAGCAGGCCTGACCCTCACCGGGTTCGGTTGTTGACGGCGGAGGCCTTCGGGCCTCCGCCGTTCACCCGTAAGATCTTTCAGACTTCGAGAGAGAATTTCACGATCATGGCGAACTACACCGCCGCTGACGTCAAGAAGCTCCGCGAGCTCACCGGCGCCGGCATGATGGACTGCAAGAAGGCACTCGACGAGGCCGACGGCAGTGTCGACAAGGCCGTCGAGGCGCTCCGTATCAAGGGCCAGAAGGGCGTCGCCAAGCGCGAGGGCCGCTCCGCCGAGAACGGCGCCGTCGTCTCCCTCATCGCCGACGACAACACCTCCGGTGTCCTCGTCGAGCTGAAGTGCGAGACGGACTTCGTCGCCAAGGGTGACAAGTTCCAGGCCGTCGCCAACGCGCTCGCCGCTCACGTCGCCGCGACCTCTCCGGCCGACATCGCGACGCTCCTCGCGTCCGAGATCGAGTCCGGCAAGACCGTCCAGGCGTACGTGGACGAGGCCAACGCCAACCTCGGCGAGAAGATCGTCCTGGACCGCTTCGCGCAGTTCTCGGGCGGCTATGTGACCTCGTACATGCACCGCACCATGCCCGACCTGCCCCCGCAGATCGGTGTCCTGGTCGAGCTGGACAAGGCCGACGCCGAGCTCGCCCGCGGTATCGCGCAGCACATCGCCGCCTTCGCGCCGAAGTACCTGGACCGCGAGGACGTTCCGGCCGAGGTCGTCGAGGCCGAGCGCCGCGTCGCCGAGGAGACCACGCGCGCCGAGGGCAAGCCCGAGGCCGCCCTCCCGAAGATCGTCGAGGGCCGGGTCAACGGCTTCTTCAAGGACGCCACCCTGCTGGGCCAGCCGTACGCGCTGGACAACAAGAAGTCCGTCCAGAAGGTTCTGGACGAGGCCGGTGTCACCCTGAAGCGCTTCTCGCGCATCAAGGTCGGCATCTGAGTCTGTACGCGATCCACCGAAGACCCCGATAGGGTCTGACGCAGCCGCCCGGGTCCGCGCCGGACGGCCGCAGATCTGACGAGGAGGCCATTGCCGCACAGGGAACCGCAAGGACCCCCGGCAATGGCCTTCTTCGTATGCGCACGAGGAGATCTCCATGGAACAGCCCGACAAAAGCGCCGACAGGACCGACGACGTCAGTACCGGCGACGTCAAGAGGCACGGCCGCTTCATGCTGAAGCTGTCGGGTGAGGCGTTCGCCGGCGGCGGCGGTCTCGGTGTCGACCCCGACGTCGTGCACGCCATCGCCCGCGAGATCGCCGCGGTCGTCCGCGACGGCGCCGAGGTGGCGGTCGTCATCGGCGGCGGCAACTTCTTCCGCGGCGCCGAGCTCCAGCAGCGCGGTATGGACCGGGCCCGCTCCGACTACATGGGCATGCTCGGTACGGTCATGAACTGCCTCGCCCTCCAGGACTTCCTGGAGAAGGAGGGGATCGACTCCCGCGTCCAGACCGCCATCACCATGGGGCAGGTCGCGGAGCCGTACATCCCGCTGCGCGCCGTCCGGCACCTGGAGAAGGGACGCGTCGTCATCTTCGGTGCGGGCATGGGCATGCCGTACTTCTCCACCGACACCACCGCCGCGCAGCGCGCCCTGGAGATCGACGCCGAGGCGCTGCTCATGGGCAAGAACGGCGTGGACGGGGTCTACGACTCCGACCCGAAGAAGAACCCCGACGCGGTGAAGTACGACGCGCTGGAGTACAGCGAGGTGCTGAACCGCAACCTCAAGGTCGCCGACGCGACCGCCATCACCCTCTGCCGCGACAACAGCCTGCCGATCCTCGTCTTCGAGCTGCTGGCATCGGGCAATATCGCGCGGGCCGTCAAGGGTGAGAAGATCGGGACTCTTGTGAACGACCACGGCACCCGGGCCTGAGAACCGGGGGACGGCCGTTCAAGAGGCCAACAGGGTGGACAAGAACCTGCCGGTCGGACACCGTGCAGGGCAAGACGCGGGTTTACTCCAGGGCCTGAGAACGCAGGGCCCACTCAAGACATGCAGGAGCAAGTGGTGATCGAAGAGACCCTCCTCGAGGCCGAGGAGAAGATGGAGAAGGCCGTCGTGGTCGCCAAGGAGGACTTCGCCGCGATCCGCACCGGCCGTGCGCACCCGGCGATGTTCAACAAGATCGTGGCTGAGTACTACGGCGCGCTGACCCCGATCAACCAGCTCGCCTCGTTCTCCGTGCCCGAGGCCCGGATGGCCGTGGTGACCCCGTTCGACAAGACCTCGCTCCGCAACATCGAGCAGGCGATCCGAGACTCGGACCTCGGCGTCAACCCGAGCAACGACGGCAACATCATCCGGGTGACGTTCCCCGAGCTGACCGGTGAGCGCCGCAAGGAGTACATCAAGGTCGCCAGGACCAAGGCCGAGGACTCCAAGATCTCGATCCGCTCCATCCGCCGCAAGGCGAAGGAAGCGATCGACAAGATGATCAAGGATGGCGAGGTCGGCGAGGACGAGGGCCGCCGCGCCGAGAAGGAGCTCGACGACACCACCGCGAAGTACGTCGCGCAGGTGGACGAGCTGCTCAAGCACAAGGAAGCCGAGCTGCTCGAGGTCTGATGAACGACTCTTCCTGGGGTGCCCCGCAGAGCGGCCACCCCGTCGGGGAATGGCGACCCGCCCCCGACCAGGGCGCTGTCCCGGCGGGTCCCGCGTACGGCGAGCATGAAGTTGAGCAGACTCGGCCCATGCCCATCGTGCCCGACGCAGGCAGAGACGCCGAAGACGGCGGCCGTGACCATCACGACCGTGCCGACCATGACCGTGCCGGCCGGGACCGGGGGGCCGCTCGCCCGAGTGGCCCCCCGGCCCGTGACGAGATGCCGCAGGAGCCCATGGCAGTCCCGCCGCCTCCCGAGAAGAAGAAGGCCGGCCGCGATCTGCGGTCGGCGATAGGGGTCGGTCTCGGGCTCGGCGTGGTGGTGGCGGCCTCCCTCTTCGTCTGGAAGGCCGCGTTCGTCATCGTGATCGCGGTCGCGGTGGTCGTCGGACTCTGGGAGCTCACCTCCCGGCTCGACGAGCGCAAGGGCATCAAGGCGCCGCTGGTACCGCTCGCGGTGGGCGGCGCCGCCATGGTCGTCGCCGGGTACGCGCGCGGGGCCGAGGGCGCCTGGATCGCCATGGCGCTCACGGCGCTGGCGGTCCTCGTCTGGCGGATGACCGAGCCGCCCGACGGATACCTGAGGGACGTCACGGCGGGTGTGTTCGCCGCGTTCTACGTGCCGTTCCTCGCGACCTTCGTGGCTCTCCTGCTGGCGGCCGACGACGGCCCCTGGCGGGTGCTCACGTTCCTGGTGCTCACCGTGGTGAGCGACACGGGCGCGTACGCCATCGGCTGGCGTTTCGGCAAGCACAAGCTCGCACCGCGCATCAGCCCCGGAAAGACCAGGGAGGGCCTGCTCGGGGCGGTCGGCTTCGCGATGGTGGCCGGCGCGCTCTGCATGCAGTTCCTGATCGACGACGGCCGGTGGTGGCAGGGCCTGCTGCTCGGCCTTGCCGTCGCGGCCAGCGCCACACTGGGCGATCTGGGCGAGTCGATGATCAAGAGAGATCTCGGGATCAAGGACATGGGGACGCTGCTGCCGGGCCATGGCGGGATCATGGACCGGCTGGACTCCCTGCTGCCCACCGCCCCCGTGGTCTGGCTGCTGCTGGTGCTCTTCGTCGGGTCCTGAGACGCCCGCGTCCACGTCTCGACCTGCCTTTTCACCGGAGGGAGGGCTCACCGTCCACAGGGCGGCGGGCCCTCCCTCCGGCGTCCGTGAGGGAGATGTCACGTGCTCGATGCGCATCCGATCGGACCAGGAGCGGGAAGCGATTCCGCTCCCCAATGGGTCTGGTACACCGCATACGGCTCCAACACGCACCTCGACCGGCTCGCGTACTACATCAAGGGCGGCCGGCTGCCCGGTACCGACGCGGTGTACCCGGGGTGCCGGGACCGGCGGATGCCCAGTCGTTCCGTTCCTGTGGAACTCGACGGTGCCCTCTACTTCGCCACTGAGTCGCCGGTCTGGGGCGGGGGACGGGCGTTCTACGACCGGCATGCGGAAGGGCGGGTCCACGCCCGTGCCCACCTGCTTCCGGCGGCCCAGTTCGCGGACATCGCGGCGCAGGAGATGGGCAGGAGCCCGGGTGCGGATCTCGATCTCAGCGAGGTCCTCACGTCGGGTGTCGCGGAGCTGGGGAGCGGACGTTACGAGACGCTGGTGTGCGCCGGGCAGATGGAGGGGCTGCCGGTCCTCACTTTCACTGCCCCCTGGGGCGCCGACGAGGTGACGCCGGTGGCCCCTTCCCGTGCGTACGTGCGTTTCATCGCCTCCGGACTGCTTGCGGCCGGGGCGTGGGACGTGGACACCGTGGCCGCCTATGTCGCTTCGGCTCGAGGCGCCGCCGGCCACTGGACGGAACGGGCGGTCCGGGCCCTGATCAGTCAGTGACCGCAGTTCAGCCGGGATGAGCGGGCATGTGGGCCGGGCCGTCCCGGGGCCGTCCGCGGTCGTCACGGAGCCGCCCCGGAGCTAGCGGCAACGGCCACCGGAGGGCCGGGCACCGGGCGGGACCGGCGACGACCGTGAGCACCACGGCGTGTCTGCGACACTGGATGAACCATGCCTAAGCCCGGAGAACTCACTTTCGTCGCGCCCCGCGGAGCCAAGAAGCCCCCGCTCCACCTCGCCGACCTCACGCCCGCCGAGCGCAAGGACGCCGTGGCCGAGACCGGTGAGAAGCCGTTCCGCGCCAAGCAGCTGTCGCAGCACTACTTCGCGCGGTACGCCCACGACCCCGCCGAGTGGACCGACATTCCCGCCGCCTCACGCGAGAAGCTGCGGGAGGCTCTGCTGCCCGACCTGATGAGTGTCGTGCGGCACATCAGCTGCGACGACGACACCACCCGCAAGACGCTCTGGAAGCTGCACGACGGCACGCTCGTCGAGTCCGTGCTGATGCGTTACCCGGACCGGGTCACCATGTGCATCTCGTCGCAGGCCGGCTGCGGTATGAACTGCCCCTTCTGCGCCACCGGCCAGGCGGGCCTCGACCGTAATCTCTCGACCGCCGAGATCGTGCACCAGATCGTCGACGGCATGCGCGCCCTGCGCGACGGCGAGGTGCCGGGAGGGCCCGCGCGGCTCTCCAACATCGTCTTCATGGGCATGGGCGAGCCCCTCGCCAACTACAAGCGGGTGGTCGGGTCGATCCGCCGGCTCACGGACCCCGAGCCCGACGGCCTCGGCCTCTCCCAGCGCGGGATCACCGTGTCCACGGTGGGTCTGGTGCCCGCGATGCTCCGTTTCGCGGACGAGGGCTTCAAGTGCCGCCTCGCGGTCTCGCTGCACGCGCCCGACGACGAGCTGCGCGACACGCTCGTCCCGGTGAACACGCGGTGGAAGGTCCGGGAGGTGCTGGACGCCGCGTGGGAGTACGCGGAGAAGTCCGGCCGCCGCATCTCCATCGAGTACGCGCTCATCCGTGACATCAACGACCAGGCCTGGCGGGGCGACCGGCTCGGCCGGCTGCTCAAGGGCAAGCCTGTTCATGTCAATCTGATCCCGCTCAACCCGACTCCGGGGTCCAAGTGGACCGCCTCCAGGCCGGAGGACGAGAAGGCGTTCGTCGCCGCCATCGCCGCCCACGGCGTCCCCGTGACCGTACGGGACACCCGTGGCCAGGAGATCGACGGAGCGTGCGGGCAGCTGGCGGCCGCCGAGCGGTAGGGCCCGTGTAACGTGGGCCGCACATTTTCATATTCCGACAGGGGAGCGCCACAGCGCTGAGAGTGCGGCCACGCCGCAGACCCTCTGGACCTTGCCCGGGTCATTCCGGGTAGGAAGTTCGGTCACTACTCAAGCTGTTCAGCCCTGCCCGCTCCCGTGGGCAGGGCCGCGTCTCTTCCTGGATGTCCCATCCCAGGAGGAATCCAGTGAGCAACACCAAGCGAGCGGGTACGGCAGGCAGAACGCTCACGACCGGGAAACTGACGGCCACCGCGCTGGCCGCGGCGCTGGGCGTCTCGGCGCTCGCCGGCTGCGGAAGTTCCGGTGGCTCCGGTTCGTCCGCCGGGCAGTCGAAGACCGTGACACTGGTCAGCCACGACTCCTTCGTCGCTTCGCCCTCCGTGCTGAAGGCGTTCACGAAGGAGACCGGCTACAAGGTCCACGTCCTCAAGAGCGGGGACGCCGGTGCCGCGCTCAACCAGGAGATCCTCACCAAGGGCTCCCCGCGCGGCGACGTCTTCTTCGGCGTCGACAACACCCTGCTGTCGCGGGCGCTCGACAACGGCCTCTTCACGCCGTACCGGGCGAAGGGCCTGGACCAGGTCGCACCCGCCGTGCAGCTCGACGCCGGGAAGCACCGGGTGACGCCCGTCGACAGCGGTGACCTCTGCGTCAACTACGACAAGAAGTACTTCGCCGACCACAAGATCGCCCCGCCCCGCAGCTTCGACGACCTGATCAAGCCGCAGTACAAGAACCTCCTGGTCACCGAGAACGTCGCCACGTCCTCACCCGGGCTCGGCTTCATGCTCGGCACGGTCGCCAGGTACGGCGGCGACGGCTGGCAGGGGTACTGGAAGAAGCTCAAGGCCAATGGCGTCAAGGTCGACGACGGCTGGGAGCAGGCGTACAACAACGACTTCTCCGGCTCGGCCGGCGGCAAGAAGGCCAAGGGCGACCGTCCGCTCGTCGTGTCGTACGCGTCGAGCCCGCCCGCCGAGGTGCTGGACGCCGAGCCACAGCCGAAGACCGCTCCGACCGGCGTCGCCACCTCGACCTGCTTCCGGCAGATCGAGTTCGCCGGGCTGCTGGACGGCGCGAAGAACCAGGCGGGCGGCAAGGCCCTGATCGACTTCCTGATCAGTAAGAAGTTCCAGGAGGACATGCCGCTCAACATGTTCGTGGACCCGGTGGTGAAGGGTGCGAAGGAGCCCGCGCTGTTCACGAAGTACGGCGCGAAGGTCACGCGGCCCGAGACCGTCGCGCCCGGCACGATCGCCAAGAACCGTGATCAGTGGGTCAAGTCGTGGTCCTCGATCGTCCTGAGGTAGACGGCCCGGCGCGGGCGGGGCAGCCCTCCGCGGCCGGGGCCGGGCGGCGCCGGACCGCGGTCCGGCTCGCGCTCATGGCCCTGCCCGTGGTGTTCTTCGCGGTCTTCTTCGCCTACCCGGTGGCGGCCATCGTCGGCCGCGGTCTCAAGGTGGGCGGCGCGTGGCAGTTCGGGCGGATCGGTGACGTACTGACCCAGCCCGACATCCTGCACGTCCTGTGGTTCACCACCTGGCAGGCGTGCGCTTCCACCGGGCTCACGCTGGTGATCGCGCTCCCCGGCGCGTATGTCTTCGCACGCTTCGACTTTCCCGGCAAGCACGTACTGCGCGCGGTGGCGACGGTGCCGTTCGTGCTGCCCACCGTCGTCGTCGGGACGGCCTTCCTCGCGCTGCTCGGCCGGGGCGGGCTGCTCGACCAGCTGTGGGGCGTACGCCTGGACACCACCGTCTGGGCGATTCTGCTCGCGCACGTCTTCTTCAACTACGCGGTGGTCGTTCGGACCGTCGGTGGGCTCTGGTCGCAGCTCGACCCGCGGCAGGAGGAAGCCGCGCGGGTGCTCGGCGCCTCACGGTTCGCCGCCTGGCGGCGGGTGACGCTGCCCGCGCTGACGCCGGCGGTGGCCGCCGCCGCGCTGATGGTGTTCCTCTTCACCTTCACCTCCTTCGGTGTGGTGCAGATCCTCGGCGGACCGGCCTTCTCCACGCTCGAAGTGGAGATCTACCGCGAGACCGCCGAACTGTTCGATCTCCCGACGGCGGCCGTGCTGACGCTGGTGCAGTTCGCCGCGGTGGGAGCGATCCTCGCGCTGCACGCCTGGACCGTGCGGCGCAGGGAGAGCGCGCTGAGCCTGGTGGACCCGGCACAGACCTCGCGCCGTCCGCGGGGGGCCGGCCAGTGGGCGCTCGTGGGCGGGGTGCTCGCGGTGATCACCGTGCTGATCCTGCTGCCCCTCGGAGTGCTGGTCGCGCGGTCACTGGACGGTCCGGGAGGGTACGGGTTCACGTTCTACCGGGCGCTCCAGTCGCAGGGCGCGGACGGCGGTACCTTCCTCGTGCCGCCGGTCGACGCGGTCTGGAACTCCGTGCGGTACGCCCTGGTCGCGACGGGGATCGCCCTGGCCGTCGGCGGTCTCGCGGCGGCGGCGCTCACCCGCCGGGCCGGGCGCCTCGTGCGCGGGTTCGACGCCCTGCTGATGCTGCCCCTCGGGGTCTCCGCGGTCACCGTCGGCTTCGGGTTCCTGATCACCCTCGACAAGCCGCCGCTCGACCTGCGGACCTCCTGGATCCTGGTGCCGCTCGCCCAGGCACTGGTGGGCGTGCCGTTCGTCGTGCGGACGATGCTCCCCGTGCTGCGGGCGGTGGACGGGCGGCTGCGGGAGGCCGCCGCGGTACTCGGCGCCTCGCCCCTGCGGGCCTGGCGGGAGGTAGATCTGCCGATGGTGCGCCGGGCGCTGCTGGTCGCTGCCGGGTTCGCTTTCGCCGTGTCTCTGGGGGAGTTCGGAGCGACGGTCTTCATCGCGAGGCCGGACAATCCGACGCTGCCGGTGGCGGTGGCGCGGCTGCTCGGGCGGGCCGGTGAGCTGAACTACGGGCAGGCGATGGCCCTTTCCACGATCCTGATGCTGGTGTGCGCGGTGTCGCTGCTGGTGCTCGAACACATTCGTACCGACCGCTCCGGAGAGTTCTGATGCTGCAACTGGACGGTGTGACGGTCCGCTTCGGGGAGCGGGTGGCCCTGGACGCGGTGGACCTGACGGTCGCCGAACACGAGACGGTCTGCGTGCTGGGGCCCAGCGGGAGCGGCAAGTCGACGCTGCTGCGGGTGGTGGCGGGGCTCCAGCCCGCTTCCGCCGGACGGGTGCTGCTGGACGGAGCGGAACAGGCCGGCGTTCCGGTGCACCGCCGCGGCGTCGGCCTGATGTTCCAGGACCACCAGCTCTTCCCGCAGCGCGATGTCGGCGCCAATGTGGCCTTCGGGCTGCGTATGCACTCCGTGCCCCGGGCCGAGCAGGCCCGCAGGGTCGAGGAACTGCTCGACCTCGTGGGCCTGCCGGGCGCCGGGCACCGCGCGGTGGCGGCGCTCTCCGGGGGCGAGCAGCAGCGCGTGGCGCTCGCCCGTGCGCTCGCCCCGCGCCCCAAGCTCCTGATGCTGGACGAGCCGCTCGGCCAGCTCGACCGCAGCCTGCGCGAGCGCCTCGTCGTGGAGCTGCGCCGGCTCTTCGGCAGTCTGGGCACCACCGTGCTCGCCGTCACCCACGACCAGGGGGAGGCCTTCGCCCTCGCCGACCGGGTCGTGGTGATGCAGGACGGGAGGATCGCCCAGGCCGGCACCCCGCTGGAGGTCTGGCAGCAGCCCGCCTCGGAGTTCGTCGCACGGTTCCTCGGCTTCGACAACGTGGTGCCCGCGACCGTCAGCGGCCGGGCGGCGGACACCCCCTGGGGCAAGGTTCCGGTTCCGGCCGGTGCGGCGCAGGGCGGGAGCCGGCTGCTGGTGCGGCCCACCGGTGTGCGGCTCGTGGCCCCGCAGGACGGCCTGCGCTGCACGGTGGAGGCGCGTACCTTCCGGGGCAGCCATGTGGCCGTACTGCTGAGTCCGCAGGACGGTCCCCGGCTGGAGGCCGAGTGCCCGCTGCTGACGGCGCCCGAGGTGGGTGAGACGGTCGGGGCGGTCTTCGACGCGTCCGATGTCGTCCTGCTGGCCGAGCAGGAGTGAAGGGGCGTCCCCGGCGGTGCCCGGTGCGCTCACCGGCCGGGTGCCCCGGCAGGACAGTTCCGCGCGCCCGGGAGAACATCTGAGTGACCTCCGGAAAGGGCATGGACACCATGAGCACCGAGAAGAACACGGACAGGACGCCCGGCGAGAACGCCGAAGGAACCGGGACGCAGGGCGGTATCTCCGTCACCCGCGTCCTGGACGCACCACCCGAGCGGGTCTTCCGGGCCTGGACCACCCCCGAGCAGTTCGCCGCCTGGTACGGCGGTGACGCGGAGGCGCCCCTGGACCGGGTCACCATGGACGTCCGCCCCGGCGGCGAGTGGAGCCTGGTCCTGCTCGTACCGGACCATGGCGAGATGCCGTTCCACGGCGTCTACCGCGAGGTCAACGCGCCCGGACGGCTGGTTCTGACGCTCAAGGACGGCGGGGCCCCCGAGGACATCGAGGGTGAGATCGTCACCGTCACCTTCGCCGGCGTCGGCGGCCGCACCGAGATGGTGTTCCACCAGGGCGGCGGCAACCTCAGCGCCGAGCAGTACCAGCAGGCCAGGGGCGGCTGGGAGATCTTCTTCGACACCCTTGCCCAGGTGCTGCGAGGCTGAGCCCCCGGCCTCAGAAGACCATCCGGGCCAGCGCTTCGGGGGCCTCGTCCACGGTGTCGACCAGCGCGATACGGGACTCCATGGGCCGGCCCTTCGCCAGCGCCCGGAGCAGTGGCCAGGCGGGCAGCTCCTCGGTCCAGTGGGTGCGGTTCACCAGGACCATCGGGGACGGCTCGCCGTGCGATCCGTAGTAGTTCGGTGTCGCGTTGTCGAAGATCTCCTGGACGGTCCCGGCCGCGCCCGGCAGGAAGACGACGCCCGCGGTCGAGCGGGCCAGCAGCCCGTCCTCGCGGGTGGCGTTGGCGAAGTACTTGGCGATGTGACCCGCGAAGGCGTTCGGCGGTTCGTGGCCGTAGAACCAGGTGGGGATGCCGACCGAGTCCCCGCCGTCCGGCCAGCGGCCGCGGACCTCGAAGGAGGCGCTCGCCCACTCCGAGACGGACGGCTTGAACGACGGTGTCTTGCCCAGGAGTTCGAGCGCCTCGTCCAGCATGCCGTCGCGGAAGGGGGCGGCGTACGCGCCGAGGTTGGCGGCCTCCATCGCGCCGGGGCCGCCGCCGGTGGCGACCGTCAGGCCGGACCGGGCGAGCGTACGGCCGAGCCGCGCCGCGCCCGCGTACTCCGCGGTGCCACGGGCCATGGCATGGCCGCCCATCACGCCCACGACCCGTGCGCTGTCGAGGTGTTCGTCGAGCGCGTCCGACATCGCGTCGTCGTGGATGGAGCGGAGCATCGAGGCGAATATGTCGCCGTCGTTCCCGGTCTGCTGGAACCAGGCGTAGGCGCGGGCGTCCGGCGTTGCCTCGTAGCCACCGCCGTCGAGGCCCGCGAAAAGCTCGTCCGCGGAGTACAGCAGCCCGCGGTACGGCGCGAACGGCAGGCCCGGGACCGGCGGGAAGACGAGTGCGCCGGCCGCACCGACCGCTGACTCGGCCTCGGGGCGCATGGGGCAGCCGAGGAAGACGGCGCCCGATGTGTCCGCGGCGAGCAGGGTGTCGGTACGGCCCGTCAGGTCGACGCCCTGGACGCGGTATCCGCCGAGTGCACCGCGGGCGGCGGCCCGGTCGAACTCGTCCAGGGTCTCGATCTCACGGTCACGCTCAGGTGTGGTGGGCATCCGGCCATCGTAGGGGGGTGCCTCCACGCGTCCGGTGGCGCGGCGTCGCAGCAGCCGGCGCGGGCCCGCCCCCGGAAGGACTCCGGCCCCCGCAGGCCGGCCGGGCGGTGACGGTCAGGCCCGGATACGGAGGGGGCGCCCGCCGCCCGTGCTCCGTGTGAGGACCGTGTAGAGGAGCGAGGCGGCGACGATACCGGCGGGCAGGGCGAGGTCCATGCCGCCCAGGGCCTGTGCCACCGGCCCGGTGTAGAGGGTGTTGACGCACAGGGCCGATACGGCGACGCCTCCGGCGAGCGCCAGGACCCCCGCCGTGTGGAAACCCGCGGTGTACCAGAAGGGGCTGCCGGGGGTCTCGTCCATCAGGGCGGGGCCGTCGTAGCGGTTGCGGCGCACCAGGATGTCCGTGGCGTAGACGGCCATCGCCGGGCCGAGCAGGACGACGGTGAGCTGCAGGACGTTGTTGACGGTGTCGAGGAAGTTCGAGACGAGGAGCCCGTAGAGGGTGAGCGAGACGGCGGCGGTTCCGTCGGCGATCACACTGAGGGAGCGGCGGATGCGGATACCGACGGCCTGCAGGGCCAGTCCCGCGCTGTACGAGGTCAGGGCGTTGATGGCGATCGTGCCGAGCACCAGGGCGAACAGGAAGAAGGGGTCGAACCAGCCGGGCAGGATCTTCTGCAGCCCGGACTGCGGGTCGGTCATGTCGACCGCCGTGGCGGCGAAGGCGCCCAGGGAGCAGACGACGACACTGGGCAGGAAGCCGCCCAGGGCGGTCCATCCCACGATCGCGGTCGGAGAGGTCGTCCGGGGCAGGTAGCGGGAGAAGTCGGCGCTGGTCGTGTAGGACAGCGGACCGGAGCCGATCAGGGTGACCCCGGCGATGAGAGCTGTCCACAGGCCGGTGCCGCTCAGCGGTTCGGCGGGTGTGTACGAGAAGTCCGTGTGCCGCAGGACGCCGACCGCGACGACGGCGAAGACGGCGGTGAGGACGAGCGTGAGCGGGAGGTACAGCTTCATGATCAGGGCATGGCCGTAGACACCGATGGTCAGGGTGACCGCGGCGATGACCAGCACGACGACGACCTTCACTCCGGTGCTCGCGGTGATGCCGGTCTTCTCGACGAGCGAGAAGGCAGCTGTCGCGGCGGCCGCCAGGTTCAGGGCGAAGTAGCAGACGGAGATCATCCAGCCGACCACCGCGTTGTTCACCCGGTTGCCGCGGATTCCGAACATGGCCCGGGTGATCACCTCGCTCGGTGCGCCGGCGGACGGGCCGGATATGGAGAGCAGCCCGGTGAACAGCCAGAACAGGTTGCCCACCACGATCACCGCGAGCGCCTGCCACAGGGTCAGGCCCATGAGGACCAGGGCGCCGCCGACCACGAGGCTCAGGTAGTTGACGCTTGCCGCGGCCCAGACGGAGAACAACTGCCGCGGGTGGCCGTGGCGTTCCTGCTCGGGTATGTGATCGATGCCGTGGGCTTCGATGCGGGCAGCCCCGTCCGACGGGGGCCGCGCCTCCTGCTGCGCGGCGCGGGTGTCGTGGTGCGGTTCGGGAAGCGTGGACGCCATGCGGCCCTCCGGATGCTGATACCCAGCTGCTTGCTTGTTGGTCGCACACTCAATAGCATCGATTCCATGCCGTCAAGCATTCAGAACAAGCGAATCCGCAAGGATCCGGCCGCCAGACGTGCGGAAATCGTTGCGGCGGCCGCCGCAGTGGCGTTGGCCGAAGGGCTGGAGTGCATCACCCTCCGGCGCATCGCCGACGAGCTGGAGGTCCGGCCGGGGCTGATCAGCCACTATTTCCCGGCGGTGGAGGATCTGGTGTCCGAGGCGTACGGGAATGCCGTCGCCGCCGAACTCGACGAGCTGCTCCCGGCCGACCGGGCGGACGCCGGCCCGACCCGGCACCTGGCGCGGTTTCTCGTCCGGGCGGCGGGGGACTCGTACGACGACATCAGCCGGCTCTGGCTCAACGCCCGGCACCTCAGCCGCTACCGGCCCGCGCTGCGTGGCCGCGTCATGGTCCAGGAGGCCGCCTGGCGCGACCGGCTCGAAGCGCTCATCCGCGACGGCGTCGAACAAGGTGAATTCCGTACACCCGACCCGGCGTTGACGGCCATTCAGATCCTGGTCGTCCTCGACGGCCTCGGCGCGCTCGTCAACAGCGGCGACCTGGGCGACGACCCGCCGGCGGTCCGGAACATGCCCGCGGCCACCGCGGAGCGCGAACTCGGACTGCCCGCCGGCGCCCTGACCGCCGCCGCGAACTGACCTCTCCCCAAGGAGCCCTCCATGCGCACCTCCCTCATTCTGCTCTCGGCCCGTCTGCTCGACCCGGTCACCGGCGGCTTCCTGCCGCAGACCGCACTCGCCGCGGCCGGCGGACGTATCACCGCGCTCGGTGACAACCACGAGATCCGCGCGCTCGCGGACGCCTCGACCACGGTGATCGACCTCAAGGGCGCGGTGGTGACCCCCGGTCTCGTCGACGGACACATCCACCCCGCCTCGGGCGCCGAGCTGACCCACGGCCTGGACCTCTCGCGCTGTACGGACGTGGAGCAGGTGCGCGAGGCACTCGCCCGCGCGATACGTGACCTGGCCCCCGGCGGATGGCTGCACGGTTGGGGCCTCGACCCCAACGTCTTCGCCGGCCGCCCCGTCGGAACAGCCCCCTTCGACGCGGTACTCGACGGCGTGCCCGCCCTGTTGCAGCTCTTCGACGCGCACTCCATGCTGGCCAGCCCGCGCGCGCTGGAGCTCGCCGGTGTCGACGGCCCCCGGACCTTCGGCCAGGCCACGGCCGAGGTGGTGTGTGACGCCGCGGGGCGGCCCACCGGCCTGCTCCTGGAGGAGGCCGCCTGCGAACTCGTGGCGCGGACGGCCCCGCAGCCCACCCGCGGGGAACGCCGCGAACGGCTCGCCGCCGCGCTGCGCGCCATGGCCGCCGCGGGTCTCACCGGCGGTCACGCCATGGACGCCAACGGCGACAGCCTCGCCCTCTACGCCGAACTCGACGCGGCCGGGGAACTGCCGCTGCGCCTGCGGGTCGCGCCCTGGTGCCGGCCCGGCACAGGTGCGGACGGTGTGCGCGCCCTCATCGGGCAGCAGGGCGAGGGCGGCCGGCTGTGGCGGACCGACGGCGTCAAGATCTTCATGGACGGCACCATCGACAACGGCACCGCCTGGCTGGAACACCCGGACTGCCACGGCGAGTCCAGGAACGCCTTCTGGCCGGACCCCGAGGAGTACACCCGCGTCATCGGAGAACTCCACCGGGCCGGTGTGCCCACCGCGACCCACGCCATCGGTGACGCCGCCGTACGCCATGTCCTCGACGCGGTCGAGAAGGCGCAGGCCGGCGGCGGACGGGGGGCGCGGCACCGGGTCGAGCACATCGAGACCGTCCCCGACGACACCCTGCGCAGGTTCGCCGGGCTCGACGTCGTGGCGTCCATGCAGCCGACCCACTGCTGCGACTTCACCCGCGCGGACCACACCGACAACTGGTCACGCCGTCTCGGCGAGGAACGGGCCTCACGCGCCTGGCGCTGCCGCGACCTGCACGACTCCGGCGCCGTCGTCGTTCTCGGCTCCGACTGGCCCATCGCTGCCTACCCGCCGCTGGAGGTCATGGCGGGAGCCCGCCACCGCAGGCCCACCCGCGACCTCGGCCAGGCACCGCACGGCCCGGAACAGGCGCTCACCGCCCTGGAGGCCCTCCAGGGCGTGACCGTCAACGCCGCCTACGCGGCGGGCGAGGAACACGAGGCGGGCCGTGTCGCGGTCGGTCACCGCGCCGATCTGACGGTCCTGGCCGCCGACCCGCTCACCACCGGGGCCACCGAACTGCCGCACGTGCCGGTGCTGCTCACCGTCCTCGACGGCGAACCGACCCATCGGGACGCACGGCTGTGACCGCCGGCCGGGGACGGTCCCCGGCGCTACCGGGACAGCGGCACCGCAGCGAGCGCCGAGACCGCCCAGGTCACCGCGGTGAACAGAGCC
Source organism: Streptomyces sp. NBC_00859 (assembly GCF_045161865.1). NCBI lineage: Bacteria > Bacillati > Actinomycetota > Actinomycetes > Kitasatosporales > Streptomycetaceae > Streptomyces > Streptomyces sp. NBC_00859. Next base: position 2,089,630 of record NZ_CP108826.1, on the reverse strand, counting down.
ACCAGGGCGGCCGTGCGCAGCAGGGCCGCCGAACGCGGCAGGCTCGCGGGGGCGCACCCGCGCAGCAGGGCCGCTGTTGTCGCGGCGCGCTCCTGGCGCGCCTCCACGGCCGCGGTGAGCAGAGTGGCGGCCGAGCAGACCACGACGAGCGCGGCGCCCAGCGAGGTCAGCGCACCGAAGAGCGGGTGGGCCGGCGGGTGGCCCGCGCCGCGCAGTGCGCAAGCCGCGACGAGGCCCGAGACCACCGCACAGCACACCCCGAGCGGTCGGCCGATCCGGCGGGCTTCGGACTGCAGCACCCGGCCCGCGAGGAGGCGGACCGCGCCCGGCCGCACGGACTGCAGGACCCGGCCGCACAGATGGGTCAGTGCGGGGCCCGCGACGGCGAGTCCCAGCGCGGTCAGGGACCAGCCGGCCAGCACCCCGGCCGGGGCGCCGTCGAAGCGGCCGGGCACCGGCAGCGCGGCGCCCCCGGGCCGCCCGGCGGCGTACAGCTCGGCCGCGGCACCCACCGCGACCAGAGCCAGTGCGAGGACCAGCCCCCTCGGCGCGGCGCGGTCGTGCGCGGGCCTGCGCTCCCTCACCGCCCAGGCGCTCCCGGCGGCGGCGGCCAACGGAACGGGTGCGAGGAGCACCAGGGCGGCGGGCAGCGGGAGGCGGCTGCCCGCCCCCAGCATGCGCGGGGCGGTGCCACCGAACGGCAGCCGGCCGATGCCGTCGCGCAGATGGAAGAAGACCAGCAGTGCGACCCCGCTGCCCAGCACGCAGAAGAGCGCGGTCGACACCGCGGACAGCGCGGCGCGTCCGGCCGGCCCGAGCCCCGCGGCCGTCGCCCCGCGGCTCGGGCGGGTGCCCGGATCGGTACGCGCGACCGCGGTGGCGAACCGGACCGCCGCCGCCAGCGGAACCAGGCACCAGAGCAGCCGGAGCCCGGCTCCGGACGGTCGCGGCGAGTGCCCCACCGCGTAGCCGAGTGCGCAGAGCAGCAGGAGTCCTGTGCCGGCCGAAGCGGCAGCGACCAGCAGCCTCCGCAGCAGAGCGACGGGCCCCGAGCCGCGGGCTAGACGGAGAGCGAGCACGTGGGGCGCGCCTCCTCGGCGGAGCTGCCCTCGTCGCTGAGGGACGCGGTCCTGCGCCCGTCCCTGAGCAGCACCGTACGGTCGGCGTGCGCCGCTACCCCGGGGTCATGGGTGGCGAGCACCACCGTGACCCCGTGCGAGCGGGCCGCCGCGATCAGGGTGCGCAGTACATGGGTGCCCTCCGCCGCGTGCAGGACGGCCGTGGGTTCGTCTGCGAAGAGCACCGCGGGTCCCGCGGCCAGGGCGCGGGCGACGGCCACCCGCTGCCGCTGCGCCTGCACCAGGGCGTGCGGGCGTTTGCGCACCTGCGTCCCCAGGTCGAGCCGCTCCAGCCACTGGATGGCCGTGTGCTTCGCCTCGCGGTGCGAAGCACCGTTCAGGAGCAGCGGCAGGGCCGTGTTCTCCCAGGCCGTCAGCTCGGGCACGAGCCGGGGCTCGGGATCGATCCAGCTGAACCGGGAGACGCGCAGCCGTTCACGCGCCGTCCGCCCGAGGGTGTGCACGGGGCTGCTGTTGAACCACACTTCGCCCTGCTCCGGGACGAGCTGTCCCGAGAGGCAGCGCAGCAGCGTCGTCTTGCCGCTGCCGCGCGGGCCGAGCACCGCGAGGACCTCCGCGTCGCGCACGGCGAGCGAGACACCGGTGAGCGCGGGGGTTCCGCTGTGGGAGTAGTGCGCGGCGCGCGCCCAGAGCACGTCGTTGTCCGGTGGGGTCACCATGGCGAGCACACCTCGGTTCAGATCTGATTTCCGGCCCCCGCACGGGGGGAACGAGGGAGGAGCCGATCGGTCACTGGGCACCGTAAGGACTCGGACCGGGGAGTGCGGACAGCACGCGGCCCGGCCGCACCCGTATCCACTCGTACGGGTGCGGCCGGGCCGCGTGTCACATCGGCGGGTGCCCGGTCAGATCTTGGCCCAGGCCTCGGTGAGGACTCCGCGCAGGATCGACTCGATCTCGTCGAACGTCGACTGGTCGGAGATCAGCGGCGGGGCGAGCTGGACGACCGGGTCGCCGCGGTCGTCGGCCCGGCAGTACAGACCGGCCTCGTACAGGCCCTTGGACACGGCGTTGTAGAGGATGCGCTCGGTCTCGTCCTCGTTGAAGGTCTCCTTGGTCGCCTTGTCCTTGACCAGCTCGATGCCGTAGAAGAAGCCGTTGCCGCGGACGTCGCCGACGATCGGCAGGTCGTGCAGCTTCTGCAGCGTCGAGTAGAAGGCGCCCTCGTTGTCGAGGACGTGCTGGTTGAGGCCCTCGCGCTCGAAGATGTCGAGGTTCGCGATGCCGACGGCGGCGGAGACCGGGTGGCCGCCGAAGGTGTACCCGTGGAGGAAGGTGTTGCCGTCGCGGTAGAACGGCTCGGCCAGGCGGTCGGAGATGATGCACGCCCCTATCGGGGAGTAGCCCGACGTCATGCCCTTGGCACAGGTGATCATGTCCGGTACGTAGTCGAACTTGTCGCACGCGAACATCGTGCCGAGGCGGCCGAAGGCGCAGATGACCTCGTCCGAGACGAGCAGCACGTTGTACTTGTCGCAGATCTCGCGCACGCGCTGGAAGTAGCCGGGCGGCGGCGGGAAGCAGCCGCCGGCGTTCTGCACCGGCTCCAGGAAGACGGCGGCGACCGTCTCCGGGCCCTCGAAGAGGATCTCCTGCTCGATCTGGTCGGCGGCCCAGCGGCCGTAGGCCACCGGGTCGTCGCCGTGGATCGGGGCGCGGTAGATGTTGGTGTTGGGGACCTTGTGCGCGCCCGGGACCAGCGGCTCGAAGGGCGCCTTGAGCGCGGGCAGACCGGTGATGGACAGGGCGCCCGCCGGCGTGCCGTGGTAGGCGACCGCGCGGGAGATGACCTTGTACTTCTGGTGGTTGCCGGTGAGCTTGTGGTACTGCTTCGCCAGCTTCCAGGCGGTCTCGACCGCCTCCCCGCCGCCCGTCGTGAAGAAGACCTTGTTGAGGTCGCCGGGCGCGTAGTTCGCGAGGCGCTCGGCCAGCTCGACGGCCTTGGGGTGGGCGTACGACCAGATCGGGAAGAAGGCCAGCTCCTGGGCCTGCTTGTACGCGGTCTCGGCCAGCTCGTGGCGGCCGTGGCCCGCGTTGACCACGAACAGGCCGGACAGACCGTCGAGGTAGCGCTTGCCCTTGTCGTCGTAGATGTAGGTGCCCTCGCCACGCACGATGGTGGGAACGGGCGCGTTCTCGTACGACGACATGTCGGTGAAGTGCATCCACAGGTGGTCGTACGCGGTCTGGCTCAGGTCCTTGCTCATGACTATCGGGTGCCCCACTGGTAGGTCTGTTTTTTCAGCTTGAGGTAGACGAAGCTCTCGGTCGCCCGCACGCCCGGGAGCGCGCGGATCCGTTTGTTGATCAGTTCGAGCAGGTGGTTGTCGTCCTCGCAGACGACTTCCACCATGAGGTCGAACGAGCCCGCGGTCATCACCACGTAGTCGACCTCGTTCATGGTGGCCAGCGCGTCCGCCACCGGGTCGAGGTCGCCCTCGACCGTGATGCCGACCATCGCCTGCCGCCGGAAACCCACCGTGAGCGGGTCGGTGACGGCGACGATCTGCATGACGCCCTGGTCCTGGAGTTTCTGCACCCGCTGGCGGACGGCCGCCTCGGAGAGGCCGACGGCCTTCCCGATCGCGGCGTAGGGCCGCCGGCCGTCCTGCTGGAGCTGTTCGATGATCGCCAGGGAGACGGCGTCGATCGGAGGGGTGCCGTTCCCGTTTCTGGAATCTGCGCTGCGACTGGCCACGCCCACACTGTGCACGAGGTCTCGCCCGTCATGCAACCCCGAAGCGATGTAATTCGTTGTTCAAAGCCGTTTTGGGAACTGAATCCGAAGTTCCTGGAGGCTGGGTATGTCGAAAGCGTCACCCTTGCGCTTAGGGTGGTGTCTCATCCACCGGACATTCATCGGACATCGGAGAGGGAGAAAGACTGTGACCACCGAGCTGCGCCGGCTGCGTAACTACATCAACGGGGAGTTCCGGGACGCCGCCGACGGCCGGACCATCGAGGTGGTCAATCCGGCCACGGGCGAGGCGTACGCGACCTCCCCGCTCTCCGGGCAGGCGGACGTCGACGCCGCCATGGCGGCCGCGGCCGCGGCGTTCCCCGCCTGGCGCGACGCCACCCCGGCCGAACGGCAGCGCGTTCTGCTGAAGATCGCCGATGCCTTCGAGGAGCGGGCCGAGGACCTGATCGCGGCCGAGAGCGAGAACTGCGGGAAGCCGCTCGGGCTGACCCGCACCGAGGAAATCCCGCCGATGGTGGACCAGATCCGCTTCTTCGCGGGCGCCGCACGGCTCCTGGAGGGCCGCTCTGCCGGTGAGTACATGGAGGGGCTGACCTCCATCGTCCGGCGCGAGCCGGTCGGTGTCTGCGCCCAGGTCGCGCCGTGGAACTACCCGATGATGATGGCCGTGTGGAAGTTCGCCCCGGCGCTGGCCGCGGGCAACACCGTCGTCCTCAAGCCGTCCGACACCACGCCCGCCTCCACGGTTCTGATGGCTGAGATCATCGGGGCCGTCGCACCCAAGGGCGTCTTCAACGTGGTCTGCGGCGACCGGGACACCGGCCGCACGATGGTCGAGCACAAGGTGCCCGCCATGGCGTCCATCACGGGTTCGGTGCGGGCCGGGATGCAGGTCGCCGAATCGGCGGCCAAGGACGTCAAGCGGGTCCACCTGGAGCTGGGCGGCAAGGCCCCTGTGGTCGTCTTCGAGGACGCGGACATCGCGAAGGCCGTCGAGGACATCTCGGTGGCCGGGTACTTCAACGCCGGGCAGGACTGCACCGCGGCCACCCGCGTACTGGTCCACGAATCGGTCCACGACGAGTTCGTCACGGCGCTGGCCAAGGCGGCCGACGACACGAAGACCGGCCTGCCGGACGACGAGGACGTGCTGTACGGGCCCCTCAACAACGCCAACCAGCTGGCCCAGGTCAGCGGCTTCATCGACCGCCTGCCCGCACACGCCAAGGTCGAGGCCGGCGGCCACCGGGTCGGCGACCGGGGCTACTTCTACGCCCCGACCGTCGTGTCCGGGCTGAAGCAGGACGACGAGATCATCCAGCACGAGGTGTTCGGGCCCGTCATCACCGTCCAGCCGTTCCGCGACGAGGCGGAGGCCCTCGCGCACGCCAACGACGTGGAGTACGCGCTGGCCTCATCGGTGTGGACCAAGGACCACGCCCGCGCGATGCGGATGTCCAAGAACCTCGACTTCGGCTGTGTGTGGATCAACACCCACATCCCGCTCGTCGCCGAGATGCCGCACGGCGGATTCAAGAAGTCCGGCTACGGCAAGGACCTCTCGGCCTACGGTTTCGAGGACTACACGCGGATCAAGCACGTGATGACGTCCCTGGACGCCTGAGCGGCTCCCGCCTCCGCCGCCTGTCCAAGCCCGCCCCCGCACGGTCCGCCGTGCGGGGGCGGGCCGCGTTCGCGGTGTGCGGCGGTCTCCGTGATCCCTGCGATCACCGTGGTCTCCGCCCGCCGCGTGCGCCGCGGCCCGACAAGGTGTCGCGCCCTGCGGCGGTGCTGCGTACGCAGCGTCCATTGCCCGCCGCCACTGCCGGAGGTGAAGCTGGGCCTATGGCAGATCTTGGTGTTTCCCGGCGTTCCCTCCTCCGCGGGTCCGGCGCGGTGGGCGTGCTGGCCGCGCTCACCGGATGCGGGGTCCCCGCGGCGTACGTGAAGCCGGGGGAGCGGGCGGGGCGCGACAGATCGGCGCAGGACCGGAGCCTGGTCTTCGCCAACTGGCCGCTGTACATCGACACCGACGACCACAACCCCTCCAAGCGGCCCACCCTCGACGCCTTCGAGAAGAAGTCCGGGATCTCCGTGAAGTACACGGAGGAGATCAACGACAACGACGAGTTCTTCGGGAAGATCAGCCCGGCGCTGATGAACCACCAGGAGACCGGGCGGGATCTGATCGTCATCAGCGACTGGATGGCGGCCCGGTTCGTCCGCCTCGGCTGGGTCGAGGAGATGGACCGGGCCGCGCAGCCGAACGTCGCCAGGTTTCTCGACCCGCAGCTGCTCTCACCCGCCTTCGACAAGGGGCGCAAACAGAGCGTGCCCTGGCAGTCCGGGATCACCGGCATCGCCTACAACCGGCGCAAGGTCGGGCACGAGATCAAGCACCTGAGCGATCTCTGGGCCCCCGACCTGCGCGGCAAGGTCACCCTGTTCTCCGGGCTCGACGAGGCGTTCGCCCTGCTCATGCAGGGCAACGGCGCCGACATCACCCGCTGGACCGCCAAGGACTTCGACACCATGTGCGACCAGGTCGAGAAGCTCGTCCGCACGAACCAGATCCGGCGCTTCACCGGCAACGACTACATCAAGGACCTGTCCACCGGCGATGTGCTCGCCTGCCAGGCGTACTCGGGCGATGTGATCCAGCTGCAGGCCGACAGCCCGGACATCGAGTTCGTGGTGCCCCAGGAGGGCGGCGAGCTGTGGGCGGAGTCGATGATGATCCCCAACCTCGCCAGCCACAAGGCCAATGCCGAGAAGCTGATCGACTACTACTACGAGCCGGCGGTGGCGGCGGAGCTGGCGGCCTGGGTCAACTACGTGTGCCCGGTGCCCGCCGCACGCGAGGTGCTGGCCTCGTCGAAGGACAAGGAGCTTGCGGACCTCGCCGAGGACCCGCTGATCTTCCCCGATGCCACGATGCGCAAGCGTCTGGCCATCGCCCGGGACATCACGTCGTCGGAGCGGGTCGAGTACGCGAAGCGCTGGAACCGGCTCGTGGGTCTGTAGCCGGTGCCGGGCCGGCCCGTGGCCCCCTCCCACGGCTCCCGCGGCCGGTCAGTTCCGGCGGCCGGCCCGTCCCGGAACGTACGGGCCCGGACTGCGCATGGCCAGTACGGTGCTCCGGGTGACCGCCTCCTTCAGCCGGGCCGCTGTACGGCCGGTGAGGATGCGGTCCACCGGGGTGTCGTCGGCGCGGGTCAGCTGGACCAGCCCGTCCCGGCGCCCGAGGCTGATGTTCCGCCCGACATAGCGCAGCCGCAGCGGCCGGGGCGTCCGGCCGCCCACCACGGCGGCGACGCTGTCCGCGACCCGCATCCCCATCGGGATGCCCGTCTGGCAGGACATCCGCGAGGCACATCCGTCGGGCCCCAGGGCAGCGGCCGCGTCGCCCGCCGCGAACACCTCGGGGTGCGAGGTCGAGCGCAGCGCGCCGTCGACCCTGATCAGGCCGCGCTCGTCCACCGCGATGCCCGCAGCGCGGGCCAGCTCCGGCACCCGGAATCCGGCGGTCCACACCACCGTGCCCGCCGCGATCTCGGTGCCGTCGGCCAGTCCCAGCCCTTCGGCGGTGACCTCGGCGATCCTGGTGTGCTCGTGCACGGTGATGCCGCGTTGCGCCATCGCCCGGCGGAGGTAGCGGGCGGCGCGGGCGGAGAGGTCCGCGCCGAGCTCGCCTCCGGTGACCAGCTGGATATCGGTCCCCGGGCAGGTCTCCGCCAGCTCGGCCGCTGTTTCGATCCCGGTCAGCCCGGCGCCCGCGACGGCCAGTGAGCCCGTACCGTGCGCCAGCCGTTCCCGCAGCCGGACCGCGTCGTCGTAGGCGGCGACGGCGGAGGCGTGCGCTGTGACGCCCGGGACGGCGGCGGTGTCGGGCCCGCTGCCCAGGGCGTAGACGAGCGTGTCGTACCCGAGGGCGTGCGGGGCCGAGTCGAGCCGCACCGTACGGGCGTCCGCGTCGACCGCGGTGACGCGTGCGACGACCAGTTCGACGCCGGTACCGGCCAGCAGCCGCCTCAGTGGCCGCTCCGGCAGGCTCTGGCCGGTGGCGGTCTGGTGCAGCCGCACCCGCTCGACGAAGTGGTCCGAGGCGTTGACGAGCGTGACCCGCGTACCGGCGCGGCGCAGCCGTCCCGCCGTGCGCTTGGCGGCCGCCAGCCCCGCGTACCCCGCTCCCAGAACAACGATGTGATGGGTCATCGGTCCTCCCGCATCCCGTTCAGCCTGTGCTGTCCCCCTCTGAACCGGTGGGAGGACCGATCCGTGACGGAACTGAATGTGATGCGGATCACATTTGCATCAGCTGAGCTGGGCTGCGGCGAAGCCGAGCTTTCCGGGGTTGAGGACCGTACGGACCGCGCCGACCAGGCCGTCGGTGACCTCCGGTACGACGACGGCGAACAGCGCGTCGCCCATCAGCAGGAGCGCCCCCGGCTCGCCGTTCACCTCGGTCACCCGGAAGCGCAGCAGCGCGGTCTCCGGCTGCTCCGCCAGACCGAGCAGGTAGCGGATCACCTTCTCCCTGCCGCCGACCGGACGGCGGGCGGCGGAGACCTCGCCGCCGCCGTCGCTCCAGGCGACCACGTCAGCGGCGAGCACCTGCTCCAGACCCGCCAGGTCACCCTCGACGGCGGCTGCGACGAACAGCTCGACGATCTTCCGGCGCTGACCGCTGTCGACCGGCAGCTGCCGCCGGGGACGGCCGAGCTGCTCACGCGCCCTGCGGTGCAGCTGCCGGGAGTGGGCCTCTTCGATGCCCAGGACGGCGGCGATCTCCCGGTGGCTGTGCTCGAACGCCTCGCGCAGCACGAACACCGCCCGTTCGGCCGGAGTGAGGCGCTCCATCAGGGTGAGCAGCGCCAGCGAGACCGACTCGCGCTGCAGCGAGGTCTCCAGCGGACCGAGCGCCGTCTCTCCACCGTGGGTGAGGACCGGTTCGGGCAGCCAGGGCCCGACATACCGTTCACGGCGGGCACGCGCCGAAGTGAGCCGGTTCAGGCAGAGGTTGGTGGAGACCTTGGTGAGCCAGGCGACGGGGGTGCGGATCGCCTCGCGGTCGGCCGCACTCCACCGCAGATAGGTGTCCTGCACGGCGTCCTCGGCCTCGCTCGCGCTGCCGAGCAGCCGGTAGGCGAGCGAGAACAGCCGGGGCCGGTGGGACTCGAACTCTGCGGCGGCTTCCGTGGTCATGCCCGCAGCATGCCAGGAGGGGCCTCCCAGGGGGAGCCGGGCGCGACCGGCGGCGGGGCTCAGCCGGCCGGCGGTGCGCCGAACGCCGCCACAGCGATCTTCATCGCTGTGGGGTTCATGTCCTCGCCCTTGGCGTCCGTGGAGTTCACGCTGTAGACGAGGGTCCGGGACAGGTCACGGGTGGCCGCCATGACCGCGTTGTACCCCCAGCGTCCGCCGGTCTTCGCCCACACCTGACGGCCGCCGAGCGTGATCACCGAGAGTCCGGCGCTGTACTCGGGCGTACCGGTGCGCAGGTGGGGCAGGGTGAACATCTCCGACAGCTGCGGCCCGCGCACCACATGCCCGGAGAACAGCGCCCTGGTGAAGTGCTCCAGGTCTGCGGTGCTGGTGATGAGGTCGCCCGCGGCCCAGGACTCGGTCTGCCCCCATTCCGTCACATCGCGGAGCTCACTGGTCCCGCCCGGCCCCCGGTAGACCTGGTATCCGTGGTTGTGCGGGCCGCGGATGCCGGTGGCGGTGCCGGGGAAGTACGAGTCGCGCAGCCCGAGCGGGTCCAGGATGCGCCGCGTGACCTGGTGCGCGTACGAGTCGTGGGTGACCCGCTCGATCAGCAGCCCGGCCACCGTGTAGCCGATGTTGTCGTACTTCTGCCGCGTGCCCGGTGCGAACAGCGGCTTCTTGGCCACCGCGGATGCCACCAACTGGTGCGGGGTGTAGCGGTCGAAGCGGTGCTCGTACCACTCCTGCTCGCTGTCCCCGGCGGAGTCCGACGACGGCAGACCGCTGGTGTGGTTCAGCAACTGCCTTACGGTGACGCCCCGGTAGGCGCCCGGGATCAGGTCGGGGAGGTAGTGCCTGACCGGCCGGCCGAGGGAGACCCGGTGCTCGGACGCGAGCTGGAGCACCACCGCCGCTGTGAAGACCTTCGTCACCGACCCGGCCCGGAACCGGGCGGCGGGGTCCGCCGCGCGGCCGGACGTGAGGTCGTGCACTCCTGCGCTGCCGCGCCAGGTGCCCTCCTTGCCGCCGACCCGTACCAGCGCCGCGGTGGCGTCGTCGCCAGGCAGCCCGGCGATGGCGGTGCAGAGCGCCCCCGCACTCGTGCACCGGGGCGCGGTATCCGCCGTGCCGGCGGAGTCGTGCGCTGCCGGAGCGTGCGCGAAAGCCGGGGCTGCCGGACCGGTGGCGAGAACGGCGGCGAGAGCAGTGGCGGCCAGGGCGCTGCGTACACGGGTGCGCCGCGGTCTGCCGCTGACAGGGGAGTGACTGCTGGTGCGGGTGGGCCGGCTCATCGGGGCTCCGGGGGTGGGTGGGGTGCTGACCCGTACCATCCTGCTGAGCCCGGCGGCGCGGGGAATCCTCACCGAGGCCGACCTCCCCCCTGACGCGCTCGGTCGCCAACCGCCCCTCGTGTCAGGGGAGTTGCTGAGGGTTCTCCCTTAGGGTCCTTACGCTATGATCGGCCCGTGCGACCCCGGCGGGCATAGTGCAAGGACCCCTTAGGGGCGCGGGCCGGTGAGCGCGCGGCGGCGGACCGTGCGGAGCGCGTCGACGCGGTTGGTGGTGATCGAGTCCACCCCGAAGCCGATCAGCCGGCGCATCGACCGTTTCGTGTCGGGGGTCCACGCCGAGACGAGCAGGCCGTCCCGGTGGACGCGCTCGCAGAGCTCCGGACTCAGCAGCCCGAAGCGGTAGTTGAGCCAGCGGGGCTTCACCGCGTCGAGCAGCGCGGGGCGCGGCGGGGTCAGCGTCGTCCAGGTCAGAGCGATCTCGGCGGCGGGATCGGCCTCGCGCACGGCGAGCATGGCGGTCGCCCCCGCGCAGTAGTACGTACGCTCGCTCGCCCCGCACTCGTGGACCACACCGACGACCGTGCGCACCGCTTCCGGGGTGGCGCCCGGCAGATCGATCATGATGCGGTGACTGCCGACCGCCGTCACCGCCTCCCGGAGCGTGGGCACCCCGCCGCCCGTCAGCCCGCGCAGTTCGTCCGTCGTGATCCGGTCGAGCGGCCGGTCGTGGCCCCACAGCCGTTCGAGCGTCGCGTCGTGCAGCAGCACCGGTACACCGTCCCGGGTCAGCCGGACGTCGATCTCCACCGCGTCGGCGCCCCGTTGCAGCGCCGAGCGGACGGAGGGCAGGGTGTTCTCACGGAAGAGATACGGGTCGCCGCGATGACCCACGGCAGTGACGGTACGCATGGGGACATCTTTGCCGACCCCCGCAGCGGGCGGCTACCGGGCGAGCCAGTCCGCGGTGTACGTGTCGATCTCGGCCGCCAGCTTCGACTTGCCCGGAGCGTCGAGGAACGACGCGGCGACGGCGTTCTTCGCGAGGCCGGCGACGCCCCGCTCGTCCAGGCCCAGCAGGCGGGCCGCGACCAGGTACTCGTTGTTGAGATCCGTGCCGAACATCGGCGGGTCGTCGCTGTTGACCGTCACCAGCACCCCGGCGTCGGCCATTTCCTTCAGCGGGTGCTCCTCCAGCGTGCGCACGGCCCGTGTCGCTATGTTGGACGTCGGGCAGACCTCCAGCGCGATGCCCTGCTCGGCCAGGTGGGCCAGCAGCTTCGGGTCCTGGACCGAGCTGGTGCCGTGTCCGATGCGCTCGGCGCCCAGGTGGTTCAGCGCGTCCCAGACGGTCTCGGGCCCCGTCGTCTCACCGGCGTGCGGTACCGAGTGCAGGCCGGCCGCAATGGCCCGGTCGAAGAAGGGCTTGAACTGCGGGCGGGCCACACCGACCTCGGGACCGCCGAGCCCGAAGGAGACCAGCCCGTCGGGGCGGAGGTCCAGCGCGAGCCGGGTCGTCTCGGCCGCCGCTTCGAGGCCGGCCTCACCCGGGATGTCGAAGCACCAGCGCAGCACGGTGCCCAGCTCGGCCTCGGCGGCCTTGCGCGCGTCCTCGATCGCCTCCATGAAGGCCTGCTCGGGAATGCCCCGGCGGGTGGAGGAGTACGGCGTGATGGTGAGCTCCGCGTACCGGATGTTCTGGCGGGCCATGTCACGTGCGACCTCGAAGGTCAGCAGGCGTACGTCCTCGGGGGTGCGGACCAGGTCCACCACGGACAGGTAGACCTGGATGAAGTGTCCGAAGTCGGTGAAGGTGAAGTAGTCGGCGAGCGCCTCGGGGTCGGTCGGGACCATCGAGTCCGGGTGGTGCGCGGCGAGTTCGGCGACGATGCGCGGCGACGCGGACCCGACGTGGTGCACGTGCAGTTCCGCCTTGGGCAGTCCCGCAATGAACGGGTGCAGGTCGGGCATCGGGGTCCTCCGGGGTATCGCGAGTTCTGCTGATGAGTTGTTCTGGCGGCCGGAGAACATCGTAGGCGGGACCGGAGCCCGGCACGCGGGCTCAGGTGCTGCGGCCGGTGACGTCTGCCCCGTCGGGCGGACACCGCGGGCTGCGGCATTAGCATGACGAGCCGAAGATGGGGGAGGCCCATGTCAGACCACGCACCACGCCCTTCGGGGGACCCGGAACCGCCGGGAGACCCATGGGCTGCGCCCGATCAGAGTGTCCCGCTGGACAAGCCGCAGCCGCCCCGCGGCCCGGTGCACGACCAGCCGACGGTCACGGCCATGCCGAACGTGGAACCCGGCGAGAGCGCCGGGCAGACCGGTCCCGCTCAGCAGGCCCCGGGCCAGCAGGCCCCGGGCCCGTACATCCCCGGGCAGCAGACGCCGGGGCAGCACGGGCCGGCATCCGCGGGATACGCACCGCCCGCCTACCCGGCACCCGGATCCGTACCGCCCCCGCCGGTCGCGCCGAACGGCCCGGGACAGGGTGCTCCCGGCACGTACGGATACCCGTCGTACCCCGGCGCGGCCCCGGGCCCGCAGGGACCCGCCGCCTACGGCTACCCCGGGTACCCGGGGTACGGCGGCCAGAGCGGCTGGAACAGCCCGCAGCAGAGGCCTGCCAACGGCTACGGCGTGGCCGCGCTGGTACTCGGCATTCTCAGTGTGGTCATCTTCTGCGCCTGGGGTCTCGGCATCATCCTGGGGACGCTCGCCCTGATCTTCGGGATCCTCGGCCGCAAGCGCGCCAACCGCGGTGAGGCGAACAACGGGGGGATGGCCCTCACCGGGATCATCCTGGGGCCCATCGGCATCGTGGTCAGCGCCGCCTTCCTCGCCGTGGTGATCTGGGGCATCTCGCACTCCGACGACTCCACGCCCGACTACGGCAGCACCTACCCGAGCTCGCTGACCGTCGGCGCCGGCCACTGAAATCCGTCCCGGGCGGCCCCACTCGCCCGGGACGGACCCGCAGGCCGCCCGCGGACGGTTTCCCGACGTCAGCCCGCGGCTGGGGACTTGCGCAGCCGCTCCCTGGCGTCCATCAGGGCGAAACCCAGCAGATTGAGCCCGCGCCAGCGCTCCGGCTGTCCGGCCCGCTCGTCGCCGGCCGCCAGCCCGATGCCCCACACCCGGTCCATCGGACTGGCTTCCACCAGCACCCGGTCCCCGGTGGCCAGCAGATATCCGCGCAGCGCCGCGTCCGCACCGAACTTGTGCACGCTGCCCTCGACCACGATCCCGTACCGCTCGCGCTCCCATACCGCGTCGTCGAAGCCGCGCACCAGCCGGCCCGCCTTCTTGGCCAGCGCGGGGTTCGCCGCCGTCACGGCCGCCTGCTCCGCTTCCGCGTCCGCGAAGAGCCGCGCCTTGGCGGCCATCATCCAGTGCTCCGCCGTGGCGTACCGGACGCCGCCGGCCACGAAGGGTGACGGCCACCACTGGCTGAGGCACTCCGGCCCGATGCTGCCGTCCCGCCGGGCGGTGTGGCCCCAGAAGTGCAGGAACTCGATCCGCTCTCCGTTTCCGGCCCGTCTGGCCAGCGCTTCGATTCGCTCCATGCACGCGAGTCTGGCAGCCGCCACGGACACTCCGTCGTGGATTTCCCGGCCCACGCGACACATGGTCCACCGATTCCGTTGCGTAACCAAAAGGAAACAACGGAATCACTTGTTGATGAACTATGGCTCTGCCAGGATCGGCACTCAATTCGAGCTTGAGCTACGGAGAGAGCACGATGGTCAACAGCTTCCAGGTGCGGGACCGCTTCGCGGCCGGCGCACAGTACATCGGCGGGCAGCTGCGCCCCGGCACGTCAGGGCGGACCCAGGACGTCGTGAACCCCGCCACAGGCGAGGTGGTCCTCAGCTATCAGCTGGCCGGCACCGCCGATGTCGACGCCGCCGTCGCCGCGGCCCGCGCGGCCTTCCCGGGCTGGTCCGGAGCCACCCCGGGGGAGCGCTCGGACGCGCTGCACCGCTTCGCCGCCGTGCTCGCCGAGCGCGCCGAGGAGTTCGCGTACGCCGAGTCCCTCCAGTGCGGCAAACCCATCAAGCTGAGCCGCGAGTTCGACGTGCCGGGCAGCGTCGACAACGCCGCCTTCTTCGCGGGCGCGGCCCGCCACCTCCAGGGCCAGTCCGCCGGTGAGTACAGCGGGGACCACACCTCGTACGTCCGCCGTGAGCCGATCGGCGTGATCGGCTCCATCGCCCCCTGGAACTACCCCCTCCAGATGGCCGCCTGGAAGGTTCTGCCGGCCATCGCCGCGGGCAACACCATCGTGCTGAAGCCCGCCGAGATCACCCCGCTGACCTCGCTGATGTTCGCGCAGGCCGCGACCGAAGCGGGCATCCCCGACGGGGTCGTCAACATCGTCAACGGTCTCGGGGCCGAGGCGGGCGAGCATCTGGTGGGCCACCCCGGCGTGGTCATGACCTCATTCACCGGATCGACGCCCGTCGGCAAGCGCGTCGCCGAGATCGCCACCGCGACCGTCAAGCGGATCCACCTGGAGCTGGGCGGTAAGGCCCCCTTCCTCGTCTTCGACGACGCCGACCTGGAAGCGGCCGTGCACGGCGCGGTCGCGGGCTCGCTCATCAACACCGGCCAGGACTGCACGGCCGCCACCCGCGCCTACGTGCAGCGCCCGCTGTACGACGCCTTCGTCCAGGGTGTCGCCGACCTGATGGGCACCCTCCGCATCGGCGACCCCTTCGACGAGTCGACCGACATCGGCCCGCTGATCAGCTACGCCCAGCGCGACCGGGTCGCGGCCTTCGTGGACCGGGCCAGGGACACCGCCCGCGTGGTCACCGGCGGTGCGGCACCGGAGAACGACGGCGCCTACTACCTGCCGACCCTGATCGCCGACGCCGCCCAGGACAGCGAGATCGTGCAGGCCGAGATCTTCGGCCCGGTCCTCGTCGTGCTGCCCTTCGACTCCGACGACGAAGGCATCGCCCTCGCCAACGACACCCCCTACGGACTGGCCTCGTCCGCCTGGACCCGTGACGTCTTCCGCGCGAACCGGGCGACCCGCGAGATCCAGGCCGGCTGCGTGTGGGTCAACGACCACATCCCGATCATCAGCGAGATGCCGCACGGCGGTTACAAGGCGAGCGGCTTCGGCAAGGACATGTCGGTGTACTCGTTCGAGGAGTACACACAGGTCAAGCACGTCATGTTCGACAACACCGCGGTGGCCCGCAAGGACTGGCACCGCACGATCTTCGGGGACCGATAAAGAAAGGGCACCGAGCCCATGGAGCAGTTCGAGCCAGACCGTCTCTCCCCGGCCCAGCTGGCCGCCGCGCACCGCACCCTGACCCGCGGCAGGGGGGCCGTCACCCGCCGGTCGCTGTTGCGCGCCACCGGCGCCGGCGCTCTCACACTCGGCGGCCTCGCCGCCCTCACGGGCTGCGGGATTCCCGCGGCCAAACGCGAGGGCGGCGCCCCGGCCTCCAGCGACCACTCGGCCGCGGAGAAGGTGATCAACTTCTCCAACTGGACCGAGTACATGGACGTCAGCGACGACCAGAAGCACCGGCCCACCCTGGAGGCATTCACCCGGCGTACCGGGATCAAGGTCAAGTACACCGAGGACATCAACGACAACGTCGAGTTCTTCGGCAAGATCAAGCCGCAGCTCGCGGCCGGTCAGGACACCGGACGGGACATCATCATCCTGACCGACTGGCTGGCCGCCAGGCTGATCCGGTTCGGCTGGGTCGAGCGGCTCGACGCCTCGCTGCTCCCGCACGCGTACGCCAACCTCTCCGACCAGTTCCGCACCCCCGACTGGGACCCGGGCCGCGCCTACTCGTACCCCTGGGCCGGTATCCCCACCGTCATCGCCTACAACACGAAGGCGACCGGCGGCCGCAAGGTCGACTCCGTCACCCAGCTCCTCGACGACCCCCGGCTCAAGGGGCGGGTGGGATTCCTCTCGGAGATGCGCGACTCGATCGGGATGACGCTGCTCGACATGGGCAAGGACCCGGCGAAGGTCACCGACGCCGACTACGACGCCGCGATCGGCCGTCTCCAGAAGGGTGTCGACAGCAAGCAGATACGCCGCTTCACGGGCAACGACTACATCAGCGACCTGGACAAGGGCGACATCGCGGCCTGTGTCGCCTGGGGCGGTGACATCACCCAGCTGCGGAACGACAACCCGCACGTCAAATACGCGATCCCCACCGCCGGTTACATGACGTCCAGCGACAACATGATGATCCCGGCCAAGGCCCGCCACCCCTCCAACGCCGAGCGGCTGATCGACTACTACTACGAGCCCGCCGTCGCCGCGAAGCTCACCGCGTACACCAACTACCTGTCCCCGGTGGACGGTGTCCGCACGGAACTCGCGAAGATCGATCCGAAGCTGGCCGCCAACCAGCTGATCCTCCCCGACAAGGCGATGGCCGCCCGGTCGCACGCCTTCCGCTCGCTCTCCAGCAAGGAAGAGACGGCGTACGAGCAGAAGTTCGCCGAGCTCATCGGGGCCTGACCCGTACCGCCCGCGCACCCGCGCGACGCCCGCACCCGATCCGCCCGGACCCGCAACCGTCCGGCCTCTGCCGCCCCCGTCCCCTCCCCGTTCTCCCCCTGTTCCCACGAACCCCCCGGGACCGTACCCATGACACAGACGAATGAAGGCGGCGACGTCCGTCTCGCCGGGATCAGCAAGACCTACGGGTCCTTCACCGCGGTGCACCCGCTGGACCTGACCGTCCCGCAGGGCTCCTTCTTCGCGCTCCTCGGCGCCTCGGGCTGCGGAAAGACCACCACCCTGCGGATGATCGCCGGCCTGGAGGACCCGACCACCGGCACCGTCCGGCTCGGCGACCAGGACGTCACCGACCTGCCGCCGTACAAACGGCCGGTCAACACGGTCTTCCAGTCCTACGCGCTCTTCCCGCACCTCGACGTGACGGAGAACATCGCCTTCGGCCTGCGCAGGCGCGGCATCAAGTCCGTCAAGAAGCAGGTCGGCGACATGCTCGACCTCGTCCAGCTCGGGGACTTCGCCCACCGCAAACCGCACCAGCTCTCCGGCGGCCAGCAGCAGCGCGTCGCCGTCGCCCGCGCGCTCATCAACCACCCGAAGGTGCTCCTGCTCGACGAGCCGCTCGGCGCCCTCGACCTCAAGCTGCGCCGCCAGATGCAGCTCGAACTCAAGCGGATCCAGACCGAGGTGGGCATCACCTTCGTCCACGTCACCCACGACCAGGAGGAGGCCATGACCATGGCCGACACCGTCGCGGTGATGAACGGAGGACGGGTCGAGCAGCTCGGTGCGCCCGCCGAGCTCTACGAGAACCCCGACACCACCTTCGTGGCGAACTTCCTCGGCACCTCGAACCTCATCGAGGCCGAGGTCGCGGAGGCGGGGTCCGACATCACGGTCCTGGCGTCGGGGGCCGAGCTCCGGCTGCCCGCCGACCGGTGCTCGGCCGCCACCACCACCGGCGGCAAGCTGCTCGTCGGGGTGCGGCCCGAGAAGATCGCGCTGGTGCACGCGGACGACGCGGCGGAGATCGGCGCCGGACGCAACCGCATCACCGGGCGAATAGCCGACTCCAGTTTCATCGGCGTCTCCACGCAGTTCGTCATCGACAGCCCGGTCTGCCCGCACCTCGAGGTCTACGTACAGAACGTCGAGCGGGACTCACGGCTGACGCCGGGCGCCGAGGTCGTCCTGCACTGGAACCCCCGGCACTCGTTCGGCCTCGGCGCAGACCAGGCGGTCGACGCCGGCAAGGCGGACGCAAGCAGCGAGGAGGCGGCGTGAGCGTCACCGAGGCCCCGCGCACCGCGGCCCCCGCGGAGGCCGGCGCCCTGCGCAAGCCACCCGTCCGCAAGCGGCTCGTACCGTACTGGCTGCTGCTGCCCGGCATCATCTGGCTGCTGGTCTTCTTCGCGCTGCCGATGATCTACCAGGCGTCCACGTCGGTGCAGACGGGTTCGCTGGAGGACGGCTTCCAGGTCACCTGGCACTTCCAGACGTACTGGGACGCGCTGCAGGAGTACTACCCGCAGTTCATCCGCTCCCTGCTGTACGCGGCCACGGCGACGGTCCTCTGCCTGCTCCTCGGCTACCCGCTCTCGTACCTCATCGCCTTCAAGGCGGGCCGCTGGCGCAATCTGGTGCTGATCCTGGTCATCGCGCCGTTCTTCACCAGCTTCCTGATCCGCACGCTCGCCTGGAAGACGATCCTCGCCGACGGCGGTCCGGTCGTGGGGGCCCTGAACACGCTGCACATCCTCGATGTGACCAGCTGGCTCGGCTGGACGGACGGCAGCCGGGTGCTGGCCACCCCCATGGCAGTGGTCTGCGGACTCACCTACAACTTCCTGCCGTTCATGATCCTGCCGCTCTACACCTCGCTGGAGCGGATCGACGGACGGCTGCACGAAGCCGCCGGCGACCTCTACGCGACCCCGGCCACCACCTTCCGCAAGGTGACCTTCCCGCTCTCCATGCCGGGCGTCGTCTCCGGCACCCTGCTCACCTTCATCCCGGCAGCCGGTGACTACGTCAACTCCGAACTGCTGGGCTCGACCGACACCAAAATGGTCGGCAGCGTCATCCAGTCGCAGTTCCTGCGCGTGCTCGACTATCCGACGGCGGCCGCGCTGTCCTTCATCCTCATGGCGATCGTGCTGATCATGGTCACCGTCTACATCCGCCGATCCGGCACGGAGGACCTGGTCTGATGCTGAGGAACTCCACACGCCGGCTGCGCCGCCACCTCGTCACCGTCGCGGGTCTGCTCACGCTCGCCTATCTCATCCTGCCCAACGTCGTCGTCATGGTCTTCTCCTTCAACAAGCCCAACGGACGCTTCAACATCACCTGGCAGCGGTTCTCGCTCGACGCCTGGAAGGACCCCTGCGGCGTCGCCGACATGTGCGGCTCGCTGAACCTCTCGCTGGAGATCGCCGTCTGGGCGACGATCGGCTCCACCGTGCTCGGCACGATGATCGCCTTCGCGCTGGTCCGCTACCGGTTCCGGGCGCGCGGCGCGATCAACTCGCTGATCTTCCTGCCGATGGCGATGCCCGAGGTAGTGATGGCCGCGTCCCTGCTCACCCTGTTCCTCAACATGGGCGCCCAGCTGGGCTTCTGGACCATCCTCATCGCGCACATCATGTTCTGCCTGAGCTTCGTCGTCACGGCGGTCAAGGCCCGGGTGATGTCCATGGACCCCCGGCTCGAGGAAGCGGCACGCGACCTCTACGCGAGCCCGGTGCAGACCTTCCTGCGGGTCACCCTGCCCATCGCGTCGCCCGGGATCGCGGCGGGCGCGCTGCTCGCCTTCGCGCTCTCCTTCGACGACTTCATCATCACCAACTTCAACGCGGGGTCGACCGTGACCTTCCCCATGTACGTCTGGGGATCGGCGCAGCGCGGTACCCCTGTACAGATCAACGTCATCGGCACGGCGATGTTCGTCATCGCGGTGCTGGTGGTACTCGGCGGCCAGCTGATCAGCAACCGCCGGAAGAACAGCACACCGCACTGAGCAGGACCTGAAGGAGTGGAACCCATGGCCCCAGCTGCCATGACCCGTGCCCTTGCCGCATCACTCGCCGACGCCGAACCGGTGTCGTTCTGGCTGGAGGACCCCGGCAGGCCCGCCGTCGAACCCGCCCTCACCGGGGACGTCAGCTGCGACCTCCTCGTCGTCGGCGGCGGCTACAGCGGGCTGTGGACCGCGCTCCTCGCCAAGGAGCGCGACCCGGGCCTGGACGTCGTGCTCATCGAGGGCAACGAGGTGGGCTGGGCCGCGTCGGGCCGCAACGGCGGCTTCTGCGCCGCATCGCTGACCCACGGACTCGCCAACGGGCTGGAACGCTGGCCCGGTGAGATCAAGCAGCTGGAGGAGCTGGGCGCGCGCAACCTCGACGCCATCGAGGAGGCCGTCGCCCGGTACGGGATCGACTGCGACTTCGAGCGCACCGGCGAGATCGACGTCGCCACCCGGCCGCACCAGGCCGATGAGCTGCGCGACTGGCACCGGGAGACTGCGGACCTCGGCTTCAAGGGGCTGGAGTTCCTCGACCAGGACGCGCTGCGGGCCCAGGTGGACTCCCCGACGTTCCTCGCCGGGCTCTGGGACCGGCGAGGCGTCGCGATGCTGCACCCGGCCAAGCTGGCCTGGGGGCTCAAGCGTGCCTGTACGGACCTGGGCGTACGGGTCCACGAACGCACCCGGGGGCTCGATCTGGCGCGCTCCGGTACCGGGATGGCCGTCCGTACCCCGTACGGCAGGGTCTTCGCTCGGCAGGTGGCACTGGGCACCAACGTTTTCCCCTCGCTGGTCAAGCGGGTGCGGTCGTACACCGTCCCGGTCTACGACTACGCGCTGATGACGGAGCCGCTGACCGGGGAACAGCTGGCGTCGATCGGCTGGCAGGGCCGGCAGGGGCTCGGCGACAGCGCCAACCAGTTCCACTACTTCCGGCTGACCGCGGACCACCGCATCCTGTGGGGCGGTTACGACGCGATCTATCCGTACGGCGGCAGGCTGAACTCCGATCTCGATCAGCGCCCGGACACCTATCTGACCCTCGCCGAGCACTTCTTCACCTGCTTCCCGCAGCTCGAAGGGGTCCGCTTCAGCCACGCGTGGGGCGGCGCGATCGACACCTGCTCCCGCTTCTCGGCCTTCTTCGGCACGGCGCACGGCGGCCGCGTCGCCTACGCGGCGGGCTTCACCGGCCTCGGCGTGGGTGCCACCCGGTTCGGCGGTGACGTGATGCTCGATCTGCTCTCGGGCGCCGAGACCGAGCGCACCCGGCTGGAGATGGTGCGGAGCAAGCCGCTGCCGTTCCCGCCGGAGCCGTTCGCCTGGGCCGGGATCGGGCTGACCAAGTGGTCGCTGGCGCGGGCGGACGAGAACGGCGGACGCCGGAATCTCTGGCTGAAGTCGATGGACCGTCTTGGGCTCGGGTTCGACTCCTGACGCCGCCGTTTCCCCGGACCGGCGGCGGTGTGACCCGGGTCACTGCGATTGGGTGTCCGAACCCGCGTCATGAAGCGCCCCGTCCCCGCTCTCTCCCCGTGCACGCAGAATTCGCGCGTACACGAATGGAGGCCGGGCGATGGCTGGCTCGGGGGCAAGGTCCGCAGTGGAGTGGCTCGCTTCGGCGGCGCCGGATCCGGACGCGTGCCGGCGGGAATGGGAGCGCGACCCCCACGGGGTGGCGCTCCTGCCCGCCGGTGTGCGCTGGGACGTGCTCATCATTCCGGGGGAGCTGGGTTATCCGACCCTGGACGTGCTGTCCCGGCTCATCGACCGGCCGGGTCCGGTCCTGGCCGGTTTCGGCGAGGCCAGAATGGGATTCTTCGTGCCGCCGGGGACGGCCGCCCGCTGGATCGGGACGGGTGTACGGGGTGCCGGACGCGGCACCTGGATAGTGGTGCCGCGTCCGGGCGGGGCGGCGGGCGGGGTGCGCTGGCTCGTCCCGCCGGACGGCGGGGGGACGCTCACCGACCCGGCGCTCCTCGAACTCGCGCTGCACGAGGCCGCGGCACTGAGGGCGGGCGACATTGGTGACGGATTGGTCTGAACCACCGCCGGGCGATGTGTGAAGTCTTGACAGTCCAATTGGTCTGGACCATGTTGGGCGCGCTTCACCCCTCAATCCCCCCATGTCCGGAGGCAGTTGTGAAACGCCCAAGACTTCTGGCCATGCTCGCCACGGCCGCACTCGCGGCGAGCGCGCTCTTCGCCACCGCGCAGACCTCCCAGGCCGCCGCCCCCGCAGCCGGTGCCGGCCTGCCCGCACACGCCCTGGTCGGCTATCTGCACTCCAGCTTCGCCAACGGGTCCGGCTACACCAAGCTGGCCGACGTCCCCGACTCCTGGGACGTGATCGACCTGGCGTTCGGCGAGCCCACCTCGCCCACGTCCGGCGACATCCGCTTCAACCTGTGTCCGGCCACGGAGTGTCCCGGTGTCGAGTCGGCCGACGCGTTCAAGGCGGAGATCAAGGCCAAGCAGGCGGCGGGCAAGAAGGTGCTGATCTCCATCGGCGGCCAGAACGGCCAGGTGCAGCTCACCACCACGGCCGCCCGCGACACCTTCGTCGCTTCCGTCTCGAAGATCATCGACGATTACGGACTCGACGGCCTGGACATCGACTTCGAGGGCCACTCGCTCTCGCTCGACACGGGTGACACGGACTTCCGGCACCCCACCACGCCTGTCGTCGTCAACCTGATCTCCGCGCTGAAGACGCTCAAGGCCAAGTACGGCGACGCATTCGTACTGACGATGGCTCCGGAGACCTTCTTCGTGCAGCTCGGCTACCAGTTCTACGGATCGGGCCCGTTCGGCGGCCAGGACCCGCGCGCGGGCGCCTATCTCCCGGTGATCGACGCGCTGCGCGACGATCTGACGCTGCTGCACGTCCAGGACTACAACTCGGGGCCGATTATGGGGCTCGACAACCAGTACCACTCCATGGGCGGCGCCGACTTCCACATCGCCATGACCGACATGCTGCTGACCGGCTTCCCGGTAGCGGGTGACACGACGAAGATGTTCGCTCCGCTCCGCCCCGACCAGGTGGCCATCGGCCTGCCGGCCTCGGTGAACGCGGGCAACGGCTTCACCTCGACCGCTGACGTGGACCAGGCGCTGAACTGCCTGACGAAGAAGACCGGCTGCGGCTCCTACGCGACCCACGGCAGCTGGCCGGGTCTGCGCGGCCTGATGGCCTGGTCCGTCAACTGGGACCTGTTCAGCAGTCAGGAGTTCGCGAAGAACTTCGACGCATACAGCTGGCAGTGACCAGCAGCAGGGCCCCGCACAGCAGCCAGCTCGCCAGCACGTCGAGAGGCCAGTGGTAGCCGTGCAGGAGGAGACCGGTGCCCGTCGCCACCGTCAGGATTACGGCGACGGGCACCGGCCAGTTCCGCCGGGTGTACGGCGTGAGCAGCAGCGCGGCCCCGCCGTACGCCACCATCGCGGTCGCCGAGTGGCCCGAGGGGAAGTACCCGGTGGACGGGTCGAGCGGACCTGACCGCGCCGTCCAGAGCTTCAGCGGTACCACCAGCGCGGGAACCACGGCCATCGCCAGCGCGGCGGCCAGGACGTCCCTGCGGCTGCCCCGCCACAGGGCGTACGCCATCGCCACCACCAGGACCGGCAGGGCGACTTCCGTATTGCCCAGGTCGGAGAGGGCGCCGCTCAGCCGTCCGGGACCGGTGCCGACGATGTGACGGTCGACGCGCGTGTCCAGGCGCAGTAGCGGCCCGGCGGTCATGACCTGCCAGGTGATCAGTGCGAAGAGGAGAAGACAGCCGAGCGCGGGGAGCAGCACGCGCCGCAGTGGGGAGGGGGTAGCCGGCCGCCCGGGAACAGGGGGGGTAGTTCCGGGGCGGCCGCCTTGACCGGTGTGCCGCGCGCCCCGGGGGGTGTGGGGCGAGCGGCCATCCGATCGGTGAGGAGAACCGGAGCCCGAAGGTCCGGTGGTGTGCGCAAAGGCACGACCAGGCGCGAGCTGGGGAGGCCCTTGCCCGGGATCGCCCACGGTCTCCCGTGAGCGAGGTGTTTCTCTCATCTGTCAGAACCGTACGGCAGGAGGAGGGGTGGCCGACAGCGGGAACCCTATCCCGCCATCGGCCCCCCACACGTTCTTCACACGCCCCGACCGTTACTGGAGGTCACACTCCGGCGAAGGCCTCCTCCAGGAGGTCCAGGCCCTCGTTCAACAGGTCCTCGCCGATGACCAGCGGCGGCAGGAAGCGCAGCACGTTGCCGTAGGTGCCACAGGTCAGAACGAGCAGCCCCACCGAGTGACAGGCCTTGGCCAGGGCCGCCGTCGCCTCCGGGTTGGGGTCCTTGGTGCCCGACTTGACCAGCTCGACCGCGATCATCGCGCCGCGGCCCCGGATGTCGCCGATGATGTCGTACTTCTCCTGGACGGCCGTCAGCCGCGCCTTCATGATCTCCTCGATGCGCCGGGCCTTCGCGTTGAGGTCCAGCTCCTTCATCGTCTCGATGGAGCCGAGGGCGCCGGCGCAGGCCACCGGGTTGCCGCCGTACGTACCGCCGAGACCGCCCGAGTGCGCGGCGTCCATGATCTCGGCGCGGCCGGTCACCGCGGAGAGCGGCAGCCCGCCGGCGATGCCCTTGGCGGTGGTGATCAGGTCGGGGACGATGCCCTCGTCCTCGCACGCGAACCACTGGCCGGTGCGGCAGAAGCCGGACTGGATCTCGTCGGCCACGAAGACGATGCCGTTGTCCTCGGCGAACTGGGCGATGGCAGGCAGGAATCCCTTGGCCGGCTCGATGAAGCCGCCCTCACCGAGCACCGGCTCGATGATCACGGCGGCGACGTTCTCCGCGCCGATCTGCTTGTTGATCATGTCGATGGCCTGGGCGGACGCCTCGGCGCCCGCGTTCTCCGGACCGCTCGGCCAGCGGTAGCCGTACGCCACCGGCACCCGGTAGACCTCGGGTGCGAACGGGCCGAAGCCGTTCTTGTACGGCATGTTCTTCGAGGTCAGCGCCATCGTGAGGTTGGTGCGGCCGTGGTAGCCGTGGTCGAAGACCACGACCGCCTGGCGCTTGGTGTAGGCGCGGGCGATCTTCACGGCGTTCTCGACGGCCTCGGCGCCCGAGTTGAAGAGCGCCGACTTCTTGGCGTGGTCACCCGGGGTCAGCTCGGCGAGCCGCTCGCACACCTCGACGTAGCCCTCGTACGGGGTCACCATGAAACAGCTGTGGGTGAACTCGGCGAGCTGCGCGGACGCGCGGCGCACGACGGCCTCGGCGGACGCGCCCACGGAGGTCACGGCGATACCGGAACCGAAGTCGATGAGGCGGTTGCCGTCGACGTCCTCGACGATGCCGCCGCCCGCGCGGGTCGTGAAGACCGGCAGCACGGAGCCGACACCCGCGGCGACCGCGGCATTGCGACGGGCCTGCAGCTCCTGCGACTTCGGGCCGGGGATGGCGGTGACGACGCGGCGCTCCTGCGGAACAGCGGTCATGGGGGACTCCTGTGGGACGAAATCGGACGCTTCCTCTCACAGCAGGCTAGGGGCGCGGCCGAAACTGCGGCATGCTCCGTTCGGTAGTGGTCCGGTTGTGTCGTTGTCCGCGGCGGACATAGCAGCGTGATGACGCCCGGCAGCGGGCACGTGGCACTAGATTGAGGCGCACCGCACAAGGCAGACCTGGCTGGTCAGGGGGCAGGGGTCATGGACACCGAAGGCACATACGACGCACGCGGCACCCGGGGGGCCGATCCCGTGCCACGTCCCGCCGGGCCGCCGGCCGTGCCGCCACCGCCCGCCTACGCACCCGCGACAGGCCCGCTGCTCACCGACTGGCTGGACACCCCGCGCCACCGGGCGGGGCCCGGCGTCTGGGCCTACGGCCACGCGGAGCGCCCCGCGGAGTCGGAGGACGTACCCGGCCGCACGCTGCTCAGCGGAGCGGTCATCTCGTTGCTGGCCTGCGTGCTCGTCTGGTCCCTGTGGCGCAACGGCTACATCCCGTACTGGCGCGTCCCGCTGGAGCTCTTCACACCGGGGGACTGGTGGAGCCGCCAGCGCATGGGGGAGCCGGCGCCGGAGTCGGCGGAGACAGCCCTGGAGATCTACCGGTTCCTGATCGCGGGCGTCCTCCTCTACGGCTTCGGCCGGCTCGGCAACTGGCACGCCGCCTTCGACCGAGCCGTCGAGGGCCGGGGGCCGCGGGCCCGTGCGACGGCCGCCGCCGCCCTCGCGTTCCTCGTCTGGATGTTCGTGTGGACGGACACTCTGCCCGGATTCGACATGGTCTTCATGCTGGTCCCGCAGTCCTGGCTGAACGGCGGCGGTGACCATGTCGCGGCCGCCGCCGTGGCCTACTCGCTCTACGGGCTGATCACGCTGGCCGTGGTCTGGCCGTTCGCCAGGCTCGGCCGCTGGCGCGAGCTGGTGCGTCCGGGGCAGGTCCCGCACCAGCGCTCACCGCAGGAGCAGGCACAGACACCGGCCAGGGCGGCGGCCCCCGACCCGGCGGCCCCGGGGCCGGCAGACTGGCCCGAACTGCGCGCCCAGGGCCTCACCGAGCTCGCCGACCGGCTCTCCGACGAGGTGCGGTCCGGGCGGATGAACGACGTGGACTACACCCGGGTCCGCCGCGCCTGGCGCTCCGTCCAGGCGGACCCCACCCGGCTCGACTCCTTCACCGAAGCAGTGCGCCGGGCCGGCGCGGCCGCGTGCCTGCACCCCTCGGGCGCCCGCGACCTGCCGGTGCGTGCGGCCCGGCACGATCTGTTCGTACGCCAGGTCAGGCTCGGCACGGTCGATCCCGGCGAGCGCAATCCGTACGCCAGGCGCGGCAGCGGTCTCGCGCTCGAACCCGAACTGCTCGGAACCTCGCTGCTGGCCGTGGGGCCGCCCGGCGCGGGCAAGACCCGCGACCTGGTGCGTCCCGTGGTGGAGTCCCTCGCCCTCCAGGCGCTCGCGGGCCAGGCCGCGGTCATCGCGGTGGCGGCCGCGGGCACCCAGCTCGGTCCCGACGACGCGTACGACGTCGTGGTGAAGCTCGGCGACCCCTCCTCCGTCCACGACTTCGACCTCTACGGAGGCACCACCGACCCCGACGAGGCCGCCGCCGTACTCGCCGAGGCGTTCACCGGCGACCTCCCCGAGGTCGACAGTAGGCGTGCCGCCACCGCGCTCGCCCAACTGCTCGGCCCCTACCGGGCGGCTCACGGCCGGTTCCCCTCAGTGCCCGACCTGCGGGAACTCCTCGACGGGGTGCCGGCCGCGCTGGCGACCCTGCGTGAGGCACTCGACGCGGGCGGCCATTTCGGCCTGCAGCGCGAACTCGACGCCCGCGCCCGCCAGTCCGGGGCGCCGGGCGACCCGGGCCCCGCGCTCGCCGACCGTGTGGCCTCCCTCGACCGGCCCGCCTTCGCCGGGTTCTTCGACACGTCGGGTACGTCCAGGCCCTTCTCGCTGCGCTCGCTCGAACACCCCGTACGTGTCCGGATCGACCTTCCGGAACGGGCGCACGCAGAGGCGTCCCGGGTCCTGGCCCGTCTCGTCCTCGCCCAGTTCACCGCCAACGCGTCGGCCCGCGCCGACCGCTCGCTCTTCGCCTGCCTCGTCCTCGACGACGCGACCCGCACCATCACCGCTGACTCGGTTCGCTCCGTCCAGCGGCTGCGCTCGGCGCACGCGGGCGCCGTCCTCACGCTGCGCAGCCTGAGCGACGTACCGGACGAACTGCACACCGCGCTGCTGGGCGCGGTCGGCTGCCGGATGGCGTTCTCCGGGGTGACCACCTGGGAGGGCCGGTCGTTCGCCGAGGCATGGGGGACCGAGTGGGTGGAGACCAGGGACGTCACCCAGCGCACGGTCTTCGCCGACCAGCCGCTGACCCGCGCGATCCACTCCTTCCGCAAACTCGTCACGGGGAAGGCCGTGACGACGGACGCGGTCACTGTGCGGAAGGTCGAACGTGAGCGCTGGTCGGCCTCTGACCTGGCCCATTCCGTGCCCGCCGGACATGCGGTGCTCTCCCTGACGACGGTGCGCGGTGAGCACGCACCACCGCTCCTGGTGAATCTGCGCGGCTGATCCGGCGCGAGGACTCGTACGCCCTGGCAGAATTGTCTGAGCCGTTCATACGGGGCGGCGTAATTCTCACCCATTCTTCAGCCGAAAGTCCTACGGTCCCTCCATGCCGCCCACCCTTGCCTCGCTCGTCCACCACTCCACGCTCAAGCTGACCGTGCGTGCCGGGGAGGGCCGTCTCGAGACGCCGGTGCGCTGGGCGCATGTCAGCGAGCTGGCCGACCCCGTCCCGTACATGGAGGGCGGTGAGCTCCTCCTCATCACCGCCATGACTCTGGACACCGAGGACCAGGAGGCGATGCGCCGGTACGTGAGGCGGCTCGCCAAGGCCGGGGTCGTCGGACTCGGGTTCGCCGTCGGTGTCCACTACGACGACATCCCGCCCGCGCTGGTCGCCGCGGCCGAGGAGGAGGGCCTGCCGCTCCTGGAGGTACCCAGGCGTACGCCGTTCCTGGCCATCAGCAAGGCTGTCTCGGCTGCCATCGCCGCCGACCAGTACCGCTCGGTCACCGCCGGTTTCGAGGCCCAGCGCGAACTGACCAGGGCAGCGCTGAACGGTGACGGTCCCGGCGACCTCGTGGCGCGGCTCGCCGCTCACGTCAACGGCTGGGCCGCGCTGTACGACGCGGCCGGAGCCGTCGTGTCCGTCGCCCCCGAGTGGGCGGCGCGCCGCGCCGCACGGCTCACCCCGGACGTGGCCCGGCTCGGCGAGCGCCCCGCGCCCGCGAGCGCGGTGGTCGGCGGCTCCGACGACCGTGTCGAGCTGCAGTCCCTGGGCACCGGCCGCCGCCCGCACGGTGCGCTGGCCGTCGGCACGGGCACCACGCTGGGCACCGCCGAGCGGTACGCGGTGCACTCGGCCATCGCCCTGCTCACCCTGACGACCGAACGCTCCCGCGCCCTGCGGGCGGCCGAGGACCGGCTGGGGGCAGCGGTGCTGCGGATGCTGCTCGCCGGAGAGCCCGACCACGCGCGGACCGTCGCCGGGGATCTGTACAACGGACTGCTCGACGCCCCGTACCGTCTGCTCATCGCCGACGGTACGGCCGGCGCGCTCCAGGAACTGGCCGAGACCCTGGAGTCCGGGGCCTCCCGCGCGGGCGAGATGGTGCTTGTCGTACCCGAGGGCGAGCGCCTCGTCGTGCTCGCCACCGACGGCGGGGCCGCGGTCACGGCCTGCACGGAGTACGCCCAGCGGATGGAGGCCCGCCGTACCCAGACGGACGCCCGCCCCGGTGCCGGAGCCACGGGCGAGGAGGGCGAAGTCGTCGTCGGACAGTCCGCGCCGGCCGGCACCATCGCCGCCGCTTCCGCCTACCGCCAGGCCGAACAGGCGCTCTCGGTCGCCCGCCGCCGCGGCCGGGTCCTGGTCGAACACGAGGAACTGGCGACCGGGTCAGTGGTGCCGCTGCTCGCCGACGACGCCGTACGTGCCTTCGCCGACGGCATGCTGCGGCCGCTGCACGAGCACGACGCGACCGGCCGCGGTGACCTGGTGGCATCCCTGCGGGCCTGGCTCGCGCACCACGGGCAGTGGGACGCGGCAGCCGCCGACCTCGGGGTGCACCGGCACACGCTGCGGTACCGGATGCGGCGGGTGGAGGAGATCCTGGGGCGGTCCCTGGACGACCCGGACGTACGGATGGAGCTGTGGCTGGCGCTTAAGGCCACGAGCATGCCCTGACGGGGGCCCCGGAGGCCGGAGCGCCCGGCCGTCCCGGCCCACGACATTCCGGCGCCCCGGCGGCCCGCACCACTCCACGCCGGACAAACACAGCGCCGCCCCCGCACCCCTACCGTGGGAACACCAACCACCACCACGGAAGGGCCGGAACACATGACCTCCACCCACGCCTTCTGGCTCGCCGGCCGCCAGGCCACCGGCGATGACACCTTCGATGTCACCTCCCCCTGGGACGGCCGGCTCGTCGGCACGGTCGCCGTCCCGACCGACGCACAGGTCGAGGAGGCCGTCGCCGCCGCGCACGCGGTCCGGGACGAGTTCGCCGCGACGCCCGCCCACGTCCGCGCCGCCGCCCTGGACCACGTCTCGCGCCGCCTCGTCGAGCGCACGGAGGAGATCGCCCAGCTGATCACCGCCGAGAACGGCAAGCCGATCAAGTGGGCCCGCGGTGAAGTCGGCCGCGCCGTCTCGGTGTTCCGCTTCGCCGCCGAGGAGGCACGCCGCTACAACGGCGGTGAGGCGCAGCGCCTCGACACCGACGCGGGCGGGGCGGGGCGCCTCGCTCTGACGCGCCGGTTCCCGCGCGGCGTGGTCCTGGGCGTCGCGCCGTTCAACTTCCCGCTCAACCTGTGCGCCCACAAGATCGCCCCCGCCATCGCGGTCGGTGCGCCGATCATCCTCAAGCCCGCGCCCGCGACCCCGCTCTCGGGGCTCGTCCTGGGCGAGCTGCTGGCCGAGACCGAGCTGCCCGCCGGCTCCTGGTCGGTGCTGCCGGTCGGCAACGACCGGATGCCCGCCCTCGTCCAGGACGAGCGGCTCCCGGTCATCTCCTTCACCGGGTCCGACAAGGTCGGCTTCTCGATCATGGACTCGGTCCCGCGCAAGCACATCACCCTGGAGCTCGGCGGGAACGGCGCCGCCGTGGTGCTCGCCGACTACGCGTCCGAGAAGGACCTCGACTGGGCCGCCACGCGCATCGCGACCTTCTCGAACTACCAGGGCGGCCAGTCCTGCATCTCGGTGCAGCGCGTGATCGCGGATGCCTCGGTGTACGACCGGCTCGTCCCGAAGATCGTCGACGCCGTGGCACAGCAGACCACCGGTGACCCCGCCGACGCGGCCACGGATGTCGGCCCGCTCGTCAGCGAGGACGCGGCCAGGCGGGTCGAGTCCTGGGTCGACGAGGCGGTACAGGCAGGTGCCAAGGTGCTCGCGGGCGGCTCACGGGACGGCGCGAGCTATGCGCCGACCGTGCTCGCGGACGTCCCCGCGGACACCACGGTGGCCCGCGAGGAGATCTTCGGCCCGGTTCTCACGCTCACCAGGGTCGAGGGCGAGGCGGAGGCGTTCGCCGCCGTCAACGACTCCAAGTACGGCCTCCAGGCCGGCGTGTTCACGCACGACGTGCAGACGGCGTTCCGCGCCCACAGCGGCCTTGAGGTCGGCGGCGTGATCGTCGGCGACGTCCCCTCGTACCGCGCGGACCAGATGCCGTACGGCGGCGCCAAGCAGTCAGGCGTCGGCCGCGAGGGCGTGCGCTTCGCGATGGAGGACTACACCTACGAGCGGGTCATGGTCCTCACGGGACTCGCGCTCTGAACCGCGGAACCGGACCGCACCGCCGGGCCTGAACCGACGGGGCCTGAACCGGCCCCGCACCGGGGAGCCGATCAGACCCGATCGGACGCACTCGTCCCCGCCCGGCCACCCCTCGCCCACGCGAGGGGTGGCCGCGGTGCGTGGAATGGGGTACATACGGACGAGTAGCGACGAGTAGCACCGCCTGACCGCGGGCAGGTGTGTCCACCCGACATCGGCGGTGAGGAGTACCCCTCATGACCGCACCACTCGACAAGCCCAGGGTGACCGAGCGCGAAGCGCGCCAGGTCGCCGAAGCCGCCCGTGAGCAGGACTGGCGGAAACCGAGCTTCGCCAAGGAGCTGTTCCTCGGCCGCTTCCGGCTCGATCTGATCCACCCGCATCCCCTGCCCGACGGCGAGGACGCCCGGCGCGGCGAGGCCTTCCTGGCGAAGCTGCGCACCTTCTGCGAGACCCGGATCGACGGGGCGCTGATCGAGCGCGAGGCCCGGATCCCCGACGAGACGGTCAACGGGCTCAAGGAGCTCGGCGCTCTCGGCATGAAGATCGACATCAAGTACGGCGGCCTCGGCCTCACCCAGGTGTACTACAACAGGGCGCTCTCGCTGGTCGGTTCGGCCAGCCCGGCCGTGGGCGCGCTGCTCTCCGCCCACCAGTCGATCGGTGTCCCGCAGCCGCTGAAGCAGTTCGGCACCCAGGAGCAGAAGGACACCTTCCTGCCCCGGCTGGCCCGCACCGACATCTCCGCATTCCTGCTGACCGAACCCGACGTGGGCTCCGACCCGGCCCGGCTGGCCACATCCGCGGTCAGGGACGGCGACGACTACGTTCTCGACGGGGTGAAGCTCTGGACGACCAACGGCGTCGTCGCGGACCTGCTCGTCGTGATGGCCCGGGTGCCGAAGACGGGTGACAGCAAGGACAGCAAGGGTGGCATCACGGCCTTCATCGTCGAGGCCGATTCCCCGGGCATCACCGTCGAGAACCGCAACGCCTTCATGGGCCTGCGCGGCCTGGAGAACGGCGTCACCCGCTTCCACCAGGTCCGGGTCCCGGCGGCGAACCGGATCGGCCCGGAGGGCGCCGGACTCAAGATCGCCCTGACCACCCTCAACACGGGCCGGCTCTCGCTGCCCGCGATGTGCGTCGGCGCGGGCAAATGGTGCCTGAAGACCGCCCGCGAGTGGTCGGCCGAGCGGGAGCAGTGGGGCAGGCCCGTCGCCCGGCACGAAGCTGTCGGCGCCAAGATCTCCTTCATCGCCGCGACCACCTTCGCCCTCGAAGCGGTCGTGGACCTCTCGTCCCAGATGGCCGACGAGGACCGCAACGACATCCGCATCGAGGCGGCGCTCGCCAAGCTGTACGGGTCCGAGATGGGCTGGCTGATCGCCGACGAACTGGTCCAGATCCGCGGCGGCCGCGGCTTCGAGACGGCCGATTCCCTCGCTGCCCGCGGCGAACGGCCGGTGCCCGCCGAGCAGATGCTCAGGGACATGCGCATCAACCGCATCTTCGAGGGCTCGACGGAGATCATGCATCTGCTGATCGCCCGGGAGGCCGTCGACGCCCACCTCTCCGTCGCAGGGGCTCTGATCGACCCGGACACGACCCTGCAGGACAAGGCGAAGGCGGGTGCGCAGGCGAGCGCGTTCTACGCCCGCTGGCTGCCGAAGCTCGTCGCGGGGCCCGGACAGCTGCCGGGCAGCTACGCGGCGTTCCACCCGGCCGGGCATCCCGACCTCTCCGTGCATCTGCGCCACGTCGAGCGCTCGTCCCGCAAGCTCGCCCGCTCGACCTTCTACGCCATGTCGCGCTGGCAGGGAAAGATGGAGACGAAGCAGGGCTTCCTCGGCCGCATCGTCGACATCGGCGCCGAGCTCTTCGCGATGAGCGCCGCCTGTGTGCGGGCCGAACTGCTGCGGTCGACGGACGACCACGGCCGGGAGGCCTACCAGCTGGCCGACGCCTTCTGCCGGCAGGCCCGCCTCCGGGTCGACGAGCTCTTCGGCCGGCTCTGGGCGAACACCGACGACCTGGACCACAAGGTCGTGTCCGGCGTCCTCGCCGGCACGTACACCTGGCTGGAACAGGGCATCGTCGACCCCTCGGGCGAAGGCCCCTGGATCGCCGACGCGACCCCCGGCCCCTCCACGGCGGACAACGTCCACCGCCGTATCCGCTGATCCCCGGCGGGGCGTCCCCGGGCCCGGCCCGGGGAAGCCCCGCCCCGGCGGCGTTCGCGGGTACACGGCAGAATGTCCGCCCGTGACCGTGACAGAAATCCCCGGCTCCAAGTCCGTGACCGCCCGCGCCCTTTTCCTGGCCGCCGCGGCCGAGGGCACCACCACACTCCTGCGCCCCCTGGTCTCCGACGACACCGAGGGTTTCGCCGAGGGCCTGACCCGGCTCGGATACGTGGTGGAGCGCGGGCCGGACTCCTGGCGGATCGAGGGCCGCCCGGCCGGGCCCGGCACGGCCGACGCCGATGTCTACTGCCGGGACGGAGCCACCACCGCCCGCTTCCTGCCCGCCCTCGCCGCCGCGGGCCGGGCGTATCCGGCGGGCCCCTCGGGCACCGGGGGAGGCACCTACCGCTTCGACGCCTCGGCCCAGATGCGCCGCCGGCCACTGGCCCCGCTCACCCGCGCGCTGCAGGAACTGGGTGTCGACCTCCGCCACGAGGAGGCCGACGGCCACCACCCGCTGCGGATCGTGGCCCGCGGCATCGAGGGCGGCGAACTGACCCTCGACGCCGGCCAGTCGTCGCAGTACCTCACCGCGCTGCTGATGCTCGGCCCGCTCACCCGCACCGGGCTGCGCATCACCGTCACGGACCTCGTCTCAGCCCCGTACATCGAGATCACCCTCGCGATGATGCGCAGCTTCGGCGTCGATGTGGCCCGTGAGGGGAATGTGTTCTCGGTGCCGCCGGGCGGCTACCGCGCCACCGACTACGCCATCGAGCCCGACGCATCCACGGCGAGCTACTTCTTCGCCGCTGCCGCCGTCACCGGCCGCACGGTCACCGTGCCGGGCCTCGGCGAAGGCGCGCTCCAGGGCGACCTCCGCTTCGCCGGTGTACTCAGCAGGATGGGCGCCGACGTCCGTACGACCGCGAGCGGGACCACGGTCACCGGTCCCGGAACGCTCGGCGGTCTCACGGTGAACATGCGTGACATCTCCGACACCATGCCGACCCTGGCCGCCATCGCCCCCTACGCGTCGGGACCGGTCCGGATCGAGGACGTCGGCAACACCCGGGTGAAGGAGTGCGACCGGCTGGAGGCGTGTGCCCAGAACCTGCGCGCGCTCGGCATCGAGGCCGTCACCGGCCCCGACTGGATCGAGATCCGGCCGGGCACGCCGGGCCCCGCCCTGATCCGCACGCACGGCGACCACCGCATCGTGATGTCCTTCGCGGTCACCGGTCTGCGCACGCCCGGCATCACCTTCGACGACCCCGGCTGCGTACGGAAGACCTTCCCCGGCTTCCACCAGGCCTTCGCTGAGCTCCGGCGCTCCTTGTGACGTGCGCCCGCCGCGGGGAAAGGGGCCGGTGCCGCGGCCGGGCGGAGCACCGGCGTCCGGGCACGCCGGGACACACCGCTGACACCCGATCCGGGGCTCACTGTCCTGACGGCGGACCGATGCGGCAACAATGGGGGTCATGAGCGACAGCCCTGCCATCCTCGCCGACCCGCACATCGTCTTCGACCCCGTCGAGGGACGCCGGGACATCGTCGTCCTCGGCTCGACCGGGTCCATCGGCACCCAGGCCATCGACCTGGTGCTGCGCAACCCCGACCGCTTCCGGGTGACGGCGCTCTCCGCCGCCGGCGGGCGGGTCGCCCTGCTCGCCGAGCAGGCGCGCCGACTCGGTGTCCGTACTGTCGCTGTCGCCCGTGAGGACGCCGTGCCCGCACTCCGCGAGGCGCTGAAGGGCGAGTACGGGTCCGGCCGGCTGCCGGAGATCCTGGCGGGGCCGGAGGCCGCGAGCGACCTCGCCGCATCGGACTGTCACACCGTGCTCAACGGCATCACCGGCTCGATCGGTCTCGCGCCCACCCTCGCCGCGCTGACCGCGGGCCGCACCCTGGCCCTCGCCAACAAGGAGTCGCTGATCGTCGGCGGCCCGCTGGTGAAGGCGCTGGCGAAGCCGGGCCAGATCATCCCGGTCGACTCCGAACACGCCGCACTCTTCCAGGCGCTGGCGTCGGGGAAGCGCGCGGACGTGCGCAAGCTGATCGTGACGGCGTCCGGCGGGCCCTTCCGGGGGCGTACCAGGGCCGAGCTGGCGGACGTCACCCCCGACGCGGCCCTCGCACACCCGACCTGGGCCATGGGCCCGGTGATCACGGTGAACTCGGCGACCCTGGTGAACAAGGGGCTGGAGGTCATCGAGGCGCATCTCCTGTACGACGTCCCGTTCGACCGCATCGAGGTCGTCGTGCACCCCCAGTCGTACGTCCACTCCATGGTCGAGTTCACCGACGGCTCGACCATCGCGCAGGCCACCCCGCCCGACATGAGCGGCCCGATCGCCGTCGGGCTCGGCTGGCCGCAGCGCGTCCCGGACGCCGCACCCGCCTTCGACTGGACGAAGGCGTCCAGCTGGGAGTTCTTCCCGCTGGACACCGAGGCCTTCCCGTCGGTCGGCCTGGCCCGGCACGTGGGGGCCCTGGGCGGCACGGCCCCCGCGGTCTTCAACGCGGCGAACGAGGAGTGCGTCGACGCCTTCCTCGCCGGAAAGCTGCCGTTCAACGGGATTATGGATACGGTCACCGCAGTCGTGGCCGAGCATGGCGAGCCCCCCGCGGGAACTTCTCTGACGGTCGCGGACGTCCTGCAAGCGGAGACCTGGGCACGAGCTCGGGCCCGTGAACTCGCCCAGAAGGCCACAGCGGAGGCCCGCGCATGAACACGATCGTGTTGACGGTCATCGGCATCGTCATCTTTGTCTTCGGGCTGCTTTTCTCGATCGCCTGGCACGAGCTCGGCCATCTCTCGACGGCGAAGCTCTTCGGCATCCGGGTACCGCAGTACATGGTCGGTTTCGGACCGACCATCTGGTCACGGAAGAAGGGCGACACCGAGTACGGGTTCAAGGCGATCCCGGCCGGCGGCTACATCCGCATGATCGGGATGTTCCCGCCGGGCCCCGACGGGCGGATCGAATCCCGGTCCACCTCACCGTGGCGTTCCATGGTCGAGGACGCCAGGTCCGCCGCGTTCGAGGAGCTGGAGGAAGGTGACGAGGAGCGGCTGTTCTACACGCGCAAGCCGTGGAAGCGCGTCATCGTGATGTTCGCCGGCCCCTTCATGAACCTGATCCTCGCTGTCGTGATCTTCGTCGGGGTCGCGATGTCGTTCGGCTTCGAGACCCAGACCACGCAGGTCGCGGGTGTGCAGAAGTGCGTGATCTCGCAGAGCGAGAAGCGCCAGACCTGCGAGAAGGGCGACCCGGTCTCGCCCGCCAGAGCCGCGGGCCTCAAGGAGGGCGACAAGATCGTCGCGTTCGACGGGGCGAAGGTCTCCACCTGGGCCGACCTGTCGAACCACATCCGCGACACCATCGGCCCGGCGACGATCACCGTCGTACGCGACGGCGAGCAGCAGACCCTGCACGCCAAGCTGGCCAAGAACATGGTGGCCCGGAAGGACTCCAACGGGGACGTCGTCCCCGACAAGTACGTACCGGCCGGCTACCTCGGCTTCGCCGCGCAGACCGAGATCAAGCCCCTGTCCTTCGGCTCGTCCGTGGGCCGGATGGGCGACATGGTGGCCAACGGCGTCGACTCGATCGTCGCGATGCCGTCCAAGATCCCGGACCTCTGGAACGCCGCGTTCGACGGCGGTGAGCGCAAGGCCGACTCGCCGGTCGGAGTGGTCGGCGCGGCCAGGATCGGCGGCGAGGTGATGACGCTGCACGTGCCCGCCCAGAACCAGCTGGCGATGATGCTGTTCCTGCTGGCCGGCTTCAACCTCTCGCTGTTCCTGTTCAACATGCTGCCGCTGCTGCCCCTGGACGGCGGGCACATCGCGGGGGCGCTGTGGGAGGCGCTGCGGCGCAATCTGGCCAAGGTCTTCAAGCGGCCCGACCCGGGCCCGTTCGATGTCGCCAAGCTGATGCCGGTGGCCTACGTCGTCGCCGGGGTCTTCGTCTGCTTCACCCTGCTCGTGCTGGTGGCCGACATCGTGAACCCGGTCAAAATCACCTGAGAGGGACCGCGAGCGGGCGGCCGCACACCCTTGGTGTGCGGCCGCTCACCTTCGGGTGGTTTACGGGCGCGGGTGTTCGTGTGCTGCCCCGCGTGACGTAATCTCGGTGGCCGAAGCCCGTTGATTCCGGGACCTCGATCCACACCCTTGGGGATGCACTGCGCATGACTGCGATTTCTCTCGGAATGCCGGACGTTCCGACCAAGCTCGCCGACCGGAGGATCAGCCGCAAGATCCAGGTCGGCACGGTGGCCGTCGGCGGAGACGCACCCGTCTCCGTGCAGTCGATGACCACGACGCGGACCTCGGACATCGGGGCGACGCTTCAGCAGATCGCGGAACTGACGGCGTCGGGCTGCCAGATCGTGCGAGTGGCCTGTCCGACGCAGGACGACGCGGACGCGCTGGCGACGATCGCGAAGAAGTCGCAGATCCCGGTCATCGCCGATATCCACTTCCAGCCGAAGTACGTCTTCGCCGCGATCGACGCCGGGTGTGCCGCGGTGCGCGTCAATCCGGGCAACATCAAGCAGTTCGACGACAAGGTGAAGGAGATCGCGCTGGCGGCATCCGACGCCGGCACGCCGATCCGGATCGGCGTGAACGCGGGCTCGCTCGACGCGCGTCTGCTGAAGAAGTACGGCAAGGCGACCCCCGAGGCGCTGGTCGAGTCGGCGCTCTGGGAGGCGTCGCTCTTCGAGGAGCACGGCTTCCGCGACATCAAGATCTCGGTCAAGCACAACGACCCGGTGGTCATGGTCAACGCCTACCGGCAGCTGGCCGCGCAGTCCGACTACCCGCTGCACCTGGGAGTCACCGAGGCGGGGCCCGCCTTCCAGGGGACCATCAAGTCCGCCGTCGCCTTCGGCGCGCTGCTCAGCGAAGGCATCGGCGACACGATCCGGGTCTCGCTCTCCGCGCCGCCCGCCGAAGAGGTCAAGGTCGGCATCCAGATCCTGGAGTCCCTCAACCTCAAGCAGCGCCGGCTGGAAATCGTCTCCTGCCCCTCCTGCGGCCGGGCCCAGGTCGATGTGTACAAGCTGGCCGACCAGGTCTCCGCCGGGCTCGAAGGCATGGAGGTCCCGCTGCGCGTCGCCGTGATGGGCTGCGTCGTCAACGGTCCGGGCGAGGCGCGTGAGGCCGACCTCGGTGTGGCGTCCGGCAACGGCAAGGGGCAGATCTTCGTGAAGGGCGAGGTCATCAAGACCGTCCCGGAGTCGAAGATCGTGGAGACCCTCATCGAAGAGGCCATGAAGATCGCCGAGCAGATGGAACGGGACGGCATCGCATCGGGCGAGCCCGCGGTCTCCGTCAGCTGATCCGCGTCGAAGGCGCGCGGGACGGGACCTGCCCCGCGGGCAGCGTCCTCTCCCGCGCGAGCGGTGCTGCGATCCATCTCCGGGTACAGTTCGGAGACCAGCAGACCGTGTGACTGCGCCCCGAGGGGCTTCTCGCGGTACGCGACGGCCGAGCCACGGCCGACGCCGGACAGACGCGCTTGCAACGCTAGCAAGAAGCGCGATGCCGTGACATTGCCCCGAAGGAGCGTTGGAGCGACCCTTGTGTTGACGCAGACCACCACCCGGGTCCTCGAACCCGGCGAACTCGACGCGGCGCTGGCGATCCTGCACAGCGATCCCGTCGTCAACGCCTTCGTGACGTCCCGTGTCCAGGTCGCCGGACTCGACCCCTGGCGGCTCGGCGGTGAGATGTGGGGCTGGTACACCGGGGGACGGCTCCGCTCGCTCTGCTACTCGGGCGCCAACCTCGTACCCATCTGCGCCGGGCCCGACGCCGTACGCGCCTTCGCCGAACGCGCCCGCCGGGCCGGCCGCCGCTGCTCCTCCATCGTCGGCCCCGCCGAGGCCACCGCACTGCTGTGGCAGCTGCTCGAACCGAGCTGGGGACCCGCCCGCGACGTCCGCCCCAACCAGCCGCTGATGACCACCGAGCAGCAGTCGCCCGACGTCGCGCCCGACCCCCTCGTCCGCCGTATCCGCAAGGACGAGCTGGAAGTGGTCATGCCCGCCTGCGTGGCCATGTTCACCGAGGAGGTCGGCGTCTCCCCGATGGCCGGGGACGGCGGACTTCTCTACCAGGCCCGCGTCGCCGAACTGGTCGGCTCCGGCCGCTCCTTCGCCCGCATCGAGGACGGCAGAGTCGTCTTCAAGGCCGAGATCGGCGCCGCCACCACCCGGGCCTGCCAGATCCAGGGCGTCTGGGTCGCCCCCGAACACCGCGGCCGCGGGCTCTCCGAGACGGGCATGGCCGCCGTCCTGCGCTACGCGCTCGCCGATGTCGCCCCCGTGGTGAGTCTGTACGTCAACGACTTCAACTCCGCCGCGCGCGCCTCGTACCGCAGGGTCGGCTTCCGCGAGGTCGGAGCCTTCATGAGCGTCCTGTTCTGACGCCCGGGTTCTGAGGCTAGGGTGCCGACCATGGATGACGCAGTGGTCGGACCGGTCGATCTCGCCGGACGAGTGGACGAGGCGCTGGCCGTGCAGGCCGTCGCGTTCGGCCTCAGCGAGGCCGAGGTCGCCGTACGCCGCCACATCGTGCTGCGTCATCTGCAGAACCCCGGCGCCCGCGCGCTCGGTGCGACGGCGCCCGGCGGCCGCCTGGTCGGCTTCGTGTACGGGATGCCCAACAGCCGCGCCCACTGGTGGTCCACGGTCGTCGAACCGTATCTGCGCGGGACCGGATCCGACTTCTGGCTCGACGACTCCTTCGTCATCACCGAACTGCACGTCCACCCCGACTACCAGGGCCGGGGCACCGGGCGCAGCCTGATCACCACGATCACCGACAGCGCCGCGGAACCCCGGTCGATCCTCTCGGCCATCGACCGGGAGAGCCCGGCCCGCTGCCTCTACCGCTCACTCGGGTACACCGACCTCGCCCGGCAGGTCCACTTCCCCAGCGCGGGAATGCCGTACGCGGTGATGGGCGCCCCGCTCCCGCTGCTCCACCCCGGTCCCACAACCGATTTCCGCCCGCCCGCCGGGCACGGTTAACCTCCTGACATCACTTACGGGGGTCCGGGGGGCGTCCCCCGGAAAACACAGCCAAGCAGGAGAGTCACCATGGCCCAGGTCCAGCGCATGTCCCGGTTGATGGTCAAGACCTTGCGCGACGACCCGGCGGACGCGGAGACGCTCAGCCACAAGCTCCTGGTCCGCGCCGGTTACGTACGCCGCAACGCGGCCGGGATCTGGACCTGGCTGCCGCTGGGCAAGAAGGTCCTGGACAACGTCTCGCGCGTCGTACGCGAGGAGATGGACGGCATCGGCGCCCAGGAGGTCCTGCTGCCCGCGCTGCTCCCCAAGGAGCCCTACGAGGCGTCGGGCCGCTGGGACGAGTACGGCGACCTGCTCTTCCGCCTCAAGGACCGCAAGGGCGCCGACTACCTCCTCGGCCCGACGCACGAGGAGATCTTCACCCAGACCGTCAAGGACCAGTGCACGTCCTACAAGGACCTGCCGGTGATGCTCTACCAGATCCAGACGAAGTACCGGGACGAGGCGCGTCCGCGCTCGGGCGTGCTGCGCGGCCGTGAGTTCCACATGAAGGACTCGTACTCCTTCGACACCACGGACGAGGGACTGGCCGAGTCCTACCGGCTGCACCGCGAGGCGTACATCAGGATCTTCCGGCGCCTCGGTCTCGACCACCGCATCGTGTCCGCAGTCTCCGGCGCCATGGGCGGCTCGGCCTCCGAGGAGTTCCTCGCACCGGCCGCCGCCGGTGAGGACACCTTCGCCGACTGCCCGCAGTGCGACTACGCGGCCAACACCGAGGCGGTCACCTTCACCGCCCCCGCCGCCCAGAGCGCGGAGTACGGCGCCGTCGAGGAGCTGGACACCCCGGACACCCCGACGATCGAGACGCTGGCGGCGCATCTGGGCGTCCCCGCCTCGGCCACCCTCAAGAACCTGCTCGTGAAGGTCGACGGCGAGATCGTCGCGGTCGGTGTGCCCGGCCACCGAGAGGTGGATCTCGGCAAGCTGGGTGAGCACCTGGCCCCGGCCGTGGTCGAGCTCGTCACCGCCGAGGACTTCGAGGGCCGCCCCGACCTGGTACGCGGCTACGTCGGCCCGCAGGGCCTGGAGAAGGTCCGCTACATCGCCGACCCTCGGGTCGCGGCCGGCACCGCCTGGATCACCGGCGCCAACAAGCCCGGCAAGCACGCGCGCAACGTCGTCGCCGGACGCGACTTCGAGGTGGACGACTACCTCGACGTGGTGGTCGTCGAGGCGGGCGACCCCTGCCCCTCCTGTGGTACCGGCCTCAACTTGGACCGGGCGATCGAGATCGGCCACATCTTCCAGCTGGGCCGCAAGTACGCCGACACCTTCCAGCTCGACGTGCTGGGCCAGCAGGGCAAGCCGGTGCGGGTCACCATGGGCTCGTACGGCATCGGCGTCTCCCGCGCCGTGGCGGCGCTCGCCGAGCAGTCCGCGGACGACAAGGGGCTGTGCTGGCCCAGCGAAGTCGCTCCGGCCGACGTGCACGTCGTGGCGGCGGGCAAGGCGCTGCAGACCGAACTGGCCCTGGACGTGGCCGAGAAGCTCGGCGCCGCCGGTCTGCGGGTGCTGGTCGACGACCGCGCAGGGGTCTCTCCCGGCGTGAAGTTCACCGACTCCGAGCTGATCGGTGTCCCGCAGATCCTCGTCGCCGGACGGCGGGCGGCTGACGGCGTCCTAGAACTCAAGGACCGGCGCACCGGTGAGCGCGAGGAGCTCACGGTGGCCGAGGCGATCAGCCGGCTCGCGGGCTGAGGGGTCGCGGGCTGAGGGTTCGCGCAGAGGTCCGGGGCGGGGCAGCGGCCCCGCCCCGGACCCGTTGCTACAGCCAGCCCGCGAACTCCAGCAGCAGCTCGCCGTCCTGCCGCCGCCCCGCCGCGACCGCGCGCACCCCCGACTCCACCGCGCGGAACAGGGTCCAGCCGTGCAGCCGCGCGTGCTCCACCTCCAGCGAGTCCGCCAGCCGGTTCACCCGGCGTCGGACCGTGGAGGGGCCGACCGCGGCGGCCACCAGGTCGTCCACCCGGTCGCGCACCAGCCGGGCCAGGTCGTACGCCCGCTCACCGACCACCGGGTCGGGGCCCACCGCGAGCCACGGGGCGCGCTCGCCCGCGAGGACCTTGCTCTGACGGAAGTTGCCGTGCAGCAGCACGCTGTCGGAGGCCGAACCGATCATCTGGTCGCGCGCCGCGAGCGCCGCGTCGACCAGCGGGCGCACCAGCGGCTCGGCCGTCGCACGCATCGCGTCGGCCTGCCGGGCGGTCCGCTCGGCCACCGACTCGAAGGCATGGTCGTCGGGCGGCGCCACCCAGAGCTTGCGCACCGTGCCCGCGGCCTCCAGGAGGGCCTTGGCCTCCGGGAGGGAGTGCAGGGAGACCTCGGGGTGCAGGCGCTCCAGGAGCAGGGCGTTGTCGCCGGGGGAGGCGTCGTCGAGCAGCTGCGCGGTGCCCCAGCCGTTCCAGTGCGCGAGCGCGGCCCGCTCCAGGTCGGGCCGGGCGAAGGGCGGAGCCAGCTTCAGTACCGCGGGAGCACCGTCGGGGCGGCGCACCAGGACGATCAGGCCGCTGCGGCCGCCCGGTGCCTGCACACGCTCCGCAGTCAACTCCCGTACGCCGAGGGCTCCTTGCATATCAGTCTGAATCCGGCCGAGCCAGTCGGCCGCGGCGGCGTCCCCGTACGTCTCGCCGAGCGCCCGGACAAGCCGCTGCGGCGGTTCGAAAGTCATGCGTGCGTATTTCCCTTTCCGGCGCTTGCGGAGGCCCGCTCGACGAGCCCCGGAAAGGCTACGCTGCCGTCGCCGCGCCACCGCGCAGCCCGCACCGCCGCCTCGCGCAGGGCCAGCGCCGCCTCGTGCCGCAGCGGGCCCCCGGCGGCCCGCACCAGGTCGGACCAGGCGTCGGCCATCCGGTCCTCCAGAACGGCCGCGAGCCGCACGGCGCCGGCCTCCCCCGTCACCTCGAAGGGCAGTGCGTAGGCGGCGGACGCCGCGACCGGCTTACCGCCGAGGTCGCGCACGGTGCGGGCCAGAGCGTCCCGACGGGCACGGTGGGCGTCGTACGCCTGGAGCGCCTCGGACCTGCGCTCAGGACCGATCCGGCCACCGACGACGCCGTACCCGTACACGGCGGCGTGCTCGGCGGCCAGTGCGGCCTGCGCCGCCTCGCGAGCGCTCATCGGTGGTCTCCCCGGGTCAGCAGGTACGCGTGGACGGCGCAGGCGGCCGCGACCGATGCCAGCAGCCGCGCCAGCTCGGGCGGGGCGCCGGCGAGCGCTCTCGTGTGGGCGTCGGCGGTGCGCCGCTCGGCCGCGGCGAGGGCCTTCAGCGCGGCCTTCCGGTCGGCGGGAACTCCGGGCGGCGCGGGCGCCGGGGACGCCTCGGGAGAAGCGGGGG
Source organism: Streptomyces sp. NBC_00859 (assembly GCF_045161865.1). Lineage (NCBI taxonomy): Bacteria > Bacillati > Actinomycetota > Actinomycetes > Kitasatosporales > Streptomycetaceae > Streptomyces > Streptomyces sp. NBC_00859. The sequence continues at coordinate 2,045,775 of NZ_CP108826.1, read as the reverse complement.
CCGAAGGGGACGGCGCTGCCCCTGGAGTCCGCGTCAACGCCGCGACGTGCAGGGCCACGGTGTCCCGCAGCGGTCCCGCCAGCTTCTCCGTCGCCGCGTCGGGATGCTGCGCGAGCACCGCGTCGTACAGCGCGAGCAGAGTGCCGCTGGCCCGTGCGGAGCGCCGGCGGAGGACCGTACCGGCGTCCCGGGCGGCCGCACCCTGTGTACGGTGGGCGGCGGACCGCTCCGAACAGCCGGTCAGGAGTGCCGCACCGGCGGCCGTCGTCGCGCCCAGCACACTCCTGCGTGTGGTCCCCGTGCCCAGCACGTGTCTCTCCCTCGGCCCGAAGTGATCACCGCAGGCGAGCGTACCTGCGCGTCAACAGAGCGAGGACGGCAACACCCCTGGGGACCGGATACCCTTTCATCTGACACGCGACGATCAGACACGCGGCGATCGAGAATCGCGACGTTCCCACAACAGCACACGCGGCCGAGGAGTCACCCGGATGAGCACCACCCAGAGCGAGAGGCTGCGCGGGCTGCTGGAGCCGCTCGTCGCCGCCAAGGACCTGGATCTGGAAGAGATCGAGGTGTCCCGGGCCGGCCGGCGTGGCGTGCTGAGGATCACCGTCGACTCCGACGAGGGCGTGGAGCTGGACACCTGCGCCGAGCTGAGCCGGGCCATCTCGGAGAAGCTCGACGAGACCGACGCGATGGGCGAGGGCGAGTACGTACTCGAAGTCAGCTCGCCGGGCGCCGACCGCCCGCTGTCGGAGCACCGCCACTACGTGAGGGCCACCGGCCGTCTGGTCAGGCTGACGCTGACCGGGGGCGACGAAGTGACCGCGCGCATCCTCGCGGTGGACGGCGAAGGACTGGACCTCGAAGTGCCGGGCGTGAAGGGGCGCAAGCCCACCGCCCGCCGGGTCACCTTCGCCGAGATCGCCAAGGCGCGCGTGGAGCTCGAATTCAACCGCAAGGACAAGAAGGAAGAGGAGGCGTAGCCATGGACATCGACGTAAAGCTTCTGAAGGGCTTGGCGAAGGAGAAGGAGATTTCCTTCGACCTGCTGGTCGAGGCGATCGAGTCGGCCCTCCTCATCGCCTACCACCGCACCGAGGGAAGCCGCCGCCTCGCCCGCGTGCGCCTCGACCACGACAACGGTCATGTGACGGTCTGGGCGAAGGAGGACCCGGCCGACCTCGAAGAGGGCCAGGAGGCCCGGGAGTTCGACGACACCCCGTCCGACTTCGGCCGTATCGCCGCGACCACGGCCAAGCAGGTCATCCTGCAGCGGCTGCGGGACGCGGAGGACGACCTGACGTTCGGCGAGTACGCCGGGCGCGAGGGCGATGTCGTCGCCGGGGTCGTGCAGCAGGGCAAGGACCCGCGGAACGTGCTGGTCGACATCGGCAAGCTGGAAGCGATCCTGCCGGTGCAGGAGCAGGTGCCCGGCGAGGCCTACACCCACGGGCTGCGGCTGCGCACCTACGTGGTCCGCGTCGCCAAGGGGGTCCGCGGCCCGTCCGTGACCCTCTCCCGTACGCACCCCAACCTGGTGAAGAAGCTCTTCGCGCTGGAGGTCCCGGAGATCGCGGACGGCTCGGTCGTCATCGAGGCCATCGCCCGCGAGGCCGGTCACCGGAGCAAGATCGCCGTACGGTCGACCCGGTCCGGGCTCAACCCGAAGGGCGCCTGCATCGGCCCGATGGGCAGCCGGGTGCGCAACGTCATGGCCGAGCTGCTCGGCGAGAAGATCGACATCGTCGACTGGTCGGACGACCCGGCCGAGCTGGTGGCCAGCGCGCTGTCGCCGGCCCGGGTCAGCAAGGTCGAGATCGTCGACCTGGCCGCCCGCTCCGCGCGGGTCACGGTCCCGGACTACCAGCTGTCGCTGGCCATCGGCAAGGAAGGGCAGAACGCCCGTCTCGCCGCCCGGCTGACCGGCTGGCGCATCGACATCCGGCCGGACACCGAGCCGTCCGACGGTCCGGTCGACGAGGCCTGAGCGTCCCGGTCCCGGCTGATCGGCCGGGACCGTATCTGCTCGATTCCAGAAGACTTCAGGACAACATCCGTTCGATTCCTGCCCCAATCAGGTGGGGTCGTTACGGGGAGGTAGACTTAAACGTGTCTGGCCGGACAGTCGACCGAGCGTGCCCCGAGCGAACCTGCGTGGGGTGCCGGGAGCGGACGGCCAAGAGCGAACTGCTGCGCATCGTCGTGGTTGAGGGCAAATGCGCCCCTGATCCGCGCGGTACGCTGCCCGGCCGGGGTGCGTACGTGCACCCCGCCTCGGTCTGTCTCGACCTGGCGGTCCGCCGGCGGGCGTTCTCCAGGGCCTTCAAGGTCCCGGGTCCGCTCGACAGCGCGGAGCTGAACCAGTATGTCGGACAGGCAGCACCGTAATAAGAGAACGGCACGGGTCCCCGTGCGGTCAGGTACCTCGCGAGTTGGAAGTAGGTCGAGATTGCGATGAGCACTCGATGAGTACGCGATGAGTACGCCCATGAAGTAGCGACGGTCCGGCGGTAACCCGGACCTAAAAGGAGCGAAGTGGCTAAGGTCCGGGTATACGAACTCGCCAAGGAGTTCGGAGTTGAGAGCAAGGTCGTCATGGCCAAGCTCCAGGAACTCGGTGAGTTCGTACGTTCGGCGTCCTCGACGATCGAGGCGCCGGTAGTACGCAAGTTGACCGACGCTTTGCAGGGGCCCGGCGGCAACGCCGGCAAGTCCGCTGCCAAGCCCGGCGCGCCCCGCAAGGCCGCGCCCTCTCCCGCACCCCGTGCGGGTTCTTCCACGCCGTCGGCGCCGTCTCCGGCCGCCGCGGCTCGTCCCGCTGCTCCGAAGCCCGGTGTCCCGGCCCCCAAGCCGGCCGCCGCCGAGGCCGCCGAGAGCAGTGCTCCCACCACGCCGTCGGCGCCGTCTCCGGCCGCCTCGGGCCCGCGTCCGGGTCCGAAGCCCGCGGCCAAGCCCGCTCCGGCGGCTCCGGTTCCCGCGGCCGAGTTCTCGGCGCCCGCGCCGGCCCAGCCGACGGCACCGCAGACGCCGCAGTCCCCGCGTCCGGCCGGTGCCACCCCCGGCCCCCGTCCCACCAACGCCCGTCCGGCCCCGGCCGGCGGTCAGCGTGACGGTGGCCGCGGCGGCGAGCGTCCGGCACGGCCGGCCGGCCAGGGTGCCCCGCGCCCCGGCGGCAACCGTCCGTCCGGTCCCCGTCCGGGCAACAACCCGTTCACCTCCGGTGGTTCCACCGGAATGGCCCGCCCGCAGGCACCCCGTCCCGGTGGCGCACCGCGTCCCGGCGGCGGCCAGGACCGCCCCGGCGGCCCGCGTCCGCAGGGTGGTCCCGGTGGCGCTCCGCGCCCCCAGGGCCAGGGTCAGGGCGGCGCCCGTCCCAGCCCCGGTGGCATGCCCCGTCCGCAGGGCGGTGCCCCGCGACCCGGTGGCGCCCCCAGCGGTAACCGTCCCAACCCCGGCATGATGCCGCAGCGTCCCGCAGCCAGCCCCCGCCCCGGCGGCGGCCCCGGCGGTGGCGGTCGTGGTCCCGGCGGCGGCGCAGGCCGTCCCGGCGGCGGCGGCGCGCGTCCGGGCGGCGGCGGCTTCGCCGGCCGTCCGGCAGGTCCCGGCGGCGGCGGTCGTCCCGGCGGTGGCGGTGGCTTCGGCGGCCGTCCCGGTGGCGGCGCCCCCGGTGGTGGCTTCGGCGGACGTCCCGGTTTCGCGGGCCGTCCCGGCGGCCCCGGTGGCCGCGGTGGCACACAGGGCGCCTTCGGCCGTCCCGGCGGGCCCGCCCGCCGTGGTCGCAAGTCGAAGCGGCAGAGGCGCCAGGAGTACGAGTCGATGCAGGCTCCGTCGGTGGGCGGCGTCATGCTGCCCCGTGGCAACGGACAGGCTGTCCGGCTGTCGCGCGGTGCTTCGCTCACCGACTTCGCGGAGAAGATCAACGCCAACCCGGCGTCGCTCGTCGGTGTGATGCTGAACCTCGGCGAGATGGTCACCGCGACGCAGTCCGTCCCCGACGAGACGCTGCGGCTTCTCGCGGACGAGATGAACTTCGTCCTGGAGATCGTCAGCCCCGAGGAGGAGGACCGCGAGCTGCTCGGGTCCTTCGACATCGAGTTCGGCGAGGACGAGGGCGGCGAGGAAGCTCTCGTCGCGCGTCCGCCGGTCGTGACCGTCATGGGTCACGTCGACCACGGTAAGACCCGGCTGCTCGACGCGATCCGCAAGACGAACGTCGTCGCGGGCGAGGCCGGCGGTATCACGCAGCACATCGGCGCGTACCAGGTCTCCTCCGAGGTCAACGGTGAAGAGCGCAGGATCACCTTCATCGACACCCCGGGTCACGAGGCGTTCACCGCCATGCGTGCCCGTGGTGCCAAGTCGACCGACATCGCGATCCTCGTGGTGGCGGCCAACGACGGTGTGATGCCGCAGACGATCGAGGCGCTGAACCACGCCAAGGCGGCCGACGTGCCGATCGTGGTCGCGGTCAACAAGATCGACGTCGAGGGCGCGGACCCGACCAAGGTGCGCGGCCAGCTCACCGAGTTCGGTCTGGTGGCGGAGGAGTACGGCGGCGACACGATGTTCGTCGACATCTCCGCCAAGCAGGGCGAGAACATCGAGGCCCTCCTGGAGGCCGTGGTCCTGACCGCGGACGCCTCGCTCGACCTGCGGGCCAACCCGGAGCAGGACGCGCAGGGTATTGCGATCGAGTCCCACCTGGACAAGGGCCGCGGTGCTGTCTCGACCGTCCTGGTCCAGCGCGGCACGCTGCGCATCGGCGACACGATGGTTGTCGGCGACGCGTACGGCCGGGTCCGGGCGATGCTCGACGACAACGGCAACAACGTCCAGGAAGCGGGTCCCTCGACCCCCGTCCTGGTCCTGGGACTCACCAACGTCCCGGGTGCCGGCGACAACTTCCTGGTGGTCGACGAGGACCGTACGGCCCGTCAGATCGCCGAGAAGCGTGCCGCCCGTGAGCGCAACGCCAACTTCGCCCGCAAGGGTGTCCGGTTCTCCCTGGAGAACCTGGACGAGGCGCTCAAGGCCGGTCTGGTCCAGGAGCTCAACCTCATCATCAAGGGCGACGCGTCCGGTTCGGTGGAGGCTCTCGAGTCCTCGCTGCTCCAGCTCGACGTCGGCGAAGAGGTCGACATCCGGATCCTGCACCGCGGTGTGGGTGCGGTCACCGAGTCGGACATCAACCTGGCGACCGGCTCCGACGCCATCGTCATCGGCTTCAACGTGCGCGCCGCGGGGCGTGCCGAGCAGATGGCCGAGCGCGAAGGCGTGGACGTCCGGTACTACTCGGTCATCTACCAGGCGATCGAAGAGATCGAAGCGGCCCTCAAGGGCATGCTCAAGCCGGAGTACGAAGAGGTCGAGCTCGGCACGGCGGAGATCCGCGAGATCTTCCGCTCGTCCAAGCTGGGCAACATCGCCGGTGTGCTGGTCCGCTCCGGCGAGGTCAAGCGCAACACGAAGGCGCGGCTGCTGCGCGATGGCAAGGTCATCGCGGAGAGCCTCAACATCTCCGGTCTGCGCCGCTTCAAGGACGACGTCACCGAGATCCGCGAAGGGTTCGAGGGTGGTATCAACCTCGGCAACTTCAACGACATCAAGATCGACGACGTCATCGCGACGTACGAGATGCGCGAGAAGCCCCGCGGCTGATCCGTATCGCGGTTGAGCCGTACTGCGGCTGATCCGTACAGCGTCAGTCGGGGCCGCTCGGCGGGAGGAATATCCGTCGAGCGGCCCCGGCCGTTGCGTGTACGGTTCTGGTGTCCCTGCCAAGCGGTTGGCGGGGCGCGACCCCGAACCGGCGGGACATCCGGACATGCATGTATGCAGGGACACTGTCCTTCGATCTGCTTCTCGGCGACGTACGGTCGCTGAAGGAGAAGCGCTCCGTCGTCCGGCCCATCGTGGCCGAGCTCCAGCGCAAATTCGCGGTGAGCGCGGCCGAGGTCGGCGACCAGGATCTGCACCGCAGGGCCAGGATCGGCCTCGCGGTGGTGTCCGGGGAGACGGAGCACCTCACTGATGTACTCGACCGGTGCGAGCGACTTGTCGCCGCCCGGCCCGAGGTGGAGCTGCTGTCCGTACGACGGCGGCTGCACGGCGACGATGACGAATGAGCACGGCTTAAGAAGGAGACGGACCAGTGGCCGACAACGCGCGGGCGAAAAAGCTGGCGGACCTCATCCAGGAGGTGGTCGCCGAGAAACTGCAGCGCGGCATCAAGGACCCCCGTCTGGGCACGCACGTGACCATCACGGACACCCGCGTCACCGGCGATCTGCGGGAGGCCACGGTCTTCTACACGGTCTACGGCGACGACGAGGAGCGGGCGAGCGCGGCAGCCGGTCTGGAGAGCGCCAAGGGCATCCTGCGCTCGGCGGTGGGCTCGGCGGCGGGGACGAAGTTCACCCCCACCCTCGCCTTCGTGGCGGACGCCCTGCCGGAGAACGCCAAGGCGATCGAGGATCTGCTCGACCGGGCCAGGGCGTCGGACGCCAAGGTGCGCGAGGCGTCGTCCGGCGCCGCGTACGCCGGCGGCGCCGACCCGTACCGCAAGCCCGAGGACGAGGACGAGGCCGACGACGACGGGGACACCGCCTCCGCATGACACAGCAGAAAACCAACCCCCCCGCCGCCGGGAAGGGTCCGCTGGACGGCCTTGTCATCGTCGACAAGCCGTCCGGCTTCACCTCGCACGACGTCGTGGCCAAGATGCGCGGGATCGCGAAGACCCGCCGGGTCGGCCACGCGGGCACCCTCGACCCGATGGCCACGGGCGTGCTCGTCCTCGGGGTCGAGAAGGCCACCAAGATGCTCGGCCATCTCGCCCTGACCGAGAAGGAGTACCTCGGCACGATCCGGCTCGGCCAGAACACCGTCACCGACGACGCCGAGGGCGAGATCACCTCGTCCGCCGACGCGTCGGCGGTGACCCGTGAGGCCATCGACGCCGGAGTGGCCGAGCAGACCGGCGCCATCATGCAGGTGCCGTCCAAGGTCAGCGCCATCAAGATCGACGGAAAGCGTTCCTACGCACGGGTGCGCGGCGGCGAGGAGTTCGACATCCCGGCCCGGCCGGTGACCGTCTCGTCGTTCCGGGTGTACGACGTCCGCCCGGCCGTCGCGGAGGACGGGACCCCGGTCGTCGACCTGGTCGTCTCGGTGGTCTGTTCGTCCGGTACGTACATCCGCGCCATCGCCCGCGACCTCGGGGCCGCCACCGGCGTCGGAGGGCACCTGACGGCCCTGCGCAGGACCCGTGTCGGCCCGTACGGGCTGGACGCGGCCAGGACGCTGGACCAGCTCCAGGAAGAGCTGACGGTGATGCCGGCCGCCGATGCCGCTGCCGCCGCTTTCCCCCGCTGGGACGTGGACGAGAGGCGGGCCCGGCTGCTGCTCAACGGCGTCCGGCTCGACATGCCCGGATATCCGGCCGGGGCGGTGGCCGCCTTCGGGCCCGAAGAGCGCCTGCTCGCGCTGGTCGAGGAGGAGAACGGCAAGGCGAAGAGCCTCGCCGTCTTCGGCTGAGACCACCGGGGCGCCGGCCGTCGGCCGGGAACCCACCGTGGAGCGGGCGGGCCGCAGGTGCGCGGTACGGGTCCGCTCCACGATTCCCCTCGCGAGCAATCTGTCCGCCCGGCCCCGGGCATTCACCCGTTCGGGCAGGCGCTCGGAGTGAATACCGGGAGCGCCGGGGGCGCTTTCGGCCGGTTTCCTCCTCCCGGCGATCACCGCGTGCCTACGGTCTGACCATGGGAAGCGGGGACCTGGAAACGCTGGTACGCATCTGCGATCCGGCAGGGCGGCCGAGGGGCACCGGCTTCGTCGCCGATGACCGGGGCACGGTGGTGACGGGCCATGAGGTGATCGCCGGCCTCGTCGGAGCCGTGCTGCACGGCGCCGACGGCCGGACGTGCCGTCCCGGTGCCGACGCCATCACCGCCCTGCCCGAGCTGGGGCTGGCCCTGGTCCGCTGCGAGGACCTCGGTGTACCGGCCCTGCCCCTCTCGGTACGGGACACGGTCGGGACCGGCGCCTACGTACGGGTCGCCGCGTCCGGCTGGCGCGCCGCGCGCGTGCTGGGCGAGACGGCCGTGACGTACACGGCGGCCGGCCGCTCCCACCGGCTCACCGCCCTGGAGCTCGCGCTCGGCACCCAGGGCAGTGACGCGCTCCAGCCGGGCAGCACGGCGGCGGGCGGGCCCGTGGTGGACGCCTCGACCGGGGCCGTGCTCGCGGTGCTCGGCACCACCCTGCGCGGTGACCACCCGGTGGCCGGCCTCGCCGTTCCGCTGCGTGGCACCGCACTCACGGCGCTGCTGCGCCGCAACGCCGCCACCGTCCCCGGATACGGCCGCGATCTCAACCTCGCGGGTGTGCTGGAGCTGACCGCCACCTCGGTCGGTGCATCCGGCAGCGCCGACCCCTGGTGCGCCCCGGTCGAGCGGCCCGGCATCGCCGGTGCGCTGGACGCCTTCCCGGCGGGGGGCGGCCCCGTGCTCGGACTTGTCGGCGCCCCCGGCACCGGGCGGACGACGGAGCTCGGCGCGCTCGCCGCCCGCCGTGCCCGCGGCGCGCAGCCCGCCCCCACCCTCTGGCTGCGCGGCGCCGACCTGCGCGCCGACGACGTCTCGGTCGCCGACGCGGTGGCCCGCACGGTCCTGCAGGCCGGACGGATCGTGGGCGCCGACGGGCTGGACCGTGCGACCCCGGAGCGGATCGCCGCTCTCGCGGCCGCGGCGGGACAGCCCCTGCTCATCCTGCTCGACGGGCCGGAGGAGACGGCGCCCCTGCCGGCCGGCGCACTGCCGGAGTGGGCCGGTGCCACCGCGCGGTGGCTGGGCGCGCACGGCGCGCGGATGGTGGTCGCGTGCCGCCCGGAGTACTGGGAGCAGGCGACGGCACTCCGCCCGCAGGGCGCCGACTGCGTACGGATCGGGGACCTGCCGCCCCGCGAGGCCGAGCGGGCCCGGCAGCGGTACGGCATCCCCGAGGGGATGCTCGCGCCGCAGGACGCGGCCCATCCGCTCGCGCTGCGGATGCTCGCCGAGGTGCGGGCCGCGATCCCCGGGGGCGCGGACGGCAGGCCGGCCCGCGAGGAGGTGTTCACCGCCTACCTGGACCTGCTGTGTCTGCGGACGGCGGTCCGGATCGCGGCCGCCCGGTGTCCGGCACCGCGCGGCACGGCGGTGCGCCGTCTCGCCGCCGAGGTCTCCGGCCGGGTGCACGAGGCGGCCAGACGCTGTCTGGGGCCCGGCCAGGGGGAGCTGGACCGCAGCTCCTTCGAGGAGCTCTTCCCGTGGCGTACCGGATGGGCGTCGGCCGTACTGACGGAGGGGCTGCTCACCCCGGCGGGCGCCGGATACCGGTTCCCGCACGGGGAACTCGCCGACTGGGTGCAGGGCGAGCACCTCGACGTGGACGGGGCGCTGTACGCCCTGGTGCACCGCCGCCGGGACGACCCGGCAGCCGGCGCCGGCGTATCGGCCCCGGAGCAGGCGGATGCCGCAGCCGGGGGACGCCGGCCGACCGTGCCCAGGCACCGGGCCGGGACGGTGGTCCAGGCACTCCTGCTGCTCGGGCGCCGCCACGGAAACCATGAACTGGGCCGCAGGCTGCGCGAGTTGATCGAGACGCTGGACCGGCTGCAGGGTGAGCCCGCCGCGCCACGGGTGCCGCGGCCCGCCCGCGGACCGGGCACCGCGGATGAGCCCGCGCCGCTCGCCGACGCCCAGTGGTGGGCCGCGCGGCTCGTCGCCGACGTCCTGCTGCGCGTACCCGACGCCCGTCCGTACATCGGGGTGCTGCGGATCCTCGCCGACCGGATCACCGTGCTGTCCGTCCGCTCGGGCGGACCGGGCGCGCTCGGCGGCTTCCGTACCTTCGACAGCGTGTTCTGGGAGCGGCTGCGGCTCGGCGAGAACCACCGCCTCGATCTGCTGCGGCGGCTGGTGCCCGCCGACGGAGCCCCCGGCGCACGCACCGCGGACCGCTATCTGGACGCTGCCGCCCGGCGCCTCGCCGCCGAGCCGCGGGCCGTGCAGCCCCTGCTGTGCCGCTGGTTCGGCGACGAGCGGCTGCTTCCGTCCGACGAACGTGCCGAGCTGCGGCCCACTGTCGCCGGTGCCGCCCAGGCGCTGCTGTACACCCGGCGCGGGCTGGCCGTGGACGATCTGGCCGAGGCCCTCGTCGACGCCGGACACCCCCGTGCCGATGAGCTGCTCGGCGCGCTCGCCGAGGACGAGACGCCCGCGCTCTGCCGCGCCGTGGACCGCTGGGCACACGACGAGCGTCCCGCGCGCAGGGCCGCCGCCGCCCGCCACGCCGCGCGCGCCGCAGCCCACACCAGGACCGGCTCCGACCGCGAGCTGCTGCGGTACGCCGCGCTGGCGCTGCTCGCCCGCCCCGGTGACGACGAGCTGCACGGTGCCGCGCTGGCTCTGCTGCTCGGTGACCCGCAGAGCCGCGCCCGGCATCTGCCGCGTGCGCTGGCCCTGTTCGCGTCCGGTCAGCTGCCGCCCGCCGCGCTCGCCGCCGTCCTGGACACGCACCCGGAGACGGTGTTCGACGCCTTCGAGGCCGCCCTGCGGACCCGGCCCGACACCGCGGGTCCGGTCCTGGACGCACTCGCCGGAATCAGTGCCCCGGCCCAGGCCCGCCGCGCCGCCGCGCTCGTCCACGAGTACATCGACCGGCACCCGGCGGGCGCCGTGCACGCCGCCGCGTTCGTCGACCGCCGCCTGGAGGACGGCCCGGCCGCCCAGGGCATCATCTTCCCGCTGGTGACCAGCTTGCTGCGGGGCCGCCCCAGCTCCGTGCGGGAGGCGCTCGCCCCGGTGCTCGCCGCGCCCGGCAGCCGGGACTCGCGCGCGATGCGGGCCGAGCTGCTCGACGTACTCCTGGAGTACGAGCGGTACGAGGCCAGGGACGGTGCGGCCGTCCTCGAGGCCCTGGTGCGGGCCGCCGCCCTCGGAGCCGCCGGCCGGGCAGTGCCGAGGACCCGGGACCTGGTCCACCGCACCGGGATGCTGCTGGTCCGTACGCCCGAGGGGGCGGCCCGCTTCGACCGGCTGCTCGTCGAACTGTCCACCCAGGCGCCCGTCTTCGCGGGACAGCTCGCCGACTGGCTGGCGGACGCGCCACTGGAGTGGGCCGTCGTCGTCGGCCCGAGCACCCGGCGGACGGTCGGGAAGCTGGGAGCGCCCATGCCGATGCAAGCCGGGAGCGCCGGACATGGCAGTCTTAGACCTGCGTAACTGCAAGGCATTGATCATGTTTACGGGTTCGGGCGAGGAGCGGTCTCAGTGCAGCGCTGGCGTGGCTTGGAGGACATTCCCCAGGACTGGGGACGCAGCGTCGTCACCATCGGCTCCTACGACGGGGTGCACCGCGGCCACCAGCTGATCATCGGGCGGGCCGTGCGGCGCGCACGGGAGCTGGGCATCCCCTCGGTGGTCGTCACGTTCGACCCGCACCCCAGCGAGGTCGTGCGCCCCGGCAGCCACCCGCCGCTGCTCGCGCCGCACCACCGGCGTGCCGAGCTGATGGCTGAGCTCGGCGTGGACGCGCAGCTGATCCTGCCCTTCACACCGGAGTTCTCGAAGCTGTCGCCCGCCGACTTCATCGTGAAGGTGCTGGTCGACAAGTTGCACGCGCGATCGGTCATCGAGGGCCCCAACTTCCGCTTCGGCCACAAGGCGGCGGGGAACGTCGGTGTCCTCGCCGAGCTGGGCGCGACCTACGACTACGAGGTCGACATCGTCGACCTCTCGGTGAGCGGTGAGGCGGGCGGCGGCGAGCCGTTCTCGTCGACCCTGACCCGCCGCCTGGTGGCCGAGGGCGACATGACGGGCGCCGCCGAGATCCTGGGCCGGCCGCACCGTGTCGAGGGCGTCGTGGTGCGCGGCGCACAGCGCGGCCGTGAGCTGGGCTTCCCCACGGCGAACGTCGAGACGCTGCCGCACACAGCGATCCCCGTCGACGGCGTCTACGCCGGGTGGCTGACGGCCGACGGCGAGCGGATGCCCGCGGCGATCTCGGTCGGGAGCAACCCCCAGTTCGACGGCACCGAGCGCACCGTCGAGGCGTACGCCATCGACCGTGTGGGCCTCGATCTGTACGGCATGCACGTCGCCGTCGACTTCCTCGCCTATGTGCGCGGCATGGAGAAGTTCGAATCGATCGACGCGCTTCTGGTGGCCATGGCGGACGACGTGAAGCGCTGCAGGACGCTGATCGAGGCGTACGAGTCCAACTGACCGGGCACCGGCCGGCGCGCACGCTCAGCTCTGTGCCGCCACCAGGGCGTCACCGGCCGCCGTGCGGCAGTAGAGCACCGACCGCCCGGCCCGCCGCCTGAACACCAGACCGGCGTCCAGCAGGATGCTGAGATGGCGGCCCACCGACCCCAGGGCCAGACCCGAGAGCGCCACCAGCTGCGTGGTGCTCTTCGGCGTACCGAGCAGCACCAGGACGCCCGCCCGCCCACTCCCCAGCAGCCTGCCGAGCGCCTCGGGCGAAGACGTCCGTACCGGCTCCGACAGCGCGCCCGCGCAGGAGTAGACGGCGCAGAAGCGATGCGGCCTCTCCCACGAGACCCAGCCGCTGCGCCCGCTCGCCGGGACGAACAGCAGCTCCGCGCCCATGATCTCCTGCGGCTCGTAGTCCCCCTGGTTGACCCGCAGCCGGCCCCCGCCCAGCCAGCGCATCCCCGGCCGGATGTCGTCCAGCGCCGCCGCCCAGCCGCCCTTCGTGAGCTGCCGGGTGCGCGCCAGGATGTCCGCCTCGAAGAGGCGCCGCCGCCGGGGCCAGTACGGCAGCACGGTCCGCGTCCACACCCACTCCAGCAGGTCGGCGGCGCGGTCGGGCAGGTCGTCCCGGTGCAGCGCGGCGGGCAACCGGCCGACCGCACCGAAGGCCAGGTCGTGGCGGGCATCGGCCGGCGGGGTGGCGCGGACCACGGCCAGCTCGCGGTGGAATTCCGCTTCGTCCTCGGACGGCGGCACGGGCGACAGGAAGTCCGCGATCCAGTGGGGTCGCAGACCGGTCCGCACCAGCAGCCGGAGCACCGGGTCCGCGTCCAGCAGCTCCAGATACGCGGGCCGGTGCGCGGCCAGCCAGGACCGCTCGCCGGGATGCCCCGTCTGCCCGGACTCCAGCATCACCAGACAGGCGAAGGTCTCGCTGAGCTGCGAGATCACGAACCGGCTGCGTGCCAGTGTGTCCGCGTCGACGATCCAGAGCCCCATGTTTCGCCCCCCGGCGAAACATTATCGTCCCCTCCCGGCGGCCCGTCACGATCCGGCGCATGCGCACCTACCGACAGCTCTTCGGAGTACCGGAGTTCACGCCGCTCTTCACCACCGTCTCGCTCCTCGCGGCGGCCTCGACCGTCAGTGGTGTCGCACTGGCATCGCTGGTCTTCTCCGCGACCCACTCACCCCTGCTCGCCGCACTGAGCATGTCCGGCGGCTCGTTCACCCAGGTCGTCGGCGCGGTGGCGCTGCTCTCCGCCGCCGACCGGCTGCCGCCCCGCGCCGCCGAGACCGGACTCGCGGTGATCGCTGGCGTCGGCGCCGCGGTCCTCGCGCTCCCCGGGCTGCCGGCGTGGGGAGCGTTCGCCGTCCTCCTCGCGCTGGGCCTGACCGGGTCGGTGGGCGGCGGGGTGACCTACGGCCTGCTCGCCGAGATCCTCCCCGACGAGGCGTATGTCCTGGGCCGTTCGGCGCTGAACATGTCGGCCGGGACGATGCAGATCGCCGGGTTCGCACTCGGCGGGGTGCTCGTCACCGGGCTGTCGCCACGCGGCACGCTGCTCGTCGCCGCCGCTCTCGCCCTGGCCGCCGCGGCTGTCGCGCTCGGCGGACTGAGCAGCCGGGCGCCACGGTCGGCCGGGCGGCCCTCCGTCCGGGAGACCTGGCGCGTCAACCGGCTGATCTGGTCGTCGGCGCCGCGCCGCTGCGTATATCTCGCCCTCTGGGTGCCCAACGGGCTCATCGTCGGCTGCGAGGCCCTCTTCGTGCCGTACTCGCCGGCGCACGCGGGGCTCCTGCTCGCGGTCGCCGCGTGCGGGATGCTCGCAGGCGACGTCATGTTCGGCCGTGTCGTGCCGGCGCGGTGGCGGCCCAGGCTCTCCACCCCGCTGCTGCTCGTGCTCGCAGCGCCCTACTTGGTCTTCGCGTTCCGGCCGGGGCTGCTGCTCGCGGTGCCCGCGGTCGTGCTCGCGTCGGCCGGATACGCGTCGAGCCTCGTCCTGCTGGAGCGGCTGGTGGAGCTGACACCGGACGCCGTCCAGGGCCAGTCGCTCGGCCTGCACACCTCGGGGATGCTCACCTTCCAGGGAGTGGGGGCCGCGCTGGCGGGCGCCGTCGCGCAGCACACGTCGGCCGCGACGGCCATACCGGTGATGGCCGCCGGCTCCCTCGCGGTGTCACTGGCCCTGGTGCCGGGGCTCCGGGCCCCCGCACCGGCGGCCCCGGCGCTGGGCACAGCCCCGTGACCGCCCCTCCGTACCGCCTCAGGAGGCCGGGACCGTCCCCGCGGTCCTCGACGCCGTGGCCCAGTGGCATGCCACGGCGTCGTCGGCGGCCGCGCCGCCGCTCGGCAGCACCGGCAGATCCTGCGTGCGGCAGGCATCGGCCACCCCCGCACGCTCCGCCTCGCCCGAGGCGAGGATGTGGCAGCGTGCGTGGAAGCGGCATCCCGACGGCACCCTGGACGGGTCGGGTGTCTCACCGGTGAGCACCACGGGCTCGGTCCCGGCGTCCGGCATCACCGACAGCAGCGCCTGGGTGTACGGGTGTCGTGGCGCGGTGAGGATCCGGTCCACGTCCCCCGTCTCCACGATCCGGCCGAGATACATCACGGCGACCCGGTCGGCGATGTTCCACGCGAGCCCCAGGTCATGGGTGACGACCAGCGCCGAGAGGCCCAGCTCGTCCCGCAGCCGCAGCAGCAGGGCGAGGATCTCACCGCGCACCGACGCGTCGAGTGAGGCCACCGGCTCGTCCGCCACGATGAGTTCGGGGTCGAGCACCAGCGCGCCCGCGATCACCACTCGCTGGCGCTGACCGCCCGACAGCTCATGCGGATACTTCAGGAAGAACCGCTCGGGGGGCCGCAGCCCCGCCCGGGAGAGTGCCTGGGACACCGCGGCCCGCTCGTCGCCCGTCGACCCGTGGATCCGCAGGCCCTCCGCCACCGCCTCGTACACGGTGTGCCGGGGATTGAGGGAACCGCTCGGGTCCTGGAGCACCAGCTGGACGCGCCTGCGGTACGCCTTGAGGGCGCGGGCCGAGCGGCCCAGCGGCTTGCCCCCGAAGGTGACCGAACCGGCGGTCGGCTGTACGAGGCCGAGCAGCGCGCGGGCGAGCGTCGTCTTGCCGCATCCCGACTCGCCGACCAGGGCCACGATCTCCCCCGGCCGGATGTCGAGGTCCACCCCGTCGACTGCGCGCGCCCGGGAGGCTCCGCGCCGGCCGGGGAAGGTGACCTCGAGTGCGGTGGCGCTGAGCAGGGGAGGCGTGGTCATGAGGTGCTCCTTGCTTCCTCGGCACCCGGCTCCACGGCCGTGCCGACACCGGGCTTCACGAGCAGACAGGCCGCCTGGCGCGCCGGTCCGGCGTCCCGCAGCTCCTGGTCGCCGGTCGCGCACTCGTCGAGGGCGACCGGGCAGCGCGGGTGGAACGTACATCCCGCGGGCAGCGCCGCCGGGTCGGGCGGATCGCCCGGAAGGCCGCGCGGGGCACGCCGGGACACGGGGTCGCCGATGCGTGGGAACGCCCCGGACAGCGCGCTGCTGTACGGGTGCGCCGCCGCGGTGAAGACCTGCTGCGCGGGGCCCACCTCGACCACCCGGCCGGCGTACATCACGGCCAGCCGGTCGCAGGTGTCGGAGAGCACCGCCAGGTCGTGGCTGATCATCAGCAGGCTGATGTCCTGGTCCGCGACCAGTTGCTCGATCAGCCGCAGGATCTGGGCCTGGATCATCACGTCGAGAGCCGTGGTCGGCTCGTCGGCGACGATCAGCTGCGGGTCACAGGCCAGTGCCATCGCGATCATCACCCGCTGCCGCTGTCCGCCGGAGAGCTCGTGCGGATACGCGTCCGCCCGCGCCCCGGGGAGCCCGACCTGTTCCAGAAGGCCGCGGGCCCGCTCGCGGGCTGCCGCCGGGGTCGCCCGGTGGTGCACGAGCAGCGGCTCCGCGATCTGGTCGCCGATCCGGTGCACCGCGTTGAGTGAGTGCATCGCGCCCTGGAACACGATCGAGGCGCCCGCCCACCGGACGGCCCGCAGCCGTCCCCACTTCATGGTGAGGATGTCCTCGCCGTCGAGCAGGATCTCGCCGCTCAGCGTGGCCGACGAGGGCAGCAGCCGCAGCAGCGCCAGTGCCAGTGTCGACTTCCCGCATCCCGACTCACCCGCGATGCCGAGCTTCTGCCCGGCCCCGACTGTCAGGTCCACCCCGCGTACGGCGGGCACGGCGGACGCCCCCGACCCGTAGGTCACGTGCAGGTCCTTGATTTCGAGGAGGCTCAACGTCCCACCCCCAGCTTCGGGTTGAGCACGGCCTCCACGGCACGCCCGCAGAGGGTGAAGGAGAGGGCGACGAGCGCGATGGCGATCCCGGGCGGCGCCAGGTACCAGAAGTGCCCCGAGGAGACCGCACCCGCCTCCCGTGCGTCCTGGAGCATGCCGCCCCAGGAGATCACCGTGGGGTCGCCGAGGCCGAGGAAGGCCAGGGTCGCCTCGGTGAGGATGGCGTTGGAGATGCCCAGCGTCGTCTGGGCGAGCACCAGCGGCACCACGTTGGGCAGCACGTGCCGGGTCATCACATGGCCGTGGCCGCCGCCGAGTGCCCTGGCGCGTTCGATGTACGGGCGGGACTCCACGGCGATGGTCTGCGCCCGCACCAGCCGGGCCGTGGTCGGCCAGGCGGTCACACCGATCGCCAGGATCACCGTCCAGACCGAGTGGTCGAGCACCGTCGCCAGCACGATGGCCAGTACCAGGGTCGGCATCACCAGGAACCAGTCGGTGACCCGCATCAGTACGGTCGCGAACCAGCCGCCGAAGTGTCCGGCGATGATCCCGACCAGGGTGCCGATGGCCACCGAGAGCGCCGCGGCCAGCAGACCGACGGTGAGCGAGATCCGCGCCCCCCAGATCAGCAGGGCGAGCACGGACCGCCCGAACTGGTCGGTGCCGAGGGGGAACCTCCCGCTCGGATCCTCCAGCGCCGTGCCGGGGGCCTTCGTCACGCTCTGCACGTCACCGCCGACGAGCAGGGGCGCCGCCAGCGCGATCAGCGCGATGAGGAGCAGCCCGGCGAGGCCGTAGACCCCCGACCGCTGGGTCCGGTACTGATTCCAGAACCGGGCCACGGACTCGCGCCGCCTGGCCCGTGCGAGCGAACCCGCTGTCTGTTCCGCGGTCGCGGTTGTCATCGGCCCACCCTGGGATCGAGCAGCGGATAGAGCAGATCGGCGAGGACGTTCATCACGATCATCGCCCCCGCGAAGACGACGAACAGTCCCTGTACCAGCGGGAGGTCGGGCACGCTCAGCGCCGAGTAGAAGAGCCCGCCGACCCCGGGCCAGGAGAAGACCGTCTCGACCAGGATCGAACCGGCGGCCACCTGGCCGAAGTTGATGAAGATCATGGTGACGGTGGGCAGCAGCGCGTTCGGTACCGCGTGACGGCGGCGGACGAGATCGTCGCGCAGCCCCTTGGCACGCGCCGTCGTCAGATAGTCACTGCCCATCTCGTCCAGCAGCGAGGAGCGCATGACCAGCAGCGTCTGCGCGTAGCCGACCGCGACCAGGGTGATGACGGGCAGGACCATGTGGTGCGCGACGTCGGTGACGTACGCGAAGCCGGACAGGCCGCCCGACTCCATGCCGCCGGTCGGGAACATTCCCGGGATCGGCCCGATGCCGACCGAGAAGACGATGATCAGCAGCAGCCCGAGCCAGAAGGACGGCACCGACCAGAGGGCCAGCGCGATGCCGGTCGAGACCTTGTCGCCGAGGCGGCCGTGCCGCCAGGCGGAGCGTGTGCCCAGCCAGAGGCCGAGCGCGCAGTGGATGACCACCGCGACACCGGTGAGCAGCAGCGTCGCGGGAAGCTTCTGGGCGATCAGGTCGGTGACGGGGGCGTGGAACTGGTAGGAGGTGCCCAGGTCCCCGGTGAGCGCCTTGGAGCAGTACTGGGTGAACTGCTGCCACGTCGGCAGGTCGAGACCCAGCTGCTTGCGGAGTTCGAGCAGCTGGGCGTGGCTGACCGCGCGTCCGTGGGTCATGGTGCGGACCGGGTCGCCCGGAATGATCCTGAACAGGAAGAAGCTGGTGACCAGAACGGCGAACAGCGAGACGGCCGCGCCGCCCAGCTTGCCCGCCACATACAGCAGGTACGCGGTCGCGTTGCGGGTGCGAGGGCCGGACGGCCCGGTCTTGACCTCGACCGGGCCGTCCGCCGCACCCTCCGCGAGCGGAGTGGTGCTAGCAGCGCTCATGAGTTATTCACGGTCTTCCGCTGTGGAACGGCGGCGCAGGGCGACAAAGCCTCCGAGCCCGATCACGATGACAGCTGCGACGATGCCGATGACGAGCCCCGTCGAGGAACCCGACGACTTCGAGGCGCTGTGGTCGGCCGGGACTGCCGACCACCAGCTCCAGTAGCCGTCCTGGCCCCAGATGTTGCCCGCCGCCCGGGGCATCGTCTCGATGGACTTGATCTGGTCGGTACGGTACGCCTCGACGGCGTTCGGATACGCCATGACATTCATGTACCCCGTGTCGTACAGCCGCGACTCCATCTGCTTCACCAGATCGGCGCGCTTGGCCGCGTTGTACTCCTGGGCCTGCTGGGCGTAGAGACCGTCGTACTTCTTGTCGCAGATGAAGGTGTCCGTCGAGCCGGTGTCCTTCGGGGTGCTGGGCCGCGCGGCGCAGGTGTGGATGGACAGCACGTAGTCCGGGTCCGGGTTGACCGAGTAGCCGTCGAACGCGAGGTCGTACTGACCGGCGAGCTCGGGGTCGGTGACGTTGTCGACGCACGACATCGTGAGACCGATGCCCAGCTTCCCGTACCACTCCTTCATGTACTGGCCGACGGCCTTGTCCTCCGGAGCGGTGGCGTGGCAGAGCAGACGGAGGTTCAGGGGCTTGCCGTCCTTGCCGACCCGCTTGCCCGCGCCGTTCTTCTTGTAGCCCGCTTGGTCGAGGAGCTTCGCGGCCCTGGCCGGGTCGTAGGAGACCTTCTGGCTCGCGGACGGCTTCCAGGTGTAGGCCGTGAAGCGCGGGGGGATGTACCCGGCGCCCTGGACGGCGTGTCCCTGGAAGACCTTGTCGACGATGGTCGTGGTGTCGGTGGCGGCGAACAGCGCCTGGCGTACCCGCTTGTCCTGGAGCGCCGGGTTGCCGTTGCCGAACTTCTTCCCGTTCCTGGCCTCGGCGCCGGGGTTGACGGCGAGTGAGTAGAAGCGCCGGCCGGGGGCGTCGTTGACCTTGATGTTCTTCTCGGACTTCAGGGCTGCGGCCTGGGCCGGGGTGAGGCCCTGGACGAAGGACACCTCGCCCTTCTCCAGCGCCGCGACGGCCGCGTCATTGTCCTTGTAGTACTTGAGGTCCAGCTCGTCGAACTTGGGAGTGCCCCGCCAGAACGTCTTGTTCGGCTTGAACTTCAGATACTGGTCGACCTTGTAGTCGGTCAGGATGAACGGCCCGTTGCCGACGACCGGGAACTTCTTGTCGTTGTTGAACTTCGAGAAGTCCTTGACGCTCTCCCAGACATGCTTGGGCACGATCGGCACGTCGAGCGCCGTCATCGTCGCCTGAGGCTTCTTCAGCTGGATGACCAGCGTCTGCGGGTCGGGTGCGGTCACCTTCTTGAAGTTCGCGGTGAAGCTGCCGTTGGAGGTGGCCGCGGCAGGGTCCGTCATCATCTTGTTGAACGTCCAGGCCGCGTCACCGGCGGTGGCCTGCTGCCCGTCCGACCACTTGGAGTTCTTCCGGATGGTGAACGTCCACGTCAGTTTGTCGGCCGACGGCTTCCACGCGGTGGCGAGACCAGGGATCGTGTGGCCGTCCTTGACGTCATAGTTCGTCAGGTAGTCGTACATCAACCGCAGCGCGGTGGTGGAAACCAGACGCTGGGCGAGGAACGGACTCATCGAGTCGACGCTCTGGTTGATGGCGACGGTGAGGACCTTCTTGCCGCCACTGGATCCGGAAGCCGCCTTCGCCTCGGCGGCATGGGCCTGTTGGGGCGCCGGGTTCAGCGGGGTCGCAGCCGCGGCCACCAGGGCGAAGGCGGTCGCGCCGGTGGCCAGGAGCAGACGGAAACGGGATCGGTGCCGGATACTGCCGGTCGGAACTCTTCTGTCCATGGGCGTTGACCTCGCGTCAGGTGAATCATGGAGTCGCCAGCTGGTGAAGCGAAGGTTTATCAGCGGTGGTTTAGACATGTCAACGGTCGTCAAGACCGTGCCTGGTCTGCACAAATGTCTGAAGGCCCACACCGTTCACACGGTGCGGGCCTTCAGTGGTCTATACCCTTATTGCCTTACTGCTGAGAGGCCGGCGGCGCCTGCGGGGGCTGCTGCTGCGGCCACCCGGCGGGCGGGACCGGCCCCTGCGACTCCGGTTGGCCCGGCTGACCTGGCTGTCCCTGCGACTCCGGCTGCCCCGGCTGCTCCTGCTGCCAGTGGCCGCCCGGCGGGGGAGCCTGCGCCGGCTGCTGCTGCCAGGGCTGCCCCTGCGGCGCGGGCTGCTGCTGCGGGCCCTGTTGCTGCCAGCCCTGCTGCTGTGGCGGCTGTGACGCCTGGGGATGAGGCTGCTGCGGGGGCTGCTGGCCGCCGTAGGGCTGCGGGGGCCCTTGCGGCGCCTGCGGCCCCTGGGGCGCGTACGGCTGTTGCAGGCCGGGCATCGGCGGGGCCATGTGAGGGGGAGGTGCGCTCTGGCCGTGGCCGGTCCACAGCCCCTGGGCCTGCTGGGCGCGCTGGAAGTCCTCCGCGACCAGGGCGGACAGGTTGAAGTACGCCTCACGGGTCTTCGGCCGCATCATGTCCAGATCGACCTCGGCGCCCGCCGACAGGTGCTCGTCGAACGGGACCACGACGACTGCGCGGCAGCGGGTCTCGAAGTGCTGCACGATGTCGTCGACCTTGATCATCTTTCCGGTCTCCCGGACTCCGGAGATCACCGTGAGCGACCGTGAGACCAGATCCGAATAGCCGTGCGCGGAGAGCCAGTCGAGTGTGGTGCTCGCGCTGGACGCACCGTCCACGGACGGGGTCGAGACGATGATCAGCTGATCGGCGAGGTCGAGTACGCCCCGCATCGCACTGTAGAGCAGACCCGTACCCGAGTCGGTCAGGATGACCGGGTACTGCTTGCCCAGGACGTCGATCGCCCTGCGGTAGTCCTCGTCGTTGAACGTCGTGGAGACGGCCGGGTCCACGTCGTTGGCGATGATCTCCAGGCCGGACGGCGCCTGCGAGGTGAACCGGCGGATGTCCATGTACGAGTTCAGGTGCGGGATCGCCTGGACGAGGTCGCGGATGGTGGCTCCGGTCTCGCGCCGCACCCGCCGGCCGAGCGTTCCCGCGTCCGGGTTGGCGTCGATCGCCAGGATCTTGTCCTGGCGTTCGGTGGCGAGCGTGGCGCCCAGCGCGGTCGTCGTCGTGGTCTTGCCGACGCCGCCCTTCAGGCTGATGACAGCGATCCGGTAGCAGGAGAGGACCGGCGTCCGGATGAGTTCGAGCTTGCGCTGCCGCTCGGCCTCCTCCTTCTTGGCGCCGAGCTTGAAACGCGAGGCACCGGCCGGGCCGCTGCGACTGCTCTTCGTCTTCTGCTTGTTGCGGATCAGCCGGTCGGAAGAGAGCTCGACGGCTGCCGTGTACCCGAGCGGCGCACCGGGGACGGAACGCTCCCGCTGGTCATGGGCGACGGGCTGGGGCCAGCCCGTTCCCGTACGGGGGTCGACGGGTGCCACGGGCTGCTGGGCCTGCTGCGGGTCCTGCGTCTGCGGCGTCTGGGGCGCGGGCAGGTTCGGGGTGGGCGCAGCGGGCTGACCGGGCTGACCGGGCTGGGGGAAGCCGTAGCCGGGTCCGGGATGCTGCTGCGGCGCCTGTGGGTCTCCCTGCTGCTGCGGTGCGGGCGGACCGGGGGGCGCAGGCTGCGGGAATCCGTAACCGGCCTGCCCCTGCGGGACCTGCTGCTGCGGGAACCCGTAACCGCTGTGCGGCGGCTGGGCCGCCTGGGGCGGCAGCTGGGGCGGCACCTGCTGGGCGGACTCGGCGGGCCCGGACTGCTGCGGGAATCCGTAACCGGCCTGGGGCTGCTGGGGAGCGGGCAGGTGGGGCCGCTGCTGCTGCGGGAACCCGTAACCGGCCGGCCCCTGCGGACCCTGAGCCTGGGACGGCAGAGGCGCGCCGGGGTTCTGCTGCTGCGGTGGCTGGGGCTGTACCTGCGGCGCGGGTGCGGAGGGACGGGGGAATCCGTACCCGCCCTGCTCGCCGCCGGCATCCGCGGGCTGCGCGGGCCAGGACGGCTGGGCCGGGGGAGCCGCGGGGCCGGGCGCGGCCGGGCCCTGCTGAGGCTGCTGCGGGGGCGGTCCCGGGTACGGCTGTGACTGGTCGGCGGTCGGCGTACTCACCGGCCACTGCGGAGCGGGCGGCGGCGCGGCGGGCTGGAACGCGGGCGGCAGCGGCGGCAGTCCGCTCTGCGGCGGTGCCGGAGGCTCGGGTGCCCAGGACTGGGCGGGCGCCGGAGGGGCGTCCTGCGGCTCCGGGGCGTTCCGGGCGTGCGGCGGCGCCACGTCCGTGACCGCGTCAGCGGGCGCGGGTACGGCGTCGGAGGGCTCGTCCGCGGCGCCGGGGACGGCAGCTTCCGCTCCGCTGTCCGTTGCGTCCGCGCCGGAGCCGGCCGGACGGGCGGTGTCGCCCGGAGCGCGGGGAGCGTCGAACGAGGCGGCTACGTCCGCGAACGCATCGGACCGGTACGAGCCGGGAGATCCGGTCGGCGCCCCGGTGACCGGTGCGGGAGCAGACGCCGGAGCGGCGCTCTCCTGTGCGGTGGCCGGGGGAGTGTCGGGGCGCTCCCGGGCGGCCCTCGCGGCAGCTTCGAGCTTCTCGAACTCACGCTTCAGCGCGGCGGGCGAGAACTTCATGGTTGCCCCGCTCTCCACCTCGCCCCCGCCGAACGATTCGGCTGCCTTCTCGGGCGCGGCCGAGGGGGCCTCGTCCGGCTCCGGCTCCTGAACGGTCCGGGCCACGGGCTCGGCCACAGGTTCAGGGGCAGCGGCCGCGGACTCCTGCCCGGACTCGCCGCCGGGCCCCGTCCCGTCTGCGGAACCGTCCGTCGCCCCGCGCGCGGCCGCCTGCTCGGGCTCGTCCTCGGGGTCGGCTTCGAACGGCCGCTTCGCCTTCGAGACCGCCGAACTCCACACGGGCTCCCACTCCGGTTCCGGTTCCGGCTCCGACACATGCTCCGATGCGGACTGCCGCTCCTGCTCCGGTTCGGGGCGCGCACCCGGTTCGGGCTTCGCTCCGGCGTCCGGCTCCGTCGGGCGCCCGGACCCTGTCTCCCGCGAATCCTCCGTGGTGCGCGGCGCCGGGCTCCAGTTCGGCTGGAACCCGCCCGTCAGCGGCAGCCCCGGCACAGCCGCGGGCCCGCCCACAGGAGCGGTGGGCTGCGCCTGAGGCGCCGGCGGAACGGGCGGCGGGGGAGGAGCAGGTGCGGGCGCAGGCGCCGGGGCGGGCTGCGCCGGTTCCTTCGTCCGGGCGTCCGAAGCGTTCTGCGTGTACCAGGCGGGAGGGGTGTAGTCGATGGTGAACTCACCCGTCTCGGCGGGACCCGCGTCGGACTGATCGTCGACGGGTGTGTTCGGTCCCCCGCGAATCTCGTCCCGATCGCTGTTCACAATGCCTCCCGCTGGTGTGGCTGAGCACCCTCGTGCCGTAGTGGATGGGGGGCGACCGTTGTCGTCCGATCCGCCTGGCTCTCCCCGTAAGGACGCGATCGACCCGCTTGCGGGTTCTGTCGTGCGTCCTGCCCCAGCCTAATCACCATTCGCACCGGGACGGCATGACGGAGTGCACCGCCGGGCGTGACCTTTACGTCAAGACACGCCCGAAGGCTGCTCCGTTACGTCAGATCACACCAGCCATAACGGATGGAAGACGTCAAAAGACTCCCAAAATCGGTCCGTCGCTCTCCGGCGACACATGTCCGGCGAACGGGTTTCGATGGACCGGACTCGACGAACAGGTCCGCAAGGATCCCGGTCTCCCGCCGCCGGGGCCTTTGGGCGGCGGCCCCGGGCGACGCCGCGGCTCTACTCGCCGGGGCCGGCCGTCCCGCCGTTGTGCGGCGCGGGCTCCAGGTCGAATTCACCGTCGCGTGCGCCGAGTACGAACGCCCGCCACTCCGCTTCCGTGTACCGCAGCACGGTCCCGTGGTCGACGGACGACCTCATGGCCACGGCCCCGTCCGGCAGATACGCGATCTCGACCCGCTCCTCGTGCTCCGAGGTGCCGGGCGCGCCCTTCCACTCCACCGCCGAGATGTCGAGTGCGTAGAGCTCTTCCTTCTCGCGTTCCTTGCGTTCCTTGTCGTGTGCGTCAGCCATGGCTGCCCGGTCCCTTCACCACGTACGAACGAGCTGTCCGCTCAGCCTACTTGGGGAGACCGTGCCTGCTCACAGGTTCCGGACGACCCGGGTCCGGAGGGTGAGCGGCGGCGGATCGCGCCGCCTGTCACCGGCTGAGGAGCGTGATGGCCGTGCAGGTGCCGCTCGCCGCACCGACTGCCATCACGGTCACCGATACACAGCGTCTCCTCAGCTGTTCGTAGCGCGCCGTGTACTCGCCGCGCAGTTCGGCGGCCCGGCCGGAGATCCGTACGAGTACGGCCCGGGACACGGCCACCCGGTCTGCCGTGTAGACGCGTTCCACCTCGTCCCGCTGGGCAGTCGTCAGCCAGGGCAGCTGGCCGGCGAAGCGGGCCGCCTGCCGCCGGGCCTCCGCCACCTCCGCGCTCCACAGCAGGTACCCCTCGATCCGCACGAGCCCGCGCGCGGTGTCCTCATCGGTTGCCACGCCTACTCCTCGCTGTCCTTGCCCGTCCACTGGATCGTCCACCGGCGGAAACGGCGGGCGGCGCTACTTGTGGGTGCCCGTACCCGGACCCGTGCCCGTTCCGGTGGACGAAGCGGCGGCCGCGTGCGCCGCTTGTTCGAGAGCGGTGATCGCGGGGTAGTGCAGGTCGAAGGCCGGACTCTCGGAGCGGATCCTCGGCAGGGTCGTGAAGTTGTGCCGGGGCGGCGGGCAGGACGTCGCCCATTCGAGCGAACGGCCGTAGCCCCACGGGTCGTCGGCGTCGACCTTCTTGCCGTACTTGGCGGTCTTCCAGACGTTGTAGAAGAACGGCAGCAGCGAGAACCCCAGCAGGAAGGAACTGATGGTCGAGATGGTGTTCAGCGTGGTGAAACCGTCCACCGCGAGGTAGTCCGCGTACCGCCGCGGCATCCCCTCCGCGCCCAGCCAGTGCTGCACCAGGAACGTCCCGTGGAAGCCGACGAACAGCGTCCAGAAGTTCATCTTGCCGAGCCGCTCGTCCAGCATCTTGCCGGTGAACTTGGGCCACCAGAAATAGAACCCGGCGAACATCGCGAAGACCACGGTCCCGAACACCACGTAGTGGAAGTGCGCGACGACGAAGTACGAGTCGGAGACGTGGAAGTCCATCGGGGGCGAGGCCAGGATGACGCCGGTCAGACCACCGAAGAGGAACGTGATCAGGAAGCCGATGGCCCAGAGCATCGGTGTCTCGAAGGACAGCGAGCCCTTCCACATCGTGCCGATCCAGTTGAAGAACTTCACACCGGTCGGCACCGCGATCAGGAACGTCATGAAGGAGAAGAACGGCAGGAGCACACCCCCGGTGACATACATGTGGTGGGCCCACACCGTCACCGAGAGTCCCGCGATGGAGATCGTGGCGCCGACCAGGCCGATGTAACCGAAGACCGGCTTGCGGGAGAACACCGGAATGATCTCGGTCACGATCCCGAAGAACGGCAGCGCGATGATGTACACCTCCGGATGCCCGAAGAACCAGAAGAGGTGCTGCCACAGCAGGGCTCCGCCGTAGGCCGCGTCGAAGACGTGAGCGCCGAACTTCCGGTCCGCTTCCAGCGCGAGCAGCGCGGCTGCCAGCACGGGGAAGGCCAGCAGCACGAGCACGGCGGTCAGCAGGGCGTTCCACACGAAGATCGGCATCCGGAACATCGTCATGCCGGGGGCACGCATGCAGATGATCGTCGTGATGAAGTTGACCGAGCCGAGGATGGTGCCGAAGCCCTGGAAGGCCAGCCCCATGATCCACAGGTCCGCGCCGACCCCGGGTGAGCGGACCGTGCTGGTCAGCGGGGAGTACGCGAACCAGCCGAAGTCGGCAGCCCCGTCCGGGGTGAGGAAGGCGCCCATCACGATCAGCGCACCGAGCAGGTACAGCCAGTAGGCGAAGAGGTTGAGCCGGGGGAACGCCACGTCGGGCGCCCCGATCTGCAACGGCATGATCCAGTTCGTGAAACCGATGAACAGCGGTGTCGCGAACATCAGCAGCATGATCGTGCCGTGCATCGTGAACGCCTGGTTGTACTGCTCGTTCGACACGATCTGCGTGCCCGGCCGCGCCAGCTCGGCCCGCATCAGGAGCGCCATCACGCCGCCGATGCAGAAGAAGGCGAACGAGGTGGCCAGATACATCGTGCCGATCGTCTTGTGATCGGTCGTGGTCGCCCAGCTGACGATGACGCTTCCGGGACGCCTGGGACGTGCCGGCACCTCGCTGTCGTAGTCGTACTCGTCATCGGGTGCGGGTGAATCCTCGGTGGCCCTCGTCGTCACTGCGGTACTCCTGCTGCTGTGATCGCGCCCTGTCAGGCTGGACAGCACAGGAGCATGGCCCAGCCCGTGCCGCGGGGTTCCGATGCGGCGTGGCGTGGCGCGCTGCTTGAGCCGTTCGGACGTACCGGCCGGGGCCGGGGGAGGCCGGGCGGGGGGACGCGGAAAGGCTGATACGCTGTGTGACGGCCGTCTGTGTACGCGCTTCCGGATGACCTGGAGGCTGCGCTCAGCGGACCCCGCCTCCCGAGTTACGGAAGTTCCCCAGAGTATTCGACCTGGGGCACTCGGTGGCCTGAAGACTCACGAGGAGTACGCGTGTCGCTCGACGCCGCTACGAAGAAGCAGATCATGACCGAGTTCGGCCAGAAGGAAGGCGACACCGGTTCCCCCGAGGTTCAGGTCGCCATGCTCTCGCGCCGCATCTCGGACCTGACTGAGCACCTCAAGATGCACAAGCACGACCACCACTCCCGCCGGGGTCTGCTGATCCTGGTCGGCCAGCGTCGCCGCCTTCTCCAGTACCTGGCGAAGAAGGACATCCAGCGCTTCCGTGCGCTGGTCGACCGCCTCGGCATCCGCCGCGGTGCGGCCGGCGGCGCCAAGTAAGAACGTTGTGCGAGGGAGCGGGCCCCATTTCCTGGGGACCGCTCCCTTTGCCGTACGCGCGGCTGCCGCACATACGGCGGCTGTACGTGCGGAACCCGGACCGCGCTCAGTAATCTGGGTGTGCACGGCAGTACCGAACGCTGCAGTACCGAACGAGGGGAAGCGCCCTCAAGCCGCCGCCGGTCCTCGGTAGTGGCCCCCGGGAAACATCACCCGGGTGCTTCGATCGAAGACCGGCCCCGCACACATGGAGCGCTTCTCCGCCCCGTTCCCCGCCACACGGGCAGGGGGACGAAAGACGACGAGTATGGAGAAAACGCTAGTGGAGAACGAGACCCACTACGCCGAGGCCGTTATTGACAACGGAACCTTCGGCACCCGCACCATCCGCTTCGAGACGGGCCGCCTCGCCAAGCAGGCCGCCGGCTCCGCCGTGGCGTACCTGGACGACGACACCATGGTGCTGTCGGCCACCACCGCTTCCAAGAAGCCCAAGGACCAGCTCGACTTCTTCCCCCTCACGGTGGACGTCGAGGAGCGGCAGTACGCGGCCGGCAAGATCCCCGGCTCGTTCTTCCGCCGCGAGGGCCGTCCCTCCGAGGACGCGATCCTCACCTGCCGCCTGATCGACCGGCCGCTGCGCCCCTCCTTCAAGAAGGGCCTGCGCAACGAGATCCAGATCGTCGAGACGATCATGGCGCTCAACCCCGACCACCTGTACGACGTGGTCGCGATCAACGCCGCCTCCGCCTCCACGATCCTGGCGGGCCTGCCCTTCTCCGGCCCGATCGGCGCCACCCGCGTCGCCCTGATCAAGGGCCAGTGGGTCGCCTTCCCGACGCACACCGAGCTCGAGGACGCCGTCTTCGACATGGTCGTCGCGGGCCGTGTGCTCGAAGACGGTGACGTCGCGATCATGATGGTCGAGGCCGAGGCCACCGAGAAGACCATCCAGCTCGTCAAGGACGGCGCCGAGGCCCCGACCGAAGAGGTCGTCGCCGCCGGTCTCGAAGCCGCGAAGCCCTTCATCAAGGCGCTCTGCAAGGCCCAGTCCGACCTCGCCGCCAAGGCCGCCAAGCCCACCGGTGAGTTCCCGGTCTTCCTCGACTACCAGGACGACGTCCTGGAGGCGCTCACCGCCGCGGTCAGGACCGAGCTCGCCAAGGCGCTCACCATCGCCGGCAAGCAGGAGCGCGAGGCCGAGCTGGACCGCGTCAAGGAGATCGCCGTCGACAAGCTGCTCCCGAAGTTCGAGGGCCGCGAGAAGGAGATCTCCGGCGCGTACCGCGCGCTGACCAAGTCCGTCGTGCGTGAGCGCGTCATCAAGGACAAGGTCCGCATCGACGGCCGTGGCGTCACGGACATCCGTACGCTCGCCGCCGAGGTCGAGGCCA
This sequence comes from Streptomyces sp. NBC_00859, assembly GCF_045161865.1. Classification (NCBI taxonomy): domain Bacteria; kingdom Bacillati; phylum Actinomycetota; class Actinomycetes; order Kitasatosporales; family Streptomycetaceae; genus Streptomyces; species Streptomyces sp. NBC_00859. The sequence goes on along the minus strand of NZ_CP108826.1, from coordinate 2,016,849 downwards.
TCCCGCGCGTGCACGGCTCGGCGCTCTTCGAGCGTGGCGAGACCCAGATCCTGGGCGTCACCACCCTCAACATGCTCCGCATGGAGCAGCAGCTGGACACCCTCTCCCCGGTGACCCGCAAGCGCTACATGCACAACTACAACTTCCCGCCGTACTCCGTCGGTGAGACCGGTCGCGTGGGCTCGCCCAAGCGCCGCGAGATCGGCCACGGAGCGCTCGCCGAGCGCGCCATCGTGCCGGTGCTGCCGACGCGCGAGGAGTTCCCCTACGCGATCCGCCAGGTCTCCGAGGCGCTGGGCTCCAACGGCTCGACGTCCATGGGCTCGGTCTGCGCCTCCACCATGTCCCTGCTGAACGCCGGTGTGCCCCTCAAGGCCGCCGTCGCCGGTATCGCCATGGGCCTCATCTCCCAGGAGATCGACGGCAAGACGCACTACGTCGCCCTCACCGACATCCTCGGTGCGGAGGACGCGTACGGCGACATGGACTTCAAGGTCGCCGGCACGAAGCAGTTCGTGACCGCGCTCCAGCTCGACACCAAGCTCGACGGCATCCCCGCCTCGGTCCTGGCCGCCGCGCTGAAGCAGGCCCGTGACGCACGCCTCCACATCCTCGACGTGATGAACGAGGCCATCGACGTCCCGGACGAGATGTCCCCGAACGCCCCGCGGATCATCACCGTCAAGATCCCGGTGGACAAGATCGGTGAGGTCATCGGCCCCAAGGGCAAGATGATCAACCAGATCCAGGAGGACACCGGCGCCGACATCACGATCGAGGACGACGGCACCATCTACATCGGTGCCCAGCAGGGCTCGCAGGCCGAGGCCGCGCGCGCCACGATCAACTCGATCGCCAACCCGACCATGCCGGAGGTCGGCGAGCGCTACCTGGGTACGGTCGTCAAGACCACCACCTTCGGTGCGTTCGTCTCGCTCATGCCGGGCAAGGACGGCCTGCTGCACATCTCGCAGATCCGCAAGCTCGCCGGTGGCAAGCGCGTGGAGAATGTCGAGGACGTGCTCGCGGTCGGCTCCAAGGTCCAGGTCGAGATCGGCGAGATCGACTCCCGCGGCAAGCTCTCCCTCGTCCCCGTCATCGAGGGCGAAGAGGACGAGAAGACGGACGACACCGACAAGTGACGTCCCGCAGTTCCGTGACGACGGCCCGCACCTCCCCGGAGGCGCGGGCCGTCGCCCGTACCCAGAGCCACCTCACGGACGAGAACGACAGCAGTGCATAAGGACGGAAACGTGAGCAACGCCGGAGCACAGTCCAGCGACGCGGTCCGCAGGACCATCCTCCCGGGCGGTCTGCGCATCGTCACCGAGACCGTCCCGTCGGTACGATCGGCGACCTTCGGGATCTGGGCGAACGTCGGGTCCCGGGACGAGACGCCGGCCCTCAACGGCGCCACCCACTACCTGGAACACCTCCTCTTCAAGGGCACGGACAAACGCAGCGCCCTCGACATCTCCTCCGCGATCGACGCCGTCGGCGGCGAGATGAACGCCTTCACGGCGAAGGAGTACACCTGCTACTACGCGCGGGTCCTGGACAGCGATCTGCCGCTGGCCATAGACGTCGTCTGCGACATGCTGACCGGCTCGCTGATCACCGCCGACGACGTCGAGGCCGAGCGCGGCGTCATCCTCGAAGAGATCGCGATGACCGAGGACGACCCCGGCGACATCGTGCACGACCTCTTCGCGCAGACGATGTTCGGCGACACCCCCCTCGGCCGTCCGGTGCTCGGCACCGTCGACACCGTCAACGGCCTCAGCCGCGACCAGATCGCCCGCTTCTACAAGAAGCACTACGACCCGACGCACCTCGTGGTGGCCGCCGCCGGCAACCTCGACCACGACACCGTGGTGCGCCAGGTCCGCGAGGCCTTCGACCGCGCGGGCGCGCTGACCCGTACCGACGCGGTACCGGTCGACCCGCGCACGGGCTCCCGCACGCTGCGCACCGCGGGCGGAGTCGACCTGCTGAACCGCAGGACCGAGCAGGCGCACATCATCCTCGGCATGCCGGGGCTGGCCAGGACCGACGACCGGCGCTGGGCGCTCGGCGTCCTCAACGCCGCACTCGGCGGCGGCATGAGCTCCCGTCTCTTCCAGGAGGTACGGGAGAAGCGCGGTCTCGCGTACAGCGTCTACTCGTACACCTCGGGCTTCGCCGACTGCGGGCTCTTCGGCGTCTACGCCGGCTGCCGCCCCAGCCAGGTCCACGACGTCCTCAAGATCTGCCGGGACGAACTCGACCGGGCAGCGAACGAGGGCGTGAGCGACGAGGAGATCCGCCGGGCCATCGGCCAGCTCGCCGGTTCCACGGTGCTCGGTATGGAGGACACCGGGGCTCTGATGAACCGCATCGGCAAGAGCGAACTGTGCTGGGGCGCCCAGATGTCCGTCGACGAGATGCTTGAGCGGATCACCGCGGTCACCCCGGACGAGGTCCGGGCGGTCGCCCACGACATATTGGGCCGGCGCCCCTCGCTGTCGGTGATCGGACCGCTGAAGGACAAGCAGGCCGACCGCCTCCACGAAGCGGTCTCCTGAGCCGGACCGTCTGTGGGACGCGCCTGGCATGGCACGAAGCGTGAATCGCGAGCGATGAAGGAAGAGCAAGCATGAGCAGCAAGCTGCGCGTAGCGGTCCTCGGCTCCCGGGGCCGTATCGGTTCCGAAGCCGTACGGGCCGTCGACGCCGCCGACGACATGGAACTGGTCGCGGCCATCGGCCGGGGCGACCCGCTCGACGCGCTCACCGCGTCCGGCGCCCAGGTGGCCGTCGACCTGACGCACCCCGACTCGGTGATGAGCAACCTGGAATTCTGCGTACGCAACGGAATCCACGGCGTCGTCGGCACCACGGGCTGGACCGACGACCGCATCGCGCAGCTCCGCTCCTGGCTCGCCGCGTCCCCGCAGACCGGCGTCCTCATCGCCCCGAACTTCTCCGTCGGGGCCGTGCTCACCATGACGTTCGCGCAGGCGGCGGCCCGTTTCTTCGAGTCCGTCGAGGTCATCGAGCTGCACCACCCGAACAAGGCCGACGCCCCTTCGGGCACTGCCCGGCGCACGGCCCAGCTGATCGCGGCAGCACGCGAGAAGGCGGGCTGCGCCCCGCAGCCCGACGCGACGAGCACCGCGCTGGACGGCGCCCGGGGCGCCGACGTCGACGGCGTCCCGGTCCACTCCGTGCGGCTGCGCGGCCTCCTGGCCCACCAGGAAGTGCTGCTTGGCGGCGAGGGCGAGACCCTCACCATCCGCCACGACTCCCTGCACCACAGCAGCTTCATGCCGGGCATCCTGCTCGGTACGCGCCGCGTGGTGGCCACCCCCGGCCTCACCTTCGGCCTGGAACACTTCCTCGATCTGAGCTGACCCGATGCGCGCAAAGATCACCTACCTCGTCACGGCCGCCGTCCTGGTCTTCTACTTCGTCCTGGTCGGCAGCCGGGGCGTGCTGCTCATCCAGAACGGCACGCTGCTCACCGTCACCTTCGGCGTGGCCGTGCTGATCCTGCCGCTGATCGGCATCTGGTTCCTCTGGAAGAACACTCAGTTCGTGCAGCGGGCCAACCGGCTCGCCGCCGAACTCGACGCCGAAGGCGGCCTGCCCGTCGACGAGTTGGTACGTACGCCCAGCGGCCGGATCGACCGTGACTCGGCCGACCGGGTCTTCGCCCGCCGCAAGGAGGAGGCGGAGGACAGCCCGGACGACTGGCGCTGCTGGTTCCGTCTCGCGGTCGCCTACCAGGACGCCAGGGACACCCCGCGCGCCCGCAAGGCGATGCAGCGCGCCATCGCCCTGCACGCGGGCAGGCCCGTCAGTATCTGACGGGCCCGCGGTCGCCGGGGTCGCCGGCGGGGTCAGCTGCGGTCGGCCCAGCCGAGCCGGTACTCGGCGCCCCACGCCTCGATGGTGTCCGCGGCACGGTCGAAGGCCTCGTGGCGTGCCAGGAAGTCTGCACTGTGGTCGGTGAGCAGCGGTGGCAGCTGCTCACCCCCCTGCTGTACGAGCAGGAGCGCCTCACCCTGGACCGTGCGCGGCAGTCCGAGCCAGCGGACCGGCTGCTGCACGGTGCGTACCGCCGCGGTCCGGCGCCAGGGCACGGTGACCGTGGTGAAGAAGCCGACCCGCCGCACCCCGTGCTTGCTGACCCAGGTGCCGATGCGCAGCAGCCGCAGCGCACAGGCGACGACCACGAGGCCGAGGACGAGGGTGACGCCCGCGCCCGGCGCCGCACCGGCGAACGCGATGATCATCGCTGCCAGCAGGATGAACGAGGCCAGCAGCAGGAGCATCGCTGCCGCCCCGACCCGCCAGGGACCCGGGCGGTACGGGCGTCGCCACTGATCGTGGTCGTCGAACGGCAGCGCGACGTCGTCGGCATTCTCGGCGGTTGCGTCAAACGCGCGGTCGGCCGTCAGGAAAGGCAGGGGCACGACTGATCCTCACTCACAAGCACGCTCGATTGGCTGTGCCCGGTGAGGCTACCGATGAGATGATCGTCGGACCACCCCAGGGGTCCGGACGAGTCAGTGCCGCGGCCGGCCGGCGCCGGACGGGTCAGTGTCCGTGTGCCGCTTCGGACTGCTGTGTCTGCGCGGGCGTCTGATCGGCGGCCAGAGCGGGCACTCCGAACAGCAGCGATCCCACCAGGCCGCCGACGACCGTGAGGCCGACCAGCACGCGTCCGGCGAGCTGGGACGTACTGGGGCGCAGACGGGGCGGGGGTTCGACGTTGCTGCGGAAGCGGTCGGCGTCAGCGACGAATGTGAACGGGACGGCCTCTCGCCGGCGGAACATAGGGGCACTTCTCCTTGGCTTGTTAATTTTCCGGTTCCACTCTGGTTCCACATATTCAGACGTTCAATGCTGCCGATCGGTGCCCGATTTCCACGGATTGGCAGAACTTTTCTGCTGACGGTCCGTCCGTCCCCGGTTGTCAGTACCGCGCCGTAGAGTGGACGCCGCCCGAGCGATGCATATGGAAGGACCCCGCCGGTGAGCGACACTCCCACCCCAGACACCAAGCCGAGCTTCCGCAGCGACGTCACCGTCGAACTGGTGAAGCACAGCGCGAGCGACTCCGACGTGCTGTGGGCGGCCCGAGTCTCCACGGCGGGTGAGCAGTCCCTCGAAGAGCTCCAGAAGGACCCGGAGCGCTCCAAGGGGCTCATCAACTACCTGATGCGCGACCGGCACGGCAGCCCCTTCGAGCACAACTCGATGACGTTCTTCATCAGCGCCCCGATCTTCGTGTTCCGCGAGTTCATGCGGCACCGTGTCGGCTGGTCGTACAACGAGGAATCGGGCCGCTACAGGGAGCTGGAGCCGGTCTTCTACGTACCTGGCGAGTCCCGCAAGCTGGTCCAGCAGGGCCGCCCCGGCAAGTACGAGTTCGTCGAGGGCACCGCCGCCCAGCAGGAGCTGACCGGCCGTGCCATGGAGGATTCCTACCGTCAGGCCTACGACGCCTACCAGGAGATGCTGGCGGCCGGTGTGGCCCGTGAGGTGGCCAGGGCGGTACTGCCCGTCGGTCTCTTCTCCTCGATGTACGCGACCTGCAACGCCAGGTCGCTGATGCACTTCCTCGGTCTGCGCACCCAGCACGAGCTGGCGAGGACGCCGTCCTTCCCGCAGCGGGAGATCGAGATGGTCGGCGAGCGGATGGAACAGCACTGGAGAAACCTGATGCCGCTGACCCATGCGGCCTTCAACACCAACGGTCGCGTCGCCCCATAAGGTACACACGTTCGATTGGGTCGGCTGAAGTGTCCGTATTGCACCCTTTGGTGAAGTTCATCTAGGCTGATCAAACGGACCCGGCACTGCTTGAACCCCCGAGCAGGCAGTGCCGGGCTCCGTAGCTCCTGTCCCCCGAGGGGGCAGGGCGCACTGAGCACCGAGTAGCGTGGTACCCATGGCTCCGATCTCCACTCCGCAGACCCCCTTCGGGCGGGTCCTCACCGCCATGGTCACGCCCTTCACGGCGGACGGCGCGCTCGACATCGACGGCGCGCAGCGACTTGCCACCCATCTGGTGGAAGCAGGCAATGACGGCCTGGTCGTCAACGGCACCACGGGCGAGTCCCCGACCACCAGCGACGCGGAGAAAAACGACCTCGTGCGGGCGGTACGGGAAGCGGTCGGAGACCGTGCTCACGTCATCGCGGGTGTAGGGACCAACGACACCCGGCACAGCCTGGAGCTGGCACGCGCGGCCGAGGGCGCGGGCGCGCACGGCCTGCTCGCCGTGACGCCGTACTACAACAAGCCGCCCCAGGAGGGTCTGCTCCGGCACTTCACCGCCATAGCGGACTCCACCGGGCTGCCGGTCATGCTGTACGACATCCCCGGCCGCAGCGGCGTCCCGATCAACACCGAGACCATCGTCCGGCTGGCCGAGCACCCGCGCATCGTGGCCAACAAGGACGCCAAGGGCGACCTCGGCCGGGCCAGCTGGGCCATCGCGCGCAGCGGTCTCGCCTGGTACTCGGGCGACGACATGCTGAACCTGCCGCTCTTCTCGGTGGGCGCGTGCGGGTTCGTCTCCGTGGTAGGCCACCTCGTCACTCCGGAGCTGCGCTCCCTCCTGGAGGCGTACCTCCAGGGCGACGTCCAGAAGGCGACCGAGATCCACCAGCGGATGCTGCCGGTCTTCACCGGCATGTTCCGGACGCAGGGAGTGATCACGACGAAGGCCGCGCTGAGCCTCCGGGGCCTGCCTGCCGGTCCGCTCCGGCTCCCCCTGGTGGAACTTGCCCCGGAGGAAACGGCCCAGCTCAAGATCGATCTTGCCGCCGGCGGGGTAGAACTTTAAACACAGACTTCA
>NZ_CP108826.1:0-2005000 GCF_045161865.1 Streptomyces sp. NBC_00859 | reverse complement strand
AACCTGGGGGATGACCTGTGGTTAGGGGTGAAAGGCCAATCAAACTCCGTGATAGCTGGTTCTCCCCGAAATGCATTTAGGTGCAGCGTCGTGTGTTTCTTGCCGGAGGTAGAGCACTGGATAGGCGATGGGCCCTACCGGGTTACTGACCTTAGCCAAACTCCGAATGCCGGTAAGTGAGAGCGCGGCAGTGAGACTGTGGGGGATAAGCTCCATGGTCGAGAGGGAAACAGCCCAGAGCATCGACTAAGGCCCCTAAGCGTACGCTAAGTGGAAAAGGATGTGGAGTCGCAGAGACAACCAGGAGGTTGGCTTAGAAGCAGCCATCCTTGAAAGAGTGCGTAATAGCTCACTGGTCAAGTGATTCCGCGCCGACAATGTAGCGGGGCTCAAGCGTACCGCCGAAGTCGTGTCATTCCAGCACATACCCCCAACGGGGGCTGGGATGGGTAGGGGAGCGTCGTGTGCCGGGTGAAGCAGCCGCGGAAGCGAGTTGTGGACGGTTCACGAGTGAGAATGCAGGCATGAGTAGCGATACACACGTGAGAAACGTGTGCGCCGATTGACTAAGGGTTCCTGGGTCAAGCTGATCTGCCCAGGGTAAGTCGGGACCTAAGGCGAGGCCGACAGGCGTAGTCGATGGACAACCGGTTGATATTCCGGTACCCGCTTTGAAACGCCCAATACTGAATCCTCTGATGCTAAGGCCGTGAAGCCGTCCTGGACCCTTCGGGGAAAGGGAAGTGGTGGAGCCGTCGAACCAAGGTGGTAGTAGGTAAGCGATGGGGTGACGCAGGAAGGTAGTCCAACCCGGGCGGTGGTTGTCCCGGGGTAAGGGTGTAGCCCGTTGTCCAGGTAAATCCGGATGACATTAAGGGTGAGACCTGATGCCGAGCCGATTGTGGTGAAGTGGATGATCCTATGCTGTCGAGAAAAGCCTCTAGCGAGTTTCATGGCGGCCCGTACCCTAAACCGACTCAGGTGGTCAGGTAGAGAATACCGAGGCGTTCGGGTGAACTATGGTTAAGGAACTCGGCAAAATGCCCCCGTAACTTCGGGAGAAGGGGGGCCATTTCTGGTGATCCGATTTACTCGGTGAGCTGGGGGTGGCCGCAGAGACCAGCGAGAAGCGACTGTTTACTAAAAACACAGGTCCGTGCGAAGCCGTAAGGCGATGTATACGGACTGACGCCTGCCCGGTGCTGGAACGTTAAGGGGACCGGTTAGTCACATTTCGGTGTGGCGAAGCTGAGAACTTAAGCGCCAGTAAACGGCGGTGGTAACTATAACCATCCTAAGGTAGCGAAATTCCTTGTCGGGTAAGTTCCGACCTGCACGAATGGCGTAACGACTTCTCGACTGTCTCAACCATAGGCCCGGTGAAATTGCACTACGAGTAAAGATGCTCGTTTCGCGCAGAAGGACGGAAAGACCCCGGGACCTTTACTACAGTTTGATATTGGTGTTCGGTTCGGCTTGTGTAGGATAGGTGGGAGACTTTGAAGCGGCCACGCCAGTGGTTGTGGAGTCGTCGTTGAAATACCACTCTGGTCGTGCTGGATGTCTAACCTCGGTCCGTGATCCGGATCAGGGACAGTGTCTGATGGGTAGTTTAACTGGGGCGGTTGCCTCCTAAAGAGTAACGGAGGCGCCCAAAGGTTCCCTCAGCCTGGTTGGCAATCAGGTGTTGAGTGTAAGTGCACAAGGGAGCTTGACTGTGAGACCGACGGGTCGAGCAGGGACGAAAGTCGGGACTAGTGATCCGGCAGTGGCTTGTGGAAGCGCTGTCGCTCAACGGATAAAAGGTACCCCGGGGATAACAGGCTGATCTTCCCCAAGAGTCCATATCGACGGGATGGTTTGGCACCTCGATGTCGGCTCGTCGCATCCTGGGGCTGGAGTCGGTCCCAAGGGTTGGGCTGTTCGCCCATTAAAGCGGTACGCGAGCTGGGTTTAGAACGTCGTGAGACAGTTCGGTCCCTATCCTCTGCGCGCGTAGGAATATTGAGAAGGGCTGTCCCTAGTACGAGAGGACCGGGACGGACGAACCTCTGGTGTGCCAGTTGTCCTGCCAAGGGCATGGCTGGTTGGCTACGTTCGGAAAGGATAACCGCTGAAAGCATCTAAGCGGGAAGCCTGCTTCGAGATGAGTATTCCCACCCCCTTTGAGGGGTTAAGGCTCCCAGTAGACGACTGGGTTGATAGGCCAGATGTGGAAGCCCGGTAACGGGTGGAGCTGACTGGTACTAATAGGCCGAGGGCTTGTCCTCAGTTGCTCGCGTCCACTGTGTTAGTTCTGAAATAACGAACGACCGTGTTGTATCCGGTGTTGGTTAATTTCATAGTGTTTCGGTGGTCATTGCGTTAGGGAAACGCCCGGTTACATTCCGAACCCGGAAGCTAAGCCTTTCAGCGCCGATGGTACTGCAGGGGGGACCCTGTGGGAGAGTAGGACGCCGCCGAACAATCTTTCAATGTCGGCCCCTGAACTTCGGTTCAGGGGCCGACGTTTTTTTATGCCCTGTCACTTGGTGTTCACGTGCGGCGAGCAGCATGCAGCCATGAGTACCGCGAGGTTCCTGAAGTCCGCAGGCGTCCGGGTCGGCGACGAGGTCGTCGTGCCGGCATACGGTGACGCCGAAGCGGCCGCGGCTGTGGTGATGGCCGGAGCCAGGCCCGTCTTCGCCGACATAGATCCTGAGAGCTACTGCCTCGACCCGGAAGCGGTCGCTGCCGTACTCACCCCACGTACCGCCGCTGTCGTGGCGGTCTCCACCTTCGGGCACCCCCCGGACCTGGCACGCATCGTCGAGCTCGGGCGGCTGCACGGGCTCCTCGTCGTCGGGCCCGCAGACTCCGTCGCATCCGCGGACGAAGTCCAGCAACGCCGTTCGCACGCCGGTTATCTGGGGGACCGGCTGACCGGCGTACGGACGCCGGTGCACCACGCGGCCCACACCTACCAGCGTTACGTCGTCCGGGTCCCGGGCAACGGGCGCCCCGACCGTGACGCGTTCGCTCAGGCCCTGCGCCGCAGGGGAGTGGGCTGCGAGGTGCCCGTGACCACGCCCGTGCACCGCATGCCGGCCTTCCGCCGGGACGTGCGGTTGCCCGAGACCGAGCGGGCAGCCGACGAGACACTCGCGCTTCCGGTGCACGGTCCGCTGCGCCGGCGGGAACTCCAGCGCATGGTCTCCTCCTGCAACGCACTCGGTGGTCTGCTCCAACCCGCCTTCTGAGCCCCGCGCTTCGGCCCCGTGCCACCGGAGGCGAGAAGACGGAAAGGGGGCAGAACAGAGAGGGCGCGGTGGCGGGAAGCACCATCGGCTTCGGGTATGATCTACCTTGTTGCTGCGCCCCAATAGCTCAGTCGGTAGAGCGTCTCCATGGTAAGGAGAAGGTCTACGGTTCGATTCCGTATTGGGGCTCTCACACCGAAAGGCCCCCGCCGGTTGGCGGGGGCCTTTCGCGTATCCGCTACTTGGGCGGTTCGGGCACCCGCATGGCCAGGATCGCCATGTCGTCCGATGCGGGCTCGGCGGCGAACCGCTCCACCGCGCGCAGAATGCGGCCGGCCACCGCGCCCGCCGTCAGCCCGGTGCACGTGCTGAGGACGACGGCCAGGCCGTCGTCGCCGAGCATGCGTGTCCCCTCGCGGCGCTCCGTGACGCCGTCCGTGACGCACAGGAGCACGTCACCCGGCTGGAGGGTCACATCCTGCTCGTACAGCTCCAGGTCCTCCATCACCCCCAGCAGCGGCTGCGGCTCCGCCGCCGGCTCCACCGTGCCGTCCTGCCGCAGCCGCAGTGGCAGCGGATGCCCGGCGCAGACGACCTTGAGCAGGGCGCTGCCGTCCTCCTGGGGCCACAGCTCCCCGTACAGGAGCGTCAGGAAGCGGCTCCGGGAACCCTCGTCGAGGATGGCGGCGTTGAGCCGCTCCAGGACAGCGGGGCCCGAGAAGCCCTCTCTGGCGAGCAGGCGCAGCGCGTGACGGGCCAGGCCGGTGACCGCGGCCGCCTCGGGTCCCGTGCCGCAGACGTCGCCGATGGCGAACCCGTAGGCGCCGTCCCGGATCGGGAAGAGGTCGTAGAAGTCGCCGCCGACCTCGTTGCCCTCGCCTGCCGCCCGGTAGATGACCTCGACCTCGACATTGGGCACATCGGGCAGGCCCGGCGGCAGGAGACTGCGCTGCAGGGCCTGACTGATGGCGGTGCGCTCGGAGTACAGGCGGGCGTTGTCGAGGGCGAGCGCCGCACGGCGTGAGAGGTCCTCCGCGAGCTCCAGGATCTCCTGGCGGAAGTGGTCGTCGGACGGCTTGCCGAGGGTGAGCATGCCGATGACGCGGTTACGGGCGACCAGCGGCAGCACCACGGTCTCGCCGCCGACCGCTGCGGCCGTGGCGAGCGTGGTGCCGATGCCCGAACCGAGCGCCGGACTCGACCCGAGGCCGAGGCTGCGCATCGACGACGTCAGAGCCGCCTGGTGCGCCGCCTCACCGGGCGCCGCCCAGCTCCGGGCACCCGGTGTCGGGACCGGCTCGGGCGGGCTGATGCGGGAGAGCAGTGCCTTGAGCCCGTCGATGCGCTCCTCGTCCTCGTGCAGCACGTACGAGAGGTACGGCTCCGACGACTGGTCGGCGATCGTGTAGACGGCACACCAGGCGGCCAGTGTCGGCACGGTCATCTGTGCCATCAGGGCAAGCGTCTGATCGCGGTCGAGGGTGCCTGCAAGCAGGTCGGACGCCTCGACGAGGAACGAGAGCGAGCCGCGGCGCAGCTTCTCCAGCTCGCCCAGGCGGGCCGACTCCACGGCGAGCGCGATGCGGTCGGCGGCGAACTGCAGACGCAGCGCCTGCTCGTTGGAGTACCGGCCGGGAGCCTCCGTGGAGACCCCGAGGGAGCCGGTGAGGCGGCCCTCGACCTTGAGCGGGACGGTGACGACCGAGCGCATGCCGGTGCCGTTCAGGAGCGGCACGGCGCCCGGTACGGCCGCCAGGTCCTCGTGGACGGCGGGCATCCGCGCCGATCCGTACCGTCCGGTGCCCGCCTCGACGGGGACGCGGGCGAAACGCTGCCGGGCGGAGGGCAGTCCCGTCGTGGCCCGTACTTCCAGCTCCGTCTCGTCGTCCGTCGCGAGGAGCAGGAACGCGGCGTCGGCGTCGAGCATGTCCCGGGCGCGCTCGACGGTGCGCTGGAGGAGACCGTCGAGGTCGTCAGGGGCGGGGGAGCCGATGAAGACCTCGAACGGGTCGGCGGTGCGGTGGTCGGAGAAGGAGTTCGAGTCGTTCTGCGGGGTGCGCGCAGGTGTCTGGAGGATCGCGCGCTCGTAGTCGTTGACCAGGAGGCACACAGTGCTCGGTTCGCCCTGCGCGTCCCGCACCCGCAGATGGGAGGCGTACACCGGGACGACTCTGCCGTCGGCGGTACGGATGCCGTAGCTGCCCTCCCAGCGGGAGAGCTGGAGGGCGTCGGCGATGCCGGTGCCGGTGCCAGGGGTGTGCGGCCAGGCGGCGAAGTCGGTGAGCTGTTTGCCGACGACCTGCTCGGCCGGGTGGCCGAAGAGCTCCGTCGCGTCCTCGTTCCACGAGGAGACCGCGCCGGTCCGGTCGATCTGGATCACCGCTACCCGGAGCCGCCCGTCGGCCACGGGGAGGAGCTCCGCGGGGAGCAGCGGTCCGGCCGAGCGCGCGCCCACCGGGCGCTGCGGAAGGTCGAGTTGGAACCAGACCTGTTTCTGGGTGGGTGTGTAGTCGACACCCCAGCGGGAGGCGAGCGCCGCGCAGAGCAGCAGCCCGCGGCCGCCCTCCCGGTCAGGGCTCCCGAAGGACTGGTCCGTGCCCTGGAGCGGGACCTCGCGCTCCGGGTAGTGGTCGGCGACCTCCACCCGGATGCCTTCCTCCGTACGCAGGCACAGGACATCGGCGTTGGTGCCCGCGTGGACCACCGCGTTGGTGACCAGCTCGCTGGTGAGGACGACCGCGTCGTCGACGACGTCGGAATACCCCCAGCCCTGGAGGGTGTCACGGACAAAGGTGCGGGCGGTCGCTACCGACCGCCCGACCGGTTCGAAACTGGCAGCCGCCCGCGCGGTGATCACAGAACTCCTCGTACGCGTCTCGACGCCCGGCTCTGCCATGTCGGCCCGCCCCTCGCTGCCCGGTGGTAGTACTGGTGCCTCCGCCCCCGCCGGGCGGACCGGGACGGTTGGACAGCCGGATGCCAGGTTACTTACCTTCGCGGTCCGAGCGGATGCCGGTTACCGGGTTTCCGCCCCGAGTGGGTGGGGACGGTATGCAAAGCTGCCGAACTGTTATGGCCTGGTACTCCCATGGTGAAACACTGGGCACGCTTCTCAAGACACCTGGGCAGTACGGCCAACCCCTGCGGGAGGGACACGGTGGAGTCTGGCACGGCGGCGCGTGACAAGAACACGCGCGCAAAAAGCGGACAGTCGCCCAAAAAGCGACACCACGGGACAATCGAAGTGGACGCCGCTGCCCTGGGCAGACTGCTGACGGCTCTGGCCGCGATGCGCGACGGGAACTTCCGGCGGCGTCTGACGGTCTCCGGTGACGGCACGATGGCCGAGATCGCGGCGGTCTTCAACGAGGTCGCAGACCGGAACCTCCATCTGACGGGTGAGATCGCCCGGGTGCGCAGGATGGTCGGCCGCGAGGGGAAGCTCACCGAGCGGCTGGAGACGGGGGCCCTCGAGGGCTCCTGGGCTGCCGCGGTGGACGCGTCGAACGAGCTGGTGGACGATCTCGCACGGCCGGTGTCCGAGGTCGGCCGGGTGCTTTCGGCGGTGGCCGAAGGCGATCTCGAACAGCGGATGGACCTGCGCTCGCAGGCGATGGACGGTGTGGAGCGGCCGCTGCGCGGCGAGTTCCTGAAGGTCGCCCGTACGGTCAACAACCTGGTCGACCAGCTGTCGGCGTTCACCGACGAGGTGACGCGCGTCGCACTTGAGGTCGGCACCGAGGGCAAGTTGGGCGGCCAGGCCCAGGTGCGCGGTATGTCCGGTTCGTGGAAGGGCCTCACGGACTCGGTGAACACCATGGCGTACCGGCTCACCGCGCAGGTGCGTGACATTGCTCTCGTCACCACCGCCGTTGCCCGGGGTGACCTGTCACGCAAGGTCACGGTCCATGTGGCCGGAGAGATGCTCCAGCTGAAGAACACCGTCAACACGATGGTCGATCAGCTGTCCTCGTTCTCCTCCGAGGTGACCCGGGTGGCCCGTGAGGTGGGCACGGAGGGCGAGCTCGGCGGCCAGGCGGCCGTGCCGGGTGTGGCCGGCGTGTGGAAGGACCTGACCGACTCGGTGAATACGATGGCCGGGAACCTGACGTCCCAGGTGCGCGGTATCGCCGAGGTCACCACCGCGGTCGCCAACGGTGATCTCTCGCAGAAGGTCACGGTGAGCGCGCGCGGCGAGGTCGCCCAGCTCGCCGAGACCATCAACCAGATGACCGAGACGCTGCGCACCTTCGCGGACGAAGTGACACGAGTGGCCAGCGAGGTCGGCGCCGAGGGGCTGCTGGGCGGCCAGGCGCAGGTACCGGGCGCCGCGGGTACCTGGAAGGACCTCACCGACTCCGTCAACACCGTCTTCCGCAACCTCACGACGCAGGTGCGGGACATCGCCCAGGTGACCACGGCGGTCGCCAACGGCGACATGACGCAGAAGGTCACGGTGAACGTGGCCGGCGAGATGCTGGAGCTCAAGAACACCGTCAACACGATGGTGGAGCAGCTGCAGTCCTTCGGCTCGGAAGTGACCCGGGTGGCGCGCGAGGTCGGGGTCGAGGGCCGTCTCGGGGGCCAGGCCGAGGTGCCGGGCGCCGCCGGCACGTGGAAGGACCTCACCGATTCGGTGAACACGGCCTTCCGCAACCTCACCGGACAGGTGCGGGACATCGCGCAGGTCACGACGGCGGTCGCCAACGGCGATCTGTCGCAGAAGGTCACGGTGGACGTGGCCGGCGAGATGCTGGAGCTGAAGAACACCGTCAACACGATGGTGGCGCAGCTCTCCTCCTTCGCCGACCAGGTGACGCGGATGGCGCGTGATGTGGGCACCGAGGGACGGCTCGGCGGGCAGGCCCGGGTGGACGGTGTCAGCGGTACGTGGAAGGAACTCACCGACTCCGTCAACTTCATGGCGGGGAACCTCACGTCGCAGGTCCGGCAGATCGCCCAGGTGACCACCGCGGTGGCGCGCGGTGACCTGTCGCAGAAGATCGACGTGGACGCGCGCGGCGAGATCCTGGAGCTCAAGAACACCATCAACACGATGGTCGACCAGCTCTCCGCCTTCGCCGAGCAGGTGACCAGGGTCGCCCGTGAGGTGGGTACGGACGGCCGGCTCGGGGGTCAGGCGCAGGTGCCCGGTGTGGCCGGGGTGTGGCGGGATCTGACGGACTCCGTCAACGGCATGGCCGGGAACCTCACGGCTCAGGTCCGCAACATCGCGCAGGTCGCGACCGCGGTGGCGCGCGGTGACCTGTCGCAGAAGATCGACGTGGACGCGCGCGGCGAGATCCTGGAGCTCAAGAACACCCTGAACACGATGGTCGACCAGCTGTCGTCGTTCGCGGAGCAGGTGACGAGGGTGGCGCGCGAGGTGGGCACCGAGGGCATCCTGGGCGGGCAGGCGGAGGTCCAGGGCGTCTCCGGGACCTGGAAGGACCTCACCCAGTCCGTCAACTTCATGGCGAACAACCTGACCTCGCAGGTCAGGAACATCGCAGAAGTGACCACGGCGGTCGCCAAGGGCGACCTGTCGAAGAAGATCACTGTCGACGCCAAGGGCGAGATCCTCGAACTGGTCACCACCGTCAACACGATGGTCGACCAGCTGTCCTCGTTCGCCGAGCAGGTCACACGGGTGGCGCGCGAGGTCGGCACCGAGGGCATCCTCGGAGGGCAGGCCCGGGTGCGCGGGGTCACCGGTATCTGGGAAGACCTCAGTGACAACGTGAATCTGATGGCCAACAACCTGACCAGCCAGGTCCGGAACATCGCACAGGTCGCCACGGCCGTCGCCAACGGCGATCTGACCAAGAAGGTGACGGTGGAGGCGCGCGGCGAGGTCGCGCAGCTCGCGGACACCGTCAACACCATGGTGACGACGCTGTCCTCGTTCGCGGACGAAGTGACGCGGGTGGCGCGTGAGGTGGGTACGGACGGCTCGCTCGGCGGCCAGGCGCGGGTGCCGGGGGTCTCCGGCACGTGGAAGGACCTCACCGAGTCGGTGAACTCGATGGCCTCCAACCTGACCGGACAGGTACGCCAGATCGCCACGGTCACCACGGCCATCGCCAAGGGCGACCTGACCAAGAAGATCGACATCGACGCCCAGGGCGAGATCCTGGAACTGAAGACGACCATCAACACGATGGTCGACCAGCTGTCGAGCTTCGCCGAGCAGGTGACCAGGGTGGCCCGTGAGGTGGGCACCGAGGGCCAGCTGGGCGGGCAGGCGCGGGTGCGCGACGTGGACGGCACCTGGCGGGACCTGACCGAGTCGGTGAACGAGATGGCCGGGAACCTGACCCGTCAGGTGCGCGCCATCGCGGCCGTGGCCACCGCGGTGACCCGCGGGGATCTCAACCTCAAGATCGATGTGGATGCCGCAGGGGAGATCCAGGCGCTCCAGGACAACATCAACACGATGATCGCCAACCTGCGCGACACCACGGTCGCCAACAAGGAGCAGGACTGGCTCAAGGGCAACCTGGCCCGTATCTCGGGGCTGATGCAGGGGCGGCGGGAACTGGTGGACGTGGCGTCGCTCATCATGAGCGAGCTCACACCGGTGGTCTCGGCCCAGCACGGCGCGTTCTTCCTGGCGATGCCCACCGGGTCGGCGGCGGAGAGCGGCGCGTCGGCGGAGAACGCGTACGAGCTGCGGATGCACGGAAGTTACGGCTACTCCGCAGGCTCCATGCCGACGACGTTCCGGCCGGGCGAGACGCTCATCGGCACGGCCGCCGAGGAGAAGCGCACCATCCTGGTGGAGAACGTGCCGCCGGGGTACCTGAAGATCTCCTCCGGGCTCGGCGAGGCACCGCCGGCCCATGTGATCGTGCTGCCGGTGCTCTTCGACGGGAAGGTCCTCGGGGTGATCGAGCTGGCCTCCTTCCAGCCCTTCACCCATATCCAGAAGGACTTCCTCAACCAGATCGCCGAAATGATCGCGACGAGTGTCAACACCATCAGCGTCAACTCGAAGACCGAGGTGCTGCTCAAGCAGTCGCAGGAGCTGACCGAGCAGCTGCGGGAGCGTTCGGCCGAACTGGAGAACCGGCAGAAGGCGCTTCAGGCGTCCAACGCCGAACTGGAGGAGAAGGCCGAGCTGCTGGCCCAGCAGAACCGCGACATCGAGGTGAAGAACACCGAGATCGAGGAGGCCAGGCAGGTCCTCGAGGAGCGGGCCGAGCAGCTCGCTGTCTCGATGCGCTACAAGTCCGAGTTCCTGGCGAACATGTCGCACGAGCTGCGCACACCGCTCAACTCGCTGCTGATTCTCGCCAAGCTGCTCGCGGACAACGCCGAGGGGAATCTCTCGCCGAAGCAGGTGGAGTTCGCGGAGACGATCCACGGTGCGGGTTCGGACCTGCTGCAGCTGATCAACGACATTCTGGACCTGTCCAAGGTCGAGGCCGGCAAGATGGACGTCAGCCCGACCCGGATCGCGCTGGTCCAGCTCGTCGATTACGTCGAGGCGACGTTCCGGCCACTGACGGCGGAGAAGGGCCTGGACTTCTCCGTACGGGTCTCGCCCGAACTGCCCGCGACGCTGCACACGGACGAGCAGCGCTTGCTGCAGGTCCTGCGGAACCTCCTCTCCAACGCGGTGAAGTTCACCGACACCGGGGCGGTGGAACTGGTCATCAGGCCCGCCAACGCCAATGTGCCGAACGCCATCCGTGAGCAGCTGCTCGAAGCGGGCTCACTGCGCGACGCGGACGCGGACCTGATCGCGTTCTCGGTCAGCGACACGGGCATCGGGATCGCGGCCAGCAAGATGCGGGTGATCTTCGAGGCGTTCAAGCAGGCGGACGGGACCACCAGCCGGAAATACGGCGGTACCGGGCTCGGTCTGTCCATCAGCCGGGAGATCGCCAGGCTGCTGGGGGGTGAGATCCACGCGGCGAGCGAGCCGGGACGCGGTTCGACGTTCACGCTGTACCTGCCGCTGCACGCCAGCGAGCTGCCTCCGCAGGGCTACCCGCAGCTCAGCCCCGGCGGCCTGGAGCGGGTGCCCGGCGGCGCCCAGGACGGGGTGCGGCCCGAAGGGGGCCAGGCGCCCGGGATGGCGCCCACGGACGGCCAGGGCGGGCCCGCGGAGCTGTTCCGCCGGCGCCGCCGGGCGCTCGGGCCGGCCGGCGGACAGCCCGCACTGCCCGCCAGTTCAGGTGTGACGGCCGCGACGGCGGAGCCCGATTCGTGGACGGAGAAGGAGCCCGAGGAGACGGCGAAGCCGCGCCGGGTCTTCCAGTTCGACGCGGAGAAGGTGCTCATCGTTGACGACGACATCCGTAACGTCTTCGCACTCACCAGCGTGCTCGAACAGCACGGTCTCGCGGTGCTGTACGCGGAGAACGGGCGGGAGGGCATCGAAGTCCTCGAGCAGCACGACGACGTGACGCTCGTTCTGATGGACATCATGATGCCGGAGATGGATGGATATGCGACGACGACGGCCATCCGCAGGATGCCGCAGTTCGCCGGGTTGCCGATCATCGCTCTGACGGCGAAGGCGATGAAGGGCGACAGGGAGAAGGCGATCGAATCCGGCGCTTCCGACTATGTCACCAAGCCTGTCGATCCCGATCATTTGCTCACGGTAATGGAGCAGTGGATGCGCGGGGAGTGATCGATTGGTGAGGCAATCTCGATGAGTTGCTGACTGACTGTGGTCGAAGGCGTGTGAGGCGAATGTATTCGGGGAACCTTCTGGTCTCCCAACGCGTTTCTGCTACATGTGCCGTGACATCACGGTGACAGGGTGTGGTGGCAGGCGGGGTGCGGTTACCATGACCGGCACAAGGACGGACGGCGTTACGGAGCTGTCCCCTGGGGCGGCGCCCGGTGCACTGCCGGGACGAGGAGGACGGGCCATGGTGCAGAAGGCCAAGATCCTCCTGGTCGATGACCGGCCGGAGAATCTGCTGGCGCTGGAGGCCATTCTCTCCGCGCTCGATCAGACACTGGTTCGGGCATCGTCCGGGGAGGAAGCGCTGAAAGCGCTGCTGACGGATGACTTCGCAGTGATTCTGCTGGACGTCCAGATGCCGGGCATGGACGGTTTCGAGACCGCCGCGCACATCAAGCGGCGGGAGCGGACCCGGGACATCCCGATCATCTTCCTCACAGCGATCAACCACGGGCCGCACCACACGTTCCGCGGCTACGCGGCGGGAGCGGTGGACTACATTTCGAAGCCCTTCGACCCGTGGGTGCTGCGCGCGAAGGTGTCGGTCTTCGTCGAGCTGTACATGAAGAACTGCCAACTGCGTGAGCAGGCGGCGCTGCTGCGTCTCCAGCTGGACGGCAGCGCTCCCGCGGCCGGTGACACCAAGGAACCCGCCGGGCTCCTCGCTGAACTGTCCGCGCGTCTCGCGGCAGTTGAGGAGCAGGCCGAGGCGCTCTCCAAGCAGCTCGACGAGGAGTCCGCGGACGCGGCCGCTGTGGCGACCGCCGCCCATCTGGAGCGCAAACTCACCGGTCTGCGCAGGGCGCTGGACGCGCTGGAGCCGGGCACGGGCGGCCCGGCCGCCTCGCTTCCGTCGCAGAATTGACGCCCTGTCCGGCGCTCGCCGCCCGCTGAGGGAGCGTCACCACGCGTCAAGAGAAAGTGTTCACGGGAGCGACACGAACGGGTGAAGCGGTAAGCACACGTGTCCGTTGCCGCAGACACCGGTAACCTCGGGACCATGGCCTCACGTACGTCCGGCAAGGGTTCCCCAGGCACGGCGGGCACCGCAAAGCCGCGCGCCGGCCGTACCGCCGGTGCCGCCAAGAAGGCAGCTCCGGCAAAGAAGACCGCTGCGAAGAAGACCGTCCCCGCGAAGAGAGCGCCCGCCAAGAAGGCAGCCGCGAGGCCCGCGCCCAAACCCGCGCCGTCGCCCACCGGGGGTCTGTACCGGCTCGTACGGGCCGTCTGGCTCGGTGCGGCCCACGGCGTCGGGGCGATGTTCCGCGGCATAGGACGCGGTGCGAAGGGGCTCGACCCGGCTCACCGCAAGGACGGCGTCGCCCTGCTCCTGCTCGGTCTGGCGCTCGTCATCGCGGCCGGGACCTGGTCGAACCTGCACGGTCCGGTCGGCGATCTCGTCGAGATGCTGATCACCGGCGCCTTCGGACGGCTCGATCTGCTCGTGCCGATACTGCTGGGCGCCGTCGCCGTGAGGCTGATCCTCCACCCGGAGCGGCCCGAGGCGAACGGCCGGATCGTCATCGGCCTGTCCGCACTGGTCATCGGCGTGCTCGGCCAGGTCCACATCGCCTGCGGCGCTCCCGGACGCGAGGACGGCACATCGGCCCTGCAGGACGCCGGCGGGCTGATCGGCTGGGCCGCCTCCAAGCCGCTGATCTTCCTGATGGGCGATGTCCTCGCCGTACCCCTGCTCCTGCTGCTCACCGTCTTCGGCCTGCTGGTCGTCACGGCCACGCCTGTCACCGCCATCCCGCACCGGCTCAGGGTGCTCGGCGCCCGGCTGGGCATCGTCGACCCGGAAACCGCCGGGGCCGGACAGGAGGAGCAGGACGACGAGGAGTACGAGGAGCAGTGGCGTGAGTCGCAGCCCGCGGCCCGCCGTCCCGCAGCACCCCGCGGCCGCACACCCGAGCTGTACGACGCCGAGGCGGCCGAGGAGCAGGCGCTCACCAAGCGCCGCGGCAAGCCGCGCAGGCCCTCCGTGCAGCCGTCGGCCGGCCGGCCGATGGACGCCGTGGACGTCGCCGCCGCTGCCGCTGCCGCGCTGGACGGGGCCGTGCTGAACGGCCTGCCGCCCTCCCCGCTGGTGGCGGACCTGACCCAGGGCGTTTCCGTTGAGCGCCCGGAGGCCACACCGTCCGCCGCGCCGGCCGCGGCGCCCGTACCGTCCGCCCGCGAGGCAGCGGGTGGCGAGAGGTCCGAAGAGGCGGACGCCGCGCCCGCGACAGCGGCCGTGCCCGACCTGACGAAGAAGTCGCCGAAACCGCCGGAGTCGCAGCCGCTCCCCTCCCGCGCCGAACAGCTCCAGCTCTCCGGTGACATCACCTACTCGCTGCCCTCACTGGACCTCCTGGTGCGCGGCGGCCCCGGCAAGACGCGCAGCGCCGCCAACGACGCGGTCGTCGCCTCGCTCTCGAACGTCTTCATGGAGTTCAAGGTCGACGCGTCCGTCACCGGATTCACCCGCGGTCCGACCGTCACACGCTATGAGGTCGAGCTGGGCCCGGCGGTGAAGGTCGAGCGCATCACCGCGCTCACCAAGAACATCGCCTACGCCGTGGCCAGCCCGGACGTGCGCATCATCTCGCCCATCCCGGGGAAATCCGCGGTCGGTATCGAGATCCCCAACACCGACCGCGAGATGGTCAACCTCGGTGACGTCCTGCGCCTCGCGGACGCCGCCGAGGACGACCACCCGATGCTGGTGGCACTGGGCAAGGACGTCGAGGGCGGCTATGTGATGGCCAACCTCGCGAAGATGCCGCACGTCCTGGTCGCCGGAGCGACCGGCTCAGGAAAGTCCTCCTGCATCAACTGCCTCATCACCTCGGTGATGGTGCGGGCGACGCCCGAGGACGTACGGATGGTGCTGGTCGACCCCAAGCGCGTCGAGCTCACCGCGTACGAGGGCATCCCGCACCTGATCACGCCGATCATCACCAACCCCAAACGCGCCGCTGAGGCGCTCCAGTGGGTCGTACGCGAGATGGACCTGCGGTACGACGACCTCGCGGCCTACGGATACCGGCACATCGACGACTTCAACCAGGCCGTGCGCAGCGGCAAGGCCAAGGCACCCGAGGGGAGCGAGCGGGAGCTCTCCCCGTACCCGTATCTGCTGGTCATCGTCGACGAGCTCGCCGACCTGATGATGGTCGCCCCGCGTGACGTCGAGGACTCCATCGTCCGGATCACCCAGCTGGCACGCGCCGCCGGTATCCACCTGGTGCTGGCCACGCAGCGGCCTTCGGTCGACGTCGTCACGGGACTGATCAAGGCGAACGTGCCCTCGCGTCTCGCCTTCGCCACCTCGTCGCTCGCCGACAGCCGGGTCATCCTCGACCAGCCGGGCGCCGAGAAGCTGATCGGCAAGGGCGACGGGCTCTTCCTCCCGATGGGGGCGAACAAACCGACCCGTATGCAGGGCGCCTTCGTCACCGAGGAGGAGGTCGGTGAGATCGTCCAGCACTGCAAGGACCAGATGGCTCCCGTCTTCCGTGACGACGTGGTGGTCGGGACGGCGAAGAAGAAGGAGATCGACGGGGACATCGGCGACGACCTCGATCTGCTCTGCCAGGCGGCCGAACTGGTCGTCTCCACGCAGTTCGGATCGACGTCGATGCTCCAGCGCAAGCTGCGCGTCGGGTTCGCGAAGGCGGGCCGGCTGATGGACCTGATGGAGTCCCGGAACATCGTCGGGCCGAGCGAGGGGTCCAAGGCGCGTGATGTGCTGGTGAAGCCGGAGGAAATGGACGGCGTGCTCGCCGTCATCCGCGGCGAGCCCCAGCCGTGACCGAATGGCGGGCAACCGTTTCATCCGGCCGTACGTCAAGTTGGAGAGAGGACCGGGGACGTCCCGCAGTCGGGTAGTCCAACGGTCCGCCCGGCGGGTCGTCCACCGATTCGCCGACCTGATGGCGTACAAAGTGCGCCCTCAGGTTGCCCCACCCTTTCACCGCCCCCCTAGACTGAACATCCAGCAGGTGGCTCACGCTCGAAAGGCGCCCCCGTGTCCATCGGCAACTCCCCCGAAGACGACCGGCCTTCGACCTCGTCCGAAGACGACCGGCCCTCCATCGGCCAGACCCTCCAACAGGCCCGCACCGCCGCAGGCCTGACGCTCGAGGAAGTCAGTGCCGCGACACGGGTGCGCATTCCCATCGTGCACGCGATCGAGCTCGACGACTTCTCCCGCTGCGGCGGCGACGTGTACGCGCGCGGTCACATCCGTACGCTGGCGCGCGCCGTGGCTGTCGACCCGGCGGCCCTCGTCGAGCAGTACGACGCGGAGCACGGCGGCCGTCCCGAGCCCACCCCGGTCGCTCCGCTCTTCGACGCGGAACGGATCAAGCCCGAGCGCCGCCGGCCGAACTGGACCGCGGCCATGGTCGCGGCGATCGTCGCCGTGGTCGGCTTCGTCGGCTTCACCATGTTCACCGGTGGCAGCGGCGACAAGGGCAGCAAGCAGGTCGCCGAAGGCCCCACGACCGCCACGAAGCCGGCCGGTACCACCTCCAGCAAGCCCGCCGACCCCAAGCCCAGCACTCCCGCCGCCTCGGACAGCGCCATCGCGGCCGTCCCGAAGGACAAGGTGACGGTGAAACTGTCGGCCGTCGACGACAAGAGCTGGATCTCGGCGAAGGCACACAACGGAAAGCTGCTCTTCGACGGCGTTCTGGCCAAGGGCGCGTCCAAGACCTTCACGGACCCGCAGCAGGTCGATCTGATCCTCGGGAACGCCGGCGCGATCCAGCTTTTCGTGAACGGCAAGGACGTCCACAACGACTTCCAGACCGGTCAGGTCGAGCGTCTGTCCTACACGAAGGGTGACCCCGAGGCGGGCTGATCACCCTCGCGCGACGGGCGTGGGCCGGGACAAAGTAGTCTTGAGCCCATGCCCGAACGCCGTACCGTCGCCCTTGTCACTCTTGGCTGCGCCCGTAACGAGGTGGACTCGGAGGAGCTCGCAGGCCGCTTGGCAGCGGACGGCTGGGACCTCGTCGAGGATGCCGCCGCCGCGGATGTGGCCGTCGTCAATACCTGTGGATTCGTCGAAGCCGCCAAGAAGGACTCCGTCGACGCCCTGCTCGAAGCCAACGATCTCAAGGATCACGGCAAGACGCAGGCCGTTGTCGCCGTCGGCTGTATGGCCGAGCGGTACGGCAAGGATCTTGCCGAAGCGCTCCCCGAGGCGGACGGAATCCTCGGATTCGACGACTACGCCGATATCTCCGACCGCCTCCAGACCATCCTGAACGGCGGAATCCACGCCTCGCACACGCCGCGCGACCGCCGCAAGCTGTTGCCGATCAGCCCGGCCGAGCGCCAGGAGACGCCAGGCGTGGCGCTCCCCGGCCACGCGCAGGACACCCCGCCCGAGGACCTGCCGGAGGGCGTCGCCCCGGTGTCCGGGCCCCGCGCGCCTCTGCGCCGCAGGCTCGGCAACAGCCCGGTCGCGTCGGTGAAGCTGGCCTCCGGCTGCGACCGGCGGTGCTCCTTCTGCGCCATCCCGTCCTTCCGCGGGTCCTTCATCTCGCGGCGCCCCTCCGATGTCCTCGGAGAGACGCGCTGGCTGGCCGGGCAGGGCGTCAAGGAGGTCATGCTGGTCTCCGAGAACAACACCTCGTACGGCAAGGACCTCGGCGACATCAGGCTGCTTGAGACCCTGCTGCCCGAGCTCGCCGACGTCGAGGGCATCGAGCGGATCCGGGTCAGCTATCTGCAGCCCGCCGAGATGCGTCCGGGTCTCATCGACGTCCTGACGTCGACGCCGAAGGTCGCCCCGTACTTCGACCTCTCCTTCCAGCACTCGGCGCCCGGTGTGCTCCGTGCGATGCGCCGGTTCGGGGACACCGACCGGTTCCTGGAGCTGCTCGACACCATCCGGGGGAAGGCGCCGCAGGCCGGTGTCCGCTCCAACTTCATCGTGGGCTTCCCCGGTGAGAGCGAGAGCGATCTGGCCGAGCTGGAGCGTTTCCTCACCGGCGCGCGGCTCGACGCCATCGGCGTTTTCGGCTATTCCGACGAGGACGGCACCGAGGCGGTCGGCTACGGGAACAAGCTGGACGCCGATGTCATCGCCGAACGTCTCGAGCACATCTCACGCCTCGCAGAGGAGCTGACGGCGCAGCGGGCCGAGGAGCGGCTGGGAGAGACGCTGTCGGTGCTCGTCGAGTCGGTGGACGGCGAGGACGGCGCTGTGGGCCGGGCCGCGCACCAGGCGCCCGAGACGGACGGGCAGGTGATGTTCACGGCAGGCGAGGGGCTGGTGCCCGGCCGTATGGTCGTGGCGAAGGTGGTCGGTACCGAAGGTGTCGACCTGGTGGCCGAATGTCTTGGTGAGGAGGCAGCCAGATGACCGGAGTCCCGGCGTCCGCCACGGGCGGTACCGGTGCCAAACCGGCGTCCGCCGGCAAGGTGGGCGCTGCGGTGGTCAATCAGGCCAGCCTGTGGAATGTCGCCAATCTGCTGACCATGGTGCGGCTGGTACTCGTGCCGGGGTTCGTGCTGCTGCTGCTTCACGACGGTGGCTACGACCCGGCGTGGCGGGCGTACGCCTGGGCGGCCTTCGCCGTCGCGATGATCACCGATGTCTTCGACGGTCATCTGGCCAGGACGTACAACCTCGTCACCGACTTCGGGAAGATCGCCGACCCCATCGCGGACAAAGCGATCATGGGAGCCGCGCTGGTCTGCCTCTCGTACCTCGGGGATCTGCCCTGGTGGGTGACCGGCGTGATCCTCTTCCGGGAACTCGGGATCACCCTGATGCGGTTCTGGGTGATCAGGCACGCGGTGATCCCGGCCAGCCGCGGAGGCAAGATCAAGACGCTGGCCCAGGGTACGGCTGTGGGGATGTACGTCCTGGCGCTGACCGGGCCACTGGCGACCATGCGGTTCTGGGTGATGGCGGTCGCGGTGGTGCTGACCGTCGTGACGGGGCTCGACTACGTACAGCAGGCCGTGACCGCACGCCGGCAGGGGCTCGCGTCCGAGCGGGCCGCCCGGTGACATCGGCGGCCCGGGTGCTGGAGCTCCTGGCGGAACGGGGGGAGACCCTCGCTGTCGCGGAATCGCTCACCGGCGGTCTGCTGGCCGCCGAGCTCACTTCTGTCCCTGGGGCCTCCCGGGTCTTCCGCGGGTCCGTCACGGCGTACGCGACGGCGCTCAAGCGGGAGGTCCTCGGCGTCGACGGGGCCCTGCTGGCCGAGCGCGGTGCGGTGGACCCCGAGGTCGCCCGGCAGATGGCGGCCGGAGTGCGGCGGGTGCTCGGCGCGGACTGGGGGCTGGCCACCACTGGTGTCGCCGGTCCTGATATGCAGGACGGGAAGCCTGTCGGGACGGTGTACGTCGCGGTCCGCGGACCGGGCGGGGCGGAGAATCTGGCCTCGTTGCGGTTGAACGGGGACCGGGCGGAAATCCGTAAGGAGAGCGTGCTGGGCGTTCTCGGACTGCTCTGCGGTGAACTCCGTGGGAATGTGCGGACACAGGATACGGAAGAGAACGGGGGGAATTGATGTTTGCAGCCCTGAGTGAACACGACATCGCTCCCCGCACGGCCGCGGCGCAAGGCGGTACGGTGGGGCGTGAAGGATGCGGCTACGCGGTCCGAGGAGGGAGCCACCGATGATTCTGCTCCGTCGCCTGTTGGGTGATGTGCTGCGTCGGCAGCGCCAGCGCCAGGGCCGTACTCTGCGCGAAGTCTCCTCGTCCGCCCGAGTCTCTCTCGGTTATCTGTCCGAGGTGGAGCGGGGGCAGAAGGAGGCATCCTCCGAGCTGCTCTCCGCTATCTGCGACGCGCTTGACGTGCGGATGTCCGAGCTCATGCGAGAAGTGAGCGACGAACTGTCGCTCGCGGAGCTGGCCGAATCGGCAGCGTCGACTGAGCCCGTGCCTGTGCCGGTACGCTCGATGCTCAATTCCGTGCCCGTGACGTCGGTCGCGGGTGTTCCCACCGAGCGGGTGACGATCAAGACGCCCGCCGAAGCCGTGAATGTTGTAGCGGCCTAGTACGTGCTTCCCGGCTCCGGCTGGTCCTCAGGGACCGGGCGGGGCCGTTTTGCTGCCCTGAATGTCCGTGTTACGGATATTTGTGCCATGGTGGTGGAAACGTACGAACGTATGGGAGGCCCTGCATGTCTGGCGTGAAGAGCTCTCTGCCCGAAGCCGATCTGAAAGTGGTCGGAGACGCGCTCCAGGGCGCACTCGCGGATCTTGTCGATCTGTCGCTGGTCGCCAAGCAGGTGCACTGGAATGTGGTCGGGCCGCGCTTCCGGTCGGTGCACCTCCAGCTCGACGAAGTGGTCGACACCGCCAGGCAGTACACGGACACGGTGGCCGAGCGGGCCTCCGCGATCGGTGTGGCGCCGGACGGACGGGCCGCGACGGTCTCCAGGACCAGTGCGATCCGCGAGGTTCCCGAAGGGTGGATCAACGACACCGACGCCGTTCGGACGCTGGTGGACGCGCTCGGCGCTGTCATCTCGCGGATGCGGGAGCGGATCGCCGCCACCGATGCTCCGGACCCGGTCACGCAGGATCTGCTCATCGCAGTGACCGCGGCTCTGGAGAAGCATGCCTGGATGTACCAGGCGGAGAGCGCGTAACCGTGCGGATATGCGCTGGGTGGGCACCTTGCGGGCCCTCCCGCCGGGTGAGGGGCCCCGGCCTGCGCTCCGGCCGGACAGGGCTCCCGGGTGCAGTGCGCCGGTGAATCCGTCCGGCCGCGACACCGGCTTCAGCCGGAGGAGGCGGCCATGGTGCGGCAGTGGGTGCCGGCGGTGGTGCCGGCGATAGTGGTAGGTGGTGTGTGGTGGTGGGCCGTCCTGAGACTGGTGCTCGCGCCCGGCGACTCCGGGCCGCTGGAGGGCGCCGTCGCCATCGGGGGGTGGGGGCTGAGTCTTCTGCCGATACACGTGGTGGCGATTCCGGGCAGGCGGCCTCCGGGCGGACGGCCTCCGGGCAGGTGGTCTTCGGGCGGGCGGCCTTCGGGCGGGCGGCCTTCGGGCGGTCACGGGGCCGGGGCGTCGCGGTCCACCGAGGCGTGGTCCGCCGGGGTGGGGTCTACCAGGGCATGGCGACGCCGCCGTTAGGCCGCACGATCTGACCGGTCGTGAAGGCGGCGGCGTCGGACGCCAGGTGCAGGACCGTGTGCGCGACGTCCTCGGGGGTTCCCACCCGGCCCAGCGGGGACATCCGGGACATGAGGGCGGCGGTGTGCGCCTGGGCCTCGGTGTTGTTGTGCCGCTCCGTCATGGGTGTGCGGATCCAGCCGGGGGCGACCGCGTTGACCCGGATCCCGTGCCGGCCCACCTCGGTCGCGAGCGTCTTCGTCAGCTGGAAAACGGCCGCTTTCGTCACGCCGTAACAGAGAAGTCCAGGTCCGCCGGTGTCCACGGCGCCCGACGCCATCGTGACGATGCTTCCCGCTGTACCCGTCGCGATCATGCTGCGGGCCACCGCCTGGCAGGCGTACAGCACGCCCTTGAAATTGACGGCGAGAACGCGGTCGAGGTCCTCGTCCCGAGTTTCCAGGACCGGGCTGCTGTGCATGATCCCCGCGACGGCCGCCAGGATGTCCAGCCGCCCCGACGCCGAGGCGGCCGCCTCGACAGCTGCCTCCACAGCGCCGCGGTCGGAGACGTCCAGCGGATGGGGATGGCCAGCGCCGCCCGCCGCGCCGATCCCGGCGACGGTCTCGCGCAACCCTGATTCGTCGCGGTCCGCGCAGTGGACGGTGGCGCCTGCTTCCGCGAGCAGCAGGGCGCTTGCGCGGCCTATGCCGCTCGCGGCGCCGGTGATGAACGCGGTGCGGCCGGTGAGGTCGTACGACGTGACGGACATGACGGGACCGTACGACCTGACCTGACGACCCGTCAACTAGTGGCTTCGGTAACGGTGTTGCCGGTGGTTGCCGGTGTTGCTCGGGTCGGTGGGAGGGGCAGGGCTGCTGGTGGGGTCGGCAGGACTGCTGGGGTCTGCCTGGCATTGCGGGCACCAGTACGTCGGACGCTCGCTGCCGCGCTCGCTCCGGACCGCTCTGCGGATGGAGGTGCCGCAGCGAAGGCAGGGCCGGGGCGCCCGGCCGTAGACGTACAGACGCTGGTCCGGCCGCCCCGTGGTGGTGCGGACGGGACGGTCGCGATTGGCATCGAGGAGCCTCTTCGCGACGGTCACCGCCCTTTCGGGCCGGGGGAGCCGGCCGACGGGCAGCCAGGGAGCGGCGCGCAGCACGAAGCAGATCTCCGCCGCGAAGACATTGCCGACACCGGCCAGGTTGCGCTGGTCCAGCAGGGCTTCCATGAGGGGTCGGACGGGGTCCGCCAGCAGATTGGCGAGGGCGGTCCCGGGGTCCCAGTCGGGGCCCAGAAGATCCGGGCCGAGGTGGCCGACGACTGTGCTCTCGTCGGCGGTGCGCAGCAGTTCGAGTACGGGGAGGCGGTAGCCGACTGCGGTGGGCCCCGCAGTCCCGAGGACAGCCCGGATCTCGTACGCCGGGCCACCGCGCCACCGCTCGGACGGGGCGTAGACCTTCCAGCTGCCGTCCATACGCAGATGGCTGTGCAGGGTGAGCCCGCCTTCGAGCCGCATCAGCAGATGTTTGCCGCGCGCGGTGACGTCGAGGACGGTGCGTCCGGTGAGGTCTGCGGTGGCGAACCGGGGAACACGCAGGTCGAAGCGGGTGAGGACGTGTCCGGCCAGCGCCGTGTGCAGCCGCTGGGCCGCCTGGTGGACGCTGTCTCCTTCGGGCATGCCTCCATGATGCGGGTGCTTCGGGGCCGGCTGCAGCTGTGCACCGCGTAGCGGGTGGGTTCAGGCCCGCAGCCGCAGCCCCCTCGGGGTGGCCACGAAACCAGCTGCTTCCAGAGTCCGGCCCAGGTCGGATGTGAGGGCGGACGCGCCGTTGGTGCGTTCGACGGTCACGGTGCCGAGCGCCCCCGACGCGGCCGATGCGGCAAGTGCCTGTCCGGCCGCGAGCAGTCTGGGGCTGTCGGGCTCGGTGGGCCAGGCCAGCAGACTCTTGCCGCCGCGCTCCATGTAGAGGATCAGCTCTCCGTCCACCAGAACGACCAGAGCCCCGGCCTTGCGGCCGGGCTTGTGGCCCACTCCGCCCGGGGACTCCGGCCACGGCAGAGCTGCCCCGTAAGCGTTCGCCGGATCCGCTGCGGCCAGCACCAGTGCCCGGGCCGGCGCCCCCGAATCCGTGCGGTCGTGTGCGGTCGCTGCGGCGCGCAGCCGGTCGACCGCGCCGTCCATCGCGAACTGGGCGGCGCCCAGGCCCTCCACGACGTAGCCCCGGCGTGCCTGGCCACTGTCCTCGAACGCGGAGAGGACGCGGTAGACCGCGGAGAAGCCGCCCTCGATCCCCTCGGCCGCGACCGCGCCGCGGGTGACGACACCGTGCCGGTCCAGGAGGGTACGGGCCAGGGCGTGTGCACGGTGCGTGGTGTCGGACTCGGCGGGCGGGAGCAGAGACCACCGCCCCGCCACGGTCGGCGGGCCGGTGCGCGACACGGGGCGCGCCGCAGCGGTGAGGGAGCCGTAGCGCCCCCGTGGGACCGTCCGCCGGGCGCGGTGAGCGGTGGACCCCGCGGTGCGGCCCGAGCCGAGCAGGGAGCGCAGCGGAGCCAGGGTGTCGTTGGTCAGCCGCCCCGACCAGGCCAGATCCCAGACCGCGTCGGCCAGTTGGGGGTCGGTGCAGTCTGGATGGGTGGTGGCCCGGACATGGTCCTTGAGCTGACGGAAGAACAGCCCGTATCCGGGGGCGAGGGCCTGGAGGACGGACTCGTGCAGCGCGCTCAGCTCCAGCAGGTGCGGCGGCGGAACGAGCAGAGGCGCGCTGTCCGCGAGGAAGAGCGAGACCCAGCCGTCCTTGCCGGGGAGCGCACCCGCTCCGGCCCATACGACCTCGCCCGTGGTGGTGAGTTCGTCGAGGAGGGCCGGGGTGTAGCCGGATACCCGCGACGGCAGGATCAGCCGCTCCAGAGCAGAGGCAGGGACCGGCGCACCCTGAAGCTGTTCGACAGCGCGCGCCAGGCCGTCGATGCCGCGCAGGCTGCCTGCCCCCAGATGCTGCCATTGGGGCAGGAACGAGGCGAGCGCTTCGGGCGGTACCGGTTCGAGCTCCTCGCGCAGCGCCGCCAGAGAGCGTCGGCGGAGCCTGCGCAGCACCGTGGCATCACACCACTCCTGGCCGATGCCGGACGGATGGAACTCGCCCTGGACGACGCGGCCGGTCGCGGCGAGCCGCTGGAGAGCGCCGTCCGTGACCGCGCTGCCCAGGCCGAAGCGCGCCGCTGCCGTCGAAGAGGTGAATGGCCCGTGAGTCCGGGCGAAACGTGAGAGCAGGTCGCCCAGCGGATCCGTGACCGGTTCGGTGAAGGCTTCGGGCACCCCCACCGGGAGCGCGGTGCCGAGCGCGTCGCGAAGCCGCCCCGCGTCCTCGATCGCCGCCCAGTGGTCGACGCCCGCGATGCGGACCCGGATGGCGCGGCGGGCGGCCGTGAGGTCCTGAGCCCAGTGCGGTTCCGCCCCGCGCCGGGTCAGCTCGGATTCGGTCAGCGGCCCCAGCAGTCGCAGCCGGTCGGCGACCCCCTCGGCGTCCTTGATCCGCCGGTCCTCCGTCAGCCACTGGAGCTCGCTCTCCAGCTGGTCCAGCACGTCGGCGTCGAGCAGCTCGCGCAGCTCGGCGCGGCCGAGCAGCTCTGCCAGGAGACGGGAGTCGAGCGAGAGAGCCGCCGCCCGGCGCTCGGCGAGCGGGGAGTCGCCCTCATAGAGGAACTGGGCGACATAGCCGAAGAGGAGCGAGCGGGCGAAGGGCGACGGCTCGGTCGTGGTGACTTCGACGAGCCGTACGCGGCGCGACTCGATGTCGCCCATCAGCTCGGTGAGGCCCGGGACGTCGAAAACGTCCTGGAGGCATTCACGGACGGCTTCCAGGACGATCGGGAACGAGCCGAATTCGCTCGCCACCTGGAGGAGCTGCGAGGCCCGCTGGCGCTGCTGCCACAGCGGTGTCCGTTTTCCGGGGCTGCGGCGCGGCAGGAGAAGGGCACGGGCGGCGCACTCGCGGAAGCGGGAGGCGAAGAGCGCGGAACTGCCGACCTGGTCGGTGACGATCTGGTTGATCTCGCTCTTGTCGAAGGCCACATCGGCCGCGCCGAGCGGGGCCTGTTCGGTGTCGTACTCGCTGCCGGGCGCGGCGGGATCACCGTCCAGCAGGTCGAGGCCCATCAGGTCCGCGTCGGGGAGCCGGAGCACGATCCCGTCGTCGGCGTGCATGACCTGGGCGTCCATTCCGTAGCGCTCGGAGAGCTTGGCGCCGAGGGCGAGCGCCCAGGGCGCGTGCACCTGCGCGCCGAACGGGGAGTGGACGACCACCCGCCAGTCGCCCAGTTCGTCACGGAACCGCTCGACGACGATGGTTCGGTCGTCCGGCACATGACCGCAGGCGCGGCGCTGCTCGTCCAGGTAGGAGAGGACGTTGTCCGCGGCCCAGGCGTCGAGCCCAGCGGCGAGCAGGCGCAGCCGGGCGTCGTCCGGGGTGAGCCCGCCCACCTCACGCAGGAACGCCCCCACGGCGCGGCCCAGTTCGAGCGGGCGGCCCAGCTGGTCGCCCTTCCAGAACGGCAGCCGGCCCGGCACCCCGGGGGCCGGGGTGACCAGCACCCGGTCGCGGGTGATGTCCTCGATGCGCCAGGAGGTGGTGCCGAGTGTGAAGACGTCGCCCACCCTCGACTCGTACACCATCTCCTCGTCCAGCTCGCCGACCCGCCCCCCGCCCTTCTTGGGGTCGGACCCGGCGAGGAACACCCCGAAGAGCCCGCGGTCGGGGATGGTGCCGCCGGATGTGACAGCGAGGCGCTGTGCTCCGGGGCGGCCCGTGACCGTACCGGCGATCCGGTCCCAGACCACGCGCGGGCGCAACTCCGCGAAGGCGTCGGACGGATAGCGTCCGGCGAGCATGTCCAGGACCGCTGTGAAGGCGGACTCGGGAAGCGCGGCGAACGGCGCCGCGCGCCGGACCACCGCGAGCAGATCGTCGGCCTGCCGGCTGTCGAGAGCGACCATGGCGACCAGCTGCTGAGCCAGCACGTCCAGAGGATTCGACGGGATACGCAGCGCTTCGATCGAGCCGGTCCGCATGCGCTCGGTCACCACCGCGGCCTGCACCAGGTCCCCCCGGTACTTGGGGAACACGACCCCGGTGGACACGGCACCCACCTGGTGCCCAGCCCGCCCCACACGCTGCAGACCGGACGCCACCGACGGCGGTGACTCGACCTGGATCACCAGATCGACCGCGCCCATGTCGATACCCAGCTCGAGGCTGGACGTGGCCACCACGGCAGGCAGCCGGCCCGCCTTCAGATCTTCCTCGACCTGGGCTCGCTGCTCCTTGGAAACGGAGCCGTGATGGGCGCGGGCCAGCAGCGCCGGCGCGCCTTTGGCGGCACCCGACTCGGCCATCAGCTCGGCGGGCGAGTGGGCCTCCGGCATGACCTCGCCGGTGGCCCGCTCGTACGCGATCTCGTTCAGCCGGTTGCACAGACGCTCCGCGAGACGCCGGGAGTTGGCGAAGACGATCGTCGAGCGGTGGGCCTGGACCAGATCCGCGATGCGCTCCTCGACGTGTGGCCAGATCGAGGGCTTCTCCGCCTTGTCCGGGTCCGTGTCGGAGGCCGGTGAACCGCCCAGCTCACCGAGATCCTCGACGGGGACGACCACCGACAGGTCGAATTCCTTGCCCGAGGGAGGCTGCACGATCTCGGCCTTGCGCTGAGGTGAGAGGTAGCGCGCGATCTCGTCCACCGGCCGGACCGTCGCGGACAGGCCGATACGGCGTGCCGGGCGTGGGAGCAGCTCGTCGAGACGCTCCAGGGACACGGCGAGATGCGCACCGCGCTTCGTGCCCGCCACGGCGTGCACCTCGTCGAGAATCACCGTCTCGACACCGGCCAGCGCGTCCCGGGCGGACGAGGTGAGCATGAGGAACAGCGACTCGGGGGTGGTGATCAGGATGTCCGGGGGCCGCACCGACATCGACCGGCGCTCGGCGGCCGGGGTGTCGCCGGAGCGGATACCGACCCGCACATCGGGCTCCGGGAGTCCGAGCCGCACCGACTCCTGGCGGATGCCGGTGAGCGGGCTGCGGAGATTGCGCTCGACGTCGACGGCGAGCGCCTTGAGCGGTGAGACGTACAGGACCCGGCAGCGCTTCCTGGCTTCGGCGGGCGGGGGCGCCGAAGCCAGCTGGTCGAGGGCGGCCAGGAACGCGGCGAGGGTCTTGCCGGAGCCGGTGGGCGCCACGACCAGCACATCGGAGCCGGCACCGATCGCCCGCCACGCCCCGTCCTGGGCGGGGGTGGGCGCAGTGAAGGCCCCCGAGAACCAGCCGCGGGTCGCGGGGGAGAAGGAATCGAGCGCTGACCTCACCATGTCCCCATCGTGCACCCCACCACTGACAACCGCCCGGACCTGGGGAAACAATGGGGCCATGGCCATGGAAGCGGACGTACCGGACGGCGAGGAACGGGCACGGCACTGGCGGCTCGACGGGCTGCCGGGCGTCGACCTCCTGCATGCCCGCTACATCCGGAAATCCTTCGCCCGGCATACGCACGAGACGTTCGTCATCGCCGCGATCACCCACGGCGTCGAGGCGTTCCACCACCGCGACCAGCTCGTCAGGGCCGGAGCGGGGCAGCTCGCCCTCGTCAACCCCGACACCGCGCACACCGGATTCGCCGGCGCGCCCGACGGCTGGGCCTACCGCACGCTCTACCCGGAAGCCGGGCTTGTCGCGGAGGTCGCCGCCGACATCAGCACACTCGCCGGCGCGGTCGGTTTCACCTCGCCGGTCGTGGACGAACCGCAGGCCGCCCGGCTCGTCGTCGCCGTGCACCAGGCCGCCGAGCAGGGCAACGCGCTGGCCGCCGACAGCCTGCTGAGGCTCGCCGTCGCCCGGCTGCTGCGCACTCACGGGGGGCGGCTCCCCGAGCGTCCGCCCCGTACGGCCGGCGCGGACAACGCGGCCCGTGCCCGTGCCGTGCTGGAGGAACGGATGGTGCGTCCGCCGTCCCTGGACCGCCTCGCCGCCGGCCTCGGCACCAGCCCCTTCGCCCTGCTGCGTGCCTTCCGGGAGGCATACGGCATGCCGCCGCACACCTGGCTCACCGACGCGCGCGTCCGCCGGGCCCGGCACCTCCTTGATGCGGGCACGACCCCCGCGGACGCGGCCGCCGCGGTCGGGTTCACCGACCAGCCGCATCTGAACCGGCACTTCACCCGGATCGTGGGGGTGCCGCCGGGCTCGTACCAGCGGGGGCGCGCAAGAACGTACAAGACCGGGCCGGACCGTTCCTCGTAACGTCCGCCGGGTGGCAAGCGAACACAGAGCACTCACGGACATCGGCACAGCACCGGAGCCCAGACCGGACGCGGCCGTCATCAGGGACGCGCTCGGCGTCGGCGTGGCGGTCGGACTCTCCGGATTCGCCTTCGGCGTGACCTCGGCGGGCTCCGGTCTCAGCCTGCTGCAGACCTGTCTCCTCAGCCTGCTGGTCTTCACCGGGGCCTCGCAGTTCGCGCTGGTCGGCGCACTGGCGGCGGGCGGAAACCCCTTCGCCGCCGCCGCGGGCGCCTTCTTCCTCGGTGTCCGCAACACCTTCTACGGACTGCGGCTCTCCCAGCTGCTGGCACTGCCGCGTGCCGTACGGCCCTTCGCCGCCCACTGGGTGATCGACGAGACGGCCGCGGTCACTCTCGCCCAGCCCACCCGGCGTGCCGCCCGGCTCGGATTCACGGTCACCGGTCTGTCGCTCTACGTGCTGTGGAACCTCACCACGCTGGGCGGTGCGCTGGGCGCCCAGGCGATCGGCGACACCGGCGCCTGGGGCCTCGACGCGGCCGGTCCCGCGGTCTTCCTGGCCCTGCTGGCTCCCATGCTGCGCACGTCCGCTGAGCGGGCGGTCGCCGGGCTCGCCGTAGTCCTGGAGCTCGGAGCACTGCCGCTGCTGCCCGGTGGGGTGCCCGTGCTGGTCGCGGCGCTGGCCGCTCCGGCCGTGCTGTTCCTCAAGGGCCGTACCGAGGAGCCGAAGGGGCCCACGATCCTCCGCACGGCCGGAGCTGGAGCGGAGAAGCACGGCGTGAGCAAAAAAGACATGGCGGACGAGGAGGAGCGTTGAGCGTCTGGATCGCGATCGGGGTGACGGCCTTCGGCTGCTATCTCGTCAAACTGCTCGGTCTGCTGATTCCCGCAGGCACGCTTGAGCGGCCCCTCGTCAAGCGGCTGTCCGCGCTGCTGCCCGTCGCCCTGCTGACGGCTCTCACCGCTCAGGAGACCTTCGGAGGCGGGCAGCACCTCGTCCTGGACGCGAGGGGCGTGGGCCTCGCCGCAGCAGCGCTTGCACTGGTGCTGCGCGCCCCCTTTCTGGTGGTCGTCGCCGCAGCCGTCGCGGTCACCGCAGGGGTGCGCGCGCTGGGCTGAATCCGCGTTCCGCGGGTCCGGCCCGCCGCCCGTGCCGCGGTGTGCCCGGCGCGACACCGGTCAGACGACTGTGCGTCCGTGGGCCCGCAGCGTCAGCAGCGCCTCAACCGTCACTACGGACCGCGCCTCGATCCGCGGGCCGGGCGCCCGGGAACGCCGGTTGACGGGCCAGCCGCCGTCGTCGCGCTGCTCCTCCGCGAGGAAGTCCAGCGAGCGGGCCATTTCCTCGTCGGTGAACCAGCCGCGCGCCAGAGAGCCGGGCACGCGCGCGTAGTCGTACGGGAAGTGCTGTTCCCCCGGCGCGTACCCCGGCGTGACCCGATACGAGGCGCGGTCCGCCGGCTCCAGCACGGCCAGCCGCTGCTCCCGCACCTGACGGCCCAGCCGGTCGGCCGCCGCCTCGGCCCGCGACCGGTCGGGGACACCGTCCAGGAAGGCGACCGCCGCCTGGATCTCGTACGGATGGGAATGCTCCAGGGCGTCTACCGCCGTCCAGCAGAAGTCGGTCGCCCGGAAGAGCCAGGCGTGCCACACCTGGTTGCGGTGCAGCAGGCCCACCACCGGCCCGGTGGCCAGCAGCTCACTCGGCGGGTCGTCGGCGACGGGGACGAAGGGGGCGGGCGGATGGCCCCGTTGGGAGGGAAGTGCTGCGGGGAGCGCCCCGTCCCTGGTGGACACCTCGGTCAGATACCGGCACACCCGCTCCACCCGCATACCGCCGCAGCGTCCCACCGAGTCGAGTACCTGCAGCGCGTGCGCGGTGTGCAGGGGCCGGCTGACCGGTCCGCGAAGATCGGGTTCGAGCGCGTGGCCGTAGCCCCCGTCCTCGTTGAGATAGGCGGCGAGCGCGGCCTCGACCGCGTCGGCACGCCCGTCGAGGAAGTGGTACGCGAACCGCCGCTGCTCCAGCACCCGGGCCGTCAGCCAGATGAAGTGCTCGGCGCGTGCGAGAGGAGATGCTCCGGTGCCAGCCATGTTCCGAAGGTAGAGCGGAAAGAGCCCGCGACAAGGGAGACGGGTGGGGCTGCACTCTCGGGGCTGGATACTGAAGTCATGCGGTTGACGATTTTCTGGGAGCGGATGGCTGAGCACTTCGGCGAGGTGTACGCCGATTCGTTCGCCCGCGACCATGTGATGGCGGAGCTGGGCGGCCGTACGGTGCATGAGGCACTGGCCGCGGGCTGGGAGACGAAGGACGTCTGGCGGGGTGTCTGCGCCGCGGCGGGGATCCCGGAGGGCCGGCGCTGAGTGCCGCCGGCGGCCGGGGCGTGCGACCGGGTGCCCCACGGGTGGGCGACACTGGGCCAGTGCCACCGACCGATCGAC
Organism: Streptomyces sp. NBC_00859; assembly: GCF_045161865.1. Lineage (NCBI taxonomy): Bacteria > Bacillati > Actinomycetota > Actinomycetes > Kitasatosporales > Streptomycetaceae > Streptomyces > Streptomyces sp. NBC_00859. The sequence goes on along the minus strand of NZ_CP108826.1, from coordinate 1,974,240 downwards.
CGATGAGACTGCCGAGGACCAGATGACCCCGGACGAGACCGCCGCGGACCGGACGACCGCAGACCGGGCGGCCGCGGCCGGGACGACCACCGACCGGGCCCCGGGCGCAGCGCAGCCCCCTCCGGCCGCCCCTGACGGCGGCCGGCCGCCGGGGCGGGCGCTGATGCCGCGCTGGCTGCCGAAGGCGATGGTGCTCGCACTGGCACTCATCGCCTGCTTCCAGCTGGGCAGCTGGGCGTTCTACCAGCTGATCGGGTTGCTGACCAACATCCTCATCGCTTTCTTCCTGGCTCTCGCGGTGGAGCCGGCGGTGGGGCGCATGGCGGCGCGCGGAATGCGCCGCGGGCTCGCCACCTTCCTGGTCTTCTTCGGTGTGGCGCTCGCGGTGGCCGGTTTCGTCTTCCTGCTCGGTTCGATGCTTGCCGGACAGATCGTGGACATGGTCGAGGAGTTCCCCAAGTACCTGGACCTGGTGATCAACTGGACCAACCACACCTTCCACAGCAAGCTGTCGCGGGTGCAGGTCCAGGACAGCCTGCTGCACTCGGACTGGCTGCAGAAGTACGTCCAGAACAGCGCGAGCGGCGTACTCGACGTCTCGACGACCGTGCTGGGCGGCCTCTTCCGGCTCCTGACGATCTTCCTGTTCGCCTTCTACTTCGCGGCCGACGGTCCACGCCTGAGGCGAGCGCTCTGCTCCGTACTGCCCCCGTCGAAGCAGACCGAGGTGCTGAGGGCCTGGGAGATCGCCGTCGACAAGACCGGCGGCTACCTCTACTCGCGTGGCGTGATGGCGCTGATCTCCGGCGGCGCGCACTACATCCTGCTCGTCGTGCTGAATGTGCCGTACGCCCCCGCGCTCGCGGTGTGGGTCGGTCTCGTCTCCCAGTTCATCCCGACCATCGGCACGTATCTGGCGGGCGCTCTGCCCATGCTGCTCGCCTTCACCGTGAACCCCTGGTACGCGCTGTGGGTGCTGGTCTTCGTGGTGGTCTACCAGCAGTTCGAGAACTACGGGCTCCAGCCGAAACTCACGGCGAAAGCCGTCGACATCCACCCCGCGGTGGCCTTCGGCTCGGTCATCGCGGGCACCGCGCTGCTGGGAGCGGTCGGTGCGCTGATCGCCATCCCCGCGGTGGCGACCCTCCAGGCGTTCCTGGGGGCCTACGTGAAGCGGTACGACGTGACGGACGACCCGCGTGTCCACGGCAGGCGGGGATTCCGCGACGTACGAGGGCTGCGGAGATCACTGTTCCAGGGGCGGATCCCGCCGCAGGGGAGCAGCGAGGACAGCAACGTCTGACCTGCCGCGTGGCGGACTTGACAGCAAAATCGAACAGACATTCTTATGGGGATCCGGCCCGGTGCCCGGACGAGTTGTCCACTGAGTTGTCCACAGGCAGGGCGGGCTTCGGAGCCCATTGTCAGTGGCAGGGGTTAGCGTCATTGACGTGAAGCGATCGACTCAAGCAAATCGGGTGGAACCCATGGCAGCAGGCAACGACCGCGAGAAGGCGCTGGACGCCGCTCTCGCCCAGATTGAACGGCAATTCGGCAAGGGCGCTGTCATGCGCCTGGGCGAGCGGCCCAACGAGCCCATCGAGGTCATCCCCACGGGCTCGACCGCCCTCGACGTCGCGCTGGGCGTCGGCGGTCTGCCGCGTGGCCGTGTGGTCGAGGTGTACGGGCCGGAGTCCTCCGGCAAGACGACGCTGACGCTGCACGCGGTGGCGAATGCGCAGCGTCTCGGCGGCCAGGTGGCCTTCATCGACGCCGAGCACGCGCTCGACCCCGAGTACGCGAGGAAGCTCGGCGTCGACATCGACAACCTGATCCTTTCCCAGCCGGACAACGGCGAGCAGGCGCTCGAAATCGTCGACATGCTCATCCGCTCCGGTGCGCTCGACCTGGTTGTCATCGACTCCGTCGCGGCTCTGGTGCCGCGGGCGGAGATCGAGGGCGAGATGGGCGACTCGCACGTGGGTCTGCAGGCCCGGCTGATGAGCCAGGCGCTCCGGAAGATCACCGGCGCGATGAACCAGTCGAAGACCACCGCGATCTTCATCAACCAGCTCCGCGAGAAGATCGGCGTCATGTTCGGCTCTCCGGAGACCACCACGGGTGGCCGGGCGCTGAAGTTCTACGCCTCGGTCCGGCTCGACATCCGCCGGATCGAGACGCTGAAGGACGGTACCGACGCGGTCGGCAACCGCACCCGGGTGAAGGTCGTCAAGAACAAGGTCGCACCGCCCTTCAAGCAGGCCGAGTTCGACATCCTCTACGGCCAGGGCATCAGCCGCGAGGGCGGCCTGATCGACATGGGCGTGGAGAACGGCTTCGTCCGCAAGGCCGGGGCCTGGTACACGTACGAGGGCGACCAGCTCGGACAGGGCAAGGAGAACGCCCGCAACTTCCTGAAGGACAACCCCGATCTCGCGAATGAGATCGAGAAGAAGATCCTCGAGAAGCTCGGTATCGGTGTCAGGCGTGAGGCCGAGCTGGGGGTCGAGGCCGGCGCGGCCGCCGCGGATGCGGCAGTGACCGAAGAGGCCGTCAAGACGGTGCCCGCTCCGGCCGGTGGCAAGGCCAAGACGGCCAAGACCGCTGCCGCCAAGAGCTGATCCATGGTCCGGAGAACCGAATGGCCGGAGGCCACCGGCTCCGAGGGCGAAGGAGCAGGCGAGAGGGCACAGGGGGATGGAGAACGGGGACGGCCGCGGCAGCAGTCACGACCGTCACGTTTCGGGGAGCAGCGGTCCCCGGAACAAGGGTTCGGGGAGCAGCGGTCCGGGGAGCGCGGGTCCCGGGAGTCGAGCCGGCGGAAGCCTCAGGATCCGGCTGAGCAGGCGCGGGCCATCTGTCTGCGCCTGCTCACCGGGACCGCGCGCACCCGTAAGCAGCTGGCCGACGCGCTGAGCAAGCGGGAGATCCCCGACGAGGTCGCCGATGAGGTGCTGTCCCGCTTCGAAGAGGTCGGGCTCATCGACGACGCGGCTTTCGCGGATGCCTGGGTGGAATCCCGCCACCATGGGCGGGGCCTCGCCAAACGGGCACTCGCGCGGGAGCTCCGCACCAAAGGCGTGAACTCCGAGCTCATCGAGGAGGCTGTCGGACAGCTCGATCCGGAGCGGGAGGAGGAGACCGCCCGCGAGCTGGTCGCCCGAAAGCTCCGCTCGACCCGGGGCCTGGACCGGGACCGGCGGATGCGCCGCCTCGCGGGCATGCTCGCCCGCAAGGGATACGCGGAAGGTATGGCCCTGCGCGTGGTCAGGCGTGCCCTGGAGGAAGAGGGCGAGGATGCGGCGGACCTGGAGCACGGGGAGTTCCCGGGCGACTGACAGCCCAGCCACCGGCTCCCCGTGCCGGTAGCACGCACTGTTGGCTCCCGTGCGGGTCGCACGGACTGCATCTCGACTCTCTGCTATCCGTCGACCGGGAGCCCCGCAGCGCGCCAGGCCTGGAATCCGCCGATGAGGTCCGTCGCCCGGTACAGGCCCAGCTGCCGCAAGGAGGCCGCGGCCAGGGAGGACGCGTACCCCTCATTGCAGATCACCACGGTCCGCAGGTCATGACCGGTGGCTTGCGGCGCACGATGGCTGCCCCGTGGATCCAGCCGCCACTCCAGTTCGTTGCGCTCGACGACCAGCGCCCCGGGGATCAGCCCGTCGCGCTCGCGCAGTGCCGCGTACCGGATGTCCACCAGCAATGCCCCGTGCGCCGCGGCGGCGAAAGCCTCCTGGGGCCCGATGCGGTCGAGACCCGACCGCACCGTTTCCAGCAGCTCATCGATGGAGACCGGCTCGCTCACTCCCACTCCCCGGGGCGCTCGACCTGCTCGAGGCGGAGCAGGGGGCCGCTGCGGCTGTAGCGCCGCATCAGTGGCAGCGGCGGATAGTAGGCATGCACCGAGATCGCGTGGTCGGCGGCCGACTCGTTGAGGACCTGGTGGACGTGGTGCGCGCCGAAGGCCCGCCCGTCACCGGGTGCCAGCTGCCGGGTGCGGTCGACGCCGTCGGCCAGTTCGAGTGTCTTCCACCCCTCGGTGGGCAGCCGTGCGGCCAGCGAGTCCTCCGTGAGCCCACCCGCCGCGGTGGCGAACGCGCCCAGGGAGCCGCCGTGGTCGTGCCAGCCGGTACCGGTGCCCGGCGGCCAGCCGATCAGCCAGGCCTCGCTCCCGCCCGGCCCGTCGAGCCGGATCCAGGTGCGGCCCTCGGGATCGAGGGGGAGCGAGCGGACGAGTTCAGGATCGGCGGCGGTACGGCGTACGAAGTCGAGGAGCCGGCCGGCGGTGGGTGGCGCGGAGCGCACGGGAGCAGGGGCAGGCAGAGGTGCGGAGAGAGACATGGTGACCGTCCGGATGGTTCGCGGGGATGTGCGGCGCGGCAGCCCGGAACAGCACGGCGCGGCGCAGGCACAGAAGGAAAGGGCGAATCAGCGGGACGGGCGACACATGCAGCCCGCATAGCGGACGAGGTCCATATGGACCCTCCGCCACAGGCGCACATCGGTGTCGGTCACGCTCCGCAGTACACCATGTGCGCCCACGACGGTCAATTGATGTCCGCGGTGCTCTCTTCCGGGACCGATGCGGATGCCGATGCCGGTGCCGTTGCGGGTGCCCCGCCCCGTGCGGCGTCGGCGGCTTCGTACAGTTCGGCGGGGCGCACCCCGTTGAAGGCCGCAACCAGATGCCCGTCGGGGCGCACCAGCAGCACCGTGTGCGCCGATGCGCCCGGATAGGCCTCGGCCACCAGGAGTTCGCCCTTGACCGGGAGCGCGCTCACCGCGGCGGCCAGCCTCGGCATCACGCCCGCCTTCAGCCAGTGCCGCCGGTCCCACACCCCCGTACCCGGTGCGACCAGCACGATCAGCAGATGCCCGCGTCCGAGCCGGTCCCGCAGCTGTACGGCGGTACCGTCCGGCGCCGTGACCCGGACGTCGGCGACGAGGGCGCCCTCGCCGGTGCCGACGGCTGTCTGCGACGGGGTGTACGGAGGGGACAGGGGCGAGCGGTCGTACACGGGCGGCGCGCCCAGCGCGCCGCCGCCCAGATGGCCGTCCGCGAGAAGGGCGTCGTGTCCGCGCGCCCTGCCGGGCAGATACGCCCGCAGCCCGCCGCCGCGCAGTATCGGCAGTGACTGGTCCGCGGCGCGCAGCCGTGCGGCCACGGCTGCGCGCCGCTCCGCCTGGTAGCTGTCGAGGAGTCGCTCGGAGGCCGCGTGATGCCAGGTCTGCGCCAGTTTCCAGGCAAGGTTGTCCGCGTCCCGCAGCCCCTCGTCGAGCTCCTGCGTACCGAGGGCGCCCAGCAGATGCGCGGCGTCCCCCGCGAGGAACGCCCGGCCCACTCGCCAGCGCCTGGCGAGCCGGTGGTGCAAGGTGTACACGCCGGTGTCGATCAGTTCGTACGGAGGTGTCTCGCCGCACCAGCCCGCCAGCGCGGCCCTGACCCGGGCCACCAGCGCTTCGGGGGTGACCAGTTCGGCGCGCGGGGGAAGCAGCCAGTCGATCCGCCAGACGTCGTCCGGCAGCGGACGGGCCGTCACCTCTTCGCCGCCGGTGCGCCACGGTGGCCGCCGGTGCAGCAACGCCTCACCGGGCCAAGGTAGTTCGGTGCGCAGTGCGGCTACCGCGTGCCGCTCCACCGCCGTACGCCCGGGGAACCTGACGCCGAGCAGTTTGCGGACCGTGGACCGGGCTCCGTCGCAGCCGACCAGATGGCTGCCCCGCCACCAGGTGCCGTGCGGTCCCGCCGTGTGCACGGTGACGCCGCTGCCGTCCTGTTCCACGGTGTCCACCCGGCTGCCCGGGACCAGCTTCACCTGCTTCCGGGCCGCGACAGCGGCCCGCAGCCCGCGTGTCAGGGCGTGCTGGGGCAGATGTACGGGAGAGGGCCCTCCCGAGCCCAGCCCGTCGAGCCCGTCGAGCCCGTCGAACCGGTCGAGCCGGCCGGATGCTTCGGGCCGAGGAAATCCGTGCGGGCCGGATGAGCCGGATGAGGCGGATGCGTCCGAACGGGTTTCCAAGCCGCCGCTGACGGCGGCGCCGTCAGCGCCTTCGGGGCCGCTGGGCTCCCTGTGGCCGGACGACGCACTGCCGGCCTCGTCGAATTCGACCCGTTCCACCTGCTGGTTCCGCCTGAGGGACCGCCAGGCCGTCCAGCGGGCTGCCTCACCCGGGGCGGTCGCGCAGCCCAATCGCCCGAGGAAGTCGGCTGTGTCCGGGCGCAGTACGACTGTGCGTGCTGGGCGCGGTGTCCCGTCGCCCGCCCCCTCGTCGAGCACGACGGAGGGGACGTCCTGCGCGGCGAGCGCAAGGGCCAGCGCGAGCCCGACAGGGCCCGCGCCGACGATGATCACCGGGTCCACGGTGCGGCTCCTCGAACCCGTGCGGAGAAGTGACTGATGGCAGGTTGCGCCCGGTACACGATCACAGAACGTATGCAACCCACTGGGGGTGCTTGCGTCAAGCGAGCAGACTGCACAGCGCGCCGTGCCCAGTCCACGAAGCATGGCGGGAGTTCGTATGACACCGAGCGCTGAGCAGACCGCGTATATGGAGGCGCCGGACCGGTATGCCCCCGGGGAAGCCCTCGCGGTCCGTTCGGCCCTCTTCCACCGGAGGCCGAGCACTCACGGTTCCTTGTTTCTCTTCTCTGCCCGCAAGCTCAAAATTTCCTCAAATCGATCCAATGTGATCTCGCTGCGAGATACGTTCAAATTACTGACGGCTCGGTAACTTTCGTTGTTGCGGAGTTCAGGTCGGTGCGAACAAGAGGGGGAAGAACGTGAACAGGATCATTCGGGGCTTGGGCATCGGTTCGGCCGCTCTGGCATGCGTTGTCATGTCGAGCAGCGGGGCCAGCGCGCTGGAAACAGCTCACGGAAAGAAGTACAAGGGCTGTACGAACTACGTGGCCGTCTGGCGAAGCGGGGGAAAGGTGCATGCGTACTCACGGCAGCTCTGTGACAAGCCGATCCTGATACAGCGGCCCACCGTGGCGCTCTCCGGAAACGGCGGAAAGACGTTCGTCTCGGCCGGGAAGGCTTGCTCCAAGGCCAGAAGCTGCACGACGAAGACCGTCTCGGTCAAGGCCACCAAGGGATGGACGTATCGAGGTTCCAACTCCGGTACGGGATCGCAGGGATCTCCCAAGGACAGCGACTACTGGCCGGTCTCCAGTGTGGCTCACGCCACGTACAAATATAAGTAAGGGCCGGATGGCTTCGGATGTGCACCCCGAAATCGGGGAATGAATTCGGCACCGGGTTTGCATGATGGTGGCGGGATATGCATTTCCCATTACGTTGGTGTGTGTCTGGCGCCGGGTTCAGGGGTGAACGGAGATCTTTGACCCTGGTCTTCGGAAAAGGCCCGTCAGGAAACTGACGGGCCCTTTTTCGCTTCTGCGGTGCTGCGCCGGTGGGTGAGCGAGCTGCTGGATCCCGCAACGGCAGAATGCGCCCCGGCCTGGTCACCTCCGGTGCAGGGGAGGGTGAATGGATTCGTGTTCCTGTCCTCACCCGCACGGCATGCCCTCGCCGTCGGCAGGCCGAGACCGTCTGTGTCCAGCGGCGCGAAGTGTTCGGTCCGGCCGCACCGGACCGCGGAACGCGGTGAGGGGCGGCAGTGAGCCTGCCGCCCCTCACCGATGCCGTGTCCGTCAGATCGGCTGGCCCTCGTCGGCGGTCGAGGACGCCGGGGCGGGGATGGTCGCCAGGCCGCCGCCGGGACCGGCGTCGACGACGGCGCCGGTGGACTTCTTGCCGCGGCGCAGCCGCCCTTCGAGCCGGCTGGCGAACAGCGTGAGCAAGTAGTTCATCACAACGTAGATGAGCGCGATCACGACGAGCGTGGCGATGGTGTTGGCGCCGTAGTTCGCTGTGATCTGCCGGTTCCGCGAAAGCAGTTCGGTGAAGCCGAGCATGGCCCCGCCCAGCGCCGTGTCCTTGACGATGACGACGAGCTGGCTGACGAGGGCCGGAAGCATGGCGGTGACGGCTTGCGGCAGCAAGACATTCGTCATCGTCTGGCCCTTGCGCATCCCGATCGCCTTGGCGGCATCGGTCTGACCGCGGGGCAGGGTGAGCACACCGGCCCGGACGATCTCGGCGATGACCGAAGCGTTGTAGAGCACCAGGCCGGTGACCACCGCGTACAACGGCCGGATGTCGGATTCGAGGTCGCCGTACTGGATGTAGAGCTGATTGGCGAAGACCATCAGCAGCAGCACAGGAATGGAGCGGAAGAACTCCACCACGACACTGGAGATCCAGCGGACCCACGCGTGGTCGGAGAGGCGTCCGAGACCGAGTACCGCGCCGAACGGCAGCGCGATCACGATCGACAGAGCCGCGGCCTTGAGCGTGTCGACCAGCCCGGGAAGCAGATACGTCGTCCAGACCTCGGAGTCCGTGACGAAGGGCTTCCACTTCGCGGCCGCGAGCTGGTCCTTGTCCGCCAGGGTCGTCAGGACCCACCAGAGGGCGAGCGCTAGCACCACGAGGAAGAAGACCGTGTAGACGACGTTCCGTCGCTTGGCACGGCGGCCGGGGGTGTCGTACAGCACCGAGGTCATCGCTTCACCGCCACTCGCTTGGCCACCCAGCCGAGGATCAGGCCGGTCGGAAGGGTGAGAACGATGAAGCCGAAAGCGAAGACCGCGAAGACGGCGATCAGCTTGTCGCTCTCGTTCTCGATCATGTCCTTCATCAGGCTCGCGGCTTCGGCCGTACCGATCGCCGCCGCCACCGTGGTGTTCTTGGTGAGCGCGATCAGCACGTTCGCCAGGGGAGTGACGACCGCGCGGAAGGCCTGCGGAAGGATGATCAGGGTCAGGACCTGGGTGAAGCTGAGTCCCAGTGCGCGAGCCGCCTCAGCCTGGCCCACCGGAACGGTGTTGATGCCGGAGCGTAGCGACTCGCAGACGAAGGTTCCGGTGTACGCGACCAGGCCGAGCACGGACAGGCGGAAGCCGATGTCGTCGAAGTTGCTGGCGCCCAGAGAGAAGCCCAGCGTCTGGTTGAGCCCCAGCGAGCAGCCGACGATGATCACCGTCAGCGGGACGTTGCGGACGATGTTGATGTAGGCGGTGCCGAAGCTGCGCATCAGCGGGACCGGACTGACCCGCATGCCGGCCAGGAGCGTTCCCCAGATGAGGGAACCTATCGCTGAGTACACGGTGAGCTGCACCGTTACCCAGAAGGCGCCGAGCAGGTCGTACTGCCCGGAATCAAGAAAGTCGAACACGTTGCCTGCGCTCTCCCGTGTCGGACGGCGCGGCGCGCCGCCGGTACCCCATGGGTTCACCGGACGGCGCGCCGACCGAGGGTCAGCTGGTTGCCGTGATCTTCGGAGCAGGCTCGTTCTTGTAACCGGCCGGACCGAAGTTCTTCTTCACCGCGGCGGCCCAGGAGCCGTCCGAGACCATCTTTCCGAGCGCCTTGTTGATCTTGCCCTGGAGTGCGGTGTCGCCCTTCTTCAGGCCGATACCGTAGTTCTCGTCGCTCAGCTTCAGGCCGGCGAGCTTGAACTTGCCCTGGTGCTCCTTCTGCGAGGCGTAACCGGCGAGGATGTCGTCGTCGGTGGTCAGCGCGTCAACAGCCTTGTTCTCCAGCCCGGTCAGGCACTCCGAGTACCCGCCGTACTTCAGCAGGTCCGCCTTGGGGGCGAGCTTGTCCTTGATGTTCTGTGCCGAAGTGGAGCCGGTCACCGAACACAGCTTCTTCGAGTTGAGGTCCGTCGCCTTGGTGATCGTCTTGTCGTCGGCGCGGACCAGCAGGTCCTGGTGGGCCAGCAGATAGGGGCCGGCGAAGGAGACCTTCTGCTTGCGCTCGTCGGTGATGGAGTAACTGGCTACGACGAAGTCGACGTCACCGGCCGAGATCAGGTTCTCGCGCTCCGCGCTCGGGGCCTCCTTCCACTCGATCTGCTTCTCGGAGTAGCCGAGGGACTTGGCGACATACCGGGCGACATCGACGTCGAAACCCTCGTACTTGCCGTCGGGCGTCTTCAGGCCGACACCGGGCTGGTCGAACTTGATACCGATGGTGACCTTCTTGCCACCGCCGGCCGAGTCGTCCTTGCCCGAACCGCAGGCGGTGGCGGTCAGGGAGAGAGCCAGAACCGCGGCGGCTGCCGCACTTGCCTTGAGCAGCTTCATGGATGAACTTCCTCGCGTAAGTCATTGGCCAGTCGGTTCAGCCGGACCTGAGTCGGTCCGGGCAGCCGCAATTGGCCGGGATCGGTCCCGGAATCAGTGGTGAAGGATCTTCGACAGGAAGTCCTTGGCGCGGTCACTGCGGGGGTTGCTGAAGAACTGGTCCGGGGCAGCCTCTTCGACGATCTTCCCGTCGGCCATGAAGACGACCCGGTTGGCCGCGGAGCGTGCGAAGCCCATCTCGTGGGTGACGACGATCATCGTCATACCGTCACGGGCCAGCTGCTGCATGACCTCCAGGACCTCGTTGATCATCTCGGGGTCGAGAGCCGACGTGGGCTCGTCGAAGAGCATGACCTTGGGGTCCATCGCCAGCGCCCTCGCGATGGCGACGCGTTGCTGCTGACCGCCGGAGAGCTGCGCGGGGTACTTGTCGGCCTGCGTTCCGACGCCCACCCGGTCGAGCAGCGCGCGCGCCTTCTCCTCTGCGGCCTTCTTCTCGGTCCCGCGCACCTTGACCTGGCCCAGCATCACGTTCTGCAGAACCGTCTTGTGCGCGAAGAGGTTGAACGACTGGAAGACCATGCCGACATCGGCACGCAGCCTGGCGAGCTCCCGGCCCTCCTCGGGCAGTGGCCTTCCGTCGATCGTTATCGCGCCGGAGTCGACTGTCTCCAGACGGTTGATCGTGCGGCACAGCGTGGACTTCCCGGACCCCGAGGGCCCGATGACGACCACGACCTCGCCGCGGGCGATGGTCAGGTCGATGTCCTGGAGCACATGCAGTGCGCCGAAGTGCTTGTTGACGTTGCTGAGTACGACCAGGTCGTCCGGCACCGGCAAAGGCTCTTCGGTGGACTCGGCGGACTTGATCACTGGCACTCCGCTCATCGGCTGTTCGCTCCGTCCTCCACGGCCGCAAGTGCGGTTGTGGTGGGAAGGACAGTAATGAGACGTCCCTACCAGCGTCATTACATCTGAGCGGAAATTGAGCATCACGATCCGGTCGCGCGTGGGTACGATCCGGATACTCCAGGTGAGCGCGGTCCTGATCGGAGTACCGGGTGCATAACGGAAAGCCGGAGGGAAGCGGAACCCCCTTGACTGGTGTGGCAGCCATCGGCGTGGATGCCTGAGTACGGCTGAGTCCGTCCGGGCGCGGAACCGGTCCCCGCGGCGGGACGTACGGGCGGTAGGACGTACGGGCCGCGCTACGTACGGATCAAGGAAGCGCGGACCACGGAAGGGGCCCATGAGACTGCTGCTCGTCGAGGACGACAACCACGTGGCCGCCGCGTTGTCCGCCGTACTGGCCAGGCACGGCTTCGGAGTGGTGCACGCCAGGAACGGTGAAGAGGCGCTGAGGGCTCTCCTGCCGGACGAGCAGGAGCCCTTCGGGGTCATCCTGCTCGACCTCGGCCTGCCCGACCTGGACGGCTACGAGGTGTGCGCCAGGATCCGCAAGCGCACGACGACCCCGGTGATCATGGTGACGGCCCGGTCCGACGTACGGTCCCGCATCCACGGGCTGAACCTCGGCGCCGACGACTACGTGGTCAAGCCGTACGACACGGGGGAGCTCCTCGCGCGGATCCACGCCGTCAGCCGGCGCAAGAGCGGTGGGGAGGACACCGGGCCGGTCCCCGCGGCCGCGCTCCGGGTGGGGCCCGTCGAGATACAGCTGCCCACCCGGCGCGTCAGCGTCGAAGGCAGCGAAATCCAGCTGACCCGCAAGGAGTTCGACCTGCTGGCGCTGCTCGCCCAGCGTCCCGGTGTCGTCTTCCGCAGGGAGCAGATCATCAGCGAGGTCTGGCAGACCAGCTGGGAAGGGACCGGCCGCACCCTTGAGGTGCACGTCGCGTCGCTGCGCTCCAAACTGCGCCTGCCCGCCCTGATCGAGACCGTGCGCGGCGTCGGCTACCGCCTCGTCGTTCCGGCCTGAGGCGCGTACCCGGCCGTGCGCGCGCGTCTGCTCCCCCTGCTCATCGTCCTCATGGCCGGAGTGCTGCTCGCACTCGGCTTCCCGCTCGCGCTGAGCGTGGCCGCAGCCGCGCAGCAGAACGTGGTCGTCGACCGGATCGACGACACCGCGCGGATGGCGGAGGAGGCGCAGTTCGTCACCGAGATACCGGCGAGCGAGCGGGAGCGGCACGACACGCTGCAGGAGGAACTCGCCCGGTACCAGACGGTGTACGGCATCCGGGCCGGGGTCTTCTACCGGGACCGCATGGCCATGGCCGCCGCCCCGCAGGACTGGACGGTACCGGTCGGCGGGGAGGGCAGGATCGCCTTCGAGGACGCGCTCGCCGGACGGCGCAGCCGGGACCCGGGGCAGATCTGGCCCTGGCAGCGCGGACGCCTGATCGTCGCGTCGCCCGTCGTCAGGAACGGTGACGTGATCGCGGTGGTGGTCACCGACTCGCCCACCGGCCAGATGCGTTCGGGGATCGTCCGGGGCTGGCTGCTGATCGCGGCGGGGGAGGCCGGTGCGATGCTGCTCGCGGTGGGTGCCGCCTTCCGGCTCACGGGCTGGGTGCTGCTGCCGGTGCGGACACTGGACGCCGCCACGCACGGCATCGCGACCGGACTGATGAAGTCACGGGTCGCCCCGGGTGGCGGGCCGCCGGAACTGCGCCGCCTGGCCCGGTCGTTCAACGAGATGGCGGACAACGTCGAGGACGTCCTGGAGCAGCAGCGGGCCTTCGTCGCCGACGCGTCCCATCAGCTGCGCAACCCGCTCGCCGCGCTGTTGCTGCGGATTGAGCTGCTGGCCTTCGAACTCCCGGAGGGCAATGAGGAGATCGCTTCCGTGCGCACCGAGGGCAAGCGGCTGGGTCAGGTCCTCGACGACCTCCTGGACCTCGCGCTCGCCGAGCACACCGCGGCCGAGCTGCGGCTCATCGACATGGCCGAGCTGGCGGCCGAACGCGTCTCCGCCTGGCACCCGGTGGCCGACGCCAAGGGCGTCCGGCTCACCACGGGGGGCCCCGCCGCGGTCACTGCCTGGGCCGACCCCGTCGCGCTCTCCAGCGCGCTGGACGCCGTGATCGACAACGCGCTGAAATTCACGGACGGGGGAGAGGAAGTGAGGGTCGAGGCGGCATCCCACGGCTCATTCTCCCAGGTCACGGTCGCCGACGGCGGACCGGGCCTGAGCCAGGACGAACTCGCCCGGATCGGTGACCGCTTCTGGCGCAGCGGTCACCACCAGAACATCAAGGGCTCGGGCCTCGGTCTCTCCATCTCGCGCGCCCTGCTCACGGCGGGACACGGCTCGATCTCGTACGAACAGAACCAGCCCCACGGGCTGCGGGTGACCGTCACAGTGCCCCGGACCGAACCGGGCAGCCCCTGAGCACGGCCGGCGCCTCTCCCGCAGTCCGAACCGTTGCGGACGGGGCCCGGCCCCAGGCCGTGTCCGCGACGTCGCGGCGTCGCCCGGAGGGCGGGCGCGCGGAGTCCGGTGCGGCCGGAGTGCGTATCGGGCGTCGCGTGCCGGGCGCGACCTCGCGGACAGGGCCTAGGGTTTGACCGACCGGTAGTAGCGCCGGGCGCCCTCGTCCAGCTTCAGAGGGTCGGTGTAGATCGCGGTCCGTACGTCCACCAGCTGCGCCGCGTGCACCTGCCGGCCGATGCGGTCGCGGCTGCGGATCACGCTGCGGGTGAAGCCCTCCGTCAGCTTGGGGTCGACCCGGTCGGTGGTGACCAGAACGTTCGCAACCGCGACGGTGGGCACGGGGCCGCCGTTACGGGCCTGCCGGTAGGCGTCGGCGGGCATGACCGCCGAGCGGTAGTAGCGCGTCGTACCGCCCGCCGCGTGCAGCCTGGTCACCAGGTCGTCGAGCGGGATCAGCCGGATCGGATCGCGGGCGGCCAGATCGCGTACCGCGTCGGTCGGCAGCCCGCCCGACCAGAAGAACGCGTCGATCCTGCCCGCCTTCAGGAGATCCGGACTGGTGTCTATCCCGGCGGGTACTGGCGTGATGTCCTTGTCCGGGTCCAGCCCGGCGGCGCGCAGCGCGCGGTCTGCTATCAGCCGGACACCGGATCCGGGCTGCCCCACGGCCACCCGCTTGTGCCGCAGATCGGCGGCGCGCCGTACCGTGGAGCCGTCCTCGACGGCGAGTTGCACATAGTCGTCGTACAACCGCGCGCAGCCGCGCAGCCGGTCCGCGCCGGGTTTGCCGTCCGCCAGGTACTTCGCGATCGCGTCGGCGGTCGCGATGGTGAAGTCCGCCTTGCCCGTCGCCACCCTGGCGAGATTCTGCTGGGACCCCTCGCTCGGCTGCAGGCTGATCCGCACCCCTGGCATGTCGTGGGTGAGTGTGGGGCTGAGCAGCTTCCCGTAGAGCTGGTAGACACCGGTGCGCACCCCCGTACTGAAGGTCACGGTCCCGTGCGGGGAGGACGGGCCGATGGGCAGCAGCCACCACATCAGCAGCCCGGAGACCACCAGTGCGGCCGCCGTCCCCTGCAGGGCGCGGCGGCGGCTGATGCGGGACAGTGCCTTGGACATGCGCGCGATCCTGCCAGTTCGTGCCCCCCGGCGAACAGGGGAGCCGACGGACGCGTACCAGATCGGAATTATCAGGTCCGGTTCATGGCTGTCACTATTGATCACCAGTCGGCAGCCCCTTGCCGCTGGACCGTGCCCCGGAGGACTGCAGTGACGTCGAGTCGAACTGGTCGGACTGTCGGACAGATGATGTCGACGGATGTCGTACGGGTGCAGCGGGGGACGTTCCTGAAGGAGATCGCCCGGCTGCTCACCGAACACCGCATTTCGGCCGTCCCCGTCGTCGATGACGACGACCGGCCGGTGGGCGTGGTGTCCGAGGCCGATCTGCTCCGCAAGCAACTGGGCCTGACCGCACTGCTGCCCGCCGTCCGGCAGGAGGGCGACCAGCACTCCAAGACCGAGGCCACCACGGCGGAGGGGCTGATGACGAGCCCGGCCGTGGTGGCGCAGCCCGGCTGGACGATCGTCGAGGCGGGCCGGCTGATGGAGGCCCGGAGCATCAAACGGCTGCCTGTGGTCGACGGCGACGGGAGACTGACCGGGGTCATCAGCCGCAGCGACCTTCTCCAGGTCTTCCTCCGGCGCGACCGCGCGATCCAGGAGGAGGTACTCGAGGGAGTCCTGACCCGGTCCCTGGGTCTCTCGCCCTCCGCGATCACGGTGGACGTCAGCGACGGCCACGTCATGCTCAGCGGCGTCGTCGAGCGCCGGAGCGTGATTCCGGCGGCGGTGCGGCTGTGCCGGGGAGTGGACGGGGTGGTCGACGTCTCGGAGCGGCTGCAGTACGACCTCGACGACGGCGCCGGCGCGAACTGACGACGGCGCGGCCGCGAGCCGGCCGCGGCCACCCCCGTCCACGGGCCGGGCGGGAGCTCCGCCCGGCACCGCCTACCCTGGTGACATGACCGCGCAGGACGCCCTGAACCGAAGTTACGAGATCCGCACCTACGGCTGCCAGATGAATGTCCACGACAGTGAACGGCTGTCGGGCCTTCTGGAGGACGCCGGATACGTCCGCGCGCCGGAGGGCGCCGACGGGGACGCCGATGTCGTCGTCTTCAACACCTGCGCGGTACGGGAGAACGCCGACAACAAGCTGTACGGCAACCTGGGCAGGCTCGCCCCGATGAAGACCACGCGCCCCGGTATGCAGATCGCGGTCGGCGGCTGCCTGGCGCAGAAGGACCGGGACACGATCGTCCGGCGGGCTCCGTGGGTCGATGTCGTCTTCGGCACCCACAACATCGGCAAGCTCCCGGTGCTGCTGGAACGTTCCCGTATCCAGGGCGAGGCCCAGGTGGAGATCGCCGAGTCGCTCGAAGCCTTCCCCTCGACACTGCCGACCCGGCGCGAGAGCGCGTACGCCGCGTGGGTCTCCATCTCCGTCGGCTGCAACAACACCTGCACCTTCTGTATCGTGCCCGCGCTGCGGGGCAAGGAGAAGGACCGCAGGCCCGGCGACATCCTCGCCGAGATCGAGGCGCTGGTGGACGAAGGCGTCTCCGAGATCACGCTGCTCGGCCAGAACGTCAACGCCTACGGTTCGGACATCGGCGACCGGGAGGCGTTCTCCAAACTGCTGCGCGCCTGCGGGCGGATCGAAGGGCTCGAAAGGGTCCGCTTCACCTCTCCGCATCCGAGGGACTTCACCGACGACGTGATCGCGGCGATGGCCGAGACGCCCAACGTGATGCCGCAGCTGCACATGCCGATGCAGTCGGGTTCGGACGCCGTTCTGAAGGCGATGCGGCGCTCCTACCGGCAGGAGCGTTTCCTCGGGATCATCGACAAGGTGAGGGCCTCGATCCCGCACGCGGCGATCTCGACCGACATCATCGTGGGCTTCCCCGGCGAGACCGAGGAGGACTTCCAGCAGACGATGCACGCGGTCCGTGAAGCGCGCTTCGCACAGGCCTTCACCTTCCAGTACTCCAAGCGGCCCGGAACGCCGGCCGCGACCATGGACGGCCAGGTCCCCAAGGAGGTCGTCCAGGACCGCTACATGCGGCTCTCGGCGCTCCAGGAGGAGATTTCCTGGACCGAGAACAAGACGCAGGTCGGACGCACGGTGGACGTCATGGTGGCCGAGGGGGAGGGCCGGAAGGACGGTGCCACGCACCGGCTCTCCGGGCGGGCACCCGACAGCCGGCTGGTGCACTTCACCAAGCCGGACACCGAAGTGCGGCCCGGCGATGTGGTGACGGTGGAGATCACGTACGCGGCGCCCCACCACCTGCTCGCCGAGGGGCCGACCACGTCCGTACGCCGCACGCGCTCCGGCGACGCCTGGGAGAAGCGCACCGCCGCCGCGGCAGCGAAGCCGGCGGGCGTGATGCTCGGACTCCCCGGCATCGGCGCCCCGGCGGTGGAACCGGCCGCGGCCGGGGGCTGTGGCTGCGACTAGCTCCGGCCCGGACGGGACCGGCCGCGGGCTAGGCTGCCGATCATGCTCGTAGCCGCCGCTGTGTGTCCCTGCCCGCCACTGCTCGTGCCGGAGGTGGCCGCGGGCGCGGCACCCGAACTCGACGGTGCGCGGTCCGCCTGCCTCGACGCTGTCGGGGTGCTCGCCGCCGCCCGGCCCGATCTGCTGATCGCCGTGGGACCCGCCGGTGCCGAGGGCAGCGGGCCGCACCCCGAGGGGGCCACCGGCTCGTTCAGCGGATTCGGGGTGGACCTCCGGGTACGGCTGGGCACGGCGGACCCAGGAGCCGGAGGGGAACTCCCGCCCTCCCTCTCGGTCGCCGGCTGGCTGCTGGAACGGGCCGGCTGGGCGGCCTGCCCGGTCGAGGGGCTCGGCGTCGGTGAATCGCTGGAGCCCGCGCGCTGTCTGACCGCCGGGCGGGAGCTGGCCGCGCGTGCCGGGCGCGTCGCCCTGCTCGTCATGGGAGACGGCAGCGCCTGCCGCACACTGAAGGCGCCCGGATACCTCGACGAGCGCGCCGCCGGCTTCGACGCTGCTGCCGCACGGGCGCTGGGCGCGGCGGACGTCGCCGGGCTGGAGGCTCTCGACGCCCCGCTCGCGTACGACCTGAAGGCGGCCGGCCGTGCGCCGTGGCAGGTCCTCGCGGGCGCCGCCGACGGCACGGAGCCGGGCGGCAGGCTGCTGTACGAGGACGCTCCGTACGGCGTCGGGTACTACGTCGCAGCCTGGTCCTGACAGCTGCCCCGGAACACCGCGGGCGGCCGCGGAGCGAGCTGCTCCGCGGCCGCCCGCCGCGCCGGTTCAGGAAGCGGTGGGCGGCGTGGTGCCGTCGCCGTCCTTGCGCGAGAGGCGTTCCAGGGCGTCCTTGGCCTTGCCGGTGCCGGACTCGATCTTGTCGCTGTACTTACCGTTCGTCCGGGTGTCGACCGTGTGAGCGGCCTTGTCCAGGCCCTCCCCGATCTTGCCCCCGTGCTGCTGCGCGAGGTCGGAGACCTTGTCCTTGGCCGGTCCGATCTTGGCTTTCAGGTTGTCCAGGAATCCCATGGCATGCCTACTTCCCTCAGGAGAGCGTTCTACTTGCGAACGCCCTCACCGGCTTCGTTGTCGGCGGCCGCAGCCGCGGACTGCTGGCGGGGGATCTCCACACCCGCACCCGAGTCCTCCAGGGACACGTCGGCGGAGGGCTCCCCGGTGCTGTCGTCGGGCGCCGGGTCCTGCGCCGGAGCATCATCGACCCGGGTGTCCCCGTCCGACTCCGCCACGACGTCCTTCGTCTTCCGGCGAAACACTGCAAAAATACTCATATTCACTCCATAACGTACTCGTGTGGCCGAAATTCCTCACCACCCGGAGCGCCCGATTGCGCCGACCGGGGCCATCGGTCGAAAGCCGTCGGCCGGAACCTCGGAACAGCAAACGGATCCGGGCGCCCGGCCGTCACGTAACTCATTCGGGGACAGCCCGCCGGGTTTGCGAGACTGAGGCCGTGAGAAGAGCAGCTCCCGCAGCGCGGGTCATCGCCGTCGTCGGTCCCACCGCGGCCGGAAAGTCCGATCTGGGCGTCACTCTCGCCCGGCATTTCGGCGGCGAGGTCGTCAACGCCGACTCCATGCAGCTCTATCAGGGCATGGACATCGGGACCGCCAAGCTGACCCTCGAAGAGCGCGGGGGCGTTCCGCACCACCTCCTCGACATCTGGAGCGTGACCGAGGCGGCCAGCGTGGCCGAGTACCAGAGACTCGCCCGCGCGGAGATCGACCGGCTCCTCGCCGCTGGGCGGGTGCCGGTCCTCGTGGGGGGCTCCGGGCTCTACGTCCGCGGGGCCATCGATGCACTGGAGTTCCCCGGCACCGACCCCGCCGTACGGGCACGGCTGGAGGACGATCTGGAGCGGCACGGCCCCGGAGTGCTCCATGACCGCCTCGCAGCCGCCGACCCGGAAGCGGCCGTGGCTATCCTGCCCGGCAACGGCCGCAGAATCGTCCGGGCCCTGGAGGTGATCGAGATCACCGGAAAGCCCTTCACCGCCAATCTGCCGGGCCCCGACCCCGTCTATGACACCGTGCAGATCGGCGTCGGTGTCGCCCGCCCCGAGCTGGACGAGCGCATCGCCGTGCGCGTCGACCGGATGTGGGAAGCGGGGCTGGTGGACGAGGTCCGCGCCCTCGATGCCCAGGGACTACGGGAGGGACGCACCGCGTCACGCGCCCTCGGGTACCAGCAGGTGCTCACGGCGCTCGCGGGGGAGTGCACCGATGACGAGGCCCGCGCCGAGACCGTACGCGCCACCAAACGCTTCGCGCGCCGCCAGGATTCGTGGTTCCGCCGCGATCCACGGGTGCACTGGCTCAGCGGCGCGGCAGCTGACCGGACGGAACTTCCCGGGCAGGCGCTCGCCCTGGTCGAACGAGCGGTCACAGCCTGATCACGTGATGGCATCGGGACGCTCAGGCCGTCAGTCCGGGGCCGGGGGGCGTGCCATCATCGATCTGCGATCGACAGTGGAGTCCGAGTGGGAGGGCGTGTGGCGATGGAGGCCGGCCCTCGCGACAGGGAACGCGACAGCGAACCCGGCAGTGATCAGGGAAGCCTCGCGGAGGCCCCGCGGCTGAGCCCCGACGGCCCCGACGCCCAGGACATCGCCGACGCCGCCCCCGAGGTCGAGGTGGAGCTCAGGCCGCAGCGCCGGATGCGCATCTGGCAGCTCGCCCCCATCGTGGGCCTGGCGGCCGTCGGATCGCTGATGTTCGCGTTCCCGCTCGCCTTCGAGTTCGGTGACGGCGGGCCCGTGGTCGCGATGCTCGGGCTGCTCATCAGCTGCTGCGCCGCCGGCTGGGGCATGATGGCGGCCCGCCGGGTCGGCTACACCTGGCCGGGCCTGCCGGCCCGGGGGTCGGGAGTGCGCCCCGACTGGCGGGTGGCCGGGCTCTACGTCCTCGCCTTCGCTGTGATCGTGGCACTCGCCGTCTGGCGCGTCGCCCGGCTGCGCTGAGCCCGCCCGCTCACCGTCGCGGCGCCCACCTCGTACGATGGCTGGGTGACCACCTCACGGATCGCCTTCCTCAAGGGCCACGGGACCGAGAACGACTTCGTGATCGTCCCTGACCCGGACAACGTCATCGACCTGCCCGCAGCCGTGGTCGCCGCCCTGTGCGACCGCCGCGCGGGTATCGGCGGTGACGGCGTCCTGCACGTCGTGCGGTCCGCCGCGCACCCGGAGGCACAGGCGATGGCGGGCGAGGCCGAGTGGTTCATGGACTACCGCAACGGCGACGGCTCGATCGCCGAGATGTGCGGGAACGGGGTCCGGGTGTTCGCCCGCCACCTCCAGCGCGCCGGACTGGTGGAAGCCGGAGATGTCGCCGTCGCGACGCGCGGCGGCCTGAAGAGGGTCCACCTCGCCACGAACGGCGATGTCACGGTCTCCATGGGCCGGGCCGTGCTCCCCGCGGACGGTGTCACCGTCACGGTGGGCGACCGGGGCTGGCCCGCGCTGAACGTGAACATGGGCAACCCGCACGCCGTCGCCTTCGTGGACGACTTGGCGGATGCCGGGGCCCTGCTCGCCGCGCCTGAGTTCGCGCCGTCGTCCGTCTATCCCGACGGTGTCAACGTCGAGTTCGTCGTGGACCGCGGTGAACGCCACGTCGCCATGCGGGTGCACGAGCGCGGCTCGGGCGAGACCCGGTCCTGCGGCACGGGCGCCTGCGCCGTGGCCGTCGCGGCGGCCCGCAGGGACGGCGTCGACCCCGCTGTCACCGGCGAGCCGGTGACATACACGGTCGACCTCCCCGGCGGGCGGCTGCTGATCACCGAGCTGCCGGACGGCGAGGTCGAGATGACGGGGCCCGCGGTGATCGTCGCGGAGGGCACGTTCGACGCCGCGTTCCGGGGAACGGCCCTGGCCTAGGGGCCCGTTCCCGGCGTGTCCGCAGAGGTACCGGACTTCGCTCGAATGGGTGATCCGTTTCACGCTGGGCGGGAGGGGGCGGGCGCCGCGTGGTGGGCTCGGTAGCATCAAGCACCGGCCCGGGGCGCTCAGTCGCAGCGGTCCACCGCCGGTCGACACTGCCGGAGGTGCCATGAGTGCAGAGGCCACCAGCCCCAACGGTGCGTCCCCGGAGATCCGTCCGGTGGACAATCCGGGCCGCAGACGCGGCCGTGCCAGAATCGATCTGCGCAGAATCGGCCGAGCCGCACTGTTCGGTCCTGCCTCGCGAGGCGGGCTGCCCGACGCCATCGGCCATGTGGCCGAGGCCCACCGCGCGCACTTCCCGGACGCCGATCTCGCCGTCCTGCGGCGGGCGTACGTCCTGGCTGAGACATCCCATCGCGGCCAGATGCGCAAGAGCGGCGAGCCGTACATCACGCATCCGCTCGCGGTGACCCTGATCCTCGCCGAACTGGGCGCCGAAACCACGACGTTGACCGCCTCCCTCCTCCATGACACCGTCGAGGACACGGATGTGACCCTCGACCAGGTGCGGGAGGGGTTCGGCGACGAGGTCTGCTATCTCGTCGACGGCGTGACCAAGCTGGAGAAGGTCGACTACGGGGCCGCCGCCGAGCCCGAGACCTTCCGCAAGATGCTCGTGGCCACCGGTGACGACGTACGGGTCATGTCGATCAAGCTCGCCGACCGGCTGCACAACATGCGCACCCTCGGTGTGATGCGTCCCGAGAAGCAGGCCAGGATCGCCAAGGTCACCCGCGACGTGCTGATCCCGCTGGCCGAACGGCTCGGTGTGCAGGCGCTCAAGACCGAGCTGGAGGATCTGGTCTTCGCGATCCTGCTCCCGGAGGAGTACGGGATCACGCGCGCCCTCATCGCCGCCCAGGACGCCGCGGCAGACCCCCTCGTGACCATCGCCGAGGATGTCAGAAAGGTGCTGAGGGAGGCCGGGATCACCGCCGAAGTCCTGATCAGGCCACGGCACTTCGTCTCCGTCCACCGGGTCAGGATGAAACGCGGTGAACTCTGTGCCACCGACTTCGGCCGCCTGCTGGTGCTCGTCGGCGAGGACGCCGACTGCTACGGCGTACTGGGAGAGCTGCACACCTGTTTCACCCCGGTGATCTCCGAGTTCAAGGACTTCATCGCCTCGCCCAAGTTCAACCTCTACCAGTCGCTGCACACCGCCGTCGCCAGTTCCTGCGGCTCCGTCGCCGAAGTCCTCATCCGCACCCACCGGATGCACAAGGTCGCCGAGGCCGGGGTTGTCGCTCTGGGCAATCCCTACGTGCCGCCGGACGGCCCGCAGTCCGGCAGTGCCGGGCCGGCCGACGCCGGTGCCCCCGGCGACGAGGCCGACGGCGTACGCGCCGACCCCACCCGCCCCGGCTGGCTCTCCAGACTTCTCGAATGGCAGGAGTCGGCCCCCGACCCGGACACGTTCTGGTCCACGCTCCGTGCCGACCTGGCGCAGGACCGCGAGATCACCGTGTTCCGGGCCGACGGCGGCACGCTGGGCCTGCCCGCGGGGGCGAGCTGCGTCGACGCCGCCTACGCGCAGCACGGCGAGAGGGCACACTCCTGCATCGGCGCACGGGTCAACGGGCGCCTGGCGACCCTCAGTACGGTGCTGAGCGACGGCGACACCGTCCAGTTGCTGCTCACCGGAGACACCGCCTCCGGCCCCTCGCCCGACTGGCTCGGCCATGTACGGACACCCGGCGCGCGGATCGCGATCACGAGCTGGCTCGCCGCCCACCCCGAGGGGGCGGCGGCCCCGGCCGCCGCCCCCCGGCCGAGCGTCTCGGTGACCGGGGGTGCGATGCGCAGGGCAGCCGTGGGGGCCGTCGTGGACGTGCCGCACGCGACGGTGCGGCTGGCAGGCTGCTGCACGCCGGTGCCGCCGGACGCCGTCACCGGTTTCACCGTGCGCGGCGGGGCCGTCACGGTCCACCGTGAGAGGTGTCCTTCGGTGGCCCGGATGCTGGCTCTGGGACGTCCGCCGGTCGAAGTGAACTGGGGTGCGTCCGGCGACTGCAGAGTCACCCTGGTGGCCGAGGCCTTCGGACGCCCGCAACTCCTCGCCGACCTCACCGAGGCCATCGCCACAGCGGGTGTCGCGGTCGTCTCCGCCATCGTGGAGCCGCCGTCCGAGCAGCGCGTACGCCATACCTACACGCTGCAACTCCCGGACGCCGCCGGGCTTCCCGCCCTCATGCGCACCATGCGGGACGTACCCGGCGTGTACGACGTGAGCCGCGCCCAGCATCCGGCCACCGCCTGACCACACGTTCGGGTGGCCCGGCGCGCTGCGCCGGGGCGCGTGGGGCACGGGCTGGTAGCGGTAGTCCATGCTGTTCATCTCCCGGCGCTCGCGAGCCGTCCTGCTGGCGGCCGCATCGGCTGCCCTCGTCGCCGCGACTCTGCCCGCTCCCGTCCCTCTCGGCATCGGCGATCCGCTCTTCCCGCACCTGGGCAACCCCGGGTATGACGTGCGCTCGTACGACATCGGTCTCGCCTACCCGGGCAGTAACGACAAGCCGCTGGAGGCCGTGACCAGAATCGAGGCACGGGCCACGGCGATGCTGCGGCACATCAACCTCGACTTCGCCCGCGGCACCGTGCACTCCGTGGAGGTGAACGGCGAGCCCGCCCGGTTCGAGACGGCCGACGAGGACCTGGTCGTGACGCCGCGGAGCGCGGTCCGCGCCGGAAGCCCGCTGCGGATCACCGTGCGGCACACCAGCGATCCGCGGGGCGCGGCGGACGGCGGCTGGGTGCGGACGGCCGACGGTCTGGCCATGGCCAACCAGGCGGACGCCGCACACCGGGTCTTCCCCTGCAACGACCACCCGGCAGACAAGGCCTTCTTCACGTTCCGGATCACCGCCCCACCGAAACTGACCGTTGTGGCCAACGGCCTCCCCGGGCCCCGGACGACCCGGGCAGGCCACACCACCTGGACCTACCGGACACGCCACCCGATGGCCACCGAGCTGGCCCAGGTGTCGATCGGCGACTCCGCGGTGATCCACCGGAGCGGGCCCCACGGACTGCCGGTGCGCGACGTCGTGCCGGCGGCCGCCGCGAAGAAACTGGAACCCTGGCTGCGGAAGACCCCCGGTCAGCTGGCCTGGATGGAGTCCAAGGCGGGACCGTATCCCTTCGAGACGTACGGGGTCCTCATCGCCGACACGGACACCGGCTTCGAGCTGGAGACCCAGACGCTGTCCCTCTTCGAACACTCACTGTTCTCCGGGACCTCGTATCCCCAGTGGTACGTCGACTCGGTCATGGTCCACGAGCTGGCACATCAGTGGTTCGGCGACAGTGTCTCGCCGCACAGCTGGTCCGACCTCTGGCTGAACGAGGGCCACGCCACCTGGTACGAGGCGCTCTACGCGGATGAACACGGCGGCAAGACGCTGGATACCCGGATGCGCGACGCGTACCGCGCATCCGACGGCTGGCGGGCGAGCGGTGGCCCCCCGGCCGCACCCAGGGCGCCCGAGCCGGGACAGAAGATCAGCATCTTCCGGCCGGTCGTCTACGACGGCAGCGCGCTCGTGCTCTACGCGCTGCGCCGCGAGATCGGAGGGACCGCTTTCGCGAGGGTGGAGCACACCTGGGCGAGCCGCTACCGGGACAGGTCGGCCACCAGTGCGGACTTCGCCGCGCTGGCCTCGCGGATCGCGGGGCGGGACCTCACCGGATTCTTCCAGGGGTGGCTGTACGGGAAGAAGACGCCGCCCATGCCCGGACACCCGGACTGGCGCAGCGCCCGGCCCCGCCAGGGCCACAAGGGCTGAAACCCGGGTGACGGGCGTGAGCGCACCATGTCACTATCGACCCGTCGGCGGGCGCTGCCGGAACCGGTGGGACCTCAGGGAATCATCGGAGGCCGTCACGCGTTGTGACTGACGAACGAATCTTTCCAGCGGCTTCGACGTAAGGATCCAATGACCTCCTCTTCTTCCACTTCCCAGGACGCGCACGAGCAGGAAGCGCACAAGCAGGAAGCGCAGAGCTTCAACGAGAGCCTTCGGGCCGATGCCCTGATGGAAGAGGACGTCGCCTGGAGCCACTCGATCGACGGTGAGCGGGACGGTGACCAGTACGACCGCTCGGAGCGCGCCGCACTGCGGCGGGTGGCGGGCCTCTCGACCGAGCTCGAGGACGTCACCGAGGTCGAGTACCGGCAGCTGCGCCTGGAGCGTGTGGTGCTGGTGGGCGTGTGGACCTCGGGCACCGCTCAGGACGCGGAGAACTCCCTCGCGGAGCTGGCGGCCCTCGCGGAGACGGCGGGCGCACTGGTGCTTGACGGCGTGGTCCAGCGGCGCGACAAGCCCGACCCGGCGACCTACATCGGTTCGGGCAAGGCGCAGGAGCTGCGGGACATCGTGCTCGAATCCGGAGCGGACACCGTGGTGTGCGACGGTGAGCTCAGCCCCGGCCAGCTCATCCACCTCGAGGACGTCGTCAAGGTCAAGGTCGTCGACCGTACGGCGCTGATCCTGGACATCTTCGCCCAGCACGCCAAGTCCCGGGAGGGCAAGGCCCAGGTCGCGCTGGCGCAGATGCAGTACATGCTGCCGAGGCTGCGCGGCTGGGGCCAGTCGCTCTCCCGGCAGATGGGCGGCGCGGGCTCGGGGGGCGGGGGCGGCATGGCCACCCGTGGCCCGGGTGAGACCAAGATCGAGACGGACCGGCGGCGGATCCGCGAGAAGATGGCGAAGATGCGCCGGGAAATCGTGGAGATGAAGACCGGACGCGACATCAAGCGGCAGGAGCGCAAGCGCCACAGGGTTCCGTCGGTCGCCATCGCCGGGTACACCAACGCGGGCAAGTCCTCCCTGCTGAACAGGCTGACGGGCGCGGGTGTGCTGGTGGAGAACTCGCTGTTCGCGACCCTCGACCCGACCGTGCGCAAGGCCGAGACACCGAGCGGGCGGCTCTACACCCTCGCGGACACCGTCGGGTTCGTCCGGCATCTGCCGCACCATCTCGTCGAGGCGTTCCGCTCCACGATGGAAGAGGTCGGCGAGTCCGATCTGATCCTGCACGTCGTGGACGGGTCGCACCCGGCGCCGGAGGAACAGCTGGCCGCGGTACGCGAGGTGATCCGCGAGGTCGGTGCCACCGACGTCCCGGAGGTCGTGGTGATCAACAAGGCGGACGCGGCCGATCCGCTCGTGCTGCAGCGCCTGCTGCGCATCGAGCGCCACGCCATCGCGGTGTCGGCCCGCTCGGGGCAGGGCATCGCCGAGCTGCTCGCGCTGATCGACGAGCAACTGCCTCGGCCGAAGGTCGCCGTTGAGGTGCTCGTGCCGTACACACAAGGGCAGCTCGTGGCCCGCGCGCACTCCGACGGCGAAGTGATCTCCGAGGAGCACACCCCGGAGGGCACTCTGCTCAAGGCACTGGTGCACGAGGAACTGGCCGCTGATCTGGCGCCGTACGTGCCTGTGGCTCCCTGACGGCAGCATTGCCGGAGCCCGGTAATGGTGGGCCATGGCCGAGGGCCCGTCCTCTCTGCGTAGAGAGGACGGGCCCTCGGCCATGAGCGGGGCGGGCCGGCCCCGCGGCCCGGTCGTGCTACTGGTTCGCGTACCTGTCGCTCATCGCCCGGTAGAGCTGCTCCGCACCCTGGCCGAGCCGCGGGCCCGCGAGCCAGCCCGAGGTGACCGGGCCGATCGAGGTGTTGGAGACCAGCTCCGACTTGCCGTTCGGACCCGAGATGAACCAGCCTCCGCCGGACGATCCGCCGGTCATGGTGCAGCCGATGCGCCACATGGCCGGAGTGCCGGGGCTGATGGACAGCCGGCCCGGCCGGTCGACGCACTTGTTCATCAGCTGGCCGTTGAACGGCGGGGCGGCCGGGTAACCCCAGGCGCCCATCGCCGATATGGCGTTGGCCGCGGGGGCATGGAAGTCGACCGTCAGGGCGTTTCCGACCGTCTCTTCGAGCGACTTGCCCCCGTTCTCCGGCTTCACGTGGAGCAGGGCGTAGTCGTACGGAGCCCCCTGGCCGCCGGTGGGGCCGCCGTCGTTGATCCACGCGTTGGAGGTCATGGCCCAGTCGGCCCAGTAGTTGCCGTACGGGGCGACTTCCTGCGGCTGTGCGTTCCGCAGCTGAGCGACCGACTTGCCCTGGTCGTTGTACGAGGGCACGAACATGATGTTCCGGTACCAGCCGCCCTTGCCGCCCGCGTGGACACAGTGCCCGGCGGTCCACACCAGATTGGACTTGCCCGGGTGCTTCGGGTCCTTCACGACCGTGCCCGAGCAGACCATGGAGCCCTCGGGGGAGTCGAAGAAGACCTTCCCTACGGGCGCCGCGTACCGGTGGTACGGGTGCTTCTCCTCCTGAGCCCTGACCGGGGCCGGCTCGGGATCGGTCACGTTCTTGTCGCCCGAACTGTCGCCGTAGGCCATCGTCTTCTGCGGGTCCTTGGCGGTCTTCATCCGCTCGGGCTTCCAGAGGCCCTTGATCACCGGATTGGCGAAGTCCTTGGCTTCACGGAGCCACTTCTGGTCCTTCCAGTCCTTCCACCCGCCGTTCTTCCACTTCGTCAGGTCGACACCGTGGCTCTTGAGGGTGCCGGCCACACCGGCGGCCGTATCGGCGCCGGACGCCGCGGACGACGCGGATGCCGCGGGCTTGTCGGCGGTCGGAGCGGAGGCCTTGTCATCACCGCCGCCACAGGCGGTGGCCGTCAGCGCCAGCGCCGCGGCCACGCCCGTGGCGGTGAGTATCGGACGGATGGATCGCATGGAACTGTTCCCCCTGCTGGTACTTGATCATTGCTGCTGGCTGCCGGGAAGGACGTGTGTCTACTGCTGTCCCGCGTATTTCTTGCTGACCGAGTCGTAGACGCCCTTGGCCTCCTTGCCGAGGCGCGGACCGGCCAGCCATCCGGCGGTCACCGGGCCGATGGAGGTGTTGGAGACCAGAGCGGGCTTGCCGTCGGCGCCCTTGGCGATCCAGCCTCCGCCGGACGATCCGCCGGTCATGGTGCAGCCGACGCGGTACATGGTCGGGTAGGCCGCCGCGAGGGAGAGCCGGCCCGGACGGTCGGAGCACTGGAACAGCTTCTGGCCGTCATACGGCGGCGCGGCCGGGTAGCCGGTCGCAGTCAGGTTCGCAATCTTCGGCACCGCCGGTGCGTTGAAGTCGACCGGAAGCGCGCCCCCGACCGTCTCCTCGAGGGACTTGGTGCTGCCCTTCTCCGGAGTGACGTGCAGGACCGCGAAGTCGTACGGGGCGCCCTGGCCGCCGGTGGGGCCGCCGCCATTGATCCACTGCTGGGAGGTCTGGGCCCAGTCGGCCCAGAAGACGCCGTAAGGGGCGACCTCCTGCTTCGTGGCGTGCTGCAGCTGGGCGGCGGACTTGCCGCTGTTGTTGTAAGAGGGGACAAAGGCGATGTTGCGGTACCACCCGCCCTTCTTGCCGGCGTGCACGCAGTGGCCCGCGGTCCACACCATGTTGGACTTTCCGGGGTGGGCGGGGTCCTTCACGACCGTCGCCGAGCAGACCATCGACCCTTCGGGACTGTCGAAGAAGACCTTGCCCGCCTCGGGGATGTTCTGGTGATAGGGGGCCTTCACCTGCTGCGCGGTCACCGGCGCCGGAGTCGGATCGGTGACCCCCTTGTCACCGGAGATGTCGTTGTCGACAGGCTGCTGCGGAGGCTTGGACGCGTCCCGCATCCTGTCCGGGTCCCAGAGCCCCGAGATGATCGGGTTGACGAAGTCCTTCGCTTCACGCAGCCACTTGTCCTTGCTCCAGTCCTTCCACTCGCCGTGCTTCCACTTGTCCGGGTCGATGCCGTGCTTCTTCAGCACGCCCCTGACGTTGTCCGGTATGGCGATCTTGGTGTCCGAGGGCGATGAAGCGCTGGTACCCGGCTTGTTACTCGCGTCGTCGTTGCCCGGCCCGCAGGCGGTCGCGGTGAGGGCGAGTGCCGCCGTGAG
Organism: Streptomyces sp. NBC_00859; assembly: GCF_045161865.1. Lineage (NCBI taxonomy): Bacteria > Bacillati > Actinomycetota > Actinomycetes > Kitasatosporales > Streptomycetaceae > Streptomyces > Streptomyces sp. NBC_00859. Next base: position 1,945,217 of record NZ_CP108826.1, on the reverse strand, counting down.
GCCAACTGCGGCCATGACGGGAAGGGTTCGCCGGGATGCGGCCCTCCCGCTGCGTTCGGTGGAAGTCGGGCGTAGCGGTCGCATCTGGTGATCCCCCTGGGACTTCGAACAACGGATTTTCGGCACTTGGAACGAAAGTGCGGGCCCCACTATGCCGGTGCCGATGTGGACGGCCTACGGCAGGGCCACGGTTCCGCCGCCGCAAGGATCTTCCGACTTACCCGTGCTCCCCGGACGACTCCGTCGTTGGTACGGGTGGGGGCTTTTGGGCTGCGTTCAGCGCCCAAGGCGACGGCCGCAGGGCGAGAGGCGCGACGGCCGATCCGTTACAGCGGGAGGATCAACAGCAGTGGCCGTGACCGACACCGCACCGGCGGCGGCGACGACAGCGCACGAGGGGATCCTGCGCCGGCAGTCAATGCGCGAATCCGCGGCCCGCACCTATGCGAGATCGCTGCCGATCGTCCCTGCCCGTGCACGGGGGCTGACCATCGAGGGTGCGGACGGCCGCCGCTATCTCGACTGTCTGTCGGGAGCCGGGACCCTGGCCCTCGGCCACAACCACCCCGTGGTGCTCGAAGCGATCAAGAAAGTAATCGACTCGGGCGCCCCGCTGCATGCGACGGATCTCGCCACTCCGGTCAAGGACACCTTCATCACTGAGCTGTTCGAGACCCTGCCACGCCAGTTCGCCGACCGGGCCCGGGTGCAGTTCTGCGGGCCGACTGGAAAGGACGCGGTCGAGGCGGCCCTCAAGCTCGTCCGTACCGCGACCGGCCGAGACAGGATCCTCACGTTCACCGGCGCCTGCCACGACCTGACGGCCGACGCCTTGACGGGGGCCGGCGGCGCCACAGACGCAAGAGACGTACGGACACCCCGGTTGCCGTACCCACAGGACTACCGCTGCCCGTTCGGTGCGGGAGGAGCGCGAGGCTCGGAGCTCGCCGGCAACTGGACCGAGTCCTTTCTGGACGATCCCAGCAGTGGGGTGGTTCCGCCGGCCGGGATGATCCTCGAACCCGTACAGGGCGAGGGCGGGGTGATCCCTGGCCCGGACGCCTGGCTGCGCCGTATGCGGAAGCTCACCGCCGATCGGGGGATTCCGCTGATCGCCGACGAGGTGCAGACCGGAGTCGGGCGCACCGGCGCCTTCTGGGCCGTCGAGCACAGCGGGATCGTGCCGGACGTGATGGTGCTGTCGAAGGCCATCGGCGGTTCCCTCCCTCTTGCGGTCGTCGTCTACCGGTCGGAGCTGGACTGCCTGGAGCCGGGAGCCCACGTGGGCACGTTCCGCGGCAACCAGCTCGCCATGGCAGCAGGCGCCGCGACCCTCGCCCATGTCCGGGAGAACCGGCTCGCCGAACGGGCTGCCGAACTGGGCGCGCGCATGATCGGCAGGCTGCGGGGTCTGGCCGCAGACCACCCCTGCATCGGGGACGTGCGAGGCCGGGGCCTGATGATGGGCCTGGAGCTGGTCGACCCGGACCCGCTCGCTTCCCCGGACCCGCTCGCCTGCCGGGAACTCCTCACCGGCTCGATGTCCGACGAGCCCTGTACCTCCGGCCCCTTTCCTGCTGCCCCGGCTCTTGCCGCTGCCGTGCGGCGCGAGTGTCTGGCCCGGGGGCTCATTGTCGAACTCGGCGGCCGCCACTCCAGCGTTGTGTGTCTGCTGCCTCCCCTCACTCTCACCGACGAACAGGCGGAGGCGGTCCTGGACCGGCTGGCCGACGCCCTGTCCGCCGCTGAACGTGCCCTCCACGGCCGTCATGAGACGCCTCACCCGCACTGAACCCACCTCCCGTTTCCCCTCGGCCGCGCAAGGAAGCACCCCCGTGAACCCCACGCCCGACCCTGATGCCCGCGAGACCGGTGGTACCGCTGTCCCCGGCAGCCGTGTGCCAGGACCGCCCCCGGCCGACTCCCTCACCGCCGGCCCGGTCTCGACCGGCTCGCTCTCGGCCGGCCCGGAGACCGTGCCACGCCAGATGACGGCGGACCGTACCCCGCGGTGGCGCCCGGCATCCGAGCTCCTCGACGATCACCTCGACGCCCCGGACGCGAACATCGCCGCCGAGGCCGCAGCGGTCGAGAACCTGCTCCGCTGCTGGGTACGGGAAACCAACCTGTCCGAGCCCTCCGGCCGCACACTCCGCATCACCCTGAACGCCAGCGGCACAGCGCTGCTGACCCCCGTCCTCTACTGGTCGGCCACCGGGTGGCACCGCTTCGGCAGGCCGGTCCTCGAAGGCGCGGCGATCGGCGCTCCACTCGCCGATGCCGTCACCGTCGCTGCTCTGCTCGGCAGGGAGGCGGGCCAGAGCGACAGCACCGAACTGGTCGGCAGGGTGGCCGACTCGGTACGCCGTACAGCCACCTTCATCGCCGAGCGGCGGCTCAGCCCGGAACCGTCCAGCGAAGCGGACCTCTTCCTGACGGCCGAGCAGGCTCTTCTGCTCGGACATCCGCTGCACCCCACCCCCAAGAGCCGCGAGGGCCTCTCGGAGGCCGAAATCCAGCTGTATTCGCCGGAGTTGCACGGATCATTCCCCCTGCACTGGATGGCTGTGGACCGTTCCGTGCTAGCGCAGGACTCGGCGTGGACGGAGAGGGGGCGCACGCTGCAGGCCGACCAGCTCACCGCCCGCCTCGCGGGGGCCGTCCGGCATCCCGACAACACCGCGCTGCTGCCGCTCCACCCCTGGCAGGCCCGAGACCTGACACACCGCCCCGCGGTAGCCGCCCTCGTCGACGCGGGGCTGCTGCACGACCTCGGCCCGGACGGCGACCGCTGGCACCCCACTTCCTCCGTCCGTACCGTGCACCGGCCGGGCGCCCAGGTGATGCTCAAGCTGTCCCTGGGCGTGCGCATCACCAACTCCCGCAGGGAGAACCTCCGTAAGGAACTCCACCGAGGTGTAGAGGTGCACCGGGTACTGCGCAGCGGACTCAGCAGGGCATGGCAGGCGGCCCACCCGGGGTTCGACATCGTTCGTGACCCCGCCTGGCTTGCTGTGGACACCCCGGACGGGGAACCACTGCCCGGCTTCGATGTCGTCCTGCGCCACAATCCGTTCAGCGCTGTCGACGACGCCGTCTGCGTCGCCGGCCTCACCGCGGTTCACCCCCGCCCCGGCGGAGGTGCCATGCGCTCTCGGCTCTCCGACATCGTGAACGCCCTCGCAGCCCGCACCGGCCGCCCCACCGGAGCAGTCGCGGCCGAGTGGTTCCTCCGATATCTCGACCACGTCGTGCGTCCGGTGCTGTGGCTGGACGGCACTGCGGGAATCGCCCTCGAAGCCCACCAGCAGAACACCATCGTCATCCTCGGCCCGGAGGGCTGGCCCGTCGGCGGTCGCTACCGCGACAACCAGGGCTACTACTTCCGGGAGTCCCACCGTGAAGCTCTGGAGAGACGCCTTCCCGGGATCGGCACCACCAGCGACACCTTCGTAGCCGACGACGTCACCGACGAGCGATTCGCCTACTACCTCGCCATCAACAACGTCTTCGGACTGATCGGCGCCTTCGGCGCCCAACGGCTCGCCGACGAACGCCTGCTGATCGCCGCCTTCCGGCAATTCCTCTTCCGAGCCACCACGCTCGGTTCTCCCTTGCCCGCTCAACTCCTGGACACCCCCGTCCTGCGCACGAAGGCCAACCTGCTGACCCGACTCCACGGACTTGATGAACTCGTCGGCCCGGTCGACACCCAGTCCGTCTACGTCAGTCTCACCAACCCCCTTCACCCCACTGGGGCATGACCCGACCGATAGCTGAGCACAGGATGAGGAGTGTGTGTGGCTGTGCCCTCCACGGATGCGAGCACCCATACCGGGGAAGGTCCCGTCCCCCGAGCCGATGAAGGGGCCGAGGACACCCTTGATCTGCAGTTGTCCGGTGACCTGCTGTCGCTGCTGCGTGCGGGAGATCCTCCGCACGGGCCCTGGCCGGACGCCCGCAGCTACTCCGGGGGTGACCTTCTGGACAGCCCCGGCGCGTGGGAACCCGTGGCCACCCCCGCCGGCACGTTCCAACTCGTACCCGTGGACATCGACCGCGACCTCGCTCTCATCAGCCACTGGATGAACGACCCCGCGGTCGCCGCCTTCTGGGAGCTGTCGGGCGCGGATTCCGTCACAGGCGCCCATCTGCGTCCTCAATTGGACGGTGACGGAAGGAGCATCCCCTGTCTCGGCGTACTCGACGGCACTCCCATGAGCTACTGGGAGATCTACCGCGCCGACCTCGATCCGCTCGCACGCCATTACCCGGCCCGCCCGCATGACACCGGCCTGCATCTCCTGATCGGCGGCGTCGCCGACCGGGGCCACGGCACCGGTACCACCCTGCTGCGTGCTGTGTCCGATCTGGTCCTGGACAACCGGGCCCAGTGCACACGCGTCGTCGCTGAGCCGGACCTGCGCAACACCCCTTCCGTATCGGCCTTTCTCGGGGCGGGTTTCCGCTTCTCGGCCGAACTCGACCTGCCCGGCAAACGGGCGGCACTCATGATTCGCGACCGCTCCCTCCGCGAAGTGTTGTGACCACTCCCCGCGAACTCCGCTGCTCAGCGAAGCCCCTGCTTCCTTCCCTGTCCCAGCGCTTTCCGCTCCCAATGAATCCGCTCCTGCTGCGCCTGTCCTTACTGCGCCCGTCCCTGCTCCGGCCATCTCCGCACCCACCTGCCCGCTCCGTGAATTGCCGCCCCTGACGACCTGGTGCTTCTGATACACCGCTCGTCCCGAATCGGTTCCATCCCGAGGAGTCCCCGTGCTGAACCCGTCTGCTGCCTTCGACTCCGAAGCCGAACCGACGCTGTTCGCCCCTCCCGAGCTGAACCCCGAGGACTGGGACCGCGCCGCGCGCCGTCTCCTCGCCAAGATGCTCGGTGCCTTCGCCTACGAAGAGATCATCGAGCCCGTGGCACGGGGCGGCGGCCGCCACACCCTCACGCTGGACGACGACCTGCCTCTGACCTTCCTGGCCCGGCGTGGTGCCTACGGGCACTGGCACGTCGCCCCGGACAGCATCGAGCTCCAGGGCACCTCGTTCAGTGACCCGCTCCGCTTCCTCGTCCTTGCCCGCCGGCTCCTCGCCCTGGACGGCGCCACGCTCGGGCATCTGGTGCGCGAACTCACCACCACCCTCGCTGCCGATGCCCGCATCGATCACACAGCCCTCGCTGCCGCCGATCTCGCCGACCTCGACTACGCGCAGCTGGAGGGTCATCAGACCGGCCACCCCTGGCTCGTGCTCAACAAGGGCCGGATCGGGTTCTCCGCGGCCGACGCCGCCCGGTGGACGCCCGAGTCCCGCCGGCCCGCCCGGCTTCCGTGGATCGCGGTGAGTACGGACATCGCCCAGTACCGGGGTGTCACAGGCCTGGCGACGCCCGACCGCCTGTACCGCCGTGAACTCGACCCTGCCGCCCGGGAGTCCTTCGCCGCCTCGTTAAGGGCTCGCGGACTTGACCCGGACGACTACCTCTATCTCCCCGTGCACCCCTGGCAGTGGGACGAAGTGATCCTGCCGCTCTACGCGCCGGCCATCGCACACCTTCAGATCGTGCCGCTCCACGCCGACGCCGACCCGCGTCTGCCGCAGCAGTCCATCCGTACCTTCCTCAATCTCGAACACCCCGAGCGGCACACCGTGAAGCTGCCGCTTTCGATCCTCAACACCCTGGTCTGGCGCGGTCTCCCCACGGAGCGCACCCTCGCGGCCCCCGCCGTCACCGCATGGGTCCAGGGACTGCGCGACGGCGATGCGTTCCTGCGCGACGAATGCGGCGTCATCCTGCTGGGAGAAGTCGCGTCCGTCTCGGTCGAGCACCCCCTCTACGACCAGCTGCCCGAAGTGCCGTACCAGTACAGGGAGCTCCTCGGCGCCATCTGGCGCGAGCCGCTCGACGTACAGCTGACCGAGGGCGAAGGCGCCCGCACGCTCGCCTCCCTGCTCCACACCGACCTTCAGGGACGGTCCTTCACCGCGGAGCTGGTCGCCCGGTCGGGACTCACGCCCACAGCCTGGCTCCGCCGGCTCTTCGCTGCGCTGCTTCCCCCACTGCTGCGGTTCCTCTACCGCTACGGGACGGTCTTCTCCCCGCACGGCGAAAACGCCATCGTCGTGTTCGACGACCACGACGTCCCGGTACGGCTTGCGATCAAGGACTTCGTCGACGACGTCAACATCAGTTCGGAGTCCCTGCCGGAACACGACTCGATGCCCGCTGACGTGCGGGACGTGCTGCTGACCGAGGATCCTGCCTTCCTGACGCAGTTCATCCACTCCGGACTCTTCGTCGGTGTCTTCCGCTATCTCGCCCCCCTCTGCGAAGATCAACTAGGAGTCCCGGAGGCTGATTTCTGGCAGCTGGTACGCGCCGAGATCCTCCGGCACCAAGCCCGGTTCCCCGAGCTCAAGGAGCGCTTCGAGATGTTCGACCTGCTCACCCCGCGGATCGAGCGGCTCTGTCTGAACCGCAATCGTCTCCATCTCGACGGATACCGGGACCGTCCGAGCCGACCGCACGCGGCCGTGCACGGGACAGTCAGCAACCCTCTGCACGAGGTGTGACTCCGATTGTCAGTGCTGCCCCGTAGGGTGGTCCCGCTATGACGAAGCCCTCCCTCCCCGAGCTCCTGCACGCCGCCGTCACCGCTGTGGGCGGTACGGAGCGGCCCGGCCAGGTCACTATGGCCGAGGCCGTTGCCGAAGCCGTCGACGACAACGCCCACCTGCTGGTCCAGGCCGGCACCGGTACCGGAAAGTCCCTGGGATACCTGGTACCCGCACTGGCTCATGGGGAGCGCGTCGTGGTGGCCACCGCGACGCTCGCACTCCAGCGACAGCTCGTGGAGCGGGACCTGCCGCGCACGGTCGAGGCCCTGCACCCGCTGCTGCGGCGGCGCCCTCAGTTCGCCATGCTCAAGGGGCGGTCCAACTACCTCTGTCTGCACCGCCTCCACGAGGGTGTACCGCAGGAGGAGGAGGACGGGCTGTTCGACCAGTTCGAGACGGCCGTGCCCACAAGCAAGCTCGGCCAGGACCTGCTGCGTATGCGGGACTGGGCGGATGAGACGGAGACGGGCGACCGCGACGATCTCACCCCGGGCGTCTCGGATCGCGCCTGGGGCCAGATCTCTGTCTCCTCCCGCGAGTGTCTCGGGGCGAGTAAGTGCGCCTACGGCGCGGAGTGCTTCGCCGAGGCCGCCCGCGAGCGGGCCAAGCTCGCGGATGTCGTCGTGACCAACCACGCCCTGCTCGCCATCGATGCGATCGAGGGGGCGCCGGTCCTGCCGCAGCACGAGGTGCTGATCGTCGACGAGGCCCATGAGCTGGTCTCCCGTGTCACCGGTGTAGCCACTGGCGAGCTCACTCCGGGCCAGGTCAACAGGGCCGTGCGCCGAGCGGCCAAGCTCGTCAACGAAAAGGCCGCCGACGCTCTCCAGACCGCCTCCGAAACCTTCGAACGTGTGATGGAGCTGGCGCTGCCGGGCCGGCTCGAAGAGGTCCCGGAGGATCTCGGTTATGCGCTGATGGCCCTGCGGGACGCGGCGAGGACGGTCATCTCAGCCCTCGGATCCACCAGGGACAAGTCCGTGCAGGACGAGGACGTCGTGCGGAAGCAGGCTCTGGCGTCCGTCGAGTCCATCCACGATGTCGCCGAGCGGATCACCCTCGGATCCGAGTACGACGTCGTGTGGTACGAGCGCCACGACCGGTTCGGTGCCTCCGTGCGTGTTGCGCCGCTCTCCGTTTCCGGGCTGCTCCGGGAGAAACTCTTCGCGGACCGCTCAGTGGTCCTCACCTCCGCGACACTCAAGTTCGGTGGTGACTTCAACGGGATCGGAGCCTCTCTCGGGCTCTCGCCGGAAGGCACCGAGGGGGAGGACGTCCCGCAGTGGAAGGGCCTCGACGTGGGCTCGCCCTTCGACTACGCCAAGCAGGGCATCCTGTACGTCGCCAAACATCTCTCGCCGCCCGGCCGTGAAGGGTCGCGCACGGACATGCTGGACGAGCTCGCTGAACTGGTGGAGGCATCGGGCGGGCGGACGCTCGGTCTCTTCTCTTCCATGAGGGCCGCCCAGGCGGCCGCCGAGGAGCTGCGTGGCAGGCAGGACCGGCGTGTTCTGCTCCAGGGTGAGGAGACGCTCGGTGAGCTGATCAAAAATTTCGCGGCCGATCCCGAGACGTGCCTTTTCGGGACGCTCTCCCTCTGGCAGGGCGTCGATGTCCCAGGGCCGAGCTGCCAGCTCGTGGTGATGGACCGGATCCCCTTTCCCCGCCCCGACGACCCGCTGATGAGTGCCCGGCAGAAGGCGGTCGAGGAAGGGGGCGGCAACGGGTTCATGGCGGTTGCCGCGACGCATGCCGCACTGCTGATGGCGCAGGGTGCCGGGCGGCTGGTCAGAGCCATGGGGGACCGCGGTGTCGTCGCGGTGCTGGATCCCCGGCTGGCTACCGCGCGTTACGGCAGCTATCTGCGGGCTTCCCTGCCCGATTTCTGGTTCACCACGGACCGTAATCAGATCCGGAGGTCACTGGCAGCGATCGATGCCGTGGCCAAGGAGGCCGGTCAGTAAGCAGGGACGGCTTCCCCGAACCGGCACAGAGCCGGCAGGCCGAGTCGACAAGAAGGCCGATATGCGCGATCGGCATGCCGCCTGAAGCAGAGCGAAGTCGGAAATGCGGGAAAGGCAGGGCCCCGGAACCGGCGCAGTGGGTTCCGGGGCCCTGTTCATGGCCGACGCGGTGCTCACACGCGCCGGAGCACCGCCACCACCTTGCCGAGGATCGTGGCCTCGTCACCGGGGATCGGCTGGTAAGCGGCATTGTGCGGCAGCAACCACACATGGCCGTCCTCCCGCTTGAAGCGCTTGACCGTGGCCTCGCCCTCCAGCATGGCCGCCACGATGTCGCCGTTCTCCGCAACAGGCTGGCGCCGTACGGTGACCCAGTCGCCGTCGCAGATCGCTGCCTCGATCATCGAGTCACCGACGACCTTCAGGACGAACAGCTCGCCGTCGCCGACCAGTTGCCGGGGGAGCGGGAAGACATCCTCCACCGACTCCTCTGCCAGGATCGGCCCACCGGCGGCAATCCGGCCCACCAGTGGGACGTACGACGCGGCGGGCTTGCCCGTCGTGTCGGTCGTCTGGGTGCTCGGCTGGTCGGAGCCCCGGACCTCGTACGCACGCGGGCGGTGCGGGTCCCGGCGAAGGAAGCCCTTGCGCTCCAGCGCCATCAGCTGATGAGCGACGGACGACGTGCTGGACAGCCCCACCGCCTGGCCGATCTCGCGCATGGAGGGCGGGTATCCACGGCGTTGCACGGAATCCCTGATCACCTCGATCACCCGTCGCTGCCGGTCCGTGAGCCCCGAGCTGTCCGCCCGGATGCCGGGAGGTCGGCCGGGCAGTGAGCGCGCGGGGCGCGGGGGCAGTTGCCCCTCGGGGCCCGTTGCCGCGTCGTTCATGGCATGCACCGGCTCGAGTCGGTTCTGGGAACGGTCCTGGGCAGTGATGGTGGCGCTGTCTGCGGTCGTGGTCACGTCGTCGGCCCCTCTCGAGATGTTCTCTCCCTAGTTGGACAACGGTAGTGGCTTTCGAAAGGTTGCGCCAAACACACGTTCGAGTGAAAAAGTGAAATAACCTTCACATGAGCACGATGTCGGGTGTATGAGCGCGGCCGGAGCCGAAAGGCAATTCGGTCGATTACGGTATCGTCCGCCGGTCGGGAGCCGGGCCGTGGGGGTGGTTCGCCGCACGTTGTCGCGCTGTGTTCCCAGTCTGTCATCGCGTGTTGCCGGATGGCCCGGAAGTCCGGCGCCGACACGCTTCCCGTACCCTCATCCGAGCCGGAAGGCATCGGTGGGCGAGTGCGACACGCTCTGCGGTGAAAGCAGCGCTGAACCCCAGATCTAGTGGTTGGATTGAAACGGCCGCCCAGAAGTTGTGGTCCCTGGTCTCCCGCGCCTCGGGCCATCGCCTATGCTTGGGGCTGCTTCGAGGGGCTCGTTCCGGGCCCGGCGAGGCTATTCAGTCGTACTGCGAAGGAGGGTCGGGAACCATGCACTGCCCCTTCTGCAGGCACCCTGACAGCCGCGTTGTGGACAGCCGCACCACGGACGACGGCACGTCGATCCGCCGGCGCCGCCAGTGCCCCGACTGCTCCCGCCGTTTCACCACGGTGGAGTCCGCCTCGCTGATGGTGATCAAGCGCAGCGGGGTCACGGAACCCTTCAGCCGTACGAAGGTCATCTCGGGTGTACGGAAGGCGTGCCAGGGGCGCCCGGTCACCGAGGACGCTCTCGCCAAACTCGGCCAGCAGGTCGAAGAGGCGCTGCGTGCCACCGGGGGTGCCGAGCTGACCACTCACGACGTCGGACTGGCCATACTCGGCCCGTTGCAGGAACTCGACCTTGTCGCGTACCTGCGTTTCGCGTCCGTCTACCGGGCGTTCAATTCGCTCGAAGACTTCGAGGCCGCCATCGCGGAACTCCGCGACGCGCAGCCGCCCGCAGTGGGATGCGAGTGCGGAGGGGCCCCTGCGGTCCCCGTGCCCGCCACTGCCACCGACTGACCCCCAGGGGTCGGCGGACACAGACCTGCCTGCGGCGCTTCCTGCGCCGCAGGTGTCAGACAGACACAGTGCCATGGGAAGAACTGGGCACTTTTGGGCGTTCTAGCCCGCATATGGGAGGCGGCATGACAGAGACGGCGAGCGGCCCGGCACGAGGTTCCCGCGCAAAGGGAGCCAAGGCGGCTGCTAATCGGCAGGGGCTGCGCGGCGAGCGCATCCACACCACGCCCGGCGTACATCCGTACGACGAGGTTGTCTGGGAACGCCGTGATGTCGTCATGACCAACTGGCGCGACGGCTCGGTCAACTTCGAGCAGCGTGGCGTCGAGTTCCCCGACTTCTGGTCGGTGAACGCGGTCAACATCGTCACCAGCAAGTACTTCCGCGGCGCTGTCGGCGCGGACAACCGCGAGAACAGTCTCAAGCAGCTCATCGACCGTGTGGTGAAGACGTACCGCAGGGCCGGCGAGGAGAACGGTTACTTCGCTTCTCCCGAGGACGCCGAGCTCTTCGACCACGAGCTCACCTACGCTCTGCTCCACCAGGTCTTCAGCTTCAACTCGCCGGTCTGGTTCAACGTCGGCACGGCGCAGCCCCAGCAGGTCAGTGCCTGTTTCATCCTCTCAGTCGACGACTCCATGGAGTCCATCCTCGACTGGTACAAGGAAGAGGGGATGATCTTCAAGGGCGGCTCCGGCGCCGGCCTGAACCTTTCCCGTATTCGCTCCTCCAAGGAGCTGCTCTCCTCCGGCGGCAACGCATCAGGACCTGTCTCCTTCATGCGGGGCGCCGACGCCTCCGCGGGAACGATCAAGTCCGGTGGCGCCACGCGCCGAGCCGCGAAGATGGTCGTCCTCGATGTCGACCACCCGGACGTGGAGGCCTTCATCGACACCAAGGTGAAGGAGGAGGAGAAGATCCGCGCCCTGCGCGACGCGGGCTTCGACATGGACCTGGGCGGCGACGACATCACGTCCGTCCAGTACCAGAACGCCAACAACTCGGTCCGGGTCAACGACGAGTTCATGAACGCGGTCGAGGCCGGATCCAAGTTCGGACTGCGCTCGCGCATGACCGGAGAGGTCATCGAGGAGGTCGACGCCAAGGCTCTCTTCCGTAAGATGGCCGAGGCCGCGCACGTCTGCGCCGACCCCGGCATCCAGTACGACGACATCATCAACCGGTGGCACACCTCGCCCGAGTCGGGCCGGATCACCGCGTCCAACCCGTGCAGCGAGTACATGCACCTGGACAACTCGTCGTGCAACCTCGCCTCGCTCAACCTCATGAAGTTCCTGCGCGACGACGACCGGGGCAACCAGTCGTTCGACGCCGAACGCTTCGCCAAGGTCGTCGAGCTGGTCATCACCGCGATGGACATCTCGATCTGCTTCGCCGACTTCCCCACCGAGAAGATCGGCGAGACGACCCGGGCCTTCCGTCAGCTGGGCATCGGCTACGCCAACCTGGGCGCGCTGCTCATGGCGACCGGCCACGCCTACGACAGTGACGGCGGCCGTGCGCTTGCCGGCTCCATCACCTCGCTGATGACCGGTACCTCGTACAAGCGCTCCGCCGAGCTCGCCGCGGTCGTCGGCCAGTACGACGGGTACGCCCGCAACGCGGACGCCCACAAGCGTGTCATGAAGCAGCACGCGGATGCCAACGCGTCGGCCACGCGCACCGACGACCTGGACAGCCCGGTCTGGGCCGCCGCGACGGAGGCCTGGCAGGACGTCCTGCGTCTCGGTGAGAAGAACGGTTTCCGCAACGCGCAGGCCTCGGTGCTGGCTCCGACCGGCACCATCGGACTGATGATGGACTGCGACACCACCGGCGTCGAGCCCGACCTGGCGCTGGTCAAGTTCAAGAAGCTCGTCGGCGGCGGTTCCATGCAGATCGTGAACAACACGGTCCCCAAGGCACTCAAGCGCCTCGGTTACCAGCCGGAGCAGGTCGAGGCGATCGTCGCCCACATCGCCGACCACGGCAACGTCGTCGACGCCCCCGGTCTCAAGCCGGAGCACTACTCGGTCTTCGACTGCGCCATGGGTGAGCGTTCCATCGCGCCCATGGGCCACGTACGGATGATGGCTGCCGCCCAGCCGTTCCTCTCCGGTGCGATCTCCAAGACGGTCAACATGCCTGCGTCCAGCACGGTCGAGGACGTCGAGGAGATCTACCTCCAGGGCTGGAAGCTCGGTACCAAGGCGCTCGCCGTCTATGTCGAGAACTCCAAGGTCGGTCAGCCGCTCTCGGCCAAGAGCAAGCCCGCCGAGGAGAAGGCGGAGCCGAAGACCGAGAAGGTCATCGAGTACCGCCCGGTCCGCAGGCGCCTGCCCAAGGGGCGCCCCGGCATCACCACCTCGTTCACCGTGGGTGGCGCCGAGGGGTACATGACCGCCAACTCCTACCCGGACGACGGCCTCGGTGAGGTCTTCCTGAAGATGTCCAAGCAGGGGTCGACCCTCGCGGGCATGATGGACGCCTTCTCGATCGCGGTCTCGGTCGGCATGCAGTACGGAGTCCCGCTGGAGACGTACGTCTCGAAGTTCACCAACATGCGCTTCGAGCCGGCCGGTATGACGGACGACCCCGACGTGCGGATGGCGCAGTCGATCGTCGACTACATCTTCCGCAGGCTGGCGCTCGACTTCCTGCCTTTCGAGACGCGCTCGGCGCTGGGTATCCACTCGGCCTCGGAGCGTCAGCGCCACCTCGACACCGGTTCGTACGAGCCGGAGGACGACGACATGGACGTGGAGAGCCTGTCCCAGTCCGCGCCCCGCAAGGTGGAGGCGCCGGAGACGGCTTCAGCCAGGCCGGAAGCCGCCGTCGAGGTGCCCGCGCCCAAGCAGGCGCACAATTCGACCGAGCTGATGGAGATCACGCTCGGTCTGAACGCCGATGCCCCGCTCTGCTTCTCCTGCGGCACGAAGATGCGCCGTGCGGGCAGCTGCTACCTCTGCGAGGGGTGTGGCTCGACCAGCGGGTGCAGCTGATACCGGTCGGGACTGCGTCGGACGCAACATCCGGCGTAGCCCGCACAGGTAGCTGACCAGCAGCTCACGGAGGGGACCGGCCTGAGGCCGGTCCCCTCCGTCGTTCGAGCTCCCGAGGCCCGCCACAGGCGGCGCCTCAAGCCCTGCCGCCGGAGATGATGTGCCTGACGGCCGACCGGACATCCCGGCGGTGCGGCCTCCGGAATTGGCGCGAACGCGGCGTGGGACCGCCGGCTGTGCGGCCCGTCCTCGGGGCGGGGGCGGCGAACAGGCGGACGTGGCAACGCCGTTGACCGGAATTCCGGGCTATGTGATCGGTATTGCGAGTGGCGCGGAGGTTTACGACGGGTGATCCGGACGTCCTCGGCCGGACCGCGACCCGCGTCACTCTCCTGGCCGTACGATGGCGCGGTGCTGGTCAAGTGGATTCGCTGCACGGTGACAGACCCCAGAGGGTACGAGCAGGGGCAGCGGAGGTGGGCGGGGCTGCTGGGTGAGCCGGGATTCCGGGGGCAGGGAGGCGGTTGGAGCCGGGGGCGGCAGAGCGTGGCGCACGTGTTCGCCTTCTGGGAGAGCCGGGCTTTCTACGACTCGTTCATGGCACGCGCGCACAACCGGCTCGCTGCCGCCCAGGCGGGCACCTTCAAGGACATGCAGGCCAAGATCTTCGAGTATCGCTTCGATGTGAGAACGGGGTTCGAACCCCGTTTCGGGGACGCGGATGTGGTCAGGGTCGCGCACTGCCGGGTGCACTCCGAGCGCGCGGAGCACTTCGCGCTGATGCAGGAGAAGGTCTGGAATCCGGCGATGGCAGGGTCGCCGGGGATGCTGCGAGGAATGTTCGGGGAAGCGCCCGGTGACGAGTTCCTGGTGCTCTCGATGTGGCAGTCGGCGGCCGAACGCGGGAAATACCGGCCGGAGCGGATCGAACGGCTGTCCCTGCGGGCCCAGACCGATGCGGACGTGGCAGCGCTGGCGGGCGATGTCGTGCAACTGGAACCCTCCTGGACGGTGTGAGGGGGCTGTCGGCGCAGCCGGTCTCGATCCGATCTAGGGTCTTGGCATGGCACGACCACAACGCATCGTTCTCGTCCGGCACGGGGAATCGGAGGGCAACGCTGATGACACGGTGTACGAACGCGAACCCGACCACGCCCTGAAGCTCACCCCGAGCGGCTGGTCCCAGGCGGAGACGACCGGGACACAGTTGCGGGAACTCTTCGGACGCGAAGAGGTGAGCACCTATGTGTCGCCCTATCGCCGCACCCATGAGACCTTCCGGGCCTTCGGTCTTGATCCGGAACTGGTGCGGGTCAGGGAAGAGCCCCGGCTGCGCGAGCAGGACTGGGGGAACTGGCAGGACCGTGACGACGTGCGCCTGCAGAAGGCGTACCGCGACGCCTACGGCCACTTCTTCTACCGGTTCGCGCAGGGAGAGTCCGGGGCCGATGTCTACGACCGCGTCGGGTCGTTCCTGGAGAGCCTCCACCGCAGCTTCGAAGCACCGGACCACCCGCCGAACGTCCTGCTGGTCACCCATGGGCTGACGATGCGGCTCTTCTGCATGCGCTGGTTCCACTGGTCGGTCGCGGAGTTCGAGGCGCTGTCCAATCCGGGGAACGCGGAGTCGCGGACGCTGGTGCTGGGAGCGGACGGCAAGTACACGCTTGACCGGCCGTTCGACCACTGGCGCGTTCCGGAACCGTACGGCACCACCGGTTAGAGTGTGTTTGAGATGACCGCTGACTCCGCTTTTCACCCCGTTTCCGGATCTCGTCCCGACGCGTTCGGACGCGCTCGGGCCAGCCTGCGTGGGCTCTCCGTGGGAGATGCCCTGGGATCCCAGTTCTTCGTGCCCGACAACTATCCGCTGCTGGCCCGGCGGGAGTTGCCCCCTGGCCCCTGGCAGTGGACCGACGACACCGAGATGGCCTGTTCGGTGCTGGCGGTACTGGCAGCGGAGGGCCGGATCGATCAGGACGTGCTCGCGGCTTCCTTCGCCGGGCACCATGAATTCGACCGGGGCTACGGCCCGGCGGTCAACCGGATGCTGCGACTGGTGAGAGAAGGGGGCGACTGGCGGGAACTCGCCAGTGGTCTCTTCAGTGGCCAGGGCTCGTGGGGAAACGGTGCCGCGATGCGGATCGCACCCCTCGGCGCCTGGTACGCGCACGACCCGGAGCAGGCCACGCATCAGGCCGAGATCTCCGCGTACACCACCCACCAGCACCGCGAGGCGGTGGTGGGGAGCATGGCTGTCGCGGCCGCCGCCGCCCTGGCCGCTGACCCGGCGGGGCCGCCGTCCGCCGTTGACCTGCTGGACGGTGTGATCGCGCTCGTCCCGCGCAGCGCCGTCGGGGCGGGGCTGCGCCGGGCCAAGGACATGCTGGACTACGACGACGCGGGTACGGTCGCCGCTGTGCTGGGGTGCGGCCGCCGGACCAGCGCGCACGACACGGTGCCGTTCGCGCTCTGGTCGGCCGCCCGGGGCCTCGGGAATTTCGAGCGGACGTTCTGGACGACTGCCCAGGTCGGCGGTGACGTCGACACGACCTGTGCGATCGCGGGGGGTGTGGTGGCCGCGGGGGCGGGCGGGATGCCGCCCGCCGGGTGGCTCGAGCAGACCGAGGAGCTCCCGGGGTGGACACCGTCCCTGTGACGGTGTGATGCGGTGACCTCGGCGGGACGGAGACGGGGCGGCGTGGAGTGCCCGGGTCGGCCCTTGCCCCCGGAGGCGTCGCTGGACGTGTCATGCGGGCTCCCGGCCGCGTAGGGGCGGCTGTGCGCCGAGCGTTTCCGGACTGCGCTCGCGGACTGGATGACGCCCGCAGTCCAGTGATTGCTGCCGAGGCTGTGGGCCCGCCGGAATGGATCGGCTTTGCTCAGGGGTCCGACGACGACGCATCTGAGGGGCACGTCCGGCCACATTTGCATTGCAGTCAGAGCTTCACGAATGCGACAACACGCGGCAACTCGCGCCGAAGTGGTTCGCGAGGTGATCGTCCGGTAGGCCGTCGGTCGGTTCGCTCGACCCGTCGGGGGGACCGTGCAGTTTGCTTACGCTGCAACGGTATTGCGCGGTCGGGTGCAGCGCGCGGCTGCCTGTGCGGGCGGGGCGGGGCGGGGAGTGTGCGCTGCGAGCTGGCCCAAGGGGTGCTGTGTCGATCAGCGATGTGCGAGTGCGAATTTCGTGGCGGGAATGCGGTGCGGAAGGCCGAGGAAGTGAAAGCGCTGCCGCTGCGTCGATTCCGCCGCTGAAGCCCGGGGCGGCACCGGGGTGTCGCACGAGGTGTCCGGCGGCGTACCCTGACTGGCGCCATGCCGTACGAACCACCCACGCACACCGTCGAGCGCTCACTGCGCGCCACTACGGGTGCCACGACCGTCGCCGGCGTCGACGAGGTCGGGCGCGGGGCCTGGGCCGGCCCTGTCACCGTCTGCGCCGCAGTCACCGGACTGCGGCGACCGCCGACCGGGCTCACCGACTCCAAACTGATCAGCCCCAAGCGCCGCACGGAGCTGGCCGGGCTGCTGGAGTCGTGGGTGACTGCCTACGCACTCGGGCACGCCTCTCCGCAGGAGATCGATGACCTGGGGATGACAGCAGCGCTGCGGCTCGCCGCGGTGCGGGCGCTCGAACAGCTCCCGGTCCGCCCGGAGGCGGTCATCCTCGACGGCAAACACGATTACCTCGGCCTTCCCTGGCGGGTCCGCACGGTGATCAAGGGCGACCAGTCCTGCATCGCCGTAGCGGCCGCCTCGGTGATTGCCAAGGTGCGCAGGGACGCGATGATGGCGGAGCTCGCCACCGAATCCGATGTGTGCGGGGGCTTCGCCTTCGACGCCAACGCGGGGTATCCCTCACCTGTGCACAAAGCCGCGCTGGAGGAGCGGGGGCCCACCCCGCACCACCGGCTCTCCTGGTCCTATCTGGACGGGCTGCCCCAGTGGCGGCATCTCAAGAAGACCCGTTCCTCCGTGGAGGCTGTCGCGCTGGAAAACGGGGGCCAACTCGGCTTCGACTTCTGAACTTTCAGCGAACCGGTGGAGAATTCCTCCGTCCGATTCGCACTGACGTGCCCACCCGGTGGTGTCTCGTTCACCGCTGTTTGATAGACAATCATTCATGCCTCTCATCCCCGAGGAGTCTCAGATTCACGAGAGTGCCCAGGGTCCCCGCGTTGCTCCGGCCGCCGGCCGTACTGCGTCGACCCCTCGTCCCGTACCCGGCCCGCGTCCCGCGGCCGTGCCACGCCCCGCTCGTCCGGGGCCCCGTCCCGCTGCCCGGCCTGCGCCTCCCGCGCCTCCCGTGCAGCGGACATCCTCTTCCCAGCGGCCGGACAACCGGTCGGGCAACCGCGCGGACGCTCGGCCGGACAGCCGTCCGGGGTCCCGTCCGGATGCCCCTTCGGAAGACTCTTCTACGCCACAGATCCAGCTGATCCCCGCTTCCGCGGATGGTTCGCTGGAGGCGGCGGACGAAGCGGTCGACCTGCTGCTCGACAGCGGTCGCGCACCGAGTGACATTCTGGTGCTCACCACTGGCGGGCAGCACCCGTGGGCAGCGCACGAGCTGTCCTTCGGTGAAGCCGCCTACTGGGCACAGCACGATGCCCGGGAGGACGTCTTTTACGCGGATGCCGCAGCGGTGGACCGGGCGAAGACCCGGCCCGTCGTGGTGGTCGTGCTGAACGGCGGAACCGATGAGTCCGTGGCCCAGGTGCTGCCTGCGGCC
The DNA here is from genome assembly GCF_045161865.1 of Streptomyces sp. NBC_00859. Classification (NCBI taxonomy): domain Bacteria; kingdom Bacillati; phylum Actinomycetota; class Actinomycetes; order Kitasatosporales; family Streptomycetaceae; genus Streptomyces; species Streptomyces sp. NBC_00859. The sequence continues at coordinate 1,926,893 of NZ_CP108826.1, read as the reverse complement.
AGGGCGTATGCGGGAGCGCTGCTGATCGTCTGCGGTGACCCGCAGCACGTCAACACCGTTCTCGGCGCCGGAGTCTGAACCATAGGCCCCCGTCTGCCCGGCCTTCGCGACAACGCGGAGGCCGGGCAGAGCCGTTTCCGCTCGCATGAGCGGCAGACGCGAGACGCTCCTCAACTGGCTTCGGTGCGGCCGTCGTTGAGCGACTGCCGACTGCCGACTGCCGACTGCCGACTGCCGACTGCCGTGGCCGGACGGGGGGTGCGGACTGCGAGTGTGCGACGCCCGGCGGAGGGAATCACCGGGTCGCGACCCGGCGGAGGGCGGCCGCTGCCCCCGAAGGAAGCGGCGCCGAGAGAGAGTCGGCCTCGGTACCGGTGGCGGCGGCCGGACCGGAACGCGAGTTGGGCCGTCGCCCGCCACGGTCTTCGCCAAGCACCTGCCAGCCGTCCGGAGTGAGTGTGATGTACGCCCCGCAGCGCAGGCCGTGCAGTGTGCAGGCGTCGCGCAGCCCCCACATCCAGGCACCGTCCTCCTCGGTCCACCGTCCCTCCCCCTCGCGGCAGTAGAGCAATACCGCAGTGCGGACCGGTGTGCGGCGGCGAAGGTCGTGCGGGATGACCCGGCGCAGGTGGGCGAGGAGTGCGTTGCGGAAGTCCCAGCCGTCGGCAGGTGTGGTGCGACGCTTGAACGAGGCACTGGCGACGACCCGTTCCTCATGATCGAGCACGGCCACGACGGCGGTCGAAAACGTGGGGCGATGTCTGGAGTGCAGGCCGCTGACCACGCCACGGGGGCTGCGGAGCAGGGGTATGCCCGCGGCGGCCCATTCGGCAGGTTCGAGCAGTCGCCCGATCCGGTTGACCGAGTCGGTGGACATGGCGGTGGATGTCGAAGAGGTGGCGATGGCGGCGGACGGAGCGAATTCGGAGGTCACCGTCCTCCCTTCGCGTACGCGCCCGAGGCGCGGGCAGGGTCGGCTGAGGCGCGCCGGGACACAGCCTTCCGAATCGCCGGCGGGCCGCGCGGGGAGCAGTCCTGATTCTTCCTGCCGTACCGGCGGGCGGCAACGAACAAGTCGTGCGACCGGCAGGAATCTTCGGGTATGGCTCACATATCCCTGCCCATCGAGGTCCCCGGCGATTCCTGCTGTCAGCCCTGAACAGCGAGGACCAGCGGAAATACCCCCTTCGCTCCTGACCGGCACAGCAGGCGTGCTGCCACGGCAAGAGTCCAGCCACTCGCCGACTGGTCGTCGACGAGGAGGACAGGGCCCTCGGCAGAGCTGAGGGCCTCCGCCAGTCCGGGCGGCACCGCGAAGGCCTCGTGCAGTGCTCGCACACGCTGGGCACTGTTGCTCGGTGGAATCCGTTCGTAGGCCGACTGCGCGTATTCGACCCGGCCGAGCAGGGGCATGTGTCCGATATCCGCGATGTGTCGGCCGAGCGACTCGATCAGTTGGGGACGGCTGTGCGAGGCGACGGTGACGACGCCCACCGGCCGCGACGGGGCGTCCTGCCCGCCCGAAGCCCAACCACCGGGCCCCCGCGCCCAGTCGGCCAGTACGGTCACCACGGCATCCGCCACGGCGTCGGGCACCGGGCCGTCGGGAGCCTGCGGCGCGAGCATCGGCCGCAGTCTGTTGCCCCACCCGATGTCCGAGAGCCTGCCGAGTGCCCGTCCGGAAAACGCCTGCTCGCCCTTGGCGATGCGCCCCTTGAGGTCGACACCGACAGCAGCCAGCCCCGTGGGCCACATCTTCCGCGGCTCCACCTCGACGCCCGGCCTGCTCAGCTCACCCCGCGCCCCGTCGAGTGCCGCAGTCGAAACCTCCGCGGTGAACCGGCCGCCCGCGCAGTTGTCACAGCGACCGCAGGGCGCCGCCTCCTCGTCGTCCAACTGGCGGCGCAGGAATTCCATCCGGCAGTCGGCGGTCGACGCGTAGTCCCGCATGGCCTGCTGTTCCGCCGCCCGCTGTTTGGCTACCCACGCGTAACGTTCAGCGTCATAGGCCCAGGGCTGTCCGGTGGTGGTCCAGCCACCCTTCACCCGGTTCACCGCACCGTCGACGTCCAGGACTTTCAGCATCGTCTCCAGGCGGGTACGCCTCAGCTCGACCAGGGGCTCGATGGCCGGCAGCGAGAGTGGCCTTCCCGCCTCGGCCATCACATCGAGAGTGCGGCGAACCTGCTGCTCGGACGGGAAGGCGACCGAGGCGAAGTACTGCCAGATGGCTTCGTCCTCCTTGCCGGGGAGCAGCAGGACCTCCGCGTGCTCGACGCCGCGGCCCGCGCGGCCCACCTGCTGGTAGTACGCGATGGGAGAGGAGGGTGAACCGAGGTGCACCACGAATCCGAGGTCTGGTTTGTCGAAGCCCATGCCGAGCGCGGAGGTCGCGACGAGCGCCTTGACACGATTGGCGAGCAGGTCGTCCTCCGCCTGCTGACGGTCCGCGTTCTCCGTCCTTCCGGTGTACGAGGAGACGGTGTGCCCGCGCTGGCGCAGGTATGCGGCTACCTCCTCGGCGGCGGCGACTGTCAGTGTGTAGATGATTCCGGAGCCCGGCAGCTCGTCGATGTGATCTGCCAGCCAGGCCAGTCGGTGCGCGGCGTCCGGGAGCCGGACGACGCCCAGGCTGAGGCTCTCCCGGTCGAGCGGTCCCCGCAGTACCAGCGCGTCGGTACCGGCGCCGGTACCCAGCTGGTCGGCGACGTCCGCGGTCACGCGGGCGTTCGCTGTGGCCGTGGTCGCGAGGACAGGGACGCCGGGTGGAAGCTCCGCGAGCATGGTGCGCAGCCTCCGGTAGTCGGGGCGGAAGTCGTGGCCCCAGTCGGAGATGCAGTGTGCCTCGTCGACCACGAGGAGGCCTGTGGCTGCTGAGAGCTTGGGCAGCACCCCGTCGCGGAAGTCCGGGTTGTTGAGTCGCTCTGGGCTGACCAGCAGTACGTCCACCTCGCCCGCGGCCACCTCGGCCTGAACCGTCTCCCACTCCTCCGTGTTCGAGGAGTTGATGGTGCGTGCTCTGATGCCGGCCCGCGCCGCCGCTTCCACCTGATTGCGCATCAGCGCAAGGAGGGGTGAGACGATCACGGTGGGACCGCTGCCCTGGGCCCGCAGAAGCGATGTCGCCACGAAATAGACCGCGGACTTGCCCCATCCGGTCCGCTGAACGACCAGTGCCCGGCGTTTGTCGGCCACCAGGGCCTCGATGGCACGCCACTGGTCCTCGCGCAGTGTGGCGGCGCCCGTGGGGTCACCGACGAGACGGGCCAGTACGGAATCGGCCGTTGCCCTGAGGCCGGAGCGGTCTGAGTTGGTCATGCCCCCATGCAACCCGATCGCACTGACAATGCGCGAATGAGGCGGTCAGCCTGTGGATAACTTTATCCACAGGGGTCGCGGACTCGGGAGAACCGCGGGATCTTCGAGCCATGAACAAGCACGACGCAACCAACAGTCCTTCGCCCGTCCAGGAACAGGTCACGCTGCGCGGTCCTGCTGAGCTTGCTGACGCACTGCCCTATCTGCTGGGCTTCCGCCCGACCGACTCGGTCGTGATGGTCGCGCTGCACGGCCGCCGTGGCCGCTTCGGAGGCAGGCTCAGGCTCGGAATCCCCCGCTCTCCGGAGGAGTGGCAGCCGGTCGCCGATCAGCTGGCCGAAGGACTGGTCAGCGGTAGCGAGCGCCGGGGCCGGCGGCCGGAGGGCGTCATCGTCTTTCTGTGCCAGGACCCGTCCGCGGGAGAGACCCCAGCGGACGTCATGGAGCGGCTTCGCCCCTTCGCTCAGCATCTGCGCACGGCGTGCGGTGCCCGGGACGTCCCCGTCCCCGAAGCGCTCTGTATCTCGGACGGCAGGTTCTTCTCGTACTGCTGCCCTGACGCGCGGTGCTGCCCGGCGGACGGGAATCCCATGGCCCTGCCCGGCACCTCGGTGATGGCTGCGGCCGCGGCATACGCGGGAATCCAGGTCCGCGGATCCCTGCAGGAGATGGAGGCCAGGCTGGCTCCATGGCAGCAGCCTCGTACGGAGGCGCAGGAGCGCGCGCTGGACGAGGCCGCCGGTGTCCTGGTGCCGAGGATCCTGGCCGGTACCGACCGCGACCGGGTCGGCCAGGAGACGCTGGACGTGGCCCGGCGACTCGTTCGCCGCATCCAACGGACGCCACAGGCGCCCGGCTGGGCCGAGGCTGATAGTGCGGACGACGAGCTCATCACCGATGATGAGGCCGCATCGGTCCTTCTCGGGCTCCAGGACCGTACGACCCGTGACCGCGCCGCCGAGTGGATGGAAGGGCCGGCCGCCGGATCGGTCCTGCGGCTGTGGCGGGCCCTGTCCCGCCGGTGTGTCGGCCCGTACGCCGAGTACGGTGCGGCGCCGCTCACTCTCGCTGGCTGGGTGGCTTGGTCGACCGGGGACGAACCAAGTGCCCGGGTCGCGCTGGGGCGCGCCCTTGCCCTGGATCCCGAGTACGTTTTCGCCCGGCTGCTTCACCAGGCATGCAACGAGGGACTCGACCCTGAGACGCTCCGGCACTGCCTGCGCCGGGAGCGAAGCAGCCGGGTGGCGCCGGGAACGGCAGCTTCCCGGAGCGGCCGTCAGACCCCGGCCGAGCCCCCGGCCGCCCGCAGGAACGCGCCTGCCGGAACAGCCCGGCCGGGGGCATCTGCGGGGCGCAGCCGTGCACGCCGCCGCGGCGGTCAGCGCGGCACGCGAGCCGGGCGATGAGAGCGGGACACAGGTGCGGGCGTGACCCGGGTGCATCCGGTGCCGTTCACCTGGGTGGTGGTGCGCGGCGGACGGCGCCGGGGACTCCGCCGCAACCGGCCGCAGCGCTCAGGAGGCGGGACATGGCTCTCAGCGTCCCTTCAGGAACCAGCGGAGCCGCTGGGAGCCGCTCCCGGACGCCGGCTTCGGGGCCCGCCCCCGCAGGCACGCGTCGACGGGGCGAACTGCCTTCCGTGCACAACGCGTTGATCTGTGTCGGCCTTCCAGGACTCGCTATTTCCCCTGAACACGGGCAACTCACGGGCCAGGGCTTCGATGGCTACTACCAGTCGGGACGAAGGCTTCTCTCCCGGTGCCACGTCCGGGTGTCGGGACGTGAACCGGTCGCCGTTCGAGGAAGTCTGATCGCAGCCGGCCGCGCCCGGTTCGTCTCGGTGGTGCGTCTGCCCGGCGCGGCGGGGCCCGACCCCGAGCTGGTCGTGGAGCGGCTGCGCTCAGCCGATGGCACGGAGCGGATCACTCTGCGAAGTGCGTCCGACCGGGTCCTGCGGGTTCCGGTGGAGATCGCTCTCGGTACGGACCTCGCGTTTCTGGGAGCTGTCGCGGCGGGTACCCCGGGAGCGGAGCTGCCCGCCGGTGTTCACGGAGCTGGTCTGCGCTGGACGGGAGAGGGGTGCCAGGCGGTCGTCACAGCCGATCCTCCACCCGATGACGCGCTGGCTGCCGCGGGCTCGCTGAGATGGGAACTGGAAGTGCCTCCAGGGGGATCGACGGACATCGAGCTCCGGATCCGTACGGACGTGTCGGCCCGCCCCGCGCGCCCGATGGCCGGCGGTGTGCTGTCCCAGGCGCGGGCCGACAGCGACGACCCCCGGGCTCAGGCCCTGCTGCGCATGAGTCTGGAGGACCTGCGGGCGATGCTGGTCCGTGATCCGAGCCACCCCGCCGACGTGTATCCGGTGGCGGGCGTCCCGTGGCGCTGCGGCTTCTCGCCCGCGGACACTCTCTGGGCAGCCCGCATGACACTCCCTCTCGGTACCCGTCTCGCAGCCGCCGCGCTGCGCGGACTCGCCCGTACCCAGCTCGGGGGGACAGGGCCGGGCGCAGGCCGTATTCCGGGGCCCCTCAGGGACGCGGGGCCTCATCTGCCACCCACCTGTACTGGGGTGGAGGCCACGCTGCTCTTTCCCGTGCTGCTGGCTGAAGCGCGGCGCTGGGGCCTGCCTGAGCGTGAGGTGGCGGAGTTCCTTCCCGCAGCCGAACGCTGTCTGGCCTGGCTGCGTGCGGCGGCTGACGGGGAGAGCCGGCTCGGCGAGCCCGGGGCGGGCGGCCTTCAGCGTGCGGAAACTCAGGCGCACGCCCACCGAGCCGCGATGCTGGCGGCCGAACTGCTCGGCGAATGCGGCCGGCCCGGCGCGGATGCCTGGCACGAGTGGGCCCACCGCCTTCGCAGCGGGTTCCGGCAGACATTCTGGATCGAGGACCGGACCGGGGGCAGACCTGCGGCCGCGCGCACGCCCGATGGCCGGCTGGTCCCGCATCTGGGCTCCGGCACGGCTCACCTCCTGGACACAGGCCTGCTGGGCGGCGGCACGTTCGCCGAGGGGCTGCTGGACAAGGTGCGGACGGAACAGGTCGCCAGACTGCTCGGCGGTCCGGCGATGGATTCGGGCTGGGGCCTGCGCAGCCTCGGAGCCAGGGAGCAGGGGCATAACCCGTTCGGACACCGGGGCGGCGCCGTGCGGGTCCACGAGACGGCGCTCGCGGTAGCCGGCCTGGCAGCCTCAGGGTTCGAGAGGGAGGCGGCCTCGCTGCTCAATGGAGTTCTTTCCGCGGCCAGTACCTTCGGTTATCGGCTCCCGGAGATGTACGCCGGGGTGCAGCGGACCGAGGACAGTGTGCCTCTTCCGCATCCGGCGGCCTGCCGTCCGGCGGCCGTGTCCGCGGCCGCCGGGATCCATTTGCTCACCGGCCTCGCGGGTGTCCGTCCCGATGTCCCGGCAGGGACCGTCGCGCTCAGACCGATGAGCACTACCCCGCTCGGCGCGATCCAACTGTCGGGTCTGAGCGTCGCGGGGGAGCCCTTCTCGGTGCGCGTCAGCAGGCTGGGCCTCGGCATGGTCGAGGAAGCCGCGGCCGGGCTCCAACTGGGGCTGTGAGGGGGGTATGAGGAGTGAAGAGGGCGGAGGAATCGCAGAACACCGCGAATCCCGAAGGGCGTGTTTATCGTCAGAGAGACGACTATGATCATGCCATGTCGCCCTACGACCCGTCGGCCTTTCCGCCCTTCGCTGTCACCGTCGACCTGGTCGTGCTCACGGTGCGCAGTCATGCGCTGTGCGCACTGGCCGTACGTCGGGGAGAGGCGCCCTTCCAGGGGCGGTGGGCTCTGCCCGGCGGCTTCGTCAAGACGGACGAGGACCTGGGGGCCGCAGCGGCGCGGGAGCTGGCCGAGGAGACTGGGCTGTGCGCCCTCGATCCCTCGGCGCCGGTCCCGGTCCGAGGCAACGGTGCCCACCTCGAACAGCTGGGCACCTATGGCGATCCGAAGCGCGATCCTCGTATGAGGGTCGTCAGTGTGGCCCATCTGGCGCTCGCCCCCGATCTGCCTGCTCCCAGGGCCGGAGGTGATGCCCGCAGTGCCCGGTGGGCGCCCGTCGAGGTCCTGCTGGGGCAGGAGGGGGCTATCGGAAGGGTCGCAGAGCCTGCCGACCCGCTGGCCTTCGATCACGCTCAGATCCTCGCGGACGGCGTCGAGAGGGCCCGGTCGAAGATCGAGTATTCCTCACTGGCCACTGCCTTCTGCCCCCAGGAATTCACGGTCGGCGAGCTGCGCCGGGTGTACGAGGCCGTGTGGGGCGTGGTACTCGATCCCCGCAATTTCCACCGCAAGGTCACCGGCACGCCGGGCTTCCTCGTGCCCTCGGGCGGTACCACGACCCGCCAGGGCGGGCGGCCCGCGCAATTGTTCAGAGCGGGAGGCGCGACGCTGCTCAACCCCCCGATGCTTCGTCCCGAGGTGTGAGGGTCGGCGCGAACATGCACGAAAAGTCCTAAATGTCGCGTTATCTTGCTCCGGTAGCCGTCTGAGTCATCAGCGGCCCTGCTACCCGCGAGAGAAGCGATGCTCCAGGCCATCGGACTCACCAGCCATCCCCGCCGGGACCTGCCGCCCGCGGTGGACGATCTGACCTTCGAAGCCGAACCCGGGCAGGTAACGGCACTCCTCGGCGCTCCGGGCTCCGGCAAGACCACCGCCCTGCGGTTGATGCTCGAACTGGAGCAGGGGCGTGGCATCACGTACTTCCGGGGCCTTCCGCTGCACCGGATCGCCCGACCCGCCGCTGAAGTGGGCACTCTGCTCGGTGACGTCCCCGGACACCCTGCGCGCACTGTTCGAGGGCAACTCCGCATGCTCTGCGCCGCGGTGGGTGTACCTGCCTCCCGCGCCGGCGAACTGCTCGAAGCCGTGGACCTCGGCAGTCTCGCCGATCAGCGGCTCGGCGTGCTCTCCCACGGGATGGACCGCAGGCTCGGCCTCGCAGTCGCTCTGCTCGCCGATCCGCAGACCCTTCTCCTGGACGAGCCCGCCGAAGGGCTCTCGCCGCAGGACAGCAACTGGCTCTACGGGCTGCTGCGGGCCCACGCCGCCGATGGTGGCACGGTCCTGTACACCACGAGCGACTCCAAGGCGGCGGCCCGCACGGCCGACCATGTCGTCACCATCGAAGCCGGACGGCTCGCGGCGGACCAGGACGGAGCCGAGTTCGCCCGTACCCGGCTGCGCCCCCGGGTCGCCGTACGCACACCTCACACCGCCCGGCTGGCCGGTCTGCTGGGGCGTGAGGCCCGCGAAGGGCACCGCTCCGTCGAGGTCGTCGCGGAGAGCGGCAGCCGGCTGTCCGTCTACGGCAGCAGTTGCGCCGAAATCGGAGAGACGGCCTTCCGGCACGGAGTGCTGATCCATCAGCTCGCCGACGAGACCGGCGACATGCGTCCGGCGAATGAGCCGGGCGCCCCGGCTGCCGGTGCGTCCTTGACCGCGCCGTTCGATTCCGGAGCGCCGGGCTCCGAGGCGACCCCCCACGGTGCGTTCCCCCGTGATGAATCCGCCCGGGGAATCCCGGCCCCGGGGGGCCCTGATGCCGAAGTCCCCGCCCTGGCGGCCCGGTCGTCCCTTCCGGAACTCCAGTCGCTGGCCGCGGCGCGATCCGAACTCGCCGACCAGCAGCCGGTGATCATCCCTGCCCCTGCCAGGGGGCCGATCAGGCCGCTCCGTTACGAGCTGCGCCGGGTCTTCGGCATCCGGACTACGCTCCTCGTGACGAGCGCGGTCCTTGTCATCTCCGTAGCTGTTGCTGTAGTGCTCGCCAGAATGGGACAGGGGCCGCTCTCCCATCTGGTGATGGCGTGGCCGGGACTGCTTCCGCTGCCGCCCGCGGCATTCGCGGCCGGGCTGCTCGGCGCTCTCGCGTTCGGGGACGAGTTCAGGTACCCGGCACTCGCCGTCGGCCTCGGCGGTATTCCCAGGCGGTTCGGCCTGCTGGCGGCCAAGTTCGCGGTATCGGGTGGGGCGGCTCTCCTGCTGGCCCTGCTCACCGCCGTGACCGATGCCGGAGCCCTCCGTCTGGTGTACGGCGGTGATTTGGGCGCCGTCCCGCACAACTGGCCGTCGATGGCCGTGGGCTGGTCAGGGCTGACCGTCGGCTGCGCCTGGGCGGGGCTGCTGGGGGCGGGCGTCTTCAGGAGCACGACCGCGGGCCTGGCCGCCGTGCTGTCCGTCCCGGTCGCCGTCGTGCCACTGGTGCGGATGGTGCTGGCGGCACCAGCGGCGCGGTCCGCCGCCGGGCTTCCTGCCCGGCTCCGTGAGCTCGCCTGGGTATGGCCGCACGAGGCCGACCGATGGCTCATCGCGGCGCTCCGTCTGCTGTCCCAGCCCGTAGGTGCGGCCCTTGCGCTGTCGCTCTCGGCACTGCTCTGCGCGTATCTGTTCACCGGCCTTCGCGGCAGGGCCCGTTGGTGAACGCCCGGGTCCCTTTCGCGGCGGTCTATGAGTAACTCCAGGGGGAATGCCCGCTTCTTTCCGATAAGGCGTCAATTGAGGCGAGGTCGATGATCACCCTTTCGTGTGCTTTTCACCAAAGACCTCAAGGGGCGCCCAAGGCGCGCCGACAAAGGATGCGTGACTACCCTTGCGCACTCCATGATGACCAACGCCCGCACTGCCGAGTCCGGCCTCGCAGGCTCAGGTGAACTCGACCGCTATCCGTACGCTGAGACACCCGGCGCCGGCCGTGCCGGGGCTCCCTCCTGGGGTAGCGACGCCGAGCTGGGACGTGCCGGCCGGCGCGCGACCGGCAGCCGCGGTCGCGGTCTGCACGGTCAGCTGGTCCAGCAGCTCGGTCAGATGATCGTCTCCGGCGATCTGGGCGCCGACCGCCCGCTGGTCCCCGAGGAGATCGGCCAGCGCTTCGAGGTATCGCGCACGGTCGTACGCGAGTCGCTGCGTGTTCTTGAGGCCAAAGGTCTGGTCAGTGCCCGGCCCAATGTGGGTACGAGGGTCCGCCCGGTCAGCGACTGGAATCTGCTGGACTCGGACATCATCGAGTGGCGGGCGTTCGGGCCGCAGCGTGACGACCAGCGGCGTGAGCTGAACGAGCTGCGCTGGACGATCGAGCCGCTGGCCGCGCGTCTCGCCGCCGGGCATGGGCGCGAGGACATGCAGCAGCGCCTCGCGGACATGGTCGAGATCATGAGTCACGCTATCGCTCAGGGTGATTCGATCACCTTTTCCCGGGCGGATGCCGAGTTCCACGCCTTGCTGATCCAGCTTGCGGGCAACCGCATGCTGGAACACCTCTCCGGCATCGTCTCGGGAGCCCTTCAGGTCTCCGGCGGACCCGTCACCGGGTGTGACCGCCCCACCGAGATCTCTCTCGTCCACCACGCGCGCATCGCAGACGCCCTTGCCGCGAACGACCCGCAGGCGGCAGAGGCGGCCATGCGTCAACTGCTGACCGTCCACCCGGAAGTGGAGCGCGTCGTTCCCGCGCCCCGCGTGCATTGATCGCGCAGTGCGGCCGGAGCGCGTGCCTGAACCCTGTGGCGCCGGATCCCCGGTGGGTCCGGCGGCATGATTATGGGTATGCGTCCCTTGAGGAACCATATGTCGCGAATCGGGTGTGACTCGGGCCACGCGGATTGGGCGTAACACTCCTCGAGGCAGCGCGATGACCTAAGAGGTGGTAGCCGAAGAGGGAATGCAGGCGTCGTAGGCGGCGCTGTACAGCTCCGAGGTTCAGCCCGCGCCGTCGGTACATCCCCAGCCGGCGGTCGTCGGTTCCAGGCCCGTCAAGGGCGGAGCCGGAAGCCGTTTCCATCCTTTCGAGAGGTTGTTCGTGTCGGCCAGCACATCCCGTACTCTCCCGCCGGAGATCGCCGAGTCCGAGTCTGTCATGGCGCTCATCGAGCGGGGAAAGGCTGATGGGCAGATCGCCGGCGACGACGTGCGCCGGGCCTTCGAGGCTGACCAGATTCCGGCCACCCAGTGGAAGAACGTTCTGCGCAGCCTCAACCAGATCCTCGAGGAAGAGGGTGTGACTCTGATGGTCAGTGCCGCGGAGTCGCCGAAGCGCCCCCGCAAGAGCGTCGCAGCGAAGAGCCCGGTCAAGCGCACCGCCACCAGGACTGTTGCGGTCAAGTCGACCGCGGCGAGGACTGTGGCGGCCACTGCCGCTCCTTCCGCCGACAGTGTGGACGCCGTGGCGGACGACGCCGAGCCCGAGAAGAAGGCCGCGGCCAAGAAGACGGCCGCCAAGAAGACCGCCGCGAAGAAGACGGCAGTCAAGAAGACCGCGGCAAAGAAGACTGCCTCCAAGAAGGACGCCGACGAGCTCCAGGACGGTGACGAGGCCGCCGAGGAGACCCCGGCTGCCAAGTCGGGCGAGGAGGAGGAAGAGGGCGGCGAGGCCAAGGGCTTCGTTCTCTCCGACGACGACGAGGACGACGCACCCGCGCAGCAGGTCGCCGTCGCCGGTGCCACCGCGGACCCCGTCAAGGACTACCTGAAGCAGATCGGCAAGGTCCCGCTCCTCAACGCGGAGCAGGAGGTGGAGCTCGCCAAGCGCATCGAGGCCGGGCTGTTCGCCGAGGACAAGCTGGCCAATGCCGACAAGCTCGCGCCGAAGCTCAAGCGTGAGCTGGAGATCATCGCGGAGGACGGCCGACGCGCCAAGAACCACCTCCTCGAAGCCAACCTCCGTCTGGTCGTCTCGCTCGCGAAGCGCTACACGGGCCGCGGCATGCTCTTCCTGGACCTGATCCAGGAGGGCAACCTCGGTCTGATCCGTGCCGTCGAGAAGTTCGACTACACCAAGGGCTACAAGTTCTCCACGTATGCCACCTGGTGGATCCGTCAGGCGATCACCCGCGCCATGGCAGACCAGGCCCGCACCATCCGTATCCCGGTGCACATGGTCGAGGTCATCAACAAGCTCGCGCGCGTTCAGCGCCAGATGCTCCAGGACCTGGGCCGTGAGCCCACCCCGGAGGAGCTGGCCAAGGAGCTCGACATGACCCCTGAGAAGGTCATCGAGGTCCAGAAGTACGGCCGTGAGCCGATCTCCCTGCACACGCCGCTGGGCGAGGACGGCGACAGCGAGTTCGGTGACCTCATCGAGGATTCCGAGGCGGTCGTCCCGGCCGACGCCGTCAGCTTCACGCTCCTCCAGGAGCAGCTGCACTCGGTCCTGGACACTCTGTCCGAGCGTGAGGCGGGCGTGGTCTCCATGCGTTTCGGTCTCACCGACGGTCAGCCGAAGACCCTGGACGAGATCGGCAAGGTCTACGGCGTGACGCGAGAGCGGATTCGTCAGATCGAGTCGAAGACCATGTCGAAACTGCGTCACCCGTCGCGTTCGCAGGTGCTGCGCGACTACCTCGACTAGTCGGCCACAGGGCGCGCCGCAGCGGGTCCGTATCTCTCGAACCGGAGAGATGCGGACCCGCTGTGTGTTTGCGGTGCGGGGCTGTGCTCCACGAGACTGATTCACTCTGAGTGAGACATGGTCATCGTAGAGTCAGGGAGCCGTATGTGCCGTCCTATCGTCCGAGCACTGACAGGCGTGCTGGCGCTGGCTGCGACAGCGCTGCCACTGAGTGCTCCCGTGTCCGCGTCCGCCGCCGAGAGGGCGGTGATCGGCGGCCAGGGGGTGTCCGTGAGCGACAGCCCCTGGGCAGTCGCGGTATCGAGCCGTGAACGCTTCGGGGGGAGTCGTTCCGGCCAGTTCTGCGGGGGAGTGGTGGTGTCACCCCAGGAGGTGGTGACGGCGGCCCACTGTCTGAGTCAGGAGGTGCTCGGGGCCCAGCTGGGCCAGGTGCATGACCTGGCGGTCGTCGCGGGCCGCAGCGACCTGCGTACGACGGCCGGCCGCGAGATCCGGGTGAGGTCCACATGGACCGACCCGCGGTACAACAGGGTCAGCAACGCGGCGGATCTCGCCGTGCTGACGCTTTCCCGTGCGCTGCCCCGTTCGTACGCGATCGCGATCGCCGGCCCGCACGATCCGGCTGAGCAGGCCGGGGCCGATGCGACTGTCTATGGCTGGGGCGACACGGTGGGTACGGGGGCCTATCCATCGGGGCTGCATGCCACGCGTGTCTCGGTTCTGCCCGACGGACAGTGTGCGTCCGCTTACCCCGGGTCGGCGAGTGGCACTTTCCAGGCGTCGACCATGCTCTGTGCGGGTGAACCCCGAGGCGGTCATGACGCATGCCAGGGCGACAGCGGGGGCCCTCTGGTCGCCCGTGGCCTGCTCATCGGGCTGGTCTCGTGGGGTGCGGGCTGCGGCAGGGCCAACAGCCCGGGTGTCTACACGCGCATGTCCGCGATGCGGCAGGACGTGGTGTCGCATCGCTGAGGTGGACGGTGGCCGTCCACCTCAACGGGTGCGAGGGGTGTGGGCCCCGCCGGTGTTCTCCGGGGCCCGGGTGTGAGAACGGGCGGCCTCTCCCGTTGGGTGCAGGCGAGGCCGCCCGTCGACCGGGCTGATACCGGTCCTTGCTCGTCGGTGGGTGCGAGGTGTCAGCGGTCCTCTTCTTCGGAATGGTTCGGGACGGCCGTCAGGCGATCCGTCTCATCCTGGATGTCCGCGGCGATCTTCTTGAGTTCTGGCTCGAACTTGCGACCGTGGTGGGCGCAGAAGAGCAGTTCGCCACCGCTGGCGAGGACAACGCGCAGGTAAGCCTGGGCGCCGCATCGGTCGCAGCGGTCAGCGGCCGTCAGCTGGCTCGCGGGGGTCAGAACAGTAGTCACGTCGCCTCTTCTCTAGCTCGACGAGCTGTCGTACCAGGGTCAACATCCAACCAGGCCCAAAACGTTCCCGCTCGTGGCTTTTCCTTGAAACTTTTTGTCAAGGTGGCTGTCTGCTGGCGGTTGGCGGCGAATAAGCCGTATTGCGGTGGCTTTACGGTTTCGCGTTGCTTGTCTTCGGTTAATCCTCCCGGCTGGCTGCCGGTGTTGATGAGGACGTGCCCGGAGCCTAAATGGTTCATGCCTCGAAGGGAACGTGATGTCTGCTTCACTCCATCGAGCGATCGAACAGGTGTACGATGCAGGTTTGGCGCCCGACTCTTCTAGGGTGGCGTAACAACGGCTCTACCAGGGCTCGATAGGCTCTGACGAGCTACAGACGTCCGGGCCATACCCATTGGGCCCCAAAATAAATTCAGCGAGGAGCGAACCGCGTGACCGCCGATACGTCCGTGCCTTCCACTGCGCTGCTGAGCGGTGCAGACCGTGAAGGCTCCAACTACACTGCGCGGCACCTGCTCGTACTCGAAGGGCTTGAAGCGGTCCGCAAACGGCCCGGAATGTACATCGGGTCCACCGACAGCCGCGGGCTGATGCACTGCCTCTGGGAGATCATCGACAATTCGGTCGATGAAGCTCTCGGCGGCTACTGCGACCACATCGACGTGATCCTCCACGAGGACGGCTCCGTCGAGGTCCGGGACAACGGCCGGGGGATCCCGGTCGACGTCGAGCCCAAGACCGGGCTCTCGGGTATCGAGGTCGTGATGACCAAGCTGCACGCGGGCGGGAAGTTCGGCGGCGGCTCGTACGCGGCCTCCGGCGGACTGCACGGTGTGGGTGCCTCGGTCGTCAACGCTCTCTCCGCCCGGCTGGACGTCGAGGTCGACCGCAACAGCGCCACCCACGCCATCAGCTTCCGACGAGGCGTTCCCGGGATTTTCACCGAGGGGGGCCCGGACAGCCCCTTCGACCCGTCCAACGGCCTGCTCAAGGGCAAGCGTGTCCCCAAGGCCAGGACGGGGACCCGTGTCCGCTACTGGGCGGACCGGCAGATCTTCCTCAAGGATGCCAAGCTCTCCCTGGACCACCTGTACCAGCGGGCCCGGCAGACGGCCTTCCTGGTGCCGGGGCTGACTCTCGTGGTGCGCGACGAGCGCGCCCTGGAGGGTGCGGGTAAGACCGAGGAGACTTTCCGCTTCGACGGCGGCATCAGCGAGTTCTGCGAGTACCTCGCTCAGGACAAGGCCGTCTGTGACGTGCAGCGGCTGACCGGGCAGGGCAGTTTCAAGGAGACCGTGCCGGTTCTGGACGAGCGCGGTCATATGACGCCCACCGAGGTGACGCGTGATCTCGGTGTGGACATCGCGCTGCGCTGGGGCACCGGGTACGACACCACGGTCAGGTCCTTCGTCAACATCATCGCGACGCCCAAGGGGGGCACGCATGTCTCGGGCTTCGAGCGCTCGCTGACCAAGACCGTCAATGAGGTCCTGCGCTCGGCGAAGCTTCTGCGCGTCGCGGAGGACGATGTCGTGAAGGACGATGCGCTGGAGGGGCTGACCGCGGTGGTGACCGTGCGTCTGGCCGAGCCGCAGTTCGAGGGCCAGACCAAGGAGGTGCTCGGTACTTCGGCGGCCAACCGCATCGTGTCCAGTGTCGTGGCCAGGGAGCTGAAGGCGTTCCTGACCTCCACCAAGCGTGATTCCAAGGCGCAGGCCAGGGCGGTGCTGGAGAAGGCTGTGGCTGCGGCGCGTACGCGGATCGCGGCGCGGCAGCACAAGGACGCTCAGCGCAGGAAGACGGCGCTGGAGTCCTCGTCGCTGCCTGCGAAGCTGGCGGACTGCCGCAGTGATGATGTGGGGCGCAGTGAGCTGTTCATCGTGGAGGGGGATTCCGCGCTGGGTACGGCCAAGCTCGCCCGGAACTCGGAGTTCCAGGCGTTGCTGCCGATCCGGGGCAAGATCCTCAACGTTCAGAAGGCTTCGGTCTCGGACATGTTGAAGAACGCCGAGTGCGGCGCGATCATCCAGGTCATAGGGGCGGGTTCCGGGCGGACCTTCGACATCGACGCGGCGCGGTACGGCAAGATCGTGCTGCTGGTCGATGCCGATGTCGACGGCGCGCACATCCGCATCCTGCTGCTGACTCTCTTCCAGCGGTACATGCGGCCGATGGTGGAGGCGGGCCGGGTCTTCGCGGCGGTGCCGCCGCTGCACCGCATCGAGCTGGTCCAGCCCAAGAAGGGGCAGGACAAGTACGTCTACACGTACTCCGACAACGAGCTGAGGCAGAAGCTGCTGGAGTTCCAGCGCAAGAACGTCCGCTTCAAGGACTCGATCCAGCGCTACAAGGGCCTCGGCGAGATGGACGCCGACCAGCTCGCGGAGACCACCATGGACCCGCGGTTCCGCACGCTGCGCCGGATCAACATCGGCGACCTGGACTCGTCGGAGCAGGTCTTCGACCTCCTGATGGGCAACGAAGTCGCGCCCCGCAAGGAATTCATCACCAGCTCCGCCGCGACACTCGACCGCTCGCGGATCGACGTCTGAGCCGCGCGCCGGTCCATCTCCACCCGTGGGTGGAGCCGCAAGCTCCACCCACGGTCCACCTCAGCGCCGATCTGCCGGCCCGCGCGTTTCCGTAGCGTCGAAGGCGTCAACCTTCCCCGCTCGCCGGAGGCACTCATGTCAGGGTCCACGCTCACCGATGTCGCGGTGGCTGTCGCAGTCGTCGCTCTGGTGCTCGTGCGGCAGTTCCGCCCGCAGCGGGTGGATCACGACAGGCGCTGGTGGCTCCTGCCCGTCGTCCTGGTCTTCGTCGCCCTGCGCCAGCACGGTCTGCTCGACACGCATCACCCCGCACTGTCCGTTCTGGTGATCGGTGCCGAGCTTCTGGCCGGGCTGGCCATGGGAGCTGGATGGGCCTGGACCACGAAGGTGTGGAACGAGCCCGACGGGTCGGTCTGGACCCGGGGCACCAAGGCCACGGCCGCTGTCTGGACAGTGGGGCTGATCGTGCGGTTCGGGGTGGCGGGCGCGGGTGCACTGGCAGGAGTGAGCCTGGGGACCGGAGCGATGCTGCTCGCGCTGGCAGCCTCTCTGCTCGTACGGTCCGGGGTGCTCGCATGGCGGGCCGGGCGAATACGCCCGTCGTACGGTGTTTCTGCCGCCGGATCCCCCGGGTGGGCAAGGAAGGACCGCGTATGACGCCCGGCTCCTGGACGAGCTGGCCCTCCAGGGAAGCCCTTTCCCGTGCAGGCCTGACCGCTGCGCGGCGCTCGCTCATCTGGACCGTGCGGCTCATCGCCCTGGGCGCGCTCCTGTGGAACATGTTCACGAGGATCGGCGACGACGCCTGGGTGCTGGCCGCCACGGTGTCCGGTCTGGGCGTCTGCGCCGGGGCGGCCTGGGCCTTCTACCGGACCAGCCTGGAACACCGTCTGTGGCCTTCGGTGGCGCTGCTCGCGGTACTGCTGGGGGTCGCTGTCCTGGCACAGCAGACGGGCTTCCACGTACCCGCCGCTGTCCTCTGGTGCGGTTGCGCGGTGACCGCTCTGGAGCGGTTGCCGCTCGTGGCGGCCCTGCCCTGTACGGCAACCGCGCTCGGTGCCTACGCCCTGGTCAGCACCGACCAGCTGCTGACGATCGCCGTGACCACCGCCGGGCTGGCTCTCGCCGGATATGTGTTGCGGCTCGACGCGGAGGCCAGAGGCAGCGCTCAGCGGCTGCTGGTGCAGGAGCGGGCGGCCCGGGTCGCCGAGGCCGAGTCCGCAGCGCTGGCGGAGCGGTCCCGTATCGCCCGGGAGATCCACGATGTTCTCGCCCACAGCCTCTCCGCGCAGATGGTGCATCTGGAGGCGGCCCGGTTGCTGATCGAGCGTGACGCGGGGCGGGAACAGATCCTGGAGCGGGTGGTGGCGGCGCGCGGAATGGCCCGGGAGGGGCTCGCCGAGACCAGGCAGGCGCTCTCGGCGCTGCGCGGTGAGATGACGCCGGTCGAGGAGTTCCTGGAGGAGATGGCGGGCAGCTCACGGCTCACGGTGACGGGGGACCGCAGACAGCTGCCCGCTGAGGCCTCTCAGGCGGTGCGGCGTGTGGCGCAGGAGGCGATGACGAACGTGCGCAAGCACGCGCCGGGCGCCGATGTCCGGCTGCTGCTGGAATACCGGGTGGACGAAATCAGCCTGGAGGTGAGGGACTCCGGCCCCGGGCAGCCCGTTGACGAACTCGCTGTCAGTGGCTCGGGATACGGTCTGGTCGGAATGCGGGAGCGTGCCGAGCTGCTCGGCGGGACGCTCGATGCTGGACCCGACGAGGAGGGCTTCTTGGTACGGCTGAGGGTGCCGGCATGACGGCACGGGTGGTGGTGGCCGACGACCAGTCCGTCGTGCGCGAGGGGATCGTGATGCTGCTGGGACTGCTGCCGGGGATCGAGGTGGTGGGAGCGGCGAGGGACGGTGTCGAGGCGGTCGCGCTCGTCGGCGAACACGCCCCCGACGTGGTCCTGATGGATCTGCGGATGCCCCGTTGCGACGGAGTGGAGGCGACTCGCCGCATCCGGGAGCAGTACCCGTCCACTCAGGTCGTCGTCCTCACGACGTTCTCCGACGACGACTCGCTCTTCCCTGCCCTGCAGGCCGGGGCACGGGGGTATCTCACCAAGGACGCGGGCGGCGAGGAGATCGTCCGGGCCATCGAGGACGTCATGGCAGGGCAGGCCGGGCTCTCGCCGAGCGTGCAGCGGCTGCTCGTGGAGCGGATCACCGCGTCCCCGGTGCAGGCCGCACCGGCCGGGCAGGCCGCAGACGAGCTGCCCGACGGCCTCACCCCCCGTGAGGCCGAGATCCTGGCCCTCATCGCCGAGGGCCTTTCCAACCAGGAGATCTCCCGCGCGCTGCACATTTCGCCGGCCACGGTGAAGACGCACATCAACAATCTGTTCGCCAAGACCGGGTTGCGCGACCGGGCGCAGGCGGTGCGGTATGCCTACCGGCACGGTCTTGCGCTGCCACCGGGCGCGTCCATCACCTAAAGGGGTGAAGACGGGGCGATAAGGGTTCGGAAGCTCCCCGAAGTACCCATCCTTGGGCACGCGGCTGAAGTGGTCGCGCAGCAGGGAGAGGGTGTTCGGTGGAGAAGGACGATGGGCTCGGCGCCGCTGAGGTGCGGTTGGACGACCCGTGGTACGACGCGTTGGCCTCTGGCTGGGGCGAGTTGGACGGTACGGGTGCACCTGCTGCCGTACCGGCGCAAGCGCCGCCGGGGCGCGGCCGCAGCGCGGCCGACATCTATCTGGAAGTTCAGAGCAGCGCGGCCTTTCAGGAAGTGCGCAGCCGCTACCGGAGGTTCGTCGTCCCCGCTGTGTGCGCCTTCTTCGCCTGGTACATCGCGTACGTCGTCATGGCCACGGCCGCACCGGGGATCATGGCCCGCCCGGTGGCCGGAGCAGTGAATGTGGCGATGCTGGCCGGACTCGGTCAGTTCCTCTCCACGTTCCTGCTCACCTGGGCCTATACGCGCCATGCCCGGCTGCGCAGGGACCGGCCGGCGCTCGATCTCCGTTGGGACACACAGGAATTGACGCGGGGGATCAGCCGTTGAGCAGCCACACGATCACCACGCAGCACCAGACTCTGGCGCTGCTGCTGTTCGGCGTATTCGTCGCGGCCACCCTTGCGATCACCACCTGGGTGAGCCGAAACCGGCATGGTTCCGCAGAGGAGTTCTACGTCGGCGGACGTCTCTTCTCGCCGATGGAGAACGGATTCGCCATCGCCGGTGACTACATGTCGGCAGCGTCCTTCCTCGGCATCTCCGGGCTGATCGCACTCTTCGGCTACGACGGCATGCTCTACTCGGTCGGCTTCCTCGTCGCGTGGCTGGTCGTCCTGCTGCTGGTGGCCGAACTGGTGCGTAACTGCGGCCGGTTCACGCTCGCCGACGTCGTGGCGGCCCGGATGAGCGAGCACCCTGTCCGGATCGCGGTGGGTTCGTCGTCCGTCACCGTGTCCGTGCTCTACCTGGTGGCGCAGATGGTCGGCGCCGGAAGCCTCGTCTCGCTCCTGCTGGGCGGGAACGGCGGGGCGGCCCAGGCCTGGACCGTCATCGGGGTCGGCGCGCTGATGGTGATCTATGTGACGCTCGGCGGGATGCGGGCCACCACCTGGATCCAGATCGTGAAGGCCGTCCTGCTGATGGCGGGTTCGACGCTGCTCACGGTGCTCGTTCTGGTGCGCTTCCACGGAAACTTCAACGAACTGCTCACCTCGGCTGCGCATCGCAGCGGCCACGGCATGAAGTTCCTGGCACCCGGCCTCAAGTACGGCGGTGACTGGACCTCACGCATCGACTTCATCAGCCTCGGTCTCGCGCTGGTCCTCGGCACGGCCGGGCTGCCGCACATCCTGTCGCGCTTCTACACCGTGCCCACCGCACGTGCCGCCCGGCGTTCCGTTGTCTGGTCGATCGGGCTCATCGGGAGCTTCTACCTGATGACGATCGTGCTCGGCTTCGGCGCGGCCGCGCTCGTCGGTTCCGACGAGGTGAGGGCGTCGAACCCCGCGGGGAACACCGCGGTTCCGCTGCTCGCGCTGGAGGTCGGCGGGGGAGCGGGTTCCACCGGGGGCACGGTGCTCTTCGCCGTGGTCGCCGCAGTCGCGTTCGCCACCATCCTGGCGGTCGTCGCCGGCATCACGCTCGCTTCGTCGGCCTCCGTGGCCCACGACCTCTATGCGACCCTCAAACGCCGGAGCGCCAAGCAGCGCAGCGAGGTGGCCGTCGCCCGTGTCGCGGCGGCCGGGATCGGTGCCGTGGCCATCGGGCTCAGCCTGCTGGCCAAGGACCTGAACGTCGCGTTCCTGGTGGGGCTGGCCTTCGCTGTCGCGGCTTCGGCCAATCTCCCCGTGCTGCTCTTCTCGCTGTTCTGGCGGAACTTCACCACGCGCGGCGCGGTCTGGTCGGTGTACGGAGGACTTGTCCCGGCGATCGTGCTGGTGATCCTCTCGCCCGTCGTCTCCGGGAGTCCCACCTCGCTCTTCCCCGGCGTGGACTTCCAGTTCTTCCCCCTGGAGAATCCCGGGCTGCTCTCCATTCCCCTCGGCTTCATCGCGGGATGGCTCGGTACGGTCACCTCGTCCGAGCCGCCGGACGCCGCCCGGCACGCCGAGACGGAGGTGCGGTCACTGACCGGCGCCGGGGCTGTCTGAACCGGGCACGGCCCAGGCGTAGCGATGCTCGGGCCGGCCCGTGTCCCCGTACTTGAGGGTCAGCCTGAGCCGTCCCGTCTGCTCCAGCTGGCGCAGGTAGCGCTGGGCGGTGGAGCGGCTCAGTCCCGTTCTCACGGCCACTTCGTGCGCCGACAGCGGCTGGCGGGCGCCGCTCAGGACATCGCGGATCAGATCGGATGTCGGTACGGAGTGCCCGCTGGGCAGGCTCGACGAGGCGGCGGGCCCTGCGGTCCGCAGTGCGCTGAAGATCCGGTCGACCTGCTCCTGCCCCGCGCACTGCCCGCTGCCGCCGACCCGGCTCACGGTGCGACGCAGCGCCGCGTAGCTGTCCAGCCGGGAACGCAGTGCCGAAAAGGTGAACGGCTTGACCAGGTAGTGCAGGGCGCCGTGGCGCATGGCGGCCTGCACGGTCGCCACGTCGCCTGCGGCTGTCACCATGATCACGTCGGTGTGGTGGCCCGCGTCCCGCATACGACGCACCAGCGAGAGCCCCGTCCCGTCCGGCAGATAGTGGTCGAGCAGGACCAGATCGACGCGTTCGCGCTCCAGGGCGGCCATGGCCTGGGCGGCACTGTGCGCGCGTGCCGTGACGCGGAATCCGGGAACCTTCCCCACGTACGCAGCGTTGATCTCAGCGACACGGAAGTCGTCGTCGACCACCAGTACATCAATCATCGGGCCGCTCTCTGTTAAGGCGTTGTTGCAACCACGTAGTTGTAGCGCGCGCAAAACGAGCACAACAGTCTCTTGCAGGCAGAAGACTGCCTTGCGCCCACAAGGCTGCCGCTGTGGTGTCTGCCACACCTACGGTCCCGGTCCATGAGCACAGACACGAGCCCCGCCATTGAGCTGCGGGGCGCCAGCAAGGTGTTCCGCACCCCGTCAGGGGTGCCGCACACCGCCGTGCGGGAGTTGGACCTCACCGTCGCCCGTGGTGAATTCGTCGCGGTGGTCGGCCCTACGGGTTGCGGCAAGTCGACCACACTGACCCTGGTCAGCGGACTCGAGGAGCCCACCGAGGGCGAGGTGCTGGTGGCCGGTGAGCCGGTCCGCGGCATCGGCGACAAGGTCGGATTCGTCTTCCAGCAGGATGCCGTCTTCCCCTGGCGGACCGTACTGTCCAACGTGATGGCGGGTCCGCGCTTCCGCGGAGTGCCGAAGCCCGAGGCCAGGGAGAAGGCCCGCGAATGGCTGGCCCGCGTCGGCCTCGCCTCATTCGAGGACCGCTACCCGCACCAGCTCTCCGGAGGGCAGCGCAAGCGGGTCGCGCTCGCGGCGACCTTCGTCAACGACCCCGAGATCCTGCTGATGGACGAGCCGTTCTCCGCGCTCGACGTCCAGACCAGGGCGCTGATGTCCGACGAACTCCTCGAACTCTGGTCAGGCACCGGCGCCTCGGTGGTCTTCGTCACCCACGACCTGGAGGAGTCCATCGCTCTCGCCGACCGGGTGGTGGTGATGACGGCAGGCCCCGCGACCGTCAAGCAGGTCTTCGAGATCGACCTGCCCAGGCCCCGGAAGGTCGAGGCCGTCCGGCTCGAACCCCGGTTCATCGAGATCTACCGCGAGATCTGGTCGTCCCTCGGCGAGGAAGTCCGCATCACCCGTGAGCGAGGTGCAGCCGATGCCGCCTGAAAACAAGCCCACGCCGGAAACGGGTGCCACCGGCGGTACCGCGACCGCCTCCGGGGCGGCTTCCCGGCCCACCGCGCCGCCCGACGCCCCGTTGGCCGCGCTCGACAGGAGAACGGGCCGGACCGAGGAGCGCCGGCGGGCCGCACGGAACCGACGCGCAGTGGTGTACGTGTGCCGTGCGCTCCTGCTGATCGTGGTCGTCGCGCTGTGGGAGATCCTGGCGCGCACCGAGGTCATCGACCCCTTCAACTTCTCCATGCCGTCCAAGATCTGGGACCAGATCCGGGAGTGGGCGCTGCACGGCACCGCTCAGGGATCCCTCTGGGAGCAGATCTGGTACACGATGTACGAGACGCTGCTCGGCTGGGTCGTCGGCGTGATCGCCGGTGTGGTCCTGGGTATCACCCTCGGCCGTATCCGGTTCCTCTCCGACGTCCTCGGCCCGTACATCAAGGTCCTCAACGCCATCCCGCGTATCGTGCTGGCGCCGATCTTCCTCATCTGGTTCGGACTCGGACCGGCCTCGAAGGTCGCCTCCGCCGTAGTGCTGGTCTTCTTCCCGGTCTTCTTCAACGCCTTCCAGGGCGCCAGGGAGGTCGACCGCAACCTGGTCGCCAACGCCCGGATCCTGGGCGCGAGCAACCGGCGTGTCACCTTCCAGGTGGTGATCCCGTCCGCCACCTCCTGGATCTTCACCAGCCTGCACGTCAGCTTCGGCTTCGCCCTCATCGGCGCGATCGTCGGCGAGTACATCGGTGCGACCAAGGGCCTCGGACTGCTGGTCTCCGCATCCCAGGGCAACCTCAACTCCGCCGGTGTGTACGCGGCGATGGCGATCCTCGCGATCGTGGCGCTGTTCACCGAGGGGTTGCTCACCTTCGCCGAGCGGCGGCTGTTCAGGTGGCGGCCCGTCGAAGCCGGCAGCGAACGCTGACGGCGGCACACCGACCCGATGGGTCCGTCCCCGCGTTCCGGGCTTCGTGCCGCAGGACCCCTTGCCGTCGGGCCCGTACCACCGGGTCCGGGCAACCCGGCCGCGCGGGACCGCGCAAGCAGTGCACGGCGGCACCGGGCGACACCGTCCGTACAAACCGTCCGTACAAACCGTCCGTACAACCGGGCTTGTTTCCGGAGCCCTTCGTCATTCGGTACCAATCACAGGGACGTGATGAACATGCGCAGCATCAGCAGAGTGTCGGCAGCCGCGGTGACCGGTGTGCTGGCGCTGACCGCGCTCACCGGCTGCGGCGGCGACTCTCCGGGCGAGGGCAAGAACGCCAACAAGATCAAGATCATGGTGGGCGGCCTGGACAAGGTCATCTATCTGCCCGCGATGCTCACCCAGCAGCTCGGGTACTTCAAGGACGAAGGCCTCGACGTCTCCCTCCTGACCGAGCCCGCCGGCGTACAGGCGGAGACCGCCCTGGTCTCCGGGGACGTCCAGGGAACCGTCGGCTTCTACGATCACACGCTCGATCTCCAGACCAAGGGCAAGCACATAGAGTCCGTCGTGCAGCTCTCGCGTGCGCCCGGTGAGGTCGAAGTGGTCTCGAACAAGGCTTCCGGAGACCTCACGGGACCCAAGGACTTCAAGGGCAAGAAGCTGGGCGTCACGGGCCTCGGCTCGTCCACCGACTTCCTCACCAAGTACCTGGCGGTCCGTGGAGGTGTGCAGAGCAGCGACTTCACGCCCGTGGCCGTGGGCGCGGGGCAGACGTTCATCGCCGCGCTCAAGCAGGGGTCCGTGCAGGGCGGGATGACGACCGACCCGACGGTCGCGAACATCCTCGACCAGAAACTCGGCAAGGTCCTCATCGACATGCGCACCCCCGAGGGTTCGCAGGCGGCGCTGGGCGGCCCCTACCCCTCGTCCAGCCTCTACATGGACGCCGACTGGGTCGACGGCCACAAGCCGACGGTGCAGAAGCTGGCCAACGCGTTCGTGAAGACCCTGAAATGGATGTCGTCGCACTCGCCCGAGGAGATCGCGGCGAAGATGCCTGCCGACTACGCACAGGGCGGCAAGGGCCTCTACGCCCAGTCGATCAAGGCGACACTGCCGATGTTCACCAAGGACGGAGTGATGCCGGCCAACGGTCCCGAGACGGTGGAGAAGGTACTCAAGGCCTTCAATCCCAACCTCAAGAACGCCACGGTGGATCTGGCCAGGACATACACCACGGAGTTCGCCAAGAAGGCCCGCTGAGACCGGGGCCCCTCGCCGGCCGCCACGGTGGGTGAAGGCGGCGCGGTCGGAGCCGGGTCCGGCGAGGGGCCAGGACGCGCGGGCTGCCGCGCAGCGCGTCGTCAGTGCGGACGGCGTCGTGTTCGGCGTTCGGATGCGGCTTCTGCCCCCGGTCGGCGGCCGGTGTGCCGAAGACCGGCCGCCCTCATGGAAGCCTCGGCGCCGGCCCGAGGCTGCCATGAGGGCGACGCGCGGTAGCTGCCGGCGCATCGGCAAGTCACCGGGCGCTGATGGCCGGTGCGCCGGATGTGCGGCACGTGTGGCCAGGGCCGCGGCAAGGACGTTCGCCGATGGCACAACTCCTATGCTTCCGGCGTACTCCTGCGTCGCCGTCAGGTTCTGGGCGCAGGCTGGGCGGCATGAGACTTCTGGTGATCGGTGGATCAGTGTTCCTCGGGCGGGCGTTCGCCCAGGAAGGGCTGCGGCGCGGTTGGGAGGTGACCACCTTCAACCGGGGCAGGACCCAGGCCGACCTGGACGGCGTGCAGGTAGTGCGCGGCGACCGGGAGTCCCACGAGGACCTGGGGCGGCTCGCGGAGGCGGGACCATGGGACGCGATCGTGGATGTATGCGGCTATGTTCCCCGTGTGGTGGCGGCCTCGGTCGAAGCCCTGGCGAAGTCCGCGTCGACGTACCTGTTCATCTCCTCGGTCAACGCCCGCCCCGGCTGGCCCACCGAGCCCGTTGACGAAAGCTCGCCCCGTCATGACGGCGCCGTGGACGCGGGACCGGAGGACGGCGGCTACGGCAAGCTGAAGGCCGGCTGCGAGATGGCCGTCGAGCAGGGCTTTCCGGGGCGCACGCTGATCCTTGAACCCGGCCTGGTCATCGGACCGCACGACCGTGCGCGCCGGCTCACCTGGTGGTTGCGCCGGGCCGCGCAAGGCGGCCGGATGGTCGCTCCGGGCGCGCCCGACCGTGAGATGCAGCTGATCGACGCGCGCGACATCGCCGTCTTCGGTCTGGACCGGATCGAAGCTGAGGACGCCGGTACCTATGTGCTCAGCGGCACGCCCGCGAACACCACCTGGGGCAGCTTCTTGGGCACTTGTGTCGCCGAGACCGGCGGCGGAGCGGAACTGGAGTGGGTGGACGACGAGATCCTGACCGGGCATGAGGTCGGTGTCTGGGCCGAGCTCCCGCTGTGGGCCCCGCTGGAAGGGGAGACCGCCGCGGTCTGGAAGGCCAGCTCGGCCAAGGCGGTCGCCGCGGGCCTGCGCTGCCGCCCGGTCGAGGAATCCATCCGGTCCACCGCCGCCTGGCTGTTCAGTCCCGGTGGTCTTGAAGAGGCGTTCGGCGAGGCTCGCACGGGCCGGGAGGCCAAGGGCATCACGCCCGAGCGTGAGCAGGCCCTGCTGAAGGCCGCGGACACACGGTCGGCCGGAGGCCCGGATCCGCAGACCGACAGTGGCACCGGGGCAGGGGAGCGCCGACGACCGTGACCTGGGGTTGGGGCCGACGTGTCGCGGCCCGGCCGTAGAAGCCCTGAGGGGTGGTGACGTGCTGGGCGTACGGCCGAGGACCGGGGCGATGCCGGCCGGCGCCGTCGCCGTACGGACGGTGGCGCCGCGGGCGTTGCGCCGGACACACGGGGCGCCGGCCGGATCGCCGTCGGGCTTGGCTGCCTGGAGGCCGAAGCCTTCGTCGGGAAGCGGGAACAGCACGACCGGAATTCCGATGAGGCCGAAGAAGGAGCCGAGGACGGAGGGGGCAGCGGCTGGTGGCGCTCGGCCGTGTCCGCGAAGTCGCGTCGTTGCCCGATGCGGCGGGAGTGCGTATCGGGCGTCGCATGCCAGGCGCGACTTTACGGACACGGCCTAGCCGGTGCGACGGTGTGGGGCCAGGTGAAGCGGAGCTTCTCGGGGGCCCCGTTCAGCCGGGACGGTACGCCGCCGGGGGAAGAAACCGGCGCTTTTCCAGCGCAGATTCCGCCCGCGCCCCGGTAGAACCGCTGGGCGGAAATGTTCTGTTCCAGTACCCAGAGGTACGTGGACCTGGCGGTCGCCCTTTCGGTGATGGTCTCGCCTGCGCGGGCCAGAAGAACGGAGCCCACACCGGTGCGCCGACGGTCGTGGGCGACGTGCAGATTGTCGATGAGGCTGCCCCACCGGTCATCGTGGTCGAAGACGACGTGCACGAAGCCCGCGAGCCCGGTGTGATCCTCGGCGACGATCGTCGTGCTGTGGACGGGGGCGGCGAGCCGCGACGACCAGACGGACAACCTGTCGGTGAGGATGTCGCCGTCCAGGAACGCATCGGCGTAGGCGCCGCGGTAGTGCCGACGCCAGCTCTCGGCGTGCAGCAGAGCTACCTCTTCGGCGTCGCCGGGGCCTGCTGTCCGCAACCGTGTCGACATCGTGTGCCTCTCCTTCTGGGCCGGTACCGCTCGATGATCCCAAGGGACGAGCTGTCGGGCCCGCTGATTCCAGCCGGCGAGACCGGCGCACGGCCGGCAGCCGGACAGCAGGGCGGGCGCACGGAGTACTGGCTGCACCCCGCCCCTCAACACCCGGCGCCCGCCCGAGCCGGACGAGGCGTCAGGCCGGGAAGTCCCCGCCGGACCGGCGGGCCCCCTCCCGGTGCGGCCGGCCCGCCGCTCCCGGCTCATCCCGCCGGTTCCCAGGTCTCCGGCCGCCGGCCGGTCAGCGCCTCCGGGAGCACGACGGTGAACTGGGCGCCGCCCTCCGTGCCGGTGGCGACCCGGGCGCTGCCGCCCTGCCGCTCGGCGAGCCTGCGCACCAGCGGCAGCCCCAGACCACGTTTCCCGTGTGCCGGGGGCTTCTTGGTCGACCAGCCCTCGGTGAAGATCAGCTCACGCTGCTCCTCGGGTATCCCCGCGCCGCTGTCGCAGACGCGCAGGACGGCCGTATGGCCATCGGTGCCCAGCGAGACTTCCACCTGGGCGCCGGCCGAACCGGACACCGCGTCCAGGGCGTTGTCGACCAGATTGCCCACGATCGTCACCAGGCCCTGCGGGTCGACCAGCCGGTCGGGCAGCAGGGTTTCGGGGGTGACGCGCAGGGTGACCCCGCGCTCGGCGGCCACCGTGGCCTTGCCGACCAGCAGAGCGGCCAGCAGCGGGTCGTGGATCTTCTCGGTGACCTGTTCGGCAGTCGTGCGGTGCACCCCCACCACCTCGGTGATGAACTCCGCCGCCTCGTCGTGCATCTCCAGTTCCAGCAGGCCCAGGAGCGTGTGCATCCGGTTGGCGTGTTCGTGGTCCTGGGCGCGCAGGGCGTCTATCAGCCCGCGGGTGGAGTCGAGTTCACGGCCCAGCTGTTCCAGTTCGGTCCGGTCGCGGAGGGTGGCCACGGCGCCGCCGTCGTCCGTCGGCATCCGGTTGGCGACCAGGACGCGGGGGCCGCGTACCGCCAGCAGGTCCTCGCCCGTGACGAGGCCGGCCAGTACATCGGTGGTACGGCCCTCACCCAGCGCGTCGGTGAGAGGGAGCCCGATGATCTCGGGGCCGAGATCCAGCAAGCGCTGGGCCTCGTCGTTCATGAGCCGTATCCGGCCGTCACCGTCCAGCGCGACGACGCCCTCCCGGATGCCGTGCAGCATCGCCTCACGCTCGGCCAGCAGCGCCGCGATGTCGGAGAACGCAAGATCGTGCGTCTGCCTCCGGAGCCTGCGGGAGATCAGATACGCGGCCGGCGCCCCCGCGGCCAGTGCGCCGCCGGCGTACGCGAGAAGCCCGGGGATCATCGCGAGCAGATGTCCGCGCACGCTGTCGTATCTGATGCCGACCGACACCGCACCGACGATCCGGCGGCGGCTGTCGCGCAGCGGGACCTTGCCGCGGGCGGAGCGGCCGAGGGTGCCGCTGTCGATCTGCATGACCTCGTGGCCGGCCAGGGGCTGCTCGGCGCTGGTGGAGACGGGCTGACCGATCTCGGAGCGGGTGGTGTGCGACCACCGGACGCCCTGTACGTCCATGACCACGATGTACTCGGCGCCGGTCGCCCGCCGGATGCGTTCGGCCTCGGCCTGCACGGGTCCTTCGGGCGTCGGCCGAGAGGCGAGGAGCTCCGCTGCGAGCCGGGGCGACGCGGTAGTCTCGGCGATCGCGAGGGCCCGCCGCATGGCCTGGTCGTCGAGCTGCGCGCCGAGGGGGCGCAGGAAGAGACCGACAGCAAGGACGAGCACCCCGCCGGCGATGGCCAGTTGCATCAGCAGCACCTGGGAGAACACCCGCCGGGGCAGGCCGATGCGATGTTTCCAGGGCTGTCCGGAGTTCATGTGGCAGAACGGTAGAGGGCCGGAGGAACCACCGGAAGCTCCCAAGGCTACGCAAACCGCTTGCGGTCTTTGCGCTAATCTTGCGTGTATGACGCGACGACTTGCACAGGTGGCACAGAAGGTTGGGGTCAGTGAGGCCACGGTCAGCCGGGTACTCAACGGCAGGCCCGGTGTCTCGGAGGCCACGCGGCAGGCGGTGCTGTCCGCCCTCGACGTGCTCGGGTACGAACGCCCCACGCAACTGCGGGGCGAGCGGGCCCGGCTGGTGGGCCTGGTGCTCCCGGAGCTGCAGAACCCCATCTTCCCGGCCTTCGCCGAAGTGGTCGGAGGGGCCCTCGCGCAACAGGGCCTGACGCCCGTGCTCTGTACCCAGACCAAGGGCGGGGTCTCCGAGGCCGACTACGTGGAACTCCTGCTGGAGCAGCAGGTCTCCGGAGTGGTCTTCGCCGGCGGTCTCTATCAGCTCGACGCTCCGCACGACCACTACAAGGCGCTCTCGGACCGCAGGATTCCGGTTGTGCTGATCAACGCGACCCTCCCGGACCTCGGATTCCCCGGTGTCTCCTGCGACGACGCGGTCGCTATCGACCAGGCCTGGCGGCATCTGGCGTCCCTCGGTCACGAGCGGATCGGTCTGGTGCTCGGGCCGGGCGACCACGTCCCCTCGATGCGCAAGCTGGACGCCGCGCGGGCGATCGCGGCGGAGTTCGGCGCCGAGCTCCCGGACGAGCGGGTCGTGCGGGCGATGTTCTCGCTGGAGGGCGGCCAGGCCGCGGCGACCAGGCTGCTGGACCAGGGGGTCACCGGAGTCATCTGTGCGAGCGACCCCCTCGCCCTCGGAGCGGTGCGTGCCGCCCGGCGCCGGGGCCTCTCGGTGCCCGGGGACGTCTCGATCGTCGGCTATGACGACTCGGCCTTCATGAACTGCACGGACCCGCCGCTGACCACGGTCCGCCAGCCCATCGAGGCGATGGGGCGTGCCGCGGTCGAGCTGTTGTCCGTGCAGATCGGAGGTCATACGGTCCCGTCCGACGAGCTGCTCTTCGAGCCCGAACTGGTGGTGCGCGGTTCGACCGCGCAAGTCTCGCGAGACGGGTCCCGCTAGCTGTCGAAAATTTGCGGAATCTGCGCGACATCTTGCGGAGAGCCGTTGTGGGTGGTTGAGTTTGCGCCGCCCCACAGCGACGCCAGCTGTGGGCTTCCAGCGCTCTTGCCCACAAGGGGACCACCGATGAGAAGCACCTGGTTCCGCCCGACCCACCGCCGTACCGCGGCGGCTGCCCTTGTCTCCGCGCTCGCTCTGACCGCACTGGCCGCCTGCGGCACCAGCAGCAGCAGCGACGACAGCAACAAGGGATCAGGTGGCGGCAGTTCGGACCCGTCCGCTCCACTCGACCCGAAGACCAAGGTCACGCTGACCATGGACTGTATGCCGCCGGCCGCGAAGGCGGCCGAGCTGCGCGAGTGGAAGGAGGACATCAAGACCTTCAACAAGCAGTACCCGAACGTCACGATCGACGGTAAGTCCACGCCCGGCCAGTGCGAGGAGCCCACGCGCTTCACCGCCGCGCTCAAGGGGAAGTCGCAGCCGGACGTCTTCTACACGTACTTCACCGACCTCCAGCAGGTGCTGGACAACGGCGGCGCCGCCGACATCTCGGCGTACGTGAACGCGAAGACCGTCCCCGCGCTGAGCAGTATCGACCCCGACGTGATGAACGTCCTGAAGCGGGACGGCAAGACCTACGGCCTGCCCACCAGCAACTACACGATGGGCTTGATGATCAACCGCAAGCTCTTCAAGCAGGCCGGGCTCGACCCGAACAAGCCGCCGACCACCTGGGAGGAGGTCCGCAAGGACGCCAAGGCCATCGCGGGCCTCGGGAACGGCATAGCGGGCTACGGCGACTACAGCGCGACCAACCAGGGCGGCTGGCACTTCACCGCTGAGATGTACGGCCTCGGCGGCGACGTCGTCACCCCGGACGGTAAGAAGGCGGCGTTCAACAACGCCGAAGGCAAACAGGTGCTGGCGAATCTCAAGGCCATGCGCTGGGACGACGACAGCATGGGCAAGACGCAGCTGCTCAAGTGGGGCGATCTGCAGAAGCAGATCTCCACGGACAAGCTCGGGATGTTCCTCGCGGCCCCGGACGACCTCACCTACATGGTCCAGCAGCTCGGTGCCACGTACAAGGACTACGGCATGGGGCCGATCCCCGGCGGGCGGGCCACGCTCTTCGGCGGCAACGACTACATGATCAAGCAGGGCAGTTCACCGGACAAGATCAAGGCAGCCATCGCCTGGGTCAACTTCAAGACGCTCACCCCCGGCAAGGGGCAGTTCGAGTGGGCGCGCTCCAAGTCCGACAAGCTGCCGGTGGGCCTCCCGCAGCCGAACTTCTGGACCGGGGACACCAAGGCGAAGGACCTCCGGTCCCGGACCGACAACGCGACCATGCCGGTGGAGAACTTCCGGCCCTTCATGGACAACCCCGTCAAGGGCAAGGCCGAGCCGGCGAAGGCGCAGGAGATCTACAAGGTCCTCGACAACGCGATGTCCGGAGTGCTGACCAACAAGAACGCCAACATCGACTCGCTGCTCTCCACCGCTGAGCAGCAGGTCAACCAGGTCCTGGCGAACTAGCCCCGGAAACTGCACCGTGCGGGCCGGGGCCGGGAGGTCCCGGCCCCGCCCAGCCCGAGACCCGGCGCCAAGGAGAGACGATGTCGGCCCCCACCCTGTCCACGAGCAGCATGCCCGTGCCTCCGCCGCAGTACGAAGGCCCGCCACCGGCGGCCCGCCGCGAAATCCTCGTCCGCAACCTGCGGCGCAACCTCTCGGCACACGGCTTCCTGATCGGCGCTGTGCTCTGCTTCGCGTTCTTCTCGTGGTACCCGATGGTCAGGGAGTTCCTCCTGGCCTTCCAGAAGAACAAGTCCGGCAGAACCACGTGGGTCGGCCTGGACAACCTGGACTACGTCTTCCACGACCCGGCCTTCTGGCAGGCGTGGCGCAACACCCTGCTGTTCACCGGGCTGGCCCTGGTGCTCGGCTTCCTGGTGCCGTTCGTCATCGCGATCGTGATCAACGAATTCCGGCACGCCCAGGGCTACTTGCGCCTGCTGGTCTACCTTCCCGTGATGCTGCCGCCGGTCGCCTCCGTCCTGCTGTTCAAGTACTTCTACGACCCCGGATACGGGCTCTTCAACGGCATCCTGCACTTCCTGCACCTGCCCGAACAGCAGTGGCTCCAGTCGACCAGCACCTCGATGCTCTCCGTGGTCATCGCCTCGACCTGGATGAACATGGGCGGAGCGACGCTGATCTACCTCGCCGCCCTCCAGGGCATACCCGGCGAGCTGTACGAGGCGGCCGAGCTGGACGGCGCCGGGCTCCTGCGGAAGATCTGGCATGTGACGGTCCCTCAGACCCGGCTGATCCTCTCGCTGCTTCTGCTGATGCAGATCATCGCCACGATGCAGGTCTTCACCGAGCCGTTCCTGCTGACCAACGGGGCAGGGCCGGAAGGCTCGACGACCACCGTCGTCTACCTCATCTACCAGTACGCCTTCAACTTCAACAACTACGGCGGCGCCGCCGCACTCGGCCTGGTCCTGCTCGTACTGCTCGCCGGATTCTCGGCGGCGTACGTCCGGCTCAGCCGTGACAGCGAGAGCTAGGGAGCAGGAGTACGACGATGGCAGAGCGCACTCTGATCTCACCCGCCCAGCTGGGCAGACCCCGCGGGAAGGCCGTCTACTGGGGCGTCCTCACCCTGGTCGTGCT
Source organism: Streptomyces sp. NBC_00859 (assembly GCF_045161865.1). Classification (NCBI taxonomy): domain Bacteria; kingdom Bacillati; phylum Actinomycetota; class Actinomycetes; order Kitasatosporales; family Streptomycetaceae; genus Streptomyces; species Streptomyces sp. NBC_00859. The sequence goes on along the minus strand of NZ_CP108826.1, from coordinate 1,893,719 downwards.
CCTCTTCACGCTGGTCTTCCTCGGGCCGCTGTACTGGATGGTGACCGGCGGACTCAAGACCGCGCAGGAGATAGCCCAGTCCCCGCCCACCGCCTTCCCCAAGAGCCTCCACCCGGACAACTACTCCAAGGCCTGGAACGTGATGCAGCTGTCCAAGCTGCTCCTCAACACGCTCTACTACGCCTTCGGGGCGCTCGCCTTCCAGCTGGTCCTCGACGTCGCCGCCGCCTACTCGCTCTCCAAGCTCAGGCCGGTCTTCGGCAAGGCCATCCTCGGGATGATGCTGGCGACCCTGATGATCCCGGCCACCGTGCTCGTCGTACCGCAGTACCTCACCGTGCTCGACGTGCCGATATTCCAGCGCAACCTGCTCAACTCGCCCTGGGTGATCTGGCTTCCCTCGGTGACCAACGCTTTCAACATCTTCCTGCTGAAGCGGTTCTTCGACTCGATCCCGCGGGAACTCCTGGACGCCGCCTCCATCGACGGGGCCTCACCGCTGCGCACGCTGCGCTCCGTGGTGCTGCCCATCTCCCGGCCCATTCTGGGAGTCGTCTCGATCTTCGCGATCGTCGGTGTCTGGAAGGACTTCCTCTGGCCGATGCTCACCCTGCCCGACCCCAACAAGCAGACCCTCAACGTCGGTATCTACTCCCTCGCCCAGGGAGTGCCCGAGAACTGGCTCATCGCCGCACTTGCCATGGCCTCGGCCCCGACACTGATCATCTTCCTGATCTTCCAGCGCAACATCATGAGCGGTCTGACCGCGGGCAGCCTGAAGGGCTGACCACCGCCGCAGGACCTCCTCATCCCTTCGCGCTCCGCCGCCTGCCCCCCTCCCGGCGCCCCGCTGTCCGGGGCCGGCGGTGGAGTCCCACCTGCCCGAAAGGACCGTCACGTGGCAGCCATCCCTCCGCCCGAGGCCACTGATGACTGGTGGCGTTCCGCCGCCATCTACCAGGTGTACGTACGCAGTTTCGCCGACGCGGACGGTGACGGCACCGGCGATCTGGCGGGTGTGCGCGGCAAACTGCCCTACCTCGCCGAACTGGGTGTGGACGCTCTCTGGTTCACGCCCTGGTATCTGTCGCCGCTCGCGGACGGCGGCTACGACGTGGCCGACTACCGCAGCATCGACCCGGCCTTCGGCACTCTCGGTGAGGCCGAGAAGCTCATCGCCGAGGCGCGCGGGCTGGGGATCCGCACCATCGTCGACATCGTGCCCAACCATGTCTCCGACCAGCACGCCTGGTTCAAAGCGGCGCTCGCCGCGGGCCCCGGCAGCCCCGAACGTGAACTCTTCCACTTCCGTCCGGGGCGCGGCGAGCACGGCGAACTCGCTCCCAACGACTGGCCGTCCCAGTTCGCCGGCTCCACCTGGACCCGCGTCGACGACGGCGAGTGGTACCTCCATCTCTTCGCCCCCGAGCAGCCCGACCTCAACTGGGCTCACCCCGTGGTGCGAAAGGAGCACGAGAACGTACTGCGCTTCTGGTTCGACCGCGGTGTCGCGGGTGTCCGGATCGACTCGGCCGCGCTGCTCACCAAGGCGGACGGGCTGCCCGACTTCGTCGAGGGGCGTGACCCCCACCCCTACATCGACCAGGACGAGATCCACGACATCTACCGCTCGTGGCGGGCCGTCGCCGACGAGTACGGCGGTGTCTTCATCGGCGAGGTCTGGCTGCCGGACTCGGAGCGCTTCGCGCGCTATCTGCGCCCGGACGAGCTGCACACCGCCTTCAACTTCAGCTTTCTGAGCTGCCCGTGGGACGCCGCCCGGCTCCGCACCGCGGTCGAGGAGACCCTGGCCGAACACGCGCCCGTCGGCGCTCCGGCGACCTGGGTGCTGTGCAACCACGACGTGACCCGCACGGTCACCCGGTACGGCCGTCAGGAGACCGGGTTCGACTTCGCGGCCAAGGCCTTCGGCACCCCCACGGATCTGGAGCTGGGCGCCCGCAGAGCCCGTGCCGCGGCGCTGCTCTCGCTGGCGCTGCCCGGGTCCGTCTACCTCTACCAGGGCGAGGAGCTGGGGCTTCCCGAGGTGGAGATCCCGCTGGACCGGATCCAGGACCCGATGTACTTCCGTTCCGGCGGCAGCGACCCGGGACGTGACGGCTGCCGGGTGCCGCTGCCCTGGACCGCCGTGCCGCCCGCCGCCGAGCCCTGGCTCCCGCAGCCGGTGTACTGGACCGGCTACGCGGCCGAGCTGCAGTCGGCGGACCCGGGGTCGATGCTCCGGCTGTACCGTGCGGCGCTCGGGCTGCGCCGCACGGAGGCCGGTTTCGGGGACGGGCCGCTGAGCTGGCTGCCCGCAGCCGAGGACGTCCTGGCGTTCGCCCGGTCCGACGGGCTGGTCTGCGTCGTCAACCTCGGCCCGGAGCCCGCCGTGCTCCCCGGTCACTCGCACGTCCTGCTGGCCAGCGGTCCTCTGGACGGCGCGGGACACCTCCCGCAGGACACGGCGGTCTGGCTGCGGGCCTGACCCCGCCGCCGGACCGCCGTACCCCTCTTCCGCCACCCCGCCGGAGCCGCCCGCTGCGCTGAGCACCCCGAGAACGACACAGCCTGCGGCGACCGGGGCGCGCGACCGCGAAAGCGGCCCCCGTCCCCCTCGCCGCGCATGGCATCCCCCCACTTGCAGGAAGGTGCAGGACCCCCACATGAAGCAACATGTCAGGCGCATGTCACTCGCGCTGTCCACGGCCGCAGCGGTCTCCGCGACGAGCCTCGTGCTCATGGCCCCCACGGCACATGCGGCGGCCACGGCCGGCGCGTCTCTCCCGTTCACCTCGGTCGAAGCGGAGAGCGCCACCACCGACGGCACAAGGATCGGCCCCGACTACACCCAGGGGACACTCGCTTCGGAGGCCTCCGGGCGGCAGGCCGTGAGCCTCGACGCCGGTCGGTCCGTGGAGTTCACCCTGCCGGAGGCGGCCAACGCGGTGAACGTCTCGTACAACGTTCCCGACGGGCAGTCGGGTTCGCTGAACGTCTATGTCGACGGCGAGAAGCTCACCGGCACGCTGCCCGTCACCTCCAAGTACTCGTACGTGGACACGCCGTGGATCGTGGGCTCCAAGACCCACCACCTCTTCGACAACGCCCGGATGCTGCTGGGCCGTACGGTGCCGGCGGGTGCGAAGGTCAAACTGGAGGCGACCGTCCGCACCACCGTCGACGTCGCCGATTTCCAGCAGGTGGCGGCTGCCGCCGCCCAGCCCGCCGGTTCCGTCTCGGTCACCGGCAAGGGCGCCGACCCGACCGGCGCCGGCGACTCCACTCAGGCGTTCCGCGACGCCATCAGAGCCGCGAAGGGCGGTACGGTCTGGATCCCGCCGGGCGACTACCGGCTCACTTCGGCGCTCAGCGGTGTCGACGACGTGACGATCCTCGGAGCCGGCAACTGGTACTCGGTGGTGCACAGCTCCAGCTTCATCAACCAGTCCGCCGCTCCGGCCGGCAAGGTCGGCCTGCACGACTTCGCGGTCTTCGGCGAGGTCACCGAGCGCGTCGACTCCAGCCCCGACAACTTCGTCAACGGTTCGCTCGGCCCCGGCTCGTCCGTGTCCGGAATGTGGATCCAGCACATGAAGGCCGGCCTCTGGCTGACGGGGAACAACGACGATCTCGTCGTGGAGAACAACCGGATCCAGGACACTACGGCCGACGGGCTGAACCTCAACGGCGCGGCCCACGGCGTGCAGGTCCGGAACAACTTCCTCCGCAACAACGGCGACGACGCGCTCGCCATGTGGGCGCTCAACGCCACCAACAGCTCCGACACCTTCGCGGACAACACCATTTCGCAGCCCAACCTGGCCAACGGCATCGCCGTCTACGGCGGCAGCGACATCACGGTCAGGGGCAACCTGATATCCGACACCAACGCGCTGGGCAGCGGCATCGCGATCTCCAACCAGAAGTTCGCCGATCCGTTCTTCCCGCTCGGCGGGACCATCACCATCGCGGGGAACACGCTCGTCCGCACCGGCGCCGTCAATCCGAACTGGGGCCATCCGATGGGTGCGCTGCGGGTCGACTCGTACGACAGTGAGATCGCGGCCACCGTCGGCATCACGGACACCACGATCACCGACAGCCCCTACAGCGCCTTCGAGTTCGTGTCGGGCGGCGGTACGGGCAAGGAGATCAGGAACGTGACGGTCGACGGCGCCACGCTGAACAAGGTCGGAACAGTGGCGGTGCAGGCCGAGACACCTGGCGCCGCGACGTTCCGCGATGTCACCGCGACCGGAGTCGGCCGGGCCGGCGTCTACAACTGCCCCTACCCGGCCGGCAGCGGCACCTTCACCGTCACCGACGGCGGCGGCAACACGGGCTGGTCCAGCCTCTGGTCCGACTGCTCGGCCTGGCCGCAGCCGGGCACGGCAGGTCCCGTTTCCTGACCGTACGTCTCCCACTCGCGAGGTGTTCCCGCCCGGATCCGGGCGGGAACACCGGTGCGGCTCACGGCAGTGGCTGTGCCGGTTGCGGGCCGGTGTACTGGCCCCTCGGCCGCAAGCGCAGCGGCCGTTCCGCGTACTCCTCCAGCGCATGCGCGATCCAGCCCGCCGTCCTGGCCACGGCGAACAGCGCCTCGCCCGCCTCGGCCCGCATCCCCGAGGCCACCGAGAGCACGGCGAGCGCCAGGTCGACATTGGCGTACAGATCGGTGTGGCGGGCCGTCGTCGCCACCACGTCGCGGGCGGCCGCGAGCGCGGGGCCGGCCGCCGGTACCCGGTCGAGCAGTGCGAACAGGGCTCCGGCGCGGGGGTCCTCACCCCGGTAGAGCCGGTGGCCGAGCCCCGGTACCCGCCGCCCGGAACGCAGATGATCGGCGACGACCGGGGCCGCCCCGCCCCGCTCCAGTACTTCGGCCAGCATCCGGTGGGCCAGTCCGCTTGCGGCGCCGTGCAGAGGGCCCTCCAGGGCGCCGAGCCCCGCGGAGACGACCGCGTACGGATGGGCGCGCGCGGAAGCCGCGACACGGGTCGCCAGCGTGGAAGCCGCGAGGTCGTGGTCGATGAGCAGGACAAGTGCCGCTTCGAGGACCGCCAGTGAGCCCTCGTCGGGTTCGTGCGCGGTGAGCCGGCGCCAGAGCCGCTGGGCCAGCCGATCCGCGTCCGCGTCCCGGGCGCCCTCGGCGGGCAGTGAGCCCACCAGTGCGGGGATCAGAGCGCGCGCCGTCCTCAGCACGGCGTCCGGCGAGAGATCGAAACGCAGGGGGTCGGCCGCCGAGGCCGCGACAGCCGCCGCCCGCAGCCGGTCCATCGCCGTGCTGTGCACGGGGAGCGCCCCGGCCGCCCGCCGCCCCGCCTCCAGCGCCTCCGGGGGAGCGGTGAACCGCACACCGGGGCGGAGCGTCCCGGTCCACAGCCATTCGGCGACCTCCTCGTACCCGTACCGGCCGGCCAGCTCGGTGGCGTCCACGCCCCGGAAGTAGTAGTGGCCGGCGTCCGGGTCGATCAGCGTCACACCGGTACGGAAGGCGAGGTCGCTTCCGGATAGCGGTGGCTCCCGCCGGGCGCCGCGTGCGGCGAGCGCCTCGACTTCGGCGGCGTCGAAGGTGCTGCCCCGGCCGCCCGGCGCGCGGCGGCTGCTGAGCTGGCCGCGGCTGACGTACGCGTACACGGTCTCCGGCTTCACCCCGAGCCGGCCGGCCGCCTCCCTCGTGGTCAGCCGCCCGGGTTCCGCTGCCGCTGGTTGATCGCTCATGTGGTTCACCGTATCTACATTGATTCAATCAACATTGACAGGATAATAGTCAAGCATGGACAGTCGAATCAATGAAGAGGGGCGGCCGTGAGCCGCAGCTGAAGAGGCCCTCATGACGAAGGAGACAGCCATGTCCACCATCACCGCCCCCCGGGGTCTCGCGGGCGTCGTCGTCACGGACACCGAACTCGGCGACGTCCGGGGCCGCGAGGGGTTCTACCACTACCGCCAGTACTCGGCGGTCGACCTCGCGCGTCTGCGTACCTTCGAGGACGTCTGGTACCTGATGGTTCACGGTGAACTCCCGGACGCCGTCCGGCGCGCGGCCTTCACCGCACGGACCGCGGAACTGCGCAGGCTGCCCGCCGGGGTCCGGGACGCGCTGCCCGCCATCGCCGGCGCCGGATCGGGCCCCCTCGCCGGTCTGCGGACCGCACTGTCCCTGCTCGGCGCCGAGTCGGGCTTCCGGCCGGTCTACGACATCGGCGCGGACCGCCGGGTCGCCGACACGCTCACCGCCTGCGCCGTCGTGCCCACCCTGCTGGCCGCGCTGTACCGGACAGGCCGGGGACTGGAGCCGGTCGAGCCGCGCGACGACCTGCCGGCGGCGGCCAACTACCTCTACATGATCACCGGTTCGGAGCCGGACCCGGCACGGGCGCGCGCCGTCGAGCAGTACCTCGTCTCCACCGTCGACCACGGATTCAACGCCTCGACCTTCACGGCGCGGGTCATCGCGTCCACCGGCGCCGACGTGGCGGCCTGTCTGGTGGGAGCGGTCGGCGCGCTCTCCGGGCCGCTCCACGGCGGAGCGCCGAGCCGGGCCCTGGACACCCTCGACGAGATCGGCACGCCGGACCGTATCGACCCGTGGATCCGCGAGAAGGTACTGGCGGGGGAGCGGATCATGGGTTTTGGGCACCCGGTGTACCGCACCGAGGACCCGCGCTCGCGGATGCTGCGCGAGATCGCCCAGGGATTCGGCGGTCCGCTCACCGACTTCGCCGTCCAGGTCGAGGGCCGGGTTGAGGAGCTGCTCGCCGAGCTCAAGCCGGGCCGCGAACTGCACACCAACGTCGAGTACTACGCCGGGGTCGTCATGGAGCTCTGCGGGCTGCCGCGCGAGATGTTCACGCCGACCTTCTGCGTGGCGAGGGTGATCGGCTGGAGCGCCAACATCCTGGAACAGGCGGCGGACTCCAAGATCATCCGTCCCGCCGCCCGCTATGTGGGACCGCCCCCTCCGCAGCCCGTGCCGGACATCGGCTGACCCGCACACCGGCTCGACCCGGCCGGGGGCGGGACAGGTGGCCGGCGGCCCGGTCCGGGGCGGTCCGTGCCGTGGCCGGCTCGATTAGGATCGGTGCCCATGTCCAGGAAACCCGTGCCCGTCGTCGTCCTCGCGGGATTCCTCGGATCCGGCAAGACCACTCTGCTCAACCATCTGCTCCGGCAGAGCAGAGGCACCCGGATCGGCGCCGTCGTCAACGACTTCGGTGCCATCGAGATCGACGCGATGACCGTCGCCGGGCAGGTCGACTCGATGGTCTCGCTCGGCGACGGCTGTCTGTGCTGTGCCGTCGACACCAGCGAACTCGACGAGTATCTGGGCCGGCTCTCCCGCCCCGACCTGCGGATCGACGTCATCGTCATCGAGGCGAGCGGTCTCGCCGAACCCCAGGAGCTCATCAGGATGATCCTGGCGAGCGGCAACCCGCACATCGTGTACGGCGGGCTCGTCCAGGTCGTCGACGCCGCCGAGTTCGACGCGACCCGCAGCCGGCACCCGGAGACCGACCGGCACCTGACCCTCGCCGATCTGGTCGTCCTCAACAAGGCCGACCGGGTGGACGAGCGGGGGCGCGCCCGGATCCGCGCAGCGGTCGGCGAGCATGCCGTCGGGGTTCCGGTGGTGAGCGCGGAGTACGGGCAGATCGACCCCGGCCTGCTGATCGACCGCAGACCGGCCGGTGAGCGCGTCGGCCAGCTCTCCTTCGACGATCTGCGCGACGACGACGCGGCGGGCGGCGGGACGGGCGGGGCGGACGGTACACAGCGCGGTGCGGGGCCGCCCTGCGCGGACGGCTGCGGGCAGAGCCACCATCTGCACGCGTGCTACGAAAGCATCGGGTTCGTGTCGGCGGAGCCGATGAATCCGCGCCGGCTCATGGAGTTCCTCGACACCCGGCCCGAAGGCCTGTACCGCATCAAGGGGTTCGTACACTTCGGGGTCCCCGGCCACCCGGAGAAGTACACCCTGCACGCGGTGGGCAGCTTCCTGCGCTTCTACCCCTCGCCCCGGGCCGGGGGCGACGAGCCGCTCACCCAGCTCGTCCTGATCGGATCGGGCATCGACGCCGGAGCGGTGCGCGACCGGCTCGACGGCTGCAGGGAGCACACACCGCGCGACGCCCCCGCGGAATCCATGTGGGGTGTCCTGCGGTACGTGCCCGGCCTCTCCGAAGGACCCGAAGAGGCCGGGCTTCCGTACTGACGCCGGCTACGCCGGCCCCGCGAGCCTTGCCACCGCGGAGGTGAGCGGCAGGCCCGAGCCGTCCCGGCGGGGGTCGGGTTCCGGCAGTTCGAGCGGGGCGCCGTTCGCCGCCGCGGCCCGTACCGGGGTCTCGCCCGCCCAGGCGAGCACCAGCAGGTCCTCGCCCTTCAGGAAGCGCTGGCAGCGCACCCCGCCGGTCGCCCGTCCCTTGCGCGGGTACTGGTCGAACGGGGTCACCTTGGCCGTACGCACCGAGTCGTCCAGCGTGCCGTGCGAGCTCGCGACCGTGAAGACCAGTGCGTCGGCCGCCGGATCCACCGCGTTGAACGAGATCACCTTGGCGCCCTCGGCCAGCTTGATACCGGCCATACCGCCGGCCGGCCGGCCCTGCGGCCGCACCTGCCCGGCCGGATAGCGGAGCAGCTGCGCGTCGTCGGTGATGAAGACCAGGTCCTCCTCGCCGCTCCGCAGCTCGGCAGCGCCCACGATCCGGTCGCCGTCCCGCAGGCCGATGACCTCCAACTCGTCCTTGTGGGCCGGGTAGTCGGGCACCACTCGCTTGACGATGCCCTGTTCGGTGCCGATGGCCAGACCGGGCGACGACTCGTCGACCGTGGTGAGACAGACCACCCGCTCACCGTCGGCGAGCGAAACGAACTCCGCGATCTGCGCGCCGCCCGCCAGACTCGGCGCGGACGCGGTGTCCGGCAGCTGCGGCAGGTCGATCACCGCGACCCGCAGCAGCCGGCCGGCCGATGTCACCACACCGATGTCACCCCGCGCGGTCGCCGCTACGGCCGAGACCACCACATCGTGCTTGGTGCGCTTCTGCCCCTCCGTGCTCAGCGTCTCGGCGGTGGCCGTGCGCGCCAGCAGCCCCGTGGACGACAGCAGGACCCGGCACGGGTCGTCCGCGACCTCCAGCGAGGCCGCGGCGACCGGGGTACCCGCGGACTCCAGCAGGACCGTGCGGCGGTCGGTGGAGAACTTCTTCGCCACCGACGCCAGTTCTGCCGAGACCAGCTTGCGCAGCTCCGCGTCCGACTCCAGGATCCGGGTCAGCTCGTCGATCTCGCCGTTCAGCCGGTCGCGCTCGTTCTCCAGCTCGATCCGGTCGAACTTGGTGAGTCGGCGCAGCGGCGTGTCCAGGATGTACTGCGTCTGGATCTCACTCAGCGAGAAGTGCGAGATCAACCGCTCCTTGGCCTGCGCCGAGTTGTCACTGGACCGGATGAGGCGGATGACCTCGTCGATGTCCAGCAGCGCCACGAGCAGCCCGAGGACGAGATGCAGCCGGTCCTGCCGCTTGGTCCTGCGGAACTCGCTCCGCCGCCTGACGACCGAGAAGCGGTGGTCGAGGTAGACCTCCAGGAGCTCCTTGAGGCCCAGCGTGAGCGGCTGTCCGTCCACCAGCGCCACGTTGTTGATACCGAAGGATTCCTCCATCGGGGTGAGCTTGTAGAGCTGTTCGAGCACGGCCTCGGGCACGAAGCCGTTCTTGATCTCGATGACCAGCCGCAGCCCGTGCGACCGGTCGGTGAGGTCCTTCAGGTCGGCGATGCCCTGGAGCTTCTTCGACCCGACCAGGTCCTTGATCTTGGCGCGGACCTTCTCCGGCCCGACAGCGAAGGGCAGTTCGGTGACGACGATGCCCTTGCGGCGCGGGGTGACGTTCTCCACGGTGGCCGTCGCGCGGATCTTGAAGGTGCCGCGCCCGCGCTCGTAGGCATCCCTGATGCCGTCGAGGCCCACGATCCGGCCGCCGGTCGGCAGATCAGGACCCGGCACGAAGCGCATCAGGGTGTCGAGGTCGGCGCCCGGGTGCTTGATCAGATGGCGGGCCGCCGCGATGATCTCGCCCAGATTGTGCGGGGGCATGTTGGTCGCCATCCCCACCGCGATCCCGGACGAGCCGTTGACCAGCAGGTTCGGGTAGGCGGCGGGAAGTACGACGGGCTCGCGCTCCTGGCCGTCGTAATTGGGCTCGAAGTCGACCGTGCTCTCGTCGATCGACTCGGTCATCAGTGACGTGGCGTCAGCCATCCGGCACTCGGTGTACCGCATCGCGGCCGGCGGGTCGTCGTTGCCGAGCGAGCCGAAGTTGCCGTGCCCGTCGACCAGAGGGAGCCGCATGGAGAAGGGCTGGGAGAGCCGTACCAGGGCGTCGTAGATCGACGCGTCGCCGTGCGGGTGCAGCTTGCCCATGACCTCGCCGACGACCCGGGCGCACTTCACGTAGCTGCGGTCGGGCCGCAGCCCCATCTCGTTCATCTGGTAGAGAATGCGCCGGTGTACGGGCTTCATACCGTCACGGGCGTCCGGCAGGGCCCGTGAGTAGATCACCGAGTACGCGTACTCCAGGAAGGAGCCCTGCATTTCATCGACCACGTCGATGTCGAGAATCTTCTCCTCGAAGTCCTCCGGAGGCGGGGTCTTCGTGCTGCGGCGGGCCATCGCTGCTGCGGCTCCTTCACGTGCCTGGTCCGGTACTGACGCCGACCATTGTGGACTGTCCCACCGACAACACCGACCGCGACCCGTGCACACCGGGATGGCTGCCAGGTGTCGGCGCGCTTGCATACAGTGGCAGGACTGCATTTCCACGCGGTCAACACACGCGATCGAAGGGACGTACATGCCCATGGGTCACACGGCCACAGCCGAGGCCGGTTCCGGCGGCCTGACAGCGACCGAGCACCGGCTGGCCAACGGCCTGCGGGTGGTGCTCTCCGAGGACCACCTGACCCCGGTCGCTGCGGTCTGCCTCTGGTACGACGTCGGCTCACGCCACGAGGTCAAGGGGCGTACCGGGCTCGCCCACCTCTTCGAGCACCTGATGTTCCAGGGCTCGGGGCAGGTCGGGGGCAACGGCCACTTCGAGCTGGTACAGGGGGCCGGGGGCTCGCTCAACGGCACCACCAGCTTCGAGCGCACCAACTACTTCGAGACGATGCCCACACACCAGCTGGAGTTGGCGCTCTGGCTCGAAGCCGACCGGATGGGCTCCCTCCTCGCCGCGCTCGACGAGGAGTCGATGGAGAACCAGCGGGACGTCGTCAAGAACGAGCGCCGTCAGCGCTACGACAACGTGCCGTACGGCACGGCGTTCGAGAAGCTGACCGCCCTGTCCTATCCCGAGGGACACCCGTACCACCACACGCCGATCGGCTCCATGGCGGATCTGGACGCGGCGACGCTGGAGGACGCGCGCGCGTTCTTCCGTACGAACTACGCGCCCAACAACGCCGTGCTGTCGGTCGTCGGCGACATCGACCCGGAGCAGACGCTCGCCTGGATCGAGAAGTACTTCGGCACGATCCCCTCGCACGACGGCAAGCAGCCGCCGCGGGACGGCTCGCTGCCCGACACGCTCGGCGGCGAGCTCCGCGAGGAGCTGTACGAGGAGGTGCCCTCACGTGCGCTGATGGCCGCCTACCGGCTCCCGGAGGACGGCACCCGCGCGTGCGACGCGGCGGACATCGCGCTGACCATCCTGGGCGGCGGCGAGTCCTCGCTGCTCCACAACCGCCTGGTGCGGCGCGACCGTACGGCGGTCGCGGCCGGCTTCGGCCTGCTGCGGCTCTCCGGCGCACCCTCGCTCGGCTGGCTGGACGTCAAGACGTCGGGCGGTGTCGAGGTCCCGCAGATCGAGGCGGCCGTCGACGAGGAGCTGGCCCGCTTCGCCGCCGAAGGCCCCACGGCCGAGGAGATGGAGCGCGCCCAGGCGCAGCTGGAGCGGGAGTGGCTCGACCGGCTCGGCACGGTAGCCGGCCGCGCCGACGAACTGTGCAGGTACGCCGTGCTGTTCGGCGACCCGCAGCTGGCCCTGACAGCCGTCGGGCGGGTGCTGGACATCACGGCCGACGAGGTGCAGGAGGTCGCCAAGGCGCGGCTGCGCCCCGACAACAGGGCCGTGCTGGTGTACGAGCCCGTCACCGCCGATGAGCCCGAAGAGACCGGTGCGGACGGCGTATCGGACGAGACCACCGCGACCACCGAGAGCACAGAGGCGGACCAGTGACCGACCCCGCGGCCGTGATCATGACCTTCCATCCGCAGCCTCAGGCGGGCGCTCCCAGGCCCTGGGCCTTCCCTGCCCCCGAGCGCTCCACCCTGCCCAACGGCCTGACGGTGCTGCGCTGCCACCGTCCCGGGCAGCAGGTCGTCGCTGTCGAGATCAGCCTCGACGCGCCGCTGGACGCCGAGCCCGAGGGGCTCGACGGCATCGCCACCATCATGGCGAGGGCCTTCTCCGAGGGCACCGACAAACACAGCGCCGAGGAGTTCGCCGCCGAGCTGGAGCGCTGCGGCGCCACTCTCGACGCGCACGCCGACCACCCCGGTGTCCGGGTCTCGCTCGAAGTGCCGGTCTCCCGGCTGCCCAAGGCGCTCGGCCTCCTCGCCGACGCACTGCGCGCGCCCGCCTTCGCCCCGAGCGAGGTCGAGCGGATCGTGGGCAACAGGCTCGACGAGATCCCGCACGAGCTGGCCAACCCGGCCCGCCGCGCCGCCAAGCAGCTCTCCAAGGAGCTCTTCCCGGCCACCGCCCGCATGTCGCGCCCGCGCCAGGGCACCGAGGACACGGTGGCGCGTATCGACGCGGCAGCGGTCCGCGCCTTCTACGACGCGTACGTACGGCCGTCGACAGCCACCGCCGTGGTCGTCGGCGACCTGGCGGAGACCGATCTGGACGCGGTGCTCTCCGAGAGCCTCGGCGAGTGGAAGGGCAACGCGGGCACACCCCGCCCGGTACCTCCCATCACCGCGGACGACACCGGCCGGGTGGTCGTCGTGGACCGCCCGGGAGCGGTCCAGACACAGCTCCTCATCGGCCGGATCGGGGCCGACAGGCACGACCGGGTCTGGCCGGCCCAGGTCCTCGGTACCTACTGCCTGGGCGGGACACTGACCTCCCGGCTGGACCGTGTCCTGCGGGAGGAGAAGGGCTACACCTACGGGGTGCGGGCCTTCAGCCAGGTCCTCCGCTCCGCGGCCGACGGGACCGGCGCCGCCATGCTCGCCATCAGCGGTTCGGTGGACACCGAGTCGACCGGGCCCGCGCTCGACGACCTCTGGAAGGTGCTCAGGACGCTGGCGGCCGACGGGCTGACCGACGCCGAACGGGATATCGCCGTGCAGAATCTGGTGGGCGTCGCCCCGCTGAAGTACGAGACGGCAGCCGCGGTCGCGGCCACGCTCGCCGACCAGGTCGAGCAGCACCTGCCGGACGACTTCCAGGCGCAGCTGTACGCACGCCTCGCCGAGACCGGCACGGTCGAGGCGACGGCCGCCGTGGTCAGCGCGTTCCCCGACGACCGTCTCGTGACGGTGCTGGTGGGCGACGCGGCGCAGATCGTCGAGCAGGTCAGGGCGCTGGGTATCGGCGAGGTGACGGTGGTCGCGAGCTGAGGTCCCGGCGGCGCCGGGCCGCCGCGGCGAGGCGGACCCGCGGGGTCCCGGTGGGCGCACTGCCCACCGGGACCCCGTTTCCCTTTCGCGGCGTACGTCGACATCTGTCCCACTTATCCATAAGCCGGCGCTCCGTCCTGTGGCATGTGCTACAAAAACGGTGGCCCGTTTGGTGCAGCCGGGACCGACCGTTTAGCGTCGCTCTCGCTGTCCGCCGGACGTAAGCCGCAACCGCGGCGCCGGGCAGCGATCGCCGAGTCCCCGTCAGGCGCGAGCCCGGGGAGCCGGGGACCCACTCAGTCCCTGGGGTGAATCGGGGCCGCTTCCCAGGAGCGGGCCCGTAGGAGACCTTCCTGCTCCGAACCCGTCAGCTAACCCGGTAGGCGAGAGGGAAGGAAAGGACCAGCCCCTTCATGGCGTTCAGCCGCCCTACCGGGAAGCACCGTGCCCCGAACCGCCTGACCCGCAGGACCGCGAGCGTCGCCGGAGTCGCCACTCTCGCCACGGCCGGTGTCATCGGCACCCTCGCCTCACCCGCGATGGCCGAAGGACCCGAGGTCCCCGCCGCCCAGCAGACCCGCCTCGACCGCACCATCTTCGTCGAGGACACCGTCGCCGACCGGATATCGGCGCAGGCCACCGCGCAGCAGCACGAGGCCGCCCGCGCCGAGGCAAGGGCGAAGGCCGTGGCGAAAGCGAAGGCCGCCGCGAAGGCGAAGGCCGAGCGGGAGCGTGAGGCCAAGGCGGCCGAGCAGCGCGCGGCGCGCGCCGCGGCCCGTAAGCGGCTCAACGCCTTCGTGCCTCCTGTGGCCAACTCGTACGTCTCCACCGGCTACAAGACCGGCGGCAGCCTCTGGTCGTCCGGCAGCCACACCGGTATCGACTTCCACGCCGCGAGCGGCACCCCGGTCCACGCCGTCGGAGCCGGCACGGTCGTGGAGGCCGGCTGGGGCGGTGCGTACGGCAACAACATCGTCATCAAGATGCACGACGGCACGTACACGCAGTACGGCCACCTCTCGTCCATCGGCGTCTCGGTCGGTCAGTCCGTCACATCGGACCAGCAGATCGCACTCTCCGGCGCCACCGGCAACGCCACGGGTCCGCACCTGCACTTCGAGGCCCGCTCCGGCCCCGACTACGGCTCGGACATCGACCCCGTCGCGTACCTGCGCTCGCACGGCGTCCACGTCTGACCCTCTGTGTCCCGCAAGGCCCCGGTGCTCGACGCGCCGGGGCCCCGCCCGTTCCGGCTGTTCGCACGGACCGTTTTCGCATGGCCAAAAGATATCCATGATTTACCGGGCGCCTTCGGGAATTAACCTTCGCTGTCATAAGGTCGCCGCACAGGTGCGGAAAGACCGCGATATGCGGGCTTCGATGCGGAGGTTCGGTCATGCGCATTCCCGCGCAATCGGTATGCACGGCAATCCGTGACGACATCATCTCGGGAGTGTTCGAGCGAGGCGGCCGGCTGACCGAGGAAGTGCTCGCGCGCCGCTACGGTGTCTCCCGCGTCCCCGTCCGCGAGGCCCTGCGGACCCTGGAGTCGGAGGGGTTCGTGGTCACCCGCCGCCACGCCGGTGCCTGCGTCGCCGAACCGACCGAGCGGGAGGCGGCCGACCTGCTGGAGATACGGATGCTGCTGGAGCCGATGGGGGCGGCCCGCGCGGCCCAGCGGCGTACCGAAGCCCACCTGAAGGTGTTGCGAGGCCTCGTCAGACTGGGCCAGGAACGGGCCAGGCGTGGCCAGGGCGAGGACCTGCGGTCACTCGGCGGCTGGTTCCACGAGACCCTCGCGCAGGCCTCGGGCAGCTCGGCGCTGACCACGCTGCTCGGTCAGCTGCGGCAGAAGATCAGCTGGATGTACGCCGTGGACCAGCCGGTCCGTCCTGTCGTGTCCTGGGCGGAGCACGGCTCCATCGTGGACGCGGTGGCACGCGGCGACGCGGACCGGGCGCGCGCCCTGACCGCGGTGCACGCCGAGCACGCCACGCAGGCGCACCGGCTGCGGAAACCGGGGCGCGTGAGGGATTCGCAACATGCTGTAAACATTGCGAGCACCGCCGATTAACAGTCCGGCCGTATAACAGACCTGCTGTATACGGAGAGAGCGTTATCCGATTCGGCCCGTCTCTCTCCCTGCTGCTCCGCGCTGCCTTTTCGCGGTCTGCTTTTACGATATCCGGGCCCACAGGTCCGGAACGCAGAATTGGCCGGAAACGCGGAGCCGCGGCGTCCCGAATTCGGGAACGCCGCGGCCCGGAAGTGCTGGATGTGCGGGCCCGGACTCAGACGGTCTCGGGGAGCTCGTCGAGACCGTCGGCGACGAGCTTCGCCAGCCGGTCCAGGGCGCCGTCCGCGCCGTCCACGTCCGAGGTGAGCACGATCTCCTCGCCGCCCTCCACGCCGAGCCCGAGGACCGCGAGCATCGACGCCGCGTTGACCGGCTTGCTGTCGCCCTTCGCGATCGTCACCGGGACGCCGGAAGCCGTGGTGGCACGGACGAAGATGGAGGCGGGGCGGGCGTGCAGGCCCTCGGCCCAGCCGACCTTGACGCGGCGCTCAGCCATGGTGTTGCCCTCCGAGTTCTGCGACGGTTGTCTAGACCATTCTTGCATGCGGTGCGGATCCGGCGGTGCTCCGCCGGATCCCAGACTGCACCGCTCCCCGTGCCACCGCGACCCGTACGCTTTCACCATGCAGCCCCCGCTGGAGGAGAACCCGCACCAGGTGTACCCGGCCCACTGGGAGGCGGACGTGGTGCTGCGCGACGGTGGTACCGCGCGGATCCGGCCGATCACCACCGAGGACGCCGAGCGGCTGGTCAGCTTCTACGAGCTGGTCTCGCCCGAGTCGAAGTACTACCGGTTCTTCGCTCCGTACCCCCGGCTCTCCGCCAAGGACGTCCACCGCTTCACCCATCACGACTACGTCGACCGGGTGGGACTCGCGGCGACCGTGGGGGACGAGTTCATCGCGACCGTCCGCTACGACCGGATCGGCGCGCACGAGGCGGAGGTCGCCTTCCTCGTCCAGGACGCGCACCAGGGGCGCGGTGTGGCCTCCGCGCTGCTCGAACACATCGCGGCGGTCGCCAGGGAACGCGAGGTCAGCCGCTTCGTCGCCGAAGTGCTGCCCGCCAACAACAAAATGATCAAGGTCTTCACGGACGCGGGATACGAGCAGAAGCGCAGCTTCGAGGACGGCTCGGTCCACCTCACCCTCGACCTCGAACCCACCGAGGCCTCGCTCGCCGTCCAGCGCGCCCGCGAACAGCGCGCCGAGGCGCGCTCGGTGCAGCGGCTGCTGGCACCCCGCGCCGTCGCCGTCGTCGGTGTGGGCCGGGCGCCCGGCGGGGTCGGGCGAGCCGTCCTGCGCAATCTGCGCGACTCGGGCTTCACCGGGCGCATCCACGCGGTGAACCGCGCCTTCCCCGACAGCCTCACCGAAGTGGACGGTGCCCCCGCGCACCGGTCCGTGGCATCCGTCGCCGCCACCGGGGAGACGGTCGACCTGGTGGTCGTGGCCGTACCGGCCGCTCAAGTGCCCGACGTCGTCGCCGACTGCGGTGAGAGCGGGGTGCAGGGACTCGTCGTGATCTCCGCCGGTTACGCGGAGAGCGGGCCGGGCGGTCTTGAGCGCCAGCGCGACCTGCTGCGCCGTGCGCGTTCGTACGGCATGCGCATCATCGGGCCGAACGCCTTCGGCCTCATCAACACCGCGGAGTCCGTCAGGCTGAACGCCTCGCTCGCCCCCGAGTCCCCGGCGCGCGGCCGTATCGGGCTCTTCACCCAGTCCGGAGCCATCGGTATCGCCCTGCTCTCCGCGCTGCACCGGCGCGGCGCCGGGCTCTCCTCCTTCATCTCGGCGGGCAACCGCGCCGACCTGTCGGGCAACGACTTCCTCCAGTACTGGCACGACGACCCGGACACCGATATCGCCCTGCTCTACCTGGAATCGATCGGCAACCCCCGGAAGTTCACCCGCCTCGCCAGGCGCACCGCGGCGGTGAAACCGGTCGTGGTCGTCAAGGGCGCCCGGCACAGCGGCAGCGCCCCGCCCGGCCACGCGGTCCCGGTCACCCGGGTCCCGGACGCCACGGTCTCCGCCCTGCTGCGGCAGGCCGGTGTGATCCGGGTGGACACCGTCACCGAACTCGTCGACGCGGGGCTGCTCCTCGCGGACCAGCCGCTGCCCGCTGGGCCGCGTGTCGCGATTCTCGGGAATTCCGAGTCGCTCGGCCTGCTGACCTACGACGCCTGCCTCACGGAGCGGCTGCGTCCGCTCCCGCCCGTCGACCTGACGACGGGCGCGGCCCCCCAGGACTTCCGTGCCGCGCTCGGCCGGGCGCTGGCGGACGACGGGTGCGACGCTGTCCTGGTCACAGCGATCCCCTGGGTGGGGGAGAACGGCGTGACCGAGTCGGGCGACGGCGAGGTGCTGGCCGCCGCCCTGCGCGAAGCGGCCGCGGACGCCCCCGCCAAGCCGGTCGCCGTGGTGCATCTGGAGATCGGCGGTCTCGCCGAGGCCCTGGCCGCGGCCACCGGCACGGTGCGCGGCCCCCGCGAGCCGGCCACCGGTTCCGCGTCCCCGGCCCCGGACGGCGGCGGGGACGCGGCCTCCTCGGATGCCGCCGGTACGGAGCCGGCCCCCGCGGCCACCCGCGCCCGGGGCATTCCCGCGTACCCGGCTGCCGAGCGAGCCGTCCGCGCGCTCGCCCAGGCCGTCCGGTACGCGCAGTGGCGCCGCCAGGCCGCCGAGCCGGGCCGGGTCCCCCAGTACGACGACATCGACGAGAACGGCGCGGCCGGCCGGATCGAGGCGCTCCTCGCCACGGCCCACGTCGACGTCGCACGCGGGCTCGCGCTCTCGCCCGACGACGCACGCGAACTCCTCGGTCTCTACGGCATCGGCGTCCTGGCCGCCCGGCCCGCGCCGGACGCGGACGCCGCCGTCGCGGCGGCGGAACACTTCGGCTACCCCGTCGCGCTCAAGGCCACCGCGCCCCACCTCCGCCACCGCCCCGATCTCGGCGGTGTGCGGCTCGACATCGCGAGCGAGGCGGGGCTGCGCCGCGCCTACACCGAACTGTCCGGCGCTCTCGGCAGCCCGGCCGAGGTCCGGCCCGTGGTCCAGGCCATGGTGGGGCGGGGCGTGGACACCGTCGTACGGTCCGCGATCGACCCGGCTGTGGGGGCCGTCCTCTCCTTCGGCCTGGCCGGGGCACCGTCGGAACTGCTCGGCGACACCGCCCACCGGCTGGTCCCGGCCACCGACCGGGACGCGGCCGAACTGATCAGGAGCATCAGGACCGCGCCGCTCCTGTTCGGCTGGCGCGGCTCGGCGCCCGTCGACACCGCGGCTCTCGAAGAGCTGCTGCTCCGGGTGTCCCGGCTGGTGGACGACCACCCCGAGATCGTGTCCGTGGCCCTCGAACCCGTGGTGGTCGGACCGAAGGGGCTCTCCGTGCTCGGAGCCGCCGTCCGTCTCGCGCCCCCGAACGCGCTCGGTGACCTCGGCCCGCGCCGGCTGCCCAGCTACTGAGGGGCCTGCTCCGGCGCCGGGGGCCGGGCTCCTGCGGCCTCTCCTCCTCCAACGGGCGGTCTAAGATGGAGCCCATGGCGAAGACCGGTACAACGACCCAGGGGCTGCGCGCGGCGATCGAGCGCAGCGGCTATTACCCGGCCCTCGTGGCCGAGGCGGTGGAGGCCGCCGTCGGCGGTGAGCCGGTTTCTTCGTACCTGGTGCACCAGGAGACGACGTTCGATTCCAACGAGGTCCGCCGCCATGTCACGGTCCTCGTCCTGACGGGCAACCGCTTCATCGTCAGCCACACCGACGAGCAGGCCGCAGACGGCAGCTCCCCGACTCCGTTCGCCACCACGTCCACCGAGTCGGTCAAGCT
Organism: Streptomyces sp. NBC_00859; assembly: GCF_045161865.1. NCBI lineage: Bacteria > Bacillati > Actinomycetota > Actinomycetes > Kitasatosporales > Streptomycetaceae > Streptomyces > Streptomyces sp. NBC_00859. The sequence continues at coordinate 1,874,187 of NZ_CP108826.1, read as the reverse complement.
GGGCCGGATCTCGTCGGTTGTGCTCAGCCGTGTCGTGGCGAACCCGGAGAAGTACGTCCCGGGCACCCTGCCCCGCGAGGTCGTCCTGACCATCGGCTGGGGCGCCGTCGCCCGGCTCGATCTGGAGCCCGCGGCCTGCGGCGACCCCAACTGCGAGGCGGACCACGGCTACACCGGCAGCTCCACCGCCGACGACCTGAGCCTGCGCGTGAGCGAGGCGGGCGACGGCCCGGACACCGTCCGCCAGACCCTCGCCTTCTCCCAGGCGCTCTCCGAGGCGACCGCGGCGGCCGGCCGCTGATGGCCCTGCCCGACTGGCGGTACGAGGACGACGCCGCCCCGCTCGCACTGTCCACCGCTCCGGTCCCCGAGTACGGCTCGGGCTCGCTCGCCGACCTGCTGCCGACTCTCGCCGCCGGACTGGGCGTTCCGGACTTCACCGCAGCCATCCCGGAGCTGACACCCGCCGACCGCAATTGCGTCTTCCTCATCGACGGGCTCGGCTGGGAGCAGATCCGCTCCCACCCGGACGAGGCGCCGTACCTGCACTCTCTGCTGGCGACCTCGCGCGGTGGCAGCGGCCGTCCGCTCACCGCCGGGTTCCCCGCCACGACGGCGACCTCGCTCGCCTCGGTCGGCACCGGGCTGCCGCCCGGCGCGCACGGTCTCACCGGGTACACCACCCGCAATCCGGCGACCGGCGAGCTGATGAACCAGCTGCGCTGGCGGCCCTGGACCGACCCGCACGTGTGGCAGCCGTACCCCACGGTCTTCCAGCTCGCCGACGCGGCGGGTGTCCACACTGCTCAGGTCTCCTCACCCGACTTCCGGAACACCCCGCTCACCAAGATCGCGCTGAGCGGCGGCTCCTTCCTCGGCAAGCTCACGGGCGAGGAGCGGATGGACCTCGCAGCCGCGCAACTGGGCGCCGCCGACCGCTCGTTGATCTACACCTACTACAGCGAGGTGGACGGCAAGGGGCATCGCTTCGGGATGGACTCGGACGCCTGGCGCGGCCAGTTGATGTACGTCGACCGGCTCGTCCAGCGCCTCGCCGAGCAGCTCCCGCCCCGGTCGGCCCTGTATGTCACCGCCGACCACGGCATGATCGACATCCCGTTCGACGAGGAGTCGCGTATCGACTTCGACGAGGACTGGGAACTCGGCGCCGGCGTTGCCCTGCTGGGCGGCGAGGGCCGGGCCCGCCACGTCTACGCGGTACCCGGCGCCCAGTCCGACGTGCTGACCGTCTGGCGCGAGGTGCTCGGTGAGCAGTTCTGGGTGGCAGGCCGCGACGAGGCCATCGCGGCAGGCTGGTTCGGCCCGGAGATCGACGAGCGGGTGTACGGGCGGATCGGTGACGTCGTCGCGGCGGCCCACGCCGATGTGGTGATCACCGCGTCCCGCCGCGAGCCCAACGAGTCGGCCATGGCAGGCATGCACGGTTCGATGACCCCCGCGGAGCAGCTGGTGCCGCTGCTCGAAGTACGCTCGTAACCGCTTCGCGCGCCGCGTCGCGCCACCCGCAGATCCGAAAGGCCCCGCGTTCCTGATGTCCGAACTTGCCTTCTTTTCTGGGACGATGGACTGTGGAAAGTCAACTTTGGCACTACAGATTGGTCATAACCGATCGGCGCGCGGTCTCCAGGGCGTGATCTTCACGCGTGACGACCGGGCGGGTGAGGGGAAGCTGTCATCCCGTCTGGGGCTGGTGACCGAGGCCGTGGAAGCGGGTCCGGAGCGGGATCTGTACGGGTACGTGGTGGACCAGGTCTCGCGGGGCGGTCGTGTCGACTACGTGATCGTGGACGAGGCGCAGTTCCTCGGGCCGGACCAGATCGACCAGTTGGCGCGGATCGTGGACGATCTGGATCTGGATGTGTTCGCGTTCGGGATCATGACGGATTTCCGGACGCGACTGTTCCCAGGTTCGCAGCGTCTGGTCGAGCTGGCAGACCGGTTGGAGACCTTGCAGGTTGAGGCGATGTGCTGGTGCGGCGCCCGGGCGACGCACAACGCCCGCACGGTCGGCGGCGAGATGGTCGTCGAGGGCGAGCAGGTCGTGGTCGGTGACGTGGACCATCCGGCGGAGGCCGTGGGGTACGAGGTGTTGTGCCGACGCCATCACCGCAGGCGGATGACGAGTGCGTCGGCACAGGCCGGGGTGCTATCCCCGGACGTCTTGCCAGTTACCTCCGGCTGAGTCGAGGAGAAGCGTCAACGCTCAGGGATCCAAAGCGGGCTGTACCGGCGTATAAGCCGGCTCGTCTGCCATTGTGGCCCTGAAAAGGGGTTTTCCCTTGGGCACGGCCATATTTCGTTGAGTGTGAGTCTTCCCGCTTCTACCTGCGGTTTCCTGGAAGTTCCCGCACGAGGGTGCACGCGTTGTGCACGCGGGCCCGGGTGTTAGTCATTGTGGAAGAAGCAGGCCGGATAGCGGTGCTTGCCGTAGGTTCCAGTCCCCGGCGTGAGACAGGGGGCAGGGGAAGCCGGCTCGCCGCCCGCCTGCAGCGGGTCGCTGGTGGTCGCGGAGACGGTTTCATTGTGATGGTGGTTGGTTCGGGTGCTTCCGTCGGCAGCGCCGCTGTTCCGACGGTGTGCACCACGGCCAGTTGGGGGCGTCTAGGAGGTCACTCAGGGCTGCCCCCAACAGTCGGTACCGAGCGCCAGGGTTTTGTGGGGGCCGGGTGCGCTCGGCACCGGTGCTCCGGCGAGGGGTGGGCTACTTGGGGCTCACTCGCCGCCATTCCCTTCGAGGCTTCCGAGGAGGCGCTCGGCGAGTTCTACGAGAGTCTCTCCGTCCTGGGTGATCCAGCGGGCGGTGCCCTGGTTGGAGACGGGGCGACTCTCCCAAGTGGCCAGCTCCCACATGCTGGAGACCAGACCGCGGGGGTAGTAGTGCTGGTGGTCGTACTCCCAGATGAGGGCTTTGCTGGTGCTTCCGGTTCAGGTGGCAGGGGACCGAGCCGGGTCCGCCACGAGCCATGCCTCCAACGCTTCTTGCTCGGCCGGGACGTAGAGGCTGAGACGGAGTGGCGCGCCCTCCGGCAGCGCGCGCTGGTTCACGATCACGTGGACCGAGTTGGGGCGGCGCGGCTTACGCGCCCACTCTTTCTTGCGGAGGTACTGGGAGACGTCCTGCGTCTCGCCGCCCGCGGCCAGAACGTTCAGGATGTCGGACACGAGCGCAGCGCATTCCGCGTCCTCGATACACACCGCTTGAGGTCGGAGCGGGCGCCGTGCCGGGCGTCCAGAACGCCGAGCAGTACGGGCACCGTGCGGGCCAGGAGGCCGGGGACCCGGGGCCCCGCCTTGGCAAACCAGGCGGCTTCCGGATCGGAAGGGTCGGGTTCGCCAATGTGGGCGTCTTCGTCCAGCAGCTGCCGGAAGACGAGGTGAGTGAGGAGGGAGATGCCGTCGTCGATGACCGCTGCTCCGCGCTGCTCGTGCTGTTCACGGACTGGGCGCAGGGCTCTGCGGTTCTCGCGGAGGACACGGACTGCGTTCCAGGTCTCGAAGACACCGGGCACGGTACGAAACAACGGGTCGTAACTTCCACTGCCACCGCGTTCCCACAGCACGTCGGTGGAGTCCGCCGCGACTAGCCGGGCCGTGAACCGGCGGAGTCGCAGAGGATGGTGATGCCGTTGTTGAAGTACCAGAAGTTGGAAGGTTCTTCAGTTAGGGTCTCCACCAACTCGTTGTTGATGGGCGTTAGGCTGAGGGGGTTGTGGATGTTGTGGTCGAAGAGCCGGTTGCCGTACGTCACCCACTGCACGACCTGCCACACCCTGGTAGGCCTGCTGATCGGAGGGCGAGAAGGCGAACCACGGTGACAGTGTCACGTCGAGTGTGATCGGCCCGCGCCGCTGATCGGCTCGGGCCCTTGCGTGGATCTCAGGCGAGTGGATCGTGCATTGGTAGACATGAGTTCCGTCGTGGTTGAAGTCCTTCTCCCCGTTCACGATGACCTGGCGCACCCCGGGCGAGAGCTTCTTCGTTCCCATGAGGTTGATCACTTGGGTCACCTTGGTGAGATCCGAGTCCATCAGGTTCTTGGCCCGGTCCGCCATCGCCCGGCCTCGCGGGTTGAACTGTCTTGACTCTCCGGCATCTATCAGTGTGAGGTCGGCGAAGAGCTTCAGCTCAGCAGTCTCGTCGGCCCTGGCCGTTCCCGTCGGGCTCCACTTGGCCTGAACGAGGTAGATGTGAGCGTCGTCCGCGTCGACGGCTATCGCGTTGATTCCCTGGTCGCTGCCACCGTCGATGACACAAGCCGCTGCTTGGGCGGGCGCCCAGTCGGTCACCATGCGTGTTGTGATGGTTGTCTTGCTGAGGTGCAGTTCGGCCATACATGATGAGTAGGTAGCCCGCACCGCATGCCCCCCCGCTGGCCTCTGGCGTATCTTCCGACTCATGACTGAGAAGCCTTCTACGCGCAACGAGTTGAGCGGCAATGTTGAAGGACCCGTAGTGCAGACAGGGGCAGTCCACGGTGACGTGGTCTTCCACGCACCCGTCCAGGGCCCGATGCCGAGGTACGCGGAGACCTTCGAACGCTTGGCAGCCAGGGCAGAAGCGCAGATGAACGCTGAGGACGCAGCGGAGGCGGCGGCGAGGCGGGCAAGATCCAAACGTCTGCAGAAGGTGATGCGACGCAAGAGAGTCTGCTCCTGGTTGTTTTGGGTGTCCATCACAGCTGGAGCAGCATGGGTCAAGCTGACACAGGGGAAGGAGCGCGGGGAAACAGACATCCAAGTGGCCTTTGTGGGCTTCTTCGCCGTGGGGCTCCTCTTTTTGGGCTACGCCGGGGCCAAATATGAGATCCGTTACGGCCGTCCGTACCCCTGGTCCTCGCACTTCTGAGCAGGTGACTGCAGGTCGTCACGCCTCTATGGGCGTGGCTGCATCGAGCCCGGTGCGTCCAGCTGAGATGCTGTAGAGGCACAAATCTATCGGAAGGAGCCTACGTGGAACCGGAGTTGGCCGCCTTGGCCGCCGCCGGGGCTTCCGCCCTGGTCCAGCAGATGACGACGGATGCCTGGGCTGGCACCCGCCAACGTGTCGCTGCATTCTTCTCGCGTGGCCGACGGGGTGAAGAGGAGGTCCTCGACGGTGAGCTGGAGGAGTCCCGAGCCGATCTTGAGGATCCGGAAGCTGCGGGCGACGTGGAAGCCGTCTGGCGGACCCGGCTGCGTCGCACTTTGCGTAATGATCCGGCAGCAGCTTCTGAACTGCGCGCCCTGCTCGAGGAGCTGAGCTCCGAAGCCGCGCGCCGAGGCGGGGATGTGCATAACGTCATCAACGGCGGCGTACAGCACGGCACAGTCATCCAGACCGGCACAGTGGGGCCGTTGCATATTGACGGCCAGGGGCAGGGCCGCCGATAGGGAGCAGCTTCAAACGCGGCTAGCGCGAGGATGGCGCTCGAGCCGAGACGGGTGGGGACTGACGTAGCAAGTCGATACTGCTCCGTCTGGGTTCCTCCATGCTGGTGATCCTGGATCGCGGGCGCCTTCGCCGCCACTCCGCATTGTGCTTCGGCGTATGCAAGTGTTCTGGGCAGGCACGCCGACAGCGCCCCTGCTCGAACACCACGGTCCGCGCGGCACGGCCGCTGCCCCGGACGAGAAGGCCCCCGGCGCCGAAAGCCTCAGCAGCGCACCCGAGTCGATCAGCCTTGAGGACGCCGGTGCCCATGCGGGACCGTTAGTACTGGCGCCAGTAATTGAGACGTTCGACCTGCCAATCACCGCTCCGTTCACCGAAGCCCTCCTGACCGCAGAAGTCTTCGCCACCGGATCTGCAAATGCCAGTCCACGTTGTCCGGCCGAAGAGATGGCCCTCTGTCACCCTGATTCTCCAAGCCAGGTTCCAGCCTTTGGCGGCAAGAGTGTCCATGGCAGTCGCCGCCAGCAGCAAGGCCGGAGGCCCGTGGCGTTCGATGCCCGGGTCGTGGAGGACTGGCTGGAGTTCCCCGGGAAGGTGAAAGTCGAGGTGTCGGCCGCTCCAACGCAGGTCCAATAGGTCGGCCAGCGCCCGTGATGGAACCGCCCGGTTCTCCGGCTTGCCCTTGGCGCCATCCGGTAGGCGTACGAGGTAGGCATCCTCGTATTCCGCCGTGCTGGGGGACGTGGCTTCACCGTCGGATGAGGATTCTGTGGTGGCTCCCGGCCGCCGGAAGTATTCCGCGAGGTACATCTGCGGCGGCAATCGCTCGCTCAGCTGTGGTGACTCCCCAGTGTCCAGCACAGTCGCGACGGTGCCCGCCCGTGTGTCGCTCCGTACAAGGACTGTCTCTACCTCCACCTGCACATACCCCTGGCTGGTACCCGGTTTGGCGGGCGCTGACGAGCCCTCGTCCAGTCGCAGAACGGTGTACGGGTCTGTGACGAGAACCGGAAGTGGGCCTTCTCCCTCCGCGTCGTCACGGCGGTCAAGGTTGTATTCGGCGCGCAGCACGTACCAGGCCACCCCCTCGGGGTCTTGCACCATCGCGAACCGGGGTGGCTGCACGCCTCTCAGCACGTCGGCGATGTCGCCCTCGCCCACCGGGGCACACCACCAGGAGTCGGATCGCCGACTCAGGTGGGCCGAGGACGTCGGCCACCTGGGTGGGATGGTCGGGTCGATCCCGTGCCGCCGGTCGAGCACGGAGAGCTCGGACCAAGCGCGCAGCCCGCCCAGGCCGGACTTGGTCGCACCGTGCCATTCCTCCAGGGCGGTCTCGAGGACCTTCTGCTGCTGGGCATAGGCCGGCCACTCCTCAAGGCGATAGCCCGGCCGGTTGCGCATCTTCACCTCAAGCCGCCTCGGCTTGAGAATCCGAGACCGCTGGACCAGCCACCGATAGCGCCGTGGATGGCTGTCGGTCTTTTCGACCATCGACCCGAAGTAGCTTTTGCACCGCTCCAGTTTTCGCCGGGAGACCGGCAGCGGAGGGGCCCATGGCAGTCCGACCCTGGGCTCCTGGCACGGCATGGTCGACGACGGCCAGAGCAACGTCCGCACGCTGGAGATCGTCTGTTGGATGCCTCTGTGTGCCCTGAACTGGTCACGCATTACGACGGCTTTCCACTGCTCCACTGGAACTGCCTCACAGCCCATCAAGAGGGCACCGTGAGCGGCCAGCCAACTCGCCCCGGCAATATATGAATCGTGGTGCTTCCCGAAGATCTCCACCTGTTCGATCGCCGCCCCGGGCACGTCTCGCCAGATCTGTGACACTGCACGCACGCATTGAGCGCGCAGTGGAGGACTGGGAACTGCAGCCAGCCACAGCAGCACTCTGGTCACATCCGTGGCATTCTTCCGCACCTCGCCGGTCCCACAGCCTGCCCAGCGAATGAACTGCTGGACCATCGCCATTCCGTCGCGATCCTCCAAGAGGTGCAGCATCGGCACGGTGAAACGGCGTGCCAGCTGGTGCTTCTCCAGCCCGCTAAGCTCACGGTGGAGGAAGCTGGCACCAGCTTCATGTTCCCGGCAGGCCGAGTTCACCAACACTGTGTACCAGACCCACGGAGCCAGCTCGGGGTCGGACGTACAGCGCCTCAGGAAACGGAGCGATTGGCCAGTGATCTGATCACGACGCCTGCCTTCGAGAGAATCCAGAACCGCCATGGAGGCTGCCGACGGCAACCGTTTCGGCAGGAAGTGCGGGAGCTCCTTCTTCGGGTGGGTGTAGGGCACAGCTCCGGCCAAAGCCGACAGCAATCGGTAGGCCCGATTGGAGTTCTCATCAGGGCCGGACAGATCTTTCACCAGGGAAGCCAGCTGACGCCGGTGCGCGGGTTCGACCATCAGGTTGCGGGCCCAGACGTGCTCGGCGAACCTCTGCACAGCGAATCCGATCCGCTGATTCTGTGGATCCGACGCCAATACACCGGCCTGGAGGAGCCATTCCAGGAGCTGCACGGGCTCTCCCAGTTCAGGCTCGCCGCGCAGAGCCGCACATGCCGAGCCGTGGTCGAGGGAATCTTGCAGACCCAGACGCTCGCCGATGAGTGCGCAGGCCCGGCCCACCAAGGGTTGGCCGACGGTGGACGGCCGACCATGAAGGTACCGGAAGTAGTCCTTGTCGAGGATCTTCAGCCACCGCTCGAAGAGGTCGCCGATGCTGGGCGCTGGTACGGGTGCATCGCCATCCACTGCGTCACGCTCGCGATGCAGACACCAGGCGAGCACGGTAAGCATCAACGGACGACGCAGTTCGGCGACATCAGGTGGAAGAACCAGCGCGGGCACCTGGTAGACATCCCGCAGGACCTCCCAGGCCTTCTCCGGGGCCGCCACACCGCTCGCCCAGTGGATCCCGTAGCGCCCGTCCGCATCTTCGGCCCATGACATGCGCCGGTCCAGGCGAGTGGATGCCACGAGCAAGACCTCGGGGAACTCCCTCAGCAACACCGTCAGGGACGCGAATCCGTCCAGCTCATGACCGCGCAGAGCGGCAACATCGTTGAGGGCGTCGATCACCAGCGTGGCATTCTTCCCGCTGGCACGGGCATGCCCTTGAAGTGCCGCCAGCAGGTTCCGAACGGGACCACCCCGACCACCCGGCGCAGCCGTGCCGGCGATTTCCTCCTCCCATTGCTCACCGCCGAGTTCCCGGCCACTGACGAACGCCACCGGGGCCCCGGCCGCGACTCGGGCCTCCGCCCAGGCCCCGAGGGCATAGGACTTGCCGGTGCCCCACGCTCCGGCAATCAGCAGAGCACCAGTCGCTCGGGTGAGCAAGGAAGCGTCGATGCCGATACCAGCCAACTGGCGCTGGCATGCGTGTAGGTCCTCCAACGCGGAGAACAGCCTCCGCTCAGTAGAAACGTGGTCGACAGGCAAGTCGTCACGCGGCCCTGATGCATTGAACGCTGCACACAGCTCACGGATTACGACTCCCATGGACTCCGCCACTGAGGCTGCCCGTTGCAGAACCGGGGTGATGGTGCTGCCGTCGTCCCTCGCGGACTCGGGCGACGCGTCTTCGAGCATGGTTGCCAGCTCCTCGACCCCCAGAAGGCACTCCGCGCGGTCATGCTCCTGGCTACGCCACACCGCAAGGGCTGATTCGACCCGCTTGGCCGTTGGCTGTCGAAATCCTTCGGCAGGCGGATCCCAGTCGACCCAGCGCCGCAATGCTTCGGCCGCTGACCGGATGCGAGCCGCAACTGTCCCGGGGGAGGCCAACTCCTCGAGGACATCGCTGAGCGGAGTATGCAGCCACGGAGTCTGCAGCCCATCAGCGACGGTACCCCGGCGGATGCTGCGCGCCGTAGCCAGCGCCTTGCGATCGAGGTCGACGCGGCGAGCGATCTGATCCCCGGCCAAGGGTGGTTCGCACTCGGTAAGCTGTTGTCCGACGGCCCCCTCACCGTGGTTGTGAATGTGTACCTCGCCCACGATCTCGGCCTGCACCACCGGACTGTGGAACTCCCCGCCTTCGATGTTATTCGACACTTACCCGATTCTGCCGGAAGCCAGTGATCCAGAGGATGCCTTCTGGCAGGAGTGGCGGGTAGTCAACCGGTCAGCTTTCCGGCAGCTAGATTTCGCCAGTGAACGCAACGACGACGAGGCTGCCACTCAACGTCGCTGAGCGGGCTTGGGGTCACGCCCGAGTGATTGGAGAGGTCCTTCCGCAGGCCGTTCGAAGCGGCACCGGACACGTACCCGGGACAAGCGGCTCATCGTGGTCGTCGACGACGCGCGGTCCAGAGGGGAAGCCACGACGTGGCGGCCATTGCGGTGACCAATGGGATCGTGTTCCGGGTCCAGATCGACCAGCTGGCCCGGGCGGTGGACGAGCTGCACCTGGATGTCTTCGCCTTCGGTATCACCACCGACTTCCGTTAGTCCGCGCAGTGTCCGGCGAGGCGCGCGCAGCAGGGCCCGTGGACGGCCCGTACGCGGCCGGAACCGCGCTGACTCGCACCCGGCGTCCGTCCGCGGGGTCCGGCCGGCGGGTCACGAACCCGCCCCGCTCAAGGCGGTCGAGGATGCCGGTCACGGCTCCCGTCGTGACATGTGCGCGTGCTGCCGGATCGCCGGCCGGCCGCGCGGCGTGGCGTTCCCGCGAGCGCCGCTGCACCACCTCGTACCGATTCTCAGGCTGAACTGCCGTCCTGAGTACGCCACTTGAGCGGCGATCTCTCCGGCTTCACGGGGGCCATCTCCGTGCGGCCGCTCCCGAAGGCGCCTGAGCGGCCCGGCGGCGGCGCCCACGGGACCGACGGGGCCCCGGAGCGGCGCCGTCCGTCCCGTGGGCGTCAGCTCTCCGACCGGACGACGGTGAAGACCGCGCCCTCCGGATCGGCCACGGTGGCGAGGCGCCCGGTCTCACCCTGCCGCGGGGGCTGCAGGACGTGCCCACCGAGCTCGGTCACCCGGCGCGCGGCCTCGTCGACGTCGGCCACCTCGAAGTACGTCATCCAGTGCGCGCCCCTGTCGCGGGGCAGCGCCTGGCCGACTCCGTGCAGCGATGCCACCGCCCGGCCTTCCAGGTGCAGCGTCAGATAGTCGAAGTCGGCGGAGACGACCGCCTCCGTCTCGTAGCCGAAGACCGCCTCGTAGAACTTGCCGACCGAGCCGGTCTCCCTGGTCACCAGCTCGTTCCACACCGGTGTTCCGGGAACTCCGGCCTGCGCGGTGCCGAGGTGGTCAGCTGCCTGCCAGATGCCGAAGACCGCACCGTCGGGGTCCGACCCTATGGCCAGCCGCCCGGCCTCTCCGGCATCGAGCGGCCCCACTCCGACGGTCCCGCCGCAGTGCCTGACCGTGGCCGCCGTCGCGTCGACATCGTCGGACGCGAGATACGTCGTCCAGGCGATCGGCAGATGGCGGTCCGGTGGCATCTGTCCGATCCCCGCGACCTCGCGGCCGCCCAGCAGCGCGCGTACGTACGGTCCCAGCTGCCCCGGCCCCGGCTGGAACTCCCAGCCGAACAAGTCGCCGTAGAACTCCTGGGTCTCCGACAGGCCGTGCACCATCAGACTCACCCAGCAAGGGGTTCCGGGCCTGTGCCGCGAGGCTGCCTCGGTCATTTTCGCTCTCTCCTCGGACCATCGGTGGTGGCCGTGCGGGGGCCGGTGGGCCGCCCCCCGCCCAGATGCTTCCACCACCTGACGCGCGCCGCGCCCCGGCCGCGCCGCATTTTGCACGTTCCAACAGGAGGATGCCTGTTTTGATAGCATTCACCCTTTTTCTTCGGCGTTATGTGCGGGCCGGAGTCTGAGCGAGGATGGCAGCCATGACACCGATCATCACCGCATCCGATCTCGCGAGCGAGTTGGCCGGACCGCGTCCGCCGGTGCTCCTCGACATCCGCTGGCAGCTCGGCGGCCCGAACCTCCGCGCCGAGTACGAGGCCGGCCACCTTCCCGGCGCGGTCTTCGTCGACCTGGACACGGAGCTGGCGGGGGAGCCAGGCGCGGGCGGCCGTCATCCGCTGCCCGACCCCGCGGATCTCGGCGCGGTACTGCGCAGGGCGGGCGTCTCGCGGGACGTCCCGGTCGTCGTGTACGACGGCGGTCAGGGCTGGGCCGCCGCGCGCGCCTGGTGGCTGCTGCGCTGGACGGGCCACCCGGACGTGCGGGTGCTGGACGGAGGCCTCGCGGCCTGGAGCGGATCGCGCTCCACGCGGACGCCCGCGCCCGCACAGGGCGACTTCGTGCCGGAGCCGGGGGCCCTGCCGCTCATCGACGCGGACGGCGCCGCGGAGCTGGCCCGGCAAGGGGTCCTGCTGGACGCCCGTGCCGCCGAGCGGTACCGGGGCGACGTGGAGCCCATCGACCGGGTCGGCGGGCACATCCCCGGCGCGGTGTCGGCCCCGACGTCGCAGAACACCGCCGCCGACGGGCGTTTCCTCACCTCCGGGGAACTGACCGCGCGGTTCGCCCGGCTGGGGGCCACCGGCGCGGATGCGGAGGTCGGTGTCTACTGCGGGTCCGGTGTCTCGGGGGCGCATGAAGTGCTGGCCCTGGAGATCGCCGGTGTCCGGGCCGCGCTCTACGCGGGTTCCTGGTCGCAGTGGTCGTCCGACGAGTCCCGCCCGGTCGCCACGGGCCCGACGCCGTAGGGCCGAGCGGGCAGCGCTGCACCGACCGGCAGCCGGGGCCCGTACGCGCTGCGTACGGGCCCCGGCTGCGCTGTTGTTCCCGCTACTCCTGCTTCTTGCGCCGGGTACCGAAGACGATCTCGTCCCAGCTGGGTACAGCCGCACGCCTGCCGGGCCGGACGCCGTCCGCCTCGGCCTGCCGGTCCGTCGTGCCGGTCAGCCGGTCGCGGTGACCGGCCACCGCGCGCGGCATCAGTACGTCCGCGTACGCCGAACCCGCCCCGGCCGATGCCGCGGGCGCCTCCTCGGTCTCCGGTTCCTGCACGGGTTCGGCCGGCGGGAGTTCGGGCGGAGAGGGGCGCTCGGGCACGACCATGTCGCCCCGGAAGCTCGGTACGGCCTCCAGCAGGCTGGTCAGCGAGTCCCGCTCACCACTGCTGCTCTCGTCCGGCTCCGGCGGTGCGGGCACGGGCGCGGTGGGCCGCTCCATCTGCCGGTCCAGGGCGCGGTCGAGCGGCCGGTCGCGAGGCAGCCTGGCGATCCTCGGTACGAACGGGAAGCTCGGCTCCGGCGCGGCCAGCGAGTCGTCGGACTCGCCGATCAGCGATCGTGCCTCGTCGTCCATGGCCTGTACGAGGCGGCGCGGCGGGTCGTAACTCCAGCTCGCCGAGTGCGTCTCGGTGGCGACCCGGTAGACCAGCAGGACCTCCCAGGTCCCGTCGTCGCGGCGCCAGGAGTCCCAGAGCACGGTCTCGCGCTCGGCGCCGCGCAACAGCAGCCGCTCGTTCACCGCCTCGCCGAGCTGCGGGCCGGTGCCGGTGTTCTCACCGGCTCGCCGTACGGGTGTCTTGCGGGCCCGCTCCGCCATGAACGCGCGCTCCGCGAGCACGGGGCCCTCGAACCGGCGGACCCGGTCGACCGGGATCCCGGCCATCTGGGCGACCTCTTCGGCGGAGGCGCCGGCCCTTATGCGCGCCTGGATGTCGCGCGGACGGAGGTGGCTCTCCACCTCGATCTCGATCTGGCCGAGGCGGGCGCGGTCGTTACGGACCGCGGCACGCAGCCGCTCATCGATCGGAAGCGTGTACTCCGTACTGTCCGCAGCTTTGAGCACCAGTCGTGTGCCGTCATTCGAGACGGCCACGACACGCAGTTCGGGCATGGGAACCTCCCGGGTGGTGCCTGCCGACGTCACGTGCGTCGCTGCTTCCGCTAGTCGAGTGTGGCCTGCCCGGGTACAGCACGCCACAACCTTGCCGAGTTATCCGGCGTGTCGGGCCTCGGCCCTGGAGCGCCGTTATGGCACGGTTACCTGTTCGCAACGCAGAGCGACCGTCGGTCACTCTGTGCAGCAGGCGCCCGTGCGGTGCCATGACGCCGCCGGTTCGAGTGCCGCCTTAGGCCCCCTCCCGTCGGTCCGGACACCCCTGAGGGAGGCCGGGCCCAGGGCTCGCAACAGTACTCCATTCGGGCCAAGCGGGTGGACGGCTCGCCGCTGAACTTCCGGTGGTCCGGAGGAGTTGGGGGTCCGGATTTGCCGTCAGCGTATGCCTGCCGGTGTTGTGCTTCACACAATCTTCTGAAACGGAACTATCCACTTCGCTCAAATGTCCCTTTCTGGTGCAGGGTGTAACCAGATGGGCAAACAGGGGCTGGTGATGGAGCAGAAGGCGGACGGCGGAACAGAGACCGCAAGCGTGAAGAGGAGACAGCTCGACCTGAGCGTCCCGCAGGTCGCGGGCAGTGCCTTCGCCGCCGTGGTGGCGGCCGTACTGGCGTCGACGCTGGGTGTGTACGGAACGATCATCGGCGCCGGCGTGGTGAGTGTGATCGCCACCTGTGGCGGCACGGTCTTCCAGCATGTCTTCCGGCGGACCGGGGAGCAGATCCGTGAAGTGACGGTCCAGGTGAAACCCAGGGTCCTGAAGGTCCCGGTGCGGCAGGTGCCGGGGGCCCAGGAGCCCGGGGAGGCGCCACCGACGATCGCGGCGCCGTGGCCGGGGCAGCCCGGCGCGAACGGCACGGACCGTACGGAGTGGAACGCGCGCGTGCCCGGTGACGCCGGGCCGGACGCGACGAGGCTGCTGACGCCGGTCACCGGCGAAGGGTTCACCGAGGCCACGACCCATGGGACGCGTGTGCGGGGCTGGAAGCGCTCCTCCCTCGCCGCCCTGGTCGTCTTCGTCGTCGCGATGGGCGGGATCACCGGCTTCGAGGTGCTCTCGGGCCACGGCCTCAGCGGCGGTTCGGGGACGACGGTGGGATCAGCGGTGCAGGGCGGCGGCGCGAAGTCGCACCACGCGCCCGCGCCGTCGCAGCCGGCGGACCCGCAGGAGAGCCAGGACCCGCACCAGCACGGCCAGGGGCAGAGCCCCAGCCCGGACCCGTCGCCGAGCACCGGCTCCGGCGCCGACTCCGGTCGGTCGAAGCCCGATCCCGGCAGGAGCGGCACATCGGCCGAGCCGACGCCCAGCCCCTCGCACTCCTCGGCGGGTGACGGGGCGGGGACTCCCGACCCGACGCACACGGGCCCTTCGGGGGACGGCGCGGACTCCACGCCGGGCCACGACGGCACCGGCCGGCAGGACAACGCACCGGAACCGGGTGCGAGCGACCCGGCGGGGTAGCGCCCCGCCGGCCGGCCGGGCCCCGCGGGAGCAAGCTTTCCCCCGGGGTCCGGTCAGTCGCCCAGGACCCGGCGCAGATAGTCGTTGCCGAACAGCCGCTCCGGGTCGAGCCGGTCGCGTACCGCGGTGAACTCGCCGAAGCGCGGGTACACCTCCGCGAGATATGCCGCGTCGCGGGTGTGCAGCTTGCCCCAGTGCGGCCGGCCGCCGTGCGCGGTCATGATCCGTTCCACCGCGGTGAAGTAGGCCCGGTGCGGAGTGCCCCGGTACATGTGCGCCGCGATGTAGGCGCTGTCCCGGCCCGAGGCCGTGGAGAGCGCGATGTCGTCGGCGGGGGCCGTACGGACCTCGACGGGGAAGCTCACCCGCAGGGGTGAGCGCTCCACCATCGCCCTGACCTCGCGCAGCGCCCCGACGGCCGCCTCGCGGGGCAGGGCGTACTCCATCTCCACGAAGCGCACCCGGCGCGGACTTGTGAAGACCTTGTACGGGATGTCCGTGTAGGTGCGGGCCGACAGGGCCCGGCTGGAGATCTTCGCGATCGCGGGAATCGTCGCAGGGACGGCCCGGCCCAGCGAACACGCGGCCTGGAAGACCCCGTTGGAGAGCAGCTCGTCCTCGATCCAGCCGGCGACCCTGCCGGGCGGGGCAGCCGGGCCCGCGCTGCGGTTGTTCCGCTTGGTGTTGCAGTTGCCGGTGTGCGGGAACCAGTAGAACTCGAAGTGCTCGTTCTCGGCGACCAGCTGGTCGAAGTCGGCGGTCACCCGGTCGAAGGCCATCGGCTCCTCGCGGGCCGTCAGCAGGAAGACCGGCTCCACCGCGAAGGTGATCGCCGTGACCACACCCAGCGCGCCGAGGCCGATCCGGGCGGCCGCGAAGACGTCGGGGTGTTCCGTCCGCGAGCAGGTGAGCACCGAGCCGTCGGCCGTCACCAGTTCCAGCGCGCGGATCTGCGCGGATATCGAGGCGGAATCACGGCCGGTGCCATGGGTGCCGGTGCTGGTGGCGCCCGCCACCGTCTGGTCCATGATGTCGCCCATGTTCGTGAGGGTGAGCCCCTCACGCGCCAGTGCCTGGTTGAGCCGCTTCAGCGGGGTTCCGGACTCGACGGTCACCGTGCCCGCCGCGCGGTCGATCCGCCGTATGCCGGTGAGGAGGCCGGGGCGTATCAGCACGCCGTCGGTCGCCGCGGCCGCGGTGAACGAGTGCCCGGTGCCGACGGCCTTGACCTTCAGCCCTTCCCCCGCGGCCCGCCTGACGGCGTCGGCCAGCTCGGGGACGGAGGCCGGGGTCACCTCCCGCGCCGGACGGGAGGTGACATTCCCCGCCCAGTTACGCCAGGTCCCCGCCGCCGATGTCGCCGTCCGTGCCGCAGCCGGTGTTCGTGATGTACCGGTCATCAGCCCCGCTCCCCTCCAGTGACGCCGGCGCGTTGAGCCGGCGGTACCCGGGCAACGCCACCACGGCCGCGAGCGCTCCCGCCACGAGCGGCACCAGATATCCCTGGCGTGCCCCGCCCGCGTCGACCACCCAGCCCGCGGCCGAAGAGCCGAGTGCCACACCGACCGCGAGCCCGGTACTGGTCCAGGTCATGCCCTCGGTCAGCCTGCTGCGCGGTACGTGCTGCTCGACGAGGGCCATCGTGGTCACCATCGTCGGTGCCACGGAGAGCCCCGCGAGAAAGAGCGCCCCGGCCAGAAACGGCAGGTTCCCGGCCAGTTGGAGTGGGATCATACTCAGCGCCATCGCGCACACCCCCACCAGCCACCTGCGGGAAGCGGCTCCCCGGGGATGCAGCAGCCCGAAGACCGCCCCGGCCAGACAGGAACCGAGGGCGTACACGGCGAGCACCAGACTGGCCAGCGCCTTGTGGCCGCGTTCGTCCGCGAACGCGACGGTCACCACATCGACCGACCCGAAGATCGCGCCCGTCGCCACGAACGTCAGCACCAGCAGCCGAAGCCCCCGGGAGGCCAGTGCGGAGCCGCTGGGACCGTGCCCGTGCGGATGCGGGGCCGGCTCGGTGGCGCGCTGCGCGGTCAGCCAGAACACGCCGAGGACGAGGAAGCCACCGGCCATCAGCGGGCCGGCCTCAGGGAACCAGGCGGTGGAGAGCCCGATGGAGAGGATCGGACCGAAGATGAAGCACACCTCGTCGACGATCGACTCCCAGGAGTACGCCGCGTGCAGGCTGCGCGGAGACCCGCGGTGGATCGCCGCCCAGCGGGCCCGGACCATCGAGCCGATGCTCGGGACACACCCCGCCCCCGCAGCGAAGACGAAGAGCGTCCAGGCCGGCAGCCCCTGCTGGGCACAGACCAGCAGCCCCGCGACGGCGACGGCGGCGACGGCAGTCGCCCGGCGCAGCACCCGCCGTTGTCCGTGCCGGTCGACGAGCCGCGAGATCTGCGGCCCGATGGCCGCCGCGGACAGCGCCAGCGTCGCCGAGAGCGCGCCGGCCAGCCCGTACCGCCCGGTGAGCTGGGAAATCATGGTCACCACGCCGATGCCCAGCATGGAAAGCGGCATCCGGCCGAGGAGTCCGGCCGCCGAGAACCCCTTGGTGCCGGGGGCGGCGAAGATCGCGCGGTAGGGACTGGTCAAGAAGGGCTCCGGTAAGGCGTACTGATGGTTTGCGCAGCTTACGGGCGGTGATCGGCTCCGGGCACCGGGGGAGCCCCTGTCCAGGCGATCCGTGGGGGGTCCCGGAGCCTGTCGGACCCGGGTGGCAGGATCTGAGGCATGTCCGATCAGCGTGATCCAGCTCCCTACGACGCCCTCCTGCTGCTCTCCTTCGGCGGCCCGGAGGGCCCGGACGACGTGGTCCCGTTCCTGGAGAACGTGACCCGCGGCCGTGGCATCCCGAAGGAACGGCTCAAGGAGGTGGGGCAGCACTACTTCCTGTTCGACGGGGTCAGCCCCATCAACGGCCAGAACCGTGCCCTGCTCGACGCGCTCCGCAAGGACTTCGCGGAGCACGGCCTGGATCTGCCGGTCCACTGGGGCAACCGGAACTGGGCGCCGTACCTGACCGACACCCTGCGCGAGATGACCGCCGACGGACACCGCCGTATCGCCGTCCTGGCCACCAGCGCGTACGCCTCGTACTCCGGGTGCCGCCAGTACCGCGAGGACCTGGCGGGGGCGCTGGCCACTCTGGAGGCGGAAGGCCTCGAGCTGCCGCGCGTCGACAAGCTGCGCCATTACTTCAACCACCCGGGGTTCGTCGAGCCCATGGTGGACGGAGTCCTGACGTCCCTGGCGGAGCTGGACGAGGCGGTGCGGGCCGGGGCGCACCTGACGTTCACCACGCACTCCATCCCCACCGCCGCGGCCGCCGGCTCCGGCCCCGGCGGCGGGGCGTACGTCGCCCAGCACCTCGACGTGGCACGGGTGATCGTCGAGAGGATCCGTGCCGAGACGGGTGTCAGCCACCCCTGGGAGCTCGTCTACCAGTCGCGCAGCGGCGCCCCGCAGACCCCGTGGCTGGAACCGGACATCTGCGATCACCTCACGGAGCTCCACGAGGCCGGGGTGCCCGCGGTCGTCATGGTTCCCATTGGCTTCGTCTCGGACCACATGGAAGTCCTGTACGACCTCGACACCGAGGCGGTCGCGAAGGCGGCCGAACTGGGCCTGCCCGCCGTACGCTCGGCGACCGTCGGCGCCGACCCGCGCTTCGCCGCAGCGGTGCGGGACCTGCTCCTCGAGCGGGCGGCCGCCGAGCGGGGCCACCCGGCGGAGCGCTGCGCCCTGGGCGCGCTGGGCCCCTCGCACGACGTCTGCCCGGTCGGCTGCTGCCCGGCCCGCACGGCCAGGCCCGCCGCCGCGGGCGCCGACAGCCCGTACGCCTGACACCCAACGCCCTCATGCGCAGAAAGCCTCATGCGCGGGCAGAAGGAGAGAGCCGTGACCGACCCGCTCCACACCGAACTGCTCGAACTGGCCCTGGAGGCCGCCCGCCGCGCGGGGGCGCTGCTGAGGGACGGGCGCCCCGCGGATCTGGGGGTGGCAGCGACCAAGTCCAGCCCCATCGATGTCGTCACGGAGATGGACATCGCGGCCGAGAAGCTGATCACGGGCTACCTCACCGGCTTGCGCCCCGACGACGGCTTCCTGGGCGAGGAAGGCGCGAGTTCCGAGGGCAGCAGCGGTATCCGCTGGGTCATCGACCCGCTGGACGGCACCGTGAACTACCTCTACGGCCTGCCCACTTGGTCCGTGTCCATCGCGGCCGAGCAGAACGGCGAGACGGTAGCCGGGGTGGTGGCGGCGCCCATGCGCGGAGAGACGTTCCACGCGGTGCGCGGCGGCGGGGCCCACCTCGGCGACGCGCGGTTGCGGTGCAGGCCCGCGCCCCCGCTCGACCAGGCACTGGTCTCGACAGGCTTCAACTACGTCACGTCGGTGCGCGCCCACCAGGCCGCCGTGGCCCAGCGGATGATTCCCCAGCTGCGGGACATCCGGCGCGGAGGGTCCGCTGCGATCGACCTGTGCGACGTGGCGGCCGGGCGGCTCGACGGCTACTACGAACGGGGGCTGCACCCGTGGGACCGTGCGGCCGGTGACCTGATCGCCCGCGAGGCGGGGGCGCTGACCGGCGGGCGGCCGGGGGAGCGCCCGACGGACGACCTGACGGTCGCCGCTTCACCGGGTGTCTTCGAGCCGCTCCAGGCACTGCTCGAACAGTACGGAGCCTGGCACGACTGACAGCACACGAAGGCCCCGGCACCGTCCCGCGGTGCCGGGGCCCTCGTGCGCCGTGCGGGTCAGACGCCCGCGGTGTGGATGTCCGCGCCGCACTCGGCAGCCGGGCCGGGCTCGACCGTGACGCCGTGTTCGGCAGCGAGCCGGTGAAGATCGTCCAGCTCGCCCTGCTCGACCTCGGCAAGGAAGTCGTCGCCGGACTCGCGGGCACGCGTCAGGTCGGTCTGGGTGGCCTTTATACGCTGCAGCAGACCTGCGGTGAATGCGTCCATGGTGCGCCCCCTCGTCGTGGGTCGGTGGCACGGGGGTGTGCCGAGGGTCATCAACCGATCACGCTTCCCCGGTGGTGCGGAGCGGGGTGTGGCGCGCCCCTGCAAGGGCGTGATCGGCGGGTGTGCAGTCGTCCTCCCCTTGCTCCGCCTCGGAGAAACCTCAACCGCACCGGGAATCACCGAATTCCCCGCAGCCCGGTGCCGGGCACTGCCTTACAGCCGGTTTATGGCCGTACGGGGCAGGATGGACGCACACACTCGATGCCATACCTGCCCTGGACATGGGCTGTGACGGAAGGACAAGCGCTGTGCGCGTACTCGTCGTCGAGGACGAGCAGCTGCTCGCCGATGCGGTGGCCACCGGACTCCGCCGGGAGGCCATGGCCGTCGACGTCGTGTACGACGGCGCCGCGGCCCTCGAGCGGATCGGCGTCAACGACTACGACGTCGTCGTACTCGACCGGGACCTTCCCGTGATCCACGGCGACGACGTCTGCCGCAAGATCGTCGAACTGGGCATGCCCACCCGCGTCCTGATGCTCACCGCTTCGGGAGACGTCAGCGACCGGGTGGAGGGCCTGGAGCTCGGCGCGGACGACTACCTGCCCAAGCCCTTCGCCTTCACCGAGCTGACCGCGCGGGTCCGGGCACTGGGGCGCCGTACGACGGTCGCCCTGCCGCCCGTGCTGGAGCGGGCGGGCATCAAGCTGGACCCCAACCGCCGCGAGGTGTTCCGTGAGGGCCGTGAGATCCAGCTCGCCCCCAAGGAGTTCGCGGTGCTCGAAGTGCTGATGCGCAGCGAGGGTGCGGTCGTCTCGGCCGAGCAGCTCCTGGAGAAGGCCTGGGACGAGAACACCGATCCGTTCACCAACGTCGTACGGGTGACCGTCATGACGCTGCGCCGCAAGCTCGGTGAGCCGCCGGTCATCGTGACCGTGCCCGGCTCCGGATACCGGATCTGACCGCCCCGTGGCCAACAGCCCGGCGGCACCGGCGCCGCCGCCCAAACCGACCTGGGACCCGAAGTCGTCGGAGTCCCTCTCCCCGCTGCTGCGGCCGACCATCCGGATACGTCTGACCCTGCTCTACGGGGGGATGTTCCTGATCGCCGGGATCCTGTTGCTCACGATCATCTACATGCTGGCCGCCCAGGCGCTGCACAACGGCAGCAGTACGCCGGCCTTCCAGGTCTCCGGCCAGAACGTGTCCATCGCCAGCCCGACCTGTCCCAATCTCGGGCAGACACAGACCAGCGACCAGTTGAACAGCGTGCTGAAGGCCTGCATGAGCGACCAGCGCCAGCACGCCCTCGACAATCTGCTGACCCGCTCGCTCTACGCGCTCGTCGGGCTGAGCATCATCGCTTTCGCCTTCGGATACGCCGTGGCGGGCCGGGTGCTGTCCCCGCTCGGCAGGATGACCCGTACGGCCCGCCGGGTGGCCGGTACGGATCTGACCCGGCGGATCGAGCTGGACGGCCCGGACGACGAGCTCAAGGAGCTCGCCGACACCTTCGACGAGATGCTCGACCGGCTGGAACGGGCCTTCACCGCGCAGCAGCGGTTCGTCGCCAACGCGTCGCACGAACTCCGCACGCCACTGGCTATCAACCGCACGCTTCTGGAGGTGCACCTCTCCGATCCGGGTGCGCCCGTCGAACTCACCCAGCTCGGCAAGACGCTGCTGGCCACCAACGAGCGCAGTGAGCAGCTCGTCGAGGGCCTGCTGCTGCTGGCCCGCAGCGACAACCAGATCGTCGAGCGCAAACCGGTCGACCTGGCCGAGGTGGCGACCCGCGCCATCGATCAGACGCTCGCCGAGGCAGGGGCGAAGGGGGTGGACATCCGCGGGGAGCAGTCGCCTGCCGTCGTCCCGGGAAACGGCATTCTGCTGGAGCGGATCGCCCTGAACCTGGTGCAGAACGCGGTGCGTTACAACGTTCCGGACGACGGCTGGGTGGAGGTCACCACCGAGCTGCAGTCCGGCCAGGCGGTTCTGGTGGTCTCGAACACGGGTCCCGTGGTTCCCGCTTACGAGATCGACAACCTCTTCGAGCCGTTCAGACGCCTGCGCACCGAGCGGACAGGCAGTGACAAGGGCGTGGGGCTCGGTCTGTCCATCGCGCGCTCCGTCGCGCGCGCCCACGGAGGCCGTATCATCGCGGAGCCCCGCGAGGGTGGTGGCCTCGTGATGCGTGTCACGTTGCCTGTCTGAGCGGGTAGGGCGGGGCAGTCCAGATGTTCGCTTTGCGCGGAATTTTCGGGACGGGTTCCCGTGAAACGGATGTGCGATCAGTCACAGGGCCGATTTTTCTTCTACCTACTCTCCGTGATCCCCAAATCCGCGAAAAACCGGGAAAAACCTGGGTTTCCAGGGGGTGTGATCACGGGAAGTACACGGGGTGGCACCCGTAAAGCGCCACCCGGGGACCGTGTACGGTCCCGATCGCCATCCAAATCGATCTCTCTCCGGGGATCCGGTTGGGTGTCGATTGAGTAACAGACCTTGATGTGAGGCAAAATCTCCGCCTCGGGTCGGGCACAAGTCCGGCCTCTCACGCGTTACGTGCGCTGGAGACACCGCAAATACCCAGAGGGGGAGAGCGCGACATGGCTACGGATTACGACACTCCACGCAAGACCGACGACGACAGCGACCAGGACAGTCTGGAAGAGCTCAAGGCACGTCGGAACGACAAGTCGACGGCGGCTGTTGACGTCGACGAGTTCGAGCAGGCCGAGGGCCTTGAGCTGCCCGGTGCGGACCTGTCCAACGAAGAGCTGTCGGTCCGGGTCCTGCCCCGGCAGGCCGACGAGTTCACCTGCATGAGCTGCTTCCTCGTGCACCACCGCAGTCAGCTGGCGCGCGAGAAGAACGGCCAGCCCATCTGCCGCGACTGCGACTGAGGCAGTCGGCGTGGCAGGCGCGACACCGCCCCGGAAGCGACGCTTCGGGCGGAAGGGTTCCCCCGAGGACCAGCAGGGCGTCACGGGCCCGGCAGAAGGCGCGGAAGCGCCGGCCGAGCCCCTCGCCCCCCGGCCCCCGGAGGAGAACGACCACGGGGCGACCGCGCTCGTCAGCAGCGCACGTGACGACGAGCGGGGCCTCCCGGCCTCGCTCGACGAAGCGGCACCCTTCGATGCGGTGGCGCGGGGCGTGCAGGACGGACCCACGACCGGGGCCCGTCGTCCGGGCGTCCTGAGGAACGGCATACAGCACGGACTCCGGAAGGGCGGCGAAGGCGCGAAGGCGGGGCTCGCGTACATCGCCGACCGCATCATCGACATCGCGCCCCGGATCCCGGTCCGCGATCTGGCGACGCTGCGCAAGCACTTCCCCGGCCTCGGCCCCGAGGAGATCGCCGACAAGCTCGTAGCGGGCGCGGCCAACGCGACCTCCACCGTGGGCGCGGGCATCGGAGCCGCCGCGATGCTGCCCGTACCGCTCGCGATGCCGGCCGAGATCGCCGCGGAGATCACCGGAGTCGCCGCGATCGAGCTGAAGCTCATCGCCGAACTGCACGAGGTCTACGGCATGCGCCCGCCGGGCGGCCTCAAGGACCGCTCAACCGCCTATCTGCACGCATGGTCGGGAGAGCGCGGCTTCGACATCACCAAACCGGCGACGGTGACCGCGCTCGGCGGCCAGATGAAGCGCGAGATGCGGCAGCAGATCATGAAGCGCACGGTCCGCGATCTGCCGAACCTGATGCCGTTCATGGTGGGCGCCACAGTGGGTGCGGTGATGAACCGCAGGGACACCAGGAAACTCGCCGAGAAGGTCCGCAAGGACATGCGCAAGCGCCAGGTCCCCTGGGACGCCCTCCCCGAGCTGCCACCCCTCACGCAGCCCAAGGAGCTTCCGGGCGGGCAGTCCGGCGAGCACTAGCAGCGCCGTCCCCGGCCGCGCAGGGCTCCGGCGGGTGCCGGACCTACGCGGCGGGCACCGCCGCCAGCGCGGTCTTGAGCGCCTCGGGGTCCCTGGTCGAGAGATAGGCGTACGGCGTCGGGTCCGTCGGGTCCGTGATCTCCACCCGCAGGGCTGTCCGTACGTAGCTGCGCATCAGCATGAAGGCGCGCGGGTCGGCCTTGTACGAGCGCCAGGCGACGGTTTCCTCGGCGTCCAGCACGGTGGCCTCACCCAGCGCCGTCAGCGGGATCTTCGCGTCGCCCGCGACGAGCGCGCCCGCGACGACCCGGATGCGGACCGAGCCGTACGAACTCACGATGACGCCCGCCACCGCCGCGCCCCCGACCAGGCCGCCGAGCATCGGCAGGGTGCCGAGCGGCAGGGTGATCAGCCCGCCCGCGATCCCGACGAGCAGGGCGATGAGCCACCAGGAACGGGGCGCGGTGAGACGTTCTTCGTAAGGCTGCATAAAGCCAAGCTTGGCACGGTGCGGTGCCTGCGTTGCCGCGCGGGTAATGTCTGCGGCTGTGACACGAACATCTTCAGGGCTGACGCCCCCGGCCGACGCCATAGCGCCCGTGCGCCACCACGATGCCCCGGCCCCCGGGGAGCTCCTCGGAGCGCACTACGCGCACTGTTTCGGCTGCGGTGAGGGGCAGCCGCACGGGCTGCACCTCCAGGCGAGGGCCGGCGAAGGTGTGACCGTCACCGCCGAATTCACCGTGAAGCCCGCGCACCAGGGCGCACCGGGCCTCGCGCACGGCGGTGTCCTGGCCTCCGCACTCGACGAGACGCTCGGATCGCTGAACTGGCTGCTGCGCGTCATCGCGGTGACCGGCCGGCTGGAGACCGACTTCGTGCGGCCCGTCCCGGTGGGCACCGCGCTCCACCTGGAGGCCCGGGTCACCGCGGTGAGCGGCCGGAAGATCTACTCCACCGCCACCGGCCGCATCGGTGGCCCCGAGGGACCTGTGGCCGTGCGCGCCGACGCCCTGTTCATCGAGGTCAAGGTCGACCACTTCACCGAGAACGGACGTCCTGAGGAGATCCGGGCCGCGATGGACGACCCCGACCAGATCAAGCGCGCCCGCGCCTTCGAGGTGAACCCGTGAGCCGTGACCCCGTAGATGTACTGATCCGCCGAGTCGACCCCGAGGTGCCGCTCCCCGCTTACGGGCACCCGGGCGACGCCGGCGCCGATCTGATGACCACCGAGGCCGCCGAGATCGCGCCGGGGGAGCGGACCGTACTCCCCACGGGGATCTCGGTGGCGCTGCCCGACGGGTACGCCGCCTTCGTGCACCCGCGGTCCGGGCTCGCGGCCCGTTGCGGAGTTGCCCTGGTGAATGCCCCGGGGACGGTGGATGCCGGGTACCGTGGAGAGATCAAGGTGATCGTGGTCAATCTCGATCCGCGCGAGACGGTGCGGTTCGAGCGCTTCGACCGGATCGCCCAGCTGGTAGTGCAGCAGGTCGAGAAGGTGCGCTTCCACGAGGTGGCGGAGCTTCCCGGCTCGGCACGGGCCGGAGGGGGCTTCGGGTCCACCGGCGGACATGCCGCTGTGGGCGGGCCACAGGGTGGGAATCGATACGCATCGGTCGTATCCGACCGGGAAGGACAGTGACGTGTTCGGACGTCGCAAGAACAGCGGTTCCGACGAGGACGCGCCGGGCGAGGCCGGGCAGTTCGACTCCGACGGCGCCGGCGGCGATGAGTCGGCAGACGTGAGCGGTGTGCGCAGGTCCGGCCTGCCCCCCGCGCCGCGCCCGGACGGTCCGTGGGACATCTCCGAGGTCCGTGAGGCTGCCGAGGGGCGGGTGGACCTCGGCGGTCTCTTCGTCCCCGGGGTCGAGGGCATGGAGCTGCGCGTCGAGGTCGCGGGAGACGCGATCGTGGCCGCCACGGTCGTCCTGCGTGACAGTGCCGTCCAGCTCCAGGGCTTCGCGGCACCGAAGAAGGAAGGCATCTGGGGCGAGGTGCGCGAGGAGATCGCCTCGGGCATCACCCAGCAGGGCGGCATCATCGACGAGGTCGAGGGCCCGCTCGGCTGGGAGCTGCGGGCCCAGGTGCCCGTACAGCTCCCGGACGGCACGAACGGCGTGCAGCTGGTGCGCTTCGTCGGCGTCGACGGGCCGCGCTGGTTCCTGCGCGGCGTGATCTCGGGGCAGGGCGCGGTCCAGCCCGAGGCGGCCGGGGTGCTGGAGCAGATCTTCCGGGACACCGTGGTCGTCCGGGGCGAGGGGCCGATGGCTCCCCGCGACCCGATCGTCCTCAAGCTGCCCGACGACGCGCAGATGATGCCCGACGGCGTCCAGCAGGAGGAGCAGGAGGGCTCGCGCTTCTCCGGTGGCATGGGCCAGCTCCAGCGCGGACCGGAGATCACCGAGATCCGCTGACCCGCATCACGAGGGCCGGTGGCCCGCACTCCCCGACGGGAGTGCGGGCCACCGGCCTTTGTGCTGGTCAAAGCGACGGATGGGGGGACGTGGGGCGCCGCGTAGGGATCGCGTCAAGGGCGGGCGGCTCGCCGTATGGGAGGCGTCAACGAACGGCTGGGGCGGCGTTCGAGGGGGTTTGCTCGGGGAGTCCGTTCTTTCGAATTCCCGAACTCTTCAGGAGCTCACGATGGCCGATGTGGCCTTCGTCGTCACCATGGTCGCGGTCTTCGCGCTGGTGGCGCTCATCGCCAAGGGGGTGTCGAAGCTGTGACCGGTTCTGCTGTGGAAGCGGTGGTCGGCCTCGTGGTGGCCGTCGCCCTGCTGGGCTATCTCGTCCTCGCCCTCGTCCACCCGGAGAGGTTCTGAGCCCTGATGAGCCCCCTACTCGCCGGTGTGCTCCAGATGCTCGCGCTCATCGTGGCGCTCGGTCTGGTCTACCGACCGCTGGGCGACTTCATGGCCCGCGTCTACTCGTCCGACCGGCATCTGCGGGTCGAGAAGTGGATCTACAAGGCCATCGGCGCCAACCCCGACTCCGCGATGCGCTGGCCGGCGTACCTCCGCGGGGTCCTCGCCTTCTCCCTGGTGAGCGTCCTCTTCCTCTATCTGCTCCAGCGGGTGCAGGGCGGCCTGCCCGGCTCGCTGGGCTTCCGCTCGATCGACCCGGACCAGGCGTTCAACACGGCCGCGTCCTTCGTCGCCAACACCAACTGGCAGTCGTACTCCGGCGAGCAGGCCATGGGCCATGTCGTGCAGACCGGCGGCCTCGCGGTGCAGAACTTCGTCTCGGCCGCTGTGGGCATGGCCGTCGCGATCGCCCTCGTACGGGGCTTCGCCCGCTCCCGCACCACCGCGTCCGGCGGGGGCGAACTGGGCAACTTCTGGGCCGACATGGTCCGCGGCACCGTCCGCATTCTGATCCCCATAGCCGTTGTCGGCGCTCTGGTCCTGGTGGCGTGCGGCGCCATCCAGAACTTCGCGGGGATCCACGAGGTGGGCCAGTTCGCCGGCGGGGCACAGCAGTGGAACGGCGGCGCCGTCGCCTCCCAGGAGGCCATCAAGGAGCTGGGTACCAACGGCGGTGGCTACTTCAACGCCAACTCCGCCCACCCCTTCGAGAACCCGAACGGCTTCTCCAACCTCCTGGAAGTCTTCCTGATCCTGGTCATCCCCTTCGCGCTGACGCGCACCTTCGGCCGGATGGCGGGCTCCCTCAAGCAGGGTTACGCGATCCTGGCGACGATGGTGACCATCTGGATCGTCTTCACCGCTCTGATGATGTGGACCGAGTTCCACCACGGCGGCCCCGCCTTCGACATCGCGGGCGGCGCCACGGAGGGCAAGGAGACCCGCTTCGGGATCGGTGGCTCGTCGATCTTCTCGGTGGCGACCACGCTCACCTCGACCGGTGCGGTCAACTCCTTCCACTCGTCCTTCACCGGATTCGGCGGCGGCATCACGATGCTCGGGATGCAGCTCGGCGAGATCGCGCCCGGCGGTGTCGGGTCCGGTCTCTACGGGCTGCTGGTCATGGCGGTCATCGCGGTGTTCATCGCGGGGCTGATGGTCGGCCGCACGCCCGAGTACCTCGGCAAGAAGATCGGCGTCCGCGAGATCAAGTTCGCGGCCTGCTACATCCTCGTCACTCCGGCGCTCGTGCTCTGTTTCACGGCCGCCGCGATGGCACTGCCGACCCCCGGCCACTCGATGACCAACTCCGGGGCGCACGGCTTCTCGGAGATCCTCTACGCCTATACGTCGGGCGCCAACAACAACGGTTCGGCCTTCGCCGGACTCGGCGCCGACACCCAGTGGTTCAACACCACCATCGGGCTCACCATGCTGCTCGGCCGCTTCGTGCCGATGGTGTTCGTCCTGGCGCTCGCGGGCTCGCTCGCGGAGCAGCGCCAGGTCCCCGAGACCTCCGGCACCCTCCGTACCGACAAGCCGCTCTTCTCCGGGCTCCTTGTCGGCACGATCGTGATCGTCGCTGGTCTGACCTACTTCCCGGCGCTCGCGCTGGGCCCGCTCGCTGAAGGGCTGGCGTCATGAGTACCCTCACCCCGGCCCACGTCCCCCGTCAGGACGCCCCGCAGGGCCCGAAGCCCCAGGGGCGCGTCGGCGGCGGCCTGTTCGACCCCCGGCAGCTGCTCAGGTCCTTCCCCGACGCGCTGCGCAAGCTCGACCCGCGGATCATGGTCAAGTCGCCCGTGATGTTCGTGGTCGAGGTCGGCTCCGTGGTCACCACAGGGTTCGCCCTGAAGGATCCCGGTGACTGGTTCGGCTGGGCCATCACCGGCTGGCTCTGGCTGACCAACGTCTTCGCCAATCTGGCGGAGGCGGTCGCCGAGGGCCGCGGCAAGGCCCAGGCCGACACGCTCCGCAAGGCCAAGAGCGACACCGTCGCGCGGCGCATCGAGGGCACGGCGGAGGAACAGGTGCCCGGCACCGCGCTGTGCGTCGGCGACCTGGTGGTTTGCGAGGCAGGTGACACCATCCCCGGGGACGGAGACGTCGTCGAGGGGGTCGCATCGGTCGACGAATCCGCGATCACCGGTGAATCGGCCCCCGTCATCAGGGAGTCGGGCGGAGACCGCTCAGCCGTCACGGGCGGTACGAAGGTGCTCTCCGACCGGATCGTCATCAAGATCATGACGAAGCCCGGGGAGACCTTCATCGACCGGATGATCAAACTGGTGGAGGGCGCCGCACGGCAGAAGACGCCCAACGAGATCGCGCTGAACATCCTGCTCGCCTCACTCACCATCGTCTTCCTGCTGGCGGTCGTGACCCTCCAGCCGTTCGCCACGTACGCCGGTGCGAAACAGTCGATGATCGTGCTGACCGCGCTGCTGGTCTGCCTGATCCCGACCACCATCGGCGCGCTGCTGTCCGCGATCGGTATCGCGGGCATGGACCGGCTGGTCCAGCGCAATGTGCTGGCCATGTCAGGACGGGCGGTCGAGGCCGCCGGCGACGTGTCGACCCTGCTGCTCGACAAGACCGGCACCATCACCCTCGGCAACCGGCAGGCCGCCGCCTTCGTCCCCGTCAGGGGTGTCACCGAGGCCGTGCTCGCCGACGCGGCACAGCTCTCCTCGCTGGCCGACGAGACGCCGGAGGGCCGCTCGGTCGTCGTACTCGCCAAGGAGAGGTACGGGCTGCGCGAGCGCAGCCGCGGCGAACTGTCCGCGGCGGACTGGATCGC
This sequence comes from Streptomyces sp. NBC_00859, assembly GCF_045161865.1. Lineage (NCBI taxonomy): Bacteria > Bacillati > Actinomycetota > Actinomycetes > Kitasatosporales > Streptomycetaceae > Streptomyces > Streptomyces sp. NBC_00859. Next base: position 1,844,974 of record NZ_CP108826.1, on the reverse strand, counting down.
CTTCACCGCCCAGACCCGGATGTCGGGTGTGGACACCGGCGGCCGCCGGATCCGCAAGGGCGCGAGCGGCTCCGTGGCCGCCTGGGTGGCGGAGAACGGCGGCGAGGTCTCCGAGGACGCGCAGACGCTCACCGACGCGATCTCGGAGGCGGGCGGCACCCCGCTGTTCGTCGCCGTCGAGGACGGGGAGGGGGCCCGGGTACTGGGCGTCATCCATCTCAAGGACGTCGTCAAGGAAGGTATGCGGGAGCGGTTCGACGAGCTGCGCCGGATGGGCATCAGGACCGTCATGATCACGGGCGACAACCCGCTGACCGCCAGGGCCATCGCCCGGGAGGCGGGCGTCGACGACTTCCTCGCCGAGGCCACGCCCGAGGACAAGATGGCGCTGATCAAGCGCGAGCAGGCGGGCGGCAAGCTCGTCGCGATGACCGGCGACGGGACGAACGACGCCCCTGCGCTGGCCCAGGCGGACGTCGGAGTGGCGATGAACACCGGCACCTCGGCCGCCAAGGAGGCCGGGAACATGGTGGACCTGGACTCGAACCCGACCAAGCTGATCGAGATCGTCGAGATCGGCAAGCAGCTGCTCATCACCCGGGGCGCGCTCACCACGTTCTCGATCGCCAACGACGTCGCCAAGTACTTCGCGATCATCCCGGCGATGTTCGCGGTGGCGTATCCGAGCCTCGACAAGCTGAACATCATGCGACTCTCGTCGCCCGAGACCGCGATCCTCTCGGCCGTCGTCTTCAACGCGCTGATCATTGTCGCGCTGGTGCCGCTCGCGCTGAAGGGCGTGCGGTACAAGCCGGCCGGCGCGGACCGCATGCTCCGGCGCAACCTCGGGATCTACGGGCTCGGCGGCCTGGTCGCCCCGTTCATCGGCATCAAGATCATCGATCTGCTCATCTCCCTCATACCTGGCATCGGGTGATCATCATGAACAGCTCCGTGAGCGGAACCGGCCGCCTGCTCTGGGCCGGCCTGCGCGCCCTTCTCGTCCTGACCGTCGTCTGCGGTGTGATCTACCCGCTCGCCGTCACCGGTGTCGCCCAGGCGGTCATGGGCCACCGGGCCAATGGTTCGGAGGTACGGGACGGCGGCAGGGTCGTCGGCTCGTCCCTCATCGGGCAGAGTTACACCCTGCCGCTGAAGAAGGGCCGGCAGACGCCCGCCCCCGATCTCCGGTGGTTCCAGCCGCGCCCCTCCAACGGCCTCGGCACCAACAGCGTCAACACGCAGTACAAGCTGCTGGTGTCCGGTGCGACCAACCGGTCCGGGGACAACGCCGAACTGATCGAATGGGTCAAGGACGCGAAGTCCGCGGTGATCAAGGACAACTCGGTCCCCGGCTACCGGGTGCGGCCGGGCGACGTGCCGGCCGACGCCGTCACCTCGTCGGGCTCCGGGCTGGACCCGGACATCTCCCCGCAGTACGCGAAGCTCCAGGTACACCGGATCGCCGCGCGCAACCACCTCGCGGTCGACCGGGTGGAGCGGCTGGTCGCCGGCCACACCACCGGCCGCGCCCTCGGTTTCGTCGGTGAACCCCGCGTCAACGTCCTGGAGCTCAATGTGGCGCTGCGGAAGCTGGCCACAGGCTGAGGGCGGCCGGCCGGCGGCGCGCCACGGTACTGGGCCGTCCAGTCCGTTGCGGGCCGCCGGAAGCGGCGCCATCAGGATCGCGTCAAGACACCTCCGCCGGCGGCCCTCCGTCCGTTATGCCGGATTACCTGGCCGTAAGGTCGACGGAGAGTGCTCAGCTGTTCTCCGAAAGACAATGGGTTCATGGCACGAGGCAAGCTTCGAATATTCCTCGGCGCGGCGCCGGGCGTCGGCAAGACGTACGCGATGCTGTCCGAGGCCCACCGCAGGGTGGAGCGGGGAACCGACTGCGTCGTCGCCTTCGTCGAGCACCACGACCGGCCCCGCACCGAGGTGATGATGCACGGTCTGGAGCAGATCCAGCGCCGTGAGATCGGCTACCGCGGCGGCGTCTTCACCGAAATGGACGTGGACGCGGTCCTGGAACGCGCGCCCGCCGTCGCGCTGGTCGACGAACTGGCCCATACCAATGTCCCCGGTTCGCGCAACGCCAAGCGCTGGCAGGACATCGAGGAGCTGCTCAGGGCCGGTATCGACGTCGTCACGGCCGTCAACATCCAGCATCTGGAGTCGCTCGGTGACGTCGTCGAGTCGATAACGGGCGTCGCCCAGCGCGAGACCGTCCCCGACGAAGTGGTCCGCCGGGCCGACCAGCTCGAACTGGTCGACATGTCGCCGCAGTCGCTCCGCCGCCGGATGGCCCACGGCAACATCTACAAACCCGACAAGGTCGACGCGGCCCTGTCCAACTACTTCCGGCCGGGCAACCTCACCGCGCTGCGCGAGCTCGCGCTGCTCTGGGTGGCCGACCGGGTCGACGAGTACCTCCAGCAGTACCGCGGCGAGCACAACATCCGCTCCACCTGGCAGGCCCGCGAGCGCATCGTGGTGGGGCTCACCGGAGGCCCCGAGGGCCGTACGCTCATCCGCCGCGCGGCGAGGATGGCCGCGAAGGGATCGGGCAGCGAGATCCTCGCCGTCTACATCGCCCGCAGCGACGGCCTGACCTCCGCCTCGCCCAGGGAACTGGCGGTCCAGCGGACCCTGGTCGAGGACCTGGGCGGCACTTTCCACCACGTCATCGGGGAGGACGTCCCCTCCGCCCTGCTGGAGTTCGCCCGCGGGGTCAACGCGACCCAGATCGTGCTCGGCTCCAGCCGCCGCAAGACCTGGCAGTACATCTTCGGGCCCGGCGTCGGACAGACCGTCGCCCGGGAGTCCGGCCCCGATCTGGACGTCCACATCGTCACCCACGAGGAGGCCGCCAAGGGGCGCGGGCTTCCCGTCGCCCGCGGGGCCCGCCTCGGGCGCGCCCGGATCATCTGGGGCTGGCTGGCCGGGGTGGCAGGGCCCGCCGGCCTCACCGTGCTGCTGACCAACATCGACACCGATCTCGGTCTCGCCAACGACATGCTGCTGTTCCTGTCCCTGACGGTGGCCGCCGCACTGCTCGGCGGCCTGCTGCCCGCGCTCGCGTCCGCTGCCTTCGGCTCGCTCCTGCTGAACTACTACTTCGCGCCGCCGCTGCACCTGCTGACCATCTCGAACTCCAAGAACATCGTCGCCATCGTGATCTTCGTGTCGGTGGCTGTCGCGGTGGCCTCCGTGGTCGACCAGGCGGCCCGCCGCACCCATCAGGCGGCGAGGCTGCGCGCGGAGTCGGAGATCCTCTCCTTCCTGGCCGGCAGCGTCCTGCGCGGCGACACCTCGCTGGACGCCCTGCTCGAACGGGTGAGGGAGACGTTCGCCATGGACTCGGTGGCCCTCCTCGAACGGAAGAGCGACGTCGACCCGTGGGTCTGTGCGGGCAGCGTCGGGCCCCGGCCGCTCGCCCGCCCCGAGGACGCGGACGTGGACATGCCGATCGGTGACCACATGGCGATGGCGCTCACCGGACGGGTGCTGCCTGCCGAGGACCGCAGGGTGCTCGGCGCCTTCGCCGCCCAGGCCGCCGTCGTACTGGACCGCAGCCGCCTGGTCGGCGAGGCCGAGGAAGCCCGGAGGCTGGCCGAGGGCAACCGCATCCGTACGGCCCTCCTCGCGGCTGTCAGCCACGATCTGCGGACCCCGCTCGCCGCCATCAAGGCGGCCGTCAGCTCGCTGCGCTCCGACGACGTCTCCTGGTCCGACGAGGACGAGGCGGAGCTGCTGGCGGGCATCGAGGACGGTGCCGACCGCCTCGACCACCTCGTCGGCAACCTCCTCGACGTCTCCCGGCTCCAGACCGGCAGCGTCACCCCGCTGATCCGGGAGATCGACCTCGACGAGGTCGTCCCCATGGCGCTGGGCGGGGTCCCTGAAGGCAGTGCCGAGCTGGACATCCCGGAGACGCTGCCCATGGTGGCCGTCGATCCGGGCCTGCTGGAGCGGGCCGTCGCCAACGTCGTCGAGAACGCCGTCAAGTACAACCCGGGCGACGTGCCCGTCACGGTGGCGGCCAGCGCGCTGGGCGACCGTGTCGAGCTGCGCGTCGCCGACCGGGGGCCCGGCGTCCCCGACGAGGCCAAGGAGCGCATCTTCGAACCCTTCCAGCGCCTCGGCGACGCCCCGCGCGGCGTGGGAGTGGGACTCGGCCTCGCGGTCGCCCGCGGCTTCGCCGAGGCCATGGGCGGCACGCTCGGCGCCGAGGACACCCCCGGCGGCGGCATGACCATGGTCCTCACCCTGCGAGCCGTCGTGGGGCGGCCGGGGACGGGCACCGCACCGCCGGCCGGCACCGCACCGGCCGTATCACCGGCAGAAAGGCAGAACCCGCTATGACCCGGGTGCTCGTGGTCGAGGACGATCCGCAGATCGTGCGCGCCCTTGTGATCAACCTGAAGGCGCGCAAGTACGACGTGGACGCGGCCCCCGACGGAGCCACCGCGCTCCGGCTGGCCGCCGCCCGCCACCCCGACGTGGTCCTCCTCGACCTCGGGCTGCCGGACATGGACGGTGTGGAGGTGATCAGGGGGCTGCGTGGCTGGACCCGGGTGCCGGTCCTGGTGCTCTCCGCACGCCACACGTCGGACGAGAAGGTCGAGGCACTGGACGCCGGCGCCGACGACTACGTCACCAAGCCCTTCGGCATGGACGAGCTGCTCGCCAGGCTGCGCGCCGCGGTCCGCAGGGCGGAGCCCGGCGGGCCCGATTCCGGCGCGGGAGGCGAGGATGTGTCCCTGGTGGAGACCGCGGAGTTCACGGTCGACCTGGCGGCCAAGAAGGTCCGGCGAGCAGGCCGCGACGTCCGCCTGACGCCCACCGAGTGGCACCTCCTGGAGGTGCTCGTACGGAACACCGGCCGCCTGGTCAGCCAGAAGCAGCTGCTCCAGGAGGTCTGGGGCCCCTCGTACGGCACGGAGACCAACTATCTGCGGGTGTACATGGCCCAGCTGCGCCGGAAGCTGGAGGCGGACCCCTCGCACCCCAGGCATTTCGTCACCGAGCCCGGCATGGGGTACCGCTTCGAGCACTGATCACGGGCGGGGCGTCCGGGTGGCCGGTCCCAGGCCCGGCCACCCGGACCGCGGAAGGCGGGCCCCCGGTACCCTTCAGTTATGAGTGTTAAGCCGACCGGCCGCTTCCGCCGGATGATCGACCGGCTGTCGACCTCGCAGGAGGATCTGCACTCCGCGGAGCTGCAGGAGGACACGCAGGCCACGGGGTGCACCAGGATCTCCGAGTGCACCGACCGCCAGATCGTCAAGGTGACTGGTACCTTGCGCACGGTCACCCTGCGTCCCCGGGCCGGTGTGCCCGCCCTGGAGGCCGAGCTGTTCGACGGCACGGCTCCGCTGGACGTGGTGTGGCTCGGGCGGCGCTCGATCGTGGGCATAGAGCCCGGCCGCAAGCTGATCGCCTCCGGCCGGATCTCGATGAGCCACGGCCGGCGGGTGCTGTTCAACCCCAAATACGAACTGCGACCGCTCGGACAGGAGTAGCCGGTGACGTCTCCCGACAAGCCGACCACAACCCACCAGGACACCGATGCAAGGGCTGTCACGGAGGCAGCCCTCTTCGAAGCCTTCGGCGGGGTGCGGGGCATGGTGGAGACCGTGCTCCCCGGCCTGCTGTTCGTGACGATCTTCACGATCAACAAGGACCTGAAGACCTCGGCGATCGCCGCGGTGGCGGTCTCCCTGGTACTCGTCGTGGTGCGGCTGGTCCGCAGGGACACCGTCAAGCACGCGTTCAGCGGAGTCTTCGGCGTCGCCTTCGGCGTGGTCTTCGCGATGATGACCGGCAACGCCAAGGACTTCTATCTGCCGGGCATGCTCTACACGCTGGGCCTGGCGCTCGCCTACATCGTCACGGCCGCGGTGGGTTTCCCGCTGATCGGGGTGATCCTCGGACCGGTCTTCAAGGAGAACCTCTCCTGGCGCAACCGCAACCCCGGCCGCAAGGCCGCCTACACGAAGTCGAGTTGGGCCTGGGGGCTGCTCCTCCTCGCCAAGTGCGCGATCCTCTTCCCGCTGTACTGGTGGGCGGACACCACGCAGTTCGGCTGGGTGCTGATCGCCCTGAAGATCCCGCCGTTCCTGCTCGCGGTCTACCTGACCTGGGTCTTCCTGGCGAAGGCGCCGCCGCCCATCGACGTGTTCGCGGAGATGGAGGCGGAGGAGAACGCCGAGAAGGCGCGCAAGGCGGCCGCAGCCGAGGCACAGCGCGGCGAGGCGTAGGGCGCGGCAGCCGCCCGCACAGGAGGAACGCCGTACCGGACAGTCCCGGTACGGCGTTCCGCCGTTCCGGCGGTGCTTCCTCCGAGCGGGGCCCGGCCGATGGTTCCCCCGCCGGGCCCGCCCGGCGGCGGCCGGAACCTTCTATCCGGCAGCGCCCTCCCGCCGTACCGACAGCAGGTCCTCCAGCTGCTCCTCACGCGCCTGCGCGGCCACGAACAGCAGCTCGTCGCCCGCCTCCAGGGTCTCCTCGGGGCTGGGCGTCAGGACGCGGGTACCGCGGATGATGGTGACCAGCGAGGTGTCCTCGGGCCATGCCACGTCGCTGACCTGGGTTCCGGCCAGCGCCGACTCGGGCGGCAGCGTCAGCTCGACGAGGTTCGCGTCGCCGTGGCTGAAGCGCAGCAGCCGTACGAGATCACCGACGCTCACCGCCTCCTCCACCAGCGCCGACATCAGGCGCGGAGTCGAGACCGCGACATCCACCCCCCAGGACTCGTTGAACAGCCACTCGTTCTTGGGGTTGTTCACCCTGGCCACGACCCGCGGTACCCCGTACTCCGTCTTCGCGAGCAGCGAGACCACCAGATTGACCTTGTCGTCACCGGTCGCGGCGATCACCACGTTGCACCGCTGCAACGCCGCCTCGTCCAGCGAGGTGATCTCGCAGGCGTCCGCGAGCAGCCACTCGGCCAGCGGCACCCGCTCCACCGAGATGGCGGTGGGCGCCTTGTCGACCAGCAGGACCTCGTGCCCGTTCTCCAGCAGCTCGCCCGCGATGGAACGTCCCACCGCGCCGGCCCCGGCAATAGCCACACGCATCAGTGACCGCCTTCCTCGGGACCTCGGGCGAAGGCCGCCTCGACCTTTTCGACCTCGGCCGTGTGCATCATGACGTGCACCAGATCACCCTCCTGGAGCACCGTCTGTGACGTGGGGAGCGTCGCCTCACCCAGACGTGTGAGAAACGCGACGCGTACGCCCGTCTCCTCCTGGAGCTGGCTGATCTTGCGGCCGATCCAGGCGGCGGACGTGTGCACCTCGGCGAGCTGCACACCGCCGCTCGGGTCGCGCCACAGCGGTTCGGCGCCGGACGGCAGCAGACGCCGCAGCATCTGGTCGGCGGTCCAGCGGACGGTGGCGACGGTCGGGATGCCCAGGCGCTGGTAGACCTCGGCGCGACGGGGGTCGTAGATGCGGGCGGCGACGTTCTCGATCCCGAACATCTCGCGTGCGACCCGCGCCGCGATGATGTTGGAGTTGTCCCCGCTGCTCACCGCGGCGAACGCACCGGCCTCCTCGACACCCGCCTCACGGAGGGTGTCCTGGTCGAAACCGACTCCGGTGACCCGGCGGCCGCCGAACCCGGCGCCCAGACGGCGGAAGGCCGTGGGGTCCTGGTCGATGACTGCGACCGTGTGCCCCTGCTGTTCCAGGGTCTGCGCGAGAGCGGCTCCCACTCGCCCGCAGCCCATGATGACGATGTGCACGACCGTCCTTCCACACGTCCGTAAATTTTCGGTCATAACTGTTCCACCGGAAAAGGCCCGGTCGAGGAATAAAGACTCTCAGACGTGCGGCCAAGCTACACACGCACGGTGCGGCTGGGGAGCCTTGTACGGGAGGCTCTGCGCAGGAGCGGAGGATTCCGCGGTGACGAGTCTGTGGCGATGAGGGGGTGGGGGGTGCGCGCTCCCTATATCGAACGCTTACGATCCTCACCGTGTCCAAACTGACCGACGTGCCCAAACGCATCCTGATCGGCCGGGCGCTGCGCAGCGACAAGCTGGGAGAGACCCTTCTCCCCAAACGCATCGCGCTTCCCGTCTTCGCCTCCGACCCCCTGTCCTCGGTGGCGTATGCCCCGGGAGAAGTGCTGCTCGTCCTCTCCGTAGCGGGTGTGTCGGCCTATCACTTCAGCCCGTGGATCGCGGCCGCGGTCGTGGTGCTGATGTTCACCGTGGTGGCGTCCTACCGGCAGAACGTGCACGCCTACCCCAGCGGGGGTGGTGACTACGAGGTCGCCACCACCAACCTGGGGCCGAAAGCCGGGCTCACCGTGGCCAGCGCGCTGCTCGTCGACTACGTCCTCACCGTCGCCGTGTCGATCGCGTCCGGCGTGGAGAACCTCGGCTCGGCGATCCCCTTCGTCGTCGAGCACAAGGTGCTCTGCGCCGTGGGCACCATCGTGCTGCTGACCCTGATGAACCTGCGCGGTGTGAAGGAATCGGGGAAGCTCTTCGCCATTCCGACGTACGTCTTCGTCGCCGGCGTCTTCATCATGATCGTCTGGGGAGCCTTCCGCGGGTTCGTGCTCGGCGACACCATGAAGGCCCCCACCGCGGGCTTCACGGTCCACGCCGAGCGTGGCGGCCTCGGCGGCTTCGCCATGGTCTTCCTGCTGCTGCGGGCCTTCTCCTCCGGCTGTGCGGCGCTCACCGGTGTCGAGGCGATCAGCAACGGCGTACCGGCCTTCCGCAAGCCGAAGAGCAAGAACGCCGCGTCCACGCTGGCGCTGATGGGCGTCCTCGCCGTCACCATGTTCTGCGGGATCATCGGCCTCGCCATGGCCACCAAGGTCCGGATGGCGTCGAACCCCGGCACCGACCTCCTCAACCACGGGGTCCCGGTGGGAGCCGGCTACAACCAGGACCCGGTGATCTCCCAGGTGGCCGCCGCCGTGTTCGGCAACGGCACCTTCCTCTTCGTGGTCCTGGCGGCCGCGACCGCACTGGTCCTCTTCCTGGCGGCCAACACGGCGTACAACGGATTCCCGCTGCTCGGCTCGATCCTCGCGCAGGACCGTTACCTGCCGCGCCAGCTGCACACCCGGGGCGACCGGCTGGCCTTCTCCAACGGCATCGTGCTGCTGGCGGGCGCGGCCGTGCTGCTCGTGGTGATCTACGGCGCCGACTCGACCCGCCTGATCCAGCTGTACATCGTCGGTGTGTTCGTCTCCTTCACGCTCAGCCAGACCGGCATGGTCCGGCACTGGAACCGCCACCTGGCGACGGAGAAGGACCCGACCAAGCGCCGCCACATGATCCGTTCGCGCGCGATCAACACCTTCGGCGCCTTCTTCACCGGTCTGGTGCTGGTCGTCGTCCTGGCGACGAAGTTCACCCACGGCGCCTGGGTCGCCCTGCTCGGCATGGTGATCTTCTTCGGGACCATGACGGCGATCCGCAAGCACTACGACCGGGTGGCCGAGGAGATCGCGGCCCCCGACGCCCCGTCGGACGACAGCCTGCGTCCGTCCCGCGTCCACTCGATCGTCCTGGTCTCCAAGGTCCACAAGCCGACGCTGCGTGCTCTCGGTTACGCGAAGCTGATGCGCTCCGACCGTCTGGAGGCGCTCTCCATCGGCGTCGACCCGGCCGAGACGAAGGCGCTCAGGGAGGACTGGGAGCGGCGCGGCATCAATGTGCCGCTGAAGATCCTGGACTCCCCGTACCGGGAGATCACCCGGCCGATCATCGAGTACGTGCGGGGTCTGCGGCGCGAGAGCCCGCGGGACGTGGTCTCCATCTACATTCCCGAGTACGTGGTGGGGCACTGGTACGAGCACGTCCTGCACAACCAGAGCGCCCTGCGCCTGAAGGGACGCCTGCTCTTCACCCCGGGTGTCATGGTCACCTCGGTGCCGTACCAGCTGGAGTCCTCGGAGCTCGCCAAGAAGCGGGCGAGGAAGCGGGCCGACTGGAACGCGCCGGGTGCGGTGCGCCGAGGGCCGGTGACCAGGCGGGTGGACGAGTCCGCCGGCCCGTCCGGCAAGGGAACGGCCGGTGCCAAGGGCGCGAAGGGCACGAAGGGTACGAAGGGCAAGAGCTGAGCGGACGGCCGCAGCCCGTCAGCGGCATCCGGCTGGTGAACGGCCGGACAGCACCCACGTAGACTGGTGGGTCGTTGTCCGGCTGTCCCCTTTTTGATCTTCTGGAGCCCCCCGCCATGCAGACAGAACCCACGTCATCGCTGGTCGGGGAGGAGTATGAGGTCGAGGTCGGCCCCGTCGCGCACGGCGGTCACTGCATCGCCCGTAACGCGGAGGGCCGGGTCCTCTTCGTACGGCACACGCTGCCCGGCGAGAAGGTCGTCGCCCGGGTCACCGACGGCGAGGAGACCTCGCGCTTCCTGCGGGCCGACGCCGTCCGGATCATCGAGGCGTCCAAGGACCGTGTCGAGGCCCCGTGTCCCTACTCGGGCCCCGGCAAGTGCGGCGGCTGCGACTGGCAGCACGCGAAGCCGGGCGCTCAGCGCCGGCTCAAGGGCGAGGTGATCACCGAGCAGCTCCAGCGGCTGGCGGGCCTGACTCCGGAGGAAGCGGGCTGGGACGGCACGGTGATGCCGGCCGCCGGTGACAAGCTGCCGCCGGGCGAGGTGCCGGCGTGGCGCACCCGGGTCCAGTACACGGTGGACGAGCAGGGCCGGGCCGGCCTGCGCAAGCACCGTTCGCACGAGGTCGAGCCGATCGACCACTGCATGATCGCGGCGCCCGGCGTCACCGAGCTGGGCATCGAGAAGCGCGAGTGGCCGCAGCTGGCATCCGTCGAGGCCATCGCGGCCACCGGCTCCAGCGACCGCCAGGTCGTCCTGACCCCGAAGCCGGGCGGCCGGCTGCCCATCGTCGAACTCGACAAGCCGGTCTCCGTGCTGCGCGTCGAGGAGCACGACGGGGGAGTGCACCGCGTCCACGGCCGCCCCTTCGTCCGCGAGCGGGCCGACGAGCGCACGTACCGCGTCGGCATGGGCGGCTTCTGGCAGGTCCACCCGCAGGCCGCCGACACCCTGCTGAAGGCCGTGATGCAGGGCCTGATGCCCCGCAAGGGCGACTCGGCGCTCGACCTGTACTGCGGGGTCGGCCTGTTCGCGGGCGCCATCGCCGAACGGATCGGCGAGCAGGGCGCGGTGCTCGGCATCGAGTCCTCCAAGCGCGCGTGCGAGGACGCCAGGCACAACCTGAAGGACCTCCCGCGGGTCCGCATCGAACACGGCAAGGTAGAGGCGGCCCTGCCCCGCACGGGCATCACCGAGACCGACCTGATCGTCCTGGACCCGCCCCGCGCGGGCGCCGGCAAGCAGACGGTCAAGCACCTGTCGGGCCTGGGCGCCCGCCGTATCGCGTATGTCGCCTGCGACCCGGCGGCGCTGGCGCGGGACCTGGCTTACTTCCGGGAGGGCGGGTACAAGGTGCGGGTGCTGCGGGCTTTCGATCTGTTTCCGATGACGCATCATGTGGAGTGCGTGGCGATTCTGGAGCCTGTTGCAAAGGGGCTCTGACCTGCGGCTTGCTTGTGTTTTCCAGATGTGGCCGGTGGTGCTCGACCTGTTTCCGGAAGTGCAGCGGGCCGGGTGGACGGATCGCCCCTTGAAGGGGGCCTGACCTGCGAATTCATGGGGGAGGCGCTGGTATCGGCGACGCCTTCAGGGCCTCGTTCGGAAATTCTTGACGCTCGGATGACGCTCGAAGCGAGAGTCCCGACCTCCCGGACCTCCCCGGCTGGGGCCGTGCGGACCGGACTGTCGGCATGGAGAGCGAGGAACTCCTCATGGAGGCGGCGCGAGCTGCCATCCAGGTCCCCGGCTCCCTGGAGCCCAGAGTGCGCCAGTCCAAGCGGCAGAACGTGGCGCCGTGATCCGAGGTCTTGAGTGGCTGGTATCGCCTCGCCACACCCAGATACCAGTCAGGTATCATCGCTGTATGGCGATGACACTCCGACTCCCCGACGATCTTGATGCGAAGCTCACTGAGCGTGCTCGTCGAGAGGGCCGAAGCAAGCAGGAACTCGCTGTCGAGGCCATCCGCGACGCCCAGGACCGGGCCGAGCTGAAGGTCGACGATGTCCTGGCCGAGCTCATGGACAGCGATGCGGAGATCCTGGACTACCTGAAGTGACCGAAGTGCGCTACATCCAGATTGACGAGGTCCTTGCCATCGCTCGCGCGGTCAACGGTACCGACCACAGCGTGCGTGACATGGGACTTTTGGTGTCAGCGATCGAACGGCCCCGGACCAACGTGTTCGGAGCCGAGCTGTATCCCACGCTGCACGAGAAGGCGGCGGCACTGCTGCACTCCGTTGCCCGAAATCACGCCCTGATCGACGGCAACAAGCGCACCGCCTGGCTCGCCATGCGCGTCTTCCTGCGGCTCAACGGTGTCAGCGCCGGTACCGTCCCGCCACCTGCCTCCACCGCCGGCCCGTTCGTCGAGGAAGTCGCGCAGGACAACATGGATGTACCGGTCATCGCCAAGCGCCTGTCGGCCTGGTTCCCCGTCTCCTGACGTACGACGACGGATGGGGTGGGCACGCGCGCGCCCGGCCCTCACGCGTAGTCCGGCTTGCTCGCATCAGGCCGGAATCGGCGCTGTGCACTGGATCGCTTGGGCCATGAACACGGCTAGCAGGCCGAGGGCGGCCGGGGGACTCCCACAACGCTAACCGGCCAGGACGGTGGACACCGAGGCCGGGCCGGTGGAGGTCACCGTCTCCCCGGGACCAGGCCGGCCTGTTCGAGCCGACGCTGGCCAAGAAGCGGCAGCGGCGTCTGGGCGGCTTCGACGAGATGGTCTTGTAGCTGTCGGTGAAGGGCCCAGTATATGGCGTTATTGTTGCGTACCTGGCTGAAATGTGTGGCGCCGAGGTCTCGAAGTCCATCATCCCGACCATCACCGACAGAGTGATTGGGGGGGATGATCGAGTGGCAGAACCGACTGCTTCAACGTCCGACCGCTGCCGCTGCTGCAAGCGAGCGGGCAGGGCGGAAGGGCCCGACTCCACGGAGTCGGGCCCTTCTGCTGCAGTAGTCAGGCGCCGTACGCCCCGACACCAACAGCTCTCCCTTGTCGATAGTGCAGACGCAAGCCGGCGGCGCTCGGCGGGGGTGAGCCTGATGGCGCCGTCGCTGTGAGCGCTCCACATCGTGCCGAGCTCCATCATGTCGACGGCGGAGCCGACGGGTTCGGCGGGCGTGACGGGTTCGCGCCGCGGGCCGTAGTCCTGCGCGAGCCGGGCCAGCGGGACGCGTGCACGGAGCCGGACGGTGGCGGTGAACTGGTCCCGGGCATCGTCCAGCAGAGGCAGCAACACATGATTCTGCGCCAGCCACACCCGGGCCGACACCGCCTGCTCGTGTGTGAGGTCCCTGCCAGGGCGGTGCCTGAGCCTGCCGTCCCAGCTGTCGATAGTGCCTGCGTTCCAGGCCACGAGCAGCTTTTCGTCGGGGCGGCGGCCGGGATGACGGGTGCCCTCGACGCGCTGCGACGGGATGGCCGCCGGTCCAGGCAGCGGGTCGTGGCGGCACAGTTCCCGGCCTCGCGGACGGCGCGCTGATCCGGGCTGACCCGGTCGACAAGCCCGTGAGGCTTCCTGGTTGGACGCCGCTGCACATGACGATGCCCTTCGTCAGGGCTTCTCCGTCGCAGCCGGAGTAGGCGAATGCCGTGTAATGGCAATACGAGTGGGTGTCGCGCACGCGGTGAGCCTTGGCGCGGGCGCCGAACGGTGCCGTCGCGTCGAAGTTCACGGTGATCGAGCCCCAGGAGGGTATGCCGCCCTGTCGTTCGGCGAGCATGATGGGCGTGGCGTGTCCCGCGGACGCGAAGGATGTCAGCCCTGCCGCGTCTGACTGCGCCAGGACGCGCTGGAACCACGCGTAGTCCAGGGCCCCCGGCAGCCGGGCATCAGTACACGCCACGGCGGCGGACCGCCTGTGAGCGGACCGCCTGCTGGGCGGGGTCGAGGGCCCCGGACCGAAATGCACGAGCAAGCCCCGCACCCCCGAAGCCCTGCCCCGTCAGGACGTCCTGGCCCGCTGAGTGACCACGATGCAGGTAAGGACGATGGCCGCCGTCACCGGTACGGCGGCGGTGAAGTGTTCGCCGAGCAGCAGCACCGCCCACACCAGGGTCAGCAGTGGCTGTGCGAGCTGGAGTTGGCTCGCCCTCGCGACGCCGATGAGGCCCATGCCCTTGTACCAGACGACGAATCCGCCGAACTGTGAGACAGCGGCGATGTAGGCCATGCCGGCCACGGCCTTCGTGGTCAGGTGTACGGGCTCGTTCGGGAGTGCGGCCAGGGCCACGACGAGGTTGACTGGGGCCGCCAGTGCCACGCCCCAGGCGATGACGCGCCAGCCAGGCATGCGGGCAGAGAGACGCCCGCCCTGGGCGTAGCCCGCCGCGCAGACCAGCAGGGCGCCGAAGAGGTAGAGGTCCGCCACGGTCGGGCGGCCGTGGTTCTGCGACAGCGTGTATACGACGACGGTCGCCGCTCCGACGCCGGCGGCGGCCCAGAAGACCTTCGAAGGGCTGCGCCGGGTGAGAATCGCGGAGAACGCCGCCGTGGCCATCGGCAGCGCGCCGATCACGATCGCCGAGTTCGCGGTGGACGAGGTCTGCAGGGCGAGTGTGGTGAGCAGCGGGAAGCCGATCGCGCAGCCGCCCGCGACGACGGCGAGCGCGGGCCAGTCGGCGCGCGCCGGCAGCGGCGCCCGGGTCATGAGGAGAGCGGCGATCGCGATGACGGCGGCCAGGACGCCGCGGACACCGATGGCGCTCCAGGGGCCGAAGCCATCGAGAGCCCACGCGGTTCCGGGGAAGCTGAAGGAGAAGCTGGTGACTCCCAGCGCCGCGTAGAGGGTGCCTGCGGAGGACGGCTTCGTGGTGGTGGGGGCGAGCGAACTCTGTTGTGCTGTCACTGCTGTGGGCTCCGCTTCTGAGTGATTTCTTCCAGGCGCCGGGAGATGGCCCGTGTGAACCGTGCGGCGGAGGCTTCCGAGAACGGCATGCTCAACGACGGTTCGCAGAGCTCGAGTTCGAGGACCATGGGTTCTCCTTCGGCCCCGCGGACCAGGTCGACGCGGCCGTAGAGCAGCGGTTCCCGCAGCTTCAGGTGGGCGGCTGCGGCGTTCAGCGCGGCCGTGGCGACCGCGCGCTCGTCCTCGGCGGCCTCCCGCGCCGTGCGGGCGTCCTGCGTCGGTTCGTCGACCGTGCCGTCCGGCAGGAGCAGCGCGCGCTTGCGGATGGCGTGGCTGTACACGCCGTCGAAGTGGATGAGGTCGGTCTCGCCGTCGTGGTCGATCGCGCTCAAGTAAGGCTGCAGGATGACGTGTTGCTGTTGGTCGAGCAGCCTGGCAATGTGCGCGGCTGCCTCGGCCGGCTGTGACCGCGCGAAGCGCTGCACGTTCCTGGAGTAGGCGCCGACCGTCGGCTTGACGACGATCTCCGCAGCCTCCTCGTGCCTCGCGAGGAACGCGCGCAGGGCCGCCGCGGGGTCCGTTCCGGGGGCGACGAAGCAGCTCGGCACCACGGGCACGCCGGACGCCGCCAGGTCTGCCAGGTAGTGCTTGTCGAGATTCCACCGCACGACCGACAACGGGTTGAACAGGGGTGTCACATCGGCGACGTACTCGCACCATCCCAGGAACTGCGGAAGTGTCTCCACATAGCTCCACGGGGAGCGCAGCAGGACTGCGTCGAAGCGGTCCCATTCGATGTCCGGGTCTCGCCAGGAACATATCTCGGCCTTGATGCCCGCCGCCCCGCAGGCATCGAGCAGCAGGGGCATGTCGAAATCGATCGCGAGGCTGGTCTCGTCGGTGACCAGGGCCAGGTGGCTGCCCATCGGGCGACTCCAAATAGGGGTGAGTGGGAACGACGGGCTGAGCCCCGGTTCCGCGTCGGTTACCAGGGGACGGTTTCGCCTCGGTGGGTATAGGTTCCGGTCGGGCCGTCGGCGCCGAGCAGGGCCATGGTCACGCTGGTCCTGGCTCCGTCCGTGGCGTCGAGGTCGCCCGCGCCGTCGTTCATCCCGGTCCTGGTGTAGCCGGGGTGCACGGCATTCACCTTGATCGGTGTCCCGTGCAGTTCGTAGGCCAGGTGCACGGTCCAGGAGTTGAGCGCGCTCTTGGAGGCGCTGTACGCGGGGAGCGACTTGAACATGGGGCTGTACGCGTACGACTCCGGGTCGCAGTGCGTGCTCAGCGAACCGAGCAGACTGGACACATTGACGACGCGTGCGGCGGCCGACCTGTGGAGCAGCGGGAGGAATGCCCGGGTCACGGCGACGGTCCCGAACAGGTTGGTGTCGAAGCTCTCGTGCCATTTGGCCATCGGCTGCTCGGACGGCTGCCTTCCGTACTCCTCGGTCCGGATGCCCGCGTTGTTGACCAGGATGTCGAGGCGGCCGTGCCGGCTGTCGACCTCCGCGGCTGCGGCCCGGATGCTCTCCGGGTCCGTGACGTCCAGGACGAGGGGGTCGGCGGCGAGGCTGCCGCTCCGCAGTGCCTTCGCGGCTCTGGTCACGGCTTCGCTGTCGCGGCCGGCGACCAGCACGTGGACACCGGCGGAGGCGAGTTGACGCGCGGTCTCGAGGCCGATGCCCCGGTTGGCGCCCGTGACGAGGGCCAGTTTGGTGGAAAGGTCGGGCATCTGGTGCTCCAGGGAAGTGCGGGACGGGGGGAGAGGTGAGGGGAGCGGGGGAGGAGACGGCGCGTCGGTGACAGGACCTAGAGGACGGTCAGGAATTTCGCTACCGGCATTCCGAAACGTGCGGTGTCGATCAGGAAGGCGTCGTGTCCCTCCAGGGATTCCAATGCCAGAAACGCGACGTCCGTGCCGCCCGCGGAGAGGCCGTCGGAGATCTCCCGCTGTTGCCGCAGCGGGAAGAGGATGTCGGTCTCGACCCCGATCACCAGGGCCTTCTCCAGCTCGATGCGTGAAAGCGCCTCTTCGGTGGTGCCTGCGCCCGAATCGCCGAGGTCGAACCGGTCCATGGAACGGCTGAGGAAGAGATAGCTGTTGGGATCGAAGCGGCGGGCGAAGCGCCGGGCGTGGCGTTCCAGGTAGCCCTCCACCTGGAATTCGTGGCCGAGCGGGTCGTCGTCCGTACGGTCTTCCGGTGCCAGGCGCGTCCGGCCGAAACGGCTGTCCCATTCCCGGGCCGACCGGTAGGTCATCATGCCGAGCTTGCGCGCGGTGAACATGCCGCGCTGGGGGTAGCGGGCGTCGTCGTAACGGCCTTCGTTCCAGTTCGGGTCGGACCGGATCGCCTCGCGCTGCAAGGAGCGGACGGCTATCGAGAACGGCAGGGCGTGCGCCGCGCTGCAGATGTTGATGTGAGTGCGGGCCAGGCCGGGGTGGCGGGCCAGCAGCGACAGTGCGGTCATGCCGCCCATGGAGGTGCCGATCACGCACACCAGCCGGTCGACGCCCAGGGCGCGAACCGTGTGGGCTGCCGCGTCGGCGATGTCCTCGATCGACAGCTCGGGGAAGTCGGGGCCGTAGGGCCGGCCGGTGCCGGGGTCGACCGATGCGGGCCCGGTCGAGCCTTTGCAACTGCCCAGCGAATTCATGCAGATGACGTACCAGCGGTCGGTGTCGAGAGGCTTTCCGGGCCCCACCATCGCCTCCCACCAGCCGGGGCTGGTGTCCTGGGGATGGGAGGCCGCGTGGGCGTCGGGCGAGAGGCCGGTGAGGACCAGGACGGCGTTGTCGCGTCCCGGGGCCAGTCGTCCCACCGTCTCGTACGCGATACGGGCACCTGTCAGCCGCCCGCCCCGCCGCATGGGGAACTCGGCGGGGAGCTCGACGAACCGGGCCGCGGGCGGGATGAATTCCCTCATGTCTCTGATTCCTGCCGGTGATGGTGTGCCGTAGTAGCGCGAGGTCCGACCGCCGGGGTCAGGCCCCGTCGCCGCCGGTGCCCAGTGAGGCCAGCCACTCATCGTCCGAGCCCTCGACCACGCCCTCCATGAGGAACGTGGAGAGGTAGCGCTCGCCGGTGTCGGGGAGCATGGCGAGGAGCACCGAGCCGGCCGGGGCGGTCTCGGCGACACGCAGTGCGGTGGCCAGGGTGGCACCGGCCGAGATGCCGGTGAAGATCCCCTCCTCGGCGGCGAGCCTGCGCGCGGTGTCGCGTCCCTCGACCTCGTTCACGGTCACCAGGTCGTCGATGACGCTCCGGTCCATCACACCCGGTACGAAGTTGGGGGCCCAGCCCTGGATCCGGTGGACGTTCCACCCCTGCCCGGCGAGCACGGCGGCGTTCTCCGGCTCCGCTGCGACGATCCGCACCCCGGGGCGTGCTGTCCTGAGCATCTGCCCCACACCGGTGAGCGTTCCACTGGTGCCGAAGCCGGTGACGAAGTAGTCGAGCCGGCTGCCGGCGAAGTCGCCGAGGATCTCCGAAGCGGTTGTCTCGCGGTGGTAGGCCGGGTTGGCCGGATTGTCGAACTGCTGGGCCCTGAACCAGCCGTGCTTCTCTGCGAGTTCGTCCGCGATCCGGTTACCGCCGCTGCTGCCGAGGTGTCCGGGGAAGAGGAGCACCTTGCCGCCGTAGGCCCGGATCAGCTTCCGCCGTTCCGCCGAGTACGTGTCGCCCATCACCGCCACGAACCGGTAGCCGCGGGCCGCGGCCACCATCGCCAGGGCGATCCCGACGTTTCCGGAGGTGCACTCGACGATGGTGTCACCGGGCTTGAGCAGTCCCTTCGCCTCGGCGTCGAGGACGACCGAGAGCGCGAGGCGGTCCTTCACCGAGCCGCCGGGATTGAACGACTCCACCTTCACGTAGACCGTGGTGTGAGCGGGGGCCATACGGTGAAGCCTGACGATCGGGGTGCGGCCGATGGTGTCGAGGATGCTGTCGTGGAGAGGCATCGGGAATACTCCTAGGCGGGCGGACCAGCGGTGCTGGCCGCGGGGGAAGGGGCCGACGGGGGCCGGGCCGCCGGGGAGTCCGGCGGAGGGCGGTGCCTGTCGTGTGCGTGGCGGGGGCGGCCGGCCTAGCCGGCCGGCGCGTTCTCGAAGGCGGGCGCGACCATGCCGAGGATGGTTTCGACCGCGCGCTCGCTGAGTTCGTCGTCCAGCGGTGCGTTGAATTCGGCGAGTTCGATGCCGCGGAGCTGGTGCGGAGGGATCGCCGCGAAGATCGCCCGTATCTGCTCGGGGAGCAGGCCGTCCGGCACGGTGTAATCGGCGGGCACATGTCCGGGTTCGAGCACGTCCCAGTCGATGTGCACCCACACCGGGGCGCACCCGATGGCGTCCAGGATGTTCTCGGCCGTCGTCCGCGCAGGGGAGATGATCCGGACCCCGTGACGTGCGATCAGTTCGCCCTCGGCGTCGTCGATGTCGCGTGAGCCTACGAGGACAGCCTGTTCGGGGCGCAGGCCGGCGCCGTGTCCGCTGTCCCAGAGGCCGCACGCCCCGGCGAGTACCATCCCGCCCAGGTAGCCGGTGCCGGTCGTCTCCGGCGTGTTGAAGTCGCCGTGCCCGTCGATGTAAAGCACCACGGCGTCCGGGTGCTCGCGGGCCACGACCGGCAGCGTGGCGAGACTCGCCGAGCAGGTGTTGGAGATCATGACTGTCCGGCTGCCGTTGGTGATGCTGTCGGTGACGGCCCGGCGCAGGCCGGCCAGCGTCCGCTCCGCCTGCGGAAGACTGACGGTCCAGTCGTCGTCGGCGGGCGGCGCGGGCTCTCCGACGAAGCGGCCGGTGAGACCGTAACGGTCCTCCAGGGCCCGTGCGATGCGGGCGGCGCCCTCGATCATCCGGGGCTCCCGGTCGGCCACCCGGCCCTGCGACACGATGAGTTCGATCATTGGTCAGGAGCTCCTGTTCGTTTCGACAGCCGTCCGGGGCTGGAATGGGCATGTACCGCTGCGTTCGGCGTTCTCGTCGATGAGCCCGTACTGGAACCATTCGAGTGCGCCGGCACTGTAGGAGCCCAGCTGCGGTGAGTGCGGTAACCCGTCGTAACGGTGTATTCGCTTGCGGATGTTGGCGCGGACCTTGCGTCCGCTCGGTGTCTCCCCGGCGAACACGTCGAACCGCTCCCGCGGATTCACGACGAGTGCGAAGTGATTACCGAGGTTCCTGCTGCGACGATTTTTATGGGCCGGGCTGCTCATGTTGCAGAAGAGCGGCATTCCGTTGAAACACATGGACCAGTTCTCGGAATCCGGGCTCTTTCCGACGTCCTCGGGCCAGGGCTCGGGATCGGCCTGGTGCAGTTCCTGCAGTACGCGCCAGCCGAAGGAGTGGTAATCCGCCACGGTGCTCGCGGTCACGGCGTCCGCCGAGAACAACACGACCAGCGGATAAGCGGTGTCCAGTCTGCCGTCCCAGGCCCTGGACAGCTCGACGTACTCGGTGAGGGCCTCCGCCAGGTGCCGGATGCCGTCGCTCCCGGCGTCCTCCACGAAGACGAACCTCACGAACTGCTTCCGGAAGGCATTCCGGGAGAAGACACAGGGGAAGCCCGGATCGGCGAGACGTGATGTGACCTCCTCCAGGGCGGCCCGGTGCCATCCGTCCGCGTCGTCGACGGCCTGCGCCTGGGAGATCAGCTTCGTGGTCTGATGCGACCTTTCCACGTGGGCATCCTTTTCTACGGTTCCTTGCTCGTTTCAATACGGGCGCATTGGCTCCGTGTTCGGACGTGAGGAAGCCGTCTCTCCTTGCCGGGACTTCCGGGTCCATGGGATTTTCCAGGGACTTCCCAGGGATTTCCCCGTGCGCCGGAGCGCCGCCGTGCGGAGATCCGGGTACGGATTCCGTTCGCGCCCCTGCCGCGGGATCCGGATCGATTCCACCGGTCCGCGGTCCGGCCCCATGCTTGCCTGCGAATTCCCGGCACCACAACGCCTCTGCAACCAAGGAGTCAGGGAGATGTACGCCTTGTACGCCTTGTACGCCGATGGTTGTATGGCGGCGCGCCCGGGTCGTTTCTAGGCTTCTGTCGTGATCGACTCCGCTGCTTGTCCGAATGTCCCCGGTCCGGCTGGAACCCCGGATGCCCGCTGGCGCGCTGCGGCAACTACGGCACGTCTGTGCTGGTCGGAAGCGCGACCGTCGGTGCAGCTGGTCTTTCTGCTGCGGTTCGTGGTGGGCGCGGTGTCCACCGGGCAGCCGCCGCAGGCTCTCGGGCGGACCGTGCTCGGCCTGGCGTCCTGGTGGTGCGCCGTCGCCTGCGCGTACCTGCTCAACGGCGTGACGGACGTACGGGAGGACCGGGCGAACCGCTCACGGCGCCCGATCGCCCGCGGTGACCTCCCGGTTCGCACCGCCGCGACCGTCACCGGTGTGCTCGCCGGCGCCGCGCTGGCGTCCGGGGCGATCGCGGGCGACGGGGTGCTGATGTGGGTGGCGGTCTTTCTGCTGCTCGGCTTCGTCTACTCCGCCCGTCCGGTGCAGGCGAAGCGGTCGAGTGCGCTCTGCGCGCTGGTGGTGTTCGGTCTGGGCGCCACCTCGTACGCCGGCGGAGTGGCGGCGGCGGGCTCCGGGTGGACCGTGCCGGGTGCGGTGTTCGGATGCGTGATGGCAGCCTGGATGGCCCTGGTCGGCTCCGTGGTCAAGGACTTGGGCGACGCCGGCGGAGACGCGAAAGGCGGGAGGCGCACCGTCGCTGTCGTACACGGAATCGCGGCGGCGCGGGCCCTGGCCGTGACCGGTGCCGTACTCGTCGGCCTGGCCGGAACGGTGGCGGCGGCCCTGTGGGCCCCCCTCGCGCTGGTGGGAACGGTGCCGGTCACGGCCGGGGCGGCGTGGGTGGTCACCCGGGTGGTGCGCGATGCCCGGAGGCAGTACGCCGGACGCCGCCAACGGCGCGGTGCCTACCGGGCGTTCATGGTCACGCAGTACGCCGCGAATCTGCTCGTACTGGACGCGTTCGCGACCGTGTGAACCGTGCACCGGACGCGCGGGGTGAGGGGGCGTAGAGGTCAGCCGTGCCCGGAGAAGACCATGTTGATGGCCTGTACCCGGGAACTGGCGCCGAGTTTGCGGTACACGTTGTGCAGATGCCGCTTGACGGTCGCCTCGCTGATCTCCAGCCGCCTGCTGATCAGACGGTTGGACAGCCCCGCGCGCACCGCCTCCAGGATCTCCCGCTCGCGCTGCGTCAGCAGATCGAGGACCTGTGCGCCCGGGGCGCCCGCGGACGCCCCCAGACCGCGGTCCGGCATCTGCTGCTCTTCGGGAACGGCCGGCCGCTGAGCCTCCTCGTACGCCCGGATCCCCTGATACAGACGGCTGCCTGCGGCGACCCGGAAGGCGGTGCTCACCGTCTGCGCCGCCGCGACACGCTCGTCGGCCTCGACCTGGTCGACCGCTTCCGTGACCACGGCCTGCATGACCTGCCAGAGGACGTCCGCCGCCCGCACCGACTCCGACACCGGAATCTGCTGGACGACGCGGTGGGCCCCGAGCAGCCGCGTGTACTCGCCGCCCCCCGGCAGCTCCGCGTGCATGCCGGCTTCGAGCATCTGGGCGCACTCGGCCACGATGTTCTGCGCCTGATGACGGCACTGCCGCCAGATGTCCTCACGGGACACCAGCGGACTGCCGATCCGCCCCAGCGCGGCGCGGTACGCCTCGGCGATCTCAGGTATGGCAGCACGGAGCTGCCGGGCAGCCTCCTGACGACCCACTGATGCCTCCCCCTCAGGACTCTCGAAGCCGCGCGGCCGTCCGGCCGCGACGATCTTCATGTAGAGGGCAAGGTAACATCTAGGTGTCGTAATGCGGAAGTAAAATTCCATCATGCGGAAGTGTGTTAGGAGGGGGTGGGGGGCGCAACCCGTACTATGCCCCGCGCAGTACCTCCCGCGCCCACGTCGCCCGACGGGTCCCGGCCGGGTACGGAAGAGCCCCGGCCGCCGACTCGGCCCGTGCCAGCTCCCGCACGCCCTCCGGCGTCCGGCCGAGCCGGGTCAGGGACGCTCCCAGCGCGATCCGCGCCTCCACCTCGGCGAGGCGTTCCCCGGTCTGCCGCGCCCGTACCACCTCGGCGCGCGCGAGGTGCAGCGCGGCTTCGGCGCGCCCCGACAGGAGTTCTGCCCAGGCCACCAGTACCGGCGCCTCGCCGGCATGGCCGTCCAGGGCGCGCAGGGCGTCGTCCGGGCGCCGTGCGTACAGCGCGAGTTCGGCGCGGGCCGTGCGCACCTCGTGCTCCGCCTGCCGGTCCCCGAGCGCGGTGGCGACTGCTTCGGCTCGGTCCAGGACCGCTGTGGCCTGCGCCGTCTCACCCAGGAACACCCGCACGCGCGCCAGCGTCGCGAGGGCGTACGCGAGGCACCAGGCGTCGTACGCCTCCGCGCCCGCCACCGCCTGTTCGGCCAGCGCGCGGGCGGGCTCGGGTTCTTCGAGCAGCAGGCGCAGTTCGGCCAGGTTCGCCCGCTCGAACGCGGCGGCGGTCGGATCACCGGACTGTTCCGCCAGACCCAGGGCGCGGGTCCCGATCTCGACTGCCTCGCCCAGCCGGCCGGCTCGCCGCGCGTTTTCGCGAAGTGTCGACAGGACCGAGCCGAGCAGCGTCGGGTCCCCGTACGCCTCGGCGGGCGCCAGCGCCTCGTCGCCCGCCTCGCGTGCCTGGTCGAAGCGGCCGGCGAGTCCGAGATTGGCGGCTTGGAGGGCGTAGGCGCGGGCCATCAG
This sequence comes from Streptomyces sp. NBC_00859, assembly GCF_045161865.1. Taxonomy (NCBI): domain Bacteria; kingdom Bacillati; phylum Actinomycetota; class Actinomycetes; order Kitasatosporales; family Streptomycetaceae; genus Streptomyces; species Streptomyces sp. NBC_00859. Next base: position 1,821,278 of record NZ_CP108826.1, on the reverse strand, counting down.
CCCCTGCCCCCGCATCCCCGGCATGCGCCGGGCGGCAGCCAGGGCGTTCCGGGCGGCCTCCGCGCCGGCCGCGTACCGCCCCTGGACACAGCGCACGACGGCCAGAGCGAGGAAGTGGCCGGCCGCCGGTTCCGGTGAGGTCTCCGCGGTCACCGGGTGTTCCCGCAGCGTACGGCGGGCCGATGCGGAGGCGCTCGTCTTGACGAGCGTCTCCGCGAGCAGCGCTGCTGCGAGGACCGCGTGGTCGTGGTCGCCGCGCCGCTCGAACTCGGCCAGGGCGATCCGCACCGTGCCGGCCGCCTGCTCGAAGTGGCCCATCCTGCGAAGGACATGGGCATGTGCGAGCCGGGCGCGTGCCGCGTCGACGTCCAGCCGGGCCACCAGGTCCTGGTAGTAACGGTCCGCCGTGTCATTGGCGTACAGGGCCGCGGCCCGTTCGGCTGCCCGGCGCAGGTACTCGGCGGCGCGCGGGTCATCGGCCCGTGCGAAGTGGGAGGCCAGGGTGTCGACGGCGTCGGGCCGACGCCGTCGCACGGCCTGCGCGAACGCCGCATGCAGTTGTCTGCGGCGGACCGCGGCCAGCTGCTCGTAGCAGGTCAGCCGGACCAGCGGATGCCGGAAGGCCACCCCCTCCTCGGGCCGCCCGGCCACCACGACATGCCGTTCCTCGATGAGCGAGGCGCCGATGGCCTGTTCCAGGGCGTCGGCTGCCGCGCCGCCCGAGACCGGCGGGCGCAGCCCGTGCTCCGCGACGTCGAGCAGCTCCGACAGCGCGGCCTCGTCCCCGGCCACGGCGAGGGCCTCCACGATGCGGCGTGCGTCCGTGCCGAGCCGTACGAGCCGGTCGGCCACCAGTTCCCGCACCCCTTCGGGGGCGAGGCCACCGGTGTCGCCCCCGGCCAGATCGCGAGCGAGTTCGAGGGCGAACAGCGGGTTGCCGAGGGAGAGTTCCCACACCCGGTGGATGCGGTCGTCGTGCGACACGTCCGTGGCCGCGTCGCGCACCAGCGCCAGACACGCGTCCCTGCCGAGCCGCCCCAACTCCTCTCGCACGGCGAGACGCTGGCGCACCAGTGAGGCCACGGCCACCCGGCGCGCATCGCCGTCGGGGAGTTCCTCCTCGCGGTACGTCACGAGGAAGCGCAGGGCCGTCCCCCGCTCCACGGCCCGGCGGGCGAGGTGGCCGAGCAGCTGGAAGGAGCCCGTGTCGGCTGCATGCAGATCGTCGAGCACGACCAGTACCGGGCGCAGCGAGGCCAGGTCGCCGAGCAGCGCCGTGCTGCCCCGGAAGAGCCGGTCCCTCTCCTCCTCCGGACTGCGCTCCCCGGAAGTCCCCACTTGCCCGAGCGAGGGCAGGAACGAGGCCAGTTCGGGATACTCGGCGCCGGTCCGGGCACGTTCGGCCGCACTGTGCCCGGCGAGCCAGCCGTCGAGCGCGTCCGCGAACGCGCCGTACGGCGTGTGCCCCTCCGCGTCCTGGCTGCCGCCCCACAGCACTGCCGTCCCGACCGCGGTGGCGCGCCGTGCGGCCTCGCTCACCAGGCGGGTCTTCCCTACGCCCGCCTCGCCGCTGAGCAGCGTGACCGGCGGCCCGTCAGCGGTGAGGAGCCGTTCGAGCGCCGCGGTGCGCCCCCGCAACGGCGGTGCGGTGCGCACGGCCCGCAGGGGGGCCGGGAGCAGCGGGGCGGCGGGGACCGGGGCGGGGGCCGAGGCCAGTGCAGCCTTGTGCAGCCGTTCTGTCTCCGGTCCGGGCCGCACGCCCAGTTCCGCGTCGAGCAGCTCGCGGCACACATGGTATTGATGCACCGCACGCCGGCGCAGCCCCTGGCGCAGCCAGGCGTCGATGAGGACACGGTGGGCCAGCTCCTCGGCGGGGCTGGTCGCGAGTACCTCCTGCGCGGCGGCCACCGCGTCGTCGGGGGCGTCCCGCTCCAAGTGCGCTTGGGCGACCCGCAGAAGCAACTGCTCGCGCAGCAGTGTGAGCTGCCCGCGCCGGTCGTCGGCCCAGCTCGCGTAGCGGTCCTCGGGCAGCATCTCGCCGGTGAACCGGCCCAGGGCGCCCCTCAGTTCGTCCACTCCGCCCTCGGCGAGAGCGGTCCGGGCCGATCGTTCGGCGTCGTCGGCGTCGATCCATACCGTTGCCGGGCCGAGCCAGAGGAGCGCTCCGTCGGAGATCAGGTACGAGGAGCCGGCGCGTGGGGCGAGCTCGGGTTCCAGGGCGCGGCGTGCGGCGTGCAGGGCGACGCGCAGGCTGCCCGCGGCTGCCTTCGGGCCGGCGTCCGGCCAGCAGATGTCCATGGCCTGTTCGCGGTGGAGGCGGTGACCGGGGACGACAGCGAGGAGTTTCACCAGGGCGCGGGCGCCGGGCCGCGGCCACCGTTCCGCGAGCGCGGGTCCGCCGTCGCGCGTCACCCTGAACCCTCCGAAAAGGTGCAGACGCAGCAGCGGCGCGGCGGATGTGCTGCCGTGCGGGCGTTGCGCGTCCATGGGGGCGCACTGTAATCGAACACACGGAGGATCCCCCGGGCGAGGCCCGGGGGATCCGTCTCAGGTCAGGACACCGGACCGGCTCAGGAGAGCTTGTACGCGGTGACCTGGTGGATGGCGTTGTCCTGGACCAGGTAGCGGCCGCCGAGGTTCTCGGCGATCCGGTCAGGACCGCTGTCGTCACCGTTCAGCGAGAGAGCCTCGTCGACGCCGTCACCGTCGAGGTCGGCGGTGAGGAAGTTGCGGCCGCCCATGAGACCCGCCTCGCCCACACTGTCCGGATAGACGGAGTCGTTGGCGATGATGTCCGGGTCCCAGGACTCGACTCCGCCTTCGACGCCGCCGACCAGGAGCTTGCGCCCGCCGGGCCCGGTGGCGAAACCGCCGGTGTAGGACTGCGGGATCACGAGGGCCATGTGGTCGTCGCCGTCGGCCCCGTAGGACCGGTAGGAGGAGGTGCCGGCCTGATACAGGGTCCCGTTGTCGGCCCAGAAGCCGCCGTGCGTCCACAGGCCGCCGGCCGTGCCGGAGTGCAGCACCTCACCAGTGCGGCCGTCCCGTATCTCCATGTAGTCGTGCGGGGCGTCGGAGTCGGCGGAGCCGACACCGGCCTGCGCCTGGATGTCCCACATGTAGACCACCGCGTGGCCGTCCGCATACGGGATCTCCTTGGAGGCGAAGGTCCCGTTGTACGTGATGGCGGCGTGGATGATTCCGTCGCTCGACACGGCAGGGGCCTTGGGTGCGACGTCCCAATCGCTCCGGCCGGTTCGGGCGTTCAGCGCGACCGCGTCCGCCGCCGGGTCGGCCTGTTCGAGTGAGTCCGCCTTGGAGTACGAGGTGTAGACCCGGCCGTCATTGACCGACGGGTCCGAGAAGACCACGTCGCCGAGGGCCTTGGGCGCCGTGTACGACCACAGCTTGTGCCCGTCGCCGTGGTAGGCGTTCAGGGCGTTGGTCGCGACGAGGATGTCGGCCTTCCCGTCCCCGTCGAGATCGGCGACCTTCGCGGAGTGCACGAACTGGCCGCCGCCGCTGATCGTGGCGAGTGTCTTGCCGGTCCTGCCGTTGAGAACGGCCACCGCGCTGTCGGCGGCGACGACGATCTCGGGCCTGCCGTCGCCGTCGACGTCACCCGTCTCGATGTCGTGGACCGCGCCGGGGACCGTGGCCTGCCACAGTTTCTCCGGTTTGCCGGCGGCGAGCGACGGACCGGAGTAGGCCCACACACCGTTCGACGAACCGCCCATGACGACATCGGACTTGCCGTCCTTGTCCAGGTCCGCCGCCCTGGCCGAGGAGATGTCGCCCTGCAGCGGCGTCACCTGCTGCTGCTTGCCGTTGGCCAGCTTGTACGTGCGGATGTTCTCGCCCTGGTCGATGACCCGCACGTGGGCACCCCGGGCGTCGGAGAAGACATCCTGGTACATCGGCGAGGCGCCGGGTCCCTTCTCCTCCCATGCGACCTGGCCCTTGCCGGAGAACACGGTCAGCGTCGCGAGGGAGCTGCCGCCGGGGTTCTGGGACGTGCTGATCTTCTCGTCGTCCTGGGCGGAGGTGATGAGCCTGCCGCCTGCCACCTGGAGGCGCCAGATGCTGGCCCCGTCGTCGGCGTTGCCGGAATCGCGCTTGACCGTGTGCGACCAGAGCACCTTGGCGGGGTCGTCGCCGTTCAGCGCACGAACGGTGCCGGCGTTCACATAGAGGTCGTTGTCCAGCGAGGACTCCGCAACGGCGTACTCGTCGCCCGCCCCGGCGCCGAGGTCACCGATCGTCAGGGCGGTGGGAAGCACGTTGACCCGGCTGTCCAGGGTCGAGCGCCGCCCGGTCCTCAGGTCGTACGAGGCGATCTCGTAGCGCACACCGTCGGTGGCGTCGGCCTGTTCGACGGCGACGATGCGCTTGCGGCCCGCGTCCAAGCGGATCTGACGGCTGTAGAGCATGCTGTCGGTCTGCCAGGAGACAGAACCGTCGTCCGTGTCGAGGACAAGGGTGCGCCCGCGGCCGGCGGCCCCGGCGGCCTTGGCCAGGTCCCAGGAGACGGCGGCGCTGCCTCCGCCGAGCTCCTGGATGTCGCCCCAGTTGACGTCACCCGCCTCCTCGGTGTCGTACGTCCACGTCGTCGAAGGGGTCAGGGCGCCGCCCGCGTAGGAGAAGCGGATGCCGGACAGCTTCGCCGTATCGGCGGCCGGGGCGTTCATGTTCATCCGCGGGGCGTCGGCGACGAGCAGCGTGCCGTCGACGATCTTCACCATGGACGCGTTGTCGTACAGCTTCGACCACAGCGTCCTGCCGGTCCTGCCGTCGACCACCGTCACGAACGTGCCCGTGGGCAGCGACGATCCGGGCGAGGTGAACGGACGGTAGGGGACCGAGCCGACACCGGCCGAGAGGACCAGGTCGGCGGTACCGTCGCCGGTCAGATCGCCGGTGCTGTAGCCCGAGTCGGAGGTGGGTGAGAACGGCGAGACCGCGTTGTAGCCCATCAGGATCCGGGCCGGGTACGGCTCGGACTGGTACACCCGGGATGGCTTGACCTGCCAGTCCGCGTAGAAGGAGGCGTTGGTGCGCGCCCACACCGCACTGCCGTCCGCGGCGTGCCGCTGCACGGCGCCGAGGCTGTTGACGGTGAAGTAGTCGCCCTTCTTGCCGACGGGCACGGTCGCGCCCATGCCCTGCACGCCCTCCAGCGTGGACGTGCCGGTGAAGGTGACCTTGCCGTCGCCGCCGGCCGCGGGCCCGGCGCCGTTCGCCTCGGGTGTGTCCTCGGCCTTCGGGCTGATCCTGGAGGCGTCGGCGTCCCCGTACGCATCGAGCGTGGCGTGGGCTGCCAGCGTCCTGGCTCGGGCGCTGCTCAGCTTCATCGCCGAGCCGGCGCCCTCGTCGGCGGCCAGGGCGTGCGGGGCGGCACTCAGGCACAGCCCTGCCGCGATCAGGGCGGCGGCGAGCTGGACGTTCCGCCGCGAGTGGTGGGCTCTCATCACTTGGCTCCCTGCGTGAAGCGGACGGCCGAACCGCCGGTGAGGACCGACTGGTTGAAGGAGTACTGGAGGGCGTCGGTACCGGCCTGGTTCTGGATGCCGACGGTGGCGCTCGCACCCTGGCCCGGGACCGTCTCGTACTGGAAGGTCACAGCCCCGGTGGCCTCGTCGAAGACGGCCTCGAAGGTGGCACGGCCCGAAGCGCCGTCCGCGAGGGCGGCCTTGTTCCAGACGACGGCGAACTTACGGCTGCCCTTGCTGCCGGTGGTGGCGGTCTGCACCGACGACTTCTTGTCGAGTGTGAGGTCGTCCCACAACGGGGCTATGAAGCCGTTGGGGTTGTTCACTGTGGGCAGCGACGTGTTGGCGTAGTCACCGACGCGTGGCGCCAGGAAGTTCAGCATGCCGTCGGTGGTGACCGAAGTGGTCGAGTACGCGACCCCGTACAGCTTCACCGAGAACGGCAGCGGGATCGTCGCGGCGTCCTCGTCACCGCTCAGGGCGACCTTTCTGGACCCGGGGATCCAGGAGTACGCGGCCGGGGCGCAGCTGTTGCCGGACACGTCGGCGCGGGCGGGGACCCGAACGTTCTGCGTCAGGTCGGCGGTGACGGTGACCGATCCGTTGTAGACACCGTTGCACAGGGTCGGAGCGGCGGGCTTCACGGTCAGCGAGTAGGTGCCCTCGGCGATCTTCGGGAGGGTGTACGTGCCCCTGGAGCCGGTGGTCACCGCGGGCACCGGGGCACCGGTCAGCTCCACGCTCGCGCCGGCCAGGGGTTTGCCGGTGACGTCGAGAACGGTGCCGGAGACCTGGTGCGAGGCCACCGCGGAGAGGGCGAAGTCCTGCGTCAGGTCCTGATTCGCCCCGACCACGACCCCGGTGGCCGAACCTGCCGCGTAACCGTAGTCACTGACCGCGAAGTCGTAGGTGCCCGGGTTCAGCGGCAGGCGGTACGTGCCGTCGGTGCCGGTGGTGACCGAACGGGTGCCGGACGCGGCGTCCGTCGCCTCGACGGTGACACCGGACAGGGCGGCGCCGGTCGCCTTGTCCGTCACCCTGCCGCTCGTGGTGCCCGCGGTGTGCGGGGCTCTGCCGACCGCCGCGAGGATGTCGAGCTTGCCCTCACCCCATACGTCGTTGGCGTCGGCGGTGCCGCCGCAGTGGGTGTCGTCGACGTCGCGCGCGCCCTCGCCGAGGAGCTTGCGCGTCGCGTCGATGTCGCCGATCAGGGACGGCGCCGCCGACCACAGAAGGGCCACCGCGCCGGCGACGTGCGGCGTGGCCATCGAGGTACCGGACTCGGTGTTGTACGACGAGCCGGGCCAGGTGGACTCGACGTCGACACCCGGCGCGGCGATGTCCGGCTTCATCGAACCGTCGACCAGGGACGGGCCGAAGCCGGAGAAGGAGGCGATCGCGCCGGACGAGTCGTACGCGCCGACACCGTAGGCGGGTGCCTGTGAGCCCGGGGCGTGCGCGGTGGAACAGGTGGTCCCGTCACCGTCGTTGCCGGCCGCGAACGCCTCGAAGATGCCGGCGGAGTTCCAGGCGTCGACGATGTCCTCGTAGAACGTCGTGTCCCCGCCGCCCCAGGAGTTGTTCACGATGTTCGGCGCCATGTCGGGGCGCGGGTTCTGCCCGTTGTGGTCGGTCGGGGCGAGGATCCACTGGCCGGCCGCGAGCAGCGACTCGTCGGAGCAGGACGAGGTCTCACAGCCCTTGGCGGCGATCCACTTCGCGTTCGGCGCGACGCCGATGCCGTTCTTGCCGACCATTGTGCCCATGGTGTGGGTGCCGTGACCGTTGTTGTCGCACGGGACACCACTCGTCCCGCACTGGCCGGTCGCGTCGTACCAGTTGTAGTCGTGGGTGAAGGTGCCGTCGCCGTTGTTGCCCCGGTAGCCGGCGACGAGGTCCGGGTGGTCGTACTGGACACCCGAGTCGACGTTGGCGATGACGATGCCCTCGCCCCGGTCGTCGTACTGCTTCCACACCTGGTCGGCCTTGATGTCCGCGACACCCCACTCGGGCGTGCCATCGTCACCGGTGGCCGAGGACTCCGTGCGCGAGGCGCTGATCTTCTTGTCGGCGGTCTCGATGTCGTCGAGCCTGTAGTGCTGCTCCTTGACGATGCGCGCGACGTCCGAACGCCTGGCCAGCTGATCGACCAGGTCCTGCCCACCGGTCACTTTGACGGCGTTGGCGATCCAGTAGTCCTGGTGGCCGGCCTTCGCTCTGTCGAGAAAGGAATTGATCGACTTCTGGCTTTTTCTGGCGTGCGCGGTCAGCGCGCCGTAGGCAGCCCTTGCCTTTGCCGCATGGGTCTGCTGCTTCCGGACGGATGACAGGTCCGCCTGGTCCTTGAGGACGACGAAGAAGGAGGTGTCGCCCGCTTCGGCAACGGCGGCGGAGAGTGCGGGGTCGACCTTGGCCGACGGGGCGGCGACAGCGTCGGTGTCGGCCAGGGGCAGCGCGGTCAGCAGGGCGGCCGCGGTGAAGGCGGCCGCCGCCCGGACTGTGCGTCTGCGCCAGGGCGGTGGGGGCAGGTGCATCGGAGTGCTCCTCCAGGAACGGTACGGGGGAGTCCGGACGCTAGAGAGCCGCCGTTACTCGGGCATTACAGCGCTCCGGGAAGCCCCGGCCGCAGGGGCCCCGGCCGCTCCGCCGCGCGGCGACGGTCCCGCTCGGCGCGGCGACGGTCCCGCTCCGCAGGGGGAGCGGGACCGTCGCCGGCTGTCGGGCAGCTGTGCCGTCCCGTGCCACGGGCCGGGCTCCGGCGTTCCGCGGGTGCACGGGCTCCATTCGGGGGCAGGCGTACTGGCCGGACGGCGCACAGGCCGGCGGAGACGCTCCGGGCTTCGGCAGGAGCGGGCGGGTCATGCGGCGCGGCACTCGTGGCGCAGCGCGCCGCGGGCCTGTACGGCGCACCGTGGCCGATCCTGCTCCCTCGGTCCCGGTCCGGAGCGCATCGGCCGGTGTGCGGAAGGGCGCGGCCCGGAGCTGGTGGCGGCGGTGCGACGGCAGGCTGCGGGCCGGGCCGCCGTGCGTTCGGCCGTCCGGTGATGGCGTCCGGACCTCTAAACCGGACCTCTAAAGCCGAAAGCGATCGCTTCGTGGGAGGTCGAATTCGATCGATTCTGGGGAGATAGAGGTCAACCTATTGACCTCTATGGTCCGAGCCACTAGTTTGCGGTAGTTGTAGGTCCATATTTTTCCCGGAAGGAGGCGACCCGCGGATGTACACCAGCTCTGACCTTGGTCGCCTCGCCCAGTGCACAGCCTGGGTTCCGGGCCGGATCGCGCACGGCTGCTGAATCACGCCGTTCTGATGTGCCCGCTCGCGGCACATTCCGGGGTTTCCCGTCACCACATTCCGGCACGTCGCTGTCGCGTGCCTTGCTGCGCCCGCTCCGTTCACGTGGCGCTCTGAACACAGAAAGCTGCCTGAAATTGGCGAACATGATGAATCGACCGGTCATGCACGGAAGCGAAGGTCTGTCATGGTAGCGGCGCGGATCACGGTCAATGGGAAAGAAGCGCCGATATCACCGGCTGCACCCCACATCACAGCGCTGGATTTCCTGCGTGAGCGTGGCCTCACCGGGACCAAGGAGGGCTGCGCCGAGGGTGAGTGCGGTGCCTGTTCGGTCCTGGTGGCACGCCCCGGGGTGAACAAGCCCACCGACTGGGTGTCGGTCAACGCCTGCCTGGTCCCGGCCGCGGCTCTCGACGGTCAGGAGATCATCACCTCCGAGGGGCTCGCCACCGTCGGCGACCCCGGCACGCCGGTCGCCCTGCACCCCGTGCAGGAGGAGATGGCGGTCCGCGGCGGGTCCCAGTGCGGCTACTGCACCCCGGGATTCATCTGCAGCATGGCCGCCGAGTACTACCGGCCCAACCGCTGCGCGCACGAGGAGCCGGCAGACGGCGCGGACTCGGCGGGCAGCGGCGACGCCGAGCACGGTCCGAACGGCTTCGACCTGCACGCGCTGAGCGGGAACCTGTGCCGGTGCACCGGCTACCGCCCCATTCGCGATGCCGCGTTCGCCGTCGGTGCGCCCGCCGACGAGGACCCGCTCGCGCAGCGCCGCGAGCAGTCCCCGCCCGCACCGGTCGCCACCGAATACACCCAGGACGGCAGCTCGTTCCTGCGGAAGAACACGCTCGCCGAAACACTGCAGTTGCTGCGTGAGCGGCCCGACGCGGTGGTGGTCGCCGGATCCACCGACTACGGCGTCGAGGTCAACATCCGCTCCCGCCGGGCGGATTGCGTGGTCGCCATCGACCGGCTGCCCGAACTGCGGGAGCTGCGCGTCGAATCCGACTCCATTCTGATCGGTGCGGCGCTGACACTCACCGAGATCGAACGCCGTCTCGACGGCGATGTCCCGCTGCTGGCGGAGCTGTTCCCGCAGTTCGCGTCGCGGCTCATCCGCAACGGTGCGACCTTCGGCGGCAACCTGGGTACCGGCTCTCCCATCGGTGACAGCCCGCCGGTGCTGCTCGCGCTGGAGGCATCGCTGGTGCTCGCCGACGCCGACGGTGAGCGCGAGGTCCCGCTGGCGGATTACTTCACCGGGTACCGGCAGAGTGTGCGGCGTCCCGATGAGCTGATCCGCGCGGTGCGCATCCCGCTGCCACTGTCGCCGGTCGTGGCCTTCCACAAGATCGCCAAGCGGCGTTTCGACGACATCTCCAGCGTGGCGGTCGGTTTCGCGCTGGACATCGAGGACGGAATCGTCCGCAAGGCACGCATCGGTCTGGGCGGCGTGGCTGCCACCCCGATCCGCTCGCTCGCCACCGAGGCCGCCCTGGAGGGCAAGCCCTGGACGGCGGGGACCGTCGAGGCCGCGGCCCGGGAGCTGCGGAGCGAGGGCACACCGATGAGCGATCATCGCGCCAGCTCCCTCTACCGTTCCGCGATGCTCGGCCAGAGCCTGCTCAAGCTGTACGCGCAAACCACTGAGGCGGTGTCGTCATGAGTCATCTGTCCGAACGCCCCGAAAAGCCTGTCGTCGGTGTTTCGATGCCGCACGAGAGTGCCGTCCAGCACGTCACCGGTACCGCGCTGTACACCGATGACCTGGTCTACCGCACCAAGGACGTGCTGCACGCCTATCCGGTCCAGGTCATGAAGACCCACGGCAGGATCACGGCGCTGCGCACCGAGCCCGCGCTCGCCGTGCCCGGCGTGGTCCGCGTGCTGACCGGTGCCGACGTGCCCGGTGTCAACGACGCCGGTATGAAGCACGACGAACCGCTGTTCCCCGACGAGGTCATGTTCCACGGCCACGCGGTCGCCTGGGTACTCGGAGAGACCCTGGAGGCTGCCCGGCTCGGTGCGGCGGCCGTCGAGGTGGAACTCGACGAGAAGCCCTCCCTGGTCACGCTTCAGGACGCGATCGAGGCGGGCAGCTATCACGGAGCCCAGCCCCTGATGGTGGCCGGCGACATCGACGCCGGCTTCGCGGACTCCGCGCATGTGATCTCCGGCGAGTTCCAGTTCGCCGGGCAGGAACACTTCTATCTCGAGACGCATGCGGCGCTGGCCCTGGTCGACGAGAACGGCCAGGTGTTCATCCAGAGCAGCACCCAGCACCCGTCGGAGACCCAGGAAATCGTCTCGCACGTGCTCGGCGTGTCCGCCCACGAGGTGACCGTGCAGTGTCTGCGGATGGGCGGCGGCTTCGGCGGCAAGGAGATGCAGCCGCACGGATTCGCGGCCATCGCCGCACTCGGCGCCAAGCTGACCGGCCGGCCGGTCAGGTTCCGGCTCAACCGGACTCAGGACCTGACGATGTCCGGCAAGCGCCACGGGTTCCACTCCAAGTGGAAGATCGGGTTCGACGCCGACGGCCGCATCCAGGCCCTGGACGCCACCCTGGTCGCGGACGGCGGCTGGAGCCTGGACCTCTCGGAGCCGGTCCTCGCCCGAGCGCTGTGCCACATCGACAACACCTACTGGATCCCCAACGCCCGCGTCGCCGGTCGGATCGCCAAGACCAACACGGTGTCCAACACCGCCTTCCGGGGCTTCGGCGGACCGCAGGGCATGCTGGTGATCGAGGACATCCTGGGCCGCTGCGCGCCGCAGCTCGGACTGGACCCCATGGAGCTGCGGGAACGGAACTTCTACCAGCCGGGTCAGGGCCAGACGACGCCGTACGGACAGCCGGTCACCCAGGCCGACCGGATCGCCACCGTCTGGGAGCAGGTGCAGAAGGTCGGCGACGTCGCCGATCGCAACCGCGAGATCGCCGCTTTCAACGCCGCGCATCCGAACGTCAAGCGGTCACTCGCGATCACCGGCATCAAGTTCGGCATCTCGTTCAACCTCACCGCCTTCAACCAGGGCGGCGCGCTGGTGCTGATCTACAAGGACGGCTCCGTCCTGATCAACCACGGCGGCACCGAGATGGGCCAGGGCCTCCACACCAAGATGATGCAGGTGGCCGCGACCACGCTGGGCATCCCGCTGCACAAGGTCCGCCTGGCCCCGACGCGCACCGACAAGGTGCCCAACACCTCCGCCACCGCGGCCAGTTCCGGAGCCGACCTCAATGGTGGGGCGATCAAGAACGCCTGTGAGCAGCTGCGCGAGCGGCTGCTGCAGGTGGCCGCCACCAAGCTGGGTGCGAACGCCTCGGACGTACGCATAGTCGACGGCATCGCGCGCGCCCTGGGCAGCGACGCGGAAGTGGCCTGGGACGACCTGGTGCACTCCGCGTACTTCCAGCGGGTCCAGCTGTCGGCGTCCGGTTTCTACCGGACCGAAGGACTGCACTGGGACGCGAAGTCGTTCCGGGGTTCCCCGTTCAAGTACTTCGCCAACGGTGCCGCCGCGACCGAGGTGGAGGTCGACGGCTTCACCGGCGCCTACCGCATCCGGCGGGTGGACATCGTGCACGACGTCGGCGACAGCCTCTCGCCGATGATCGACATCGGTCAGGTCGAGGGCGGGTTCGTGCAGGGCGCGGGCTGGCTGACGCTCGAGGAGCTGCGCTGGGACTCCTCCGACGGGCCGAACCGCGGCCGGCTGCAGACCCAGGCAGCGAGCACCTACAAGCTGCCGAGCTTCTCTGAGATGCCCGAGGAGTTCAACGTCACGCTCCTGGAGAACGCCACCGAAGAGGGTGCGGTCTACGGGTCCAAGGCAGTGGGCGAGCCTCCGCTGATGCTGGCGTTCTCGGTACGGGAGGCGCTCCGGCAGGCAGCCGCCGCTTTCGGCCCCGGTGGGGTCGGCGTGGAGCTGGCCTCTCCCGCGACACCCGAAGCGGTGTACTGGGCCATCGAGGAGGCCCGCCGGGGTACTGCCCTGCAGAACGGTCAGAGCCTCGACGGATTCGCCTCCAACGGCCACGCCGCCGCGAACGGGCACGCCTCCAACGGCAAGTCCAACGGCAAGGTCCGTACCGACGCAGCAGCGTTGAGCGGTGCCTGACATGACGTGGGTCGCCGCGGTCGCGCGGTTGCGGGCACGCCGGGAGTCCGGTGTGCTGGTGACCGTCGCGACCGTGCGCGGCCATGCCCCGCGCGACGCCGGTGCGAAACTGGTGGTGGGGCAGAGCGACGCGTGGGGGTCGATCGGAGGCGGCAACGTCGAGGCCGTCGCGATCGACCGGGCCCGGGAGATGATCGCCGCGGCCAAGCCTGAGCTGGAGCTCATCGATTTCGCCCTGAACGACAAAGTGACCAACCAGCACGGCGTCCAGTGCTGCGGCGGCACGGTCTCGGTGCTGCTCGAACCCCTGCCGGTCGTGCGGGCCGTGGCGGTCTTCGGCGTCGGACACGTCGGACTGGAACTGGCGCGCATCCTGGCCCGTCAGGACCTCGACCTCCATCTGATCGACACCCGCTCCGAGATGCTCGGCAAGGAGCGGCTCGCCGTGCTGGACGACGCGGTGGCGCAGGTGCATGTGCATCACACACCGCTGCTGCCCGAGCAGGTGCTGGAGGAGCTGCCGCGCGGCACCCACATCCTGATCATGACCCATGATCACGCCGAGGACGCCGCGCTGTGCGACTCCGCCCTGCGTACCACCCACCTCGGCTCCATCGGGCTGATCGGGTCGGCTGCCAAGTGGGTGCGGTTCCGCAAGCGCCTCCGGACCGAGGGCGGCTTCGACGACGCCACCATCGATCGGGTCAAGACTCCGATAGGGATGGCCGACATCACCGGCAAGGAACCCGCGACGATCGCCGTGAGCGTCGCCGCCGACTTGCTGCTCACCTTCGAGGCCGACGGGAACTGATTCCCGGCCAGGACCCCGTCAGGGGTGCGCCAAGGGGCGCCTTGCGCTCGTGCGAACGCACGTATGCGGGGCGCCCCTTCGGCATGTACGGGGCCCTCGCCCCGGCAGGCGCCGCCGCCGGCGGGGCCCGGCGGACGCCCGCCTCACCGGGCAGGACCGGCCGGCGCACTTCGGCGCCCCGCATGGTCCCCCCGCCTGGAGTAGCCCGTGTCGCGCCCCGGCTGGTTCGCCTGGTGCTCACGGTCGCGGCGCCGCCCCCGGCGTGCCGAGTGAAAAGCAAAAGCCCCAGGTCTCGGCAAGTGAGTCCTGAGGCTTCTACGGAGCGGGTATCGCTCCACCCGACGCGAGTGCGCGGTGAACCGGGTGTTCAGTAATCGACGCGGTCGGACTTGGCCAGCCAGGCGTCGAACGGCGCCGTACGGTTCGGCATGTCCAGTTGCGCGATCGCGAGCGGCCACAGCTCCGCGGGCTTCTTTTCGAACAGCTCGTAGAACTTGCGGTCGTCGAAACCGGCCACGGCAGCGTCATGCCGGTCAGCGGCGAAGATGATCCGGTCGACCCGCGCCCACAGCGAGGACGAGAGACACATCGGGCACGGCTCGCACGAGGTGACCAGGACGCAGCCGTCCAGCGAGAAGGTGCCCAGCTTCTGGCAGGCGGCACGGATCGCGGTCACCTCGCCGTGGGCCGTCGGGTCCAGGTTCGACGTGACCTTGTTGTTCCCGATCGCGACGATTTCGCCGTCCTTGGCGATCAGCGTGCCGAACGGTCCGCCGCCGTTCTGCACGCTGGTGGTGGCAAGGCTGATGGCCTCGTCCATCCAGGTGCGCTCGAGTTCCTGGATGCTCTTCTCTTGGGCGTGCGCGGTCATGGTCACTCCTTTGTTGCAGACGGTCGGGACTCCCCGGCTGGGCTGCCTGTGCGAGACACCGCACGGGCGGACACCGGGGCAACAAGTGGGGCTACGCGGGTGCCGCCTCATGACCGGCCCGGCCGGCGACACCTGTGTGGGATCGGCGCGGCCGGGGGCCGGCCGTGCGTTCCGGTGGGACCGGTGTGTGGGTCAGGTTCAGCCCCGTTGCATGGCGGATGGCGTTCACGACCGCCGGGGTGGCGGAAATGGCGGGCGGCTCGCCGTAACCCCGCACGCTGTGCGGTGGGCGAGGGACAGCCCTTCCGGCCACATTCCGCATCGGCGGTGTGTCCGGAAAGGCCGGGGACAGGTGGGCGGTGAACGACAGGTCGCGGATCTTGCTCCTCAAGGCCCCGATCTCCTCCATCGCGGCCGGGCCCGGCCCCGCACAGGGGCGCGGCCCGGCGCCGGCCCCACCGGTGACCGGTTCATTGAGGCCCCGCCGGGTACGGGCGGGAGAAGTCAGGGTGCTCATCAGGAGACCTCCGCTGTCCCTTCCGTGCGTCGTTCACGTGCTGTTAACGGAATAGCGCAAGTACATCCGCCGGGCTCCGCCGGGGGCAGTCACCGAAGCCATGAAGGAGTTGGCTGGTCGGTCGGCCCCTCTCGTAGATTCCTATGAGAGGCAGGAGGCGGCGAACCCTTCGGATCCTGAGCGCCGGTGATCGCGACGCCGGGCAC
The DNA here is from genome assembly GCF_045161865.1 of Streptomyces sp. NBC_00859. Taxonomy (NCBI): domain Bacteria; kingdom Bacillati; phylum Actinomycetota; class Actinomycetes; order Kitasatosporales; family Streptomycetaceae; genus Streptomyces; species Streptomyces sp. NBC_00859. Next base: position 1,805,961 of record NZ_CP108826.1, on the reverse strand, counting down.
GGAGGCGACGGCGCCGTGGTCCGGCCGGTGCTCGTACAGGGCCCCTGCGGAAGGCTCCGCCACTTCCGGGACGGCCGCCCGGCCCGTCCGGGCCGCGGTCCGTACCGCGCGGCCAGGACGGGCCACCGCTCCTTACTTCCCGGTCCTGCCCGAGGCTGTGGACTCACCGCATGTGCGACGTCTCGTTGAGCGAGCGCACAGACGCGTTTCCCTTCGCGTAGTACGGGACATCCGGCACCGAAGCCGTGCGACCTCGATGCGGAGCAGCGACTCCGCCCGGCGCGCCGGGCGGAGGCCGGATCAGCCGCCTCACCGGCACCACGTGCGAGACGGCCAGCACGGTCTTCCCCGCGTACCGTGCCCGGCAGCTCGTCCCGTGCCGGGCCCACCCGGTCCGCCACGTCGTCGGGGGACTCACCGCCCGGAGGAGCGGCCGCCGGGGACCGCAGCCACGGCGCGTCCGGACAGCGTTGCTGTACCTCGGCGTACGCCAGACCCTCCCAGGCCCCGAAGTCCGCCTCCCGCAGCTCCTCGTCGATCCGCACTCCGAGCCCCAGCCGGGCGGCCTGGTTCCCGGCCCGGAGCCGGGAACCGCCCAGGAGCGGCCCCCGGCCCATGAGTTGCTGCCGCATGCCTGGACAGCCGTTTGACGGCGTGCTGTCATGACGCCGTTATCCGATTTCCAACGTTGGAAGGATGGCGTCGCGCTCCCTCCCCGTCATCGGTGCCGCTCCCTGCCGAGCGCCTCGGGCGCCTGGCAGCCCCCATGCGCCATGGGCCGCCCGCCGGAGCCCCGTGCGGCCCACTGAGAGAAGGAGTCCCCATGCCCCTGGACCGCAGACAGCTGATGACCGGCGCGCTGGCCGCAGCCGTGGCCACGACGGTGGCCGGCAGCCGCTGGGCCACTACGGCGACCGCGGCCGGACACCGGTCGAGCCCCGCACACGGCGGCCACTACGCGCCCAACGCTGCCCCCCTCCACCCGACGGCCTTCCTCAGGCTCCCGCCCGGCCGTGTCACCGCGCGCGGCTGGCTGGCCGGACAGCTGAAGCTCCAGCTGGACGGACTCTGCGGCCGCTACGAGGAGTTCTCGCACTTCCTCGACTTCACGGCCACCGGATGGGTCCGCCCCGACCTCGGCGGCTGGGAAGAGGTCCCGTACTGGCTGCGCGGATACACCGACCTCGCGATCGTCACGGGCGATGCCAAGGCGCTGGCGGCCGTGCGCCGCTGGTTCGACGCGATTGTGGCCACCCAGCAGTCCGACGGCTTCTTCGGCCCGAAGTCCCTGCGTACGTCGCTGAACGGCGGCCCGGACTTCTGGCCCTTCCTCCCCCTGATCCAGGCTCTTCGTTCCTGGCAGGAGTACTCGGGTGACACCCGCGTCATCCCGTTCCTCAGCAAGTTCTTCCGCTACATGAACGCGCAGGGGCCGGGCGCCTTCAGCACCAGCTGGGTCTCGCTGCGCTGCGGCGACGCACTGGACAGCGCCTTCTGGCTCTTCAACCGCACCGGCGACACCTTCCTCCTCGACCTCGCCGACAAGATGCACGCGAACGGGGCGGACTGGGGTGACAACCTGGTCAGCCTCCACAACGTGAACATCGCTCAGGGCTTCCGTGAACCTGCCCAGTACGCGGTGCGCAGCGGTTCGGCCGACGACACACGCGACACGTACGGGACATACGGAAAGGCCATGGACCAGTACGGGCAGTTCCCCGGCGGCGGTTTCGCCGGGGACGAGAACGCACGCCCCGCACACGGCGACGCCCGGCAGGGCTTCGAGACCTGCGGGATCGTCGAGTTCATGGCGAGCCACCAACTGCTCACCCGGATCACCGGTGACCCGCTGTGGGCGGACCGCTGCGAGGAACTGGCCTTCAACTCCCTGCCCGCCTCCCTCGACCCCTCGGGCAGGGCGACCCACTACATCACCAGCGCCAACAGCGTCGACCTGGACAACGTCCCCAAGACGCAGCGGCAGTTCCAGAACGGTTTCGCCATGCAGGCGTTCCTGCCCGGCGTCGACCAGTACCGCTGCTGCCCGCACAACTACGGCATGGGCTGGCCGTACTTCACCGAAGAGCTGTGGCTCGCCACCCCCGACGGAGGCCTCGCCGCCGCGATGTACGCGAGCTGCGAGGTCACCGCCAAGGTCGCCGACGGCACCGAGGTCACCTTCACCGAGGAGACCGGCTACCCGTTCACCGACACGGTCACGCTGACCCTGAAGGCACCGGGGCCGCTGAGCTTCCCGCTGGTGCTCCGTGTCCCCGCCTGGTGCGACAGCCCGCAGATCCAGGTCAACGGGGAGGGTGTGAACGCCCCGGCCGGACCTGCCTTCACCCGAGTCGAACGCACCTGGGCCGACGGCGACCGGGTGACCCTGCGTTTCCCGCAGAAGACCGCGGTCCGCACCTGGGAGCACAACCACGACGCCGTGACCGTGGACCGAGGGCCGCTCACCTACTCCCTGCGGATCGGTGAGGCGTACGAGCGCATCGGCGGCACCGATCAGTTCCCGGAGTACGCGGTGCACGCGACTGGCCCCTGGAACTACGGCCTCGTCCTGGACGACATGGATCCGGCCGCGTCGCTGCGCCCCCGGAGCGGCCGTCCTGCCGGGGACGCCAATCCGTTCACCCTCGACGGCACCCCGCTGTCCATGACGGCTCGGGCGCGCCGTATCCCGGAGTGGACGGCGGACGACGAGCACGTCGTCACACCGCTCCAGAACAGCCCCGCCCGCAGCGCCGAGCCCGTGGAGGAGATCACACTCGTCCCGATGGGGGCGGCGCGGCTGCGCATCACGTCGTTCCCCACGGCCGGCCCGGACGGGGAGCCGTGGCTCGCCGCCCGCTGGTACCGGATACGTAACCGGCACTCGGCCAAGGTCCTCGGTGTCGACGCCATGTCCACGGCCAACAGTGCGCAGGTCGTGCAGTTCGGTGATACCGGTACGGACGACCACGAATGGGGATTGATCGCCGAGGGGGACGGCTGGTTCCGTATCCGTAACCGTCACTCCGGCAAGGTTCTCGGCGTTGACCAGATGTCCACCGCCGACAGTGCCCGCGTCGTTCAGTTCGACGACAACGGCACGGACGACCACCTCTGGCAGCTCGTCCCCGACGCCGACGGCTGGTTCCGTATCCGTAACCGTCACTCCGGCAAGGTTCTCGGCGTTGACCAGATGTCCACCGCCGACAGCGCCCGCGTCGTTCAGTTCGACGACAACGGCACCGATGACCACCTCTGGCAGCTCCTCTGACCCGGGGCTGCCGCCACGGACGGGCTGCTCTCCGTGCCGTCCGGCACGGGGAGCAGCCTGGCCGGCGCCGGACCTGACGAACGGCGAAGGCCACCCGGCACTTCGCGCGGGCGTGGGGCAGGGCGGGGCGCGCGCCCGGCGCATGGGAGCGCGATCCAATCGCTGTGTGTCACAGAGTCTGCGGGAACCCGCCCGCGGTTATCCGGATTCACGCGGTTCGTATATGTCGATATCAGGGCAAAATCGACATGGAGTGGCTGGATATTTCCACCGAGGGCGAGTTGGCATATGTCTCAGGCGCATCTCTCCGGTTGCTGTTCGATTTAGTACCCATAAGTAATGGGGCGAATTGGCATCACCGGCCACCGAAGGTCCTCTAGTGTGATTGGCATGAACGGGCGGAGTCAGGGGAAGCCTGGCTCGGCTGTCGCCGATATCCGGAGGCGTAACGTATCTCCGTTCCGCATGGTCGAGATCGAAACGCCGGGGGGCGGGTGGTTCGGCGGTGCGGCTGAAGTGATCGGTGCAGCGTGCCCGGAAGTAAATGATGAACATGCCGTGGAAAGTGCGAAAACAGGTGGGGGGACGGTCGTGGCCAATCCTTTCGATGACGAGTCGGGACGGTTCGTGACGCTGGTGAATGGTGAGGGTCAGTACTCACTGTGGCCCGCGCATATTGATATTCCGGGCGGCTGGCGTGCCGATGGCCCGGAGGGGTCGCGTCAGGAGTGTCTGGACGCGATCGAAGGCGCGTGGAGCGATATGCGGCCCGCCAGTCTGGTGCGGGCGATGGAGGCCGACGCCGGATAGGCCGGCGGCCGAGCCGTCGAGGTGTCGCGCATCGCCCCAGGTCGGGTGGATGCCGACGCCCCCATCTGATCGACCTCGCTCCTTGTTTGAGCAGAATCGATCAGGTGGGGACGGTATTCGGTCATGCCTCGCTGATTAGTGCTCATGTGGCTTTCATGAACCAACGGTGAACTGCCGCGTGGCGCATCATCAATGCGCGAAGACAGCGGAGTGCCCTGCCGGATTCCATGCCGGCGGGCCCCCGTCGGTGCCTGATGCCATGGGCACGGCGATGTCCTTCTCCGCTTTCACCCGGACCGTCGTCGGCGATGGGTGCTGCACCGGCGTGGTCGTTTCGTTACGCCTTCTTCGCCGTCCCGAAAACTCTCCTCGAAGGTGTGGATCGGCATGCACGAAAATGGCTCCGTCTCATCACGCGTAGTTCCCGAAGAATTCTTCGAAATCACCCCGGCACAACAGGGTGTCTGGTACGGGCAACTGGTCGACCCGGACAGCCCCAAATACAACATCGGCGAATGCTTCGAGATCCGTGGCGACCTGGACGAGCCGTTATTCGCCGCAGCGCTCGACCGGGCCGTCGACCTGTGCGACAGCCTCAACACCGAGTTCACCGTCAGAGGCGACACCGTCCGTCAGCGGGTCGTCCGCCGTCCGCCGGACGGCCCCAGCCGGCTCCACGTGGTCGACCTGACCGGAGCCGGCGATCCCGCTGCCGCGGCGGAGCGCTACCTGGCCGGTGACATGGCCACGGTCGACAGGCTCGACGCTCCGCACCACCACTTCGCGCTGCTGCGTCTCGACCGCCGGCTGCACTACTGGTACGTGCGCTTTCACCACATAGCGGCCGACGGCCTCGGCGGCGCGGTCTTCGCCCGCGCCGTGGCCGACCTCTACGGGCGCGCTGTGCGCGGTGAGGACCTCGGCGCGGCCGGGCAGCCCGCCGCGGCGCTGCGCGATCTCGTCGCGGACGAGGCGGCCTATCGCAACTCGGACCGCTACGAGGCCGACCGTGCCTACTGGACCGGCAAGTTCGCGGACCTGGCCCCCGGCGGGGACGAAGCGGACGCACACGGCAGCAGGCCGCTCATCCGCAGGCGCACCGACACTCCGGCTCCGGCCGTCGCCGACGGGCCGGACGCCCGGCTGCACACCGGTGAGACCCTGCCCGTCGCTGTCCTCGACGGCCTGCGCCGGCTCGCGTCCGCGCATCGCACCAGCTGGACCGCAGTCCTTGTGAGCGCGGTCGCCGCCTACACCGGCCGCGTCACCGGAACCCGCGACATCACCGTGGGTCTCGCCTCCAACGGCCGTCACGGCGGGCTGCGGCACATCGTCGGCATGACCGCCAACATCCTGCCGCTACGGCTGTCCATCAGCGACGGCATGACGGTCGGCGCCTTCGTGCGGGCCGTCGCCACCGAGATGCGCGGCGCCCTGCGGCACCGCCGCTTCTCCCGCGAACAGCTGGCCCGTGAACTGAACATGGCCGACGACGCGGCCCGACTGGCCGGTGTCGTCGTCAACATCATGGGTTACGACTACGACCTCGACTTCGCCGGCAGCCCCGGCGCCTCGCGGGTGCTGTCCATCGGCCCCGTCGACGATGTGTCGCTCTTCGTCTCCGAACGGTCCGAGGGCAGAGGGCCGTTGATCGGCTTCGACGCCAATCCGGAGCTGTACCGCCCCGAGGACGTGCGGCTGCACCAGCAGGCCGTCGTGTCCTTCCTGTCGGCTCTGGCCGAAGCGGACGCCGACACCCCCCTGCAGGCCCTGCCGCTCCTCGACGCGGCCACCGCCGGGGCTCTGCGAGCCCAGGGGCGCGGTACCGGCCTGCCGCCGGAGAGCGTGGCGTCCACTCTGCCGGATGCGTTCGCTGCGCAGGCACGCCGTACACCGGACGCCCCTGCGCTGGTGGACGGCGCCGTCACGCTCTCGTACCGGGAGCTGGCAGCGGTGTCGGCGGACCTCTCCGGCGCCCTGGCCGGGTGGGGGCTCGGTGCCGAGGACGGTGTCGGCGTCCTCGTGGGCCGCTCCGCGGCCGTGGTGGCCGCCACGCTCGGCGCGGCCGGAGCGGGCGCGGCGTACGTCCCGATGGACGCCGCGTGGCCCGCCGAACGGCTCACCCGCGTCACCGAAGTCGCCCGTGTCCGCGCCCTGGTGGCCGACGAGGCAACCGCCGGCCGGCCATGGGTGCGGGAGGCGGCCCGCACCTTGCCGCTGGTCGTCGTCGACAGAACCGGGCGGGTCCTGAGCGGCGCTCCGCCCCGGCCGGGGCCGCTGCCACGCGTGAACGGCGGCGGGCAGCTCGCCTACGTGATGTTCACCTCCGGCTCCACCGGTCTGCCCAAGGGCGTCGGTGTCACCCACGCCGACGTCCTCGCGCTGGCCGCCGACACCACCTGGGGCGGCGGCGTCACCGACGCGGTGCTGCTGCACTCGGCCTATGTCTTCGACGCCTCCACCTTCGAGACCTGGGTGCCGCTCCTGAACGGCGGCCGGGTGGTCGTCGCGCCCGACGGCGTGCTGGAGGCACGTGTCCTGCACGACATGGTGGACCGGCACGGGGTGACCGCGCTGTTCCTGACGACGGCGCTGTTCAACGTGGTGGCCGAGACGGACCCGGTGGCGTTCGCCGGGCTCCGCCTGGTCGCCGCGGGCGGTGAGGCCGCGACCCCGGACCTGATGCAGCGGGTGGCCGCCGCCGCGCCCGGCACGCGTGTCCTGCACGTGTACGGTCCGACGGAGACCACGACCTTCGCCGCCCGCCATCCGGTCGACGCCGGTACCGCGGGCGTGCCGCCCGTCGGCCGGGCTCTCGACGGCATGTGCCTGTACGTGCTGGACGACGCCCTGGGCATGGTGCCGCCCGGCGTCGTGGGGGAGTTGTACGTGAGTGGCCACGGCGTGGCCCGCGGCTACCAGGGACGTGCCGCCCTGACCGCCACCCGGTTCGTCGCCGACCCGTACGGCGCGGACGGTGGCCGTATGTACCGTACCGGCGACCTCGTGCGCTGGACCGCGGGCGGCGCCGTCGAGTACGTCGGGCGCGTGGACGGGCAGGTCAAGATCCGCGGGTTCCGCATCGAGCCCGCCGAGACCGAGAACGTCCTGCTCGCCGACCCCGATGTGCGCGCCGCCTGCGTCATGGTCCGTGAGGACACGGCCGGTGACCGCCGGCTCGTCGCCTACGTGGTGCCCGCCGCCGGGACCCGGCCGGACGCCTCCGCCCTGGCCCGCCGGGCCGGGCGCGCCCTGCCCGCGTACATGGTGCCCTCCGTGTTCGTACCCCTCGACGTGCTGCCCCTGAACCCCAACGGCAAGATCGACCGCCGCGCCCTGCCCGCCCCCCGGGCCGTCACCACCACGGGCCGCGCCCCGCGCACGGCCTACGAGGAGGTCCTGGCCGGGCTGTTCGCCGACGTCCTGGGTGTGGCCTCGGTCGGCATCGACGACAGCTTCTTCTCGCTGGGCGGCCACTCGCTGCTCGCCACCCGCCTCACCGCCCGGGTGCGGGCCGCCCTGGATGCCGAACTCGCCCTGAGCACGCTCTTCGATCACCCCACGGTCGCCTCCCTGGCCGCAGTGCTCGACACCGCCGGGGCGGCCAGGCCCGCTCTTTCCCCGCAGCCGCGGCCCGAAGCGGTACCGCTGTCCTTCGCGCAGCAGCGGCTCTGGTTCCTCAACCGGGTGGAGGTCCCGGGCGACAGCTACAACGTTCCGCTGGTACTCGAACTCGGCGGCCCGCTGGACGCGGATGCCCTGCGGGGCGCCCTGGCCGACGTGGTCAGCCGCCACGAGAGCCTGCGCACCGTCTTCGCCGAACACGACGGCGTCGCCCGGCAGGAGGCACTCGACGCCGGTGACGCCGCGTCGCTCGTCCCGCTCGTCGTCGAGCCGCTCCCGGCCGGAGAGGACGCCGGCGCCTGGTCCGACGAAAGGGTGGGCCGGCTGACCGCAGCGCCCTTCGACCTCACGGGCGAGACCGCCGTCCGCGCCCATCTGCTCCGCCTGGACCCCGCCCGGCACATCCTGGTCCTCGTCCTGCACCACGTCGTCGCCGACGGCTGGTCCCTCGCCCCGCTCAGCCGTGACCTCGGCGCCGCCTACCGCGCCAGGACCGGGCGGACGGCCACGCCCGACTGGGCCCCGCTGCGGGTGCAGTACGCCGATTACGCCCTCTGGCAGCGGCGGCTGCTCGGCGACGACGGTGACCCGGACAGCCTGGCCGCACGCCAGCTCGCCTTCTGGAAGGAGGCGCTGGGCGGCGCACCCGATCTGCTGGACCTGCCCCTCGACCGGCCCCGTCCGGCCGTACCCAGCCACCGGGGCGGCGCCGTCCCCTTCGAGCTGCCCGCTCCCGCGCACGCCGCGCTCACCCGGCTCGCCCGTTCCGTCGGCTGCACCCCCTTCATGGTGCTCCAGGCGGCGCTCGCCGTGACACTGCACGCCCATGGCGCCGGGCCCGACATCCCGCTGGGCACGGCGGTGGCAGGACGCACCGACGAGGCACTCGACGATCTGGTCGGGTTCTTCGTCAACACCGTCATCCTGCGCACGGATCTGTCCGGCGACCCGTCCTTCGGTGAACTCCTCGACCGGGTCAAGGAGTTCGACATCGCCGCGCTCAGCAACGGCGACCTCCCCTTCGAGCGGATCGTCGAGGCCCTCAACCCCGAGCGGTCGGGCGACCACCACCCGCTCTTCCAGACCATGCTGGTGCTGCAGAACCAGGAGCGGGCGGAGCTCGATCTGCCGGGTGTCACCGTCCACGACCGGTCCCGGCACCGCGGGGGCAGCAAGTTCGACCTGACGTTCTCGCTCACCGAAGTCACCGAAGTCACCGAAGTCACCGAAGTCACCGAAGTCACCGAAGGTACGGATTCCGCCTGCCCCACCGCCTCCGGTACCGGAGGCATCGGCGGCTACCTGGAGTACGCCACCGACCTCTTCGAAGCCGCCACCGCCCGCGCCCTGTGCGCCCGCTTCGCCCGTGTACTCACCCTGGCCGTGACCGACCCCGCCCGCACCATCAGCGAGCTGGACCTGCTCGCGCCGGACGAACGGGACCACCTCCTCGCCCAGGGGCGCGGCGCCGAGCTCCCGCTGCCCGCCCGTACCGTCCCCGAAGCGGTCCGGGAGACAGCGGCGCGCACCCCCCACGCTGTCGCCGTGCGCGACGCGCACACCAGCCTCACCTACGCCGAACTGGACTCACGCGCCGACGCCCTCGCCCACGTCCTGCGTGAGCGCGGCGCGGGCCGTGAGGAGCGAGTGGCCATCGCGGCGCCGCCGTCCGTGGACACCGTCGTCGCCATGCTCGCCGTCCTGCGGTCCGGCGCCGCCTACCTGCCCGTCGACCCGCAGTACCCGCCCGCGCGCGTGCGCCACATGCTGGACGACGCCCGTCCCGTGCTGCTGCTCACCACCGCGGACACCCACGCGGAGCTGCCCGGCTGCGACGTGCCGTGGCTGGCCCTGGACGACGCGTCCGTCCGGCCCACGGGCCCCACCACGCCTCTGCCCGGCGCCCCCTGCCGTACCGACCCGGCCTACGTCATCTACACGTCCGGTTCGACGGGCCGTCCCAAGGGTGTTGTCGTGACCCACGCCGGCCTGGCCAGTCACATGGCCTGGATGGCGCGGCACCTGGCGATCACGCCGGACGACCGGGTCCTCGCCCGTACCTCCTCCAGCTTCGACGCCTCCGTGTGGGAGCTGTGGCTCCCGCTGATGAACGGCGCAGCGGTCTGCGTGCTGCCGCACGGCGCCAACACGGAGCCCGGCGCCCTGGTCTCCTGGATGAGCCGGTTCGGGGTCACTGTCGCCCAGTTCGTCCCGTCCCACCTGACCCTCGTCCTCACCGAAGCGGCGCATGCCGCACCGCTTCCAGGCCTGCGCGCCGTACTGTGCGGCGGCGAACCGCTGCCACGCGCCCTCGCCGACGACGTCGCCGAGCTGTGGCGGGCCGAGGTGCACAACCTCTACGGGCCGACCGAGGCGACCATCGACGCGACCGCACACCGGGTCGGCGGTCCGGGGAGCGGCGGGACCGCCTGCTCCGTCACCCCGTACGAGACCGTGCCGATCGGCCGCCCCGTCGACGCCATGAGCGCCTACGTACTCGACGGCCGCCTGCGGCCCGTACCCCAGGGCGTCACGGGCGAGCTGTATCTGTCGGGCCCCAACCTCGCCCGCGGCTACCTGGACCGCCGGGGGCTGACCGCCGCGCGCTTCGTCGCCGACCCGTTCGACGCCACGGGCGGACGCATGTACCGGACGGGCGACCTCGTGCGGTGGAACGGGCAGGGCCTCCTCGACTACGTGTCCCGCGCCGACGACCAGGTCAAACTCCGTGGCTTCCGCATCGAGTTGGGGGAGGTGGAGGCGGCGCTCCTGGCGCGCCCCGGCGTCACGGCGGCGTGCGCCGTGATCCGCGAGGACGCGCCCGGCAGGCGCCGCCTCGTCGCCTACGCCGTCACAGGTGACCAGGCTCTGCGCCCCGTCGCGCTGCGTGACGCGCTCGCCGAGACCCTGCCGCACTACATGGTGCCCGGCGCTGTCGTCGTCCTCGACGACCTTCCGCTGCTGCCCAACGGCAAGGTGGACCGGCGCGCACTGCCGGAGCCCGGCGCGGGCCCCGACGACACCGCTGCGGGCGGAGGGCGGCGAACCCTCCGCGAGGACCTGCTCGCCGGTATCTTCGCCGACGTCCTGCACCAGCCGCGAGTGAGCCCGCACGACAGCTTCTTCGACCTGGGCGGGCACTCGCTCCTCGCCATGCGCGTCGTCAGCCGCGTCCGCACCGTCCTGGGCGCCGAGATCGCCGTACGCACCCTCTTCGAGCACCCCACCGTCGCGGGCCTGGCCCGCGTCATCGACGCACCGGGCCTGACCCGGTCGCCGGTGGCGGCCGTGGCGCAGCGGCCCGACCCGCTGCCGCTGTCCTTCGCCCAGCAGCGCCTGTGGTTCCTCAACCGGCTCGAAGGCCCCAGCTCCGCCTACAACATCCCGCTCGTCCTCGAACTCGGCGGCGCTCTGGACGCGGACGCGCTGCGCGCCGCGCTGCGCGACGTCGTGGAGCGGCACGAGTCGCTGCGCACCCTGTTCCCCGAACGGGACGGCGCGCCGCACCAGTTGATTCTTTCCTCCGACGCGGCCATGCCCCGCCTGCCGGTCGTCAGCACCGCGCCGACCGACCTGGAGGCAGCCGTCGTGGCCGCCGTGCGGGAGCCGTTCGACGTCATGGCGGACCCGCCGCTGCGTGCCCTGCTCCTGCGCTCCGCGCCGGCCCACCATGTATTGGTGCTCGTCCTGCACCACATCGCGGGCGACGGCTGGTCCCTCGCTCCGCTCGCCCGCCATCTCGGCGACGCCTACCGGGCCCGTCTCGCGGGCCGGGAGCCCGAGCCGGCGGCCGGGACCCCGCTCCAGTACGCCGATTACACGCTCTGGCAGCACGACGCCCTGGGCGACGGTGTCGCGCCGCAGAGCGTTCTGCGCCGGCAGCTCGACCACTGGCACACCGCGCTCGCGGGCCTGCCCGGACTGATCGACCTGCCGCTCGACCGGCCGCGCCCGGTCACGACCGACCCGGCGGGAGCCGTCCACACCTTCGAGGTTCCGCCCGCCCTGAACGCACAACTCCTCCGTCTGGCACGGGAGTCGGGCAGCAGCCTGTTCATGGTGCTGCAGGCGGCGGTGGCCACCTTGCTGCACCGGCACGGCGCGGGTGACGACATCCCGCTCGGCTCGCCGGTGGCCGGGCGGACGGACGAAGCGCTGGAGGATCTGGTCGGGTTCTTCGTCAACACACTGGTCCTGCGCACGGACCTGTCCGGCAACCCGACCTTCCGCGAACTCCTGCTGAGAGTACGGGAGTTCGACCTGGCCGCCTATACGCACCAGGACGTTCCCTTCGAGCGTCTCGTCGAGAGCGTGAACCCTGTCAGGGCGCGCAACCACCACCCGCTGTTCCAGACGATGCTGGTCCTGCAGAACCAGGACGCCGTCCGCCCGGAGCTGCCGGGCCTCACCGTGGACGCCCGGCTGGTCCACAACGGCCTGAGCAAGTTCGACCTCACCTTCGCCTTCGACGAGGAGGAGGACGGGGGCGGCCTGACCGCCGGGATCGAGTACGCCACCGCGCTCTTCGACCGGAGCACCGCCGAAGCCCTCGCGGACCGGCTGGTGCGCCTCCTGGCGCAGGTGGCGGCCGACCCCGCCAGGCCCGTGGACGACTACGACCTGATGACGCCGGACGAACACACCCGTGTCACACACTGGGGGGCCGGCCGCGCGCTGCCCGCACCCGCCGTGGACGCCACCCTGCCCGCACTCTTCGCGGCCCAGGCGCGCCGCACACCGGACGCCCTGGCGGTCACCGGCGGCGACACCGCCCTCACCTATGCCGAACTCGACCGGATCTCCGCCGGTCTCGCCCGCGCCCTGGCGGGCCTCGGCGCCGGCCCCGAGTCCGGGATCGGCGTGCTGCTCACCCGGTCGCCCGCCGTGGTGTCGGTGTCCGTCGGCGCTGTCCGTGCGGCCGGGGCCTACGTCCCGCTGGACGCGCGCTGGCCCGCGGAGCGGCTCGAACAGGTCGCGGGTGTCGCGGATGTGCGGATCCTCGTCGTCGACGAGGACGCCCTCGCCTCCCCCTGGGTGACCGCGACGGCGCGCCGGATTCCCGTCCTGGTCGTGGACCGGCTCGGCCGGATCCTGCGGGGCCCGCACGGGCAGCCGTGCAGTCCGGCCGCGGTGCCGGGCCCCGGGGCCCTCGCCTACGTGATGTTCACCTCCGGCTCGACCGGCCTGCCCAAGGGGGTCGGGGTCACCCACGCCGACGTGGTCGCGCTGGCATCCGACTCGTCCTGGCAGGGCGGGGCGGCCGACGCGGTCCTGATGCACTCGGCGTACGTCTTCGACGCCTCCACGTTCGAGATCTGGGCTCCGCTCCTGAACGGCGGCCGCGTCGTGGTAGCGCCGGAGGGCGTCCTGGAGGCGCGCGTCCTCGGCGACGCCGTCCATGAGCACGGAGTGAGCGCCGTCTTCCTCACGACAGCACTGTTCAACGTGATCGCCGACACCGATCCGGGCGCCTTCGCCGGCCTCCGGCTCGTCTGCGCGGGCGGCGAGCTGGCATCGCCCGACGCGATGCAGCGGGTGGCCGGCACCGCGCCCGGCGTGCGCGTACTCCACGTGTACGGGCCCACCGAGACCACCACCTTCGCCACCCGGTACGACGTGCCGGCCGATCTGCCGTCCGGCCCGCCGCCCATCGGGCGCGCCCTGGACGGCATGCGCCTGTACGTCCTCGACGGCTCCCTGGGCGCGGTTCCGCCGGGCGTCGTGGGCGAGCTGTACCTCGCAGGACGCGGGGTGGCACGCGGGTACGCCGGGCTTCCGGGCCTGACCGCCGCGCGCTTCGTCGCCGACCCGTTCGACCCGGCAGGCGGGCGCATGTACCGCACGGGCGACCTCGTACGGTGGACCCGCGACGGGCAGATCGCGTACGTCAACCGCGCCGACAGCCAGGTGAAGCTGCGCGGTTACCGCATCGAACTCGGCGAGATCGAGTCGGTGCTGGCGTCCTGCGACGGCGTCGCCGACTCCTTCGCCGTCGTCCGCGAGGACGCCCCGGGCGACCGGCGGCTCGTCGCGTACGTGGTGCCCGCCGCCGGGGCGCACCCCGAGCCCGGCGAACTCGCCCTTGCCGTCGGCCGGTCCCTGCCGGCCTACATGGTGCCCTCCGTGTTCGTCCTGATGGATGCGCTTCCGCTGACTGTCAACGGCAAGGTGGACCGGCGTGCGCTGCCCTCACCCGGGCAGCAGGCTCCGGCCCGCGGCCGCGCCGCCCGCACCGCGCGCGAGGAGATCCTCTGCGGCCTCTTCGCCGACGTACTCGGCCTCGACGGGATGGGTGCCGACGACGATTTCTTCGCCCTCGGCGGCCACTCCCTGCTCGCCACCCGCCTCGCCGCGCGCATCCGTACCACGCTCGCGGTGGAGGTCCAGGTCAAGGCCCTCTTCGAGCACCCCACTCCGGCCGCGCTCGCCGCCACGCTGGACGGTGCCGAAGCGGCCAGGACGCCGCTGGAGCGCGCCGGGAGCCGCCCCGATCCGCTGCCGCTGTCCTTCGCGCAGCAGCGCCTGTGGTTCCTCAACCGGTTCGAGGGGCCCAGTGCCACGTACAACGTGCCCCTGGTGCTCCGCCTGGACGGGCCGCTCGACGCGGACGCGCTGGAGAGCGCCCTCGCGGATGTCGTCGAACGCCATGAGAGCCTGCGCACCGTCTTTCCCGACACCGACGGGGTGGCGCGCCAGCTCGTCCTCGACGCCGGTGGCGCCGATCTCGACCTGACGCCCCGCGACACCGAGCCGGCCCGTCTCGACGAGGTCCTGACCGCGGAGGTGGCGCACACCTTCGATGTGAGCGCCGAACTCCCCGTTCGAGCGCGGCTGGTGCGCCTCGGCGCCGAGGCCCACGTCCTCGTGCTGATCGTCCACCACATCGCGGGCGACGGCTGGTCCCTCGCCCCGCTCGCCCGCGACCTCGGGGACGCCTACCGGGCGCGCGTCGAGGGCGTGGAGCCCGGCTGGACGGAACTGGGCGTCCAGTACGCCGACTACACGCTGTGGCAGCGCGCGCTGCTCGGCTCCGAGGACGACCCGTCCAGCCAGGCCGCCCGCCAGCTGGACTTCTGGCGCACCGCACTCGCCGGCGCACCCGCCCTGCTCGATCTGCCGTGCGACCGCCCGCGCCCCGCTGTCACGGCGTACCGCGGCGACGCGTTCGCCTTCCCCGTCGGCGCGGACACCCACCGGGCCCTGGCGGATCTTGCCCGTGCCCGCGGCTGCAGCCTCTTCATGGTGCTGCAGGCGGCGCTGTCGGTGCTCCTGTCCCGGCACGGCGCGGGTGAGGACATCCCGCTGGGCACCGCCGTCGCCGGACGCACCGACGAAGCCCTGGACGATCTGGTGGGCTTCTTCGTCAACACCCTCGTCCTGCGCACCGACCTGACCGGAAATCCCACATTCGGCGAAGTGGTCGACAGAGTGCGGGAGTTCGACCTGGCCGCCTACGCCCACCAGGACGTGCCGTTCGAGCGTCTCGTGGATGTACTCAGCCCGGACCGGTCCCAGAACCACCACCCGCTGTTCCAGACCATGCTCGTCCTGCAGAACCACGCGGACACGGTGCTCGACCTGCACGGACTCACGGTGACCGAACAGCCGGTACACACCGGCATCAGCAAGTTCGACCTGACCTTCACCTTCACCGAGACACGCGACGGCGCGGGCCGGCCCTCCGGTATCGACGGCGTCCTGGAGTTCTCCACCGAACTCTTCCTGCCCGCGACGGCGCACAGCCTCGCCACCCGGCTCACCGGGCTGCTCGCCGCCCTCGCCGCCGACCCCGGCGCGCGCGTCCATGCCGTCGGCGTTCTGGAACCGGCCGAACTGCGGAGCCTGGAGCGCGCCGCACAAGGGGCGGTGCGGCCGGTGGCGGCGCGCACGGCCCCCGAGGCGTTCCTCGCGCAGTGCGCCCGTACCCCCGGCGCGATCGCTGTGCGGGACGGCGCCCGGCGCCTCACCTTCAGCGAACTCGACGTCCTCGCAGGTGACTTGGCGCATCATCTGCACAGCCGGGGTATCGGGCGCGGCGACCTCGTCGCTCTCGCCGTCGAGGGCACCGCCGACCAGGCCGTGGCCATGCTGGCGGTGGCCAGGGCCGGCGCCGTCTGCCTGCCGGTCGACCTGGAGTACCCCGAGGCGCGTATCGCCCACATGCTCGACGACGCCCGCCCGGTGCTGCTCCTCACCCACGGCACGGCACGTACCGCACGGCTCGGCCTGTCGCTGCCCTGCCTCTCCCTCGACGACCGGGCCGCATGGTCCACCGGGCGCACGGCGCCTCCCGCCGCAGCGCCGGACCCGCGCGACGCGGCGTACGTCATCTACACCTCCGGCTCCACCGGCCGCCCCAAGGGCGTCGTCGTCACCCATGGATCGCTGACCAACCACATGGCGTGGATGGCCGAACACCTCGGACTCACCGACGACGACCGCGTGCTCGCGCGCACCTCACCGAGCTTCGACGCCTCGGTCTGGGAGACCTGGCTGCCGCTGCTGCACGGCGGCTCCACCTGCCCGGTGCCGCCCGCCGCCAACCACGACCCGGCCGGGCTGCTGGCCAGGATGCGCGAAGTGGGCGCGACCATCGCCCAGTTCGTGCCCTCACACCTGTCGCTCATCCTGACCGAGACCGGCCCCGACGAGGCGCCCCCGGCCCTGCGGGCCGTCCTGTGCGGCGGCGAACCGCTGCCGCGGTCCCTGGCGCAGCGCGTCGGGGAAACCTGGCGGACCCAGGTGCACAACCTGTACGGGCCCACCGAGACGACCATCGACGCCACCGCCCACCACCACCGGGGCGGGGAGACCGGGGCCGCCGCGGAGGAGGGGACCGTGCCGCTCGGCCGTCCCGTCGACAACACCCGCGCCTACGTCCTCGACGCCGGGCTCCGGCCGGTGCCGCCGGGCGTCACCGGCGAGCTGTACGTCGCGGGCGACGGCCTCGCACGCGGATACCTGGGACGCCCCGGTCTGACCGCCGGGCGGTTCGTGGCCGATCCGTACGGAACCCGCGGAAGCCGCATGTACCGCACGGGTGACCTCGTCAGGCGGGACTCCGAAGGGCTGCTCAGCTATGTCTCCCGCGCCGACGACCAGGTCAAGCTGAACGGCTTCCGTATCGAACCCGGTGAGATCGAGGCCGCCCTCACCGCCGTCGACGGAGTCTGCGCGGCCTGCGTCCTCGTCCGCGAGGACCAGCCGGGCGAGCGGCGTCTGGTCGCCTACACCGTTCCGGGCCGAGCCGGCGCCGCCGCCTGCCCGGCCGACGGCGAACTGCGCGCCCGGCTGACGTCGGCCCTGCCGCCGTACATGGTGCCCGCCGTCTTCGTGACGCTCGACGCGTTGCCCCTGCTGCCCAACGGCAAGACCGACCGGCGCGCTCTGCCCGCCCCGGCGCGCCCTGCCACCGGCCGGCCGGGCGGGCAGCCGCGCACCGCGCAGGAACGCGTCCTGTGCGACGTGTTCGCCTCCGTCCTGCGGGCCCCCGACGTCCGCACGGACGACGACTTCTTCGCGCTCGGCGGCGACAGCATCCTCTCCATCCAGCTCGTCAGCCGGGTCCGCGAGGCCGGTCTGGGCGTCACCCCGCGCGACGTCTTCGTCCACCGCACCCCCGGGGCCATCGCGGCCGTCGCGACCGCGCTCGACGGGAACAGCGCTGCGCCGGCCGAACAGGGCACCGGCGAGATGCCGCCGACACCCATCGCGGCCTGGCTCCTGGAGCGGCCCGGTGCCACTGACGGCTACAACCAGTCGGGGGTGCTCCGCACCCCCGCGGGCGCCGACGAGGGCATCCTGGTCGCAGCTCTCCAACTCCTCGTCGACCACCACGACATGCTGCGACTGCGCGTCGCCCGGCCGGCCGGGGGAGAGCCGGTCCTCGAAGCTCTGCCGCCCGGCGCGGTGCAGGCCCGCCGCCGCTTCACCCGTGTCGACGTCGAAGGGCTCGGCGCCGACGCCACCCGGGCCGCCGTCACCGCGGCCGGGGAGCAGGCCCGTTCACGGCTGCGGCCCGCACAGGGGAACGTGATCGAGGCCGTCTGGTGCGACGCCGGTCCGCACGCGCGCGGGCGTCTGCTGCTCGTGGTGCACCACCTGGCCGTCGACGCGGTCTCCTGGCGCATCCTCGCCGCGGACCTCGCCACCGCATGGCAGGCGCTCACCGACGGCGCGGGCACGGACGAGCGCCCCGACGCGGCAGCCGTGCTGCCCGCCGTCACCACGTCCTACCGGGGCTGGGCACAACTCCTCGCGTCACAGGCGCGCGGTGCCTCCCGCGCGGCCGAAATCCCGCTGTGGCAGACAGCGTTGGCCACCTCGGACCCTCAGCTCGCCTACCGGCCGCTCGACCCCGACCTGGACACCGCGGACGGGACGCGCACCCTGGTCACCCACCTGCCCGCCACCTGGGCGAAGGCACTGCTCACCACAGCCCCCGGAGCCTTCCACGCCGGAGTGGACGACGTCCTGCTCACGGGCCTCGCGCTCGCCGTCTGCGCCTGGCGCGAGGAACGGACCGCCGGCCCCGGCGGGCCCCGTCCGGACGGCACCGCCGTTCTCCTCGACCTGGAGGGCCACGGCCGCGAGCAGATCGCCGACCACATCGACCTGTCCCGTACGGTCGGCTGGTTCACCAGCCTCTACCCGGTACGTCTCGACCCCGGACCCGTCGACGCCCGCGACCCCGGACGCTTCGACGGGGCTCTGGTGGAACGCGCCGTCAAGCGGGTCAAGGAGCAGTTGCGGGCCGTGCCCGACCGGGGTGTCGGCTTCGGGATGCTGCGCCACCTCAACCCGGCGACCCGCCCCCGGCTGGCCACCGGAGCGGAACCTCAGATCGGCTTCAACTACCTGGGGCGGTACGCAGCTTCGCACGAGACATCCGACGGGGGCGGTGGCGCCGACTGGGACGTACTCCTGGACGGCGGCGGGCCGCGCAGCCAGGACCCGGACATGTCCGTCCACCACGTACTCGACATCAACGCGCACACCGAGGACCTGCCGGACGGCCCGCGCCTGGTGACCCGGTGGACCTGGCCCAGCGACCTCCTCAAGGAGGAGGACGTGGGCGCCCTCTCGGACCTGTTCGGCGGCGCACTGCGCGCCATCGCCGAACACGCCGAACGACCCGACGCGGGCGGCTACACACCGTCCGACCTTCCCCTGGTCTCGCTCAACCAGGCCCAGATCGACCGACTGCAGAACAGATGGGGTGGACGCAAGTGACCGGGTTCCAGCTGGAGGATGTACTGCCGCTGACGCCGCTTCAGGCAGGCATGCTCTTCCACGCGCTGTACGACTCCCGAGCAGTGGACGTCTACACCGCGCAGTTCGTCTTCGACCTCGAAGGGCCCGTCAGCGCCCCCGCGCTGCACGCCGCTGTCGGCGGGCTGCTGCGGCGCCACGCCAACCTGCGGGTCGGCTTCCTGCACGAGGACCTGGACGAGCCGGTACAGGCCGTCGCCGCCGAGGTGCCGGTGCCGCTGGAGGAGCTGGACCTGTCCGTGGCGGACGGTACGGACACGGTGGAGCAGCGGCTCGCTGCCTTCCTCGCCGCCGACCGCACTCGCCGGTTCGACCTCAGTACCCCGCCGCTGATGCGGTTCACACTGGTGCGCACCGCGCCGCAGCGCTACCGGCTCGTCATGACGAGCCATCACATCCTGCTCGACGGCTGGTCGATGCCGCTTCTCGTGCGGGAGCTCTTCGAGCTGTACGCCCACCGGGGCGACGACAGCACCCTGCCCCGGGTCGCCCCCTACCGCACCTACCTCGCCTGGCTGGCGCAGCAGGACCACTCCGCCGCCCTGGACACCTGGCGCACCGCTCTCGCCGGAATCGAGGCGCCGACCCTGCTCGCCGGGCGGCGCGGCGCGGACGCGACCGGCGCCGGGGAACTGCCCGAGACCCTCGTACTCGACCTGGGCGCGGCCACGACGCACCGGCTGCGGGAGACGGCCCGCGCCCACCGGCTCACCCTCAACACCCTGGTCCAGGGCGCCTGGGGACTGGTACTCGCACACCTCACCGGGCGCCCCGACGTCGTGTTCGGCACCACCGTTTCCGGGCGGCCACCGGAGGTCCCGGGTATCGAGTCGATGGTCGGCCTGTTCATCAACACCGTGCCGGTACGGCTCAGCCCGGTGCCGGGCGAGAGCCTGGCCGCGCTCATGACCCGGCTCCAGGAGGAGCAGGGCCGCCTCCTCGGCAGCCAGCATGTGGGGCTCACCGAGATCCGCGGAGTCACCGGCCTGGACGAACTCTTCGACACCCTGGCCGTGTTCGAGAACTACCCGATGGACGCCGAAGCCCTGCGCACCGCCCAGCAGCAGCTGCCCGGCATCGCCGTCACCGGGTTCAGCGGCACGGACGCAGCCCACTACCCGCTCACCCTCACCATCGCTCCCGGCGACTCCCTCCGGATCACCTTCGGTCACCGGGCCGCCGCCCTCGGCCGCGACGAGGTGGCCCGTACGGTAGCCCGCGTGCGGCGCCTGCTGACGGAGATGGCGCAGGGGCTCGACCGCCGCGCCGACACCGTCCCCGTCCTCCTCGACGGCGAACGCGAGACGCTGATCTCGCAGGGGCGCGGCGCCGAACTGGTCCTCCCCGAAGGGGGCATGAGCGTCCCCGAGGCCTTCGCCCGGCAGGCCGCCCGCCACCCGGACGCGCCGGCCGTCTCCGGCGCGGGGGAGCAGCTGAGCTATCGCCAACTGCAACTTGCTTCCGATGAGTTGGCCGGATGCCTGGTGGGGCTCGGGACGCGCGCCGAGGACGGTGTCGGCGTGCTCATGGGCCGCTCGGCCGCCCTGGTCACCGCCTCGCTGGCGGCCCTGCGCGCGGGGGCCGCCTATGTGCCCCTCGACCCGCGCTGGCCCGCCGAAAGGCTCGGCCGGGTCGCCGGGGTCGCCGCGCTGCGCACCCTGATCGTCGACGGGACCACCCGGGCCCACCCCTGGGTACGCGCACTCGGCCCGGACGTGGCGGTGCTGACGGTCGACACCGCGGGCCGTGTCGGGCAGGGCGCACCGGCAACGCCGGGAGCCCTCCCCGCCGTCACGGGCGGCGCCCGGCTCGCGTACGTGATGTTCACCTCCGGCTCCACCGGTCTGCCCAAGGGCGTCGGAGTCACCCATGCCGACATCACCGCTCTGGCGGCCGACCGGACGTGGGACGACGGCGTCGCCGACGCCGTCCTGCTGCACTCGGCCTACGTCTTCGACGCCTCCACCTTCGAGATCTGGGCGCCCCTCCTCAACGGCGGAAGCGTGGTTGTCGCCCCCGACGGCCCCCTGCAGCCCGCCGTGCTCCGTGACCTCGCCGCCCGGCACGGCGTGACGGCCGCGTTCCTGACGACAGCCCTCTTCAACGTCATCGCCGAGACCGACCCCGGCGCTCTCGGCCTGCTGCGCCTGGCCGCGGCCGGCGGCGAGGCCGCCGCACCCGGCGTCCACCAGCGAGTCGCGGCCGCCCACCCCGACACCACCGTCCTCAACATCTACGGGCCCACCGAGACGACCACCTTCGCAACCCTCCACCGCGTCCGCCCCGAAGGCGCCCCCGGCAGCGTGCCCCCGATCGGCCGGCCGCTCGACGGCGTGCGCGCCCATGTCCTGGACGCGGCCATGCGTCCCGTACCCGCCGGGGCCGAGGGCGAGCTGTACGTCGCGGGCGCCGGCGTCGCGCGCGGCTACCTGGGGCAGCCCGCCCTCACCGCCACCCGGTTCGTCGCCGACCCGTTCGACCGCGCGGGGGGCCGCATGTACCGCACGGGCGACCTCGTCCGCCGGACAGCCGACGGCACACTGCACTACGTGGCGCGCGCCGACCAGCAGATCAAACTGCGCGGTCACCGCATCGAACCCGCCGAGATCGAGGCGGCGCTCCTCACCGATCCCTCCGTACGTGCCGCCTGCGTCATGGTCCGCGAGGACCTGCCGGGTGACCGCACCCTCACCGCGTACGTCGTCCCCGCACCGGGGCACACCCCCGAGCCCGGCCTGCTCGCCGCGCACCTCGGCCGCCGGCTGCCCGCCTATATGGTGCCGGCCGCGATCCAGCCGCTCGACGCGCTCCCGCTGACCGGCAACGGAAAGGTCGACCGGGCGGCCCTGCCCGCGCCCGCCGCCGCACCCGGTGCGCCGGGCCGGCCGCCGCACGGCGCACACGAGGAGATCCTCGCCGGGCTCTTCGCCGACGTGCTCGGCGTGGCCCGCGTCGGCAGCGACGACAACTTCTTCACCCTCGGCGGCCACTCGCTGCTCGCCACCCGCCTCGTGGGCCGCGTGCGCACGGCGCTCGGCACCGAGACCGAGATCCGCACCCTCTTCGAGAACCCCACCGTCGCCGCGCTCGCCGCAGCCCTCAAGGACGCGGGCCGCCCCGCCCGGCCCGCGCTCGTCCCGCGGGAGCGCCCCGCCGCGCTCCCGCTGTCGTACTCCCAGCAGCGGCTGTGGTTCCTCCACCGGCTCGAAGGCCCGTCCGCCACGTACAACATCCCCTTCGCCGTACGCCTCGACGGGGCGCTCGACGCGGAAGCGCTGCGCCGGGCCCTGCACGACGTCGTCACCCGGCACGCCGCGCTGCGCACCGTCTTCCCCGAGGACGAGAACGGGCCGCGCCAGCACATCACCGCCCCGGAAGACGTGCGCCTTGCCTTCACCGTGGAAACCGTCGAGGAGGGCAAGCTCCCCGACCGGGTGAGAGCCGCCACGGCCGAACCGGTCGACATCGAGAACCGGCTTCCGCTCCAGGCGACCCTGCTGCGACTGGCCGACGACGCCCACGTCCTGGTGCTGGTGATCCATCACATCGCCGCCGACGGCACGTCCCTCGCGCCCCTGGTCCACGATCTGGGCGCCGCCTACCGGGCCCGTGTCCGCGGTGAGGCACCCGTGTTGCCCGCGCTTCGCGTCGACTACGCCGACCACACGCTGTGGCAGCGGCGCCTGCTCGGTGACGAGCACGACCCGGAAAGCCTCATCGCCCGTCAACTCGCGCACTGGAAGGCGGCATTGGCAGGGCTGCCGGAGATGGTCGAGCTGCCGTGGGACCGGTCGCGCCCCGCGGTGCCCCGGCACACCGGAGCCACCTACGACTTCGCCGTCGACCCCGCCACCGCCCGGCGGGTCACGGACCTCGCCCGCGCCAGCGGAAGCAGCGTCTTCATGGTGCTCCAGGCCGCACTGTCCCTCGCGCTCTCCCGGCACGGCGCGGGCGACGACATCCCACTGGGCACGGCCGTCGCCGGGCGCACCGACGAGGCGGCCGCGGACCTCGTCGGCTTCTTCGTGAACACCCTCGTGCTGCGCACGGACCTGTCGGGCGACCCGACGTTCCTCGAACTCCTCGACCGGGTGAAGGAGTTCGACCTCTCCGCGTACGCACATCAGGACGTGCCCTTCGAGCGCCTGGTGGAACTGCTCAACCCGGCGCGCTCGCAGAACCACCACCCGCTCTTCCAGACCATGCTCGTCCTGCAGAACCACGCGCCCGCCGCCGCCGACCTGCCGGGCCTCACCGTCACCGGCATGCCGGTCGACGCCGGGGTCAGCAAGTTCGACCTGTCGTTCACCTTCGCCGAGACGTACGACGACAGCGGCGCACCCAGCGGTATGCGGGCCGTCGTCGACTACGCGACGGAACTCTTCGACGCGACCACCGTCCGCGACCTCGCCGACCGGCTCGTCCTGCTGCTCGGCGCGGTCACCGCCGACCCCGGCCGCCCGCTGCGCACCTACGACGTGCTCACCGCAGCCGAACGGGCCCGTGCCGCGGACTGGGGGACCGGGCCCGTCGGGAGCCTGCCCGGATCGACGGTCCCCGCGCTCTTCGGGCAGTGGGTCCGGCGCACCCCCGAAGCCCCCGCGGTCCGCGACGCGGACACCACCCTCACCTACGGCGAGCTCGACGTCCGGGCCGACGCCCTCGCCCGCGACCTCGTCGCCCGGGGGATCGGCCCGGAGGACCGGGTGGCCGTCGCGCTGCCCCGTACCCATGACCTCGTCGTGGCCCTCCTCGGCGTTCTCAAGGCGGGCGCGGCCTACCTGCCGCTCGACCCCGACTACCCGGCCCAGCGCCTGTCCTACATGCTCGACGACGCTGCGCCGCGACTGCTCCTCACCACACCGGGCATCCACCGCCGCCTGCCGGAGTCCGCCGTGCCGTATCTGTACGCCGGTGACCTCGGGAACGGTGCAGGAGACGCCACGGGCGCTGTGCCGGGCGCCGCCGCCCCGGCCGGTCACGTCCCGGCCCTGCTCCCGGCGCAGCCTGCGTACGTCATCTACACGTCCGGGTCGACCGGCCGCCCCAAGGGCGTCGTGGTCACCCACCGGGGCGCCGGGGCCATGGCGAGGACCCAGAGCGAACGGCTGCGCGTCGGGCCGGGAAGCCGGGTGCTGCACATGGCGTCCGTCAGCTTCGACGCCGCGTTCTGGGAGCTGTGCATGGGGGTGCTCTCCGGGGCCTGCCTGGAGATCGACGAACGCGACGCCCTGCTGCCCGGCCCCACTCTCGCCGCTCTGGTCCGTGAGCGGGGCATCACCCACCTCACCCTGCCGCCCGCCGCGCTCGCGGTGATGCCGCCCGGCTCGCTGCCCGCCGGCGCCACCATGGTCCTCGCCGGCGAGGCGTGCCCGCCCGCGCTGGTGCACGCCTGGGCCCGCGACCGGTTCCTCGTCAACGCCTACGGCCCCACGGAGACCACCGTCTGCGCCACGATGAGCGCGTTCCAGCACGCGGACGGGCCGCTCGCCCCCGGGCGCACCGTGCCCATCGGCGCACCCGTCAACGGCACCCGGGTCCACGTCCTGGACGACCGGCTGGCAGCCGTCCCGCCCGGTGTCACCGGCGAGCTGTACGTGTCCGGAGAGGGAGTGGCCCGCGGGTACCACGGCCGGGCCGCCCTGACGGCGTCCCGCTTCGTGGCCGACCCGTTCGACCGTGCCGGCGGCCGCATGTACCGCACCGGTGACCTGGCGCGCTGGACGGCCGACGGGGAGCTCGTCTACGTCTCGCGGGTCGACGAACAGGTCAAACTCCGCGGCTTCCGCATCGAACTCGGTGAGATCGAGGCGGCGCTGAGCGCGCTGCCCGGCGTCGCGGCGGCCTGCGCCGCCGTCCGCGAGGACCGGCCCGGCGACCGGCGTCTCGTCGCGTACACCGTGGCCGCGGCCGGTGCGCCGGGGCCCGACGAGGCCGAGGTGCGCGCGCATCTCGCCGCGACCCTGCCCGACCACATGGTCCCCGCCGCCCACGTGAGTCTGGGCGCCCTGCCCGTCACTCCCAACGGCAAGACCGACCGGCGCGCCCTGCCCGCTCCCCGACGTGAGGCACCGGCGGGGGGCCGTGCACCGCGTACCGAGCGGGAGCGCGTCCTGTGCGAGGTGTTCGCTGAGACGCTCGGGATGCCCGAAGTGGGGGTCACGGACGACTTCTTCGCACTCGGCGGCCACTCGCTGCTCGCCGTCACCCTGGCGCGGCGGATCGGAGAACGGTGCGGCCGACGTCCCTCCCTGCGGGCGGTGTTCGCGGCGCCGACCGTCGAGGGCGTCGACCGGCTGCTGGGAGGCACGGCGGGGGAGCAGGACCAGGAGCACGGTCAAGTCGCCGGCGGGGAACACGCGGCAGCGCCCGACCTCACCGCCGAGGTCCGGCTGTCCGCCGATATCTCGCGCACCGGCCGTGCGGGCGCGGGCCGGGTGCCCGCCCCCGCGAGCGGGTCCGTCCGTCAGTCCGCCCGGCCCCTTCTGACCGGCGCTTCCGGCTTCCTCGGCGCCTTCCTCCTGCGCGACCTCATCGAGACCACCGAAGGGCCGGTCGACTGCCTCGTACGGGCCGAGGACACGCACCGGGCGGCGGACCGGCTGCGCGCCAACATGGAGCGTTACGGCCTGTGGCGCCCGCGGTACGCGGACCTGGTCAACCCCGTCCCGGGCGACCTCGCGGCTCCGGGGCTCGGGCTGGCTCCCGAGGACAGGGCGTCCCTGGTCCGCAGGCTCGGCCTCGTCCTGCACAACGGGGCGCGCGTCAACTTCGCCGCCGCGTACGGTGATGTGCGCGCCCCCAACGTGGCAGGGACCGAGGAACTGCTGCGGCTGCTCGCCGATTCCAGCTCACCCGGGATGCACTACATCTCGACCACCAGCGTCCACGCTCCGGCGCCCGGCGACGTCACCATCACGGAGTCGACCCCGACGGGTCCGGCGCACCGCCTGCCCGACGGGTACGCGCAGAGCAAGTGGGTCGCCGAGGGGCTGGTCGGCCTGGCCCGCGAACGCGGCCTGCCGGTGACCGTCCACCGGCCCGGCCGCATCAGCGGGGACACCGCCACCGGCGCCTGCCAGGACCGGGACCTGCTGTGGCAGCTCATCAAGGGGTGCCTCCAGGCGGAAGCGGTGCCCGACCTTCCGTACGGGTCGACCGACTGGGTGCCCGTGGACTACGTGAGCGCCGCGGTGGTGGCGCTCGCGGTGTCCGGCCCCGGCGGTGCGCAGACCTACCACTTCACCAATCCGGACGCGCCGGGCCTGGACCGCGTCTTCGAAGCGGCGGCAGGACTCGGCCACGAGCTGCGAACCGTCCCCGCGGCCGAGTGGCAGGCCCGCGTCGCGGCGCGACCCGACAACGCGGCGCAGCTGTTCCTCGGCGACGAGGGCCGTCCCCGGCACGAGGTGAGCGACCGACGCCGTTTCGACTCCCGCCGGACAGCCGAGGCCGCAGCGGCCGTGGGCGTCCACCGGCCGCCCCTGACCGACGAGGTACTGAACCGCTATCTGACCTACTTCCACCGAACCGGCTTCCTGCCCACGCCGGGGGTACCGGCCAGACCGTAGTGGGTGGTGCGCCACAACTCCTCAAGGGCGGTGGGAGAGGCGGGGCCGGTCACGGTTCCGGGCCGACGGCCCTGAACGGTGGAAGGCGGCTCCCCTTCCACGCTGTGCTGCCCTCGCGGGTGGAAGGGGTGTGCTGGCGCTCCATGGCCGCTGGTGCGGCGGCCATCCGGCGGACCCGGCACACCCGTGCGGAGGGCGTTCGCGCCCGACAGGCCCGACACTCCGATCGGCCGTGAATCGTGTGCTTAACGTGCCGGGCATGAGCCGCACGAGTCTTGTCTCCGTGACCGCCTGTGCCATGTGCCCGGCCGCCGCTCCCACCGAGCGCGACCTGGCACTGGCCGGTGGTGGCGACCCCGCCGGGCACGGTTACCACGTCGCACTGCACACCCCCAGTGTGCTGACCGGGCCTGAGGACTACCACCCCACCGCGTTGCTGACCGCGGCGGGCAGCGGTGACACCGACGGCGGGCCGCCACTCGCCCGGCACGGTCTCATCCCCGGTTCGCGGTCGCACACCACACGGGGGGAAGGACGCTCCCACGGGGCGCCGCCGACCGGTGCGGTGATCAACGACGCGGACACCTGGCGCGCCCCCGAATACATCCGGATTCCGGGCGAGCGGTGCTCGTACAGGCCATGGACCCCGTCCCGTGCAACGACCGGTCGGAGTGCGGCAGGCGGTGATGTGCTGGAAGCCGCCGCCGCTGTATCCAGCGCCCACCTGAGGGACATCGTGGCGTCAGCCACCGGAAGCCCTTCGGTGGTACGACAGTTCACGGCCGCACCCGCACCCGCGTCCGTGAGCCCGGCGCGAGTGCTCAGCGCGGGACGCGAGCACCGGCCGCCGGTATCCGCGCCGGCCGAGCCCAGGGCCACGTCGCGCCACGGGCTGGTCAGGGTCGGCCCGTCAGTACTCCGGTACGCGGCAGGTGGTGTGCTGCTGCTGGTCATCGCCGGGGCGCTGGCTCGCCGCCGTACGGCGACGTGTCGCTGTTCTGTGTGATCACGGCGTTCGGCGCGCCGGCCGACGTGTCACTGTCCGAGCCGGCGTGGAGCCCCGTTGCCCGGCGGACGAAGCAACCGCCGCCCGCATACGTAGGAACTGCCGACGCCGCCGGTATATGTCGTGACCTGGCCCACCGACGACCGGCGAGCGCCGCAGTAGGTCCTGACTCACCGGTACTTACTCCCCTCTCTTCTCCTGGGGACCGTCCAGTTCCTGTGGACCGTCCGGTCAGAAAATACTTGACCGTTCGTTCCACTATTATCTAGAGTCCAGGCATGGCCAGGACCAAGGAATTCGACCCGGAAGCCGCACTGCAGTCAGCCCTGGAGCTGTTCTGGCAGCGCGGGTACGAGGCGACCTCGATGGCGGACCTCGTCGAGCATCTCGGCGTCGGGCGGGCCAGCGTTTACGCCACCTTCGGCAATAAGCACGACCTGTACCTGAAAGCGCTGGACCGGTACAACGAGAACCGTGACCCGGGCCTTCTGTCCGAACTGTCCCAGCCGGGCCCCGCGCTGCCCGCCGTGCGTACGGTGGTGCGGCGATTCGCGGTCGAGGCGAGCGCCGAGGATGGGCGCCTGCGGGGGTGCTTCGTCACCAACACGGCCGCCGAGCTGGGGTCGCACGACATGGCGGCGGCCCGCAGGGTCGAGGCGAGCTGGAGTCATCTCGAGACCCTGCTGCACTCGGCGCTGATACGGGCCCGCGCACAGGGTGAGCTGCCCGAAGCCCGCGATCCGCGCTCGCTCGCGCGGATGCTGCTGGTGCTCATGCAGGGGCTCCGGGTGGTCGGCAAGGCGTCGAACGACCCGGGCCTGGTGCGGGACGCGGCCGAGCAGGCGCTGGAGCTGCTGGACTGAGTGACGCGCCCTCGCGAGAGGGTCTCCAGGGGCAAATTACGGAATGTTCGGTCAAGAATACAGGAAGGGGAGGGATGACCGGCACGCAGACCTGGAGCACCGCGGCCGCAGCCACGCGGACGGGCGTTTGCCCGGTCCCGCCCTCACACTGCTCGGCGCTGTGCGCATGCCGCTGATCTCCACGCCCACTCCGCCCAACGTGCCGCCGTCCCGTACCGGCCGCGAAATGCCGTTCCGCCGGGACTGCTTGGTCCTCCTCGGCGCTGCTCACGGCTGCTCCTGTCGGCGCCGCGTTCCTCAACACCCGTACCAGGTAACCGAGTACTGAGCACAGGGAGACATCGTCATGGACGCACGCTTCACCGGTAGGACCGTCCTCGTCACCGGCGCGGGTTCCGGTATCGGCAGGGCGGTCTCTCTCGCCTTCGCCGCCGAAGGGGCCTCGGTGGTCGCCGCCGGGCGTACTGCCGCACCACTCGACGAGACGGTCGCCCTGATCGGGAAGGAGGGCGGTACCGCAGCAGCGTTCACCGCGGACGTGACCCCCTCCGCGGACGTCAGGGCCCTGGTCCGAAGGACCGTCGAGCACTTCGGCAGCCTGGATGTCGCCGTCAACAACGCGGGCATCTTCCGGGGCGGCGCGCCCCTGGCCGATCTCCCCGAGGAGGACTGGCGCGCCCTGCTCGACAGCAACGTCACCGGTGTACTCCTGAGTCTCCAGGCCGAGATCGCCCGGATGCGCGAACAGCCGACCGGTGGCGCGATCGTCAACATCGCCTCCAACCTCGGTGCGCACATGCGTGTCCCTGGTGCGGCCGGCTACATCGCCACGAAGGCGGCCGTCTCCGCCCTGACGCGGGCCGCGGCTCTGGACCACATCGCCGACGGGATACGCATCAACGCGGTCAGCCCCGGCGCGTCCGCCACCACCATGTCGCTGCGGCCGGGTGAGACGGAAGCCGACCGCGACGCCCGGACAGCGGCCTCATCGCCGCTGGGCAGGGTTTCCTCCACCGCTGAGATCGCGGCAGCCGTCCTGTACGTGGCATCACCGGACGCCGCGTCCATGGTCGGCGCCGACCTGGTCGTCGACGGTGGCAACGCCGCCTGACCGTGGAGCTTTCTTTCTGCCTCGGCGGGGAAGGCGGCCAGGAGGACGACGAGGAAGGGTGGCTGGCGGAAGGACATGGCACACCGGAGAGGCATGGCACAAGGGATGGCCGCTGGGCGGCAACGGCCTTCATCGAGTCGACGAGGTGAGGGATGTGCCCGGCCGGTCCGCAGCAATTGGCCGGCACAGTCATTGGTCATCACCCGGTCCCGGACAGGGGCAGGCGCGAAGGAGGCTCTCCGTGGCGCGGCGCTGCCCGTGGCACCTCAGGGCTTGGCGCGCGTGACTTCCGCAGGGCGGGCGGGGCAGCTCCCCGCCGATGTTCTCACTCGGGACCGGCGGAGCCCGACGCCGCTCCATCCGGACGGCCGCTCCATGAAGCCGGGCCGCCTTCCGAGCAGCACCGGTACCCTGGACCACCTCGCGGCGTCTCCTATCGGCGCTGCGAATTCTCCCTTCGGCGCGGGAGATCCTCCCGCGGCGAGCGGAGAAGCGCTGACGGTCCGTCCTGCCGCATCGGACGGCGCCGCCTGACGCCACTTCCCCGACCAGACGCGGGGCAAGGAAGCCGGACACACGACGGGGAGCACATGCCGACATCGAACGTCTCCTCGGGCGAGTTCTCCCGCGAGGCCACCCAGTCCGCCAGTGGCATCGTCGAACTCCTCGACGTGATGTGGGAACAAGCCAGAGAATCCACCACCACCGCTCCCGCCTCCACCTCACAACTGCGTCTGATGTACCTCGTCGACCTCGATGAGGGGATACGGATGCGCACCCTGTGCAAACGGCTGGCGGCCGCTCCCCCCTCCGTCAGCCGCCTGTGCGACCGCCTGCAAGCAATCGGCTTCCTGCAGCGGCTCCCGTGCCCCGACAGCGGACGCGAGGTGGTCCTGCGACTGACCACTGAGGGGAAGGCGCACCTGCGACGCATCCGTGAGGAGCGCGAGAACATGCTTCACCAGGCCATCAACGCCCTGCCCCGGACCGATCGGCGCGCACTGGCCAGAGGGCTCGCCGCACTCCGTACCCGACTCGCAGTGAACACTGACGAGGACAGCAGACCCGGCGTGGTATCCGCAGCCTGAACCGGGCCACCGTGCCGGACCTCACTCCGGTGCCGCCCGTATCAACTCGCATCACAGGGCCAGGTGTCCCGCACCATGAGCCCTGTGCCGTGCCGCATCGGCACCCCGGAGCCAGGCAGGGTCCCACCGGCTCCGGGGGATGTCACCGGTGGCTGATCAGCCGAAGCCGGGGGCCGCAGCCGTGGCGTTGAGCGCTGTTACGACTGCCTCCTCCTCATATCTGAAATGGGACTCCAGCTCGTCGGCCAGCCGCTCCAGGTCGGCGCGCATTCGCACGGGGTCGGTTTCACCAGGTACGAAGCTGTCGACGGTCTGCTGGATGTCTTCCTGCAGCCGGGCCACCACCTTGTGCTGCTCGCCGAGCTGAGCCAGTGCCGGAGCGAGTGCGGGAAACTGCTCGGCCAGCATCGGGAACACGGCCATGTCCTCGCCGCTGTGATGCTTCGTCAGCGCTCCGCAGAAATTGAGGCAGTGGGTGCGCATCTGCCGGGCGAGGTCCGGGGGCGTCCGTGCGATCGCGGCCGTGCCACCCTTGACCACCACCTGGTCCGCCCGGTCGCGGAGCGTCCGCAGCTCCTCGTGCAGCCAGTCGTGCACCTCGACGATCCAGTCGCCCATCCCTTTGACCCGGTCCTCGCCGGGCCGGGGACCGATCCGGTGCAGTACGACGACCGGGATCTCCCGCACGGTCCTGGCCTGGTGGTCCGCGTACCCCGGCGCCTCGGCGATCACGCGGTCGAAGAGTCTGTCACGTTCCTGGGCCTGTGGGATCGCGGCGATCGCTCGATAGGTGTCGGTACCCGTCTCGACCGTCACGATCGGGTTCTTGCGGATGTTGTGATACCAACCGGGGTGCTTGTCGGCGCCGTTCGACGATGCGACGACGGTCCCTTTCCCGTCGAGTTCGAGATACCCGAGGACGCTCTCACGGTGCAGTCCGCTCCTGGCGCCGACAGTCGTCAGTACGGTCAGCGTCCATCCCTCGAACATGCCGCTCATCCTGCCGCTGTTCGCCCGGAAGTCCGAGATGACCTGACGCTGGAACTCGTTGACGTCGAAGCCTGCCCAGTTCTCGCTCTGCGCTTCCCGGGTCCCGTCATGTTCCTCATGTTTCTTGCCCATGCACTGCCTTTCCGTGTGGATTGATCGCGAAGGAGGGCGAATCCGCCGGAGATCGACACAGAAATACCCCGCATGCCTACGCAGTGAAGATGGGCGCAGCAATCCCCGGACAGGGATTGACGAGCTGCGAGAGACGGAACGTGCCGATCTCTGCAATGGCTGAGACCCCGATCGGTTCAAGGCACCGCCTGCGCAGTGGAGTTGGAGAGGGCTGGACTGCCCGGCCCGAACAGCGGCGGCGATGCTGGGGCGGTGTAGGGGTCCGGTCGCAGCGGCCCTGCTCCCACATGCTGCACACCCGTCGCTCCCGCGAGCGGTCCCGGTCAATCGGCCCCACGCGCCATCGGCTCCACCGGCCAGGACACCTGGCGGAACTGTTCCGAGGGGTGGCGTGCGGATGCCTCGGCGCTGATGTGGAGTCCCGGGTACGGCCCGGCGGCTGTTCAGGGCCCGGTTCGGTATGCCTCCAGCCGGTCGGCCAGTTCCGTGGGGTGGCCGAGCATGGGGCAGTGGTCACCGGGCAGTTCGTCGGGCGCGATGCCCAGGCGCTCCCGTACGACCCTGCGCATGTACTCGGCAGGGAAGAAGCGGTCGTCGCGGGACAGGAGGAACTTCGTGGGCACATCCGGCCACGCGGCCAGTGGCCATGGCTTCATGAACGGGGTGGCCGATTGGGTGCGTGTGTGCTTCTTGGCCTCGGCGGCCAGTGCCGACGGGGTGTCGTGGTGGAACAGAGCGGTGTCGTCGTCGGAGTCCCTGCCGTCGCGTTCGTCCTGATCGCGCCTGGCCTGCTCGTAGCCTGTGTTGGCCCACCACTGTCCCGGAGTCTCGCCCGGTGCCGGGATCTGCGCCTGCAGCATTACCAGCAGTTCCACCGGCACGCGGTCGCACACCAGTGGGGCGGTGAAGCCGCCGAAGGAGTGGGCCACCAGGATCAGGCCGGTCCGATCACCGATGGCGTCGACCACGGCGTCGGCGTATTCGGCGAGCCCCGCCGAGTCGTCGTCGCACGGCAGGTCCACCGCCACCACCTCATGGCCCCGCCCGCGCAGCTCGGCGCCCAGCAGGTGCCAGTACCACGGGCCGGACGCGGCACCGGGAATCAACACATACGCAGCCATCGTGAGCGATCCCCTCGGTAGCGAACACGGTGCCTCGACGCCGTCGCGCTGTCCGCCGGGTCACGTGAGCGAACGTCCGGCTGCCGGGGTACTCGGCAGGACGGCACTCTATCCACGTGAAGACGGACGAACGGCCAACGACATCGCCATATCCGGTCTCTACGGGCGGAGGCCGGCCTCGCTCCCCGGCTGAGCGAGGCGGAACCGGTCAGGCTGCCGGCGGTGGCGGGTGGTGCCGTCTAACGGTTGGGAACCGATCATCCAGGGAGCTTCGGGCGGCGTGGGCTGCCGTCGCGTGCGGTGGATGAGCGTCACCGGACGGCTCGTCCGCCTCGGCCGGTGGTGGTGGCGGTTCCTCGGTCATGGGCGCACCGCTCCTCGGACACCCTCCCCGGCTGCCGGGAGGATTTCCACGAGCCGGCCAGGCGCCGTGCGGTGCCGCCGCCACTCCCGTGGGTAGCCGAGCGACACCTCATGGTGCGGCACCCCGTCGTGATGGATGAGCCGGGGGATGTGCAGATGCCCGTACACCACTGCCGATGCGCGGAAGCGGGTCGGCCAGTCGGCGGTCGCGGTGGTCCCGCACCACATGGCGAACTCCGGATGGGTCAGGATGAACGTCGGTTCGCGGACCAGTGGAAAGTGGTTGACGAGCACGGTGGGCAGGTCGGCGGGCAGTGCGGCCAGGCGCGCTTCAGTGCTCTCCAGGCGCGCCCGGCACCATGCGTCCCGGGAGGGGTACGGGTCCGGATGCAGCATGAACTCGTCGCTGCAGACGATCCCCGCCCGTTCCGCGATGGCGAGCCCGGACTCCTTGTCCACGGCGCCTGCGGGGAGGAACGAGTAGTCGTACAGGATGAACAGCGGGACGATCGCCGTGGGCCCGTCCGCCCCCTCCCGGATGGGGAAGGGGTCTTCGGGCGTCACGACCCCCAACTCGCGGCACTTCGCGACCAGATACTCGTATCTCCGCACTCCATTGAGCTGCAGGGGGTCGCCCGGAGTGGTCCACAGTTCGTGATTGCCCGGCACCCAGATCACCTTGCTGAACCGGTCGGCGAGCAGTTCCAGAGTGCGCAGGATGTCGGTACTGGTCTCTCCGACGTCCCCCGCGACGAGTAGCCAGTCGTCGTCCGAGCCCGGCCTGATCCCTTGGACGATCTCCTCGTTCTCCTCGTAACGGACATGGAGGTCGCTGATGGCCAGGAGTTTTCCGTGTGCCGACTTCGAAAGCCCCATTTCCTGAAAGTACACCCGGGTGTTCGGCCCGCATACGGTTGTCGGTGAACTGGCCCGGCGCCTGCGCCGTCGCGACCGAGGGCGGGCTCGGCTCGGTCGTGCCCGTCACGGCCGGCAACGTGGCACCCGGCAAGCACTGTTGAAGGCCCGTCAGTTGTGCCCGGCAACGGATGACCCAGCCGGTGAGCAGCGCCTGACGGGCCCGTCAGGAGGCGGTCCGCCCGCCCTGGCGCGCGTTCACCAGTACCTCGACACCGTCGAGTACCCGCTGGAGTCCGAAGACGAACTCATCGGTAGGGGCGTCGATGACGCCGGCCGTGATGAGCTCGCTCAGCACCGGGAAGTGTTCCGCGTCCACCAGCTCCGCCAGGATGCGACCGTACTGCGGCATCGAGACCCCGTTGTCGTCCGGCATCTCCAGGGCTTTCGGCGACAGCTTCGTCCCGGCGTGCACATAGCCGTTCATGAGGAGTACGACGGAGAACTTCTCGGTGGCGCTGAGCCCCGTCGCGTGCAGCATCTGCAGACCGCACTCCATCCAGGACAGCTGACCGGGCTCCAGAGGCGGACCGGCCGTCGGGATCTGCAGCATCCAGGGGTGGCGCTGGTACACGGCGAGCAGTTGGGTCGTCCAGAGCTCCAGTCCCGCGCGCCAGTTGTCCACCGGGGCTTCGGGGAAGGGCGGCTCCCCGTACGCGGTGTCGAGCATGAGGACCAGCAGGTCGTCCTTGGTCGCCACGTGGCGGTACAGCGACATGGTCGCGCAGCCCAGCCGTTCGGCGAGGCGGGCCATGGACAGCTTCGCCAGGCCACCTGAGTCGGCGAATCCGACAGCTTCCGCCACGATGCGCTCCTGGCTCAGTTCGGGCTGCGAGCTCCGAGGCGGACGGCGCCGGGACTCCCAGAGACGTGCCACGCTCGGGGGGAGGGCGCTCCCTTTGTCTGCGGTGCTCACTTGGTGCTCGCCTTCAAGGGAGGGAATGGAAGGGGGCGGTGCGGCCGACCGCACTACGGCGAAGCCGCCTACGTGGCCGGCCGGCCCTTCCCCGGTCCTGGCCGGTCCACATTCTCCCTCGTTCATGGCTGAGGTGTAGCCGTGCGGGTGTCCCGCCCGGTCAGGGGCGGGACACCCACGGTCCCGAGCTGATCCTCACAGCGCTGGATCCGCCGCCACGGGCGGCAGACTCCTGGCCGGATCGGCCGGTGCGGGTGTGGCGATCGGCTCTCCGCGCAGCAGGAACGCCATGGTGACCGCGGTCACCCCGAGGACGCCCACAGCTGTCAGCGCCGCCAGGTCGAGCCCGTGGGTGAAGGCCTGACGGCCGGCGTGCAGCAGATGTTCGGCTGTTCCGCCCGTCAGCCGGCCGGCCACCGCTGTGGTGCCGCCGATGCTGCCCCGGGCCGCTTCGAGGTCCGGGGCGGACACGCTACGGGGGGCTACGCCGGCCATCCTGTGGTGGAACGCGGCCAGGCCGATGGTGCCGAAGGTGGCGAAACCGAGCGCGTTGCCCAGCTCGTTGGCCGTCTCCGACACGGCAGCGGCCGAGCCGGCCCGCTCCGGGGGAGCGGCAGTCAGGACGATGTCCGCCACCAGCGCCTTCACCATCAGCAGGCCGGCTGCGATGAGCGCGACACCCGCCATCACGAACAGCACGTGCGAGTTCGTCCTGACGAAGAAGAGCAGCCCGCAGCCCACCGCCATGACCACCATGCCGGCAGCGAGGAAATTGCCGGGGCGAACGCGGCGCGAGTACGTGGCCGTGACCGGCGCCGCCAGGGCGACCACCGGGAACGCGGCGAGCGACCAGAGTGCTGCCGTGAAGGGGCGCATCCCCAGAACGGACATCAGGTACTGGTTCACCAGCAGGTTGATGCCGATGAGTGTGCCGTGGACGACCAGAGTGATGGTCACGGAACCGCTGAACGCCCGAGAGCGGAAGAGCGCCAGATCCAGCAGCGGGGCGGCCGCCGTGCGCTGACGCCGCACAAAGCTGAAGCCGAGAAACAGGCCGGCGGCGATGCTGGTCAGCGCGGTGGGGCTGTAGCCGTTCACGGCGAGTTCCTTGACGCCGTACACCACCGCGAGGATCGCCGCGAAGGAGAGCACGGCACCGGGCGCGTCCAGCTTGCCGCGTGACGGGTCGCGGTGCTCGGGGAGCAGGAACGGCGCGAGCACCACCAGCAGGATCATGATCGGGATATTGATGAGGAAGACCGAGCCCCACCAGAAGTGGTCGAGCAGCAGGCCGCCGATGACGGGGCCGAACGCGGTGCTGCTGGTGAGCACGCCGGTCCAGGCCGCGATGGCTGCCCTGCGCTGATCGGCGTCGTTGAACATGACGCGGATCATGGCGAGCACAGTGGGCGTCACCGGTGCGGCCGCCACACCGAGCAGGGCCCGGGAGGCGATGAGAGCCCCGGGGGTGGTGGCCATGGCCGCGCAGGCCGAGGCGGCGCCGAACAGCAGCGAACCGGTGATCAGGAGCTTGCGACGGCCGATCCTGTCGCCCACCCACCCCATGGGAATGAGTAACCCGGCAAGGGTGAACGGGTAGACATCCATGATCCACAGCAGTTGGGGGGCGCTGGGGCGGAGATCGGCGCTCATGGCGGGCGTGGCGAAGTTCAGCACGCCGATGTCCAGCATGATCAGCAGCGACCCGAGCGTGAGGACGGCGAGGCCCACCCACTCCTTGGTCCCTGCTTTGGCATGGGTGTTCATGGCTCTCCCCGTTCGATGTGTATGGCGCACGCTGCTGCGTATGACATACGCAGCAGCGTATCGGATACTCGCATGGTGGGCCAGGGAGGTACGTGAGCGAGGTGCCGCGCGGTGTTGCCGTGACGGATATCGGCGAGAGGCCGGGTGGGACCTGCGGGAAAGCCGAAGGGGCGGGCCGGGCCGGGCCCGGGGTCCGTGGGCGGGGCGCAGCCGACGGCGGCGACTCGTCCTGCCGGCCGGCGGCGGGGTCCTTCACGGTGCGGACGGGGAGCTCCCGTCGGTGGCCCGAGTGGACGGGCTCCGGGCGGAATCGGGGGCGGCCGGTGCGGTGGCACGCGCGCTCGACGCGGCGCACGGCTCGGCCGCCCCGAGCGAACCGGCTCGGTACGCGGGCAGGTTGACCGGGAGCGGTTCCGGTCGGCGCATTGGGCCGACGGCGGTGCTCGGCGGTACGGTCGGGACTTCGACCGTACTGGCCGCCGGGGCCGCCGTCCGGCCGTGAGTATTCGGCGGTCGACGCCGTCCGTGGCCGGAGAACCCAGAAGGAGAGAGACTGTTGACCGTTACCGATTCCGAGCTTCCGGTGTCATCGGCAGAGGAATCCGCTGAGAGCGCGGTGTCCCCTTCGCGGCTTTCGGTCGCCGATGTACTGACCCTCGGCAACGCGGTCTGTGGCTTCGCCTCGGTGTACTTCATCACGACCAGAGTTCTGGTCCCCTACCTCAGTGACGGTCCGGGGCAGGGTGCGGGAGAGGTGCGCCAGGCGGGTGCCACCGCGGTCATGCTCATGCTGCTGGCGTCCCTGTTCGACCTGTGCGACGGGCTGGTGGCACGCAAGTTCCGCAGCTCCGGCATGGGGGCCGAACTCGACAACCTCTCCGACCTGATCAGCTTCGGCCTCGCGCCGGCCTACTTCGTCGTCGTGTGGGGGCTGGTCAGCGGTACCGACTACCCGGGGCTGGTCGTCCTGGCCGGCCTCGCGGTGCTCCTTGCCGGTCTGCTGCGCCTGGCACGGTTCTCCTGCACCACGATGCAGGACGGCATGTTCCAGGGCATGCCGATTCCCTTCGCGGCTCTCACCGTCGTCTCGGTTGTCCTGCTCCAACTTCCCTTCGTGGCAACGCTGCTCGCCGTCCTGGGCGTCGCCTGGCTCATGGTGAGCCGGGTCGAGTACCCGAAGCCCACCGGCAAGCTGGCGGTGGCCACCATCGTGTGGGGAACGGCCAATATCGGCTGCCTGGTGGTCTGGGCCACCGGTGTTGCGGGCGGCGAGACGCTGATGGTCACCGGCTGCACCCTGCAGGTGCTGGTGGCGGCTGTCCTGCCCCTGTTCGCGGGGGCCCGGCGGCTCAACGCCGTACGGCAGCGGCGCGCGGCCTGACGCCCGCGTCCGTCCGATCCCGCGGGGCGGGCCGGGGGCGCCGGGCCGAGTGGGTCAGACGTGCGCCCCGAACCATGTCGTCAGCGCCTTCTCCAGGAGTGCGTGGTCCGGGTCGTTGCCTGTTCCCGCGGACCAGGCGACGATGCCGTCGGGGCGGATCAGAAGGCCCGCGATCCCACGGTGTGCCTCCTCCGGCGCCAGGCCTGCCGCCACCACGTCGACCCGGTGCCTCCAGGCGTCCGCCGGTCCCGCCTCCGGCGCCACGAGCACCCCTCGGCCGGCGGCGGTGTGATCCGATATCAGTGAGCCGTCGGCGAGGCGGAGGCCGGGGACCGGGCGCCCCAGCAGCGGCATCGCTTCCTCCGGTACACCGTCCGCGTACGGCATCTCGTGCCGGCTGTCGAGGCCGCCCAGCATGCGCCCGAAGAACGCGTTGGCCTCGTCGACCTCGTCCAGCAGCTCGGTCATGAGGTCGCGCAGGGCGCCCACATGCGGACCCGGCGCCATCAGGGCCACCTGGGCGCGGGTGTTGGCCAGAACGCGCGCGCCGACGGGGTGGCGTTCGGACGTGTACGTGTCGAGGAGGCCGGTGGGTGCCCGGTCGCCGACGACGGCCGCCAGCTTCCAGCCGAGGTTGACCGCGTCGAGCAGTCCGAGGTTGAGGCCCTGTCCGCCGAACGGCGAGTGCACATGCGCCGCGTCGCCGGCCAGCAGGACCCGGCCCCTGCGGTAACTGCTCGCCTGGCGGGTGTTGTCGGTGAAACGCGTGGCCGACGTCACCGCGGTGATGACGACGTCCGTACCCGAGACATGGCGCGCCGCCGCCTGCACCTCGGCGGCGGTGACCGGCGCGTCGCGGTCGGCCGGCGGCCCGTCGAAGCGCGCGAGGAAGAGCCGGCCGGGCGTCGGCCCGTAAGCCATCATGCCGGTCTCGGTCCGGCGCCAGCCGTGCGGGAGCAGAACATCTGGATCGGCGTACTCGGCAACGACCTGATGCCCCGTCATCGTCGGCCCCGTGCCGGGGAACGCGAAGCCGCTCAGTTTGCGTACGAGGCTCCGGCCTCCGTCGCAGCCCACCAGCCAGCGGCAGCGCAGCGTCCGTGGCCCGCCGTCTCCGCCGGTCGTCACATCGACGCCCCCGGCATCCTGGGCGAGCCCGGTGACGGTGCGTCCGCGGACGACCCGGACCTCCGGTGCCGCGCCCACCGCTTCTCCGAGGATGGCCTCCAGTGCCTGTTGGCCGACGACCGCCGTGATCCGCTCGCTCTCGCCTCTTTTGGCCGCGTCGATGTTCCACAGGCCGGCGAAGTGCCCCTTGCCCCCGAAGGTCTTCCGGGTCGCCGCCGCAGTGACCTCGTCCGGTGAGGCTCCGGACTCCTCCAGGGCGCGCATCCTGTTGTCGAGGCCGGGGTCCTTGGCGCGGAAGTTGCCGAGTATCTGGGACAGCGTCCGCAGTGAGGCCGCCTCCAGGGCGGGGCCGAGTGCCCTGCGGCGCAGCGCCTCCACGGCCAGCGGGCCGATCGACCCGGCCTTGACCGTCGGGTCGATCTCGGTGTTGCGCTCGACGACGACGCAGGTCACTCCGGCGATGCTCAGCTCAAGGGCGAGCATCAGGCCGGTGGGCCCCGCTCCCGCGATCAGTACGTCGGCGTCGAACTCCTTGTGCGTGTGGTGAGTTGTCATGGGACCGAGTATGCGGCAAAACTTTTATCGACTACAACTTTTGAGTTGAATCCATCTTTCTCGTACGGTGGGCGCATGACAGACAGACAGGGCGGGGCGCCTCCGCTCGGGCGGCGTGAGCGCAAGAAGCAGGAGCTGCGGAATCACATCTCGGGCGTCGCCACGCTGATGTTCCTGGAGCGGGGCTTCGAGGCCGTCACGGTGGCCGAGATCGCCGAGGCGGCCGACGTGTCCGCGATGACGGTCTTCAACTACTTCCCGCGCAAGGAGAACCTGTATCTGGACCGCGGCCCGCAGATCACCGAACTGCTCACCACGACGGTCCGCGACCGCGGCCCGCAGGAGCCGCCGCTGGCCGCCCTGCGCCGGATGGTGCTGCGGCTCATCGACGAGCGGCATCCGCTGAGCGGCCTTGTCGAGGGCATGGGCCGCTTCCTGCAAGTGGTCCTGGACAGCCCGGCGCTGAGCTCCCGGTGGCGGGAGATGGCCGAGGAGGGGACGGCGGCACTGGCCGATGTCCTTGCCCTGGCGGCGGGGCGCACTCCGGACGACCCGGAGGTGCGCTACGCGGCAGCGTCGGTACAGACCATTCGCGACACCCTCACCCGTGAAGCGGCCCGGCGCACGGCCGCGGGCGAAGCGGTGGAGGCGATCCACCCCGGCCTCCGCCTCCTGGCCGGACGGCTCTTCGACTCGCTGGAGGGCGGCGTCGGCACGGACTGGGGCACCGCGGCGGGCGCACCCCGTCCACATGAGTGACCGGCGGTTCAGGAGTGGCTCCGCTGCCGCCGGCTCACCCCCTCCAGCAGGCGGCTGCGCTGCGACGGCGACATCGCCAGAGCGGCACCGGTCAGGGCGAGTGCGGCGGCCCCGTCGAGCACCGCCCGGTCGGCGCCGGGGCTCTTGCCGTACGTGGTGAACTCCGGGGTGTGCTGCTTGGCGCCCCCCGTTTCGTAGCCGATCGTGGGGTGGATCGTGGGGACGTGCTGCGAGACGTTGCCCATGTCGGTCGACGCCATCGACTCGCCGTGCCGTGATGTCGCCGTGCGCCCCAGTTCACCGAGTGCCTCGACGTACGCCCGCGTCATGTCGGGGTCCTGCCGAAGATCGGCGAAGTCCCTTCCGTGAGAGCTCAGTTCGAGCTCGGCGCCGGTGGCGAGGGCCCCGGCCTCGAAGCAGGCCCGTACCCGCTGCCACGCCTCGTCGAGCTGCTCCACTGTCCGGGCCCTGACCTCGCAGCGGGCGCGGCTGCGGGCCGGTATGACGTTCACGGCCTGACCGCCTTCGGTGACGATCCCGTGGACGGCCACACCGGGCCGCAGCTGCTGGCGGAGCAGCCCGACGGCGGTGTGTGCGACGGTCAACGCGTCGAGGGCGTTGACCCCTTCCCAGGGTGCGAGTGCGGCGTGCGACGGCCTGCCCCGGTACGTGATGTCCCAGGATCCGATGGCCAGCGAAGAGGCGCCGACACTGTCGTCCGGGGCGGCGTGCACCATCATCGCGGCGGCCACGTCGTCGAAGGCTCCCGCATCGAGGAGGAGGACCTTCCCCCCGATGTCCTCCTCGGCCGGTGTGCCGATCAGCTTGACCGTCAGATCGAGTTCGTCCGCGACGGCCGCGAGCCCGAGGGCGGCGCCGACAGCAGA
Source organism: Streptomyces sp. NBC_00859 (assembly GCF_045161865.1). Taxonomy (NCBI): domain Bacteria; kingdom Bacillati; phylum Actinomycetota; class Actinomycetes; order Kitasatosporales; family Streptomycetaceae; genus Streptomyces; species Streptomyces sp. NBC_00859. The sequence goes on along the minus strand of NZ_CP108826.1, from coordinate 1,764,432 downwards.
GGCCCCGTTGACGTTGTGCCCGCAGGCGTGACCGATGTCAGGCAGGGCGTCGTACTCGGCGCAGAACCCGATGACGAGTCCGCCGGTTCCGCTGGTGGCCACGAGTGCCGTGGGGAGATCCGCGACACCCCGGGTGACGGTGAATCCCCCCGCCTCCAGCAGGTCGGCGACCCGGGCCGCCGAGCGGTGTTCGTGCAGAGCGGTCTCGGGCTCTTCGTGCAGCCCGTGGCTGAGGGCCACGAGCTGTCCGCTCCAGGAGCGGACAGCACCGGTCACCGCCTTGCGTACTTTCGAGGTGTCCATGTCCGTCACGCGAGCTCTCCGCTCTGTTCCAGGGGAAGTCGACAGGCCGGGCGTGGCGCGCGGGGACTGCGGTAGCGCAGAGCCAGGGCAGTTCCGGTGACGGCCGTGACGGCACACGCGCCCCAGCCCCACAGGTAACCCGACTCGGAGATGAGCGCCGTGCCGGGAACGCTGTGTGCCGCGAAGAACGCGCCGATCACTGCGGCGCCTATGGCAGCGCCCAGGGACAGGGCCAGTTCGTTGAGGCCGACGGCGATGGCGGTCTCCTGTTCCGCGACCGCCTCGGCCGACAGGGTCCGGGTGATCGATTCGAAGAGTCCGGTGGCGAGCCCCACGACGAGGGCGCAGGCCACGTACTGGGGCAGGGTGTCGTGAAAGAGCGCCATACCCAGGAAACCCAGTGCGACGAGGCCACCGCCGGACGCGAGCACAGCGCGGTCGCCGAGCCACCGGGTGAGGCGAGGGGTCGATGTCGAGCCGGCGAATCCGGCGGTCACCATGGCGAGCGAGATGGTGGCGATGGCCTGTGGACCGAGATCCATGCCGTAACCGGTCGCGGACCGGGAGGCACCGAGGAAGAGGGCGTTGGCCCCGAGGAAGCCGATCGTGCCGAACGCGGCGCAGAAGGTGTACGCGCTGACCACCGCGAGACGCGGGTTGCTCAGCATCCGCACGCTGACCAACGGGTGCGCGGACCGCCGCTCGACCGTTACCCAGACCGTGAGGACGGCGACCGCCGTGATGGCGAGGGCGATCGTGCGAGGTGCCGCCCAGCCCCATGCGCTGCCCTGCGCGAGGACCAGGACGAGCGCCACCAGGCCGGCCGTGAGCAGCACAGCCGCCCCGTAGTGGAAACGGCCGCCGCGCGGTGCGTCGCTGTCGGGCAGGGCCATTCCCGCGACCACCGCCAGGACGGCGACCGGGACGGCTGTCCACAGCCCGGACTCCGCGTGCCGATCGCTGAGCGCGCCCGCCACGAGGCCGCCCACGCCGATCGCGATGAGCAGGACACCCACGAGCAGGGAGATCCCGCTGCGGTTCCGCTCGGGTGCGCGGGAGCGGAGAATGCCCACCAGGAGCGGGAAGAATCCGACGAGCGCGCCCTGGAGCACCACACCGACGGCCAGCGTTACGGCGGAGGGGTGCACGGCGATCAGGAGCGAACCGCTCGCCACCATCGCGAGCGCCACCCGCAGGAGCTTGCGGTGCCCGTACAGGTCGCCGAGCCGCGAGAGCAGCGGCGTCATCACCGCGAAGGCCACCTGGGACAGCAGGTAGATGTTGTTCTGCCCCACGGTGCCGATATGCAGGCGCAGGCCGACCTCGGGCAGAAGCGGCGTCAGATAGCCCTGGACGATGCCGCTGAAGAGGATGACGACCGCCATCGTCGCGACCATGCCGGGGCCGGAGCTCAGCGTTCCGGCCCCGCGTCCCGTTCCCGATGTGCGTATGGGCACAGCTTCACCTCTGGATCATTGGTGGCCGGAACCGAATGTGGTGGCTACTGTGCGGGCGGCGGCGCGAGCGGCCTCGAATATTCATGGATTCGTACGTACGGAGGGCCTGCGATGCGAGAAACGGTCACGGCCAGCGAGCTCGATCTCGCCCTGGTGAACGCCCTCCAGTTGCGGCCCCGGGCCTCGTGGTCGCAACTGGCACCCCTGCTCGGCGTGACCGCGGGCACCCTGGCGCGGCGCTGGGAACGCCTGACCGGGGCGGGGCTCGCCTGGGTGTACGCGTCGCCGGGGCGCGAGTTCGCCCGCAACCGGTGCTCGGCTTTCGTGCTGCTGCGCTGCCGCCCCGAGGACCGCTCCCGGCTGGCGAGGCAACTGTGCGCGCTCACGGAAGCTGTGACGATCGAGCTGACCGGCCCCGGCAGCGCCGATCTGCTCCTCGACGTGCTCACCCCGGACCTGGGCTCGCTCAGCCGGTTCCTCACCGAGAAGCTGCACCGTGTGCCGGGTGTCGTCTCGGTGAGCTGTCTGTTCACGACCTCGATGTACGTCGAGGGGAGCCGGTGGCGGCTGCGCTCCCTGGCGCCCGCCCAGCTGACGGCACTCGGGAGTTCGCGGGCCGCCGGCGAACCCGTCGGCACACTCGCCCTCGACGCGGTCGACCGGGCCCTGCTCGGCGAACTGGTCCGTGACGGCCGCCTCGGCCTCGCCGAACTCGCCGAGCGCACGGACACCAGCCCGGCCACGGTCCGCCGCAGGCTGCGCCGGCTCACGGACTCGTCGGTACTCACCTTCCGCTGCGACATAGCAGCGGCGCTCGCCGGGCATCCGGTCCCGGTGTCCCTGCTGGGTCACGCGCCGGCGCGTGACATCGGCACCGTCCACCGCACACTCGCCGCCCTGCCCGAGTGCCGGCTGGTCGCGGCCGTGACCGGTCCGGCGAACATCTTCGCCACGCTGTGGGTGCACGACCTCGGTGATGTCCAGCGGCGCGAGACGGCACTGTGCGCGCGGCTGCCCACCCTCACGGTGACCGACCGCATCGTCGGTCTGCACACGGTCAAACGCATGGGCCATCTGCTGGACGAGGAGGGGCGCCGTACGGGCGTGCAGCCGATCTCGCCCTGGTAGACGCGCGCACGGCACGTGGTGGGCCTTCCTGCTCTACCAGCACTGCGACATCCTGGGCTGGAACCGGGCGGAGGCCGGTCTGCTCACCGATTTCTCCGAACTCCCGCGAACCCGGCGGAACATGCTGTGGATGATGTTCGGATGGGCCCTGCCCGGGAACTGCTGACGGACTGGGAGCAACAGGCTGCCCTCGTACTGGCTCAGTTCCGCATGGCGGCCGACGAGCACCCGGCGGACCCCGGATTCCGTGAGATCACTGGTGAACTGCGTTCTGCCGCACCGGATTTCGCCCGCCACTGGGAGCGCCATGAGGTAGCTGGGTACCGGCCCGTCCTCAAGCAGTTCCAACACCCGGTGGCGGGCCCGCTGTCACTGCGCCAGTCGAAACTGATCACCGCCGATGAGCCCCGTATCCGTCCGGTCACCCGGCTCCCGGCCGACCCGGCGAGCGCCGGACGGCTGCCCCTCCTGCTGGGCTGACGGGGCGCCTGCCTCCCCGGCAGCGGCGGAGTCAGCCCAGGGCGTCACCCTGATCGCGGCCCTGGCCAGGCATCGGTACACATCGGCCGGTTCCTGACGGGACTTCTGAGGGTATTTCCTCTTATGCCGGAAATGCAGCCATGGCGTGCCCGTCCGGTGTGCGGGGCGCCAACCCGCGCCCTCCCGGCGCCGGGCTCAGGGACCGTCAGGTGCTGCGGGGGTGCCAGGACCGTCCACCAGCCAGGGCCTGACCTGTTGGCGGGCGCGGTGCAGGCGGGATTTGACCGTGCCGACGGGCAGGTTCATCCGGTCGGCGATCTCCGCGTAGTCGAGGCCGCAGATGTCGCGGTAGACCAGAGGTGTCACCAGCTGCGGAGCCTCGCGCTCCAGCCTTTCGAGAGCTTCGAGCAGATCGACGCGCGAACCTGCGATCACGCTGGTGGTACGCGGGTCGGGGTGGGTCGCTTCCGCCGTGGTGAGGGGCGTCTCGGCCGCGCGGCGCTTGAGCTCGCGGTACTTCTGCCTGGAGCAGTTGGCGACCACGGTGTAGAGCCAGGTGCTGAACTTGCTGCGGCCCTCGAAACGGTGGATGTTGCGTGCGACCTGGACGAGTACGTCCTGGGCGGCCTCCTCGGCGTCCTCGCGGTACAGGAGGAACCGGGCGCAGCGGCGCAGAACATCGGGGCCGATGTCCCGCAGGAGCGCGTCCAGAGCCCCCTGGTCACCGCCCGAGGCCTGGACGGCCAGGGCCTCTGTCACATCGCCGGGCCGGGTCACGGGAGGGTTTCCGCCGGTCGGGCCGGCTGGACTCGCTGGGGGATCACCCATGCATGATAGCCACATGTCCGTACCAGAAGAGATTGGCCGGTACCGCGTGCAGCGGCGCCTGGGCACGGGGGCGTTCGCCGTGGTGTGGCTGGCCCACGACGAACGGCTGCACGCCGATGTCGCGGTGAAGGTGATGGCCGACAACTGGTCGTACCGCCTGGACATCCGCGAGCGCTTCGTGGCGGAGGCGCGACTGCTGCGCAGAGCCAACTCGGGCGGTGTGGTCCAGGTCTTCGACATCGGTGACCTCCCGGACGGGCGTCCCTACTTCGTCATGGAGTACGCGGACCACGGCACCCTCGACGACCTGCTGACCGCGGGTGAGCTCGGGGTGGACGAGGCGCTGAAGCTGACCGCTGAGGCGGCGCGCGGGGCTGCCGCGCTGCACGACGCGGACATCGTGCACCGGGACATCAAACCGTCGAACATCCTGCTCAAGGGGCGGCCGGGCGGCCAGGAGCGCGTCCTCATCGCCGACCTGGGGCTGGCGAAGAACCTGGCGCAGGCGTCCGGTCTCACGGTGATCGCGGGCAGCAGCGGCTATATGGCGCCCGAGCAGGCCCAGCCGTACGACGGGATCGACGCGCGCGCCGACGTCTACAGCCTCGGCGCAGTCCTCCACCACCTGCTCACCGGCACGGTCCCCGGCCCTCCCGGCAAGGTGCTCCCGGCCGACGAGCTGCGTCCCGGTCTCCCGGCGCCGGTCGTGGCCGCGGTCCGGCGGGCCATGGAGCCGGACCGGGAGGACCGCTGGGAGAGCGCGCGGGCGTTCACCGAGGAGCTGGAGCGGCTGCGGGAGAATCCGGCGTCCGGACCGGCGGCATCCGCTGTGGCCGGTCCGCCCGTTCATGCTGCCCCGTCCGCCCCCGTCGCCTCGCCCATACCTCCTGCCCCGGCTGCCTTTGCGGTACCGGATGCCTCGCCCGTACCTCCTGCCCCGGCTGCCTTTGCGGTACCGGATGTCTCGCCCGTACCTCCCGCCCCGGCTGCCTTTGCGGTACCGGATGTCTCGCCCGTACCTCCCGCCTCAGCTGCCTTTCCGGTACCGGGGATCTCGCCCGTACCCACCGCACCCGCTGCCTCTCCGGTGCCTGCCGCCCCGTTCATCTCCGAACCGTCGTTGATCTCTTCGGGACCCGGCGCGTCTCCTGCGCCGCACACGCTTTCGGCGTCCGCCGTCCCGCCGGTGCCCGCATCGCCCGAGGACGTCCTGGACGGTGCGCCGCGTCCTCGTGTGCGGGGCAGGAGGACCCTGCGGACCGTGCTGACCGTGCTGACGGCCGTAGCGGTCGCCGCCGGCGCGGGGACAGCGCTGACTCTGTGGGAGCGCAAGCCGCCGAGCACGGAACGGGTCAGTGACGCGTCCGGGAAGCTCACTCTGGAAGTCCCGCACGCGTGGGCCGTACAGCTCGCCGACTCCGGCTGGTCGCCCCGTGCCCTCGGCATCGACTCAGCACACCAGCCCGGACTGACGGTGGCGCACTCCGTGGACGGCTGGTCCGACCTGTCGACCGGGGACGACGGTGTGTTCGTCGGTACGGCCGGCTCCGGCAGCGGCATTCCGGCGGCGCTGGCCGGCACGGTCAAGCGGAGCACGCACCCCGGCTGCGAGGACGCCGGCACGAGGAACTACACGGACAGCCGGTGGCACGGCACCGTCCGCACCTGGGACTCCTGCGGGACCGGCGGCCGGAGCCTCAAGGAGATCGCGCTGATCCCCGCCGCCAAGGGCGGCCCGCCGGTGTACGTGCAGATCAGATGCCCGGAGAGTTTCGGCACCGATGACACGGACCGCATTCTGCGGAGCGTACGGACGGCCGCGTGAACTTTTCGGCCCTTCCGGGCATCTCAGGTAGTCATAGGGACGTCGAGGAAGGGACGGTCGGGACAATGCCGAATCCAGCACAACGGGGCAGGGCGGACCGCGTGGCCGGGACAGGCCCCACCGCCCGCCGGGGTCTGGTCGCCGTCACCGCCACGGCGGCCGTCGCAGGTGCGCTGCTGCTCACAGGCTGCGGCAACAGCGACTCGGGCCCGCAGAAGGTGGTCAGCGCCGGGGGACCGGTGACCAGCGGAGCGTCGGCCGCCAAGCCCGGCAGCAGCGAGGGCGCGAGCCCGGCCCCGTCGAAGCCGGGAAACGGGACGGGCACTGCTGCCCCGTCGGGCGGCGCGAAGAGTTCCCCGAGCGGCGGAGCACCGAGCAGCAGCAGTAGCACCAGTGGTGGGGGCGGAGGCGGCGGAGGCGGGAACACGCCCGCACCGGCGGCCGTGACCCGCTGCCACACCTCCGAGCTCAGCCTGTCGGTCGGTGAGAACCACCCCGGTGCGGGCCAGGAGAACTTCGCGCTGGTCCTCACCAACAAGTCCGGCCACACCTGCACCGTCAGTGGTTTCCCGGGCCTCGCCTTCGTCGACAACAGGGGGAGCCAGGTCTCGGTGAACCCCGAGCGCACCGGCTCGTCCGGCGGCCAGGTGAAGGTGGCACCCGGGGCGACCGCATGGGCGCCGCTGTCGTTCACCAACCCGGAGGTGTCCGGGGCGGGCAAGGTGACTCCGCCGACCGTACGGGTCACTCCGCCGGACGAGAAGGTCGCGCTGATCGTGCCGTGGGACGGTGGCCCGGTTCCGGCGGACGCGAAGACTTCGGGGCCGCGCGTCGGGTCGTTCTCTGCCGGATCGGGCGACTGAGCCGCGGGGCGTGAGCAGGCTGCGGGAAACCCGCGGCCGGACGTGGGAGAGGGGCGGGCCTCACGGCCCGCCCCTCTCGTTCATCCTTGTTCGGTTTCAGCCGGTGACGCTGATGTGCGAGGCGAGTGCGGTGACGTCGAGGTCACCGTTGTCGACCCACTGGGGGAACTTCAAGGTCTTGTGGGTGGTGGCGGCAGGCGGGGTGACCACCAGGTAGGCGGCGTGCCGGGCGCCGGAAGTTCCGGTGTTGGCGTGCGTCCAGGCGATGACCGACTCGGCGCTCTGGCCGTTCTTGAGGGTCAGCGTCTGCTTGGCCGGGCCCTTGGCGTACCAGGTGCTGCCCCAGTGCGCGGAGGATGCGAGGGTGTGGTGGCCCGAGTCCTGGAGCCCGAGACCCGGGTATCCGCGCAGGTCGCAGGTGTGGCCACTGGTGTTCTTGAGCTTGAGGACGACGCCCTGGTGGTTCATCCCGCCGGCCAGATCCTGCCCGAAGGAGGGTGTGAGCCCCGAGGTGGCGCAGGTGGGCGTGGTCCGGGCCCCTGCCGCCTGGGCGGCGCCGGCCCCGGCGAGTCCGAGTCCGGCGACGGCGACGACGGCGAGCCCCGCGCCGCCTATACGGCGGGCCACGCGGGTGCGGGTGGCGCCAGTGCGCGGGACGGTGCTGTTCCGGTGCTGCTCAGCCATGTCGATCGATCTCCACTCTCAATGGTGCGGTTTCGCGTGCTGTTCACGTTCTCCACGCAGTGAGATGCGGCCGACCGCGAGAAAGTTCATGGCACATCGGGCGAGATATGGCGGGTTGGCGTCCGCTTTCCGGATTCCGTCCGTTCAGGCGAAGGCGCGCTCCGCTTCGATCTGCTCCAGCGACTTTCCCGCCGTGTCGGGCATGAAGAAGAAGCCGACAGAGCCGCTGATGATCAGGAACACGGCCAGCATTCCCGCCACGGGCCGGATGCCGGTGCTCGCGAGGGCCGGTACGAAGAGGCTCCAGACCCCGACGAAGGTACGCGAGAGGCCGAAGGTGAAGCCCTGGGCCGTACCGCGGAGCATGGTCGGGAACAGCTCCTGGCTGAAGATCTTGTAGAGCGGTTCGCCGGCGAAGGTCCCGCCCACGGCGAAGAGCACGATGTTCAGGATGATCACCGGGATGGTGAACGGCAGGACCAGATAGCTGACGTAGGCGATGACCTGCATGGCGCCGCCCGCACCCCACATCCACTTGCGTGTCCGGTGACTCCGGTCGACGTGTTTCATGAACAGCAGCGCCGCGCCGATGCTCACCACGAAGCCCGCACAGGCGAGCCCCACCCCGGCCGACTGGCTTCCGGCGTGCAGGGTCCTGATCATGTACGGCGTGAAGATGCCGTTGGTCGCGGCGGCCAGTCCCCAGAAGAGGTAGATCGTCCCGGTCCAGATCAGCGCGTTCCGGTTGGGCCCCCGGAAGAGGTCGCTCGCGGTGGGCCTGGCCGACACGGCTGAAGCGAAGGCCGTCTTCCAGCGTGCCGACTCCGCCAGACCGCGGCGCAGTGCCCAGGTGACCAGAGCCACGACGAACAGCTGAAGGAACACGAGCCGGATGCCGAACAGGCCGAACGGGGCGAGGAAGAGAGCGAGCAGCAGCACAATGACCGGCCCCAGGCTCCAGGCGATCTGGGTGAACCCGAGAAGCTTTCCGCGCGCTGCCGCAGGTGCGAATTCACCCACCAGGGCGAGCGAGGTGGGGACGTCGGCGCCCACGGCGAGTCCGACGACGAAGGTGCCGAGGAAGAGCATCAGGGGGTTGACCGCGAGGGCGATGCACAGGATGCCCGCCGCATACACCAGCAGGTCGTACTTGTAGATCCGCTTGCGGCCCAGGGTGTCGCCGAGCCGCCCGCCGATGAACGCGCCGATCGCGCAGCCGACCGCGTTGGGGCCCAGCGCCGCGAGAAGTCCCACGGCATTCGAACTCAGGTGCAGATAGGACTGGAACATCACCAGGCCGGCGCCCAGCGCGACGATGGATCCGGCGTCCATGTAGGAGGCCATGCCGGCCAGCACCGACCATTTCCACTGCTCGGGCGTGACTTTCCCGTCGTCCCCCTCGGCAGGCTCCCCAGCTGCCGTACCGAAATCGCCTGTCTCCTGGGGGATCATGCCTTTCTCCGGATCTGTTCGTGTTTCGCGGTGTGCGGGTTCGCGGTGGCTGTGGCTTCGGTGTGACCGTCCGTGTGCTGTGCGGTGCATTGTCCCGGCAATGCACGGATCGGAGCGGTCCGGCACTCCGTATTACGGACGGTTCTCCGCGAAGGCGCGCCGACACGCGGTCTCCCGTGTTTCTCCGACGAAACTGGACAGGGGAAACCGAAGCAATGATGAACGCGGTAATGCCGCTCTGCAGACGGGATGACATGAGCAAGGGACGCCCCCGAAGGGAAACACGGCCGTCCGGCGGAGCCAACTCCGCCAATGACCGGCTCCTCCGCATCCTGCTACGGCGCCGCAAGAAGGCGCTGAGCGAGGATGACGTGACGGTCACCGACAAACCCGAGGTGCGCCGGGCGGTGTCCGCATCCGCGCTCGGCAACATGATGGAGTGGTTCGATTTCGGGGTGTACGCCTATTTGGCGGGCACCTTGGGCAAGGTCTTCTTCCCGTCGAGTTCGCCCGGGGCGCAGGTGGTTTCCACCTTTGCCACCTTCGCCGCGGCATTCCTGGTGCGGCCCCTCGGTGGACTGGTGTTCGGTCCGCTCGGCGACCGTATCGGCCGTAAACGCGTACTCGCCGCGACCATGATCATGATGGCGATCAGTACATTCGCCGTCGCCTTCCTGCCGAGTTACAAGTCGATCGGATTCGCCGCGCCGATCCTGCTGCTGATCTGCCGTCTCGTGCAGGGTTTCTCAACCGGCGGCGAATATGCGGGGGCGACCACCTATATTGCCGAGTACTCGCCCGACAAGAGGCGCGGATTCCTGGGTAGTTGGCTGGATTTCGGTACGTTCGTCGGCTATTCGCTCGGTTCCGGCATCGTCACCGTCCTGACCGCCGTCGTCGGGGACGACGGGATGGTGAACTGGGGCTGGAGGATCCCGTTCCTGGTGGCAGGGCCCCTCGGCCTGATCGGTCTGTACATGCGGCTGCGGCTGGAGGAGACCCCTGCCTTCAAGCGGCAGGCGGAGGAGAACGCGGCCCAGTACGCGGCTGAGGGTCACGCCGAAGGCGACGAGGACCCGGTGGAAGTGGCCAGGCAGTCCGGTCACGGACGGCTGAAGGAGATCTTCACCGAGCACTGGCAGGCGGTGCTCATCTGCATGGGCCTTGTCCTGCTCTACAACGTCACCAACTACATGGTGACCTCGTACCTGCCGACCTTCATGACCGAGACCCTCGGCCAGGACGCGCTCACCGCCCAGCTGCTGGTACTCGGCACCATGATCGTGGTGGTGCTCACCATCACCACGGTGGGCCGCTCGTCCGACCGCTGGGGCCGCAGGCCCGTCTTCATGGCGGGCAGTATCGCCCTCATCGTCCTCGCGATTCCGGCGTTCCTGCTGATCCGGGAGGGCGGCATCCTGCTGCCCGCCTTCGGCTGTCTGATCCTGGGGCTGCTGCTGGTCTGCTTCGCCGGAACATCGGCCTCCACGCTGCCCGCGCTCTTCCCGACGCGGCTGCGGTACGGGGCCCTGTCGATCTCGTTCAACGTCTCGGTCTCGCTCTTCGGCGGTACGACGCCCCTGATCGCATCCGGTCTGGTGGAGGCGACCGGGAACGACATGGTTCCCGCGTACTACCTGATGGTCGCCGGGGTCGTCGGACTCGTCGCGACCTACTTCCTGCACGAGACGGCGGGCCGCCCCCTGCGCGGTTCGGGTCCCATGGTGGAGACCCCCGACCAGGCGCGCTCGCTCGTCGCCGAGAGTCGCACCGAGGCCGGGCGACGGGCGCGGGACGTCTGGATCCATCTCCGTCACCCGTGGGCCCGGCACGGCGCGCATGACGCGCACAACGACAAGAAGGACTGAGGTACGACGCGCAGGAGAGGTGGGACACACGGTGTCGCGGAGTCCCGCGGCGCCGTGTGAGCAGTGGCACGTGCCGCACCCGGAAGACGGTGCGCCTGTACCCATATCGGTAATATATAATTGCCATATGCATCTACCTCCGGCCCGCGACGAGCAGCGGATCGAGGACGCCGCCCGAGGGCTTCTGCGAGGCATCGGACGGCTCTCCCAGGCGCTCTTCAGGGCCGGTGAATTCGGGCTGCCGCGCAGTCACACCGCGGTACTCGACGCACTGGAACCCAGGCCGCGCCGGGTCACCGAGATAGCCGCGTACACCGGCCTCGCCCAGCCCCGGGTGACCGTCGTGCTCCAGGAGCTGGAGGAACGCGGCCTCATCGAGCGGGAACGCTGCTCACGGGACCGGCGCGTCGTGGAGGCGTCGCTCACCCCCGCGGGCGCTGAGCTCCTGGAGCACGCCCGGCAGCGAATGGCCTCGGCTCTCCTCGAAGGGCTGCGGACGAACGTCGACGACCCGGAGCGCGCCGTGGGCCTCGCCCGAGATGCGGTATCCACCCTTCTGCACGCCGTCGAACCGGAGGTCAGTTGACCACCTCAGCCACCGAAGCCACCGAAAACACGGCCCCCGCCCCCGACCGGGACGAGGGCCGGCCACCGCGTACGGGAGGCGCTGTCGCACCCCGCCGGGTCGGCGGGCCGAGACGCTGGTGGGACTGGGTGCTCGCCGCCGACCCCGGACTCGGTCAGCTGCAGTCCGGATGGCGCTCACTGGTCGCCGTCAGCACCGGGCTGGCGGTCGGATACGGGATGTCCGTGGCCCTGACCCTGCCGGCCATGCTCGGCATGATGGTCGGCGGCATGATGGGCCTGATGAGCGCGTTCGCCATCGCCGAGAACACCCCGCTCCGGCTGACCCGCTCCATTCTGTGGATGCCGTTCCCCTACTCGGCCGTCCTGCCGCTCGCCGCGTGGCTGCACCAGGACCGTGCGCTGGAACTCACCTTGATGGTGACGGCCCTCGCGGTGACCTTCTTCCTCGCGCGGTTCGGGTCACTGGCACTGCTCACCGGCATGATGCTCTTCAACTCCTTCATGGTCGGCATGATGGCCAACATCCCGCTGAACCTGTGCGGGAAGCTGTTCGTCGTGGCCGTGGTGTCCTCGGCCGCCATCCTCGCCGCACGGCTGCTGCTCTGCTGCCCGATGCCCCGTGAGGATCTGCTCCGTACCCAGCGCGCGTTCGTCGTCGAGGCCCGCCGGGTCGGCGACGCCGCCACGGCCGCGCTGGACCCCGACGCCGACCACGACGTGGCGATCAAGCGCATGCGGCGGAGTCTGCGCCGTCTCAACATCACCACCGTCACCATCGACGGCCGGCTCGCCCAGCCCGAGGTCGCCGCCGACCCGCACACCGCCGAACTGCTCCACCAGTACCTCTTCGACGCCGAGCTCGCGCTGCAGGGCATCGGCCAGGCGGTGCAGCGGCTCGCCCGGCTGCCCGTGCCCCAGCACCTGCGGGAGGCGATGGTCGTGGCGCTGGTCGTCGCCCGCGACACCCCGCTGGGCCGGGCCGACGCCCTGCACCCCGCGGCCCGGCTGATCCAGCAGCAGGCCACCGACGTCCTCGGCGACCGGAACGCGAGTCCGGACGAGGCCGAGGCCGCGGTGCTGGCCCGTCGCGTCGGCCACCTGCTCGACTCGCTCGCCGACTCCCTCGCGCACTGGCTCGAACTCGGCTGGAACGCGCCGCGGGCACGTGCGAAGGTCCCCTTCCAGCCCACGGTTGCCCTGGAGCAGAACCGCCCGGCCGGAACCGGCGCGGTCGCCCGGCGGATCGCGGCGGCCCAGGAGCTCAAGGGCTGGCGGCGAGTCGTCCCGTACGTACGCGTACCGCTGCACGCGGCGGTGGCCTGCGCCATCGTCTGCCCCATCACCGACGCCATCGACCCCCGGCGCTTCTACTGGGGCCTGGTCGGCGTGATGATCACTCTCTTCGGCACCAACACCACGCACGAACGGCTGCGCAAGCTCGCCCACCGGATGGCCGGCACGGTCGTCGGCGCGGTGGTCGGCATCTGGCTGCTGCATGTGATCGGCCCCGGCCACATCTATCCGACGCTCCTGGTCATCGTGGCGGGACTGACCCTGGGTGCCTGGGGTATGCAACGCCAGTACGCCTACTGGGTCGTGGGACTCGTCATGGCCCTCGTCCAGCTCTACGGAATGTCGACGCCGTACAGCGGGATGGACCACCTCCTCGGCGAGCGTCTGCTGGACAACGGGATCGGGATCCTCGTCGCCACCGCCTGTGCCGCACTGATCTTCCCGCTCTCCACCCGGAAGGTCGCCCAGGAGGCGGACCGCGGTTATGTCGCCGCGCTCGAACACCTGGTGACCCAGGTCCACGAGCGGTGGGAGGACCCGGAGGCCCCCGTCCGGCTGCGCGGCGCCGCCCGCGGGGTCGACGCCGCACTGTTCCAGATCCGCAGTGTGGCCCGGCCGCTCGTCCGGATGCCGCTGGGCGTACGGGGGCGCGGCACCGAGAACCGGCTCGCGCTCCTTGCCACGGCCACGGCGCACGCACGGGCGCTGGCGGCTTCGGCCGACGTCGACATCGATCTCGGGCCCCGGCTCACCGGGCACGTCGAGCGGATCACGCAGACTTTCCTGGAGTCGCTGCGCGCACTCGACCGGCACTTCTCGACCGGGGAGCCCGGCGGGACCTGGGTCCGGGTGAGTCCGCTCGTCCGTGAGCTGGAATCCCAGCTGCGGGCTCCGGCCGGCCCCCGGGCCGACCGGCTGCACACCGCGCTCAGAGAGCTGGCCGCACTGGACGAGGTGCTGGCCGGATACGCCGAGGGCCGCGGCCTGCGGACCGTTGCCGCGTCCACGGAACCGCGCCCCGAGCCCGCGGGACCGCACGGCCATGACCGTGCGGCGCCGGCGCCCGCCACCCCGCGCGAACGCCGTACCCAGGAGGTCCTGGCGGCCTGGGCCGCACACACCCGGCAGGCCGACGAGCGGAAGCCGGGCGGGCTTCCCGCACCGCGCGGACCGGTCCCGGCGCACGCCTCACAGGCGGCCGGCGCCGGGGCTGCGGCTCCCGCGCCCGTCGCCGTACCCGTCGCCCGCACGGACGAGACCGCGCGGGGGCGGGCGGCGAACACCGCTGGGTCGGTCGTGGTCAGTGGTTCCCTGCAGTGTCCGGACCATCCGGCCGGCTGCGACGCGTGGATCACTGTGGTCAGTGCGCGGGGCAAGCGCCAGGCCGGTTGCCGCGCGGTCGGCGGCCGCTACCGGATCAGCGGTCTGGAACCCGGCACGTACACGCTGATCGCCGCCGGTTCGTCGCACGCTCCGCGCGCGGAGTTCCTGACGGTGTCCCTCACCGAGGGCGAGATGCACCACGACATGCGGCTGCATCCGGCGCAGCGGTAGCCGGAACGCGACCGCTGCGCAGAGAACGGCTGTGCGGGCCGGCTGCGGGTCATTGACCCCTGGCCGGCCCGCACAGCCGTTCCCGGCGCCGGTCCGTCAGCCCTGAGTCTCCCGGTCCTGGGCCCCGGCCGGGGCCGCGTGACGCTCGCGAGCGGCGCCGAGGCCGATGAACGCCTGCGGTACCAGCAGCACGATCAGCATCACCAGTGGCACCGTCCAGCTGTCGGTCAGCTGGTGCAGGGCGCCCAGCGCCAGCGGCCCGACCGAGGCCAGCAGATAGCCGAAACACTGGGCCATGCTGGACAGTTGAGCGGCGTGCCGGCCGTCCGGCGCCCGCTCCACGATGAAGAGCATCGCCAGCGAGATCGCCGCGCCCTGGCCGAGCCCGAGCAGAGCCATCCAGAGGTAGGCCCCACTCACGGGGGCGGCGACCAGCCCCGCGAAACCGGCCACCGTCAGCATGGCGCCGAGCGTCGCCAGCAGCCCCGGCCGCACCCCCCGCGAGGCGAGCACCGGGGAGAGGAAGGCTCCCGCGATCCCCAGCAGGCTGGAGAAGGACAGCATCCATCCCGCGGTGCCCTCGGCCATGCCCGCGTTGCCCAGAATGGTCGGCAGCCAGGCGGCCGCGGCGTAGTACGAGAGGGACTGCAGACCCATGTAGCCGGTGACCAGCCAGGCGACCGGGTGCCGCCAGAGCCCCCGGACCGGATGCGCCGCGCCGCGCGCCTCGGCGGCCGTGGCCCTGGTGTGGCGCCGGAACTGCGGAACCCAGATGACCACCGCGAACACGCCGAGCAGCCCCCACATCGCCAGCGTGGTGCGCCAGTCCAGGTGCGCGGCGTGCTCCACGGGGACGGTGATGCCCGCCGCCAGCGCGGCTCCGCCGAACAGCGACATCGAGTACAGGCCCGTCATGAGGCCGACCCGGTGCGGGAAGTCGCGCTTGATGACTCCGGGCAGCAGGACATTCGCGACGGCGATGCCCGCGCCGACGATGACGGTGCCGCCGAGCAGCGCGGCCATCGACGGCACCAGCCGCAGTGCTGTTCCGGCGCAGATCGCCACCATGGTGGCGAGCAGCGCGGGTTCCATGCCGAATCTGCGGCCCAGACGCGGCGCGAACGGCGCCAGCAGGCCGAAGCAGAGGAGCGGCAGGGTGGTCAGCAGCCCGACCGCGGTGGCGGACATCCCCGTACCGTCGCGGATGGTGTCGAGCAGGGGCGAGGCCGCGACCACGGCGGGGCGCAGGTTCAGCGCCAGGACGATCACACCGAAGGCGAGCAGGCCGCCGGGCCGTACCCCGGAGGCCGGGGAGTCCGGTATGCGCTCGTGCTGCCGGTGTGCCATGTCCTGTCCGGCGCGGGTGGCCTTCATGAGCCGGCTCCTGTGTTCTGTTCGGGATGTCCGTCGGGGCCCGCTCCCGGGCCCGCTCCGTCGGGCCGGCCGGGCAGCGGATCCGCGTCCTGCAGGCTCCGTACGGAGGCGATGGTCTCGTTGATGTAGTGCTCGACACAGCGGGTCGCCCCGTCGGCGTCGGCCGCTTCGATCGCGTCCACCAGAGCGGCGTGCGAATCCAGCTGGAAGCGCGGTCCGTCCGGCAGCGGGGCGTGGGCCACGGAGGTGACCGCGGCGCGCAGTCCGTCGGTGAGATGGCTGTAGAGATCGGTCAGCATGCTGTTGTGCGCGGCGGCGACCACCGTGTGGTGGAAGGAGACGTCCGCGTCCACGAACGCCGTGGGATCGGGCTCCCGCCTGGTTTCTTCGCGGCGTCGCAGGGCTGCCCGCAGCGCGGCCATGTCCTGCGGGGTCCGGCGTTCTGCCGCCAGCCGTGCCGCGTCGCGCTCCAGCCCTGACCGGACTTCGAGCGCTTCGAGGTGACTGGCCCGGCGCAGCCGCCGCAGCAGGGCGGCGCCGAGGTCGTCGGCGGCGCGTACGTAGGTCCCGTCTCCCTGCCGTGGCTCCAGCATGCCGCTGTGGACCAGCGCACGCACCGCCTCACGCACCGTGTTGCGGCCCACGCCGAGCAGTTCCACCAGGACCGGCTCCGCCGGAATCTTCGTACCGACCGGCCACTCCCGGGACTCGATGAGGGTCTGCAGCTGGTCGATCACGCGTCCGACCAGGCTGGAGCGCTCCGTCGCGCGCAGCGGCATGTGTACCTCCAGGATCAATACCTCCAATCAACCTAACATCCCATGTTTGACTGCTGAAGCGGGGCCAGGGGCCCGGCGGTACGCCGCAGGGCCCCTGGCCTCACGCCACGAGGGCGTTGACCTCGCTGTGCCGGTGGCCCTCCAGCGACTCGATACGTGTGGCCTGCTCCTCGGTGAGCACGTCGCAGATCCAGTCCCAGTGCAGAGCGACCAGGTCCCCGGGACACACCCCCGCGATCAGTGATCTGCCGCCCGT
Source organism: Streptomyces sp. NBC_00859 (assembly GCF_045161865.1). Classification (NCBI taxonomy): domain Bacteria; kingdom Bacillati; phylum Actinomycetota; class Actinomycetes; order Kitasatosporales; family Streptomycetaceae; genus Streptomyces; species Streptomyces sp. NBC_00859. The sequence goes on along the minus strand of NZ_CP108826.1, from coordinate 1,747,700 downwards.
GGACCAGCGGACCGGCTCCCGCCGCGGCCGCCCCGGTGCGAGCGCCTTCCCGGTCCAGCTCAGCGGACGGGACTCCACGGTGGCCGACTCGCCGTCGACACCGATGACAACACCCGTACGGATACGGCACTGGTCGAGCACGGACAGCGCGGTCGGGTTGCCGGTGGTGCGCAGGAGACCCGCCCACGGATACACGTCGAACACCTGGAAGCTGTGGTGGGCGACGGCCCGGTGCGCGGCCTCCCGCCAGGTGCCGCCGGTCTGCCCCCGGAACCGGTCCAGCAGGCGCTCCACCAGCGCCCCGGGGTCGGCCGATTCCAGCAGTTCGTTGCCGATCCAGTAGGCCTCCACGACACGGACGTCGAGCGGATCGGGGACGCCGGCGGACTCCGCGAGGAATTCGAGATAGCTCCAGGCCCCCTCGAACTGCCGCGCCCGTTCCTCCATGCCGGCCACCGCGCCGGGGCGCAGCAGGGCCTCTGCGTCCTGCGGCCCGCAGTATCCGAGCTCGTTGGGCGGATAGGCGTATCGGGCGAACAGCATCGCCCCGGCGGCGCTCATTCAGCAGATCCGCGGCAGCTGCTCGCCGATCGGGAGCCCGACCACCCGGCTGCCGCCCAGCCCGGTCCTGGCCACGACCATCCCGGCGTGGTCCGGTACGCAGGTACCGATCCGGCGGGCCGAGCGGCCGAGGGGGTGGGCCCGCAGCGCCGCGAGGACCTGATCGGCCGCGTCCGCGGGCACCACCGCGAGCAGCTTTCCCTCGTTGGCCACCTGCAGCGGATCGAGTCCCAGCAGACTGCACGCGTCGCGCACGGTATCCGGTACGGGCAGTTCCCGCTCGACCAGCTCGATGCCGACGTCCGCGGCGCGGGCGATCTCGTTCAGCGAGGCAGCCACACCGCCGCGGGTGGGATCCCGCAGCACATGCAGATCCGTACCGGTGGCGATCATGGCGGCGACGAGGCCGTGCAGTGCCGCCGTGTCGCTCTCGACCGTGGTGCCGAACTCCAGGCCCTCGCGACAGCTCATCACCGCCACGCCGTGCACCCCGATGTCGCCGCTGACGAGGACGGCGTCCCCCGGCCGCGCACGGCGCGGGCCGATGTCGACTCCGTCGGGGACCACGCCGATCCCCGAGGTGTTGATGAAAACCCCGTCACCGCTGGCGCTGTCGACGACCTTGGTGTCCCCGGTGACCAGCTGGACCCCCGCCGCCCGCGCCGCCGCACCCAACGCCTCGGCGATGCGGCCGAGTTCGCCGAGCCCTGTGCCCTCCTGCAGGATGAACGCCGTCGAGAGGAAGAGCGGGGTCGCGCCCGACATCGCGAGATCGTTCACCGTCCCGTTCACGGCCAGGTCGCCGATGGACCCGCCGGGGAAGAACATCGGCTTCACCACGAACGAGTCGGTGGAGAAGGCGAGACGGGTGCCGCCGCCGACGGACAGCACGGCGGAGTCCCCCAGTTCGGCCGCGGCGGCGGCGCCGTACGCCGGGAGGAACAGGTGCTCGATCAGCTCGCCCGACATCGCCCCGCCGCCCCCGTGGCCCATGACCACGGACGGTGTCTCACGCAGCGGTACGGGACACACCCAGCTCTCGAAGTCGAGGCCGGCGGGGTACTGCATCGCTTCAGTCACTTGGCTTCGACCAGTTCGAGTCGGCGGTAGGTGTGATACGCGGCGCAGGCGCCCTCGGAGGAGACCATCGTGGCGCCCAGTGGCTTGCGCGGGGTGCACTCCTTGCCGAACGCCGCGCACTCGTGCGGTTTGATCAGCCCCTGGAGGACCTCGCCCGACCGGCACAGGGCCGACTCGGCCGTATGGATCCCGGTGACGTCGAACCGCTGCTCCGCGTCGAACTCCGCGTACTGGGGAGCCAGGCGCCAGCCGCTGCGCGGGATCATCCCGATGCCGCGCCACGTCCGGTCGGTCACCTCGAAGACGTCCCGCAGCATCTCCATGGCGGGAAGGTTGCCCTCGTCGCGTACGGCGCGGGGATAGGCGTTCTCCACTTCGTGCCGGCCCTCCTCGAGCTGCACGACGGTGCGGCGGATGCCTTCGAGCAGGTCCAGCGGCTCGAAGCCGGTGACGACGATGGGCACCCGGTACTTCTCCGCCAGCGGCGGGTACTCGGCAGTTCCCATCACACTGCACACATGTCCGGCGGCGAGGAAGGCCTGCACCCGGCAGGTGGCGGACTCCATGATCGCCGCGATCGCCGGGGGCACCAGGACATGGGAGACGAGCAGCGAGAAGTTCCGCACCCCGAGGCGCTTCGCCTGATACACCGTCATGGCGTTGGCGGGTGCCGTGGTCTCGAAGCCGATCCCGAAGAAGACGACCTCCCGGTCCGGGTTCTCGCGGGCCAGCTTCAGTGCGTCGAGCGGTGAGTACACCACCCGTACGTCACCCCCCGCGCTCTTCACGGAGAACAGGTCCTGGCTGCTGCCGGGGACCCGGAGCATGTCACCGAAGGAACAGAAGATGACCCCGGGCCTCGCCGCGATGGCGAGCGCCCGGTCGATGATCTCCAGGGGTGTGACGCAGACCGGGCAGCCCGGCCCATGGATCAACTCGACCTGATCCGGAAGCAGTTGATCGATTCCGTGCCGGATGATCGAGTGGGTCTGGCCGCCGCAGACCTCCATCATGGCCCACGGCCGGGTGGTCGCCGCGTGGATCTGGTCGAGCAGCTTCTTCGCCTGCTCGGGGTTGCTGAACTCGTCGAGATACTTCACCGGCCGACTCCTTCGGGGAACTCCTGCTGTCCGGCCCGTGCGGCGAGTTCGAATCCGTCGCCGAACTCCTCCTCGAGGATTCCGAGCTTGTCGAAGTCGGCCAGCGTCCGCAGGGCCGAGTCCTCGTCGAGGCGCTGGATGGCGAACCCGACATGCACGATCACGTACTCACCGGCCGTCACATCCGGGATGTACTGGAGGCACACCTCCTTGCGTACGCCCCCGAAATCGACGTCGGCCATCAGGGTGCCGTCGACCTCGGCGGTACTGAGGACGCGCCCCGGAACTGCCAGACACATGGTCCCTCTTCTCTGTGGATCCCGGTGGATCCGTGGATCTCTGTGGATGTCCCGGTGTACCGGCGTACGGGTCAGCCCGACGCCGCGATCAGGAGCTGCCCCAAGGCGATGCCGCCGTCGTTGGGAGGTAGCAGCCTCGGCCGCAATACGGTGAAGTCACTTGCCTCCAGGCTTCGTTGGACCGACTCCAGCAGTACGGCGTTCTGGAATACGCCCCCGCCCAGAGCCACGACCCCCAGACCCGTCCGGACGCGTACGAGGTCCGCGAGGGCGACGGTCAGGGCGGCTACCGCTCCGTGGAACCGGGCGGCGACGAGTTCCGCGGGGACCCCCGCCCGTACGTCCGACACCACCGCGCGGACGACCGGTGCCGGGTCCGCGACGGCGGTCCCCCCGTCCCCGGCGGGCGTGATCTTGAACGTGTAGCGCCCGTCCGCACCGGCGGTATCGGGCCCGGCGGCCCTGGCCAGCCCCTCAAGGGCCATCGCGGCCTCGGCCTCGTAGCCGGCCTCGTGCCGCACCCCGGCCAGCGATGCCACCGCGTCGAAGAGCCGGCCCATGCTCGACGTCGGCACACATCCGAACCCGGTGCCCAACTGATGCTCCAGCACGTCCCGTTCCCTCGGCGGACAGGCGCGGACGGACGGCAGCCCGTCGTCCCAGGGGATCCCTGCGGCCCGGAGGTGGGCCAGTGCCATCCGGTACGGCCGCAGCACGCTCGCGTCGCCGCCCGCCAGTGGCACGTACGCCAGGTGTGCCGCCCGCTCGAACGACTTGTAACCGGCGATCAGCACCTCGCCGCCCCACGCCGCCCCGTCCGTACCGGCGCCCGTACCGTCGAAAGCGACACCGATCACGCTCTCGCCCGCGCCGATGCCGTGTTCGCCCATGACGGACGCGATGTGGGCGTGGTGGTGCTGCACCCGGTGCACCGTCCGGGAGCCCGCGTGCGCCACGGCCCAGGCCCCCGACCGGTATCCGGGGTGCAGATCGGCGGCCAGCATCCCCGGGCGGACCCCGGTGAGCCGCTCCAGCTGCCGCTCGGTCCGGGTCAGCGCGTCGACCGTGGCGAGATCGTCCATGTCGCCGATGTGCTGACTCACCCAGGCGTACCGGCCGTCGCCCAGTGCACAGGTGTTCTTGAGGTCGGCGCCGACCGCGAGAGTCGGCGGTACGTCGAAGGGCAGCGCGAGCGGCAGCGGGGCGTAACCGCGGGATCTGCGCAGCGGGAGCTCCGCGCCCGCCACGAAGCGGCTCACCGAGTCGTCGCAGGGCACCTCGATCCGCCGGTCGTGCCGCAGCCAGGCATCGGCCAGCGGCGCCAGCCCCGAGAGTGCCGCCGCGTCGTCGGTGACGATCGGCTCACCGGCCAGGTTGGCGGAGGTCATCACCAGCACATCGGGGCCCGGCCGGTCGTCACCGATGCCGAACAGCAGGACGTGCAGCGGTGTGTAGGGGAGCATCACCCCGAGGTCCGGGCTGCCGGGCGCCACCGACGCGCAGACCCCGGTGCCCTCCGGCTCCCCGCGGCGCGGCAGCAGCACGATGGGCCTGCGGACACCGCTGAGCAGCCGTTCCTCGTCCCCGGTCACCGTCACCAGCCCCGCCGCCACGCCCGCGTCCGCGACCATCACGGCGAACGGTTTGCCGCCGCGCCGCTTGCGCCGCCGCAGCTCGGCCACCGCGGTTTCGTTGCGGGCGTCGCACGCCAGGTGATAGCCGCCGAGTCCTTTCACCGCGAGGATCCGGCCGTCGGCCAGCAACTCCCGTGCGGCCCGCAGCGCGTCCTCGCCGCCCAGCGGGGGCGCCCCGTCCTTACGGACCAGTTCGAGTGCCGGACCGCAGTCGTGACAGGCGATCGGCTGGGCGTGGAAGCGGCGGTCGCCCGGATCGCCGTACTCCGCCCGGCAGGCGCCGCACATGGCGAAGGCGGCCATCGTGGTGGCCGCCCGGTCGTACGGCATACCGGTGACGATCGTGAACCGCGGACCGCAGTGGGTGCAGGTGATGAACGGGTGGCGGTAGCGGCGGTTCGCCGGATCGCCCATCTCGTCGAGACACTCCCGGCACGTCGCGACATCGGGTGACACCAGCGTGCGGGCCCGGCCGCCACCGCTGGACTCCCCGATGGTGAACTGCGTACCGCCCAACGGCGCCAGGTCCGACTCGTGGACGGCCTCGACCACGGCGAGCACCGGGGGGCCCGTGCGCAGCCTCCGGCCGAATTCCGCCACCGCCCCCGCGTCGCCCTCGACTTCGGCCACGACCCCGGCCCCGGTGTTCACCACCGAACCGCTGAGGGCGAGTTCGCGGGCGCTGACGTAGACGAACGGCCGGAAGCCGACACCCTGGACCACGCCGTGCACCTCGAACCTCCGCCGCAACCGCGCCACCGGGGCCGGCCGGCCGGCGGGGGAGGGGGCCGAGGTGTGATCGGGTTCCGCCGTACGGGCCCGGCCCATCATCTCGAGGCCCGAGATGGCCTCGCCGGCCTTCGTCTCGTCGATGATCTCCATGGCGAAGCCCATGTGGAGCAGCACCCAGTCACCGCTGACCGGAGGGGCGTCGAGCATCCCGACGTTGATGCGCCGCTGCGCGCCCTCGACATCGACGAGCGCGAGCTGGCCGGCATACCCGTCGACGAGCTCCACGACCCGGCCGGGAATGCCAAGGCACATGATCAGGACCTCCTGGTCGGGGCGGGTTCGGACGGCAGCAGCCGTCCCACCAGGATCCGTACGGCGTCCATCGCCGCCGGCACGGCCGCGAGGACGGCGCGGCTGAGCCCGATGCCCTCACCCACGTCGGCGGGTGTGCAGCCCACGACGTAGGTGGACGGAAGGGTACCGCCCAGTTGCTCCAGATTCGCCAGTACTGATACCGGATTCATGCCGTGTGCGTCGAATTCACCCGAACCGAGGTCGTCCGGCCCCACTTCGAGGACGGTCACATCGCCCGGCGGCCCGTCACCGGGGCAGGCGTCGACCAGGACCAGCGCGTCGTACCCGTCCAGCAGGTCGTAGGCCAGGTGCATGCCCCGGATGCCGTAGTCGACGACCCGGACCCCGGCGGGAAGCGGGTCCGCACCGGCCAGCGCGCGGACCACCTCAGGACCGAAACCGTCGTCACCCAGGAAGAGGTTGCCGACCCCGGCGACCAGTACCCGCTCCGTCACCGGTACCACGTCCGGGCTTCCGCGCGGCCGGACCCCGGAGCCGGCGCCGCGCTCACATCGAGCGCATTCGCAGATACCGGCGGATGTCCGGGATCGACTGCACTCCGACAGCCACGGCGGCCGCCATCAGAACGGCGCCCGCCACTGCGGTGATCACGCCAAGGGTCTTCACGAGGGGCTCTCCTCTCGGTTTTCGAGGGTGGTCCCGGCGGGCAGGGGCTCCAGCTCGTCGGGGGCGAAATAGAAGTAGCGGCCGTACCAGTCGTGCATGTCCGCCGCCGGGTCGTCGACGAGCACCAGGGCGACGTGCGTCCCGCCGTCGACGTCCGAGAGCACCGCGGTCACCCGCGCCACCTGACCGTCGAAGAAGAGGTCCTGGGCGTCCGCGCGGCGCGAGGGGTGGACCCGCACCAGGCTCCCCTTGGCGACGCTGACGCCGTCGATGAGCACCGAGTCGGACGCCGGGCACACGCTCGCGTCCGAGGCCGGGTCCCACCAGGGCGCACCGCCGGTGTCGAACTCCGCCGGCCCACCGTCCCGCAGAGCGGCGTCGGGCGGGGGCGTGGGGCCGGGCCGCGCGGCCGCGTGCGGGTCGCGCAGCAGCCCGTGCAGCTGCTGGAGATCCGCAGCGGACATGGAGTCGCAGCGTTCGATGATCTCCCTCGCCCGCGGGTCGGTGGCCCGTGCCTCGGCCTTCTCCTGCTCGGTCATGGTCATGACGCGGAGGGTCAGGATCTCGTCGATCTCCGTCGAGTCGAAGAGGGCGCCCGGACTCTGCTCGGCGACCTCGGGGTAGTCGTAGAGGATGATCGGTGCGCCCAGGACCGTGTCGGCCGATCCCCTGGCACCGGCCAGCACCGGCCAGCATCTGCGCTGCCGGCAGCGGGCGGCGGCAGCCACCGCGTGCTCCGGCGGCTCCAGCAGCGAGACGAACCCGCCGCCGTGCGCCCGCAGGATCAGATGGGCCCCGATCAGCGAGCTGCGGATCGCGGCGTCCTTGGAACCGGCCGTCTCCGGGTGCTCGTTGGCCACGGTGAGCGACAGCCGCAGGAGGCCGTCGTCGGCGGTGGCGCTCACCCGGATCCGGACGTCCAGTGGCAGCCGGCGCCGCACGATGCGGCCGGCCGGTGTGCCGTCCGGGTCCGTCAGCTGCTCGACGTCCTCACCACCGGGCACCGTGCGCCGTACGTCGGCCGGCTCCGCCAGGGGGAGTACGGGCAGCACGATCTCCTGCTCCACCGCCTCCTCCCAGCTCAGGACCTGCCCGCCGGCCACGGTGAGTTCCGCGACCGGGGTGTGCCCGCCGTCCGCCTCGCGCCGCTGCACCTCACGTACCTGCACCTGGAGGAAACGCAGATGAACGGTGACTGCGGCGGGTGATCCGTCCGGCGCCAGCAGGCACTCCATCGCCATGTCCGGCTGCTCGCCGAAAGAGGCGGGTGCGGCGGACGGCGGACCCAGAACCCCGAACTGCCAGCGGGACTGGTTCTTGTGGGAGCTGGCCCGGTAGGGGTACAGGAGATACCCCTCGTAGAGCACGGCGTCGGCGACCGTACGGACGTGGTCGAGGGTCATGGCATTCACGGGGGTCACTGGACCACCTCTCCGGTCCCGGCCAGCAGGGTGTGGACCGTCTCTTCCCAGCTGATCAGCCCGCGCCGCGCACGGAAGCCGGCGAACTCCTTGATGACGTCGTGGTCGAGCCTGATCCACCCGGCGTTCGGGAAGTGGGCGCCGATCATCTCGCGCCACACCGCCACGGGCATCGGATGACGGGCCTCGCAGTCCCAGGGCACCTGCCGCACGCCGAACCCCGCGGTGCCCTTGGTGAAGACCGTGCCCGAGAAGAGCAGCGTGAGCGGGACCGCGCCGTCACCGAGAGCGTGCAGATACCGCGAGCCGGTCACGTCGAAGTCGTACGTGCAGGGCAGCGCGAGGTCGATCTCGGTTGCTCCGGTGAACCCCTGGACCGTGGTGTTGCACTGCATCCAGAGGAACGGGCGCAGCGTGTCCGACCACCGGGCGCGCTCCCCGAACAGCCCGCGCAGTTCCTCCTCCTCGGCCGCGTCGTAGGAGCGGCGCTGCGGTTCGATGCGGACCTGGCACTGCAGGACGATCGCGTGGATCCGCTCGCCGCTGCTCTCCTCGATGCGCAGCCGCGCGGTCAACCGGGGGGCCGCCGAGTACGGTTCGGCCACCACGTCGAGTACCGAGAAGTCCAGTACGGAGAAGTCCGTGCCGCTCACGAGACCCCCTCGGCCGGTACGGCCCTGCTCCGGTCCCGCACCTGCTCGAAGAAGGTGTCCATCGCCTCGTGCGCCTCACGGCCGCCGTCGAAACCCCGCCACAGCGTCCGCAGCCGGCCGACCAGCTCGTAGCAGGCGTCGACGGGTACCAGATGGCACGAGCCGTCCCCGGTACCGGGGCGGCGGATCAGCAGCGCCTCGACGTCGGCGCGCAGCACGGCCAGCGCCGGGGCGGACTCGACGATGGTGTCCCAGGCGTCCAGCGGCAGTTCGGACTCGGTGGCGCCCGCGGGACCGGGGTAGAACGCGACGGTGCGGTCCTGCACCGAGTTGCGGAACAGGAACGCCAGCCCCACCGGGATCTGCAGTTCGTCCCAGGCCCGTGCGTCCAGCGGGACACCCTCGAAACGGAGGTAGCGTTCCGGAACGGCGCGGTAGCGCAGCCGTGCGTCCTCCTCGGTGAAGAGGAGGTAGCAGGCGCGGCAACTGCACATCAGGCCGCGGCTCTCCAGGTTCACCACGTGCGAGTGTTCGGGGCCGACCGGCTCGGCGCACATCTCGCAGCGCTCCCCGGCGGCCTGCTGGGGGCGGTTGCGGCTGATCCGCCGCAGTGCGGCCACCGGGGTCGCCGTACGGCCCGGGGCGCTCACGCGGAGACCGGGGCGGGCACCGCGACGGAGACCGTCGGACCGTCCGCGAGGAGAGGCAGCGGGTCGAGGTGCAGGCCGTCCTCGTCGAGACAGGCGCCGGCCCGGCGTACGTCGTAGTGCGCACGGCAGCCGGGGCACCGCAGCACCCCGTCGTCCGACGCGCCGCCCAGCCGGCGGGCCAGTGCGGCGCCCTCCAGGGACCGCTCGCACCGGGCACACCAGTCGCGGAAGGCGTAGAGGTCGGCACCGATCCGGCAGGCCAGGACCGGGACCGAGCCCGCGGTGAAGTGCCGGACGCCGCCGGGCTCCAGGGCCTCCAGGCCGGGCACGGCCTCCCAGGACGAGCCGCCGTCGCCCGGCGCCGCCGCCGCCTCGTGGAGCCGCGAGAACAGCGAGTCCACCGTGACCAGCGGTCCGGGCTCCCCGGTACCGCTCTCCCCCTGCGCCTCCACCTCGATGCCGGTGATCTCGGGGGCCGCCGCCTCGACCGCGCTCTGCACGGCCAGCTTGAGCGTGGCGGACGAGGAGGGGCATCCGTCGCAGCTGCCCAGCAGCCGCAGGGAGACGACGCCGTCCTCCGCGACGCCCAGCAGCTCCACATCGCCGCCGTGCGAACCGAGATACGGCCGGACGCTCTCCAGCGCCTCCTCGACGCGGGTCTCCACGCCGTACGGATGAAGACCGTGCACCAGCAGCAGACTCGCCACGAGATCGTCGGCGGCGAGGGCCGCCAGCACCTCGTCGTCCAGCCCGCCGTGTTCGTGCACCAGGCCGAGCAGCCGCTCGAGACCGGCGCCGTAGAAGTCCGTGACGAGCCGGACCAGCTCCTCGCTCCGTTCGCGGGCGACGGCTCCGCCTGCGGCGCTGGCGGTGATCAGTGTGTCGATACGGTCGCCGGTCGCCCGCCAGTCGGCGGGCCCGGATCCGGCCTCCTGCGCCATCACTCGCTGCCCGCGGACTGGGTGGGGGAGTGCAGCAGTTCCAGCTTCTTGCCCTCGCCCAGGTACATGTGCACGCCGCAGGGCAGACAGGGGTCGAAGCTGCGCACCGTGCGCATGATGTCGATGCCCTTGAAGTGCTCCCGGTCGTTCTCCTCGAAGATCGGCTGGCCCTGCACCGCGTCCTCGTAGGGGCCCGGTGTGCCGAAGTTGTCGCGGGGGCTCGCGTTCCAGGGGGTCGGAGGGTACGGGTGGTAGTTGGCGATCTTGCCGTCCCGGATCACCATGTGGTGCGAGAGCACTCCGCGCACCGCCTCGGTGAAGCCGCAGCCGACGCCCTCGTCCGGGACCTCGAACTTCTCCCAGGTCTTCGTCCGGCCGGCCCGGATCTCCACCAGTGCCTTCTCCGCGAAGTGCAGCGCGCAGGCGGCCGCGTACGCCTGGAAGTAGGTGCGCGCGCGGTTGCGTTCGATCGTGTTGCTCCACTTCGGGACGTGCCACTCCAGCTCCACCGGGCCCTTGAGCGCGGTCTTGGGGAGGTTGATCTTGACGCTCTTGCCGGTGGCCTGGATGTACCCGATGTCGACGAGCCCGGCCAGGGCCGTGGTCCACAGCCGGGCCAGCGGGCCGCCGCCGGTGTCGAGGGCGAGGTAGTCCTTGCCGTCGAACCACCGCGGCGACATGACCCAGCTGTACTTGTCGTCCAGGTCCCGCTTCTGCGGCTGCGGGTTGGTGTGCTGGTTCCACGGGTGCCTGCGGTCGACCGGGTTGCCGAGCGGGTCGTGGGTCACCAACATCTCCTGCTCCTCCCAGTCGCCGTAGTACGACGAGCCGAGGAGGATCCGGATGCCCAGGTTGATCTTCACCAGGTCGGTGGTGACCAGCTTCCCGTCCACCACCACACCGGGGGTGACGTACATCTTCCGTCCCCACTCGGTCATGTCCTGGTACTTGAAGTTGCAGTGCTCCGGGTCCTGGAAGGAGCCCCAGCAGCCGAGCAGGATGCGCCGGTTGCCGACCTGCTCGTAGCCGGGAAGGGCCTCGTAGAAGAAGTCGAAGAGGTCGTCGTGCATGGGCACGACCTTCTTCATGAACTCGACGTAGCGCTGGAGCCGCGTGATGTAGTCCGTCATCAGCTGGACCGTCGCCACGGTGCCCACGCCGCCCGGGTAGAGCGTGGAGGGGTGTACGTGCCTGCCCTCCATGAGGCAGAACATCTCCCGGGTCATCCGGCTGACCTGGAGTGCCTCACGGTAGAACTCGCCGGTGAACGGGTTCAGCGAGCGCATGATGTCGCCGATGGTCTTGTACCCGTGGTCCCCGGCGTGCGGTGAGGGGGTGCGGTTGGCCTGTTCCAGCACTCCCGGGTTGGTCTCCGCGACCATCTTCTCGCAGTAGTCGACCCCGACCAGGTTCTCCTGGAAGATGTTGTGGTCGAACATGTACTCCGCGGCTTCGCCGAGGTTGACGATCCACTCACCGAGGTGCGGCGGCTTCACCCCGTACGCCATGTTCTGCGCGTAGCAGGAACAGGTGGCGTGGTTGTCTCCGCAGATACCGCAGATGCGGCTGGTGATGAAGTGCGCGTCGCGCGGGTCCTTGCCCTTCATGAAGACCGAGTAGCCGCGGAAGATGGAGCTGGTGCTGTGGCACTCGGCCACCACCTTCTGCTTGAAATCGATCTTCGTGTAGATGCCCAGGCTGCCGACGATGCGGGTGATGGGGTCCCACGCCATCTCGACAAGGTCGTCCTTGCCCTGCTTCCCGCTGCCACCCCTGCGTTGCGTCGCGGTCATTGCGCCGCCTCATCTTTCTTTCCGTTGCGGTGAGTCACCAGGTGCGGGTGGCACCGGTCGTGAGGCTTCTGCCGGGCCTGCGCCACTTCGGCTCCTGGTCCAGCGTGTGCGTGGTCATGTGGCGCAGCCGGCGCATGGTCGCCCCGTACAGGCCGACCGCGTTCGACGAGAGCTTGCCGCCGGGGGGCTCGTCCATGAACGGCATGAACTTGTCCGGGAACCCCGGCATGGTGCAGCCGATGCAGATTCCGCCCACATTGGGGCAGCCGCCGATACCGTTCATCCAGCCGCGCTTCGGCACATTGCACTTGACTGTGGGTCCCCAGCAGCCGAGCTTGACAATGCACTTCGGTGATCCGTATTCCGTCGCGAAATCGCCCTGCTCGTAGTAACCGGCCCTGTCGCACCCCTCGTGGACCGTCTGTCCGAAGAGCCAGGTGGGGCGCAGCGCGTCGTCGAGCGGAATCATCGGGGCCTGGTCGGTGGCCATGTAGAGCAGATAGGTCAGCGTCTCGGACAGGTTGTCCGGCTGGATCGGACATCCGGGGACGCACACGATCGGAATACCCGCCTTGGACTTCCAGTCCCAGCCCAGGTAGTCGGGAACACCCATGGCGCCCGTCGGATTGCCCGCCATGGCGTGGATACCGCCGTAGGTCGCGCAGGTCCCGACCGCGACGATCGCGGTGGCCTTGGGCGCGAGCCGGTCGATCCACTCGCTGGTGGTCATCGGCTGCCCGGTGGCGGGGTCGTTCCCGAAGCCGCTCCAGTAGCCCTCGTCGTGCAGCTGCTCGTTGGGGATCGACCCCTCGACGACCAGCACGAACGGCTCCAGCTCTCCCCTGTCGGCCTTGAAGAACCACTCCAGGAAGTCGTCCGCGCCGCCGTTCGGCCCGCACTCGAAGTCGATGAGCGGCCAGTGCACCGCGACCTGGGGGAGGCCGGGCAGGGCGCCGAGCGCGATCTCCTCGATGCTGGGCTGGGTGGCTGCCGTCAGGGCCACGGAATCACCGTCGCAACTGAGCCCGGCATTGATCCAGAGAACGTGGATCAGCGTCTCTTCCGCCTTTACCGCTGCTTCTGTCGGCATAGCTCTGCCGCCTTCCGGGCCCGGCGTGACCATTCCAGGTATTGCTGGATCGGGGCGCCCGGCTCACGAGTGTGGTGTCGCTCACATTGCTACCATCTAGGCTCGGCACGTGCGCCCTGTCAACGCGAGAAGAAATCCTTTTGGGCGTCCGTGGGACTCGCCATTCGGCGGTGTGAATTACGCAGGCGCCCCACCCGGCCGGAAACGGCAAGGCCTTCTGTCCGGTGCCGGTCCCGGATTGCGCCGGTCGAATGAACCGGTTATGGAAAATTGCCGACGGTATCAACCGCAAGGGGCATGCGCGGGTTCCAGGTCCTACGGTCGTGCCACCGACGCGGGAACGAGGCGGAGATGCATGAACTGTCGATCACGCAGAGCGTCGTCGACATGGTCTGCGAGCGCGCCGACGGCAGACCGGTCCGCGCGGTCCGGGTGCGGGTCGGAATGCTCACCGCGGTCGTGGCCGACTCGATGCGGTTCTGCTTCGACCTGGTGACGGCGGGCACCGTGGCCGAGGGCGCCCGGCTGGAGATCGACCAGCCGCCGGGAGCGGCACGCTGCCGCACGTGCGAAGAGAGCTTCACGCTGGACGATCCCGTACTGCTCTGCCCGTGCGGCAGTGCCGACGTGGAGATCACGTCGGGACGTGAACTGCAGATCATCTCGATGAAAGTGGGCTGACCCATGTGCGGTACCTGCGGTTGTGGCGAAGAGGGCGGCGGTACGCGGATCACCCTGCCGCACGGGGGCCACGCGCCGGCCACCACCGGACACCCGCACCACGGCGACCACGAGCACCCGCACACCGAGCACCCGCACACCGAGCAGCCGGACGGACCTGCCCGAGACGGCGCGCACGGGACCGGGGAGACGGTCACCCTCGAGCAGCGGGTGCTCGCCAAGAACGAGCAACTGGCGGACCGCAACCGTGCCTGGCTCGCCGAGCGGCACATCGTGGCGGTGAACCTGATGAGTTCACCGGGCGCGGGCAAGACCACCCTGCTGGAGCGCACCATCAGGGACTTCTCGGGGCGGCGGCAGGTGGCTGTCGTCGAGGGCGACCAGGAGACCATGCTCGACGCCGACCGCATCAGGCGCGCAGGGTCCGCGGTGGTGCAGGTGAACACCGGCGCCGGATGCCACCTCGACGCGGAGATGATGCAGGGCGCCCTCACCACCCTCTCGCCGGGGCGCGGATCGCTGGTCCTCGTCGAGAACGTGGGAAACCTGGTGTGCCCCGCCCTCTTCGACCTCGGCGAACGCAGCAGAATCGTGATCATCTCGGTCACCGAGGGCACGGACAAGCCGCTCAAGTACCCCTATATGTTCGCCGTGGCCGACCTGGTGCTCATCAACAAGATCGACCTCTTGCCGTATGTCGATTTCGACGTGGAGCGGTGTGAGGCATACGCGCGGTCGGTCAATCCCGATGTACGGGTGCTCGCGGTGTCCGCGACGACCGGTGAGGGAATGGACCGCTGGTACGAGTGGGTGGCGGCACTGGACGACCAGATGCTCCTGAGCTGACCGGGCGGTCTCCGGCCCCGCCCCGGAGCGGGACCGAGCCGCAGACAGCGGTGACCGCCCCCGGGCGTCCCGGTTGTACGGAGTACGTGCGCCCCGTACAACCGGTCACATGACACTGAGCTGGAAACTCGTCGTCGACAGCATGAACGCGCCCGTGCTGGCGGACTTCTGGGCCGCGGCCCTGGGCTACGAAGTGGAGGACCCCGGCCCGCTCATCGAGCAGCTGCTGGCCGACGGCCGGATCGGCGCGGAGTCGGTCGCCGAGCACCAGGGACGCAGGACCTTCCGCGGGTACGCCGCTGTCCGCCACCCCGAGGACCCGTTCGACCAGGCCAGTGGCATCGGCCGCGGGCGGCGGCTGCTCTTCCAGGACGTACCCGAGGCCAAGGCGGGCAAGAACCGCCTGCACATCGACATCCACGGTGAGCCCGGCGGTCTCGTCCGACTGGTGGCACGCCTGGTGGACCTGGGGGCGACCCGCGTCCGCGAGGTGGACCAGGGGCCGGCCGGACACTGGTGGGTCATGCGGGACCCCGAGGGCAACGAGTTCTGCGCCGGATAGGCCACGGAGAGCCGGTCCCTCCTGCTCCGTGTGCGCACCAGGAGCTGCTCCGGGCTGACCCGTATCCCTGGCGGGCGGCATTACGGGACCGTGCCCCACGGCCCGGAAGGCGGCACCTCGTACGCGCGGTGACGGCATCCCGCTCAGTGAACGGAGAAGCCGCCGTCCACGAAGAGCGCCTGACCCGTGATGTAGGCGGAGGCCCGGCTGCTCAGGAAGACCGCGGCGCCCTCGAAGTCCTCGGCGAGGCCGTTGCGCCCGATCATCGTGCGCGCGGCCAGGGCGGCCGTCTTCCCGGGGTCGGACGACAGCCGGGCGTTGAGCGGTGTCATCACGAAACCGGGCACCAGCGTGTTGCAGGTGACGCCGTGCGGTGACCACGCCTCGGCCTGGGAACGGGCCAGGGACTCCAGCGCACCCTTGGACACCCCGTAGGCACCGCTCTGGACGAAGGCCCGGTGCGCCTGCTGCGAGGTGACGTGGATGATCCGCCCGAAGCCGCGGTCGGCCATGCCGGGACCGAACCGCTGGCCCAGGAGGTAGGGCGCTTCCAGATTCACCCCCATCGTGGTGTCCCACACCTCGTCGTCCAACTCGCCCATCGGCGGCCGGAGATTGACCCCGGCGGAGTTGACGACGATGTCAGGCTCCCCGAAGGGTTCCACCGCCTTCCCGGCCGCCGTGCGCACACCCTCGCGGGTGCTCAGATCGGCGCTCACCCAAGCCGCCCGGCAGCCATCGGCCACCAGCTCCGCGACGGTCGCGGCCAGCTCCGCCTCCCGGCGCGCCACGACGACGACGCTCGCCCCGGCCCGGCCGAGCGCACCGGCGATGCTGCGGCCGATACCGGAACTCCCGCCGGTCACGACGGCGACCCGGCCTTCCAGGGAGAACAGCTCGGAGAGGTAGTCCCCGGAGGTCATGAGCGCCTCCCGCAGTGCACGGGCGCGGCCGCCGTCGTGATGGTCAACGTGCTTTCCTTCCGTTGTGCCCGGTCGTTCGTGCCCGCCGGCCGTCCGGCCAGGACGTCACGGGCCGGTGCCCTCCCCGCCCCGGGCATCCTGCCTCGGGTCCTCGGACATGCCGTCCCCCATGAGGAGTGAGAGCACCAGGACGATGAAGCCGGCGCCGAGTCCCACGCCGGACCAACCCGTGCGCTGGATGCGGGCGGAGCCGCAGGCGGGTGCCGTGTCCCTGTTGTCCGCCAGCGCGTCGTCGCCCGCCGGGTTCAGGACCGAGCCGCAGGCCACCTGCACGGTGGCGTTGTCCTCCGCGTACTCGGAGGGGTCGGGAACCTTCGGGGACACCGGCACGAGCAGCAGGGCCACCGCCGCCACCGCGATCAGCAGTGCGAGGGTCGCCCCGCCTCTCACGACGCCGGGCAGCCTGCCCAGCGACCTGACCGGCCGGATGCGCTCCGTTTCACGCGGTATGCCGTCCTGTTCATCGCTCACTCTGGTGCCCCCGCTGCCCGTCGACCGAAAACATTCCGGTCGCTGAGGCTAGCCGGTGTGCCGGAAGCGGTGGATCCGGGGCTGTCAGAGCAGTTTGGCCACGGTCAGCAGCACGGCGGAGTCCTCCAGGGCGTCCAGCCGGTGGCGGTCGTCGGGCACGATGATCAGGTCGCCCTGACGGCCTTCCCAGGACAGCTCGCCCGCCGTGAGGCGCACCCGGCCGCGCAGCACCTGGACCGTGGCCTCGCCGGGGTTCTCGTGCTCGGCGAGCTGCGCGCCGCGAGTCATCCCGATGACCGTCTGGCGCAGAACCTTCTCATGACCGCCGTAGACGGTGTCCGCCGTGTGCCCGCCGCCGGCCGTGGCGGCCAGTTCGATCTGCTGGCGGGCCAGTGCTTCGAGAGAGAGTCTCTGCATGACGTCATTCTCCCGCATCCGCCGGGCCGGGCAACGCGGACGGGACCGGCAGGGAGCCGGGTACGTCAGCGGACCGTGGCCGCACCCGGGCCCATGCGGCGGCCGCTGCCGTGGCGGTGCCCGAAGGCCAGGCGGACGATCAGAGCGATGACCGTCGAGTTGACCAGGGCGGCCGCCACCAGCACGACGTACGCCAGGGCCCCACTGACACCGGGCAGCAGCAGGAGCAGGCTGGCCGGCGCGGTGAGCAGGATCGGATAGACCCCCGAGAACGAAGCGTCGGGGTGGGAGACCAGCGTGGTGTCCACCCACACCCAGACGAGCAGGGCCGCGATGACCATGAGATATCCGCGTGAGACCCAGTCGCCCGCCACTGTCCGGCCGATCCACCGCACCAGGCTCTTGCCGTTCATCGTCTCTCCACCACCGTCGCATCCGCGTGTGCCCAGGGGGCACGCCCTTGTTTCCCGCTGTTTCCAGCCTGCCCGAGCCCGGCGGTCCTGACGTGAGTACCGGTACTCAAGCGTGCCCGGGTACGACGCGATGTGCGATTCCCGGACTGGCACGGCGCGCGCGGAATGCCGAACGTGAGAGCTGGGCAGGTACGGGTGTGCGGCGCCCGGACGGCCGGACGGTGCTGATTCTGAGGGGGCGCGAAACGTCATGGAACAAGCCGGCTGGCAGTTTTCCGACGACCGTGGGCAGCTGTCGACGGCCGGGCGCACGCCGTCGAGAGTGACGGCGTACATCCGGGCCGGAGCCACTCTGTGGGACCACGGACTGGCGCCGCACGCGGTGTTCGGCTCACTGCACGACGGTGAGGTGGTGGACCGGGCGAAGGCGGGCTCGCTGCCGTCCGGAGACCTCCGCTACCTGGGTGCGGGCAGCGCCCTGGACGCGGAGACGCTGCTGAGCGGCGCGCCGGATCTCGTGGTGGCGGTCAGTTACGGCGGCGGCCAGGTGTACGGGCTGGACCCGGCCACGGCCAAACACCTGGAGGAGCAGGTCCCCGTCGTGGTCATCGACGTGGGCCAGACCCACACCCTGGACGGGATCAGGAGCCGGTTCGACGCGCTCGCCCGCTCGCTGGGGGCCGGAGGCGAGGGCGAACAGGAGCAACTGCTGGACGCCGCAAGGCAACGGCTGCGCTCAGCAGCGGGCACACCGTCCCGGCCGGGGGTGCTCGCGCTCTCGCCGGCCGGCCCCGGCCAGGTGCATCTGGCGCGCCCCGACGCCTGGCCCGAACTGCGCGCACTGGCCGGACACGGCGTCAGCACGGTACGGCCGCCCGACGGCACGGGTGCGAACTGGGCCACCGTCAGCTGGGCGGAGGCGGCGGAGCTGCGGCCGGATGTCGTCCTCGTCGATGTCAGGTCGAACGCCACGCCCGTCAGCGAACTCGACGGCAACGAGGCGTGGCTGCGCCTCGCCGGCGGGGCGAGGGTCCTGCCCTGGAACCCGGAGTCCCCGGCGAGTGCCCGGTCCCACAGCCGGTTCTTCACCTCGGTGGCCGGGGCGCTGGAGGCCGTCACCGCGGAGTGAGTGCGCTCACACCCGGCGCTCAGCGGGGGACTCATCCGTGTCGGTGTTGGGCCGAACGGGTGAAGGGGGTCAGAATTGGCTGATGCAGATAGAAAGTCCAGCCGAGGTGGTCCGGTGAGCAGGTACGACGAGTACGACGTCACCGATGAGCAATGGGAGGGTCTCGCCCAGGTGGTGCCGCTGCGCGGGCGCAACGAATGGCCCTCGCGAGTCGACCACGAGACGATCCCCCACGAGTACGCGGCCGAGCAGCGCCGCTTCGTGGTCCTGCGCGTCCAGGTCTTCGCGGACGCCCGCGAGGTCGCCGAGTACCTGGTCGCACAGGTGCCCGTGCTGCTCGACCTGACGGGCGCGGAGACCGAAGTGGCCAAGCGCATCCTGGACTTCAGCAGCGGGGTGGTCTTCGGCCTCGGCAGCGGAATGCACCGGGTCGACAAGAACGTCTTCCTGCTGGCCCCCGCCGGCACCGAGGTCGAAGGGATCGCGGCCGCCGCAGTCCCCCGATCGTAGGAAGGTCCTGGAGGCGGAACGGTTCGCCACCGTGACGCGTGCGTACGGTCCGGATCATGGACGCAACCTACGCACGCCCCACCGTCACCGAACTGCGGCTCTCGGCCTTCAAGTCGCACCGCGGCGCCGTCTTCCCGCTCGCCCCGCTGACCCTGTTCGCCGGGGCGAGCGGGAGCGGCAAGACGAGTGCGCTCCAGGCGTACGAGGCGCTGGCGCGACTCGGGGCCGGCGACGAACTGGGCGAGATCTTCGACGACCCGGGCAGCTTTGTCCCGGAACGGGCCTGCGCGGACGCCCAGGGGCGGCGGGGGTTCCGGATCGGCTGCACCGTCGACGGCCCGGCCGGTCCCGTACAGCTCGATCTGGCCGTGCAGGCCGAGCCCGAACTTCGCGTGGTCGGTGAACGACTGACCGCGGACGGGCAGTTGCTGCTCTCCACGGCACTGCGCGATCCGGCGCGCAGGACCGTACAGGCGGCCTGGCACACGGCGGGCACGGTCCCGGTGACCCGGGCGCCGTTGCCCGACGACCGGATGGGGACCGCTCTGCTCCCGCTGAGGGTGGCGGGCAAGACCACCGGACAGCTGAGGGTGCTGGCCGCTGCCGAACAGGTGGTGGTGGCACTGCGCTCGGTCTTTGCCTGCGACCCCCAGCCGCACCGGATGCGCCGTCCGGTGGCCGCAGGCGCCGGGCTGTTGCGGCGGGGGTGCGACAACCTCGCCTCGGTGCTGTTCCGGACCCAGTCCGAGTGCGCGAACCGGCACCGGCAGCTGGTCGCCGCTGCGCGTGCCGGGTGCGCCGGGCCGGTCGCGGGCCTCGCGGCCGAGCAGCTGACGGACGGACGGGTACGGGCGGTGCTCGGCCGGGGCGCGGGGGCGGGCACACCGGTGGAACAGCTGGGCGAGGGTGAGCTGCGCTATCTGGCGCTCGCGCTGGTGCTGCTGACCGGGCCGGGTGTCCTCGCGGTGGAGCCCGCGGGCGAGGTGCCGCCGGCGATGCAGTCGCTCACGGTGCTGGCCGACGGGTTCGACCGCTCACTGGACCCGCGGCAGGCGCGGGAGCTCGCCGCCCTCGCCGCTGCGATCTGCTCGATGGGCCACATCAGGGTGGTGGGCACGGCGTCGGACGCACGATGGGCGCGCGAGGCGGACGGTGTCTCAGTGGTAGACCTGAGCGCGTGACGGAACTCGATGTAGCGCAATTGCAGCGGCGGCTGGCCGAGTTCGCCGAGGCGCGGGAGTGGCGGCCGTACCACACGCCGAAGAACCTGGCCGCCGCGCTGAGCGTGGAGGCGTCCGAACTGGTCGAGATCTTCCAGTGGCTGACGCCCGAGGAGTCGGCCCGGGTGATGGAGGATCCCGGGTCGGCGCACCGGGTGGCGGACGAGACGGCCGACGTACTGGCTTATCTGCTGCAGTTCTGCGAGGTGTTGGGGATCGATGTCCTTGCGGCACTTTCGGACAAGATCGACCGAAATGAGACACGCTTTCCGGTGAAGCGCACCGAGGATCGTCACTCTCCGGAGTGAGTGAGTTATCAACAACGTGCCATGAGTCCCCAGATTTCGGAATTCCTCTGGCTTTATGGTCCAGGTGCCTTCACTCTGGGTAATGAAAGGGGAGACGGGAAGTCATACGAACGGGGACAGGGATGGACGGGGTGCGGCTCATCGCAATCAGCCGGGACGCTCTGGCGCGGAGCCTTCCGGAACTGGACACCATGGTGGAGGCCTGGCAGGCGCAGGCGCTCTCCCGCGCCGTGGGCGGGCATCTGGCGCTGCGCGGCCCGCAGGAGCTGCGGGCCGACGCGCGGGCGCTCGGTGAATCGGGCGGACGGGGCTGCGGGGCGCTCGAAGTGCCGACGGTGCGCGGCGGGCAGATACGGGCGGCGCAGCTGACCGAAGTCTCCGATGCCCGTGAGGTGTTGACGGCGCTCGGGGTGCTGCTCGGGGAGGTCGGAATCGCCCTGGTCGGAGTTGCCTGCGGGACCGACGAGGAATCGGTCTACTGGCAGTGCATCGAGGCCATGGACGCGGCGGACGAGTCGGGTGACCGGGTGCACGGGATGCTGCGGAAGCTGGAGGAGCGGGACGCGGAGAGATCCCGCGGGTAGGGCGGGCCCGGGAATGCCCTGCCGGTGTCGCGGGGAATCGCCGGACACCCTTCCCCCGGGTGTGCGAGAGGCGTCCGGGGGCGGCTGAAGGTGCAGGATGGATGCATGGATCTTCGAATCTTCACCGAGCCCCAGCAAGGGGCGAGCTATGAAACGCTGCTGACGGTCGCCAAGGCCACCGAGGACCTCGGCTTCGACGCCTTCTACCGCTCCGACCACTATCTGCGGATGGGATCGGGTGATGGTCTTCCCGGCCCCACCGACGCCTGGATCACGCTTGCGGGACTGGCCCGCGAGACCCGGCGGATCCGCCTCGGGACGCTGATGACGGCAGGCACATTCCGGTTGCCGGGTGTCCTCGCCATCCAGGTGGCACAGGTCGACCAGATGTCCGGCGGCCGTGTCGAACTTGGCCTGGGCGCAGGTTGGTTCGAGGAGGAGCACCGGGCGTACGGGATCCCGTTCCCCAAGGAGAAGTTCGGCCGCCTGGAGGAGCAGCTGGCGATCATCACCGGGCTCTGGGAGACCAGGACCGGCGAGACCTTCAGCTATGACGGTACGTACTACCAGCTCACCGATTCGCCCGCCCTGCCCAAGCCCGCCCAGGCGAAGGTGCCCGTGCTGATCGGCGGGCACGGGGCGACCCGTACCCCCCGGCTGGCCGCTCAGTACGCCGACGAGTTCAACATCCCGTTCGCCTCCATCGAGGACAGCGAGCGGCAGTTCGGACGGGTCGGGGCGGCGGTCAAGGCGGCCGGGCGTGAGAACGACCTCGTGTACTCCAACGCGCTGGTCGTCTGTGTCGGCAAGGACGACGCCGAGGTGGCGCGCCGTGCGGAGGCCATCGGACGGGACACGGCGGACGTGAAGGCGAACGGGCTCGGTGGTTCGCCGGCGGAGGTCGTCGACAAGATCGGCCGCTACGGCGCGATCGGGTCCTCGCGCATCTACCTCCAGGTGCTCGACCTGGACGATCTGGACCACCTTGAGCTGATCTCGTCGCAGGTCCTCTCCCAGCTGAAGTAGGAGTCAGGGTGCGCCCCGTCCGTACGCTCGCCGCCGCCCTAGCCGAGTCCACCGTCATCCTCGACGGCGGTCTCTCCAACCAGCTGGAGGCGCAGGGCTGCGATCTCTCCGACGCGCTCTGGTCGGCCCGGCTGCTGGCCGACGACCCCCGGCAGATCCGGGCCGCGCATGCGGCGTACGTACGGGCGGGCGCCCAGGTACTCATCACCTCCGGCTACCAGGCCACGTTCGAGGGCTTCGCGCGGCGCGGGGCGGGCCGGGCCGAGGCCGCGGAGCTGATGGCCCGCAGCGTGCGGCTGGCGCGTGACGCCGCGGAGGCCGTGGACCGCGAGGTCTGGGTCGCCGCATCCGTCGGCCCCTACGGCGCGATGCTCGCCGACGGCAGTGAGTACCGCGGGCGGTACGGGCTCTCCGTCCAGGAGCTGGAGCGCTTCCACCGGCCACGGATCGAGGTACTCACCGCGGCCGGCCCCGACGTGCTCGCGCTGGAGACGGTGCCGGACACCGACGAGGCGCAGGCGCTGCTGCGCGCGACCGGCGGATGCGGGACGCCGGTCTGGCTCTCGTACAGCGTCGCGGGGGACCGGACCCGGGCCGGGCAGCCGCTCGCCGAGGCCTTCTCACTCGCGGCGGACCAGGACCAGGTCATCGCCGTGGGCGTGAACTGCTGCGACCCCGGGGACGTGGACGGCGCCGTGGAGCTCGCCTCGTCGGTCACGGGCAAGCCGGTGGTGGTCTATCCGAACAGCGGCGAACAGTGGGACGCGGAGCGACGCGGCTGGCACGGCGCTTCCACCTTCGACGCCGCACGTGTCCGCGGCTGGCAGCAGGCGGGGGCCGGACTGATCGGTGGCTGCTGCCGGGTCGGCCCGGACCGGATCGCGGATCTGGTGCACCTCCGGGACCGCGGCCCGAAGTAGGGGAAAACCTCTGGTCGGGGCCGCAGAAGCGGGCGATACTCGGACCCGTGTTCCTGACGATCAGCACCACCGGCACCCCGGAGCGTCCTGCCACCGACCTCGGTTTCCTGCTGCACAAGCATCCCGACAAGGCGCAGACGTTCTCCACTTCGCACGGCACGGCACATGTCCTCTACCCGGAGGCCACCGCCGAGCGCTGCACGGCTGCGCTGCTGCTGGAGGTGGATCCGGTGGCGCTGGTACGGCGCGGCAAGGGCAGGGGGCGTGGCGGCGCACCCGACGCGGCGCTCGCCCAGTACGTCAACGACCGGCCGTACGCCGCGTCCTCGCTGCTGTCCGTCGCCATGACCACTGTCTTCAAGAGCGCGCTGCGAGGAGTGTGCGCCGCTCTCCCCGAGCGGGCGGCGGCCCCGATGCCGCTGCGGATCGAGGTGCCCGCGCTGCCCGCCAGTGGCGGCCCGGCCCTGGTGCACAAGCTCTTCGCGCCGCTCGGCTGGGAGAAAGTGAAGGCCGAACCCGTCGCCCTGGACGAGAAGTTCCCGGAGTGGGGCGAATCGCGGTACGTGCGACTCGTGCTCGAAGGTGAGCTGCGGCTCGCCGACGCGCTGCGGCAGCTCTATGTGCTGCTGCCTGTACTCGACGACGCCAAGCACTACTGGGTGGCACCGGACGAGGTCGACAAACTGCTGCGTGCGGGAGAGGGCTGGCTGGCCGAGCACCCCGAGCAGAAACTGATCACCAGCCGCTATCTGTCGCGGCGCTGGGGACTGACCCGGCAGGCGATGGAGGCCCTGGAGCTGGTGCGGCTCGCGGAGGCCGACGACACCGAGGTCGAGTCCATCGACAATGCCGTCGACGAGACCACGGACACCGAGGAGCAGCCGGTGCCGCTCGCGGCGCAGCGCCGGGCGGCGATCCTGGACGCGCTCCGCAGGGCCGGGGCGGGCCGGGTGCTCGACCTCGGCTGCGGCCAGGGGCAGCTGGTGCAGGAGCTGCTGAAGGACACCCGCTTCACCGAGATCGTCGGCATGGACGTGTCGATGCGCGCGCTGAACATCGCTGCCCGCAGGCTCCGCCTGGAGGAGCTGGGCGAGCACCGTGCCGCCCGGGTGAAACTGATCCAGGGTTCTCTCGCGTACACCGACAAACGCCTCAAGCGGTACGACGCCGCCGTGCTGAGCGAGGTCATCGAGCATGTCGACCCCGAGCGGCTGTCCGCCCTGGAGTACGCGGTCTTCGGCGCGGCCAGGCCGCAGACCGTCCTGGTGACCACACCGAACGTCGAGTACAACGTCCGCTGGGAGACGCTTCCCGCCGGACAGGTGCGCCACGGCGACCACCGTTTCGAGTGGACTCGCGAGGAGTTCAGGGGCTGGGCCGCGGAGGTGGCCGAACGGCACGGATACACGGTGGAGTTCGCGCCCGTGGGGCCCGATGACCCCGAGGTCGGTCCGCCGACCCAGCTGGCCGCGTTCACCATGGCCCCGAAGTCCGGCGACACCGGCCCGGGAGCCACCGCCGGTCCGAAGTCCAGCACGGCCCCGAAGGAGGCGAAAGCGGCATGAGCAGCAGCACCGGAACAGGTACCCCTACGCCCGCAGGCCCGCGCACTCTGCCGGTGACCGACCTCTCCCTCGTGGTCCTCGTCGGGGCCACCGGGTCCGGCAAGTCCACCTTCGCGCACCGGCACTTCAAGCCCACCGAGATCATCTCGTCGGACTTCTGCCGCGGCCTGGTGGCCGACGACGAGAACGACCAGAGCGCCAGCGGCGACGCCTTCGACGTCCTCCACTACATCGCCGGCAAGCGGCTGGCCGCCGGACGTCTGACCGTCGTGGACGCGACCAATGTGCAGCCGGAGAGCCGCAAGCAGCTGGTCCGGCTGGCGCGCGAGCACGACGTGCTGCCCATCGCCATCGTGCTCGACCTGCCCGAGGAGGTGTGCGCCGATCGCAACGCGGGCCGCCCCGACCGGGCCGGTATGCCCCGCCACGTCATCCAGCGGCACCGCCGTGAACTGCGCCGCTCCCTCCGCGGCCTGGAGCGCGAGGGCTTCAGGAAGGTGCATGTCCTGCGCAGCGCGGCCGAGGTGGAGGCGGCCGAAGTCACCCTGGAGAAGCGGTACAACGACCTCACCCACCTCACCGGCCCGTTCGACATCATCGGTGACGTCCACGGCTGCAGCTCCGAGCTGGAGACGCTGCTCACCCGGCTCGGCTACGCCGACGGTACGCATCCCGAGGGCCGCACCGCCGTGTTCGTGGGTGACCTCGTGGACCGCGGCCCGGACAGCCCGGGGGTGCTGCGCCGCGTCATGTCGATGGTCGCGGAGGGCAACGCGCTCTGTGTGCCCGGGAACCACGAGAACAAGCTCGGCCGTTACCTCAAGGGACGCAAGGTCCAGCCCAGCCACGGCCTCGCCGAGACCATCGAGCAGCTGGAGAAGGAGGACGCGAGGGACCCGGAGTTCCGTGAGCGGGTCGCGGAGTTCATCGACGGGCTCGTCAGCCACTACGTGCTGGACGGCGGCGGCCTCGTCGTCTGCCACGCCGGGCTGCCCGAGAAGTACCACGGCCGCACTTCCGGCCGGGTCCGCTCGCACGCGCTGTACGGGGACACGACGGGCGAGACCGACGAGTTCGGACTGCCCGTGCGCTACCCCTGGGCCGAGGACTACCGCGGCCGCGCCGCCGTCGTCTACGGGCACACGCCCGTGCCGAGTACCAGCTGGATCAACAACACCCTCTGCCTCGACACCGGCGCGGTCTTCGGCGGGCGGATGACGGCGCTGCGCTGGCCCGAGCGCGAACTGGTCGACGTCCCCGCCGAACAGGTCTGGTACGAGCCGGTCCGGCCGCTCACCACCGAGGCACCCGGCGGACACGACGGCCGTCCGCTCGATCTCGCCGACGTCAGCGGCCGCCGGGTCGTGGAGACCCGGCACACCGGCCGCGTCGCGGTCCGCGAGGAGAACGCCGCGGCGGCGCTGGAGGTCATGAGCCGCTTCGCGGTCGACCCGCGGCTGCTCGCGTACCTTCCGCCCACCATGTCCCCCACGGGCACCTCACACCTCGACGGCTATCTGGAACACCCCGCCGAGGCGTTCACGCAGTACCGGTCGGACGGCGTCACGAAGGTCGTGTGCGAGGAGAAGCACATGGGCTCACGCGCCGTCGTCCTCGTCTGCCGCGACGCCTCAGCGGCACAGGAGCGCTTCGGGGTGTCCGGGCCGACCGGGTCGCTGCACACCCGGACCGGCCGTCCCTTCTTCGACGACCCCACCGTCACCGAGGAGATCCTGGAACGGCTGCGTACCGCCGTCACCGACGCAGGGCTGTGGGACGAGCTGGCCACCGACTGGCTGCTGCTCGACGCCGAACTGATGCCGTGGTCGCTCAAGGCGACCGGTCTGCTGCGCAAGCAGTACGCGGCTGTCGGCGCAGCCTCGCGCGCCGTCTTCCCCGGCGTCGTCGGCGCACTGGAAGCAGCCGCGGCGCGGGGCGTGGGGGTCGGCGCGCTGCTGACCGGACAGCGTGCGAGGGCCGACGACGCGGTCGCCTTCACCGAGGCGTACCGGCGGTACTGCTGGACGACGGACGGCCTCGACGGTGTACGGATCGCACCGTTCCAGCTGCTCGCGGCCGAAGGGCGCTCGCTCGCCGCAGTGCCGCACGACGAGCAGCTGGCCTGGCTGGACCGGCTGGTCGAGCACGACCAGAGCGGTCTGCTGCAGACCACCCGCCGCCTGGTGGTCGACACCGGTGACAGGGAATCCGTCGGCTCGGGAACCGACTGGTGGCTGGAGATGACCGGGCGCGGCGGCGAGGGCATGGTCGTCAAGCCGCTCCACGCGCTCGTAACTGACGGGAAGGGGCGGCTCGTCCAGCCCGGCATCAAGGTCCGCGGCCGTGAGTACCTGCGGATCATCTACGGCCCCGAGTACACGCGCCCCGACAACCTGGCCAGGCTCAGGCAGCGCTCCCTCGGCCACAAGCGCTCCCTCGCGCTGCGTGAGTACGCCCTCGGCCTGGAGGCGCTGGACCGGCTCGCCGACGGCGAGCCGCTCTGGCGGGTCCACGAGGCGGTCTTCGCGGTGCTGGCGCTGGAGTCGGAGCCGGTGGACCCGAGGCTCTGAAGCCGCCGCCCGGCGGCACGGCCGGACACGCGCCGCTCATCCCTTTTGGGGGTGAGCGGCGCGGGCGGGGGACAGGATGGGGGGCATGGGATTCCATGTCGACTCCGAGGCGGGGCCGCTGCGCCGCGTCATCCTCCACCGCCCGGGTCTGGAACTGAAGCGGCTGACCCCCAGCAACAAGGACGCACTCCTCTTCGACGACGTGCTGTGGGTCCGCAGGGCCCGCCAGGAGCACGACGGGTTCGCCAACGTGCTCCGTGAGCGGGGAGTGGAGGTGCATCTCTTCGACGATCTGCTCCGCGAGTCACTGGAGGTGCCCGAGGCCCGCACACTCATCCTGGACCGGGTTTTCGACGAGAAGGAGTACGGCCCTCTCGCCACCCACCACCTGCGGACGGTCTTCGACGAGCTGTCCGTCGGAGACCTGGCGGAGGTGCTGGTCGGGGGGATGACGAAGCGGGAGTTCCTGGAGCGGTACCAGGAGCCGGTCTCGGTCCGCTTCCACGTGATGGATCTGGACGACTTCCTCATCGACCCGCTGCCGAACCACCTCTTCACCCGGGACACCTCCGCCTGGATCTACGACGGTGTCTCGATCAACGCGATGCGCTGGCCGGCGCGCCAGCGCGAGACCGTCCACTTCGAGGCGATCTACCGCCATCACCCCCTCTTCACCGGGTCCGGCCCCTTCCACCACTGGTCGCAGGGGCAGGTCGACTACCCGTCCACGATCGAGGGCGGCGATGTCCTCGTCATCGGCAACGGCGCGGTCCTCATCGGGATGAGCGAGCGGACCACCCCGCAGGCGGTGGAGATGCTGGCGCGCGGACTCTTCGCGGCCGGTTCGGCCCGCACGATCGTGGCTCTCGACATGCCCAAGCGGCGGGCCTTCATGCATCTGGACACCGTGATGACGATGGTCGACGGAGACACCTTCACCCAGTACGCGGGTCTCGGGATGCTCCGCTCGTACACCATCGAACCGGGCGACGGAGGACGGGAGCTCAAGGTCAGCGACCACCCTCCGGAGCAGATGCACCAGGCCATCGCCGGGGCGCTGGGGCTGAGCGGGATCCGGGTGCTGACCGCGACGCAGGACGTGCACTCCGCGGAGCGCGAGCAGTGGGACGACGGCTGCAACGTCCTCGCGGTCGAGCCGGGCGTGGTCGTGGCGTACGAGCGGAACTTCACCACCAACACGCATCTGCGCAAGGAGGGCATCGAGGTCATCGAGATTCCCGGCAGCGAGCTGGGGCGGGGCAGGGGCGGTCCGAGGTGCATGAGCTGCCCGGTTCAGCGCGATGCCGTATAGTGATGCGTTCACACGCATAGAATTCCACTATCTGGTCTTCGCGACCCAGGAGCAGTCACCATGGCGATAGACCTCGCAGGCCGCCACTTCCTCAAGGAGCTCGACTTCACCGCGGAGGAGTTCCGCGCCCTGGTCGGGCTGGCCGCCGAGCTCAAGGCGGCCAAGAAGGCAGGCACCGAAGTGCAGCGGCTGCGCGGCCGGAACGTCGCTCTGATCTTCGAGAAGACCTCGACCAGGACGCGCTGCGCCTTCGAGGTGGCCGCGGCCGACCAGGGTGCGTCGACGACGTATCTCGATCCCTCGGGCTCGCAGATCGGGCACAAGGAGTCCTTCAAGGACACCGCGCGGGTGCTAGGCCGGATGTTCGACGCCATCGAGTACCGCGGCGACAGCCAGTCGCAGGTCGAGGAGCTCGCCGCGCACGCCGGGGTCCCCGTCTACAACGGTCTCACCGACGACTGGCACCCCACTCAGATGCTGGCCGATGTGCTCACCATGACCGAGCACAGTGACAAGCCGCTGGAGAGTATCGCCTTCGCCTACCTCGGCGACGCCCGCTTCAACATGGGCAACTCCTATCTGATCACCGGCGCGCTGCTGGGCCTGGACGTCAGGATCGCCGCCCCGCGTGCCTACTGGCCCGCCGCGGAGGTCGTCGCGCAGGCCCGCGAGCTGGCCGCGGCCGGCGGCGGGACCGTCACCCTCACCGAGGACATCGCCGAGGGCGTCCTGGGCTGTGACTTCGTCGTCACCGACGTCTGGGTGTCGATGGGGGAGCCGAAGGAGGTCTGGGCCGAGCGCATCGCCGCGCTCGCCCCGTACGCCGTGACGATGGACGTGCTGCGCGCCACCGGAAACCCGCAGGTGAAGTTCCTGCACTGCCTGCCGGCCTTCCATGACCTCGACACCCGCGTGGGGCGGGAGATCCATGCGCAGTTCGGGCTGAGCGAGCTCGAAGTCACCGACGAGGTCTTCGAGTCGGAACACTCGGTCGTCTTCGACGAGGCCGAGAACCGGATGCACACGATCAAGGCGGTCCTGGTCGCCACCCTGGCGGGCGAAGGATAGCCATGCGCCCAATTGGGTGAATATGCGATAAGGCGGATACTATGTCGTCTCCTGGTGGGGTTCGAGCTCGCACGCTCGAACCCCACTTCGCTGTGTGTACCGCTGTTGTGCGCCACTCTGCGCACGTCCGGAAAGAGACCCCCGCCGCCATGCGCTCCCCCCGTCCCTCAGGACCGCGTTCTCCCCGCCCGTCGGGGCTGCGTGTCAAACCGCCCGAACTCCTGATCGCCGAATCCGGGGCGGATCTGGAGGGTCACGGCCTCCGCCGCACCATGGGGCTCTTCCAGCTGGTGTGCTTCGGCGTCGGGGCGATCGTGGGGACCGGCATCTTCGTCGGCCTCTCCGACACCGTGGCCAAATCGGGCCCCGCGGTCATCGTCTCGTTCGTACTCGCCGCTGTCACCTGCGTCTTCACGGCGTTCTCGTTCGCCGAGCTGGGCGGCGCCATCCCGGTCTCCGGCAGCTCGTACTCCTTCGCGTACGCCACGCTCGGCGAGCGCACGGCGTTCCTCGTCGGCTGGTGCCTGTTCCTCGAGTACGGCATCTCGGTGAGCGCGGTCGCCGTCGGCTGGAGCCAGTACCTCAACGAGCTGCTGAACAGCGTCGTCGGATGGCAGCTGCCCGCCGCGCTCTCCAGTGGTCCGGGCGACGGCGGAGTGATCAATCTCCCGGCGGTCGTGGTGATCGGACTCGCCGCCGTGCTGCTGGTGCGCGGTGTCCGCGAGAGCGCCCGCGCCACGGCCGCGATGGCCGTACTGAAGATCGGCATCCTGCTGGTCTTCTGCGCGGTCGCCTTCACGGCTTTCCGGGACGGCCATCTGGTGCCGTTCGCGGCCGACGGCGTCGGCGGCATCACGTCAGGTGCCTCGATCGCCTTCTTCTCGTACATCGGGTTCGACGCGATCACCACGGCGGGTGAAGAAGTCCGGAACCCGCGGCGCAACATCCCGCTCGCGATCATGATCTGCATCGGAATCGTCACGGTGCTCTACTGCGCGGTCGCGGTGGCCGCCATCGGGGCGTTCGGCGCGCGCGCCGTCGCCGACCGGCCTGCCGCTCTCTCCCTGATCGTCAACCAGGTCACCGGTTCCACGGCCGGCGGCGGTGTGATCGCGTTCGGCGCGGTCGTCGCCATCGCATCGGTGGTCCTCGCCGTGATGTACGGGCAGACCCGCATCCTGATGTCGATGTCCCGTGACGGGCTCGTCCCCGCGGTCTTCGAGAAGGTCTCGCCGAAGACCTCGACGCCCGTCTCCAACACCTGGATCGTCGCGACCGTGGTCGCCGTCCCCGCCGCGTTCTCCTCGCTCGACGTCGTGGTCAACCTGACCACCATCGGCGCGCTGGCCACGATGGTGGCGGTGAACGTCGCCGTGGTCGCGCTGCGCCGCAGCCACCCCGCGCTCCCGCGTACCTTCCGGGTGCCGCTGTTCCCCGTCAGCCCCGTGCTCGGGGTCGGGTTCTGCGTGTATCTGATGTACGGGACGGGCTGGCGGACGTGGCTCCAGTTCGCGGTGTTCCTGCTGGCCGGGGCCGCTGTCTACGCCGGGTACGGCCGCCGTCACTCCCGGCTCAGTCCGGCGGCCCCGCCGGGAGAGTGAACCAGACGGCCTTGCCGTGCTCGGTCGGGCGGTGCCCGTACGAGGAGCTGAGCGTACGGATGAGGAGCAGGCCCCGGCCGTGCTCCTGCCAGGGGTCGGGCGGGCCGGTGGGGGGCGTCCTGACCAGATCGCCGGGCGGCACCGGGTCCCGGTCGTGCACCTCGACCTGGCAGCCCGTGTGCAGGACCTCGACGACCAGCTCGATCGGGTCGCTGCCGAGCGTGTGCTCCACGGCGTTGGCGACCAGCTCGGACGTGAGCAGTTCGGCCGTGTCGGAGTCCGCGGCCTCCTGACCCTCGATGTCGGCGAGCACCGTACGGATCAGGGCGCGCGCTATCGGCACCGCGGCCGCGGTGTGCGGCAGCGCGATGCGCCAGGAGGCGGGGCGCGAGGTGTCCGGCACGGCTGGTGTTCCGTTCGGTGTGGAGGGGGTTGTCCTGATTTCAACGATACGGAGCCCGGGGCGTTGCGAGTAGAGGCAGCGGCCCGGAGGAAAAGGGACCTGCGCCACATTCTGACGGGACTTCCGGGAAGAGGCCCGGTCGTCTTCTTTATCGCGTACTCGTGACGGTAGTCACGGGAGAGTGATAATTTGATGGAGCACGCAGCCCTTTCACCGGGTCTCCGGCCGGCTTCGGACGAGTCCCCCGACCGAAGGAGGCCGCACACCATGAGCCCCTTTACCGGCTCAGCAGGCCGTGTGGAGCACTGGGACCACCTCCGTGTGACCAGGCAGGACGGCGTCGCCACGGTCACGTTCGCGCGCCCCGGGAAGATCAACGCACTCACCTTCGGCGCCTACGCGGATCTGCGCGATCTGCTCGCCGAGCTGTCCCGCGAGCGGTCGGTGCGGGCTCTGGTCCTCGCGGGTGAGGGCCGCGGATTCTGCTCGGGCGGGGACGTCGAGGAGATCATCGGCGCGACCCTGGCCCTGGACACCGCTCAGCTCCTCGACTTCAACCGGATGACCGGACAGGTCGTCCGGGCGCTGCGCGAGTGTCCCTTCCCGGTGATCGCCGCCGTGCACGGGGTCGCGGCGGGCGCCGGCGCGGTCCTCGCGCTGGCCGCCGACTTCCGGGTCGCCGATCCGAGCGCCCGTTTCGCGTTCCTCTTCACCCGGGTGGGACTGTCCGGCGGTGACATGGGCGCCGCCTATCTGCTGCCGCGCGTCGTCGGCCTCGGGCACGCGACCCGGCTGCTGATGCTGGGCGAGCCGGTCCTGGCACCCGAGGCCGAGCGGATCGGCCTGATCAGCGAGCTGGCCGGAGAAGGACAGGCCGACGAACGGGCCGCGGCGCTGGCCCAGCGGCTCGCCGCGGGCCCGGCGCTCGCGTACGCGCAGACCAAGGCACTGCTCACCGCCGAACTCGACATGCCGCTCGCCGCCGCCGTCGAACTGGACGCGGCCACGCAGGCGCTGCTCATGAACGGCGAGGACTACGCCGAGTTCCATGCCGCCTTCACCGAGAAGCGGCCCCCGAAGTGGCAGGGGAGGTAGCCGTGGCTGCCGGTACGGGGGAGCGCGCCGGGTCCGCCCTGCGGATCGCGGTCGTCGGCGGCGGCCCCGGCGGCCTCTACGCTGCCGCGCTCCTCAAACGGCTCGATCCCGCCAGGTCCGTCACCGTCTGGGAGCGCAACGCCCCCGACGACACCTTCGGTTTCGGCGTCGTCCTCTCCGACGAGACACTCGGCGGTATCGAGCAGGCGGACCCGGTGGTCCACCGCGCGCTCCAGGACGAGTTCGTACGGTGGGACGACATCGACATCGTCCACCGCGGCACGACCATGACCTCGGGCGGCCACGGCTTCGCGGCGCTCGGCCGGCGCAGGCTCCTGGAGATCCTGCACGAACGCTGCCGCGCCCTGGGCGTACGGATCCGCTTCCGCACCGAGGCGCCACCGCCGGACGAACTGGCCAGGACACACGACCTGGTGGTCGCGGCCGACGGTGTGCACAGCGCCACCCGGCAGGCCTACGCCGGGGCCTTCGCCCCCCGGGTCACCACCCACCGCTGCCGCTACATCTGGCTCTCCGCTCCCTTCGCCTTCGACGCCTTCCGCTTCGAGATCGCCGAGACCGCGCACGGTGTCATGCAGCTGCACGGCTACCCGTACGGTCCCGACGCCTCCACCGTCATCGTCGAGATGCGCGAGGAGGTCTGGCGCGCCGCAGGACTCGACCGCTGCGACGAGAAGGAGTCCTCCGCGCGGTGCGCCGAGGTCTTCGCCGACGCGCTCGGCGGCCGGCCGCTCACCGGCAACAACTCCGCCTGGACCGCGTTCCGTACGGTGGTCAACGACCGCTGGTCGCACGGCAACACGGTGCTGATCGGCGACGCGGCCCACACCGCCCACTTCTCCATCGGCTCCGGCACCAAGCTCGCCGTCGAGGACGCTCTCGCGCTGGCTGCGAACATCGGTGAACAGCCCGACCTTCCGTCGGCCCTCGCCGCGTACGAGAGCGAACGGCGTCCCGTGGTCGCCTCCACCCAGCGGGCCGCCGCGGCCAGTCTGGAGTGGTTCGAGCACCTGGACATGTATCTCGGCCAGCCGCCACGGCAGTTCGCCTTCAACCTGCTGACCCGCAGCCGCCGTGTCACGCACGGCAATCTGCGGCTGCGCGACACCGCCTTCACGGACACGGTGGAGCGGGACTTCGGCTGCCCGGACGGGACACCGCCGATGTTCACACCGCTGCGCCTCCGCGGTCTCGGACTGCGCAACCGCGTCGTCGTCTCGCCCATGGACATGTACTCGGCGCACGACGGTGTCCCCGGCGACTTCCACCTCGTCCATCTGGGCGCCCGAGCGCTCGGCGGCGCCGGGCTGGTGATGACCGAGATGGTGTGTGTGAGCGCCGAAGGCCGCATCACCCCCGGCTGCACCGGCCTCTACACGCCTGAGCAGGCCACGGCCTGGCGCCGCGTCACCACCTTCGTGCACGAGCAGTCACCCGGCACCGCCATCGGGGTCCAGCTCGGGCACTCCGGCCGCAAGGGCTCCACCCGCCTCATGTGGGACGGCATGGACGAGCCACTCCCGGCAGGCAACTGGCCGCTGTCGGCGGCGTCCCCGCTCCCGTACCGTCCGGGCGTCAGCCGGGTCCCGGCGGAACTCGACGCGGCCGGGCTCGCCGCGGTCCGTGAGCAGTTCACCGATGCGGCCGGCCGCGCCGTGCAGGCCGGCTTCGACCTGCTCGAACTGCACTGTGCGCACGGCTATCTGCTCTCCGGCTTCCTGTCCCCGCTCACCAATCTGCGCACCGACGGCTACGGGGGCTCCCTCCGGGGCCGGCTCCGCTTCCCGCTGGAGGTCTTCGACGCGGTACGGGCCGTCTGGCCCGAAGACCGGCCGATGACGGTCCGTATATCGGCGGCCGACTGGGCCCCCGGCGGCACGACCCCTGACGAAGCGGTCGGGATCGCCCGCGCCTTCGCGGCCCACGGGGCCGACGCGATCGACGTCTCGACGGGCCAGGTCGTCCCCGGTGAGGAACCCGCGTACGGCCGCTCCTACCAGACCCCGTTCGCCGACCGCATCCGCAACGAACTGGACGTCCCGGTGGTCGCGGTGGGCGCCATCTCCTCCTGGGACGACGTCAACTCGCTGCTGCTGGCCGGCCGTGCGGACCTCTGCGCCCTGGCCCGCCCGCACCTCTACGACCCGCAGTGGACCCTGCACGCGGCGGCGGAACAGGGATACGAGGGCCCGGCCGCCCCCTGGCCGCTCCCGTACCGGGCGGGCAGCCGTGCCCGCAGGACCGGCAGGACGGACGCCCCCAGGCCCAGGCTCACGCTTCAGTGACCCCCCGCAGCCTGAACCGCTGCAGCTTCCCGGTGGCCGTCCGCGGCAGCGCGTCCAGAAACGACACCTCCCGGGGGCACTTGTACGGAGCCAGCACGGACTTCACGAACTCCCGCAGCGCTTCCGCGTCCCGTTCCGCACCCTCCCGCAGCACCACGTACGCCACCACGACCTCCCCGCGGTCCACGTCCGCCCGCCCTATGACCGCCGTCTCCACCACGTCGGGGTGACGGAGCAGCGCATCCTCGACCTCCGGGCCCGCGATGTTGTACCCGGCAGAAATGATCATGTCGTCGGCCCGTGCGACATAGCGGAAGTAGCCGTCCGGGTCCCGTACATACGTGTCACCCGTGAGGTTCCATCCCTCCCGTACGTACGCGGACTGCCGCTCGTCGGCGAGATAGCGGCACCCCACAGGGCCGCGCACCGCGAGCAGACCCGGCTCGCCGTCGGCCAGCGGGTGACCCGCCCGGTCCACTATGCGCGCCTCCCACCCGGGTACCGGCACCCCCGTGGTCCCCGGCCGGACAGCCCCGTCCGCCGCGGAGATGAAGATGTGCAGCAGCTCCGTCGCCCCGATGCCGTTGATGATGCGCAGCCCGGTCCGCTCGTGCCAGGCGTGCCAGGTGGCCGCGGGCAGATTCTCCCCGGCCGATACACAGCGGCGCAGGGCGGAGACGTCGTACGCGTCGAGCTCGTCGAGCATCGTGCGGTAGGCGGTCGGCGCGGTGAACAGCACCGACACCCGGTGCTCGGCGAGTGCGGGCAGCAGCTGCCGGGGTCCGGACTTCTCGAGCAGCAGGGCGGACGCGCCCGCCCGCAGCGGAAAGACCACCAGACCGCCCAGGCCGAAGGTGAAGCCGAGCGGCGGGCTGCCCGCGAAGACATCGTCGGGCCGCGGCTTCAGGACGTGCCGGGAAAAGGTGTCCGCGACGGCCAGCACGTCCCGGTGGAAGTGCATGCACCCCTTCGGACGCCCGGTCGTCCCCGATGTGAAGGCGATCAGCGCGACATCGTCGCAGGAGGTGTCCACGGCGGTGTAGGCGGACGGCCGGGCCTCTGCCAGCCGCAGCAGGTCGTCCGGGGCCTCACCGCCGTATGTGGTGATCCGCAGCCCGGGGGCCTCCGCCTTCACCAGCTCGTCGACGGACCGGACGTCGCAGAGCGCATGGCTGATCCGGGCGATCGCGCACACCGTCCCCAGTTCGTGCGCACGCTGGGTGGCCAGCACGGTCACCGCCACCGCTCCCGCCTTCATCACCGCGAGCCAGCAGGCGGCCAGATGCGGTGTGGTGGGACCGCGCAGCAGTACCCGGTTGCCCGGCACGACCCCGAGATCCGATGTGAGGACGTGGGCGATACGGGCGACCTCGGCCTGGAGTTCGCCGTACGTCCACAGCTCACCGGCGCCGGTGCGGAAGACGGGGCGGTCGGCGCCGAAGCGTTCCACCGTCCGGTCCAGCAGCTCCGCGCCGCAGTTGAGCCGGTCCGGGTAGACCGGTCCGGGCATATCGAGGAGCAGCCGGGGCCACTGGTCGGCGGGCGGCAGCTGCTCGCGGGGAAAA
The DNA here is from genome assembly GCF_045161865.1 of Streptomyces sp. NBC_00859. Classification (NCBI taxonomy): domain Bacteria; kingdom Bacillati; phylum Actinomycetota; class Actinomycetes; order Kitasatosporales; family Streptomycetaceae; genus Streptomyces; species Streptomyces sp. NBC_00859. The sequence continues at coordinate 1,711,210 of NZ_CP108826.1, read as the reverse complement.
GTGTCGACGTGCGCTGAGGTTTTCAGCTCCATCACAGGATCGCCCCCTTAGGCGGCATCGCACATGGAGCGTATCGTTTGCGTGACGACAGTCAACGGGTCACGATAGAGGGGATCGGGGATGACCGCATTCGCACTGGACCCTGGCCAGGAGAAGTGGTGCGCCGAACTGCGCACCCTCGCCGCCGAACGGTTCGTCCCGCTCGCGGCAGCGGGGGAGCCGGGCCGTGTCAACCGCCCCCTGGTCGCCGCCCTCGGTGAATACGGCCTGCTGGAGCGGCTGTTCGACGCCGGAGCGCTCGACCTCTGCCTGCTGCGCGAGTCCCTGGCGTACGGCTGCACCGAGGCTGAGACCGCCCTGGCCCTCCAGGGGCTCGGCAGCTACCCCCTCGTCCAGGCCGGCACCGCGCAGCAGCGCCGGCGGCTGCTCCCGGACGTGGTCGCGGGCCGGGCTGTCGCCGCTTTCGCACTGAGCGAGTCCGGCGCGGGGTCGGACGCCGCCGCCCTCGCGCTGAAGGCCGCACCGGACGGCCCGGGATGGCGTCTGACCGGTGGTAAGTGCTGGATCTCCAACGCGCCCGACGCCGACTTCTACACGGTCTTCGCCCGTACGACCGAGGGCGCCGGAGCCCGTGGGGTCACCGCGTTCCTGGTACCCGCCGACCGGCCAGGCCTGACCGGCTCCCGCCTCGACATGCTCTCGCCCCACCCCATCGGCACACTGGACTTCGACGGTGTCCCGGTCGGGCCCGAGGACGTCCTGGGTGAACCGGACCGCGGCTTCCGGGTCGCCATGAACACCCTCAACCTCTTCCGTCCCAGCGTGGGAGCCTTCGCGGTCGGCATGGCGCAGGCGGCGCTGGACGCGACGCTCGTCCACACCTCCCGGCGCACCGCGTTCGGCGGCCCGCTGAAGGACCTGCAGACCGTGGCCCACCAGGTGGCCGAGATGGCGACCCGCACGGAAGCCGCACGCCTGCTGGTCCACGCGGCCGCTGCCGCCTGCGACGCGGGCGCCCCCGGCATCGCGAAACGCTCCGCCATGGCCAAGCTGTTCGCCACCGAGACCGCACAGTACGTCGTGGACGCCGCAGTCCAGCTGCACGGCGCACGGGCCCTCCAGCGGGGCCACCTCCTCGAACACCTCTACCGCGAGGTCCGTGCCCCGCGGATCTACGAAGGCGCCACCGAGGTCCAGCGGACCATCATCGCCAAGGAGCTGTACGGATGAGTCTCGACCGCGTCAATCCGCCGGAACTCTCCCCGCCCACCGGGTTCTCCCACGCCGTCGCCGCCACCGGGACCCGGCTGGTCTTCCTCGCGGGGCAGACCGCGCTGGACGGCGGAGGCGCCGTCACCGGGACCACACTCCCGGCCCAGTTCGAGGTGGCCCTCACGAACCTCCTGACCGCGCTGCGCGCCGCCGGCGGCGCCCCCGACGATCTCGCGCGCGTCACCGTGTACGCCACCGATGTCGCCGACTACCGCGCGCACGCCGCCCAACTGGGCCGCATCTGGCGGAAGCTGGCAGGGCGCGACTACCCGGCCATGGCGGTGGTCGGCGCCACGCGCCTCTGGGACGAGCAGGCCATGGTGGAAATCGACGGGGTCGCAGTACTGTCCTGACATGCCGGAGATCGAACTCGCCGCAGGCACCGTCGACTACGTGGACACCGGCGGCCCCGGCCCCGTAGTCGTCCTGCTCCACGGTCTCGTCCACGACGCCACCGTCTGGCGCAAGGTGATCCCGGGGCTGAGCCCCGACCACCGGGTGCTCGCCCCCACTCTTCCGTACGGGTCGCACCGCATCCCGATGCGCCGCGATGTGCCCCTGACCCCGGATTCCGTGGCGGAACTCATCGCCGAGTTCCTCGACCGGCTCGGACTGCGGGATGTCACCCTCGTCGAGAACGACTGCGGACGAGCCCAGTCCGTCGCCGCCCGTCACCCGGAGCGGCTCGCCCGGCTGGTCCTGACATCCTGCGAGGCCTTCGACAACTACCCGCCCGGAGTCCCGGGCAAGCTGATCTCACTGGCCTGCCGGGTGCCCGGCGGGATCAGCTTCCTGGCCCGCACGCTCGCGGTCAGGCCGATGCGCCGGCTGCCGGTCGGCATCGGGGCGCTCACCAAGCGGCCCGTCCCGGATGAGATCGTCGACGGCTGGCTGCGCCCGCTCCTCACCGACAAGGCGATCCGCGAGGACTTCCGCCGCTACGGACTGGGCGTACGCAAGGGGGAACTCCTGGAGGCCGCGGAGGGCCTGCGGACGTTCGGCAAGCCCGCGCTGGTCGTCTGGGCGGTCGATGACCTCATGATGCCCCGGGAGCACGGCCGGCGGCTTGCCGGGCTGCTGCCGCAGGGCAGGCTCCTGGAGATCGAGGACAGCCGCACACTGATCGCTGAGGACCAGCCAAAACAACTGACCGCGGCGCTGCGGGAGTTCATCGCCACGACGTAGGGCCGGGCCGGTGACATCAGCGGTACGCCGCCGCAGCCGCGTCATCCGGGGCGAGCCGTTCGATGACGACCACGGCCGCGTCGTCCCCCAGATGACCGTCGGCGTGCCGCAGCAGGTCGGCCCGCAAGTCCTCCAGCAAGGCGCCGGGGCTGTCGGAGCGGCACGACGGGACCCGGTCGGACAGCGGATAGAACCGGCCGGCCGGGTCCCGGGCCTCGATGACGCCGTCCGTGTACAGGAGCAGAACGTCACCGACGTCGAAGCGGAACGTCCGCGGCGTGAAATCGGATGCGCCGAGGGCCCCCAGGCCGAGAGGCGACGCGGGATCCGGGACGTCGAGCGGGCGCACCCGCCCGGACCGCAGCAGCAGGGGCGGCGGATGGCCGCAGCTGACCAGGCGGAGGTCCGCGCCGTGGTCCGGGATGTCGAGGACGGCCGCGGTCACGAACGTCTCCGTGCCCCCCTCGCCGTCCCCCTCCGACGTGAACTCTCGGTCGGCGGCGACGGTTGCCTCCAGCTGGGCCACCGCCCGCGGCAGGTCCGGTTCCTGGTGCGCCAGGGCTCTGAACGCACCCAGCACCTGCGCGGCTTCGCCCATCGCTTCGAGCCCCTTGCCCCGTACGTCTCCGATGATCACGCGGGTGCCCCCGGCCGTGCGCGCGATCGCGTACAGGTCTCCGCCGAGCTGCGCCTCCGCCTCCGCGGCCAGATAGAGGGAGGCGATGCGCAGTGTCCCGCTCCGCTCGGGAAGCGGCGGCATCACCACGCGTTGCACCACCTGCGCCACCGAGCGCAGGTGGGTCAACTCCAGCGCGTGCTGTTCCCTCAGGTGGGCGAAGAACGTGACGAAGACGGAGATCAGGAACAGCGCGATGATCTGGTACGTGTGGTTGAGGTCGCTGATGCTGGTGCGCACCACGGACACCAGCGTCTGGGCCAGGACGGCGACAGCGCCCACGAAGGCGGTCGCGCGGGCCCCGGCGAACGACGCCGTGAGCGCCGGAGCCGCCACGAGGAAAGGGCCGAGGTGGACATCGGGCGACGTGGTGATGTCCAGCACGGTGACGACGGCGATCAGCGCGAACGGCACCACCATGAGTGCCTTCGGATGCGGCCGGTAATCGTGGAGCGGGCGCAGTACCCGCAGCGGGCTCATATCTCTGGATACCTCACAGGATCCACGTTCGCCTGTCCGCGGCCCGTCCGCCGGGTGTGCGGATCCCGGCTCCCGGCGGAACGGGCGTGGATAGGGTGACGGGCATGACCTGTCCCTCTGCGCGCGCCCGCCCGGTCACGGTCGCGTCCGGACCGGCGGACCGCCCCCGGCGGACAGCCGCCCGTTTCGCGGGCCGGCGCCATCCGGCTGCCGGTCCGGCGGACGCGTGACGGCCGTGCGCGGTGGACGCGCCCACGACGAGGAGCGGGCCCGCGTCGCCGCGTTCCGGGGATCGCTGGAGCTGGACAGCCTCGTCGACATCCACACCCACTTCATGCCGGACCGCGTGCTCGCCAAGGTATGGGCGTACTTCGACGCGGCGGGGCCGCTCGTGGGGCGCCGCTGGCCGATCGCCTACCGGGAGGAGGAGCAGCGCCGCCTGGAATTGCTGCGGGGCTTCGGCGTCCGGGCCTTCACGTCCTTGCTCTATCCGCACAAGCCGGGCATGGCGCGGTGGCTCAACGACTGGGCCGCGGATTTCTCCGCCCGGACCCCGGACTGTCTGCACTCGGCGACGTTCTTCGCCGAGCCGGCCGCCCTCGCGGACGTCGGGCGCGCGCTGAGCCAGGGCGCGCGGTTGTTCAAGTGCCATGTGCAGGTGGGGGGCTTCGACCCCGGCGACCCACTGCTCGACGCGGTCTGGGGCTTGCTGGCGGACACCGGCACACCCGTGGTGACGCACTGCGGGTCGGGCCCCGTGGCCGGCGCGTTCACGGGACCGGGCCCGATCGCGGCACTGCTTGCCCGGCACCCGGGGCTTCGCCTGGTCGTGGCGCACCTCGGGATGCCGGAGTACGAGGAGTTCCTCGGGCTGGCCGAGCGCCACGAGCACGTCATGCTGGACACCACGATGGCGTTCACGCCCTTCAGCGAGGCTGCCGCGCCCTTCCCGCCGGCCGCGCTGCCCCGCCTCGCCGACCTGCGGGAGCGCGTGCTGCTGGGGACGGACTTCCCCAACATTCCCTACTCCTACGCGGAGGCACTGGAAGCGCTGGAAGCCACCGGCCTCGGGGCGCGCTGGCTGCGCGCGGTCTGCCACGACAACGCGGCGCGGCTGTTCTCGCTCTGACCGTCCGCCGCGGTCGCGGGCAGGCCCAGGACGCGCCGGATGCGGGTGTATCGCGGTGGTATGCGGTTGTATCCCCCTGTACGGAATGACTCATTCGTCGTGGGAGGAAGCACCTTGCCCGCCAGCCCGAGTGTTCCCGTGTCTCCGGACCGGCGCGCCGAACCACTGCAACGGCTGCTGTTCGGCGGCATCTACGGAACGATTCTCGCCAGCGCGCTGGCAGCCGCACTGGACAACGACAACGGGCACCCCGACCCCGGGTACGACGCCCTGTGGGTGCTGCTCACGTCCCTGGCGTCGGCGGGGGCACACGGTTACGCCCATGCCATCGCCCACCGGACAGCAGACGGGGCGGCGGTCACCAGCAGCGTCGTACGGTCGGTGCTGACCGAATGGCCGCTGACTGCCGCGGTGCTGCCCACGGTGGCCGCCCTGCTCGGCGCGCACGCGGGCTGGTGGAACGAGGACGCCGCGATCGGGGTCGCTCTGACGATCAACACGGTGGCACTGTTCGGCTGGGGCCTGTGGGCCGCGCGCGTGGCGGGCAGAGGCTGGGCGAGGTCGTGCCGTACGGGCTGCGTGGACATGCTGCTCGGCCTCTTCATCGTGGCAGCGAACATCCTGAGCCACTGAGCCGGATGCCAGGTGCGCACGAGGTCCGATCTGCGCCAGGCGCGCAGATGCGGCTTCCCCCGACAACCGATGTGCGGGTCGCTGAAGCGCACTCTCCGCACAGACGGCGGACGAATCAGCCGCAAACCAGGAGCGTCACAACCATCAGTTGACCAGGCCTATGCTGGCTCCATGGATACCGAGGCGGTGCGATCGTTCGTCCGCGCAGCCGAGCTCGGACAGCTGCAACACGCGGCCGACGAACTCGGCGTAACGCAACAGGCCGTGTCGAAGCGTGTCGCGGCCCTTGAGCGCGGACTCGACGTCCGGCTGTTCACCCGCACGGCCCGAGGGGTCGAGCTGACACTCGACGGCCAGGCCTTCCTCCCGCATGCCAGGAACATCATCAATGGTGTCGACCGGGCCGTCACCGCGATCAAACCGGGCTCGCGGGCCCTTCGTATCGACGTTCTTGGGCTGCGATCCGCGCAGGCCGTCGTCCTGCACGACTATTGGCGGTCGCACCCGGGAACCGACCTGGACGTGGTGACCCTCAGGGTCAACGACCCGCGCACGGCCGTTGCCGCTGTCCAGGCGGGTGAGATCGACGCCTCGTTCCGCTCGGTCACCGACCCGGCCGCACTGCCGCGCGACGTGCGGATGATCCATGCCTTCGACTCCCCGCTGGAACTCGTCGTCGGCCCGCGGCACCCGCTCGCATCCGCACGGACACTGACACCGTCCCAGCTGTGCGGGCACCGGATCTGGGTGCCGGGCATCGCACCGCGAAGCGAATGGGCGGAGTTCTACGACGAGCTCACCACTGCCTTCGGCCTGCGGATCGACGCCGCGGGCCCGAACTTCGGCAATGAGGTACTGCTCGACATCCTCGCGGACTCCGCGGACGTGGCCACCCTCGTGGGCTCGCGGGACCGGTACATCTGGCCGACCAACTACGACCTGCGCCGCATCCCGGTCATCGGTCCGACGCTCGCATACCCGCTCTCGCTCATCCTCCCCCGGGCGAATCCACACCCGGGACTCCGGGCGATCGTCGACCACTTCGCTAGCCTGGCACCGCTCCCCGAGGCAGTCTGGCGTCCGTCCTGGGCACTGACACCACGCCGCAGCGCCCCGGACGCCGCTCCCTGACGGGCGGCCGTCGCCCCGCCGGTCAGCGCAGCCGGGCGTCTTGGGCGGATACGGCCCGGTACACCGCACCTCCGGTCGTCGCGGGCGGAGGGGGCCCGGCCCGGTGCCCGCTCACTACCTGCGGCCGCCCGCGCCAGGCCGCTCCCGGTCCGGTGCGGGCGGCCGCAGGATCTCAGTCTCCGGAGTTGTCGGCGTCGGCGTTGGCGTCCGCCGAGTCGGCCGCGTGCTGCGCGGCGTCCACCTTCTTCTGCATCTCGGGCAGCTGGTCCCGCGCCGGTGCGGGACTGCCGTGGCCGGCGGCCGGCGCCGCGCCGTCCGGCTGCGAGGAGTGCGAGCAGCCCGTGACGGTCAGGACGGGCACGGCGAGCGCGGCTGCCACCAGTACCGGCAGACGGTGGTTCATGACGCGGGGCTTCCCGCGGCCTTCTTGCCGTTGTTGTTCGCCTTGCACCAGGTCGAGACATCCTTCAGGTCCGGCAGCTTCTGCTTGAGACCGGGCAGCAACGCCTCGCGGGTGGTGAGGCGGTCACCGAGCAGCTTCGCGACGGCCGTGTGGTTCTTCTTCTTGGCGTTGGCGATGCGCTGTTCCAGGAATTTGACCGAGCCGCGTGTACTGGCCCCTGCCTCGATCTTCTTGATCCGGTTCGTGATCCGCTTGTCCAGCTTCGGCACCCGGTGGCACAACGCCTTCGCGCCGTCGCCCTTGGGAGTGTGGACGTGTGCGGCATCCGGCGACGGCGAGGCCGTGCCGGCCGCGAAGGAGGGCGCGGTGGTGGCCACCATGCCGGTGAGGACGAGTCCCGCGAGGGCCGCGGTCACGGTCGTCTTACGACGCTGCATGAGAACTCCGATCTGTGTGCTGAGCGGATACGCCTCGCGGCCCCTCCGCCGCGAGGCGGCGGGCCGCGTGAACAGCGAAAGTAGGAGCCGTTCTTGTGGTTTCTTTGTGAGGCGACGGACCGGGGGCAGCGATGCGACGACGTCCGGCGGGGCCGGGCGCACGGTCCACGGACTCCGCGGGGCGCGGTCTGCGGGGCGCGCTGCCGGCGGCCCGTCCGATCTGCCCGGAGGTCACGGACGTTCTTCGCCGGTCTCCCGTCGGTGCCCGGCGGTGTCCGTCAGCCAGTCACGGTGGGGCGGCAACGCCGCGTGGGATGTGCCGGCAGGTGCGAGGGGGAAGGTGACCTCGAAGCGGGCACCCTGGCCAACCGGGTTGTCCAGTACACGCAGGTGCGCACGGTGCAGCGCGATCTGCTGACCGACCAGGGTGAGGCCCAGGCCGTACCCCGGGCTGCCGGGACGGCGGTGGAACCGCCGCAGGATCGTCCGCCGCTGTCCCGGTGGCACGCCGGGTCCCCGGTCGTCCACGGTGAGGACCGCCGCCGGGGCGGCCCCGTCGCCGGACGGGCGCAGGGTCACGGTCACGTGTGTGCCGCTGTCGGTGGACCGGCCGTGAGTCAGGGCGTTGGACAGGAGGTTGTCCAGCAGCGAACGCAGCCCCGGCTGCCATCCGTGCACAGTCAGCCCCGGCTTAGCGCTGAACGTCACCTCGGCCCCGGGGTGACTTCGGCGCACATCGGACACGCAGGCGTCGGCCAGGTCGGCCAGGTCGACGGGTGCCAGCGCCTCCGCTTCGACGAGGTCTCCCTGGGCGAGCGACCGCAGCATCACCAGCAGCCCGACCAGCCGGCCATGCTCACGCCGCAGGTCGTCCACCGTGTCCCGGCGGTCCTGCGGACCGAGGTCCTGGAAAGCGCCGAGGATGTCGAGGTTGGTCTGCATGCTCATCAGCGGTGTGCGCAGCTCGTGGGAGGCGGCGGCGGCGAAGGACCGCGCGGTGGCGAGAGCCTCGACGGTGCGTGCCGCCTGCTCGTCGTAGCGCGCGAGGAAGGTTTGCAAGGTGTGCGCGAGATCATCCACCTCGGCGATCCTGGTCGGGGTGTGTTCCAGCCGGGCCGGGCCTGCGTGCGGGTCGAGACCTATGGTCCGCTGCTGGAGCCGCCGCAGCGGGCGTGCGGCGCCGGCGGCAGCCGCCCAGGCCAGCACCGCGGACAACGGCGCGGCGAGCACCGCGACGGTGATCACCCGGTTGCGTACGAGCTGGATCTGCGCCTGGCTCGCCGAGTCCGGGGAGAACAACCACAGCGTCCCGTGCACTCGCGCCCGCGGTTGGCCGCCCTTCACCGCAATGGTCATGACGCGCCATGTCTTCCCGTGGGACCGAACGCTGACCGGGTGCTTCGTCGTACCCGGCAGGGGCACGGAAGGGTCCGGCTGCGGGCCGTCCATGACGGTGCCGTCCGGACCGGTCAGCCGGATACCGATGTCCAAGGCGGAAGTGAACAGCTTTCGCTGGTGGGCCTGTTCGGCCTGCGGCCGGTCGTGGGAAGCGACCCGCAGCAGACCGCGGGCGGCCGTGGCCACGCTCCGGGCACGCTCGTCGAGCCGTTGATCGGCCTGCGTGTGCAGGTCTTTCGCGACCAGCCCCACCAGCACCCAGCCGGAGGCCACCACCAGCAGTGGCACCACCGCACCCACCACGAGCGCGATCCGGGTCGACAGCCTCACGAGTGCCGCCCGCTCGCGCCGCTCTCACCCTCGCGCAGGACGAAACCGACACCCCGCACGGTGTGCACGATCCTGGGCCGGCCGCCCGCCTCCAGCTTGCGCCGCAGATAGCTGACGAAGGTGTCCACCGCGTCGGTGCGAACCTCGAAGTCGTACCCCCATACCCGCTCCAGCAGCTGGTCGCGGGTGAGAACCAGCCCGGCGTTACGCGCCAGACACTCCAGCAGCTCGAACTCACGCCGGGTCAGGTCCAGCGGCCGGCCGTCCACGCTCGCCGTGCGCGACGCCGTGCTGAGAGCCAGCGGTCCGACTCGTACGCCATCGGTCGCGGCCGGTGGCCTGCGCCGCAGCAGTGCGTGCAGGCGCAGAACCAGCTCGTCCAGAGCGAACGGTTTGACGAGGTAGTCGTCGCCTCCTGCCTGCAGACCGGCCACCCGGTCCGTGACCTCGTCGAGTGCCGAGAGCATCAGCACGGGTATGTCTCTGCCGTCCCCGCGCAGACGTCTGCATACCGTGATGCCGTCGATATCAGGCATCGATATGTCCAGGACCACCACATCGGACGCCCGCTCCGCGAGGTGCTCCAGCGCGGCCCGGCCACCGTCCGCCAGGTCCACCGCGAACCCGTTCAACCGGAGACCCCGGCCCAGCGACCGCCGGATCGCAGCATCGTCATCCACCAGCAGGACCCGCCCCTGACCGGCCTTTGCGTCCATACCCGACTCCACCGCCTCGATCGACCACTGGGCATCATGCTCCACAGCGATTCTCACCCGGTGCATGCCCCGCGTACCGGTGGCATGCGTCCTGGCGGGCGGCCGGGGAGGGTTCAGCGGACTGCGAGTTCGAAGATCCCGTACGAGAACGGGGCCGCCAGCAGTTCCCCGCCGGAGCCCGACTCGATGCCGCGCACCAGCAATTCCTTCGTCGTCCTGAATCCGTCGAGCGGGTAACGGGCCGTGCGTCCACTGGGGTTGACGACAATCAGGTACGTGTCGCCGCGTACGCAGACGAAGGGGTAGCCGTCATTGAGCACCTCCACCGAACCGCCTGTGCCGAGCTCCGGACGGCTCGCTCGCAGCGCGATCAGGGCGCGTACCTGGTGCAGCAGAGAGTCGGGATCGGCGAGTTGGCCGGCCACCGTCGGCCGGCCGGGATCCGGGTCGAGAGGCAGGTACTGCCGGTCGGACGGTGCTTCGGTGAACCCGGCGTTGGGGGAGTCGTCCCACTGCATGGGGGTGCGGGAGCCCTGCCGGGCCTCGCTGCCGAGCTGGCTGCCCTCGACGTCGGGCAGGCCCGGAAGGTAGCGCATGCCGATTTCGTCGCCGTAGTAGATCACGGGCAGCGACGGCCAGGTGAGCTGGAAGGCGAAGGCCGGGGCCACCATGGAGCGGGTGCGGGTGCCGCACGTGAGACGGGAGAAATCGTGGTTCGCGGTGGGCAGCGCGACGAAGCCGCGGCCGTCGATGGCTGTGTCGGCCTCGTGCCACGCGTCCAGGAACTCCCGCATCGAGCCGTCGCCTTCGGGGGCGAAATAGCAGGGCCCGGACGGCCAGTCCGCGCTGTGGCTGCCTTGCGCGTTGCCCCACAGCGAGAGCAGCGGGCGGCCCACGAAGTGCAGGAAGAAGTCCGCGTGCAGGCCGGCCGGGACGGACCGCTTCGGGTCGCCCCATTCCGAAAGGAGAACCCGGTCCGGGTATGCGTCGTCCAGCCAGTCGCGCAGGTCGCGCCAGAGGGCCGATGTCGCCGTGAGACCGGGGTCGTCCTTGACGAGCGAGGCTGCCATGTCGACGCGGAAGCCCGCGATGCCGCGATCGAACCAGTACGCCATGATCTCGCGAAGAGCCGCCCGGTTGAGCCGCGGACCGGCGGCGTCGACGCTCTGACGCCAGGGCTCGTCCGGGTGGGGGCGGGCGTAACCGAAGTTGAGTGCGGGCTGGAAGGAGTAGAAGTTCGGCAGGTAGTGGCCGGGGCGTGCACCGGGCGAAGGGGCCCAGTCAGGGCCCGGCGGGACGGCGGAGTCGCTCCAGATGAAACGGTCGTCGGATGGATCATCGGCCGCCGCGCCGAACCAGGGGTGCTGGTCGGACGTGTGGCCGGCCACGAGGTCGAGCATGACGCGCATGCCGCGCGTCCGTGCCGCGGCCACGAGGTCCCCGAGGTCGGCCTCAGTGCCGTAGCGCGGGTCCACGGCGGTGTAGTCGGCCACGTCGTATCCGGCGTCTCGGAACGGTGAGACGAACAGCGGGCTGAACCAGAGGGTGTTGACACCGAGGTCCCGGAGGTAGTCGAGGTGGCTGGTGACTCCCGGCAGGTCTCCGATCCCGTCGCCATTGGAGTCGGCGAAGCTTTGGGGGTAGATCTGGTAGATCACGGCTTCGGCCAGCCATGTGGGGTGGCCCGGGGTGTTCGGCACGGCGGGAACCTCTCAACAGTGCGATGAGGATGGGATGTTCACGTGACGTCCGACGGGCGGTCGCGGCCTCGTCAGCCCGCACGTTGCCCGGCGGGCGGCGTTCCCGCAAGGGAGGGCGGGCAGGGCGCCGTGCCGGGACCAGGGCACAGGGAGGAGAGTGCGCCGGACGGGAGGGCCCTGATCGTCAGGCCGGCCGATCGTGTCAGGCTGTCGGGATGCCGGGGTCGCTGGTGCCCGCATCGCCGGTCTCGATGTGACCGGCGAGGCGCCGAAGGTACCGGGGGTCGGCGGGATGGCGCAGGGTCACGTCGTACCAGCGGTGGTCCCTGCCGGCCGGCAGCCGGTGGACGAGTCGTCCCCTCGGGGGTACGACGAGGCGTGTGGTCCCGCCGCGGTAGGCGTCGGTCAGGGTGATGACGCTGCGGAGGCGCTCGTGATTGGTCAGTGTCAGTTCGAGGCCGCCGCCGTGCGCGGGATCGTGACGGGCGGCCACCTCGGGGGTTCCTGCGGAGACGGCACCCCGGAAGGTCCGCAGGAAACCGTTGGGACCATGGACGCTCAGGTCGTAGCGTCCCGCTGTTCCGGCCGTGCTCCAGCTGTCCGTGATCGTTCCGCCGGCGGCCGCGGTGTAGGTCCAGGGCCCGTCGTCGCGGTTGCCCGGGTAGACCAGGAGGCATGCGCCGGCCCCGGGACCGGCGCCGAAGGTCAGCGCGAACGTGCCGGCCGCGGCGTCGGCGGCGCCGTCCACCAGCGGCGCGTACGGCAGAGGGCGGGCCGGCCGTGTTCCGTGCTCCTGCACTGGCATCGTCGCGTGCGCGGGGGCGACGGGTGTGAGTGTCCGGTAGGGATCGGGGTTGGGAGGACGGTAGCTGTCGGTCCTGGGCAGGCGGGACGGGTGATCGTTGCGCAGGCCGAAGTCGAACGCGGACGTCAGGTCGCCGCAGATCGCGCGTCGCCAGGGCGAGATGTTGGGTTCGTGCACGCCGAAGCGCCGTTCCATGAAGCGGATGATCGACGTGTGGTCGAAGGTCTCCGAGCACACGTAGCCGCCGGTGCTCCAGGGCGAGACCACCGTCATGGGGACGCGTGCTCCGAGCCCGTACGGCCCGGCCCGGTGCCCGTCGTCGCCGGGGAAGCAGTCCTGGGCCGTATCGACGTCCGAGAGGCCGTGATCAGCGGTGTCCGGCGGAAAAGGGGGGACGACGTGGTCGAAGTAGCCGTCGTTCTCGTCGTAGGTGACGAACAGCGCGGTGCGGCTCCAGACCTCGGGGTCGGACGTCAGCGCGTCCAGGACCTGCGAGATGTACCAGGCTCCGTAATTGGCAGGCCAGTTGGGATGCTCGCTGAACGCCTCGGGCGCCACGACCCACGAGATCCGGGGCAGCTTGCCCGTGGTGACGTCCGCTCTCAAGATGTCGAAGAAACCGTCGCCCCGGGCCGCGTCGGTGCCGGTGCGCGCCTTCTCGTACAGGGGGTCACCCGGCTCGGCGCTGCGGTAATTGTCGAAGTAGAGCAGGGAGTTGTCTCCGAAGTTGCCGCGCTGTGGATCCTTGATCCAGCCCCAGGAGCCATTGGCGTCCAGTCCGTCGCCGACGTCCTGGTAGATCTTCCAGGAGACTCCGGCCGCCTCCAGCCGCTCCGGATAGGTCTTCCAGCTGTATCCGGCCTCGTAGTTGCTCAGGACGGGGCCGCCACCGGTGCCGTCGTTGCCGACGTATCCGGTCCACATGTAGTAGCGGTTCGGGTCGGTGGCACCGATGAAGGAGCAATGGTAGGCGTCGCAGATGCTGAAGGCGTCGGCCAGCGCATAGTGGAACGGGATGTCCTCACGGGTTACGTGGGCCATCGTCCCCGCGCCCTTGGCGGCCACCCACTGGTCCCAGCGCCCACTGTTCCAGGCCTGGTGACCCCCCTCCCATTCGTGGTCCAGCCCTTCGAGGAACTGCATGCCGAGGGCGTCGTGGTCGGGGCGGAAGGGCAGGACGTCCTTGGCGCCGTCACTCTGCTGCCATACGGATTTTCCGTTTCCCGCGGTGACGGGCCGTGGATCACCGAAGCCGCGTACACCACGCAGAGCACCGAAGTAGTGGTCGAAGGAGCGGTTCTCCTGCATCAGCACCACGATGTGCTCGACGTCGTGCAGCGATCCGGTCCGGCGGTCTGCGGGGATGGCCGCCGCACGGGCGATGCTCCTGGACAGGGCCGAGAAGCCCGCGGTGGCCCCGGAGATCTGAAGGAAGCGCCGGCGATCGAGTTCAGACACAGGAAGATCCTCTTGATTCGGGAATTCGGGAATGGGGCTTCGGCCTTCAAGCCGGATCGAACGAGGTGTGCCTTGATCCGGCCGGGTCTTCCGGTACGGACGGCGGCCGAAGTCGTGTGCGTGAGGCCCGGGGTCATCGGTGCCCGGACGGAAGTGGTGTCCGGGCACCGATGACCGCAGCTGTCAGGGAGTCGTGGCATGCCGCAGCTGATGCGGGCTGTCTGCCGGTCCGACGAACACGTCCCGGGCACCGTGGGTGCGGGTCCATCGCTGTCCGGACGTGGACCAGTACTGCAAGGCCCTCGGATCGACGTGGGTCGTCACGGTTCTCGACGCTCCCGCAGCGATGCTCACGTGGTCGAAGCCTGCCAGTGCGCGAGGCGCGAACTCCACACCGTTCGGCCGTTCGGAAGGGGGCCCCAGGTAGACCTGCGCCACGGCGGAGCCGGCCTGCGATCCGGTGTTCCGGATCGTGTAAGTCACTTTCAGTCCACCGTCGTTGGTGGCGGTGACAGCCGGTGCCGAGTACGCGAAGTCCGTGTAGGACAGGCCCCACCCGAACGGGAACTGCACCGCCATACCCAGCTGGTCGTAGTAGCGATAGCCGGCGTAGATACCGAAGCTTGCGGCCTGACGGGCCGGATAGCGTGCGCCATCGGCTGTCAGTGCGATCGAGTCGATGTTGACGTTGCCGCTGTCTTCGCTGCCCCGCAGAATGCTGATTCTGTGAATTCCGGCGGTCAGACTGACGCCGACAGTCCTGACGCTCCAGGTGTTCCAGTCACTCAGGGCCGGCAGGCTGATGTGACGGGCCTTGCCGTCGATGTCGACAGTGAGTTTTTGCGCGCTTCCCGTGGCGTTGCCGTAGCGCAGCTGCAGGGTGTAGTCCCCTGCGTCGGAGGGGAGGTTCACCTGCGCTCGGTCGCCCTCCCTGGTGAAGCCGGCGACGAACCCTTCACCGGAGTAGCCCGCGTGATCGGTGGCTGTCCCGAGACCCGTTCCGCTGATGTGACCTCGTTCAAGCTCGCAGGTGACAGCGGCAGAGCATTCGAACAAGCCGCCGAGACTGTTGGCTGCGGTGGGGAAGTGGGCGCCAGGGGCGGTCAGCCCGAGACTGTCCACATCGACGTCGCCGCTGGTGCTGTCCGAGCCGGACCGGAACAGCCGCACGGTGTGGGGCCCGGCCCCGAGACGCAATGAGACCTGGGCGGTCGACCAGTTGTCCGTGCCTCCGGTGTCCGGCAGAGCCAGCAGTCGCGCCGGTCCGGTATCCACAGCGACGCGCAACGACCTTTTCGACCCCGTGGCGTTGGCGTACCGGACTTTCAGCCGGTACGTGCCGGCTGTGCCCGGACTGACCTGGTAGCGCAGCGAATCATTGTCGCCGAGGAACCCGGAAGCGAACCCGGAACCGGTGTAGTTCCTGTGGTCGACGGCGATGGCCGGGCCGTTCAGCTTGGCGTCTTCGCCCTGACAGACCGTGTCCGTCTCGCAGACCGGCACTTGCCCGGTCGGCTTCGCTGTTCCGCCCACCCGCTCGGGATGGGTACCGGTGGCATCTCCCGGAAACAGACCTTGGTTCTGGTCGTTGCCGAACAGGGTGTCCTTGCTTCCCTGCGGCCAGGTCGTCACCGTGCGCCCGGAGGGATTCGCCAGCCCCAGCAGCAGTCGTGCCGTGGCCGTACCACCCTCCTGGCCCGGCTGCCACATATCCAGGACGCTCCTGACGTCGTGAATCCAGGAGGCCGTGATGACGGGGCCCGAGGTGTTCAGCACAACGGATGTGTTGGGATTCGCCGCCGCGACCGCCTTGATGAGGGCGACTTGTCCGGCGGGCAGCTCCTCGGGAACCATGTCCGGATCCGCCGGATCAGTAAGCTGACCAGTGTTTCCCGCACCGACGAATACGATGGCCTTGGACTTGCCCTTCGCGGCTGCTGCGGCATCACTTATGTCGCCGTCCGCACGGCTGTAAGCAAGCCGGAAGTCGGCCTTCGCGGAGCCGGCATTCGAAAACGATACCGAGATCGAGTGGTAACCGGCCGACAGGCGTCCCACTTCGTAGGCGGAGTTATCGAGCCCACCCGCCGTGAAGCCGGCCCTGGTAGTGCTCATATCCATGGGAAACATGCCGGGCCGGGGGCCGGTGTAGACACTGGCCGGCGTCGAGGCTTTCTGGGCCTTCCCGTCCACGGAGAGCCCAACTCCGATGTCGGAGCCTTCTGTGCTCTGGGTGCGCAGTGTGTATGTGTCTGCTGACGGCACATACAGGTAACCGCTCCAGGCGTAGTCTCCCCTGCCGAGTGGTCCATCCGGTGAGGCCGTGGTGAAGTCGAGTGACCTGTCTGTCTCCGGAGCGCCGGGCCCGCCCGTTCGGTGAAGGCCACCGGTGACATGTGAGGTCGACGTCGAGAGGGCCGATGAGGGTATGGCGTAGCCGCTCGGGCTCTGAGCCGGGCTGTAGGTGAAGGCGCTCTTGTCCCGGGCGAACGTCTTGATCTGCTGGAGGGTGCTGATCACGCTGCGGTCGGGGTAGCCACCGGAGGCCTCGTTGTTGGGCGAGCCGACGTTGTATTCGGCCAGGGGGCCGCTGAGCGCGACTCCGGACGACAGGTCGGCCGGAGTGATGGGGAGGGTCGATGCGTCGTTCTTCAGTAGCACCGCTCCTTCTTCGGCTGACTTCTCGGCGACCGCCGCGTCACCGTGTTCTGTGCCGATGACGGCGTCTGAACCCGGGCTTCCGGTGGGGAGGGCGGCTGAACCGTCGCGTACCCCGTTCACTCCTCCGGGATTGCCGCAAGAAGCGCTGCTGTCGTTGCAGCCGAGCAGACCGAAGCGCTCCTCCTGGTAGAGCACGCGGGCAAGGGCCTGCTCGAATACGGGCAAGGCGATGCGGCCATCACGTACGAGTTGTGGAATCTGGTCCCAGACACTCTTGGTCCCGGTGCGCGGGTCCCCGCCCGGCATGTTCTGTTCGGTGCCCTGGGCGAGATCGGTGCCACGGGTGGCTACGGGATAGTCGGTTCCCACGAATGCCTTGGAGTTCCACTCGCCCCTGATGAGCTGATCCTCTATCAGGGGGTTTCCGCAGGCGAAGTTGGGGTCGCTGAGATTACGGGTCCGTGCTGTGGTGCTGCCGAAAGGGCTCCTCTGTGTGAGCTGCCCCAGCGTTGCGTTCGGTGCGTCGGGTACTTGAACTTTCTGATATGAGCACATGTACGAAGCGGTCGAGCCCTTTTTCCCGGCACTCTCGTAGGGAGGCGCGAACAGCTCGTGCAGCGCCTGATCGGCTATCTGGGCCGGCTGGGATATATCGTTTCCGTAGTAACCCAGAACGTGCTTGGTCTGAGCCATTGTGTTCCGGCCCTGGATACCGTTGACCTCGGACGCCGCGGTTTCACCGCCGAGGTAGGGATCCTCACCCGTTTCGTCACTGGAACGAGCCCAGTTGGGGAAGATGTCCGTATCCACTTGCGGGCCCAGAAGACCGGTGGCCATGTGAGCCCGCGCCTCGGCCCCTTGTACCTGGCCCCATGCGTTACCCAACCTGGGGTCGAACGAGCCGGCCACCGCGGAATTCTGCGTGGCGGCCGTCGACCGTCCGCGCTGCGGCCCCGCGAACAACTCGACGCCGGCTCCGTCGGTCCAGCACAACGGCGAGATGGCCGGCGTAGTCCCGCTCGGTGCGAGATTGGAGCCGGTCTGGTTGCAGCTCGCGACCGGAGAGTGGCCCCCGCTGTACTTGTACGAGTCGGTGCCGTCGAGGATCCGCAACGCGTTCTGCAGCTGGCCGAGAGTCGGGTGGTCCGACGGCAGCAGCTGTTTGATCAGTCCGACGACCGTCCGGGTGTACGGAGCCTGAGCATCCTGCGCCGGTGAGTGGACCGCCGACGGCAGTACGACCGGCAGCTTGTAGGGAACGTTGGCCGGCTGGACTTCCGTGAAGCCATGGCCGACCGCCATGGCGCGGGGCGGTGCGGCGCAGACGAGCGCGCTCAGCAGGGCGGTGCACGCCGCCGCCACGGTCACCGCACGCCAGGAATGAGCGGGTGTGCGTATATTCACGGGCCTGACTCTGCTTACTTCCGGCCGTACACGAATTCTGCTCATCCAGGTCGCCCTTCTTGAGCGGTGAGGAAGGGCCGGCGTGAGGCCCCCGATATGTGTGAGCAACATCGCCAAGAGCGCTCGCACTTGGCGGCGTGAGGACATACGTGCAGTGGTTCGCCGGCCGGTACATGCAGGCGGCCGCGCCGCCGGCGGGCGTGCGGGGGTGGCGAGCTACTGTCGTCCTGGGCCGCCCGTGCCGACGCGATGGCGGGGGAGGTGCTCCCGCACGCCGCGCGCTGTCCGACGCGGTTTCCACGGTTGGGAGTTGACCGGTGGCGGCGTTGGCGATCCGGGAGGAGCCGTCACTGCTGGAGATGAAGGACCGCGCTTCAAGTTCCGTCCCGGTGGCGGCCGGTGACGCATCCGCTTCCGGCTCGGCCGGGGCGGTCGGGCCTGGTCCGCCGGGATGTCGCAGGTGGCCAGTGGAACGGCTCCGTGGGCGTCCGGCCTCGCAGGGGCGATCGAGGTGCTCCAAGGGGCGCACGCGATCTCGGTAGTGCCTGGCACAGGGGTCGGTGGCAACGCTGCTGCGAACGTCGGCGAGGTCAGCGGTGCCCATCTGCGGATCATGATCATCCTTCCAATGGCGCCTGTCCCGCGGGGACGCGGAACGTTCGCACTCCGGCGCGGACAACCACCCCTGAGCTAATTAGTTAAACTAGAATCCGAACTAACTAGGAGTCAACAGGATGCACCGGATCTCCAGGCCTCCTGCCGATCCGTTTGTTTCGAAGTGAGGTTCTGAGCCGTCCCCGGCGGGGGGTGCCGCGGGGGAGTGTGGGAGGGCGCTGGCGCTCCGGCGGTGACGAGGGCAACGCGTTCTTACGAGGCGTCGGACGCAAGGCCCGCAGGCGGGACGCAAGGCCCGCAGGCCCGCAGCAGATCCTGCCGAGAACCGGGCTCGGCCGACGTGTCGATCCGGCCGCGCATCGACGCGAGCAGCGGCGAGGTGATGACGGCGGGCCTGCTGCCTTGCGCGCGCAGCTGCGGTTCCTTGATCTCTCCGCTGCTGGGGCCGTGGAGCCTCCGATTCGAGTCCGGGAAGCGTATGGGGCCAACCCGACTTCGGCGCAATGCCCCGGCGAAGTGCCGCAGTTACCGCCGCACCCCACCCGAATCTGCATGTACACAGTTCGGGCGGGGTGCGGCGGAGCGGTCGCTTGTGCGTACTCAGATGTCCCGGAAGGGACCAGCCGGCTTTGTGACCTGCGGCGATGGGTGGTCAGGGGGTGCTGACCTGCGGGAATGGCCTTTCGGCTATTTCACGCTCGTGCCGGTTGATGGGACCGGAAGTCCCAGAGAAGTCCCAGAGGGATCCCACTACTGCTTACGGGCGCCTTTCGGCTTCCGGAGCCCCCGGCCATCCTGCGCCGGCCTTGCATCAAGAGCAGCGTCAGCGGCCATACTTGATCACGTGGGGGAACTCCCGCGGCGACGCGACAAGGGGGAAGACGGCGTGAACGGCGAACTGGGCAAGGTCGAGGTAAGGCTCCGGTGGGATCCGAGCCCGCTGGGGGAGGCACCGCACCATCTGGACATCATCGGCGCGGTCTACTCCGCCGACGACCCGCGGGGGCGGCCGGTATACGTCGTCCACACCGAGAGCCGTTCCCCGGACGGCACCATCACCATGGGCCGGCACAGCGAGACCGGCCAGGGCCTCGGCTTCGACGAGGTGATGGTCCTGGAGTTCGACCGGATACCGTCCGACTACGGCCGGGTGGTGGTGGGGGTGGCGATTCACCAGAACGCCGGGCCTCTCACCTTCGGCGAGATCGCGAACCCCGGTGTGGTCGTCGTCGAGCGGTACCGGGACCTCCTCGCGGACGACTTCGCGCAGCTTGCAGGCTTCACTGCCGCGACGGTCGCGGAGTTCACCCGGGACGGCTCCGCGGGCTGGGAGCTGCGCGAGATGCTCCGCGGCTTCGACAGCAATCCGGTGGACTTCATGGCGGAGATGGGCACAATCGGCGAGTGATGGCGCCTGAATGGGCACGATCGGCGAGTGATGGCGCCTGACGTGAACGGGGGCGCGCCGCGTTCTCGAAGCGGTAATGACGCCAGCGCACCCGTGTCCGATATGCAGTGCCGCTCGATGGAGCCCCCGTAACGCACGTACAGGGGACCGTTCCCCCGCCGCAGATCACTGAGGATGTACGGGCCCTGGTGGCCGTCGAGCTCGACGCCGAGCTCCTCCAGAGTGGTACGCAGAATTCGCTCGTCCAGCGGGTACAGAGTTTGCGAACTTGCGCCATCCAGTGGGAAGTTCGGTGGAGCCCGCAGGGAAGGAGAGCTTTTCGAGATCTTCGGCGGTTGCCTTCTGGTCCGGCCGGTCGTAGGAATAGCGGTCTGCTAGGCAGTAGACGTCATAGCGCTTGTCCACTATTCCTCCTGGAATCTCCCGGGTTGTTGTGCCGACAGGAATATTTTCGGTCGGAGGGTGGGTGACGAACAAGTGTGTTCCGCATGGTCGTGTGCATGGATTTCACACGACGGAAGTCTTTCCATGGATTTCCCATGGCGTGCGCTCATCGCCGCAGAAAGCCGCCGGCCCGAGCGGTGGAATCCGCTCGGGCCGACGGCCGTCCGGCTTTCGGTCTGTGCCGCCGAGCCGCCTACTCGGCCCCGCGCAGGGCGCTGGTGGGGCGCTGCCGGAGGGCGATGCTGGTGGTGGAGACACCGGTGGCGAGTGCGAGGATGCCGGCGCCGCCCAGGATGAGGGCGAGGGTGGTGCCCGCGAGCTGCGGGCGGGCCGATCCGGTCAGCGCGTGACTGAACACGGCGAGGACGGCCCCGGCGACCAGCGCTCCGACCAGAAGCGCGGCCAGGACGATCACCGCGTTCTCCAGACGCATCATGCGGGCGACTTGTCTGCGAGTGGCGCCGACGAGGCGGAGCAGGGCGAACTCGCCCGAGCGTTCCATCGTCGTCATCACCAGGGTGTTCACGACCGAGATCGAAGTGAAGACCGTCACCACCACCAGGAGCAGATAGGTGGCGATCATGGAGGCATCCTGCCGGCGCAGCGCCTCGGCCCGGTAGGCGTCGCGGTCGAGTACCCGCCAGGAGGGCTTCTCGCGGCGCAACTCGGCCAGGCCATGGGCGAGTTGTTGCCGCCGACCGGGCTTGGCCCGCACGTACACAGCATCCTGGAGCAACTGCCCGCCCAGGTGCCCGGCGGTCAGTCCCTGGGGAATCACGGCCTCGCCGAAGCCGCGGGAGCGGCTGTACACGGCCGCGACCCTGACCTTCTCCGTCCGGTCGTCCTCCATGGCCAGCCGCACCCCGTCACCGGCCCGCACATGGGCCCGGTCCGCCAGGTCCCTGCTCAACGCGACGTCCCGTGGCCCCAGTCCGTGGATCGTGCCCTGTACAACGCCCAGGTCGAGGACCTCGTCCAGCGGGCCTCCGGTGACGGCTTGCGCGATACCACCGGGCCCCGGTTGCGACGCGTCGTCGCCGACGGGAACCGTCACATAGGTGCCCGTGGTGCCGAGCACGGCACCAGCCCCCTGAGTCTTGAGGAGAGTCCGGGCAGCGGTGGCCGGCAGTCCGTTACCGTTGCTCTGGACCACCTGATCGGCCATCATGCGCTGCCCGTCCTGCTCCTGCTGCTCGTGCCACTTCATCTGCGGTACGAACAGCGCTACGGCAGCGAAGGCGACGGTGAGGGCGAGCGGAGTGGCCGCGGCACCCAGCCGGCGGTAGCCCGCGACGAGGTTGGTCCTCACCAGGAGACCGACCACGGGGAACAGGGCCTGACACAGCAGGCCGAGCCCGGCGCCCGCCAGCTTCCCGATGCAGGGGGCGAGCAGCCCCACGGCGACCATCAGCACCATGACCATCGCCACAGCGCTGTTCGCCGCGTCGGCCCCCCCCGGAGCTCCCGATCGCCGCGAGTCCCCAGACGCCTCCGCCCAGGACCCCGAGACCGCAGCAGGTACGCACCACACCTGCCCGGCGGCGCGGCAGGGAGGCCTCGCCCAGCGCCTGTACGGCGTGCACCCGGGAGGCCCTTCTGCCGCTGCTCCACACCGCGGCTTCGGCGGTCACCCAGCAGATCAGCAGGGCGGTCAGGATACTCAGCGGGCCGAAGTGGAGAGGGAAGGCGTCCGGGATCATGTCCTGGGCGACCAGCCAGGCGCGCAGGCCCCCGGCGAGCAGCACGCCGAGTCCGCACCCGGGGACGGCGGCGACGACGGTGACGACCAGCGCCTCGTACCCGATGAGTCTGCGGACCTGACCGGGTGTCGCGGCGACGGCTCGCAGCAGGGCGATCTCCCGCATCCGCTGCTGGACGGAGAGGGAGAACGCGCCCCCTACCGCGAATGCCATGACGAACAGGCAGACGAAGCCGAAGGGTACGACGAAGGACACCACATCCGCGCCACCCTGGACGGGAGTTGCCCTGCTTCCGGCGTCCAGCAGTACCCCGCAGGCGGTGATCAGCACCTGTGCGCAGACCATGGCCACGAAGGACCCGGCGAAGGAGACCTTCCGGGTACGGATGGTCCACCATGCCAAGAGGAGAAGCATTTCTTCAGGCCCCCAGTCGCGCCATGCGCTCGGCGATGGCACCGGCCGAAGCACCGTGCAGCACCTCGGTGATGCGTCCGTCCGTCAGGACCAGGACGGCGTCCGCGTACGAGGCGGCCACCGGGTCGTGGGTGACCATCACGACCGTTTGGCCGATGTCGGCCACGAGGCCTCCGAGCAGTTCGAGTACCTTGCGGGCCGATGTGGTGTCCAGGGCTCCGGTGGGCTCGTCGGCGAAGACCACCTCAGGGCGGGTGATGAGCGCACGGGCGATCGCCACCCGCTGCTGCTGACCGCCGGAGAGTTCACCCGGCCGGTGCCCGCGGCGATCGGTGAGCCCGGTGTATTCGAGCAGTCGCTCCAGCCAGGGGCGGTCGAGCCGGATGCGGCGGCCCGCCAACCGCACGGGAAGGGTGATGTTCTGCTCGGCTGTCAGCGCGGGGAGGAGGTTGAACCCTTGGAATACGAAGCCGACCCGCTCCCGTCGCAGCATCGTCAGCTCGCGCTCGCCCAGAGGGCCCAGCTCACGGCCACCGATCTCGACGGTGCCCTGGTCCGGGCGCTCCAGACCGGACGCGCAGTGCAGGAATGTGCTCTTGCCCGAACCGGAGGGGCCCATCACAGCGGTGAACGTTCCGTACGGCAACTCCGTGGTGACCCCGTCGAGTGCCGTCACGGCGGAGCGCCCACTGCCGTGCACCTTGCGCACCGCGCTGAGACGCACTGCCCAGGGACGCTGTCCAGGTGTCGCCTCGCCACCGCCCGGTGGCCGGTTGTGCGCCGATGCGCCCAGGTGAAGACCGGCTCCAGCGCCTGCGTGCTCGTTCACGTGCACTCTCTCTCGCTCCAGCATTTCCTGTCCGGCGGTCGGTGACCGCCGGATACGTGCCACCGCTCGTCCTGACACAGCCGCGTCCGCCCGGCCGTGCCGAGCGGGTGGGGACGGCGGTCCCCCGGCCGGTTCATGTCACGGCGAGGGCCAGCGCACGGACGAACCGGGGCACGTCGACCGTGCCCCAGCCGCTGGCCGTGTCGAAGCCGTCTCCCGCCGTGAACCCCGGTACCTCGGCATAGGAGTTGGCGCCCTGCGTGACATCGACGATCCCGGCTTCCGGCCCCGCGGCGCCCAGTCGGTAGAGAGCCGGATTGATGTCTCCCAGAGGTCCGTGGTGCAGCTGTACCGCAAGGGCGAGCACTCCGGCGAAGAGCGGGGCCGACTGGGATGTTCCGGCCGCTCCCTGCATCGTGATCTCCGGAAGCGAACGGCCGGACACGGAGCCGGTACCCGCCACGGAGTGCTGCCACGGGGGCCGCGGGAAGACGGAGGAGTGGCCCGCCCCCGACTTGGGCCACAGTATGTCGGGGGAAGTGCGGTGACCCTGTGGGTCGACGTGCAGCAGTGAGCCGCCGACGGCGGTCACCCGGGGGTCCGACGCAGGCCAGGCCACTACCCGCCGGGGATGGTGCAGGGCGGGGTCGTCGCGCAGTGGGCCGCTGGCTCCATGGTCTCCCGACGAGGCGACCAGGGTTATGCCGGCGGCGCGGGCACGGGCAAGTGTCCGACCGTAACGGCGCATGGAATCAGGGCTGTTGAAGTTCTCCTCGACGGAACCGAAGCTCATGGACACCACATCTGCCAGACGGTTCCGCGTGAGATGGTCCAGGGTGCGCATCATCTCGGGCATGCCGCTGTCGCCCTGGGTCTCGTCCACAGGCGACGCGGCGATCACGATGCGCGCCCCCAGTGCCAGCGAGTGGACCATCGCCACATCGAGCCGGCTCTCCGACACCCAGGCCAGGCAGTTCTCCGTGTTCACTCCGGGGTCGGTGCAGGAGGGCGGCTTGCCCAAGGGCTCGACCCGCCGGATGTCGGCCGGGGGAGTGCGTACTGCTCGTCGTAGTCCGCCATGAACTTCTCCATGCCCGGGTCTCCGAAGGAGACGAGCACGGCGACGGTGGCACCCTGGCCGGTGATGCCGCGCCGCCACAGTTCGTCCACGCGGTACGGCACGGCTATCGACGGCTCACCGGCCGCGTCGGCGGCGTGCACGGCGCAGGCACGGGTGAGACCAGCGCCCTCCGCGACAGCCGTACCGGTACCGGGGGCCAGTAGCACCATCGCAGCCGCGAGCAGGCGGGCGGTTCGCTTCCACACGTGCCGGCGACGCGGCGTGCTGGCTTCCTCTCCGACCCCATACGGCTCGCTCCCCTCCATTGATCGCTCCTGTTTCTCCACAGGATCGGTCCGGTACACCGGCGGAACACGGTTCACCGGAGAAATCGTGGGATACCCACGGGTGGCGCCCCGGGTGCCGGAGATCCTGGCTGCGTCACGTCGGGGCGGGCCGCGCCGGGGTCAGTGCCCCAGCCGGGACATCGCCTGGTCCGGATAACGACCGCCGGCCACCGAGCCGTCCGGCACGGCATCCCTGAGCAGGCCGATGTGCTCCGTACTCAGGGCCACGTCGGCAGCCGCCGCGTTCTCCTCCAGGTAGTGCCTCTTCTTCGTGCCGGGAATGGGGACGATGTCCTCGCCCTGGGCCAGCAGCCAGGCCAGAGCCGCCTGGGCGGGAGTGCAGCCGATCCGGGCCGCGACCTGGTGCACCGCGTCGACGAGTGTCAGGTTGTGCCGGATGTTCTCCTCGGCGAACCGTGGCCATCGCCTGCGATTGTCGTCGCTGCTCAACTCGCCGGATGAGGTGATGTTCCCGGTGAGCATGGCGCGGCCGAGGGGTGCGTACGCCACCACAGCGATGCCCAACTCCCGGCAGGTGTCCAGCATGTCGCCCTCCACCACATCCCGGGTGAAGAGCGAATACTCCAACTGGACGGCGCTGATGGGATGGACGGCGTGGGCCCTGCGCAGCGTGCCGGCGTTCACTTCGCTGAGGGCCAGGTGCCGGATGTCGCCCGCTGCCACCAGCCCGGCCATGGCGGCGACCGTTTCCTCAATGGGGGTCGCGGGGTCGCGGCGGTGCACGCAGTAGAGGTCTATGTACTCAACACCCAGGCGTCGCATCGAGGCGTGACAGGCGGTTCGTACGTATCCCGCCGACGTGTCCACGACGTTCACCCGGCCCGAATCCGCGTCGTGACGCAGCCCGAACTTCGTCGCCAGTACGACGCGTTCCCGGTCGGCCGCCCGGCGTCGCAGCCAGGTGCCCAGGAGTTCCTCGTTGGCGCCCCGTCCGTAGGCGTCCGCCGTGTCAAGGAAAGTGACACCCAGATCGAGCGCCCGGTCCAGGGTGCGTTCGGACTCTGTGTCGTCCGGGGCCCCGTAGGCGATCGACATGCCCATGCAGCCAAGACCCACGGATGACACACGTGGCCCGTGCGTGCCGAGCGTTCGGTATTTCACGAGGAACTCCTCTTTCGGGCGGTCTTTCGGGCGGGCGGAAGACTGGAGAATGCCCTGGCCACACTCAGCAGCCAGGTCACCTCTGTGGCGTAGTCGCCACTCTTGCGCAGGGACGGTCCCCCGGGTGCGGGTACCTCGGGGACCCGGAGGCCGGGATCGGCGCTCTTGGCCCGCAAGGCCTGGCTGAGCACCGTGGCCTGTACCGCTGCCTGCAGGGCTCTCCCCGACAGGCCTGCCAGCAAAGCGGTCTTCCGGGCGCTCGTGGCGATCGCCGGATCCATGTAGGGGCGGAGGGCCAGCAACCCGTCCTGGATCTCGATGACCTCACGGTAGAGGCGGTAGCTGATGTTGCCGGGCATCATGCGGACAAGAGGGGCGGACTGCTGTGGCTCCAGCACGATGTGGGGGTGCGCCGTGCTGAGGGCGCGCCACAGCGGTTGCAGCCGCTGGTAGCTGATGAAGTTGCTTATTCTGCGGTGCGTTTCGGAGGCCGTCGGCCCCCAGGAAGGCATGGTGAGCCCCACTGAGAGAAAGAGAATTCCCATGCCGTTGGCCAGCGGTGTGAGCAGCTCCCAGCGCAGCGGATCGAGCCCGAACTGCACGGCGAGCACTGCCGTCGCGCGATGAATGCAGTAGATGAGGTAGGCACCCGCGCCGATCCCGGTGGCGTACAGACCCCGTCGCAGCCACTGGCGTCCGGCCACACGCCCGAATCGTCGGCACAGCCGGATGATCTCGACCATCCCGGATCCGAAAGCGGTCACATAGACCAGCAGGTAGAGGGCGACAGGCGGCCGGTGTGCCTGTTGCAGCAGGTAGTGGGTGGCCCGCCCTTGGGCCCCGGAGCCGGCCACGAACCACATCGCCACCATCACAGTGGCGCACAGCGCGCTGCTGAGCAGTCTCCAGAGGGCCTTGCGGCGAGCCTCCTGCGCCGGATAGACCCAGTAGGCGATCGCGATGAGGATGGCTGCGCTGGAGGCTACGCCGCCGAAGAGATGGATGCCGAGCGCACCCAGATTGGGAGTCCCCGTACGGCTGTCCACCGCTTCCGAGACCCACGGCGTGGACAGTGCGAAAGACGCTGCCTTGCAGGAGAAAGCAATGAGCAGTGCCAGCAGCGCCGGGTCGGTGCGGTGGGCGCGTACGTCGCGCAGCTTGTAGAGCAGAACGAGCACGCAGAGGGCGGTGCACAGCGGAAAGACCGTGCTCTTGACCTCGAGCAACGCAACTCCAGACCGTCGGGGTTTCCGCTGGACGCGCCCGCAGAGTCCATACCGGTCATTTCGGGGGCCTCAGGGACTGGTCGATCCGTGCGACGGTCTCCGCATCGCTGGAGGGCACCGCCCATCTGGACTCCATGGGCGGGCGGGTGACGCGCTCAAGGATCAGTGAGGCGACGATCTCCGCCGCCTGTTCGTCTTCGGTCGGATAGGCGGTCCGGCCGAGAATATCGAGCACGCGCACGACATCGAGGTGCGGGAACAGCAGGCTCATGTCCTCCGGTTCCCACTCCTGGGAGCCGGAATGGCTGCACAGCATGTGCGCCAACTCGTGCGCGATGATGTGGTCCCGGTGGAACTCAGTGGTGTCGGCCTCGACGACGATGATGTCGACGCTGTCCGTCGCCAGCCATATTCCGCAGGGCTCGCCCGCGCCCAGCGTAGTCGGTATCACCTGGATGGGGCGGTTGCGCGTATGGCTCAGCCAGTCGATGAGTGTCGAAATCCCGCTCCCGGCGGGCAGATCCAGCCGGTCCAGCAGCTCTTCGGACGTACGGCGCAGTCGCCGGAATTTCCTGTGGGCGGTCCACCAGCGGGAGACGGCGGACAACTGCGCAGGCACCGATAACTTCACAGGCACCGATAACTTCACAGGCACTGACCGATTCCGCCCGCAGGACAGTACCGGCGGCCTTCCGGCAGGAGAGGTAGCTCCCGGGCTTGTACGTTCTGGGGCATGCGTCCTCCAACCCGATGGCAAAGTCACGCGCCCGTAGAGCGGTTTGGGCACCCGAATGGTAGCCGTCGCCGTCGGCTGCCGCTCGATCGCGATGGCCGGAAACAGTCACCTCATGGGTGCTTCCGGACTACTCGCCCCCGGGCCCCGTGACCGATTCTCCCGGAAGCCCTTCGAGCTCGCGGGCATGCTCGATGATCTCTTTGATGGTCCGGAGGGTCTTGGGTGACAGACCTGCGGCCCGCAGCGCCACGTGCTGCACTCCAGCGGTCCGCAGCGCGACCATCAGAGCGAGTTCGCGGTCGACGTCCTGGGTCACCTGATCGTCGAAGAAGTAGGCCGGCGGTACCCCGAAGAACCGGGCGAGCGCCTCGACGTGCTTGAGGGTGGGGTTGTCGCGCTGCCCCTTGCGCAGCAGCCAGATGTAGCTGCCGGAAATGGAGACGCTGCCGGAAGAGATGGCGCGTGCCACCTCTTCCGTGCTGTATGGACCGCGCCCCGCCGGCACAACTGTCTCAAACAGGTAGTTCAACTTGGCGGCGAGCGAACGCTCACCGACGCCCTCTGGATCAGTCACATCACGCCTCCGTCCCCACCTCAATCTAGCGGCACACTCGTGTGCGAGTCGATGGCTGACTCGTTCACATGAGTTGACGGACGTGGATCAGCGGCTTAGCCTCCTGCTTCGCGTCATCAACTCATGTTGCTGGTGCGGGGTGTTGATCAATCAGCGGTTGGTGGCCGTGAAGCAGGTGCCAGGTCCTGGCTCAGGTCCGGCAGGGAACGGGCCTGATCTTCCGTACTGAGGGGGCGGGGGTTTCGTGAGCATCACGGAAAGAGAAGCAGGCCGGCTGTGTCTGCGCGGAGACGAGGAGGGGGGCGAGGGGGCCTTCTCGGCCTTGATGACCGTGGAACGGCTCCAGGGTTGTGCGCCGGTCGACAGCGCGCCGGACACCATCGGCGTACTGATCATCGCGCAGGGCGCACTCTCGCGCAGTGGCATCGCCGCCATGCTTTCGTCCCGGCCGGGCATCCGGGTTCTGGGAGGTGCGGACGACGTGGTGTCCGTTCCGGCGGGCGGGGAGCCCCGCCCGGATGTGCTGGTCCTCTGCCTCGCCGACGGCAGCAGGGCGGAGTTCGAGAAGCTCGGGCGGACCCGCGAGGCATTTCACGGATCCGCGATCCTTCTGGTCATGGGAACCCTGTCCGCGGGGGGCATTCAGCGTGCCCTGAAGGCCGACATTGCCGGAGTGATCTCCGACGATGCCTCGGCCGATGAGCTGGTCGAGACGATCAGACGCCTGAGCTGGGGTGAGAGCATCGTCGGCACCGATGTGGCCGTCATGGGCAGCGCCCAGACACGCAACCCGCTGACTCCCCGGGAGTCGGAGATCCTCGGCCTGGCCGCCGAGGGCGAAAGCCCCGAGGAGACGGCCGCGCATCTGCACCTGTCCGTCGGGACCGTGCGCAACCATCTCCTGTCCACCGTGCAGAAGGCTGGAGCCAGGAGTCGACTCGACGCGGTTCGCATCGCCCGGCGCCGCGGGTGGCTCTGACCCGGCCCCGAAGCCGGCAGACCTTCCCGACGAGCCGGAAGCGGGCAGCTGACCCTCGCTGCCAAGGCCCGGCCCACATGCGCCCATTCGTCCAGGCGTCCTGGCTCTTACCCGCTCCGTCGGCTTCGCCTGCGTGGTGAACTTCCCGTCGCAGCCCGAACCCCTGCCCGTACACACGGCAGCTCCTGACCGGCGTCCCGTGCCACGGCGGTCTGTTGCCGACGGCCCACCGGGCAGAGCCCGCTGCGCCAAGCCGGTGTTGCGAGGCCACTTCGGCGACAACCCTCCGTGAAGACTGACGGTTACTCAGTTGTCTTTGACGCCCCGTCAGCCATTCAAGATCATCTTGCACGTGCGTTGCACAAGGTAGTGAAAAGCGACAGTGATCAGTGAAGGGCCGTGAAGGTGAGTATTCGCAGTTCAGGTGGCATGTTGAGGTGTTGTGCCCCTTGGGTCCAAGGGGCACAAATCCCCGCCCGTCAGATGTCCCGGAAGATCTCGATCTGCGCACCCACGGAGTTGAGCCGCTCGGCCAGCTCCTCGTAGCCGCGGTTGATCACATACACATTGCGCAGCACCGACGTGCCTTCGGCCGCCATCATCGCCAGCAGCACCACCACGGCAGGGCGCAGGGCCGGCGGGCACATCATCTCCGCCGCGCGCCACCGGGTCGGCCCTTCGACCAGTACCCGGTGCGGGTCGAGGAGTTGCAGCCTGCCGCCCAGCCGGTTGAGGTCCGTCAGGTAGATCGCGCGGTTGTCGTAGACCCAGTCGTGGATCAGGGTCTGGCCCTGGGCGACTGCCGCGATGGCCGCGAAGAACGGCACGTTGTCGATGTTGAGACCCGGGAAGGGCATCGGGTGGATCTTGTCGATCGGGGCCTCGAGTTTGGAGGGCCGGACCGTCAGGTCCACCAGGCGGGTCCGGCCGTTGTCGGCCGCGTACTCGGCGCCGCGGTCGTGGTCCAGGCCCATCTCCTCCAGGACCGCGAGTTCGATCTCCATGAACTCGACGGGGACCCGGCGGATCGTCAGCTCCGACTCCGTCACCACGGCCGCGGCCAGCAGGCTCATCGCCTCGACCGGGTCCTCGGAGGGGGAGTAGTCGACGTCCACATCGATGTCCGGCACGCCGTGCACGGTCAGCGTCGTCGTACCCACACCGTCGACCCGTACGCCCAGGGCCTCCAGGAAGAAACAAAGGTCCTGGACCATGTAGTTGGACGACGCGTTGCGGATGACGGTCACGCCGGTGCTGCGGGCCGCGGCGAGCAGCGCGTTCTCGGTGACCGTGTCGCCGCGCTCGGTCAGCACGATCGGACGGTCGGGTGTGGCGCCCCGCTCCACCTGCGCGTGGTAGAGCCCTTCCGTCGCCGTGATGTCGAGCCCGAAGCGGCGCAGCGCGATCATGTGAGGCTCGATGGTGCGGGTGCCCAGGTCGCAGCCGCCCGCGTACGGGAGTTTGAAGTTGTCCAGGCGGTGCAGCAGCGGGCCGAGGAACATGATGATCGAGCGGGTGCGGCGCGCGGCCGACGCGTCGATGGCGGCCATGTCCACCTCGGCGCCCGGCGCGATCTCGAGGTCCTTGCCCTCGTTGATCCAGCGGGTGCGCACGCCAATGGAGTTGAGTACCTCCAGCAGGCGGTACACCTCCTCGATGCGCGCGACTTTGCGCAGCACCGTCCGGCCCTTGTTGAGCAACGAGGCGCAGAGCAGCGCCACACAGGCGTTCTTGCTCGTCTTGACGTCGATCGCGCCGGAGAGGCGGCGTCCGCCGACCACGCGCAGATGCATCGGCCCGGCGTAGCCCAGCGAAACGATCTCGCTGTCGAGAGCCTCGCCGATTCTGGCGATCATCTCAAGGCTGATGTTCTGGTTTCCACGTTCGATACGGTTCACGGCGCTTTGGCTCGTGGCGAGCGCATCGGCCAGTTGAGTCTGTGTCCAGCCCCGGTGCTGGCGGGCGACGCGGATCAGCTTACCGATGCGTACGAGGTAGTCATCTGCCATGCGACAGACGCTATCTCACATATGAGATGCCGACTCGTTCGGGTGGGCCATTGGAGTGACGGGGCCGTCCCGTAGGTGCTGGCGCCGCCCGTGCGGGCCAGTTGTCCGGCTTGTCCGGCTTGCCCTCTGTCGGGGTCATGGCCGGTCCTTGTGACCGGTCCCGCCCACGCGGGCCCGGATGAGTGACATCGGCGCGGACGGCAAGAGCTCGGAGCGGCTTGTCGCGCGCTCCGACGGGACCTTCGCCATCGCCATGACGCTGCTGGTGCTGGACATCCGGGTGGCGAGTGACCTGCATGCCGACGCCTTCCGTGACGCGCTGGACCGGGTGCTGCCCGCGCTGGGTGGCTTCGCCCTGAGCTTCACCGTTCTCGCGTCCTTCTGCCGCGATCACCGGCGGCCCCTGAATCTGTCAGGCGGGGTGGACGGGCTGACCCTGCGGCCGGCGACGGCGGGGCTGGGGGCCATCGCTCTGGGCCCTCTCCCCACCACCCTGCTGTCGGATTACGCGTCCCGGCCACTGGCCGTGGCCTGTTACGCGACGGCCGTCACTGTCATCGACCTGCTGGAGCTGGGGCTCCTCCTCACCATCCGGCGCCTCCCGTGGACGGCGGCCCGCCCGATCCCGCGCCGTGCCGGCCGGGACACCGTCATGGCTACGGGCCCGACCGTTCTGGTCTTCGGCGCGACGGTGCCGGTCGCGTTCGCCTCCCCGAGTGCTGCCAGGTGGACGCGGCCCGCCCTGATCCCGGTCAGGCGGGTGCTCGGCAGACAGGAACGGACGCACGAGAGCCGGCACGGCCGGGAGCGGTGGGGCAGGGCGGACGGTTGTGACCGGCCGTCCCGGTCGGCAGGAAAGGGCAGTCGGCCACCGCACGGCGGCCCCTCGCCTACCGGAAGCCGAGGTGCGGATCGCTGCCGACGAGCTCACCGCTGACCGCCCACAGCCGAGCTGCGACGGCCGGGTCGGCCATGTGGGACGGGACGGGCTCACGCCGTGGGGTACCACGCAGGCCGAAGACCCTCGGCCCCCACAGCTGTCCTCCCCGCACCTCCGGGTCGAGAACGGCACGGACGGCGGGCCATGCCCCGGCATCCTTGCCCTGCACCAAGAGCCCGGCGGGCGAAGCCCGCAGCCGCTCGCCCGGGGTTGTCACTCGTACCGGCGGGCGGGACGGGGTGAGGGAGTCCAGGGCGCCACCTGGGTGTGCCACCACACTGAGCACCGTGCTGCCGGCGGCACGCAGGCGGCGATCGAGTTCGAAGCCAAAACACATCTGCGCCAGCTTCGAGCGGCCGTAGGTGCGTTTGGGCCGGTAGTCCCGGGTCGACTGCGGATCGCCCAGGTCCAGTCGCTCGGACCGCGCCGCGAAGCTTCCCACCGTCACGATGCGGCCCGCCGGCGCCGCGGACAGCAGGGGGGCCAGCCACTGGGTGAGCGCGTAGTGCCCGAGGTGGTTGGTGCCGAACATCAGCTCGTGGCCGTCCTCGGTGGCTCGACGCGGCGGGTCATCGAGCGCGACCCCCGCGTTGTAGACCACCGCGTCCAGATGATCGAGGTCCAGCCTGTCCACGGCGGCCTTCAGGGACGACAGGTCGGCGAGGTCCAGTTGCAGGTGACGCACGCGCGCGCCGGACACCTGCGAGCGGATCGAGGCCATGGCGGCGTCGGCCTTCGCTGCGTCGCGGCTGCCGAGTACGACGACGGCGCCGGTGGTGGCGAGCTGCTCCGCTGCGAAGTAGCCGATCCCCGCGTTCCCCCCGGTGACCAGGAAGATCCTGTCCTCGGCTGACGGCAACCGGCGAACGTCCCACGGTCGGCTCTGGTATGCGGAAGACACGATGACAGGCTCCTTGCTCTCCGAGGCGGCGTCCTCATGGGAAGCGCCACTCCGGCAAAGGTCGCAGTCCCCACCGACATACCGCCGACAGATCGAGTACACCGCCGACAGACCTCCGACACGCCCTCCGGAGAATGCGGGGAACAAGCGGGCCCGCACACCACGACCGGCACGGAGCCGGGGAGTCCAGGGAGTGGAGCTGCCTGGACTCCCCGGCACCGCCGCGAGACGCGGTGCCATGGGGCCGGTCCTTACCGATCGTCCCATGATGCCCGCACTTACATTGGCGCCGCCGGGTGCAATCGGGCAGTGAACCGACGGACTTCGTGGTGAAGAGCACGACGTCTTCGGCCGCAGCCCGGCTTGTGCTGTGACGGACGCCGATCGACTGAGGAGAGCGGAGTCAGCCGAGCCGCAACATGTGGCTGTACTCGATCCTCCTGATACCCAGCCGGGCGGCCGCCTGCTCCGGCCCGCGTGCGGTGCGGGCTCGGCGGCGGAAGCCGAACCGTGCTTCAGCGGATGGTCCTAACGCGACTGCGCCCAGTCGTAGAGACGGTGGGCGCTGTCGCCGAGGCGCGTGGCGTAGAGCGTGGGGTTCTGCCCGCCCGCGAGTTCCTCATCAGTGGTGGTGACGCCCACGATGGTGCCGGTGCCGGTGCGGGTGTCGAAGTGGGCCAGGTGAGGTCCACCGCTTGAGCCGCCTGACATGTCGCAGGTCTCACCCCACAGGAGGGGGGCCTTGGGCCCGGGGTGGCTCGTGCCCGCGCAGTGGATCATGCGGGATCCGACGTACTTGTCCCCTGGGTCATTGAGTCCGTCTTTCGGGTACCCGAAGATGTGGACGAATTCGTCCTCGACGGGCTGGTCGAACCCGATCTGCTGGCTTCCGGTGACGTCCGCGATTGGGCGTCCCCCGGTAGCGGGGTTCGCCACGAGGAGCCCCGTGTCGTAGCCGTCGGCAGCGATGTCCGACGACGCGGTGGTGTTCGGATCGGCGTTCCAGCGGGAAGAGGTGGCCATGGTCCTGATGCTGAAGCCACCGAGCGGTTTCGTTCCGTTGCGATAGCCGGGCACGAAGTACATGTTGTGGTTCCAGGTGCCGTCGTCCGAAGGTGCACCGACGCCTCTCAGGCAGTGTGCTGCCGTGATGACAGTACTGCGGTTGGCGCTCGTGACGACCGTCGCGGTGCAACTGCCGTCGTAGCCGTCGGAGAAGGTAAAGAACAGGCGGCCGACGTTCTTCTCCACCGCCCCGCCGTGAGTCCACACTGACCCGGATTCCGGAGTGTTCGCGGGAAGCGGCCGCGGGTCGTCCGGCGTGTTGTCGTCCTCGGGTACGGGGGTGATCTCGGGGATCACAGCGCCCGCAAGCTTCATCCGCTCTGGGCTCCAGTAGGCGTTGACCCGGTTGCGCTCTTGCGCGGTCCTGGCGCCGACGTGGGTGGTGGTGGTGTCCGGTCCTGCCGCGCCGCCGCTGCTGGACGACGGGCTGTGCGGTGCGGCGTTGGCGGCCGCGGCTGGCGTGATCAGCGCGACGACGGCCGCCGACACTGTGACGGTGGCCCCGACCGCGCGGCGGAGGGTCTTGTGGGTGCCCTGCTGACCGCATGGGCGATGAGACGGTATGCGCATACGCCGGACAGTAGGCACGCGATGTCAGGAAGCAGTCAGAGAAGTATGCAGGCGGTGTTACTGAGGTTGAACTCGTGGTGTTGTCGTGCGGATCTGATTCATCTCCGAACAGCCGCTCGTGGCCCCTCAACCGAACCTCGACCGAGGCGGTCAGCACCGCCAACGGCTCTCCCATGGCCCGCACGTCGTCGAGCCGGCGCCGCATCATGGCGGTGAGGATGCCGCGTCGACGGTGGGTGGGAGCGACGCGCACCCCGGCCCCCGGCACCAGCTCACCTGCCCGGCACCGCGATATGGAAGCTGAAGGCCCCAGTGGTGCCCACACACATCGCCGCCCCACGCGCCGATCGATCGGTCGCACCCAATTGGACGCAGCCGCAGGGTACGCCGACCGGGCGAAGGCCGCATGGGAAGCCGCAGGCCTGCCCGACGCCGGCACCGTGACCGCAGAAGAACTGGACAACGCCCGTGCCTTGTTGGGAGATCGACGGCAACCCGATAGAGGAGGAAGGGCGCCGACGGGCCCGACGACGGCGTAGCGGCACCAATGAGGGACGCACGATCGTCAGAGCTGCCCTTCATTCGATGTAGGCACTGCTCCCCCACGCGATGATCAGTCGGGTAGTGGAGGAACATCGCCCACGGTGTGCCCCAAGACGATCACCGTGTCGCCCGCCGCACGCCCTGAACCTCAGAAGCCCTGGCCGCCGCTGTGACCGTGTCCGTGGCCGCCGCCGTGTCCGTTGCCGTGGCCGTGTCCGTGGCCGTGGCCGTGGCCGTGGCCGTGGCCGTGGCCGTGTCCGTGTCCGTGTCCGCCGTGACCGTGGCCGTGGCCGTGTCCGTGGCCGCCGTTGCCGTGACCGTTGCCGTGACCGCCGTGGCCGCCGTTGCCGTGACCGTTGCCGTGTCCCTGTCCGTGGCCGGGCCTGCCGTCGCCGTAGTTGTGGTCAGCCGCGGCAGACGATGCGGCCGTTGCCAGGTGGGGGGTGTGGGGCTGTGCCGCGTGTGCGGCACCAACGCCGCCGATCGCCAGGGCGAACGCGGCGGCGGCCAGGGCCACGGCCTTGAGCGGGGAGGTGTGCATGGAAGATCTCCTTCTGCCGGAGCGGCACGTACGCCGCTCCCCGGGCGTGCGCCGGTGCGCACGCCATGACCGTGACTCTTACCGGGAAGCAGGTCGGGCCCGGCCCGCCACTCCGTGCACCACTCGACCGGATGACTCCGGCGGTTGTACCGGCCGCCAGATGCCGTCTTCTGGGGTCGGATCTTCGCCGAGGGCCATCAGTGCGGCCCGGCGGGAGGGCTTCATCGTGGGGATGGCCAGTGAGCGTCGGCAGCGTCAGCTCTGCATGGCCCAGTTGAGGAAGGCTCTCAGGCAGGTGCGGGCGTGTCCGGTGTTCTCGGCGAACCAGGCGTTGGTGTCGATCTGGCCGCATGACGCGAGGGCGCTGTTCCGCTCTCCGAGCCATTGTAGGAACGCAGTGGCGTGCTTGACCTGTTCGGCAGCGAACCGGCGGATGCCGGGTGTGATGTGGCTCCTCTCTGCGCGGGTCCGCAGCCGGGGGAGGACGTGCCAGGTCGCGAAGAGCCGGATCGTCTTGGCGTGCTCCAGGTCTGCGATCCGGCCAGGTGGCCAGGAAGCCAGCGCGCCGCCTACACGGGCCGGGGGTTGCGGTACGTCAGGGGGCCTTCTCCACCCCCGTGTCGATCCAGCGGGCGAGGATGCTGAACGGGGCCAGCTGCTCCAGCGCTCGTTCTCGTGTCGCTGTCTTCCTTCGGCGCCAGGCGGAGGCGCGGCATGCCAGGCTCGGGGCCTTGAGGCTGAACGCGTCCCCGAGGAGCTTCGACTCCGACAGGTCCTTCCGCTCCGAGCTTGGCCTGGACTAGGCGTTCGCTGCCACGGCAGCCACCCCGACCGGCTCCTGGACGACAGCAGGCTTACTCCAGGTCTGCGGGAGATCCGTGGGCGCGAAGCGGCACACGGACTGGACCGGTGGCCGCGGGCCTGCAAGCGCGGGAACTGTGACGTAACGGAGCCGCGCTGGCCGAGGAGTGGACGGGCCGGCGGCCGGTGGTGACGACGAGTTGGCTGATGGGGCCGGGTGCGGCGTGCAGGCCGGACGGGTCCATGCGCAGAGTGGCTCACTTCCGGTGCGTGATGGCGAGGGTCGCGGTCAGGCTGTGGGTGAGGGCGGCGTCGTCGTGCATGGTGCTTGCCCAGGCGATATGGCCGTCGGGGCGGACGAGGACGGCGCGGACGTCGGTGAACTCGGCCGGCGGCTGGTACGGGGTGGCGGTGTGGACGTGCAGTGCTCGGCGCTCGTACCCGGCGAGGTGGCCGCTGCCGGTGAGGTCCAGCAGGAGGTGGCGGTCGACGCGCAGCAGCGCGAACAGGCCGGTGTCGCCGAAGGCGAGGTCGGGGGCGCGGGTGCCGGTCAGCGGGTGGCCGCCGGGGGTGGTGGGCGGGTAGGTGACGGCGAGGGAGCTGACCTGGGCGGCCAGGTGGTTGTTGAGGTCGGGCAGGGCGGTGATCAGCCGGGCGAGGAGGCCGCGCAGGTCGAGTCCTTCGGGGGTGAAGGCGGTCATCAGGGCGACCTGGGCGCGGCTGGTGGCGGTGAGGTCGGCGCCGACGGGGTGGCGTTCGGCGTGGTAGGTGTCCAACAGGTCTGCGGACGCCCAGCCGTTGAGGGTGGCGGCGAGCTTCCAGGCTAGGTTGGCGGCGTCCTGGATGCCGACGTTCATGCCGACGCCGCCGGCGGGGAAGTGCTGGTGGGCGGCGTCTCCGGCGAGGAAGACGCGGCCCTTGCGGTACTGGTCGGCGAGGCGGGTGGCGTTGCCGTAGCGGGAGAGCCAGGCCGGGTCGCGCAGGCCGAAGTCGGTGCCGGCCATGGCGACCACGTTTTCGCGTAGTTCGTCCAGGGTGAGGTCGCCGGGCCAGGTGGTGGTGAGGTCGCGGGGGGTGATGCCGACCAGGCGGTGGAGGCCGCCGGGCATGGGGACGGCCATGAGGGCGCCCGCAGGGCCGAAGTAGCTGTAGCCAGGGGCGGGCGGGTTGTCCAGGACCACGTCGCCAAGCCAGCCGAGAACGGTGGAGGGGGTGCCGGGGTAGTCGATGCCGGCCGCGGTGCGCACGGTGCTGCGGGCGCCGTCGCAGCCGACCAGGTAGGCCGCCTGGAGGGTGGAGGGCCCGTGCGGTCCGGCGGTGTGCACGGCGATGTGGTCGGGATGCCCGGTGAAGCCGGTGACCTCGTGTCCGCGCAGGACGTGCGCGCCCAGGTCGAGGGCCTGGTCCTCCAGCAGTGCCTCGGTGCGCTCTTGGGGCAGGGCGAGGGTGTGGGGGAACGGGCTGGGCAGGCGGCTGAAGTCCAGGCGGGAGTCGAGGCCGCCGAAGTGGCCTCCGGGCAGCGGTATGCCCTCACTCACGAAGGGCTTGTGCGCGCCGCGGGAGGCAAAGGTCTCGATGGTGCGAGGGTGCACGGTCAGGGCGCGGGAGCGGGAGTCGCGTGCGGAGCGGGGCTCGATCACGGCGACGGTGATGCCCGCGCGTCGCAGTTCGCCGGCGAGCCAAAGGCCCACGGGTCCGGCACCTGCGACGACAACCTGATAGTTCATGATCTCTCTCCCGACACAGAGTCTTGGTCGGTGACCAACGCTTGGGATGGAGTAAACTAGGTCAGTGACCAAGAAGCAAACCGGAGAAGACGCCGCAGGCCAGCTCACCCGCGGCGCCGTGATCGATGCCGCCCTCCGGGTGCTGGACGACCGAGGCCTGAACGCGCTTTCCACCCGGGCGGTCGCCGACCGGCTCGGCGTGCGGATGAACACCGTGCTGTGGCACGTGAAGACCAAGGCCCGGATGCTGGAACTGATGGCCGACGCCGTCCTCGCCGGCATCCGCTACGACGACCTGCCCGACGCCCCTCCAGCACGCGCCCGTGAGCTGGCCGGCCGTTACCGGCACGCGTTGCTCGCCCGTCGCGACGGCGCCGCCCTGGTCACCGGTACCTATCCGGCCGAACCCAACACGCTGCGCTTCGCCGACCGCCTTATCGAAGCGTTCCTGGAAGCCGGCGCCGATGAGCGGCAGGCGGCGTGGACGGCTTGGACGGTCAACTACTTCACCCTCGGCCTGACCCAGGAGGAGCAGGCCGAGGGCGAGGAGGACGACGCGAAGCTCGCCCAAGCCGTCGAACGCTGCGCACACCCGGCGCTGGAGCGCGTCCTGCCCCATCTCCGGCAGAACTACGACGAGCGCTTCGTCTTCGGCTTGGAGGCGGTTCTGTCCCGCATTCCCAACTGACAGCGCGCCCTCCCGGGGTGTCTCTTGTGAGCGGTGGGCGGTTGGAACTGCGGACGGTCCGGGCCGTCAGTGGGCCAGGACCTGACCGTCACCCGGCCGGTGGCCGCGTGAGCGGCGCAGGTCGGCGGCGACGAAGGTGCGTTGCAGCCAGCGGTCGCGGCCGTCGTAGCGCGGTACGAACGCGGACCGCCCGTGGACCGTCACCCGGTTGTCGACGACGGCCAGGTCGCCCGGCGCGAGCCGCACCGCGCGGTACGACTCCTGGAAGAGGGCCGACAGTTCGGCCAGGGCCGCAGCCGCCCGCGCGTCCAGCGGCCTCGTGGCGGCCTCGTCGATCCTCAGTACCGGGTCCTCGGCGCCGTGCACGAGCACCGCGTGCGGCTGCCGGTCCCCGCCCATCGCGAACGACGGGGGCGCCGAGGTCTCGAAGCGGGGAGCACGCAGCACGGCCAGGGACGACTCGCTCAGGCGGGGCAGCACCTGCCGGGAGGAGCACAGGCGCAGCTCGGCCTGTTGTTCGTGATCCGCCCGCAGGCACAGCAGCAGGACGTGGTCGGGGCGGTGTTCGTGGAAGGCGTTCTCCACGTGGAAGGTCAGCCGGGTCGAACCGGCGTTGCCCTGGAAATCCTCCAGGCCGGGCACCGGCACCACGTCCTGCACGAGCGCGCCCGACTTCTCCGGGCGATAGGAGACGGGGTCGCCGAGCCCGTGCGCGGCGAGCATCAGGACGGCCGCGGGCAGGGTGGCGGCGCGCTGGACCGAGCCCGGCACGGTCGGGGTGTCCGGCACCGCGTCCGGATCGATCGGCAGCCCGCGCAGCACCACGGAGCCCGCGACGCCGGAGTCACGTCTGAACTCGGTGAGCGCGCGGCGCAGCCCCGCCGGCGCCCCGGCCCACGCGTGCCGTACGGCGCCGACCCACTGCGGCGTGTCGATCCGGCCGCCGGCCGCGGCCAGCAGGGTGTGCGCGAGCGCTTCGAGCTGGGAGCGGGCGGGCGCGTCCAGCACCGCCTCGCCGTACCGGGCCGGGGCGTTCTGGGGCAGTCGGGCGGTGGTCATCGGGGATCCTTTCGGAGCGGCTCAGCCGCTCGGGTGAAGCTCGATCGGCAGGCTCTTGAGGAAGCGGAAGTTGATGCTGTCCAACCGCTGGAGCCGGGGGGCCGTCAGCCGCAGTTCGGCGGTGCGGCGGAGCAGGGTGGAGACAGCGATGTCCACCTCGGCGAGCGACAGCGCGGCGCCGAGGCAGTAGTGGATGCCGTGCCCGAAGGAGAGGTGATCGTTCGCCTTGCGCGTCACGTCGAGGGTGTCCGGGTCCGTGTAGCGGAGCGGGTCCCGGTTGCCGGCCC
The DNA here is from genome assembly GCF_045161865.1 of Streptomyces sp. NBC_00859. Classification (NCBI taxonomy): domain Bacteria; kingdom Bacillati; phylum Actinomycetota; class Actinomycetes; order Kitasatosporales; family Streptomycetaceae; genus Streptomyces; species Streptomyces sp. NBC_00859. Next base: position 1,670,807 of record NZ_CP108826.1, on the reverse strand, counting down.
CGAGCACCAGGGTGACCGACTGGCCCCGGTCGATCCGGTGTCCGTCGGTTTCGATGTCCTCCAGCGCGATCCGGGTGGTGAACTGGACCGAGCTGTCGTACCGCAGGAACTCGTGCGCGCCGTTGGCCGACAGCGCGGGCTCCTCGCGCAGCCGCTCCGCCTGCCCGGGGTGCTCGATCAGTGCGAGGACCGCGTTGGCTATCAGGTGCGTGGTGGTGGCCTGTCCGGCGTCGATGAGCAGCAGGAAATTGGCGAACACCTCGTCGTCGGTGAAGGCGCCCGTCGCGACTTGGGCGGCGATCACCTCACTGAACCGGTCGACGGCGGTGCGGGCCCTGCGCTGTGCGGCGACGCGGTCGAAGGCCTCGCGCAGGGAGTCCAGGCGCCCGAACTCCCGGTCGGACTGGCTGAACAGCTCGTGCAGCAGGCTCTGCCAGCCCTCCAGCAGGTGGGCCGCGTCCGCCGGCACGCCCGAGAGGTCCGTGATCAGGGCGCGGGTCAGTGGCTCCGCGTAGTCCTTGACGACATCGAGTATGCCGCCGCCCTCCTGGAACGCCCGGTCGAGGAGCTCATCGGCCAGCCGCTGCACCGCCGGGCGCATGGACTGGATGAACCTCGGAGTGAGACCCGGCTTGATCAGACCGCGCAACCGGGTGTGCCGCGGCGGCTCGTTGAACAGCATCATGTCCGAGAGAGGGCGGGCCAGCGGCTCCATCTCGGCCTGCGCAGCTGGCGGCAGCCGCTGGTGGAAGTCTCGTATGCGAGCCCCGGACAGCCGGCGGTCCTTGCCGAGCCGGGTGATCGTTGCGTGGTCCAGGACCACCCAGCTGCGCATCATGTCGTCCCAGTGGACGGGCCCGCGCTCACTGCGGATGCGGCGGTACAGGGCGTAGGGGTCGGCCGCCCACTCGGGGCGGAATCCGTCCAGCAGACTCAGGGCGTTGTTGCCGGGCAAGAGTGGTCCTCGCTGTTCTCGGGGGTCTGTCACAAGGAACATGTGACGGGGTCAGCGGAAGTGCTCGGTGAGCACGGCGCCGATCCGTGAGATCGGCTCCGGCCGGGTCACTTCGCCGTGCGTGCAGTCGAGGTCGTAGCGCCGCACCGGCCCTGACACGTACGGCTGCCAGTCACCGGGCACCGGTGTACCGTCGGGCCGGCCGCGCACGGCGGTGAAGTGGAGCAACTCGCCCCGGTACACGCCCTCGGCGCCGAGCCGCGCCAGCCGGTCGTTGTCGGCGAACACGGCGCTCAACGCCTGTACCCGCTCCGCGCCGATCCCCGACAGCGGGCTGCCCTCGGCGTGCAGGACGTCCAGGAAGCGGGCCTGGTCCAGGGGCTCCTCGCCGGCCGCGTATCCGAGGGAGCCGAGGAGCACCGCCAGCGTCCGCGGGCCGTCGGCGGTCAGCTCGGGGCCCGTCGGACCCGTGCTGCCGGGATAGCTGTCGAGCAGGGCGAGCAACTCCACCTCTTCGCCCTCGGCTTGGAGCTGTACGGCGATGGCGTGCGCGACCACGCCGCCGAAGGACCAGCCGAGCAGGCGGTACGGGCCCCTGGGGTGGACGGCCCGCATCTCGGCCACGTAGTCGGCGGCCATCTCGGCCACTGTCGCGCGCGGTTCGCCGGGCTGGGTCAGACCGCGGGCCTGGAGACCGTAGACCGGGCAGTCGGCGGGCAGGTGCCGCAGCAGGCCCGCGTATCCCCAGCTGATGCCCGCCGCCGGGTGGACGCAGAACAGCGGTGTACCTGTACCGCGCGTCCGCAACGGCAGCAGCACGCCGAGTGAGTCGTCGGTGCCTCCGCTGTCCAGTCCGGCGGCCAGTTCGGCCACTGTCGGCCGGGCGAACAGGTCCCGGACGGTGACCTCGGTGCCGAGTGTGGTGCGGATGCGGCTGGTGAGGCGGGTGGCGAGGAGGGAGTGTCCGCCTTGTTCGAAGAAGTTGTCGTGGGTGTTGATGGTGGGGCGGTTGAGGACTTCGGCGAAGAGGGTGGTGAGGATTTCTTCTCGGGGGTTGCGGGGTCGTTGGTTGGGGTTGGTGGTGTGGGTGTGTTGGGGGGCGGGGAGGGCTTTGCGGTTGATTTTTCCGTTGGGTGTGAGGGGGAGGGTGTCGAGGATGATGATGGTGGTGGGGATGAGGTGGGTGGGGAGGTGTTGGGTGAGGGTGTTTCGGATGTGGGTGGGTGTGGTGGTGGTGTCGGTGGTGGTGGTGTAGGCGGTGAGTCGGGGGTCGCCGGGGGTGTCTTCGCGGATGGTGGCGGTGGCTGTTCGTACGGTGGGGTGGGTGAGGAGGGCTGCTTCGACTTCGCCGAGTTCGATGCGGAAGCCGCGGAGTTTGACCTGGTCGTCGATGCGCCCCATCGACTCCAGGCGGCCGTCCGAGCGCCGGCGGGCCAGGTCTCCGGTTCGGTACATGCGCTGACCGGTGTCGAAGGGGCTCGCCACGAAGCGGCCGGCCGTCGCACCCGGACGGCCCAGATATCCCCGTGCGAGGGAGACGCCCGACACGTACATCTCACCGATCACCCCTACGGGCACCGGCCGCAGGTGTTCGTCGAGGACATGGATACGGGTGTTCCGGATCGGCCGCCCCAGCGCGACCGAGTCCCCGGTCAGTACCTGGCCGGGCTCGACGCGGAACTCCATGCAGCCGACCGTGGTCTCGGTCGGTCCGTACTCATTGATCACCGTCACCCCGGGGTTCGCCCGACGCCAGGTCTCCAGGGCGCCGGTCAGCAGCAACTCCCCGCCCAGCGAGAGCGTGCGGGACGGCGCCACTCCCTCCGGGGGCGACAGCAGCGGAAGGTGACTCGGGGTCGCCTTCACGAACGACACCGGGTTCCCGCCCGCGGCCCCCGCCTCCAGGTCGCCCAGACAGACAGTCCCGCCACTGAGCAGGGGCGCGTACATCCCCGTCACGGAGAGGTCGAACGCCGGTGAGGAGTGCATCAGCGTGCGTTCCTCCACGCCCGGATACGCCTCTACGGCCCAGGTCAGATAGTTCACCAACGCCTCGTGTGTGACGACGACGCCTTTGGGGTGGCCGGTGGAGCCGGAGGTGTAGATGACGTAGGCGGGGTTGGTGGGGTGGGTGTGGGTGTGGGGGTTTGTGTGGGGGTGGTGGGTGTGGTTCTGGGTGAGTGTTTCGGTGGTGAGGGTGAGGAGGGGTTGGGCGTCGTTGAGCATGTAGGTGATGCGTGGGGTGGGGTATTGGGGGTCGATGGGGAGGTAGGCGGCTCCTGTTTTGAGGATGGCGAGTTGGGTGATGATGAGGTCGGGGGTGCGGGGGAGGGTGTGGGCGATGAGTTGTTCGGGTCCGGCGCCTTGGGTGAGGAGGTGGTGGGCGAGTTGGTTGGCTCGGGTGTTGAGTTGGTGGTAGGTGAGGGTTGTGTTCTGGTGGGTGATGGCGGTGGCGTGGGGGGTGTGTGCGGCTTGTTGTTCGAAGAGGGTGTGGAGGGGGGTGGGTGTGAGGGGGGTGGCGGTGTGGTTCCAGTGGGTGAGTTGGTGGTGTTCGTGGGGGGTGAGGACGTCGATGGTGGCGATGCGGATGGTGGGGTTTTGGGTGGTGGTGGTGAGTACGTGGAGGATGCGGTCGAGGAGTTGTTGTGCGGTGGTGGGGTCGAAGAGATCGGTGGCGTATTCGAGGGTGGCGCGCAGGCCCTCACCCTCCGCGCCCTCGGTGAAGAACAGCGCCAGATCGAATTTGACGGACTCCCACCCGAACGGCTCGGGTGCGGCCTCGATGCCGGGCAGTTCCAGCGCTGCCCCGGCACCACTGTCCAGCTGAACCAGCACCTGGAAGAGCGGATTGCGGGCGAACGACCGTGTGGGGTTGACGAGTTCGACCAGCCGCTCGAAGGGCACGTCCTGGTTCTCGTATGCGGCCAGGTCCACTTCCCGTACGCGTGACAGCAGTTCGGTGAAGGTCGGGTTGCCCGACACGTCGGTACGCAGCACCAGCGTGTTCAGGAAGCAGCCGACCAGGTCCTCCAGCGCCTCGTCGGTGCGCCCGGCAACCGGCGTGCCGATCGGGATGTCGGTTCCGGCGCCCAGCCGCGACAGTGTCACGGCGACCGCCGCCTGGAGCACCATGAAGGGCGTCACACCGTGATCCCGGGCGAGGGCGCGCAGCGCCCGGTGTGTTGCCGGGGCGATCTCGGAAGCGACCGTGCCGCCCTGGTGGGTGGTGGTTTCGGGGCGGGGGCGGTCGGTGGGGAGGGGGAGTTCTTCGGGGAGGTCGGCCAGGGTTTTCTGCCAGTAGGTGAGTTGGTGTGAGAGGAGGCTGTCGGGGTTGTCCTCGGTGCCGAGTAGTTGTCGTTGCCAGAGGGTGTAGTCGGTGTACTGGACGGGGAGGGGTTTCCAGTCGGGGGCTTGTCCGGTGATGCGTGCCTGGTAGGCGTGGGTGAGGTCGCGGAAGAGCGGGGCCCAGGACCAGCCGTCGGTGGCGATGTGGTGCAGCACGAGCAGCAGCACGTGATCGCCGTCCCCGAGTTCCAGGAGCTCGGCGCGGAGCGGAAGTCCGGTCGCGAGGTCGAAGCCCCGGCCGGCCGCCTCCTCCAGCCTCTTGCGCAGCACCTCCTCGGTGCACGCGCTCAGCCGCAGCGGGATGCGCACGGCGGCGTCCTCGGCGACCCGTTGGACGGGTGCGTCGCCGACTTCGGGATATGAGGTGCGCAGCACCTCATGCCGGGTGGCCACGTCGTTGACCGCGGCCTCCAACGACGCCGCATCCAGCGGCCCGCGCAGGCGCAGCGCGACCGGACTGTTGTAACCGCCGCCGAGTTCCTCGAACCCGTTGATGAACCAGAGCCGCTGCTGCGCGAACGACAGCGGCGGCTCGCCGTTGCGAGGGATCGCGGCGAGCGCCGGCCGCGGGCGCCTGTGTGTATCGAGGACGCTGTCGAGTGCGCCGGCGCTGGGGTGCTCGAACAGGTCTCGGACGGTGACCTCCACACCGAGCGTGGTGCGGATCCGGCTGATGAGGCGGGTGGCGAGCAGCGAGTGCCCGCCCAGCTCGAAGAAGCCGTCGTCGATACCGACGGTGTCGAGACCGAGGACTTCGGCGAAGAGGGCGCAGAGAATCTGCTCGCGTGGGGTGCGCGCAGTCCGGCCGCCCGGCGCGGCGCCGGACTCGGGGGCGGGCAGGGCCTTGCGGTCGAGCTTCCCGTTCACGGACAGCGGCAGTGCAGGCAGCACGACCACCGCCGAAGGCACGAGGTGAGCGGGGAGCCGACGCACAGTGAACTCTCTTACGGCTCCGGGCAGTCCGTCCTGACCGGCGCCCTCGGCGGGTACCACATAGGCGACCAGCCGGGTGTCCCCCCGGGGGCCCCGGCAGGCGACCACGGCCGCCCGCGCCACCTGCGGATGGGCGGCCACCACGGCCTGGACCTCGCCCGGTTCGACCCGCTGGCCACGGATCTTCACCTGGTCGTCCGCCCGGCCCAGGTACTCCAGGTTGCCGTCCGCGCGCCACCGTGCGACGTCCCCGGTGCGGTAGAGGCGGGAGCCGGGCCGCCCGGACGGATCGGGGACGAACCGCTCGGCCGTCAGTCCGGCCCGCCCGGCGTACCCGCGCGCCAACTGCACACCCGCCAGATACAGTTCGCCCCGCACGCCGACCGGCACGGGACGCAGCGTGTCGTCCAGGACGTGTGCCCGCGTGTTGGGGACCGGCGCGCCGATGGGTACCGGCCCCGCCGTCCGGTCCTCGGTGCACTGCCAGGCGGTGACGTCCACCGACGCCTCGGTGGGGCCGTACAGGTTGTGCAGCTCGGTGCCCGGCAGCAGCTCGAAGAAGCGCCTCTGCGTCGGCGGCGGCAGCACCTCACCGGAGCACACCACGCGCCGCAGGCTCACGCAGTGACCGGCCGTCGGCTCGGCCAGGAAGGCGTCCAGCATGGACGGTACGAAGTGCGCCGTGGTCACCGCCTGCTCGCGCATCAGCGCGGCCAGGTAGTCCGGGGAGCGGTGCCCGCCGGGCCGTGCCACCACCATCGTCGCACCCTGAAGCAGCGGCCAGAAGAACTCCCAGACCGACACGTCGAAGCCGAACGGGGTCTTCTGCAGCACCCGGTCACCGGCCGTCAGCCCGTAGCGGGACTGCATCCAGGCCAGCCGGTTGACGATTCCCTCGTGCGGTACGACGACGCCCTTGGGACGGCCTGTCGAGCCCGAGGTGAAGATGACGTACGCCGGGTGGCCGGGCAGCAGCTCCCCTGCCGTGTCCGGTGCCCCGGCGGGCTGTCCGGCGAGGGAGGCGACGGTCTCCGGGTCGTCCAGCGCGATCCGCGGCCGGTCCTGGGGCAGCGCCGGACCGAGGGCCGTCGTCGTCACCACGACGGCCGCGGCGGCGTCGGCGAGGGTCAGCGCGATCCGTTCGGCCGGGTACTCCGGGTCGACCGGCAGGTACGCCCCGCCGGCCTTGACCACCGCGAGCAGGGCCGCCACCAGATCGACGCTCCGCTCCAGGCAGACGGCCACCACCGATTCCGGGCCCACCCCCCTCTCCCGGAGGAGCCGCGCCAGCCGGTCGGCCTGCGCGTCCAGCTCCGCGTAAGACACCGTCAGTCCCTCGAACACCACGGCCGGCGCGGTCGGTGTACGGGCTGCCTGGGCCTCGAACAGAGCCGGCAGCGTGGTCGTCGCGCGCTCCTGCGAGGTGTCGTTCCACCGGGTGAGCTGCTCCTGCTCGTGCGTGGTCAGCAGGTCGACGGCGCCGATCCGGACGCCGGGATCGGCCGCCACCGACTCCAGCACCCGCACCAGGCAGTCGAGGAGCCACTGCGCCGTCTCCGGGTCGAACAGCTCGGTGGCGTACTGCAGCGAGGCGGTCAGGCCCCGCGCAGCCCCCGCGCCGTCGCGCGCCTCGGCGAAGAACACGCCCAGGTCGAACTTGGCTGCGCCCCGGCCGGACTGCTCGGGTACGGCCTCGACGCCCGGCAGTTCCAGGTGCGCCTCACCCAGGTCCTCCAGCTGTACGAGGACCTGGAAGAGCGGGTGCCGGGCCGCGTGCCGGGCCGGGTTGAGCGCCTCGACCAGTCGCTCGAAGGGCACGTCCTGGTTCTCGAAGGCGCTCAGGTCCACTTCGCGGACGCGCGCCAGTACGTCACGGAAGACGGGGTTGCCCGACAGGTCCGTGCGCAGCACGAGGGTGTTCACGAAGAAGCCCACCAGCGGGTCCAGTGCCTCGTCGGTGCGCCCGGCCACGGGTGTCCCCACGGGGATGTCGGTGCCCGCGCCGAGCCGCGTCAGCAGCACGCAGGCCGCCGCCTGGAGCACCATGAAGAGGGTCACGCCGCACTCGCGGGCCAGTTCCACCAGCGCGCCGTGCACCCCCGGGTCGATCTCGGTCCAGACGAGACCGCCCTGGTGGGTGGTGGTTTCGGGGCGGGGGCGGTCGGTGGGGAGGGTGAGTTCTTCGGGGAGGTCGGCCAGGGTTTTCTGCCAGTAGGCGAGTTGGTGTGAGAGGAGGCTGTCGGGGTTGTCCTCGGTGCCGAGTAGTTGTCGTTGCCAGAGGGTGTAGTCGGTGTACTGGACGGGGAGGGGTTTCCAGTCGGGGGCTTGTCCGGTGATGCGTGCCTGGTAGGCGTGGGTGAGGTCGCGGAAGAGCGGGGCCCAGGACCAGCCGTCGGTGGCGATGTGGTGCAGCACGAGCAGCAGTACCGACTCCTCCGGACCGGTCGTCAGCAGACTCGCCCGCAGGGGAAGTTCCGTCGTCAGATCGAAGGGGCGATGCGCCTCGGCGTCCAGGGCGTCCGCCAGGTGGGCCGGCTCGCAGGGTGTGACGGCCAGCTCGACCACCGCCGCCCGATGGGGCAGAACCAGCTGGAACGCCTCCCCGTCGGCCTCCCCGAAGACCGTGCGCAGTGCCTCGTGGCGGCCGACCACGTCGTTGAGCGCGGAGCTCAGCGCCGACGCGTCGGCCCGCCCGTGCAGCCGCAGGGCCATCGGAGTGTTGTACGTGCCGCTCGGTCCCTCGAACCGGTCGATGAACCAGAGTCGTTGCTGCGCGAACGACAGTGGTGTGCGTTCGGGGCGCGGCACGGCCTTCAGGGCCGGGCGCAGATCGGTGTTCCCCGCCAGGTTCTCGGCGAGCCGCGCCGGCGTCGGCCCTTCGAAGAGGTCGCGAATGCTCACCTCGGTGCCGAGTGTGGTGCGGATGCGGCTGGTGAGGCGGGTGGCGAGGAGGGAGTGTCCGCCTTGTTCGAAGAAGTTGTCGTGGGTGTTGATGGTGGGGCGGTTGAGGACTTCGGCGAAGAGGGTGGTGAGGATTTCTTCTCGGGGGTTGCGGGGTCGTTGGTTGGGGTTGGTGGTGTGGGTGTGTTGGGGGGCGGGGAGGGCTTTGCGGTTGATTTTTCCGTTGGGTGTGAGGGGGAGGGTGTCGAGGATGATGATGGTGGTGGGGATGAGGTGGGTGGGGAGGTGTTGGGTGAGGGTGTTTCGGATGTGGGTGGGTGTGGTGGTGGTGTCGGTGGTGGTGGTGTAGGCGGTGAGTCGGGGGTCGCCGGGGGTGTCTTCGCGGATGGTGGCGGTGGCTGTTCGTACGGTGGGGTGGGTGAGGAGGGCTGCTTCGACTTCGCCGAGTTCGATGCGGAAGCCGCGGAGCTTGACCTGGTCGTCGGCGCGCCCGGCGAAGTCGAGTTGGCCGTCGGGGCGCCGGCGGGCCAGGTCTCCGGTTCGGTACATGCGCTGACCGGGCTCGAAGGGGCTCGCCACGAAGCGCTGCGCGGTCAGGCCCGGTCTGCCCAGATACCCCCGGGCCATGCCGGGACCGGTCACGTACAGCTCGCCGACGACGCCCACCGGCACCGGCCGCAGGTGTTCGTCGAGGACATGGGCCCCGGCGTTCCATATCGGCCGCCCGATCGGTGGCGTGGCCGAACCGTCCAGCGGCCCGCTCATCGTGGCGCACACCGTCATCTCGGTGGGCCCGTAGGCGTTGATCAGCCGCCGTCCGGGCGCCCACCGGCCGACCAGCTCGCCGGGCGCAGCTTCGCCGGCCAGTACCAGGGTCACCCCCGGGGGCAGGCTGCCGGCAGGCTGCTGCGCCAGGGCCGCAGGAGGCAGCGTGAGGTGGGTTACGCCCTGCCCGGCCACCAGATCCGTCAGCGGCTGCCCCGGCATCAGTTCGTCGGCGGCGGCCATCACCAAGGTCGCGCCGGTCAGCAGGGCCGTGGCCCACTCGGAGACCGAGGCGTCGAAGCTGGGCGACGCGAACTGGAGCACCCGGCTGCCGGGCCCGATCCCGAACCGTTCCGCCTGCGCGCCGACCAGGCCCGCTATGCCCTCGTGTGTGACGACGACGCCTTTGGGGTGGCCGGTGGAGCCGGAGGTGTAGATGACGTAGGCGGGGTTGGTGGGGTGGGTGTGGGTGTGGGTGTGGGTGTGGGGGTTTGTGTGGGGGTGGTGGGTGTGGTTCTGGGTGAGTGTTTCGGTGGTGAGGGTGAGGAGGGGTTGGGCGTCGTTGAGCATGTAGGTGATGCGTGGGGTGGGGTATTGGGGGTCGATGGGGAGGTAGGCGGCTCCTGTTTTGAGGATGGCGAGTTGGGTGATGATGAGGTCGGGGGTGCGGGGGAGGGTGTGGGCGATGAGTTGTTCGGGTCCGGCGCCTTGGGTGAGGAGGTGGTGGGCGAGTTGGTTGGCTCGAGTGTTGAGTTGGTGGTAGGTGAGGGTTGTGTTCTGGTGGGTGATGGCGGTGGCGTGGGGGGTGCGTGCGGCTTGTTGTTCGAAGAGGGTGTGGAGGGGGGTGGGTGTGAGGGGGGTGGTGGTGTGGTTCCAGTGGGTGAGTTGGTGGTGTTCGTGGGGGGTGAGGAGGTCGATGGTGGCGATGCGGGTGGTGGGGTTTTGGGTGGTGGTGGTGAGTACGTGGAGGATGCGGTCGAGGAGTTGTTGTGCGGTGGTGGGGTCGAAGAGATCGGTGGCGTATTCGAGGGTGGCGCGCAGGCCCTGACCCTCCGCGCCCCCCGAGAACGTGAGCCCCAGGTCGAAGACCGAACGCTCCCAGCCGGCCTCCTCGAACTCAACCTCCACGCCACGAAGTTCCGGGCGCCCCTCGCCGGCGTTCTGAAGCTGCAGATGGACCTGGAAGAGCGGGTGGCGGGCGCCTCCCCGCTCCGGGTTGACCATCTCGACCAGCCGCTCGAAGGGCACGTCCTGGTTCTCGAAGGCGCCCAGGTCCACTTCCCGTACGCGTGAGAGCAGTTCGCTGAAGGTCGGGTTGCCCGACACATCGGTACGCAGCACCAGCGTGTTGAGGAAGCAGCCGACCAGGTCCTCCAGCGCCTCGTCGGTGCGCCCGGCCAGCGATGTCCCGAGCGGGATGTCGGTTCCGGCGCCCAGCCGCGACAGAGTGGCGGCGACCGCCGCCTGGAGCACCATGAACGGGGTGACGCCGTGGTCCCGCGCCAGGATCAGCAGCGCCCCGCAGGTCCGTGCGTCCACCTCGGAACTGACCGTGCCGCCCTGGTGGGAGGCCACTTCGGGGCGGGGGCGGTCGGTGGGCAGGGACAGCTCTCCGGGCAGCTCGGCCAGGACATCACGCCAGTAGCCGAGCTGGCGCGACACCACGCTGTCCGGGTCGTCCTCGTCGCCCAGCAGCTCCCGCTGCCACAGGGTGTAGTCGGCGTACTGGACGGGGAGGGGCTCCCAGCGCGGCGCTTCCCCCGCAAGGCGCGCAGAGTAGGCGTGGGCGAGGTCACGGAAGAACGGAGCCATCGACCAGCCGTCGGTGGCGATGTGGTGCAGCACCAGCAGCAGCACCGACTCATCGGGGCCGGTGTTGAACAGCCTTGCCCGCAAAGGCAGTTCCGTGGCCAGGTCGAACGGGGCCCCCGCCGCGCCGGACAGAGCGCCGGCCGGACCCGCCTCGTCGCACTCATCGGCGGGCAGCTCGAAGGCCACCTCGTCGAGTTCCAGGACGTGCTGGTACGGCTCGCCGTCGACGTCCGGGAACACGGTGCGAAGCGCCTCGTGGCGCCCCAGGAGGTCCACCAGGGCGGCCCGCAGCGCCCTCTGGTCCAGCGGCCCGCGCAAGCGCAGCGCGATCGGGCTGTTGTAGCTGCCGTTGGGGCCCTCGAAGCGGTCGGCGAACCACAGGCGTCGCTGTACGGGTGACAGGGGGATCATGGGGACGGTGGCTCCTTATGACGCGGCGACTGGCGCGAGCGCGGGAACGGCCACAGTCTCCGGCGCCTTTCTCCGTTCGATCTCCAGCGCATCAACGAACCGCCCCCGGACCCGCCCCGGCCGGCCATCGGACGCGGATCGAAAGGAGATCGGCGACCGGGAGCCTGCGGGGGAAGCAACCCGGCCCCGTACGGAAGGCGCTCTCCATGACCTCTGCTCCGACCAGACCCGGTCCGGCCGAGGAGCGGTCCCTGCCGTTGCTGGTCCCCCCTCCGCAGCCCGGTGCCGACCTCATCGCCTGGGCGTCCGGGGCGAGGCGGGAACTGCGCGCCGGCCTCCAGCGGCACGGCGCGCTGCTGCTGCGCGGCTGGGAAATCCCCTCGGTCGCCGTGTTCGAGGAGTTCATGCGCACCGCGATCGGCGAACCCCTGGCCTACGAGTTGCGTTCCTCGCCCCGCCACGCGGTCGCCAACAACGTCTACACCTCGACCGACCACCCCGCCGACGAAGAGATCTTCCTGCACAACGAGCAGTCGTACGGGCACGTCTGGCCGCAGTGCATCGCCTTCCACTGCGTGAGTGAACCGGCCACCGGGGGCGCCACTCCCCTCGCCGACCTGCGCGCGGTCACGCGCCGGATCGACCCGGAGACCGCCGCGCTCTTCGCCGACGGCTACCAGCTCGTGCGCCACTTCCACGAGGGCATGGGTCTGTCCTGGCAGACGGCGTTCGGCTGCGAGTCCCGCGAGGAGGCCGAGGAGATCTGCGCGCGGCACGACATCCAGTGCGAGTGGCTGGACGACGGATTGCTGCGCACCCGCCAGCTGCGTCCGGTCACGACCCGACACCCGGCGACGGGCGAGGAACTGTGGTTCAACCACCTGGTGTTCTTCCACCCGACGACGCTCCCGCCCGACGTCCAGGAGGCCCTGCTTTCCGCGTTCCCCGCCGACCAGCTCCCGTACGACACACGCCACGCAGACGGCTCCCCGGTCGCCCCCGACGTCGTCGCCCGCCTGCGCGCCGCGTATGAGGCGGAGAGCGTCAGGTTCTCCTGGCGCCGGGGCGACATCCTCGTCATCGACAACATGCTGACGTCGCACGCCCGCGAGCCGTACACCGGTGAGCGCCGGATAGTCGTCGCCATGGCCGAGGCCGTCGAGCGCGAGCGCGAGGGGGTCCGCGCATGAGCGGGGCGCTCCGTGAGACGTCCGATGTGCTGGAGCGGCTGCGCCTGGCGGTGCGGAGCACTCCGCACCGGATCGCGGTGCACGGCTCCGACGGCACCTGGGACTTCGCACTGCTCGACGAGCAGACCCGTCGCCTGGCGGCCGTTCTGCGCGCCCGCGGTGTGGGCCGCGGCGCGCGGGTCGGGGTGTGCCTGCCCCGCGGCGGCGGCCTGGTGGTGGCGATGCTGGCCGTGTGGCGGGCCGGGGCGGCCTATGTGCCGCTGGACCCCCGCCACCCGCGCCGCAGGCTGGCGGAGGTCGCCGGCCGGGCCGGGCTGCGGCTGCTGATCGCCGAGGACGACGCGGCCCTCGCACCCCTCGACGTCCCCGTGCTGACGCCGGGCACGCTCGAAGGGCCCGCGCCGCAGGACACCCCCGTGACCCCCGATCCCCGCGACCCGGCCTACGTCGTCTTCACCTCCGGCTCGACCGGCGCCCCCAAGGGCGTCGAGGTCACCCGCGGCGGCGTCGCCTCTCTGGCCGAGTCCCTGGAACAGGCCGGGGTGTACGCGGCGCAGCCGCGCGTGGTCGCCTGGAACGCGGGGGTCGCCTTCGACGCCTCGGTCCAGCAGTGGATCCGGGTGTGCAGGGGCGACACCCTGGTCGTGCTCGACGAGGCGGACCGTCTGGACCCCGGGCGCCTGTCCGCCGTGCTGGAACGCCACCGGGTTGACGACCTCGATCTGACGCCCTCGCACTGGGAGTTGCTGCGTGACGTGCTGCTCACGCCGCGCCCCGACGGCCGTCGGCTGCGGCTGCTGATGGGCGGCGAGCCGGTGCCCGAGCACACCTGGCGGGAGCTGGCCGGCGCCACCGAACGAGGCGTCCTGGAAGCGGTCAACCTCTACGGCCCCACCGAATGCACCGTCGACGCCACCGCGGCGTGGATCACCGGCGACGCCCCCACGATCGGCCACGAGCTGCCAGGCGTCGGGCTGTACGTCCTGGACGGCGCACTGCGCCCGGTGCCCGACGGGTCGGCCGGGGAGATGTTCCTCGCAGGCCCCCGGCTGGCCAACGGCTATCTGCACCGCCGGACACTGACCGCACAGCACTTCCTCGCGGACCCCTACGGCCCGCCGGGCACCCGGATGTACGCCACCGGGGACCGGGCACGCCGCCGGGCGGACGGCGCGCTCGAGTTCCTCGGGCGCCGCGACCGCCAGGCGAAGATCCGGGGTCACCGGGTCGAGCTGAGCGAGGTGGAGCGGGTTCTGGAGCGGGCCGACGACGTGGCGACCGCGCACGTCGTCCCGCGCGGCGAGGGAGCGGCCGACGCCCGTCTGGTCGCCTACGTCACTGCGGCGGGCCCCGTCCCGCTCTGCGTCGGGGGACTGCGGCGGTACGCGGCCGAGGTGCTGCCCGACTACCTGGTGCCCACCTCGTTCGTCGCGCTGACGCGCATGCCGCTGACCGTCAACGGCAAGATCGACACGGCGGCCCTGCCCGAGCCGCAGGAGGCCGCGCCGGCCGCGGGCGAGGACATCGGGACGTACACGGCCGCCCTGTGGCAGACCGTCCTCCGGCGGGAGCTGATCGGGCCGCACGACGACTTCTTCGCCCTCGGCGGGCAGTCCCTGGCGGCCCTTCGGGTGCTCAAGAACCTCAAGGACACCCTGGGCCTGCCCCTGTCGATCAGGGACATCTACCGGTACCCGGTCCTCACCGACCTGGTCGCGCACCTCGAATCGCTGCGCACCGCGCGGGCCGACAGCTGATCACCGCACCCCACCGCACCCGGCTTCACCGCATCCGAGAGGGACGTCCGCGTGAACGACACCGTCCTGGTCCGCCCGAACCGCACCCCGCGAGCACGGCAGGAGCTGATCTGCCTCGCCTTCTGCGGCGGCGGCGCCGGCGCCTACCTGCCCTGGGCCGGGCAACTGCCGCCAGGCACCGGCCTGGGCGCCGTCTGCTATCCGGGGCGCGAGGGCCGCTTCGGCGAGGAGCCAGCCGCGAACTGGGACGCGCTCGCCGAGGACGTGGTCTCCGTGCTGGAAGCGGAGACTGACCGCCCCTACGTGCTGTTCGGGCACAGCCTCGGCGGGCTGCTGGCCTTCGACGTGGCCGTGCGGCTGGAGCGGCGCGGCGGCGCGCTGCCCAGCTCGCTGGTCATCTCGTCGGCCGCCGCGCCCAGCCCGGGTCAGTCACCGCAGGACATGTGGCCGACCACACCCTGGGCCGGCTGGTCCGACACGGAGATCGTCACCTGGATGCGGGCCTTCGGCATCCTGCCGCAGTACGCGCTCGACGACCCGGACCTCCTGGACATGGCCGTCGAGCTGATGCGCGCGGACATCCACGCCAGGGACTCGTACGTGTACGAGGAGGGCGTCACCACCGGCGTGCCCGTACAGCTGCTGACCGGTGAGACGGACGAGGTGATCCCGCACGCCGCGGGCGAGCGGTGGGGCGAGCTGGCCCGCGGCGGGTTCCGGCACGACGTGCTGCCGGGCGCGCACTTCTACACTCCGGAGGTCTGGGACACCCTGCCGACGCGGCTGACGGCCCTCGGCTGCTGAGACAGCGCCGCGTCCCCGTCCGCGAGGGCCGCGAGCTGCTGCTGTGCCTCGGCCAGTTCGGCCAGGCCCAGCCGTTGGAACGCGGCCATGGCCTCCTCGGTGCGCTGCGCGGCCTCGGCCGGGCGGTCCAGGGCGCTGAGCACCCGGCCGAGAATCAGCAGGGCGCGGGCGCCGTCGCGGTCGGCGCCGCGCTCGCGGCACTGCTCGACGCTCTGCTGTGCGAGCGACAGCGCGCGGTCGAACTGCCCGAGCGCCCGCAGCGCGTCGGCGAGCCCGGACCGGCAGACGGCCTCGCGCCGGCGCAGCCCGGCCTCCGTGCAGATCGCCAGGCACTCCTCGAACGAGGAGACCGCCTCCACGTGGTGCCCCGTCTCGTACAGCGCGAGGCCGTGCACGTACAGGCCGAAGCCCAGCCCGGGGACGTTGCCGAGTGCGCGCAGCGGGCCGAGCGTGGCTGCGGCGGCCCGCCGGGCCTCCTCGGGGTGGCCGTCCTTGAGGCGGGCCTGCGCGGCGTTCAGGCTCGTCACCAGCTCACTGGCGCGGTGCCCCGCGGCGCGCGCCACGTCGGCCGCCTCCTCGTAACGGCGGGCTGCGTCCGCGTAGTGCTGACGCAGCTGGGCGATCAGCCCCAGGTCGTTGAGGACCTGGTGCAGCACCGCCGAGTCGCCGGCCCGGCGCAGCGCCGCCTCGGCGGCCAGCGCGTGCGTCTGGGCGGTGTCCAGATCCAGCTGCTGCAGTGCGGCGTTGCCGCAGACGAAACGCGCCCGGCCCGCGGTGCGGTCGGCGCCGGTCCGCTCCGCCGCCACGGCGACGGCCTCCGCGGCGGCGGCCAGGCGGCTGTACGGGATCTCCTGTCCGAACGGGCTGAACAGGATCAGTGTGTCGGCGGCCGCGGAGAGGGTCGAGTCCGTGCCCATCGGGCCGCGCGCGGCCGTTCTGGCCGCGTCCACGGCGGTCTCCACCTCGGCCTGCACCCAGGCGCGGGCGGCGGGCAGGTCCTTGAAGGCCGGGCCCGGCAGGCAGTCCGGCGCGAGCAGGTCGACGACCGGGTCACCGGGGACCATCGCCTGGAAGGCCCGGTAGGCGCCGGCCCGCAGGCCTTCGAGCAGCAGCTCCAGAGCTGTCACGCGCTCGTCGTCCCGCTCGGCGGGCAGCTGCTCCGCGAACTCCCGTACCAGGTCGTGGAATCGGTAGGAGCCGGGCTGCGGGGACTCCAGCAGAGCGGCGTCCACCAGTGACTCCAGCAGGTCCTCGGCGTCGGGTTCGGGCAGCGCGAGCAGGGCGGCCGCCGACGCCAGGCTGGTCGCGGCCCGGGTCACACAGGCGACCAGCCGGAACGCCCTGGCCTGCGGGGAGGTCAGCATCCGGTGGCTCAGTTCGAAGGTGTTGGCGACGGCCAGCTCGCCGATCCGCAGCTCGGCCAGCCGCCGGTCGCTGTCGCTCAGGCGGTCGGCCAGCCGGTCGACCGACCACTGCGGGCGGGCCGCGAGGCGGGCCGCCGCGATCCGTACGGCCAGCGGCAGCCGGCTGCACGCGCTCAGCAGCCTCTCGGCGCCGGAGTCCGCCATGACGCCGACCCGTTCCGTCCCGGCCACCCGGCCCAGGAGCTTCCACGCCTCCTTGGGGGTGAACAGATCGAGATCCACCTGGGCGCTGATCGGCAGGCCGATCAGCTTCGCCCGGCTGGTGATCACCACGGCGGACCCGGCCGACCCCGGCAGCAGCGGTCTGACCTGCGCCGCGTCGCGGGCGTCGTCGAGCACCAGGAGCGTGCGGCGGTCCGCCAGGACGGTGCGCAGCAGCCGTGCCGCGTCGGCGGTCTCGGTGGGCAGCGCGCGGCGCGGCACGCCCAGCGCGGTGAGGAAGGCGTCCAGTACGGTCTTCGGGTCCTCCGGGTCAGCTGCGGTGCCGTGCAGGTCGGCGTAGAGCTGTCCGTCGGGGAAGTGCTCCCTGGCCTGGTGGGCGAACCGGGTGGCGAGCACCGATTTGCCGACGCCCCCCATGCCGGCGATAGCGGTGATCACGGGTGTGTCGCCGCCGTTCTCCAGGGCCCGTCGAAGCACCGTGAGGGCTTCCTCGCGGCCGATGAAGTCCGGTATGCCGGAGGGCAGTTGCGCGGGTATCACCTGGAACTCGTCGGCCGCGACGGGCTCCGGGGCGGGTACCGGGGCGGCCAACTCGACGGGTGCGGCCTGCACCACGGGGGCCGGGGTGCTGGGCGCCGAGCCCTCCACCAGCATCCTCACCTGCAGCTCACGCAGTTCCGCGCTGGGCTCGATGCCCAGTTCCTCGCGCAGCACCGCACGGGCCTGCTGGTACACCGCCAGCGCGTCGGCCCGCCTGCCCACATCGCTCAGCGCCCGCATCAGCAGTCCGTACGGCCGCTCGCGAAGCGGGCTCTCCTGGCTGAGGGAAGTCAGCCCTGAGATGGCCGACGCGGAGTTGCCCGCGGACAGGTCGGCCTCGAAGCGCTGCTCCTCGAGGGAGAAGCGCAGCTCCTCCAGGCGGTCGCGCTGCTGACGCGCGAAGGGGCCCGGCACTCCGGCCAGCGGCGTTCCCTGCCACAAGGCCAGCGCGTCGCGCAGCAGTTGCCGGTTCTCCGCGTGCCGCCCCTGCCTGCGCGCCTCCACGGCCTCGGCCGCGAGCATCTCGGCGCGCAGCGCGTCGAGGGTCTCCGGCGGGACATCGAGCCGATAGCCGTCGCCCACCGAGACCAGCAGGGCCTGGGTGCCGGTACGGCTCTTTTCCAGTCTCTGGCGCAGTCGCCACACGTTGGTGCGCAGCACGGTGATCACACTCGACGGCGGGTCGTCCCCCCACACGGCGTCCACCAGCCCGTCGGCGGTGACCATGCGGCCCGCCCGCAGCAGCAGTACAGCGAGTACCGCCTGTTGTTGCGGGGACCCGGCCCGCTGCCAGCGGTCGTCCTGGCAGATCTGCACGGTTCCCAGCACCCGGAAGGAAATGTCACTGTCCAACACGGCTTTCCCCCAGATAACACGTAAGGGCATGTCCGGCGACTGCCCCCCACCCCCTGCGTCCGAGGATCAGGTCGAACGCTTCCGCGGATCCTCTCATGCGGCCGTGCGCCCCCCGCAGAAGCGGCTCGGCGCGTCCCGAAAGGCCGCGCGGAGCGGTTGAAGATCCGGCGTTGATCGGGTGCCGCGACATTGATCCCAGCCGGTACCGACCGGCGGCGGCCGCAGCGACCACGACTGCGGAGATCGAGCTGAGAGACGTACGTCATGGTGTTTGCGATCCTCTTCCCCGGTCAGGGGGCGCAGTTCCGAGGCATGGGAGCGGACCTCTTCAACCGCTATCCGGGGCTCACGCAGTTCGCCTGCGACCTGCTCGGGTACGACCTCGTGGCGCTCTGCCGCGACGACCCCGACGGCCTGCTGGCCAGCACGCGTTACACACAGCCCGCCCTCTACACCGTGCAGGCGCTCCAGATGTTCGAGCGCACCCACCGCGAGGAGCGGCCCGCGGACTACTACCTGGGCCACAGCATCGGCGAGTACAACGCCCTCCTGGCGGCCGGGGTCTTCGACTTCGCCACGGGGCTGCGCCTGGTCAAGAAGCGCGCCGAGCTGATGGCACAGGCCTCGGACGGCGGGATGACCGCGGTCAGGGACGCCCCGGCCGCGCGGCTCGTGGAGATCCTCGCGGCGGACGGTGTCGAGGGCGTCGACATCGCGGGCTTCAACACCGACGCCCAGATCGTCATCGCCGCGCCGCTCGACGTGCTGCCCGCCGCCCACGCCTGCCTGGAGCGGCACGGGATCCGCTTCGCACCGCTGCGCGTCAGCGGGCCCTTCCACTCCCGCTACATGGCCCCGGCCCGCGCCGAGTTCGAGACGTTCCTGACGGGATTCGACTTCGGCGAACCCAGCACCCCGGTGATCGCCAATGTCACCGGACGCCCCTACCGGCCGGACGAGACCGTGCGGCTGCTGTGCGACCAGCTCGTCGAGCCGGTGCGGTGGACGGACAGCGTCCGTCACCTGCTCGCCCTCGACCCCCGAACAGAGTGCGAAGAGCTGGGCGGAAAGGCCCTGCTCCGCATGGTGGAGCACATCCGTGCCTCCACCCGGCCCGACGAAGCGAGGCAGCAGGCATGAACAGGACGGAGCGCATCACCCGGTTCGTCGAGGACCGGTTCCTCGTGGAATTCGGCGCCGACGTGACGGCACAGAGCGACCTCTTCCAGGAGGGCGTCATCGACTCCTTCGGATACGTCCAGTTGGTGGCTTTCCTGAAGGAGGAGTTCTCCATCGACATCTCCGACGAGGAAGTGCTGATGAACGTCCTCGTCACGCTCGACGCCATGGACGCGTTCGTGGCGCAGAAGCTCGGTGGAACGGAGGGCGCGCCGTGTGCGGGCTAGCCGGATTCCTCTCCGCCACGGCCGTGTCCGACGCCGCGCCGGGCGTCATCACCTCGATGCTCTCGATGATCGGCCACCGAGGGCCGGACGAGGCGGGCTACTACCTCGACGACGGCCTCGCGATGGGCGCGGTCCGCCTGGCGATCGTCGACCTCGAAGCGGGCACGCAGCCGATGGCGGACCCGTCCGGACGCTACTGGATCTGCTTCAACGGCGAGCTCTACAACCATGTGGAGCTGCGCGACGAACTGCGCCGTCTCGGCCGCCCGTTCCGTACCCGATCGGACACCGAGGTGGTGCTCCAGGCCTGGATCCAGTGGGGCGCCGGCTGCCTGACGCGCTTCAACGGGGCCTTCGCGCTCTCGATCCGCGACGCCGTCACCGGTGAGCTGTTCCTCGCCCGCGACCGCCACGGCAAGCGTCCGCTCTTCTACACCGAGCACGACGGGCATTTCCTGTTCGCCTCCGAGATGAAGGCCTTCCGTGCCTTTCCCGGCTTCCGCTTCCAACTGGACGCACGGGAACTGGCTTCGACATTCGCGGTGTGGACCCCGCTGCCCGACCGCAGCCCGTTCACCGGCGTGCGGCAGCTGCCGATGGGCAGCTGGCTGAGCATCCGCGACGGACGGCGCACGCTCCGCGCGTACGAAGAACTCGTCCTGGAGGCTCCCGCGTTCGCGGGGACCGAGGCCGAGGCGGCCGCCTTCGTCCGCGAAACGCTGCGCACCAGCGTCTCCCTGCGCCTGCGCAGCGACGTGCCGGTCGGCGTCTATCTCAGCGGCGGACTCGACTCGTCGATCGTCACCAAGCTCGCCACCGACCTGTGCCAGGGCGAAGTACGCACCTTCTCCGTCGCGTTCGACGACCGGACCTTCGACGAGTCCGGCAGCCAGCGGCTGGTGGCCGGGCATCTGGGCACCCGGCACTCGGCCGTCACGGTGACAGCCGCCGACCTGGCGGCCGCCTTCCCGTCCGCCGTGTACCACGCCGAAGTCCCCGCGTTCCGGACGGCGTTCGTCCCCATGTACCTGCTGTCCCGGCACGTACGGGACGCCGGGATCAAGACCGTGCTCAGTGGCGAGGGCGCCGACGAGGCGTTCCTCGGGTACTCCCTGTTCCGCGAGACCATGCTGCGCGCCGCCTGGCACGACCTCTCCGATGACGAAAGGAGGACCCGGATCGCAGGTCTGCACCCCGAGCTCGCGCACTTCGGCCCCGCACACCGCGCCCAGCTGGCCGGGCTCTTCCAGCAGTTCGCCACCGAGCGCCTGCCGGGCCTGTTCTCGCACGAACTGCGCTACCAGAACGGGAAGTTCGCCACCCGCCTGCTCAAGGATCGGGACGAGCCGTTCGCCGGCCTGCTTGCCCTGGTGCGCGATACGCCCGGCTACGCGGAGCTGAGCCCGGTGCGTAAGGCGCAGTGGCTGGAGTACAAGACGCTGCTGCCCGGCTACCTGCTGTCCACCCAGGGCGAGCGGATGGGCCTGGCGCACGGAGTGGAGAACCGCTGTCCGTTCCTGGACCCCGCCGTTCTGCGCGCCGCCGCCTCCGTCAACCTGCGCTACGACGACGGCGCGCAGGAGAAGGCGATCCTCCGCAAGGCCTTCCACGGCGAACTTCCCGAACAGAGCCTGGCCCGGCCCAAACAGCCCTACCGGGCGCCCGGAAGCACCGTCTTCAGGGACCAGCGGCCCGACTACCTGGAACTGGTCCTGTCCGACGCCGAGCTGGCCGGGCTCGACTGCGTCGATCCCGTCTTCGCCCGGAAGCTGGTCGACAAGGTCATGACCGTCCCCTCCGCGGAGATCAGCACCAAGGAGGACCAGGCGTTCGTCTATCTGCTCACGACCGCTGTCCTCAACCAGCAGTTCGTCATGAATCGAGAGAGCTACATGGGCACGCCCCCGGCAAGCGAACTGAACCTGCGCACGGTCGCCGACCGCCGCCGTGCCGCGCAGCCGACGGGAGTGGCACGGTGACCGCGACGCAGCCGCCGCCCGGCGCGGGTGACATCGCTATCGTCGGAATCGGCCTGCGGTTCCCGGGCGCCGAGGCACTGGACGAGCTGTGGCCGCATCTGGTCGCGGGCAGGTCACTGATCTCCGAGGTGCCCGCCGAACGCTGGTCCAAGGAACGCTACTTCGGAGACCCCGCGCCGGGCGTGGACAGGACGAACAGCATCTGGGGCGGCTTCATCGATGAGGCCGACCGCTTCGACGCCGCGTTCTTCAACATCTCTCCCCGCGAGGCCAGGAGCATGGACCCGCAGCAGCGGTTCGCGCTCGAACTCTCCTGGAAGGCGATCGAGGACGCCGGATACGCGGCCGGCCGGCTCGCGGGCTCCCGCACCGGTGTCTTCATGGGTGTCTGCCACGCGGACTACGCCGAACTCATGGAACGGGACGGTGCGCCCACCGACGTCTACTTCCCGACCGGTACGGCGTACTCGGTCATCTCCAACCGCGTCTCCTACTTCCTCGACCTGCACGGGCCGAGCATCACCAACGACACCGCGTGCTCCAGCTCGCTGGTGTCGGTGTACGAGGCGGTCTCCGCGCTGCGCGGCGGGGAGTGCGACCTTGCACTGGCCGGCGGGGTCAACCTGTGCTGGTCGCCCAAGCACTTCGTGGCCTTCAGCCAGGCGGGCATGCTGTCGCGCAGTGGCGAGTGCCGGGCCTTCGACCAGGGCGCCGACGGCTACGTCCGCGGCGAGGGCGGGGCCGTCCTGCTCCTCAAGCCGCTCTCCCGGGCACTGGCGGACGGCGACCCGGTACACGCCGTCATCAAGGGCGTGGCCACCAACCACGGCGGTCGCACCAACTCCCTGACGGTCACCAACCCGGCCGCGCAGGCGAGCCTGATCGAGGACCTGTACGCCCGCGAGGGCATCCGGCCGGAGACGGTCTCGTACATCGAGGCGCACGGCCCCGGCACCCCGGTCGGCGACCCCATCGAGATCGTCGCGCTCAAGCGCGCGTTCCGGAACCTGCACGCGGCCCAGGGGACCCGGGCGGAGCCGGACAGCGTCGGCATCGGGTCGGTCAAGACCAACATCGGGCACCTCGAAGGGGCCGCCGGCGTCGCCGGAATGGTCAAGGTGATCGGCGCCCTGGCCGAGCGGGAGCTGCCCGCCACCGTCCACTTCGAGACACAGAACCCACTGGTGAGTCTCGACGACAGCCCCTTCTACATCGTCGGCGCGACCCGCCCCTGGGACACGCCGGGGGCGGGGGAGCCGGGACGGCCCGCACCACGCCGCGCCGGCGTCAGCTCGTTCGGCTTCGGCGGGACCAACGCCCACGTGGTCATCGAGGAACACGTCCCCGATGACGCACCGCGGTCCGGGCACGCACTGCCCGACGGCGCCCAGGTCGTTCCGCTCTCGGCCAGGACGCCGGAGCGGCTGCGCGCGGTGGCGGCGGACCTGCTGCGCCACCTCCGGAACGAGGCGGTGACGTCGCGCACCACGCCGGCCGACATCGCACACACCCTGCGGACCGGCCGCGAGCCCATGGCCGCGCGACTCGTGCTCGTCGTCGCCGGCCACGCCGGACTGCGCGCGGGGCTCGAAGCGGTCGTGGACGGCTCGCTCGCCCCATCCGATGCGCACGTACTCACCGCCGCGCCGGTGGCCCGCGAGGCCCTGGAGACCGCCACCCGCTGGGCGCAGGGGGACACCGTCGACTGGTCGGACCTGCCCGGCCAGGAGAACGCACAGGTCCGCCGCGTACGGCTGCCCACCTACCCGTTCGCACGCGAGCGGCACTGGTTCGAGCCGTCGGCGGCCGGGCGGGCCGGGGCGGTGCCGTCCACCGCGCCGCACCCGCTGGTGCACCGCAACACCTCGGACCTCACCGAGCAGCGCTACGCCTCGGCCTTCACCGGGGACGAGGCATTCCTGGCGGACCACCGTGTCCGCGGCACACGGGTGTTTCCCGCCGCCGCCACGATCGAGATGGTCCGGGCCGCCGCCCACGCGGCCCTGGCGCCGGGCGACGGCGCCAGTCCGTACCCGCGGCTGCGCGACATCGCCTGGCTGCGCCCGCTGAGCGTGGACGACGCACCGATCGATGTGAAGGTGGGTCTGTTCCCCGACGGCGACGACCGCGTCGCCTTCGAGGTGTACTCCGGGACGTCGGCCACCGACCCGTCAGTCGTTGTGCACAGCCGAGGCGTCGTGGAACCGCGGCCCGCCGGGCAGGTGGCGCCGCTCGACCTGGAAGCGCTGCGTGCCGCCTGCGCGACGCCGTACGACACCGAGGAGGCGTACGCCGCCTTCGGCCGGGCCGGGCTCGACTACGGCCCGGCCATGCGGGGCCTGACACAGATCCTCGCCGGCCGCGGCCAGCTGCTCGTACGGATCGAGCAGCCCGAATCCGCCGGGGAGACGGCCGGTCACGTCCTGCCGCCCAGCGTGCTGGACGCGGCCCTGCAGGCCTCGGTCGTCCTGATGGCGCGAGAGGCGGCCGAGCCCGCCGACGGCCTCGCCCTGCCGTTCGTACTTGACCGGATCGACGTCCACCGCCCATGCCCCTCGCGGACCTGGGCCTGGGTGCGGCCCAGTGCGGGCGGCGACTCGCCGGACACCTTCGACATCGACCTGTGCGACGAGAGCGGCGACATCTGTGCGAGCCTGCGCGGCCTGGTGCAGCGCACGGTCGCCGCACCGCCCGCGAGCGCCGGGGCCCGGGTGGTCGCGGCCACCTCCGGCTGGACACCGGCGCCCCTCGACGAGGCCGCCGGAGCAGCCCCGGACGGTGTCACGGTGCACGCGTTCCTGGTGGGCGACACCACCGCGCACCCCCAACTCCCGCTCGACGCACTGCCCGAGGCCCTTCCGGGCCGCCCGGCCGACACCGCGGACGTCGCGCTCCGCCTGCTGTTCGACGAGGTCAAGCAGGTGCTGACGGCGAGCCCGACCACGGCGCACCGCTTCGTGGTGCTGGCCGACGACCGGGTGCCGCACCCGGCGTACGCCCCGCTCACGGGTCTGTTCCGCACCGCCGAGCTGGAGAACCCGCTGGTCTCCGGGCGAGTGGTCCGCGTGGCACACCTGGCGGAGGCTCCCACTGAGCGGATCGCGCGGATCCTCCACCAGGAAGCGGCCGACACCGCGTCCGACGCGGAAGTCGGCTACGCGGCGGACGGCACCCGCCGGGCCCTGCGCCCTGTCGAGCTCCGGCTCGACGCGGGGCCGCGGGTCCCGGCCCTGCGTGAGGGCGGGGTCTACTGGGTGACCGGTGGCCTCGGCGGCCTGGGCCGCCACGTAGCCCGCTACTTCGCGCGGCACACCGGAGTGACCGTTGTCCTCAGCGGACGTTCGGCGGCCGGGGCCACGACCCGGGCGGCCGTCGCCGAACTGCGTGCGGAGGGCATCGACGCCCACTATCTGCGCGTCGACGTCACGCGCGCCGCCGACGTACGGCGCGCGGCGCGCGCCATCGCCCGCAAGCACGGGGCGGTCACCGGGATCGTGCACGCGGCGGGCCTGCTGCGGGACGCCTACATCCTGCACAAGGACACCGCCGACCTGCCCGCCGTGACCGCCGCCAAGATGCACGGCGCGGTCAACCTGGACCTTGCTACCCGCGATCTGGACCTCGACTTCTTCGCCGTCTTCTCCTCCGTCGCGGGCGTGTACGGCAACGCCGGACAGGCCGACTACGCGGCGGCGAACGCTTTCCTGGACGCTTTCGCCCGCCACCGCGGCGCGCTGGTCGACAGCGGCGAGCGGACCGGCCGTACCGTCGCGGTGAGCTGGCCGTTCTGGGCGGACGGCGGCATGGAGATGGACGCGGTCACCCGGGAGTCACTGCGCCGCCTGCGCGGCTGGGAACCGCTTCCGACGGAGGAGGGGCTGCGCCTGCTCGGGCGGGTGCTGCACGACGGCGCCCACCCTCACGTGGTGGTCGGCTACGGCGCCGACGCGACGCTCCTGCCCACCGGAGGGGCGGCCGGCCCGTCCGGGACCGCTGCCTCCCCCGGGGCCGGGGCCCCGGCCCCGGGGGAGGCCGGGCACGAGGAGCTCCTGGAGCGGATGACGCTGCTGCTGAAGCGGCACGTGGGAGAGGTGCTGCGGTACGACCCCGAGGCTCTCGACGCCTCGGCCAACCTGGTCGAGTACGGCATCGACTCGCTCAGCATCCTCGAACTGACGGCGCGCCTGGAGGAATTGTTCGGGACGCTCGCCAAGACGATCTTCTTCGAGTACCTGACCGTCCGGGACATCGCGGGCTACTTCGTGACGCGCCACAGCGACCGGCTCACGGCGGTGTTCGCAGCCGGCCGAGAGCCCGGACCTGAGCCCGCCGCGGACCCGGCAGCGGGCCCCGGCGAGCCGCGCACGGCCCGTCGTCCCCGCTTCGCACGGACCACCGCCACTGTCACCCCCTCCGTCGCCGACGCGGCGGGCACCCCGGCCGCCGACCGTCACGACATCGCCGTCATCGGTATTTCGGGCAGGTACCCCGGCGCCGACACGCTCGACGAGCTGTGGACGATGCTCGCCGAGGGCCGCCACGCCTTCGAGGAGGTCCCGCGCGACCGCTGGGACCATGACGCGATCTACTCCCGCGAACGCAGTGTGCCGGGCAAGAGCGTGATCCGCACCGGGGCGTTCCTGAGCGGCACCGACCGGTTCGACCCCCGCTACTTCCGCATCTCCAAGCGCGAGGCCGAGCAGATGTCCCCGGAGGTCCGGCTCTTCCTCCAGACCGGCGTGCAGGCGCTGGAGGACGCGGGGTACTCCCGCGAGACCATCCAGCGGCAGTACCAGGGCGACGTCGGCGTGCTGGTGGGCACCATGAGCAACCACTACGGCCTCTACGGCTTCCAGAACGCCCTGACCCGGGGAGCCCCGGCGAGCGGCAGCTACATGGCGACCATTCCCAACATGCTGTCGTACTTCTACGGGCTCACGGGACCGTCGATCTTCCTCGACACCATGTGCTCGACCTCCTCCACCTGCATCCACCAGGCCGTGCAGATGCTGCGAGCCGGCGACTGCCGGATGGTGGTGGCCGGTGGGATCAACCTGCTGCTGCACCCGTACAACCTGATCACCTCCTCGCAGGAGCACTTCACCACGGCCACATCCGATGTGGTGCGCAGCTTCGGCGAGGGCGTGGACGGGACGATCCTCGGCGAGGGCGTCGGCGCCGTCGTGCTGAAGCCGCTGGCCGATGCCGAGCGTGACGGTGACCAGGTGTACGCCGTGATCAAGGGGACCGCTCTGTCCAACGCCGGTGTCCGCAACGGATTCACCGTGCCGAACCCGCGCATGCAGACCCGGGCGATCGAGAAGGCGGTTGCAGACGCGGGCGTCGACCTGCGGACCGTCAACTACGTCGAGGCACACGGCTCCGGCACCTCCCTCGGCGACCCTATCGAGGTCGCCGCGCTGACCGCCGCATACCGCACGCACACCGATGACAAGGAGTTCTGCTCCCTCGGCTCGGTCAAGTCGAACGTGGCACACCTGCTCGCGGCGGCGGGCGTGGCCGCCTTCTCCAAGGTCGTCCTCCAGCTCCAGCGGGGCAAGCTGGCGCCCTCGCTGCACAGCTCCGTACTCAATCCCGACATCGACTTCGCGAGCACTCCCTTCCGCGTGCAACAGGAACTCGCCGACTGGGAGCCGGTCATCACCACGGAAGGCGGCCGCCGGGTGGTCCACCCCCGGCGTGCGGGCATCACATCGATCGGAGCCGGCGGGATGAATTCGCACATGATCGTCGAGGAGTACCGGGGACCGGACGGCACACCGGACCCCGAACGCCGTTCGGGTGAGGAGCTGTTCGTCTTCTCGGCGATGACCGAGGAGGCCCTCGCTACCCACCTCACGACGTTCCGCGAGTTCGCCGAGCGGGCACACGAGAGCGAACTCCCGTCGATCGCACACACCTTGCGCGTCGGCAAGAACGAACTTCCGCGCCGCTGGGCATTCCTGGCGAAGGACCTGAGTGGCGTGCGCGCGGGGATCGACCGCTATCTCGGCGGCGACCGCGACCAGGAGGGTGCACTCGCCGCCGCGGACCCGCGCTCCGCACGGGCTCGCGAGCTCGCACTGAGCTGGACGGGCGGCCGGAGCGTCGACTGGGGTGACCTCGTGGACGGGCGCCCCCCGCGCCGGGTGTCGCTGCCGGCCTACCCGTTCGAGCAGGTGCGCTGCTGGGTCGCCGGGGAGGACGGCGCGCCGTCGGTGACCGCGCCCCTTGCGCTGCGCGAGAAGCTCCACCCGTTCCTGGGCCGCAACGAGTCCGACGTGGACGGAGTGCGCTACGCCCTCGACGTCCACCTGGCCGACCTGGCCGACTACACCCAGCGCCAGGGCGGCGGGGCCGGCGTCGTACCGGCATTCGCCGTCGACCTGGCCCTGGCGGCCGCGAAGGTGTCCGGCTTCGCCACCGACCCCGTGGTCCGCGACCTGCGGGCGCTCGGGCCGCTGCGCTGGGCCGGCACCGCCCGCCTGGTCACGGCCGTCACCGCGGACGGGCACGGGGCGGCGTCCGGCTCGGTCCTCGCCGAGGACGCCGCCGGGACACGGACCCCCGTACTCGGCTTCGACCTGCACCGGGGCGGAGCGGATACGCCGCCCCCCGCACGGGTCCCCCTCCGCGAACTGCGTGACCGGAGCCGCTCCTTCGCCACCCGGGACGAACTTCGTGCCGCGCTCGCCGAGGGCGGCTGCGAGCGCCCGGCCGCGTACTGCGGCCTGAAGAGCGGCCACTGGCTGTCCGGGGGCTCGCTGCTGCTCGAAGTCGCCGCACCCGAGCGGCGGCACGACCACACCGCGCGCAACACCACGGTCGAGCCCTTCGTGCTCGCCGCCGTCGGCGAAGGGCTGCGGCTGGTCGCGCGGCGGGCGGGTCTGCCCGGCTGGGCCTCGACGGACCCGCTCCACATCGACGAGGTCCGGGTCTTCGCAGGCGGCGAAGTCGCTTACGTACTGGTCGAGTTGGCCGCCCGCGCCGAGGGCGGACAGGGCGCGGTCCGGCTGATCGGCCGCGATGGCGAGGTCCGTGCCGCCCTCACCGGTCTGCGGTGCGGCGACGTCCGCACGGTGAGCCCGGCGGCGCCCCGGGACCGGGAAGGCGAGCGGACATCCGGCGGGGGGACGTCGGCCTACGTGGTCGGCGCGCTGCGCGACATGGCCGCGGGCATCCTCATGTTCGCCCCCGAAGAGCTGGAGGGCGACACCACCTTCGACGCCTTCGGCTTCGACTCGATCTCGCTGGTCTCGTTCTCCGGCCTCGTGCGCGAGCGGTTCGGCGTCGAGCTGAGTCCTGCCGTGCTCTTCGACGTCAACACGCTCGACGCACTCGGCCGGTATCTGACCGAGGAGTTCGCCGAGGAGATCCGGGCGGTCCGGGCAGGCGAGGGAGCGCGGGCCACGACGTCCGCCGCCCCCGCGCCTGCCGCAGCCCCGGGCAACCGGCCGGAGGGCGCCGCGGGCCCACGCCCGTCGTCCGACCGGGACGCGTCCGCGCGCATCGCGATCGTCGGGGCAGCCGGCCGCTTCCCCGGCGCGCCGGACCTGGACGCGTACTGGGACAACCTGGTGTCGGGCCGGGACTCGGTCACCGGCTTCCCGGCCCACCGCTACGGCGCCGCCTACACACGGACCGTCGAGGCTGCCGACTTCCCCAAGTACGCGGGCGTGCTCGACGACGTCGACGCCTTCGACGCCGAGTTCTTCCGGGTCACGCCGCGCGAGGCCGAACTGATGGACCCTCAGCACCGGCTCGCCCTGGAGACGGTCTGGAACGCGCTGGAGCACAGTGCGTACCGGCCCGCCGGCCTGCCCGCGGACACCGCCGTATTCCTCGGCGTCTCCGGCACCGACTATTCCACGCTCCTCACCGCCCATGGCGTCCCGGCGGACGCCTTCACCTCCACCGGCAACGCCCACTCGATGCTCGCGAACCGGGTCTCCTACCTGCTCGACCTGCGTGGCCCGAGCGAGCCGGTGGACACGGCCTGCTCCAGTTCGCTGGTCGCCGTGCACCGTGCCGCCGAGGCGATCCGGTCGGGAGTCTGCGAAGCCGCGATCGCCGGCGGGGTCAACCTGCTGCTGAGCGTCGACACCTTCGTCAGCGCGGGGCGCGCCGGCATGCTCAGCCCGGAAGGCCGCTGCAAGGCGTTCTCCGCCGACGCCGACGGTTACGTACGCGGCGAGGGCGTCGGCGCCGTGATCCTCAAGCCGCTCGCCGCCGCCGAGCGGGACGGCGACGCCGTCCTCGGCGTGCTGACCGGCACCGCCGAGAACCACGGCGGGCGCGCCAACTCACTCACCGCCCCCAACGCCGAGGCCCAGGCCGACCTGGTGGTACGGGCGATGGGCGGCACCGACCCCGACACGATCGGCTACGTAGAGGCCCACGGTACCGGCACGGCGCTGGGCGACCCGGTGGAGGTGCGCGGCCTCAGGTCCGCTTTCCGGCGCCTCGGCGCCACCGGCCTGGGCACCTGCGGGCTCGGCTCGGTCAAGGGCAACATCGGTCACCTGGAGGCCGCCGCCGGAATCGCCGGCCTGCTCAAGGTGCTGTCCGCGATGCGTCACGGCGTGATCCCGGCGACGCGCAACGTGGGCGACCTCAACCCGTACGCCGAACTGGACGGCGGTCCGCTGCGCCTCGTGCGCGAGAACGAGCCCTGGCCGCGCTTGCGCGAGCGCGGGGGTGAGCCCGCCCCGCGCCGCGCAGGGGTGAGCAGCTTCGGATTCGGCGGCTCCAACTGCCACGTGGTGGTGGAGGAGTACGTCCCTGCCGACCTGCCGGTGGACGTCCCCGGCGGGCTGCGGACAGAAGCCGTCGTGCCGCTGTCGGCCCGTACGGAGGGACAACTGCGTCAGCGCGCCGCTGACTTGCTGTCCTTCCTGGAGTCCGCAGACGTCCCGCCCTCGCTGGCCTCGATCGCCTGGACCCTCCAGTGCGGGCGGGAGGACCTCACCGAGCGGGTCGGCTGGGTGGTTGGCTCGCACGCGGAACTCACCGACCATCTGCGGGAGTTCGCTGCCGGCCGCGACTTGCCGGACGGTGTCGCCCGGGGGAGCGCCTCCCGGCGCCACGCCGGCTTCGCCACCCGCGGGGCGGAGCGGCCCGCCGCACCGGCCGCCACGGAACCCGCAGGCGGTGAGCCGGCCGGACTGCTGAGGCGCTGGGCCCAGGGAAGCCCCGTCGACTGGCGGGTCCTCCACGGCAGCCGCCCGCCCCGCCGGGTCCACCTGCCCGGCTACCCGTTCGCCCGCGACCGGTACTGGATCCCGGGCACCACGACGCCGACGGACGGCCCCGGCACCGGAACGCCGCAGGACACCCCGGCGAATGTACCGGCGCAGAACGGGCCCGCGACGGGGACCACGCTGCTGGTGCGCGGCTGGACACCGAAGCCCGCGCCCTCCGCCACCGGCGGTCAAGGTGCCCCTGCGCACCGGGCGGTGATCCTCTGCGGGGCGGCGGCCGGCGCGTGCGAACAGGTGCGGCGGGACCTGCCACGGGCGCGCTGCTTCACCGCTACGACGGCCGGGCAGCGCCCCGGGAGCCGGTTCGCCGACCTCACGCAGCAGGTCTTCGGGATCGTCCGGGAGCTGGCTGCCGCACCCGGCGACGCCGGCACGCTGGTACAGGTGGTGGTGGAGGCCCACGGTGACGAGGCTGTCAACCTGGCGCTGGCCGCCCTGCTGCGTACGGCGGCCCAGGAGAATCCCCGGATCGTCGCCCAGGTCATCGGCCTGGACGGCGACGGTCCGGATGGCACCGCTCCGGGCGCCGTCCTCGCCGCCCTGCGCGCGGAGAACGGCGCCGGCGGCGACGACCTGGTGCGCTACCGCGACGGCGAGCGGACCGTACGGACCTGGAGTGCCGCGCGGCCCCAGCACGGTGCGCCGGACACGCCCTGGCGCGCGGGCGGGGTCTATCTGATCACCGGAGGCGCGGGGGGCATCGGCGCGGTCGTCGCGCGGGCCATCGCGAGCGACGTCGCCGGGCCTGTCCTGGTCCTGGCCGGACGGGGACCGCGCGACGCGCGCATCGAGGCGCTCGTCGCGGAACTGTGCGCGGCGGGCGCGCTCGCCGAGTACCACCGCGCGGACGTCTCCCGCTGGGAGGAAGTGCGGCATCTGACCGCCGGGGTCCGGCGGGAGCACGGCGGGATCGACGGCATCGTCCACTCGGCCGGGGTGGTCCAGGACTCCTCCCTGGCGCGCAAGAAGGCGCGTGAGTGGTCGGACGTGCTCGCGCCGAAGGTGGACGGGCTGGTCAACCTGGACCGCGCCGTCGCGGGCACGCCGCTCGACTTCCTGATCGCCTTCTCCTCCGGTGCGGCCGTCACCGGCAACCCCGGCCAGGCCGACTACGCCACCGCCAATGCCTTCCTGGACGAGTTCGTGGCGCTGCGTGCCGCGCGCGTCGAGGCGGGGGAGGCGTCGGGGCGCACGCTTTCCGTCGCGTGGCCGCTGTGGCGCGACGGCGGGATGACGGTCGACGCGGCCACGCGCGAGCGTCTGCGGCGCAGCCGGGGCCTGGTGCCGATGGGCTCGGCCGAGGGCGTCGCCGCCCTGCGGCGTGCGTGGGCCCTCGGTACGGAGCAGGTGTGGGTGCACCACGGCGAACTCACCCGGATACCCGGACTGCGCTCCGTCCCGGCGGCTTCGGCGGCTTCGGCGGTCTCCGCCGGCCCGGCCCCTGCGACGTCCCCCGTCCCGCCGGTCGCGCGACCCGCCTCCGCGGCCCCCGCCGACTCGGGCCGCCTCTGCCGCGAGACCCTGCGGCGACTGGCCGCACTCTTCGCGGACGTGACCAAGTTGCCCCCCGGCAGCGTCGATGCCGACGGGCCGCTGACCGCGCTGGGTCTTGATTCGATCATGGTGGTCCAGTTGAAGAACGCGCTCCTTCCGGCGTTCCCCGATGTTTCGACGACTCTGTTCTACGAGTTCCCGACCCTGCGGGCGATCGCCGGACACCTCGCGGCGGAGTACGCCCCGCACGCCCTCGCCTGGACCGGCACACCGGCGTCCGCGCCGGCCCGGACCACCGCTCGGTCCACCGCCACTTCCCCGTCCGCCGCCCCGCCCACCGCCACTTCCCCGTCCGCCGACCCGTCCACCGCCACTTCCGCGCCCACCGCCACTTCCGCGTCCGCCTCCACGTCCGATTCCGCTACCGGTCCCGCGACCTCGTCGGCCGAGTGGCACGACGGCTCACCGCAGGGGCGCGAGCCGATCGCGGTGATCGGCATGAGCGGGCGCTATCCCGGTGCGGAGAACGTCGCCGAGTACTGGGCGAACCTCAAGGCCGGGCGGGACTGCATCCGTGAAGTACCCGCGGACCGCTGGCCGCTGGAAGGCTTCTTCGAGCCCGATCGTGCCAAGGCCGCCGCCACTGGCCGCAGTTACAGCAAGTGGGGCGGATTCCTGGACGGCTTCGCGGACTTCGACCCGCACTTCTTCCGGATGGCGCCGCGCGACGCGTACGCCGTCGACCCGCAGGAGCGCCTCTTCCTGCAGGCCGCGTGGGAGGTCCTCGAGGACGCCGGCTACAGCGGCGAGCGCCTCGCCCGCCGCCACCGCGGCCGGGTCGGCGTCTTCGCTGGCGTCACGAAGTCGGGCCACGCCCGCCGGCCCTCGGGGCTGCTCCCGTCCGGTGAGACCGTGGCACCGGCCCTGTCCTTCGCCTCGCTGAGCGCCCGGACCTCCTACGTGCTGGACCTGCGCGGACCCAGCCTGACCGTCGACACCATGTGCTCGGCCTCGCTGACCGCCATCCACGAGGCGTGCGAGAACCTCCACCGCGGCGACTGCGAGGTGGCCGTCGCGGGCGGAGTCAACCTCTACCTGCACCCGCACGACTACGTCGAACTGTCCCGCTCCAACATGCTGTCGCGGGACGCCCGGTGCCGCAGCTTCGGGGCGGACGCCCACGGCTTCGTCCCCGGCGAGGGCGTCGGCTGTGTGCTGCTCAAGCCGCTGTCGCGGGCACTGGCGGACGGCGACCGTGTCTACGCGGTGGTCCGCGGCAGCAGCGTCAACCACGGCGGCCGCTCGCACGGCTACACCGTGCCCAACCCGGCCGCCCAGGCAGAGCTGGTACGCCGGGCGCTGGACCGCGCCGGTGTCTCCGCCCGCCGGGTCGGTTACGTGGAAGCCCACGGCACCGGCACCGAACTGGGGGATCCGATCGAGGTACGGGGCCTGACCCGGGCCTTCCGGCAGGACACCGACGACACCCGGTTCTGCGCGATCGGCTCCGCGAAGTCGGCGATCGGGCACCTGGAGGCCGCCGCCGGGATCGCCGGATTCACCAAGGCCGTACTCCAGCTGCGCCACCGGCAGTTCGCGCCGAGCCTGCACGCGCAGCGGCTCAACCCCGAGATCGACTTCGAGCGGACGCCCTTCTTCGTCCAGCGCGAGCTCGCCGAGTGGCGTTCGGACACCCCGCGTGTCGCCGCCGTCTCGTCCTTCGGCGCCGGCGGTTCCAACGCGCATGTGGTCCTGGAGGAATACGTCGAGGCCGCGCCGGAGCGCGCGGCGGACGGCGGCGAGCGCCTCGTCGTCCTGTCGGCGCGCACACCCGGGCAACTGCGGTCCGTCGTCCTGAGACTCGTGGACTTCCTGGACCGCCACGACGTGGACCTGGCCGACCTGGCCCACACCCTCCAGGCCGGGCGCGAGGCGATGTCCGAGCGGCTCGCCGTGGTCACCGCCTCCACCGCCGACCTGCGTGACGCCCTGCGCGCCCATCTCGCCGAGCGCCGGCCCGCCGTTGTGCTGCGCGGCACGGCAGGGAGCCCGCAGGGCGTAGCCGCCGAGGTCGCGGCGGATGCCGGCCTGCGCGAACTGCTGGTCACCCGCTGGGCCGGGGCGGGCGAACTCGCCAAGCTCGCCGCCCTGTGGGTGGACGGCGTCGCGGTCGACTGGCAGCTGTTGCGGGGTGCCGGAGACGGACGGCCCGTCTCGCTGCCGACCTACCCGTTCGCCCGCGAGCGGTACTGGATCGGCGACCTTCCTCCGGTGGCGTCCGCCATCGGGACGCCCCCGGCCCCGGCACCGCCCGCCGCGCTCCCGGCACCGGCACCGCTGCCGTCCGCCCGGCCCTCGGCCGAGGAGTACATCGCGGGCGTCGTGCGCGGCAAGCTGGCCGAGGCGCTGGCGATGGGTGAGGCCACGATCGACGGCGCGCTGGCCTTCGCCGACTACGGGGTCGACTCCATCCTGGGTGTGCGCCTGGTGCACACGCTCAACGAGGCGCTCGGGCTCGACCTGGCGACCGGTGTCCTCTTCGACCACAGCACGGCCGACCGCCTCACCGGCCATCTGGTCGCCCAGTACGGGGACCGCGTAGCGACCCCCGCCGCGCCCGCTCCCGCCGAGCGGCCCCGGGCCCTGCCGTCCGTCACGCGTGAGCCGATCGCCGTGATCGGGATGAGCGGACGGTTCGCCGGAGCGGACTCGCTGGACGAACTGTGGACGCATCTCGCCGCAGGCGAGGACCTCGTCCGGGAGGCCACGCGCTGGGAGCCCGGACAGGGCGGCACCGATGTGCCGCTGCGGGGCGGATTCCTTGCGGGGATCGACGAGTTCGACCCGCTCTTCTTCAACATCTCCGGCGTCGAGGCCGAGGCCATGGACCCGCAGCAGCGCCTGTTCCTGGAGGAGTCCTGGAAGGCACTGGAGGACGCGGGGTACGCCCCCCGTGACCTGAGGGGCCGCCGCTGTGGCGTGTACGCGGGCTGCTGGTCCGGCGACTACCGGGGACCGGCCGCGCCGGACGCGCCCGCCCAGGCCCTGTGGGGCAACATGGCCTCCGTCGTCCCCGGCCGGGTCTCGTACACGCTGAACCTCGCGGGCCCCGCGATCGCGGTCGACACCTCGTGCTCCAGCTCACTCGTCGCCCTCGACCTCGCCTGCAAGGACCTGTGGTCCGGCGAGAGCGAGCTGGCCCTGGCCGGCGGCGTCTTCGTCCAGTCGACGCCGCGCCTGTACGGGCTCGCGGGCCGCGCCGGGATGCTGTCGCCGTCCGGCCGGTGCCACACCTTCGACCACCGTGCGGACGGCTTCGTGCCGGGCGAGGGAGTGGGCGTCGTCGTACTCAAGCGGCTGTCCCAGGCACTGGCCGACGGGGACCACGTACACGGCGTGATCCGCGGCTCCGGCGTCAACCACGACGGTGCCACCAACGGCATCACCGCGCCGAGTTCGCTCTCTCAGGAGCGTCTGCTGCGGGAGGTACACCGAGGCGCCGGGATCAGTGCCGGGCACATCCAGCTGGTCGAGGCGCACGGCACAGGCACCGCACTGGGCGATCCGATCGAGTTCCAGGCCCTGACCCGTGCCTTCCGCGCGGACACCGACGCCACGCAGTACTGCGCGCTGGGCTCGGTCAAGACGAACATCGGCCACGCGCAGTTCGCCGCCGGGATCGCGGGTGTGCTCAAGGTGCTCCTCGCGCTGCGGCACCGGCAGATCCCCGCATCGCTGCACTTCGAGCAGGCCAACGAGGCGATCAGTTTCCCGGGCAGCCCCTTCTATCCGAGCACCCGCACACACCCCTGGAACGTGCCCGCTGGCATCCCCCGGCGCGGGGTGGTGAGCGCCTTCGGTGCCAGCGGGACCAACGCCCACGTCATCATCGAGGAGGCCCCGCAAGGGCGGGGACGCGACGGCGCGGCCCCGCGCACCGAGCGCCTGGTCGTGCTCTCGGCCCGTTCCCGCGAGCAACTCGCCGAGCAGATCGCCCGCCTGGCCGCGCACGCACGGCGGGAGCCCGCCCTCGACTGCGGTGACACCGCCTTCACGCTCGCCCTCGGGCGCGAGCACATGACGCACCGGTTCGCCTGCGTGGTCCGTGACCGCGAGGACCTGATACGCGTCCTCGACCAGGGCCTCGACGGGCCCCGGGCCATGACCGGCGAGGCCTCCGTGCGGTGCGCGGGCCGCCCCGGGCAGGAGAGGGCCGACGCGGACCTGACCGCGCTCGCCGCGAGCTTCGTACGGGGCCTGCCGGTCGACCTCGCCGCGCTCTTCGAGCCGGGGGCCCACCGCCGGGTGCCGCTGCCCGCCCGTCCGTTCGCCCGGGAGTCCCACTGGGCCGCATCCGCCGCCCCGTTGCCCGCACTCCGCGCCGCTGCCACCCGCCATCCGCTGGTCGAAGCGCCGGAGCCGGTGCCGGGCGAGCCGGGCGCGGTGCGCGCGGCGGCGCAGCTGACCGGTGAGGAGCCGGTCCTGCGCGACCATCTGGTGCACGGCCGACGGGTGCTCCCCGGCGTCGTCCATCTGGAACTGGCCAGGGCGAGCGCCGCGCGGGCGCTCGGCGCCGACCCCACGACGCCGCTGACCCTGCGCGACATCACCTGGGCACGACCGCTCACCGTCGACGGCCCGCCGCTGCCCGTGGAGGTCTTCGTACGGCCGGGCCACGGCGACGAGTTCACCTTCGAAGTCACCGCGCGCGGTCACGCGGGACAGGAGGCGGCGACGGTCTTCAGCTCGGGCCGCATCGCCCGCTGCGACACCCCGCGTCCAGCCCCCGTCGACCTCGACGCGCTGCGCGAGCACTGCCCGGTGCCGATCACCGGGGCGCGCATCGAAGAGGCGCTGACGGCCATGGGCATCACCCACGGGCCCGCCCTGCGGGCGATCACCGAGGCACGGGCCGGCTCGTCGGCCGTCCTGGCCCGGCTCGGCGCTCCGGCCGCCGCCGAGCTGTCCGGCGCGCCCTACGGGCTGCCGCCCGCACTGCTCGACTCGGCGATCCAGGCCTCGACGGCCCTGCGGCTGGCGGCCGGGGACACCGACCGCCGGACCGCGGTGCCCTTCGCGCTGGACCGGCTGGACCTCTTCGCGCCGTGTCCGGCAGCCCCGTACGCGGTGGTCAGACCGGCATACGCGGACGGCGGGGCGAGCGTGGCCGTCCGTCTGGACATCGACCTGGTCGACGCCGACGGCGCGGTCTGCGTACGCCTGACCGGCTACACCTCCCGGATCGCGCCGCAGCCTCTGCCCGCGCTGCTCGCCCCCGTCTGGGACGCGGTGACACCGGACGGGGACGCCGCGCCCGTACCGTCCCCGGCGGACCGGGTGCTCGTCGTCGGCGGGAGCGCCGGACAGCGCGCCGAGGTGAGCCGCCTGTTTCCCCGGGCGACGGCCTGGCGCCCGGTGCAGACCGCGACGGCCGACGAAGCGGCGGCCGAACTCCTGGCCCTGGACCGGTTCGACCACCTGATCTGGATCGCGCCCGGCACGTCGTACGGCCCGGCCGACACCCGCGGGCTCGCCGGCGCCCAGGAGGGGGGCGTCGTCGCTGCCTTCCGCATGATCAAGGCCCTGCTGCGATCGGGGTACGACGAGCGGCCGCTGGGCATCTCGCTGGTCACCCGGAACTGCCTGGCCACCCACCGGGACGAAGAGGTCCGGCCCGCCCACGCCGGTCTGCACGGACTGTTCGGCTCCCTGGGCCGCGAGTACCCGCATTGGACGGTGCGGAGCGTCGACCTCGAAACCGACGACTGGCCCGCCGACCTCGCGGAGCTTCCCGCGGACTGCGCGGGAGACGTCATGGTGAGGCGCGCGGGCCAGTGGCTGACGCGCCGCTGGGCGCCCAGCGAGAGCGTGGCGGAGCCGGCGGTTCCGTACCGTGAAGGCGGCCTCTATGTGGTGGTCGGCGGAGCGGGCGGGCTCGGCACGGCCTGGACCCGGCACGTCGTGGAGCACTACGGCGCACGCGTCGTGTGGCTCGGACGCCGTCCCCACGACGCCGCGATCGAGGAACGGCTGCGCAGCGTGCGCGGCCGGGGCGAGGTGCACTACCTGACCGCCGACGCCGCCGACCCCCAGGCGCTGCGCCGCGCCCGCGCCGAGATCACGGCCCGGTTCGGCCCCGTCCACGGCATCGTGCAGGCGGCCCTGGTGCTGCGGGACCGGACGCTCGCGGCGATGGACGAGGACGAGCTGCGCGCGAGCCTGGCGGCCAAGGTCGACGCGAGCGTAGCGACGTCCGAGGCGTTCGCCGGCGAGGTGCTCGACTTCACGGTGTTCTTCTCGTCGATGCAGTCCTTCGCCCCCACGGCCGGACAGGCCAACTACGCG
The DNA here is from genome assembly GCF_045161865.1 of Streptomyces sp. NBC_00859. NCBI lineage: Bacteria > Bacillati > Actinomycetota > Actinomycetes > Kitasatosporales > Streptomycetaceae > Streptomyces > Streptomyces sp. NBC_00859. The sequence goes on along the minus strand of NZ_CP108826.1, from coordinate 1,632,469 downwards.
GCCGGCTGCACGTTCAGCGACTCCTACGCCCAGCTGCTCGCCCAGCACCGCGACGGCCCGGTACGGGTGATGAACTGGGGCTGGTGGGGCAGCCTCGGCAGCGTCGCGTCCCCGTTCTACCAGGAGCGCATGGCACGTTCGGGCCTCTCCTCGATCGAACCGACCGAGGCGATGGCGGCCCTCGACGCGCTGCTCGGCGGCCCGCAGCGGCAGCTGGGCTTCGTCAAACGGACCAGGCCCGACGCCGTCGCGGCGATCACCCCGGCGGTGCGGGTCACCCCGTACCGGAACGGGGCCCAGGGCGGCACAACCGGATTCCCCGCGGCCACCGCGGACGCCGCGGCGGACCGCGAGCTGGTGAGTGCGGCGGCCCGCTGGCGCGCCGAGGAGCGCGACCCGCTGCTGCTCCAGCTGACCCGGGCCCACCTGGAGCGGCTCGGCGCCGTCCGGGGCGCCGGGGAGGCCGACCTGCCGCTGGACGGACTCCGTTCCCGCGCGGGCATCTCGCAGCGCTACCGGGCCTGGCTGGAGCACGCCCTGGCGGTGGTGCCGGCCGATGCGCCGCCGCTGGAGGATCTGCTCCGCACCTGGGACGAGCGACGCGCCCAGTGGTCCGGGACTCCGGACGCGAAGGCAGAACTCACCCTGGTCGACGCCACATTGAACAGACTGCCCGATATCCTGACGGAGCGGACGCCGCCCACCGATGTCCTCTTCCCGCGCGGATCGGTCGAGCTGGTCGAAGGCTGCTACCGCGACAACCGGGTGGCCGACCTCTTCAACCGCGCGATGACCGGCGCCGCCGTCGCCCTGGTGGCCGAGCGGCTGCGCCGGGAACCCGGGGCCCGGCTGAGGATCCTGGAGGTCGGCGCGGGCACCGGAGGCACCAGCGCGGGCATGTTCGCGGCCCTGCGACCGTTCGCCGGCAGCATCGAGGAGTACGCGTACACGGACCTCTCGAAGGCCTTCCTGAACCACGCACGGGGCGCGTACGGACCCGACGTGCCGTATCTGACGTACGCGCGGTTCGACGCCGAACAGCCCCTGGCGGGACAGGACATCACGCCGGGCGGCTACGACCTGGTGATCGCGGCCAACGTCCTGCACGCCACCCGCGACACCCGTACCACCCTGCGCAACGTCAAGGCGGCGCTGCGTGAGGGCGGTTGGCTGCTGATGAACGAACTCGCGGCGTTCGATGTCTTCAGTCACCTCACATTCGGACTCCTCGAGGGCTGGTGGCTGTTCGAGGACGCGCCGCTGCGCGTCCCGGGCTCGCCCGCGCTGTCGCCCGGGAGCTGGCGGCAGGTGCTGGCGGGCGAGGGCTTCGGCCCGGTGACCCAGCTGCTGCCGCAGGCACTCGGGCTCGGGCAGCAGGTGATCGCCGCCCGGAGCGACGGGATCGTGCGCCGGCAGGTGGCAGCGGGAGCCCCGGCGCAGGGCCCGGCCGCGACCCGGGCTCCGGACCCCGCACCGGCCCCGGCGGCCGCCCCCGGTGTGCTAGCCCCGGGGCTGCCCGCTGCGGACGCGGCCGGTGGGGCGGACCGCGCCGAACGGCTGGTCGCTCATCTGCGCGCGAAAGCGGCGCAGACCCTGCGTATCCCGGCCGACCGGATCGCCGTCACCGAGCCCCTCAGCGCCTACGGAATGGACTCGATCCTCGTCCTGCACCTGACCAACGCGCTGCGGAAGGGCCTCGGAGAGGTCCCCTCCACGCTGCTCTTCGACGTGGAGACCCTGGACGGGCTCGCCGCCCACTTCCTCGCCGTCGGCGGGGAGCGCGTGGACGCCCTGCTGGCACGGCCCGAGCCCGAGCCCGAGCGGAGCCGGGAGCCGGAGCCGTACCGGGAGCCGGAGCGCGGGCCGCTGTCCCACGTTCAGCTGGGCATCTGGCTGGACCAGCAGGCCCGGCCGGGCCTGACCGCGTACAACGTGCCGATCGCCTTCGAGGTGCACGGCGACCTGGACGAGGCGGCGCTCGAAGCGGGCTGCCGCGCCCAGCTCGTACGGCACCCGCTGCTCGGCTCGGTGGTCGGCGAACGGGACGGCGTGCCGTACCTGGAGTTCCGGGGCCCGGACACCCTCGTCCTCGAACGCTCCGCGCCGACGGCCGAATCGCCCGAGGAACAACTGGCGTACCTGCGCCGCCTGGCGAGTGCGCCCTTCGACCTGGCCGACGGCCCCCTCGTACGGGCTCACATGGCGTCGTTCACGGCACCGGGCAAGGCCGCCGCGCCGCGCCGTGTGCTGCTGATCACCGCGCACCACCTGGTGCTCGACGGCACCTCCGCCGCGCTGCTGGTCCGCTCGCTCGACGACGCCTGCCGTGCGGCCATGCGGCCAGGACGGGACGAGGAACAGCCGCTGGAGCGGGTCCAGTACGCGCAGTTCACCGAGTGGGAGGCTCAGATGCTCGCCGGTCCCGAGGGAGCGGAGCACCGCGCCTACTGGGCCGGCCGGCTCCGCGCGCCGCGCCCAGCGCTCCTCCTGCCCGGTGCGACACCGGCGCAGGCCGCCGAGGGCGGCGTGCCCGGACCACGCGGCGCGACCGTCGTGGCGTGCCTCACCCGCGAACTCTCGGACGCCCTCACGGACCGGGCACGAGCTGCCCGGGTCAGTCCCACCGTGCTGTTCCTCGCCTCCTACCTGGCATTCCTGCACGGGCACACCGGGCAGGCGGACATCGTCGTCGGCCTGCCCACCGCAGGCCGGTCGCAGGAGCGGTTCGACGACGTGGTGGGCCACTTCGTGAACATGCTGCCCATCCGCAGCACCGTCGCCGGGGGAGAGCCGTTCCCCGAGCTGCTCAAGAACGTGCGCAGGGCCGTCGTGAACGGCCTTGAGCACGGCGCCTATCCGTTCTCGGAGATGGTCCGTGACCTCGGCGAGGAGCGGGACGCCGACGCGCTGCCCGTCGTCGCCACCTGCCTGTCGTTCCAGAACTTCGACGGCGCCCGGCTCCTCGCGGGCCGGAACGCGGGCGAGGACACCGGAGCCCAGGCCGGCGCCGGGACCGCCGGGCACGGCGGCGAAGGCTGGGGCGGGGGCCCGGTTCTGCGCCCCCTGGACGGGGTCTACCAGGACAGTGCGTTCGAGCTGGCGGTTGAGATCTACCGGGAGGAGACCGGATTCAAGCTCCTCCTCAAGTACGGCACGGACCGCTTCGAGCGCCACACGGTCGAGAGCATGCTGGCCGACTGGCGGGCACTGCTCGAGCGGGTCGCGGGGGACGGCGGCGCGAGCCTGCGCGTGGCACCCGTACGGGAACGGCCACAGGCTCCGCACGAGCCCGCCGCCGCGCCGCCGCCGGGCACCGCGACGAACCGCCGGGCCGCGCGCGGCGCGCGGGAGGAGAAGCTCTGCGGCCTGTTCGCCGAGGCCCTCGGGCGCCCGGAGGTCGGGCCCGATGACAACTTCTTCGCGCTGGGCGGCTATTCGCTGCTGGCGACCCGGCTGGCCGCCCGGGTGCGGGAGACGTTCGGGGCGGAACTGCCCGTGCGCGCCGTGTTCGAGGCGCCGACGCCCGCCGGCCTCGCGGTGCGGCTGGACCGGCCGAGCGGAACTCGGCGACCCAGGCTTCGCAGGATGACCAATGAAGGAGACGCATCATGATTCCGTTGTCGTTCGCACAGCGGGGGCTGTGGTTCCTGCACCGGCTGGAAGGCCCGAGTGCGACCTACAACATGCCCCTGGTCCTGCGGATGTCCGGTGAACTGGACAGCGAGGCACTGGAGTCGGCGCTGCGGGATGTCATGGAGCGGCACGAGGCACTGCGCACGGTGTTCCCCGAGGAGGGCGGCGAGGCCCGCCAGCTGGTCCTCGACCCGCGTGACGCCTGGCCCGGTCTGCGGTTCGTGAGGACCGAGGCCGAGGACGTCTCAGCGGCGGTCGCCACGGCGGCGCGCCACCCGTTCGACCTCTCCAGCGAGGCGCCGCTGCGCGCGACCCTGATCGAGGTCGCGGTGAGCGAGTGGGTGCTGGTGGTCGTGCTGCACCACATCGCCAGTGACGGCTGGTCGCTGGGCCCCTTCGCCCGCGACCTGTCGGCCGCGTACACGGCGCGGCTGGCGGGCGGCGCGCCGCAGTGGGACCCGCTGCCGGTGCAGTACGGCGACTACACCCTGTGGCAGCGCGAGCTGCTCGGTGATCCGGATGACCCGCAGAGCCTGGCGGCCGAACAAGTCACCTACTGGAGGAAGGCGTTGGAGGGAGCGCCGGAGGAGCTGGCGCTGCCCTGCGACCGGCCGCGCCCGGCGGTGGCCTCCCATCGCGGAGGGTATGTACCGTTCGAGGTCCCCGCCGCCGTGCACGAGGGCCTGCGCCGTGCGGCAAGGGGTAACGAGGCGTCGCTCTTCATGGTGCTGCAGGCCGCTCTGGCGGCCCTGCTGTCGCGGATGGGCGCGGGCGACGACGTGCCGATCGGCTTCGACGTGGCGGGGCGTACGGACGAGGAACTGGACGGGCTCGTCGGCTTCTTCGTCAACACCCTGGTGCTGCGGGCGGATGTGTCCGGGGACCCCTCGTTCGCCGGGCTGCTGGCCAGGGTCCGCGACACCGCCCTGGCCGCCTACGCCCACCAGGACGTCCCGTTCGAGTACCTGGTCGGCGCACTGTCCCCGGCCCGGTCGGCCGCCCGGCACCCCCTGTTCCAGGTCCAGTTGGTCCTGGAGGACGGCGGGCAGGAGGGGTTCGCACTGCCCGGCCTGCGGACCCGGACCGAGATGGAGGGCACCGGCACGTCCCGCTTCGACCTCATGTTCTCGGTCCGCGAGCGGACGGGGGCCCACGGGGAGCCGGGCGGGCTGACGGGCGTACTGGAGTACGCGCTCGACCTCTTCGACCACGGGACGGTCCAGCGGCTGGTGGACGCCCTGACGCGGATCCTCGGGCAGGTGGCGGCCGACCCCGCTCTGCGGGTGGGAGAGCTGGCGGTGCTCTCCGCCGAGGAGCGCCACCAGGTGCTCACGGGGTGGAACGCCACCTCCTCACCGGCCGTGGCGGACGACCTGGTGGAGCACGTCCGCAGGGCCGCCGACACGGCCCCCGAACGGCCCGCGGTGAGCGACGCAGCGGGTTCGGTGAATTACGGCGAGCTCGTGGCACTCGCGGGCTCGCTCTCGGCCCGGCTGTGCGCTCTGCCCGGCTGGACACCGGGCCGGGTGGTCGGCGTGCTGGCGGAGCCCGGCACTGGCTTCGTGTCGTCGGTGCTCGGCGTGATCGGCGCCGCCGGCGCGTTCCTACCGCTGGATCCCGCGGCGCCCCGGGCCCGGTCGGCTGCCATGGTGGCCGACGGCGGAGCCGGGGTGCTGCTGGCGGGGCCGGGCCTGGAGTCCGTCGCCGGGGAACTGGCGGCCGCCTCCGGCACCGACGTAACCGTCCTGCCGCTGCACGCCCCCGGCGCCGAGGAGCACGACGGGGCGGCGTGGCCGGCGCGCGTGGCCGACCCGCTCGACCTCGCCTACGTCATCTTCACCTCCGGCTCGACCGGCCGGCCCAAGGGCGCCATGGTGCACCGCGGCGGCATGGCCAACCACCTCGCCGCCAAGATCGCCGACCTCGGGCTGACGGCCGACGACCTGGTGGTCCAGAATGCCCCGCTCACCTTCGACGTGGCCGTCTGGCAGATGCTGGCCGCCCTCGCCGTCGGCGGCCGGGTCCGGGTGGTCGACCACGACACGGCAGCCGACCCGGAGGCGCTGTTCGCCCTGGTGGAGGCGGAGGACGTCACCGTCCTCGAAGTCGTGCCCTCACTGCTGCGCGCGGCCCTCGACGGCTGGGACGAGGGCCTCGTTCCACCCCGGGTCGCCTGGCTGCGCCGGCTGATAGTGACGGGCGAGGAGCTGTCGCCCGGCCTGTGCGAGCGGTGGTTCGCCCGCTACCCGGAGATCCCGCTGGTCAACGCCTATGGTCCTGCGGAGTGTTCGGACGACGTGACACACGCGGTGCTGACCGGCCCGGTGGCCGCGGCGCGGGTCCCCATCGGGGGGCCGGTGCGCGACACGCGGCTGTTCGTCCTGGGCGACGACCTGCGCCCGGTGCCGATCGGCGTCGCCGGCGAGCTGTACGTGGCGGGCGCGGGCGTCGGCCGCGGCTACGCGGGCGATCCGGCCCGCACCGCCGGGGTCTTCGTGGCCGATCCGCACGCGCGGGGCGCGGGCGGGCGGATGTACCGCACCGGCGACCAGGTGCGGTGGCGGGCCGACGGCCAACTGGAGTTCCTGGGGCGGCGCGACCACCAGGTCAAGGTGCGGGGCCACCGGATCGAGCTCGGCGAGGTCGAGGCGGCCCTGTGCGCGGCGCCCGGTGTCACAGCCGCCGTCGCCGCGGTGGTGACCGACGGGGCCGGACGCCCGCTGCTGTGCGGTTACGTCGAGGGAGACGCCCAGGCGCCGGCCGTCCGGGCCCATGTGGCCGCACTGCTGCCCGGCTACATGGTCCCGGCCGCGGTGCTGGTGCTGCCCGCGCTGCCGCTGACCCCGCACGGAAAGGCGGACCGCGCCGCGCTGCCCGTGCCCGAGCTGGGCGGGGCCACTGCCTCGCGGCGCCCCCGCACACCCACCGAGGAGGTGCTCTGCGGCCTGTACGCGGAGATCCTGCGGGTGGAGTCGGCAGGTGCCGAGGACAGCTTCTTCGAGCTCGGCGGACACTCGCTGCTGGCCACCAGGCTGGCCTCCCGGGTGCGCGGCGTCTTCGGGGTCGAGCTGCCGGTCCGCGAGGTCTTCGAGGCCCCGACGCCCGCCGCCCTGGCCCTGCGCGTCGACGCCTCGGCGGCCGCGCGCGCCCCGCTGGCCCGCAGGCGGCGGCCGGAGCCGGTGCCGCTCTCCTTCGCCCAGCAGCGGCTGTGGTTCCTGCACCGGCTGGAGGGCCCCAGCGCCACGTACAACATGCCGGTGGTGATGCGGCTGACCGGTGAGCTGGACACGACGGCCCTGGAAGCGGCGCTGCGCGACCTGGTAGCCCGGCACGAGAGCCTGCGCACCGTCTTCCCCGATGAGGACGGCGTGCCCCGGCAGTCGGTGCTCGACACGGACCGTGCCTGGCGCGGTCTGGAGACCGTACCGGTCACCGCCGGCGGTCTGACCGGGGCGGTGGACGAGGCCGCCCGGCACACCTTCGACCTGAGCAGCGAACCGCCGCTGCGCGCCACGCTCCTGGAGCTCTCGGCCCGCGAGCGGACCCTGGTCCTCGTACTGCACCACATCGCGGGCGACGGCTGGTCCTTCGGACCGCTGTCGCGGGACCTGGCGCGGGCCTACCGGTCCCGGAGCGAGGGACACGCCCCCGACTGGGCCGAACTGCCGGTGCAGTACGCCGACTACGCGCTGTGGCAGCGCGAGCTGCTCGGCGATCCGGACGACCCGCGGAGCCTCTCGGCCAGTCAAGTGGCCTATTGGACACGGGCGTTGGCGGGGGCGCCGGAGGAGCTGGCGCTGCCCCGTGACCGGTCGCGTCCGGCCGTCGCCTCGCACCGGGGCGCCTTCGAGACATTCACCCTCGGACCCGGGCTGCACACGGAGCTGCAGCGGATCGCGCGCGAACACGACGTGACGCTCTTCATGGTCCTCCAGGCAGGGCTGGCGGCGCTGCTGTCACGGCTCGGAGCAGGCCAGGACATCCCGATCGGCTTCGCCGTGGCCGGACGCCTCGACGAGGCGCTCGACGGGATGGTCGGCTTCTTCGTCAACTCCCTCGTGCTGCGGGCCGATCTGAGCGGCGACCCGTCCTTCGCCGAACTCCTCGGCCGGGTGCGCCGTGCGGCGCTGGCCGCCTACGCCCATCAGGACGTGCCGTTCGAGCACCTGGTCGAGACGCTGGCACCGGCCAGGTCGGCGGCCCGCCACCCACTGTTCCAGGTGGCGCTCGTGCTCCAGAACACCCGGCGCGCCGCATTCGGACTCCCCGGGCTCCAGGCCGACCTGGAGTGGGCGAACACCGGCACCTCCCGCATCGACCTCTTCTTCTCGCTCAGCGAGCGGGAGGGCGAGGACGGCCGCCCCGGCGGCCTGGACGGAACCCTGGAGTACGACACCGACCTGTTCGACCGCGCCACGGCCGAGCAGCTGATAGCCCGTCTGCGGCTGCTCCTCGAACAGGTGGTGGCCGAACCTGGCCTGGGTGTGGACCGGCTGGAGGTGGTCACCCGCGCCGAGCGCGAGGAGTTGCTGGCCGGCGACGGCGCCCCGGCGACGCCCGCCGAGGCCGGCCCGGCGTTCCCGGACCTGTTCGAGGCGTGGGCGGCCCGCCGCCCCGAAGCCCCGGCCCTGGTGCGGGGCGGCGAATGCCTCTCGTACGCGGAACTGGACGCGCGGGCCAACCGCGTCGCGCGCCACCTCGCCGGGCTCGGGGTGGGCCCCGAGGATGTGGTTGCGGTGGCGCTCCCACGGTCGGCGGAGCTGGTCGTGACGGCTCTCGGCGTGCTGAAGGCGGGCGCCGCGTACCTGCCGCTGGACCCCGGTTACCCCGCGGAGCGGCTGGCGTTCATGCTGTCGGACGCCGCACCGAAGGCGCTGGTGACCGGCTCCAGGACGGCGGCCGCCCTGCCGCCCTGGACCGGGGCGCGGGTGACGTTGGACGACCCGCGGACCGCGAGGCGGCTGGCGGAGCTGTCCGGCGAGCCCCTCGCGGACGCCGAGCGGGTCGCTGCGCCACAGCCGGCGAACCCGGCCTACGTGATCTACACGTCCGGCTCCACCGGCCGTCCCAAAGGAGTGGCCGTCGCGCACACGGGCCTGCCCGCCCTCGTGGCGGCGCAGTCCGAACGGCTCGGCGTGGACGTCTCCAGCCGGATCCTGCAACTGGCGTCCGCCAGTTTCGACGCCTCGGTCTGGGAGCTGCTGATGGCCCTGGCCTCCGGCGCGGCCCTGGTGCTGCCCGGTGAGGAAGGGCCCTTGGCGGGCCAGGAACTGGCGGCGGCGCTGGCCAGGGACCGGGTCACCCATCTGACGGTCACCCCGTCCGCCCTGGAGACGGTGCCCGCGCCCTTGGCAGGGGAGCTCTCACGACTGCGGACCGTCGTGGTGGCCGGCGAGACCTGCCCGGCGCCGCTCGCCGCGCGCTGGGCGCGGGGACGGCTCCTGGTCAATGCCTACGGCCCGTCCGAGACGACCGTCTGCGCAACCATGAGCGATGCGCTGTCCCCGCGGCTGCCGGCCGGCTCCCCGGTGCCGATCGGCCGGCCCTTCGCCGGGGCCCGCGTCCATGTGCTGGACGCGCGGCTGCGTCCGGTGCCCCCGGGGGTGACCGGTGAGCTGTACGTGGCCGGAGCCGGGTTGGCGCGCGGCTACCTGGGGCGGGCCGCGCTGACCTCGGCACGTTTCGTCGCCTGCCCGTTCGGGGCGCCGGGGGAGCGGATGTACCGGACCGGCGACCTCGCGGCGCGCACCCGCGACGGCCTGCTGGTCTTCCGGGGCCGGGCGGACGACCAGGTGAAGGTGCGCGGCCACCGGGTGGAGCCCGGCGAGGTGGAGGCCCGGCTGGCGGAGCACCCCTGGGTGGGCCAGGCCGTCGTACTGGCCCAACAGGACGTGCCCGGCGACACGCGCCTGGTGGCCTACGTCGTTCCCGACCAGGATGCCGACCCGGAGACCGCGGGCGGCGGCGAGCTGCTGCGGGAGTGGGAGGAGATCTACGAGCAGGTGTACACCACCACGGACGAGGTGCCGTGGGGCGAGGACTTCCGCGGCTGGGACAGCAGCTACGACACCCGGCCGATCCCGGCCGAGCAGATGCGGCAGTGGCGGGACGCGGCGGTCGAGCGGGTCCGCGAGCTGCCTGCCAGCCGGGTGCTGGAGATCGGCGTGGGCTCCGGGCTGCTGCTGTCCCGGCTGGCCGCCGGGTGCGAGGCCTACTGGGGCACCGACATCTCACCGACCGCCGTCGACCGGTTGGCCCGGCACGTGGCGCAGGACCCCGCGCTGGACCGGAAGGTCGAGCTGCGCTGCCTGCCGGCCGACCGGCTGGAGGGGCTGCCGAGCGGGTACTTCGACACGGTCGTGCTCAACTCGGTGGCCCAGTACTTCCCCGACGCCGGCTACCTCACCCGGGTCGTCGACGCCTGTCTGGGACTCCTGGCGCCGGGCGGGTCGCTCTTCCTCGGCGACCTGCGCAATCTGCACACGCTGCCCGCCCTGCGCATGGGTGTCGCGGGCCACGGCCTGCCCCGCGGAACAGCCGTGGACCGGCTGCGCACCGAGGTGGACCGGGCGGTCGCCGCGGAGGAGGAACTCGTCATCGCACCGGAGTACTTCACCGCGCTCGCCGACACGGACGAGCGGGTGGCCGGGGTCGACGTCCGCCTCAAGCGGGGGTCGTTCCACAACGAACTGACACGGCACCGCTACGAGGTGGTGCTGCACAAGTCCTCGGCCCTGGCGCCGCGCGCCCTTGACGGCGTCCCGCACCGGCCGTGGGAGGCGCTCGCCGAGGCGGCCGGGGCGACGGCCGAGGACCCGGCCCCCGCCGTCGCGGCCCTCGCCGCCCTGCTCGCCGACAGCGCGGACGGGCTGCGGATCACCTCGGTGCCCAATGCCCGGCTGCTGGGAGAGTTCGTCGCGCTGGCGCGGCTGCGGACCGGTGGCTCCCCGCACGAGGCACTGGAGCGGCACCAGGGTCTGGGCGTCGACCCTGAGGCCCTGTGCCGACTGGGCGAGGCCCTGGGCCTGCGGGCCGTGCCCACCTGGTCGGCCCGGCCCGACCACTTCGACGTGACATTCCTGCCCGCCGGGGCACGGGGGCCGCTGACCGCACGGCACCCGGCCGGTACGGCCGGTGCCGTGCGGACCAACGACCCGGTTGCCGCACGTCGGCGACGGCGCCTGATCGCCCGTACACCCGCGGTCGTACGTGCCTACCTGGGGGAGTCCCTGCCGGGGTTCATGGTGCCCGGTGCGGTCGTGGCGCTGAGCGAGATGCCCGTCACGGCAGGCGGAAAGCTCGACCGGCGGGCGCTGCCCGCACCCGACTTCGGGGAAGCGGCGGCCGCGGCGACGCGGGCCCCCGCCAACGCGCGCGAAGAGAGCCTGTGCCGGCTGTTCGCCGAGATCCTCGGACTCGAACAGGTCGGCGCCGACGGGGACTTCTTCCGCCTCGGCGGCCACTCCCTGCTGGCCACGCGGCTCGCCTCGCGGGTACGCGGAGCGCTCGGCGTGGAGCTTCCGGTGCGCTGGGTGTTCGAGGCGCCGACCCCGGTCCGGCTGGCGGCGCGGCTGGAGCGGTCGGCAGCCCCGGCCCGCCCGAAGCTGCGTCCGATGCGCCGTACGCCCTGAGTGTCACCGCCCGCCACCGTCGACGGTCCGTCGGCCGGACTTCCCACCCTTTCTGATTTTCCATCACATCGCATACCCAGCAAGGAGATCCATCATGGCGAACCCCTTCGACGACAACGACGCCCGTTTCCTCGTCCTCGTCAACGACGAGGGCCAGCACTCGCTGTGGCCGGCCGTCATCGACCGCCCGGCCGGCTGGACCGCCGTCTTCGGTGAGGACGGCAGGCAGGAGTGCCTGGACTACGTCGAGCGCAACTGGACGGACATGCGTCCCAAGAGCCTCGTCGACGCGATGGGCGCGCGGACGGCATAGGCCGGACAGAAACAGGAGGGCAACGTGCTCAGGACAGGAATCCTCTCGGCCATCGGATCGACGCCGCTGGTCGAACTCACCCGGCTCCTCGGCGACGACCGGATCAAGGTGTACGCCAAACTGGAGGGCTTCAACCCGGCGGGCAGCATCAAGGACCGCCCGGCGGTGGCCATGCTGAGCGAAATGATCGGGCGGGGCAGGCTCGTACCGGGCGAGTCGACCGTCGTCGAATCCAGCTCGGGCAACCTCGGTATCGGCCTTGCCCAGGTCTGCCGCTACTTCGATCTCCGCTTCATCTGTGTGGTCGACCCCCGGGTGAACCGGCAGAACGTCGACATCATGGTCGCCCTCGGGGCCGAGGTGGAGATGGTCACCGAGCCCGACGCGGCCACCGGCGACTACCTGCCGGCCCGGATACGCAGGGTCCGCGAACTGACTGCGCGGATTCCCGGCGCCCACTGGACCAACCAGTACGGCAACGAGGTCAACGCGCTGGCCCACCGGACCACGATGCGCGAGATCGTCGAAGGGGTGCCGGACGGCAGCCTCGACTACCTGATCTGTTCGGCGAGTTCCTGCGGCACGCTGCGCGGCTGTGCCGAATACGCGCGTGAACACGGCCTGCCGGTGGAGATCGTGGCCGTGGACGCGCTCGGCAGCGCCATCTTCACCCCGGACCCGCCCGCCGTGCCGCGGCTGCTGCCCGGCCACGGCGCCGCTGTCCGCCCGGCCCTGCACATGCCGGGCCTGGCCGACTCGGTGGTGCACGTGAGCGACCTTGCCTGCGTCGTCGGCTGCCGCCGGCTCGCGGCCACCGAGGCGATCCTGGCGGGCGGCTCCTCCGGTGCGGTGGTCAGCGCGCTCGCCGGGGTGCGCGACACCCTGCCGGACGGCGCCACCTGCGTGCTGGTCTTCCCCGACCGCGGCGAACGGTACCTGGAGACGATCTACGACGACTCCTGGGTCGGCGCCCGTTTCGGTTCCCTCCCGCACTTCTTCGACCTTCCGCGGTCGGACGTCCAGGTCTCCGCCCGGCAGACGTCCCACCACAATCGCCTTCACGCTACGGAGCCCGTCTCGTGCTAGTCATCGGAAACCAGACCGTCCGCGACGTCCTCGACGACCGAGAGCCCGACATCCTCGACGCCGTCCGCCGCGCGTACGTCACGCACGCCGCGCACGACACGTCCCTGCCCCACTCGGTGTTCCTCAGGTTCCCGGACGTCCCGCAGAACCGGATCATCGGCCTGCCCGCCTATCTGGGCGGCACCAGCCCGGTCGCCGGGATGAAGTGGATCTCGTCGTTCCCGGGCAACATCGCGGCGGGCCTGGAACGTGCCTCGGCGGCGATCGTCCTGAACTCGCTGAGCACGGGACACCCGCAGGCACTGATCGAGGCGTCCGTGATCTCGGCCCGCCGCACCGCAGCGAGCGCCGCGCTGGCCGTGGGCGCACTGACCGACGCGGCCGCGCACACCGGGGTCTCCCTGGTCGGATCCGGGGTGATCAACGGCGAGGTGCTGCGGTTCTTGCGGGTGGTCGCACCCGGACTGCGCTCGGTCCGTCTCTTCGACCTCGACCGTGCCCGTGCGGCGGCGTTCGCCCGGACCCACGCCGCCGACCTCGAAGTCACGTACGCCGAGTCGCTGGACGAGGCCCTGGCGGCCCACCCGCTGGTCAGCTTCGCCACGACGGCAGCCGTCCCGCACACCGGCCTCGCGGCGTGCAGGCCGGGCACGCTCGTCCTGCACCTGTCCCTGCGCGACGTGACCCCCGAGTCGCTCCTCGACGCGGTGAACGTGGTCGACGACCCTGACCACGTGTGCCGCGCCGATACCTCCCCGCACCTGGCGGAACAGCTGGTCGGACACCGCGACTTCATCACGACGTCGATCGGGGAGGTGCTGGCCGCGGCAGGGCGCTACGAGCCGGACCGGGAGCGGGTCACGGTCTTCTCACCGTTCGGCCTGGGGGTCCTGGACCTCGCGCTGGCCGAGCTGGTGCACAACACCGCCGTGCGGGACGGGCTGGGGGTGCGGATGAACGACTTCCTGCCCGTACCGGCGCGGGAAACCGCCGCGCGGCCCGCCGGCTGACGGGAAGCGGCAGCCGGGGGAGCGGCACATGTGGCTCCCCCGTCCGCAGCACGTCTCAGTGAGCGGTGGCCGCCTTCGCAGCCGCATCGGCGGGCCCGCGGCCGCCTCGGCCGCTGCTTCGGGGTACGGGCCAACGTCTCGGCTCCTGCTCCGAGCCTGCCTCCGCACGCGCTTACATCCGATGGAGATACGACGAAGATCTCCGGTCGCCAGAGTCTGCATCGCCCCGCCGGCCAGGGAGCGAACTCCCGGGCCGCGTACAGCGCGGGGCCGCCAGATCAGTGAACGGAGACACCCGTGAAGCACACCGCCGAACCGGCCGCCCACACCGCTCGCAAGGCACTCGCCACCCTCGCGGCGGCGGCACTCCTGGCCCTCGGAGGAGCGTCGGTACCGGCCTTCGCGGACGAGTCCCCGGCGCCGTCCACGCCCCCGGCCCCCTCCACCACGAGCGTCGCGCCCCCGCTGGAGTGGAGCAGCACCGGCTGAGACCGCACACGCCCGCCCGTCCCGGGCTCAAGGGAGGCCCGGCCGCCGTCCCGGTGTTCCAGGGCACTGGCCCCGCGCCGACCCCCACCAGCCTCCGCAGGAACCCGTCGGGTCATGTACTGCGGTGCCCCCGGTGACCGCCACCGCGATCGGGGAACCCTCGCGATGCCCACCACCGGGACCACCCCGGCTGACCGCCCGGGAGTGGGATTCCACCAGCTGTGGTCCCCGGCTGCTGTGCTCTTCCTGCCGCCGCGCGGCGCCTTCAGATCCCGTACCGAGGCGCCCTCGCCCGCTCGCCCCGCGCCGGGACACGGTGGAGGCGGCCCGCCTGGCTCCGACGGAACCAACTGCTGTGCAGGAGGCGCCTGGTGGCCGGGATCAGTAATCTCGTCGGCGGGCGCTGACCACCGTCCCGGTGCTCCTCGCCGAGTCGAACTGTGCCTGGCGCGAAAGGGGTTCGACCTGTTCCCCGGGCGCCTGCACCATCGGCGGGTGGGCGGAGCCCGGCGTCACGCTGCGCCGGTACGCCCGGTTCAGCGGTGCCGCTCGAACTCGCTCCGGCGGGCGCCACGTTGTGCATGGCGGCCACCGGAGGCACGGTCTCGGCTCCGGCCGTCGTCGGCTATGGTGCCTTCAACGTGGCGTGGCACGGCACGGCCGTCTCGCAGCGTCAGGAACTGGTGCCCACGGAGGTTCATGGGCCGGGTGAGCACCGCCCGGCAGACGATCACCGGCAGTACCGCCGCCCGCGGCGCCACGGGCTCGGGCCCGCCCGCCCAGGTCCACGGCCCGCGCACCCCGTTCTCCGTCGGGCACTGCTCCTGCTCGCTGCCTGCCTCCCTGCCTGCCTGCTCAGCCCCGCCCCGCCGTGAGCCCGCCCCCAGCTCCCTCCCGTACGCCGCACCCGCCCACACAGCCCGGAGGATGACCAGATGCGCGTGCCACAGGCCGACCCGGACGAACGGTGGTTCCGCACCTACGCGGCGGCGCGGCGCCCCCGTCGCAGGCTCGTCGTGCTGCCGCACGCGGGCGGGTGGGCGACGTACTTCCACGCCTGGGGTACCGCCTTCGACGAAGGTACGGAAGTGCTGGTGGCGCGCTACCCCGGGCGGCTCGACCGGCTGGCGGAGCCCTGCGCGACCAGCATGGACGAGTTCGCTGACCAGGTGAGCGCGGCGCTGCGGCCCCGGCTCGACATACCGGTCACGCTCTTCGGGCACAGCATGGGTGCCTCGCTGGCGTACGAGGTGGCGCTGCGCCTCCGGACGCGTTACGGGGTGAACCCGGCCGGCCTCCATGTGTCGAGCCGCAGGCCCCCGCACCTGCTGAGGCCGCGCGCCCTGCACGAGGAGGGCGACGAGGCGCTGCTCGCCGAGGTGGGACGGCTGGGCGGCACCGACCCGTCGGTGCTGGCCGATCCGTACTTCCGCGAGGTCGCGCTGCCCGCCATCCGCGCGGACTTCAGGATCGTCGGCACGTACGGCCCGCGCGCCGCGGACCCCGTGCCGTGTCCCGTGTACGCCTACGTCGGCGACCGGGACCCGACCGCGCCGGTGGAGGACATGGAGGCCTGGGCCGACGTCGCGCCGCACGGCTTCCGCCTCGATGTGCTGCCCGGCGGCCATTTCTACCTGCGCGAGCGTCACGAAGCACTGGTGGGGGCCGTGGCAGGGCGGCTGATGGCGACGGCGGGCGCCGACGGCTGAGCGGCCCTGCCGACGGCCCGGGGCGCTCAGCCCTGGCTGCTCCACTCGTCGCCGTCGGACAGTCCGCTGGCCAGAACGGCCTTGGGGCCGTCCGGTACCGCGTGCTCGCGGGCGAGCGCGGGCAGCGAGGCGAGGAAGAGGAGGACCAGCGAGGCGGCCGCGCAGCCGATGACCGCCCTCGCGGCCTTGGGCGGGACCAGTGACATGGCTGACTGCTTCACGGCGTGTGTCCGTTCTCAGAAACCGATGCTCGTGGCATTGAGGATTGCGTGAAGGCCATGATGGTTCAGTGAAGTCGGCGGGAGTCCGTCCCGCGAACGCTGGATCTTCCGCGGCAGCGGAGCCACGCCGGCCCCGCGCGTGCTCCGCTCGCTGCCGCTCGGCGTACGTGGACGCCGCGCGGACGAGCGTCGCCGCCGTCCGCTGCTGGACCGTGTGGGCGGCTCGGGGCACGGCCCCCCAAGATCCACCCCAGCCGGTACCCGCTCATCGGCTCCGGCACGATCGCCCGCACGGCTGGGCTCGCTGGGACGGAAGGCGAGACGTGCGGGTTCGCTGAACAGACGCCTCGACTGGATGAGGGCCCGGCAGAGCTGTCCTGTCCCAGCGAGGTGAGCCGTCCGTCTCCGCTGACGCGCGGGGACCGGACCGGACCGGACTCGATGAGGCACGCGGGCTCGGATATGCGGTTGAGACGAAAACGCACGCACCGCAGTGCCACCTGTCCGCACAGGGGGCACTGCCCGGCCTGGGCGATCACGGGCATGCCGCCTGCGTGGTCGACGGCCGCGGTGCGCCGCGGCCCAGGGCATGGGCCGACCGGGTGCATCTGAGCCGGTCTGCGGGGGCGGGCCGCTGTGATCGCGATCTTGCCTCGGCCGCCGGGCTATGGTCCGCGTGGAAACGCTCCCCCCGAGGCAGTTCCTGCTGCTCCCGCTGGTGTCCTTGGAGGCTCGCAGGTATGCCCCGTTCGTACGGCGGGCCGGCGGACGGCCGACGTGACTTCCTGGCAGGACTCCGGTCGGGAGCAGGCGCGCTGCTCGCAGCTGCCGCCGCGGTGCTGATCATGATGATCACCGCCACGCCCGCCGCTGCGGCCGTGCCCAGTTGCGACGTCGGGGCTTACGTCACCGACCTCTACGGGGTGGATCCGGTCGAGGGCACCGTGAACGCGGACCTGTGGCTGTGGAGCGTATGCCCACGCAAGGATCTTGCCGCTGTGCCGCGTCTCGAATTCACCAACGCGACGAAGACGATGCTGACCGCGCCTTCCAGCGAGAAGGTGGGCAACGAGTACTGGACGCAGGTCAAAGTGTCCGGGACCTTCCGGCAGACCCTGGACCTGACGAACTTTCCGTTCGACAAACAGGTCGTCCGGATCCAAGTCGAGGAAAACAGGCTGGACAAGTCGCGGTTCGTCTACCGGGCGGATGCGAAGAACTCCACGTACAACCCCAGGATCCATCCCGCCGACTTCAAGATCACGAAATTCCGGATCGGTGTCGGGGACGCGCCCTACAGGACGAACTTCGGCGATCCCCGGCTCAAGCAAGGAGGCAGCAGTCACTACTCCCAGCTGGTGATCGAGTTCCAGCTGACCCGAGAGGACATCACGAGTTTCGGCAAGCAGATCCTGCCGGTGTACGTGGCTCTCCTGGTCGCCCTGATCTCGTTTCTGATCTGGTCGAAGGACAACGAGGTCGCGATGGTCGCACGGCTCGGGATTCTGGGTACCGCGCTCTTCACGATCATGCTCAACTTGCGGGCGGTCGACGAGGCGCTGGGCACCTTCCTGAACGTGACGCTGGTCGAAGAGATCCACTTCATGAGCCTGCTCTACGTACTGGTCGGTGTCGCCAACACCACCTACCTCATGAAGCTGTTGACCGATCCCATGGCACGACCAGCGGCGCGGCGCTTCAACAACCATGTTTTCGCCGTCACGACGGGCTTGTACCTCCTCGCCAACATCGTCGTCATCTCCCTCACGGTGTCGTTCTGAGCCCGTGCCCTGCTCGGCGCGGAGGCGGCCGCCAGCTCCGCAGCTGCCGCGCTCCTGACCCGTGCGATCACCCTGCGACCTCAGGTTCCGGAAAACCGCCGAGCATGCGGGCGGAACCCCTCGGGTAGTGGTGGACCTCTCCCGGCCGAGGTGAGGGACCGCTGATTGTGGGAGCTCGTCAGGCCGTGTGCACCAGCCGGAAGCGCTGGGCCAGCACCTGGGTGTCGTCGTCGACGGTGAAATCGGGGTCGCCCAGTTCCTCGCGCACCTCCGCGCTGTGCCAGAACCTTTCGTGCCCGGCCCGCCACTCGGCCACCGACGTGTCGCCTTCACCCTCGTCGAGGGCATGCTGCAGGTCGACGTCGGCGAGCCGGATCACCCGGACCTCGGTCAGTTCGATCACCGCTGTCCGCCGCCCGTCGGAGTCGACCACGGCCGACTGCCGGCCGATTTCGGGCAACGGCTCGTTCTCTCGCTCGTATTCCAGTACCAGCCCGGAGGTAGTGGTCTTGGCGCCGGACAGGATCGCGGCGACCAGCTGGTCCCGCAGCGGACCGGGGAACGCGAACTCCACCGTGGGAAGAACATCGAGGTTCATGCGACGCAGGCTATCGAGCCTGTGGCCTGAAGGCTCACGGCTTTTCACCCTGCCCGAGACTGGACAGAAGCCTCCGGACGCGCACGGTCGATTTGGCTGTTTCGCGTGGTTGTTCGCTCTGTTTCGGGTGGTGTTTTCGGTCGCTCTCCTGCTGGCAGGCCCGTGAGCAACGGCGCCGTCGAGGGCTGCCTGCCGGCGTGATGGGTAGGAGGCAGCTACTCCGTGCATCCGGCTCCGCAGGATCCACCCCAGTCAGTACAGTCACCCAGCGCCCAAGCGCGATCACCCGAACGACCAGGTTCGCCGAGACGGGAGGCGGAACGGCTGGGTTCGCCGAGTAAACGACTCGACTGGATGAGAGTGGTCAAAGCGGTCCGCGCATGACCTCTGCGCGGACGTGTACTAGAGTTATCTCGACATCGAGATATCTGCCGAGGCGCATCGCAGGCCGCGACTCGGTAAGGGTTACCTAACTAATCCTTACCTTAGCGGATGGTCGAGCAGCCGTAGGCGGCACCACGCGGCGCCGACCGCAAATGAGGCGCGGCGCGGTAGTACGCGCACTTTGATGAAGGAGACTGTCGTGTCGGCGAACAGCTTCGACGCCCGCAGCACGCTGCGCGTGGGCGACGAGTCGTACGAGATCTTCAAGCTGGACAAGGTCGAGGGCTCCGCGCGCCTCCCTTACAGCCTGAAGGTGCTGCTGGAGAACCTGCTGCGTACCGAGGACGGCGCGAATATCACCGCCGACCACATCCGGGCGCTGGGCGGCTGGGACTCGCAGGCCCAGCCCAGCCAGGAGATCCAGTTCACACCGGCCCGCGTGATCATGCAGGACTTCACCGGCGTGCCCTGTGTCGTCGACCTCGCCACCATGCGCGAGGCCGTGAAGGAGCTCGGCGGTGACGCGGCGCAGATCAACCCGCTCGCCCCGGCCGAGCTGGTCATCGACCACTCCGTCATCGCCGACAAGTTCGGCACGTCGGACTCCTTCTCGCAGAACGTCGAGCTGGAGTACGGCCGCAACAAGGAGCGCTACCAGTTCCTGCGCTGGGGCCAGACCGCCTTCGACGAGTTCAAGGTCGTCCCCCCGGGCACCGGCATCGTCCACCAGGTGAACATCGAGCACCTGGCCCGCACCGTCATGGTCCGCAACGGCCAGGCGTACCCCGACACCCTCGTCGGCACCGACTCGCACACCACCATGGTCAACGGCCTGGGTGTGCTGGGCTGGGGCGTCGGCGGCATCGAGGCCGAGGCCGCGATGCTCGGCCAGCCGGTCTCGATGCTCATCCCGCGTGTCGTCGGCTTCAAGCTGACCGGCGAGCTGAACGCCGGCACCACCGCCACCGACCTGGTCCTCACGATCACCGAGATGCTGCGCAAGCACGGCGTCGTCGGCAAGTTCGTCGAGTTCTACGGTGAGGGCGTCGCCGCCACCTCGCTCGCCAACCGCGCCACCATCGGCAACATGTCGCCGGAGTTCGGCTCCACCGCCGCGATCTTCCCGATCGACGACGAGACGCTGAAGTACCTGCGCCTGACCGGCCGGGACGAGAAGCAGGTCGCGCTCGTCGAGGCGTACTCCAAGGAGCAGGGCCTCTGGCTCGACCCGGCCGCCGAGCCCGACTTCTCCGAGAAGCTGGAACTCGACCTCGCCACGGTCGTCCCCTCCATCGCAGGCCCGAAGCGCCCGCAGGACCGCATCGTCCTCGCCAACGCCAAGGCACAGTTCGCACAGGACGTCCGCAACTACGTCTCCGAGGACGAGGAGTCCGGCAAGGAGTCCTTCCCGGCCTCCGACGCCCCGGCCGCCCACAACGGTGTGCCGAGCCGTCCGACCACGGTCACGGCCCCCGACGGTTCGACGTACGAGATCGACCACGGCGCCGTCACCGTCGCCGCGATCACCTCCTGCACCAACACCTCGAACCCGTACGTCATGGTCGCAGCGGCGCTCGTCGCCAAGAAGGCCGTCGAGAAGGGCCTGACCCGCAAGCCCTGGGTCAAGACCACTCTCGCCCCGGGTTCGAAGGTCGTCACCGACTACTTCGACAAGGCGGGCCTGACCCCGTACCTCGACAAGGTCGGCTTCAACCTCGTCGGCTACGGCTGCACCACCTGCATCGGCAACTCGGGCCCGCTGCCCGAGGAGGTCTCGAAGGCCGTCAACGACCACGACCTAGCCGTGACGTCGGTGCTCTCGGGCAACCGCAACTTCGAGGGGCGCATCAACCCCGACGTCAAGATGAACTACCTGGCGTCCCCGCCGCTCGTCGTCGCGTACGCCATCGCGGGCTCCATGAAGGTGGACATCACCAAGGACGCGCTCGGGACGGACCAGGACGGCAAGCCGGTCCACCTGGCGGACATCTGGCCCACCGAGGCCGAGGTCAACGACGTCGTGGCGAACACCATCGGCGAGGACATGTTCAACAAGTCCTACCAGGACGTCTTCGCGGGTGACGCCCAGTGGCAGGCCCTGTCGATCCCGACCGGCAACACCTTCGAGTGGGACCCGGAGTCCACCTACGTCCGTAAGCCCCCTTACTTCGAGGGCATGACGATGGAGACGACCCCGGTCGAGGACATCACCGGGGCCCGGGTCCTCGCCAAGCTGGGCGACTCGGTCACCACCGACCACATCTCCCCGGCCAGCGCGATCAAGGCCGACACCCCGGCCGGCAAGTACCTCACGGAGCACGGCGTCGAGCGCCGCGACTTCAACTCCTACGGCTCGCGCCGAGGCAACCACGAGGTCATGATCCGCGGCACGTTCGCCAACATCCGCCTGCGCAACCAGATCGCGCCCGGCACCGAGGGCGGCTACACCCGCGACTTCACCCAGGCGGACGGGCCGGTCTCGTTCATCTACGACGCCTCCCAGAACTACCAGGCCGCCGGCATCCCGCTGACCGTCCTGGCGGGCAAGGAGTACGGCTCGGGCTCGTCCCGCGACTGGGCGGCCAAGGGCACCGCGCTGCTCGGCGTCCGCACCGTCATCGCCGAGTCGTACGAGCGCATCCACCGCTCGAACCTCATCGGCATGGGCGTCCTGCCCCTCCAGTTCCCGGAGGGCCAGACCGCCGAGACACTCGGCCTGACCGGCCAGGAGACCTTCTCCTTCACCGGTGTGACCGAGCTGAACAACGGCACCACGCCCCGCACGGTGAAGGTCACCACCGACACCGGCGTGGAGTTCGACGCGGTCGTGCGCATCGACACCCCCGGTGAGGCGGACTACTACCGCAACGGCGGCATCATGCAGTACGTGCTGCGCAACCTGATCCGCAAGTAGGGCGGACGGGGCCGAGAGGTCACGAAGGGCCGTACCCCCGCGAAGACTGCGGGGGTACGGCCCTTTTTCGGTGCGCGGGCTCCGGCGGGCGCGGTGCGCGCTTTTCGGGCGCCCCGGGGACAAGCCTGCTCAGCCGACGCCGAGCAGGTGCTCCATGGCCAGCTGGTCGAGCGCCTCGAAGGCCATGCTGCGCTCCGCGGCGGCGCCGCTGTCGAACTCCTCGTACGCCGAGCGGTCCGCCAGCAGGCCGCCCAGACCGTCTTCCGCGGTGGGCAGGGCCAGCTCGTCCAGGCGTGAGGCGGCCAGCGCCTCCTGGACGGCCGGGTCGGCGCGGAACGCAAGCGCGCGCTCCCTGAGGATCAGATAGTTGCGCATGCAGTTCTTCGCCGACTCCCAGACGCCGTCGAAGCCGTCGGTGCGGACCGGCTTGAAGTCGAAGTGACGCGGGCCCGCGTAGCCGGCGCTCTCCAGGAGGTCGACGAGCCAGAAGGCCTGGCGCAGGTCGCCTGCGCCGAAGCGCAGGTCCTGGTCGTACTTGATGCCGGACTGGCCGTTGAGGTCGATGTGGAAGAGCTTGCCCGCCCAGATGGCCTGCGCGATGGAGTGGGTGAAGTTCAGCCCGGCCATCTGCTCGTGGCCGACCTCAGGGTTCACCCCGTACATCTCGGGACGCTCCAGGCGCTCGATGAACGCGAGCGCGTGGCCGACGGTGGGCAGCAGGATGTCGCCGCGCGGCTCGTTCGGCTTGGGCTCGATGGCGAAGCGCAGGTCGTACCCCTGGCCGACGACGTACTCGCCGAGCAGGTCGAAGGCCTCCTTCATCCGGTCGAGTGCCACCCTGACGTCCTTGGCCGCTCCGGACTCGGCGCCTTCACGGCCGCCCCAGGCCACGTATGTCTGCGCGCCCAGTTCCACCGCGAGATCGATGTTGCGGATGACCTTCCGCAGTGCGAAGCGCCGCACATCACGGTCGTTGGACGTGAAGCCGCCGTCCTTGAAGACCGGGTGCGTGAACAGGTTGGTCGTGGCCATCGGGACCTTGAGACCGGTGCGGTCCAGGGCGTCCCTGAACCGTGTGACGAGCGCCGAACGCTCACTGTCCGACGAGCCGAACGGGATCAGGTCGTCGTCGTGGAAGGTCACACCGTGCGCGCCCAGCTCCGCCAGACGCTCCACGGACTCGACGGGGTCCAGGGCGGGACGGGTCGGTTCGCCGAAGGGGTCGTTGCCCCGCCAGCCGACGGTCCACAGACCGAAGGTGAACCTGTCCTCGGGGGTGGGGGTGAAACGGTCCGACATACTCAGCCTCTTGTCGACGAGGGCTCGGGCGGCCGCACCGCCGGCCCGATCAATTTGTTTGCCGACAGTACTAATACGGCATCGCGGCGAATGTTTCCAGAGGTGCGCCGTCATCGTGCGGGATGCCGCCGGTGATCGGCGCAGCTGTCACGGGCGCGGGCGCCGAGGGCGTACCGTCGTGGGTACGTCGTCGGCGCCCGCGCGGCGCTGCCACTCGCGATTTGTTTTTATGGGATCGAAATAGTGCTGCCAGCGCTCCCGGTCCTTCAGCGGTTGACGAAGCGCAGGCTGCCCTTGTCGTAACGGGTGCCCGCGACCGCGCCCGCCGGGGCCGCTTCGTCGATCGCCGCGAGTTCGGTGGCCGACAGCTCCAGGGTCGCCGCCGCGAGGTTCTCCTCCAGGTACTTCTCCCTGCGGGTCCCCGGGATCGGCACCACGTCGGATCCGCGCTGCTGGACCCAGGCCAGGGCGAGCTGGCCGGCTGTCACACCCCGTGCGGAAGCAAGCTCGTCCAGCCGGTCCACGATGGCGAGGTTCTGCTGCAGATTGCCGTCGGCGAAGCGGGGCTGGCTGCGGCGCACGTCGGTCTCGGGCAGGCCGTCCAGCGAGGTGTACCTGCCGGTCAGGAAGCCGCGGCCCAGTGGCGAGAACGGCACCAGGCCGATACCGAGCTCGCGGCAGACGGGCGCGATCTCCTGCTCCAGGTCCCTGGTCCACAGCGACCACTCGCTCTGCAGCGCGGCGATCGGATGCACCGCGTGCGCCCGCCGGACGGTTCCCGCGCTCGCCTCGGAGAGCCCCAGGTGGCGGACCTTGCCCGCCGTGACCAGCTCCGCCATGGCGCCGACCGTCTCCTCGATGGGGACGTCCGGGTCGACCCGGTGCTGGTAGTAGAGGTCGATGTGATCGGTGCCCAGCCTGCGCAGAGACGCGTCGCAGGCCTGTCGCACATACGCGGCATCACCCCGGATCGCGACCGGCTCACCCAACTGGTTGGCGAAGCCGAACTTCGTCGCCAGCACAGCCTGTTCACGTCGCCCGGCCAGCGCCCGGCCGATGAGCTCCTCGTTGTGGCCGGCGCCGTAGAAATCGGATGTGTCGAGCAGGGTGACGCCCAGTTCGAGGGCGCGGTGGATGGTCGCGATCGACTGGTCGTCGTCCGATGCGCCGTAGCCGTGGCTCATCCCCATGCAGCCGAGACCCTGCGCGGAGACGGACAGTTCGCCGAGGCGGCGGACGGGAAGCGTGGAAGTCATGTGCCCGACCGTAGGTGTTGGAGCGGACTCGAGGTCAAGTGTCCCGTTCCGGCGCTCGGGGCAGGGCGGGGGCGCCGCACATGCCGAGGGGCCGGCCCGGAAGTCCCGGGCCGGCCCCAGCGGTTCACCCGCTTCCGGGTGATGGCTCAGTGGTCAGGACAGCAGCTCCACCTCCGCGAGAGTCGCTGTCCCCGTGTTCACCAGGCGGTACTTCTTGTACGTACCGGGGTGGGCCACGGAGAAGACCCTGGTCTGCTTGTCGTAGGCGAACGACTCACCCGCGCGCTTGTCCAGCGTCGTCCACTTCGTACCGTCGTCGGAGCCCTCCAGCTTCCACCCGGCCGGGGCCTTGGCCTTGTCGGACGAGGTGAGGGTGTACTGGACGGTCCGCGTCGCCGACTTCACGGGAAGGTCGGCCGAGGTGAACGAGGCGTCCGTCTTCGACGTGTTGTCGAAGAGTGCGCCGGAACCGCTCGTCGCGTCCTCGCGGGGCGACGGCACCTTGTCGTCCTTGGCGATGGAGACCGGCGCCGCCTTCTTGCCGGTGCCCCACTTCGACGGCTGCGGACCCATGGCGAAGTCCAGGGTGCCGCCGTTCTGCAGGACGTCGTTCGGCAGCGCGGTGGAGTTCCACGCCTTGCCGTTCACCTTGAGGCCCTGCACGTAGATGTTCTTCGTGCTGTTCTGCGGAGCCTTGACCACCAGGTCCCGGCCGTTGTCCAGGTGCACCGTGGCCTTGGTGAACTGCGGTGAGCCGACGGCGAATTCACCGCTGCCCATCACCAGGGGGTAGAAGCCGAGCGAGGAGAAGATGTACCAGGCCGACTGCTCGCCGTTGTCCTCGTCGCCGTGGTAGCCCTGGCCGATGTCACTGCCGGTGTACAGCCGGCCGAGCACCTCGCGGATCTTCTCCTGGGCCTTCCAGGGCTGACCCGCCGCGTCGTACATGTAGGTGACGTGGTGCGCCACCTGGTTGCTGTGCCCGTACTGGCCCATCCGTACGTCGCGCGCCTCGGTCATCTCGTGGATGACTCCGCCGTACGAGCCGGTGTACTCGGGGCCCGCCGTCTCGGGCGTCGAGAAGTAGGTGTCCAGCTTCTTCGCCAGACCCGCCTGCCCGCCGTAGAGGTTCGCCAGACCGCGCGAGTCCTGCGGAGCGGTGAACGCGTACCCCCAGCCGTCGGTCTCCGTGTAGTCGTAACCCCAGACCCTGGGGTCGTACTTGTCCGCCGGGAGCCGCCAGTCGCCTGCCGGGGTCCTGCCCTGGAAGAAGCCGACCTCCGGGTCGAAGAGCTTGACGTAGTTCTGCGCCCGGTTGAGGAAGTAGTCGGACTCCTCCTTGTAACGGGCTTCATGCGTCTTCTTGTAGAGCGCCTTGCCCATCTGCGCGATGCCGTAGTCGTTGACGTAGCCCTCCATCGACCACGACATGCCCTCGTTGGTCGCAGTGGAGGCGTAGCCGGTGAAGGGCGAGGTGTCCATGCCCTTGCGGCCGACGCCCGAGCTCGGCGGGACGACCGTGGCGTTCTTCAGGGCCGCCTCGTACGCCGCCTTCGCGTCGAACTTCACGCCCTTGACGTACGCGTCCGCGAACGCCACGTCCGAACTGGTACCGGTCATGAGGTCGGAGTAGCCGGGGGAGGACCAGCGGGAGATCCAGCCACCGTCCTTGTACTGCTGGACGAAGCCGTCGACCAGTTTTCCGGCCTTCTTCGGGGTGAGGAAGGAGTACGCGGGCCAGGTCGTCCGGTAGGTGTCCCAGAACCCGTTGTTGACGTACACCGAACCGTTCACGACCTTGGCGCCCGTGTGCGTCGGCGTGTTGTCACCGGCCTTGGCCGAGAAGGGGCTGGCGTACTCCGTCTTCGAGCCGACCTTCTCCGAGCCCGAGTTCGGGTACAGGTACAGCCGGTACATGGAGGAGTAGAGCGACGTCAGCTGGTCGTGCGTGGCACCCTGCACCTCGATCTTGCCGAGGATCTTGTCCCACTGGGAGCGCGCCTTCGCCTCGGTCCCCGCGAAGGTCGACGACGCGGGCAGCTCCTGGGCCAGGTTTGACTTCGCCTGGTCCACGCCGATGAGCGAGGTGGCCATGCGCAGGGTGACCGTACGGTCCTTGCCCGGCTTGAAGCGCATGTAGCCGGTGACGTTGTCGCCGCCCCCGCCGGTGAGCTTGGAGCTCGCGGTGACCGGGGTGTCGACGACGCCGTACACGAACATCCGGGTCGCGCCGGTGGAGCCGCCGCTCTTGACGTCCGAGTAACCGCTGAAGGTGCCGGTCTTCGGGTCCAGCGTGAGGCCGCCGTCGTTGGAGATGTTGTCGAAGATCATGCTCGCGTTGTCACCGGGGTAGGTGAACCGCATCATCGCCGCATGGTCGGTCGGCGTCATCTCCGCCTTGAGACCGTTCTCGAAGGTGACCCCGTAGTAGTCGGGCTTCGCTACCTCGTTCTCGTGCTTGAAGGGGAGTGCGCGCTTGGTCCGGGAGGCGTCCGGAATTCCCGAGGCGACCGACGGCATCACCTGGAACGTCTGCCGGTCGCCCATCCAGGGGCTCGGCTCGTGGCTGGCGCTGAAGGCCTGCAGAGTGGGCAGATTGTCGTCGTTGTTACCACTCGCGTAGTTGTAGAGCCAGCTCGTGGAGCCCGCGTCGGTGACCGGCGTCCAGAAGTTGAAGCCGTTCGGGACCGCGGTCGCCGGGAAGTTGTTGCCGCGCGAGAAGGAGCCGCTCGAATTGGTGCCCCGGGTGGTGAGGGCGTAGTCCGAGAGATGCGCGGACGGCTTCTCGGCCTTCTTGGCGGCCAGCGCGATGTCGTCGATCCAGCCCCGGAACGTCGCCGGGCCCTTGGGGGAGTCGTACGCCACCAGGATCCTGTCGACCGTCTTGCCGGCCGCGACCGTCCCGATGTCCGCGGAGACCGCGTTCCACTGGTTGACGTACAGCCGCTTGGCCGCGCCCTGCCCCTGCGGCGTCAGCAGCCCGCCGCTGGAGTCGGTGGCCTTCAGATCACTCAGGTAGGTGCCGTCGGTGAAGGCCAGATCGACCGCCACGTCGGTGGACGGATAGTTCAGGTCGGTCTTCCCCATTTCCGGGAACACCTTGTAGGACAGCTCGGTGTTACGGCTGATCCTGGTATTGACGTCGAAGACCTTGTTGTACGAGTACGCCCGGCCCGTGCCCTTCTGTGTGCCTGAGTACCGCAGCGACCTGGTTCCGGTGAAACCGGCGCCCGTCTTGGCGGTCGGCGACGAGGTGGGCCCGCTGTCCACCCGGGTGACCATGTCCGACGGCGGGGGCGTGCCCGTGTCGCCGTCCGAGAACTGGACGTCGGCGAGCTGCACCGCGTCCGATGCTCCGTGGTTGGCCGTGATGTCCAGCCGGTAGTGCGCGTACGCGGTGTCCGCGCCCGCGATGTCGTACGACTTCGTCTGAGCCCGCTTGTCGAAGTCCTGACCCTGCTGGGTGCTGAGTGTCTTCCAGTCCTTGCCGTCGGCGGATCCCTGGAGGGTCCAGTCCTTCGGGTCGCGCTCGTCGTGATCGTTGGCGGACGTCAGCGCGTAGGTCTTGAGCTTGACCGCCTCGTCCAGATCGAACTCCACCCATGCCGTGGGATGGAACGCCAGCCACTTGGTGTCCGGGTTGATGTCGACGAGGCTGCCTTTGCCCTCGCCGCTTCCCGCGTTCTCGTCACTGGCCCGCAGGGTGACGACATGATCAGTGACATTGCCTGGTATTCCGGCATTAGTGGTGCCATCGATACCGGAGGAACGTTTATGACCGTCCGGGCCTACTTCTACGGTATTACGCCAATCCGGCTGCGGTTGGTCCGCTTCGAACGAGGAGCTGAACCCCTTGTCCCCTACATGGGGTTGGGCGGGTCGGGCGACGGCCGCGCCCTGCCCCGCCACGACGAGCACAAAAGCGGCCGCCACCAGGGCGCCTGCCGATCCTGCTCTGTGCCGAGGTCTGGTCTGCATGAGGGTCTTTCCTCTCACCTAAACGCTTTGGACAACGTTGTCACGATGGTGCGCAAGGTCCAGTAGGAAGGTAAGTGGCATCCGAGTCAAGGGTGTTGACGGCGCGCGGACGGATGAATTGGACGCGCTCTCACGAGAGGTGCCGCCCGATGGGCGGAGTGCACCAGATGTCTGTGAGGTCTCAACTCGGGAAAGACTGGCGTTCAAACCTGCATTCGATCTTGCCCAGTCGAAGGGAAGTGGACTATACCTGTCGACGTCCGCCTAGCCGTGTCTTCGGCGGCGGGCCAGGGGGGAGGGGATCGGGGCGGGGGGCTTCAAGGCAGCCCCGGCCGTATTCCCGAGCTTTCCCTCCTGCAGCCAGTACAACCCAGCGTCAACTGAACGCGGTGGCGGGGCCCTTCGCCTGAGGCGAATTCTCAACGGGCGACCGGTACACCGCCTGAGTCCTGTAGAAGGCGAGGACTTGAGCATGGGATCCACCTCCGCCCGCACCAATGAGGGCCTCGGCCGTCGTGATCTGATCAAGCGGTCTGCCGCTCTCGGCCTGATCACCGTTCCGGCGATGAGCTTCCTCTCTGCCTGCGCGAGCAGTGACAGCAGCGGCGACGACAAGGTCAAAAAGGGCAAGACGAGCGCCAGTAACCCGCTGGGTGTGAACGAGACCGCCCCGCTCGACATGGTCATCTTCGACGGCGGCTTCGGCACCGAATACGCCAAGGACGCGAACAAGCTGTACGCGAAGGCGCACCCGAAGTCGAAGGTGCACTTCTCGTCCACGCAGAAGATCCAGTCCGAGCTGCAGCCGCGCTTCAACGGCGGCACCCCGCCGGACCTGATCGACAACTCGGGCGCCGAGCAGATGGACATGGGTGTCCTGGTCGGCAAGAACCAGCTGACCGACCTGACGCCGCTGCTGGACGCGCCCTCCGTCGACGACCCGAGCAAGAAGGTCAGGGACACCCTGCGGCCGGGCATCGTGGAGATGGGCCAGTACGACGGTGAGCCGTGCTGGATCCTGAACTACGCGTACACCGTCTATGGCGTGTGGTATTCCCAGACCAACCTGGACAAGCTGGGCGTCGAGTACCCCAAGACCTGGGACGACATGCTCGCCGTCTGTGCCAAGGCGAAGAAGAAGGGCATCGCGGGCTGGACGTACGCGGGCAAGTACCCGTACTACCTGCCCTTCTCGCTCTTCCCCTTCATCGGCAAGATCGGCGGCCGCAAGGTCCTCGACGACATCGACGACCTGGCACCGAACGCCTGGAAGCACCCCGCGGTCAAGGCCGGGTTCGACGCCTACTACGAGCTCTTCAAGAAGGGCTACATCCTCAAGGGCACGCCCGGTATCGACCACATCCAGTCCCAGACGGCGTGGACCGAGGGCAAGGCGCTCTTCATCCCCGACGGCTCCTGGGTGGAGAACGAGGCGGCGAAGACCACGCCCAAGGACTTCCAGATGAAGGTCGGCGCGCCGTCCAGCCTGGACTCCTCGGACAAGATGCCGTACGGCACCATCTGGGCCGCGGGCGGTGAGCCCTTCATCGTCCCGAGGAACGCGAAGAACCCCCAGGCCGGTATGGACCAGCTGCGCATCATGCTCAGCGAGGCCTCCTCCAAGAACTTCACCACCAAGGTCAAGTCGCTGTCCGCCTTCAACGGCGGCACCGAGGGCCTGCAGCTGTCGACGGCGCTCCAGTCGGGCATCGACGTGCTGAAGGCTGCGGGCGACAACGTGGTCAACCCGAGGCTCCAGGACTGGTACGTGAAGCTCCAGAAGGAGCAGATCGGTGTCTCCGTCCTCGGTGAGATGATGGCGGGCCGTATGACCCCGGCCGAGGCCGTCAAGAAGTGTCAGCAGTACGCGGACGCGGCTGCCAAGGACTCTTCGATCAAGCACTACAAGCACCAGTGAGCACGCGTCACCAGCGGCGGCACCCGCCGGAAGATCGGGGTCGGTAACCATGCAACAAGGTAAGTACCGGTTCATTGTGGGGTTCTTGACAGCCCCACTGGCGTTGTACGCAGTCTTCGTCATATGGCCGTTCATTCAGTCGATCTATTACTCGTTCACCGACTGGACCGGCCTGAGCCCGGACTTCAAGATGGTCGGCTTCGACAACTACAGCCGGATGTTCCACGACTCCACCTTCTGGAAGTCCCTGGAACACAGCGTGCTGTTCGTGTTGCTGCTGCCGCTGGTGACGCTCGCACTCGCGCTGTTCTTCGCCTTCATGCTGAATGTCGGTGGCCGGCGCCGTAAGGGCTCCGCCATCGCGGGCGTACGCGGTTCGGGGTTCTACAAGATCGCGTACTTCTTCCCGCAGGTGCTGTCGATCGCGATCGTCGCGCTGCTCTTCAGGTTCATCTACAACCCTGACGGGGGCATCCTCAACGGTGCTCTGAGCGCGGTCCACCTCGACAGCATCCAGCCGGACTGGCTCGGTGACCCGAAGCTGGCCCTCTGGTGCATCTTCGCCGTCCTCGTCTGGTCGCAGGTCGGTTTCTTCGTGGTGCTCTTCTCGGCGGGCATGGCGTCCATTCCGAAGGACTTCTACGAGGCGGCGCTGCTGGACGGCGCGAGCCGGGTCACGACCTTCTTCCGGATCACCCTTCCGCTGCTCTGGGACACCGTGCAGTCGGGCTGGGTGTACATGGGCATCCTGTCCCTCGGCGCCGAGGCGTTCGCCGCGGTGAACATCATGAGTGTGGGCCCGGGTGGCCCCGCCCAATCGACCACCGTGCTGCCGCTGTTCGTCTACCAGACGGCGTTCCGCGACGGCCAGGCCGGATACGCGACAACGATCGGCGTCGCCCTCCTCGTGCTCACCATGGTGTTCGCCGCCATCGTGATGCGACTGGGCCGGCGCGAGCGGCTGGAGTTCTGAGATGAAGACCACTGACACCCCTCCGGCCGAGGTCACCGAGGACCCGGAGCCCGTGCAGCTGACGAAGCCGGAGCCCGCGGCTCCCCGCGAGAAGAAGAGTGAGGGCGGCACCCTCAACGTCTTCTCGCACGGCGTCCTGATCATCTGGGCGGTCCTGGTCGTCGTACCGCTGGTGTGGGCGGTGATGTCCTCGTTCAAGAACGACCACGACATCCTCGCCGAGCCCTGGAAGCTGCCCGACAGGCTGCACTTCGAGAACTGGTCCCGCGCCTGGGGCCAGGCGCACATGGGCCAGTACTTCGGGCACACCATCGTGGTCGTCGGCTGCTCGCTCGTCGGTACGCTGCTGCTCGGCTCCATGGCGGCCTATGTGCTGGCGCGCTTCGACTTCCCGGGGAACCGCTTCATCTACTTCCTCTTCGTCGGAGGGATGAGCTTCCCGATCATCCTGGCGCTGGTGCCGCTGTTCTTCGTCATGAACAACATGAGTCTGCTGAACACGACCCAGGGCCTGGTCCTGGTCTACATCGCCTACTCACTGCCGTTCACCGTCTTCTTCCTCACCTCGTTCTTCCGGACACTGCCGGGAGAAGTGGCGGAGGCGGCGACGCTCGACGGTGCGTCGCACACCAGGACGTTCTTCCAGGTGATGCTGCCGATGGCCAAGCCCGGCCTGATCAGCGTCGGCATCTTCAACTTCCTCGGCCAGTGGAACCAGTACCTGCTGCCTACGGTGCTGAACACCGACCCGAAGCAGCGGGTGCTGGCCCAGGGCCTCGTCGAACTGGCCACCAGCCAGGGCTACAAGGGTGACTACTCCGGCCTCTTCGCCGGTCTGGTGATGGCGATGCTGCCGGTCCTCGCGGCCTACATCATCTTCCAGCGGCAGGTCGTCGCAGGACTCACCGCGGGGGCGCTGAAGTAGAGCTTCCGCTTCTGGTCCGCACCCGAACCGCCCGACGGCAGCCGCCGTCGGGCGGTTCGTCCTTTTCCTCCCGGGGAGGCGGCGCTCATCCGTGTCTGCCCTTGCTCAAGGTCTTGACGGGAGAGAGCGCTAAAGGGTCAGCTGAGGGTTCACATGTTGGAGATAGGGCGGGGGCTCAACAGACGCGCCCCGCGCGGGGACGGCCGTCGTGCCGTCCACCCATGGCAGGAGTGGATGAGTCGATGGAGACTCCGGGGTCGCAGACATCTCTGCACCGGGCCAACCTTGAGCGGGTCGTGCGCGCGGTGCGTATGGCGGGCTCGCTCACTCAGGCGGAGATCGCCCGCAGCACCGGGCTCTCGGCAGCCACGGTCTCCAATATCGTTCGCGAACTGAAAGAGGGCGGCACGGTCGAGGTCACCCCGACATCGGCCGGCGGACGCAGGGCCCGCAGCGTGTCGCTGAGCGGCTCCGCGGGCATCGTCATCGGGGTCGATTTCGGCCATACCCACCTGCGGGTGGCGGTCGGCAACCTCGCCCACCAGGTGCTCGCCGAGGAGTCCGAGCCGCTCGACGTGGACGCCTCGTCCGCCGAGGGCTTCGGAAGGGCCGAGGAGCTGGTCAACCGGCTGATCGAGGCGACCGGCATCGGCGCCGACAAGGTGGTCGGCGTCGGGCTCGGGGTGCCGGGGCCGATCGACGTCGAGTCGGGCACCCTCGGCTCCACGTCGATCCTCCCGGGCTGGACGGGCATCAACCCGAGCGAGGAGCTGGCGGCCAGGCTCGGCGTCCCGGTGTACGTCGACAACGACGCCAACCTGGGGGCACTCGGCGAGCTGGTCTGGGGGAGCGGCCGCGGGGTCAGGGACCTCGCCTACATCAAGGTCGCCAGCGGCGTGGGCGCCGGTCTGGTGATCGACGGACAGATCTACCGGGGCCCCGGCGGCACGGCCGGCGAGATCGGGCACATCACGCTCGACGAGTCGGGCCCTGTCTGCCGCTGCGGCAACCGGGGGTGCCTGGAGACCTTCACGGCGGCCCGGTACGTCCTGCCCCTGCTGGAGTCCAGTCACGGGACGGATCTGACCATCGAGCGGGTCGTCCAGCTCGCCCGCGGGGGTGATCCGGGCTGCCGCCGGGTGGTCGCGGACGTCGGCCGGCACATCGGCAGCGGCGTGGCCAACCTCTGCAACCTCCTGAACCCCACCAGGGTGGTGCTCGGCGGAGACCTGGCCGAGGCCGGTGAGCTGGTGCTCGGGCCGATCCGCGAGTCGGTCGGCAGGTACGCGATCCCCAGCGCCGCGCGACAGCTCTCGGTGCTTCCCGGGGCTCTCGGGGGCAGGGCCGAAGTACTCGGCGCACTGGCCCTGGTGCTCAGCGAAATGGGCGATTCGAGCCTTTTGGACGCTGCGCTGCCGACCAGTACTCCTGTCTTCACTTAGATAACGAATGACACCGTTGCCATCTCGTTAAGGATTTACTCCTTGACGCTGGCCCGGCGGCCGAGTTGACTCCAGGCACCTCGGCCGCAACGTCGCGGCCTCGTCAGGGAGGTTTCTGAAGTGAATACGCAGATGCGTCGTGCCGCCGTGGCCGTGGCCGCCACCGCGATGGCTGTCTCTCTCGCTGCCTGTGGCAGTGCCAAGGACTCCGACGGAAGCAAGGACAAGGCGTCCTCCGCCAAGAAGGGCGACGCCCTCAACATCGGTCTGCTCCTGCCGGAGAACCAGACCGCGCGGTACGAGAAGTTCGACAAGCCCCTGATCGAGAAGAAGGTCAAGGAGCTGACGCACGGCAAGGGCAAGATCACTTACGTCAATGCCAAGCAGGACGCGTCGCAGCAGAGCCAGCAGATGGACACCATGGTCACCAACCGGGTGGACGCCATCATCGTGGACGCCGTCGACGCCAAGTCGATAGCCGCCTCGGTCAAGAAGGCCAAGGACGCCGGTATCCCCGTCGTCGCCTTCGACCGCCTCGCCACGGGCCCGATCGACTCGTACGTCTCCTTCGACAACCAGACCGTCGGCAAGACGCAGGGCACCGCCCTGCTGAAGGCGCTCGGCTCCAAGGCCAAGTCCGGCAAGATCGTCATGATGAACGGCTCCTCCACCGACCCGAACGCCGCCGACTACAAGAAGGGCGCTCACTCCGTCCTCGACGGCAAGGTGAACATCGGCAAGGAGTACGACACCAAGGAGTGGAAGCCGGAGAACGCCAACTCCAACATGGACGGTGCGATCACCGCCATCGGCAAGAAGAACGTCATCGGCGTCCTCTCCGCCAACGACGGCATGGCCGGCGGTGTCATCACCGCCCTCAAGTCCGCCGGTATCAGCCCGCTCCCGCCGGTCACCGGCCAGGACGCCGAACTCGCCGGTGTGCAGCGCATCGTGGCCGGTACGCAGTACATGAGCGTCTACAAGCCGTACCTCAGGGAGGGCCCGGTCGCGGCCGAGATGGCTGTGGCGCTCGCCAAGGGCCAGAAGCTCGACTCGATCGTCAAGACCAAGGTCGACAGCGCCACCACGAAGGGCATCCCCTCCGTGATCTTCCCGGTCTACTCCCTGACCAAGGCCAACATCAAGGACACCGTCATCAAGGACGGCATCTACACGGTCAGCGACATCTGCACCCCGGCCTACAAGGCCGCGTGCGACAAGATCGGTCTGAAGTAACACCCCTGCCCCGCAAGGGAGTTACGCACCACTGAAGCCCGTCCGGCGCCCCGCCCCACCTCAACGTCCCGCTACCGGGGCGGGGCGCCGGACGGTACACCCCCGCTCAGCCACCGCGCTCTCATGGCAGCGTGGTATCCCCGCCGGTCAGGCGGCGAAGGAGATGGTTCAAGTGTCCGCTACGCCCGTGCTGGCGTTGCGTGGGGTCTCCAAGCGATTCGGTGCCGTTCAGGCGCTCACCGATGTGGAGCTTGAGGCCTACGGCGGTGAAGTGCTCGCCCTGGTCGGCGACAACGGAGCCGGAAAGTCCACGCTGGTCAAGACGATCGCAGGCGTGCACCCCATCGATGACGGTGTCATCGAGTGGGAAGGCAAGGCAGTCCAGATCAACAAGCCGCACGACGCGCAGAACCTGGGCATCGCGACGGTGTACCAGGACCTCTCGCTCTGCGACAACATCGACGTCGTCGGCAACCTCTACCTCGGCCGGGAGCTGCGCAAGCGCGGCATCCTCGACGAGGTCGAGATGGAGCGCCGCTCCCGCGAGCTGCTGACCACGCTCTCGATCCGCATACCCAGCGTGCGCATCCCGATCGCCTCGCTCTCCGGCGGACAGCGCCAGACCGTGGCCATCGCGCGTTCCATGCTCGGTGAGCCCCAGCTCGTCATCCTCGACG
Organism: Streptomyces sp. NBC_00859; assembly: GCF_045161865.1. Lineage (NCBI taxonomy): Bacteria > Bacillati > Actinomycetota > Actinomycetes > Kitasatosporales > Streptomycetaceae > Streptomyces > Streptomyces sp. NBC_00859. The sequence continues at coordinate 1,596,996 of NZ_CP108826.1, read as the reverse complement.
AGCCGACGGCGGCCCTCGGTGTGGAGCAGACAGCGCAGGTGCTCGACCTCGTCGAGCGGCTCCGCGAGCGCGGTCACGCGGTCCTGCTGATCAGCCACAACATGGCCGACGTCAAGGCCGTGGCCGACAAGGTCGCGGTGCTCAGGCTCGGCCGCAACAACGGTGTCTTCGACGTGAAGAGCACCTCGCAGGAAGAGATCATCGCCGCCATCACCGGCGCCACGGACAACGCTGTGACCCGTCGTGCGTCGCGCGGTGTGGAGGTTCAGAAGTGAGCATGGACAAGACTTCCACCGCGCCCGACCCGGTGGACGCCCCCGCTCCGGCCGCCGAAGCGGTGACCGCGGTCGACCCCCGGCTGCTGGTCCGCGAACAGGGCTTCGCCGGCTACCTGTCCGAGTTCAAGCGCAAGATACGCGCCGGTGAGCTCGGCTCCATCCCGGTCGTCGTCGGCCTGATCGTCATCGCCGCGGTCTTCCAGAGCCTGAATTCGCGCTTCCTCACCGCGGGCAACCTGACCGACATCTCCGTCACCATGGTCGGTACGGGCATGATCGCCGTCGGAATCGTCTTCGTCCTGCTGCTCGGCGAGATCGACCTCTCGGTCGGCTCGGTGAGCGGTGTGGCCAGTGCCGCCTTCGCGGTGCTGAACGTCACACACGGGATGAACCAGTGGCTGGCCCTGGTGCTCGCCATCCTCACCGGCACGGTCGCCGGCGCGATCCACGGTTTCTTCTTCGCCCGTATCGGCGTTCCCGCGTTCGCCGTGACCCTGGCAGGTCTGCTGTTCTGGAACGGCTTCATGCTCCAGATCCTCGGCGACAACGGAACGATCAACCTGCCCGGTGACGGCCCGATCGCCAACATGACCGGCTACTACTTCGCCGACGTGGCAGTGGCCTACGGCATCGCGCTGGTCGGTGTGGTGATCTTCTTCCTCACCTCGTTCGTGGACGCACGGCGCCGTGAGGCCGCGGGCGTCCCGTCCCGGCCGCTCAGCGAGATCCTGCTGCGCACCGGCGTGCTCGCGGTCGTGGCCTTCGCTGTCGCGTACATGTACAACCAGTACAAGGGCATGCCGCTCGCCGTCCTGATCTTCCTGGTCGTGCTGATCGGCACCGACTTCCTGCTCCGCCGCACCACGTACGGCCGCAAGGTCTTCGCGCTCGGCGGCAGCGTCGAGGCGTCGCGCAGGGCCGGTATCAACGTCACGCTGATCCGGGTCTCGGTCTTCTCCATCGCCGGTACGTTCGCCGCGGTCGGCGGCCTCTTCCTGGCCTCCAAGATCGCCACAGCCAACCAGGGCGCCGGCAGTGGCGACCTGCTGATGAACGCCATCGCCGCGGCCGTCATCGGTGGCACCAGCCTCTTCGGAGGCCGGGGCCGCACCTGGAACGCGCTGCTCGGTGTACTCGTGATCATCTCGATCCAGTACGGCCTGTCGCTGGAAGGCATCGCCTCGCCCATCCAGTACATGATCACCGGTGGAGTCCTGCTCGCCACGGTCGTGATCGACGCCGTGACCCGCAAGACCCAGAAGTCCGCGGGCCGCGCCTGACCGCGCAGCCGCACCCCCGCACATCGGACGCCCGGCCGGGAAGCCCTCCCGCGCCGGGCTCCCGCGCGTCCGGCAAGCGCGCCCGTAAGGGATCCCTGCACTGCGCCCGCCCGGGTCGCGCGCTCATGATGCAAGGGGCCCTACGCCGAACGGGTGATGTACAACGCACCGCCCGATGACGACTGCGCCGGATGGAACATTAGACTCGACAGACCCGGCAAGGCTCGATCACAGTTCGAACGCAAGGAGGCACGGGTGCCGCTGCTGACCCGCATCAGGGGACCGCGCGATCTGGACAGGCTGGGCCCGGAGCAGCTGGAACAGCTGGCCGGGGAGATCCGGACCTTCCTCGTCGACGCCGTGTCCAAGACCGGTGGCCATCTCGGCCCGAATCTGGGTGTCGTCGAGCTGACCATCGCCCTGCACCGCGTCTTCGACTCACCGAAGGACCGGGTCCTCTTCGACACCGGTCACCAGAGCTACGTGCACAAGCTGCTCACCGGCCGCCAGGACTTCGGGAAGCTGCGTACCAAGGGCGGCCTCTCCGGCTACCCCTCGCGCGCCGAGTCCGACCACGACGTCATCGAGAACTCGCACGCCTCGACGGTGCTGGGCTGGGCCGACGGCCTCGCCAAGGCCAACCAGGTCCTCAAGAAGGACGACCACGTCGTCGCCGTGATCGGTGACGGCGCGCTCACAGGCGGTATGGCCTGGGAGGCGCTGAACAACATCGCCGACGCCAAGGACCGCCCGCTCGTCATCGTCGTGAACGACAACGAGCGCTCCTACGCGCCCACCATCGGCGGTATGGCCAACCACCTCGCCACGCTCCGTACGACCGACGGGTACGAGCGGTTCCTGGCGCGCGGCAAGGACCTCCTGGGCCGCACACCGGTGGTCGGCAAGCCGCTGTACGAGACCCTGCACGGCGCGAAGAAGGGGCTCAAGGACTTCATCGCCCCGCAGGGCATGTTCGAGGACCTCGGCCTGAAGTACGTCGGCCCGATCGACGGCCACGACATCGAGGCCCTGGAGTCCGCCCTGGAGCGCGCCAAGGGCTTCGGCGGACCCGTCATCGTGCACTGCCTCACCGAGAAGGGCCGCGGATACCAGCCCGCCGAGCAGGACGAGGCCGACCACTTCCACGGCATCGGCCCCATCCACCCGGACACCGGTCTGCCGATCAAGACCGCCGCCGCCAGCTGGACCTCGGTCTTCGGCGACGAGATGGTCAAGCTGGGCCGCGAGCGCGAGGACATCGTCGCCATCACGGCTGCCATGCTCCAGCCCGTCGGCCTGACCAAGTTCGCGAAGGAGTTCCCCGGCCGGGTCTACGACGTCGGGATCGCCGAGCAGCACGCCGCGGTCTCCGCCGCCGGGCTGGCCACGGGCGGCCTCCACCCCGTCTTCGCCGTCTACGCGACCTTCCTCAACCGCGCCTTCGACCAGCTCCTGATGGATGTGGCGCTGCACAAGTGCGGTGTCACCTTCGTCCTGGACCGGGCCGGGGTCACCGGCGACGACGGTGCCTCGCACAACGGCATGTGGGACATGTCCATCCTCCAGTGCGTCCCGACGCTGCGCATCGCTGCCCCGCGCGACGCCGAGCAGGTGCGCGCCCAGCTGCGCGAGGCCGTTCAGGTCGACGACGCGCCGACCGTGGTGCGCTACTCGAAGGGCGTGGTCGGGCCTGCCGTACCCGCCGTGGGCCGGGTCGGCGGGATGGACGTGCTGCGCGAAGCTGGCACCGACGCGCCCGACGTCCTGCTCGTCTCCGTCGGCGCACTCGCCCCGATGTGCCTGGAGATCGCCGAGCTGCTCAACAAGCAGGGCATCACGACGACCGTCGTCGACCCGCGCTGGGTCAAGCCGGTCGACGAGGCCCTCGCCCCGCTCGCCGAGCAGCACCGGGTGGTCGTCACGGTCGAGGACAACAGCCGCGCCGGGGGCGTCGGTTCAGCCGTGGCCCAGGCGCTCCGTGACGCCGGCGTCGACGTACCGCTGCGGGACTTCGGTATCCCGCCGCGCTTCCTCGACCACGCGTCCCGCAAGGAGATCCTGTCCGAGATCGGGCTGACCGCGCCGGACATCGCACGCCAGGTCACCGGCCTCGTCTCGAAGATCGACGGCAGGTACGAGAGCGAATCGGCCACGTCGGCCGAGCCCGCCCGCGACTGACCCACGCCACACCCGCGCACGACAGCGCGGCGCCGGACGAGCCGGCGGGGCTACCTGTACGGGTGGTCCCGCCGGCTCATTCGTGTGAAAGGTCCACGCCGAGGGGTACATGGGGGACACGCGCTCCAATCATGGCGAGGGACTACAAGCGTGGAGGTAAACCCGTGAGCACCAGTCTCTTCCGGACGAAATCCGTGGAGCAGTCGATCCGGGACACGGAGGAACCCGAGCACGCGCTCAAGAAATCCCTGTCCGCACTGGATCTGACGGTCTTCGGCATCGGGGTCGTCATCGGCACCGGGATCTTCGTACTGACCGGGCTGATCGCCAAGCAGACCGCGGGGCCCTCCGTGGCGCTGGCCTTCGTGGTGGCCGGTGTGGTCTGTGCCCTCGCGGCGCTCTGTTACGCCGAGTTCGCTTCGACCGTGCCGGTCGCCGGCTCCGCCTACACCTTCTCGTACGCGACCCTGGGGGAGCTGCCGGCCTGGATCATCGGCTGGGACCTGGTCCTCGAACTCGCCCTGGGCTGCGCCGTGGTGGCCGTCGGCTGGTCCGGATACATCCGTTCGCTGATGGACACGGCCGGGCTGAGCCTGCCGCAGGCCCTTTCCGGGACACAGGACGGAAAGTTCGGGTTCGACCTGCTGGCAGCCATCCTCGTCCTGGTGCTGACGGGGATTCTGGTCCTGGGGATGAAGCTGTCCTCCCGCGTGACCACCATCATCGTCGCCGTCAAGGTCACCGTCGTCCTGCTGGTGATCATCGTGGGCGCCTTCTACATCACGGGGTCGAACTACCACCCCTTCATCCCGCACGTGGTGCACGCGTCGGGCGGCAGTGACCTGAAGTCTCCGCTCGTACAGGTGCTGTTCGGATTCGCCCCGGGGTCGTTCGGCGTGATGGGCATCTTCACCGCGGCCGCTGTCGTGTTCTTCGCCTTCATCGGCTTCGACATCGTCGCCACGGCGGCCGAGGAGACCCGTAACCCGCAGCGTGACGTGCCGCGCGGCATCCTCGGCTCCCTGGTGGTCTGCACCGTGCTGTACGTGGCGGTCTCGATCGTCGTCACCGGTATGCAGAAGTACACCCAGCTCTCCACGGACGCCCCGCTCGCCGACGCGTTCAAGTCCGTCGGACATCCCTTCTGGGCGGGTGTGATCAGCTTCGGTGCGGCCGTCGGCCTCACCTCGGTCTGTATGATCCTGCTGCTCGGCCAGAGCCGGGTCTTCTTCGCCATGAGCCGTGACGGACTCCTGCCGAAGGTCTTCTCACGGGTACACCCCAAGTTCGGTACGCCGTACCGGTCCACGATCCTGCTCGGCCTGATCGTCGCGCTGGTGGCGGGCTTCACCTCGATCAGCGAACTCGCCGAGCTGGTCAATATCGGGACGCTGTTCGCGTTCATCCTGGTAGCTGTCGGAGTCATCATCCTGCGCAAGAAGCGCCCCGATCTGCCGCGCGCCTTCCGGACCCCGCTGGTCCCGCTGGTGCCGGTCCTCTCGGCACTGGCCTCGTTCTGGCTGATGCTGAACCTGCCGACCGAGACCTGGATCCGGTTCGGTATCTGGATGGTCATCGGCGCCGTCGTGTACGTCTGGTACGGGCGGCGGCACAGCCGGATGTCGCAGCGCGTGGACCAGTAGGCGCTCCCGGTGCCCGAGCGCCGGGCCGCTCGGGCACCCACCGCTCTCACCAGCTGGAATGTTATTCTCAGCGGTACCGTATGACCGGTTGAGGGAAGGCTGGCAGCCAGCCATGTCGTCGCGTTCCGCACAGGCCGCAGGCCCGGCCACGAGCTGCTGGCTGCTGCGGGGAAGTGACGGCAGGCTCAGCGCGTACGCCCCGGCCGACGCCGGCCTGCTGCGCTGGACCGAACAGCAGCCCGGCGGGCCCGACTGGACGGGGCCGGAATTCATCGAGGCCCCCGGTCTCACCCATGCCACCCTGGCGCAGGGCCCGGACGCCTACATCCATCTGATCACCCGGCGCAGCACCGCCCGGGGTGTCGAACTGATGCACGCGACGCAGTACCAGACGGGCCGTCCGTTCGGTCCCTGGCACTCGCTCGGCAACCCGCACAAGGACGAGCAGCGGGGCCGCGGGATCGGCGTCCCTGCGGCCGTGGTCTGCGCGGAAGGCCGGGTCCATGTCTTCGTGCGCAACGCCGGCCGGGGCGTAAGCCTGCGCAGACAGGCCAAGTCCGGCAAGTGGGAGGGGTGGAAGGACCTGAAGGGCAGTCACCTCACGGACGCACTGCCCGCGGCCGTCGCCCTCCAGGGCCGCGTCGAACTGCTGGCACCGGCGGAGAAGCAGCTGTCGCGCTGGGACCAGGAGGAGCCCGGCGGCGATTTCGCCGAGGCGGAACCGTTCGCCGTCCCGGCCGTCGCCGGTTCCCTGACGGGCCTGTGTACAGCGGACGGCCGCGCCACCTACTTCGGCTGTGCCCCCGGGAACACCGGGGTGACCGCGCACCGCACGGGCGCCGATGCCCTCGCCCTGGGCGGCGCGCCGGACGGCGGGCCGGTGGCGGTACTGCGGACCCCCATAGAGGGACACGACTGCACGGTCCTCGCCCACCGCGCCAGGAGCGGCCGTCCCGCCATCGCCGCCTGCCCCACCGAGGGAGAGGCGGACGGCCTGTGGTGGACGGAGACCGGTGAGCCCTCACTGGGTGCGCCCGCGCTGGCCGTGGACGCGCAGGGCCGGGTGGTGCTCGCCTCGATCGCGGAGGACGGCACGCTGCGGGTCGCACGCCAGAAGGCGGAACCGGGGCTCGCGCTGGCGGCATGGACCCGGGCCTGAGAATCCGGCCCTGCGGTACGCGGCGGACGCTTCCCCGCGGCCGGTGACCGGCCCGGTCGACCGGTACGGCCCGGGGAACGGGCCCCACCCGTACGGGGATCGCCCCGTACGCGGTCAGCCGGAGCAGGTCAACCGCCGTGTGCCGGGGACTTCTTCGCCGACGCGGGGATCTCCGAGCCGGTGCGGATGGCCTTCCACAACTGCGTGGCCTGCGGCTCGGCCGCCACCACACGGTTGGGATCGGCCTTGTCGTACGCCACCGGGAGCATGATCGTCTCCATGGTGTCCGGGTTGACGCCCTTCATGCTGCGGGCGAACTGCGCCAGCGAGGTGAGCGACGCCAGATCCGAGTCGGTGGTCAGCGACTTGGTCGCCGAGTTGGCGATCTTGTACGTCTTGGTGGGGCTGCTCAGCAGGTCCTGCTTCTGGACCTCGCTGAGGAGGTCGAGCAGGAACTGCTGCTGGAGTCCGATCCGGCCCAGGTCACTGCCGTCGCCTATGCCGTGCCGGGTCCGTACGAACTCCAGCGACTGGGTGCCGTTCAGCTTCTGCGGGCCCGCCTTGAGGTTGAGGCCGCTGGCCCCGTCGTGAATGTCCTGCGGGACATCGACGGTCACGCCCCCTATCGCGTCCACGAGCCCCTTGAACCCGGCGAAGTCGATCTCCATGTAGTGATCGATCCGTACCTGGGACATCTTCTCCACGGTCTTCACCACGCAGGCCGGACCGACCTGCGAGTAGACCGAGTTGAACATGACCCGGTTCGCGGCCGGCATCGACGAGCCGTCCGACTTGGCGCACTCGGGCCTGGTCACCAGGGTGTCGCGCGGGATGCTGATCGCGGTGGCCCTGCTCCGCCCCTCGGGCACGTGGATCACCAGCGCGGTGTCCGAGCGGGCCCCGCTCACGTTGCCGCCGGCGATCCTCCCGTTCTCGCCGTCACGTGAGTCGGAACCCAGGACCAGCAGATTCTGCCCGGTGGTCGGCAGTTTCTCGGGGCGGTCCTTGCCGAGCGACTTGTTGATGTCGACGCCCTTGATGTTGCCGTTCAGGTTGCTGTACAACCACCAGGCGGTTCCGCCCGCAGCGAGCAGCAGTACCAGGAGTACGAGCAGAACGATGCGGAGCCGGCGCCCGCGGCGGCGCTGCCGGGGTGCCTTGCGTGAGCGGGGCGGGTTGCTGGTGGCCTGAGTCATGCCGTAGTCGTCCTCTGATCCCGGTAATCGGCGGTTGTGACGGAGTGACGACCGCGTCTGGCATGGGGGGACTGGCGGTCGGCGAGTGCGAAAGCGCAAATAAATGGGGGGCGTCGGCGCAGCCGCTTTCGATTGGCACCAGAGCATATAGGCAAATGTGTGCGTCTATCGTGCTGGTGTGCGTAAGGGGTCCTTGCGTTATGGGCGTCCGGTGAGGTCGCGTGGCCTGGCACCGCGATCCGGGCGGACATAGTGCAAGGACCCCTAAGGGCCTGTCGGTGGCCTTCGATCGGGCAGCCGCCATCCGACAGGCCTCAAAGGGAAGGGGCCGCGGACTCCGCGGCGGAAGGGAGCGACAGCGCGATGGTGGCATCAACCGGACCCGGACCCGGACCCGGCGCCGAGCAGTACGGGCGTCGGGACGAGCAGGCCGCGGCGCCTCTCGCCGGGCTGGGAGGGGGGACTGGCACCGCCCTGCTCGTCGCGGCCACGCCCGCCGACGCGGCTGTTCTGCTCGCGGGCACGGCCGGCCCCGGCGAGGTCACCGTGGTCTGTCTCGACGGCGGGGGACCGCAGGAACGGCAGATGTTCGAGCGGGCCGTGTCCGATGTCGCAGGTCGCGGCCGTCGGGTCTGTGGTGAGCTCCGTGTCCTCGCCGGGCGCGACGAGGGGGCGCAGGTGCTCCTGGCCGAACTCCGCTCCGTAAGGCCGGCGGTGGTCATCACCACGGGGCCCGACACCCCGTCCGGAGCTCCCCCGGGGGACCCGGTCGCCGAGCAGCGCCGCACCGCCGCCGCGCGCGCCGCTCTCCGGGCGGCCGACGCCTACCAGCGCGAGAGCCGGCAGCCGCTCTTCGTCGACTGCCGGGACCCGGCGCTGCCCGACGCGACCGGCTCAGCGCTCCGCCCCCGCTACCCGCAGCCGGCCGGCTGGCTGATCCGGGGGAACGACGGCCGTCTCTCCGCCTATCTGCCCACGGCCGGTGCGGTGCTGCGCTGGACCGAAGGCCCGGCCGGCGGCTGGTCGGCCCCCGAACGGCTGGGCGCCCCGGGCCTGTTGCCGGGCCTGACCGTGGTCCAGGGGCCGGACGGCTATGTGCGGCTCATCGGCCTGCGGCGCACCGAAGGTCCCGGTGGCGCGGTCACCGTCGACGTCGTGTGCGCGACGCAGTACCAGACGGGGCGCCCGGCCGGACCGTGGCACTCGCTCGGCAACCCGCACCGCGCCGAACCGGAGCGGGGCCGCCATGTCGGTTTCCCGGTGGCCGCGTTCGACGACGACGGGACGCTCCACGTCTTCATCCGCAATGACGAGCACACGGTGAACACCCGCCACGAGAAGCCCAGCGGCTCGTGGTCGTCATGGCAGCATCTGCGCGGCACGAAAACCGCTGACGAGCTGGTGGCTCTCCGGGTGCCGGACGGCCGGGTGGAGCTCTTCGCCCGGCTGCGGGACTTCCCCGGGGCGGCGCGCTGGAGCCGGGCGGGGCGCGACGGCGTCTGGACCGAGGACACCGGGCCGAACGTCCACGCCGCTGCGGACACTCTGGCGCCCGCGCCCGAGAGCGGTGCGCTGCGCTACCGGTACGCGGGGACGGGCGAGCTCTGCCAGTGGCAGTGGAACGCCCCCGGCCCCTATGCGCTGCACAGCTCCGACGCTGTGGGAAAGGTCACCGGGGTGACCGGTGTCGACATCGGGGGATGGGCCTGCACCGTGCTGGTCTCCACCGACGTGCACGGGTACTGCCTGGTCGGGTTCCATGTCGACGGAAGACCCGATTCCGGTGTCTGGTGGTCGGGTACCGAGCAGCGTTGCCTGGTTCCGCCGGCGCTGGTCCGGGACCGGCACGGCCATCTGGCGATCGCTACGCTGGACCCGGACGCACGCCTCGCCGTCACACGCCGGATGTCCGGCGGCCAGGGCCTGGACCTGGGTCTTTGGGAATAGTCGTGCCCTGATCGGGGAGGCCGGGCAGTGCTCGGACCCGCGCCGGGGCTGCCGGTGAGTCACGTGCTGTGACTTGTCCGTAACGTTCTTACGGGTACTATCCTGACTCCAGGTAAAGTTCAGGTGAAGGTTTTGGGTGGATCTCCTGAAGCTTTGCTGACGCTGCGGTGCCGCTTCCGCGTTCGCGCTTGTCGCGTACGCATGCCCTGGGGGGAGATGGCGTGTCCGGGTGTGCGTTCGACCAGATGAGAAGAGGACGAGATTGATTGCGGCACTGATCCGCCATGCCGAGATAGCCAAGGGCAAGAACGTCCTTGTGCTGTTCCTGCTGCTGGCGAGCTACCTCGGCATGCTGGTCTCCGGCGCCTTCGGCTCTCTCTGGGCCTTCGCCGCGGCCCTGGTTCTCAGCTACGCGACCGACTTCTATCTGCACCGCGTCGAACCCGATCTGATCCGCTTCCTCGGCAAACTCAAGTGGGGCCTGAGTATCCGCGTCCTGACGCGGGAACTCGGTGTGCTTGTGCTGCTGCGGGACACCGCCGGGGCCGACCGCGACATCTTCACGGTGGTCTTCCTCGGCTTCGCTGCCGTGCATTCCCTGCGCCTGCTGTACACCTTCCTCTGCATGTTCATCAAGCGGCGTCGTGCGCTCCCGGTACGCGTGCGCAACCTCGATCTCAGCGCCCTGAAGATGCCGGAGCCGCCGTCCCCGATCGCCTTCCGGTCCTACGAGCGGAAACTGCTCCACCTGGACAGCGCGGTCATCGCCGGCGCCCTCGCCTCCCGTGCCACGCATGTGATCGGTTTCAGCGTCCTCGGCGGTGCGCTGGCGGTGACCGTCGCCGTTCTCGGCATGCTGCTCCTGCTGCCGACCGTCAAACAGTGCCGCCGGGTGCCCAGCCATGAGCGCACCTTCCGCATCCTGAACAAGCAGGTCGCCAAGTACCGTCCCGAGGTCGTCCTCTACTTCACCTACGCGGCCGGCGCGCGTGACTCCGCCTACCAGGTCAACATGTGGCTGGACACGCTCTCCCGGCTCGGCAGGCGGCCGTTGATCGTTCTGCGCGAGGTCACCACGCTGCGCTTCCTCGCTTACACCTCGCTGCCGGTCGTCTGCCTCCCCAAGGCCGATGACCTCAGCCTGCTCGAACTTCCCGAGGTCCGGGTGATCCTCTATCCGGCGAACGCGGGCAAGAACGTCCACATGCTGCGGGTGGCCGAGGCCAAGCACGTCTTCCTCGGACACGGCGACAGCGACAAGCTGGCCAGCAGTAACCGGGTGAGCAAGGTCTACGACGAGATATGGACGGCGGGCCAGGGGGGCGAGGACCGCTACCAGAGGCTGCGCGGCACGATCCCGGATTCCGCCATCGTGTCCGTGGGCCGGCCGCAGCTCAGCGCGGTCGAGTCGGTCTCGGCCCGCCCGGCCGGCCGGATGACCACCGTGCTGTACGCGCCGACCTGGGAGGGGTGGACGGCCGATCCGTTCCACACCTCGCTCATCCTGATGGGCGAGAAGCTCATCAGGATGCTGCTGAACCAGCAGGAACCGGTCCGGATCCTCTACAAGCCGCACCCTCTGACGGGCAAGCGGTCGGCCGACGCGACCAGGGTGCACCGGCGCATCGTGGCGCTCCTGGAGGCGGACAACGAAAAACGCGACCGCACCAGGGACGGCCGGGGTTCCCGCGCCACGCCGGCGGACGGCGACAAGCGGCTGGCCGGTCTGGAAGCCCGGATGGCCAGGCTGAAGGCATGGACCGTGGTGGGCGTCTACGGCCTCTGGCACAAGGACAGGTCCATGCTCGCCCGGCCGCCGAAGGAGACCTGGGAGGAGCTGCAGACCCAGTGGCACGAGACTTTCTGGACCGCCGGCGGCGGTGAGCGCCACCAGGTGGTCACCGGGCAACTGCCGTCCCTCTACAGCTGCTTCAACGAAGCGGACATGCTGATCAGCGACATCTCCAGCGTCGTGTCCGACTTCGTGGCCAGTGAGAAGCCGTACGCCGTATCGAACCCGTCCGACTCGGACCCCGAGCTCTTCAAGCAACTGAACCCGGCGGCGTCCGCCGCGTACATCCTCGGTCCTTCGTGCGAGGAGCTCGGCTTGTGTGTGGACGCCGCACGCTCCGGCGGCCGCGACCGGCTGGCCGGGCACCGGGAGCACCTCAAGCGCTATCTGCTCGGCGACGGCGACTCCATGGTCCGGTTCAACGACGCGGTGAACGCGCTGTTCGCCCGTGGCATCACGGAATTCCCGGCCGGGGTCAGCGCGGAGCCGATCCTGGCCAACCCGTTCACACAGGGGGCCGCGGCGGTACCGGGCGCGCCCATGTACACCCCCGTGCCCGTGCAGCAGACCGGGTGGATCGGGCAGCAGCTGGGGCCGCAGGAACCGATGGAACAGTACTTCTGACCTGTGGGCGGTGGACACGATCCGATGGAGGGTACGGCGATGTACGGGCAGGAAATGCCGCGCAGACGGATGTTCGTCACGGGGGATTCCACGGTGGTGACGCGATCGGTCGACTACCTTCCGATGGCCGGCTGGGGGCAGACGCTCCCGCTGTTCCTCACCTCCGCGGTCGAGGTCGTGAACTGCGCACGCGCGAAGGCGAGTTCCAAGAGCTTCTACGACCGTGGCCGCTTCCAGTGGATCCTTGACCGGGCCGCCCCGGGCGACTACGTCGTCATCACTTTCGGCCAGGTCGACTGGGAGCCGGAGAAGGGTCTGCACACCGAGCCCTTCGACGAGTATCAGAAATACCTCCGGCAGATGGTGCACCTGACCAGGGAGGCACAGGCGCACCCCGTCCTCGTACTCACCCACGAGCGCCGCAAGTTCGACGCGTACGGCAATGTGCGGCGCTTTCTCCGCACCTATCCGATGGCCATGCGGGAGGTCGCCGAGGAGCTGTCCGTACCGCTCGTCGACCTCTACGCCCAGAGCCTGGCGTGGTGGGAGGAGCTCGGCAGCGACGCCGCCAGGGAGGTCTTCGCGCATCTGAGGCCGTACGAGAAACCCGTCGCCAATCTGAAGGGGGCGGACGACACCCATCTCCGCGCCGAGGCGGCGGTGGAATGCGCGCGGTTCATCGTCCGTGCCCTGCGCGACCAGGGGATCGTCCCCGCGTCCTGGGTGCACGGCCTCGACCGGTCCGACTTCACCACCGACGAGATGGGCTGGCTGGACATCGCGACGTTCGACCGGCTGACCAAGGAGCGCGTGGCGCGGGTGCCCGACGCGGCGCGGATCGGAGCCGGACAGTGACGTATCTGCTGGGCGTGGTCCGCATCCAGGAACCCGGTTTCCCGGACAGCGCGACCTCGGCGGCCGTCCACTGCGAGGCGCATCCCCGTACCTCCCTCGCTCCCGGGCAGACCGTCCGGATCGCGCTGACGGTCCAGGCGGGCCCCGGCATCGGACATGCCTACGGTTATCTGGCGGAGGACTCCTTCGCCGGGGCCGCGGACGTGGTGGCGGTCCACGGCGCCGAGTACTCATCGCTGCTGCGGCACTACCGGGCCCGCGCCGACGGCGCGGGGGCCGGGACCGCGGTCCTGACACTGCAGATCCGCCAGGACACCACGGAGCACGTGCTGCGCCCGGCGATCGCAGCCGCCATCCCCGGCCGCGACCCCCGCAAGCTGCTGCGCACCGAACCGCTGGCCGACGAGGGGGTGCGGATCAGGCGCTTCTCCGCCCCCGGCCGCGCCCTGAACGTACCCGCGCCCGGGTACGCGGCCGCGCTGGTCGACGTACGGGACGGCCTGCCGCAGGGCACCGTCGTGGTGGGACACACGCAGCCGCGCTCCGGTCAGGTGACCGTCACCCACGAGGGCGTCCTGGCCTTCCAGGCGGGCCCGGGGGCCGCCGGCTACGACTACTTCCAGTACGCCGTGCGGGCGCCGTCGGGGGAGCGGGCCGAGGGCCGGGTGGTCATCCACATCGGTGATCTCTCCGAAACCCCGGGGCTGCTGACCCCGCCCGGTTTCAACGGGGCCGGTACCACCGCACACGCGCAATGGACCCAGCCGAAGATCCACGGTCCGCTGCCCTGGCCGCACGAGGGCGCAACGCCCCCCGGCTGAGCCCCACCCCGCTCGCGCCAACCCCGAACGCAATGAAGTCTGGTGATCAGCGTCGTGAACCCCGTGTCCCTCCTTCCCAAGGAACAGCCCGACGTCAGTGTGGTCGTCGAAGTGGCCGACTCCGTGGGCCAGATCGGGCCCTGCCTCGAATCGGTGCTTGCCCAGGGCGATGACAACTTCGTGGTGGAAGTGCTGGTCTTCGACCGCGGCTCCCAGGACGGCACCCGTGAGACGCTCCAGCAGTGGGCGGCCCGCCACCCGGCGCTGAAGTGTTCATCCGCGCCCGCTGCTTCGGACACCCCGGCGCAGGCGCGCAACGCGGGCATCGAGCAGTCGGCCGGCCGTTTTCTCCTTTTCCTCAGTGGTACGGACCGGCTGGCTCCCGGCGCGCTGAGGAGCATGGTGCTGGCGGCCGACGAGAACGACGCCGATGTCGTCCTCGGCAAGGTGGCGGGCCTGGACGGACAGAAGGTCGGCACGTCCATGTTCACCCGGAGCGCGGCCGACGCCGAGGTCGCCACCTCGCGGGTGTACTGGTCACTGAGCGCCGACAAGCTGTTCCGCCGCTCGCTGGTCGACCGCTGCGGGCTGCGCTTCCCGGAGGACTGGTCCCTCGGCGACGACCAGGCGTTCACCGCGCTGGCCTACCTGTACGCGGACCGGATCTCGGTCGTCGCCGACCAGGTCTGCGTCGAGCAGGCCCGCCGGGTCCCCGGGGTGAACACCTCCCGGTTCAGCGGTTCCCTCGCCGACCGGATGGCGCTCACCCGCCGGATGGTGTCGCTCGTCACGGAACGGGTGCAGCCGGGTCCCCTGCGGGACCAGTTGCTCGCCCGCCACTTCGAGCTGGAACTCGGCAAGGCCACCGGGGCCGCTTATCTGGCCTGCGAGGACCATGAGTTGCGCCGGGCCTCGCTCACCGAATGCAGTGGGCTGCTGGACCTCCACGCGGGCCCCGAGGTGTTCGGGAAGCTGCCCCGGCCGCTCTCGGCGCGCCTGGAGCTGATCCGCCGGGGCCGGTTCGCCGAGGCCGAGCGGATGATCGCGTTCGAGCAGGGCAAGGAGAAAGCCGCCCTGTTCGTGGAGGAGGGGCGCGCCTTCCGCCGGTATCCCTTCTTCAGGGACCCCGGAGTAGGCCTGCCCGACGCGTACTTCGAGGTCACCCACACCCTGCGGGCCAAGCACCGGCTGACCCGGCTGAGTTGGTCGGACACCGTGCTCAGGGTGGAAGGCCACTGCTACATCGAGCACCTGTCCACCCGCGACCCGGCCGTCCGAGTGGTCCTGCGCGAGCGGGCGAGCGGCGCCGAGTACCGCTTCCGCGTCTACTCCACGCCCAGCCCCAAGCTCGACGCCGCCACCCGCGCCGACCGCGCACAGGCCGGGTTCGAAGCGAGGCTCGACCTGTCGGCGGCCGACGGCTTCCAGCCCGTCGCACCCGGGCTCTGGGACCTGTTCCTGCACGTCTCCTACCAGGGCGTGAGCAAGGAGGTGCGGCTCGGCGGGACCCGCGCCGAGACGGTCACCGACCGGACGCGGCAGGGTGTCGTGGTCGGCCGGGCCGATGCGTCCGGTCTGGAGACGGTCTGCCACCTTTACGCCACGAAGGCCGGGAACCTCACCGCCGAGGTCTCCGCGAGACGCCCGCTGCCGCAGTGACGGCCGTTCGGTACGAGGCCCTCACACCCGGCCGCACGAGTGGACCGCCAGCATCCTGGCCCGCGAGCCGCCGGTCGCGAAGCCCACACAGAGCCGGGGCCGGCCCGCCAGCGTGACGGCGAGCCCTTCCGGCTCCCGGTAGGCGAGGCCCGCCCCGGAGGTGATCCGTCGCGGGGCCGGGGCGGCGCCGCCGCGCAGGTCGACCGCGGTGACACGGGTATTGCCCCCGGAATCGGCCGGGTTGGTGCCGGACACCGATGTGTACGCGTTGCCCGCGAGCTGGTACACCCGGTCTCCGTGCAGGACGCACCCCTGGAACGTCTCGTCCGCCCCGCGTCCCCGCTGGCGCGCCGCGTGGAGCGGCTCGTAGCGGCCCGCGAGGAAGCTGTCCATGTCGTACACCGCGTACCACTGCTGCCGTTCCCCGTACGCCGGGACCGTCCAGTAGCTCACCATCACCCGCCGCGCGGCCATGTCGACGCTGGGCTGGTTGGCCACTGAGCCGGGCACCGGGCGGTGGTGCCGCAAGCCGGGGTGGCCGCTGTCGAGCACAGCGCCGTCCCGGAAGGCGAACCGGGTGATGGCCTGGCCGTACCCGGTCTCCGGGTGGGCCTGCGACTCCGTCCACAGCAGTGCGCCGGCCGCGGACGGCTCGACGCCGAGGGAGACGCCGTGGCCGAACCCGCGGAGGAACATATGACCGCGGGTCCGCCCGCCTGCGGACAGCCGCGTCACACAGAGATCGCCGCGCCTGTCCCGTTCCGTACTCGTCAGCCGGCGCGGCTCGCCGGGCAGCCGGACCCCGCCCTGGACCAGCTGCACTGCGTAGATGTCGCCCTGACTGTCGTCGAAGGCGAACGACTGGGGCACCGTGGTCTGGTGCAACGGGGTGGGGGCCAGGATCTGCGAGGTGTCCACCGGTTCGGACGTGCCGTCCCGGTCGGACCGATGGTCCGCGTACCACTGGCCGCCGGCCAGCCCACCGGCCGCGGCCGCCGCCGACACACCCGCCCACAGCGCGGTCCTGCGTGAGTAATTCCGCTGCCGTTCCACGAACCGTATTGCTCCCCAGCGTCCGCCGCGCGGCAGATACTCGACTCCCATTCCCACGAACCGGGAAAAGGTCATTTTGTCACATCGACGCGGCCCGCCCTCGACTGCGAGTGCCCGCCCCGGTCTCGCCGGGACGGGCACACAGCTACGGTCTCGCGACGGCGAGAGCCGGGTCAGGCGGGAACGCTCGCCACGCCCTGCGCGAGGAACGGCTTGCCGTTCACCCGCTGCGACACTCCCTCACGGTCCAGGTACGGCGTGATGCCGCCCAGGTGGAAGGGCCAGCCGGCGCCGGTGATCAGGCAGAGGTCGATGTCCTGGGCCTCGGCGACGACGCCCTCGTCCAGCATCAGACCGATCTCCTGCGCGACCGCGTCCAGGACACGGTCGCGGGTCTGCTCCTCGGAGAGCACCGACGTGCCCTGCTTGAGGAGGGCCGCGACCTCCGGGTCCAGCTCGGGCTTGCCTGACTCGTAGACGTAGAAGCCGCGCTTGCCCGCCTTGACGACGGCGGCCAGGTTCTCCGAGACGGTGAAGCGCTCGGGGAAGGCACGGTGCAGGGTCTCGGAGACATGCAGTCCGATGGCCGGGCCGACCAGTTCGAGCAGCACCAGCGGGGACATCGGAAGGCCGAGCGGTTCCACGGCCTTCTCGGCGACCTCGACCGGGGTGCCCTCGTCGATGACGTTCTGGATCTCGCCCATGAAGCGGGTGAGGATGCGGTTGACGACGAACGCCGGGGCGTCCTTCACCAGCACCGCGGTCTTCTTCAGCTTCCGCGCGACACCGAACGCCGTGGCCAGCGAGGCGTCGTCGGTCTGCTCGCCGCGCACGATCTCCAGGAGCGGCAGGATCGCGACCGGGTTGAAGAAGTGGAAACCGACGACCCGCTCGGGGTTCTTCAGCTTCGACGCCATCTCGGAGACCGAGAGCGACGAGGTGTTGGTGGCGAGGATCGCGTGCGCCGGGGCGACCGCCTCGACCTCCGCGAACACCTGCTGCTTGACGCCGATCTCCTCGAAGACCGCCTCGATGATGAAGTCGGCGTCCGCGAAGCCCTCGGCCTTGTCGAGCACACCGCTCACCAGGGCCTTGAGACGGTTGGCCTTGTCCTGGTTGATACGGGACTTCAGCAGCAGCTTGTCGATCTCGGCGTGCACATAGCCCACACCCTTGTCGACGCGCTCCTGGTCGATGTCCGTGAGCACGACCGGCACTTCGAGGCGGCGCAGGAAGAGCAGCGCCAGCTGCGAGGCCATCAGACCGGCGCCGACGACGCCGACCTTGGTCACCGGGCGTGCCAGGCTCTTGTCCGGGGCGCCGGCCGGGCGCTTGGCGCGCTTCTGGACCAGGTTGAACGCGTAGATGCCGCTGCGCAGTTCGCCACCCATGATCAGGTCGGCGAGAGCCTGGTCCTCGGAGTCGAAGCCCTGGTTCAGGTCGCCGTTCTTGGCGGCGGCGATGATGTCCAGCGCGCGGTAGGCGGCCGGGGCCGCGCCGTGCACCTTGGAGTCGGCGATGGCCCTGCCGCGCTCGACCGCCTGGTCCCAGGCGTCGCCGCGGTCGACCTCCGGGCGTACGACCTCGATCTCGCCGCGCAGGACCGCGGAGGTCCAGATCAGCGACTGCTCGAGGAAGTCCGCACCCTCGAAGATCGCGTCGGCGATCCCGAGCTCGTAGACCTGCTTGCCCTTCAACTGCCGGTTCTGGTTCAGCGAGTTCTCGATGATGACCGAGACCGCACGGTCCGCGCCGATCAGGTTCGGGAGCAGCGCGCAGCCGCCCCAGCCGGGCACCAGGCCGAGGAAGACCTCGGGGAGAGCGAAGGCGGGCAGCGACTTGGTCACCGTGCGGTAGGCGCAGTGCAGACCGACCTCCACGCCACCGCCCATCGCCGCACCGTTGTAGTAGGCGAAGGTGGGGACGGCCAGCGCGGACAGCCGCTTGAAGACATCGTGGCCGCCCTTGCCGATGGCGAGCGCGTCCGAGTGGTTCTTCAGCAGCTCGACACCCTTGAGGTCGGCGCCGACCGCGAAGATGAACGGCTTTCCGGTGATGCCGATGCCGACGACCGTGCCCTCGGCCGCCTCCTTCTCGACCTGGTCGATGGCGGCGTCGAGGTTGGCCAGCGACTGGGGGCCGAAGGTGGTCGGCTTGGTGTGATCGAGCCCGTTGTCGAGCGTGATGAGCGCGAACCTGCCCGCACCGCCCGGCAGATCGAGGTGGCGTACGTGCGCCTGCGTGACGACCTCGCCGGGGAACAGCTCGGCCGCGCCCTTCAGGAGATCGGAGGTGGTGGTGCTCACTTGGTGCCTCCGGCTGTGGTGTCGAAGTGAGGGTTCTCCCAGATGACCGAGGCGCCCATACCGAAGCCGACGCACATGGTGGTCAGGCCGTAGCGGACCTGCGGGTGCTCCTCGAACTGCCGCGCCAGCTGCGTCATCAGACGCACACCGGAGGAGGCGAGGGGGTGGCCGAAGGCGATGGCGCCGCCGTACTGGTTGACGCGCGCGTCGTCGTCGGCGATGCCGTAGTGCTCGAGGAAGGCGAGCACCTGGACGGCGAAGGCCTCGTTGATCTCGAAGAGCCCGATGTCGTCGATGGAAAGACCCGCCTTGGCGAGTGCCTTCTCGGTCGACGGGATCGGGCCGTACCCCATGACCTCGGGCTCGACGCCGGCGTACGCGTACGACACCAGGCGCATCTTGACCGGCAGCCCGAGCTCGCGCGCGGTCTCCTCGGAGGCGAGCAGCGAGGCGGTGGCGCCGTCGTTGAGCCCGGCGGCGTTACCGGCGGTGACCCGGCCGTGCGCGCGGAACGGCGTCTTGAGACCGGCGAGCGACTCCAGGCTGGTGCCGGGGCGCATCGGCTCGTCGGCGGTGGCCAGGCCCCAGCCGGTCTCGCCGGCCTCGGGGTTGGTGCGACGCACCGAGACGGGCACCAGGTCCTGCTGGATCTTGCCGTTGGCGTACGCCTTGGCGGCCTTCTCCTGTGAGCGGACCGCGTACTCGTCGGTGCGCTGCTTGGTGATCGTGGGGTACCGGTCGTGCAGGTTCTCCGCGGTCATGCCCATGAAGAGGGCCGACTCGTCGACCAGCTTCTCGGATACGAACCGGGGGTTCGGGTCGACGCCCTCACCCATGGGGTGGCGTCCCATGTGCTCGACGCCGCCCGCGAGGACGATGTCGTACGCGCCGAAGGCGATCGATCCCGCGGTCGCCGTCACGGCGGTCATCGCGCCCGCGCACATGCGGTCCACGGAGAATCCGGGTACGGACTGCGGCAGCCCGGCCAGGATGCCCGCGGTGCGCCCGAGGGTCAGGCCCTGGTCGCCGATCTGCGTGGTCGCCGCGATGGCCACCTCGTCGATCTTCGCCGGGTCGAGATCCGGGTTGCGGCGCAGCAGCTCCCGGATCGCCTTCACGACGAGATCGTCGGCCCGGGTCTCGTGGTAAATGCCCTTCGGGCCCGCCTTGCCGAACGGGGTGCGGACGCCGTCGACGAAGACGACGTCCCGGATGGTACGAGGCACGATGGCTCTCCTCCAGGGTGCGGGATGGCACTGCTGCTGCGGGCGCGCCGGGGCGCGCCGCGCAAGGCCATGCTACCCACGGGTAACCATGCTGCCCAGTCCTTGGGGCGGGAGCGTCGAAGGTCACACCGGACGGGCCCGGAATCGAACCCGCCCGGCGTACCGGAAGGACGGCGCTCAGCCCGTACAGCTCACCGACGCGGCTCCCCAGTCCGCGTGGTCGAGCCCGTTGCCGTCCCCGCCGTCCCCTACGACCAGATCCACCACCCGGGCGCCCGACACGTCCGCGTCGAGCGCGACGGCCTGCTGCTTTCCCCTGAGCACCGGGCTGGCGGCGACCTGCTTCCCGTCGGCCAGCACGGAGAAGGTCACCGAGCCGCCGCCGTCCGTCTCGTCGTCCACCCCGACCGACGCGGTGAAGCGGGTGCAGGCCCCGCCCAGAAAGGCCGTGATGTCGCTGTCCGCGTTCGTCCCGAGGCCCTTCGGGTACGCCGTGCCCGCGACGGACAACGGGCCGCCGTCCCCGGCCGCCTCCTCGCCGTTTGAGGTGTCGCGCTCCACCGGCCCCCACCCGTTGGTGGCGGTGAAGTCGAGCCCGGAGACGTCATGGCTGCCCGCTCCCGGTGCGGGCGGCGGCGTCGCCACGCTCACGGCCGCGGCCGCCGAGCCGCGCCCCGAGTACCGGGCCGCCGCCGACAGCACGGCCGACCACGGCTGGGACCCCGCGGGCGCCGTCACCCGCCAGGTACGGCTCACCGTCCGCCCGGCCCGTACGTCGCCGAGCGGTTGGCGCACCGCCGGGTCGGCCTTCCACCCCTCGGGCAGCCGCAGCGCGAGCGAGGCGTCGCGTGCGGCCGACCCGCGCGGTGTGAAGGCCGCGGTCACCGAACCCGTGCCGCCCCGCGGCAGAGTGTCCGGCGCGGTGATCCGTACGTCGCCCGTCGCCCGGGGGTCGTGGTTCACCGAGGCCGACCAGCCGGGGGACGCGATGTCCCCGTACCGCAGCGGTGTGGTGTGGTTCCCGTACTCCTCCAGGGACACCCTGCCCAGCCCGTCACCCGCGGCGTCCTCCCCGATGACGGCGATGGCGACCGTGTTGTGCCCGTCGGTGCGGAGCATCCCCGGCTGTACCGGGAAACTGGTCTGCGGCCCGAGGCCGTTGATGTAGAGGCCGGCCATCCAGCCGTTGACGTACACCATCGCCCGGTAGTTCTTCGCCTTGTCGTCCGCGAAGGTCAGACCCATCGGGACGTCCTGGTCCTCCGGCAGCCGCAGGTCGAAGCCCGTGCGGTACCAGGAGACCCCGGGTGCGCCCTTGCGGGTGTCCGGCAGCGGGACATCCGGCCACTTGGTGTCCGGGTAGCCGGGCAGGTGCATGCCCTGCCGCTCGCCGTACAGGCCACCGGTGTTGAGCGGCCCGCGCACCGGGTCGACGAGGTTCTCGCCACCGAGCGCGCCCTGGATGCGCCAGCCGATCTGCCGCTCCGAGCCCACCAGCCGTACCGATGTCAGGCCGCGCGGCTGCTTGTGACTGTCGTTCACGCCGCCGTCCTGCTCGTGCGCCATGTCGGCGGCCAGGACCGCGAGCACGTTGTCCTTGCCGGGTCTCAGCGTCCCCGGCGGGACGGTGAAGGTGTGCGTCGCCGAGCCGGAGCTGCCCAGATATGTGCCGTTGAGCCAGGCGAGATACGAACCTGCCTTGCCCGTACTGGCGTTGACCTGTACAGCGCTCTCCGTACCGGCCGCCGAGAAGTGCCCCCGGTACCAGACGGAGCCCGCGTGGAAACCGTAGTCGTCGGCCGGCAGCGTCTGCCGGTCCGCGGCCCGCCAGGCCGCGTCGTCGAAGCCGGGCTGTGCCTCCGGGGTCTCGCGCTGGTACTTCCAGGTGCCCAGCCGCGGCAGCGCGACCGGCTTCGGGCCGGCGAGCGCGGCTCCGGTGGTGTCCAGTGCGCCCGCGGCGGGCTTCCCGTTCCAGGTCACCGAGGTGGCGGGCGCGCCGGTGATGACGTTCAGCTCCGACGCCTTGCCGGTGTCGCCGGTCAGCTTCAGCACGCCGTTCTTGTACGCACTGGTGCGCAGCAGCTCGGGACCACTGGCCAGCACCGGCCCCTGCGGGGTGTCCAGCCGCCAGTAGGTGTCGGCCGTCGCGTCGTCGGCGAGCAGGAGCAGCAGCGGTGTCTTCGCGCCGGGCGGGGTGATCAGGACCTGGGCGAGCCCGTCGTGCCGGTAGTCGAGCCGCAGGTCGCCGGTGGCCGGGTCCCAGCTCTGCTTCACAGTGCCGCCGGTCACCTCGACGCCGGGCTTCGCGGCGTAGCGCAGTACGGTCTCGCCGTCCTGGCCGTGCCGTCCGTACAGGAGCGCCACATCGCGCGACCCGAAGGTCCCGTGCGTCATGAGTTCCGACGTCGAGTACCGCAGCTGCTGGTGGTCCATGGCGTAGTCGGAGACCAGCAGTTTGGAGTCGCGTCCGTCGACGGTCAGCGAGGTCCCCGGCTCCTGCGGCACCGAGGGATAGCCGCCGAGCGACAGATGTGTGGTGTCCTTCGCCTTGTTGTTGACGTCCTTGTGGCGGACGACCGTGACGGTCGTCCCGTCGTCCGGGTTGCGCCGGTCGCGGCGCTGCACGGCGGTGTTCTCAGGCGCTGCCGCGGTGAGCGGCTCCGTCCTGGTCAGCGGTGCCACCGACTGCACCAGATAGCCGAGCCGCTTGTCCGTCAGGTACTTCTCGCTGAGCTGACGGTCCTCCTGGATCGGCGCACCGTAGTCGTAGGAGCTGTAGACAGCGCCGGGCGAGGGCAGCCAGCCCCAGGAGGTGCCGCCGTAGGCCATGTAGAAGTTCTGCATGGTGGCGCCGGAAGCGATGTTGTTCTCGTACGCGGCCTTCTCGAAGTCGCCGTCGGTCAGCTGCCGGCACTTGTCGAATCCGGAACCGCCCCAGGGGTCGAACGAGCCGCCCTGGAATTCGGCCAGAAATAGCGGTTGTCCGGGCTTCTTCGCGCCGGAGAGATCGGGCAGTCCGCTCCACTTGTCCGGACTTGAGCAGGTGAAGCCCTGCGGGTACGAGTCGTGCCCGTCGATGTCCAGTTCCTTGGCGAAGACGCCGTTGTGGTTACCGGTCAGCGGGACGGTGATGCCGTCGGCGTGGGCCTTGTCCACCAGGTGCTGGATGTAGGCGTGGCCGTCGGGGGTGTCCTGGTAGTACTCGTTCTCGACCTGGTAGGCGATCACCGAGCCGGTGCCGTTGGTCAGCTGGTGCCTTGCGATGATCGGGTCGATCTTCGAGAGCCACTCGTCGGCCGCCGCCAGATAGTCGGGCGCGGTCGTACGGGCCCGTCCCTTCTGCTGGGTCAGCCAGCCGGGGAAGCCGCCGCCGTCCGTCTCCGCGTTGATGTACGGGCCGGGGCGGGCGATGACATAGATGCCCGCCTCCTGGGCGATGTCGAGGAGCTTGTCGACATCGCGGACGCCCTTGAAGTCGTAGACGCCGGGCTTGGGGGAGTGGAAGTCCCAGTCGAAGTAGACGGACGCGGCGTTGAAGCCGCCCGCCTTCATCTTCTGCAGGACATCGCGCCAGGCGTCCGGGCTCGGCAGCCGCCAGTAGTGGAACTCGCCGGACCAGATGCTCAGCGGTTTGCCGTCGATGGTCAGCGCCGTGTCGTCGTGCCCGACGGTGTGGGCGGAGGCGTGGGCCCCGGGGTGCGCGGTGGCTGCGGCGGGGTGCCCGGCATCCGAGGCGGGCCGCTCCGCTCCTGCGGCTGTGGTGAGCGCCCCGGCGCTGAGCGCCAGCACGGCGAGCGCGGCGGTGAGGGAACGTCTTAATGGCGTGTGCATGTCATTCCTTCGGTCGCATGGACATGCTGAAAGAATCTGATGCGACGCACAGCCTAAAGCTGTTGGACCGTGTTGGATACGGTCCGGTCTTGGGGATTTCGGGTCTGCGGCGGGACCCGCCGCAGACCCGAGGCGTCAGCTCTGTGCCGGGGTGTCCTGGACCGCCGCCGTCAGCAGCGGAGCGACCTGTTCGACCTGCCAGTTCCGGGCGCCGAGCCCGGCGAGAACGGCTGAGACCGTCTCCACCGTCCGCTCACGCGGCGGCTCCCAGCAGACCCGGCGCACGGTGTCCGGGGTCATCAGGTTCTCCTGCGGCATGTTCAGTTCCTCGGCGAGGGCCGACACGGCCGCACGCGCCGCGGAGAGCCGCGCCGCGGCCGCCGGGTCCTTGTCGGCCCAGGCGCGGGGCGGCGGCGGTCCGGCCACCTGCTGGCCCGGCTGCGGAAGCGCGGTGTCGGGAAGCGCCCTGGCCCTGTCCACCGCGGCCTGCCACTGCTCCAGCTGGCGCTTGCCCATGCGATGGCCGAAACCGGTCAGGGCGGTGAGCTCCTGGACGTTCCCCGGGAGGCCCAGGGCCGCCTCGACGATCGCCCCGTCGCCGAGGACCTTGCCGGGCGAGACGTCACGCCGCTGCGCCACCGCGTCGCGGGTGTTCCACAGCTCCCGCACCACTGCCATCTGCCGGCGCCTGCGCACCTTGTGCATCCCGGACGTCCGGCGCCACGGATCCTTGCGCGGCGGGGCGGGCGGGGCCGAGGCGATGGCGTCGAACTCCTCCATCGCCCAGCCGAGCTTCCCCTGCCGGTCCAGCTCCTCCTCCAGGGCGTCCCGGAGGTCGACCAGCAGCTCCACATCGAGCGCGGCGTACCGCAGCCACGGCTCGGGCAGCGGACGTGTCGACCAGTCGACGGCGGAGTGCCCCTTCTCCAGCGTGAAGCCCAGCACGCTCTCGACCATCGCGCCGAGGCCGACCCGCGGGAATCCGGCCAGCCTGCCGGCCAGCTCGGTGTCGAAGATCCGGGTGGGAATCATGCCTATTTCGCGCAGGCACGGGAGGTCCTGGGTGGCCGCGTGGAGTACCCACTCGGCGTCGGCGACGGCCGCACCGAGCGAGGACAGGTCGGGGCAGCCGACCGGATCGATGAGGGCGCTGCCCGCACCCTCGCGGCGCATCTGCACGAGATACGCGCGCTGTCCGTACCGGTAGCCGGACGCGCGCTCGGCGTCGACGGCGACAGGTCCCGTCCCCGCGGCGAACGCCGCCACGACAGCGGCCAGTGCTTCATCGGTGGCGACCACTGGAGGAATGCCCTCGCGGGGCTCCAGCAAGGGGATCGGCGCCTGTTCGACGTCGTCCGGGGGAGCGCCCCCAGTGGTTCGCAGTGCTGTCTCTGCTGCGGTCTCTTGAGCGTCGGTCACCCGTCAAGGGTATCGGTGAACGCACAGCACCCGCCGACGTGACCTCGCGTCGGCGGGTGCTCAGGGGGCTGAAAACAGTCAGTGCCGTGGCACCGCGTGGCCGGGATGGCCTGTTGTCAGTGAATGATTCCGGTACGGAGAGCCACCGCGACCATGCCGGCCCGGTCGCCCGTGCCGAGCTTGCGCGCGATCCGGGCGAGGTGGCTCTTGACGGTCAGGGCGGAGAGCCCCATGGAGACGCCGATGGCCTTGTTCGACTGACCTTCGGCGACCAGCCGCAGCACTTCGACCTCACGGCCGGAGAGCTCGCGGTAACCGCCCGGATGGCTCGGGGCACCCGGGGGGCGGCGCTGCATCCGGGCGGCGCCGATGGGTGCGGCGCCGGGCCGGGTCGGGTGGCCGATGTTGTTGCGGGTGCCGGTGACGACGTAGCCCTTGACGCCGCCCGCGAGGGCGTTGCGCACGGCGCCGATGTCGTCGGCGGCGGAAAGTGCCAGACCGTTGGGCCAGCCTGCGGCCCGGGTCTCGGACAACAGGGTCAGCCCGGAACCGTCGGGCAGGTGGACGTCGGCCACGCAGATGTCACGTGGTTTGCCGACGCGGGGGCGGGCCTCCGCGATGGACGACGCCTCGATGACGTCACGTACTCCAAGGGCCCACAAGTGGCGGGTGACGGTGGAGCGGACGCGCGGGTCGGCCACGACGACCATGGCCGTCGGCTTGTTCGGGCGGTAGGCGACCAGGCTTGCGGGCTGCTCGAGGAGAACGGACACCAGGCCTCCTGGGAAGGTGCGGATCGGGTGCCGGCCGGGGGAAGAGCCGGGGCGAACCGTGCTGGAAGGGTCACAGACTTCTTCGGCACCAAACCCGCCCGCCTTTAGACAATGATCACGATTTAGTGAGTAACAATTCGGGCAAATCGGATACGCGATCGATCATTCGAAAGGTGCGCGTGTTCGCTGACGGTCTGTTCGCGCCCTCATTGCGCCCCCATCAGGGACTGCCGAAGTCCGCTTGAGTCCGCTTTGCTCCATATTTGGCGGTGTACCAGGGTGACCTGGTCCGACCGCTCCGGCCCGATGTCCGCGAGGACCGCTCAGTGGGTCCGGGGCCCGCGGCGCTGCGGCAGCGAGACCACGCCGGCGTCCGGCGGTCCGACCGGCGGCAGCCCGGCGATCTGGCACAGCAGATCGCACCAGGCGGCCAGATGCGCCCCGGCGTCCGGCACTCCACCGAGACCCTCGCGCGGCGTCCAGGAGGCCCGGATCTCGATCTGGGTCGCCGGTTTACGCTCCGAGAGACCGCCGAAATAGTGCGATCCGGCGCGCGTGACGGTGCCGCTCGCTTCCCCGTACGACAGCCCTCGCCCCTGCAGCGCGCCCGTCAGCCACGACCAGCAGACCTCGGGCAGCAGCGGGTCGGCGGCCATCTCGGGTTCCAGCTCCGCGCGGACGAGCGTCACCAGCCGGAAGGTCCCCTGCCAGGCGTCGTGACCGGCGGGGTCGTGCAGCAGTACGAGCCTGCCGTCGGCCAGGTCGTTGTCGTTCTCGACGACCGCCGCCTCCAGGGCGTACGCGTACGGCGCGAGCTTGCGCGGCGCCTTGGTCGGGTCGATCTCCATCTCCGGCCGCAGACTCGCCGACTGCAACGCGTCGACCGCCTGCCTGAATGCGGGCGGGACGGAGTCCGTCTCCGCGCTGTTCATACCGTCAGCGCCATCTGAAAATCGTCCCTGAGCCGCAGCCATGCCGGGAAGACTAGGCGGAACGAGGCATTAGCGGGGGGAAGGACACCCGGCCCGGGGCAACCGCTTCGCCCGCACATGCGAAACTTCAGGACGTGAGTGCCAACGACCGCCCCATGGGCGCCCAGAACCCGACAGCCGACTCCGCCTTCATGAAGGCGTGCAGGCGAGAGCCGGTGCCGCACACCCCTGTCTGGTTCATGCGGCAGGCCGGACGCTCACTCCCCGAGTATCTGAAGGTGCGGGAGGGGATCGCCATGCTCGACTCGTGCATGCGGCCCGACCTGGTCACCGAGATCACCCTCCAGCCGGTCCGCCGCCACAAGGTGGACGCGGCGGTCTACTTCAGCGACATCGTCGTGCCGCTCAAGGCCATCGGGATCGACCTCGACATCAAGCCGGGTGTCGGGCCGGTGATCGCCAGCCCGATCCGCACCCGCGCCGACCTGGCCCGGCTGCGCGATCTGGAGCCCGCCGACGTCTGGTACGTCACCGAGGCGATGGGCATGCTCACCGCCGAGCTGGGAGAGACACCGCTCATCGGGTTCGCCGGTGCGCCCTTCACGCTCGCCAGCTACCTCGTGGAGGGCGGTCCGTCCCGCAACCACGAGCACACCAAGGCGATGATGTACGGCGACCCGGAGCTCTGGGCCGAGCTGCTCGACCGCCTCGCCGGGATCACCGCCGCCTTCCTCCGGATCCAGATCGAGGCGGGCGCGAGCGCCGTCCAGCTCTTCGACTCCTGGGTGGGCGCGCTCGCCCCGGCCGACTACCGGCGCTCGGTGCTGCCGGCTTCGGCGAAGGTCCTGGACGCGGTCGCGCCGTACGGGGTCCCGCGCATCCACTTCGGTGTGGGCACCGGTGAGCTGCTCGGGCTGATGGGCGAGGCCGGTGCGGACGTTGTCGGCGTCGACTGGCGGGTGCCCCTGGACGAGGCGGCCCGGCGGGTCGGTCCCGGCAAGGCGCTCCAGGGGAACCTCGACCCGGCCGTTCTCTTCTCCACCCGGGAGGCGGTCGAGGCCAAGACCGACGAGGTGCTGGCCGCGGCGGCGGGGCTCGAAGGCCATGTCTTCAACCTCGGCCACGGCGTCCCGCCCACCACCGACCCCGACGCCCTGACCCGGCTGGTGGAGTACGTCCACACCCGCACGGCCCGCTGAGCCGCTCCGCTCCCCAGCGCCGGACAGGCCCGTTACGTCCGGGTGCTGGGGAGCGGACGGTACGGATACCGCCCGGCGCCCGGGAGCGGCCGTACTGCCTAGCCGCCCGCCTTGCGCACCGCCGTGACCGCTTTCCGTGCGGCGACCAGCACCGGGTCCCAGACCGGCGAGAACGGCGGCGCGTACCCGAGGTCGAGCGAGACCATCTGCTCCACCGTCATCCCCGCGGTGAGCGCCACAGCCGCGATGTCCACCCGTTTCGCGGCGCCCTCGCGCCCTACGATCTGGGTGCCCAGCAGCCGCCCGGTCCGCAGCTCGGCGAGCATCTTCACCGTCATCAGGGCCGCGTCCGGGTAGTAACCGGCGCTGTTGGTCGACTCGACGGTCGCCGTGACGTACCGCAGACCGGCCGCGTCGGCGTCCTTCTCGCGCAGCCCGGTCCTGGCGATCTCCAGATCGCAGACCTTGCTCACCGCGGTGCCGACAACGCCGGGAAACGTGCCGTATCCGCCGCCCGCGTTTGCCCCGATGATCTGGCCGTGCTTGTTCGCGTGCGTCCCGAGCGCGATGTGCCGCGTCCTCCCGGACACCAGGTCGAGAACCTCGACGCAGTCGCCGCCCGCCCAGATGTTCCGGTGTCCGCGCACCCGCATCGACAGATCGGTCAGCAGCCCGCCGTACTCGCCCAGCGGCAGCCCCGCGGCGGCCGCGAGAGCCGTCTGCGGCTCCACTCCGATCCCGAGGACCACGATGTCCGCCGGGTACTCGGCGGCGTCCGTGGCGACCGAGCGGGCCCGGCCCTCCCGGTCCGTGCGGATCGCGGTGACCTCCGCTCCGGTCACGGTGGTGATGCCCATGCCGTCCATCGCTTCGTGGACCAGCCGCCCCATGTCCGGGTCGAGTGTGGCCATCGGCTGTGCACCGCGGGTCAGGACCGTCACCTCGTAGCCTCGGCGCAGCAGCGCCTCCGCCATCTCGACACCGATGTACCCGGCTCCGACGATCACCGCACGGCGGCCGGTGGCCGCGCGCAGCGACTCGATGAGCGCCTGGCCGTCGTCCAGGGTCTGCACCCCGTGCACGCCCGGCGCGTCGATGCCGGGCAGCGAGGGGCGCACCGGCCGCGCGCCCGTGGCGATGACGAGCTTGTCGTACGCGGTCCAGCCCTCGTCGCCGGAGTCCAGGCCACGGGCGCGGACCCGCTGACCGTCGACGTCGATCTCCGTCACCTCGGTCCGCATCCGTAGGTCGATCGCCCGTTCACGGTGCTCCTCGGGGGTGCGCGCGACCAGGTCGTCGCGGTCACCGACCTCTCCGCCCACCCAGTAGGGGATGCCGCACGCGGAGAACGAGGTGAAGTGGCCGCGCTCGAAGGCGATGATCTCCATCTCCTCCGGACCCCTGAGCCTGCGGGCCTGGGACGCGGCGGACATTCCCGCCGCGTCCCCGCCGATGACCACCAGTCGCTCCGCTGCCATTGCGCGTCCCTCCGGGGCTGTTGCCGCTCTGTCGTCTCCTGGGACGGTACGTCGGCGCGCGGTGGAACATTCCCCCGCGGCGCGGGGCGCGGCGGACAGGTCTCACCGGCCGCGGCCCCAGCAGCCCCCGGAACGGGGCCCGTTCGGCGTCCGGGGCCGTTCAGCGGGCACCCGGGATCCGGTTCAGGACCGGGCACCTCCGGGCCCCCGAACGGATTTGAGAGAGTGGGGGCATGAAAGCGGATACGCGTACGGGCCATGTCGTCGTCATCGGAGGCGGGATCTCGGGTCTGGCGGCAGCACACCGGTTGCTCGGCACCGGAGCCCGGGTGACGGTCCTGGAGGGCTCGGGCCGGGTCGGCGGCAAGCTCCACGCGGGCGAGATCGAGGGCGTACGGATCGACCTCGGCGCCGAGTCGATGCTCGCCCGACGGCCCGAGGCCGTCGGCCTGGCACGCGAGGCCGGTCTGAGCGACGCACTCCAGCCGCCCGCCACCAGCGGCGCCGCTCTCTGGAACAGAGGCACGCTGACCCCGATGCCCACGGGCCATGTCATGGGCGTACCGGCCGGCGCGGACGGCCTCGGCGCGGTGCTCTCCGACGAAGGGCTGCGCCGGATCGGCCGGGACGCCGAACTGGCGCCCACGGAGGTCGGCGAGGACATCGCGCTCGGCGAGTACGTGGCCGGCCGGATGGGCCGTGAGGTCGTCGACCGGCTGGTCGAGCCGCTGCTCGGCGGTGTCTACGCGGGCGACGTCTACCGCACATCGATGCGCGCCGCGGTACCCGCGCTCTTCGAGGCCGCCCGCAGCCACCCCACGCTCGGCGCCGCCGTGCGCTCGCTCCAGCAGCGCGGCGCCTCCGCTTCCGGCCCCGTCTTCATGGGCCTCGACGGCGGGATCGGCACCCTGCCGCTCGCCGTGGCCGACGCGATCCGTGCCGGGGGCGGCGACGTCCTGCTGCACCGGCCCGCGCTGGAACTGCGGCGTACCGCGGACAGCTGGCTGATCCGCACCGGCGGACCGGAAGGCGGCGAGACCGAGGCCGACGCCGTGGTGCTCGCCGTACCCGCCTGGGCGGCATCCGCACTGCTGGCCGGCGATTCGCCCACCGCGTCCGCGGAGCTCGCGGCCGTCGAATACGCCTCGATGTCCCTGGTCACTCTGGCCTTCCGCCGTGCGGAGCTCGACCTCCCGGGCGGCACGGGCTTCCTCGTACCGCCTGTTGACGGCCACGCCATCAAGGCGTCCACCTTCTCCAGCCGTAAGTGGGCCTGGTCCGACGCGGACCCGGAGCTCGTCGTGCTGCGCACCTCGCTCGGGCGCTACGGGGACGAGGAACATCTGCACCGCGAGGACGCCGACCTGGTGAAGCTCTCACTGCACGACCTGGGCGAGGCCGTCGGACTCACGGCGAAGCCGGTCGCCACCGAGGTGACCCGGTGGATCGGCGGACTGCCGCAGTACCCCGTCGGCCACCTCGCACGGGTCGCCCGGGTGCGGGAGTCGGTCGCCGCCCTGCCGGGCCTGCGGGTCTGCGGCGCCGCCTACGACGGGGTGGGCATTCCGGCCTGTGTTGCCAGTGCCCAGCGGGCTGCGAAGGAGATCACAGCAACCCTGGCGTCGGGCACCACCGGCGGCGCGGGAGAATAGCGGCATGACTGATGCTCCGGAGACCGTGACGTCCCCCAAAGCCCCGAACGCGGGCAAGAAGGCCAAGGACCTCAACGAGGTCGTGCGCTACACGCTGTGGTCCGTCTTCAAGCTGCGCGACGTGCTCCCCGGCGACACCGACCGTGCCGCGGTGGCCGGTGAGGTCCAGGAACTGTTCGACCAGCTCGCGGCCAAGGACATCACCGTTCGCGGCACTTACGACGTCTCCGGGCTGCGTGCCGACGCCGACCTGATGGTCTGGTGGCACGCGGAGACCGCGGACGAGCTCCAGTCGGCGTACAACCTCTTCCGCCGTACCCGCCTCGGCCGCGCCCTCGAGCCGGTCTGGTCGAACATGGCGCTGCACCGCCCCGCCGAGTTCAACAAGTCGCACATCCCGGCGTTCCTCGCCGACGAGACCCCCCGCGACTACATCTCGGTCTACCCCTTCGTGCGCTCCTACGACTGGTACCTGCTGCCCGACGAGGACCGCCGCAGGATGCTCGCCGAGCACGGCAAGATGGCCCGTGGCTATCCGGACGTGCGGGCCAACACCGTCGCGTCGTTCTCGCTCGGCGACTACGAGTGGCTGCTGGCCTTCGAGGCGGACGAGCTGTACCGCATCGTCGACCTGATGCGTCATCTGCGGGGCTCCGAGACGCGGATGCACGTACGCGAAGAGGTCCCCTTCTACACCGGCCGGCGCAAGTCGGTGGCCGACCTGGTGGCCGGGCTCGCCTGAGGCGTCCCGACCACCCATGACCCGGAAGATCAGAGAGCGGGCCGCGGCCGCGGCAGCGTCCGCTTCTCCAGCGACACCGGGTCCGGCAGCGGGTGCGGCGCGCATGACGCGCGCCGCACCGGCGTCCGCCCCTTCAGCAGATAGTCGTCCAGGTACGTGTTGACACATGTGTTGGCGCCGCCGCCGATGCCGTGTGTGCCGGCGCCCCGCTCGGTGATCAGCACCGACCCCTTGAGCCTGCGCTGGAGTTCCAGCGCGCCCGGGTAGGGGGTGGCCGCGTCCCGCTCGGCGGCCAGGATCAGCGTCGTGGGCAGCCTGCCGTCGGTGCTGCGGACATCGAGGGGCTTCTGCCGCGGAGCGGGCCAGTAGGCACACGGCAGGTTCATCCAGACATTGTCCCAGGTCTCGAAGGGCGCCCGGCGGGCCAGCGCGGTGTTGTCGTCGTCCCAGACCCGCCAGTCCCCGGGCCAGTCCGCGTCGTTGCACTCGACCGCCGTGTAGACCGCCGTGCTGTTCTCGTTCGCCTTCGCTGCCGCCGGGTCCGGTGCGGCCAGCTTGATGAGCGGCTTGGGATCCCCCTTCAGATACCGCGCGAGCGCACGGGCGCTGTCCGGCCAGACGTCGTCGTAGTAACCGGCCTGGAGGAAGGCGCCCTGCAGCTGTGCCGGGCCGACCGCGCCGGCCGGCCGGTCGGCGAGCCGGGACCGCGCCGTCTCGTACGCGGCCAGCACATCCGAGGCGTCGGTGCCCAGGTGGTACGTCTTGTCGTGCTGCGCCACCCAGGTACGGAAGTCCGTCCAGCGCCGCTCGAAGGCGAGCGACTGGCCGAGGTTGTCCTGGTACCAGATCTTGGCGGGGTCCGGGTCGACCGCCGAGTCGAAGACCATCCGGCGCACGTGTGTGGGGAAGAGCGTCGCGTAGAGCGCCCCGAAGTAGGTGCCGTAGGAAGCGCCCATGAAGGTGAGCTTCCGCTCGCCCAGCGCGGCCCGCAGTACGTCCAGGTCCCGGGCGTTGTTCAGCGAGTTGTACTGCCGCAGCGCCGTGCCTGCCCGGCGGCTGCAGCCCCGGGCGTACGACTTCGCCTGCGCGATCTTCTTCCGCTTGAACGCCTCCGACGGATAGATCGGGGCCGTGGTCGAGGGCTTCGCGTACTGGGCGGGTTCCTCGCAGGAGAGTGGCGCCGAGCGGGCGACGCCGCGCGGGGCATACCCCACCAGGTCGTACGCGGCCGCCAGCGGCTTCCACACCGGGACCGCGGCCGCCATCGGGAAGAACATGCTGGAGGCGCCGGGGCCGCCGGGGTTGTAGATGAGCGCGCCCTGCCGCTCGGCTGCCTTGCCGGTGGCGCGCCCCCTGCTGACGGTCAGGGAGATCTGCTGGCCGTCCGGACGCGCGTAGTCGAGCGGGACCCGGATGCTGCCGCACCGCACGGACGCGGGCAGCGACTCGCTCTTCGGACAGGCGCCGAAGGCGATCCCGGCAGCGGCGGCGCGGGCGGCCGCGGTGAGGGTACCCGCCGCCTCGGCGGCGTCGGCGCCGGGGGCCGCGGCCGTTCCCCCGGCGGCCGGGTACGCGGCTGCCGGGGTGTCCGCGCTGCCGGGCGGCGCGGCGGCCACAGCGGCCAGTCCGGACAACACCAGTACGCCGGCCGTTCCGTACAGCGCGACTGCCTTCATCGGGGTCCCTTTCGTACAGCTGCTGAATAAAAGGGATAATTCGTCCGGCAGCTGATGTTGTAAAGGACCACTCGGCGGTGTCGGTGTCATTGACTCCGCAGACGGGCCTGCGGTACGGCCAGAGGCCGTCAGCGGTACGGGTGACTGAACCGGGCGCGGGCCGCTCGGGCGATCCTGGCCACCCCGGTCGGCCGGTGCGGGGCCGCCCGCTCCTGCCACCAGAGGGTGAGCCGACGCCTGGCCGCGGCGTCGGCGGGCCGTCCGGCGTGCAGCAGCTGTTCCGCGAAGTCGAGCGCGTCACGGCGGTAACCACCGCCCATCGGGCGGGACTTGGCGTACATCAGGAACGCGGGCCGGTACTCGCCTCCGAGTATGGCGGGCAGCTCGGGGGCGACGTGCGAGACGACGTCGGCACGCTTGGCCGCCAGAGCGCGGCTCTGTACCCCCAGCCGCCGGGTGTCGAACCCCTCGGGCGGCGGAGTACCCGCGACCAGGGCGGAGAGCAGTGCGGTCTCCGCGAGGGCGAGCCGCTGCCGGGGCGCGGTGGTGGAGGCAGGTGCGGGGCCGGCGCCGGAAAGGGACGCCGGCGCAGGCGAGTACTCCGCGGCTGCCCGCCCTCCACCGACGTGCACGGCTTCCCGCGCCGTCACAGCACCCTGTGCCGGCACAGTACCTCGCACGGTCACGGCCTCTCGTGCCGTCACGGTCACCCCTGCCGTCACGGTGTGCCGTGCCGTCAGCGTCTCCCGGATCGCGGCCAGTTCACCGGCCAGCTCCGCGGCGGGCGGGAAGTCGTCGTCCCTCTCCAGCAGCACACCCGGCGGGTCCACCCGGTCGCGCAGTTGCGCCAGTACGCCGAGGACCGGTTCGGTCACCGGGTGGGCGTGAGTGTCGTGCCAGACGCCGTCCTTCTCCACTCCGCCCGCGACATGCACGTACGCGATCGCCTCCACCGGAAGCTCGTCCAGTGCGGTCGCGGGGTCCTCGCCGCGGTTCACGTGGTTGGTGTGGAGGTTGGCCACGTCGATCAGCAGGCGTACGCCTGTACGCTCCACCAGCTCGGCCAGGAACTGCCCCTCCGTGAGTTCCTCGCCGGGCCAGGAGATCAGCGCCGCGATGTTCTCCAGGGCGAGGGGGACGGGCAGGGCGTCCTGCGCGGCCCGGACGTTCTCGCACAGCACGTGCAGCGCGTCCCAGGTGCGCGGAACGGGCAGCAGATGACCGGCCTCAAGACCGGGGGACGCGGTGAGCGGGCCCCCGGCCCTGACGAACGCGATGTGCTCGGTGACCAGCGGCGAGTCCAGCAGGACGGCACGCTCGGCCAGCGCGGCGAGCCGGTCGGGGGCCGGGCGCTCGGCGCCGCCGATACCCAGGGAGACGCCGTGCGGGACGACCGTCACGCCACGCCGGCGCAACCGTCGCAGCGAGTCCGGCAGGTGGTCGGGGCAGAGGTTCTCGGCGACCACCTCGACCCAGTCGATGCCGGGCAGTTCCTCCACCGTGCTGGCGATCTCCGGCCGCCAGCCGATACCGATTCCCAGCTGATCCATGGTGTCCCCCTTCGCCGCCGCGACCGCGACGCGTACAGGGGTGATGGCCCCGCCGGGCCGCGGACAATCCACCCGGTGGGACGTTCAGAGCTTCATTTGAGGTTCCCGCCCCCATCGCGTTCCCATCCGGCCCGGATGCGGACGCCGTCCGGGGGGACGACGATGGAGATCAGCGATGTGAGCAGGGAAGTGGACTCGATGGCAGACGCACCAGGTGCAGACCACGCAGAAGAACCGCAGGCGGAGCGGGGTGCGAAAGGGTCACGCGACACAGGGTCGAAACACCCTTCGGGCGGGCCGTCGGACCGGCCTGCCGGCACCGGTGATGCCGAGTCGGACACGTCCGTCAAGCCCCGGAAGTCCGGGGACCCGGATGCGCCCGACCTGCAGTCCGGCGGCGGCTGAACCGCTGCCTGTTCCTCACCCCCTGCTGCGCCCGCGGCGTCCGTAACCGCGCAGCTGGAAAGCGCCTGGCCCCGGCGCCGCCGCGCCGCCGGTTTGCGGGCGGTGGCGGTGGCGGCAGTTCGGCGCGAGATCCGCAGCGAGCGGGGTTCGGTACCCCTTCCATGTGCTCGGCGTCTGCGGCTGAGGCAGTAGTACAGATCCCGGCCACCGGTCGGCCCGCGCGGGACTTACCCCGATATCTGCGCCACTGCTGCGAAAGCGGCCTTGGGTTCCCGTTCCATGTCGGGGTAGGTCTGTCCCCGACGCCACATGAGTGCGGCTGGCCGAGGCCGTCACCGAAGCGGTGGTCGGGCAGTACACGAACACCGCGGACCGCGAACGCGAGCGCTTTCCCCAGGAGCAATAACCGTGCGGTCGGTGGCGGGCCCGACGACAGGTGATCAACGGGATCTTCCACCGCCCGTCCCTGGCTGCCAACGGTGTCAGCTGTCCGAAAGCGGGTTCCTTTTTACAGTTGTCCGCTGTCGTTCGATCTCTTGACGAATTTGTAGAACAAGAACCCGCCGAATGCCAGCATTATCACGCCCAGGCCAATGTGCATGCCCTGGCGGTCGCCATGCCCTGCCACTCCTTCGAAGACGGATGCCATGCCGATGAACAGTGTGATCAGGATGAAGATGATGAACCCCCGCTCCGGATTCTTACTCACTCGGTGCACCGCCCCTCTGTTTGATTCATGGCTGGCATCGGTTGCCTCGCCGCCCGCTGTTCCCGATGGTTGGCCGCCCGCTGTGCCCGCGGATTGAATGATTGTGGACTGGTGATTACTTGCTCTGGATACACCGGCTCACGGTGATTCACCTGTGCCGACGCCGGTTTCGCAGAGATACTGTCAGCGCGAATGGGGCCGCCAGGATTGCGATAATTGCGAATATCCAACCCCCCCATCCCGAAAGTCGTGTGGCGTGTGAATTCACGGCTGCGTCTACGGGCATTCAGGCCTCATCAGGCACGCCCGCCTTCTGCTTTGTATCCGGACCCGCCGTGGTGCCTGGTACCGGTGGCCTGTAGCCATAACAGTCCGTCTTGCCACCCCTGTCGGTCGCGACCGGCGTCAGTCGAATCCCCCTGTTGTGACGCGTACTTGGTGGTCTTGCCCGAATGCTGGCCCCTACTCCACCCGGTTGGCGCGCGGTTCGGCGACCTGAGTAAGGACGCCGAAACAGGTAGGGGTCCTTCTCGGACGCAGCGGAACGACGGCAGGCCCGAAGTGGCCCAAGCGGGCACCGCGGAATTCGCCGTCCACCCAAGGGGCCGTGCCACGTGCTGAACGTCTCGGTCAGCACCGACTGTCTGTGTAACCCGGGCTGGGAAGGGGACAGTTGACCGCCTGGCGGACGGTGTTGCCCGAGCCGGGGCGGGACGGCCGCCTGGCACGATGCCCCGGCAACCCTCAGGGGCCCGGAGCAATCACGGCGCCCGCCGCGCAAGCGTCATGTTCCATCCTGTGCACGACGTGGTTGCGGCCACTGCCCTCCAATAATCTGTGATCAAGCACAGTCGGCGATCGGCCCGGGGAGGGCCGTCCGCCCGGGGAGGGGACGAGTACACACCATGGATGAGGACAGATCCATACCGGACGAGGAGTGGGCGCGCTTCCTGCGTGAGGCCCAGTCCGGCAGTGAAGACGCACCGGTGGAACCGTCGGCGCGAGCTCGCGAGGTGGCGCGGCGGCTTCGCGAGGAGCCCGGCCGGTCACAGGCGTGGCGGGCTCACCGGCCCCCCGTACGACGCCGGTCCCGGGCGATCTGGTCCGTCGTCGGCCTGTTGGCCGCGGCAGCCTTGCTGGTCGTCGCGCTGGCGCCGGGGCACGTGGCCGGGTGGCTGAGAGGCGGCAGCGGTAGTGGGACCGCACCCCTGGCCGCGGAGTCCGAACGCCCTGAACATGCACCGGCGTCCGATATGGCAGCCCAACTCCCCACGTTGGAGCAGCCGTTCAGGGGGTCACCTGCTGTGCGGTGGGCCGACGGGACGGCAGGGATCCATCTGCCGCCGGCACGGGCGACCGGCTGGATGAACAGGGAACAGGTCGCGCAGGCCCTCACCCGGAGCCGGGAATTCCTTGAGGCGTCAAGCCTGGACCACGGCGTACTGAACGGGCAGCGGCCCACGCGGGCGATCGCGTTCATCAATCCGCACCAGCAGGACGTTCAGGACTACCTGAAGGCCGCATTCCGTACCCCCGGCCGTACCAGCGACCCGCTCCTGCTCTTCAGCCGTTTCGACAGGGCCAAGGTCCGGCTCGCGGGGGACGTGGTCAAGACGCGCGGCCGGATCACGTTCCGGGAGGGCAAGCGTGGTGCGGTCGAGGTGACAGCCGATGTCACGTACGTCTACCCCGCCGTACGCGCGGGCGGAAGCGACGAGGTCACCCGTGTCATCGTGCGACGCGAGACGGTGATGAGCTGGGACAACCCCGCAAAGGTCATCACCGAGCGGGGCACGTTCTCCCTGGTCTCCTACAAAGAAGACTCCACCAACGGCGGTTGCTCCACCTTCACCGGTTACTTCGTCCCCCAGTTCAGCGCCGACCGTACCGGCCCCGCCCCGGACGACGGGCCCAGGACCGACCCGTACGACCGGAGTGCGTCGATGGACACCCGCATGCGCGCTGCCGACGGAACGGACTGCGGGACAGCTTCACGGTCATGAACAGACCGACGGGACGGTGAGGCGCTGAACGTGAGGCCGCGGCGGCGGGCCTGAGGCGTTCGACGGACGGGCCGCCGTCTTTGACGGCGGCGGCACCGTGCCGTGCAGCCGTCTACCGTCGTCCTCCGCCCGGGAGAGGGCCGAAACGGCGGCCGCCCTCGACCACCACGGTGCAGGAGCCGGGTGCGATCTCGGTGAATCCCGCGTCGAGCACGGCAGGCAGCCCGCTTACGGTCAGCTCCTTCCAGCGCCCCGGTTCCGCCGTACGCACCGACAGCGGGAACCCCGCGGCCCGCCACGCGTCGCGCTCCGCGGCCGCGAGCTCCCACCAGGCCAGCTGGGCCCCGTGCCCGGTCTGCGCCATCGATTTGCCCGCCGACATCTCAAGTCCGGGGTTGAGCCAGATGACCGGGGCCGCGGTGTCCGGGGCCGGCAGTGGCTCGGTGTCCTCCAGGTCGGTGCCGCTGACCTGGAGCTTCGCCAGCTCCTTGGGCCAGCCGTCCAGCGGCACCGGCGGGTAGACCCGCACCTCGGCCGCGGTCCCGGTGACCGTGGTGCCCGGCAGCTCGGACGCCTTGCGCCACTCGGCGCCTCGCGCCCGCCGTACGACCTTGCGGATCCTGGCGTCCTCCCAGTCCCGCATGGCCTGCGCCCACTCGCCCTCACCCGTCGAGCGTTCGTCCGACAGCATCACGAGCACCGCACGCGCCGCTGTCTCCAGAGCGTCCGTACGGGCCGGGGGACCGGTCTTCTCCAGGTGGACCACCAGCGGAAGGACGAACTGCGGGGACTCGTCGCGTGCCGTCGGCTCCGCGCGGAAAGGGCTGTCGTTGCTGCTCACCCGCCCCAGTCTGCCAGCCGTCTCACCGCGGATTTCCGATGGTGCCCGGCGGATTCTTGGCGGAGGGGAATCTTCCGGGTGAGGATGCCTCCATGAAGAGCGATCTGTTCCAGACCGAGAACATGGCACAGCAG
The DNA here is from genome assembly GCF_045161865.1 of Streptomyces sp. NBC_00859. NCBI lineage: Bacteria > Bacillati > Actinomycetota > Actinomycetes > Kitasatosporales > Streptomycetaceae > Streptomyces > Streptomyces sp. NBC_00859. The sequence goes on along the minus strand of NZ_CP108826.1, from coordinate 1,557,635 downwards.
GCGACAGCCCCCGGGATGACCCTGCAGAACGCCAAATCGATCAAGTACACCGTCAACGGTGATCTCCTCGCGCGACAGGGCGCGATGATCGCTTACCGGGGGAGTCTGCAGTTCGAGCGCAAGGGCCAGGGCATAGGAGGGATGCTCAAGCGGGCCGTCACCGGCGAGGGCCTGCCGCTGATGTCCGTCACCGGTCAGGGCGAGGCCTGGTTCGCTCACGAAGCGGCGAACTGCTTCATCGTCGACATCGAACAGGGTGACGCGCTCACCATCAACGGCCGTAACGTCCTGTGCTTCGACTCCACCCTCTCGTACGAGATCAAGACCGTGAAGGGCTCGGGCATCACGGGCGGCGGCCTCTTCAACAGCCTCTTCACCGGGCACGGCAAGCTCGGGCTGATCTGCGAGGGGAACCCCATCGTCATCCCGGTCACCCCGCAGCAGCCGGTCTACGTCGACACCGACGCGGTCGTCGGCTGGTCCGCGCACCTGCAGACCTCGCTGCACCGCTCGCAGTCCCTCGGCTCCATGCTCCGCGGCGGCTCCGGCGAGGCCGTCCAGCTGATGCTCCAGGGCGAGGGGTTCGTGATCGTACGGCCCAGCGAGGCCAAGCCCGAGAAACCGCAGCAGCACTGAGGCTCGATCAGGTGGGGCGACGGTACGGCCTCGGCGGCCCCTGGGTGCTGCGCGGGGTGGATCTCGACCTGCCCGCGCGGTGCCTCGTCCGGATCGAGGGCCGCAACGGGAGCGGCAAATCCACCCTGCTCCGGCTGCTCGCCGGGATCGACACCCCGACGTCGGGCCGTATCACCGGCCGCCCCCGCACCGCGTACGTCCCGGAACGTTTCCCCGTCGCTCTGCCGTTCACCGCCTGCGGCTACCTCGTCCACCTCGGCCGGATCCACGGGCTGCGACGTGCGGAGGCGGCGGCGCGCGCCGAGGAGTGGCTGACCCGGTTCGGGGCCGCGGGACACGCCCGTACACCGCTCGGCGAACTCTCCAAGGGCACCAGTCAGAAGGTCGCGGTCGCCCAGGCGCTGCTGGCCGGGCCGGAGTTGCTGATCCTCGACGAGGCGTGGACCGGCCTCGACGCGGCGGCCCGCGCGGAGCTCGACCGCGCGGTCGCCGAGCGGGTCGGGGCCGGCGCCACGGCGGTTTTCGTCGATCACGATGCGCACCGCCTTGCGGACGCGGTCGACCTGCGGCTGCGAGTCGAGGGCACCGCACTCGTACAGGTCCAGGCCCCGCCGCGGGAGCCGGCCGCGGTGGGGCCGACGGTCCGGATCGAGGCCGCAGGGCCGCCGGGAGCGGCCGCACCCACCGGTCTGCCGGGCGATCCGGTACGCGAAATCAGGGCGGACGCGACGGTGTTCACCGTCGCCGAAGCGCACTCCGACGCCCTGCTCCGCGCCCTGCTCACGGCGCGGACGCCCTGGCGCATCCGGGCGGTGACCGCCGCGGGCTCCTGCGCGGAGCCGCTCACCGACGGGGAACGATGACCGCACTCCTCCGCTACCAGGCGGCCCTGCTGCTCCGCTCCCAGCGCTGGCTGCCACCCGTCCTGCTGTACGGGATCTTTCTCGCGGTCGGGGCGCAGGGCGGCGATCCGGTACTCGACTCGCTCGGGTACGCCGCTGCCGCGCTGCTGCCGGTCGCGGCCTGGCTGGTGCGGATCTGCGTCAACCAGGAACCGGCGGCCGCCCGCGACTGCGCGGCAGCCGCGACGAGCCCGCGCCGGGCCCATCTCGCCTCACTGGGCGTCGCGGTGGGGAGCGCTGCCCTGCTCGGCTGCGCGGGCACCCTGGTGATCACCCTGGTCAGCTCGCCGACCGACACCAGCCACCAGGTGGCCGTCCCGGTACTCCGGGCCGGGCTGGCCGGGCTGCTCGCCTTGTTCGTCTGCGCGCTTACCGGCGCCGCTGCGGGCGCGGTCCTCACCCGCCCGGTGCTGCACGGCAGGGGCTGGTCGGTCGCGGCCACCTCGCTTGCTGCTCTGCTGCTGCTCGTCACCCGTGGCTCGCCCGCCCGGTCGGCGGTGTACGGGCTGGTCGACGGGTCGCACAGCGGAACTGTGCACACTCCCGTGCTCGCCCTGTTCGTCGCGGTGCTGGCCGCGGCGGGCGCGGGCGCCGCGGTGAGCGTGCAGGCCGCCCGGCGGGGCTGACCGCGGCCGAGCGGGCTGAGTAGGCTCGTACGCATGGACGAGTCCTACTGCGGCACCCCGGCGGCTCCCGCACCGCCCGCACCCGCTGACGCCGTGCCGGGCGGCCCTCCGTACGCCGAGTGCGTGCTGTGCCGCGAGCCGACCGAATACCCGGAGTCGACACGCGGCGCGACGCTCTGCCCGGTCTGCGAGTGGCAGGAGGCCGGCCGGACCGCCTGCTCCGGCTGAGAGCGGGCCGACCGGGTGGCGTCCGGCCGGCCTGACGCCGGGGTCAGCTCAGCTTGGCGGTGAGCGTGATCGTCGTACCCGTGAGGGCCTGGCTGACCGGGCAGTTGGCCTTGGCGTCCTCGGCGGCGGCGGTGAAGGCTTCCGCGTCGAGGCCGGGTACCTGGCCCTCCACGGTGAGGTGGATACCCGTGATGCCCTCACCCGGCTGGAAGCTGACCTCCGCCTGTGTGGTCAGCCTGGCGGGCGGGTTGCCCGCACCGGTCAGGCCGTTCGACAGGGCCATCGAGAAGCAGCTGGAGTGGGCTGCCGCGATGAGCTCCTCCGGGCTGGTCCTGCCGTTCGCCGTCTCGGCGCGGGAGGCCCAGGTGACCGGGTAGTCGCCGATGCCCGAAGTATCGAAGGTGACTGTGCCCGAGCCCTTGATGAGCTCGCCTTCCCAGACCGTATGAGCGACACGCTTGGTGGCCATGGTGTTTCCCTTCTGGTGACGTCGTCCCAACCTACTGGCGCACCAGCGGCTTCGCGTCGCGTGCCAGCGCCGTCAGCCGGGAGATCGCCCGGAAGTACTTCTTCCGGTATCCGCCGTTCAGCATCTCGTCACTGAAGAGCCGGTCGAAGGGGAGCCCGGAGGCGAGGACCGGGATCTCCCGGTCGTAGAGCCGGTCGGCGAGTACGACCAGACGCAGCGCCGTCGACTGGTCGTCCACCGGCCGCACATCGGTGAGGCAGACGGCGGTGATGCCCTCGGTCAGGGCGCCGTAGCGGCTCGGGTGGATCCGGGCGACATGGTCCAGAAGAGCGGGGAAGGGGTCGAGTGAGGCCCCCGCGGTCGCGTACGCCGCCTTGGTGACCTGCTCGTCCCCGTACGGCGACGGAGCCTCGGGCAGGCCCCGGTGGCGGTAGTCTTCGCCATCGATCCGCAGCGGCCGGAAATGGGCCGAGAGCCCCTGGATCTCCCGCAGGAAGTCGGCTGCCGCGAACCGGCCCTCGCCGAGCTTGCCGGGAAGCGTGTTGGAGGTGGCGGCGAGCGCGACCCCGGCTTCGACCAGCCTGCTGAGCAGCGAGGACACCAGGACGGTGTCGCCCGGATCGTCCAGTTCGAACTCGTCGATGCAGAGCAGCCGGTGTTCGCTGAGCGTCCGGACGGTCTGCTGGAACCCCAACGCGCCGACCAGGTTGGTCAGTTCGACGAAGGTGCCGAAGGCCTTGAGCTCCGCGGGGGCGGGCGTCGCGTGCCAGAGGGAGGCGAGCAGGTGCGTCTTGCCGACGCCGTAACCGCCGTCGAGATAGACACCGCGCGGCCCTGCGGGCGCGGCGGACCTGCGGCCGCCGAACCAGCGCCTGCGGCCCGAGCCCACGGCCGTCGCCCCGCCCAGCCCGGCGGCGAAGGCGCTGAGCACAGTCACCGCCTCGCTCTGGCTCGGCTGGTTCGGGTCCGGTACGTACGTATCGAAGCGCACCGAGTCGAAGCGCGGCGGTGGCACCATCTCGGCGACCAGACGGTCGGCGGGGACGCGCGGCTCGCGGGCGCACAGGGACTGGGGGGCCACTTCGGCTATGGGCGACGACACGTCACCAGGGTAAGGGCCGTGCCACACTGCCTGACATGCGACGCCTGCTCCCTGAGACCGACCGGCCAGCCACTTCTCCCGGAACGGAGTGTCCGGACGGCGCCGGTCACGAGTGGAGCCTGGACGAGCTGGCCGAGGCCTACGCGTATCCGGCGGGGGCCGGAACGGACCGTGCGTGGCTGCGCGCCAACATGGTCTCCTCGCTCGACGGAGCCGCCCAGCACGAGGGGCGCTCTCAGCCGATCTCGACCGCCACGGACATGCGGATCTTCGGCACGCTGCGCGGGCTCGCCGATGTGGTGGTGGTCGGTGCGGAAACGGCACGCCTGGAGGGGTACCGCCCGGCCCGCGCGCGGGACGCCTTCGCCGAGCGGCGCGAGGCGGCCGGTCAGGGCCCCGCACCGGCCATCGCGGTGGTCAGCCGGAGTCTGGAGCTGGACTTCTCGCTCCCGCTGTTCACCGCCCCCCTCGTGCCCACTCTGGTGATCACCGGCGCCGGAGCCGCGGCGGACCGGATGGACGAGGCACGGCGGGCGGGCGCGCGGGTCGTGATCGCGGGCGACGCGGGAGCCGTCGACCCGGCCAGGGCCGTGCGGGAGCTGGCCGCGCTCGGGTTCCGGCGGCTGCTGACCGAGGGCGGACCGCGGATGCTCGGTCAGTTCGTGGCGGCCGGGGTGCTGGACGAGCTGTGCCTGACCCTCTCGCCCGTGCTCACATCGGGTGACGCCCAGCGCATCGTGGGCGGTCCTGGTCTCGCGGTGCCCGACCGGTTCACCCTGGCCGCCCTGCTGGAGGAGGCCGGGTTCCTTTTTGCCCGGTACGTTCGTATCTGACAATCTGCGGAATCTACCGTTCCGCTTTCCGTTCTTTGGGCAGACTTACAGCGCAGACCCCGTGCGGGCACGGGGAAGGATGGTTTCAGCAGAAGGGCCCTTCGGTGTTCACGAGCGTATTGATGATCGAGAAACCTCTGACGTCGGAGGACGTGGAATTCGTCACCACGCTGCACGGGGACGAGTCCGTCTCCTTCGTCGTGCTCATGCAGCCCCGCGGCGATCAGGCGGACTTCCTGCTCCGGGCGATCGACGATGTGGCCCTGGGTGAGCTCGACGAGGTGGGCCGGGAGAACGAGGTGCCCGAGGGCCAGGAGGCGCGGATCCCCGCCGAGTCGGCGCTGCTGCAGTCGCTGGAGGCGCTGCGGGCCACCGGCTGCAAGGCGATCGGCCGGGTGGTGGAGGAACATCCGCTCGATGTGCTCCAGTCCGTGGTGGGGGAGCAGTCCGCCGATGAGGTGATCGTCCTCACCGCCCCGCACTACGTGGAGGAGTTCTTCCACCGGGACTGGGCGTCGCGGGCCCGCCACAAGGTCGGCGTACCGGTGCTCAAGCTCTTCGCGCACAGCGAATAAGCTGAGGCCTTCCGTTACGCAGACGTACAGCTTGGGGAGACACCCGTATGGCACCCGGTAGCCCGACCGCCATGGACCGACCGCACTTCATCGGCATCGGCGGCGCCGGGATGTCGGGGATCGCGAAGATCCTCGCCGAGCGCGGATCCCGGGTCGCGGGCAGCGACGCCCGGGACTCCCCGGTGGCCGAGGCGTTGCGCGGACTTGGCGTGACGGTGCACGTGGGTCACGCGGCCGGACATCTGGCGGACGACGCGACCTGTGTCGTCGTCTCCAGCGCCATCCGCGAGGACAACCCGGAGCTGGCCCGCGCCGCCGAGCTGTCCATCCCCGTGGTGCACCGGTCGGACGCGCTCGCCTCACTGATGCGGGGGCTGCGCTCCATCGCGGTCGCCGGTACGCACGGCAAGACGACGACCACCTCGATGCTCGCCGTGGCCCTGACCGAGCTCGCCCTCGACCCGGCGTACGCGATCGGCGGCGACCTCGCGGGTCCCGGCACCAACGCCCGGCACGGCGCGGGCGACATCTTCGTGGCGGAGGCCGACGAGAGCGACCGGAGCTTCCAGAAGTACGACCCCCAGGTCGCCGTCGTCCTCAACGTCGAACTGGACCACCACGCGAACTACGCGTCGATGGACGAGATCTACGACTCCTTCGAGACGTTCGTGGGCAAGATCGTCCCCGGCGGCACTCTGGTGATCAACGCCGACCAGCCCGGCGCGGTCGAGCTGACCGCCCGGATCCGCGACCTCTCCACGCTGAAGGTCGTCACCTACGGCGAGTCCGACGCGGCCGACGTACGCGTCCACAAGGTCACCCCGCGCGGCCTGACCAGTGAGGTCACGGTCCTGCTCAACGGGAAGTTCCTGACCTTCACGGTCTCCGTCCCCGGCCGCCACTACGCCCACAACGCCGTCGCGGCTCTGGCCGCCGGTGTCGCCCTGGGTATTCCGGCGCACAATCTGGCGTCCGCGCTGGGCAAGTACACCGGGGTCAAGCGCCGCCTCCAGCTCAAGGGCGAGGCCGCGGGGGTGCAGGTCGTGGACTCGTACGCCCATCACCCGACCGAGATGACCGCCGACCTGGAAGCCATGCGCGGCGCCGTCGGCGACGCGCGGATCCTGGTGGTGTTCCAGCCCCACCTGTTCTCCCGTACCCAGGAGCTCGGCACCGAGATGGGGCAGGCGCTGCGGCTGGCGGATGCCTCGGTCGTCCTGGACATCTACCCGGCCCGCGAGGACCCGATCCCCGGCATCACCAGCGAGCTGATCATCGACGCCGCCCGCGCCGCCGGCGCCGATGTGACTGCTGTCCATGACAAGGCGCAGGTTCCCGGGACCATCGCGGGAATGGCGAAGCCCGGTGATCTCGTTCTGACCATGGGTGCGGGCGACGTCACCGACATCGGCCCGCAGATCCTGGAACACCTGTCGAGCTGAGGGAGCGCCATGCCGTACGACATCGAGAAGCCTGACGAGCAGTGGCGGGCCGAGCTGTCCGACGCGGAGTACGCGGTGCTGCGCAAGGCCGGCACCGAGCCCGCCTTCGTCGGTGAGTACACGGATACGAAGACGACCGGCGTCTACTCGTGCCGGGCCTGCGACGCCGAGCTCTTCCGGTCGGACACCAAGTTCGAATCGCACTGCGGCTGGCCGTCCTTCTACGACCCGAAGGACACGGACGCGGTCGAACTGATCGAGGACCGCTCGCTCGGGATGCGCCGGGTCGAGGTGCGGTGCGCGAAGTGCGGCTCGCACCTCGGGCACGTCTTCGAGGGCGAGGGTTACGCGACACCGACCGATCAGCGGTACTGCATCAACTCCATCTCGCTGCGGCTGACGCCGAGCGAAGTCTGACCGTCAGCGGCGGACCATGGGCGACCGATGCCCGCACAGGGAGTTCTGTGCGGGCATCTTCTCGTTTCACCAAGCTGTTGTGTCAGGAGGTGCGGAGGGAGGGTGCCGGTGTCGCGGCCACCGCGGCGGATTTCAGACAGGGAGATGCGCGGTGGAAGCCGAACGGGGCCCGCCCGGAGCCGTGGCAAGCGCGACATCCAGCAGGACTTCGCCCGGATCGTGCACCGCCCGAGCCTTCCGCCACGGCGACAGCGCCGTTGATGTCGCGGTGTCCGAGCCGGTCTCGCGAGGGTCTCGACCAGCAGCTCCTCCGGCCTGCGAGACCACCACCCGGCCGCCGCCCTCGATCCGGGCGCGCCGGTACGACCCGAGACGCTTCTTCACCCGGAAAGTGCTTCCTTCCGTGCAACCGGCAGGACCCTGGACAGCGAGCGGTGGCCGGGCGGTCAGCGCGGGTGGTCAGTCAGCCGCCCCGTATGCGCCGAGGTGGGAGCGGTGCCGGTCCACAATTCCCTCGACGATCTTCATCAGTCGGTCTCCCGTCTGATCGATGCTTCCGTTCTGTGTGCTGACCTGAGCCCCTTCGAGTACGAAGGTGATCTCGGCCGCGGCCTGTCCGGGGTCGGGCATCTGGGCTTTGGTGCACATGTCGATCAGCCTGCGGGTCTGGAAGGCCTTGTGCTCCTCGATCACTTGCCGTGCCGGATGAAGGCGGTCGGGCAGCTCGGCGAGGGAGTTGATGAACGGGCAGCCCCTGTATGAGATCGCCGGCAGCCCCTCGGCGATGAAGCGGGCCAGGCCCAGAATCTGCTCGTAGGGCCGGTCGGGGTATTCGGTTTCCACGCGGTCGAAGGCCGCCTGATAGTCCGCGGCGACGATCCGCAGCCACTCCGCGACCAGCGCGTCCTTTGTCTCGAAGTGTCGGTAGATCGCCATTTTGGTGGTCTCGGCCTTGTCGGCGATCGCCTGGACCCCCACCTGCCGGATCCCTTCCCTCTGGAAGAGCTCTTCGGCCGCGTCGAGAATGCGCTCACGAGGCGGCAGCTTCGCCACTCTGCTTGGCCTTCTGAGGGTCGATGCCATGACTGCTCCGTCACTCCGGTCGATCGTGCGGTTCACCACCTCTCTCACGGTACCAGTCCGGCCCCTTCGATACCGTGGGGTATCGTTCGATACTTAAAGGTATCGTTCTTGTCAGGGAGTGGCAGTGAGAGTTTCTGAGTACGTGAGCTTTGACGCAGTCGGACTGGCGGAGCTGGTGGCCAGGGGCGAGGTACTCCCCGCCGAGCTGGAGGCAGCCGCGCGCGAGGCTGTGCAGGCAGTTGATCCGCAGGTCAACGCCGTCGTGGAGACCTGGCTGACCGACGACGAACCTGTCCCCGGCAGCACACCACTGGCCGGCGTCCCTTTTCTGATCAAAGACATCGCGGTCGCCATGGCCGGGAAGCGGATGGAGCTGGGAAGCCGCCTGGCGGCCGGTAACGTCGCCGGCGCCGACTCCTCGCTGATGCAGCGCTTCCGGCGCGCGGGCCTCGTGACGTTCGGGCGCACCGCGACACCGGAGATGGCCTATGGCATCTCGACGGAATCAGCGTTGTACGGCGCGACCCGCAACCCGTGGGACCTGGAGCGCAGCGCGGGCGGATCCAGTGGAGGCGCGGCCGCCGCTGTCGCCGCTGGGGTGGTTCCGGTCGCCCATGGCACCGACGCCGCCGGATCGCTCCGTATCCCCGCCGCCTACAACGGCCTCTTCGGGATCAAGCCCACCCGTGGCCGGGTGTCCATGGGGCCCGACGTCGACGAGGTCTTCAACGGCTTGGCCGTGCACGGCAGCGTCAGCCGCACCGTACGCGACAGTGCGGTACTGCTCGACCAGATACGTGGCCCGGAATCGGGCGACCCCTACTTCGCCCAGCAGCCGTCACGGCCGTACGCGGAGGAAGTCACCCGCCATCCGGGCTCGTTGCGAATCGGTGTCCTCACCCAGGCCTGGGGCGGACGCCGTACTACCGCACCGGTGACCGACGCCCTCTCCCGCACCGTGCGGTTGCTTGAATCCCTCGGCCACCAGGTGAACGAGGTAGAGGTCGACCTCGGCGCCGACCGGGAGGAATTCGTCCTGGCCAACGCCCGGCTCATGACGGTGAACCTCACCACCCTGGTCGACGGGCTGGCCGCCGCCTTCGGCCGTCCCGTCGACTCCTCGACCCTTGAGCCGGCGACCCTCGCCGGCTACCACTACGGGCAGCGGGTCGGCGGCGCGCAGTTCCTCACCGCTCTCGCGATGCGGAACCGGGTGGCCCGAAGCCTGGCGCGGTACTTCGACGCGTACGACATCCTCCTCACGCCGACCCTGCCGGAGCCTCCCCTGCTTCTGGGCACCCATACCGAAGGTGCGGAGACACTGGACGGTCTCGGCTGGATCGAGCGCATCAATGACCTGTCGCCGTTCACCATGCCGTTCAATGTGGCGGGCACGCCCGCCATGTCCGTACCTGTGACGGCCGACGCCGGGACGGGGCTCCCGGTCGGCATGCAGTTCGCCGCCGGATACGGCCTTGAAAGCCGGCTCTTCCGCCTCGCCGGACAACTCGAACAGGCAAGTCCGTGGTCAGGCCGAACCCCCACGGTATGGGCAGGGAACCACCCAGGCCGCTGAAGAACGCTCCTGGCACGCTGCGGAGAGACATCGACGGATTCTTATCGGTCTCAGGACCGAAAATTCTCGCGGCGCACGGGAATGCCCTCAATGCCGAGTACGCATTCCCCTGCCCGACGGCATCGAACTGGCCGCCTGGCTGTTCCTTCCCGAAAACGCCGAGAAGCCGTTGCCCGCCATCACCATGGCCCACGGTTTCGGCGGCGCCCGCCATCACAGCATCGAGCACACAGCCCGCCGCTTCAGCGAGGCCGGCTACGAGGTTCTCCTCCACGATCATCGCAACTTCGGCGACAGCGGCGGCACACCTCGCCAGGACATCGACCCCTACCAGCAGATCGCGGACTGGCGATGGGCGATCACCTGCCTCGGCACACGCGGGGAAATCGACGAACAGCGCATCGGCATCTGGGGATTCAGCTACGCCGGGGGGCACACCCTGGTCCTCGGCGCCACCGACCGCCGCATCAAAGCCGTTTACGCCCAGGCCCCCACCGTCAGCGGCTACGAGACCGGACTGCGCCGCGTCCCGCCGCACGAGGTACGCGCCCTGGAAGAGCGCTTCCACCAGGACGAACGCGACCAGCTGGCCGGCAAGCCGCCCGTCTACGTACCCTTCGTCGACACCGACACGAGCCCTGGCTCCCCAGCGGCCTACTCACACGAGGGGGCAGCCGACTTCTACCTGCACCGGGCACCGGACGACACATGGACGAACAAGGTCACCCTTCAGTCCAACCGCCGCGCCCGCGCCTGCGAACCCGGTCAGTGGATCTCCCGCATCGCCCCCACCCCCTGCTGATGCTCGTTGCCAAGGGCGACGACGTTGCCCCCCGCCGACATCCCCCTCGACGGCTTCAACCGCGCCCGCGAACCGAAGAAGCTCGTCCTCACGGACGGCGACCACGTCTTGTCCTGCATCCAGCAGTTCGAACTCTCTTCCACGGTCGCGATCGACTGGTTCAACACCCACCTCAGGACCGCCGAAAAGAACGACCCCCGCCCCGACCGGTGAACCTGCCCCGCTGCATCCGACCTCGGCACGGACACTCGGGTACCACCCGATACGCTCACCCACCTGAAGAGTGCCTCTCCCCGTGCTGCTGGCAGAACCCCGGATGAATCACATCGTTGCAACTCAGGGGTGCTATTCGCCTATTCGGTCACGGCGTGGACGGGGGCGCTGACGAAAGCGCGAGGCTAAGCGGTGTTCCAGCGAGTCATCTCGCAGAAGGTTCAGCTGACGAACGCCGTGACCGGCGTCAGTCAGAGCTCAGCGTTCATGAGCGCGCTGCGGCTCCCATGGGCAAAGATGTGTACGGGCTGGACACCCGCATGGCTCGGGGTAGCACCTGCCTGTACGACGGCGCCACGCCCGCCATCTGCAAGCTGACAGCTCAGTAGCAGCCCGCTCCACAAGCCCCGGCTCATTTCGCGACCTGGAGTGGGGCGGCGCTTGCGCGGTCGTCAGACCATGGGGACCAGAAGCGACGGGAGTTCGCCGGCCTGGACAGCTTCTGGGTCGATGGTCAGCCCGCAGTAGGCGCCGACGCCGGAGAACACGGCCTCGGGCAGGCGCTCCCCATGCTCCTCGTAGTACGCCATCACTACGGCTTCCTCTTCGTCCGGTATGGACGGAAACACTGCTCCCGCTGCATGCAGCGCCGCATCCAAGTCGGAGCACCGGCCGGTGTCCTCCCCGAAGTCGGCCCGCCAGGCACGCCCGTCGCCCGGCGCATGAATGATCGTCGACGGCGGATTCCACCGGTTCATCGTCAGACAGACGATCTCCTCGTCCGGGCAGGGCCGCATCGACTCCACTCCTCGGTAGCCGGCTGACCACGTCGCCACACCCCAGTCCTCCAGCACGTACACCCAATCACCGTGCGTCCCGTACATGACACGATTGATGAGAGGGGAGGACCTGCCCGGCCGCGCCACAGGAACGGCAAGATCCTTGTACGGGGTGCGGGCAGCGAGCTCATCGAAGTCGGCGCCCAACGCTATGAGGAACTCGTCCGCGTCGACGCCGCGGGCGCAGGTCATCGATATCCTGCCGAGCATTCCGGGCAGGGCTGAAGACTTATCTATGGCGCTGTGTTCACCGATCCACGCGATCCCGTCAGACATGGCTGTCACACTAGATGATCGATTCCAAGGGGTGGGGTGGTAGCACGTCAGCGTGACGAGGTGCCGCGCGGGGGAGATGAGTCGCGACAGCGTTGATGGGCACGTACCGCCGCGTCGTGAAACTGCTCTCCGTCAATGTCGGCAGGCGACGCGGTCGAGATGGTCAGCCGACCCGATCAGCCCGCACCAGCCGAAGCGGATCGCGTCAGGGTTGCCGGTAGCCGGGGTCCGGCCGACCACCCGGACCGGCACGTCCCGGCCGAATGGCAGTGCCGGCCCCGGCTCATCGGCCGGGGCCGTCGGCCGACGGGTTCGGCAGTACGGGCGCCGTGCAGCCATGCCGGGCGGCGGAGCGGGTCGCGAAGGTGCGCAGGTCCTCGCGTTCCTGTGAGGTGAGCGGCTGTTCGGTGAAGTCGCGCTTGCTCTTCTCGACGGTCGAGATGTTGTACACGGCTGTCTTGGTTCCTCCCGGACAGTGGGCCGAGCCCCACATCCCGAAACCATCCTCGCCCGACGGCTTCTCGAACTCGCCGTATGGCCCTTGGCTGCGCGAGCCCTCAAAGGAGCCTGGCACGAAGGGTCCGTAATAGGCGCGCAGCACCAGTTCGCGGCCGAGTACACAGGCCTCGGCGGGTGCAACGCCTGCCGCGGTCTCACGCATCCGCGACTGCGAGCGCAGCCCGGCGCAGGTTCCCTTCGCCTCGCCGGCGGACGTCTCCTGGCCGGCGCCGCGTCCCGCGATCCGGGTGATCTTCTCTCCCGGGTCGGCCCCGCAGCCGCTCCGTGACGCCGTCCGTTCGGCCGCGACGGTGGCAACCCGGGCTATCGGGGTGCGGTCGCCGTCAGCTGAAGCGGTCACCAGAATCCCGCTGCCCTGGCCGCGGCTCCAGTCCGGGCAGTCCAGCAGCACGGAGGCGGTGATGGCGGACCCAAGCCCAGTGCCGTCCTGTTCCAGCAGCCCCGTCCACCCGTGTCCGAGAGGGAGCGGGAGGACGTCCTCGCGTCGCTGGAAGGAGTGCATGAAGTAGGCGTCGTAAGCGTGGTCGACCGTCTCGATCGTCACCACCACGCCGGAAGGAGTGGCCCTGCAGGAGACCGGAAGCCCTTCTGGCTCACCGCCCAGCGATGGGCCACCGGGATGCCAACTCTCCAGCTTGTACCCCGATCCATTGGCGTACTCCGCGTCCGGGTCCGTCAGCTCGACCATCTCGTCGACTGGCAGCACCCCGTTGCAGATCTCGGCCAACTGGTGCTCAGGGGAGTGCTCCCGGAACCAGAGCGCGCTACCGGCAGCCGCCAACGCCACAGCCACCGAAGCCGCCACCAGCCAGAGCCGTCGCCTCCTCAACACAAACCCCCCGTGCTATCAAGTTCCGTTCGACGTCCCGGGAGCCTACGCACCCACCGCCGTGCCCGCCGCAGCAGGCTGCCTGAGCTGTGACAACCCCGGCAGGCGTCCCACGCGGCGGCCGTCTGCTCGGGCCGGCTCCATGCCCACCAGGCCCGCGTCACCAGGGCACCAGGGCTCTGTGCTGGTGACCGCATTCCGCCGGTGAACCCGCAGCCCCCACGGTCAGGCTGCCGGCACCGTCAGCCGGCTCCCTCCTCGTGCGACCTTCTTGGCGTCGTCCATGTCCCCTTCCTCTCCCCGGCCGCCGGGTCAGGCGCTTTTCGGCTTGCGGGTGGCGGCCTTCTTTGCGGGGGTGTGCTTGACGTCGTGCACGGATGTGCCTTCGCCGCGCGCCTTCCTCGCTGTTTTGACCGAGGCGTTCAAGGCATCCATTGACGCCAAGCCTCATCCCCGCCGGGGCCGTTCCGAGGCACCCCGTGATCGTCCGGATAGACCCCGTCCTACTCGGTGTGTGAGGAGTGGGTGGTTATGTGGATGTATGGACGACGAGTTCGTCGGCGGTCGTGTCCAGCGTGGCCGGCGCGGAAGCGGCGTGACGGTTTGTGCTGCCGCCGGCGGGGACCCGCTGCCACCCTCGCTCTGGTCGTCCGCCACCGGCCCGAGCGGCGGACCGGTATCCTCCTTGGGTCTTCGTCACGCGATGGCATCACCTGCGCGCAGCTGGGGCGAAGAGCGAGCAGACGGATCTGGGGCGGGGCGGCAGCTTGACGACGGCTGAGGAAGCGCAGGCCGAACTGGGCTCACTGATGGGCCGGTTGGCACGCGAGAGCGGCGCCTACGTGGCGCACGGGCGCCTGCGCCCTGAGGACGGCGGCCTTGCGGCTCGGGGGTCGAGCCTCGTATCGGAGATATACACCCTCGTGTACCAGGCCCACGAGGAGTGGGCGCGGCAGGACAGCTACGTGCAGATGCCCGCCTCCCATGTCGAGATCGAGGCGGGCCTGGTGGCGCTCGCCCGGCACGAGGCCGCCGCGACGATGGCGAGATTCGCATCCGAGTGCCCTCTGTGGAATGTCACGCTGATGGACAGCTCACGCGCCCTCCGCCACACCTCGCGCGTCGTCCAGATCCTCGGCCCGGACGCCCAGTGGTGGTCGAACCATGACGACCTGTCGTCGGACTCCTTCACCGGATGCACCGTCGACAGCCTGGTCGCGGGTACTGACGGCACCGTCTTCGCAGTACTCCTGCAATCCTTTTCCGACTGACCCCGAGGCGGCCAGGTTCGCCGGGACTGAGGTGAGATCGGACGGTCCTGGTCCGTCAAGAGGTACAGGAATGTCGGCAGCGTCCGCGGCGCGTCGCAACCACATTTCGGCTTCCCTCTGCGGGCAGACATGCCGAGGTCGCCCCGAATCCTGGCAGTGAGATACGCCCCCCATTCCCGCCTCGCCGCTGGCCGCGGCGCGATGCCGGGTATGCCGATGCCGACCGGCGCCACCCTGGCGCCGGTCGGGTCTGATCTCGCTCGTCGCAGGGAAGCCGGGGTGTTGTTCGGCGAACTCGACGCAGTGGTGCTTCAGCATGTTCACCCCGGCGTTGTTGGTGGGGGTGAGCGATCTGGTGGGGGACGCGCGGCATCTGCCGCCGTCGGTGCAGGAGGCCCTCCAACCTCGTTCAACTCCGGAGGTCCGGGGCCCCGTTGCGAGGCAGCCACAAACGGTAACGAGGAGCTGACGGGCCGGTCGCGACGGCTCGGCCCAGAAGCAACAAATTCCCACAACCCGACCCGCTCAAAAAAATAAAAGCAACAAACATTGACGCAATCGACCAGCGGGCGTAACTTCCGACCGAGTCGCCCGGTGGCGTGAACGCGCTTGCCGTGCAGGCCAGTTGGAGCTCCATCCCCCCAATTCAGGAGCACGCCATGCGCAGAATGAGATCTGCCGCCGCGGGAGTCGTCCAGAGAATCAGGGTCCGGCCAGGTCCTCGTTACTGGCGGGCCCTGATGTCCGCCGTGGCGGCCGTCGGGCTCTTCCTCGGTGCGCTGACCGCCCTGCCCGGCGCGGCGCAGGCCGCCGGATCGCTGCCGTGCGACATCTACGGCGCCGCCAACACCCCCTGCGTCGCCGCACACAGCACGGTGCGAGCCCTCTTCTCCTCGTACAACGGGCCGCTGTATCAGGTCACTCGCGCGTCGGACGGCGCCACCGCCGACATCGGGCTGCTGTCCCAGGGCGGTTACGCCAACGCCGCCCAGCAGGACACGTTCTGCGGGGACAGCACCTGCGCCATCACGAGGGTCTACGACCAGACCTCGCGGCACAACGACCTCAACCCCGGGCCTGCGGGCACCGCCGGCGGAGCCGACCGTGGGGCGGATGCCGCCGAGCTCTCGGTGACGGCCGGCGGCCACAAGGCGTACGGCATCTGGATCTCACCCGGAGTCGGCTACCGCTCCGACGGAGCGGCGTCCGGTGTCGCCGTGAACGGCCAGGCCGAGGGCGCCTACATGGTGGCCAGTGGCACCCACGTCGGCTCCGACTGCTGCTTCGACTACGGCAACGCCGAGAGCACCCCGGCCGACACCGGCAACGGGCACATGGACGCCGTGTCCATCGCCACCACGTGCTACTTCGCACCGTGCACCGGCTCGGGCCCCTGGGTCGAGGCCGACATGGAGAACGGCATGTTCCAGGGCGACAACGGCTCCAACACGGCCAACACCGGTAACAACAGCAGCTATGTCACCGCCATGCTCAAGAACAACGGGCAGACCATGTACGCCCTGAAGGGGGGCGATTCGCAGACCGGCGGCCTCAGAACACAGTGGGACGGCGCGTTGCCGACGCGGGCCGGCTACCGGCCGATGCAGCAGGAAGGCGGCATCATCCTGGGCACCGGAGGCGACAACAGCAACCGGAACATGGGCTCGTTCTTCGAGGGTGTGATGGTCTCCGGCTATCCGACCGACGCGGCTGAGAACGCGGTCCAGGCCAACATCGTCTCGGTCGGGTACTCGGGCGAGACCAATGTGCCCAACGGTCCGCAGGGAACGATCACCGGCCCCGGGGGCCAGTGCGTCGACGTGGCGGCGGACGACACCGGTGTGAACGGAACGGCGGTCCAGCTCTGGAACTGCCAGTCGTACGCCGAGGACCAGTACTGGACGCACCACGCCAACGGGTCGCTCAGCACCATCGGGCGCTGCCTGGACATCAACGGGAACGGAACGGCCAACGGCACTCAGGTCGAACTGTGGGACTGCAACGGTGTCGGCGGCCAGGAGTGGAAGCAGCAGTCCGACGGATCGCTGCTCAACCCGCAGTCCGGCCGCTGCCTGGATTCGCCCGACGGCGCTACGGGCAACGGCACCCGGCTGCGGATCTGGGACTGCAACGGTGCCGCCGCGCAGAAATTCGCGCTGCACTGAGCTGAGCCGAGCACTGAGCTGAGCCCCGAGCCCCGAGCACTGAGCCGAGCCCCGAGCCGGGCCGAGCACCGGGCCAGGCGCTGATCCGGGCCGGGTGCTGATCCCGGCCGGGCGCCCGGCCGGGATCAGCAAGGGCCTGCCCCACGCCCCGTGCGGGTCCCGGGGGCCGGGCCGGAGCCCGTGGAGGGGGTACGGGGCGTCTGTCCCGTACCCCCTCCGGGCGTCCGTCTGCCGGCGTCAGTGGGTGCACACCACCGGCCGGCGTCAGTCCTCCGCGGGCGTCTCCGGGCGCAGCTGGGGGTGTACCACGCCGGGAAACACCCGGGCCCGGACGACCGGCTCCGCGGAGCCGCCCTGGATCACCGTTTCCGCGATGCCCCACGGGCGTCCCGGAAGCGTGATGGGCAGGGTGTAGGAGGCCGCGCAGCCGGTGCAGTCGTACCGGTCCGACCAGGCTTCGACGTCCGTGAGGCTGCGGGGGATGCGGGCCGTGTGCCGGTGCCGGGCGTGACAGCGGTCGCACTTCTCGCCCGGCTCGCAGGTGCCGCCGCAGGGGCACGGCAGGTCGAGCGAGGCGGCGGGACGCCAGCGCTGTGTGAGGACGGCGTCCCGGGTGGCGCCCATGTCCTTCATCGCCTTGAGGTTGCCGGCCGCGACGTTGTACGACTCGCCGGTGTTCGCCATCCGGGTCCGGATGGCGTCCTTGCGGCCGTGGTTGGTCGTCATGTGTGCCTCCTGGGGTTCACGCAGCCCGTCAGGAGGCCCATGAGATCGGTTCATACCACGGTACCCGCCTCGCCGGGGCATCTGTGACGCACGGCGATGCCGCCGTTCCGGGGCCCGGTGGACGGCCGTGACACGTGCTGGCCATACGGGGTCCGGAGCACGGAGAATCACCGCCATGAGTTGCAGGGAGACCCCCACCGCGTCCGAGCCGCCCGCTCTCGGGCTGCGTGAACGCAAGAAGCTGAAGACCCGGCGGGCGATTCGGCGTGCGGCGTACCGGCTCTTCGCCGAGCAGGGGTACGCGGCGACGGCGGTCGACCAGATCGCCGAGGCCGCCGAGGTCTCTCCCAGTACCTTCTTCCGGTACTTCCCCACCAAGGAGGACGTGGTCCTCGACGACGAGTACGCCCCGGTGCTCGGCGAGGCGCTGAAGTCCAGGCCCGCCGACGAGCCGATCGTGGATGCGATCCGGCACGCCCTCACCGACTCGCCCGCCCGGCTCGTGGGCGCCGAAAGGGACGAGCTGCTGTTCAGGACCCGGCTCGCCGTCACCGTTCCGGCCATCAGGGCCCGTGCGGCCGACGAACAGCGCCGCAGCCAGGACGCAGTCGCCGCGCTGATCGTCGACCGCACGGGCCGTGAGCCGGACGACCTCGACGTGCACTGCGCGGCCGCGGCGATCATCGCCGTCTTCTCGTCGGTCGTCCGGTACTGGACGGAGGGCGGCGGCAGCGAGGACCTCGCCGAACTCTACGACCGTCAACTGGCCCTGCTCGCCACCGGACTGAGGATTTGATCATGCGCACACAACAGCAGCCGGGGAGCGTCCCCGGGCCCGGCCTGCGGACCGGACGGTTCGGGTCGTCCGCATCCACCACGGGGAGGCCGCCGGCCGGTCCTGTGGTGCTGGTCGAGTCCTACGGCGATCCCGAGGAGCCGACCCCGTTCTTTCCCGGCGAGGAGGAGCTGGTGGCCCGCGCGGTGGCCACCCGCAGGGCCGAGTTCGCCACCGCGCGCGCCTGCGCCCGAGCTGCGCTGGCCCAGCTGGGTGTCGCACCCGCCGCCATCCTGCGCGGTGAGCGGGGCGAGCCGCTGTGGCCTGCGGGAATCGTCGGCGCCATGACGCACTGCACGGGCTACCGTGCCGCCGCCGTGGCCCGTGCGGGCGACGTGGTGTCGCTGGGCCTGGACGCCGAGCCGCACCTGCCGATGCCGGGCGAGGGTGAGCTGCGGCTGGTCACCGTGGCCGAGGAGCGCCGGAACCTGCCCCTGCTGACAGCCCGGCGCCCGGATATCTGCTGGGACCGGCTGCTCTTCAGTGCCAAGGAGAGCGTGTACAAGGCGTGGTACCCGCTGGCTGGGCGATGGCTCGGTTTCGAGGATGCCGTGATCACCGTGGACCCGGACGCCGGCACGTTCACCGCCCGGCTGCTCGTACCCGGCCCCGTGCTGGCCGGGGAGCCGCTCGCCGGATTCGACGGGACCTGGACGGTCCAGGACGGGCTGATCCGTACCGCTGTCGCCGTCATCCGCTGATCTCTGACGTCCGTGACTGCTCGAAGAGTGCGCGCAGCGTGCTCGGAACTGCGCTTAACAAGGTTTTTTCGAGCAGCTATTGTCATTCCGGTAGGTGACGGGGCAGGATCAGTGCATCTTGCGGGCCAGAACACCAGATTTCGCATCTCCTGGACCGGGCGCGGCGGCGACAGGATCCGGGCCGAGTACGGAAACCGGTCGCACTGACCGCCGGACGGCCGGACGGACCGCCACAACCACCTCACACTCGCGTTCAAGGAGCACCATGCAGGACCTCCGTATCGCCGTGGTCGGCCTCGGCCTGCGGGCCAGCCTGGCCGATGCCGCCCACCGTCCGGGCGCCGGCTCGGTCGTGACCGCCGTCGCCGACACCGACCCCGCCGTGCGTGCAGGGGTGGCGGACAGGTTCGCCGGTGCGGCCGCGGTGGACGACTACCGCAAGCTGCTCGACGACGACACGGTGGACGCCCTCATCGTGGCCACGCCCGACGACACCCACGAGGAAGTCGCCTGCGACATCCTGCGTGCGGGCAAGCCGGTGTACGTGGAGAAGCCGCTCGGGATCACCGTCGAGCAGTGCGACACCATCCTGCGGACGGCGTACGAGACCGGCACCCGGCTCTACGTCGGCCACAACATGCGGCACATGGGTGTGGTGCGGCTGATGCGCGACATCATCGCGCGCGGTGACATCGGGGAGCCGAAGACCGTGTGGGTGCGGCACTTCGTCTCGTACGGCGGCGACTACTACTTCAAGGACTGGCACGCCGACCGCACCCGCACGACCGGCCTGCTGCTCCAGAAGGCCGCGCACGACCTCGACGTGGTGCACTGGCTGGCGGACGGCTACACCTCGCGCGTCAACGCCATGGGCGACCTGATGATGTACGGGGACCTGTCGCGCAGGGCGCCGGACACCCCCCGGCCCGACGGCTGGCTGAGGGAGTTCGACTGGCCGCCGGCCACCCGTAAGGACCTCAATCACGTGGTGGACGTCGAGGACGTGTCCGTCATGAACATGCGGCTGGACAACGGGGTGATCGCCGCCTATCAGCAGTGCCACTTCAGCCCCGACTACTTCCGCAACTACACGGTCATCGGCACCGAGGGGCGGCTGGAGAACTTCGGCGACCGGCCCGGCGACGAGGTCAGGGTCTGGAACACCGGGCCTACCGGCTACCGGGCGGACGCCGACGCGGTCTACCGGGTGCCGGAGTCGAAGGGCTCGCACGGCGGCGCGGACGGCCGGATCATCGGCGAGTTCTGCCGCTTCGTCAGGGACGGCGGGGTGACCGACACCTCGCCGGTCGCCGCCCGCATGAGCGTGGCCGCCGGAGTGATGGCGACGCGGTCGCTGCGTGACGGTGGTACGCCCTACGACGTGCCGCCGCTGGACCCGGAGCTGATCGCCTACTTCGAGTCGGGCCAGCAGCGCGACGCGCAGGGTGCGGCAGCCCTCACACGGCGATGACCTCGACACCGGCATCGGTGAAGAGATCTGTCATCTCCTCGCTGATGCCGGAGTCCGTGACCAGGACGTCCACCTGGTCGGTGGTGCAGATCCTGGCGAAGGCGCGCGTGCCGAGCTTGGTGGAGTCCGCGGCGACGACCACCCGCTCGGCGCGCTCGCACAGCAGCCGGTTGATGCCCGCCTCGTCCTCGTGGTGGGCCGCGGCGCCGTGAGCCGCGTCGAAGCCGTTCACGCCGAGCACGGCGGTGTCCATGGTGATCTGGCCGAGGACGCCGTCGGCGAGGGGACCTGTCAGCTCGTACGACTGGGGGCGGGCCACCCCGCCGGTCACCACGATCTTGAACTGGGGTCTGATCGCCAGTTCGTTGGCGATGTTCAGCGCGTTGGTCACGATGGTGAGGGCCGGAGTGCCGGATGCCAGATCGGGCCGGACCGCGAGTGCGCGGGCCACTTCCGTGGTCGTGGTGCCGCCGGTGAGCCCGACTGCTTCGCCCGCTGTGATCAGTTCGGCGACGGCCTGCGCGATACGCTGCTTCTCGGAGGCGCGCCGGGCCGTCTTGTAGCGGAGCGGGAGTTCATAGCTGACGCCGTGGACGACGGCGCCGCCACGGGTGCGCACCAGCATCTGCTGCTGGGCGAGTTGGTCGAAATCGCGCCTGATGGTGGCGGCCGAGACGTCGAGTGCGAGAGCCGCCGCTTCGACGTCGAGACGGCCCTGCTCGACGAGCAGCTCCAGGAGTGCCTTCCAACGCGCGTCGCGGGACTGGGACATCTCTCGCACTCTCCTCTTCGGTGGAACGCTGTGACCTTAACCCAGAATCGTCTACTTGCTTGATTGTGCTTGAAACAAGGCAGTATCTTGCAGAAATAATCATTACCTTGAGGGGTGGAAACCAGCATGAGCCATGTCCAGAACGAGTTGTCCAGTCAGCCCGAGTGCTGGGAGCGCGTCGCGGAGCTGGCGGGCAGCCAGACGGCGGCCCTGCCCGCCGCCGGGGAGCGCGTCGCGATCGTCGGCTGCGGTACCTCGTGGTTCATGGCGCAGGCCGTGGCCGCACTGCGTGAGGGGGCCGGCCAGGGTGAGACCGACGCCTTCGCCGCGTCCGAGTTCCCCTTCAGCCGCACTTACGACCGGGTGATCGCGCTCAGCCGCTCGGGCACCACGACCGAGGTGCTCGAACTCCTCGCCAGGGTACGCGGGCAGGCCCGCACGACAGCCGTCACCGGTGACCCCAAGACCCCGGTCATGGAGGCCGCCGACGACATCGTCGTCCTCGACTTCGCCGACGAGCAGTCCGTCGTGCAGACTCGTTTCGCCACGACTGCTCTGACGCTGTTCCGTGCGCACCTCGGCCTGCACACCGACGCCGTCGTGGCCGACGCCCGGACCGCGCTCGCCGAGCCGCTGCCCGAAGGCCTGGTCGACTGCTCGCAGTTCACCTTCCTCGGCCGGGGCTGGAGCAACGGCCTGGCGCAGGAGGCCGCCCTGAAGATGCGGGAGGCCTCGCTCTCCTGGACCGAGGCGTACCCCGCCATGGAGTACCGCCACGGCCCGATCAGCATCACCACCGAGGGCACTGCCACCTGGATGTTCGGCGAGACACCCGAGGGGCTGGAGGAGCAGGTCCGCGCCACCGGCGGCATGTGGGTGGCGGGCGGCCTCGACCCGCTCGCCGAGCTGGTACGGGCGCAGCGCCTCGCCGTGGCCATCGCGGCCGCACGCGGCCTCGACCCGGACTCGCCGCGCCACCTCACCCGCTCCGTCATCCTCGAAGAGGCCTGAGCCGGTGCCCATCGCCGAGAGCGGAGTACTGGTCGCCGACGCCGCGGCGCGGCGTGGCGCGGTGGCCGCGTTCAACATCATCACCCTGGAGCACGCGGAGGCGGTGATCGCCGGGGCCGAGGCCACCGGCTCCCCGGTCATCCTCCAGATCAGTGAGAACGCGGTGAAGTACCGGCAGGGCCAGCTGCTTCCGCTGGCCCGCGCCGCGGCCGAGTCGGCGAGGGCGGCGGCCGTACCGGTCGCGCTGCACCTCGACCATGTGAAGAGCGACGCCCTGCTGCGGCAGGCCGCCGACGCCGGATTCAGCTCGGTGATGTACGACGCCGCGCACCTTCCGTACGCGGAGAACCTGGCCGCGACCCGTGACGCGGCATCCTGGGCACACGCCCACGGGCTGTGGATCGAGGCCGAGTTGGGTGAGGTCGGCGGCAAGGACGGGGCCGCTCCGCTGGACGCGCACGCACCCGGTGCGCGGACCGTTCCGGACGAGGCCGCCGCCTATGTGGCCGAGTCCGGAGTGGACGCGCTCGCCGTCGCGATCGGCAGCTCGCACGCGATGACCTCGCGCACCGCGGTCCTCGACCACGAGCTGCTGGGCAGGCTGCGGGACGCCCTCACCGTGCCGCTGGTGCTGCACGGCTCCTCCGGGGTGCCGGACGCCGAACTGTCGGCGGCCGTCGCCGGCGGTATCGCCAAGGTCAACATAGGTACGGCGCTGAACATTGCCATGACCACGGCGATCCGCGAGGTGCTGACCGCCCACCCGGACGCGGTCGACTCGCGGAAGTACCTCAAGGCCGGGCGCCGGGCCATGGCGGACACCGTGGCAGGACTTGTCCAGCTGGTCGGGGCCGCCGGCTGACGAGGCGGGTTCGGGCCGGTCGCGACACCGGCAGGGGGCGCCGGCCGCCATCGCGGCCGGCACCCCCTCACTGCGATCACGGTGTGTGCGGCCGCAGGCAGGTGCGGAAGCCGATACGGAGCTACTTCAGCCGTGCCACGGCCCACTTCGTCTCCTGGGCCAGCATGCCGAGGCTCCGCTGGGCGGACTTGCCCATTCCGGCGTGCAGCTCCCGGGCGACAGCCAGTGACTCCTGGGCGATGGACGCGAGCCCGGCACCCGCGGCCGCGAGAGCCAGTTCGAAGTGTTCGGCGGCGACCATCCGCCCCGGGCCGAGGCGCCGCCACCGCCGCTCCGAGTCGTCCGAGTCGAGCATCTCCGGCACCGGCCGCAGCGTCCGCCAGGCCGCGGGGAGCTCGCCGGTACGCCGCTGGAGCGCCGCGAGCCCGCGGTGTGCCAGGCCCCGCTCGCGCGGCTCGTCGACGAGAGCGGCGTACCCGGACTGGGCACGTGCCGCCTGACGGAGGTCGCCGAGTGCCTCCAGTTCGACGCTCAGTACCCGCAGCAGATCGGCCCGAGGTCCTGAGGCGTCCAGCATGCGCAGCAGCGCCACCCGCGCGTGCTCCGTGCGGCCCTGTCTCCTGGCAAGCCGTATCCAGGTCAACTCCGGCTCCCGCGAAGGGTCCTGGCCCAGGTGCGGGCCACCGAGCCCGCGTGCCCACTCCACGATGTCCGCGGGCCGCTCGGGTATCTCCGCAGCCCCCCACCGGGCGGCCTGCGGGGCCGCGCGGGCGGCTCGCAGCAGCGGAACGTCATCCGCGCTGCCGTGCAGGGCGACCAGCACGGTGGCGAGACGCAGATCCTCGCCCGTTCCCGGGCCGGCGGTCTCTGCCGCCAGCAGCCGGCGCAGCAGCGGCAGGTCGCGGTTCTGCCGGTCGAACTGCGCCGCACGCAGCACCGTGGCCCGGCGCACCCCGTCACCGGCAACCGCGGCCCACCCGGCCGTGTCGTCCCTCAGCCGTGCCAGATCCGCCAGGCCGGGGCTCAGTACTGTCTCGCGCAACGGGGTGCGCGGATGCGGATCGAGAAGCGCGTGGGCCCGGCCCCCGGCCGAACCGAGCAGCAGGTGGTCGGGCTCGGTGCGGAGCAGAGCCGTGTGCAGCAGGGCGAACAGCTCGGCCGGGGAGCGGTCCGGGAGGCCGAGCGCGCCGCGCAGCGCGGCGCGCTGCGCGCCGGGACCGGGTATGCCGGGACGGGAGGCGCCGGGGTCCGGCGGGGGTTTACGTATCTCTGCCTCCGACGCGGCCGCCAAAGCCGCGGACTCCGGCCCGGCGCCGGCCGGGGTCAGGTGGAGCAGAGTGCGCCAGCGGGGCAGCCCGATCGCCAGCTCCAGCGCCTCGTCCGCGCTCGCGGCTACGAGCCCGGCCCTGCCGTCCGCCGACGCGTACAGCACGGGTCCGTCACCGCACACGAAGTACCCGCCCGCCGACCCGTCCCCGGCGAGCGGCACCAGCGGGGCGCCCGACGCCAGCCGCGCGGTCCCGCCCCGCTCGGCTCCGGCCAGGTCGAAACCGAAGGGGTACGCGGCCACTTCGGCCAGCGCCGGCTGGTCCCCGAGGAGGGCGATGGCACGTCCGTAAACCGTCATACGGGAAACGTAACAGCCATGTCGGACATGACTCTCACGCCGGTTGCAGGAGGTCCCACCGGTTCCCGTAGAGGTCCTCGAAGACAGCGACCGAACCGTACGGCTCGTGGCGCGGTTCCTCCAGGAATCGGACGCCCGCTGCCCGCATCCGGGCATGGTCCCGGGTGAAGTCCTCGGTGTGCAGGAAGAATCCGACCCGGCCGCCCGTCTGGCGGCCGACGCTCGCCCGCTGGGCGTCGTCCTTCGCGCGGGCCAGCAGCAGGCCGGTGCCGGACCGGCCGCCGGGCGGCGTGACCACCACCCAGCGGCTGCCGTCGCCACGGTCCGTGTCCTCGGTCAGCCCGAAGCCGAGCGCTCCGGTGTAGAAGGTGATGGCCTCGTCGTAGTCGTCGACGACCAGGGTGATCAGTGCGATGTGCGGCATGACAGGAAGGTTATACGTACTACGCGCGCACTCCGGAGATCCACGGGGGAGAGGCCGCGGCCCGCGGGGAGTCCGGCGGCTGGTGGCGCCCGGCGGGGGCCGGGGACAATGACCGCCATGATTCCGCAGCACCTCATCGACCGTGCCCGGCTGCTCGCCGGGGCGGGGCACCGACGGATCCTCGGTATCGCGGGCCCGCCGGGCGCCGGGAAGTCCACCCTCGCAGCCGGACTCGCCGGGGTGCTGGGCGCGAGCGCCGTCGTGGTCCCGATGGACGGCTTCCACCTCGCCGGGGCCGAACTGCGCCGCCTGGGCCGCGCCGACCGCAAAGGAGCCCCCGACACCTTCGACGAGGCCGGGTACGTGGCGCTGCTCACCCGGCTGCGTACGCCCGGCGAAGACGTCGTGTACGCCCCGGCGTTCGACCGCGCGCTGGAGGAGCCCGTCGCGGGATCCGTGCCGGTTCCTCCCGGGACCCCGCTCGTGATCACCGAGGGCAACTATCTGCTGCACTGGCCGCGTGCCAGGGCCCTGCTCGACGACGCGTGGTTCGTCGGCCCCGGCCGGCACGGCGGACCGGACGGAGCGTGGAACGCCGCCCGCGTCGGCAGACTGATCGAGCGGCACATCCGGTACGGCAGGAGCCGTGACGAGGCGGAGCGCTGGGTGCACGGTAGCGACGAGGTCAACGCCCGGACCGTCGAGCGCACCAGGCACCGGGCCGATCTGATCGTGCCGGACCTCTGACCGCACCGGGGTTCCGAACCGCCGCGTCCCGGGACCTCGCGCACCCGGTCGCGGCCGGGCAGGATGAGGCCATGTCCACCGAACCCGTACCGTTCACCGCCGACGACTACCGCGCCCGTATGGCCCGTGCCGCACGGAGCGCGGCGGACGCCGGGCTCGCCGGGGTGCTCGTCGCACCCGGCCCCGATCTCGTCCACCTCACCGGCTACCGGCCGACCGCGGCCACCGAGCGGATGACCATGCTGGTCATCGCCGCGGGCCAGGACCCGGTCCTCGTTGTGCCGACGCTGGAGGCAGCGGACGCCGAACATGCCGTCGGAGCACCCGCTTTCACCCTGCGGGACTGGACGGACGGCAAGGATCCGTACAGCATCACGGCCGCGCTCCTCAGGCCGGACGGCCGGTTCGCGGTCAGCGACAACGGCTGGGCGATGCACCTGCTGGGACTCCAGCGCGCTCTGCCCGACAGTTCGTACCGGTCGCTGACCGAGGCCCTGCCGATGCTGCGTGCGGTGAAGGACGCGCCCGAGCTGGCCAGGCTGGAAGCGGCGGGTGCCGCGGCCGACGCGACCTACGAGGAGATCCTCAAGGTCCGCTTCTCCGGGCGCCGGGAGACCGACGTCGCGGCCGACCTGGCCGCGCTGCTGCGGCGGTTCGGCCACTCCCAGGTGGACTTCACCGTCGTCGGTTCGGGGCCCAACGGCGCGAACCCGCACCACGAGGCGGGCGAACGGGTCATCGGCACCGGCGACATGGTCGTCCTGGACTTCGGCGGGCTCAAGCAGGGGTACGGCTCCGACACCTCCCGCACCGTTCACGTCGGCGCCCCGGACGCCGAGGAGCAGCGGGTGCACGACATCGTGCGGGAGGCGCAGGACGCGGGCTGCCGTGCGGTGCGGCCCGGCATCGCCTGCCAGGAGATCGACCGGGCGGCACGCGCGGTCATCACCGACGCCGGTTACGGTGAGCGGTTCATCCACCGCACCGGCCACGGCATCGGTGTCACCACCCATGAGCCGCCGTACATGATCGAGGGCGAGGAGCAGCCGCTGGTGCCCGGCATGTGCTTCTCCGTCGAGCCGGGTATCTATCTCCCCGGCCGCTTCGGTGTCCGCATCGAGGACATCGTCACCGTCACCGACGACGGCGGCCGGCGGCTGAACACCACCCGGCGCGAGCTGGCGATCGTGGAGTAGCGGCCGCGCTGCCCCACCCCGGACGAAGGCCCCTGTCGCAGGCACACGTCCTATGTGCTGGCAGGGGCCACGCCGGTCCTCGTTCACAACTCGTCGTGTCCACGGTTCATTGCAGACGCCTCCGGTAATGTCATCGAATTGCCGCAGGTTAAAGCGAGCATCAGCAGTCAGAAGCAGGGACGGCACATCCTTGGCGGGAGGGGATATAAAGGCGGAGGTTATTTCAATTCGCAAGAAGATGCGCAGAAGTGCTCGACGCCTACGATTCCGGATCGGCGCAGGTCATGGGGATGACGAAGACGGGAAATATTCAAATTCGAGTTCCTTCCGTCGTGGGCTACGACAACAATCCAGCTATGAACTGTCTCGGAGTTCCCGCGAATATCTTCATGATCAAGGGGACTAAGAGTCCGAGCGTTGTGCCTATGAATCCCCAGGCGGGCGCGCCGTGACCGACAAGCAAGAGAATCAGCGCGAGAACGAGATCACCCTTCTTGCAGTGCAAGCACTGCTCGGCATGATTTCGACTGATGTGATCGCCGTGGCTGTACGTGTTGAGGAAGATCGCGTGGAAGTGGTCTTCTGGACTCATCGTCAATCGGGCGAACTTGAGGACGATGCCGAAGAGGTTACCTTCGAGTTGGACGCGCTATTTTCCGAAGATCATCCGTTGGTGGAGTACGTGATCAAGATCGGCGAACCGGATCCGAAATCAAATTCGTCTGGGTATCGCATGATCTACTGGGCAAAGCCAGACGCCGCACGGATTAGTGATAAATAGGCAGGCCTGCTGAAGCCTTATGAGGTCCCGCTGGGCTGCACTCCGGCGGGACCTCAGACATGCCTGACGGCAGTAGCTGACGGCAACGTCAGCGGACGAGGGGGCGCATGATGGCGGTTGGCCTCTGGGGCTCGTATCACCGGCCAGCCGAGTACGGCGCCGAGCAGGTCGATGGCTTGACGCTGTAGGCGGGTTTGGACGGGGGGCAAGACGGCTGCGTTGACGCCGGTATGGGCGTGGTTGAGGAGCTCCTTGATCGCGACGAGTTCGATGCGCTGTACCAGGAGGAGCGTCGCGGTTGAGGGGCGGAGGTCGTCCTGTCAGCGGCAGGAGGTCAGGTCCAGTCGTCACAGAGAATGAGCTGTTCAGAGTTTCTTTACTTGATCAAGGCGGCCCGCTGACGCGGCCCGCGCGCGCTCCGGCCCCGCGGGGCCGCCGCCCGCTCCTGTCTCCGCCCCGCTGGCAACGGCCCCGCCGGTCCGGGCGCGCAACAGCCAGCACAGCGAACCACCTGGGGCGCTGCCCCAGACCCCGGCCCTCTCTCTGAGGGGCAGGGGGCCCGAGTGCGGGTGCAGCTTCGTCGTGGTGTGGGGTCGAGGTCGCGGGAGGGGTCCCTCGTCGCCCGGTCACCGGAGGCGTACCAGGAACCCCCGGGGGCCGCCAAGGCCAAGCGCACGCGTCACGAGGTGAGCCTTGGCGGCCCCCGGGGAACCCTGGCACGGCGAAGCTGCCCGACCGACGAGGGACCCCTCCCGCTCAGGCCGGCTTCTTACCGGATGCCTCGGCGCCAGCCAGTGTGCGGTCTCTTCCGTGCCGTGGTGCACCACGGGTGATCAGGACACCAGCAGCTCGGCGACTTCGGGCACGTCTCGAAAGGCTCGCAGGCGGTCCAGCACGATCCGCGTGCGCTCTGCCGTGCGTTCGCTGCCGCTCTGTCCAAGAGCGAGCATGCGACTCGTCGTCGCGGCGGCGGCCTCGGGCTCGTTGGCGTCGGCGTAGGCCACGGCCAGCCATGAAAGGTACAAAGCCAACTCCCGGGAGTGGCTGGCGTCGTAGCGTTCGAGCACGTCCGTCAGCAGCGGCACGGCGCGCAGGGGGCGTCTCAGCTCGGTGTAGACGCGGGCCTCCATGACCTGCAATTCCCCGGCGTCCATCCAGTACAGGTACGACGGCGATTCGGTGCCGGCCGAGTCCTCAGCCAGGGCCTCGGCCGCTTCTCCCAGTGCGGCCATCGCCGGGCGGTCCTGCCCGGCACGGGCATGCGCCCAAGCCACCCGGTCCAGGTACAGCGCACGAGCCTTCGGCGGGGCGTCCAGACCGGCGTCCTCCAGTGCGGCGCGGGCCAGCCCGACCGCGTCGGCAGTCCGCCCGGTATTGCTCCACTGGTAGGCCAGCGAGCCCGCGACGTTCCCGGACAGTACGCCGTCCCCGGCGGCCCGTGCGGCGCTCATGCCGAGCCGGTAGATACGCTCCGCCTCGGCATGCTCTCCAGCGTCGGAAGCGACCCACCCGGCGATCTGCGCCAACTCGGCAATAGTCCGCAGCAGTTCGCGGCCGACCTCTTCGGTATGCACTCCCTCGCGGTAGAGCTTCACCGCCGCCCGCAGCTCGCGCAGGGCGGGTCCGATCAGATCCTTGCCGTACACCACGTCGTCGGCCAGCCGCAGGCCGTGAACCCGCTGGGCCAGGTCGGCCACCTGCCCGGATCCGATCCGGCGGCCCGAACGGGCGCTCAGTGGGGACAGCGGGTCGCCCTCGGGCAGGAAGTCGGCCACGGACCGTACGTGCGCAGCGGACTCGACAGGCGCAACAGCCTTCGCCGCTTCCAACATCTCGCGCGGGACCTGAAGCACCCGCGCGAGGAACGGCAGCCACTCGCGCGGGGACCGCTTCCCAATCTCCCAGCGGGACACGTCATTTCGTGTCGGAGGAACATGCCCAGGAGCAGCCTCAGCCAGCGCCTCGGCGAGCCGCCCCTGACTCCACCCACGCGCCAGACGCAGCCGCCTGACCAGTTCCCCGATCGTCTCCCGCACCCAACCAGCTTGGCAGACAGAAAGGCAGACAGGCTGGCTACTCCCAAAGGCTCACACCAGCGAGATCGTGATCAATAGCCACGAGTCGAGCCAAGGAGAGGGAATCAGGATGGTCGAGCGAACGAGACAAGAGCCCGGAGGACGCACGGCGCAGGGGCCGCGGCTGCTGCCGTGGACCACCGAGGGCGGTCACCCCTGTTACCTGAGCACCGACGGCCAGGGCTACCTCGCCAACCTCGCCGACAACATCGAAGCCATACAGCTGGGCATGGGTGAGGACCTGCTGGGATACGCCCGAGACACCATGGCCCCTGACGCGAAGACTTTGTCGGCGACCGAATACCGCTGGCTGGCCCGCCGGCTGGCCGAAGCCCTCTCCGACGCGCTCAGGGTCGCCGACTCGCGCGGTCAGCGCCTCACCGACCCGGAAGAGGTGGACGAGGGTGCCTGACTCCGCGGACACCGACGCACCGGTCCGCGACGCCGCACGGGGGCGCTACCGCTCCCGCGAGTACCACGTGACCACCGTCCCCGACCCCCTGGCTCTGCCAGCCTTCACGGCGGTCTGCGTCACCGGCGAGGAAAGCAACTGCGGTGCCACATCCGGCACCCTGCACACCCCGGACGAGCTGACGCGCTGGATCGCCGGACACTGCGCCCGGACCGGCCACCAGCACTACGAGCAGACCGTCCGCGCCATACTCCGCGCCGAGCCCGGCGCGTGGCAGTAAAGTCCCCCTGCGCCGACACCCCGCCAGCGGCAGCACCACCATGCGCTCCGCGCTCCTGACGGCAGTAGCGACGGCAACACCCACGGATTCCCCCGCACAACCACGGACACCAGTGGAACCCGAAACCGCCGCTGATCTGCGAATACGCAGATAGAGAGGGGCCGCTTAGCACACGTCCTTGTTCCGGGCAGCCGCCGCCCGTCGTGCAGGGGCGCGGCTCTCTTCGGGACCCCGTTGCTGTACCGGTCTCAGGAGTCGGCCAGCACGGCACACGAGGCGGGCGGCAGCAGCAGAAGACCGTCGGTGCCCGGCGGCCGGACCGGCTCCCACGACGCCAGGATCCGGCTGCCGTGCCCGTCCACCGGGATCCGCGCCGCCTCGTCGCCGAGGTTGACCGCGATCCGCAGTTCTCCTCTGCGGAGGGCCAGCCATCGCGCGTCCTCGTCGTACGCGACCTTGACCGCGGCCAGATCCGCGTCGACCAGGTCGGGGCACGTGTGGCGCAGCGCGATCAGTTCGCGGTACCAGGCGAGCAGCCGCGAGTGGTGGCCGCCGTCCAGCTCGTCCCAGTTCAGGCAGGACTGCTCCCTGGTGGCCGGGGACTGCGGGTCGGGAATGTCCTCCTCCGCCCAGCCGTGCTCGGCGAACTCCCGCCGACGGCCGTTCCGTACGGCCTCCGCGAGATCCGGGTCCGTGTGGTCGGTGAAGAACTGCCACGGGGTGGCCGCCCCCCACTCCTCGCCCATGAACAGCATCGGTACGGAGGGCCCGGTGAGCACCAGAGTCGCCGCGCACGCCAGCAGACCGGGCGACAGGGTCGCCGAGAGCCGGTCGCCCAGTGCCCGGTTGCCGACCTGGTCATGGGTCTGTGTGAAGCCTACGAAGCGGTGTGCGGGCGTCGACGTACGGTGCACGGGGCGGCCGTGCGTACGGCCGCGGAACGTCGAGTACGTACCGTCGTGGAAGAAGACCCGCGTGAGCGTCTTGGCCAGGGCGGCCAGCGGCGCACGGGCGAAGTCCGCGTAGTACCCCTGGGACTCACCGGTCAGCGCGGTGTGCAGCGCGTGGTGGAAGTCGTCGTTCCACTGGGCGTGCACGCCGATACCGCCCGCTTCCCGGGGGGTCGTCGTCCGCGGATCACAGAGATCGGACTCGGCGATCAGGAAGAGCGGCCGCCCGAGCCCGGCCGCCAGCGTGTCGGTGGCCGCGGACAGCTCCTCCAGGAAGGTCAGCGCCCGCCCGTCGGCGAGCGCGTGGACGGCGTCGAGCCGCAGCCCGTCGATCCGGTAGTCGCGGAGCCAGGCCAGCGCGCTCCCCAGCAGATAGGCGCGGACCTCGTCGGAGCCCGGCGCGTCGAGGTTGACCGCGGAGCCCCACGGAGTGTGGTGGGTGTCGGTGAAGTACGGGCCGTAGGCGGGCAGGTAGTTGCCGGACGGGCCGAGATGGTTGTGGACGACGTCCAGCACGACTCCGAGCCCGCGCGCGTGAGCCGCGTCGACGAAGAGCTTCAGCCCCTCGGGGCCGCCGTACGGTTCGTGCACCGCCCACAGCGAGACGCCCTCGTACCCCCAGCCGTGCCGGCCGGGGAAGGGGCACACCGGCATCAGCTCCACATGGGTGACGCCGAGCGCGGCCAGATGGTCGAGGTGCCCGGCCGCCGCCTCGAAGGTGCCCTCGCGGGTGTACGTGCCCACGTGCAGCTCGTACAGCACGGCTCCGGGCAGCGGCCGGCCACCCCACTCCTGAGCCCACTGGTAGGCGTCCTGCGCGACGACGGCGCTCAGGCCGTCGGGGCCCGCGGGCTGACGGCGCGAGCGCGGGTCGGGCAGCACAGGACCGCCGTCGAGCCGGAAGCCGTAGTGGTCGCCGTCGGCTGCATCCGCGGTGACGGTCCACCAGCCCTCCCGCAGCGGATCACGCTCCATGGGCCGCTCCCGCCCGGACAGTTCCAGCGTGACCTCGTCCTTCTCCGGTGCCCACACTTCGAACAGCACAGATTCCCCCTCGGTATCGGGACCTCGACCGGCCGGCAGGCTTTCATCTTGACAAGATCAGGGGCTGGAGCGAGCGCACTCGGGCCATTAGGGTCGCGTGCCATGAAGATTCCGCCGCTGCCCGCCTTCCCGCCGGGCTTCCTGTGGGGCGCGTCCGCATCCGCCTTCCAGACCGAGGGCGCCGCGGGCGCCGACGGCAAGGGCCCGTCCGGCTGGGACGCCTTCGCCGCGCAGCCCGGCCGTATCAAGGACGGCGCCGACGGCTCGCGGGGCACCGGTTTCTACGACCACTACCGCGAGGACGTCGCCCTTCTCGCCGGGCTCGGCGCCGGAGCCTTCCGCTTCTCGGTGAGCTGGCCCCGCGTCGTCCCGGACGGCGCGGGCCCCGTCAACGCTCCGGGTCTCGGCTTCTACGACCGGCTCGTCGACGAACTGTGCGGCCGGGGCATCACCCCGGTACCGACGCTCTACCACTGGGACACCCCGCTCGCCCTCGAACGGAGCGGCGGCTGGCTCAGCCGTGACACCGCGTACCGCTTCGCCGAGTACGCGGGCGCCGTCGCCGAACGCCTCGCCGACCGGGTCCCGATGTGGATCACCATCAACGAACCGGCCGAGGTGACACTGCTGGGCTACGCGCTGGGCGAGCACGCCCCGGGCAGGCAGCTGCTCTTCGACGCGCTGCCCGCGGCCCACCACCAGCTGCTCGCACACGGTCTCGCCGTCCGTGCGCTGCGCGCCGCCGGTGCTTCGAACATCGGCATAGCCGTCTCGCACACGCCGGTCTGGACGGCCGGCGGGAGCGAGGAGGACCGGTCCGGGGCCGGGCTCTACGACACGCTCTCCAACTGGCTGTTCGCCGACCCCCTCCTCACGGGCGCTTACCCCGACGAGAACTTCGCGGCCCTGATGCCGGGGCCGGTCGCGGACGATCTGGAGATCATCTCGGCCCCGCTCGACTGGTACGGGGTCAACTACTACAACCCCACCCTCGTCGGAGCGCCGGACCCACAGGCCCTGGACACCTTCGCCGGGTTCGGGATGCCGCCCGAACTGCCCTTCGGGATCAGGGAGATCGAAGGGTACGACCGCACGGACTTCGGCTGGCCCGTGGTCCCGGACGGGCTGCGGGACATGCTCAGCCGGCTGCAGAGCCGTTACGGTGACCGGCTGCCGCCGCTCTACATCACCGAGAACGGCTGCAGCTACGACGGCCTGCGGGACTCGCCCAGGATCGCCTTCCTCGACGGCCACCTGCGCGCACTGCACGCGGCCATGGCCGAGGGCGTCGACGTCCGCGGCTACTTCACCTGGTCGCTCACCGACAACTTCGAGTGGATCGAGGGCAACTCCCAGCGCTTCGGACTGGTCCACGTCGACTACGAGACGATGCGGCGCACCCCGAAGGACTCCTACCGCTGGTACCGCGAGGTGATCCGCGGTTCACAGGCCGGACACCCTTACGGACACCCCCAGGAATGATCAATACTTCAACCATGATCGCTCCGTGGTGGCAACAGGCTCAGCTGGGGATCTTTGTGCACTGGACGCCGGCGTCCGTGCCGGGATGGGCCCCTCCGTACGACGTCAGCACACGGGCACACCTCGGCTGGACCTCGTACGGCGAGTGGTACGAGAACTCCCTGCGCTTCCCGGCCAGCCCGGTCTCCGCACACCACAGGGAGACCTACGGAAACCGCC
This sequence comes from Streptomyces sp. NBC_00859, assembly GCF_045161865.1. NCBI lineage: Bacteria > Bacillati > Actinomycetota > Actinomycetes > Kitasatosporales > Streptomycetaceae > Streptomyces > Streptomyces sp. NBC_00859. Next base: position 1,523,217 of record NZ_CP108826.1, on the reverse strand, counting down.
CGTACACGGCGTTCGGCGGTGACTTCGCGGACGCGCTGAGCGGCTGGGACCCGGCGGACTGGGCACGCCGGTTCCGGGCGGCCGGCGCGCGCTACGCCGTGCTCGTCACCAAGCACCACGACGGCTACTGCCTCTGGCCGTCCGATGTGCGCAACCCGAACCGTCCCGGCTGGCACACCCCGCGCGATGTCGTCGGCGAGTTCGCCGAAGCGGTCAGAGCCGAGGGGATGCGCTTCGGTGTCTACTACTCCGGCGGCCTCGACTGGACCTTCCAGCCGCGCCCCATCGCGACCGGCGCCGACACCGTCGCCGCCGTCCCGCGCGGCGCGTACCCGGCGTACGCGGACGCCCAGGTGCGCGAGCTGATCAGGCGTTACCACCCCGACATCCTCTGGAACGACATCGCCTGGCCCGCGGGGCGCGCGGCGATCCGGAGCCTGGTGGAGTACTACCGGTTCACCGTCCCGCACGGCGTCGTCAACGACCGGCTCTACCCGTACTCCCCGCTGTGGCGGGCGCTCCGGGTCCCCGGCCTGCGGGCCGCGTACAACAGCTGGGAGCGCCGCACGGTCGTCAGCGACGAGGGCTTCGTCCCGAAGAAGCCGCCGTACTTCGACTTCAGGACCCCGGAGTACTCGCGCTACACCGGGCCCGACGCCTTCGAGATCACCCGCGGCGTCGACCACAGTTTCGGCTACAACCGGAACTCCGGCGAGGGCTCCTTCCTCACCCGCGAGGCGCTTGCCGCGCTGCTCGGGACGGTCCGCTCCGACGGCGGCAATCTGCTGCTCAACGTCGGCCCGCGCGGCGAGGACGCCACCATCCCGCCCGAGCAGCAGCGACGCCTGGACTGGCTCGGCGAGGCCGGAATCGGCTCCACGGTGTAGCCGGCACCGGGGAGTCCGGTCCGGGGAGCCCACCCGGCCCGGGGCGGCTCAGTCCCACACCATGTTGACCGCCCGCGGGCCGGAATCGGCTCCACGGTGTAGCCGGCACCGGGGAGTCCGGTCCGGGGAGCCCACCCGGCCCGGGGCGGCTCAGTCCCACACCATGTTGACCGCCCGCTCGAAGTTCACATAGCCGGCCCGTTCGAAGGCCCGCGCCATCGGAACGTTGCCGACGTCCGTCGACGCGCGGATGCGGGGCACGTCCTGGCCGGCGAGAATCCGGGTCCCCTCGGCGAGGATCTCGTCGATGTACCCGTGTCCCCGGTGGCCGGGCAGCACCCCGATGTACGCGATGATCGCGTGGTAGTTGTTGCGCGCGGGGATCACGAAGCCGACCGGATCCCCGTCCGGCAGCTCCGCGATCCGCCACCAGCCGTCCGGGCTCCGGTAGCCCGCCAGTTCCTCGTCGTACTGCGCATCGGCCACCGCACGCGGGCTCAGCCCGGACTCCACCGAGGCCCGGGTGTGGGCGTCGAGTGAGCCATCGGCGACCAGCGTCATCAGCGGGACGAGATCCTCCCGGTCGCGCACCGCGCGGAACACCAGCCGGCCTCCGGGCGCCGGAGCCGCCGCCGCTCCGGGGGTCCACTCCAGCCGCAGCCGCTCGACCAGCAGCCGCGCGCCGGTGCGCTCCACCGCGCGCATCCGTGCCTCGACCACATCGCGGGCGACCGGGTCGGTGCGCCAGTCCGGCGGGATGTACCGGCCGTACTCGGGGCGCTGGGCGCCGGCGGGGAAGAGCCGTGCCATCGCGGTCTCCAGCAGCCGCACGCCGGTGTCGCCGCGCTCGGGGCCGGGCAGGGTGTCGTCCAGATCGAAGAAGTCCAGGGTGTACGGGGCGCCGCCGGGCGCGGGGGCCCACCAGGCGGCCCGCGCCAGTACACGGTCGCCGCGCAGCGCCACCCACATCCACTCGGGACGGCGCAGACCGCCCGCGAGGTCGCCGGCGAGTTCATGGTCGAGGACGTAGGGCAGGGTACGGAAGAGGGAGAGCTCGTCGGGCCCGGTCAACGGGCGGATCACCAGCTCGTGGCCATGCGGCTGCTCGGGCAATTCGGCTCCTGGGGCGGGGGGATGTCCGCAGACCGTAACAATCGGCGTCCGGCCTGGTCACATGGATATCGCAAACCCGGGTCCGCCTGGACACCTGGATCGGGTCCCACCGACAATCAACCCTGTGATGTCCTCTCCAGAGCCCCCGGCGCCCGCCCACGAGCCGCACGCGGTTCCTGCCCGGCTGTCCGACGCAGAGCGCGACCGGGTGCTCAGCGTGCTGAAGGAGGGCGCGGTCCAGGGCAAGCTCTCCCACGACACCTTCATGCGCCGGATGGAACTGGCCCTGGCGGCCCGCAGGTCCGACGAACTGGCCGCTCTCACCGCGGACCTGGAGAGCGGGACCGGCTGGTCGCAGCGGCTGTTGGGCGCGGTGGGCCAGGTGTCGGCCTTCCCCGGCCGGATGCGCAGGGCCTGGGCCGCCGAGCGGCTGCCGAAGCTGCTGCTGCCCATGGCCGGCCCGTACCCACTGCGGATCGGCCGCGACCCGGTCAACGGCCTGCGGCTGAACCACGAGACGGTGTCCCGGCTGCACGCCGAACTCGGTGCGCAGGCCGGTGTGTGGGTGCTGCGCGATCTGGGCTCGGCCAACGGGACGACGGTCAACGGACACCGGGTCACCGGCGCGGTCGTGGTCCGCGACGGCGACATGGTCGGCTTCGGACGGGTCCACTTCCGGCTCGCGTCGCAGTGACCCCGGTGGCCGCTGAACCGCGGTGCTGCGCCCCGCGGTTCAGCGCTGGTACGGCTCTGCCGCCGCCGGTACCACCCGCTTGAGCAGCGCCACCGGCCGTACCGCGAACAGCTCGCTCAGGGCGACCCGCCCGGTGAACTCCCGCTCGGGCGCCAGCAGATCGAGCCACACCCCGGCGGGCAGCGGCAGTTCCGTGTCGCGCCAGCCGCCCTCCTGTTCGAGCCGCAGCGACAGCCGGGTCACCGCGGTCACGGCCTCGCCCGAGCGGCAGAAGGCCAGGCAGTGGGAGGCGGCGGGGCCTTCCGGCGTCAGCGGTGTGTAGGTGCCCGACTCGCCGAAGACAGCCGGGCAGTCACGGCGCAGCAGCAGCGCCGTGGTCGTCAGGGCCAGCTTCTCGTCCGACGGGTCGACAGGCACGGGCGGCCTGCGGTTGTCCGGGTCCACCAGCGCGATGTACGTGCCTTCCGTGCCCTGGTAGAGGTCGGGCACGCCAGGCATCGTGAGGTGGACCAGCGCGGCGCCCAGCACATTGGCCCGTACGTACGGGGCCAGCCCGCGGGCGAACGAGGCGACGGCCGACTGCGGCGGACCCGCGGGCCCCGCTGCCACGAAGTCGGCGACCGCCTGCTCGTACGCGTCGTCCTGCTCGGTCCAGCTGGTGCGCAGTCCGGCCTCGCGCACGGCCTTCAGCAGGGCCGGGGCCAGCCGTTCCTGGTCGGGCAGTCCGAAGCCGAACGCGGTCTGCCAGGCCACCCAGGCCAGCTGGGGATCGGGCGCCGGGGTGTCCAGCCGTCCCAGCAGCGCGGCCCACTCCTGCGGGCACTCGGTGAGTACCGCGGTCCGCGCCCGGACGTCCGCGCTGCGCTTGGTGTCGTGTGTGGTCAGGACCGTCCCGCCGGCCGGCCAGTCGCGGGCCGTCCGCTCGCAGAACGCGTGGAACCGTGCCGGACTCACCGCGGGCGCCCCGGGGTCGCCGCCCACCTCACCGGCGGACACGAGCGGTGTGTAGCGGTAGAAGGCGGTGTCCTCCACGGACTTGGCGTGCAGCGCCGACGCGGTCTGGGCGAAGCGGGCGCAGAAGGCGGTGTGGGCGGGGCCGCCGCCCAGCCTGCCGAGCGCCAGATCCCGTACGACACCGACGGCGTCCGCCTCCTCGGGCACGGTGAAGGATGCGACGGCCTGCCGTACCGCCGCCGGATCCAGGGTGGCCTCCGCGGCATCGGGCGTCGGGCCGCCCGCGGTCACATACGGCCGGTAGACCGGCATCCGGACGAGCAGCTCGCGCAGGGCGGCCTCCAGCGCCCACGGCGCGTGGTCGCGCAGCGCCGGGTCGGCCGCGCAGATCTGCCCCGCGGTGCGGACCAGGAAGGCGGTCTCGGCCGCCAGCTCGTGGGTGATGACCTTGTACGCGGCCCGGCGGACCGTCTGTTCCCAGTACCCGCCCCGGTCGTCCGGGGGCGCCGCGTACTCCCGGTAGTGGCGCAGCAGTTCGTCGGCGCCCGCCGGGTCGGTGAACAGTCCGTCGATCCGGTGGAGTGCGTCGTAGCCGGTTGTCCCCGCGACCGCCCAGTCCGCGGGCAGCTGTTCGTCGCCGGTGAGGATCTTCTCCACGACCGTCCAGCGGCCGTCCGTCGCCTCTCCGAGCCGCCGCAGATAGGCGCCGGGATCGGCGAGACCGTCCGGATGGTCGATGCGCAGCCCCTCGATGACGCCGTCGTCCATGAGCTCCAGGACCTTGGCATGGGTGGCGTCGAAGACCGCCGGGTCCTCGACGCGCACGCCGATGAGGTCCGAGATGGTGAAGAAGCGGCGGTAGTTGAGCTCGGTACGTGCGAGCCGCCACCAGGTGAGGCGGTACCACTGGGCGTCGAGGAGCTCGGGCAGCGGCAGCTCCGCCGTCCCTTCGCGCAGCGGGAACGCCTGGTCGTAGTAGCGCAGCACATCACCGTCGACCCGGAGCCGCCCCAGCTCGTCGCCGAGCCGGTGGCCGAGCACGGGCAGCAGCACTTTGCCGCCGCCCGACTCCCAGTCGATGTCGAACCAGCGGGCGTACGGCGATACGGGTCCCTCGCGCAGCACCTCCCACAGCGGCCGGTTGAACCTCGGGGCGGCGGCCATATGGTTCGGCACGATGTCGAGGACGAGGCCGAGCCCGTGCGTCCGCGCGGTGTGCGCCAGCGCACGCAGCCCCGCCTCGCCGCCCAGCTCGTCGCGCACCCGGGCGTGGTCGACGACGTCGTAACCGTGGGTCGAGCCGGGCACGGCGTCCAGCACGGGTGACAGATGGAGGTGCGAGACCCCGAGGGCAGCCAGATACGGCACCGCTGCCTCGGCGGCCGAGAACGGGAACTCCGGCTGGATCTGGAGCCGGTAGGTCGCAGTGGGCGTCATGGGAACCTACGTACCCCGTTTCGCGCGCTCCCTGTCACCCCCGCTCTCTCAGGCCGGCCGTTTCAGCACGGTCAGACTCCGCCCGATCAGTGCCAGCCGGTCGCCGGCGTCCACCTTCGGGCCGGGCCCAGGCGGCACACCTTCCTCATGGGCCGTGTCCACGACGACCTCCCACTGCCTGCCGTGGTTCACCGGAACCAGGAACTCGATCTCCTCCGCGCTCGCGTTGAACATCAGCAGGAACGAGTCGTCGGCGATCCGCTCGCCCCGCGTGCCCGGCTCCGAGATGGCGCTCCCGTTCAGGAAGACCGAAAGGGCCTTGGCGTGCGCGGCCTGCCAGTCGCGCTGGACCATCTCCTCACCCTCAGGTGTGAACCAGGCGATGTCGGAGAGGTCGTCGTGGGTGCCCTCCACCGGGCGGCCGTGGAAGAAACGCCGCCGCCGGAAGACCGGATGCTCCCGCCGCAGCGCGACCATCGCACGGGTGAACGCCAGCAGGGTGCCGCTCCCGCCCCGGCCGGAGCCCTCCGCTCCGGAACCGTCGGTCTCCGCTCCGGGTGTGTCCGGGCCGGGCCAGTGCACCCAGGCCAGCTCGCTGTCCTGGCAGTAGGCGTTGTTGTTGCCGTGCTGCGTACGACCGAACTCGTCGCCGTGGCTGAGCATCGGCACCCCCTGCGAGAGCAGCAGCGTGGCCATGAAGTTCCGCATCTGACGGTCCCGCAGCTCCAGCACGCCGGCGTCGTCCGTGTCGCCCTCGGCGCCGCAGTTCCAGGACCGGTTGTGGCTCTCGCCGTCCTGGTTGTTCTCGCCGTTCGCCTCGTTGTGCTTGTCGTTGTACGCCACCAGGTCGTGCAGCGTGAACCCGTCGTGGCAGGTGGTGAAGTTGATCGAGGCGAGCGGGCGCCGCCCGTCGTCCTGGTACAGGTCGGACGAGCCGGTCAGCCGGCCGGCGAACTCCGCGAGAGTCCGGGGCTCGCCCCGCCACAGGTCCCGTACGGTGTCGCGGTACTTGCCGTTCCACTCGGTCCACAGCGGCGGGAAGTTACCCACCTGGTAGCCGCCCTCGCCCACGTCCCACGGCTCGGCGATCAGCTTCACCTGGGAGACCACCGGGTCCTGCTGGACCAGGTCGAAGAAGGACGACAGCCGGTCCACCTCGTGGAACTGGCGGGCCAGGGTGGCCGCGAGGTCGAAGCGGAAACCGTCGATGTGCATCTCGGTGACCCAGTAACGCAGCGAGTCCATGATCAGCTGCAGCACGTGCGGTGAGCGCATCAGCAGGCTGTTGCCGGTGCCGGTGGTGTCCATGTAGTAGCGCGGATCGTCCGTCAGGCGGTAGTACGAGGCGTTGTCGAGGCCGCGGAAGGACAGCGTCGGCCCCAGGTGGTTGCCCTCGGCCGTGTGGTTGTAGACGACGTCGAGGATGACTTCGATCCCGGCCTCGTGCAGCGCCCGGACCGCCTGCTTGAATTCGAGCACCTGTTCGCCGCGGTCGCCCCAGGAGGCGTAAGCGTTGTGCGGGGCGAAGAATCCGATGGTGTTGTAGCCCCAGTAGTTCGAGAGGCCGCTGTCCGCCAGGCGGTGGTCCTTGACGAACTGGTGAACGGGCATCAGCTCCAGTGCCGTGACGCCCAGTTCGGTCAGATGCTCGATGACCGCCGGATGCGCCAGGGCCGCGTACGTCCCGCGCATCTCGTCGGGGAGCGCCGGATGGAGCATCGTGAGGCCCTTCACGTGGGCCTCGTAGAGCACGGTCTCGTGGTACGGGGTCCGCGGCAGCCGGTCGTCCCCCCAGTCGAAGTAGGGGTTGACCACCACCGAGGTCATGGTGTGCGGCGCCGAGTCCAGGTCGTTGCGCGAGTTGGGCCGGCCGAAATGGTAGCCGTACACCGACTCATCCCATTTGACCTCCCCGCTCACCGCTTTGGCGTACGGATCGAGGAGCAGCTTCGCGGAGTTGCAGCGCTGCCCGCTCTCGGGCGCGTACGGGCCGTGCACCCGGAACCCGTACCGCTGGCCCGGCATGATGCCGGGCAGATAGGCGTGGCGGACGAAGGCGTCCGTCTCTCTCAGTTCCACCGCCGTCTCTGAGCCGTCGTCGTGCAGCAGGCACAACTCGATTCGGTCGGCGGCCTCCGAAAAGACCGCAAAATTGGTCCCGGCGCCGTCGTACGTGGCGCCGAGCGGGTATGTCTGTCCCGGCCAGACCTGCATGGGCACGACTCTTCCACATCCGGTGCCGAGTCAGGCGTGTCATCGCGTCCTCGCCACGAACCACTATGAATCCCCTCACTCGGCCGCATGCCCCCGCACGGAACCGTCACCACGAATAGGGGAGTTGGGAAAGGAGCTGGTGCATCCGGCTGCACCGGCTCCCGCGCGCGGAGTACCCTTCCTTGATCGTTGCAGGGGCAGTGAAAGGTGGTACGCGGGTGGGCTCGGGTGGGCTGGAGCTGCCCCCAGGTGACCCGGGTCACGACGGGGGTTCCACAGACGTCCCACCGGGGGCGGTCTCCCTGGCGAGGCCCATGGAGATCGGGGCGGAGCTCGACTGGGGCGCCGACGCCTGGAACGAGGTGCGGACCCGCGCGCAGCGGGCCGGGCGCGCCTACATCTGGCTGAACCTGGTCGAGCAGCGGCTCCGCGCGGTGGTGGCCGCTGTGCTGCGCCCCATCTACGAACCGGTGCACGCCGACGACTGGGTGGTCGCGGCCGCGGGTCCTGCGGGGCAGGAGTGGGTGCAGCGGGCCGTCGCCGTACGGGAGGTCTCGCGCCGCAAGGGCTATCTGCTCGACCCGGCCGACGACAACGTCCTGAGTTTCCTCACGCTGCCGCAGCTGCGCGAGCTGATGGTCCAGCACTGGCCGTGCTTCGAGCCGTACTACGACGACCGGCGCGACGTGGAACTGGCTCTGGACGAGCTGGAGGTCACCCGCAATGTGGTCTCCCGCAACCGTGCGCTCTCCGAGACGGTGCTGGCTCAGGCCGAACGGGCCTCCGCGCGCCTGCTGAACATCCTGGGCGCCGGGTCGGGCGCCCCCTCCGCCGACCGCCTCCCGGTGGACGCGGTCGAGGACCTGGTGGGAGACCGGTACGCGGACGTCATCGGTGTGCACCCGGACCGGGTCCGCCTCCAGCGGCAGATTCCCGCCGAGGACCTGTTCGGCGGGGCGCGCAGGCTCGATGCGATCGGGATCGGCCTGAACCTCCTCGTCCAGAACTTCTCGGGCCGCCGGCTGGTCCGGCTGGCCGAGTCGGGGTGCCGGGTCCGGCTGCTCTTCCTCAACCCGGCCAGCAGCGCGGTCAAACGGCGTGAGCGGGAGCTGGGGCTGAAGAAGGGCGAGCTGAGCCGCTCGGTCGAGACGAACATCCTGCACATGCGCCGGGTGCGGTCCCGGCTCCGGGACCCCGGGGCCTTCGAGATCCATGTCTTCGACGAGACGCCGCGCTTCATGGCCTGTCTGGTCGACGGGGACGGTGCGGACGGTCTCGCGGTCGTCCAGTCGTATCTGCGCAGGGCGCGAGGCATGGAGGCGCCGGTCCTGGTGCTCCGGGGCGGCGGCCGCTCGGTGGTCCGGCACGGGCAGGACTCGGAGCACGGTCTCTTCGAGACATACCGGGACGAGTTCGAATCAGTGTGGGGCGACTCCCGGCCGGTGTCCTGACGGAGAGTGAGTTCCCTCTTCGGGGGTACAGGGTCGGTCATCGGGAGCGAACGTCCTGTCGACCGGATCGAGGAGCCATGGAGATAGCAGGCATCATCAGCGCGATCGTGATCGGCATCGTCATCGGGGTGCTCGGACGGCTCGTCGTGCCGGGGCGCCAGCGCATCGGCATTCTGCTGACGATCGTCGTGGGTATCGTGGCCGCCTTCGTCGGAGCGTTCATCGCCCATGCGGCCGGGGTGGACGACACCAAGGGCGTCGACTGGATCGAATGGCTGATCCAGATCGGTCTCGCCGCCGTGGGCGTCGCTGTTCTCGACCGCTCCAGGGCGCGCCGCTGACGCCGTGAGCGGGCGGCGGCGGACCGGTTGTCAGTGGCGCGTGCGAGGGTGGTTCTCACTTGGGGGACGTACCACGAAGGAGGGCCGCCATGAGCTGGCACCGGGGACAACTGGTCGGCTTCGACCTGGAGACGACGGGCACCGACGTCGAGACCGACCGCATCGTGACGGCGGCGGTCGTGCGACTCGGCCCGGACGGGGGTGTCCAGGGGCAGCACACCTGGCTGATCGACCCCGGAGTGGCGATACCCGAGCAGGCCTCGGCGATCCACGGCATCTCGACGGACCACGCCCGCGCACACGGCGTCCCGGCGGCAGCGGCCGTCGAGGAGATCACGCGGACCGTCGCCGACGTGCTGCGCTCGGGGGTGCCGCTGGTGGTGATGAACGCGCGGTACGACCTGTCGCTCCTGGACCGTGAGTGCCGGCGTCACGGGGTGGCGTCGGTCAGCGAGCGGCTCGGCACCGTGCCCTCACCTGTCATCGACCCGTTGGTGATCGACAAACACGTCGACAAGTACCGCAAGGGCAAGCGCGCCCTCCAGGCGCTGTGCGCGTACTACGGAGTGACGCTGGACGACGCGCACGACGCGAGTGCGGACGCGGTGGCGGCTGCGCGGGTGGTGCGCCGTATGGGGGAGATGCACGAGCCCGTCGGCGCGATGCCGCTGGCGGACCTCCACGGCCTCCAGGTGAGCGCGGCAGCCGAGCAGTCGGCCTCGCTGCAGGCCTATCTGCGGCGCACGGCGAATCCGACGGCGGTCGTGGAGGCGGCCTGGCCGGTCATCCCGCGCAGCCGCTGAGCCGGCGTCCGCCGGCCCTCGGGCCGTCATACGGGGGTGGTCGTCATATCGCGGGCCGGCCGTTGCCATGAGGCGAAAACCGGTTGCCCCGCCGGTCTTCGTGGCGAACGATCGCGTGCTGTGACGATGGCTGAGACTGACGAGACCGGTGTCCGCGATGTTCGGCGGCCGGTGGCGCTGGTGACCGGAGTGGGCCGGACCGCCTGCATCGGCGCGGCTGTCGCCCGCCAACTCGCCTCCTCAGGCTGGGATGTCGCCTTCACGTACTGGACTCCCTACGACCGCCGTATGGCGTGGGGCGCCGAGGACGGAGCAGCAGGTGTGATCGCCGGGGCGCTCGCCGAGTGCGGCGCTGCCACAGTGGCTGTCGAAGCCGACCTGGCCGACCCGGACGGCCCCTCCCGCGTCTTCGACGAGGCCGAGCGGGCCCTCGGCGCCGTCACGGCTCTGGTGATGTGCCACTGCGAATCGGTCGACTCCGGGCTGCTGGACACCACGGTGGAGAGCTTCGACCGGCACTTCGCGGTCAACGCGCGTGCCACCTGGCTGCTGATCCGCGAGTACGGCCTGCGCTTCACCGCGGCTCCCGGCTCCGGACGAGTCATCGCCCTCACCAGCGACCACACCGTGGGCAACCTTCCGTACGGGGCGAGCAAGGGAGCCCTGGACCGAGTCACTCTGGCCGCCGCGCACGAACTGGCCCACCTCGGCGTCACCGCCAATGTCATCAACCCGGGACCTGTCGACACCGGCTGGCTGTCCGGCGCCGCGGGGGAGCGGCTGCGGCAGGCGACCCCGCTCGGCCGGCTCGGCACCCCGCAGGACGCCGCACACCTGGTGGACTTCCTCTGCTCCGCCCGGGGTGGGTGGGTCAACGGGCAACTCCTCATGAGCAACGGCGGGTTGGCGTGAGGTACCGCCGTTCCATCGGCAGGAGCCCCCGGCTTCATCCGCCGCGCGGGGCGGCGGCCGGCTCAGGGGCCCATGCCTGACTCCGGCTAGAACGGATACCACCGCACCCCCGGGTCGTTCTCCCGCAGTGACGCCACCCTGCGGCGGAATTCTTCGAGCGCCCGGGGGTTGGCCGGGGCGTGCTGCGCCACCCAGGCGCAGCTCGCCGTCTCGCGGGCTCCGCGCAGGACCGCGCAGCCCTCCCAGTCGCGGACGTCCCAGCCGTAGGTGGCCACGAAGGAGTCGTATGCCTGTGGGGGAAGCCCGTAGCGGTCCCGGGAGAGGGCCATGACGACCAGGTCGTGCTCCCGCAGGTCCGACGAGAAGGTCTCCAGGTCGACCAGGACCGGTCCCTCCGGGCCGACATGGACGTTGCGGGGGAGCGCGTCGCCATGGATCGGGCCGGGCGGCAGGCGGGGTGTCAGGGCCGCCGAGGCGGAGGCGAACCCGTCGCGGCGCTCGCGGAGGTAGTCCGCGTCCGCTGGATCGACGGCGTCCCCCGCGAGCCGCAGCCAGCGTTCGACCCCGCCCAGGAGTTCACGCCGGGGAAGGGCGAAGGGCGGAACGGGCAGCGCGTGGACGGAGCGCAGCAGTGTTGCGAGGTCATCGGATCCGGCCGGCCGGACCGCGTCGGGGAGCCGGTGCCAGAGTGTGACCGGATGTCCTTCGACCAGCCGGGGCGACGGTTCGGCCGCGCGGACCGCGGGGACGCCCGCTTCCGAGAGCCACTGCGCCACGGACAGTTCACGCTCCGCCCGCTGCAGCAGCTCCGGGGCCCGGCCCACCTTGACGACGAGCCCGCCGTCGGCGAAGACCGCGTTCTCGCCCAGGGCCAGCAGTTCCGCGTCCGGTGCCAGACCGGCAGCCAGCAGTATGTCCCGCGCTGTCGCCTCGTCCATGTGATGTCTCCCGCTCTAGATGGAACGGGGCCAAGTTTCGCATCCGGGCAGGCGGGGCCGGACATCCGAGGTGCCAGGGGCCGGAGGTCAGGAGCATCGAGCCCCGCATACAAATTGCACGAGACGTCTCGTCTCGTTACGGTCGGGGTATGACTTCACCGCCGCGTGCCCACATCGCCATGTTCTCCTTCGCGGCTGCCGGGCACGTGAACCCGAGCATCGAGGTGATCCGGGAGCTCGTCGCCCGCGGCCACCGCGTCACCTACGCGATCCCGGAGTCCTTCGCCGAGAAGGTCGCGGAGACCGGCGCCGATCCCGTCACCTATACGTCGACTCTGCCCGCCGACGACGACCCCGGGGCCTGGGGCACCACGCTGATCGAGAACATCGAGCAGTTCCTCGGAGACGCCATCGCCGCACTGCCGCAGCTGACCGAGGCGTACGAGGGCCCGGACGGAGTGGGCGTGCCCGATCTGATCGTGCACGACATCACCTCTTACCCGGCGAAGGTGCTGTCCCACCGCTGGGGCGTCCCCGCCATCTCGCTCTCCCCGAACCTGGTCGCCTGGCAGGGGGCCGAGGAGGAGGTCGGCGCGCCCATGCTCGCCGAGCTGATGGCGACCGAGCGGGGCCGTGCTTACTACGCGCGATTCCACGCCTGGCTGGAGGCCAACGGGATCGATGAACACGCGGACCGGTTCGTCGGTCACCCCCGTCGCAGCATCGTCCTCATCCCGCGCGCGTTGCAGCCCAACAACGACCGCATCGACGACAGTACGTACACCTTCGTCGGCTCCTGTCAGGGAGACCGCGAGGACCAGGGGGACTGGCAGCGCCCGGAGGGCGCCGAGAAGGTGCTGCTCGTCTCGCTGGGCTCGACCTTCACCAAGCAGCCGGGCTTCTACCGCGAGTGCATCGAGGCCTTCCGCGACCTGCCCGGCTGGCATGTGGTGCTCCAGATCGGCAAGTACGTCGACGCCGGCGAGCTGGGCCCGGTCCCGGCCAACGTCGAGGTGCGGAAGTGGGTGCCGCAGCTCGCCCTGCTCCGGCAGGCCGACGCGTTCATCACCCACGCGGGCGCGGGCGGCAGCCAGGAGGGGCTCGCCACCGGGACACCGATGGTCGCCGTCCCGCAGGCCGTGGACCAGTTCTCCAACGCGGACATGCTCCAGTCGCTGGGGGTGGCCAGGCACGTGCCGATGGCGGAGGCCACCGCGGAGACCCTGCGCGATGCGGTGCTCGCCCTGGTGGGCGACCCGGAGGTCGCCCACCGCCTCGCGCGCATCGGTGCCGAGATGGCGCAGGAAGGCGGCACCACGCGTGCGGCGGACCTCATCGAGGCCGACATCCCCGCACGATAGCCCTTGTCGGAGGGCGCCCGGCGGCATCCGCGGAGGCCGGCGCCCGGTCTATGTTCGTCCCATGACGAACAGATACGCCCTCCTGCTGCGCGGCATCAACGTGGGCGGAAACAGGAAGGTCCCGATGGCGGACCTCAGGGAGCTGCTCACCGGACTCGGCCACGGCGACGTCCGCACGTACCTCAACAGCGGCAACGCCGTCTTCAGCAGTGAGGCGTCGGGCGAGAACGAGCTGGCGGCGGGTGTCGAGGAGGCCATCGCGAGCCGGTTCGGCTTCACGGTGGACTGTCTCGTCCGAGGTGGCGGCTATCTGCGGGCCGTGGCCGACGCGTGCCCCTTCGAGGCGTCCGGACTCCAGGGCAAGCAGCTGCACGTCACCTACTTCTCCGGTCCCGTCGAGCCCGGCCGGTTCGCGCCCATCGACCAGCAGGCTTATCTGCCCGAGGAGTTCAGACTCGGTGACCGGGTGCTCTATCTGTACGCACCGGACGGGCTCGGCCGTTCCAAGCTCGCGGTGGCCCTCAACAAGCCCGCCGTGAACAAGGACATCATCGGCACCTCCCGCAACTGGAACACCGTGCTCAAGCTCGCGGAGATGACGGCAGACTGATCGCAGCCCCGCCGGCCGCTGTCCGCCACCGGCTGCCGTCACCCGCTGCCGGATGCGCCGTCAGTGCCGGGCGGCCCGCTCCGAACGGGCCGCCCAGCGGCCGTCCGTGCGGGTGATCCGCACCGGATGGTCGAAGCACTTGCTGACCTGGTCGGTCGTGAGCACCTCGTCGGCGGGCCCCGAACCCAGACACGCGCCGTCGCGCAGCAGCATCGCGTGGGTCGTGGACGCCGGCAGCTCCTCCAGATGGTGGGTGACCAGAATCGTCGCCAGCTCCGGATGCTCGGCGCGCAGCTCGTCCAGGCTGGTCAGCAGCTGCTCGCGGGCGGCCAGATCCAGCCCGGTGGCCGGCTCGTCGAGCAGGAGAAGACGGGGACTCGGCATCAGCGCGCGGGCGATGAGGGTCCGGCCGCGCTCGCCCTGCGAGAGCGTCGGCCAGCGCGACTCGGCCTTCTCGCCGCCCATGCCCAGCATGGTCAGCAGCCGGTCGGCCCGCTTCACCTGTTCGTCGGTCGGCGACCAGCGCGGGACGGGCTCGATGGAGTTCGTGAGACCGGTCAGGACGACGTCGCGGACCCGCAGCGGCGAGTGCAGCGGATGGCGGGGGTTGATGTGCCCCAGACGGGAGCGGAGTTCCCGCAGGTCGACCCGGCCGAGCCGGTGCCCGAGGATCTCCACATCTCCGCGGGTGGGGTGTGCCACAGCGCCCAGCAGCCCCAGCAGGGTCGACTTGCCCGCGCCGTTGGCGCCGAGAAGGGCCCAGTGCTCACCGCTGCGCACGGTCAGCGAGACCGAGTCCAGCAACAGGTTCCCGTCCCGTACGAAATCGACGTCGTCCGCACGGATCACGACGGTGCTCACAGGTCGTTCAGCTCCTTCATCTCTTTCTCGGCCGGGCCTGCCCCTGATGGCGCCACGGCGGTCGGCGACCAGGGCGAGTGCCGATGGAGCCTCGCCGGCCGGTGCGCCTCGGTGCAGCGGGAACCAGGGCAGAAGGGCGAGGCGGTGCGTCCGGCGCACCGCGGGTCCGCCGACGCGCGGCCGGGGGACTGGAGCCGCTCTGCACCGAGGCCGTCCCGGTCAGGGAGAGCGCCTGTTCGAGCTGGTCGGCGGTCATCGTGTCCGGGCCGACGCACCGGATCGTACCTTCCTGGCCGTCCCCGGCCGGAAGGCGTCCGGATCCTGGTCCCGCGCCGTCCGTCCGTGCCAGAGTCTCCCTATGCGCTACATCATCATCGGGGCGGGCGCCGTCGGCGCCACCATCGGCGGCCGGGTGGCCGAGGCCGGCAGCGACGTGGTCCTGGTGGCCCGCGGGGCCCACTACGAGGCGCTGCGGGAGGGCGGGCTGCGGTTCGAGACCCCGGAGGGCGCCTGCACACTCGACCTGCCGGTCGCCGACGGTCCGGAGTCGGTGGAGCTGCGCGCTGGTGATGTCCTCGTCCTGACGGTGAAGACCCAGGACAGTGCCGCGGCCCTCGATGCCTGGGGCCCGCGCCCGGTTGCCGGGACGGACGCGACGGCCGCCGAGGTGCTCCCGCTGATCTGCGCGCAGAACGGAGTCGAGAGCGAACGCCTCGCACTGCGCCGCTTCCGCCATGTGTACGGCATGTGCGTCTGGCTGCCCTCGACCTTTGTGGAGCCCGGCTCCGTCGCCGCGGCGGGCTCTCCGCTCACCGGCATACTGCACATCGGCCGCTATCCGGACGGTGCCGACAGCACGGCCCGGCAGATCTCGGCGGACCTGGAGAAGGCCCCGTTCGAGGTGCCGGTCGTCGCGGACGTGATGCGCTGGAAGTACGCCAAACTCCTCTCGAACCTGACCAATTCGCTGGAGGCGGTCTGCGGGATCGGCGGCTTCGACGCCCCCGGCGACCCCGCGGACGTACTCCGGCGGCAGGCGAAGGCAGAGGGTCTCGCCGTCTACGCGGCAGCCGGGATCGAGGCCGCCGGGCCCGAAGAACAGCAGCGGACACGCGGCGACAAGATCGTCCTGCAGCCGCTCGGGCAGCAGCGCGGCGGTGGCTCCTCGTGGCAGAGCCTCAACCGGGGCACGGGCACCATCGAGGCGGACTATCTCAACGGCGAGATCGCCATGCTGGGGCGGCTGCACGGGGTGCCGACCCCGGTGAACGACGTACTCCAGCGGATGGCCAACACTTTCGCGCGTGAACACAGGCCCGCGGGCTCCATGCCGGCCGCCGAGCTCGCGGGCCTGGTGGCCGAGGCGGCGCGGCGCTGAGCGGCCCGGCCGGACTGGCCCGCGGATTCGTGCCCCAAGTGGCCCACAGGGCCGGGCCGTTGCACCCGTAGCCTCCTCCGCATGACGACTCTGGACTTCTACTTCGACCCTGCCTGCCCCTTCGCCTGGATCACCTCACGCTGGATCCTGGAGGTCGAGCAGTACCGGGACATCGACGTCCGCTTCCGTGTGATGAGCCTGTACCTCCACAACGAGGGCAACGAACTTCCCGAGTGGTACAGGGAGCTGGTCGACAGATCGATCGGGCCCGTACGCGTGGCCGCCGCCGCGGCACAGGAGCACGGAGACCAGGTGCTCCGCGACCTCTACACCGCGCTCGGCACCAGAATCCACGTGGGGAAGAACGAGGACTTCGACGCGGTCGTCGCGGAATCCCTCGCCGAGACCGGGCTGCCCGCCGCGCTCGCGGAGGCTGCCCGCTCCACGGCGTACGACGACGCGGTGCGGCGCAGCCACGATGCGGGCAAGGACCCGGCGGAGGGTGCGTACGTCGGGACGCCGACGCTCCACATCGACGGCGCCGTGTACTTCGGTCCGGTTCTCGGCTCGATCCCGCGCGGTGAGGAGGCCGCCCGGATCTTCGACAGTTTCCGGGTACTCGCCGGGTGCCGGGACTTCTTCGAGCTGAAGCGCACCCGCACCGGCAGCCTCGACGTCAGCTGACCGGGTCCCGCGCGGTCGCTCCGGTGCGGTTTCGCTGTCAGGGCCGGCCGAGGGCGTTCGTCACGAGTTCGCGCGCGTACGCGGCGTCCAGTCGGCCGGGGCGGAACAGGATGCGGTACATCATCGGCGCCACGACCCGGTCGATCACTCGTTCTGTGTCAGGTACGGCCTCGCCGCGCCGCGTCGCACGGTCCAGGACGGTGTCGATCTGCTCTGCGGCGTAGGCGGAGCACTGTCCGGCGTTGGTTCCGTCCGGATCGCCGAGGAGTGCGTCACGGATGTATGCACGGCCGGGCGGAGAGGCCATCTCGTCGAGGAACTGCTCGGCCCACGCGTCGAGGTCGGCCCGCAGGCCGCCGAGATCTTCGGGGGCGGTCCCGGGGCGCAGCCGTTCGACCGCGACGTCTGACAGCAGTTCCTGCAGGTCGCCCCAGCGGCGGTAGATCGTGGAAGGTGTCACGCCGGCTCGGGCCGCCACCAGGGGAACGGTCAGTGCTTCGCGGCCCGTCTCGCCGACGAGTTCGCGGACCGCGGCATGGACCGACTCCTGCACACGTGCGCTGCGCCCGCCGGGACGCGTCATGGGCTTGGGGCTCATACGTTTCACCTTAATGCGAATGGATTGCTTCTGGTCGCCCCGTCCCGTTCCCGGCGGCAAGGGTGTGTGCGGGGGTGGCGCCGCCACTCCCGGCACCGCACCACCATCCGAAGCCGGCGACCGGGAAGGTCCACCGGGTGCCCCTGCGCGGGCACGAGCCGCCGGGAGACGGGACCACAGCTCTGTGCCGTGTACCGGTGGCGGTCGCGCCGTGCCGTGCATCGGCCTGGGAACTGGCCGCGGTCCGCGACACCTAAAGGCGAATGGTTTGCTTTAGGTGGCGGCAGGGCCTAAGGTGCATTAAAGCGAACCAGTTGCTTTTAGCTCGCGTAGGGAGAGATCCACCGTGTCCACGACCTCGCAGCCCAGTGCCGCCCTCACCCCGCAGGCCCCGACGTGGTCCGTGGGTGACCACACCGTGCGACGTATCGACGAAACAGCTCTCCCCGCCGCGACCGGCGCGTGGCTGCTGCCGGAGGCGACCGCGGACGTCGTGACCCGGACCCCTTGGCTGCGCCCCGACTTCGCCGACGGCGAGGGAGTCCTCCGGCTGGCAAGCCACAGCTTCGCGGTCGAAGTGGACGGGCTGCGGATACTCGTCGACACCGGCATCGGGAACGGGAAGCCGCGCGCCAATCCCGCCTGGCACAACCTGAACAGCGACTACGAAGCGCGGCTCACGGCGGCGGGCTTCGCACCGGAGGCCGTGGACGTCGTCATCCTGACCCACCTTCACGCCGACCACGTGGGCTGGAACACGCGCTCCGAAGGCGGCAGTTGGGTGCCCGTCTTCCCCAACGCGCGTTATCTCACCTCGCGTACCGAATGGAACTACTGGGCCGGTGTCGAGATGGAGGAGGCGCGGCAGCAGATGTTCCAGGACTCGGTGCACCCCGTCCGGGACGCGGGTCTCCTCGACCTCGTCGACGTCGCGGACGAGGGCACGGGCATCGCGCCGGGTGTCCGCCTGCTGCCCAGCCCCGGTCATACTCCGGGCCAGGTGACCGTCGAGTTGAGCAGCCAGGGCGAGAGCGCGCTCATCAGCGGCGACAGTATCCACCACCCGGTCCAGATGGGGCATCCGGATCTCTGCAGCTGCGTGGACGTCGCACCCGGACTCGCCGCCATGACCCGGCACCGGATGCTCGACTCGCTGGCCGGCACCCCGACCCTGCTCCTCGGCAGCCACTTCCCGGCGCCGACCGCCGGTCACGTGCGGCGCGAGGGCGGGGCGTACCGGCTGGCGCCGGCCGCACCCGGCGTCCCAACGGCCCGCGGGTGAACCGAGGGCCGGCCAGGCGCGCCCCAATCGCCGCCCAGGGCAACGGCCTTCACCGGGCCATGCTCACCACGGGCCGCCTCCTCGACGACGCGGGATCACCCGAGGACCCGCTCACCGCCGAAGGGGTCGGCCTGCGCGATCGGCTCCGGCCCCACCCGAACACCGGGACGCGGTAGGGCCTGATTTTGAGGGCTGTCCCGATGGTCCGCGGGGCCGCGCCAAAAACTCAAGATCCATCTCACCGATCCCGGCTGTTCCGTCGGTCTCCGAGGCCGGTACCGCCAGGGACACGAGGGGTCAGGCGCTCAGTACTTCCGGCCCCGGCACCCGTGCCTCGTCGTACCGGGCCAGTACCAGCCGGGCCAGCTCCGCGCAGGGGCCGAGCACGCCGGCCAGCACGTCGGCACCGGCGGTCCGTGCACCCGCCGCTATGCGGTCCGGCAGCCGGCCGGGAGCGATGACGCAGGGCGCCACCGCCACCCGGCCGGCGCCGGACGCGCGAAGTTCCCGCACCGCGTCCTCGGTGCGGGGCAGAGTGGCGGAGGCGAACGCAGGCCGCACGGCGCACCAACCGGTGTGCCGCAGCTCCCGCGCCATTTCAGCGATCACTGCGATCGCCTCCGGGTCCGATGAGCCCGCCGCGGCCAGGACCAGCCCCGTCGAGCGTTTGTGGGACGGGGCGACGCCCGCTTCGTACAGCCTCCGCTCCAGAGCGGTCAGCAGCAGTGGGGAGGGGCCGAGCACCTCCGCCCGGCGCACCCGCATCCCGGCAGGTGCCCCGCGGAGCACGGCCGGGATGTCCGACTTCGCGTGGAACGCCGCGGTCAGCAGGAGCGGGAGGGCCACCACGTCCCGTACGCCGTCCGACGCCAGCTGCTCCAGCAGCGTCGGGACCGACGGCGTGTCGAAGTCCAGGAACCCCGTCTCCACCCGCACCCCGGGCCGCAGCGACCGCACCCGCCGGGTCAGCGCGTGGACGGTCGCGGCGTGCCGGGGATCACGGCTGCCGTGTGCGACGACCAGGAGCACCGGACGGTGGTCGTACATCCCGGTTCAGCTCCTGACCAGCAGACCGCGGTTGCGCAGCACGTGCCGCTCCAGCGGACTGAAGATGAGCAGATCGATGGCGATGCCGACGATGAGGATCAGGAAGATGGCCAGGAACACCATCGACATGCTGCTGGTCTCCCGGCCCTGTTCCAGCAACTGACCGAGTCCCACGCCCAGATCGGGCGAGGACGCGATGATCTCCGCGGCCATCAGCGACCGCCAGGAGAACGCCCAGCCCTGCTTCAGACCCGCCAGATATCCGGGCAGCGAGGCTGGCAGCACCACATGCCAGGTGCCGCGCAGCCCCGAGGCGCCGAGCGTACGGCCGGCCCGCAGGTGGAGCGGCGGGATCTGGTCGACGCCCGAGACCAGGCCGTTGGCGATCGAGGGAACGGCGCCCAGCAGGATCACCGCGTACATCATGGTGTCGTTGAGCCCCAGCCAGATCACCGCGGGCGGTACCCAGGCGACGGACGGCAGGGACTGCAGGCCCGAGAGGATCGGGCCGATCGCCGCGCGGACGAACTTCACCCGCGCCACGAGCAGCCCCAGCGGCGTACCGATCACCAGCGCCAGCAGGAAGCCGAGCAGGCCGCGCGAGACGCTCGTCCAGATGTAGCCGAGCAGGGTGCCCTCGGTCCAGGCGCTGGACACCTCGTCCCAGACCTGGGTGGGCGAGGGCAGCTTGTAACTGTCGGTGACCTTCGCCCAGATCAGGATCTGCCAGACGACCAGTACCAGCACGACCGCCACCACGGGCGGCAGCACCTTGCGCACCAGCACCTGGCGGACCGGGACGCGGTCCACCCGTACGGTGTCGAGCGCGTCCAGGCCTGCTCCCAGGCCGGCCAGCTCGTCCGTCCTGACGTCAGTGTTGGCCATGTCGGCGGATCTCCCCACGCAGTTGTTCAGTGATCTCCACCGAGAGCTCCGCCACCGCGGAGTCCTCGATCCGGCGCGGATGCGGAATGTCCACGTTCCACTCGTGCGCCACCCGGCCGGGGCGCGAGGAGAGCAGCACGACCCGCTCGGCGAGGCGCACCGCCTCCCGCACGTTGTGCGTGACGAAGAGGACGGAAACGTTCGTCTCGCGCCAGATCCGGGTCAGCTCGTCGTGCAGCACATCGCGGGTGATGGCGTCCAGGGCGGCGAACGGCTCATCCATCAGCAGCAGTTGGCTGTCCTGCGCCAGTGCGCGCGCCAGCGCCACCCGCTGACGCATACCGCCGGACAGCTCGTGGACCCGCTTCGCGTACGCGCCCTCAAGCCGTACGAGAGAGAGCAGCCGCTCCGCCTCGCCCCGCCGGTCGGCCTTGGGCACGCCCCGCAGCCGCAGGGCCAGCTCGATGTTCTTGCCCGCGGTCAGCCACGGGAACAGCGCGTGCTCCTGGAACATGAGGGCGGGACGGCCGCCCGGGGTCGAGATGGACCCCGACGTCGGCGCGTCGAGACCTGCCACCAGATTGAGCAGAGTGGACTTTCCGCATCCGGACGCCCCCAGGAGCGTGACGAACTCGCCCGGTGCGACGTCGAGGGTGATGTCGTCGAGTACGAGCTGCCCGGCGGGTCCGCCGAAGGACTTCGAGACGTGACCGATGGCGGCCGCGTGCGTCACCGCGGTCCGGTCATCGGCCTTGGCGAGTGCTGTGGCCATGGTCGTCACCTCCTGGGAACGGGTCTGGGTCCGGGGCTACTTGACGCCGAGACCGGCGTCGGCGACCGCCGGCCGGCCCGCCGCCTGGAGTACCTTGTTGAGCGGCCGCAGGTCGTAGATGCCCTTGAGGTCGGGCTTCTGCAGCAGACCGGCCTTGACCGCGTGGTCCGCCTCGGTGCTGAGTGTCGCCGCGAGCGGGTCGTCCGTGGTCTGGATGGACTTCCACGCGGGGTCGATCACATTGGCGGGCAGGGCCTTGCCGGACAGCTTCTTCAGCGCCGTGTTGGCCGATGCCTTCGCGGCGTCCGGATGCGCCTTGATCCACGCGTTGGTCTTCACCGAGCCGCGCAGCACGGCCTCGACGACGTCCGGGTGCTCCTTGAGGAACTTCTGCGACACGATCATGTTCGTGATCACGAACTTCTTCTGCGGCCACAGGTCGCTCTCGTCGAGCAGCACCTTGCCACCCTGCTGGACCAGCTTCGAAGCGGTCGGCTCCGGTACCCACGCCCCGTCGATGGAACCGGACGCATAGGCGTCCGGGGTCACCTTGTTGTCCGTACGGACGACGGAGACATCACCCTTGCCGCTGGTGGCATCGGTCTTCCAGCCCTTGCTCGCCACCCAGTTGAGGAAGGCGACGTCCTGGGTGTTGCCGAGCTGCGGAGTGGCTATCTTCTTGCCCTTGACATCGTCCAGGGACTTGATCTTCTTGGGGTTGACCACCAGCTTGACGCCGCCGGACGCGGAGCCGCCGATGATGCGCAGGCTCTTGCCCTGGGACTTGGTGTAGCCGTTGATCGCCGGGGACGGGCCGATCCAGCCGATGTCGATCGAGCCCGAGTTGAGCGCCTCGATCTCGGACGGGCCCGCGTTGAAGGTGGACGTCTTCAGCTGGGTGCCGCCCAGCTCCTTCTGGAATATCCCCCGCTGGTCCCCGACCAGTGCGGTGGCATGGGTGAGGTTCGGGAAGTAACCGATCTTCACCGAGTCGGCGGAGAGCTTCTTGGCTCCCGCTGCGACCTTGGACTTCCCCGTGTCGTCCGTGGTCTTGTCGGATCCGTAGCCGCAGGCGCTGAGCGCCACGGCCAGCAGCGGGAGGGCGGCGGCAGCCACGAGGCTGCGGCGCAGGGGGAGAGTGACAGGCACGGGAGGTTTTCCTCTCGATGGCCCGGTACGGGTGTCCCTCAGGACATCGCCGGGCGGTCGGCTGTTCTTCCAGGTCTTCGCCGGGTCAGGTACGGCGAGCGGTGCGTCCGGGCGCGCAGGCAGTGCGCGTACGCCTTCACACACATCGCCCGACCCCGCCCTGGCCGCTGCCGAGGGCACCTCCCCCAGACTTCGTCCGGGGGTACCCCCAGCCGACGCGGCCGCGCTCCTTCGCGAACGTGGCATAGATGTCGACGACCACCATGACTAGAAATCCCACCCGGTCTCGTCCGGTACGGGCTCGGCCGTCCCTGCCACGCTCTGTGCCGTGGCGGCGAAGGCGTCGCCCGCCATGCCCGCCGCCAGCGTGGTGCCGTCGGCCGGGTCGATCAGCAGGAAGGAGCCGGTCCGCCGGGAATCCGCGTACGCGTCCAGAGCCAGCGGCTCGGCGGTTCGGATGACGACGCGTCCGATGTCGTTGGCGACCAGCTGTCCCGGGGCCGGGTGCTGGGACAGATCGTCGAGGGTCAGCCGGGACGGGATGTCCTTGACGATCGCCTTGACCGTGCGGGTGGTGTGCTTGAGCAGCACCCGCTGCCCCACCGCCAGCGCCGAGTCGGCCACATGGCACACGGTCGCCAGTACGTCCTGCGTCGGTACGGGAGCGTGTGCGCTCGGTGCGATCAGATCGCCGCGCGAGATGTCCAGGTCGTCGGTGAGCCGCACGGTCACCGACTGCGGGGCCCAGGCGATGTCCGCGCTCTGCCCCAGCACGTCGATCCCGGCGATCGTCGACGTACGGCCCGAAGGCAGCACCGTGACGGCCTCGCCGACCCGCAGCGCGCCCGAGGCGATCTGGCCCGCGTAGCCCCGGTAGTCGGGGTGCTCGGCGGTCTGCGGGCGGATCACGTACTGGACGGGGAAGCGGGCCTTGCAGCCGGTGAGGTCGTGGCTGGAGGGGACCGTCTCCAGATGTTCCAGGACAGTGGGACCGCCGTACCAGTCCATGTTGGCGGATGGCTCCACCACGTTGTCACCGGCCAGCGCGGATATCGGGATCGCGGTGATCTCCGGGACGCCGAGCGAGGCGGCGTACGCGGTGAACTCCTCGGCGATGGCCGCGAACACCGGCTCGGCGTAGTCGACCAGGTCCATCTTGTTGACGGCGAGCACCACGTGCGGCACCCGCAGCAGGGCGGCGACCGCGGCGTGGCGGCGCGTCTGCTCGACCACACCGTTGCGGGCGTCCACCAGCACCACCGCGAGCTCGGCGGTGGAGGCGCCGGTCACCATGTTCCGGGTGTACTGCACATGGCCCGGGGTGTCCGCGAGGATGAACCGGCGCCGGGGTGTGGCGAAGTAGCGGTAGGCGACATCGATGGTGATGCCCTGCTCGCGCTCGGCGCGCAGGCCGTCGGTGAGCAGTGCGAGGTCGGGGGTCTCCTGGCCGCGGCTGATCGAGGCCTGCTCGACGGCTTCGAGCTGGTCCGTGAAGATCGACTTGGAGTCGTGCAGCAGGCGGCCCACCAGGGTGGACTTGCCGTCGTCGACGGAGCCGGCGGTGGCGAAGCGCAGCAGCGTGGTGGCCGAGAGGTGATCGGCCGACCGGGTGGTCGATGTGGTCATTTAGAAGTACCCCTCACGCTTGCGGTCTTCCATCGCGGCCTCGGACACCTTGTCGTCGGCGCGGGTCGCGCCCCGCTCGGTCAGCCGGGACGCGGCGATCTCGGTGATCACGGCTTCGAGCGTGGTGGCTTCGGAGTCGACCGCGCCGGTGCAGGACATGTCGCCGACGGTGCGGTAGCGCACCAGGCGGGTCTCGACGCTCTCGGTGTCCTTGGGCCCGCCCCACTCACCGGGGGTCAGCCACATGCCGGAGCGCTTGAACACCTCGCGCTCGTGGGCGAAGTAGATCTCCGGGAGGTCGATCTGCTCCCGCTCGATGTACTGCCAGACGTCCAGCTCGGTCCAGTTGGAGAGCGGGAAGACCCGGACGTGCTCGCCGGGCGCGTGGCGGCCGTTGTAGAGCTGCCACAGCTCGGGGCGCTGGCGGCGCGGGTCCCACTGGGAGAACTCGTCGCGCAGCGAGAAGACCCGCTCCTTGGCGCGCGCCTTCTCCTCGTCCCGGCGCCCGCCGCCGAACACCGCGTCGAAGCGGTGCTGCTGGATGCCCTCGGTCAGCGGGACCGTCTGGAGGGGGTTGCGCAGCCCGTCGGGCCGCTCGCGCAGCTTTCCGGCGTCGATGTACTCCTGGACGGAGGCCACATGGAGCCGCAGCCCGTGCTCGGCCACCACCCGGTCGCGGTAGGCGAGTACCTCGGGGAAGTTGTGCCCGGTGTCGACGTGCAGCAGCGAGAACGGCACGGCGGCCGGGGCGAAGGCCTTCAGCGCCAGGTGCAGCATGAGGATGGAGTCCTTGCCGCCGGAGAAGAGGATCACCGGCCGCTCGAACTCGCCCGCGACCTCGCGGAAGATGTGGACGGCCTCGGACTCCAGGGCGTCCAGGTGGCTCAGGGCGAACGGGCTGTCGGTACCTTCGGTGACAGTGGCGGCGGTCGTCATCGGGCCAGGCCCCTCTCGGTGAGCAGCGCGTGCAGCGCGGCTGCGGACTCCTGCACGGTCTGGGTGTGCGACTCGATGCGCAGGTCCGGGGTCTCCGGCGCCTCGTACGGGTCGTCCACCCCGGTGAGTCCGGAGATCTCGCCCGCCGCCTGCTTGGCGTACAGGCCCTTCACATCGCGTACGGAGCACACGTCGACCGGGGTCGCGACATGCACCTCCAGGTACGTGGTCCCGGTGCTCGCGTGCCGTTTGCGGACCGCCTCGCGGCTGTCCGCGAACGGCGCGATGACCGGTACCAGCGCCTTCACCCCGTTGGACGCCAGCAGTTCGGCGACGAAGCCGATCCGCTGGACGTTGGTGTGCCGGTCCTCGCGGCTGAAGCCGAGGCCCGCCGAGAGGAATTCGCGGATCTCGTCGCCGTCGAGCACCTCCACCCGGTGGCCCTCGCCGCGGAGGGTGTCCGCGAGTTCACGGGCGATGGTGGTCTTGCCCGCGCTCGGCAGACCGGTGAGCCAGACAGTGGCTCCCTGGTCCGTCGTCATCTCGTTCTCCTGATCCCTCGTCATCAGCCGTGCAGCCCGCACTCGGTCTTGTTGCTGCCGGCCCAGCGGCCGGCTCGGGCGTCCTCGCCCTCCTCGACCCGCCGGGTGCAGGGCGCGCAGCCGATCGAGGGGTACCCGTCCGTCAGCAGCGGGTTGGTGAGGACCCCGTGCTCGGCGACGTACGCGTCCACGTCGTCCTGCGTCCAGCGGGCGATCGGCGAGATCTTGATCTTCTGGCGCTTCTCGTCCCAGCCGACGACGGGGGTGCCCGCACGGGTGGGGGACTCGTCGCGGCGCAGGCCGGTCGCCCAGGCCGAGTAGTTCTTGAGCCCGTCCTCCAGCGGCTTGACCTTGCGCAGCGCGCAGCACAGGTCGGGGTCGCGGTCGTGCAGTTTCGGGCCGTACTCGGCGTCCTGCTCGGCGACGGTCTGCCAGGGCAGCAGGGTGATGACGTTGACGTCCATCACGGCCTCCACCGCGTCGCGGGTGCCGATGGTCTCGGGGAAGTGGTAGCCCGTGTCGAGGAAGACGACATCCACTCCGGGGAACGCGCGGGAGGCCAGGTGGGCCACTACCGCGTCCTCCATCGAGGAGGTCACGCAGAAGCGATCGCCGAAAGTGCCGGCCGCCCAGCGGAGGATCTCCAGGGGCGACGCGTCCTCGAGTTCGCGCCCCGCGCGCGCGGCGAGTGCCTTCGGATCTTCGGTCTCCAGAGTGCCGGTCATATCCCGTCCCCTTCAACGCCGTTGGCCGGACTGTGCTGAAGCCCACGGGCCAGCAGCCCGAGGAACTTCAACTGGAATGCGCGGTTGCACGCCGCGCATTCCCAGGCGCCGTGCCCGCTCTCGTTGGGGCGCAGGTCCTCGTCGCCGCAGTAAGGGCAGAAGAAGGGCGCCGCTCGCTCGCTCACGACAGGGACTCCGCTTCCGCGCGTGCGGCCCATGCCGCGAACCGCTCGCCGTCCTCGCGCTCCGCCTGGAAGTTCTTCAGGACCCGCTCGACGTAGTCGGGCAGGTCATCCGAAGTGACCTTGAGGCCGCGGACCTTGCGGCCGAACCCGGCCTCCAGGCCCAGTGCGCCTCCCAGGTGCACCTGGAAACCCTCGACCTGGTTGCCGTCCTTGTCGAGCATCAGCTGGCCCTTGAGACCGATGTCGGCGACCTGGATCCGGGCGCAGGCGTTCGGGCAGCCGTTGATGTTGATGGTGATCGGCTCGTCGAACTGCGGGATCCTGCGCTCCAGTTCGTCGATCAGCGAGGCCCCGCGCGCCTTGGTCTCGACGATCGCCAGCTTGCAGAACTCGATGCCGGTGCAGGCCATGGTGGAGCGCCGGAACGGCGAGGCGTTGACCTTGAGGTCGAGCGCTTCGAGACCGGAGACGACCGAGTCGACCTGCGACTCCTCGATGTCCAGCACGATCATCTTCTGCTCGGTCGTGGTGCGCAGCCGGCCGGAGCCATGGGCCTCCGCGACCTCGGCGATCTTCGTCAGGGTGGTGCCGTCCACCCGTCCGACGCGGGGCGCGAAGCCGACGTAGAAGCGGCCGTCCCGCTGCTTGTGGACCCCGAGGTGGTCGCGCCAGACATCGGCGGGCTGCTCGGGCGCGGGGCCGTCGGTCAGCTTCCGCTGGAGGTACTCGTCCTCCAGGATCTGCCGGAACTTCTCCGGGCCCCAGTCGGCGACGAGGAACTTCAGCCGGGCGCGGGTGCGCAGCCGGCGGTAGCCGTAGTCCCGGAAGATCGAGATGACGCCCTCGAAGACGTCGGGCACCTCGTCCAGCGGCACCCAGGCGCCGAGCCGGACACCGAGCTTGGGGTTGGTGGAGAGCCCGCCGCCCACCCACAGGTCGAAACCGGGGCCGTGCTCGGGGTGGTCGACACCGACGAACGCGATGTCGTTGATCTCGTGCGCCACATCGAGCTGCGGGGAGCCGGAGATCGCGGTCTTGAACTTCCGGGGCAGGTTGGAGAAAGCGGGGTTGCCGATGAAGCGGCGCTGGATCTCGTCGACGGCCCAGGTGCCGTCGATGATCTCGTTCTCGGCGACGCCGGCGACCGGGGAGCCGAGGATCGTACGGGGGGTGTCACCGCACGCTTCGGTGGTCGACAGACCGACCTCCTCCAGGCGCCGCCAGATCTCCGGGACGTCCTCGATCCTGATCCAGTGGAACTGGATGTTCTGCCGGTCGGTGAGGTCCGCGGTGCCGCGCGCGAACTCCTGCGAGATCTCGCCGATGACCCGCAGCTGCTGGGTGGTGAGCCGGCCGCCGTCGATGCGGACGCGCATCATGAAGAACTCGGCGTCCAGCTCCTCGGGCTCCAGGACCGCGGTCTTGCCGCCGTCGATGCCTTCCTTGCGCTGGGTGTAGAGACCCCACCAGCGCATCCGGCCGCGCAGATCGCCGCCGTCGATGGAGTCGAACCCGCGCTTGGAGTAGATCGTCTCAATGCGTGTCCGCACGTTGAGACCGTCGTCGTCCTTCTTGGTCTGCTCATTGCCGTTCAGCGGGGTGAAGTGGCCCTTGGCCCACTGGCCTTCGCCACGGTGACGGCTCACTTTGCGTCGGGGCGTGGCTGGCTGGGGTGTTTCCGGGCTGGCGGCCATGATGCTTCGTCCTTCTGTGGCGGCTCGAGAGGGCGGTCGATCAAGCTGAAGAGACCCCTGTGGCCTGCCTGTTCATGGCAGGGCACGGCGGCGGGGATGATGCTGGACCCCGGCAGGGGACTTCGCTCGTCCGCTACGACGGGGACGGCGGGAAATCGGCGTGGCTGGTGGAGATCAGCGCGCCGGACAGATGGCGCTGGACATGCGGCAGAGATCGACGTGGCGTCGACTCACCAAGGCAATTCCAGTTCCAGACATGACGGAAGCGTGTCACGGCGATCTCGCACCAGTCCACCACTATCCAGGATATGGACGAGATGGTCCCGTATCGCGAGACGCTGTGGCGTCCGTCACTCGGTGGTGATCATGGTGATCACGCAATCGCACCCGGCCACGGGCCCGGAGTCGGTACGTTCTCCTCTTCCGCCGTCGTGGTCCTGAAGAGCCGGAACCCGCGGTGCAGGTAGTTGTCCATCGCGTGCGCCCCGTCCTTGCTGCAGGTGTGCACCCGGACCCGCTCGGTCGGCGCCCGCCCGGGGGTCCGGTCCGCGAGGTCCCAGGCCCGCCGGACGCCGTGCGTGAGGAGGTGGCCGCCGATCCGCCGGCCCCGGAAGGCCGGGATCAGCCCGAAGTACATGATCTCCACCTCGCCGCCGTCGTGCCCGGCCAGCTCCACGTATCCGGCCGGCGTACCCCGGTCGTACGCCACCCAGGTCTCGGTGCCCGGCCGCCCGAGCACCTCCTGCCACTGGGCATACGACATCGACAGCCGGTCCGTCCACCGGATGTCCCCGCCCACGGAGGCGTAGAGGAACCTGCTGAACTCGGGGGAGGGGACCTCGGCCCGGACGATACGGACGCCGCCGCCGGGCTCGGCAGCCGGCCGCAGGTCGGCGGGCGATGTCTGCTCCAGATGCCAGGTGGTCACGGTGACGGTGTTCATGGTGCCCAGCGAATCATGGGGCGCCGCCGGGTCGCGCGGCAGCCCTGCGGCTTCACAGCGGAGGCAAGGACCGGCGCACCGCGGGCGCCGTCGAGTGCGGAAGCAGCTCCGCCGGGTCGTCGGGGCCCGTCACCTCCACCTCGACCCCCTCGGCGAAGCGGTACGGGCGGTGTGCCAGCACCTCGGCGAGCCCTCGGCGCACCCGCGACATCTCCGCCCTGACCGTCACATTCCGCGTCGGGTCGCCGAACAGGTCGTCCGCCAGCTCTGCCGCCGTGCGGCCCTCGCGGTGCAGGCTCAGTACGTACAACAGCTCGGCGTGGCGGGGTGTCAGCTCCTGGGTCCAGCTGCCGGACGCCCCCGACACGGTGACCGACCAGCGCCGGCGTCCGCTCAGGTCGAGCACGACCCGGCTCGCCGCGGCCCCGTCCGCCGGGCGCCGCGGACCCGTCACCTCCCCGGCCGGGCGGATCAGCCAGCCCCCGGGCAGCGCCTCCACCGTGCACATCCCGAGCGAGGGCAGCCAGATCCGCCCCGCTCCGAACGACTTGGGCAGCGGCAGCCGGCCGGGCGGCGGCATCCCGGTCACCGCGGCCGGCCAGCCGTGCGCGTCCACCACGAGGGCCCGGCCGCCCACCCTGCTGAGGACCGGCGCGGCCACCGACCGCAGACGTTCCACGGATTCGAGATGCCGGTCCCGCAGCTCCGAGGCCGCCAGCCGGGCCACCGAGTCCACCAGCGCGAGCATCGCCGGGTGGAAGGTGGAGTCGGGCCCGCTGACGTCGATGACGCCGAGCAGCTTTCCGTCGCGGGGGTCCTGGACAGGCGCGGCGGCGCAGGTCCAGTCCTGCAGCGTACGGACGAAGTGCTCGGCGGAGTGCACCTGGAGGGTCTGGCCGGTCGCCAGGACGGTGCCGACCGCGTTGGTGCCGGTGGAGCCCTCGCTCCAGGCGGCGCCTTCCTGCAGCCAGATGCCGTCGGCCCGGCGCAGCACGGCCCGGTTGCCCTCCCGCCACAGCACCCGGCCCTCGGTATCGGTGACCACCATGACCTGCATCGACGCATCGGCCACCGTGGCGAGTCCGTGGCTGAGCGCCGGCAGCAGCTCGCCGATGGCGGTGGCTCTGCGCCGGTGCTCCAGCTCCTCGGCGCCGAGCAGCACGCTGCTGGTGTCCCGTTCCGGGTCGAGCCCGATCCGGAGCATCCGCTGCCAGGAGGCGCCGATGACGGGGCGCGGCCCCACCTCGGGGCGGTCCCCGGAGAGCGCGGCCTCACGTATGCCGTGCAGCGTACGGGCGC
Source organism: Streptomyces sp. NBC_00859 (assembly GCF_045161865.1). Lineage (NCBI taxonomy): Bacteria > Bacillati > Actinomycetota > Actinomycetes > Kitasatosporales > Streptomycetaceae > Streptomyces > Streptomyces sp. NBC_00859. The sequence goes on along the minus strand of NZ_CP108826.1, from coordinate 1,492,896 downwards.
TCTCGCGGGTGTGCCTGACCATGGGGCCGGCCACGTTGGAGGCTCCGGTCCTCATGGGTACTCCCGAATGTGATCCACGACGGTGAACTGACGGTCCGGCTGATCCACTGCGGGCGGGCGCCGCTGCCCCGCCCGGTGCCTCCTGGCCGGGTGCCCATCGTGCATGTCCCGGCTGCCGCGCGCACCGGAGTCGCCGCAACGCGTGCAACTGTCTGCAACCCTGGTGTAAGCATGGCGGGTTGTACGAAGGTGGGGGGTCAGCCGGGGTGGTGCCGTGTCGGCGCAGCACCAACCCCGGCTGGCCCCGCCCGTACCGCTTCCGCCGCACGGGGAGGCACCCCTGCCCCGTCCGGGCCCGGCTCCCGCCCCTTACCCGCAGGCTCGGGCCCGGTCGACGACCGACCCGAGATCGAGGGTGTGCGGCAGGGTGCCGAAAGCCGTACCCCAGTCACCGCCCAGCCGTGACGCGCAGAACGCGTCGGCGACCTCAGGCGGCGCCCAGCGCACCAGCAGCGAGCCCTGGAGCACCAGCGCGACGCGCTCGGCGACCCGGCGCGCTCGGGCCTCGATGCCCTCCAGATCGGCGAGCTCCGTCAGCAGATCCCTGATCGCCCGGTCCAGCCGGTGGTCGGCGCCGCGCGCCCGGCCCACCTCCTGAAGGAAGGCGTTGAGTGCCTGCGGCTCGCGCTGGAGAGCCCGCAGCACGTCCAGCGCCTGCACGTTTCCCGAGCCCTCCCAGATGGAGTTGAGCGGCGACTCGCGCAGCAGCCTGGGCATCCCGGACTCCTCGACGTAGCCGTTGCCGCCCAGACACTCGAGCGCCTCGGCCACCACAGGCGTACAGCGTTTTGTCACCCAGTACTTGGCCGCCGGTACGGCGAGCCGCAGGAACGCCCGCTCCTCCTCCGTGTCGCTGTCGTACGCGGCGGCCAGCCGCATCGCCAGTGTCGTCGCCGCCTCCGACTCCAGCGCCAGATCGGCCAGGACGTTGCGCATCAGCGGCTTGTCGATCAGCTCCCCGCCGAACGCCCGCCGGTGCTCGGCGTGGTGCACCGCCTGCGCCACGGACTGCCGCATCAGCGCGGCGGAACCGATCGCGCAGTCGAGCCGGGTCGCCGCCACCATCTCGATGATGGTGCGCACCCCCCGGCCCTCGTCGCCCACCCGGCGCGCCCAGGTCCCGTCGAACTCGACCTCGCCGGAGGCGTTCGACCGGTTGCCCAGTTTGTCCTTCAGCCGCTGGATCGCGAACACGTTGCGGGCCCCGTCCGCCAGCACCCGCGGCACCAGGAAGCAGGTCAGCCCTTCCGGCGCCTGTGCCAGCACCAGGAAGCCGTCGGACATCGGCGCCGAGCAGAACCACTTGTGCCCGGTGAGCAGGTACTCGCCGCCGTCGCCCGCGACCGGCACCGCCGTCGTCGTGTTGGCGCGGACGTCGCTGCCGCCCTGCTTCTCCGTCATCGCCATCCCGAACAGGGCCCCCGGCTTGCTGCCCGGGGACCCCAGCTCCCGTTCGTACACGTGCGAGGTGAGGCGCGGCTCCCACTCGGCGGCGAGAGCGGGATCGGCGCGCAGCGCGGGCACCGCCGCATGCGTCATGGACACCGGGCAGCCGTGCCCCGCCTCGACCTGCGCCCACACCAGGAACCCGGCCGCCCGCCGCACATGACCGGCCGGTCTGCCCCAGGCATCCGTCAGCCCCGCCGACACGGCCTTGCCGAGCAGCCGGTGCCAGGCCGGATGGAACTCCACCTCGTCGATCCGGTGCCCGTAGCGGTCGTGGGTCAGCAGCCTGGGCGGGTTCTCGTTCGCCTGGAAGCCCCACTCCCGCGCCTGTGCCGATCCGGCGCTGCGGCCGAGGAGGGCCAGCTCCCCCCGTACCTCGCCGGCGAGTTCCGGGGCGGTGTGCCGGTCCACGGCCTCGGACAGGACCCTGTCGGTGGTGAAGACGTCGTGTCCCACCAGGAGGGGAGGCTGGTTGGTCACAGTGTGAGTGCTCGGTGCCATGGGGCTACGGTATGGAGGTGCAGGCAGCAAATGAAACAGGGGAGCGGCATTCAGGGCTGCTCCACCGGGCCAGAGCCCTCTACCGCAACGTCTCGAAGCGCCGTATGGCGTGGTTGCTACTGAAGGACACCGTCAACTCGTGCATGGAGTACCGGATCCTGGGACTCGCGGCGGAGGCGGCGTTCTTCACGCTGCTCTCCCTGCCGCCACTGCTGCTCAGCCTGATCGCCCTGCTCGGCTATGTCGACGGCTGGACCGACACGCACACCGTCGCCAGCCTGGAGACCAACCTGCTGCACGCGGCGAGCACCGTTCTCTCCGACCGCGGTGTCCATGACTTCGCCGAGCCGCTCCTGAAGAACGTCACCCACGGCAAGCGCCCCGATGTCGTGTCGATCGGTTTCGCCTTCGCGCTGTGGTCCGGGTCCCGGGCGGTCAACGTCTTCATCGACACGATCACCGTGATGTACGGGCTGGACGGCCGGCGCGGCATCGTCATGACCAGGCTGCTGTCCATCGTGCTGTACATCGTCGCGCTGGTCATCGGGGCCGTGGTGCTGCCCCTCGCGGTGGTGGGGCCCGACCGGGTCGTCGAGTTCGTGCCCGGCGGTGAGCAGCTCGTCTCCGTCCTCTACTGGCCGGTGGTGGTCCTGCTGTCGATCGCCTTCCTCACCACGCTCTACCACGTGTCCGTGCCGGTGCGCTCGCCCTGGATCGAGGACGTACCGGGCGCCCTGGTGGCGCTGGCGATGTGGTTCCTGGGGAGCGTGCTGCTGCGCATCTACCTCACCAGCACCGTCGAGGGACCGACGATCTACGGTTCGCTGGCCGCTCCCGTCGCCGTGCTGCTGTGGATCGGGGTCTCGGCCTTCGCCGTCCTGGTCGGCGCCGCGGTCAACGCAGCGATCGACCGGATCTGGCCGTCGGTGGCGACAGCGGCCGCACGCGCGGCGAACGAACGGCTCCGGGCCCAGCAGACCGCCCGCCCGGAAGGCGGAGCTCACGTCCCGGGGCACCCGGGCGCCGGAGTACCGGACCTCGATGACGACGGTTCGGACATGCCGTCCGAGTTCCCCGAGCGCTGGTCGAGATTCCTGCCGCCCGAGGACGTCACGGCCCGGCTGCGCACGAAGAAGCAGGACGACAAGCACAGCGGACGGCACGAAGGGCCGGACAAGGACTGACCGGGCGCAAGGACTTGGCGCTGCGTCTCCAGGGCGCGCCGGCCCCGCCCCGCACCGCCCGGCGCCGTACCCCCGCCAACTGTCCCGGTGGTACCGCGGGTCACGGCCTTGGCGAAGGCTTGGGAACGCCCTTACGGAAAACGTTCCCGCCCGGACCGCCGGGGTCGCTCGTCCGGTTGCTCTACGGGCTTGCGGCTGTCACGGAATGTGGTGGAGCCCGTACGCTGAGGTGCGCAACGGAGACGCGCGTGGTGCGCGCAGACGTTCAGGAAGCGCGGCGGGGGCGGTATGGAACTCGGTTACAGTCGGCGCACCGGTGAACTGCCCGCGGAGGTGACCGGATTCATCGGCCGCTCGGCGGAGCTCGACATGATCCGTGAGCTGTTCGTCCGGGCGAGGCTGGTGACTCTCGTGGGCCCCGGTGGTGTGGGCAAGAGCCGGCTGGCGCTGCGCGCCGCACTCACCCTCAAGGGGGAGTACGCGGACGGAGTCGTCCTGGTGGAACTCTCGTCGCTGCGCGACCCCGAGCTGCTGCCCCAGGCCGCGGCGAGCGCGCTGGGTCTCGCCGAGCAGTCCGGCCGGACCCTGCTGGACGTCGTCATGGAGCACCTGCAGGAACGGCGGCTGCTGCTCGTCCTGGACACCTGCGAACACCATCTCGACGCCTGCGCCTTCCTCGCCGACCTGCTGCTGCGCGAGGCACCAGGGGTGACGGTGCTGGCCACCAGCAGGCAACCGCTCGACGTCCCCGGGGAGCACACCCTGCCGGTACCGCCCCTGGCGCAGGACGATGCGACGACGCTCTTCGAGCAGCGCGCGGCGGCGGTGGTGCCCGGCTTCCGGATCAACGCCGCCAACCACCAGGACGTGCTGGCGCTCTGCCGCCGCCTCGACGGCATCCCGCTCGCCATCGAACTCGCCACGGTACGGCTCAGAGCCATCCCGCTCGATCAGCTGACCGCCCGGCTCGAACGCCGCTTCAGAGTGCTCACCGGCGGCCGCCGCAGCTCGGCCCTGCCCCGTCATCAGACGCTGCGCACGGCGATCGACTGGAGCCACGACCTGTGCTCCGCCGAGGAACGGCTCCTCTGGGGGCGGCTGTCGGTGTTCGCGGGACCGTTCGATCTGGTGGCAGTCGAAGAGGTCTGCTCGGGGGCCGGCCTGCCGCGCGACGAGATCCTGGAGCACCTCATCGGCCTGGTCGACAAGTCGGTCGTGATGAGGGTGGAGCGGGACTGTGAGGACGGCTCCCGCTACCGGCTGCTCGACACCATCAGGGAGTACGGAGCGGACCACTGCGCCACGCTCGACGGCGAGCAGGAACGCTGCCGCGCCCGGCACCGCAGCCATTACCTGGCCCGCGTCCAGCACTTCTACGACACGGTTCTGACCTCCGAACAGGTGCCGCTCTACTGGCAGTTGCACCGCGATCTGGCTGATCTGCGGAGCGCGCTCGACTATTCGCTCTCCCGTCCCGACGGCATCAGGCCGGGCCTGGAGATGGCCGCCATGCTCTGGCCGTTCTGGCTGACCGCCGGGCTGTCCAAGGAAGGCCGCTACTGGCTGGGCAAAGGCATCGACGCCGACCCGGCACCCTGCCGTGAACGGGTGCTCGCGATGGTCTGGCGCAGCCTTCTCGCCCTGGTGCAGGGCGACCTCGAACCGGCGCTCGCCGGATTCGAGGCGAGCCGGGAGGCGGCCGGGCAGGCAGGGTCGGAGCTCGATATCGCCCTGGCCACCGGCTACACCGGGGGAGTCCGCTGGCTGCTCGGCGACCCCGAGACGGGACAGCGGCTCCTCGACGAGGCGTTGTCCCGCCAGCACCGGATCAACGACCGTCTCGGACTGGTCGTCTTCCACTACCAGAAGGGCTATATGCACGCGGTGCTGCGTGACCCCGATGCCGCTGTCGAGGAGTGTGAGAAAGCGCTGCTGCTGCTCGGTGACGAGAGCGGTGAGTGCATCATCAAGGGGCAGATCCTGGCCATCGAGGCCATGGCGGCCTGGGCGCGGGGGAAGCCCGCCGAATGCGTGGCGCTGGCCCGCTCCGGCCTGCACCGCAGCCGCGAGGTCCGGGAGATGTTCGGCGCTGCGAACAGCCTGGAACTGCTGGCCTGGGGAGCCGCCGCTCTCGCGAGTCCCAGCCGGGCGGCCTGGCTGCTGGGCGCGGCCGGGGCGCTGTGGCGCAAGGTCGGCTCCCCGATGATGGGGGCCGCGGTGTACCTCGACGGCCACACCCGGGTCGAGAGCGACGTACGTGCGGAGCTGGGCGAGGCGGAGTTCGCCCGGCTCTTCGCGCAGGGCGCGGAACTCCCGCTGGAACGGGCCGTGGAGCTGGCGCTCATGGACGCCGAGACCCCGGCGGTTCCCATCCCTGGGCAGCCGGACTCCGCTCCGGGCGACACGCTGACCCGCAGGGAGCGCCAGGTCGCCGCACTGGTCTCCGAAGGGCTCACCAACCGGGAGATCTCCGAACAGCTGGTGATCTCCAAGCGCACCGCCGACGCCCACGTCGAGCACATTCTGGCGAAACTCGGCTTCTCCTCCCGCGCGCAGATCGCGGCACTGGCCGGGCACGCCGAAGGCACCGGATCGCCACCGGAGTGACCTCCCGGTCCTGACACGGCGGTCCGGGCCCTGGAAGGCGACACCGCTCGCGGCGGCGCCCTCCGGCCCCGGCCCGCGCGGGGCTCAGGGCCGCCGGTCGCTCTGTCCGCAGATCCATGACAGGGCGTCGTACAGCCCTCGCGCGTAATCGTCCGGGACGCCGCGCTGCACGGCGTCCTCCAACTGCACGGTCACCGCGTCCACCTCCGCCGTCAGCAGCCCGAGGTCCGGTGCGCCGCCGGTGATCCCGGTGACCGGCGCCGCGTCCGCCCGGCCCAGGGCCCACAGGTACCCGGCCAGCACACCGCGTGAGAGCTGGCTCTGCGCCTCGGGAGCCGCGGTGCCCTCCACCTTCCGGTACGCCGCCTCCGCTTCGGCGCGGTACCTGGTACCCACGCGTTCGTCATCGAATGGTTCTCTCTCCGGGGTGCTCATACTTCTGAGTGTGTCCGATTCCTTCGTGGTGATGTCTCTGCGGGGTTCCGCCGAGACGCCCGGCGCGTCGGCGCTCCGGAGTCCGGTCAGACGGAGGAGGCCCCCGCCGCGTCGAGATGCCGGCTGAGGGAGCGCCCGATGTGGGCGAGCGGCGCTGCCTGAGTCATGGCGTGGTGGGTGCAGGCGATGTCGTGCGACTCGATTCGTCCGGTCACCCACGGACGCCACGCCTCCCCGGTGAGGGCCTGCGCCGACTTTCCCTGCGTGGCGTGGAAGTACAGCAGGTCTCCCTCGAACACGCCCTCGACGAAAGTCGGCTGGAGCCGGACGGAGTTCGTCAGGACCGAGGTCATCGCGGCCACGTGGTGCTCGGCGAGCCCGTGGCGCTCGGTGAGCGCGGCGGGCTGCCCGTCCCCTCCGTCGCTGCTGAGGATCGCGGCGACATCGGTCGCGGTCAGGGCGGAGAGACCGGGGCCCTGCGGGGTGTGCCCGGCCGCTTCGAGCAGGAGCGCCAGGGCCGCGTGGTCGTCGGGCAGCGACCGGATACCGCTGCGCGGGTCGATGGGACGGGAGTCCAGCATGGCCAGCAGGTCCACCCGTTCGCCCCGGTCCTGCAGCCGCACCGCGATGGCGTGCGACAGCGCCCCGCCCAGCGACCAGCCCAGCAGGTGATAGGGCCCCGACGGCTGTACGGAGCGGATGTGCGCCACGTAGTCGGCGACCATCTCCTCGAAGGTCGCGGGCAGCCCGTCAGGCCCGGAAAGCCCCCGGGCCTGCAGCCCGTACACCGGCAGGTCGTCGGCGAGATGGCGTGGCATTCCCGCGTAGCACCAGCTCAGGCCGCCCGCCGGGTGGACGCAGAACAGCGGCGGCCGGGAGCCGTCGGTACGCAGTGGCAGCAGCATCGCGAAGGGGTCGTGTGCCGTGCCGCTGTCGAGCAGCCTGGCCAGCCCGGCGACGGTCGGAGCCTCGAATACCGCGCCGATCGAGAGGGCGGTGCCCAGCGAGGAGCGGATACGGCCGATGAGCCTCGCGGCCAGCAGCGAGTAGCCGCCGAGGGCGAAGAAGTCGTCGTCGATGCTGACGTCGCCGACACCGAGCACTTCGGTGAAGAGGGCGCAGAGCGTCCTCTCCTGTGCGCTGCGGGCAGGCCTTCCCGCCCGTTCGGCCGTCTCCTCCGGCGCGGGGAGCGCGGCCCGGTCGAGCTTGCCGTGGGGGGTGAGCGGCAGCGTGCCGAGCACCAGCCACGAGGTGGGGACCATGTATCCCGGCAGCCGCTCCGTCGCCCAGGCCCGCAGTGTCGCGGGGTCCGGGGCGCTGTCGGGGGCGGTCCTCGGCCCCGGCACCGGGCGTGGAGTCTGCGGGCCGACGGGAACCACATACGCGACCAGCACCGGCCCGCCCCGCGGAGACTCGCGTACCGCGACCGCCGCACGGGCCACCCCGGGATGGCGGGTGAGCACCGCCTCGATCTCACCGGGCTCGATCCGCAGCCCGCGCAGGGTGAGCTGGTCGTCGGTGCGCCCGAGGTACTCCAGCGAGCCCTGAGCGGTCCACCGCACCAGATCGCCTGTGCGGTACATCCGGCTGCCCGGAGCACCGAACGGATCAGCGAGGAAACGTTCGGCCGTGAGTGCGGGCCGGTGCAGGTAGCCGCGCGCCACCTGGGCGCCACCCAGGTGCAGTTCCCCGGGCACCCCGGGCGGCACCGGGTTCAGGGCGGGGTCCAGGACGTAGGCACGGACGTTGTGACCGGGCCGCCCGATGGCCGGCTCGTCGCCCTCCGCGTCCAGCCGGCAGTACACGGAGTCGACCGTGCACTCGGTCGGCCCGTAGTAGTTGTACGCGGCCGTGTCCGCGCAGTCCCGCAGCCGCCGCCACAGTGCGGCGTCCAGCGGCTCGCCGCCGACCATCAGCAGACGGGGGCGGTGCCGTGCGTCCGCGAGCAGACCGGCTGCGGTCAACTGGTGCAGATAGGAGGGAGTGACGTCCAGGAAGTCGATCCCGTTCCGGTCGACGTAGGCGGCCAGTGCCGCCGGGTCGAGCCGTACGGAGTCGTCGATCACGTGGAGCTCCTGACCGGCCGCCAGGAACAGCGGGCCCTCCCACGCCGTGTCGAACGTGAACGTCGCGGTCAGCGCGGACCGCAGCGGCCGGCCCGCCGCCGCGACGGCCGGGGCGATCAGCTCGCTGTGGTGGTCGGCGCAGAGATTGCTCAGCGAGCGGTGTTCGACGACCACACCCTTCGGCTTCCCGGTGGACCCCGATGTGTAGCTGACATATGCGGCGTTGTGCGGCAGCAGTGGGGCGAGACGGTCGCTGTCGCAGAGGTCGGTGCCGGGCTCGGCGGCCAGCGCGCGGACGGTGCCGGGGGCGTCGATCAGCAGCCCGGACGCCGTTCCGGGCAGCGCCGCCGCTCCCGCCGCAGTGGTGATGACACAGAGCGGGGCGGCATCCGTGAGCAGGTACCGGACGCGCTCGGCGGGGTGTTCCGGGTCCACCGGCACGCATGCCGCGCCCGACTTGAGCACGGCCAGCAGCGCGACCGGGTAGTCGGCGGTGCGGGGCAGGGCCAGCGCGACGAAGGTCTCCGGACCCGCACCGCGCGAGATCAGCAGCCGGGCCAGCCGGTTGGCACGTGTGTTCAGTTCGCCGTACGTGAGTACGTCGTCGCCGCAGACCAGGGCGGTCGCCTCCGGCGCACGGCGCGCGTGGCCCTCGAACAGTTCGGTCAGCGTGGCGGTCGGCACGGGGCGCGCGGTGTCGTTCCAGGCCCCCACCACCTGGTGCCGCTCCTCGGTCGTCAGCAGCCCGATCTCCGCGACGGGCAGATCAGGGCCGGCCGCGGCCAGCGTGTCGAGAAGGGCCAGGAAACGGCGGTGGTGCGCGGCCGTCACCTCCGCGCTGTACAGGGCGGGGTCCGCGTTGAAGTCGATGCGCAGGGAACCGTCGGCCGGGCGGTCGTAGACATTCACGCCGAGTCCGGTGACGGGCCCGTTGGAGAGGTTGTGCAGGACGGCGGGGTGCGGGCCGAACGTCAACTGGGGGTCGTATCCCATGATGTTGATGCCCCAGTCGCCCAGGTATCCATGGGTGGGCATGCCGCCGATGTCCTTGACGAGATCCGGCGCCGGGTAACGCTGGTGGCGCAGCAGCCCGCGCGCCTGCCGCGAGGTGTGGCGTACGAGCTCGGAGAGGGTGGTGCCGGGCTCCAGCCGTACGGAGAGCGGCAGCACGTTGGCCAGCATGACCGGGACCGTACGGGCCACCGGGCCGGTGCGGCCGGTCACCGTCAGATCCAGCGACACCTCCTCCCGTCCGCTCAGCCGGTGCACGTACAGGGCCAGCGCCGCCATCGCGACCGACGGCAGGCTCGTCCTGGCCTGCCGGGCCAGGGCCCGCAGCGCGGCGGCCGACTGGGCGCCGACCGGCCCGCTCTCCCGTACGAACCGGTGCGGGACCGACTTCAGCCGGCCCGCCGCGTCGGGCGCCGCCGGGCTGTCCGCGAGTTGCGCGGCCCAGTACTCCCGGTCCTCGGTGAACCGCTGCGATGCGTGGTACGCCGCCTCGTCGGCCAGCAGCTCCTCCAGCGTGCCCCAGGTGGAGGCGGGGCAGAAGCGCCCGGACTCCAGCGCGGTGTAGATCTCGGCGACCCGCTGGATGAAGAGGGAGAAGGCGTAACCGTCCAGCGCGATGTGATGCACGCTGATGTAGAGCAGGAAGCACTCGTCGTCGGTCCTGAGCACCGCGAAGGTGAAGAGCGGAGGCCGCCCGAGGTCCAGCGGCCGCCGCATGTCCTGCCACATCCACGCGTGCGCGGCGGCCCACGGGTCATCGGCGCCGCGCAGATCGACCTGCGGCAGTGACCACTGCGGCGGGGGCCCGACGTGCTGCCAGGTGCGGCCGTCGGTGTCGGTCTCGAAGCCGGCCCGCAGCGCCTGCGTCTCACCGACGGCCTCGCGCAGGGACTCCTCCAGCAGCTCCAGGTGGAGCGGACCCCGGATCTCGACGTACTCGGCCGCGCGGTAGTTGGGGTTCTCCGCGTCCAGCTCCTGGGAGAACCACATCCCCGTCTGTGAGGCGGTCAGCGGCAAGCGACCGTTCCGGCTGCCGGACTTCCTGTTCATGCGTGCCGTCTCCTGACGCAGGTGCTTGGTCTCTACGGGCCATCAGGGCCAACGAGCGTCACCGGACAGGTGTATTGGTCCCGGGCGAAACTCTTTGGGACGGCAGCCCGCGGAGGGCCCGCGAACGGTGCTCGCCTAGACTTGGCCTGCGCTTTACGAGAAGCTCTGCAACCGCTGTGCCCCAACAGCTGTCTGTAGGGGTGTTGTGTCCAGCGGGAAGTAATGTGAGCGGAGCATGAGCATGGGCCGGGTCAAGGGCAGCATAGGAATCGCACTGCTGGTCAGCGCGGTACTGGCGGGCACGAGTGCCTGTGGGGGAAATGCCTCGGCGTCCGCCTCGGGCGACTCGGCGAACGGGGCATCGCCCAAGGCGTCGGCGAGCGCCCACCCGAAACCGACGCATCCGGCCGGACCGCCCATGCTGCTGGAGACGATCGCCCCCAAGACGGGTGCGACGGTCGGCGTCGCGATGCCGATCTCGGTGGTCTTCACCAATCCGGTGGCCACCTCGGCCCGTGCCAAGGTCGAGAAGCACCTGAAGGTCTCCGCTTCCGAACCGGTCACCGGCGCCTGGCACTGGTTCAGCAGCACCCGCGCCGACTGGCGTCCGCAGAACTACTGGCACCCCGGCACCAAGGTGACCCTGGACGCGGACCTGAAGGACGTGGCGAACGGCAACGGCCGTTACGGAACGCACAACTACACGCACAAGTTCACCATCGGTGACGACGTCGAGGCCACAGCCTCGGTGCCCGGCCACTCGATGAAGGTGACGCGCGGCGGCAAGACGGTCCGGACGCTCCCGATCGACGCGGGCAGCCCGAGCTTCCCCTCGTGGGACGGCACGATGGCCGTGATGGACAAGGCGCGCGAGGTCCACATGACCTCGTGCAGCGTCGGCATCAGCTGCACCAAGGGCAGCCCCGACTTCTACGACCTGACCCTGCCGTGGGACGTGCACCTCACCAATTCCGGCACCTACATCCACTACTCGACCGGCGATCCCTACCCGGGCCACAGCTACGGCTCGCACGGCTGTGTCCACCTCTCGATGGCCGATGCCAAGTGGTTCTACGACTTCGTCAAGCAGGGCGACCCGATCACCATCACCGGTTCCCCGCGCGGCAAGGCGGCAGGTGACAACGGCTACGCCGACTTCAATCTCTCCTGGTCGCAGTGGCTGAAGGACAGCGCCGCCGGCCAGCAGACGACTGCCACCGGCTGACCCGCTCTCCGCACCGCACCGTTCCCGACCGGCCCGCAGCTCCCGCTGCGGGCCGGTCCGCGTGCGGTCCGCGCCAGCGCGTCCGCCGGGCCCCGGCGCCCCGGTCCGAGCCGTGCCGGCCTTTCCCGCGGCGACCGTGTCGGCTGTGCGGCGGGCCGCGATCTGCGCCATGGTGAGGTGCGTAGGGCACGGGACAGGGCAGGTGCCGTGTGCGAGCGGAGGAGCGAAACGCCGATGAGTGAAGAGACAGCGGCGGGAGCGGGGCACGGAGGACCCGGGCTCCCGGTGATCCGGATGCGGGCCCGGAACCCGGCCGAACCGCACCGCGCGTCCACCCCCTTGGAGCTATTCTTCGATCTGTGCTTCGTCGTCGCGGTCTCACAGGCGGGCAGCCGCCTCGTGCACGCGCTTGCCGAAGGCGACCCGGCCCACGGGATCACCGGGTACCTGCTCGTGTTCTTCGCGATCTGGTGGGCCTGGGTCAACTTCTCCTGGTTCGCCTCCGCGTACGACACCGACGACGTGCTCTACCGGGTGGCCACCCTGGTCCAGATCGCCGGGGTACTCGTACTCGCCGCCGGGGTTCCGCGCGCCTTCGACCACGCCGACTACGGGGTCGCGATCGTCGGATACCTGATCATGCGGGTCGTGCTGACGCTCCAGTGGCTCCGGGCGGCGCACAGCGAGACGGGAGCCGCCCGGACCACGGCCCTGCGCTACGCCGCCGGGCTCGTGACCGTGCAGATCGGCTGGGTCGCTCTGCTGCTGCTGCCCGATGCCGCCTGGACGTGGGGCTTCGTTCCCATGGCCGTCGTGGACCTGGGCGTGCCGGCGTACGCGGAGCACCGCCACCGGACCAACTGGCATCCCCGCCACATCGCCGAGCGCTACGGGCTCTTCACCATCATCATGCTCGGTGAGACGGTCGCCGCCGCCACGGTCGCGGTGCAGTCGGCGGTGGACGAGTCAGCCGCGCTCGGCGAATTGCTGCCGATCGCCGCAGGCGGACTCGTCATCGTCTTCGGCGCCTACTGGATCTACTTCGCGGTGCCCATCCACGAGTATCTGGTCTCCAACCGGCAGGCTTTCCTCTGGGGTTACGGCCACTATCTGGTCTTCGGCTCGGCCGCCGCGATCGGCTCGGGCATCGAGGTGACCGTCGAGGAGGTGACGGGCCACGCACACATCCCGGCGCTCGCGGCAGCGGCGGCGGCCACCGTGCCGACCGCACTGTTCTTGCTGACGGTGTCGCTGCTGCACACGCGCCACTTCAAACGGGACACGGCTCAGCGGGCAGTCCTGCCGGTCAGCGTCCCGCTGGTGCTCGCGACCACCTTCGCCGGTCACTGGGCGGTGCCGCTCGCCGGGCTCGTCGTCGCAGCCACCGTCGTCGCCGGCATTGTGCTGGCCCGGCGGCACCCCGCCGTTCAGGAGGCGTGAAGTCCTGGTGCCTGCTCAGCGCTTCCTGTGAACCACAGGGCCAGGTGCGTGCGTCTGCCCGCCCGCGTCTGCCCGTCCATCCGGCCGCCGGTCCATCCGGCCGCCCGTTCCCCCCGTCCGTAAAATGGGTGGTGCGTGGCGAGCCGGCCGGGCTACTGTCCGTCTCGTTCCGCACGGCGGTGGCGCAGTTCGCCACGGCTGTGGCCGTTTCATGTGTGACCCGGGAGGTGTGACCTATGACTGTCGTTTCCGCGGTGGGCGTTGCCCGCACTCAGCCAGTCGTGTCCTCCTCCCGCGGTCCCCGGGTGATCTCTTCGTAAGTCGCCTGCCGGGGCTGCCCCTTGAAGGGTCCCCCTTGTCTTCTCGTCTGCCTTCCCGTTCCTCCTCCCACTCCGAGAACCTCTCCGCTCCCGCGCACCCGCTCGCACCGTACGGCTGGGACGCGGGCTGGGAGGCGGAGTTCGCCCCCTACGCCGCGCAGGGGCTGCTGCCCGGCCGCGTCGTGAGAGTCGACCGCGGCCGGTGCGACGTCATCACTCCGGCCGGGCCGGTGCGCGCCGACACCGAGTACGTCGTTCCGCGCGACCCCATGCGGGTCGTGTGCACAGGCGACTGGGCCGCCGTCGATCCGGGCGGTGACCCGCAGTTCGTACGGACTCTGCTGCCGCGCCGGACCGCGTTCGTGCGCTCGACGTCGTCCGAGCGGTCCGAGGGACAGATCCTCGCCGCCAACGTCGACCACGTCATCATCGCGGTGTCGCTGGCCGTGGAGCTCGACCTCGGCCGGATCGAGCGGTTCCTCGCCCTGGCGTGGGAGTCGGGCGCCGCACCGCTCGTCGTGCTCACCAAGGCCGACCTGGTACCCGATCCCACCGGGCTCTCGTATCTCGTCGACGACGTCGAGACCACCGCGCCAGGGGTGCAGGTGCTGCCCGTCAGTTCCGCCACCGGCACAGGCGTCGATGTACTGGCCGCCGTGGTGGCCGGAGGGACGAGCGTGCTGCTCGGAGCCTCCGGTGCGGGCAAATCGACACTGGCCAACGCACTGGCCGACGCGGACGTGATGGAGGTGCAGGCCACCCGGGATGCGGACGGTAAGGGCCGGCACACCACCACCACCCGCAATCTGATCGTCCTGCCCGGCGGGGGAGTCCTCATCGACACCCCGGGGCTGCGCGGTGTCGGGCTCTGGGACGCGTCGAGCGGCGTCAGCCAGGTCTTCGCCGAGATCGACGCGCTCGCTCAGCAGTGTCGTTTCCACGACTGCGCCCACGAAGCGGAGCCGGGATGCGCGGTGCTCGCGGCGATCGACGACGGTTCACTGCCGGTCCGCCGACTGGAGAGCTTCCGCAAGCTGCTCAGGGAGAACCAGCGCATCCTCGCGAGGACCGACGCCCGGCTGCGTGCGGAGATCCGGCGGGACTGGAAGATGAAGGGCCAGCAGGGCCGGGCCAACATGGAGGCCAAGCGCGGCAAGGCCCGCTGACCCTGGGAGTGGTCCCCGCCGCCCCGGCCGCGCTGTCCGATTCCCGCCGGTCGGGTGGCGGGGGCCGGGGCACACTGGTTTCCGTGACGGATGAAGAGACCAGGTACGAAGCGGTGAGCAGCCGTGACGCGCGCTTCGACGGAGAGTTCTTCTTCGCCGTGCGCACCACGGGCATCTACTGCCGGCCCAGCTGCCCGGCGGTGACCCCCAAACGCAAGAACGTCTGCTTCTATCCGACAGCGGCTGCGGCCCAGGGCGGCGGCTTCCGGGCCTGCCGCCGCTGCCGGCCGGACGCTGTGCCCGGCTCGGCCGCCTGGAACGTCCGCGCTGACGTGGTCGGCCGCGCCATGCGCATGATCGGCGACGGAGTGGTGGACCGCGAGGGTGTGCCGGGCCTCGCGCTCCGGCTCGGATACAGCACCCGCCAAGTCCAGCGGCAGCTGACCGCCGAGGTCGGCGCGGGGCCGGTCGCCCTCGCCCGCGCGCAGCGCTCGCACACCGCGCGCGTCCTGCTGCAGACGACGGGCCTGCCCGTGACGGAGATCGCGTTCGCTGCCGGGTTCGCGAGCGTGCGCCAGTTCAACGACACCATCCGGCAGATCTACGCCCGCACGCCGAGCGAGCTGCGGGCGGAGGCGGCCACATCCACGCCGGCGGGCACAGCGGGGACGGCGGCCGGGATCCCGCTCCGGCTCGCCCACCGCGGCCGCTACGCCGCACGCGAGGTCTTCGACCTCCTCGCGCGGGAGGCGATCCCGCGGATCGAGGAGGTGCTCGGCAACCCGGGCTTCCGTACCTACCGGCGCACCCTGCGGCTGCCGTACGGCTCGGGCGTCGTCGCCGTCGGCGAGCGTTCGCCGGGACGCTGGCTGGATGCCCGGATCCACCTCACAGATCTGCGGGACCTGACCACAGCGGTACAGCGTCTGCGCCGGCTCTTCGACCTGGACGCCGATCCGTACGCCATCGACGAGCGTCTCTCCGCCGACCCCCGCCTCGCGCCGCTCGTCGCACGGCGCCCCGGACTGCGCTCGCCCGGTACCGCGGAGCCCGAGGAGTTCGCGGTACGGGTGCTGGCCGGCCGGGAGAAGGCACAGTGGCTGGTCGAGCGCTACGGAACCGTGCTCGACCAACCGAACGGCGGGCTCACGCACCTCTTCCCCGCCGCGGCCGGACTGCTGGCCGACGAGCCGTCACTGGGTGCCGTGTCCGGCGTACGCCTCGACCCGGGAGCCGACCGGGACGAGGCCGAGGACGCGCTTCTCGAACTGCCCCGCATGACACCGCGGACCGCGGCACTGATCCGGATGCGGGCGCTCGGCGACCCCGACGTGGCGCCCGCCGGGGAGCCGGGCCCGGAGACCTGGCGGCCGTGGCGCTCGTACGCGCTGCGCCACATCTGGCTCGAATAGCGGGTCAGATGTCCGCCGGGAGGAAGAGGCCCCGGGTCACTCCAGGCCCCAACTGTGGATCTTCACGGGGTGGATGCGGATCAGTTCCTCGCTGAAGTGCGGGCCGAGCTCGTGCGGTCCGGTCAGCAGCTCGGCCTCGCCCCTGATGTCGACCCCGCGTACCTTCCACGGCTGCACGCTCACCACATCGTCGACGACGAGTGCGACCTTCGGATTGGCCTGCAGATTCCGCCACTTCTTGGTCGTGCCGAGGGCGTATCCGCCGATCAGGATCGTCCCGTCCTCCTGCGGATAGAAGCCGACCGGGTTGGCCTGCGGCTGCCCCCTGGGGTCGACCGTGGCCAGCCTCCCCAGGCGCTGGGTGGCGAGATACGCGCGCTCGGCGTCGGTGAATTCACTCATGCGCCAAGCATCGCGCGCGTATCCGGTCCCCGCACCGGAGGCACGGCCCCGATCTTCCGCGATCTCACGCGGGCAGCCCCCAGTGTGGCGCGTCCGCGACAGGAGCGACCGGCCGCACCGTCAGATCCGGACGGTCACCCGCCGCGGTGATGAGTGCGGACTCGCCCCGCCGGAGCGTGATGACGATGCAGCCGCCGTCCGCCGTTTCGTAATGCAGCGGGCGCCCGTGGCTGTCGCGTACGTCGATGGGTCCGTCGATCCCATGGACCACGGCACACGGCGCGCCCGCCTCACTGGCCACCCGCACCCACCGGGTCACACCCTTCTCCCGTACCGCGCTGAGCAGGAACGCCCCCTGCGTACGGAAGTCGTGGAGCACGAGGTCGCGCCACGCCGCAGGGACAGCGGGAAAGACCCTGAGCACGCCGCCCCACGACTGGCAGAGCATGTCGTGCAGCGACTGCGCCGCCGACAGAGGCGTCTCGATGACCGGGCCCGACTCCTTGTACATCGTGTTGGCCTGGATGAAGCGTGTCATGAGCTCGCCCAGGTACTTCAGTGCGTCCTCGCCCTTGCCGAGCAGCGCCGACATGGAGGCGGCACCGGTGAACGTATAGCCCTGCAGGGCTCCTTCGAAGCCGACCCAGTGGGCCAGCGACTTCTCGATCAGCGCGCGTTCGTCCGGGGTGCGGCCGGTCAGCTCGTAAAGGGGGTAGACCGCGAGGAGATGCGAGTAGTGGCGGTGGGACATCGCGAAGGGGACACCCGCGCCGATCATGAAGCCGTTCTCGTCGACCGGGTACGGCGTCAGCCTGGCCAGTACCTCCTGCCAGCGTTCCCCGAGCGGGTCCTTGACACCGAGGGCGGCGGCCGAATCGACCAGGGTGCTGCAGCCCCAGCGCAGGAGCATCAGGTCGTAGTTGGTGTCCGGGGCGTTGACGCCGTACTCGGGCGAGAAGGTGGCCGGCAGGTGCAGCTTGCCGTCCTTGCCCGGTGTCAGGAAGTGCAGGTAGTAGTTGACTGCCTTGCGCAGCAGCGGGAAGAGCGTGTCGCGCAGGATTCGCTCGTCCATGGTGTGGCGGTAGCTCAGCCAGACGTTGTGCAGAGCCCAGGTGAGGTTGCCGACCTCGGGGGTCGGCGGGTCCTGGCCGGGGATGCCCACGCCGTAACCGCCGTCGGTGACGTCCCCGCCGTTGGCCAGCTGGGGGTCGGTGGTGCGGGGGATGCCCGCCGAGTCCTTCCGGTACGGGGCCGCCAGCTGGTTCGACAGGTTCTCCCGGAACTCGCCCAACGCCCTGGTCACTGCGTCGAGTTCCAGGTGGTTCGAGCCGTGGATCAGCCAGTACTCCAGCTGAACGTTGAGGTTCCACCAGGTGTTCGGCCAGGGCGTCGGCTCCAGCCAGGGGCCTGACGTAGCCATGACGGGAGCGTCGGCGCGGGCGGCGGACGCGACCTTGTAGAGCTGGATCCAGTAGAAGCGCTGGATGCGGGCGTCGGGCACCGAGATGAAGCTCTTGCGGTAGTAGCGGTGCCACCAGGCGCGGTGGGTCGGAGCGTGCATGCCGTAGGGGACCGGCGCGACTCCGCGGATCAGCCGTACGGCCCGGTCGCTCGCGGAGTTCCCCGGGTGGGAGTGCGCCACGGTGACGTACAGCGTCCGCCCCGCGCCGTGGGCGTGCTCCTGCCACGCGGTCACGTGCCGGCCACCCGCCAGGAGCGGCTGGACGGCTGCGGTCACTCCGCTGTGCTGCTCGGTGACGGCGGGCGGGTTGGCCGTGTATCCGTCGGGGAGCGGTTTCGAGGCGGCGCGCGGGCTGATCGCATCGGCGGGGTGGAAGACCCAGCGGAAGTCCTTCTCACCCGCGCTCGGCGTGATCTCGACGGCCAGCACGGACAGCGAGTTGTGGACCAGCGCTCGCAGGGTGAGGGTGCCGCGGTCTGTGGTCAGCGTGCCCGTCAGCTCGGCGTCGCGCAGCCCCAGCCGCCAGTCGACGGCGGTGATGGTGCCGACGGGCTCCAGCGTGAAGTACCCGATGGGCAGCCGGGCGAGGCCGAAGAGTGAACCGAACTCGGGCCGGTGATCGGTCACTTCGGAGTGCTGGACGTTGAACCGGACCGCGTTGCGGCCGGGCTCGGCGTAGATGCCCGACCCCAGGTAGCCGTTGCCGAGGTACGGGCCCTCGTACCAGGTCTCCGGCATCTTCTGCCAGACGAGATCCGCGTCCGCGAGAATCGTCTTCCAGCTGTCGTCCGACGACTGTACGGCGGTCGGCGTGAGCCGGTGGGCTGCCGCGTCGGCGCCGCCCGGGGCGGCCTGCGCGGGCACCGCGGTCAGGCCTCCGGTCAGCAGGGCTCCCCCGATGGCGGTGCCGGTCGTGAGGACGGTGCGGCGTTTCGGTGGTTCAGGTGCAGCGGCCATGACGCCTCCCGGCGGCTCGTCATCAACTGATTCATCCGAGCTATCCCAGGGAGAAAGGTAAGCATGGCCTTGGGGTGCGTCAATGAGTCGGGATAGATCCCATGTATCGGGGCGGAGCTGCGTAACCGTGATGCCTGGTCGGGACCGTGGGGGCGCCCCGCCGGCCGCACCCTCGTGCGGCACGTACGCGATGGTCCGCGGAAAGGCGGGGGTATCGGCCGGTGGCCGCCGCGGATGACGGCGCCGACGGCCGCATGTGCGGGCGGCGGACGGGCCGGGCGTTCCCGGGCCGGCGGGCGCACGGTCGGAGTCATGTCCCGCGGCCCCGGACCCTTGGGGCATGCCGGTGAGCGCGGCCTTCCGGAGCCGACCGCTCAGCCCCAGACGAGTGCGCCGAGCCAGGCGCCGATGACGGTCAGACAAGCGAGCAGTTCGACGAGGACCGCCGTCCCGATGGCCCGCATGACCGTACGGGTCGACGCCCAGCCGGCGCGGTGGCTGCCGAGCCGCACCCGCTCCGCTCCGTAGATCCCGCCGATGAAACCGGCGACACCGCCCAGTACCGGCACGATGAAGAATCCCACGACCCCCGCGACCCCGCCGGTGTACACCGTCCTGCGCGGCGCCCCGGACTCCCGCGGCCGGCGTGCGGGCAGCAGCGGGCGAAGGGCCTGGTTCAGCAGCAGCACGGCCGTGGCCCCGGCGAGCACACCCCAGGCGAGACCGGTGGTGTCGGTCAGTGCCCACCAGGCGGCCGCGGCCCAGACGATCGCCGGCCCCGGTACCCCGGGGACCATCACCCCCACCAGGCCGAGCAGCATCACCAGGCCGACCGCGACGAGCTGCCACAGACTCATCTGCCAAGCCTGCGGTAAGGGGCGGCCTCCCGCAGCCCGGCACAGCGCTCCCGGCGACCGGCGTCACCAGGTGGGAGGGGGCGAAGAGGCGCCTGGCATGTGCGCCTGGCACGGTCGCCGGACCTCGGTCAGCCGTTCCCCGCGAAGGGGGCGTCCGGTGTGCTCCGGCCGGGCGAATTCCGATCGGGCCCCCTGGCGACCCATCCTCTCTCGTACGCGTGCCAGCCGAGCTGCAGCCTGGTGGTCACCCCGGTAAGCCCCATCAGCCCTTTCACCCGCCGCTGCACCGTCCGCAGCCCGAGCTCCAGCTGCTTGGCCACACTCGCGTCGGTCATCCCGGCGAGCAGCAGGGAGAGGATCTGCAGATCCGTGGCGTCAGGACCCGGCCTACTGGACTCGGAAACATCCCCTTCGTGTCCCAGTCGCAGGGGCAGTGCCTCCCGCCAGACCGCTTCGAACAGTCCGCGCAGTGATTCCAGGAGCCCGCTCTCGTGGACGACCAGTGCGGAGGGCTGGGCTCCCCGGCCGGTCAGCGGCACCATCGCCAGGCTCCGGTCGGCGATCACCAGCTTCGTCGGCACCCGGTCGACGACCCGCACCTGCTCCTCGCGGCCGAGCGCCCCGGCCAGCTCGGCTATGCCGCCGGGCTCCTCCAGGACGACGCGTTCCAGTACCACTCGGTAGGAGACCCCGCGTGCCGCCGCCCGCTCCTCGGCATCGTTGTCACCGCCGGAGACCGCGATCGGGCGGCCCCCCGTGACCAGCGCGCAGACCTCGTCGGCCGCACCCAGCTGTAACTGGAGAAACCGCTGGGACACCGCGGTCGCACCGGTGACCAACTCGACGAGGTCGAGTACCGCGGGCTCCCTCGCCTCCGCCCTGAACTCCTCGGCCAGCAACGCCGCTGCCAGCTCCGCCTGCTCCAGCTCGTGGCGGTGCTGGGTGAGGAGCGCGCCCAGCGCGACACCCGGCGGCGCCGCCACCCACCGGCCCGGCCGGGCGGTCGACTGGGCGGCCAGACCGTGCTGTTCGAGCCGGCGCAGGACGCGTTCCGTACCGGCCTCGGAGAGCTGGAGCCGGTGGGCGAGATCGGACAGCTCGGCCGCGCCCAGCGCGACGAGCGAGCGGTACGCCGACTCCTGGAGGTCGTCCAGACCTATGACGCCGAGCAAGGGGGGCCCCGATCCGGTGGCGGTTTTGAGTCACGGCGGGTTTCCGCCGCGGCACATCATCGCTGTTCAACTCCTTCTTCTGCCAGGGTGATCGAACTGATGTAACAGAACTCGGGCGCACACAAAGCCCGGTTGACCGTATCGAGCGGTTTGCGACGGCCTGTTCCGCATCTCCGTTGGGCTGCACCCCCGTGGGGGGCGGTGCGGCCCAACGGGCATTTCGGCGCACCCTGTACCGGGACCACCCCATCGATGGACAATAGGGGCATGAGTCAGCAGGGGGAGAGGCCCGCCACCGCCGACGACTGGTGGAGCCGGCTGTACGACGAGACCGCAGAGGGCCAGGGGGCCGCCGACAAGGGCGACAGCCTGGACGACCGTTTCGACTCCGCCGCGGGGACGGTGGGCGACGAGCCGTCCGCCGTGCCGGAGGCCGCGCAACAGCAACCACGCGTCCCGGAGCCGGAGTTGCCCGCCCCGGCGGCGGGCTCACCGTCCGGTCCCGCTCCGTGGCCGGCCGCCAGTCCGAGGGACCGGGCGCCGTGGGAACCGCCCGCAGAAGGTGAACTGCCCTCACGTACCTTTCCGTTCCAGCGGAACGGGACCGGCAGGCCCGGCGAGGTGCCGGAGGCCCGAGCGCCGTCCGGGACCGGACTGACGCCGCAGAGCGCGGCCCCGGCCGGGACCGGGGCACAGCCCGCGACCGCGAAGCCGCCGCCGGCGCCCCCCACGACCGTGCCGCCCCCCACGACCGTGCCGCCCCCCACAGCGCCGCCCCGCCCACCGGCGGCTGAGCCGGCCGCCCACCCCCCGCTCCCGTTCCGCAGACCTCCGGCGACACCCGTACCCGCTGCCCCGCCCGCGCCCGTAGAGGCATCGCCGCCCGCGCCCGCGCCGGAATCACCACATCCGCCCGCCGCACCCCCCACCCCTGGCACCACAGACCCCAGCCCGCGGCCCGCCGTCACCCATGTGGGTGACGGGCCGCCCACCTACAACGCGGAGCCCACCGCGCTGCCCGACGCGCAGCCCGACGCCCTGGACGAACTCGTCGCCGACACCGTCCTCGACGGCGCCTCCTACGGTTCGTACACCGTGCGCGCCGCCTCCGTACGCGGGGACTCCGCTCGCTACCGGGGGGAGCCCCGCAGGGATGCGCTGCTCACCGTCCGTTTCGGCACCGGAGACAGCGCGCTCGTGCTCATCGCCGTCGCCAGTGGCGCACGGGCGTCGGAAGGCGCGCACCTGGCGGCGGCCGATGCCTGCCGGTGGATCGGCGGGGCCGTCGGACGCAGTCGGCAGCGGCTCGCCGATGACATAAGGGCGGGCCGCAGGGGTGACCTCAAGTCGGGGCTGCACCGGCTCACCGGGCGCGGCTTCGGCAAACTGCGCGCCCGTGCGTCGGAACTCGGCCTCGAACCGCACGAGTACACGGCGTCGCTGCGCTGTCTGCTGCTCTCCGCGGACCCCGAATGCCGTACCCGCGTCTTCTTCGGGGTCGGGGGAGGCGGAATCTTCCGCCTCCGTGACGGCGCCTGGCAGGACATGGAGCCGGTGCTTCCCGGTCCGGCCCACACCACCGGTGAGGCCGTCGTGGGCTTCGGCCCGGCGCCCTCCGGCATGACGTCCGGCGACCGGCCGGACACGGACCCCGGCGCGGCGCCACCTCTCGCCGTGCACCCCGGAAACGCTCAGCCGCCGCCCGCCGAGTCCTTCCGCTTCCGGGCCTCGGTGGCCAGACCGGGGGACACGCTGCTGCTCTGCAGTGCCGGCCTCGCCGAACCACTGCGCGGTGAGCCCGCGCTCTCCGACGAGCTGGCCGCGCGCTGGGCGGCCACCGAACCGCCTGGGCTCACCGAGTTCCTCGGCGACGCCCAGGTGCGCGTCAAGGGGTACGCCGACGACCGCACGGCCGCGGCGGTCTGGGAGTCGTAGGGCCTGCCGGGAGGACGACCGCGCACCCCCGCGGCCCGTGCGGAGCGCCCGCACGGCTCATGAAAGGCGTAATAGCGCAGGCGCGGCCGCCGCGCCCATGGGTTGATGGAGGCATGGCCAAACAGAATGTTGCGGAGCAGTTCGTCGACATCCTCGTCCGTGCGGGCGTGGAGCGCCTGTACGGGGTCGTCGGCGACAGCCTGAATCCTGTGGTCGACGCGATCCGGCGCAATTCGGCCATCGACTGGATCCAGGTCAGACACGAGGAGACCGCGGCCTTCGCGGCCGGCGCGGAGGCCCAGGTCACCGGGAAGCTGGCGGCCTGTGCCGGTTCCTGCGGCCCCGGGAACCTGCATCTGATCAACGGGCTCTTCGACGCTCACCGCTCCATGGCCCCGGTGCTGGCGCTCGCCTCGCACATCCCCTCCGGTGAGATCGGGCTCGGGTACTTCCAGGAGACCCACCCCGACCGGCTGTTCCAGGAATGCAGCCACTACAGCGAGATGATCTCCAGCCCGCAGCAGATGCCGCGGCTGCTCCAGACGGCCATTCAGCACGCCATCGGACAGAGCGGCGTCAGCGTGGTCACCCTCCCGGGCGACATCGCGGGCGCCCCGGCCCCGGACCGGACCGGTGAGAGCGCGCTGGTCACCTCACGCCCCTCGGTACGCCCAGGCGAGGCGGAGATCGAGAAGCTGGCCCGCCTGATCGACGAGGCAGCGCGGGTGACGCTCTTCTGCGGCAGCGGTACGGCGGGCGCGCACGCCGAGGTGATGGAGTTCGCCGAGCGGATCAAGTCCCCGGTGGGCCACGCGCTGCGCGGCAAGGAGTGGATCCAGTACGACAACCCGTACGACGTCGGCATGAGCGGCCTTCTCGGGTACGGCGCCGCCTACGAGGCCACGCACGAGTGTGATCTGCTGATCCTGCTCGGCACCGACTTCCCGTACAACGCCTTCCTGCCCGACGACGTGAAGATCGCCCAGGTCGACATCCGTCCGGAGCATCTGGGCCGCCGCACCAAGCTCGACCTCGCGGTCTGGGGCGACGTGCGCGAGACGCTGCTGGCCCTGACGCCGCGGGTGAAGCCCAAGACCAACCGCAAGTTCCTCGACAAGATGCTGAAGAAGCACGCCGACGCGCTCGAGGGTGTCGTCAAGGCCTACACGCGCAAGGTCGAGAAGCACACCCCGATCCACCCCGAGTACGTGGCGTCCGTCCTGGACGAAGTAGCCGACGACGACGCCGTGTTCACCGTGGACACCGGGATGAACAACGTGTGGGCGGCCCGCTATCTCACGCCCAACGGCCGCCGCCGGGTGATCGGTTCCTTCAGTCACGGTTCGATGGCCAACGCGCTGCCGCAGGCCATCGGAGCCCAGTTCACCGACCGGGAGCGGCAGGTCGTCGCGATGTCGGGCGACGGTGGTTTCTCGATGCTGATGGGGGACTTCCTGACCCTCGTACAGTACGACCTGCCGGTGAAGGTCGTCGTCTTCAACAACTCCGCCCTCGGCATGGTGGAGCTGGAGATGATGGTGGGCGGTCTCCCGTCGTACGGCACCACTCACCACCATTCCGACTTCGCGGCCATCGCGCGGGCCGCCGGAGCCTACGGCGTCCGGGTGGAGAAGCCGAAGCAGCTGGCCGGGGCGCTCACGGACGCCTTCAAGCACAAGGGCCCGGCCCTGGTGGACGTGGTCACCGACCCGAATGCCCTCTCCATCCCGCCGCGGATCAGCGCCGACATGGTCAGCGGCTTCGCGCTCTCCGCGTCCAAGATCGTGCTGGACGGCGGAGTGGGCCGGATGGTGCAGATGGCCCGCTCCAACCTGCGGAACATGCCCCGGCCGTAGGCACCGCACCGGCGCCTCGGCGCCGTGGGCGAGTGTCTCCGTCCGTACGGCCGAACCGCGGCCCGGCCAGCGGGCGCCCCTGGCGGTGTTGTGGGTCCGCGTAGTCTCACCGGGTGCATACGCATCTGAGCTTCCGGAGTCCTCCCGCGCTGTCTCATGTGGTCGTATCCGAGACGCTGGAGCGGGCCCTCGGTGACCGCTCGCACGAGTCCGAGGCGGCGAGTGTCCTGGTCGGGAGCGCCTTGAACGACGACGACCGGGACTTCGTCGAGCACTGGTGCATGGAGGTCGGCACGCGGGCCGTGCCGGGCAGCCCGCTCCTCGGGCTGGCCGGCCTGTGCCTGGGCCATACCGCTCGACGCTTCGGCCGGCTCAGCGATGAGGCCCTCGCCCTGGCGGTGTCGCTGGCGGTGCGGGCGCAGGCGGACGCGTCGGATGTGGACGGTCGGGCCCAGGACGGTTATGACGATGTGCGGAGCTTCCTGCACCTGTCGTGACGTTGCTGTTGCTGTTGCTGTTGCCGTTGCCGTTGCGGGTCGGGCGATGCGGTCGGGTCCCCCCTGCTGTGAAGCGCACGCTCAGGACGTTGCGGTGTCTGCCGGAGGTCATCGACTGCTGCCTGCCGGACCCTCGGCTTCGGGCACTCGGGCGTCGGCCGGGCGGGACGGTACTGCCTCTGCCCGAGGCACCGGCAGCACCGTCTCACCTTCGGAGTACTGAAACCCCCAGCGCTCACCCGCCCAAGTACACGCACCCCGCGTGAGTGGACCGGCCCCGACATCATCGCGGCTGCTTGCGTCTCTTCACCGGGCTGAGCAGCCTCCGGACGGAGCGCTCTCCAGCCGGGCGGAGCCCCCTCAGGACGGGCGCAGCCGAAGGGTCAGGATCTGGAAGGGCCGCAGGGACACGCTGAGTTGGCCGCTGTCCGCCGCCGTCTCCCGCAGCGGCCGTTCCAGCAGGTCGGTGATGTCGGCCCGCCCCACCGGAAACCCGAATCCGACCGTGGCGTCCGCGCGTCCGCCCGCTGATTCGTAGAGCCGCACCACCACATCGCCGCTGCGGTCCTCGGCGAACTTCACCGACTCGACGGTCACGGCCGGATGGTCCGTGGTGACGAGTGGTGCGAGCGCGGGTGCTTCGGCCGTCCGCAGTGGCAGATTGAGGGCGAGCCCCTCCCGTACCGCGTCGGTCACGCCCGCCCCCGGATACAGCGCGTAGCTGAACCTGTGCGTCCCCAGGTCCGTCTCCGGGTCCGGGCTGTGCGGGGCGCGCAGCAGTGTCAGCCGTACGGTCGTGCCCAGACCGTCCCGGTGTTCCGTGCGTGTCACGTCGTGTCCGTACGTCGAGTCGTTGAGCACCGCTACCCCGTACCCCGGCTCGGCAACCCGCAGCCAGCGGTGCGCGCAGATCTCGAAACGCGCCGCATCCCAGCTGGTGTTGGTGTGAGTGGCACGGTGCACATGCCCGAACTGGATCTCGGCCGTGGACCGTTCGGCGTGCACATCGAGCGGGAACGCCACCTTGAGTACCTTCTCGGACTCCTGCCAGTCGGCATCGGTGATGACGTCGAGGCGCGGGCTCCCCGCGTCGAGCCGCAGTTCCTGGGTGATGCGCGAGGCCCCGAATGCCCGTACGACCCGCACTGCCGCCCGCAGCGGGCCCTCGCCGACGAGCTCAACCGACTCGGCGGTGGTGAGGTCGGTACGGCTGCGCCGGTAGTGCCGGTCGATGTCCCACGCGTCCCACTGGTTGGGGTGGTCGGGGTGCAGCTGAAGGAGGTTGCCGCGGCTGCCCGGCGCCAGGGCCTCGCGGCCGGCCGCCAGGTCGCGTACCGACGCCAGCAGTCCGTCCGCGTCCACCGTGACCCGCAGCAGCCCGTTGTCGAGCACGATCGACTCGCCTTCCCGCGTCGCACTCACGGCGTCGCCGCTCGCGGGGCCGCCGGCCGGAGCGGACCCGAGCGGCGGTACGTCCGCGAAGTCCAGGGTGCCGTCGGCCGTGGCGATGACTTCGCGGCGTCCGTACGGAGAGGCGTTGAGCACCGTCCTCGCGCCCCCGCCGCCGCTCAGCGGCCGCACGTCAGGTCCGGGTTCGAGCGCGGCTACCGCCCCGTCGACGAGCGCCTCCAGCTCCTCCCGCACCCGGGCGTAGGTGTCCCGCGCCTCACGGTGCACCCAGGCGATCGACGAACCCGGCAGGATGTCGTGGAACTGGTGAAGCAGTACCGTCTTCCAGATCCGGTCCAGTTCGTCGTGTGGATAGCTGTACGAAGGTGACCGCAGCGCCGCCCTCGTCGCCCACAACTCCGCTTCCCGCAGCAGGTGTTCGCTGCGGCGGTTGCCCTGCTTGGTCTTCGCCTGCGTGGTGTACGTGGCCCGGTGCAGCTCCAGGTAGAGCTCACCCGACCAGACAGGCGCCTGCGGCCCGTACTCCTCCTCGGCCGCCGTGAAGAACGCCGATGGCTTCTCGATCTCGACGCGCGGGGAGCCCTCCAGGCTGTGGAGCCTGCGTGCCTTCTCCAGCATCTCGCGGGTCGGGCCGCCTCCGCCGTCACCCCACCCGAACGGGACCAGGGACCGTGTCGCACGGCCCTTTTCGGCGAAGTTCCTCTCGGCGTGGGCGAGTTCGGCCCCGTGCAGCTGGGAGTTGTAGGTGTCGACCGGCGGGAAGTGGGTGAAGACCCGGGTCCCGTCGATGCCCTCCCACCAGAAGGAGTGGTGGGGCATCCGGTTCGCCTGGTTCCACGACAGCTTCTGCGTGAGGAACCACCTGATCCCGGCGAGCTTCGCCAGCTGAGGGAAGGCCGCGGTGTAACCGAAGGAGTCCGGCAGCCAGATCTCCTCGGTCTCGACGCCCAGCTCCTCGGCGAAGAAGCGCCTGCCGTGCACGATCTGGCGGGCCAGCGCCTCCCCGCCCGGCATGTTGGCGTCCGACTCGACCCACATGGACCCCACCGGCGCCCAGTTGCCCTCTGCCACCGCTGACTTGACGCGTTCCCAGATGTGCGGCTGGTGCTCCTTCACCCAGGCGTACTGCTGCGCCTGCGAGCAGGCGAAGACCAGCTCCGGGTAGTCGGCGGTCAGCGCCGTCACATTCGCGAAGGTCCGCGATGCCTTCCGCACGGTCTCGCGCAGCGGCCACAGCCAGGCCGAGTCGATATGCGCGTGGCCGGTGGCCGAGATCCGGTGGGCGCCCGACTCGGCGGGCCTGGCCAGCGCGGCAGCGAGGGCCGTCCGCCCGGCTGCCGCCGTGCCCGGCACGTCGTGCAGATCGAGCGCGTCCAGCATGTCCTCCAGCGAGCGGAGGATCTCGTGGTGCCTGCTCCGGTCGGCCGGCAGCTCCCGCATCAGCTCGGAGAGCACCTCGATGTCGATGACCAGCTGCCAGACGTCCTCGTTCAGCACGGCGAGATCCGCGGACGCGAAGCGGTAGAGCGGTTCGTCTCCAGCGGTCAGCACATCACCCAGCCGCGTCGGCTCGAAGCCGTGCAGCACCGCGGGGTTGGCCGCGGCCTCCAGCAGGAGGCTCACCCGTTCACCTCCCGCCGCGGGCGCCGCGACGGGCACATGGCGGTTGCGCGGGTGAATGCCTTTGACGGGCACGCCCCCGGCGTCGTAGACCATTCCCTCCGCCTGGAACCCCGGTCCTTCACCGGTGAACCCCGGGTCGATCACGGCCTCGACCCGGCGGCCCTCCCAGGAATCCGGGACGGCGCCCTCCAGCCGGAACCAGCTGGTGGACCAGGGGCTGCCCCATTCGGTGCCGGTCTCGAAGGGCTCGTACGTGCCGCGCAGCGCCTCGTCCACGGGCACGGGCTCACCCGGTACATGCTGGGCGGACAGGGTGAGAGCCACCCGGTCCGTGTACTGCGCGGGGCGGATGAACTGGCGCAGGGCCCGCTCCAGGCGGCCCTCAACCAGGGATCGGTCGTCGTGCATCGCGGCTCCTGCGGGATCGGCTCGGCGTGACGGTTCACCGCTGTGCCTTCCCCGGCGGAGCGTCCGGCACCCGCCCGGCATGAGTGAGCACCCGCCTGCCGGGCATGCATGCGGTGAGACTGTTCGAGCACGACGGGGTATCACGACTTGTAGGCGGGGGACATGACGGGGCGTCACAGTAGTACGAGTACCGCACCGGACCGGTGCGGTCAGGGATCCGGAGACCGCCGGAGCGGCCGGCTGCACCGCAGGCTGCGGCGGGGGGACCTGCCCGCGGTGAAGGACGTGCGGCACGGGCTGAGGGAGCTGCTGCGCCAGTGCGGGAGCCAGGGGGACACCGACGTGGCCGAGCTGCTCACGAGCGAGCTGGTGACGAACGCGCTGATCCACACGGACCGGGGCGCGGTGGTCACGGCCGGAGTCGGGCCCGCCGGGCTGCGGGTGGAAGTCAGGGATTTCGTGGCCGGGCGGCCGGAGCCGGGCCGGGCCACCGACGAGAGTACGCACGGACGGGGCCTCGTCCTGGTGCGGGCTCTCGCGGACGCCTGGGGTGTGCGGACGCACGAGGTGGGGAAGTCGGTCTGGTTCGAACTCGCAGGCGGCCAGGTGTGAGAAACACCTGACCGCCTGCGGATGGCGCACCTTCGGACCGTGCGCCGGAACCGGTGGCGCGGTCAGCCGAATTGCTGTTCGAGGTCCTTCAGTTTCTGCTCCAGGGAATCGAGGCGGGGGAGGGTCTGAGTGTCGTCCTCGGCGGTGAGGTCGACCGTCACGCCGTCGGCTCCCGCCGTACCCCGGTCGGATTCAGAGTTCGTCACGGCCTGCAGGGAGGGCCTGGCGCGTAAGGGCAGCTGTCCCGGCTCGGGTATGGCAGGCTCCGTGACCGCCTTCGCCGCGCCCACAGCCGGGGCCGTGCCCGCCACCTCCACCTGACGGCTGCCGCGCCCGCGCCCCAGCGACCGGTGCTGCCGGTTGATCGCCTTGAGATGGGCCCGTTCCAGCTTCTCGTGCTCCCGCTTGCGGAGACGGTTCTGCTCTTTCTGGCGGCGGTCGTCACGCACTTCGTCGACCGCCTCGTCCAGTGTCCGCACCCCTTCCAGGAGCATCAGCGACCAGGCGCCGAAGGTCTCCCGGGGCGCGCGAAGCCACCGTACGATCCGGATCTGCGGCAGCGGACGGGGAACCAGTCCCTGCTCGCGCAGCGCCGCCACCCGGGTCTGCTTCAGTGCCCGGTCGAACAGCACCGCCGCCGAGAGCGACATCCCCGCGAAGAACTGCGGAGCGCCCGCGTGGGCCAGGCCGCGGGGCGCGTGCACCCAGTTGAACCAGGCAGCCGCTCCCGCGAACGTCCAGACCAGCAGCCGCGAGCCGAGCGCCGCGTCGCCGTGGCTCGCCTCCCGGACCGCCAGTACGGAACAGAACATGGCGGCGCCGTCCAGGCCGAACGGGACCAAGTACTCCCAGCCGCCCGTGAGATCGAGGTTCTGCCGGCCGAAGCCGACCAGTCCGTGGAAGGACAGTGCGGCGGCGACCGCGGCGCAGCAGAACAGCAGCAGATACGAGGCCGTTCCGTAGACCGCCTCCTTGTGCCGTCTGCGTTCCTCGGTGCGCTCCCAGGTGTCGTCGGCCGTTCCCTTGTCGGCGGAGCGCCTGCCGCGCACGAGCACCGCCACCGCGACCAGGACCCCCGCGATCATCACGCCACCGGGGAGCAGCCAGTCCAGAGATATGTCGGTCAGTCGCATGCGGCGTCCCTTGCATCGCGTCAGTGCCTTGCGGCCGCAATATTGGCTCAGATCCCGGGGGCCTCAGAGCGTTTCGGGACAAGAGCACGCCAACGGAGTGCAGGGAGCACCGGATAGGGGCGATCTGATCGAACTGCCTTGCGTGCGAGCTGCGTCGGGTTCGAATTCAGTCAGTCGAAGGAGGGGTGTCGGCGCTGAGCCTGGCCACTCGGTCGGCATCGCACGTGCGCGGGCAGGTAACGCAGGTGTCACCGGGGCTCACCGTATAGAAGAGGCAGCAGCTCGCGCGGTCGCGGGTCGGCAGCGGCCGGCCCTGCGGTCCGGCGAGTTCCCGGAAGCCCGCCGTGCCGACATACGGAGCGGTCGAGCCCGGCATCAGCAGCTCCAGCTCCGCCACCGCACGCGACTCCTCGCCGAGCAGATGGCCGATGTACCAGAGGCCCTCGACGATCTCGTCGGTCGCCATCCCCCACAGCGCCCGCCGGCCGCGGCGCATCCGCGGCCCGAAGCCTTCGAGTACCGGTTCCAGGTGCTCGGCGACGGCCGCCCGCACCTCGGCGCGCAGCGCGTCCTCGTCCGCGACCACCTGTGCGCCGGGCAGTCCGGCGGCCGGGTCGTCCGGCAGGCAGGCGAAGGAGCCGGTGCGTACGGCCATCCGGCCCAGCGTCCGCTGGAAGGCGACGGCGCCGACCGGCAGCCGGGGCACCCTGCGGTGCAGGAACCACGGCACCGTGATCAGCAGACAGGCGGGCCAGGCGTACCGGTGGAAGCCGAAGCCGGCGATGACGTCGGGCCTGGCCCGCTGCCCGTAGTCGCGCAGCACCTGGGCGCTGTCCCAGTCCAGGAACGCGTCGAGCGCGACACCGCCCGCCGCGAGGTCGGTCGCGGTCACCCAGCCGCCGCCGGACGGGGCGAGTCCGCCGTCCGGCTCGGTGACGGACAGGCCGGGGAACACCTCGGTCAGCCGCTCGTACGCGGCGGTGACGGGGGAGCGCAGCAGCATGGGGACGGTCATGCAGGGACCACCGAATCGCGATCGTTTGCAGGTAAGCCTTACCTTATCCGATCCGATCGATGTTTGAACTGCGGCCCGGTCCGCCTATCGTGCTCAACAGGACACCGGAGGAGGACCCAGGTGGAACAGGGCAGAGCGCGCGACGCCGCATGGCCGTGCGCGCCCGCGCACCCCGCCCACCGGACCCGTGTCCCCGATCCCGCCCGCAGCCCCGAACAGCGGGCCGCCGTCGGATCGGGTCACGGCGAGCACAGCCGCAGCGAGCCGGCGGGCCCCGCCGTGCGGCCCGTCCCCGGAGGGCCGGAGCCTCTCGCGGCTCCGGGGGCGAAAGCGGTGCGGCGCCACTCGGTGCGCGGCCAGATCCTCGACGCGTTGCGCACCGCCCTGGTGGACGGCGACCTCGTCCCCGGCGAGGTCTACTCGGGTCCGGCGCTCGGCGAGCGGTTCGGCGTCTCGGCCACCCCGGTCCGGGAGGCCATGCAGCAGCTCGCGGTGGAGGGTGCGGTGGAGGTCGTGCCCAACCGGGGCTTCCGGGTGGCCGAGCGGAGCGCCGGCGAGCTCGCCGATCTGGCCGAGGTGCGGGCGCTGATCGAGGTCCCGGTGATGCTGCGGCTGGCCCGCACGGTTCCGGCCGGCTGCTGGGCCGAGCTGCGGCCCCTCGCCGATGCCACGGTGTCCGCAGCGGCCGTCGGTGACCGGGGCAGATACGCAGAGTCCGACCGCGCTTTCCACGGGGCCGTACTCGGACTCTCGGGAAACCAGCAGCTGGTCGCCGTCGCCGACGAACTGCACCGCAAGGCCCAGTGGCCGCTGGTGAGCGCTCCCGTCACCCGCCGCGCCGACCTCGTCGCCGACGCCTCGGAGCACACCGCGCTGCTCGACGCCCTGATCGCCCGCGATCTGGCGGTCGTCCAGTCGCTCGTACGCGAGCACTTCACCGGCGCACCCGGCTGAACAGGCCGCCGACGCCCGCCGGCCGGCCCCGGCCACCCGGCCGGAACCCCCTCGTGTCCCGCCGTGCGCGACCGCTGCGAGTCATACCGCGGCGGCCGGCGGAGTGAGCTGTGCGGCCAGCCAGGTCGGTACGCCGTCGAGCAGCCGGAACAGCCGGGTCGCCTCGGCCCGCAGCCGGGTCGCCTCCGGTTCCGGCTCCGCGTCCGCGAGCGCGGCGAGCGCCGGGGCCGTACCGACGAGGTAGCCCAGTTCCTCCCGTATCCGCAGGGATTCCGCGAAGCCGTGCCGTGCCTCGGCGAGTTCACCCTCCCGCAGGGCGAGCGAGGCCAGATGGCGCCAGGTGAAGGAGAGCAGCAGTGTCTGGCCGTGCGCTGTGGCGCCGGCGTGGGCGCGGCGGTAGGCGGCGCGCGCCGACTGCGGTGAATCGGCCAGGTTCTGGGCGATCAGCCCGCGGCGGAAGTCCAGGAGCGGGCGGCCCGGTGAGCCGGGCGCTATCAGGGCGGCCGCTCTGCCCATCGCGGCACGAGCCTCGTCGGCCCGGTCCCGGGTCCCCAGCAGGGTTGACGCATAACCGAGTTGACCGCGTTCGCAGGCCGCGGCGCCGCGTGCCTCGTCGCTGCGGGCGAGTGCTTCGGCCGTTCGCAGGGCGTCCTCCGCGTCGGTCCAGCCCTGCTCCGTGTAGAGGCATCGCTCGATCAGCAGCGCGGCCCGCTGCAGGGCCGCTTCAGCGTCGTGCTTCGCGTGCGGCTCCAGGAGGGCGGCCGCGTCCGCCCAGCAGCCGCGCGAGCGCAGCCGCCATACCGCGGTCTGGAGTGGAGGATCGTCATCAGCTGTCGTTCCGTAACCAGACATGGCGGTATAGGCCACATTGCCCTCCCCGAGCGCGCCATTGAGCTGTTGAGTCTGGGCGCATCTCAGCACGGATTGGCATGCCGGGCCAAGGGGTTGGGTGAATCAATTCACAATCTTCGGGCTCCGCGCGGGCCCCGGCGGGGGCGCCACGCGTCAGCTCATCCGCAGTGCCAGGAAGAAATCGAGCTTGTCCTCCAGGCGTGAGAGATCCCGTCCCGTCAACTGCTCGATTCGGCCGACCCGGTAGCGCAGCGTGTTGACATGCAGGTGCAGCCGGGTGGCGCAGCGCGTCCACGAACCGTCGCAGTCCAGGAAGGCCTCCAACGTCGGGATCAGCTCCGCCCGGTGGCGCCGGTCGTAGTCCCGCAGCGGATCGAGCAGCCTCGCGGTGAAGGCCCGCCGTACGTCGTCCGGGACGAACGGCAGCAGCAGCACATGTGAAGCGAGCTCGTGGTGGCCCGCCGCGCAGACCCGGCCCGGCCTGGCCGCTGCCACTCGCCGGGCGTGCCTGGCCTCCTCCAGGGCGCCGCGCAGCCCCTCCGCCGAGTGCACCGAGGCGGAGACGCCGAGCGTCAGCCGCCCGTCGTCGGCGAGTCCGGCCGTGAGGGGTTCGCGCACCGCCGTGAGCAGCTCGTCCGCGTGCAGCCCGGCGTCCGGGCCCTGATCGGGCTCCTCGCCGTCCGGTCCCGGTGCCAGAGGCGGCAGCGGGACGAGCGCGATGGCCTCGTCGCCCGTATGGGCCACCGCGATCCGGTCGGACGAACCCGAGCCCGTACCGCCCGGCAGCTCCTGGTCGACGAGGATCTCCTCCAGCAGGGACTGGGCCACCGGACCGGCGTCGATCGCGGGGCCGTCCTGCTGGTCCCAGTCGACGCGGGCCACGACCACCTGCCAGCGCGGAGCCGCCCCGATGCCCGGCATCAGTACCGGCGCGGCCACCCGCAGCCTGGCGGCGATCTCGGCGGGAGGCGCACCCGTCTGGACCAGTTCGAGAACTTCCTGGGCCAGTCTGCGCCGTACGGTGCGGGCCGCGTCGCGCCGGTCCCGCTCGACGGCGATCAGCTGTGTCACACCCTGGAGCAGATCCAGCCGGGCAGCCGGCCAGTCGCCCGCGTCCGCCTCGACGGCGAGCAGCCAGTCGGAGAGCACCGTCTCGCGCACATCGCGCGGGCCGGTGGCGCCACGTCCGCCGCCCCGCACCGGGAACAGTGAGTACGCGGTCGAGTGCACCGTGATCCGGTGCGGGCCGCGGCGCCCGGTCCTGGTCGCGCCCAGGTGACCTGCGGCCAGTACGGCGCCGGTCCCTTCCGGCAGCGGAGCGCCGGCCCCGGCGATCTGGCGGCCGGTGGGGGAGAGCACCCACGCGTGCAGGTCCAGATCGGTGGTCAGCAGATCGAGCACCACGTCGGGGCCGCCGCCGGTCGGGCCGGACGTCATCAGCCTGCGGTGGCGGTCCACCACGGCGGCCAGGTCCCCGGCACGCTCGCCCGAGACCTGGCGTACCACGTACTCGGTGATGGCGGCGAAGGCGACCGATTCCTCCACCGCGAAGAGGGGCAGCCGGTGGCGGACACACGCCGCTACCAGGTCGTCGGGCACGGCCGCCAGCTCCGCCTCGCCCGCCGCGAGCCCGACGACCCCGGCGCCCGCCAGGAGCCGTACGAAGGGTTCCGAGTCCTCGGCGGAGCGCCGCCAGGCGAGTCCCGTCAGGACCAGTTCGCCACCGGCGAGGTACCGGCTGGGATCACGCAGATCCGTTGTCATCACGCCGCGGACCGTGCGGTCCAGCTCGTCGTCGCCGCCGAGCAGCCGCAAGCCCAGCGCGTCGGTTTCCAGCAGTGCGCGCAGCCGCATCTCGTCGCCGCCGATCCGTATCGTCCGCCGCTCCGGTACAGCCGGTCGGCGGAACTAGTCGTTTCCAGAGGAAAGCAAAGAGGTAACTGAATCCCGTCTTTCGTTCGAACATACAAGACGACCAAGGTCACCAGCCAACTCCTTCATGGTTTCGGTGACTGCACCGCACACCGCACGGCTTGTGTACTTGTGCCGTCGAGCGTGAACAGCAGATGAACGACCAGCCGGGGGCCGAACGCCCCCGGGCCCCAGCGATCAGTCCCGATGAAGAAGAGAGCCGCTTTATGGACTTCCTTCGCCCCGCCAGCTGGGAGGAGGCGCTCGCCGCGAAGGCAGCGCACCCCACAGCTGTGCCGATCGCCGGTGGCACCGACGTCATGGTCGAGATCAACTTTGACCACCGCCGACCCCAGTACCTCCTGGATCTGAACCGCATCGGCCTCCTCACCGAGTGGAGCGTCGGCGAGGACACCGTCCAGCTGGGCGCATCCGTCCCGTACGCCAAGATCATGGAGCACCTGCGCCCGGAGCTGCCGGGACTCGCACTGGCGTCGCACACGGTGGCGTCCCCGCAGATCCGCAACCGCGGCGGCGTCGGGGGCAACCTCGGCACCGCCTCGCCCGCGGGCGACGCCCACCCGGCGCTGCTCGCGGCCGGCTGCCAGGTCGAAGCCGAGTCGGTGCGGGGCTCGCGGCTCATCCCCATCGACGACTTCTACACCGGGGTCAAGCGCAACGCGCTCGCCCCCGACGAGCTGATCAAGTCGGTCCGCATCAACAAGGCCGACGGCCCCCAGCAGTACTCCAAGGTCGGCACCCGCAACGCCATGGTCATCGCGGTGTGCGCCTTCGGGATCGCCCTGCACCCCGGGACCCGCACCGTCCGCACCGGCATCGGATCGGCGGCCCCTACGCCGGTCCGGGCCAAGGCGGCCGAGGACTTCCTGAACGCGGCACTCGACGAGGGCGGTTTCTGGGAGAGCGGAAAGATCATCACCCCGTCGATCACCAAGCAGTTCGCCCAGCTGGTCTCCGGCGCGGCGAACCCGATCGACGATGTCCGCGGCACGGCGAGCTACCGCCGGCACGCCGTCGGCATCATGGCCCGCCGCACGCTCGGCTGGACCTGGGAGTCGTACCGCGGCCAGGGCCGCAGCACAGAGGGAGTCGCATAATGCGCGTGAACTTCACGGTCAACGGGCGGCCGCAGGAGGCCGACGACGTCTGGGAAGGCGAGAGCCTGCTCTACGTGCTCCGCGAACGCATGGGCCTCCCCGGTTCCAAGAACGCCTGTGAACAGGGTGAATGCGGCTCCTGCACGGTGCGCCTCGACGGGGTCCCCGTCTGCTCCTGTCTGGTCGCCGCCGGTCAGGCCGAGGGCCGTGAGGTCGTCACGGTCGAGGGCCTGGCGGACTACGCCAGGCACCGCGCCGACGCCCACCCCGGCACCGGCTGCCCCGCCGGCGCTTCCGGCACCTGCGGCATCAGCCTGGACGCCGCCAAGCGCTGGCAGTCCAAGCCCGCCGACGGCCGCCCCGGCGAGGACGGTGACCTCTCCCCGGTCCAGCAGGCGTTCATCGACGCGGGCGCCGTGCAGTGCGGCTTCTGCACCCCGGGTCTGCTGGTCGCCGCCGACGAGCTGCTGGAGCAGAACGGCTCGCCGTCCGACGCGGACATCCGGGAGGCGCTCTCCGGCAACCTCTGTCGCTGCACCGGCTACGAGAAGATCCTCGACGCGGTCCGCCTCGCAGCCGCTCGCCAGGAAGCGGCGGTCTGATCATGGGCGTCACTGGTTCCCCGGGAGACATCAAGCAGGGATCGAAGACCAAGGGCGGCATCGGCGAGTCGACGCTCCGCCCCGACGGCACCCTCAAGGTCACCGGCGAGTTCGCGTACTCGTCGGACATGTGGCACGAGGACATGCTCTGGGGCTTCACACTCCGTTCCACCACCGCGCACGCCGAGATCGAGTCGATCGACGTCTCGGAGGCCGTCTCGACCGCCGGCGTGTACGCCGTGCTCACCTACGACGACCTGCCCACCGACATCAGGAACTACGGCCTGGAGATCCAGGACACCCCGGTTCTCGCCCACGGGAAGGTACGCCACCACGGCGAGCCGGTGGCCCTCGTCGCCGCCGACCACCCGGAGACCGCACGCAGGGCCGCGGCCAAAATCAGGATCAAGTACGCCGAGCTGCCCGTCATCACCGACGAGGCGTCGGCGACCGCACCGGACGCGCCGCTCATCCACGAGGCCCGCGACGACCATCACATCGGTCACGTCCCGCACCCGAACATCGTCCACCGCCAGCCGATCGTCCGCGGCGACGCCGACGAGGCCGCGAAGCGTGCCGACGTCACCGTCTCGGGCGACTACGTCTTCGGCATGCAGGACCAGGCGTTCCTCGGCCCCGAGTCCGGCCTCGCCGTACCGGCGGACGACGGCGGTGTCGACCTGTACATCGCCACCCAGTGGCTGCACTCCGACCTCCGGCAGATGGCGCCGGTCCTCGGTCTGCCCGAGGACAAGATCCGGATGACGCTCTCCGGCGTCGGCGGCGCTTTCGGCGGTCGCGAGGACCTGTCGATGCAGATCCACGCCTGCCTCCTGGCGCTTCGCACCGGCAAGCCGGTCAAGATCGTCTACAACCGCTTCGAGTCCTTCTTCGGCCACGTCCACCGCCACCCGGCGAAGCTCCACTACGAGCACGGGGCCACCAAGGACGGCAAGCTCACCCACATGAAGTGCCGGATCGTGCTGGACGGCGGCGCCTACGCCTCCGCCTCCCCGGCCGTCGTCGGCAACGCCTCGTCGCTCTCCGTGGGCCCGTACGCCGTCGAGGACGTCGACATCGAGGCCCTCGCGCTCTACACCAACAACCCGCCCTGCGGCGCCATGCGCGGATTCGGCGCGGTCCAGGCGTGTTTCGCGTACGAGGCGCAGATGGACAAGCTCGCGGCGAAGCTGGACATGGACCCGGTGGAGTTCCGCCGGATCAATGCCATGGAACAGGGCACGCTGCTTCCGACGGGCCAGGTCTGCGACTCACCCGCGCCCGTCGCCGAGCTGCTGCGCCTGGTCAAGGCGCGCCCGCTGCCGCCCGAGCAGCAGTGGCTCTCGGCGGGCGAGGACGCGGACGTCCGTGCCCTGCCCGGCGGGCTCTCCAACACCACGCACGGAGAAGGCGTCGTACGCGGAGTCGGCTACGCCGTCGGCCTCAAGAACGTCGGCTTCTCCGAGGGCTTCGACGACTACTCCACCGCCCGGGTGCGAATGGAGATCATCAACGGCGAGCCCGTCGCGACCGTGCACACCGCGATGGCCGAGGTCGGCCAGGGCGGAGTCACCGTGCACGCCCAGATCGCCCGTACCGAGCTCGGCGTCCTCCAGGTGACCATCCACCCGGCCGATACGCAGGTCGGCTCGGCCGGTTCGACGTCCGCCTCCCGGCAGACGTACATGACCGGCGGCGCGGTGAAGAACGCCGCCGAGGCCGTCCGCGAGAAGGTCCTGGAGATCGGCCGGGCCAAGCTCGGCACGTACCACCCGGCCTGGGCGACGGCCGAACTCCTCCTGGAGGGCGGCAAGGTCGTCACCGACGGCGGCGAGGTCCTGGCGGACCTGGTCGACGTGCTGGAGGACGAAGCGGTGGACCTCGAACTCGAATGGCGCCACCGCCCCACGGCCCCCTTCGACCCGGTGACGGGCCAGGGCGACGGGCACGTCCAGTACTCGTTCGCCGCGCACCGTGCGGTCGTCGAGGTGGACACCGAGCTCGGACTGGTCAAGGTCGTCGAACTCGCCTGCGCCCAGGACGTCGGCAGGGCGCTCAACCCGCTCTCCGTCGTCGGCCAGATCCAGGGCGGTACGACCCAGGGCCTGGGCATCGCGGTGATGGAGGAGATCATCGTCGACCCGAAGACCGCGAAGGTACGCAACCCGTCCTTCACGGACTACCTGATCCCGACGATCCTCGACACGCCGACGATCCCGGTCGACGTACTCGAACTGGCCGACGACCACGCGCCGTACGGCCTGCGCGGTGTCGGCGAGGCCCCGACGCTCTCCTCGACCCCGGCCGTCCTCGCGGCGATCCGCAACGCGACCGGACTCGAACTCAACAGGACACCAGTCAGGCCGGAGCACCTCACCGGCACTTGACCCCCAGAACCCTCCGGGCGGCGTGTGCCTCCTAGGAACGTCACACTTCCCAGCGCGCGCCGCCCGGAGTCAACCAGTACCGCCCCGCTCGCGGTCCTGGCCCCCACACCGCAGTACGCAGTACCCAGTTCGTCTCGGGCCGTCCCCCGGGTCGTGCAGCCAACGCACCATCCCAAATCCCGCATCTCAAATCTCCAGGCGGGTGCCCCTTTGAACCTTGGGAGTAGGCATCATGACCCAGCAGTCACTCGAGCCAGAGACCGTGCCGGAAGACGCGGGCGCGGGCACGCGCCAGCCGGCCGGCAAGTCCTGGCTGGACCGGTACTTCCACATAACCAAGAGAGGGTCGACTGTCGCGACGGAGGTGCGCGGCGGCGTCACCACCTTCATGGCGATGGCGTACATCATCCTCCTGAACCCGGTGATCCTCTCCGGAGCCGATGTCACGGGCCACCACCTCAGCGGTGGCCAGGTCACCACCGCCACCGCGCTCGCCGCCGCCGTCACCACCATCGTGATGGGCTTCATCGGCAATGTGCCGCTGGCCCTCGCGGCGGGCCTCAGTGTTTCCGCAGTGATGGCCTACCAGGTCGCCCCGGAGATGACCTGGGGCAATGCGATGGCGATGTGCCTCATCTACGGCGCCATCATCGTGCTCCTGGTCCTCACCGGCCTGCGTGAACTCATCATGAACGCCATCCCGCTGGCGCTGAAGCACGGCATCACCATGGGAATCGGCCTCTTCGTATGCCTCATCGGCCTGGTCCAGGCCGGCTTCGTCACCGGCATGAAGGGCCCCGGAGGCGTCACCGGAGCGAAGCCGCTCCAGCTGGGTACCAGTGACATGCTCACCGGCTGGCCTGTGGTCTGCTTCGCCGTCACCCTCCTGCTGATCTTCGCACTCCAGGTCCGCAAGGTCCCGGGCGCGATCCTGATCGGCATCGTCGGCGGTACCATCTTCGCCGCGATCATCGACCAGGTCGCCGGCCTCAGCCAGAAGGATTGGGGACTCAACGCCCCCGCGCTCCACGGCTCGCCCATCAGCGCACCGGACTTCGGCCTCCTGGGCAGTGTCTCGTTCAGCGGCATCGGCCATGTCGGCGGCATCACCGTCGGTGTCATCATCTTCACCCTGGTGCTCGCCGCGTTCTTCGACGCGATCGGCACGATCGTCGGTGTCGGCCACCAGGCCAACCTCGTCGACAAGGACGGGAAGATGCCGGGGCTCAGCAAGGCCCTCGCCATCGACGGCGCCGGCGGCATCGTCGGCGGTCTCGCCGGGGCATCGGGCCAGACGGTCTTCGTCGAGTCCACCGCGGGCGTCGGCGACGGTGCGCGCACCGGCCTCGCCAGTGTCGTCACCGGCCTCGGCTTCGCGCTCTGCCTGATCTTCACCCCGCTCGCCCAGCTCATCCCCACCCAGGTCGCGTCCGCGGCGCTGGTCGTCATCGGCTCGATGATGCTGACCAACGCCAAGCACATCGACTGGAACGACCAGGCCACCTCCATCCCGGTGTTCCTGACCACCGTTCTGATGCCGTTCGCCTACTCCATCACCGTGGGCATCGCGGCCGGCGTCATCTCCCACGTCCTCATCAAGGCCGTCCAGGGCAAGTTCCGGGAGATCGGCTGGCTGATGTGGGTGCTCACCGCGGTGTTCGTCGCCTACTTCGCACTTCATCCCATTGAGAGCTGGCTGGGCGTCAGTTAGCCCGCCGCCTTTCGCATATCCGTGAGGAGACCGACATGCTGGACATCGCCGAAGAACTCAACCGGTGGGTCGAGCAGGGACGTGAATTCGCCGTCGCCACCGTGGTGGCGGTCGGCGGAAGCGCACCGCGCCTCCCGGGAGCCGCCCTCGCGGTGGACACCGAGGGCACGGCGATCGGTTCGGTCTCCGGCGGATGTGTGGAAGGCGCGGTCTATGAAC
The DNA here is from genome assembly GCF_045161865.1 of Streptomyces sp. NBC_00859. Classification (NCBI taxonomy): domain Bacteria; kingdom Bacillati; phylum Actinomycetota; class Actinomycetes; order Kitasatosporales; family Streptomycetaceae; genus Streptomyces; species Streptomyces sp. NBC_00859. The sequence continues at coordinate 1,451,880 of NZ_CP108826.1, read as the reverse complement.
TGTGCCGGGAGGCCCTGGAAACGGGCCGCACCGTCGCGGAGAGTTTCGGCTACAGCAACGAGGATGCCTTCGCCGTAGGTCTGACCTGCGGTGGAGTCATCGACATACTGATCACACCCCTCCGCGCCGACGCACCGGCGAGGCAGACCTACGTGGCCGCGCTGGCCGCCGCCGCGGAGGGGGCGACGGCGGCCGTGGCGCGTATCACCGAGGGCCCCGGCGAACTGCTGGGCCGCGCCGTACTGGTCCACTCCGACGGGACTTTCGAAGGGACGCTGGGCGGCCACCGGGAGCTGGACCGCACCGCGGTCGTCGAGGCGGCGGCCCTGCTGGACGCCGGCCTCACCCAGACCGTCACGATCGGCGAGGACGGGTCCCGCTGCGGACGCCCGCTGACCCTGCTCGTCGAGTCGAGTGTGCCGCCGCCCCGGATGATCGTCTTCGGGGCGATCGACTTCGCGGCGGCGCTGGTCAGGGTCGGCAAGCTGCTCGGCTACCGGGTGACCGTCTGCGACGCGCGACCGGTCTTCGCGACGGCCACCCGCTTCCCGGAGGCCGACGAGATCGTCGTCGACTGGCCGCACCGCTATCTGGACTCCACCGAGGTCGACGGCAGGACCGCGCTGTGCGTCCTCACGCACGACGCCAAATTCGACGTGCCGCTGCTCGAACTGGCCCTCACGCTGCCGGTCGCCTATGTGGGCGCGATGGGCTCGCGCCGCACGCACCTCGACCGGAACCGCCGCCTCCGTGAGGTCGGAGTCACCGAGCTGGAACTGGCCCGTCTGCGCTCGCCGATAGGCCTGGACCTCGGTGCCCGCACCCCGGAGGAGACCGCCCTGTCCATCTGCGCGGAGATCGTCGCCCACCGGCGCGGTGGCACAGGCGTTCCACTCGCCGGTGCGCACACCCCCATCCACCACGACGGCAACACCACCAACCGTTGGACGCAGGGTAAGGGAAGCGAAGAACCCGTGGACGAGCCTGTTGCGCTCATCAGCGAGCCCCTGCCCGCTCCTGCGGTCAATTCTCTCGCGAGGAAGGAACAGGCACAGTGACGATGCAAACGGCGGCTCAGAGCATCGAAGACAGCCCGGAAATAATCTGCGCCAGTATGCCGGGCCGGATCTGCTCCAGAAAATCCAAGATACGCCTTGTGTCCCGCTTTGTTGGAGGCTCTTGATCAAGCGGACCTGGCAGGTATTCCAGAGGCTGATCCAGGCGGATCCGAAAGCCCTGTACGGAGTTCTGGGGCACCGGGGCCGACGGGCCGGACAGGTTCCGTAGCCCGGCCTGCCGTCCTCGGACAACCTGTCGCCCGGCTTCACCCGATCGGGGCAATTGCATGGCCCGTGGGGGTACGGGGCGCAACGCGGGGGCATCGAAACTCGTCTTCGGGGCAGACCGGCATTTCCCCCGAGAGGCAGTGGTGCACATGGCCGTCGACGCATCGAGCGTCACCGTCCCCAGACAACCGGGCGACGGAGACCGGACGTCGAGAGGCCCAGGGCGCGACGGCCCCCTCCGGCAGCTGACCAGGTCGTGGGCGCTGCTTCTCTCCCTGGTGCCACTGGGCCTGCTCGCGGTGGCGGCCTGGTACGGGCAGTACGTGCGCCCCAGCGCCGACGAGTGGTGCTTCCTGCCGTACGTCCGCGACCACGGGATCTCCGGGCTCACCGGCAAGTTCTACTTCCGCGACAACGGCCGGATCGCGAACGGCTGGCTCGTCGGCCTCTACGCGGAGCCTGGAGTCCCGGGACACCAGTGGTTCGGACTGGTCAGCGCTGTGCTGATGCTGGGACTGCTGTGGGTGGTTGCCGCCCTGGTCGTGCGGGCGGCCCGGCTCACCGTGCCGCGCGGGGTACCGCTGCTCGTGGCGTCCGTCACGGCCGTCGTCTTCCTCCTCGCCACCACCAACACATACAAGACGTTCTTCTGGCCCGCGGCCTCCGTCTCGCACACTGTGGCGCCCGTACTGGCCTGCGCCGCGGTCATCCCGGCGCTCCTGGCCCGCGGGCCACGCGGGAGAGTCGCGGCCCTCGTCCTCGCCGTGTTCGCGGGGACGTTCCTGGGGACGCTGTCCGAGGAGACCTCGGTCGTGGTCCTGGTGGTCCTCTCCGCCGTCGTGCTCTTCGCCGGGCAGGTCTTCGCCGCGGGGGTACGAGCGCATGTCCGCCGCTGGGCGATCGCCATGGCCGCCGGCGTCGCGATCGGCGTACTGCTGCTGGTGACATCACCGGGCTCGCGCCGGCGCCGTGAGAAGTTCGGCGCCGGGACCTCGATGCTGGCACCGGACTCGCTTTCCGCCTCGCTGCACCAGTACGCCCATATCCTCTGGGCGGTCCTGTCGACCTGGCAGTACCTGGGCGCGGTCGCGGCAGGACTGGTGCTCGGTCTGGTGGCGCGCCGCGAGCGGGCCGGGGTGCTGCTGCCCTGCCGCCCGTTCCTCCTCGTGGGCGTCGGCGCACTGGCCTTCCTGGTCTCCGGGTACCTGTGCGCGGTCATCACATACCCGGTGTTCGGCAACCACTTGCTGACCACCCAGCGAACCTGGAACGACTACCTGCTGCTGTACGTCCTGCTGCTCGTGGGCACCGGCGCGCTGCTGGGGCGCGCGATCCGGCGGCGCCCGGCCGGGGTACCGGCGGTGGTGGTCGCGGCCGCAGTCATCAGTGCCGGGGCCTGTGTCTCGCTGGCCGTCCCGTTGCATACTCTCGGCCACCAGATGCACGTCAGGGCCGAGAGGTGGGACCGTCAGGACCACTGGCTGCGGGAGCAGTCGGCAGCCGGGGCCGAGGTCCTGCCGTACAAGCCGCTCCACGTGGGCCGGATGCTGGAACCCTTCGGTACGAAGCCGCATGGCTGGCCCGCCAGTTGCGTTGCCGACTACTACCACGTCGACCGGGTCACCCGCGGGAAGCGCGTGCCCTGACCGGGCCCTCCTCCGGCGCGGGCGCCGCACCGGAGTCGATGGCCCACCTGGCCAGCAGGAACGATACGGGCGTGACGAGGACACCGGCCGCCACAGCGGCGATGTCCTCGTTCATCCCCAGCGTGCTCACTGCCAGGTAGAGCAGGATTCCACTGCCCACGACGTTGACCGCACCGGAGAGCGGGTAGCGCGCGAACGCGCGCCAGGTGGGGCGGGTGCGGCAGGTGATGTACGAGTTGAGCAGGAACGACACGGTGATGCTCACGGTCCAGCCCAGCACATGGGCTGCCAGATACGGGATCCAGTGGTTCAGCGTGGCGTACACGGCGTAGTAGACAGCGGTGTTGGCGACGCCGATCGCTGCGAAGGTGGCGAACTGCCCGAGCGTCCGGGCCCGCGCGGGTTGCGTGCGGGGCGCTGGTTCCGGTTCCGGCGTGTGAGTCGACGCGGGGGGCGGACGCGTCTCGTCATGGTTCATGACGTAGGCCGCACCCGGCCCGCGGTCTCCAGTGAGGAGCGCGGCGAGAAGTCCCTGGCGCGGTCGTCGGTCTCGCTGACGACGTAGTGCGGCCTGCGCTTCGACTCGTGGTAGATCCGTCCGACGTACTCACCGATGACCCCGAGCGTGGCGAGCTGGATCCCGCTGAGTGCGACGATCGCGGTGAGCAGCGTGGTGTATCCGGGGGTGTCGACACCGTCGAGCACGACGTTCCCGATGATGTACACCGCGTAGACGAGCGCCGAGAGGAAGAGGCAGAGGCCCGTGTGGATGGCGAGCCTGAGCGGCTTGCTGTTGAAGGAGAGCAGCCCGTCGATGCCGTAGTTGAGCAGATGGCGGCCGCCCCACTTGGACTCACCGGCCGCTCGCTCGACGTTCTGGTATGTGAAGCTGACGCTGTCGAATCCGATCCAGGAGAAGATCCCCTTGGAGAAGCGGTTGCTCTCCGGGAGCGACAGCACACTGTCCACCGCGCGGCGGGACAGCAGCCTGAAGTCGCCTGCTCCGTCGATGACTTCCACATCCATGCAGCGCCGGACGAGCCGGTAGTACATCCGGCTGAGCGCCGACCGCAGCGCGCCCTCACCCGAGCGGTCGCGCTGTGCGATGACCTGGTCGTAGCCGTGCCGGTGCAGATCGAGCATGCGCGGCAGGAGTTCGGGCGGATGCTGGAGATCCGCGTCCATGAGAACGGCCGCGTCGCCTGCGGTCATCCGCAGTCCCGCGAGCATCGCCGGCTCCTTGCCGAAGTTGCGGCTGAAGGAGGTGAAGCGCACCCGGGAGTCGTCGGCGGCGAGCCGACGCAGTTCGCTCAGGGTCCGGTCGCTGCTGCCGTCGTCGACGTAGCAGATCTCGAACGTCTCCCTGGTCGGTTCGAGCGCGGCGACCAGCGCGGTGTGAAAGGAGCCGATCACCTCCGCTTCGTTGTAGCACGGTACGACAACCGAAAGGTGGACCATCGTCATTCACTCCGTGTCTGTCGCGAACGGCGATTCCCCTCCGGGAACCGCTACCCATCAAGAACGGCGACGACGACGCATGGGTTGCCTGTCGTGACCAAACCGATTCAGACTTTGCGCCACCGGGGCATGACGATCGAAAACGGCCCGAACAGTGCGAGCCGGACCTTTCGCGGGGGTGCGGGCCGGTGTAAGGCTCAGATCTTCCCCGCTGCCCCGGCCTTTTCCGACTTCTCGGACGCCCGACGGTGTGTCAGTGCGCCCTCCCAGTACTGTGCCGGGTCCGCCTGCTGAAGAGCCTCCTCGGCCAGCTTCCGCGCCTCGGCGAGAACATCGCCGTGCTCCTGGACCAGCTGGTCGTATATGGGCGAACCGGGGGTGGGGGGATAGCTCACTGTCGTACGTTCCTTAGGTCTCGGTTTCCCGTCCAGCCGCTGATGCCCGGAAAGCGCCGGACCATGCATGATTGGCCGCCCGGCGCCCAGCGCGCGTCGGGGGGCGGCGCGTGCGCCGTCCACGCTGTCCATGATGTGGTCGGCGGTTTGACCGGGTTCGGCAGAGCCGGATACCTTGCGCGCCATGCACCCTTCCGCGCACCTGACGACTCGTGGTCATGTCGACCTGAAGCGTGTGTGCTCCGCGGCGTGTCACCGGGCCTGAACGCACTGGTCCGTACGGCGCCCGCACGGGCCGGTCACCGGGGCCCGCCCCCAGGCCGGCTCCACTGACCCGACCCGCCTTTCCCGCACCGGTTCCACCGGGTCGCGTGGCGCCCTCCCATGGAAGAAGCAGAACCCCGCCGACGGCGTCGGCGGGGCTGCCGTGTGGCTCCCGCCGGGGAGCCCCGTACTGGAGCGCCACCCCATCCGAGCACCGGGATGCCATCCGTGGACCGTCCGCCCGCGCCCGCCCGCCGCCCCACCCCGCTTCGCCGCTCCGACATACCGGCCGCCGGACAGCAGCGCCGTGCCGCAGGTACCGGCACCGGTGCCGTACTCGCCGCGATCCTCGATCACGGCCCGGTCGCCCGCTCCACTGTCGCCCGTCTCACCGGTCTGTCGCCCGCGTCGGTCACCGGCCATACCAGGCAGCTGCTGGCCCGCGGCCTGGTCCGGGAGAGCGCCGAGACCGCGGGGCCCCGCGGTCTCGGGCGGCCGCACATCCCTGTGGAGATCGACACCGGGCTCTGTCTGGTGGCCGGTGCGCACATCGCCGTGGCCCACTCGACGCTCTCCCTGATGGATCTGCGGGGCCGCATCGTGGCCGAGGACCGGCAGCCGCACCGGGACACGGACCCGCGGCGGGTGCTGGACACCCTCGCCGCGCGGCTGCCCCGGATGGTGGCCGCGCACGCCGGTGGCCGCACCGTGCTCGCGCTCGGCGTGGCCACCGGGAACCGGGTCGACCCCGCTGCCGGGACGATCGTGGACCACCCGCAGCTCGGCTGGCGGAACGTGCCGGTACGGGAGTACCTCGCGGCGGCGACCGGGCTGCCGGTCCATGTCGACAGCCATGCACGGGCGTTGGCGCGCGCCGAGCAGATGTTCGGTGAGGTGACCACCCGCGCCAGTGCGGTTCTCCTCTTCGTCGGTGCGGTCATCGACGCGGCTTTCACCTCCGCGGGCACCGTCCATCTGGGACCGCGGGCAGGGGCGGGCAGTGTGGCCCATCTGCCGGTCGGCCCGGCCTGTCCGCCGGGCGCGGGGGAACCATGCGTCTGCGCCAGACCCGGCTGTCTGCACGCAGTGGCTTCGGAGTCCGCGCTGCTCGGCCGGGCGGCCGAACGGGGCCTGCACGCACCGTCGTTCAGTCACCTGCTGGATTTCGCGCTCGCCGGGGAACCCCGTGCGCGGGAACTCTTCGAGGACCGGGCCCGGTACGTCGGCAGGGCGGCGGCGCTGCTCCTCGACACCTTCGATCCCGAGGTGCTGGTGGTCGTGGAGCCGGCAGCCGCCCGGCTGCCGGAGTGTCTGGCCGTGCTGCGGGCCGAGGTGGGGGAGCGCTCCCTGGTCTGTGACGACCCCGAACACGGCGTGGTGCCCGGCAGCTTCACCGGATCGGTGCTGGCGACCGCGGGCGGCGCGGTGGCGCTGGGCGCACTGTACGCGGACCCGCTCGGCCCCTGGCCGGTGGTGACAGCGGCGTGCTGACCGTCCGCGGAGGCACCGAATTAATTCAGAACGTTGCATTGTTGACCGGGTGGGAAACGGGACGCGAGGATGGATTCATGACCGGACCGCAGCGGATTTCCCAGTGCATGCCCCGAAGGGCATGCGGCTGCCGCACAGTCGCGCCGGCCGGCGTCTTCGCCCGTTGTCTCTGTTGTCGCTCCATTCGGGTTCCCCGATAGCCGCAGAGCGCCTCGACCGCTCCTGTTGAAGAGCGACCGTATTTCGCAGATCTCGCAGATCTCTTGGTTTCTCGCATTCCATCCTGTTTTTCCCGCCGGTCGGGCATGCACGTGCTGATCCGTCATGCCCGACGGCCGATTCCTCCTGGGGAGATCATGTCTGTCACCGTGCCGCCGTATGCCGCGCCGTCTCCGTACGCCGCTCCGGGGATCGCTCCCGAGCGTTTCAAGCAGGTGTTCCGCCGGCATCCTGCCGGGGTGGTCGCCGTCACCGCCGACGCCGGGCGGGGCCCGGTCGGATTCACCGCGACCTCACTCACCTCGCTCTCGCTCGACCCGCCGCTGGTGTCCTTCGGAATCGCGGTGACAGCCTCCTCCTGGCCTCACTTGGAACGCGCCACGACTGCGGTCGTCAACTTTCTCGCCGCCGACCAGACCTCGCTGGCCAGGACGTTCGCGACCAGCGGCATTGACAGGTTCGCCGCTCCGACGCAGTGGCGGAGGCTGCCGGGCGGAGAGCCGGTGCTCGGCGGAGTGGCGGGCTGGCTGCGGATCGGTGTCGAGCAGATCGTGCCGGCCGGGGACCACCGGATCGTGGTGGCGCGCGTCGAGGAGTCCTGGCTGGACGAGAGCCGGGGGCCCCTGCTGTTCCACGACGGCGGCTTCCGGTCGCTCTGACCCCGCCGACCCGCCCCGCCCACAGCCACCCACCGAACGGGAAACACCATGTCAGCTTCCCCGTCATCCGCTCACGCCGGCCGCAGGTCGTTTCTCGCCCTCATGGGCGCAACGGCGCTCGGCCTGGCCGGCTGCGCCCCGCAGACCACGACGGCCGCCAGTGAAAAGCCGCTGGGCGCTCTCCCTTCCGGCGCCCCGCCACCGGGAACGAAACTATCGGTTGCCGTATGGACCACACATCTTCAACTGGCCCCGTCCGGGCTGGAAAAGGATCTGCGGTTCACCGTGTCGGACTGGCCCAATCTCACCGCGGGACCCGACGTCATCCAGGGATTCCGTGCGCACTCCGTCGACCTGGCGGTCAATGCGGGAATTCCACCGATCCAGGCGCGGGCGATCGGGGTCGGGGCGAGGATCGTGGCGGTCCAGGAGCGGCACCATCCTTCGTACGCGTTCGCCACCGCTCCGGGCTCGGCGGTCAGAGAGGCAGCGGACTTCCGCGGCAAGAAGATCGCCTTCTCGCAGGGCCAGGCCCAGGGCGTCGTCGTACTGCGGGCGTTGAAGAAGGCCGGTCTGCGCAACAGCGACGTCACTCTCGTGGCTCTGCCCAGTACTCAGTTCCTCACCGCTCTCCAGTCCAAGCAGGTGGATGTGGCCCCGCTCGCGGAGCCCACGCTCACCAAGTACCTGAGTCAGTACGCCAAGGACGGCGCCCGCGGAGTGCACACCGACGTGGTGGATCTGCTCACGGTTCTCTGGGCACCGGACGAGGTGCTGAACGACCGGGCCAAGGCCGCCGCCGTCCGTGACTTCATCCCGCTCTGGGCGCGGGGCCAGGTCTGGGCGTGGGAACACACCGACCAGTGGATCGACAGGTACTACGTCAAGGACCAGGGCGTCACGGCGGCGGACGGCAGACGCATCGTCGCCTCCCAGGCCAGACCGGTGTTCACCAGGAACTGGGACAGGGCGGTCGCCTGGGAGCAGGAGACCGCCGACCTGATGGCCGCGGGCGGGTTCGTACCCGAACAGGACGTCACCAAGCTCTTCGACCGCCGTTTCGAGCGGCTGGCGTACGAGGCCGTACCGGCGTCGTACCGGGAGGGATCATGACCGAAGCGCTCTCGGGCATACGCCTTCAGGAACCGGCGGACCCCGGACCCACGCACCCCAGACCCACGCACCCCGACGCCACGCATCCCGACGCCGCGCACCCCGGCCCGGTGCGAGCCGGTTCGGTGCGGTCCGGTCCCGAGTCCACGTCGCGCACCCGGCCACGTGTCCGCACCGCTCGCAGACGGCTGGGCCCCGGCCGGACCGTCCCCTTCGGGCGGCTGATCGGGCCGGTACTGCTGGTCGTCGTGTGGTGGGCGGCCTCCGCCCTCGGCTACCTCGACCCGAGGATCCTCTCCGGCCCCGGCACGGTGCTCTCCACGGCCGGCGACCTGGCCGCCGACGGACGGCTCCAGACGAACGTGCTGATCTCGCTCCAGCGTGCCGGGCTCGGCCTCCTCTTCGGGGCCGCGGCCGGGACCATCCTGGCCGTGGCCGCCGGGCTGAGCCGCGCCGGGGAGTATCTGCTCGACGGCCCGCTCCAGATCAAGCGGGCCATTCCTTCGCTGGCGCTGCTTCCACTGATGATCCTCTGGCTCGGCATCGGTGAGCAGATGAAAGTCACCGTCATCGCGCTCGGCGTCGCGGTGAGCATGTACGTCAACACCTACGCCGCGCTGACCAGCATCGACAGCAGGTATGTGGAGCTGGCGGAAGCACTCGGACTCAGCCGCCGGCAGTTCCTCGTCAAGGTGGTCGGGCCCGGGTCGCTGCCCGGCTTCTTCGTCGGTCTGCGGCTTGGCGTGACTGCCTCCTGGCTCGGCCTCGTCGTCGTCGAGCAGATCAACGCGACCAGCGGAATCGGCTACATGATGTTCCAGGCGCAGCAGTACGCCCAGTCCGACGTCATCATCGTGGGCCTCGTCATCTACGGGATCTTCGGTTACGCGTCGGACGCCCTGGTCCGTGCGATCGGGAGGAGGGCTCTGTCGTGGCGACGCACCCTGGCGGGCTGACCGTGACGGGTCCGGCCATACGGACGACGAAGCTGGTACGCCGCTTCGGCGACCGGATCATCCTGAAGGAGCTCGACCTGACCCTCGGCCGGGGCGAGTTCACCGCCCTGCTCGGCCGCAGCGGTTCGGGCAAGTCCACGCTGCTGCGCGCCGTGGCCCGCCTCGACCACGGCGTCGACGGCTCCGGCGAACTCAGCGTCCCCGAACGGGTATCCCTCTCCTTCCAGGACTCGAGGCTGCTGCCCTGGCTGCGCCTCCTGGACAACGTGGTACTCGGAATGCGCGGACCCGGCGCCCGGGAACGCGGGCTTACGGCACTTGACGAGGTCGGCCTGGCAGGCCGGGAGAAGGCCTGGCCGCACGAGTTGTCCGGCGGCGAGCAACAGCGTGCGGCACTCGCCCGAGCTCTGGTCCGTGACCCCGAACTCCTGCTGGCCGACGAGCCGTTCGGAGCACTGGACGCACTCACCCGGATCAGGATGCACGGGCTTCTGCGCGAACTGTACGAACGCCACCGGCCCGCCGTACTGCTCGTGACCCACGACGTCGACGAGGCGGTCGAGCTCGCCGACCGGGTGCTGGTCCTGGAGAGCGGACGGATCTCCCTCGACCTCGCCGTCGACCTCGCCGCACCCAGGACCCGGCGCGATCCCCGGTTCCAGGAGTACCGCGACACCCTGCTCACCGCTCTCGGCGTGACACAGCCCCACCCCCTGCCCCCGGTACTTCCCCGTACCTCCTGAGGAGACGACACCCCATGCCACGCACACCCGGCGCCACCCCCGGCCGCGCACCGCTGCACCTGAACGCGTTCCTGATGTCCACCGGCCACCACGAGGCGTCCTGGCGTCTCGCCGAGAGCCCGGCGCACGCCGAGACCGACGTCGAGCACTACAAGAACCTCGCCCGCATCGCCGAGCGCGGAAGACTCGACTCGCTGTTCCTCGCCGACAGCCCGGTCCTGATGGGCGATCCGGGCCGGCGGCCGGCGGCCAAGCTGGAGCCGACGGTCCTCCTCACCGCGCTGGCGGGTGCAACCGAGCACATCGGCCTTATCGCCACCGCGTCCACCAGCTACAACGAGCCGTACAACCTGGCCCGCAGGTTCGCCTCGCTCGACCATGTCTCAGGGGGGCGGGCCGGCTGGAACATCGTGACCACCGCCGGCGCCGACGCCGCCCGCAACTTCGGCCTGGACGACACTCCGCTGCACCGCGACCGGTACCGCAGGGCCGCCGAATTCGTGGAGGTGTCGACCAAACTGTGGGACAGCTGGGCCGACGACGCGGTGGTCGCCGACAAGGAGCGCGGTGTGCACGCGCTGGCGGACCGCGTCCGCAGGATCGACCACAGCGGCGAGTACTTCCGCGTCGACGGACCGCTGAACGTCCAGCGTCCGCCGCAGGGTTATCCGCTGCTGGTGCAGGCAGGCTCCAGCGAGGACGGCAAGGACTTCGCCGCCCGGTACGCGGAAGCGGTGTTCACCGCCCAGCAGACACTGGAGGAAGGCATCGCCTTCTACCAGGACGTCAAGCGGCGTGCGGCAGCCGCGGGACGCGAACCCGGCGGTATCAAGATCCTTCCGGGTATCGTCCCCGTCATCGGCGACACCGAGGCGGAGGCGAGGGAACTTGACGATGTGCTCGACCGGTTGATCGTGCCGGAGTACGCCAAGCGGCAGCTGGCCGAGCGGCTGAGAATCGCGCCGGACGACCTCGCGCTCGACGAGGAACTGCCCGAGGACATTCCCACCGAGGACGAGATCGAGGGAGCGAAGAGCCGGTACACCCTCGTCGTCGAGCTGGCCAGGCGTGAGCGCCTCACGGTCCGGCAGCTCATCGGAAGGCTGGGAGGCGGCCGCGGCCACCGCACCTTCGCGGGCACGGCGGAGCAGGTGGCCGACACCATCGAGCACTGGTACGACAGCGGGGCGGCCGACGGATTCAACATCATGCCCGCCGTGCTGCCCTCCGGGCTCGAAATCTTCGTGGACCGGGTGGTGCCGATCCTCCAGGAGCGCGGTCTGTTCCGCACCGAGTACACGGGGCGCACGCTGCGCGAGCACTACGGCCTGCCGCGCCCCGCCAACCAGCTGTTCGACACGGCTCCCGGCAGCGAGGGCCACGCCGGAACCGTCCTGGCGGGCTCGGCGGCCGGCTGACCTGCGGCCCCCGGAGCGTGCCTCCGGACCCGGCAGCGGGCCCCGGCCGGAACTCCGGCCGGGGCCCGTGAACGTCCGCCGCTACGGCAGATTGTTGATGGTGAAGGTCGACGTGGTGTTCTTGATGTCCTGAGCGTTGCCGCTCATCTTGAGATTGTGGAACGTGACCTCGCCGACCGCCGGGCCCTGACCCGACTCCGGCATCTCATTGGCCCAGAGGCCGAAGCCGGACTTGGCGTCGTAGGCGTCACCGCTCTTCCTGGCGCCTGTGATCGTGATGTCGGTCAGCACCGTGTCCTTGATCGGGAACTGCGGCTGTCCTCCCGCGTAGTTGGTCTGGAACATGATTCCGCTGTACGTCGGATCGACGATGTCCACATCGTTGATCCGGATGCCCTGGAACACCTTCGACGCGGAGAACAGCCAGATTCCCGGGAAGGTCTGGCCGTTCCAGAAGTGGCCCCCGGTCCGTTCCAGCGTCATGTTCTCCAAGGTGGTCGGATCGGTGCCGAACCCGTTCATCGCGTAGCCGAAGTCCAGTGAACTGACGGTGACGCCGGCGTAGACCAGGGTGTCCGCCACCCGGATGTTGCGGAAGGTGTTGTCGTAGCCGCCGTAGACGGCGACCCCCGCCGCACGCCAGGTGAGCAGAGAGGTGAGGTTCTCGAAGACGTTGTTCTTCTCGTCCGCGCCCCCGGCGTCGATCGCCGAGAACAGCGCGAAGCTGTCGTCACCGGTGGCCCGCGACTCGTTGTTGGTCACGTGGTTGTCCGTGCTGCCGTTGGTCATGTTGATGCCGTCGGCGAAGGTGTCACGGATCCGTGAGTTCTTGATGGTGATGCTGTCGGTGTTGGCTCCCCAGTAGAAGCACACCGTGTGCTCGTCCCAGATGTTGTCGATGGTGATGTCGGAGACGTTGGAGAAGTCGAAGACCTTGCCGGGGCCGTCGATCCGTGAGGTGTAGTTCCCGAAGTAGGCGAAACCGGCGAAGGACGAGCCGTTGGCCGTGGCTTCGGCCCGGAAGCCGATATCGGTGTTCTCCTGCGAGGAGGGGGCGTGGAAGCGGGTGAACCAGGGGCCCGCACCGACCACATGGACTGCCTTGCCGTACACCTGGAACTTGCTGGACGTCTCGTAGTCACCGGCGGGCAGATAGACACCGGTCAGCTTGCCTGTGGTGTCCATCCGGACCTTGTCCAGCGCGTTCTGGACGTCCTGCTGGGAGAAGCCGGCCGGAACGGTGTACGTGGCCGGGTCCGGGTTGGGGGCGGCCGTGGCCTGTTCGGTGTTGACGAAGTCGATCGCGTACGTGGAGGTGTTGGCGGCGTCCTTCTGGAGCTTGATCTTGTGGCCCGCGGGGACGGTCATGCCCAGCAGGACGTTGGCCTCGTCGTAGATGTGGCGGGGGGCGCCGGAGCCCGGGTCGTTGCCGGGACCGGTCTCGGCTCCGTACAGCCAGGCGTATTTGGAGGTGAGATCGACGGCTTTGAGGAACGTGCCGTCCACGTACAGGTCGAGAGTGGAGTTGATGCCGCCGCCGCCCGGTGCGTCCGGGATGGAGAAGCGGGTCACCAGGGTGTCGGTGCTGGCCTTGGTGGTGAACTCCACGGACTGACCCGTGCTGTTGAGGGTCACGGCCTTGCGCCCGGACGCCTCACCCGCGAGGTCGCCCACGGTGCGGTTCGGCCCGACGACCTTGGCGCCGCCGGCCAGGACACCGTCCTCCGCCTCATAGCTGTTGTACGGCATGTCCGCGCCGCGCCCGATGAACAGTGGCTGCGTGGTGGTGTTGTTGCCGCGCTTGACCGGCAGTTCGTTGGCGTCGTCCGCGATCACCGTCTTGATCTGGTAAGTGCCGTTCACCGCGGTCCAGCTGCCCAGATCGGCCGGGGGAGCGGTGTCGCCCGCCGCGATCGTCCCGGAGTAGGAGCCGGTGAGGGTCTTGACCGTGGCGCCCTTGGAGTCGGTCACGGTGAGGGTGATGGCATGGGCGCCGGAGGCCGAGGCGACCGTGCCCTGGTTCTTGACCGCCACCGAGAACTTCACCGCGTCGCCGGCGGAGGCGGAGCTGGGCGACCAGCCGACCGGCGATGCCACCAGGTCGGAGCTGTCGACCGGCTTGACCACCAGCGGGGCCGGACTGGTGAAGGTGTTGTTGCCCTCGTCCGTCTCGACGACCTTGTCCGCCGGGTCGACCTCCGCGCTCAGCGGGTAACTTCCCGCGTCATGGGTGCCGATGGAGCCGGTGACGGTCTTCGACTCGCCGGCGGCGAGTGCGGGGACCGCGGCCGTCCCGGCCTTGGTGGAGCCGAGGCTGAAGTTGAGGTCCGTGGCAGCCGACGCCTGGGTGCCGCTGTTGGTGACAGTGGCCGAGAGACTGATGTCGTCGGACTCGACCGGTGCGGCCGGGGAGGAGGTGATCTTGGTGACCTGGAGGTCGGGGTTGGGGGCGGGAACACCCATGACCTGGAACTCCGCGATCTGTCCCGCCGCGGACCCGGTGTTGGAGGTGATCTTCAGCTGGACATCGGCGACCCGTCCGGTCACCGGAATGGTGACGGTGTTCTGGCTGGACGGGTTGAACGTGTAGTCCTTGCCCGCCGCCAGACTCGTGAATGAGGTGGCGCTCTGCTCACGCCCCAGCACCTGGACGTTCTGGGTCCGGGTGGCCCAGGAACTGTCCGGATTGAGCTTCAGCACGACGGAGCTGACATCGGCGTTGGAACCGAGCTTCACGGTCAGCGTGTTCGGGTAACTGCCCCCGGATCCTTCCCAGTAGGTGCTGGTCAGGCCGTCGTTGGCGTTCTCGGCCGCGAAGGTGAAGACCGTGGACGAAGCACTGATCGGCTTCGACCGGGCGAGATCGGAACCGGCTCCGGTGGAGCCGAGACGGGTGACGGTGTTGCTGTTGCCCGATGCGTTCCCGGCCGCGTCCTTCGCCTGTACGTAATAGGAGACCGTGGTGCCGGCGGGACGGCTGTCGGTGTACGTCGTGACATCACCGGCGACCGACTTGCTCAGCTCGCCGTTGGCGTAGATGTCGTACCCGGTGACCTTCACGTTGTCCGTGGATGCGCCCCAGGTCAGCTTGATGTCACCGGCGGACGGCTGGGTGAACGCCAGGTTCGATGGCGCGGTGGGCGCCTGGGTGTCTCCGGTGTCGCCCTTGCGGGTCACGGTGTTGCTGTTTCCCGACTGGTTTCCGGCGGCGTCGTGGGCCCGTACGTAGTAGGAGACGGTGGTGCCGGCCGGCTGGCTGTCGGTGTACGTGGTCACACCACCGGCGACGGAGGAACGCAGCTCGCCGTTGGCGTAGATGTCATAGCCCGTGACACCCACCGCGTCGGTCGACGCCTGCCAGCCGAGCTTGATCTGGCCGGACGCGGGTTCGGTGTACGAGAGGCCCTGCGGGGCCGTCGGCGCCGTGACGTCGCCGGTCGTGGGTCCGTAGACCTCCAGCTCCGACAGCTGCCCGGCCGGCTGACCGGTGTTGGCGGTGATGAGCACCCGTATGTAGCGGGTGGTGGTGGCGTCGAACGAGATCGTCGCGGTCTGTTCGCCGGCCGCGTCGAAGGTGTAGCCCTTGGACGCGGTGAGATCGGTGAAGTCGGTGTTGTCGGCGCTGCCCTGGATCTTCAGCGTCTGGGTGCGCGAGCCCCAGCCGTCCGGCAGCCGAAGGACGACCTGGTTCACCCGGACCGCTGCGCCGAGGTCGGCCTGGACCCATTGCGGGAGGGCGTTGTTCTTGCTCTCCCAATAGGTGGCGCGATTGCCGTCGTTCGCCTGCCCCGGGGTGTACGTCTCGGTGTAGCTGCTGGCGGTCAGTGTGCTGCCCAGGGCGAGATTGGCCGAGGACGCCGCAGCGTCGGCGGCGTGGACTTCCAGCTCGGAGAGCTGAGCCTTGGGCCAGCCGGAGTTGGCGGTGATCTCGATCCGCACGTATCTGGCCCGGGTGGCCGGGAAGCCGACGGTCACCGTGTTGCTGTTCGCCGGACCGAAGGTGTGCGCCGCGGACGCGGCGAGGGTGCTGTATCCGGTGCCGTCCGTGCTGCCCTGCACGGACAGGGTCTGGCTCCGGCTCTCCCAGCCCGCCGGGAGCTTCAGCACGACCTGGTCGACGCGGGCGGTCGATCCCAGATCGGCCTCCACCCACTGGGGGAAGGTGCTACTCGAACTCTCCCAGTACGTACTGGAGTTGCCGTCGGTGACGTTCGCCGCACCGTACTCCGCGGCTGCGCCGGAGGCCCGTGCGGGCTTGCTTGCCGCGAGGTCGGGCCCGCCGGCCGCCGCGGCGGACAGAGCGGGCAGTCCGAGCAGTAACAGCGTTGTCGCGAGGGCGGCGGTCAAGGTCCGCCAGGTGCTTCTGTGACGTGTCATCTACTGTCCCCATACTCATGGAGTTCGAGTTCTTGCGTTCAATTGTTGGAGAATTGCAGAGAGTTGTACGTAGGTCTACAGGTCTGACAACGGATAATCGACGGGGGCATGCCAAGTGACGGCGTGGGCCTGGGCCGAGTGCACCGCAAGATGCATGCAGAATCGCGGAATTAGGCTCGCGCGACCTGCAACTACTTCACTGCGCGCGCTCTCCTGGGGTGCGCGCGGCTACTGGAGGGTGTGGACGGCCGCCGCGAAGACAGCGGGCATCCGGGCGGCGGCCGGCACGATGAGGCCGGCAGTCCTGGGGCTGCCGCTGAAGGACAGCAGGGCGCCGGTCAGTACCCGGTGGCGTCGCGTCAGCCGATGCCAGGCGCGTTCGTAGTCCGCGGGCCGGCCGGCGGCCAGGCAGCGCACCGCGGCCCCGGCGGTGGCCAGGGCCAGGGCGATGCCCTCGCCGGTGAGGGCATCGACGTACCCGGCGGCGTCACCGACGAACAGCACACGGCCGGCGACTCTGCGGCGTACCCGCTGGCGCAGCGGCCCCGCGCCGCGCACGGTGCTCGCGTGCGGCCCGGCCAGCGCCGAGCGGAGACCGGGAAATCCGGCCAGGTGCTCGTCGTAGCCGCGGCGGCTGCGGCTGAGTACGGCGACCCCCACCAGCTCGTCGCCGACCGGGGTCACGTACGCCTCGCCGTACGGGGACCAGTGGACCTCCACGAGGTCGGTCCAGGGGGCGCACCGGTAGTGGCGGCGGAGCCCGTACCGCCCGGGGGAGCGGGCGGGCAGATCGAGTCCGAGTGCACGGCGCAGCGGTGAGTGCAGGCCGTCGGCGGCCACCAGCCAGCGTGCGGTGAGCCCGGCCGCCGTGACACTGCCGGCGCTCTGGCGTACTCCGCCGACCTTGCCGGTGACCATCCGTACGCCCAGCTCGCGGGCGCGCGCGTGCAGCGCGGCGTGCAGCACCGTGCGGCGGACGCCGAGGCCCGTCCCGTTGCGGAACGGCGCATCGGCGCTGCGCCGGCCGTCCAGATAGCGGATGCCGCGCAGTTCCCGCCCCGGTACTCCGACCCCCAGCGCTCGCAGTGCCGCGACCCCGCCGGGCATGATCCCCTCCCCGCAGGCCTTGTCCACCGGCGAGGTCCTGGGCTCCACGACTACAGCCTCGAACCCGGCGAGCGCTGCGTGGATCGCGGTGGCGAGCCCGGCGGGGCCACCGCCCGCCACCAGTACGTCGATCACGCCGTGACGTCCCCCGCCGGGGCGGACGGCGCTGCCCAGGAGCCCGCCAGTGCCTCGTTCTCACAGCGGATGCGGACGGTCAGCAGCGCGGCGTTGAGGACGGTGAACACCAGCGCCGTGATCCAGGCGGTGTGCACCAGCGGGAGCGCCACCCCCTCGGCGACCACGGCCACGTAGTTCGGGTGCCGCAGCCACCGGTAGGGGCCGCCCTGCACCAGCGGCAGGCCGGGTACGACGATCACCCGGGTGTTCCAGCGCGGCCCCAGCGTCGCGATGCACCACCAGCGCAGCCCCTGGGCGGCCACCAGCACGGCGGCCATGGTCCACCCGAGCGCGGGCAGGAACGGCCGTCCGCCGAGCCACGCCTCGGCCACGCACGCCGCCAGCAGCCCCGTGTGCAGAGCGACCATCGCCGGATAGTGGCCCTGTCCCGCGACGGTCGCACCGCGCGCCATGCTCCAGCGCTCGTTGCGCCGGGCGACGACGAGTTCGGCGATGCGCTCGGCCGCCACAGCGGCCACCAGCAGCACGTACCAGATCATGGGGTCCTCCGACCTACCAGCGCAGCAGAACCAGTTCGCAGCAGAAACCAGGGCCCATCGCCAGCAGCAGCCCCGGTGTGCCCGGCTCGGGGGGATCCTCCGCCAGGGTGTCCCGCAGCACGTGGAGCACCGAGGACGACGACAGGTTGCCCGTGTCGGCGAGGTGGCGCCAGGTGACACCGAGCGCGCTGCCGGGCAGGCCGAGCGCTTCGGTGACGGCCTCCAGCACCTTGGGCCCGCCCGGGTGGCAGACCCACGCGGCCACATCCTTCGGCTTCAGCCCGTGATCACCGAGGAAACCCGTGACGTCCGCGGCGAGATGACGGCGGACCACATCGGGGACGGACGGGTCGAGCACCACCTGGAAGCCGGAGCTCCTGATGTTCCAGCCCATCACGTGGCCGGTGTCCGGATAGAGCCGGCTGCGGGTGTCCACGATGGTCGGCCCCGGCAGGTCCCGCTCCCCGGCGGCGTGGTCCGGGCCGCATGCCACGACCGCTGCGGCGCCGTCCCCGAAGAGCGCGGTGGCGATGAGATTGGCCATCGAACTGTCGTCGCGCTGAAAGGTGAGCGAGCACAACTCGACGGAGAGCAGCACCGCGACGTGGCCGGGGTGGCCCAGCAAATAGTCGTGCATCCGGGCCAGCCCCGCCGCGCCCCCGGCGCAGCCGAGTCCGAAGAGCGGCAGCCGCTTGACGTCCGGGCGCATTCCGAGGCGCCCCGCCAGGCGGGCGTCGACCGAGGGGGTGGCGATCCCGGTCACCGAAGTGAAGATCAGCAGGTCCACGTCCTCGGGGCGGAGCCCCGCCGCGTGCAGGGCGCCCCGGACCGCAGTGGTGCCGAGCTCCATCGCCCCGGTGATGAACGCGTCGTTGGCAGCTCCGAACCCGTCCAGCTTCTCGTACGCGTCGAGCGGCAGCGTCATGTGGCGGGAGCGGACCTGGGCGCTGTGGTGCAGCCGGTCGAGGACCCGCCGGTCGGTGCCTTCGGGCAGACAGACGCGCGCCACCATGTCGGTGATCTCGTGCTGGGCGTGGCGGTGCGGTGCCAGAACACCGTGGACGGCTGCGATCCGGGTCATATGTTCTCCCGCCTCGGGGGATGACGTGCCCTGCATTGCAGCATCCCTGCCCCCGGCGCGGCCCCCGACACCCTGGCCGCGCCGCCGGAGCCTCCCGCCGATTCGCCCGTACGCGCGGGGGACGCGCCCGCGCGGCGCGACCCGCCCGCGGGGCCGTGCCCACTGTCCCGCGCGCGTAAGCCGGTGACGCGGGGACACGGCTCAGGCGGTGTCCGTAAAGTCGCGCCTGGCGTGCGACGCCTGATACGCAGTCCCGCCGCACCGGGCGAAAGCCCGAGCACACCCAGTACGGAGGCTGCCGCCCGGCACACCGAGAGCACGCACCGGGCGCCGCGCACCCGCCCTCCGGGCAACGACGCGACGTTGCGGACACGGCCTAGGATCGCCGGGTGGGAACTCCCGAGCAGCCCCTGGCAGAGGTACCCGCGGGCCGTCCTGACGGTCTCGTGACCGGTCTTGCCGGGTCGTGCCACCCAGGTCCTGTCGTGGCGGTCACGGCCCTGCTCACCGCGCTCGCCGTGTCCGCGGGGCAGAGCCCGGCGCGGTGTGTGCTGACCGCCGGCGCCGTAGTCACCGGGCAGTTGTCCGTCGGCTGGTGCAACGACGCGGTCGACGCCCGCCGGGACACCGCGGCAGGCCGCGGCGGCAAGCCCGTCGCCGACGGCACGGTCACCCCACGGGCCGTGTGGACCGCCGCGTTCACGGCGCTGGCGCTCTGCGTACCGCTGTCCTTCGGCTGCGGCCCGTGGGCGGGCGCCGTCCATCTGACCGGGGTCGCCTGGGCCTGGGCGTACGATCTCCGGCTCAAGGCGACGGTGTGGTCCTGGCTTCCCTACGCGGTGGGCTTCGCCGCGCTGCCGGCCTTCGTGGCACTCGGGCTGCCGGGGCAGCCGGCGCCCACCTGGTGGATCGTCGTCGTGGGCGCACTGCTGGGGATCGGCGCCCACCTCGGTGACGTGCTGCCCGACATCCGCAGCGATCTCGAACTGGGTGTGCGCGGCGCGCCGCACCGGCTGGGACCCGACGGGGCGCGGCTGCTGCTCCCGGTCCCGCTGGTGGCGGCGTCGGCCGTCCTCGTGCTCGGGCCCGCGGGGCCGCCCGCCGGCTGGGCCCTGGCGGCACTCACCGCCGCGAGCGCGGCGGCCGTCGCGGGAACGCTGCTGGGGCGCCGCCGCGAGCGGGCAGCGTTCGCCGCCGCGGTCTGTGTCGCCGCGGTCGATGTGGCACTGCTGCTGTTCAGCGGCGCCGGCATCGTCTGAACCGGCCTGCGCCGCCGGTCAGCGCCGCATCCGCCGCCGCAGCAGCCAGAGCGAGGCGGAGAGCGAGACGAACAGGGCCCCGATGACCGCGACGCTCACCAGCGGTGAGGACTTCCTGATCACGGAGTGGTGGTCCGTCACGAGCGGCGCGCCCGGCGGCGCGTGCGCGGGTCCGGCGGCCGAATCCGCTGCGGCCGTCGTGACAGGGGGCCGGAGCGATCCGACGGGCCGCACCTTGCCGGCAGCGGCGAAGCCCCAGTCGAGGAGTGCGCGGGCGTCCTCGTAGACGGCGCCCTGAGGGTTCATCGCCGTCACGATCAGTGTGTGGCCCCCGCGGTGGGCGGCGGCGATGAGGGTGTTGCCCGCCTCGGTGGTGTAGCCGTTCTTGACCCCGATGAGTCCCGGGTACGGGCTGACGTCCTGAGTGCCCGACAGCAGACGGTTGGTGTTCTGGATCTCGTAGGGGGCGCCGGCCCGGCCGGACTTGTCCCGCCCACCGGGGAACTCCGCGACGCTCGTCGAGCAGTAGCGGGCGAACGCCGGGTCGGCCAGTCCGGTACGGCCGAAGACCGCGAGGTCGAAGGCCGACGAGTACTGGCCCGGTGTGTCGTAGCCGTCCGGGGACATGACATGGGTGTCCTTGGCCCCCAGCTGGACGGCCCGCTCGCGCATCTCGGCGGTGGTCTTCTGCCAGCCGCCGTTCATGGAGGCCAGCACATGGACCGCGTCCCCGCCCGAGCGGAGGAAGACCCCGCGCCACAGGTCGTCCACCCGGTAGGCGCGCCCCACGGTGACACCTACCTGGCTGCTTCCCTCACCGAGGCCGTCGAGATCCGCGCTGGTCACCGTGTGCAGCTGCTGCGAGGGCAGGTGAGGCAGCACGGTGAGGGCGAAGAGGGTCTTGAGCGTACTGGCCGGAGGGAGATGCCGGTGGGCGTCCTTGGACGCCAGCACGTCGCCTGTCGATGCGTCGGCGACCACCCAGGACAGGGCCGAGACCTGTTCCGGCAGGGCCGGGGCGGCTGCCCCCTGACCTGTCCTGCCGCCGAGTGGACGCGTGCCGGGCAGCGGGGCCAGCGCGGCGCTCGGGGCGATCGCGGTGACGCCGGCGGCCAGCACCACAGCTCCGGCGCAGAGGCTTCGTACGGCTGGTCTGAAGATCATTCAGTCACGTTAAAAAGACTGGACGTTGCCCGCATCTCAGGCGTCCCCGGAGGAGCCCGAACGGCCGACGCCCACCTGCCGCCGGCCCCGGCCCCGGCCGAGGGAGGTGCCACGCAGGCCGGAAAACGCCGGACCGGCCGGGACCAGGGCATGCTGGCCTGTCCGGCGCAATGTGACGACCCGTACGGGTGGCAGGGGTCGCCAGGCAGCGGTGGACCGGCCTACCGTTGCCCGGCAGTGGTGTGCGTTTCCCGCTGAGCGCCCTCGGCCGCGGCATACACATGTCCGTGCGCGTGTTCCTTCGCCGCGCAGCCCTGTTGGCCGCAGCCCGGTTGCCGCAGCGCCCTGTCGCAGCCCTGCTGCCTCGGTCCTGTACCCGCATCCTGTGTCCGGAGGTACCCCTCATGCGCTTGACGAGTATCGGGTCGGTCGCTCTGCTGAGCGCCGCGGTGCTGTCCCTGGCCGTCCCGGCCGCGACCGCACGTGACGGCAGCGGGGTCCCGTCCTTCGGGTTCACCGTGTCACCCGGATCGGTGGCCCCCGGCGGCAGGGTCACGCTCGGTGCCACCGGTTG
Organism: Streptomyces sp. NBC_00859; assembly: GCF_045161865.1. Classification (NCBI taxonomy): domain Bacteria; kingdom Bacillati; phylum Actinomycetota; class Actinomycetes; order Kitasatosporales; family Streptomycetaceae; genus Streptomyces; species Streptomyces sp. NBC_00859. Next base: position 1,429,993 of record NZ_CP108826.1, on the reverse strand, counting down.
CGGAGCGCCCGGTGTCAACGTCTCGTCCGGCGCGTTCCGCCCCGTCACCCTCCACCACGGACGATCCGCGACGGTTGTCGTCGACCCGGGAGCGAGGGCCGGAGCGAGGTACGACGTGACCTTCGCGTGCGAGGGCCGGAAGGGCACGGCCCCGCTGCTGCTCTCGGGAGCGCCGGACAAGCGCATCAGGGCGGTCCTGAGTGGTTCGCTCACCGATCTGGACACCACGGAACTGGTCGCCGGCGGCGTACTCATCGCGGCGGCTCTCGGCGGAGTCCTCCACCTGCGCCGCCGCGCCTCCCACGGCGCGTCCTGACCTGCCCGCCCCGCGCGGTGTGCCTCAGCGGCGGCACCCGGGGTGGGATGCCGCCGCTGTCCGGCTCAGTGGTTCCGGCAGTCCGCCTTGATCAGCTGCGCCGCGTAGCGCGCGTCCAGGGCCGGGCTGGTGAAGCTGTCCGGATGGGCGCACATACGGTCGCGCCCGGCGTCCGTGGTGCCCGCCCAGCTGAGCCGCACCGTCTGCTCGGTGAACGCGCGCCGGTCGTACGGAGGCGGATTCGTGTCGCCCTCCGTGCGGGGCTCGGACGGACGGCCGTCCGCTGCCGGGGGCTCCGACGGCTGGTCGGCTGTCGGGCGGGTGGCCGCCGGGTGGTGCACGGTGCTCGGGGTGATGGCCACTGCTGTGAGCGTGGCGCACAGCGCTGCCGTGGCGAGCGCGGTGCGGATCAGGGCGGAGTGCATGGCTGGACTCCTTCGGCTCGTCGAAGGCGGTGTCGGGGCGAGCCGCCCTGGAGTGGGCTGCGGTGACCCGCACACGGCCTTTGCGGCGACGGCGACGTCGGACTCTGTCGCGCCGATGGGGATGTCGCTCTGCCGGGGTGAACGTGGTGTGCGGGGCAGAGCCTGCCGAAGCCGTTCCAGCATGGCCGGAGGGCGACGCTCCCGCAACCCGATGAATTTACCGGGCCGAAACACCTGGTGAACAAGGCGTGCGGTGGCCCGTGCCAGGTTCGGTCAAATGACAGGTATGAAGCATTCAACAAAAGTTCAACCTCTTACCAAGACTTGCGGCCGGGCCGACAGGGGGCAGGTCGCAGCGGGCCGGGCGAGGACCGGGTCCCAACAGCGGGTATGTCATACCGTACCGCTCCAGGCACGCTCGGTGGCCGGTGTTCGCGACACCACTCCGCGGGCGCCGGGCGTACGGTTTTCAACAGAACGTTGATCTGGCACCGGCGCCGCACGTGGGAGGGCCCGGCGAACTCGCCATGTCCTCAAGGGAGTACGCATGTCTGCGGCGGAACAGACGGTGCAGACAAGGTGCCGGGTGTCCCTGCTGGTCGGTCAGATACACCTGCGGGGCATAGCCCAGGTGACACTCAGCGCGAACCCGTGGACCGGACTGCTGTTCACCGTCGCGCTGTTCGCCGGGGGATGGCGCACCGGCGTGTACGGGCTGCTCGGCGCGGGCGCGTCGACGGCGACCGCCGCCTTACTCGGCGCCGACCGGGGAAATCTCGTCAAGGGCTTGGAGGGCTACTGCGGTTGCCTGACCGCCATCGCCCTCCTGGTCAGCTTCGGCGCCTCGTGGCGCACCGTCGTTCTGGCGGTCGTCGGTTCGGCGGTCTGCTCGGTGCTGAGTGCGGCGGCTGGCCGCCTCTTCGGGCGTGTCGGGCTGCCGGTGCTGACTGCCCCGTACTGCCTGGTCGCCGGGGTCCTGGTGATCGCACTGCCGGCAGGCCCGGCCGTGTCCGGGAATCCGGTGCGGGCCGGCGGGTTCACCACGCTCACCGCCGAGCAGGCCGGCCGGGCCTTCTGCGCCAACATCGGCCAGGTCTTCTTCCTCGACACGTGGTACGCGGGCCTGATCCTGCTCGTCGGTCTCCTGGTCACCTCGCGGGCCGCCGCGGTCGCAGCGGCCGGTGCCAGTGCCCTCGCACTGCTGACCGCCTGCACGGCCGGGCTCCCGGCCGACCGGATCGCCGCCGGCCTCTACGGCTACAACGGGGTGCTCTGCGCCATCGCGCTGGCAGCCACCTTCCTCACACTCACCCCGTGGACCGCCGGCTACGCCGCGCTGGCCGTCGTGTCCTCGGTCCCCTTCACAGCCGCCTGGGAGGCGTTCACCCGGCCGTCCGGCGGGTCTCCCTTCACCTGGCCGTTCGTAGTGACGACCTGGCTCTTCCTCGCGGCGGGTCCAGCGCTGGGCCGGCCCGGCATCTCATCCGAGAAAGCAGAGTGACGCCATGAATCTCGCACCACGCGAAATCGACAAGCTCCACGTCTACGTAGTGGCGGACCTGGCCCGCCGGCGCAGGGCCAGGGGGACCAAGCTCAACTACAGCGAAGCCGCCGCGCTGATCACCGAGGCCGTCCTGGAGGCAGCCCGCGACGGCCACACCGTCGCCGAGTGCATGGAGCTGGGCCGCAAGATCGTCACCCAGGAGGACGTGATGCCCGGAGTACGCGAGATGCTCAGCGTCCTCCAGGTCGAGACGGCGTTCGTCGACGGGACGAAGCTGGTCACCTGCCACGACCCGATCAGCGCCTGAACCCTGAACCACCGAGGAGACAGAGATGTCGGGCGGAGCCCACTACCTCTACGGGGACGACCCCATAGAGATCAACGCCAACCGGGCCAAGATCAGGCTCACGGTCGCCAACACCGGCGACCGTGCCGTCCAGATCGGCTCCCACTACCACTTCTTCGAGATCAACCGCGCGCTGCGCTTCGACCGTGAAGCCGCGTTCGGCATGCGCCTGGACATCCCCTCCGGCACCGCCGTGCGGTTCGAGCCCGGCGACACCCGGGAGGTCGACCTGTGCGCCTACGCCGGTACCGGGCGGCTCGTCGGTTTCGCCGGCCTCGTCAACGGGGGCCTGTCCGCCCCGGACACCAAGCGCACCGCGCTGCGCCGTGCCGCGGAGCTGGGATTCACACACACCGGCAGCACGGCGGGGCCGGACAGTACGGGGAACACGCCCGGCACCGCGGGCACCGAGGGGACTCACAACTGATGGCGATCATCCCGCGCAAGCAGTACACGGACCTGTTCGGCCCCACGGTGGGGGACCGCTTCCACCTCGCCGACACCAACCTGGTGGTCGAGGTCGAGTACGACCACAACGCAGGTTCCTACGGCGAAGAGGCCGTATACGGAGGCGGTAAGGCCATCCGTGACGGCATGGCCCAGGACCCGTCCGCCCTCAACCGCGAGGGCGCCCTCGACCTGGTCATCACCAATGTCGTGGTCATGGACCCGGTACTCGGCATCGTCAAGGGCGACATCGGCGTCCGCGGCGGCCTGATCGTCGGGGTCGGCAAGGCAGGCAACCCCCAGCTGCAGAGCGGCGTGGACCCCAAGCTGGTCATCGGACCCGGTACCGAGGTGATCTCGGGCGAGCACCTGATCGCCACGGCCGGCGGCGTCGACACCCACATCCACTTCATCGCGCCGCAGCAGGCCCAGGAGGGCCTGTCCAACGGCATCACCACCTTCTTCGGCGGCGGCACCGGCCCCACCGACGGGACCAACGGCACGACCTGTACCCCCGGCCCGTGGAACATCCACCGGATGCTGGAGGCCGTGGAGGACCTGCCGGTCAACGTGGGGCTGCTCGGCAAGGGCAACGGCAGTCAACCGGAGGCCCTGCGTGAGCAGATCGAGGCCGGCGCCGCAGGACTGAAGGTGCACGAGGACTGGGGCGCGACACCGGCCACCATCGACACCGCCCTGCGCGTCGCCGACGAGTACGACGTCCAGATGGCCATTCACACCGACACCCTCAACGAGGGCGGTTTCTTCGAGGACACCCTGTCCGCGATCGACGGCCGGACCATCCACACCTTCCACACCGAGGGAGCGGGCGGCGGCCACGCCCCCGACATCATCCGGGTCTCGGGCGAGGCCAACGTCCTGCCCGCATCGACCAACCCCACACTGCCGTACACGGTCAACGCGGTCGACGAACTGCTCGACATGGTGATGGTCTGCCACCACCTGTCCCGCGACATCCCCGAGGACGTGTCGTTCGCCGACAGCCGGGTGCGAGCCGAGACGATCGCCGCCGAGACCGTGCTGCACGACCTCGGGGTGATCAGCATCTTCTCCTCCGACTCCCAGGCCATGGGACGCGTCGGCGAGTCGTTCGTCCGCGCCTTCCAGACCGCGCACCACTGCAAGGAGCTGCGTGGCCCGCTGGCGGAGGACAGCTCCCGCAACGACAACGCACGCGTGCTGCGGTACCTGGCCAAGCTGACCATCAATCCCGCCATCGCGGTCGGCGCCTCCGACGTGATCGGGTCCCTGGAGCCGGGCAAGCTCGCCGACATCGTGTTGTGGCCGATGCACTCCTTCGGCGCCAAGCCCAAGCTGGTCATCAAGGGCGGCATGGTCAACTGGGCGCTGATGGGCGACCCCAACGCGTCCCTGCCGACGCCGCAGCCCGTCTACTACCGCCCCATGTTCGGCTCGTACGGCCGGGCCAAGCAGCGGACGTCGGTCACCTTCATGTCGCAGGCGTCCATCGCGGCGGGCGTCCCCGGCGAACTCGGTCTGCAGCGGCGGACCGAGCCCGTGCAGCGCTGCCGGACCATCGGCAAGCAGCACATGGTGCGCAACGACGCGCTGCCGCGCATCGAGGTGGACCCGGAGACGTACAAGGTCACTGTCGACGGCGAACCCGCCACGATCGAACCGGCCGAGCGGCTCCCGCTCAACCACCTCTTCTACATCGTCTGACCGCCCCCGGCGGTCGTCGACGGCCGGATCACCGCGGACCACCCCCTCGCGCGAACGGAGCCCCGGCGTGAACGACCCGATGCCCACAGCCGCGCTGCTGACCGGGCTCCAGCTCACCGACTCGGCCTTCCCCAGCGGCTATTACACCCTCTCCCACGGCCTGGAGGGCTTCCAGCAGGCCCGCGCGGTGACCCCGCGCAGCCTGCCGGGCCTCCTCCACGATCTCCTGCGCCACAGCGCCGGGCCGTCCGACGCCACCGCGCTCGCGCTCGCCCACCGCGCGGTCACCGCCGGCGACTGGGCCGAGCTGACGGCGGTCGAACAGCGGCTGCACGCCACCAAACTGGGCCGTGAGGCCAGGCAGGCGAGTGTCCGTACCGGCCGTCAACTGCTGGACCTGGCGGCGGAGGTGTACGGAACCCCGCAGATCGAGCAGTACCGCAGCCTCTACCGGGACGGCGCCGTGCGCGGCTGCCAGCCGGTCGTCGCCGCAGCCGTCCACGCGGGCAACGCGGTGCCCGTACGGCAGGCGGTCACCTGCGAACTGTTCGCCTTCGCGGCCAGTTTCGTGGGTGCCGCCCTGCGGCTGCGCCTGACCGACCACCGCCAGGCGCAGGTGGTACTGCACCGGGCGGCTCGGGTGATCGAGGAGACCGCCGAAGCCGCCCTGGAGCGGGAACTGGCCGACATCGGCGGCTTCGCCCCGGTGGCCGACATCATGGCCGGCCGCCATGAGCGGGCGGAGGCGCGGCTGTTCGCCAGTTAGGCGCAGTGCCCCGGACGGCTTCCGGCCCGTGCGGAGGCACCGGACCAGGGCAGCACCGCGTGCCACCCCCCGCGAGAAGACACCACACCAGAGAAGGATCACCATGCACGACCCCATGCAGGCCAGGCACCACCACAGCCACGACGACGAACTCCTGCGGCGCCCGAAGGACGGTGTACTGCGCGTAGGAATCGCAGGCCCGGTCGGCTCGGGCAAGACGGCCCTGATCGAGGCGCTCGTACCCATACTGTTCGCGCGCGGCCGCACCCCCGCAGTCATCACCAACGACATCTTCACCACCGAGGACGCGGCCCACGTCCGGCGGACCCTGGACGGCATCCTCGACGCGGACCGGATCGTCGGCGTGGAGACCGGAGCCTGCCCGCACACCGCGGTCCGCGACGACCCGACGATGAACCAGGCGGCGGCCGACGAGCTCCTGGAGCGCCACCCCGACATTGACACGCTGCTCTTCGAGAGCGGCGGCGACAACCTGACACTCACCTTCAGCCCCGCGCTGGTCGATCTCTTCCTGTTCGTGCTGGACACGGCCGAGGGCGACAAGATGCCGCGCAAGCGGGGCCCCGGCATCACCGAGTGCGAACTGCTCGTCATCAACAAGGTCGACATCGCCCAGTACGTGCGCTGCGATCTGGAGGTCATGGAGTCGGACGCGCGCCGTGTCCGCGAGGGACGGCCCGTGGTGCTGACCAACTCCCTGACGGGCGAAGGCCTCGACACCATCGCCGATTTCATCCTGGCCCACGAAGCCGCCCGGGAGGCGGCTTCCGCGTGACCACGGCGCCCGCGCGGCTGGACCCCGCGCACTACGAACCCCGGCGGACTCCGGCCCGGATGCTCGGCCTCGCCGGCCCGCCGGACACGCTGGCCGCCGGGCGCCCCGGCAAGGTCGGTCTGCTCGAACTGCGGTACGCGCGCGTCGGCGACCGTACCGAACTCGTCGACCGCTACCAGAAGTCTCCGCTGCAGATCATGCGGCCGCTGTACATCGACCCGCACCGGCCGGACCTGCCCGTGACCTATCTGATGTCGACCGGAGGCGGCATCCTGCAGGCCGACCGGAACCGGATCGACATCGACTGCGGTCCCGGCTCGGCCGTGCACCTGACGACGCAGGCCGCGACGAAGGTGCACCGCATGGAGTTCGACCATGCGACCCAGATCATCAACCTGTCGGCGGGGGAGGGGAGTTACGTCGAGTATCTGCCCGACCCGCTGATCCCGTACCGGGACGCGCGCTTCTACCAGCACACCCGCGTGACGGCCGACCCGACAGCGACCGTACTGCTGGGGGAGACGATCGCGGCCGGACGCCTGGCACGCGGCGAACGGCACGCCTACCGGATGCTCTTCAGCGATCTGGAGGTCCAGCGCCCCGACGGCTCGCTCCTGGCAGCCGACACCGTACGGCTGGAACCGCAGGGCCCCGGCGGGGTCACCGGTCCCGCGGTATTCGCCGGCCACGACCTGATGGCCTCGCTGTACGCGTTCACACCCCTGGCCCCCGCGGCCAGGGTCGCCGACGTCCTGCACGAGGCCCTGCTGGCCACCGGGCTCGTGTTCGGGGTGAGCATCCTCCCCGACGAGGCGGGCGCGTGGGTCCGCGTCATGGGCAGCGATTCCCCCGCCGTGACCCGCGCGCTGCGGGCCGCGTGGGACGCCGTGCGCCGCCTGCTGATCGGGGTGCCGGCTCCGGATCTGCGCAAGACCTGACGGGCGGCCGCGCCACCCGGCCGACAGGGACCGGCCTGCGACCCGGCTCCCGGACCGCGGGCACGGTACGTCCGGGCTCCGGCAACGCCGGTGCCACCGGCCCTGATGCGTGATGCGCGTGCGCACATTCACGCATCACGGCACCTGCTGCTGCTCGATGCCGTCCGGCTTCGCGACGCCGGGGCCGCCGAAGGCCGCACATCGGGCGGACTGATGCCGCCACGGCGAAGGCTCCGACCCGGGGGGTGGTCGGAGCCTTCTGCGTCCTGAATCGGCGGTTTGGGGACACGCCGAACGCGCCTTGAGTTTCACACCCTGTCACGCCACGGGTCAAGCGGCCGTGGTCCGGCGGCTGATGCTGACCGAGAACAGCGCGTGCACCGCAGCGATGTGCCGGCAGTGTCGCCACGCGGCGCCACCGGACTCCGTAGCCGAGGCCGTGGGCTCAGGATGCGCCGGCCGCGCGTCATGGCTGCGTCCCGGGCGTCCGGTCGACGAGTTCGAGCACCCTGAGCGTCACGGACGGCAGAGCGGCCGGCCCTCCTCGCTGCCACAGCCCCGGGGTACTTCGCGGCGATGGAGATCACCACCAGCGTTCCGGTGACCCGAACTCTCGGAGACACCGGTGTGCGTGGTGAACTCCGTCGGCTGCCTTCCGCCGCCGACCTGGTCCCGGCTAGCAGCGTGGCCCGGAGCCGGTGTGTTCGCGTCGGGAGCCGCCCCGCCCGCTCCCTCGCTCCTGGCCCACCACGGTGGAGCGTGCCGAAGTTGCCGGTCTACGAGTCGTTGTCGCTGTCCGGGGCGCGCTCCGTGGCGTGCCGGGCGCGCTGCACGGCGTCCACGTCGCCGACCGCCGCACCGTACTCCTGAGCTCCGCTGCGCGCGGGGGCGCGCTGCACTTCGGGGAGCGGGGCGCTCATCGCACGCGTCGCGTTGGCCTCGGCCTCCCGCTCGAACCGGTCACCGGGGTCGCTGACCCGCACCCCGCCAGGCCCGACCGTGCCGTCCACCGGGCCCTTGCTCTGCTGGATCACATGCGTCAGCTCGTGCGCGAGAGTGTGGTCGTCGCCGCCGCCAGGGCCGAGGACCACATCGTTGCCCGAGGTCCACGCCCTGGCGCCCAACTCGGACGCGGAGCGCTGAGCCACCGTGTCGGTGTGCACCCGGACACTGGAGAAGTCGGCGCCCAGCCTGCTCTCCATCTCCTCCCGCTTGGCAGGTTCCAGGGGACGGCCCGGCGAACGCAGGGCTTCGTCGACCGACGACCGCTGTACGGGGGGCTGGTGGCCGCACCCCGCACCGTGACGGTGCTGCTCCTGTTCCTGCTCATCGCGCAGTGTCTGGACGACCGCGGCGTTCCCGGCCGTCTGCTGCAACGCGGCCAGTGCCTGGGGGGACCGCAGCCCGAGCGGAGAGACACCGGGTGCGCCCTCGCGGGCCGGCCGTCCGGGCCGAGGCAGCGCGGCGCGATCGAGTCCAGGGACCACGGACTTCTCGTCGAACGGCATGCGGGTCGCCCTCTCCATCTGGTCGGTCGTGACCACCCAACCACCCGGGAGGGCATTCGTGCGGCCAACAGCCAATGTGTGCCTGCCCGGTCACGACCTCTACCCGCGAAGACCCCGGGACATGCCCGGAAGCCCGCGGCGCAAGGCGGTTGGCCCGCGCGGCTCCTCCCGCCACGGCCCGGCGGGCGGCCGGACCGCCCCCGGGGGTCGCAGCCGCGCGGAGCGCCGGGATCACCGGCCGCAACGGTGCGGCTCCGCGACGATGCTGCTCTTCAGTGATCGTGCCATATCCGCGGGCGAGGCGGGAGTGACGGGGGAGGGCCGCTGTATCCGCCGGGTCGGCAGGGCGCGCAGGTCCTTGGGCGCCAGCACATTCACATATGCCAGGGATTGCGTCTGATGGGCAGGCATCCACCAGTCGTTTTACGCCAAGGGCTTGGCAGATGCAGTATGGGGCGGACGGCCCTCCCCCCACAGGTGCGGAGGCGGCGACGGCGTGCGTGAGCGGTTCACCAACCAGCTGCGCGCAGACCCGGACTCTTTGAGCGTGGGACGAACGCATCGGGCCTGCGCGGTCAGTCGTACTACGAGGGACGCTCGTCATCGTGCGCGCGGCCCGTGAGAGGCAGAGGAACAGCACCATGGCGACACCTGATCGGATGGACGAACAACTGCGTGCGCTCGGCCTGGTGGAGGCGCAGCGCAAGGCTGTGGCCCTCTTCGCGGAGGTCGAGGCGCGGGGCCTGGTCGCTCCCGGAGCGGGTGAGCGGGAGGTCAGCGACCGGGTCCGGGACCTCGCGAACGAGATGTTCGGGACGACGAAGCACTGGCACAAGCGGATCGTCCGGTCCGGCCCGCACACGATGTTCCCCTACCAGGACAACCCCCCGGACCGGGTGATCGGGGAGGACGATGTCGCGTTCGCCGACTTCGGCCCGATCTTCGAGGAGTACGAGGCGGACTTCGGGCGCACCTTCGTCTTCGGGAGCGACCCCCGGAAGCACCGGCTGCGCGACGACCTGGCAACGGTGTTCGCGGCAGGCCGGGACGCGTTCCGGGCGGACACGGACATCACCGGGAAGCAGCTGTACGCGGAGGTGGAGCGGCTGGCCGCCGAAGCGGGCTGGTCACTGGGCGGCTGGCACGCAGGTCACCTCGTCGGTGAGTTCCCGCACGAGACGATCGAGGGGGCCAGGACGGAGTCGTACATCACGCCCGACAACGACACCCCGCTGCGCCGGACCGACCGGGCCGGGTGGCGCTGCCACTGGATTCTGGAGATCCACCTGCTCGACGAGCCCCATGGCTTCGGTGGCTTCTACGAGCAACTCCTCGACCTGGCCTGAATCGGACACCGCCCGCCCGCCCGGCCTGCGGGGAGCCCCGCGCGGCTCCCCGCAGGTCCGTCCAGGGCAGGGCGCCGCCGGCGGCCCAGTGGCTCTCCGCAGGCCGGTCCCGTCCCATCGCGTGCCCAAAACCCTTGAGGAGCAGGTGGGTTGGGAATGATTTCCCACCGTTGCGCACCGGTGGCCTGCTCGCCACCGGTACCACGGCCGTACTCGTCGCCGGACTGCGTCCTGCCCCGGACGCCCAGGCCGTACCCGGCCCCACGACCTCCTTCGCGGGCGCCACTCCGGCCGCTCTTCCCACCGGTTCCGGCAGGGGGACGGCGACAGCGCTCGGCGGCCTCGGCGTCGGCGGGAAAGCCGACCTCCTCGCCACGGTGAAGGGTGTCAACACGCCGACCACCTCCCTCGGTGACGACAGGGGCGGCTCCGCACCCGCCACTTCCCATACCGCCGACACGGGCACCCTTCCGACCACCGTGGCGCTCCGCGGCCTCAACGGCGGCGGCAGGCCGGACGTCGCTGTCGGGCATACCGACCGCGCGGCGGTCCAGAAGACCGTGCGCAGGCAGCGACACCGTCCGGCGCACGTACTTCCCCAGGCTGCTCGCCATCGTCATCGCCGTGTGTCTGGCCACGCTGATCTCCCCGTACCCGCCGCGACGCGCGAACGGCGGCAGGCCTGGCTGGGCCCGCGCGGGGCCGAACGGGCGGCGGTGCGGGCGCTGCGCCGCAGGCCGCCGGGCGGGTGATCCGGATGCTTCTCCGGGCGTTCGGGTGCGGGCGCCCGCGGAGACGTCCGGACGCGAGGACGCGTAACCCCACGTGCAGCCCGGAAGAGGCCGGGGCGCGCCCAGAACGAGCGACCCCGGCCGGCGTACCGAGCACGCAGCGGATATCGCTCCCTGCCGGGTAACCCTGCCTGCCGCGGCAGGCAGCACCGGTCCTGACTCCTGGGTCAAGAACGTGTCCGGAGGCGGGACCATCGCCGCGCGCCCTCCGTCATCGCGTCACACGCACCCAGGCGGGCCCCATCACGTCGGACATCTGCTCTACTTGGACAACGCGCGCACGCCCCGTGGCCGAACGTCGTCATTCACAGCTGAAGCCGGGCAGAACGCGCCGCCCACACCTTGCCGGACCGCAAATGCCATGCTGCGTGTCCGGCCAGACAGGATGGATCGCCTTGACCACCGCTCCCGACCGCCGCACCCCCACAGCAAGTTCAGGTACGCGCCCGGCTCCCGCAGCCCAGCCGCAGCATCACAACCTGTTCGTCGAACCGAGCTTCAGCACCGAGCCGCCCCCGTTCGACGATGAGGATGAGGAGCTTCCGCCTCATTCGGTGTCCCCGTCCGCCGCCGCGCCTCGAAGGCCCCGTCGTCACTGACGTGGCGTCGCTGACGCGGCCCGCCCGGTCCTTTCGGGACCGGCAGGCGTGATCGAGGCCTGGCGCGACCGAGGACTTGCCTGTGGAGGGGACCGCGAGAGGCATCAGTCCTGGCCCGAGCCGGTCATGCACGGTCAGATACCGGCAGGCGCCGTCGCCCGGGACGAGGGCTCGGTGTCGTCGGCGGTGCGGTGGACACGCTCGATGTTCTGTCCCCAGTACGTTCCGGCGACCATGAGCGCCGCGCCGAGGCCGGCTACGGCGGTGAACTTCTCGCCGCCGATGCCGATACCGGCCAGGAGCGCCCAGACCGGTTCGGTTCCCAGCAGCAGACTGGCCCGGCCGGCGGAACTCTTCTGCACCGCCCAGGTCTGGGCGAGGAAGGCGAACACGCTGCAGAAAAGGGCCAGATAAACGAGTCGGCCCCAGTCCGTGCCATCGATCCGTGCCGTCATCGGCAGGCTGCTCACGGCCGGTACGGCGAACAGCGCGGTACCGACAGCCGTCTGGACGGCCGTCAGCTGCAACGGACGGACAGTGCGTCCCTTGGTGAGCCGCCCCACGAGCGCGACATGCGCTGCACGCACCACCGCGGCGGCGAGCATCAGCAGATCGCCGCTCCCGGGAGCGTGGAAGCCGCTGCCGGACATGAGCAGTGTGACGGCCAGCAGGCATACACCCGTGGCGGCGAAGAAGCGCGGGGGCAGGCGCCTGCTGCTGCCTGCTGTGCGGTCCAGCAGCGGGGTGAGCACGATGGTGAGGCTGATGATCAGGCCGGCGTTGGCCGCGCTGGTGTGCGCGACGCCGTATGTCTCAAGAACCAGGACCGCCGCCTGTGTGATCCCCAGCAGCCCACCGACGCGTGTCTCGTCCCGCGTGCAGCGCCTGTCCCGGCGGCGGGACGCGATGAGTGCGAGGCACGCGATCGCGGAGATCGCATACCGCGCGAACAGCACCAACAGGACCGGCAGGGTGTGGGTGGCGGACTTCGCGGCCAGGTAGCTGGAGCCCCAGACGATGGCAACGAGGAGAAGCACTGCGTCAGTGCGGCGGGTGGCGAACACCCCCCAAAGCTGCATTGCTTCCACTCTGAAGCCAAGGGCGAGGTTCTTCACCAACCATGAAGCATCGCTACATTGAGGCGATGAACGAACGACAGCTGCAGATCCTGCGGGAGCTGGGCGAGCTGGGCAGTGTCACCGCGACCGCCGACGCGCTGCTGATGACGCCCTCCGCGGTCTCCCAGCAGCTTCGGCTGCTGCAACGTCCGATCCCGGTCCCACTCACCGAACGTGATGGACGTCGGCTGGTGCTCACCGATGCCGGGCGGGCCCTCGCCGGGGCGGCGATCGAGGTGGAGACCGCGCTGGCCAGGGCGCGGCACACCGTCGACGCGTTCGTCGACCAGTCGGACGCAAGGGTGTCGGTGGCGGCCTTCCACAGCGCGGCCGCCGCGTTCTTCCCCCTGCTGCTGAGCCAGGAAGGCCCCGGCCGTCCGCGGCTCTCGCTCGCCGACGAGGATGTCGCGCAGGACCATTTCCCTGCACTGACCCGGGACTACGACCTCGTCATCGCCCACCGTCTCGACCAGGCACCGCAGTGGCCGGCTACGGTCACCGCCGGCACGCTGCTGCGAGAACCGATCGACATCGCCCTTCCCGTGGAGCACGCGCTGGCCGCGAGACGACGGCTCACCCCGCGAGATGTCGCGGATCAGCCCTGGATCACCGTTCACGACGGGTTCCCGCTGATGACCACCATCGACGCGATCGCGACCGCTGCCGGCCGACCGCTCAACATCGTCCATCGCATCAATGAATTCTCGGTGGTCGCCGAAGCAGTGGCCGCCGGAGGCGGTCTGGCCCTGATGCCGCGCTGGACCACACGTCCGCACCCGGCGCTGACCCTCAGACCGCTCAGCGGCGTGCGCACCCGACGCCATATCGATGTGCTCCACCGCCCCGAACGTGCGGCACGCCGCGCCGTGCGGACGGTGATCACAGACCTGCACCGTGCGGCCGCGACGGTCCGGAACCGGGACGCCGGCGCGGGGCCGGACACGGGTGTGACCCGCGCGGGTGAGGCCTGAAGGGGCGATGTCGTTCTCCGCACCTTTGCCGCCCGCCACCGGGCCCGGTGTTCCCTGCTCGCGACCGGGTGCCTGGGTGCGCCGTGCCCAGGCACCTCCTGCCCTGGTCGGGGCCCTTCGCCACTGCCCGGACTCATGCCCATCCGACTGAGCCGGTCCGAGCGCGGGGCGCTGTGCTCCACCAGGAGCACTCCGTTCCCACCAGGAGGAACACACCATGTCGCAGACCGGCACCGATACCGCTGCGCGCGCGGCAGATGCCTTCGCCTACGCCACTGCCCAGCCTCCGGAGGCCGACGTGAGCGAAATCGTCGTACGCCCCGCTGTGAGCGTCCAGTGACTGCCCGAGGACCTGAGCGACAGCCGTCGAACGCCTCCCGTTTTCATGAGGCCGGCCCGCGAGTCACCCGGACTCCGGCAATGCTCCTGCTCGGGCTGTTCCGCCGGCGAGCAGCGCCAGGTGCGGCAGCGCGAGCAGGCCGTCGGGGCCGGTGAACTCTGCGCCGAGGAGATCGAAATGCCGTTTGATCTCCACCCTGGTTTCGGATGGTTGGGCGGCGATGAGGTGGCCCGTGAAGCCGACGCCCGCCGCCGCGCCGTGCCACCATCCCTGCGCGGATGTCCGATGGTTCCAGGCGATGGCCCGACAGGAGGGCCCGGAGAGTCCGGTGGCCAGCATCAGGTCCACAAGCCCCTGCTCAGTGCGGGGGAAATCGGTCTCGGGCGCCAGAACCGGCCGGTGTGCGGGGCGCGGCACCCCGGCGGCCTCCGTCGCCCGTCCCAGGAGAGCCTGCCCGGCCCCGGCGGGCACGGACCATACCGTCACCGCGATCCGGCCGCCCGGCCGGGTCACCCGGCCCAACTCGCGCAGCGCACGCGCCGGCCGGCCGACATGGTCCAGTACGAAGTTGGCGGTCACCGCATCGAAGGCACCGTCAGCGAAGGGCAGAACGGGCAGCCCGGCGACAGCGACATCGGCCAGTGGCACGGCTGCCGCGGTGAACTCCGCCATCCCCGGGTCGGCATCAACAGCGGTGACCCGGGCACCCCTCGCACATGCCGCGGCCGCGACGTTGCCCGACCCTGTGCCCACATCCAGCAGACGGACGCCGGGTCCGGCCCCGACGGCATCCAGCAGATCCTCGATCGGATACGCGCATACGGCGGCGAAGGACTCCGCGTACGCGGCCGCCTGCCCCGACCAGATGGCACTCGCACGCTCATCGAACTCGGTCACGACGACACCAGCCCTCCTCGGACCGAGCACAGCACCACACCGAACCCCCTCAGCCGGCCGGCTTGACCGTCAAGTCACCGTTCGTTGTCGAGAGGTCCAGACGGTACTCGCCCGACGGGTCGTTCTTGAGTGCCACCTGCGTATCGCCGTGGGAGTCGTTCGCCGAGATCCGGTACGCCGCGGGCGGCGCCGTGACAGTGAGGCTGCCGCTGGTCGAGCGGGCCCTGATGTTCTGCGGGGCGGCCGTCCGGATCGTCACCTCGCCGTTCGAGGTCTGCGTGTCGATGTCCCCGCCCTTGGCGTCCTTGACGTCCACGTCGCCGTTGGACGTGCGCAGCTTCACCGCGCCCGTCGCGTTCGTCACCGCGATCGCGCCGTTGCTCGTGTGGACGTCGACCGTGCCGACATCGGTCAGCGTCAGGCTGCCGTTGGACGCGCCGCCGGCCACCGGAAGGCCGGCCGGTACGCGGACCATGTAGTCGACGCCGCAGTTCCTGCCGCAGCCGGAGAGCACCAGGACGCCGTTTCTGACGCTGAACGACGTGCCACTCGGCTTGTCCCCACGGTAGTTGACCTTGCGGTGCACGGAGATCGTGGACGTGTCCGCCGAAGAATCCACCCTCACGCCGCCGTTCGCGCTGTCGAGGCGGACCGAGGTGACCTTCTGGGGCACCTTGGCGTCGTCCTCGAAGGACTTCTGCCCGGGAGCCGAGCATGCGGAGAGGCCCCCGGCCGCCAGAGCGGCCAAAGCCCCTGCTGCCAGGGTGCGCGTCCTTCGGTTTCGCATGAACATTCCCCCGTATGGCGTGAGTTGCATCGATCCTGGCCCGCTGTGATCCTACGCAGCCGGAGCCCCGCCCACCCGGGAGACCTCCTGAAACGACCCCTTCGGGGGCAGAGAACGACAGAGCTCGTGCGTGTACGCCGGCAGGGTGATCAGGCGTGGCAGTCGCGCCGCCGTCCGTACACCGTCGCGAGAGCGAGGCGCACGCGTGCGTCGGCGACGCCTGCGGTCAGGGTGCTTTCGGCAGCTGCTGGGTCGAGCAGTGGATACCGCCTCCGCCTTCGCCAAGGGTGTCGACGGGAACCTGGACCACCTCGCGGCCCGGATACAGATCCTTCACGATGGACAGGGCGTTCGCGTCCGGCCCGGCGGCGCCGAAGCGTGGGATGACGACCCCGCCGTTGCACACGTAGTAGTTCACGTAGCTCGCCAGGAAGTCCTCGCTGTGGCCGCGCAGGGCGGTGGGTTCCGGCAGCTCTACGATCTCCAGGCTCCTGCCCCGGGCGTCCCGTGCCTGCTCCAGGACCGATCGGGCCTGTTCGTAGGCCTTCGTCCATACGTCACGGGGCGCGTCACCGGGCGGGGTGCTCATGACTACGACTCCCGGCTCGGCGAAGCGAGCCAGCGCGTCGATGTGGTAGTCCGTGATGTCGTGTCCCTTCGCGCCCTCGACCCAGATCACGGTGGTGACGCCGAAGAGAGACTTCATCGCGTGTTCGATGTCCGCGCGTGACTGTCCGGGATTGCGGTTGTCGTTGACCCAGCAGCTCTCGGTCGCCAGCAATGTGCCCCGCCCGTCGACCTCGATGCCACCGCCCTCCCCGGTGATCGGTGCCCGGAGCCCTCGGATGTGCGTGCTCTCGAGGATCCTCCGGGCGACGTGGCCGTCCAGGTCGTGCGTCTGTTTGTCGCCCCAGCCGTTGAAGTTGAGGGCGACGCCGGCGACTCCCTGCGTGCCGAGCACGAAGTTCGGGCCGGTGTCGCGCATCCACAGATCGTCCACCGGGATGGGTGCGACCGTCACGCCTGAACCACAGGCGCGTTCGGCGTGCTCGACGTCCCGCGCGTTGGCGAGGAGTGTCACCGGTTCGAACTCGGCGATGGCTCTCGCGATACCCGCGATGTCCTCCCGTACTCCGGTGATGTCCGACGTCCAGACACGGCGGGTGGGCCAGGCCATGAAGGTGAGCTCGTGAGGATGTGACTCGCCGGGCATGCGCCACTCGCCCGCCGACGGCAACGTGGCCTGCGTCGCCGGAGCGGTCTGCCCGCTGCTGCCGGTCCGGCCGCAGGCGCCCGCGCCTGCGGCACCGAGGGCGGCGGCAAGGCCCGCCCGAAGTGTTCGTCGCCTGGACATACGCACCACTGATCTCCCTGACTGAAATATTAGTCAGGTCCGAGCCTACGTCAGGCCGGGCCGGGCTGCGAACGGGTCCCGGGTCAGGCGCGCCGAGCGGTCTCCCTCGATACGCCAGGGCGGGCCGCGGCAGGACCCCGCCTGTCCGGGGCGCGCCGTGCGTGCCGCGTCAGGGCGTGGCCGACGAGGGGCCGAGCTCCACTTCGATGGCTCCGCGGAGCAGGAACACTGCGCGGTCCTGGGCGAGTGAACCGCTGAGCCAGCGCTCGCTGAGTCCTTCGACCAATGAGGTCAGCCGCTCCGCCGCCGCGTGCGGGTCGGCGTCCTTGCGGGCCTGTCCGGTCAGCTGGGACGCCTTGATGGCCCCCGCGATCTCATCGACCCATACCTGAGTGGACCGGGCGAGAGTGGGCTGGAGGTCCGGCTCGAACACCGCGGCGGCGCGCATCTCGCCCCAGGCTGTGGAGTCCTCGCGTACGGCGGGGGTGTCCTGCAGCTCCATCAGGAGTTGGTGTTCGAGTACGCCGCGGGGGCTCTGGTCCTCGGCGGCGCCGGGTTCGGTCGAGTCGCCCGCGCGTTCGTTGACGAACTCCAGGGTGCGCCGCACCAGGCCGGCCCGGTCCTTGAAGTGGTAGTACAGCAGCGAGGTGGAGACGCCGGCCTCGGCGGCGACCTCCTCCACGCGCAGCCCGCGGACGCCCGAGCGGGCGATGGTCCGCACGGCGGCCTCCAGAATCGTGCGCTGGCGATCTGACACCCGAAGTCTTCCTCCCTGACGGTTACGAGCAGCCATTCTCGCTCACCGGCGCAAGCGGATCCGATCACACCCGACCTATTGACGAAAATTTCAGTCAGGGTTCACTCTGGGGCTGCACCTACTGGTTTTCGGCCACCTGTGGTGGTCATGGAGAGGAGTGCGCCATGTGTGCACAGGCAGCGCGATCCGTGCGCATGCCGGCGGAGTGGGCTCAGCACGAAGGCTGTCTGATGGCCTGGCCCTACCGCAGCGAGCTGTGGAGCGGCCTGCTGAGCGACGCGCAGGACGAGTACGCGGCGGTCGCTCGTGCGGTCGCCGCGTTCGAGCCGGTGCTGATGGTGACGGCACCGGGAACTGCCGCCGAGGTGCGCGGGCGCTTCACCGGGGAGCGGGCGGCTCACGAGATCGAGGTCGTCGAGTTGCCGCTGGATGACTCCTGGACCCGCGACAGCGGCCCGATCTTCGTCCACGACGAGACCGGGCGGCGCTTCGGCGCCGACTTCCGCTTCAACGCCTGGGGCGGCAAGCACTGGCCCTACGACAGCGACGACAAGCTTGCCGCACTGGTCCTGGACCGTCTCGGCGTCGAGCGCCTGCACTCGGGCATGGTGCTGGAGGGCGGCGCGATCACCGTCGACGGGGAGGGCACGCTCATCACCACCGAGCAGTGCTTGCTCCATCCCAACCGCAACCCCCGCGCGGACCGCGCCGGCATCGAGGCCGAACTCTCCCGCATGCTCGGCATCGAGAAGGTGATCTGGCTGCCGTACGGCGGGCTTGAGGACACCGAGACCGACGGGCATGTGGACGGGGTGGCCGCCTACATCGCGCCCGGCCGCGTGGTGGTCAGCCTGCCCGACGACGAGAACCATCCCGACTACGCCCGCATGCGAGCCAACCTCGCCGTGCTGGAGGCCACCCGCGACGCCAAGGGCCGCAAGCTCGACATCGTGGTTCTGCCCCAGACCGCGTACGGCCACGCCGACGGCCGGAGCGTCGAGGTCGGCTACCTCAACTTCTATCTGCCCAACGGCGGATGCGTGGTGCCCGTCGCGGGCCGGACCGAGGACGAGGAAGTCGCCGAGGCACTGGCCAAGGCCATGCCCGAGCGCAAGGTGGTCCCGGTTGTCGCGCCCACCCTCGCTTTCGGGGGCGGCGGCGTGCACTGCATCACCCAGCAGATCCCCATGGAGCTTCGATGACCGGCCCGCACTACGACCTGCTCACCTCCTTCGGCTCGCCGCTCGGCTCACCCGGCCGCACGCTCGACGCCGAGCGCGGCCTGCTGCGCGTCGGCCTGGTCCAGATGCAATGGGACGCCGACCCCGCAACGCACGACGAGGCCCTGCGTACCGGCGTGCGGCTGGCCGCTGAGCAGGGCGCACGCCTGGTCGCCCTGCCGGAGCTGACCCGTTCGCCCTACTTCTGCAACACCGATGACCCCATGGCCGGCGGCGCCAAGCAGTGGGAGGAGGACGTCGAGTCGGGCCGCACCGTGCAGCTGATCTCGCAGCTCTCCGCCGAACTGGGCATCCACGTCTCCGCCTCGCTCTACGAGAGGGCCGCCGACGGCGGGCTGGGCTACAACACCGCTGTCTGCACAGGGCCGGACGGGCAGTTGGCCGCTCGTACCCGCAAGAATCACATCCCCGCCTTCCCCGGCTATCGCGAAGACCTGTGCTTCCGCCCCGGCGACAGCGACTTCCCCGTGACGGAGATCGAGGGCGCGCAGTTCGGATTCCCCACCTGCTGGGACGAGTGGTTCCCGGAGCTGGCCCGCACCTACGCCCTGCGCGGCGCGGACATCCTGTTGCACCCCACCGCGATCGGGTCCGAACCGGGGATGCCCGATTTCGACACCCAGCCGATCTGGGAGCAGGCCATCAGCAGCAACGGTCTGTCCAACGCCCTGTTCATGGTCGTGCCCAACCGCACCGGCAGTGAAGGCCCTTCGAGGTTCTACGGATCGTCGTTCATCTCCGACCCCTACGGCCGGATCATCCTGCGCGGGCCGCGCCACCGCCCCGCCGTCCTCGTCGCCGACCTGGACCTCGACCAGCGCCGCGACTGGCTTGAGTTCGGCCTGATCGCCACCCGCCGCCCCGAGCTCTACAACGACCTCACCCGTCCGGTCGGCGCCTGACGCCGGTCCATCAGGACGCGGGGCTCCCGCAGTGAGGGGAGCGGGAGCCCCACCCCCACCGCGGGCGCGGCCCGCCCGGTGCTGTCCCATCACGCTGGAGCCAAAGAATGCCTCATCTCCTGCGGTACCTTCGGCGCGCGCGTCTGTTGTGCGGCTCCGCCGCGCTGCTGCTGCTCGCGGGCTGTGGCCACGCGCAGAACTTCGGATCGCCGCCCACCCTGTCCGCCTCCACCCCGCCGGCCCGTGCGGACACCGGCGCGATCCGCTGGGCGCTGTACGCCGAACCGCCGGTCCTGGACTACGTCTACGCCTTCGACTACCCCCAGAACACCATCCTGTCCAACGTCTGCGAGAGCCTCATGCGGCTCACGCCGTCGCTGCACACCGAACCCGCACTGGCCCGGAAGGCCAGCCACCCCGATCCGCTCACCTGGGTCTACGACTTGCGCAGCGGCGTGCGCTTCCAGCACGGCGGCACCATGACCGCAGCCGACGCCGTCTACTCGCTGCGCCGCCACATGGACAAGAGGACCGGCTCCTACTGGGCCGAAGACTTCAAGAACGTCCGCTCGATCCGCCGGACCGGACCCCTGCAGGTCACTGTCGAACTCAGGACCCCTGACGCCCTGTTCCCGCAGGCCATGGCCAACAGCGCCGGCACCGTCGCCAGCGCGGCCACCATGCGCGCCGAGAAGAACCGCTTCGGAACCGCCGACGGCACCCTCGACTGCACCGGCCCCTACGCACTGGCCCGCTGGTCCCGCGGCAGCTCCATCAAGCTCACCCGCTTCGACGGGTACTGGGGGCGTCCGGCCAAGAACACCTCCGTCACCTTCTCCTTCCTGCCGGACGCCGCCGCCCGCACCAACGCGCTGCTCACCGGGGAGGTCGACGGCACCTACGCACCGGCGCCGGAATCCCTCGAACGTCTGAAGGCCAGTGACGAGGGCCAGGTGTACTTCGGCGAAGGACTGACCACCATCAACCTCGCCCTCACCAACCCCAAGGGGCCCCTCGGTGACGTGCGCGTCCGGCGCGCCCTGTCCCTGGCCCTGGACCGCGACGGATTCGCCCGCGTCGCCATGCACAACTCCGCCACCCCCAGCTCCTCCCTGGTCACCGACGGAACCTGGACCGGTCTGCCGAAAGCCGACAGCGCCGCACGGGAACGCACCAGGCCCTCGACTCGCCGTGACCTGCCGAAGGCGCGCCACCTGATCCAGGAGGCCCACGCACAGGGCAAGAAGATCACCATCGCGACCAGCCCCGTCGGCCCGGACGTCTCCCAGCTCGCCACCGCCGTCCAGGACGCCGGCACCCGGATCGGGCTCCATGTCGACCTCAGGACCATCGCCCCCGACGCGTTCACCTCACTGTTCAGCGACGCACAGGCCCGCAAGGGAATCGACCTGTTCCCCTACACCTACTACCTGTCCATCAACGACCCGCTCGGCTTCTACACCAACATGCGGACCGGTGAGTTCGAGAACTACGGCTCATTCTCCTCACCCGCCTACGACAGGACCGCCGACGAGGCCTCCGTGCAGGATTCACTGCCCGAGCGCCGACGGCTCGCCGTGAAACTGGAGCACCTGGCCGACCGCGACCTGCCGGTCGTCCCGGTCGCCGAGCTGCCCAACAGCGTGTTCCTCAACAAGCGGATCACGGGTGCTCCCACCACGATCTCCTACCTCTACTACCCCTGGGCCGCCGACATCGGCGCGGCACAGCCACGAAGGACGCGGCCATGATCCGCTTCTTGGTACGCCGCCTGGCCGAACTCCTCGCGACCCTCCTCGTCGCTTCCTTCCTGATCTTCGCCTCGGTGCAGATCGCCCCTGGCCGACCCGAGACGTTCCTCCTCGGCGGCCGCGCGGCGAGCCCCGAAGCCCTCACCGCCATCCGGGAGCGCTACCACCTCGACGACCCTTTCTTCGCCCAGTACTGGCATTGGCTCTCCGCCACCCTCCACGGCGACCTGGGCATTTCCATCCAGTACCGCTCCGACGTCTCCTCACTTATCGCTTCCCGGCTCCCCGTCACCCTCCAACTGCTTGCCATGTCGACGGCACTGGTGATCGTCGTGGGCGTCACACTGGGCACCCTCGGCGCCGTACGGCGGGGGCCGGTGGATACCGCGGTCAACATGGCCACTTCCGCCGCAGTTGCCACCCCGTCGTTCGTTGCGGCCATCGGCCTGCTGTCCGTCTTCTCCGTGCGACTGGGCTGGTTCCCCGCACTGGGTGCCGGCGACGGCCCGGCGGACACCGTATGGCACCTGACACTGCCGGCCATCGCCCTCGCACTGCCGTTCATCGGCGTCATCTCCAGCGTCACACGGGCCAGTGTCATCGAGCAGGCAGCCATGGACCACACCACTGTCGCGCGCGCCCGCGGCGTTCCCGAACGCGTCATCATCCGCCGCCACCTGCTGCGCGGTTCTCTCGGAGTCATCGTCACCCAGGGTGGACTGGCTGTCGCCAACCTGGTGGTCTCCACCGTGCTCGTCGAGTACGCCTTCGGTCTCGGTGGCCTCGGCGATCTGCTCGCCAAGTCCGTCACCATCAAGGACTTCCCCGTCGCGCAGGGCATCTCCCTGCTCATCATCGCTCTGTTCATCTGCGTCAACGCCGCGATCGACCTCCTCCACCCGCTGGTCGACCCCCGCACGACGCTCGGCGCGAGGAACACCGCATGAGTACTGACACCGTCGCCGCGGCGCCCGCGCCGAACATCGCGCTGCCGCACCGCCGGTTGCTGCGCCGGCTCGCCACCCGAAGCAACGTACTCGTCTCACTGTGCCTGGCATTCCTCGTGGCGGTGATCCTCGGTGCCGCTCTCGCCCCGTGGATCGCCCCGCACGACCCCAACAGCATCGACTTCTCGACGGCACTGGCCGACCCGTCGGCCCACCGGCTCCTCGGCGGGGACATCAGCGGCCGCGACACCTCCTCCCGCCTGCTGACCGGCGCACGCACCTCGCTGCTCGGCCCGCTGTGCGTAGTCGTCCTCTCCACCGCCGCCGGCCTCCTCATCGGCGTGACGGCTGCGTGGCGCGGCGGCGCCGCCGACACGCTGCTGTCGCGCGGCAGCGAACTGCTGCTCGCCTTTCCCGGACTGCTGCTGGCCATGCTGCTGACCGCCCTCTACGGGCGGGGCCTGCTCGCCCCCGTCCTGGCACTGTCCGTCGCCTACATCCCCTACGTCAGCCGCTTGTCACGCTCCCTCGCTCTGAGCGAGATGAACAAGCCCTACCTCGCCGCGTACACCATCCAGGGCTTCTCCGGCCGGGTGGTGTGTCTGCGTCACCTCATGCCCAACATCATCGCCGTGGTCCTGGCCCAGTCCGCCGTCAACTTCGGCTACGCCCTCCTCGACCTCGCGTCCCTGTCCTATCTCGGGCTCGGCACCCCGCCCCTCGAACCCGACTGGGGATCCATGGTCAACGACGGCCAGTCGGCCATCCTGCAAGGCAGCCCCCTGTCCGCAGCGGTGCCCTGTCTGGCGATCGTCCTGACAGTGGTGACCTTCAACGTCGTCGGCGAGCGAGTCGCCGACACCGTCGCCCGGAGGTCCTGAAATGCCCGGCCCTGACACGTCCCCGCTCCTTCGGATCGACCGTCTGACCATGCAACTGCCCCGTCAGGCACGCCCTGTTCTGGCAGGCGTCACCCTCACTGTCGGGGCCGGTGAAACCGTCTCCCTCGTCGGGGAATCGGGTTCGGGAAAGTCCCTCACGGCACGCAGCGCCATCGGACTCACTCCAGCAGGCGCGCAGACCACCGGAAGTATCGCCGTCGCCGGGCAACAGGTCCTGACCGCGAGCCCCGGCCGGCTGCGCACACTGCGCTCCCGCACAGCCTCCATGGTCTTCCAGGACCCCAGAGCAGCTGTCAACCCCCTGCACCGCATAGGTGACTTCCTCATCGAAGCCGCTCGCTACGCACAGCCCGCGTACTCCAGCGACCCGCTCGCCCGCGCCCGCGAACTGTGCGAAGCGGTCCACCTGCCCGAGAGGACGCTGCGTCAGCACCCCCACGAACTGTCCGGAGGCATGCTGCAGCGCGTCGCCATCGCCGCAGCGCTGATGCCCGACCCGCAGCTCCTCGTGGCCGACGAACCCACAACGGCCCTGGACGCCACCACACAGGCCGAGACCATCGCCCTCCTGGCCGACCTGCGCGACCGCTTCCACACCGGCCTGCTGTTCATCACCCACGACCTCGACCTTGCCGCTGCCATCAGCGACCGCATCTGCGTCATGTACGCCGGCCGCATCATCGAGACCGGTACACCCGATCAGCTGTTCACCCGCCCCCAGCACCCCTACACAGCTGCCCTCCTGCAAGCCACTCCCCGACTGCATCGCAAGGCCGGACAGCTCACTCCCGTCCCCGGCAGCCCGCCCGACCTCCACACTCGGCTCACCGGCTGCGCCTTCGCCCCGCGCTGCCCGCACCGCACCGACATCTGCCTCCGCCGGACGCCACCGGCCGACCCCGTCGCATGCCACCACACCGCCGAACTGGACCTCCATGTCTGACATCAGGATCCCGCCCACCGGAGCGGACCCAGCACTGCTGGACGTCCGCGGCCTGACCAAGCGCTTCGGTGACTTCACGGCCGTCGACGACGTCACCTTCTCGGTGTCCGCCGGTGGATCCCTGGGAATCGTCGGCGAGTCAGGATCCGGGAAGACCACCACGGCCCGGCTGATCACGGGACTGGACAGCCCGACCAGCGGCACGCTCACCATCGACGGCCGGCCGCGCTCCGCTCAACGCGGCAAGACCCAGCGTCTGGCCCGCGCCCGGCAGGTGCAGATCGTCTTCCAGGACCCCCTGCAGAGCCTGGATCCACGCCTGAGCCCACGCGACACTCTCGACGAAACGCTCCGCCTGCACTTTCCCGGCAGCCGACGGGACACACGCGTCAGGGAACTCCTCGACCAGGTGCAGCTCAGCTCCCGCGACGCCGACGCACGGCCTCGCGGCCTGTCCGGAGGCCAGCGACAGCGCGTAGCCATCGCCCGTGCTCTCGCGGTGCGCCCCCGCATTCTCGTCCTGGACGAAGCAGTCGCCGCCCTCGATGTGTCCGTCCAGGCGCAGATCCTCAACCTGTTGGCGGGCATACGTGAACAGACCCGCGTGACCTACCTGTTCATCACCCACGACCTCGGGGTCGTCCGCAGTATCACCGACGACGTGATCGTCATGCGGCACGGGCGCGTCATCGAATCGGGAGCCACCGCTACGGTCCTGGCCCGGCCCAACACCTCGTACACGCGGATCCTCCTGGACTCCGTCCCGGGCCCGAACTGGGATCCGCGCGGCATCGCGGCGGCACGCGAACAAGACTGAACGGTGCCCGGCCCCGCTCGGGCGCGCAACGAAACGGCCTGCATCGGTCCGGCCGCCACCGCCACCGCCGCCCCGTTCACCGAGGTCCGCCGGGCCGCTGAGGGGCCCGAGCCCGGCGCCGGGCGGTTTGTGCGACTGCCGGTCACCGCTCATCGAGGAGGGCCGGAACCTGTCCTCGATGAGCGGCATCCCGGCCGACACCGCCTACCGGCTGCTGCCGGCCTGGCGGCCGGGCCTCACTTCAGGTGCCGGGCGAAGAACCGGTCCCCGTCCTCCACCTCGAACCACGGGGTCCCGGCGTGCCCGCCCAGATTGGCGTGCAGGGTCTTCTCCTCGCTGCCGAAGGCGTCGAACAGGTCCAGGGCCCGCTGCCGGGGGTTCCCTTCGTCGTCCCACTGCAGCAGGAACAGCAGCGGAATGGTGACCTGCCGGGCCTCCTCGCGCTGGGCGCGGGGCACGTAGCCCCCGGCGAAGAATCCGGCGGCCGAGATGCGCGGCTCGACCGCCGCCAGCCGAATGCCGGTGGCGGTCATCCCCGAGTACCCGACCGGACCGCCGATCTCGGGCAGCGAAAGGAGGGCGTCAAGGGTGGCCCGCCATTCGGGGACAGCCTTTTCGACCAGCGGGACGATGAAGGACTCGAAGATCTCGTCGACCGGCTCGCCGGCCGCCATCGCCCGGCGGAGATCGGCGCGGGCCTGCTCGTCGACGGCGGAACGGGGCCGGTCACCGTGCCCGGGGGCGTCGATGGCTGCCACCGCGTAGCCGTGCTCCGCCGCGCAGTGCCGGGCGCGGGCCACCAGCCGCGATTCCCGCTTGTGCAAGCCGCCGTTGTGGCCGATCAGGATCAGCGGGGCCGGTGCGGACCCAGACGTCCACAGGATGCCCGGGATCTCGCCCAGGGTGAAGTCGCGCTCGAGGATGCCGTCGTCGAGGCGCTGTTCAGAAGTGAATCGCATCGTCGTGCCTTTCGGGAGTGCTCTTGAACGGCGCTCCCGGACGACCTATCGCCCGACCGTGACCCCGGGGAGGAGCACCCATGTCGTTACTGCGTTCACGGGTACCACCTCCTCGTTCTCTCGCACGGCCTCCCGGAAAGTAGCAGTGGTCGCCATGATCCGCCAACAGGTTTGTGCGGGGGGCTCCGTGGCGGGCGATTGCCGGGCACGGTGGGACGGAACGGGAACGCGCCAGCTGCGGGACCTTCGGGAACCGTGCGCCGGCCGCCTTCTCATAGCCGGTGGCCTGCTTCCGCCCGGACTGCCGGGCTCCCACCGGTAGCGTCGTCTGCCATGACGGACCTTTCGGAATACGACCGGGCGCTCTCGCGCAAACGTGCAGCAGCAGGTGTGCTCTTCTTCGACTCCTCGGGCCGGGTGATGATCGTCGACCCGGTCTACAAGGAATGCTGGGAGATTCCCGGAGGGGCCGTGGAGAAGGACGAGTCCCCCAGGGCCGGTGCCCGGCGCGAAGTGCGTGAGGAGCTGGGGCTCGACATCGAGCCGGGCCGGCTTCTCAGCGTCGACTGGACCGCTCCCCGTGCGGAGCGCAGCGAAGGAATCGCCATGCTCTTCGACGGGGGCGAACTGTCCGGGGAGCAGCTCGAAGCCGTCCGGTTGCAGCCGGAGGAGCTCCGGGCGTTCGAGTTCGCCTCGAAGGATCAGCTCGAAAGAAGGCTGATCCCCGTGCTGGCCCGCCGCGTGAAGGCCAGCATCGATGCCCGCAGACGGGCGACGACCGTGTACCTGGAGAACGGGTCGGCGGTCGGCTGATCACCTGCGGACCGGCCGGCATCCGCTGCCAGGAGGTGCGCCGGTCCGCAGGTCGGGCAACCGGGGCGACCGCGGCGATTGCGCAGGCGAGGCCGGCCGGAGCTTCCAGCGGGATCAAGCGGCCTGCGTCCGGGAGCACGGTGAAGTCCGCATCGAGGAGGCGGTATCCCGTGCGCCGGCGAGAAGCGGGGCGGGCAGCACCGGCACCCCGAAATGATCAGAGGGGGGCGGCGACCGGGCCGCTCAGGAGGTCAGCGAGGCCACCGCTGAACCGGCCATCAGCATGCCGCCCACCGCATAGTCCTCGGTGTGATCCGCAGACACCGGGCCCGGCGCCATGCCCACCTCCTGTACGTAGCCGAGCACGCCGTCGTCGTTCACCGAGGTGGCCACCAGTCCGTTCCAGCCCCTGGCCACCACCGGCAGGTAGGTGGCCGGGTCCAGCAGGCCCGCGCTGATGCCGTACGCCATGCCGAACACGAAGAACACCGTCCCGCTGCTTTCCGGACCGCCGTTGTCGTCCGGGTCGGACAGGTTGGTGCTCCACAGCCCGTCGTCGCGCTGTACCGCGGCGATCGCGGCGGACATGTCCTTCAACGTGCTCTGGTATTCGGCGCGGTGCGGGTCGTCCGCGGGCAGCGCGGCCAGCACCTTGGCGTGCGCGGCGAGCACCCAGCCGTTGCCGCGTGACCAGGTCACCGGCTTGCCATTGGGGGAGCTGCCCTTCGGCGCTCCCGGCAGGTAGTTGTTGTCCCGGTGCCACAGCGACAGATCCCTGTTGTACAACCCGGTCGGGTTGCCGTGCAGGTCCCTCGCCCGCGTCTTCGCGTCGTCGTACAGCTCGTACATCGTCTGCGTGAAGCCGCCGCCGAAGTGTGCGCCCATCGCGGCGAATGCGGGCATCGCCATGTGCAGCGCATCGCACCACCACCAGTCGTCCCGGCCGTCCGAGTCGACCATGTTCTGCAGGCTGGCCCTGATCCCGGCGACCTTGCTGTCCCCGCCGGCGAGCTCGTACAGGTCGGTGTACGCCTGGCCGGCGCACTGGTTGTCGGCCACCCTGGTGGACGTGCCGTCGATGAGGCCGTAGTGGTGAGCTTCGGCCCAGCCCCGGGTGTAGTCCACATACCGCTGGGTCTCGGCCAGCCGGTAGTGGTACATGTTCCCGCTGTGATAAGTGGCCCTGGCCCAGCCGTTGTCGCCGGAATCGGCGTTCGCGCCGATCCAGCAGTCGTTCACGAGCTTCATGGTGTCCAGCACCTCCGCCCTGCCCGGCAGGGTGCCCGACGGGCTGCCGGCGGCGGTGGCCGCGACGGCACCGCGGGCGCCGATGAGCGGGACCGTGAGTGCTGCTGTACCTGCCAGGAACGTGCGGCGCTTCATGTAGTTCTCCCTGACTCTGCTCGCCCGGGGGCGTTGCCGGGGATCGGCCGCTGTCCTTCCTATCGCGGACCCGGCGTCCCGTAAAGATCGCCGCTCTCCCGGCGCGTCTCCCGGACGACCGGTCCGGTGGAGGGGACCTGCACGGTGGCGAAGCCCGCACCGAGGAACGCGAAGCCCGCGCCGTGCGGTGGTCGACCGGTGCCGGACCGGTCCGGGACGCTCCGGCGCTGCCGAGTACGACCAGCGGTGTCCCGTCAGAGGTTCTTGAACTCCTCGATGGCGTCCCGGACCACTTCGCCCGCCGCGTCGCTTCCGGCGTGCCCGGCGTCCTCGATGATGTGCAGCCGCGCGCCCGGCCATGCCTTCGCCAGCTCCCATGCCGTTTGGACCGGGCAGCCCATGTCGTGCCGGCCCTGAACGATCACCCCGGGGATCCCGGCCAGCTTGTGCGCGTTCCGGATCAGCCGGCCCTCCTCCAGCCAGGCACCGTTGCTGAAGATGTGCGCGCAGATCCGCACGAACGCGACCCGTGCGTCGGCCTCGCGGTCGCTGTACATGCCGGGTATGCCGTTGGGCTCGCCGGCGATGACCGCGTCCTCCCAGGCGAGCCAGTCGGCGGCGGCCTGCTCGCGGACCGTACGGTCGGGGTGCTCCATCAGCCGTGCGTAGGCGGCGAGCAGGTCGCCGTCCCGCTCGTCCTCGGGAACGCCGTCGCGGAAACGGTCCCAGGCCTCGGGGCGGAACTGCCCGGCACCCCGGTAGAGCCAGTCGATCTCCGAGCGGCGGCTTGTCATCACCGCCTGGATGACGATCTCGCTGACCCGCTCCGGGTACTGCTGCGCGTAGGCCAGCACGAGCGTCGGGCCCCAGGAGGCGCCGTTGAGCAGCCACCTCTCGATGCCGAGATGTTCGCGCAACTGCTCCATGTCGCCCATCAGATGCCGCGTGGTGTTGAGGCTCATGTCGGCGGCCGGGTCGCTGGCGTGCGGGGTGCTCCGGCCGCAGTTGCGCTGGTCGTAGCGGATGACCCGGTAGGCATCGGGGTCCCAGGACCTGGTCGGTCGCCGCATGGCGCCGCCGCCCGGACCACCGTGGACCATCAGGGCGGGCTTGCCTTGGGGGTTGCCGAGCTGCTCGTAGTAGACGCGGTTGCCGTCTCCGGTGTCGAGGAAGCCGGAATCGTAGGGACTCGTCGGGGGGTAGAGATCCACCATGACCGATGATCCTAGGGGCAGTTGGGGTGCGAGCGATCTGAATCAACCGGCCGTGGTGTCCGGCGGTGCGGGCACAGTGGTCCGGTCACGCAGTCCCGTTCATGCC
The DNA here is from genome assembly GCF_045161865.1 of Streptomyces sp. NBC_00859. Taxonomy (NCBI): domain Bacteria; kingdom Bacillati; phylum Actinomycetota; class Actinomycetes; order Kitasatosporales; family Streptomycetaceae; genus Streptomyces; species Streptomyces sp. NBC_00859. The sequence continues at coordinate 1,400,305 of NZ_CP108826.1, read as the reverse complement.
CAGTGGACGCCGCCGCGGGTAAGGACCGGTTGAGCTGTCGCGTACCGAGCGCTCACCGCTTCACACGGCCCCGCACGGCGAGGAGTCCGAAGCCGAGGAGGACGGGTTCGGTCAAGCGGGAGGCCATTTCCAGATAGGTGCCCGCAGTCGTGAGGTCCTGCCCCGATGAACGGAAGATCACCGAGTTGACCACGACCCGCAGGGACTTCTCGAAGCGCCGGCCGCTCAGGCGGCCAAGGAGCGGCCCGGTGGGGTTGGCCGGGTCAGGAGCGTCGCTCACCAGGTGGATGCGACGGGCGGTCACAGCCCCGTCCGACGACGGCTGGGTGCTGTGCAGCGGTACGCCCCACAGCATCATGGCCAGCACAGTGGTGATTACGGCGAGCAGCAGCCAGCTCAGGGCGCGGGAAGCACGCAGGCCGTATCCGGACAGCGCCCAGTACGCGGTGAGCAGAGCGCGTTCACTTCGGGGCCTGTCCGGATCATGTCGGCGCATTTCCATCTCGCCGTAGTAGAAGTCGGCCGCGTCAGGTTCGTTCTTGCCGTCCTCCAGCGACTTGCGCAGCTGCCGGTACACCGGCGCCAGGGACGCGGGAGCGGGTGTATCGGTGCCGGAAGAGGGAGACCAGCCGGCCGACCCGCCAGCCGCACGCCAGTGATGTTCCTCGGCCAGTGTGCGCCGGGGGGTCCAGCGCGCCCACACCGGTCCGCGTCGGTGAATGCCGGTGGGGGTGGAAGCGAAGGTACAGCGGCCTTCCAGCCGAAGTTGGTCCAGATGGACCGCGCCGGTGAAGCGGCAGGCGGACAAGTTGATGTCGGCCAGCACCATATGGGCCGTATCCACACCGCTCACCGATACCACGCGGACGCCGGGCTCCAGTCCCTCCAGCGGGGATTCGTCCAGCAGCCCTCCACTGGACGCCGCGAAGGGGGACGGCCGAGCGGCGACGCGCAGCGGAGACTCGGTGACCGCATCGCTGAAGTCGAGGGTGGCGTAGCGGGGGCGCAGGGTGGCAGAGGCAGCCCAAAGCGTTCGTCGGCACACCAGACTGGCGGCAGCCGCCTCGATGGTCACCGGGCCGCAGAAGCTCACCTCGGAGAGGTCCAGCTTCCCGCGGCAGACGAGCGGGCCCAGCATCGAAGCCGTCTCGAAAGTGGCTCCGTAGAAATCTGCGGTGCGAGCGAACGTCGCCCCGTGGAACCGGGCTGCACCTGCGAAGGCGGCCCCATTGAACTCGGCTTCACCGGCGAACGCGGTCCTGCCGAACAGTGCGGTGCGGTGGAATGCCGCCCTGCCGAACCGGGCGTCGGCTGTGAATGTCACGCCACCGAACCGAGCGGCACCGTCGAATACCGCTCTGCTGAACAGTGCCTCGCCGCCGAAGACCGACCTGCCCCACTCGGCGGTGCCGTTGCACCTCACCCCGCTGAACCCCGCGCTGCCGGCGAACGTGGCCCCGTAGAAGCGGGTGGTGCCTTCGAAGACGGCCCCGGCGAACTCGGCGTCGCGGGCGAACGACGCGCAGGCGAACCGGGTGGTGCTCGCGAAGACCGCCCTGCTGAACCGAGCGGTTCCCGTAAAGGTCGCGCTGCCGAACCGAGCGGTGCCGTCGAACCTCGTCCCGCCGAATCGGGCGGTGCCGTGGAACGTCGCGTTACCGAACTCGGCGTCGCCCAGGCGGGGGTGCCCGCCGGCTGGATCGCGGAGGGCGTCGAGCAACTGGCTCAGCAGGGTGGGCGTGAAGACGGTGCCCCGGTGATCGATGGCGGCACCTGGGGCCAGGCCTGCGAGGTATTCGGTGCGGTCCGCGTCGTTCAGGTGGGCCAGGCAGAGGTGGTACGGATCCACGACGCAGCCGTGGCAGTCGTCGGGGCCGCCCGCGTCCGCGCAGTGCCGCCGGTGCCGCGGGGCCGGTACAGGAGTCCGGGGAATCGTCACTTGGGAGGAGACGGCCTGAGCCGTCGGGCGGTTGCGCGGGAACGGCCCCGGGCATGGTGCGGTACGACGCCCGCCAGGTGGACATACGGAGCGCGTTCCGTCATCCAACCAGCCGTACCGGAAGGTGCGTTGGCTGTCGCAAGGCTCAGGGCGAGCAAACCCTCGGGGCGCCGTCGAGGCGCGACCTACGGATGTGGCCAGGGGCCTGGGCGGGCACCGGACAGGACTTGGCCGACGCATCGAGCAGTATGGCTGCCGTCAATGCCGACAGCGGGGTCATGAGGTGTATCCGTGACGGCAGCGTCCGTGACGAACACCGGACTCGCCGCGGGGTCCAGGCATGGGGGAGCGAGTGGGAGCCGGTGTGCAACGCCCGCCACGACGCGCCTCTCGGGCACGTCCCGCCCGGCCGAACCGGCCCGCAGCTTCCACCCGATCCCGTTCAGTACCAGCGGGTCAAGAACTCGTTGTCGCAGGAGGGCAGGGGCGTGTCAGACTCAGGCGCATGACAGTCCGATACCCGCGCCCCCTGCGTCCCGGTGACCGGGTCGGCGTCACCTCTCCGTCGAGCGGAGTCCCGAAGGATCTGCGTGACCGCCTCGATGTGGCGATTCATGAGGTGCGGGCCCGTGGGTACGGAGTGACCGTCGGCCGCTGCATGGACGGTGACGGTCACGTCAGTGCCGCTGCGGCCGATCGCGCGAGCGAGCTGATGTCGATGCTGACGGATCCCGGCATCAGGGCCGTGGTACCGCCGTGGGGCGGCGAGACCGCGATCGACCTGTTGCCGCTGCTGGACTGGGACCGGCTGCGTGACACCGAGCCGACCTGGCTCGTCGGGTTCTCCGACATCTCGACCGTCAGCACGCCGCTGACCCTCCTCACCGGCATGGCGACAGTTCACGGCAACAACCTCATGGACACGCCCTACCGGGTGCCCGAGGGGCTGCTGTCGTGGCTCGACATCGTCGCCGCACCGCAGGGGCACCGGTTCACCCAGGTCCCGCCCGGCCGTCACCGGGCTGCGGGCTGGGACGACTACCGCACCGACCCCGGCGTACGCGATTACGTGCTGGACACTCGCGGAACGTGGACCAGGCTGGACGGCGACGGGGACGTGGCGGCGGAGGGGCGTCTGATCGGCGGCTGTATCGAGTCCCTGTGCAATCTCAGCGGATCGGCCTATCTCGACACTTCGGCCTTCGCGCGGGCAGCGGCCCCGGAGGGACTCCTCGTCCACGTCGAAGCGGCGGGCGACGACGCCTTCGCCATCTGCAGGAATCTGCACGGGATGAGGCTGGCCGGCTTCTTCGACAGCGCGAACGCGGTCCTGGTCGGCCGGACTTCGGCACCTGACACCGGGTCACTGACCCAGCACGAGGCCGTCCTCGACGCGCTCGGGTCCCTGAACGTGCCGATCATCGCCGACATCGAGTGCGGGCACGTCCCACCCCACCTGCCCATCGTCAACGGAGCGCGCGGACGGGTCGTGCACACCCCGATGCGCAGCGAACTGACCCAGACACTCGACTGATCCCCGGGCGGGCACCGGCCGGCCCGGTCTCCGGCTCCCCGTCGCGCCGGGGAGAGGCCCGTCGGGCCAGGTACTCAGGCCGGGGCATGCCCGCCGATCGTCAGCTCGACCTCGTCTCCCCTTCGGCTGAACTCCCGGACCAGCCAGGTTCGGCCGTCGACAGGGGTGCCGGCGCCGGTGACGTAGGCCGGGACGGTGAGTACGGGGCCCATCGGACCCACGGTGCGCAGTGCCGCATCGGTTTCCACGTCGTCGGAGAAGCGCAGCGCCAGTTCGACCGGCCAGGGGCCCTCCGTGAAGGCACCGGGGCCGGGCAGTCCCTGGATGCGGCAGCGCGCGCCCGGAAAGAGATGTGTGTGACCGCATACGGCGAGGAAGGTCTCCGCTCCGGTCGGTCCGGTGGGGGGATGGGGCATGACGGGGCTCCGTAATCCGCGGTGGCATGGCGACAGGCCCCGCACACTCTGGCGGCAGTGCCTGGGGAGCGGCGGCATTGCACGGCGGCGGAGCTCCCGGTGTCACCCGGCCGGAGCTGTGCCGGGCCCGAAAAGCACTACGGCGGTGCGCCCGGACGAGGACGGCGGCGGGGCGGAGCCGGGTCCGGCAGAGGGCGCGCCGGGGGACCGGGCCACGTCCGCGGAGCGAGGCGTGGCCCGGTCAGGATCTGGCGAGGTGGATGGTCAGCGGCTGGTGAAGGTGTAGTTGCCTGAAGGCACCTCGTACGCGGAGCCTTCACTGTTGTGGTGTACGAGCCGGGCCTTTCGCGGGGCGCTGACATCGTTCCCGGACGGGATCCGGACCGTGGCCGTGGTGTTGGCGGGCACCTCGACCGAGAGCGTGAACTTTCCGTCCTGCTCTTTCCAGGAGCTGCTGATCCGGCCGTACGGGCTCTGGAGCGAGCCGGCGGCGTGGGTGAGCCCGCCGCCGGGTTGCGGGTGGATCGTGAAGTGCCGGTAGCCGGGCTGTTCCGGGTCGGGGGCTATGCCCAGGATCGTGCGGTACATCCAGACTCCGGCCGTCCCGCCCACGGGAAGGTTGGCAACGCCTCGGTCGTGGCCTGCGCGGGGCGGCCACAGCAGCGAACGCGCGACCCGCAGGACCGGTGAGCGACCGGGACCGATCCGGTTCTGCGACCGGGCGGCCGGGGCCTCATGGGCAGTGGAGCCCACGGGGAAACCGGCCTCCCGAGTGCCTACGTGCGGGGGACCACCCGCGCCGGCCGGAACGGACTCCAGCCGGACCGAACGCACCGGCAGCCCCGACGTTGTTCGCCTGCAATGGCCGGACTGTCAGGATTTCAATAACGATTCAAATAGTCTAGGCCACGATGCATACCCCTATTTACCGCGTCACCCCTTGCCCTGTCGCTAGTCGCGCCTTACGTTCTGTGCGGCCTGGTTGAAACGTTCTATTTCAGCGCGCGGTGTCATCGTGCGGCGAACGCCAGAGGGGATCAAGCATGTCCGTGCCGGGTGAGGAGAACCGACCCGACCGCGCCGCTGCAGGGCGAAGAAGGCGGCGGCGGGCCGGGATCGCAGCCGGCGGCCTGACGGCCGCGCTGCTGCTGACGGTGACAGCGGGCCAGTTGCCCGCAGCCGCGGGTGCGCCGGGTGCTGCGTCCGGGGATTGTCCCTGGGTGGGGTCGACTGCCTCGTCCGGGCAGCGCGCCGCAGAGGTGCTGGCCCGGATGACCACCGACGAGAAGCTGTCGATGACGCACGGAAGCCAACTGCCGGGATACGCGGGGGTGGTGGCCGGCATCGCGCGACTGTGCATACCCGCACTGAATCTGAACGACGGCGGCGCGGGCGTGGTGATGGGCGGAACGACAGCCATGCCGGCGCCGGTGGCCGCGGCGGCCAGCTGGGACCCGTCGGCGGAGCGGGCGTACGGGCAGGTGGTCGGAGCCGAGGCCAAGACGAAGGGCATCGGGGTCAATCTGGGACCTGATGTGAACCTGTTGCGGGATCCGCGCGGTGGACGGGCCTTCGAGATGGCGGGCGAAGACCCCTACCTGGCCGGCGAGATGGCGACGCAGTACGTCAAGGGCGTGCAGTCCAAGGGTGTCATGGCGGACCTCAAACACCTGGTGGCCAACGACACCGAGCAGAACCGCAACAACGGCAATGCGATCGTCGACGAACGGACTCTCAACGAGGTCTACTACCCGGCGTTCAAGCAGGCCGTGCAGAACGGCCACGCCGCGTCGATCATGGCTGCGACCAGTCTGGTCAACGGCGTCCACGCCAACGAGAACGCCACCCTGCTGAAGGAGAAGGCCAAGCAGGACTGGGGTTTCGACGGATTCGTGGTCACCGACTGGGACGGTGCCCGCAGCACGGTCCAGGCCGCCAACGCCGAACTGGACCTGAACATGCCCGCCCCCGGCAACTTCGGGCAGCCTCTCTCGGACGCCGTACGCTCGGGCCGGGTCAGCATGGCGGTGCTGAACGACAAGGTGACCCGGCTGCTCACCGAGGAGTTCGCCTACGGCCTCTTCGACTCCGCGGCCGGTTCCCCCTCAGCCACCGCGACGACGCCCGGACACGTCGCCACGGCGCGGGACACCGCCGCGAAGGGCACCGTCCTGATGAAGAACAAGGGCGGTCTGCTTCCACTGGACACCGCGTCGACACCCTCCGTCGCAGTGATCGGCGAGGCGGCGAAGGCTGCTCCGATCACCGGGGGCGGCGGCAGTTCACACGTACCGGCCGACTCGTCCTCAGTCGTCACGATCGCCGACGGTATCGCCAAGCGCGCGGGTGGCACGACCAGGGTCGACCATGTCGGCTCCTGGATCGGGGCGGCCTCCTCCTCTGCCGGCGGCTCCGATCAGCCGGGCAACATGTTCGACGACGACGCTGCCTCCCGTTGGTCGAGTGGCGCCCCGATGACGGACGGCCAGTGGGTCACCGCCGACATGGGCAGCTCGCACCAGGTGGACCGGATCACCATGGATGCCGGAAACTCCACCGACTACGCCCGCGGATACCGGATCTACCTGTCCACCGACGGCACGACCTGGGGCGCCCCCGTAGCCGAAGGCACCGGCACCGGCCAGGCCGTCACCGCGACGTTCGGGGCCCGGCAGGCCCGCTACCTCAAGATCGTGCAGACCGGGTCGGCCGACAGCTGGTGGTCGATCGCCGAACTCAACGCCTACACGGCCGACGGCAGCGGTGGCCAGAGGGCCATCGGCGGCCGGTCGAGCGTGCACGTGCCGGGTGTGAACGACAAGCTGCCCACCGTTCCCGCCGCGCGCTTCACCACCGCCGACGGTCAACAGGGCCTGACCGCCAGCTACTACAACAACCTGGACCTGTCCGGCTCGCCCGCGCTCACCCGCGTCGAGCCCACTGTCGACGACCACTACACCGAAGCACCCGGCCCCGGAGTCAACCCGGCGGGATTCTCCGTCCGCTGGAAGGGCTACCTCACCGCACCGGTCACCGGTACGTACACGTTCTCCATGGCCAACACAGGTGGCATCCGGATGACTGTCGGGGGCCGGCCGGTCTTTCAGGACTGGGCGCAGTACGGCCCCGGCGTCTCGGCAGTCCATTTGAAGGGCGGAGCCAGGACGCCGGTCACGGTCGAGAACTACCAGCCGGTCAACGGGCCCAGCGGCCCAGTGGCGGGCACCCCCACCAGCCCGCCGGCCAACGGCTACGTCACCCTGGGATGGCAGGCGCCCGACACCGATGCGATCAAGGCGGCAGCAGCCGCCGCCAAGCGGGACAGCGTCGCGGTCGTCGTCGTCAACGACGACGAGAGCGAGGACGGCGACCGGCAGAATCTCACCCTGCCCGGAGCCCAGGACGACCTGATCGAGGCCGTCGCCGCCGCCAATCCGCACACGGTCGTGGTCCTCAACACCGGCGCACCGGTGCTCATGCCCTGGCTCGGCTCGGTCGACGGCGTACTGGAGTCCTGGTACGGCGGCCAGCAGAACGGCACGGCCCTGGCCTCCGTCCTGTTCGGAGACGTCGACCCGTCCGGCAAGCTGCCGCAGACCTGGCCGGCGAGCATGGACCAGCTGCCGACCGCGGACCCTTCCCGCTACCCCGGCACCGTCGACGTTGCCACGAACACCACCAACTACCACTACACCGAGGGCCTGAACGTGGGCTACCGCTGGTACGACGAGCACCATCTGACACCGCTGTTCCCCTTCGGCTACGGCCTGAGCTACTCGACGTTCTCCTTCAGCGATCTGGCCGTATCACCGGGCGCGGCCAACGCCGCGGGGCCGGTGAAGGTCTCGGCGACCGTGCGGAACACGGGCACCCGGACAGCCTCCGATGTGGCTCAGCTCTACGTGGGCCATCCGGACGGCTCCGGTGAACCGCCCAAGGAGCTCAAGGGATTCAGCCGGGTCACGCTCCGGCCCGGCATGTCGCAGCGCGTCACTCTCACGCTCGGCCCGTCCGATCTGCAGACCTGGGACAGCGGCACACATGCCTGGAAGACCGACGACGGTACCTACCGCCTGTTCGTCGGCGACTCCTCCCGCAGCCTCCCGCTGCACGGCACCTACACACTGCGGCGCTCCACCGGCACACGGGCCGTCACCGCGCGGGCGCCGGCGGCCCTCGATCCCGTGCACGGCGGCGTGGTCACCACGACGCTCACCGCGGGCGGCAACCAGACCCTGCACCATGTCGAGCTGGGCCTCAAGGTTCCGCCCGGCTGGACGGCCGAGGCGCTGACCCCGGCCACCTTCGACACCGCGCGGCCGGGGGCCCGTCCCCGGACCTCATGGCAGGTGACTCCCGCACCGGGTGCGCCGGACGGTCTGGACCGGTTGCTGGCCTCGGCCACCGCCGCCGGCGGCTACCGCACCGACGGCGGACTGCAGGTCACCGTGGGCGCAACCTCGGCGCCGGGTACGGCACGGTGAGCGCACCGGAGACGCGCAGCCGCCCTGCGGTGCGGGTGTTGTCCGGGCGGCCGGCCTGAGGGACCCGGGGGATCGGGTGGCACAGCACGCGCTGTGCCACCCGATGCACTGCCACCCGTCGAGGCCTGTGCGTCCGTGCGGGGCGCAGTTCCCGACGGGAGGCGCTTCACCGGTCATACGCCGAGGACTTCGACCCCCAGCGCCCGGACGGCGGCAAGCTCCGCTTCGTCGGCGCCGCTGTCGGTCACTACCGCGCTGATGTCCACGACCGGGCAGATCCTGGCGAAGGTGACCTTGCCGATCTTTGTGCCGTCCGCGACCACGACGGTACGTGTGCTGTTGCGCAGGAACGCCCGGTCGGTGTGCGCTTCCATCTGGTCGTGAGTGCTGCAGCCCTGCGCGACCGTGAGGCCGTCGACGCCGATGAAGCTGATGTCCAGGTGGTACTCGTCCAGCATCCGTTCGGCGGCGGGTCCGACCAGTTCGTAACTCTCGGAGCGGGCGTCGCCCCCGATGACGACGAGCTTGATGTCGGGCCGTACGACCAGATCCGCCGCGATGTTGACCGCATTGGTCACCACGGTGAGACCACCGCGGGCGGCCAGCACCCGCGCGACCTCGGTGGCCGTCGTGCCACCGGTCAATCCCACCACGGCGCCTGCCGGTACGAGCGCTGCCGCTGTCGCGGCGATGCGCTGCTTCTGGTCCTGCTGACGGCCGGCGCGATGGCGCAGCGGCAGTTCCAGCTCCACCGGAACGGCGCCGCCATGGGTGCGCTGCACGAGCCGCTGCTCGTGCAGTGACTGCAGGTCACGGCGGACGGTGGCGCCGGAGACGCCGAGGAGTTCGGCCAGGGCGTGGACATCCGCGCTGCCTGCTGCGGAGACGTGATCGATGATGCGATTCAGCCGGTCAGCCTTGAGCATAACTACAGCGTATCTCTGAGCAGTTCTGCGCAGAACTGCTCGTTCGACCCGGCTGAAGCCCTTGACGTGAGCATCCTCGCGCGCTTTGATCCTGCCAGTGCCCGGGTATGCAGCCCAGCACTCAGAGGTGCGCCCAGCCGGTAGTGGACTCCATCCCAAGCCCGGCCAAAGTCGCCAGGATCGCAGTAGCGTCCGAGGCGGGGTCGTACCCGCGATTGATGGAGCTCACCGTGCCCGTCAATACCGTTTCCCGTATCCGTCGCCCCTGGGCGGCCGCCGTCCTGGCCACCGCGACCATGGCCGCCACACTCGCCGCCGGCTCCGCATCTCAGGCCGGCGCCGCCACCGTGGCGCTGCCCCCGGTGCACGCGGGGTTCGACTACCAGATCGGCGGCGCCTACACCCCACCGGCAGGGGTGCAGGTCGTCAGCCGTGACCGTTCGGACTCCCCTGCGCCAGGGCTGTACAACATCTGTTACGTCAACGCCTTCCAGGTGCAGCCGGGCGAGGAGGGGCAGTGGCCGTCCGACCTGCTGCTGCGCGACGCGAACGGCAACGTCGTCGAGGACCCGGACTGGGGCGAGGCACTGCTGGACATCAGCACGGCGGCCAAGCGCGACCGGGTTGCCGCCAAGGTCAACGGGTGGATCGACGGCTGCGCCAGTAAGGGCTTCAACGCCATCGAGCCCGACAACTACGACAGCTACACCCGCTCCAAGGGGCTGCTCACGTCGAGCAACGCCAAGGCCTTCATCACCCTGCTGTCCGCCCACGCACACTCGAGGAACCTGGCCATCGGCCAGAAGAACACTGTGCCGCTCGCGGGCAGCAGGACCCAGACGGGCCTGGACTTCGCGGTCGCCGAGGAGTGCGGTCGGTACGACGAGTGCGGGGACTACACGGCAGCCTTCGGCGATCACGTGATCGTCATCGAGTACGACTCCGAAGGCCTGCAGAAGGCCTGCGCGGGCTGGGGCAGCCGGCTCAGCATCGTGCGCCGGGACGTGGACGTGAGCACGCCGGGCACCGGTGGATACGTCCGCAAGACCTGCTGACGCGCCACCCGCTCCGTAGCCCGTCCGCCCCTCCCCGCGCGTCTGCAAGGAGTACGTCATGACCCGTATCCGGGGTGCCCCGGGATCACTCGACCGCCGCCGACTGCTGCGCGGTGGGGCGGCGTTCGCCGCAGGCACCGCGGGTGCGGCGCTCGTCAGCGGCTGCGCGGACCCCGAAGCCGGCGGCGTCGGCGCCGACGGCACGGTCACCGTCGAGCTCTGGCACGGCCAGACCGACACCGGCAGAAAGGCCCTTGAGGCACTGGTCTCGGAGTTCAATCGCACCCATCCGCGGATCCGGGTGGACGCGGGCGGCGGCGGGGTGCTCGCCGACGCCATGCTGCAGAAGGTGACTGCCGCGCTGGCGTCGGGCTCGTACCCCGACATCGCCTACATCTTCGGCTCGGACCTGGCGAGCGTCGCCCGCAGCCCCCGCGTGGTCGACCTGACCTCGCAGCTGCGCGGCGGAGCGACACCGTGGGCGGACTACTGGGCTCCGGTGCGGGAGGCCGTCACACTCAACGGGAAGGTGCGGGCCGCCCCCGCGGTACTCGACGCGCTGGCGGTCGTCTACAACAAGGAGCTGTTCCGCAGAGCCGGTATTCCGTACCCCAGGGCGGGCTGGAGCTGGGACGAATTCCTGCAGACCGCCGCCAAGCTGACCGATCCCGGCCGTGGGGTCTTCGGCACGGGCTGGCCCGGTGTCGGTGACGAGGACACCACCTGGCGGATGTGGCCGATGATCTGGGACCTGGGCGGCGACATCGTCGCGGACGACGGGCACAGTATCGGCTTCGCCGGTCAGGGTGTGCGGGCCTTGTCCACACTTGCGCGGCTGGCCGAGGACAGGAGTGTCTACATCGACTCCAAGCCCGGCAGCGAGCAGATGTACAAGGTCTTCGGGAGCGGCCGGATGGGCATGGTGGCGACCGGGCCGTGGCAGCTTCCCGACATCACCGCCGCGAAGATCGACTATGGCGTGGTGCCCCTGCCCACCTACAACGCTCACGCCGTCACCATCTCGGGCCCCGACACCTGGACCGTCTTCGACAACGGCTCCGCACGCTCCCGCGCCGCCGTCGAGTTCGTCAGCTGGCTGATCCAGCCCGCGCGGGACGCCCGCTGGGACATCAGGGCCGGCAGCCTCCCGCTGAGCACCGCCACCGCGCGGCGGGCGGAGTGGAAGCAGCACTCCCACCGGACGGCCGGCCTCCAGGTGTTCACCGACGCACTCGCATCCGCGCGGGTCCGACCCATCCACGCGGCGTACCCGCAGATCTCGATGGCGCTCGGCGAGGCCGTCGTCGCCGTACTCCTGGGGCACAGGTCCCCGGCACAGGCACTGCGGACCTGCGCCGACAAGGCCAACGCCGCCCTGCTGATACCGAGATGAGGAAGGCCGTCATGTCGCAACTGCCCCGAGCGGTCACCCTCGCGCCCGCCGCTCGCGACGCGGCGGCCCGGCCCCGGGCGAGCCGCCGTCGAGCACGCCGTGAGTCCGCCACCGCATGGGGCTTCATCAGCCCCTCGGTCGTCGTCATCATCGGCCTGAGCATCGTTCCGGTCATCTGGTCCCTGCTGCTGTCCTTCCGCGCCGACGACCTGGTCACCCCGGGCCGCTGGGTCGGCCTGGACAACTACCGCGCCCTCGTACAGGACCCCAACTTCCATACCGCCGTGGAGAACACGCTTGTGTACGCGGCGCTGTACGTGCCGCTGAGCCTGGTGGGCGGCCTGGCACTGGCCCTGGCGCTGAACCGCAGGATCAGGTTCATCGGCCTCTACCGCACCCTGATCTTCATCCCTTTCGTGGTCTCGGCCGCGGCCCAGGGCGTGCTGTTCTCCTTTATCCTCGACCCGGATTTCGGCGTCGCCAACTCCCTGCTGCACACGCTCGGAATCTCCCCGCAGGGCTTCCTGTCCGATCCGGGACAGGCACTGTTTCTGCTGGTGATCATCTCGCTGTGGAGCGGGGTCGGATTCTGCGTCATCGTCTATCTGGCCGCGCTGCAGGACGTGCCGCCCGAACTCGTCGAGTCCGCCCGCCTCGACGGCGCGGGGCGCTGGACCGTACTGCGTCACATCACCCTGCCGACTCTCACACCGGTCACCGTCTTCCTGCTGCTGTGGCAGTTGATCGCTGCCCTCCAGGTATTCGATCTGGTCTACGTCACCACCAAGGGCGGGCCGCTCGGATCGACGACCGTCATCGTCTACTTCGTCTGGGCACAGGCCTTCCAGCTGTTCACCGCCGGATACGGGGCCTCGGCCGCCTACGTACTCGCCCTTGCCCTGCTCCTCGCGGGCGCCGCGCTCCATCTTCACCGGCGCCGCCAGAACCGTACGGAAGGAGCCGCCGTATGACCGCTTCCCTGGCCGTGCGCGAGGCGCGCCGGGCCGCAGCCCCGGCCGAAGGGGGCTCAGCACGACGCAGGCGGCTGCCCTTCAGCGCCTGGCACCTGGTGCTCGCGCCCCTGTCGCTCGGGTTCGCGCTGCCCCTTCTCTGGCTGGTTCTCAGCTCGGTGATGAGCGATGCCGAGATCAATCGCTTCCCGGCCGCGCTGTGGCCGCACGGCATCGACCTGGGGGGATACCGGTACGTCCTGGGCAACGCCATGTTCCCGCGCTGGTTCGCCAACTCCTTCGTCGTCGCGGTCACCACGGTGCTGTCGAATCTGCTGCTCGGGTCGCTCGGCGGTTATGCGTTCGCCCGGATGCGATTCGCCGGGTCGCGGCTGCTGCTCGGGCTGATGCTCGCGACGATGGTCATCCCGTTCCAACTCACCATGATCCCGACCTTCCTGGTGATGAAGGAGCTTGGGCTGATCGACACGCTGGGCGCGCTCATCGTGCCCTCGCTCGTCACACCGTTCGCCGTCTTCCTGTTCAGGCAGTTCTTCCTCGCGCTGCCCAGAGAGATCGAGGAAGCGGCCTGGATCGACGGCTGTTCACGGCTGCGGGTGCTGTTCTCGATCGTCATGCCACTGGCCCGTCCCGCGCTGGCCACCGTCGCGGTCCTGACGTTCCTGGCCACCTGGAACGATCTGTCCTGGCCGCTCATCGCGATCAACCACGACAGCCAGTACACACTCCAGCTGGGACTCACCACCTTCCAGGGCCTTCACCACACGCGGTGGTCGGCGGTCATGGCGGGCAACCTCATCACCGTGCTGCCGGTACTGGTGGCCTTCCTCATCGCCCAGAAGACCTTTGTCCAGTCCCTCACGTCGAGCGGGCTCAAGGGCTGACTTCTGTCATCCCGGCGTGAACCTTTTCCATTCCGTACGGGGGCTTTCGCCGTGCGTATCCGATTCCCGGGAAGCCTGGGCCGTGTCCGCAAAGTCGCTCCTGGCGTGCGACGCCCAGTGCCTTCCGCCTTCGACCTGCTCGTGACCGGCGACGTCGGCCACGACGCGGTACCCGGCGGCTCCGCGGCGATCCGGCCCATCCGGGCCGGTGCCCGGTCCGCCACCTTGAACCAGGAGGATTCCTCATGACCGGCACGACCAGTACGAGCACGAGCCGTACGGCGGTGAAGATTGTCTTCGTGGGCGCCGGCAGTGTGGTGTTCACCCAGGGGCTGCTGGCCGACCTGTTCGCGTTTCCCGAGCTCACGCGAGTCCACATCGCCCTGCACGACATCGACGCCGAACGGCTGGCCACAGCCGAAGGCGCCGCCCACCGGATAGCCGCCGAGCGCGGCGCCCGGCCGGTGATCACCGCGCATTCCGACCGGCGCAGCGCGCTCGAAGGCGCCACGTTCGTCATCAACATGGTCCAGGTCGGCATGAACGAGGCCACCCGCACCGACTTCGCGGTGCCCGCTGGATACGGAGTGCGCCAGACCATCGGCGACACCCTGGGCATCGGCGGGATCTTCCGCGCGCTGCGCACGTTCCCCGTACTGCGCTCGCTGGCCGCCGACATGTCCGAACTCTGCCCGGACGCCTGGCTGCTGAACTACACCAACCCGATGGCGATGAACGTCCTCTACCTGAACCGGATCGCGCCCGCGCTGCGCACCGTAGGACTGTGCCACTCGGTGCACTGGACCATGCACGACCTCGCCGAACTGGTCGGTGTGCCCTTCGACGAGGTGTCGTATCTCGCCGCAGGAGTAAACCACCAGGCCTGGGTACTGCGCTTCGAGCAAGCGGGCAGGGACCTCTATCCGCTCCTCGACGATGCCATCGCCAAGGACCCCGGACTGCTGCGGCGCGTACGCGTGGACATGTACCGCAGGCTCGGCCACTACCCCACGGAGACCAGCGAGCACTCCTCCGAGTACGTGCCCTGGTATCTGCACCACGACAGTGAGATCGAGCGACTTCGTCTGCCGGTCGGCGCCTACCTGGACATCATCGAGGAGAACGTCGCCAGTTACGAACAGACCCGCGAAGCCCTCGCCTCGGGCGCCGATCTGCCGGTCGACGCCAGCATGGAGTACGCGCCGCAGATCATCCACAGCATGGTCACCGGCACCCCGCGTACCGTCTACGGCAATGTGTCCAACCGCGGCCTCATCGAGAACCTGCCCGCCGACAGCGTCGTCGAAGTGCCGTGCCTGGTCGACTCCCAGGGAGTACAGCCCACCCGCGTCGGCGCCCTGCCTCCGCAGTGTGCCGCCCTCAACCGTACCTACACCAGCGTCAACGACCTGGTCGTACGAGCGGCCACGGACGGCGAGCCCCGGCACATCCGCCACGCGGCGATGACGGACCCGGCGACGGCGGCCGCGCTCCCGGTGGAGCGGATCTGGGATCTGTGCGACGACCTGGTGCGCGCCCACGGGGACCTGCTGCCGCCCGAACTGAGGGCCACACTGGGGCACTGAGCCGGGTACGTCCACACTCTGGCCGTGAACTGATACCGCGACGACCATCGATCGGAGACACTGTGTTCCTGGGTGTGGACGGGGGAGGCACCAAGACCGCCTTCAGCCTGATCGACACGTCCGGAAGACTGGTGGCCAGAGCGCTCGGCGCCGGTGCCTACTACTTCTCGGGCGACTCCACCGACGGAGTGCGCCATGTCGAACGGGTGCTGACCGAGGGAATCACCTCCCTGTGTGCCGATGCGGGAATCCAGCCCGCGGACATCGGGCACGCGTTCTTCGGGCTGCCCGGTTACGGCGAGTCCTCCGGTGATGTGGCAGCACTGGACGCCGCCCCCCACAGCGCCCTGGGACACCACCGGTACTCCTGCGACAACGACATGGTCTGCGGCTGGGCCGGTTCCCTCGGCGCGGCGGACGGCATCAACGTCATCAGCGGCACGGGATCCATGACCTACGGCGAGCGCGAAGGGCTCGGCGTCCGCACCGGCGGCTGGGGCGAGCTGTTCGGCGACGAGGGGTCCGCTTACTGGATCGCTGTCCGAGGACTCAACGTCTTCTCCCGCATGAGTGACGGGCGGCTCCCGGAGGGCCCGCTCGCCGGTGTACTGCGCCGCGGTCTGAAGACCGGGCCGGACCTCGACCTGATCGACACGGTGTTCAACCGATGGCGGGGCCGGCGCAGCGACATCGCGGCTCTCAGCCCGCTGATCACCGAGGCGGCCGGACTCGGCGACTCCCATGCCGCCGCCATCCTGTCGGATGCGGGGTACGAGCTGGCTCTGCTGGCCGACAGCGCACGTCGCCGCCTCGGTTTCACACCGGGTGAGACCGTCCCGGTCTCGTACTCCGGCGGGGTCTTCAGCTCGGCCCCCGTGCTGAAGGCCTTCGCTGCCGGGCTGCGCGCGTACGACGCCGCCTACGAGCTGCGTCAGCCGCTCTTCGAACCGGTGATCGGAGCCGCCATCCACGCGGCCCGGCTCGCCGGAAGCCCATTGGGCGCGGCCTCGCTGGAGGGCCTGACCATCGCCGCCACACGTACCGCGCCAGGAGCCCATGACACGCCGTGAACGGTCACGTCGCACCCCGGCGTCCACAGCTCGCGCCGACAGACCCGGGGTGCGAAACGTCCGGGTCAGCGACCACCCGCGAACTGGATCGGAGCGCCGGTGGCCGCCAGCTCCGGGAGCAGACCGCGGGACGCCAGTACGGGCCGTACGCCCTCACCGAACCAGTACGCCTCTTCCAGATGCGGGTAGCCGGAGAACACGAAGTGCTCGATACCGAGCGCGTGGTATTCCTCGATCCGGTCCGCGACATCGGCGTGGCTGCCGACCAGCGCGGTACCGGCACCACCGCGCACGAGCCCGACACCCGCCCAGAGATTGGGCGAGATCTCCAGCTTGTCGCGCGAGCCGCCGTGCAACGCGAGCATCCGCTGCTGACCGACCGACTCGCTCTTGCCGAGCGCCTGCTGGGCAGCGGCGACCGTCTCGGGGCCGAGGTCGTCGAGCAGCCTGTCCGCGGTCGCCCACGCCTCGCGCGCGGAGTCCCGGGAGATGGTGTGCAACCGGATACCGAACCGCACGGTGCGCCCGCGTTCCTCGGCCAGTCCACGGATCCAGTCGATCTTCTCCTTCACCTGAGCGGGAGGTTCGCCCCAGGTGAGGTACACATCCGCGTGCTCGGCGGCCACCGGGCCCGCCGCCGGGGACGAACCGCCGAAGAAGATCTCCGGCAGCGGGTCCGGCGGCAGCGCGGTCAGCCCGCCCTCGACCTGGTAGTGCTTGCCGTCGAAGTCGTACGGCTTCCCGCTCCACGCACCGCGCACGACCGAGAGGAATTCGGCGGTCCGCTCGTACCGGCGATCGTGGTCCAGATGGTCACCGAAGCGCTTCTGCTCGGTGGAGTCGCCCCCTGTCACCACGTTGAGCAGCAGTCGCCCCCGGGTGATGCGCTGGTACGTCGCCGCCATCTGGGCCGCCAGTACCGGGGAGATGACGCCGGGCCTGAACGCCACCAGGAACTTCAGCCGCTCGGTGTGCTGCGCGAGTGCCACGGTCGTCAGCCAGGCGTCCTCGCACCAGGTTCCGGTCGGCGTGAGCACGGCCTCGAACCCAAGCTGTTCGGCGGCCTTGGCTATCTGTGCGAGGTACTCGATGTCGGGCGCGCGCACGCCGCTGACCGGGGTGATGCGGTCACGTTTGATGCCGCCGTCGGTGTAGGCGTGCCGGTCGACCAGGGTGCGGCCGTCGCCGCCGGTGGGGAGGAACCAGTTCAGGTGGACGCTCATGAGGATGAACCCTTTGCGTAGGAGAGAGGTGCTGTGGTGGAGGGCGGAAGGGTGCCGTTGAAGCGCCGGTCGACGTAGTCCTTGAACGAGAAGCGGCGGGGGATCAGCTTCAGCGCGGAGAAGGTGTCGGCGATCTTCTGCTCGGAGGCGACCGCCGCGTCGTCCACGGCAACGGGCACCCGCGTCCCGTTGGTGCGCTTCACCGCGGCGAGTGCCACGTCGTACGGCAGACCGGTCTCCTTCGCCCATACCTTGGCCCAGGCCTCGGGGTGCTTGAAGACCCAGGACTGTGCCCGGTTGAGACGGGTGAGGTAGTCGGAGACCGCCGCGGACTTCTGCTTGTCCTTGAGCGCCGAGGGCGAGGCCACCTGGAAGGAAAGGCCGTTGACGACATTCTGACCGGTGGTCAGGACGCGGCCCTGCGCGGTCTTGAGCACCTGCGAGGTGTACGGGTCCCAGACCGCCCAGGCGTCGACCTTGCCGCGGCTGAACGCGGCGAGCGCGTCGGCCGGCTGCAGATACTTCACCTTCACGTCACTGATCTTCAGCCCCGCCCGCTTGAGCGAGGCGAGCAGCTCGAAGTGGGCCGAACTGCCCTGCGCCACGGCGATCGACTTGCCCTTGAGCGCGGCGACGGACTTCAGCGATGAGTTCTTGGGGACGAGGATCGCCTCACCCCGCGACGAGCCGTGGGAGGCAGCCACGATGGCGATCTTCGAGTTCGAACCCGCGGCGAAGACCGGCGGGGTGTTCCCCACACCACCGATGTCGACCGCTTTGGCGTTCACGGCTTCCAGCAGCGGGGGACCGGACGTGAAGGTCGACCACTTGATCTTGTACTTGAGGTGGTCGAGCTCTCCGGCAGCCCGCAGAACGGCCTCGCTGCCGCCCTTCTGATCCCCGACGTTGAGCGTGACGCTGCCCGACCCGTCGGTACCGTCGCCCGGTGCGCCCCCGGTATTCGCGGAGGACGCACCGCCGCAGGCGGCCAGCAGGAGGGACAGGGGGAGGAGGAGCGCGGGCAGGTATGGGCGTCGCATGGACGTATGTCTCTCTTCCGGATGGGTGCGGGCCCGGCGGTCCGAGGCGCCGGGGTCGTTCAGAGGGTGGGGGCGGGCTCGTCGACGCCCAGCTCCGTGAGCAGACGGGAACGCAGCTCGGCGAACCGGGGATCTCCCGCGGAACGGGGGCGGTCCAGGGCGACGGGAGTCTCGTACGCGATGACTCCGTCCCGCATGACCAGGGCACGGTCGGCGAGGAGCAGCGCCTCGTCCACGTCGTGCGTGACCAGCAGCACGGCGCAGCCGCGTCGCTGCCACAACTCCGCCACCAGCTGCTGGGCCTTGATCCGGGTCAGCGCGTCGAGAGCGCCGAACGGTTCGTCGAGCAGCAGGAGATCCGGCTCGCGTACCAGTGCTCGGGCGAGAGAAGCACGCTGGGCCTCGCCGCCGGACAGCGTCTTGGGCCAGGCACCCGAGCGGTGTGTCAGTCCCACCTCCTCCAACGCGCTCTCCGCGACGGCCCGTTCGGGATGGCCTTCCAGGCCGAGCAGCACATTGCGCCAGACCCGCTTCCACGGCATGAGCCGCGGCGCCTGGAAGGCCACTGCCCGCTTCTTCGGAACGAGGACGGTCCCCTCGATCTCACGGTCGAGCCCGGCCAGTACGCGCAACAGGGTCGACTTGCCGCATCCGCTGCGTCCGAGGAGAGCGGTGAACTCCCCAGGTCGCAGGGTGAGATCGAGATGGTCGATGACCGGACGGCCGTCGAAGGTACGGGTCAGCCCCTCGACCCGTACCGCCGTCGAGGTCACTGGCCCTTGAACGTCGGTCGCCATTGCAGCAGCAGCCTTTCCAGAGTGCGGACGATGACATCGGCTGCCAGGCCGAGGAAGGCGTAGACGACGAGGCAGACGACGATCACGTCGGTACGGAAGAACTCGCGGGCCTGATTCATCAGGAAGCCGATGCCGGCGTCGGCGTTGATGGACTCCCCGAAGACCAGGGCCAGCCAGGCGGTGGCCAGGGAGTAGCGCAGCCCGGTCATCGCACCGGGGAGCGCGCCCGGCAGGATCACATGGCGGATCAGCCCCCACCGGCCGAGCCCCAGCGACTCACCGGCCTCGATGAGTTGTTCGTCGACGCCCCGGATACCGGCGTACACATTGAGATACAGGTGGAAGGCGACACCGAGCGCGATGAGCGCCACCTTGGGTGCCTCACCGATTCCCAGCCAGATGATGAAAAGGGGAATCAGGCCGACCCACGGCACGGTGCGCAGCATCTGCACGCTCGCGTCGACCAGGTCCTCACCGAGCCGGGAGAGCCCGGAGACCAGCGCGAGTCCGGTGCCCACCACCCCGCCGAGCAGCAGCCCCAGAGCGACCCGCTGCAGCGAGATGCCCATCGCGGCGGGCAGTGTGCCGTCGTCGATGAGATCCCGTCCCGCGCGGGCGATGGTCCCCGGCGAGGCCAGGATGTCGGGATGCAGGACACCGGTGGCGCTGAGCACCTGCCACAGGACGAGCAGCAGCAGGGGGCCGACGGTGCGGCGCACCCATCGCGGAACGGAACGCAGTCCGCCTCTGCGGCTGCTGACGGGAGTGACGGTCTCCAATTCGAAAGGCAGAGCAGATGGTGATTTAGCCGATATGTCGGGCGGCGCGTGGTCGACGGTCATGGATGTCTCCTCGAAAGGGGGAGGCGCAGCTCATTGACCGGCCTTCGGCAGAGGGCCGGGCCGGAAAAGGATTCGGACAGACGGGATGCACGCCTGTGCTGCTGGTGGAGAAGCGGCGCTCTGCCGGCTGGGCAGTAGGAGCTACGGAGCTACGTAGCTTCGCGCAGAGGCGGGAAGGGCGTCAGCAGCCGCGACAACACGCGGCGGAGGCCACCCGCAGCAGGTCGATGTGACCGCGCGTGGTGAGCAGAGCTGTACGCAACATGGCGCAGAACGTAGCGATGAATCGACTGCCTGGTCAATGGGCGTCTCGCCACGCGGACTCCGGTGGACACCGGGAGCACTTCGGGCGGCTGGGCACCGGCCTCGCCCTCGACCTGCCCGGCACTGTCGGTCTGCGGATCTGCGGGTCTGCCGTGCGAGGCGAAGTCCCGGCCGCGGTAAGTGAGTTCACCGCGGCCGCCGCGGTGACACGTGCCGGCGGCCCGCCTCGCGGGCAACAGCCGTGCCGCCAGGGCCCAGTGTGCCCCGGCGTCACGTCCTCAGGACGCCGGGTGGGACAGCTCGATGTCGAGGGCGTCGGTCCGGGCACCGGTCACGCGCAGCGGAGTGGCGACCGGCGGATAGCCGCTGGCGATGACGGAGTACTCGCCAGCGTCCAGGTCGGCGAAGGCGTACGCGCCGTCCGAGTCGGTTGTGGCCGTCGCTGCGACGGTGCCCGTCGCGTCGACGAGCGTGACGCGGGCGTCCGGCAGCGGCTGCAGGCCGGCACCGGAACGTACCGCCCCCCGGAGCCGGGCCCCCGCGGCGAGGTTGATCTCCACGCGGCCGGGGGTGCCTTCGCCGACCGTGACGGGCGCGGCGGCCGGCCGGTGCCCCGCCGCGTTCACGGCGACGGTGAACTCCCCGGCGGGCAGGTCCCCGAAGGAGAACTCCCCGTCCGGTCCGGTCCGGTCGGTGCCGAGTACCTCGCCGCGCACATCGGTCACGATCACCATGGCGGTGACCGGCAGCCCGTCGGCGCCCCTGACGGCCCCGCTCAGGCCTCGCGCACCGGACAGCAGGATGTCGTACGTGAGCGGCTCGTCGCCGACGACGACGGTGGCTGCCTGCGGGCGGTGCCCGTCGGCGGCGGCGATCAGTACGTAGGTGCCGGCGCCGGGCGCGGCGATCTCGTAGCCGCCGTCGGAACGGGCCACGGTCCGGCCCAGCTGACGTCCCGCCATGGAGATCAGGGTGACCGTGGGCCGTGATGTCCCGGTGGAACTGCGGATGTGTCCGCGGAGGGCGGAGCCGGCGACGGGCGCTTCCCAGGACTGTTCCGCCGGCGGGCCCTGGTCCTCGGCGGGGGAGTGGGCTTCTTCCCGGGCGGGGGCTTGGGCCGGAGCGGCAGGCTGCGGGCGGCGGAAGCCGATCAGGGTGGCCGTGGCGATCAGCGCCACCAGAATGCCGACGGCGCCGACGGTCATGCAGACGTGGACGGCGTCGGTGAAACTCGCGCCGACAGCGCCGAGCGCGGGGCCGGTCGATTCGGGCGAGAGCCCGAGGTGACCCGCGGCGCCCACACCGCCCTGCGCGAGGGCCTCGCCCACCCGCCGCTGGTCGGCGACGGGGAGCCCGGAGTCCGCGAGGTGGCCGGGCAGGGCCGCCGTGAGCCGGCTGGTGAGTACGGCACCGAGGACCGCGGGCCCGAGGGCACCGCCGAGCTGGCGCAGGGTGTTGTTGCCCGCTCCGGCCATGCCCGCGAGGTGGTGCGGGACACTGCCGACAGCGACGGCACTGATCGGCGTCATCACGAAGCCCATGCCGAGGCCGAACAGGGCGAGCGGACCAGCCATCGCGCCGAACCCGGATCCGGTCTCCACACCGGTCAGCCACAGCATGGCGCCCCCGACGCCGAGCAGGCCGGCGCAGAGCAGCACACCGGGCGCGACCTTCCCCATCAGGCGCCCCACGAGCGGGCCCGCGACGACGGAGACGCCGTTGAAGACCAGCATCCGCCAGGCGATGTCCAGGACGGAGAGCTGCTGGACGCTGCCGAAGAAGAGGCTGAGGACGAAGACGGACCCGATCATCCCGAACATGACGACCGCGTTGACGACGCCGGCGCCGGTGAAGGGACGCACCGCGAACAGCTTCAGGGAGAGCATCGGCGAGGCGGAGCGCAGTTCGGCGACGACGAAGGCGACCAGGCCGAGCGCGGCTGCGGCGAACGCGACGATGACCTTGGTCTCGCCCCAGCCGTCGGCCCCGCCCCCCTCGATCACCCCGTAGATCAGGCCGATGATGAAGACGACTGCGGCGATCTGGCCGGGGACGTCGATGGCACGGCCGTGGGCGGAACGCGAGTCCTCCAGCATCCGCACTGCCACCAGTCCGGTGACGGCGGTGATGACGGCGGCAGGCAGGAAGATCCAGCGCCAGCTCGCGTGCTCCAGGATGACGCCGCTGATCACCGGACCGAGGGCCATGCCGATGCTCAGGGACGCGGCCCATGCCGCGATGGCTTTGGCGCGGGCCCGGAAGTCCGGGTAGGCGTGGCTGATCAGGGCGAGCGTGGAGGAGGCGAGAGCAGCGGCTCCCGCGCCGGCGATGGCCTGGCCGGCCCAGACCTGTTCGACGCCGTGCGCGGTCAGGGAGGTCACGGAGCCGGCAGCGAACAGGAGCATGCCCGCGAGATAGGCCTTCTTGCGGCCGTAGAGGTCGCCGATCAGGCCGAAGGTGAGGATCAGCGCAGCCATCGGCAGGATGAAGGCGTCGGAGACCCATTGCAGGTCGGACGTGGAGGCACCGAGTCCCTGCTGAATGCGCGACAAGGACACCGAGACGCTGCCGATGGGCACGTAGGCGGCGAACATTCCGAGGCACGCCAGCACGGTGGTCAGGGCCGGGCGCGCGACAGCGCGGTGGTGGTGGGTGGGTATCGCGGACATGGTGAGACGGCCCTCCTGATCGAACGCGGCCGCCAAGTTATCAGGCGCCTGCCAAAGTCTCAAATGGCTGCGACCAGAGGCGCGGGCGAGGGCGGGAGGGAACGCCGTCAGCCGGCCGTCGGGGGATCGGGCCACATGCGGGCCACGGGGGAGTCGGGGCCGTCGAGCGCGATGGCGATACGGCGCATGCCGAGCGTCAGGCGGGCCAGCTCCTCGGGCCCGCCGACCACGTCGGAGAGCCGTTCCACGACGGCTTCCACAAGTCCCCGGCCCTCGGCCATGCCCTGTAGCCCTGCCTCTGTCGGCTCGACCAGCAGGACCCGTTTGTGCACGGCGTGCGGACGCCGCTCGATCCACCCGATCCGCTCCAGATGCGCGAGCGCCGTAGTCACGCTCTGCGGGGTGATGTTCTGTCCCCGGGCCAGATCCGCCCCGGACAGCGGCCCGTGCTGGTCGAGCGTCATCACGATCCCGAGCTGCGTCATCGTGACGTCGAGAGGGCGCAGCCGCTCGTTCAGGGCACGGTGCACAGCGTTGTTCGCCCGCCACATCGAGTGGCTGAACGTCTGGTTCCACGGCGTGCTGGAGGCGGTCCCCTCCGGGTGACGGCTCGGCATCTTCAACTCCCTGCGGGCAAACGGCCCCCATCGTAACGGCGGAGGGACCGCGAGCCCGGCCGGACCTCCCCGGCACCGAGGCCCTGTGCCGGCACAACGCCACCGGCGGCGCCAGCCTCGGCGGAACACCCGGCTGGGGGGCGATCGTGACGGTCCCGGCGCCGGGAGGCCGGTCCGTGGAGCTGCTTCGTGTGCCGCGCCCGCAGAGCTGATTGGCCCAGGCGCGGCGCGCCTCGGCCGCGAGGGCGGCCGCCGGTGGAGGATCGGTGGGGCGGCGGCCTCGGGACCGGGCCGCCGGGCACCGCCCACCGTAAGGAGAGGCCCGGTCATGAAACCGTCCGGAGACCGGTTGTTCCAGTCCCTCACAGCGCGGGCGCGGGGACTCATCCAGGACGACGGGCTCGCCCCGGGGGCGGAGTGAGCCCGGCTCCGCGTGGGGACGAGCCGGGAGCCGGCCGCTACGGCGAAGCATTCTTCCGTCCCGAACAGGCGGGGGAGGGCGAACGCATCGACTTCGGAGCCCTCGCCTACGACGACATCACCATGGCGCGGCTGCGGGCAGTCGGGGCGGGACCCGGGTGGCGCTGCCTCGACATCGGCGCCGGCACAGGCACCGTCTCCAGCCGGCTGCTGGACGAGGCAGGGGTGGCGAGCGTGCTCGCCGTGGACCGCGACGTACGGTTTCTCAGTGAGCGGTCCTTGTCCGGGCTCGAGGTGGTGGAGGCCGATATCACTGCCCCGGACTTCGTCACCGGCCGGTTCCAGCTCGTCCACGCACGCTTTGTGCTGATGCACCTGCCCGAACGCGAGCGATTGATCAGCGTGTTGGCCGAACTCGTCGCTCCTGGCGGTGTGCTGGTGCTCAGTGACGCGGTGGACCTGACGAGCGACCGGACGCCCAGCACGCCGTACACCGCGGTCATGCGGGCGATGTGGCAAGGGCTGCGGGCCACTATCGGCACTGATGTCTCCTGGGTGCCGTCGTATCCGCAGTTGCTGCGCGGTGTGGGGCTCAAGCCCGTAGCCGCCGAGATCCATGTGCCGCCGCTGCAGCCGGGCAGTGCCATCAGCCGTTTCTGGGCGGACACATGGGAGCGCAGCAGAGCGGCGATGCTCGCAACCGGCTCGGTCGACGATGCGGCCATCGACGCGGCGGTCAGGTACCTGGAGTCCGACGAGTGCGCCGCGCTGTCGGCCGGCATGCTGACGGTATGGGGACGGAGACCCGGGGCCTCCGCGGGATGACCGGACCCCGACGCTGCCCTGCTGCGATGCCCAAGGGGCCGCCGCCCCAGGTGCTCACGTGCCCATGGAGCCGGGCAGGTTCACGACTGACCGGGCAACCGCGGTGCGTGGCCGGCCGGGTGGTGGCAGCCGCTCTCAGTTGTGCGGTGCCAGGGTGCGCAGGACGTCGAACTCGTTGCCCTCGGGGTCAGCCATGACCACCCAGTTCCGGTCCGGGCCCTGGCCTACGTCTGCCGTGGTGGCGCCGAGGCCGAGCAGCCTGGTCACCTCGTCGTCGGTGCTGCCGTCGATCGGGCTGATGTCGAGGTGAAGCCGGTTCTTGACGGTCTTGCCTTCGGGCACCTGGATGAAGAGCACGGTGGGTGGCATCTGGCGGGCTCTGACATCCTCGGCAGTCGGCACCCAGGAGCCGATCTCGACCTTGTCCTCACTCCGGTCGATCACCTTGAAGTCCAGGACCGCGCACCAGAAGGCCGCCAGCCGCTCCGGATCATGGCAGTCAACGGCCAACTCGGTGAACCTGCTTGTCATGACTCTCCTAGATAGTGCGGACGGGCAAGAGTATGCCGCCCGTCCGGCAGATCCGAGACCCTTCGCACTGGCTTCGCCGTGAACGGCCGCGGAGGATCCTTCAGTTCTTCATGCGGTCGAACACCACGAGGCCAGGCTCACTGGGGTGCGCCCACCCCGTTATCTTTTTCGCGGTCCTGCAATGGGGCCGCTGGCCTCCGGGTCCGGTATGACTGTTGCCCCCTGTCGAGCGGATGACCTGGGGGGTGGTGTCGCCGGGCCCGGGAGGTGCCGTCGGAGACGCTGATGAGAGGTCCGGCCACCGTCCGGTCCGGCGCAATGCCGGGCAGCCCTTGGGCGGCAGGTCTGCATAACGTGGATGCGCGCGTACGACACCACTGCCGAGGCCAGCACGTTCAACTC
The DNA here is from genome assembly GCF_045161865.1 of Streptomyces sp. NBC_00859. NCBI lineage: Bacteria > Bacillati > Actinomycetota > Actinomycetes > Kitasatosporales > Streptomycetaceae > Streptomyces > Streptomyces sp. NBC_00859. Next base: position 1,374,417 of record NZ_CP108826.1, on the reverse strand, counting down.
GCCTGGAGGGGCGCGATGTTCGATACCGAAGACGTGGGCGTTTTCCTCGGCCTGGACGTCGGCAAGAGTGCTCATCACGGTCACGGGCTCACGCGGGCCGGGAAAAAGGTCAAGCCGCTCCCGAACAGCGAGCCCAAGCTCCGGGCCGTTTTCGAGAAGCTGGCCGCGAAGTTCGGGACCGTGCTGGTGATCGTGGACCAGCCGGCCTCCATCGGCGCCCTCCCCCTGACCGTCGCCCGCGACGCGGGCTGCAAGGTCGCCTACCTGCCCGGCCTGGCCATGCGTCGCATCGCCGACCTCTACCCGGGCGAGGCCAAGACCGACGCGAAGGACGCCGCAGTGATCGCAGACGCGGCCCGCACCATGCCGCACACCCTGCGCACCCTGGAACTGACCGACGAGATCACCGCCGAACTGACCGTGCTGACCGGCTTCGACCAGGACCTCGCGGCTGAGGCCACCCGCACCTCCAACCGGATACGCGGCCTGCTCACCCAGTTCCACCCCAGCCTGGAACGCGTACTCGGGCCACGCCTCGACCATCAGGCCGTCACCTGGCTGCTGGAACGCCACGGCTCCCCCGCAGCTCTGCGGAAAGCCGGCCGCCGACGCCTCGTCGAGCTCATCCGCCCCAAGGCCCCACGCAAGGCCACCCGGCTGATCGACGACGTCTTCGACGCCCTGGACGAGCAGACCGTCGTCGTGCCCGGGACCGGCACCCTCGACACCGTCGTCCCCTCCCTTGCTCGCTCCCTCGCGGCCGTCCATGAACAGCGCCGGGCCCTGGAAGCCCAGATCAACGCCCTGCTGGAGGCTCACCCTCTTTGGGTGCGGATCCTTTCCGGGGAAGGTCGTTGATCAGGCTCCGAGTTGGTAGTTGTACTGGTCGGGGTAGGTGCGCTGGTGTTCTCGGGTGTGGTGGTAGCTGAGGTACTGCACCGGCAGGCCGATTCGCGGAACGATCTGCTTGGCCTGGACCGGGCCCGGCGCATCATCGATCACGTCCACGATGTCCCGGTAGACCGGCGGAAGATCCGCACTCTTCATCCCCTCCCGCCAGGCCACCACCGTCTGCACGCCCACGACCTGGCCCTCGTTCACAGGCTCCCGCACCTCCGGCGCGACCGCATCGACACTCACCCCCTCGGCCGCGAGTTCCTCCAACGTCTCCCGCGTCACGGTCAACCGCTCCAGCCGGCTCCGCTCAGCCTCCAGCCGGGCCGTCAACGCGGCGATCTCACCCTCGATCTCCTCCACTCGGGCCCGAACAGCGGCTCGGCGTTCCTCGATTTCCCCGAACAACGACCCCATCCAGCACCGCCTCCTCTACCCGAACGGTAGAGACGCCAGCACCCCGCCCACACCCGAATCAGCGTAACCCCAGCTCAACAGTCCCCCCAGAGGATCCGCATCCAGCTCCTTTCAAGGGACAGGCTGAGCTGGGCATTCGCCTGACCGGCCGGGCTGAGCACCGCATAGATCGTTTCGAAAACGCCAGGTCACGCTCGGGGCTGGGCCAAGATCGACTGCCTGGAAGCCAAGGATCGCGGCGATGCCCTCCTGGGGACCTGGTTCGATCACCCGGTCACGCGCCGAGCCGCAGTTCACGCAGGTGGGCCCGTCCCATGAAGGAGCTACGCCCTTCGGGGTATGTCGCGACCGGTGAGATGCGATCGGGCTGTTTCGAGGAAGGCCGACACCAGGCGGTTGTGCTCGCGGGTGCGGGTGGCGATCACCACGTCGCACGGTTCGATTCCTTGGACGGGAACGGTCGTCAGATCGTGCCTGGGCGTGCTGTTCCCGTCGGCGGCCGGTGCCAGGGCGATGGCCTGGCCGCCGGCGATGGATTCGAGTTTGTCCGCGTGCGCCTCCACCAGCGGGCCGTCGGGTGCCGGGCGTCCGTCCGGTCGGGGGTCGAGGCGCCAGAAGGCGTCGTAGGCGGGGTCCGGGTAGCGGATGAGGGGTTCGTCTGCGAAGTCGTCGAGGGTGACCGACTCCCTGCCCGCGAGGCGGTGCGTTGTCGGCATCAGGAGCACCCGGGGCTCCTGGTACAGGGGCGTCACCCGCAGCCGGTCGGTCGGGAACGGCTCTCGGGCGATGACCGCGTCCACGCGGTGGTCGAGCAGGGCCGTGTGGACATCGCTCCAGTCCAGGTGCAGCGTGGTGACCTGGGCGTGAGGGTGGCGGCTGCGCAGTTCGCGTACTGCGGGGGTGATGATGAGTCCGCCCACGTACCCGATGGTGACGGCGCCGGATGCCGCTGCGGCGCGGGTCGTCGTCGCTGCCAGTTCCGCGGAGCGCAGGAGTGCTTCCGCCTGGGGCAGGAACTCCTGTCCGGCCGCGGTGAGGCGGCAGCCCCTGGTGGTGCGGTCGAGCAGGCGGACGCCCAACCGCTTTTCGAGGCTCTGGATCTGGCGGCTCAACGACGGTTGTGCAAGCCGCAGTTCGGCCGCTGCGCGGCGGAAGTTGCCGTGCTCGGCCACGACTGTGAAGTACCGCACCAGGCGAAGGTCGAAGTCGACCGGGGGTACGTGGGCTGTGGGCACTCCTGCATCGTAATCGTGATACCTGATCCGTATCGCGTGGTGCGGAACAGGTCTTGGACGCCGTGTTCCTGCCGCTTCTACCGTCGAGGTACGAACCCGGCGCCGTGCGGCGGGCCACTTGAAATCATCGGGGGATTCTCATCGTGCGTATTTTCGTCGCAGGGGCAACCGGGTACGTCGGATCGGCCATCGTGAGTGAGTTGCTGCAAGTTGGCCACGAGGTCGTGGGTCTCGCCCGTTCCGATGCCTCAGCCGCGACTCTGGCCAGGGCAGGCATTGCGGTGCACCGTGGTGACCTCGGTGACCTGGACAGCTTGCGCGCCGGCGCGGCGGAGGCGGACGGTGTGGTCTTCGCCGCCAACCAGCACATCTCCGAGACCACCGACTCTGCCGCTCGTGCGCGGGTCGAGCTGAATGCTGTGGAGGCGATCGGTTCGGAGTTGGAGCAGACCGGCAAGCCCTTCGTGGCCACCTCGGGGGTCATCGGCCGCACGCCGGGACAGGTGCTGACCGAGGAGACCCCGGCTGTTCCCAATGCCCTCACCGGCCTGCGGCTCCCGGTTGAGACGTACGTTCTGGCCCTGGGCGGGCGCGGGGTGCGCTCGTCGTCGGTACGGCTGGCGCCGACCGTGCACGGTCGGGGGGACGCGCGCGGGTTCGTCTCGATGCTGATCGGTATCGCTCGCGCGAAGGGTGTCTCGGCCTTCATCGGCGAGGGGGCGAACCGCTGGTCGTCGGTGCACCGGCGGGATGCCGCGGTCCTGTTCCGGCTGGCCGTGGAATCCGCCCCGCCCGGCACTCCGGTGCACGCGGTCGCGGAGGAGGGTGTGCGGTTCCGGGACATCGCCGAGTCCATCGGCCGTCAGCTGAAGCTTCCGGCAGTGAGTCTGACGGCCGAGGAAGCGAGCGGCCACTTCGGCCTTCTCGCCCCACTGGTGTCGCTCGACAACCCGACGTCCAGCGCGCTGACCCGAGAACGCTTCGGCTGGGTTCCCGCGCACCCCGAGCTGATCGCAGACATCGAGGACGGCCATTACTTCAAGGACACGGCGTAAGGACGGTGGAGGTGCCGCCGAACCCCGCGCGCCGTGAACGCGAACCCTGTTGGGTGCAGCTCCTTCATGGGGCGGCCCTACCTGCGTGAACTGCGGCTTGGCGCGTGACCGGGTGATCGAACCAGGTCCCCAGGAGGGCATCGCCGCGATCCTTGGCTTCCAGGCAGTCAGTCTTGGCCCAGCCCCGAGCGTGACCTGCCGGTTTCGAAACGATCTATGCGGTGCTCAGCCCGGCCGGTCAGGCGAATGCCCAGCTCAGCCTGTCCCTTGAAAGGAGCTACACCCACCCTCTTTCCCAGGTCCTGACCTCGATGCCGGGCGTCGGCGTCAGGACCGCCGCCGTGCTGCTCGTCACCGTCGGCGACGGCACCAACCTCCCCCAGCGCCGCCCACCTCGCCTCCTACGCCGGCCTCGCCCCCACCACCAAGTCCTCAGGCACCTCAATCCACGGCGAACACGCACCCCGAGGAGGAAACCGACAGCTCAAACGCGCCATGTTCCTCTCCGCCTTCGCCTGCATGAACGCCGATCCAGCCTCCCGGACCTACTACGACAAGCACCGCGCCCGCGGCAAAACCCACACCCAAGCACTCCTGCGCCTCGCCCGCCAGCGCATCAGCGTCCTGTTCGCCATGCTCCGCGACGGCACCTTCTACGAATCACGAGCCCCCGAAGCAGCCGTCGCATGACCAGCCCACCAGCACCTCGACCCGCCAGCACAACAATCCAGCAGCCGCCGGAGCCGACGTCAGCGTGTTGCGTCGCCCGCCCACGCCAAGATTTCCGCGGCACCTTGACGGACAGCCGTCTCCCCGTCCCGAGCGAGCTGCACGCAGACTGCCGCGACGTCAGGCACCCCGGTCTGCATCCAGAGCACGTCCTGCACCCCGGTCTGCATCCAATCCGCATGACCGTCGTCGGCTTCGGCGAGTGCCAGAGCGATAAGTCGCACCGCAGCCACCGTCCCCACCCGGGCCAGGGCCTCTGCCGTCCGTCGAGTCACTGCCGTGTCCGCGACGTCCAGCAGGAGACCCAACAACACTTCCGCAGCCTCAGGGGCGGCAGCGAAGGGCGCAAGGTCACGCCCTGCACGAACACGCAGCGACGAACAAGGGGACAACGCCCCATCCAAGGCCGCCTGCAGCCCGATCATCGACTCCGACACAGCCAGACAATCTCACATGCCCTACCGAGAACATCGAACCCGGACCGAAGCCCTCCGCACGGTTGACGAAGAACATAGAGGCACCCCCCGCTCCGGCGGCAGAACGCCAGCAGCGCTGTGGGGTCTCGGATTCCGTGGCCACATCTCACGACGGGGGCCACCGGGTGGCCCATCGGCCACCGAGCTGAGGCGGGCCGGTCAGCCGGTTATCTCTTCGCCCAGGATTTCCACGGTGGGTCACTGCGGGTCGTAGGGGGCCCGACCCGGGCCCCCGGTGCGGGCGAACGCGACCCAGGCGCCGTGTACTTGGGCTGCCAGCCAGCCAGCCAGCCAGGCGGGGGATGGGGTGGGGTCGAGGACGTCGGCCTGCGTGACCTGGGGCCCCGCAGACGAGTGGCCGGCCTCCGGCGCGAGGAACTGGCGCAGTTGGCGGGCGTCAGCGTCTCGTACTACGCCCGGCTGGAACAGGGCCAGTCCCGAGGGGCATCGGCCGAGGTACGCGACGCGATCGCCCGCGCTCTCCTGCTCGATCACCACGAACGCGAGCACCTCGACCGGCTCGCCGACGCCGGCCGCCACGCACGCGGGCCACGCCGCCCGCGGCCGGAGAGCCTCACCGACGAAACCCGCGACCTCCTGCGCGCCGTCGACGGCGTCCCGGCGATGGTGCAGCGACACGACCTGAGGCGTTCAGAAGCACCGCAGTCACGGCGCTGCCATCTGGCGGCGAAGCAGAGAACCCACAAGCGCCCCACACCTTCCGGCGAGGCGAGGATCCGAAGGCGCGCCACGTTGCTTCTGACGATGAAACGGCCCCGGTCCTTCACCTTTCCTTCGCACCATTTGACGTCTCAAGGGTGAGCCGGATTACGGTGACCGATTCGCTACCCTCCACGTTTTCAGAGGTACAGCTCCATGTCTGAGTTCAACCGCCGACGCTTCCTCCAGGTAGCGGGCGGCACCGCGGGCGTCGCAGCGCTGTCCTCCAGCATCATGCGCGCCGTCGGCATCCCCGCCTCCGGCCGGGCCGGGTCGATCAAGGACGTCGAGCACATCGTTGTCCTCATGCAGGAAAACCGCTCCTTCGACCACTACTTCGGCACCCTCAAGGGTGTGAGGGGGTTCGGCGACCCCCGGCCGCTGACGCTGGACAGCGGAAAATCGGTTTGGCACCAATCCGGCAGCGGTGAGGAAGTCCTGCCCTATCATCCGGTCGCCGATGATCTGGGAATGCAATTCATCGCCGGACTCGACCACAACTGGGGCACCGGCCATCAGGCGTGGAACAAAGGCAAGTACGACGACTGGATCTCCGCCAAGACGACCGGCACCATGGCCCACCTGAACAGGGAAGACATACCTTTCCACTACGCCCTGGCCGACGCCTTCACCGTCTGCGACTCCTACCACAGCTCCTTCATGGGGGCCACCGACCCCAACCGCTACTACCTCTACAGCGGCCACGTCGGAAACGACGGCAAGGGAGGCGGACCGGTCCTCGGCAACGAGGAAGCCGGCTACGACTGGACCACCTATCCCGAACGCCTGGAGAAGGCGGGGGTTTCGTGGAAGATCTACCAGGACACCGGCGACGGACTGACCGAGGACGGACTGTGGGGCGCACTGGAGGACGCCTACCGCGGAAACTATGCCGACAACTCGCTGATGTTCTTCAACAAGTTCCGCAACGCCAAGCCCGGTGATGCCCTTTACGAAAGGGCATGCAAGGGAACGAACATCAAGAAGAGCGGCCATCTCCTCGATGACCTCCGGGCGGACGTCAAGGCCGGAGCCTTGCCGGAGATTTCCTGGGTCGCTGCCCCGGAGGCGTTCTGCGAGCACCCCAACTGGCCTGCGAATTACGGCGCTTGGTATATCTCGCAGGTTCTGGATGCGCTGACATCCAACCCCGAGGTGTGGAGCAGGACCGCGCTGTTCATCACCTACGACGAGAACGACGGCTACTTCGATCACGTGCCGCCGCCCTACCCGCCGGCTGACCCCTCCTGGGGGGCCTCCACCGTCGACACCAAGCTCGACCTCTTCCCCGGTGACAGCAGTTACAGCGCCGGCCCCTACGGGCTCGGCATGCGGGTCCCCACCCTCGTCGTCTCCCCGTGGTCGACCGGCGGCTACGTGTGCTCCGAGGTCTTCGACCACACCTCCATCATCCAGTTCATGGAACGCCGCTTCGGCGTCCACGAGCCACATATCTCTCCCTGGCGCCGCGCCATCTGCGGAGACCTCACATCGGCCTTCGACTTCAGCCTCAAACACACCAAGCACGCCCCGCTGCCGAGCACCGACGCCTACCGGCCGGCGGACCAGGAGCGGCACAGCAGCTACACCCACTCACCGCCGGCGTCCCCGGCCCTGCCCAAGCAGGAAAAGGGCGCCAAGCCCACCCGGCCCCTTCCCTACGCACCCCTCGTCTCCGCGTCCGTCAAACCCTCCGTCGGTAACATCAAGCTCACCTTCACCCCGGGTGATGAAGCTGGAGCCTGTTTCCTCGTCACCTCCGCCAACCGTGACGACGGGCCCTGGACCTACACCGCTGAAGCCGGCAAGAAGATCTCCGATACCTGGAGCACTGGCCCCTCCGGCGGGACTTACGACCTGACTGTGCACGGCCCCAACGGCTATCTGCGTGCCTGCCGAGGCCATGCGGCGACTCCGAGCCCGGAAGTCACCGGCCATCACGACGAAAAGACCGGCCGCGTCAAACTCAACATCACCAACCCCGCCAAAACCTCCTGCCACCTCACCGTCACCAACGCCTACGGCGGGAGGACCAGCAAGATCGTCGTCGAGGCGGGCGGCCGGCAGACGCGCTGGGTCGACCTCGGCAACAGCAACCGCTGGTACGACCTGCACATCCGCTCCGACAGCGACAGCACCTATCTGCGCAGACTCGCCGGGCACGTCGAAACGGGCGAGCCCGGCACCAGCGATCCCGCACTTCGCACCGTCTGACCCACAGACACATCCGCGAGACGCACCGGCGGGCCAGATCTCCGCCCGCCGGTTGGTGCGCGCGTACCCGTCGCCGGACCCCTCTCAGAGCGCAGGAGCGTTCACCGGGGCGTGAGTTGCTGCGGAGATGAGGATGTCACGGGGCACCCGCGCCGCAGCGGCAAGGGCGCGGCCCACCGGGTAGGCGTGGGCGCTTGCGGGGAGGTTCCCGTGGCGACCGCTGAGTACCACGTCGACGGAGCCCGTGGTGCTGGGCGGCTGCCCGGTTCTGTCCAGTCGCCGCAGTGTCTGGCGGGCGACTGCCTCCGCACTGTCGTACAGGGTTGTTCCGGTGGGCAGACTCTGCAGAATGTCCGGTGCCACCAGGGGGTAGTGCGTGCATCCCAGCACCACCGACCGGCAATTCCGGGGGGTCCGCCCGGCCGCATCTGCGCGGTGGCGGTGTTGCAGGGGACCACGATGGCCTCCGCACCTCGCTGGACGGCCGATCGAGCGGAACTGAACAGACGGTCCGTGACGAAGGAGGCGGTTCTCGGTCCCCAGGGGGCGCCGTCGGGGTCCAGGAAGAGAAGCAGATCGAGGTCCGGGGCGAGGTGCCGAAGCCATCCGGTGGTGGAAAGGAGCCCGAGCCCTGAGTCGGTCAATGCCACCTTCATGGGAGGCAAGTTACCAGCCGCTCACTGAGGCAGATGGTGGTCCGTCACGGGCGGTGGTGGGGGCGGTCCTCCCCACATGAACCTGAGTGCAGGTGCTCGGTACACGGTTGTTGTGCGGGCGCACGGGACCGCGTTCACGGAAGACGAAGGACCGGTCATCCGCAGGGCGACCGGCCGTTCCGAGTGCGATCGGCAGCGCGCCTCAGCTCCTCGCGCCGCTTCACCAGGCCGGGGCCACGCTCACTGCCCACACGTCGCCCGCCTGGTGAACCGCCTGATCATCGACATCGTGATCGCCGTCCCCGTACGGGTCGGGATCGTTGATGACGAAAACGCGAGCGCCGGTCCCGGCCACTCGATAGCGGTGGACGTCCCCCGAGAGATCGTCGGGCTCGACCGTATGCCCCAGAGACACGATCACGTCCCGCAATTGTGCGAACCGGACGCGGGGTGCGAACTCCCCGTACGTCCCTGGCAGAGAGGCCGGCAGGGAGAGGCCGTGGACCAACCGGTGGACCTGCACACTGATCCCCGAACAGGACAGTTGCCCTTCCGCTTCGGAGAAGGAGAGCTCCAGTAGCCCGTAGTCCCTGCGTAGCAGGCCCTTGCCCGGATCGTCGAGGTAATCGGGTCCCACTGCGGCTTCCCACGCGTCAGGGCTGGATCCGATACCGGCCCCGAAGACATCGCAGCAGGTGGCGACGTGGGCGTAGAAGTCCAGATCGGACACTCGTTGATCTCCTTGGGCCGGTCATAGATACAGACCGAACCCTAACGGCAGCACATACGCCATGTTGCAGGTGAGCGGACCACTCAGGTAGGCCGGGAGACACGGTACGGCGGGATGCAACAGCCATACCGGGGAGCCGCACCCCCGCACCCCACATCCGGCCTGACCTGCCGGACCAGCCCCGAGGCGTACCGATAGCGGATCTTGTGCGTAGCACCGACCTGGCCGTGGCCATCAGCGGGTGGCCGTGACCGGCACCCCCACCCGGGGCAGCACCTTCACCCGTCGTGCGGCGGGGGCGTCAGCGGTGGCCCAGTACGTTGACCACCCGCCCGCTGGGGTCACGGACGAAGAACCGCCGCACGCCCCACTCCTCGTCCTGCAAGGGGTGAATGATCTCCACACCGCTCTCCTGCATGACCGTGTAGGCCGCGTCCACGTCGTCCACCTCGACGCTCATATCGGGGGTGACAGGCGCGGTCTTGTCGCTGGTCATGACGCTGATCTGCGCTGCCGGGCTGGACGGGGAGGCAAGCGTCATGATCCAGCCGTGGTTCATGACCTCCTCGAAACCCAGCAGGCCGTAGAATTCCCGGCTCTCCTGCGCGGCCTCCGACTGGATGTTGGGCACTACACGACGAACGGCCATCGACGACTCCAAGTGGTAACAAACGCGACTTCATGTCTATCAAGGAGTACTACGACACGTCCGTCGCCGCACACACTTTCGCAACATGCCCTGGCCGCAGTCGAAGGAATCCGTTCGCTGCGCGGCGTGTCCGCCTCCAGCCTGTTCCGGGTGATGACGGCTGAGCACGTGTTGTCCGTCCCGGGGCTGCTACGGCGGGCGGACGCCGATGTCCGGACCGGTGGAGGATGGGGGCTCGACGCCTTGATCGGGCACCAGACCCGCCACCACCGCGACGTGGACCTGACGCCTCGACAGGGCCAGGAAGCTGATGTGGTGCGCGGCCTCAACAACCTTTGAGTACCTGACGCCGAAGGTGGCAGGGCATTCGTCCCGTGGTCAGCTCGGACGTTGTTCACCACTTGCCGTCTGTTCCCTGACCTGCTGCAACAGCTTTCCCAGCAGCGAAGCCAGGGCTTCTCGCTCGGTCACCGAAAGCTCGTCGACGAGCCGTGCTTCCCGGCTCAGGACCTCGTCGACCGACTGCTCGATCAGTTCATGACCGGCTTCGGTCAGCGTCACTCGTACTGCGGCCCGCCCCGCCTTCCCGGGTGTTCGTTCCTCCACGGTCCGCTCGACGAGTCCCTGGTTCTCGGCGCGGGCGACGCGTTGCGAAACGGCGCCCGCCGTGACGAGCGTCCGGTAGGCGATCTGCCGCGTGGTCAGCGAATACGGAGGGCCGGAGCGACGGAGGACGGACAGCAGGTCCAGGGTCGCGGCATCGATGTCGGCGGCCCGCAGCGCGCGAGCGCGGTCATCCGTGAAGAGCTTGGCCAGCCACCAGATCGGCGTCACGATCTCGATGGACTCCGTCGGCGCCCCCGGTCGCTCCCGGCGCCAGGCCGCTGCGATCTCCGCAGCCGGATACGGCGGCCACTCCCCATCGGAATCTCTCGTTCCCTCCGGCATGAGCCAGATCACCTTGCCTCATCGCTCGCCGTCATGTTTAGCTCTAAACATACTACCGTTCAGGGCTAAACGTAGCTGCTAGCCAGGAGGAACACGTGACCCGCACAATCCTCGTCACCGGCGCAACCAGCGGCATCGGTCGCGCCGCTGCGGCCCGCTTCGCAGCCGAACCGGCGGAGGTCTTCATCACCGGACGCCACGCGGACACCGTCGAGCGCACCGCGAAGGAGCTCAACGTCCGGGGCATCGTCTGTGACGCCACCAACCCCGTCGCCGTCGCCAACCTTGCCACTCACCTGAGCAGCCTCGACGTGTTGGTGAACGCTGTCGGCGGGCTGGCCGGCCCGCCGCCGGAAGGGGCCTCGCCGCTCGAAGCGGCCCATGCGGAGTGGCAGAGCCACCTGAGCCAGAATCTGCTCAGCGCAGTGCTGACCACCACCGCACTCCGCGACCGGCTCACCCACGGCAGCACCGTCATCAACATCGGTTCGATCGGGGCGGAACGTCGCGGCGGCTCCTACGGAGCGGCGAAGGCTGCGCTCGCGGCCTGGAACGCCTCTCTCTCCGCAGAGTTGGCACCCCGCGACATCACCTGCAATGTCATCTCCCCCGGATACATCGCCGATACGAACTTCTTCCGCGGGCAGCTCTCGGACGAACGCCACGCCGCGCTCGTCGAGGAGACTCATAACAAGCGCCCTGGCTCGGTGGACGACGTCGCCGAGACGGCCTACTTCCTCGCCTCGTCCGGAGCACGGCACATCACCGGACAGACGATCAATGTCAACGGAGGCGCCTCCACCACCCGTTGATCCGCCAGGAGTTCGGAGAGGCTGCCGTCCGGCTGCGGCTGTTGAGCTGAGCCCCTTCGACTGGACTGACGCGTCACAGATGTCTACGTGACGCGTCAGACCAGTTCAGCCCCATCACGGACACTTTGACGGTCGGAAGATTCGACGACACGGCGACGATTCCAGAGGGTCCGTGTGCTGCGCGGGCCCGCTCCTCGCGGTGCTCGGCTCGATCGGCATCACCTCAGCGATCGGGGCTCTGTGGGTTTCGGCCCCGGCCGTCCTCGCCGCAGCAGCCGCGGTGTCCCCGCCGTTCTGAGGGCTCCACCAGGTACGGCGACATGTGCACCAGCCACGTAGGGGCGGTCGTGCTCAGACCAGAGTGGAGATGCAGAACGGGTGGCCTGCGGGATCCAGCAGGACCCGCCACCGGTCGGGGTCCGGCTGGAATTCAGGCTTGACGGCCCCCAGCGCGAGCAGGCGAGCCTGAGCTGCGTCCAAGTCGTCGACGCCGAGTTCTATATGGGCCTGCTTCTCCTGGGAGGGGTCCGGCCAGGTAGGGCGGCGGTAGTCGGTGAGCCGGTTGAATCCCAGTCCTGCAGACCCCTCTTGGCCGAGCAGGACGAAATTCTCGGTGGAGAGGACCATCGGCAGGCCGAGGGCCTCTCCGTAGAAGTGGGCCAGCTCGGCGGGGTCAGGGCAGTCGAAGCTGACAGCGGAGTAGCGGAACGTGGATGCTGACGTGTCTTCATAACTCATGGCCGGGACGGTATTAGGGATCCAGGACAGGCTGGGTCCTACTTGTGATGTGGACGGCACGTTCGCTGAATTTGGACACTCGAACGATGCTGCCCGTGGCGCATGCCAGAGTGGGGGAGGGTGATACATCGGAACGAAAGACCGGCGTTGAGCCTCCGTTCCCCCTGGAGGGCGGCTGACGGGGCATCGGGTGCACCGTCGCGGGAAGTGAGTGCGCTCCGCGTAACCTGCCCGTGAACGTCCGGGCGTGTCCGGATCGATCAGGAATCGAGAAGCACGGTTCACGGAGCCGCCTCTAGCCTGCTCACCATGGACATCACCATTCACACGACTTCTCTTCCGCACGACGACCCGGACGCGTCGCTCGCCTTCTACCGCGACGTCCTCGGCTTCGAGGTCCGCAGCGATGTCGGGCAGGGCAGGATGCGCTGGATCACGGTCGGCCCGGCCGGTCAGCCGGGAACGTCGATCCTTCTGGCGCCGCCTGCCGCCGATCCCGGCATCACCGAGGACGAGCGCCGCACGATCACCGAGCTGATGGCCAAGGGCACCTACGGCTGGATCCTGCTGGCCACCCCGGACCTCAACGCCACGTTCGAGAAGGTGCAGGCCGGTGACACCGAGGTCGTCCAGGAGCCGACCGAGCAGCCGTACGGCGTCCGCGACTGCGCGTTCCGCGACCCCGCGGGCAACCTGGTCCGCATCCAGGAGCTGCGCTGAGCCGTGCGGGTATCGATGCGACCGTGCGGGCGACATCGCGACCAACCACAAGGAACGCGGGGCACCGGAGCGCAAGCGCCTGCCCTGCCGGTCGCCCACCCGCCCGGACCGCGTCCGGGTCCTCGTCGAGCCGGTCATGAGCCCGGACTCCGGCCCGCTGCTGTCCGGCAGCTACTCGATCGGCGGCTGGCCGAGTCCAGCGGGCCGGTCCACACACCGAGCGTCTGGGGCCCGCCGCGCGGGCACCTCAGACGCTCGAAGACGTCGATGGAACTGGAAGATGAAGGACGAGGGGGAGGGTTCTCATGTGTAAGCCCGAATGGCGGCGTGCACGCGCCCAGGCGCAGCGCCTGGCTGATCTCGCGCGGCTGCGCCGCGTCCGCGACCGGATCGACAGGGAATACGCGCAGCCGTTGAACGTGGAGGCGCTCGCCCATGATGCGAACATGTCCGCCGGGCACCTGAGCCGGCAGTTCCGGGCCGCGTACGGCGAGTCGCCGTACGCGTACCTGATGACGCGTCGTATCGAGCGCGCGACGGCGCTGCTGCGGCGGGGTGATCTCAGCGTCACCGAGGTCTGCTTCGCCGTCGGCTGCGCGTCGCTGGGAACGTTCACCACCCGCTTCACCGAGCTGGTCGGCATGCCGCCCGGGGCCTTCCGGCGCCGGGCGGCGGATGCGGCGGCCGATCATGCCGATGCTGCGGGTACGGCCCGCGGTGCGGAGTCGGCGATCAAGGTGGAGGGGATGCCGGCGTGCGTGGCGAAGCAAGTCTCAAGACCGGTCAGGAATCGAGAAGCCCCGGCCGCCGGGCAGCCCCTAGCGTGATGGTCATGGCAACCACCGCTTCCACCACAGCCGACACGTCCCTCGCGTCCGTCACCCTTGAGGTGGCCGACCTCGAGGCCGCTCGCCGCTTCTACAGCGCCTTCGGCGTGGACACCTACCTGCGCCTGCGGGTGTCCGAGGCGCACTCCACCGGATTCCGCGGCTTCACCCTGGGGCTCACGGTGTCCGGGCCGGCCACCGTCGACGGCTTCTTCGGCGCCGCCGTGGACGCCGGCGCCACGGTCCTGAAGCCCGCCGAGAAGTCGCTGTGGGGCTACAGCGGTGTCGTCCAGGCCCCGGACGGGACGATCTGGAAGATTGCGACCTCGGCGAAGAAGGACACCGGCCCCGCCACCCGCGTGATCGACGACGTCGTCCTGCTGCTCGGCGTCGAGGCAGTGAAGGCCACCAAGCAGTTCTACCTCGGCCGAGGCATGACCGTGGCCAAGAGCTTCGGTGCCAAGTACGTCGAGTTCGCCCCCGGTCAGTCCAGCCCGGTCAGAATGGCGCTGTACAAGCGCCGTGCTCTGGCCAAGGACCTCGGCGTCCCCGTCGACGGAACCGGCTCGCACCGCATCGTCCTCGGCAGCACCGCCGACGCCTTCACCGACCCGGACGGGTTCGTCTGGGAGGCTGTCGCATCGCCCGCCCCCACGCCGTCCTGACGCCCGGCCCCCACTCCCGCCCCGCTTGACCTCCTGTCATAGCGATTGACCGGCGGACACGCACCGATCTGACATCCGGGCCCTGGCCCGGATGTCCGGCACGTATACCTCTACAGCGGAAGGAGTCAGACATGAAAGCGCACGTCAGCTCGATCCTTCTTGGTGTCCGGGACATGGACCGGGCCAAGCAGTTCTACACCGAGGGGCTCGGCTGGAAGATCCAGAGCGACTTCGGCATCTCGGTGTTCTTCGCATCGGATGGCGCCTCGCCCGTCGGCTTCTACAGCCGTGAAGGCCTGGCCGACCAGGTGGGCACGGACCAGGAAGGCAGCGGCTTCAGCGGACTGGTTCTGACCTACGTCGTCCGCAGCGAGACGCGGGTCGACGAGATCATGGCGGAGGCCCAGAGGGCCGGCGCATCGGTCCTCAAGCCCGCCGGTGCTCTGCCGTGGGGCGGGTACGGCGGCACCTTCGCCGACCCGGACGGCTACATCTGGAGTCTTGGCTACAGCGGCCAAGGAACCGACCAGCCCTACGCGGAGTAACCGCGATCTGTGTCTCACAGTCGTCCGGGGCGGCGGGCGCGTGCCGCCGCCGTCCGGGACGGCTGTGACCCGGGTGCGGGAAGCGGGAAAGGTGATCGGAGCCGAGCGAGCGGGATCCGCGTGAACCGGCAGGACGAACAGGAGAAGATCATGAAGTTTCGGGCCCACGTCGAGCCACCTGAGCCCATGCGGGGCCTGGAAGTTCCACCCGAGGTGGTAGCAGCGTTGGGCGGGGGCGCGCGGCCGCCGGTGACGATCACAGTCAACGGGCATTCCTGGAAGAGCCGGGTCGCCATCATGCGAGGCCGCCACCTGCTCGGCCTCAGCAACGCCAACCGGCAGGCCGCGGATGTCGCGATCGGCGAGGAGGTCGAGGTCGAGCTGGAGCTCGACACCGAGCCGCGCGTCGTCGTCGAGCCCCCGGACTTCGCCCAGGCTCTGGACAGCGACCCGGTCGCCCGCGCCGCGTACGACAACCTCGCCTATAGCCGCAAGCGCGAGCACGTGCGCGCCATCGAGGGCGCGAAGAAGCCGGACACGCGCCGACAGCGCATCGAGAAGGCCATCGCCACCCTGCGGGGCTGACTCCCGAGAGCAAACACTCCGCCGTGCACCGCAATCGCCGTGCGGAGGCCTGACCGTGCCCAGTTCCCCTGAAGTGACAAGCATGTCGAAGCGATTCATGACTGGTCTGCACTGGTTCCTGGCCTTTGAGTTCGCGCTGGGCGCCGTGACCACGGCATCGCAGGCTTCGCCGGCAGCCCCCCGGACTCCCAGCCCTCACTAGACCAGAACGCCCCCCATACCCCCGACCGTACGGACGGGACACAGCGCAGAACACCCGACAAGTGCGTTCGGCGGGTCGCTCTATCAGCCGTACGGGACAAGGAAGTTAAGCGCGAACAACCGGTGCGGGTCATCGTCGCTGATTCCCGCCGCCCTCCACGGATGCCCGCTCCGTTCGACGACCGCGAGGGAGCCGCGCCTTCGGAGGAGCCTTTCGAGGCAGGCCCTTCCCGTGCGGGTCGATCGCTACAGCCAGATCAGCGTGAGCGCCATCCGGACGACACGATCAGCGTCTGCCCGGCCTGGCCCGGCGTGGCGGGGGACAGGTCGGCATCCGTGCGGTCGGTCCGGTGAGTCGAACGGGGCATAGACGTATTAGAGGGTGAAAATGGGGCACCGACCGGTCCCTGCCTGGCGTGTGTGCCGGGCACTGGAGGGCCGTGGAAGGTGAGGTGGTTGCGGTGGTGGAGTCCTCGCCCGATACGCAGGGCGATGCGGAGTCCGTCGAGGCCGGAGGCTACCGGCAGGAGCTGAAACGCACCCTCGGCCCCTTTCAGGTGTTCGCGATCTCGTTCGCGTTCATCTCGGTGGCGGTCGGCATCTTCGCGACCTACGACGAAGTATTGACGACCGCGGGGCCGGTCGGTATCTGGCTGTGGATCGTCGCGGCCACGGGGCAGACCCTGGTGGCCTTGGTCGTCGCGCAGTTCGCGGCCCGCATCCCGCTCAGCGGTTCCTCGTATCAATGGGCCTCGCGGCTGACCAGCCCGAAGATCGGCTGGTGGTTCGGCTGGCTGACCTTCTGTTACCTGGCGATCGGCGTGGTGGCGGTGGACAACGCGCTGGCGAGCCAGGCGTTCATGCCACTTGCCGGCATCGCACCGGACGAGGACGCCGCGCGCCTGATCACGCTCGTGGTACTGCTCGTCCAGACCGTGCTGGCCGTGGCCTCCACGCGCCTCGTCAGCCTGATCAATACGGTCGCTGTGGGGCTCGAACTGGCACTCGTCGTGGTGGTGGCGATCGCACTCGTCATCGCCGTCTCGGTCACTGGCAACGGCTCGGTCGGCAACCTCACCTCGCGCGGTGTCGTCGGGAACGCCCCTGACTACTTCGCAGTTGGCGGTGGAGTGAT
The DNA here is from genome assembly GCF_045161865.1 of Streptomyces sp. NBC_00859. NCBI lineage: Bacteria > Bacillati > Actinomycetota > Actinomycetes > Kitasatosporales > Streptomycetaceae > Streptomyces > Streptomyces sp. NBC_00859. The sequence continues at coordinate 1,357,466 of NZ_CP108826.1, read as the reverse complement.
ACTCGCGATGATCATGGGACTCGCGACTCTCGTCGGCTTCGACTCGGCGGCCAACCTGGCCGAGGAGGCCAAGGATCCGTTCCGCACCGTTCCACGCGCGATTGTGGGATCGGTCGTGGCGGCCGGTGTCCTGGGCATGCTGTTCCTGATCACGCTCACCGTCGCGATCGACGACATCCCCCGTATCAGCAACACCGGCTCGCCCGTCGCGGCGATCATCCGCGATCAGCTCGGTCCGGTGACGGAAAGGACACTGCTGGTCGCCATCACCATCGCGTTCTTCGGCGCCGGGATCGTGACGATGGTCGCATGCTCGCGCCTCGTCTTCGCGATGTCGCGCGACGCCCGCTTCCCCGCCCACCGCCTGATGCGGCGGGTCAACCCCCGCACTAGGACGCCGATCCCGGCGACCGTGCTGGTATTCGCCCTCGGCGTCGTCCTGATGCTTGCCCTGCCCGGCGCCGCGCTGCTGGAGCTGATCACGGCCTCGACCATTCTCCCCGCCCTCACCTACGGCTCGACGATCGTGCTCTACCTGGCGGTACGCGGACGCCTCAGCCGTCAGAAGGGCGCCTTCAACCTAGGACGCTTCGAACTGCCCGTCGCGATCTGCGCCCTGGTGTGGACACTCTTCGCCCTGTTCGTGCTGGTATCCCCGGACGAGGCGCTGGTCTCCGTCGTGATCGTGGGGGGTCTCCTGATCCTGGGAGGCCTGTTCTTCGTCGCCATGCTGAAGTTCGACCGCCAAGCACTGGAGACGGAGCCTGGTGAGGCGGACCCTTTCACCGGCTGAGACCAGGAAGGGTCCCTCTGTCCCGAAACGACCTTTGCTCTACTCGACGCTGCTGACCGGTACGGAGCCGATTGGTGCGCTGCCGGCCGGTCCCTCGTGGGAGTGCTGGCGTGCCGGTCGCACCGAAGGCCGTCTGCTCGGCGGGGTCATCAACCGCATCGCACTGAACCAGGCGACGCGATTTGCGCTGCCACTCGAACGGTTCGACGGAGCGGTGCTGTTCTGGGAGGAGGCGGGTGGCCACGCCTCACATGTGTGGAGCTACCTCCAGGTGCTGCGGCACGCCGGCATCCTCGATCGCATCTGCGGCATGGTCGTGGGAATCCCGGCCGCGATCGAGGGACTCGACTCGCCCGAGGGGTCCCCGCCCCTGCGAGAGACAGTCCTCGACGCACTCGGTGACCGCGACCGCGACATCCCGGTCCTGGGCAACGCAGGCCCGAACCTCCCCCTGCCCGTCGGCACTCGCGTAGCCCTCGACGCACAGCTGCGGACTCTGTCACTGCTCGAACCCGCGGTACGCCCGCTCACGGTGACCGGGCCGGGCAGCTGAGCGGTGCTCACCCCGAAACGGCTCATCGGGCGTGTTTACCGCTACAGCCAGTCCCGCCGTTTGAAGATGAAGTAGAGGCTCACACAGACCACCGCCATCAGGCCGATCGCGAATGGATACCCGAACGCCCAGTGCAACTCCGGCATCTCATCGAAGTTCATCCCGTAAATCGTTCCCACCAACGTGGGCGCAAACAGGATCGCCGCCCAAGAAGAGATCTTCTTGATTTCCTCGTTCTGCTCGAAACCCGCTTCCGCAAGTGCGCGCATCTCCGCGTTCTGCTGCTGGGTCACCAGGGTGGCGTTGACGGTGAGGATGTCGGTCAGGGCCTGCCTGAAGCCGTCCACCCGCTCGCTGGTATGGGTCACGTGGTCGGCCACGTCGCGCAGATAGCGCTGGAGTTCCTCGTGTGTCCCGTACTTGGCGAATCCCGCCATGAGGGCGTGCAGCATGCCCACGAGTGGCCGGGTGGCGCGCTGGAACTCGACCATTTCACGGGAGAGTTCGTAGATTCGGCGGGATACCGCGGGGTCCCCGCCGAACACCTCGGTCTCGATCTCGTCGATATCGATCTGTACACCCGTGACGACCGGCGCGTAGCCGTCGACGACCGAGTCGAGGATGGCGTACAGCGCGGCCTCGGGGCCGAGTGCGAGAAGGTCCGGGGTCTCCTCCATGCGTTTGCGCACGGCGGAGAGGTCGGGTGCCGCGCCATGTCTGACCGTGATCAGGAAGTCCCTGCCGATGAAGACGTGCAGTTCACCGAAGTCGACCTCCTCCGAGGCATCGAGGTAACGCGCCGCGCGCAGGACGACGAAGAGGGTGTCTCCGTACCGCTCCAGCTTCGGCCGCTGATGGGCCTCGAGCGCGTCCTCCACGGCGAGTGGGTGCAGGTCGAACTCCGCTGCCAGGGACAGGATTTCTGCCTCCGACGGGCGGTGCAGACCGATCCACGCCATACCGTCCGGATACTCGCGGAGCTGGCGGAAGGTCTCCGCGAGCGAGTCGGGGGTGGATACCCGGCGGCCGTCACGGTACAGCGCCGCCTGCACCACGCTGGTGTTGTCCAGCTGTACGGGTTCGGGAGCGGCGGGTGCCGTCGGCGTGTCGGCGGGCGGCTGCTCCGCGCGGTCGGGCGGGGACGCCGCCCTGCGCCAGGAGTGCTTCCAGGCGTTCCTGTTCCTCGGGGACAGCGGCATCCGGTCTCTGACCTCCCGTTTCGGCTGGGCCCGTGACGGCTCCTGCGGACGTCGGCCGACTTCGGTGCAGGATATACGGGCCGCATGGCCCAGGCGTGACGGAGCGGACTGAGGACGGTGGACGGAAGGTGTCCGCAGCGGCGGGTAGCGTGCCCCGCATGGCCCCGATGAGTACCCGCGCACTCAACCGCGCCACCCTCGAACGCCAGTTCCTGCTGAGCCGTGCCGAGCTGCCGGCCGAAGAGGCTGTGGCGCGGCTGCTGGGTCTTCAGGCGCAGAACACCAGGCCGCCCTACTTCCAGCTCTGGTCCCGGCTCGCGGCATTCGACCCGTACGAGCTGTCGGGGCTGCTGGAGAGCCGGGCGGCCGTGCGCATGGTGACCATGCGCTCCACCATCCATCTGCACACCGCCGACGACGCCCTCACCCTGCGGCCACTGGTCCAGGCCGCACGGGAACGCGAGCTGCGCGCCTTCCGCGGGCGGCTGCCCGGAGTCGGTCTCGACCGGCTGGCCGAGCTGGCGCGTGATCTGGTGGAAGAACGTCCCCGCACGATGAAGGAGCTCAGGGAGCACTTGCTCAAGGAGTGGCCGGACGCCGATCCCCAGGCGCTCTCCGTCGCCGCCCGCTGCCGCCTCCCGCTCGTACAGGTCACCCCGCGCGGACTCTGGGGCCGCGCGGGGCAGGTCGCTCTCACCACCCTCGAGGAGTGGCTCGGCCGCGCGTCGGTCCCCGCTCCGGCCCCCGACGCGACCGTGCTGCGCTATCTGCGTGCCTTCGGCCCGGCGTCGGTCAAGGACATGCAGATGTGGGCCGGGCTGACCGGGCTGGCCGATGTGTTCGAACGGTTGCGGCCGCAGCTGCTCACCTTCCGGGGTCCGAACGGCGTCGAGCTCTTCGACCTGCCCGACGCGCCCCGGCCCGACGAGGACACGCCCGCGCCACCGCGCTTTCTGCCGGAGTTCGACAATCTGCTGCTCGCACACGCGGACCGTACGCGGGTCGTCCCCGCCGAGTACCGCGGCCGCAATGGCGTGGGAAACCAGACCTTCGGCAGCTTCCTGCTCGACGGGTTCCTCGCCGGTATCTGGCGGCTGAAGGAGCACAGGGCAACCGCGACGCTCCGCATCGAGCCGTTCGCCCGGCTTGCCCGCGCCGACCGGGCGGCGCTCGCGTACGAGGGTGAGCGGCTGCTCGCCGGTATGACGCGGGCCACCGTCCACGACATCGGATTCGGCGCCCTGGACGCGTGAGCCGCCAAGCGGTGGGCCGGTGGTGTCCGTGGGGCCGGGGCGGGCACGAACGCGGCGTCCGCCCCGGACGCGACGGCTCCTAGCCGAGCTCGAGCGTGGTGAGGCCGAAGACGCACTGTCCGGCGACCGGGCGGATCCGGCCCGTGTACATGCGAGCCGTTTCGAAGGAGGGCGTGAGGCCCAGCGCCCCGACCAGCGCGACAGCTGCCGGATTGGACTCCGGGACGTCCACGGCCACCGGCGTCGTACCCGCCTCCTCCGCCAGCGCCCCGTACAGCGCCTCCGCGTCGGTGGACGAGTTGGCGAACAGCGGTCCGATACGGAGCACTTCGCCGACCGTCGGACGGATCACGGCGTACCCGGCAGGGCGGCCTTCGTCGAAGCGTACGAACGCGCGGTGCCCGTCGGTGGTGAGCCAGTGCGTCAGGAAGTGCGGGCGGTCGGCCGGGTAGCACGCGCTGTCGTACGCCGCGAGTGCCTCATGGTCCTGAGGCCGTACGGGCCGCACCCCCGTGGGCGTGCGGGGCGGCAGCACACCGGTGTGGCGGAAGGTGCGGTGGGCCGGGGCGAACCCGGACTTGCGGTAGTTGTCCTGCTGGGAGACGACCCCGTCAAGGCCGATGGTCCGGTTCCCCGCGTGGGTCTGCGCGGTCTGCCACGTGGCCAGGCCGTAGCCGCGCCCCCGCAGATCCGGGCGGACCAGGTAGCAGCCGAGAAACGCGTAGTGCGCACCGTAGTTGACGACCGAGATCGCGGAGACGGGCTCCCCGGCGAGGCGCCCGATGAAGAATCCTTCCGGGTCCTGCGCGAAGAAGCTCCGGGCGTCGCTCACACCTGGGTTCCATCCCTCTTCCTGTGCCCATCCGCTGATGACGGGCCAGTCCTCCTCGGTCGCCGGCCCGACGACGAGCTCCCCGGCGGATGAGTACGTCATGCATGCTCCGTAAGTCGTTGGACGCCCCTGCGGTGACGCTCCCCGGCACGCTTCGCGGTGTCCCGCCCGGTTCTCCCGCCGGCGATTCCGCCGGGGCTTTTCTCATGGCTCCGGCCGGATGTTACGGCAGCAGACCCGCCCGACGGGCCGCCACCACCGCCTCCAGGCGGGTGTGTGCCCCCAGCTTGCGCATCGCAGAGCGCAGATAGCCCTTCACGGTCTCCGGTTTCAGCCCCAGCCGCGCACCGGCCGCGGCGTTCGTCGCTCCGGTCGCCACCCAGGCCAGCACGTCCACCTCGCGAGGCGCCAGGGCGACCGGCCGTTCGCCGCCACTGCCGCCTGCCAGCCGGACGCAGACACCCAGAAGCTCACCACGCAGCTCCGGGTCCGTGACACGCGGTGCCAGCGCGCGCAGCGCACGGTGTGCTTCGCGTACCTGTTCCCACGCGCCCCGCCCGGCCACCGGTTCTCGCGCCGCAGCCAGCTGCCGCTGCACCTCGTCCCGCACCACCAGCGACTGCTCCACGTCGCGAGCCGCCGCGACCGCCGCGTTGTACGTCCGGTCACCGAAGGACAGCCGTTCGCGCACCGCCCCGTACAGCACCCCGCGCACCTTCCGCCGCACTACCACCGGCACGGCGAGCACCGCGTGCAGGCCCTCGGCGCTCACCGCTGTGTCGTACTCATGGCTGATGTGGAGCGAGGAACGGTAGTCGGTCACCGCGCAGGGCCGGGACAGCGCGATCGACTTGCCGCCGAGGCCGTTGCCCGCGGACACCGCGAGGCCGCGCAGCGCCGGTGTGGCCGTACCGCTGAGTTCGGCGATGCGCAGCTGTCCGGCGCCCGTCAGCAGCCCGCCGAACGCGACGGGCAGCCCGGTGGTGCGGCGCATCGCCAGCAGCGCCGCCCGCATGTCCACCGCATCGGCCGGTTCCGGCACGCGGTCACTCCTCTCGGCGTGGGCAGGCCCCCGGGCATCCGGGGGCGGGACTCCGACTCCACCCCCGTTCGGGGGTGGTGGGACCCGGGCACTGATTACACGATGCTGGGCAGCAGTCCCGCAACGAGGAGGACACATGGCGTCGAACGGCGCGACGGAGGAGTTCCGGGCCGCACGGGACTTTCTGCTCCGGCACCGTGAGGAGTACCGCACGGCGTACGAGGGCTTCAGCTGGCCGCGGCCCGAGCATTTCAACTGGGCGCTGGACTGGTTCGACGTCATCGCCCGGGACAACGAGAGGACCGCGCTGCAGATCGTCGAGGAGGACGGCACCGAGACCAGGGTCTCGTTCGCGGAGATGGCGCTGCGGTCCGACCGTGCGGCCAACTGGCTGCGGGCGAACGGTGTTCTGGCCGGCGACCGCGTCCTTGTCGTGCTCGGCAATCAGCAGGAGCTGTGGGAGACGGCGCTCGCCGCGATGAAGCTGCGGGCCGTCGTCATCCCGGCAACTCCACTGCTGGGAACGGCCGATCTGCGCGACAGGGTGGAGCGCGGCGGCGCCCGCCATGTGCTCGTGCGGACCGAGGACACTCCCAAGTTCGCTGGTGTGCCGGGTGATTACACCCGGATCGCGGTCGGCCCGCAGACCCCGGACGGCTGGCTGTCGTACGGGGAGGCCGCGAGTGCCTCCACTCTGTTCGAGCCCGACGGGATCACCGCCGCGGACGATCCGCTGATGCTGTACTTCACCTCGGGGACGACCGCCCGGCCCAAGCTGGTGGAGCACACGCACGCCTCGTATCCCATCGGCCACCTGGCGACGATGTACTGGATCGGACTGCGCCCCGGCGACGTACACCTCAACATCTCCTCACCCGGATGGGCCAAACACGCCTGGTCGAACCTCTTCGCGCCCTGGAACGCGGAGGCGACCGTCTTCATCCACAACTACACGCGCTTCGAACCGTCCCGGCTGATGGACGAGATGGACCGGGCGGGAGTGACGTCCTTCTGCGCCCCGCCGACCGTCTGGCGGATGCTGATCCAGGCCGACCTCAGCCGGCTGCGGACACCGCCGCGCGAGGTCGCGGCGGCGGGCGAGCCGCTGAACCCCGAGGTCATCGAGACCGTACGGCGTGCCTGGGGGGCCACGATCAGGGACGGCTTCGGTCAGACGGAGACAGCAGTCCAGGTGGCCAACAGCCCCGGCCAGCTGCTCAAGGCCGGCTCCATGGGCCGTCCTACGCCCGGGTTCAGGGTCGAGCTGCTCGACCCGGTCAGCGGGGAGCCGGGCGTGAGCGAGGGCGAGATCTGCCTCGACCTCTCCACCAGGCCGGTCGGCCTGATGACCGGATACCACGGCGACCCGGAGCGCACGGCCGAGGCGATGGCCGGTGGCTACTACCGCACCGGCGATATCGGTTCGCGCGACGAGGACGGCTACATCACCTACATCGGCCGCTCCGACGACGTCTTCAAGGCGTCCGACTACAAGATCTCGCCCTTCGAGCTGGAGAGCGCGCTGCTGGAACACGAGGCGGTGGCGGAGGCCGCCGTCGTGCCCGCCCCCGACCCTCTGCGGCTCGCAGTCCCGAAGGCGTACGTGGTCCTGGCAGCGGGCTGGGAGCCGGGACCCGACACGGCGAAGGTGCTCTTCGCGCACTCGCGCGCGGTGCTCGCGCCGTACAAGCGGATCCGGCGTATCGAGTTCGCCGACCTGCCGAAGACGGTCTCCGGGAAGATCCGCAGGATCGAACTGCGCCGGGCGACCGCGGCCGGCTCCACCGCCGAGTACGACGAGGGAGATCTGCGGTGACCCTCTCCTACGCGCACGGGACCGGGACGACGGCGCTCATCGGCGATACGATCGGCGCCGGTCTGGACCGGGCGGTCGCCGCCTTCCCCGACCGTGAGGCGCTCGTCGACGTGCCCTCGGGGCGCCGGTGGACGTACGCCCGGCTCGGGGCGGCAGTGGATGAGCTGGCCCGCGGTCTCCTCGGCAGCGGGGTCCGCAAGGGCGACCGGGTGGGGATCTGGGCGGTCAACTGCCCGGAGTGGGTGCTCGTCCAGTACGCCACCGCCCGGATCGGGGCGATCATGGTCAATATCAACCCGGCGTACCGGGCGCACGAGCTGGAATTCGTGCTGCGACAGGCGGGGGTCCGCGTCCTGGTCGCATCGACGGAGCACAAGGGCAGCGACTACCGGGCCCTGGTCCGGGAGGTGCGCGGCAACTGCCCGCAGCTGCGGTCCGTCCACTACATCGGTGATCCGTCCTGGGACGAACTGGTTGCCGCCGCCCGGCCGGTGCCGCTCGAAGCGGCCCTGTCCTGCGACGAACCCATCAACATCCAGTACACCTCGGGCACCACCGGCTTCCCCAAGGGGGCCACGCTCTCCCATCACAACATCCTCAACAACGGGTTCTTCGTCGGGGAGCTGGTGGGCTATACCGAGCACGACCGGATTTGCGTCCCCGTGCCCTTCTATCACTGCTTTGGCATGGTCATGGGAAATCTGGCGGCCATGTCGCACGGTGCGTGCATCGTCATCCCGGCGCCCTCCTTCGACCCGGCGGCGACGCTGCGCGCCGTCGAGCAGGAGCGCTGCACCTCGCTCTACGGCGTGCCCACGATGTTCATCGCGGAACTGGACCACCCGGACTTCGCGGCGTACGAACTCGGGTCGCTGCGCACCGGGATCATGGCGGGTTCACCCTGCCCGGCCGAGGTCATGAAGCGGGTCGTCACCGAGATGCACATGGCCGAGGTATCGATCTGCTACGGGATGACGGAGACCTCGCCGGTCTCCACCCAGACGCGCCGTGACGACGATCTGGAGCGCCGCACCGGGACGGCGGGCCGGGTCCTGCCGCATCTGGAGGTGAAGGTCGTCGACCCGGCGACGGGGGCGACGGTGGAGCGCGGCGAGCCGGGCGAGCTGTGCACCCGTGGTTACAGCGTGATGCTCGGCTACTGGGGGGAGCCGCAGAAGACCGCCGAGGTGATCGACGCGGGCCGCTGGATGCACACCGGGGATCTCGCGGTCATCCGGGACGATGGGTACATCCGGATTGTCGGCCGGATCAAGGACATGATCATCCGGGGTGGTGAGAACGTCTATCCGCGTGAGATCGAGGAGTTCCTCTACACCCATCCCCAGATCGCTGACGTCCAGGTGATCGGCGTCCCCGACGAGCGGTACGGCGAAGAAGTACTGGCCTGTGTCATCCCACGGGACCCGGCCGACCCCCCGACGATCGAGGAGGTCCGGGAGTTCTGCCGGGACCGTCTGGCCCACTACAAGATCCCGCGCGGACTGCGGATCCTGGACGCCTTCCCCATGACGGTCAGCGGCAAGGTCAGAAAGGTGGAGCTGCGCAACCAGTTCGGCGGCACGGACGTGTAGGGGTCCTCGTGCTGTGACCGTCCGGGTCGCGTGGGCCGGCACCGCGTCTCGCGGCATTGCCGCCGCCCTCAGGGAGGAGCGGGCCCCGAAGGGGGCGGGGACCGACGGGATCGTTCTGCCGCACGCCGTCTGCACGGGCGCGGTGCCCGCGGCCCCGGGCGTCACCGGGAAGCTGCGGAAGCGCGGCCGCCACTTCGTCACCGCGCAGCGGCTGATCGCGCCCGCGAGGCGGAACCGGCGCAGCTGAAGCAGGACGAGGTGTACTGCCCGCGCGCCCGGCCGCGGCACGGCGGGTGTGCTCAGGTGTGCGTCGCGCCCGTGCTGACCAGTTCGTCGGCCGGTCCGTTGACCGGCTGCGGGGCGCCCGTGAGATCGAGCGCGAAGAGCGGCACCGCCAGTTCGTCGGCCCTGGCGCGTGCGTCGTCGGCGTACCCCGACAGCGAGAAGAACACGCACGACGCCGCTGAACTCATCCCGTTCAGCCACAGGCACTCTATGTCCCGAAGCGTGGCGGGCCGGGTGGTCGCCTCCACGGAGGCGACCAGGCGGGGCCCGCGCAGATCGATCCCGGACGCGGGCCGCGGCTGCGGCCTCACGACACCGTCGAAGCCCAGCCACTCCAGATAGCGCTCCGCCGCCGACACCACGTCGCCCGCGGTGCGGATCGTCACCGGCCGGAACGCGGCACGGGGTGCGGCGGCCGTGCGCGGCAGCGGGATATGGGCCGGCGGCGGTGTCGCGGCGGGCCGGTCCTCCCCGGTGGACCCGGCGACCCGGAGGCCGGGGGGCGGACAGTCCGGGGCCGGGCGACCGGCCGGGGAGGCCCCGCCGGGGACGGCCGGGTCCGGGGCGGCCGCTACCGGCATCACCGGGATACCGAGAACCGTGCCGCACGAGCAGCCGAGTTCGGGCCTCGGCCACTCGTCCTGCCGCCCGCACGATGCGCAGCGGACCGCGACCCACCCGTCCGACCAGCTCCGGCGGGTGATCGGCACCGGTGGCGCGCCCCTCAGCAGCGGCGGCGCCAGCGGAGCGCCGCAGGCGCAGGGCAGGACCGTTGCCAGATAGGCGTGCTCCTTGCCGCAGACCGGGCATTGCACGACGGCGCTCGTCGTCCACCCGGTCGCGCCGTTTTCCGGTCCCTTTCCAGCTCCCTCACCCATGGAGTCATCGTCCACCCGGAGGGCCGGGCCCGGGGCGTACTTCGCACAGGTGACGCAACTCCGCTGCCCCTCTCTTGACGGCAGGCGGAACCAGCTCTTACATTGCTTCCGTATAGCAGAATCGAACTTCCGCAATACGGAAATGGGCGATCTCAGGTTGGCGCGACAGGAGGCCCACTCCGACTGGCCGAGCAGGAGTATTCAATGCCTCGTATGACCGCTGCCCGAGCGGCAGTCGAGATCCTCAAGCGCGAGGGTGTCAGCAACGCGTTCGGCGTGCCGGGCGCGGCGATCAACCCGTTCTACGCGGCCCTCAAGGCCGCCGGTGGTGTGCAGCACACGCTCGCCCGTCACGTCGAGGGCGCTTCGCACATGGCCGAGGGCTACACCCGTGCCAACCCCGGCAACATCGGTGTCTGCATCGGTACGTCGGGCCCCGCGGGCACCGACATGATCACCGGTCTCTACTCGGCGATCGCCGACTCGATCCCGATCCTCTGCATCACGGGCCAGGCGCCGGTCGCCTACCTCCACAAGGAGGACTTCCAGGCCGTCGACATCGCCTCGATCGCCAAGCCGGTCACCAAGGCGGCGACCACCGTCCTGGAGGCCGCGCAGGTCCCCGGTGTCTTCCAGCAGGCGTTCCACCTGATGCGCTCGGGCCGTCCCGGCCCGGTCCTCATCGACCTGCCGATCGACGTCCAGCAGACCGAGATCGAGTTCGACCCCGACACCTACGAGCCGCTGCCCGTCTACAAGCCCGCCGCGACCCGCGCCCAGGCCGAGAAGGCGATCCAGTTCCTGCTGGAGTCCGAGCGCCCGCTGATCATCGCCGGTGGCGGCATCTTCAACGCCGACGCGTCGGACCTGCTGGTCGAGTTCGCCGAGCTGACCAACACCCCGGTCGTCCCCACCCTCATGGGCTGGGGTTCGATCCCGGACGACCACGAGCTGAACGCCGGCATGGTCGGCCAGCAGACCGGCACGCGTTACGGCAACGCCACGTTCCTGGAGTCGGACTTCGTCCTCGGCATCGGCAACCGCTGGGCCAACCGTCACACCGGCTACAAGCTGGACGTGTACACCAAGGACCGCAAGTTCGTGCACGTCGACATCGAGCCGACCCAGATCGGCAAGATCTTCGCCCCGGACTACGGCATCGCATCCGACGCCAAGGCCGCGCTGAAGCTCTTCGTCGAGATCGCCAAGGAGCTCAAGGCCGAGGGCAAGCTGCCCGACCGGTCCGCCTGGGTCGCCTCGCACCTGGAGCGCAAGTCCACGCTGCACCGCCGCACGCACTTCGACAACGTGCCGATGAAGCCGCAGCGGGTCTACGAGGAGATGAACAAGGCCTTCGGCCCGGAGACGCGCTACGTCACCACCATCGGCCTCTCCCAGATCGCCGGCGCGCAGATGCTGCACGTCTACAAGCCGCGCCACTGGATCAACTGCGGCCAGGCGGGCCCGCTGGGCTGGACCATCCCGGCCGCGCTCGGCGTCGCCACCGCAGACCCCGAGACCCCCGTGGTCGCGCTCTCCGGCGACTACGACTTCCAGTTCATGCTGGAGGAGCTGGCGGTCGGTGCGCAGCACAAGATCCCGTACGTCCACGTTCTCGTGAACAACGCCTACCTGGGCCTGATCCGCCAGTCGCAGATCGGCCTGGACATCAACTTCCAGGTCAACCTGGAGTTCGAGAACATCAACGCTCCCGAACTGGGCGTCTACGGCGTCGACCACGTCAAGGTCGTCGAGGGCCTCGGCTGCAAGGCGATCCGGGTCACCGAGCCCGACCAGCTGCTCCCCGCGTTCGAGGAGGCCAAGAAGCTGGCCGCCGAGTACCGCGTCCCGGTCGTCGTCGAGGCGATCCTGGAGCGCATCACCAACATCGCGATGAGCCCGACCGCGGACATCAGCGCGGTCAAGGAGTTCGAGGAGATCGCAACCGAGCCGGGCCACGCCCCGACGGCGATCCTCCCGCTGACCAAGTCCTGACCCTTCGTACGACCAGGGCGGGCTGCCGTAACGGCAGCCCGCCCTTTCGTGTGTCGCCCCGGACCTTCGTACGTTCCCCGCCCCCACGGTGCGACCCCGCGCCGTGGGGGCCTCGCCGATGCCCTGCGCGCCTGCCCGCCGGGCAGCTGTTCGTGGTCGAGCGGGTCCGTCACGAGGGCAGCGGCGTCGCGGTGGTCCAGTCCGGGTCACCACTGGCGCCGGCGGAGCTGGAGGGGCCGCGATGAGCCCGCGGTTGGTGGCCGATCGCCGTCGCCGCTCTTCCTGCCTGCCTGCCTGCTGCCGTGCTGGGCGGAGTGGCCGCATCGCTCACCCGGGTCAGGCCGGTGGGCACGCTGCTGCGGCGCTGGGCGACCGCTGTGGGAGCTGCCCGGCACCCGGTTCGGACTCCAGCACGGTCCAACGGCCCCTCTGGTAAGCGTCGGACGAGTCGGAGCGGAGGAGGGGGAGCAGCGGTGAACGAGCAGCGCCGCCGGATTCTGGAGTCACTGGCCGGCGGCGATATGACAGTCGACGAGGCCGGGCGGTCGACAGGCGCCCTCGAACGGCGACGGCCGGAGTCGCCGACAGGCGCCCCTCCCCGCCCGAGCCCGGCCTACGTACCTGCGCGTGATGGTGAACGCTGCGGACGACTCCGGTGGCGACGGTCCCAGCCGGGTCGGAATCAGGGTCCCGCCGCAGCTGCGGGGTCCGGGGCCGCGGGCCTCATCTTTCCGCGGACGCTCAGGTCAACGCGGAGCTGGGCAGCGCGGGCGTACCGGCCGGTCTCGCCGAGGAGCTCAGGCCGCAGCACCTCGAAGCTCGTCGGAAAGCTCGGTGAGCTCAGCATCGACGGCCCCGACGCGCAGGTGCGGGTGTTCTGCGAGTGACACCGCTACAGCGCTCCAGGCCCCACGCAAAAAGGAGTGCGGAACAAGGGATCGTGGGCCCTGTTCCGCACTCCGGTTCGTGCTGCTGGTACCGCCCGACAGCACGAGGCTGGGCGCGACAGGACTTTCGTGCCGCCGGGCGGAGTATGTGGTGGAGCTCTTCGTGCTGAAGCAGCAGGGGACCGCGGCGGAGTGCGATCAGCTCCCCGGTCCCTCTCCTTCACATCAGGAGAGCTCCGGGGGAGCCTTGACCACCGCACTGGCATCTCACTCCGCCGCGGTCCGCAGGCTTGTCCGGGTCGCCGGCCACCCCTCATCGGGACGGCGGCCCGGACCGCGCCGGTGACCTGACCTCCCGTCAGGCCGCCTGCGCCGTCTATCGGTTCGCGGTGCTCAGTCCTCGCGCAGGGCGCGGACCGCTTCCTCGACGCGCTTGCCGTACTCCGTGTCGGCGGCGTGGAAGTGCGCGAGGTTCTTCTCGATCACCTCGTCCAGGGTGACCTGCGAGAGGCCGCCCGAGATGTTGGCGATGAGCCGCGACTTCTCGTCGTCCGACATCAGGCGGTAGAGCTCGCCCGCCTGGAAGAAGTCGTCGTCCTTGACGTGCTCAGCGGCGCCCTGCGCTCCGGTCCAGCCGGTGACGGCGATCGGGGCGGCCAGCGGGGTGTCCGTCTGGGCCGGGCCCGAGTGGGAGTTGGGCTCGTAGTTCTTGTCCTGGCGCGAGCCGTAGCGGGTCGCCATGGAGCCGTCGCGGCCGTAGTTGTCGGCAGTCCCGTTCCGCGGAGCGTTGACGGGCAGCTGCGTGTGGTTGATGCCCACCCGGTAGCGCTGCGCGTCGGCGTACGCGAAGAGACGGCCCTGCAGCATCTTGTCGGGCGACGGGCCGATGCCGGGAACGAAGTTGTTCGGCGAGAACGCGGCCTGCTCGACCTCGGCGAAGACGTTGTCCGGGTTGCGGTCGAGGACCAGACGGCCCACGCGCTGCAGCGGGTAGTCGCTGTGCGGCCACACCTTCGTGACGTCGAACGGGTTGAAGCGGTAGTCGGCGGCGTCGGCGGCCGGCATGACCTGGACGTGCAGCGTCCAGGACGGGTTGACGCCGCGCTCGATCGCCTGGAGCAGGTCGGTCTGGTGGCTGTTGCCGTCCTTGCCCACCAGCTCGGACGCCTGGTCGGCGGAGAGGCTGCGGACACCCTGGTTCGTCTTGAAGTGGTACTTGACGAAGAAGGCCTCGCCCTGGGCGTTCGTCCACTGGTAGGTGTGCGAGCCGTAGCCGTTCATGTGCCGGTACGAGGCGGGGATGCCGCGGTCGCCCATCAGCCACGTCACCTGGTGGGTGGCCTCGGGGGAGTGCGCCCAGAAGTCCCAGACGTTGTTGGGCTCCTGCTTGCCCGTGAACGGGTCACGCTTCTGCGAGTGGATGAAGTCCGGGAACTTGATGGGGTCCTTGATGAAGAAGACCGGTGTGTTGTTCCCGACGAGGTCGTAGTTGCCCTCGTCCGTGTAGAACTTCAGCGCGAAGCCACGCGGGTCGCGTACGGCGTCGGAGCCGCCCAGTGAGTCGGCCACGGTGGAGAAGCGGATGAACGTGTCGGTGCGCTTGCCCACGCTGGAGAGGAAGTCGGCGCGGGTGAAGCCGGTTACGTCGTCGGTCACCTCGAAGTAGCCGTAGGCGCCGGAGCCGCGGGCGTGGACGACGCGCTCCGGAATGCGCTCACGGTTGAACCGGGCGAGCTTCTCCAGGAGGTGCTGGTCCTGGAGGAGGATCGGGCCGCCGACGCCGGCGGTGGCTGAGTTCTGGTTGTCGGCGACCGGGGCGCCTGACTCGGTCGTAAGCACGCGCTTCGACATCGTGGACCTTCCGTACTGGGCTGCTGACGGCTTCAGGAGCGTAAATACGCTGCGAACGCTACGTCAACAGTTTGTTGAAATTGAAGTGTGAGGAGACCGGGCGGCGGCAGCGCCTGGGCGCGACAGGACAGGTGTCAGCGCTGCCGCAGCCCGGAGTTCGGAGGGGCCGGAGCCCCGGAGTGAGGCGGGAGGTGAGGCGGAGCCTCAGACCTGCGAGCCGGACAGCCGCTCGACCGAGCGCAGCAGCGCGGAGTGGTCGAGGCCGCCGTCGCCCTGGGCGCGCAGCGAGGCGACCAGCTGGGCGACGACCGCGCCGACGGGCAGGGCGGCGCCGACGTTGCGGGCCGCGTCGGTGACGATGCCCATGTCCTTGTGGTGCAGGTCGATCCGGAAACCGGGCTTGAAGTCCCGGTTCAGGAAGTTGTCCTTCTTGCGGGTCAGGACGGTCGAACCGGCCAGGCCGCCGTTGAGGACGTCGAGGGCCGCGTTCAGGTTCACGCCGGACTTCTCCAGGAAGACCACGGCCTCGGCGCACGCCTGGATGTTGACCGCGACGATCAGCTGGTTGGCGGCCTTCACCGTCTGCCCGGAGCCGTGCGGACCGCAGAGCACGATCGTCTTGCCCAGCGCGTCCAGGATCGGCTTCGCGGTGTCGAAGTCGGCCTGCTCGCCGCCCACCATGATGGACAGCACGGCCTCGATGGCTCCGGCCTCGCCGCCGGACACCGGGGCGTCCAGGACCCGCAGGCCCTTCTCGCCGCCCGCCTTGCCCAGGTCCACCGAGGTCTGCGGGGTGATCGACGACATGTCGATCAGCAGGGCGCCCGGCTTGGCGTTCTCCAGGATCCCGTCGGGACCGTAGGCGATGGCCTCGACGTGCGGCGACGCGGGCACCATGGTGATCACTACGTCGGCGTCACGCACCGCTTCGGCGATCGAGGACACGGCGGTGCCGCCTGCGGCTGCCAGCCGGTCCAGCTTGTCCTGCTCCAGGGTGTAGCCGGTCACCGAGTAGCCGGCCTTGATCAGGTTCTCGGACATCGGGGAGCCCATGATGCCGAGGCCGATCCATGCGACCTTGGGGAGATTGCTCATGCGGGGGTCCTCTTTCAACACGCGTGTGGAGATGGTCAGTTGGGGAGCCAGCCGAAGGCTTCGGCGCTCGGGCGGTCGCCCGGCTTGTACTCCAGGCCGACCCAGCCGTCGTAGCCGGCCTTCGTGAGCCGGTCGAGCAGGTCCTCCAGCGGCAGCGAACCCGTACCGGGTGCGCCGCGGCCGGGGTTGTCCGCGATCTGTACGTGGCCGGTCTGCGCGGCGTAGGTGTCGATGACCTCGTTGAGGTCCTCGCCGTTCATCGACAGGTGGTACAGGTCGAGCAGGAACTTCGCGTTCCCGAGCCCGGTGAGGGCGTTGACCTTGTTGACCACGTCGATCGCCGCCGGTGCGCTGACCAGCGGGCAGAGAGGCGACTCCGGCTTGTTGAGCGCCTCGATGAGCAGGATCGCGCCCACCCGGTCGGCGGCGCGGGCCGCTACCGTGAGGTTCTCCAGGGCGAGCTCGTCCTGGACGGCGGGGTCCACGCCTTCGACGCGGTTGCCGTACAGGGCGTTGAGCGCCTTGCAGCCGACCGAGGCGGCGAAGTCCGCCGCGACGTCGATGTTGGCGCGGAAGCGCTCGGACTCCTGGCCGGGGACGGAGAGTGCGCCGCGGTCCGGTCCGGGAAGCCGGCCCGCGTAGAAGTTGAGACCCACGAGCTGGGTGCCGGCGTCGTCGAGTGCCTTCTTGAGGGCGTCGAGGTCGGCCTGCGGGGGGGTGGGGGACTCGATCCAGGGCCACCACAGCTCGACCGCGCTGAAACCGGCCGCGGCAGCAGCCGCGGGACGCTCCAGAAGCGGGAGTTCCGTGAAGAGGATCGAGAGGTTCACATCGAAGCGCTTGTCCGTGTAGCCCATAAGGCGTTCGGCGCTCCTTCCGTATTGCGGAAGTTACTTTCTACTTGATGGAAGATTGCCTGCCGTTCTGCTGAGCTGTCAAGTGGGCCTGCCGTTTTTCGTGCCCCGCGCAGTAGGTTGTGCGCGTGCGATTGAGAGTGGAATTCACGACGGAGCCCTTTGATCTGGACGACGCGCCGCCGCATGCGGTGGTCGCGCGGGAGGTCATCCAGGCCGCCGAGCTGGACGCGGTGGACGTCGGGCCGTTCGGCAATACCGCCGAGGGTGGCTCGGACGCCGTGCTGACCGCGGTGGACGCGCTGCTGCGACGTGCGCTGGGTGCGGGCGCCACCCGGGTCTCCCTCCAGGTGAACGTGATCGGGCAGGACGGGGAGGGCGAGAAGTGAGCGAGCCGGGAGAGCACCCGCTCGTCGCCGCGGTGAAGCCGCTGGTCGACGCCATGGGCGCCGAGGTCCTCGTGCCGGGCCAGGCGACGGAGGACGATGTTGTGCTCGCCTGGGAGGGGGTGGATGTCATGGCCGTACGGCTGCCGCAGCTCTCGGACTCCCTCGATCACATCCTGGCGGCGCTTGAGCGCCGGCACGGTGTGCCGCTGTCGGAACTCGACCGGAGGACGAAACAGGGCGTTGTGCGGATACTGGAGGCACGGGGCGCTTTCTCCGTACGCCATGGCGTGGAGACGGTGGCCGGGGCCCTGGGCGTCAGTCGATTCACCGTCTACAACTACCTGAACCGGGAATAACGTCGCCAAGAGTGACTGAACCACTGCGTGGCGGCACAATCGGGCCCCCCGGAGTGAACAACCGCCGTCCGGGGTGCCGGGCGGCGGTTTTTGTATGACCAAAGTTTTCAACAAAGTGTTGACGTGGTGTTTCCGAGGGCGTTAGCTATCCGCAGCCCGTCCAGCACAAGGCCCACACAAGGCCACGGAGGTCCCCGTGACTTCGAGTCCATCGCACTTGCCGGGGGAGCACCCAGGCACCCCCGAGGGCCTCGCCCGGTTCAACACACTGCGGGACAGTGCGGCGCGAGCAGCGCTGCACGAGGTCTGCGCCAGTTCGGTCTGGGGGAGCAAACTCCTCGCCCAGCGCCCTTACGCCACCGCAGAGGCACTCTTTCTCGCAAGTGACGCCGCCACGGCCGAACTGACCGAGGGAGATCTTGCCGAGGCGATGGCGGGGCACCCGCCGATCGGGCGCCCCAAGCCCGGAGACCCGACGTCCTCCCGCGAGCAGCGGGGGATGGCCGGAGCGTCCGAGGAGCTCAAGACCGAGATGCTCGAACTGAACCTGGCCTACCAGGAGAGGTTCGGACATGTCTTTCTGATCTGCGCGACCGGCGCCACCGGCGAGCAGATGCGCGACGCGATGAAATCCAGGATCGGCCATACGCCCGAGCAGGAACGCGCCATCGTGCGCACCGAACTGGGCAAGATCAACCGCATCCGGCTGAACCTGGTCGCAGCGACCGCCGAAGAAGGAGAGTGAAGGTCTTGAGTACGCAGACCACCGCGTCGGTGTCCACGCACATCCTGGACACCAGCGTGGGACGCCCCGCCGGGGGTGTCGCCATCTCGCTCGCGGCCCGTAGTGGCCCCGGTGCGCAGTGGACGGCGCTCGGCGGATCAGCGACCGACGCTGACGGGCGCTGCAAAGACCTGCCGGCTCTGCCGGAAGGAACCACCCACGTACGTCTCGATTTCGAGACCGAGGCGTACTTCTCCAAGAAACAAGCCGAGGCACAGCAGGACGCCCCCCGCGTAAGGGACAGCGGCGCTTTCTTCCCGGAGGTGGCGATCACGTTCGCCGTCGTCCCGGGTGAGCACTTCCACGTACCGCTGCTGCTCAACCCGTTCGGCTACTCCGTATACCGAGGGAGCTAGCACCGACATGCCCACGATTCTCGGCCAGAACCAGTACGGCAAAGCAGAGAACCGCGTAGTCAAGATCACGCGGG
The DNA here is from genome assembly GCF_045161865.1 of Streptomyces sp. NBC_00859. Taxonomy (NCBI): domain Bacteria; kingdom Bacillati; phylum Actinomycetota; class Actinomycetes; order Kitasatosporales; family Streptomycetaceae; genus Streptomyces; species Streptomyces sp. NBC_00859. The sequence goes on along the minus strand of NZ_CP108826.1, from coordinate 1,338,582 downwards.
ACGGCGACACCCACCACATCAAGGACCTCAACGTCTCGGTCGCCCTCTCCGGCGACATGGACGACGTCCACTACTCCGGCTCCAACACCAGTGTCCTGCCGACCGACACCACCAAGAACACGGTGTACGCGTTCGCCAAGGAGCACGGGATCGAGTCCGCCGAGCAGTTCGGCATCCATCTGGCCCGGCACTTCGTGACGAGCCAGGACGGGATCCACCGGGCCAGGATCCGGATCGAGGAGTACGCCTGGGAGCGCATCGCCACCTCCGACGCCAGCTCGCAGTTCATCGGTGCCGATGACGTGCGGCACTCCTTCGTCCGCAAGGGCCAGGAGCTGCGCACCACCGAGATCACCTTCGACGGTGAGAAGTGGCAGGTCATCTCGGGTCTGAAGGACCTGACGGTGATGAACTCCACCAACTCGGAGTTCTGGGGTTACGCCAAGGACAAGTACACGACGCTCAAGGAGGCATACGACCGCATCCTCGCCACCCAGGTTGCCGCGCAGTGGCGCTACAGCTGGAACAGCGACGCGGACCGGATGCCGAACTGGGACAAGTCCTACGAGCAGAGCAAGAAGCACATGCTCCAGGCCTTCGCCGAGACGTACTCGCTCTCCCTGCAGCAGACCATGTACCAGATGGGCTCGCGCATCATCAACAGCCGCAGCGAGATAGACGAGATCCGGTTCTCGCTGCCGAACAAGCACCACTTCCTGGTGGACCTGGAGCCCTTCGGGCTCAAGAACGACAACGAGGTCTACTACGCGGCCGACCGGCCGTACGGTCTCATCGAGGCGACCATCCTGCGGGACGGCGCCGAGCCCCGTATCCCGGTCGACATGACCAACCTCTGAGCCAGGACCGGTACGCCTCCGCCGGCTGAAGCAGTCGCAGGCGGCGGCGTACCGGACCGGACACAACTTCACTTCACGTCTTCGGCACCCGGAGCCACACGGCTCCGGCACTCAAATCCTCCTGGGGTCCTGCCGTGCCCGCATCGCCACCGCGAGAGAAGGTATTCCCATGGCAGCAACGGCAGCCGCGCGCACGGTCATTGAGAACGTGGCCATCGCGACAGTCGACGCTCACGACACCGAGTACGCCTCGGGCCATGTCGTGGTCGCAGGGAATCGCATCGAATCCGTCGGCGCGGGCAAGGCCCCCGAAGGACTCACCGGCGCCGAGCGCCGGATCGACGGCACCGGGCACCTGGTGACCCCGGGGCTGGTCAACACCCACCACCACTTCTACCAGTGGATCACCCGTGGTGTGGCCACCGATCACAATCTGTTCGACTGGCTCGTCGCGCTCTACCCGACCTGGGCGCGCATCGACGAGCAGATGGTCCGCTCGGCCGCGCAGGGCTCCCTCGCGATGATGGCCCGCGGCGGCGTCACCACCGCGATGGACCACCACTACGTCTTCCCACAGGGTTCCGGCGATCTGTCGAGCGCCGTCATCGGCGCCGCATCCGAGATGGGCGTCCGGTTCACGCTGGCCCGCGGTTCCATGGACCGCAGCAAGAAGGACGGCGGACTGCCCCCGGACTTCGCCGTGGAGACCCTCGAAGGCGCCCTCGCGGCGACCGAGGCCACGGTCGACCAGCATCACGACGCCTCGTTCGGCGCCATGACCCAGGTCGCCGTCGCACCCTGCTCCCCCTTCTCCGTCTCGACCGAACTGCTCAAGCAGGGAGCCGAGCTCGCGCGCCGCAAGGGCGTACGCCTGCACACGCACGGCAGCGAGACCGTCGAGGAGGAACAGTTCTGCAAGGAGCTGTTCGGAATGGGCCCGACGGACTACTTCGAATCGACCGGCTGGCTCGGCGACGACGTATGGATGGCGCACTGCGTCCATATGAACGACTCCGACATCGCCGCCTTCGCGCGGACCGGCACCGGCGTCGCCCACTGCCCTTCCTCCAACGCCCGTCTGGCGGCGGGGATCGCGCGGGTCCCCGACATGCTCAAGGCCGGTGTCCCGGTCGGCCTCGGGGTCGACGGCACCGCGTCCAACGAGTCCGGCGAGCTGCACACCGAGCTGCGCAACGCCCTGCTCATCAACCGCCTCGGCGCCCACCGCGAAGCGGCGCTCAACGCCCGGCAGGCGCTTCGCCTCGGAACGTACGGCGGAGCGCAGGTCCTCGGCCGCGCCGCGGAGATCGGCTCGCTGGAGCCGGGGAAACTGGCCGACCTGGTGCTGTGGAAGATGGACACCCTCGCCCACGCCTCCATCGCGGACCCGGTCACCGCACTCGTCTTCGGGGCCGCGGCCCCGGTCACTCTCTCCCTCGTCAACGGCAGGACCGTCGTCGAGGACAACCACCTGACCACGGTGGACGAGGACGCCATCGCCCGCTCCACGCGGGACGAGGCCCGACGCCTCGCGCAGATCGCAGCGCGGGCCTGACGTCCGACAAGCTCCGGCCGGGGAGGACGGTCCCCGGTCGGCGGCCGCGAACCCGAGCGGGGTTCACGGCAGCCGTGACCGGAGGGTGTGTGCCCAGAGCGCACACACCCTCCGGGGCGGTGACGTACCCGGAAACCACCGGAACTGCACAAGCCCCGCCCGGCAGTTGACCGAGAAAAAAGCAGCAGAAACGCTTCACCCCCTCCCGCAGCCGCACCTGCACTTCGCACCACCTCCCTGACACCCGCGTCACCGCCGACGTGTACCCGACCGGAGGAGCCGCCGTGGCCGCCGAGCCCAGGTTTCGCAACGATGCAGCAGCCGTAGCCGTCGACACCGATACGTCCGGAGATCCCGGGGACACCTCCGCGGACCCCGGCAAGACCTCCGCAGATACGGGAGGGACGTCCGCGAAGCATCCGGTCGACGAAGTCCTTCCGCCCTTCAAGATGTTCAGCAGCGGCCTGCAGCATGTGGCCGCCATGTACGCGGGAGTTGTCGCCCCGCCACTGATCGTGGGCCCCGCCGTGGGGCTCAGCGCCAAGGAGACCGCCTTCCTCGTCGCGGCGAGCCTGTTCACCGCGGGAATCGCCACCCTGCTCCAGACCCTCGGGTTCTGGCGGGTCGGTTCCCGGCTGCCGTTCGTCAACGGCGTCTCCTTCGGTGGGGTCAGCCCGATGATCGCCATCGGCAAGGGCCGTGGGCACGAGGGCATCGCCGTGATCTTCGGCGCGATCATCGTGGCGAGCGTGCTGGGGTTCATACTCGCCCCGTACTTCAGCAAGTTGCTCCGGTTCTTCCCACCCGTCGTCACCGGCACCGTCATCACCCTCATCGGGGTCTCGCTGTTGCCGGTCGCCTTCGGCTGGGCGCAGGGCACCCAGGGGGCGGCGGACTACGGCGCGATGAAGAACATCGGCCTGGCCGCCCTCACGCTGGTGATCGTCCTGGCCCTGCGGAAACTGCTCCGTGGTTTCCTCCAGCAGATCGCCATCCTGCTCGGTCTGGTGATCGGTACGGTCATCGCGATACCGATGGGCATGACCAGCTTCGACGCGATGCGCGACGCCGACCCGGTCGGATTCCCGACGCCCTTCCACTTCGGCGCCCCGCAGTTCGAGATATCCGCGATCATCTCGATGTGCATCGTGATGCTGGTCTGTATGACGGAGTCGACCGCGGACATGCTGGCGCTCGGTAAGATCGTCGGGCGCCCCGCCGACGAGCGGATCATTGAGGGAGGCCTGCGCGCCGACACCCTTTCCAGCCTGATCAGCCCGTTCTTCAACAGCTTCATGGCGAGCGCCTTCGCGCAGAACATCGGCCTGGTGGCGATGACCAAGGTGCGCAGCCGGTACGTCGTGGCCACCGGCGGCGGGATCCTGATCCTGGTCGGTCTCTGTCCGATGGCAGCGGCGGCGATCGCGCTCGTACCACTGCCCGTCCTGGGTGGCGCCGGAATCGTGCTCTTCGGCTCGGTCGCCGCCAGCGGTATCCAGACCCTGGCCGGTGCGGCGATGGAGAAGGGCGAGAACGCCCTGATCGTGGCCACCTCGCTGGGTATCGGGCTGATCCCGATCGCGGCGCCGAATTTCTACCACGCCTTCCCGAAGAACATGCTGGTGGTGCTCGACTCGGGGATATCCACCGGGTGTGTGGTGGCCATCGTGCTCAACCTGGCCTTCAACCACCTGGGGCGCAGGAAGGACGGCGGGGTAGCGGAGGTCGTGGACGAGCCGGCGGCCGACGACAACTCGACGCATCAGGCCGTCGCCAAGGCGGCAGCCGCACTGCACTGAACACGGTGCGACTGACCGTGGCATGACATATGGGGCGCGTTCCGCACCGATGGTGCGGAACGCGCCCCGTCCGTGTGTCCGCGGGCCGGTCAGCCGATGCTGTACGGGTCCCCGTAGACCTTCCAGCTGAGCGGCGTGTGCAGATCGAGATTGCCGTCCTTCAGGAAGACGCGCTGTTCGGTGTCGACCCGGCTGGTGTCGCTGTGCGCCTCCTCCTGCTGCATCGCCCAGACGCGGGCGTCGAGGAAGGCGTTGAGGTAAGCCGTCTCGTCGCCGCCCTGGGCCGGGGTCTTGGCCTTGGCCAGGGCCCTCTTGCGTATGGAGCTGAAGCTGGTGCTGTCGTCGCCGTCGCCGTGCATGACGATGGCGTCGTAGTAGGCGAACTGGCCGAGGACGCCGACGCCGTCGCTCTTGCCCTGCTTGACGGCAGGGTTGAAGTAGACGCGGTCACGCTCGTCGTTCTGCGCGGTCTGGAACGCGGTGTCCTGGGCGGCGGTCTTCCAGGCGTCCTCGAAGGCCGAGCCGAGCCCCGAGTGGGAGTCGCTGCCGTTGACCTTCTCCAGTGCGGGGAGGTATTTGGCGAGCGGGTTGTCCGGCTCCCGGTCGGTGTAGAGCTTCACCAGGTCGAGCATGTCGCCGGTGCCGGAGCAGAACCCGATGATGCCGGCCGTGTAGCCGCGGCCGTCACCTATGTCCTCGATGTACTCGTACTGCGCCTTCCAGTCCAGTGAGGAGTTCTCGGCGCTGGAGACCAGTTTCATGGCGATCTCCTTCTTCGCCGGGTCGTCGAGCCCGGTCGCGGCGACGGCCACGCGCTGCGCACTGTGCGAACTCTCGTGCTGTGCCGGGCTGTTGGCCGCATACGCGGTGGCCGGCACGGCTACCAGGGCCAGGCCGAGCACTGTGCGGGTGACGATCCTCTTACTGCGTCCAGCGGTGTTGCGGTGGGGGGCTTTCACCGGTCCTCCAGGGGGAGTTCGTCCGTCCGAGTTCTGTTAGGAAGCTTTCCTATCAGCTGCTCCAGAGGTCGTACACCCCTGGAGTGAAAGGAGTTGAGCGAACCGGATGTATTCAAGTCCAACTCCTGACCGATGACGCAGGGAGCAGGGCGGTATGTATGGTCTATTTTGCACGATTATGACTCCGCGCAATCGAACGAGGCCCTGGGAGTTACGGCGGCGGGAGCACCGGCCCGCGCGCGGTAGCGTCTGCGGTATGGACGATCACTCAGTAGTCGATGTCGGCGACGTACGGCTCGCGTACCGCACCTGGGGCGACCCCTTCGGCGCGCCGGTGGTGCTGCTGCACGGCCTCGGCGGCTCCTCCGCGACCTGGGAGGACACCGGGCGGGCGCTGGGTGAGGAGTGGCGGGTGTACGCCCTCGACCTGCGCGGACACGGCGAGAGTGACTGGCCCGACGAGTACTCGTTCGAGCTCATGCGCGACGACGTACTCGGCTTCCTCGACGAACTGGAGCTGGACCGGGTCGGGATCGTCGGCCACTCCATGGGCGGCGTCGTCGGCTATCTGCTCGCCCAGGAGCACGCCGACCGCGTGGAGCGGCTCGTTCTGGAGGAGACCCCGCCGCCCTATCCCAGGAACGTGGCCGAGCCGGTCCACCCCGACGGACCGGTCGACTACGACTGGAACGTGGTGCCCGCCATCAAGAGGCAGGTCCGGGAGCCCGCACCGGAGTGGGCCGACCGGCTCGGCGAGATCGTGGCGCCCACGCTGATCGTGACCGGCGGCCCCGACAGCTCCATGCCTCAGGAGCGCATCCCCGAGATGGCCGCGGACATCCCCGACTCCAGGGTGATCACGATTCCGGTCGGCCATACGGTGCACGCCCTGGAGCCCGGACAATTCTCGGCCGCCGTCAGCGACTTCTTCACCAGTTAGGGTCCTTGCACTATGCCAGCCCACGCGACCCGGGCGGGCATGGTGCAAGGACCCTTGGAGGCCCGGTTCCGGGCCTCCAGCCGGTGCAGCCCGTGGCGGCTACGGCTTCCACTCCGGGCTGCGCCCGCTGAGCCCGATCACCCGGTCGAGGAACGGGGCGTCCTGCGGAACCCCGACAGCCGGGCCGAAGGCAGGCGCGCGCGCCGGGCTGTCCGCCTGGCCGAGCAGCGCGTACGAGACGCCGAGGCTCGCCGGATCGGGGGAGTATCGCCTGCCGGTCGCGCGGGCCAGGTCCCAGCCGTGGATGACGAGTTCGTTCAGCGCGACACGGCCGGCCACCCCCGCGGGAAGCGTGAATCCGCCCGCCCGGGTATCACCCTCCCAGGCGGCTGGGGACCGCCAGGCCGAGATCAGCCCGTCCAGCAGGCGAGGCAGCTCCGTGCGCCAGTCGGTGCCCAGCACGGGATTCGGGACGCTGCCCGGAGCCGTGTCCGTGTTCGGTCCGAAGTCCTTCTTCGCCGCGTCGCAGAAGGCCGCCGACAACCCAACGACATGGGCGAGCAGATCCCGGACCGCGAAGTCCGGGCAGGGCGTGCGATCGCCCAGCTGATCGTCGCCGACGGCGGCGGCCAGCTCCGCCATGCAGCGGGCCGACGGTCCGAGGTCGGGCCTGGCGTTGTCCGGGTCCGCGGATGTGTCCGCGTGCGTGTGCGTGTCCATACCCTTCAGACCGGGCCCGCCGCGAGAACTCATCGGTCGGCGGGGAATCCGGCGGGCCGGAGAGCCGAGAAAGTGCGGGCCCGCACCCGCTGTGATCCCGTTGGCGCAGGATCCTCCGGAGCGAACAGGGGCTGCACGATGGAGCTGGGACCGAAGGCCGACGCGTTGATGGGCGGACTCCGCTCCGATCTGGAGCGCCTCGCCGCCATCCCGTCGATCGCCTTTCCCGGCTTCCCCGCGGAGCCCGTACAACAGGCACACGATCTGCTGGTGGAGCTGTTGCGGCAGGCCGGGGTCGAGAAGATCGAGCGGCTCGACCTGCCGGACACCTCGCCGGTCATCGTCGCCGATGTGCCACCCCCGACACCCGACGCCCCCACCGTCCTGCTGTACGGGCACTACGACGTCCAGCCGGCCGGCGACGAGAGCCTCTGGTCATCGCCACCGTTCGAACCGACGCCCGTCGAGGGCGGGCTGCGCGGCAGGGGAATCGCGGACGACAAGTCCAACATCATCGTCCACCTGGGTGTGCTGCGGCTGTACGAGGGCCGGCCGCCGGTCGGCCTGAAGATCGTCCTGGAGGGCCAGGAGGAGTTCGGCAGTGCCTTCGACGAGTACCCGCCGTCCGACCCCGGACGGTTCGCCTGCGACGCCATGGTGATCGCCGACATGGGGAACATCCGTCCCGGGAGCCCCACCCTCACCACCGGGCTGCGCGGTGCGTCGGAAGTGGTCGTCGAAGTACGGACACTGGACGAACCGCGGCACAGCGGGGAGTTCGGCGGAGCAGCCCCCGACGCCCTGCTCGTCCTGATCAAGGCGCTGGCCACGCTCCACGACGCACACGGCGATGTGGCCGTCACGGGGCTGCGGCGCGAGGAGTGGAGCGGCGCCGGCTACACGGTGGAGGAGTTCCGCACGCTGGCGGGCGTGCTGGGCGACACACCGCTCACCGGATCGGGAAGCCTCGGGGAGCGACTCTGGAGCGGCCCCGCGATCACGGTCGTCGGCATCGACGCCCCGTCGGTCGACCAGGGCGCGTCGGCCGTGGTGCCGTACGCGCGGGCGAAGCTGAATCTCCGCTTCCACCCGCAGCATGACCCGAAGGAGGCACAGCAGAGACTCGTCACCCACTTGGCCGCGCTGCGCCCGCTCGGCGTCGCGCTCACCGTGACGCCCGGCGACACCGGCCCGGGATTCGAGCCCGCGACCGGGGGCCCCGCCTACCGGGCGGCGCTGACCGCCCTGCGCGAGGGATGGGGCGACGAGCCGGCCTTCGTGGCGAGCGGCGGATCTATTCCGCTGGTCAACGGCCTGTCCAGGGCGGCTCCCGGCGCGGAGGTGCTGCTCTTCGGGGCTCAGGACAGCATGTGCAATCTGCACGCGCCCAACGAGCGCGTGCTCTTCTCCGAGCTGCGTTCGGCGGTCATCGCCGAGGCCGCGTTCCTGCGGGAGTACGCGGCGGCGTTCCGGTCCGGGCGCGCCGCGTGAGCACGGCCCAGCCCCGGAAGGCTCCGGCGGGGAAGCCGCGGCGAAAGCGCACGTTCGTCTTCCCGAGCGCTCTGACGATCCTGGCCGTCGTGACGATCGCGGTCTGGGCCCTGGCGTTCCTGATCCCGTCGGGTGCCTACCGCAGGAACAAGTCGGGGGCACCGATCCAGGGCACGTACCACCGCGTCCCCTCCGACCGGGGCATCGTCCACCGGCTCAACGATCTCTTCCTCTCGCCGGTCAACGGTCTCTACGGAGTCCAGGACGGCAGAACCGGCCAGGTCGGCCCCGATCGGGCCGGGGAACTGTACGGCAGCGCAGGCGTGTTCCTCTTCGTCATCGCCATCGGTGCCTTCATCACCGTCGTCTTCGCGACCGGCGCGCTCGACCTGGGCATCGGCCGCCTGGCCCACCGGCTGCGGGACCGCGGGCCCCTGCTCATCGCGGGTGTGATGCTGGTGTTCTCACTGCTCGGTACGGTGGAGGGCTTCGCCGAGGAGACTCTCGGGTTCTACGGGCTGATCGTTCCGCTGATGCTCGCGCTCGGCTACGACCGGATGGTGGCCACCGGCACGATCATCCTGGGCGCGGGGATCGGTGTGCTGTGCTCCACCGTCAACCCCTTCGCGACCGGAGTGGCCTCGTCGGCTGCGGACATCTCGCTGGGTGACGGCATCGTGCTGCGCGGGCTGATGTGGATCGTGCTGACATCGGTGACCATCGCCTACGTCATCCACTACGCGAAACGGGTGCGAGGGAATCCGGACCGCTCGCTCTCCGGATTCCTTCCGGGCGACCGTGAGCAGAGCGCCACGGGGGCGGAGGAGCCCCCGCAGCTCACCGCTCTGCACAAGACCATCCTGGTCCTCGTCACTCTGACCTTCGTGTTCATGATCTTCTCGGTCGTGCCCTGGGCCAGTGCTCTGACGGGAGACGCCGACGCCACTCCGTACGGCTTCGAACTGGGCTGGTCCTTCCCGGAGCTGGCGGCCCTCTTCCTGGTCGCCGGGGTGCTCGTCGGGATCGTGGCCCGGTTCGGCGAGCAGAAGATCAGTGCCACGATCGTGCAGGGCGCCGCTGATTTCATCTCGCCGGCGCTGGTGATCGTGCTGGCCCGCGGTGTCACGGTCATCATGAACAACTCGCAGATCACGGACACCGTGCTGCACTCCATCGAGGGCCTGGTCTCGGGCACGTCGTCTTCGGTCTTCGCGTTCTTCGTCTTCCTCGTCAATCTGCCGCTGGCCTTCCTGATCCCCTCGACGTCGGGGCACGCCACGCTCGCGATGCCGATCCTCGCGCCGCTGGCCGACTTCGCGGGGGTCTCGCGCGCCGTCGTCGTCACGGCCTGGCAGTCGGCGAGCGGCTGGATGAACCTCTGGGTCCCGACGACCGCCGTCACGATCGGTGGAGTGGCGCTGGCGAAGGTGGGTTACGACAAGTACCTGCGGTTCATCTGGCCGCTGCTGGCGATCCTGTTCGTGCTGATCGGGGGGTTCGTGGCGCTGGGAGCGGTCTGGACGTGACGTGGGCCGGCGGGGCTTCGGGGCCGGCCGTGCGCCTCAGCCGAGTCCGGCGCCCGCCGGGCTCGGCGCGCCGGGGAGAGAGGCAGGCCAGGTGATGTGCTTGGGGCGGGGGCTGGCGTAGGTGCGCACCTTGGACGTGGAGAGCCCCAGGCGGACCAGCGACTCCGCGAGGGTGACGGCGGCGCTGACGCCGTCGACGACCGGGACACCCGTGCGGTCCCTGATCTGCTGGTCCAGGCCCGCCATACCGCCGCAGCCCAGGCAGATGACCTCGGCCTTGTCCTCGCGCACGGCGCGCTCGGCCTCGGACACGATCGACTCCACGGCGGCTGCCGGGTCCTCCTCCAGCGCCAGTACGGCCAGGCCGCTGGCCCGGACCGACGCGCACCGGGCGGAGAGCCCGGCGAGCTTCAGCCGGTCCTCGATCAGGGGCACCGTCCGGTCGAGGGTGGTGACCACGGAGTAGGTGTGCCCGAGGAACATGGCGGTACTGGCCGCCGCTTCGGTGATGTCGACGACGGGTACCTCCAGGAGTTCCTGCAGCCCCTCCCTGCCGTGTTCGCCGTACCCCGCCTGGATCACGGCGTCGTAGGGCTCCGGGTAGGAGCGGACACGGTCCATCACCGCGATCGCCGCGAGATAGCTCTCGAAATTCCCCTCGACGGACTCGGCCCCGAAGCGCGGGGTCAGGCCGACGATCTCCGTGCCGGGCGAGGCGACTGACCTCGCCTGAGCGGCGATCGCCTCCGTAATGGATTCGGTGGTGTTGACGTTCACGACGAGTATCCGCACGGGGTGGTACCTCACAGATGGTCCGGTTGCTTCAGGGTGGGCGTCGGGCAGTGCCTCTGCCGGTCGGGCGCAGGGCAGCGCCCAGCTCAGTCCGCGCTCGGGACGGCTATCGCCGTCCCGGGGACGTCGTGGTGGTTTCCGTCCCGGTCCGAGACGCCGACGTACACGGCGGCGGCGATTCCGGCGCCGATGAACCAGGCGAACGGCGCGACGGAGGAGAACAGTGGAACGAGGGCGCACACGATCGCCGCGACGGCGGCCGGTATGAAGGCGGCGAGGGCGCGGAGGTTGATGCCACGCGTGTAGTGGTACGCGGCGGACGCTTCCATGGTGTAGAGCTCGGGCACATTGACCCGGCCCCTCCTGATCAGCCAGTAGTCAGCGATGATCACGCCGAACAACGGGCCGAGGAAAGCGCCGAGACCGCCCAGGAAGTAGTTGACGACGGTCGGGTTGTTGTAGAGATTCCACGGCAGGATGACGATGCCGATGACTCCGCTCACCAACCCGGCCCGCCTGAAGCTGAGGTGCCTGGGGAAGAGGTTCGCCAGCGCGTAGGCGGGGGCCACGAAGTTGGCCATGAGGTTCACCGCGATGGTGAGGATGATCAGCGCCAGACTGGCGAGGGCCACGAACCACGTGTTGGGAATGGCCTCCACGACGTCCGCCGGGCTGTTGATGACCTTCCCGTTGATCCGGAACTGCGCCCCGGCCAGCACGACCGTGATGATTCCGAAGAGCATGATGTTGACGGGTATCCCGCAGAAGTTGCCGATCGTGATCGACTTCTTGCTCTTGCAGGACCGGGTGAAGTCGCAGAAGTTCAGCGCGAAGGTGCCGTAGATGGCGACCCAGAGAGACGCTCCCGCGAAGATCTCGCGCCACATTTTCCCGCCGGTCAGCGGGTGCCCGTTGGACAGCGCGATGGAGCCTCCCGCCTTCCAGAACATCCAGACGGCGAGCGCCGACAGCGTGAACAGGATGACCGGGCCCGCGAACGCCTCGTACTTCCGCACCATTTCGATGCCGTACATGAGAATCGCGATCTGAACGCACCACAGGAACCCGAAGGAGATCCATCCGAGGGTGGACAGGCCGAGTACGGAGTTCTCGGTCAGATGGACGAGCGGGTGGTGCAGGGTGATGAGCAGGACGTTCAGGACGTGGGACGCGAGATATGTCTGGATGCCGAACCACGCGATGGCGACGGCGCCCCGGATGAGCGCAGGTATCTGTGCGCCCCGGACGCCGAAGCTGATGCGGCTCATGACGGGGAACGGGATGCCCGTCTTCTGGCCCATGTAGCCGGAGAGATTCAGTATCCCGAAGAGCAGCGCGGCGCCGATCGCGAGAGCGAGCAGCACCTGCCAGGCGCCGAGCCCCAGGGCGAACAGCCCGGTGGCGAAGGTGTAGTTGCCCAGGCTGTGCACGTCATTCGCCCACAGGGTGAAGATGTTGTAGCTGCCCCAGCGCCGTCCCTGGACCTCGGTGGGCGCGAGGTCGGTGTTGTAGAGGCGCGGGCTCAGCGCAGGCGTGTCGCGAGCCGGTGGGAGCCCGCCGCCGGCCGGCAGGAATCTGGAATCGTCCCGGACGTCCGTGGTGATGTCGGTGTCTACGAAGCGTGTTGCTCGGGGCGGGTCCACAGGCGTGTCTGCGCTCATCACCGGGCCACTCATCCTTGAGTAGAATTCCACAATGTGGAATAAAGGTATCGGGATGCGGCAAGGCTAGGTTCGTCCAAGTTGACTGTCAAGGGATTGTGTTTTCCTACAACGTCCCAGGTGAGCGCGGTGTCCGCCAGTGGCGGCCGGGGTGCGGACGGGGCTTCGGATGACTTGCGGAGAGGTGGATTCCGTTTGCTGGGAACGGAGTTGGCGTACGGCGGGCCCGTTTGCGTGCGGGCATGACAAAACGACCGGCCGCGCGTGCGCTGTCGCACTGCGGTCGGTCGTGTACCCGGTTGTGTCCGGGGCGCGGCCCTCAGGGGGCGGGCGCGGACGCGCGGATGAGGGTGTCACGGAGGAGGCGGTTCTCCGTGACACCCTCATCCGCGCGTCGGGCCGGGGGTCAGCCCAGCTGCTCGTAAGCGGGCAGGGTGAGGAAGTCCGCGTAGTCGGCGTCCAGGGACACTGTCAGCAGCAGGTCGTGCGCCTGCTGCCACTTGCCCGCGGCGAACGCCTCTTCGCCGGTCTCCTCGCGGATCGCGGCCAGTTCGTCCGCCGCGATCTTCCGGGCCAGCTCGGCCGTGGCGCGCTCACCGTTCTCGAACACCACGTCCGCGTTGATCCACTGCCAGATCTGCGAGCGCGAGATCTCCGCCGTGGCGGCGTCCTCCATCAGGTTGAAGATGGCCACCGCCCCCATGCCGCGCAGCCACGCCTCGATGTAACGGATGCCGACCTGGACCGCGTTGACCAGGCCGTCGTACGTCGGCCTGGCGTCCAGGGAGTCGATCGCGATCAGGTCGCCCGGTGCCACCGCGACATCCTCGCGCAGGCGCTGCTTCTGGTTCGGGTTCTCACCGAGGACCGCGTCGAACGACTTCATGGCGATCGGCACCAGGTCCGGGTGGGCGACCCAGGAGCCGTCGAAGCCGTCGGAGGCCTCACGGTCCTTGTCCGCCTTGACCTTCTCGAAGGCCACCTTGTTGACCTCCGCGTCCCGCCGCGACGGGATGAAGGCGGCCATGCCGCCGATGGCGTGCGCACCCCGCTTGTGGCAGGTGCGGACCAGGAGTTCGGTGTACGCCCGCATGAACGGCGCCGTCATCGTGACCAGGTTGCGGTCCGGGAGGACGAACTTGGCGCCGCCGTCGCGGAAGTTCTTCACGATGGAGAACAGGTAGTCCCAGCGTCCCGCGTTGAGCCCGGACGCGTGGTCGCGCAGTTCGTAGAGGATCTCCTCCATCTCGTACGCCGCCGTGATCGTCTCGATCAGAACGGTCGCGCGCACGGTGCCCTGCGGGATGCCGACGTAGTCCTGCGCGAAGACGAAGATCTCGTTCCAGAGGCGCGCCTCCAGGTGGGACTCGGTCTTCGGCAGGTAGAAGTACGGGCCCTTGCCGAGTTCGATGAGGCGCTTGGCGTTGTGGAAGAAGTACAGGCCGAAGTCGACCAGCGCGCCCGGAACGGGGCTGTCGCCCAGCACCAGGTGGCGCTCGTCCAGGTGCCAGCCGCGCGGGCGCATCACGACGGTCGCGAGTTCGGCGGCGGGCTTCAGGGCGTAGGACTTGCCGGACTTCGGGTCGGTGAAGTCGATCCGGCGCTCGTAGGCGTCGGTGAGATTGAGCTGGCCGGTGACCACGTTCTCCCAGGTGGGGGCGGACGCGTCCTCGAAATCTGCGAGCCAGACCCTGGCGCCCGAGTTCAGGGCGTTGATGGTCATCTTGCGGTCGGTCGGGCCGGTGATCTCGACACGGCGGTCGTTCAGCGCGGCCGGGGCCGGCGTGACCTTCCAGCTGGTGTCGTCGCGGACGCTCGCGGTCTCCGGGAGGAAGTCGAGAGAAGACGTCCGGGCGATCTCGGCACGGCGCTCGGCACGGCGGGCGAGCAGCTCATCACGGCGGGGGGTGAACCGCCGGTGCAGCTCGGCCAAGAAGGCCAGGGCCGCATCGGTGAGGACCTCGTCCTGCCGGGGCAGGGGCTCGGCATCGACGATGGCCAGCGGAGACGGCGCTGGTGCGGACATGAGCTGTCACTCCTTCAGCGGGCGGTACCTGACGGCCGTAGGACTCTCATGGTGGCACGGAGTGCCACGGGGTCGCGATACGGTCGCGGGCGCTCTGTGAGGCACAGAGCGCTTCTGACGTGTGGATACTAGTTTCCTCATGGTGGAAGTTCAACGCTATGTTGACATCGAGATTCTCCGGATCGACAGAAGTCGTCGCAGAGTGCCAGGTCGGTCACTCCAAGTGGAACAGGTCTTCGACCGTGTCGATGTCGTACTCCTCGGCGATATCGGAGCACTCCACCAGCGTGATCGCCTCCCGGTGGGCCTTGAGATAGGCGCGGGCGCCGCGGTCGCCGACCGCCGTCGCCGCGATGTCCGCCCAGCGGTCGGCGCCGAAGAGGACCGGGTGGCCACGCTTTCCACCGTACGAGGCGGCCACGAGGCTCGTCGCGGACCCGCCTGCCGCCCGTACCCGGGCGACCGCGGCCGCCCCGATCCCCGGCTGGTCCACCAGCATCACGAGGGCGCAGTCCGCGCCCGTCCCGGTGAGCGAAGCGAGCCCGGCCCGCAGTGACGAGCCCATGCCCTCCTCCCAGCCGGGATTGTCGGCCAGTACACATCCGGACAGATCAGCGTGCTCCCGTACGCCGGCTGCGGCAGCGCCCAGTACGACATGTACCGGGCCGCAACCGCCCTCGCGGAGCACCCGCAACGCGTGCTCGACCAGCGGTCGGCCGCGGTGATCGAGGAGAGCCTTGGGGCGGCCGCCCAGCCGCCGGCCGCCGCCCGCCGCGAGCAGCAGCCCGGCGACCACGGGCCCGCCGCCCCGGCCCGGCCCGGTCGGCGCCCCGTCCGGCGGCGTGTCCGCGTGTCCCGCATGCGGCTGCCCCGCACCCGCTCGTCCTGCCCGCGCAGCTCTCGGCAGTCCCGCATCCGGTCGTTCCGTATCCACGTGCGACTCCGTCTTCGTATCCGTCATGAGGCCGGCTCCGTCAAGGACACCACCCCGTCCGGCTGAATTCCCTCTGTGGAGTGGCGAGAACAGCACGCGGTGGCGTTAACTGACTCGTGACCCACGGTGTCCGACCAGCGCCATACGGTCGATCACCGCAGGGAAAGACCAGCACGGTGCTGTGCGAGGGGGAGCTTTGTTGCGAAGTGTGGGGCAGAAGCGCGTAACGGGCAGCGGCGAGGATCCGAGGGTGACGGAACTCAGCTCGTCCGTCTCCAGGCTCCGTCGTGAACTGGCCGCTCATCCCGCCGAGTTCCCGGACCGTGCGATCGCCGAGGACGAACTGGCGGCCCTGGACGCGATGGCGCAGAGCGGGGTGCCCGAAATCCTGCGGCTGCGCCGCTCCTTGCTGCTGATCGCGGGGGCGATCGGTTCGGTCAGCGCACTCGCGGTATCGCTCTGCGAGGTGCGCAACGCTGTGGAGCTGTTCGGGACCGCGCCCTGACGGCCGTTCGCAGGGGGGTACCGGAGATCACCACGCACTCCATGGGTGAGACCGGGACTTCTGCGGGCTGCTCGTCAATGCGCTGAGCCACCGGCACGGCGGATGAGCCGTCGCGCCGAGGCCACGGCCACCGCGGATGTGCGGGAGTCCACCCCCAGCTTGGCGTAGATGTGCACCAGATGGGACTTCACCGTCGCCTGGCTGAGGAACAGCCGCTTGCTGACCTGCTGGTTCGACAGACCGTCGCCGACCAGTTGCAGAACCTCCAGTTCCCGGCGGGTGAGCGACTCGCCGGGCGCGCGCATCCGGTCCATCAGGCGGTGCGCGACGGCGGGCGCCAGTGCCGAGCGGCCCGCCGCCGCGGTGCGTACGGCTGCGGCCAGTTCCTCGGGCGGCGCGTCCTTCAGCAGATAGCCGCTCGCTCCGGCTTCCACCGCCGCCAGGATGTCGGCGTCCGTATCGTAGGTCGTCAGTACCAGGACCCGGGGCGCGCCTTCGACGGCCGCGATCGCGGCCGTCGCCTCCGAGCCGTGCATGCCTCCGCCGAACTGCAGGTCCATCAGGACGACATCGAACCCTCCTGAAGCGGCCAGCTCCACAGCCCGTTCGGCGGTCGCCGCCTCCGCGGTCACCTGGAAGCCGGGCTCGGTGTCCAGAACGGCACGCA
Source organism: Streptomyces sp. NBC_00859 (assembly GCF_045161865.1). Lineage (NCBI taxonomy): Bacteria > Bacillati > Actinomycetota > Actinomycetes > Kitasatosporales > Streptomycetaceae > Streptomyces > Streptomyces sp. NBC_00859. The sequence goes on along the minus strand of NZ_CP108826.1, from coordinate 1,322,150 downwards.
GCCCCGCCCGGACCACCGGGTGATCGTCGGCCAGCAGGAGCCGGATCGTCATGGTGAGACTCCTGTCATGGGGATCCTTCTTCGGATTCGGGCGTCCCTGCCGGGTCGGGCAGCGGCAGGGTGACGGCGACCGCGGTGCCCTGGCCCGGTGTGGACTCGACTGCGAAGGTGCCGCCCAGCGACTCGGCGCGGGACCGCATCGCGGGCAGCCCGAAGCCCTTGTCGCCGGACGCGGCGCCGGTGCGCCGCGGGTCGAAGCCGGAGCCGTCGTCGACCACGTCCAGCGCGACGGCGGTTTCCATGAAGCTCAGGGTGATCTGGGCGTGCGAGGCCCCGGCGTGCCGGACGGTGTTGGCGAGCGCCGACTGGGCGATGCGCAGCAGAGCCACCTCGTACGGCGTGGGCAGCGCGACCGGCGTGCCACTCGTGGTGAAACGGACGCGCGGCCCGGGACCGCCGGCCGTGCACAGGCGGTCGAGCGCGGCCGCCAGCGAACCGTGCTCCAGCGCGGGCGGCGAGAGCGCCCGCACGAAACGCCGTGCCTCGGCCAGGTTGTCCTGCGCTGCCTGCCTGGCCTGTTCGATATGGGCGGCGGCCGGCGCACCCGCCGGCAGGGTGCGTCCTGCGGCACGCAGCAGCAGCTGGATCGAGGAGAGGCCCTGGGCGAGCGTGTCGTGGATCTCCCGGGCGAGGCGCTCACGCTCGGCGAGCGTGCCCGCGGTCCGTTCGGCGTCGGCGAGTTCGGCCCGCGTCGAGATCAGTTCCCCGATGAGGCGCCGGCGGCTCTCGCTCTCGCGGTAGAGCACCTGGTAGCCGAGCACGGTGGCCACCGCGACCGCCGCCCCGAGGAGCGGTCCGATGAACGCTCCCGGGTTCAGCTCGGCCCCGTGCCCCACGTAGGCGGCGATGGCCGCGCCCGCCGTCAGTACGACCGAGGGCACCGACCACCGCACCGGCAGGAGATGCAGCTGGAGGAAGTACAGCGGGAACGCGACCCACAGCCCGTCCGGCGACAAGGCCAGCAGCCCCAGCCACGCGAGCTCCAGTATCCCGAGCCAGACGGCGGCGGACGAGCGCGAGGTCCGTACGGAAGCCCAGACGGTGCCCGCCGCGTACACACCGCCCAGCACCGCGGCGGCAGCCACCACGGCTGGGGCGTTCGCCGTGCCGTCGGCGAGTGCCCGCGCCGCCGCGAGCGCCAGCAGCCCCGCCATCAGCAGGTGAAGACAGAGCCGCAGCACCAGGAGCGCGGGGGTCAGTGCACGAGGGTCCATGATCCTTCCAGCGTAGGCGGACCGTCCCGGCCCGCCCTCAATCGAAAGTTTGATTGCCGGCTCCGCCTTTCGATCCGTCCGGAGCCATCCGTGGCGCGATGCCCACACACCCCCGGAGCCAGCAGGGTTGGGCCCATGTTCGTCGCATGGAGAGATCTGAGATTCGCCCGGGGCCGGTTCGCGCTGATGGGCACGGTCATCGTGCTCATCACCCTCCTGGTCGGGCTGCTGTCCGGGCTGACGGCGGGGCTGGCCAAGGACAACACCTCCGCCGTCACCGGCCTGTCCGCCGACCACCTGGCCTTCGCCGCGCCGCCCTCCGGGCAGTCGGCGTCCTTCTCCGGATCTCAGCTGCCGCGGAGCGCGTGGCGGACCTGGGCCGCGCAGCCCGGCGTGAAGGGCGCGGAGCCCGTCGCCATCGCGACCGGCAACGCGGGAGCGGGAAGCCGTACGGCCGCGGTCTCCTCGTTCGGGGTGCGGCCCGGCTCCGGTCTGGCGCCCGCGGAGCCCGGGGGGCGCGGTGTGGTGCTGTCCAGGGGCGCCGCGGCCGACCTGGGCGCGGCGGCCGGGGAGCAGGTGACCCTGGCGGGCAGAAGGCTCAGGGTGACGGCGGTCGCCGGGGACGCCTCGTACAGCCACACGCCGGTCGTCTGGACAGCGCTGCGTGCGGGTGAGCACGCCAGTGTGGTGGCCCTGACCACCGACGGAGCGGATATCGGCGCGGGGGACCGGGCGGCCCGGACGAAGACGCTCACGCTGGACGGCTCGCTGAGCGCGCTCCCCTCCTACCAGGCGGAGAACGGCTCGCTCCAGCTGATGCGCGGTTTCCTCTTCGTCATCTCGGCCATGGTGATAGGGGCGTTCTTCACGGTCTGGACGATCCAGCGCAGCGGCGACATCGCCGTGCTGAAGGCGCTGGGCGCCTCCACCGCGTATCTGCTGCGCGACGCACTCGGCCAGGCGGTGCTGATGCTGCTGGCCGGGGCCCTGCTGGGTACCGCTCTGGCCGCAGGGATCGGCGCCGTCGTCCCGCGCGAGTTGCCCTTCGTGCTCGATCCCCTGACCGCTGTCCTTCCCGCAGCCGTGATCGTCGCCCTCGGCGTGCTCGGCGCGGGCCTGTCCATCCGGCGGATCACCGCCGTCGACCCGCTGACCGCTCTCGGGAGCGCACGATGACTCTGACCCTTGACGATGTGACGCTGACCTACCCCGACGGGGACGGCCGGGTGATGGCACTGGACGCGGTGACGCTCGATGTGAGCGCCGGTTCACTGACCGCTGTGGTCGGGCCATCCGGTTCCGGCAAGTCCAGTCTGCTGGCCGTTGCGGCGACCCTGGTGACGCCCGAGCGGGGCCGGGTGGTCGTCGACGGGGCGGACACGGCCGCGCTGAGCCGCGCCGGGAAGGCGGCGCTCCGGCGGGAGCGCATCGGGATCGTCTTCCAGCAGCCGAACCTGCTTCCCGCGCTGACCGCCGCCGAGCAGCTCCAGGTGATGGCGCACATCTCGGGCCGGCCCGCCGCCCAAGTACGCAGGCGTGCAGTGGAGTTGCTGGATGCGGTGGGCCTCGCCGATCAGGCCGGCAGGCGTCCGCACCAGTTGTCGGGCGGCCAGCGGCAGCGCGTCAACATCGCGCGGGCCCTGATGAACGAGCCGTCGGTGCTGCTGGTCGACGAGCCCACGAGCGCCCTCGACCACGAGCGGGGCGCGGGCATCCTCGACCTGCTGGTCACGCTGACCCGGGCGCGCGGGACCGCGACTGTGCTGGTCACCCACGATCACGCGCACCTGGACCGGATGGACCGGACGGTGTCGATGGCCGACGGACGTCTCGCGGTGCCGGTCGGCTGACGCCCGTTACGGTTCAGACCTGCTGGGACCCGGCGCTCGCGAGGGTGGCCGACAGTTCCAGGGCGATGCCCTGGAGGATGGGCACGATCCGCTCGGTTGCCTCCTCCGTCACCCGGCCCGCCGGACCGGAGATCGAGATCGCGGCGGCGGTGGGGGAGTTGGGGACCGGGACCGCGAGGCAGCGGACGCCGATCTCCTGCTCGTTGTCGTCCACCGCGTACCCGGCGCGGCGTACGACCTCCAGCGCGTCCAGGAACCCCTCGGGCGTGGTGATCGTCTTCTCGGTCGCCGCCGGCATCCCGGTCCTCGCGAGCAGCGCGCGGACCTCGGGCGGCGAGGTGTGTGCGAGCAGGGCCTTGCCGACACCGGTCGAGTGCGGCAGGACGCGCCGTCCCACCTCGGTGAACATCCGCATGGAGTGCTTCGACGGGACCTGTGCGACGTACACGATCTCGTCCCCGTCCAGCAGGGCCATGTTCGCCGTCTCCCCGGTCTCCTCGACCAGGCGCGCGAGATAGGGGCGGGCCCAGGTGCCGAGCAGCCGGGCCGACGACTCGCCGAGCCGGATCAGGCGCGGGCCCAGTGCGTAGCGCCGGTTGGGCTGCTGGCGTACGTAGCCGCAGGCGACCAGGGTGCGCATCAGCCGGTGGATCGTGGGCAGCGGCAGGCCGCTGGCGGCCGACAGCTCGCTCAGGCCGACTTCTCCACCTGCGTCGGCCATCCGCTCCAGCAGGTCGAAGGCGCGCTCCAGGGACTGCACGCCACCGCTCGGCACTGCGGTCTTGGCGTCGGCTGCACTGGGGTGGGACTGCGGCACGGCGGCGGTCCTTTCGAGGCGGGCGGGGCAAGGCGCCAGCCTACCGGGCCGCGGTCCGCCGCAGCCCCCCGTCGACGCATGCGTTGGGGCCGGTCAGGACCCCTTTGTCCGGATCGGACGGCCGGATGGGTACGATCCGGACGCGGGGACACCACGAGACACACATTCCGGTGGCCGAAATTTGGCTTTTGCTTTGTGGAAACCTCCATGTGGCCGGTTCGGTCTTGACGAGCCGCGGTACGCAGCGAAGACTCCATTAATGGAATGTGAATTTCGCTAGATGGAAAGAGGGGCCCGGGTGTCCACCACCGAACTGGTACTGCGCTCGACGCGTGTCATCACCCCCCAGGGGACACGCGCCGCATCGGTTGCCGTCGCCGGCGGGAAGATCGCAGCAGTGCTGCCCTATGACGCGGAGGTGCCGGACGGCGCCCGGCTGACGGACTTCGGGGACGACGTGCTGCTCCCGGGACTCGTCGACACCCATGTCCATGTGAACGACCCCGGCCGCACCGAGTGGGAAGGGTTCTGGACCGCGACCAGGGCCGCGGCCGCGGGCGGCATCACCACGCTGCTCGACATGCCGCTCAACTCGCTGCCGCCGACCACGACCCCCGCCAACCTGCGTACCAAGCAGGAGGTGGCCCGCAGCAAGGCGCACATCGACGTCGGCTTCTGGGGCGGCGCGATCCCCTCCAACGTCAAGGACCTGCGGCCGCTGTACGACGCCGGCGTGTTCGGTTTCAAGTGCTTCCTGTCCCCGTCCGGCGTCGAGGAGTTCCCCGAGCTCGACCAGGAGGAGCTGGCCCGGTCCATGGCGGAGATCGCCGGGTTCGGCGGGCTCCTGATCGTTCACGCCGAGGACCCGCACCAGCTGGCCGACGCCCCGCAGCAAGGTGGCCCGCAGTACGCCAACTTCCTGGCCTCCCGCCCGCGCGCAGCCGAGAACGAGGCGATCGAGGGCCTCATCGCGCTCGCCCGCCGGCTGGACGCGCGCATCCACGTCCTGCACCTCTCGTCCAGCGACGCGCTGCCGCTGATCGCCGCCGCCAAGCGCGAGGGCATCCGCATCACCGTGGAGTCCTGCCCGCACTTCCTCACTCTGACGGCCGAGGAAGTACCCGACGGGGCCACGGAGTTCAAGTGCTGCCCGCCGATCCGCGAGGGTGCCAACCAGGACGCGCTGTGGGCGGGGCTGGCCGACGGGACGATCGACTGCATCGTCTCCGACCACTCGCCCTGCACCACCGACCTCAAGACTCCCGACTTCGCCGACGCCTGGGGCGGGATCTCCTCCCTGCAGCTGGGACTCCCGGCGATCTGGACGGCGGCGCGTGAGCGGGGCCACACCCTCGACGACGTGGTCCGCTGGATGTCCTCGGCTCCGGCCGCGCTCGCCGGACTGTCCGAGAAGGGCGCGATCGAGGCCGGCCGGGACGCCGACTTCGCGGTGCTCGCCCCGGACGACACGTTCACCGTCGACCCCGCCGAGCTGTTCCACCGGAACCAGGTGACGGCCTACGCCGGGAAGACGCTGTACGGCGTCGTGCGGTCCACCTGGCTGCGGGGCGTACGGATCGCAGCCGACGGGGTGCTGGGCGAGCCGGTGGGCCGGCTGCTCGAACGCAACGGCTGACCCGCCCGCACGGCGTCGCCCCGGGCCCCGGTGAACGGGGTGCCCGGGGCGGCGGTCGTCCAGCGGGAGGGGTGCGCCGGGGGAAGGGCGGACCGGCCGCGGGCCTCATGTCGCGCGGCTGCCGTCCTCACCGCCGCGTCGGTAGTGTTCGCACGTCCCAGCAGAGCGGCGGACCGCCTCGCGCGCCGGCGGAGACCGGACCGCGGGAACCGGCCCGGAACCGAACGGTCCGTGCCGGCCGTTCACCTTCCGGTACGGACGTACCGGCCCCGCCACCGCACCAAGGAGAACCGGCCGTGACCCTCCAGCAAGAGATCGTCGGCAACGCCATGCAGATGGCCGTCGTCAGCCTTCAGCCCGGCCAGACCGTCTACTGCGAGGCCGGGAAGTTCCTCTTCAAGACCGCGAACGTGAGCATGGAGACCCGTCTCTCCGGGCCCGGCGGAGGCGGCGGCCAGCAGCCGCAGGGCGGCCAGCAGGGACAGGCCGGCGGCATGGGCGGCATCCTCAGACAGGCCATGGGCACCGCGATGCAGGTGGGCCAGCGCGCCCTGGCGGGTGAATCCCTCGCCTTCCAGTACTTCGAGGCCACCGGCGGCGAAGGCACCGTCGGTTTCGCGGGGGTGCTCCCCGGCGAGATGCGCGCCCTGGAGCTGAACGGCAGCAGGGCCTGGTTCGCCGAGAAGGACGCGTTCGTGGCGGCGGAGTCCACTGTCGACTTCGGAATCGCCTGGCAGGGCGGCCGGACGGGCCGCAGCGGCGGTGAGGGCTTCATCCTGGAGAAGTTCACCGGCCGTGGCACCGTGATCATCTGTGGCGCCGGAAACTTCATCGACCTCAACCCCGCCGACTTCGGCGGCCGGATCGAGGTCGACACCGGCTGCATCGTCGCCTTCGAGGAGGGCATCGAGTACGGCGTCCAGCGCATCGGCGGCCTCAACCGCCAGGGCATGATGAACGCTGTCTTCGGCGGCGAGGGCCTGTCCCTGGCCACTCTGGAGGGCAACGGCCGTGTCATTCTCCAGTCGCTCACCATCGAAGGCCTGGCGAACGCCCTGAAGAAGGCACAGGGCGGTGACAAGCAGGGGCCCACGGGCGGACTCTTCTCCACGAACGCCGGATAGCACCGACCCCGGGCAGCACGAACGCGGGACGGACCGGGCGGCCGGCGGCGTCCGGCAGGCGGGCCTCCGGCAGCCGGACGGAAGGTCGAAAGTCTCGGATTCCGCGACTTTGGTCTCCAGTGCCCTTCAGGACACCGCACCCGGCACGGCTGCTGCGTAGCGTTGTCGGTATGACGCGTTCGGAGTATCCATGGCTGCTGCCGTCGGCCCTGGCCGACCCGGAGCCGGCCTCGGTCCGGGAGCGACCGCGCCGGACACTGCGCGACTGGCTCGTGGACGTCACTGCCTTTGTGCTGGCGGTGACTGTCGGCCTGCTGGCCCTGGACGCCATCAAGAACGGCGCGGGCTACTCCGACTTCGACAGCGCCGCCGACCAGGTGATGGGCGCCGCGTCCTGCTGTGCGCTGTGGGTGCGCAGGCGGTGGCCGATGGGGCTCGCGGTGGTGCTGGTTGCGGCGAGCGCCTTCGCTCCGCTTGTGTCAGGGGCCGTACTCGTCGCGCTGTTCAGCCTGGCTGTGCGCCGCCCGTTCCGCCCGGTCCTGGTGCTGGGGGCCGCTGCGGTGGTGGCCGGGGGAGTGCAGGCCGCGCTGCGCCCCGATCCGACCATGTCCTGGATCCAGTCGACACTCTTCAGCACGGTACTGATCCTGCTGGTCATCATCTGGGGGATGTTCGTACGCTCACGGCGCCAGCTCGTCGTGGTGCTGCGCGAACGCGCCCACCGCGCCGAGACGGAGGCCGACCTCCGCGCCGAACAGGCGCAGCGGCTGGCCCGTGAGGCCATCGCCCGCGAGATGCACGACGTACTGGCCCACCGGCTGACCCTGCTCAGCGTCCACGCCGGAGCCCTGGAATTCCGGCCCGACGCGCCCGCGCCCGAGGTCGCGCGCGCCGCAGGGGTCATCCGGGACAGCGCCCACGAGGCCCTCCAGGACCTGCGCCAGATCATCGGGGTGCTCCGGGCCCCGGGCGAGGGCGAGGAGAACCGGCCGCAGCCCACCCTGGCCACGCTCGAAGCCCTGGCCGCCGAGTCCCGGCAGGCCGCGATGTCGGTCACCCTGAACAACTCGGTCACGGACCCGGCCACCGTCCCGGCAGCCACCGGCCGCACTGCCTACCGCATCGCGCAGGAGGGGCTCACCAACGCCCGCAAACACGCGCCAGGGGCCGAGGTCACCGTCACGGTGGACGGCAGCCCGGGGGCCGGGCTCACCGTCGAGGTACGTAATCCGCCCCCACCCGGTGACGTGCCGAAGGTGCCGGGGTCCGGCCAGGGGCTGATCGGGCTCACCGAGCGGGCCACCCTCGCGGGAGGCCGTCTCGACCATGGCGCGACGGCCGGTGGCGGTTTCCGGCTCGCCGCCTGGCTACCCTGGCCCGCGTGACCATCAGGCTCCTCGTCGTCGACGACGACCCCCTCGTACGCGCCGGGCTCGCACTCATGCTCGGCGGCGCCGGTGACATCGAGATCGTGGGGGAGGCGGCGGACGGCTCAGAGGTACCGGCGGCGGTGGCCGCGGCCCACCCCGATGTGGTCCTGATGGACATCCGGATGCCCGGCGTGGACGGGCTGACGGCCACCGAACGGCTGCGCGGCAGCCCCGGTGCGCCCGAGGTCGTGCTGCTCACCACCTTTCACGCCGACGAGCAGGTGGTGCGCGCGCTGCGCGCGGGGGCGGCGGGTTTCGTGCTGAAGGACACCCCGCCGGCCGACATCGTCGCGGCGGTCCGGCGGGTGGCGAACGGGGACCCGGTGCTCTCGCCCGCGGTCACCCGGCAGCTGATGAGCCACGTGGCGGGTGGCGCGCCCGACGACCGCGCGGTGCGTGCACGGGCACATCTCGGCCAACTGTCGGGCCGTGAAAGGGAGGTGGCCGTCGCCGTCGGGCGCGGCGAGTCGAACGCGACGATCGCGGCAGCCCTGTACCTGAGCGTGCCCACAGTCAAAACGCAGGTGTCACGCATTCTGGCGCGGCTCGGCCTCAACAACCGTGTCCAGATCGCGCTGCTGGTCCACGACGCGGGCCTCCTCGACGGGGAGGGCGACGTACGCTGAGCCGATGACGCTGATCGATCTGCGGCAGGACGCCGAGGACTTCAACGCGAATCCGTATCCGTACTACGCGAAGATGCGCGCCGCAGGGCCGGTGCACCGGATCCGCACGCAGGACGCGGACGGTGTCTGGCTGGTCGTCGGTCACGAGGAGGCGCGGGCCGCGCTCAACGACCCGCGGCTCGTCAAGGACTCCCGGGAGATCAACGGCTGGCGGGACGAGTCCCAAGGCCTCTTCACCAACATGCTGGACGCCGATCCGCCCCAGCACACCCGGCTGCGCAAGCTGGTGGCGCGGGAGTTCACGGGGCGCCGCGTCCAGGCGCTCCGCCCGCGTGTGCAGGAGATCACCGACGCCTGCATCGACGGGATGCTGTCCGCTCCGGCGCGCGCGGCCGATCTGGTGGACTCGCTCGCGTTCCCGCTGCCGATGACTGTCATCTGTGAACTCTTCGGCGTGCCCGACCTGGACCGGGCGAGCTTCCGGGTCTGGTCCAACGAGCTGATCGGCCCGACCGGCGGTGACCAGGAGAGCGCGGCGGTCCTGGCGATGAGCGACTACCTCGTCTCGCTCATCGAGGCCAAGCGGGAGCGGCCCGGTGAGGATCTGCTGAGTGCGCTGATCCGCGCCCGCGACGAGGACGGCGACCAGCTGTCGGCCCAGGAACTCGTCGGTATGGCCTTCCTGTTGCTCGTCGCAGGTCATGAGACCACTGTCAACCTGATCTCCAACGGCGTACGCGCGCTCCTCACCCACCCGGACCAGCTGGCCGCGCTGCGCGCCGACATGAGCCTGCTGGACGGCGCGGTCGAGGAGATGCTGCGCTACGACGGCCCGGTGGAGACCGCCACTTACCGGCACGCGGCGGAGCCCGTCCGGATCGGTTCCACCGAGATCGCGGCGGGCGATCCCGTCCTGGTCTCGCTCGGTTCGGCCGACCGGGACCCGGCCCGTTTCCCGGACCCGGACCGCTTCGACATCCGGCGTGCCCCGCAGGGGCACCTCGCGTTCGGGCACGGCATTCACTTCTGCCTCGGTGCGCCGCTGGCCAGGATGGAGGGCCGGATCGCCGTCCGTACGCTGCTGGAGCGGTGCCCCGGTCTGGCGCTCGACCGGAACGGCGGCTACGAGTGGATTCCGGGACTTCTCATGCACGGGGTGCGGAAAATGCCGGTGCGCTGGTGAGGCCGGGGCCCGCGACCCGCACCGGACAGGGAGGAACGGCGCGATGAGTGAACTCGACCTGGACCTGGCGCGCCGGACACTGGACGCGCAGCCGTTCAGCAGGCTGGTGGGGGCCCGCGTCACCGCGTTCGGCGACGGAGCGGCCGTACTGGAGGTGGACGTCCGCGACGAGCTGCTCCAGCAGAACGGCTTTCTGCACGGCGGCGTGCTGGCGTACGCGGCGGACAACGCGCTCACCTTCGCGGCCGGGACCACCTTGGGGGCCGCCGTACTGACCGGCGGGTTCTCCATCCAGTACGTGCGGCCGGGCGCGGGCCGTACGCTCATCGCCCGCGCCGAAGTGGTGCACACGGGCCGCCGCCAGGCCACGGTCCGCTGCGATCTGTTCATGGCCGACGAGGACGGCGGCGAGGCGCTGTGCGCCGTGGCGCAGGGGACCGTGCTGCGTGCCGCCGCGCCGTCCTGACCGGGCGTCACTGTTCCCCGGCCGGCGGTGCGCGCCGGTTCAGCCGGTGCCGATTCCGTCCGTGCGGACCGGGCGGCGCTCGCGCCGCGACAGTTCGCAGGCCTCGGCGATGCGCAGGGCCGCCAAGGCCTCGCGGCCGTCGCACGGATTGTCCAGCTCGCCGCGGGCCACGCGCAGGAACGCGTCCAGTTCGGCCTTGTAGGCCGGGGCGAAGCGTTCGAGGAAGCCGGGCCAGGGCTTGTCCGCGGGGGGCGGTCCCTGCGGTTCCGTCGAGGTGACCGGCGTCCGGTCGTCGAGCCCCACCGAGATCTGGTCCAGTTCCCCGGCCAGTTCCATCCGGACGTCGTAACCCGCTCCGTTGCACCGGGTGGCGGTCGCGGTCACCAGCGTCCCGTCGTCCAGCGTGAGCAGTGCGGCTGCGGTGTCGACATCACCGGCCTCGCGGAACATCGCGGGCCCCGCGTCCGAGCCGGTGGCGTACACCTCCGTCACCTCGCGCCCGGTCACCCAGCGCACCATGTCGAAGTCGTGCACCAGACAGTCACGGAAGAGCCCGCCGGACAGCGGCAGGTACGCGGCGGGTGGCGGCGCGGGGTCGGATGTGAGGGCGCGGACGGTGTGCAGCCGGCCGAGCGATCCCGACCTCACGCGCTCGCGCGCCGCCCCGTACCCGGCGTCGAAGCGGCGCATGAAGCCGAGCTGGAGGACCGTGCCCGCCGCTTCGACCTCCTGGAGGGCGGCCAGGGTGCCCGGCAGATCGATGGCGATGGGCTTCTCGCAGAAGACCGGCAGGCCGGCGCGGGCCGCCCTGGCGATCAGGCCGGCGTGCGAGGCGGTCGCCGAAGCGATGACGACGGCGTCCACGCCCCAGGTGAACACCTCGTCGGGCGACGGAGCCGCGGTCGCCCCGATCCGCTGCGCGACCTCGGTGGCGCGTGCCCCGTCGGTGTCGGCCACCACCAGTGCGCCGACATCCCGGTGACCGCTGAGCACGTCAGCATGGAAGGATCCGATACGCCCTGTCCCGATGAGTCCGATTCGCATGGACCCCAAAGTGGCCGCAGGCTCCGCCCGCTGTCAAGCCTTTGTCCTGACAACCGGACCTGAGCTACGCTCCTGGCGTGTCCAAACCCGCGGCCGACCCCGCCCTCAGCCTTGAGCTCAGCGTGGACCGCACCAGTCCGGTCCCGCTGTACTTCCAGCTCGCCCAGCAGCTGGAGTCGGCCATCGAGCGTGGGCGACTCGTCCCCGGCAGCCTGCTCGGCAACGAGATCGACCTGGCGGGAAGGCTGGGCCTTTCGCGCCCCACCGTCCGCCAGGCCATCCAGTCGCTGGTCGACAAGGGCCTGCTCGTACGCCGCAGAGGTGTCGGCACCCAAGTGGTGCACAGCCAGGTCAGGCGCCCTCTCGAACTGAGCAGCCTCTACGACGACCTGCTCGCGGCCGGCCAGCGGCCCACCACCCGTGTCCTTCGCAACGACACCGTTCCCGCGACTGCCGAGGTCGCTGCCGCGCTCGCGGTGCCCGAAGGCAGCCAGGTCCGGTGTGTGGAGCGGCTGCGGCTCGCGTACGGCGAACCCATGGCGCAGCTGTGCAACTTCCTGCCCGAAGGGCTGCTGGCGCTCGACACGGCACGGCTGGAGTCCACCGGCCTGTACCGGATGATGCGTGCGGCGGGGATCACCCTGCACAGCGCCCGCCAGTCGGTCGGCGCCCGCGCCGCGACCGCCGACGAAGGCATACGGCTGGCGGAGCCCGAGGGCGCGCCGCTGCTGACGATGGAGCGCACCACGTTCGACTCCACCGGACGGGCCGTCGAATTCGGCACGCACACTTATCGTGCCTCGCGGTACGCCTTCGAGTTCCAGCTGCTGGTGCGTCCGTAGGCCGCCCTCCGGCCGTCGGCCCGTAAGAATGTTCTGACAAAGCATTGACGGGGCCCGGTGACCGCCGTTAGAACTCTCCTGCCGCAATCCGGCGGCCGGTCGAGAGGACGGATCCCCTTGCGTACGGCCCGCGCAGCGGCAGCGCAGCTCGCCGCTTCCGCGTGCGGCCCCCGATGACTCGCCCACGACCAGCGGTGACCCATACTTGGGCCGCCGGTCCGGACCGGAACGGCCACCGGCCGCACCGGCGGGTACGGAATCAAGCAATGGGACACCGAGAAGGGCATCACGTCGTGGCAAGGGTACGAACCTGGGTCAGCGGGGCGCTGGCGCTAGCGCTGGGGCTGTCCCTGGCGGGATGCAGCAGCACGGGCGGCAAGCGGGCCGAGGACCGGGCCGCGCGGGCCACGGCCGTCGGCAGGTCGGCGGTCAACACCCCCCGCTGGAAGTTCGCGATGGTCACCCACTCGGGCGACGGCGACACCTTCTGGGACATCGTCCAGAAGGGCGCCAAGCAGGCGGCCGTCAAGGACAACGTCACCTTCCTCTACTCGCACAGCGAGGAGGGCCAGCAGCAGGCGCAGCTGGTGCAGACGGCGATCGACCAGAAGGTCGACGGACTGATCGTCACCCTCGCCAAGCCCGACTCGATGAAGGCCGTCGTGCAGAAGGCCGAGAAGGCCGGCATCCCGGTGATCACCGTCAACTCGGGATCCGAGGAGTCCAAGAAGTTCGGTGCGCTCAGCCACATCGGCCAGGACGAGACGATCGCCGGCGAGGCCGTCGGGGACGAGCTGAACAAGCGCGGCCGCAAGAAGGCCCTCTGCATCCTGCACGAGCAGGGCAACGTCGGCCACGAGCAGCGCTGCGCCGGCGCCAAGAAGAACTTCCACGGCACGATGGAGAACCTCTACGTCGACGGCACCAACATGCCCGACGTCCAGTCCTCCATCGAGGCCAAGCTGCAGGCCGACTCTTCCATCGACGCCGTCGTCACTCTCGGCGCCCCGTTCGCCGACGCCGCCGTCCAGGCCAAGGACACCGCGGGCAGCAAGGCCGAGGTCGACACCTTCGACCTGAACGCCAAGGTCGCCTCCGCCCTGGAGAAGGGCACCCTCGGCTTCGCCGTCGACCAGCAGCCGTACCTGCAGGGGTACGAGGCGGTCGACCTGCTCTGGCTCCACAAGTACAACGCCAACGTGCTCGGCGGCGGCCGGCCGGTCCTCACCGGGCCCCAGGTGATCACCAAGAAGGACGCGAGCGCGCTGGCCGCGTACACCAAGCGGGGTACCCGATGAGCACCGCGACGCAGACGCCGGACGAACGGTTGCTGCGCACCTCACCGCTGCGCCGGCTGCTCGGCCGCCCCGAACTGGGCTCGGTCGTGGGCGCGGTCGCCGTCTTCATCTTCTTCTCGGTCGTCGCCGACAGCTTCCTGCGGCCCTCCAGCCTCTCCACCGTGCTGTACGCGGCTTCGACGCTGGGGATCATGGCCGTGCCGGTGGCACTGCTGATGATCGGCGGCGAGTTCGACCTGTCGGCCGGGGTCCTGGTGACCAGCTCGGCGCTGATCTCCTCGATGTTCAGCTACCAGATGACCGCGAACGTCTGGGTCGGTGTCGGCGTCTCGCTGCTGGTCACGCTGGCCATCGGAGTCTTCAACGGCTTCATGCTGACCCGCACCAAGCTCCCCAGCTTCATCATCACGCTGGGCACCTTCCTGATGCTGACCGGGCTCAACCTCGGCTTCACCAAACTGATCAGCGGCACCGTGTCGACGAAGTCCATCGGCGACATGGAGGGGTTCCCGTCGGCGCAGAAGGTCTTCGCCTCCCAGCTCACCATCGGCAGCGTCAACCTCAAGGTGACCCTCCTGTGGTGGGCGGCGCTGATCGCCGTGGCGACCTGGGTGCTGCTGCGCACCCGCGCCGGAAACTGGATCTTCGCGGTCGGCGGCAACGACGACGCGGCCCGCGCGGTCGGCGTCCCGGTCGTCAAGACCCGGATCGGCCTCTACATGGGGGTGGCCTTCGCGGCCTGGATCTCCGGCCAGCACCTGCTCTTCAGCTATGACGTCGTGCAGTCGGGCGAGGGGGTCGGCAACGAGCTGACGTACATCATCGCGGCCGTCATCGGCGGCTGTCTGATCACCGGCGGCTACGGCTCGGCCATCGGCTCCGCGGTGGGCGCGTTCATCTTCGGCATGACCAGCAAGGGCATCGTGTACGCGGAGTGGAACCCGGACTGGTTCAAGTTCTTCCTGGGAGCCATGCTGCTCCTGGCCGCCCTGCTCAATGCCTGGGTGCGCAAGCGAGCGGAGGCATCGCGATGACGGAGCGGACCACCCCCCTGGTGGAACTCGACCGTGTCAGCAAGTTCTACGGGAACATCAAGGCGCTCGAAGAGGTCTCCCTCGTCGTGCACGCGGGCGAGATCTCCTGTGTGCTCGGCGACAACGGCGCCGGCAAGTCGACCCTCATCAAGATCATCTCCGGGCTGCACCAGCACGACGCGGGCCGCTTCCTGATCGACGGCGACGAGACGAGCCTCGGCAAGCCGCGCGAGGCGCTCGACCGGGGCATCGCCACGGTCTACCAGGATCTCGCCGTGGTCCCGCTCATGCCGGTCTGGCGCAACTTCTTCCTCGGCTCGGAGCCGACGAAGGGCGTCGGCCCCCTCAAGCGCCTCGACGTCCAGCTGATGCGCGAGACGACCCGCTCCGAGCTGCTGCGCATGGGCATCGACCTGCGCGACGTCGACCAGCCCATCGGTACGCTCTCGGGCGGTGAGCGCCAGTGCGTGGCGATCGCCCGCGCCGTTCACTTCGGAGCCAAGGTGCTGGTGCTCGACGAGCCCACCGCCGCGCTCGGTGTGAAGCAGTCGGGGGTCGTCCTGAAGTACGTCGCGGCGGCCCGGGACGCCGGACTCGGCGTGGTCCTGATCACGCACAACCCGCACCACGCCTACCTGGTCGGCGACCGCTTCGTGCTGCTGAAGCGCGGCACCATGTTCGGCAGCCACAGCAAGGACGAGATCACCCTGGACGAGCTCACCCGGCAGATGGCGGGCGGCAGCGAACTGGAGGAGCTCAGCCACGAGCTGCAGCGGACTCCGCGTTCCGGGGGCGAGGGGCCCGGGGACCAGGGACCCGGCGAGGCGGACGGAAACCCGGCCGAGGACGCCTCCTGAGCATTCGGATGGCATCATCTGTCCGATGAGTACGTACCGTGACTTCGCGCACCGCGGCTCCGCCCGCGCCACGGTCCTGCGGACCGTCGGGACCCGCGAGCGGCGCTCGCACCTCACAGCGCCCCGCGTCCCGACCGTCGGCATCGACATCGGCGGTACGAAGGTGATGGCGGGCGTCGTCGATGCCGACGGCGTCATCCTGGAGCAGATCAAGACCGAGACGCCCGACAAGTCCAAGAGCGCCAAGGTCGTCGAGGACACCATCGTGGAGCTGGTCCTCGATCTCTCGGACCGGCACGATGTGCACGCCGTCGGTATCGGAGCGGCCGGCTGGGTGGACGCCGACCGCTCCAGGGTCCTGTTCGCCCCTCATCTCGCCTGGCGCGACGAACCGCTGCGCGACGCGCTCCAGGGCAGGCTCGCCGTACCCGTGATGGTCGACAACGACGCCAACACGGCCGCGTGGGCGGAGTGGCGCTTCGGAGCGGGCCGGGGCGAGGACCATCTGGTGATGATCACCCTCGGCACCGGCATCGGCGGCGCGATCCTGGAGGACGGTCAGGTCAAGCGCGGAAAGTACGGCGTCGCGGGTGAATTCGGTCATATGCAGGTCGTCCCCGGCGGCCACCGCTGCCCCTGCGGAAACCGCGGCTGCTGGGAGCAGTACAGCTCGGGCAACGCGCTCGTCCGCGAGGCCAAGGAGATGGCCGCCGCCGACTCCCCGGTCGCCTACAGCATCATCGAGCGGGTCCAGGGCAACATCCCCGACATCACCGGGCCGCTCATCACCGAACTGGCCCGCGAGGGCGACGCGATGTGCGTCGAACTGTTCCAGGACATCGGCCAGTGGCTCGGCGTCGGCATCGCCAACCTCGCCGCCGCGCTCGACCCGTCCTGCTTCGTCATCGGCGGCGGAGTGAGCGCCGCCGACGACCTGCTCATCGGTCCCGCCCGGGACGCCTTCCGCCGCCAGCTGACCGGGCGCGGCTACCGCCCCGAGGCCAGGATCGCCAAGGCGCAGCTCGGACCCGAGGCAGGTATGGTCGGGGCGGCCGACCTCTCCAGGCTGATCGCCAGGCGGTTCCGCAGGGCGAACCGCCGCCGTGTGGAGCGCCACGAGCGGTACGCACAGGCCGCCCGTACCAACCGCACCACGCAGGGATCCCCGGAATGACCACGCCCGTACCGCACCAGACCTCGCCCCCCGAGGGCGGCGGGCAGTCGCCGGAGGACCACCGGCACATGATGCGCCGCAGGTGGCTCACCGCGGTCATTATCGTGCTGCTCATCGGGGTCCCCGCCGGCTATCTGGCCATCTCCGCCGAGCAGAGCCGCGACAGCGGCCGGTCCAACGAGCAGGAGGCCATGGCGACCGGCCTCACCCATGGCTGGCCGACGAAGGTACAGCGCCGCACGTTCGACGTACCGATCCCCAAGAACGCGGTGGGCGTCTGGTACTACCAGACCAGTAACTGGAAGGTCAGCCGGCTGTACGTGCGGTTCACCACCACGCAGGCCGGACTCGACGCGTTCCTCAAGAAGGCGGGCACCAGCTCCGCGGCGCTCAAGGACGGGAAGGTCACCGTCTCCCCGCGCAACGCGAAGATCGTCGGCTGGAAGTTCCCCGAGACCCGTGACTGGGCAGGAACGACAGTGAACCGCAAGAAGCCGCTGCCCACCGTTGACATCACCGTCGACCGGACCTTCCCGCACGGCAAGAGGGTGTACCTCGTCTCCACCGACACCCCCTGACGAACCCTCGTTCACGCCTGCGGCCGCCCGGCTGTCCGCCGCGCCCCGAGTGGCGCGCCCGACCTGGGCGGCGAGCGGGCGGCGGCAGGGTGGTTCGACCCTCCGATGTGCACCGGAGCCGTGCGGGCGGCTACTGTCGGCTGCTCTATCCGCAAGGGGGAGGAAAACCGTGTCTGATTCCGACGCCGCACACCACACCGATGCCCGAACGGATGCCGACACCGGACCCGACGAGGCGACCACCGAGGACGCCAAGACCCGGGTCACCGTCTTCGTCGCCCTCGGCGCCAACCTGGTCATCGCTCTCGCCAAGGCGGTCGGTGGCCTCTTCGCCGGTTCACCGGCCCTTCTCTCGGAGGCCGCCCACTCGGTGGCGGACAGCCTCAACGAGCTGTTCCTGCTCGCGTCCCTCAAGCGCAGCGCTCGCGCGCCCGACGCCCAGCACCCCTTCGGCTACGGCAAGGAGCGCTACTTCTGGTCGCTGCTCGCGGCCGTCAGCATCTTCGTCATGGGTGGCTGTTTCTCGTTCTTCCAGGGCATCGAGGCCATGCAGTCCGGCAGTTCGGAGACCCACACCGGGTATCTCGTCGGTCTCGCCGTCCTGGCCATCGCGCTGATCGCCGAAGGGTCGTCGCTCGTCCGCGCGTTGGTCCAGGTCCGCGGCCAGGCGCGGGCGACGGGCCGCAGCATGCTCGGCGCGATCCGGGCCGGCAGCGACCCCACGCTGCGGACGGTGCTGGCCGAGGACTCCACCGCCTGCTTCGGTGTGCTGGTCGCCATGGTCGGTATGGCGCTCCACATGATCACCGGCAAGGTCGCCTACGAGGCATGGGCCTCGCTGGTCATCGGAGCGCTGCTCGTGTACGTGGCCTACCAGCTCGCCAAGTCGTCCCGAGGGCAGCTCATCGGCGAGGCGGCGGATCCCGCGCTGCGCCAGGCGATACAGGAATTCCTCGAACAGCAGCCGGAGATCGACATGGTGAGCCGTCTGCTGTCGATGCAGATGGGGACGCAGTCGACGCTGGTCGCCGCGCGGATCGACCTCGTCGGGGGACTCGACAGCGAGGAGGTCGAGGATGTCCTGGTGCGCGTGAAGGCCGATCTCACGAAGCGGTGGCCGATCGCCGATCAGATCTTCCTGGACGTCACCGACGCCTCGGCCAAGGACCGGGCCAGGGCCCGGATCGAACGGCAACGGCTCGACGAAACGGTCGCTGCCGCCGCGGTGAGCGACCAGGACGGCGCCGGGAGCGGTGACGGCTCCGGGGGCACCGGCCAGGCACGCTGACCGCCGGCGGGGCGGACGGTCGCGGGCCCCGGGCACAAGGCGCCGCCCGAGTGGCCCGCGGCTCAGCGCAGCGCGTCCAGCCGCCGGTGGGCCGCCCGCAGTGAACGGCCTCGGCTCGGCACCCGCGCCCACGGACGTGCCCGTACCTGCTGCAGAACGCTCGTGACATCCCTCAGCGACCATGTCTGTGCCGTGATGGCCGGGTCGTCGAGCTGCTCCCAGGTCAGTGGCGCCGCGACCGGCGCACCCGCCGTCGGCCGTACCGACCAGGGGGCTACGGCGGTCTGCGCGTAGGCGTTGCGCTGTACGTCGAGGTAGAGCCGGTTCCCGCGCGCCTTCTTGCGTACGGCGGTGGTGAGGGTGTCCGGGTTGCGCTCGGCGAGCACTTCGGCGAACCGGCCGGCGAAGTGCCGGGACGCCTCGAAGTCACTGTTGCCGTCGAGGGGCACGATGACATGCAGTCCCTTCGAACCCGTCGTCATCAGGGCGGCCGGCAGACCGAGTTGGTCGAGCAGCTCCCGCACCCGGCGCGCGGCGTCCCGTACGGTCTCGAAGTCCCGTCCCGGAGGATCGAGGTCGAACACCAGGCGGTCCGGGCGGCCGGGCGAGCCGGAGCGGGAAAGCCAGCGGTGCAGGGTGATACACGCCTGGTCGGCGAGGAAGAGCAGAGTCGCCTTGTCGTCGCAGAGCGTGTGGGTGACGGTGCCGCCCTCCTTCGTGACCGTGGTGCGCCGGATCCAGTCCGGGTAGTGGCGGGGGGTCTCCTTCTGCATGAAATGGGGACCGCCCGGCCCGTCAGGAAGCCGCTCCAGCATGAGAGGCCGGTCCCGCAGCTGCGGGACCATCGCCGCTGCCACCTGCCGGTAGTAGCCGACGACATCCGCTTTGGTGAGCCCGTCGTCGGCGAACAGCACCTTGTCCGGACGATGGACCTCGACCGTGCGCCGGCCGGCCCGTACCGCGCGGGTACGGGACGCCCCGCGCCTTTCCTCGTTCCCCGTGGTGCCGCGGTCCTCGTTCATGTCGGCGGGGTACCCGTTCGGGATCCCCCTGTACTCCGGCGGCCGCTCTCGTCACCGTATGGAGGCGGCCTCCCGGGTGATCGGCGGTCCGGTCGGCGTATCGGCGAGGCTGTTGAGCACTGGCGGGGCGAGTGGCTACGGACGACCATGAGTTTATCCCCGAACTCCATGTTCTCCATGTATTGAGGTGCGTGCTCCATGTCGAAGCCCCCGCTCCCCGCATCAGCGGTCGCCATGCTGGAAAAGGCCAATCCGGCTGTCATCACGACGCTGAGGGCTGACGGCCAGCCGGTGTCCACCGCCACCTGGTACCTCTGGGACAACGGTCGCGTACTGGTCAACATGGACGAGGGCCGCAAACGGCTGACACACGTACGCAATGACCCGAGGGTGACGCTGACCGTGCTCGACGAGGGGAACTGGTACACACACCTCAGCATCATCGGCCACGTCGCCGAACTGCGTGAGGACCGGGACCTGACCGATATCGACCGGCTGGCCCAGCACTACCTCGGGAAGCAGTACCCGCAGCGCGACCGCAGCCGCTTCACCGCCTGGATCGAGGTCGACAGGTGGCACGGCTGGGGAACTCTGAAGGACAGCGGACAGCCCGGCTGACCTGGGCCGGCCACGTGGCCGGTGCGGGGCCGAACCGTCCTGCCGGCCTTCCGAGCCGTGCGGGCCGACGGAACCGCTGATGGTGTGACCATCAGCGCCGCTCGTCCGCCTCAGGCCGGCTCGGGCTGCGGCTCCGGTTCCCTGTCGGGGGAGGGAACCGGCAGCGGCTGCGGGTCTGGGTGGACGGGATCGAGCGGCCCGGGGGGCGGCTCAGGGGGAGTGGGCCTGGCCGGAGCCGGGCTGGTGGCTTTCCTGCGCGTGGCTACCTGCATGGGCCCTCCAGGGATCGGCCCGCGCGATGCGGGGCGGTCAGCTGCTCCTCTCGGATTTGCAGGGGCAGCCATTCACTGTCCAGGTGCCCGTTGACAAGATCCGGAAACTCACCCGTCCGGGCCGCAAGCGGCCGGATGCCCTCTCGAAGAATCTTGTACAGTTAATACTGTACAGATGAAACTGGACAGTTGAGGCTGCACATATTACCGTGACGGCATGAGTGAGTACCCGGACCTTTCCCCCTCGGCGGTTCAGGCGTCGCGCGATGTCCGCGCTGTCATCAGCCGTCTGAGGCGCCGCATCATGAACGCCTCCGAGGTGGAGGACATCACCCTGGGGCAGGCCTCAGTGCTGGCCCGGCTGTCCGGCGAGGAGGGTGTCACGGCGAGTGAACTCGCCTCCGCCGAAGGGGTGCGGCACCAGTCGATGACGACGACGGTCACATCGCTCGCCGCGATGGGCCTGGTGCGGCGGAGCCCGGACCCGGACGACGGGCGGCGGCTGCTGATCGCGCTGACCGCGGAGGGGCACCGCCGGGTGGAGGAGGGCCGGCAGGCCCGGACGGAATGGCTCGCAGGCCGGTTGCAGGAGAGGTGCACGGAGGACGAACGCCAGGCCGTCATCGCCGCCATGGGCGTACTGGAGCGGCTGACCCATGACTGATGCCAGGACAGACGTCATAACGGAGACGGCCAAGCCGGGTTTCGACCGGCGGCTGCTGCCGCCGATGATGCTCGGCTCGGTGCTCAACCCGATCAACTCGACGATCATCGCCGTCGCCCTTGTGCCCATCGGCAAGGCCCTGGGTGCCCCGGCCTCGCAGACAGCCTGGCTGGTCTCGGCCCTCTATCTGGCGACTGCACTCGGGCAGCCGGTCGTGGGCCGGCTCATCGACATCTTCGGGCCGCGCAGACTCTTCCTCGTCAGCACGAGCCTCGTCGGCGTCGCCGGAGTCGTCGGCGCCCTGGCACCCGACCTGGGGGTGCTGATCGGCGCGCGCGTTCTGCTCGGGTTCGGCACCTGCGCCGGCTACCCCGCAGCGATGGCACTGCTGCGCAGCGAGGCCAAACGCACCGGACGGGACAGTCCGGGCGGGGTGCTGACCGCCCTGGCAGTCACCAACCAGACCATCTCGGTCCTCGGCCCGCTGCTGGGGGGCCTGCTGATCGGGCTGGGCGGCTGGCGCGCCACTTTCGCCCTCAATGTGCCCCTGGCCGTCGCTGCCGTAGTGCTGGGGCTGCTCCGGCTGCCCAAGGAGGCCGGAACGGGCGGTTCCCCGCAGCGTGGGCGACTCCTCGCCCGGATCGACCTGCCCGGCATGGGCCTGTTCGCCGCGATGCTCACCTCGCTGCTGCTCTTCTTGATGAATCTGCATCTGCGCAACTGGTATCTGCTGGCGATCGTCGCTGCCGCGGGAGCCGCATTCGCGGTCCGGGAGCTACGGGCCCCCACCCCGTTCATCGACCTGCGGGTGCTGGGCGGCAACTCGCCGTTGCTTGTCACATACGGCCGCGCGCTCGTCGCCTACGTCGTCGCGTACTCCTTCCTGTACGGATTCACCCAGTGGACGGAGGAGGGATTCGGGCTCTCGCCCTTCCGCGCCGGGCTGGTGCAGATTCCCATGTTCCTGGTGGCGATCGGTGTCTCGATCGTCTCCGGGCGGCGCACCGGGGTACGCGGCAAGCTGCTCGTCGGCGGACTCGGGCAGGTTGTCGCCTGCGTGGTGATGCTGACGCTCACCGGTGACAGCCCGGTGTGGATGCTCGTACTCGTCGCCCTGATCTTCGGCGTCCCGCAGGGACTGAACAGTCTGGCCCTGCAGAACTCGGTCTACTTCCAGGCCGATCCAGAGCGCACCGCGTCATCCGCGGGCCTGCTGCGTACGTTCGCTTACGTCGGCTCGATGGTCGCCTCCTCGACGACGGCCGCCTCCTTCGGACAGCGTGCGGACACCGGCGGTATGCACCAACTCGCCTGGATCATGCTCTGCGCCGGTGTGCTCTACCTGCTGCTGACCGCCTTCGACCGCACCCTCGGGCGCGCGGCGAGAACAGGCACCGAGGCAGCGAAGTAGACCTCCCGGCGGCCTGGTCTTTTCCGGCGCCCTTCAACCCTCGCGGCGCCGGGCCGCGAGATCTCCACGCACCGCCCCGCACGGCGGCGTTGCCCGCACCGCACCGCACCACACGCAGAGGAAAGGTACGACCATGTCCCGCGCCGCACTGTTGCTCATGGACCTGCAGGGCAACCATCTCTCCCAGATGCCCGACGGCTACCTTCCCCACGCCGTGCACGCTCTGCGCATGGCGCGCGCCGCCGGTATTCCGGTCATCCACATAGCGCTTCAGCTGCGTCACGGTCACACCGACGCCCACCCCCGCAACAAGATCTTCGGCGCCCTGCCGCCTCACCTCTTCACGGCCGACGACCCCGGCGCCGCCATCCACCCCGATGTGGCCCCCGCGGTAGGTGAGATCGTCGTCCACAAGAACCGCGTCAGCGCGTTCGCCGGCAACAACCTTCGGCAGATCCTGGCAACGCAGGACATCGGCCACCTCGTGCTGGCCGGTGTCTCCACCGCAGGTGTCGTCCTGTCCACCGCGCTGCAGGCCGCCGACCTCGACTTCCGGGTCACGGTCCTGTCCGATGCCTGCGCCGACCCGAGCCGCGACCTGCACGACACCCTCATCAACGAACTGCTGACGCGGCGCGTAGAGGTCGCCACAGTCGAGGCATGGGGGCACTCGCTCGACGCCGCCGCCTGAGTGCGCCCGAGCCGCCGGCCAGGTGACGTCTCGCGTCAACACGGTGCGCCTGGAATGGAGTTGAGAAACGCGGGTCGCAGTCACGGACCGACGGGATTCTCGGCGGACAGGGGGAACAGCCGGGTGACAGCCGCTACGGCCACGGCGATGGCTGCGTCGAAGGAGGAGACGTTCGCCCGGCGTGCCGCCAGGGCCAGGACGCTGGGCAAGTGACCCGCCCCGCCCCAGCCCGGCAGGCGAGAGCGTGATGCGGGGGTCCGGTCTGCCGGGCGGATCAGTGCGTTATCGGCGGATCGGCTGTGACGCCGCCCGGCGCGGTGGAACCACCGGCAGGGCGGCTCAGCCGAGCTCCTGGATGCGTACCAGATTGCCCGCGGGATCGCGGAAGGCGCAGTCTCGGATGCCGTAGGGCTGGTCGGTCGGCTCCTGGACTACCTCGGCGTCATGGCCTTGCACCTCTTCGAAGGTGCCGTCGAGGTCCCGGGTGGCCAGCAGGATCCAGCCGTAGGTGCCCTTGGCCATCATCTCGGCGATGGTACGGCGCTCGTCCTCGGTGACCCCGGGGTCCGTGACCGGCGGCGCCAGGAGGATGGATGTGCTGGGCTGGCCGACGGGCCCGACCGTGATCCAGCGCATCTTGCCCTGCCCGACGTCGCTGCGTACCTCGAAACCGAGGGTGTCGCGGTAGAAGGCCACGGAGGCGTCCGGGTCGTCGTGCGGAAGGAGGCTGGTGTGAATGGTGATGTCCATGTCCGCCAGGCTATGCGCGGGTCCGCGGGCGCGCTTCTCCATTCCTGACCGGCGTGAAGCCGACCGGTGCGGTGCTCGCGCGGGCCGGTGACGCCACTGTCAGGCGATGCCGCTCACCGACCTCGGTGCGATGACGAACTTCACCCGGACCTCATCGCGGCCACCGAACCAGGGATAGGGGCCGTCGAGGTACTTCTGGGCCAGGCTCTCGATATGTTCGGCGGCGCCCTCGTTCGTGATATCGACGACCTCGCCCCGCACCTGGAAGTAGCGGGACGGGTTTCCGGGATCGGACACGGTGACGGCGACGCGCGGGTCGCGGCGGATGTTCCGCGTCTTGACGTGCCCCTCCACGCTGTTGATGACGATGTGCTCGCCGTCGGTGTCCACCCAGGTCTGGGTGAGCTGCGGCGAGCCGTCGCGCATCAGTGTGGCGAGGTAGCAGGTGCTCGGGCGGCGCAGCAGCGCTACGAGGTCATCTGGAAGGTGCATGATCGCTCTCCTTGCGGTGTGAGGTGGCCATGATGCGCCGATCCGGGAGCGGAGGACCGCTCGGGTGCCTACGAGGCCGCTCCGGGTCTCGTTCCGGGATGTGCCGGCGCCTGCCGGGGCAGGGGCGCGGGAGGCTCAGCAAGGCCGTAGTGACCGGTCCGCTGCGTCGTCGCAAACGAGTTCCGGGGGTCCAGGGGCCACCGTCACGAACGCCCGGTGGGGTGGACCGCCGGTATCCGTCCGGTCCACCCCACCGGGCGCGCCCCCTCTCAGTCCAGGGCCGACCCGGAGGTCTCGGGCGCCCAGGCGAAGGAGACCACCGCGCCGAGGACCAGGAACACGCTGAGGATCGTCATGGACGGCGAGAACCCGAGATGATCGATGCTCGTCGGCAGCAGGAAGGTGCCCACAGCGGACCCGATCCGGCTGAGGCCGTTGAGCAGACCGACGCCGGAGCTGCGGAGGGCCGTCGAGAAAAGCTCGGGAGGATAGACCTGGTCCAGGTTGGACGACGCCGACATCATGAAGGTGAAGACCAGGAACAGAACGAAGAGCAGAAGCTTCGGTGCGCCCGGCCAGATGCCCATGGGCCCCAGCGCGACGGCCATCACCACGAAGGACCCGATGACGAACCCGCGGCGCGAGAAGCGCGCGACGAACCAGAGGCCGGCGATGCTGCCGAGCAGAAGGAATACGTTCAGCAGCCCGTCGCCGAGGAATCCTCCCTTCATCCCGAACTTGGCCATGACGATCGGCAGGAACGTATAGATGGCGAAGTACGGGATGACCTGACAGTTGTAGTAGAGGACGCCGAAAGCGGTCTTGCGCCACTGCTCCGCACTGAACAGCGCACGGTAGGACGCCGAGGGGGCCTTGTCCGTGCCGGGCTCGGCCGCGATCGAGGCGAAGTCGACATGCCGGCCGATGTACTTCTCCACGACGGCGCGGGCCTCTTCGACCCGCCCCTTGCTGATCAGCCAGCGAGGCGATTCCGGGGTGCCGATTCGCATCAGCAGGACCACGAGGGCGGGCAGAGCGCTGCTGGCCAGCAGCCACCGCCAGGCGTCGCCGCCCTGGTCGATGAGGTAGTTGCCGAAGAAGAAGGAGCAGATGTAGCCGATCGTCCACATGGCCGTGAGCGAGGCCAGCAGGAATCCGCGGTGTCGCCGGGGGCAGAACTCGGCCACGAGTGTCGGGCCGATGGCGTAGTCGGCGCCGATGCCGACACCGATGAGGAGCCGCAGGACGAACAGTTCCAGCGGTCCGCCGACCCAGAACTGGGCGATCGACGCCAGGGTGATCAGGACGAAGTTCAGCATGTAGAGCTGCTGGCGGCCGATACGGTCGGCCAGCCAGCCGAGCGTGATGCTGCCCAGGAAGATCCCGATGAGGGCCGAGGCCCCGAGCAGCCCCTCCCAGGCGGAACCGAATCCCATCTGAGGCCTGATGAGTGTCAGCGCGATCCCGATGACGCCGAGCTGATAGCCGTCGGAGAAGTTGGCACCGAAGGTGAGCGCGGTGATCTTGATGTGAAATCTGTTGAGCGGTGCGTCGTCGAAGGGGACGAGTCCGGTCTCCGATGCCGGAGCCGGAGCTAGCTTATTTTCAGGCATCGTCCCACTAACGTCCTATCCGCGTGGAAGTTGTCTTTCCCGGCGTCCGCCCACGTGCGGTCAGGCACGGACAAGGAGGCAGGCAGGGGGCACCTCGCCTGCTCCGCACCGTCGCCAACGTCGTGAATAACAAGTTTCATGTAGGTTCATCGATGAATGAAAAGGTGTCAAGGGGTGGGCGGCGATCGACACTGACCGTCTCCGCGGAGATGCTCCCGGCCGCAGTTGGCCACCGCGGCTGACGACGTGGTCCGAGTGGGCCGGCCCAGTGCCTGCGGGAGCTGCACGACAGTGCGGTGCGACACGCGAGCCGGATCCATTGCGCGTGGAGCGGGGCCCGGGTGACACGTGGCCCCGGCCCCGAAGGTGCATTGACCCGGGTCCGGCCACCAACTGCGTACGAACTACGACACTACGGCACTGCGCCCCGCATATGAGACCGAGGCGGATGAACCGGGCGGCATGAAGGGCCGGGGCCGTGGGCAGGCGCCCGTTCACACGTTCACCCGCACGGTCGGGTGGCGATCTGCGTACGACGGGCGGTGGATCGGCATGGAGCCTGCTGTGTGCGGTGCGCGAGTAAGCGCTCGCGTGGTTGTCCCGCAGCAATGCCGACCAGGTCACCGACGGAGGCGTGGGGCCTCCCCGGCGCACGCCACAGCACCATCGTGACGTGCCGCCCGGCCGGCCCCGGGGTGGTAAACCGGAGCAGATTCGCCCGTGACCGCCGAATGACAACCGAAGAGCACGGAAGGGCGCGCCCATGACCGCAGCTGCCGCGATACCGCCGGCCACCGCAGGGCCCAGCGATCACACCCGGCGCTTCCTGCGCCGGCTGACCGCCGCCACAGGCGGTGGAATGTTCATCGACGGCTTCGTCTTCGCCTCGGTGGCTTCGGCCCTCGCCGGCAGTGCGATGGCTCGCGACATCGGTGTCACCTCGACGTGGAACTCGCTGATCTCCTCGTCGACACTGATCGGCACGTTCTTCGGGGGCCTGCTGCTCGGCTATGTCACCGACCGGCTCGGCCGGCGCCCGATGTTCACGATCGATCTCTCGGTCTTCCTGGCGTGTGCCGTGCTGATGCTCTTCGTCACCTCCCCGTGGATGGTTTTCGCGCTCGGTCTCGTCATGGGCCTCGCTGTGGGGGCCGACTACTCGATCGGTTCACCACTCCTCGCCGAGTTCGCGCCCAGCGAGAAGCGCGGCCACTATCTGGGGATCCTGGAGATCCTCTGGAACGTCGGCTATGTGGTCGCCTACCTCCTCGGCTACATCATCAACACCACATGGCCGGGCGCCTGGCACATCACGCTGGCCGCAGCCGCCGTGCCCGCGGTGTTCTGCCTGCTGATCCGCCACGGTCTGCCCGAGTCGCCGCGCTGGCTGATCTCGAAGGGGCGCAGGGACGAGGCCGTGGCCATCATCGAGCAGGACCTCGGGACCACCCTGGAGAGCGAGGACTTCGGCTCCGAGGAGGCCGAACAGACCCGCTACCGCGAACTGTTCTCGGGCGCGTATCTGCGGCGGACCGTGTTCGTGTGCACGTTCTGGATCTGCATCGTGCTGCCGTACTTCGCGCTCACGTTCTTCCAGCCGGCCGTCCTCCGCGCCATCGGCCTCGGCGGCAGTGCGCTGGCAGGCGCGCTGATCGGCACGGTCGTCGCCCTGCTGGGAGCGGCCACCGGCTGGTGGCTCGTCGACCGCGTGGGCCGCCGCACGATCCTGGTCCGGCCGATGTTCGGCTGCGCACTCGCCCTGTTCCTGGTGAGCCTCGGCCATGTACTGCCGGTCTGGCTGGCCACTGTGTGCTTCTTCGGCTACCTGTTCTCGTACGGAATCATGAGCATCCTTCCGGGCATCTACCCGGACGAGGTCTTCCCCACTTCGATCCGCACCTCGGGCGTAGGCCTGGCCTCGGCGGCCAGCCGCATCGGCGCGGCGATCGGCACGTTCCTGCTCCCGGTCTCGCTGGACCACCTCGGCCTCAGCTGGTCCATGATCTTCATGGCGGCGGTTTCGCTCATCGGCGGCATCACGGCCCTGATGTGGGCGCCGGAGACGAACGGCCGCCAACTCACCGCCACGGGGCACCGCGAGGCGGATTCGGGCGGCTGGTGGTCGACCGGGCCCACGCAGGGGCGGGAGAGCTGAGGGCGTACGGAGCCGGCTCGCCGATCGTCAGCACCGGACGCCTCTCAGGAGTATTGAGCCGCAGTCACGAACGATCGCCCCGCCCGGCTCTGCGCGGCCGTCACTGACGGCCGCGCAGAGCCGTATCCAGATCGCGAAGCAGTTCCCCGACGCGCCCTCCGCCAAGAGGTGCCGCGGGGTAGCGCCTGAGCACATCGACGACGGCTGGTGCCGCGCGCTCGCGAGCTCGCTCGATGTGTTCAGCGCCGACATCTCGATGACTGCCCGCCGAATGTTCGGCTGCTCTCGCCGCGTGGGCCGCTGCCCCCAGAATGTGCTTCAGCTGGTGAGCGTCGGCCAGCGGATGCAAGTACGCGGCGGAGGCCGCGCACATCGCTGCTCGCGCCGCATGGCCCGCGGTCGCGGTGTCTGCCTCTCGGGCTGCCCTGTGCGCTGCCCACCCGGTGTCGCGCAGCGACTTGCCACGTTCGCCGCCTCGAGCGAACGTCCAAGCGGCGTCGATTGCGTCGTGAGGCCGCGGGTCGGCCGGGTGTGTGCTCTCAAAGATCTCCAGGACATCCTGCGCGCTCTCAGCGGCATAACCGGTGACCTCACGAAGGTCCTGCTTGCTCAGAACGATCTCGCCGGTTTCGCTGACCACGGGGTGCATCCTCGTCCATCGCACTGGCGCGCCGCCACTGGGCAACACGACAATCGGCTGGTTGGGAGCGCCCATTGACGGGCGGTCCGCGTGAGGTCCTCCACTCAGATCGTCACGGCGCGCCGGTCCGCGGCCCCGGCCGGCCCGAACTGCCGCTTCCCCGGCTGCCGCTGGTCCTGCGGTCCCGCCCGGCCGGGCAGGGCCGGTGACATCACAGCTCGCCGTTCGCCAGCGAGTACCTGAACATGTCCCTGCGCTCGGTCCCCACCTGCTGCCACTCCCGCAGCAACCCTTCGCGTTGGAACCCCGCGCGCTCCGCGGTGTGTGCGGAGGCCGTGTTCCACGGCTCGACGTAAAGCTCCAGTGCGGGAAGCCGCAGCTCGCCGAAGGCCCAGCCGGTGACTGCCGCCACCGCCGCCCCGGCCGCGCCCTGACCGCGAGCGGACCTCACGACCCAGTAACCCAACGAGGCACGGCCCTGCGCCCGGCCCTTCAGCCACAGCCCCACATTGCCGACCGGGCGACCGCCGGAGTTCACGATGACGAACGGATAGCCGGTCCTCGTGGTTGCCCGCCCCCACTGCCTCCGGACGAAAGCGGCACCGTCCGGTTCGGAATAGGGCGAGGGCACCGTCGTGATCAACGGGATGTACTCGTCCTCCGACGCCTCACGGACCAGCGGAAGATCCGAAAGGCGCCACGGCCGAAGCAGGAAGCCGGCGGCAGCGAGCTCAGGTACGTCAAGCGATTGCTTCATGCGCCCATCGTGGTGCAGTGACCCGGGACGGCCGTCAGCGACTCCGCGTATGTCTTCCGCTCTCCCCGACGGAACTTCGAAGGAAGGCTCCGTGATCCGGTGGCCGGTACGCCTTCCGGTGTCAGGCGCCCTGTCCGGGGCCCCGCAGCCCGAGGGCGGCGGCCCGCTCCTCGGCTTCCCGCGCGAGACGCCGGGAGGACAGCAGGAAGCCCGACCACAGCCACAGGGCGGTGAGGGGCAGAGTCACCACACTCACCCCGACCGCGTACCGCACATGCCTGTTGGCCGGTACTTCGCACGCGTCGGAACCTGTCGAGGCATCGGGGGCCGCAGGCGATGTCGTTGTATCCGAACTCTCGGGAATTGCATCAAACGGGCGAGAAGCCGCAGGTCACGTGGTCACGACGGGAAGCGGAAAGGTTTCTCAGCCTCTACGAACTGGCAGCCTGAGCAGGGCTGTTGCCTAGATGAGCCCTTCTGATGCATGATCTTCTCTCCAGAAGGGATGGCCTGGAGTGGTGCATCAGCGCACGGTGGCCCTGGCTGGGGCGGCCCATTTGGAGCTCGTCTCCGGTGTGGTTCAGCTGCGTCCGGAGGACGCGATGTTCGACGCGATGCTGAGGGGCTGGCGGGCTCAGCAGAAGTCGCGAGGGCTGAGAGGTGACACGATCGACCCGAGGGAACGGCTGATCCGCCGGTTCCTTGAGTTCGCGAACGAGTACCCGTGGCAGTGGACGCCTGCCCACCTGGACGAGTGGTCGGCATCGTTGACGAGTGAGAGGCACTTGGCGCCCTCTACAATCCGCAGCTACCAGGGCACCGTTCGGCTGTTCACCGAGCTTCTCATCGACGCCCGCTACGGCTGGGGCATGGCATGCGATGAAGCCTTCGGCGCGTTCCCGGTGGCGATCTGCCATGAGTGGAATACCCTCCCTCACCTGCAGGATTACGAAGGCGATCCGGAGGCGCGGCCGTTCACGCGGGAAGAGTTGCAGCGTTTCCTCGACTACGCCGACGACCAAGTCGCTCGCGCTGTGAAGTCGAAGCGGAAGGGGGCCCTCGCCGCCTACCGGGACGCCACGCTTTTCAAGGTCATCTATGGGTGGGGGCTTCGGCGGACCGAGACGTCCAAGCTTGATGTGGTCGACTTCGGACGCAACCCGCAGGCCCGGCAGTTCGGACGGTTCGGCACGCTCAACGTCCATTATGGCAAAGCCAAGAAGGGCCAGCAGCCGCGGCGGCGGAACGTGCTCTCGGTGATGGACTGGGCCGTCGAAGCTGTCGCCGACTACGTCGAGAACGTCCGGCCCCGCTTCGGGTTTCCCGACCAGCCGGCCCTGTGGGTCACCGAGCGCGGAGGCCGCCTTCAGCCCGGGTCGATCAACGACCGTTTCGAGGCATACCGGGATGCCCTGGGGCTGCACAGAGAGTTGACCCCGCACGGACTTCGTCATTCGTACGTCACGCATCTGACCGAGGACGGGGTGGACCGGCGGTTCATCCAGCAGCAGGTCGGCCACGAGTGCGACAGCTCCCTGGCCATCTACACGCACGTCAGCGACGACTTCATGAACACTTCCCTGCACAAGGCACTGGCGCCGGCATTCGCCGGGGCCTGACAGGAGGGATCCGGCGATGGCCGCCAAGCTCGACTACCACTGGCACCTGCGCAAAGTCATGGCCGACCGCGGGATGTTCTCCACCACCGA
The DNA here is from genome assembly GCF_045161865.1 of Streptomyces sp. NBC_00859. Classification (NCBI taxonomy): domain Bacteria; kingdom Bacillati; phylum Actinomycetota; class Actinomycetes; order Kitasatosporales; family Streptomycetaceae; genus Streptomyces; species Streptomyces sp. NBC_00859. The sequence continues at coordinate 1,290,835 of NZ_CP108826.1, read as the reverse complement.
CCTGATCCCTCCGCTCGCCGAACGCGGCATCAGCCTGTCGTCGAGCCAGGTCTACCGGCTCGTCGTCGAGCGACCTGAGCGACTGAGCCTCAAGATCCTCATGGCCCTGCTCGACATCCTCGACTGCACCATGGACGACCTCATCGAGCCCGTCGCGGCGGCCGGCGCGGTGAAGAAGCCGAAGAGGGCTGCCGCCGGAGGCGGCTCGGCGCCCGATGTGGAGGGGCTTGGCGGGCTGCGGCCAAAGCGAGCCCGGATCAGGGGTGTTGACCGTCCATGACCACCGCTGACCATCTCGACCTCGGCCGTGCCGTCGCCGACCCGACCGGCCTGATCACCGACCTCGTCGCCGACGTCGAGAAGAAACTCGGCGCGGAGACCATCCGGGCCGTGGTCACCGCGGTCGCGGGCGGCCGCGCGAAGTCACGGCGCCTGGCTGAGGCCCTAGCGATGCGGCCCTCCGTCCTTACCGACGGCCGGTCCCCGGCACCCCGGGCCATCGGCGATCTGCTCATCGAGCTCCGCAAGGCCGGCGCCTCGGAGATCTCTCCGCCGGTCTGCGTCAAGTGCGGCAAGAAGCTGCAAACCCTCCAACGCCAGGGACAGGACTGGTACTGCTCGGTCTGTGGACACGAGACCGCTGAGTGCGCCGCCTGCGGCACCGTCCGACGCGTCGCCTTCCGGGACCGCAAGGGCCTGCTGCGCTGCAAGATGTGTCCCGACAACGACGACCGTGACGTGATCGCCGATGCCCTCCACCAGTCGGCACCCCACCGTCCCCACTATCGGCAGAGACTGGTCTGGGCCCTGGAGGAAAACCCTCGTCTGCTGACCGGGGAGGGATATCTCGCGCCGCATCGCGCCATCCTGCGGTTCATCGACTTGCTGCACGAGGCTGGCGTCACCGAGATCGTCCGCCCGGCCTGCCCTCGCTGCCACCGGGTGGTGCGCATCGATAAGCCGCTCGACGGGCAGCGGGTCTGCCGCAACTGCATCGCCAAGTCCCGCATCGAAGAATGCGTACGCTGCGGTGCTCGGCGCGAACCGGCCACCCGCGACGCCCAGGGACGACCCCTGTGTCCGGGCTGCCTGATCAGAGACCCGGCAAACCGGGAGACCTGCACCGTCTGCGGCGAGTCACGCATGGTCAGTTGCCGCACCCCGGACGGACCGATCTGCCCGAACTGCCGTCCCTTGCCCATGCTGCTCTGCTCGATCTGCGGCCGCACCGCACCCTGCACACTCTCGAAGCTCACCAGCCTGCCCCGCTGCGGCGGCTGCGACCGGCGACCGGCTCACTGCACCATCTGCGGACGACTCCGCGGCATCCACTCCGGGACCACCGAAGCCCCCTTCTGCGGCCCCTGCACCAAACCGGACGCCGAGCTTTGGCGCCCCTGTCCCGCCTGCGGGCAAGCCGAACGGCTGCAAGCTCCGGGGCCGTGCCCTCACTGCACCCTCAAGCAGCGGCTCCACGAGCTTCTCGCCGATGACACCGGCGCCATTCCCACGAAACTGCAGGAACTCCACCAGGCCCTGGCCGGCACCGAACGGGCCGCCACAGCGATGCGCTGGCTCTCCGGCGGAATCGTCTCCACCGTCCTGACCGATCTCGGCTCCGGCCGTCGCCCCCTCACTCACGAGGCCCTGGACGAGCTTCCTGAAGGCAAGGTCGTCGAGCACATCCGCAGCGTCCTCGTCGCCACCGGCGCCCTGCCGCGGCGGGACGAGCAGATGGCCCGTCTCGAACGGCACGTGAAGGATCTCGTCACCTCCCATGCGACCGTCGAGGGACGGAAGATCCTGCACCGGTACGCGACCTGGCACCTCCTGCGACGGCTTCGCCGCCGCAGCGGCGGCAAGGAGACAACTCACTCCCAGCTCCAGGTCGCGCGGCAACATCTGCGGGCAGCCGTTTATCTCCTGAACTGGCTCACTGGCCAGAATCTGACTCTTGCGACCTGCCGGCAGGCCGACCTGGAGCGCTGGATGACCAGCGACGACGTCCGTCTTCGCCAGGAGGCAGGCCACTTCGTGCGCTGGGCCCTCTCCCAGAAGATCACCCGTGATCTCAGCTTCCCGGCCGAGCGATGGAACGGCCCCTCCCAGCCGATGGACGACGAGGCCCGCTGGGCCACCGCCCGACGTCTGTTGCACGAAGACACCCTCAAGCCCGAAGACCGCCTAGCCGGCCTGCTGTTGCTCCTCTACGCCCAGTGGCCCGCGGCGATCTCCCGACTCACCATCGACCACATCGCCAAGACGGACGGAGCCGTCCGCATCCGCCTCGGCGCCGTCCCAGTCGAGCTTCCCGCACCTGTCGCTGAACTGGCCCTCCAACAAGTCGCGGCTCGCCGCAGTCACGCCGTCCTCGGCCAGACAGACTCACCCTGGCTCTTCCCCGGAGGCCAGCCCGGCCACCCGATCAGTGCCTGGGCCATGGGCGAACGGCTCCGCAAACTCGGTATCCGACTCTCACAAGCCCGCTCAACCGCGCTGTTTCAGCTTGCCACCGAACTGCCCGCCGCGGTCCTTGCCCGCACCCTCGGCATCGACATCACCGTCGCCGTCAAATGGCAGCGCGCCGCCGCCGGAGACTGGGCCGCCTACGCCGCCGAAGTCAGCCGGCGCACGACCTCTTGAGCCGTGCAGTCGAGGGAAAATCGAGTGCTGGACATGAGAACAATCAGGGATCGTCGCTGGTCAGGCCGTAGATCCCCAATGGGATTGAGTACCCGCGAGACCTACGATGACCATCATGGAACCAGTGCCCGTCCTCGTCCACGTGAATAGCCCCTTCATCAACTTCCGAGACTTCGACTTCGGAGAGGGCTCCCATGGCTACCGCTGGATCGACGCCACACGTTTCCAGCTCTCGTCCGAGGCGCTGGACGACCGAGACGTGCTGGCCGCCTTGATCGCCCACCCTCAGTTTCGGAACACGTACGACGGAGCCGGCGTCCAAGACTGGCCGCGGCACGGTCAGTGGTGGCTTGACCGCATCACCCCCGATGCCTACGAGACCGCCGACGCCGTGACGGCAGTCGACGTCATCCACGCATGGGCCAACCAACATGGAGACATCCCAGATTCACTCGCATCACGCCTTCATCAGGAGATCTACATCCCAATCCGCGAGGCGACCAGCCGGTACCTGCTAGGGCAGCTTCCCGAGGATGCGTTCCACGACTATGGCCCCATCCACATCGACTACCACGAACTCGTCCTCATCGACCGCCAAGCAGCGACGCTCACTCTCCTCGTCGCAGCTGATGACTGACGCCGCCACGATCAGCGCCAGAGTCGCTTGAGGGAGGGCATTCGGACAGTTCCAATACCCGACTCCACCATTGCCGCTTCCAACAGTGACAGGGAGAAGTGCCATCGCGATGGCCACCACCCACCCGGCCACCGCCGTGACTGCCGCGGTGAGAACTATCCGTTCCAGGGCGGAACTCCGTTGTTCCGGTTCATACCGCTCATCTGCCGCTGCCTGGCCCCTCCGTCTGCGTCGTGCCGGTCATGGGTATCGTGGCCGTCCGATCAACGGCAGACGCAGACTCTACGGGCCCCGGGAGAAGCACGGCCCTGGTGCCCTCCGAGTCCGACGCAGCCGTGTGGCTCCCCGGGGTGCGGTCCGAATCGGACGGGCGCCACTTCGGGCAGCCCGTGACTGAGGTGCGGTACATGGATGATTCGTACGTGGATCCCGGGACCCCGGACTGCCGCAGCGCCATGCGGTACCTGTGGTGGCTGGTCAGGAGCCAGCGCCTCCGGATCGCCGCCGGTGCGGTGCTCGGCAGTGCCTGGATGGTCTGTCTGACGTTGCCGCCGTTCCTGCTGTCCCGCGCCATCGACGACGGCCTGGAGCCGGGGAAGTGGCCCGCACTGGTCGGCTGGGTGGCGGCGTTGCTGGGCGTGGGCGTGCTGAACGCGTGGCTTGCCATCATGCGGCACCGCACCATGACAAGAGTGCGGCTGGACGCGGCTTTCCGCTCCGTACGGGTCGTGGTCGGGCAGGCGACCGTACTGGGCGCTGCGCTGCCGCGCCGGGTCACTGCCGGTGAGGTCGTCACGATCGGGTTCCGCGATGTCGCCGTGATCGCCAATACGCTGACCATCACGGGCCCGGGTGTCGGCGCGGTCCTCGCCTGCATCGTCGTGGCCGCACTGCTGTTGACCGTCTCGCCGCTGCTGGCCGTGGTGGTGCTGCTCGGCGTGCCGCTGCTCTTGGTGTTGGTCGGCCCGCTCCTCGGGCGACTGCAGGGCGCCGAGGCCGCCTACCGGGAGCAGCAGGGCGGGCTCGCCGCGCGCTTCGGGGATGTCGTCGGGGGCTTGCGGGTGCTGAACGGCATTGGCGGCAAGGAGGTGTACGCCGAGCGCTACCGGCGTGGCTCGCGGATGTTGCAGGAGGAGGGATACCGCGTCGGCGCGGTCACGAGCTGGATCCAGGCCCTCGGCGCGGGCCTTCCGACCCTGTTCCTCGGGGCGGTGACCTGGCTGGCGGCCCGCATGGCCGTCCAAGGCGCCATCACCGTGGGCGAGTTGGTCGCGGTCTACGGGTACACCGCGGTGCTTGTAGTGCCGGTCTCGTTCTTCATCGAGGGCGGCTCCGATCTCAGCCGCGGACTTGTCGCCGCTCGCAGGGTCATACGATTCCTGGCCCTGGAACCCGACTCCGCCGGCACGCAGGACACGGCTGCCGAAGGCCCCGGACTGCCGTCGGTGCTCCGTGATCCGCAGTCCGGCGTCGAGGTGGCACCCGGAGAACTGACCGCCTTGGTCAGCGCCCGGCCGAGGGATTCCGCGGCGGTGGTCGACCGCCTAGCCCGATTCGTGGAGTCGGCCGCGACCTGGGGCGCGATACGCCTCGACGATATCGACCTGACGCAGATTCGCCGGCGAATCCTCGTCGCGGACAACGAGGCCGACCTCTTCGCCGGGCCGCTGCGCGAGGTGGTCTGCGGCAAGTGGGACCGGGACGAGGAAGAAATCCGCCGAAGTGTCCATGCGGCCATGGCCCAGGACATCGTCCGCGGTCTGCCGGACGGACTCGACTCGCCCGTCGACGCGCAGGGCCGCAACCTGTCCGGAGGCCAGCGGCAACGCGTCCGGCTGGTCCGGGCCCTGCTGGCCGACCCGGAGGTGCTCCTGGCGGTCGAGCCCACCTCGGCGGTCGACGCCCATACCGAGGCGGTCGTCGCTACCCGGCTGCGCGCCGCGCGCTCCGGCCGAACCACCCTCGTCACCAGCACGTCACCGCTCCTGCTGGACCAGGCGGACACTGTGTACTACCTGGTCGACGGCTCCGTCACGGCCGTCGGCAGCCATCGTGAACTCCTGGACAGGCAGGCCGGGTACCGCCTCCTGGTGTCACGTGGTCCGGACGACGAGCACGGCCGAACGCACGAAGGAACCGTCCCGTCGCCCAGGGAGGCCACACGATGACTGACGGCCGCGAGCGGGCGTCCCGGACCCTGCCGATCGCCGGACCGTCCGAGGTGCGCCGGGCGGCGCTCCGGCTGATCCGGCTCGACGGCCGGGCCTTCGCCGCCATGATCGGCCTCAACGCACTGGCGGCCGGTGCCGGGCTGGTGGGCCCGTGGCTGCTCGGGCGCATCATCGACGAGGTCAGGTCGGGCGGCCAGGTGGCCTCGGTGGACCGCCTCGCGTTCACCATTCTCGTCTTCGCACTGGCCCAGCTCCTCGTGATCCGTTACGCCGGTTACGTAGGACACCGCTTCGGGGAGCGGACCCTGGCGCGTATCCGGGAGCAGTTCGCCGACAGGGCACTCGGGCTGCCCGCCGCTGTGGTCGAACGGGCGGGCACAGGTGACCTGATGACCCGCGGTACGACCGATGTCGCCGCTGTCGGCGCCATGCTCCGGGATGCCGGGCCCGAGGTTCTCATCGCCGGAGCCCAGGCGTTGTTCATCCTGGCAGCGGTCTTCGCGCTCGACCCGCTGCTCGGCGCGTGCGGGGTGCTGGGCCTGCTCGGCATCTGGTTCGCGGCCCGCTGGTATCTGCGCCGGGCGCGTGTCGCCTACCTCGCCGAGGGAACCGCCAACTCGGCTCTCGCCGAACAGCTGGCGGCCACCGCCGCCGGCGCCCGCACGGTCGAGGCCCTCGGGCTGCAACAGCGCCGTATCACGGCTTGCCGGACGGAAATCGAAAGGTGCCGTAGTGCCAGGGCCCGGACACTGTTCCTGCGCAGTGTCCTCTTCCCGGCCGTGGACATCTCGTACGTCATTCCCGTGGCCGGTGTCCTGCTGATCGGTGGCGTGCTGCACGGCCACGGATCGATGAGCCTCGGCGCGGTGGTCGCATCGGCCCTGTATCTCCGGCAGTTGTCCCAGCCGCTCGACACCATTCTCCAGCAGATGGAGCGGGTGCAGAGCAGCAACGCCTCATTCGCCAGGGTCGAGGGCGTCGGCCTGGCTGCGCGAACACCACCGGCCGCGTCGCCCGCACCCGCCGACGACCGGATCGAAGCCGCCGGCGTGCGCTATGCGTACGACGACGGGAGCGACGTCCTGCACGGTGTCGACCTGGCGGTCCAGCCCGGTGAGCGGCTGGTGATCGTCGGGCCGTCCGGTGCGGGCAAGACGACCCTGGGCAGACTGCTGGCAGGCATGGACACCCCGCACACCGGCTCAGTGACGGTGGGGCGGGTTCCGGTCGCGGGCCTGGACCCCGGCCAACTGCGCCGGCACATCCTGCTCGTCACCCAGGAGCATCATGTGTTCCTGGGCACCGTCCGGGACAACCTGCGGATCGCCTCCGCTCATGCCACCGATGCCGAACTGCGCGCGGCGCTCACCGCCGTCGGCGCCGAGTGGGCCGATGAGCTGCCGGACGGCCTGGACACGGATCTGGGCCACGGAGGTCACCGGCCCGATGGAGCTCAGGCGCAGCAACTCGCCCTGGCACGTGTGGTGTTGGCTGATCCGCACACGCTGATACTGGACGAGGCCACCGCGCTCCTGGACCCGAGGACCGCCCGGCACACCGAGCGCGCGCTGGCCGCTGTCCTCGCCGGCAGGACCGTCATCGCCATTGCGCATCGCCTGCAGACGGCCCACGACGCCGACCGGGTCGCGGTGATGGACGACGGACGCATTACCGAACTCGGCACCCACGGGGAACTCGTAGCAGCCAATGGCGTCTACGCATCGCTCTGGCGTTCATGGCACGGTGAGGGACAGCCTTCCGCGTCCCCTTGACTGCTCCTGCTGGCTGCACCTGTCCCGCCGGACGAGTGCCCATGACCGGTGACCGGGCGGTGGCCTCGGGCAGTGCCACGCGGGCGTGGGGTTGGCCCGGCACGGGTGCCGGGCCGACCCCACGCCCGCGGTCCGGGAGAGGTTCCCCGGATGGGACGGGAGAGGATCAGTGCTTGAAGGTGTCCTTGGTCTTCTCCTTGGCCTCGCGGGCGTCGCCCTTGGCCTGGTCGGTACGGCCTTCGGCGATGAGGCGTTCGTTGCCCACAGTGCGGCCGGCGGCTTCCTCGACCTTGCCCTTGGCCTGCTCGGTCTTGGCCTGGGTCTTCTCGTTGGCAGCCATGTCACTCACACCTTGCTGTGGTCGACTTCAGGGACAACCACCGCATGACCGCCATTGTCACGTCCAAACGCGAACCCCTGAACAGGCGCCGATCTAAAACCCGCATAAACACGGGGGGAGTGGACCAGAGGGTTCGGGGCATCAGGCTGGTCATGCTTCCTATCATTCTTGTTCTCCTCGTCGCCCTGATCCTCTTCGGTGCCGGCTTCGCGCTCAAGGCCCTGTGGTGGATCGCAGTCATCGTGCTCGTCGTCTGGCTCCTGGGCTTTGTGATCCGGCCCGCGGCCAGGGGCGGTGCCAAGCGTGGCCGCTGGTACCGCTGGTAGCCGGAATCCGTCCTGCGGTGGGGTGAGCGGCTGAGCGCCGGTCACCCCACCCACGCGTTCACCGCTCCCCGGGGTCGGCGGGCCTCGGGCCGGGTGTCCGGGGATGGCTTGCCCCGGACAGGGGCGGACGCGGCTATGGCATGCAGGCCCGTACCGCGTCGAGCAGGCGCGGTACGCGGTCGTCGATGATCTGAAGGTCATTGGTGAGGAGGGCCAGACAGAGGCCGCTGTCCCGGTCCGCGAAGGAAATCTGACCCCCCGCGCCGCCGTGCCCGAACGAGGTCGGCCCGAGCATCGGCATGGCGGGACTCGGGACATGGAACCCCGTTCCCCACGCTTCTTCGGGCAGCCCCTCGACAGGCCAGAACGGCCGGCCCGAGGACTGCGGGGCGGTCATGTCGTCGAGGATGGCGGCGGGGACGGAGTTCGTGAGTTCCGAGCCGTCCAGTGCGGCGGACCAGAGGGCAGCGATGCCGCGAGCGGTGCCGATCCCGACACCGGCAGGGATTTCGGCCCGCTGGATGCCGGGGTCGTTCAGGCCGGTGCCGTCTCCCGCCGCATGGTCGGGGAAAGCGCCTCCGAGGGTGAGGGACCGCTCGATCTTCTCCTTGTGCGGGATACCGTCGGGGAGTACGAGGCTGAAGCCGGGGCCGGGGACCACGTGAGCGATCCTTTTGAGCTCGGCAGCCGGGACGCCGATCCACACGTCGGCACGCGCCGGGCCGGCGAGGTACTTGGCGAAGGCGGCGCCCGCCGACATGCCGGTGACGCGGCGGACGACTTCGCCGACCAGCCAGCCGTAGGTCAGCGCGTGGTACTGGTGCGCTGATCCGGGCGGCCAGTGCGGTGCTTGTCCGGCGAGTGCTTCGACGACAGGGCTCCACCGGATGACGTCCTCGCGGGTGAAGCTGCGGTCCGGATGGGACAGGCCCGCGCGGTGTGCCATGACCTGGCGGACGGTGATCGACTCCTTGCCCGCCTGCCCGAACTCCGGCCAGTAGGACGAGACGGCCGCGTCCAGATCGACCAGCCCTTCTTCCACCAGCCTGGCGACGAGCAGCGCGACCAGGCCCTTGGTCATCGAAAAGGCGACCGAGGTGGTCGGCTGCGCCCACGGCACCCTTGAACGCACGTCGGCGTATCCACCCCAGAGGTCGACGACGGTCTCACCACCCGACGTGACCGCCAGCGCGCAGCCGCCGCGCGGGCTGCTCGCGACCGCTGCCGCGAACGCATCGGCGACGGCCTCGTATCCCGGGGCGGTGGTGCCGTCCAGGGGCGCACCCTGCGCCGGCTTGCTGCCTCGTTTGCCGTCCTGACCACGTACGACGGTGCTCCGGCCGGTTGTGGAAGTCCGCCGCGCGTTGTCGGCGATACGCCGTACTATCTCGGGCCAGAGCGGTGCGGGCAGTTCGTGCCCCATGCCAGGGAACACGGTAAGGGTCGAGCCGGCAATGAGGTCGCTCAGCTCGGCGGAGGCCGTGGGACTGATGAGCCGGTCGCTGTCACCGGCGACCACCGCGGTGGGCACGGTGATCCCGCCCAGCCGTGCCCTGAGGTCGGGGGCGCCGAGGGCTGCCATCAACTGCCGCTCAACAGAGGCCGGTTCGTGCCCGCGGTCGTACATGAGGCCGCCGAGGCCGGTGAGCCACTCGATGTCCTGCTCGTACGCCGTGGACGCACAAGCCGCCTCGCCTGCCACGTAGGCCGCGGTGAACTCCGCCCGGTCGCGAGGACGCGGGGCCGCCAGGCGGTCCGCAACCAGATCGTCGCCGGTGAAGTGGCTGACTGTGGCGGCGGTGTACAGGAGCCCGAGGGAACGCACCGTCCCGGGGTGTCGCAGAGCGAGGTGTTGGGCGATCACACCACCCAGTGACTGTCCCACGACGTGCGCAGGGGCCGTACCGAGGGAGCGCAGCAGTGCGGCGACGTCGTCCGCCATATCGCCCACCCCGTACCCGCCCTCCGGGTACCGGGGCGACAGGCCGACGTCGCGGTTGTCGCACCGGACCACGTAGAAGCCTTCGTCCGCGAGGAGCCGGCAGAATCCGGGAGGCCATCCCACCAGATGTGCGCCGAGCCCCTGGATGAGCAGCAGCGGTGGGTCCGCCTCGTTGCCGAGTGTGTCGTAGGCGAGGAGTTTTGCGTTCATAGTGCCTTCCTGATGCCGAGTTCCTGATGCCGAGTTCCTGGTACCGAAGATGAGGACGACCGCGGTCGCCGTTCCGAAGGTGGAGCGCCGGGCAGTACACCGGCGGAGGTGATCAGCGCGCCCGCGATCACGGAGAGGGGCGCGTCGGTGGCCCGGTCGTCACGGTGAAAAAGTCCGAGACGGTTCTCCTGGTCAGCGGGGTGAACAGCCGGCCGGGCGGGGCGCGCAGGGTGGGGCGGGGAGTGGTGGTGACGGTGTCAGTCCCGTCGGCCCTGCGCATCGTTCGACGTTTCAGAACACGAAGTTCGTGCTCGCGGAGTGTGCGGCCGAGGCCGAAGCGGCGCAGGCGCTCGTCGACCGGGGCATCGAGGCCGACGACGCGGCGGAGCTGACGGGCGCCGACACGGCCAAGATCAAACTGTTCTGCACCGAGGTCTCCGGGCGCGTCATCGACAAGTGTCTCCAACTGCACGGCGGCTGTGGCTGCATGATGGAATACCCCATCGCCCGCCTGTATGCCGAGACCAGGGTCAACCGAATCTACGGCGGCACCAGTGAGGTCATGAAAATGATCATTGCCGGTGAGCTGGGGCTGTAAGGGCCCCTGGGGCTGTTGCGCTACGGGTGCGCGCCCCAGCGGTGCGATGCGAGGAATCCCCGGTGCCGCGGCACCGGGGATTCCCTGACGGTCGGCTCCTGCGTTGAGCATGTACGGGGTGGTTCTCCGTTCGTGCCAGGCCTCAGACGTGCAGCTCGGCCGGGAAACCGGTCCAGCGAAGCTCCGTGGGGAGATGCCCGGTGTCGTTGTAGAGGAGCACGGAGGCCGGCCGGCCGGGTGCGTACCGGATGACGGTCAGTGCGGCGTTGGCGTGGGCAAGGCCCATCCAGCGCCACTTGGGAGCGTCCAGGGCGGCTCGGACGAGCCATCCGATGAGGAAGTTGTGCGTGACGACCAGTTCATGGCGAGGCTCGTCACCGTCGACAGGTCCTGTGAACTGAGCCAGTGCGGACCGGGCCAACTCCGGCCCCTTGTCGCGTTCTTCGTCCGGGAACTGGGACAGGCGGTCGAGCATGGCGTCTGCCGACTCCGCGGGGAGCTCCTGGCGTTGCGGCAGGTAGGGGATGTAGTCCCCGGCCTGTTCGGACACCCGCAGGGGTACGTCGTCGAGCTGCTCGCCGATCAGCTGGGCCGTCCGGGCGGCTCGCGGGAGCGGCCCGTGGTGGACAGCCGCTAGAGGATTGCGCCGTAGTCGCTCACCGAGGAGTACGGCTTGCCGGCAGCCCGCGTCCGTCAGCTCGCTCTCGTCCGGTGAAGCCTCACCGTGTCGCGCGAGATACAGGTAGCGGGCAGCTGTTGTGGACATGTGGCTCCAGAACTGGGATTGCGGACATGGTTGTGCGAGCGAGTACAGGAAGAGAAGCCCCGCCGGGGTGCGTAATCTGCCAACGACCTGACTGGACGAATGAACGAACCGTGTGGTTCCCGCCGAACGGCAAGGCTTGACGTTGCCCCTGGGGGGAGGGTTTACGGTCGTCGCACTATGAGAATCAGTGAGGTCGCGCGGCGCGCGGGGGTGACGACGAAGACGGTCCGCTACTACGAGACACTGGGATTGATCTCTCCTGCCCGGCTGGCCAACGGCTACCGGGACTACTCGGAACACGACGCACGGCTGGTGTGCGAAGCACGGGAGCTGAACCGCCTGGGAATCCCCGTCGAGCGGACACGTCCGTTCCTCGAATGCCTGGCCGGGGGACGGGACCACAGGGACGACTGCCCGTCCTCGCTGGCCGGGTACCGCGACGCGATTGACGAACTGACCGCGCGGATCGAGCAACTCACCGCCCGTCGAGCCGCCCTTGCCCAGCATCTGCACGAGGCCGCCCACCGCAACAGCGGTGCCGACAGCGCCGGTGTTGCGGGGACCCATGTGAGTCACCTGTACCAGCTCCCCGCGGACCTGCCTGTCCCCGAGGACGACGGGGCGGCCGCTCACCTCCGGGGCCGGGCCGTACCGGACGTCGAACTGCCCGACACCGCAGGCGGCGTCGCTTCGTTGCACGCCCTGGGCGAGGGCCGGTCGATCGTCTACTGCTACCCGCTCACCGGACACCCCGACACGGACCTGCCCGACGGGTGGAACAACATCCCCGGAGCACGCGGTTGCACCACCGAGGCGTGCGGCTTCCGTGACCACTACGGCGATCTCGCAGCGGCAGGCGCGACCCACGTATTCGGTCTGTCCAGCCAGGACACCGCCTACCAGAAGGAGGTCGCCGAGCGGCTGCGGCTCCCCTTCGCAATGGTCTCCGACACCAGATTTCTGCTGGCCGCCCTGCTCGGCCTGCCCACATTCGAGGCGGGCGGGTCGCTCCTCTACAAACGCCTCACCCTTGTCATCCGTGGCGGCGTGATCGAGCACGTCTTCTACCCGGTCTTTCCGCCGGACAAGCACGCCCAACAGGTGCTCCGATGGATGCAGGACCACCCCATGTGACCGGTCACGCCGGAGGCGATCTCTGCGCGGGCAGCTGCCGGCGAGTTCGGGCAACGGCGCGGCGGACATCCCTTGAAGGGGCCGTAGAGGGCCGGGCAGCCATCGACCGCGACCTCATCGGGCGCTCATAGTGCAAGGACCCCTAAATGCCGCTTGCCGACGGGGGTTCGGCGAAAGCACCGGCGGTCGCGGCGAGGGCGGCGGTTCTGGCTGCCTGGCCGGCCAGTCGCGGGTCCGGTGGGGTGCGCAGGAGTACCAGGGAGTGGTACAGCGGCGCGGTGGCGGCGATGAGCAGTCGGCGGGCGTCGGTGTGCGGCGGGAGTTCGCCGCGCCGGACAGCGCGGCTGACGCAGATCTCACAGCGGGCGTACCGGTCCTCCCAGAGCCGCTGCTGGGCGTGGGCGGCTTTCTCGGAGCGGAAGGAGGCGGCGATCAGAGCTGCGACGACCGGCGGCCGCGCACTCAGTGCCTCATGGATCTCCTGATTCAGTGCTGCCAGGTCGCTTTCCAGTGAACCCGTGTCCGGTGGCTGCCAGTCGTCGTCGCCCGCCGCGTCGAGGACGTCGGCCAGCAGGCCGCCGACATCCCCCCACCGCCGGTACACCGTGGTGCGATGCACACCCGCGCGGGCGGCGACGGTGTCGATGCTGAGGCCGTCGTAGCCGTGTTCACCGAGCTCGGCGAGGACCGCGTCGATGACCTGCGTACGGATGCGGGCGGTGCGGCCTCCGGGGCGCCGTGCCGGAATCGGCTGGGCACCTTGCGGTCCTGGGACTTCGAGAGGCATTGCTGGTAATCCGTTGCTCCGGGGGCGGCACTATGGCACCATCTTAGTGCATCAATTGTCGCACTAGTGGAGTGGTCGATGCTCTTCCGAAGCGTTCGCCCGGCCCCGCGGCCCGTGTCTGCCGCCTCGTCCTCGAATGCTCTGGAGTTGCCCGTATGCCTACACAGATCACCGCACTCGCCATCAGCAAGTCCTACAACGGCAGGCCCGTCCTCGACTCGGTGACCTGCTCACTCGCCGCGGGCGAGCGCACCGGGATCATCGGCGAGAACGGCTCGGGCAAGACGACCCTGCTGCGGCTGCTCGCCGGGCGTGAGCGGCCCGATCAGGGCGAGGTCGTCGTCCAGGCCGCAGGTGGCGTCGGCTATCTCGCCCAGGACGAGCGGGTGGCTCCGCGGGCGACTGTTCAGCACATCATCGACCGCGCCCTGAGCGGCCTGCGCGCCGTCGAGCAGCGAATGCGCCGCCTTGAGGCCGAGATGGGCGCGGGCGACGAGTCGGGCATGGCCGAGTACGGCGACCTCATGACCGTCTTCGAGCTGCGCGGCGGCTATGACGCCGACGCCCGGGTGGAACGTGCCCTGCACGGCCTCGGCCTCGGGCTGGTGAGCCGTCACCGTACGGTGGGCGCGCTGTCCGGCGGGGAACAGGCCCGACTGCGGCTGGCGGCCGTACTTTCGGCAGCGCCGGAGGTGCTGCTGCTGGACGAGCCGACCAACCACCTCGACGGCGCTGCCCTGACGTGGCTGGAGGACCACCTGCGCACGCGTCGGGGCACGACGGTGACGGTCTCCCACGACCGCGTCTTCCTCGAGCGCGTCGCCACCAGCCTGCTGGAAGTGGACGCCGACCGGCGCCGCGTCGTGCGCTACGGCAACGGATACACCGGCTATCTCGCCGAGAGGAGGGCTGCCCGGCAGCGCTGGGCTCAGGCGTACGACCAGTGGCGGACGGACGTCGACCGGCTGCGCGAGGCCGCTGCGACCACTGCTCGGCAGGTGGCCCCCGGCCGCGCGATGAAGGACGGCAACAAGATGGCTTACGACCGCGCGGGCGGACGAGTGCAGCAGTCGCTGGCCGGCCGGGTGCGCAACGCAGAGGAACGGCTGAGCCGGCTGTTCGCCGACCCGGTCCCGCCTCCGCCGGAGCCGCTGCGCTTCACCCCGGTACTGCGTGCCCGCCCCCTGCAGGGGGCCGTGCTGGACGTCGCGGGCATTGCCGTCACCGACCGGCTCGACCGCACGGACCTCACCGTCACGGCCGGCGAACACCTGCTGATCACGGGGCCCAACGGAGTGGGCAAGTCCACCCTGCTCGGTGTTCTGGCCGCACAAGTCACCCCCGACCGCGGGAGTGTCACACGCCGCGGCAGGATCGGCTACCTCCCGCAAGAGCCGCGCCCGGCGAATCCGGGCGAGACAGTACTGGCCGCGTTTGCCCGCGGACGGGCGGGAGAAGCCGCAGATCATGCCGAACAGCTGCTGTCCCTCGGCCTGTTCGACCGCGACCAGTTCACGGTGCCGGTCGGCCGGCTGTCCACCGGACAGCGGCAGCGCCTCGCCCTGGCACAACTGCTCGGCGATCCTTCGGACGTCCTGCTGCTCGACGAACCCACCAACCATCTGTCCCCCGCGCTCGTCGAGGAGCTGGAGACCGCGCTGTTGGGGTACGACGGCACGCTCGTCGTCGTCAGCCACGATCGCAGGCTGCGCCGACGCTGGCGGGGCACCCACCTTGCCATGCGCGCGACATCGACCTCCGTCACCACATGCTGAGGCCTTCCGGCCCCGCAGACTCCCCGCACCCGCTTCACCGCCCCATCCACCCGTCGCACCCGTCGTAAAGGAAGCAGTACGGCATGCCATCGATTCCCGCCGACCCGACCGTGCTCCGTCCGATGCCCGAGCAGCCGCGCGTGGTACTGCTGAAGCCACTCGTCACCTCGCCGCTGATCGAGGTCGGAGAGTTCTCCTACTATGACGATCCGGACGATCCAACGGCCTTCGAGACCCGGAACGTGCTGTATCACTACGGGCCGGAGAAGCTGGTCATCGGTAAGTTCTGCGCGCTGGGCGAAGGCGTGCGGTTCATCATGAACGGTGCCAACCACCGCATGGACGGCCCCTCGACGTTCCCCTTCCCGATCATGGGCGGTTCCTGGGCCGAGCACTTCGATCTGATCACCGGCCTGCCAGGCCGGGGCGACACCGTGGTCGGCAGCGACGTCTGGTTCGGGTACCGGGCCATGGTGATGCCCGGCGTCCGTATCGGTCACGGAGCGGTCATCGCTTCCGGTTCCGTTGTGGTCGACGACGTTCCTGACTACGGCATCGTCGGCGGCAACCCCGCCGGCCTCATTCGCCGTCGGCACAGCGACGAGGACATCGCCCGCCTGCTTGCTCTCGCCTGGTGGGACTGGCCTGTCCAGCACATCGGCGAACACATCCGAACGATCATGTCCGGCAGTATCGACGCCCTTGAGGACGCAGCGCCCGCGCAGGCGGCAGGGTCACGTCAGGACCCGCCACCGGACCGCTGAACCCGCGCAACAGCCCGTCCGGCCCCGCGGAAACCTGGCTCCATTTGAGGAAACGCCACGGGCGGTGAGGCTGAGCGGCCCCACCTGCCCGTGCCGGTCGCCGAATGCCCGTGGGCCCCCGGGATGCACCCGGACGCGGTGGTCCCTTCACACTCCAGCACCGAGAAACGAGCTGTCAGCATGCCTGCTTCGTCTCACCACGAGCCGTTCGCCGACTGGCTTCGCGCCCAGGCCGTCCCGCTCACCCACCTCGACCCCGCCGCGCCGCTCGACGACCTGGAGCCGCTGCGCGACATCGTCGGTGATGCCCGTGTGGTCGCGATCGGTGAGAGTTCCCACTTCATCAACGAGTTCGCCGCCATGCGCCTGCGCATCCTGCGGTTCCTGGTCGAGCGCTGCGGCTTCACTGTCCTGGCCTTCGAATACGGTTTCAGCGAGGGCTTCCCGCTCGACACCTGGGCCCAGGGCGAGGGGGCGGACGGCGAACTGTCGGCCCACCTCGCCTCGACGATCCCCGTGGGAGTGGATGAGCCGCTGCGCTGGATGCGCCGGCACAACCGCACCGCCGCGGCACCGGTCCGCTTCGCCGGCATCGACATCCCGGCGGCCGGTGGGTCCTTGCTTCCCGCTCTGACCCCGCTCGCCGACTACCTCCGCGACATCGATTCCGAAACCCTCCCGGCCCTCCACACGGCGATGCAGATCGCCGAATCATTCGCAGGCGGCTCCGGGGCCGACACCGCGCCCGCGTGGGCACGTCTTCCCGCTGCCGAACAGGACGCGCTCAGCGCGGCCTTGGCGCGGCTGCTCATCCGGTTCCGTGCCGTTGAACCGCTGTACGTCGCCCGCGGCGGCCGGTCGCGCTACGACGTCGCCCTGCGACGCCTCGAAGGCGCCTGCCACGCGGACTACACCTTCCGCGCCCTGGCGGACCTCTTCACGGGCAAGGGGCTGACCGCCGACACCTCTGCCCGCGACGGCTACATGGCCGAGTCGGTCCTGTGGCACCTGGAGCGCTCCGAGCCCGGCACCCGCATCGTTCTGGCAGCCCACAACGCCCACATCCAGAAAACACCGGTCTCCTTCGACGGCCATCTCACAGGCTTCCCGATGGGCCATTACCTGACCCGCGCGCTCGGCGACGACTACGCCGCCCTCGGACTGACAAGCACCACAGGACACACCGCGGACATGCCCCGCGACGAGAACTCCCGCTTCGGTTTCACCATCGCCCCCACCGCGCTGGAGCCGCCCGAGCCGGGAAGTGTCGAAGCAGCCTTCGCCGATGCCGGCCTCGGACTCAGCATGGCCGGGCTTCGCCGGGCCCCCCGCGACACGCAGGGCGGCGCCGACCTCACCCCGGGGCCCGACCGCATCCGCATACAGAGCACGTATCTGCACACCCCCGTCCTCGACGCGTTCGACGCCATCCTCAACACCCCGGCCTCCACCGTTGCCGCCGACCTCGACAACACCTGAGACAGGCAGGCCACGAGGGCGTCGGGCCGAGAGAACACAGCGGCCGGGGTCAGGAGAAAGGAATACGGCACAGTCACCTGGACGCGCGGGGCGGCGATGGACCGGGATGCCCGCCTGACACCACCGAGCCCCCTGTCAGGTGGACCGGCGAATCGCCCCGCTGTCGCCCTTCGCGTTGAGGATCTTCAGCGCCTGCGGGAATGCGCGGACCGCAACCCGAATTGCTGTACGCAGCCCTTGACTTACCCGTAATTAGTTCGGATCCTAGCCGAACTAATTACGAGGGTACCGTGCGACGACCGCAGGCGAGCATCGCGGCATCGCGCCCGTCCGTCGGCGGTCCCGGACCAGGAGGCACCGAGATGCCCAAGAGTGGCAAGCGGACCTGGGCTCTGCTGACCGCCGGCGCATTGCTCGCGCTACCCGCGGCGGCCGGCGTGTCCCACGCCGACGGCGCGAGAACTCGCAACGCACACATGGTCGTGGACGGCAGCGCCCGCTTTCAGATCCTCACTCCCACCCTGATCCGCATGGAGTACGCCAAGGACGGTCATTTCGAGGACCGGCCGACCGTCAACGCGGTCGACCGTGACTTCGGAGCCGCCTACTCCTCGACGGTGGAGAACGGCTACCGCGTCATTCGTACCCACGAGTTGACGCTGCGCCACAAGCTGGGGTCGGGCCCCTTCACCCAGGACAACACCGAGGTCCGCCTCAAGGCCGGCACGGAGAGCGTCACCGGGCACCCCCAGTTCGGCGAGTCCACCTCCACCTGCGCCGTCGGAGCGGTCTGCGACACCGAGTACGGGGTGATGACAGGCGGCGCCAAGTGGGCCTTCCCGGGCGGCACCACCAAGGCGTACGGGCGAGGGGTCGTCGAGGGCTACGAGAAGGAGGGCGCCCGGAGCACGGTTCGCGTCCGCGGTGTCCCCGCCGACGGCGCGTACACCCTGCGGCTGCGGTACGCCAACGCCAAGGCATCCGACGGCCGGACGGCCGAACGGAGCCTCTCCGTCGAAGCGGGCGGCGTATGGCAGCAGGCCGCTCTGGCACCGACCGGGGACTGGAACACCTACGCCGTCTCCCGACCCATCACCGTTCAACTCAAGCGCGGCGTCGACGACATCAGTGTCGAGCAGCGCCCCGGCGACACCGGCCGCGCCAACATCGACTCCTTCGCGCTCACCCCGGATGCGGATGCCGCCTACCCCACACCCGCCACCAAGGGCGCCACGGCGAACCTGGGCGGATGGACCCGTGGGCTCGACAACACTCCGGCCGCGCCCTACCAGCTCAACGACGGCATGCTGTCGCGCGACGGCTGGTACTTGCTCGACGACTCGCAGACCGCACTCACCAACGGCGACGGCAAACAGCCCACGCCGCGGGCGGAGCGCCCGGAGAACGAGTACCAGGACGGCTACCTCTTCGGTTACGGCCACGACTACAAACAGGGCCTGCGCGATCTGCGCGAACTGACCGGTCCGGCACCGATGCTGCCGCGCTGGGCCTTCGGCGTCTGGTTCTCCCGCTGGCAGGCCTACAGTTTCGACGACTACAAGAAGCTGCTCGCTCAGTTCCGCGGCAACAAGGTGCCGCTCGACTCGCTCGTCGTCGATACCGACTACAAGGGCTCCGGATGGTGGAACGGCTGGACCGGCTGGAACAAGGAACTCTTCCCCGATCCAGCTGAGTTCATGAAGTGGGCCAAGGACAACGGCCTGCCCGTCACGCTCAACACCCACCCGTCCATCGACGGATCCGACCCGGCCTTCGCACAGGCCATGAAGACCGCGGGCGGCAAGCTCCCGAAGATCGGGTGCTACTCCAGTGACGACTGTTACGGATTCGACTTCTCCGACCCCGAGCAGGCGGCGGCCTTCTTCGATCTGCACAAGCCCTACGACGCCCAGGGAGTGCGCCTGTGGTGGAACGACTGGTGCTGTGATGCCTCTCTCGCCTCGGGCGCAGGCATCACACCCGACACACTGGTCAACTCCCTCTACGCGGCGCACGACAGTGAGGCCACCGGCCTTCGGGGCTTCGCCTTCTCCCGTATAGGCGCCTCCTACCAGCGGCTCGGCGGAGGGTACGCGTCCGGGCCCTGGGCCGACCACCGCTCCACGATGCACTTCACCGGCGACTCCTACGCCAACTGGGACACCCTGGGTTTCACCTCGATGCTCAACGCCACCGAAGGCAACATAGGCCTCCCCTACGTGAGCGACGACGTCGGTGGATTCCACGGCGACCCCGGCACCCGTGATCCGGAGCTGTACGCACGGTGGATGCAGCTCGGGGCGTTCTCGCCGATCGACCGGATCCATTCCGGCGGTGGCGAGTCCCTGCCCTGGGAGTTCGGCGGCAAGGCCGGCGAAGCGGGTGCCAAGGCTCTCCGGCTGCGCGGCGCACTGACCCCGTACATGTACTCCCTGGCGGCCGATTCGCACGCGACCGGCCTGCCGATGTCCCGACCCCTCTACCTCAACTACCCGGAGCAGCAGGGAGCGTACGAGCACACTTCCCAGTACACGCTCGGCGACGACGTCCTCGTCGCCCCCGTCACCGGGCCGGGCGGCAGGACCACGGTGTGGGTCCCGCCGGGCACCTGGACCGACTACTTCACCGGTACGTCGTACACGGGACCCAAAACCGTCGAGACCACATCGCAGCTCGACGAAATGCCGGTTCTGATCCGCTCCGGTGGAATTCTCGCCGAGCAGGAATACAAGGACTACGACGCCAAGTCCCCGATGGACAAGGTCACACTGAACGTTGCGGCCGGCGGCCACGGTTCGTTCTCGCTGTACGAGGACGAAGGCGACGGCAGCACGGACGCTCACGCCACGACCACGGTGCGTGCGCACGGCGCGACCGTGACCATCGATCCGCAGAAGGGTGCCTACCGGGGCCAGGTCCGTGGGCGCTCCTGGACACTGCGGCTGAGCGACATCGCCCACCCGCGTTCGGTCAGGGTCAACGGCAGACCCGTGACGTGGTCGTACGACGCCGGCAGGCGGACCGTCACAGCCACAACCGCCGAACTTCCCACCGGTCGTCGGACGGTGATCACGGTCGGGTGACCGTGTGAGCGCAGGCCGGGGCCCGCCGGGCCCCGGCCCGCGGAGGAGTCGGTACGTCCCGACGTGCGGCCTGCGGCAGCGACATCACCGGGTCGAGTCCACCGGCCCGCACAGCCGACCGAGGTCCACGGGCAGCCGATCAGTCGAAGGTTCTGCTCAGTGAGGCGTTGCGAATTCTGATGAGGCGGGGCATGTACCGGCTCAGCACGATGCTGTCGACGATGCGTCCGACAGGGCCCAGTGGTGAGGCGAATTCGATGACGTCTCTCATCACGGTGCCACCGGCGCCGTCGGGCTCGAAGCAGTGGACGTGACGCCATCGCTCGAAGGGGCCGGACTCCTGCTCGTCGACGAAATACCGGGGCCGTTCGTACGAGGTGATGCGGGCCTTGAGCCGCCAGGTCAGGCCGAAATGGCGGGCCTGGAAGGTCACCGTGTCACCGAGCGACAGTTCACCCCGGGTAGTGCCGTCGACCGCTCGCTCCGATGACGCGGCCATCGAGCGGGTGTGGGCCTGCACATCCAGGCACAACGCGAAAACCTGATCCGGAGGTGCTGCGACAGCTGTCACGACCTCGAAATTGGGCACTCTCTCATCGTAGACCTGTACGTGGCCCCCGCCGATGACATGACCGTCCTGCCGGCGCTCAGGCCGTTCCCCGGGGCCGACGGGCCCCGGGGAACCTCTCGCGTCACGCCAATTGGTCGGGACTGGCGGCCCCAGGCTCATGATCCGTGGGGGGTGTGTCGCGCCCCTTCGGCACCAGCCTGGACATCTTCCGCAACAGCCAAGCACGCCGGACGGCCCGCAATGGGCTGCCCGTGACTGCTTCGTACGGATGTGCAGGAGCCGGCTCGTCATGCTGACTGGCCCGATAGGCGTCCAGCGCATGTTGCATTCCCGCGTTCACACAACCACCCCTCCCGTATCACGGTCCCCAAATCCGTATTACAGAACAGGCACGAGGCGGGCTGCGTCAATCGATTTTCGCGCCGGCGGACCGTGTTGAAGGACGGCCCCGGCGCGCGATGCGGGAACGCCGGGCAGGAAATCCGGATGCGGCGATGATTTCTTCCTGGGCGGACAGTCGTTATCGGGGCGAGAAAGGGGACATCACATGCCGACACAGGAACCCGCGGAGCAGCCCATGCGGCCCATGGCCGAGCTCGACGGTCGCTACAGCTCCGCGCTCAACTCCCGCCCGGGGGCCGCGGACGCCACCGCCACCGAGTGGGCCGAGGCCCAACGTCATTTGCGGGAAGCCGAGATCTTCTGGGTTTCCACGGTACGGCCGGACGGCCGGCTGCACGTCACTCCCGTGATCGCCGCCTGGCACGACGGGGTGCTGTACTTCTCCACCGGCCCCGGGGAGCAGAAGCGGAAGAATCTCGCTCATGACGGGCACTGCGCGCTGACCACCGGGCGGAATTCGCTCACCGAAGGGCTCGATGTCGTGGTCGAGGGCAAGGCGGAGCCGGTTGTCGACCCGACCGTGCTTGAAGGGGTGATCGCGGCGTACGAAGACAAGTACGGGCCGCACATCACCTCACCCGACGGCACGTTCCACGGGATCAGCGATGCGTTCCGGAAGGGCGACGCGATGGTCTTCGTGGTGGCCCCTGACACGGCGTTCGGCTTCGGCCGGAACGACGGCGTCTACACCCACACTCGGTGGACGTTCTGAGTCACGGTGGCCCGGGGGACTGTGAGGCCGAGGAACGGAGTCGCGCGGACCGGTCACGGGACGCGCTGCGCCGGGGCGACGCGGGATTCAAGGGTGCCGGTTCCTGATCGCTCAATTCGCCGGGGGTGCCGCGAACGTGCCGCAGGTCGCCGAGAGGCGGGAACGCATCTAGCGCCCTGCGGCTCCGGTGCTCGCAGATCCGACTCCCGGAGTGCAGAAAGCTTATACGCCCATTCAGGGATCGTGCCGCGTGTCGAATTTCGTACTTGGATATTTATCGTGGGCGTCGCAGTACGTTGCTGTTGCTGAGGCGATGAGTCTCATCCTCCGGGCCGTTCGAGGATGAATTGTGCGAGCAGCGACATTCGTGCAGGCGCACATAACGGGACGTCGTCTCGGACATCTATCTGTCGGTCTGTGACCTCGTGGAGGCAACGCGTGTTCCCCAAGCCCAAGACCAGTAAGCTCGTCATGGCTCTGACAGCCGGTGCCATGGCCGTCGGTGTGGCAGCCGGGCCGGCCCTGGCCGGCGACCACAGCAGCGACACGGCCTACAAGGCCAGGACAAGTGCCGCGGCTACGTCCTACTACAAGGGCCGCGTGACCACCCGGGCGGGAGTGCTGGTGCGAAGTGGCCCCAGCCAGCGTTACCGGGTCGTCGGCTCCTACTCGTACAACTCGGTCGTTCTGATCAAGTGCAAGGTGCGCGGCCAGAACGTGAACGGGAACTCCCTGTGGTACAAGACCCCCCAGGGTAACTTCGTGTCGGCGCGCTACATCGCCAACATCGGAAACATCCCGCACTACTGCTGAGTCCTGGCGGAAAGAGCCCTCGCGCGGTAACGGACCTGATGTCCCGTCACCCATGTGCGAGGGCTTTTCCGCTGTTTGCGGTCGGCGGAATTCGGAGGAGGCGGAATCCGGTCACGTTCTTCGTGGCACGGGTACCGTCCACGGCATTCAGCCGGGCGAAGCCGGCGACGTCGCTGTCGGATCCCTTGGCTCGATGGAGTCGCCGCCACAGGCGATGATGACGTGGAGCCGGGCCGGTCGGTTCGGCGCGGACCGTGTGCCGCCGTACGACCACGCCGGTGCCGGCGTCCGCAGGGGCGTCCTGGCCGGAGTGCTCGCCCACGTTCGGCAGCGCCCCCCTGACCGGTGCTCGGGCGGACGGCGCCACCGGCGGCGCTCGGCCCCCGTCCGGTAAGTCCGTCCGGTTCAGCGGCCCTTGCGCACCCGGGCCGCCGCTCGGGCCTCTGCCGCCTTGCGTGCGTCGGCCGTCTTACGGGACTCCTTGGGCCGGCCCGGACGGGTGCCCATGCCGCGGAAGGGTGTGTTTCCGCTGCCCTTGCCTTCGATCGGGGGGCGCTTCGCCCCGGTGATGGCGGTCAGCTTCTCCTCGCCGGAGCGCACCTGGGTGACAGTCGGCCGGATCCGGGCTTCGGCCATGATCTGGTTCACGTCTCGCCGCTGGTTCGGTGTGACCAGCGTGACCACGTTCCCGGATTCCCCGGCGCGTGCCGTGCGCCCGCCGCGGTGCAGGTAGTCCTTGGCATCGGCAGGGGGGTCGACGTTGACGACGAGGTCGAGCGCCTCGATGTGAATGCCTCGCGCCGCGACGTTGGTGGCCACCAGCACGGTGATCCCGCCGTCCTTGAACTGCGCGAGCGTGTGAGTGCGCTGGGGCTGCGACTTCCCGCTGTGCAGGGCGGCGGCCCGTACGCCGCTGGCCCGCAGGTGCCGGGTGAACTGGTCCACGCCGGCCTTGGTGTCCAGGAACATCAGGACCCGGCCGTCCCGCGCGGCGATTTCGGTCGCGGTCGCGTACTTGTCGGCGGGGTGGATGTTCAGCAGATGGTGTTCCATCGTGGTGACCGAGCCCGCCACACGGTCGAGCGACGTCACTGCCGGCTCGCGCAGATAGTTCTGCACCAACTCGTCGACATTGCGGTCGAGCGTGGCCGAGAACAGCAGCCGCTGACCGTCTGGACGGACCTGGTCCAGGATTTCCGAGACCTGCGGCAGGAACCCCAGGTCGCACATCTGGTCCGCCTCGTCCAGCACCGTGATCCGTACCTGCCGCAGATCACAGGACCGGCGCGATACGAGGTCGGTGAGCCGTCCGGGTGTCGCGACAACCACTTCGGCACCGGTCCGGAGCAGCGCCACCTGCCGGTTGATGGACAGCCCGCCCACCACCGTCGCCAGCCGCAGGTTCAGCGCCAGCGCGTACGGGGCCAGCGCGTCGCTCACCTGCTGCGCGAGCTCCCGGGTCGGCACCAGGACCAGTGCGAGCGGCCGCTTCGGCTCCGCTCTCATGTCTGCCGTGCGCGCCAGCAGTGCAAGCCCGAAGGCAAGGGTCTTGCCGGAGCCGGTCCGGGCGCGGCCGAGGACATCACGGCCGGCCAGTGCGTCGGGCAGGGTCGCCGCCTGGATCGGGAAGGGCTCTGTCACGCCGAGGCCGGTCATCGTCGCCGTCAGCTCCGGCGGCAGCCCGAGCGCGTCGAAGGACTCGACCGGCGGCAGGCTAGGGGCAGCCGTCTGCGGCGTTGTGAGTTCGCCCTTCGGGGCCGGCGGCTTCGCGTTCATGGGGAACCTTCCTCGGTCTGGTGCCCGGAACGCGCCGGGGCCCGTACCCCTCGGTACGGGCCCCAACGGTTTCGAAGCGTGCCCCCAGGTTATCAGCGGGGGACACGGCACATTCCGGTTCCGGCGGCACGCCCCCTGTCACAGCCGTCCTCGCCCAGGGGCAGCCGCTCGGACCTGCCCGACCGCGTCACGGAGGTCCGGACGGCGGGACGCGACGCAGCTACTGTGCGCGTCCTCATGGGCGGCCCCCTCACCGGATCCCGCGAGTCACGGCGCATCCCGGATTTGTCACCTGGACGTGGACGGACGGTCACTCGGTACGGTGGCGGTCACGCGCGGCGCCCGCAACGCCTGCGTTCCGTGCGCCACGCTGAGCAGGTGATCCCCCGCCGCCCCCTCCTTCTCGTCCTGGCCGCTCTGCTCGCGACATCCGGCTGCGTCTCCGTACCGTCCGCCCCGCGCCCGGCCGGACCGAGCCACCCACCGGCTGCTGCCGGGGCGCCGCTGACTGCCCAGTTGCGGCCCGACGCGCACCAGCCCCCGGGCCGGTCCATCCTGGCCACCGTGGAGGCTTCGACCCACAAGCCGAAGCCTTCCGAGCATGCGAAGGCCAAGAAGAAGCGCCCCCGCCGCCACTTTCACCTGGCACCAGCAGTTACTCACGTCCACCGCCACCGGGCTCCCGTGTACGCCCCCGCTGCGCCCCGTATCCACCGCTTCCGGCCCGCACCCGCCCCCAAGAAGGTGTACCGCCGCCATCACCGCAGCGCGCCGAACCGGCGGCCGCAGACCCGTCACCAGCCCCCGCCCCGCTCCAGCATGCGCCCGCTGTGCCGGAGAGCCTCCGCAGGGGTGACGAGTGCCGAGGTGGCAGCCCTGTGCCGTGGTGCCTACGGCTCGTGAGGACGGCGGCCGCGGGGGAGCGCGATGCGCTCGGGTGCTGCTCCCGCGACCGTTCATACGCCGGTGCAGGCGCCTCGCCCTTTACTTCCTGCCACACTCCCGTGGCGTGGGGATTGTCGCCCGCCTTACGGCGCACGCGGACCAGCAGGCGGCCCTCGCCGCACTCCGCACGGCCGGACGCAACACCGGGCGAGACGCGCTCCGCCGTGCTCGCGCGAATACTGGTCGAGGCCGGTACGACGCGCATGGCGCGGGCCCACGTGCACATCTCGGGCGGCCGCACGCACCTCTACCCGTTCGGTTACCGCTCGACGGCTCTGGACGGGCGGCTCGGCGCCGCTGCAGACACTCCCCGGTGCCCGTTTCCAGCCGCTGCCGTGCGGAAGCCGCAGTTGCCGCTCGTGGACTCCGGTGTGTTTCCCGTCCGGGCGGCCACTCGGTAGCGGTTGCAGTAGCTGCGATGGCACAGATAGGAGCCGCCGCGCAGGACTCGCCGGTCGCCTGTGGGCGGCCCCTGCGGATTGTCCCGGGAGGAGCGCTCGTACCACCGGGGTTCGAAATAGTCGGCGCACCATTCCCAGACGTTGCCCGCGACGTCGTGGAGCCCGTAGCCGTTTACCGGGTAGGTGCCGACGGGGGACGTGGCGAACCAACCGTCCTCGCCGGTGGGCCGGTGCGGGAACTCGCCGTTCCAGATACGGCACCGGTGCCCGCCACCCGGGCGGAGGCCGTCCGCCCCATTACCGCTTTGGTTGCCCCGCAACGGGGCGCCCGGCCTCCGGAGTTCATGGAGGTGTCCCGTCGGCTGCGGATCACTCCGGACACGGTCCGCACCTGGCGACGCCGTTTCCTCGAACGGGGCCCGGACGGGTTGTGCGACGACCGGCGTCCAGGCGTGCCACGGAAGATCACGGATGCCGATGTCGAGCGGGTGACCGTAAAGACGCTCGAGGAGACGCCGAAGAATGCGACCCACTGGTCGACCAGGTCGATGGCGGCGGCGACGGGGATGTCGCAGCCGACGGTCTCGCGGATCTGGCGGGCATTCGCTCTCGCACCGCACCGGTCGCAGACGTTCAAGCTGTCGACCGATCCGTTGTTCATCGACAAGGTCCGCGACGTCGTCGGCCTCTATCTCGACCCGCCGGAAAAGGCGCTGGTGCTCTGCGCGGACGAGAAGTCGCAGATCCAGGCTCTGGACCGGTCCCAGCCGGTTCTGCCGATGGTGCCCGGCGTCCCTGAACGGCGTAGTCACGACTACGTGCGGGTCGGCACCACCACCCTGTTCGCAGCTCTGGAAGTGGCGACCGGCAGAGTCATCGGCTCTTCATCGCCGCCTCCGGGCTGCCGAGTTCAAGAAATTCCTCGCCAAATTCGACAGAGAAGTACCGGCTGATCTCCGGGTCCACCTGATCCTCGACAACTATGCGACCCACAAGACGCCCGACATCAAGAGGTGGCTGTTGAGGCATCCCCGGTTCCACCTGCACTTCACGCCGACGAGTGCGTCCTGGCTGAACCTGGTGGAGCGGTGGTTCGCCGAGCTCACGCAGAAGAAGCTCAAGCGCGGCGTCCACCGCTCCGTCCAGGCCCTCGAACGCGACATCCGGTCCTGGCTCACGGACTTGAACGAACACCCCAGACCCTTCGCCTGGACAAAGACCGCAGACGAGATCCTCGACAACGCCGCCACCTACTGCCGACGAGTCTCCGACTCAGGTCACTAGGTGGCTCACGGCCTCGCGCTGCTGAGCACTACCTGATGCCCGGCGCCCACGGCCAGGCGTGCGAGAGTCTTACCGCTGGCTCCGCTTCCGATGAAGCCCACCGTTGTCATAGTTGTACGTCCTTTTCATAGAGCCGGGCGTGCCGGACTGGTCACGAGCCGCTGATGGTGCTGTTCAGTCGGCGGGGAAGTAGTGGCCGTTGTCCAGATCCGCGAGGAGGCCGGGCTGGGCGGGTTCCCAGCCGAGGGTGCGGCGGGTGATGGCGTTAGACGCCGGATAGCTCTGCGTGACGATGTTGGTGAGGAATCCGAAGTAGCCCGGTGTCATCAGGGCGTCATTGGGAATGCTCACGGCGGGCAGGCCCAGACGGTCGGCGAGGGCCTCGGCGATGTCGCGGAAGGGGGTGCCCCCGTCCTCGACCGCGTGCCAGTAGCTGCCGGCCGGCCCGTCTTCCAGGGCCAGGCGGAACAGGGCGGCGGTGTCGCGGATGTGGACGGCGTTCCACACGTTGGCGCCATCGCCGGGGTAGCCGGCGAACCCCTTCTCCTTCGCGAGCGCGATCAGCGTGGGAAGGAAGCCCGCCACATCACTCGTGCCGTGCGCGATGTTGGCGATCCGTACGACCGAGGAACGAACCCCCCGCCCGGCCAGGTCGATCACGGCCCGCTCCACGACGTTGCGGACTCGCAGGGTGCCCCGGTGCTCTTCGCCGGACGGCAGGGCAGGGTCTTCCTCGGTGGCCGGCCGTCCCAGGTTGCCGGGCGAACCTATGCTCCCGGCGGTGACCAGCGGCTTTCCGGTTCCCGCGAGGGCCTCGCCGTAGGCGAGCATGACGGGGATCTCCGCGGCGGCCACGGCGTCCATACCGCCGGTGGGCAGGAGGTCCTGTCGGTGGGCGACGTGGATGACGCCGTCGGAGGTGGCGGCTGCTTCCTTGAGCCCGTCGAGGTCCTCCAAATTGCCGCGCCGTACCTTCGCGCCGAGTGCGGACAGGGTTTCCGCGGACGCGTCCGACCGGGCTAGGCCGGTGACCTCGTGCCCTGCGGAGATAAGCTCGGGAATGATGTGAGAACCGGAATGCCCGGTCCCGCCAGCGATGAATACACGCACCTGGATTATTCCTTAAATAGGTGGGGGCTTTCCGTGCCGCTAGTGAACTAATGCTGGACGGCACGGAAAGAGATGAGAAGCGCTATTCAGCGCAGAAGGGTGACGTTGAGGGAGAAATCGGTGTGCTTGACGGAGTGGCTCATCAGGCCCAGCTCCAGCAGGCCGACGTTCTCCAGCGCCCGCGCCATGAACAGGTCGCCGGTGTCCCAGGGGCGCAGCCCCAAGCTCTCGATAAACGCCGACACGCGGGCCTTGGCCTGCGCGTCGGTGCCGGCGATGAACACGTCCACCGGGCGACCCTCGGCGGACCCGGCGGCCACCACGTGGGAGAACACCGTGTTGAACGCCTTGACGACGTGCGCGTCATCGGGAGCCGCCTTGGCGATCTCCTGCGCTCCGGAGCTGTCGTCGGGCACGACGAAACCCTGCAGGTCAGGGGTAACAGGGTTGGTGATGTCAACGATGATTTTGCCGCGCAGAGCGTCCCCGTACTCCTTCACCACCGCTGCTGCGCCGGCGTAGGGCACGGCGAGGATCACGATGTCCCCGGCCGGGACGTCACCGGCCGTGCCCACTGTGGCGCCGCCGAGCACGGCGGCCACCTCCTTCGCCTTGCTCTGGTTGCGGCCGAGGATCTCAACGGTATTCCCGGCGGCGAGCGCCCGTCCGGCCAGGGCTCGGGCCATGTTTACCAGTCCGACAATGCTGATACTGCTCATCAGTATTCCTGCTTTCGGTTTCCGGTCCTGCCCAGAGATTTCCGCATCGAATTCATTTCCGACGCCATGAGGCGCCGCATTTCATGCTGTCACCGCCCCCAGGAAACGTCCAAGACCTCTTTAAACCCTGGTGATACCCTGGAGGTCTCACCACGCTGGAGGCCGTATGGATCTCGATCTGCGAAAGCTGCGGTACTTCGTCGCCGTGGCCGACCGGCTCCACTTCGGCCGCGCCGCCGACGAACTCCACATCGCGCAGCCGGTGCTCAGCCGACAGATCCGCGTACTCGAACAAGATCTCGGCGCGGCGCTGTTCACCCGGGACCGTCACGGCGTCGAGCTGACTGACGCGGGCCGGCAGCTGCTCGCCGACGCCGGCCCGCTGCTAGCCTCCACACACGCGCTGCGGCGCCGGGTGTCCGAGGCCGCCGACGGCCGGAGGCGGCTGATGGTCGGTTTCCGCGCCGGCATTCCCATCACCCCGGCGGCTCGCGCGTTCGCGGGCAGGCACCCGGACGTGATCGTGGACATGCAGCGGATCGAGGGCGACGACCAGGCCGCGATGCTGCTAGACGGGCGCATCGACGTCGCCTTCGTGCGCCTGCCCATCGACGAAACCGGCCTGCGCCTGACACCCCTGTACACCGAGCCGCGGGTGGCGGTGCTGCCGGCCGGACATCGCTTCGCCGACAAGGCGGAGGTCACCGAGACCGACCTGGCCGGTGAGCCGCTGCTGTGGGACGGTGACGCGCGCTCGCAGCCCACCGAGCGCCCGTTCGCCAACGCTGGATACCCGGTGCGCGGCGTCGACGAGACCCTCGAACATGTAGCGGCCGGACGCGGTATCTCCTTCCTGGCCCGCTCGGCGTCCGTGTTCTACTCGCATCCCGACATCGCCTACGTGCCCATCCCGGACCTGGCACCCGACCAGGTACATCTCGCGGTAGCGACAACGCATACTTCACCGGTCGTGGACGACTTCATCACGGCGGCTCACTCGGCGGCCGAGATCACGGCAGAATGCGGCAACTACGAGATGTGGCAGCTCGGGGGCGACGCCCTCGCACGGCACCCCTAAGTAGGTGCTGGAGACCGCCGTCGGATTCGAGACTTTCGACCACCGCACACACCCCGTCGCCACGGCGCGCGCGGCCAGGCGCATGGGCTTGTGTTGTCGGATCTGGAGGACAGCCTGCTGAGGGTGGTGCGCGGGGTCATTTCGGAGGAGGAGATCAGGGCAGCGGGTTCGGCGTGCGAGGAGGCTTCCCCTGCCGCGGCGGGCCAGCTCTTCCCGGCTTGGGTGTGATCATGAGTACCGACCGAGCGTTTTCCGCGTGACCATGGGCAGCAGCAACGTTCAGTGGCGGTCAGTTGTCGGATGTTAACGATCTTCCGGTTTGGGTGGAGCTTCCGCTTTACACCTGTATGGCCACAGCGTTCGAAGCGGTCCCGGCGGCCGATCCGTGGTCAGGCTGCGGGCCGGTCGTCGGGTGCGCTGCCGAACCAGCGGGTCAGAGCTCCTTGGAGGCCGACGGGGTCGGAGCCTGCCCAGGCGACGTATCCATCGGGACGGATCAGAAGTGCGGGGGCCGGGGTGTCCTTGACGTCGGCGGGGATCCGCAGGACGCGATCGGCCCAAGGGGCTGCTGCGGCGGCGAGGTCGGTGCCGTGCGAGGCATCGAGGAGCAGTGGGCGGGCGTGGTGCGTGAGTTCGGCGAGGTGGCGGTGTCGGCCGTCTTCGGTGGTGAGTTCCAGCGGAGGGACGAACCTTCCGGTGGGTGCGGCGGGGTGTTCGTCGCCCATGTCATAGCGGATGTCGGAGGCTGCGATCAAGTCGGCGATCTGCTGGACGTTCTCCCGCTGGCCGAGGAGTTCCGTGAACAGTTCCCGCAGGGCGGTTACATTGCTGCCGGGGGCCATGAGGGCGGTCTGGGCCTGGGTCTGCATGAAGACTCGCTCGCCGATCGCGTGGCGTTCGCTCTCGTACGTGTCCAGCAGGTCGGTGGGTGCCCAGCCGTGGAGTTCGGCTGCCAGCTTCCAGGCCAGGTTCGCGGCGTCCTGCAGCGCGAGGTTCAGCCCGGGGCCACCGGCGGCGGAGTGGACGTGTGCGGCGTCGCCGGCGAGGAAGACGCGGCGGTCGCGATAGCGGTCGGCCAGGCGGGTGTTGCGGCCGCACAGACGGCGCGAAAGCGTGGGCGAGCCGTCGGCGGGCTCGGTCAGGGCGATGCGTACGCCGATGACCCGCTCGATGCTGTCCTCCATCTCCGCCATCGTCATGGGGCTGCCGGGTCCCGGATAGGTTCCGGCCGGCTGGTCCTCCCATTCCATGGTGTGGATGATCGGCTGCTGCGGGGAGCCGCCGATGGTGAGCACGCCGCGCTCGGTGCGGTAGAAGCTGGCCGGGACTTCACCGAGGCCGTCGATGGCGATGCGTCCGCCTGGCCTGGGGTGGACGTGCTCGATGGGGCCGACCAGCGCGCTGCGGTCGACCACGTGGGGGTCGGTGAAGCCGGGAAAGCCGATCCCGGACTGCTTGCGGATCACGCTGCGCGCGCCGTCGCAGCCGACGACGTACCGGGCGTGGAAGGTCGTCTCGCTGCCGTCCTCGCCAGTCACGACCACGGCGACGTGGTCCTGCACCTGGCTGAAGGAGCGGACCTCGTAGCCGCGACGCACATCCACGCCGAGCTCGGCCGCCCGCTCGCCGAGCACACCCTCAAGATCGCGCTGGTTGATCCGCAGCAGGTACATCGGGTTGTCCGCGCCGAGCACGTCCAGCGGCAGGGTGAGCCCACCGAAGAAGAACTGCGGCGCGGGCATGGGCGGCGCGCTCCCGCCGCAGCGCTCGTACAGACCGCGGTGGTCCATCAGCCGGACCACTTGTCCGGTGAGGCCGTGCGCCTTGTCGGCCTGGCTCGCGCCGGGCAGGCGCTCCAGGACGACAGGGTTGGCTCCGGCGAGCCGCAGTTCACAGGCGAGGAACAGCCCGACCGGACCGCCCCCGACGATAATGGTGTCAAACATGATGATTACTTCCTTTCGTCTCCGGCCGTAGCCGACTGGCGGGCCGGGAGAGCGCCGAAGCCCGCGGCAAGTCGCTGGAATGCCTCCTGCATCAGCGGGCCTAGCTCGACCTGTGGATCGGTGCGCAACCAGAAGTCGAGGGTGGACATCTGGGTGCTCAGGGCGACGTTGGCGATCAGGGTCGGGTGGAGGTCGGTGGCCGCGTCGGTGCCGAGTCGGTCGGCCACCGCCCGCGCGAGTTCGGCGGTGGCCGTGCGCGCTCCGCGGGCGATGGCGTCCTGGATCTCGGGCTCGCCCAGCAGGGAGATCAGATCCGGGTCTGCCTTTATCTGCGCGGCGGTGGTGCTGGACCAGGCCGCGTAGCGGCCCACGATCACGGTGGTGACGGAGTCCCACAGCGGCTCGCCCGCAGGGCGGCCGCGCAGGGCCTCGGCTGCCTCGCGCGTCCGCTGGACATGCCGGTCGGCGATGGCCTCCTCTTTGCTCGCGAAGTAGTTGCTGAACGTACGGCGCGACACTCCGACCCGCTCGACGATGTCCTCCACACGCACATGCGCCAGGCCGCGCTCCTTGGCAAGCAGCACCGTGGTCATGCTCAGCTGGTCACGCAGCTGCTGCTTCTTCCGCTCCCGCAGACCGTCTTCCATGCCTCCACAATAACAAAGAGTGCACATTGAGCAACTTTGCTCATTGGGCAAGAAATGTGCGCCCGACCCTGCGGGAACGACGAAACACCCGCCGACGCTCAAGCGGCCCAGAAGCGACCCATCGGTGCGGGGCCGAGCCCTCGCTCGCACCGCAGCCCGGCTTCGGGCATCCGCCCAGCCATGGGCCCCAGGCCGTCGTCGCCTTCGGCGCGCCAACGCCGGACCCACTCGTAGGCGGTGGTGCGGGAGTTGCCCATTTCGTCGGCTATGTGTGTCACGGGGCGGCCGGAGCAGATCCGGGCGACAACGAGACGTCTGCCATGGACGGTGAGTCGGACATTGGGGTGGAACACGGAGGGACTCTTTGGTTGGGACAGCCTCCGCGCGAGAGGGAAGCAGTGTGCACGGACTGGCGGACTGGTGATGCAGCGGCGCGAGCGCAGGTCAAAGGGGTACGCCCGTACCTTCCTCAGGGGTACGGGCCGTAGGTTTGCGGTCGTGCGTGGCTTGTCTTGCGTAAGACCGGGTGGGACTGCGCTGATCGAGCGGAGCCGCAGTCGGTGGTCTCGGGTCATGGGTCATGTCAGTCCGGGGGCACCGCCATGTTCCATCGGCAGTGCTCGTGGTCACTACACTTAGGTGCCCAGGACGGACACCTGCATGCCGTGACTCCGTGGTTGACACCGCTCGATAATGGGCGCAGCTGCGTCTGCTAGTCCGGCCACGTCAGGCGGGCTTCACCGGCGGGGTCTACATCAGCGACGCGGGGGAGGGGTGATGGGGGCCGTGTCTGGTTCCGCTATCAGTCTGACGAAGGTGGAGGCTGCTGCTCCGGGGCTGGTGAGCCTGTACAAGAGCGCGGCGGTCAGTCTGCGAAAGAACGCTCTGGAGGGGGTGCGGGCTGCGGTGTATCTGGTGCTGGACCGGTCGGGTTCGATGCGCCCGTACTACCGGGACCGGACCGTGCAGCACCTTGCCGAGCAGGTGCTCGGCTTGTCCGCGCATCTCGACGATGACGGTGTCGTGCCAGTGGTGTTCTTCTCCACCGACATCGACGGCCTCAGCGACGTGAACCTGGACAACTACGAGGGCCGGATCGAGAAGCTCCACCAGAACCTCGGGCACATGGGACGCACGAACTATCACTGGGCGATGGACGAGGTGATCGACCATTACCAGGCGTCCGGGAGCCGCGACCCAGCACTGGTCGTCTTCCAGACGGATGGCGGACCGACGAGCCGACTCGCAGTTGAACGCTACGTCTGCAAGGCCGCGAAGCTGCCGCTGTTCTGGCAGTTCGTGGGGTTCGGTGATCCGGACGACAACGAGTTCGCGTTCCTGCACAGACTCGACAGCTTGGCGGTGCCGGCGAAGCGAGTGGTGGACAACGCGGGGTTCTTCCATGCGGGGCGTGACCCGCGGGCTCTGTCGGACACGGTGCTGTACGACCAGCTGCTCGACGGGTTCCCCCGGTGGTTGCGCGACGCACGCACTGCAGAGCTTCTGCGGTGAACGACATCGGTCTGGCCGAGGAGTTCAGGGCGGCCGCCTGCCCCGACTCTTAACTCTTGGCGGGCCTGTCGACGGTCCGCGTCCAGGGGAGACGGCGTCCCAGCCTCGACGGCGGGGCACCGGCGCGCAGGGTCGCCGTGGCCTCTGCCTCCCGCTCGAATCGGTCGGACGGCTCGGACACCTTGAGGCCGGCGCCGAGCAGACGCGGTCCGCACTCAGCTGCTCACCCCCTAGGCCAACCTGGACAGGAACTTCGCCATCGAGCAGCTCCTTGACTGCGAAACCTGGTTCCGTGCCGCACGCAACCTCGCACGAAACGAGAGGCGACCCAAACAGACATGAGCGTCACCTATGTTCTTAATCCGCAGGTATCCCTCGCCGAGACGGACGACGGAGCTGTACTTCTCCATAAACGCACCGGTCGCTACTGGCAGCCGAACACCACAGGGTTCTCTGTCCTCCGCAGCCTGACCAGTGGCCAGACCCGCGAGCAAGCGGCTCAGCCCCTCGCCTCTCAGCGCGCTATTTCCGCCACGCGCGCTCGCAATGACATTGCGGCCCTTCTGGTTTCGCTGTGCTCGGCGGACCTGCTACGGGAACGCCGATGAGCATCCCAGTGGCGTTGTCCCGCCGTGATCGGCTGCCGCCGTACCGCCGAGTGGTTCCTCCCTTGGTTGTGTCCGTCGCCGGAATCCTCAGTAGGCTCTCCCCATCCGGGCTGCGCGCGGTACTGGAGTTCGCCCGCCGCCGTGCCGCACCGGCCACCGCGGACCAGGCTGCGGCGGCACGCGCAGCCGTGGTCGGGGTCAGCCTGCGATGCGCAGGACAGGCATGCCTGCAGCGCTCGGTGGCGACCGCCCTCCTGTGTCGGGCGCGCGGCACGTGGCCCACGTGGTGCACGGGCGTCCGTACGAATCTCTTCTCGGCCCATGCTTGGGTCGAAGTCGAGGGAGTTCCTGTCGGAGAACGGTATCCAGCGGGCCACTTCCGGACACTCCTGGCGGTCGGGCCTGCCGATCGCGCGGCTCCGAAGCGGCCGCAATAGGGTCGGGAGCATTCAGTGTTGTGATCGGCTGCGGATAGGCTTGTTGCATGCAGGAGCGGTTGCGGAGCAGATGGGGGAGCCTGCCACGGCGGGCACGATGGGTTCTTGTGCTGTACCTGATCGGTTTCGCTGAAGGTGCGTGTGCTCATGTCAGCGATTTGGTACAGGGTGGAATCCATGCTTATGCAGCGTTTCCACACGTGTTCATTCGGGTGTTTTTCGTAAGCCTCGTCGTCCTGGATCCGCTGGTCGTGGTGCTGGTGGGCCTCGTGAGGCGGAGCGGTGTCTGGTGGGGGAGCGCTGTGATGACACTGGACGTCGCCGCGAACTGGATCAGCAACTGGGCGTCTGTGAAGGCGGACCCCACGCAGCTGCTGCAACCTGCGGGGTTGACAGCTATCACCCTTTTCGGCCTGTTTGTACTGGTGTCATGTTTGCCTTTGCTGCGCGCAATGAAGATTGCAGACGGGTCCGCGTCTCACACGGAGGATCAGCGAGGCAGGCTCGACGCCACGAGAGTCGAATAAGCTGATTCGCGTCGATAATGGACGCCCATCAGGAAGTCGTCTTCATTTCGCATACCTCGGGCCAACCATTCGTCCTAAGAGCCTGTTGCAGAACGCCGTGAGTCGGCCGAATTTTCGCCGTGACATCGGCATTGAGGGCTGAGCGGACCTGGGCGGGTGCTCCGTGAACAGGCCCGACGCCGTCGAAGCGGACACACGGTTTACGGCGGCAGGAAGTGCAGTTCGATACGGTCGGGGTGATCGGCGGGACAGGCGCGGACCTTGTGGTCGAAGTGGCCCGCGAGACGCTCCAGGAAGCAGCACATGAGGTCGGTGTCGAAAGTCTTCGCTGAATACCATGCGGTGCATCCGGCCCGTGCTACTGAATGCGGACATCGCGTTGACGGAGAAGCGGTTGCCCGTGCGGCGGACGACCGGCGTGCGCCCCTTGGCACCCCAGGTGCGGCCGGTGACCTGGTTGGCGAAGAGCACCTCACCACCCTCAGCCTTCGCCTTCGCGTGGATCGCTGCCCAGGTCTCCTCCCGCCAGACGCGGACCGCTTCCGCATCCTGCTCCACGGTCCGCTTGTCCGGGCGCTGGAAGGACAGGCCCCAGCGGCGCAGGTACCTGCCCACGCCCTGCTCAGTCAGCCGCACCCGGTACGACTTCGCGACCAGATCTCCTACCTCAGCTGCCCCGCCAGCCCCAGGTCACAGGGACGGTGGCCCAGTACAAACTGCCGGATCGCCCGCTGCTCGATCGCATCGAGAACCTTGTGCTCGCCGACCCGCCGCCCGCGCGACCGGCCACCAGTGCTGCGCGCCCGCCGGCCGGCTACTTCGCCCCCAGTTGTCCACCTCCTTGAGCGCGATCTGGAGCACCGCCGCGACATCCTCGCGAGTCCGTCCAGCCACCAAGGCGGCCACCGCCCGAAGCCAAACTGCCTCCTGCGCCGACTGCGACAACTGCCGTGCGCCCTCCAGCACTCACACATAGATCATCGACCCAGAACACCTACCGTTTCGGATCGATAGATGCTGATGGGCACCGGGGCCGCCCGCACGCAGGAACCGTCGTTATCGCGCGGAGTGCACTTGTTCGCTGATCAGATTCTCTGCGTACTCGACCAAGGCATTGATCGTGGAGTACTTCCAAGCGGCCATCTCGTCGATCTTTACACCGAGGTGGTCCTCGATTTCGGCGATCATGCTCATGGTGTACACGGAGTCCATCCCGTATTCTGCGAGCTCGAGTTCTGGGTCAATTTTCCCCGCCGGTAGTTCAAGGTAGTACGCCACCCGCTCGATAAGCCACGCTCGGATCTCTTCAGGCGAGCTATCGCGGTGCACCGTTGTCACAACGTAATCCATTCTCTTGGCTGACATGAGGGACGGAAGAGCGCAGGAAGTGCGGCTGACCGGTGTTCCTCGGTCAGCTGTTCTTCGGATGGGCGAGAGAGTCCGTCAGCTCCGCGTGCAGGGGCTTCAACGTGGACGCTATGAAGAGCTGTTTCATCAACGAGCGTTGGATCTTGCCGCTGGTGGTCTTGCGAACGCGGCCCGGTCCGACGAACACGACGCTGGGCAGAGGGATGCTGAACTCGCGCACCAGGGTCCGCTGGATGTTCCTGGCGAGTGCACGGTAGTCGTCTTCGACCAGGCCGCGTGGTTTGATCTCCTGGACCACCACGACCGAGCCCTCAGGAGCGTCAAGCGTGAGGACCGCGCCGGCTCCGGTTGCCAGCCGTGGATCGACCCCGCGGACAGCCCGCTCGAGGTCGTGCGGATAGAGGTTGCGTCCACGGATGATCAGCACTTCCTTGAGGCGACCGGTGACATAAAGCTCGCCCTCGTAGATCACGCCGAGATCCCCGGTGCGGAAAAAGCCTGTCTCGCCGCCGACGCTTTGGTTGAACATCTCGGCGTTCAAGTCGGCATGACCCCAGTACCCCTGGGCCACGCTCTCACCGCGCACCCAGATCTCACCGACTTTCCCGTCCGGTAGGGCCTCACGTGTCTCGGTGTCCACGATCCGCACCCGTGACCGATCCACCGTTCCACTGCCGACGAGCTCGCGCTGTCCTGCCACGGGGTCCGTAGGAACGAACTCTCCTTGGGCCAGCAACTCGGCGTCGACCGTTGTGATCACCGGTTTGCTGTCGGCACGTGTCCCGGTGACCAACAGGGTCGCCTCGGCCAGTCCGTAGCACGGCAGGAACGTCTCGGACCTGAAGCCGACCGGCCCGAATTTCTCTTCGAACTTGGCCAGGGACTGGGCTTGTATCGGTTCGGCCCCGTTGAAGGTCACCCGCCAGCCTGACAGGTCCAGCCCGCGCACCTTCTCCTCGGAGACGGTTCGCACGCAGAGGTCGTAGGCAAAATTCGGTGCCACGGTGAAGTCGATGTTCAGCTCGTTGAGGAGCTCGAGCCAGCGATAGGGGCGTCGGAGAAACTCGGTCGGCGAGGTGAGCACGCTGCAACCCCCGAGGCAGAGCATCCACAGCACCTGTCCGATCAGTCCCATGTCGTGGATGACCGGCAGCCAACCGAAGGAACGACTGTGCGGTCCGCCATCTGCGCACTCGCTGATCAGCTTCATGTTGCTCAGCAGGTTCCGGTGCGTGATCATGACCCCTTTGGGGTCGCTGGTCGAGCCGGAGGTGTACTGCAGCAACGCCACCGTGTCCGGCGTCAGATCAGGTGTGGTGAGGCTTGCCGCGAGGGCGGAATCCATGGTGCGGACCGCGCCACAGGGCAGTGCAGCCCCGAGCTGGTCGGCAAGCCATCGCTCAAGCTTCGCAACCCCGCTCGCATCGGAGAGAGCGATGACAGTCTGGGCGTCCCGGACGATCTTGCTTACCCGGTCCTCTGACGAGCTGAAGCCTTCGGGCATGGGCGCTGGCACGGCGATCATGCCCGCATAGAGGCAGCCAAGGAAGCCGACGATGAAGTCCAGGCCCGGCGGGAAGCACAGCAGTACCCGGTCGCCTGCCGCGCCCCCCTGCTTGGTGAGCCAGCCGGCCGCGATGCGGGCTTGGGTGTCCAGTTCACGGAACGAGAGTGTGTCGTTGATCTGGCCGTCGCTCATATCCCGGATGTAGGCGAAAGCCTCCCGATCGCCGTGGGCATCGGCCTGTTGCCGTACGACGTCCACGAATGTGTTGGCAATCCGCGCTTCCAACTGTGCCTCCATGCCTTCCTTCGGTGCTGGGTGGCGTGCTGACGGATGATCGAGGGTAATTGGCCGTGCTTAAGCGGTACTTAAGCGGGATGGGTTACTCGCAAGCATCCGTGGGTCCGATGCACCGGAGGTGAACTGGAGCAGGAGCTGAGGAGTGTGCAGGGGCGGTCCACACCAGTCGGTGGGCAGGCCGCGCTACCTCCCCCGCCCTCCCTCACCGGGCGATGAGAGGACCTGTCCCCTCCATTTAGAGACCCCGCCACGCCAGCGAATTGACGTAGGTAATGCCTCGGGGAACCGTACCCGATGGGGAGGTCTTCGCTGCCGCCAGGGGCCTGCGGGTCCTTAACTGCACTGGTGCACAACATCTGTGACGGGGTATCAGCGCTGTTCGGTAGGCAGGTCGTTGAGCCTGTAAAAGGATCGCAAAAATCCGGTCAAGTCGAGGGGGTCTTACGTTCTTTTTACGGGGATGAAATCGGACATTTGCATCGAGGAAGCGGTTGACGGGGTGCAGTGCAGGTGTTTGGATGACATGCGTCAAGTGATCGCTGTGACCCAATGCCAGCGGACATGACGAACTGCACGGGGGATGTGTATTTGCTGTGTCTTTGTTTGTCGGATTCTCTCTGACTTCATTCGCGCCTTCATGGCGAAGGGCCCCTTCCTGTACGAGCCCTCACGCAGGTGTGTGAACTCATACCCGCTCTGTGCCCACTCGAAGATGCTGGATCGACCGGGCAGATTCTGCGGGATGCGTGATGCTGCGTTGTGCATCTTCCTGATACGAGTGTCGAACCATGCCTTCAAGTCATGGTCGACGTTGGCTCGTTAGCGCTCTCTCCACTCAATAGCCACGTTATGACTGTGAGGTCTCCCCGATGTCGAACCCTTTTGAGCAGGAAGACGGAAAGTACGTCGTGCTGAGGAACCAGGCTGGACAGCACTCGCTGTGGCCTAGCTTTGCCGAGGTGCCGGCTGGCTGGGTGATCGCCCACGGCGAGGACTCCCGACAGAGCTGCCTCGATTATGTCGAGCGCAACTGGACTGATATGAAGCCTCTCACTCCTGCTGGGTGAGCCCCTCTCCTGTAGCCGTGCCTCATGTCGAATGAGTTTCGGTAGTCGTCTCATCGTCGGTCACTCAGCACGCTACTTTCCGGCATCCAGGTCTGACCGCCTCGGGTGGAGGGCCTGGCTCGGCATGTGCCGCCCTGCCGTAGACGTGACTCGGACGTGTACATCATCTCGCCCTGCCAGTGAGGCGTTCTGTGAAGTCGGCCTCCGGGCCAGCCTTATCTCGATCAAGGTCTTTGGTGTGTTCTGGCGCTGGGCGATTGAGTCCCGGGAGTCTCGTCGTCCGACGCTTAAGTGACCGCGGGGCGCAAATGTAATGGCGATGGCGCGCGGTAGATATGACCTGCCATGTCAACGAGGCGAGTCAAACAAGGGTTTTTCTGCAGGTGCCGGCGTTGGGTGGGTCTGAAGAGGCCAATTCAGCATCCAACAGTCTGCTGGAGAGACGAAGCACATGATGGGAACCGAAGTGACCGAAGCCTCGAGGGCTTCCCTGCCCCTGCTCGCTGCGCAGATGGGCGTGTGGGTGGCTCAGAAGCTGGAACCGGCAAGCCTCATGTTCAATGTCAATCAATACGCTGACATTGATGGCTCCATGGACGTGGACGTTTTCGAATGTGCGCTTCGCCGTGTGCTGGCCGAGACTGAGGCGCTGCGGATCAAGATCGTGGAGCAGAAGGGCGAGGTCGGACAGGAAGTAACCTCGGGTTCCGACTGGACTCTGACTTACCTCGACCTCGCCAGCGAAGCGGATCCTGTCGGGAAGGCGAAGCAGTGGATGCGCGCCGAAATGACGCTTCCCTTTGATCTGACCACTGGACCGCTGTTCACATGGGCCTTGCTCAAGATCTCAGACCGCCGATACTTCTGGTATCAGCGCTGCCACCACATTGTGATGGACGGCTACAGCTGTGGACTGGTGGCCCAGCGGGTAGCTGAGGTCTACACCGCGCTGACCCGATCCGAACCCTGCCGGGAGACCAGGTTCAAGTCGATCACCCGGTTGCTGGACGAGGAGCGCGAGTATCGCAGTTCGCCGCAACTTGAGCACGATCGAGCTTTCTGGTCCCGCCAACCCGCAGCCGACGCTGCGCCGCTCCTGCTCGCTGGCCGCTCCGCAGCGCCCGCTGGCGTCCCCCTCCGGGAAACGGCATGCTTGGCCAAGGAGACCGTCACCGACATCTGCACCACCGCTGGACTTGGCCAATCGGCTTGGCCCGGTGCTGTGCTGGCCCTCAGCGGTGCCTACTTCGCCCGGCTCACCGGCCAAGACGCCGTCACGCTGGAGGTGCCGGTGACTTCCCGGGCGACCGCGGTTCAGCGATACACCCCGGGTATGCTGTCCAACATTTTGCCCCTGACCGTTCGGGTGCGCCCTGAAGCCGGCATCGCCGAGGTATTGGCTGACGTCTCCAGCTCGGTTCGCGGCCTGCTGCAGCGACAGCGTTACCGGCAGGAGGATCTGCACAGCGACCTTGGCCGTGCCGGATGGCAGCGCACGTTCGGGCCGACGATCAACATCATGTCATTCAACTATGAGCTCGACTTCGCCGGACAGCACGCGGTTGCGCACGCCCTGACCAACGGCCCGGTCGGGGACCTGGCGATCACGATCACCCAGGACGCCGACCCTCACATGTTGCGCGTCGATTTCGACGCCAACCCCGCCTTGTACACGCGCGAGGAGCTCGCCGCACACCTGGCCCGGTTCCAGCGGTTTGTCGAGGCGGTGCGGGTGGACCCGGACCGGCCGGTGGGCCGGGTTGAGGTTCTGGACGAGGCCGAGCGGCAGTTGGTGCTCGAGCGGTGGAACGACACGGGCCGTGGGGTTCCTGATGGTGTGCTGCCGGTTCTGTTCGAGGAGCGGGTGGCGCGGTCGCCGGAGGCGACTGCGGTGGTGTTCGAGGGTGTGGAGCTGTCGTACGGCGAGCTGAACGCGCGGGCGAACCGGCTTGCGCGGCTGCTGGTGGAACAGGGTGCGGGTCCGGAGCGGTTTGTGGCGGTGGCGTTGCCGCGGTCGCTGGACCTGGTCGTCGCACTGCTGGCAGTGCTCAAGTCGGGGGCGGCGTATGTGCCCGTCGACCCGGACTATCCGGCGGACCGGATCGCGTTCATGCTGAAGGACGCCGCCCCCGCTCTGGTGCTGACCACCAGGGGGGCCAGGATCGAGACGGCGGAACCGGTCCTGCTGCTCGACGAGCCGGGGACCGCCGCGGCCCTGACGGTCCATTCGGACACCGATGTGACGGACACGGACCGGATGGCCGCGCTCACCGCCCGGCACCCGGCGTATGTCATCTACACCTCCGGTTCCACCGGCGCCCCCAAGGGCGTCGTCGTCACCCACGCCGGCCTCGCCAACCAGCTCTGCTGGCTCGCCGCGGAGACCGGGCTGACCTCACGGGACGTGGTGCTCGCCCGCACCTCGGTCAGCTTCGACGCGGCCGGCGGTGAGCTGTGGGCGCCGTTGATCTCCGGGGCGGCCGTGGCCATGGCGTCGGCCGAGGTGACCCGCGACCCCGAGCAGCTGCTCGCGTTCATCGGGCACCGCGGCGTCACGGTGGCTCAGTTCGTGCCGTCCCTGCTGGCCGCGATGCCGCTGGACGAGCGGGGCCGGGGCATCCGGGTGCTCCTCTCGGGCGGTGAGGCGCTTCCAGCGACGCTGGCCAGGGAAGCCGCCGCGGCCTGGGACGCGAGCGTGATCAATGTGTACGGTCCGACCGAGGCCACCATCCAGGCGACAGCTGGCCGGCTGGACGGCCTTGGCGGTGACGCCGGCACCGTCCCGATCGGCCGTCCGGTCTGGAACACCCGGGTCTATGTCCTCGACGGATTGCTCCGTCCGGTGCCGGGCGGCGTTGCCGGTGAGGTCTACATTGCGGGCGGCCAGCTCGCCCGCGGTTACCTCAACCGCCCCGCCCTGACCGCCGAGCGCTTTGTCGCCGACCCCTTCGGACCGGCCGGCGGCCGGCTCTACCGGACCGGCGACGTGGCGCGCCGCACGGCGGCCGGGGAGCTGGAGTACGTCGGTCGTGCGGACGACCAGGTGAAGGTGCGTGGTTTCCGGATCGAGCTGGGTGAGATCGAGTCGGTCCTGATGGGTCATCCGCGGGTGGGCCAGGCCGCGGTCGTGGTGCGTGAGGACCGGCAGGGTGACAAGCGCCTGGTCGGATACGCGGTTGCCATGGCCGATGCCGGTGCGCTGGACGTTCAGGGACTGCGGTCCTACGTCGCGGAGCTGCTGCCGGAGTACATGGTTCCGTCTGCGGTCGTGGTGCTGGACGGGCTGCCGGTGACGCCGAACGGGAAGCTGGACCGCAAGGCTTTGCCAGCGCCGGAGTTCACCGCTGTCGGGGAGGGCCGTGCTCCGCGGACGGTGCAGGAGGAGGTCCTGTGCCAGGTGTTCGCGGAGGTCCTCGGGGTCGAGCGGGTCGGTATCGACGACAACTTCTTCGAGCTGGGCGGCGACAGCATCCTGGCGCTCCAGGTGGTGAGCCGAGCACAGCAAGTCGGTCTGGGCATTACGCCAAAAGACGTCTTCCAGCTGAGAAGCGTTCACGGTCTGGCATCCGTAGTGACCGTCCTCACCGATGAGGTCTCGGAAGACCCGGACGCAGGGATTGGCGAGCTGCCGCCCACACCCATGATGCGTTGGCTGTTCGACAGGAACGGACCGATTGACCACTTCCACCAGGCGATGGTGGTGCGGACCCCGGCAGGTCTCACAGCTGGTGACGTGCGAACCGGGTTGGGTACCGTCGTGGAGCACCATGACATGCTGCGGCTGCGCACCGTGCACGGAGCGACTGATGCAGCGCCGACGCTCGAAGTACAGCAGCGCGGCGCGGTCGATTCCGGCGCCCGAGTTTCCCGGATCGATATCTGCGGGCTGTCGGAAGAAGAAGTACAAGAGCTGACTCGTGCCGAGATCGGCCCGGCCGCAGAGCGGTTGGCCCTCGACGCCGGCGTCGCGTTCACGGTCACCTGGTTCGATGCCGGACCAACCGAGCGTGGCCGACTCCTATGGGTCATTCACCACCTGGCCGTCGACGGAGTTTCCTGGCGGATCCTGGCGTCGGACCTGGCGGCCGCGTGTGCCGCGGCCGCAACCGGTGTGACACCCTCGCTGACCCGCTCGGGTACGTCCTTCCGTACCTGGGCGGCGCAGTTGCAGCAGCTTGCCGTGGACCCGGGATGCACGGCCAACCTTCCCACCTGGACCGCGGCCCTCGAGGCCGGTGACCAGAGCCTGGGGCCGGTTGCGCTCGACCCCGCTCGGGACACTGAGTCGACACTTCGAAGCATCACGCTTTCTCTGCCGGAGGCACAGACCGCTGCCCTTCTGACGACAGTACCGTCGGCCTTCCATGCCACCGTTCAAGACGGGCTCCTGGCCGCACTGGCCCTCGCGGTGGCGGACTGGCGTCGGCGCTGCGACTTCGGCCGGAGCACGGCTGTGCTGCTGGACGTGGAAGGACACGGCCGCGAGGGCCTGGCCGAGCCGGTCGACTTGTCCGGAACCGTGGGGT
This sequence comes from Streptomyces sp. NBC_00859, assembly GCF_045161865.1. Classification (NCBI taxonomy): domain Bacteria; kingdom Bacillati; phylum Actinomycetota; class Actinomycetes; order Kitasatosporales; family Streptomycetaceae; genus Streptomyces; species Streptomyces sp. NBC_00859. The sequence goes on along the minus strand of NZ_CP108826.1, from coordinate 1,246,155 downwards.
GGTTCACCAGCCTTTATCCCATGCTGTTGGACCCTGGCGAGGTCGACTGGCCAGACATCTGGGCCGGCGGGGAGGACCTGGGACGCGCCTTCAAGCGCATCAAAGAACAGGTACGCGAATTCTCCGCGAACGGCACCGAATTCGGCCTGCTGCGATATCTCAACACAGAGACCGGTGCCGAGCTGTCCGCCCTGCCGAAGCCCCAGATCGGCTTCAACTACCTGGGACGGTTCGACGTCTCCTCCGCTCCAGACAGTCGTGACTGGGCGGCAGTACCGGAGCTCGGACTTGTCGGCGGCGGTGACGCCTCGATGGCTGTGGCCCACGCGATCGAGATCAACGCCGTCACCGAGAATCATGCCGACGGCGCACGCCTTACGGTCCGCTGGACCTGGCCGCATTCCCTGTTCCCAGACGCGACCGTGCGCGACCTGGCCGAAACCTGGTTCCGAATTCTGGACGCGCTTGCCGCGCACGGGTATCGCCCCGACGCGGGCGGCCACACGCCGTCCGACCTTTCCCTGGTGGATCTGAGCCAGGGCGAAATCGACGCTTTCGAAAGTGAACTTGACTCTGAGTGGGGGACCTGGTGACTGGCCGGCCGCGTATCCAAGACATTCTGCCTCTGACGCCGTTCCAGGAGGGCCTGCTCTTCCACTCTCTCTTCGACCTCACCGACACGGACGTGTACACGGCCCAGTGGGCGTTTGACCTGAGAGGCGCACTGGACACCGCTACCCTGCGGGCTGCGGCCGAGACGGTGCTCCGGCGGCACCCGAACCTGCGAGCCTCGTTCCGGCAGAGGAAGACGGGCGAACCCGTCCAGGTGATCCCGACCGAGGTGCCGCTCCCATGGCGGGAGATCGACCTCAGCTCACAGGACCGGGAACAGGCGGAGCGTGAAGCGGCCCAGCTGCTGATCGAGGACCGTGTGAGCCGCTTCGACCTGGCCCGGCCGCCCTTGATCCGGTTCATCCTGATCCGGATCGCACCGGACCTGACCCGCCTGGTCTTGAGCAACCATCACCTCATCCTCGACGGATGGTCGATGCCGCTGTTCATGCGAGAGCTCTTCACGCTGTACATGAACCGGTGCGACGAATCCGCTCTTCCCTACGCGGCGCCGTATCGCGACTTTCTGTCCTACCTCGCGCATCAGGATGACGAGGCCGGGCGCAAGGCTTGGAGCGCGGAACTCGCCAACTTGGACGGAGCGACGCTGGTGGCCCCGGGCGAGACCCGCCAAGCCTCAATGATGCCCGAGCGAATCCCGGTCGAATTGTCGGCTGAGGAGACTGCTGCCCTGAACCAGCAGATACGCACCTGCGGCCTGACCTTGAACACCGCGATCCAAGGTGCCTGGGGAAACATCCTCAGCCGGCTGACCGGACGCGACGACATCACCTTCGGCGCCACGGTTTCCGGCCGTTCCCCGGAACTGACCGGCTCCGCCTCGATGATCGGCATGTTGATCAACACGGTCCCGGTACGCATGCAGATCGTACCCTCCGAGTCACTCCGGAACGGGCTGCAGCACCTGCAGGAAAGCCAGTCGCAGCTGATCCAGCACCACCACCTCGGCCTGTCTGAACTGCACCGCATGGCCGGGGTGAACGAGCTGTTCGACACCTGCATCGTCTTCGAGAATTACCCTGTGGACCCGCAATCCCTCGACTTGACCAGCGTCGGGCTGCAGGTGGTGTCAATTGACGTCAAGGATGCCGCACATTATCCGCTTCGGCTGGTCGTAGCTCCCGGAGAACGCCTCCGGCTGTGGCTGGACTACCGCCCCGACCTGTTCGACCAGGCGAGCGCCGAGCGGATCATGCACTGGCTGCTGCGCCTGATCGAGGCGGTGCGGGTGGATCCGGACCGGCTGGTGGGCCGGGTTGAGGTTCTGGACGAGGCCGAGCGGCAGTTGGTGCTCGAGCGGTGGAACGACACGGGCCGTGAGGTTCCTGATGGTGTGCTGCCGGTTCTGTTCGAGGAGCGGGTGGCGCGGTCGCCGGAGGCGACTGCGGTGGTGTTCGAGGGTGTGGAGCTGTCGTACGGCGAGCTGAACGCGCGGGCGAACCGGCTCGCGCGGCTGCTGGTGGAAAGGGGTGCGGGTCCGGAGCGGTTTGTGGCGGTGGCGTTGCCGCGGTCGCTGGACCTGGTCGTCGCACTGCTGGCGGTGCTCAAGTCGGGGGCGGCGTATGTGCCCGTCGACCCGGACTATCCCGCGGACCGGATCGCGTTCATGCTGAAGGACGCCGCCCCGATGTGCGTGATCACTGCCGAGGAAAGCCGGATCGAGCTGCCGGCCGGCACCGTCCCGCTCGTCCTCGACGCTCCGACGGTAGCGGACCGGAAGGCCGCTCTCAGCCCCGAGAACCTTTCCGATGCTGATCGGCTTGCTCCGCTGGAGGCGTCGACTCCGGCGTATGTGATTTACACGTCGGGTTCGACGGGTCGGCCCAAGGGTGTGGTGGTCGAGCACCGGGGGATCGTGAACCGGTTGTTGTGGATGCAGGACCGGTTTGCTCTGACGGCTGATGACCGGGTGTTGCAGAAGACGCCGTCGGGATTCGACGTGTCGGTGTGGGAGTTCTTCTGGCCGCTGATCGCGGGTGCGGGGCTGGTGGTGGCGCGGCCCGGTGGTCACCGGGATCCGGCGTATCTGGCGTCGCTGATCGTGCAGGAGCGGGTCACGACGGTGCACTTCGTGCCGTCGATGCTACAGGTGTTCTTGCAGGAGCCCGCGGCCGGGCAGTGCGGTGGGCTGCGGCGCGTGGTATGCAGCGGTGAGGCACTGCCGCCCGAGGTGGTCGATCGCTTCCACCAGGTGCTGGATGTGCCGCTGTTCAACCTTTACGGCCCGACGGAAGCGTCGGTGGACGTCTCCTGGTGGCAGTGCCGGACCCCGGCCGGCACGAGCGTGCCGATCGGGCGGCCGGTGTGGAACACGCAGCTGTACGTCCTGGACGCCGGCCTGTCCCCGGTGCCGGTGGGCGTGGCGGGCGAGTTGTACATCGCCGGTGTCCAGCTGGCCCGCGGCTACCACCACCGGCCCGGCCTGACCGCCGAACGCTTCGTCGCCGACCCCTTCGGGACTCCGGGCTCGCGCATGTACCGCACCGGAGACCTGGTCCGGTGGAACGCGGCCGGGGAGATCGAGTACCTCGGTCGCATCGACGATCAGGTCAAGGTGCGGGGCTTCCGCATCGAGCTGGGCGAGATCGAGTCCGTCCTCGCTGGGCACTCGGACGTCGCCCATGCCGTGGTGATCGTCCGCGAGGACCGGCCCGGTGACAAGCGGCTCGTCGGGTACGCCGTCCCCACCGCCGGTGCAGCACTCGACCCGCAAGCCCTGCGGGCGCATGCGGCGAAGGCGGTACCGGACTATATGGTCCCCTCCGCAGTTCTTGTTCTTGACGCACTGCCGTTGACGCCGAACGGGAAGTTGGACCGGCGGGCCCTGCCCGCACCCGAATTCACCGCCGACGGCATGGGCCGTGCACCGCGTACCCCGCAGGAGAAGCAGCTGTGTGAGCTGTTTGCGGAGGTGCTTGGGGTTGAAGAGGTCAGTATCGATGACAACTTCTTTGAGTTGGGTGGGCATTCGCTGCTGGCGACTCGTTTGGTGAGTCGTGTCCGGTCGGTGTTGGGTGTCGAGTTGGGCATTCGTGTGTTGTTCGAGGCTCCGTCGGTGGTGGGGTTGGCGGAGCGGCTTGCTGGTGCTGGTGCGGGGCGTGCGGTGTTGCGGGCGGTGGAGCGTCCGGAGTGGGTGCCGGTGTCGTTCGCTCAGCGGCGGTTGTGGTTTTTGAGCCGGTTGGAGGGGCCGAGCGCGACGTACAACATCCCGTTGGTCGTGGGGTTGCGGGGTGAGGTGGATGTTGACGCGTTGGATGCGGCGTTCAGCGACGTGGTTGGTCGGCATGAGAGTCTGCGGACGGTGTTCGTGGAGGTGGATGGTCAGCCGTTCCAGCGGGTGCTGAGTGTGGAGGAGGCTGCGCCGGCGTTGGTGGTGCGGGAGAGCGATCGTGGGGGAGTCTGGGCTGACGTCGCGGGCGTCTCGGCGTATGCGTTTGATCTGGAGTCGGAGATTCCGGTGCGGGCCTGGGCCTTCCGCGTGGCCGTGGGTGAGTGGGTGTTGGTCGCGGTGGTGCATCACATCGCGGGTGATGGGTGGTCGTTGGGTCCGTTGGCGCGGGATCTGGCGTCGGCGTACGGGGCGCGGTGTGTGGGTGCGGTTCCGCAGTGGGTGCCGTTGCCGGTGCAGTACGCGGATTACACCTTGTGGCAGCGGGAGTTGCTGGGTGATGAGGACGACCCGGAGAGTACGGGCGCGGAGCAGGTGGAGTTTTGGCGGGGTGAGCTCGCCGCGGTCCCTGAGGAGTTGGCGCTGCCGTACGATCGGTCGCGTCCGTTGGTGGCTTCGCACCAGGGTGATGTCGTCGAGTTTGAGTTCGATGCGGCGGTGCACCGGAACGTGGTGAGTCTTGCGCGTGAGCGTGGGGCGAGTGTGTTCATGGTGGTTCAGGCCGCGGTGTCGGGTCTGCTGTCGCGGCTGGGGGCGGGCACGGACATTCCGGTTGGTTCTCCGGTGGCGGGTCGTCTGGATGAGGCGCTGGATGATCTGGTCGGGTTCTTCGTGAACACGTTGGTGTTGCGGGCGGATGTGTCGGGTGATCCGTCGTTCGCGGAGTTGGTGGAGCGGGTTCGGGAGACTGATCTCAGGGCTTTCGCGGCGCAGGATGTGCCGTTCGAGCGGTTGGTGGAGGTGTTGAATCCGGTTCGCTCGATGGGCCGGCACCCGTTGTTCCAGGTGGCGTTGGCGTTCCAGAACGCGCCGGTGTCGGATCTGGTGATGTCGGGTCTGGACGTAGAGGTCGTGCCGGTCGGGACGCAGGTGGCGAAGTTCGACCTCTCGTTCAATCTCGCCGAGGTGTTCAGCGAGGAGGGCGAACCGGCCGGGATTACGGGCGGCATCGAGTTCGCGACGGATCTGTTCGACCGGTCCACGATCGAGCGGATGGCGGGCTGGCTGGCGCGGTTCCTGGAGCAGGTCCTGGCGGACCCGGAGCAGCCGGTCAGCCGGGTACGCGTCCTCGATGACGCCGAACTGAGCTTGGTACTCCAGGATTGGAACGACACCGGTCGGGAGGTGTCCGGCGGCACGCTGCCTGAGCTGTTCGAGGAGCAAGTCGCGCGGACGCCGGACGCGACGGCGCTGGTCTTCGACGGCACCGAACTGTCGTACCGCGAGCTGAACGAACGCGTGAACCGTCTCGCCCATCTGCTGGTCGAACAGGGTGCCGGCCCGGAGCGCTTCGTCGCGGTGGCCGTGCCTCGGTCCCTCGACCTGGTTATCGCTCTGCTGGCGGTGCTGAAGACGGGCGCAGCATATGTGCCCATCGACCCGGACTACCCGGCTGACCGAATCGCCTACATCCTCGATGACGCCCGCCCCATGTGCGTGATCACGGTCGGGGACAGCGGGGTCGAGCTGCCGGCCGGCACCACCCGGATCCTGCTGGACGATTCCGGGACGGTGGCCCGGCTGGCCGTCCTGGGCCAGGAGAACCTCACCGATGGCGAGCGTCTGGGTTCGTTGGGTGCGGCGTGCCCAGCGTATGTGATCTTCACGTCGGGTTCGACGGGGTGGCCGAAGGGCGTGGTGGTTGAGCACCGGTCGGTGGCGAACCTGTTGGCCTGGGCCGGTCGCAGGTTCCGCTTCGCGGAGCTGTCCCGGGTCGTGGCCTCCACATCGCTGAACTTCGACGTCTCCGTCTTCGAGATCTTCGCCCCGCTGGTGGCCGGCGGCAGTATCGAGGTCGTACGGGACCTGCTGTCCCTGCCCGACCTCGAGCCCGACACACTGTCCGGGAGCCTGGTCAGCGGCGTGCCCTCGGCCTTCTCTCATCTGCTGGCCGGCACGTTGAGCGGTGCCCGTCCGCGTGCGGTGGCCCTGGCCGGTGAGGCGCTGGCCGCGCACACGGTACGTGACATCCGGGCGGCGATGCCCGGGGCCAGGGTCGCGAACATCTACGGTCCGACCGAAGCGACCGTCTACACCACCTATTGGCACACCGATGCCGACACCGGCATCGACACCACCCCGCCGATCGGCCGTCCGATCGACAACGTCTCCACCTACGTCCTCGACGCCGGACTGTGCCCGGTTCCGGTGGGCGTGGCCGGTGAGTTGTACATCGCTGGTGACGGTCTGGCGCGGGGGTATCTGAACCGTCCGGGGCTGACGGCGGAGCGCTTCGTTGCCGACCCCTTCGGGGCGCCCGGCTCGCGCATGTACCGCACCGGGGACCTGGTGCGGTGGAATGCGAGCGGGGAGATCGAGTACCTCGGTCGCATCGACGATCAGGTCAAGGTGCGGGGTTTCCGCATCGAGTTGGGCGAGGTCGAGTCTGTCCTGGCCACACACCCCGATGTCGCGCAGGTTGCGGTGGTCGTGCGGGAGGACCGGCCCGGCGACAAGCGGCTCGTCGGATACGCCGTCCCCACCGCCGGTGCAGCACTCGACCCGCAAGCCCTGCGGGCGCATGCGGCGAAGGCGGTGCCGGACTATATGGTGCCCTCGGCCGTGATGGTGCTGGATGCATTGCCGTTGACGGCGAACGGGAAGTTGGACCGGCGGGCTTTGCCCGCGCCCGAGTTTGCCGCCGATGGCATGGGTCGTGCTCCGCGCACGCCGCAGGAAGAGGTCCTGTGTCAGGTGTTTGCGGAGGTCCTGGGCGTTGAGGGGGTGTCCATCGATGACAACTTCTTTGAGTTGGGTGGGCATTCGCTGCTGGCGACTCGTTTGGTGAGTCGTGTCCGGTCGGTGTTGGGTGTGGAGTTGGGTATTCGTGTGTTGTTCGAGGCTCCGTCGGTGGTGGGGTTGGTGGAGCGGCTTGCTGGTGCTGGTGCGGGGCGTGTGGTGTTGCGGGCGGTGGAGCGTCCGGAGTGGGTGCCGGTGTCGTTCGCTCAGCGGCGGTTGTGGTTTTTGAGCCGGTTGGAGGGGCCGAGCGCGACGTACAACATCCCGTTGGTCGTGGGGTTGCGGGGTGAGGTGGATGTTGACGCGTTGGATGCGGCGTTCAGCGACGTGGTTGGTCGGCATGAGAGTCTGCGGACGGTGTTCGTGGAGGTGGATGGTCAGCCGTTCCAGCGGGTGCTGAGTGTGGAGGAGGCTGCGCCGGCGTTGGTGGTGCGGGAGAGCGATCGTGGGGGAGTCTGGGCTGACGTCGCGGGCGTCTCGGCGTATGCGTTTGATCTGGAGTCGGAGATTCCGGTGCGGGCCTGGGCCTTCCGCGTGGCTGTGGGTGAGTGGGTGTTGGTCGCGGTGGTGCATCACATCGCGGGTGATGGGTGGTCGTTGGGTCCGTTGGCGAGGGATCTGGCGTCGGCGTACGGGGCGCGGTGTGTGGGTGCGGTTCCGCAGTGGGAGCCGTTGCCGGTGCAGTACGCGGATTACACCTTGTGGCAGCGGGAGTTGCTGGGTGATGAGGGTGATGCGGAACAGGTGGAGTTCTGGCGGAGTGAGCTCGCTGGCGTTCCCGAGGAGCTGTCTCTGCCCTTTGATCGTCCGCGTCCGTTGGTGGCTTCGCATCAGGGTGATGTCGTCGAGTTTGAGTTCGATGCGGCGGTGCACCGGAACGTGGTGAGCCTTGCGCGTGAGCGTGGGGCGAGTGTGTTCATGGTGGTTCAGGCCGCGGTGTCGGGTCTGCTGTCCCGACTGGGAGCGGGCACGGACATTCCGATCGGTTCTCCGGTGGCGGGTCGTCTGGATGAGGCGCTGGATGATCTGGTCGGGTTCTTCGTGAACACGTTGGTGTTGCGGGCGGATGTGTCGGGTGATCCGTCGTTCGCGGAGCTGGTCGCAAGAGTCCGGGAGACCGATCTCAGGGCTTTCGGCGCGCAGGATGTGCCGTTCGAGCGGTTGGTGGAGGTGTTGAATCCGGTTCGCTCGATGGGCCGGCACCCGCTGTTCCAGGTGGCGTTGGCGTTCCAGAACGCGCCGGTGTCGGATCTGGTGATGTCGGGTCTGGACGTAGAGGTCGTGCCGGTCGGGACGCAGGTGGCGAAGTTCGACCTCTCGTTCAATCTCGCCGAGGTGTTCAGCGAGGAGGGCGAACCGGCCGGGATTACGGGCGGCATCGAGTTCGCGACGGATCTGTTCGACCGGTCCACGATCGAGCGGATGGCGGGCTGGCTGGCGCGGTTCCTGGAGCAGGTCCTGGCGAACCCGGAGCAGCCGGTCAGCCGGGCACGCGTCCTGGACGACGCCGAACTGGGTCGGGTCCTCACGGACTGGAACGACACCGCTGCCGTGGTGCCTGACCGTACGTTGCCCGAGTTGTTCGAGGAGCAGGTCGCACGTACTCCGGATGCCACCGCAGTGGTCTTCGAAGGCGCCGAGTTGTCGTATCGCTCGTTGAATGAGCAGGCAGATCGCCTGGCCCGGTTGTTGCTCGAGCGGGGTGCGGGGCCGGAGCGATTCGTGGCGGTCGCGCTGCCACGGTCGGCGGAACTCGTGGTGGCATTGCTTGCGGTGCTGAAGACGGGTGCGGCGTACGTGCCTGTCGACCCCGACTATCCGGCCGACCGCATCGCCTACATCCTCGAAGATGCCGCCCCGATGTGTGTGGTCACGAAGGAGATGCTGGCCGAGAGCGCGCAGGCCGTCGTCGATGAATACGATCTGTCGGTTGTCGTGGATCCGGGTTCGCCTGCGTATGTGATTTATACGTCGGGTTCGACGGGCCGGCCCAAGGGTGTGGTGGTCGAGCACCGGGGCATCGTGAACCGGTTGTTGTGGATGCAGGACCGGTTTCCCCTGGCGGCTGATGACCGGGTGCTGCAGAAGACGCCGTCGGGGTTCGACGTGTCGGTATGGGAGTTCTTCTGGCCGCTGCTGACCGGCGCCGGATTGGTCGTGGCCCGGCCCGGTGGGCATCGGGATCCCGAATACCTGGCGTCGCTGATCACACAGGAGCGGGTGACGACGGTGCACTTCGTGCCGTCCATGCTCCAGGTCTTCCTCCAGGAGCCTGCTGCGGCGCGGTGCCGCGGTGTGGTTCGACGGGTGGTGTGCAGCGGTGAGGCGCTGCCGCCGGAGGCGGTCGACCGGTTCCGGCAGGTGCTGGATGTCCCGTTGTTCAATCTTTACGGGCCGACCGAGGCGTCGATCGACGTGTCATGGTGGAAGTGCTCGGCGCCGGCGGGTACGACCGTGCCGATCGGGCGGCCGGTGTGGAACACGAAGCTGTACGTCCTCGACGAGGGTCTCTCTCCCATACCCGTCGGCGTGGCAGGCGAGTTGTACATCGCCGGTGTCCAGCTGGCCCGCGGCTACCACCAGCGGCCCGGTCTGACGGCGGAGCGCTTTGTCGCCGACCCCTTCGGGGCGCCCGGCACGCGGATGTACCGGACCGGGGACCTCGTCCGCTGGAACACCGACGGTGAGATCGAATACCTCGGCCGTACCGACGATCAGGTCAAGATCCGAGGCTTCCGCATCGAACTCGGCGAGATCGAAACCGTCCTCGCCACACACCCCGACGTCACCCAGGCCACCGTCATCGTCCGCGATGAGCGCCTTGTAGGGTACGTCGTCCTGGCCGACGGCGTGGTGCTCGACCCGCAGGTTCTGCGTGCCCATGTGGCCGCTGCGGTCCCCGAGTACATGGTTCCCTCAGCGATCCTCAACCTCGATGCGCTGCCGTTGACGGCGAACGGGAAGTTGGACCGGCGGGCTTTGCCCGCGCCCGAGTTTGCCGCCGACGGCATGGGTCGTGCTCCGCGCACGCCGCAGGAAGAGGTCCTGTGTCAGGTGTTTGCGGAGGTCCTGGGCGTTGAGCGGGTGTCCATCGATGACAACTTCTTTGAGTTGGGTGGGCATTCGCTGCTGGCGACTCGTTTGGTGAGTCGTGTCCGGGCGGTGTTGGGTGTCGAGTTGGGCATTCGTGTGTTGTTCGAGGCTCCGTCGGTGGTGGGGTTGGCGGAGCGGCTTGCTGGTGCTGGTGCGGGGCGTGCGGTGTTGCGGGCGGTGGAGCGTCCGGAGTGGGTGCCGGTGTCGTTCGCTCAGCGGCGGTTGTGGTTTTTGAGCCGGTTGGAGGGGCCGAGCGCGACGTACAACATCCCGTTGGTCGTGGGGTTGCGGGGTGAGGTGGATGTTGACGCGTTGGATGCGGCGTTCAGCGACGTGGTTGGTCGGCATGAGAGTCTGCGGACGGTGTTCGTGGAGGTGGATGGTCAGCCGTTCCAGCGGGTGCTGAGCGTGGAGGAGGCTGCGCCGGCGTTGGTGGTGCGGGAGAGCGATCGTGGGGGAGTCTGGGCTGACGTCGCGGGCGTCTCGGCGTATGCGTTTGATCTGGAGTCGGAGATCCCGGTGCGGGCCTGGGCCTTCCGCGTGGCCGTGGGTGAGTGGGTGTTGGTCGCGGTGGTGCATCACATCGCGGGTGATGGGTGGTCGTTGGGGCCGTTGGCGCGGGATCTGGCGTCGGCGTACGGGGCGCGGTGTGCGGGTGCGGTTCCGGAGTGGGAGCCGTTGCCGGTGCAGTACGCGGATTACACCTTGTGGCAGCGGGAGTTGCTGGGTGATGAGGGTGATGCGGAACAGGTGGAGTTCTGGCGGAGTGAACTCGCTGGCGTTCCCGAGGAGCTGTCTCTGCCCTTTGATCGTCCGCGTCCGATGGTGGCCTCGCATCAGGGTGATGTTGTCGAGGTGGCGCTCGGGGCGGGGCTGCACCGTCGTGTGGTGGGTCTTGCGCGTGAGCGTGGGGCGAGTGTGTTCATGGTGGTTCAGGCCGCGGTGTCGGGTCTGCTGTCCCGACTGGGAGCGGGCACGGACATTCCGGTTGGTTCTCCGGTGGCGGGTCGTCTGGATGAGGCGCTGGATGATCTGGTCGGGTTCTTCGTGAACACGTTGGTGTTGCGGGCGGATGTGTCGGGTGATCCGTCGTTCGCGGAGTTGGTGGAGCGGGTTCGGGAGACTGATCTCAGGGCTTTCGGCGCGCAGGATGTGCCGTTCGAGCGGTTGGTGGAGGTGTTGAATCCGGTTCGTTCGATGGGCCGACATCCGTTGTTCCAGGTGGAGTTGGCGTTCCAGAACGCGCCGGTGTCGGATCTGGTGATGTCGGGCCTGGACGTAGAGGTCGCGCCGGTCGGGACGCAGGTGGCGAAGTTCGACCTCTCGTTCAATCTCGCCGAGGTGTTCAGCGAGGAGGGCGAACCGGCCGGGATTACGGGCGGCATCGAGTTCGCGACGGATCTGTTCGACCGGTCCACGATCGAGCGGATGGCGGGCTGGCTGGCGCGGTTCCTGGAGCAGGTCCTGGCGGACCCGGAGCAGCCGGTCAGCCGGGTACGCGTCCTCGATGACGTCGAACTGAGCCTGGTACTCCAGGATTGGAACGACACCGGTCGGGAGGTGTCCGGCGGCACGCTGCCTGAGCTGTTCGAGGAGCAGGTGGTGCGGACGCCGGACGCGACGGCGGTGGTCTTCGACGGCGTCGAGGTGTCGTACCGCGAGCTGAGCGAACGGGCGAGTCGTTTGGCGCGCGTCCTGGCTGAGCGGGGTGCGGGTCCGGAGCGGTTCGTCGCCGTGGCCCTCCCTCGGTCGGCAGATCTGGTCGTCGCGCTGTTGGCAGTCCTGAAGACGGGTGCGGCGTACGTGCCTGTCGACCCGGACTATCCGGCCGACCGCATCGCGTACATCCTCGAAGATGCCGCTCCCATGTGCGTGGTCACTGTCGGCGACGGCGGAGTTGAGGTCCCCGACGGCACCGCCCGAGTTCTCCTCGACGAATACTCTGAGGCGGAGCTGCCGGTGTCCCTGGATCCGGGCACGCCGGCGTATGTGATCTATACGTCGGGTTCGACGGGTCGGCCGAAGGGTGTGGTGGTTGAGCATCGGTCGGTGGTCGACTACGTGTCCTGGGCGGTGGAGATGTATCCCGGGGTGCGTGGGAGCGCGTTGCTGCATTCGCCGGTGTCGTTCGATCTGACGGTGACGGTGTTGTTCGCGCCGCTGGTCAGTGGCGGCTGTGTGGTGGTGGCCGATCTGGAGGAGGATCCGGCGGTCGAAGAGGTTTTGGCGGCTGTGCCGTTGAGCTTCGCGAAGGTCACGCCGAGCCATGTCGCGTTGCTGGAGGCGTTGCCGGGTGTGTTTTCGCCGTCGGGTGATCTGGTGGTGGGTGGTGAGCAGTTGACGGGTGAGCAGTTGGAGCGGTGGCGGCGGGCCCATCCGACGGCCACTGTGGTCAATGAGTACGGCCCGACCGAGGCGACGGTGGGATGCGTCGCCTACCAGCTCGTGCCCGGTCAGCCGGCTCTGGCGGGTCCGGTGCCGATCGGCCGGCCTTCGTGGAACACCCGGGTGTATGTCCTCGATGGTGGTCTGTCGCCGGTTCCGGTGGGTGTGGTCGGGGAGTTGTATGTCGCGGGTGCTGGTCTGGCACGGGGTTACCTCAACCGTCCGGGGTTGACGGCGGAGCGCTTCGTTGCCGATCCCTTCGGGACTCCGGGCTCGCGGATGTATCGCACCGGGGACCTGGTGCGGTGGAATGCGAGCGGGGAAATCGATTATCTCGGTCGCATCGACGATCAGGTCAAGGTGCGGGGTTTCCGCATCGAGTTGGGCGAGGTCGAGTCCGTCCTGGCCACACACCCCGATGTCGCGCAGGTTGCGGTGGTCGTGCGGGAGGACCGGCCCGGTGACAAGCGGCTGGTCGGATACGTGGTCCCCGCGGCCGGTGCGGTAGTTGACCCGCAGGCGTTGCGTGGGCATGCGGCGAAGGCGGTGCCGGACTATATGGTGCCCTCGGCCGTGATGGTGCTGGATGCGCTGCCGTTGACGGCGAACGGGAAGTTGGACCGGCGGGCTTTGCCCGCGCCCGAGTTTGCCGCCGACGGCATGGGTCGTGCTCCGCGCACGCCGCAGGAAGAGGTCCTGTGTCAGGTGTTTGCGGAGGTCCTGGGCGTTGAGCGGGTGTCCATCGATGACAACTTCTTTGAGTTGGGTGGGCATTCGCTGCTGGCGGTGTCGTTGGTGGAGCGGTTGCGTGAGCGTGGGCTTGCGGTGCCGGTGCGGTCATTGTTCGTGACGCCGACGGTGGCGGGGCTCGCGTCTGGCCTGGAGACCGCGGACAAGAATCTGTTGATCCCCCCGAACGGGATCGTCGACGGCGTCGAAGTCATCACGCCGGAGATGGTGCCGTTGGCGGGGTTGTCGCAGGAGGAGATCGACAGGGTCGTAGCCCAAGTTCCGGGGGGTGTCGCGAATGTGGCGGATGTCTATCCGCTGGCTCCGCTGCAGGAGGGCATTCTTTTCCATCATCTGATGGGTGCGTCGTCGGGTGAGGACGCGTACGTCCTGCCGATGGTGCTCGGTTTTGATTCCCGGGCCCGGTTGGATGAGTTCGTCGCGGTGCTTCAGAAGGTGGTGGACCGGCACGACATCCTTCGTACGGCGGTGTTGTGGGAGGGGTTGCGTGAGCCGGTGCAGGTGGTGGCCCGGCATGCGCGGATCCCGGTCCGTGAGGTCGTGCTGGGGCATGACGGTGACGTGGTGGGCGGTCTGTTGGCGGCGTGCGGTTCGGTGATGGATGTCACCGTGGCGCCGTTGGTGCAGGTGGCGACGGCTGGGGTCCCCGGTTCGCTGCGGTGGGTGGTGTTGCTCCAGGTGCATCATCTGGTCCAGGACCACACGGCGGTGGATGTGCTGTTCGCGGAGGTCCAGGCGTTTTTGGAGGGTCGGGAGGCGGAGCTGCCGGTGCCGCTGCCGTTCCGGAACTTCGTCGCGCAGGCGAGGTTGGGCGTCCCGGTCGCCGAGCACGAGGCGTTCTTCGGGCGTTTGCTGGGTGATGTGAGTGAGCCGACCGCCCCCTTCGGTATCACGGATGTACGTGGCGACGGCACCGAGGTTACCGAGGCCCGCAAATCCCTCGACGCGGCCACTGCCACGGCTGTGCGTGAGGTGGCGCGGCGTCTGGGTGTGAGCGCGGCGACGGTGCTGCATGTGATGTTCGCGCGGGTGGTCGCGTCGGCCTCGGGCCGTGAGGACGTTGTCTTCGGAACGGTGTTGTTCGGGCGGATGCAGGCGGGTGCCGGTGCGGACCGGGTTCCCGGGTTGTTCATCAACACCCTGCCCGTGCGTCTCGATACCGGCCGTAGCGTTGCACTGGACGCGATCCGGTCGATGCAGGCCGATCTGGCCGAGTTGCTGGTGCACGAGCACGCTCCGCTGGCGTTGGCACAGCGGATGAGCGGTGTAGCTGCCGAGGCGCCGCTGTTCACCGCACTGTTCAATTACCGGCACAGTGTGGGTGCGGCGGACGCCGATATGGAAGTGGAGGGGATTGAAGTCCTCTTCGCTCAGGAGCGGACGAACTATCCGTTGACGGTGTCGGTGGACGACACCGGTGACGGGTTCGTCTTCACCGTCCAGTGCGTCGACCCGATCGACCCGGATCTGGTGCTGTCCCTGATGGATACTGCTACCGGCCGCTTGGTCCAGGCCCTGGAGCAGGCTCCCGACACCCCCGTACACACCCTGCCCGTCCTCAACGACACCGAGCAGAACCTCGTGCTCAGCCAGTGGAACGACACCGTCGCTGAGGTGCCGGGTGGCACGCTGGCCGAGTTGTTCGAGGAGCAGGTGGTGCGGACGCCGGATGCTACGGCGTTGGTCTTCGATGGCGAGGAGCTGTCGTACCGCGAGTTGAACGAGCGGGCGAATCGTCTGGCTCGGTTGCTGGTTGAGCGGGGTGCGGGGCCGGAGCGGTTTGTCGCGGTAGCCCTGGCGCGCTCCCTCGACCTGGTGGTCGCGTTGTTGGCGGTGGTGAAGTCGGGTGCGGCGTACGTGCCCATCGACCCCGACTACCCGGCCGACCGTATCGCCTACATCCTCGAAGACGCCGCCCCGATGTGTGTGATCACCGGTCTCGGGGCGGAAGACGTTCTGCCCGGAGACACTCCGCAGATCCTGGTGAACACGCCGATCCTTGACGCTTATTCGGCAGCTGACTTGTCGGATGTGGAGCGGACGGCGTCTCTGACTCCGGACACGCCTGCGTATGTGATCTATACGTCGGGGTCGACGGGTCGGCCGAAGGGTGTGGTGGTCCCGCAGGCGAATGTGGTGCGGTTGTTCTCCGCGACCGACGAGTGGTTCGGGTTCGGATCCGATGACGTGTGGACGCTGTTCCACTCGTATGCGTTCGACTTCTCGGTGTGGGAGTTGTGGGGGCCGCTGTTGCACGGTGGTCGCCTGGTGGTGGTGCCGTTCGAGGTGAGCCGCTCGGCGGGAGAGTTCCTCGATCTGCTGGCCCGCGAGGGTGTGACGGTGCTGAATCAGACGCCGTCTGCGTTCTATCAGTTGATGCAAGCCGACCGGGATGATTCGGCGACGGGTGATCGGCTTGCTCTGAGGTATGTGGTGTTCGGCGGTGAGGCGTTGGATCTGGGCCGGTTGGCGTCGTGGTATGAGCGGCGTGGTTCGGGTGGTCCGACGTTGGTGAACATGTACGGGATCACCGAGACCACGGTGCATGTCACCTACCTGCCGTTGGACCAGGACATGTGCCTGGCGGGTGGCGGTAGCAGGATCGGTGAAGGCATTCCTGATCTGCGGATGTATGTCCTGGATGCGGGGCTGTGCCCGGTTCCGCTCGGCGTCGCGGGTGAGTTGTATGTCGCGGGTGCTGGGGTGGCGCGGGGGTATCTGAACCGTCCGGGGCTGACGGCGGAGCGCTTCGTGGCCGATCCCTTCGGTGCTGCGGGCTCGCGGATGTATCGCACCGGAGATTTGGTCCGGTGGAACGCGTCTGGGGAGCTGGAGTATCTGGGCCGCATCGACGACCAGGTCAAGATCAGAGGCTTCCGTATCGAGTTGGGCGAGATCGAGTCGGTCCTCGCCTCGCACCCCGATGTCGCGCAGGTTGCGGTGGTCGTGCGGGAGGACCGGCCCGGTGACAAGCGGCTGGTCGGGTACGTTGTCTCCACCGCCGATCCGCAAGCCCTGCGGGCCCACGTGTCCGAAGCGGTGCCGGACTACATGGTCCCGTCGGCGATCGTCGCCATCGACGCCTTGCCGTTGACGGCGAACGGGAAGTTGGACCGGCGGGCGTTGCCGGCTCCGGAGTTCACCGTGAGCACGGAAGGTCGTGCACCGCGTACCCCGCAGGAGAGCATCCTGTGTGAGGTGTTCGTGCAGGTCCTGGGCGTTGAGGGGGTGTCCATCGATGACAACTTCTTTGAGTTGGGTGGGCATTCGCTGCTGGCGGTGTCGTTGGTGGAGCGGTTGCGTGAGCGTGGGCTTGCGGTGCCGGTGCGGTCATTGTTCGTGACGCCGACGGTGGCGGGGCTCGCGTCCGGCCTGGGAGCGGTGGACAGTGGTGCGTCCGTGGTGGTTCCGGCGAATGGAATCGTTGAGGGTGTTGAGGTGATCACGCCGGAGATGGTGCCGTTGGCGGGGTTGTCGCAGGAGGAGATCGACAGGGTCGTAGCCCAAGTTCCGGGGGGTGTCGCGAATGTGGCGGATGTCTATCCGCTGGCTCCGCTGCAGGAGGGCATTCTCTTCCATCATCTGATGGGTGCGTCGTCGGGTGAGGACGCGTATGTCCTGCCGATGGTGCTCGGTTTTGATTCACGGGCCCGGTTGGATGAGTTCGTCGCGGTGCTTCAGAAGGTGGTGGACCGGCACGACATTCTCCGTACGGCCGTGTTGTGGGAGGGGTTGCGTGAGCCGGTGCAGGTGGTGGCCCGGCATGCGCGGATCCCGGTCCGTGAGGTCGTGCTGGGGCATGACGGTGACGTGGTGGGCGGTCTGTTGGCGGCGTGCGGGTCGGTGATGGATGTCACCGTGGCGCCGTTGGTGCAGGTGGCGACGGCTGGGGTCCCCGGTTCGCTGCGGTGGGTGGTGTTGCTCCAGGTGCATCATCTGGTCCAGGACCACACGGCGGTGGATGTGCTGTTCGCGGAGGTCCAGGCGTTTTTGGAGGGTCGGGAGGCGGAGCTGCCGGTGCCGCTGCCGTTCCGGAACTTCGTCGCGCAGGCGAGGTTGGGCGTCCCGGTCGCCGAGCACGAGGCGTTCTTCGGGCGTTTGCTGGGTGATGTGAGTGAGCCGACCGCCCCCTTCGGTATCACCGATGTACGTGGCGACGGCACCGAGGTTACCGAGGCCCGCAAATCCCTCGACGCGGCCACTGCCACGGCTGTGCGTGAGGTGGCGCGGCGTCTGGGTGTGAGCGCGGCGACGGTGCTGCATGTGATGTTCGCGCGGGTGGTCGCGTCGGCCTCGGGCCGTGAGGACGTTGTCTTCGGAACGGTGTTGTTCGGGCGGATGCAGGCGGGTGCCGGTGCGGACCGGGTTCCCGGGTTGTTCATCAACACCCTGCCCGTGCGTCTCGATACCGGCCGTAGCGTTGCACTGGACGCGATCCGGTCGATGCAGGCCGATCTGGCCGAGTTGCTGGTGCACGAGCACGCTCCGCTGGCGTTGGCACAGCGGATGAGCGGTGTAGCTGCCGAGGCGCCGCTGTTCACCGCACTGTTCAATTACCGGCACAGTGTGGGTGCGGCGGACGCCGATATGGAAGTGGAGGGGATTGAAGTCCTCTTCGCTCAGGAGCGGACGAACTATCCGTTGACGGTGTCGGTGGACGACACCGGTGACGGGTTCGTCTTCACCGTCCAGTGCGTCGACCCGATCGACCCGGATCTGGTGCTGTCCCTGATGGATACTGCTACCGGCCGCTTGGTCCAGGCCCTGGAGCAGGCTCCCGACACCCCCGTACACACCCTGCCCGTCCTCAACGACACCGAGCAGAACCTCGTGCTCAGCCAGTGGAACGACACCGTCGCTGAGGTGCCGGGTGGCACGCTGGCCGAGTTGTTCGAGGAGCAGGTGGTGCGGACGCCGGATGCTACGGCGTTGGTCTTCGATGGCGAGGAGCTGTCGTACCGCGAGTTGAACGAGCGGGCGAATCGTCTGGCTCGGTTGCTGGTTGAGCGGGGTGCGGGGCCGGAGCGGTTTGTCGCGGTAGCCCTGGCGCGCTCCCTCGACCTGGTGGTCGCGTTGTTGGCGGTGGTGAAGTCGGGTGCGGCGTACGTGCCCATCGACCCCGACTACCCGGCCGACCGTATCGCCTACATCCTCGAAGACGCCGCCCCGATGTGTGTGATCACCGGTCTCGGGGCGGAAGACGTTCTGCCCGGAGACACTCCGCAGATCCTGGTGAACACCCCTACCCTCGCTGGACACTCCGGAGCCGACCTCTCCAAGGCGGTGGACCCGGGCACACCGGCGTATGCGATCTTCACGTCGGGGTCGACGGGCCGGCCGAAGGGTGTGGTCATCGAGCACAGGGCGCTGGTGAACTTCCTGTCTTCGATGCAGGAGCGCTTCGGCCTGGGTGCAGGTGACCGGCTGCTGGCGGTGACCACGGTCGCGTTCGACATCACGGGTCTGGAGCTGTACGTCCCGCTGCTGAACGGCGCTGCTGTGGTGCTGGCTTCTACGCAGGACGTACGCGATCCCCTTGCCCTGCGCTCTTTGATCTCCTCTGCGGGGGTGAGCGTGATGCAGGCGACGCCGAGCCTGTGGCACGCGGTGGTGGCCGATGCCGGCGAGGAGTTGGCCGGCGTGCGGGTGCTGGTCGGCGGTGAGGCGCTGCCGGGTGAACTGGCGCGCACCTTGGTGGCCAGAACGGCATCGGTGACGAACCTTTACGGTCCGACCGAGACCACGATCTGGTCCACGGTCGATGAAGTCCGCGGGGACGCCGGCGGGGTGTCCTCGATCGGCGCTCCAATCGCCAACACCCAGGTGTATGTCCTGGACTCGGGCCTGAGCCCGGCACCTGTGGGCGTGGCCGGTGAGCTGTACATCGCCGGTGCGGGTCTGGCGCGGGGGTATCTGAACCGTCCGGGTCTGACGGCGGAGCGCTTCGTGGCCGACCCCTTCGGCGCCCCCGGCTCACGCATGTACCGCACGGGAGACCTGGTGCGATGGAACACCAACGGGAAGATCGAGTACCTGGGCCGTATCGACGACCAGGTCAAGGTGCGGGGCTTCCGGATCGAGTTGGGCGAGATCGAATCCGTCCTGGCCGCCCACCCCGACATCGCCCAGGCCGCGGTTGTCGTGCGGGAGGACCACCCCGGTGACAAGCGGCTCGTCGGATACGCCGTCCCCACTGCCGAGGCGATACTCGACCCGCGAGCCCTGCGGGCGCATACGGCGAAAATGGTGCCGGGCTACATGGTCCCCTCCGCGGTCGTGGTCCTGGACGTGCTGCCACTGACACCGAACGGGAAGCTCAACCGGCGGGCCCTGCCCGCTCCCGAGTTCACCAGCAGCACTACCGGCCGTTCCCCGCGCACACCGCAGGAGAAGCAGTTGTGTGAGCTGTTCGCAGAAGCGCTCGGCGTCGAGCAGGTCACCATCGACGATAACTTCTTCGAACTCGGCGGCCACTCCCTACTCGCCACCCGCCTCATCAGCCGCATCCGTACGGCCATGGGGCTGGAGCTCGACATCAAACCCCTATTCGAGAACCCCACGGTCGCCGGAGTTGTCGATCAGCTCGGCAGTGTGAAGAAAGCACGTCCGGCACTGCGCCGCATGGACAGGTCTAAGTACGAGGAGCGCTCATGATTCCGGTGTCGTTCGCCCAGCGGCGGTTGTGGTTCCTGAGCCGCTTGGACGGGCCGAGCGCGACGTACAACATTCCGCTGGTGGTACGGCTGCGCGGTGAGCTGGATTCGAAGGCGCTGGAACTGGCGTTGACGGATGTGGTGGACCGGCACGAGAGCCTGCGGACGGTCTTCTGTGAAGTGGACGGTCAGCCCTACCAGCGAATCCTGCCGGTGGAGGAGGCCGCCCCGGCACTGGTGGTGCGGGAGAGTTCTCGGGAGCGCCTGACCACCGATGTCACGGATGCCTCGGCGTATGCGTTCGATCTCGAGTCCGAGATTCCGGTGCGGGCCTCGGTTCTCCAAGTGGCCGTGGACGAGTGGGTGTTGGTCGCGGTGGTGCACCACATCGCAGGTGATGCTTGGTCGTTGGGGCCGTTGGCGCGAGACCTTGCGTCGGCGTACGGGGCGCGGTGTGCGGGTGCGGTTCCGCAGTGGGAGCCGTTGCCGGTGCAGTACGCGGATTACACCTTGTGGCAGCGGGAGTTGCTGGGTGATGAGGACGACCCGCAGAGTACGGGCGCGGAGCAGGTGGAGTTTTGGCGGGGTGAGCTCGCCGCGGTCCCTGAGGAGTTGGCGCTGCCGTACGACCGGTCGCGTCCGTTGGTGGCTTCGCATCAGGGTGATGTCGTCGAGTTTGAGTTCGATGCGGCGGTGCACCGGAACGTGGTGAGTCTTGCGCGTGAGCGTGGGGCGAGTGTGTTCATGGTGGTTCAGGCTGCGGTGTCGGGTCTGCTGTCGCGGCTGGGGGCGGGCACGGACATTCCGATCGGTTCTCCGGTGGCGGGTCGTCTGGATGAGGCGCTGGATGATCTGGTCGGGTTCTTCGTGAACACGTTGGTGTTGCGGGCGGATGTGTCGGGTGATCCGTCGTTCGCGGAGCTGGTCGCAAGAGTCCGGGAGACTGATCTCAGGGCTTTCGGCGCGCAGGATGTGCCGTTCGAGCGGTTGGTGGAGGTGTTGAATCCGGTTCGCTCGATGGGCCGGCATCCGTTGTTCCAGGTGGCGTTGGCGTTCCAGAACGCGCCGGTGTCGGATCTGGTGATGCCGGGCCTGGACGTAGAGGTCGCGCCGGTCGGGACGCAGGTGGCGAAGTTCGACCTCTCGTTCAATCTCGCCGAGGTGTTCAGCGAGGAGGGCGAGCCGGCGGGCATCCGGGGCGGCATCGAGTTCGCCACGGATCTGTTCGACCGGTCCACGATCGAGCGGATGGCGGGCTGGCTGGCGCGGTTCCTGGAGCAGGTCCTGGCGAACCCGGAGCAGCCGGTCGGCCGGGCACGCATCCTGGACGACGCCGAAATGGGGCAGGTGCTCCAAGGCTGGGACGACACTGTCGCTGAGGTGCCGGGTGGCACGCTGGCCGAGTTGTTTGAGGAGCAGGTGGCGCGGACGCCGGATGCTACGGCGTTGGTCTTCGATGGCGACGAGCTGTCGTACCGCGAGTTGAACGAGCGGGCGAATCGTCTGGCTCGGTTGCTGGTTGAGCGGGGTGCGGGGCCGGAGCGGTTTGTCGCGGTAGCCCTGGCGCGCTCCCTCGACCTGGTGGTCGCGTTGTTGGCGGTGGTGAAGTCGGGTGCGGCGTACGTGCCCATCGACCCCGACTACCCGGCCGACCGTATCGCGTACATTCTCGAAGACGCCGCCCCGATGTGTGTGATCACGGGTCTCGGGGCGGAAGGCGTTCTGCCCGGAGACACTCCGCAGATCTTGGTGAACACGCCGATCCTTGACGCTTATTCGGCAGCTGACTTGTCGGATGTGGAGCGGACGGCGTCTCTGACCTCGGACACGCCTGCGTATGTGATCTATACGTCGGGGTCGACGGGTCGGCCGAAGGGTGTGGTGGTCCCGCAGGCGAATGTGGTGCGGTTGTTCTCCGCGACCGACGAGTGGTTCGGGTTCGGATCCGATGACGTGTGGACGCTGTTCCACTCGTATGCGTTCGACTTCTCGGTGTGGGAGTTGTGGGGGCCGCTGTTGCACGGTGGTCGCCTGGTGGTGGTGCCGTTCGAGGTGAGCCGCTCGGCGGGAGAGTTCCTCGATCTGCTGGCCCGCGAGGGTGTGACGGTGCTGAATCAGACGCCGTCTGCGTTCTATCAGTTGATGCAAGCCGACCGGGATGATTCGGCGACGGGTGATCGGCTTGCTCTGCGGTATGTGGTGTTCGGCGGTGAGGCGTTGGATCTGGGCCGGTTGGCGTCGTGGTATGAGCGGCGTGGTTCGGGTGGTCCGACGTTGGTGAACATGTACGGGATCACCGAGACCACGGTGCATGTCACCTACCTGCCGTTGGACCAGGACATGTGCCTGGCGGGTGGCGGTAGCAGGATCGGTGAAGGCATTCCTGATCTGCGGATGTATGTCCTGGATGCGGGGCTGTGCCCGGTTCCGCTCGGCGTCGCGGGTGAGTTGTATGTCGCGGGTGCTGGTGTGGCGCGGGGGTATCTGAACCGTCCGGGGCTGACGGCGGAGCGCTTCGTGGCCGATCCCTTCGGTGCTGCGGGCTCGCGGATGTATCGCACCGGAGATTTGGTCCGGTGGAACGGGCCTGGGGAGCTGGAGTATCTGGGCCGCATCGACGACCAGGTCAAGATCAGAGGCTTCCGTATCGAGTTGGGCGAGATCGAGTCGGTCCTCGCCTCGCACCCCGATGTCGCGCAGGTTGCGGTGGTCGTGCGGGAGGACCGGCCCGGTGACAAGCGGCTGGTCGGGTACGTTGTCTCCACCGCCGATCTGCAAGCCTTGCGGGCCCACGTGTCCGATGCGGTGCCGGACTACATGGTCCCGTCGGCGATCGTCGCCATCGAGGCCTTGCCGTTGACGGCGAACGGGAAGTTGGACCGGCGGGCGTTGCCGGCTCCGGAGTTCACCGTGAGCACGGAAGGTCGTGCACCGCGTACCCCGCAGGAGAGCATCCTGTGTGAGGTGTTCGTGCAGGTACTGGGCGTTGATGGGGTGTCCATCGATGACAACTTCTTTGAGTTGGGTGGGCATTCGCTGCTGGCGGTGTCGTTGGTGGAGCGGTTGCGTGAGCGTGGGCTTGCGGTGCCGGTGCGGTCATTGTTCGTGACGCCGACGGTGGCGGGACTCGCGTCCGGCCTGGAGACCGCGGACAAGAGTCTGTTGATCCCTCCGAACGGGATCGTCGACGGCGTCGAAGTCATCACGCCGGAGATGGTGCCGTTGGCGGGGTTGTCGCAGGAGGAGATCGACAGGGCCGTAGCCCAAGTTCCGGGCGGCGTGGCCAATGTGGCGGATGTCTACCCGCTGGCTCCGCTGCAGGAGGGCATCCTCTTCCACCATCTGATGGGTGCCTCGAAGGGCGAGGACGCGTACGTCCTGCCGATGGTGCTCGGTTTCGATTCCCGGGCCCGGCTGGATGAGTTCGTCGCGGTGCTCCAGAAGGTGGTGGACCGGCACGACATTCTCCGTACGGCCGTGCTGTGGGAGGGGTTGCGTGAGCCGGTCCAGGTGGTCCATAAGCACGTGGAGATCCCGGTCCACGAACTGACGCACGTCACCGATGTGCAGGGCCTGATGGCGGCGTCCGACTCGTTGATGGACATCACCGCAGCACCGCTGGTCAGAGTCACCACGGCCGCTTCGATGGCACTGATCCAGGTGCATCATCTGATCCAGGACCACACGGCGGTGGACGTCCTGTTCACGGAGGTCCAGGCGTTCCTGAAGGGTCGGGAGGCGGAGCTGCCGCCGCCGCTGCCGTTCCGGGAATTCGTCGCCCAGGCGAGGTTGGGCATCCCTGCGTCCGAGCACGAGGCGTTCTTCGCCGGCCAGCTAGGCGACGTCACCGAACCCACCGCGCCTTTCGGCGTCATGGACGTCCGTGGTGACGGCACCGGGGTGTCCGAGTCCGTTGCGAGGCTTGATGGGCCCACCGCCACGGCCGTGCGCGAGGTGGCGCGGCGCCTGGGTGTGAGCGCGGCGACGGTTCTGCATGTGATGTTCGCGCGGGTGGTCGCTTCGGCCTCGGGCCGTGAGGACGTCGTCTTCGGAACGGTGCTCTTCGGCCGTATGCAGGCGGGTGCCGGCGCGGACCGGATCCCGGGCCTGTTCATCAACACCCTGCCCGTGCGCCTGGACACTAGCAAGAAGCTGGGCGACGCCATCAAGCACATGCAGACCGACCTGGCGGAACTGCTGGTCCACGAGCATGCCCCGCTTGCCCTGGCCCAGCGCATGAGCGCGGTGTCGGCGGAAGCCCCGCTGTTCACCGCCCTGTTCAACTACCGGCACAGCGCTGCGGACACCGATGTCGAAGTCGAGGGCATCGAGATCCTCTTCGCTCAGGAGCGCACCAACTATCCGCTGACGGTGTCGGTGGACGACACCGGCGACGGTTTCGTCTTCACCGTCCAGTGTGTGGACGCGATCGACCCGGATCTGGTGCTGTCCCTGATGGACACGACCACCGGCCACCTGATCCAGGCCCTGGACGACACTCCGGTAAACACCCTGCCCGTCCTCGACGACGCTCACCTTGACCAACTCCTCCGCAACGACACCGGTCGGGAGGTGTCCGGCGGCACGCTGCCTGAGCTGTTCGAGGAGCAGGTGGCGCGGACGCCGGACGCCACGGCGCTGGTCTTCGACGGCGTCGAGGTGTCGTACCGCGAGCTGAGCGAACGGGCGAGTCGTTTGGCGCGCGTCCTGGCCGAGCGGGGTGCGGGTCCGGAGCGGTTCGTCGCCGTGGCCCTCCCTCGGTCGGCAGATCTGGTCGTCGCGCTGTTGGCAGTCCTGAAGACGGGTGCGGCGTACGTGCCTGTCGACCCGGACTATCCGGCCGACCGCATCGCGTACATCCTCGAAGACGCAGCTCCCATGTGCGTGGTCACTGTCGGCGACGGCGGAATTGAGGTCCCCGACGGCACCGCCCGAGTTCTCCTCGACGAATACTCTGAGGCGGAGCTGCCGGTGTCCCTGGATCCGGGCACGCCGGCGTATGTGATCTATACGTCGGGTTCGACGGGTCGGCCGAAGGGTGTGGTGGTTGAGCATCGGTCGGTGGTCGACTACGTGTCCTGGGCGGTGGAGATGTATCCCGGGGTGCGTGGGAGCGCGTTGCTGCATTCGCCGGTGTCGTTCGATCTGACGGTGACGGTGTTGTTCGCGCCGCTGGTCAGTGGCGGCTGTGTGGTGGTGGCCGATCTGGAGGAGGATCCGGCGGTCGAAGAGGTTTTGGCGGCTGTGCCGTTGAGCTTCGCGAAGGTCACGCCGAGCCATGTCGCGTTGCTGGAGGCGTTGCCGGGTGTGTTTTCGCCGTCGGGTGATCTGGTGGTGGGTGGGGAGCAGTTGACGGGTGAGCAGTTGGAGCGGTGGCGGCGGGCCCATCCGACGGCCACTGTGGTCAATGAGTACGGCCCGACCGAGGCGACGGTGGGATGCGTCGCCTACCAGCTCGTGCCCGGTCAGCCGGCTCTGGCGGGTCCGGTGCCGATCGGTCGGCCTTCGTGGAACACCCGGGTGTATGTCCTCGATGGTGGTCTGTCGCCGGTTCCGGTGGGTGTGGTCGGGGAGTTGTATGTCGCGGGTGCTGGTCTGGCGCGGGGGTATCTGAACCGTCCGGGTCTGACGGCGGAGCGCTTCGTTGCCGATCCCTTCGGGACTCCGGGCTCGCGGATGTATCGCACCGGGGACCTGGTGCGGTGGAATGCGAGCGGGGAGATCGAGTATCTCGGTCGCATCGACGATCAGGTCAAGGTGCGGGGTTTCCGCATCGAGTTGGGCGAGGTCGAGTCCGTCCTGGCCACACACCCCGATGTCGCGCAGGTTGCGGTGGTCGTGCGGGAGGACCGGCCCGGTGACAAGCGGCTCGTCGGGTACGCCGTCCCCACCGCCGGTGCAGCACTCGACCCGCAAGCCCTGCGGGCGCATGCGGCGAAGGCGGTGCCGGAGTACATGGTGCCCTCGGCCGTGATGGTGCTGGATGCCTTGCCGTTGACGGCGAACGGGAAGTTGGACCGGCGGGCTTTGCCCGCGCCCGAGTTTGTCGCCGATGGCATGGGTCGTGCTCCGCGCACGCCGCAGGAAGAGGTCCTGTGTCAGGTGTTTGCGGAGGTCCTGGGCGTTGAGGGGGTGTCCATCGATGACAACTTCTTTGAGTTGGGTGGGCATTCGCTGCTGGCGACTCGTTTGGTGAGTCGTGTCCGGTCGGTGTTGGGTGTGGAGTTGGGTATTCGTGTGTTGTTCGAGGCTCCGTCGGTGGTGGGGTTGGTGGAGCGGCTTGCTGGTGCTGGTGCGGGGCGTGTGGTGTTGCGGGCGGTGGAGCGTCCGGAGTGGGTGCCGGTGTCGTTCTCTCAGCGGCGGTTGTGGTTTTTGAGCCGGTTGGAGGGGCCGAGCGCGACGTACAACATCCCGTTGGTCGTGGGGTTGCGGGGTGAGGTGGATGTTGACGCGTTGGATGCGGCGTTCAGCGACGTGGTTGGTCGGCATGAGAGTCTGCGGACGGTGTTCGTGGAGGTGGATGGTCAGCCGTTCCAGCGGGTGCTGAGTGTGGAGGAGGCTGCGCCGGCGTTGGTGGTGCGGGAGAGCGATCGTGGGGGAGTCTGGGCTGACGTCGCGGGCGTCTCGGCGTATGCGTTTGATCTGGAGTCGGAGATTCCGGTGCGGGCCTGGGCCTTCCGCGTGGCCGTGGGTGAGTGGGTGTTGGTCGCGGTGGTGCATCACATCGCGGGTGATGGGTGGTCGTTGGGTCCGTTGGCGCGGGATCTGGCGTCGGCGTACGGGGCGCGGTGTGCGGGCGCGGGTCCGCAGTGGGAGCCGTTGCCGGTGCAGTACGCGGACTACACCTTGTGGCAGCGGGAGTTGCTGGGTGATGAGGACGACCCGGAGAGTACGGGCGCGGAGCAGGTGGAGTTTTGGCGGGGTGAGCTCGCCGCGGTCCCTGAGGAGTTGGCGCTGCCGTACGATCGGTCGCGTCCGTTGGTGGCTTCGCATCAGGGTGATGTCGTCGAGTTTGAGTTCGATGCGGCGGTGCACCGGAACGTGGTGGGTCTTGCGCGTGAGCGTGGGGCGAGTGTGTTCATGGTGGTTCAGGCTGCGGTGTCGGGTCTGCTGTCCCGACTGGGAGCGGGCACGGACATTCCGGTTGGTTCTCCGGTGGCGGGTCGTCTGGATGAGGCGCTGGATGATCTGGTCGGGTTCTTCGTGAACACGTTGGTGTTGCGGGCGGATGTGTCGGGTGATCCGTCGTTCGCGGAGTTGGTGGAGCGGGTTCGGGAGACTGATCTCAGGGCTTTCGGCGCGCAGGATGTGCCGTTCGAGCGGTTGGTGGAGGTGTTGAATCCGGTTCGCTCGATGGGCCGGCATCCGTTGTTCCAGGTGGCGTTGGCGTTCCAGAACGCGCCGGTGTCGGATCTGGTGATGTCGGGTCTGGACGTAGAGGTCGTGCCGGTCGGGACGCAGGTGGCGAAGTTCGACCTCTCGTTCAATCTCGCCGAGGTGTTCAGCGAGGAGGGCGAACCGGCCGGGATTACGGGCGGCATCGAGTTCGCGACGGATCTGTTCGACCGGTCCACGATCGAGCGCATGACGGGCTGGCTGGCGCGGTTCCTGGAGCAGGTCCTGGCGGACCCGGAGCAGCCGGTCAGCCGGGTACGCGTCCTCGATGACGTCGAACTGAGCCTGGTACTCCAGGATTGGAACGACACCGGTCGGGAGGTGTCCGGCGGCACGCTGCCTGAGCTGTTCGAGGAGCAAGTCGCGCGGACGCCGGACGCGACGGCGCTGGTCTTCGACGGCACCGAACTGTCGTACCGCCAGGTGAACGAGCAGGCGAACCGCCTGGCCCGTCTCCTGGCCGCGCGAGGCGTGGGTCCGGAACGGTTCGTCGCCATCGCCCTGCCCCGCTCGTCGGACCTGATCATCGCGTTGCTCGCGGTCCTCAAGACGGGTGCGGCGTACGTACCCATTGACCTCGGCTACCCGGCGGATCGGATCGCCTACATCCTTGAAGACGCCGCCCCGATGTGCGTGATCACGATCGAGGGCAGCGGAGTTGAGGTGCCGGACGGCATCGCCCGGGTCCTCCTCGATGCCCTCGACAATGACTCCGAAGCGGATCTGCCGGTGTCCCTGGACCCGCGCACACCGGCGTACGTGATCTACACCTCGGGTTCGACGGGCCGCCCGAAGGGCGTCGTCGTCGAACACCGGTCGGTGGCGAACCTGTTGGCCTGGGCCGGTCGCAGTTTCCGCTTCGCGGAGCTGTCCCGGGTCGTGGCCTCCACATCGCTGAACTTCGACGTCTCCGTCTTCGAGATCTTCGCCCCGCTGGTGGCCGGCGGCAGCATCAAAATTGTTCGAGACCTGCTGTCCCTGGCCGATCTCGACCCCGACACACTGTCCGGGAGCCTGGTCAGTGGCGTGCCCTCGGCCTTCTCGCATCTGCTGGCCGGCACGTTGAGCGGTGCTCGTCCGCGGGCGGTGGCCCTGGCCGGTGAGGCGCTGGCCGCGCACACGGTACGTGACATCCGGGCGGCGATGCCCGGGGCCAGGGTCGCGAACATCTACGGTCCGACCGAAGCGACCGTCTACACCACCTATTGGCACACCGACGCTGACACCGCGACCACACCGCCGATCGGCCGCCCGATCGACAATGTGTCCACCTACGTCCTCGACGACGGCTTGAGCCCCGTACCGGTGGGCGTCGCGGGGGAGTTGTACATCGCGGGCGCCGGTCTCGCGCGCGGATACCTCAACCGCCCTGACCTGACAGCGGAACGCTTTGTCGCCGACCCGTACGGCGGTCCCGGTTCACGGATGTATCGCACCGGAGACCTCGTCCGATGGAACACCAACGGCGAGATCGAGTACCTGGGCCGCATCGACGACCAGGTCAAGGTGCGAGGCTTCCGCATCGAGCTGGGCGAGATCGAGTCCGTCCTCGCCTCGCACCCCGACGTTGACCAGACCGCAGTGGTCGTACGAGAGGACCGTGGCGACAAGCGGCTGGTCGGGTACGTCGTCTCCACCGCCGACCCGCAAGCCCTGCGGGCCCACGTGGCGAAGGCGGTACCGGAGTACATGGTCCCGTCGGCGATCGTGCTGCTGGACGTGCTGCCTCTGTCGCCGAACGGGAAGCTGGACCGGCGGGCGCTGCCTGCGCCCGAGTTCACGGCGAGCTCGGAGGGCCGTGCACCGCGTACCCCGCAGGAGAGCATCCTGTGTGAGGTGTTTGCGGAGGTACTGGGCGTTGAGGGGGTGTCCATCGATGACAACTTCTTTGAGTTGGGTGGGCATTCGCTGCTGGCGGTGTCGTTGGTGGAGCGGTTGCGTGAGCGTGGGCTTGCGGTGCCGGTGCGGTCATTGTTCGTGACGCCGACGGTGGCGGGGCTCGCGTCCGGCCTGGGAGCGGTGGACAGTGGCGCGTCCGTGGTGGTTCCGGCGAACGGGATCGTCGAAGGCGTTGATGTGATCACGCCGGAGATGGTGCCGTTGGCGGGGTTGTCGCAGGAGGAGATCGGCCGGGTCGTGGACCGTGTTCCGGGCGGTGTCGCGAATGTGGCGGATGTCTATCCGCTGGCTCCGCTGCAGGAGGGCATTCTCTTCCATCATCTGATGGGTGCGTCGTCGGGTGAGGACGCGTACGTCCTGCCGATGGTGCTCGGTTTCGATTCCCGGGCCCGGTTGGATGAGTTCGTCGCGGTGCTTCAGAAGGTGGTGGACCGGCACGACATCCTTCGTACGGCCGTGTTGTGGGAGGGGTTGCGTGAGCCGGTCCAGGTGGTCCACAAGCACGTGGCGATCCCGGTCCACGAACTGACGCACGTCACCGATGTGCAGGGCCTGATGGCGGCGTCCGACTCGGTGATGGACATCACCGCAGCGCCGCTGGTCCGAGTCACCACGGCCGGTTCGATGGCACTGATCCAGGTGCATCATCTGATCCAGGACCACACGGCGGTGGACGTCCTGTTCACGGAGGTCCAGGCGTTCCTGGACGGCCGGGAGGCGGAGCTGCCGGTGCCGTTGCCGTTCCGGGACTTCGTCGCGCAGGCGAGACTGGGCATCCCGGTCGCCGAACACGAGGCGTTCTTCGCCGGCCGGCTCGGCGACGTCACCGAACCCACCGCGCCCTTCGGTATCACCGATGTACGGGGTGATGGCACCGAGATCGCTGAGGCCCGTAAACCCCTCGATGGAGCCACCGCCACGGCCGTACGCGAGGTGGCGCGGCGCCTGGGTGTGAGCGCGGCGACGGTGCTGCATGTGATGTTCGCGCGGGTGGTCGCCTCGGCCTCGGGCCGTGAGGACGTCGTCTTCGGAACGGTGCTCTTCGGCCGTATGCAGGCGGGTGCCGGCGCGGACCGGATCCCGGGCCTGTTCATCAACACCCTGCCCGTGCGCCTGGACACTAGCAAGAAGCTGGGCGACGCCATCAAGCACATGCAGACCGACCTGGCGGAACTGCTGGTCCACGAGCATGCCCCGCTTGCCCTGGCCCAGCGCATGAGCGCGGTGTCGGCGGAAGCCCCGCTGTTCACCGCCCTGTTCAACTACCGGCACAGCGCTGCGGACACCGATGTCGAAGTCGAGGGCATCGAGATCCTCTTCGCTCAGGAGCGCACCAACTACCCGCTGACGGTCACGGTGGACGACACCGGCGACGGTTTCGTCTTCACCGTCCAGTGTGTGGACCCGATCGACCCGGATCTGGTGCTGTCCCTGATGGACGCCGCCACCGGCCACCTGGTCCAGGCCCTGGACCAGGCTCCCGACACCCCCGTACACACCCTGCCCGTCCTCGACGGGAACGGGGAGAACCTCGTACTCAAGCAGTGGAACGACACCAGCCGTGACATCCCCGCCACGGCTCTGCCCGAGCTGTTCGAACAGCAGGTCGTGCGGACACCGGATGCCACGGCACTCATCTGCGACGGCACGGAACTGTCGTATCGCGAGCTGAACGAGCGGGTGAACCGTCTGGCCCGGCTGCTGGTCGAGCAGGGCGCGGGCCCGGAGCGGTTCGTCGCGGTAGCCCTGCCCCGGTCGACAGACCTGGTGATCGCGCTGCTGGCGGTGCTGAAGACCGGTGCGGCGTACGTGCCCATCGACCCGGACTACCCCGCCGACCGCATCGCCTGCATCCTCGACGACGCTGGACCCATGGGCGTGATCACGGTCGGGGACAGCGGGGTCGAGCTGCCGGCCGGTACCACCCGGATCCTGCTGAACGATCCGGCGGTGGAGCAGGCTCTCGACGCGCGGGCGGCGGGCGACCTGTCCGATGCCGAGCGGGTTGCTCCGTTGGGTGCGCGCGTACCGGCGTATGCGATCTTCACGTCCGGTTCGACGGGGCGGCCGAAGGGTGTGGTCATCGAGCACAGGGCGCTGGTGAACTTCCTGTCTTCGATGCAGGAGCGGTTCGATCTGGGTGCGGGTGACCGGTTGCTGGCGGTGACGACGATCGCCTTCGATATCGCGGGTCTGGAGTTGTATCTGCCGTTGTTGAACGGTGCTGCTGTGGTACTGGCGGCGTCGGAGCAGGTGCGTGACCCGCTGGTGTTGCGGTCGCTGGTCTCTTCGGCCGGGGTGAGTGTGGTGCAGGCGACGCCCAGTCTGTGGCACGCGGTGGTGGCCGATGCCGCGGATGAGCTGGCCGGGGTCCGGGCGCTGGTGGGCGGTGAGGCGCTGCCGGGTGAACTGGCGCGCACTTTGATGGCCCGGACGGCGTCGGTGACGAATCTGTACGGTCCGACCGAGACGACGATCTGGTCCACGGCCGACGAGATCCGCGGGGATGCCGGCGGGGTGTCCTCGATCGGCGCTCCGATCGCCAACACGCAGGTGTATGTCCTGGACTCGGGCCTGTGCCCGGTGCCGGTGGGCGTGGCCGGTGAGTTGTACATCGCTGGTGACGGTCTGGCACGGGGTTACCTCAACCGTCCGGGGCTGACGGCGGAGCGCTTCGTCGCCGACCCCTTCGGGGCGCCCGGCTCGCGCATGTACCGCACCGGGGACCTGGTGCGGTGGAATGCGAGCGGGGAGATCGAGTACCTCGGTCGCATCGACGATCAGGTCAAGGTGCGGGGCTTCCGCATCGAGCTGGGCGAGATCGAGTCCGTCCTGGCCACACACCCCGATGTCGCCCAGGTTGCGGTGGTCGTGCGGGAGGACCGGCCCGGCGACAAGCGGCTCGTCGGATACGCCGTCCCCACCGCCGGTGCAGCACTCGACCCGCAAGCCCTGCGGGCGCATGCGGCGAAGGCTCTGCCGGACTACATGGTGCCCTCGGCCGTGTTGGTGCTGGACGCGCTGCCGCAGACGCCGAACGGGAAGCTGAACCGGCGGGCCCTGCCCGCGCCCGAGTTCACCGGCAGCGCGAGCGGCCGTGCCCCGCGCACACCGCAGGAGAAGCAGCTGTGTGAGCTGTTCGCAGAAGCGCTCGGCGTCGAGCAGGTCACCATCGACGACAACTTCTTCGAACTCGGCGGCCACTCCCTGCTCGCCACCCGCCTCATCAGCCGCATCCGTACGGTCATGGGCGCCGAGTTGGGGATCCGTGCTCTGTTCGATGCTCCGACAGTGGCCGGACTGGTGGAGCGGCTCGACGTGGACGCCCCCGAGGACTCCTACGGGGTGCTGTTGCCGCTGAGGGCCACTGGCACCTCGGCACCGCTCTTCTGCGTGCACCCGTTGGGCTCACTCGCTTGGGCCTACGAGGGCTTGGCGGACCGGCTTGGGCCGGACTGCCCGGTCTACGGTCTCCAGGGCCGGGGCTTGCTGCAGCCGGAGCGACAGCCCGGGAGCGTGGCGGAGATGGCCGCCGATTACGTGGCGCAGCTGCGCACGGTGCAGCCATCTGGGCCTTACCGCCTGCTCGGGTGGTCGTTCGGAGGGAACGTCGCCCACGAGATGGCGGTACAGCTCGAGGAGCAGGGCGAACAGGTGTCGCTGCTCGCGCTGCTCGACGCGGGCGCTGAATACACAGTCGCAGCCAATGAGTCGATCGTGGAGCACGAGACGCTCGAGATGCTGTTGCAGAGCCTCGCGCACAAGCCCGAGGACGTGATCGGCGCTGAGACCGACAGGGACGCCACCGCCAGTCAGCTCACTCGGACGGATGTGATCAACTTCCTGCGCCGAGCCCAGCCTGACTGGCGAGACCGAGACGAAGCACGGATCAACGCTCTGGTCGACACCGCAGAGAACAACGAACGGATCCTGGGTGACTTCAAACCCCGCGGTCTCTCCTCGCAGGTGCTGTACATCGCTGCGGATCCGTCCGGGACCGGTGACACCACGGCGGCGGACAAGTGGCTCCCATACACCGACGGCGGCATCGTGAAGCACTCCGTGCCCTTCGAGCACGGAGCGATGATGAGTCCTGACTCGATCTCGCACATCGTGCCGATCATCGCGGCTTCGTTGAGGGGGGCCTGACTGCGCGGAGGCAGCGGTCAGGCGGGCTTCCCTTCCCGGGAGTCCACATGTCCGGCCCTGGCGGTGGTACGGCGGCCCCGCCAAGGCCGGACGGCTGGCACGTCCAAGTACGCATGCACCATCCATACGGGGAGCAGATGTATGAAGTGCGGGATCCTGGGGCAGTTGTCGCTGGTCGACAGTGATGATCGGCCATGCGCACCTGGCGCCTTGAAGTTGAAGATCTTGCGCCGACATCCGTTGCACGCCACGACTGACGGCGGAGGCGCGGCGACTCGACGAGCTGTACATGACCTCCTACGAGAAGTCGGTAGAACTCGACCTGAACCTCGGACGGCATGCCGAACTGGTAGGGGGACTCTATACATTGGCGGAGGAGTACCCCTCCCGCGAACGAGTCCACGAATACTTGATGGT
The DNA here is from genome assembly GCF_045161865.1 of Streptomyces sp. NBC_00859. NCBI lineage: Bacteria > Bacillati > Actinomycetota > Actinomycetes > Kitasatosporales > Streptomycetaceae > Streptomyces > Streptomyces sp. NBC_00859. Next base: position 1,212,654 of record NZ_CP108826.1, on the reverse strand, counting down.
CGCTCTCTACAACGCTGGACGCCCCAGCGAGGCGTTGCGGGTTTACTCGTCGATTCGCAACTTGCTGAGCGAGCAGTCCGGGCTCGCCCCCAGCCACCGTCTGCGCAGTCTTCAGCAGGCGATTCTGTCGCGGAGCTTCGACGTCCTGACGATCAGGCCGCAGACCCCGATGCGGTCGATCGCGTGATCCAGCGCACCGCAACCCCAGAAGGGCCGGAGCCGGCCCGCCCGAAGGACTGAAACTTCATGCGCGAACTATTCCGTACCCGTAACCTGCGTATCTGCATCCTGGGCAATACGGTGACCATGATCGGCGACAGTGCCTTCTGGCTCGCCGCTTCCATCTGGGTCAAGGAACTGACCGGGTCGACTGCGCAGGCCGGCGTCGTCATCCTCTGCCTGACCCTGGGGACCATGCTCTCACCCGTCACCGGAGTACTGGTCGACCGGTTCCGACGCAGACGGCTGCTGATGTTCACCGAGGTGGCCACCGCGCTGCTGATCTTGTCCCTCGTCACGGTGGACGGCCCGGGTCAGGTCTGGCTGATCTACCTGATGATGTTCCTCTACGGGATCAGCTCCGCGCTCACTTCCGGTGCCTTCGTCGCCTTGCGGGAGCAGCTCATGCCCGCGGAACTCGTGAGCGCGGCCATCGGGCTCAGCCAGGCGCTGAACCAGGGCGCTCGGTTGATCACCCCCGGGATCGGGCTGGGTGTCCTGGCGGCCTGGGGCGGGCACACCCTGGCCGTTGTCGACGCGGCCACCTTCGGTGTGTCGGTGCTGTGCTGGTCGGTGGTGCGGATCGACGACCCGAAGCCGGTCCGGGAGGCGGGCCGGGAGAGCTGGAGCCAGCAGGTCGTGGTCGGATTCCGGTACCTGCTGACCGCGCCCCTGCTGCGTCACCTGTCCTTCGCCTTGGCGCTCGCCTTCTTCGCGATGGGCTTCTATGAGACGCTCGGCATCGCTGTGGTGACCGTCGGGCTGGGGCATCCCGCGACCTGGGTGGGCACTTTGGTCACCGTCATGAGCCTGACCGGGCTGATCGGAGGCTTGCTCGCGCCGATGTTCATCAAACGCGCCGGACCTGGGCGGACGGCGGCGGTCGGCCTGGGATTGTGCGCGGTCGCCGCCGGCTTCATCGCGGTCCCGAACGACGCGGTGGTGATCGCCGCTGTCGCGGTCGTCGGGCTGTGCCTGGCACCGGTCGTGGTCAGTTCGATGACGGCGTTTCAGTTGTACACCTCTAACGAGCTGCTGGGCCGGGTGACAGGGGCAGCGAGCTTCATCATGACCGGGATGCAAGGCATCGGCATCTTCGTCGGCGTCATGCTGATTGACGTGCTGCCCTACCGCGACCTGGTCTATCTGAGTGTCGGAATTCTCGTCGTCGGCACGTTGTACCTGGCAACACGACCCGAGCAGCGCCGGCGTGCAGTCCCGGAACGTGCAGATGTGCTGCAAGGCGATGAATCCAGAAGTGAGGAGCCGACCGGAACTGCGAAACGATAAGTGAATCACGCTCATGTCAAGCGGGTTGCGAACGATCTTTTGCGGGTGGGTGCCGATGCAATGAAACCACCCGTATTTCTGCGGTGATCCACGCTTCCTTCTCGACGTCACGATCAACGTAAGGTGATTGTGATCCCACCATGTAACTCATTGCTGGAGCACACCTTAATGTCCGTGAATGCGACTGACACCGCGGTATGGCTGCGACGGTTCGGCACGATCGCCGGAGCCAAGCAGCACCTGGTCGGTTTCCCCCATGCCGGAGGTTCCGCCAGCACCTTCAGGAGCTGGCGCCATCGACTGCCCGTCGATGTCGACCTGCTGGCAATCCGCTATCCGGGCAGAGAGGACCGGATCATGGAACCGTTCGTCGAGGACATGGACGAGATGGCTGGCGAAATCGCCGCAGAGCTGGCCCCGCTGCTCGACAGCGGCCTGGTCCTGTTCGGGCACAGCATGGGCGCAGCCCTTGCCTTCGAAGTTGCTTTGCTGCTGGAGGGAGAACACGGCCGGGGCCCAGCAATGGTCGTTGTCTCCGGCCGTAGTGCTCCCGGCGTCGGGGGGCGCGACCTGCCTGATGACAACGACGAATCGATCATCGACTTCGCCAAGTCTCTGGGAAGCCTCAACTCGGTGGCGTACGACGACGAGGACCTTCGCCCGCTGCTGCTTCCGGCCCTCCGCGCGGACCTGCGCATGATCAAGAATCACTGTCCTCAGCCTGGCCGAACCGTCAAGAGCCCGCTCTTGATCTATGTCGGAGACAGTGATCCGGACGTCACCGTCTCGGAGGCGTATGCGTGGTCGCACACGTCGATCGGTGAATCGAGCATCAAGGTGTTCCCCGGGGGGCACTTCTACTTGGTCGACTCCGAAGCAGAGGTGCTGGATGACTTGTCCGCACGGCTGCGTAGGGCACGGGTCACCCGGCCGGTACTTCCCAATAGGTGATCGAGGCCATCCGACCCTGCCCTCCTGGCGTCACGTTCGTAACCGCGCCGCCTCGCTCCGGGCGACTCGGGACCGCCGCCGACCGCCATCGGAACCGGGTCAAGAGGTCCTAAGAGGTCCTGACAAAGGCGTTGGGCGTGTCTGCGGGTGATTAGGCAGGTGGAGAGTCCGAGGAAGGGTTCGTGGATGTCGTCGCGTCGAACGAGCGTCCAGGCCGACAGCCACACCATCAGAGACTTCTGTTAGGGCTTCTAACAGGTCGTCGCGGCTGATGTCGCCCTTTGCCGACGGGCTGTCCCGTGCCGATGAGTATGTGGAGATCGGGGTTTCGACAGGGGGCGCGGCGATATGCACCTGCTGGCCTCCTCGCGCGCGGAGGGCTGTCGGGCCGAGGGCCCGCACGTGCATGTCCGCCGCCCCACCGACAACCCCAACCGGGCCCTGGCGAAGTCCCGCTTCCCCCGCATGGGGCCGTCGAGGGCAGAGAGACGGCATCGCAGTGCTTTGCCGAGAACCATGCACCAGCTCAGGCACACCATGGAACGCAGCAAGCATGGGGTGCCATGCCTTCCGGGCACAGAGCCTTGATCACTGCCTTGCGGATCGCTCGCCATGTCCGCAGGGAACACGCCAGGTCGACCCGCAGCTCAACCGCTTCCCGGTCGCCGCTGTTCTGACCAGGATGTTCGAGGGCCCACTGTTCAGCAAGAAAGTCGTACATCTCAGCGGTCGTCAGGTCGCCATCGGTATAGGTACGTGCAACGTCCAACTTGACGATCCGGGCACTCCGGGAACCTGCAGACCAGTTGACGATGTCCCTGACCCATGCCAGCCCCTGCTCGTCTGCATACAAGCCGAACCTCAGATTTCGCGTCCTCATGATGGCGCAAACCTACTGATCACCAACCTTCAGCGGCAACGCATTAACTTCAACGACGCAGGGCGTGAGGCAGGCGTTCCGAGAGTTCCAATACCCGAGCCCACCGTTAGCAAGGATTTCCCGCTCGATCGCCTCCTCAGCCCGATCTCCGCGAGCCACGCGCCGTACGTGCCCTCCGGGTCGTCTGCAATGGTCGCGATCTCCGCCTCCTGGCCGTCCGCGCCCTTCTGCGGGCGGGCCGCGGCGAGGATGCGAGGGGACGCGGTGAGGTAGAGCCGGAAGTCGGCCGGGATGCGGGCGTTGCCGTGGATCGCCGCTCACGGACGACCAAGATCACCAGCGGTTCCGTGCACCTCACCGGACGAGTTGTGGGAGTTGTTCCAGCGGGTGGTGCCGAATGCGCCATCGTGGCTGCAGGGTGGTGGCCGGCGTCGGCACGGCGACCGGGAGGTGCTGGCCGCGGTCGTGTTCGTGGCTACGGCGGGCTGTACCTGGCAGCGGCTGCTTTCCGCGTCGTCCGGCCCGTCCGGAGTAACGGCCTACCGGCGGCCAGGGTGTGGGCCAAGCTTCGCTGCCTGGTCCAGGAGGAACTTGGTGCTCGTGGTGAATCGGACTGGTCGCGGTGCGCGATCGACTCGGTGAACATCGGGCCCTGAAAAGGGGGACCTGACGGGTCCGAATCCTGTCGACCGGGGCAAGCACGGCTCGAAGATTCACCTGACGTTCCGGACTGCCCATATCTGTCGGCATCTTCGGGGCGAACCTGCACGGCAGTCAGGGTCTGATCACCCTCGTGAAGGGCATCCCGCAGATCCGTTCGCGTCGCGGCCGACAGCGGCGCAAGCCTGGCACGCTTCATACCGACAAAAGCTACGACTATGCCCACCTGCGGCGATGGTTACGCCAGCGAGGCATCACGCACCGCATTGTCCGCAAGGGAGTCGAGCCCTCCCAGCGGCTGGACCGCGACCGCTGGACCGTAGAGCGCACCATGGCCTGGCTCACCGGCTGTGGCCGCCTTCACCGTCGCTACGAACGCAAGGCAGACCACTTCCTCGCGTTCACCAGCATCGCGTGCACCCTCATCTGCTGGCGCCGGTTGATGGCATGACATGGTTTGCGAGCCACTGGCTTACCGTGTCGAGGTATCCGGGAACGAGGGCCGCTGAGTCCTCTGACTGCAGACGATGGTCGCCGCCCGGGAGCACCTCCACAGTCAAGGTGGCGTGGTGAAGGCGGGCCGAGTGGCAGGCGGCTGTGGCGAAGATACGGATGCTGTCGGCGACCGGAACCGTTGTGTCAGCACCACCGAATAGCGCCAGATGCGGGCAGCGGAGCTGGAGCAGGTCCGGGGTCGGGTCGTGGTCCTGTTTTCGCTTCAGATATAACCAGAGGCGTTCGTCCACGTCGCCCCAGTAGTAGGCCAGTCCCGGCGGCGCTCCCGCGTTGTCGACGAGCTGTTGCGCCGTGGAAAAGTCGACGTTGCGTCGGCCTGCTTCTGCCAGTTGGTCGTACAGGGCCAGGGTGCTGCGGACCTCAGGGTGCCCTTCACCATATATTCCCTTCAGGTGGTTGCCGAGGGCGTAGCGTTCCTGTTCAGCAGGGCTCACTCCTGGGCAACTGTTGGTGACCACCCACGGCAGGTCACCCCGCGCCGCAGATGCGCGCAGAGCAACCCAGCCACCCTCGCTATGCCCGAAAAGCCCCGCCGCTTGAGGTTGAACCTCAGGCTGAGCACGGAGAAAGCTCAGCGCCGCGCCTGCATCAGCCGCCAGATCATCCATGGTCGCTGCGCGCCAATCACCAGATGACTGGCCAACACCGCGCTTGTCATACGAGAGCACGGCAAATCCAGCCTCTGCAAGGTGCTGCTGGATCGGCAGGAAGTATGTGCCGTTGTCCCTGTCGGTCGGCCCGGACCCCCCGACCAGCACCACGCCAGCAACGGGCAGGTCGGCCTCAACCGGCACTCGCAGTGAACCGGCCAGCTCTACCGCACCGTTGACGAACGTGACCTCTTGCACTCTCACGCTTTTCATGAACTCAGTCTCATGGTTCTGGACGGGCCTCGTTCGGTTGATCTGGAAGCTCGGCCATCCGGAACGGAACCTTCCGTGAACTTCCCGCCAGTGCGCTACAAGATCGAGAGATCGACGAACGGCCAAACGAGACGGGTTCCTATCCGCAGCCAGGAATGGGCTGAAGAGGCGGCGCGCGGCCCGCAGGCCCTCGAAACGCACGGCCACGGAAGATGGAGTCGGCCTGCGCCCTCAGTCTGCACCAGTTCACCCATCGCGCCGACCGGCCGAAGGGGCCTACTGGCCAACAGCCGTGCTGAGGTTTGATCACCTGGCTACAAATATTGAGTATGGCGCCCCGTACCGACGCGACACAGCCGATCAGGATGCCGGTGGAGCCGCTTCGTAGTTGACGGCGGGGTGGTTCCCGGGCGCATACACGGTCTCCTGCAGCGTCGTGATGTCCGGTACAAGCTGCTCGACGCGATCACGAAGCCGAACCTCGCGCTCCTTCAATCGCCGTGCATGCCCCAGGTGTTGAGCGTTACGACTTTCATCCACCCATGCTGATCCAGCCGACGCCATAGCGGCAGCGAATCGCCCGCGGCTTCTCGGCAGGTTTCTCGCCCGGTACGTGGTCCACGCCCCCCTTCCCGGGCACCACTTGAGTCCATGGGTGGTGCGCTCCCGGCCCGGTGCTCCTTCCAGTGATCCGTCAACCGCGCACTCAGATGGGGAGTTCGCTGATGCTGAGGGCGAAGTCCAAGTTCCCCACGCCGTGGTTGGCGAGGCCGACCGTGACCACGCCTGCTCCTTCCAGCCAGTGCGACATTGGCAGGCCGCCGACGTCCAGCGGGCGCAGCCCGAGACTTTCGATGAACGCCTCCACGCGTTCCTTGGCCTGTGCATTGTCGCCGGCGATGAAGACGTCGGGCCGGCCCTTCTCCAGGACGTGGCGGAAGATGGTGTTGAACGCCTTCACCACGCTGGCGCTGGCCGGGGCAGCCTTGGCGACTTCCTGCGCGATGGAGGTCTCCTCGCGGTGGGCCAGCCCGTCGAACGTGGAGTTGAAGGGGTTGCTGATGTCGACGATGACCTTGCCCGCGAGAGCGTCTCCGTACTGGGCGACGGCCGGAACTACGCCGTCGTACAGCAGGGCCACGATGACGATGTCCCCGGCTGGGGCGGTGCCCCATTCTCCCGCCGTGGTGCCGCCGCCGAGAGCCTGGGCCAGGTCAGCGGCCTTGGACTGATCGCGACCCATGATCTCGACGGTGTTGCCGCCCGCTACCGCTCGCGCGCCGATGGTGCGGGCCATGTTCCCGGTGCCGATGATGCTGATGCTGCTCATGAGGTGTCCTGTCCTGGTTGTGTGTTGTCGGGTTCAGATGGCGGTGGTGCCGCCGTCGGCGACGAGTTCCATGCCGTTGACGTAGGTGGAGTCGTCGGAGGCGAGGAAGAGGGCGGCGGTGGCGATTTCGTCGGGGCGGCCCATCTGGCCGCGGGGGATGAGGGACTCAAACTGGCGTTTGGTGGCCTCGTCGAAGAGTTCTTCCTGTTTGGCGGTGGCGACCTGGCCGGGGGTCAGGACGTTGACGCGGATGTGGCGGTCCTTGAGCTCGTTGAGCCAGATTCGAGCCCATGCCTGCTGGACGGCCTTGCTGCCGGCGTAGACGCTCCAGCCGGGGAAGGCGCCGAGGGAGGCGTTGGAGCCGGTCATGAGGATGGAGCCGCCGTCGTTGAAGAGCGGGAGGGCCTTCTGCACGGTGAACAGAGTGCCGCGGGCGTTGAGCCCGAACCAGGTGTCGAACTGGGCCTCGGTGATCTCGCCGAGCGGGGCGGGCTCGCCGCCACCGGCGCTGGCCCACAGCACGTCGAGGCTTCCCTTCTCCCGCTTGACGGTGTCGTAGAGGCGGTCCAGGTCGTCCAGGTCGGCCGCGTCGCCCTGGACGCCGGTGACGTTGCGGCCGATCTGCTTGACGGCCTCGTCCAGGGCGTCCTGGCGGCGGCCGGTGATGAAGACGTGCGCTCCCTCGTCGACGAAGAGCTTCGCGCCGGCCAGGGCCATGCCGGTGGTGCCGCCGGTGATGACCGCGACCTTGCCGTCGAGCTTTCCCATGATTGCTCCCGTGGGTCGGTGATGCCGTGTGTACCTGGGGTGACGGTGTTATGTACACCGCTCTGTTTCCTTAAGGTACTGGCCAGGGGGCCGGGGCGCAAACTATGTACACCAGTCGTTACCCGTGGGGGTATCGTGGACTTATGACGGAGTTGGAAAAGGGCCCCACGGGGCGCCGCCGCGGCCGGGGCGCCCGCGAGCGCATCATCAGCGCGTCCCAGCAGCTGTTCCGCGAGCAGGGCATCAACCGCACCGGCATGAACGAGCTCTGTGCGGCGGCCGAGGTGTCCAAGCGCACGGCCTATCAGCACTTCGCCGGCAAGGACGAACTCGTCGCCGAGTACCTGCGCCGGTTCGACCCCTCCGTGCTGTCCGGCGTGTTCGACCGCACCGACCTCACCCCCCGCGAACGGCTCCTCGCCGCCTTCGACATCTCCCCAGACACACCCTTGTGCCCGTACATCGCCGCCGCTGTCGAACTCCACGACCCCCAGCACCCCGCATCCCAGTACGCACGCGACTACAAGAAGGCCGTCGCCGCGCGGCTCGCCGACACCGCCCGCGAAGCCGGCGCCGCCGACCCTGAACAGCTCGGCGAGCAGCTCGCGCTCCTCATCGACGGCGCGGCGGCCCGCACCCGGGTCCTCAACGCCGATGCCTTCCCCACCGCCGCCGCCATCGCGGCCGTCCTCATCGACAGCGCCATCCCCGCCACAGCCGGCGACGACCGGCGACGGGAGGAAGTGTCAAGCTAATTTGGCACTTCCGCGCCTGGGCTGGACGCGCTGCCAGTCGCGCGGCTGCACTGGCTGGTACGCGAGACTCGCCCGGTGCCTGGCCCGGATCTGTTGGCTTTTACGGAACTGGCCGCCCGCCCGGGTATCGCAGCACGAGGGAGCGACATGGCTGAGGTGCTGGTTTTCCACCACGGGCACGGGCTGACCGCCGGCGTCCGCGCGTTCGCCGAGCAGTTGCGACGGGCCGGACACACCGTCCACGCCCCAGATCTGTTCGATGGGCAGGCATTCGACAGCCTCGAGGAGGGCATCGGTTACGTCGAGAAGGCCGGGTTCGACACGATCATCGCGCGCGGAACCGCCGCCGCCGAGGGGCTGTCTGCGGAGCTCGTCTACCTTGGGTTCTCACTCGGTGTCCTGCCAGCGCAGAAGCTCGCCCAGACCCGACCCGGCGCAAAGGCCGCACTGTTGCTCGAGGCATGCGTCCCGATCTCGGAGTTCGGCGGGGCCTGGCCCCAGGGCGTCCCGGTTCAGATCCATGGCATGGACGCAGATCCGTTCTTCGCCGGGGAGGGCGATGTGGATGCCGCACGTGCGCTCGTCGAGACGGCGACGGATGCCGAACTGTTCCTCTACCCCGGCGACAGGCACCTGTTCACCGACAGCAGCCTCCCGTCCTACGACGAACAGGCCACAAAGCAGGTCAACCATCGGGTGCTCGGCTTCCTCGACCGCATCAAGTAGGGGATCAACAACCTGATCCTGTCCGGCTGACGACCTCGCGGCCCGTCCACCGTCCCGGTGGACGGGCCGCCCCATGAGGCCACCCAGCCGAGTCAGAGCAACGGCCCCCAATCTCCGTCGCGGACATCTACTCTATGAGTCGTCGCAGTTCAGAGCCGGTTCACGAGCTCCCGCGGTCGGTAAAGCCAAGTACAAGCGCGGCGTCGACGCCGGCGTCATCAACCAGGGATGTTCTACCTCTCGTGGCGGATGGACCACCGCCGCGAGTTCAAGCACCTGGTGCGTAACCGGCTCGGGGCCACGGCCGCGGCCCAGGTGCTCTGGAGCGGACCGCGCCTGATCTGCATCGTCGGCGCCTTCACGCGCTACGACGTTCACGCCGTGAGCGAGCACCGGCACAGCATCGACCTGGTCTGCTACCGCCTCTTCGGCGCGGACCTCTTCGGTCTTGAGACCGTTGCCTCCGTCAGCGGCCGGACACCGGTGGCTCGGCGGGCACGCCGGCTGACGGCAGGGGCGACCCAAGTCGGTGACGGGACCGCGCCGATGGATGTGCTGGCGGACGCAGTCGACGAGGCGCTGCTCGGAGAATTTCTACCACGTGTTAAATATTTCGTGGATACTTACTGAGGGCCGTGCGGCGGGCTTGGCACCGGGCTCCTTGCCCCTTCCTGCGCCACCGACACGCCATCGACGAAAGGGACGAGAGTGGAGAGCATCACCAAGAACAGGCAGCCTCCCAAGGTGCTGCGCGCCATGATCGAGCGCGCCTACGGAGCCGAGCAGGTCCCGGACGGGGACGGGTGGGCGAGCGAGCTGGGGCACGGCTGGTTCAACGTCGCCTACCGCATCCGCCTGCGCGACGGCACCGACGTTGTCCTGAAGATCGCCCCGCCGCCCGCGGTGGAGGTGATGACCTACGAGCAGGGCGCCATGTCGATCGAACTGACCACGCTGGACCTGCTGCGCACACGGACCGCCGTGCCCGTCCCCGCCGTCGACTTCGCCGACCAGAGCCGCGAACTGTGCGACGCCGACTACTTCTTCATGCCGTACATCGACGCCGACAACCTCGGCATCATCACCGAAACGCTTCCCACGGCTGGGCGCGATGACTTGATGGAACAACTCGGCGCCCTCAACCGGGAGATCAACTCCGTCCGCGGTCAGCATTTCGGCCCGCTGGCCGGGCCGGGGCATGACACCTGGCGGCAGGCGTTCACCACGATGACCGAGAACGTACTCGTCGACGGCGAGCGCCGTGGCGTCGACATCGGCTGGGAGTACGACACTGTGCGCGCGGTCGTGGCCGCACACGCCGACAGCCTCGACGAGGTCACCGAACCCCGCTTGGTGGAGTGGGACTTGTGGGCCAGCAACGTCATGGTCCGTGACGGCAAGATCGTCTGCATCATCGACCACGAACGCGCCTTCTACGGCGACCCCTTGATCGAAGCCGGTTTCACCGGCACCCAGATAGCCGCCTTCGGGGACCCGGCCCCCTTCATGCGCGGCTACGGTCACGGCGAGCTGACCGGAACCGAGCAGACGCGCCGCCGCCTGTACTGCCTCTACCTGGTACTGATCATGGTCATCGAAACCGTGTACCGCGGGCACACCGACCCCCAGCAGTACAACTGGGCGCGCCTTCGCCTCGACGAGGTCATGGCTCTGTTCGGCCGCACCCGCCGGTGACTTCCGCGCAAGCGGTTCCCGCCACCGACCACACGACCCGGCTCGGCACCGACCCGGTGGGCCGGCTGCTGTGGCGCGCCTGCACCCAGACAACCGCCGCGGTCGGCGTGTACGGCATCTACGCCCTCACCAACGCCTGGTTCGTCGGTCGCGGCGCAGGCGACACCGCCATGGCCGCGGTCAACCTGGTCGCCCCGCTCCTGCTGCTCCTCGGCGCGGTGTCCACCACCGTCGGCGCGGGCGGTGCCTCCCTGGTCTCCCGCGCCCTGGGCACGGGAGACCACCGGGCCGCCGCCCGCGCGGCGGGCAACTCCTTCGCCCTGTTCTGGGCCTGCGCCGCAGCCACCACCGCACTCGGCCTGGCCTTCCTGGACCCGCTGCTCAGCCTGCTCGGCGCCACCGGCGAACTGGGCGCGACCGCACGCCCCTATGCCGTGGTGCTGCTGTGCGGGGCCCTGGTGTCCACCGGGTTCTCCAGCCTGGTACGGGCCGAAGGCCGCATGGGGTTCTCCACCCTGCTGTGGCTCGTGCCCGTCGCCGTGCAGATCACGCTGGACCCACTGCTCATCTTCGGATTCGGCATGGGTGTACGGGGTGCCGCGCTCGGCACCGTCGGCGGCCAGGCCGTGTCCGCGGCAATGAGCCTGTGGTTCTTCTTCGTCCAGAGAGGCCGCCCCTACAGCGTCGGCCTGCGGGACCTGCTGCCCCACGGTCCAACGCTGCGAGCACTGCTGGGCGTCGGCCTGCCCTCATTCCTGGCCGGCACCGGCGTCACACTCCTGGCCGTTCTCGTCAACGCCACCCTCGCGGCCACGGGGTCCGCTACCGTGCTCGCGGCCTACGCTGTCTGCGTCCGCCTGCAGACCTTCGTGATGATGCCGCACACCGGCATCAGCCAGGGACTGCAGCCCATCGTCGGCTACAACACCGGACGCGGCCTGTCCGGCCGGGCACTCAAAGCCCGCAACTACTCTCTGATCGCCTCCGCGGTATACGGACTGCTCACCGCCGTTGCCCTCGCCGTGCTCGCCAGACCCCTCGCTGGTCTCTTCCTCAACGACGCCGACACAATCACCGCCGTCGGACAGGCACTGCCGATCATCGCGATCGGGCTCACCGCCGCCGGAATCGGCCCGTTGGTGGCGGCCTACGCCCAGTCACTGGGCCGCCCGGCACCCGCGTACCTCATCTCCATCGGCACCCTGCTCCTGATCAAGGTTCCCCTGATCGCCGCCCTCGGCCCATTGGGCACAACGGGCGTCTGGACCGCTCTGGCCGCCGGTGAGATAGCCACCGCGGCAGTTGCCCTCCTGCTGCTGCGACGCCTGCACGCCCGCTACGCCGAAGGCTCCTTAAGGAACCGCTCCACGTAGGAACGCAGCACACCGGCCATGTCCACCTCATCCGAACTTGTCAGCCACTGCACCTGCAACCCGTCCATCAGAGCCACGAACCCGGCCGCAGCCATCCGGGGATCAACCCCCTCCCGCAACGCCCCCTGCTCCGACAGCTCCCGCAAGGCACGCTGCACGTACTCCCGTGTCGTCCGGTAGTGAACTCTGAAATACTCATGCGCGGGATGATCCTGGGAGACCGCCTCCGCCGCGAGTCGCACGTACAACTCCACCATGCCCGGATGCCGGGCATTGTGATCCGCCAGGTCGACCAGATGCTGCACCACCGCCCTGGGGGAGTACTCCTTCGGTCCGAGCCGTGCGGTGTCCTCCTCGTCCCGGCGCTCCAGCACCGCCGCCAACAGCGCCTCACGGCTGGGGAAGTAGTAATGGAGGCCCACGTGGCTGATCCCGGCACGCTTCGCGATCTCCCGCAACGAGGCACCGTGATATCCCACATCCGCGTACACCTCGACAGCCGTCGTCACGATCTGCTCACGGCGCGCCCGCCCCTTCGCATATCCACGCGAAGGCACTGGCGGCTCGGTTTCCCCATCAGACATACGGGCCATCATCGCAGCGGCAATGGGTAGCAGGTCGGCTACCAACTTTTCCGCGAGCAAGCACCCCATCCCAGCGCCAGAGCCGTGCGGTCGAGACGGCAGAGTGATTCACCTCGTCCCGCGTCTGCCGTTGATCTGATGCGTTCGGCGATGGTGCAGGCGATTCCGCGTTTACGCGGCTAGGCACTGTCCGGCGGATCATGACGACTCCTGTGCGGGACGTGCTACGCCGTGCGAGGACGGGGCAACCGCCTGACTACCATGTCCCACGTCTGCAGGGCGGCGGGAGGGGAGATATGGGCGAGAGAACCAATGGTCCGACTGCCAGGGGACGAAGCGTCGGGGCTCCACATTCGGCACTGCGGCACCTTGGCGCTATGCATCTGAGTGGAGCCGTACTCCTGCTCACGTTCTTGGTGCCGCCGTTGTGGATGCTGGACTCCGGCTATGCGACCCCGCCAGGCGATCCCACAGCAGATGCACCTTTCGTCCTCCTCCTTACTGTGCCGCTGGCATGCGCAAGTTTCCATGTGATGGTGCAGATCCCGGCTGGGCTTCTGGGAATCTGGCTGGGCAGAGGCCGCACGACGCTCGTCAGGTACGGGAGCGCAGTCATAGTGGCAAGCGCACTGAGTTTGCTCCTCTTCTGGAGCCTGGGATGGAATGCCGGAGGCAGCGTTTTGCTGGCATGGGCTGACGCGACGGTGCGCGGATCGATTGGTCTGGCCGGGTACATGTGGGTCGTGCGGGTGCAGCCTGGATCCGATCGGCACGGCAAGGCACTGCCCTGCGGATCATGGTCTGAGCCATAAGCGGACCGCTGCTGCGGTGACGGTGCCATGGAAGACGTAGGCCCGTTTGTCGTAACGGGTTGCGACAGCACGGAAGTTCTTGAGCCGGTTGATGGTTCGCTCGACCTCGTTGCGCCGCCGGTATCGGTCGCGATCGAAGCCGGTGGGCCTGCCGCCGTTACTGCCCTTGCGCCGACGGTTGGCCCGCTGGTCCTTCGGTTCCGGAATCGTGTGTTTGATGTCGCGTCGTCGCAGGTAGCGCCGGTTGCGGCGGGAGCTGTATGCCTTGTCGCCGCTGACATGGTCGGGCCGGGTCCGCGGCCGTCCGCCCTGCGGTCGGGGAACCCGAATCCGGTCAAGGACCTCGACCATCTGCGGGGCGTCGCCCCACTGGCCCGGCGTGAGTAGGAGTGCCAGTGGGCGGCAGCCGCCTTCACCGGCGAGGTGGATCTTGCAGGTCAGGCCGCCCCGGGACCGTCCAAGCCCCTCGTTGGGGCGGTGGTGCCGGGGCGTCGTCCTTTTTCGGGACCCGAGGCTTGGCTTTGCGGGCGCCGGCCGCGTGCTGGTGGGCCCGGCACGAGGTCGAGTCGACGCCGACCATGCCCCAGTCGATCCGGCCCGCCAGGTCGGCGTTGGCCTGGACCGCCTGCAGAATGCGGTCCCAGGTTCCGTCCGCAGAGCAGCGGCGATGCCGTTCGTAGACGGTTTTCCAGGAGCCGTATCGTCCTGGGAGGTCACGCCACGGGACACCAGTGCGGATTCGGAACAGGATCCCGTTGAGCACCGTGCGGTGGTTGTTCCACCGGCCTCCCCGGCCACCTGGCAGCGGCAGATGCGGTTCCAGAAGCGACCATTCGCGACTCGTCAGATCCCCCCGACTCATGCCTCATTCAACGAGCGACCAGTCGGAAAGTCACATGATCCGCCGGACAGTGCCTAGGCGCGGATCTTCCGGGATGAGTACCCCTTGTCGGCGGCTACCCATTTGGGCCGGGTCCGGGGTCTTCCCGGGCCCGACCGGGCGATGCGGATGCCATCCACGACGGATTCGAGCTGTGTGCAGTCGTTGCTGTTGCCGCCGGTCAGGGTGAAGGCAAGAGGCCGGCCCTGTCCGTCGCAGGCCAGGTGCACAGCCGGACGGCGCACCGCCGCCCCAGCATCGTCCGGCCCCGGCCATCGCACAGCAGACGCTCGACTTCGGCTGACCCGGCGACAGCGGGGCCGGACGGGATCGCCCTGTCCGGCCCCGCTGCTCGTTCCTGACTGCTTACCGGCTGAGCTTGAGTTTTAACCTCAGTCCGGCTTGCCCGCCCCCCTCTGCGGTATCCGCCGCCGATCCCGCGGGCTCAGGCGGACGCCAAGAGGGCCGAGGCATGGTCGCGATGGAGCGGGGAGCCGGTCGAAGGTCAGGACCCAAGCCGGGGACTCGTCAGACGAAGAAGGCGTTCATCCCGGGCACGTCGGAGAGATAGGTCTCGATACTCGCGATCTTTCCATCGCGGAGCCGGCAGACCGTGGCCAGGTATTCGTCCAGCACGGCGTGCTCCCGGTGCGCCGTGTTGTGCAGGGAGAGCGCCATGTTCTCCCTGCTGACCAGGAGATGCAGCAGCTCGAAGTCGAGGCCGTACGAGGCGATCAGCTGAGCGCGCTCCACCACCGCGTCGGCGCCGTCGGCTGTGCCGGAGACGGTGTTGTCGCCGGGCAGGGTCCAGGTGGCGTCATCGTGCAGCAGGGCCCGGATGCCGTCCCAGTCGCCCGAGACAAGGGCCTGGTGGAAGGTGCGCCCGAGGGCGAGGGGGGCTTCGTTGGTGGACATGGCATTCCCTTCACAACACTAAAGCGGTGATCTCCGCTTTAGTGTGACCGTAAGCCCCCTGCCCGCTAAGGCACAACTCTTTGCTTTAAAGTGGAGGGGTGAACGCTGACGCATCGACGAAACGGCCCGGCGGCCGCAGCACCCACGTTCGTGCCGCCGTGCACAGCGCCGCGGTCGCGCTGGTGGGCGAGTTCGGCGCCGACAAGGTGACCCTCCCCGCTGTGGCCCGGCGCGCGGGGGTCAACTCCAGCACCCTCTACCGGCGCTGGGGTACGCTCGCCGCACTCTTGGCCGACGTCGCCAAGCACCGCAGCGACGCTGGCGCGCCCCCGCTCGTCGGCGACCTGCGCGCCGACCTGGAGAACCAGGCGCTCTGGACACTGACGGAGCTCTCCCGGCCCGGTGGCATCGCGTTCTTCCGCGCCGAGGTCGCGCCCGACGTCGACGAACGCCACGACGGACTGCGTGAATGCCTGCGCAGGGTCAGCGAGCGCTTCCGCCCTGTCCTCGACGCGGCGCGGGAGCGCGGCGACGCGCCCCCATCCCTGGAGCAGGTTCTGGATCGGATCGTTGCGCCGCTCTACTTCCGGGTGGTCTTCTCGATCCCCGCTACGGATGAGGCGTACGTCCGCGACCTTGTCGCGGAACTGCCCGGGAAGCTTCAACCTGAGTTGTGAACTTCCTCAGCTCCTCGCTCGAGCAGGAACCCGCTCGGAGCCGCACACGCCTCGGGCCCGGGGGGAAGAGGTTACGGAACACCTGCAAGACAGCCCCATGACCCCATGCCGTTTCGGAACCCCCCGTCATCTGCCTGATCCGGACGGAACCGGAGGCGGACACCGCGGAGACAGGGCGCCCCGAGATGACCCAACTGGCAGCGGGTATCAGGGGCTTCGCCCCGCTCCTTGCGCCACGCCCCGACAACGCCGACGCGCTCACACGCTGGATCACTCAAGTCCGAGCAGCCGATCTGCCTCATCTGCATGCCTTCACCCGGGGCCTGGGCTGGGACATTGACGCCGTGATCGCCGGGCTCACGCTTCCGTACAGCAACGGCCCCACCGATGGCGTCAACACCAAGACCAAGCGGATCGCGCGCCAGATGCACGGACGAGCAGGCTTCACCCCGCTTCGTCACCGCATCCTCCTCGGATAGCAACACGCTCCGTCACCACCGAATGCGAGACTGGGCCGTTTCTTTTGCAGTCCCGGCGTCAGAGGCTGCCGGAGCCCGCACCTTGCCGGATCGTGGCGTGAAGGACGCCCTTCGGCGTCAGGTTGGGCTTACGCATCCGAGGAGCCGGGGTCGCAGTCGTGCACTGCCACCTCGATGCTCCCGTGCGTGCACTCATACGACCTGGATGACGTGTTTGCCGCGGACGCCTCCGGCTTCGAGGGCCCGGTGGGCGGCGGCGATGCCGTCGAGGGTGTGAACGGTGTCGATGACGGGGACGACGTCGCCGTTCTCGGCGTACTGGGTGAGTTCGGTGAGTAGCTGGGTGTCGGGGTTGCCGCTGAAGATGCGGATGCGTCCGCGGCCGTGGACGGCCGAGGTGAGGATGGTGGTGAGGCTGGCGAGGGGGCGGTTGAGGTCGGTGGTGATGGCGACCATGCGGCCGCCGGGTGCCAGCAGGTGGCGCAGGTGGGACTGCTGGGTGCCGGCGGCATCGAGGACGACGTCGAAGGACGGCAGTTGTGAGAGGGGGGTCGTGCGGTAGTCGAGCACCTCGTCGGCGCCCAGGCCGCGGACGAAGTCGAGATTCCGTGCTCCGGCCAGGGCAACGACGTGCGCTCCCAGCAGCTTGCCGATCTGGACGGCCACGCTTCCCACACCTCCGCTGGCGCCGCGTACCAGCAGCCGCTCCCCGGGCTTGATCGCCGCATGGTCGCGCAGCGCCGTCAAGGACGTGGTCCCGCCAGCCAGCAGGGAGATCGCTTCCGCGGGAGTCAGGTTTCGCGGGGCGGGGGAGATCTTTCGGGGGCTGATGGCGACGTACTCGGCCATGCTGGCCACCTTCAGCCGCTGAATGCCCCACACCCGGTCACCGACACGCACTCCGGTGACCGAGGCACCCACCGCGGCGACCTCCCCTGCGAAGTCGACCCCGGTGCCCTGGGGGAAAGTGCGGCCGGTGATCAGGCGCAGTTTTCCCGCACGCCCGGCGAGTTCACCACCGTTGACGCTGGCCGCGTGGACACGGACCAGGACCTGGTCAGGCTTGATCGTCGGTATCGGCACGCTACCGACGTACAGAACCTCCGGAGGCCCGTAGCGGTCGAAGAGGGCAGCACGCATCTCACTCATGATCTTGTCCTGTTCCACGTTCAAGGTGCCGGGAGAGCGGCCGGCCCCGCCGGTACACTCACGCTAACCCGCTAAACGGGCGACACCTTCCACTTATAGAGAAGTGAGAGACATGCCTGCTCAGCCCTCTCACGAACCCCCTCAGCGGGCCGGGGGCCGGGCCGACGGCACCGGTCCGGCAGAGCGACGCGCAGACGCCAGGCGCAATCGCGCCCGTATTCTCCAGGCGGCCCAGGATGCCTTCGCCAACAAGGGCATCGGCGTTCCCCTGACCGCGGTGGCCCGCCGCGCAGGTGTCGGCGCCGCCACCCTGTACCGGCACTTCCCCACCCGCGCCGCCCTCGTGAGCGCCGCCTTCGCCGAACAGCTCTCCGTGTGCGTGGCTGTCCTCGACGAGGCGCTCGACGATCCGGACCCGCTGCGCGGCCTGCGCAACCTTCTTGAGCAGGTGTGCGCCATGCAGGCCACCGACCGCGGCTTCGCGGCGGCGTTCATGGAGCACTTCCCCGACGCTCTCGACTACGACCAGGAGAGCACCCGGGCCGAGGACGGGCTGGCCCTGCTGATCGAACGCGGCAAAAGGACCGGCCAGCTCCGCGATGACGTGGCCCCCGCTGATGTAACCCTCCTGCTGCTGGCCAACAGAGGCCTGGCCGGACAGCCCGAGGACACCGCGCTGGCCGCCTCCCGCCGCCTGCTCGCCCACTTCCTCCGCTCGGCCCAGACCCGATACACAAGCCCCATGCCACCACCCCCACAACTGGGGCTGCACAAAGTTCACCCGCACTTTTGAGACCCAACGCCCAGGACGGCTTCAGGGCCGGGACGCTGTGTGGTCCCGGCCCTGACGGCGCGAGGGCCATCGCTTGAAGATGTCCTTGATCTTTTCCTTGGTGTCACGGGCGCCGCCCTCGGCCTGCTCCACGCGCCTCTCAGCGATCAGCCGCTGTTGCCCGCAGGGGCCCAGCGTTCTCCTTGAGCTTGCCCCTTGACCTGCTCGTCCTTCGCCTTGGCCGTACATGACCACCGGCGCCCTCCCGAAAAGACGGCGGCTCGAAAGCCCCGCTCCTCAGTGCTCTCGGGAGGTCTATGCCGATGGGCAGAGGTCAGCCGATGGCCGGGCAGAGGCCAGCGCGGTACTCAGCGGCGCATCGCAGCTCACGGCCGGCCTGCCGACCGGCTCCACCGCCTCCGGATCTACCGGGGGAGGAGCACACGGATCGTC
The DNA here is from genome assembly GCF_045161865.1 of Streptomyces sp. NBC_00859. NCBI lineage: Bacteria > Bacillati > Actinomycetota > Actinomycetes > Kitasatosporales > Streptomycetaceae > Streptomyces > Streptomyces sp. NBC_00859. The sequence goes on along the minus strand of NZ_CP108826.1, from coordinate 1,193,907 downwards.
TTGCCGCCCTCGGGTGTGGGGTGATGGTGGTGTGGGCGAGGTCGTTGACCATGTGCCAGCCGAACCCGCCGGTGCCGTAGTGCAGGTTGGGGGTACGCGGTCGCGGGTGCTCGGGGCTGGGGTCCTCGACGGCGACTTCGATGGCGGAGGGGTGGGCGGTCAGTCGCAGGGCGTAGGTGCCGCCGCCGTGGCGCAGGGCGTTGGTGACGACCTCGGAGACGACCAGGACCACGGTGTCGGCCGCGTCCCCGTCGACGGCCGGCCGCAGGGTTTCGAGGAAGTCCCGGGTGTACTGGCGTGCTTGGGCGACGGTGCCCGTGGAGAGCGCGGCGGGGGCTGTCGGGTTGCTCGTGTGGACCGGGCGGCGTGCGCGGCCGTGGTCGTCGGCGGGCCGGCGCGGGTGCTGGTCGCCGCCGTTGTGGCCGGGTGGCTTCGGTGGCGTGCTGCCAGCGGGTGCGGACTGCGGCGATGTCAGCAAGGGCGCGGCGGGCGCCGACGACGAGCTGGCACGGGGTGTTCGCCGGGTCACCGGCGAACACCCCGATGCGTCGGCCGGTGTGTTCGGCCGTGGTCAGAAGGGAGCGCTGCAGGGCGCGCTCGCCCCAGTGCTCGACGGAACCGGCTGGTTTGGCCAGCACGCGTCGCCCCAGACTTTCTGGCCCTGGCGATAGCTCTGGAGGTGAGATATGAGAGCGTGAGGCGGATGAGCGAGACGACGCAGCAGACCCTCCAGTACCGCTTTGACGGGCCAGAAGACGCCCCGGTCCTCGTGCTGGGCCCCTCCCTTGGTACCACATGGCATATGTGGGACCGGCAGACGCCCGAGCTGGCCCGGACCTGGCGGGTCCTGCGCTTCGATCTCCCGGGACACGGAGGCGCTCCCGCCCACCCCGTGCCCTCGGTCGCCGGGATGGCCGAGCGGCTGCTGGCCACGCTCGACGGGCTCGGCGTGCAGCGCTTCGGCTACGCGGGATGCTCCATCGGCGGTGCGATCGGCATGGAGCTGGCGCTGCGACACCCGGAGCGGGTCGCCTCGCTCGCGCTGGTCGCGGCGTCTCCCCGGTTCGGCACGGCCGACGAGTTCCGCCAGCGCGGAGTGATCGTGCGTACGAACGGTCTCGACCCGATGGCGCGCAGCGCGCCCGAGCACTGGTTCACGCACGGCTTCGCGACGGCGCAGCCTGCCATCGTGGAGTGGGCCGTACAGATGGTCCGCACCACCGACCCCGGCTGTTACATCGCCGCCTGCGAGGCCCTCGCGTCCTTCGACGTCCGCGCGGAACTCGGCCGGATCGGTGTGCCCGCGCTCGTCGTGGTCGGCGCCGAGGACCGGGTGACCGGGCCGGCGGACGCCCGCACCCTGGTGGCCGGTATACCGGACGCCAGGCTCGCGATGGTTCCGGCCGCCTCCCACCTGGCGCCGGTCGAACAGCCCGCCGCTGTCACGGACCTGCTGGTCCGGCACTTCTCCACCGGCTGGCAGGACGCCGTGTCCTCGACCACGTCGACCACATCGCCCGCGATACCGGCGCCGTTCCCCGTACCGGGTCTGTCGGCCCCGGTGGCCCCCATCGCGGAGATCGCCCCTGCGGCGCCCCAGCCGGACGCCGTGCCCGCCGGGCGCCCCGATCCGTACGACGTGGGCGTCAAGGTACGCCGTGAGGTCCTGGGTGACGCCCATGTGGACCGGGTGGAGGCAGCCGCCGACGCGTTCACCGGGGACTTCCAGGAGCTGATCACCCGCTATACCTGGGGTGAGGTCTGGGCCCGGGACGGACTGGACCGGCGGACCCGCAGCGCGGTGACCCTGACTGCGCTGATCGCCGGTGGCCATCCGCAGGAGCTGGCCTCCCACGTCCGCGCTGCCCTGCGCAACGGACTCACCCCGGCGGAGATCAGGGAAGTACTGCTTCAGACCGCGGTCTACTGCGGTGTTCCCGCCGCGAACTCGGCCTTCGAAGTGGCGCGGGCCGTGATCCGGCAGGAGACGACCCCCGAGACGTAGCAGGATGGTGTCATGACGATCAAGCTGACGAAGAAGACCCACGCGTGTGTCCGGCTGGAGAAGGACGGGCGCACGCTCGTCATCGATCCCGGCGGGTTCAGCGAGGAGGACGCGGCGCTGGGCGCCGATGTCATCCTCGTCACGCACGAGCACTTCGACCACTTCGACGAGAACCGTCTGCGCGCCGGGATGGAGGCGAACCCCGCTGCCGAGATCTGGACGCTGCGCAGCGTCGCCGAGCAGCTGTCCGGCGCATTTCCCGGACGGGTCCACACCGTCGGACACGGCGACACCTTCGACGCCGCCGGGTTCGGTGTCCAGGTGCACGGGGAGCTGCACGCCGTGATCCACCCGGATCTGCCGCAGATCACCAATGTCGGTTACCTGGTGGACGGTTCCGTCTTCCACCCCGGCGACGCCTTCACGGTTCCGGACCAGCCGGTCGAGACGCTGATGCTTCCCGTGCACGCCCCGTGGAACAAGATCTCCGAGGTGATCGACTACGTGCGCGAGGTGCGGCCGCAGCGCGCCATCGACATCCATGACGTGCTGCTCAAGGATCTGGCCCGCGGTGTGTACGACACTCATATCGGCAACCTCGGCGGCGCCGGTCACACCCGTCTGATGCCGGGCGACGCCACGGACCTGTGACTGTCGGTGCCACCGGCTAGGTTTGGTCCCATGCGCATCGCCACGTGGAACGTCAATTCGGTCACCGCCCGTCTCCCGAGGGTGCTGGCCTGGCTGGAGAGCTCAGGCACGGACGTGCTGTGCCTGCAGGAGACCAAGTGCACCGCCGAGCAGTTCCCCGAAGACGAGCTGCGGGAGCTGGGCTACGAGTCGGCGGTCAATGCCACCGGCCGGTGGAACGGGGTGGCCCTGATCTCCCGGCTGGGCCTGGACGACGTGACCACGGGGCTCCCCGGCGGTCCGGAGTACGAGGGCGCGCAGGAGCCGAGAGCGATCTCGGCGACCTGCGGGCCCGTCCGGGTCTGGTCCGTATACGTGCCGAACGGGCGTGAGGTCGACCACGCCCACTACACGTACAAGCTGGAGTGGCTCGCGGCGCTGAAGGCGGCGGCCACCGCGGATGCGGCGGGTGAGCGTCCGTTCGCAGTCCTCGGGGACTTCAACGTCGCACCGACGGACGACGACGTCTGGGATCCGGCGCTCTTCGAGGGCGCCACCCATGTGACGCCGGCCGAGCGGGCCGCGCTCGCGGCCCTCCGCGAGACGGGTCTGAGCGATGTCGTGCCCCGCCCGCTCAAGTACGACCGCCCGTATACTTTCTGGGACTACCGCCAGCTCCGTTTCCCGAAGAACAAGGGCATGCGAATCGACCTGGTGTACGGCAACAGCCCCTTCGCCGCAGCCGTCAAGGACAGCTATGTGGACCGTGAGGAGCGCAAGGGGAAGGGCGCGTCGGACCATGCCCCCGTCGTGGTCGATCTCGACGTCTGAGGCCGCCGGGGGCCCGCGCGCCTGTTGGTGCGACTGTCGAGCGGAATGCGAGGCTGAGCGGTGTGAATATCCCTTTCCTTGACAACTGGCGCAGGCGGCACGGCACGGAGCACGCGGAGACCCTGGCCACGGCCGTGCGGAACGATCCGCAGGGGGTGGGGGAGCTGCTCTCCGAGTGTGAGCTGCTGCGGGCCAGAGCCGGACAGGACGGGCTTCAACTCGATGATTCACCGGCTTCGTTGGCCGCGCTCGACCAGCTCCCGCCGCACTGGCGGGACGACCCCGAGGAGCTGCCCTGGCTGGGCAATGACGCGGGCCTCTACCTCGGGACCATCATTGTCAGAACTGTTCCCGGCGCCGTCTGGGACGTCTGGCCGGGCGGCACCCCGGTGGTCCGTCTGGAGTCGGGGCGCGAGATCAATGTGGTCGAAGCCGGTCTCGACTGGGCCGTCGCCGGAGCACCGGAACTCTCGCAGGTCTACGGGGAAGCGGCAGAGGGCTGATTGCCCGGATTGATGCACTTAACCGCTTTTCAATGCAAATACGGTTTATGGCTACTTAGCGCGTGTCGGGTGTGAAGTCCCTTGTCGGGATGGATAGTTTGCGTCACCCCGACAGAGCCGAGAGTGGGCGAGTGACGTCAGAAGTTCTACGGAAAGTTATACGTTCTGCGGAACATCGGTCTCGACCGTCCGGAGACGGCCGGGCCCGGCCGGACCAGGGACGCTGCTGCCGGGTGCGCAGTAGCACGTAGGGCCATGCCCGCCCGGCAGCAGCCGGTGATCACTTCTTGCGCAGCGGGACCGACAGCCAGGACGGGTCGGCTTCAGGTGAGGAGAAGGTCAGCTGCGTGCCGGTCGGGTTGCGCTCGGTGTACAGCGGGTCGACGATGCCGGTCACCAGGGCCAAATGATGGCCCGCCGGCACGTCGTACGCCGTGGAGAACAGGTCCAGGTTCATGGGGAACGCCTTGCCGGGTGTCTGCCCGTGGAAGGTGTACGGCGCATTGCTGACCAGCTTGCCGAGGCCGAGCGGCCCCACGTCGTAGAGGTGTGCGACGAGGGTGCCGCTCTCCTTGTTGCTGGTGACGGTCGTACGGAGGCCGCGGCGCGAATGCACCGTTCGGTGCCGAATCCAGGCGGCCGGCAGGGTGATGGCCCGGGTGTGGTGCCGCGTTCGTCGCCGGAGGATTGTTGACTAAAATTCAGCGAAACCCTGGCGTGACGGCGCCCGGCGTCCCAAGCTCTCCGTGTGACGAATTCAGAGAACGGCGCGGACGGGGGCCGGACGGACATGACCTTGCGGCTCAAGGGGAAGCTGCAGTGGGTCCCGGTGGGGGCGGTGGTGGTCCTGGCCGCCTGGGTGGTGGCCATACCGCCCGTCGCCACCGGGGCGTACGGAGCAGTCGGCGGCACCCTGATGGTGATCGCGGCCGCACTGCTGGCCTTCTTCACCGTGACGTTCGTCGGCTACCTCGTACGGCCGCTGCGGATCGCTCCGCACGCCGAGGGCCTGACCGTACGCCTGCCGGTCTGGCCCGCCCGTACCGTGCCGTGGTCCGCTGTGACCGGCGTGGACGGTGCTCAGCTCACCGCCGGGGGGAGGACGAACGCCTACGTCCTCGTCGACTTCGCGCCGGGGTCGGACGCGCTGCCCAGGTTCTGCCGGCCGCGGTCGATGTACCGCAGGCTCGCGCCGTCACTCGGCCGGAGCGAGGAGGCGCAGGGCCTGTGCATCGAGGCGCAGGTCTTCGATCTGGAACCGGCGGAGCTGGTGGCGCTGATCCGCGAGTGCGCGCCCGGTGGTGTGCGTGTCAGCGATCCGCGCGATGCGATGTACGGGGCGCCGGGATCGGGGTCTGCGCCGCACGAGTGACATCCCCGATCAGTTCCACCACATCGGGGCCGTAGGCCTGGGAGTTGACCACCTTCAACAGCAGGCAGAACGACTTGTCGCCGTACTTGCGTGCCAGCTTCTCGTGGTTGCGGGCGAGATAGCGGGAGGCGGCCTGGTTGGTGATGGCCTGCTGACCGCAGAAGAGGAAGACGGGCCGGGTACCTGGCTGTGTGGTGAGCCGGGCCAGGACGACATGGGCGAGCCTGCCGCTCTCCATCCGGTAGCGCTCACTGCCGATCTGGAAGGCCGCACGGTCCGGTCCCGGCTCGGGCTGGGTGTTCACCTCGACGCCGGGCAGCAGCGACTGGAGATGGGCGGCCATCCGGCGGTTGGACCCCGGGCCGCCGACGCAGAACTCCGTACGCTCGCCGATGCCCTGCTGGGCGGTGTCGGACTGGAGGATCTGGGCGTTTGCACCGCAGTCCTTGATGAGGGAGGAGAGTTCGAGCAGTGCGAAGACGTCGTTGCGGTGGACCGCCCCGTCGCCCCCCGCATCACGGTTGACGACCAGCAGGCACTCGGAGTTCCGGGGCAGCCCGAAGAAGTTCTGCTTCCTGCGGAGCCGTCGCTGCCACAGTGAGGTGCGCGCGAGCCAGCCGAGCGCGGCGCTGACGCCGGCGGCGATCACTCCGAGCAGAATGTTGCGCAGGTCGTCGTTCACGGGATACACACCTCGGCAGTTCGGTCTGGTCCTACGGTGTCGGCCGACGGGCTTGCTTCGGGCTGCGGCCCGCCCTTGATGGCCACGATCAGTATGGGGCGGCATGCTACCGACGTGTTCATGACTACGGGGTCCCAGGCGGGCTACGCTGCGCCGTACGTCTCTCCGCTGGAGGTCATGGATGCGCCGTGTCACCGTCCGGAAGCTGTCGTATCTCGCCGTCGCCGCAGCTGTGTTGTCGCTGGGCGCGACCGCTCCGCCCTCAGCCGCCGGAGCACCACCGGGGGACACCCGGGGTGCCGCGGCGGAGAAGACACCGGTCGCTGTCGGGTACGGCGGGGCAGTGTCGAGTGTCGACGCGGACGCGTCGGCAGCGGGTATCGAGGTGCTCCGCAAGGGCGGTAACGCGGTGGACGCCGCGGTGGCCACCGCGGCCGCGCTCGGGGTGACCGAGCCGTACTCCGCGGGGATCGGCGGTGGCGGCTACTTCGTCTACTACGACGCCAGGTCCCACCGGGTGCGGACCATCGACGGCCGTGAGACGGCTCCGCGCTCCGCCGACTCCTCGCTCTTCCTGGAGAACGGCAGACCGCTGGCCTTCGCGGACGCGGTGACCAGCGGCCTGAGCGTGGGCACTCCGGGCACCGCGGCCACCTGGGACTCGGCGCTCGCCTCCTGGGGCAGCAAGCCGCTGAGGTCGGTCCTGGAACCGGCCGAGCGGCTCGCCAGGGACGGATTCACCGTCGACCCGACCTTCCGCAGCCAGACGCAGGACAACCAGGCGCGTTTCGCGGACTTCCCGGCGACGGCGAAGCTCTTCCTGCCCGGCGGACAGCCGCCCGCCGTGGGCTCCACGCTGAAGAACCCCGATCTGGCCCGCACCTACCAGGAGTTGGGCCGCGAGGGCGTCGGCGACCTCTACCGGGGCCGTCTGGGGCAGGACATCGTCCGCACGGTCCGAAAGCCTGACCTGGCGCCGGGTTCGACCCGCAACGCCCGCCCCGGGGACCTGACGGCGAAGGACCTGCGGGCGTACGAGCCGTTGCACCGCGCCCCGACGGAGACCTCGTACCGGGGCCTCGATGTGTACGGCATGGCTCCCTCGTCCTCCGGTGGTACGACGGTCGGCGAAGCGCTCAACATCCTTGAGCGCACCGACCTTTCGAAGGCCTCGCAGGTGCAGTATCTGCACCACTACATCGAGGCGAGCCGGATCGCCTTCGCCGACCGGGGCCGCTGGGTGGCCGACCCGGCCTTCGAGCCGGTCCCGACGAAGGGGCTGCTCTCCCAGCGCTTCGCGGACTCGCGGGCCTGCCTCATCAAGGACAACGCGGTCCTGACCAGCCCGCTGGCACCGGGCGACCCACGCCACCCGGCGCGGTGCGGTAGCGGTGGAAAGGCGGCTCCCACCACGTACGAGGGTGAGAACACCACACATCTGACGGTGGCCGACAAGTGGGGCAACGTCGTGGCGTACACGCTGACCATCGAGCAGACGGGCGGCAGCGCCATGACCGTGCCGGGCCGCGGGTTCCTGCTCAACAACGAACTGACCGACTTCTCCTTCGCGCCGGCGAGCCCGTCGGTCCACGACCCCAACCTCCCGGGGCCCGGCAAGCGGCCGCGCTCCTCGATCTCTCCGACGGTCGTCCTGCAGGGCGGGAAACCGGTCCTGGCCGTCGGATCGCCCGGTGGCGCGACCATCATCACCACAGTGCTGCAGACGCTCATCGGCCATCTCGACCGGGGGCTGCCACTGGTGGACGCGATCGCCGCGCCCCGTGCGAGCCAGCGCAACGCCACCACGACGGAGCTCGAACCGGCCCTGTACAACAGCCCGCTGCGCGCCCGGCTGGAGGCGCTCGGGCACTCGTTCACGCTGAACCCCGAGATCGGCGCCGCTACGGGGGTGCAGCGCCTGCCGGACGGCCGCTGGCTGGCCGCCGCCGAACCGGTCCGCCGGGGCGGCGGTTCAGCGATGGTGGTCCACCCCAGCGGACGACCCTGAGCTGCTGCCCGCCGTCGGCGCTGCGGTACGTCCCGGTTCCTGTCCCACCGACGCCGGCGGGACATAGGCTCCGGGAATGACTCTCGATGCGCTGGGGCGCAGTAAGTACGTCAGCCTGACCACCTTCCGCAAGGACGGCACGCCGGTCGCCACGCCGGTGTGGGCCGCGGAGGACGGCGGCGAGCTTTTCGTCTGGACCCGCTCCGACTCGTGGAAGGTCAAGCGGTTGCGCCGGGACAGCCGCGTCCTGGTGACCGTCTGCGACGTGCGGGGGCGGGTCCCGGAGGGCGCGTCCGCCATGGAGGGTGTCGCACGGCTGCTCGACGATGCGGACATCCGGCGCGTGCGGCGGCTGCTGAGGGCCAAGTACACCTGGCAGTTCTGGCTCCTCGACACAGGGGGAGCCGCGATCCGGTTCGGCAAGCGGCCGCACACCGGGATCGCCGTCACACTCGGCTGAGCCGGCCGCGGCGGGCGGGCGGACCGTCTGCGCGGGACCGTCCGGACCAGGTCACTGTGTGTAGGGAAGCGCGCATTCTGATCGCTGCACCGTGTCGAAGTGATCATGGAGATGCGAAACATGATCGACTCTGCCGGTTAGCGGCGATGGTCTTGCCCCCGTGTGTGACGGGGCTTACGTTCTCCTCCTACGCAACCCGTCTACGTGCGTAGAGCGTTCGTGGCGCCCTGTTGAAGGAGCTGCTCATGTCCCACGTCGTACGCGCCGCACTGGTCCAGGCCACCTGGACCGGCGACACCGAATCCATGATCGCCAAGCATGAGGACCATGCCCGCGAAGCGGCTCGTCAGGGTGCGCGGATCATCGGATTCCAGGAAGTCTTCAACGCCCCGTACTTCTGCCAGGTGCAGGAGGCCGAGCACTACCGGTGGGCGGAGGCCGTGCCCGACGGGCCGACCGTCACCCGGATGCGGGAACTTGCCCGCGAGACCGGCATGGTGATCGTCGTTCCGGTCTTCGAGCAGGAGCAGTCGGGCTTCTACTTCAACACGGCGGCGGTCATCGACGCCGACGGTTCCTATCTCGGCAAGTACCGCAAGCACCACATCCCACAGGTCAAGGGGTTCTGGGAGAAGTACTACTTCAAACCGGGGAACCTGGGCTGGCCGGTCTTCGACACGGCCGTGGGCAAGGTCGGCGTCTACATCTGCTACGACCGTCACTTCCCGGAGGGCTGGCGCCAACTCGGCCTGAACGGGGCCCAGATCGTGTACAACCCCTCTGCCACCTCGCGCGGTCTCTCGGCCCACCTCTGGCAGCTGGAGCAGCCGGCGGCGGCTGTCGCCAACGAGTACTACATCGCCGCGATCAACCGGGTCGGCCAGGAGGAGTACGGCGACAACGACTTCTACGGCACCAGCTACTTCGTCGACCCGCGCGGCCAGTTCGTCGGGGACGTCGCGGACGACAAGGCCGAGGAGCTGCTCGTGCGCGACCTGGAGCTGGATCTCATCGACGAGGTGCGGCAGCAGTGGGCGTTCTACCGGGACCGCAGGCCCGACGCGTACGAGGGGCTGGTGCAGCCGTGACCGATCTGTACCACCGGCATCTGGCCGTCCTCCCCGACTGGCTGGCCACCTACTACCGGCACCCGATCGAGATCACCCACGGCGAGGGCCGGCATGTCTGGGACGCCGAGGGCAACCGCTACCTCGACTTCTTCGGCGGCATCCTCACCACGATGACCGCCCATGCCCTGCCCGAGGTCACCAAAGCCGTCAGCGAGCAGGCCGGTCGGATCGTCCACTCCTCGACGCTCTATCTCAACCGGCCGATGGTGGAACTGGCCGAACGGATCGCGGCACTCTCCGGGATCCCGGACGCCCGCGTCTTCTTCACCACATCCGGGACCGAGGCCAACGACACCGCGCTGCTGCTGGCCACCGCGTACCGCAGGTCCAACCAGATCCTCGCGATGCGCAACAGCTACCACGGCCGGTCCTTCACGTCCGTCGGCATCACCGGCAACCGCAGCTGGTCGCCGACCGGTCTCTCCCCGCTCCAGACGCTCTACGTGCACGGCGGCGTGCGCAGCCGGGGGCCGTACGCGCAGTTCACCGACGCCCGGTTCATCGAAGCGTGCGTCGCCGACCTGGAGGACCTGCTCGGGCACACCCGTGATGTCGCGGCCCTGATCGCCGAGCCGATCCAGGGTGTCGGCGGCTTCACCGCGCCGCCGGACGGCCTCTACGCCGCGTTCCGCGAGGTGCTCGACCGGCACGGCATCCTCTGGATCGCCGACGAGGTGCAGACCGGCTGGGGTCGCACAGGCGACCACTTCTGGGGCTGGCAGGCGCACGCCGAGAACGGGCCACCGGACATCCTGACCTTCGCCAAGGGCATCGGGAACGGGATGTCCATCGGAGGCGTCGTCGCCCGCGCCGAGGTCATGAACTGCCTCGATGCCAACTCCATTTCGACCTTCGGCGGCTCCCCGGTCACCATGGCGGCGGGCCTCGCCAATCTCACCTACCTCCTGGAACACGACCTCCAGGGCAACTCCCGCAGGGTCGGCGGACTGCTGCTCGAAAGGCTGCGGGCAGTCGGCGCGCAGTCCCCGCTCGTACGCGAAGTGCGCGGCCGGGGCCTGATGATCGGCGTCGAGCTGGTGAAGCCCGGCACCGACGAGGCGAATCCGGATGCGGCTGTCGCTGTCCTGGAGGCGGCCCGCGAGGGCGGGCTGCTGATCGGCAAGGGCGGCGGCCACGACACCAGCGTGCTGCGGATCGCACCCCCGCTCTCGCTCAATGTCGCAGAGGCGGAGGCAGGTGCGGCCATCCTCGAACAGGCCCTGCACGCAGGGTAGTCGACGGTCTCGCAGCGCGTACGGGAGCACCGGCGCACGAAGAGGAAGCACACACCACCATGAGTAACCGCACCTTGATCCGCGGTGGCCTGGTCATCACAGCCGCGGAGGAGACCCACGCCGACGTCCTCGTCGAGGACGGCCGCATCGCCGCTCTCGCCGCGCACGGCTCGTCCGCCGCGGAGGCATGGACCGCCGACCGTACGATCGACGCCACCGGGAAGTACGTCGTGCCCGGCGGCGTCGACGGCCACACCCATATGGAGATGCCGTTCGGCGGCACCTTCGCATCGGACACCTTCGAGACGGGGTCGCGGGCCGCCGCCTGGGGCGGCACCACCACCATCGTCGACTTCGCGATCCAGTCGGTCGGCCGCTCGCTGCGTGAAGGGCTCGACGCCTGGTACGCCAAGGCCGACGGCCAGTGCGCCATCGACTACGGGTTCCACATGATCATGTCGGATGTGAACCCGTCCACGCTGAAGGAGATGGACCTCCTGGTGGCCGAGGGAGTGACCTCCTTCAAGCTCTTCATGGCCTACCCCGGGGTGTTCTACAGCGACGACGGCCGCATCCTGCGCGCGATGCAGCGCGCCGGGTCCAACGGCGGGCTGATCATGATGCACGCCGAGAACGGCATCGCGATCGATGTCCTGGTGGAGCAGGCGCTGGCCGAGGGCCGTACCGACCCGCGCTACCACGGCGAGGTGCGAAAGGTCCTGCTGGAGGCCGAGGCCACCCACCGTGCGATCAAGCTGGCGCAGGTGGCCGGTGCGCCGCTGTACATCGTGCATGTCTCAGCCGACGAGGCGCTGGCCGAACTGACGCGGGCGCGCACCCAGGGGCTCCCGGTCTACGGCGAGACCTGCCCGCAGTACCTCTTCCTCTCCACGGACAACCTCGCCGAGCCGGAGTTCGAGGGCGCCAAATACGTCTGCTCGACGCCACTGCGTCCGCGCGAACATCAGGACGCGCTCTGGCGGGGGCTGCGCAGGAACGATCTCCAGGTCGTCTCCACCGACCACTGCCCCTTCTGTTTCACGGGTCAGAAGGAGCTGGGCCGCGGCGACTTCTCGAAGATTCCCAACGGGATGCCGGGTGTGGAGCACCGCATGGACCTGCTTCATCAGGCGGTCGTCGACGGCCACATCTCCCGCCGCCGCTGGATCGAGATCGCCTGTGCGTCGCCGGCGCGGATGTTCGGTCTCTACCCGAAGAAGGGGACGATCGCCCCGGGCGCCGACGCCGACATCGTGGTCTACGACCCGGCCGCCGAACAGACCCTGTCCGCCGAGACGCACCACATGCGGGTCGACTACTCGGCCTACGAGGGCAAGCGGGTGACAGGACGGGTGGAGACGGTGCTCTCCCGGGGCGTCCCGGTGATCGACAACCGCGACTACGTGGGCCACGCGGGTCATGGGGTGTATCTGCCGCGGGGCACCTGCCAGTACGAGAGCTGAGATCCGGCGGCGGGCAGCGGTGGAGCCGGCGCGTCATAGCAGGCTGTCAGGGCCTGCCAGGCGGCCAGGAGTTCCGCGCAGCGGCTCCCGGCCGCCGGCTCCGGCGAGCGGACCGACAGCCGGGAGCCGGGCAGGACCGAGCAGTGGTAGACACCTGCGTCGGGCGCGAACCAGCCCCGCAGCAGCCATCCGGGCGGCGGCTTCGGAGGGCCGGCGTGATCGAAGACGAAGACGGGCTCGTCGGCAGCGGGCTCAGCTGCGTCGGAGAGCAGGGGCGTGAGCAGGCCCGGAGCGTTGATCTCCGCGAGGTGGTCCGGGGCGATCTGCCACTGGGTCAGCAGGGCCCGCCACGCCAGGTAGGCGGGGGCTTCCGGCCGCCGGGCCGGCATCCGGTCCGGACCGGATACGGCGCGGTGGGCGGCGGCCGGGTCCGTGCCGGCCGCCACCGCCGAGACCCTGTCCAGCAGTCCGGCGGCCCATCCGGCGGCTGCCGGTTCACCCCGGTGCCACAGCCGCAGTTCGGGGCCGTCCCAGGCATTCGACACCTCGGCGCTGGTCCCCTGGTGGTGCAGGGCCCGGCCGTGGCGGCCGGCGAGCCATCCGCCGGGCGGGGAGTCCTGGCCCGTCAGGGTGCGGGAGACGGCGCGGGCCAGGGCGGCCGGGCCGAGCCCGGGGACGACGGCATGCAGCCTCAGCAAGGCGCCGGCGGGTCGTGTCATCAGTTTCGCTTCCTCGATGCGTCGGGGGCGGTCACAGGGTCAGGACGAAGGGGTCCGTGGCGGCGGGGGAGCCGGGTACGGCGTGCGGCGGATGTCTCCCCAGCAGCCGGCCGAGGCACACCGCGGGCCGGCCCCGGACGACCACGGCGGCCACCGCAGCCGGAAGCCCGCCCCTCGCGGCGAGCGTCTCCGTACTGCCGTACCAGGCGCCCGACGGCCCCTGGCCGCTGATGCCGCGCAGCGACACCGTGCCGCCGGGGCCGAGCCGGAGATCGACATCCTTCGCGCCTCGTGCCAGGCCGCGGCCGGTCGCCTTGACCGCGGCCTCCAGGAGGGTCCAGGCCGGGAGGAAGACCTCCGGTCCGGCGGTCGCCGGCAGCGCGGGGTAGAGCGTGGCGAGCACGTCAAGGGCAGTGGGCACCGGCCGCAGCCATTCGATGTCCACCCCGACCGGGCCCGCTTCGGACACTGCCAGGAGCAGCAGCCGTTCCGAGCGCGACCAGCTGATGTGCAGATGGGGCTGGTCCGGCAGATACGGTTTTCCGCCCGTCGTGTACGCGACGCGCAGTTCCGCCGGGGGAACGGCGAGGCGTTCCCCCAGCAGGTCCCGGACGGCCAGCCGGGCCCGCAGGAAGCGGCGGGCCGCGGACGCGTGGGTGAACCGGGCCGCGCGTCTGCTCTCCTCCGGTGTCGGCCGCGCCTTCCCGCCCGGCATGATGCCGCCGCCCGGATCGCGCCCCGGCGGTCGCGCGCACTCGTCCAGGTCGACCAGCCATGCGGCGTCCATGGGTGATTCCTCCTTCGCTTCCGCGCGGGCCGGGGCGGCCGCTACAGGCTGAAGACCTGGGTGCCGCTGAGTGAAGGATCGCCGGGCCGCACGTGCAGCTCACCCGCATCCGGCAGCATCACCACGGCCGCGACGGTCCGCTCGGCGCGGATGTTGCCCCGGTCCGGTACACAGATCGGAGACTGCGACAGCAACCCGAAGTGCTCCTCGGCGCCCGCGCCCGGGGGCAGCGCCGCGAGTCCGGCATCCGCCGCCTTCAGCCTGCGCACCGAGGAGTTGCGGGCGAAGACGTTGATCTCGTCGTCCGGGACGAAGTCGGGATGCAGGAAGTGGTTGGTGTGTACGGCGACCCGGCCTTCCACGACGCGGAGTTCCTCGCCGAGGATCTCGACGTGGACGACGCGCTCGCGGTCGCACAGCACGAGCGTGCGTGAGCTGGCCAGCGGCAGCCCCCGCAGGATCTCCAGGGCCTCGGTGACACCGCCCGCCGAGTCCAGCAGGTGCCGGATGGCGAGGTACGGGGGCACGCCGGGGCGCCAGTCGCCGCCCAGCACCAGATTGAGGCCGACCGCGAGGCCGTCGCTGTTGAGACCGAGGTAGCCGAGCAGCCCACCGAAGCTCAGGACGAGCGAGCGCCGGCCCGGCAGGTCGGTACGCGCCACTCTCAGCACACTGAGGTAGTCGTCCAGATCTCCGTTGAGGTCGACGGTCTGGGCCAGTACGGGACCGCCCGCACCGTTGCGGGCGTACGTGGTGCAGTCGCCTCCCGTGGGCACCTTGCGATAGCCCATGATCTCCCGGCGCAGCTGCAGCAGCCAGGCCTCGTCCAGCCCGATCCCGGCCCCGGCCGCGAGGCCGCCGACCTCGTCGGCAAGGGCTGGGACCGCCGCCGTGACCGACGCCCGGTAGGCGGCGATCGACGGCAGCAGACCGTCCAGCGAGACCGGCTCCTGCATGACCTTGTTCAGCCGGCAGAGTGAGTCGTCGAGGAAGGCGCGGAGCGGCCCCGCGAGGGCACGGCCGTGTGCGTGCCCCACGGCGAACGGGTCGCCCGAGGCGTGGATGAGGGGTATCGCCCCGCCCCCGGTCATCCGTTGGCGGGGAGCAGGGCGGCGTCCAGCGGGGTCACCTTCGGCTTCGTGGCGAGCTCGCGCTCCACCCTGGGCCATTCGGCGCGCAGAACACTGTAGAAGATGGCGTCCCGGCGGCGGCCGCCCGGCATGAAGTTGAAGCTGCGCAGGGTGCCTTCCTCCACGGCTCCGATATTGCGCAGACCCTGGCGCGCCTGGGTGTTGAGGATGTCCGTCTTGAACTCGACACGCTCGGCCCCGAGAACCTCGAACGCGTGGCGCAGCAGCAGGTACTTGGCCCAGCGGTTGATGCCCTTGCCGCGGAAGTCGCGGCCCAGCCAGGACCAGCCGATCTCCAGACGCTTGTCGGCCTCAGCCATGTTGCCGAAGCTCATGCTGCCCGCTACCCGGCCGGACGTCTTGTCGATGATGACGTAGACCGCGCGGCGGCCGGCCGCGTGGTCGGCGATGCAGGCGTCGAAGAACGTGGCGTAGTCGGTCTCGTCGGTGACGGCGGAGACGAAGTAGCGCCAGATGTCGGGATCCATGGCGACGGCGCGTACGGCCTCGCGGTCCGCGTCGGCGACCGGCCGTACCAGGACGTACTCGTTCTCCAGGACCGCTGCCGCGTGCTGGGACCAGGACATGATTCAGACCGCCTTGTTGTCGGTGTGGTGGGCGAGGGACTCGACGACGCTGCGCAGCGTGAGCATGTCCGCGAGGTCGTGCTCGGTGAAGTTGGCGAGGTCGACGTCGGTCGCCTCGCACACCTCGGTGAGGAAGAGGACCTTGTTGAGCGAGGTCAGGCTGTAGGAGTCGACCATGTCGGCGTCGAGGTCCAGCTCCTCAGGGGCGACCTCCGGGTCGAGTACGGCGGAGAGTGCCTCGCGGGCCGCGTTCTCGATGGCCGGGTCGATGCCCTTGTCGGTGACGGTCTCAGGGTGCATGAATGCCTGCTTTGCTGTCGTGGAGGCTGATCCGGTAGGTGGCCAGAATCCTTGGGCGTTTCGGCTTGTACTGCGAGGTGAGCAGGTCGTTGTCGATACTGAAGGGCTCGTCGGCCACGACGACCCGGCTGATCTGTTCGTCCCTGCCGAAGGTGGTATTGGTCAGGGCGAGCTGGGCGCGGATCGCGTCCGGGTCGGCGGGCAGTGCCGTCGGTGAGACGACCGCGACCAGGTCCGTCTGAGTCGGGCAGAACAGGACGCATTCCGCGATGGCCGGGCTGGCCCGCATATGCTCTTCGAGGGGCCGGACAATGACCTTCTTGCCGTTGTCCAGGACGATGACGTCGTCGGCCCGGCCACGGATGAAGAGGAAGCCGTCGTCGTCGACGTAGCCGAGATCTCCGGTCCGCACCGTGCCCTGCGCGTCGAAGACGCGCTCGGAGTCGCCCGGCTTGGCGTACGTGTAGCCGTAGCCGACCGGATGTTCGCTGCGGACGCTGATCACCCCGTCGTCGTCGAACAGCACCTGCTTGCCCGGCAGTACGCGTCCCACACTGCCCTCCCGGACCGCGCCCGGGTGGTTCTTCGCGACGATGCAGGTCTCGTTCAGGCCGTAGCCCTCGTAGATCGGCAGGCCGGCCTCGGTGAAGAACCGCAGCATCGCCGCGTCGGCCGCCGCGGAACCGGTCCACAGGTAGCGAATCCGGTCACCGAACAGGTGGCGGGCCGCTTCGGCGGTCGTCGCCGCGCCCCCCGCACGCCTGACGCGGGCCTCGACCTGGCGCTTGGCCGTCTCGTAGAAAGCCGGCACTCCCATCACCACGGTCGGCTTGACGCGGCGCAGCGCCGCGAAGGCCGCCTCGTACGTGCTGATCGTGACGTCGTGGCCGTGGGCGAGCGCCGAATAGACCCAGTAGCGCTGCTGGAGCAGTGACAGGGGCAGGAAGACGAACAGGTCGTCGCCCGGAGCATGGTGGAAGATCCCCTGCACCGCCGCGAGCGAGCTGTCGATACTGCCGGCCGTCGCACCGAGTCCCTTGGGCGTGCCGGTGCTTCCGGAGGTGAACTTGATCGTGGTCACGTCCCGGGGGCCCCACGTCACGGGCGCCGGAGCTGCTGCGCCGCCGGGCTGCTCGGAGAGCGCGCGCACCTCGCTCATCGGCACGATCCGGTCGCCGTCCGCCGGCCGGTCGGTGAAGAGCAGGGTCAGCCCGTAGCGTCCGACCAGATCGTCGGCCGGATCGAACTTGCCGGGTTCGAACCCGGAGGTCTCGGCCTTCAGCCGCAGTGCCGCCAGGTCCAGCAGCACCCACTCCAGGCTGTTCGCGCCCAGGATTCCGATCCGGTCGCCCGGCCCGACACCCCGGTCCCGCAGCCGGACGGCGAGCCGCCCGGCACGCTCGTACAGCTCGGCAAGACCTATGACCTCCGTACCGTCCAGGCGTGCGAAGGAGATCCGGCCGCCGGACGGGGCGGTGGAGACGGCCTGGTTGAGTGTCGACGTACTGCTCATTTCGAGTCCTCCGCCTGCTGTTCGTCGAGCGCCCCGGCCAGCGCGTGGACCGAGTCCATCTCGGCGAACGCGTCGAGCGGGACGGTGATCCCGAACCGCTTGCGGACGGCGGTCAGGATGCGCGCGGCGGCGATGGAGTCGCCGCCCAGCGCGCCGAGACTGTCGTGGACGCCGACCTGCTTGCCGCGCAGCACTGTGTTCCAGATCGAGACGAGAGCCCGTTCGGTGTCCGTGCCGGGTTCGCCACCACCGCGGGGTTCCCGTGCGGGGTCCGCGGCCGTGACGGCCGCCGCGGCCAGCGCGCCCCGGTCCACCTTGCCGTTCCTCGTCAGCGGCAGCTCCTCGTGCCAGACCACGGATGTGGGCACCATGTAATCGGGCAGATCACGGCGGAGTGCGTCTCTCAGCCCGGTGTCGGTGGGCCGGTCCCCGCCGGCCGCCACCAGATGGGCCACCAGCCGGGCGCCGCGGGCACCGTTCTGGCCGGCGACCACGGCCTGCGCGACACCGGGGACTGCGACCAGGCGCGTCTCGACCTCACCGGCCTCGATGCGGTAGCCGTTGACCTTGATCTGGAAGTCACTGCGGCCCAGGATCGAAATGTTCCCGTCGGGCAGCATCCGGCCCAGGTCGCCCGTGCGGTACATCCGTTCGCCGCGCACGGCATCGTGGAAGAACCGTTCGGCTGTTCTCTCCTCATCGCCCCAGTACCCGCGGGCCAGCCCGGCACCCGCCGCGCAGATCTCACCTGTCACCCAGTCCGGTGCGTCCAGGCCGTCCCGGTCCAGCACGTACGCACGGTTGTTGGCGTTCGGGCGGCCGTAGGGGATGGAGTCGCTGCCGTCCTCCTGCGTGCCGACAGGGTGCCAGATGTTCCAGATCGTGGTCTCGGTCGGGCCGCCGAGCGAGACCACGTCGATGCCGGCCTTCAGCTTGCGCAGTGCGGCGGGCAGGGCAGGCGGGAGGCGGTCGCCGCTCATCATCACCAGGCGCAGGGCGGGTGGGACCACCGCGTCCGCGACCGCCTGGTCGTGCAGCAGGCCGACTATCGCGGGAACGGAGTTCCACACCGTCACGCCCGCGCTCTCGCACAGCTCCAGCCAGTGCGCCGGGTCAACGGCCCGGTCCCGGTCGGGCATGACCAGGGCGGAGCCCGCCGAAAGGGCGCCGAAGACATCCCAGACCGAGAGGTCGAAGTTGAAGGCGCTGACGGCGAAGAACCGGTCGGCCTCAGTGATGCCGAACTGCTTGTGGCAGTCGGCGACGACGTTGGCCACACTGTGGTGGGTGACCATGACGCCCTTGGGAGCGCCGGTGGTGCCGGATGTGTAGAGCACGTAGGCCAGGTCGTCCGGTCCGGAGCCCGGCAGCCGGGCGGGCACATCGGCGGCTTCCGCTGCTCCGGAGCCGCTGTCGGCGTCCGTGATGTCGAGGCGTACGACCTCCCGTTCACCGCTGGTGTCCCGCCAGTCGGCGTTGGTGAGGACCTGGCGTACCCGGCCGTCACGCAGCATGTAGTCCTGCCGGTCGGCGGGCAGCCCCGCGTCCACGGGCAGGTAGGCCGCTCCGCTCAGCACGGTGGCGAGGATGCCGACGATCTGCTCGGGCCCGCGGTGCATCACCAGACCGACCAGCTCGTCCCGGCCGACGCCCCCCTCACGCAGCCGGCGCGCCGCGGCGGCGGCCCGGTGCAGCAGTTCGCGGTAACTGATCTCGCGGCCGGACGTGATGATCGCGGCCGCGTCCGGAGCCCGCAGCGCCTGCTCGACGAAGTCGTCGCCCAGCATGGTCCGCACCAGCGGGACCTGCGTGTCATTGGCCTCACGGCGCCGCTCGACCTGCGCTTCGGGCAGCAGGCCGAAGGACTTGCGCTGCCAGGAGCGCGGATCGGTCAGGTCCTTCAGCAGGGTCTGGTAGCCGTGGGCGAAGTCGTCCAGCATTCCCGCGGGGAACAGTTCGTCGACACCGTCGAGCTGGACGACGAGACCGCCGTGCTGCTCCATCGCGAAGGCGTTCAGCCAGATCTGCGGGGTCTGCGAGACCGTGAAGACCTCGGGGCCGAACAGTTCCAGGGCGGAGCCGTCGGCCTCCGCGTTGCCGTGGCCTATCGCGCTGTTGAAGGTGAAGGGCATCCGCGCGCCCGCGAAGCCCCCTCGCCGGGCCGCCAGTTCCTGCATCACCTGGCCACCGGAGAAGTGCCGGTGGTCCAGGTCCGCGCGCAGCTGGGTCTGGAGCGCGACGGCCCGCTCCGAGAAGGTGAGGCTGCGGTCCACCTCCACCTCGACCAGCAGGGTGTCCGAGAAGTTGCCGATCGCATCGAACACGCGCGGGTGGATGGGCGGACGGTTGGCGACCGTGGTGTTGACCGTGAACCTGGTTCCGGCACCCCAGGTGGCCAGGGTCTCCGCGTACGCCGTCAGCAGGAGGGCCGACGGCGTCAGCCCGGCATCGGCCGCCGTCCCCTTCAACGTCGCCCACGCGGCCTCGTCCAGGCGGACCTGGCGCTGGTGGAAGCGGGACGAGGTCAGTGCCGAGGGGCTGGTGCGCAGCGGCAGGTCGGGGTGGGGGGCAAGGCCGTCGACACGGGCCAGCCAGTAATCGCGGGAGCGGCGGGCCGGAGCCCGGTCCCTTCCGGCCTCCACAGCCGTCACGTAGTCCTCGAACAGCAGCTCTTCGAATGTGCCGGTGCCGGGCGCCCGGTACTCGCGCCACCAGGCCCGGAAGAACAGGAACATGCTGATCCCGTCCATGACCAGCCCGTCGTGGCTGACGTGCAGCACCATCCGGTCGTCGGCGATGACGGTCACCTCGACGGCGATCAGCGGCACACGGTCGGCGGGGAGCACCCGGTGCGAGCGCTGCTCGCGCAGCTCGCCGCGGAGCCGGTCCTGCTGCTCGGGGCTGTGGGACCGCAGGTCCAGACGGGCGATCCGCAGCGGTTCCGGGTCGGTCCCGGTGACCTGGCGGTCGTCGGTGGGGAAGCGCGAACGCAGGGCGCTGTGGGCGTCGATGACGGCCGCCAGCGCCGCCTCCAGGCGATCCACGTCCCAGCAGCCCTCGATCTCGTGGTAGACGTGGCTGGCCACGTCACCGATCTCGAAGATGCCCCCGCGGCCCAGCAGATACGCGCGCTGCAGGGTGGTGAGCGGGAAGCCGGGGCCGTTCTTCTCCTCGTCCAGCAGGTAGGAGATGAGGTCCTTCTTCACGGCCTTGATGCGTTCGATGAAGTCCGGCTCCATGTGCTCCCGGTCGCCCCGCAGGCGCAGGTCGGTGCCGGACAGCTCCACGAACAGGCCGCGGTCCTCGATCTCACGCATTATGTCCTGGACGCTCATCGGCTGTCCGCCTCGGCCAGCTCGGTGACGGCGGTGCCGGCCGCGCGCTCCTCGACGAGGGAGGCGAGCGCCGAGACGTCGTCGGCGCCGAGCACTTCGTCGAGGGTGACGTCGACGTCCAGCGCCTCAAGGATCTGGTACTGCAGCGTCACGGCCTGCAGCGAACTGGTGCCGAGGGAGGCAAGGCCGTGGGAGGCGACCGACTGGTCCGCGGGCAGTTGCAGCAGGGTCCGTACCAGTCCGCTCAGCCAGCCGGTCAGCCGCGGAACGGTGGTGCGGGGCGCGGACGCGGCCGTCCGGACGAAGAAGACGGCGTCCGCGAGGCGGATCCCGCTGTCCGGCGCGAGGAGCTCGACGGTACGCGGCCATGCGGTGGGCGCGGGCAGGGAGATCGCCTCGGCCAGCCGGGCGGCGAAGCGGGGCATGACCGGGGCGGCCACCTCGGCGAGCAGGCGGGCCGCGGCCAGCTCGAGGGCGACCACGGTACGCGCTTCGCTCTCCCAGCCCGCGGTCTCGGCCAGCAGGCCCTCCTTGCGGGAGAACCGAACGGTGTCGTTGACGATGCCGTCGAGCTCGGCTGCCGCGTCGTTGAGCGAGAAGGCGTCGGATCCGAGGCCGGCGGAGACGGCGTCGAGGCGGTTGCCGAGCCGGCCGAGGAAGGCGGAGTGCTCGGGCGTCCAGGTGCCCGCGTCCGGTGCGGCGCCGCCGTAGCGCTTGGCGACCCGTGAGCCGAGGTCGTTCAGCCAGGTCTGCCAGGTGCCGATCAGTGTGTCCTCGAGGGTCGCCTCGTACGCGGCACGCTGGAAGTTGGTGCGCTCGGCCTCAGGGCGCGTACGGGAGAGGAAGTAGCGGACGGCGTCGACCGAGTCCGGGCCGAGGATCTCCTTGCCCCAGATGGCATGCCGGCGGCTGGTCGAGAACTTCTCTCCCTCCAGCAGGTAGAACTCGTTGACGTGGTAGTCGATGTCCGGTGTCCAGCCGGGGAAGGCCAGCTTGTACAGGACCGGGTAGAGCACCGAGTGGTAGAAGCTGTTGTCGTAGCCGAAGAAGTGCACGACCTTCCAGTCCTGCTCCGGCTCGGCGGCCTTCCAGCTTTTGCCCAGTCGGGCGCCCAGGGACTGGATGCCGTGCAGGAAACCGTAGGACATCTCCGGCCACACCCAGATGACCTGCCCGTCCAGGTCCTTCTCGGCAGGCGGAACGCCCCAGGACGAGGGGTGGCTGACAGGGATGTCCAGGCTCGCGCGGCGAAAGAGGCGGTCCGTGAGCTCGCGGAGCCTGGCGGGGACCCGGCCCAGGTGGTGGTGGGCGTCGAGGTCCTCGCGGAACTCGTGCAGCGGCAGCGACCAGCGGGAGACCGTGCCACGGGTCGGGGCGGCCTGGGAGAGGGCGGAGGCCGGGTCGGTCAGGTCGGCGACGACGTTCGGCTCGCCGCACTGCTCGCAGATGTTTCCGCCGGCGCCCGAACCGCAGGCGGGGCAGCCGCCCTTGACGTCCACCTCGTAGAGGTACTGGCCGCTCTCCGCGTCGAACAGGGCGTCCGCCTCGGTGACCGTGACCTTGTCCGACGAAACCAGGCGCGAGAAGAAGTCCCGCAGACCTGACCGGTAATCAGGGGCGGTGCCGGTGACGGTGAACTGGTCGGGGGTGATGTCCATCAGTTCGAGCGTCCTGGCGATCTCGGCGCTGTAGTGGGCGGCGGCCTCGGCGGGAGTCACGCCGTCGGCGGCGGCCGCCGCGATCACATAGCTCTGGAAGTCGTCGCTGCCCGTCAGATGCCAGGCGTTGGTGCCGTTCAGCCGCTGATGGCGGACGTAGACATCGGCGCCGAGGTAAGGACCCGACAGGTGGCCCAGGTGCAGGTCGCCGTTGGGGGTGGGCGGTGTGGAGAAAACGAAGACAGGGCGGTCGCCGAAGCCCTTGCGCTCCGCGTTGAGCGCGGACGTGAGGGCGCGGCCGGCGTCCCGCCAGTACTGGGTGAGGAAGACCAGGTCGGTGTCCCCGGTGTTCTCCAGGACATGCGACTCGAACGGCTCGAAGAGGGCGACCGTGCCGGGAGCGGCCGGGTGGCGCACACCGTCGACGACGAACTCGCCCCGCCCGGAGACGATCACGAAGAACTCGGTCTCGTCGTGCTGGTGGCTGTCGGAGCCGGTGCCGGGGGAGACCCGGCCCCAGCCCGCGCCGACACCCAGACCGTGGATGTCGCTCATGTCGATGCCGAAGGCCTCGCTGAGCACGGTGTCGTCATAGGTGTTGAGGATCATTGGACCTCGTCCTTTCTGGGGGACGGTACGAGAAGCAGATCCGCGGTCTGCGCCGCGATGGCGGGGGCCAGCCGGTACCCGGAGCCACTGGCGGCGCCGGCGAAGACCACGCGGCCGTCAGCCGTGAGAGGGCGCACCAGGGGTTCGAAGCCGGGTCCGTACGCGTCGCAGAACACCCGGCCGGAGACACAGTGGTCCACCAGGCCCGGCGCGTAGCGGGACAGGACGGCGAGGGCCGCTTCCCGGTCGGCGGGTGTCAGGCTCGCCGCGATGGTGTCCGGATCGACGTCCCACTCCTGGCAGGTGTAGCTGAACAGCCAGTGCCCGCGCTCGTGGTACGGCAGCAGGAAGGCATCCTCGTCCTGGAAGACCACCGCCCCGTCGTCCGCGGTGGGCGGGATCTCGATGTGCAGGGCCACGACCTTCTTCACCCTGGCCCCGAGCGGTGCCACGAGGTCGCGCCACGCGGGGGCCGCCAGCCAGGGGCCGGGGGCCACGATCACCTGCCCGGCCCGGAGCGTGCCGCCCGTACCCAGCGAGAGTTCCACCGAGCCGGGGCCGGGGGCCACCGCTGTGACCTCGACCCCTTCGCGGATCTCCACGGTCCGGCGCAGATCGCGCGCAAGGAGCTGGGTGAGGGCGTGGACGTCCGCGTACTGGCAGCCGTCGCCCTCCCAGGCGGCAGAGCCCTCCGGCAGCAGCACGGTCTTGCCCGCCACCTCGGGGACGGGGCGCAGCCTCGCCTGCGGCAGGTAGATCTCCTCCAGCCGTGCCTGCGCGGAAGCCGGCGCCACGACCGTCATGCCCAGGCTGTGCAAAGGGAGTTCGGGACGGCTCGCCTTGAGTGCCGCGTACCGTTCCTGGCTGTGGGCGGCCATGGTGCGGGTCCGCGCGGATGCCCCGCGCGGGAAGTGCAGTCCCGCCGAGCGACGGGTGGCACCGCTGGCGACCGCGTCCCGCTCCAGGACCACCACACGGGTCTGTGGCCTCCGCGAGAGGATCTCCTGGGCGATGGTGAGCCCCAGCACGCCACCGCCGGCCACCGCGACGTCGTACTCCGTCACGTCCTGCCGCGGCGGGGTCATCCGATGCTCCGGGCGGCACTCGACTTCGGGGCCTTCGCGGACCACTCGATGAAGGACGCCAGCTGCTCGTCGGTACGCACCCCGCACAGCCGGTCGGCGATGCGCAGACTGCGCCACGCGTTCAGGCTGAGGTTGGGGTCGGCCAGGCCGCGCTGCCCGCGGGCGGCGTTCTGGATGAAGATGCTCCGGTCGGCCGGACCGTCCCAGCGCACCGCGAAGTCCTCGTCGATGCGTAACTCGCTGCCATCGCGCTCAAGGCGGCCCGCGATCGAATCGAGGAAGTCCATCCGGGCCGGCCGGAATCCGGTGGCCCAGACGACGACGTCCGCGTCGAAGTGCTCGGCGGGGGCGCTGGGATCGTCGTTGTGCCGGACCGTCAGGTCCCAGCCGCCGACGGAGTTCTCGTCGACCGCGACGACGTCTCGGTTGGGGTGCAGCCCGACCAGGTCGGTGTTGCCCTCCACGAAGCGGTGTACGTAGACCGCCTGGTAGACGTCGCGCAGCGTGGACTCGGAGATCCCGTCGCTGCTGAGGATGTGCTGGGCGTTGAAGCTGGCGCGGGTCTCCGGACGCAGACCGTAGAAGTAGTCCGAGTGGGACGGCATGTAGTAGTCGTTGGTGAAGGGGGAGTCGTCGATCGGGAAGTAGTTGCGGCGGCGCGAGATCCATGAGATCCGGCGCGGCAGCTCGTTGCCGGAACGGGATATCAGGTCCAGGAACGCCTCGGCGCCGGACTGACCGCCGCCGACCACGACGACCCGCTTGTCGCCCAGGTTCCGGGCCGCCTCCACGTAGTTGTTCACGTGGAACTGCGTGGGGCCGAGAGTGCCTTGCGGCGGGACCCAGGGCTGGCTGCCGATCCCTACGGCAATGTTGTCGGCGGTCACCGTGCGGCGGTCCGTGCGCAGGGTGAACACCTTGTCGAAGGAGACGTCCTGCACCGTCTCACCGAAGACGACGTTGGGGTTGCGCTGCGAGGCCCAGGCCAGGTAGTTGCGGAACTCCAGCCGGGGTATGTCGGCGAACTGGGCGTTCAGGAAGTGGTAGACCCGGCCCTTGTCGTGGAGGTAGGACAGGAAGGAGAAGGGACTGTTGGGGTCGGCGAGGCTGACCAGGTCCTTGAACATCGAGACCTGAAGTGTCGCGCCGGGGATCTGCTGGTTGTCGTGCCAGCCGAAGGCTTCCTTCCGGTCGATGAAGAGGTTGTTCACCTCGGGGCGGCCGTGGAGCAGGGAGGCAAGGCTCAGGTTCGCCGGGCCTACTCCGATGCCGATGCAGCGGAAGTGGTCGGACCCGGGACGGACGGGTTCGTTGCTCATGCTGTCCTCTCCTTCAAGGCGTGCTCGTCGTGACCGGCGGAGTGGTGCCAATGGGGATGGCACGTGAGGCGTGGGGGGTCGCACAGCGGCCGGGCTGTTCCGGCGTGGTCATGCGCCGGCTCCTCCCGGAACTGTGTCGCTGAAAGTGCCGCGCAGGCCGTTGCGGTCCAGGAAGGCCATCCAGTGAACGGCCTCCTCGTGCGACCGGCCGGGGCGGTTCAGGCCGGCCGGCAGCGCATCCGCCAGCAGCCGGGTGATGCCGTGGGCGACCGGCAGCGACACGGCGAGGGCCATCGCGCTCCCCGAGTCGTCACCGGTGAGGTCCATCAGGTACGAGCCCTGCCAGCGCTTCCCGTCCGGTGCGCGCACATCCAGCGCGACGGAGAGCACCACCCGGTCGCGGTCGGACTCGGTGGTCGGATGACGCTCGGCCAGTTCCTCGGCGAGCAGCCGGATCTGTGCCTGGTCACCGGCGCTCACCACACGGAAGACCGGCTCCCAGGCTTCGCGCCAGCCCGCGTTGCGCAGGGTGCCCCGGACGAAGGTGCGCAACCGCCAGCCCTCGGGGATGCCGTACTGGTCCACGAAGGGCACGCTGTCGCGGTTGGGGTAGACCTCGAAATCCTCGCTGCCCAGGCGGTGGACGGCGGTGGCCTCCCACGGGCGGGGGACGGTGGTCTCCACGCCGCCGGCGACATGACGCGCGGCTGATCCGAGAGCGGCGAGCACACCGTACGGCGCCCAGCTGAAGCGGTACCGGAACTCATTGGGAACGGCCGGGATGCCACCGCAGTAGGACGTGAAGTCGACCGCGTCGGCCGTGTCTCCGATCGCCTCGCGGGCCCTCTCGACCAGCAGATGGGCCATCAGGTGGTCGATGCCCGGGTCGAGTCCGGCCTCGGCCAGCACCACGACACCCGCCGCGGCGGCGTCCTTGGCCAGCGTGGCGATCTCCTCGGAGACATAGCTGGTGCACGCGAAGTGCGCTCGCCGGTCGACGGCCAGGCGCAGCAGTCGCGGATGTTCGGTCGCGGGCAGCATGGACACGACCACGTCCCCGGCGGCCACGCCGGCCTCCAGGGCCCCATCGGTCAGCGCCCGTACCTCCGCCCGGCCGGTGAGCTCCAGAGCGGTGAGCCGCTCGGCGGCACGCTCGGCGGTACGGTCCCAGAGCACGACACGGTCGGCCTGCTCGCACAGCAGCGCGAGGCCGCGGCGACCGGTCGAGAGACCGGTGCCGATCCAGTGGACGGTGCCACTGGCGGGCACCAGGGCCGGGGCAGCCGGTGAGGTGGGAATCGGGTCAGCGGGCATTGGTGTACTCCTTGCCTTCGTGGGGGGCGCTGTCGTCGCTCTTCCCGGTCCCGGCGACGGCGGTCGCGAAGGCGTCGCGGCAGCGCGCCCAGACCGGGTCGGCGCCGCTCAGACCGGCCAGCAGGGGCCGCAGTTCCGCCGAGAAGGCGCGGCTGGCCTCCACCGGAAGCAGCGACGGCAGATTGTCGATGGCGACGAGGTCGGCCGGCCGGTCGCCGTCCCGCAGGCGGCGTACCGGCCTTTCCCAGTCGGTGAGTTCGGTGTAGACCGGCAGGACGTTGCATGCCGATGTCACGTCGCACGTGACGTCGGCCACCAGGGAGAGGCGGCGCGGTCCGTCGAGGTCCTGGCCGGTCAGGAACGGCGGCGCGGGGCGCGACATCAGGACGGTGTTGACGAGGATGTCGTGGTCGAGCAGGGCTGCGCGGTCCAGGTCCGCGGTCTCCGCCATGTCCCACCGGGTCGGTGTGAAGCCGGCCCGCTCCAGGGCGTCGCACGCGCCGCGGCCGCTGCGTCCGAGTGCGCCGACGACCAGCGCGCTGCCGGTCGTGCCCGGCTCCGTCAGCAGGGCGTCCAGCGTGCCCAGATCGGTCGGGCGCAGTGGGGTCTCAAGGCGCCGGCGCCGGTGCAGTACGGCCAGTGCCGCGCCGACGTAGCCCGCCCAGTAGCCGAAGGCCGCCAGCCGTTGGCCGGTGTCGGCGGTCAGGTACTCCAGGTCGAGGAGTGTGCCGCCGCCGGCCGTGAACCTGCCGAGCAGCTCGCAGGCACCCGACTGCCCCTTGTAGGCGTGCCCGAAGTAGATGTGACGGTGAGTCAACGAAGCGCAGTCCGACGGGAGTTCCTTCAGGCCCAGGATGTGCGCCTCCGCGGGTGCCTCGTCCCAGGCCCCCGGCGGCGCCGTATGGCAGCCCGCGCTGATGTAGTCGTCGAGGGCGAAGGCCCGCTGGGCCGACTCCTCCACGGTGACCTGGATGCCCTGGCTCACCAGGAGCGCTGCGTCCTCGGGTACGAGGGGTGCGCGGCGCTCGCTGGGCCGGGACTCGGCCCGCATCCAGAGATGCAGCTTGTCCGACATAGGTTTCATTCCCTTGTTCAAGGGTCAACTGCTGACTTTGCGCCATAAGTTCACTGAAACAGGGCAGGGGGCAGCCACGGCTGTGCTCATGGCGGAACAGCTGAGGGGCGGCTGCCCGCTACAGCACCGGGATCCGGGCGTTGGCCAGTGGCCGGTACGTCACCGAGCCGGTCTGTGACAGCAGCCCTGCCGGGTCCACCCCGCAGTCCAGCAGGGTCTCGGTGACCGCCCCGGCCACCGACACCGCCAGACGCTGTCCGGGACATCGGTGGGCGGCCGCTCCGAAGGTGAAGACCACGGGCGCCGTGCGGTCGGTCCTGAAGGTGTGCGGATCGGGGTTGACCGCCGGGTCCCGGTTGGCGGCCGCGAGCAGCACGAGCACCTGCTCACCCGGCGCCACCTCGGCAGTGCCGTGCCGGAACGGCTCGGCGGCGAAGCGGCGGGTGTTCTGGATCGGCGCGTCGTGCCGGGACACCTCCTGCACGAAGGCCTCCGTCGCGGCCGGCGTCTTCGGAAGCTCCTCGCCCCTGGCCTGCGCCAGCAGTGTGTTTCCGATCAGCCCGGCCGTGGCGTCGTACGTCTGGGACAGGAACCCCACCGCGTTGGCCAGCAGCGGAGCGGTCCGGCTCCAGGCGGCGTCCCGGGCCGCCCGTACGAGCGCGGCGAGCAGCCCGTTCCCCGCAGGATCCGGCCGGTCGATACCGGGACCCAGCAGTGTCCGGAGCCCGGCCGCCGCGAGCGCGGCCACCCGCTGCTGCTCCGGCGTGGCCAGCGCGGGGATGCACTGGACGAAGTCACCGGTCAGCCGGGCGGCCTCCGCCGACCCGTCGGCGTCAAGCCCGCACAGCGCCGCCACCACCCGGGCGGGTACGGCGAACATCAGCTCCTCGAAGGGGACTTCGCCCCCGTCCTTCAGAGCTGCCCTCGTCTGCTCGGCGGCCAGCCGGGCGGCGTACGCGGTGTCGGCGCTGCTCAGTGCCGCAGCGACCACCCCCTTCAGCCGCTGCTGGAGGCCGCCGTCGGTCATCCGCACCAGATCTCCGAAAACGTCACCGGCCGCCGTACCGACGATCCCGGCCGGTACCGGGTCGGCCACCGGACGGACCCGCAGGGCAGCGGAGCCCAGTACGGCACGCACGGCCGCGGCGTCCGCCGCGACCCAGGCGCCCACAGCCGGGTCGAACGCGAAGGGGCGCTCGGCCACCAGTTCGGCGTAGCCGGGGTACGGGTCTGCCAGCCTGACTGCTTCGATCGGGTTGTTCACCGGAGGTGCTCCTTGCCGGGTGCTCGGTGTGCGGTGTGGCGGGGCCGGTCGGCCGGATGGGGTGTCAGAGATAGCGGGCGGGAAGTCCGGCGCGCCGGGTGTCGATGGTGCCCGCGATCGTCAGCCGCATGACCTCGGAGGTCCCCTCGTATATGCGCAGGGAACGGATCTGCCGGTAGAGACGCTCGGTGACGCTGTCAGCGACGACACCCGCGGCCCCCAGCAACTGCACCGCGGAGTCGACGACGTGCTGGGCCTCCTCGGTCGCGTACAGCTTGGCGATGCTCGAGTGCCGGGCGAAGCGTCTGCTGCCGTGGTCGGCCTCCCAGCCCGCCCGCGCCACCAGCAGCGCCGCCGCGTTGAGCCGGACGTCCATGTCGGCCAGTGACGCCCTGGGCAGCTGGAGGTCGATCAGCTTCCCGTTGCCGATCCGCCGGGTGCGCGCATGGGCCAGCGCGGTGTCGGCGGCCCTCCGGGCGAAGCCGAGCGCCGCGGCGCCGACCGTCATCCGGAACCGCTCCAGCAGATCCATGGCGATGATGAAGCCCTTGCCGGGCTTGCCCAGTACGGCTTCCCGGGGCACCCGGCAGTTCTCGAAGGAGAGATGCGCGAACGCACGCGGTGCGACGGCGTCCAGGCGCTCATGGGCACGCACCCCGGGAGTGCCGGCCGGGGTGATCAGGAAGGCGCTGAGTCCGAGTGGACCCGGCCCCTCACCGGTGCGCGCGACGACGACGTACAGATCCGCGATTCCGGCATTGGCGATCCACGCCTTCTGCCCGTTCAGGACGTAACCGCCGTCCACGTCCCGTTCGGCCCGCAGCCCGACCGATGCGACGTCCGATCCCGCCTCCAGCTCGGAGACCGCGAACGCTCCGATCAGCGAGCCGTCGGCCAGTCGCGGCAGATACCGCTCCTTCTGTTCCTCGCTGCCGTACCTGATGATCGGTGTGGCGGCGAGGGACTGGATGGAGAAGGCGAAGTCGGCCAGATCCTCCGCGTAGGCGAGCGCCTCGCGCATCAGGCCGATGGCCCGGAAGTCGCCGGGGTGGCCGCCGGACGCGGACGGGTCGAGGAAGGCGAGCCAGCCGTCATCGCCGAGCATGCGCACCAGCCGCCGTCCGGCCTCCTCCGGGTCCTCCTTGCGGACGTCCTTCCACTGGGGCGCGCGGTCGTCGCACCAGGTGCCGATGGCGTCCGCCAGCCGGCGGTGACCGTCGTCGTAGAAGGGGAGGGCGAGTATTTCCTGATCGAAAGCGCTGGTGAGTGGCAAGGGTGCTCTCCGTGCGGGGGAGGATCGCGGGTAGCGGACAGTGCGGCAGGCGTCAGATGAGCAGTCCGGCGTCGTCATCGGCGGGCTGCTGCCCGGCGCGCACCCGGTCGACCAGCTTGTGTTCGACGAAGTACGCGAAGGAGGCGTAGCCACGCCAGATCCGGCGCCACTCCCTCTGGACCGCTTCCTCACCGGAGTTGCGCCGGACGTCGTCGAGGTAGGAGACGATGATGTCGGCCGACTGGCGGGCGTGTCCGGCGGAGAAGTTGTCGATCGACAGGTGGGCCTGCTCATAGCCGGCGTCGAGGTGGTGACGGCGCAGTTTCTGTATCTCGTGCAGCCGCATCGCGCCGAGGCCGAACATCTCGATGCCCAGGTTGTAGCCGAGGATCTCGTTGTAGAGGGAGTCGGGGAAGAGCGACAGGCACACCTGGTGGATGGAGAATCCGTAGAGCCCGTCCGGCAGATCGCCCTGCTCCAGGAACTCCTCCTGGCGGATGTGCGGCAGGTGGATGTCCATGCTCGCCAGCACCTGGTGGATGAGCGTGATGTGGTTCTTGCCGATGTCGCCGCGGCCCATCTCGTCGGCGTAGATGGAGAACAGCATGTGGTCGCTCTGCCGGTGGTTGCGGCCGAGACCGCCGATGCGCTGGGCCCAGGTGCCGTCGACCAGGCTGCCGAGCGCGAAGGTGGTCTGCTCGAAGATCACGGTCTCGCGGTCGGGAATCTCCGTGAGTGGCTGGTACGGGTCCACCAGCTTGTCCCAGTAGACCGCGTCGACCCGTGCCATGAGCGCCTCGGGCGTGTAGTCGAAGTACTCGGCGTCCGTGAGGACTCCGCCCGAACCGTGCGTGAACAGCAGCTCGGCCTCGGCGAGGTTGGCCTCGGCCACCTCCCGGGCAGTGCCCAGGATGTGCGGGAACCGCTCGGCATTGACCACGCGGTGGAACAGCTGCCGGTCGTCCAGCCCGGACGGGGCGGGCGCGAGGACCGCATCGGCCGGGTCACTGCTGTGCAGCACCCCGGCCCAGGCACGGGCCGGGCCGTCGCCCGCGGTGTTCGGACGGAAGTCGAGGTCCGCAGGGTCACCCGCCTCGATGGCCCGCGCCCACTCGGTGAAGACGGCCGCCTCGTGTTCGTCGAAGATGCCGAACATCGGCCCGCCGAACTTGATGGACCGCAGGAACCGGCACACGCCGTCGCGCGTGGGTCTCATCTGGCGGGCCTCGCGGAACTGGCCGACGAAGGCGGCCAGATCCACGTCCTCGCCGTCGAGCCACTCCGTCAGCCGCCGGTCACCGAGGCGGACACTGCGGTGCTGGCGGCCCGCGTACGGTGCGTGCCGGGCGACGATCCGTCCGACTCTGGCGTCGAGCGACAACCCGTCGTGCCAGTCGGCCAGCTCGCCGAGGAGCGCGATGTGCTCCCGCTCCAGGCGCAGCACCAGGTCGACCGCGGCTGCCATCCGCTGCCGGTCCTGTGCGCCCGTCGGTGAGCTCTCGGTCAGGGCCAGGTACTCGGACAGCGCCGTGCGTGCCTCAGCTTCGGCCAGGAAGGGAGTCTCCGTACCCAGCAGCGAGTCGTCGACGCCCAAGGCGTTGAAGGCGTAGTGCACGCCGACCACCTCGGGCAGGAAGGATGCGGGAAGCCGGGAGAGCGCGAGATGGAAGGAGGCATGCAGAGCGGTCAGCGGGCGCGCCTCGGTGTCCTTCAGGAAGTGCGCGGCCTCGATCTCGGGCAGATACACCTCGCGCTCGGTGAGCGCCCGCCGCCGCTGGGCCGCCAGCCCGCGCTCGGGGGTGCCTTCGCCCTGCAGGAAGAAGTACTGGCCGAAGAGGCGGTTGACGATGACCGAGGGCTGGGTGGCGGTCTGCGAGACGTTGTCCAGCCAGCAGTTGGCGAGCAGCATCAGGGGCGCCCGCTGGCGCAGGACCAGGCGGTACGTCTGGGGCGCGCGCTCCCGCAGACCGGCGATGACGGGTGCGACATCGGAGCGGGTCCGCCGGACCCTGGCGGCGATCGTGTCCGCGCCCGGGTCGCCGTCACCGGGGCCCGTGGCCGCAGCGGCGCTGCCGGTACCGGGCAGTGGCAGGAAGGCGTGCAGCGCACGGCGGGCGACGAGCAGGGCCGTCTCGCTCTCCTGGTCGTCGAGGAGCCGGCGGAAAATTCCGGCCGGCCCGGTGGCGAGGACCGCCGTGGCCTCCTCGGCGGCCGCAGGACTGAACAGGAAGTCCGTGCGGGGCAGCGAGGTGGTCAGGTCCGGGAGGGGAAATCCGGCGTACGCGTTCATCAGGACTCCGGGGGTTCGTCGCTCGTCGGCTGCTGGGCGGCGGACAGCTTGCGCAGGAGTACGCAGACGCGTACGCCCGGCACACTTGATGCCAGAAGGTAGTGACCGCCGTCGCGCAGTTGTCCCGCCTCGGCGCGGTCCACGAGATTGATCAGAGGGTCGGCTGCGAAGCAGTGGCCGACACGGGAGATGTTGTCCAGGAACAACTGGTCTGCGCTGAAACCGGCTTGACGCTCTTTCAGGGCGATGATCGGTTTGAACAGGTTGGGATGCAGAACGCCGTCCACGTCCTTGAGGGTCAGGTCGAGGGGCGCGAGAACACGGTCGTTGGCAACCCGGGTCAGGTCCGAGCTGATCTCGTTGGACCAGGGGAGCGAGGGCGGGTCCTGGGCGGACGAGCCGCCCAGGATCTCGTACGTGTCCGTCCCGTACGGCCGGGTGCTCACCAGACAGGCGGCCGAACCGTCGCTGAAGAGCGCGAAGTTCTCCATCCTGTCCGCCTCGTCCGTGACCCGGTCGGTGGTGACGACCAGTACCGTGCGGTGCTGCCCGGAGGACACCAGCGCCTGGGCCAGGCGCAGGCCGACCAGCAGATTCGTACAGCGGTTCAGGGTGATGCCGGTGAAAGCGGCATCAGCGAGTCCGAGGCCGGTCATGACGGCCCGGACGAAGTCCCCGTGGGAGTGGGGGCCGCCGGGAAACCGGGTCGAACAGAGGACGAGGGCGTCGACGTCTCCGGGCTCCGCCCCGGCCGTGGAGAGCGACGCCCGGCCGCTCTCCACGGCCAGGTCCTCAAGACTCCTGCCGGTGCGGTGAACCGTTCCCCAGCCCCATAAGGAGGCCTTGGCCGGTATCCGCAGTTCGGCAGCGCGTTCGGTCAGATCCGCGATCGAGGTGTGGTCGGCGGGGTTCTCGCCGAGTGTGTAGCGGGGGGCGGACAGATGGACGGATGTGGCGTTCACCGTGCGGAGTCACTCTCCTGACCGGGAGGTCGGGCCGGCGTCATCATCGCGTTGACTTCGGGATAGGGGATGGCCTCCGCCCCGAAGCCGAAGGTCCCGTCGGTGCGGATCTCCTCGGCCGCGCGGACGAGTGAACCGAGCGCCGTCCGGGCCATCGCCGAGCCGACGCTGATCCGCCGGACACCGAGCCCGCCGAGCTCCGCCACGGACAAGGGCAGGGCGGGTGAGCCCATCAGGACGTTGACGGGGCGCCGGACGGCGGCACACACCGCACGCACCGAATCGGCGTCCGGCAGGCCCGGTGCGTACAGGACATCGGCGCCCGCCGCCTCGTACGCCTGAAGCCTTCGGATGGTGTCCGGGAGGTCGGACCGCCCCTGGAAGAAGTTCTCGGCGCGGGCGGTGACGGTGAAGGGGAAGCCGAGTTCCCGGGCGGCGGCGACGGCCGCGGCCACCCGTTCCACGGCTTCGTCCAGGGGACGTACGGGATCGTCGGCGCGGCCGGTGGAGTCCTCGATCGAGGCACCCACGAGGCCCGCCGCCGCAGCGAGGCGGAAAGTCTCGGCCACGTCCCGCGGGCTGTCGCCGAAACCGCTCTCCAGGTCGGCGGAGACCGGCAGATGCGTCGCGGCCACGATCTCCGCGGCGTTCGCCAGGATCTCCCGTCTGCCGACCCGGTTCGCGCCGTCCGGCAGGCCGAGACTGTAGGCAAGTCCCGCCCCGGTGGTGGCCAGTGCGGAGAAGCCGAGTCCGGTCAGCAGTCGTGCGGTTCCCGCGTCCCACGGGTTGGCGACGACGAAGGGTTCGGTGCGCTCGTGGAGCCGGCGGAAGGCGATGGCGCGAGCGTGCTGGTCACCGGGATCGAGAGTGGGGGCAACGGGCTGGTTCACGGCAGGAGTTCCTCTTGCTGCTGGTGTCGTACGGTCCGGCACGGTCAGATGAGTTCGACGTGCCCGTCGACAGACTGCCTGATTCCAGGCGCTTCGGACAGCAGCGACCGCAGGATGTCGGTGACGGCCCCGGGGCGGTCGTTGAAGTAGAAGTGGCCGCCGTCGATCCAGTGCTGGACCGGAGCGCTCAGACATTCCCGGTCCCAGGGCCCCAGTTCGGCCTCGCGGACGTGCGGGTCCTCGCGGCCGTTGATGAGCGTGACGGGTACGGACAGAGGGGCACCCGGCCGGTAGGCGTACCCGGCGACCATGCGGAAGTCGGTGCGCAGATGCGGCAGAAGCAGCTCCTGCAGAGTCTCGTCGTCCATGACCTCCGGCGGCAGTCCGCCGAAAAAGCCGACGGCCTCCGTGAACTCCCGGCCCTCCAGCCGGGCGGCCTCGACGACGCGCCGGGTCGGCAGCAGCGCGGGGGCCGAACAGCCGGAGGCGACCAGATGGCGGAAATCAGACAAGTGGCCGATGCGTCGGGCGACTTCGAAGGCCAGTACAGCGCCGAGGCTGTGTCCGAAAAGGATGAAGGGGCGGTCGGCGGTGGCGGCGATCTCCTGCGCCACTCTGTCGGCGAGTTCCGTGACCTCGGTGACGGCCGGCTCCCGGTAGCGGCGGCCACGTCCGGGCGGGCAGAGGCCGGCGACCTCGGCCGCGCCCGCCAGGGCGGGCTGCCAGCTCTGGAAGGAGCGCGGGTTACCCCCTGCGTGCGGGAAGCAGTAGACGCGAGCGGCGGGCCCTGAACCGGATTCTGCTTTGTCCGACACGAACCAGGAAGACTGGCTCATTTGAGTGACCGCGCGGGAGTGACGGCGTTAAGCGGGCT
The DNA here is from genome assembly GCF_045161865.1 of Streptomyces sp. NBC_00859. NCBI lineage: Bacteria > Bacillati > Actinomycetota > Actinomycetes > Kitasatosporales > Streptomycetaceae > Streptomyces > Streptomyces sp. NBC_00859. The sequence continues at coordinate 1,158,604 of NZ_CP108826.1, read as the reverse complement.
CGAATTCCAGCCAACATCTCCCTGAACCTTCACTTCATCCGCTGTCCGGTGAGTGCCGCTCAAGCCCACTGTGGAGACGGTGAAAACGCCGCCTACCAGGGTTGTGGCAATGAGCAGGGAGGTGGCGCGGATCGTCAGGGCTGCCTGGAGTGACGTACGGAGACGTAAGGGTAAAAGGTGTGACCGCATTTCGTGAAGCCTCTCAAAAGAGGGGGACAAGGGCCCCCGGCTCGTTTATGTGAGGGTGAAGGCGATGACTGCGACCGCCCTTCCTCACTGTTGCCGCTTCACTGACTTAGACTCAAGCTTCGAGATGGCTCAGATTTCCACGGTGCCGAAACCTGATGCAACTCAAAAGCCATGTAGCGGGAGAAACCAGACATTCAGTCCATGTCATGAGGCCCTTCGGGCGCCAGAGGACTCATCAAGACGGAGACTTGGAGAATGTGAATGGAATATAAAATTCCGGATGGTCCGGAGGGTATGCAGCAGCTCATGGCCGAGCATCTGCAGGCTCTCTCCCGGCTCATTGCCGTCGAACCGGCCGACCCAGTCGCTGTACCGGCCGCACCGCCAGTGGCACAGGACGGCCCCCGCATCACCTACCACTACGGTCTCGAAGCCATTGCCACCGCTATCGACGAGGCGATAGCCGGCGCACGCACGGAGATCCTGACTGCTCAGCCGGACGGGCCTCGCCCCGGGCCCGTTCTGGACGACGCCCTCGAGGCGGTACGGAGACAGATCGCGGGTGGCGTTGCGATGCGCACCCTCTATCAGCACACCACGCGATTCGACGAAGCGACCAAGAATTACGTGAGGGCGGTCTCCGACTACGGAGTCCAGGTGCGCACTCTCGCCGAGTTCTACGACCGGATCATCATCATCGACAGTGCTGTGGCTTTCGTCGCCGCCAATGAAAGCCGTACGGACGCGGTGGCGATCAGGGAGCCCGCCATCGTCCGATTCCTCAATGATATATTCGAACGGTCGTGGGACCGGGCGAAACCCTTTCCTTTTGTTTCGGCCCATGCCGCGATGGCGGCAGAGCAGGTAATTCCTTCACTCCGGCAGTCGATCAGCAAGCTGCTGATCGCGGGATATCCGGACAAGCAGATCGCTCGCAGGCTCGGGATCAGCGAGAGGTCACTGCAAGGGCATATCTCGGCGATGAAGCAGAAGCTGGGGGCGCACACCAGAATCCAGTTCGGCTACGAACTGGGCAGGAACGAGACCACGCTCATCCTGTGAAGCGGCGGACGGAGAGCCGTCGCGCAGGGGGCCGCATGTGAAGTGCGGGGCGGGGGTGTCAAGCCCCCCGCCCCGCACTCCCTACAAGCCTGATCCGTCGGTTCCACCGGTCTCGACGGGCTGATCGGGCGTCTTCACCGCGGTGCGCGCCTCCGCCGGAGCGGGCGGCACGACGACTTCTTCGGGGCCGCGCCGGCGGAAGCCGGGCATGCGGGATACGGCCACGCCACTGAGGCAGATGGCGCCGCCGAGGAGGGTGACCCAGCCGGGCACCTCGTCAAGGGCGATCCACGAAATGAGAATCACCACGGCGGGGACCGCGTAGGTGGTCGCGCCCATCTTCCCCGCGGTGGTCCGCGACAGCGCGTACGCCCAGGTGCTGAAGGCCAGCGCGGTGGGGAAGAGCCCCAGGTAGACGACGTTGAGCGTGGCCGACAACGGGGCCTTCGACAGATCCGTCACCAGCTGGCCGCTGAACGGCAGGCACGCCACGGCGCCGATCAGGCAGCCGTATGTCGTCACCTGCATCGGCGTCGCATGCCGCAGCGCGGGCTTCTGGAACACCACGCCACACCCGTACGCCACGGCCGCCAGCAGGCACAGAGCCAGACCCAGGATCGAGGACGATCCGCCGCCGGAGGTCGAGAAGCCCACCACCACCGCCCCGACGAACGACACGGCCATGCCGGCCAGCAGCAGCGGCGGAAACCCTTCCTTCAGGAACCAGCCGCCGAGCAGGGCGATCACCATCGGTCCCACATTGACGATCATGGACGCGGTTCCCGCGTCCACCAGCTGCTCGCCCCAGTTGAGCACCACCATGTAGACGCCGAACCAGAAGACGCCCGACGCCGCGATCCCGGGCCACGCCTTCCGGGGCGGCACCCCGCCCCGTTTGGCCACCAGCAGACAGACCAGGGCCACTGAGCCCGTCAGCAGCCGCCCCAGCGCGAGCGCTCCCGGTTCGAAGTAGTCGGCGCATGCGCGAATGGACACAAAAGCGGAGGCCCAGAGCACCACGGTGACCGATGCGGCGGCCAGCGCACGCCGATCCATTCCGGAACGTTCGGGTAATGAGTTCATGTGAGCAAAGTAGCGTCGTTGCCCCATCGCGGTGGCCCGTTGGACCCATGGCCGTGGCGCCGTGTTGACGCCGGACCACGTGCAGGCCCTGCGGAGGAGTGTCAACATCTGGCCGGATGTGGTCGCGCCGGCCCGGAGCCGCGACTCTGCGGCCGGGATTGCGGTGAGCGTCCTGCTGTCCTACGCCAACTGATGGTTTTCAAGGCACAGTTGACGGTGCGCATGGCGGTGTCGAGCCTTGGGGCATGTCACGTCGTGTTCGGAGCCGGTGCAGCGGAAACCGGTGCGCTGACGCCCGGGACCGACCGGTACGGGTTCGCACGCGCAACGCTTCGTATACGGAGGGGCGGTTGCCGTGTCTCAATATGGCCCATCGGTGTGCCGGTCAGATTTTGCCCAGTCCGTAACGAGCGGCGAAGGGAGGGGCGCCCAGCCCTTGGGTTCCTGCCCGGAAGGGCCTGCCGTCCGATACTCGGCGGCGAGAGCGGCAGGCGACTTCGGTGAACGTCTTCCCAAGGCCCGGCAGGCGGTTCAGGATTGTCCTCTCGCGACTCGCCCGTGGACGTCGTCGCGCAAGGTTCGGCATGGCCTGATGTGGAAAGATCTCCCGGGGCGCAGCACTCGACGACAGCGTCCGCAGAGCCTTCACCAGCGCGCGCCTCCAGGGGCCTCGGGACCGGAGTTCCGGAGAGGGCGGTATGAGCACTGGGCTATGCCGGCGGCACGCCTCTGCCGCCTCTCCCCGCGCTGGGGACGCCACCGGCCCCCGCGCCGCCCTACCCCGGCCGCTCCTTGCCACGTGCTGGAGAATCCGCCCTCGTATCCAGGAGCCCCGCATTGGACTTCGGACTTGTCCTGCAGACCGATCCCCCCGCCTCGGCCGTTGTCGGATTGATGCGACGGGCGGAACGCAACGGGTTCCGCTACGGCTGGACCTTCGACTCGGCCGTCCTCTGGCAGGAGCCGTTCGTCATCTACAGCCGCATCCTGGAGCACACCACCGATCTGATCGTCGGGCCCATGGTCACCAACCCGTTCACCCGGACCTGGGAGGTCACGGCCTCCACCTTCGCCACGCTCAATGAGATGTACGGCAACCGCACGGTCTGCGGTATCGGGCGCGGTGACTCGGCGATGCGGGTCGCGGGGCGCAAGCCGAACACGCTGGCCGCACTCGGCGACGCGATCGGCGTCATCAGGGATCTGGCCGAGGGCCGTGAGGCCGACGTGGACGGTCGGCCGCTGCGGCTGCCCTGGGTCGAGGACGGAAAACTGCCGGTCTGGATGGCCGCGTACGGCCCCAAGGCGCTCGCGCTGGCGGGCAGGGTGGCCGACGGGTTCATCCTCCAGCTCGCCGATCCCTTCCTCACCGAGTCGATGGTCGCGGCGGTGCGGACGGCGGCGTCCGACGCGGGCCGGGACCCGGACTCCGTCAAGATCTGCGTCGCGGCGCCCGCGTACGTCGGTGACGACCTGGAGCACGCGCGTGAGCAGTGCCGCTGGTTCGGCGGGATGGTGGGCAATCACGTCGCCGACCTGGTGGCCCGCTACGGAGAGCACTCCGCTCTGGTCCCCGACGCGCTCACCGCGTACATCGAGCGGCGTGAGGGGTACGACTACAGCCACCACGGCAGGACCGGCAACCCGGACACCGCGTTCGTACCGGACGAGATCGTGGACCGCTTCTGTCTGCTCGGACCCGCCGAGGCACACATCGAGAAGCTGCGGACGCTGCGGGCCCTGGGCGTGGACCAGTTCGCGCTGTACGCCATGCACGACGCCCGCGAGAGCGTCATCGACACTTACGGCGAGCAGATCATTCCGGCCCTCGCCTCTCACTGAGCCTCACTTCCGACCAAGGCGGCCGATGTATGACGGACACCGGAATATCCCAGGCCGGACCGGGGCGCGACGACGCGGCGTCCGACGGGCGGTTCGCCAACGCGGACCTGCAGCCCGTCCCGGAGCCGGACCGCACCTGGACGACCTACAACTTCGCAGCCCTGTGGGTCGGCATGGCACACAACATCCCCTCGTGGACGCTCGCTTCAGGGCTCGTCGCCCTCGGTATGGACTGGAAGCAGGCCGTCCTGACCATCGCGATCGCCAATGTCGTCGTCCTCGTGCCGATGCTGCTCACCGGCCACGCCGGCCCCAAGTACGGCATACCCTTCCCGGTCCTCGCGCGGGCTTCCTTCGGCCTGCGCGGAGCCAACCTGCCCGCGCTGGTACGGGCCGCCGTGGCCTGCTGCTGGTTCGGTATCCAGACCTGGATCGGCGGCCAGGGCATCTTCGTCCTGCTCGGCAAGGTCTTCGGCGGCGGGTGGGCGGACGTCACGACCGTCGGCGGCTACCCGTGGACGCTATGGCTCTGCTTCGGGGTCTTCTGGGCGGGTGAACTGGCCATCATTCACCGGGGGATGCAGACGCTGCGCCGCTTCGAGAACTGGGCGGCGCCGTTCGTTCTCGTAGGCGCAGTCGTGCTGCTGGTCTGGATCGCCCACAAGGCGGGAGGCTTCGGGCCGCTGCTCGACCAGCCTTCGGAACACGGCTGGGGCCCCGGCTTCTGGCGGGTCTTCTTCCCGTCACTGATGGGCATGATCGGCTTCTGGTCGACACTGAGCCTGAACATCCCGGACTTCACCCGCTTCGGGAAGGGGCAGCGCGCCCAGGTATGGGGGCAGGCCCTGGGACTGCCGACCACGATGACCGCTTTCGCACTCCTGTCGGTCTTCGTCACCTCGGGCTCGGAAGCGGTCTACGGGACCGCTGTCTGGGATCCGGTCGCGCTGGTCGGCAGGACCGACAGCACCTTCGGCCTGCTCTTCGGCCTGGTGACGGTGCTCATCGCGACGGTCTCCGCGAACCTCGCGGCCAACGTCGTCTCACCCGCCTACGATCTGGCCAACCTGCTGCCGCGACTCATCAACTTCCGTACCGGCGCGCTGATCACCGGTGTCGTCGGAGTGCTGTTCCTCCCCTGGAAGCTGACGTCCACGCCCGAGCTGTACATCTACACCTGGCTCGGTGTGGTCGGCGGTGTGCTCGGTACGGTCGCCGGCGTTCTCATCGCCGATTACTGGATCGTCCGCCGCACTGTGCTGGACGTCGCCGACCTCTACCGGCCAGGAGGCCGCTACTGGTACACCGGCGGCTGGAACTGGCGGGCGGTCGCGGCCTTTGCCGTGGGCGGGCTGCTGGCGGTCGGCGGCTCCTACTCCACGGTGGACGCGCACGGCGCGAAGCAGGGGCCGTTCCCGGTGGACGGGCTCGTCCCACTCCTCAAACCGCTGGCGGACTACGGGTGGGCCGTGGGCCTGACCTCGGCGCTGGTGCTGTACGCGCTGCTGATGAGAGGTGCGCCGGGCCGGCACGGACCGCGGGAGCAGGTCCGCTGACCGTCACGGCACCCGAGCCGTCCACTCCTGGCTGCTGAACTTGGTCGCCGCCAGGTCCCGTGCCCGTGCCATCTCATCGGCGGTCACACTGCCGTCGGCGAGACCGTAGCGCCTGCGGAAGGCCCCGATCATCCGCTCGATGACCTCCGCGCGCGGCAGGCCCGTCTGCCGGGCAAGCGGGTCGACACGCTTCCCTGCGCTCGCGGTGCCCTTGCCGGACAGCTTCTCCCGGCCGATGCGCAGCACGTCGGCCATCTTGCCGGCGTCGATGTCGTAGGCCATGGTCACGTGGTGCAGCACCCCGCCGCCGGCGGTGCGCTTCTGCGCCGCGCCCGCGATCTTGCCCACATCGGTGGCGATGTCGTTGAGCGGCTGGTACCAGGCCTTGACGCCGATGCCGGCCAGCGCGCCGAGCACCCAGTCGTCCAGATACGCGTAGCTGTCGGCGTACGAGAGGCCGGACACCAGCGACTCGGGGACCGAGAGGGAGTAGGTGATGGTGCTCTGCGGCTCCACGAACATCGCTCCTCCGCCGGAGATCCGGCGGACCACCGCGAAGCCGTGGCGCTCGGCTCCGGCCGGATCGACCTCGTTGCGCAGGGACTGGAAGCTGCCGATGATCACGGCAGGGGACGCCCACTCCCAGACCCGCAGGGTGGGCGGGCGGCGGCCCGCCGCGACCTCCGCGGTGAGGACCTCGTCCAGCGCCATGTGGAGAGCGGGGGGCTGCGCCGGGTCGTGGATCAGCTGCCAGTCGTGGTCGCTCCACTCGGTGGCCCCGCTGAGGGCCCGGCGCACGGCGATGGCGATGCCATCGGGGGAGAGACCGAACAGCACCGCGGTCTTGGGCAGGGCGGCGGTGAGGCGCGCGGCGAGCCCGGCGGCGTCGGTGTGGGCCGGCGCGCCTTCCAGGGCGGCGTCGATCTGCAGGATCGCCTCGTCCGGTTCGAGGAAGAAGTCCCCGGCCACCCGGACGTTGCGCAGTGCGCCGCCCTCGACATCGAGGTCGACGACGACCAGCTTGCCGCCGGGCTCCTTGTACTCACCGTGCACAGCCCTGCCTCCAGATCTGCCCGGCCGCCCCGTGAATCCGGCGCGAGCCCGTTCCCGCCACCGACAACGCCGCAGCAGACGGGGCAATTCCGCGGTGGGACCCGCTCGGCCGGAGCCGTGGCAGGCGGCTTCGGCGTCCTGGCGGCCGGGACATCGAGCCGCGTGGATCTCCGCGTCCGGAGTCCGCCGCCCCACGGTCAGCCCGTTTCCCGCGGAGGGCCGCCCGGTGAGCCGACGGCCCCGGCGGAGCCGCCCCCGGCGCGGCGCGAGCACGCCGCGTCCCGCGTTCGAGGCGTGCTCTCCCCCGAGGGAGCGCGGAGCGCGGGACGGTACCTGGCCGCGAGCCGGAAGCAGACGGCGAGCCAGCAGAGGGCGAACAGCCAGCCGCCGACCACGTCAGTGGACCAGTGGACCCCGAGGTACACCCGGCTCAGCCCGACCAGTACGGCCCAGCAGCCGATTGCGGTCACGATCGCTCTGCTGCCCCGCGGCGCCCGCAGCAGCACCGCCGCGATGAGCAGACCGGCGGTGACGGCGGACGTGGTGGTGTGCCCGGACGGGAACGACCACCCCGTCGCCTGGGTGGCCCAGTCACCGACGGGCGGGCGAGGCCGCGCGATCAGGGACATCACCCCGTACCGCACCACCTGGGCCAGGCCCAGGCAGGCGAGGCAGACGGCGCCGGCGGTCACGCGCTGCCGCGCGTCGCGCCCGGCGAGCACACCTGCAAGTACGGCCAGCAGATACGCGACGACGCCGGTGCCGGTGCCGGTGACACCGCGCGCGGCGGCGACCGCCACCGGCGGCCGGTGCCGCACCGACCAGGAGAGCAGTCCGCCGTCCGTCAGCAGCGGTGTGCCGTGGTGGCCCGCCACCACCATCGCCAGCAGCACGAACGCCACCAGCGTGCCCACGGCTGCCGACACGGCCAGATCGCCGGCGTTCCTCCGGTTCACGACGAGACCAGCAGCGGCCGCAGCCTGGTGTCCGTGAGCCGCCTGGCCAGGGCTTCGGGCCGGCGGCGCAGAGACGTCGCGAGTACCAGCGCCACCAGCGCGCCCACCAGGGCGCCGGCTGCGACATCGTGCGGATAGTGGGCGCCCACCCAGACCCGGGAGACCGCCATCGCGGCCGCGCAGACCAGGGCGGCCGCGCCCAGCCGCCGGGAGACGAACAGCAGGGCCACCGCCGCAGCGAAGGAGAGAGCCGCGTGGTTGCTCGGGAAGGCCCAGTCGCCCGGTGCCGGGCACGCCTCCAGTGTCGTCACATGCAGGCTCCGGCACGGCCGGTCCTCCCGTACGGCCGCCTTGACCGCGTCGTTGACGCAGTACGCCAGCACCACGATCACCGGGACGGCCAGTGCCATCAGCCCGGCGGTCGCTCCCTCACGGCGCGCCCGCCACCACCCGGCGACCATCAGCACGGCGAACAGCACGAGGCCGTAGCCGGACCAGACGGACACGGCCGAGTCCAGCCAGCCGGGGGCGCGATGGGCCAGACCGACCGTTCCGGTGTAGAGGCCGCCGTCGACGGTGGATCCGTCGAACGCGGAGTTCATCCGGCGGCTCCGTCCGTGCGCGGGCGGTTCTTGCGGGAGCGCCGCAGTTCAAGGGCGAGGGGCAGCAGGGACACCAGGACGATCACCGCGATGATCGGCAGCAGGTAGTGGTCCACGTTCGGGATGGATGACCCGAGTGCGTATCCGGCGAGCACCAGGCCCTGGCTCCAGACGAGGCCGCCGACCACCTGCCAGACCGTGAAGGTCCTGAGCGGTACGGAGAGCGCGCCCGCCATCGGGTTGAGCACCGTGCGGACCACCGGGACGAAGCGCGCGAGGACGACGGCCTTCGCGTGGCCGTATTTGCCGAGCAGTTCCTCCGCGCGGGCCGCCCCCTTCCGCAGATGTTCCGAGCGGCTGCGGGCGAGCAGGGCGCCTCCCGCCTTCCGCCCAATCAGATAGCCGCACTGGGCTCCCGCGAGAGCCCCCACAGCCGATGCGAGCAGCACCATGGGCAGCGACAGGCTCAGGGTGCCGGTGGAGCTCCCTGTGCAGAGCAGCCCCGCGGTGAACAGCAGAGTGTCGCCCGGCAGGAAGAAGCCGACCAGCAGGCCGGTCTCGGCGAACATCACCACGGCGATTCCGGCCACGCCGAAGGCGGACAGCACGGACTGCGCATCCAGGATGTTCACCGCGAGGGAAGAAGCTGTGAGCAAGGATCCCGGCCTTTCCGGTAGGACGGACGAGGGACGGCCCGGACGCCGCGCCGGACCGGCGGTGCGGGCCGGGCCGACGGGTGACGGACCGCACCGAAGCGACTACAGTTCAGTAGACGGTCTACGTAACTGTAGACGATAGCGGTGAGGGGCGTTCCATGAGCGGCAGCAGCGCCGGACGTCGTCCGGCCGGTGTGCTCGAAGCAAGCGTCGTGGCGGCCCTGTGGGCCGCGGACGCCCCGCTGAGCCCCGGCCAGGTGCGGCGCCTCCTCGCGCTGCCGCTGGCTCGGACCACCGTGACGACGATCCTTGCCCGGCTGCACCGGAAGGGTGTCGTCGGCCGGGAGCGCTCGGGCCGCGGCTTCGTGTACGTACCGCTCCAGGACGCACAGGGGCTCACCGCGATCCGTATGCACCGCGCGCTGGAGAGCGGCGGCGACCGGCGGACCGTGCTGGCCCGCTTCGTCGCCGACCTCAGCTCCGACGACGAGCGCCTGCTGCGGGAACTGCTGAACGACGGCGGGGCGTGATCGCGGGTACGTTCCGTTCATGGAGCGCAATGAACGGCCAACCGCAGCCGCGTCGAGGTGGCTCGTCCGCACCACGGCCACCAGGTACTTCGCGCTGGCGGGGATCTTCTTCGTCTGGGCATTCATCTGGCTCGTCTGGGCGCCGAAGCCGTACGCCTGGATCGCCACCGTTCTGTGGATCGTCATCTCCGTGGTCTTCGTGGCTCAGGGGCTCCGGCTGCGCAGGGAGGCGGACGTCCAGCGGGGCACCGAGGGCACAGATCACGATGACACGGACCGCGACGATACGGACCGCGACGATACGGACCGCGACGATACGGACCGCGACGATACGGACCGCGACGATACGGACCGCGACGATACGGACCGGGCCGACGGTTCCGGCGGCGCCGGCCGGGGTGACGGCGACGAGGACGGCGGTCGCCGCCACGGCGCGGAGTGACGGTCCCGCGCGGGTGACGCGCGGGACAGCGACGGCCGGCCGGGCCGGCGGAGAGGGAGCGACCCTTCCGGCCCAATCAAGGGCCGTGAGCGGCGCAATGAATCCTGCGGTCTCCGCCCGGCGTCAGCGGCCGCCCCCGGATGCGCCGCCGAAGAGCCGGGCGAGGGCCCTGAAGGGAAGCGAGACCACGGAGGCGATGGTGCCTCCGATGGCCCGCAGTACGTCCGCGATGGCGCTGAGCATGACTCCTCCTGGGTGTCCGGCCGAGCACTGACGGCTCCTCGACGGGGGACCGTGGGACCCACGTGGCGTACGCGTGGCCGGCCATCGAGGTGCTGCCCGTACGCCAAGTCTCCTCCCGATCCCCGGGTGCAGCAGCGCGAGCGGGGGCGCGGTGACCCGTCGCTTCGAGCCGCGTGGGGTCAGTCGCCGCCCTCGTGGTCGCTGCCCGCGTCCCCGGCGCCGGTCTGGGCATTCGCCGTCCGGTCCACCTCCAGCCAGGAGTCCGCGTTCGAGTTGTCCACTTCGAGGGCGGCGAGGTGCGTGGGCAGCGTGATGGACGACACCAGAAGAGGGCTCTCCGCGGCGGCAGCCGGCACGCCCTGGCCGCAGGCGGCGCTGATGGCCAGGCCGGCCGCTGCCGACAGCAGGCTCCGGACCGCCGCCGGGGCTGTAGCCCGGCGGGGGCGGGCCGCGCCGGGCGGGACCCCGCCGCGCGATGGAACGGAGGGGAGCGAAGCGGGCGCGGATTCGGGAGGGGATGTCACCGTGGGGCCTCCTCACGGCCACCGCGGCGAGACGGTGGCCGTCGGTAGTGGTGGTGCACGACTGTCATCGGGTGAGGGGGCCGCGAGCCGGGCTCACGGCGGTGCGGTGCGGGCAGCCGTCAGGAGCCGAGGAGCGAGGGGGAGTCGTGGTGGCGGCTGATGTTGCGCTCCAGCAGCCGCGTCGACTCCGGCACGCCGATGCTCCGCTCGCCGCCCGCCTCCGGGAGGCGCCCGTCGGCCGCCTTGAGGTTCCGCATGGCCGTGTCGATGGCCTCGTGGGCGGCGAAGAGGCACGGGGTGGAGTAGATCGCGACGTCCACGTTCAGGGCGTCCAGCTCCGGAAGGGACAGGCGGGGCGACTTGCCGCCGGCGATCTGGTTGAAGAGCAATGGCTTGTCACCGATCACGTCGCGGATACGGCGGATCCACTCCACGCTGCGTACGCCGTCGACGAGCACCACGTCGGCGTCGGTCTTGGCCAGCGCCGCGGCCCGGTGGAGGATGTCGTCGTCCTCGACCGCGTCGGTGCGGGCCACCACGACCATGTCCCCGCGGCACTCCAGCACCATGTTGAGCTTGTCCAGGTACTCCCCGAACGGCAGGACCTGCTTGCCGTCCGCGTGCCCGCAGCGGCGGGGGCGCTTCTGGTCCTCCAGGATCACGCCGGACGCGCCGGCCCGGTTCAGGCGCTGCACGACGTGGCAGGCGACCTCCGGATCGACATACCCGTCGTCGATGTCGACGAGGAGGTGCCGGCCGGGAAAGGCCAGGCGAAGCCGCTCGACGAAGGCGACCATGTCGGGCCAGGCGATGTAACCGATGTCGGGAAGACCGTAGTGAGAGGCGGCGAAACCGAATCCGGAGACGAAGAACCCGTTGTAGTGACCGGCCGCGACGGAAGCTGAATACATGTCGTAAATACCGATGAGCGGCGTGGTGCCCGGTGCGGAGATCTCCTCGCGCAGCGCGTTTCCATAATTCATCGAAGCTCCTGAGGCTGTAGTCCCGAAGAGTTCTATTGCTCTTCGCTTGACCCTGAATTTACAGACTCTTGACGTTCCAATCGGAAGTACTGGATCGCTCGCGCCCCCCGGGGAGACGTCACGGAGCGGCCCGGTGCGTCTGCGGAGAATCGTTTCTACCTGAGGGCTGTTCGGATGATGTGCAAAAGATTTCCGCCCGGGACGCGCGGGCGTGTTGACCGTCGCCGCCCAATGGGTCCGGGTGACTGTCCGGCGGGCGGAACGGAAGTCAAGTCAGCTTGCAGGAAGCCTAGTTGGGGGCAGTCGGTCTTGTGTGCCGGTGTCGTGCCGCGTATGTTGACGCGCTGTGCTGCTGTCGATGAAACGTCTGCGTACCGTCCTCCTGGGGCTCCTGCTCGCCTTGGCCCTTTCCTCTGCCGCGACCACCGCCACGGCATCGGCCGCGGGGTCCCCTTCCAATCCCGATCAGGCCGACGGTCCGGGAATCCTCACGATCGAGCAGCTGAACATGTGCATGTGGGGTTCCAAGGAGACCCCCAGCTGTTTCCCCAACACGTCGGGTGCGGCCGTCGACAGTGCCGCCTGGACGGCTGAGGAGAAGCGCGTCGCCGCGCTCAAGCGTGCGTCGGTCGCCACCCAGGTCTCCCGGCACATCCCCGACGTCATCACCGTCAGCGAGGGCTGCCTCGGTGATCTGCGCAGTGTCGCCGACACCATCGGGTACCAACTGGCCTATCAGGAGACCGGCGCGGGTACGGACAACAGGCCGCGCGACTGCACCGCGGGGCGTGGCGTCGGGGTCAACGCCATCCTGGCGAAGGAAATCACCGGGCCGGGGCCGCACGGGTACTACGAGAATCCCGGCTGGCGCTCCTACCTCTGCGCGCAGGTCGGCACGTCGGAGTGGCCGTCCGTCCGGGTCTGCACCACCCATCTCTCGCTGAAGTCCCAGGACAGCCACCAGGCCGTCGAATGCGCCGCCCTGCGGGATGACGTCCTCACCCCCACCGCCGGGCCCACGGTGTTCGCGGGGGACGTCAACATGGCCGGCTCCGGCGAGAACTGCGCTCCCGGTACCCACAGCGGGCTCAAGGACCTGGAGCGCTCGGCGGCCGACCAGAAGGCCAATCCGACCGACGGCCTGCAGCACATCTACTACTCCGGCTTCTGGCGGCAGAGCTGCGGGTGGTCCTACACCGTCGAGAACACCGACCACGAGGGCTTCCTGCTGGAACTCGGGAAGTCGACGCCGGCCGGCGGTCTCGGTGAGTGCTGGCGCGGCATCCGCTGACCGCGGCGAAACGCGGCGAAACGCGGCGCACGCGCCGTTGGGCCGGTCCGCCGCCCGTTGAGCGGGGTGTCCTCCGTGCGGTGATCCGTCCTCGGGCGCGAAGCGGGCTGCCCGAGTCAGGAGGCCGGTGTTCCTGATACGCGGCGCTCGCCGCCGTTGCGCTTCTGCCACGCCTTGTACACGTCGGTGGCTGCTTCCCGTGCGTCGTGGCGCATGGGGAGCCGGCGCTCGGTGTAATCCTTGGCGAACTCGCCGTAGAAGGAGTCGAGTTCGAAGTACTTGCGGTCGTCCACGTAGTGCGGCTCGTAGGCCTCGCGGGTGGTCAGGAAGACGACCTCGTCCGGTGAGCAGTAGTACAGAGCGCCCAGGCACATCGGGCACGGATGCGCGAGTACGTAGATGGTGGCGCCGGTCAGGTGCTCGGTGCCGAGCTTCGTGCACGCCTCACGGATGGCGAGGACCTCGGCGTGTGCGGTCGGATCGCTGGTCTGGGCCACCAGGTTCGGGCTCTCGGCCAGGATCTCGCCGTCCCGGACGATGACGGTCGCGAAGGGGCGGCCGCCCTCCTCGACGTTGCGGCGGGCAATGTCGATCGTGCGCTGTTCGAAGTCCATGGGTTCCTCCGGGGGAGGGCAGCGGGGCTGCCCGGTGGGTCGGGTGTGACCGAGGGGGACGGCCGGCCGGATCGGGACGGCCGGCCGGGGACGGGCGGAAATACCGCTGGAATCGCCCGACACCGCGGCGAGGTCGTGCACGGACCGCTCCCTCCGGCACCGCCTTCCTGTCCGGCTGGCTGAATCAACAGTGCCTGACCTGGTGGTATAGCGTCCAAGACGTATAACCGATCGCTGCGATAGATACCATCCATGAGTGGATCTATGGTGGTGCGTATGGCCCCGGAAATCCGTCATCTGCGCTATCTGATAGCCGTCGCCGAGCATGCCGGTTTCACCCGGGCGGCCGAAGACCTGCACATCTCGCAGCCCACGCTCTCCCAGCAGATCAAACAGCTGGAGCGCGCTGTCGGTGTGCAGCTGCTGGACCGGACTGGCCGCACGGTCCGGCTCACCGACGCCGGTGAGACCTATGTGCACCACGCCCGCCAGGCCCTGCGTGATCTGGCGGCCGGGGAGCGCGCCGTCCTGGACGTCGCCGACCTCTCCCGCGGCCACCTCCGTCTCGCCCTCACCCCGACCTTCACCGCCTACCTCATCGGCCCGCTCACCGCCGAGCTGCACTCGCGCCACCCCGGAATCACCCTGGACGTCAAGGAGATGACCCAGGACCGCATCGAGGCCGGGCTGCTGGCCGACGAACTCGACCTCGGAATCGCCTTCCACGACCCCCACCCGCCCGGTATCACCGCGAGCCCGCTGTTCACCGAGACACTCAGCCTCGTCACCGGCACCCGGCCCGCGACGGGGAAGCCGGCGGCGGTCCCGGTGAGTGACCTCCATGGCACCCGACTCGCCCTGCTCAGCGGCGACTTCGCGACACGCAGCCATATCGACGCCTACTTCGCCGCTCACCGGGTGCAGCCGCGCATCGTGGTGGAGGCCAACTCCATCCAGGCCCTCACCGAGATCGTCCAGCGCACCGAGCTGGCCGCAGTGCTGCCCGACGCCGTCACCCACGAGCACCCCCGGCTCCATCCCGTCCCCCTCCAGCCGGCTCTGCCCGCGCGTACCGTCATGCTGCTCCACCGCGAGAACGCCTACCGGAGCGCAGCCGCCCGTGCTTTCAGCGACCTGGCCCGGCATGTGGTCCGCACGCGTGGCTATCGCGCCGCCTGACTGTCCGGGCGTACGCGTACCGGATGCTGCGCGGGAGCCGGCGGATGCGTACTGGCCTGCGGAGGGCCGCTGCGGCGCGCCGTGACTTCCTCGATCCGCCCCGCAGGTCGCTCAGGGGGCGAGGCGCTGCTCCTTCGCCACGACCACGGCGCCCGCGCGCGTCTCGACGCCCAGTTTGCTGTAGATACGGCCCAAGTGGGTCTTCACGGTCGCCTCGCTGATGAACAGGGCGCGGGCGATGTCCCGGTTGCCGAGACCCTGCGCGAGCTGGCCGAGAATGTCCAGCTCGCGCTCGGTGAGTGCCGGCCGCGGGCTGCGCATGCGGGCCATCACCCGGCTGGCGACCGGTGGCGAGAGCGCGGTGCGGCCCTGGGCGGCCGCATGGATGGCGGCGAAGAGCTCCTCGGGACGCTCGGCCTTCAGCAGGTAGCCGGTCGCCCCGGCCTCGATGGCGCGGGTGATGTCCGCGTCCGTGTCGTAGGTGGTCAGCACCAGTACGTGGGAGCCCCGCGGGCTGCCGGGGGCGGACGTGATCCGTCGGGTGGCCTCGACGCCGTCGAGCCCCGCGCCCAGCTGGAGGTCCATGAGGACGACATCGGGAACCAGCTTCGCGGCGAGCGCGACGGCTTCCTCCCCTGTGCCCGCCTCACCGACCACGACGATGCCGGGGGTGCTGCCGAGCAGGGCGAGGAGGCCTGCGCGTACGACGGCGTGGTCGTCGCAGACGACGATCCGGACCGGGGGATGTGTGCTCACGGGCTCTCCTGCGCTCACGGGATCTCCTGTGGTGACGGGCTCTCCGGTGGCGGTGGCGGGGAAGACGACGTGGCCAGCGGGATCGCCACGGACAGGACAGTGCCATGGCCCGGCGCCGACTCGACGGTGAGGGCGCCCCCGAGCTGCCCGGCGCGTGCGCGGATCGCGGGCAGGCCGTGACCGCGCAGGGTGGACGGTGCGGGCGGCCCGTCCGGGTCGAAGCCGCGGCCGTCGTCCGCGATGTCGAGGAGTACCTGGTCGTCCAGGCTGGTCAGGGTCAGTGCGGCGGTGGAGGCACCGGAGTGTTCGCGGGCGTTGGCCAGGCCGCCCTGCGCGATCCGCAGCAGTGCAGACCGCACCCGGTCGGGCAGCAGCTCCGCCGAGCCCTCGGCATGGAACCGGACAGTCATTCCCGCGCCCGACTCCCTCTCTGCCAGGGCCCGCAGCGCCTCCTGCAGGCCCCCGTCGGCCCCCTCGGCGTCCGCGAGATCGGCGGGGGACAGGTCCTGGACGAATCGGCGGGTCTCGGCCAGACCGCGCTCGGTCACCGACTCGGCGGTGCGGACGTGGGTGCGCGCGAGCGGGCGGTCGGTGTCCCAGAGCCGGTCCGCCGCCTGCAGCAGCATCTGCTGACTGGACAGCGACTGTGCGAGGGTGTCGTGGATCTCCATGGACAGCCGCTGGCGCTCCGCGAGCATGCCTTCGCGGCGCTCGGTGGCGGCGAGTTCGCGGCGGGTGCGGATCAGGTCGTCGATCAGGGCACGCTGTCTGGCCGTCTGCCGCTCCATGTGGAGGAAGACAGCGGCGGCGAGCGCGGCGACGGCGGGCGGGGCCAGCAGCAGGTCCGGATCGAAGCGCCCGGCCAGCTGGAGCTGCGCGGCGACGACCAGAGCCGTCAGCAGACCGACGAGGACGAGCGCCGCACGGAGCGGGAGCGTGCGCAGGCCGGTGTAGAACAGCGGCACCGCGCACCAAGCGAAGCTGGGTGCGAGGAGGACGAGCACGACCCAGGCGGCGACCACCAGGAACAGCCACGCCGGTCGGCCGGGGCGGCGGGAGGCGGCGCCGCGGGCGCCGAGCGGCGGACCGCATACGTACAGCAGGGCCAGGACGGCGGACAGGGCGACGATCCATGGGATGCGCGCCTCGCCGGGATGGCGGATCAGGAAGCGCGAGAGGGCGCCCCCGAGCAGCAGGAAGAACGCCGCATGCATGACGGCGGCGAGCCACCTGGCGTCCGGGTCGGCGTCGGCGCGCTCTGCCACAGCAGGGTCCCCCTCGTCTCGAGTCGTCGGTCCGGCTTCGTCCGTCGCCGGTCCGTGTACTGCCCCGAAGGGCAAACACCCCCATTGTGGTCGATCGCGGCGAGCGTGGTGTCAGCCGATCGGATGACCCGGCCGTCAGCCGTTCCGGGCGCCGGTCGCAGCCGGTACGCCGACGGATCCCGAAGCGAACCAGGCCCAGGATGGATTCCGGAGCGGGACGGCGGAACGGGGAGCCCCCGGACGCCCCACCCGACCGAACGGAACCGCGGTGAACCGCGGCCCGAACCACCCCACCACCCTCAGGAGCCGGCAGTGAAGCACATCAAGAACACCCAGCGCGTTCGCCTCGTGGCCGGGGGCGCCCTGCTCGCCGCGGCGGCCGTCGGCACCGTCGGGGTGGTCTCCGCCGGCGCGTCGTCCCCGGCCCCGGCGGTCCGGGCGGCTGCGGCGCCCGGCCTGCACAAGGGCGACACCGTCGAATCCACCCACCTGGACACCGCTGCCGCGGTCAAGGCCGCGCAGGCCGCGCTGCACGCCGCCGAGAAGGGCAACCAGCACGTGTCCGTGGCGGTCGTCGACCGTGACGGCAACACACTTGTCACCCTGCGCGGAGACGGTGCGGGCCCGCAGTCCTACGCGTCGGCCGAGAAGAAGGCGTATACCGCGGTCTCCTGGAACGCCCCCACGTCCGAACTGGTCGAGCGACTGGACCAGACGCCGAACCTTAGGGACGTTCCCGGCACCCTGTTCCTCGCCGGCGGCGCACCGCTTACCGCCAAGGGTGCCCCCGTGGCGGCCATCGGCGTCGCCGGGGCCCCGTCCGGAGACCTGGACGAGACATTCGCGAAGGCCGGCGTCGCAGCCCTCAACGGGTAGGCGACGATACCGGGGTGCGGGCAGGGAACGGAGAAGGAGAGACCGGATGAACAAGCATGACCAGGCATTGCTGGACGCCGCCGACCGCGGGGACGCGACGGCGGTGCGGGCAGCCCTGGCGGCGGGTGCGGACACAGAGGTCCGTGACGCACACGGCCGTACCCCCCTTCTTCTCTGCTCGCTCGGTGACCGGGTCGAGGCGGCCCGCGTCCTGGTCACCGCGGGCGCGGACCCCAACGCTCAGGACGAGCGCGACGAGAGCCCCTGGCTGGCCACCGGTGTCACTGGCAGTGTGGCGATGATGCGTGTGCTGCTGGCGGCGGGTCCCGACCTCGAACTGCGCAACCGCTTCGGCGGGATCGCCCTGATCCCCGCGTCCGAGCGCGGTCACGTGGACTACGTACGGGCTCTCCTGCGGGAGACCGACATCGATGTGGACCACGTCAACCGCCTTGGCTGGACTGCCTTGTTGGAGGCGGTGATCCTCGGTGACGGAGGACGGGCACACCAGGAGATCGCCGAGCTGCTGATCACTGCGGGCGCCACGGTGGACCTGCCGGACAGAGATGGGGTGACGGCCCTGGAGCACGCCGAGAGGCGCGGGTTCACCAGGATCGCGGACCTGTTGAAGTCCGCGGGCTGAGACGGGCCGTCACCGCGCGGTCCATACCCGCCCGGCCGGTGTGGGACGCAGGGCGATGGATAGCCTGCTGGGGGAGCGGACGGGCGAGGGCTCCGGCCGGTACTCCCCGGGCGGCCCCGGTTCCGTCCTGAGCACCGACCTGCCTGGCCACAGCGCCCGAACACCGAGGTGATAAGCCGTATGTTCACCACTCGACCGACTCTCCAGGGCACCTTCGGCATGGTGTCGTCCACCCACTGGCTCGCCTCACAGTCCGCGATGGCTGTGCTGGAGGACGGCGGGAACGCCTACGACGCCGCTGTCGCCGCCGGGTTCGTGCTGCATGTCGTCGAGCCGCACCTCAACGGCCCGGCCGGAGAGGTCCCCGCCCTCATAGCCCCGGCCGGCGGCGAGGTGCGGGTGCTCTGCGGGCAGGGCGTCGCCCCCGCTGGTGCGAGCGCCGCGCACTACCGCTCGCTCGGCCTCGGCCTCGTCCCCGGCACGGGACCGCTGGCCGCCGCGGTGCCCGGAGCCTTCGATGCCTGGATGCTGCTGCTCCGCGATCACGGCACCAAGTCCCTCGCCGATGTGCTGAAGTACGCCATCGGTTACGCGCAGGACGGTCACGCGCCCGTCGAGCGGGTCGGTCTGACGGTCGAGTCCGTGCGCGAAGTCTTCGAGACCGAGTGGCGGTCGTCCGCCGACGTGTACCTTCCCGGCGGCAGGTCCCCCGCCCCCGGGGAACTGTTCCGCAACCCCGCGCTCGCCGCGACCTGGCGCCGGCTGATCGCCGAGGCCACCACCGGTTCGCAGGACCGGGCCGCCCAGATCGACGCCGCACGCGCGGTCTGGCGCGAGGGGTTCATCGCCGAGGCGCTCGTACGCCAGTCGCAGCGACCCACCAGGGACACCAGCGGCGCCCGCCACACCGGCACGCTCACCATGGCAGACCTCGGCGGCTGGTCGGCGTCCTACGAGGCCCCCGCGACCTACGACTGGAACGGCTGGACCCTCTGCAAGGCGGGCGGCTGGAGCCAGGGCCCGGCCCTCCTCCAGCAGCTCGCCCTCCTCCCGCCGGAGCTGCCCCGGTACGGATCCGCCGACTACGTGCACCTGCTCGTCGAGGGCTGCAAACTGGCGATGGCCGACCGGGAGGCCTGGTACGGCGACGCCGCCCCCGTGCCGCTGGACACGCTCCTGTCGGGCCCGTACAACGCGGAGCGCCGCGCACTGATCACCGGCCGGGCCTCGCACGATCTGCGCCCCGGCAGCCCCGGCGGCCGCGAGCCGCGGCTCAGCAGGCAGGCCACCGCCGTGGCCGCGGGCGAGCCCGGATCCGAGGCACCGGGCGCCCCCGGCGCCGGTGAGCCGACCGTCGCCAAGGACGGTGCCACCCGCGGCGACACCTGCCACCTCGACGTCGTCGACCGCTGGGGCAACATGATCTCCGCGACCCCGAGCGGCGGCTGGCTCCAGTCCAACCCGGTCGTGCCGGAACTCGGCTTCCCGCTCGGTACCCGGCTCCAGATGGCATGGCTGGACGAGGGACTGCCGAACTCGCTCACCCCCGGCTGCCGTCCGCGCACCACCCTCACCCCCTCGCTCGCCCTGCGGGACGGGGTCCCGGTCCTCGCCTTCGGCACGCCGGGCGGTGACCAGCAGGACCAGTGGCAGCTGCACTTCTTCCTGGCGGTCGCGCTGACCGCCCCGGTCCGGGGCGGCCTGGACCTGCAGGGCGCCATCGACGCCCCGAACTGGCACAGCGACTCGTTCCCCAGCTCCTTCCACCCGCGCGGAATGCGGCCGGGCAGCGTCACCGTCGAGTCGCGGACGGGAGAGGAGATCATCGGGGAGCTGCGCCGCCGCGGGCATGACGTCACCGTCGGCGACGCCTGGTCGGAGGGGAGGCTGTGCGCGGTCGCCCGCGACCCGGAGACCGGGGTGCTGAGCGCCGCGGCGAACCCGCGCGGCATGCAGGGTTACGCCGTCGGCCGCTGAACCGGCACGGCGCGGTCATCCGGGTGTGCTGAGATGGGGGGCATGACCGAACAGCTTCTGACCAGGGACTTGAACGAGGTCGACACGGCGGTCCGCGAGGCGGCCGCCGCCGAGATCCTGCCGCGCTTCCGGCAGCTCGCCGTGCACGAGATCGCGGAGAAGAGCGGACCGCACGACCTGGTGACGGTGGCCGACCGCGGCGCCGAGGAACACCTCACAGCGGCTCTCACCGCCCTGCTGCCGGGCTCGGTGGTGGTCGGTGAGGAGGCGGTCGCGGCAGACCCGTCCTCGTACGCGGCGATACGGGGCGACGCTCCCGTCTGGATCGTCGACCCGGTCGACGGCACCCGCCAGTTCGTGCGCGGCGAACCGGGGTTCTGCACCTTGGTGGCGCTCGCCCACCGCGGCGAAGTCCTCGCCTCCTGGACCTATGCGGCGGTACTCGACGAGATGGCGGTGGCCGTACGGGGCGGTGGGGCGCGGCTCAACGGGGAACTGCTCCAGGCCGGTTCGCCCGCGCCCGGCGCGGAACTCCGGGTGGCCACATCGCACCCCGACTTCACCACGCCCGAGCAGAAGAGCTCGCTGCTCGCCCTCCGTACCGAGGGAGTCAGCACCAGGCCGTGCGGCTCGGCGGGCCTGGAGTACCTCGCCGTCGCCAGGGGCGCCCTCGACGCCGTGGCGTTCAACTGGGAGCTGGCCTGGGACCACGCGGCCGGTCTGCTGCTGGTGGAGGAGGCGGGCGGCTCCCATCTGACACTCACGGGCGAGCCGTTCCGCGTGACGGGCGGCAACGCGCTGCCGTTCACGGCAGCCCGCGACGCGGCCACAGCGCGCCGGGTGCACGAACTGCTGGCGGCGGACGCCTGAGCAGCGGGCTCGCTCCCGTGTCACTCACGACGTCCAGCCCCGGCGCTCAGCCCGCCGGGCCCAGTACCGCCCGCACCTCCGCCACCAGGGCGGCTGCGGTCTCCACCGCCGCCGCATCCAGCGCGCCGAGCGCCGACGACACCCGCTCCATGAAGCCGGCGGGGGTGTCCGGCAGTGCCGCGGCCGCCGCCAGCGCACCCTTCTCGTTGAGACACCAGGTGCGGTGGTGGGCGTGCAGGGACTGGGCCAGGATGCCGAAAGCACGGGACAGACAGAGCGATACGTACAGGGCGTCCCCGCCGCCCGCGGCCTTGCGGGCGGCGGCCACCGAGAAGTCCGCCTCCCAGGCGGCCTCCGCCAGTGCGGTGCGGAGCGGTTCCGGGTAGCGGCGCGTCTTCTCGCGCAGCGCCGTCAACTCCCCGGAGGGATCGGCGAGTACGCGGCAGAGCGCGACCTCGCCGGGGTAGGCGGGGGACCAGAATCCGAGCGGATGGCCCGGCTGGACGCCCACCTCGTATCGGCCCTCGCGGCACTGCGACCAGACCCGCTCCACCCGGTCCAGGTCACGCAGGATCCAGTCCACCGCGACGCCGCCGACCGTGAGCCAGGCACCGCCGTCGACCCACGGCCCCCAGCCGCCGGGGCCCGTCACCTCGACGGGCCGGTCCGCCACCGCTGCCGCCAGCGCTGCGAGCGCCGCCGTGTCGGGGCTGCCTCGGTAGTAGAGGCCGAGATCCCAGTCGGATCCGGGGCGTTCGGTGCCGCGTGCGCGGCTCCCGCCGAGGGCCACCGCTCTGATGCCGGGAACGGTGCTGAGCCGGTCCGCCATGGTCTCGATCGTCGGTCTCATCGGCTGGGACGCTACCCGCGGAGGCGCTGTCGGCGCGCGGGAATATCCTTGGGGCCTCATGCCATCGGCTACGAAGGAGTCCGAAGGTGCCGTCGATGCTCGATGCTGTCGTCGTGGGAGCGGGACCCAACGGGCTGACCGCTGCCGTGGAGCTGGCCCGCCGTGGATTCGCCGTCGAGGTCTTCGAGGCCCGGGACACCGTCGGAGGGGGCGCGCGGACCGAGGAGCTCACGCTTCCCGGATTCCGGCACGACCCCTGCTCCGCCGTCCACCCGCTGGGTGTCGGGTCACCCGTCTTCAAGACCATGCCGCTCGACCGGTACGGCCTGGAGTGGCTGCACCCCGAACTGCCCATGGCGCACCCCTTCGACGACGGTACGGCCGCCGTGCTGTCCCGCTCCGTCGCCGAGACCGCCGCCTCGTTCGGACCGCGCGACGCCGGCGCGTACCGGCGTCTGGTCACCCCGTTCCTCGGCCGATGGGACACGCTGGCAAGGGACTTCATGTCGCTGCCGCTCACCGCGCTGCCACGCGATCCGGTGACCCTCGCGCGCTTCGGACTGACGGGCCTGCCGCCCTCCACCTGGCTGATGAAGCGCTTCCGCGACGACCGGGCGCGGGCGCTGTTCGCCGGTCTCGTGGCGCATGTCATCGCGCCGCTCGAAGGCATTGCCACCGGCGCGGTCGGCCTGATGTTCGCGCTGGCCGCGCACGAGGGCGGCTGGCCGCTGCCGCGTGGCGGCTCGCAGTCCATCTCCGACGCGCTGACCGGGTATCTGCTGGATCTGGGCGGAGTGGTGCACACCGGCTTCGAGGTGAAGCGGCTCGATGACCTGCCGCCCGCCCGCGCGTACATCTTCGACACCTCACCGACGGCCGCCGCACGTATCGCCGGTCTCGGCCGGGCCTACGACGGATACCGCTACGGAGCGAGCGTCTTCAAGATCGACTACGCGCTCGACGGGCCGGTGCCCTGGACGGCGGACGCGCCCCGCATCGCCGGGACCGTGCAGGTCGGCCCCAGCAGCCGTGAGATCGGAACGGCGCTGCGCCAGGCCGTGGGCGGGCGGGCCCCCGCTACGCCCTTCCTGATCAGCGCCCAGCCGAGCGTGGTCGACCCGTCGAGGGCGCCCGAAGGAAAGCATGTCTTCTGGACGTACGGACATGTCCCGCACGGCTGGGACGGCGACCTCACCGAAGCCGTCGAGCGGCAGATCGAGCGCTTCGCCCCCGGATTCCGGGACCGCGTACTCGCCCGCGCCACCGCGGGCCCTGCCGAGCTCTTCGCACGGAACGCGAACTATGTGGGCGGTGACATCGCCTGCGGTGCGGCTTCGGGACTGCAGCTGCTCCTGCGGCCCAAGCTCTCCCTGTCGCCCTATACGACCTCGCATCCCGCGGTGTACCTCTGCTCGGCGGCGACGTCGCCGGGCCCCGGGGTCCACGGCATGTCGGGACACAATGCGGCCAAGGCCGTATGGCGGCGGTTGCGCCAGAGGTGAGGCGCCCGTCGCCCGGCCCGTGGCGCGTCGGCCGGGCCGCATCGGCTGCCACCGCCGCGCGCCGACTCGCCTGATCCGCAGGGGAGTTGGGTGCCGTCCCCGACGGCGACGGCAGGCCCGCCGTGCCGTGCGAGCGGTCCGTGCCCGCTCTGCCGCCCCCGGACCCACATGTCGGATTCTCGCCAGCCGTCGTGCCCGGGGTGGCCGATGCTTGAAACATGCACACCGAAACCGAGCGCTGCGTACGCGCCGTCCAGTCGAAGGACGCCCGCTTCGACGGCTGGTTCTTCACGGCCGTCCTGACCACCAGGATCTACTGCCGTCCCAGCTGCCCGGTCGTGCCGCCCAAGGTCGAGAACATGACCTTCTACCCGAGCGCGGCAGCCTGCCAGCAGGCCGGGTTCCGCGCCTGTAAGCGCTGCCGTCCCGACACCAGCCCCGGCTCCCCGCAGTGGAACGCCCGCGCCGACGTCGTGGCCCGTGCGATGAGGCTGATCCGGGACGGAATCGTCGACCGCGAAGGCGTGCCCGGACTCGCGGGGCGGCTCGGGTACTCCACCCGGCAGATCGAGCGCCAGCTCCGCGCCGAGCTCGGCGCCGGTCCGCTCGCGCTGGCCCGCGCCCAGCGCGCCCAGACGGCACGCATCCTCATCGAGACGACGGAGCTGCCGATGGCGGACGTGGCGTTCGCCGCCGGGTTCTCCTCCATCCGTACCTTCAACGACACGGTCCGCGAGGTCTTCGCCCTCGCACCGGGCGAACTGCGCACCCGGGTCACAGCCGGCGCGCGGCCGCACACTCCGGGCACGATCCCGCTCCGGCTGCCGTTCCGCGCGCCGCTCAACCCCGACAACCTCTTCGGCCACCTCGCGGCGACCGGGGTCCCCGGCGTGGAGGAGTGGCGGGACGGCGCCTACCGCAGGACGCTCTCCCTGCCGTACGGGCACGGCATCGCCGAACTCACCCCGCGGCCGGACCACATCGGCTGTCAGCTCTCGCTCACGGACCTGCGCGACCTCACCCACGCCATCAGCCGCTGCCGCTGGCTTCTCGACCTGGACGCCGATCCGGTGGCTGTCGACGGCGAGCTCCGCAACGACCCGCTGCTGGCACCGATGGTCGACAAGGCACCGGGCCGGCGGGTGCCCCGTACGGTCGACGTGGCGGAGTTCGCGGTACGGGCGGTGCTGGGCCAGCAGGTCTCGACGGCGGCGGCCCGCACCCATGCCGCACGGCTCGTCACTGCGCACGGGGTGCCCGTCGACGACCCGAAGGGCGGGCTGACCCATCTCTTCCCGTCGCCGCAGGCCCTGGCGGCCCTCGACCCGGAGTCCCTGGCGCTGCCACGCAGCAGGCGTACGACGCTGACCACCCTGGTGGGCGCGCTCGCAGAAGGGTCGCTCACGCTCGGCGTCGACAGCGACTGGGACGAGGCCCGCACCCGGCTCCTGGCCCTTCCCGGTTTCGGCCCGTGGACGGTGGAGGCCATCGCGATGCGGGCACTCGGCGACCCTGACGCGTTCCTCCCCACGGACCTCGGCATCCGGCGTGCGGCGGGGGAGCTCGGCCTGCCGTCGACCCCGGCGGCACTCACCGCGAGGGCCGCGGCCTGGCGACCCTGGCGGGCGTACGCCGTGCAGTACCTGTGGGCCACCGACTCCCATCCCATCAACCAGCTGCCCGTCTGACTTCTGTCCGCGCGACCCCCGCCCGGCTGGCTCCGGTCGTTCCGGGGGAGAGGAGCACACTCATGCCGGAGAAACGGCACACCGTCATCGACAGCCCGTACGGCGCGCTCACCCTCGTGGCGACCGACGGTCTGCTGAGCGGCCTGTACATGACCGACCAGCGTCACCGGCCACCGGACGCGGCCTTCGGTGAACCCGACCCCCGCCCCTTCAGGAGGGCGGAGGAGGAGCTGACCGCTTACTTCGACGGCGGGCTGACGGAGTTCACGGTGCCGCTGCACCTCGCGGGTACACCCTTTCAGCGCGGCGTCTGGCAGCAGCTGCGGCTGATCCCGTACGGCGAGACCCGCTCCTACGGCGACCTCGCAGCCAGGCTCGGCAAGCCGGGGGCCTCCCGGGCCGTCGGACTCGCGAACGGCAAGAACCCCGTCGGGATCATCGTCCCGTGCCACCGGGTCGTCGGCTCGACGGGTGGCCTCACCGGGTACGGCGGCGGACTCGACCGCAAGCAGCGGCTGCTGGCTTTCGAGTCCTGCGGGGCGAATCCATGCGATTACTCCCTTTTCTGACCGGTCCCCATGGGCAGCGGGCAGGTGGTGCGGATAGGGTCGGAGCGGCGCGACTGCCTGTTCGAAAGCAAGGGATTAAACAAGGTGACGGACGGAGCAGTAACTGAAGCCGCACGGGTGCTCGTGGCGGCCGACAAATTCAAGGGGTCCCTCACGGCCGTGCAGGTCGCTGAGCGGGTGACGGCCGGACTCCGGCGGATCGCTCCCGACGTGGAGGTCGAGACGCTGCCCGTCGCCGACGGCGGGGACGGCACTGTCGCCGCCGCGGTCGCGGCCGGCTTCGACCGGCACGAGGTGCGGGTCACCGGACCCCTGGGCGAACAGCTGGACGCGGCGTTCGCGCTGCGCGACGGCGTCGCCGTGGTGGAAATGGCCGAGGCCTCCGGCCTCCAGCACCTCCCGGCCGGCGTGTTCGCACCTCTCACCGCCACGACCTACGGCTCCGGCGAGCTGTTGCGCGCGGCGCTGGACGCGGGTGCCAGGTCGATCGTCTTCGGTGTCGGCGGCAGTGCCACGACCGACGGCGGTGCGGGCATGCTGGCCGCGCTCGGCGCGCGTTTCCTGGACGCGGCAGGCCGGCCCGTGGGACCGGGCGGCGGCGGACTCAGCGAGCTGGCGACCGCCGACCTGTCCGGCCTGGACCCGCGCCTGGCCGGTGCCGAGATCGTGCTCGCGAGCGACGTGGACAACCCGCTGACCGGACCCAAGGGTGCGCCCGCGGTGTACGGGCCGCAGAAGGGGGCGTCGCCGGAGCAGGTCGAGGCGCTGGACAGCGCACTGGCGCACTTTGCCGCGGTGCTGGAGAAGTCCATCGGCCCGAAGGCCGCGGAGGCGGCGCTCGCGCCGGGCGCCGGCGCCGCGGGAGGTATCGGCTACGGGGCGCTGGTCGGCCTGGGGGCCGGCTTCCGCGCGGGGATCGACGTGATGCTCGACGTACTGGGCTTCGCCCCCGCGGTGGGCCGGGCGACCCTGGTCATCACCGGCGAGGGCTCGCTCGACGAGCAGACCCTGCACGGCAAGGCCCCGGCCGGTGTCGCCGCGGCGGCCAGGGCGGCGGGCAAGGAGGTCGTCGCGGTCTGCGGCCGTCTCACGCTCCCGGCCGATGTGCTGGGCAGGGCCGGTATCCGCCGTGCGTACGCGCTCACGGATCTGGAGCCCGATGTGGAGCGCTGCATCGCCAACGCGGGGCCGCTCCTGGAGCAGCTCGCCGAGAACATCGCCCGCGATTTCCTGGCCGCCCGCGGGTGACAGCGGCTCTCCCAGGAGTGTGAGCCGGACCGGGGCTGCCCCCGGCCCGCCCGCGACGGGCCTCAGGAGCCCTGCACCGTGCACCGTGCCCGTCCGGGCCCGCTGACGGTGCAGGGCTCCTCCGTACCCCGTCCGGGCCTGAATATTTGAGATGGTCAACTTTCCTGGCGTAGCATTCCCCCATGCCGGAAACCCCCGGAGCCGGCACCGACCGGCTCATGGAGCTGCTCTCCGTCTCGCTCGGCGCCTACTACGGTGACTTCACCGTGGCGGCCGCCGCCGAGGGCCTCACGGCCAGCCAGGGCAAGACCCTCAGCGTGCTGCGCCGGGGGCCGTCCGCAATGCGGGCCCTGGCGACGACGCTGGCCTGCGACGCGTCCAATATGACGGGGATCATCGACCGGCTGGAGAAGCGGTCACTCGTACGCCGGGAACCGAGCCCCGTCGACCGGCGCGTCAAGAACGTCCTGCTCACGGCGGACGGCGAGCGCGCCGTCGACGCGATCCGGGCGGGGATGCGCACGACGCTCGCGGGTCTCGAAACCCTGGACGACGCCGACCGGGACGTACTCGCCGGCCTGCTGGAGCGCGTCTTCGCCGTCCCGGACGCGGAGCCCGTCACCGGCGGCCGGACTCCGTAGCCCGCGAGAGGCTGCCTCGGCGCTCCTGAAGCAGAGGAGGGCCCCGAGTGCGAGACGCTGCACTCGGGGCCCTCAGGAGCTGTTCAGAGGCTACGGCAGCTGCGCCGTACGCGCCTCACGGCGGTTGCCGCGGAAGGTGTTCACCCGGCGCGCGGTGGCGAAGAGCGGAATGACCGCTCCCAGCACCACCTGGAGCGCGCAGCCGGTCTGCAGGAGCAGCTGGCCGCCGGGGGCGTCGAACGCCCATGCGGCGAGCAGCCCCATGGCGCCCACGATCCAGCTGAGCATCCCCGCCGCGAGAACGCCCCGCGGCTTCGGGTACTCGACCCGGCTCACCATCAGCCAGGCGACCCCGATGACGGCGAGCAGCGTCGGTACGAACGGCAGCTCCAGAAGCACGATGGAGACCACCGTCAGCGCCCCGAAGGGGGACGGCATGCCCTGGAACGTGCCGTCCTTCAGGGCCACGCAGGAGAACCGCGCGAGCCGCAGTACCACCGCCAGCAGCACCACGATCGCCGCCACCGCCGCGACCCGCTGATGGGCGTCGTCCGCGACCATGCCGTACACGAGCACGAAATAGGCCGGGGCGAGCCCGAAGCTGATGAGGTCGGAGAGGTTGTCCAGCTCCGCGCCCATCGGCGAGCTCCGCAGCTTGCGCGCCACGAGCCCGTCGCAGAGGTCGAAGATCGCGGCGAGCAGCATGAGGATCACGGCGGTCGCGGCGGAGTGCCGCGCCATGCCGTTCTCCTGGCTGCCCTGGAGGTGCGGGATGAGGATTCCGGTGGTGGTGAAGTACACCGCCATGAATCCGCACGTCGCGTTGCCGAGAGTCAGCGTGTCCGCTATCGACAGCCTCATGGAGAGAGGCATGTCCTCGGCGTCGTCCTCCGCGCCTGCCTCCGGAACCCAGTCGGTCCTTGTCTCCGGATCAATCACGGTCAATTCGAGTCACCCCCGCGGTGGTGGTCTGGCCGACCTCGACCGCGACATCGATACCTTCCGGAAGGTAGATGTCGACGCGCGAGCCGAAGCGGATCAGGCCGATCCGCTCGCCCTGCTCCACCTTCGTACCCTGCGGGACATACGGCACGATGCGGCGTGCGACGGCCCCGGCGATCTGCACCATCTCGATGTCGCCGAGCTCGGTGTCGAAGTGCCAGACAACGCGCTCGTTGTTCTCGCTCTCCTTGTTGAACGCCGGGACGAAACCACCGGGGATGTGCTGGACGGACGTCACGGTCCCGGCCAGCGGCGCACGGTTGACGTGGACGTTCAGCGGGCTCATGAAGATCGCGACGCGGGTACGTCCGTCCTTCCACGGCATGATGCTCTGCACTACGCCGTCGGCCGGTGAGATGACCCGGCCCTGTGTGATCTCCCGCTCGGGGTCGCGGAAGAACCACAGCATGCCCGCCGCGAGGGCGGTGGTGGGCACGGCGACAGCGGCCCAGCGGCCGGAGCGGCGTGCCTTGGTCAGGCTGAGGGCCGCGCTCGCGACAGTCGGCAGGAGCCACGGCGATGCTCCACGCGCGAGACGTACGCGGCCGCGTGGTGCAGAGGTTTGGCTGTGGGGCATGAATGACCTTCGTAGCGGATGATGCCGCGCGGGAACGGGGGACGGCGGCTTTCGGGCGATGCTATCGGTTGTGGACCACAACTGGGCAAGCCAGGAAGCCGAGTCGGCGGCCGGAAGATGATGACTGGCTGTGATCTTCTTCGCTGATATATCACCACGGAACGGACAATCAGCCCTGGAATCGGTACTCTTCGAGGAGGCGTCGACCGATGATCATTTTCTGGATCTCGGCGGTACCTTCGCCGATCAGCAGCATCGGGGCCTCGCGGTAGAGCCGCTCGATCTCATACTCCTTGGAGAACCCGTATCCACCGTGGATACGGAAGGCGTCCTCCACGACCTCCTTGCAGTACTCGGAGGCCAGATACTTGGCCATCCCTGCCTCAAGGTCGTTTCGTTCCCCGGAGTCCTTTTTGCGTGCCGCATTGACCATCATCGCATGGGCCGCTTCCACCTTGGTAGCCATTTCGGCCAGCTTGAACTGAATGGCCTGGTGCTGAGCGATCTGTTTGCCGAAGGTGTGACGCTGCTGTGCGTAGCCGATGCCCAGCTCGAAGGCGCGCTGTGCCACACCGCAGCCACGCGCTGCGACATTGACGCGCCCGACTTCGACTCCGTCCATCATTTGGTAAAACCCTCGGCCGGTAACGCCACCAAGTACGCGATTGGCCGGAATTCGCAGTCCGTCCATGATCAGCTCGGTGGTGTCGACCCCCTTGTAGCCCATCTTGTCGATCTTGCCGGGGATGGTCAGGCCCGGACGGACCTCGCCGAAGCCCGGCTCCTTCTCGACCAGGAAGGTCGTCATCGACTTGTGCCGGGCGGTCCCCTCGGGGTGACCCTCGTCACTGCGGCAGAGGACCGCGACGAGCGAGGACGTGCCACCGTTGGTCAGCCACATCTTCTGGCCGTCCAGGACGTAGTCGTCGCCGTCCCTGATCCCCTTCGAGGTGATCGCCGACACATCCGAGCCCAGCGCGGGCTCGGACATCGAGAATGCACCGCGGACCTCGCCGGCGGCCATCCGGGGGAGGAAGGTGTCCTTCTGCTCCTGGGTGCCGTGCTGCTTGAGCATGTACGCGACGATGAAATGCGTGTTGATGATGCCCGACACGCTCATCCAGCCACGCGCTATTTCTTCGACACACAGCGCGTAGGTGAGCAGCGACTCGCCCAGGCCCCCGTACTCCTCGGGGATCATCAGCCCGAACAGGCCGAGTTCCTTGAGGCCCTCGACGATCTGGGCCGGGTACTCGTCGCGGTGTTCGAGTTCGGTCGCGACCGGCAGGATCTCCTTGTCGACGAAGTCCCTGACGGTGGCCAGGATTTCCTGCTGCACATCGGTGAGACCCGGTGTCTGGGCGAGTCGGCTCATGACTGCTTCTCCTGTGATGTCAGGCTGTTGGTGGAAATCGCCTACTGGGAAGGCGCCGGGCGGCCGGGCTGTTCGCCGCCGCGTTCCTTGATGTACGTCTCGGTGGGGACCATGACCTTGCGGCGGAAGACGCAGACGACAGTGCCGTCCTGGTTGTAGCCCTTGGTCTCGACGTGGACGATGCCGCGGTCGCTCTTGGACTTGGAGGGGGTCTTGTCCAGGACGGTGGTCTCGCCGTAGATCGTGTCGCCGTGGAACGTCGGTGCGATGTGCTTGAGCGACTCGACCTCCAGGTTGGCGATGGCCTTGCCGGAGACGTCGGGGACGGACATGCCCAGGAGCAGGGAGTAGATGTAGTTCCCGACGACGACGTTCTTGCCGAAGTCGGTTGTGTTCCCGGCGTAGTTGCTGTCCATGTGGAGCGGATGGTGGTTCATCGTGAGCAGGCAGAACAGGTGGTCGTCGTACTCGGTGACGGTCTTGCCCGGCCAGTGCTTGTAGACGGCGCCGACCTCGAACTCCTCGTAGGTGCGTCCGAATTGCATGGGTCAGGCCTCCGGGGCTTCGAAGGAGGTGGTGCGCTGCATTCCGGCGGCGCGGCCCTTGCCGGAGATGACGAGGGCCATCTTGCGGCTGGCTTCGTCGATCATCTCGTCGCCGAGCATCGCCGACCCCTTCTTGCCGCCGGCCTCGGACGTGCACCACTCGTAGGCGTCGAGAATCATCTCGGCGTGGTCGTAGTCCTCCTGCGACGGCGAGAAGATCTCGTTCGACGCTTCGACCTGGCCGGGGTGCAGGACCCACTTCCCGTCGAACCCGAGGGCCGCCGCCCGCTTGGCCACCTCGCGGTAGCCGTCGACGTTGCGGATCTGGAGGTAGGGGCCGTCGATCGCCTGCAGGTCGTAGGTGCGGGCCGCCATGAGGATCTTCATGAGGATGTAGTGATAGGCGTCGGCGCCGTAGCCGGGCGGCTGCTCGCCGACGACCAGGGTCTTCATGTTGATCGATGCCATGAAGTCGGCCGGGCCGAAGATGATGGCCTCGTTGCGGGGGGAGGCGGCCGCGATCTCGTTGACGTTGACCAGGCCCTTGGCGTTCTCGATCTGCGCCTCGATACCGATCTTGCCGACCTCGAAGCCCATGGTCTTCTCGATCTGGGTGAGGAGCAGATCGAGGGCCACGACCTGCTGTGCGTCCTGGACCTTCGGAAGCATGATGCAGTCGAGGTTGTGGCCGGCTCCCTCGACGACGGTGACGACGTCACGGTAGGTCCAGTGGGTGGTCCAGTCGTTGACGCGTACGACGCGGGTCTTGCCGGTCCAGTCGCCCTTGTTCAGCGCCTCGACGATGGTGTGCCGGGCGCCTTCCTTGGCGAGCGGCGCGCACGCGTCCTCCAGGTCGAGGAAGACCTGGTCGGCCGGGAGCCCCTGGGCCTTCTCCAGGAAGCGCGGGTTCGATCCGGGGACTGCGAGACAGGAACGCCGCGGGCGCAGACGGTTCACAGGGCTGGTTGGCGCGGTCATGCGGGGACCTCCAGAGGGTCGAGCTTGTTCGCTTTCCGGATCACTTCGACGATACGTCCGATGATCTCGGTGATCCCGAAGTCCTTCGGGGTGAAGACGGCGGCGACACCGGCCTCCTTGAGAGCCGTGCCGTCGGCGTTCGGGATGATCCCACCGACGATCACGGGGATGTCGGACGCACCGGCCTGGCGCAGGCGCTGGAGCACGTCAGGGACCAGTTCGGCGTGCGAGCCGGACAGAATCGACAGGCCCACGCAGTGCACGTCCTCGGCCAGGGCGGCACCGACGATCTGCTCAGGTGTCAGCCGGATGCCCTGGTAGACCACCTCGAACCCGGCGTCGCGGGCTCGTACGGCGATCTGCTCGGCGCCATTGGAGTGACCGTCGAGCCCTGGCTTGCCGACCAGCAGGCGCAGTCGTCCGCTCCCGAGGTCCTGGGCCGTACGGGTCACGGCGGCACGCACGGCGGCGAGGGGAGTGCCCTCTTCCGCGGTCACCGTGACAGGCGCGCCGCCCACTCCGGTGGGTGCCCGGAACTCGCCGAACACGTCGCGCAGTGCCCAGGACCACTCGCCCGTGGTGACGCCCGCGCGAGCGCAGGCCACCGTCGCCTCGAAGAGGTTGCCGTCTCCGGCCGCGGTCGCCTTCAGTGCGGCCAGCGAGTCCTGGGCCGCGCCCTCGTCGCGGTCGTCGCGCCATGTGTGCAGCGCCGCTACGACGCGGGCCTCGTTCTCCGGATCGACCGTCATGATCGCGGTGTCGAGGTCGGCCGTGAGCGGGTTCGGTTCGGTGGACTCGTAGCAGTTGACGCCGACGATCTTCTCCTCGCCGCCCTCGATCCTGGCGCGGCGCGCGGCGTGCGAGGAGACCAGCTCCGACTTGAGATAGCCGGACTCGACGGCCGCCATCGCGCCGCCCATCTGCTGGATGCGGTCGATCTCCGCGAGGGACTCCTCGACGAGCTCCCCGACCTTGGTCTCGATGACGTGGGAACCCTCGAAGATGTCCTCGTACTCCAGCAGATCGCTCTCCTGGGCGAGTACCTGCTGGATGCGCAGCGACCACTGCTGGTCCCAGGGCCTGGGCAGCCCCAGCGCCTCGTTCCACGCGGGCAGCTGCACGGCGCGTGCCCGTGCGTCCTTCGACAGGGTGACGGCCAGCATCTCCAGGACGATGCGCTGGACGTTGTTCTCCGGCTGGGCTTCGGTCAGCCCGAGCGAGTTCACCTGGACGCCGTAGCGGAAGCGGCGTTTCCTGGGGTCCGTGATGCCGTACCTCTCACGGGTCAGCCGGTCCCAGATGCGGCCGAAGGCGCGCATCTTGCACATCTCCTCGACGAAGCGGACCCCCGCGTTCACGAAGAACGAGATCCGTGCGACGACCGCGTCGAACTTCTCCGGCGGCACCTGCCCGGAGTCGCGTACCGCGTCCAGGACCGCGATCGCGGTGGACATGGCGTACGCGATCTCCTGCACCGGCGTGGCGCCCGCCTCCTGCAGGTGGTAGCTGCAGATGTTGATCGGGTTCCACTTGGGGATGTGCGCCACCGTGTACGTGATCATGTCGGTGGTGAGCCGCAGGCTGGGCCCCGGAGGGAACACGTGCGTGCCGCGCGACAGGTACTCCTTGACGATGTCGTTCTGCGTCGTCCCCTGGAGGAGTCCGGCGTCCGCGCCCTGTTCCTCGGCGACGACCTGGTAGAGCGCCAGCAGCCACATGGCCGTGGCGTTGATGGTCATCGAGGTGTTCATCTGCTCCAGCGGGATGTCCTGGAACAGCCGTCGCATGTCGCCGAGATGGGAGACGGGCACCCCGACCCTGCCGACCTCGCCTCGGGCCAGGATGTGGTCCGGGTCGTAGCCGGTCTGGGTGGGCAGGTCGAAGGCGACCGACAGACCTGTCTGGCCCTTGGCGAGGTTGCGCCGGTAGAGCTCGTTGGAGGCTTCGGCCGTCGAGTGGCCCGCGTAGGTCCGCATGAGCCAGGGGCGGTCCTTGTGACGTTCAGTCATCGGGAGACCTCAGACGTTCCGGCCGGCGGGGGCGGCCGGTGCGGCCGCAGTGTCACGGAACAGGTTGATGGAGGTGAGGTGCTTCTCGCGCAGTTCCGGGTTGCGTACGCCGAGGCCTTCTGCGGGTGCCAGCGCCAGGACGCCGACCTTGCCCTGGTGCAGGTTGCGGTGGACGTCGTACGCGGCCTGTCCGGTGTCGTCGAGTGAGTAGACCTTGGAGAGGGTGGGGTGGATCTTCCCCTTGGCGATCAGGCGGTTGGCTTCCCAGGCTTCGCGGTAGTTGGCGAAGTGGGAGCCCACGATCTTCTTCAGGGACATCCACAGGTAGCGGTTGTCGTACTCGTGGGTGTATCCGGACGTCGAGGCGCAGGTGACGATCGTGCCGCCCTTACGGGTGACGTACACCGAGGCACCGAAGGTCTCGCGGCCCGGGTGCTCGAAGACGATGTCCACGTCCTCGCCGCCGGTCAGTTCGCGGATGCGCTTGCCGAAGCGCTTCCACTCGCGAGGGTCCTGGTGGTGCTCGTCCTTCCAGAACCGGTAGTCCTCGGCGTTGCGGTCGATGATCGCCTCGGCGCCCATCCGGCGGCAGATGTCGGCCTTCTGGTCGCTGGAGACGACGCAGATCGGGTTGGCGCCGCCGGCCAGGGCGAACTGGGTGGCGTAGCTGCCCAGGCCGCCGCTGGCGCCCCAGATGAGGACGTTGTCGCCCTGCTTCATCCCCGCGCCGTTGCGCGAGACGAGCTGGCGGTAGGCGGTGGAGTTGACCAGGCCGGGGGCCGCGGCCTCCTCCCAGCTGAGGTGGCCGGGCTTGGGCATCAGCTGGTTGGACTTGACGAGGGCGATCTCCGCGAGACCGCCGAAGTTGGTCTCGAAGCCCCAGATGCGCTGCTCGGGGTCGAGCATCGTGTCGTTGTGCCCGTCGGAGCTCTCCAGCTCCACCGAGAGACAGTGCGCCACGACTTCGTCGCCGGGCTGCCAGGCGTTGACGCCGGGTCCTGTGCGCAGTACGACGCCGGCCAGGTCGGAGCCGATGACGTGGTACGGCAGGTCGTGGCGCCTGGTGAGCTCGCTCAGCTTTCCGTAGCGCTCCAGGAAGGAGAACGTCGAAACGGGCTCGAAGATCGAGGTCCAGACCGAGTTGTAGTTCACCGAGCTGGCCATGACGGCCACCAGTGCCTCGCCCGGTCCGAGTTCGGGCACCGGCACGTCCTCGACGTGGAGGGACTTGCGGGGGTCCTTGTCGCGGCCGGCGAGGCCCGAGAACATCTCGGCCTCGTCCTTGTGCACGGTCACCGCGCGGTACGACTCGGGCAGGGGCAGGGCGGCGAAGTCGGCCGCCGTCGCGGAGGTGGAGCCACTGGCTGTGTCGGTCCGCGACTGGATCGCGTCCAGGATTTCCTTCACGGTGCTGCCTCCAGGTTCTCGCCGGACCGGAGTCCGGGGAGATGCGTGTCGGGGGAGTCGGTCGAGGGGTGTGCCCCAGGGAGGAGGGGCTGCTGCTGTGGAGGTGTGCCGTCGGTTCGGCGTGAGCTGGAGCGGCCGCGCCGTGGTGGGGCGCTGAAGGTGCCTGTGACGCAGGCGTCCGGGCGCGTGAACACGTGATTCACGGGGACAGCCGGCACGCGAAGGTCGCTGCACGCCGGCCGCCCGGACACCCTCAACGTATGGCACCGCGTGCCAAGTGGCAAGACACTGAGTGCCAACAAATTCTCTCAGTTGTCACCCTCGGGTCACGGATGAGCAAAGCGGAGAGGGCAGAAGAACGGCCGCCCCCGGAGGGACGGCCGTAGCGGTACGGATCGGCCTGTGTGCCGGCCGGCTCGCGCGAAGTGCTTCCTCAGCGCTTCCTCAGCGCCTGCTCGATGGTGCGCATGACCTCATCGAGCGGGGCATCGGTACGTGCCACCGTCACCAGGACCTCTCCACTCCGCCGCGCGGTCGCAGCCGGGGTGCGCTCAGCGGTGCGGCCGGCGCCTATCCCCGTACCGAAGGTGTCCCTGACGATGGCGAAGGCGTGGTCGAGCCTTGCCTCCACGTCGCCCTGGCCGCCGGCCCGGAGCCAGCGGCGCAGCACATGGTTGTGCGCGGTGACCACTGCGGACGCCGCCACCTCGGCCAGCAGCGGGTCGTCGTTGCCGTCGTGCTGGTCGTGCTCGTCGAAGTGGCCCAGCAGATAACGGGTGAAGAGCCGCTCGTAGCGGGCCACTGAGGCGATCTCCGCCTCCCGCAGCGTCGGCACCTCGCGGGTCAGCTTGTACCGCGCCACCGAGACAACGGGCGACGACGCGTACATCCGCATGACTTCCTTGATGCCGCGGCACACGGTGTCCAGCGGATGCTCGTGCGGGGGCGCCGCGTTCAGCACCGCCTCGGCGCGTACGAGCGTGTCGTCGTGGTCAGGGAAGATCGCTTCTTCCTTGGAGCGGAAGTGCCGGAAGAAGGTCCTGCGGGCGACCCCCGCCTGCGCCGCGATCTCGTCGACCGTCGTCGCCTCGTAGCCCTTGGCCGCGAAGAGTTCCATCGCCGCCGACGCCAGCTCACGACGCATTTTCAGCCGCTGCGCGGCCGCGCGGGTGCCTGCGGCACTCTCAGGGGCGTCGGACGACGCCTTCTTGCGGACTGGCCGTCGGACGGGGCCGGTGAGCTCGGGCATGGACCGAACGTACTGCATTCCGGCCGTGGAACGTGTCGCCGGGCTGCCGGGACCGGGCCGCACACCCGGTTCCAGCAGCCCGCCCCAGTCGCCCGGCGGATCAGCGCCGGGCATACTCGCGGAATCCGCGGCCGGTCTTGCGGCCGAGGCAGCCCGCCGCCACCAGATGCTCGAGAAGCGGGGCGGGGGCGAGGCCCGGGTCGCGGAACTCCCGGTGCAGCACCCGCTCGATGGCAAGCGAGACATCGAGGCCGACCACGTCGAGCAGCTCGAAGGGCCCCATCGGGTAGCCGCCGCCCAGCTTCATCGCCGCATCGATGTCGTCGAGCGTCGCGTAGTGCTCCTGGACCATCTTGACCGCGTTGTTGAGATACGGGAAAAGCAGCGCGTTCACGATGAAACCGGCCCGGTCGCCGCAGTCCACCGGGTGCTTGCGGACCGCGGCGCACACCTCGCGGACCGTGGCGTGGACATCGTCCGCCGTGAGGACCGTACGGACCACCTCGACCAGCTTCATGGCCGGGGCCGGGTTGAAGAAGTGCATCCCGACGACGTCCTGCGGGCGCGAGGTGGCGCGGGCGCAGGCGATGACCGGCAGCGACGAGGTCGTGGTGGCGAGCACCGCACCCTGCTTGCAGACCTTGTCGAGAGTCTCGAAGAGCTGCTGCTTGACCTCCAGGTCCTCGGCCACGGCCTCGACGGCCAGGTCCACGTCCGCGAACGCGTCGAGCGAACCGGCCGGTGCGATCCTGGCCAGTGTCTCCTCACGGGCCGCCGCGGTCATCCGCCCCTTGTCCACGGAGCGCGCGAGCGACTTGGCGACACGGGCCTTCGCGGTGTCGGCCTTCTCGGGGCTGCGAGCGGCCAGCACCACGTCGTAACCGGCCTTGGCGAAGACCTCGGCGATACCCGAGGCCATCGTCCCCGAGCCCGCGACGCCCACCGAGCCGACCGTGCGGGGCGCCGCGGGCTGCGCGCCGTCGAGCGGGGTGAGCGCGTCACGCACCACGGCGGCGCTGCCGGGCTCCTCGTACGTGTAGAAACCGCGCCCCGACTTGCGCCCGGTCAGCCCGGCGTTGCTGAGCTGCTTGAGGATCGGAGCGGGGGCGTGCAGCCGGTCCCGGGACGCGGAGTACATCGCCTCCAGGACGGTGCGTGCGGTGTCCACGCCGATCAGGTCGAGCAGGGCGAGCGGGCCCATCGGCAGCCCGCAGCCGAGCCGCATCGCCGCGTCGATGTCCTCGCGCGAGGCGTACTTGGCCTCGTACATCGCCGCCGCCTGATTGAGATAGCCGAACAGCAGCCCGTCGGCGACGAACCCGGGCCGGTCGCCGACCGCGACGGGCTCCTTGCCGAGCTCCCGGGCGAGCGCCGTGACGGTGTCGACGGCCTTCGGAGCGGTCAGCACCGACGAGACCACCTCGACCAGCTTCATGGCCGGGGCCGGGTTGAAGAAGTGCAGGCCCAGAACCCGCTCGGGGTGCGAGGTGTCGGCGGCGAGCCGGGTCACGGACAGCGCGTTGGTGCCGGTGGCGAGGATCGCGGTGGGGCTGACCACGGCGTCGAGGGCGCGGAAGACCTGCTGCTTGGTCTCGTACGACTCCGGCACGACCTCGATCACCAGTTCGGCATCGGCCGCTGCCCTGAGGTCGGAGAAGGTACGGAAGCGGGCGAGGACGTCCAGCCGCTCCTGCTCGGTGAGGCGCTCCCGCTGCACGGCGCGGGCGGTGGAGGCTTCCAGCGCGGCCACGGCACGGCCGGCCGCGTCGGCGCTGACGTCGATTCCGATGACCTCGCGTCCGGCGCGGGCCAGGACCTCGGCGATGCCGGTGCCCATGGTGCCGAGGCCGACCACGGCGATGGTGCGGAGAGGGATGTCCATCAGGGGACTCCAGGGATGAGTGACGACTGAGGGGCGCACGCGGCGTGTCCGTACCGGAGTACGCCGGGGCGTGCGTGAGGTGTCGTGAGAAGGGCCGACGGGCCCGGTCCCGGGGCCGCGTCGTACAGAACTGCTGAACCGACGGACAACTCGTGGCGGCTGCGTCACCAGGCCGCGCTGAGATGGAACGTACGGGGTGGTCACCCCGCTCACTTGAGACTAACCGGCGGGTAACGAGCGCGCCAGACGTGGAGGGCTGTGATCTGGATCGCTGGGGTGCGGACGGTTCGCGGGCGCCGCAGGCCCGGGGCCGGCACACGGGGTACCGGCCCCGGGCGGGTCCCCGGGCGTCTTCGGAGCGCGCCGCACCGGGAGGGGGCGGGGCGCAAGCGGTCAGACGGGCGTGACGTACGCGCCCGCGATCCCGCCGTCGACCAGGAACTCCGCGGCGTTGACGAACGAGGAGTCGTCGCTGGCGAGGAAGGCGACCGCGGACGCGATCTCCTCGGGTTCCGCGAACCGGCCGACGGGGACGTGCACGAGACGGCGCTCGGCAAGTGCCGGGTCATCGGCGAACAGCTTCTTCAGCAGCGGGGTGTTGACCGGCCCGGGGCACAGCGCGTTGACCCGGATGCCTTCGCGGGCGAACTGGACGCCCAGTTCGCGGGACATGGACAGCACGCCGCCCTTGGAAGCGGAGTAGCTGATCTGGGAGGTGGCCGCGCCCATCACTGCCACGAAGGACGCGGTGTTGATGATGGAGCCGCGGCCCTGGTCGAGCATGTACGGCAGGACGTGCTTGCAGCAGAGGTAGACCGAGGTGAGGTTGACCTCCTGGACGCGCTTCCAGGCGTCCAGTTCCGTGGTGAGGATCGAGTTGTCGTCGGGCGGGGAGATGCCGGCGTTGTTGAAGGCGATGTCGACGGACCCGTAGGCCTCGAAAGCGGTCCTGTAGACCGCCTCGACCTGGTCGGAATCGGTCACGTCCACCTGGACGAAGAGGCCGCCGGCCTCCTCGGCCGCGGCCTTGCCCGCTTTCTCGTCGATATCGGCGCAGACGACGTTCGCGCCTTCCGAAGCCAGCCGGCGGGCGGTGGCGAGCCCGATGCCGCTGCCCGCTCCGGTGATCACTGCGGTGCGGCCCACCAGCCGGCGGCACACGGGGGTCCGGTCGGTCACTTCAGTACT
This sequence comes from Streptomyces sp. NBC_00859, assembly GCF_045161865.1. Classification (NCBI taxonomy): domain Bacteria; kingdom Bacillati; phylum Actinomycetota; class Actinomycetes; order Kitasatosporales; family Streptomycetaceae; genus Streptomyces; species Streptomyces sp. NBC_00859. The sequence goes on along the minus strand of NZ_CP108826.1, from coordinate 1,118,702 downwards.
CCTCGGATGCGATGAAGACGTTCTTGGTCTCGGTGAAGGCGGACAGTGCGTCGGGGCCCAGCTCGCGGCCGATGCCGGACTGTTTGAATCCCCCGAAAGGGGCCGAGTAGCGCACGCTGCTGTGGGAGTTGACGGAAAGGTTGCCGGCCGCGACAGCGCGCGAGACACGCAGCGCCCGGCCGACGTCGCGTGTCCACAGGGAGCCGGCGAGCCCGTAGTCGGTGGCGTTGGCGATCCGGATCGCGTCGGCCTCGTCGTCGAAGGGGAGGACAACGGCGACAGGCCCGAAGATCTCGTCGGTGGCCGTACGGTCCTCCGGCCGCCCTTCCAGGACAGTCGCCGGGTACCAGAAGCCCTTGCCCGCCGGGGCCTCGCCACGGATGGCGGCCGGGGCGTCCTCCGGGACGTAGGAACGTACCCGTGCGCGCTGGGCGGCGGAGATCAGCGGGCCCATCTGCGTGGCGGGGTGGGAGGGATCGCCGACCACGAACGCCTTGACCGCGGGCTCCAGCAGCTCCATGAAGCGGTCGTGGACCGAGCGCTGGACGAGGATGCGGCTGCGGGCACAGCAGTCCTGGCCGGTGTTGTCGAGGAAGGATCCGGGAGCGGCGGCCGCTGCGGCCTCGATGTCGGCGTCGGCGAAGACGATGTTGGGGCTCTTGCCGCCGAGTTCCAGGGTCAGCCGCTTCGTCTGCTCCGCGCAGCGGGCCGCGACCCGCCGGCCCGTGGCGGTGGAGCCGGTGAAGACGACCTTGGCGACGCCGGGGTGGTCGACGAGGGCGGCACCGGTGACCGCGCCCTCACCCGGCAGGACCTGGAAGAGGTCCTCGGGCAGTCCGGCGTCCAGCGCGTACTGGGCGAGCCGGAGCGCGGTCAGCGGGGTGGTCTCGGCGGGTTTGAGGAGGACCGCGTTGCCGGCCGCGAGTGCCGGGGCGGTGCCCCAGGCGGCAATCGGCATCGGGAAGTTCCAGGGGGCGATCACGGCGACGACGCCCAGCGGCTCCTGGAAGGTGACGTTCAGGCCGCCAGGGACCGGGACCTGCGTGCCGTTGAGGCGCTCCACTCCGCCGGCCGCGTAGTGCAGCAGATCGCGGACGTTGCCCGCCTCCCACTCGGCGTTGCCCAGTGGATGGCCGGCTTCCTGGACCTCCAGCCGGGCGAGCGGCTGGAGGTGGGCGTCCACGACATCGGCGAACCGGCGCAGCAGGCGGGCCCGGTCGGCGGGTGCCAGTGCGGCCCACTTCACCTGGGCGGCTCCGGCCCGCCGGACCGCGGCGTCGACCTCGGCGGGGGAGGTGGTGGGGACGGTGGCCACCACCTCCTCGTTCGCCGGATTGATGATGTCCAGCTCGTGCACTTTGAACACGTGGTCGTTCCTCACATGCGCTCGAAGGAGCGGAAGCGTTCCCAGTCGGTGACGGCCGCGTCGTAGGCGTCCTGTTCGACGCGGGCCATGTGGCGGTAGTGGTCGACGACCTCGTCGCCGAAGGCTTCCCGGGCGATCGGGCTGTTCTCCCAGCGCTCGGCGGCCTCGCGGAGCGTGGTGGGGACGTGTGCGGCGTCGCCGTTGTAGGCGTTGCCGGTGCACGCGTCGGGGAGTTCCAGCTCGTTCTCCACGCCGTACAGGCCGGCCGCGACCATCGCGGCGACCGCGAGGTAGGGGTTCACATCGCCGCCGGGCAGGCGGTTCTCCAGGCGGTGCGAGCGGCCGTGGCCGATCACCCGCAGTGCGCAGGTCCGGTTGTCGGGGCCCCAGGCGACGGCGGTGGGTGCGAAGGAGCCCGCGCGGAAGCGCTTGTAGGAGTTGATGTTCGGGGCGTAGAAGAGCGTGAAGTCCCGCATGGCGGCGACCTGGCCCGCGAGGAAGTGCCGCATGACCTTCGACATGCCGTACGGGCCGTTGTCGTCGGCCATGACCGGCCGGCCGTCCGCGTCCTGCAGTGAGAGGTGGATGTGACAGGAGTTGCCCTCCCGCTCGTCGTACTTCGCCATGAAGGTGAGCGACATGCCCTCCTGGGCCGCGATCTCCTTGGCGCCGGTCTTGTAGATGCTGTGCTGGTCGCACGTGGTGAGCGCCTCGTCGTAGACGAACACGATCTCGTGCTGGCCGAGGTTGCACTCGCCCTTGGCGGACTCCACCGTCATGCCGGCCGCGCCCATCTCGTTGCGGATGCGGCGCAGCAGTGGTTCGACGCGGCCGGTGCCGAGCACCGAATAATCGGAGTTGTACTGGTTGGCCGGGGACATCTGACGGTAGCCGCGCGACCAGCCGTCTTCGTAGGTGTCCTTGAAGAGCATGAACTCCAGCTCGGTGCCGGCATGGGCGCTCCAGCCCCGTTCGGCGAGCCGGTCGAGCTGGCGGCGCAGGATCTGGCGGGGCGAGGCGACGACCGGCGAGCCGTCGTGCCAGGCAAGGTCGGCGGTGATCAGAGCGGTGCCGGGGTTCCACGGGGTGCGGCGCAGGGTCGCTGTATCGCCGTGCATGGCGAAATCACCGTAACCGCGTTCCCAGGAGGACATTTCGTAGCCCTCGACCGTGTTCAGGTCCACGTCCACGGCGAGGAGGTAGTTGCAGCCCTCCGTGCCGTGTTCGAGGACGGTGTCGAGGAAGTAGCGGGCGGCGAACCGCTTGCCCTGGAGCCTGCCTTGCATATCGGTGAAGGCGAGGACGACAGTGTCGATCTCCCCGGCGTCAACGAGTGCTCTGAGCTCCCCGGCCGGGAGTGGGGGCGTGCGGTCGGCCACGGTATTGCCTCCTGATCACTGCATCCGGAAGTCATAAGGTAGGCGTGTGAACCATTGATTGGGAAGGGGTCGGCGATGGACGGTGCGGTGGACCGGCTCGCGCCCGTGCTGCGGCCGGTGCGGGCGGGCAACGGCTTCGAGGAGGCGCTGGAGCAGATACTCCAGATAGTCCGGCTCGGCCTGGTGTCGCAGGGTGAACGGCTGCCCTCCGAAAGGGAGTTGGCGGACCGGCTGCGGATCAGCCGGGTGACCCTGCGTGAGGTCCTGAAGGTCCTTCAGGACCAGGGTCTGGTGGAGGCCAGGCGCGGGCGCTACGGCGGTACGTTCGTACGGACCCGTACGGAGAATCCGGGCGAGGCCGAACTGCGCCGCCGGATCGGGAAGATCGACGTCGAGGACACTCTGCGGTTCCGGGAGGTGCTGGAGGTCGGTGCGGCCGGCCTGTGCGCGACCCATGGGCTGACCGTCACGGAGGGCGACAGGCTGCGCTCCGCTCTGGAGGCGACCCATGACGCACCGCTCGCCGGCTACCGCAGGTGCGACACGATGCTGCATCTGACGCTCGCGGAACTGTCCGGCTCGGCCTCGCTGGCGGCCCAGTACGCGGCGGTGCGCTCGGGCGTGAACGACCTGCTGGACTGCATTCCGCTCCTGGTGCGGAACCTGGAGCATTCGCAGACCCAGCACGGCGCGTTGGTGGAGGCGGTTCTCGACGGCGACGCGGACGGCGCACGCGAGGTGATGCGCGAACACTGCTGCGGGACCGCCGCCCTCCTGCGGGGATTCCTCACGGCTCCGGTCTCCTGACGATCCGTTGTGGCGCGGGTCTTGCGCTGGAGCGGCAGGACCGCAAAGGTATGCCGCTGAACCTTTACTCCGGATCCCCATCGGCGAGGCAGGAGCGGCTCATGGCCGACAGCGAGGAATCAACACGGACCGCACCGCCCACGTCCTCCCCCGACAGCAGCCCATCGCCCGGGGACGCCTATCTGGAGCGACGGGCGCTGCGCCGCGGCAGCGCCGGACCGCTGCTGCTGACCGGTCTGGGCGTCGCCTACGTCGTCTCGGGTGACTTCTCGGGATGGAACAACGGCCTGGCACACGGTGGCTTCGGCGGACTCGCCGTCGCCGGCGTACTGATGGGCCTGATGTACACCTGCCTGGTCTTCGCGCTGGCGGAGCTGTCCTCGATCCTGCCGACCGCGGGCGGGGGCTACGGCTTCGCCCGGCGCGCACTGGGAACCTGGGGCGGCTTCCTGACCGGAACCGCGATCCTCATCGAATACGTGCTGGCGCCCGCCGCGATCGCCATCTTCCTCGGTGACTATGTCGAAGCGCTCGGCCTGTTCGGCCTCCACTCCGGCTGGCCGGTCTACCTCGCCTGCTTTGTGATCTTCATCGGCATCCATCTGTGGGGCGTCGGTGAGGCGCTGCGGTTCAGCCTGGTCGTCACCGCGATAGCCGTCGCCGCGATCGTCGTCTTCGCGCTGGCCGCGCTCACCGACTTCCACGTGGACTCGCTCAACGACATCCCGGTCGACGCCGGCGCCTTCGGGGCCAACTCCTGGCTGCCGTTCGGCGTTCTGGGCATCTGGGCGGCCTTCCCGTTCGGAATGTGGTTCTTCCTCGGCGTCGAGGGTGTACCGCTGGCCGCCGAGGAGACCAGGGACCCGGCCCGAGTCCTGCCGAAGGCAATGGCAGCCGCGATGGGGATTCTGCTGCTGCTCGCCCTGGTCACCTTCATCGCGGCGACCGGCGCCCGCGGCTCGGCCGCTGTCCAGTCGGCCGGCGATCCACTGGTCCGGGCGTTGCAGCCGCACGGCGAGCCGACCGTGGTCAGCAGGATCGTCAACTATGCGGGCCTCGCCGGCCTGGTCGCCTCGTTCTTCTCGCTCATCTTCGCCGGCTCCCGGCAGCTCTTCGCGCTGTCCCGGGCCGGATACCTCCCGCGCTTCCTCTCCCTCACCAGCCGCCGCAAGGCGCCCTATCTCGGCCTGCTCATCCCCGGCGCGCTCGGCTTCGGGCTCGCGGCGGCCACCGGCGACGGAGCGCGGATGCTGAATGTCGCGGTCTTCGGCGCCACCATCTCCTACGCGCTGATGTCGCTCTCGCACATCGTGCTGCGCCGCCGCGAACCCGCCCTGCACCGCCCGTACCGCACCCCCGGCGGCATGCTGACCTCGTCCGTCGCCTTCGTCCTCGCCTGCTCGGCGCTGGTCGCGACCTTCCTGGTCGACAAGGAGGCGGCCTTCATCGCGCTGGGCGTCTACGGCGTGGCGCTGGCCTACTTCGCCTGCTACTCCCGCCACCGGCTGGTGGCCGCGGCGCCCGAGGAGGAGTTCGCGGCGCTGGCGGCGGCCGAGGCCGAACTCGAACGCGACTGACCACCGGGGCGGCCGGCCCCGCACTCCGGCCGCCCGTCACGCACACGCCCGGAGGCGCCCCGATGTCCCAGCCACTGATCGGCATCAGTACCTATCTGGAAGAGGCCCGGTGGGGGGTATGGGCGTTGCCCGCTGCGCTCGTGCCCGCCGGATACCCCCGGCTGGTGCAGCGAGCGGGCGGGCTCGCGGCGCTGCTGCCGCCCGACGACCCGTCGGCCGCCGCGCCGGCCGTCGCCCGCCTGGACGGGCTGGTGATCGCCGGCGGGGCGGACGTCCAGCCCGCCCGCTACGGTGCGGCCGCGCACCCCAGGACCGGGCCGCCGGCCCTGGAGCGGGACGCCTGGGAACTGGCCCTGATCGAGGCCGCGCTGCAGAGCGGTGTACCGCTGCTCGGCATCTGCCGGGGGCTGCAGCTGCTGAACGTCGCACTGGGGGGCACTCTCGTCCAGCATCTCGACGGCCACGCCGGTGCACCCGGGGTCTTCGACCGCCATGCCGTCACGCCCGTCCCGGGGACGCTGCTGGGCGACGCACTGCCCGAACCGGTGTCCGTACCCACCTACCACCATCAGGCGGTGGACCGGCTCGCCCCCGGACTGCTCGCTTCGGCGTACGCGGACGACGGCACCGTCGAGGCGCTGGAGCTGCCCGGAGCACGCGCCTTCACACTGGCCGTGCAGTGGCACCCGGAGGCCGGCGACGACACCCGGGTGATGGCCGCGCTGGTGGCGGCGGCCCGCGACGGGTCCGCGGTGCGGTGAGGGAGGGCCGGCCTGCGTTCACCGGCGCCGGTGAGACCCGCTTCGGCCGGGAAGGCCGTACGCCAAGTGCGGTCGCGGTCGCGGCACTACGCTTCGAGCATGGACGAGGAACTGCGGTCGTTCACGGACCGGCTGCGGGACGAGGCGGGAGGCTCGGCGGCGTACAGGCGGCTGATGGCCACCGGTGACCGTGAGGAGCTGGCCGGCGTCCTCACCGCCACCGGACAGCCGCTGTGGGCGCGGGAGCTCGCTGCCATCCGGCTCGGCCGCGCAGGTGACAGCCGGGCCTTCGAGGCCCTCGTGCTGCTGCTCAACCACCGCGACCCGGAGCGCTGCGTGTCCGCGGCGCACGCGCTCGTCCGTCTCGGTGATCCGCGCACCGCCCGCGCGGCGGCGGCCCTCGCCACGAACCCGCTCCGCACGGCCTATGCGCTGCAACCGGTGCGGCTGCTCACGGAGTTGCGCGCGCCCGAGTCCGTGCCCGCCCTGATCCGCACACTGGCGCCGCTGCTGACACCGGACGGCCCGCATGCGCGGGTCGCGCTCGGCTGCGTCGACGGGCTCGGACTGCTCGGCGACCCGCGCGCCCGTCCGGTACTCGAAGCCGCTCTGACTCAACCGGCGCTGGGCATCGCGGCGTCGCGGTCGCTGAGCCTTCTCGCGTAACGCACCTCGGGGACCGGGCTCCCGGCCACCCGGAAGGTGTCCTCCGTGCCGTCGAAAGTGAAACCCGCCTTCTCGTAGAACCGGCGCGCGCGGGTGTTTCCCGCGAGGACCCACAGGCGCAGGGTGCGGTGGCCCGCCGCGGTGGCGCGGGCGATCATCTCGTCCAGCAGCGCGCGCCCGACGCCGGACGAGAGGTGTCCGGGCAGTACGTAGATGGCGTACAGCTCGGCGCCACCCGTATGTGCCGCGTCGGCCCGGTGCGGTCCGCAGCAGGCCCAGCCGACGACGGCACCTTCCCGTTCGGCGACCACGTGGACGGTTCTCGCCCCGCCCTCGGCGAACTGTGCGCGGCGCGCGGCCGCGTCACGGGCCGGGTCCATCGCGTCGAGGTACGGCTGGGGGACGAGCCCGGGGTACGCGAACTGCCAGCCCCGTACTCGCACCACGCCCACCGCTTCGCAGTCCTCGACCCCCATGCCCCTCAGACCGACCGGCGGACGGGTTCCGGCTGGTGTCGTCATGGGTCCATTCTGGCCGTCCGGTTCAGATCAGCGTCAGCTGGGTGGGCTCCGGTGCCGAAGGCCCGTGCGGGTACGGCGTCCGCCCGGCCCGGCGCGGGACGGTGCGCTGGGTGGGCCCGATGCCGTATTCGGTGGCCAGCTCGTGCACCTGGCGGGTGATCCGCCGCTGGTACCACTTGGGGGCATAGGCCCCCTCGGCGTACAACCGCTCGTAGCGCCGGACCAGTTGCGGATGGTGCTGTCCGAGCCAGGACATGAACCACTCGCGCGCCCCCGGCCGCAGATGCAGGACGAGCGGGGTCACCGATGTCGCCCCGGCGGCCGCGACGGCGCGGACGGTGGCGCGCAGCTGGTCGGGATGGTCTCCGAGGAACGGGATCACCGGAGCCATCAGCACGCCGCAGCCGATCCCGCTGTCGGTCAGCGTCCGCACGGCGTCGAGCCTGCGCAGTGGTGACGGGGTGCCGGGCTCCACCGTGCGCCACAGATCCTCGTCCACGAAGCCGACCGAGACGCAGACGCCGACATCGGTGACCCGTGCGGCCTGCTGGAGCAGCTCCAGGTCGCGCAGGATCAGCGTTCCCTTGGTCAGGATGCTGAACGGATTCGCGTACTCGGTGAGGGCCGAGATGATGCCCGGCATCAACCGGTAGCGGCCCTCGGCGCGCTGGTAGCAGTCGACATTGGTGCCCATCGCGATGTGCGCGCCCTGCCACTGGCGGGAGGCGAGTTTGCCGCGCAGCAGCTCCGGTGCGTTGACCTTCACGATGATCTGCGAGTCGAAGCCGAGGCCGGTGTCGAGGTCCAGATAGCTGTGCGTCTTCCTCGCGAAACAGTAGACGCAGGCGTGACTGCAGCCGCGGTAGGGGTTGACCGTCCATTCGAACGGCATGCGCGAGGCCCCCGGTACCCGGTTCACGATCGAACGGGCCCGTACCTCGTGGAAGGTGATCCCCCGGAACTCCGGGGTGTCGAAGGTTCGGGTGGTCACTGTGTCCGCTCCGAACAGGGCGGCGTTCTGACCGGTTCCGACGTCCCCTGTGGTGACGGCAGTCCCGCCGTTCTCGGTCAGCTGGTCCCAGCGCATGGCGCCTCCTCGATAGCACGTACTCTCGAATAGAACACCTGTTCCCATCGTATGCGCAACCCGGATTTCCGTGCCCGCACCCGAGGTGGTTGGCTCAGCACGCGGTTCATCACACCGACTGAAGAACGACAGCTGGAGGAACTGGCATGGCGCAGGTAGAGGCCACCACCGAGCGGATCATCGCGGCGGACGCGGAGGCGGTGTTCGACGCGCTCGCGGACTACAGCGGCACGCGCGCGAAGCTCCTGCCCGCACACTTCAGCGAGTACGAGGTCCGGGAGGGCGGTGACGGCGCCGGCACGCTCGTCCACTGGAAGCTCCAGGCCACCAGCAAGCGCATCCGGGACTGCCTGCTCGACGTGACCGAGCCGACGGACGGTCAGCTCGCCGAGAAGGACCGGAACTCGTCCATGGTGACCACCTGGACAGTCACCCCCGCGGGCGAGGGGAAGTCCAAGGTCGTCGTCTCCACCGTGTGGAACGGCGCCGGGGGCGTCGGCGGGTTCTTCGAGAAGACCTTCGCTCCCAAGGGGCTCGGCCGCATCTACGACGAGCTGCTCGCGAAGCTCGACGCCGAAGTGGGCAAGTGAGGCCGACCGGCACGGCCGGCTCGCCGCGTAACCCCTTCGGGCGGAAATGATGCTCACCGGTTCGAGTGGTTTTCTGTACGGCCCCGTTGTGCGCCGTAGGGGCTCCCACCGGCCCTGAAGCCCCCGGCGTGCGCCTCGCGCGCCAATCGTCGCGCTTGCACCCCCTTGTCGTCGAATGCGAGAAAAGGGCGGCGCAGGCGCGACGAGGGGAGCGGTACGTGGGTGGAATCACTCTGGTGAAGGACGGTCCGGACGGGCAGACCGATGTCCGGACGGAAACGGCGGCGAGTCAGCCGCCACCACCTCCCGCGCCGGGGGAGCGGGCCGAACTCAGCCCCAGCCGGGTCCGGATGGTGTTCTTCGGGCTGATGCTCACGCTGCTGCTCGCAGCCCTCGACCAGATGATCGTGGCGACCGCGCTGCCGAAGATCGTCGGTGAGCTGCACGGCCTGGACAAGATGTCCTGGGCCGTCACGGCGTACCTTCTCGCCTCCACGATCGGCCTGCCGGTCTACGGCAAGCTGGGCGACCTCTTCGGCCGCAAGAGCATCTTCATGTTCGCGATCGTCGTGTTCGTGATCGGCTCGGCGCTGGCCGGCTGGTCCCGGACGATGAACGAACTCATCGCCTTCCGCGCCGTCCAGGGCATCGGCGGCGGCGGTCTCATGATCGGTGTGCAGGCGATCATCGGGGACATCGTGCCGCCGCGCGAACGAGGCCGGTTCATGGGGCTGATCGGCGCGGTCTTCGGGCTCGCTTCCGTCGCCGGGCCGCTCATCGGCGGATTCTTCACCGACCACGCCTCCTGGCGCTGGTGCTTCTACATCAACGTGCCGTTCGGCCTGGTCACGCTGGCCGTCATCGCAGTGGTGCTGAAACTGCCGAAACCCACGGCCAAGCCGCGCCTGGACATCCTCGGCGCGCTCCTCCTGGCTGTCGCGTCGACCTGTCTGGTGCTCCTGACGACGTGGGGCGGCAACGAGTACGCCTGGGGCTCGCGCACCGTCCTCGGGCTCGCCGCGGGATGCGTCGTGGCGGCTTTGCTCTTCCTGGCCGTCGAGCACCGGGCGCCCGAACCGATCATCCCGCTGCGGCTGTTCCGCGACTCGATCTTCAATGTGACGGCGCTCGTCGGCGCTGTGGTGGGCGTCGCGCTCTTCGGAGCCGCCAGCTATCTGCCGACCTTCCTGCAGATGGTCGACGGCGCGAGTGCCACCGAGTCCGGGCTCTTCATGCTGCCGATGATGGGCGGCGTCGTCGTCGCCTCCATCGTCTCCGGACAGCTGACCAGCCGCACCGGGCGGTACAAGATCTTTCCGCTGCTCGGCTGTGCGATCTCGGCCGTCGGGATGTGGCTGCTCTCGCGTCTGGAGACCGACACCCCCCAGCTCACGTACAGCGTCTGGATGGCCGTACTCGGCATCGGCATCGGGCTGATCATGTCGGTCCTGGTGCTCGCCGTGCAGAACTCCGTCGCACCCCGCGACCTCGGCACAGCCACCAGCGCCAACAACTACTTCCGGCAGATCGGCGGCAGCGTCGGGGCGGCGGTCTTCGGCGCGCTCTTCGCCGGCCGGCTCACCGACGCACTCAAGGTCCGTATCCCGTCCGGCTCCCGGCTGCCCGACCCCGAGTCGATCACCCCGCAGCTGGTCCGTTCACTGCCGACCGCGCTGCGGGAGGGCTACATCCGGGCGTACGCCGACGCCATGCCCCGGATCTTCCTCTACCTCGTGCCGGTGCTCGCGCTCGGCCTGTTCATCGCCTTCTTCCTCAAGGAGAAACCGCTGGTGTCCCACAACGCCCCCACAGCCGCACCGGATGCCGCTGTGCCCGCCGCCCGCGCCGCGGAAGCCCCGTACATCGCGGGCGTCCCCGTCTGCGGGACCGTCCAGCACTACGACGGATCCACGGTGCCGCGCGCGGCACTCACTCTCATCGACATCACCGGGCGCCAGATCGGGCGCGGTGCGAGCGGCGAGGACGGGCGGTACGCGCTGAGCGTGCCCGGATCCGGCTCGTACGTCCTCATCGCGGCGGCCGGCGGCCACCAGCCACAGGCCGTCAGCGTGACCGTCGGTGAACGCCCCGTCGATCTCGATGTGGTGCTCGGCGGCGCCGGACGGCTGGCCGGGACCGTGGTCACCGCGGACGGCACGCCGGTGCGCGACGCGGCCGTGACCCTCACCGACGTACGCGGCGAGGTCGTCGCCTCCACCCGCAGCGGGCGGGAAGGCAGCTACGTCATCAACGAGTTGGTGGCCGGCGAGTACACCCTCGCGGGCAGCGCGCCCGCGTTCCGCCCCACCGCGATGCCGGTCAGTGTGCAGGCCGCACGGGAGACCCGGCAGGACGTGGAACTCGCCGGCGGCGCCGTACTGCGCGGCACCGTGCGCGCCAGCGGCGGCCGGCCGGTCGAGGACGCGCGGGTGACGCTGCTGGACGCGGCGGGGAACGTGGTGGACACCCTCACCACGGGCCCTGACGGCACCTTCCGCTTCGTGGACCTGTCGTCCGGTGAGTACACCGTGATCGCGGCGGGCTACCCGCCGGTCGCGACGGTGCTCCAGGTCGCGGGCGGCGGACGTACCGAGCGCGACCTCCAGCTCGGGCACGAGGACTGACCGGCGCGGACTGAGGGGCCGGCGTGTGCATGGTGCACCACCGGCCGTTCTCCGGAGCCCTGTTCAGCCGATGCCCCGCGGACGCCGGACCGGGCGCCGTACGGTGGACACACGTCCCACGGAGCCCTGCGGACGGGAAGGAGCCTCCCACCCATGGACCTTGGTGGACCGCATCGGCCGGCCCAGCCGCGCGGCACCGCGGCGGGCCGTTTGCCGCTCGCCGTGGTGGTCGTCGATGCCGAAGGGATGGTCTCGTACTGGTCGAGCGGTGCACGCCGGCTGTTCGGCGTGGCGCGCCAGGACGCCGTCGGCTGCGCCGCGGGTGAACTGCTGCCGGTGGCCGGAGTGTTGAGCCGGGAAGGGCAGTACGGGCCGGAGGGGATGTGTGCCGGTCCCGGCCCCGGCGACTCGGTCAGCGGTATCACCGCCCGCCCGTCGGCGGGCCGGGCCCGGCTCGACGAGCCGCTGCGCGGCCGGATCGACGTGCTCTGGTGGGCGTACCCGCTGCCCGGCCCCGGGCTCCTGGTCCTCGCCGCCGATGCCGCGCAGGTCGAGGAGGGCGGCGCCGCCGGGACGACAGCCCCCGGCTTCGCCCCGGGCGACGGCTTCCCCGGCTGCCGGGACCTGGCCGGACGGCTTCCCGGAATCCTGTCTGACATGAGCGTGCGGGAAGCGGCCGGTATCGCCTCCCGGGTCCACGAACTCGGCTGTCCCGTACTGGAGTTCCCTCACCGTGACCGGGTGCCCGTCACCCCTGGCTGAGGTGGGCGGCGGGCGTTTCAGAGACCGCCGTCGGTGGGCGGCCGGATCCCCACCTGCCCCGGCGCGAGCTGCTCGACCAGGTCGGCCAGTTCCAGGCAGGCCAGCTCGATCTTGCTGCGGATGTTCTTCTGCTCGGTGACGATCGCGGCCAGCAGCAGCGCGGTCAGCGCCACCGAACCGTTGAACAGTGCGACATTGGCCGTCACTTCGAACAGCGACTGGTGACGGAACGGGCCGACGTTCCCGGTCGCCGCGATGACCGCGAACACCGAGACGAGACACGCGCAGGGGGCGCTGCCCGGCAGCTGGAAGCGGATCGCGGCCCAGATCAGCAGCGGAAAGACGAGGAAGAGCAGGACGAGCGAGCTCCGGGTGGCCAGCAGGGTGATCACGACGGCGGTGACGGACAGCGCGGTCGCTTCGGCCCACCGGTCGGTTGCCCTGGGCAGCCTGGCTCTGCCCAGGACGAGCAGCACAGGGGTGGCGACGAGCACGCCCATGGCGTCACCGGCCCACCACGCCGACCAGACCGGCCAGAACTTCTCACCGGGGAGCTTCCCGGTGACGGCCAGCGTGCCGCATCCGATGCTGGCGCTGACGAGCATCGCCGACATCGCGCCCAGGAAGACCAGGGCCACACCGTCGCGCAGCCGGTCCAGCGCCGGGCGGAAGCCCACCCGGCGCAGCAGCAGAAACGCGCAGACGGGGGCCAGGGTGTTGCCCGCCGCGATGGTGACCCCTGGCTGAGTGAGCGTGCTGCTGATCGTGGCGATGGAGAACAGGGCACCGACCGCGATGCCGGGCCAGACCCTGAGCCCCAGATGGAGCAGGGCGCTGAGGGCGACGCCGGTGGGCAGCCAGAGAGGCGTGATCACCGCTCCGTCGACGACCACTTCTCTGAGCAGGCCGAGCCGCGCCGATCCGTAGTAAGCGGCGGCCACCAGCACCATCTGCACGACGAGCACCGCAGGCCGTCGGGTGTCCGGTGCGAACAGAGCAGTCGCCATGGGTGCGCCCCGGGGAGAGGAATCGATTTGAACCGGTATTCCCCCTGAAGCCCGCAGTCGCGCCCCATCCGGAGAAGTTAGCTGATCCAGACCAACCGGGAATGCGGCTGCCCCGGCGTGGATTCCCGGCAGCCGGGACCAAGGGGTCACCCGGGTCCTGACGTTGGAGCCGCGTCCGCGGCCGACCTCCGGGAGCGGCTCCGGAGGTGTACGTCAGGGGGGCGCCCCCGTGACGTACGCAGGTCACGGTCCTGAATACTCGGAACGGACCACCGCTCCCGACACGCAGCGAGGAACCAGCCATGAGCACAGAGCAGAGTGCCGGAAGCACAGCCGGCCCGGCCGATGTCCTGCGTGACCGGGACACCGCAGCGCTGACCGAACTGCTCCCCGTACTCTCCGAGCTCTACCAGGACCTCCACCGGCACCCGGAACTCTCCGGCCAGGAGCACCGCACTGCCGCAACGCTGGCCCATGCCCTGGAGGCGCTGCCCTACGAGGTGCACACCGGCGTCGGCGGCACGGGCATCGTCGCGCTGCTGCGCAACGGCCCCGGACCCACCGTCCTCCTGCGCGCCGACACGGACGCACTTCCGGTGGAGGAACAGACCGGCCTGCCGTACGCGAGCACAGAGCAGGCCCCCGGCCCGGACGGGAGCCCCGTGCCCGTCATGCACGCCTGCGGGCATGACATGCACGCTGCCGCCCTGATCGGCGCTGCGCACCTGCTCGCCGGGTCCCGCGACGCCTGGTCGGGGACGCTGATGCTGGTTCTCCAGCCCGCCGAGGAGACCCTCCAGGGTGCCCGCGCCATGGTCGCCGACGGCCTCTTCGAGCGTTTCGGCAAGCCCGACATCGTGCTCGGCCAGCATGTCGGGCCACTGCCCGCCGGGTACGTGGGATTCCGCGAGGGCCCGGTCATGGCCGGTGTCGAGGCGGCGTCCATCACCCTCTACGGGCGTGGCGGCCACGGCGCCCGGCCGGAAACGACCGTCGACCCGGTCCTGCTCGCGGCCCATGTCGTCGTACGCCTTCAGGGCATCGTCGCCCGTGAGGTCCCGCCCGGCGAGACCGCCGTCCTGACGGTGGGCCGGCTCCAGGCGGGCACCAAGGACAACATCGTCCCCGGACACGCCGAGATCGGACTCACGCTGCGGGCCCACTCGGAAAGCACCCGGGCGCTGCTCCACCGAGCGGTGGAGCGCATCGTCCATGCCGAGGCGTCGGCGAGCAACAGCCCTCGCCCGCCCGTCGTGCGATGGCTGATGGACGGCCCCGCGCTCGTGTCCGATCCGGAAGCCACTCGTGTGACCGCTTCGGCCGTGGCCGCCCGCGTCGGCCAGGAGAGGATATTCCCGATACCGGCCGTCACCGCGAGCGAGGATGTCGGGTTCCTCGCGCAGGCAGCCGGAGTACCGATCGTCTACTGGTTCTGGGGCGGACCCGATGCGGACACGGTACGGGCCGCACTCGCCGACGGCACCCACGACGAACTCCCCGGCAACCACTCACCGGAGTTCGCCCCCGCGCTGCATCCCACCCTGGAAACGGGCGTGCACAACCTCGTGGCAGCCGCTCTGGCCTGGCTCGACGGGAGCACCGACCAGGAGCGCCGAACGTGACCGGTGCTCTGTCCGGGGCCGGTGGAACTCACGTCAGTGGTGTGTACCTCTGGTGGTCCCATAGCCCCTGGCCTGGGCATTCAGTGGCGAGTACGGTGGGGCGCTATGAAGATCCTCATCAGCGCCGACATGGAGGGCGCGACGGGTGTGACCTGGCCCGGTGACGTCCTGCCGGGCAGCTCGCAGTGGGAACGCTGCCGGTCGCTGTTCACATCCGACGTGAATGCGGCGGCCCTCGGCTTCTTCGACGGGGGCGCCGACGAGGTGCTCGTCAACGAGGCCCACTGGTCCATGCGCAACCTCCTCATCGAGCAACTCGACGAGCGCGTCCAGATGCTCACGGGACGCCACAAGTCGCTGTCCATGGTGGAGGGTGTCCAGCACGGCGACGTGGACGGGATCGCCTTCGTCGGGTACCACACGGGCGCCGGCATGGAGGGCGTACTCGCTCACACCTACCTCGCCAACTCGATCACCGGAGTCTGGCTCAACGGCGTACGGGCGAGTGAGGGCCTGCTCAACGCTCACGTCGTCGCGGAGTACGGAGTCCCCGTGGTGCTCGTCACCGGCGACGACCTGGCCTGCGCCGACGCGCTGGGATACGCGCCGCGGGCCCGCACGGTGGCGGTGAAGGACCACGTCTCGCGGTACGCCGCGGTCTGCCGCACCCCTGCCCGTACGGCCTCCGACATCCGGTCGGCCGCAGCGGAGGCCGCCGAGCTCGCGGTGCGCCACGAACCCGTGACCGGCACTGCCTTCACGGTGGAGGTCGAGTTCGACGCGGAACATCTGGTGGGTGCGGCGACCGTGGTGCCGGGCGTCCGGCGGACCGCCGAGCGGCGCGTCGCGTACACCAGCGCGACGATGTATGAGGGCATTCGGACCTTCAAGGCGGTCACGACGCTCGTCTCGTCCGCGGTGGAGGAACAGTATGGCTGACGTGAACTCGATGGAAGCGGTCTCACTGGACGCGGTGGCGCTCGACGAGGTGGTGGACTTCACCTCGGAGCTGATCCGGATCGACACGACCAACCGGGGCGGCGGCGACTGCCGGGAGCGGCCCGCCGCGGAGTACGTCGCCGAGCGGCTGGCCGGTGCGGGTATCGAGCCGACGCTTCTGGAGCGCACCCCCGGACGTACCAACGTGGTCGCGCGGATCGAGGGCACCGACCCGTCGGCGGACGCCCTGCTGGTACACGGGCACCTGGACGTCGTGCCGGCCGAGCCGGACGACTGGACGGTGCATCCGTTCTCCGGTGAGGTCCGCGACGGTGTGGTCTGGGGCCGCGGCGCCATCGACATGAAGAACATGGACGCGATGGTCCTCGCTGTGGTGCGGGCCTGGGCGCGCGAAGGCGTGCGGCCACGGCGCGACATCGTCATCGCCTACACCGCCGACGAGGAGGCGAGCGCCGTCGACGGCTCCGGCTACCTCGCCGACCACCACGCCGGACTCTTCGAGGGCTGCACCGAAGGGATCAGTGAGTCCGGGGCCTTCACCTTCCACGCCGGCCCGGACATGCCCGTCTACCCCATCGCGGCGGGGGAGCGCGGAACGGCCTGGCTGAAACTCACCGCGCACGGCAAGGCAGGACACGGCTCCAAGGTCAACCGGGACAACGCGGTCAGCAGGCTGGCCGCCGCCGTCGCCCGGATCGGCGATCACCAGTGGCCGGTGCGTCTGACCCCGACCGTGCGGGCCGCGCTCACGGAGATCGCCGCGCTGCACGGCATCGATGTGGACACCACCGATCCGGGCCTCGACGTGGACGCGCTGCTCGCGAAGCTGGGCCCGGCCGCGGCCCTGGTCGAGCCGACGGTCCGCAACAGCGCCAACCCGACGATGCTCGAAGCCGGTTACAAGGTCAACGTGATCCCCGGGCACGCGACGGCGTACGTCGACGGGCGGATGGTGCCCGGCGGCGAGGACGAGTTCCGCGAGACGCTCGACCGGCTCACCGGGCCCGATGTCGACTGGGAGTTCGACCACGGCGAGGTCGCGCTGCAGGCCCCGGTGGGCTCGTCGACGTACGCGAAACTGCGTGCGGCGGTCGAGCGGTTCGCACCGGAGGGCCATGTGGTGCCCTACTGCATGTCGGGCGGCACGGACGCCAAGCAGTTCTCCCGGCTGGGGATCACCGGATACGGCTTCTCGCCGCTGAGGCTGCCCATCGGCTTCGACTACCAGGCCCTGTTCCACGGGGTCGACGAGCGCGTGCCGGTGGACGCACTGCACTTCGGTGTCAGGGTGCTCGATCACTATCTGCGTACCGCATAGGGGGAGTTGTGAGTATGGCACCCACCGGGGCCTGCGGGTCCTGGCCTTCGCCGATCGACGCCGCACTCGCGGCAGCGCAGGACGGCCGCCCCGAATTCCTCGGGACGGTCGGCGACGAGGTGTGGTGGACCGCGCCGCGCCCGGCGGAGGGCGGCCGGCGCGCGCTGGTGCGTCGGCGGGCGGACGGCAGCGAGGAGACGGCGCTGCCCGCCCCGTGGAACGTCCGCAGCCGGGTCATCGAGTACGGCGGACAGCCCTGGGCGGCGGCGGCGCGGCCATCGGGCGGGCCGCTCGTGGTCTTCGTCCACTTCGCCGACCAGCGCCTCTACGCGTACGAGCCGGACGCGCAGGGCGCGGCGGCGCAGCCGCGGCCGCTCACCCCGGTCTCCGCCGTGGGCGGCGGACTCCGCTGGGTGGACCCGACGGTCCATCCGGACCGTGGCGAAGTCTGGTGCGTACTGGAGGAGTTCACCGGCGAGTCGCCCACCGACGTGCGGCGGGTCGTCGTGGCGGTACCGCTGGACGGTTCGGCCGCCGATGACCGTGCGGCGGTGACCGAACTGTCCGACGGGCGGCACCGCTTCGTCACCGGCGCGCAGCTCTCACCGGACGGCCGGCGCGCCGTCTGGCTGGGCTGGGACCATCCGCGGATGCCGTGGGACGGCACCGACGTCATGCTCGCCGACGTCACCGCGGGAGGGCCGTTCGAGAATGCCCGCCGGTTCGCCGGAGGGCCCGACGAGTCCGTCGCCCAGGTCTGCTGGGCGGCCGACGGGCGGCTGCTGTTCGTGTCCGACCGCACCGGCTGGTGGAATCTCTACCGGGCGGAACGGGACGGCGCCGTGGTCGCGCTCTGTTCCCGTGACGAGGAATTCGGCGGACCGCTCTGGAAGATCGGCCTCAAGTGGTTCGAACCGCTGGACAACGGACTGATCGCCGTGGTTCACGGCCGGGGCGGCACAGCGCTCGGTGTACTCGACCCGGAGAGCGGTGAACTCGTCGACGGGGCCGGCCCCTGGACCGAGTGGGCCTCGACTCTCGCCGCGTACGGCAGCCGGGTCGTCGGCCTCGCGGCCGGCCCGCGCAGCACGTTCGAGGTCGTCGAGCTCGACACCAGGACGGGCCACACCCGCGTCATCGGCTCCCCGCACCGGGACGCGGTGGACCCCGCGTACTACCCCGATCCGCAGGTCCGTGCGTTCACCGGACCCGGCGGCCGGGAGATCCACGCCCATGTGTACCCGCCCCGCAGCCCGGACCGCACCGTGCCCGAAGGGGAGCTCCCGCCGTACGTCGTCTGGGCGCACGGCGGCCCCACCAGCCACGCCCCGCTCGTACTCGACCTGGAGATCGCCTACTTCACGTCACGCGGCATCGGCGTGGCGGAGGTGAACTACGGCGGCTCGACCGGCTACGGCAGGGAGTACCGCAACCGGCTGCGCGAGCAGTGGGGCGTCGTCGACGTGGAGGACTGCGCGGCCGTCGCCGGGGCGCTCGCCGACGAGGGGGCGGCCGACCGTGCCCGGCTCGCGATCCGCGGCGGCAGCGCCGGCGGCTGGACGTCCGCGGCCTCACTGGCGGCCACCGGGGTCTTCGCCTGCGGCACCATCATGTACCCCATCCTCGATCTGGCCGACTGGGCGTCCGACGGCGGCACACACGACTTCGAGTCCCAGTACCTGGAGAGTCTCATCGGGCCGCTCGCCGGGGTCCCCGACCGCTACCTGGACCGTTCGCCCGCCCAGCACGCCGACCGGGTGAGCGCGCCGTTCCTGCTGCTCCAGGGGCTCGACGACGTCATCTGCCCGCCGGCCCAGTGCGAGCGGTTCCTGGCACAGCTGGCGGGACGCGGCGTACCGCACGCGTACCTCACCTTCGAGGGCGAGGGGCACGGGTTCCGCAGGGCCGACACCATGATCCGCGCACTGGAGGGCGAACTCTCCCTGTACGCGCAGACCTTCGGTATCGACGAGCCCGGCGTCCCCGTCCTGGAGCTCGGCACATGAGCCCCGCGCGCCCGGCCCGCACTCCGCAGCCCCTCGTACCCCTGGCCCGGCCCGCCCGGCTGCGGCCGGGCTCCCGGGTGGCCGTCGTGGCGCCCAGCGGACCCGTCCCGGAGGACCGGCTCACGGCGGGGCTCGACATCCTCCGCGGCTGGGACCTGGACCCGGTGGTCATGCCCCATGTGCTGGACAGGCACCCGCGGTTCGGATACCTCGCGGGCAACGACGAGTCCCGTGCCCGAGACCTCCAGGAGGCGTGGTGCGACCCGCGGGTGTCCGCGGTCCTGTGCGCGCGCGGCGGATACGGCGCGCAGCGCATGACCGATCTGCTCGACTGGGCGGCGATGCGCGCGGCCGGCCCCAAGGTGTTCGTCGGCTACAGCGACGTGACCGCGCTGCACGAGGCGTTCGCGGTACGGATGGGGCTGTCCACGCTGCACGGCCCGATGACCGCGGCACTCAGCTTCCTGAAGGACACGGACACTCAGGAGTCCCTGCGTGCCACGCTCTTCGAGCCCGACACGGTGCGGACGCTCGGCCTCGGCACCGCCCGCACCCTGGTCCCCGGCCGGGCGGCCGGTATCACGCTCGGCGGTTGCGTCTCCCTGCTCGCCGCGGATCTCGGCACGCCGCACGCCCGCCCTTCGGCGCGCGGCGGGCTGCTGCTGATCGAGGACATCGGCGAGGAGGCCTACCGCATCGACCGGATCCTCACCCAGCTGCTCCGCTCGGGGCTGCTGGACGGTGTCACGGGTATCGCGCTCGGCTCCTGGGTGGACTGCACACCGGCCGACGAGATGCGCGCGGTGCTGACCGACCGGCTCGGCGGGCTGGGCGTCCCGGTGGTCGGGGAATTCGGCTTCGGTCACTGCACCACCGCGCAGACGGTGCCCCTCGGTGTCCCCGCAGTCCTGGACGCCGACGCCGGCACGCTCACTCTGGACGTCCCGGCGCTGATGTGAGCCGCCGGCGGCGCGCCGGGGCCGCCACCGTGCGGCGCGCCGGGCCGGACTAACCTGGCCCGATGCCGGACACGACCCCATACCTCGCCGCGGGCCCCCGTGTGGGCATCCGCCCCTTCTCGTACGACGACGCCGGGGAGTTCACCGCGCTGGTGCGCGAGAGCAGGGATCTGCACCACCCCTGGCTCGCCCCGCCCGCCGACCCGGAAGGCTTTCTCGTCTACGCCCGGCGGCTGATCGAGGACCCGTCGAAGGCGGGCTTCCTGGTGTGCGAACACGAGGCCGGGGCGGCAGGTCGCATCGCGGGGTTCATCAACGTCAACAACATTGTGGAGGGCGCGTTCCGCAGCGGGGCGCTCGGATACGGCGCCTTCGCGCATGCCGCCGGCCGCGGTCTGATGGGGGAGGGGCTCCGTCTGGTGATGGCGTACGCGTTCGGCCCGCTCGGCCTGCACCGCCTCGAGGTCAACATCCAGCCTGCCAATGAGGCCTCACTCGCTCTGATCCGCCGGGCCGGCTTCCGTCTGGAGGGGTACTCGCCGGACTTCCTCTTCATCGACGGCGCCTGGCGGGACCACGAGCGCTGGGCGTTCACCGCCGAGATGACGGTCCGCTGACAGCGGCGCCGCGGGCCCCTGCCCCGCAAGCCCGGGGCGGTCAGCGGCCCTTGCGGTTGATCTTCATGGTGTCCATGTCCGTCACGGTCGAGCGCAGCGGACCGAAGCCGTGCCCCAGCTCCTTGAGCGCCGTCTCCGCGCGGTCCTCGGCGATCGCGCCCGCCATCTCATCGCCGTCCGCCGCGTCGGATACGACGACATAGCGGAACGAGAAGTGGCTGAGCGCCCTGTCGTAGGTGAGTGAGCCCTGCTCGGTGAAGTGCATCTGCGTCAGACCGTGCTCGTCCACCTCGGCGAGCAGCCGGGCCCGCGAAGCGTCCGTCAGCGCGCCCCAGGTGCCCCGCACAATGACCCGGTAGGTGTGCTGCTCGGCCATCTCGTCCGCCCTCGTCTCGTTCGTACACCCTTCCCGGCCGAAGACTACGGGGCGCACGGGAGGCTCCGTCCACCGGTTTCTTCGCGCGCTCTGTCGAGGATGGAGTGGCCCCGGCGTGCTCCGGTGACGCGTCCGAGGGTGCGGAGCAGGCGGACCAGGTGGGAGCAGGCTGAGGCTTCATGCCCACGGCATTGGCGAGGTCACCGACCGCGCGGGGGCCTTCTGGATCCGGGTCTACTTCGCCGAGGACGAGCCCTCCATATCGAACCGCTGACCGCTGACCGCTGACCGACTGGCCGCTGACCGACTGGCCGTGGAGCAGTTGGTCCGTAACCCGTACACCGGCGGGCGCGTGCCATGGCGTGATCAGGCCGGGCCTGGTCCGGGGCCCGGACGACCACGGTCAACTGTCCATCGTCCACTCGGTCGCCCGCCTGTTCGCCGCCGCCCTCGGCGTGCACCCGGCCATCGTCATCCTCCGAGCCAGGAAGCCCGGCATGGTCCACCGCAACGCACCCCTGACCGAAACCGGCCCCCTGCGCCCGGCGCAATGCGTGGTCGACGCCAATGGCCGCTGCGCCGCGCGGCTGAACGCTTCCAGGTCTCGCCCACCACTGCGGAACGCCGAATCGGTATCGGCTGAGCACTCGGTGCACGGGGTGGAGGGATTGAGGCCGAGCAGGTAGGCGATGCGTGCTGGGCACCAGAGGCGCGGTCGGAGCAGGGACTTGCTCTCCGGAACGAGGGCGCAGTGACAACGGACACCACAGCAGCTACATCGCCTCGGAACAGCCCCGAGCGTGCCCGCTGATCACTGTGGCGCACCGGAAACTCCAAGGTCGCCGACAGAGTCGAGCTAAGGGCATGCGTAGGAAGGCCCTGGGCCTCAGATGAGGCGGCACCCGGGATACGCGACCGGAACAGGACATGGGAAAGCGTGTTGAGGCTTCGCAGTCCGGCTTTCCTTTGAGTTTATGAGGCCAGTTTCGGAGCCGCCTTTCGATCGATCTGCCGGGAACGCATTCGTGGCCACGCGCGCTTTGGATTGGCCGGGGACCACAGGGAGAATTTATTCACCCGGACGGACCTGGTCCTGCCGGAGAGGCGAACGGAGGACTGGGCGTGTCTGCTTGACTTGCTGCAGGCAGGCGGGCTTGACTCCGGAAGGAGAAAGGCCGTCTCCCTCTGCCGACGGCGGCCGTTCGCGTCGGATCCGGCGCGAACTCTTTCATTCACGGGACATCACTTCACCTCTGCTCTCGCATTGAGGTGCGCACCCGTGCGCGCAGACTCGCCCCATCCCCATCCCCATCCGGAACAGGGAGTATTCATGTCCGAAGAGATCTCAGTACCCGAGCCGGCAGAACCCGGGCAGACGACCCCGCTCTCGCGGCGGGGGCTGATGAAGAACACCGCCGTAGCGGGCGCCGGAGCTGCCTCTGTGCTGGTCCTCGGCGCTGCCGGTAACGCCGCTGCCGATCAGCCTCAGGGCAGCCCGATCGGCCCGCCGTCAGCGGAAAGCACCACCGGTCGGGAGGACCAGCAAGTGGTGGTGCACCTTCGCAACGCGATGACCGGAGCAGCCGACATCTTCCACGGTGACCAGCACACCGAGGTGGTCGACCGAGGACTGGCCGAGGCCATCATGCGCAACCTCCGCTGAACCAGCCCACAACCCAGCTGCGTCCACCGCACGCGGCGACCCAAGCCGCACCCAACTCTGTGAGGCATTCGATGTCTTCCCACCGCGAAGCACCCGAGATCTCCAAGGACCCCGTCGCTGACAGCACGGACGTGTACGCGTTCGTCAGCCCCGATCAGCCCGACAGCGTCACTCTGATCGCCAACTACATTCCGCTCCAGAACCCTGCGGGCGGACCGAACTTCTACGAGTTCGGCGACGACGTCCTGTACGAGATCCACATCGACAACGATGGCGACGGCTGCCCCGATGTGACCTACCAGTTCCGGTTCACCACCCGCCTGCGCGACCCCGACAGCTTCCTCTACAACACCGGGCCGATCCTGAGCCTCGACTCACCCAACTGGAACCGCCACCAGAGCTACACGCTCACCCGCGTCGAACGAGGCGGACGCACCACAGTCCTGGGCCGCGACCTCAAGTGCCCTCCGTGCAACATCGGCCCGCTCTCCACCCCGCACTACGCCGGCCTCGCCGCGAGGGCCGTCCACAACGCCGGCCGCAGCCGCAAGGTCTTCGCCGGGCAGCGCGCCGAAGGCTTCTACGTGGATCTCGGTTCGATCTTCGACCTCGGCAACCTGAGGCCGTTCCAGAACCTGCACAACCAGTTCGGCATGAGCGTCTTCACCCAGCCTGCGGACGGCGTCAACACCACCAAGGAACTCAACGTTCACACGCTGGCCCTGCAGGTTCCCATCACCGAACTGACCCGCCGGGGCTGGCGGGGCCGGGACGTCAAGGACCCCAGGGCCACGATCGGTGTGTGGACCACGGCAAGCCGGCGCCAGGCCCGCGTACTGTCGCCCGGGAAGGGCGGCGACCGTGAAACGGGTCCGTTCGTCCAGGTCTCCCGCCTCGGCAACCCGCTCTTCAACGAAGTCCTCGTCCCGCTCGGTAAGAAGGACCTCTGGAACACGCTGCCGCCCTCGGAGGACAAACTCTTCGCGACGTACGTCGCCCACCCCGAGCTGGCCAAGCTCCTGCCCACGCTTTACCCCGGCGTCTTTCCGAATCTGGCGGCCCTCAACACCTCGGGCACAGCGCGCGCAGACCTCCTCGCGATCCTGCTGACCGGCATCCCCGACGGAGTCGTACCAGGCTTCCAGAACCACACCGGAGACACACAGGCCGACATGCTCCGCCTCAATGTCGCGGTGCCGCCCAGCACCAAGCCCGACATCCTGGGCCTCATCGCAGGTGACGCAGCCGGATTCCCCAACGGCCGGCGTGTGTTCGACGACGTCGTCACTGTCGAACTGCGCGCACTGGCCGGAGTCACCGTCCCGCTCGTCGACAAGACCTACACCCCTGACCCCGCAGCAGGACAGGTCACCGACGGGCTGACACCCGACGACGTGAAGAACCCCTACCTCGACAAGTTCCCCTACCTCGGCGTCCCCTACGACGGATACCACCACCCGTCCGCCTGACCCCAGCCCGCATCCGCCCCTCAGGCGAACAGCTGGTGCCGCCTCCACTCCTGCCTCGGCGTGCGGCGCCAGCTGTCCCCACGACCCACACGGAATCAGCCATGACAGACGTGCACACCCACGCGCCCCTGCCCGCACCGTCCACCGAGGGCAGCGTCGTCCTCGACATCGGAGCCGACACCGGCGCCGTAATCATCCACACCCGCGCCGAACACGACGGCCTGGAGATCGAAGTCAGCCCATCAGATGAGCCGGAGCGCCGCACCCACGCTGCCGTCCGGCCCCGTCACCTCGCAGACCGCACCATCCACTGCCTGGTCATCTCCTCGCTGACCGCGGGCGAATACACCGTGTGGTCCGACGCAACCACTCCTCACGGCACCCTCACCGTGAGCGGAGGAAGCGTCACTGAATACCACTGGTCGTGACCAGACCGATTCCTGCGGACAGCTGAACCATGGTGGCGGCGATCACGAATGCCTTGCGTGAAACGGCCTTCACTGCGGCGCGCAGGTTTGGTGCGAGCGCGGCCAGCAGCTCGACCGCCTCGGCCGCGTTCGAAGTTCTCTATAAGAGGGGGGTCGTCTGTACTTACTGACGGTGAATGGATTTGGAGGTGGGATCTGATCCATTATGTGCGGCGGTACGACCTTGGGCTGCAGGATGACTTCGTCAGTTCCGTACGAGATAACTCATATCGAGTTACAGAAGTGCCCTCAGGCATGTTGGTTGCGCTGTCGGGTGAGGTTAACCTCGATCGTTCATGAGTCTTCGTCGGTTTGCTGACGGGGACTCTGTGTTTGGGGGTGCGATTTTTTCGGGGTTGGGGCAGGGCGAGGGGCCGGCTCTCGCGTCGGATGGGCGCCCGGGTTCCACTTCGCCGGTGTGTTGTGGTGCGGGTCGTCGGGACGGTCGATGTGGCTGATCAGCCGGGGTTCGGCAGGGCGTTGAGCCTGACGAACGCGTGGCTGATGGCGGTGGTCCAGGGCCATCGGTCGGGCAGGCGGAGCCAGCGGCGGCGGCCTGTGGTGACGAGCTGCGCGGGGGCGGAGAACAGCCGAAGCCTGAGCGTCTTGGGCTCCCAGCGGCGGGCTTCGCCGGTCAGGGCGAGCATCGGCATCCAGGCGAGGAGGTCGAGTGCGAGGGAGATGATCTCCAGCCAGATCCGGTTTTGTGCCGTGTCGTGCAGGGGCAGATTGCACAGGCCGGTGGCACGGGCGCCGCGGATGCGGTCCTCGCAGCGGGCCCGCCTGCGGTGACGCAGTTCGAGGTCGGCGAGCTGGCCGCCTTTGGTGTTGGTCGCGAAGCAGGTGAGCCGCAGTCCGTCGAAGTCGGTGAAGCGCAACTGGGCACCGGGGTGGGGGCGTTCCTTTCTGACGATCAGCCGCATGCCCGTGGGCCAGGTGCTCAGGTCGGGCATGTCGGTGATCTCTGCGACCCAGGCTCCGGGCCGTTCGGTGCCGCCCGCGTCGTAGGCAGGTGTCCACGCCTTCTTCGGGATCTTCAGGACGGCTTGGTGGATGGCGTCGGTGATGGTCATTCCGACGGAATACGAAAGCCACCGGCCGCGCCGGGAGAGCCAGTCGAGAAAGGCGTGGGTGCCGCCGCCGGAGTCGGTGCGGATCAGCGTCTGCCGTCCCCGCCGCAAGCGTTGGGGCAGCTGAGCCAGGGCGAGTTGGGCGGTTTCGATGTGATCGGCGGCGGTATTGGAACCCGCGTTGCCGGGCCGCAGCAGGGCCGCCACCGGCTCTCCGGACCCGGCTGGGCCGTGGTCGACGAAAGCGACGAGCGGGTGATGGCCGAAGGTCTTCTTCCAGGTCGCGGTGGCGTCCTGTTTCTCGGAGTGGGCGAGGACCAGTACGCCGTCGATGTCCACGATCACCTGGCCGTTGGCGGCCGGACTGCTTTCCCCGGCCAACTTCCAGACTCGCTGGCGCACTTCGGAACGTGCGCCGCGGATCGCTGCAAGAGCTTTCGGGCCGGACGCGGCTAAGACCTGTCCCGTAACTGCTGGTCACAGGTGAGATGATCTTGCTGTGTCTGGTGTGATCACGGCGTCGGAGCCGTCCTGGATAGCCCCGTTCACCGGGCTGAGCCCGCGTATCTTCGGCAAGCTGGTGACCGCGCTGCGCCGCGAAGGTGCAGATCCGGTCCGCAAGGGCCGCCCGTGGTCTCTTCCGCTGGAGGACCGGGTGCTGCTGGTAGCGGCTTACTGGCGCACGAACTTGACGTTGCGCCAGATCGCCCCTCTCTTCGGTATCTCGAAGTCCGCGGCCGACCGCATCATCGACCACCTCGGCCCGTCCCTCGCGCTGCAGCCCCGCAAGCGGTTCCGCAAGGACACCGTGCTCATCGTGGACGGCACCCTGGTGCCCACCCGCGACCACACCATCGCCGAGCAGTCCAAGAACTACCGGTACTCCACGAACCACCAGGTCGTTATCGACGCCGACACTCGGCTCGTTGTGGTGGTCGGCCGGCCTCTGCCCGGCAACCGCAACGACTGCAAGGCGTGGGAGGAGTCCGGCGCGAAGGCCGCCGTCGGCAAGACGATGACAATCGCCGACGGCGGCTATCCGGGCACCGGGCTGGTGATGCCACACCGGCGCCGCAACGGCGAGGAACTGCCCGACTGGAAACACGCCCACAACAAGTCCCACAAACAGGTCCGCGCCCGCGTAGAGCACGTCTTCGCCCGCATGAAGACCTGGAAAATCCTCCGCGACTGCCGCCTCAAGGGCGACGGCGTCCACCACGCCATGCTCGGCATCGCCCGCCTGCACAACCTCAACCTCGCCGGATAGACGAGCGGTCGGGCTGGTCACCGCCCACGTCCACACCAGGCAGAGATCATTTACGGGACAGGTCTTAGTGCGCCGATGAGGCGGGAGACGGTCGGATCGGAGGCCACCGGGCCGAACACCGCCGGCTCGGCCCGCAGCATGCCGACGTCGGCCAGACAGTCGCCGCCGAGTGCGACAGTCAGGGCCACATCCAGCAGGGTCTTGCCCGGATCGTGCGAGGCCCGCGGCTTTCGCCACGGCGCCAGCGCCGCGGATATCGCGGTGTCAAGGGCAGACTTGCGGACCGTCTCGACCAACAGCGCGGCCCCGGACTGGGCAACAACTCGACGGCCGCCGCCCTCGACACGGACACGCGGGTAGGAGCCGCTGCTCTTCTTCACCTGGAGAGTGCTTCTTTCCTTGCAGCTGACAGGACCCTCGACAAGTCCTATCGTTGCAGGTCAGCAGTACTCTCCATTTATTTGATCACGGCTCGGACAGACCCACTCGCGAAAGCGCGCTATTACGGCAGCCGCCATTCGTGATCATGGCTGGAGTTCGAGGGTGGGGCGGGCTGCGTAGTGGGATCTTCTGGCGCGGAGTCGGTGCTGGCGTCGCCATCCTGACCAGTACAAGCGGTGGATCAAGGTGCGGCCGGGTTCGATGAGGAATGCGTTGATGAGGAGGCGGGTCTCGTTGAAGGTCAGCTCGATCATGGTCGTCTCGGTGGGGCGTTGCTTCGGTCGCGGCTGTCTGCAAGCTGCCAACTCGTCCTGACATCAAGATCGGCCAGCAGGCCGGTCACTAACCCGGCCGCCGCACGCCGCGTCTCCACCGGATGAAACGGCCGCGAACGCATCGGGTGCCCGGTCCAGAACACGCCGCCAACCGGCAACGTTTACGCTGTGACCAGCGGCCACCGCAAGATCAGGGAGCTCACGGGCGCCGCTGGCGCGACTGGGCCCTGATCGACACCAGCGACCAGAAGGCACCCTCGGCCGAGGACGACAGGCCACCCGAGCAGCCCGCTCCCGCTGGGCCGGCCAGGCGGTACTGGCTGCTGATCCGGCGCAACCGCAGCACCGGCCGACCGACTTTTTCAGCCTCCTGCGAGGTCGGAGAGGACCGGCTACTCAGGTGCGGGGACGGCGAAGAGATTGAGAATGCTACTGACAGTGAGGTAGACGCCCATCAGCACCGCGATGTCAAAAAGGCCCTCCTCGCCGAAGGTGGACAGGGCCTCGTCGTAGAGCGCCTGCTCGATGTGATGCTCAATAGTCAGTTGACGCGCGAGAGCGAAGACAAGCTCTGCCTCGCGACCGAGCTGTTCGGGGGAGCGACCCGCGGCCAATGCGTCCGCATCGCCGGTGGAAATCCCCGCGGCCTGGGCCAGGATCCGGTGGGCGTAGACCTCGTAGTCCGAGCCCCAGGCTGACCCGACCGCGAGAATCACGACCTCACGCAACTGCGGGGACAGAGACGTGTGCTGAGATTCGGCCTTGGCCAACTCCTGAAACTTTTCGGCGACCTCAGGACGGCGTAGGAACGCGTTGTACGGCCCGATCAGACGTTGGTCGGCGGTGACAAATTGAAAGCCCGCTTTCAATGACCACGGGTGCTGCTCAGCCATCGCGGCGTCGTAGAAGCGCTGTTGCGCTGGGCTCAGTGCTGCGGTGTCGACGAGCGGGAGACGCCCGCTCAAATCATGGTTTCTGGCTGCCATTGGCGTTCTCCGTTCGCTGCTGCTGTTTGAGGTTGGCCGGACTTTCACAGAAAGTTTGAGGCGGCGGTCCTTACGGCCTTATCCGCCTCTGGTGCTGGACTCCAACGGTCGTGCGTTCTCCTCTGCCACCGCCAACTCGGACGGTGGCAGAAAAGAGCAGCGAGTCCCGAGGCCGGCCGGCCATGCCCCTGGGGTGCGCGGGACTAACGGGTTGTTGTGCGGTCCGCGCCGACCGAGACAGCGACGAGCGTGCAGGGCTCGGTGCCGTAATTGCGCCACTCGTGCCGGGTGCCGTTCTGGACGACCACGTCGCCTGCCCGCAACACGGCTCGCTCGCCGTCGTCGAGTTCGAGCGTGGCCTCGCCTTGCACGACCATCAGGTAGTCCATCGTGTCGGTGGTGTGCATCCCTGAGCCGTCGGGCTCCATTGAGGCCATCACGCCTGGCATCTGCCGCTCCAGCTCGGCGGTAGCTGCAGCTGCGTCCACGTCCGGCGGTGGGGTGACCCCCTCCGGAGGATGCGTAATGATCACGAAGCGCGATCCCTCCCGCGGTGGGAAGTACGTCTCGACGCCGCTGGGCGACCCGCCGTCCGGGAACGTGGGCGGCTCGTCTCGCCCCCACAGCCGGTAAGCGGCGAAGCCGGGCGTCAGCGCGGAGGTGATCGGCTCCACGTTCTGGTCGTCGACCACGCGCGACCTGCCCTCGCTGTCGTGTCCGGTGACGACCCGGCGAACCGTCATGCTCCCACCCCGCGGAAGACCACAGCGCCCTCCTCGACCATCCCCGGCGTCGTCGCCAGCCCGATGCCGGTCGATACGCGGGCGACGACGGCCGTCCGGCCGGTCAGACGTCCCATGATTTTTCTCCTCGAATCCGTCCTGACAAGGCCCTAGTGATGAGTCTTGGTCTCAACACCGTATACGTTGACGAGACCCAGTCGCAACGCGCCGCTATGATGGGGTCATGGCCCGCTGGCAACCGGACGCGCACGCACGGCTAGAAGAAGCCGCCCTCAAGTTGTTCGCCGAGCGCGGGTACAAGGCGGTGTCGGCCGCCGAGATCGCCGGCCGCGCCGGACTGACCAAGGCGACGTTCTTTCGCCACTTCCCCGACAAGCCCGAGGTGCTGTTCTGGGGCCAAGACCTGCTCGGCAACACCTTCCGGCAGACCATCGCGGATGGCGCGCCAGGTGCCTCGCCGCTCGAGCTCGTGCGTGCCGCGGTCCTCGCCGTCGACCCCGTTTTCGACGCCGACCGGCACCGCCATGCCGCGACCCGTCAACGCCTGATCGCTTCCTCGGCGACCTTGCACGAGCGCGCCGTGCTCAAGCGCGCCGCGCTTGCCCACACGATGACCGAAGCGCTGCAGGATCGGGAAGTCGCCGCCGGGACGGCCGAACTGGCCGGACTGGCCGGCACCGCGGCGTTCGGCGCGGCATACGCGCGCTGGGCCGAAAGCCCGGCCTATCGGGGGTTCGCCGGCCTCGCCCGCCGCGAACTCGACCGGATCGTCAACGCCGCAGTCAGCCTAAGCTAGCTAGCCTCGATTGTTCATGAGGGGCCGTCAGCTTGTTGACGGCCCTTCGTGATGAGTACCGGTGGGGTTTTTCGGAGTCTGGGCAGGTTGAGCGCCCGACTGTCGCGTCGGGCGGGCGCCGGGTTCCACGGCTCCGGTCGGGTAGTGCTACTCGTGGGGATGGGGACGCTGCTGATCAGCCGGGGTTCGGGAGGGCGTGGAGCCGGTCCAGGGCATCGGTGATCACATCGGTCCATGGCCAGCGCGGCCTTCAGGACGACCTGGTGGATGGCGTCGGTGTTGGTCATGCCGACCGAGTACGACAGCCACCTTCCGCGCTTGGCGAGCCAGACGACGAACTCATGGGTGCCACCGCCGGAGTCGGCGCGGATCACGCGGCCGTGTTGGAGCCCGCGTTGCCGGGCGCAGCAGGCCCACCACCCACCACCGGCTCACCGGACCCGCCGCGACCGTGTCAACGAACCCCATCAGCGGGTGCTGCCCGAACGTCTTCTTCCAGGTCGCGGTGGCGTCCTGCTTCTCGGAGTGCGCCAGGACGAGGACGCCATCGACGTCCACGATCACCTGCCCGCCCGCGTCCGGTGCTGTGTCACCGGCCAACCACCATACCCGTTCACGTACTTCTGCGCAGGCGGTGCGCAGCGCGGCCAGGACCTGATGTCCGCCCGAGGCCAGCTCGCTGACCAGCCGGGAGACCGTGGGGTCGGAGGCAACCTGCCCGAACAAGGCCGGCTCGGCCCGCAGCATGCCGACATCGGCCAGGCAGTCCCCGCCCAGCGCCACCGTGAGCGCGACATCCAGCAGGATCTTGCCCGGGCCGTGGACCGCCCACGGTCTGCGCCACGGCAGGAGTGCCGCCGATATAGCCGCCAGGAGCACGGCCCCGGCCTGCGAGACGACTCCGCGACCGGCGCCCTCGACGCGGACACGCGGGTAGGACCCGATACGTTTCTTCGCCTGGGAAGTGCTTCCGGCGGTGGCGGGAACAAGGACCTCAGCAATCCTCATTGTCGCTGGTCAGAGGTACTTTCTGCTTTCCTGACCGCTCACCAGACGGCCCACCTCGTGAAAGCACGAGGTTAATGAGCTGCTGGGGTTTCACTCCGACCCGGGAGCGAAGCCCAATCGTCCCTGAAGTGATACGGAATTCTGTGTCTGGGCAGGTGAAGCCGGGGTGTCCTTGCAGGGCGCACGGCATACGGTCAGGGCTCAGCCGTGTAGGGGCGCCTACGGCTTGTGTTCGGTCCAGCGGCAGCTCGGCATGAGCTATGCACCGTGCGGGGCTTCACCGACGCGGTCTCTCCGGAAGGGCTCTTCACCGGCCGGTGGCAGAACCGGACCTCAAGGCCCTGTGCCTGGAGGCACTCGTACGCAAGCTCTGCGCCCTGCCGGGCGCGACCGTGCTTCGTCGGGCCCGGTCCGCGGGCAGGTTCACCCACTTCGGCAACGGACGCTCCGGGCGCGCCCCGGTCGACCTCGACGCAGTCGAGGCCCCCTCGCCCAGGGCCTGCTCACTCTGTATCTCCTGCGCATGTGGCTCCGCGCGGCGGCGCGAAGGAGTGGCCCGGCTTGAGCCTGAGGGGCGTATCGACGGAACTTGAGAGTGCACTCAACTTGCGGCTGAAGTTGATGGTAGGTTCAAGTTATCTACCGCGACCCTCCCACCGCCTGCGGCGGGAGGGTGCGCACGCCCTCTGCCGTTTTCGGAGTTGCACCATGACGACACTGCTGCACATCGACTCGTCCGCGTTCGCGAGCCAGGCGTCCACCTCTCGGGCCGTCACCGAGGCCTTCCGTCGTGCGTGGCTGGAAGAGCACCCGGGTGGCGAGGTGATCTACCGGGACCTGGCCGCTGAGCCGGTCCCGCACATCACTGCGGACGCCCACACCGCCGGGTCGCTCGACCCGGCGGAGCACACCGAGGGGCAGGCTCGAGCCTTCGCCGAGCGCCTGGCCCTGATAGCGGAGCTGGAAGCGGCCGACGCGGTAGTCATCGGCGCGCCGATGTACAACTTCTCGGTGCCCTCCAGCCTCAAGGCGTGGCTGGACCAGGTGATCCTGATCGGCCGCACCGCCGGCTCGCCGGAGTCGAAGGTGAGGGGCACGCCGGTGACGGTGGTGACCAGCCGCGGCGGCTCCTACGCCCCCGGCACACCCCGGGCGCCGCACGAGCACGTGCTGAACTACCTGGAGTCCGTGCTGTCGGTGATCTTCGAGATGGAGGCGACCTTCATCGTCGCGGACCTGACGCTGGCCGCGGACATCCCGGCCATGGAGCACCTGGTCCCACTCGGCGAACAGTCGCGGGCGGACGCGTTCGAGGCCGCCGCGAACGCGGCCCGCGCTGCGTAGTCGCGCGCGACGGCGGTGTCGGTCCCGCCGCCTCGGCGGGGCCGACACCGCCGTCGTTCCAGGCCGTGCTCAGTCAGGCAGCGGGCGACTGCCGGTGCGTGCGCGCAGGCCCTCGAAGAGCAGGGCGAGGACGCGGCGGCGGCCGGCGTCGTCCCCGGCCCGCACGAGGTCACCGTTGACCTGGAAGAAGCGGGCGATGTCGTCCGCCTGGGCGTCCTCGCGCAGGGCCCCTTCGGCGCGGGCGCCGGCAGCCAGCTCGGTGGCGAAGGCCAGGGACCGGTCGCAGACCGCCTTGAGGGCTGGGGCGTTGGGGTAGCGGCGGGAGAACGCGTCGTTGAACGCCGGGTCCTCGGCCTGCGCCTGACAGATGGCCCCTACGTAGGCCAGCAGCCTCTCCCACGCGGTGCCCGCTGTGCCGTCCGCGATGACCATCGCGGCGCGCACCTGCCGGTCGGCGAGTTCGTTGACGACCTGGTCCAGTAGCGCGTCACGGCTGCCGAAGCGGTTGTAGATCGTGCCGACGCTCACTCCCGCCAGCTTCGCGATCGTCTCCAGCGGTGTGTCGAGCCCGTGCTCGGAGAAGGCGTCCGCCGCGGCCTGGCGCAGCTTCTCGACGTTGCGGCGGGCGTCGGCGCGCAGCGGCGGCCGCTGGGGTGCCTCGGGCACGGTGCTCACCTCTCCCTGAATTCCTGAATTGGGGAATCCATCATGTTGCAGCACGTTGGGGACAGTGAAGTTGAGACTACCTTCATCTTGCGTACCGCCGCCCCACTACCGTGTCCGAACCGCCCCACCAGGAAGAACGCCCCGTGGCCCTTGGCTCGTCGCCGGACCCTCCGAATGTTCCCAACCCCGGTTTGGGGGTCATCTCAACTGGCTTGATCACTAGGCTGACGGTCGTGCCGGTGGTGGTGGAGCGTCTGGTGCCGGATGGGTTGTGGGAGTTGTTCCAGCGGGTGGTTCCGGCTGCTCCAGCGCGACCCCAGGGGGGCGGCGTAGGTATGGGACCGGCAGGCTGTCCTGGGGACAGGCATGGCCCTCATGGGCCGACCGAGGCAGATCGTCGAGTGCGGAGACTTCGTCCCGCGATGCCGGTGGGGCAGAGCGACTTAGCTCCGGCATTCAAGCTGATCGAGGAGTCTCACTTGACCACTTGCGCCCCTGGGAGTCGTGGGTCGCCCGCCACGGTGCGAAGAGGACCGGGACTTGCTCGCCACTTCCGAGTCGAAGCGGACGAGCGGTGACGTGTACAAGTAGGCCATCGCCGAAGACGGCGCTCTCATTGGCTTGTGCCAGGCCTACCGCGGGGCCCCGGTGTCGCCCTCGTGCCGCAGCTTGTCGGATTCCTTCCGGATAAGTCGGCCGCGGGAACCCCTGGTCAGACCAGCCTCGCCGGTGTTCCATGGTCATCAGGGGGCGCCGGGCGGACGGCTGCCCCACGAGCGAGTGAGGTTGCCTTGGCCACGACCGTGCGACGTGCGGTGATGACCGTGCCCGCTGCCCCGTTGGGGCCGGAGAACCCGCTCCCGGCGCTGCGTCCGCTCGACGAGATGCACACCGTGGAGGCCGAGGACCGGGACGGACTCCCGTACGACATGGCCCACCAGGTCGGGTACGCGCCGCTGAGCAGCGTGCTGCCGGTCCGTGTACTCGACGGCTACGGCAGGGAACGCACGCCCACCGGTCTCGACACGATCGTGATCGAGAACGACCGGCTGCGGGCCACGGTGCTTCCCGGGCTCGGCGGCCGGATCCACTCCCTGTTCCACAAGCCGACCGGCCGCGAACTGCTCTACCGCAACCCCGTGCTCCAGCCCGCCGACTTCGCGCTCAACGGCGCCTGGTTCTCCGGCGGCATCGAGTGGAACATCGGCGCGACCGGACACACCACCCTCAGCTGCGCCCCGCTGCACGCGGCGCTCGTGACCGCACCCGACGGCGGTGAGATGCTGCGGCTCTGGGAGTGGGAGCGGCTGCGCGATCTGCCCTTCCAGGTGGACCTGTGGCTGCCGGACGACTCCGACTTCCTCTATGTCGGCGTGCGGATCCGCAACCCGCACGAGCAGCCAGTGCCCACCTACTGGTGGTCCAACATCGCCGTGCCCGAGGACACGGCGACCCGTGTCATCGCCCCCGCCGACGAGGCCTGGCACTTCGGCTACGAGCGCAGTCTGCGCCGGGTCCCGGTCCCCGGCTGGAACGGCGCCGACCGCACGTACCCCCTTCGCAGCGAGTACCCGGCCGACTACTTCTACGAGGTGCCGCGCGAGGCGAGGAAGTGGATCGCCGCGGTGGGCGCGGACGGCCAGGGGCTCGTCCAGACATCGACCGACCAGCTGTCCGGCCGCAAGCTCTTCCTGTGGGGTTCGGGCACCGGTGGCCGGCGCTGGCAGCAGTGGCTGACCGAGCCGGGCACCCCGGGCTACGCCGAGATCCAGGCCGGCCTCGCCCGCACCCAGCTGGAGCACGTACGGCTCGAAGCGGGCGCCGAGTTCAGCTGGCTGGAGGCGTACGGGCCGCTCACGGCCGACGCGTCGGCCGTCCACGGCGACGACTGGGCGGCGGCCCGCGGAGAGGCGGCGGCCCGGCTCGAAGCCGCGCTGCCCAGGGACCGGGTGGCGGCCGCTCACGAGGCGTGGCGTGGCTTCGCCGACCGGGAGCCGCACGAGATGCTCGCCACCGGCTCCGGCTGGGGCGCGCTCGAAGTCCTGCGCGGCGGGTACAAGTTGCCCGGCACGCCGTTCGACGAGTCGGCGCTCGGCGACGACCAGCAGCCCTGGCTCGAACTCTACCGGTCGGGTGCTTTCCCCGCGCCGCGCAAGGTCACTCCGCCCGGACCGTCGCTGGTCTCACGGCACTGGCGGGACATGCTGGAGACCGCCCTCGCCGAGCCGCTGACCGAGTACCACCTGGGTATCGCCCAGTGGCACGAGGGCGACCGGGCCCAGGCGGTGCGCAGTTGGGAGCGCGGCCTCGAACTGGCCCCGTCCCGCTGGCCGTTGCTGCGCTGCCTCGCTGTCGCCGACCGGTGTGACGGCCACAGCGGGAGGGCGGCCGACCGCTGCGCCGAGGCCTTCGACGACCTCTGCGACGAGCGGCGCGAGGGGCCCGGCTGGACGGCGGTGACGGCCGCTCTGGGACGCGAGACCATCGAGGCACTGCTCGCGGTGGGGCGTACCGCGGACGCCCGGAGCGTCTGGGACCGGCTGGACCCCGGGACCCGGGACCGCGGCCGGTTCCGTCTGGTCGAGGCCCAGCTCCTGCTCGCCGAGGGGGAGACCGGCGCGGCGCGTGCGATATTCGACGCGGGCTTCGAAGTGGCAGACCTCCGGGAGGGCGCCGAAGTCCTCAACGAGGTCTGGTCGGCGCTCACCGACGAGCCGCTGCCCGAGGCGTACGAGTACCGGATGCGGCCGCAGAGCTGAGAGGCCCCGGGCCCGTAACGCTCAGGCCGCGGGCCCGGCCCCGTTTCTGTCGACGTACTCGAACACCGACCCGTCGGGGTGGACCGCGATCAGATTGCGGCCCACCGGGGTCGGTACCGGCCCAGCGATGACCTGCGCGCCGACCTCGGTGAGTGTGGCGAGGGCCTCGTCGACATCACGTACCGCGATGGTCGCCTTCACCTTGCGAAGAATTTCCAGCTCCGACTCCGGGCCGCTCATCAGGAGGAAGAAGCCGACCGCGGCGACGGACACTCCGCCGCGCTCGAAGCGCAGCGCCTTGGCACCGGTGAGGCGTTCGTAGAAGAACACCGAAGCCTCTAGGTCGTCGACGCAGATACGCAACGTGGTTCCCAGGATCTCCATGCGGAGAAGCCTAGTTGACGCCGGAGTGGGCCTCGGGGCCGGAATCGGCAGGCCCGCTCCGGCCCGGCATCAGACGCGGCAGAGGACTTCGCCGTGCGGGACCAGGAACCATCCGTCCTCCTGCGCGCCCCACTCGCGCCAGGCGTCCGCGACCGCCGACAGCTGCTCCCGTGTCGCGTGCCCGCCGTCCACCGCCTGCTGCGCGTAGACGGACTCGGTCGTACGGTCGGCCCACAGCCCGCTCCACCAGGAGCGCTCCTCATCGGTGGCGAAGACCCAGTTGGTGGCCGTCGACCTGATGTCCGTGAAGCCCGCCTGCCTGGCCCAGGAGAACAGCCGCCGCCCGGCGTCCGGCTCGGCGCCGTTGGCGCGGGCGACCCGGTGGTACAGGTCCAGCCAGTCGTCCATCACCGGGGACTCCGGGTACCAGGTGAACGCACCGTAGTCACTCTCGCGCACCGCGACGATGCCGCCCGGCTTGGTGACCCGGCGCATCTCGCGCAGAGCCTGCACGGGGTCGCCGACATGCTGGAGCACCTGGTGCGCGTGGACCACGCAGAACGTGTCGTCCGGATAGTCCAGCGCATGCACGTCCGCGACGGCGAAGTCGGTATTGGCCAGACCGCGTTCGGCAGCCAGCGCACGGGCCTTCTCCACGATGGCGGGCGCTCTGTCCACGCCGGTGACCGTGCCCTGAGGCACCAGCGCGGCCAGATCGGCGGTGATCGTGCCGGGCCCGCAGCCGATGTCCAGGATCCGCATGTGGGGCTTGAGCTCGCCCACCAGGTAGGCCGCGGAGTTGGCGGCGGTCCGCCAGGTGTGCGAGCGCAGCACCGACTCGTGGTGGCCGTGCGTGTATACGGCTGTCTCTTCCGGCATGGCGGATCTCCCTGTTCGATGTCGAACTCATCCGAAGTGGTGTCACCACCGTAGATGCTTTCGCCGAATGCTGAGATGCGTATCTCGGATACTGATACGCCCGTTCGGTGTTCCGACCGCTGTGCCCGGGGGAGGCCAGGTGCGGCGACGGAGGCGGCTGCCGCCATGCCGGGGAAACGTGTGCGCGTCGTCGCGGACTGGGTACGCGGTGCTGTGTGACCGGGACAAGGTGAACATCCGGGTACGCCCACTCCAGGGGCTGCCCGCTCGACACCGCTCCGCCGGCACCGCAGTGAGCCCGGTCGCGGGAAGGGAACAGCAAATGAGTACGGATCAGAACGCAGAGCTCTTCGAACTGGCCCAGCAGCTCCGTGTGGACGCGGTTCGCGCAGCGGACGCGGCGGGCTCCGGGCATCCCACGTCATCGATGTCCGCGGCGGATCTGGCCGCCGTACTCCTCGCCAGGCATCTGCGTTACGACTTCGACCGGCCCGACCATCCGGGCAACGACCGCTTCGTCCTCTCCAAGGGCCACGCCACTCCGCTCCTTTACGCGATGTACCGCGCGGCGGGTGCCGTCGAGGACGAGGAGCTGCTCACCTTCCGTAAGAAGGGCAGCCGTCTAGAGGGTCATCCGACGCCGCGCATCCCCTGGGTGGACGTGGCCACCGGCTCGCTGGGGCAGGGGCTGCCCGTCGGGGTGGGCATGGCACTGGCGGGTAAATCCCTGGACCGGTTGCCGTACCGGGTCTGGGTGCTGAGCGGTGACAGCGAGATGGCCGAAGGCTCGGTCTGGGAGGCCGCCGAACACGCCGGGTTCGAGAACCTCGACAATCTGACGCTGATCGTCGACGTGAACCGGCTGGGGCAGCGCGGGCCCACCCGGCACGGCAGGGACCTGGAGGCGTACGGACGCAGGCTGCGGGCCTTCGGCTGGCACACGGTCGAGATCGACGGGCACGACATCGCCGCTGTCGACGCGGCGTACGAGGAGGTGCTCGCCGTCAAGGGCAGGCCCACCGCGATCATCGCGGGTACCCGCAAGGGGCGCGGGGTGGCCGACGTCGAGGACCGCGAGGGGATGCACGGCAAACCACTGCCGGATGCGGCAGCGGCTGTCGAGGAGCTGGGTGGCCGCCGGTCCATCCGGGTCGACGTGCACAAGCCGGCCGACGCCGGACCGGCGCGGAGCACCGGCGGCGGGGACCTCGTTCTGCCGCGCTACGAGAAGGGCGACGAGGTCGCCACGCGCAACGCGTTCGGCGATGCGGTCACCGCCCTCGGTGCGGCGCGCGGCGAAGTGGTCGTACTCGACGGGGAGGTCGGCGACTCGACACGAGCCGAGTTCTTCTCGAAGAAGCACCCCGAGCGGTATTTCGAGTGCTACATCGCGGAGCAGCAGCTGGCGGCCGCCGCTGTCGGCATGCAGGCGCGCGGCTACACCCCGTTCGCGTGCAGCTTCGCCTCGTTCCTCACCCGGGCGCACGACTTCTTCCGGATGGCGGCGATCGGCGCCGCCGGCATCAATGTCGTCGGCTCGCACGTCGGTACGGCGATCGGTCAGGACGGCCCGTCCCAGATGGGTCTTGAGGACCTGGCGATGTTCCGGTCGATCCACGGCAGCACGGTCCTGTACCCCAGCGACGCCAACCAGACGGCCAGGCTGGTGGCCGAGATGGCGGACGCGCACGGCATCCGCTACCTGCGGACGAACCGCGGGGAGACCCCCGTCATCTACGGGCCGGACGAGGAGTTCCCGATCGGCGGCAGCAAGGTCCTGCGGTCCGGTGAGGACGACGCGCTGACCCTGGTCGGCGCGGGCCAGACCCTCCATGAGTGCCTCGCGGCGGCCGACGCGCTGGCGCGGGAGAACATCGCGGTGCGGGTGATCGACCTCTACTCGGTCAAGCCCGTGGACGCAGGGACCCTGCGGACGGCGGCGGACCAGACGGGCTGCCTGATCACGGTCGAGGACCACCACTCCGAAGGCGGACTGGGGGACGCGGTGGCCGAGGCGTTCGCGGACGGCAGGCCGGTGCCCCGGCTCGTCCGGCTCGCGGTCGGGAACATGCCGGGGTCGGCCACGCCGGAGGAGCAGCTGGCCGCGGCAGGTATCGACGCGCAGAGCATCACCGCGGCCGCGCGGCTGCTGGTGGAGAAAGCGGTGATCCGACCGGCCTGACCGGAGCGGGAGCTGGGCCGAGGCCGTCTCCGGTGTCGCTGAGGGGCGGGCAAGGGCGGCGGCGGTCTCCGCCGCGGCCCTGCGCTGCTTTGCACTGCTCCGGGGGTGCCCCTGCTCCGTAGCTCCGGGCCGGAGACCGTTGTCGCCCTGCGACGGCCCGCGCCGTGGCTCCGGGGCGGCGACCGGAGCCACGTTGCATGATCATGCGGTTTCCTGCATACTCTTCCTATGTCTAAGGTCCTTACCTCCCTGCCCGCCGGCGAGCGCGTCGGCATCGCCTTCTCCGGCGGCCTCGACACTTCCGTCGCGGTCGCGTGGATGCGCGACAAGGGTGCCGTCCCGTGCACCTACACCGCCGACATCGGCCAGTACGACGAGCCCGACATCGCGTCGGTGCCCGGCCGCGCGACGGCGTACGGCGCCGAGATCGCGCGTCTGGTCGACTGCCGCGCCGCGCTGGTGGAGGAGGGCCTGGCCGCGCTCACGTGCGGTGCGTTCCACGTCCGCTCGGGCGGTCGTTCCTACTTCAACACGACACCGCTCGGCCGCGCCGTCACCGGCACCCTGCTGGTCCGGGCGATGCTCGAGGACGACGTGCAGATCTGGGGCGACGGCTCGACATTCAAGGGCAACGACATCGAGCGGTTCTACCGCTACGGCCTGCTCGCCAACCCGCACCTGCGCATCTACAAGCCGTGGCTCGACGCAGACTTCGTCTCCGAACTCGGCGGACGCAAGGAGATGTCGGAGTGGCTGCTCGCCCACGACCTCCCCTACCGCGACAGCACCGAGAAGGCCTACTCGACCGACGCCAACATCTGGGGCGCCACGCACGAGGCCAAGACCCTGGAGCACCTCGACACCGGTGTGGAGACCGTCGACCCGATCATGGGCGTGCGGTTCTGGGACGACAACGTCCGCATCGCCGCCGAGGATGTGACGATCGGCTTCGACCAGGGCCGCCCGGTGACGATCAACGGCGAGAAGTTCGCCACCCCGGTCGACCTGGTGATGAAGGCGAACACCATCGGCGGCCGCCACGGTCTGGGCATGTCCGACCAGATCGAGAACCGGGTGATCGAGGCCAAGAGCCGGGGTATTTACGAGGCCCCGGGCATGGCGCTGCTGCACGCCGCGTACGAACGCCTGGTGAACGCCATCCACAACGAGGACACCATCGCGCAGTACCACAACGAGGGCCGGCGCCTCGGCCGCCTCATGTACGAGGGCCGCTGGCTGGACCCGCAGGCGCTGATGATCCGTGAGGCGCTGCAGCGCTGGGTTGGTGCCGCGGTCACCGGAGAGGTGACGCTGCGGCTGCGGCGCGGCGAGGACTACTCAGTCATGAACACCTCCGGCCCGGCGTTCAGTTACCACCCGGACAAGCTGTCCATGGAGCGCACCGAGAACTCGGCTTTCGGCCCGGTGGACCGGATCGGCCAGCTCACCATGCGCAACCTGGACATCGCCGACTCCCGCGCCAAGCTGGAGCAGTACGCCGATCTCGGCATCGTCGGCAACACGCACGCGACACTCATCGGCGCAGCCCAGGCCGCCTCGACGGGGCTGATCGGCGCGATGCCGCAAGGCGGCGCCGAGGTCATCGCGTCCCGCGGCGTTGCCGATGGCGACGACGACCAGATGCTCGACCGCGCCGCCATGGAGTTCGGCACCGACTGAGACATGGGGTACGGGACGTCCGTCGGCGCCGGGCGTTGATATCCGTGTCCGGCTGGGCGGTGCGGCGCGCGCCGCACCGCCCAGCCGGGTGTTCCGGCGTACGCGGGCGACGCCGGAGTGGTCCGCTTCTGCGAACGGGGCGGATTCGTAAGGCAGTCGGTGACGCCGGAACTCGCCCCGCACAGTCCTGAGGGGCAGAGACAGCACAGCCATCGCCGAAGAAACCTAGAGCGGCAGCGGGCGGTACACGGTGAGCGCCTCGTTGTCCTTGTCGATCCACAGAGTGGGCGGCGCCTGCGTGACCTCGCCGTCGAACGCGAGCGCCGTGCCGGGCGCGAGTCCCGACACCCGTACCCGCCGCATCCGCTCCGCAGCGTGCACGGGCGAGCGGGACAGCGGTCCCGCGAGCGCCGCCGCGAGGAGCCGCAGGCCCGGCAGCCTGCCCCCGTGCACCACCCGGACGTCCAGCAGGCCGTCCGCCAGGTCGAAGCGCCTGCCGGGGGTCGGCCCCATCTGCCGGTACATGCCGTTTCCGGCGAACAGCATCCACAGTGTCCGCCGCTCGCCCTGGAAATCCGCCTGGAGCGGTCGCCGCGAGCCGAGCACCCGCGCCGCCGCCAGGACTCCGGCAGGCCATCCGCCGATCTTCGGGGACCAGTGCTCCCTGATCCGTACCAGCTCCGGATAGACGCCCAGGCTGAACGTGTTGAGGAAGTGCCCCGGCTCGCCACCCGGGCCGTCCGGCCCCGGTGCGAAGCGGCCCAGATCGACCTTGACCGCGTCGCCGGACGCCAGCGCCCGGCAGGTGTCGTGGACCTCTTCGATCCCGATGTCGTAAGCGAAGTGGTTCAGCGTCCCGCCGGGGAAGACCGCGAGCGGCACACCGTGTGCGGCCGCGACGGCGGCCGCCCGGTTGACCGTCCCGTCCCCGCCGCAGATTCCGAGCGCCCGGCCGCGCTTCGCCGCTTTCTCCAGCGTGGCCGCCAGCTCGCCGGGATCGCACTCCACCACATCCGCCAGCGGCAGCGCGTCCCTGACGAGGGCTGCCCTGGCGGCAGCCGATCCCGACGCCCTGTTGACC
Source organism: Streptomyces sp. NBC_00859 (assembly GCF_045161865.1). Classification (NCBI taxonomy): domain Bacteria; kingdom Bacillati; phylum Actinomycetota; class Actinomycetes; order Kitasatosporales; family Streptomycetaceae; genus Streptomyces; species Streptomyces sp. NBC_00859. Next base: position 1,076,537 of record NZ_CP108826.1, on the reverse strand, counting down.
ACCACGACCAGATCCTGACCGCCGGGCAGGGCCGGCGCTTCGGTGTGCGGCCGGCCGGGGGCGGGCAGCTGGTCGCGGGTGGGTACGAGCCCGCGCACCGCGAAGGCGGCACCCACCCCGAGTGCGGCCCCGATCATCACATCGCTCGGGTAGTGCACGCCCGTGTAGACACGCGAGGCCGCCACGCTCACGGCGATCGGTGCGACGACCGCGCCCCAGCCCTTCGACTCCAGCGCGACCCCGGTGGCGAAAGCGGCAGCCGAAGCCGCGTGCCCGGAGGGGAAGGACGTGGTGACCGGCTGCCGCTTCAGCTGTCTCATCACCGGTACGGCGTCCAGTATCGGCCTCGCTCTGCGGACCGACCGCTTGCCCACCGTGTTCGCGACAGCGGAGGCGACGGCCAGTGAGGTCACCCCGCGCAGCGCGGCCCGCCGCGCACGGGTCGAGCCGCCCACCACGGCGATACCCGCGGCGGCGCCGAACCAGAGCAGACCGTGATTGGCGCTGCGGCTCAGCCGGGGCAGGACCGGCGCCGCCGCCGGCCAGTGCCTGGCAGCCGCTGACCTGAACAGCGCCTGGTCGCGGGCCCCGAGCCAGCTCGTGAGCCGTTCGAGGTGGACCGGGCCGCTGTGGGGGACGGCGGAGGCCATGAAAATCAACCCTCTCGATGATCCGTACGCGTCCTGACCGGATCTCCGGGCGGAGGACGGTGCTGCGCGGCGGCTCTGGTGACCGATCGTCGTACCCCGTCCGGCCCGGGAGATGCCTCCGGCGCCCCGGCGTGTCGCCGCACGTCACGGCAGCCACCGGGCAGCGGGAGGGCCGGCAGCCCGGCCCCTGGGGCGCTCCCGCCCCCGCAGGGGCCCGGCTGCCACGGTCGCCCGGTCGGGCAAATCTACGTATAAAGGTCTCTGGGGGGCCGGCGACAGCGGAGGTGCGGGCATGCAGCGGACGGTTCCGGAGAGCCGCGGCCCTGTCCGCTACGGGCCGCCCGCCCCCGGCCCTGGACTGCCGGTGCTCCCCGGACTGGCCGCCGTGCTCTCCGGCGCGGCCCCGCACACCGCAGCCGAGCCACCTGGCGGCGGCCCCGGGCTGCGGACGGCGGCCTGCGGATACTGGACGAGGCGCGGCCTGGGCTGCGAGCCGGGGGACACGGTCGCAGCCGATGGCCCCCAGTCGCTGCTCCTCGCGCTGCTGGCGGCGGACGGTGGCGATCTGATGCTGCCCCGCCCGTGCCCCGCTTGGTGGATACCGCAGGCCCGTCTCATCGGGCGGTCCGCCTACCCGGTGCCCACCCCGGCGGAGTGCGGCGGCGTCCCCGACCCGTACGCCCTCCTGGAGACCGTACGCCGGGTGCGCACCGAGGGCGGCAACCCCCGCCTGCTGCTGCTCTCCGTCGCCGACGACCCGACCGCGACGACTGCCCCGCCCGAGCTGCTGCACCTGGCCTGCGAGGCCGCGCTCTCCGAGGGGCTGCACATCATCAGCGACGAGACCTGGCGCGACACCCGGCACCGGCCGGACGAGACGGTACTGCTCAGCCCCGCGGAGATGTGTCCGGACGAGGTGACCGTCCTGTCCGATCTCGCGGGCTCGCTGACTCCGACGGCCTGGCCGGTGGCCGTGGCCCGGTTCCCCGGCACGGCGGACGGGGCCGCCCGGCGCGCCAGAACCCTGGACGTTCTCACCGCGACCGGGGCGGCGCCGTCCGCGCCGGTCGCGGCGGCTGCCGCCTGGGCGCTGCGGGAGCCGGCGGCCGTACGGGAGCGCGCGGCGCAGGCGGCCCGGCTGCACGCCCGGCTGGCGGCAGCCGCCCATGAAGCGGTGCTCGCCGCGGGCGCGCTGGCCAGACCCCCGCAGGCCGGCCGCCACCTCTACGTGGATCTCGGCCCGCTGGGGGCCGGCCTCTCGGACCTCGGGGTCACCGACGCGATGGAACTGGAGGAGTACCTGGGGGAACGGATCGGCGCACCGGCCCCCGGAGGCCACCGTTTCGGTGACGATCCGGACGAACTGCGGGTGCGGCTCGCGACGGGCCCGCTCGTCGGATCAACCCCGCAGGAGCGCCTGGAGTCCCTCAACTCGACGGAGCCACTCGAACTTCCCCACGTGGCCCGCGCGTTGAGCATCCTCACATCGGCCCTGGAGCAACTGCGATGACTGCCTCACCGCCACCGGACGGAGCCCTTCGATGACGGAACAGACCGAGCGCTCCCTCACCGAACCGCAGCCGGGTGCCCGGACCGGGCCCGGCCCCGAGACCGGCCCGCTCGCGGAGACCGGGCCGCGTGAACCGACCGGCCAGGAGACGCCGGGCCGGCCGCCGTCCGCGCCGGCCGCGGCTCAGCCGGCCACCCGCCCGCACACCCGGCACCGCCCCCGCAAACCGGGCCTCCTGCGCCCACTCGGCGAGACCAGGCTCTGGCCGAAGTCCTTCGCCGACCGGCTCACCGCTCCGCTGCCCGGTGTCCGAGCGATGGCGAGACTGGCCCGCGAAGGTGCCGTGCGGCCACGCGCCGAGGGGCTGCGCGATATCCCGCTGCTGCCGTACGCCCCCGCCCCACTGCCCGAGACGGACGCCGCCACGATCGCCGTCACCTGGGCCGGGCACGCCAGCTGGGTAGTGCGCATCGGGGGCCTCACCGTCCTCACCGACCCCGTCTGGTCCCGCAGGATTCTCGGTACGCCGGCCCGCGTCACCCCGGTCGGTGTCCCCTGGGCGGACCTGCCGCGGATCGACGCCGTCGTCATCAGTCACAACCACTACGACCACCTGGACGCCCCCACGGTCAGACGGCTCCCGCGCGACACCCCGCTCTTCGTCCCGGCCGGGCTGGCCCGCTGGTTCCGGCGGCGCCGCTTCACCCGGGTCACGGAGCTGGACTGGTGGGAGTCGGCGGAGACCGGCGGTGTCCGCTTCGAGTTCGTGCCTGCCCACCACTGGTCCAAGCGCACCCTCACCGACACCTGCCGCTCGCTCTGGGGCGGCTGGGTCCTCACCGACCAGCGCGGTCAGCGGGTGTACTTCGCAGGCGACACCGGGTACGGCCACTGGTTCGGGGAGATCGGCCACCGCCACCCGGGCATCGACCTGGCGCTGCTCCCGGTCGGGGCGTACGAACCGCGCTGGATGCTCGGGCCCGTGCACACCGACCCGGAGGAGGCGGTCGCCGCTTGCCAGGACCTGGGGGCGCGGCGTATGGCTCCCATGCACTGGGGCGCGTTCCTGCTGTCCGCCGAGCCGGTACTCGAACCGCTCACCCGGGTCCGAGCTGCCTGGGAGCTGGCGGGGCGCCCGCGCGAGGACCTGTGGGACCTGCCCGTCGGGGGGTCCAGAGTGCTCCAGGACGCGCCCGCGGAGGTACCGGCGGACCGGCCGCTCGCCGACTGACCGGACACGGGCTCCGTGCGTCGCACGGTCCGTCAGTATCCGGCCGGGCGCACCAGGCCCGTCTCGTACGCGAAGACCGCGGCCTGGGTCCGGTCGCGCAGACCCAGCTTGACCAGGATCCGGCTCACATGGGTCTTCACGGTCTGCTCGGCCACCACCAGCCGCCCGGCGATCTCCGCGTTGGACAACCCCTGGGCGATGAGGGAGAGGACCTCGGTCTCGCGCTCGGTCAGGTCGCCGGTCCGGCCCTTGGGCGCTGTGCGGGGGGAGCCGGTCACCCGGGAGAACTCCGCGATGAGGCGTTTGGTGATGTTCGGGGCGAGCAGCGCGTCACCGGCGGCCACCACCCGTACTGAAGTTATGGAGCGCACCCGGTGGCAGGCGTCCCGCCGCAGAGCGAACCTTCCGCGTCACTCCCGAGTACTACGGGTAGGGGCAGGGCCGGTACGAACGACGTGTGGGCACAGCACAGTTGGCGTCCCGGAGCGCGGCTCAGCGGGGGGCGGGAGACCCGCCGCGTGTCCGGAGCCTGCGCCACGCGGCAGGTGCCCCGCTCACCAGCAGAGTGAGGGCGATCGCCGCGGCCACGCCCTTCCAGGGCTCGTCGAAGAGCGAGCCGCCGAGTATCCCGATGAGCTGGTACGCGGCGGCCCACGCGAGACACGCCGGCACGTCGCCGCCGGCGAACCTGCGCAGCGGCATCTCACCCAGCAGACAGGCGAGCATCACCGGTATCCGGCCGGCCGGGACCAGCCGGGAGAGGACGAGTACCGATTTGCTGTGCTTGTCGAGCTGCTCCTGTGCCCGCGCCAGGCGTGCCTGCGGGACCCTCCTGCGCAGCGCCTCCAGCCAGCGCGAACCGTTCTTGGAGTGCACGCCGCGCCGGCCGAGCCAGTACAGGGCCATGTCCCCGAGGAACGCGGCGGATGAGGCCACGGCGAACACGAAGAGCAGCGCCAGGGGATCCGTCTGGTGGATGGCGACCACGGCCGCAGAACTCACCAGCGCTCCCGTGGGAATGACCGGCACCAGGGATCCCAGCACGACCAGCAGGAAGAGCGACGGGTAGCCGGCGGCCTGCTGGGTGGACTCCGGGGGCACCTGGCCCAGCAGTTCGTGGATCACCCGGCCACCTCCGGCAGCACCTGTTCACCGTGCGTGAGGCGGTGCACGGACACTTCGGGGGCCAGCTGCGCCGCCTGCCGTACGAACTCGTCGCCCGGCGTGTGGAATTCATGTGGCCGCACACCGTCCATCCCGACCGGCCAGTACGTGCCGTAGTGGACCGGTACGGCGGAGCGCGGCCGCAGCACGGTCAGCGCTTCGGCGGCCCGCCTGGCGTCAAGGTGCTCCTCGCCGAGGAAGGGGCCCCAGCCGCCGACCGGGAGCAGCGCCACATCGACGTCGCCCACAGCCTCGCCCATCGTGTCGAAGAGACCGGTGTCCCCTGCGAAATAGGTCCGCGCCTCACCGCTCACGACGAAGCCGAGCGCGGGTGCGCGCTGCGGTCCGAAGGGCAGCCGGCGGCCGTCGTGGTGCGCGGGTACCGCGCGGACGGTCAGGTCGGCCACCCGCACCTCGTCGCCGGCGACGACCTCGGTGATGGGCAGGCCGAGCCGCCGCAGTCCGGGTACGGCGCGGACCGCCCCGCGCGGCACGATCAGCGTGGTGCCGGGCGCCAGCCGGGCCAGCGACGGCAGATGGAGGTGGTCGGCGTGCAGGTGCGATACGAGGACGGCCTGGGCCGCTGCCGCGCCGGGGGGCGGAACGGCGCCGCGCCGGCGCCGCAGATGAGCCAGCCTGCGGGCGAACAGCGGGTCGGTCAGTACCCGGACCCCGGAGTCCTCGACCGTACAAGTGGCGTGTCCCCACCAGGTCACAGCGACCGGCACGTGCCGTCTCCTCACATCTGGTCACTTCGGGCTTCCGCCGACTCTATGCGGCCCGCTCCCGGGACAGCGTGTCACGTCCGTTGTCACGTCTGCCCCGGCTCACGTTGGGTAGCGATGCAGCGAAACGGGAGGAGGCTCCGTGACCCTGTACTCGGAGCAGTGTCCGCGCTGCGGAGGTGTCCTCGCCGTCACGCAGGACGGCTGGAAGATCTGCCACTCCTGCGGCTACAGCTCCCCGCCGTGACCCGGCGTAACCCACCGTGACCTGCCGTGACACATGCTCACGGCAGGTCACGGCGGTCGTGCTTCCTGCCCGCGTGACCGTGGCCGGGGCACTGTCCTGTCTGTGAAAAGCTGCCCCCCGGCGGGCCCGCCCGGGGGCCCTCGGGACGTGAGGTGGAAGAGGCGTGGTGACAGGGCGATGGCGCAGCGCGGGCAGCGCTCTGCTGCGGGTGACCGTGGTGTGGGCGGTGTCCACGCTGACCATGCTGGCGCTCGCCGGCATCCTGCCGGACTTCCGGCTGGAGTCCGCCGACGGCGACAGCGCCACCACGGTGGCGATCACAGCGGGGTGGGGTGCGGCGGCGTTCGGCTTGCTCAGCGCACTGGTGTGGCCGCTGGTCGTGCGCGCGCTGCTGCTGGTCCCGGCCCTCGTCCTGGGCCTGCTGGTATTCGTCCTGAACGGGTCGTTCCTGCTGGTCGCGCTGGACCTGATCCCGAACGGGCGGGGCACTTCCGACCCGGAGACGGCAGTCGTGGTCGCCGCGGTGATGTCGGCCGTCGCCTCCGCGACCTCGACCGCGCTCGCGGTGCGCGACGACGAGGCGTACCGCCGAAGACTCTCGCGCCTCGCCTCCCGCCGGCGGCGCAGAAGCGGCGAGGACGCGGGGCGGTGCGGGCCGCACGGCACCGTCTTCCTGCAGCTCGACGGGGTCGGCCATGCGGCGCTGCTGCGCGCGGTCGGAGAGGGGCTGATGCCCACCGCCGCCGGGTGGATGGGCTCCACGCACCGGCTCAGCGCCTGGCGCACCGACTGGTCCAGCCAGACGGGCGCAAGCCAGCTAGGCATCCTGCACGGCTCCAACCACGACATCCCCGCCTTCCGCTGGTACGAGAAGGAGACCGGCGACGTGATGGTCTGCAACCGGCCCGCGAGCGCGGCCGAGCTCCAGCGCCGGGCGGTCGAGCGCACGCGTGACGGCGGGCTGCTCACGGTGGACGGCGCGAGCCGCGGGAACCTCTTCAGCGGCGGCGCCGACGAGCTGGCCCTGGTGCTCTCCGTCGCCGCACGGCGTGACCGCCACCACCGCTCCAGGGCCGGCTACTTCGCCTACTTCTCCGACCCGGCCAACGCGGTCCGCACCGCGATCTCGTTCCTCGCCGAGGTCGGCCGGGAGATCGGACAGTCGACACGGGCCCGCGCCCGGCAGGAGGAGCCGCGCATCAAGCGCGGTGGCCTCTACCCGTTCATCAGGGCCTTCGCGACCGTCGTCGAGCGCGATGTGGTGGTGTCATCGGTGATCGGGGACATGTTCGCCGGGCGGACCGCGGTCTACGCGGACCTGGTCGCGTACGACGAGGTGGCCCACCACAGCGGGCCGCACAGCAGGGACGCGGCGAAGGTACTGGCGCGGCTCGACCGTTCCCTGGCACTGATCGCGAGGGCCGAGGAGCACGCACCGCGGCCGTACCGGATCGTGCTGCTCTCCGACCACGGGCAGAGCCCCGGTCAGACCTTCGAGGGTGCGTACGGACTGACCCTCAAGGACCTGGTGCGGGCGGGCTGCGGGCTTCCCGTCCCGCGCAGGGCGCAGCGGACGAGGAGCGGCTCCGAGGCGAGGGCCGCCGTGCGCGTCGTGCTGCACCGCCCGGCGCCGGCCGGCGACGAGACCCCGCCGGACCCGGAGTCCGACCCGGTGGTGCTGGCCTCCGGCAACCTCGGGCTGATCTCCTTCCCCGACGCGCCGGGCCGCATGACGCGCGAACAGCTCGACCGGCGCCATCCGGCGCTGCTGCCGACCCTGGCCAACCATCCGGGGATCGGGTTCCTGCTCGTCGCGAGCGAGGAGCACGGCTCGGTGGTGCTCGGGGCCGGCGGCGCCGAGGTGCCCGTGGCCGCGCTCACCGACGGGGAGGGGCCGCTCGCCGGCTTCGGGCCCGGCGCCGCGGAAGCGGTGTGCCGCACGGACACGTTCCCGCACGTCGCGGATGTCATGGTCAATTCGGTGTACGACCCCGAGACCGGATCCGTGCACGCCTTCGAGGGGCAGATCGGTTCGCACGGCGGCCTGGGCGGGGAACAGTCGGCGCCCTTCCTGCTGGCGCCGCTCGACCTCTCCGAGGCGGTGGCCGACGGCCACGAACTGGTCGGCGCCGAACAGGTGCACCGCATCCTGCGGCGCTGGCTGACCGAGTGCGAGGGCCCGCAGGTCCCGCTCGGCAGGCCGGTGCCCGCGGCGGACGGCGTCGCGCCCGACAGCGCGGCGTGAGCGCGGGAACGCCCCGAGCCCGGGTGCCGGGCCCCCGGCTCGCGGGGCCCGGCACCTGTGGCGGTCAGCCGGTGATGATCGCCGGGTCGCTCACACCGGGCTTGCCGGTCTCGACGTGTCCGGCGAACCGGCGCAGGTAGCTGCTGTCCCGGTCCGAGACCACGGACAGGTCGTACCACTGCCGGGTGGAGCGCAGGTCCACCGTGTGCACCACGGTCTTCCCCTTGCGTACCGTGAAGGTCTCACTCTTGCCGCCGTACGCGTTGGTGACGGTGAGATGACAGTCGGCGCTGCCCGCGTTGGTCATCGTCAGCTCGACCGATCCGTCGGTGGCGCGGTGACGGGCGGTGACCTCGGGGCCGGCGGTGGAGCCCGGCCCCTTGAACGTGCGCAGGAAACCGTTCGGGCCGAAAACGGACAGGTCGTAGGAGCCCTTCGAGTACGACGTGTTCCAGGTGTCGGACAGCTTCTTGCCCGCCTCGGCGGTGTACGACCACGGCCCGTCACCGCGGTTGGCCGACGTCACAGTGAAGCAGGCTCCGGCGGACGCGCCCCCGCTGAACGTCAGCGCGAACTTCCCGTCCGACGGCGAACCCTGGCCGTCCACCAGCGGAGCGTAGGGCAGCGGACGGGACGGCCGGGACCCCGCCTCCTGCTTGGGCAGCGCCGGGTCGGCGGGGGCCTTCGGGGTGTAACTGTCGTGCCGGTCGCCGTCCGGCGGCCGGAATCCGTCGGTGTCCGGGAGCGTGGCGGGCCTGGTGTTCTTCAGCCCGAAGTCGAAGGCCGACGTCAGGTCACCGCAGATGGCCCGCCGCCACGGCGAGATGTTCGGCTCGGTCACCTTGAAGCGCCGCTCCAGGAACCGGATGACTGAGGTGTGGTCGAAGACCTCGGAGCAGACGTAACCGCCGGTGCTCCACGGGGAGACGACGGTCATCGGCACGCGCTGGCCGAGACCGTAGGGGCCCGCACCGTAACTCGCGTCGCCGGGGAAGTAGTCGAGCGAGGTGTCCACCGTGGACGCGCCCCGGTCTGCGGAAGCGGGCGGGAACGGCGGCACGACGTGGTCGAAGTAGCCGTCGTTCTCGTCGTAGGTGACGAAGAGCGCCGTCTTGCTCCACACCTCGGGGTTGGACGTGAGTGCGTCCAGCACCTGCGAGATGTACCAGGCGCCGTAGTTGGCGGGCCAGTTGGGGTGTTCGGAGAAGGCCTCAGGAGCGGCGATCCAGGAGACCTGGGGGAGCTTGTCCGCCTTGACGTCGGCCTTGAGGATGTCGAAGAAGCCGTCGCCGTTCTTGGCGTCGGTGCCGGTGCGCGCCTTCTCGTAGAGCGGGTCGCCGGGCTTGGCGTTGCGGTACGTGTTGAAGTACAGGAGCGAGTTGTCGCCGTAGTTGCCCCGGTAGGCGTCGTCGATCCAGCCCCAGGACCCTGCCGCGTCCAGGCCGTCGCCGGTGTCCTGGTAGATCTTCCAGGAGACCCCGGCCTTCTCCAGGCGCTCGGGATAGGTCGTCCAGTCGTACCCGGCCTCGGCGTTGCCGAGCACCGGGCCGCCGCCCTTGCCGTCGTTGCCGACGTGACCGGACCAGAGGTAGTAGCGGTTGGGGTCGGTGGCCCCCATGAACGACGAGTGGTACGCGTCGCAGACCGTGAACGCGTCGGCCAGCGCGTAGTGGAACGGAATGTCCTTGCGGTTCAGATGGGCCATCGTGCCGGCGGACTTCGCGGGGATCCACTGGTCGTACTTGCCCTGGTTCCAGGCCTTGTGGCCGCCCGCCCAGTCGTGGTCGAGGCCGGCGATGAACTTCATGCCGAGGTCCTCGGCGTCCGGGTGGTACGGCAGCACGTCCTTGGTGCCGTCCGACTGGTACCAGACCGGCTTGCCGCCGACGGGCGTCATCGGCCGGGGGTCGCCGAAGCCGCGAACACCCTTCATGGACCCGAAGTAGTGGTCGAACGAACGATTCTCCTGCATCAGGACGACGACGTGCTCGATGTCGTCGATCGTTCCCGAGCGGCGCTTCGCGGGGATGGCGGCGGCGCGGTCGATGCTGTTCGACAGGGCCGAGAAGCCTGCGGTCGCGCCCGCGATCTGGAGGAAGCGGCGCCGATTGAGCTGAGGCATGTGTGTGGGGACCTCTCGCGGTGTGAGGGGAATGATCCAGCCGAGTCTTTCCAGATGAGGGGGCCAAAGGGAAGAGCTGGTGACAGGCAAGTGACGGAACACGGCATATGAAGCGAACAACTCGGCTGATTTCGGTCAGCTTTCACGGAACTTGTTTGTACAACTCGTTCACTGGGGCCGGCTCGGTCGAGTCCACGGCCTGTCTTCCGGCCGCGGCTGCCCCGCTCTGCTGCTGCGGCTCCGCGAAGACCGCCGGTACCTCATTGCTCCGCACCAGCTGCCCGAGCGCCGCCGCCAGCCGGTTCCGCTCCGCCGTGCTCACCCCGCCGGTCAGCGCCTCCATCCGTGCGCTCGCCAGGGCCGAGAAGGCCCCGGACACCCTGGCGCCCTCGGAGGTCAGAGCCACCCGTACCGCGCGTCTGTCCTGCGGATCCGGCTCCCGGCGCACCAGCCCGCGCCGCTCGGCCCGGTCGACGAGTCCGGTCAGGCTGGACTTCTCCAGACCCAGCATGGTGCTCAGTTCGCCCATTCCGTGCGGCTGAGCCGTCAGCACACAGATCAACTGGGCCTGCTGTGCGGGCAGTCCGTGCGCCCGGCTGGCCTCCGTGTACACGGTCTGCACCAGGAACGACGTCCTCACCAGCGCTGCCGCGATCCCCAGCGGCTCCTCACCCCTGCCCGTCTCCATCCGGTCAGCATAGGGCGGAATGTTCGTATCACGAACCATTCGGCCGGCGTGCGCCCCGACCCTCCCGGCGCGCTGTCCGCGTTGCGGCGGCGCGCCGGGCGCGGGAGGGTCGGAAGGGCGAGTACGAGGAGGCCCCACCCATGCCCATCGCCACGGTGAACCCCACCACAGGTGAAACGCTCCAGACCTTCGATGCCCTGGGTGCCGAGGGGATCGAACGCTGCCTGGCGGCGGCCGACGCCGCCTTCCGCGATTACCGCCGCACGGAGTTCGCTGAACGCGCCCGGCTGCTGAACCGCACGGCCGACCTGCTGGAGAGCGAGCAGGCGGACATCGCGCGCACCATGACCACCGAGATGGGCAAGCCGGTCGGAGCCGCCCGTGCCGAGGCCGCCAAGTGCGCCAAGACGATGCGCTGGTACGCGCGGCACGCGGCGGAGCTGCTGGCCGACGAACACCCGTCGATGGCCGACACCGCGGACTCCGGTGCCACCCGCGCGTACACCCGCTACCGTCCGCTGGGCGTGGTGCTGGCCGTCATGCCGTGGAACTTCCCGCTCTGGCAGGTCGTACGGTTCGCCGCGCCCGCTCTCATGGCGGGCAACACCGGGCTGCTCAAACACGCGTCGAACGTGCCGCAGACAGCGCTCTACCTGGGGGAACTCTTCCACCGGGCCGGATTCCCGAAGGGCTGCTTCCAGACCCTGCTGATCGGCTCGGGCGAGGTCGAGGCGATCCTGCGCGACCCACGGGTGGCCGCGGCCACCCTCACGGGCAGTGAACCCGCCGGCCGCTCGGTGGCGGCGATCGCGGGCGACGAGGTCAAGAAGACCGTCCTGGAGCTGGGCGGCAGCGATCCGTACATCGTGATGCCGTCGGCCGACGTCGAGCGGGCCGCGCGGACGGCGGTGACCGCCCGGGTGCAGAACAACGGACAGTCCTGCATCGCCGCCAAGCGATTCATCGTGCATACGGATGTCTATGACGCCTTCATGGAGCACTTCACCACCCGGATGGCCGCGCTGAAGGTCGGCGACCCGCTGGACGAGTCGACCGACGTCGGACCGCTCGCCACCGAGCAGGGCCGCACCGACCTGGAGGAGCTGGTCGACGACGCCGTGCGCAGGGGAGCGACCGCGCTCTGCGGAGGTGGCCGGCCGGAGGGAACCGGGCGCGGCTGGTTCTACTCGCCCACCGTCCTCATGGGCATCACCACCGACATGCGGATCCACCGCGAGGAGACGTTCGGTCCGGTGGCCACCGTCTACCGGGTGGAGAGTGCCGAGGAAGCGGTGCGGGTGGCCAACGACACACCGTTCGGTCTGAGTTCCAACGTCTGGACCAGGGCAGACGACGAAATGGAACTGTTCGTGAGGGACATCGAGGCGGGAGGCGTCTTCTTCAACGGTATGACCGCGTCCCACCCGGCTCTGCCCTTCGGCGGGGCCAAGCGCTCCGGGTACGGCCGTGAGCTGTCCGCCCACGGCATCCGCGAGTTCTGCAACGTCACCACGGTCTGGCACGGTGCCGAACCCGACGAGTGACCGGAGCGGCCCGATGGCCCGCCCCCGTATCAGCGCGATCCAGCGAGGAAAGTGAGCACGATGGCCGACACGGAGAACCAGGACACGCTCGTCACGGTGGCACTCACCGGCCACTCGAAGGAGGACGCGGCGGCCGTCTTCGGCGCGCTGCGCACGGCCTTCCCCAGCGACCGGGGAGCCGGTGACACCCCGCAGACGGAGATCCCCGGCAGGCCGACCGTGTGGACGGCGTCCTTCGAGGTGCTGGAAGAGGCCCCGGACCGGCTCGGCTCCGCGAGTCTGACGGCACCGGTCAAGGCCACCGTGCAGGGTGGCTATCACGCAGTGGACATGATGCGGGCCGCGCTCGGCAGCGTCTTCTCCGTGGCGGAGCAGGGTGAGGCTCTCGGTGACCAGGAGAAGGAGCTGGAACTCCAGCTGGAGAACAGGTAGCCGTCGGCCCGCACCGGTCACATCCGGTGCGGGAGACGCACCACCGTGAGGAAGAAGTCGTCGATCTGGCGCACCGCCGACATGAACTGATCCAGATCGACCGGCTTGGTGACGTAGGCGTTGGCGTGCAGCCGGTAGCTGCGCAGGATGTCCTCCTCCGCCGACGACGTCGTCAGCACCACGACGGGGATGTCGCAGAGATCCGGGTCCGACTTGATCCGTTCGAGCACCTGCCGGCCGTCGTACTTGGGCAGGTTCAGATCGAGCAGCACCAGGTCGGGACGCGGCGCGCCGGTGTGGGCCCCGCGCCGGTAGATGAAGTCCAGGGCCTCCTCGCCGTCCCGCACCACATGAAGTGTGTTGCCGATCTTGTTGTCCGCGAACGCCTCACGGGTCATCAGTTCGTCGCCGGGGTCGTCCTCCACGAGCAGGACCTCGATGGGCTGGAGCGGGGCGTTCATGCGGTGGCCTCCTGTGCTGTGGTGGGGTGTTCGGCTGCGACAGCCACGGGGCCCGCGGCGTCGGCGCCGGAGCGCACGGGCAGCGTGAAGTGGATGCGCGCGCCCTCCGTCATCGACTCGTCCAGCCAGATCCGGCCGCCGTGGAACTCGACGATCTTCCGGCAGAGGGCAAGGCCGATCCCCGTCCCGTCGTACTCGTCCCGCGCGTGCAGCCGCTGGAAGATCACGAAGATCTTCTCGGCGAACTCCGGTGCGACGCCGATGCCGTTGTCCGACACCGTCATATGCCAGGTGTCGCCGTCCCCGGTGCAGCCGACGGTGACGACACAGGGGTGGCCGGCCCGGCGGAACTTGACCGCGTTGCCGATCAGGTTCTGCCAGAGCATGACGAGGGCCGTGGGGTCGCCGGTGACCTCGGGCAGCGGATCCGTCCGTACGACGGCCGCACCCGTCTCCTCGGTCGCGAAGGCCAGATTGGCCAGCGCCCGGTCCAGCGAGGAGTCGAGGCAGACGGTCCGCCGGCTGTCGAGCACCCTGCCGACCCGCGAGAACGTCAGCAGGTCGTTGATGAGGACCTGCATCCGCTTGGCGCCGTCGACAGCGAAGTCGATGTACTGCTTCCCTCGGTCGTCCAGCACCTCTGCGTACCGTTTCTCCAGCAGCTGGCAGAACGAGGCGACCTTGCGCAGCGGCTCCTGAAGATCGTGCGACGCCACATAGGCGAACTGCTCCAGCTCCGAGTTGGAGCGCCGCAGTTCGTCCGCCTGCCCGGCCAGCAGGGTCTCGCGCTCCAGGGATTCGGCGAGCTCGTCGGCGAGCCGCCGTCGCATGTCCTCCACGGCCGCTCCGACAGCGCGCACGTCGGAGGGCCCCCGGACCTCGATCCGGCGATGGAAGTCCCCGCCCCGGACGGTGTCGGACGAGACACGCAGCGCGTTCAGCGGCCGGCCCACGATCCGGTGCAGCAGCAGGCTGAGCACGATCACCACCAGCGCGAAGGCCGCGAGCAGAGCGATCAGTACCTGGTTCTGCGTGTGACGCGAGGCGTCGAGCCCGGCCCGTGCCCGCGTCTGTGCGGCCTCGATGTGGCGCTGCTGTACGGCCATGTCCGCGCGCAGACCGTCGAAGGCTGACTTGCTCCGTCCGATACGTGCCTCCGACGCCCCGCCGCGGCCCTTCGCCCGTACGGTGGCGATCAGCGGTTCGGCCTGCTCGCTGCGCCACTTCTCCGCGGCCAGCCGGATCCGGTCCAGGTCCTGCGCGTAGGGGCTCCCGCTTCCGGTGAACGCTTCGACCCCGGCCCGGTACCGCTGCTCGTCGCGCCGGCCCTGTTCGTACGGTTCGAGGAAGGACGTGTCACCGCTGAGCGCGTAACCGCGGGCCCCCGTCTCCTGGTCGAGGAGCGCCTTCTGAAGCTGGAAGGAAGCCGACCGGGCCGGCTGGATGCGGTCGACGAGGGCCGTGGTCCTGTCGTTGGTACGGGACAGGAAGACTCCGCCGACGGCGGTGCAGCCGCAGACCACGACCACGAATCCGGCGAGGATCAGATGGACCCAGTTCTGGACCGAGAGGCGGGACCTGAGGCCGGGGCGTGCCGTGGGCACCACCGTGTCGGCAGGGCTCCCGCTCTCCGCGGCGTCCTCGGGCGGGATTCCGCCGTCGCCGGCGGTCCCGCTAATCACCTGACTGCTCATGGCGAGCCGGCCCCCATCCCAGGTGCAGTACGGCCACGTCGTCCGCGAGGCCCCCGTAAGGCGCTGCGCCCTCGGTCGCGCCGCGCACCAGCGCGTCGACGAAGTCGGTCGCGGGCAGCGCCCCGTGTCTTCGGGCGAGGTCCAGCAGCCCCGCTTCCCCGAGCCGGGTCTCCTCGCCGGTGCGGCCTTCGAACAGCCCGTCGGTGAAGAGCACGACCTGACCCCCGACGGGCAGTGGCAGCTCGGTCTCCGTCCAGCGCGCGGCTCCCGGCAGCAGCCCCAGGGCCATACCGCCGCCCGGCTCGGCCCAGGCGACCTCCGCACCGTGCCGGACGAGGAACCCGGGGTGTCCGGCGCGGGTGACCCGCACGCTGCGGCGGCCGGGGGAGAAGACCAGGGATGTGACGGTGGCGAAGATGCTCGGATCGGAGCGTTCGGCCACCAGGATCTCCTCCAGCATCCTGATCTGCTCCAGATGCTCCATCGCGCAGAGCACCGCGGTACGCCAGGCGACCCGCAGACACACGCCCAGTGCCGCCTCGGCCGCCCCGTGGCCCGAGACATCGCCTATCACCGCATGCACGGTCTGGTCGGCCGTCTGCACCACGTCGTAGAAGTCCCCGCTGAGCAGCCCGTGCGCCCGCCCCGGCGTATACCGGGCGACAGCCTCGAAGTCGCCACGCCCGCGCAGCAGCGGCACGGGCAGCAGGCCCCGCTCCAGTCTGGCGTTCTCCTCCGCCATCAGCCGGTTGGCCTGCAGCGCCGCAGCCGCCTGCTCCACCTGCTTGCGCTGGAGCGCGTACCGCACGGCCCGGCTGAGCGACTCCGGATCGAGCCTGCCCTTGACCAGGTAGTCCTGCGCCCCGGTCGCGACGGCGGCCAGGCCGGCCTCGGCCTCGGCGAGACCGGTGAGCACCACGATGGCCACATCGGGCGCAGCGCGGACGATGTGGGTGACCGCGTCGAGGCCCTGGACGTCCGGGAGATGCAGGTCGAGCAGTACACACACCGGCGTACGGCAGGTCCGGAGGAACTGCTGGGCCGCGGCCAGGGACTTGCACCAGCTGACAGGGGAGTCCAGGTCGCTGTCGGCCAGCATCTCCTCGACGAGCAGGGCGTCACCGGCATCGTCCTCGACCAGGACCATGACGGCCTCGACGTCGCGGACGGACCCCGTGGGCACAGTCAGGAGCCGCTGCCGGTTCCGCGCCGCGGGCACCGCGGACGCCGCAGGACGTGCCGAAGCGGGCACAGGTATATCGGACACGCTCCACCCCTCTCACCCCAGCCCGACGGCGCGGGTACGGGGCGCCGTATCGCCGCGAAGCATATGCGACCGGAGCCTGGCCCGGCGACGGACCGGCGGACAACGCCACGGGGCCGCGGGTAAATTGACGAGAACGTCATAAACGATGATTTTGACGGGATTATTCTCGACACGCAGGAAAGTGGAACTCTTAGCTCATATCGATCTAATTGCTGAAGTGGGAGAATTGCAGGAAAGGAGGTGAACATGGAATACGTCATGCAGGCCGATCTCCAGGAGGGCTCCTCGCCGTCGGACGAGCACCCCAGCGTGGAGTGGTGGCACATCGCGCACATCCGTGAGACGACCGCCCTGTGCGGACACGAGCTGGACCCGGCCGCGCCCAAGCAGTCGACGGATGCCTGGGGGACCCCCGGGAGCCAGCCTTTCTGCCACTCCTGCGGTGCGCTGTATCTGCGGCAGGTGCCCTGAAGAACCCTTCGTTCGGGTCGGTCCCGGTCCACGGGGTCCGACCCGCACGGCGGACCGGCCGGGCCTTACGGGTCGGCCGGGTGGGGACCGTCAGGCCGTCAGCGACCGCAGATACGTGACCGTCGCCGGGTCGGCCGGAAGGAACGTCTCGATCGCCAGCTCGGCCACCGTCACGTCCATGGGGGTGTTGAAGGTGGAGATGGACGAAAGGAAGGAAAGGACCCGGCCCTCGTGTTCGATCTGCATCGGCAGTGCGAACCGCGGAACGGGCACCGGAGCCTTCTCGTCCCGGTCCCGGTCCTGGGCGGTTGCGGGGAACGGGTAGGCGGCGACCTCCTCGTACAGCTCACGCAGCGAATCGGAGCGTGCGAGCGCCAGCTGACGCTGCATCTGGTGCAGCAGGTGCCCCCGCCACTCCCGGAAATTGCGGATCCGGGGGGCGAGACCCGAGGGGTGCAGCGTGAGCCGCATCGCGTTGAGCGGGGGAGCCAGCAGCCGTTCTGGCAGCCCCTGCATCAGCATCGCGATGCCGCTGTTGGCCGCGACGACGTCGTACCGGCCGTCGACCACCAGCGCCGGATACGGTTCGTACCCGCGCAGAAGCTGGTTGATGCCCTCGTGCAGCGCGCCCATCGACGGGTCGTCCAGCATCGTCTCCGGGTACCGCGGCGCGTAACCCGCCGAGAGCAGCAGGGCGTTGCGCTCCCGGACCGGCACCTCCAGATGCTCGGCGAGCCGCAGGACCATCTCCTCGCTGGGGCGGGCGCGGCCCGTCTCGATGAAGCTGATGTGGCGGGCGGACGAGTCCGCCCGCAGGGCCAGCTCCAGCTGACTGACCCGGCGCTGCCTGCGCCAGTCGCGCAGCAGTGGCCCCACTCCGGTGTCGAGAGCGACAGTTGTCATCCCCGGACCGTATCGTCGCGAGGACCGTTTCCCGGAGGGAGTTTCGCGGATGCCCGCAGAACCGTTGTCGCAGCAGGAGACCGAGAACCGGCTGAGTGAGCTGCCCGGCTGGACGCTGGACGGCGACA
This sequence comes from Streptomyces sp. NBC_00859, assembly GCF_045161865.1. Classification (NCBI taxonomy): domain Bacteria; kingdom Bacillati; phylum Actinomycetota; class Actinomycetes; order Kitasatosporales; family Streptomycetaceae; genus Streptomyces; species Streptomyces sp. NBC_00859. The sequence continues at coordinate 1,059,055 of NZ_CP108826.1, read as the reverse complement.
GGATCGTCCGCTCCTATCGGCTTCCCGGACATTTCGCCGCCACCGCGATGGTCGTCCACATCGCCCAGATCCAGGAGGAGCTGGGCCATCACTCCGATCTGGCCCTCGGGTACAACAGCGTGGCGCTGAGCGTGCACACGCACGACGCGGGCGGCGCCGTCACCGCGAAGGACTTCGCACTGGCGCACCGGGTCGAAGCGATCGCCCCGGGGCACGGCGCCCGCTGAGACCGCGGCTGACCCGCCGCGGCCGGAGCGGGACGCCGAGCCGAACCCGACTGCTGGACGGCGGCCCCGGCGCACGCCGGGAGCGCGCGGGAGTGCGGTAGACCGCCCCCGCATACGACAGCGCCGCCCGGAACACTCCGGGCGGCGCTGTCGCCGGTGAGCGGTCCACCGCACTGAGGCGGTCCGGACACCGGCGTCCGGTCGGCGGGGTTCAGACACCCAGGGCCATGGTGGCCGGGTCGGAGCCGAGCCGCTTGCCCTCGTCGAGCGCGGTGATGGCCGCCAGGTCGTCGGCGTCCAGCTCGAAGCCGAACACGTCGATGTTCTCCTTGATCCGCGACGGCGTCACGGACTTGGGGATGACCACATTGCCGGTCTGCAGGTGCCAGCGCAGCACCACCTGGGCGGCGGTGCGGCCGTGCTTGCGGGCGATGGCGACGATGGTCGGAACCTCCAGCAGGCCCTTGCCCTGGCCGAGAGGGGACCAGGCTTCGGTGTGGATGCCGTGGTCCGCGTGGAACGCCCGCGACTCGGCCTGCTGAAGCTGCGGGTGCAGCTCGATCTGATTGAGGGCGGGAACCACGGAGGTCTCGCCCAGCAGCCGCTCCAGGTGCTCCGGAAGGAAGTTGGAGACACCGATGGCCTTGGCGCGGCCGTCCGCGTGGATCTTCTCGAAGGCCTTGTACGTGTCCACGTAGGCGTCCTTGGAGGGGACGGGCCAGTGGATGAGATACAGGTCGACGTAGTCGAGACCGAGCTTGGCCAGCGAGGTGTCGAAGGCGCGCAGCGTCGAGTCGTGACCCTGCTCGGAATTCCACAGCTTCGTGGTGACGAAGAGTTCCTCACGGGCGATCCCCGATGCGGCGAGCGCCTTCCCTGTGCCCTCCTCGTTGCCGTAGATCGCCGCGGTGTCGATGCTGCGATAGCCGGCTTCCAGCGCGGAGCCGACGGCCTTCGTGGCCTCGTCGTCGGCGACCTGCCAGACCCCGAAGCCGAGCTGCGGCATCCGGGCGCCGTTATTGAGGGTGATGAAGGGGACCTTGCTCACGAGCGGTCGACTCCTCTTGGTGCGTGTTGTGGGTACGTCATCTTTTGATACGCAAAGGGTCAACGATCACACGGCGCCGACCATTCCCGCACCCGTACCCGCATCGCGGACGGACCGCCGATCCGCCCATCCGGTGGCTTCAGCGGTAGAGCGCCTCGACCTCTTCGCTGTATGCCGTCTCGATCGCCTTGCGCTTGAGTTTCAGCGACGGCGTGAGCAGACCGTGCTCCTCGGAGAACTGGTGGGCGAGGATGCGGAACGTCCGGATCGACTCGGCCTGCGACACCAGGGTGTTCGCCGCCACCACGGAGCGCCTGACCTCGGTCTCCAGATCCGGATCACGCACCAGGGCAGCCGGGCTCATCGGCGGTTTGCCATGGATGGCGAGCCAGTGCGCGACCGCCTCCTGGTCGAGTGTGACGAGCGCGGCGATGTACGGCCGGTCGTTGCCCACGACCAGGCATTGGGCGACCAGCGGGTGACCCCGCACGCGCTCCTCAAGTCCGGTCGGCGAGACGCTCTTGCCGCCGGAGGTCACCAGGATCTCCTTCTTGCGGCCGGTGATCGTGAGATATCCGTCGTCGTCCAGGGCTCCCAGGTCACCGGTGGAGAGCCAGCCCTCGTGGAGCACGCCGTCGGTGGCCTTGGGGGAGTTGAGGTACCCGCCGAACACGTTCTGGCCGCGTACCCACACCTCGCCGTCGTCCGCGATGTACACGGTGGCACCGGGGATCGGCCGGCCGACGGTGCCGTAACGGGTGCGCTCGGGCGGGTTGGCCGTCGCCGCCGCCGTCGACTCGGTGAGTCCGTACCCCTCGTAGATCGAGACACCGGCGCCCTCGTAGAAGAGGCCGAGCCGCCGGTCCATCCCCGAACCGCCGGACATCGCGTGGCGCACCCGGCCGCCCATCGCCTCGCGCACTTTCGCGTAGACGACCTTCTCGAAGAACTGGTGCTGCATCCGCAGCGCCGCGGACGGACCGGGCCCCAGCCCGAACGCCTTGTGCTCCATGGCCTCGGCGTGGCGCACGGCCACTTCGACGGCTTTGTCGAAGGGTCCCGCCTTCCCCTCGGACTCGGCCTTGCGGCGTGCCGCGTTGAAGACCTTCTCGAAGATGTAGGGCACGGCGAGGATGAACGTCGGCCGGAACGCGGCCAGATCGGGCAGCAGCGCGCGGGCCGCGAGCTCGGGCTGGTGGCCCAGTTTCACCCGGCCGCGGACGGCCGCGACCTCGACCATCCTGCCGAAGACGTGGGCGAGCGGCAGGAAGAGCAGGGTGGACGAGGGCTCGCTGCGCTTCGAGTGGAAGACCGGCGCCCAGCGGGCGACCATGGTGTCCGCCTCGTACATCAGGTTGGCATGGGTGATGACACAGCCCTTGGGCCGGCCCGTGGTGCCGGAGGTGTAGATGACGGTGGCCACGGACTCCGGAGTCACGGCGCGCCGGTGGCGGTGCACCACCTCGTCCTCGATGTCGGCGCCCGCTTCGAGAAGCCACTCCAGCGCACCCGCGTCCAGCTGCCAGAGCCTGCGCAGACTGGGCAGCCGGTCGATCACCGAGCCGATGGTCATCGCATGGTCCTCCTGCTCCACCATGCACGCGGTGACCTCGGAGTCGTGCAGCATCCAGAAGACCTGTTCGGCGGACGACGTCGGGTACACCGGCACCGGCTGGGCGCCCACGGCCCAGAGGGCGAAGTCGAAGAGCGTCCACTCGTAGCGGGTCCGGCACATGATCGCCACGCGGTCGCCGAACCGCACCCCGTCGGCGAGCAGCCCCTTGGCGAGCGCCATCACCTGGTCCCGGAACTCGCTGGACGACATGTCGTACCAGCGCCCGTCCTTCTTCCGGCCGAGGGCGGGCCGGTGGGGATCGTCCTCGGCGTGATCGAACACGACGTCCGCCAGTCCGCCGACCTGGGGCGCCGTCACTATGGGTGGGACAGTGAACTCGCGCAAAATGACCTGCTCCTATGTGACGCTCCGCACAGCGCCGTGACGCTACCCCAAGGCGGGATCCCGCGGGAGAGGGCTCCTGTGGCCGGTTTGTGGGGATATTGCGAGACTCGGCGGGGCCCCGGGAGGCGAAATGTACTCACATGGGGAAGTGTTGGGCACCCTCCTGACTGAACGGTAAGTTCCGCGAGACGGAATCTCCACCGAATCTGTACGGAGAAGGCACGGAGGCCGCCCATGCCCCGTGACCTGCGGGGGACGTACGAGGGAGACGTTCCGCGGGCAGCAGCCTCCTGTGATGTCCTTGTGACTCCCCTGTGATCCACGGTGATGCCCGGCGGAGAAGCGCACCGGGGGAAACACGGAGGGTGCCCGCACAGTTCGTGCGGGCACCCTCCGTGTTTCCACCACTGGCTATCCGGCAGCCGCCACCGGCTCCTCGGTGCGCGTCCGCACCCTCTCGGCGGGAGCGGGCCGCAGGAAGGCCAGCACTGCGATCCCGGCCACCAGTCCCAGGATGCCCGCGACGAGTGCGGCGCCGTTGAGCCCGGAGGCGAAGGCGCTGTGCAGCGTGGCATCCGGTATCCGGGAGCGCAGCGCGGACGCGCCGCCGCCTGCCAGCACGTGGGCGGCGGTGTGCGCCTGCGCGGAGGGGCCGGGCAGTGCCCCCTCCATCCGAGTGGTGACCATGGTGCCGAACACCGCGACGCCCAGTGCGAATCCGAGCTGACGGAAGGTGTTGACCGCGCCGCCCGCCATGCCGGCGTTGCGCGGCGGTACGGAGGCGAGCGCCGCGCCGGCGAGCGCGGGCGACACCAGGCCGACCCCGATCCCGGCCACCACAAGGCCGGCCGAGAGTCCGGTCCAGTGCGACCCGGCGTCCAGGGTGGCCTGCGCCAGCGCCCCGGCGCCGATGAGGACAAGCCCGCCGCCGATCACCAGCCGGGGTGACCTGCCGTGCAGCAGCCGGCCACCGACCGCAGCGACCACGAACGAGGCCACAGCCAGCGGCAGTACGGCGAGCCCCGCCCGCACCGGGCTCATCCCGAGCAGCGTCTGGAGCCACATCGAGGTGTAGGGCAGCACCCCGAAGGCTGCCGCGTTGAAGGCCAGCGCACCCACCATCACCACGGCGAACGACGGACGGCGCAGCAGGGCCAGATCGAGCAGCGGATGGGCCGCACGCCGCTCGACGACCACGAAGGCCGCCAGCGCCACCGCGGCGACGGCGACCGCGGCCCCGGTACGTCCGGAGATCCAGCCCACTGTGTCCGCCCGCACCACGGCGAACGTCAGTGCCCCGGCGAACACCGCGAACGCGGCCGTACCGGCCCAGTCGACCCTGCGGTCGCTCTGCCGCTGCGACTCGGTGACCGTGCGCAGCGTGATCCAGATGGCCGCGGCGCTGACCGGCAGATTGACGAAGAAGATCCATCGCCAGTCCAGGGACTGGGTCAGCACCCCGCCGAGCACCGGGCCGATCGCCGCAGCGGCGCCGCTCACCGCACCCCACACCCCGAGCGCGACCCCGCGGTCCCGGCCCTGGTAGGCGGCGCCGAGCAGCGAAAGGGTGGTCGCGAACATGGCGGCGCCGCCAACACCCTGCAGCCCGCGCATCGCGATCAGCATGGCCGGGCTCGTCGAGAGACCGCAGGCCAGGGAGGCCAGCGCGAACAGCGCGGTCCCCGCCGCGTACAGCCTGCGCCGCCCGGTGACATCGGCCGCGGCTCCTGCCCCCAGCAGCAGGGCGGCGAGCGCGAGCGCGTAGATGTCGATGACCCACTGGAGGTCCGAGAGCGAGGCGTGCAGCGAACCCGCCATGTCGGGAAGCGCCACGATCACGATCGTCACGTCGAGCAACAGCATGAAGGTGCCGAGACAGACCGCTGTGAGCGGCCCCCACTTACGCATTCTTTGTCTCCCTGAGTGCCGAGTTTCACGACCGGCTGCACGTTCTGCTTCCGGCCCCCCGTACGATCGGCGCAGGGCGGCGAGATCCCCTAACCACGGCCGGATATTCGCTGGAACCCGACATCAGAAGGGGGCGAATCCGTGGAATCACCTGACTTCGACCAGCTCGACCTGAAGCTGCTGCACGGTCTCGAAGTCGACGCGCGCGTCTCCTTCAGCCGCCTGGCGGCCGTACTCGGCGTCTCCGATCAGACGGTCGCCCGCCGGTTCCGGCGGCTGCAGACCGAGGGCGGCCTGCGTGTGGTCGGGGTCCGCGACGCGGCAGGCCTCGGCCAGGACACCTGGATGCTCCGGCTGCGCTGTGCGCCAGACGCCGCTGATTCGATCGCGAGGGCGCTGGCCCGCCGCCCCGACACGGCCTGGATCGGGCTCACATCGGGCGGTACGGAAGTGGTCGGCCAGACCAGGGCCCGCACCAGGAGCGAACACGAGGAGCTGCTTCTCGGCAAGCTTCCGCGCACTCCGAGCATCACCGAGATCCGGGCCCACCAACTGCTGCACCGCTTCTACGGCGGTCCCGAAGGCTGGCTCGGCAAGAGCCGCGCCCTCACCGACGTACAGGTGGCCGAGCTCCGTCCCTCCCGCGCCGGGCGGACGGAAGGTGCCGGCATCGCCCCGGAGGACGAGCCGATGATCACCGCTCTCGAACACGACGGCCGGGCCTCATTCGCAGAACTCCGCAAGGCGACAGGCCGTTCGGAATCCGCGGTGCGCCGCAGACTCGACCAGTTGCTGGGCTCCGGCACGCTCTTCATCGACGTGCAGTTCGACTCCGAGCCTTTCGGGTACGGCATCGCGGCGCTGCTGTGGATCACGGCGGCCCCGTCGGCCCTGGACACCGTGGGGCGGGCCCTGGCGACTCACCCCGAAGTGGCCACGGCCAGTGCCGTATCGGGACCGTGCAACCTGTTCGCCGTGGTCGTCTGCCGCGACACCCCGGAGCTGTACGCGTATGTGAGCGGCAGGCTCGGCAGCCTGGAGGGGGTGCAGCACGTGGAGTGCACACCGATGCTGCGGCGGGTCAAGCAGCTGAAGTACGAGGAGCGGCTCACCGGCCGCACGCTCTCGTAGCTCCGGTACCGGGGCCGTCGGGGCCCCTGCCGAGGCCCTGCCGGGAGCGGTCCTACGCGTGCAGCTGGTCGGCGCCGGCCAGGATCGCCGATGCCAGCGCGTCGGCGGCCTCCTGGGCGTGCCCGCCCGCACGGCCGTGCAGCAGCACGAAGTCCACGTCACCGAGGTCGGGAAGCCCGCTCCGGGCCGGGACCTGAGTCAGGCCGGGCGGGATCAGGCCTCGGGTGTGCGCCATGATGCCGAGGCCCGCGCGCGCCGCTGCGATCAGCCCGCTGAGGCTGGCGCTGGTACAGGCGATTCGCCAGTCGCGGCCGTCCTCCTCCAGTACTTCCAGCGCACGGGCGCGAGTGATGCCCGGTGGCGGGAAGAGGATCAGCGGCAGCGGTCGCTCGGGGTCGATGTGCAGCCGGGGGGCGCCGATCCAGGTCAGGGCCGAGCGCCAGACGAGTTCGCCGTGGCCGTGGCCGTTACGCCGCTTGGCGAGGACCAGATCGAGGGAACCCGTCGCCAGCTGCTCGTGCAGGATGCCCGAGAGACCGACGGTGAGCTCCAGGTCGACCTCGGGGTGCTCGGCGCGGAACGACTTCAGGACTTCCGGCAGCCGGGTGAGTACGAAGTCCTCCGACACGCCGAACCGCAGTCTGCCCCGCGGCCGCGTCCCCGTGAAGAACGCCGCCGCCCGCTCGTGCGCCTGGAGGATCGTACGGGCGAAGCCGAGCATCGCCTCACCGTCCTCGGTCAGCTCCACGCTGTGGGTGTCGCGGGTGAAGAGCGTCCGGCCCGCTGCGCCCTCGAGCCGGCGCACGTGCTGGCTGACCGTCGACTGGCGCAGCCCGAGGCGGTGGGCGGCCTGCGTGAAGCTCAGGGTCTGCGACACGGTGAGGAAGGTACGCAGCTGCGCCGGGTCGTACATGAATCCCACGTTATCGCGCATCATGATCTCAGTCAGAGTGGAATGCAGGATTCCCGATCATGGGTAGCGCGTGGACGATGGAGAGGGCACGTACCGGCCCCCCGAGAAGCAAGTGGAGAACATGAGCCGCCGCAAGCTGCAGCTTCCGTCCTGGCTGCCGATCGACCCGTACATCCTGGCCCTGATCTGCACGGTCGCCGTGGCGGCGCTGCTGCCCGCGCGCGGCACGGCAGCCGATGTCGCCGGGGGAGCGTCCACCGGGGCGGTGGCCCTGCTCTTCTTCCTCTACGGCGCCCGGCTCTCCACCGCCGAGGCGGTGGAGGGGCTCAAGCACTGGCGGCTCCACGTCACGGTTCTGGTCTGCACCTTCCTGGTGTTCCCGCTGCTCGGCCTCGCGGCGAAGGGGGTCGTACCGTTCGTGCTGACGCCTCAGCTCTACAACGGTCTGCTCTTCCTCTGCCTGGTGCCCTCGACCATCCAGTCGTCGATCGCCTTCACCTCGATGGCCCGCGGCAACGTGCCCGCGGCGATCTGCGCCGGCTCGTTCTCCTCGCTCGCCGGCATCGTGGTCACCCCGGTGCTCGCGGCACTGGTCCTGGGCGGCAGCGGGGGTGGCTTCTCCGCGGACTCCCTGCTGAAGATCGTGCTGCAGCTGCTCGTGCCCTTCCTGGCCGGGCAGCTGCTGCGCCGCTGGGTGAGCGGATTCCTCGTCCGGAACAAGAAGGTCCTCGGCTACGTCGACCGCGGCTCGATCCTGCTGGTCGTCTACACCGCCTTCAGCGAGGGCATGGTGCGGGGTGTCTGGCACCAGGTGAGCTTCGTCCGGCTGCTGGGACTGCTCGCGGTCGAGGCGCTGCTGCTGGCCGTCATGCTCGTCCTGACCTGGTACGGGGCCAAGCGGCTCGGCTTCACGCGCGGCGACCGCATCGCGATCCAGTTCGCCGGGTCGAAGAAGAGCCTGGCGGCCGGACTGCCCATGGCGAGCGTGCTGTTCGGTGCCCAGGCCTCACTGGCCGTCCTGCCCCTGATGCTCTTCCACCAGATGCAGCTCATGGTCTGCGCGGTGATCGCCAAACGCCGTTCACGCGACCCGCTGCCCGAGGAATCCGGGCAGGCGGTCACTCCCGAGGCCGCGCTGCGGTGACCGGGCCCACCGCGCGATGCGGTGGGACGCGGGGTCATGTGCGCCGCGGTGAGGCCAGCAGATAGGCCGCGCCGGCCCGCCGGTCCGCGTGCGCCGATGTCTGCCAGCCCGCCCGTTCCAGTGTGCCGGCGTACCCCCGGGAATCCGGCCCGTCCACCCTGACCGCCTCGGGCTGCACCGTCTCGCTCACCAGATAGCCGCGGCAGTGTCCCGCCTCCAGGGCGAGGGCGACCGCCTGCGTCAGGTGCGTACGTTCCCAGGCGCAGGGCCGCTCCACCGAGTGGTCCGGATTGGTGACCCGGCGCATCTCGACCAGGCCCGCCCAGGCGCTGCGCACCTCACGCTCCCGCCCCGGGTCGGGCTGCGGGGCGTCTCCGGCGTGGCCGGCTCCGGTGCGTGCGCTGAACACTCCGGACGGGTCCGCCGGGGCGGAGCCCGGGACCGGCGCGGGCCCCGCTTCCGGCGGAGGTACCAACCGGACCGGTTCGGCGGCCAGTTGTTCCCGCATCAGCTGCCCCGCCGGCGTCAGGTAATACCGGTGCGGAGGCCGCGCATGGCGCACCGCGAGCCCCTGGGCGACGAGTCCGGCCAGAGCCGCCGCGGGGCCCTGGAGCAGTCCGGACCCGGCGTCGGCGGTGCGGATCGCACGGCGCTGGGCTGCGGAGGGCGGGCGGGTCATACGCCTGACCGTACTGCTGCCGCCCGGCACAGGGACAGCGGTTGCCCGCTCCCGCCGGGCAAGGGCGTACGCCCGGCCGGGCCCCGGGCCGGCCGGCGCAGGGGGCGCTCCCCGCCGGCCGGACCGCCGACCCGTGCCGCGGGGCGGGTCAGACCCCGGAGTGCAGGGCGACCCGCTCGTCGCCCGCGTACACGTTCATGGAGGACCCGCGCAGGAAGCCGATCAGCGTGAGCCCCGACTCGGTGGCCAGGTCGACGGCGAGCGACGACGGGGCGGACACGGCCGCGAGGACCGGGATCCCGGCCATCACCGCCTTCTGCGCCAGTTCGAAGGAGGCCCGGCCCGAGACCAGCAGAACGACCTGTGAAAGCGGCAGCCGGCCGCTCTGCAGGGCCCGGCCGACCAGCTTGTCCACCGCGTTGTGGCGGCCCACGTCCTCGCGTATGTCGAGCAGTTCACCCTCCGGCGTGAAGAGCGCGGCGGCGTGCAGACCCCCGGTCCGGTCGAACACCCGCTGCGCCGCCCGGAGCCGGTCGGGCAGGACGGCGAGGACTTCGGGCTCGACGCGGACCGGGGGAGTGCCGGCGACCGGGAAGCGCGTGGTGGTCCGGACCGCGTCCAGGCTGGCCTTGCCGCAGAGCCCGCACGACGAGGTGGTGTAGACATTGCGTTCCAGCGTGATGTGGGGCAGTTCGACGCCAGGAGCCAGCCTGACGTCCACCACGTTGTACGTGTTCGAACCGTCGGCGCTCGCTCCGGCGCAGTACACGATCGACTGGAGCTCGTCCGCCGAACCGAGCACGCCCTCGCTGACCAGGAAGCCGGCGGCGAGGGCGAAATCGTCGCCCGGGGTGCGCATGGTGATGGCGAGGGCCTTGCCGTTCAGCCGGATCTCCATCGGCTCCTCGGCCACCAGCGTGTCGGGACGGGTCGTCACGGCTCCGTCCCGGATGCGGATGGTGCGGCGGCGTTCGGTGACCCGGCCCATGGGAATCAGTCCTACTCTTCGATCAGTGCTGCGGTGATCAGTGCTGCGATACGTGCTGGAAGCCGAAACGGCCCTTGATGCGGAGGTTGCCGCGGGTCACCGGGCTGCCGTGCGGCGGGGTGACCTCGGGATCTCATTCTCCTGGACATGCAGAGCGACGTTGCGGCCCACCCCGCGGCAGGCACGGACCGTGGTCGTCTCCGCCGGCGCGTACTCGACCCAGGTTCCCGCCTCGCGCGCTTCCGCGCCAGTGGTTCATCCCGTTGCCGGCCCGGGAGCAGGAGAGCGTCCCGGGAGGGCGCCGCGCGCCGCCCGGAGCCGTCGTCGGCCCGCTCCAGCGTCTCGCCCCGACTCGCCCGGTACGGTGCTCCGTTGCTGTCCCGCACGAGGGTCGGGCGAGCCGGGCGCAGTTCTTCGGCGTTCGGTCTGGATTCTTCACGCCTGCGCTCCTCACGATGACGATCAGCGCCTCATTGCATACAGTATTCTGCAGGCCGGAGCTGAATGGAACCCTCTCGCGAGGGCTTCGCGGGTGTCCGGCCGGACCGGGCGGATCGTGCGGGCCGAGTGGGCGGCCCGGACCGGCCGGGCCGGAGCGGAAAGGTCCGGATCAGGCCGCGTCGGTCGCGGCCCGAGCGGCGGCTGACCGGCCGAGCAGGTCGGCCATGGCGTGCACGGTCCGCAGGGTGGGCACCGGCACCCCGGTCACCCCGGCCAGTTCGACCACCGCCGCGAGCAGTACGTCCAGTTCGAGCGGCTTGCCCTTCTCCAGGTCCTGGAGGGTCGAGGTCTTGTGGTCGCCCACCCGCTCCGCGCCGGCCAGCCGCCGCTCGATCGAGACATCGGGGCGGCTGCCCAGTGCCGTGGCCACCTGGAGCGTCTCGGCCATCATGACCTCGATGACCCTTCGGGTGTCGCTGTGCACGCACATCTGGCGCATCGTCGCCCGGGTGAGGGCGCTCAGCGGGTTGAAGGAGATGTTGCCGAGCAGCTTGATCCAGATGTCTTTGCGCAGATCCGCCTCCACCGGACACTTGAGGCCGCCCGCCTTCATGGCGGCGCTGAAGTCCAGGCAGCGCCGGGACGTGGAGCGGTCCGGCTCGCCGATGGAGAACCGGGTTCCTTCCAGGTGCCGCACCACTCCGGGCCCCGACAGCTCCGTCGCCGCGTACACGACGCAGCCGACCGCGCGCTCCGGCGGCAGGACGGCGCTGACGGCCCCGCCGGGGTCGACGCTCTCGACGCGACGGCCTTCGTGCGGGCCGCCGTGCCGGTGGAAGTACCACCAGGGGATGCCGTTCTGCGCGGCGATCACCGTGGTGTGCCGGTGGAGCAGCGGCTCGATGAGCGGCCCGCACGCCGCGTAGGAGGTGGCCTTGAGGCCGAGGAACACATAGTCGGCCCGGCCGACGGCCGCCGGGTCGTCGGTGGCGTGCACCTGTGCGGCGAAGTCACCGCGCGGACTGAGGACTTGCACACCGTGCTGCCTCATGGCCGCCAGGTGCGGCCCGCGGGCCACCAGATGGACGTCGGCGCCGGCGCGGTGCAGCGCGGCTCCGACGTAGGCGCCGATTGCTCCGGCGCCGAGAACTGCGACTTTCACGAGGCTCTCCGTTCGGTCGGGAGTACCGATGGAAACCGGAATGATCACTCCGAGTGACGGAATTGTGTCGACAAAATAGTGTCTACAGTATTCGGCTTCGGCGTACAAGAGGTTCTGCGGTACTTCCCGCGCCGTGGCCGCCCCCCGCTCCCTGGGCGGAAGTGATCCGAAGCCTCCAAGAGGAACGCCCGAATCTTGGTGCTTTACGTGCCGTCGTACCCGTGAGTCGCTGACGAGACTGGAGGGCTCCTGACATCAGCAGCAGAGGGGTCCCGGGCATGACGGGTACACGCATCGCCGCACTCGGCCATTACCAGCCGGCCAAGGTGCTCACCAATGACGATGTCGCAGCCCTTGTCGACACCAGCGACGAATGGATTCGGACCCGGGTGGGCATCAAGACGCGCCACATCGCCGGGCCCGATGAGCCCGTCGACGAACTCGCCGCCCAGGCCGGAGCCAAAGCCCTCGCCGCCGCCGGGCGCGCACCCGGCGAGGTCGACCTCGTCCTGGTCGCCACCTCGACGGCGATCAACCGGTCGCCGAACATGGCGGCGCGGGTGGCGGCCAAGCTCGGGATGGTCTCGCCCGCGACCATGGACGTGAATGTCGTCTGCTCGGGATTCACGCATGCGCTGGCCGTCGCCGACCATGCGGTGCGCGCCGGTTCCGCCGAGCGCGCCCTGGTGATCGGTGCCGACAAGATGGCCGAGATCGCCGACTGGACCGACCGTTCCACCTGCGTCCTGGTCGGGGACGGAGCGGGCGCCGCCGTGGTCGAGGCGTGCGACGAGGACGGCATCGGCCCCGTCCTGTGGGGCTCGGTCCCCGGGATGGGTAACGCCGTACGTATCGAGGGGACGCCGCCGCGCTTCGCCCAGGAGGGGCAGTCCGTGTACCGGTGGGCCACCACCCAGCTGCCTCCGATCGCCCGCAAGGTCTGCGAGAAGGCGGGTGTCACCCCCGAGGAGCTGGCCGCCGTCGTGCTGCACCAGGCCAATCTGCGGATCATCGAGCCGGTGGCCGCGAAGATCGGCGCCGTGAACGCGGTCATCGCCCGTGATGTCGTCGACTCCGGCAACACGTCGGCCGCCAGCATCCCGATGGCGCTGTCCAAGCTGGTGGAGCGGAGGGAGATCCCGTCCGGGGCGCCGGTGCTGCTCTTCGGCTTCGGCGGGAATCTCTCGTACGCCGGACAAGTGGTCCGCTGCCCGTGACGGCCCGCCGCATCGAGCGGATCAGGTCTGTGGCCCCGGCGCCGGGCGATCCGGTGACGGCCTATCGCGCTCGGTAGACTGTAGACGATAGCCAATTGGTCTACGCCGACGCCGCTGGCCCCTCAAGGGTCAGAAGGGGGACCGTGATGTTGTCCACAGGACTGCCGCAAGGGGCCGTACCGAAGCTGGAGCGGCCGGGGCCGCTTCGCGAGCGGGTGTACGAGGCACTGCTCGAACTCATCACCACGCGGACGCTGACACCGGGACAGCACCTGGTCGAGAGTGAACTCGCGGGCCATCTCGGAGTCTCCCGCCAGCCGGTGCGCGAGGCGCTGCAGCGGCTCAACACCGAGGGATGGGTCGATCTGCGGCCCGCGCAGGGCGCGTTCGTCCACGAGCCCACGGAGCGGGAGGCCGACCAGCTCCTCTCCGTCCGTACGCTCCTCGAGGCCGAGGCCGCCCGGCTGGCCGCGGCGAACTCCGGGTCCGCGGGGATCGCCGCGCTGGAGGAGCTGTGCGCCGAGGGGGAGCGCGCGGTCGCGGACGACGACGTGGATCTGGCCGTGGCGACGAACGCGCGGTTCCACGCCAAGGTCATGGAGCTGGCGGGCAATGTCGTCCTGTCGGAACTGGCGGGGCAGGTGGACCGCCGGGTGCGCTGGTACTACCAGCCGGTCGCCCGGCAGCGCGGCACGCGGTCCTGGATCGAGCACCGGCAGCTGATCACGGCGATCGCGGCCCGGGACGAGGAGTCCGCGACAGCGGTCATGCGGGCGCACACCGAGCACACCCGTACGACCTACCACCAGCGCGAGAAGAACTGACCGTCCGGACCACCCGGCAGCGGCCCCCCGCGCGGCTCGGACAGAGCCGTGTGGAGGGCCACTTGCCGCGCCGGTCCGTGTCAGGAGTTCCGGGAGGGCCGGGCGGGACCGCTGGCGCGGGTCAGACGGCTTCCCTGCTGACCGGCATGGGGTTGGCCACGATGTCCCCGGCGCGCGGCCGGCCCGGCTGGCGCAGCAGCAGGGCGATGACCGCGGCCACCATGGAGACGGATCCGGCGAGTGCGTATGCGCCGTCGTATCCCCAGGCGTCCACCACCATCGAACCGAGGCCGCCGCCGAACAGCCCGCTGACGAGCTTTCCGCTGTACACCAGCCCGTAGTTGGTGGCGTTGTAGTTCTCTCCGAAGTAGTCCGGGGTGAGGGCCGCGAACATCGGGTAGAACGCCCCGCCGCCGAATCCGGAGAGAAAAGCGAAGACCAGGAACAGCCACTCGCTGTGGATGTCACCGGCCCAGATCACGCCGAACTGCGCGAGACCCAGGACCAGGATGACGAAGAACAGGGTGAGTCTGCGCCCCCACAGATCGGACAGCCACCCCACCACCGCTCGGCCGATGCCGTTGACGACGGCCATCAGACCCATCGACGTGGCCGCCACCAGCGGACCGAAGCCCACCTCCTTCGCGAAGTCCACCTGGAAGGAGATCCCGAAGATCGACACACCGGCCGTGATGACCACAGCGATCCACATCAACGGCAGCATGCCGCTCCTGATGGCCTCCATGGGGGTGAACTGCTTGACGGCCGGCGGGTTCTTGGCCAGGCTCCGGGCGTTCTTCCGGTCGCCTGTGTGGTTCAGCGGGTCGATCTCCGCCGGCCACCAGTTCTTCGGCGGGTCCTTGAAGAACCAGGCGCAGATCGCCACGACGATCAGGACGTAGACACCGATCAGATCCAGCACCTCGGCGAAGTTGCCGGTGTCGAAGGCGTAGTTGAAGATGAAGATGAAGGGGAGCGACCCGTAGGCGAATCCGCCGTTGACGAAGCCGGTCTTCCCGCCCCGCCGCTCGGGGAACCACTTGCCGACCATGTTGATGCAGGTGGCGTAGATGAGGCCGGAGCCGAGCCCGCCTATGACGCCGAAGCCGCAGATCGCCAGGAAGACATTGTCGAGATGAGCGAGTGCGACGAAGCCGACGAGACAGAGAACGGCCCCCACGAGCGTCGCCCGGCGGGCCGTGAGTATCCCCTTTTCCCGCATCCAGCCCGCGGGGAAGGCGATTCCCGCCTGGAAGAAGACCCAGACACTCAGAATCCAGAAGGTGTTGCTCTGCGTCCACCCGTGGGCCGATGAGAGAGTGTCCTCGGCCGAACCGTATGCGTACTCCGACACACTGATGGCCATCATGGCGACCCACGGCAGATACACCATGAGCTTGCGCGAGTGGCCCAGGAGGTCCCGGTCCGTCTCGCCGACGCGGTAGACGCGGCCCTTGCTGTCCGACACTTCCCGGTACGCGACCGACCCGGCCGCCGACCGTTCGTTCTCTGTACTCATCAGGTCCCCTTGGTCTCGAAAGAACTGGCCAGCGCCCCCTGTCCAAACCTTTCGCTCCGAGGTGCCGGGGTCAGGTGAGCAACCCCGCCGCCCGCGCCCAGCGGTACTTCGCGCCGAGCACCTCCACCGGTTTCTCCGTGGTGTAGGGGTACGCGACGACTCCCCGCTCGTAGAGGTACTGGCAGGCCTCCTCGACCTCGACGTCGCCCGCCAGCGATGCCACGACCGGCTTCTCGATGCCCCGTGCCCGGAACTCGGCGACAACGCGTGCGGTCAGCTCGGCGAAGACCATCGGCGGAGTGACGATCGTGTGCCAGTAGCCCAGCACCAGCGCGTGGATCCGCGGGTCTTCGAGGCCGAGGCGGATCGTGGCCTCATAGGTGGACGGTGGCTCACCACCAGTGATGTCGATGGGGTTGCCGGCGGCCCCGAACGGTGGGATGAACGCCTTGAACGCCGCGTCCAGATCCGGCGGGATCTCCATCAGCGAGAGCCCGTTGTCGACGATCGCGTCCGAGAGCAGCACCCCCGAACCGCCGGCCCCTGTGATGATGACGACGTTGTCGCCCCGGGGAGCGGGCAGTACGGGCAGCGCACGGGCGTACTCCAGCATGTCGTTCAGTCCCGGTGCGCGGATGACCCCCGCCTGCCGCAGGATGTCCTCGTACACCGCATCGTCACCGGCCAACGCGCCGGTGTGCGACCCGGCCGCCCTGGCTCCGGCGCTGGTGCGGCCCGCCTTCAGCACCACGACGGGCTTCTTCGGGACGGTGGCCCGAGCCGCCTCGACGAACGCCCGGCCGTCCTTGAGGTCCTCCAGATGCATGGCGATGCACTGGGTGTGCGGGTCCTCGCCGAACCAGGTGAGCAGATCGTCCTCGTCCAGGTCCGACTTGTTGCCCAGACCCACGATGGCCGAGACCCCGGTCTTCGTCGTACGGGCGAAGCCGAGGATGGCCATGCCGATGCCGCCCGACTGCGAGGTGAGCGCGACACCGCCCTTGACGTCGTACGGCGTGCAGAACGTGGCGCACAGGTCCTGCCAGGTGGAGTAGTAGCCGTAGATGTTCGGGCCGAGCAGCCGGACGCCGTGCCGCTCGGCGACCGCCACGATCTCGTCCTGCAGGGCGTGTTCCCCGGTCTCGGCGAAGCCGGAGGGGATCAGCACGGCGTTCGGTATGCCCTTGCGCCCGACCTCCTCCAGGGCGGACGCGACGAGCTTCGCGGGGATCGCGAAGACCGCCACATCCGGCTCACCGGGAACGTCCATCACGCTCTTGTACGCCTTACGGCCGAGAATGTCATCGGCCCTGGGATTCACCGGGTGGATCTCTCCGGCGAAACCGCCGTCGACCAGATTGCGCATCACCGAATTGCCGATCTTCCCGTCCTCGTTGGAGGCCCCGATCACGGCGACCGACCGCGGCTCCATCAGCCGGCGCATCGAGGCGAGGATCTCGGTGCGGCTGTAGGTGCGCCGCCGCACCGCCGGCACCGGGTCCAGCAGGATCCTCACGTCGGCGGCCATCACGCCGCCCGCCGAAGCGAAGACCGGGTTGAGGTCGATCTCGGCGATCTCCGGGAAGTCGGCCGCCAGTTCGGAGACCGCGACGATCAAAGACGCGAGCGCCGCGCGGTCCACGGCCGCCCCGCCGCGGACCCCGCGGAGGATCTCGGCGGCCCGGATCGAATCCAGCATCGACAGCGCGTCGTCCCGGGAGGCGGGTGCGAGACGGAAGGTGATGTCCTTGAGTACCTCCACCAGGACCCCGCCGAGGCCGAAGGCGACGATCTTGCCGAAGGTGGGGTCCGTGACCGTACCCACCAGCACCTCGGTCCCGGACGGCACCATCTGCTGGACCTGCACGCCCCGGATGACCGCATCGGGGCTGTAGGCACGGGCGCTTGCGACGATCGAGGTGAAGGCGGTGCGCACATCGGCGGGGGACGCCACCCCCACCCGTACCCCGCCCGCGTCCGTCTTGTGCACGATGTCAGGAGAGACGATCTTCAGCACCACCGGGAACCCGATGCGGTCGGCGAGCGCGACCGCGTCGTCCGCGCACTCGGCCAGCGCCTCCGCCGGGACCGGAATGCCGTACGCGTCGGCGATCACTTTCGCCTCCGGAGCTGTGAGTGCCCGGCGCCCCCCGGCCGGCACGGCGTCGAGCACCGCCCGTACCGCCGCCTTGTCCTGTCGTGGCATCAGATGACTCCGTCCGTCTTCAGCAGTCTCAATTGCTCGCGGTCCAGGCCGAGTTCACCGACGTACACCTCCGTGTTGTGCTCGCCCAGCAGTGGCGACGTACGCACATCGACAGGGGAGTCGGAGAGTTTCAGCGGGGACCCGACGGTGGTGAAGGTGCCGCGTTCGGGGTGCTCGACCTCGACCACGATCCCGTTGGCGGCGAGTGAGGCGTCCTCGATGATCTCCTTGGTGGAGAGGATCGGTCCGCAGGGCACGTTGTGGGCGTTGAGCTGTTCCAGGACCTGCCACTTGGGCAGCGTGGACGACCACTCCTCGATCAGCTGGAACATCTTGCCGAGTCGGGGCAGACGCGACTCCGGGGTCGCCCAGTCGGGGTCTTCCGCGAGCTCGGGCCTGCCGATCAGCCTGCTGATCGGCTGCCACCCGACGGGCTGGACGATGACGTACACGTAGTCGTTGGGGCCGCCCGGTGCGCACTTGACGGCCCAGCCGGGCTGGCCGCCGCCGCTGGCGTTGCCGCTGCGCGGCACCTCGTCGCCGAAGTCCTCGTTCGGGTACTCGGCGAGCGGCCCGTGCGCCAGACGCTGCTGGTCGCGCAGCTTGACCCGGCAGAGATTCAGTACGGCGTGCTGCATGGCGACGTTGACGCGCTGGCCGCGCCCGGTGCTCTCGCGCTGGAAGAGCGCCGCGAGTACCCCGGCGACGAGATGGATGCCGGTCCCCGAGTCGCCGATCTGCGCGCCGGTGGCCAGGGGCGGCCCGTCTTCGAAGCCGGTGGTGGACATCGCCCCGCCCATGGCCTGGGCAACGACCTCGTAGGCCTTGAAGCCGGTGTAGGGGCCTTCACCGAAGCCCTTGATGGAGGCGTAGACGATCCGCGGATTGATCTCCTGGATCCTCTCCCAGGTGAAGCCCA
Organism: Streptomyces sp. NBC_00859; assembly: GCF_045161865.1. Classification (NCBI taxonomy): domain Bacteria; kingdom Bacillati; phylum Actinomycetota; class Actinomycetes; order Kitasatosporales; family Streptomycetaceae; genus Streptomyces; species Streptomyces sp. NBC_00859. Next base: position 1,040,769 of record NZ_CP108826.1, on the reverse strand, counting down.
TCCGGTCGACGGCGCCGGGTCCGAAGTTCTCCACCATGACGTCCGAGCGGCGGATCAGTTCGGTGAGGAGCTGCTTGCCCCGCTCGGTCTTGGTGTTGAGGGTGATGCTGCGCTTGTTGCAGTTGAGCATGGTGAAGTAGAGCGAGTCGACGTCGGGCAGATCGCGCAACTGCTTTCGGGTGATGTCGCCCTGCGGCGCCTCGAGTTTGACGACGTCGGCGCCGAGCCAGGCCAGTAGCTGGGTGGCGGACGGGCCGGACTGGACATGGGTCATGTCGAGGACGCGTACGCCCTCAAGAGCCTGGGACATGGCGGAGCTCCCCTACTTGTACATGGTCTGGTTCATGGTTCCGGGGGCGTAGGCGTCCGGGTCGACCCAGACGTTGATGAGTGAGGGCTTGCCCGAATCGCGGGCGCGCCGCAGCGCCGGGCCGATGCCGGCCGGGTCCCGTACTTCCTCGCCGTGGCCTCCCAGCATCCGGGCGAACTCGTCGTAGCGGACGTCGCCGAGGGTGTTCCCGACACGTGCGCGTTCCGGGCCGTACTTCTGCTCCTGGCCGTAACGGATCTGGTTCATCGAGGAGTTGTTGCCGACGATGCCGACGAAGGGCAGGCCGTAGCGGACCAGGGTCTCGAAGTCCCAGCCGGTGAGTGAGAGGGCCCCGTCGCCGAAGAGCGCCACGACCTCCTTGTCGGGACGGGCCTGCTTGGCGGCGAGGACGAAGGGAATGCCGACGCCGAGGGTGCCCAGCGGGCCAGGGTCCATCCAGTGGCCGGGGGACCTGGGCTGTACGACCTGCCCGGAGAAGGTGACGATGTCGCCCCCGTCGCCGATGAACACCGAGTCCTCGGTGAGGAAGTCGTTGATCTCGCTCACCAGCCGGTAGGGGTGGATCGGTGAGGCATCCGACCTCAGCGACGGCAGCCGCTTCTGGAGCGCCGCCTGCTCGGCGGCGCGCAGCTCGTCCAGCCAGGCCTTCCGGCCGGCCGCACCGCCGTTGACCCGCCCGGACGCGGCCTCGGTGACGGACTTCAGGATCAGCCCCGCGTCGCCGACGAGCCCGAGGTCGATGTCGCGGTTCTTGCCGACCGTGCGGTAGTCGAGGTCGATCTGCACGACGGTGGCATCCGGGGAGAGGCGTTTGCCGTATCCCATCCGGAAGTCGAAGGGCGTGCCGACGATGATGATGAGGTCGGCGTTGGAGAAGGCGTAGCGCCGGGAGAGCTGGAAGTGGTGCGGGTCGCCGGGCGGCAGGGTGCCGCGTCCGGCGCCGTTCATGTACGCGGGGACGTTGAGTGTGCGGACCAGCTCGACAGCCGGCTCGGTGGCGCGGGTCGTCCAGACCTGGCTGCCCAGCAGGATCGCCGGTTTCTCGGCGTGCACCAGCAGATCGGCGAGCTTCTCGATGCCCGCGGGGTCACCGGCCGAGCGGGTCGAGGCCCGGTACCGGCCTGCCTGGGGCACACGTGCCTGCCCGGCCGGGACCTTGGCGTCCAGCACGTCGCGCGGGATCTCCAGGAACGAGGGCCCCGGAGCGCCGTTGTAGCACTCGCGGAAGGCCATCGACACCAGGTCGGCGGCGCGCGCGGTGTGCGGCACCGTCGCGGCGAACTTCGTGATCGGGGCCATCATGTCGACGTGCGGGAGGTCCTGCAGCGAGCCCATCCTGTGCTGGCTCAGCGCTCCCTGACCACCGATCAGCAGCATGGGCGACTCGGCCCGGAAGGCGTTGGCCACACCGGTCACGGCGTCGGTGGTGCCGGGGCCGGCGGTGACCACGGCGCAGCCCGGCTTGCCGGTGATACGCGCATAACCGTCGGCCGCGTGCGCGGCCACCTGCTCGTGGCGGACATCGACGACCTCGATGCCCTCGTCCACACAGCCGTCGTAGATGTCGATGATGTGGCCACCGCACAGGGTGTAGATGCGTTCCACACCCTCCGCTTTGAGCGCCTTGGCGACCAAGTGCCCACCGGAGATGAGGTCCTGGCTGGGGTCGGGCATAGCGAAGTCCGTTCCCTTCGTAGGGGTGCTGGAGCTCTGTCGCGGTAGATTGCATACAGTCGACGAATACTGTATGAACCTTGTTATCCCCCATCCCGGTGGGTGGTGTCCAGGGGGCGTGCGGCACTTTCCTTCACAGCACAGGGAGCAGGTACGGGTATGGATCTGTACGAGCACCAGGCAAGGGAACTCTTCAAGGTCCACGGCATCCCGGTACCGGACGCGGCTGTCGTGGCCACGCCGCGCGAGGCGCGGGCCGCCGCCGAACTCCTGGGCGGACGCGCGGTCGTCAAGGCCCAGGTGAAGACCGGCGGCCGGGGCAGGGCGGGCGGTGTGAAGCTCGCGGCCGGCCCGGAGGCAGCAGAATTGATCACCCGTCGGATGCTCGCCATGCACATCAAGGGCCACCCCGTCCGCAAGGTCATGCTGGCCCGGCCGGTCGACATCGCGGATGAGTACTACGTGAGTTACGTCCTCGACCGCGCGGCGGGAGCCTTCGTCGCCATCGCGTCGGCTGAGGGGGGTACGGAGATCGAGGAAACCGCGGCAACCAGGCCCGACGCGGTCGTGAGGATTCCCGTCGACCCCGCCGAAGGCGTCACGGCCGCCGGGGCCACGGAGATCGCACGGGCCGCGGGCCTCCCGGCGGAGGCTGCCGGTGTGCTCCAGCGGCTCTGGCAGGTCATGGTCCGCGAGGACGCCCTGCTGGTGGAGGTCAACCCGCTGGCAAAGACCACCGCGGGCCGGCTGCTCGCACTCGACGGGAAAGTCACCCTGGACGACAACGCCCGCTTCCGGCAGTCACGTTGGGGCGCCGGGGAGGGCGATCCCCACGGCGGTCCGCTGGAGGCTGCGGCAGCGGCCGGCGGGCTCAACTACGTCCGCCTGGACGGTCAGGTGGGGGTCATCGGCAACGGCGCGGGACTCGTCATGTCGACTCTCGACGTCGTCGCGGGCTGCGGAGCCCGGCCCGCCGACTTCCTCGACATCGGCGGCGGCGCTTCGGCCCGGGTGATGGCCGACGCGCTCGCCCTCGTCCTCTCCGACCCGCAGGTGAAGTCGGTCCTCGTCAACGTCTTCGGCGGCATCACCGCTTGCGACGCGGTTGCCGAGGGCATCGTCCGCGCCCTGGAGTCGGTCGCGGTGACCAAACCAATCGTCGTACGGCTCGACGGCAACAGTGCCGCGAAGGGCCGGGCGGTACTCGACCGCCGGGCCCACCCGCTCGTCCAGCAGGTCACCACGATGGACGGCGCGGCCCGCAAGGCGGCCGACCTGGCCGCCGCGGCTACCGCTTCCGACGCTGCTTCCGGCACTCGGGCCGATGCCCCTGCCGACGTCCACTCCGTGATCCACACCGACCTGGGAGCCTGAGATGGCCATCTTCCTGACCGAGGCGAGCAGGGTACTCGTCCAGGGCATGACCGGCACCGAGGGTATGAAGCACACCCGTCGCATGCTCGCCGCCGGGACACGCGTCGTCGGCGGCGTCAATCCGCGGAAGGCCGGCCGTCCGGCCGACTTCGACGGTGTGACCGTTCCCGTGTACGGCTCGGTGCGCGAGGGCGTCGAGGCCACCGGCGCGGACGTCACGGTCGTCTTCGTCCCGCCGCCCTTCGCCGGAGCCGCGGTCGCCGAGGCAGCCGACGCTTCGGTCCGCCTCGTGGTCGTGATCACCGAAGGAATCCCCGTGCACGACGCGGTGGTCTTCACGACGTACGCCGAGCGGCGAGGCACCCGTGTCATCGGGCCGAACTGTCCGGGCCTGATCAGCCCGGGACGGTCCAACGTCGGGATCATCCCTGCCGACATCGCCGGTACCCCAGGCCGCATCGGGCTTGTCTCCAAGTCCGGGACACTCACCTACCAGCTGATGTACGAGCTGCGGGACGAAGGCTTCTCGTCGGCGGTCGGTATCGGAGGGGACCCCGTCGTCGGCACCACTCACATCGACTGCCTCGCGGCGTTCCAGGACGATCCGGACACCGACCTGATCGTCATGATCGGCGAGATCGGGGGCGACGCGGAAGAGCGGGCCGCCGCGTACATCGCCGGACACGTCACCAAGCCCGTGGTCGGATACATCGCGGGCTTCACGGCTCCGGAGGGCAGGACCATGGGGCACGCGGGAGCCATCGTCTCCGGTTCCTCGGGCACGGCGCAGGCCAAGAAGGCGGCTCTCGAAGCGGTGGGCGTAAGCGTCGGGTCCACCCCATCGGAGACCGCGGCACTGGTCCTGGCCCGGCTCGCGGCCCTGCGGGGTGCCGAGCCGAGCGTCCGGTGATCGCGCGGGCCCGCCCCCGGCCGCCGCAGCAGGGCCGCGGGCTGCACACCGCTCGTCGTGCGAGGCCGTGCCGCACATGACGTCACTCATACGGCACGGCCGGTGCGGACCGGAAGGCGCCCCGTCCCCGCTACCTTCGCCCTACGGCCACCGCCCTGTGCGGGGGCGGCCGGCCGCGCACCAGGAAAGCCACCACACACCCCGCCCCACATGAGCGGAGACCGACCGATGGCACCCACCCTCACCCTCAAGTCCGGAACAGCCTGGGCCGACGCCTGGAACCGCTGTCTCGCCGTCGCCCCCGAGGCATTCAGGGACGACCGCGTGCTGAACTTCTGGAACGCCTCATGGCAGGCCGACGGGCGGGCGCTGCCGGCGACCAGCCCCGTCGACGGAAGCCGTATCGCGGGCCCGCCACGCCTCGACGCCGCCACCGCGCAGCAGGCGGTACGGGCCTCCCTCGACCAGCACCGGGCCTGGCGGCATGTCCCGCTGCCCGAACGCCGGGCCCGGGTCTCCGCCACGCTGGACGCGCTCACCGAACACCGCGAGCTGCTGGCGCTCCTGCTGGTCTGGGAGATCGGCAAGCCCTGGCGGCTGGCCACGGCCGATGTCGACCGCGCCATCGACGGTGTGCGCTGGTACGTCGACGGCATCGAGTCGATGACCGAAGGCCGTACCCCTCTCGAAGGCCCGGTCTCCAACATCGCCAGCTGGAACTACCCGATGTCAGTGCTGGCCCACGCGATGCTGGTGCAGGCGCTGGCCGGAAACGCGGTCATCGCCAAGGCGCCGACCGACGGCGGCGTCGCCTGCCTGACGCTCGCCTGCGCGCTCGCGGCACGGGAGGGCATCCCGGTCACACTCGTCAGCGGCAGCGGCGGTGAACTGTCCGAGGCCCTGGTCCGTTCTCCGGAGATCGGCTGTGTCTCGTTCGTGGGCGGCCGTGACACGGGGGCGAGGATCGCCACGGCGGTGGCCGATCTCGGCAAGCGGCACATCCTCGAACAGGAAGGGCTCAACACCTGGGGCTTCTGGAACTACACGGACTGGTCCGCGCTCTCCGCGGTGATCCCCAAGCTCTTCGACTACGGGAAGCAGCGGTGCACGGCCTACCCGAGATTCGTGGTGCAGCGCAGCGCGTTCGACGCGTTCCTGGCGGCGTATCTTCCCGCCGCACGCTCGGTGCGCATCGGCCACCCGCTGGCCGTCGAGAGCCCGTCCGACGCCCTCCCGGAGCTGGATTTCGGGCCGCTGATCAACTCCGCCAAGGCCGAGGAACTGAACGACCAGGTGGCCGAGGCCATCGACCGCGGCGCGATCCCGCTGCACCGGGGCGCCCTTGACGACGGCCTCTTTCTCCCCGGCCAGGACACGGGTGCCTACCTTCCTCCGGTCACTCTGCTCAACCCGCCGCCGTCCTCCCCGCTCTTCCACGCCGAGCCCTTCGGACCGGTCGACACGATCGTTCTGGTCGACACGGAGGCGGAACTCCTGGCCGCCATGAACGCCTCCAACGGGGCGCTGGTCTCCACCCTGTCGACCGACGACCCCGACGCGTACGAGCGGCTCGCCCCGCAGATCCGGGCCTTCAAGGTCGGCCGCTCCAAGCCCCGCTCGCGCGGGGACCGCGACGAGCTTTTCGGCGGCCACGGGGCGTCGTGGCGCGGCGCCTTCGTGGGCGGCGAACTGCTGGTCCACGCGGTGACGGAGGGCCCGGCGGGAGAGAGGGCGCCGGGTAACTTCCCGGACTACCAGCTCGCCCCGTGACGCCCGCAGGAGCGGCCAAGTACTGATGGTGCTCACCCGGTGACACAAGGTCCCGCGCGCCGCGACGGGACTCGGAGGAGCTCTTCGCCGGTGCGCGGGGCCAGCCGCTGACCACGGCAAATGCGGGTGAGGATGGCCGCAAACCCCTGGTATTGTTGTTCTTGTCGCCACGGGGAACGCACGCGTGGCCGACAGGCACCTTGTCCGGGTGGCGGAATGGCAGACGCGCTAGCTTGAGGTGCTAGTGCCCTTTATCGGGCGTGGGGGTTCAAGTCCCCCCTCGGACACTTCGAGAAGCAAGAGATGGGTGGTGCGGGCCGGATATCCGGCCCGCACCACCCATCTCTTGTTGTGTCTCCGCGGTTTCTCTCCGGGCGTCCTGTCCTGCTGTCGGCCGACCGTTCTTCCGGCCGGCCGGCCCGGCGGCCGGCGGACTCACATCATTCGGTGCGGTCGCGGTCAGTGTGCCCCGCGCGACTGAGGCGGCTCGCTCCGCCGGTGCGGCGGCTCGCTCCCGCGGCGGCCGCCGAGTGCGCGGCGCGACTGCGTTTCGCCGCTACGACGGTGCACACCAACCCGAGCAAAGCGGTGACGCCGCCGATGATCGCGTTGCTCCAGATGATCCCCTTGTCCGGGTGACTGCCCACGATCCACGGTGCGACGACCAGCCAGGCGCCCATCACGACCATGGCCCAGCTGAGGCCGTACATCCGCTCCGGCATGATGGTGAATCCGAGGCCCAGGAGGGCGATCGCGATGCCCATGATGAGATTGTGCGTCGTCAGCGCCGACTGGGTGCCCGAGAAGTGGATCACCCACGCGGACATCGCGCAGTACACACCGACGAGGAACACCGGTCCGTCCACGAGCGCCACATCACGCCCGCCGAGCATCCGGTCGTACCGAGCCCGCATTTCGGGTACGTCAGGGTGGGTTTCCAGATCGCCTCTTGTATGTGAGACGTCGGCCATGCGACTCGCCTCCTTCATTGCTGCAAGTCCGACCGCGTTGCGCGGCTGAGCCGCGCAAATACCAGTTTGCTCCTGTTTGTCTGCTTTGTATAGGCAAGATAAAGCGCAGGGGACTTCAAGGTCCCGCCTCCGCGAGGGATGTGCTCGCTCGAGCAGTACGGCTTCGGCATGGACGCCTGCGGCTCGGTCATTTCGAGACATGTGACCGTGACCTCCAGGCGCATCCGGCGCAGCAGTTCCCGTCGGAGCCGGCCGAGGGCGGACGGGCGTGCCCGGACAGTCGACGCCGACAACGACAGCTGCCTCACGAACCCCGCTCGATGCGTGCTGCCACAGGCAGGCCGATCCGCCCCGACAGAAGCCTAGTTCGAGCTTCAGGGCGCTGTCCGGCCTCTAAGCTGAGCTCAGTTGTACGAGACTTCGGGGGCAGACAGCATGACGACTGCGTTACGTGCCGGTCAGATCACCCTCGCTGTCGTCGCGGGGTACGCCGGATCGGGGAAATCCGAGGCCGGCAAACTCCTGGCGTCGGCGACAGGTTGGGCCGTGCTCGACAAGGACACCATCAGCCGCCCCATGACCGAGTCCCTGTTACGGGCGCTGGGGGGAGACGCGGACGACCGCCACAGTCCCACCTACCTTGAGCATGCCAGACCTCTGGAATATGCGTGTCTCATGAAGACGGTGTGGGAAAATCTGGAGTGCGGCACGTCCGTAATTGCTGTGGCGCCCTTCCTCGCCGAGAGCGCTGACGCGCAGTGGGCAGCCCGGGTGGCTCGCCGCTGCGGCAGGATGGGGGCCCGGTTCGAGACGTTGTGGGTCGACAGCGACCTGGAATCCATGCGGGACCGGTTGATTTCGCGTAACGCATCTCGCGACACCTGGAAATTGACCCACTGGCCGACCTACACGGGAGCCATCGACATCGGTCTCAGACCGGTGGCATCTCATCACGTGATCGACAATCGTATCGGCGCATCGCGACCGCTCGCCGAGCAGGTCGAGTCCATCGCACAGCGGCTCCTGGCGGACTCATGAGCGCTGTCGTGCTGTTCGGTCCCCCCGCAGCCGGGAAGGACACGATTACGGCGGCGCTCCGCTCCGTCGATCCGCGATTTGAACTCCTCACCAAGCTCAAACAGGGGTCCGGCCGGTCAGCCGGGTACAGGTTCGTCACCGCTGAGGAGCTGGATGCCCTGCGCCTCAGCGGCAGGATCGTCGTGGAGACTCGGCGGTACGGCAACATCTACGCGGTCGATGGCCTTTCTCTCGCAGAACCACAGGAGAAGGGTCTGGTGCCGGTCGCCCACATCGGCAACATTGCCGACATGCGCACGCTGGTGAACCGCACCCGGTCCACGGTCTCGTGGCTGCGGGTCCTTCTCTGGGTCCCGCGGGACGTGTGCGAGGCCCGGTCGCGTGCGCGGGGCGATATGGACACATCGAAGAGGCTCAAGGCCTGGGACGAGACGGCGCACGACGTCCTCGACTCCGATGTGCGGGACCTGTTCGACGTGGTGGTGCGCACAGACCGTACGGATCCGGCGACAGCGGCCAAAAAGATCGCCTACGCGCTGTCCGGCTCGCCGGACATGCTGAGCCCGCAAGCGCTGCTCGCGACTCTGGGGATCGGGGCGGGACGAGGCGGGGCAGCCCCGGGGGCGGATTCTCGTCGGGCATGAGCCAGTCATCACAAGCGCCAGCAGCAGTCACACACAGCAGGGGGATGCCGGTGGGAGTTGTCCGCACGCTTGAGGACCTGGCGAGAATCGGTCGCCAGCGCACCGTCAACGACCGCAGCGTGCATCTGCACCAGGACGAGGTCACGGCCGACCTCCTGCTGGACACGGTATCGGCCGACCGGATCTCGCTCGACTCGATGAGCATTGACGGGACGCTCACTGTGCGCTCCTGCCATATCGACGAACTGATCGTGGACCATGTGGAGGCAGATGCCTTCTTCGTGGTGAACTCACGGATCGCGCGCCTGACCATCCGCAGTGCATCACTCGGCTGTGAGATCACCGTGATCGACTCCTCGTTGGAATTCCTTGCTCTGCACTCGTGTGGCCCCGCCCGACTCGAGCGCCTACGGGTGGAGGAGCTCCTCCAGCTCAACGCCCTGCGCGGGCCGGTCCGCATCAGCAACACCCGGGTTTCCTCGCTCGCAGTTCGCAGCCAGTCCACGGGTGGCCGTCTCGGGAGACCGCGTGTAGTGGTCCGAGGGTTGCGCGCACGTGAGGACGTCAGGTTCGACGATCTGTGGCTGTCCGCACTGCAACTCGACGATGTCGAGACGCCGGAGCTCACCCTGCAGCGAGTCAGGCTGGACGAGCCATTGCAAGTGAACGAACTTCGTTGCACCGAGACGTTACGTGTGAATGGACTGGTGATTCCCGCTGAGGACAGCACGATTGCCAACAGCACTGTCAGAGGGCCAGTAGAAGTACGTAACCTCGGACTCTGCGACAGTGCAGGCGCCGCTGGGGCCGAGGCGACAGCGCGACTCTCACTTCACAACACGACACTGGTGTCACTGGCCTCGGGATCCGAGGGGCTGTCGGTGATCAGCCTGTACGGGTCCTCGGTCACAGGTACCCTCGGGCTCCCGACCGGCAGTTCCCGGTACAGTCTCGATGATTCCTCCAGCATTGGTGACATGGAGCTCGCCGGGCAGGTCTTCCGCGACGGCGGTCAGATCCTTTCCTTCCTCGAGCGTTCTTTCACCGAAGTGACCGCAGTTGCAATGGAATCCGTGCGGATCGCGCTGGCGAGACGGAATCGGAACCGTGAGGTGGACGAGCTCTACTACCTTGCTCGCCAGCGCGAGGCAGCTGCCCTTCCTGGGCTGCGGCGCACTGTTGTGCGGGGTGTCCTCGGTGGCGTCCTCGGCTGGGGCGTACGTGCACGTAACCCGGCGCGCGTTCTGGTGGTCGGGGTCTTCCTGACGGGTGTCATTCTCCATCTGACCGGAGCCTTGCGTCAGCCCGGCAGCGGCTTGACGGATGTGACCGCCGCCGGAAAGGCGTTCGTGATGGCGCTCGCGCTCTGGCTCAACGTCGGTACCGGAATGCCCTCCGAGCTGAAGTCGGCCGGATGGTCGGCGCTGGCAGTGTCACTCACCGTAGCGGGAATGCTGTTCACCACGCTCATCGTGGGCATCGTCATCCGCAAGCTCGTGCGTTGAGGCACCGCTGGTCGGTGGATGGCAGAGTGGTGAGCCATGAGCGAACGTGAAGAAGCCGACTGGGTCGAAGAGCATCTGATGCCAACACCGACAGCCACGTACGGGCTGCAGGGCAGGACGTTTTTGGTGACGGGCGGCAGCAGGGGGCTGGGATATGCGGTCGCCCGAGTTCTAGCCGCGGACGGGGCAGCCGTCGCGATATGCGGCCGTGATACCCAATCCCTGGACCGTGCCTCTTCCGAACTGCAGAAGGACTTCAACGCCGAGGTCATTACGGGGGCGTTGGATATTCTGGCACCGGATGAACTCGAGGATTTCACGCGGCATGCCGGGCTGGCACTCGGCGGCCTGGACGGTGTAGTCGCCAACATCGGCGGAAAGCGTGGCGGCGGACTCCTCGACTCGACTCGCGAGGACTGGCAGACGACCTGGGAGCTGAACGGCGGTCACGCCGTGCGGACGGTTCGTTCGGCGCTGGACAGCCTGCGTCCCGGCAGCTCAGTGGTGATTGTCTCTTCCATCTCGGGCTGGAAGCCACGCTTTCCTGCGCAGTACGGCGCGGCAAAGGCGTCGGAGATTTACCTCGCCGGCGCCCTGAGCCAGGAACTCGCTCCGTACCGGACCCGCGTCAACACGGTCAGTCCTGGTTCGATCCTCCTACCGGGCAAGAGCTGGGACCGTCTGCGCCAACGTGACCCCGAGACGTACGCGGCGTATGCCGAACGCAACCCGAGCGGACGCCTGTTGAACGCCGACGAAGTCGCACAGGTTGTGGCATTTCTCCTCTCTCCTGCCTCCAGGGCAGTGAACGGCGCCCACATCCCGGCCGACGGAGGACAGCCACAGGCCGGGTTGGGGGCGCCCTTGAGTAAATTGGGCGGGGAGCCGGGCTGAGACAGCCCCGACGCGGCACCCTGCCCCTCGAAGGCTCATATGGGGCTCTTCGCCAAATAGTCCACGGCATAACGGGAGGACCCCGTCGTCCCCGTGGAGAACGTCCGTGAGACGCTCGCTGCCCTACCTGACGAGCACCCCTCTGTCAGCGCAATGCCGCATAGACGATCAGGTTGTTCACCGGGTGCCCCTGCGCGTCGAATGATCCGTCGCAGGTGATCAGCCGCAGTGCGCGCTCGGTGGTCTTTCCGTAGACCTTGTCGGTCGGGAACGACTTCTTGCTGACGCTCTGTGTGCCGGTGACCGTGAAGTGGGCCGTCTTGCCCAGGGTGTTGCGGACGGCGATGTCCGCACCCTTGTGGATCTTCCTCAGGTCGTGGAAGACGGCCCTGCCGAAGCGGGTGTCGTTGTGGCCGATCAGTACGGCTGCTCCCCGCTCGCCCGGGGCGGCGCTCCCGGTGTACCAGCCCGCTGTCATGCCCTTGTCTGCCGGTGGGACCTCGACCGTGCGGTCCGCGTTGAGGCCGAGGCGCAGCAGCGAACTGGACACCCCGATCGACGGGATCGACACCTCGGCCGGGGGTGCGGCCTGCTCCGTTTTGTTCTTCGCGTCGGTCTTCGTGCCGGACGTGTCCTGCGCGGTGCCCTTCCCGGCGGCCGGGCCCGGTGCCGTACTCGCCGTGTCGGCGGGCTTGTTGCCGGCCGAGTCCGATGACCCGGACGAACAGCCCGTGAGCGCCGCGAGAGTGAGACAGGCGGCTGCTGCGGGCAGGGCGGCGGATCGCCACATCGGCTGGTGCGTACGGGACATGAGGGCTCCAGGGCAGTCAGGGGTACGGGGTCAGGGGCGTACGGGGGGAGGAGAGGCCGCGTGCGTGTTCAGGGGCGCGGGGATGGCACGCGACGCAGGCAGTGGCGCCGTCCGGTGCCGGACGGCGCCACTGCTGTGGGACGAGGGGTCAGCCGTTGCGCTGCGCGGCCGAGCGGCGGCGCAGGACGACTGTGCCCGCGCCGGCGAGAAGGACGGCCCCGGCAGCCGAGCCGATCAGCGCCGTGGTGTCGCCGCCGCTCCCGGCCGGCCGCTCACCCGCGGCGACGGCGCCGCGCGGCGCGGCGGCCGGGCGGGCGGTCCGGGAGCTCGCGGCGGGCTCGGCCGCGCGCGCCTTCGGGGTGGGCTTGTCGCCCGCCGCGACGGCTCCGCGCGGCGCCGCCGACGGCTGCTCGGCAGGTGCGGCCTTCGCCGGCGCCGCGCTGCTGGCGGCGGACGGCTCAGCCTTGGGAGCAACGGGCTTGGGGCTGTCGGACGCGAAGGCCGCGGTCGACGGGACGAGTACCGTACCGACCGCCACGGCGGCGAGCACAGCGGTGCGCAGGGACATGCGAGGGGACATGAACAGCTCCAGTTCCGGCCCGGCTCGGTGATTCCTGGCTGCGTTCCGCAGCAGGCGCCGGGGCACAGCGACAGACTGGCAAGCAGTTATGAGGAACCTGTCAGGACGCTGTGGTCATCGGATCAGGGCGCCGGCGGCGGTGATGCAGTGGGCCCGGTCCGCGACGCAGGGCCGGACTCGTCCAAGCCGGTCGCCTCGCCCCGCTGTCGCAGCGGCAGCCTGAGCGTGAAGACGGAGCCTTCTCCCTCCGTACTCGCCGCCGTCGCGGTGCCGCCGTGTGCCTCGGCCAGTTTGCGGACGATCGCGAGGCCCAGACCGCTGCCGCCGGTGCGGCGGTTACGTGACTTCTCCGCACGCCAGAAACGGTCGAAGACGTAGGGGAGGTACTCGGACGGGATGCCGTCCCCGGTGTCGGCGACCTCCAGCAACACGTCCGTGGGACTCGACTCCGTGGAGGCCGGGTCCGTCGTACCGCCCCGCACACGCAGCACGACCTGCCCGCCATCCGGTGTGTGACGAACCGCGTTGGAGACCAGGTTGCCCACCGCCTGCCGCAGCCGGACCGGATCGGCGGCCAGTACCGGAGCGGGCGTGCCGGGCTGCGCCCCGGCCACCGTCAGCGTCACCCCGGCCGCCTCCGCGCGTGCCTGATGGGCTGACGCGACCTGGACCAGCAGGTCCTGGACGCGCACGGGCTCCACGTGCAGGCGCAGCGCCCCGGCGTCGGCGGCCGCCAGATCCTGGAGGTCGTCGATGATGTGCTGCAACTGCACCGCCTCCTCCAGGAGCGAGGAGACGAACGCCGGGTCGGGTTCGGCGAGACCGTCCTGCGCTGCCTCCAGCCAGCCGCGGATGTTGCTGAGCGGCGTGCGCAGTTCGTGCGCCACATCGCTGACCATCGCCTTGCGCTGCTCCTCAAGACGGGCGCGGTGCGCCGACATGTCGTTGAACGTCGCCGCGAGCCGGCCGATCTCGTTGTCCGTTGTCACCTCGACCGGTTCCGAACTCCCGCCGTCCCGCATCCGCTGCGCCGCGTTGGTGAGCGCGTGCAGCGGTCGTACCAGCCGGGCCCCGGCGAGCACCGACGCGCCGACCGTGAGGGCCAGGACGAGTGCGGCCACCCCCGCGATGCGGGCGGTGTTGGCCGGGGACAGGTTGAACCCCGGGACCGTGGCACCGCCTTGATCACCGATGTACAGCAGGGCGGGCGATGCGACGTACGAGCTGAGCTGTTCGCGGCGCGCGGTGCCCACGCAGGACGCGATGGCCCGGTCTTCGTCGCTGTTGCGGACGCTCGGCTCCGCCGCAGGAGTGGGCGCGGCGGACGGCACGCTCGCGGCCGGTTCGGGAGCCGGGTTCCCGGCGGCTTCAGGCTCGGTGGCCTTGGCGGCCTCGTTCCAGGAGAGGTTCAGGCTCAGATGTATCGCGGCGCGGTGCCGGCGGTCGAGACACGCGTCCGCCAGGTGGTCGAGGGCGGTGAGTGCCTTCCGTTCGGTGGGGGTGGGCACGTCCAGCGCTTCCGTGCCGCACCTGGTTCCCTGTGTGCGGTCCGGGTCGTTGCCCACGGCCTGGATACGGGGACGGCCGCTCGGCCCCTGCACCGCGTCCGAGGCGATCCCGAGCCTGTTGAGGCAGTCCACGGTGTCGTCGGCGACCCGCTTCAGCGTACTTCGCTCCGACGCGGGCAGCCGGAAGGGGCCGACGGCCCGTGGGTCGATCCGGTCGGCCGATGTGCCGGTCCCTGTGGAAGTGGAACTCCGCGCGGCCAGTGTGGTGTCCATGGAGAGCGGGTCGACGACCGCCGACACCTGGGGCGGCAGCGCGGGCGGCCGCGACCGGGCCGACGAGTCGGCGACGGGCTGGTGGTTCTCGGTGGTCAGGGCGATCCGCCGGCCGGACTGCCGGGCCAGTTCGCGCACCGTCGCGTCCACTCCGTCCCAGCGGGGATGCGCGGCCGCATAGCCGAGCAGGGTGTTGTAGATGCGGGTGTCGGCCGTGAGGTTCTGACCCTGCTCCTGCTTGATCGCGCCGGAGGTGGTCTGTGCGGCGAGCCAGGCCGTCGCCACCACCGAACAGGCGGCCACCAGCGCCGACACCGCGAGAAGCCGGCCGAGCAGACTCTTGCGGAGGGGCAGCCGCGTACGCCCCGCACGTGCTGCCCGTCCCCTGCGGCCGGAAGGTCCCGACCGCCCGTCACTGCGCTGCAAGGCGGGCGCCCTTCGCGGGGTCGGTCAGTTTGTAACCGACGCCGAACACGGTGAGCAGCAGGGCCGGCTTCCGTGGGGACGCTTCTATCTTCTTACGCAGGTTCATGACGTGAACGTCGACCGTCCGGTTGCTGATGTACCGGTCGAAACCATGCAGTTCGGCAAGCAGCCGCTGCCGCGTGAAGACCCGGTCCGGTTCGGCGGCCATCGCGGCCAGCACCCGGAACTCGCCCGGTGTGCAGTCGACCGGCCGTCCCCCGACCGACACCGAGTGCCGCACCGGATCAACGGTCAACGCGCCCACCGACAGGAGCGGATCGGGGTCCGGCACCGTGCCCGCCGACCGCTGTGAACGGCGGAGCAGGGTGCGGACCCGTGCCATCAGTTCCCGTGGGCTGTACGGCTTGGTCATGTAGTCGTCGGCGCCCAGGTCGAGCCCCAGCAGCAGATCGTCCTCGGTGGTACGGGCCGTCAGCATCAGCACCGGCAGCTCCCGTGACTCGGCACGCAGGACCCGCACGACGTCCAGGCCGTCGGCGCGCGGCATCATCACGTCCAGGACCAGGAGGTCGGGGGCTTTGTGCCGGACCTCGTCGAGGGCAGCGAGGCCGTCACCGACCACCGTGACCGCGTGTCCCTCGCGTTCGAGGTAACGGCGTACCAGCTCGGCCTGTTTCTCGTCGTCTTCAGCGACGATGACTTGTGCGCACACGCCGCTGATCGTAGAGGAGTCCGGGAATCGCGGCGGACGGGCGGTGTGCGCAGGCGGCCGCTGCGGTCAGGCGTGGACGGGTACGGGGGCTCCACCGAGGTGCTCGTCGAGGTAGGCGGCGACGGCGTCGGCGTCGCGGCTGCGGACGGCGATGTGCCCGTCGGGGCGGACCAGGACCATGTCGCCGTTGTCGGCGCCGTAGGCCTGCCGGGCGTGGTGGTGGGTGTCGGTGATGTCCGCGCCGATCTCCACGGTGCGCACGGCCGGGTGGGCGCGGGGCGCGCATCCGAATCCGTACAGGGTCCAGTGGCCGCCGCGGCGGAGGCCGAAGAGCGTGGCGGGGCTGCCGTCGGGGAGGTGGCAGGGCGCGTCGGGGGCGCGGTCACCGGGCTGTGGTCCCCCGGCGGCCGGGTCGGCCGCAGGGGCCAGGGGCCCGCCGCGGTAGGTGTGGCCCAGCTGGAGCAGCTGGTCCATTTCCGCACCGTGGGCTCCCGCGTCCTGGTCCATCAGACGGCTGGAGAGACCGAGGACGGCGGCGGCGACGGGCAGCCGCTCGGCCTGATAGGTGTCCAGCAGGGCGTCGGGGGCCCCGTGAAGGACGGCGGCGAGTTTCCAGCCGAGGTTGGCCGCGTCCTGGATACCGGTGTTCATTCCCTGTCCGCCGGCGGGGGAGTGGACGTGAGCCGCGTCGCCGGCGAGCAGCACGCGGTCCTCGCGGTAGCGGTCGACCATGCGGACGTTCAGACGCCAGCGTGAGAGCCACGTCGCCTCGTGCAGGCGGACGCGCCCCGGGCCGACGAGGGCGTCGACGATGCCCTGGAAGGTCTCGACCGTGGGGTCGCTGGTGTCGCCGGGGACGACGGGGGCCTGGATCTGGAAGGAGTCCTGGGCGGGCAGCGGGCACAGCGCGACGGATGTGCCGTCGGAGCCCTGGAATATGTGCCAGTGGTCGCGGTCCAGGCCGTCGAGGCGGACGTCCCCCAGGAGCATGCGCTCGTCCTCGTCGGTGGTGCCGAGGAAGGACATGCCGAGGAGACGCCGGACGGTACTGGAGCCGCCGTCCGCACCGATCACGTAACGGGCGGTGACGGTCGAGCCGTCGGCCAGCCCGGCAACGGCGTGCCCTGGGTGCTGGACGATGCCGGTCACGGTGCGGTCCCACTCGGGTGCGGCACCGAGGCCCTCCAGGTGGCGGCGGAGCGTCTCCTCGACACGCCACTGGGGGATGAGCAGCGTGCGGGCGTAAGGGCTTGCGGGGTCCGGTTCCGAACCCGCGCTCAGATCGGCATCCGTGGAGCTGCCGTCGGGCGCGTAGAACCGCACCGGAAGGCGGAAGCGCCCGCGGGACACCAGCTCGCCGGCCACTCCCAGGTTGTCCAGGACTTCCAGGCTCCGGGGCTGCAGACCCTTGCCCCTGGATCCGGTGAAGGGGCCCGGGGCGCTGTCGAGGACGCGGACGGCGATCCCGCGGCGGGCCAGTTCGCAGGCAGCCATGAGGCCGGTCGGTCCGGCGCCCACGATCAGGACGTCGCACTGCGGGGTGGGTGAGGGGCTGGAGGGGTTCAGGGGTTCCATCGTGAATTCCTCGGCTGTGTCGGCGGACGAGGGACGGGGCGGCCACGCCCCATGGGTGCGTACGTTGTACTCTTGCGGACAATGTACGCACCGCTTAGAGTGAAACGCAAATGGTGAACTGGGAGAAAGCCGGACAGCCGGCAAAGGCCGCTCGGGCAGCACTGTCCTACGACGTCATCGCCGCAGGAGGGATCGCTCTCGCGGACGCCGAAGGGCTGGACGCGGTGACCATGCGCAAGGTCGCCGAGCGCGTCGGGGCAGGCGCGATGTCGCTGTATCGATACGTCGACAGCCGCGAGGACCTCATCCATCTCATGGTCGACCGCGTCAGCGCGGATGTAGCGATGCCGCCGCGTACCGGCGACTGGCGTGCTGACCTCACCGCGATGGCGCACACCACCCGGCAGGTCACTCTGCGCCACCCGTGGCTGGCACGGCAGGCGCTCACTGTGGACGCCTTCGGGCCCGGCACCCTCGCGATGACGGAGTCCGGCCTGTCGCTGCTCGACGGATACGGCTTCACGACCGGGCAGATGCTCGACGTCTGGCGGACTGTCGTGGCGTTCGTCCAGGGATACGCCCATGCCGAGGCGCGACGGCTGGAGGCGGGCAGGAGCAGCGCGGCGCGACAGGCGGGGGAGGACAGCCGGGCCGAACCGGCCTACCTCGACACGGCCGCGGAGTCGGGCGCGTACCCGCTCACATCGAGGGCCCTGCGTGAGACGGACGCTGGGACGGACCCGAAGGAGGTGTTCGAGCGCCGCCTCGGTTATCTGCTCGACGGCCTGGCCCACACCTTCTTCCCGCGGGAGCCTTCCGGCGGCCTGAGCCTGTCGGAGGTCGAGGCGCTCGCGCGCCGGGTGCACGCGACGCAGACCGACAAGGCCGGGCAGCCGTACACCGTGCACCTGGCAGCCGTGGCGGAAGGCGTCGCCGCACGCGGCGGCACCGACGACCAGATCGCCGCAGCCTGGCTGCACGACTCGGTCGAGGACGGTGTGCTCACCGCGGACTGGGTGGAAGGCGCTCCGCTCCCGCGCAGTGTCAAGGACATGGTGTTCGCCATGACCAAGCGGGCGGGTGAGGCCCCGGAGGCCTACGCGGCCCGCCTCCTCGCGGTTCCGAGCGCGGTGCTGGTCAAGGAGGCGGACATCGCGCACAACGCGGACCCGCGGCGGCTGGCCGTACTGGACGCACCCACCAGGGACCGCCTCACGGCCAAGTACGCGCGGATGCGGAAGCTGTTGGGGATCGGCTGACCCGCGGGCCGGCCCAGGCGCCGTGCGCCACGGCGTACAGCTTTCCTGGACCGTCGCTCCGAAGGGGCAGGCGACCGCCCGTGGCCGGCCGGCGGGGCGAGCTGGCGTCGCAGCGGGCCCGGCAGGTCACAAGCGCACCGGACCCTGCCTGCCCCGGCACTACGTGCGCGGCCGGTGCCCCCGCTCCTGCCGCGGGAACGCCTGGTCGGCCCCCGGCAGCGTCGGCTTCGGCAGCGTGGCCACCTCCTCCTTCGCCTGTTCCAGCTGCTCGGCCGTGTCCTGCGGCAGGTGCGGCGGGCGGTGGTGGGTGTCGGAGAAGCGGAACGCCGACGTCAGATCGCCGAAGGTACGGCGGCGCCACTGGGTGATGTTGGGTTCCCGCACGCCCGTGAACCGCTCCAGGAACTGCAGCGCCGACGTGTGGTCGAACCGCTCGCCCGCGACCCAGCCGCCCACGGTCCAGGGCGACACGATGATCGCCGGGACCCGGAAACCGCCGCCGATCGGCAGACCCTGGACGAACTCGTCCGTCGTGCCCGCTTTCGGGGTGGAGGGCGCCACATGGTCGAACAGGCCGTCGTTCTCGTCGTAGTTGAGAATGAAGGCCGTCTTCGCCCATACCTTCGGATTGGACGCGATGGCCTCGATCTTCTGGGCCACGAAGTCGGCGCCCGCCGCCGGAAGATAGTCCGGGTGCTCGGACTGATAGCTCGTCGGCATGATCCATGAGACGGCCGGCAGCCGGTCGTTGCGGGCGTCGTCCTCGAACGTGCCCTCCGGCTGGGGGCGTACCCCGCGCTCGTACAGCTCGTCACCGGGCCTGGCGTTCTTGAAGGCCTCGAAGTTCTCCAGCATGTTGCAGCCGTAGTCGTCGTCCTGCTGGTAGACCTTCCAGCTGACGCCCGCCGCCTGGAGCCGCTCGGCGTAGGTCATCCAGCGGTACGGCGTGGGGGCCGTGTTGTTGAGGATCGGGCCGCCCTGGGTGCCGTTCGGGTCGATTGTGCCCGTCATCCAGTACAGCCGGTTCGGCCAGGTGGGCCCGAGCACCGAGCAGAAGTAGTTGTCGCAGATGGTGAAGGTCTCCGCCAGCGCGAACTGGAAGGGGATGTCCTCACGGGTGTAATAGCCCATGACATAGGGGCCGTTGAGCCCGTCGGCCTTGCGGTGGGCGGGGAGCCACTGGTCCATCCGGCCGCCGTTCCACGCCTCGTGCTGGACGGACCAGGCGTGACTGGTGGACGGGATGGCCTGGGCGCTCGACGTGTGCGTGTCCAGATGGAACGGCAGCAGGTAGCCCTTCGGGTTCACCGCGTCCGGCTGGTAGAAGACAGGCCTTCCGTTGTCCAGCTTCTGCGCGTGCGGATCGCTGAAGCCGCGCACACCGGACAGCGTGCCGAAGTAGTGGTCGAACGAGCGGTTCTCCTGCATCAGCATGACGACGTGTTCGATGTCGCGCAGCGATCCGTGGCGCGGCGGACCGGCCGCGACCGCCTTCTGCACACTGGGCGGCAGCAGCGACAGCGCCGCCGCGCCACCGGCAGCCGCCGCTGAGCCAAGGAGTCTGCGTCGCGTCAACTCGGCCATGAACGTCCCCTTCTCGAGCTCGGATCGGTCCTTGTTCAGGACCCTCCGGAACTCTCGCGGGAGGCCGGTGAGGAGCAGAGGAGCGTATCGGTGAACAGGCGGCCAATGAGTGGCAAGCAGTTGCCCAAGCCGTGGTCCGCGGCGGCGGGCGGATTCCGCCCGGAAGAGGTCCGGACGGACCAGATCCCGCCCGGATGTGATCCGGGCGGGATTCTGGGTCTGCGGTGCCGGAGAGGAGAAACGGCCCGCTCCGGTGATCAGCTGCCGTGAACCGTCACTTCACGCCCGGCCGGCCGGTGCGGTGGTGCGTGCCGCCGTGCCGGTCGTCTCACGTGCCGGAGCCGTCCGCGGCAGCAGGTGGCGCTCGGCGAGGTGACCGAAGAACAGCCCGAACGCGGTCCACAGCGTGAGCTGGATGGCGAGCGCCGAGAGCCGGAACTGCCAGAGCAGTGTGGCAGGGAAGTCCTTCGGGACCTCGTTGACGGCAGGCAGGAACGCGTAGGCGAGACCGACCACCACGAGGAACGCGGCTCCCGCCGAGATGGTCGCGTTCCAGTTGCCCAGCCGGGGCGCGAGCCGTTTGCCGAGGATCACCGCGGCGACGGCGAGCAGCACGCTGAGGACCATCATGAGGAAGTACAGGGTGGTGCGCTTGCCGATCGTGTCCGGATCGCCCACGGACGGCGGGTTGGCCGGGTACTTGAGGAACGGCACGACGTACACCGCGATCAGCGCGCTGACCGAGACCAGCGCGGCGGTCGCTCGCGGGCCGAACCGGCCGATACGCCCGAGCGCGAAGCAGAACGCGAGAGCGGCGATGCCGCCGACCGCGATCCCGAAGACGAGCACACCGGTGGCCAGACCGGCTGTCGACTGGAGCGAGCGGCTGACCACCTCCATCTCGTGCTCGTGGCTGTGCGCGTCCTCGAAGGCGATGGCCGAGTCCACCCGCGGTTCACCGAGCAGGTAGGCGACGACCAGGGCCAGCAGGCCGGCCACGAGACCGGCCAGCATGCCGCGGACGAGCAGGGCGCGTACGGATATGGAGTTCATGAGAGAGGTCCCCCTGGACGTCAGTGATCAGTGGCAGGGGAAGCCGAGGAGATGACGCCCGTCATGGACCCACTCGTGCACATCCGTGCCCGAGACGAGCGAAGTGGCACCCTGCTCGGCACCGACGAAGTACAGCAGGATGAGCATGAGGATCCCGAAGAAGACCGCCCAGGGGGCGATGGCCTTGAGGGAGATGGGGGCGATCGCCGGAGTGGCGGGAGTGCTGGGGGTGGGGGCAAGGGAGCTTGCCATGGCAGAACCTCCTGGGGAACACGCGTCCCGATCGTGGTACCTGAGACGAAGGTCCTGGGTCTGACTTCCCGCGGAGCGGGTTCACAGTGGCGCGACCGTGCCGGATTCCCACCGGACTTCCATCACACCTTCGTCATGTTCACGTGACCGTACCGCCTGGCGGGCGGGCTCCGCTACGGTGCCGGTCGGCCGGACGGTCCGTCACACCCCTTGCCCGCTGCCCGCGACCCCCGTGATGTGCTTGCCCCGCCGAGGCACAGGACAGCAGGAGGGACCGGCGATGACGGTACGAGTGATGTTGATCTCACCCGCCCGCAGCACCGCGCTGCGCGAGGTCCGCTTCGACGACGAGGGGCCGCTGGACGAGTCGGGCGCCCGCCGTGCGGCGCTCGCCGCGGACGCCGTGCCGGGTGCCGACCGCCAACTGGCCGCCCCCGACGCCCGGTGCCGTGAGACAGCTGCCGCGCTCGGTCTGCGGGCCCGGCCCGAACCTGCCCTGAGAGGCTGGGACTTGGGCCGCTGGCGAGGGAGGACTCTGGCGGAGCTGGCCGAGCGGGAACCGGAAGCGGTGGCCGAATGGCTGGCGGACCCCGCGGCCTCACCGCACGGCGGTGAGTCTCTGCGCGGGCTGCGCGAGCGGGCCGGCGGCTGGCTGGAGAGGCTGGCGGGCAGCGGCGGCCGGGTGGCCGCGGTCGCCGGCCCCGCCGTCGTGCGGGCGGCCGTACTGCACGCGCTGGCCCTGCCCGACGAGGCGTTCTGGCGGCTGGACGCGGCGCCGCTGACCCTGACCGAGCTGAGCGGCAGGGCCGGACGGTGGAACCTGCGCATCGGACGGCCGCTGGAGCCCTGACCCGGGATGCGGGCCCGCGGCAGGTGCGCTGCGCTTGAGGTGCGGTGCGCCCGGAGGCAGTGCGCCGGGAATCACACCCCGTGGGTTGCCTCCGCGGGAATCTTCGCTGGTCGTGACGGGCTGAAGCCTTTGTACAACATCAACACCGGCGTCGGGTCGCCGGCGGACAAGAGCGATATCAACAGCGAGACCGAAGAAGCCGTCGAGGCGGTGGACGCGAGAAGGCAGGGCGGTCATGGGAGAGCTGATTCTCGTACGGCACGGTGAGACCAGCTGGAGCCGCAGCGGGAAACACACCAGCTGGACGGATCTGCCGCTGACGGCGTTCGGTGAGGAGCAGGCTCGGGCCGTCGCCCCGCTGCTGGCCGAGCGGCGCATCGCGGTCACGCTGACCAGCACTCTGTCACGTGCTGTGCGGACCGCCGAGCTCGCCGGGCTGAGTCCCTCCCACACGGACGCCGACCTGCACGAATGGGACTACGGGGCGTATGAGGGCATCACCAGTGTGGAGATCCACCGGGACCGGCCCGACTGGGACCTGTGGACCGACGGAGTGGCCGAGGGCCCGCCCGAGCACCCCGGTGAGACCCCGCAGCAGGTCGGTGAGCGGGCCGACCGCCTGCTCAGCCGGGTCGACGTGGCGCTGCGCGACGCCGACCTCGACGGCGAGGGCGGGGACGTCGTCCTGGTCGGGCACGCGCACTTCCTGCGGGTGCTGACCGCGCGCCGCCTCGGGCTGCCGGCCTCCGGCGGAGCGCTCTTCCGTCTGGACACCGCGTCGGTGAGCCGGATCGGCACCGAACACGGCCGGCCAGCCCTCGCCGTGTGGAACCAGGTCCCCGGACCGGTCAACCGGTAGCGGCGGTCACCCCGGCCGTCGTCTCCACTTCCAGCAGCGAGGCACTCTGCCGTTCGGCCTCGAAGGCTGCGTGACCGCCCCGCAGGCCGAACAGGCGTTTGCCGAGCAGGATGTAGAGCACCGCGAGAATGTTGATCGCCAGGGTGGCGATCTTCAGCCAGCTGACCTTCTCGGTGAGCTCGTAGACCTCGAGGGGCAGGAACACGGCTGTGGCGACGACGGTCAGGTACTCGGCCCAGCGCTTCGCGCGCCACAGTCCGACGCCCTCGATGATCTCGATCAGCGCGTAGACGACCAGCAGCGCGGCCACCAGCACCAGCGTCGAGTGTTTGTAGCCGAAGGTCTTCTGGATGGTGCCGACCACCGGCGAGTGGTCGAGGTCGTAGTGGAAGTGGCGGAACACCGGACGCAGGACGTCCAGATTCTCGTCGAAGAGCCGGCGCACCGCGTCCTGGCTGTTGCTGAACTTCCATACGGCCACCGCCACCAGCACGATGAACACGCCGCGCACCGCACGCTCCACGGCGAGGAAGCGCAGGATGAACAGGTCGCGCAGTACCTTGCCGCGCGGCACCAGCGGCGCATCCCGCGCGGGACCCGCCGCGTGCGGGTCCCCGAGGGCGAAGTCGCCGCAGCGAAGGCAGCGCCAGGCCTCCCCGAACCCGGTCTCGGCGCGCAGGCGCGCCGCCAGCTCCGGTTCCTGAGGGGCGTAGGTCACATGCCCGCGCCGTGCGCAGGTACGCCGGTCCCAGTCGATCTTCATGCAGTCTTCCCCGTGATCATTGATTCCGTGTTCGTCGACACCGCCGCGGTGGCCGGCGGACCGGCCCCGGCGGACAGTAACAACGCATCGTAGGCGCCGGGGTGACAGGGCACCGACAGGGGAGAACTCCCAGCACCCGGCGAGAGTGCTCCGCGCGGGCTCCGGGGGGCCGCTCCGCCCGGCTGATCCGGCAAGGCAGGGGGCGTTCGGAAGATTACTGCCATCTCTGCCAGGGCATGGGGACTTCTGCTCACTCGTGAAGAGGTCCTTCCGGACCGCCCCGCAGCGCCGGCCTGCCGGGATATTCTCGAAATCCGTTTGCAGGCAGGGGAGGAACGATGGGGTCCCGGAAGGAAAGCCCGGTGGCCGTGCCGCTGCTGGAGCGGGAGAACGAGCTCGCGGCCGGTGCGCACGCCGTCGAGGCGCTGTGCGCGGGGGAGTCCGCCGGTGGCCTCCTCATCTACAGCGGCGAGGCCGGCCTGGGCAAGACGGCGCTGCTCGAAACCGTCAGCACGCAGGCGGCCGGGCGCTGCACGGTGTGGTCGGCCCGCGGTGGCGAGACACTCACATCCGTCCCCTTCCATGTCGTACGCCAACTCCTGCAGCCCGCACTGACGATGCCCGGGATCGGTGACGCCCGCGACCTGCTCGGTGACCGGTACGACATCGTCGGGCCCGCGCTGGGAGTCGCCCCGCCCAGCGCCCAGCAGGCCGACCCGCAGGGTGTCCGGGACGGCCTGGACGCGGTGGCCGTGCGGCTGGCCGAACTGTTCCGCCCGCTGGTGTTCATCGTGGACGACGCGCACTGGTGCGACCTGGAGACGCTCGCCTGGCTGGCCTCGTTCTCCCGGCGCGACGGCGGGCCCCCGGTGCTTCTGGTGATCGCCTACCGCACGGGTGAGGCGGTCGGGGACGCCGCCGAGTATCTGCGCACCCTGGAGGCCGCGGCCGAGAAGCACGTACTGCTGCGTGCGCTCACCCCCGATGCCATCGCCCAGCTGTCCCGCAGCGCGCTCGGGGAGCACGCCGACGACCCGTTCTGCCGCGAGGTCTGGGCGGTGACCGGCGGCAACGCCTACGAGACCGTGGAGCTGCTGGCCAGAGTGCGCGACGACGCGCTCGACCCGGTGGAGGACTCGGCGGGCGCCCTGCGGGCGCTGGGCGCGTCGGCCCGCGGTTCGGGGCTGATCGCCCGCCTTGAGGAACTGGGCACCGCCGCTACCCGCTTCGCCTGGGCGGCGGGGATCCTCGGTACGGGTATCTCACTCAACCTGGCCGCGCGGCTGGCGGGCATGAGCGAGGCCGAGGCCATGGACTGCGCCGAGCGGCTGAGGGCGGCCCGCATCCTGACCGGCACTGACCCGATGGAGTTCGTCCATCCGCTGATCGCGGGCGCCGTCTACCGTGCTGTCCCTTCGGCCACCCGTACCGCGATGCACGGCCAGGCGGCCTGGGCGGTCACGATGGCGGGCCGGGGCGCGGCGGCCGCCGCGCCGCATCTGCTGCAGGTCCACCCCGACGACGACCCCGAGCTGGTCGCCCAGCTGCGGGAGGCCGCGGCCGAACACCTCGCGGTGGGCGCGCCGGACGCGGCCCGGCGCTGCCTCGAGCGGGCGCTGGCCGAACCGCCGCTGCCGACCGTGCGCGCCAGCGTCCTGTACGAACTGGGCTGCGCCACGCTGCTGACATCGCCGGCCACCACGGTCGGCCATCTGCGGGCCGCACTCGCCCTGCCGGGCCTCGACGGCGCCCTGCGGGTGGACGCCGTCTTCCGGCTCGCCCAGGCGCTCACCCACAACAACCAGACCCGCGAGGCGGCCGAGGCGGTGGCAGCCGAGGCGGAGGTGACCGAGGCCGGCCCCGCCAGGCGACGGCTCCAGACCGCGCACTTCCTCTGGGAGGGAGTCCAGGTGGTCGAGGACGACGGGCCCGAACGCTCCCGCCGGCTCGCCGCGATGACCGACAGCCTGGGCGGCCAGGACAACTCCGAGCGGATCCTGCTCATACTGCGCGCGTTCGACGGTACGGCCCGCGGTGAGAGCGCGGAGGAGATCGTCGAGATCTGTGACCGGGCCCTGGTCAACGGCCGGCTGCCACCGGGCATCGGCTGGACCAGTACCTCCTGGGGGTTCGAGCCTGCCGCGCTGCTCGGCCTCTCGTACGCCTTCGCCGACCGGCTCGACCGGGCCGAGAGCCTCTTCATCGAGGCGCTCCGCTCCTTCGAGGTGTCCGGCTGGAGCGGCGGCCACCTCTCCTTCGCCAACGCCCTCGTCGGCTATCTGCAGCGCAGGCGCGGACGCCTGGCCGAGGCGGAGACCTATCTCCGCGAGAGTCTGCGCCTCGCTGAGCGGGTCGGCAACGGCCTCCCGATGAACTGGGACGCCGCCTGCATGCTCATCGACACGCTGCTGGCGCGCGGCCATGTGCCGGAGGCGGCCGAGGCCGCGGAACGCTACGGTTTCGCGCCGCCCTACCCCTCCGCCATCGTCATTCCCGACGCGCCGTCCGTGCGCGGCCGGCTGCTGCTGGCCTGCGGCCGCACGAAGGAGGCCGTCGCCGAACTGGAGGCCGCGGGAGAGGCGTTGCGCGTCCGCGGCCGGCACAACAGCGTCATGGCGCCCTGGGCGGGTGATCTGGTGCGCGCACTCGCCACCGAGGACCCGGCCCGCGCGGCCCAGCTGGTGACCTATGTCCGCGACCGCGCCGAGCGGTACGGGACGGATACGGCTATCGGCGAATCGCTGCGTATCGCGGCGGTCGTCGAGACGGGCGGCCGGGCGGTGGAGCTGCTCGGTGGGGCCGTCGCCTATCTCGAAGCGTCGCCATGCGCGTACGAACACGCCCAGGCCCGGGTCGAGTTCGGTATCGCCGCCCGTTCCGAGCCCGACCTCGTACGGGGGCTCGCTCTCGCCGAGTCCTGCGGCGCCGACGGGCTGGCCGACCGGGCCAGGAACGCCCTGCACCTGCGCTGAGGCCAACCTGCCCTCTTTGGGGGGTAGTTGGGACATACGTTCGGTCACTCCACGTGTGTGAACGGGAGCTGACTGTGTAAAACCGGCGAGTCTATTCCTCTGGAGTGGCCACCGCACGGGGTTGGCGGAATATGCCGCCGCGGTGATGTGATCCGGCTACGCTCGCTCATTGTGAGTTGAGATGACATGTATTCATGCCCTTGTTCCCACATGTCTTGATAGTTCGATTCTCCCCACCGTCAACTGCCAGAGGGATCACATGGTTCGCGTTGAGGCGCCTCCAACCGAGCGGACAGCGCCACTGGTTCGTGCGCTGCTGCTCTCCGTCATCACGACGTCGGCAGCCACGGCCGTCGGCGCGGTCGCGGTGGACCGGGCCGCCCGGATACCCGTTGTCTGGGCCGGCTCTCTGGCCACCGTCGTCATCGCCGTACTCGTCACCGCACTCGTCCGCCGCGCGTCAGGGACCCGCACGCTCCACCGGGCCTACGGGGAGCGGCTGGCATTCCTGGAACAGCGCCTGGCCGCACACGACGCGGAGACCGTGCGGCTCGCCAAGGAGCTGATGCCAGCGGCCATCCACCGGCTCAAGCACGGTGAGTCGCCGCTGGAGGTCATGCGGATCCTCGTGGACGACAACGAGATGTACCGCGACCTGCCTTCCGCGCAGCGCGAGATCCTCGCGGCGCTGCTGAAGATCGTCGACGACGAGGAGTCGCAGCGCGAGGGCGCGCAGTTCGCGTTCGTCGGAATCGCCCGCCGCGTCCAGGCCATCGTCCACCAGCAGGCCGCGGAGCTCCGGGAGATGGAGGAGGACCACGGCCGTCAGCCGGAGGTCTTCGACGATCTGCTCCGCCTCGACCACGGCAACGCGCTCATCGGGCGTCTCGCCGACAGCATCTCCGTACTCGGCGGTGCCCGGCCGGGACGCCAGTGGCCCAAGCCCGTACCGCTGTTCAGCGTGCTGCGCGGCGCGATGTCCCGCATCCTGGAGTACCCGCGGGTCGATCTGCACTCCATCGCCAAGGTCGCCATCGTGGGCCCCGCCGTCGAGCCGCTGATCCACGCCGTCGCGGAACTCCTCGACAACGCGACCCGGTACTCACCGCCGCAGACCCGCGTCCACGTCACCGCGGTCGAGGTGCAGACCGGGATCGCCATCGAGATCGAGGACGGCGGCGTCAGCCTCAGCGAGGAGGCCCGCAAGCGGGCCGAAGGCATGCTGATCAAGGCACAGGCGGGTGCCGACCTGAACCACCTGGGCGAGTCGCCCCGGCTGGGGATGGCAGTCGTCGGACGGCTCAGCCAGATGTACAACCTCAAGGTCGCACTGCGGCAGTCGGCCTACGGCGGCGTCCGGGCGGTGCTGATCGTGCCCCGCGAGATGATCACTACGGGGCCCGCCCCCGGGATCGCGCACGGAATCGGAGCCGCCGGACAGCCCCGTACCGGAGCGGACACCGACATCGGCGCGTTCGCCGACCGTGTCCCCTCCAGGGCGCCGCGCAAGGCCCCGGCACCGAAGCGGCCAGCCCCGGCCGCGCTGTCGATGGAGGACGACGTACCTGTGGTGACGGAGTGGACTCCGAACGGCCTGCCGCAGCGCCGCAGTCGCCTCCGTTCGTCCTTCGGCTCCGAGGAAGCGGCGCCGCTGGTACCGGCCCCGGCGCCGGAGCCCGACCCGTACATCCCACGGGCATCCGATGAGACGCAGCAACCGGAGAAGGAGGAGCCCCAGCCGGGAATCTGGCTGGAGGCCTTCACCAAGGCGGCCAACGGAGTGCCGCAGGAGCCGTCGGCCGTCGGAGAGTCCGGCGACACGCGGGACAAGGGGGACCTGGCGTGATTCAGCAACTTGGCAGCATGGACTGGATGCTCAAGGAGCTGGCCGACGGTGTCCCCGGTATCCAGCAGATCGTGGTGCTCTCCGCCGACGGACTGCGGATCGCCCGGCACGGCGGAGACCCGGACGGCGCCGACCGCCTCGCTGCGGCCTGCGCCGGGCTCCAGAGCCTGGCCGCCGCCGTCGCCACCGAGATCCCGGGGAGCGACGGCAGAATGCGGCTCGTCGTCATCGAGATCACCGGCGGCTTCTTCTATCTGATGGCCGCGGGCACCGGCTCCTACCTCGCAGTCCTCACCGACGAACGGGTCGAAGCCGGCCTGGTAGGAGCGCAGATGCGCGACATGGTCGTCCGCATCGGCGCCCATCTGGCCAGCCCGCCGCGGCACGACGGGAAGGCCGGATGACCTCGCCGCCCCGCAGAGAACGCCGGAAGGCCGACCGGGATTCGGGGGACCCGGAACGGCTCTACGTGATCACCGGCGGACCCGACGGGGCCGAGCGGGCGGAGCTCGACCTGGTCACCATCGTGGTGTCCAGGGCCGAGCCCTCCCCGACCGTCCAGCCGGAACAGGCCGCGATCGTGCGACTGTGCAAGTCGCCGTTGTCCGTGGCCGAGATCTCCGCCTATCTGCGCCTGCCGTTCAGCGTGGTGACCGCGCTGCTGACCGATCTCCTCGCGGCCGAACTGGTCGAGTCGCGCGCGCCCATCGTCCGCGCCGCGCTGCCGGACAGGGCCCTTCTCGAAGCGGTGATGCATGGACTCCAGAAGCTCTGACACGATCGCAGGCCCCAGGAGGGAAGACGTACTGCCCGACACGGCCACGGCCGCGGTCAAGATCGTGATCGTGGGCGGTTTCGGGGTCGGCAAGACGACGATGGTGCGTTCGGTGAGCGAGATCCGCCCGCTGACCACCGAGGAGACGATGACCCAGGCCGGGGTCGGAGTCGACGACAACTCCGGTGTGGAGAGCAAGACCGCCACCACCGTGGCGATGGACTTCGGCCGGATCAGCATCAGTGAACAACTCGTGCTCTACCTCTTCGGCACGCCCGGCCAGGAGCGCTTCTGGTTCCTGTGGAACGGCCTCTTCGAGGGCGCGCTCGGCGCCGTCGTACTCGTCGACACCCGCCGCCTCGAAGTCAGTTTCGACGTGATCGGCAGGCTGGAGGAGCGCGGCGTCCCCTTCATCGTCGCCATCAACACCTTCCCCGACGCGCCCCGGCACCGCCTGGAGGCGCTGCGGGCCGCGCTGGACCTGCCCGACGAGGTGCCGATCGTGGACTGTGACGCGCGGCAGCGCGCCTCCAGCCGCGACACCCTGATGGCCCTCATGCGCTATCTGCACGCCCTCGCCATGCGACGCGCCCAGCAGCCGTCCGGCCTGTGACCCCGCAAGCCCAGGCCGTCCCCCGTCCGTACGTATTGGAGTGACCGTGACAACCCCCTTCGACCATCAGCCCGGCACCGGCGCGGCAGTCCCGCCCCCGCAGTGCCCGGCCCACGGGCTCGGACCCGGCGGGCTGCGCCGGCTGTACGGGACCGAGGCCGAGCAGGACCCGATGGGCCTCTACGAGAAGCTGCGCGCGGAACACGGCCCGGTGGCGCCCGTACTGCTGCACGGCGACGCCCCCGCCTGGCTGGTCCTCGGCCACAGCGAGAACCTGTACATGACCCGTACGCCCTCGCTCTTCTCGCGCGACTCGCGCCGCTGGCGGTCCCTGCAGGACGGTACGGTGCGCCCCGACCACCCGCTGGCGCCGGTCTTCACCTGGCAGCCGCTCTGTGTCTTCGCCGACGGCGCCGAGCACGAGCGGCTGCGGGGCGCCGTGACCGACGCGATGTCGCACATCGACACCCGCAGCACCCGACGCTTCATCAACCGCTACAGCAACCGGCTGGTCAACGACTTCTGCCAGGACGGCAAGGCCGACCTCGTCGGCAGGTTCGCCGAGCATCTGCCGATGATGGTCATGTGCCAGATCCTGGGCATGCCCGAGGAGTACAGCGAACGGCTCGTCCAGGCCGCCCGCGACATGATCAAGGGCACCGAGACCGCCATCGTGAGCAACGCCTATGTGATGGCCGCGCTCAACCGCCTGGTGGCGCAGCGCAGATCCGCGCCCAAGGAGGACTTCGCGAGCCGCCTCATCGCGCACCCCGCAGGGCTCACCGACGACGAGGTGGGCCAGCACCTGCGGCTCGTACTCATCGCCGCCTACGAGACCACCGCGAACCTGATCGCCAACGTGCTGCGCATGGTGCTCACCGACCCGCGCTTCAGGGCCCAGCTCAGCGGCGGCCATATGACGGTTCCGGAGGCGGTCGAGCAGACCCTGTGGGACGAACCGCCGTTCACCACGATCTTCGGCCGCTGGGCTGTCGGTGACACGGAGCTGGGAGGACAGCAGATCAGGTCGGGTGACGCCCTGGTCGTCGGGATCGCCGCGGCCAACATCGACCCGGTCGTCCGCCCCGATCCGAACGCGTCCATGCAGGGCAACCGGGCCCACCTCGCCTTCAGCGGCGGCGCGCACGAGTGCCCCGGGCAGGACATCGGACGGGCCATCGCCGATGTCGGCGTCGACGCGCTGCTGATGCGGCTGCCCGATGTCGAGCTGGCCATCGCGGAGCACGAACTGAGCTGGACCGGGTCCCTGATGTCCCGTCACCTGGACCGGCTGCCCGTGACGTTCGCGCCGCGCCCGCCGCAGGACATCATGGTGGCACCGTCCCCCGCTGCGATGCCTCCGCCGCGCACCGACTGGGAGGTCACCTCGCACGCGCCGGCAGCGCCGCCCGCGCCCCAGCCCGCGCCCCCCGCGTACGCTCCGCCCCCTCAGGCGCCTTCCGGGCACGCGGTGCCGGGACAGGCGGCGCCCGCCGCAGCGGTACCCGCGCAACGTGGTTCGGCGCCGAAGCGGCTGTGGCGGTCGCTGACGAGTTGGTGGCGCGGCTACTGAGCGCCGTCCGCCTGGTCCCACCACCAGGAGATGGAGGCCAGCGGAAGCGGGTCCTGGTCCACCACGGCCGGGAGCCGCTTCCACCAGCCGTCCGGCCCGGTGGAGGGGGCGCCCGGCACGGTGTACCGGGGGCAGACCGATGCCCAGTCCAGGTGGCCCCGGACGAACTGGCCCAGCCCGTCCACGTACTGCCGCAGTTGCGGGCCTGCCTCGCGCAGCGCCCGCTCGCGCAGCCGCATGAAGAGCACCATCACGCGGTCGCGCATGATCACGGCTTCCTGCTGGGCCTGGAGCGCGTCGATGCCGTACTCCTGGGCCAGGACGTCGATCAGGTTCAGATCGTCGTCGGCCCGCAGGATCTCCTTGTTCCGGGAGTAGAGGTCGTTGTCCCAGCTGACCAGCGTCCAGGCGATCTCGGTGAGCGCGCGTATCCGCGGGTCGTCGAGTTCGTCGTCGGTGAGGGTCAGCCCGGCGGTGATTTCGATCATCGTGGTGGACGGGGCCATTCCTATGGCCCGCATCCAGAGGGTGACGTAGTCGTCGAGCGAGGGGAGGCCGGGGCTGGTGCGCCAGGACGCCTCCCATACGAGTCCGGAGGTGTAGACCCGCATGGCCTCGGTCCAGCGGCGCAGCTGGACGGGTGTCGCGTGCAGGGCGAGGTCGAGCCGGATGGACCGCAGCGCTGCGGTGCGCGCCGACTCGCCGGGGGCGGGCGCGGCGTGCGGGGCCTCGATGGCGCGCATGATGCGACCGGTCTCCTGGGCGAGGAGCCCGGCGGTCGCGTAGGACTCGTCGCACAGTCCGTCGTCCAGCGAGAACAGCACGGCGTGCAGCCTGGCCATCAGGGTGAGTGGCGCGATCCGGCCGTACGGCATGGTCGACGCTGTCAGTCCGCCGAAGTCGCAGAGGGTGAGACGGCGCCGCTGGTGTTCGTCGGTGTCGAGGTCCTGCTGCAGCATCCAGCGTACGGTCGCCTCATTGAGCGAGGCCGCCGCCGGGTGTTTGCCTGGAGGCACCGGGCAGTAGAAAGGTGCTGCTGGAAGCTGCTGAACCAACCGTTGTTGTGGGGCGATGGTCATGATCAGCCTCCAAGTGCGGAATGCCTGACGGTGCGCTGGAGCGTATGCGCCCACGCCCGATCGTTGTTCACCATACAACTAGCAGACGCGTGGCCTCAATTGATCAAAAGTTGTCTTGTTTCGAATCTAGCGCAGGTGTGTTCCGTGGTCGATCCTCTGGGCGCTCCCGCACTGCGGGAACGTCCGGACGGCGGCTGCTCGCAGGTCCATCTCCCGCTCCGTTCAAGGTGGTTGACGCAGGCATTCTTCACGGGTTGACTCAGGGCGTGAAATAAGTCTGGACCAATGCGAGGGTCTCTGCTGCCGGGAGGTACGCGTCCGGCAGGCCCCTCGCTGCGACCCCTTCCCCCCCCCACATATCAGGAAGGCTCCCCCATGGGCCACCTCTCCCGGCACGGCGGCAGGCCGCTGAGCCGTCGTATCCGTCCGCTCTCCATTGCCGTCGTGGTGGCGGCTGTCGCCGCGGGCACCGCGTTCAGCGCGCAGGCGGCCCCCGCTCCGGCGGCCGCGCCGCAGGCCGTGGCGCCCTACCTCTACAACGGATGGGGCAACCCGCCGGACCCCACCGAGGTTCAGCAGGCCACCGGAGTGCGCTGGTTCACCCTCGCGTTCGTGCTCAGTGACGGCGGCTGCGACCCCAAGTGGGACGGCTCCCGGCCGCTCACCGGCGACGTCGACCAGAAGACCGTGGACGCCGTACGGCAGGGCGGCGGCGATGTGGTGCCGTCGTTCGGCGGCGCCAGCGGCAACAAGCTGGAGGAGTCCTGCGCGGACGCGGA
This sequence comes from Streptomyces sp. NBC_00859, assembly GCF_045161865.1. Taxonomy (NCBI): domain Bacteria; kingdom Bacillati; phylum Actinomycetota; class Actinomycetes; order Kitasatosporales; family Streptomycetaceae; genus Streptomyces; species Streptomyces sp. NBC_00859. Next base: position 1,007,516 of record NZ_CP108826.1, on the reverse strand, counting down.
CGCTCTCGCCGGGGCGTACCAGAAGGTGATCGACGCGTACGGCCTCAAGGCGATCGACATCGACATCGAGGGCGACGCCTACAACAGCCCGGACACCCAGCAGAAGACCGTCGACGCGCTCAAGAAGGTGAAGGCCGGCAACCCGGGCCTGGTCACCTATGTCACGTTCCCGAGTGACCAGAGCGGCCCCGACGACAGCATGATCCGGCGCGCGGCCGGCTCCGGGCTCACGGTGGACGGCTGGACGATCATGCCGTTCGACTTCGGTGGGGCCGGAAAGAACATGGCCGACCTGACCGAGCAGGCCGCCGACGGGCTGAAGGACTCGGTCAGGAGCGCCTACGGGTACACCGACGACGAGGCCTACCGGCACAGCGGGATCTCGTCCATGAACGGCATCACGGACAACAACGAGACCGTGACCACAGCTGACTTCCAGGCGATCACCGACTACGCGTCGCAGCACCACCTGGCCCGGCTGACCTTCTGGTCGGTCAACCGCGACCGTCCCTGCCCCGGCAGCTACCCCAACGACGACACGTGCTCGGGCGTCACCCAGGACGCGTGGCAGTTCAGCAAGATCCTCGCCCAGTACCAGGGCTGAGAAGTACCAGGGCCGACAAGGGGGCGGGGCCGGTGGTCCACCGGTGTCCCGGGCCGCGCCGACGCGGTCCGGGACACCGGACGCCTCGCGGACGCGTACCCGGGCCGGGGGCGGGGCACCGATGACCTTCCCGGGACGGCCCGGGACAGCGGAGAGGACGCCCCCGAATGACCCGCACCGCCCCCAGGACCGTGCAGCTGCGCTCAGCCGGCGTCGGACTGGTCGTCGAACTCTGCGCACCACTGCCCCGGATCCTGCACTGGGGTGAGGATCTGGGGCACCTCACGGACGAGGAGTGCGCAGCGCTCGCGCTCACCGCCGACGGCGCCGCGCTCCACAACTCCCCGGACGATCCAAGGCAGTTCACCGTCTGGCCGACCGAGGCCGACGGCTGGTCGGGCACCCCGGCGCACCAGGGGCATCTGGCGGGCGCCGCCACCGCTCCCAGGCCCCGCCTCGTGGGTGCGCAGGAGACCGGAGGCGAACTGGTCCTGCGGCTCGCGGACGACAGCGCAGGCCTCGATCTGACCCTCGTCTACTGTCTGGCCCCTTCCGGCGTGCTGGCGGTGCGGACCACGGTCGCCCGGCGCCCGGACGCCGACCCCACCCCGTACGACCTCAGCGCTGTCACCACCCTGCTGCCGCTGCCGCGCAGGGCCGCCGAGATCCTCGACTTCACGGGCAGGTGGTGCCGCGAACGGTCCCCGCAGCGCAGGCCGCTCGGCCACGGCAGCCACGTCCGTGAGCAGCGCCGGGGGAGGACCGGACAGGACGCCCCGTACCTCCTGACGGTCGGGGTGCCGGGCTTCGGCTTCCGCGGTGGGGAGGTGTGGGGCGTCCACATCGGCTGGAGCGGCAACCAGCGCTGGCTGGCCGAGCAGTTGCCCGAGGGCGCCGGGGTGCACGCGTCCGTGCTCGGCGGCGGGGAACTGCTCTCGCCCGGCGAGATACGGCTGGCGCCGGGGGAGACGTACACCACGCCCGTGTGCTGGTTCAGCTGGTCCGGCGCCGGACTCGACGGGCTCGCCGACCGATTCCACACGCTGCTCAGGGCCCGCCCCTCGCACCCGGTGACGCCGCGCCCGCTGACCCTGAACAGCTGGGAGGCCGTGTACTTCGACCACCGGCCCGAGCGTCTCGTCGCCCTCGCCGACACGGCCGCGGACATCGGAGTCGAGCGGTTCGTGCTGGACGACGGCTGGTTCCTCGGGAGGCGCGACGACACAGCCGGGCTCGGGGACTGGACTGTCGACACGTCGGTCTGGCCCGACGGGCTGACCCCGCTCGCCGACCGGGTGCACGCCCGCGGCATGCAGTTCGGGCTCTGGGTCGAGCCCGAGATGGTCAGCCTCGACTCGGAGCTGGCCCGCGCCCACCCCGGCTGGATCCTCGGACCGGGCTCCGGCCTCGGCCCCAGCTCCCGTCATCAGTACGCGCTCAACATCGGGCACCCCGGGGCCTGGGAGTATCTGCTGGAGTCGCTCGACGCGGTCATCACCCGGTACTGCGTCGACTACCTGAAGTGGGATCACAACCGGGACCTGCACGAGGCGGTCCAGCGCTCGGCCGACGGGCGGGACCGGCCGGGGGTGCACGCGCAGACCGAGGCGCTGTACCGGCTGCTCGACACGCTCAGATCAAGGCACCGGGGTCTTGAGATCGAGAGCTGCTCCAGCGGCGGTGCCCGGGTGGACCTGGGCGTACTGGCCCGTACGGACCGGGTGTGGGCGTCGGACTGCAACGACCCCGTCGAGCGCCAGGCCATCCAGCGCTGGACCGGTCAGCTGCTGCCGCCCGAGCTGATCGGCTCGCACGTCGGTGAGGCGCGCAGCCACACCACGGGGCGGCTCACCGACAGCTCCTTCCGGCTGCTCACGGCGCTCTTCGCGCACGCCGGCATCGAGCGCGACATCGGAGCCTGCTCACCGGATGAGCTGGCGCGGCTGAAGGCCTGGGGGGCGCTCTACAAGGAGCTGCGCCCGCTGCTGCACAGCGGACGGGTGGTCCGCGCGGACTCCGTCGGTGACGCCGCGCTGCTGCACGGTGTGGTGGCAGCAGACGGGAGCGCCGCCGCCTACTGCTGGGCAACGGTGGCGAGCTCCCCCGAGGCCCAGCCGGGCCGGGTCGTGCTGCCGGGCCTGGACCGCACCGGGAGTTACCGGGTGCGCATCAGGACCGAGGCAGGGCTGCCGTCGTTCCGTGAGGTGACGGCGCCCCCCTGGGTCACGGCCGCCCTCGGTGGCTGGGTGACGCTGCCCGGCCCGGTACTCAGTGGAGCAGGGGTTCCGATGCCGGTGCTCGATCCGGGGCAGGCACTGCTGATAGAGGTGCGGCGCACGGCGCGGGAGCGGCAGGAGCCGCGTCCGGCCGCCGGGACCTGACGGGCGACGGCGGCTCCGGCTGCGGCTCGGGCTGCGGACGAGCGGGGGCGGGCGGCGCACCGGCAGCCGTGCGGGTGAGCAGGACGACTCCCCGGGCCGCTGCCGCCGCCCCCACGACGGCCATCAGTATCCCGGTCGCCCCGCCCTGCAGGCGCTCACCGAGCAGCGCAAGACCGATCACCGAAGCGGCTACCGGGTTCGCGAGCGTGACCATGGCGAGCGGGGCCCCGAGGCCGCCCCGGTAAGCGGTCTGCGAGAGCAGCAGCCCGCCCACCGCGAAGGCCGCGACGAGCAGCGCCACGACGGCCGTACGCCAGCTGATCACCTGGCCCGGCGTGTGACCGGTGACCGAGACCGTCACTGTCTGGGTGAGCGCGGACGCCACCCCCGAGACGATTCCGGACGCGGTGGCGAACCGCAGACCGGGCCGCGCGCCCGGCCTGCCCGCGCGCCGTACCAGCCCGGCGACCAGGAGCACGGCCACCGCCGCGATGCCGAGCGCCTCGGGCAGTGAGAGCGTCTCGTGCGGGGCCGTACCTCCCGCGGCCAGCAGCAGCGCGGCCAGGCCGAGGAGCGTGAGTACGGTGCCGCGCCACTCGGTCCTGGCGACCCGGCGGCCGGCGAGGTGCGCACCCAGCGGGACGGCCGCGACCAGGGTGAGCGCTCCGAGCGGCTGTACGAGGGTGAGGGATCCGTATTTCAGTGCTGCCACATGCAGGAGTGCTCCGGCCGCGTTGAGGCCGACCGCCCACCACCAGGCGCCGTGGCCGAGCAGTCGCAGCCCGGAGCCAGGCCGGGTGCGGGAGGCGAGACGCTCCTGCGCCACGGCGGCCGTGGCATAGCCGACGGCGGACAGGAGCGACAGGACGACGGCGGCCAGGGTCGCGTTCACGGGCACCCCCCACTTACGGCGAGCGCGCGGGCGGGCTCGGACGGCTGGTCGTCGAGGGACGCCGCGGGCGCGGGCACCGCGCCCGCGGGTACGGCGGGGGTGCCCGGTGCGGCGGCCTCGACGGGACGGGGAGTGACGGCTCCGGGCGCCCGGATGACGGCCAGGGCGAGCGCGAGCAGCACCGTGGCGACGATCGAGTCGAGCCAGTAGTGGTTGGCCGTGGCCACTATCACCAGGAGGGTGGCCAGCGGGTGCAGCAGCCACAGCCACCGCGCACGGGAGCGGGTGGCGACGATCAGTCCGACGGCGATCATCAGCGCCCAGCCGAAGTGCAGTGACGGCATCGCCGCGTACTGGTTGGCCATGGAGTCGGTAGCGGGGGCGGAGCCGTATACGGTCGGCCCGTAGACCTGCCCGGTATCGACGAGATGGGCCTCGGCGAGCATCCGCGGGGGCGCCAGCGGTACGAGCAGATGCAGGGCCAGTGCGGCGCCGGTCAGCGCGGTGAGCACCCGTCGCACCCACACGTAGTGACGCGGTCGGCGCCAGTACAGCCAGACCAGGAAGAGCACGATCGCCGGAAAATGCACGGCTGCGTAGTACGTGTTCGCGATATGAATCAGCGAATCGCTGTGCAGCAGCGCCCGCTGCACCGAGCCCTCGTCGGGCAGCCGCACCGCGCGCTCGAAGTCCCAGACGTGGTCCGCGTTGCGGTACGCCTCGCCGACGTGGCCGTCGGCCAGCTGCCGGCCCAGCTTGTACACGAGGAAGAGTCCGACGACCAGCAGGAGCTCACGGACGAGGGGTGGCCGGGCTGCGGTGTCAGGCTCCCGTTCGACTGGCTCGGTGAGGGCACTCATCACCCCGACCCCTTTGCATTGCGTAACGGAATGTGCGAGGCGCTGTCCGGGCAGTCCGGACCGCACCTCATCGAAACGACAGTGTACCGATACGGAGACGTATCGGTACACCAGCGTATCGGTACACTGGCGTTTCGGTACTATGAGGTGCCGATGCCGCTCGTCACACCGTTCGTCCATATCGAAAGGGAGAGCTCATGCCGCCCCAGGACTCCGCGACGTCGTCCTCACGCTCCAAGATCACACCGGAGCGCGAGCAGGAGTTCTATGCGGCGGTACTGGAGCTTCTCCGCGAGGGCGGGTACGACTCGCTGACGATGGAGGGCGTCGCCTCCCGTTCGCGTTGCGGCAAGTCCACGCTCTACCGGCAGTGGGGGACCAAGCCCCAGCTGGTGGCGTGCGCGCTGCGCGGCACCCGTGCCGGGAACCTCACCAGCATCGACACCGGTACGCTCGCCGGGGATCTGCTGGAGGCCGCGAAGTCGCTGGGGGCGCACTCGGGGCGCGACACTCCGCTGATGCACGCGCTCAGCCACGCGGCCCTGCAGAATCCGGAGCTCCTGGAGGCGCTGCGCGAGGGCCTGATCGAGCCGGCGGCGGCCGCCATCGACGCGATGGTCGCCCGTGCGGTGGCCCGCGGTGAGGTCGCGGCGGACAACCCGGCGGTGGAGTTCGTGGCGCCGCAGCTGATGGTCGCGATGCGTATCCGGCCGATGCTGGAGGGGTGTTACGGCGACGCGGAGTACCTCGGCCGCTTCGTCCGGGGCGCGGTGCTTCCCGCACTCGGGCTGGCCGGTGCCCCCGGTAACGGTGGCCCCGCGACACCGGAGCCCCGGGCGGGCGAGGCCTGAGGCCATCGGCCCCGAAGACTGGCGGCCGTCGTCGAGCGGATGACGGCGGACCGCCTGCGCCGCACCGTGGGGACGGGGGCGGCGCGCCCCTCCGCCCGGAGCCCGTCCGTACACCGGCGGGCTCCGGGCGCGCAGGGGGAGCGCGGGTACGCGCCGCAGCGCGGGACTGAGGGTGCACGGACTGCGGCTGACCCGCGGAACGGATCCGGTCCCTACGGCTGCTGCCGGAAGGCATCCAGCTCGGGCGCGGTCTTCGTCGCGATGAACTCGGTGATGCGGTACGTGCAGACTCCCGCTAGCACGAACGGGTCCGTCGCGGTGAGCTCCTCGACCGACGCGCGCTCCGTGCCGGTGGCGAGGATGATCCCGCCGTCCCGCGGGTTCTTGCGGCCCGAAGCGATGAAGACGCCTGCGGCGTACGCGGCGTCCAGCCAGACGACATGGTCCCCGAGGAGCTCGTCCACGCGCTCGATCGGTGCTGTGTAGGACAATTCCAGTACGAACATGATCCGCAGGCTACTGCCGCGGCTCGTGCCGTTGCCGGGTGTGTCCGCACCCGTCAGGCCGGACGCGGGTCCAGGTCGAGCTGGAACTCGGTCGTGCGGTGGGTCGGTTCATAGCCCAGCGCGTCGTTGACCGCCCGCATCGGCAGGTTGCTGTCGGCGGTATCGGTGAGCAGTCCGCCGAGCCGCGGGTGGCGTTCGCGAGTCTGCCGGATCGTCTCGGCCTTCATCCAGCGGGCCAGCCCGTGCCCGCGGTGCCGGGGCAGCACACCGGTGCCGTAGTGCTGGGCGTCGCCGGTCCCGTCACCGGGGACGACCAGCTCGGTGAATCCGGCGATCGAGCCGTCCGACTCGTCCACCGCCGCCACCGTGTACAGCAGGTCGCCCCGTTCGCGGACGACTGCGGCGGCCTCCCTCACGCGCTCCGCGTCCCAGACCGCGGTGCCGTAGTCGGTGTCGCCCATCGGCATGTCGTCCATCGCGCCGTGCGACGTGGCGAACGTGCCGGCCAGCTCGTCGGGGACCGTCCCGGCCCAGGACACCAGCCGGTAGCCGGGGTGGGGCCGTGCGGCGAAGCCGGTGAGCGCGGGGATGTCGGCGTCGGCGAGTGCGAGCCGCGCGAAGGTGAGGTGCAGGACAGCGCGGAACCCCCGGCCCGTCAGGAACAGCGCTCCCGCGGAACCGGCCCCCGTCTGGGCGATGACAGTGGAGCGGCCGTCCTGTCGGGCGGCGGCCACGGCCGCTTCGAGCAGCTGCGACCCCGTACCCCTGCGCCGTTCGGCGGGGTGCACCGTCAGCTCCAGTTCCGCGAGGTGGTCCTGGCCCGGCTTGGTGAACAGCCGCAGGAACAGCGACCCGACGGGGCTGCCGTCTGTGTCGGACGCCAGCCAGACCAGCCGTCGGTGCGACGGACTGCTCGCCGGATCGGTCAGCGGGGTGACGCGGACGGACAAGGCAACTCCTGTGCTGGTGCGGAGGGTTGAGGAGGATTCCGGGAGGTGGAAGGCGGTGAATCCTGTCAGCGCGCAGTCCCGGCGGCAATCGGATTTTCACCGGGTGCCGCCGACGGGCAGAATGCTTGGTATGTCCCGACGTACTCCCCGGCCGCGGAGGCCCCAGCAGTCGCAGCAGGTCCGGCAGCCGCAGCGGATCCGGTACGCCGCGGATTCGCCCTGTCCCTGCGGCCTGCCCGCCCCGTACGGCGAGTGCTGCGGCCGCTTCCACGGCGGGCGGCTCGCCGCCCCCACGGCTGAGGCTCTGATGCGGTCACGTTTCAGTGCGTTCGCCGTCGGGGACGCGGCGTACCTGCTGCGCAGCTGGCACCCGGGGACGAGGCCGCCCCGCGTCGAGTTCGACGCGGGGCAGCTGTGGCGGCGCCTGGAGATCCTGGGGACCACCGGGGGGACCGCTTTCCACACCACGGGCACGGTCACCTTCCGCGCCCACTTCACCGTCCGGGGGGAGCCCGGCGAGCTGCGCGAGCACAGCCGGTTCGAGCGGTACGAGGGCGCCTGGGTGTACGTGGACGGCGACGACGGGGCGGACGGCTGATCCGGCGGTCCCGCGGTGGGACCGGGCAGCGGGATCAGCAGGTGAAGTCGACCTGCTTGAACGTGACGTAGTGGTCGGCGGTGTAGTAGTCCTCGGCCGTCTTGTCGCCGGTGATGATGCGACGGGTCCCCCGGGTGGAGCTGCCGGGCGTCTTCACCGTGTACTCGTGGTAATAGCCGGTGGACTGCGACGGCAGGACGCCCTCCCGGTTCTGGAAGACGACTCCGTCCTGGGAGTACGGGAACGGGCCGTTGGTCTTGATGAGATCGAGCGTGTCGTGCGCCTGGGACGGGAGGGCGCCGTAACAGACGGTGCCGCTGACGCTTGCATGGGCTTCGGTCGCGAGGAACACGGTAGGCGTGACGACGATCGCGGTGGCGATGCCGACGGCAGCAGCACGGGTGCGCAACGCGCGTAGAGTGATTCGCATGCGTCCAGGATGAGGGTGCCGGGAGCCAAGCGGAAGAGGAGTGATGAACCGTCACTTCCGCTTTACCCGGGGCCGATTGACCTCCACCGAACTTTCACGCAATGCGCGCGCACGGCCGGGCCCGGCCGTGGTGCACGAGGAGTCCGCTCGCGCCGTGTGAAGCTCCGCTGCGACCCCGCTTAAGAAATCCTCGATGGACTTGGCGGGCCGTCGCTCGGCAGATTGGTGTCCGACCACCTCACGTCACCGTCACGCCTGGAGCCGCCGCGATGAAGGCCCTTGTCAAGCAGCACGCCGAGCCCGGCCTGTGGCTCCTGGACGTCCCCGAGCCCGAGGCCGGCCCCGGCGACGTTCTGATCAAGGTGGCGCGGACCGGTATCTGCGGCACGGACCTCCACATCCGGTCCTGGGACGGATGGGCGCAGCAGGCTGTCGGGACGCCGCTGATCCTCGGGCACGAGTTCGTCGGCGAGGTCGCCTGTGTCGGCGCCGATGTCGCCGACATCGCCGTCGGCGACCTGGTCAGCGGTGAGGGGCACCTGGTCTGCGGGAAGTGCCGTAACTGTCTGGCGGGACGAAGGCACCTGTGCCGCTCCACTGTGGGGCTCGGCGTCGGGCGCGACGGCGCGTTCGCCGAGTACGTGGTGCTCCCCGCGTCGAACGTGTGGGTGCACCGTGCGAAGGTCGACCTCGACGTCGCCGCGATCTTCGATCCGTTCGGCAACGCCGTCCACACCGCGCTCTCCTTCCCGCTGGTCGGCGAGGACGTGCTGATCACGGGTGCGGGCCCGATCGGCATCATGGCGGCGGCCGTGGCGAAGCACGCAGGCGCCCGCAATGTCGTGATCACCGACGTCAGTCCCTACCGGCTGGACCTGGCCCGTAAGGCCGGTGCGACTCTCGCGCTCAATGTCGCCGAGAGCGGTATCGCCGAAGCACAGCACAGCCTGGGCCTCAAGGAGGGCTTCGACATCGGCCTGGAGATGTCCGGGCGGCCGGAGGCCATGCGGGACATGGTGGACAACATGACCCACGGCGGGCGCATCGCGATGCTGGGGCTGCCCGCCGAGGAGTTCGCCGTGGACTGGGCGAAGATCGTCACCTCGATGATCACGGTCAAGGGCATCTACGGCCGCGAGATGTTCGAGACCTGGTACGCGATGACGGTGCTGCTCGAAGGCGGTCTCGATCTCTCCCCGGTGATCACCGGCAAGTACGCCTACCAGGACTTCGACGCCGCCTTCGACGAGGCTGCCGGCGGTCACTGCGGCAAGATCATTCTCGACTGGACGGCCTGACCCGAACCCCTGAGGAGCACCCTGATGTACGAGTCCGTCCGCGACGGTCTGCGCGCCACCCTCGACGAGATCACCGAAGCCGGTCTCTTCAAGCCGGAGCGTGTCATCTCCACCCCCCAGAGCGCGTCCGTCGGCGTCGCCTCCGGCGAGGTGCTGAACTTCTGCGCCAACAACTATCTCGGCCTGGCCGACCATCCCGACATCGTCGCCGCCGCCAAGGAGGCCCTGGACCGCTGGGGCTACGGCATGGCGTCCGTGCGTTTCATCTGCGGCACCCAGGACGTCCACAAGGAGCTGGAGCAGCGCCTGTCGGCCTTCCTCGGACAGGAGGACACGATCCTCTACTCCTCCTGCTTCGACGCCAACGGCGGGGTCTTCGAGACGCTGCTCGGCGCCGAGGACGCGGTCATCTCCGACGCCCTCAACCACGCGTCCATCATCGACGGCATCCGCCTCTCCAAGGCCCGCCGGTTCCGCTACGCCAACCGTGACCTCGCCGACCTGGAACAGCAGCTCAAGGCCGCGGCCGCCGGCGGAGCCCGCCGCCGGCTCATCGTGACCGACGGCGTCTTCTCCATGGACGGTTATGTCGCCCCGCTCGCCGAGATCTGCGACCTGGCCGACCGGTACGACGCGATGGTCATGGTGGACGACTCGCACGCCGTCGGCTTCGTCGGCGACGGCGGCCGCGGCACCCCGGAGCTGCACGGCGTGATGGACCGCGTCGACATCATCACCGGCACCCTCGGCAAGGCGCTCGGCGGAGCCTCCGGCGGCTACGTCGCGGCGCGCGCCGAGATCGTCGCACTGCTCCGTCAGCGCTCGCGTCCGTACCTCTTCTCGAACTCGCTGGCCCCGGTGATCGCCGCGGCGTCGCTCAAGGTCCTGGACCTGATCGAGTCCGCCGGTGAGCTGCGGCAGCACCTCGACGCCAACACCCGGCTCTTCCGGACGAAGATGACCGAGGCGGGCTTCGAGATCCTTCCCGGCGATCACGCCATCGCCCCCGTGATGATCGGTGACGCCGCCGAGGCGGGCCGGATGGCCGAGCTGCTCCTGGAGCGCGGCGTCTACGTGATCGGTTTCTCGTACCCGGTGGTCCCGATGGGCAAGGCGCGTATCAGGGTCCAGCTCTCGGCCGCGCACTCCACCGCCGACGTGGAACGGGCCGTTGCGGCGTTCATCGACGCACGGGCGACAATGGCAGGGTGATCGACCCCCGCCGCCTGCGCATTCTGCGGGCCGTGGCGGACCACCGCACGGTGACCGCCGCGGCCGCAGCGCTCTATCTGACCCCTTCGGCCGTCTCCCAGCAGCTCGCCGCACTGGAGCAGGAGACCGGTCACGCCCTGCTGACCCGCAGCGGCCGGGGGGTACGGCTGACGGCCGCGGGTGAGATCCTGCTCACCCACGCCCACGCCGTCCTCGCACAGCTGGAGCGGGCCGAGGCCGAGCTGGCCGCCTACGCGGGCGGCGTGTCGGGCGAGGTCACCGTCGCCGCCTTCGCGACGGGGATCGCCGAAGTGCTCGCCCCGGCCATCCGGCTGCTCGCCGGGCGCAATCCCGGTATCCGGGTCCGGGTGCGGGACTCCGAGGGGGACGAGAGCCTGACGCTCGTCCTGGACGGGGAGGCCGATCTGGCCCTGGCGGTCGAATACCGCGGCGCACCCCGCGAGGACGACCGCAGACTCGCCCGCGTCCCGCTGTACGCCGAGCCCTTCGACGCCGTGCTGCCCGCTGGCGACCCCCTCGGCCGGGGCCCGTACGTCACCCTCGCCGAGCTGGCCGACAGCGAGTGGATCGGCCCCTATCCCGGCAACCCCTGCCACGACGTGGTGCTCCTCGCCTGCGAGCGTGCCGGGTTCGAGCCACGTCTCGTGCACTCGTCGGACGACTTCCGGGCCGTCGTCGCGCTGGCCGGGGCGGGTGCGGGGGTGGCCCTGGTGCCCCGCTCCGCGCTGCGCGGAATGGAGCTGAAGGACACCGTCGTCCGCCCGGTGGAAGGCCCGGCCGCGACCCGCCGGGTGTTCGCCGCCGTGCGCCGCGGCGCCGAGGACCATCCGCTGTTCCGGCCGCTGCTCGACGCCCTCGTCGCGGCAGCGGCCGGACTGACCACGGGGTGAACACCCGGCGGAACCACCGCACCGGGTACGGCGGGCCCGCCCTCAGGCTTCCGGGCCTCCGGTGAAGGTGAAGCCGAACTCAGCGGGCCCCGCGTGCAGTTGGTGCTGCGGAAGCACTCCCGGCCCGCATGACTGCGAGCCGATTCCGTGCTGGGCGTGGTCGAGGTTCACCCACACCCGGTCCGCCGGGCGCAGATCAGTACGGTGCTCCGCGGTGTCGAGCTGCTCGCTCGTCCAGCGCCGCGCCGTGAACCAGAACTCCGGATCACCCACCACCCGTACGCCACCGATCGAGACCCAGCGGACGTCGGCCCGGGAGCCGTTCTCCTGAGGGCGGACGTACGGCGTCTGCAGACCGTCGACCGATGTCTCCCACCTGCCGAGCCTCGACGCCGCGCGAGTGTCGGGATAGGCCTCACCGGGACCGCCGCCGAACCAGGCCGCGGTGCCGGCCCCGCCCGGCAGCGCGAAGCGGACACCCAGCCGGGGGAGTGGAACCGTCCACTCGCCCTCGGGGGTGACGGAGACCCCGAGCCGCAGCCGGGTGCCGTCACTGGTCCAGCGGTACACGGTGACCAGACCGATGTCCCGTGCGGCGGGCGCCACCCTGGTGCGCACCGTGAGCGCGGTGTCCGTCAGCTCGACCGCGTCCAGGCGGTGCTGCATCCGGTGCAGCCCCAGCTCGCGCCAGAGCTGCCCGTAGCGGGCGCCGTTCGTCCAGTCCGTACCGTTGTCGTTGTCCGTCGGAGCACGCCAGACGTCCAGCCGCAGCTCCCGCACAGCGGTGCCCCCGACCGACAGCAGCTCACCGGTGCGTGCGTCGAAGTCGGCAGGACCGAGGGTGAGTACCTCCCCTGTCCGGTGCGGGACGCTTCCCGTGGCCATGGCCACCGGCTGCCGGGGTATGGCGGGCAGCTGCGCCCAGGCGACCTCGTGACGGCTCCCGTCGGCGAGCAGGGCCCGTACGGTCCACTGGCTCTCTCCCGTACGCTCCGTGTCCGGCGCGGCAGGGAGCCGCACCTCGGCCTGCTCGCCGGGGGCCAGCGCCGGTACGCCGAGGACGCCCGCGCGGACGCTCTCGCCCTCCACGTCGTACGACCACTCGAAGACGAGGTGGGAGAGATCGGTGAAGTCGTAGCGGTTGACGACGCGGACCGTCCCCGCGGGCCCGTCCCCGCCGATGGCGACCGGCTCGATCACCTTCTTGTACTCCGCGAGGCCGGGGGAGGGGGTGCGGTCGGGGAAGAGCAGCCCGTCGCAGACGAAGTTGGCGTCGTGCAGCTCCTCACCGAAGTCGCCGCCGTAGGCGTAGCCGAAATCGGGGTGCGTCAGGCCGTGGTCGATCCACTCCCAGATGAAGCCGCCCTGATTGCGTTCGTGCGCCTCGAAGAGCCGTTGGTACTCGGTGAGGCCGCCGGGGCCGTTGCCCATGGCGTGCCCGTACTCGCAGAGGACGAAGGGAAGCCCGCTCCGCTCGGCCGGCCCCCCGTCCTCCCGGCGGCCGATGGACTCCACTTCGGCGTGCGAGGCGTACATCCGCGAGTACATGTCGGTGTCCGCGCAGGACTGGTCACCCTCGTAGTGGATGGGCCGGTCCGGGTCGCGTTCGCGGACCCACCCGGCCATCGCCGTGAGCCCGCGCCCGGTCCCGCACTCGTTGCCCAGCGACCAGACGACGACCGACGGGTGGTTCTTGTCGCGCTCCACCATGCGGGCGGCCCGGTCCAGCAGAGCCGGCGTCCAGCGTTCGTCGTCCACCGGATTGCCGCGCCAGTCCTGCTCGGTGAAGCCGTGGGTCTCCAGGTCGCACTCGTCGACGACCCAGAGCCCCAGCTCGTCGCAGAGCGCCAGGAAGTCGGGGTGGGGCGGGTAGTGGCTGGTGCGCACCGCGTTGATGTTGTGCTGCTTCATCAGCGTCACATCGGCGCGCATCGTCTCCAGGCCGAGCGTCCTGCCGGTGTCCGGGTGGAACTCGTGGCGGTTGACCCCCCGGAAGAGGATCCGCCGTCCGTTCACCTTGATGACGCCGTCCTCGACCCGGACCGTACGGAAGCCGACGCGCAGCGTGACCCGCTCACCGGCCGTGGCCAGTTCACCGGTGTACAGCCTCGGGGTCTCCGCCGTCCAGGGCTCGACCGGCAGCGACACCTCGTCGCCGGTCGCCAGCTCGACCCCCAGTTCCGGCACGGTCACCCGGCCGGGCACCTCGCTGTCGACCCGCAGGGTCCCCAGCCGGGTCACATGGTCGTAGGAGGCGTGCACGAAGAAGTCACCGGCCGCGCCGTCGGGCCGGTGCAGCAGCGTGACGTCACGGAAGATACCCGGCAGCCACCACTGGTCCTGGTCCTCCAGGTACGAACCGGACGACCACTGGTGGACCCGGACGGCGAGGACGTTGCCGCCGGGCCGCAACAGGGCGCCCACCGCGAACTCGTGGGGAAGCCTGCTGCCCTTGAACTCGCCCAGCTCCTCGCCGTTCAGCCAGACCCTGGCGCACGACTCGACCCCGTCGAAGCGCAGCACGGCGTCACCGGCCGGCGGCCACTGTGCCGGAAGGTCGAACGTGTGCAGGTGGTCACCCGTCGGATTGCCGGTCGGCACGCGTGGCGGATCGACGGGGAACGGGTAGAGGTGATTCGTGTAGACGGGCGCCCCGTGCCCCTGGAGGACCCAGTGACCGGGGACCGCCACCTCGTCCCAGCCGCTCGCGTCGTACCCCCGGTCGGCGAACGAGGTGTCGGCGGCGCCGGCGGTCGGCGAGAGCCGGAACCGCCAGCGTCCGTTCAGTGAAAGGGCCGTGGCATCGGATCCGGCATACCGGGCACGCGCCGGGAGGGCGCCACGGCCGGGGGACACGTCTTCGTAGTACGGGGTACTCATCTGTGCTGGCTCTCCTCTGTCGGGGGGTGCCGGAGGGGTCGGAAGTCCGGGCGGGCAGCCGGACGGCGGGGAAGTGACGGCGGGGGACGCGACGAGGTGGTGTCGTTCAGACGTCGTCGAGCAGCGGTGCCAGGAAGGCGTTGGTGAACTTGGACCGGGGGTCCATCTCCCGTGCCAGGACACGGAATTCCGGCATTCTCGGATACAGGGCTGCCAGCCGGCCGGGCTCCACGGTGAACAGCTTCCCCCAGTGCGGACGCGCGGCGAACGGCTCGAGCCGCTCTTCGAGCAGCCGGAGCACCGGCAGTACGGCACCGGCGTCCTTGAGCCAGGTGAAGTGCAGCCCGACCGTGTCGTGGCCGTATGCCGGACTCAGCCACAGACCATCGGCGGCCATCGTCCGCACCTCGCAGACCTGCAGCACCGGGGCGATCGCGTCCCGGATCGCGTCCACGGCGTGCAGCGCGGCGAGCCCGTCGCGCCGGTCCACCAGATACTCGGACTGGATCTCCTCACCCGCACTCGGGGTGAACTCCGCCCGGAAGTGCGGCAGCCGCTCGTGCCACGGACCAGGCACGCCCTGCTGCTGTGTGCAGTGCCCGGGGTGCACACCCGGTACGGGGTGCACCGGCCCGGACGCCTCGGGGGCCCAGGGGAACTCGGGCTCCCGGCCCGCCGCGTACTTGAGCCACACCTGACCGAAGTGCGGGCCGCGCCAGTCGGTGAAGAGGCTCACGCTGTACGCCGCCGATGTCACCGCGTCGAAGTGTTCGTCCAGGACCGCCAGCGGCAGCCCGGTGCGGACCCGCTGCGCCAGTTCGAAACCCGGCACCAGATCGAGGGTGAGCGAGGTGACCACGCCGAGTGCGCCGAGCGAGACCACGGCCCCCGCGAAGCGCTCACCGTCCCTTTCGCGGCTGAGGGTACGCAACTCACCGTCCGCGGTGACCAGTTCGAGCTCCCTGACACTGGTGGCGAGCCCACCCGTCGTGACCCCCGACCCGTGGGTTCCGGTGGCCACGGAGCCCGCGACGGAGATGTGCGGGAGCGAGGCCATGTTGGGCAGGGCGAGCCCGTGCGCGTGCACCACCCGGGCCAGCTCGGCGTACCGTACTCCGGCGGCGACCCGGACCGCGGGCGCCGCCGCCGACCGGTCCACATCGATCTCCGGCGGCAGCCCGGCCACCGAGACGAGGGTGCCGTCGGTGTCCGCGATGGCGTTGAACGAGTGGCCGCTGCCCAGTACGCGCACCCGGCTGCCGGCGGCGACGAGCCCGCGCAACTCCGCGAGGGTGGCGGGCCGGTCGATGTGCTGCGCCGTGAAGGCGACGTTCCCCGCCCAGTTCGTCAACATGTTCGAGATGGTAATCGGCGGCTGAGCGCCCGCCGCGGCCGTACTCCACGCGCGGCGGCCCGGCGCCTGAGCCGCATGGACCGTGCGGAAGCGCCCTCCGCGTGCCCGTCAGTGTCCGGTGTGGTGCCCGGCCCCGGCCTGCGCCGCCTCGATGCCGCCGTGCAGGTCCGTCGCCGCGTCGATCGCTCCGCCCGCGGACAGCGAGAGGCACACCAGCAGCGCGGCGGCGACGCCCGACACGGCCCGCCCGTGCCACCCGCGGCCCGCCGCGCCCGCGGAGCGGTGCTCCAGAAGCGCGGCGACCCGCCGCGGGACAGGGCCGGCTGTGGCGGCGAGCGCGACGCTCGGGCGTGCGGTGGGCGCGCGGTGGGCGGCGAGTGCCGCGTGGCCGATGGCACGGGCCGCGAGGGAGCGGTCACCGACCGCCCCGGCCGCCGCCTCGTCCGCGCAGCGCTCCAGGGCGTAACCGAGCGGCGCCCGCAGCCCGCGCAGCGCCGGATGGCAGACGGCGGCCAGCTCCGCTGCGGCGACGAAGAGGTGGTGGCGCCCCGCCAGGTGTGCGCGTTCATGGGCGAACAGCGCCTCGCGTTCCGCGGGCGCCAGCGCCCGCAGCATGCCGGTGGTGACGACGATCCGGCCCGGCCGGCCGGGCAGCGCGTACGCGTCGGGGGCGGCGTCCCGCACCACGGCCAGCTCTCCGCCGTCCCCGATCTCCAGCCGGGCCCCCCGCAGCTCCGCGCGCTGCCGCACCACGGTGCGTACCAGCGCTGTGACACAGACGGCGAGCGCGGCGCCGGCAGCCACAGCGGCGCCGGCGGTGACCGGCCCGTCGCCCGCCACCGGGTGGATCAGCCGGCCGAGCGCGGCCACCGGCGGCAGCCGCAGCAGGCCTGCTGCGGCGAGCAGTCCGAGCGCGCCGGCCGAGCAGCAGCCGAGTGTGAGCGCCGCGGCCGTCAGCAGCCGGACGGCCTGGCGGGGCGCCAGCAGCCCGGCCATCCGGCGGGCGACGGGCGCTACGAGCAGCGGCATCAGCAGGGGCACCCACACGGAGTAGATCACTTGCCCTCACTCTCCAGCAGCTCGCGCAGCAGCCGCTCGTCGTCCGAGCTCAGCCGGGACACGAAACGGGCGAGGACCGTGGAGCGGTCCTTTTCCTTCTCCAGCTCGGAGTGCATCCGGCGGGCCGTGAGCCCGGGAGGGTCCTCGGTCGGGGTGTAGGCGAAGCCACGGCCCTCGCGGGTCCTGGAGACCCACCCCTTGTCGTGCAGCCGGCTCAGGATCGTCGTCACGGTGGTCCTGGCGAGCCCGCCGCCGAGCGCGCGCTGCACATCTGCCGGGGTGAGCGGGTTCCCGTCCGCCCACAGCACGGCGAGCACGCTCGCCTCCAGCTCGCCGGCCGGGCGCCGCTCCGGGCGCTCCTCGCTCATGGGCCTCTTCCTCCAGGAAATGGCGCCGCTGCAATGGCACCGCTGATCCGGCGGGCGGGCCGGGCTGCCGTGGTCGTCCGGATCCTCCGCGGTGGAGGCCCCGACCACCATTATGAAAGAAAGCCCGGTGTTCCTGTCCCGGAGCCCCCGCCTCCCGGCATGACGCACGCGGCCGGGCAGCCGGAACCGGTCAGCGGGCCGCCGTGGCCGTCCCGGGGACGCGGGGCAGACCGGTGGCCAGGTCCTCGGCCAGCAGTCGCTTCGCGATGGCGTCCGCTGCCGCCCGCAGCTCGGCACTGCGGCGCCTGCCGGTGTCCGCCTCCAGCTGGTCGTTCAGCCACTGCGCCCAGGCAGCGGTGATCGTCTGCGCCTCCCGGAAACCCGCCTCGGTGTGCGAGAAGAGGCTGCCGTCCCGGGTGAGGTAGCCCTCGTCGACCATGCGGTCGAAGACCGGCACCAGCACCTCGGGCGGGATCCGGTACCGGGCCGCCGTCAGCCCGACGGTGGCGTGCCCGACCAGGCGGGTGAGCAGCTCGACCTGCATCACGGTCCAGGCGCCCGCCACATCGAGCCGGGTGTCGGACTCCGCGACGATCCGCCGGGCGGTGTCCGGACCCTGGTCGCGCAGGATCCGCGCGATGGAGAACTCCAGCATCTTGGCCGGGTCACCGGACGCGGGAGCGGCGAAACCCTCGCCCATGTCGGTCGACCCGGCGCGGGCGGAGTCACGGAGCTTCACCTGCTTCAGGAACAGGGCCACGACGAACCCGATGAGGGCGACCGGCACGGTCCACAGGAAGACGGTGTGGATGGTGTGGGCGTACGCCTGGATGACCGGCTCAGCCGTGTTGCCGGGGAGCTTGTGAAGGGACTTCGGGTCCTGGGCGGCACGGGATACCCGGGCCGGACTGATACCGGACGTCCCCGCCGCTCGCCCGATCGCCGAACTGAGCTTCGGCTTGAGGGTGTTGGCATAGATCGTGCCGAACACCGCGGTGCCGAAGGCGCTTCCCAGCGTACGGAAGAACGTCACACCGGAGGTCGCGGTGCCCAGATCGGAGTAGTCGACCGTGTTCTGGACGGCGATGGTCAGCACCTGCATGCAGAGCCCGATCCCCAGGCCGAGCACGAACATGTACAGCGACTCGCGCCAGACGCCCGACCGCGGGCCCATCCGGGACATCAGGAACAGCCCAGCGGCCATCACCAGCGACCCGGTGATGGGGAAGATCCGGTAGTTGCCCGTCTTGCTGACGACGTTGCCGCTGAACACGGAGGCGATGAGCAGGCCGACGACCATCGGCAGCGTCCGCACGCCGGAGATCGTCGCCGAGTCCCCGTCGACGTACTGCAGATAGGTCGGCAGGAAGGTCATCGCACCGAGCATCGCGAAGCCGACGATGAAACTGAGGATCGAGCAGACGGCGAACACCGGGCCGGAGAACAGCCGCATGGGCAGCATCGGTTCCGCCGCACGCGTCTCGACCACGCAGAACAGCGCGAGCGAGGCGAGCCCCAGCGCGAACAGGCCGATGACGGTGCCCGAGCCCCAGGCGTACTGATTGCCGCCCCAGCTGGTGGCCAGGATGAGGGAGCTCGCCCCGACCGTGACCAGCGCGATGCCCAGATAGTCGATGACCGGCCGGCTCGCGGATCTGACCGAGGGGATGTTGCGGGCCGCCGCGATCACCACGAGGATGGCGATCGGGACGTTGACGTAGAACGCCCAGCGCCAGGTCAGATGATCCGTGAACACCCCGCCTAGCAACGGGCCGATCACCGTGGACACCCCGAAGACCGCACCGATGGCGCCCTGGTACTTGCCGCGTTCACGCAGCGGGATGACGTCGGCGATCAGTGCCATGGCGGTGACCATCAGCCCGCCCGCGCCGATGCCCTGGACGGCGCGCCAGGCGATCAGCAGCAGCATGTTCGTCGCCAGACCGCACAGGAACGAGCCGGTGATGAAGATGATCGCCGACACCTGGAAGATCAGCTTGCGTCCGAAGAGGTCACCGAACTTGCCGACCAGTACGGTGGCGACCGTCTCGGCGAGCAGATACGCGGTGACCACCCAGGACATGTGCGCCGCCCCGCCCAGGTCCGAGACGATCGTCGGCAGCGCGGTGCCGACGATCGTCTGGTCGAGAGCGGCCAGCAGCACACCGAGCATGATCGTGCCGAACACGATGTTCCGCTGCCGGACATCGAGCACGGGTGGTGCGGCCGGGGCTGCGCTGGTGGCGGTGGTCACAGTGGGACCCTCACACCGTCGCGCGAACGGCGCACACGCTGTGGGCCGGACCAGCGATCGTCCGGCCGGGCGCTTCATCCCTTCGGCGGTACACGTGCCGTGGCGGACACGGCTTCCCGGGACCGCCCCTGCACGGGCACGCCGGGAGGCCGCCCCTGAGAGGGCCGAAGAGCTTCGCCCTCACGTCGCGTTCCCCTCCTGAGCCCGCCCGCCGATGACCTCAGGAGGCGCGGCCGCCTCCGGCACACCCCGCGTCCGCCGGTCCAATCCCCCTGCCCGCCGGGCGCGTTGGGCCGGTGGCGCTCCGTACCAGGTCGCGGACATCCCCTGGTGGCGGCCACGGCGCTGTGCTACAAATCCCCCGTGACCAGCGATCAGTATCTGGTGGAATGCCTCACCATCGATCTCTGCCGTGTGACCAGCTGCTCCTGTTGAGCCTGGCCCGGCAGCGCTGAGTACTTCCCGCAGTCCGCGGCGTTGTCCGCCTGCCCTCCTCCGGTCGTCCGACGGCTGACCAGGGTCCTCGCCGGACGCGGCCTCCGTGCGCCGGAGGGTACGGCAGACGTGCCCGTACCGCGCGCCGTCCGCACGGCCTCCGGGGACTCGCGTGCACGGCCCGCCGCCCCCCGCAGTGCGCCACCCCGTACCGCGTCTCCCTGTCCCCGGCGGTCTTCCGCCGTTCCGCACCTCTCGCCGGAGTCCGCCTTGACCACATCCACCGCCACGGAGAAACAGCCGTACGCTCCGGCTCCGGCCCCGGAGCCGCCTCAGCCCCGGCGCCGTTCCCCGGAAAGGGCCGCGCTGCTGCGCAGGGCGGGGCTGCGGCTGCTCGCGCTCGTCGTCCTGCTCGGCCTCTGGCAGCTCGTCACCGCTCTGCGGCTTTGGTCACCGCTGCTGGTGCCGCCGCCGTCGGCCGTCTGGCACGCCTTCATCGAGACGTCCGGCACCCATGACGGGGTGCGCGGCTACCAGGGCCACACGCTGATCGAACACCTGGGCATCAGCCTGCGCCGGATCGCGATCGGGGCGGGCGCCGGTGTACTGGCAGGACTGGTGGCGGGGTTGCTGATGGGCACGCTGCCGTGGGTGCGTGTCGTCCTCGAACCGGCGGTGGCCTTCCTGCGCACGCTGCCGCCGCTCGCCTACTTCAGCCTTCTGATCATCTGGTTCGGTATCGACGAGGCCCCCAAGCTGTGGCTGCTGGCGATCGCGGCCATGCCGCCGGTGGCCGTGGCCACCGCGTCCGCGGTCGCCTCCGCGCCCTCCTCGCTGGTGGAGGCCGCACGGGCCATCGGGGCACGCCGCTCACAGGTCGTGACCTCTGTCGTCCTGCCGTCCGCGCTGCCGGAGATCCTGATCGGTGTCCGGCTGGCGTTCGGGATCGCCTACTCCTCGGTCGTCGCCGCGGAAACCGTGAACGGCCTGCCCGGCATCGGCGGCATGATCCGCGACGCACAGCGTTACAACCAGTCCGACGTGGTGGTGCTGGGCCTCTTCGCGATCGGTGTCTCCGGCCTGCTGATCGACGCGTTGCTGCGGATCGCCGAGAACCGGCTCGCACCCTGGCGCAGGCTGTCCTGACCGCCGGCCGCCCATTCCTCCCGCCCCGCCGCCCCGCCCTGCGAACATCGAATGAAGGACTACGCCATGCCCGGAACACGCGGTCTGCGCCGCACCTCCACGCTCGTCGCGGCTCTGGGAGCGCTGATCGTCGTCACCGGCTGCGGTACCGGTGGCAGCGGCAGTGCCAAGGGCGACAGCAAGGAGATCAGGATCGCCTATCAGGCTTTCCCCAGTGGGGACTTGATCGTGAAGGAGAAAGGCTGGCTGGAGAAGGCGCTGCCGGGCCGCACGATCAAGTGGATCAAGTTCGACTCCGGGGCGAGCATCAACACCGCCTTCGTCTCCGGGGCGGTGGATCTGGCCGCGATCGGATCGAGTCCGGTGGCGCGCGGTCTCTCCGCACCGCTGAACATTCCCTACCGGGTCACCTGGGTCCTGGACGTCGCCGGTGACAACGAGGCGCTGGTGGCCCGCAACGGTTCCGGTATCAAGGACGTCAAGGATCTGGCGGGCCACAAGGTCGCGACTCCGTTCAGTTCCACCTCGCACTACAGCCTGCTCGCCGCACTCGACAGGGCGGGAGTGGCCCCTTCCAAGGTGAAGCTGCTGGACCTCGAACCGCAGGACATCGTCGCCGCCTGGTCGCGCGGCGACATCGACGCGGCCTACGTCTGGCTCCCCACCCTCGACGAACTCAAGAAGACCGGCAAGACCCTGGTCTCCAGCCGTCAACTGGCGGCAGCCGGCAAGCCCACACTCGACCTGGGAGTGGCGTCGAGCAGCTTCATCAAGGCCCAGCCGGAGGTGATCGCCGCCTGGCGCAAGGTCGAGGCACGGGCCCTGAACCTGATTCATGACGACCCGCCGGCCGCGGCCGAAGCGGTGGGCGGACAGCTCGGGATCAACAGCCGCGACGCCGCCGCCCAGCTCAAGCAGGGCATCTTCCTCAAGCCCGCCGAACAGGCCGACGACAAGTGGCTGGGGCGGCCGGGCCATGTCGGCGGCCTGGCCCGGAACCTCCGGAGCGCGGCGGACTTCCTGGTCGGGCAGAAGCAGATCCCGGCCGCGCCGGGGCTCCCGGAGCTGGAGAAGGCCGTGTACGTGGAAGGGCTCAGCGATGCCGTCTCCAAGTGACCGTCCGCGGCCGGGTAATGGCGGATTCGCGCCCGAGACCACCGGCACCGCCACGGCCGCCGTGGCCGTGCGTGAGGTACAGCACCGGTACGGCCGCGGGCCGGAGGCCGTCACGGCGCTCGGACCGCTGACGCTGGACATCCCGGCGGGCGAGTTCCTTGTGCTCGTAGGCCCGTCGGGCTGCGGGAAGAGTAC
Organism: Streptomyces sp. NBC_00859; assembly: GCF_045161865.1. Lineage (NCBI taxonomy): Bacteria > Bacillati > Actinomycetota > Actinomycetes > Kitasatosporales > Streptomycetaceae > Streptomyces > Streptomyces sp. NBC_00859. The sequence continues at coordinate 985,216 of NZ_CP108826.1, read as the reverse complement.
GTTGCTGCGGCTGATCGCCGGCTTCGAGAGCGCTTCGTCCGGCACGGTCGCCGTGCACGGCGGGACGCCGGAGCCGGGGCGTCAGGCAGGAGTCGTCTTCCAGCAGCCGCGGCTGTTCCCGTGGCGCACGGTCGGCGACAACATCTCCCTGGCCCTGCGCTTCGCAGGCGTACCCAGGGCCGAACGACCGCTACGGGCGGAGGAGTTGCTGGAGCGCGTCGGGCTGGCCGGTACCGCCGGCCGCAGGACCTGGCAGATATCGGGGGGCCAGCAGCAGCGGGTGGCCATCGCCAGGGCGCTGGCGGGCGGCAAGGATCTGCTGTTGCTCGACGAGCCGTTCGCGGCCCTGGACGCGCTGACCCGCGAGCGGCTCCAGGAGGATCTGCGCACCGTGAGCGCCCAGACCGGGATCACGTCGGTCTTCGTCACGCACAGCGTCGACGAGGCGGTTTTCCTGGGTACCCGCGCGGTCGTTCTGAGCGCCCGTCCCGGCACCGTCGCGCTGGACATTCCCATTGCCCTGCCCCGTACCGGGGGTGAGGATCCGGACGAGTTGCGGGGGATGCCCGAGTACGCCGGACTGCGTGCCGAGATCGGAGCGACCGTGCGCGACGCCGCCCGCTGAGCCGGCGCCGGGACCGCTCGCCCCGGGCTCACCCGGGGCGAGCGGCGTCATTCTTCGTCACTGCCGGCACTGAACGCCGAAGGGTGCGCCGCGGCTGAGGCCGCGCGGCCCCGGCAGGCAGCTGCCGACCGGCCTGCGGAGAGGGCGTCAGCGGATGTGGCGGCCCGAGATCGCCCGTGCGATCACCAGGCGCTGGATCTCGCTGGTGCCCTCGAAGATCGTGTAGATCTTGGCGTCGCGGTACATGCGTTCCACCGGATGCTCACGGCTGTATCCCGCGCCGCCGAGTATCTGGACGGCCTTCTCCGACGCGGCGACGGCGAGCTCACCGGCGCGCAGTTTGGACATGGAGCCCTGACCCGCGTCGAAGGCTTTGCCGTTCCTGGCCATCCAGGCGGCCTGCCAGATCAGCAGCCGTACGGACTCGATCTCGGTCCGCAGATCCGCGAGCGCGAAGGCGATCGACTGGTTCTCGATGACGGGGCGGCCGAAGGCCTGCCGGTCACCCGCGTACTCCAGCGCGTACTCGTAGGCGGCCCGTGCGATCCCCAGCGCCTGGGCGCCCACCGTCGGACGGCTGACCTCGAAGGTCGCCATGGCCGCCTGGCCCTTGGCCCGGCCGCCCTCCCGGGCACGGGCGAGCCTGCGGTCCAGCTTCTCCTTGCCGCCGAGGAGGCAGTGTCCGGGCACCCGGACCTCGTCGAGGAAGACGTCCGCGGTGTGCGAGGCGCGCAGCCCCAGCTTCTTGATCTTGCGATTCGCCGCCAGACCCGGTGTGCCGGGCGGCACGATGAAGGCGGCCTGCCCGCGCGAACCGAGCTCGGGATCGACCGAGGCGACCACCACGTGGACGTCGGCTATACCGCCGTTGGTGATCCAGGCCTTCTGGCCGTGAATCACCCATTCGTCGGTCGCCTCCTGGTAGCGGGCGCGGGTGCGCATCGCGGAGACGTCGGAGCCCGCTTCCGGCTCCGACACGCAGAACGCCGCGAGCCGCGGGTCGTCCGCGTCGCCGAAGCACTGCGGTACCCACTCGGCCAGCTGGTCGGGGGTGCCGGACGAGAAGATCCCGGCAACCGCGAGCGAGGTGCCGAACAGTGCCATGCCGATCCCGGCGTCGCCCCAGAAGAGTTCGTCGTTGGCGATCTGGAGGGAGAGACCGCTGGGATCGCCGTACATGTCGGCCAGCGACTCGAAACCGTAGAGGCCGATCCTGGCGGCCTCCTTGATGACGGGCCACGGTGTCTCTTCGCGCTCGTCCCACTCGGCGGCGGCCGGGCGGACCACGCCGGCTGCGAAGCCGTGCACCCAGTCCTTCAAGTCCCGCTGTTCGTCGGTCAGTTCGAGGGAAAAGCCGGTCATGTCCCTCCCCCTCAGGCCTTCGGGATGTCGAAGTACCGGGTGAGCCCGGACGCGAGGCCCACATCGCCTGCGATCTTGACCTTGCGCAGCATGAAGAGCGTCACCGGGCTCGCGTTGCCGGACACGAGTTTGAGGAAGTCGGCGTCCCCCATGGTCAGCGTGAGCCGCGGATCGGCGTCCGAGCGGCCCTCGGTGACGGTGCACACCCCGTCCGCGATCGTCGTCTCGTACACCACGTCGCTCTCGCCCGTGACCTTCCAGCGGATCACGGCGGCGAGCGAACCGGCGCTCTCCGGCCGGAACTGCCTCTCCATGCGCGCGAAGACCTCCGCGAGCACCCTGCGGCGCAGGTCACCCCGTGCGATCTCGCCGAGTTCCCGGGTGGAGAGCCCCTTGATGATCCTCGCGAACTCCTGCGGGGAGACGGATGCGAAGTCCAGCTCCGCGAGCCTTTCGCTGATGTTGTCCGCCACGAACGCTTCCTTACTCCCAAGTAAACTTACTGGGGAGTCAGGTTATGGTGCGGCGGGCGTCCGGGCAAGACGGACCGCCGGGCGGGCGGTCGCCACGGCGGGGGGACCGGCCGGTCTCAGCTGCCGCTCGATTCGAGCCGCATCGCGCGTAGAACGATCTCGATCGCGAACCGGCGTTCCGGGTCGGACAGTTGCTGGCCGAAGATGCTCTCCAGGGTGCGCATGCGGTAACGCACGGTCTGGGCGTGCACGTCCAGGACCTGCCCCAGGTGGGCGGCGGTGCCGCGCGTCGCGAGCCAGGCGTGCAGCGTTTCCAGGAGACGGTCCCTGCGGTTGGCGGTGAGGTGGGAGACCGGGGCCAGTTCACGCCCGGCGAGCTGTTCGAGGAGTGCGCGGTCGGAGAGCAGCCAGAGGGTCACCATATGGTCTTCGCAGTTGATCGCCGGCGCGTCCTCGACGATGCCGGTGTCGACCAGGTCGAGCACCCGGCGGGCCCAGCGGAGCGAGTCCGCGGCGTTCGCGAGCGGGACGGTGAGGCCGACCGTCCGGTGTGCTCCGGGGAGCGCGACGTCGAGCATGTGCTGTCTTCGCTCGTCGAACGGGCCAGGAACCAGCAGGTGGGGCTGCGGTTCGGCCAGATCGGCGAGGACATCGTTGTCCAGCAGGGCGGACGGGACGCCTGCGGGCGGGCGCAGGGCGACCAGTGTCACCTGGCCGGGAAGCGACCAGCCCGTCTGCTCCGCGAGCTCGGCGATGGCGGCGCGGGGCACCGGCGAACCGGCGAGGATCAGATGCAGCAGGCGGCGCCGCTGGGTGTCCAGCTGGTTCCCGTCCGCGGTCCGGACCTCCAGATATCCCTCGCGCGACAGGGCTTCGAGTTCGTCGACATAGGTGAACAGCGCGTCGGCGAAGGTGAGCATCAGCGTGGGGGAGAGGTTGTAGCGCCTGCCCACCCGCTTCGCCCGCCGCAGGGCGATCCTGGCTCCGAGCCGGTACGCCCCCTGGAGCTGGTCCAGGCTCCTGCCCTCGTACGCCTCGAACCGGCCGAACCTGCGGCACATCTCGTCCCGCAGTGCGGATGAGGTGGTGGGTTCGGCGACCTGGTCGACGAAGACGGAGATGTTCTGCTCCACGCCGATGCGGATGCCCTGCGCGTACGGGCCTTCGAGCAGACGTGCGTACTCGGGGTACGCGCGAGTGACCTCCAGCCCGATTTCCTTGATCAGGCTGGGCAGTTCGGGCCGCATGACGGCCGCGAACTCCTGGGGAAGTGGTCCCAGTGGCTCTCCGATGTCCGAGGGTTGTGCAACTCCCGGCATTCCTCGACCCCTTGCTCTCCGGCGCCCGGTGGGGGTGGCCGACGGGAGAGCGCTCCCGGAGACCTTCAGGTGCGTACCGACTTGGGTTGCTGAACATAGTCGAAGCCGGGAGCCCGTGGACACAGCCCGGACGGATCGAGAGATGCCCCGAGGGCCGTATCAAGCCAGCCCCGGACGCAGGATCCGGACCCCCGCCCGGCCGCCGTGGCACAGTACGAGGACTCCGTATGTGCCGCCGTTGTCATTTCCTGACAAGGCGGGCGCGGGCCATTGGCGGCTGCGGCAGGTGCGGCGGTGTGCCACCCGGCCGGGCCCGGGAGCGGACAACTGTCACCGCGGCACACGGCGGGCGGCAGCGGAATCACTCACTTTCAGCTAATGAGGGCACGGCCCAATACTCGCCGGACAACAGGAAATTGACCGCGGAAAACCCAGGACCGGATTTCTTCGTACGGGCCATTGCTAACTCAGGTTACTCACTCGTAGCGTCATCGCCGCACGGTCGGAACAGGGGTCGCCCGGGACGAAACCGCCTTCCGGCCACGTGAACCTCGTGGGGGTTCCGTTCCGCTCGGGACGGGGCTCCGGGAATCTGATCAGGACGCCACGAAGGGAAATCACACCATGCACAAGTTTGCCGCAAGAGCCGCAGTCGTCACCGTCGCCATTGGTGCGGCCGTCGGCCTGGCCGCGACGTCCGCGTCGGCGACCGCCACCTCGTCGTGGACGGTCACCCACTCCGGCGCCTACACCGCGCACGCCGTCAATCCCTCGCTGGCGGTGCCGGCGGCCACACTGAACTGTGCGTCGTCCGACGTGACCGCCGGATCGCTCCAGGCGACGAGCGCCACGGGAGCCGGGATCGGCACCATCGGAAACATCACCTTCACCAACTGCAACGTGGCGGGCATCACCTTCAAGGTCACGATGAAGGCCACCCCGTGGAAGATCAACGCGGTCAGCGTGAACGCCACCCACCCGACCTGGGTGAACGGCACGGTCAGCTCGATCTCGGCGCACATCGCCGGTGTCGGCTGCGCGGCAGACTTCACCGGAACGGTCAACGGTCACTACGACAACACAGCCCACGCCCTGGTGATCGACGGCACGGGAACGGGTCTGGTCGCGTCCGGCGCCAGCTGCCTCGGGCTCATCAACAACGGTGACGTGGCCGCGTTCAACGCCTCGTACGCGGTGAGCACCCTGCCGGTGATCTCCACCCCGTAACCCCGTTGCGCGCGACGGCACGGGCCGGAGGCAGCACGTGCTGCCTCCGGCCCGGATTTCACGTTGGGGGCGGGGAGACCCGGCGGGCCCGCGTGGCGGAAGAGAGAGGAACCGGAACGTATGAGGCGGAGGGCGGGGCCGGCATGAATACCAGGACACCTGTGAAGGGCGGCAGGCGGCCGGTGCGGCTGGCCTCCGCGGCGGCAGCGGCACTCGTCGCCGGGCTGCTGGCGGGCAACGGCTCGGCCGCCGGCGAGAGCGGGGACCCGGGGACCTTCTCGTACGACTGCGGCCCCGAGTCCGGGCCCACCCGGGCCACCGTCGAGGTGGCGGCACATCTCCCGGCATCCGCGGAGACCGGGAAGCCGGTGCAGCCAGGACCGGTGACGGTCCAGGTGGGGCTCGCTCGCGGGGATCTCGCCCGGCTGCTGCCGGACGGCGCGGACGCCGTACTGAGCACGGCGTCGCTCGCCGTGGAGGTCAGCCAGAACGATCAGTCGGCCACCGCCATGTGGGCGGACCTCGCCGCGCCGAGCACGCCGGTGCCGGCCGATGGCGATGTGCGGCTGGTGCACACGGGTGCTGTGCCCACCGTCACCGTGGGCGCCGCGGGTGATGTCACCCTGACCGCAGGGGAGTTGAAACTTGGACTGCAGTCCGCGACACCCACCACCGGTGGGCAGAGTACCCCGAAGGCCGTTCCGCTGGTCTGCCGGCCGGTCGCCGGTCAGGATCTGCGTCTGGGGACCGTTCCGGTGGCGGATTCCTCGGGCTCCGAGCCGTCCGCGACGCCGGGCACCGGGAAGCCGAGTGCTCCGGGCGGCGAGAAGGGGCCCAAGGGCGGCGCAGGCCTCACCGTGCAGCCGCGGGCCACCGCGGCCGGTACCGGCAAGTGCCCGACCGTGATACCGCAGGGCAAGGCCGACCCCAGCGACGCGCCCAAGGCTCCGCCGGGCGCCACACCCGGCGAGTTCGACCTGCCGGGGAGCCCCGGCTGTGCCTACGCGCTCGGCGCGGCGAACATCAGCAAGCTCAACGGTGCCATGATCATCAATGATCCGAAGCACAACCCGGTGACGATCAGCGTGCTGGCTGTCACGCATTCCTCGGTCAGGTCCAGCGTCCAGCCGGGCGGTCTGTATCTGCGACTCGACTCGCTGGCGGACCTGCGGCTCCCCGACGCGGAATCGACGTTCCTGACTTTCGGATTCGAGCCGGTCACGGCGAAGGTGAGGTTCGAGACCGGTCCAGTCACCATCTCCACCGGGAACGTCGGGACGAGTGTGTTCTCGGTGATCTCGTTCAAGCAGTCCCTGCGTCTGTACGACGTGAAGGTGAACGGAACACCCCTGGACGTCGGCGGCTCCTGCCGAACCGCGAAGCCGTACAAGGTGGTTCTCAATGGGGGCGCCAAATACACGAACGTCTTTTACGGCGGCACGCTCGACGGGACCATAGACATTCCTGAGTTCTCGGGGTGCGGCACCAATGGTGAGGACCTCGACCCCTTGTTCACCGCCTCGATCTCAGGGCCGGGAAACAGCATCGAGATGAACCAGGGCACGACATGTATTCCTGACTCGCCCGACAACCTCTGCCCGCCCAACATTCCGGTCCTGCCGGGTTCCGGGGCTGCCGGGCGCTGAGGGCGGTCGCGGCTGCCCCGCAGGAATGGCTGGTTGTCGGCAGTGCGGCCTGCCGGCGGTGTCCTGCGCCGCGGCCCGCGCGTCCGGCCCGTCGGCCCGGTCAGGGCCGCCCTCGTGGTGAGGGCGGCCCACCGGGCCTCGCGCCGCAGACCGGTCAGGGCCGGACGGCCGAGTGCCAGGCGTCCGACAGCGCCTTGCCCTCGCCGGGAGCAACGCTGGCCGGGTCGTTGAGGGTGGCGACGTAGGTCGACGCGCTGTTCAGCGTCACGTTGTTCTTGCCCGACGGGGAGGGGAGGGCTGTCTTCAGATTGACGGCCCAGTTGAGCAGGTTCAGCCCGCAGCCGCTGGCGCCGGGTACCGCGTAGGCCGAGTCACCCTGGTTCGCGCCGATGAGGTTGATCCGGCCCAGGGCGCCGTCCGGGTCGGCGGTGCCGTCGCCGTCGAACGCCTCCGTTCCCGGGGTCGGAGCCGTCAGGTTCTGCGGGCGCAGCAGGATCGGGTCGGATGAGGTGCCGATGTAGCACTTGTCACCCAGGAACGGGTTCTGCAGATGGATCCGGACGGGCAGAGTCACGATCGGCTTCCCTGTAGTGGCGCCGGCCAGCAGTGTGAAGCCACTTGGGTTGTTCACCGATTCGATGGTCGCGGTCACCCGGTTGAGAGTGTTGTCGGTGAGCTGCTTGCAGACGCCGCTCACCACCGGGATGTCGCTCGGGCACATCAGGCCCAGCAGTCCGCCGGGCAGCTGGGCGGAGTCGGCCACGAGGGCGCCGCCCGCGGGGGAGACCAGAGTGGAGGTGCCGTCGGGGTGGGTGACCACACCGAGCTGGAGATCGCTCGCCCCGGTCGGCACCACGGAGTTGCCGAGTTTGATGGAGCCGTTCGCCGAATGGGAGGAGAGGCAGAGGGCGGTGTCGTTCTGCCCGTCGGCCGCCAGCATCGCCGGAGCGTCCACGGGGCACCGGGAGAACGGCGCCCAGGTTCCGTTCAGGCTGACAGCCCCCGTGCCGGCGGTAGCCGTGCCCGCGGACACGAACGCGGCGAGGGCCGTGGAGCCGGCCAGCAGCCCCAGGCGCAACCGGGTTGAAACGGATCTCATGTCTTCCCCTTTTCCGGCAGCCGTCCAGAAGGTGCTGCCGTATTCGGACCTGATGGGTCTGCGAAGTTCCGGAACCGGCATGACCCGCTGAAGGGGCCTGACGCGGATGCGGATGAGTGAAAGGGTGGGTCGAGGTGCACGAGGCCGGTTTCACCTCTGAATTCACCGAGCCGTGAGGTTACTGGCGGGAAACACCGCTGCACAATCCTGCTGTTTGATGAAGTTTCCGTGATTGCTCGTTCTTGTACAGAGGTGAGCAAACGGCCCCGGCCCCTTGTCAGTTGCCGCGTACCCCGATGCCGACCGCCCCTCCTGGGTGTCCACAGGCGGCCGGCGCCGGCCCGCCGCTGTGCCTGTGCTCCCCGCTCCATGCGGGCCGGCGGAATTTGTCACTTCTGGATGAGTTTCCCGGCGGCACTGCTCAGTCACCGCAAAGAACAGCGGATAGGTGCGGAGCCGGGCCGAAACTTGGAGAACTGGTATTGCGGGGCCAGGTTACTCGGCCGTAACGTCGCTCTCCGCGAGTCACTCGGCCGCTTGAGGCCGAGTCGCAAGTCCCTCACCTGCGCCCCTCTCGCGAGTGAGCACTTTTCAACAAGGTTTCCGTACGGGCTTGTCACCCCATGACAAGTAGCTGATCTTATTCGGGAGTTACCTGTTCAAGGGCTTGTCCCGGCGGTACCGGTGAACTTAACGTGCGCCTCTCGACGCACTTCTGTCACTTCGTGAGTGCATGCAGGAGGTGAGATGGGAATCGAAGTAGTTGTTGAAGGGCTCACCAAGTCCTTTGGCAAGCAGAGAATCTGGCAGGACGTGACGCTCACGCTGCCCGCCGGTGAAGTGAGTGTGATGCTCGGACCTTCCGGGACCGGGAAGACGGTGTTCCTCAAGTCTCTGATCGGGTTGCTGAAACCCGAACGGGGCAGCGTGCTCATCAACGGCGTCGACATGGTGAACAGCCCCGAGCGCGACATTTACGAGACCCGCAAGCTCTTCGGCCTGATGTTCCAGGACGGTGCGCTCTTCGGTTCGATGACCCTCTTCGACAACGTGGCCTTCCCGCTCCGGGAGCACACGAGGAAGAAGGAGTCGGAGATCCGCCGCATCGTCATGGAGCGGATGGACATGGTCGGCCTCCTGGGCGCGGAGGAAAAGCTGCCCGGCGAGATATCCGGCGGAATGCGCAAGCGGGCCGGGCTGGCGCGCGCCCTCGTACTCGACCCTCAGATCATCCTCATCGACGAGCCGGACTCCGGACTCGACCCGGTCCGTACCTCGTACATCTCCCAGCTGCTCATCGACCTCAACGCGCAGTTCGACGCGACGATGCTGATCGTCACCCACAACCTCGACATCGCGGCCACCGTGCCCGACAACATGGGGATGCTCTTCCTGCGCAACCTCGTCACGTTCGGCCCCCGCGAACTGCTGCTCACCAGCGAGGAGCCGGTGGTCGCGCAGTTCCTCAGCGGCCGGCGCGAAGGGCCGATCGGGATGTCCGAGGAGAAGGACGCCGCGACCCTCGCTGCCGAACAGCGCAGCGCGGCCGGTGCGCGCCCGCAGGCGCCCCGGCCCATCGTGCCGCAGCTCGAACCGTCCGAAGGGCTCCCCGAGCGCCAGGCCGTACTGCGGCGCAGAGAGCGGGTACTGGGCATGATGGCGGACCTGCCCGACGCGGCGCGGACCGCCATTCTGAAGAGTTACGCGGCCCCGGCCTCCGGCGGTGTGCAGCCATGACAGCACCGTTGCCGGTCCGTCCGCCCGAGCCGTCCGCGAACGGCGGCGCGGGCAAGGCGCCGGAGTACCGGCAGCCCCGCCCGCCGCTGCGTGTGCTCGCGCCGCTGCGTGAGACCGGGAAGCTCTTCGCTCTCGGGGCCACCGTCACCCGGGCCGTTTTCCGAAGACCCTTCCAGATGAGGGAGTTCATCGAGCAGTTCTGGTTCATCGCGAGTGTCACCATCCTGCCGGCCGCCCTGGTCTCGATCCCCTTCGGCGCGGTCATCGCCCTGCAGGTCGGCTCGCTCACCCAGCAGCTCGGCGCCCAGTCCTTCACCGGCGGGGCGAGCGTGCTCGCCGTGATCCAGCAGGCCAGCCCGCTGATCGTCGCCCTGCTGATCGCGGGTGCGGGCGGATCGGCCATCTGCGCCGACCTCGGCTCGCGGAAGATCCGCGAGGAGCTGGACGCGATGGAGGTCATGGGCGTCTCACCGGTCCAGCGACTGGTCGTCCCACGGGTGCTGGCCACCATGTTCGTGGCAGTTCTGCTGAACGGGCTGGTCTCGGTCGTCGGCACACTCGGCGGGTATTTCTTCAACGTGATCATGCAGCACGGCACGCCTGGCGCCTACCTCTCCAGTTTCTCCGCGCTCGCCCAGCTGCCCGACCTCTACATCAGCGAGGTCAAGGCGCTGATCTTCGGCTTCCTCGCCGGAATCGTCGCGGCCTACCGCGGTCTGAACCCCAGGGGTGGCCCCAAGGGCGTCGGCGACGCGGTCAACCAGTCCGTCGTCATCACCTTCATGCTGCTGTTCTTCGTGAACATGGTCCTCACGGCGGTCTATCTCCAGATCGTCCCCGCGAAGGGGAGCTGAGACATGTCCATGCTCGGCTGGCTCGACCGCTCAGGCGACCAACTCGTCTTCTACGTAAGGGCGCTCATCTGGATTCCGCGCACCCTGCGCCGGTACATCAAGGAGGTCCAGCGGCTTCTCGCCGAGGTCGCCTTCGGCAGCGGCGGCCTCGGTGTCATCGGCGGCACCATCGGCGTGATGGTCGGCATGACCCTCTTCACGGGGACGGTCGTGGGGCTCCAGGGGTACGCGGCGCTCAACCAGATCGGTACCGCAGCCTTCACCGGATTCGTCTCCGCGTACTTCAACACCCGCGAGATCGCCCCCCTGGTCGCCGGACTCGCCCTGTCGGCGACCGTCGGCGCGGGCTTCACCGCCCAGCTCGGCGCGATGCGCATCAACGAGGAGGTGGACGCACTCGAAGCGATGGGGGTGCGGTCCATGCCCTACCTCGTGACCACCCGGATCATCGCCGGCGTCGTCGCGATCATCCCGCTGTACGCCATGGGGCTGCTCAGCTCGTACGTCGCCTCCCGGTTCGTGACCGTCCTCTTCAAGGGCCAGTCCTCCGGCACCTACGACCACTACTTCAATCTCTTCCTCTCCCCGGACGACGTACTGCTGTCGGTGCTCAAAGTACTGATATTCAGCGTGCTGGTGATCCTCGCCCACTGCTACTACGGCTTCCGTGCCACCGGCGGCCCCGCCGGGGTCGGTGTGGCGGTGGGGCGGTCCGTGCGCAACGCCATCGTGCTCATCAGCGTCACCGACTTCTTTCTGTCCCTCGCGATCTGGGGCGCCACGACGACGGTGAAGGTGGCGGGATGAGTGCGCTGACCGTACGGCGCAGGCTCGCCGGTGTGGTCTTCATCGTCGTACCCGCACTGCTGATCTGGCTGTCCATCGCCGTGTACCGGAAGGACTTCACCGACTCGGCCACGGTCCGGGTGGACGCGGACACCGTCGGCAGCGAGATGCACCTCAACGCCGATGTGAAGCTGCGCGGTGTCGTCATCGGGCAGGTGCGCGGCATCAGTTCCGACGGCGGCGGGGCCCGGCTGACCCTCGCCATCCAGCCGGACAAGCTGGGCCAGGTCCCGTCCGACGTCACCGCGCAGATGCTGCCGACGACGCTGTTCGGCGAACGGTACGTCGCGCTCGTACCGCCGGCCCATGCTTCCACCCGGGCGCTGAAGGCGGGCGACACCATCCCGCAGGACCGCTCGCGCAACGCCATCGAGCTGGAGCAGGTCCTCGACCACGTACTGCCGCTGCTCACCGCCGTCGAACCCCAGAAGCTCTCCGCCACGCTGACCGCCGTGTCGCAGGCCCTCAGCGGGCGGGGTCAGCAGCTCGGTGACACCTTCGTCACCCTCGACACGTACCTGAAGAAGCTCAACCCGCAACTCCCCACACTGAACCGGGACATCGCGGAGCTGGTGAAAGTCACGAAGGTCTACTCGGACGCGGCGCCCGACATACTCACCGCGCTCACCGACTTCACCACCACCAGCTCGACCCTCGCCGAGAAGCAGGCCCAGCTGGCCGGCCTTTACGGCACCACCACCAGGACGGCCCAGGACATCACGGCCTTCCTCCAGCAGAACAAGGACAACATCATCCGGCTCTCCGCGACCGGCCGGCCCACCCTGGAACTCCTCGCGAAGTACGCGCCCGAATTCCCCTGCACCCTGAGCACCCTGGCGGGCTTCGTCCCCGCCATGGACAAGGCACTCGGCAAGGGCACGGACGAACCGGGGCTGCACGTCAGCCTCGACTCCGTCCCCTCGCTCGGGAAGTACACACCGGGCAAGGACACCCCGTCCTACACCGCGAACGGCGGGCCGCACTGCTACTCCGTCCCCTACATCGGCAGGACCGTGCCGACAGCCGCCACCGGCGCGAGCAAGTCCGACAGCCTCGGGCTGCCCAACTCGCCCCAGGAGAACCAGCTCGTCAACGAACTGCTGACCCCGGGCGCCAAGGCATCGGCCCGGTCACTCCCCGACTGGAGCAGCCTGCTGGCGGGCCCGGTCTTCCGCGGCGCGGAGGTGAAGCTCAGATGAAGCGCCGCAGCCTGACGGCTCCGCTCGTCAAATCGCTGGTCTTCGTCCTGGTGACGTCACTCGCCACCGTGGTGCTCGGGCTGAGCATCGCCAACACGGACGTCGGCGACACCGTCTCCTACCGGGCGCGCTTCACCGACGCCACCGGGCTGATGGAGGGGGACAGCGTAAGGATCGCCGGCGTGAAGGTCGGACAGGTCGAGTCGGTCAAGGTCGCCGACCGCCGGCTCGCCGAGGTGCGCTTCGCGGTGAAGAAGGGGCGGACACTGCCCGCTTCGGTGACCGCGTCGATCAAGTACCTGAACATGGTCGGCCAGCGGTACGTCGACCTGGATCAGGGCACCGGGCCCGTCGGGAAGCAGTTCCCTCCCGGCGACACCATCCAGCTCTCGCACACCACACCCGCTCTGGATCTCACCCAGCTCTTCAACGGATTCCAGCCGCTCCTCCAGGGGCTGGCGCCCGCCGAGATGAACCAGCTGGCCGACTCCATCGTGCAGGTGCTCCAGGGCGAGGGCGGCACCGTCGACAGCCTCCTTCAGCACGTCGGCTCGCTGACCACCACCGTCGCGGCCAAGGACAAGGTCATCGGACAGGTCATCAAGAACCTCAACACGGTACTGACGACCGTCAACGACCGGGAGTCGAACTTCAACGACCTCGTCGTCACCCTCCAGCAGCTCGTCTCGGGCTTCGCGGGGGACCGCAAACCCCTCGGCGACGCGATCACCGCGATGGGCGCGCTGACGACCTCGACCGCCGGACTGCTGCAGGACGGCCGCGCGCCGCTGAAGAAGGACATCAGCGAACTCGGGAGGGTCTCGGAGCAACTCGGCGACGGCACACCGCAACTGCAGGACTTCCTGCGGAACACACCCGCCAAGATGCAGGCCGTCACCCGGCTCGCCTCCTACGGGTCGTGGCTCAACCTCTACCTCTGCGAGGCCAGGGTGACGGGTGTGACCACATCGGACGGCAGTAAGCCGCCCACCGGCATCCCGGTCACCGAATCGAGGTGCCGGGGATGAAGCCACCACGCCTGCGGCGCCCGCGGATCAAGCCCGTACGGGAGCGCAACCCGGTCGCGGTGAGCCTGGTGGGTCTGCTGGTGCTCGCACTGATCGGGCTCGCCGCCTACCGCGCCGACTCGCTGCCCTTCATCGGCGGCGGCACCACGTACACCGCCGACTTCACCGAGTCCGCGGGGCTCAGCTCCGGCGACGAGGTACGGATCGCCGGCGTCAGGGTCGGTCAGGTGAAGGACGTCGCGCTGGACGGGGCCAAGGTGAAAGTGACCTTCAAGGTGAAGGGCGCATGGGTAGGGAACTCCAGCACCGCGGCCATCGCCATCAAGACGCTGCTCGGCGACAAGTACCTGGCACTCGACCCGGTCGGGGCGGGGCCGCAGGATCCGTCGGCCCGGATCCCGCTGAGCCGCACCACATCGCCGTACGACGTCACCCAGGCGTTCAGCGGACTCAGCGACACCATCGGTGAGCTCGACACCAAGAAGCTCGCGAAGAGCTTCGAAACGATCTCGGAGACCTTCAAGGACTCGCCACCCGATGTGAAGAACGCGGCGACCGGACTCTCCGCGCTGTCGCGCACGGTCTCGGAGCGGGACGCCGAACTGGCGAAGCTGCTGAAGGGCAGCAAGCAGCTGACCAAGACCCTCTCCGCGAAGGACAGCAACTTCGACGCCCTCATCAATGACGGCGACCTGCTGCTCGGGGAGATCCAGAACCGGCGGAACTCCATCCATCTGCTGCTCACCGGCACCACCGACCTGGGCACCGAGCTGACCGGTCTGGTCAAGGACAACAACAAGCAGCTGAAGCCGACGCTGACCGCGCTCGACAAGGTCACGACCGTCCTGCTGAAGAACCGCAAGAGCCTGGACAAGGCGCTGTCACTGGCCGGCCCGTACTACCGCCTCGTCGGCAACACCCTGGGCAACGGCCGCTGGTTCGACAGCTACATCTGCGGGCTCGTGCCCAAGAACTACCTGCCAGCAGGCACGCCTCCGGCCACCGGATGCATGTCGCCCCAGCAGACCTCAGGCGGCAGCCGATGAATCACACCACCAGGCGCATCGCGGGCATCGTCACCGGACTCGTGCTCGTCGCGGGCGTGACCACCACCGGCGTCGTCGCCCTCGACAATGCCGGAGGCCACCGGATCACCGCCTACTTCGACCGGGCCACCGGCCTCTACGCGGGCTCCGACCTGCGGATACTCGGAGTGAAGGTGGGCAAGGTCGACTCCGTACGGCCGGAGGGCGCACAGGTGCGGGTGGTACTCGTACTCGACCGGGGAGTGAAGGTACCGGCGGACGCGCGCGCACTGATCGTCGCACCGAGCATCGTCGCCGACCGGTACGTCCAGCTGTCACCCGCGTACAGCAGCGGCCCGCAGCTCAAGGACCGGGCCACACTCGCGGCAGACCGGAACGCCACACCCGTCGAGGTCGACCAGCTGTACGCGAGCGTCACCCGGCTCGCCACGGCGCTCGGACCGAAGGGCGCCAACTCCCAGGGTGCGCTGAGTGATCTGCTCAAGACCGGGGCGGCCAACCTGGACGGCAACGGCAAGGCGATCGGCGACTCGATCGAACAGTTCGGCAAGGCGGCCAAGACACTCGACAAGAGCAGCGGCAACCTCTTCGACACCCTCGCCTATCTCCAGTCGTTCACCACGATGCTCAAGGGCAACGACGGAAAGGTGCACACGGCGGAGCAGCAACTCGCCACGGTGTCCGGCTTCCTCGACGACGACAAGGACGACCTCGGCGCCGCCCTCAAGGAACTGGGTACCGCGCTCGGCCAGGTGAAGACCTTCATCGAGAAGAACCGGGGTTCCCTCAAGAAGAGCGTCAGCCAGCTGCGGCCCATCACCGACACGCTGGTCAAGCAGCGGGCCTCGCTCGCCGAGATGCTGGACGACGCGCCACTCGCCGCGGGCAACCTCCTCAACGCCTACGACCCGGTGCACCGCACCATCGACGGCCGGGGCAACCTCAACGAACTCAGCATGAACGGCGCCCTCCACAGCGCCACACCCGCCGGCGGAACAACGGGCACGGCCGCCGGCGGCGTCGCGGCCGGCGCGGGACTCGACGGCCTGGTCCCCGTACGGCCGTCACAGCGGAAGTCGCTGCCCGCGCTCCCTCTCCCCGCGGTCGGTGACGTGTACGGGTCCCCGCCGAAGGCCGCCGCGAAGCCCGGAGCGGCCACGGAGCCCACGGCACAGAAGGGGGACGCCCGATGAGCCGGACCACCGCCTCCCGTACGGGCATCGCCGCGGCGGTCGCCCTGGCCGTCGGCTGCGCCGTCACACTCGGAGGCTGCGCGGCACCGTCGTTCTCCGGGATCGAGAATCTGCCGCTGCCCGGCGGCGCCGACCTCGGAGATCACCCGTACGAGATCACCGCCGACTTCGGCGATGTGCTGAACCTGGTCCCGCAGGCCGCGGTCAAGGTGAACGATGTCGCGGTCGGCAGGGTTTCGAAGATCACGCTGTCGCCGCGGAACTGGTCGGCGAGGGTCACCATGCGGGTCAACGGAAAGGTGCGGCTGCCGCGGAACTCCTACGCACACCTCGAACAGTCCAGCCTGCTCGGCGAGAAGTTCATCCAGCTCACCGCCCCGGACAAGGGAGCTTCGGCCGCCCAGCTCGCCAACGGCCAGACCATCCCGATCTCGCGCACCAACCGCAACCCCGAGGTCGAGGAGGTCTTCGGTGCGCTCTCCCTGCTGCTCAACGGCGGCGGTATCCAGCAGCTCAAGACCATCAGCACCGAACTCAACAAGACCCTGGGCGGCCGGGAGTCGCAGATCCGGTCGACGCTCAAGTCCGTCGACACCCTGGTGACCAGCCTCGACGGACACAAGAGCGACATCACTGACGCGCTCGACGGTGTCAACCGGCTCTCCGCGACGCTCGCGACCCGCAAGCAGTCGATCAGCAAGGCGCTCACGGGGCTCAGCCCCGGTCTGAAGGTGCTGGAGAAGCAGCGCGGCTCGCTGCTCACCATGCTCAAGGCGCTCGACACCCTCTCCGGGGTCGCCGTCGACACGGTGAACAAGAGCAAGGCCGACATGGTCGCCGACCTGAAGGCACTGGCGCCGACACTCAAGGAGCTGGCCGACTCGGGCAAGGACCTGCCCGACTCGCTGCAGGTGCTCTTCACCTATCCCTTCACCGACGAGGTGCTGCGCGGCGTGAAGGGTGACTACCTCAATGTCTATCTGGATGTGACGGCCGTGCCCGGGACACAGATCATTCCGCCGGTCACCCTCACCGGGGGCGGAGCCCAGACAGGAGGTGACACGGCGCAGAAGAAATCCGGCGCTGCCGCCACTCCGCCGCTCCCGCTGCCCTCCGTCACCGCCCCGGCCACGGAAGGCGGCAACTGATGGTCACCAGAGCCACCCGGCTGAAGAACATCGCCTTCCTGCTGATCGCGGTGCTCGTTCTCGGCTACCTCGGCGCCCGCTACGCCGACCTCGGACACCTGGTCGGGCTGCGCGGCTACTACGTGGTGAAGGTCGAACTCCCCGAAACGGGTGGCCTGTTCACGCACTCGAACGTCACTTACCGGGGTGTCTCGGTGGGCCGGGTCGGCCCCATCCGGCTGACCGCGGACGGAGTGGAGGCCGATCTGAGGATCAGCGACTCCGCGCCGCCCATCCCTGCCGGCCTCAAGGCGTCCGTCGCCAACCTGTCCGCGGTCGGCGAGGAATACATCGATCTGCGGCCGTTCGCCACCGGCGGCCCGTACCTGGGGGACGGTTCACGGATCGCCCGCGCCGACGCCAGTATCCCGGCTCCGGTGACCAACGTACTCAGCAGCGTCAACGACCTGACGT
Organism: Streptomyces sp. NBC_00859; assembly: GCF_045161865.1. NCBI lineage: Bacteria > Bacillati > Actinomycetota > Actinomycetes > Kitasatosporales > Streptomycetaceae > Streptomyces > Streptomyces sp. NBC_00859. Next base: position 967,961 of record NZ_CP108826.1, on the reverse strand, counting down.
CGTCGGTCGACCTGGACTCGCTGCGCACCGTCGTGGACGAGTTCGGCGACGCGCTCGACGGCCGGGGCGAGGATCTCCAGGTCCTGATGGACAGCAGCAGCGACTTCCTCAAGGCAGCGGACAAGGCGCTGCCCACCGACACCAAGCTGATGGCCGACGGCGAGACCGTGCTCCGCACGCAGTCCCAGGAGGGTGACGCGCTGAAGTCCTTCGCCAGGGGCGCCAAGGGGCTGGCCGGACAGCTGGTCCGGTCCGACACCGACCTGCGTGCGCTCATCGCGGCGACACCCGAGGCGGCGACGCAGGTCAGCGGATTGCTCAGGGATCTGAACCCCGATCTGAGCGTGGTCGTCGCCAACCTGCTGACGACGTCGGAGGTGGCTGTCACCCGGCAGCGGGGCACGGAGGAACTGCTGGTGAAACTGCCGGCGGTGGCCGCCGCGGGGTCAACGGCGATCAACGCCAAGGGAGCACGTTTCGGTATGGCCGTCACCTTCTTCTCGCCACTGCCGTGCACCGCCGGGTACGGCGGCACGACCTACCGCAACGGCCTGGACACCAGCGCCACCGCGGACCTCAACACCGCCGCCCGCTGCACTTCGCCGCCCAGCACCGGCAAGGAGGTGCGCGGATCGGCGAACGCCCCGCACGGCGGACCGGTCCCCGCGCCGGCCAAGCCGGGATCCCTGCTGCTGGGAAGCGACGCGGGAGGGTCCGGTTCGCTCCCCGGCGCTCTCGGGACACCCGCGCTGCCCGCCGGAGGCCCCACCGATCTGGGTGGCCTGCTCGGGCTGGGGGGTGGCGCGTGAGCACCCGTACGAAGGTGCTGAGCTGGGTGGCCCTCGCGGCGGCCGTGCTCTTCTGCGCCGTCTCGGGAACGGTGTACTGGCGGGCGCACGACGACAGTTCGCTGTCCTACGCGGCGTCCCGGGATGCCACGCTGGCCGCCGGGCGCGAACGGGTCGCCGAGCTCAACACCCTCGATGTGAGGAACACGGACAGCGGGCTGCGGCGGTGGCTCGACGCCTCGTCGGGCGCGCTCCACGACAAGCTGGCATCCACCCGCGCCACCGACCGCACCACCCTCACCAAGGCCGGGACATCCGCACGCGGCACCGTCACCGACGCCGCGCTCACCGCGCTCGACGACCGGGCCGGTACCGCGGCGCTGATCGCCACCGTCAAGGTAGCGATCACCCCGAGGGGCGGTACCGCCACGACCGACCGCAAACGCTTCACGGCCACGCTCGCCCGCACGGCGGACGGCTGGAAAGTCACCGCACTGAGCGCAGTGCCGGTCGGGAAGGAGGCCGCATGAGCAGCACTGTCGAGGACATCGGAGTGGAAGCCCCGGACGAGCAGACCCCGCAGGCGCGTGGCCCCGGCCGCAGCCGTGCCCTGATCGCGGGGTGTCTGGCCGTCCTGCTGCTGGTGCTCGGCGGGGCCGGGATGCTCTTCAGGGCCCACCAGCTGAGGAACACTCCGGCCGCCGCGAACCGCGCCCTCACCGACACGGAGGCCACCTCGCAGGTCACCGGAGACGTCAGCGACACGCTCGGCAAGGTCCTCTCGTACACACCGCAGGCCACCGGTGTCACCGCCCAGTCGGCGCGCGAACTGCTCGCCGGAAAGGCGGCGAAGCAGTACACCGCGCTCTTCGGCCAGGTCGGGAAACGTGCGAAGGAGCAGAAGCTGACGCTCACCACCCAGGTGGTACGGGCCGGGGTCACCCGGCTGACCGGCAGTGAGGCGCAGCTGCTGGTCTTCCTCGACCAGACCGCGCAGCGCAAGGGCAGACCGGCCGGGGTGGTCGCCGCGCAGCTCTCGGTGACCGCCGAACTCCACGACGGCAACTGGCTGATCACCGACATCAAGGCCCGCTGAGGGAGACGCACATGCTGAGCAAGGCAAGGAATCCGCTGACGGCCGTGGCGCTCGTGACGGCACTTCTGGCCGCGGGCGCGGCGGGTTGGGGCGGATGGTCCTGGTACGCGGCCGCACACGACGACTCCGCCGCGTACGCACGGTCACGGGACCGCGTACTGGCCGCCGGCGAGCAGGCCGTGCAGAACATGAACACGCTGGACCACCGGAAACTGACGGCGGGCCTCGACGCGTGGGAGGCGTCGACCACCGGAGATCTGCACAAGCAACTCACCGATGGAAGACCCGAGTTCGAGAAGCAGATCAAACAGGCGCAGACGGTCTCCACGGCCAAGGTGCTCTCCGGAGCGGTCACCGAGCTCGACGGCCGGACGGGCAGGGCGAGCGTGATGGTGGCGCTGCGGATCACGGTGACCGCGCCCAAGGGCAAGCCGGCGGAGAAGGAGAGCCGGCTGCTCGGTGAACTCACCCGTACGTCCGGGGGCTGGAAGCTCAGCGCTCTCGGCCAGGCGCCCGTCGGCAACACAGCCGGCTGATCCAGGAGAGGAGCTGAGGACGACATGTCGACGACCCGTCATCTCATCAACCGGCAGCGGCGGCTCGCGGCCGTGGCCCCGGCCCGCGACAGGCCGCGCGTAACGGAGGAGGTGCCGCCGGGCGTGCCCGGCGCGGAGCCGGGTCCCGCCGCCGACGACAGCCCGGACATCGGTGGATCCGGTACGGACGGACCGGCGCCCGGTGAGCAGGATGCGTCCGACGGGTCCGACGGGTCCGACGGGTCCGACGGGTCCGACGGGTCCGTCGCGTCCGATGCGGCCGGGGCCGGGAAGGCCGGGGCGTCGCGCAGGCCGCTGGGCGCATGGGTGCGGCTGCCCGTGGTGCTGGCCGTCCTCACCGTGCTGCTCGGCGGGTTCGCGGCCTACGCGGGGACCCGGGCATCCGCTCTGCACGACGACGCCGCGACCAGCAACGGCGCACTGAGCGACGTGGCCCGCACGACGGAGGTGAAGGGGCAGGTCACCAGTGCCGTCAACGCCCTCTTCTCGTACGACTACACCAACACGGGCAAGGCCGACCGTGCAGCGGCGACCCTCCTCACCGGCAAGGCAGTGAAGCAGCACAAGGACATGCTGGCGACCGTACGCACGCAGGCCGCGAAGCAGAAGCTCGTGCTGACCACCACCGTCACCGAGAGCGGCGTGGAACTGATCGACGGCGACCGGGCACGCGTGCTCCTCTACGCAGACCAGAGCAACACCGACACGGCGGCGAAGAAGGACCGTACGACCTACGCGGCGGCGATGTTCGCCGTGGACGCGGTACGCGGGGGCGGCAAGTGGCGGATCGCGAACATCGACACCTTCACCCGGTGACGCGGCAGAGCCGGACCATTCCGGAATTCCGATGAGGGAGCGGCGTATGAGGCACGTTCGGAGGATGCGGCGGGGGCTGGGCGGCAGCGCGGTGGCGGCGGTGGCCATGGCCGCGCTCACCGCCTCGCAGGCGCCGGGGCTCGTCCCTCACCAACTGGCGCCGCAGCCGCAGAAGTCCCGGCCGTCCGGTGAGATCACCGCGCAGGCGGACGGCCCCACGGACAACTCGTACCACACCGAGATCCCGCCGCTGGTCGCTCCGCCCCCACCGGGCAATCCGATCGACGTGAGCGGGGCGGGGCCGGTGTACGAGCAGTCGGGAATCCCGGCCACCGTGCTGGCCGCCTACCGTGCCGCCGAAGCGCAGCTGCGCCGCAGCGACCGGGCCTGCCGACTGCCCTGGCAGCTGCTGGCGGCGATCGGAAAGGTCGAATCGGGGCAGGCGAGGGGCGGGGCGGTCGATACGCACGGCACCACACTCGCGCCGATACTCGGGCCGGTGCTCAACGGCTCGGGCTTCGCGCACATCCCCGACACCGACCACGGGGCGTACGACGGGGACGCGACGTACGACAGGGCAGTCGGCCCGATGCAGTTCATCCCGTCCACGTGGGCGGCATGGGGGCAGGACGGGAACCACGACGGCAAGAAGGACCCCAACAACGTCTTCGACGCGGCGCTCGCCGCCGGACACTATCTCTGCGCGGGAGGCCGCGACCTGGGCAGCGCCGGCGGTCTGGACACCGCGGTCCTCAGCTACAACCACTCCGACGCCTATCTGAAGCTGGTGCTGTCCTGGCTCTCCTTCTACCGGAACGGGACGCACGAGGTTCCGGACGGCGAAGGCGTAGTGCCGACCAGCCCGGGTGCGGGGAGCACATCCGACGGCAGCGGCGCGCATCCCGGCGGAGCTCACGGACACGGCGGACACAGCGGAGGCGGCGGTATCGTCATCGGCCCCCCGCCCTCCCGCACCCCGTCCCCGAGCCCGTCGGACACCTCGACGGGCGGCCCTTCCGGTGGCGGCACACCGTCGCCGTCCGGCAGTTCGCCGGGCGAACCGGGGGGTCCCGGTGGATCCGGCGGCTCACCCTCTTCGGGCCCCACATCGGGGCCGCCGGGCAGCTCGTCGCCCGATCCCGGCGGCAGCACACCGCCGGACTGCCCGTCACCCTCCGCCTCGCCGTCACCCACCGCTGACCCCGGCCCCACGGGCACCCCCGGGGACGGCTGCGGCCCGTCGCCCAGTGACCCCGGGGCTTCGCCGACGGCCACCGCGGGAGCCGCGGCCCCCTGATGCGGTCGCCGCCGCGCACCGGCGGTTCATGTGACCTGCCCGCCACCGGACTGCGCCGCTCTGTACAGGGTGGCGCAGTCCGGTGCTCCACATTGGCCGGTCACGCGGGCGGCGCATTCCGTGAGGCTGGTGTGCATGCTGCGCAACTACATCAACGGTGAGTTCAAGGAGGCGGCCGACGGCCGCACTCTCGATGTGATCGACCCCTGCACGGGCGAGGTGTACGAGACGTCGGCGCTGTCGGGGGCCGCGGACGTCGACGCCGCCATGGCGGCCGCGGCCGCCGCGTTCCCCGCCTGGCGCGACGCGACCCCCGGGGCCCGCCAGAAGGTGCTGCTGCGGGTCGCCGACGTCTTCGAGGAGCGGGCGGCCGAGCTGATCGCGGCCGAGGCGCGCGACACCGGCAAGCCGCTCGCGCAGCTCACGGACGACGAGCTGCCGCCGGTCGTGGACCAGATCCGCTTCTTCGCGGGCGCTGCCCGCCTGCTGGAGGGCCGGTCGGCGGGCGAGTACATGGAGGGGCTGACCTCCATCGTCCGGCGTGAGCCCGTCGGTGTCGTCGCGCAGGTCGCGCCCTGGAACTACCCGCTGATGATGGCGGTCTGGAAGTTCGCCCCCGCGCTCGCCGCGGGCAACACGGTCGTCATCAAGCCCTCCGACACCACGCCCGCCTCGACCGTGCTCGTCGCGGAGATCATCGGTGGAGTGCTGGCGGACCTCGGCCACGGCCGAGGCGTCTTCAACGTCATCTGCGGTGACCGGGAGACCGGCCGGCTGATGGTCGAGCACGCCACGCCGGCGATGGCCGCGATCACCGGCTCGGTGCGGGCCGGTATGCAGGTCGCCGCCTCCGCGGCCAAGGACGTCAAGCGGGTCCACCTGGAACTCGGCGGCAAGGCGCCGGTCGTCGTCTTCGGCGACCTCGACGGTGAAGCTCTCGGCAAGGCCGCCGAGGACATCGCGGTGGCCGGTTACTTCAACGCCGGCCAGGACTGTACGGCGGCGACCCGTGTCATCGTGCACGAGTCCGTCCACGACGCGTTCGTCGCGGCGCTGGCCAAGGCCGCGACAGCCACCAGGACCGGCGGCCCGGACGACACCGACGCCTTCTTCGGTCCGCTGAACAACGCGAACCAGCTGGCCCAGGTGGCCGGGTTCGTCGACCGGCTCCCCGGCCACGCGACGGTCGAGGCCGGCGGTCACCGCGTCGGTGACCAGGGGTACTTCTATGCCCCCACGGTCGTCTCCGGTCTGCGGCAGGACGACGAGATCATCCAGAACGAGGTGTTCGGACCGGTCATCACCGTCCAGTCGTTCAGCACCGAGGAACAGGCCGTGGCCTACGCCAACGGCGTCGACTTCGCCCTCGCCTCATCGGTGTGGACCAAGGACCACCAGCGGGCGATGCGGATGTCCAGGAGCCTGGACTTCGGCTGTGTGTGGATCAACAACCACGGGGCGCTGGCCGCGGAGATGCCGCACGGCGGCTTCAAGCTGTCCGGTTACGGCAAGGACCTCTCGGCGTACGGATTCGAGGACTACACGCGCATCAAGCACGTCATGACCGCTCTCTGACAGACCGGGTTTCCACCCGGGCGCCGGTGAGGGCCGCCCCCGCACCACAGGCCTTCACCGGTCCCCGGTCTGTTCGCCGAGGGCCCCCCGCGCCCTGAACTCCCGCGTCCGGACCCCCTGCCGCCCGCTCTCCTGACTCGGGAGCTCCTGCCCAGGAGGTTTCGGTCCGCAGGCCTGCTGCCCTGGAATCCGGCGTTCCGACATGAACAGGCGCAGCTGCTCCTCCTCGACGATCCGCCGGGCGAGACTGCCGTCGGACACATCGACGGCGTCCGGGGTCGCCTCGGCGACCTCGCTGCGCCGCGCGTATGCGTCGAACAGGCGTGTCTTGTCGGCCAGAACGCCGAGTATCCGCGTATCGACGCTGTCGGCTGCCAGCAGCCGGTGCACCCGCACCGTTCTGACCTGGCCCATCCGGTGGGCGCGGGCAACGGCCTGGTGCTCCATGGACGGCTTGATCTGCGGCTCGCACAGGATGACGACCGAGGCCGCCTGGATGTTGAGGCCCACTCCGCCGGCCTGGAACTGGCTCAGCAGCACCGCGTGCCCGGGTGCCGCGGAGAACGCGTCGACCAGGTCCTGGCGGCGTGCCGCTGCCAGGTCGCCCTCGACCGGCCCGTAGGCCGTGCCGTCCAGGGCCGTCCCGACCGTGGCCAGCACGTCGCGGAAGTACGAGAACACCACGACCTTCAGGCCGTTGGCCGCGGCATCGCTGATCAGCTCGCGCAGCCGTCCGAGTTTCGCCGAACTCTCCGGGCGGGCGTACGCGGCCCGGCGCATCCGCATGAAGTGCCCGTCCGCCACGGCCTCCCGGTACGCGGCCAGGTCCCCGGCGCTGAACTCCTCCCACTCGTCCACGTGCACCAGGGCCGGCAGTTCCGTGAGGACGTCCTCCTGGTTGCGGCGGAGATACGCGGGCGCGACAGCCCTTCGGAACGCCTGCGAGCCGGCCGCCGCGTCACGGTCGCGGACAGCGGGCACCAGCTCGGGCTGGAGCCGGCGGACCAGACTGCGGAACTCCTCGACCCGGTTCTCCATCGGTGTGCCGGTCAGGAAGAGCACCCGGTCGGACGGGCCGGTCCAGGCAGCCACCGCCTTCGCGCGCCGGGTCAGGGGGTTCTTGACGAAGTGCGCCTCGTCGACGACGAGCATCCCCGGGCGTACGTCGTCCGGGACATCGAGGAGATGCAGTACGTCGAAGGTGGTGATCGCCACACCGCCCTGTTCGCACCACTCGGCGAAGGCCGTCCGGCGTCCCGGTCCGTGCACCGGCCGGGCGGTCAGCGTGCTGCGTGACCCCACCTCGCGCATCCAGTTGATCAGCACACTGGCCGGGCAGACGACCAGGAAGTGGGTGGTGCCGCCGGCCGAGAGGTGGGCCATCGCCGCGATGGCCTGAACCGTCTTGCCGAGCCCCATCTCGTCGCCGATGATCACCCGGCGCTGCACGAGTGCGAACCGCGCCCCGAACGACTGGTAGCCGCGCAGGGACACCCGCAGCCGGCTTTCGTCCAGCTGCTGGGCCCGGATCCGCCCGGCGATCCCGGAGGGGACGAACCCCTCCGCGGCGGCCGGATCCGGGCCCTGGCCCGCGAACTCGGCGAGCAGGCTGTAGTAGTCGGCGGAGTGCAGCTCGAAGCCGACCCATGCCTCGGCATCGGATGCGGGCACCCGCAGAAGATCGGCGGAGACCTGGGCGAACAGCAGGGGCACCTCGTCCTGTGCCGCCTGCCGGGTGAGGCACCGCACGGCTTCGAGCGCGGCGAGGATCTCCGCACGCCGGGCCCGGCCCGCCAGCGCCGTACGGACCCGTCCCCGGGCGGGTCCGGCCTGCGGGAGGAGCCTGTCCAGTTCGGTGCGGAGGCGCTGAGCCGTGTCGTGGGCGTGCCGGAGTCCGGGCCCGGCCTGCGCCAGCACGTGCAGGGATCTGACGAGCGCGGTCGTGCGCGGCTCGGGTCGGTCCATGTCGATCCGTACGGTGACCGTCTCCCCTACGGCGCGGGCGATCTGACCGGCGGCGGCGATGGCCTGGTCGGCGGTCTGGGCCCCGACGCCGGGCAGCTGCCGCAGTGCGTAGCGGCCCGCGTCGTACACCTGGGCGACCGTGGTGAAGCCCGCCTGCTCCAGGGCGCCGAGCCGCAGGCGGCCCTCGGTGACGTCCCTCAGCCGGGAAAGGGGGATCGGCTCCAGTTCGGCCCTGGCCAGTTCGTCCTGGAGCGGGGCGAGCGCGCTCCGTACGGCGTCGGCCGCCGCGGCACGGTCGGCCACGACGGCGCGCGCGGCGACGAGCAGCCGCTCGGCCTCCTGGAGGACGGGCCGGGCTCTTCTGCCGGCAGGGACCGGACCCTGCTTCACGCCGCTCATCGGACGGATGATCTCACGTGGTGAGGCGCCGTCCGGCTTCCCGGCGAGTGGTGGCGGGGGGTGTGGCCGGGGGCACGGATCCCGGTACGCCATTGGGGTAGCCCCGCTACCCGCCCGGCCGTACCCGCGGGTCCGTGGCAGGCCGGATTGTCAGTGCCCGGTGCAAGACTCGGAACCGCAGGCCGACAGGGGCCCCCGAACCGAGGAGCGCACCATGCTGAGTATCCCGTTCGTCGCGGGCTCGCCCAACTGGATCGATCTCGCGACGCCCGACCAGGAGGCGGCCACTGCCTTCTACGGAGCGCTGTTCGGCTGGGAATTCCGGTCGGCGGGGCCCGAATTCGGCGGATACGGCATGTACCTCCTCGACGGGAAGACGGTCGGCGGGGTCATGCAGGGGACGCAGGAGCAGGCGGGCAAGTCGTCCTGGTCCGTCTACTTCCGAACGGCGGACGCCGAGGCGACCGCGAGGACGGTCGAGGCGGCGGGCGGCGAGTCGTTGTCCGGGCCGCACGATGTCGCCACGCTCGGCCGCCTGTCGGTTTTCCGGGACTCGACGGGCGCTCCCTTCTCCACCTGGCAGCCCGGGGAGCACACAGGCATGGGCGTGGTGAACGACCCGAACACCCTCTGCTGGACGGAGCTGTACACCACGGACGTCCCCGCAGCGGCGGCTTTCTACCACTCGGTGTTCGGCTGGGAGACCAGCTCCGCGTCGTACCCCGGGGGCACGTACACGATGGCGGCCCCGGCGGGCCGCGGCCCGGAGGCCAACGTCGCGGGCTTCGTCCGTACCGGGGAGCCCGGCGCGGGTTACTGGCTGCCGTACTTCGAGGTGGCCGACGCCGACGCGACCGTGGCCGAGGCGCAGCGTCTCGGTGGCTCCGTGGTCATGGAGCCGGTCGATCTGCCGGGTGTGGGCCGGCTGGCCAAGGCGACCGATCCCCAGGGGGCGCAGTTCGCGTTGATCAAGAGCGAGTCCGCCGGAGCGTGAGAGCGGCGGCCGGGAAGTGGGAAACGCGGCGGGGCGGTCGTTCATCGATCGTTGAACGGACATTGATCGACGTCCGGCAGTGTGTCCGTCATGTCGATCACCACCAGTAACGCGCCTGAGCTCGCCTGGCAGGAGCGGGCGCTGTGCGCCCAGACGGGACCGGCGTTCTTCTTCCCCGACCCCGGAAGCTCCACGCGCGATGCCAAACGGCTCTGCGGAATCTGCGAGGAGCGAGTGGCCTGCCTGGAGTACGCACTCGACCACGACGAGCGGTTCGGAGTCTGGGGAGGGCTCTCCGAGAATGAGCGGACCAGCCTGAGACGCGCCGCGAGCTGACCTCCCCGGGCCGGACACGGGCCGAGAGCCCGGGACCGCAACCGAGCGCCGCCACCCGTGACCGGGAGCCGCGATGCGGCGCCGGTCACGGGTGGCGGCGTGGGAGCGGGGGCGGAGCGACCGCGCCGGGGGACGGATCACGGGTCGGGGAGGCCGCGAGCGTCGGCCTCGACCCGGTCACCGGGACGCGGTGCCAGAGGAATGTGCTCCAGGAGCTACGCGCCCGTGCCTGCGGCGGCGCGTGCGGCCACCCGGGCCTTGCGGGCAGCGAGCTTCGCGTCGAACTTGGCGGCCTCGGCGTCCAGACCGTTCATGTACATCCCCAGCTCCTCCTGTGCCTTCAGACCCTCCGGGCCGAGCCCGTCGATGTCCAGGACCTTCAGGTAGCGCAGTACGGGCTGGAGGACGTCGTCGTGGTGGATGCGCATGTTGTAGATCTCACCGATCGCCATCTGCGCGGCGGCCCTCTCGAATCCGGGCATGCCGTGGCCGGGCATCCGGAAGTCGACGACGACGTCGCGCACCGACTGCATGGTGAGGTCCGGGGCGATCTCGAAGGCCGCACCGAGCAGGTTGCGGTAGAAGACCATGTGCAGGTTCTCGTCGGTCGCGATCCGCGCCAGCATCCGGTCACAGACCGGGTCGCCCGACTGGTGGCCGGTGTTCCGGTGCGAGACCCGCGTGGCGAGCTCCTGGAACGCGACGTACGCCACCGAGTGCAGCATCGAGTGCCGGTTGTCGGACTCGAAGCCCTCCGCCATGTGCGCCATCCGGAACTGCTCCAGCTTGTCCGGGTCGACGGCGCGCGAGGTCAGCAGGTAGTCGCGCATCACGATGCCGTGCCGGCCCTCCTCGGCGGTCCACCGGTGCACCCAGGTGCCCCAGGCGCCGTCACGCCCGAAGAGCGAGGCGATCTCGTGGTGGTAGCTGGGGAGGTTGTCCTCGGTCAGCAGGTTGACCACGAGCGCGGTCCTGCCGATGTCCGTGACCTTGGACTGCTCCTGCTCCCACACCTTTCCGTCCTCGAAGAATCCGGGAAAGTTACGGCCGTCGGAGAACGGCACGTACTCGTGGGGCATCCAGTCCTTGGCCACGGAGAGATGGCGGTTGAGTTCCTTCTCCACCACCTCCTCCAGCGCATACAGCAGCCGGGCGTCGGTCCACGCGTCCGTACTGCCGAGGTGGGGAGAGGTGATCGTCACGGGGGGCTCCTGGGGACGGGAGTGGTTACCTACGGATTCGTAGGTTACGTACCCGTAGGTTAAGGCGGCAGTAAGCCCGAGCCAACCCCCACTTCCGATATCTACCGTTACGGTCGGTTATGGAGCCAGGTCACGCCCCCTGCGGAGAGCCATGTCACCCGTCTGCCCACCTTCGGGCACCTCATGATGTCCACCGCGATGGGCCTGTGCCGGGCGTGGCTCGAGCGTCCTCGCCCAGTGTGAGCCACCGGGTGATACCGACCGACTCCAGGAACGGCTGATCGTGGCTCGCGACGATCAGCGCCCCCTCGTAGGAATCCAGCGCGGCGGTCAGCCGGCGCACGCTCGCCATATCCAGATTGTTGGTCGGCTCGTCGAGCATCAGCAGCTGCGGTGCGGGCTCGGCCAGCAGCAGCGCGGCGAGCGCCGCCCGGAACCGTTCGCCGCCCGACAGTGTTCCGGCCGGCTGGTCTGCGCGCGCCCCCTTGAAGAGGAAGCGGGCGAGCCGGGCCCGGATCAGGTTGTTGCCGGCGTCCGGAGCGTTGCGCGCCACGTTCTCCACGACGGTCAGCCCGTCGTCCAGTACGTCGAGCCGCTGCGGCAGGAATCCGAGCGGCACATGGGCCGTCGCCTCACCGGAGACCGGCTCCAGCAGACCCGCGACGGTCCGCAGCAGGGTGGTCTTCCCCGCTCCGTTGCGTCCGACCAGGGCGATCCGCTCGGGGCCGTGCGCGGTGAACTCGCCCTCGACGCCGCTGCCGTAGGGCATTCGCAGGTCGCGCAGGGTCAGTACGCTCCGGCCCGGGTGCACCTTGGTGTGCGGCAGCTCGATACGGATCTCGTCGTCCTCCCGCACCGCGTCCGCCGCCTCGCTGAGCCGCTCCTTGGCGTCGTCGAGCCGCTCCGTGTGCATGATGCGGTGCTTGCCCGCCGACTCCTGGGCCGCGCGCTTCCGCGCACCCATCACGATCTTGGGCTCACGTTTGTTGTCCATCATCTTCTGGCCGTACCGCTTACGGCGGGCCAGTTTGACCTGGGCATCGGCCAGTTCGCGTTTCTGCTTCTGCACATCGGCCTCGGCGACCCGCACCATGCGCTCGGCCGCCTCCTGTTCCACGGCCAGCGCCTCCTCGTACGCGGACAGGGCGCCGCCGTACCAGCGGACCTCGCCGTCCCGCAGGTCGGCGATCTGGTCCACCCGCTCCAGGAGTTCACGGTCGTGACTGACCACGACCATCACACCCGGCCACGAGCCGACCGCCGCGTACAGCCGTTGCCTGGCGTACCGGTCGAGGTTGTTGGTCGGCTCGTCGAGCAGCAGTACGTCGGGGCGGCTCAGGAGCAGCGCAGCCAGCCTGAGCAGGACGGACTCGCCCCCCGACACCTCGCCGACGGTCCGGTCGAGACCGATGGACCCGAGCCCGAGCTGACCGAGCACCGCGTGGGCGCGCTCCTCCACGTCCCAGTCGTCGCCGATCGCCGTGAAGTGCTCCTCGCGGGTGTCACCCGCCTCGATGGCGTGCAGCGCCGCCCGCCGGACGTCGATGCCCAGGGCCTGGTCCACGCGCAGCGCGGTGTCGAGCACCAGATTCTGCGGGAGGTACCCGACGTCGCCCGAGACCCGGACGGTCCCTTCGGCGGGGGCGAGCTCACCGGCGATCAGACGCAGCAGAGTCGACTTCCCCGACCCGTTGGTGCCGATGAGGCCGGTCCTGCCGGGCCCGACGGCCAGTTGGAAGCCGTCGAGGACCGGGGTGCCGTCCGGCCAGGAGAAGGAGAGTGCGGTGCACGAGACATGGGTCGACGAATGGGCCTGCATACAGGTCTCCCGGTTGCTGGTGAGAAGGGTGGAGGCAACGGGTGGAGACACCGCAGGGCATGAAGAGAGCCCTGGTCCCGGGAGGACAGCTCGGATACCGAGGTCACACGCGGTGCGCGCAGGTGTGTTCACTGCACGGCACGGTGTCTCAAGACCTCAGTAACGCAATGTCCTGCTCCGATCGGCGACGACAGGGCCACGGAGAACGTTACGGCTGATCCCTCCCGGCCGCAAAGGGATTCAGCGTGCGGGGCGGATGTCCTTCAGCAGGGGTCCCGCAGGAGCTCCACTACGTCCTGGTCCACGTCGAGATAGCGGTGCTCTCGTCCGGCGGGAACGAGTGTCTCGGTCCTCTTCAGGAAGACGCGCAGTTCGGCGGTGTGGATGTGGACCATCGCGACCCCCTCGCGGGAGTGGAACTCCAGTACGGTCCGGTCGTAGCCGAAGGGCCGGATCCGTACGTCCCCCAGGCCGGCGGGGGCACGGACGCCCGCGGCCAGCAGGTCGCGGGCGAACGCCCAGGACACTGCCACACCCGCCAGAGTGGCCTGTGGCGGGAAGCCCACACTGACCGCGAAGGGGTCCGTGCGGTCGTAGCGCAGAGTCGTCGGGACGGTCTCCATCCGGGGGGCGGGGGTGACCAGGCGAGCCTGGACGGCCTGTTCGACGACGTGGGCCAAGGTCTCGCTCCCTTCTCGCGGTTCGGCCGGTGGTGATTACTCGAAGGGTGAGACGACCGGCGGGGGCGTTCCGTGCACCGGGGGAGGGGGTGACATCGGTCACCCCGGGCGGCGGGCGGCAGGGGGCAAGCGGGTGGCGGTGCGCGAAGGTGTTTGCAAAACCCTCTCTGTGCGCATCGTTGACACACAATCAGTCGAGTGGTCCAGTCCTCTACAGCCCCTCTCGGGGGTCGGTTCCGAACCGTGGAGGATCGTCGATGTTCCGCAACAGGCCGGCCGGACCGCACCGCAGCCCGCTCTCCGGGCCCCTGCTCAGACCTCTGGTGGCCGGCCTCGCGCTGGCGCTGTCGGCGGCCCCGCTCAGCGCGGCCACCGCCGGGGCAGCGAGCGCCGCGCCGGCGCCGGACAGGCCGGCCGCACCCGTCATCACACCCGTACCGCAGTCCGAGACCCCCCGCTCCGACACCGTCCGTATCACCCCGGACGTGGACATCATCACCGGACCAGCGACGGATGCCGCAGCGCTCTCCCTGGTGGAGACGTCCCTCAGAGCGGCCGGAGCGGCACATCTGTCCGTCGGGCCGGGGAGCACCGGCCGCGACCGCCTGGCCGTCTACGTCGGAGGCCCAGGCGAGAACCCGTCGTCCGCCCCCGCCCTCGCATCACTCGGCGTACAGGGCAGCCGGGGACTCGCCGCCGAAGGGTACGTACTCGCGGCGGGCCGGGCCCGGGGCGACAGCGCGGGCCGGATCGTGCTCTCCGGCGCCGACGCGACGGGGACGTACTACGCCGCCCAGTCGCTGCGCCAGGCGCTGCCGCAACGCCGCGGCCCCGGTGCGTCCGTGCGCGGCCTGGAGGTGCGCGACTGGCCTGCCACACCGGTACGCGGCACCATCGAGGGCTTCTACGGCACCCCGTGGTCGCAGGCCGCGCGCCTGGATCAGCTGGACTTCTACGGCGCGCACAAGATGAACACCTACGTCTACTCGCCGAAGGACGACGCCTACCTCCGTGACAAATGGCGCGACGCGTATCCGGCCGACCAGCTGGACCGGATCAAGCAACTCGTTGACCGGGCGCGCTCCCGTCACGTCCGGTTCACCTATGCGCTCTCGCCCGGACTGAGCGCGTGCTACAGCTCCGACGCCGATCTCAAGGCGCTGGTCGACAAGTTGCAGACCATCTGGGACATCGGGGTACGGCAGTTCGCCATTCCGCTGGACGACATCAGTTACACCCACTGGAACTGCGACGCCGACAAGGCGAAGTTCGGTACCGGCGGCGCCGCGGCCGGCGCCGCGCAGGCGTATCTGCTCAACAGGGTCGACAAGGAGTTCATCAAGACCCACGACGGCGCGCAGCCGCTGGAGATGGTGCCGACCGAGTACTACGACGTCACCCCGTCGCCGTACAAGACCGAGATCGCCGGGAAGCTCGACCAGGACGTGCTGGTCGAGTGGACCGGAGTCGGTGTCGTCGCCCCGGTCATGACGGTCGCCCAGGCGAAGTCCGCCCGGACGGTGTTCGGCCACCGCATCCTGGCCTGGGACAACTACCCGGTCAACGACTACACGACCGACCGGCTGCTGCTCGGCCCGTACAGCGGGCGCGACAAGGGGCTCGCCGAACAGCTCGCGGGCATCACGGCGAACCCGATGATCCAGCCGTACGCCTCGAAGCTCGCGCTGTACACCGTCGCCGACTACACGTGGAACGACACGGCGTACGACGCCGGCCGCTCCTACCGGCAGGCCGTACACGAGCTGTCGGGCGGACGCCCGGCCGTGGAGCGGGCCCTGCGCGCGTTCACCGACGTCAACTACAGCTCGTCGCTGAACAAGCAGGAGGCGCCCGAGCTGTCCGCGGTCATTTCCCGCTACTGGGACGGCAAGGCCTCGTCCAGCACCCTCGCGGCATCCCTGCGGGAGCTGCACGACGCGCCCGGTGTGCTGCGCGCCGGGCTGCCCGGCAAGGGGTTCGTCACCGACGCCGGACCCTGGCTGGACTCGGCGCAGGCCTGGGGCACGGCGACACTCGCCGCGCTGAGGATGCTGGACGAGGCGAAGGCCGGAAGAGGCGCCGCCGCGTGGCGGGACCGGCAGCGGCTGGCCGCACTGGTCGCGAAGGCGAAGGCTCCGGTCTACACGGACCTGAACGGAGGGAAGATCCCGGTGGTCGTGGGTGACGGGGTGCTCGACACCTTCGTGACGCGGGCGCTCACCGAGGAGGGCCGGCTCACCGGGCTTCCGCCGCAGCCGGCGGGCCGGAGCGATCTGGGTGTCTATTCGGGCAACGCCCCGGCCCTGATGACCGACGGCGACGACTCCACCTACTTCTGGAGCAGTGCCGCGGCGGCCAAGGACGACTGGGTCGGTGTGGACCTCGGTGCCGAGCGGGCCATCAGCGACGTGACCGTCACCATGGGCAAGTCCGGCAGCGAATCCGACTACATCCACCAGGGGGCGCTGGAGTACTCGTCGGACAACAGCACCTGGCACGCGCTCAGCTCGTTCAAGGACTCGCCGACGGTCAGGGCGACAGCACCCGCGGGTACCACTGCGCGGTACGTCCGGGCACGGGCGACCGCCGCCCAGACGGACTGGCTGGTGGTGCGGGAGTTCCGGGTGGGCGGTGCGGACACACCGGGTGTGACGGGCAATCCGCCGGCGGCGGACGGCAGTACCGCGGGAGCGGCCGCCGACGGAAACACCGAGAGCGTCTACCGGGCGTCGCGCGCCCCATCGGCCGGGGAGTCCCTGGATGTGTCCCTGCCGCAGGCCAGGACGGTGCACACCGTGACCGTGCTGGCTCCCGGTGGAGTGAGGGGTGTCAGGGCGGCCGTGCAGATCCGTACCGGCGGCCGGTGGAGGACGCTCGGCGCGACGACCGGTCCGTACACACGGGTCGGGACCCGCGCGGCCACCGCCGACGCGGTACGCCTGCGCTGGGCCGGGGGCTCGGCCGCGCCGCAGATCAGTGAGGTCGTCGTGCGGTAGCCGCGGGGCCACCGCTTGTGACGTGTGGGGGCCGGGAGGTCACGGACCGGCCCCCACGATGCGGCACGCCCGGCTGCGGGCCGTACCGCAGGCACCACCGCTCAGCCCGCCGCCTGCTCCGTGTGGGCGACCGGATCGGCCAGAACCTCCTGGATGATGAGCGCCGCCGCACCCCGTGCCGCGTCACCGGAGACCGACGAGGCGCGCAGCCTGCCGCTGCCGTGCGGCCACAGGCCGGACACCACCCGGCCGGTCAGTTCCGGGTCGGCGCCCGGCGCGAGCCAGGGCATCAGGCCCCGGTAGATCCCCCCGAGCACCACCGCGTCCGGGTCGAAGAGATTCACAGCTCCCGACAGCACCCGGCCCAGCATCAGCCCGGCCTCACCGATGGCGGCCACGGCGCGGCCGTCGCCGGACCGTGCGCGCCGCTCCAGCTCCGCGACCCCGGAGTTCCCGGCGCCCTCGTCGATCCCCGCGGCCCGCAGCAGCGCCGACTGGCCCGCGTACTGCTCCAGACAGCCGCGCGAACCGCAGCGGCACTCCGGGCCCGCCGGGTCCACCAGTACATGGCCGATCTCACCCGCGAACCCGTGCGCACCACGCAGCAGTTCACCGTCGAGCACCAGGGCGCCGCCCACGCCGACCTCACCGGTCACATAGAGGAAACTGCGGATCGCGCCGAGACCGCCGAACCACAGCTCGGCCAGCGCGGCCAGATTGGCCTCGTTGTCCGAACTCACCGGCAGCGGGCGGTGGTCGGGGCGGGCCGCGGAGAGCGCCTGGGCGAAGAGGCCCTCGGCCGCGACCCGGTTCCAGCCGAGGTTGGGCGCCTGCCGCACGGTGCCGCCGGAGACCAGACCGGGCAGCGCGAGCTGGACGCCGACGGGCCGCAGCCCCTGCTCACCGGCCGACTCCAGCGCACTCGCCGCCACGCGCGCGGCGCGCGCCAGTACCCCGCCGGGCGGCGCGCCCCGGTTGTCGAGGTGCTCGGTGAGGCGTACCCGGCCGGTGCCCGCCAGATCCACCACGCACACCGAGACATAGTCGACGTTGATTTCGACGCCGATGCCCGCTGGGCCGGTGCGGGCGGGTTTGAGCACGGTGCCCGGCCGGCCGGCCTGTCCGCTGAACGTCTTGCCCGACTCGGCGAGGAAGCCGCTCTCCAGCAGCTGCTCGACCAGTGACGAAACGGCGGCCCGCGTCAGCCCCACCCGGCCGGCCACACCGGCCCGCGTCGCCTCGCCCTGCTCCCGCACGGCGCGCAGCACCAGGCTGAGATTGTGCCGCCGTACGGTGTCCTTGCCGGCCTTGGGGCCGAGCGGAGTGAGGTTCTTCGTCATATCGCCGCTGAGCCTATGCGACGGGGAACGTGCGGTCGCTTCTAAGCGGATGCTCAGCGAAAAGGCTTGTGCGGAGTGGAACACGTTCTTAACATCATCGATGTCACATCAGTTGTGTCACAGTGCTGGGGGCGGGATGGCAGAGGCAGCGAACGGTCCGCTGGCAGGAGTCCGGGTGGTCGAGCTGGCGGGGATCGGGCCCGGCCCGTTCGCCGCGATGGTCCTCGCGGACCTCGGCGCCGATGTCGTACGGGTCGACCGGCCCGGCGGCGCGGCGCTCGCGGTCGACCCCGAATACGACCTCACCAACCGGAACAAGCGCTCGGTGCTCATCGACCTCAAGGCCGACGACGGGCCCGCCCGTGTCCTCGGCCTCGTGGAGCGCGCGGACATCCTGATCGAGGGGTACCGGCCGGGCGTAACGGAGCGGCTCGGGGTCGGCCCCGCGGAGTGCCACGCCCGTAACCCCAAGCTCGTGTACGGACGGATGACCGGCTGGGGGCAGGAAGGGCCGCTGGCCGGACGCGCCGGGCACGACGTCGCGTACATCGCCGTCACCGGGGCCCTCGGCATGATCGGACGCCCCGGCGAGCCGCCCGCAGTCCCGGCCAATCTGCTCGGCGACTACGCGGGCGGTTCGCTCTATCTGGTCATCGGCATCCTCGCCGCGCTCCAGCACGCGCGGACGGACGGAGGAGCGGGCCAGGTGGTCGACGCCGCGATCGTGGACGGCGCTTCGCATCTGGCCACCATGATCCACGGCATGGTGGCGGCCGGCGGCTGGCAGGACAGACGCGGGGTGAACCTGCTCGACGGGGGCTGCCCGTTCTACGGCAGCTACGAGACGTCGGACGGTGAGTACATGGCCGTCGGCGCCCTGGAACCGCAGTTCTACGACGAGTTCACCAGCCTTCTCGGCATCGCGGCCGACGCCCCCGCCCGCAAGGACTTCGCACGCTGGGACGGGCTGCGCGAGACGATCGCCGCCCGCTTCCTGACCCGTACCCGTGCGGAGTGGACATCGGTCTTCGAAGGATCCGACGCGTGTGTGGCGCCGGTGCTCTCCTTGCGTGAGGCGCCGGACCATCCGCATCTCGCCGCCCGCGGCACCTTCGTCGAGCACAGCGGGATCACTCAGCCGGCGCCCGCGCCGCGCTTCTCGGCCACCCCCGGGTCAGTACGGCTCGGGCCCGCCCGGCCGGGCGCCGACACCGCAGAGGTGGCCCGGGACTGGGACGTACCGGGCCTCGCGGGGCAGGCTCTGGAGACGAAGGACACCACAGCAGGGGGAGAGCGTTGAAACGCCAGATCTTCACCGCCGAGCACGACGCGTTCCGCGAGACCGTCCGGACCTTCCTCAGCAAGGAGGTCCTCCCGCACTACGAACAGTGGGAGAAGGACGGGATCGTCTCCAGGGAGGCCTGGCTCGCGGCCGGCCGGCAGGGGCTGCTGGGACTCGCGGTCCCCGAGGAGTACGGCGGCGGCGGGAACGCCGACTTCCGCTACAGCGCCGTGCTCGCCGAGGAGTTCACCCGCGCAGGGACTTCCGGGCTCGCGCTCGGCCTGCACAACGACATCGTCGGGCCCTACCTCAGCGGGCTGGCCACCGACGAGCAGCGGCGGCGCTGGCTGCCAGGGTTCTGCAGCGGCCGGACCATCACCGCGATCGCGATGACCGAACCGGGCGCCGGATCCGATCTCCAGGCCATCC
Source organism: Streptomyces sp. NBC_00859 (assembly GCF_045161865.1). Classification (NCBI taxonomy): domain Bacteria; kingdom Bacillati; phylum Actinomycetota; class Actinomycetes; order Kitasatosporales; family Streptomycetaceae; genus Streptomyces; species Streptomyces sp. NBC_00859. The sequence continues at coordinate 948,390 of NZ_CP108826.1, read as the reverse complement.
GGACGAATGCCGAGGACCGAGGAGACCACTGGATCCTCAACGGCTCGAAGACGTTCATCTCCAACGGAATCCTGGCGGACCTGGTGGTCGTGGTGGCCAGGACGTCCCCGGACGGTGGCGCGAAGGGCCTGTCCCTGCTGGTCGTCGAACGCGGCGCCCCCGGATTCGAGCGCGGCCGCAATCTGGACAAGATCGGCCAGAAGTCCCAGGACACCGCGGAGCTGTTCTTCAACGACGTCCGCGTCCCCAAGGAGAACCTGCTCGGGGAGCGGGACGGGGCCTTCATCCACCTGATGACCAATCTCGCCCAGGAGCGCATGGCGATCGCCGTCGCCGGGATCGCCGCCGCCGAGCACCTCGTGGAGATCACCACGGAGTACGTCAAGGAGCGCGAGGCGTTCGGGCGCCCGCTGTCCAAGCTCCAGCACATCCGCTTCGAGATCGCCGAGATGGCCACCGAGTGCGCCGTCACGCGTTCGTTCATCGACCGCTGCATCGTCGACCACGCGGCGGGCGGACTCGACGCCGTGCACGCGTCGATGGCCAAGTGGTGGGCCACCGAACTCCAGAAGCGTGTCGCCGACCGCTGCCTCCAACTCCACGGGGGCTACGGCTATATGACCGAGTACCGGGTGGCGAAGGCGTTCACCGACGGCCGTATCCAGACGATCTACGGAGGCACCACCGAAATCATGAAGGAGATCATCGGCCGTTCGCTGCTCGGCTGACCCCGTCATCCGCCACCCTCCGTGCCCCGATCCGCATTCCGAAAGGCTGCTGTCTTGAGTACCGAAGCGTTTGTGTACGACGCGATCCGCACCCCACGCGGGCGCGGAAAAGCCAATGGCGCCCTGCACGGCACCAAGCCGATCGACCTGGTCGTCGGACTGATCCACGAGCTGCGCCGCAGGTTCCCCGGGCTCGACCCGGCCGCCATCGACGACATCGTGCTGGGCGTGGTCAGTCCGGTCGGCGACCAGGGCTCCGACATCGCCCGGACGGCGGCGGTCGCGGCCGGACTTCCCGACACCGTCGCCGGTGTCCAGGAGAACCGCTTCTGCGCCTCGGGCCTGGAAGCGGTCAACCTGGCGGCCGCGAAGGTCCGTTCCGGCTGGGAGGACCTGGTCCTGGCCGGCGGAGTCGAGTCGATGTCCCGCGTCCCGATGGCCTCCGACGGCGGAGCCTGGGCGATGGACCCGATGACCAACTGGGACACCGGCTTCGCGCCCCAGGGCGTGGGCGCCGACCTCATCGCCACCATCGAGGGCTTCACACGTCACGACGTCGACGCGTACGCCGCACTGTCGCAGGAGCGGGCAGCCGAGGCGTGGAAGGACGGCAGGTTCGCCCGGTCCGTCGTCCCCGTCACCGACCGAAACGGCCTGGTCGTCCTCGACCACGACGAGCATCTGCGGCCCGGCACGACCGCGGAGTCGCTCGCCGCCCTCAAGCCGTCGTTCGCCACCATCGGCGAGATGGGCGGCTTCGACGCGGTGGCGCTGCAGAAGTACCACTGGGTCGAGAAGATCGACCACGTCCACCACGCCGGCAACTCCTCCGGCATCGTGGACGGCGCCTCACTGGTCGCCATCGGCTCCGGAGAGGTCGGCGAACGGTACGGGCTGACTCCCCGGGCCCGCATCATCTCGGCGGCGGTCTCGGGCTCCGAGCCGACGATCATGCTGACCGGCCCCGCGCCCGCCACCCGGAAGGCGCTCGCCAAGGCCGGCCTGAGCATCGGTGACATCGACCTGGTGGAGATCAACGAGGCCTTCGCCGGGGTCGTACTGCGCTTCGCCAGGGACATGGAGCTCCCGCTCGACAAGATCAACGTCAACGGAGGAGCCATCGCCCTGGGGCACCCGCTCGGCGCCACCGGCGCGATGATCCTCGGCACCCTCATCGACGAACTGGAGCGCCGCGACCAGCGGTACGGCCTCGCCACGCTCTGCGTCGGCGGCGGCATGGGTATCGCCACCGTCATCGAGCGGCTCTGACCGCGTCCCCTCCCGACCCACGGCCCTCACGGAGCAGCCACACCATGAGCGAGAACACCACCATCCGCTGGGAACAGGACGCGACCGGCGTCGTCACTCTCGTCCTCGACGACCCCGACCAGTCCGCGAACACCATGAACCGGGCCTTCAAGGAATCGATCGCGGCCGTCGCCGACCGCGCCGAGGCCGAGAAGGACTCCATCCGCGGCATCATCTACACCTCCGCCAAGAAGACCTTCTTCGCGGGCGGCGACCTCAAGGACATGATCCAGGTCGGCCCCGCGCAGGCCCAGCAGGCCTTCGACACCGGTACGGCCATCAAGAACTCCCTGCGCCGTATCGAGACGCTGGGCAAGCCGGTCGTCGCCGCCATCAACGGCGCCGCGCTCGGCGGCGGTTACGAGATCGCGCTCGCCAGCCACCACCGTGTGGCCCTGGACGCACCCGGGTCCCGGATCGGACTGCCCGAGGTCACTCTCGGCCTGCTGCCCGCCGGCGGCGGTGTCACCAGGACCGTACGTCTGATGGGCATCGCCGACGCGCTGCTGAAGGTGCTCCTGCAGGGCACCCGGTACAACCCGCGCCGCGCTCTGGAGAACGGCCTCGTCCACGAAGTCGCGGCCACCCGCGAAGAGATGCTGGCCATGGCGCACGCCTTCATCGACGCGCACCCGGAGTCCCAGCAGCCCTGGGACGTCAAGGGCTACCGGATCCCCGGCGGCACCCCGTCGAACCCGAAGTTCGCCGCCAACCTGCCCGCCTTCCCCGCCAACCTGAAGAAGCAGCTGCAGGGCGCCCCCTATCCCGCGCCGCGCAACATCCTCGCGGCGGCCGTCGAAGGCTCCCAGGTCGACTTCGATACGGCGCTGACCATCGAGGCCAGGTACTTCACCGAGCTGGTCACAGGGCAGACCGCGAAGAACATGATCCAGGCGTTCTTCTTCGACCTCCAGGCGGTCAACTCCGGCGCCAACCGCCCCCAGGGCGTCGAACCCCGCGAAGTCCGCAAGGTCGCCGTACTCGGCGCCGGGATGATGGGCGCCGGGATCGCCTACTCCTGCGCACGGGCCGGTATCGACGTCGTGCTCAAGGACGTGTCGGCCGAGGCCGCGCAGAAGGGCAAGGCGTACTCGGAGAAGCTGCTCGCGAAGGCGCTCTCACGCGGACGCACCACACAGGAGCAGCGGGACGAGCTGCTGGCCCGGATCACCCCCACCGGCGACCCGGCCGACCTCGCGGGCTGCGACGCGGTGATCGAAGCGGTCTTCGAGGACGTGGCGCTCAAGCACAAGGTGTTCCAGGAGATCGAGGGCGTCGTCGAGCCCGACGCGCTGCTCTGCTCCAACACCTCCACCCTCCCCATCACCCTTCTCTCCGAGGGCGTCGAGCGGCAGAGCGACTTCATCGGGCTGCACTTCTTCTCGCCCGTCGACAAGATGCCGCTCGTCGAGATCATCAAGGGGGAGCGGACCGGCGACGAGGCGCTGGCGCGCGCCTTCGACCTCGTACGGCGGATCAACAAGACGCCGATCGTCGTCAACGACTCCCGCGGGTTCTTCACCTCGCGCGTCATCGGCCAGTTCATCAACGAGGGCGTGGCGATGATCGGCGAGGGCGTCGAGCCCGCATCGGTCGAGCAGGCTGCCGCGCAGGCCGGTTACCCGGCCAAGGTGCTCTCGCTGATGGACGAACTGACCCTCACCCTGCCGCGCAAGATCCGCAACGAGGCGAAGCGTGCCACCGAGGAGGCGGGCGGTACGTGGGCCGGGCACCCTTCGGACGCGGTCATCGACCGGATGGTCGACGAGTTCGGCCGTACGGGACGCAGCGGAGGGGCGGGGTTCTACGACTACGAGGACGGCCGGCGGGCCGCGCTCTGGCCCGGTCTGCGCGAGCACTTCACCAAGCCCGGAGTGGACATCCCCTTCACCGACATGCAGGAGCGGATGCTCTTCTCCGAGGCCCTGGACAGCGTCCGATGCCTGGAGGAGGGCGTCCTCACCTCGGTCGCCGACGCCAATATCGGCTCGATCCTGGGCATCGGTTTCCCGGGCTGGACCGGTGGTGTGCTGCAGTACATCAACGGCTACGAGGGCGGTCTGCCCGGATTCGTGGCACGCGCCGGTGAACTCGCCGAGCGGTACGGGGAGCGGTTCGCCCCGCCCGCACTGCTCGCCGGGAAGGCGGAGCGGGGCGAGACGTTCAGCGACAGCTGAGCGGATCAGCCTCGCTGTTCGGAGGCTGCGGGCCCGTCCACGTAACGGGCCCGCAGTTCCTCCTTCAGCGAGCGCTGGAAGGCGGTCACCAGCGCCTGCACGACCATCGGCTGCATATCGGCGGAGAGGGACTTCATGGCCTCCACCGCATCGGGGTCGCTCTCCCGCTCCCGGTAGGGGCCCCACACCTCGTCCTGGAAGAGCCGGGTCAGCTCCTTCGCCGCGGCGCGGGTGTGCTCGAGTACCACGGTGCGCGCGGCCAGGATCGTCTCGTGGGCGATCGGCACGTCGAGCAGCTGCACCCCGAGCGCGAGCAGCCCCGGATCCACCCGGAAGGCATCCCTCTCGCCTTCCACCCGCTCCAGTACGTTCATCGCCGCGAGCCGGTCGATGTCCGGCTCGGGCAGCGGCCGCCCTGCCCGGCGCTCCAGCTCCGCGCGGGTCGCGTCGTCCGCTCCCTCCGGTGCCCACGAGGCCACCACCGCGCGATGGATCGCGAGATCGTGCGCGCTCAGGTCATCGGGGAGCTGCTGCAGATAGCGCTCGATCGCGGCAAGCGTCATCCCGTGGTGCTGGAGCTCCTCGATGAGCGCGAGGCGGGAGAGGTGCGCGGGACCGTACAGTCCGACGCGGCGCGGCCCGATCACCGGGGGGTGGAGCAGGCCGCGCGCGCTGTAGAAGCGGACGGTGCGGACGGTCACCCCCGCGCGGGCGGCCAGCTCGTCGACCGTGAGCGCCGTGGCCGCTGCGGTGTCGTCGGGCGCGGTCGCCATTGCCTGTGCCTCGTTTCCCGGATACGGGTCCGAGCACCCGGTTGCTCGGTCGATCCGGTGCAACAGTATTGCTGTCGCACCAGTCCTGTGAAAGCCCGCGGCGTCAGCCGCCGGCGACCAGCGGGTAGTGATCGCTCAGATTCGTATAGGTGTAGTCGGTGCCCCAGCTGCTCACGGTCCAGGGCGCGCTCTCCTCCTTGACCACATTGTTCCGCCATCCGGAAGGCCGGGCATGGCCGGCCTTGTGCAGAACGTAGTCCAGGTCCTGCCGCGGGTCGTCGGGGTAGCGGTAGCGGGCGACCGAGTTCTCCTGCGTGTCGAAGGAGTACCGGTGCCCCGTGCGAGAGTCCGCAGCCACCAGCCCGCCGTCCCGCAGCATGGAGGTGTACTCGGTGCTGCGCGAGTCGATGTTGAAATCGCCGGCGACCATGACTTCCTCGTCCGCCGGTATGTTCTTGGCCGCCAGGAACGCGTTCATCTGCTTCAGCTGGAGGCTCCGGTCCCTGGCCGCCTCGCCCGATCCGCACGCCGTGTCGTCCGACTGGGTGTGGGTGCCGACGACGTGCACCCTGGTGCCGTCCACATCGAGGACGGCGTACAGGAACCCCTTGTCCGAGAGGGCGTCGGAGCCGCACGCGTCCTTGTAGATGAACTGCTCCTGGTGCAGCACCGGCCACTTGCTGAGCAGGGTCACCCCGCCGTCCTCAGGGGAGAGCGCCGAGTAGGAACCGCCGGTCGCGTCCCAGCCGTCCTTGCTGCGGCCCACGACCGGAGTCTGGTACGGGTACTGGGCCGCGGCGTTGCGCTTCAGCGCGTCCGACGAGGAGTTGTCGAAGGCCTCCTCCAGCACCACGACGTCGTTCCCCTGGAAGAAGGGGGCGGCGGGGATGGCTGCGGCGCGGTGGTCCTGGCCCCAGTTGGGGTAGAGGGTCTTGCTCATCATGAACGTGTTGTAGGTGAGCACCCTGAGCCGGGGCGGAGCCGCGGGCGCGGCGCCGGCCGCGGAGGCGGCCGGGGCCGCTGAGGCCAGCGCGGCAGCCACGAGGGCGACGGCGAGGCCTGCGCGGGGGAGACGGCGGAGCGGGGGAAGCGGCACTGGAACTCCCGTTTCTGGGGCGGGGACAGAGTGGCCCGCACATCAAACCAGCTGGAGTTACCTCGGGGTAACCACCGTGCGTCGGCCACCTGGCCGGGGTGTGGCGGCCTCGCCCGGCTCCCCGCGCCCCTCCGGCCCCGGGCGTCGCATACTGGAACACAGAGAGAGCGGGCACCCGGCCGGAGCCCGCTGCGGCCGACGGGAGCATCGACGGGAGTCCACGCATGAGCAGCAGCACCACACCGGCAGCCCCGCCGCCGCCCCCGCCGGGCGGGGTGCTGTGGAGCGAGGTCGGTGACATCCGGGTGCTGCTCACCCTGCCCGCCGCACTGACCATGCAGGTGGCCCACCCGGCCGTCGGCGCCGGCGTCGACGCGTACTCCGTCTTCCGCACCGACCCCTGGGGGCGTGGCGAGCGGTCCCTGCGGTCGATGCTGCTCTGGGTGTACGGCGGGGACGCCGCCGCCGATGAGGGGCGCAGACTGCGCCGGCTGCACCGGGCCATCCGGGGCACCGATACCCGCGGCCGCCCGTACCACGCCCTCACGCCGGCCACCTTCTCCTGGGTGCACGCGACCGGTTTCCCGGTGTTCCTGCACGGCCGGAAGTACCTCGGCCGCCCCTATACCGACGCGCAGGAGCGGCAGTTGTACGCGGAGTGGCTCCAGGTCGGACGGATCCTCGGTATCGCCGACCGTGACATGCCGCAGACCATCGAGGAGTTCTGGCCCTACTACCGGAAGATGCTGGCCGATGAGATCGAGGCAACCCCTGTGGTGCGGGAGCTGACCGATCCCGGCAGCCGTGTGCCGCCCCCCGACCGCGGCCCACGCGCGCTCCGCCTCCTGCTCCGGGTGCTCTGGCCGGTGCTGCTGCCGCCCCTGGCGCGCTTCCGGCACTTCGTCACCGTGGGCCTGATGCCTCCGGAGGCCCGCCGGGCGATCGGTCTGGAGTGGACCGGCTCCCAGGAGCGCGCGCTGCGCCGATTCGGCCGGTGCGTCAGGGCCGTGGTGCCCGTGCTCCCCGAGCGGGTGCGCTATCTGCCGGCGGCCCGTGCGGCGCGGGCCGCCCACCGGGCCGCGATGTCCGGTGGCGCACCGTACGTCACGCGGAGGCCCGGCGGACCAGATCCGTCGGCATGATCACGGAGTCGGGTGGTGTGACACTCCGCAGGTCGAGGCCGCGTACCAGCATCCGGACCATCAACCGGCCCATGCCCTCGATGTCCTGACGGATCGTCGTCAGAGGGGGGTCGGTGCACTCGGCGACCTTCTCCATGTCGTCGAAACCCACGACCGCCACATCGTCGGGGACCCTCCTGCCATGTTCCCGAAGGGCCTGGAGCGCCCCCGACGCCATCAGGTCGTTGGCCGCGAACACGGCGTCCACCTCCGGCCGCCGCTCCAGGAGCGCGGTCATCGCCGCCGCGCCGCTCTCCACCGTGAACGCCCCCTGTTCGGTGAGCGTGGGATCGACGTCGAGGAGCACGTCCCGGTAGCCGTCCAGCCGGTCGATCCCCGAGGTCTGGTCCTGCGGTCCGGCGATGTGCGCGATGTGCTCGCGCCCCATCGCGACGAGATGCTGGACGGCCGTACGGGCGCCGCCGCGGTTGTCGCAGTCGGCGTAGGGCAGCGCCAGGCCGGACTCCGGGCCCGCCCACACCGGGCGGCCGCCGAAGACCGTGGGGAGCCCGGCCCGGTGGATCACGGCGGGCAGCGGGTCCTCGGTGTGCAGCGAGAAAGCCAGCGCCCCGTCCACATGGCCGCCCGCCAGATAGCGCCCGATCCGGTCGTAGTCCCCGCTGCCCTCCACCAGGAGCAGCACCAACTGCGAGTCGTGGGCCGTCAGCTCACGGCTGATCCCGCGCAACTGCTGGGAGAAGAAAGGGTCCGAGAAGATCCGGATCTCCGGCTCCGCGATGATCACAGCGACGGCTCCGTTGCGCCGGGTCACCAGCGTCCTGGCCGCGTGGTTGGGTACGTAACCGAGCTCGTCGACGGCCTGCTGGACCCGGTCCACCAGCGGCGGCCGCACACCGGCGCCTCCGTTGACGACACGCGAGGCCGTCGCCCGCGACACGCCCGCGCGGGCTGCGACGGCCTCCAGGGTCGGCCGGGAGCGGTGGATCGGATCGGGCAACGGGTACTCCTCGTGGGCGCTGCTGGGCCGGACGGGCCCAGCTCCGCGGTGGTGTCGAAGCAGGGTAACCACCGGCGGCCGCACGCAGGAAGCCGCGCCGCCCAGGTGACCGGGGCGGCGCGGCTTCCTGCGGCAGGTCAGCGGTCGTGGACGCTGTGCGTCCGCTCGATCTGCGCCCAGGACTTCGGCGGTACGGGCCGGGCTTCCGGGTGCGCTGTCCGTGCCTGCTTCGCCGCGGATGCGGCGGGCTTGGACGGGGTGAACAGCCAGGTGTCGAAGAACGCGGCCAGCGGCTTCCCCGAGACCTGCTCGGCGTACTTCTCGAAGTCGGCGACGGAGGCGTTGCCGTAGGCGTGCTCGGCGGGCCACCCCTTCAGTACCTTGAAGAACGCGGTGTCACCGATCTTGTCGCGCAGCGCCTGGATGGCGAGCGCGCCCCGGTCGTACACGGCGGCATCGAACTGGTTCGCGGCGCCGGGGTCGCCCGGCTTCACCTTCCAGAACGCGTCGTCGGCAGGGTGGGAGGCGTACACGTAGTCCGCCAGTTCCTGTGCCGTCCCGTCGCCCTGGCTCTCCGACCAGAGCCACTCGGCGTAGGAGGCGAAGCCCTCGTTGATCCAGATGTCCTTCCAGCCCTTGAGCGACACGTCGTCGCCGTACCACTGGTGAGCCAGCTCATGGACGATCACCGAGACGTTGGCGCCGTTCGCGAACTGCTTGGGGCTGTAGAAGGGGCGGGTCTGGGTCTCCAGCGCGTACCCGGTGGTGGTGTTCGGGACATATCCGCCGAGAGCGCTGAAGGGATACGGGCCGAAGTACCCGCTCAGCCAGTCCGCCACCTCACCGGTCCGCTCCACGCTGGCGCGCGCCGCACCGTCGTTGTCGCCCAGGTCCTTGCTGTAGGCGTTGACGACGGGCACGCCTGCCGCAGTGGTCCCGGTGGTGATGTCGAACCTGCCGACGGCCAGCGTCGTCAGGTAGGTCGCCTGCGGCTTGTTGGAGCGCCAGTTGTACGTGGTCCGGCCGAGCTGCGAACTCTGCGACTGGAGCACACCGTTGCTGATCGCCTGGGTGCCGTCGGGCACCGAGACCGACACGTCGTACGTGGCCTTGTCGAGCGGGTGGTCGTTGCTCGGGAACCACCACCACGCCGACTCGGGCTCGTCCGCCGCGACGGCGCCGTCCGGCGTGCGGTGCCAGGTGGAGAAGCCGTACGCCGACTTGGTGGAGGGCACACCGCTGTAGCGGACGACTACGGTGACGGCGGAGCCCTTGGCGAGGCCCTTGGCCGGGGTGACCACCAGCTCGTGCTGGCCGGATGTGGTGAAGGAGGCTTTGGCGCCGTTGACGCGCACCTCGCTCACATCCAGCAGGAAGTCCAGATCGAACCGTGAGAGATCCTGGGTGGCGGTTGCCAGGATCGTGGCGGTCCCGTCCAGCCGGTCGGTCGACGGCTGGTACTTCAGCTTGAGGTCGTAGTGCGAGACGTCGTAGCCGCCGTTGCCGTACGCCGGGTAGTAGGGGTCGCCGATGCCCGGGGCCCCGGGCGTGAAGCCGGCCGCCGATGCCGGGATCGCCAGCAGGAGCGAGGCCGCGAGCACGCTCGGGACGATGAGTCTGCGGTGCACTGATGCTCCAAGTCGTGGGGGTCGTGGTGGTGTCCGACCTTATTCAGCCCACCCGCAACTGGTCATGTCCACGGTCACTCCTGTCACAGGATCGCCATTCGGCCGTCATGGAGCCTCCGGCGCGGAGTCCGCCGTTGTCCCGGCCGGATCCGGGCCGCGCCCGCAGCCCGATTAGGATCGGTCCCCTCATGACTGCAACCCTTGTCGCCAAAGATCTCGCCGCGGGCCACGGCGACCGCTCGCTCTTCTCCGGCCTCGACCTCGTCGTGGCACCGGGAGACGTGATCGGTCTCGTCGGTGTGAACGGCGCCGGCAAATCGACGCTGCTGCGGCTCCTCGCTGGGCTGGACACCCCGGAGGAGGGCGAGCTGAGGCTCTCGCCGCCCACCGCCACCGTCGGCCATCTCCCGCAGGAGCCCGAGCGGCGAGAGGGCGAGACCGTGCGTGACTTCCTCGCCCGGCGTACCGGAGTGGCCGCGGCGCAGATCGCCATGGACGAGGCCACCCAGGGCCTGGTCGACGGGGTCGCGGGCGCCGACGACGCGTACTCCACCACGCTGGAGCGCTGGCTCGATCTCGGCGGGGCCGATCTCGACGAGCGCGCCGATGAAGTGGCGGCGTCACTGGGACTGACCATCGGTCTCGACCAGCCGATGACCTCGCTCTCCGGCGGCCAGGCGGCCCGCGCCGGTCTCGCGTCGCTGCTGCTCTCGCGGTACGACGTGTTCCTGCTCGACGAGCCGACGAACGACCTCGATCTCGACGGCCTCGAACGTCTTGAGCGCTTCGTCACCGGGCTGCGCGCGGGCACCGTCGTCATCAGCCACGACCGCGAGTTCCTGACCCGCACCGTCACCAAGGTCCTCGAACTGGACCTGGCCCAGCAGCAGATCACGCTGTACGGCGGCGGGTACGCGGGATATCTGGAGGAGCGGGAGACGGCCCGCAGGCATGCCAGGGAGGAGTTCGACGAGTTCGCCGACAAAAAGGCGGCCCTCGAAGGCCGGGCCCAGATGCAGCGCGGCTGGATGGACAAGGGCGTCAAGAACGCCCGCCGCAAGGCCACCGACAACGACAAGATCGGCCGGAAGTTCCGCAGTGAGGCGAGCGAGAAGCAGGCTGCCAAGGCCCGGCAGACGCAGCGCATGATCGAGCGCCTCGACGTGGTGGACGAACCCCGCAAGGAGTGGGAGCTGCGCATGGAGATCGCGGCCGCTCCGCGCTCCGGCTCCGTGGTGGCCACGCTGCGCGACGCGACGGTCGTCCGCGGGGACTTCACCTTCGGCCCCGCGCACCTCCAGATCGACTGGGCGGACCGCGTCGCCATCACCGGAGCCAACGGGGCGGGCAAGTCCACCCTGCTCGGCGCGTTGCTGGGCCGAGTCCCGCTGGACACCGGGCACGCGGCGCTCGGCCCCGGTGTCGTGGTCGGCGAGGTCGACCAGGCCCGCGGGCTCTTCTACGGCACGCAGACGCTGCTGGCCGCGTTCTGCGCGGCTGTTCCCGACACCGAGCCCGCCGAAGTCCGTACGCTCCTGGCCAAGTTCGGCCTGAAAGCGGCGCACGTCCTGCGCCCCGCGACGACCCTCTCGCCGGGGGAGCGGACCAGGGCGGCCCTCGCGCTTCTGCAGGGCAGGGGCGTCAACCTCCTGGTGCTGGACGAGCCCACGAACCACCTGGACCTGGAGGCCATCGAGCAGCTGGAGTCGGCGCTCGGCTCGTACGAGGGGACGCTGCTGCTGGTCACCCACGACCGCCGGATGCTCGACGCGGTGCGTACGACGCGCCGCGTCGAGGTGGCCGGCGGCAAGGTCACGGAGGTCTGAGCCGGCCCCCCGCCGCGGCCGGGCGGGCGCAGGCCCGCCCGGCGCTTTCCGCCGAGCGGAGCCGGGCCTGGTCAGCCGCGGCGCGAGTCCCGGCCCTTGCCCTGACCGGGGTCCGTGAGACCGGCCCGCCGAAGGGCGTCCGCCATCGCGCTGTTGGCCGGCGCGGGGGCCGAGGGTGCCTTGCCACCGCCACCGCCACCGCCACCGCCACCGCCACCGCGCCGGGCGCCTCCGCCCTGCCGCTGCTGCGGAGGACGGCCACCGCCCTGGCCGCTCTGTGCCCGCTTGCCCCGGTCCTGCCGCTCCCCGCCGCCCGGCTTGGCCCCGGCCTCGTCGTCGAGCCGCAGCGTCAGCGAGATCCGCTTGCGCGGGATGTCGACGTCCATCACCTTCACCTTGACGATGTCGCCCGGCTTGACGACGTCACGAGGGTCCTTGACGAACGTCCTGGAGAGTGCGGACACATGGACCAGACCGTCCTGGTGGACACCGATGTCCACGAACGCGCCGAACGCGGCGACATTCGTGACCACGCCCTCGAGGACCATGCCGGCCGTCAGGTCACCCAGCTTCTCGACGCCTTCCTTGAACGTGGCGGTCCGGAAAGCGGGCCGCGGGTCGCGGCCGGGCTTCTCCAGTTCCCGCAGGATGTCCGTCACGGTCGGCAGCCCGAAGGTGTCGTTCACGAAGTCGGCCGGGTCCAGTGAGCGCAGCAGCGCCGCGTTGCCCACGAGCGAGCCGCCGCCCGCCTGCTTGGCCATCGTCCGCACCACCGGGTACGCCTCCGGGTGCACGCTCGACGCGTCCAGCGGGTCGTCGCCGTCCCGGATGCGCAGGAAGCCCGCGCACTGCTCGTACGCCTTGGGCCCCAGCCGCGCCACATCCTTGAGGGCCCTGCGCGACCGGAAGGGGCCGTTGGTGTCGCGGTGCGCCACGATGTTCTCGGCGAGCCCCGACCCGATCCCGGAGACCCGCGAGAGCAGCGGGGCCGACGCGGTGTTGACGTCCACGCCGACACCGTTCACACAGTCCTCGACCACCGCGTCCAGCGAACGGGAGAGCTTCACCTCGGAGAGGTCGTGCTGGTACTGCCCGACCCCGATCGACTTGGGGTCGATCTTGACCAGTTCGGCGAGCGGGTCCTGGAGCCTGCGGGCGATCGACACCGCGCCCCGGAGGGTGACGTCCATGTCGGGCAGCTCCTGCGATGCGAACGCCGACGCCGAGTAGACGGAGGCACCCGCCTCGGAGACCATCACCTTGGTCAGCTGCAACTCGGGGTGTTTCGCGCACAGTTCACCGGCCAGCTTGTCCGTCTCGCGCGACGCGGTGCCGTTGCCGATCGCGATCAGGTCGACCGAGTGCTCCTTCGCCAGCCGGGCCAGCTTGGCCAGTGCCTCGTCCCACCGGTTCGCGGGAACATGCGGGTGGATCACGTCGGTGGCCACGACCTTGCCGGTCGCGTCCACGACGGCGACCTTCACGCCCGTACGGAACCCCGGGTCGAGTCCGAGCGTGGCTCGGGTGCCGGCGGGAGCGGCCAGCAGCAGGTCGCGCAGATTGGACGCGAAGACCTTCACCGCGTCGTCCTCCGCGGCCGTCCGCAGCCGCAGCCTCAGGTCGATCCCCAGGTGCACCAGGATGCGGGTGCGCCAGGACCAGCGCACCGTATCGGCGAGCCACTTGTCGCCCGGCCTGCCGCGGTCGGCCACCCCGAACCGCCGGGCGATCGCCGACTCGTAAGCGGAAGGCCCCTCGGTCTCCGAAGGCCCTTCCGGCTCCAGCACCAGATCGAGGACGTCCTCCTTCTCGCCCCGCAGCATCGCCAGCACCCGGTGCGAGGGCAGCGCGGTGAACGCCTCAGCGAAGTCGAAGTAGTCGGCGAACTTGGCGCCCGCCTCCTCCTTGCCGTCCCGTACCTTCGCCGTCAGCCGCCCCCGGGCCCACATCCGCTCGCGGAGCTCACCGATGAGGTCGGCGTCCTCGCCGAACCGCTCGGTGAGGATGGCCCGCGCGCCCTCCAGCGCGGCGGCCGGGTCGGCGATGTCCTTGTCCGTACCGGCGAACGCCGCGGCGGAGGCGAGCGGTTCCGCCGAGGGGTCGGTCAGCAGGAGGTCGGCGAGCGGTGCGAGACCGGCCTCCCGCGCGATCTGCGCCTTGGTCCTGCGCTTCGGCTTGAAGGGCAGGTAGATGTCCTCCAGCCGGGCCTTCGTCTCGGCCGCCCTGATCTGCGCCTCCAGCGCGGCATCGAGCTTGCCCTGCTCCCGTACGGACTCAAGAACTGCCGTCCGCCGCTCCTCCAGTTCCCGCAGATAGCGCAGCCGCTCCTCGAGGGTGCGCAGTTGCGCGTCGTCGAGCATCTCGGTCGCTTCCTTGCGGTAGCGCGCGATGAACGGCACGGTGGAGCCGCCGTCGAGCAGCTCGACAGCTGCCTTCACCTGCCGTTCCCGGACGCCGAGCTCCTCCGCGATCCTGCTTTCGATGGAAACTGGGGTGGTCGTGGTCACGATCCCGTACCGCCTTCTCGCTGAGCTTGCCGCGTTCTCCCGGAGCAGCCTCCGGCCCCCGCCGGGCGAACGGACCGCCGGTGGGAGCCGGACCGCTGTCGGGCGGGGAAACAGTGCATCAGCATTGTGGCAGGCGGCGCCGGCGGAGCGGGGATCACGCCCGTCCGGCGGATCAGCCGGTGGCGCTGGAAGGGAAGGCGCCCGCCTGCGCCGCGGCGCCGAGGAAGCCCCGCGCGAGTTCGGTGAGCCGTTCCACGCCTTCGGCGCCGAGGTGCTCGTACGGTGCGAGGTCGAGGCGGTCGGTGTCCGACTCCACGTCCTGGCGCAGCTGCGTCCCCGCGTCGGTGAGGCCGCCCTCCGCGTCCAGGATCCCTCGTCCGCGCAGGCGCTGCGCTGCCGCGTCCCAGTCGGTCTTGTGCCATCCGCGCGTGGCGAGGATCCAGCGGGGCGCCATGCCCTTGCCGGTCGCGGTATGGCTCACCAGCGCCTCCAGCGGGTCGAGTCCGGCGGTGAGCAGCACGGCGAGATGGCCGTCGCCCCGGTGCTCGCGCAGCAGCGTCGCGGCATGCCAGAACGCCAGATGAGGCTGCTCGGGGACCGGCAGGTCGGCGTGCGCGGCGTAGAGCGGGCGGGCATGCCGCGAGCAGGCCTCGGCGGCCCGCAGGGCGAGCTCCGCCGCCTCCTCCATCGCACCGGACACGACCGCCTCCTCACCGAGGAGCCTTCGCAGTGTGGCGTCGGCGGCGCGAAGCCGGGCGTCGAGCACGGTCTGTGGTGAGGCGGTCTCCCACACCGCGGGAACGTGCCGGCCGATCAGCTCGGGGTTGAAGTTGTAGAACGTGGCGGCGATCGTGCCGGGCCCCACCGCCCCCATCGCCGCACCGCGCCCGGCGAAATACGCTGCGCTCGCGTCGTCGATGCCGACACCCGCGAGCTGCTCGGCGAAGTCGGGGGAGAAGTAGAGCGTCGAGTGCAGCGGGTTGACGGAGTTGTGGCAGTGACGGCCGGCGCGCGGCTGGAGCGATGTCATGAAGACAATGTTACCGACTGGTCGGTACGTGTGAAAAGGAGGGGAGCCGCTGCTCGGGGTGCGACCCGCGGCCGCCGTACGACGACGCGGGCTCGCCGCTGAGGGCCCCGGCCGGCCTGGTCGCGGGGCTGCGCGGCAAGAGCCGCTTCAGCCTTCAGCAGTGCTCCGCGGGGCCGCTCCGGGCCGGGGGGTCCAGGTGAATCGGGGCTCCCGTCGCTCCAGGAACGCCGCCACCCCCTCCGCCGGGTCGTCGGAGCCCCGCGCCGTCGCCCGCCAGTACGCGCCCCGGTCGTCCCGGCCGGCGGCGAACTCCTTGGCCGCGGTCTGCGTCAGCTGCGAGCGCGACACCAGCACCTGGCTGAACTCCGCCACCCGGGGGCCGAGCATGTCCCCGGGCGTCACCTCGTCAAGCAGTCCGGACCGCAGCGCATGGTCCGTGCCGATCAACTCGGCCGAAAACAGCAGGTACTTGGCGGTGGCCGGGCCGACCAGGGAGACCAGTCGCCCGGTGGACGCCGCCGGATAGACGATCCCGAGCTTCGCGGGAGTCACTCCAAAGAGGGACCCCTCCTCGGCGAAGCGCAGATCGCAGGCGGCCGCCAGCTGACAGCCGCCGCCCACGCAGTACCCGCGCACGGCGGCGAGAGTCGGCTTGGGGAAGGAGGCGAGAGCCTCCTCGGCGGCGACCGCGAGCTGCTGGGGATCCTCGGCGGGGTCCCGGAGTGTCGATATGTCGGCGCCGGCGCAGAAGGTGTTGCCCGCGCCGGTGAGTACCAGGACCCGTACAGCGGCGTCGTCCGCCAGCCGGCCGAGCAGCACCGGGAGGGACCGCCACATGGCCGCCGTCATGGCGTTGCGTTTGGCGGGGTTGCTGATGACGACGGTGGCGACCCCGTCGGTGACGGTGTGCTCCAGCTGCGGATCCATGCGCCGGATGCTATCCGGGCCGTCCGTGAAGGCGATTGGCCAGGGGCCGCGCGGCGGATACCGCGAAGCCCCTTCGGATGGCTGCTGCTGATCGCTGGGAGGCCAGAAGCAGTCATATGCCAGACAGTGGCAGTCGCATTCCGTCGACTAACGCCGATTCGTGCTGACTTCTGTTCAGCTGCTCGGTACGGACCAGCTCATTCCCAACACTCGATACGTGGTCACCATCGAGCGCGAGGGCGGGAGCCGGGATATGGAGAGCCGCGGGAGCAACAGCCCGCTGGGCCCGGCGGTAGCCGGCTCCCTGCCCTACGAAGGCGTCTGGAGGTTCACGGCGCCCGCGATCGACGTCTCCGTGCCGCAGGCGCGCCATGCCGTACGCGATCTCCTGGCGCGGCAGCAGGTTCCGGTCGGCGGTGAAACCGTCCAGGGCCTGCTGCTGATCGTCTCCGAGCTCGTCACCAACGCGGTACGCCACGCCGCGCTGCTCTCCCCTGAGGTCGCCGTGGAGGTCGCCGTCGGGAGCTCCTGGATCCGGGTCTCCGTCGAGGACAACCACCCGTACCGCCCGAAGGCGCTGGAGGCGGACCAGGGTCAGACCGGCGGGCGCGGGCTGATGCTCGTACGCGAGATCACCGCGGAGTCCGGCGGGACCTGCGGTGTCGAGCAGACGGCGAGCGGCGGCAAGGTCATCTGGGCCGCACTGCCGCTCGCCCCCCTCGTCACCAGCCCCCGCTCGGCCCCGTCAGCTCTCTGACCGCGGGGCGCGCGGCGTCGAGCACCGTCATGAACCACGACGAGAACGGCTCGGCCGAGTGCCGTTCGGCCAGTTCGGCGGCAGTGACGAACGCGGTGTCGTCGACCTCGTCGGGGTCCGGCCGCAGTTCGGCCTGGGCGAGCCCGACGAACAGGTGGTTGAACTCCTGCTCCACCAGGCCCGAGTCGGGGTCCGGGTGGTTGTAACGCACTGTGCCCGCCTCGGCGAGCAGCTGCGGTGAGATCCCCAACTCCTCGTAGGTGCGGCGGGCCGCCGCCGCGAACGGGGATTCGCCCGGATAAGGGTGCCCGCAGCAGGTGTTGGACCACACGCCGGGGGAGTGGTATTTGCCGAGCGCCCGACGCTGGATCAGCAGCCGCCCCGCCCCGTCGAAGAGGAACACCGAGAAGGCCCGGTGCAGCTGACCGGGTGCCTGGTGTGCGGCGAGCTTCTCCGCCGTTCCGATGGTCCTGCCGCTCTCATCGACCAGTTCGAGCATGATCGCTTCTGCTGCGCCGTTCGACATAACCATCCTTCGCATCGGGCGTCACCGGCTCCTCAGTCTGCCGTACAAAAGCGGCTTGTCCGCACTTCGGAGCGCGGGACGTGTCGGTGCCCCCGCCACACTGTGTGGCGGGGGCACCGACCGGAATATCAGAATTCGCAGGCCATCGGGAAACCGGCCCCGCCCATCGGGCGCAGCACATATGCCGCATAACCGTATTCGCCGCCGTGATCGCGGTACATGGCGAGTTCCTCGCGGCTGCCCGCCAGCGCCTGTTCCATGGCAGGGTTTTCGGCCACCGCGGTGGCCACCCGCTCGGCGAGCGGGGCGTAGTACTCGGCCCAGTCGCCCGCGGGCTGCTCGTACATTCCCAGGACGCGGTAGCCCGCTGCTTCGGCCGCCATCGCCGCCTCGCCCGCGGTGCGCAGCAAGGATCCCGAGGCCTCCCAGAAGGCACGGCACTCGGCCGTCGGCTCGTCCGTGGTCCACACGCACTCGGTGACGACGAGGGCGCCGCCGGGTGCGAGCAGCCGCCGCCAGCTGCGCAGGGCGTGGTCGGAGCCGATGATGTACGCGGAGCCCTCGGCCCAGACGAGATCGAACGAGCCGTCCGGGAAAGGGAGTTCGCCCATGTCCGCCACGACCGTACGGATCGATCCGCTCAGCCCGCGGTCAGCGGCGCTCTGCCGCAGCTGTGCCAGGAAGGGCTCGTGCAGATCCACGGCGGTGACGTCTGCGCCCGCCTCGGCGGCGAGGACCAGGGATGCCCGGCCCGGCCCGCAGCCCAGGTCGAGTACGCGCGGCCGCTCGGGGAGCGCACCCGTGAAGGAGAGCAGGGTGCGCGTGGTCGCGTCGGAGCCGGGGCTCTGACGCGGGAGACCGTGGTGCAGGGCGAAGAATGCTTCAGGGACAGAGGTCTCTGGCAACGTGGAAGTCCTTGAGTGAGGAGCTGTTGAGGTGGGGTCGGGTGCTGCGCGGGGCAGCGTTCACTGCGACGGTCATCAACCTCAGCTCCTCTCATGAACGGCCCCGAAGGGTAACACCCGGCCTTCGCCGCGCCCATTCCTCCGTCGCCTGCCACCAGCCCCGCAGACCTCAGCCCCGCAGGGCGCGGATCAGGTGCGGCGTGCCTCGGGGTGTCGCAGGCACCAGCCCTCCCAGGCGGACTCGATCATCTCGCGCACCCCGCGCGAGGCCTTCCAGCCCAGCTCCCCGGCGATCAGCTCGCTGGACGCGACCGAGACCGCGGCGTCACCGGGGCGCCGGGGCTCGATCACGGGCGACACCGGGAGCCGGGTGACGGACGAGACGAGGTCGGCCACCTCACGTACCGATACGCCCGCACCGCGGCCCACATTGACTGTGAGATCCCCGGCACCGCCGTCGCCGGACAGCTTGCGGGCCACCGCTACATGGGCCTCGGCGAGATCGCTGACATGGATGTAGTCACGGATGCAGGTGCCGTCGGGTGTGGGGTAGTCCGCGCCGAAGATCCTCGGGTCCTCCCCGCGGGTCAGCCGGTCGAAGAACATCGGGATCACGTTGTAGACGCCTACGTCGGCCAGGCCGGGGGCCGCGGCGCCCGCCACGTTGAAGTAACGCAGGCAGGCGGTGGAGAGCCCGTGCGCCTTGCCCGTGGCCCGTACGAGCCACTCGCCGGCCAGCTTCGTCTCGCCGTACGGATTGATCGGCACACAGGGGGTCGACTCGGTGACCAGCTCCACATCCGGGACGCCGTACACGGCGGCCGACGAGGAGAAGAGGAACCGCCGGACCCCGGCCGCTACCACGGCCTCCAGTACCACCGTCAGGCCGTGCACGTTGTCCCGGTAGTAGCTCAGCGGCTGCTCGACGGACTCCCCGACCTGCTTCTTGCCCGCCAGGTGAACCACGCCGGTCACCCGGTTCTCCGCCAGCGTCGCGTCGAGGAGCCCGCGGTCCTGCACCGATCCGCGGATGAGCCGGACGCCGGCCGGAAGGCGCTCGGCGATCCCGCTCGACAGATCGTCGAGGACGACAACCCGCTCGCCGGCCTCCAGCATCGCCCGCGCCACATGCGCTCCGATGTACCCCGCCCCACCTGTGATCAGCCACGTCATATCGGCCACCCTATGGGACGCCCCCGACCCGCCCGCCCTGGTGGCCCCGGGGCACGGTTTGTGGGGCGGGGCATGGATCGATCATGATGACCGCGGCAGGTGGCGCGGAGCCGTGCCCCCTCGGGTCGGGACGTAAACGGCCCGTGAACTCCTGCTTCAGTTCATCCGATAGCCTCTGCCGACATGCCGCCCGCCCCTGCCGGGAACGGGCCGTCTCCGCGTGTGTTGCGCCAGCTCCAAGGAGTGAGTTCGTCTGTCGACCGCCATCCTCGCCGGTGCGCCGGTACCCGGATCGTCGCTGGAGGGCGATCTGCGGTCGCTGGGCTTCGACGTACGCACCGCAGCCGACGCGGCTGAGACCGCGAAGCTGCTCACCACTGCCCCCGCCGACGAGCGCGTCGCGGTCGTCGACACCCGTTTCGTCGGCCACCTCCACTCGCTCCGCCTCGCGCTGACCGACCCCCGCTTCGCGGCGGCCGCGGTGCCCGGCGCGCTCGCCGTCCAGCCCGAGGCGCGCCCCGCGCTCAACCGGGTGCTGCCCGGCTCGGACCCCGGCCCCGACGCGCTTGCCGCGGCCCTGGACAGCGCAGGGACCCCCGTACAGCGGCCCGAGCTGGGCACGCTGATCGCCTCGGTCCCGCAGGACCCGCAGAGCCGCCACGAGGCCAGGGCCGCCGTCGCGGCCGTCGACGACGAGGCCGTCCGCCTCCGGACGGCCGTGAAGTCCCGCGACGGCTTCTTCACCACGTACTGCATCAGCCCCTACTCGCGGTACATCGCACGCTGGTGCGCCCGCCGGGGTCTGACGCCGAATCAGGTCACCACGGCGTCGCTGGTCACCGCGCTCATAGCGGCGGCCTGCGCCGCGACCGGCACCCGCGGCGGTTACATCGCCGCCGGTGTCCTGCTGATCTGCTCCTTCGTCCTGGACTGCACGGACGGGCAGCTCGCCCGGTACTCGCTCCAGTACTCGACGCTCGGCGCCTGGCTGGACGCGACCTTCGACCGCGCCAAGGAGTACGCCTACTACGCGGGGCTCGCCCTGGGCGCGGCACGCAACGGCGACGACATCTGGGTACTGGCCCTGGGCGCGATGGTCCTCCAGACCTGCCGTCACGTCGTGGACTTCTCGTTCAACGAGGCCAACCACGACGCCACCGCCAACACGAGCCCCACCGCCGCCCTCTCCGACAAGCTCGACAGCGTCGGATGGACGGTGTGGGTGCGCCGCATGATCGTGCTCCCGATCGGTGAACGCTGGGCGATGATCGCCGTGCTCACCGCGGTGACGACCCCCCGGATCGTCTTCTACGCGCTCCTCGTCGGGTGCGCACTGGCCGCCTGCTACACGACGGCCGGCCGGATCCTGCGCTCGCTGACCCGCCGGGCCACCCGCACCGACCGCGCGGCACAGGCACTGGCCGACCTCGCCGATTCCGGACCGCTCGCCCAGCTCTTCGCACGGTTCCTCAGGGCACCGCGGAGCGCCCTGCCGGTGATCGCGTTCCTGGGCGGTGCGCTCGTGGTGGCCGTATCGCTCTTCGCCCCCGTCGGCAGCTGGTGGCCCGCCCTGGCCGCCGTCGGGTACTGCGCACTCTCCGGAGCAGCCGTCTCGCGTCCGCTCAAGGGCGCCCTCGACTGGCTGGTGCCTCCGGTCTTCCGGGCTGCCGAATACGTCACGGTCCTCGTGCTCGCGGCCCGCTCCGACCTCCAGGGGGCGGTGCCCGCGGCCTTCGGCCTCGTGGCGGCCGTCGCCTACCATCACTACGACACGGTGTACCGCATCAAGGGCGGCACGGGCGCGCCCCCCCGGTGGCTGGTGCGTACGATCGGCGGCCAGGAAGGCCGGACGCTGGTGGTGGCCGCGCTCGCCGCCGTACTGACTTCCCCGCACACCGACGGCACCGGTTTCACTGTCGCGCTCACGGTTCTCGCCGTGGCCGTGGCGATCGTGGTGCTCGCGGAGAGCATCCGCTTCTGGGTGTCCTCCGGAGCACCTGCTGTACATGACGAAGGAGAACCCGCATGATCGGCCTCGTACTGGCGGCAGGCGCAGGCAGGCGCCTGCGCCCCTACACCGACACGCTGCCCAAGGCCCTCGTGCCCGTCGGCCCCGAGGGGGAGGGTGAGCCGACGACCGTTCTCGACATCGCGCTGAGCAACTTCGCCGAGGTCGGACTGACCGAGGTCGCCGTCGTCGTCGGCTACCGCAAGGAAGCGGTGTACGCGCGCCGGGCGGAGTTCGAGGCCAAGTACGGCGTCACGATCACGCTGATCGACAACGACAAGGCCGAGGAGTGGAACAACGCCTACTCCCTCTGGTGCGCCCGCGAGGTGCTCAAGCAGGGCGTGATCCTCGCCAACGGCGATACCGTGCACCCGGTCTCCGTGGAGAAGACGCTGCTCGCCGCGCGTGGCGAAGGCCGGCGGATCGTGCTCGCCCTCGACGCGGTGAAGCACCTTGCCGACGAGGAGATGAAGGTCATCACTGACGGCACCGACGCGGTGACCAGGATCACCAAGCTGATGGACCCCGCGACAGCCACCGGCGAGTACATCGGCGTCACCCTCATCGAGGCCGAGGCCGCCGAAGAGCTCGCCGACGCGCTCAAGGTCACCTTCGAGCGCGACCCGGACCTCTACTACGAGGACGGCTACCAGGAGCTGGTGAACCGCGGCTTCCGTATCGACGTGGCCCCGATCGGCGATGTGGCCTGGGTGGAGATCGACAACCACGACGACCTCGCGAAGGGCCGTGGCATCGCGTGCCAGTACTGACCCGGCTCATCCCGTCCCCGGTCGTCGTCGACATCAGCAGCGGCGCCCTCGACGACCTGGCCGGGCTCCTCGCCGACCAGCGGATCTCGGCGTCCGGCAAGCTCGCTGTCGCCGTCAGTGACGGGTCGGGACAGGCACTGCGCGAGAAGCTCGCGCCGGTGCTGCCCGGGGCCGACTGGTACTCCGTGGCGGGGGGCACCATCGACGCCGCCGTGCAGCTCGCCGACGACATCAAGGGCAAGCGGTACGACGCCGTGGTCGGCCTCGGCGGCGGCAAGATCATCGACGTGGCGAAGTACGCGGCCGCACGGGTGGGCCTGCCGATGGTCGCCGTCGCGACTAACCTCTCGCACGACGGCCTGTGCTCGCCGGTGTCGACGCTGGACAACGACAACGGACGCGGCTCCTACGGGGTCCCGACCCCCATCGCCATGGTCATCGACCTCGACGTGGTCCGTGAGGCGCCGGCCCGCTTCGTCCGCTCCGGCATCGGCGACGCGATCTCCAACATCTCGGCCATCGCCGACTGGGAGCTGTCGCACAAGGTCACCGGCGAGGCGGTCGACGGACTGGCCGCGGCCATGGCCCGTACGGCAGGAGAAGCCGTACTGCGCCACCCCGGCACAATCGGCGACGACGAGTTCCTCACGGTGCTCGCCGAAGGGCTTGTCCTCTCCGGTATCGCGATGTCGATCAGCGGCGACACCAGGCCCTCATCCGGCGCCTGCCACGAGATCAGCCACGCCTTCGACCTCCTCTTCCCCAAGCGCGCAGCCAGCCACGGCGAGCAGTGCGGACTGGGCGCGGCCTTCGCGATGCACCTGCGGGGAGCGTTCGAGCAGTCCGGCCTCTTCGCCGAGGTGCTGCGCAGGCACGGCCTGCCCGTACTGCCCGCGGAGATCGGCTTCAGCGTGGACGAGTTCGTCCAGGCCGTCGAGTACGCCCCGCAGACACGCCCCGGGCGCTTCACGATCCTCGAACACCTCAACCTGTCCGCAGACCAGATCAAGGACTCTTACGCCGACTATGCAAAAGCCATCGGTAGCTGAACTCCGCCCGGTCGTACACCCTCCGGGCGTCAAGGACCGGCGGAGTGGCGAGCACTGGGGAGGCCGGCTCTACATGCGGGAGATCTCCCTGCGTGTCGACCGGCACCTGGTGAACACGCGGATCACGCCCAACCAGCTGACCTACGTCATGACCGTCGCCGCCGCCTTCGCCGCCCCCGCCCTCCTGGTGCCGGGGATCTGGGGCGCGGTACTCGGCGTGCTGATGGCCCAGCTCTATCTGCTTCTCGACTGCGTCGACGGTGAGGTCGCCCGCTGGAAGAAGCAGTACTCGATGGTCGGCGTCTACGTGGACCGCGTAGCCGCCTATGTGCTCGACGCCGCGGTCCTCGTCGGCTTCGGTCTGCGCGCGGCCGACATCTGGGGCTCGGGGCGGATCGACTGGCTGTGGGCCTTCCTCGGCACTCTCGCCGCGCTCGGCGCCATCATGATCAAGTCGGAGACCGACCTGGTCGGTGTCGCCCGTCACCAGCAGGGGCTGCCGCCCGTCAAGGAGACGGCGTCCGAGCCGCGCTCCTCAGGCATGGCGCTGGCCCGCAGGGCGGCCGGGGCGCTGAAGTTCCACCGGCTCGTCCTCGGGATCGAGGCGTCGCTGCTGATCCTGGTCCTTGCGATCGTGGACCAGATCAGGGGGGACCTGTTCTTCACCCGGCTCGGCGTCGCCGTGCTGGCCGGCATCGCGCTCCTGCAGTCCCTGCTCCACCTCGTGTCCGTCCTCGCCTCCAGCAGGCTCAAGTGACGGCCGCCGCCGCGGGCAGCCCCGCGAAGGTCGGCGCGGTCATCATCACGATGGGCAACCGCCCCGACGAGCTGCGTGCCCTGCTCGACTCGGTCGCCAAGCAGGACGGCGACCCGGTCGAGGTCGTCGTGGTCGGCAACGGAGCACCCGTGCCGGACGTCCCCGCGGGCGTACGGACCGTCGAGCTGCCCGAGAACCTGGGCATCCCCGGCGGCCGCAACGTCGGCATCGAGGCCTTCGGCCCGGCCGGCACCGACGTCGACATCCTGCTCTTCCTGGACGACGACGGGCTTCTCCCGAACACCGACACGGCCGAGCTGTGCCGCCGGGCCTTCGCCTCCGACCCCGAGCTGGGCATCATCAGCTTCCGGATCGCCGACCCGGACACCGGGGTCACCCAGCGCCGCCACGTCCCGCGGCTGCGCGCGTCCGACCCCATGCACTCCTCACGGGTCACGACCTTCCTCGGCGGGGCCAACGCCGTACGGTCCAAGGTCATCGCCGAGGCCGGGCCGCTTCCCGGCGAGTTCTTCTACGCGCACGAGGAGACCGACCTCGCCTGGCGGGCCCTCGACGCCGGCTGGATGATCGACTACCGGTCCGACATGGTGCTCCACCACCCGACGACAGCGCCGTCCCGGCACGCGGTCTACCACCGCATGGTGGCCCGCAACCGCGTCTGGCTGGCCCGCCGGAACCTCCCCGCGCCGCTGGTGCCGGTCTATCTGGGGGTGTGGATGCTGCTCACACTGGTGCGCCGCCCCTCCGGAGCCGCGCTCAAGGCCTGGTTCGGCGGCTTCAAGGAGGGCTGGACGACGCCCTGTGGACCCCGGCGGCCAATGAAATGGCGTACCGTCTGGCGGCTGACCCGACTGGGTCGGCCTCCGGTGATCTGAGAAGCTCGATTCTGAGAGCATCGGACGTACCTTGGGACCCGGCATCCGCGCCCGGCCCCGATCCGGCAGCGCATCTTGAACACGAAAGTTTCAACTTGTGAGTGACACAACCCACGACGGCGCGGTCGCACTGAGCGACCGCCCGTCTCCGGACGACGGTCTGTCCTCGGCCGAGCTGGCCGGGAAGTACGGCCTGTCGGTGAGCGGTGCCCGGCCTGGGCTCATGGAGTACGTCCGCCAGATCTGGGGACGGCGCCACTTCATCCTGGCCTTCTCGTCCGCGAAACTGTCGGCCCAGTACAGCCAGGCCAAGCTGGGCCAGGTCTGGCAGGTGGCGACCCCGCTGCTCAACGCGGCGGTCTACTACTTCATCTTCGGCCTGCTCCTCGACACCAAGCGGGGGCTGACGCACGACGTCTTCATCCCCTTCCTGGTGACCGGGGTCTTCGTCTTCACCTTCACGCAGAGCTCGGTGATGGCCGGTGTCCGGGCGATCTCGGGCAACCTCGGGCTGGTGAGGGCGCTGCACTTCCCGCGGGCCTCGCTGCCCGTGTCCTTCGCGCTGCAGCAGCTCCAGCAGCTGCTGTACTCGATGATCGTGCTGATCGTGGTCGCCGTCTGCTTCCACAGCTATCCCTCGCTGTCCTGGCTCCTCGTCATCCCGATTCTCGCGCTGCAGTTCGTGTTCAACACGGGCCTCGCTCTGATCATGGCCAGGCTCGGCAGCAAGACGCCGGACCTCGCGCAGCTGATGCCGTTCATCATGCGCACCTGGATGTACGCGTCGGGCGTGATGTTCTCCATCTCGGTCATGCTCAAGGGCAAGCCGCAGTGGATCGCTCACGTGCTCCAGTGGAACCCGGCGACCGTCTACATGGACCTCGTCCGGTACGCCATGATCGACGGATACGGTCCCGAGAACCTGCCCCCGCACGTCTGGGCGGCCGCGGCGGGCTGGGCGGTCCTGCTCGGCGTCGTGGGCTTCGTGTACTTCTGGAAGGCTGAGGAGCGGTACGGCCGTGGCTGAGGAAACCATTCAGGGGCACATCCCCACCGTCATCGCCGACGATGTGCACATCGTGTACCGGGTCAACGCCGGCGGCGGTGGCAAGGGCGCGGCCACGGCGGCGCTCAGCCGGATCGTCGGCAAGGACCGGAGCGCCGCCCGCGGCGTCCGCAAGGTGCACGCCGTCCGTGGTGTGACCTTCACGGCCTACCGCGGCGAGGCCATCGGCCTCATCGGCTCCAACGGCTCCGGCAAGTCCACGCTGCTGCGGGCCATCGCCGGCCTGCTGCCGACGGAGAGCGGCAAGGTCTACACCGACGGCCAGCCGTCGCTGCTGGGCGTCAACGCGGCCCTGATGAACGACCTCACGGGCGAGCGGAACGTCATTCTCGGTGGTCTGGCCATGGGGATGTCACGTGAGGAGATCCGCGACCGCTACCAGGGGATCGTCGACTTCTCCGGCATCAACGAGAAGGGTGACTTCATCACCCTGCCGATGCGGACGTACTCCTCCGGCATGGCGGCGAGGCTCCGGTTCTCCATCGCGGCGGCCAAGAACCACGACGTCCTGATGATCGACGAGGCGCTGGCCACCGGTGACCGCAAGTTCCAGATCCGTTCGGAACAGCGCATCCGCGAGCTCCGCAAGGAGGCCGGCACGGTCTTCCTCGTCAGCCACAGCAACAAGTCGATCAGGGACACCTGCGACCGCGTCCTGTGGCTGGAGAAGGGCGAATTGCTGATGGACGGCCCGACCGAAGAGGTCGTCAAGGCGTACGAGAAGGAGACCGGCAAGTAGCGGCCGGATCCACCTTCTCGGATTCGTGGCAGCGGCCCCCGCCGGAATATTCCGGCGGGGGCCGCTGCCACGAATCGGGGCGTCGGTCGCCCACCCGGTCCGGCCGCGGCCCGACACGCCGGTCCGAGCGGGGTGTTCAACCCCCTGACAGCCCGTCGCACACAGGTTCCTGTGAGTCAAGTGATCGTCAAGTACTGTGCCTGCGGGGAAGGTTGTAGAGGATTGAAGTGTTCTTGTAATAGGTGCTGTACCCCGCTGACGTGCCAGTCGTTGTACAACGTAAGCTGTACCGGTGCTGATTCAAGGCAAGTGGGGCAATAACCCTGCGTCGCCAACCCGGCGTCGCCTTGCCTGACAGTCTGCGCGGCGTGTCCGAAATGGGTTGTATTGAGTCGGCAGTGTAGAACGGGAGATGTGACGGCAATGGCAACGGACGTGTCCCAGCTCCGCGATGGTCTCGCCGTTCCCGCGCCTGGAAGCATGCGGTGACGGGCGTCCGGGACGCGGGCGCCGACAGCCATGCGCGCGCCACACTGGACAAGGCGTCCGGGGAGAACTTCCCCGTAGCCCCGTTCTTCCTGCCGCGGGCGTGGCGCGACGACCTGATGGCGGTGTACGGCTACGCCCGGCTCGTCGACGACATCGGTGACGGTGACCTCGCGTCACCCGCCGCCGAAGCGCGGCTCCTGGGCCTCGACCCCGCGAAGGCCGACGACCGCATCGCGATGCTGGACGCCTTCGAGGAGGACCTCCACCGGGTCTTCGCCGGACCGGGCGAGCCGCCGCTCCACCCCATCCTCCGCACGCTCCGGGCGACCGTCCGCCGCTGCGCCCTCACCCCCGAACCGTTCCTCGGGCTCATCGCGGCCAACCGCCAGGACCAGACCGTCCGGCGCTACGAGACCTACGAGGACCTCATCGCCTACTGCGAGCTCTCGGCCAACCCCGTCGGCCGCCTCGTCCTGCAGATCACGGGCACGGCGAGCCCCGAGCGCATCCGGCGCTCCGACGCCGTCTGCACGGCGCTGCAGATCGCCGAGCACCTCCAGGACGTCGCCGAGGACCTCGGCCGTGACCGCATCTACCTTCCCGCCCAGGACATGAAGGAGTTCCACGTCCAGGAGGCGGATCTGGCGGTGCCGAGCGCGGGCGCATCGGTGCGCGCGCTGGTCGCCTACGAAGCCGAACGCGCCCGCGAGCTGCTGAATGAGGGCGCGCCGCTGGTGGGCAGCGTCCACGGCAGGCTCAAATTGCTGCTCGCCGGGTTCGTGGCCGGTGGAAGCGCCGCTCTCCAGGCGGTGTCCGCCGCGGGATTCGACGTGCTTCCCGGACCGCCCAAACCCACCAAGCTCGGCCTGCTGCGCGAAATGGGAGCCGTGCTGCGAGGAACGCGTAGAGAGGGGTGAGCCGGACCGTGGAGGCACAGACGCCGGTTTCGGGGCCCGTGATGGCCGCGTACACGTACTGCGAGGCAGTGACGGGACAGCAGGCGCGGAATTTCGCGTACGGCATCAGGCTGCTGCCCGCCGACAAGCGGCAGGCGATGTCCGCGCTGTACGCGTTCTCGCGGCGCGTCGACGACATCGGCGACGGGGAGCTGGCACCCGGCATCAAGCGGGAGCGGCTGGAGTCGACCCGTGACCTCCTCGGACGGATCCGCGAAGGAGCAGTCGACGAGGACGACACCGACCCGGTCGCCGTCGCGCTGACCGACGCGGCACGCCGCTTCCCGATCCCGCTCGGCGGGCTCGACGAACTCATCGACGGCGTACTGATGGACGTACGCGGTGAGACCTACGAGACCTGGGACGACCTGGAGGTCTACTGCCGGTGTGTCGCCGGTGCCATCGGCAGGCTCTCGCTCGGCATCTTCGGCAACGCCGCGAGCGCGGCCGCCGCCGACCGGGCGTCCCAGTACGCCGACACGCTCGGCCTCGCGCTCCAGCTCACCAACATCCTCCGGGACGTACGTGAGGACGCGGGCAACGGGCGCACCTATCTGCCCGCCGACGACCTCGCCAAATTCGGCTGCTCGGACGGCTTCGGCGCCACGACGCCGCCCGCGGGCTCCGACTTCACGGGGCTGATGCACTTCGAGGTCCGCCGCGCCCGCAGCCTCTTCGCCGAGGGATACCGGCTGCTGCCCTTCCTCGACCGTCGCAGCGGGGCCTGCGTCGCCGCGATGGCCGGCATCTACCGCCGCCTCCTGGACCGCATCGAACGCGACCCCGAGGCGGTCCTGCGCGGCCGGGTCTCGCTTCCGGGCCGGGAGAAGGCCTACGTCGCGGTCCGCGGCCTCTCCGGTCTCGACACCAGGAACATCACACGTCAGAGCGCCCGGAGGCGCGCCTGATGCCCCTCGACAGACCCGGTCCGCCACCTGCTGCCCAGTGGCACTCAACCTCCCGGCAAGATCACGCGTCCCTGCCTTCGACGACCTGCCTGCCGTACCCGGCCGGACGGCCGCGAAAGGGGGGCGTATGACAGCCGAAGCGACGCGTCCGGCGCACGCGGTCGTGGTCGGCGGAGGGCTGGCCGGGGCCACCGCCGCGCTCGAACTCGCCGACGCGGGTGTACGCGTGACCCTGCTCGAAGGCCGCCCGCGGCTGGGCGGTCTCGCCTTCTCCTTCCGGCGCGGTGAGCTGACCGTGGACAACGGCCAGCATGTGTACCTCCGTTGCTGCACCGCTTACCGCTGGTTCCTCGACCGGGTCGGCGGAGCCGCCCTCGCGCCTCTCCAGGACCGGCTCGACGTGCCTGTGCTCGACATCGCCCCCGCGGGTGGTCCGCGCCTCGGCCGGCTGCGCCGCAGCGCCCTGCCCGTACCGCTGCATCTCGCCCGGAGCCTCGCCACGTACCCCCACCTGTCACTCGCCGAGCGGGCGAGCGTCGGACGGGCCGCGCTGGCGCTCAAGGGGCTCGACCTCGCCGACCCGGCCCTCGACGACATCGACTTCGCGAGCTGGCTGCGCGGGCACGGGCAGTCCGACCGCACCATCGAGGCCCTCTGGGACCTGGTCGGTGTCGCGACGCTCAACGCGACCGCGCCGCACGCGTCGCTCGGACTCGCCGCGATGGTCTTCAAGACCGGGCTGCTCTCCGAAGCGGGCGCCGCCGACATCGGCTGGGCCCGGGTACCGCTCGGCGAGCTCCACGACACCCTCGCCCGCAAGGCCCTCGACGCGGCAGGAGTGCGCACCGAACTGCGGGCCCGCGTCACGGCCGCAGCCCCGGCGGCGGACGGGGGCTGGCGGGTGGAGACGGAGAACGAGACGCTGGAGGCCGACGCCGTGGTACTGGCCGTACCGCAGCGCGAGGCCCACGCGCTGCTCCCGGAAGGGGCAATCGACGACCCGGACAGGCTGCTGGAGATCGGCACCTCGCCGATCCTCAACGTCCATGTCGTGTACGACCGCAGAGTGCTCCGCCGTCCGTTCTTCGCCGCTCTCGGCACGCCGGTCCAGTGGGTCTTCGACCGTACCGACTCGTCGGGCCTCCAGGGCGGCGGGCAGTACCTCGCACTGTCCCAGTCAGCTGCCGACGACGACATCGACCAGCCCGTCTCCGTTCTGAGAGAGCGCTATCTCCCGGAGCTCGAACGCCTGCTGCCCGCGGCACGCGGTGCCGGGGTGAGGGACTTCTTCGTCACCCGTGAGCGCAGCGCCACCTTCGCACCGGCCCCGGGTGTCGGACGGCTGCGTCCGGGCGCCCGCACCGATGCTCCCGGCCTCTGCCTCGCGGGGGCTTGGACCGCCACAGGCTGGCCCGCGACCATGGAGGGCGCGGTGCGCAGCGGCCTCAGCGCCGCGGGCGCCGTGCTCGCCACGCTCGGCCGTACCCACGATCATCCGCTGCAGGAGGCGGCATGAGCACTGTTACTGGAACAAGAGGAGAGCCTGTGACCCCGGCCGCAGACACCGTCGATATTGTCGCGCTCCTGGAGCGCGGACGGACCCTGTCCTCACCGGTGCTGCGCGCTGCCGTTGACCGGCTCGCACCGCCCATGGACACCGTCGCCGCCTACCACTTCGGCTGGATCGACGCCGAGGGACGCCCCGCGGACGGGGACGGCGGCAAGGCCGTACGCCCGGCGCTCGCACTGCTGTCGGCAGAGGCAGCGGGTGCCGCGGCCGAGGCCGGGGTACCGGGCGCCGTCGCCGTGGAACTCGTCCACAACTTCTCGTTGCTGCACGACGACCTGATGGACGGTGACGAACAGCGCCGCCACCGGGACACCGTCTGGAAGGTGCACGGACCCGCCCAGGCGATCCTCGTCGGCGACGCGCTCTTCGCGCTGGCCAACGAGATCCTGCTGGAGCTCGGTACGGTCGAGGCGGGGCGCGCCACGCGCCGCCTGACCACCGCCACCCGGAAGCTGATCGACGGTCAGGCCCAGGACATCTCGTACGAGCACCGCGAACGGGTCACCGTCGAGGAGTGCCTCGAGATGGAGGGCAACAAGACCGGCGCCCTCCTCGCCTGCGCCGTCTCCATCGGCGCCGTACTCGGCGGCGCCGACGACCGCACGGCCGACACGCTGGAGGCGTACGGCTACCACCTCGGCCTGGCCTTCCAGGCCGTCGACGACCTGCTCGGAATCTGGGGCGACCCGGAGACCACCGGGAAGCAGACCTGGAGCGATCTGCGCCAGCGCAAGAAGTCCCTGCCCGTCGTCGCGGCGCTCGCAGCCGGCGGGCCGGCGTCGGAACGGCTGGGTGAGCTGCTCGCCGCCGACGCCAAGAGCAATGACTTCGACACCTTCTCCGAGGAGGAGTTCGCCGCGCGGGCGGCTCTGATCGAGGAGGCCGGCGGCCGGGAGTGGACCTCGCAGGAGGCCCGCAGGCAGCACACGATCGCCATCGACGCGCTCGCCGGGGTCGATATGCCGGACAGGGTGCGGGAGCAGCTCATCGCCCTCGCCGACTTCGTCGTAGTACGGAAGAGATGATCACCATCGCCACATAATTCGCGGTCGCCGGCCGGTGTCCCCGGGACACCGGCCGACGGAGACCCCAGCACAGCAGAGGAAGCACTGTTCGAAGGGGAAGCCATGACAGCGACGACCGACGGAAGCCCCGGAGCCATGGAGCCCCGCGCAGCCTCGGCAGCCGGAACATCTGCGCCCATTGAAAACACTGAAACGATTCTCGCCGGTGACCCGGTACGTGAAGCCGCCGAACGGGCGGCAGGACGCTCCGTCGAGTATCTGCTGGAAGCCCAGGACGCCCAGGGCTGGTGGAAGGGCGACCTGGAGACAAACGTGACCATGGACGCGGAGGATCTGCTGCTGCGGCAGTTCCTCGGTATCCAGGACGAGCGGACCACGCGGGCCGCCGGACAGTTCATCCGCGGCGAGCAACGCGCGGACGGCACCTGGGCCACATTCTTCGAGGGCCCCGGCGAACTCTCCACGACCATCGAGGCGTACGTGGCGCTGCGACTGGCCGGGGACGCCCCCGACGCGCCGCACATGGCGCTGGCATCCGGCTGGATCCGCGCACACGGCGGTGTGGCCGCAAGCCGTGTCTTCACCAGGATCTGGCTCGCTCTCTTCGGCTGGTGGAAATGGGACGACCTCCCCGAGCTACCACCTGAGATGATTTTTCTGCCCAAGTGGTTCCCGCTCAACATCTATGACTTCGGCTGCTGGGCCCGCCAGACGATCGTGCCCCTGACGGTCGTCTCCGCGAAGCGCCCGGTCCGCCCGGCACCCTTCGCCCTCGACGAGCTGCACATCGATCCCGAGGATCCGAACCCCGCCAAGAGTCCTGCTCCGCTGGTCAGTTGGGACGGAGCGTTCCAGCACCTCGACAGGGCGCTGCACATTTACCACAGGTTCGCCCCGCGAAGACTCCGCGGGACCGCCATGAACGCGGCGGCCCGGTGGATCATCGAACGGCAGGAGAACGACGGCTGCTGGGGCGGAATCCAGCCGCCCGCCGTGTACTCGGTCATCGCGCTCCATCTGCTCGGATACGACATGGACCACCCGGTAATGCGTGCGGGCCTCCAGTCGCTGGACCGGTTCGCCATCTGGCGGGAGGACGGCGCCCGCATGATCGAGGCCTGCCAGTCCCCGGTGTGGGACACCTGCCTCGCCACGATCGCGCTGGCCGACGCGGGCCTGAGCCCCGACCACCCCGCGCTCGTCAAGGCCGCCGAGTGGATGCTCGCCGAGGAGATCGACCGGCCGGGGGACTGGGCGGTGCGCCGCCCCCAACTGGCTCCCGGCGGCTGGGCCTTCGAGTTCCACAACGACAACTACCCCGACATCGACGACACGGCCGAGGTCGCCCTCGCGCTGCGCAGGGTCCGGGTGCCGGACCGCGCCCGGCTGGAGGGCGCCATCGCGCGCGGTGTGCGCTGGAACCTCGGTATGCAGTCCAAGGACGGCGGCTGGGGGGCCTTCGACGCCGACAACACCAGCCCGTTCCCCAACCGGCTGCCGTTCTGCGACTTCGGTGAGGTCATCGATCCGCCGTCGGCCGATGTCACCGGCCACGTCGTGGAGATGCTCGCCGTCGAGGGCAAGGCACACGACCCGCGCACCCGGCGCGGTGTCGAATGGCTGCTCGCCGAACAGGAGGCGACCGGCGCCTGGTTCGGGCGCTGGGGCGTCAACTACATCTACGGTACGGGGTCGGTGGTCCCCGCCCTGACTGCGGCCGGGCTGCCCGTCTCCCACCAGGCGATCCGCCGTGCGGTCTCCTGGCTGGAGTCCGTACAGAACGACGACGGCGGCTGGGGCGAGGACCTGCGCTCGTACAAGGAGGAGGCGTGGATCGGGCACGGCGCCTCCACTCCCTCCCAGACCGCCTGGGCGCTGCTGGCGCTGCTGTCGGCGGGGGAGCGCGAGAGCAAGGCCGTCGAGCGGGGCGTCACCTGGCTCGCGTCGACGCAGCGCCCGGACGGAGCCTGGGACGAGCCGTACTTCACCGGCACCGGCTTCCCCTGGGACTTCTCGATCAATTACAACCTCTACCGGCAGGTCTTCCCGCTGACCGCGCTGGGGCGCTACATCCACGGTGAGCCCTTCGCCCCGACCCGGCAGGGGAGCTGATGGCAGAGGTTTCCGACAGCGCGCCGCTGCTGATCGCCTGTGCGCTCGGCATCGAGCGCTTCGCCCTGCGCACAGGCGGCGGCCGCGGCGGCGCCTCGGGCCCGGTGACCGTACTCCGTACGGGCATGGGGCCCGAGGCGGCCGCGTACGCCGTCACCCGCACACTCGGCGAGGTTCCCTCTCGGGGCTCCGCCGTGATCGCGTCCGGCTTCTGCGCCGGTCTCGCGCCCGGAATGCATCCGGGCGACGTGATCGTCGCCGACGAGACCAGGGACAGCAGGGGCGCCACCGCCTGCGTGGGCACCGATGTGCTCGCGAAGGCGCTCGCCGCCGCACTGCCCGGACGCACTGTGCACACCGGTCCGCTGACCGGATCAGACCATGTTGTACGCGGCCATGAACGGGCCGAGCTGCGTGCCACAGGGGCGATCGCCGTGGACATGGAATCCGCGGCGACGCTCTGGAGCGCCGTACGGACCGGGCCCCGCCCGGTTGCGGCCGTACGAGTGGTCGTTGACGCTCCAGAACACGAACTCGTCCGTATTGGGACGGTACGCGGTGGAATATC
This sequence comes from Streptomyces sp. NBC_00859, assembly GCF_045161865.1. Taxonomy (NCBI): domain Bacteria; kingdom Bacillati; phylum Actinomycetota; class Actinomycetes; order Kitasatosporales; family Streptomycetaceae; genus Streptomyces; species Streptomyces sp. NBC_00859. The sequence goes on along the minus strand of NZ_CP108826.1, from coordinate 913,977 downwards.
GGCCTTCCGTGTACTCCGTGCCGTCCTGCCAGCTTTCTATGAATGGCACCGTTCTTTGCTGCTCCCCAGGAGGTGAGCTAGATGGCCATGCCGCTCCGTCAGACCATCAGGGTCGGGACGTATCTCTTCGAACAGAAGCTCCGCAAGCGTGAGAAGTTCCCGCTGATCGTCGAGCTGGAGCCGCTCTTCGCGTGCAACCTCGCATGCGAGGGCTGCGGGAAGATCCAGCATCCGGCGGGAGTGCTCAAGCAGCGCATGCCGGTGGCGCAGGCAGTGGGGGCCGTCCTTGAATCGGGTGCTCCGATGGTCTCCATCGCGGGTGGCGAGCCCCTCATGCACCCGCAGATCCATGAAATCGTGCGGCAGCTCGTGGCGAAGAAGAAGTACGTCTTCCTCTGCACCAACGCGATGCTGATGCGCAAGAAGATGGACAAGTTCACACCGTCGCCGTATTTCGCCTTCACCGTGCACATCGACGGGCTGCGTGAGCGGCACGACGAGTCCGTGGCGAAGGAGGGAGTGTTCGACGAGGCCGTGGAGGCCATCAAGGAGGCCAAGAAGCGCGGCTTCCGGGTCACGACCAACTCCACGTTCTTCAACACGGACACTCCGCAGAACATCATCGAGGTGCTCAACTACCTCAATGACGACCTGGAGGTGGACGAGATGATGATCTCGCCCGCCTATGCCTACGAGAAGGCCCCGGACCAGGAGCACTTCCTGGGGGTCGAGCAGACCAGGGAACTCTTCAAGAAGTCCTTCTCGGGCGGCAACAGGCGCCGCTGGCGTCTGAACCACTCGCCGCTCTTCCTGGACTTCCTGGAGGGCAAGGTGGACTTCCCGTGCACCGCGTGGGCCATTCCCAACTACTCGCTCTTCGGCTGGCAGCGCCCCTGCTATCTGATGAACGACGGGTACGTCCCCACGTACAAGGAGCTCGTGGAGAAGACCGACTGGGACAAGTACGGCCGCGGCCGGGACGACCGCTGTGCCAACTGCATGGCGCACTGCGGTTACGAGCCGACCGCCGTACTCGCCACGATGGGCTCCCTCAAGGAGACCATCCGCGCCGCCCGCGAGACCGTCTCGGGAAACCGCGGCTGACGTGACGGCTGCCCGGGGGCCTGTCGCACCCCGGCTCCACGAGCCGCCGGCCCGACCTGTCCAGGTCGGGCCGGCGGCCGTCGGAGCGTGCGGACCGGTTCCGGTGCTGTCGCGCCGGCCACGGCGCCGGCCGGCACCGGGTGTGTGAGCGATACGAAATCCGAGAGGGGGCCCGAGCGTGTCGATCTTGGAGAATATCCGGGGACCGCACGACCTGAAGGCGCTCGCCGAGGCGGAACTCGGTGAACTGGCTGTAGAAATAAGGGAGTTCCTGATCCAGGCAGTGGCCAGGACCGGGGGACACCTGGGGCCGAACCTGGGGGTGGTCGAACTCGCCGTCGCGCTGCACCGGGTCTTCGACTCGCCCGTCGACCGCATCCTGTGGGACACCGGCCACCAGAGCTATGTGCACAAGCTGCTCACGGGCCGGCAGGACTTCTCCAAACTGCGCAGCAAGGGGGGCCTCTCCGGCTACCCCTCACGCGAGGAGTCCGAGCACGACGTCATCGAGAACTCGCACGCCTCGACGGTGCTGGGCTGGGCCGACGGCCTGGCCAAGGCCAACGAGGTGCTCGGGGCGGCCGGCCACGTGGTCGCCGTGATCGGCGACGGCGCGCTCACCGGCGGCATGGCGTGGGAGGCGCTCAACAACATCGCGGCGGCCCGCGACCGTCCGCTGATCATCGTCGTGAACGACAACGGCCGCTCGTACGGTCCGACGACCGGCGGCCTGGCCAACCACTTCGCCGCACTCCGTGCGACCGACGGCTACGAACGGGCCCTCGCCTGGGGCAAGGAAGTGCTCCAGTCGGCCCCCGTGGTCGGACAGCCGCTGTACGAGTCGCTGCACGGAGCGAAGAAGGGGTTCAAGGACGCCTTCGCACCCCAGGGCATGTTCGAGGACCTGGGGCTCAAATACGTCGGGCCTGTCGACGGACACGATCCGGCGGCCGTGCAGTCGGCGCTGAACCGCGCCAAGCGCTTCCACGGCCCGGTACTCGTGCACTGCCTCACCGAGAAGGGGCGCGGATACCGGCCCGCGCTGGAGGACGAAGCGGACCGCTTCCACACCGTCAGTGTCATGGACCCGCTGACCTGTGCGCCGCTCGCCCCGCCAGGCGGGCCGTCCTGGACTTCGGTGTTCGGGTCCGAGATCGCCGCGATCGGCGCCGAACGGCCCGATGTCGTCGCCATCACAGCGGCGATGCTGCACCCCGTCGGCCTCACCGAATTCGCGGAGCGCTTCCCGGACCGGGTCTGGGACGTCGGCATCGCCGAACAGCACGCGACGGTCTCGGCGGCCGGTCTCGCCACCGGCGGCCTGCACCCGGTGGTCGCCGTGTACGCGACCTTCCTCAACCGGGCCCTGGACCAGCTGCTGATGGACGTGGCCCTGCACCGGTGCGGCGTCACGTTCGTCCTCGACCGGGCCGGGGTGACCGGCGTCGACGGGCCGTCGCACAACGGCATGTGGGACATGTCCGTCCTCCAGGCCGTACCGGGACTGCGCATCGCCGCGCCGCGCGACGCCGACCAGCTCCGCGCCCAGTTGCGGGAGGCCGTCCGCGTCGACGACGCGCCGACCGTGCTGCGCTTCCCCAAGGAGGCGGTCGGCGAGCCGGTACCGGCGGTCGGCCGGGTCGGCGGGATGGACGTACTGCACCGCGCCGACCGCCCCCAGGTGCTGCTGGTCGCGGTCGGCGTGCTCGCCCCGGTCTGTCTGCAGGCCGCGGAACTCCTCGAAGGAGCCGGCGTCGGCTGCACGGTCGTCGACCCGCGATGGGTGAAACCGGTCGACGAGGCACTCCCTGAGCTCGCCGCCGGGCACCGGCTGGTCGCGGTCGCCGAGGACAACAGCCGCAGTGGCGGTGTGGGTTCGGCGATCGGCCAGGCCCTGCGCGACGCGGGTGTGGACGTGCCGCTGCGGACCTTCGGAATCCCCGAGCAGTTCCTCCCGCACGCCAAACGGGCCGAGGTACTGGCCGACATCGGGCTGACGCCCGTCGAGATCGCAGGACGGATCAGCGCCGCCCTGAAAGCCAAGGAGAAGACGGAATGACGGAAGGCGCGCCCAAGGGTTTCGACCTGACGACCCTGCTGGCCGAGCGAGGTGCCGAGCGCTACGAGCTGCACACCCGGTACCTGAACCACCAACTGCCGAGGATGCTGCACACCATCGGCTTCGACAACGTCTACGAGAGGGCGGAGGGCGCCCACTTCTGGGACGCCGACGGCAACGACTACCTCGACATGCTCGCGGGCTTCGGGGTCATGGGACTCGGCCGGCACCACCCGGTCGTACGCAAGGCGCTGCACGACGTCCTGGACGCCTCGCTCGCCGATCTGACCCGCTTCGACTGCCAGCCGCTGCCCGGCCTGCTCGCCGAGAAACTGCTGGCCCACTCGCCGCACCTGGACCGGGTGTTCTTCGGCAACAGCGGCACGGAAGCCGTCGAGACGGCCCTGAAGTTCGCCAGGTACGCCACCGGGAAACCCAGGATCCTGTTCTGCACCCACGCCTTCCACGGACTGACGACCGGCTCGCTCTCGGTCAACGGCGAGGACGGCTTCCGCGACGGCTTCGCGCCGCTGCTGCCCGACACGGCGATCGAGATGGGTGACCTGGCCGCGCTGGAGCGGGAGTTGAAGCGCGGGGACGTGGCCGGCTTCGTCGTCGAGCCCATCCAGGGCAAGGGGGTCCTGGAGTGCCCGCCAGGCTTCCTGCGAGCCGCCCAGGACCTGCTGCACCGGCACAAGGCGCTGCTCATCGCCGACGAGGTGCAGACGGGCCTGGGCCGCACCGGCGACTTCTACGCCTACCAGCACGAGGAGGGTGTCGAACCGGACCTGGTCTGTGTGGCCAAGTCGCTCTCGGGCGGGTACGTCCCGGTCAGCGCCACGCTGGGCAAGGACTGGATCTTCAAGAAGGTCTACTCGTCGATGGACCGGGTCCTGGTCCACTCGGCCAGCTTCGGCGCCAACGCCCAGGCGATGGCGGCCGGGCTCGCGGTGCTCTCGGTGATGGAGGACGAGGAGACCGTCGCTCACGCCAGGGCGACCGGCGATCTGCTGAAGTCACGGCTCGCCGCACTCATCCCCCAGTACGAGCTGCTGCACGACGTGCGCGGCCGCGGACTGATGATCGGCATCGAGTTCGGCCGCCCCACGTCGCTGAAGCTCCGCAGCCGGTGGACCATGCTCCAGGCGGCCCGCAAGGGGCTCTTCGCACAGATGGTCGTCGTACCGCTGCTCCAGAAGCACCGCATCCTCACCCAGGTGTCCGGTGACCACCTGGAAGTGATCAAGCTGATCCCGCCGCTGGTCGTCGGGGAGTCCGATGTGGACCGCTTCGTCGAGGCGTTCACGGCTGTGATGGACGACGCGCACGGCGGAGGGGGACTCATGTGGGACTTCGGGCGGACACTGGTGAAGCAGGCTGTCGCCAACCGCTGAGGCGCAGCCGGATTCGCCGTCGGTATCCAGCTTTTTTGCCCCGGAGGCAAGAAATTTGCCTCCGGGGCATTCCGCTGTCCCAATAGACCTATGAGCACCCCCGCCGATGACCTGCCCGACGTCGCCCCGCGCCTGCGGGAACTGCGCCGGCGCGGGCGCCTCACGCTGGAGGCCGCGGCACGCCGAGCCGGTCTGTCCCCGGCGCACCTGTCGCGCCTGGAGACCGGAGCGCGCCAGCCGTCGCTGCCGATGCTGCTCTCGCTGGCCCGTATCTACGGTACGTCGGTCTCCGAGCTGCTCGGCGAGGTGCCTCCGGAGCGCGACCCCGTCATCCGCGGCGACAGCCGCGGATCCGTCGAGGCCGACGGCTGGACGTACCACCCCGCGGGGTCACCGGGGCGGGCCATGCAGGCCCTGCGGGTACAGGTGCCCTACGGGGCCCAGGGCGACCTCGTCCGGGTCCACCCCGGCGAGGAGTGGCTGTACGTCCTGAGCGGGAAGCTGCGGCTGACCCTCGGCGACGCGGCGCACGACCTCGACCCCGGTGACAGCGCGCACTTCGACTCGCTCACCCCGCACCGGATCGCCGCGGCGACCCGCGACGGGACCGAGCTGCTCTTCGTACACACCCTGCTGCAGAGCCCTGACCTGCACTGAGCGGCCCAAGCACACCGATCCCGCACGAGACCCGATCCGACGAGAGGCCTGTCATGACAGAGATCAACGCGGAGAAGCCGTACGCGGAGAGCACGAACGAGGAGAAGAAATTCCCCCGCGGACTCGTCGTACGGCTCATCGCCTATCTGGTGGCGGGGCACCTCTTCGCCGCTTTCGCCTACCTGCTGTTCACGCTGGGCGGCCGGCAGTAGCCGGCCGGCGGCGGCTCAGGACACACCGTCCAGCAGCCGGGCGCGCAGCTTCTCGCGCGTCTCCGGCGTGATCTTCAGCCCCTCCGCGAGGTAGCGGTCGGTGGAGCCCCAGGTCTCGTCGATGGCCGTGTACGCGGTCCGCAGGTATTCGGCACGGGCCTCGAAGAGCGGACTCAGCAGAGCCATGACCTCGTCGGACTTCGCGTCGGCCGACTCGTCACTGCGCTTGACCAGGTAGCGACGGCGGGGGTCGTTCGACTTGAGGTAGTCCTCCTCGACGGCGTCGCGCTCCACGCCCACCGCGAGCAGCGTGACCGCGATCGAGAGTCCGGCCCTGTCCTTGCCCGCCGCGCAGTGCATCAGGGCGGGCACGCTGTCCTCGGCGAGCGAGTGCAGCACCCGGCTGTGCTCGGCGGTCTTGGTCGTGATGATCGTCCGGTACGAGTCGGCCATCCGTCCCGCGGCCCGGTCGTCGGAGAGAACCTTCCGCAGCTGCTCCAGATCGCCGTCCCGGACCATCCGCCAGAACTCGGAACCGTCCGCGGGATCCGTCAGCGGGATGTTCACATGGCGCACGCCCGCCAGCTCCACGTCCCGCCCGTCGAGGGCCGTGTCGGCGGCGTTGCGGAAGTCGAAGATCGTGTGCAGCCCGAGAGAGGACAGGAAAACGGCGTCCTCGGGGGTCGCGTGTGCCAGGTGACCGCTGCGGAACAGCCTGCCGGGGCGCACCCGCCGTCCGTCCGCGGTCGGCAGCCCGCCCACGTCACGGAAGTTGCGCACCCCGGAAAGCTCGGGCTCTGCCGACGGGACCTGCGGAAGTTGCTGCGTCACGGGGCTCCTCGGTGTCCTGCCGGCGGGACTGGTCGCCGCCTCCGGCACGTGGTGGACCCAGGTCTGCCCGGCCCTGTGGTCCGGTCGGTCCTGACGGCCCTGAATTTTTGACGATACGACATCGATGGGTGGTGCAGGCATCTCGCCCTCCAGGTGGGCTGCCGGCCGTTCTTATTCCGCCTTCGGGCAAACCGGTCAGGTGGCTTTTCTCACGGCCCGTCACCCCCTTAATACGGTCGCGCAGGTCACATCGCGAGGTGCAGGATGGGCCGTTGTGGCAGACGATTCGGCAATCAAGAACAGCGACATAATCGGGTCGTACGCGGCGATCGGCGACAGCTTCACCGAGGGCGTCGGAGACCCCGGCCCCGACGGGAGTTTCGTCGGCTGGGCCGACCGGCTCGCCGTACTTCTGGACGACCGCGTCCCCGAACACACCTTCCGCTACGCGAACCTCGCGGTGCGCGGACGGCTCCTCGACCAGATCGTCGACGAGCAGGTCCCACGCGCCAAGGAACTCGCCCCCGACCTGGTGAGCTTCTCGGCGGGCGGCAACGACATCATCCGGCCCGGCTCCGATCCGGACGACGCGGCCGAGCGCTTCGAGCGGGCTCTCGCCGATCTGGCCGGCTCGGTCGGCACCGTGATGGTGACCACCGGGTTCGACACCCGCGGTGTCCCGGTCCTGCGCCATCTGCGCGGCAAGATCGCCACCTACAACGAGCACGTCCGGGTCATCGCCGCACGCCACGGCGCCCCCGTGCTCGACCTCTGGTCGCTCAAGACCATCCAGGACCGGCGTGCCTGGGACGCCGACCGGCTGCATCTCTCGCCCGAGGGGCACACCCGCGTAGCGCTGCGTGCCGCACAGGTGCTGGGTCTCGACGTGCCGGCGGATCCGGACCAGCCGTGGCCCCCGGAGCCGCCGCGCGGCTCGGCCGCGGTACGCCGCGACAACATCCAGTGGGCCCGCGAACACCTGGTGCCGTGGATCGGCCGCCGGCTCCGCGGCGAGTCGTCGGGGGACCACGTCGAGGCCAAGCGACCGGACCTGCTGCCGCTCTGACACCGCGTGGTGGGGCGTACGACGTGCGGGGCGCGCCCGTGACCACGGGACCGCGCCCCGACTGCCGCGCGTCATCTCTGTGTGGCGCCGGTCCGCAGGTGCCGGACCTCAAGGCGACGCGTCGGCGGCAGGGTGTGTTCACAGGGCCGACCCTCCGCATTCGCGCCGCCCGCACATAATGGATCGACACCGAAACCTGGAGGTCCCCGTGCCCCGTACCCGTTCTCTGCCACCCCGGCTCCGCGCTCTGCGGCCGGAGGGCTTCGGCGCGGATCCGGCCGGAGAGCGGATGGCGCGTATCCGGCGCTCACCGAACTTCGCCGACGGAACGTTCCAGAACCCGGTCGGCGCCAGGATGCGGCCGTCCGGGTCCATGGCCGAGTTCGCGAAGGTGTACTTCCGCAAGGAGGAACGGGCCCGCAGATCCCCCCTCGGGACCGTCCCCGTCCACGCCACGACCGTCGCCGATCTCGCGAAGCCGCCGGTCTCGGGGCTGCGGCTCACCTGGATGGGACATTCCACCGTGCTCGCCGAGATCGACGGCCGCAGGGTGCTGTTCGACCCGGTCTGGGGCGATCGCTGCTCGCCGTTCTCCTTCGCGGGTCCGAAGCGGCTGCACCCCGCGCCGCTGCCGCTCGCCGCTCTCGGTCCCGTCGACGTGGTGGTGATCTCGCACGACCACTACGACCACCTGGACCTCCCCACCATCAAGGCCCTCGTCGGGACGGACACGGCCTTCGCCGTGCCGCTCGGCGTGGGCGCGCATCTGGAGCGCTGGGGCGTTCCCGCCGACCGGCTGCACGAGCTGGACTGGAACGAGTCCGCCGAGGCGGCCGGCATCCGGCTCACCGCGACCCCCGCCAGGCACTTCTGCGGCCGTGGACTGCGCAACCAGCAGCACACGCTCTGGGCGTCCTGGGCGGTCGCCGGGCCTGAGCACCGGATCTACCACAGTGGCGACACCGGGTACTTCCCCGGGTTCAAGGACATCGGCGCCGAGCACGGGCCCTTCGACGCCACGATGATCCAGATCGGCGCCTACTCGGAGTACTGGCCCGACATCCACATGACACCGGCGGAGGGTGTGCGGGCGCATCTGGATCTCCAGGGCGACGAGCCGCTCGGTGCGCTGCTGCCGATCCACTGGGGCACGTTCAATCTGGCACCCCACCCGTGGGCGGAGCCCGGCGAGTGGACGATGGACGCAGCCCGGCAGGCGGGGCAGACAGTGGCTCTGCCCCGGCCGGGCGAACCGTTCGAACCCGCGGGAACCGTCCCCGCCGATCCGTGGTGGCAGCCGGTTGCCGCTCCTGGCACGCAGCCGTGGCGCGCTCCGCAGCCGGGAGATGCCACGCCGGGCTCTGTCCGGGGGGACCAGGAGCATCCGGTGGCGACGGAGGGGTGAAGCGGACGTGGGCGGTGCCCACGTCACACTGCTTCTCGGCTTATGAGCGGCTGCCGGCAGGGGACTGCCCGTCCGATCCCACCGCACCGCACCGCACCGCACGTGTCGGGCGCGGCGACCGCTACCCGGCGCCGGTCCGGCCGTCCGGTGGCGGCTGCGATGCGACGCCGGAACCGGGACGGTGACGGCTGCGCGCAGTGGCCTCGGCGGCGCGGGCCAGCAGCAGCTCGGCCGGGCCGACCGCCCGTACCCGGGCCGGGTCGGCATCCCACTCGCGTCCACCGCTCAGCGGCCGGAGCTGGAGCCAGGGGCCCTCGTGCCCCATCACGATGCTTCGGGATGACGGCGGCCAGTGCGAGTGCGACCGGCGCCGAGCACACCCCGAGGTACACCAGCGCGTACCGGGGGAGCATCGTTCATCACCTGGGCTGCCGGCACCCTCATGACTCGTCGGCTCACCCGGCGACGCGCCGCAGCAGTACATCCTCGACCGCCGGAGTACACGGCACATCAGCAGGGCCTAACGGAATGCCCCTTTTCGTCAGACGCCGGATGGAGGCCGACACCGCGCGGCAGGGTGTCAGACGTGGGTGCCAGGGTCTCAGAATGACTACCGACCTTCTCACCTTTCAGCAGCTCACCTCGTCCGGCGACGTCACTCCCCAGCTCCGAAAGGCCCTCGCTGATTGCTGGGTCGAGGTCACTAACGCGGGCGGTGCAGCAGGCTTCCCTTTTCCTCCTGTCGATGTCGCCACCGTGACTCCGGCCCTGGATCGCATCATCAGCCTGCTTTCCCCCGACACCAGTCGGCTCCTCACGGCAACCATGGACGGGGAACTCGCAGGCTGGCTCAACATCCGACGCGACCGGTTCGAGCTGATAGCCCACTGGGGCACTCTTCACCACGTACAGACCCGAACCGCTGTAAGAGGGCGCGGTGTTGGTCGTGCCCTCATGCATGAAGTGCGCAGGGTCGCCAGGGATGAGATGGACCTCGAACAGCTGCATCTCGCCGCCCGCGGCGCTGTCGGCTTGGAGAACTTCTACGGGAGCCTCGGCTGGAAGGAAGTCGGCCGGTGGCCCGGCGCCCTTCGGCTCTCCGCAGGCGACGACCGCGATGAGATCCTCATGATCATCACCCCGCTCTGAGCCCACGCCACCCGATCGGGCCGGGAAGGCCACGCAGTTCGCCAGCAAGTACGCCCTGCCGACGAGGCTGACCGGCGCGGCTGTTGCTCAGCAACGGTGGTGAGGCCGCGCTGGAGCTGACCGTGGAGCCCTGGGCGGAAACGCACCAGCTCCTCCCGAAGCAGACGTGGGCCGTTGTCACTCACTCGCCTGCAGCAGATGGATCGTGGGCCGCGACTCTGCTGGGGGACGAACCGTTTCAGGTCGACCATCGGCCCGAATCGGTCACGGTGTGGGTCAACGGCAACTGCTTCCACCTCAGCGACACGGAGGGGAACCTGATCGACTCGGCCGACTGGCAGTGCCCTGTTCAGATCCCTGTCTCCTGACTCAGGGGTCGCGCCGTGGATGCCGCCAACGCTGGCGGCGGTCACCAGCACGGCCAGGAGGAGGCCGGCGGTGTCGACGCCGATGTGACGTTTGCGGCCGTTATCTTGAGCTCGCCGACCTCGCAGGCTGCTGGCCTGGTGTGACGCGTGGTGGACGATGTTCTCGACGCGTTTGTCAGCATGGTCCGATGGCGGTCGAAGATTTCTTTTTCGGCGTGTCGCGAGGGCGGCCGGGGAGGTCGGCGATGCGTCGTTCTCCGAGAGCGAGTGCGAGAGCCTCGCGTAACTCCCGGTTCTCGGCCTCCAGTTGACGATTGCGCTCCGTGGCAGCCTCCAGACGTTGCAGCAGTGAGCTGTCGGACGCCCGTTGACGATCAGGGACCGCCCGGGTCGCCGAGGCGGGACGGCGACGGGCCCGGAGCCGCTCGATCTCGCCTTTCAGGTCGGGCTGGTTGTAGAGCCACGACCTGGAGACGCCCGCTTCGCGGGCGACGGTCTCGAAGGTAATCGGGTTGCCGGCGGCGTCCATCCGCCGCAGCGCGGCGGTCGCGCGTCGGCGGGTCGCCGCGGCCCGCCGACGGGCCGCGGCAACGATCAGGTGAGAATTTTCAGCCTGCATCCGCTGCTCCCTTGACCTTCTCCTGGCCGTCTTCCAGCTCTTCGATCATGCGGTCGAGGTTCGCGGCAACCTGCTGGTTCATTTCGGCGACGCGGCTGTGACCGCAGGTCCGCGCGTTGTCGATCAACGTGAGGGTGCGGGTGTGCTGTTCGCGAAGCTCCGGCAGGAACTCCGGCCCGGTGACAAAGACTGGGCAGGTCAGGCAGGCATTGGCATGCGGGCAGGTCTTCTGAACGGGCAGCCCGCAGTAGCCGTTGGGCAGGGTCTGGGTGGCAATCCCGTAGCGAGTCTTGGCCCACTGGGCCTGACCGAGCGGTCCGTCGGCGTCGAGCGCGACGTGCTCGCCCTTGATGTTGACCTTCATCGCCGCTTCCCAGCGGCGCCGGACGGTCTGGTTCGTGATCCGCGCATAGTGGGCGGTCATCCGGGACGACTCGTGATCAAGGAGAACGCGTACGACTTCCTGCGGAACATCACGGTTGATCAGTCGGCAGGCAAAGGTGTGCCGCCACTGATGGGGCGTCAAATGGACTGGCAGGCCGTGCTCGTCGCGGATGTCACACCTCGCCAGCCAGCGGCGGAGCATCTGCCGGTAGCTGCCATCGGACATCCGCAGCCTTCCCGAGGCATTCGCGTGCGGTCGGGGGAACAGGACTCCGGTGCCCTTCGGCCAGCGTTCAAGGACTCGCTGTTGGTGGTCGCGGATGGACTGCTCGAGTTCCTCGTCGATCGGGACGGCCGCCTCGCGCTTCATCTTGGTGTTGAAATACCGCAGGTAGGGGGCTTCTTGGCCGTCGTGGAGGAGGCAGTCGAAGTCCAGGCAGATGGCGCTGGAGATCCGCAGCCCGCCGTGGACGAGGATGAGCGTGATCAAGCGGCCGGACGGGTTGTCCCAGCGGTCCAGGTTCTCCTCGGATTCGACCTGGGCCATGACGTGCTCGGCCAGCCGTCGGGAGACCGTGGCGGCCTGCTCCGGTGGGATGTCACCGGGATAGAACGCGGCAGTGCCCGGCAGGGCGTCGTCCCAGCGGTGCTGCCGGATGGCCTGGAAGAACAAGTTCAGGTTGCTGATCCGGCCCTTCTTCAGGCCGTGGCCCCCGGGTTGGGAAGCGACGTGGGCGAGATGACGCTCCAGCAGCGGGCGGTCGATGCCGGCGAGACGGTCGACGCCGACGTGCGCCAGGAAGTCGCCGAAACAGACCAGTGCGTCGAGGCCGGTGTGGGCCGCGGTGACGCTCAGCCCGCTGGCCAGCCGCAGCCGCAGCCACCGTTTGGCCAGGTCACGCAGCCACGGCTGACCGATCCGTTCGAAGTGCAGGCGGACGCGCGGTCTCGGGACGGTTGCGGTGGCCGGGGTGGTGATGCCCGGCAGTCGCTCCAACCGCCACACATCTCTCGGATACTCGCTCTCCCAGCCCGCGCCGTCGCGCAGGACCTCAACCGCGTCGCGGACCTCGATCAGGAAGAGCACCGGAGAGCTGACCACTTGGGTCTTCGCGCGGCTCCTCCACTGTTCTTCTTCAAGGTCCAGCAGTGAGTCCACCTCGGTAGCTCGCGCGAAGCGGACGGCCTGCATCACCGTGCGAGGAGGTGTCGTGCGCCGGTGGGCGTCGGACCGGCACTGCAGCCCGTACTGAAGCTCCAGCGTCAGCTGGCGGGGCAGATCGCGCAGGTCGATGTGGGCTGTGCCGGTCAACTCGACGTCCGTGGCGAACCGTTCGGGATCCGGGCGGCCGGCGTTCGCCCACCGCTCGTGATGGCTGCGGCAGAAAAGTGCCAGCGGGCCCTCCGCCCACAAGGTGCAGAACGACAGGCGGCACTCGCCCGGGGCGTCACCGGGCTCCGCCAGATCTGGCGCATCCCACAGATCCAGGCCGGGCCGTCCGGCCCGGCGCCACCGCTCGTAGTGCTTGGCGCAGTAGCCCTTGCCGAAGTTCCCGTAGCGGCAACCGGGGATCTGGCAGACCGCCAGAGCCTGGCGCCCACGAACGGGCCGCCCGGGATCGGCGAGGAAATCCTCCATCGCCGGGCGGCCGCGGTGGCGCCAGCGGATCACGTGCCCGTTGCAGAGCCCGCGCATGCTGACGACGCGGTCGCAGCCGGCGACGGCGCAAGCCGGGGCAACGAATACGGGGTCGCCCGGGGCCGGACGATAGATCTCGGTGCGGAACTCGGCCCGGACTGTGGCCAGGAGCTTCTCCAGCAGTCCGGAACGACCACGACCGACGCCTGCAGCAGTAGAGGTCACAGCCGGACCTCCCGCCCGGTGAACCAGCCAGCCTTCTCCAGGGTGCGGCGGGCGTCCTCGACGGTGAGGTGACCATACGTATCGATGGTGGTGCTGATCGAGGCATGCCCGAGAAGTTCCTTGACGTTCTCCATGCCCGCCCCGCGCCGCAGCAGCCAGGTGGCGTAGGTGTGCCGGTACTGGTGGGGCTCGAACGCGATGCCTGTGGTCCTCCGCAGCCGTCTGACCAGGTCATAGACGGCCGGATAGGCCCAGGGATGGCCGTGCGGCTCGGCAAAGAGGTTCACGAAGACGTAGTCGGAGTCCAAGGCGCCGTACTCGCGGTGCAGATAGTTCGAGTACAGACGCATCAACTCCGCGCTCGCCGGGATGGTCCGTGTGCGGCCGGCCTTCGCTCGGGCCCGATTGTCGTTCTGCCGCGGCACCACGGTCACCTGCTTCTCGGCGATCGCGATGTCGTCGTGACGCAGGCCCAGGGCCTCGCCGATGCGGACCCCGGTGTCCAGTAACAGGGCGAACAGCAGCCGGTCCCGTAAGTGTTCGCAGCCGTCCAGGATCTTCTGGGCTTGGGCTGCGGTCAGGACGCGGGGCCGCTTGCGGCCGGACTTGAGTTTGATGGTCCTGGTCCGGTCGGGCTTGCCGGAGGCGATGTGCTGCAGGAACGGCTTGTAGGAAGTGGCCGCCGACCGGTGCAGTCCAGTTGGGCGCATCGTCACCAGCAGACCGGCGACCTCGATGCCGCTGCGGGCGTGGAACTCGTAGAACGTGCTCACCGCGGCGAGCTTGCGGTTCACGCTGGAGGCCGTGCAGTGATGCTCGACCGTCGGCAGCACCGCCACCGTCCCGTTCCGGGCCGGCGGCGGAAGGCGCAGCCAGGCCACGAACGCGGCCACCGCCTCCAGGTCCACCAACTTCCAGTCCAGATGACGGCCGTCGAGGTAGCTCCACCAGTCCTTCAAATCGTGTGCGTACGCCTTGATGGTGTTCGGCGACCGCTCGATCGCCGACAGGTAGGCCAGGAACGACTCCACCGGATCGACCGGCCGCAAATCATCCCCCAGCAGCGTCCACGACTCCGTCGTCGCCCCGGGCGCCAGCACCCTCTGTACGCGCATCGCGCATCCACCCCTTCCGTGTTGGACGACGGTAGATAACCGCGTCCAGCACGGGAGTTGGGGGACTTTCGACATGCCTCACACACATCAAGGACACGCTGGTAGCGGCTCAAGATAACGGCCTGCGGTCTTCTTGCCCGCATCGATGCCCTGGCCTGCCATGGGCACATTGGCGGAGGTCTTGACGCTCTGGGCGGCGATGACGCAGGCACTCGGCTCGGCATCGCCGCCTTCGGCCTCACGGGCCAGGCGCCGCAGGAGACCGTTGAGCTGCTCAAAGACCTCGTCCTTCTGCCAGGCGCCGAAGTACCCGTCGACGGTCGCCCATGGAGGAAAGTCGTGTGGCAGGTACCGCCAGGGGGCCCCCGTACGGTCGACGTAGAGGTTGGCGTCCATGATTCGGCGCGGATCGTGCTCGGGCGGTCGGCCGATGTCCAGACCCTTCCCTTTTCGTTCGGCCCGCCGCGCTGTCAGAGTTGGTTGCAACAGTTCCCAACGGGCATCGGACAGGTCGCTCGGGTGCGGCCGCGCTCTGCGAGGCAGGTTTCTGTATTACCGATGGCCGCTGTTCCGCCACAGGGCGCAAACCGGCGTGATCGGGGGCGTGTTGGGATCCGACAGGAGCGAGGGGACCGAACGGACCCGCACCTGCCGCACCTGCCTCACCGGCCGCAAGAGACGTCTACTGCCCCAGCGGACCGGAAACGGTCAACTACCTGAACGGTGAAAAAGCACCCTGGGCGCGATAAGACGCTCTGTTATTACTTGTCTTTGTGGTGCGGCGCGGCTGCGCAGGCCTATCCCTGGGCGGTGGGGCGAACGACGATGTCACCTACATCGACACCGTCCGGCTGTTCGACGGCGAAGGCGATGGCGCGGGCCACCGCGTCCGGCGGAAGAGCGATCTCCATCATCTTGTCGATCTGGTCCTTCACAGCCGGATCCATGCGCTCTGCGAAGTCCGTGCGGACGGCGCCGGGCGAGACGACGGTCACGCGCAGGCTGTCGCCGGCCTCCTGGCGCAGGCCCTCGGAGATGGTGCGCACGGCGTTCTTCGTGCCGGCGTACACCGATTGGAGCGGCACGATGCGCAGTCCGGCGGTGGACACGGTATTGACGAAGTGCCCGAAGCCCTGCTCCCGGAAGACGGGAAGGGCTGCGGCGATCCCGTACAGGACCCCTTTGAGGTTGACGTCGATCATCTCCTCCCAGTCCTCGACGCGCAGGTCATCCAGACGGGAGATCAAACCGATCCCTGCATTGCTGACGAGGACGTCGAGCTTGCCGTAGCGATCACGTGCCAGGTTGACGAGGCCGAAAAGGTCCTCGCGTCGCGTTACGTCCGTGCGGGCCCAGACGGCTTCACCGCCGGCCTCTTCGATGCGGGCGGCCAGGGCCTCGAGGCGCTCCGGACGGCGAGCCCCGAGGACGATCTTCGCACCGCGCTCGGCGAGCAGGAGCGCGGTCGCCTCGCCGATGCCGCTGCTGGCGCCCGTGATCGCCACGACCTTGCCTTCGATTCCCGACATGATGGACAGCCCTTCCAGTAGAGGAGTGGGGGCAGCCATGCCCTACAGTGAAGTGGAGGCTCCGCCACTTCGTCCACACTAAGTGGCGGAGCCTCCACTTAGCAAATGGAGACAGGGGAGAGCCGTTGATGGCCCGGGATGCAGGACGCCCGCTGAGGGCTGACGCACAGCGGAACCGGGACAAGATCCTGGCCGCCGCGGTGCGCGTGTTCACTGACGAGGGACTGGATGCGCACTTCGAGCGCATCGCAAGGGAAGCGGGCGTGGGGACCGGCACCCTCTACCGCAACTTTCCGACCAGGGAAGCTCTGATCGAGGCGGCGTACCGCAACGAGGTGGCCCGGCTGTGCGAGGCCGTCCCCGACCTCCTTGCGGCGATATCGCCGCCTGAGGCTCTGCGAGCCTGGACTCGCCGCTTCATCGACTACGCCACCGCCAAACTCGGCATGGCCGACGCCCTGCGAGCCGTCGTCGACTCGGGAACCAATCCCTACGCCGACAGTCACGAGATGATTCAGACCGCCCTCTCCTCCCTCATGGACGCCAATACCGCTGCCGGAACGATCCGGTCCGACATCAGCCCGACCGACATGTTCGCCGCCCTCGCTGGTATCGCCCTCACCTCGGCCAAGCCCGAGCAGCGAGAGCAGGCCGAACGCCTCCTCGACCT
This sequence comes from Streptomyces sp. NBC_00859, assembly GCF_045161865.1. Lineage (NCBI taxonomy): Bacteria > Bacillati > Actinomycetota > Actinomycetes > Kitasatosporales > Streptomycetaceae > Streptomyces > Streptomyces sp. NBC_00859. The sequence goes on along the minus strand of NZ_CP108826.1, from coordinate 897,551 downwards.
CACCCTGGACGGACTGAAACCTGCGCCGTCGCGGCTCCCCAAAAACTGACGGCAGAAGTCCGGACATCGTCACATCGTCGAAGCTGCTGTTCAGCGGCCTGTTCCAGTAGGGCTCGCACGGAGGCCGCGTTGCGCATCGCGGTCTTGTCGTCGAGCCCGAACACCTCGGTGAGGTGGAGCGGGTCGGGCCCGGGGGTCAGGGCCTCTTCGAGTTGCCGGTCGATGCGGAGCCGCTCCAGTGCCGCGTCCTGTCCGCGCAGGGGCGCGCGGATCCAGTGGTTGCTGGCGCGGCTGGTCTTCGTCGCGGTCTGATTGTTGATCAGCAGGTGGAGGTTCGCGGTGTCCGGCCAACCGGTTTCGTCGGTGCTCCAGCCAGTCCAGCAGGAGTTTCAGGGTGAGGTCGTCGAGCGGGCGGACGCGTCCGGCCATGGTCAGCCGTCGGTTGCCGGGGTCGACGTCGTCGAGCATGACGGTGCCGATCTGGGCGACTCGGGCGGCGTGCACCGCGGAGAGGGCGAGGATGAGTCGTGTTGCCGGGGTGGTGGCTGCCGCGACGGACCGGTCGACCCGGGCGGGGATGAGCGGCTGCAGCACGCCCTACTGGTATTGCCCGAACTTGATCCGGCTGGTGGGGTCGCGGAAGATCAGCCCGTTCCGTTTGACCCAGGTGAAGAGCGAACGCAGCGCGGCGAGTTGATCGTGGCGCTGGTGGCCGTGCGGAGTGGGCGAGCACATCGTCGCGGGCCACTTCTCACAGGTGGTCGTCGCTGCCCGACCACTCCAGCAGTTCCGGTGGGACCCGGTTGAGGTAGAGCCGGACCGGCCTTGCTGCCGGGGCAGGCTGCGGGGGCCGCCGTCGCGCAGAACCCGGGCCCAACGCTCGGCCTCCGCACCGATGCCGGGTGGGAGCCCTTCCACACGCTCGGCGAGCCAGCCCTCGACGGAGGGCTCACTGTCGTCCGGGAAGATCCCCCTCCAGGACCGTGACGCTATGTCCGACCGGCAGGTCGCGGGCCCGGAGCGGAGTGAAGATCTCGCTGTGCCGGATGACACCACCCTCGACGTACCCGGTGAGGTCGAGAGTCAGGCTGCGGTTGGCGGCGAAGCGGATGTTGTGTTCCCAGTCCCGCGCGTCGGCGAGCCGGTAAGCAAGGTACTTCGCCTAGGTCAGCATGGGGCGGCCAGATCGGCGGCGGCTGGATCGAGACGGCTTTAGTCGCGCGGAATCTGCCCGAACAGCGGCAGCTGTCTCCAGCCGGGACTGGGACTTGTCCGGTCGAGCGTGGTCGGCGCACGGAGTTCTGCAAGGATGCTGCGATGCACCGGATGTCGGATGATCCTTCGCTCCTGCCCGCCCCGTGGTGGGCGCCCGATGGCGGCATGCACGGTTTCGACTTGGAGCTGCATCGCGAGCTTCCGCCTGGGCACCCATTGCACGGAGCAGAGGTCGCGGCTGTGGCGCGATGCGAAGGATGTGACGACGTCCTGTTCAGCGTTTCGAGCCGCCCGTTCACCTGGGCTGTGGTTCACCTGACGTGGGCAGGTCGCGAAGAACGTGCCCCCTGGCCGATGACGACGCCGCTTGCAAGTCTGGCCGAGCTTCTCAACGAGTGGGCCGACCACGGTTGCAACGACGACACGGCCTCATCCGGAGACTCACGTGTAGCCAGATGGCGATGGCTGCTGCGGTTGTGGTGCCGAGGTAGACGTAGAGGCGTTCGTCGTAACGGGTGGCCACTCCCCGATGCTGGTCGGGTAGCCGGGGCATGTTGCCATGACCCGCCCCCTCAGAACAGGGCATGCCTGTTTCGGGCGCCCTCGCCGTGGCGGACGTGGAGCTTGCCGAAGCGGCTCAGGTCCCACTTGATGTCGTCCAGGTCGGGGCCGCATGCCTCGCTGACCCGGAAGCCGACCTGGGGTATCCGCTTCGAGGCGTATCGTTCGGGGCGGTCGGGGCGAACTTCCGGCAGGTCGCCAGCTCGCCGCCCCAGCCGGTGAGCAAAGCGTGCCGGTCTCCGGCTCACTCGGCGGGATCCGCAGCCGGGCGTCCTTGGCCCCGCGAGGCTGGTTCATCTTGTCGATCGGGCACTCGACCACCCGGCCGGGCGTCCGGTGGATTTCGACCTTGTGCCGCAGTTCCAGGAACATGTAGTACGTGCTCAGTGCCTGTAACCGGCCCAGCCGAGTGCCGCAGCGTCGTGCCGAAGTACACGTCCGCCTCGGCGGGCTCCATGTCCCACAGCGGTTGGCTCAACCAGGTTCTGATCTGATCCAGGCGACCGGCCCCGAGGGTGGTGCGGTCCGCCAGCCCTGCCGAGGCCCGTCCGAGGACGAACGCTGACGGCACGCCGGTCTCGAACCGCTCCAGTTCCTCCGACGACTCGGGCGCCCAGGGCTCACGCAGGTCCCGTACGACTGCCGGCGCCGCCAACCCGAGCCTCCTCGCCTTCGGCCCGACTGCGGATCGGTCGGACATGGTGAGAGCGCTTCAGGAATCCCGAAGTTACGCCACAAGGCCTCAGGGCAACCGAAGGAGGAAGAACACACTGGCCACGGGGCCAGGGATGCAGCGGGGCTCAGGGGAATTCACGGGATGTCACACATTCGGGGGAGGGCGCGGAGCGAGGCGATATGACTGTTCAGGTGCTGCCACAGAGCGCCGGCCGGCACGACCTGGTGAAGCACCGACGTTTGTTTCCTGCGCCTGCTTGAACGACGCACAGTTGCGTACACGGAGAATGCTTACTGGGGCGATCTCATCGAGGAGAATTCGAAAGTGGAGCGATTGCAGCGAGCCTACGATGTGGTGCGCGACCTGGCACTGTCCCCGTCCGAGTCACGGAAGTTCATTCTGCGCATTCTGGAGGAAGTACCGTGCGATCCCTCGACCTGACCGCAGTGACTTGGCACAAGAGCAGCTACAGCAACCAGGATGGCGGCCAGTGCCTGGAGGTCGCTGCCGACTTCACCGCCGTCGTTCCCGTACGCGACAGCAAGAACCCCGATGGGCCTGTGCTCACCTTCGCGGCCCACGGCTGGTCGTCGTTCGTATCCGCCCTGCGGAACGGCGAGTTGGGCGCCTGACCGGCGAGCGCGTCCCGAACCACCGGTACGGCCTCCGCTGACCAGCAATTGATCAGCGGAGGCCGTTCGTGGTCTCCGCGTGAAGGTGCCTGGCACCACGGCGGACTGATTCGTCCACGGTCACTCGCATGGGAAGTGTCCTCGGCCGGAGGGGGTGTGGCCGGTCAGCCCAGATGGACGGGCAGGGAGTCGACGCCGAAGACGGCGGAGTACTTGCGGAACGCGAGCTCCTCCTCCGGGACTGCCAGCGACATGGCCGGGAAACGGCGCAGCAGCGCGGGGTAGGCCGCGCACAGTTCCATACGGGCGAGTTCGGCGCCGATGCAGCGGTGGATGCCGTGGCCGAAAGCGACGTGCGGGGAGGGGCGGGTGGGGTCGAACGCGTCCATGTCCGGGCCCAGGGAGGCGTCCCGGCCCGCGCCACTGAGGGAGCACAGCACCACGTCGCCGGCGGATATCGCGGTTCCGGCTATCTCCATGTCCTCGCGGGCGAAGCGCGGGAAGGCGACCTGAACCACCGTCAGATAGCGCAGCAGCTCCTCCACGAACGGACTCACCGCCGCCTCGTCGTCGCGAAGGGTCGCGAAGTGGTCCGGGTTCTGGAGGAGTACCAGGGTGCCCAGGGCGAGCATGCTGGCGGTGGTCTCCAGGCCGCCCGTCAGCACGCCGTCGGCGAGACCGGTCAGCTCCTCGTCGTCTATGGCGTCGCCGTGCTGCTTGATCAGCATGCCGAGCAGACCGTCGCCCGGGTTCTCGCGCTGCTTCTTGACGATGTCGCGCAGGTAGGAGAGGGACTCGGAGATCACACCGAACGAGGCGTCGGCCCCGGCGAAGAGGTCGAAGCGGGTGGTGCCCAGGCGCTGGAAGTCCTCCCGGTCCTCGTACGGGACGCCCAGAAGCTCACAGATGACGAGGGAGGGTATCGGCAGCGCGAAACTCTGGACGAGGTCGACCGGGCCCGGGGTGCGCGCCATCTCGTCGAGCCGCTCCTCGACTATCTCGTGGATGCGCGGGGTGAGCCGGGCGAGCCGGCGCATGGTGAACTCAGGTGTGAGCAGGCGGCGCAGGCGCGTGTGGACGGGCGGGTCCGAGAACCCGAGACCGCCGGGGTGCTGCTGGCCCTCGGTGACGGCGGAGCTGCCTATCAGGTTGGTGAAGTCGTTACTGAAGCCCTTCGTGCGGCCCAGTACCGCCTTGGTCTCCTCGTAGCCGCTGACCAGCCAGACGTTCATCGGGAACGGTACGGACAGCTTGCTGACCGGTTCCCGGTCCCGCAGTTCGCCGAGATCGGCCACCGGGTCGAGACCGGTGCGGCGCAGGGGCATGAGGGTCGATTCGGGGAGCAGCGCGGCGCTCGACAGGTCGAACCCCTTCTTGCGGATGTTCGCCAGATACCGGCGGCCCAGCCAGGTGGTCATACGGGAACGGATATTCGTCATACCCGCAATACTGCACGGACCGCAGGACAGGGCGTTCCGCAGCCCCGATGCCCGCCGCGCTCCGTGCGGCCCGTGCGCCCGGCCCGGACGCACCGTGACAGCAGCATAATTATCGGCCGCGCGTGCGAGCCCTCATACCAGAGCGGGACGCCGGGCGCGCAAGTTCGGCAACTAGACATCGGGCGTGGCGGCGTGGCGACTACTGTGAGTGGCTGCTGATCAACAGGGAGAAGCGTCAGGCGAGTTGCATCCCCTGTCGGTGAGCCCTGGTATCCCACGTACCGAGGACGCTGATGTCTCAACTTCGCGCACCCGAAGCGCGGACCGACCGCCAGGAAGGCGGACGGCACGGACGGCCGGGCAACCGCCCGGCCCCCAGGCCGGGCCCTGCCCCGGCTCCGGCCGCCCGCCGCTCGCGGTCCGTCCCGCCCACGCCAGAGGCCCGGATACGGCCTCAGCTGCTGCGTACCGCCATCCTTCCGACCGTCGTCGCCGCGCTGAGCGGCACCGCGGCCGTGGTCTTCACGATCCACTCCGCCGGGGTCCACCCGTCGGCCGCGCTGCGGGCTGTGCTGGCCGGGTGTGCGGCGCTCGCTGCGGCGGCCATGGCCGCCGCAGCGCTGGGAGCCGACCGGGTCACCAGGACCGTGCTCGACCGGTGCAACGCGCTGCGCCGCGCGAGCGTGCGCGGCCAGGCCGACCTGCGGGCCGTGGTCGACCAGCTCGGCAGGGGGGAGGCGCCGCCCGGCGGACGGGGCGGCGCCTCCGGGCCGTCCCGGGGCGACGCCTTCGACCTGCTGGCCGTGGAGCTGGGCCGGGCCCAGGAGACCGCTGTGGAATCAGTGGTCCGGGCCGCGCGTATCGCGCCGCCCGCCGTGACCACGGTCGACGAACAGAAGGTCGAGGTCTTCGTCAATCTCGCCCGGCGCCTCCAGTCCCTGGTGCACCGCGAGATCCAGCTGCTCGACGAACTGGAGAACCAGGTCGAGGACCCCGAACTGCTCAAGGGCCTCTTCCAGGTGGACCACCTGGCAACGCGTATCCGGAGGCACGCCGAGAACCTCGCGGTGCTCGGCGGCGCCATCTCCCGGCGTCAGTGGTCCAACCCGGTGTCCCTCACCGAGGTGATGCGCTCCGCCGTCGCCGAGGTCGAGCAGTACCCACGCGTCAAACTGGTGCCCCCGGTCGACGGCACGCTTCGCGGTCATGCCGTGGCCGATGTGATCCACCTGCTGGCGGAACTCGTCGAGAACGCCACGGTGTTCTCCGCCCCGCACACCCAGGTGCTGCTGCGGGCCCAGCACGTCACCGCCGGACTCGCCGTCGAGGTCGAGGACCGGGGGCTCGGCATGTCCGTCACCGAGACGGACCGGATGAACGCCCTGCTGGCCGAGCCCGATCAGGTCAACGTGGGCCACCTGCTCCAGGACGGACGGATCGGCCTGTATGTCGTCGCCGCCCTGGCGCGCCGACACGACGTGTCGGTCCGGCTCCAGGCCAACATCTACGGCGGTGTACAGGCCGTCCTGGTCCTGCCCGCCGCCCTGCTGGGCGCCGACCAGACAGGACTGCACCAGGCAGGGCCGCAGGCAGCAGCGCACCAGACAGGACTTCAGCCGACGGCCGCGCACGTGCCGGAGGCCGAGCTCCGGCCCGAGCCCCAGGCCGACGCTCCGGCCCCGCCGTTCTCCGAGCGGCCCGCCGAGTGGCCCTCCCCGCCGTTGCCCCGCCCCCGGGACGAAGCGCCGGGCGCTCCCGATGAGTTGCCGGCCGCCCCCGGCCACCTCGCCCCGCCACTGCCCGTACGGGGGACGGACGGCGAGCGGCCCAACCCGGCCGCCGCCCTGCCCGGCGCCCACCACGGACCGCCGCCCGGCACCGGAGCGGCGGCTCACACGGCGCCGTACGACACCGGGCCCGTCCCGCTGCTCTCGCCCGCGCACCGGCCCGATCTGCCCAGGCGCCGGAGCCAGGAGCATCTGGCCCCCCAGCTCAAGGACGTCCCCGCGCCCAGGACGGACGAGGAGCACCCCGCCGTCCACGATCCGGGCCTGATGGCGGCCTTCCAGCGCGGTATCAGCCTCGCCGAGGCGGAGCCCGAGAAGCGGGACACCGGCGGGCTCCCGCACCGTGACGACGATGTTCCCCATGAGGAGATGCACCATGGCGAGTGAAGCGCCGACCGCCCACGTGTCCGATCTCGACTGGCTGCTGAGCGGTCTTGTCCAGCGCGTCCCTTTCACCCGCAACGCCGTCCTGCTCTCCGCCGACGGGCTGGTGAAGTCCGTGCACGGCCTCGACGCCGACAGCGCCGACCACATGGCCGCCCTCGCCTCCGGCCTGTACTCGCTCGGCCGCAGCGCCGGAGCACGCTTCGGTGACAGCGGAGAGGTCCGGCAGGTCGTGGTCGAACTCGACTCCACTCTGCTGTTCGTCTCCACCGCGGGCTCGGGCACCTGTCTCGCTGTGCTCGCCGGGCGCGAGACGGACGCCGCGGTGCTCGGATACGAGATGGCCATGCTGGTCAAGAGCGTGCGGCCCTATCTGGTGACGCCGGCCCGCAGGCGGGTCGGCGCATCGAGTGTCTCGGGGCGCTGAACGTGCCGTTGCAGCAGGACAGCCCATGGATCGACGAAGCGGCGGGGCGGCTGATCCGGCCGTACGCCGTGAGCAACGGCCGCACCCGCCCCACAGCCCAGCTCGATCTGCTCTCCCAGGTGATGGCTACCGGAGTCCCGCTCCCCGCCCACCTGGGCCCCGAACACGCGCAGACACTCGGGCTGAGCGAGCGGCCCACTTCGGTGGCGGAGATCGCAGCCCATCTGCGGCTGCCCGTCGTCGTTGCCAAAGTGCTGCTCTCGGACCTCATGGACAGCGGGGCGGTCACCACACGCGCCCCCCGGCCCGACGAAGACCCCACCGACCTTTCCTTGCTGGAGGCAGTGCTCGATGGCCTACGACGACGGCTCTGATCTCTTCCCCACCGCACTGAAGATCCTGGTCGCGGGCGGATTCGGGGTCGGTAAGACGACTTTCGTGGGAGCGGTCAGCGAGATCTCACCGCTGAGCACGGAGGAGATGCTCACCCAGGCCGGTGAGCAGACCGACAGCCTGGACGGGGTCGAGTCGAAGTCCACGACCACCGTCGCCATGGACTTCGGCAGAATCACCCTCGACCAGCAGCATGTCCTGTACCTCTTCGGCACACCGGGCCAGGAGCGCTTCTGGTTCATGTGGGACGAACTCTCCGCGGGCGCGCTCGGCGCCGTCGTGCTCGCCGACACCCGCCGTCTCGCCGAGTGCTTCGGCGCGATCGACTTCTTCGAACAGCGGGGCATCGGATTCGTCGTCGCCGTCAACGAGTTCGACGGCGCTTTCCGCTACGGGGCGGACGAGGTCCGGGCCGCACTCGACCTCAAACCGGACATTCCCGTGGTGCTGGGCGACGCCCGGATCGCCAGCTCGGGGATCCGTACCCTGGTCACCCTCGTGGGCCATCTGCTCGACGCCGCACCGGTGTCCGACCCGGTCATCAATCAGGGAGTCCGCCCATGACGTACGACCCGACAGGGCGGCTGCTGCTGACCCCCGTCGACCGGGAAGCGTCCGTACGGGCACAGCGGCTGCGCCGCCTCGGCCTGGGACAGCACCCCGACCCGGTCTTCGACGCATTCGCCAGGCGCCTGGCCGAGGCCACCGGGGCGCCGTACTCGCTGGTGAACTTCATCGACGAGAACCGGCAGTTCTTCGCCGGACTCCACACCCCGGCCGGGACGCACTCCGGCAGCGACCTGAGCGCGGTCGCCGCGGCCTGCGGAATCAACCGGGTCATGGCCCGCGACCACGGGTACTGCCCGCACGTGGTCGCCCGCCGCAAGGCGCTCGTCCTGGAGGACGTCTGCGACTATCCGCGGTTCGCCGGGAACCCGGTGGTCGACGAGATCGGCATCCGCTCGTATCTGGGCGCGCCCCTGATCGACCGTACGGACACCGCACTCGGCGCGGTGTGCGTCGTGGACACCGTGCCGAGGCAGTGGGGCCTCGCCGGCCTGGCGACCATCAAGGCGGCCGCGGCCGAGCTGGTCGCGCAGATCCACCACCGGGAGGACGGCGGGATCTGACCGGCCGGGGACGGGCCGCCGCCGGTTCGGGCCGCGGTCCGTCGCCCCGCCGCGCGTCGTCAGGCGCCGACAGCGGTACCGTCCGGGAAGGTCAGCGTGACCGTGTCGTCGGTGACCGTCACCGCGATGGACTCCTGGAGCGCGCGGGGGTGCACCGTGTCGCGCGAGAGGGCGACCAGAGTGACATGGACGCTCCGTCCGCCCGGATGGCCGGTCCGGGTCAGACACGGGGTCGCGGAGTGCGGTCCGTAGGCGTTGGCCTGTACATCGCGGGCCACCGACGCCGACGCGCCCTCCCAGCCGAACAGCCCCACCACGGCACTCGTCAGCCCCTCCGCCGTACCGGTCAGGGCCCAGCCGAGCCCCTCGCCGGCGTGCGGACGCTGCTCGTGGGCGACCGGATGGCCCCCTTCGCGTACCGTCGCGCCCGCCGCGGCATCCACCCGGTGCACCCGGATCTCCCACGGGCCGTGCAGCACACTGGTCGTCTCGACCCGGACCCCCGCCTCCTCGTACCAGGAGGACGCGGTCCGCCCCTCGCAGGCCAGCCGGTTGATGCGCCGCCGGCGCGACGGCAGGCCGTCGGGGCCGAGCACCGCCAGGTGGTTGTCCACGGCCCGCTCCCGCGCGTGCGGAGCCGATTCCGGCGCGGTCGCCGTGGAGTAGCCGAGTGTCGCATAGTGCGGATCGTCCTCCGCGTCGCCCTGCGGCGGATTGTGGTCGCTCCCGTGGTTGACGAGCCGGACGATGCCGTCGTGCCGGGTGCCGTGCAGCAGCCAGCCGGGGGCGGGCAGCGCCGTGTACTGGTCCGACTCCTCGATGGGCAGGGCCTGTTCGCGCGCCGTCCAGGCGGCGTGGTCGGGCGGCAGCAGCAGCCCGAGGAAGCCCTTGGACGCCCAGTACGGGGAAGCCGGCCCCGAGTACGGCTGGGTGGTGGGCAGGAAGGTGTCGTACCAGCCCAGGGTGAGCAGCCCGCGCTCGTCCGGCACCCCGCGCTCCGCGAAGTGCCGCATCGTGCCCGAGGCCAGGCGGCGGGTCCGGCCGGGCGGGAGCGGGGTGCAGTCGGCCAGCGCGCCCATCCAGACCGGGGCGAGCGCCGCGTACCGGTAGGTCAGGGAGCGGCCCTGGTGCACGGGGGCGCCGTCGGTGCCGAAGAAGTGCTGGTAGCCGTCCAGGAACTGGCGGAGCCGCTCACGGTAGACCTTGGTGCGGCCGGTCTCTGGGTCCTCGCCGGCGATCCGCGACCACAGCAGCGGGTACAGATGGAGGGCCCAGCCGGTGTAGTAGTCGAAGTTCTGCCCGTCGCCGTCCGTGTACCAGCCGTCGCCGACGTACCAGTCCTCGATCCGGTCGAGGCCGCTGTCGATGTCGGACCGGCTGTACGGGGCGCCGACCGATGCGAGGAACTGCTCGGACACCACCTGGAACAGCCGCCAGTTGTTGTCCCAGGTACGGCTGCCGACGAAGCCGGAGAACCAGTCGACGACCCGCTCCTGGACCCGGGTGTCCAGCCTGTCCCAGATCCAGGGGCGGGTCTCGTGCAGCGCCACGGCGACCGAAGCGGCCTCGACCATCTGCTGCGAACACTCGGTCAGCCTCGGCCAGGCCTCGCGCGACGCCGGGTCGGTACCGGTGGCCAGACCCTGCGCGTACCGCTCGACGAGACGCGGATCGGCGCTGTCACCCGCACCCGCGATCCGGAACGCGGCCAGCAGGAACGAGCGCGCGAACCCTTCGAGGCCGTCCGACACCACCCCCGACCAACTGCCGCGCCCCGGCAGCCGGTACTGCGCGAACCCGGGTGTCGCATACGGCACCAGCGCGTCCAGGAGCCGGTCGGCCAGCGCCTCCCAGTGGGCGCGGGTCCAGCCGGTGCGTGAGGAGAGCAGCCGGTCGGTCGGGGGCAGATGGAGGAAGGGCGGGGTCATCCGGGTGGTGCTCCTGTGCTCTGGGGAGTGGGCCGTCAACGTGTGCCGAAGGCCCGGCGGTGCAGGCGGGACGGGTGTCAGCGCAGTTCGGCGGTATGTGTACGGCCGCGTGAACCGGCCACCGCGACGGTCAGGACCGGGCGGCGCCCCGTGGCGACGGTCACCGTGGCGTCGGCGCGGACCACCTCCCGTACCCGGAAGGGCAGTTCGAGCGTCAGGGTGAGCCCGCCGTGCCCGGGGTCGGCGACCGCCACCGAGATACCGCCGCCGTGCCGGCGCAGGAGCACCGACGCCGGACCGTCGGAGGTGAACCCCGCTGCGGCCCCCGCCTGCCAGAAGGTGGCCGCGGTCAGCCCGGTGCGGGCCACCTCGACCAGTTGCGCGGTGGCGTTGTTGGCCACGATCCGCACCGGCCTGGAGTGAGCCAGGACCGCGGTGGCGGCGGCGGAAGCCCCGGGCAGCAGGATGTACGCGTACGAGGCATCGGTGGGGGAGACCCCGTGGTCGAGCCAGAGTGTCGCGTACGGGCGGGTGACCGGGGTGGTGGAACCGGCGGTGTCCGCGCCCGTGTCCAGATCGCTCCAACGGCCGGTGCGCTCCTCGCGCAGCGCTCCCAGCGAGGTGCCGGACGACGGGAACACATAGCCGCCGACGCCGTCCAGATGCGCCCAGCGGGCCCCGTGGAACGTCCTGTTCCAACCGGGGGCCGATGGCTGGCGGGCGCCGTCGACGGTCAGCCGCCGGCCGCCCGGCGCGTGCAGATTGCGGTTCTCCACGACGGTCTCGATCGTGCGGCCGTCGCTCGCGGTGATGCCGGCCCCGAGCGCGATCACCGCGTTGTCGAGGAAGAACCACGACTTGCGGGCCCGCAGCGTACTGCCCTGCGCCGCCAGCTCCATGGCGGCCGCACCGTACCGCCCGTCGAGCACCGCGCCGCCCGCGACGGTGTTCCCCGGCAGGTAGGTCCCGGTACCCGAGCCGGTCGTGAGGTCCGCGCGCGGCCGGGTGTCCACCGTGGTGCCGGGCAGCCGGTAAGGATCGACCGTCGGCCAGAAGCCGTCGCCGAACTGGCCGAGGTCGTCGCCGGTGTAGAGGTACGCCATGCCGTCACCGGTGTACCAGCCGTGCAGGTTCTCGCCGTTCCCCGCCTCGTAGGCGGCGATGCGCTTCGACGACAGGGCGAGCGCCATGGACCAGCCGGGCCGCCGGTGCACCACCCGGTCCATGTCCGCGAAGACATGGTGACCGGTCGCCCGGTCCGCGGCGGCGACACTCCGGTCCGCGAGCAGCTCCTTGGCGAGCGCGACCTGCGCAATCCCGACAAGACCGAGATAGGGGTCGGTGCGGTTGCGCTCGATCCAGCCCTTGACCGTGGCCCGCCAGCCGTCAGCGACGGCAGCGGGCGCGGCGCTCGCCAGCAGCAGAATGGCCGACACCGCTGCGGCGCCGTCGGTGTGGTCGGCGGTCCGCTCGCGCGAGACGGCCCGCCCGCGCACAGCGTCCATCATCAGCCCGTCGAAGATCACCGGTGAGAAGGTCCGGGTGACCGCCTCGTACATCACCGAGATCCGCGGGTCGCTGACCTCCCAGGGCGAACCGGCGAGCAGCGCGCTCATGTACGCGGCCCCGCCGAGCAGCACCCCGCCGTACGAGCCCGTGTAGGCCACCGTGTCGTGCTGGACGAATGAGCCGTCGGCGTAGAAGCCGTCGCCGGAAGTGACGTACTGGAAGAGGCTGTTGCGGCCCTTGTCGCGTACGTCGGAGAGGCCGTCGCGGGCCAGGGCGACCTTCGCTGTGTCACCGGCCAGGAGGCCGTGCAGCGCCACGATGACGGACTTGTCCGCCCGGTTGGCGCCGGTCTCGGCCAGTGAGGGGGAGTTGGTGCGGCGGTCCGGATCCGGTGCGAACTTCGAGACGGCCGCCAGGTGGCCCGCCAGATCGGCGGCGGGAATCCGCGCCCTGAGGAGCACGCAGCAGTCCAGCAGCGCGCGTGGCGCCCCGATCTCCCAGAACCACCAGTTGCCGCTCTCGCGCTTGTCCGCGTTGTACGCCGCGCCGTGCAGGAAGCGCAGCGCCGACACCAGCGCGTCCGCCACCTCGTCGCTCCCGCTCAGCGCGGCGCCCGGGGTGGCCCAGGCCGTGGCGACGGTCCGCAGCCGGGTGTAGCTCTGGGTGAACATCCCGGGGTCGGTGACCGGTACGTAGTCAGGCCAGAGCGCGGTGCGCCCGGTGCTGCGGTCCAGTCGCTGCCAGACGTCGCCGGCCGATGCGTCCAGTGTCTTGAGAGCGGCGGCGAAGTCGGCGTCCGCAGGGTCGAACTCGCCCCCGGTGATGAGGTGTTCGGCGCGGGCCAGCGCGCTCTCGTACGCGTCGTCGGCCGGGGCGTCGCCGTCCGCCGCAGAGGCGGGGGCCGCGGGCCCGGCGGGGACGGCGGCCCCCGCCGACGACGCGGCCGTGACGACCGGGACGACGGCCGATGCGGCTCCGGCGGCCAGGAGCGTTCGCCTGCTCAGGGCGGCACGGGGCCGGCCCATCGCGTTCTTCCTCGGTTCCACGGCAGTTCCCTTCGGTTCCGGAGTCGGGGCGGCGGTGTCAGTCGCTCAGCGAGCTGGGGTCCACGGGCGGTGCGGGCAGCCGCAGGGCGGCGATCTCGGCGATCCCCGTGGCATCGACGGGGAAGGCCCACTTGCGCACGAAGAAGTCCGTCAGGTCGTACCCCGACACCCGGCTCGCGTAGGTGGACAGCGCCCGGTACTGCCTGGCCTCCACGGCCGGGTCGTGGTCGTAGTCCTCGACCGGCGCGTCGTGCTGGTGCTCGGTGCGGACGAGCTGGTGAAGCCTCGGCCAGAAGTCGTCACCGAAGGCGAGCTCCAGCTGGCGCAGCGGTACGAGCTGCTCGTACGGGCCGAAGGTCGTCTCGTAGGCGATGCCCGGCGTGCCGACCTTGGGCGCCGCGGACTGGAACCAGTTGAGCCCGGTCGTGGCGTCCTCGGTGAGCAGGTTGGACGGCCGGCCGAGGGTGCGCTGGGCGGCCAGCGAGTAGATGTTGACGGTGACCTCGGTGAGCCCGCCCGCCTGGTAGGCCGCCTGCTGATTGAGGTGCCCGAGCTCGTGGTAGAGCCCCCAGCCCCGGGTGAGCAGGCCCTGGACGGTGCAGAGCCGGTCCATGTAGGCGCGGGGGAAGCCGTTGAAGCCGTGCCAGGCATAGGCGCCGACCCCCTTGGGGACGACGCTCACCTCGTTGAAGTGGTAGCGCCCTGCCTTGGGGCGGTTCAGCGGCTTCGATCCGTCCAGGCCGCTGATCCTGTTGTGCGAACCGATGATGGTGTCGAAGAGCCGCAGCAGAGCGGCGTGGTCCTCACCGCGGTAGAGCAGAGCGCCTTCACGGGTCAGCGTCAGAATGGTGTGCTCGGTGGTCAGCTCAACCCACGGCACATCGGTGACGGTGTCCAGCTGACGCTGGAAGTCGGCCTCGGTGGTGTGCCCCAGCTCGAAACCCGCCATCCGCGCCGTACCGGAGACGAAGGTGACCGCCGCCTGCTCTCCGTGGCCCGCGAAGCTCAGATAGACCGGGCCGCCGTAGACGTCGGACACGGTGTTGCGCCCGGCCCGCAGCGGAAACACCCGGGGGGCCTTCAGGGCCTGGTTCTCGTTGTAGTCGTCGAAGGTCCCGATGTGCAGGACGGGCAGTGCCCCGCGCCCGGCGCGGATACGGACGGTGACCTGGGCGCCCGGGGCGGCGTAGCGGCCGGTCGGGACGAACTCGCTGGCCCGCAGCGACCGGTCGAGCCGCAGCCGCTCGGTCTCCGCCCCGGGGAACGCTCTGATGAGCTGGGTGTCGCCGGGGGCCCGGCCGGACGGGTCACCCGAGCCGTGGGCCGACGCGGTGCCGGTGCCGAGCAGGGTGAGGGCTCCGGCACCTGTGAGCCCGGCCAGCACGGAACGTCGGCTCACCGCGGAGGAGACGACGGCGGAGGCGGTGAGGGGCAGGTGGGCAGGGCGCATCCGGACTCCCGGGGCAGAGGTGGTGGAGTGGCGTACGAACTGCGCGTCAGCATGTAAGCGGTTGCTGTCAACCCGCAAGAGGGCCGGGGAAGTTACTGTCTTTTACTATGGCCAACTGCGGACAGGCCCGCAGTAAGCGGTCACGCCCGACGGGTGCCGGCCGGCGGCGGAGCCACGGAATCGCGTACCACCAGATGAGTCCCGAGCCGTACGGTCCCGGTGGACGGCTCCCGCCACTCGTCCTCGTCGCCGCCCGGCACCGCGAGCCGCATGGCCTGGCGCCCCATCTCCTCCAGCGGGATGTGGACCGTCGTCAGCCGCGGCCGCAGCTCCTGCGCGACCGGAATGTCGTCGTACCCCACCAGGGACATGTCCTGCGGCACCTTGACCCCGGCTTCTTCAAGGGCCTGGGCCGCCCCTGCGGCGACGTTGTCATTGGCCGCGAACACGGCGGTGAAGTCATGCTTCTCCCGGAGGAGTTCGGCCATCCTGCGGCGGCCGAAGGCGCGGCCGAACGAACCGAGCTGTTCCAGTGCGGGGTCGCGGTCGACGCCGCGCAGCTCCAGTGCGCGACGGTGCCCGGCGAGCCGGTCGCGGGTGGTCGAGAGCCCCGGCGGGCCGCCGAGGTAGAGGATGCGCTCGTGCCCCTGGGTCAGCAGGTGGTCGGTGATGGCGAAGGAGCCGCCCTCGTTGTCGTACTCGACGGTGGCGCTGAGCGCCTGCTCGCCCAGTGCGGGCCGCCCGCACAGCACCAGCTTCGAGCCGCCCGAGTCCAGATCGCGGGCCTTGCGGGCCAGTTCGGCGGTGTAGGCGCGGTCCGCGACGCTGCCCCCGACGACGATCACGGCATCGGCGCGCCGCTCGTGCATCAGCTCGATGAAGGCCAGTTCGCGCTTGTGGTCGCCCTGGGTGCAGCAGACCAGGCAGAGCCGTCCGCCCAGGCTCGCCTCGCGTTCCACACCTCGTGCGATATACGCGTAGAAGGGGTCGATGACCTCGTTGACGATGATGCCGACCGTGCGCCCCGACACTCCGGCCAGTGCGCGGGCATGGGCGTTGACGACGTACCCGAGCTCGCGCATCGCCGCCTCGACCCGCTCCCTGGTCGCTGCCGCCACCGGGTAGTTGCGGTTGAGTACCCGCGAGACGGTCGCGGTCGACACCCCCGCGAGGCGGGCCACGTCCGTGACGGTCGCGCGTCGCCGGCTGTCGGCGGCCGAGGTCTGGCGGCGCATCCGTCCCACCCCCTGGTTGTCGTCCTGTGCCGCTGAGCTTATGGCCTGCGCGGTGGGCCCGTTCATGCGATCCGCTCCAAGTCGGCCAGACGCACCGGGTGGTTGAAGGGCAGACCGCCCGCGTACCTGCACAGTTCGTCCACGGCGAGCGCCCCGAGTCGGCCGACCTCGTTGCCCTGGGCGCCGGCCATGTGAGGCGTGATGAAGACGTTCGGCAGCTCCCACAGCGGATGGTCGTCGGGCAGGGGCTCGGGGTCCGTCACATCGAGTACGGCGTCGAGCCGCCCGCTGACCAGGTGCCGGGTGAGCGCCTCGGTGTCCACCAGGCGCCCCCGCGCCGTGTTGACGAGCAGGGTGCCGGGGCGCATCAGCCCGATCCGCCGCGCGTCGAGCAGATGCCGGGTCGCGGGCGTGTCGGGCGCGTGCACGGTCACCACGTCGCTGGTCGCCATCAGCGTGTCGAGATCGGTGGAGACCGCTCCCAGCAAGTCCGCACCGGCTGCGCTCACATAGGGGTCGTACAGCAGGATGTCCGCGTCCAGTACCCGGAGGAGTTCGATCACCCGGCGGCCGATCCGGGAGGCGCCGACGACGCCGACGGTCAGGCCGTGCGTACCGATCCAGTGCTGCCGGTCGAGGTCGGCCGCGGTGCGGTGGGTGCGGCGTTCGCGGAAGAGCTGGGCGAACGGGAACGCGCGCTTGGCGCCCATGATGATCGCCGCGAGGGTGAACTCGGCGACGGGTACGGCGTTGGCGTCCGCCGCCGACGACACGGCGACCCCTCGCTCGTATGCCTCCGGGGCGAGGAACGTCTTGACGGTTCCGGCGGCGTGGATGACGGCCCGCAGCCGCGGCGCCCGCTTCAGCAGGGCCGCGTCGATGGGCGGACAGCCCCAGCCGGTGAGCAGTACCTCGGCACCGGCCAGCGCGGCGGCGGCATCTGCCGAGGCGAACTCCCTTATGACATAAGGGGGATGGAGATCGGCCGACTCCTCAAGGCGGGCTCTGACCCGTGGCGGGAAGACGTCGTCGATCAGCCCGGGGTCCATGGCCAGTACGGTCCGAGGCCGCCGCGGCGGCGGGTCGGGTGTGGCCGTACCGGTCGGGACCGGTGCCTCGTCGGTGGTTCGCACCCTGCCTCCGGACAGTAAACGCGTTCTATTGATGGGCGGCACGCTAGGGAGCCCAGACGCCAAACGTCAAGCGTTCACGGTGGCCATCTGGCCCTTTTGAGATGCTATTTGGGGAACTGGCCGGTGATCCTCGTGGCAGAAACATCGCGTAAACACAGACGTTTCTTCCGATCTCTTGACGTTGGGGTTAACCGCTTACTACGTTGCGGCGGCAGAAGGCTCGCTCTGCGCCACCCCGGCCGAACAGGACCGCACCATGGCTGAAACAGCACCTCCGCTGCCGCTGGACAAGCGGCGCCGGAAGTCCAAGGCACCGTCGCCACCTGCCGTCGCCCGGCACCGGCTCTCCCTGTGGCAGCGGATCAAGCGTGACAAGGTGATGCTCCTGCTGACCCTGCCGGGCCTGCTGTACTTCGTGGTGTTCCACTACATTCCGCTGCTCGGCTACATGGTCGCCTTCCAGGACTACCAGCCGTATCTCGGGTACATGCACAGCGCGTGGACGGGCTTCGCCAACTTCACCGAGGCATTCGCCGACCCGGCCTTCTGGTCGGCGACCGTGAACACGGTGGAGATCGCCTTCGTCCAGCTGATTTTCTTCTTCCCCATACCGATCGCGCTCGCCCTGCTGCTCAACAGCATCGTCAGTGACAAGCTCCGCCGGTTCATCCAGAGCGTCGTCTACCTGCCGCACTTCATCGGCTGGGTCATCATCGTCTCGATCTTCCAGCAGGTGCTGGGCGGCGCGGGGCTGCTGCCCGACCTGCTCGGGGACCTGGGGCTGCCCCGCTACGACATGATGAGCGACCCGAACGCCTTCCCCTGGCTGATCGCCCTCCAGTCGATCTGGAAGGACGCGGGCTGGGGCACGATCATCATCCTCGCCGCCCTGCTTGGGATCGACAAGCAGCAGTACGAGGCGGCAGCCATCGACGGCGCGAGCCGCTGGCGCCGGCTCTGGCACGTCACACTCCCGGGCATCGCCCCGGTGATCATCCTGCTGCTGATCCTGAACCTCGGCCAGATCCTCTCCGTCGGCTTCGAGCAGATCCTGCTCCAGCGCGACGCGGTCGGTCCCGGTTCCGGCGAAGTACTCGACACCTACGTCTACTACCACGGCATCAAGGACAACCAGTGGGGCATCTCCGCGGCTGTCGGCCTCGTGAAGGCAGTCGTGGGGACCGTCCTCGTCCTGGGCGCGAACAAGTTCGCCCACCGTCTCGGCCATGAAGGGGTGTACCGCGGTGCGGACAGCTGAGAAGTCACCGGCGAAAGCCCCCGTCACCGCGGCGCCCCTTGCTGCGGCGCCCGTGATCAGGCCGTCGGACGGACGTCCGCCGTGGATGGAGCGGCCCACCCGGCTCGGTCTCACCGGCAAGGGCATCGTCCTGGTCCTCGTCGTGCTCGCCGTGGCCTACCCGCTGCTCGGCGTGATCGGCACGAGCTTCGCCTCGCAGACCGACATCATCAAGTCCACCGGTCTTGTCCTGTGGCCCGGCCACCCGACACTCGACGCGTACCGCACCATCTTCACCGGCGGCGTCGTGACCAGGGCCCTCCTGGTGAGTGTGGGGATCACGGTCTTCGGCACGGCGGCCAGCCTGCTGGCCACCATCGGTATGGCGTACGGACTCTCCCGGCGCAACGTCACGGGCTCCCGCTTCATCCTGATGACCGCACTGTTCACGATGCTCTTCAACGCCGGCATCATCCCCAACTTCCTGCTGGTCAACCAGCTCGGCCTCTACAACACGTACGCCGCCCTCGTCATCCCCACCCTGATGAGCGCCTTCAACCTGGTCGTGCTGCGCGCCTTCTTCATGAATCTGCCCGAGGAGCTGTACGACGCGGCGCGGGTCGACGGCGCGGGGGACTTCCGGATCCTGCTCCAGGTCGTCCTGCCGCTCTCCAAGGCGGTCATCGCCGTGGTCGGCCTCTTCTACGCCGTCGCGTACTGGAACGCCTTCTTCAACTCGCTCCTGTACCTCCAGGACTCGGACAAGTGGCCGCTCCCCATGGTGCTGCGCACCTTCGTCCTGCAGGGCCAGAGCCTCAGCGGCGCCGCAGCGAACGAGAGCGTCGCCCCGCAGGAGGCCGTGCAGATGGGCGTCCTGGTGGTCGCCGTCGTGCCGATCCTGCTCGTCTACCCCTTCGTCCAGCGCTACTTCACCAAGGGCGTGCTCACCGGCGCCATCAAGGGCTGAACCGCGCCCCTCCACCCCGGCCTTCCCTCCCCTCTCTCAAGGAGATGTCCGTGCCGAGCTCCACCCCGATCAACCGCAGAGCCCTCTTCCGGATGGGCGCGGGCCTTGGCCTTGGCCTCGCCGCGACCCCGCTGCTCGCCGCCTGCGGCGACGGCGGCACCGCGGCCAAGGCCGAGGCCAAGAGCGCGAGCCTGCTGCCGGCCACCGCGGTGCGCAACATCGGCCTCAAGCCCGACCTGCCGGGCACGGCGGCGGGCGTGCCGCAGGCGTTTTTCACCTACCCGGCCGCCACACCGCGCGCCACCGAGGGACAGGTACTCAAGGGCGCGAAGCGGATCTCGGCCGCGATGGAGACCTTCTCGCCGCCCCCTCCGGCACGCGGCAAGAACGCGGCCTGGCGGGCCATCGAGAAGCTGCTCGGCGGGCAGGTCGACCTCACCGCGGTCCCGACCGACGACTACTCGACCAAGTTCACCACGATGGTCGCAAGCGACACCCTGCCCGACATCTTCATGTACCCGGAGACCGGCGGTGTCGACAACAAGGCCGCCTTCCTGACGGCCAAGTGCGCCGATCTCACGCCGTTCCTGGCCGGCGAGAAGATCAAGGACTACCCCAACCTGGCGGCCATCCCGCAGGCGGCCTGGCAGGGCGGCATCTTCGGCGGCAAGCTCTTCGGCATCCCGATCTCCCGGATGGGCACGGGCGGCGCCGGCTTCTACCGTCACGACCTCTTCGCCGAGGTGGGGATATCCAGCCTGGACGAGATCACCAGCCTCGACAAGTTCGTCGAGGTCTGCAAGGAGCTGACCCGCCCGAAGAAGGACCAGTACGCCATCATCGCGGGCGCGAACAACCTGCTCGCCATGTCGGCGGGAGCCCCCCTCTACTGGCGGATGGACCAGAAGACCGGCAAGTTCGTGACGGACCTGGAGACCGACGAGTTCCGCCTGGCGATCGAGACGGCGCGCACGCTGTACAAGGCGGGCTGCTACTACCCGGGCACGATCGGCATGTCGGGCGCGCAGAAGTCGCAGTACACCGACATGTTCAAGAACGGCAAGGGTGCCTATGTGTACGACGGGATGCCGTCGTACTACACCCCCAGCACCGGCTATGTGGCGGCGATGGCATCGGTCGACAAGAAGTTCGACCCCCGGCCCATCACGCCGTTCAGCGACAAGGCCATCGCCTGGATGGACAACGTCTCGCTGGCGAACACGCACGTCAAGAAGGCGTCCCCCGCGCGCGTCAAGCAGCTCCTGGCCCTCGCCGACTTCGCCGCTTCCCCGTTCGGCAGCGAGGAGTACACGCTGATGAACTACGGCGTCGAGGGGACCGACTTCACCCGTGACTCCAAGGGCAACCCGATCCTCACCAAGAAGGGCAGCCAGGACGTCACCGTCCCCTGGAAGATGCTCGCGTCCGCCGTCCCGGCGGTGTTCAGCACGGACACCGAGAAGGGTGTGCGGTACGTCCACGAGGCGTACGCGAAGATGATCCCGGTCATGGAGCAGGACCCGACGCTCAAGGTCTCGTCGCCCACCTGGGACTCCAAGGGCTACGGCAGCCTCTACACGCTCAAGCTCGACGGCCTCAAGGACATCGTCTCCGGCCGCAAGCCCATGTCGTACTACTCCCAGCTGACCAAGGAATACCTGGCGAAGGGCGCCGAACAGGCCCGCCACGAGTTCGAAGAGGCCGTCCAGAAGGGGAAGAAGTGACAACCCGGCGCACCGTCCTCCAACTCGGCGGCGCGGTGGTGGCAGCGGCCGCTGCCGTACCCGTCTTCGGCACACCGGCCCTGGCCCGCTCCTTCGGCCCGGAGCCCGGCTCCAGCGGTGTCGGCGACCCGCTCTTCCCGACACTCGGCAACGGCGGCTACCAGGTCACGCACTACGACCTGACCTTCGACTTCACACCCGTCACCTACGACTTCACCGCCACCGTGCGGATATCGGCGCGGGCCACCCAGGACCTGTCCGCCTTCAACCTGGACACCGACGGCCACACCATCGAGGCGGTCACCGTCGACGGCCGCACCGCCCCGTGGCAGCTCTCGGCGGGCAGCAGCGGCCAGGAGCTGACGGTCACCCCGGTCCGCCCCCTGCACGACGGCCGGCCCTTCACCGTGGAGATCCGCTACCACGGCAACGGCAAGGCCAAGCGGCTCGGCCTGAACGGCTGGGTCTTCGGCAGCGAGGGCGGATTCGCCGCAGCGGTGCAGTCATCGCGTGCCGACACCTTCCTGCCCTGCAACGACACCCCGTCGGACAAGGCAACGTGGGCCTTTCACATCAGCGCGCCGCAGGGCTACGTGGCCGCCGCCAACGGCGAGCTGCTGCACAAGTCCCCGCGCGCGGACGGCTCGGCCGTCTGGCACTTCGCACTCCGCGAACGGATGCCCACCGAGCTGCTCGGCATCGCGGTCGTCAAGGGCACCTACCTGTACGGCAGCAGCCACACCGGTCTGCCGCTGCGGCACATCGTGCCGCAGGGCCAGGAGGACACCTACGCGCCGGTCGTGGCCCGCACCGCCGACCATCTGGCCTGGCTGGAGGCGAGGTTCGGCCGATTCCCGTTCTCCACGTACGGGGTCCACATCTACGACGGCTACACGGACGCGCTGGAGAACCAGACGCTCACCCTGATGGGCACCAACTGGTTCAAGCCCAACGCCGACGGCAACCCGACGTACGAGAACACCATGGTGCACGAGCTGACCCACCAGTGGTTCGGCGACTCGGTCACCCCGCACGACTGGCAGCAGGCCTGGCTCAACGAAGGGCCCGCCACCTACTACGCCGCCGTGTACAGCGAGGAGCGCGGCTGGTCGGTCGTCGCCGACAAGATGAAGGCCACCTACGGGACGCTGGACGCGGTCCGCGCCAAGGACGGCCCGCCCGGACTGCCCAAGGCGCTCGGTGGAGCCAACATCTACGACGGCGGGGCGCTCGTCCTGTACGCGCTCAACCAGCAGGTGGGTCAGCGGACCTTCGACCGGATCATGCGCGAGTGGGTCCGGCGCCACAAGGACTCGACCTACACCAGCGAGGAATTCATCGGGCACACCGTCGACATCACGGGTGACCGCACCCTGGACCGTTTTCTGCGTGACTGGCTGTTCGGCGCCACCAACCCGCCGATGCCGGGCCACCCCGACTGGAAGGCCGCCGCATGAGCCGCCGCACCACCCACCGCGCGGCCGGCCGGCGGATCGGTACGGCGCTCGCGGCTGTCGCCGCGCTGCTCGCCACCGCGCCGCTCGCGCAGGCCGCCCGTCCCGCACACGCCCACACCCTGTACGCGTCGCCGCACGGCGCCGGAACGGCCTGTACGCACAGCAGCCCCTGCTCCCTGGACGGAGCCCGCGACAAGGCCCGTACCGTCCACGGCGGTGGCATCACCGTGCGGCTCGCAGGCGGTACGTACACCCGCAGCACCGCCCTGAAGCTCACCTCGGCGGACTCCGGCACGACCTGGACCGCGGCGCCCGGCGCCCGCCCCGTTCTCTCCGGGGGCCGTACGGTCACCGGCTGGACCAGGACGTCCGGCGGTGCCTGGACCGCCAGGGTTCCCGACGGCATCACACCGCGCCAGCTCTTCGTCAACGGAATCCGGGCCACCCCCGCCCGCGGCGGAGCCTGCGCGGCCAGTGTCTGCGACGCCACGAAGACCGGCATGACCGGGGCGAAGGCCACCGGGATCGCCGACTGGAAGCGGCCCACCGACGCCGAGGCCGTCATCAAGGTCCGCTGGCGCAACTACCACTGCCGGATCGCCGGTGTCAGCGGCGACACACTGACCTTCGCCCAGCCCTGCTGGACCAACTCGGCGAGCGGAACCGACCGCACCGGCCCGGCCTGGGACTCCACGGCCGTGGACTCCAGCCGCTACTCGGGCGTCGCCTTCTTCGAGAACGCACCCGAACTACTGGACCAGCCAGGCGAGTTCGTTCACGACTCGGCCGCGCACACCGTCACGTACCTGCCGCGCAAGGGCGAGGACATGCGGCGCGCCTCAGCCGTCACACCCGCCACCGAGCAGCTGATGACGGTCGACGGCGCGCACAACGTCCGCGTCCGCGGGATCGGCTTCGCCTACGCGGCCTATCACCAGCCCGACACGGACGAGGGCTACGCCGGCATGCAGGCCGGACTCACCCTCACCGGCGCCACCGGACCTGTCGACCACGCGGGCCGCTTCTTCACCAAGCCGACGGCCGCGCTGACCGTGCACGGTGGCCGTGGTGTGACCGTCGACGGGGCGTCCTTCACCCACCTCGGCGGGGCCGGGGTGATCCTCGAAGCCGGCACCAAGGACTCCGGCGTCACGCGCTCCGACTTCACCGATCTGTCGTCGGGTGCCGCCTACATCGGTGACACCGAGCCCATGCCGGACCCCGAACTGGCCGGTGAACGCAACACCTTCGCCCACAACACGATCACCCGCGCGGCCGTCGAGTACACCGACGCGGCCGGCGTCTGGGCGGGCTACGAGGCCGGCCTCACCATCGACCACAACACTCTCGACCAGCTGCCGTACTCCGGCATCTCGGTCGGCTGGGGCTGGAACCAGCCCGAGTCCCAGAAGTCGGTGCTGCGGGACAACAGGATCACCGACAACCGCATCACCAACGTCATGCAGGTCAAGGACGCCCAGCACGACGGCGGCGCGATCTACACCCAGGGTGCCCAGCCCGGCACGGTAGTCTCCGGCAACTACATCAACCGCTCCGCCTACGGCAACACCGAGCGCGACGGCAACGGCATCTACCTCGACGAGCAGTCCTCGTACATCACGGTGGAGAACAACGTCCTGACCCGGCTCGGCTACAAGTGGGTCTCCAACTGGGCCGACTACGGCATCAAGAACACCGCACGCGGCAACTGGGTCGACACCGACGCACCTCCCATCGCGGGCACCGGCTCGACGATGTCCGGCAACCACACCCGCCTGGAACGGCTCCCGGCCGCCGCGGTCGCAGTCGCGTCGGCAGCCGGCGCCCACCGCGGCCCCGTCGAACAACTCGCCCCCGACCTGGCCCGCACCGGCACCGCTTCCCAGTCCTCCACCGACGGGGCCGCCGCCGCGCTCGCCACCGACGGCGACACCTCGACGGACACCCGGACGCTCTCCGAGCCGGGCGCCTGGTGGCAGGTGGACCTGGGCTCCGCCCGGCACGTCGGCCGGGTCGAGATCTGGAACGACGCATCAGCCACGACGGCCGGTTTCGACGTCCGCACGGACAGGAAGACCGTCCACGTCAGCGGCAAGGCCCTGCGGCCCACCGTGCTGGACCTGAACACCGACACCCGGTACGTCAGGATCCAGCTCACCGGCACCGGACGGGTCGGACTCGCCCAGGTCGCCGTCCACCCGTAGGGACGGACCCGACAGGTCTGCTCCACCCGCACCAGCGAAGGAACCTCCATGTCCGACCTCCGTATCGGCGTCCTCGGCTACGGACTGCGCGGCAGCATCGCCCGCACCGCCCACCGCCCCGGAGCCGGCTCGCGCGTCACCGCACTCGCCGACCCCGACCCGGCAGCCCGTACGGAGGCGGCCACGGCCTTCCCCGGCGCTCGGATCTCCTCCGCCCACCACACTGTCGTCGAGGACCCCGACGTCGACGCGGTCCTCGTCCTCACTCCCGACCACACCCACGCGGAACTCGCCTGTGAGGCGCTGCGCGCGGGCAAGCCGGTCTTCGTCGAGAAGCCACTCGACATCACCGTCGAGCGGTGCGACGAGATCCTGCGCACCGCGTACGAGACCGGCACCCGGCTCTACATCGGCCACAACATGCGCCACATGCCGGTCGTCCGGCTGATGCGCGACCTCATCACCGGTGGCGCCATCGGCGAGGTCAAGACCGTCTGGGTCCGGCACTTCGTCGGATACGGCGGCGACTGGTACTTCAAGGACTGGCACGCCGAGCGCAGGCACACCACCGGCCTGCTGCTGCAGAAGGCCGCGCACGACATCGACGTGCTGCACTGGCTTGCGGGCGGGTACGCACGCGACGTCCAGGCCATGGGCGACCTGATGGTCTACGGCGACAACCCGCACCGCCGCGAGCCCGGTGAGCCGAAGACCGCCGACTGGTACACGAAGGACGGACACTGGCCGCCGCACACCCAGCGCGGCCTCAACCCCGTCATCGACATCGAGGACGTCTCCCTCCTCAACATGCGTCTGGACAACGGGGTGCTGGCCGCCTACCAGCAGTGCCACTTCACCCCCGACTACTGGCGCAACTACACCGTCATCGGCGACGCGGGCCGGCTGGAGAACTTCGGCGACGGGCCGGGGAGCCAGGTGAAGGTCTGGAACACCCGCCGCTCCGTCTACCGGGAGGACCCGGACGAGGTCCACCCCGTCCCGGAGGCACAGGACGAGGCGGGCCACGGGGGCGCCGACCCGCTGCTCATGGACGAGTTCCTGCGGTTCGTACGGGAGGGCGGCCGCACCGACACGTCGCCGGTCGCCGCCAGGATGGCGGTCGCCACCGGAGTGCGGGCCACGGACTCGCTCCGGGACGGCGGGACCCCGCGCCGGGTCACCCCGCTCGAACCGGAACTCGCCGACTACTTCGAGCGGGGCCAGCGGCACACGGCGTGACCCCTGGGGCCGCTTCCCGCGGCCCCAGGCGCGCTCACACCTGAGGCCGCAGGAAGCCCGTGATGCTCCGGTGCAGCGACGCGGCGTCCAGGCCGTGTGCGGCGACATGCTCGTCGATCCCGCCGTAGCGCCGCAGCTCCTTCCTGCCGACACCGAGCCCGAGCACCCGGTGCGGCCGGTCGGCCAGGGCGTCGTTCGCGGCGGCTGTCGACGTGCCCGCCAGATACGGCTCGACCATCACCACGTCGGCCGAGCCGGGGGCGTCGGCCGCCCGGCGCAGGGCCGCGCCGTCGAAGGGCCGGACCGTCGTCGCGTACAGGACGGTGACGTCCATCCCCTCCGTCGCCGCCAGGACAGCGTCCAGCACCGGACCGACCGCGATGACCACCCCGCCGCGGCCCTCCCGCAGCGTGCGGAAACCGGCTCCGGTGACGCGTCGCGGCTGCCGATTGGCCTGCGTGGAGAGCCGCACATAGACCCGGTCGTCGCCCCGTACGGCATGGCGCAGCAGGGCCTCCGCCTCCTCCGGGTGGCCCGGCACGTGCACCGTCCAGCCGTCGAGGGTGTCGAGCAGCGCCACGTCACCCGGCGACATGTGGGTGAACCCGCCCGCCGGCCAGTCGTACGAGCCCCCGGCGCTCACCAGTACGGCGCCCACACCCTGGTGGCCCAGATCCAGCTTGATCTGCTCGAAGGGGCGCTCGACCAGGAAACTGGCGAAGGTGTGGATGACCGGGCGCATTCCGGCCAGCGCCATCCCGGCGCCCGCACCGATCAGCAGCTGCTCCCGGATCCCCACGTTGATCACCCGGTCCGGGTGGGCCCGCGCCGCATCCGCGAATCCGTCGCGCGTGATCTCGGCGAGTACGACGGCGATTCGCGGGTCCTCGTCCAGCAGCCGCGACGTTGTGGCGGCGAACCGCTCACGCATGTTGTCCATGACGGATCCCTCTCGGATGTTCCTGCTCAGGCGTTCTTGGGCTCGACGCGGGCGACCACGGCGTGCGGCCTGCCCGGATGGGATGCGGTGAAGGCTCCGTACAGCTCCTCGTGGTCCCGTCCGTCGACGGTCAGGGCCGACCAGCCCGCCGCTTCGAAGCGGGCCGCGATCCCGCCGGGGGTGCCGTAGCTCGCGGAGGCGTTGTCGATCACCACGGTGTGCAGCTGTTCGAGACCGGCCGGTCCGGCGTAGGCGATGGCCTCGTGCACCGAACCCTCGTCCAGCTCGGCGTCGCCGATCAGTACCCACACCCGTGGAGCGGTGAGCTGCTGTGCCTTCAGCCCGAGCACGGTCCCCACGCCCAGCGGAAGCCCGTGTCCGAGCGACCCGCTGCCGATCTCGGCACCGGGCACCAGCAGCCGGTCGGGGTGGTGGCCGAGCGGCGATTCGTACGAGCCGAAACCCGCCAGCAGCTCCTCGGGGAAGAACCCCTTGGCCGCGAGGACCGCGTAGTACGCCATCGGGCCGTGCCCCTTGGACAGCAGGAAGCGGTCCCGGCCGGGTGCCGACGACGTCTGCGGTGTGACCCGCAGCACCCGGTCGTACAGGACCCAGAGTGCGTCCAGGGTCGAGGTCGCCGCAGGCCCGTGCTTCTCATCACCGGTCATGAGGGCCATCAGCCGGTTCAGCTCTGTGTTCATGGAGCCGACGATCCGACATCAAGCGCACTTGAGGTCAAGTGCGCCGAGGCCGGGGAACGAGTTCGTGATCACTGGATGAAGTGCGGTATTGTTTCGGTGCGCGTTCGGCCGGGGAGCCCCTGGGCCGGATCGGGCACCGGGACGTGGCGCAGCTTGGTAGCGCACTTGACTGGGGGTCAAGGGGTCGCAGGTTCAAATCCTGTCGTCCCGACGGTGCAGAAGACGGGCTTCAAGCTCAGGTCAGGGCCTTGTTCCACTTCGGTGGAACAAGGCCCTGAGCCGTTCGATCACGACCGTCGGCAAGTGTGCGGCAAAGCCGCCTGCTGGGTGCCTCGCGGACAACGGCTTGCACGGCCCTCGGCGCAAAGCCGCCGTCCCGGGATGGTCCGTACACGTATGCCGGTGGCCGTGCCGGGATCGACGCGGCGTTGACGAAGCCACTGACCGCCGCCGCACTCCCCGCAGTGCGGCGGCCCAAGACGGTCTCCCTTCCGTCGGGCGGCCACGGCCCTCACCTCACGTACCGCGCAGCATCTCCAGGACGGCCGCGGCGGACCAGGAGAAGTTGGCGGAGTTCTCGCCCTCCCCGGTCAGTGGCTGGTAGTTCTCACGGAAGGGCGCGGTACCCAGCAGCCCCTGCGCCTGTTGCAGCAGCTGTTCGCCGATTGCGCGGGCGTCCTTGTGGTAGCCGTAGTCGGAGAGGCCACGCAGTGCGAAATAGGCCTGATCGAGCCAGACCAGACCACGCCAGTACCCCGTCGGATCGAACGCCGGACTGTTGCGGGCGACCGTCGGCAGGGGCAACGGGGTGGCGAACTGAGCCGGGTCGGTCAGTGCCGCCCGGACGCCGGCGGCCTGCCTGCCCGTGGCGACGCCCGCCCACAGCGGTACCGCTCCCTCGATGCCCTTGCCGCCCTTCGTGCGAGGTCCGCCGCCGGCCGGCCCGCAGTCGTAGAAGAACCCGGTCGCGGGGTCGTAGGTACGGGTTCTGATGTGGTCCCGCAGGCTGTCCGCCGCCCGGTTCAGAGCGTCCGCCTCCTGCGGCCAGCCCAGCTCGCCCGCCATACGGGCCAGGAAGCGCTTCTCCGCGTACAGGAAGCAGTTGAGGTCGACCGACTGCTGATCGAGTGAGTAGCCGACGGTGTGTCCCGCCCGGTCGGTGTTGGCACGCACCTGCGCGTCGTCGAAGCGCGGCGCGTTGTCCATACCGCTCTCCCAGGCCGCCGCCAGCCTCCGCTGCTCGGTGCTGTCGTTGGCCGTGTCCACCGTCGCGCCGTACTCGGCCAGGCCGTTCCCGTCGTGGTCCCTGTCGCGGTACCACCACGCGTGGTACGACCTCAGCTTCGGATACATCCGGCGCAGGAAGGCCCGGCCCCCGCCACGTTCGTACACCTGCCACACCGCCCAGGCGGCCAGCGGTGGCTTCGAGTTGCGTTCGTTCCAGTTCAGACCGCCGTGGCGGACGTCGTTGTAGAACAGCGCGTCCGGCACCATCCCGGCGTCCTGCGGACGGTCCGGGGAGTCTGCCTGTATCTGGTGGTCGAACATCGACTCAATGGTGGAAACGGCCAGGCCGGGATCGAAGACGGCGGTCGCGACGGCTTCCTTCCACGAGTCCCAGGCCCAGAAGCCGCCCGCGAACGACGTGTTGGTCAGGGAGGGGGTGATTCCGTCCGAGCGCAGGGCTCCGGCCGGGCTGCGCCAGTTGGTCACCAGCGTCTGCACCGCCTTCGCCGCCACCCGCTGCCGGCCATGGGCCACTCCGTCCAGCGCGCGCGACAGGTAGAGCTGCCAACGGCGGTCCGCACGGGCCGCGACACGGTCCGGGTGTGCCAGCGCCTCCCGCACGGCCGGGAGGTCCGCGCGCCGCTCGGCATCGGTGAAGGTGTACGACTCGGTCCAGGTAAATGTGGTGGTCCCGCCCGGGGCCAGCCGGCGCGGCTGCCGCGCGGCCGTGCGATAGCGGTCACCGTCAACGGTCGTGTGCACGGCTTCGGCGTGCGCGACCTCGAACCGGGTCTGCGCCGTGGTCAGGAAGTCCTTGAACGAGCGGACCTCGGCGAACCGCACCGCCACACCACCGTCGGTCGCGTGCAGTCGCGGAGCACTGCGGACGGGCTCGTCGGTGTGGCGCAGCAGTGATCCCTCCCAGCGGGCGCGCAGCTCCCGGACGCTGTTCCCCCGGTTCTCGACCCTCGCCTCCACCAGGGCCGTGCGGTTGCTGGCGTAGCGCAGTTCCACGGTTACCCGCAGGCCGTCCGTGAGGTACGACTGACTGAGGATGCCCGGTCCCGCCTCCAGGCGGGGCGCCCGGTCGGCCGACAGGTCGACGGGCAGTGCCGACCGTGCGTCGACGAGTGCGAAGCGGGTGAAGGCCCTGCTCAGGTACCAGGGGTACTCCTCCGCCACGTACAGCGGCCCACTGAAACCTCCGAAGTGGGCATGGTCCGTCGCGGAGGGCAGGCCGTAGGCGTGCCAGGCGCCGAGGTCGGCGAAGACGTTGAGCGGGTTGTCGCCGGGGGGCTGGGCCGCTTCGGGGAGCCCGTGCAGGTCAAGGGTGTCGGTGAGTCCGCTTCGCAGAGGAGCGGACTGCGAGCCGTCGTGCGGCGCCCCGGCCGTCGGCTCCTGTGCGTGGGCGGGCACGACCGGCAGGAGCGCGGCGCCGAGGGGCACGAGCGAGGTTGCGGCGAACTGCCGCCGCGAGAGGTGATTCATGAAGGGCCTCGGAACAAGAGGAGTATCTGAATCCGGTCACGCTAACAGCTCGTTGAACGCCGGTTCGGTGGCATTCAGTACTACCCGGCAGGCCACCGTGAACTACCGCGAAACCCGCAGCTGAACGACCATCACCCAGGGCTGGAGCGATAAGCCGTGGACCGGCGTCGCGAGTGCGGGCAGGGTATGGACGACCCGACAGCCCGAACCGAAACGGAGCATCCCATGCCCACTCTGCCCACCCGCACTCTCGGCGGTCTCACGACTTCGGCGATCGGCTTCGGTGCGATGGTGCTGTCGCCCGGGATGTACGGCGAGATCGATGACAAGCGCGCGGTGTCCGCGCTGCACGCTGCCCTGGACGAGGGCGCCACCCTCATCGACACCTCCGACGGTTACGGCGCCGACGGCCACAACGAGCGCATCGTGGGCCGGGCGCTCCGGGGCCGGCGGGAACAGGCCGTGATCGCCACGAAGTTCGGGTTCCGGGTACCCGACGGCGCTGCCGCCCACCGCTTCCCTGTGTCGTACTCGTTCGGCGAACTCGCCGTGAACGCCGAGCCGAAGCATGTGCGCGGCTACGCCGAGCAGTCGCTGCGCAACCTGGACACCGATGTGATCGACTTGTACTACCCGCACTTCCCGGACCCGGAGGTTCCGCTGGAGGACACCGTGGGAGCGGTGGCGGACCTGGTGCAGGACGGACTGGTGCGCCGGCTCGGCCTGTCCAATGTCACGGCGGACCAACTGCGCAGGGCCCACGCGGTCCATCCGGTCGCCGCTGTGCAGACCCAGTGGTCGATGTGGCAGCCCGTCGACGCCGAACTGCACGCGGCTGCCCGCGAACTGGGTGTCGGCATCGTGGCGTGGAGCCCGCTGGGCGGCGGCTTCCTGGCCGGCACCGTGCAGGACCTGGCCGAAGGGGACTTCCGACGTAACATGCCGCGCTTCGACGAGGCCAACCTCAAGACCAACAACGACCGTTACGCACCCCTGCGGGGTATCGCCGCCGACCTCGGGATCACGCCGGGTCAACTGGCTCTTGCGTGGCTGCTGCACCAGGACGACCACGTGGTGCCCATCCCCGGCAGCCGCACCCCCGCCCACATCGCGGAGAACCTTTCGGCGGCCCGGATTGCTCTGCACCCCGGCACACTCGGCCGTATCGAGGAGTCGCTGGCCGGGTTCTCGCCGGAGGGCACCGGCTCGCTCCTCGGCTGAGCCGGCGCGGGCCCCGCGACCCGCCGCACATGGCCCGTACCGTCGCAGCGTGTGACAGGTCATACGGCAGGTGGGCGGCCGGCGGGAACAGGCGGGCGCTTTCCGTCGTTCTTCAGTGCGTGGGTACGGAGGGGACAGTGTCCCCGGGCTCCACTCATTGCCCGTGGGGAAGATCGTTCGGCTGAAGCCCCATGGTGCCCATCGCCGAGAGGCGACCGCCCTCCGTACTCACCGCCTACCGCCCCGGCTGGTTCCCCCGACCAGCCGGGGCTTCCGTTTCCCGGGCCACATCTGTGGCACTCAGTGCTTTACAGTGTGGCACTCAGTGCCATACGGTGCTGCTGGGCCGCCGCCGTACGTGCGGCGTACCGAGTCGAACGCGGGAGGCAGAGACGTGTCCGGGACAGGAACCAACGCCGTACCGACGGCGCGGGACACAGACGGGCCGCAGAGCCCGACGGGCCTGGTCTATCAGCTCTGTCGCTGGTGCGGCACCGCCTCCTTCCGCCGGCTCCTGTGCCCGGTGTGCGCCTCCAGCGACCTGAACCCGGCGCACACCGACGGTTACGGGGTCGTCGTCCGCTCCAGCGTCGTGCACCGCTATACCGACACCGCGCGCAACGAATCCCTCGTCCGCTTCCCCGAGGGCTTCGTGTTCCGGTGCCGAGTCGTGGGAGCGGAACCGCAGTTGGTCAGCGAGGGGGACAGAGTGCGTCCCGCGGACGGGGCGAACTCCGACGCGGGCGAACTGGTCCTCGAACTGTGCGACGCACCCCGCCCCGCCCCCTGGTACTGACGTCACATCACGGGCGCAGCCCGAGATGGCCGCGGAGCGTCGTCCCCGCGTACTCCGTGCGGAACACCCCGCGCTCCTGCAGCAGTGGCACCACCTTGTCGGCGAACTCGTCCAGCCCGCCGGGGACCAGATGCGGGGCCAAGATGAAGCCGTCGGACGCCTCGCTCTGTACAGCGGCGTCGACCGCGTCGGCGACCGTGGCCGGTGAACCGATGAACGTCTGGCGGGCGCTCGTCTCGATCACCAGCTCCCGGATGGACAGCCCTTCGGCCTTCGCGCGCTGCCGCCACTCGGAGGCCGTTGCCAGCGGATCACGCACCATGCGTACGCTCGCCCTGCCGCGCGCCACCGTGTGCTCACCCGTATCCGGGTCGATGTCGGGCAGCGGTCCGTCCGGGTCGTAGCCGGACAGGTCCCGGTTCCACACATGTTCCAGGAACTTGATCGCGGTCTGCCCGCTGACCTGGCTGCGCCGCACCTCGTGGGCGCGCTCCGCCGCCTCGGCGTCCGTGTCGCCCAGGACGAAGGTGGCCGCGGGCAGGATCAGCAGCTCGTCCGGCTCACGACCGTAGCGGGCCAGCCGGCCCTTCACGTCGCGGTAGAACACGCGGCCCGCCTCCGGCGCGGAGTGCCGGCTGAAGATCGCGTCCGCGGTCGCTGCCGCGAACTCCCGTCCCTGGTCCGAATCGCCCGCCTGGAAGATCACCGGACGCCCCTGCGGGGAGCGCGGCACGTTGAACCGGCCCGCGATGTCGAAGTGCTGGTCGCGGTGGGCGAACGTACCGGCGTCCGCGGTACGCAGGAACCGGCCGCTCTCCCGGTCGGCCAGGACCTCGTCGTCCGCCCAGGAGTCGAACAGCTCCCAGGCGGTGCGCAGGAACTGTTCGGCCCGCGTGTAGCGGTCCTGTTCCGGGAGGAACCCGCCGCGCCGGAAGTTCTCCCCGGTGAACGCGTCCCAGGAAGTGACGACGTTCCACGCCGCCCGGCCGGCGGACAGATGGTCGAGGGAGGCGAACTGCCGTGCCACCTCGTACGGTTCGTTGAAGGTGGAGTTGATCGTGCCGGCGAGCCCGATCCGGTCCGTGACCGCTGCCAGCGCCGCCAGTACCGTGAAGGTGTCCGGGCGGCCGACCACGTCCAGGTCGTAGATCTCGCCGCCCTGCTCCCGCAGACGCAGCCCCTCGGCCAGGAAGAGGAAGTCGAACTTGGCCCGCTCCGCGGTCCGCGCGAAGTGGCTGAAGGAGGCGAAGTCGATCTGGCTGCCCGCCTCCGGGTCGCTCCAGACGGTGGTGTTGTTGACCCCGGGGAAGTGGGCGGCGAGATGGATCTGCTTCTGGCTGGCACTCATGACTGTCCTCCGGCCCGGACCCGGGCGTAACGGTTGGCGGGCCGGCCGAGGCCGAGCAGCCCACGCAGCGAGCCGGCCTCGTAGGCACGGCGGAAAGCGCCCCGGTTCTGGAGCTCGGGGACCAGGCCCCTGGTGATGGCGGGCAGGTCGTGGCCTGTCACGGCGGGCCGCAGCCGGTATCCCGTCAGGCCCGCGCGCTGCCAGTCCAGCAGCAGGTCGGCGAGCTCGCCCGGGGTGCCGGTGAACACCTCGGCGTCACTGGTCAGGGGGGCGCCGGCCACCTCGTCGAGCCGCCGCCGGCGCGCTCTCGCCGCAGCAGCGGTCTCGTCCAGGAAGACCACCAGGTCCCCGAAGACATGGACCGTCTCCCCGCCCCGCCGCGCGGTGTCCCGGGCGGCCAGGATCTCCTCGGAGACGGCTCGCGCCCCGGCGGCATCGTGCGGCGTGACGTACCCGACGTCCGCCGAGCCGGCCACGAGTGCGTACGGAACGGCCGCGTGCGCGAGGGCCGTCACCAGCGGCTGGCCCTGCGGCGGGCGCGGTGTGATGGACGGGCCCTTGACGCTGAAACGGTCTCCGCGGAAGTCGATGTAGTGCAGCTTCGTGCGGTCGATGAACCGGCCGGTGGCGGTGTCGCGTATCTCCGCGTCGTCCTCCCAGCTGTCCCAGAGCCTGCGGAGCACCTCGACGTAGTCGGCGGCCTCGTCGAAGAGTTCGCGTACCAGCTCCCGCGTGTGCGGGAGCCCGGCGTCCTCCGGCCGTATCCCCGGCAGATCGCGGCGTCCGAAGTGCGCGGCCTCGTGAGCCGCTGCGGAGACCCGCACCCGGACGCCGGCCCGTCCGGAACTCACGTAGTCCAGTGTCGCGATGGCCTTCGCGAGGTGGAACGGTTCCGTGTGCGTGACCACCGCGGTCGGTACGAGCCCTATGTGCCGGGTCAGCGGCGCCACCCTGGAGGCGGTCAGGACGGCGTCCAGGCGGCCGCGGACCTGGTCGGTACGCCGGTCGTCACCGGTCGGATCGGTGGACTGGAGGGACAGCCCGTCCTCGAAGGTCACGAAGTCGACGAGGCCCCGTTCGGCTTCCCGTACGGCATCCAGCCAGTAGCCGCCGGTGAAGAGTTCGT
The DNA here is from genome assembly GCF_045161865.1 of Streptomyces sp. NBC_00859. Classification (NCBI taxonomy): domain Bacteria; kingdom Bacillati; phylum Actinomycetota; class Actinomycetes; order Kitasatosporales; family Streptomycetaceae; genus Streptomyces; species Streptomyces sp. NBC_00859. Next base: position 862,931 of record NZ_CP108826.1, on the reverse strand, counting down.
CGGCACGGGACCCGGGCTCACGCCAGGACGCCGGGTGCCAGCCCGTGCCGTCCAGTGCCACGGCGAGGTGGAGGGGTTCGGGAGGAGGGAAGGGGGACTGTGTCATGTCCGTTGTGCCTTTCCTGAATGGGCTGTGTGATGTAGGGGGACGTGCGTCCCGGCGGGGCGCAGCTGCTCCTCTCCGGGGCGCGGAGCGGGGCGCTGCCGGACCGGGCCCACCGGTGCCGGGGGAGTCATCCCCCGTGTGCGGTGGGGGAGTTGCCCCCGGGAGCCCGGACCACGACGAACAGGTTGCGGCGGCGCAGGGTGAAGCCCATCGCCAGATACAGCCGGATGGCGTTCTCGTTGTCGGCCGCCGCGTGCAGGAACGGGATGTCCCCACGGCCCCGCACGCCGTCGGCCACGTGGCGCACCAGCCGGGTGGCGAGCCCTCCGCCCCGGTGTCCGGCATCCGTGCAGACGGCGCTGATCTCCGTGTAGCCGGGAGGGCGCAGCCGCTCGCCCGCCATCGCCAACAGGCGACCGCCACGGCGGATGCCCCAGTACGCGCCCAGTTCGATGGTGCGGGGAAGGAAGGGGCCCGGCTGGGTCCGGGCCACCAGATCCAGCATCTCCGGTACGTCGGCCGGGGTCAGCCGGACGGCCTCCGGATCGTGGGCTGTGCGCAGCGTGTCGGCGACGAGCTGGACACCGGTCCCCTGCCGCACCGTCTCCCAGCCGTCCGGCACGGCAGCGACCCCGGTCACCGCGGTCTGCTCACCGGGGCCGACCAGCACTGCCAGGTCGTCCCACGCCCTGGGGGACGCCGGATCGGCCAGCGCGACGAAGGGCGCGACGTCCGGCAGGTAGCGCGCGGCGGACCCGACCGTCTCGGCGAAACGCCGGTGCGGTCCACGGAGCGCCGCCCAGGCGGCGTTGTCCAGCAGGTGCGCCGGTTGCGTTCCGGCAGCGGGCGCGGGGGCGGGCAGGGGCAGGGGCTGCGGTGACCGGAGGTCGGTGGACATGAAGCGCCTTCTCTTCTCTCTGCGGTTCACGACGGTGCGTCCTCGCGGCTCATGCGGGGACCGGGCTGTGCTTCAGGAGTTGGTGACCGGCAGACCGGGAGGGTTCACTTCGGCGGTCTTCACGGCCTCGTTCCGGAGGTTCCACGCCCCGAGCCACTTGGCGTACTGACCGTTCTTGATCAGGTAGTTGACGGCAGCGGCCAGTGGCTTCGCGAGGCCGCTGTCCTTCTTGGCGGTCGCGCAGATAAGGCCCTGCAACGAGGCTCCGGCGCCCGAGTAGGTGCCGGCGCTGCGGGTGGCCTGCGGGGTCGACGCAGTTCGGGCGATGTGGTACGAGAGGCTGGGATTCGGGCCGAAGTACGCGTCGATCTTCCTCGAATTCAGCGCCAGGTAGGTGCTGTTGCTCTCCTGGAAGTACTTCACCGTGAGCTTCTTGCCCTCGGCCGCCAGCTTGTCCCGCCACTCCAGCAGCAGCTTCTCCTGATTGGTGCCGGCGCTCACGGCGACGGTCCTGCCCGCCAGGCTCTTGTACGTGCCGTCGAAGTTCCAGCCGGAGCTCTTCCGCACCTCGAAACCGAGGTTGTCCTCGCGGTAGCAGGCGAACTCGTACTTCTTCTTCCGCTCCTCCGTGTCGGTGATGTTGGAGAATCCGGCCTCGGTGCGCCCGCTGTCGATCCCGACGAAGAGGTTCTCCCACGTCGCGTTCTTCACGTCGGGTTTCAGGCCGAGAACCGCGGCGACCAGCCGGGCGAGATCAGGCTCGGAGCCGGTCACGGTCTTCTGGTCGTCCCCGACGTAGCCCAGGGGCGCCGAGCCCGCCGAGAGCATGCCCAGGCCGATGGAGAGTTTCCCGTCCGCGGTGACGGACTTGGGAAGCTGGGCCCGGATCGAGGCCACCTCGGGCACCTTCAGCGTCGTCTGCCTGGCGGCCCCGTTCGAGACCGCGCCGATGACCACCGTCCCCTTGGCGGCGCCGGGCGAGCCGGACGGCTCGTTGCTGCCGCTGTCACCGCAGGCACTGAGGCCGGCGGCGAGAGCGAGGACGGTGCAGGCGGCGGCGAGAGCGGACAGTCGGGAACTGCGGCGGGGCATGTCGGATCCCTTGAGCGTGGGTGGGAGAAGCGGGACGGAGGAGTCGGTGGAGCGGTGCGCCGGTGGGCGGCAGCGGTAAGTCAGGAGACCTTGCCGAGGAACTCCCTGGTCCTGGTCTCGCGGGGGTTGTCCAGCACCTGGGCGGGCGGCCCCTGCTCGACCACCCGGCCGTGGTCGAGAAAGACGACCCGGTCGGCCACCTCACGTGCGAAGCCGATCTCATGCGTCACCACGATCAGTGTGGTCCCGCCGGTCGCCAACTCCTTGATGACGGCGAGCACTTCACTGACCAGCTCGGGGTCGAGCGCCGAGGTCGGCTCGTCGAAGAGGATCACCCCGGGTTCAAGAGCCAGCGCCCGTGCGATGGCCACCCGCTGCTGCTGGCCGCCGGACAACTGCCGGGGGTAGGAGTCCGCCTTGTCCGCGAGTCCCACCCGCTCCAGCAGAGCGCGGGCCAGGACCCGGCCGCCCTCCCGGTCCACGCGGCCCACGGCGGTCGGCGCCGCGGCGACGTTCTCCAGCACCGTCAGGTTCGGAAACAGATTGAAGTGCTGGAAGACGAAGCCGATACGGCTGCGCTGCGCCCGGATCGTGCGCTCCGTCAGCTCCTTCAGCCGCCCGCGGTGATGCCGCACGCCGATCGGTTCACCGCCGACCGTCACATGGCCGATGTCCAGTTTCTCCAGGTGGTTCACGGCACGCAGCAGTGTCGACTTGCCGGACCCGGACGGTCCGAGGACCGCGGTGACCGAGCCCGGTTCCACCGTCAGGTCGACGCCGCGCAGCACATGGTGGGTGCCGAACCACTTGTGCGCCTGGTGGATCTCGACGGCCACCGGCTCGGAACGGACGGAGGAGTTCGGGGTCTGCGGTGCGCTGACGCTCATATGCCCGATCCGATCGCGATCCGGGCGCGGGCGCTGCGGACGCCGGACCGGAGTCTCTGCAGAGGCGTAGGAGGCACGGTGCGCAGCGCACCCCGTGAGTAGTGACGCTCCACATAGAACTGGACCACCGAGACGGCACTCGTCAGCACGATGTACCAGCAGGTTGCCACCAGCAGAAGCGGCACGATGTCTCCCGGATAGGTGCTTCCCTGGCTCTGTACGGTGCCGAACAGGTCGAGCAGGGAGACGTAGAAGACCAGTGAAGTGCTCTTGACCAGGCCGATCAGCTGGTTGACGTACGAGGGCACGATGACGCGCAGGGCCTGCGGGAACACGATGCGGCGGAACTGGAATCCGCGGGGCAGCCCGAGGGCGGACGCCGCCTCGTGCTGGCCCTGGTCCACGGACAGCACGCCGGACCTGACCACCTCGGCTGCGTAGGCGGCCTCGTTGAGACTGAGACCGACGACCGCGACGGTCATGTCCGTGGCGAGATGTGACTCGTCGAAGTGGAAGAAGGCCGGTCCGAACGGGATTCCCAGGCTCAGTGTCCGGTAGAGCGCGCTGAAGTTGTAGAGGAACAGCAGCACGACGATCAGTGGTACGGAACGCAGCAGCCAGATGTAGACCCAGGAGACCGACCGGAGCACCGGATTGGGGGAGAGCCTGCAGAGGGCGAGGACCACACCGCCGATGAGTCCGACCACCGCGCTGAGCGCGGCGACTTCGAGGGTGATCACAAGCCCGTCGAGCACCACGGGACGGAAGACCCAGTACGAGAACCTGTCCCACTGGTAGAACGGGTTGCTCACCAGCCCGTGGACGAACTGGGCGACCAGGATCACGACCACCGCTGTCAGGACCCAGCGCCAGGGGTGGCGCAGCGGCAGCACCCGCTCGGCGGCGAGGCGGGGGTCGGCCACCGGGGCGGCCGGACCCGCCGGAGCCGCGTCCGAAGCGGCCGGAGGCTGTCCGGGTGAAACGGGGGACGGGCCGGCAGTGGCCGGCTCGCCCGGGGGTGCGGACGTCTCGGGCATGGGCACTCCAGAGATCGAGAGGTGGCCGGACGGCGGGACCGGCGCGGCTGAGCCGGTGGGAACGGCACGGCCGGGGCGCGGGGCAGCGGTACGGGAAGGGGCTGGGGCGGGACGGAATCCGTCCGGGGGTCAGCGGCCGCGGCGCGGGGCGCCGGCCGGCAGCCCGCCGGTACACGCGCAGTGGGGGTGACCATCGGGGGACGGCGTACGCGTGGAGCCGGGGTACAGCGTGGCGGAACGGAGCGGGCCGGGGGCCGGCGTCCGCTCCGGTGCGCTCTCCATGCTGGTCATCCTGGTTCTCTCTGCCGCGCCGGCGTTGCCCGGGACGCGCTCGGTACCACAGGTGGCACACGGGATTCGCGGCCGCCGGACCGGCGGTGGATCACCTGGCCGGTCCGGCGTCAGTAACCCACGCGGGCGAGTCGCCGTCAACGTGCCGTCAGGGTGTGTGAACAGGCCTGACGTGCACGGCAGCCGGTGCAGGCGAAGGGCGGCCTCGTCCCTCTGAGCAGGGAAGACATTCCGCGTCGGCAGGCGGGGCCGGTGTGCTGCCGGGGAGCGGTGGGAGGTTGGGGAGGCCGTTCTTTTCGTGCGGCCGTAACACGGGCTTCATCCGTGGCCACACGGCTGAATCAGTGTCCGGTAGACGGTGTGCCGTCGGGTTGGGCCAGTTGCGCCGTCACAGCGTCGGCGAAGCGGGCCAGCAGGCGGCCGAGGTCATCGCGGTCCCGCTCCGGCCACTGGGCGACAGCCCCGGTGAACCATCCGATGAGGAACGCCGCACTGCGCGCCCGTACCGCTCTGCCGTCGCAGGAGCAGGGCCGCGCGGCCTGGCGCCGCGACTCGCGGCGTTGCCGAAAGACCCAGGTGGCTCCTCCCCCAAGGCCTTGAGGGCCAGAGGGGACCCCCATCCTGGACTCTCCGGCGCTTGCGCTACACGGCACCGGGCCACGCGACCTCACCGGACGCCCATAGTGCAAGGACCCTTTAGGCTTCGGACCGGAACCAGCCTCGACTTCAGGAGCGCAATCCGTGTTCGACCCCGTATCGGAGCACCCGTACCCCGATGGCCATCGCCCGGACGAAGCGCCCGCGCCCCACGCACTTCTCGCGCCGGTGCTCGGTCTGCTGGGCCGCTGGCGCGGCCGGGGCGAGGGCGGATACCCGACGCTCGACGGCGACTTCTCCTACGCCCAGGAGGTCACCTTCAGCCACGACGGCCGGCCCTTCCTCCACTACGAGACCCGGGCCTGGCTGCTCGACACCGACGGCGCGCCGCTTCGCCCATCAGCACGGGAGAGCGGCTGGTGGCGGCTCCAGCCCGACGGCAGGGTGGAGGCCCTGATCACCCAGCCCACCGGGATCGCGGAGATCGCGGTCGGCCACGCCGCCGGCAACACGGTCGACCTCGCCGCCGACACCGTGGCCCTCACCCCCACGGCCAAGGAGGTCAGTGCCACCCGTCGGAGCTACGCCCTGACCGACGACGGCACGCTCACGTTCATTCACGACCTCGCGGCGGTGGGCCGCCCGCTGCAGCACCATCTCTCGGCCCGTCTGCGACGCGTCGCGTAGGGGGCGCCGGCAGGGCCGTGCGCCCCGTCGTCCCGTGTCGACGGGATGCCCTACGGCCCCGGCGGGCACGTCGGGCGGGTCTCCGTGGCTGTGCGGGACCGTGGTTCCAACGGGCGGCTGCACTAGGGTCACCGGTATGTCTCTGCACACTCGCATGCGTCAAGCCCTGCCGGACGCGATGCGCGCCCGCGACAAGGTGGCCGTGAGCGCCCTGCGCGCCACACTCGCCGCGCTGGACAACGCCGGGGCGGTGCCCCTGGACGCGGCAGGTCCGCACGGCCCGGCCCTGGAGGAGTCGCCGGTCGGCGCCGGGGCCACCGATGTGATGCGGCGTGAGCTGAGCGAGTGCGCCATGGTGGACATCGTGCGGGCCGAGGCCACCGAACGCATGCAGGCCGCAGCGGAGTTGACATCCCCCGCGCACGCCGGCCGGGCCGCACAGCTCCGCGAGGAAGCCGCCGTGCTGCTCCGGTTCCTCGACGGGCCCGGCGCCGCGTAGGCCGGCTGCGCACCGCCGGGCCGCCTGCGGTGGCCGTGCACCGGTGCGCGAGGCACCCTGCTCGCGCCTGCCGGGCAGAACAACGCCCCCGACACCGCGCACAGTGCGGCATCGGGGGCGTCGAGAGTCCGGATCAGTGCGCCATGAATCCGAACCAGCCCTCGCTGGCGTTCTTGTAGGCGCCGGCGTCCGTGATGCCCGCCGGGCCACCGAGGTTGTGGTAGTACACGCCGCTGGCCTCCTTGTGGAAGCTGCCGGCGGCGGCGATGCCGTGGTGGTGGCCGTGGCCGTGGCCGTAGTCATGGGCCGAGGCGGACGCGGCGCCACCCAGCACTGCGGAGGCGGCGAAGGCGCTGGCGACGAGCATGCTGCGAAGACGCATGAAGACTCCTATTTCGACAACTACATGGGCAAGCTCATGCATATCGGTTCGGATGCTCTTCTGGAAGCCGCCCCGCCCGGACCCAGCCGAACGGACGAACACAGCCGGGTGCGGGGCAGGGCTCGGGCGCGGTGATGGGGACACGGGTGCGGTTCTCGTACGTGTCAGCGTCCTTCGGCGCGTCCGGGCGGGCGGACGCGCCCCACTCACTCCTCGAAGTAGGCGTCCAGGACTGCGTCGAGCCGCCCGGACCATTCCTTGAGCTCATCCCGGCCCGAAGCCGTGACGTCGGCCTGGTAGGTGTGGCGGTTGGGCATGTGCACGAAAACGGTCAGCCTGCGCCCGTACTTCGACGTCTGGAACTCGACGGCGCCGATCTCGCTCCACTCGAACTCGGCCTCCTGGTCGTCCAGCCGGAGGATGATGCCCGCGCGGTTCGCGATGATCGTCGAACGGCGGTCGGCGACCTCGAGCGCAGGGCCGTCGTCGTCCTCGCGCCCGGCATCCCCGCTCGCGGGGGGCTCGTGCTCCGCGGCCCCGTCGCCGCTCTCCGCCGGCTCCGGCGGCGCCGCGGGCTCCTGCGCCACGGAGCCGTCCGCCACGCTGTCCCCGGCATCCTGCGCCGATGCGTCCTCCCGGACATCGCCGGAGGGCGTCGCGGCGGCGTCGCCGGGCTTCCCGGCGCGCTCCGGGACCTCCGCTTCGGCCTGCTCCGGCTCATCGGCGGCTTGTGCGCCGGCGCGCGGCGGCATGAGGCCGGGGACGTACGCCGGGTCTGTCGCGGCGGCCTGCACGGGCAGGGGGCTCTTCGGACCTATGTGCTGTTCCACGGTGCGCAGTATGGACGATGGACCTGTGTGACAGCCAGTGCCTCAGCGCCCCCGCCCGCCGGGCACGCCGTACCGTGAGCCGCCCATCCGGCTGTGAATGACATCCGCGTACGCCTGCTCGCCGCGTGCGTTGGGGTGCAGCGGTGCGGCGGGCGCGGTGGGTACGAAGCCCTCCACCCACTTGGCCCTCGGAGACCGGCAGGCATCGTGTCCTCCGCTCGGGGTGCGGACATCGACGTACTCGGCGCCGTGCGCGGCGGACGCCGCGGAGATCACGCTGTTCATCCGGTCGATGCTGCCCTGGAACCAGTCGGCATCACTTCCGAGCAGCGGGACGGCGGGCCAGCAGCCGCCCGCCCTGAGGTAGTCGCCGTAACCGGTGACCAGCACCAGGGCTGCGGGGGAGCGCCGGTGGATGATGTCCAGCACGGCGGCGAGCCGGGGGCCCAGACCGTCGATGCGCGCCGCTTCCTGGTCCACCCCGTCCCTGAGGTACGTGTCCCGGCAGTACCCGCCGACCGGGCTGAGCCGGACGCAGCCGCCCGCGACCCCGACCAGACCGGCGTCGTTGCCGCCGATGGTCAGGGTCACCAGGGTGGTGGCGGTGCTCAGTGCGTCGACCTGGGGCGGCACGGTGCCCGCGTCCAGACCGAGGACGGAGAGCCGCTGAGGCGCCGTCATATCGCCGGTCTCCGCCCCGCTGCAGGTGACGTCGCGGAACACGGCGGCCCCGAGCCGTGCGGCCAGCCGGTGCGGATAGTTGCCGGTCGAGCGCCCGCAGGCGACGGGCCCCGTGCCACGCGGGACGAACGGACCCGCGGCCATCGAGTCTCCCAGTGCCACGTACACCTGGCGGCCCGTGGCGCCCGCTCCGCCTGCGGCGGCGGACGCGGGTGTGCCCGCCGTGGCCGATACGGCGAGCGCGGCGGCGGCGAACACGGTCCCGATCAGCCGTCGTACTCCACGGCAAGTGGGTTGACGGCGGGGTGAGTTCACAGGGGCTCCCGGCTACTGGCTGTACGGCGACGCGGCGTGGTGGACGGCCGCCTGCGGCGGACCGGTACCTTCCACCACAACTTCCGCCACTTCACCGGTGTTGTCGAGCACCGACGCGGTGGCGTGGCGATACCTCAACGCCGCTCTTGTGAGCCGGTGTTCACCCCTCCGGGGAACGACCGGTGAACGAACACCGGCGTCGCGGTGCGACGGGTGCCCGAAGTAGGCGAGACTGATCCCGTGGCGGGTTACCTTCCCCGCGAGACCACGAGTCTCGTGGGCCGAAAGAACGAGCTGGGGCATCTGCGGAACGCTCTCGCGGCGCACCGGCTGATCACCCTGAGCGGAATCGGCGGAGTGGGCAAGACCCGCGTCGCGCTGCGTGCGGCGGGCCGTGCGGCACCGGAGCGTCCGGACGGAGCGTGGTGGGCGGACCTCTCGCCGCTCCCGGACGAACGGCTCCTGCTGCCCGTCGTCTGTGACGCGGTAGGTCTCTCCGACCATACGACGCGCAGCCAGGCGGACGCGCTCTGCGAATGGCTCTCCGACAAGGAGGGACTGCTGGTTCTCGACTCCTGCGAGCATCTCGTCGACGCCTGCCGCAGCCTGGTGGGCGACCTGCTCACCGCCGCGCCGGGCCTGCGGGTGCTGGCGACGAGCAGGCAGGCACTGGGAGTCGGCGGCGAGTACGTCGTCGAGATCGAACCGCTGCCGGTCGAGGGTGACCACGCCGCACTCGCCCTTTTCACCGAACGGGCCGGGAAGGCCGTTCCCGGCCTCTCGCTCTCGGACCCGCGCGCCGCCGGGGCGGCCGCCGGGATCTGCCGGCAGCTCGAAGGGATTCCGCTTGCGCTGGAACTCGCCGTCGCACAGCTGCGCGACAGCTCGGTGGAGGAGGTTGCCGAGAGACTGAGCCACCGCTTCGAGGCACTGGTGGGGACCGAGCGGACGGGAACTCCGCGGCACCGGACGCTGCGGACCGCCATCGGCTGGAGTCATGAGCTGTGCGAACCGCTGGAACGGCTCCTCTGGGCGCGCCTGTCCGTGTTCCGCGGCCCCTTCGACGCGGACTCCGCCCGCGCAGTCTGCTCCGGCGGACCGCTCGCCCCGCAGGATGTCGGGCGGGTACTGGACGGGCTCGCCGAGAAGTCCGTGGTCGGCTGGGACGGCACGCGGTACCGCATGCTCGACACCGTCCGGGAATACGGCCGGATATGGGTCGCTGAACTGGGTGAGGGTGAGGAACTGGCCCAGCGCCATGCCGAGCACTGCCTGTCCCTCGCACGTGCCGCCGACGCGGGCTGGCGGAGCGCCGAACAGGGTGAGTGGTACCGGCGGGTCGCCGATGTGCACATCGACATCTGCACCGCGATGGACCGGCTGCTGGTCTGCGACCCCGCACGCGCACTCGAACTCATCGGTCTCGTCGGCTTCTACTGGAGCTGCTGCGGCCACCTGCACGAACTGCGCGGCTACCTGGAACGCGCCCTGGTACTCCACCCGTCGCCGGGCCCGGCGAGGACCCGCGCACAGTGGGTGCTCGGCGTGAACGCGCTGCTCCAGGGCGAGCACGGCCTGGCGCACGAGCTGGGGCTCCGGTGCGACGAGGAGGCGCGGCAGGGGGGCGACCCGGAGGAGGTACTCGCCGCCGGGTACCTCCTCGGCCTCAGTCACCTCATGGCCGGCCGGCCGCTGGCCGCGCACACCGTGGCCGTCCGGCTGCCGGGCCCCGCGGACATGACGAGGGACTCGGCGTCCCGCCGCAAGTGCCGGCTGGTCGAAGTGTTCGCGCTCACCGGGCTCGGCATGCTCACCGAAGCACACGGTCTCGCCACCGAGTTGCGGGCCGCGTGCGCGGAGACCGGTGACTGGTGGACCCGCTCGTACACCGAGTACCAGCTGGCCCTCGTCTCGCTCTTCCAGGACAGGCCCGGCGACGCGGCAGCCCATGCGCGGGCCATGCTCATGGGCAAGCGCCACATCGGCGACGCGTTCGGGATCGCCCTGGGCCTGGACGTCCTGGCCGCCGCCCTGGCGGCTCAGGGCGACGGCGAACGGGCCGCACTGGTCTACGGGACGAGCCAGGCGTACTGGCGCACTGTCGGCCATCCGCAGCGCGGTACGCCCGAGCTGGGGCCTGTGCGGGAGGAGTGCGAGCGCAGTGCCCGGTCCGCCATCGGGGACGAGGCCTATGACGCGGCCTTCCTGCGGGGTGCGTCCGTACGGACGGCCCCGGGTCTCGCCCGCGCACTGGACGGGCAACTCCCCCTTTCATAGGCGGGTTTCATAGGCGGGTTTCGGCCGCACGGACACCCCGGCGGGTCCGGGGAAACGGACGCGGTCTTGAAGGTGGCCGTACACCTGCGATGATGTTCACGATTTGTGCACAGATGACCCGGGGGGGCCATGGGAACCGTAGGTACCGCGCTGCTCGAACTGCGCACGGCGCAGAAGTCCGCCAAGGGGGTGTCGCTCTACTCCCGTTACGTGAACCGCCCGGTGGGCCGCTATCTGGCGGCCGGATCGCACGCCGTCGGGCTGAGCCCCAACCAGGTGACGCTGGTGAGCGCCGTGTTCAGCTTCGCCGCGGTGGCCGCCGTGGCGCTGGGGGAGCCGTCCCCGTGGCAGGGCGTCGCCGTGTGGGCCGGTCTCGCCGTGGGGTTCGCCTTCGACTCGGCCGACGGGCAGCTGGCCCGGCTGCGAGGCGGCGGCAGCGCCGCGGGGGAGTGGCTGGACCACGTGGTGGACTGCGCGAAGATCACGGCGCTGCACACCGCCGTACTCATCGCCTTCTACCGCCACCCCGGTCACTTCGGGGTGACGGACGACGCGTGGCTGCTGGTACCGCTCGCCTTCCAGTTCGCAGCCGTCGTCACCTTCTTCGGCGGACTGCTCACCGAGAAACTCACCCCGCGCCCGGCCCCGGGCTCCGCGGCCGCGGCACCGTCCCGGCTGCGCGCGGTCGCACTGCTCCCCGTCGACCACGGCATCTTCTGCCTGGTCTTCCTGCTGCTGGGCCAAGGGGCGGGCTTCCGCTGGGCCTATACGGTGCTCGGGGCCGCCGCCGCGCTGTTCCTGGCCGCCTTCCTCACGAAGTGGTTCCGGGAACTGAGCGCAGTTCGGCGCTGAACTGCGGTTCGGGCTGGGCCAGTACGTCGAGTGCGCGGCGCAGCTGGGTACTCGACGTGTGCACCGTGTACGGGAAGTAGACGATCTCCACGCCCACCGCGGCGAAATCCTGCTCCAGCTTCTCGCCCTTCGCGGTGCCCCGCCAGTCGTCGCCCTTGAACAGGACGTCGAAGCGGACCTGCCGCCAGGTCTCGACCTTGTCCGCGACGGTCTCCACGAACGCCGCGTCCACGTACTTGACACTGCGGACGATTTCCAGCCGCTCCACGAGCGGGATCATCGGGCGGCGTCCCTTGGCCCGCTCGGCCATCTCGTCGGAGACGACCCCGGCGACCAGGTAGTCGCACTGACTGCGCGCGTGACGAAGGATGTTGAGGTGCCCGATATGGAACAGATCGTAAGCGCCGGGTGCGTATCCGACCCGGTACGGTTTGCCTGCCGTCATGACTGAACCCCCCAGCGAACCACACCCCCCGGTGTGGTGGAAGGTACTGACGATAGCGTGCACATTCCGTTCAGGATGAGTGAACGATCGGGGTGGCCAATTGGGTACACCTCTGGGGGAAGGGACCGCCGCGTGACGCGGACGCGACGAAATGAAGAGCCGGCCGCGAGCCGGCGCCGGCTGCTGCTGGTCTCCACCAACTACGCACCGGAGCACGCGGGCATAGGCCCGTACGCGACACAGATAGCCGAACACTGGGCGCGCAGCGGCCACGAGACCCATGTACTGACGGGGATGCCGCACTACCCGTCCTGGTCGACGGACCCGTCCTACGCCGGCGTCTGGCGCCGGTCAGAGGAGCGGGGCGGAGTGCGGGTGCACCGCAGACGGCACACCGTGCCCCCGCGCCAGACCGCCGCGCGGCGCGCGCTCTTCGAGGCCACGGTCCTCCTGCACGGACTGGCTGCTCCGCCCCGGACCGGGCGTCCCGACGCCGTCCTCGCGCAGATGCCCAGCCTGGCGGGCGGGGTCCTCGGGGCGCGGCTCGCGGCGCGGTGGGAGGTGCCGTACGTCCCCGTCGTGCAGGACCTCATGGGGGCGGCGGCCGTGCAGAGCGGGGTACGCGGCGGGGACCGGGCCGCGGCCCTCGCCGAGCGCGCGGAGTCGTACGCCCTGCGGCGGGCCACACTGGTGGGCGTGATCCACGAGACCTTCATCGGGAAGGTACGGGCGATGGGCGTCGATCCCGGCCGGATCCGGCTCGTGCCCAACTGGAACCACATACCGGGTCCTTCGCGCCCGCGCGAGGAGAGCCGGGCCAGGCTCGGCTGGCGCAAGGGCGACACCGTCGTCCTGCACTCGGGGAACATGGGGCTGAAGCAGGGGCTCGACGTCCTGGTCGAGACCGCCAGACGCGATCCCGCCCTGCGCGTGGTGCTGATGGGGGACGGCAACCAGCGTGAGGTGCTCGGCAGGCTGGCCGCGGATGTGCCGAACCTGGTCTTCCTGCCGCCATCCGATGAAGGTGAGTTCCCGGACATTCTCGCCGCCGCGGACGTCCTGGCGGTCACTCAGCGGGCTTCGGTGCTCGACATGAGCGTCCCCTCCAAGCTGACCTCGTACTTCGCCTCCGGGCGCCCGGTGGTGGCCTCTGTGGCCGCCGGGGGCGGCACCGCCCAGGAGGTGCTCGGCTCGGGCGCAGGAGTGCTCGTTCCGCCGGAGGATCCGGACGCTCTGCTGGCCGCGGTGCGTAGACTCGCCGCAGATCCGGTGACCGCCGATGCTCTGGGGGCCGAGGGGCCGCGTCATGTGGCGTCCCACTTGTCGAGGGACGAGGGGCTGGCGCGGATCGACGCACTGATCGATGAGGCCTTGGGGGGTCCACGCACGTGACGGACACGCACGCTTCCGCGGCGAGGGACGACGAACCGGACCTTCTGAGGGACCAGTTCAGACAACTGCTGCGCTACCGCCGTCTCATCGGCCTGGGAATCGGTATCGGACTGCTGGGCGGCGCGTGGCTGGGAGTGACGTCCGCCGAGAGTTACGCGGCGGCCGGCGACATCCGGCTGCGCGCCCCCACCAACGACCCCTTCGACCCGGCCGTCTCGGTCGACAAGACCATCAACATGGGCACCGAGCGGCAGACCGCTGTCAGCAGCAGCGTCGCGGAGATCGCCGTCCGGGCCCTGGGGCTCCCCGACAGCGGCCTCGCCTCCTTCCAGCGCGGGCTCCAGGTCACCAACCCGCCGCAGACCATGGTGCTCCACTTCACCTACACCACGACCTCGCCCGAGGAAGCGGCCCGCCGGGCCAACGCCGTGACCAAGGCGTACCTCGACCTCCGGAAGAAGCAGTGGGGCGAACTCCGGGACAGCATGGTCAAGAAGTCGCAGAACCAGCTGAACCCGATCGCCAAGGAGCAGAGCGACCTGGCCGGACAGCTGGCGACCGAGGGCAGCGCGGCGCCGGACTCCTCACGGGCCCGCAACGACGACCTGCTGAGCAAGGTCGGCACCCTGAACAGTCAGATAGCGAGCCTCAAGGCGCTCGACATGACGGCCGGCACCGTGATCGTCAAGGCTGTACCGCCGTCCGCGTCCAGCGGACTCGGACTGATCGTCTCGCTCGGTGTGGGCGGCGCCGTCGGTATCGCGCTCGGGCTGCTCGCCGCCTGGGTCCGGCTGGTTTTCGACCCGTCGCCCCGCTCGTCCGGTGATGTCGCCCGCGCGGTGCGGGCGCCCGTACTCGGAAGCCTTCCGAGGGTCGCCGACGGCGGACCGCTGCTCGCCGTGGACCAGTCGGACTCCCGCCTTGCCGAGGAGTACCGCTCCGTGGCGTTCCGGCTCGCCTACGACCAGCGGTTCGCCGACCGCCGCCGGCTCCTCGTCGCGGCCCCCCGGGGCAGCAACAGCGAAGCGGCGGCGGCCGTGGCGGCCAACCTGGCGGCATCGTTCGCCGAGACGGGCAAGGACGTACTGCTGGTCGAAGCCGACCTGAGGACGCCGTCGCTCACCGGCCTGCTGCGTGCCGGCGCCCCCAGCAGGCCCGGCTGGAGCCTGCCGCCCGACTTCGACGAGTCCGGCTGGCCCGGACCCCACCAACTCCAGGTGGACGCCGGCGGGTCGGGGGCCTTCGACCTGATACCCGGTGAGCGGGTACGGAACGTGGCGCGCGCCCTCACATCGGCGCGGGTGACACGGCTGATCGAGGAGGCCGACTCGCCGAACGCCACGGTCGTCGTACTGGCCCCGCCTGTCCTCGCCTACGCCGACGCGCTCGCCCTGGTCGACCGGGTCGACGGTGTGCTGATCGTCTGCGATCCGCGTGCCGTGCACCGGGCCGATCTGGTACGGATCAGGGAGCTGATCACCGGCGCCGGCGGCACCGTCCTGGGTGCCGTCACCCACACCGGGTCCCGCAGGGCGGGCCGCCGCACCGCGGCCAAGCAGGGGCACCGGGGCGGAGGTACCCGGGCATCGGGCAGACCCGTGCCGCCGGGCGCGGCGCCGCAGCTTCCGGCACCGGTCCCGCACCCGGCGGCACCCCGAGGCCCCGAGGGGGACGGCACCGACACCGTCGCCCTCGGCACCATCCGCGCGGGAGACCGGTGAGACGCTCGGCCGTCGTCGCCGCCTCGGTACTGGACCAGGCGGCTTCCAGCCTGACCAACATCCTGGTGCTCGTGATGGCGGCCCGGGTCTCCACCACCGCCGGGTTCGCCGCGTTCTCGATGGTCTATCTGACGTTCACCGTGCTGCTCGGCCTCAACATGTCGTATGTCGGACAGGCCGTGGTGCTGGAGCGCGGCGACCGGGCAGCGCTCGCGTCGGCGTGCCGCTCGGCCGCGGCCTTCACCGCCTGTGCCTCCCTCGCCGCGGGCGCCCTGCTGGTGGCGGGCGGAGCGGTCGCCGGCGGCCGGCTGGGTCACACCTTCCTGGCGCTCGGGCTCGTGCTGCCCTTCGTGCTGCTCCAGGACGGGCTGCGCTACTCCTTCTCCGCTCTGCAGCAGCCCCACCGCGCGCTCATCGCCGACGTACTGCGGCTTTTCTGCGTGGTGCCCGCCCTGCTCGTCCAGCCCCACCACGTGAGCCCCGCGCGCCTGGTGGCGGTCTGGGGCCTTTCCGCCGTCCCGGCGCTCCTGGCCGGCCTGCTGCTGCTGCGGCCGCTGGTGCGCGGCGCCGCGACACAGGTACGGCGATACCTTCGGCGCGGACATCTCGGGATGCGGTTCGTCGTCGAGTTCGCCGTCGGCAACGCCTCCAGCCAGCTCGCGGTGCTCGGCCTCGGGCTGTTCGCCAGCCCGCTGGCGGTGGGCGCACTGCGGGGCGCCACGACCCTCTTCGGACCGCTCAACGTCCTGTTCAACTCGGTCAACGCCTTCGGCCCGCCGGTCCTCGGCAGGCTGGGCGGCCGGCGGGCCACTGTGCGCGCCGCCGCCTTCCTGGGCTGTGTGCTGGCCACTGTGGGGTTCGGCTGGGCGGCGGTGCTGTATGCCCTGCCCGACCGGCTGGGCCGCCAACTCCTGGGAGCCACCTGGCAGTCGGCCTCCGCGCTGCTGCCCGCCACCGGCAGTCAGTACGCGGTGATGGCGCTGGGCACCTGCGCCCTCGTCACCCTCCGGGTGCTCAGCCCGCGCGCCACTCTCTCGCTCCAGGTCGCCTTCTCGCTGGTCTCGGTGGCGCTGATGCTCGGCGGCTATCCGCTCGGCGGCGCGACCGGTGCGGCCTGGGGACTCGCCGCGGGCTCCGCGCTGAAGGCGGTCGCCGCCTGGGCCCGGGTCACCGGCCTCGGCCCGGCGGCCGAGCCCGTCACCGACGGGGGCGGTCAGCGCAGTACCGCGCCCCTGTCCTGACGGTAGGTCGTGACCATCGCGATGCAGATGACCGCGATGGCCACCCGCCCCGACGCCTGCAGCAGCGGTCCGCGCAGCAGGATGAAGGAGTAACCGGCGACGAGTGGCACCACCAGTGAGATCAGGCTGCCGGGAGGTGTGCGCCGGACCGCGCGGCGTGCGTATCTCCGGTCCACCCGCGCGGCCGCGTACCCCATGGCGAGCAGTCCCAGTGTCATCCCGGCCGGACCGAAGTCGATCCACAGCTCGGCCCATACGGGCGACGAGAGGTTGGTGTTCACCGCGTCCATCCACTCACCGACCATCACCCCGGTGTCGTGCGGCTTGCCGGGCCACACCGACCGGGGAACGGCGAACAGGACCGATCCGGCGAGCTGCTTGCCGTAGAGATGTCCCACCCCGGACCGCTCGAAGGTGATGGTGTTCGCGAACATGCCGATCTGGTCGTAGTCCTTGAGGGCCAGCGGCTCCAGGACCGAGGTCGTCTCCACGGGGTGGTAGTTCTGCGCGTCGTAGCGGAACCGGTCGGCGAACGGGAAGATCACCAGCGCCACCACGACGCCCAGACTCAGCGCGGAGCGGTACATCGCGGCACTGACCGGGAACAGCGTGAACAGCAGGGCGAGCAGGACGGTGAGAAACCAGTAACGCGGATTGGATATCGGGTTGTTGACCACGATGTTCAGCACGGCCAGCGCGCCCCAGACAGCGATCACCCCGGGGGATCTGCGGGCCCGCCGCGACGTGACCAGCCAGCGGGTGTAGGCGAGCAGCGCGAAGAGCGCGGGGACCGTACCGAAGCCCCGCAGCAGAGCCTGGCCGGCCTGTGAGTCGGCCTGCGAGATGCCCGCCTCCTCGATACCGGCGATGATCTCCTGGCGACTGCTGAAGAAGACGGCGGGCCCGCCCAGCTTGACGACCAGCGCCGCGCTGCACACAAAGGCCACCACGACCAGCAGATAAAGCCTGCGGCGGTGCACCAGCGCGGGCCGGGTCTCACCGCGGCCCTTCCCGCCGGGCCGGTGCCGGGCCAGCAGTGCGCCCACATCGAAGGCGGCGCACCCGATGAGGACGAGTGCCACGGCCTCGGTCACATCCGAGCGCGGACCCACCACCGGCGTGGGAACCCTGCCGAGCACCGCCTGGGCGAGCGGAGCCACCCCCATGGCCATGTAGACGAAGAGCCAGAACGCCCCCTGGAGCAGCTTGCGGTGGCTGGTCAGCACCATCCCGGACAGCCTGACCCCCGCGTAGACCGTCAGGGTCAGCTGGAGCCAGTACGCGGCGTCGTGGACCCCTTCACCGGGCTGTACGGCGACGACCAGGGGCAGCACGAGTGAGAGTCCGAGCGCGAGTGGCACCGACAGGGCACGGGAGAGCAGCGTGCGCGGGGAGACGGCGGGCGCGAAGCGGACTGCGGGCCCCGGCGCCCCGGCAGAGCCGGGGACACGAACGCCTCCGGTGAGCGCGGCCACGGGCTCCGGCCGGGCGCCCTCGCTGGTGTCCGTCGCCATGGATGGCCCCCGCCCCCTGTTGAACGCCCCGGTACAGTTCCGCTGTTCTCCCCGCCGGCAGTCTACCGACGCCGTGATGCCGCCCGTTGCCGCGGCGGGCACCGACTAGGCTGAGCGTCCAGGCACCTGGGGAGGTGCCAGTGGGGGTGAAGTGATGCGGAACCTACCGTCGTTCACGCTGGCCGGATACGACAAGGGCCGGGGGCGGCTGACGCAGGCGCTGTGGTTCGCCGTGATGAACACCGTCTTCATGGCGTGGTTCTGTCCGGCCCGGCTGCGTGTCGCGCTGCTGCGGGCCTTCGGCGCGACGATCGGCGAAGGGGTGCTGATACGGCACCGGGTGCGGGTGCTGTGGCCGTGGAAGCTGACGGTCGGCGACCACACCTGGATCGGCGAGGGGGCCTGGCTGCTCAACCTGGAGCCGGTCACGCTGGGCGCACATGTCTGTGTCTCCCAGGAGGCGCTGCTGTGCACCGGCAGCCACGACCACCGCGCGGCGGACTTCCGCTACCGCAACGCCCCGATCGTCGTGAAGGACGGCGCCTGGGTCGCCACCCGCGCCACTGTGCTGGCCGGCGTGACCGTGGGCGCGCACTCCGTCGTCGGGGCGGGCTCGGTCGTCCACCGGGACCTCCCGGACCTCACGCTGCACACGGCCGACGGCCGTCGGCCGGTGGAGGAGCCCGTATGAGAATCCTGCACGCTGTCACCCTGCACAGCCCGACGCACGCCTTCGGCGGCCCCGTCCGGGTCGCGCTCAACCTCTCCCAGGGGCTGCGGGCCCGAGGCCACGAGGCGCGGCTGCTCGCGCTCGGCGACGGCTTCGACGGACCGCTGCCGACCGAGGTGGAAGGTGTACCCGCCCGGCTCCACCGCGCCCGCAGACTGCTGCCGCTCGGCTTCAGCGGGATCACGTCGCCCGGTCTGCTGGCCGGCGCCGGACGCACCGTCCGCGACTACGACATCGTCCATGTCCACCTCGCCCGCGACCTGGTGACCCTGCCCGTCGCCCTGGCGGCGCTGCGCGCGGGCAAGCCGCTGGTGCTCCAGACCCACGGCATGGTCGACCCCAGCGACCGGCTCCTCGCCAAGGTCCTCGACGCGCTGGCCGTCCGCAGAGTGCTCCGCGGAGCGTCGGGCGTGCTGTATCTGACGGAGCATGAACGCAAGGGACTCGAAGCTGTGGCGCCCGCAAGCCCAGGGCACCCCCTGCGCCTCGTCCGACTCGTGAACGGCGTGCCGGCCCAGGAGCCGCCGGCCACCCCCGTCGGCGCCCCGCGGATCCTGTACGCGGCGCGGCTGCAGGCAAGGAAGCGCCCGCAGGACTTCGTGGCCGCCGTCCCGGAGATCCTGCGCCACCGCCCGGATGCGGAGTTCGTCGTGGCAGGGCCCGACGAGGGCGAACTCGCCCCGGTGCAGGCCCTCATCGGCAGACTCGGGCTCGGGGAGCGGGTGCACTGTCCCGGTTCGCTCTCGGCCGGCGAGATGCTCGCCGAACTCCGGCACGCACATGTCTATGTGCTGCCGTCGGTGGACGAGCCCTTCCCGATGTCGGTCCTGGAGGCGCTGGCGGCGGGGACACCCGCCGTGGTCACGCGCTCCAACGGGCTGGCCCGGGACATCGCGGAGGCCGGCGCGGGCCGGGTGGTCGACGGTGCGGCCGGACTGGCCGGCGCCGTACTCGAACTGCTCGACCCGGCCGCAGGGGCGGAGGCCTCCGCGGCAGCCCGGAAGCTGGCGGCGGAGGCGTTCTCCATGGACGCGGTGCTCGACACCCTCCTCGGGGTGTACGAAAGGTGCTACGCGGGCACCCAGGCGTAGCAGCCGGACGAGGTGAACACGGCGGCGCCCGCCGGGATGCGGGCCTCGACCCTCCCCTTGGCACCTGTGCCCGGCCCGGACGCGAGCAGTTTGCCGCCCTTTCCCGAGACCCGCCAGGTGCAGCCGGCGGCGTCCGTCAGGGCGCGGTAGCCGCCGGCCCGCGGGTTCTTCCTGGTGCCGTCGGGGAAGCCGGCGTCCGCGGCCTTGAGCACCGCTTTCTGATCCGGGCAGAGCAGTGTGATGGCGGCCTTCGCGTCGGGGATGTCGCCCGCGATGACCGCGCCCACCGCCGCGTCCTTGTCGTGTGCCGCGGTCCTGGCCACCCGCTGACAGCTCTCCTGCCCGGTCTGGAGCACCGCGGAGGGGTCCATGTTCTGCGGTACCCGCCCGCTCAGGTACTTCTTGTCCTTCTTGGTGAACGAGCCGGTGACGGGTGTGAGCCGGGAGTCCGGCAGCACCGGCCCTGTGGCCGATGGGGACGGTGAGGCGCCGTCCCCGGTCTGCGGGTCCGGGACGCTCGCCGGAGCCGGGCTGTGCGGAGCGCCGGCCCCGCTCTTCCCGTCGTGCGCGGACCCGGACGACCCGCAGGCGGAGACGGCGACGAGCGCGGCCAGCGCGGCCGCCGCGGCAGCCGCACGCCGGTGGAGTGGACGCATGAGAGAGCTCCTGTGGTACGGGCGGTGCGGGGCCCGGGAGACCGGACCCCGCACGCTGTCATTGCGGTGACGTCACCGCGGGATCACGGTGCGCCGAAGGTCAGCACGAGCTGCGGGGTCCCCTCGGAGGCTGTGGCCTCACGGGACCACAGCCAGAGCGGGTCCGTGCCCGTGCTGGTCAGGGCCAGCGCGTACGAGCTGCCCGGAGCCGAGCTGAGAGCGGCCGTGTCGAGGGGCACCGAGTAGACGGTGGACCCGTCCGTGGCACCGCTCAGCGTGCCGAGTGTGCCGGAACCGGCGGCAGGGCGGTTGCTGTACGTCAGAGCCGACTCCGTCCAGGCCCCGGTGACCGGCACGACCGACTGGCTGTCCGCGGAGCCCGCTCCGGTCTGGGTCGAAGTCTTCACCGACAGCCTGGCGCTCTTCAGCACCGTGCCCGCCGGGGCCGGCGGCACGGTGAAACGCAGATACGTCGCGTATGCCGACGTTCCGCGCACGGACAGTGAACCCGACGTGCCGTAGTTCGTGTTCGGCGCTCCCGCGTTGACGTAGGTGTCCTCGGACGCCGGGACCGTGGAGACGGTGTCCGCGGGGGCGCTCGCCAGCTGGAAGTGGCCGGCGATCTGCTGAGCGCTGAGCGCCGACGGGTAGATGGCGGTCTCGTCGATCTGGCCCGCGAAGAAGTTGCTCGTTGGCTGCTGCGGCCAGCCGCTGAGCTGGTCACCGCCGACGTGCCAGTAGCCGGAGTACGCCTGGTTGCCCGTCACGTTCGCCGAGGCCTTGCGCGAGCCGTCCACGTAGAGTGCGATGCCGGACGAGTCCTGAGTGGCGACCACATGGTGCCAGGCGCCGTTGTTGTAGGTGCCCGGGGTGGAGACGGTCCGCACGCCGCCCGGGTACACACCGAAGACCAGATGGCCGTCGTCGGTCAGGTAGATGTGCTTGTCGTAGCTGCTGCTGGTCTGTGTGGTGTTGTTCCCGAACCCGACGAGTTTGCCCCCGCGGCGGGTGGTCGTCCGGAACCAGGTCTCGATGGAGTAGTCACCGTCCACGATTGTCCTGCGGTCGCTGTACACGGCCTGGTCGGTGCCGTCGAACCCCATCGCGGTGCTCGGTCCGTTGACCGCGGCCGGGGTCTGCCGGAGCGACGGGCCGTTGAGCTGGATGCCGCTGTTGTCGGAGGCGGACGCGTCGCCGGTGAAGGGGGAGCCGGCCTCGTCGTAGCGCCAGTACTGGGTGGCTCCGTCGTTCAGCACGGCTGTCGGGTACGCGTCGGCCGATGAGGGGACGGTCACCGTCGCGGTGGGCGAGAGCCCACTGGTGTTGCCGGCCGCATCCGAGGCGGTCACCCGGTAGGTGTACGTCTGGCCCGCTGTCACGCCGGTGTCCCTGAAGGACATCTGGGGCCGCGACCACGGGAGGGAATCGCCCTCCACGGTGTGGACCGGGGTCGACGAGCCGTTGCGGTAGACCTTGTATGTCAGCCTGCTGTCGTCCAGGTCGGTACTGGACCGCCACCGGACCTGCACCTCACCCGGTTTGATGCTGGACGCACTGGCCTGCGGCACCCCGGGCACCCCGGTGTCGGGACTCGCCGCGAACCGGGTCAGCCCCTGGGCGGGCGCGGCATTGACCGTGGTGAACTCACCTCCGACCCAGAGGTACTTGTTGGACGATGTCTCCGCGACGGTCAGTGCGCGCGGGCCGATGCCCTCACCCAGGCCGTCGTTGGTGTTCGGGAACCAGCCGAGCTTGCCCACGCTGGTGGTCGGCTGGGCGAGGAGGTGGTTGCGCGGGCCGTCCGGGAACTCGCCCACGCTGGAGCAGTCGTGTGCGTGCGACGCGCTGTAGAGCACGTTCTCGTACGACAGCACGGCCTGGGTGGCGCCCAGGCAGGTGTCGCGCCAGCGCTGGCCGAGGTCGCTGAGGTTCAGCGCGATCCGCCCGTCGAAGACACCGCCGCCCGTCCCCTCGTCACCGGTGTAGAAACCGGTCGCGTCGGTGCCGATGGTCTTGACGACCGAGTTGGTCTCGATGAAGCCCGGGTAGGTCTTCACGTTGTCGCCCGTCGCCGCGTCGACCACGGCGAGTGCGTGCGACTGGGCGCCGTTGACGGTGAAGAAGTCACCGCCGAGCAGGACGTCGTGCCCGTCGGGCGTCACCGCGACGGCCCGGCCCGGCAGGTCCGCGTCCGCCCGGAACGGCCGCAGCGCCCCGGTGGTGCTGTCCACCGCGGCGAACCGCTTGCGTGTCTCGCCGGCGACGGTCCCGAAGTCGCCGCCCGCGTACACCGTGTCGTCGGTGACGGCCAGCGCCCGTACCGTCGCCGGGAAACTGGGGTGGAAGTCGGGCTTCGGAGCGCAGGTGGCGATGTCGATCGCGGCGAGGCTGCTCTCCTGCACACCGTTGACGGCACCGAAGTAACCGCCCGCGTAGAGGGTCTTCTTGTCGGGGGAGACCGCGAGCGTGCGCACGGTCGCGGTGCCGCTGCCCACGGTGAAGGACAGTCTGCAGGAGGTGGGAGCCCCGGTGGCGGCGTTCATCGCCACGAAGTTGACGGCGTCCTGCGGCGTGCCGCTCGCCCCGTCCGGTGGCCGTACCTGTGAGAACGTACCGCCGACGAAGACGGTCCCCTGCGCTTCGGCCAGGGCCCAGACGATGCCGTTGGTCTGCCAGGTCGGCAGGTCGTCGGCGGTGAAGGCCACCGGAGGGGTGACAGCCGCGGCCGGTGCGGTCGCCGCTGTCACCCCCAGACCTGCGGTGACGGTGAGGACGAGGGCGGCCGAAAGCCCTCTGGATCTACGCATGTACATACCCCCCAGGTATGAAGTCGTGCATGGTCAGCGGTCGATGCGGACGTTCGCACCGGCCAGTTGGTCCGCGACCTGGCGCACATCGGCGTCCACCATGATCCGGGCCAGTTCCTCCACCAGTACCTCCGG
Organism: Streptomyces sp. NBC_00859; assembly: GCF_045161865.1. NCBI lineage: Bacteria > Bacillati > Actinomycetota > Actinomycetes > Kitasatosporales > Streptomycetaceae > Streptomyces > Streptomyces sp. NBC_00859. The sequence continues at coordinate 839,768 of NZ_CP108826.1, read as the reverse complement.
CTTCCAGCCGAGGAGCTCCTTCGCCTTGGCGGGGTCGCCGATCAGCGCGTCCACCTCGCTGGGGCGCTCGTACTTCGGGTCGTAGCGGACGTACTCGTTCCAGTCCAGACCCGCATGGGAGAACGCCGTTTCCACGAACTCCCGCACCGTCGCCGCGACCCCCGTCGCCACCACGAAGTCGGTCGGCTCGTCGTGCTGGAGCATCCGCCACATGGCGTCCACGTACTCCGGGGCGTAGCCCCAGTCGCGTACGGCGTCCAGGTTGCCCATGTAGAGCCGGTCCTGGAGACCCGCCTTGATGCGCGCCACCGCACGGGTCACCTTCCGGGTCACGAACGTCTCGCCCCGCCGCGGCGACTCGTGGTTGAAGAGGATGCCGTTCACCGCGTACATGCCGTACGCCTCGCGGTAGTTGACCGTGGTCCAGTAACCGAAGACCTTCGCCGCGCCGTACGGGCTGCGCGGATGGAACGGCGTCCCCTCGTGCTGCGGAGGCGGCGTCGCCCCGAACATCTCGGAGGACGACGCCTGGTAGTAACGCGTCTCGATGCCGCTGGCCCGGATCGCCTCAAGGAGCCGCAGGGCCCCGAGCCCCGTCACGTCTCCCGTGTACAGGGGTGCGTCGAAGGAGACCCTGACATGGGACTGGGCCCCGAGGTTGTAGACCTCGTCCGGCCGGATGTCCCGCATCAGATTCACCAGTGCCACCCCGTCGGAGAGGTCCGCGTGGTGCAGGACGAAGGACCGGTCGGCCTGTTGCGGGTCCTGGTAGATGTGGTCGACGCGCTCGGTGTTGAAGCTGGACGAACGCCGGACGAGGCCATGGACCGTGTATCCCTTGGAGAGCAGCAGCTCCGCCAGATAGGAACCGTCCTGACCGGTGACTCCGGTGATCAGTGCGGACTTGCTCATATGGAATGTCCCTCCCTGGCGGACCGGTTCAGGACCGGTCCGTCCCCCGTGGTTATGTTGTGTTTCGAGAAAGAAGTCAGCATCTTGGGCACGGTGACGGGCTTCGTCCTGGCATGATCCGGCTCATGACTGATTCGCTGTTCCTGCCGGCAGGCGCTCGTATATTCGTCGCGGGCCACCGCGGCCTCGTCGGATCGGCGGTGGCCCGCAGGCTCACCGCCGACGGATACCAGGTCCTCACCCGCACCCGATCCGAGCTCGATCTGCGCGACGCCGCGGGCACCGCGCGGTATCTGGCCGACGTCCGCCCCGACGCGGTGGTCCTGGCCGCCGCGAAGGTCGGCGGAATCATGGCGAACAGCACCTACCCGGTCCAGTTCGTCGAGGAGAACCTGCAGATCCAGCTCAGCGTGATCGCCGGGGCGCACCGGGCGGGCGTCGCCAGGCTCCTCTTCCTCGGCTCGTCGTGCATCTACCCGAAACTCGCGCCGCAGCCGATCAGCGAGGACGCCCTGCTGACCGGGCCGCTTGAGCCCACCAACCAGGCGTACGCCCTGGCCAAGATCGCCGGAATCGTGCAGATCCAGTCCTACCGGCAGCAGTACGGCGCGGCCTACATCTCCGCCATGCCGACCAACCTCTACGGTCCGGGCGACAACTTCGACCTGGAGACCTCGCACGTCCTGCCCGCCCTGATCCGCCGCTTCCACGAGGCGCGCCAGGCAGGCCGGGACGAGGTGGTGCTCTGGGGCTCCGGCGCACCGCGCCGGGAGTTCCTCCACGTCGACGACCTGGCATCGGCCTGTGCGCTGCTGCTCCGCTCGTACGACGGCGACGAGCCGGTCAACGTGGGATGCGGGGCCGACCTGACCATCCGTGAACTCGCGACGACCGTGGCCGACGTGACCGGGTTCGCGGGACGGATCGGCTGGGACACCTCGAAGCCCGACGGCACCCCTCGCAAGCTGCTCGACATCACCCGGCTGAGTTCGCTCGGCTGGAAGCCGGCCGTCGGGCTGCGCGACGGGATCGCCGCCACGTACGAGACGTGGCGGCGCGGCTGACGCCGGGCACCCCGGAGCCCCGGTCCGCACGCTCGGCGGCCGGTCAGTACGCACCGCGGCCGTCGACGACGGCGCGGAGCGTACGGGCCATCACGTCGACGTCGCTGGTGAACGACCAGTTGTCGACGTACTGGAGATCGAGCTGGATGGACTCGTCCCAGGAGAGGTCGGACCGGCCGCTGATCTGCCAGAGTCCGGTCATTCCGGGCCGCACGGCCAGCCGTCTGGCCTCCGTCTCGTTGTAGAGCGCTACCTCTTCCGGCAGCGGAGGCCGCGGGCCCACCAGGGACATGCCGCCCAGCAACACATTGATCAGCTGGGGGAGTTCGTCGAGCGAGGCCCGGCGCAGCAGCCGCCCGGCCCGGGTGACCCGCGGATCGCGCCGTATCTTGAACATCGGCCCGTCGGTCTCGTTCGCCGCCGCCAGCTCGGCCTTGCGGGCGTCCGCGTCCAGCCGCATGGTGCGGAACTTCCACATCACGAACGGCACACCCCCCTGGCCGACCCGCTGCTGGCGGTAGAAGACCGGTCCGGCCGAACTCAGCCCGACCGCGAGGGCGATCACCAGGAACAGCGGTGAGAGCAGCAGCAGTCCGAGGCCGGCGCCCACCCGGTCCATGACCGATTTCAGTACCGGCTGGGCGCCGCGCCGCACCGGCGGCACGATCCGCAGCAGCGCCATCCCCGCGGCCGACGAAGGCTCCATCCGCTTCACGGAGATCTCCACCAGACCCGGAGCCAGGGCCAGTTCGACCCCGGCGTCGTGCAACGCCCAGGACAGCCGCCGCAGTCTCTCGCCCGACATGCCCGAGCCGGGTGCGACCAGGACGACGTCGGCCGAGAGTTCGCGGGCGGCGGTCAGCAGCGGCACGGTGTCGTCAACAGTGGCTGCCGGGGCGTGCGGGGCGAGCCGGCCCGCCAGGCGGGCCCCGCTGCTCACCTCTCCGGCGCCGACGGCGACGATGCCGACCACGACGTACGGATGGTCGGTGCGGCCCGCCAGATGACCGGCCACGTCATCGGCGGCCGCCGGTTCGCCGACCACCAGCACGCGGGTGACGACCTGCGCCCTGCGGCGGGCGGCCGCGAGATGCCGGTAAGTCGCCTTACGGCAGGCGAGCGTGGTCAGCAGGGCCGGGACGAGGACCGCAAGACAGAGCAGCGGTGGGTGGTGCAGTTCCGCAGCGCTGCGCAGCACGGCCAGCACACCCAGCAGGATCAGCCAGTCGTGGAGTACGGGCAGCGCGCCTCTGGACTCGCCCAGGACGCGCTTCGGGTAACGGTGCCGGAAGGCCTGCACGCCCAGCCAGGCGACCGCCGTCACAGCGGCCGACCGGAGTGCGTACGGCTGTCCCTGGGCACGGAGGACAAGAGCCACCGGAAGCGCTGTCCCGGCGACATCGGCGAACAGGGCTGTCGGCAGATACCACGGTGCTTTCAGGCGCATCCCATGCGGGATCGCGCCTGATGAAGTGCTGATGTCGGACGCACTTGTCTCAGGCGTTCGGACATGCCACATGTACCCCCCCGGCACGTGTTGACTGGTTCGTCCTGTTCGTCGATTCCCCGATCGACGAACCGGAGTCGCAACAGGGAACAGTACGACAAACTTGAGGTCACACAATGCCGTTTACGTAAACGTTGCGACCGATTGGCCCCGCCTGCATCTGGAGACCGTGTGGTGAAGGGGTGTTGGGCTTGTGTCATTCGTCTCCCTGGTCACTCCCGTCGCCACTCCTGCGAACATTCGTGCGGGCGGAGCCACGCCGGGCCGGGACCCGTCCGCCGACGTGATGCGGAATGACGACGTCAGGGCCCACACCGCAGTTCAGGGCGGGGAAGCGGCAGGCGCCGGCACACCGCGGACAGCCCTGCCGGCTGCCCGCCCCTGTTGTCCCGAGGACGCAATTCGGTTCTACTACTGCCCAACCCCCGCAGTGCGGGCGGCCTTCCCGGAAGGAACGACGATGGCCGAAGCGCCAGTACGACCGTTGGCGCACCACCGCCGCAGAACCGGTGGGCGGCGCATCCTGCTGCCGGGGGCGGGGCTGGTGCTCGGGCTGCTGCTGATCTGCCTGCTGGCCGGCAGCGGCATGGCCTGGTCGCCCTTCGGGGCCGACGGGAAACCCGCCGGAGGAACACCGGCCGCTGTACCCTCCGCGCAGGACCCGGCGACGCGTGCCGGGGCGCTGACGCCGCGGCCGCAGCGTGTCACCGGCAAGGAGCTGCCCTTCGACCTGCCGTCGCCCGCAGCGCTGCGCACGGGCCACCACCTGGTGTTCGCCCACTACTTCACGCCGTATCCGCTGTCCCTGGACAACCAGCCGGCCGGACAGGACTACTACAGCCGCAACTACCTGTCCGCGCAGGGTGAGAACGGCAAGCACGCGCAGTACGGCGGGCTGCTCCGTGACCGGCCGCTGCCCGTCGCACCGAAGGGCGGCGACTGGCAGCTCGCCAACCTCCAGCAGGAGGTACGCACCGCCAGGGACGCGGGCATCGACGGTTTCAGCGTCGACATCCTCTCGCTGACCGGGCCCAACTGGCAGCGCGTCAACCTCCTGCTCCGGGCGGCCGCTTCGGCCGCGCCCGGGTTCCGGATCATGCTGATGCCCGACATGACATCGCTGCACACCGACCCCACGACGCTCGCGGACGCCCTGGCTGGACTGGCCGCCTCACCGGCAGCCCACCGGCTCGGCGACGGACGTCTGGTGATCTCCCCCTTCAAGGCGGAGGCCCACGATCCCGGCTGGTGGTCGCAGCTGACCGGGCGGCTGCAGACACGCCACGGCATCCGTACGGCCCTGGTCCCGCTGTTCCTGGACTTCCCCGCGAACGCGGAGCGGTTCGCACCCATCAGCTACGGCTTCTCGGAGTGGGGCAACCGCAGTTACAACGCCCAGGCGGGTGCCGAAGCCGATGTGGCGCTGGCCCACCGGCTGGGCAGGACGTGGATGCAGCCGGTGTCCGTGCAGGACGCCAGGCCCAACCAGGGGGTGTACGACGAGGCCGGCAACACCTCGGCGCTGCGGGCCGGCTGGGGCCATGCGATCGACGACGGCGCGGACTGGGTCCAGCTCACCACCTGGAACGACTACTCCGAGGGAAGCCAGTTCGCGCCCTCGCTGCACAATGGCTACGCCTACCTCGACCTCTCCTCCTACTACCTCACCCGCTTCAAGACGGGGCAGTGGCCGGAGATCGTGCGGGACACGGTCTATCTGACTTCGCGTGTCCAGTTCGCCGGGACGCAGCCGGTGCCCGGTGCGCAGCAGAAGCTGATGAGCCCCCGCGCCGGGACGGCCCCGCCGCGGGACATGGTGGAGGCGCTGACCTTCCTGACCGCGCCCGCCGTCCTGGACACGGCGGTCGGTACGGAGCGGCAGAGCCACCCGGTGCCTGCCGGGGTCCGGGCCACTCTGGTGCCGCTGCACACGGGGTGGAGCACGGCCACCGTGCGGCGCGACGGACGGACGGTGGCGGCAGTGGCCTCGCGCCACCCGGTGCGGAGCCAGGTGGAGGTCCAGGACCTCCAGTACTACGCGGCGACCAGTGGCCGGCCGGACAGCCCCTGATTCCTGGACCCGGTTTCTGCGGGCTGACCCGAGGCCCTTCCCCCCCCTCGCTCGCAGGGGGAAGGGCCTCCGGCCGAGGTGACGGGCGGGGTCAGGTGCCGCCGGTCACCCCGGTGCTCACGGGTACGAGACGACGGTGGACGGTACGGTCGACGTCCCCGACGTGGCGGCTCCGGTGTTGTTGATGACGTGGTTGTACTGGCCCTTGCCGCCCAGTGACACGACCAGCAGATCGTGGAACTTCACGCCCGCCTTGTCGGGGGCGGCGAAGCCGTGGTCCTGCTGGATGCTCGGATCCGCGGTGAAGTTGCAGTAGCTCCCCAGACCCCAGCCCTCATGCGTGTTCACGGAGTCGGCGACCTTGTAGGCGGCGTAGCCCTTGGTGGCCCCGTCCTGTACGGCGGCCTGGTTGGGGGCGTCGTAGGCCTTCTCGTTCTGGAAGAAGATCGTTTTGCCGTTCTCGCCGTTCCACTGGACGTCGTACTTGTTGAAGTGCTCGACGAACAGGCCGGTTGCCAGCACGTTGTCGCCGTTGACGGTGAGCCCGTAGTCGGCTCTGTTGGTCTCCCAGCCGACTCCGTCACCGTGGTCGGCTCGCCAGAGCCATGTGTGGTCGACGATGGTGTTGTTGCTGTTGATCTCCATGCTCGTGGTGGCCTTGCCCGGCCCGGCGCCGCCGATCCGGACAAAGACGTCCTGCACCGTGGTCGGATTGGCGGAGTGGTCGGCGGATGAGCCCTCGGGGCCGACCTGGAGCAGCGTGTCCGAGTTGGTCGTACCCGCGTCGATGAGCAGACCGGCCAGCTTGACGCCGTCCACGTCGGCCACCTTCACGGCCGTCACCCCGTTGTCCGGGACGATCGTCGCGTAGCCGAGACCGAGCACCACCGTATTGGCCCGCTTGACGTCGATGGTCTGGTCGACGTGGTAGATGCCGGGGGTGAAGAGGAGGTTGAGTCCCTGGTCCAGCGCCTGGTTGATGGTCGCCGCGGTGGCGCCGGGCTTGACCACGTAGAACTGGTCGAGGGGGATCGAGTCACCCTGCGGGGTGCCGTTCTCCCAGGTGGTGCCGCTGGCGTTGGTGCGCTTCGCCGGCGTGAACACCTTGTAGTCATTGCCGTCCAGATACAGGAACGGCTTCTCGCGGGAGACGGGCGTCGTGTCCAGGGTGGTGTACGTGGGGTTGGGGAAGCCCTGGGCCGGCGCGCCCTTGACGCCGGAGAACACCATGTTCCAGACGCCGTTGGCCCAGCCGCCGACCGAGCTGTCGCGGGTGTACCACTGCTGCTGGGAGTAGGGGCTTACGACCCCGTCGATCTTGCTGTCGGCGATGTAGCCGCCGCTGGCCCAGCCGTAGCCGTCGGGGGCCAGATTGAGCCCGCCCTTGACGTGCATCCGGCGGAACGGTGCGGCCTGGGCCACGGCCCAGCGGTCGGTGCCGCTCACCGGCGTGAGTGCGAGGTTCTCCGCCGACCGCCAGAAGTTCTGTGTGGCGTTCCCGTTGAACCAGCCCGCGTCCACGGTGACATCGCCGTTGATGTTGGTGTCGTCGGGGGACAGGCCCAGTCCGGCGATCGAGGTGTAGAAGCCGAGCTGGGCGTTGATGTTGCTGTACGTACCGGGCTTGAAGAAGAAGGCGTCCCTGCCGGTGCCGAACTGCGCCGACTCCTGCCGCTTGAACACCGAGTCCAACTGGCCCTGGATATCCGGTGTGGACGGGTCGAAGACATGCACGTTCGGGCCGAGGTCGCCGCCGCCCGGCAGGTCCGCGGCCTGTGATTTCGAGGGGGCGACGACGAGCAGAGCGGCTGCGAGGGCGGCCGCGGCCACCACCGACATCCTTCTCCTGCGTGCCGTGGGGGGAACAAGCATGGGGAAATCTCCCGCAGTCGGTGGCTCGACGGTGAGCCTTCAAGAAGTGAAGAGCGAAAGGGTGGGGGAGCGCTCTCTGATGGGTTGGATCGTTCCTCCGGGCATGCTCCACGTCAAGAGTTGTGCAAAAAGTGGTGCCGATGGCCGGAGTTTCTCCAACTCTGTTTCATAAGACGGGGGTTGAAGTCGGGAGCCGACTTCCCCGGTATTCGCCACCGGAACGTCCGCCCGTCCGGTACGAGGGCTGGATCGCGTTGAAACGTTGACATGTACTGACCGCAAGGTGAATTGTGATGCTCGAAATTCCAGTGTTCCAAGCATGTCTGCGCAGGCATTGCACATTTTACTGTTCGGTACGAACGGAGAACACTCCTTGCGAATCCTCAGAAGCCGCTCCCGGCAGGGTGCGGCCGCCGCGGTGTCGGCGCTGGCACTCGCCCTCACCACCCTGGCCGTCCCCGCGTCGCAGGCACAGGCGGCCGCGACGCCGTCCGGGACCCTCGACAGCGGGACGAAGAGCGTCACCTGGCAGAGCCCCGTGTACGCCAAGGGCACCGTGGACGGCCCCGACAAGTGCGGTACGGCGGCCGACGATCCGGATCAGGCCAAGTGCGCCCGGTTCGATCTGACCGTCAACCCCCCGGCCGGTGAGTGGGACGACAACCCCGAGGGCGGTGTCCCGGTCTCCATCCAGTGGCAGACGCCCACCGACGATTTCGACATGTACATCTACGACTCGGACAACAAGCAGGTCGCGTCGAGCGCGGGGGCCGCCGATCCCGAGGCGACGGTCATCCCCAAGGCGTCGGGCACGTACCACGTGGTCGTCGTCCCGTACAACGTCCACAACAACTCCTTCACCGGCAAGGCGTATCTCCCCGAGTCCACCGACGCCGGGAACCTCACCGGTTTCAGCGGCTCGCACGGCACCTACGACATCGCGGCCGGGGACCTCAAGACACGCGCCTCCTTCTTCACCGACGAGACGATGCGGCTCCAGGCATCCCCCGACGGCGACCTCTCCGGTCCGTCCGGCAGCCACATGATCCAGACGCAGCCGAAGGTCCAGCCGCACACCTCCACCTTCAACGCCGGCTCCTACTACGGGATCCGGTCGAAGGGCGTTGTGCTGCGCGTCTACAAGAAGCCGCTCAAGTTCGCCCTGTACAAGGCGGACAACCGTACGCTCGTCTGGGCGGAGGCCGACCCGCTGCGCTGGACGGCGGGCGGAATGCGGCAGAGCCTCAAGCGCGGTGCCAAGGAGCAGTTCTTCGGCGGCGGTGAGCAGAACGGCAGCTTCTCCCACCGCGACCAGGTCATGAACGTCGGCAACAACACCAACTGGGACGAGGGCGGCTACAACAACTCGCAGCCGTTCTACATCTCGACCGCGGGATACGGCGTGTTCCGCAACACCATGACGCCGGGCGTGTACAACTTCGGCTCGCCGGTCCGCACCGGTCAGCAGGAACGGCGCCTGGACGCCTACTACTTCACCGGTGACACCAAGAAGGTCATCGGCCAGTACACGTCGCTCGTCGGCAAGCCGTTCATGCCGCCGGTGTACGGACTCGAACCGGGTGACTCCGACTGCTATCTGCACAACGCCAACCGGGGCGAGCGGCACACCCTGGACTCGCTGAAGATCGCGGACGGCTACACGCAGAACCAGATGCCGCTCGGCTGGATGCTGGTCAACGACGGCTATGGCTGCGGCTACGAGGACCTGCCCCAGACCGGGGCCGGTCTGAACAAGAGCCACGCCCAGCTCGGACTCTGGACCCAGGACGGCCTGCCGAACCAGCCCGAAGAGGCCAAGGCCGGGGTGCGGGTCCGCAAGCTGGACGTCGCCTGGGTCGGTAACGGCTACGGCATGGCCCTCGACGCCTGTGACCAGGCCAAGGCGGGAATCGAGGACAACAGCGACGCCCGCGGCTTCGTCTGGCTGCCGGTCTCCTGGGCCGGTGCCCAGCGCTGCGGAGTGCTCTGGAGCGGTGACCAGAAACTGTCCTGGGACTACCTCCGCTGGCAGATCCCGACCTACGCCGGCGCGACCCTGTCCGGCATCGCGTACAACACCGGCGACGTCGGCTCGATCTACAGCCACGACCCGAAGATGTACGCGCGTGACCTCCAGTGGAAGTCGTTCCTCCCGGCCATCATGACAATGGACGGCTGGGCGACCGACATCACCACCAAGAAGCCGCACGACCAGCAGCCGTGGCTGGACGGTGAGCCGTACACCTCGATCAACCGGAAGTACCTCCAGTTGAAGGAGCGGCTGCTCCCGTACATGTACACGCTGTCCAAGGACGCCACGAAGACCGGCGTCGGAGCGGTGCGGCCGCTCTCGCTGGAGTACCCGGACGACCCGGCGACGCTGGGGGCCGACGCCAAGTACGAGTTCATGTCCGGCTCGGACTTCCTGGTCGCCCCCGTCTACAGCGACACCGACGTCCGCAACGGCATCTACCTGCCGAAGGGCACCTGGACCGACTACTGGACGGGCAAGACCTACCACGGTCCGACCACGGTCAACGGCTACAAGGCGCCGCTCGACACCCTTCCGCTGTTCGTCAAGGGCGGTTCGATCGTGCCGATGTGGCCCAAGGGCACGACGTCCTGGGAGACCCGGAACAAGAGCGAGCTCGACTACGACATCTACCCGAAGGGCACCACGGACTACACGCTCTACGAGGACGACGGCGTGACCCGGAAGTTCACGAAGGGGTCGTCGGCCACCCAGCACGTCCAGGTGAAGGCGCCCACTCACGGCAAGGGCGCCACCACCATCAAGGTCGGTGCGAGTGTGGGAAGTTACACGGGCAAGCCCGCGTCCCGCTCGTACACCTTCACCGTGCACGCCAAGGGCGCACCGTCCCAGGTCGTCATGGCGGGCGGCAAGCTGCACGGGCTGAGCTCCGCGAAGGCGTTCGCCGCGGCGAAGTCCGGCTGGTACACGGACCCCGCGACCGGGGACACCGAGATCAGGACGGGGTCGCTCTCCACGGGCCACGGCTTCTCGGTCACGCTGCGGAAGTAGCCGGGCCGCAGAGGTGAAGACCGGTCAGGGGCCGTCCAGGCGACGGCCCCTGACCTGCTCCCGCAGACCTGCGTGCCGAACCGGCACGTGTGACGTGTGACGGGCATGGCATCTTGAGCTCCATGGACGCGATAACCATCTGGGGCATGGCCGCCCTCGCGGCCGCAGCGATGCTGGTCGGCTTCTCCAAGACCGCTGTCAGCGGCGCCAACACGATCAGCCTCGCGGTCTTCGCCGCGGTCCTGCCGGCCCGGCAGTCGACGGGAGTGCTGCTGCCCGTACTGATCGCAGGGGACGTACTGGCCGTCCTCACCTACCGCAGACACGCCCACTGGCCGACGCTCTGGCGGCTGTTCCCCGCCGTGGCGGTGGGCGTGGTGATCGGCACCGGATTCCTGTTCCGGGCCGACGACGCGGTTGTCCGCACATCGATCGGCGTGATCCTGCTGCTGATGGCAGGCCTCACGCTGTGGCGCAGACGTTCGGGGGAGGCGGCCCGCACGGCGTCGGCGGCGGACGGGGCCGGGGCGGCGGACGAGGGTGCTGTGCACAGTGGAACCGGTCCCACGGCAGTGGGGGACGCCGGTGAGACCGGCACACCCGCGGCGGACCCCCTGCGCCGTGGCCGGGCCAAGGCCCGTTCGTACGGCGTGCTCGGTGGATTCACCACGATGGTCGCCAACGCGGGCGGGCCGGTCATGTCGCTCTATCTGATCTCGGCGGGCTTCCGGAAGCTGGGCTTCCTCGGTACGTCGGCCTGGTTCTTCCTGATCGTCAACACGGCCAAGGTGCCCTTCAGTGTGGGACTGGGGCTGATCGACGCCAGATCGCTGCTGCTGGACGCCGTTCTGCTGGTCTTCGTCGTCCCCGGCGCGCTCATCGGACGGGCCTGTGTACACCGGATCAATCAGCGGCTCTTCGAACAGCTGGTGCTCGGCGCGACCGTGCTGGGAGGCGTGCAGCTGCTACTGCACTGACCCGTCCCGGCCCCCGCCCCGCAGGTCCATCACCATGACCGATCCCCAGTCCCGCCGTTCGGCCTCCGTGAAACCGAGTGCCAGGTAGAAGGCCCGCGCCCCCGGGTTTCCGCTGCCCACCCCGAGGTGCAGCCCCGGCACCCCCCGGGACCGCAGCGCTGCCAGCAGAGCCGACATCAGACGCCGGCCGAGTCCGGCGCCCTGGCCGCGCGGGAGGATGTCGATGTGCAGATGCGCCGGATGGCTCTCGTACAGGGGATCGCTGTCCGACGGGCCGGCGTGGAGCTGCGCCACACGCTGCCAGTCCCTGCTGCCGTCGCCCGGATCGGCTGCCATGGACTCCGGGTGGCGCAGGCGCAGAAGGCCGTTCCAGTGGTCCTCCCGCCACTTCTCGAACCCGGCGGAGTCCGCGGTCGCCACGACGTAGCCGAGGACCCCGTACGCGTCGGCGGCCACGAAGGTCAGGCCCGGGTCGGCAGCCGCGTACGGGCCCGCGAACACGTGTCCGAGCAGATCGGGATCGTGGTAGAGCGCGGTGGCGTCCCCGCCCGAGTCGCCGGTCAGCAGACACACCCGGTACATGCCCGGCAGGTCGAAGGGCTGGAACGGCCGTACGTCGATGCTCATCGGGCGGCTGCCGCGAGTGCGGGGACGGGCGTCCGGCGGGTGCGGCCGGGGCGCTGGGGCGGTCGCCCGCCCGTCCCGGGCCGGTGTGCGGTGGGTTCGGCTGTCATCCTGCCAGGGTAGGCGGGCGGGCGGACCTGCGGTTCCCGGTGCCACGGCCGAGGTAGGTCAGCGGACCCGCGTCCGGCACCGGTATCTCGTGGAACCCCAGCCGGTCGTAGAACGCCCGCGCCGGGGTGTTGGCCGTGACCATGCCCAGGTGCACCGCCGGTACGTCCCGCTCCGCGAGGGCGCCGAGGAACCGTGTCATCAGCGCGCGCCCGAACCCCGCACGCTGATGGCCCGGCAGCAGGTCGATGTGCAGATGGGCCGGGTAGGCGGCCAGTTCGGGCAGCAGCATGCGCTCGGGGCGGTGCAGGAGCGCGGCCATCTGATCGGCCGGCGTCCGCAGCGGTCCGGCCGGGTCCGGATAGCGCTCCGTGACGCCGGGCAGCCACTCCTCGCGGAAGCGCTCGACGAACCGTGCGGTGTCCGCGGTGCCGAGAACATAACCGACGGCCAGACCGCTGCCGTCGTCGACGACGAAGACCAGGCCGGGTTCGAGCATCGCGTAGGGGACGGCGAAGACACTGGGCAGCAGATCGTGATCGGTGTACAAGTGCCGTGCGTCCCCGCCTTCTTCACCGGTCCGAATGCAGACTCCGGAGAGCGCGGGCAGATCACCGGGGCGGTAGGGGCGAACGAAGGCCTGAGAGGTCACGAGAGCCACTATGCAGGTTGCGGGAGCGCTCCCACAATGGATTTGAGTGACAGGAGCCCGGCCGGATCCCAGCGGTGGCCCCGGATCACCCGGCGGTCAGCTCGTACGCCCACAGTCCGTCCAGATCGGCGATGCGGGAGAACCCGGCCCGGTGCAGTACCTGCTGGGAGGGGAGGTTGCCCGGGTCCGTGGTGGCCAGAACTGTCCGCACAGCGGGCAGTCCCAGGGTCCACCGGCAGAGCGCGGTCACCGCGTCCGTCGCCCAGCCCGCGCCCCGCGCCGACTCCGTCAGGTCGTAGCCGATCTCCACCGCGCCGTCCGACGGCGGCCCGTGGAATCCGATGCCGCCCAGTGTCGTGCCGTCCGTGGCGCGCTGGATCGCGAAGAGCCCCCAGCCGGGCAGATGCGCACCGGCTTCGGCAGCCATCGACACCATCTTCCCGGCGATCTGTGTGCCGCTGCCCGGCGTCCCGTCCAGCCAGTCGAGCCCGGCCGTGCCGCCCTCGGCGAGTACGGCGGCGGCAGCGGGCGACTGCTCACGCAGGACCAGCCGGTCCGATTCCAGAACGAGCAGGCCGTTCTCTCGGGAGTAGCGCAGGGTCATGGCGTCGGGCCACCTCGATACGGGGGAGTGGAGACCGGCGCCTCCGTGAACACAGCCCGGACAGTATCTCCCGGCGCGCGCCGGGAGACCCGCACGGGTGGGAACGCCGCGGTCGGCCCCCGTACACCGGGGCCCGCCGTCCGGATCGGACCGGACTGGGGCGTCGCGGACCGCGCGCCCTCCGTTACGATTCCGGCTCATGAGCACTCCTGACCAGAGCGAAGCCGTGGAAGCGGACCTGACCGAGCCCGGGAAACCAGGCCTGACGCCTCGTCAGGCCCGGCGGATACGGATAGCGGTGGCATCCGTCATGATGGCGGCGGTCGCGCTGGTGCTCGCCGAGCGGATCACCAGCAGGTCGTCCCTGCTGGTCGTCGCCGACTACGGGATGGCGCTGATCCTCTGCGGTGTGGTCATCGAGCTCAGCCGCAGCGGCCGCACCAGGATCGCGACCTGGCTGCTCGGCATCGGGCTGGTGGCGGCTGTCGCCGCAGACTGGCTCGTGCTGCCCTGACACCGCGGCGCGGCCGCCGTCCGGGGCCCGGTCGGTCACCGGGTCAGGCGCCCTCGCCCGACCCGGTTCCCGAAGTGGACGCCGCCTTGATGCCCTTGGTGATGTCGTCCATGACGGAGAGCGCGGGGGCCTTGGCGTTGATGTCGAAGCCGGAGCGGACGACGATCAGCATGCCCTCCGCCTGGGGGGACGGGAAGGCCAGCGACTGCACGTACCCGTCGTCGCCCTTCTTCGTCACCACCTTCCAGCGCACCAGGTAGCCCTTCTGGCCGGCGACGGTGACGGCGGCGGACTTCAGCAGCTTGTGCGATGTGATGCCCGACGAGGTGTCCCCGTAGGACTCCTTGGCGTTGCCTGCGATGTCCTTCTCCGCCGCCGCCCTCGCGTTCGTCGCCGAGATCTTCAGGGCGACCGCGGGCTCGGAGAACACCCCGCCGCGCACACACTTTGCCGCCTTGCCGCCCGTGCCGGAGCCGCTGGGACAGGTGTACTTGCCGATGGTCACGCCGGCGCCGACGGTTCCGGACTCGCCGGTCCAGCCCTTCGGCACGGGAATGCTGATACCGCTGGCCGCGTCGGTGGCGTAGCCGTCCTCGGTCTGCGGTGGCTGCTGCTGCCCGGGGTCCTGCTCGCCGCCGTTGCCACTGCCCCCGTCGCCGCCGTCTCCTTCGCTGCTGCCGCCGCTGCCGTCCGGCATGCCGGGGCGCTCCGGGGCGCCTGACGGCGCTTTGGACGGTGCGGTCGCCGCGTCCGGCGCGTGGCCGGAGTCCGGCCCGTCCGTCAGCAGGTAGATGCCGCCTCCGACGGCGGCCAGGACCACCACGGCGGCCGTGACCGCCGCGCCGATCCGGGCCCGGCGGCGCCGGGTGTCCGCAGGCGCCGCGCGGAGCTGATCGGTCCACTGGGCGCCGTCCCACCAGCGTTCCTGGGCAGGGCCTATTCCTGTATACCCGGGGTCTTTGTGCCAGCCGGGCGGGCTCATCTGGGTCACAGCCGCCACCGTAGCGCCGCTGCGTGAAAATCACATGAAACCGGCTCCGCCCTGGTGGTCAGCGCTCCGGGAACTCCCGGAGCGCTTCGGTGATCCAGGCGATCCAGTACCTCTCCAGATCGATACCGGCCCGGAGCACCAGATGCTGAAGACGGCTCTCCGCCGACAGATCCGGGGACGAGAAGTCACGTTCCTCGATGGACAGGTACTTCACCAACTGATCCCGGTGCAGGTGGAGATGGCGCTCCAGCTCGGCGCCGAGGTCCTGCGTCCCCACCACTGCCGCTGCCCGCATCCGCAGCAGCAGGGGGTCGCGTACCGCCCTGGGGTCCTCCGTCCTGCCCACCCAGTCCGTCAGTTCGGCACGGCCCGCCGGCAGCACCTCGTACTCCCGCTTCCGGCCCCGCGAGGGCTGCTGGGGCAGCGGCCGGATGAAGCCGGACTGCTCCAGCTTCGCCAGTTCGCGGTAGATCTGCTGATGCGTCGCCGACCAGAAATAACCGATCGACTTGTCGAACCTGCGGGTCAGCCCCAGCCCCGACGACGGCTTTTCGAGCAGGGCGGTGAGGATCGCGTGCGGAAGGGACATGCGGGCATCCTAAGGAGCTCCGGCCGGAGGCTGATCCGGTTCGGTGGCTCAGAGTGTCGCAGCCAGTTCGGTCCCCTGGCGTACGGCCCGCTTGGCGTCCAGCTCGGACGCCACGTCGGCGCCGCCGATCACGTGGACGGGGTGGCCCGCGGCCAGCAGCGACTCGTACAGCTCCCGTCGGGGTTCCTGGCCGGTGCACAGCACGATCGTGTCGACCTCGATCAGCTGCGCGGTGCCGTCCACCGTGACATGCAGGCCCTGATCGTCGATCCGGTCGTACGCCGCTCCGGCGACCGTGGTGACTCCGCGGTGCTTGAGCTCGGCGCGGTGGATCCAGCCCGTCGTCTTCCCGAGCCCCGCGCCGACCTTGCCGGTCTTGCGCTGAAGCAGATGCACGGTCCGTGGTGAGGCCGGCCGGACCGGCGCGCGCAGTCCGCCAGGTGTGCGGTGCTCGGTGTCGACACCCCACTGCCGGAAGAAGACCGCCGGGTCCTGACTCGCCGATTCGCCGCTGTCGGTGAGGAACTCCGCCACGTCGAAGCCGATGCCGCCGGCCCCGATGATCGCGACCCGCTCTCCCACCGCCGCACCGTCGCGCAGTACGTCGAGATAGGTGACGACGCTGGGGTGGTCGAGGCCGGGGATCTGCGGGGTACGGGGGACGACGCCGGTGGCCAGCACGATCTCGTCGAAGCCCTCCGCCGTGAGCGACTCCGCTGTGGCCAGGGTCTTCAGCCGGACATCGACGCCGCGCAGTTCGAGCTGGACCCGGAAGTAGCGCAGCGTCTCGTCGAACTCCTCCTTGCCCGGTATCCGCCGCGCCACGTTCAGCTGCCCGCCGATCTCGTCCGCCCCGTCGAAGAGGGTCACCGCGTGGCCGCGTTCGGCGGCCGATACGGCGAAGGCCAGCCCGGCAGGGCCGGCGCCGACGACACCGATGCGCTTGCGGCGCCGGGTCGGCGACAGGACCAGCTCGGTCTCGCGGCAGGCCCGGGGGTTGACCAGACAGGACGTGATCAGGCCGCTGAAGGTGTGGTCGAGACAGGCCTGGTTGCAGCCGATGCAGGTGTTGATGGTGTCGGCGCGCCCCTGTGCGGCCTTCTCGACGAACTCCGGATCGGCGAGGAAGGGGCGGGCCAGCGACACCATGTCCGCGCTGCCACTCGCCAGCAACTCCTCAGCGATTTCGGGGGTGTTGATGCGGTTGCTGGTCACCACGGGGATGCTCACCGCGCTCGTCACCTTCTTCGTCACCCAGGTGTACGCCCCGCGTGGCACCGAGGTCACGATGGTCGGGATCCGGGCCTCGTGCCAGCCGATGCCGGTGTTGATGATCGTCGCGCCCGCCGCCTCGATCTGCCGGGCGAGAGAGACCACCTCGGCCTGCGAGGAGCCGCCGGGGACCAGGTCCAGCATCGAGAGCCGGTAGACGAGGATGAAGTCGGAACCCACCCGCTCGCGGACCCGGCGGACGATCTCCAGGGGGAAGCGGACGCGGTTCTCGTAGGATCCGCCCCAGCGGTCCTCGCGGTGATTGGTCCCCGCCGCGATGAACTCGTTGATCAGATAGCCCTCGGACCCCATGATCTCGACGCCGTCGTACCCGGCGCCCTGTGCCAGCTCGGCCGCCCGGACGAAGTCATCGATGGTCTGTTCGACCTCGACGTCGGTGAGGGCGTGCGGGGTGAAGGGGCTGATGGGTGCCTGGATCGCGCTCGGCGCCACCAGGCCCGGGTGATAGGCGTACCGGCCGAAGTGCAGGATCTGCATGGCGATCCGGCCGCCCGCCCGGTGGACCGCCGCGGTCACGGCTGCGTGCTGTCCGGCCTCTTCCGCGGTGGTCAGCTTGGCACCGCCGTCGAGGGGCCTGCCCTGCTCGTTGGGGGAGATCCCGCCCGTAACAATGAGCCCGGCACCGGCGCGTGCGCGGGCCGCGTAGAACTCGGCCATCCGCTCGAAGCCGTCGGGTGCCTCTTCGAGGCCGAGGTGCATCGATCCCATCACGACGCGGTTGGGCAGCGTGGTGAAGCCGAGGTCGAGAGGGCTCAACAGGTGGGGGTACGGGCTCATCCGGCGCCTCCGGTGCGCAGTGGTGGTCAGCTCTTTCTAGACCAGCCGCATCCGGTTGTGCAACAAGTTGCATAATGGGATGCGTCACTGCCCGGATCCGCGCCCGGCCCCCGTTCGCCGCCTGTCAGTCCCTGCGCAGCAGGTAGGTGTCCATGATCCAGCCCTTTCGGGCCCGCGCCGCCGATCGCAGCTCGTCGATACGCCCCGCGACCTCGGAGAGCCGCCCGGATACCAGCATCTCGTCGTCGGTGCCCAGACAGGCACCCCAGTGGATCAGCGGATCTTCGTCCATGTGGTGGCGGAAGGCCTGGTGGGCGTCCAGCATGACGACGACATCGTCCACGCCGTCGGGCCAGCCGTCGGCGAGCCGCCGGCCGGTCGTGATCTGTACGGGCCGCCCGACCCGGTTCAGCCCCGTGCGGTGTCCGGCCGCCAGCGCCGACACACTGCTGATGCCAGGAATCACCTCGTGATCGAAGCTGACCGAGCCCCGCCGCAGAACCTCTCCGAGAATGCCGAGCGTGGAGTCGTACAGGGCCGGATCTCCCCACACCAGGAAGGCGCCGCACTCGTCCTCGCCCAGGTCCTCAGCGATCATGCGTTCGTAGATGCCGGCGCGGGCACGGCGCCAGTCGTCGACGGCCGCCGCGTACCCGGAGTTCCCGGCCTCACGGTCCCGGCCGGGATCCCGCGCCTCGACGAGGCGGTAACCGCGCCCGTGCGTGATGTGCTCCTGCAGGATCTCGTGGCGCAGCCGGATCAGATCGGACTTCTCCGCTCCCTTGTCGAGAAGGAAGAAGACATCCGTCCTGTTGAGGGCTTTGACCGCTTGAATCGTCAGATGGTCCGGGTTTCCGGCACCGATGCCGATCACATAGATCTTTCTCACCCGGCGAGTCTGACGCATCGGCGCGGCTCCCGGACGGCGACGGCCGGCACCCGCCACGCAGTCAGGCCGGGCGCGCGAGCCGTTCTGCCGCACCACGTGGGGGGACCGGTCAGGCGACGGTCAGGCGCGGGGCTGACGCTCCCGCGTCGACCGGGCCCCGGAGCCCGCCCGCGAGCCGTTCCGCCCAGGCCGTCAACCCGTCGATGTCGATTCCGTACGGCACGGGCTCCGGGTAGGCGGCGAGTTCACC
Organism: Streptomyces sp. NBC_00859; assembly: GCF_045161865.1. Classification (NCBI taxonomy): domain Bacteria; kingdom Bacillati; phylum Actinomycetota; class Actinomycetes; order Kitasatosporales; family Streptomycetaceae; genus Streptomyces; species Streptomyces sp. NBC_00859. The sequence continues at coordinate 821,031 of NZ_CP108826.1, read as the reverse complement.
CGAGCCCCTGAGCAGCAGACGCGCCCCGCCCGCGGTGTTGCCACGGGCCGCGTGTGTCAGCCCCACGGCCAGCTGGGCCAGACCTCGCCAGAGTGTGCGCTCCGCGTCGGGCCCGGACTTCCAGGCATCCTCGAAGACCTCATGCGCGTGGAAGGGCATCCCGGCGTCGAGCAGCCGCTGTGCCTCCCGCACCGTCTCGGCCGGGGTGCGCACCACGCCCTCGGGCTGCCGCTCCACACCCTCGGTCCCGTACGGCAGTGGCCGCCCGAGCCCGTCCCTGGGGCGGGCGTTGCGAGCCCGCCCCTCCGTGTCACGGTCTCGGATGCCGCCGTCCTCGCTGTCTTTCCTCACGTTCATCCGCTGATTGTCGCCCGGTTGCCCTCCGTCATGGCGGAGTCGGTCCGGTCCCCGGAGTGCGGTATGGTTCTCATGCAGGTCAGGCGGGGGGAAACCCCAGGTCGGACGGGCATCGGGACGTGGCGCAGCTTGGTAGCGCACTTGACTGGGGGTCAAGGGGTCGCAGGTTCAAATCCTGTCGTCCCGACTTGTGTTTTCACAGGTCGCAGGCGGTATCGGAATACTCCGGTACCGCCTTTTCCGTGTCCGGCACAGTCGCTGTAACGCCGAGGCGGCTCCGCACCGCCTGCGAGGCGGCTCCGCACCGCAGGTGAGGAATCCAGTCGGCCCGGTGGCGGGCCGCGAATCGATCTGCTCCGGGTTTTCCCGATCTCCCCAAGGCGCCGTTGTGCGGTGTGACCGGCTCGTTCTTGGTCGCAGATCCAACATGATCCGCGGATTCTGTCCATGATGACAGGAGGCGGTGCGCTCATCGGGCTCGCCGCAGCGCGCACTTCAGCGGCGCCGAACCGGTCTCAAGTGGTGTGCACACCTGCCCCTTTGACGGTGTGTCTGCCGGTCGACCGGTTCGGTCGCCGGTCTTGACGGCGTTCATAAGTGAGGGCAAGGTTCCTGAAAACAATATAGGATCTGGTACTCGCTCTTACGGAGGGCGGGGTGGGGCGTTCCACGGTTACGCCTCGGACTCGCCCTGCGCTATCGCCCACCCATGCCACACAGCTGGCCGGTTCGCATGGAATACAGGCATCGCGCTCGCCCCATCCGCCCGATTGTCCACGGCCTACTGGGGCGCTGCCCGTGATGTCCGCTTCAAATCGTATAGGAAACCTAGGAAACCCGCCGGGAGGAATCGATGGGACGTAAGCCTGTAATGCTCCTGCTGTCCGTCGCACTTGTCATGCTTGGGTCACTGTCGACCCAGGCGGCTGCCGGACCGCTCCCGTCCGAAGGGGGACGCAGCCCCGCGCCGGGAGCCGCGGCTGCCTCAGGAGCCGAGCCGCGAGACCTCGCCTTCGGAGCTGCCGCGGCACAGAGCAGCACCGCCTACGGAGCGACCGCGGACCGGGCGGTCGACCTCACCCACGACGGGGCGTTCTCGGGTTCCTCCGTCACCCACACCGCCGAGGAGCACCAGCCCTGGTGGCAGGCCGACTTGGGGGCGTCCAAAGACCTGGAGAAGGTGGTGGTGTGGAACCGCACCGACTGCTGTGCCGAGCGCCTCTCCGACTTCTGGGTCCTGGCGTCGGACAGTCCGATCACCGCTGACGGCCTGGACGAAGCCCGCAACGCGCCGGGCGTACGGGCCCAGCACGTCACCGCTCTGGACGGGCCGTCCGCGACCGTGGACCTGGCCGGGTCCGCCCGTTACATCAGAGTGCAGCTGGCGGGTACCGGTTACCTCTCGCTCGCCGAGGTCCAGGCCTTCGGCCAGGAGATGATCGCGCCGTCCGCCGAGGCCCAGTCATGGGTGAAGCAGAACAAGTTCGGCATGTTCCTGCACTACGGGATGGGGACGTACACCGACTCCCAATGGGCCGATCCCAACACCCCGGCCGCACGGTTCGACCCGCCCCAGGTGGACCCGGACCAGTGGGCCAAGGGGATGAAGTCAGCCGGAATGACGTTCGGCGTGCTCACCGTCAAGCACCACGACGGGTTCGCTCTCTGGCCGACCGCGCAGTCCGCGTACAGCGTCGCCGCCAGCCCGTACCAGGGGGGCAAGGGGGACGTGCTGCGCCAGTACGTCGACGCGATGCACGCGAACGGTCTGAAGGTCGGTATCTACTTCTCCATCTGGGACCGGCACAACGGCGAGACGCTCGACCTCGTGCAGAAGGAGCTCACCGAACTCCTCACGAAGTACGGGAAGATCGACTATCTGTGGTTCGACGGGTGGGGCTGGCAGGTCCCGTACTCGAAGATCCCCTACCAGCCGGTGCGCGATCACATCCATGACCTGTCGCCCGGCACCGTGGTGGCCAACAACGACCACCTCGGGACGCTGAACACGACCGACGTCATCGTCTACGAGGTCCCCGTCCAGGGCATGCCGCCGGCCACCAACCCGCGGCCCACGGACGCCAGTGACACCCTGGACGCCAACTCGACCTGGTTCCGTACGAGCGGGACGGGACAGCCGCGCGCCGCCACGGACATCGTCGGCAATCTCCGCAAGGCCGTGTCGGGGAACGCTCTCTACCTGCTCGATGTCGGGCCCGGTACGGACGGCCGGATCGACCCGGCGTACATGGACCGGCTGAAGGAGATCGGGGGAGCCCAGGGGTCATGAGCCGCACCCTGCTGATCCGCTTCGTGCGGACGCCGCCTCGCACCCGGTCCCCTGGACGGGGCCAGGCACGGTGTCAGGGCCCGTCGGCATAGCGTGCACGTCGCCCCGGCACGGCTGGGCATCAAGCCGTGTCGGGGGAGCTGAGCCAGTTCCTGGCGCGTGCCGTGCCAGTGGCGGTACGCAGCAGCCGCGTGACCGCGGGCCGGCCTGTGCGCCCACGCGTCAGGAGATGGATCTCCACGGTCGCGACGGGATCCAGCGGCCGCCAGACCACCCCGGCCGGCAGTCCGGACGCCGATGACGCACCGGTGACCGAGATCGCGGTGCCGTCCGTCACGAGGGTGTGCGCGGCGTCGAAGGTGATGGTGCGGAGCAGGAGCCGGGGGGTGACCCCGGCTCGCGTGAAGATGCCCGTGATCGCGTCGTAGTGGCCTGGGTTGGCCTCTCTGGGATGGATCAGGACGGTCTCGTCCGCCAGGAGTTCCGTCTGTACCCGGCCGGCGGCTGCGAGTGGGTGCCCGGCGGGCATGAGGACCCCCTGGGGTTCCAGCCTCAGGAGTGTGCGCACCAACTCCGGCGTGGGCGGCGGGCAGCGCAGCAGTCCGGCGTCGAGGGTGCCGTCCGCGACGCCCGTGAGTATCTCCGCCGTGGACAGCATCCGGGTGGCCGCGGTGATTCCGGGGTGCTCGGCGGCAAGTGCGGCCAGCAGGGCCGGAGCTGTCTCGTAGCTGGTGCTCGTGCTGTACCCGAAGGCCAGTGAGCCGCACGCGCCGTCGGAGAAACCACGCACGTCGCGCCACAGCCGGTCGGCCTCGTCGCACAGCGCCGCCCCTCGGTCCATGAGCAGCCTGCCGGCCTCGGTGAGCTCCACCGAGTGGGTGGTGCGCGAGAGGAGCTCCACACCCAGCTCCTGCTCCAGCTGACGGATCTGGCGGCTCAGGGCCGGCTGGGCTATGTGCACGCGCTCGGCCGCCCTGGTGAAGTTCCGCTCGGCGGCCACCGCGAGGAAGTAGCGCAGACGGCGCAGTTCAGACATGCCCCGCAGCGTACGGCCTCTGCTGAGCTGCGGTGATGCCGGTCGGGTCTGAGCTGATCGAAGACAGGTCTTTCCCTTGGAACAGCTCCTCTTCCTAGAGTCCGGACATCGGGAGAGACACAGCACGAACCACACGGAACGGAACGCGGACATGAGCACCGGCACGCACCCCACCACCACCCTCACCGACCGGAGCAAGGCCGTCGTCCTCGACTACATGCGGGCTCTGACCGAGGGTGATTTCGCCGCCCTGCACGGCTTCTTCGCAGCCGACGCGACGTGGACGCTCGCAGGCGAGCTGCCGCTGTCGGGTACCTGGACGGGCCCCGGCGAGATCCTCGGTGTTTTCGTCCCCGCGATGGTGGACCGGATGGTTCCTGAGTCGCTGGAGATGGAGTTCGAAGGACTCATCGGTGACGGAGAGCGGGTGCTCGCGGAGTGGAACACCCGGGGGCTGGCCAAGAGCGGCGGGCGCTACGACCAGCACTGCCTGGCAGTCTTCACCATCCGTGACGGACGCATCGCGAGTGTGCGCGAGTACTTCGACACCCTGCACGCCCACAACGTCGTCTTCGCCTGAACCCGCACCCCACACACCTGCCACTGACTGTTCCACCCGAAGGGATTCACCGCCATGAAGGCCGTACTGCCCGTGTCGTCGACCGCCGGCTCCATCGGCGACGGAGCTCCCGTCGTGCTGGGTGAGGTCTCCGAACCCGAGCCCCACGACGGTGAACTGGTCCTGGCTGTCGAGGCGTACTCCGTCAACCGCGGCGAGACGTTCCAGCTCGACGGGCAGCTCGACCGCCGCTGGCCGGGGTGGAGACCGGGCAAGGACGTAGCCGGAACGGTGATACGGGCAGCCGCGGACGGGACGGGGCCCGGAGCGGGTGCCCGAGTGGTCGCCCATCCGCCCGCCTACGGCTGGGCCGAGCGGGTCGCCGTGCCCACAGCACACGTCGCCGAACTCCCGGACTCCATCGACGCGGTGACCGCCGCGGCACTCCCGCTCGCCGGAATCACCGCACTGCGCCTCCTGCGCGCGGCGGGCCCCGTCGCGGGCAGGCGGGTTCTGCTGACCGGGGCGAGCGGGGGAGTGGGCCACTATGTGACGGAGCTCGCCGCGTCCTGTGGCGCGGCGGTGACCGCCGTCAGCGCGACAGCCGAGCGTGGTGCACGGCTGCTGGAACTCGGGGCAGTGGAACTGGTGACCTCCGTCGACGAGGCGCAGGGGCCGTTCGACGTGGCGCTGGAATCCGTCGGCGGGTCCTCGCTGCCGGCCGCGCTGTCCCGACTCGCCCCGGGGGCGCTGCTCGTGTGGTTCGGCCAGGCCTCCCGGGTACCGGTGACGCTCGACTTCTTCGACTTCTTCAAGGGGCCCCTCCAGGCGAGGATCGCGCATTTCGACTACACCTCGTCCGACACGACGTACGCCGAGGATCTGGCCGCGCTCGTCCGGCTGGTGTCCGCCGGGCGGCTGCATCCGGAGATCGGCACCGTCCGCGACTGGTCGCGCACGGGTGACGTCATCGCCGAACTCCGCGACCGGCAGGTACGCGGCAACGCGATTCTGACGGTGGGCTGACCGCTTCTGCGCACTGCTGCTCGGGGAGTGACCGATGGGTCTACGGGGCACAGCACCCCGGAAACGCGCATGTTTCGCGCCGAAAGTGTGAGCTTGAAAAACGAACCAGAATCAGATCGATGCAGGTCAGCGTGCAGTTTATGATGAGACCAATTCAGTTTGTCCATATGTTGGACACGGTGCTCCCGGCCTCTCCGGCCCCTTTGAACTGCCCGAATCGATCCTTCTGTTGCGTTGAGCGGACACGTGCGTCCGAAAATCGATCAACAAGGTGCAGCAACTCTCCGCAGCGACCAGACTCCTGTCCGCAATCAATCCCCCCTTCGACAGGAGAGTCGAAATGCGGCACAGTCTCAGAACCCTCGGCGCGGCGGCACTGGCGGCGGCGGCCTGCGTGACAGGCATCGCCGGGACGGCGCACGCCGCGCCGACGAGCATCTACGCGCCCTCGGCCCTGGTGCTCACCATCGGCCGCGGAGACGAGGCGGCGTCCACGGTCGTCCGTGCTGTGACGCTGACCTGTGCACCCCGGCCGCAGGGAACACACCCGGCCAGTGAGGCCGCCTGCGCCGAACTCAAGGCGGTCGGAGGCGACCTGGGGCTCCTGTCTGCCGCTCCCGCCGACCCCGCCGACCGGCAGTGTTCGTTCCTCTGGGCTCCTGTGACGGTCACCGCGGACGGTGTGTGGCAGGGCCGTCGGATCTCCTGGCGGGCCACCTACGGCAACGCCTGCCAGATGGGCGCGGCCCTCTCCGAGAGCTCGGTCTTCAACTTCTGACCGGTGGCGCGGACTTGAGACGCGCCTGAGATACGAAGGCCTCCTGGCCGGGAGCGGTCCACGACGGACGGCGCTCCGCGACGGGAGGCCTTTGCCTTACTGACGCCCTGACAGATGATATGACGGATATGACGGTAGTGCCCGGTCCACGGTCCGGGGCTGTGGCCGGTACGGACGTGAGGAGCACAGGTGGACGGAGCGAAGGCACTCCGCGCGGGCGCGGCGGTGGCTCTGGTCGTGGGTCTCGCCGTGGGCTGCTCGGGGCAGGGCCGGCACGGTGGGGCATCCCGGTCCGTCCTCACCGGGGAGGAGGGGGCTGCCGGGCGGGTGCTCGCCGTGAAGGTGGACAACGTGTCCGCGGCCCGGCCGCAGACCGGACTCGATGACGCGGACCTCGTGTACGCCATCGAGGTCGAGGGCGGGCTCTCCCGGCTCATGGCCGTTTTCGACAGCGGCCATCTGCCCGCCACGGTGGGCCCCGTCCGGAGCGCCCGGGAGACAGATCTGCAGTTGCTGGCCGGGTACGACAGGCCCGCACTCGCCTTCTCCGGCGCCCAGAGCAAGCTGCTGCCCGTGCTCAGGAGCTCGGACATCGTGAGCAGGACCGGCACCGGAGCCTTCTTCCGCAGCCCCGGCCGGCCGGCTCCGCACAACGAGTACGTGCACACGAAAGGGCTCAGCGACGGCGCCGGGGCGGCCAGGGACATCGGGCTGCGCTTCGCGGCGAAGATGCCGGCCGGTGGCAGTCCGGCAGCGGTCACCTCGGCCTCGATGCCCGCCGCCCGGTTCACCTTCACCTGGGAAGCGCCGCGCTACCGCGTCGCCATGGACGGTTCGCATACGCCCTGGACCGCGGACAGCGTGATCGTCCAGCGCGTTCAGGTGAAGGAGTCCCGCTTCCGCAGCCGCACAGGTTTCGTCCCGTTCTCCCGGACGGTCGGGGCGGGCTCCGGCGTGGTGCTCCGCGACGGGCGTTCGTACGGTGTGCGCTGGAGCAGGCCCACGGCGGATGCCCGCACGACGTACACGTACAACGGCAGGGCGATGCCACTGCATCCGGGCAGGACCTGGATCGTGCTCGAACCGGCCTGAAGGCGGTAGCCGTCACCGGCGCCGCCGCCGGGCCCGACCGGTGGGCGGTCGGCTCAGCTCTCTGCGGTGCCGAGGAGCCGCGCCGCCGCCGAGCGGGCCGACGCGAGGGCCGCCCGGCGGTCCGCGCCCCGCTGGCCCAGGGCCACGCGGGTGCTCAATCCGTCGAGAAGCGCCAGGAGTTCGCAGGCACGGCCCGGCGCGTCGTCGACGCTGAAGCAGTGCTGGGCCGCGCCCTTGGTCAGCACCGCTTCCAGGTCCTGCTGCCAGCCGCGGTCCAGCTCCTCCTGAGCGGCGCGCAGCGGCTCGTTCGATCCGGCACGTGCCCACAGTTCGATCCAGAGCATCCAGCGCGGGTCGCGGGGGCCCTCGGGCAGGTAGAGCTGCAGGAAGCGGTCCAGGCGGCGGGCCGGCCCCGCCCGCCCCGCGAGCAGGGCCCTGCGCTCATCGGTGAGTGCCGCCTCGCTCCAGCGCAGCGCCTCGAGCAGCAGTCTGTCCTTGCTGCCGAAGTAGTACAGGATGTGGCCGCCACTGGTGCCCAGCCGTTCGGCGAGCGCGGACATGGTGAGCGCGGCGAGCCCGTTCTCCGCGATGGCCGTCATGGCCTCTTCGAGCATCCGGTCCCGCGCGATCTGCCCGTCCTTGCGATGTGCCACTTACGCCCCGCTCACGATGGTCCGCTCCGGATCCGCCCGAGCCTATCGCCGACCGATTCGACCGGAGGTCTTGACGTGCCCAGGGTGTAGACCGCATCTTGAATGCCGTTCTAACTCTTAGAACGGCATTCAAAGTATGGATGCGGGAAGCGGAGGCCTCGTATGGCGCGACAACAGACGGATGCCACCGACCGGCATGCCTCGCCCAGCGCCCCGCCGGGAGCCGCGGCACCGGGCGCCGGAGGAACCGGTGTCACCAGTGACGAGGTGTTCCGGGTCGAGACGCACGGCATCGACCCGATCCCGGACGAGGACCGCCACGGCAGTGCCCGGGACCTCTTCTGGCTCTGGTTCGGCTCCAATCTGACCTTCACCTACGTCATCAACGGTGCTCTCGCCGTCGGCTTCGGCCTCTCGTTCTGGCAGGCCACCGCCACGGTCGTGATCGGCGGGCTGACCTTCTTCGTGATCAGCGCCGCCGGGCTGAGCGGTATCCGCACCGGCACCGCGACCCTGGTCATCTCGCGCGCGTCCTTCGGGGTCCTCGGGAATTTCCCCGCCGGTCTGCTCAACTGGGTCGTCTCCATCGGCTACACCATCGTCAACACCGTGGTCGGCACCCTCGCCCTCGAAGCGCTCTTCGCCGACATGGGATGGCGCGGTGGCGGGGACACCGCCCGTGCCCTCGCGCTCGTGATCACTCTCGCGGTGACCTTCGCGGTCGCCATGTGGGGCCACGCCACAGTGCAGTTCGCCGAGCGCTGGATGGCGTACGTGCTGGCCGCCGGCTTCGGCGTGCTGCTGGTCTTCCTGCTGCCAGGCGCCGGGACGGGGGCCGCTCCGGGCGGCGGTGCCGGGTTCTCCGGCTGGACGCTGGCCTTCGTCGTCATGCTGGCAGGGCCCTTCTCCTACCTGCCGATGCCCGCCGACTACACCCGCTACCTGCCGCGGACGACCTCGCTGCGCTCCATCACCTGGAGCGGCGCGCTCGGCGGCCTCGTCTCCTCCGTCGCACTCGGTGTCGCCGGAGTCGCGGCTGCCACCCAGGCCGATATGACGGATGCCGTGGCCGGGGTGGAGAAGTTGCTGCCCGGCTGGTTCCAGCCGGTCTTCCTGCTCCTCGTGCTCGGCGGTTCGGTGACCAACTCCATCCTGACCCTCTACTCCTCCAGCCTGAACCTCCAGGTGCTCGGCATCCCCTGGAGCCGTGCCAGGGCGATCATCGTCAGCGTCGTCGTGACCGCGATCGGCTCGCTCGCCGCGCTGTTCCTGGCCGACTTCACCGAGTCGCTGCTGAGCTTCCTCTCCTTGCTGATCATCGTGTTCGCGCCCTGGGGCGGTGTGTTCCTCGCCGACATGCTGCTACGCCGCTGCCGTTACGACACCCGGTCCCTGCACGCGGGACGCGGCGGGGCGTACTGGTACCGCGGCGGGTTCCACGTCGCCGGCATGACAGCCCTCGTCACCGGTATGGCCTTCGCGGCACTGACCTGCAACTCCGCACTGTGGACCGGGCCGCTGGTGGCCCCGCTCGGCGGCGGTGACCTCACTCTGCTCGGCTCGGTCGTCTCCGGGCTCGTCTACTGGTCGCTGACCCGCCGCACCCTCCGTACGGCCCCGGCCGACTGCTGAACCCCCGCCCGTACGCCCGGCGCCGGCCCCGATCCGTCCCGTCCACCGCACCACTTCGCAGCACCCGTACTACCCCAGGAGCCCGTCCCTCATGACCCGCACCACAGCCCCGGCCGACCTGGTCCTGCACAACGCCCGTATCCACACCGTCGACCCGCTGCTCCCCGCCGCCGAGGCCCTCGCCGTCCGCGACGGCCGTATCGTCTGGCTCGGCCCGGACGCCGGGGCGGCGGCCTGGACGGGGGAGGGCACCCGGCTCATCGACGGCGCGGGCAGGCTCGTGCTGCCCGGCTTCATCGACGCGCACAACCACGTACGGCTCGGCTCCGACGACGCCTGCGTCCAGCTCGCCGGAGCCCGCACGCTCACCGAGATCCATCACCGCATCACCGCCTGGAGCGCCGAACACCCCAGCGCCGAGTGGATCGAGGCCGAGGCCTTCGACTACTCCGCGATCCCGGACGGCCGGATGCCGAACGCGGCCGATCTCGACCGGGTCACCGGCGACACCCCGGCCTTCGTCCTCAGCTACGACGTCCACACAGCGTGGCTCAACACCGCGGCCCTGCGCCGCCTCGGCATCAGCCGGGAGGTGACGTCGCTTCCGTTCGGACGGGCCGAGACCGACCCGGTCACCGGTGAACCCACCGGATTCATCAAGGACTTCGCGGTCAGGGGGCTGTCCCGCGAAGGCCACCGGGCGCTGCGCGAGCTGGGTGTGCCGTGGGCCGCTCCCGACCGCCAGTACGGCCGGCTGGTCAAGAGCCTGGACGACGCCATCCGCTTCGGCATCACGACCGTCGTCGAACCGCAGAACTCCCTCGACGACCTGGAGCTCTTCACTCGCGCCCGTACGGAGGGCCGGCTCCGCTCCCGTCTCGTCGCGGCACTCTTCCACCCGCGCGGCACCACTGACGCGGACCTGGACGACTTCGCCGCGGCCGCCGCCCGGTTCGACGACGACCGGCTGCGGCTCGGTCCGCTCAAGCTCTACATCGACGACGTGGTCGAGCCGCGCACCGCCGCGCTGCTGGAACCGTACGCGGGCTGCGGGAAGCACCGGGGCGACACGTTCTACCCGGCGGAGGAGTTCGCCGAGCTGCTCGCCAAGCTGGACGCCCGGGGCTTCCAGTGCTTCGTCCACGCCACCGGCGACCGGGGTATCCGCACTGTGCTGGACGCCGTCGAGCACGCCGCCGCGGTCAACGGGGCACGGGACGCCCGGCACCAGGTCGTCCACGTCGAGTGCCTCGACCCGCAGGACACGGCGCGCTTCGCGGAGCTGGGTGTCGTGGCGTGCATGCAGCCGAGGCACTGTGCTCCGGAGATCGCCGGGCCGGGCCAGGACTGGGCGGAGAACATCGGCTCGGACCGCTGGCACAAGGCCTGGCCCATGCGCAGCCTCCATGAGGCCGGAGCCGTGCTGGCCTTCTCCAGCGACTGGAACGTCGCCGAGATGGACCCGATGACCGGCATCTACACCGCGGTCACCCGTCGGCCGCTCGGCGGTGGCGAGCCCTGGCAGCCGGCCGAGACGGTGGACGTGGAGACGGCCGTCCACGGCTACACCATGGGCTCCGCGTACGCCAACTTCCTTGAGGGCGAACGCGGTTCGCTGAGCGTCGGCAAGCTGGCCGACTTCACCGTCCTGTCCAGGGACATCCTGCGGATCAGCCCGGAGGCCATCCCCGGTACGACGGCGCAGCTGGTGGTCGTGGGGGGCGAGGTGGTGGCGGGTACCGGCGTCTGAGCCCCCGGCCGGGGTGGCGGGCCGGGCCCCGCCCGCCACCCCTCCGGCCGCGTACGGCATCGTGATGATCGTCAGGGACCTCCGGGTCCACCGGATCCGGCAGGAACCGACGCGGTCGTGCGCGCTCCACCGGGCAAGGACAGACAGGGGACCCGCGATGAGCGACGACTGCGTGCGGGCGCGCACCGACGGGCGGACCGGTCATCTCACCCTCGACCGGCCGAGGGCGCTGAACGCGCTGACCCGTCCGATGGTGAACCGCATCGACGAGGTGCTCACCCGCTGGGAGCACGATCCCGCCGTCGAGAGCGTTCTCCTCAGCGGAGCGGGGGAGCGCGGCCTCTGCGCGGGCGGCGACATCCGCATGATCTACGAGGACGTACGCGCCGGCGGAACCGCGTCGGACACCTTCTGGCGCGACGAATACCGGCTGAACGCCCGGATCGCCCGCTACCCCAAGCCGTACATCGCCCTCATGGACGGCATCGTGATGGGTGGCGGGGTCGGTGTCTCGGGGCACGGCAGTGTCCGGATCGTCACCGAGCGCTCCAGGGTCGCGATGCCGGAGACCGCCATCGGCTTCGTGCCCGACGTCGGCGGGACCTATCTGCTGGGCCGGGCGCCCGGAGAGCTCGGGACCCATCTCGCCCTGACGGGCTCCGCGGTCGGTGCGGCCGACGCCCTGCTGTGCGGGCTCGCCGACCACTACGTGCCGGCCGGCCGCCTGCCCGCTCTCGTCGGGGATCTCGCACGGGACCCGGTGGCAGAGGTGCTGCCGCGTCACACGGCGCAGGCCCCAGCCGGGGAACTGGCGGCGCGGCGGGAGTGGATCGACCACTGCTACGCCGCCCGCACGGTCGAGGAGATCGTGGACCGGCTGTTCGCCGTCGGCCTTCCCGAGGCCAAGGAGACCGCCGATACCCTGCTGAGCAGGTCGCCCACCGCGCTGAAGGTCACGCTGGCCGCGATCCGGCGCGCACGTGAACTCGGCTCGCTGGAACGGGTGCTGGAGCAGGAGTACCGCGTCTCCAGCGCCGCGCTCACCTCACCGGATCTCGTGGAGGGGATCCGCGCTCAGGTCATCGACAAGGACCGTGACCCGCACTGGTCGCCCGCCACGCTGGCCGGGGTCGGCGATGAGTACGTGGCCCAGTTTTTCGCGCCGCTCGGCGGCGCGGAGCTCACGTTCGGCTGACCGTACGCACGGCGGACTCGGCAGTTCTCATTTCGTTGGTCCAGGTGGGCAGTCGAGCCCCTGACTCCGTTGGGACGGCCAGGGGCAGATCACCCTGCCGTAGGCAGTGAGGCGGACACGCGGTGCGCGACACCGTCGGGCGCTGCGCCCCCGGGCTGACGCGATGGCGCGGCATCGCCACCCGCTACGGCGAAGCCGCGGCCATCTGCCTCACCCGGCTCCGCCCCACAGGCCTCCTCGTCCGGCCCTCCGGAGGATTCGGATCCAACGGCCCGTGCGGCGTACGGACCAGGGGCCCTTACCCGTACGCCGCACGGACACCGCCCTCAGGCGGTGAGGGCGGGCGGCACCGCCGCCAGCGCCTCCTGGACCGCGGCCACCAGAGCGCGGGCGGACTCGGCGGTCAGCTCCAGCGCGACGCGGGCCGACGGTCCCTTCGACGGATCGGTGAAGTCGATGTTGAGCGTGTGCCCTGCCATCGCGTGCACCGGGTGGTCGAAGTACACCGTCACGTCGGACACATGGAACCAGGAGCTGTTCGGCCCCTTGGCGCTGCCGTTCACCGTGTCCTTGATCGTCGTATAGGTGCACATGCTCAGGCCCCCAGGTGCTTGGCGAAGAAGGTCTCGATCCGCTCCCAGCCGTCGTTGGCGGCGGCCACGTCGTACGAGGGCCGGTCCGTGGAGAAGAACCCGTGGCCCGCGCCCTCGTAGGTGTGGAACTCGAAGTCCTTGCCGTTGTCGGTGAGGATCTGCTCCAGCTCGGCTACCTGCTCGGGTCCCGGGAAGCTGTCCTCGGCCCCGAACAGGCCGAGCAGAGGGGCGCGAAGCTGAGGGAGTTCGTCGACGAGATTGCGTACCTGCAGCGGGAATCCCTCCGGCGGCGTTCCGGTGACGAACGCGCCGTAGCAGTCCACCGCCGCGTCGAGGTCCAGCCGGCAGGCGGCGAGCACGCTCTGCCTGCCGCCGGAGCAGTAGCCGATCGTGCCCGCCCTGCCGTTGGAGGTGGGCAGCGCGCGCAGATGGGTGGCGGCCGCGGCGACGTCACCGGTGAGCCGGTCGTCCGGCACCCCGCCGGCGGCGCGGTTGGCCGCCGCCGCGTCGTCAGGAGCCGCGCCGGGAGCGTCACGGAAGAAGAGGTTCGGGCAGATCGCGTCGTAGCCCAGCTCGGCGAACCTGCGGACGATCTCCTTGCTGCCCCGGTCGTAACCGGGCATGTGGTGGATGACCACGACGCCACCGCGCGGGGATCCGCCCTGCGGGCGGGCCAGATAGGCCTCGATCTCGTCGCCGTTGTGACCTGCGAGCCTGATGGTTTCCGCGGTTAGTGAGTCACTCATGAGACAGCTATACCATAAGGCTGAACTAATCAGTTTATGCTGTCGACCATGGTGAACACGGTGGATTCGGTGCGGATGGCGGCTGACCTGCGGGCCTGCCTGGGTCCGCTGGTGCGCAGGCTGAGACAGGTGCGGCCGGACGGTGAACTCACCCTGTCGCAGACGTCCGTGCTGGTGCGGCTCGACCGCGAGGGCCCGGCGACACCCGGCCGGCTGGCCGAGGCGGAAGGCATCCGTGCCCAGTCCATGTGCACGATCGTCACCGCGCTCCACGAGCGTGGGCTGGTGGCCCGCGACCCGGATCCGGATGATGGCCGCCGGGTCGTCGTGTCGCTCACCGCGGCGGGTGCCGAGGGTCTGCGCGGCGCCCGGAAGGAACGCGCGCGGCGGCTGACCGTGGCCATCGACGAGGAGCTCACGGCTGACGAGCGCGAGCAACTGGCCGCCGCGCTGCCCCTCCTGGCCCGCGTCGTCCACCGGCTCTGACCGGCCTGCCGCCGAGCGGACCGGGCACTGGGGTGAAACGGTGAAACGGTGAACTCCTTGCCGGAAGACCCCTCGCCACTGATCGGTGAGGACGACCGCGACACGGCCGTCGAGCGCTTGCAGGAGTACGCCGTGCGCGACCGGCGAACCCTCCCTGGCAGGGGCGTCCATCAGGCCCCCGCATCCACCCCCGCACCGTGCCCGCCGCGGTCGTGGTGGACCGCCATCGGCTCGAACTCGACCCGGGTCGTGGACCCGTCGTCGGCCCAGACGGCTTCCACCGCGGTTCCGTCCTCGTCCACACGCACCCCGGTCAGCACGGCGGCGAGCGGGGTGGCGCCCGGTCCAGCGCTGAGAGACGCCAGCGACACCAGGACGGCCGGGCCCTTCGAACCCGCACCCGCCGTGTCCGCGCCCAGCCGGGGCACGACAGCCCAGCGGGTGAACGCCGTGCCCTGCGGGGCCCGTACCGTGTCCCGGGTCTGCCAGCCGTACACCCCGAGCAGCTCGGACCGCACCGCGTCGTCCGGCCCGGTGGCCCAGCCCGTGTGCTCCAGCCGGGCACCGGCCGGGGCACCGAGAATCCGGTGCACCCGCAGTTCGTTCCTGCCGCGGGCCACCGTGACGCTCTCCACCCGCAGCCCCGGCACCATCGGGGCCCCGGAGGCGAAGACCGGGCGATGCCAGGAAGCGGCCCAGCCCCAGCCGTCACCGTGACCCGCGCCGAGCGGCCGGAACGCGCGGCGGGAGCTGCGGACACCCGAGAGGACCACTGCCAGATGGTTGTCCGGTGCGTTCTCCCCGGCCGTGGGCCCGGTCACCGTGGAGTAGGCGTGCCGGTGGTAGAGCGGATCGTCGGCCGCCCCCGACTCCCCTTCGTGCGGACGGAGATGATCGCTGCCGTGGTTGTGCAGCCTGACGACGCCGTCCGTGCGTGTGGACTGCACCAGCAGTCCGGGCGCCACAAGCGCGAGTACCCGGTCGGGGCCCTCGCTCGGTGCGGCCTCCTCCGGCGCCGTCCACAGCGGATGGTCGGCCGGAGCCAGCAGGGAGACGAAGGCCTTGGAAGCCCAGTAGGGGGAGGCGGGGCCCGAGTACGGCTGGAGTGTCGCGTCGTGCGGGCCGTGCCAGCCGAGGCTGAGCAGGCCGTCGTCGCCGGTGGCGCCCCGGTCCAGGAAGTACCGGAGCGCGCCGCTGATCAGACGGCGGGAGGTGCCGGGCGTCAGCGGGGTGTGCCCGGTGACCGCTCCCAGCCCGACCGCCGCGCCCGCAGCGAAGCGGTACGTCAGCGAGCGGCCGAAGTGGAGGGGCGCACCGTCCGCACCGAACAGCAGCGAGAAGCCCTCCAGATGCTCCCTCAGCCGGCCGCCGTACCGTGCGGAGAGCTCCGCGTCGCCCGACAGGTATGCGTCGAGCACCGGATAGAGGTGCAGGGCCCACCCGTTGTAGTGGTCGAAGGCCCTGCCGTCGCCGTCGGCGTACCAGCCCTCTCCGCGGTACCAGCCGTCCAGCAGTTCCAGCGCCCGCTCCTTCGCGCGCGCCGTCTCGGCGTCGCCGCGCCCCACCGACTCCAGGAAGGCGGCCACCGTGCAGGGGAACAGATACCAGTTGTTGGGGGCGGGTGTATGGCGCAGCGCTCCGCGCAGCCAGTCCTCGGTGCGGTCGCGTACCCCGGCGTCCAGCCGGTCCCAGAGCCAGGGACGCGTCAGCCGCAGTCCGATGGCGACGGACGCGGACTCCACCATCGGCTGACCGAACACGGTGTGGTCCTGGATGACCGGCCAGGACTCCGTGTCGTCTCGGCCCGGCGTCAGAGTGCCCGCCGCGAGCCCGTCCGCGTACCGGTCGAGCCAGCCGTGCGGGTCCTCACCACCGGCCCCGGCTACCCGGAACGCGGCGGCGAGGAACGTGCGCGCGTACCCCTCCAGGCCGTCGGAGCGCACCCCTGAAGCGGAGGGCCTGCCCGGCAGGTCGAGCAGGGCGCGGCCGGGCGTGGACCACTGCCAGGCGGCTTGCAGCAGCCCGTCGGCCGCGGCCTCCCAGTGCGCACGGGTGTAACCGGTGTGCGGGCTCAGCAGCCTTTCCTCGGAGGGGAGTACGAGCGGGCGGGGCGCGGCGCAGGGCAGTGCGTGCGAAGAACGAGGAGACGTCATGCGAGGAATTCCAGCCTTTCGTGCGGTACGGGGTGGGCGAAGCCGTCACCCGCGGCCCACCGGGCGACCTCACCGACCGCCAGATCGGCCAGCCGGCGCCACTCATTGCCCTGCGAACCCGCCAGATGCGGGGTGATGAGCGCGTTGCCGCAGTCCCACAGCGGGTGTTCCGGCGGCAGGGTCTCCGGGTCGGTGACATCGAGGATCGCCCGGATCCTGCCCTCCCTGAGGACCTGGGTCAGCGCGTCCTGGTCGACGACGGCCCCGCGCGAGGTGTTGATCAGTACGCTGTCCTGCCGCATGGAGGCGAGCAGTTCACCGCTGACGAGTCCGCGGGTCGCCGCGAGCAGCGGAGTGTGGACGCTCACCACGTCGCTGTGGGCGAAGAGTTCACCCAGCCCGGCCGGCCGGACCCCGAGTGCCTGCGCCTCGGCATCCGAGACGTAGGGGTCGTGCAGCAGCACCCGCAGGTCGTAGGGGCGAAGCAGCTCGATGACGCGGCGGCCGATGAGCGATGCGGACAGGATGCCCACGGTGCGGCCGTAGTTGCCGATCTCCGGCGAAGTGCGGAGCCAGTCGTCGCGGAGCCGGTCGGACCGGAAGGCACGGGAGCGCTCCAGGACGCGCTTGCCGGACAGCAGGATCATCGCCACGGTGTACTCGGCCACCGGCAGGGCGTTGGCGGCCGCGGCCGACGAGATCTGGATCCCCCGCTCCCAGCAGGCTTCGGTGACATGACCGCGGACCGAGCCCGCCGTGTGGACGACCGCACGCAGCCGGGGCGCGGCGGCCAGCACCCCGGCGTCGATGGGCGGGCAGCCCCAGCCGGTCACCAGCAGGTCCACATCGGCCAGGGTCGTACGCGCCCGGCCGGTGGTGAAGTCGTCCAGGACGGGCAGCGGAGCGAGGTCGCAGACGTCGGCGAGTGCGGTCAGCGACTCCGGGCCGAGTACGGCGGCCGCGGCGTCGGGGCTCATGGCGAGTGCGGTGCGGGGGCGGCTACGGGGAGGGGTGCTGGGCATCATTCTCCTGGTACGGGGCGGAAGGCGCGGCCTGGGCAAGCAGCGTCAACCAGCCCCTGGACACGGCCTTTCGACGGCACCCGCGGTCAGCCGGAGCGCGGGAAGCGCTGAAGCAGTGCGAAGGCGAGGGCCGGTGGCGGAACGGCGCTCCTGGTTGGGGACAGGGGAATCCTGATCGGCTGATCGCGCCGGGTCAAGAGATCGCTCAGAAGAAAGGTGAAGCGGTCAAACGATCGTTCTGTCGCTCCGGTCGGCATGCCGCGTCGATCCGCGTACTTCGAGCGCCGGAAGCAGCTCAGTCCTGCGGACCGGACCGTGACTCCCGGCGGGCTCGGCCAGCCGGTGCAGCAGCAACTCCGCGGCGGCCCTGCCGATCTCGGCCTTCGGCGGTGCCACCGCGGTCAGCGGGGTGCTGCCCAGTGCGGCCACCACATCGTCGTACGCCACCACCGAGCAGTCCTGCGGCACTCGCACCCCGCTCTCCGCCAACCGTTCCACCAGCATCAGCGCGTCCACATCGCCGTGCAGGACCGCTCCGGTCGCACCCCGCTCGTGCAGCAGCGCGGCGAGGTCGAGGGGGGCTCCCCGGTGCGGCGCGGGTGCGGCGCTGAATACGACCCCGCCCGGAACGTCCGGCTCCCCGGGGCCGGGTCCCGGCACCGCGTCCGGCGTGCTGAGCGCCGTCGACCAGTCGTCCACCTCGGGCCTGGCAGCGGAGATCTCGGCGAATGCCGCCCGGACGGTGCGCGCCGTGGGGCTGTCGTCGCGGGCCGCGAGGACCAGTCGGCGATGGCCCAGCGACACCAGGTGGTCGACGGCCAGGAAGGTCCCGTACCAGTGGTCGGAGCAGACCGAGTCCAGGGCGTGCAGCGCGCTGCCCGCCCTGGGGCGCCGCTCCATCAGCACGGTCGGTACCGGCACGTTCGCGAGCCAGCCGTAGTCCGCCTCCTCCGACGCAGGACTGCGCCAGCGCGGAGCGATCAGCAGCCCGCGCGCGCCCCCGGCCAGCGCCCGCTCCACCAGTGGCCGTTCGCCGCCGGGCGACTCGGGGGCGATATGCAGCGCGATGCGTACCCCGGACTCCTCCAGCACGCTCCGCGCGCCGTGCAGGATCTCGTAGAGGTACGAGTGGCGCTCAGGTACGACGAGCGTGACCGAGCCGCCGTCCGCCGCCGGATCACCGGACCGCGGCGCCGGGAGCCGGGGCGGTTCCCCGGCGGGACGGGCCACTCCGTGCCCGCGCCGCAGTTTCCCCGTACGGGCCAGCTCCTCCACATCGCGCCGGACCGTGACCACCGAGACGGCCAGCTCCGCGGCGAGCGTACTGACCTTGACCGCGCCCCGGGACTGCACCACCCCGAGGATCCGCTGACGCCTGAGTTCGACCGGCTCCCGCATGTCTGTGGGCCCCCTGCGTGGTGTCCGCTGCCGCCGTGCACTGTTCGTTTGAACGGTCGCCCGAGCGCTTGCGGTCGCAGCATAGCGAGGACACCACGGCCGGGAGCCGGGCGCTTCCTCCGTGCCGGGGGTACTACCCCGCCTGCTCCACGGTCCGCGCGAGGATGCCCAGGGTCGCTCGCAGCCCCGCCTCGGGGATGACCGGGAAGACGCCCTTGTCCCGGTAGCGCTCGTCGATCCGGCTCCAGTCGTAGTAAGAGGTGACGAGCGTCCCCGTCGCGCTGGGGCTGAGGCGGTAGCCGTACAGGTGCTTGATGGGCGGCTGGACCGTCCCGGAGATGGTCCACTCGATCAGAGCGTCCTGCTCGAACCCGGTGATGATGACCGTGACGTCGTACTTGCCCATCGGGAAGTCGTTCAGCGCCTCCCGGTCCATGTGCACGACGAAGGTGTCGTCCACCTTGCGGACCGGTTCTCCCTCCGCGGACTGGAGCATCCCGGAGCTGTCGATGGCCACCTGGCCCTGCGGGTCGCAAAGCAGCGCGAACACCGTGGCGGGGGATGCCGCGATCTCCCGCTGGACTTCGAAGCGTTCTGAGCTTTCTGTCGTCATGTCCGCCACCGTACGGTGTGCCGCGGCCCGGTCGGAAGCGGCCCGGGGGCGGGCTGGAAGCGGGCCGGGTGCGGCGGACGGTCCAGCCGTCCGCCGCACCCGGCCGCTCCGTCCGTCCGCCCGGCTCGGGCGGAGCCGTATCAGAGCAGTACCGGCGTCAGATCCGGCCCGCCCTCGCTCTCGTACGCGTCCTCGTCGAAGGGGTACAGCGGGCGCTCCACCCGGTGGTGGCCCAGGCGCAGCAGATTCTGGTCGACGCCGCCGGGCGTGAGGGCCAGCAGCCAGTCGGCCGCCATCTCGTGCAGCTCCGGCTCCAGGTAGCCGATCTTGACGACCACCAGGTCGAAGGTGCGCGGGTCGATCCCCAGACCGCCCTGCGCCGGGCCCGTGAAGTCCGCGACCGTGTGGAACGGCTTGCGCTGCCCGGTGACGACGACCGTGAGACCGCCGACGGTGATCGCCGCGAGGTCGCAGCCGCGGTCGTACGCGCCGCCCTCTGCCCGGTCCGTCTTGTCGGCCGCGCGCTGCAGGCCGGTCACCGTACCGGTGATCTCGCACGGCCCGCCCTGGCTGGTGTCGACCTTGCCGCCGACACCGACGGTGACGGTGGCGCCGATCCCCGCA
Organism: Streptomyces sp. NBC_00859; assembly: GCF_045161865.1. Lineage (NCBI taxonomy): Bacteria > Bacillati > Actinomycetota > Actinomycetes > Kitasatosporales > Streptomycetaceae > Streptomyces > Streptomyces sp. NBC_00859. Next base: position 801,028 of record NZ_CP108826.1, on the reverse strand, counting down.
TCGAAGCAGGCGCGGACGGCGGCCGGGTCGGTGATGCCCGGGTGGACGGCGCTCACCCGGCCCGAGGCGATCTCCTCGTTCTCCAGCAGTTTCCCGAGCATGTAGGCGAGGTCGCCCGCGCCGCCGGCCGTCGGATTGTCCCCGGAGTCGCTGATCAGGAACGGGCGGCGCTCGGACGCCACCGCCGCGGCGATGCACTCCTCCGCGGTGCCGGTCGGCCCGACGAACTCGAAGTCGCGGCGGACCTCCCAGTACTGACGGGCCAGTGACCCGGCCTCGGCCTCGGCGAGAGCGGCGTCGTCACCGGTGACCACGATGGCCGCCTTGCAGCGCGGCTCGTCGGCCCAGGCGTACCCGACCCAGATCGCGGCGTCCACGATGCCGGGCTTCGCCTCGATATCCGCGAGACGGCCGTACAGCCCCTTGGCGGGCTCAAGGCGCGTGCTGGTCTTCTCACCGGGGAGCAGGACGGGCACCTGGACCCAGGCGCGGTGCGGGCGACGGTCCGCGGCGGGCAGCCGCAGCCGTTCGACGAGCTTGCGGGCCGCGCGTTCGCGGGTGTCCCAGGCGTCCTCGTGAGGGGCGAGCCGGTGGGCGGTGAGCAGCTCGATCGGCTCGGCGAAGCGGCGCGAGACATTGCCGTGCAGATCCATCGCCGCTGACATCATGGGCCGGCCGGACGCGGTGTCCTCAGGGGTGCCCACCGAGTCCAGCGCGGCACGTACGGCCTCGGTGAGATCGCCCTCGGCGTCCGTGAGTCCGATGACGCTCATCGCCCCGTGCAGGTCGTAGACCATGCCGTCGAGGGGGCCCGCTGCGCGGATCCGGGAGACCAGCTCGTCCTTGAGCAGCAGATACGACTCGGCCTCCACGGGGCCGCCGGGCAGCGCGGTGGCGTGGAGCAGCGGCACCCACTCGACGAGCGAACCGAGGTCCGACGCCGGCTGCGTCCAGTCGTAGCGGTCGAGGAGTTCCTGCCCGCGGGTCTGGCGGAAGTCGGCCACGGTGGAGCGGTGCGGGCAGAAGGTGGACGACTCGATGCCGATGCCGCCGATGGCTATGCGCAGACGGCGGGCGGGGGTGTCGGTGGTCATGTGGCGCTGCTCTCCGGGTTGCGGGTGGGGTGGTGGTACGGGGGCCGGGCCCTGGGGCATGCCGGGGCCCGGCGGGAGCGGGCTCAGGGCGCTTCCGCGTGCGGCAGGCTGTCACGCAGGGCCGTCAGCCCCGCACCCAGCAGCCCGGCGTCGCGGCCCGAGACGGTGGTGGTGATTTCGAGGCCCGCCGTGGCCATCGGCAGACAGCGTTCGTACAGAACACCGCGGACCGCGGCCACCAGGGGCTCCGCCGAGGCGAGCGCGCCGCCGATCACGACCGCCTGCGGGTTGAAGAAGTTGACGACGACACTCAGGACGGTGCCGATGTGGCGTCCGGCCGCCCGGACCAGGGTGGTCGCGTGCGGGTCCCCGTCCGTGACGAGGCGCAGCAGTTCTGCCGTGCCGTCCACCGGGGTGCCCCCGCGGGCGAGTTCGCGCAGCACGGCCGCCCCGCTGGCGACCGTCTCCAGGCAGCCGATGTTCCCGCAGCTGCACGGGCGGTCCTCCGCGGCTTCGACCCGGACATGGCTGATGTCGCCGGCGCAGCCGTTGGCCCCGCGGTGCGGGCGGCCTGCGGCGATCACTCCGCAGCCGATGCCGCGGCCCGCCTTGACGACGACGAGGTGCTGGAGCTCGGGTCTGGCCGACTGGTGCTCGCCGACGGCCATCAGGGTCGCGTCGTTGTCCACCACGACCGGTAGTCCCAGCCGGTCGGCCAGGACGTCACGGAGCGGAAAGTTGTGCCAGCCGGGCATCCGCGAGGGGGTGAGTACCCGGCCCGCCGGGACGTCGACGGGTCCGGGGAAGGCGATGCCGACGCTCCGTACGGTGCGGCCCGCCGCACGCTGCCGTGCGGCGAGCGCGGTCAGCTGTTCCACCAGCCAGTCGGCGGCCTGTTCCGGGCCTGTGGTCAGGTCGTGGCTGTGGTCGGCGGCGTCCGAGACCGTGCCGTCCGCGGAGACGGCGGCCAGCCTGCCGTGATGCGAGCCGAGATCGGCGGTCAGTGCCACGCCGCCCTGCTGCGGGATCCGCAGGAGCCGGGGGCGCCGGCCGCCGCGGGACGCGCCTTCGCCCGATTCGGTGAGGAGGCCCGCCGCGACGAGTTCCTGCACCCGGAGCGAGACGGTGGAGGCGGCAAGCCCCAACTCTCTGACCAGATCGGCACGTGAAGAGGCCGTGCCGGACGTGACCATGCGCAGGATCTGCTGGTTCGATGCGCTGTCCGTCATTGGTCTCCCCGTCATCGCGCTCCCCGAATTGCTCTGAATGACGTCGAGTTACTTCGACCGATCAAAGTAAGTCTGTGTCCTCTCGATGAAAGTTAGCGATCCGATGGCATCTTTCGCCAGGGGTAGCGGGAAAGTTTTCAACAGTTCTTCGTCGAAATACGGGACATAGAGGGAGAAAAGCTCTAGGAAGGATGCCCTAAGTCGAACACAAACCCTTGACTTAGTTTCGGCAGCCGTCCTAACTTTCAGACATTCTCCAGCCGATGTTCACGTCGGCTCGCTGCTGGAATCCGATGGAGGCCCACCCATGCGCCCAAGGCGCTCATCCGCGCGGCGTCGCGCGCTCGCCGCAGCGGTCACCGGGGCGGCGCTCGTCGTGGCCCTCACGGCCTGCTCGCAGGACGGCGGGAAGATCGACATGGGGCCCACCGGCGGCACACCCGTCGAGGGCGGCACCGCCACGATGGCCCTGCCGCCCGCTGCGACGCCCAACTGGATCTTCCCCATCGGTGCTCCGGGTTACGGCGCGACGTACAACTTCGCCATCCAGTCGCTCCTCTTCATGCCCGTCTACGACGCGGTGAAGAAGGACGGTGCACTCACCACCACCGGCCCCAACACGCTGGGGCAGAAGCCGGTGTACAGCGACGGCAACAAGACCGTCACTGTGCCGCTCCGCAAGGGCATCACCTGGTCCAACGGCAAGCCGGTGACGTCGCGCGACATCGAGTTCTGGTTCAACATGGTCAAGGCCGACAAGGCGGAGTGGGGCAGCTACTCGGTCGGCACCATGCCGGACAACGTCAAGAGCTTCGAGACCGTCGACGCCCACACGATCCGGCTGCACCTCAACCGCTCGTACAACCCCGACTGGTTCACCGCCAACCAGCTCACCCTCATGCGGGCCCTGCCGCAAGCCGCTTGGGACGCCAAGAAGGACGGCGGCGCGGTCGGCGACTGGGACCGGACCACGGCCGGGGCCAAGGCGGTCTTCACCCGGCTGACCGCCCACTCCAAGAGTCTCGGCTCCTACCCCAAGGACCCGCTCTGGCAGACCGTCAACGGGCCCTGGAAGATCGCCGGGTGGCAGAACACCGGCCAGGTCACCCTCGTCCGCAACCCGAAGTACACCGGCCCCGACAAGGCACATCTGGACAAGGTGGTCCTCAAGCCATTCACCACCGCCGACTCCGAGTTCAACGTGCTGCGCTCCGGCGGCGTCGACTACGGCTACATACCCCCGTCGGTGCTCGCGCAGAAGAGCAAGTTCGAGAGCCGCGGCTACCGAGTCGACCCGTGGGAAGGCTGGGCGGCCACCTACATCGTCTACAACTTCAACTCCTCGCACGGCGGGCCGGCCATGCGTCAGCTCTACATACGCCAAGCCATGCAGCACCTGGTCGACCAGAAGTCCATGAGCAAGGTCATCTGGCAGGGGAGCGCCGACCCGACCCTTGGCCCGGTCCCCGTCACGCCGAAGACGCAGTACACCACCCCGGAGATGCAGAAGAACCAGTACCCGTACTCGGTGAAGGCGGCCCGCGCGCTCCTCACCGGCCACGGGTGGGCCGTCCGGGACGGCCAGGCCCGCTGCACCCGCCCCGGCACCGGTGCGGACCAGTGCGGCGCCGGCATCGCGAAGAACGCCCCGCTGAACCTCACCCTGCTCTCGCAGTCGGGCTCCACGGAGTCCACCAACATGATGCAGGAACTGAAGTCCTCGCTGAGCAAGGCCGGCATCGACCTCAAGGTCCGCCAGCAGCCGCTGAACTCCGTACTCGGCAACTCCGTTCCCTGCAAGGCCGGACAGCCGGGCTGCGACTGGGACATGTCGTTCTTCGGCACCGCGGGCAGCTGGTACTACCCACTCAACCCGAGCGGTGAGCAGCTCTTCTCGACGGGCGCCTCCGCCAACTTCGGCAACTACTCGGACCCGAAGGCCGACAAGCTCATCCGCGCCGTCCAGTACTCCAGCAACCCGAACGCCATCCACGCGTACGGCCAGTACCTCTCCCAGCAGCTCCCCGTGATGTGGATGCCGAACCCGGCCTACCAGGTGTCGGTGATCCGCAACGACCTGCGGGGCGTCGACCAGAACCCCACCGTGACCCTCGCCCCGCAGGACTGGTACTACGTCAAGAAGGGGGCCGACCAGTGACCGGCTTTCTCCTCAAGCGCCTCCTCCAGGCGGTGGTCGTTCTCTTCCTGGTGTCGGTCATCGTCTTCGTCCTTCTGCACATGCTGCCCGGCGGGCCGGCCCGAGCCATCCTCGGCCCCAAGGGAACGGCCCAGCAGATCGAGCACTTCAACCACGCCCAGGGCTACGACCGTTCGCTGCCCTTCCAGTACTTCGAGTACCTGAAGCGGCTGCTCACCGGCGACCTGGGGGTGTCGTACAAGCTGAACCAGCCGGTCTCGGACCTGCTCGTCCAGCGACTCCCCAAGACTCTCCTGCTGACGGCGCTCTCCACCCTCCTCGCCGTGATCATCGCGATCCCGCTCGGCCTCCTCCAGGCCGTGCGCCGCGGGAAGATCACCGACTACCTGCTGACCGGGGGCGCCTTCCTCGCCTACGCGACACCCGTCTTCTTCCTCGGTCTCATCCTGATCATCGTCTTCTGCCAGACGATTCCGGTCTTCCCGTCGGAGGCACCGCAGGGTGAGTCGCTGTCCAGTATCTTCAGCGGGTTCTCCGGCATGGTGCTGCCCATCGTCACCATGGCGCTCGGCGTCATCGCGATGTTCAGCCGGTACATGCGCTCCGCGACGCTGGACAACCTCACCGAGGAGTACGTCCGTACCGCGATGGCCAAGGGCCAGTCCAGCCGGCGCATCCTCGCCAGGCACGTGATGCGCAACGCGCTCATCCCGCTCGCCACCCTCCTCGGCCTGTACCTGCCGACGCTGTTCAGCGGGGCCCTGGTCGTCGAGGCGATGTTCAACTACCCCGGTATGGGCCTCCTCTTCTGGAACGCCGCACAGGGCTCCGACTTCCCCGTACTGCTCGGAGTGACGCTGGTCGTGGGCGTCGCCACCGTCGTCGGATCGCTGCTCACCGACATCGTCTACGCCGTCCTCGACCCCCGGATCCGGAGCGTCTCATGAGCACCGCAGTCATAGCCCCCGGGCACGAGGACGCCGACCTCGCCACGCCTTCGCTGGCCCGCCGCACCCTGCAGGTCTTCACCGGCAACAAACTCGCGCTCACCGGCGTGATCGTGCTCGTGCTGCTGCTCGCGTTCTGCTACATAGGCCCGCTGATCCACTCCACCGACCAGGTCCACACCGACCTGGCGCAGGCCAACCTGGCGCCCGGCAGCCCAGGACACATCCTGGGTACCACCGACCTCGGCTACGACCTGCTCGGCCGGCTGATGCTGGCAGGCCAGTCCTCGCTCGAAGTCGGCCTCGCCGCCGGTCTGCTCGCCACTCTCTTCGGCACGCTCTGGGGCGCGGTCTCCGGTTACTTCGGCGGCTGGACCGACGCCGTGATGATGCGTGTCACGGACGCCGCCCTCGCCATCCCCGCGATGTTCCTGCTGGTGGTCGTCGCCGCGATCATCACGCCCAGCAAGAGTGTGCTCATCGTGATCATCGCGGCGGTGGCCTGGCTGTCACCGGCCCGGCTGGTCCGCGGCGAGGCACTCTCCCTGCGCGACCGCGAGTACGTCCAGGCCATGCGGATGATGGGCGGCGGTGGAGCCCGCGCGGTGTTCCGGCACATCGTGCCCAACGCCATCGGCACCGTCATCGTCAACTGCACCTTCCAGATCGCCGACGCCATCCTCTACGTCAGCTACCTGGCGTTCCTCGGCCTCAGCATCCCGCCGCCCGCCACCGACTGGGGCTCGATGCTCTCATCGGGCATCACCTACACCCAGAACGGCTACTGGTGGCTGATCTTCCCGCCGGGCATCGCCATCGTGCTCGTCGTCGGCGCGTTCAACTTCGTGGGCGACGGCCTCCGGGACGCCTTCGAAGTACGGCTCCAGAAGAAGTAGCCACACCCCCGCCTGCTTTCCTGCCTGCACTGCCCGGAGGACACTCCCATGACCGAGCCGCTGCTGCGGATCGACGATCTCCATGTCGACATAGCGTCCCGCAACCGCACTGTCCACGCCCTCGACGGCGTCAGCCTGGATCTCGCCCCCGGCGAGGCCCTCGGAGTCGTCGGTGAATCCGGCTGCGGCAAGACGATGACCGCGCTCAGCGTCCTCGGGCTGCTCCCGACCGGCGGAACCGTCGCATCGGGGAGCGTCCTCTTCGACGGACACGACCTCGCGTCGGCCGGTGAACCCGTACTGCGCGACGTCCGGGGCAACACCATCGGCATGGTCTTCCAGGACCCGCTGACCTCGCTCAACCCCACCATGACCATCGGCGCACAGGTCGCCGAACCCCTCCTGCTGCACCGTCCCATCAGCAAGCGCGAGGCCTGGGAGCGGGCCGAGGAGATGCTCGGCCTGGTGGGAATGCCGCAGCCCTCCGAGCGGATGAAGGCCTATCCGCACCAGCTGTCGGGCGGTATGCGCCAGCGCGTCGCCATCGCCATGGCCCTCGTCTGCGAGCCCAAGCTCCTCATCGCCGACGAGCCCACCACCGCCCTCGACGTGACCACCCAGCACCAGATCCTGGAGCTCATCGACGGACTGCGCTCGCGCCTGGGCATGGCGATGATCCTGGTCACCCACGACCTCGGTGTCATCGCCAACCGGGTCGACCGGGTCGCCGTGATGTACGCGGGCAAGGTCGCCGAGACCTCCGGCGTACGGGACCTCTTCGCCCGCCCCCGGCACCGCTACACCCAGGCACTCTTCGCCGCGCTCCCCGAGAAGGCCGTCGAGGGCGAGACGGAACTGCGCACCATCCCCGGTCTGCCGCCGAACCTCGCCACCGCCCAGCAGGGCTGCCGGTTCGCCGCACGCTGCGCCTTCGCCACCGATGTCTGCCGTGCCGACGAGCCGCGGCTGACCGACGGCGACCACCGGTTCGCCTGCTTCCACCCCGTACCGGAGGAGGGCGAGCCCGGTCTCGGGGAAGCACTCGCCGAAGAGCGGCAGGACACACCTGTCGTGCCGCAGGGGGCGACACTGCTGGAAGTGGTGGACCTCCGCAAGGACTTCCCGCTCACCGGCGGCCCGTTCTCACGCAAGCGCGGCACGGTCAGTGCCGTGGGCGGTGTCTCGCTGACCGTACGCAAGGGCGAGACCTTCGGCATGGTGGGTGAGTCCGGCTGCGGCAAGACCACCATCGGACGCATGATCGCCGGACTTGAGGACCCCACGGCGGGATCGATCGTCTTCGAGGGCCAGGACCTCGCCACCATGGACCGCGGACAGCGACGTGCCCACCGCCGCCGGATCCAGCTGATGTTCCAGGACTCCGCGGCGGCCATGGACCCGCGCATGCGGATCGGCACCATCCTGCGCGAACCGCTCGTCATCCAGGGCGTCGGCGACCGCGCCGAGCAGGACCGCATCGTCGGTGAACTCCTGGACGCCGTCGGGCTGCCGCGAGGCGCCGTCGACCGCTACCCGCACGAGTTCTCCGGCGGTCAGCGCCAGCGCCTCGGGCTCGCCCGCGCGCTGACGCTCTCGCCCGACCTGATCGTCGCCGACGAGCCGGTCTCCGCGCTCGACGTCTCCGTCCAGGCCCAGATTCTCAACCTGATGCGCGAACTGCAGCGCGACCGCGAGCTGACGTACCTCTTCATCTCGCACGACCTCGCGGTGGTCCGCTACCTGGCCGACACGGTCGGCGTGATGTATCTCGGCAAGCTCGTCGAGTCGGGCCCGGCGGATGAGGTGTACGCGAACCCCCTCCACCCGTACACCCGCGGCCTCCTCGACACCGTCAACGTCCCGGACCCCGAGACGGCCGGCGCCGGCCGCGCGCCGCTCGGCGGTGAGACCCCCTCCGCGGCGAACCCGCCGTCCGGCTGCCGGTTCCGCACCCGCTGCCCCCTCGCGAAGGACATCTGCGCCGAGACCGAACCGCCGGTCAGTACGCCCGCCGGCGCGCACCACCAGGTGGCCTGCCACTTCCCGCTGGTACGGGAAACCGCGGCCTGAGCCGGCCGGCGGGGCAGTGGGTCCAGTCAGACCACTGCCTCGCGCAGCGCCCGCCGGCAGAGCGCGTCGGCGCGCCGGGTGGACTCCGGTAGCCGGTAGCCGGGAGAGAGCCGCAGTGTGTGGGCGCAGGCGTTATCGATGCCGACCCGGTGTCCCACCGAAACGAAGACCGGCTTGACGCCGTCCTGGGTGCGCAGCGCCCTGCCCACCTCCTCGCCGCCGTCGGCCAGCAGCGGTGCCTGGGCACCTCGCCGTGGGCCCGGCTGCTCGTACGTGAAGGTGAACGGGTTCTTCGCCACACCGATCACCGGCAGCCCCGTCAGCACTCCCAGGTGGCTGGCGAGGCCGAACCGCCGTGGATGCGCGAGCCCGTACCCGTCGCAGACGACAAGTCCGGGGTCGCCGGAGAGCGCTTCGAGGGCGGCCAGCACGGTCGGGATCTCCCGGAACGCGAGCAGCCCGGGGACGTACGGAAACGTCACCCGGCCGACGGCGGTGGCCTCCTCGACCACGGCCAGCGTCCCGGCGTCGAGCACCACGGCTGCGGCCGCTACCACGTCCCGCTCGTCGTCGTAGGCCACATCGACGCCGGTGATCAGCCCGGTGCCCGGATCGGGGCCCGGCTCGTCCAGCACCACACGGGTACGCAGTTCGTCCTGGACCGCGCGGGCTGCCGTCTCATCGGCGGGTGTTTCCATGGGCATGAGCCTACGAGGGCGGACCCGCGCCGGAAGTGCCGCGGGTGACCTGCGGCTTCGCCCGGATGGGCCAGCCCCGTTGCGGACGGCCCCGGCGGGGCGAGGAAAGTGGTGGTGACGTACGTCCGGCCGCCGGTGCGCTCCCGCGGCTCGCGGGCGGCCGTCACCGCTGATCCGTTGCCACAGATCTGGAGACTCCGATGACCTGCTTCAACCGACGTGACCTCGGACTGCTCGCGCTGCGGGCCGGTACCGGGGCGGTGCTCGTCGCACACGGTTCGCAGAAGCTGTTCGGCTGGTTCGGCGGCGGCGGGCTCTCGGGAACCGCCGCGGGGATGGAGCACATGGGATTCCTGCCGGGGCACCGGAACGCGGTCGCCGCGGGCCTCGGCGAGGCGGGCGGCGGTGCGATGCTGGCGCTCGGCCTCGGTACCCCCGTGGCCGGTGCCGCCGTCGCGGGCACCATGGCCGGAGCGGTGGCGGTCCACGCACCCGCCGGCTTCTTCGCCCAGTCCGGTGGCTACGAGTACCCCGCGTTCCTGGGCTTCACGGCGGCCGCCATCGGCGTCGCCGGAGCGGGGCGCTACTCCCTCGACCACGCCACCGGCCGTCGCTTCGACCGGCCCTGGATGCTGGCTCTGGCCTTCGCCGGGAGCGCCGTGGCGAGCGCCGCGGTCGTCAGCAAGCGGAACCGTGAGCAGGCCGCGAGGGCGAAGACCGAGGCCGATACGGTGCCGGGAGCAGGGGCGTAGCGGGCCGTCCGGCCGGAGCGGAAACGGGGGCTCGGCTGCGAACTCCGGTTCCGCTCCGCGCGGTCCGGCCGGACGACGAAGTCCGGGGGAGGTCCGGGGGGACGAGGCCCGGGGGAAGGCCGCCGGACGCCGGCCGGCCCGGAGCGGTTCGCTGCTGCCGATGCCCGTGCCGGGCTCCGGACACGACGCGGGCCTGCTGAGCCGACGCGGAACCCGGCGGCGTTTGCGTCTGCCGGTCCCTCTGCCGGCAACAGATGGGCGAGGCCGGCAGGGAGTGGGTTCCCGGCGCTCTGCGTGCGCTGTCCCGGTCGGCCTGGGCGTGCCGCGCCACCTCCGGCGGTCCCGTGCGGTTCGGCACCGGCGCCCCGCACGGGCCCAGGACCGGCAGTTTTGCCCGGTGCCTGGTCCAGTTCAGATGTACCAGCGCCAGGGCTATGACAACGTCGCCTTGGGGTGGATTGGTCTAGTCCTCAATTGGTCCAGACTATTGACGTGCCCTTCACCCGCGGATATCTCCTTACCAACCGTGCTGCGCGAGCCGGTGTGCCACATCCGCCATCTGGAGGTACCCGTGCAATCCAGGAAGAGAACGCTCATGGCCGCTGCCACGAGCGCGGCGCTGGCCGCGGGAGTGCTCACCGCACTCGCAGCCGGCGTCACCGGCGCCCAGGCGGACGCCGCGTCCGCCACCAGACCCGCGGTTGCCGCCGCGAGCAGCGGAGGCGTCAAGATCGCGTACTACGACCAGTGGAGCGTGTACGGCAACGCCTTCTACCCCAAGAACCTCGACACCGAGGGGATCGCGGGCAAGCTGGACATCCTCAACTACTCGTTCGAGAACATCGACCCCACGAGTCACACCTGTTTCGAGGCGACCAAGGCATCCGACTCGACGAACGAGAGCGACCCCAACGCCGGGGACGGCGCGGGCGATGCCTTTGCCGACTACCAGAAGTCCTACGGCGCCGACATCAGCGTGGACGGTGTCGCCGACAAGTGGGACCAGCCGATCGTCGGCAACTTCAACCAGCTCAAGAAACTGAAGGCGAAATACCCGAAGCTGAAGATCGTCGCGTCGATCGGCGGCTGGACGTACTCCAAATTCTTCTCCGATGCGGCCGCGACCGACGCCGGCCGCAAGAAGCTCGTCAGCTCCTGCATCGACATGTTCATCAAGGGCAACCTGCCGGTCCAGGGCGGCTACGGCGGAGACGGCTCCGCAGCCGGCATCTTCGACGGCTTCGACATCGACTGGGAGTACCCCGGCTCGCCCAACGGCCACACGGGGAACCACTACAGCACCGCGGACAAGGCGAACTACACCAAACTGATGGCCGAGTTCCGCACTGAACTCGATGCCTACGGTGCCTCCAACGGCGGCAAGAAGATGCTGCTCACCGCGGCGCTGCCGGCCGGCCAGGACAAGATCGCGAACCTCGAGACCGACAAGCTCGGCCAGTACCTCGACTACGCCAACGTCATGACGTACGACATGCACGGCGCCTGGGACGCGACCGGCCCGACCAACAACCAGGACCCGACGTACGTGTCGCCCGGCGATCCGTCGACGCCGATCCCGCCCGGCACCGAGAAGTACTCCACCGACAACGCCATCAAGGCATGGACCACCGGTGACCCGGCCTACGGGATACCCGGCGGGTTCCCGGCCAACAAGATCACCATGGGCTACCCGCTGTACTACCGGGGATGGACCGGTGTTTCGGCGGGAAGCAACCACGGTCTGTACCAGCCGGCCACCGGACCGGCCCCGGCGCGCGGCATCAGCCAGGTCGCGGGAACCGCGTACTACAAGGAACTGACAGGCATCGTCGCCAATCCGTCCACCACGTTCTACGACGCGGCCTCGCAGTCCAACTACTTCTACAACGGGACGGAGTTCTGGACCGGGCTGGGCGACAGGAGCATCCAGGCCAAGGCCGACTACGCGCACTGCAACGGCCTGGGCGGCTCGATGATGTACTCCCTGCTCGACCTCGACCCGGCGGCCACCCTCTTCAACAAGATCGTGACCGCGACGAACGGGTCCGCGTCCGACTGCTCGGCGCCGCCGACCACACCCCCGACCACACCACCGACGACGCCTCCCACCACGCCGCCGGCCACCCCGCCCCCGTCCGGCACCTGCACCTCACCGTCGTGGAGCGCCTCCGAGGTCTACGTCGGCGGCAAGCAGATCTCCTGGAAGGGCCACAACTGGAAGGCCAAGTGGTGGACCACCAACGAGGAGCCGGGCACCACGGGTGAGTGGGGAGCCTGGCAGGACCTGGGAACCTGCTGACCGTTCCGCGACTCCAGCGATGCCCGGCCCGGGTCTTTCCGTCTCGCATGGCCCGGCCGGGCATGGCGGGCCGCAGGCGCGCACCGTCTCCGCGGTCTCCCTGCTGAGGCGCCGCTCGGCGACCCGTCACGACCGGTACTGACCAAGCCAGGTGTGGAAAACGCTGGGGGCCGCCATGTGGCGGCCCCCAGCGTTCGCGTCCGCGCCGACCCGGCAGCCGCACGCCCTTTCGGCCGGCTCCCGCTCGTGGTGATCCGCGACGGCGGGCCCGGCCGGGTCAGCCCACGAGATCAGGCGCCCGCAGCACGGCGGACGGGACACCCCACGCGTCGACAAGGCCGGCTGCGAGGGGGCGGACCTTACGGCAGAGATCGTTCACCTCGCGGCTGATCGCCTTGGAACGCTGGACGGTGAGCCGCCCGTGTTCCATGAACCAGGCCCGGTCCGCCTCGATCGTCGACAGGGCGAACAGATCGCAGAGCAGAGCGAGCGCCGCCTTCTCGCCTCCTTCGGGCAGCGCGCGCACCTTGGCGACGAAGGCCTCCGTCACGAGCCGCTCGACGTGCGCGTGGGCGAGCGCGATGACGTGGTCCTGCACCTGCGAGAAGACAGAGCCCGGATCCCGCTTCTGGTCGATCCCGCGTTTGATCCGCCGGGCCAGTCCGGCGAGCATGTGCTCCTCCCGGAACCGGACCATGGCGAGCTGGTACTCCGAGTCGAGCAAGCCGGCTTCCCGGTCCCACTCGTCGCCGCCGGGCAACAGGTCGCGGACCCGTTCGAGCAGTTTGTGGGCCGACGTCCGCTCGATGACCGTCTCAACGGCGAGATTGGTGACGTAGCCGACCATGCCGAGCTGATCGAGATCCTCGAACTCGCTCGCGTGATCAGTGAGGAGCCCCTTCGCCACAAGCTGCAGCAGGACATGATTGTCGCCCTCGAAGGTGGTGAAGACATCGCTGTCGCTCTTGAGGGCCGCGAACCGGTTGACGGCGAGATAGCCGGCACCGCCGCACGCCTCCCGGCACTCCTGGACGACGCGGGTGGCGTGCCACGTACCGACAGCCTTGATGCCCGCGGCCCGTGACTCGAGCCGGCGCCGCGCCTGCGCGTCATCCTCGATGCCCGAGAAGACCTCGTGCAACTGCGTACGCACCTCATCCTGTGCGAAGTGCAGCGCGTACGTCCGGGCGATGAGCGGCAGCAGGCGGCGCTGATGCAGGCCGTAGTCGAGGAGCACCTGCTCCCCGGAGCCCGGAGCCGCCTCGAACTGCCGCCGTCGCACGGCGTACTTCGTGGCGATCGCCAGCGCGACCTTGGCGACGTTGATACCGGCACCGGCAACGCTGACCCGGCCCTGCACCAGAGTGCCGAGCATGGTGAAAAAGCGCCGGTTCGGGCTGTCGATGGCACTCTCGTAGACACCCTCGGGTGTGACGTCGGCGAACCTGTTGAGCAGCGCTTCGCGCGGCACCCGCACACCGTCGAACCAGATGCGGCCGTTGTCCACACCGTTGAGCCCCATCTTGCGGCCGTCGTCCTCGATCCGGACGCCGGGCGCCGTCCTGCCGTCAACTCGCAGCGGAACGACGAAGGAATGCACCCCCTGGGACCGGCCGTCCACCTCCAGCTGGGCGAAGACGACGGCCAGTTCGGCATGGCGGGCCGCGTTGCCGATGTAGTCCTTGCGCGCGTGGTCGTCAGGGGTGGTGATGACGAACTCCTGGCCCGCCGTGTCGTACTTCGCGACGGTGCCCAGCGCCTGGACGTTGGAGCCGTGCCCCGTCTCGGTCATGGCGAAGCAGCCCATGAGCTCCCCGGTGATCAGGTCGGGGAGGTACGCGTCGTGATGACGCTCGGTGCCCAGATGCAGGATCGCGCCCCCGAAGAGCCCGAACTGAACGCCGACCTTCACCAGGACCGACAGATCACCGAAGGCGAGCGTCTCGAACGCGGCGATCGAGGCCCCGACATCGCCGCCCCCGCCGTGCTCGGCGGGAAAGCCCATACCGGTCTGACCCGTCGCGGCCATCTTGACGACGACCTCACGCACCCGTTCGCGGAACGCGTCGATGCCGAGCTCGTCTGCGTCATCGAGGACGGAGGCGTATGTCGTCAGGTTGGTACGGACGAGGTCGCGGATCTCGGCGTACTCGCCGTCGAGTACCCCGGTCAGTGACGGGACGTCGATCTCGGGCTGCACATAACCGGTTGCGGAAGTGGAAGCGTTCTCGGGGGCCATGTCACTCCGCTACCCCGGCGCTCGACGATCAACCCGGGACGAGCCAGTGGCAGGAGCCGTCCGGGGCACCGCGGGAACGCGGCCCCTGGACGCATGCGGACAGCCGGATCAGGGCGGTGACTACCGCCCCGCGAGGTAAGGGCCGAGCTGATCCGACAGGGGCGGCCCAAGGAGGCTGCCGGCGGCCGAACGGCTCGTCGTGCTTGATCACCAGGACCGGCATGGGCGCCACACCCGGCGGCCTGCGGCCGAGGACGTGCACCGTGGTGACCGAACCGCCCGGACGGCTGGGCGGCCGGGGGTGACCGCTCGGAGCGACCAGGTGAATCTTCGCCCTCACTTCCCCACGCTGCCGTCCCGGTGCGCTTACGCAGCCGTCCCACGCTGGGCGGCAGAGAGGTGCGTCCTGTTCCGGGGCCGCGACGGGCGGTTCGATACCGGGGCTAGCATCACGGAGGACAGACCCGCAGGACAGACCCGCAGGACAGACCGGCAGGGCGGAGGGGCGGCACGATGGCGCGACAGGACACGGCGGCGGCCGGGGGCGCCATCCCGCCCGGCGGGCTCCACGTGGCGGACACGCTCGGCTATCTCACCGGACGCTGGAGTGTTGAGCGGACCGTGCACGACCTGTCCCAGGACCGGCATGGCACCTTCCGCGGTACGGCCGACTTCACACGCCGTGAGCCCGGCGCCGGACTACGGCACGTCGAGCGGGGCGAATTCACCTGGAACGGGGTGACCCGCCCCGCCTCCCGCGAGCACCTCTTCGAGCCGGCCGGCGACGGGGCCGCCTTCGTGCGATTCACCGACGGCCGCCCATTCCACACCCTTGACCTGCGCGAGGGCAGCTGCGTCGCCGACCATCCGTGCGCCGAGGACGTCTATCGCGGCGAATTCCGCGTACTCGCCGCGGACAGCTGGCAGGTGGTGTGGACGGTACGCGGCCCGGCCAAGGACCTGCGGCTGACGACCGTGCACCACCGGATCTGAGACCGCCGTGGAGGACGTGCGGATCAACGGCGTGCTGCACCTGGAGTCCGAGCTGCAGAGGCCGCGTCCCGAACAGCCCGCGAGCCCCGAATGTGCCTGAGCGCTGCAGTCGGCCTCTCCGGCCGGCTGCAGCGCTCAGGTCCCGGCGCTACGGCCTCAGCACTCGCGCAGGCCAGTAGCCGGGTCCTGGCCCGTCTTCACGGATACGGCAGGGACGTTGCCCCATGCGCCGTTGTCGAGCTGCGTCCAGTACCAGATGTCGTTTCCGCCCTGGTGGGGGTCGCCGTGGCCCCAGCACGCGAACCAGTTGAACCCGGTGGTCAGCGTGCCGCGGGTTGCCGAACGGTAGGAGCGGTCCGCGTACCCCTTGGCTCCTACGGCGTTGCCGCAGTACAGCCTGCCGTCGGAGCGGACCCCGCACTCGGCGGCATGGGCGATAGAGGTAGGCATGGACAGTGCGAACAGGGCGGACGCAGCGAAGGCGCCCAGCATGGTGGTCAAGCGTCGAGTGATCACGACCGCCTTAACGGTCAGGACGGAGCGAGGTAACGCCCGCCTGCCAAGCCCACCCATCACCCACACCGGCCTGATCGGCACGCCACCGCCCTGACCGGCCACCGGAACCGTCCCGCCACCGCGCGGCACGGGGAACAGTCCGGCCAGCCCGGCCGCGACGCTACGGCAGATCCCGGCGCATCAGGTCGGCGTAGGTCTCACGGCGCACCACGGCGCGGTGCGCGCCGTCGCGGACGAAGACCACCGGCGGGCGGCGCGCGCCGTTGTAGTTGTTGCTCAGTGCATAGGTGTAGGCGCCGGTGACCGGCACGGCGATCAGGTCCCCGACGCACGGGTCCGCCAACGGGATGCCCGTGCTGAGGGTGTCGCCGGACTCGCAGTGCCGGCCCACCAGGTGGCACAGCTCGCCCCCGCCGGTCGGGCGGTCGGCGACGGCGGCCTCGAAGCGCTGCTGGTACAGGGAGACTTCGAGGTTGTCGCCCATGCCGCCGTCGACGGCGACGAAGGTGTGGCCACCGCCGCGCTTGACGGAGACGACCCGGTACAGCGAGACGCCGGACTCGGCGACCATCGAGCGGCCCGGCTCGACGATGATGCGGGCGCCGGCGGGCAGCAGGCGCCGGGCGACGTCGGTGACGGTGTCGAGGTACGCCTCCACCGTGGGCGGCCGGTCGGCGTAGGTGTAGCGGGAGCCGAGGCCGCCGCCCAGGTCGTAGACGGCGAATTCGCCGAGTTCGGCGACCGCCTCGACGGCCTGCGCGAAGGGCGCGAGGTCCAGGATCTGCGACCCGACGTGCACGTGGACACCGTCCAGCCGCAGCCGGTCGCTGCCGCGCAGCCGCGCGATCGCGCTCCGGGCCTGCGGCAGGGGCAGACCGAACTTGGAGCCGTTCTGCCCGGTGGACACGGCCTCGTGGGTGTCGGGACGGATGCCGGGGGTGACCCGGACCAGCACTCCCTGCTCCGCCGCGGTGCCGGCGAGGATCTTCTCCAGCCGGTCGATGTCGTCGAAGTTGTCGACGACGACCGTCCCGGCGCCGGCATCGACGGCGAGGCGCAGCTCCTCCTCGGTCTTGGCGTTGCCGTGGACGACCAGGCCGGCCGGGTCCGCGCCTGCGGCGAGGGCGAGGGTCAGTTCGCCGCCGCCGGCCACGTCGATACCGAGGCCCTCTTCCGCGAGCAGCCGGACGACGGCGGTGCAGGGGAAGGCCTTGGAGGCGAAGGTGGCGCGGGAGTTCGGCCACCGGGCGGCCAGGCCGTCGGCGTACCGGCGGGCGCGGGCGCGGACCGATGCCTCGTCGAGGATCAGCGCGGGAGTGCCGTAGGCCTCGGCGAGTTCGGCCGCCGCTACACCGCCGATCGCCAGTCCGCCGTTCCCGGCCCGAGTGGTCCCTGGCGGGAACAGCCCCAGCAGTTCCCGGCCTGCCTGCGTCTGCATCGTTGCCATCCGTGCTCCTTGTGCCACTGATCCGTCCGGCTCTCCTGCCATGCTCCCGCTGTGGTCACTCCGGAACATCGTTGACATCGTCAATGCGGGTCTCCCAGACTTGACGCCGACAACAGTCCGTCGAGTCGGGGGTGCACCATGCGGGATTCCGGCGCTCGGGGGCACCTGCCCGTCCGTCAGCTCGTGGACAACGTCGGCCCGGCGCTGCTGCGCCTGGTACAGGAGGGGACCGGCAGCGGCGGGCCGCTCACCGACATCGCCATCCATGCCCCGGGTGCGCCGACACAGCTCGGACCCGGGTGCGTGGTGCTGGGGGTCGGCGTGACCACGGAGGCCGAGTTGCGCGAGCTGACCGCGGCCATGCGGCAGGCGGGCGCTGAGGTGCTCGCGGTGAAGGCCCCGGTGCCGCCGTCGGCCGACGACAAGCCGACGATCATCGAGGTCAACCGGGACGCGTCCTGGATGCACGTGGCGACGACCGTCCGTGAGCAGCTGCTCGAGTACGCCAGGACGCGCGTGCGCTCGGCCGGCAGCGGCGCGGAGCTGTTCGCCCTGGCGAACGCGGTCTATGAGGCCGTCGGTGCCCCGGTCACCATCGAGGACCGCTTCTCGGCGCTGGTCGCCTGGTCGGAGGGGCAGGACCGGACCGACTCCGAGCGGATCGAGACCATCCTGGGGCGGGCCGTGCACCAGCGGACGCTCGCCGAACAGCGCGAGCGTCAGGAGTTCGAGCGACTCCATACCAGCGCCGAACCGGTGTACATGGAGGCGACCGGGGCGGATCAGCTGGCAAGGCTGGCGATCGCGGTCCGGGCCGGTTCGGACGTCGTCGGCTACATCTGGGCCGCCGTCGCCGGGCCACCCGACGAGGCGTCCACAGCCCGGCTGCGTGAATTCGCGCCCGTGGTCGCGCTGCAACTGGTCGGCCTGCGCACGGAGACCAGCTACGCGCGCCTCCAGCGCGGTGAGCTGGCCGCCGCGGTACTCGGCGGGGCGGCCGACCCGGTGGAGGCGAGCCGGCTGCAGCTGGGCTCCGGCCCGGTCTGCGTCCTGGCCGCGGCCCCGCGGTTGACCGGGAGCACGGGCTCCGACGCGCTGGACGCCGCCGGGCTGCGCCGGTTCGCGGACACGCTGGAGTACTTCCTGGCTGCCGTGCACCCCCGTTCAGCCGTGGTGGCGGGCACCGGAGCGGTGTACGTACTGGCTGCCTGGCCACCGGAACACGCCACGGCCGTGGAGTCGGCCGTCGCCCTGGCCCGCGACTTCCTCGCGCGGACCCCACTGGCCGGTGACTACGTGGTCGCCGTCAGCGGCCCGGCCGAATCGACGGGCCGGATCGCCGGCGTGCGGGCGCAGGCGGACGCCGCGCTGCGGGCGCTGCGGCACCCGGCCGTCCGCGGAGGGGCCGTGCGCACCGTGGAGGACATGGCGCTGGCGGTGCTGCTGCTGCATCTCGCCGACGCGACCGAGGCGCTCGGCCTGCCGGACGCCGGCGGCGCGCTGCACCGGCTGCGCCAGGCAGAGGGCCAGGACGGGCCGCTGGCGGCGACCCTGGCCGCCTATCTCGCCGCCGCGGGAGCCACCGACACCGCTGCGGAGGCGCTGCACATCCACCCCAACACCATGCGCTACCGGCTGCGCCGTATCCGCGAGGTCTCCGGGCTGGACTTCGCCGATGCCGACGCCATGCTGCTCGCGCACCTCCAGCTCCGGGTGCGCGAGCTGCGGACGGGCGCCCAGGGCTCCGGCTGATCAAGCCTGCGGCTGATCCCGGAACGAGCGCGTGTAGCGGCACCCGTCGAGGTCGACCCAGAGCACCGCGCCGTCCAGGGCGGGGCCGGCCGTCAGGCGCTCCGGCAGCCGGGGGTCGGCTCCGATGCGGAACGTCCCGTCGTCGAGCGGGACGAGTTCCGGTTCGTCGCAGGGCGCTTCCACGCCGGTCGCGGCGATCATGTGCAGTCGTCCCGCCCGCCGCACGATGCTGAAGCTGGGATACCAGGGGGTGTAGCTCCGGTAGTGACCTGCGAGGGGATGCGGGGGAGCGGGCGGCGCGGAGGGGCTGGGGCCAAGTGACTCAGGTCCGTGGAGCCAGCGCCCGTCCAGAGAGTGGTGGTAGGCGGACCATCCTGGGTGATCGCACACCAGCCGCCCGTCGCCAGCGTCGTACAGCCTGCCGGTCACCTCGTCCGCGGTGAGCGAGAGGCCGTCGTCCCCCGTGGCCTCGACGCGGATCCGGCGCGGCGCCGTTCCGTGAATCCCCACGTAGCGCCGGGCGTCGGGAACCCGCTCCGGGTCGAACAGCGCCGGGTCCGCCGGGGCTCCCTGGACGACGGCGAGCACGTGGCGGGCGAAGCGGTCGATGATCTGGCACTCGCCGGGTGCGTTGGTCAGTACGGCGACACCGTGCCCGCCGTCGGTGTCGACCGCGAGGTACGAGCGGTATCCGACCATCCCGCCGGCGTGCGTCAGCCAGGTGCGGCCGTCGACCACCTCCACGTCCACGCCCAGCGCGTAGCCGGACCCGGCCACGTCGGCAGGCACCGTGACGATCTGCCGGAAACGCTCCGGCCCGATGATCCTGGTGCCGTCCAGGGTGCCCCGGCCCAGCAGCATGCGAGCGAACAGGCCCAGGTCGGAAGCGGTTGCCAGTACGTTCCCATCGGCTGCCGAATACTCGAAGAAACCGGCCGGCGCGAGCGGGGCCGACGGCAGCGGCGGACGGTCGTCGCGCAGGAACCGGTAGCCGGTGGCAAGTCTGTCGATGTCCCCGTCGGCGGTGTCCTCGTGCGTGATCCGCGCCGCCGAGTCGCGCATGCCCAGGGGCCGCAGCAGCCGTCCGTCCATGGCGTCCGCCAGCGATTCCCCCGTCACCTGCTCGACGATCAACCCCAGCAGGTTGTAGCCCTCGTTGGAGTAGTGGAACAGCTCGCCTGGTTCGGCCCAGGTCCTCGCATCGCGCAGCGCGTAGCCGCGTGCGGCGGCATCGGGCAGCGCGTCGGCCCCGGCCACCAGGCCGGAGGTGTGCTGCAGGAGGTGCCGGACGGTGATCGCGCGGGAGCCGCCGTTCGGGGCGAACCAGGGCAGGTGGTCGGCGACCGCCGCGTCGAGGTCCACCTTCCCCTCGTCCGCCAGTATGCCGACCAGGAAGGCGGTGAAGGTCTTGCTGATGGAACCGATCTCGAACCGTGTGCGACGGGAGACCGGCGTCCCGGACTCCGCGTTCGCGAATCCCGCGGTGACGAACGCGGACTCGCCGGTCCCATCGACGACGCTGACCGCGATTCCCGGCACCGGCCACCCGGTCCGCAACCGCTCCGCAAGCCCGGAGACCACCCGTTGCGCATCCATCAGACGTCCGCCTTCCGTGAACCGAATCCCGTGAACCGGTCCGGACCCAGCTCGACCCGGGAGAAGTCGATGTCCGCGTCCGGCCGGGCACCTTTGACGAACCGTCGGCACAGCGGGTACAGCAGCACGGCCAGCAGCGCCACCGCGAGACTTGTGCCGAACGTCGCGGCCTCGTCGACCGCCGTGCTCCACGCCAGGTACACGATCATCGCCGTGGGCAGCACGACGACCAGGACCGCGCCGGTCCGGCCGCCGGGGACCCGGACCGGCCGGACCATCTGCGGATATCTCCAGCGGAGTACCAGGAAGGCCACGAATTCCAGCAGGATCGAGGCCAGGGTGAGGAGCACCGTGGCGCGCAGGATCGAGCTGAAGTCGACGGCGGCGAGCACGACGACGACCGTGGTGCTCGCCAGCAGCGCTCCCACCGGCGTGTGGAACCGTTTGCTGTCCCGGGCCATCCAGCGCGGCAGGTACGCGTCCGCGGCGAGTGCCCGCGGGACCCGGGTGCTCGTCAGCAGGATCGCCATGAACAGCCCCACCAGGGAGAGCGCCGATCCCAGGGAGATCAGCACCTTCAGCCAGATTCCGCCCAGGGCGTCGCCGACCACGATGAAGTCGCCCTGGGCCCAGTCGGCGGGCGCACCCCGGTGCAGCCCGCTGCCGATGGCGGCGATGGTGGGCAGCAGGTAGGCGGTGATGATCAGCGGAACCGAGATGACCAGGGCCCGGGTGTAGGTCCGGTGCGCGTCGGCGACCTCGCCCAGCACGGTGCTCGGGCCGTCGAAGCCGAGGTACAGCCACACGATCACGCTGAGCGCGCCGGCCACCGACGAGTGGACGCTCTGGCCAGGCACCGTGAAGGGCGAGAGCACGTTGATCCCATTGCCGACCGCATGCCAGATACCGAGGACCGCCAGCACCGCGAACGGTGCGAGGATCAGCAGCATCATCCCGACCGAGTACTCGCTCACCGCCTTGGAACCGCGGTAGTTCAGGTACGCCATCGGGACGATGACGGCGACGGTGACGATCCAGTGCAGGTCCACGACGAAACCGCCGTGGAACAGATCCACGATCACCAGCCCCTTCCCGCGGGCGATGTCCGGGACCCAGGTGGCCAGGTAGTCGACCAGCAGGATCGGGTAGAGGGCGAGGTTCAGCACCGACCCGATCGAATTCCAGGCCCCGAACACGAACGCCGCACCTCTGCCGAGCGCGATCTTCGTCCAGTAGTAGTAGCCGCCGTCGACGGGTATCGCGGCACTCAACTCCGCTGCCACCAGCGCGTTCGGCACGCCGAAGACCACCGGCACCAGGACGATCATCAGCAGGGTCATGCCCGGACCGGCGCTGGAGAGCGAGCCTTCGAGCCCGAAGGGACCTCCGGACACCGTGAAGAAGAAGATTCCGACCAGGGGCAGCACGCCGAGTGTGCGTCTGCCCGCCCCGGACGCCGGCCGCGTGCTTTCCGACGGGATCAGTTCGGTCATCTGGGCTCCACTCTCCGTTCGCGCCTGGTCGGCACAACGTACGGGGGCGTCACCGGGGCCGTCCTCGTCGTACGCGCCAAAGCCGCGGCCCGTCGGTTGTCGCTGCTACCAACGCCGGGCTGATCCACCCCGGACACGGCGAAGCTCCGGGCGACGAGGTCACCCGGAGCTTCTGACAGGACTGACGTCTGGGGCCCCGGGTCAGGCCGCGCGCGGCGGCTTGAGCGCTGAGGAGCAGCAGACGGGTTCGTTCAGCAAGCCCTGGCTAGGCGGCGTTGGGTCCAGAACCGGTGAACCAGGCGTGGGACCACGTGGCTGGACCGAGGCAACGGTCACTCCGCCGGTCCGGGGTTTTTGCGCTGGTTGGCATTGAAGCGCGCCTTCTTCTGACGGTTCCCACACGTGTTCATGTCACACCATTTGCGGGTGCGGCTCCGGCTGGTGTCGAAGAAGGCGGCTCGGCAGGTCGGTGACGCGCACAAGGCCAATTTTCCGTCGCGTTCGCCTGCGACGATGCTGATCGCGTCGGCGGCGATCACGCTGAGGGCATCTTCCACGCAGGAAGCCGAGCCGAGTAGCCATCGCCGTTTGCCCTCGGGCGTCAGGACAGCCGCGGCCCGCCCCTGAGCGCTGAAGTCATTGATGACTTGGACAGCAGTCGCAGGGAGAGCGTCCTGGGTCGCGGCCGCTGTCGCGGTGGCGTGAATGGACTCCCTCAGTTCCCGGGCGGCGTCGAGCTGGGCGGTGGTGCAGGACGGCACGGCGAGGCCGTTCAGAGTCAGCCAGTCGACGAGCCGGTGCGGTGTGGGAATGCGTTCCACGGCGTTGCCATGACGCTCCGACAGGGTCCCCGTGAAGCTGGTCGCCAGAACCGTACCGAGGCGGAAGTCAGGGAAACCGGCATGCATGGAACCACCTTAGCCGGTTGCAGGCCGGCCCGAAGGCGTAGTAGAACCGTCTTAGCCGGTTCCGAGTGATGCGCAGCCGATTCCACGATGGCCAGGAGGCCTCATGCCCCGTCCGACCAGCGACGTGCAAGCGTTTGAAGCCCACGCAACCGACGCCGAGCTCGACGATCTGCGCGCACGACTGGCCGCGGCGCGGCTGCCGGAGCCCGAGACGGTCCATCGCGCCGCGGCCGGCCCTCGCCGATGGGAACAGGGCGTTCCCCTCGCCGACCTCGTCGAGGTCGTGAACTACTGGCGCACCGGGTACAACTGGCGGTCGTTCGAAGAGCGCCTCGACCGCATCGGCCAGTTCCGCACGACCATCGATGATCTGGGAATCCACTTCCTGCACCGCCGGTCCGCGCGCGCAGACGCCACTCCTCTGGTCTTGACGCACGGCTGGCCGGACAGCATCGCTCGGTTCATCGATGTAGTGGACGAGCTGGCAGATCCGAAAGATGCGGACGCGCCGGCGTTCCACGTCGTGGTCCCGTCGCTGCCGGGCTTCGGCTACAGCGACAAGCCGGCCACCACCGGGTGGGGAACCGAAAAGATCGCGGCCGCATGGGTGGAACTCATGGGAAGGCTCGGCTACAGCAAGTTCGCAGCCCACGGTGGCGACTGGGGAGGCAACATCACCACAGTCCTCGGCGGCAGGTTCCCGGCGCACGTTCTCGGCATCCACACCACGTTCGCGGAGGCACCCCCCGGATTGACCACGGACGGGCTGACGGCGGTCGAGCGCAAGTGGACCGAGGAGACCCGCGATTTCTGGCGCCACCGCGCGGCGTACGCGAAGCAGCAGGCGACCCGACCGCAGACCATCGGCTACTCGCTCGTCGACTCACCGGTCGGGCTTCTCGCCTGGATCCTTGACAAGTTCGCCGAGTGGTCGGACACCGAGGACAGCCCGTTCGAGACGATCTCCAGAGACCGCATTCTCGACGACGTCACCCTCTATTGGCTGACACGGACCGGGGCATCAGCCGCCCGCATCTACTACGAAAGCCACAACTCGCTGGACCCCGAACTTCGGGTCGACGTCCCCTCAGCGCTCACCATGTATCCCCGCGACGTCGAGAAGTGTCCACGCCCCTGGGCACAGGAGCGGTACCGGCAGATCGTCCGATGGAGGGCGCCCGGGAAAGGGGGTCATTTCCCGTCGCTGGAAGTTCCCGAGTACTTCGTCAAAGATCTGCAGGAGGGCCTCGCGGCAGTACTGTCCGCCAACCGGTGAACGCGGCCGGCACCCGGTCGCCGCCTGCTCCGGCTCAAGGCGTTGCCCGACGGCATCCGGGCCGGGTTCACCGACACGGCAGAACGTGGTCGGGCAGAGCGCGGCGAAGACAGTGTGGAGCATGGCGAGAAGCCCGGCCGGCAGTCCTCGGCCCCTGCCTGCCATCAACCCCTAATCCCTCACCTGCGATGTCTTTCCTGCGGACCGTGCCCCGTGGATGTACTGGCCGGCCCAGGCGCTGATGATGTGGGCAGCTCGCTGTGCCTGTCCTCGTGCGGTCAGGAGATGGTCCGCCCCTTCGAGCGCGACGAAGCTTCGCGGGTGTCGTGCCTCGCGGAAGATCTCCCCTGCGTTGTCGATGTCGACGATGTGGTCGGCAGGCGAATGCAGGACCAGCAGCGGCAGGTTCAACTCGCCTATCCGGTCGCGCAGATGAGCATGGTGGACATCCTCGACGAAGGCGCGTTTGAGAACCAGGGTCCTCCCGCCCACGAACCACTCGTGCGCCCCCTCACTGAGAACGCGATCCATCACCACGTCGTACTGCCGCTCGACGTGGCTGGGGTCGACAGGCGCCCCGATCGTGGCGAGCGCGCGGACACCGGTTATCCCGGCCGCTGCGGCCAGCGCCGCGGCGCCTCCCCACGAGTGCCCCACCAGCAGGTCCACCGGAGTTCCCCGCTCCGCCATCAGCATTGCCGCACGGACCGTGTCCTGGACCTTGATGGTGAAGGACCCGTCCCCCCAGTCGCCGTCGGAGTCTCCGATCCCGAGGTTGTCGTACCGCAGCATTCCGATCCCCTCGCGCGCCAGCTGCTTGCTGACGCGGGAGGCGGCCGGAGAGTCCTTGCCGAGTGTGAACCCGTGCACGAAGAGTCCCCAGCCTCGGACCTCACCGTCCGGCAGGTCGATCACTCCGGACAGTTCAGGGCCGACGGCGCTGCGGAAACTCACTTTTTCGGTCATATCGCGATCACCTGGATGTGGACTGTTCGTGGGGCGCGGGAGACGAGGCGGCACCGGCCGGTGCCGCGCCCGCTCGGAGCGGAAGAGCATCAGCGCGGCACTCGCCGCCGCCGGTGTCTCAGGCGACCGGCTTCTGCCCGGAGGCCGGTTTCGGCTGGGTGGTGAGCAACGCAGTGATCTCATCGGCGAGGTGCGGACCGAGCTCGCCCCAGCCGTCCTTGTAGCCGTAGACACCGGACAGCGTGCGGGCGTCGTAGTCGCCGTTCAGGATCTCGATGTCGTCGGCCGTGATGAGTGCCGGGTGAGCGACGCCGACGGCTGCCGAGACCTTCATCAGCTCCTTGCGCAGGGTGCGCAGGTAGACAGCGGCCCGGGTGGCCTTCGACGTCGGGTCCAGGCCGCGGGCCAGCCGGGGGTTCTGGGTGGCGACGCCCGTGGGGCACTTGTCGGTGTGACACTTCTGCGACTGGATGCAGCCGATCGACAGCATCGCCTCACGTGCCACGTTGATCATGTCGGCGCCCAGAGCGAAGGCGACCACGGCGTTCTCGGGCAGACCGAGCTTGCCGGAGGCGATGAAGGTCAGGTCGTCGGTCAGCCCCAGCTCGGCGAAGGTGCCGTAGACCCGGGAGAAGCCCAGCCGGAACGGCAGCGAGACCGAGTCGGCGAAGATCAGCGGCGCCGCCCCGGTGCCGCCTTCGCCGCCGTCGACGGTCACGAAGTCGACGCCGCGGTCACCACGGGCCATCAGTGTGGCCAGCTCCTGCCAGAAGCTCATCTCGCCCACGGCGCTCTTGATCCCGACCGGCAGACCGGTCTCGGTGGCGAGCAGTTCGACGAAGTCGAGCATCGAGTCGACATCGCTGAACGCGGTGTGCCGCGAAGGGGAGGAACAGTCCTCGCCGAGCGGAATACCGCGGATCTCGGCGATCTCAGGGGTCACCTTCGCGCCCGGCAGCAACCCGCCAAGACCTGGCTTGGCACCCTGCGAGAGCTTTATCTCAATCGCCTTGACCGGGGCGCCGGCGACCACACCCTTGAGCTTGTCGATGTTGAAGCTGCCGTCCTCGTTGCGGCAGCCGAAGTACGCCGTGCCGAGCTGAAGAATGAGGTCGCCACCGTTGCGGTGGTACGGCGAGAGGCCGCCCTCACCCGTGTTCTGCATCGTGCCCGCCAGCGCCGCCCCCTTGTTGAGCGCCGTGATCGCCGCGCCCGAGAGCGATCCGAAGCTCATCGCCGAGATGTTCACCACGCTCGCCGGCCG
Organism: Streptomyces sp. NBC_00859; assembly: GCF_045161865.1. Classification (NCBI taxonomy): domain Bacteria; kingdom Bacillati; phylum Actinomycetota; class Actinomycetes; order Kitasatosporales; family Streptomycetaceae; genus Streptomyces; species Streptomyces sp. NBC_00859. Next base: position 774,435 of record NZ_CP108826.1, on the reverse strand, counting down.
GAACGCCTTGGCGCGCCCGCGCGGTCCGCCCAGCACCTTGGCGGACGGCAGCGGACTCATCGGGTCATGGACGTCGGGCAGCGGGCCGGCGAACGTGCGCTGCTTCACGTATGCGTGCCCCTGAACGTGCTCGACGTCGTTGTCGGTTCCGAACCCGAAGTAGTTGTTCTCCCCCTTCGCCGACGCGTAGATCCAGGTGCGCTGGTCACGACTGAACGGGCGTTCCTCATCGTTGGAGGTCACGATGTACTGCCGCAGCTCGGGCCCGATCGTCTCCAGCAGATACCGGGCGTGGCCGACCACCGGGAAGTTGCGGAGCAGAGCGTGCTTCTTCTGGACGAGGTCGCGGGCGCCCACCAGCGCCAGTGCTGTCGCGGTGGCGGCGGCGATACTCCGGGCACGCATGAACGTTCCTCTCCTCGATGCTCGACTCCATCGCCATGCGGTGGACGTCGTCGTGTCGGTGTTGGGCGGCGGGCACGACCAGGCAGGCATCAGAATCCGTCGGAGAACACGAAAACTGATATTAGAAGCCCGCGCGGACCGGCATGTGATCAGGGTCGTCGGGTGCGGACCAGCCCGACGACGGGTGGTTCACGCACGTAGGACCATGTCACGCACGGTGATGATCGTGGCGGCAGGCGGCATGCCCGTGGATGGGGGTGAAGGGCATGCCCATGCGTGACTGTGGTGCCGATGCCGTGCACCGCATCCGGCCACGAAGCGCGGCAACGGGTGCGCGACATCCAGTGCACCGGGCAGGCTCTCCCACATGACGGCTTGCCCAGTACCCCTGAGCCGCTGCGAGCTGCCACTCTGTGCCGGGTGGCCCGGCGGACGCGAGGAGGAGACGGTGCGCACCTTTGAGGCAGGGGAGAGGGCTGTGCGGCGTGATGTCCACCGCGGTGGCCGGGTGTGGAGCGAGAAGGCGCTGCGTGTGATCGCCGATACCTCCGAGGCGCTGGTGACGGCCTGCGCGCCCGGGGCTCAGACGCTCTGGCCGTCGCTGTACGCCAAGGATCGCGCCGACGACGACCGTTCGGTGCGCACCGAGGCGTTCGACGCGATGGCGGCGGGGGAGTGGGGCCTGGTGCCCGGGGTGTGGCAGGAGACGGAGCTCCTTTTGTGGAAGCCGCCGACGGCGTGGTTCAGCATCAACGCCTTCTTCACGGGTGCGGGACTGAGGAACTGGTACGTCAACTTCGAACAACCCGCCCGCCGCACCGATGACGGGTTCGACACCTTCGACCTGACCGTCGATCTCGTCATCGACCCCGGCCTCGGCACGTGGACGTGGAAGGACGAGGACGAGTACGCCCACGCCCGGCGTCTGGGCATCATCACCGACACCGAGCACCACGCAGTGGAGCTCGCGCGGGCCGAGGTCCTCGCCATGCTCGAAGAACGGGCCGGGCCGTTCGCGGACGCCGACCGGTGGTCGGCCTGGCGCTGGGACCCCGCCTGGCCGCTGCCGCGCCTGCCGTGGCACTCCCCGGCCCGCTGAACCCTCCACGAGGACTGCGAGCCGCGGGCCGCCACAAGCGCCTGGCCCGCGGCCGACTACGTCACCACTCGCGAAGGGCGCGCCTGTTCCGCGGTGACCGTCACGAGGCGCCCTCGTCGTGATCGATGAGGGACATGCCGGATGCCAGAGCGCAGGCAGCGGCGGCGAAGTACTGCTCGTCGGCACCTTGCGCGAGTCCGAGGGGGACGCCCTGGCTGAGGCCGACGAACAGCGCTCTGAGTGCGATGGCCAGGCGTTGCGCCTGGTGAGACTCCACGATGCTCCCGTTGTGTGACCTTCCCCTGAACAGGGCGGTCAGGTGATCCTCCTGCGAGCGGATGGACATGGCGAGTTGAGACCGCAGGTCAGGATCATGCAGGGCCATGTCCAGCAGGGTGATCTGGAGGGACAGGCGGGACAGGGCGCCGGGGGCGTCACAGCTACGCCAGTAGTGCCGGGCAAAGGTGTCGACTGCGTCCAGCAGGTCCAGCGCCGGAGGGACTGCCTGCTCGATCTCGTCGTAGTGCGGCCGCAGGTGGTCGGCGACCATGGCGACGACCAGGCCGTTTTTGCTTCCGAACAGCGAGTAGACGGCACCGGTGGTCAGGTCGGCCAGTTCGGCGATCTCCTCGAGCCTGGCCCGGTGCCCGTCACGGGAGACGACCCGGAACGCAGCGTCCAGCAAGGCCCTGCGGTTGCGCTCCTTGGCTTCGGCTCTCGTCATTCTCATAACTTGATTATTGCTGTAATCTCGTTATGAATCCAGTCGGGGGCAAGGTTCAAGGGGGAGTGCTCATGGCCCGGTCCGAGGCGCCGTTAGTGACACGCCGGACGGTGGGGATCATCGCCGATGGCGTCTTCAAGGTGATGCTCGCCGCTGTTTACATCGGCGGCGCTGTCCCGCTCGGCCGTCTGCTCGGCGTGTCCGACTGGTTGATGGTCGTTTCCGGCGCGGCCCTGGTGGTCGGCGGCGGGATCGAGATCACATACATACGCAGCCGCCCGACGCGCACTTACATGCGGCTCATGATTGCCTACGACGGCGGTTGGGTGCTGACGACCCTGGCCGGTCTCCTGGTGGCTCGGCAGGGCGGCAGCGCCGGAGGTGAGGTGTGGATCGGTTATCAGGCAGCCGCCCCTCTCGTGCTCGTTGCGTTGCTCGCGGCATCCCCCCACGTGGTCTGCCTCCCATTGAGTGAGACAGCCGGTCCACCCTCGTCCAGCTCGGACTGAGACACTCCAGGTCAGGACACTCCCGCTGCCTTGCCCTTCGTCGCCGCCCAATGGGCGGCGACGAAGGGGCCTCATAGGTCGCCGATGCCGGCCCCCGTCTCCCGGAGAACCGATGAAGCTGCCCGTCACCATCCACCAAGCGCGTCTCGGATCAACGGAGTTCAAGGTCATCAGACCCGCCAGGCCACTGGTCCACGCAGTGCTCATCGACCACGACCGGCACCTGGACGCCTACCTCGACCAGGATGCCGCCCAGCGAATCGGTGGTCTATGGAGGCTTGCCGCCTCTTCACCTCGCTCACTGGTCCACCTGCCGATGCGAGCCAACCCGGCCCCCTTCTGCGAGACGCCGGAAGAGGGCACGCGGCAGCTTGATCTCGTGCTGCTGCACCATTCGCTCCAGTTCGCGCCATCACGCTGGAAGGAAATACGCGGGCGGCTCGGCCCGGGGCGTCCGCGGACCGTCACGCTTCCCGGCCCAGGACAGGCCGGCGAAGCCGTGATCGGTGATGAGGCAAGGCACTACCGGGAGAACCGGGATCTGTTTCACCAGCATGTCCACGCCGAGACCCTGTTCATGACCGGTAGCGCGAAGGTGTTCAGGGACACCGCTCGGCTTTTCCTCGATGTCGCCCGAAACGGTCCCGGATACGTCCCTGTCCACCCGGATTACCCGCACTTCTGCACCGAGTTCCATTCCAACGCCGGCATTCTCGGCGACGCGCGCGAGATCCACATCGAGTACTGCGACCAGTGGGACTCACGGCCCCGGCCGACAGGCTCCCGCCGACCATGAGGTTCATCGAGCACCTTCTTCACCTTGCCGAGAGGGCCCTCACATCCATCCCGGCCGCCGATGCCGACGACATATACGCTGTCTCTTTCCTGATCGACAATGAGGACGACGACCCGCGTCAGCCGACCCTGACGATCGGCTACAACACTGAAGCCCAGGCTCGATGCAGCATCCAGGATGCTTCCGACCGGGCAGAAGCCCGTTGGAACTACGCCTTCTGGATCCAGAACCGGCTCGCTGTGGTCGGCGACCTGACCCATGACGTCACCGGAGCCACGGCTCGCCAGGCGTGGATCACGGAACACGGACTCTGGTACGTCGAGCCGACCGACCCCGCCGAACGGGATTCGGCCATCGGGCCACTCGCCGGGCAGATCGAGGCCCTCTTCAACCACACGTGCTGCCGGATCGCCCGGACCCTTCATGCGACCGGCGTCATCGAGAGATCTGTCGGCCGGCCCTTACCGGTGATCGTCCATGAGCTGGAGTACTACGAGGCGATCGCCCGGCAGACCGAAGGAGCCAACCCACCTGGACTCGCCGACGAGTTCACCTCATGGGTCCGCAACGGCTGAGGTATTCGGACAGTTCCCGTACCCGACTCCGCTGTGGGGCCGTGCTTCAGAGCGCGTCCTGTGTGGAGGCGTCGTCGGTACCGGTATGGGGCGGGGTACGTGGACTTGGATTGTTCCGGACACAGGGTCCGAGCTCCGTTGGACGGAGTAAAGCAACTGCCCCGACCGCGCCGATGGGTGATCGAGAGGTCGGTGTTCTTACCGACGGGCTACCGTCGACTCGGCCCCGCTATGAACGTCGTCCCCGTGACTACCTGGCCGTCCTCGGCTCTGACCGCTGCTGCTGCAAACGGCTCGACCGCCTCACCGCGCAGGACAGGTCCCAGGAACCTCGCTACCGCTCCCACCTGCCGGAAGGAGCTCGCCCTCATCATTGTTCGGGACACGGTCCTGTTGATTCATCGCGGTGACGAGGGTGGAGGAGATATGGGCCAGGGCGGGGTCTGCGGCGATGAAGAACGTTTCGACTCCGGCCAGTTCGTGGTTCATGCGAGCCATCGGCATTTCGTATTCCAGGTCGGGAACGTTACGGACTCCGCGGATGACTACGCCGATTCCGGCTCGGCGGCAGTAGTCGACCAGCAGGCCGCCGGTGTGGGAGTCGACCGTGACGTTGCTCAAGCCGGCTGCTGCCGCGCGGAGCCGGTCCAGCCGTTCATCGATGGGGAGGCGGCCTGTCTTGTTCGAATTGAACATCACGCACACGACGACCTCGTCGAACAGGAGGGCGGCGCGCCGGAGTACGTCCTGGTGCCCTTGAGTGACCGGGTCGAAGGATCCTGGAAAGAGGGCTCGCATGATCGGAAAGAGTAACAAGTGGCCGCCCCCGGTGGTGGAGTGCTGCCGTGGTGCTCTCGGTGGGCCCGGCGATCACCGGACCGTTAGCGCGGGCGGAGACGGCCGGGCTGACCGTCCGCGAGGTCAACGTCGGTTCGACGGTCCGTCGGGCTCACCGGCACGCTGTCGCGGCCCGACGTGACGGCCAGGACCAGAAGGAGCCGCCGGGCGGCAACAGCACCGAGCCCGATGACCGCGGCCCCGGCAGATCCCGCGAGGGCCGTGCCTCGAAGATCGGCCGGGCCGGCGAGCAAGGGCGGAGGCCACCTGCTGGTTACCGCCGGTCAACGAGGAGACGGCTCCCAGCCGGGCCGTACCGGAAGCCAGCAAGGTGCCCCGTCCCGGAGCTGGCGGGCACGCGTCCGTCCGCTGCGGGTGCAGGGCGCCTACTGCCCGCCGTCGCCGAACCGCCGCTCGAACTTGGCTACTTGCCCCTCCGAGTCGACGACCCGCGCCTTGCCCGTGTAGAAGGGGTGGCTCTCCGCGGAGATCTCCACGTCGATCACCGGGTAGGTCTGCCCGTCGTCCCAGGCGATCGTCTCGTCGCTCGACGCCGTGGACCGGGTGAGAAACGCGTATCCGGCGGAACGGTCGCGGAAGACGACCGGCCCGTAGGAAGGGTGCTTGTCCTCTTGCATCTGCTGCTCCTTGCCGATGATCCGCTGCTTCGCCCGCCGCGGGATGTACGCAGGGCGCGTGCCGGGCGGCCTCAGGTACTCCGAGGCCGTACCTCCCGTGGCGCCTCGTGCGCCTGGTGTCCTCCTGTTGCCAGCATGCGTACCTCGCCACCCTGGCTGATCTCCGCGCGAACGATGCCCGTTCCGTCGGCATACACCGGAGAACCACCCGCGCCCTTCATCGCCGTGCGCGTGACGAGGACGGTGTCACTGCCCCCGCCCGGTGTCCCGAACACGAGCTCGTAGCTTTCCGGAAAATCCAGTGTGTTCATGGTTGCTTCACGCTTCCCGGTTGAGCGGCGCCTTCCCGAGCACGCCCCAGCACCCCCAGTACCTGACCGGCGCGTCGACCGGAATCCCGCACCACCACGATGCCGGACATGTCCCCGCCCCGCACGCCGAACTGTACGGAGTGTGATGGTTTGACCTGAATATGCACTCTGTGTAATCACCGGGGATGCGGTGAGCGTGGGGAGCTGGTTCGCTGAGTGGACCCTCCCGAACACCAGGAGCTGTGATGAGCGCTACGGGTGAGAGCGGTAACCGGATTCAGCAGATGCGTGCCAAGGCACAGGACCTGAAGCAGGCGGCCGAGCAGACCGCAGACCCGGCGGAACAGCGTCGGCTCACCGAGAAGGCGCGCCGGCTGGACCGGCAGAGCGAGCAGGAGAGCGACATGGCGGCCGGAGACATCTACCCGCCCGAGTGACGTCATGAGACGTGGTGGCCGGGCGGTTCCTCGCTGCCGTCACACCACCACGCCACCTTGCCACCACCCGGTCGGCCCGTCCGGCTGCGATGGTCGTGACCCCAGGGCTTCATGACCCCAGGGCTTCATGACCCCGGGGCTCCGTCTCGGGCGGCCACCCCACGGCCCGAGACTCCCGCTGCTGCGTCCTTGACCCTCCAGCCGCTGGAACCTCCAGAGTCGGATCCACGGCCCGGCACCGGTCGGGTCGTGGATCCGAGGAGTATCCATGCGGGGCAAGGGTGTTCAGTACGACACGGGGACGTTCCCGAGCGGGGACACGACGCGGAGCACATGTGATTCCGGCACCGTGGCGCGCGACATGCAGGTCATCGCGGGCGACTTGGGCTGCAACACGGTACGGATCACGGGCGGCGATCCCGAGCGGCTGAGTGTGGCAGCCGCGCATGCCGCAGCGGCCGGACTCGAGGCGTGGTTCTCGCCCTTTCCGTGCGAGATGACGAACGAGGAGATGCTGCCGTATTTCGCCGACTGCGCCGACCGCGCCGAGGCGCTGCGCCGTGCTGGGGCCGAGGTCGTGCTGGTCACCGGCTGCGAGATCAGCCTCTTCGGCGTCGGCTACCTCCCCGGAGACACCTTCAACGACCGCATGCACACGCTCCGCGCCGCGCCGGAGGAGCGGGCAGCCGCTCTCCAGGAGATTCCCGGCCGGGTCAACGCCTTCCTGGCCGAGGTGGTGGAGACGGTCCGCCCGAGGTTCGGCGGCCGGCTCTCGTACGCCTCCATCCCCATCGAGCACATCGACTGGACACCGTTCGACATCGTCGGCGTGGACGCCTACCGCAACAGCAGGAACGCCGCCGACTACCGTGAGCAGGTGCGGAGGTACTTCGCCCACGGAAAGCCGGTGGCTGTCACGGAGGCGGGCTGCTGCGCCTACCGGGGGGCCGCCGACCTCGGTGCCGGGGGCTGGACCGTGATCGGTGCGGACGGGCTCGTCGCGGAGGGCACTGTGCGCGACGAGGGGGAGCAGGTGCGGTACATGCGCGAGCTCCTGCCGCTGTTCGAGGACGAGGGCATCGACACCACCTTCTGGTTCAGCTTCGCCGGCTTCGAACTGCCCCACCGGGCCGATCCGCGCACCGACCTCGACCTCGGCTCGTACGGCATCGTGAAGATGCTGGAAGGCGGAGCGCGGGACGCGCGGCCGGACCGTGTCTACCCGGGGGCGCCGTGGGAGCCGAAGGAAGCGTTCTACGCCCTCGCCGAGTTCTACTCCGGGACCGCAGCCCGGCGTGAGAGCGCGGGCGCACCAGTGGCCCCGGTGCAGCGCGGCTGAAAGGGGCCGGCGCAGGGCCGGCCCCTCCGCGCGTCAGTTCTGCAGTGCGCGCTTCATGATCTTGCCCATGTCGTTGCGGGGCAGCGTGTCGAGCAGCCGCACCTCACGAGGCCGCTTGTGCGGCGCCAGCTGCTGTGCGACATGATTGCCCAACTCCTCCACCGTAGGAGGGTGTTGTGCGTCCACCGGGACGATCCAAGCGACGATCCGCTCGCCCAGGTCGGGGTCGGCCTCCCCCGTGACCGCTGCTTCCTTCACCGCCCGGTGGTCGAGGAGGGCGTTCTCGATCTCGCCGGCGCCGATCTTGTAGCCGCCGCTTTTGATGAGGTCGGTGGCCTTCCGGCCGATGATGCGGACAGCGCCGTCGGGATCGCGGGTCGCCATGTCACCCGTGCGGAACCACGGGCCGTCGAACGCGGCGGCGGTCGCGTCCGGGCGGTTCAGGTACTCGGTGAACAGATTCGGTCCGCACACCTGGATCTCGCCGACGCTCTCGGTGTCGTACGCGGTGATCTCCTCGCCCGACTCCTCGACCAGCCGCACCCTCACCCCCTCCAGCGGAACGCCGACCGTGCCGGGCCGGGGCTCCTCGTCGGTGCGCACGCTCGTGTTCATCAGGGTCTCGGTCATGCCGTACCGCTCGATGACCCGCCGGCCCGTCGCGGTGGCGATGCGCTGGTGGTCGTACACCGGGAGCGCGGCGGACCCCGAGACCAGCAGGCGGGTACCGGACAGGGCCTTGGCCAGCGCCGGGTCGTGGGGGAGTGTCTCGGCGATGCGGTGGTACATCGTGGGGACACCGAAGAACATCGTGCCGTGAGCAGCCAGTTCGCGTGCGACTGCCTCTGTGTCGAAGCGGGCGATGTGGTGCACGGCGCCGCCCCGGCGCAGGGGGCCGAGGATCCCCAGGATCAGCCCGTGGACATGGAAGAGAGGAAGGGCGTGGACCAGAACGTCGTCCGCGGTCCAAGCCCAGGCGCCGGCCAGCGCGTCCAGCGTTGAGGTGATCGCCCGACGGGGCAGGACGACACCCTTGGGCGGCCCCGTGGTGCCGGAGGTGTAAACGATCAGCGCAGGCGCCTCGGCGGGGGGCTCGTCGGGGAGTGGAAGGGATCCGGACGAGGCCCGTACGTCGATGTCCACCCGGCTCAACGCGTCCAGTGCCGGGGGCAGTTCGTCGCCGGGGGCCGCGAGGACCAGTGACGGCGCGCTGTCGGCAAGGATGTGCGCGAGCTCGCGCTCACCGGTCCGCGGGTTGAGGGGCACGGCGGGCACCCCGGCGAGAAGTGCTGCGACCACGCCCACCGCGGTCTCCAGAGTGGGCGTGGCCCAGACGGCGACCCGTCCGGCCCCGGCGAGCAGGGCCGCCGACGCTCCCGCCGCACCGGCCAGCTCGGCGTGGCTGAGTGACCGGGCGCCGAATCTCAGCGCCGTACGCGCCGAGCCCGCGGTCAGGGCCGGGAAGAGAGAGGGCATGTGGCGGACTCCTTGGCATTGGGGAGCGAGGGCGTGTGTGTCCGCGACAGGTTATTCCCGGCAACGGTCGGCTCCAGTCCCTCCTCCCGGCCCGCGGCGCTCCCGGCTCCCTCCACCCCGGGCAGCCCGGCCGGGCTCCTCGCGGGACGTACGGGTCCGCGTCACCGGTGGGGCTGTCGGCGTCGTCGGCGACAGCGGATCGCGTGGTTACTGGGCGGCTTCGGGACGATTATGGACGGCGGGGGGCCGGATGGCTCCCCTGCAGGCCGAGTGGGAGATCCCGGCGGAAGACGGCCATGGCCCGGCCAGGCCCGTTGTAATCGTCGACGATCTTCGTTTCGAAGCCGAGACTGCGGTGGAAGGCGATCGAGCCGGTGTTCTCGACTGACGTGACCGCCTTCAACTGCCGTGCGCCGTGGAGTTCCGCCGCCTCGGCGAACGCGGCGTACAGACGGCGCCCGAGCCCGGTGCCGCGGGTGTCGTCCCGCGTGGCGATCAGATGGACGTACCCGGTGCTGTCGGGGGTGACGAACCCGAAGACGTACCCACGGATCCCGTCCTCGTCGCGTGCGACCAGGCAGGTCGAACTGAACTCCTGCACCAGGGCCAGCAGGTGCAGCGACCGAAGGTCGCGTTCTCCCCAGTAGCGGGCGTGATCAGTCAGTACCTGGTGGAAGTCGGTCACCTCGGCCGACGCGATGCGGATGCATACGGCGACGATGCCGGCAGGACTCCGACGGCTGCGGCGCGCCATGGATCTGCTGGGCCCCAGTTGGCAGGAGACGGCCACCACCAGCGGCCAGAGGGCCTGGGCGAAGGTCACCACCCGCTCTGCGATGCCCGGCGCCGTCCCGGTCTGCAGCACGACCGTGAACCACACCGCAGTCGCGCACATCAGCGCGCTCGCCAGGACCGCGACCTTCGGCCGCAACCCCCACGACACCACCCTGTCTCCACGGTCCGCAGCGAGAGCGGGCCACACGGCCAGCAGTACGAAACCGACAGCCGCCACCGCCCCGTGCCCCAGTGCCCCGCCTCGAACGGGCGCGGGCGCGAGGGTGAGAGCCATCGCGGACACCCCGCCACCAGCCAGTGCCAGTCGCCCGGCGGGCGCAGCCTCCGGCAGCCCGTATGCCGTGGCCAGGTAGCACGCCCCCAGCACGATCAGCATGCCCGTCATCAGCCAGTAGCCGGGAGCGCCGTGGGACGCCAGCACGCTGATCGTGTCAGTCACCGGGTCGTAGTCGGGCCCCTGCAGCAGCTGCGCAATCGACCAACCGCCGACCAGGAGCAGAGGGGCGCTTCCCGAAGGGAGCAGAACCCACCAGGGGGTACGTCGCATCGCCCCACCGTAAACAGCGCTCGCCCTGTCTTCCCGATGACACACGCTCGGCGGGCGACACCGTCCGGGTGGACGGTCACGTCATGGGGGCGGGGGCGGCGGGTCAGGTGGGTCCGACGAGCCATGTGCCACGGGTGCTGAGGGGATGTCACCTCCCGATACGCGCCGACGCCTCACGACGGGTCGGCCGGGAAGGCTGTGCCGACCGGGGTCACTTCTCCGCGATCAGCGGGTCGATCATCTCGTGCAGCGTGTCCTCGTTGACCCCGCTCAATTTGCGTGCGGCGATTCTCCCCTTCCGGTCGATGACCACCGTGGAGGGGATGGCCTGCGGACTCAGGCTGCCCGCAGGGAATCGGAGAATCAGCTTTCCAGCCGGGTCGTACAGGCTGGGATACGTGATGCCGTACGTCGTCTGGAATGCCTTGGCGGATCCGGTGGAGGCATCGCGAGTATTGACCCCGGCGAACTCCACGCCCTTGGGCGCAAGCTCCTTCGAGACCTTCTCAAGGCCCCTGGCCTCGTCGCGGCAGGGCGGACACCACGAGGCCCAGACGTTGACAACGACGATCTTCCCTTTGTAGGCGGAGCCCACGTCCAACGTCGCTCCCTCCAGGGTCTTGCCGGAGAGCTGAGGAGCGTCCGCGCGGCTGTTCCCGGAGTCCATGACGATTCCATCGGCGTCCGGCCCGGTGTGCGAGCGCTGGGCACCGCTCACCCCGGGTCCGGATTCACACGCGGACAGGGCCAGGGCGCAGGCCGCGACGGCGACGCCCACCTGTGCGCAGCGGCGGAATCCAGCACTTCGACGAGCCGGGTGTTCGGGGACCATGCGGAGAGTCTCCCATGGGCGTGGGGGAGCGCATCGAGCAGTGTCAGCGGCTCGCCCGCGTCAACGCCCATCCGTTTCAGTGGCGGAGGCGGGCCCGCCATGCCTCCTCGCGGTGCGGGTATCGGACGCCGCTGCTGCCTGAGCGGGTCGTGGGTCGTCGGTCCGCGTGCCGGTCAGGCCGGTCGGGAGCAGAAGGACAGCCCCGGCGCGACAGTCACCCTCACGACCACCCGCCGGTTTCCGAATCGCGCAGCCAGGCGAAGTGTCCCGACGGCCCCGGTCACCTCGCCGAGCGCGAAGGAGGCGACCTGGAGCGCGAAACCGGGACCGACGCGAGGTGCGACTGCCCCCGGTCCATGGCGGACCGTCGCCCGGCGCCCGAACGTGGGGTGCCCCGCTCCACGCGGTTCTGCCAGTGCGGTGAGCTCCTCGCTTGTCGGACCACCCCGTGGTCCTTACCGTTGGGTAACCGCAACCTGAGGAGAGCGCGAGACCATGGACCGTGCATACGACATCGTCCTCGTCGGCGCGACCGGCTTCGCCGGCGCCCTGACCGCCGACTACCTGGCCCGCCACGTCCCCGAGGGATGCCGCTGGGCTCTGGCCGGGCGCAATGTCGAGGGCCTGGGTGAGTTGCGGCGCCGACTGGCGGAGAGCGTTCCATCGGCCGCCGGCGTGCCCCTGCTCCACGTCGATGTGCACGATCCCGATTCCGTACGGGAGCTCGCACGCTCCACCCGTGTCCTCGCCACGACGGTCGGCCCCTACACGGAGCACGGCCTCGGTACCGTCGCGGCCTGCGCCGACGCCGGAACCGACTACGTCGATCTCGCGGGGGAGCCGGAGTTCGTCGACACCGCCTACATCCGGTCCCATGCCCGTGCGCGCGAGACCGGAGCCCGGTTGGTACATGCCTGCGGCTTCGACTCCGTCCCGCACGACCTCGGCGTCCAGTTCACCGTCGAGCACTTGCCGAAGGGCGTCCCGCTCCGCGTCGACGGTTTCGTGCGCACCAATGCCGCTTTCTCCGGCGGCACCCTCGCCTCGACCCTCACCGCGCTCTCCCGAGGGGCACAGACGATCCGTGCGGCGCGTGAGCGCCGTAGCGTCGAGCCCTGGCCGGCGACCCGCCGGATCTCCACCCCGATCGGAGCGAGGTTCGCCCCGGAGGTCGGAGCCTGGGCCCTCCCGCTGCCCACCATCGACCCCCAGGTGGTATCCCGCTCGGCGGCCGCCCTCGACTCCTACGGCCCGGACTTCCGTTACCGCCACTACGCCGCGGTCCGCAGGCTGCCGATCGCACTCGGCGCGCTCGCCGGCGTGGCCGGTGCCGCGACTGTCGCCCAGCTTCCCGCCGCCCGGCGCTGGATCTCCGGCCGTCTCGCACCGGGCGACGGCCCGTCCGACCGGCGGCGCGCCCGCAGTTGGTTCACCGTCCGGTTCGTCGGCGAGGGCGGCGGCAGGCGCGTCTACACCGAAGTGTCGGGCGGAGACCCGGGCTACGACGAGACCGCCAAGATCCTCGGCGAGTCCGCCCTCAGCCTCGCTTTCGACGAACTTCCCGCGCTTGCGGGCCAGCTCACCCCCGCGGTCGCCATGGGACCGGCCCTGCGGGCGCGGCTGCTACGGGCCGGCCTGCGGTTCAGGGTGGTTGCGCAGCGGGAAGTGTGAGCGGGGTCCAGCCACCCGGCCGGTGGCGACCGTCCATGGCGGCCCTTGCCGGGAGCGGAATGCGATCCGCTGTCCGGCTGTTGTCGGTTGTGTGACTGATTTCCAGCATGATGCGGCTTTCGACCCGGCTGGGTATGAGGCCGCCACCGAGCGGCTGACGGCCGAGCGGGCTGACGTGAACGGGCAGATCGCCGCGCTCAGCCGTGAGTTCGACGAGATCGTCGAGGCGAATTCCCTGGTGGCGGTTGACGACGAGCACGATCCCGAGGGGTCGAGTACGGCCTTCGAGCGCGCTCACGTCGCCGCCCTGCTCGCACGGGCGAACTCCCGTCTCGCCGATGTGGACCGGGCGCTGGAGCGCATCGAGCGCGGTGAGTACGGACGGTGCGAGCGGTGCGGCGAGCCGATTCCGGCGGAGCGCCTGGAGGTGCGACCAGCGGCGAGTACGTGTGTGGCGTGCGCCGCGGAAGCCACCCGCTGACGTGATGGAGGTGGCACGGTCGGTGTCCGTCCCGGTGGCACTCGGCCGCTGACCGCGCGACTCCGGGCCTCGTCCGAACCGGAGGAGCACCGGGCGGCGCCGGGGGACCAGGCGGATTGATATCCGCCGTTCCCCTGCCATTGACGCCGTTGCCTGCCATTGACTTCGCCCGCGCTCCAACTCCTGGTCTGTCGCGGCACGGAAACCACCGGGGAGCTCGGGAACAGCGGTACCGGTGTCGGCGTGCTGGCGCTTCGGATGCTGGGCGATCGGCGGTGAGCGGGCCGATCCCGTGGGCCGCCCTCTCGGCTGGGGACGTGTCGCGACGACGCCGAGTCGGTGCGGGCCGTACGCCGTGCCATCGACCTCGGCGTCACCTTCTCCGACACCGCGCACACATACGGCACAGGACACAGCGAACACATCCGGGGGTGTGCCCCCACCTGCCGCCGCGATCCCGCACCGCGCGGGAGGCGGACGAACGAGGTCGCCGCCTCCATCCTGCGTACGGGGGACCGCTGACCGCGGCGGCTGTTCCGCGTGCTCTTTCAGGGGGCGACGGGGCCAGTCTCTCCGGTGCTGTCTCCGTCGCCGGGGCCGGCGGGGTGCAGGTACTCCTCGGAGATCTCGCGCGGGCCGAACGGCCATACCTTCTCGTAGCGCGCCCACAGTACGAAGGCGACGCATCCGGCTGCCAGCCAGGCCAGCGACCACTCGATGGGGTGCCGTCCGGGAGAGTTCTTGTCCGCGTAGCCGTAGATGACCAGCCATCCCACACACGCCACGACGCTCGGTGCCGGGTAGAGCCACATCCGGTACGGGCGGCGCAGACCGGGCTGGCGCCGCCGCAGCACGGTGACCGCGGCGACCTGTGCCAGTGCCTGCACGATCACCATCACCGTGGTCAGCAGCTGGATGATGGTCGCCAGATCGGTGTGGCGCCCGACCAGGAAGCCGGCCGCCATGATGGCGCCCATCGTCAGCAGCCCCAGGACCGGGAAGCGGTGGCGGGGGTGCAGTTTCCCGAACGCGCGGAAGAACACCTTGTCGCGGGCGGCGTCGTAGGGGACCCGCGAGCCGCCCAGAAGCCCGGCCAGGACCGAGGCCACGGCGGTGATCAGGATCAGCACGGTGACGGTGTCGGCAGGGCCCTTCCCCCAGGCCTTCTCCAGGACGGCGGAGGCCACCGAAGTGGAGGCCGGGTTGGCCGGGTCGAGCATGTCCTTCCAGTCGACGACGCCGAGGGTGCCGATCTGCAGCAGCAGGTAGATCGCCATGATGCCGAGGATCGAGTAAATGATGGCGCGCGGCATGGTGCGGCCGGGCTGCTTGATCTCGGCGCCCATGTAGGCGGCGGTGTTGTATCCGAGATAGTCGTAGATGCCGATGGTGAGGCCCGCCGCGAAGCCGATCCAGAAGTGGTTGCTGGACAGTTCGAAGGCGTGAGCGGGGTAGGTGAAGGCGCGGTGTGGACTGAAGTGGGTGAAGGCCGCCAGGATGACCAGCACGACGGAGGTGATCATCACGCACCAGAGTCCGACAGTGAGCTTGGCGATGTTCTCCACCCGCCGCCACAGCAGCAGGACGATCAGGGCGGTCACCACGAGCCCGACGGCGTCGCCCTGCCCCTGGCTCATCCCCGGCCAGAGGTAGCCGAGGTACTGCACGAAGCCGATGACGCCGGTGGACATGGTCAGCGGTATGAACAACATCGCCGTCCATACGAACAGGAACGGCATGAGCTTGCCCGTGCGGTACTGGAAGGCCTGCCGCAGATACACGTAACTGCCGCCCGCCCCCGGCAGACCGGCGCCCAGCTCGGCCCAGATCAAACCGTCCGCCAGAGCCAGGATCGCACCGGCGACGAAGCCTATGACGGCCTGCGGACCACCGAACGCGGCGACCATCAACGGGATCGTCACGAACGGCCCGATCCCGCACATCTGGCTCATGTTGATGGTGGTGGCCTGGAAGAGGCCTATCCGGCGGACGAACTCCGTGGGCTCGCCCTGCAGTTCGGCAGGCCCGGTCCGCTCCTGTGTGTCATCCATGGGTTCAGCCTTCTCTCGGGTCGCCGGGTACGCGCTTTCGGCGGCGGGCGCCGTGCAGCGCGGAGGGTGGGTGACGCCCCGTACCGGCCCCCGCCCCCCAGTTGAGTTAGGAAACCTTCCTATTGGCTGGGTGGGGACGCTAGGCAATCGTGCGGCCGGTGTCAATGAGTCGGGCGGGCCTAGTGCGAGGACTCCTTACAGCCGCCCCGCCTCGACGATCCGCCGCAGGAACCGCTGGGGCCGTTCCTCCCGCGGGCCGGTCCGGCAGCGGGTGATCGGCCTGGGTGCTCTCGGCGGCCTCTTCGGCAGTGAGGCGATGCACGCCTGGCTGTCCAGCCATTACTGGGGGCAGGGTCTCGCCTGTGCCGCTGTGGCCGTGGCTGTTCCGCTGCTGATGGCCCGCGACATGCGGGAACGCTGGTGGAGCCTGGACGTGATGGCGGTCGCGTCGCCCGTGGCGTACGGGCTGGTGTATCTGCCGCTCGACCGGATTTCCGCGTGACCGTGTCGGCTGCCTTCTGGAACGCCCCGCGGACGGGTCCTGCGAGCCGTTCCGGCGACCCCTCGGTGAAGCAAGAAGCCGCCGGGCAGGGGGGGGAGGGCAGCAGCGCAGCGCGAGGCCGGTGAGGCCGACTGGTCACTGGAGGGTGATGCCGAATGCGGTGGCCGGGGAGGCGGATCCGGTGCCCGAGCCGGCGGGTGTGACGGAGGGCGGGGGCGATACCGGCCGACCCGCCGATCCGCTCGGCGCGAGGGCGCCGGCGACGTGCGTTCCGATGGCTGCGGGGGCGTCAGGAGACCGGCATGGCCAGGTAGTCGCCGTGCTCAAGGTCGTCGAGCAGTGTCGGCCGGGTGGGAGTCCAGCCGAGCAGCTCCTGGGTATGAGCACTGGAGACGGGCGCGTCGAAGGCGTAGACCCTGGCCATGAACGGGCTGACGTAGTGCCCGGCGGCCCGGTCGGGGCTCAGTGAGACTGCCGGGATGTCCAGGCCCCGGGCGATGGTCTGCGCGATGCTTTTCATGGCGATGCCGCTTTCGGCCACTCCGTGCAGCACGCTTCCCGCGGGAGCCTTCTCCAGGGCCAGGCGGAACAGGGCCGCGGCGTCGAGCCGGTGCACCGCGGGCCATCGGTTGGTGCCGTCGCCGACGTAGGCCGAGACGCCGGTCTTCCGCGCGGTGGCGATGAGCATGGGGATGAAGCCGTGGTCTTCGGGGCCGTGGACGGTGGGAGCGAGACGGACCACGCTCGCGCGTACTCCCCGAGCGGCGAAGTCCAGGCAGGCCCGCTCGCCCGCGATGCGGAAGGCCGCGATTCCGGCGGCGTCGGGGTCGTCCTTCTCGGTGGTCTCCCGGCCGGGCGGCATGACCAGGGTGCCCGAGGTGATGGTGAGCGGTTTGCCCGAGTTCTCCAACGGCCGGCCGAGGGCCTCGATCGCGGTCCGGTCGCGCCTCATCATGTCGTCGAGGTCGGAGAAGTCACCGCCGTACGCCATGTGCAGGACGCCGTCGGCGGCTTCAGCGCCGCGGCGCAGGCTGTCATGGTCGTCGAGGGAGCCGCGGTGCGGTGTGGCACCCAGCGACTCCAGCCGGGCGGCTGCGGCGTCCGAGCGCGCCAGGCCAGTGACGTCATGGCCGGCCGCGATGAGCTCGGCAACGACGGCGGGGCCGGTCTGGCCGGAACCGCCAGTGACAAAGATATGCATGAAGTGCTCTCTCTGCGGATGTGTGCACCGGGGCCGCTGAACGGTCCGGCGTGGGTGAGTCACGCGGTACGGCGGAATTCGGTGAACGGTTCCCGACGGAGTCCCTTGATCGCTCGACGGGGTTCGGACCGAAGGGCCGGAGGCGCGGCCACCGGCGGCCCCCTCCTGCCTGGGGTCAGTCACCGGCACCAGGTAGCGCCAGTCACTGACCTTACGTAGCGCCAGTCACTGGCGTCAAGGAAGGGTGGCTGCCGGCGCGTGGGGTATCTTCGATGGGTGCCACGAAGCGGAATTGAAGCGCGCCGCCGCCTGCAGCAGGCGGCTCTGGAGCTGTACCGGGAGCGCGGGTTCGATCGGACCACCACGGCTGAGATCGCCGCTCGGGCAGGTGTCAACGAGCGCACGTTCTTCCGGCACTTCCCCGACAAGCGCGAGGTGCTCTTCGGCGGTGAGGCCGACCTGCGCGAAGCGCTGATGCAGGAGGTCGCCGCCGCCCCCGACGGTCTGCGGCCGCTCGGCATTCTGCTGTGCGCCTTCCGGAAGGCCGGACGAATCCTGGAGGAGAACCGCCCGTTCTCCGAGCCGCGGCTGGCGGTCATCGCCAAGACCCCGGCCCTGCGGGAACGGGACTTGGCCAAGGCCGCAGCCCTCACCGAAGCCGTGGCGGAGGCGCTGCGCCGACGTGATGTCCCCGACCGGCTGGCCGGGCTCGCCGCGCATACGGGCTGGGCCGCCTTCCACCACGCCGCCCAAGCCTGGATCGCCGACCCGTCACAGAGCTTGGACGCGCATCTCCTCCAGGCCTTCGACGATCTGCACGCCCTCGCCTCGGCCGTCCCCTGAGTCGGACAACCCCGTGCGGACGAGCGGGTGGGGGAGGGTGAACGCAGGCTGCATCGCCTTGAGCGCAACGCCCTGCTGGTTCAGCGGGGTTGGCGGCAACTCAGGAGTCCGTGGCGGCTCGGTCGGCCTCACTGCGCAGAACGCAGAATTCGTTGCCTTCGGGATCAGCGAGGACTGCCCATCCTGAACCGTCGGGATTCCGGTGATCGGCGACAAAGGTGGCACCGAGGTTCAGCAGCCGGTCCACCTCCTGATCGCGTGAGGTCTCAGGGCGCAGACACAGATGGATCCGATTCTTGATCGTCTTGCCCTCGGGCACCTGATTGAAGTGCAGCACGGGGCCCTCCGCCAGCAGCACCTGAGTCTCCAGGTCACCCGGTCCGACATCCGGATGCATCGGACGGCCCGTCACACTGCTCCAGAACCGGGCCAGCCCGTAGGCATCCGCACAGTCGATCGCCACGTTCTGCAATACCGAGACCATGCGCCCCAGTCTTCCTGGCTTCCACCCCCGGACGCCACCGAACTGCGCTCATCATCGAGGGAGTTGCCGGACGTCTTCCCCTGCGGTCCGGGGTGCCGTATCCGTGTTCCGGCGCCGAGGCGAGGCGCCGTGGTTGTAGTCGTGCGCCTGCCGGGAGTTACGGGACAGTCCTGAGCCCCGGCCGCCTCAAGGGTCTTGGCATCCGGCGCCGCGCAGCCCGCAATGTCTCTGGCATGGGCATCGCCTGCGCATTGCCCGCGTACGTCTTCAGCAGGCTACCGGGCGTCAGCAGCCAGTCCGCGGCGATAACTGGAATACCGGGGGCGCGCGGCTTCAGTCCGACTACTCGGCAGACGTGAGCGGGCGCGGTCCCGAGCAGTGGTCCGCTGCTTCCGGCGTGCCTCTCGGTGATACTGGTGCTGCTGCGCGAGTCCTCGGACGCCCGGATCGGCAACGTCCCCAGCGGCGTCGCATCGAGGACGACCAACCAGCCCCCACCTACCCTGCCGCGAGCTGTACGGTCCCATCTACCCCGCGACCCTCCGGCGCCGATGTCGGCCTGCGCTGACGAGGTCCACCGTCACCGCCACGCGACCAGCCCGCAGCCGAAGCTGTGTTTCAACGACTGCGGCGCGGTGCGTGAAGGCAATGCCGTCGAGCCCGTCACCATGATGTTCCACCGCACCAGCAGGAAAGGAGTGTTCATGGCATCCGCCTTGATCACCACATCGTTCAACGCCGAGTCGACCGCCATGCAAGTCATCGACGGAGTCGATCTCACGGGCAAGCGAGCCATCGTGACCGGCGCCTCCTCCGGCCTGGGAGTCGAGACCGCGCGAGCCCTGGCCTCCGCCGGCGCGGAAGTCACCCTCGCTGTGCGCGACACCGCGGCCGGTACCCGGGCGCAGAGGGACATCGCCGCGACCACCGGCAGCGCTCGCCTTCACCTCGCCCCCCTGGATCTGGCCCGGCCGGACTCCGTGCAGCGGTTCGCGGAAGCATGGCAGGGCCCGCTGGACATTCTGGTGAACAACGCCGGAGTCATGGCGATGCCCCTGACCCGGACGGCAGAGGGCTGGGAGATGCAGTTCGCAACGAACCACCTCGGCCACTTCGTACTCGCCGTCGCGCTGCACGACTCCCTGGCGCAAGCCCATGGCGCGCGCATCACCGCTGTCAGCTCCGTGGGCCATATCGCCGCGAACGTCGACTTCGACGACCCGATGTTCGAGCACCGCGCGTACAACGAGTGGGTTGCCTACGGGCAGTCGAAGACCGCCGAGATCCTCTTCGCTGTCGAGGCAACGCGCCGCTGGGCGGACGAAGGCATCCTCGTCAACGCTCTCAACCCGGGCCGCATCCCTTCCACCGGTCTCATGCGGCACATCCCCCAGGTCGATGCCTCCACCGACAGCGACGGCGTCTCCTGGAAGAACGCGCAGCAAGGAGCCGCCACCTCCGTACTTCTTGCTGCTTCTCCCCTGGTCGACAGCGTCGGCGGTCGCTACTTCGAGGACTGCAACGAAGCCGGACCGCACCAGCCCGGCATCAGGCGAGGAGTCGCTCCCTACGCCCTCGACCCCGAGAGCGCGGCGCGACTGTGGCAGATGTCGCTCGACCTCCTCCGCGCCTGACTGCCCGTCTCGGACAAGTGCCGGCACGCCAAGCCCGTGAGGTGTCGTCACGTCTCGGTGCGGGTGCTTACGGTTTGTGGGCTACCCAGAGCACTTCGGCCGGCCAGCGGTGTCCCCAGTCAGGCGGGTCGGTCTGGTTGTAGCCGTTGGCCGTTCCGGGTCCGGGCCGCGGCTCGATGAGGTCGTCGATGACGAGACCTGCGCCGCGCAGGACCTTGATCCAGTCGCCGTAGGTGAGCTGATAGCTGACCGCGCCCTGGTCTTCGGCGATGGTGTCCAGCCCGAAGTAGTCCTGGTGCAGCGTCGTGGTTACGCGTCCGGCGGCCTCGTCGTAGCAGGCTTCGAACCATGGGCTGGCGACGTTGAACACCAGGCGCCCACCGCGGCGCAGGATGCGTGCGGCCTGCGGGACGGCCAGGTGCGGGGGTGCCCAGCTCAGTCCGCCGTAGTCACAGAACACCAGGTCGAAGCTGTCGGCGGCGAACGGGAGATGTTCGGCGGCACCTTGCACCAGCGGGTAGCGGGCGGCTCCCATCGCGCGAGCTGCCGTGGTGAGCTGGGCCTCGGACAGGTCGAGTCCGACCACGGCGGCGCCCTCATCGGCGAGCGCCCTGGACCACTGTCCGGCGCCGCAGCCGAGTTCGAGGACACGCTTGCCGGTGACGTCGCCCAGGGCGCGCAGGTGCGCGTCGGGGATGGCGTACGTGCCCCACAGCCGGGGCGTCGCGCCGATCTGCGGGTCGTGCTTGTGCTGGTAGGCGGTGCTGATCTGGTTCCAGAACCGCCGGTTGGCAGAAATGCTGTCCACGCGCCGACTCAAGCACTGCATGCCGGGGGCGGTCAACACGATTGTTCCGCGACCGGGGAGGTTCACCGGTTCACGGCTGTTCTGTCCGGCTGCCGATGCGATGGGGTGGCGTCGATCGACCCGAACCAGCGTCAGGCTGCCTGGTGACGCCACAGGTTCGGGCCCGCACGATCACCGACCAGGAGGGGCAGAAGCTGCACCAGATCGTCCGGCTGAGCAGCACGAACAGCGTGCGCCACCGGTCGGCGAAGATCCTTCTGGCCTCTGCGGGCGGCAACAGTCCCGGTCGTCGCCCGTCTCGTGGTGGCCGACGAGGACACCGTCCGCGATGTTGTCCACCGCTTCAACGAGAACGGCCTGGCCTGCCTGGACCCTCGGTGCGCGGGCTGCCGTTCCTCCTGCTCGGCCTGCTACGCGGTCCGCTCCGGAGTCGAGGGCACCATCAACGAGTTCGCCCACAGATACGGCATGCACCGGTGTCGCTACCGATGACAGCTGAAAGCCCAGCGACGTGGTGGCGTGAGGGCGGCGCCGTCGGCGACAGCGAGTGCCTCAGCGCCACCTACTGAGCGCGGAACTGGCTTGCCTATCCCTCGACTTCCTCCTGGTCGGCGGTTTCGTTGGCACGGCCGATCTCCGCCATGTGCTCCTCCGCCCAGGTCCGCAGCCCCGCAAGCGCGGTTTCCAGGGACAGCCCGAGTCCGGTGAGTCGGTAGAAGACCCTCGGCGGCACGGTCGGTTCGACCCGGCGCCTCACCAGTCCGTCGCGGGTCAGATTTCGCAGCGTCACGGACAGCATCTTCTGCGAGATGCCGGGCATGCGGCGTCTCAGCTCCGCGAAGCGCACCTCGTCCGGTGCGGCATCGGCGAGCGTCTTGACGGCCATGGATGTCCACTTCGTGCCGATGCGGTCCAGCAACTGCCGCGTCGGGCAATGGGGATCGAACAGATCGCCGCGTACCCCGCGGCCGGCGCCCCGGGCTTCTCGGGTGGTCACCTGCGGCTCACCACCTTCCCTGAAAGTGCCGTCTAGGAAGCGGCCGGACAGTTACCTATCGTTCTGAGGTCACCAATGGTAACCAGCTGGAGGAGCCGCCGGTCATGCCCGTCCCCACCACACACCACCTGCGCCGCATCGCGACGAACGGCGTCCAGCTCAACGTCGCGATCTCCGGGGACGGACCTGCGGTTCTCCTGTTGCACGGCTTCCCGCACACCTGGCAACTCTGGAGCGACATCATGGGCCGACTGGCCGGACAGTACCGGGTCATCGCCCCGGACCTCCGAGGCTTCGGCGCCAGTACACGTGCCATCGACGGTTACGACGCAGGCACCCTCGCCGCCGACGCCGAAGGGCTGCTCGACGCACTCGGCGAGCCCTCCGCAGCGGTGGTCGGCATCGACGCGGGCACCGCCCCCGCCGTTCTGCTCGCGCTGCGCCGACCCCACCTCGTTCGGCGCCTGGTCGTGATGGAAGCACTGCTCGGCCGCCTGCCCGGAGCGGAGCACGTCGTCGCGGGCGGTGCTCCGTGGTGGTTCGGCTTCCATGCCGTCCCCGGCCTCGCTGAGACCGTCCTCGCCGGTAACGAGGCCCCCTACATCGACTGGTTCCTCGACTCGGGGACCCTCGGGCGAGGAGTACCCGACGACCTCCGGGCGGCCTTCGTCCGCGCGTACACCGGGAGTGAGGCCCTGCGTTGCGCGTTCTCCTATTACCGCGCCCTGCCCGTCGGCGCGCAGCAGATCCAGGATGCCGTCGCGACGGCTCGGCTGACCATGCCCACCATGACTGTCGGCTCTCACCCCGTCGGCACCGGGCTCGAACGCCAACTCCGTCCCATCGCTGATGACCTGGTCGGACACCATCTCCAGGACTGCGGCCACATCATCCCCCTCGAACGCCCCGACGCGTTGTTCGCGCTCCTTGCGCCCTTCCTCTCCGCCGATCTGCCGAAGTGACGGAAGAAGTGACGGAAACAGGACCGAAGGATCAGGGTCGGCGGCTCGGGCGTTCTCCCATCGGTGAGTTGTCCAGGGCCGCCGGATCAGGCTGCGCACTGTGATGATTGTGTCGGCGAGGTCGAAGGAGGCATCAATGAGGCCCTGGTGTGGCGTTCGCTCGGGATGCTCACGCTGAACTCGGGCGGGGGCGGGCGGTCTTGGTCATCCGCCATGCCATCCGTCGGGGCTGTCACATTCGGGTGAGGGAACCCAGCTCAGGCAGCGGGTTCGGCAGTGTGAAGAGCGCCTCCCTCGCCTTGTCGTCGGCTGCCCCGAGCGGTGCCCTCAGGCTGTTCGTGAAGCCCCCGATCACGTTGCATGCTCTGCCGTGCGCAGGGCAGCGACGGGCGAGACCGTGAGTGCCTTCCTGCACCTACCTGATGTGCCATCAGGAAAGTCAGTATTCGATCAGCATGCGTCCTGAAGACATGACGAGAGCTGCCCGGACATGCGACTGGCTGTAAGATGTGGAAACAGCCCTTGACCTGCGAACACGCAGGCAGGGAGCCTATAGCCGGGAGTACCTCGATGATGCGCACCATGTTCAAGTCCAAGATCTAGCTATTTGGCGTCGCCGCAGGTCAGGGGCATCATGTGCCCCCCTCAGGTCAGCAAACGGTCAGCATGCGTCCCGGACGTGTCTCCGCTTGCTGACCTCGACCTACAGCGCGGTGCCTGAGCACGGTTCTTGGGCTGGAACGGATGGTGCATCACATGGCCCGAAAGCTCGCCCGCGGGATGGGGTCCTTCTTCAAGGACTGCGGCTGCACGAAGCCCACCCGCTGCCCTCACCCGTACTCGATCCGCTTCCGGGACGCCCTCGGCAAGCAGCGCGAAGAGTCCGGGTACGACACGCAGGATGATGCGATCGAGCGCCTCATACAGCTCTATGCGGAGAAGAAGACCACGACACCGACTGTCGCGGCGGCCCGCCGCGAGCTTGGCCAGCTGACGGTCGAGGAGTACGCGAAGCAGTGGCGTCCCCGGCAGCGCAAGATGACGGAGTACTCCACCGGTGAGGCCGTCGACAGCTCGATCAACGTGCACATCGTCCCCCGTCTTGGATCACGGAAGCTGAACTCCGTCACACCGATGGTGGTCGAGCGGTTCCTGGACGAGATGGAGAGCGACGGGGTCGGCCGCGGGAACCAGGTGAACATATTTAGGGTCCTCAAGACCGTCCTGCGGGACGCCTACGCGAAGGGGGCAATGGCGGACGACCCAGTGAAGGGGGTCCAGGAGCCCGCATACGTTCGGGGAACGGTTGCCATTCCCTCTCGTGTCTACGTGACGAAAGCACTGGCCGTCGCCGGCGAAGACCTCTCACTGGAGATCGTCGTGATGGCGGGGTGCGGTCTGCGCAACGGCGAGGCGCGGGCGGTGAACATCAACAACGTCGTAGCGCAGGACGTCTACCGGGTGCACGAGCAGATCCATTCCAACACGCTGAGGCCGGCGAAGCTGAAGCACCGCAAGACGGGGGAGTTCCGAGAGGTGCCCCTGCCGCGGTCGGTGCGAGAGGCGATCGAGCGGTACGCGGCCAAACACGGCACTACGAACGACGGCTACCTACTGCGCGGTCCGGGCGGCTACTTCACCGAGGGGATGGAGCGGCGCCGGGTGAAGAAGCTCTTCTCGGATCTTCCGCCAGAGGGAGGTGTGGGGATGTATGGCTTTCGGCATTACTTCGCCTCGAACGCTCTCGGCGGCGGGATCCCCATCACGGACGTGGCGGAGTGGATGGGTCACAAGTCCATCGAGGAGACGTACCGCACCTACCGGCATCTGCTGCCGGGGAGCATTACCAAGGCTGCCCGGATCCTGGATGCCGGCCTCTGGGAAGCAGCCTGACTTCCGGTCTTGAGGGACAGCAGTTTCTTCGTGTACTGGTGGTACAGGGCAACAATTGCTTCTGAGCTGCAGAAACCGCTGGATGTGCTGCACCGAAAGCCGCTTTGGTCCGCCCCTGGTCCGGATCTTGCTCGCCGACGATGACGGGGCACCGGTCCCACATGGCACAGGTTGTAGATGGTGTCTTGTGGGGTCCAGAGTGGTCCAGGTGAGGTGTAAAAGGCCAGGTCAGCGGATTCTGTCCAGGCGCGTCGACCCTGTTTGTGAGATTCTCGTGAGAGGTAACGTGCCCTCGTGTGAGACGTGATGACCCCCGTCGGCTACTGCCGGCGGGGGTCATCAGTGCGGTTGGCCCCGGGTTCGGCCGTCGGAGGGTCAGTGTTCGGGCACCGGCAGGAGGCTCTCAGGCAGGCGTTGGTAGAGGCTTCGCCGGGCCGCATAGTCGTTGTGGTCTGCCGTGTAGTGCGCCAGCCGCCTGCCCAGGCGTCGAGAGAAGCGAACCTGGATTTCTCCAGGGCTGCCGGTCGGGCTGCATGCGTAGAGTCTGCATGCGTAGCCGGCGTCGGCGGGTTGCTGACAGGTGCAGTCGAAATCCGTTACGATCAGAGGAATTCCGCACTCAGGGTCTGTCAGTAGGTTCTGGAATCCCCGGTGGTGCAGGGGGGCCTCGGCGAGTGGCTCATGGATGTACTCGATGATCCATTCCCGGCCGCCGTCTCTGGATGGGTTCGTCCAGGCCGTCGTGCTGAGTGGAACACCAATCGTCCTGAGCATGGGTGCACGGCGAAGAATCCCGCTAGCCAGCCATGACGAAGCGACAATTCGGCGATGGTGCTGAGCGTGCATATCTTGTGCGGCAGGGTTGCGGGTAGCGCTCTCGCTGCTATGCCATCGGTCGGGCGCCTGCTGGTGACAGAGCATGGTGTCAGCGGATTCAGCATCGCGGGTCACGGTATCAACGGCCATCAACCATTTATCGGTGTCGACGCCGGCCAGAGTAATGGAGCCCGCGAGGCCAATCCGGTACAGGCGGACCGACTCGTCTTCCACGATAAAGCGAAGTCCGGGGATGCCGCGTAGTTCGCCTTCTTCGGAGATCCGCGGTAGGCAGGCGCGGACCAGTTCGCTTGCCATGGACTCACCGGATACTTCCCGGTTGACGTCTTCGTCCTCGACGGTGAGGAGCAGTGCGCCCCGGCGTGAATCGGCAGAGCGGATTCCCCACGGGTGGCGCGTGTCAATCCCCGGCCAGGCCATGCTGTAGAGGAAGTAGCACTCCAGCTCGGCCTGAGCCTCGTCCGCGGGGGGAACGAGTGGGTCTGCGGCTTCGAGGCTCTTGACCCTGCTGAGAGATGTGGTCCAGGGCAGACCTGTGGCGATCTGTAGCTTCTGGGCTCGGCGTTCGATACGAGTGCTCTTCACGCGGGAGGCTTTCCGCCGCAGTTTCCTGTCCCGACCCAGGCAACACGGCGATTCTCCGCTGCGCACAAGGTGTATTCGAAGCTGCGATGCCAGCCGAGTTGGCTTGTCAGGCAACGTTCGTCGGGGGAACGCCGCGCAATTCGGGCCCCGCTGTGCCCTACGACGACACCTTAGCTGAAGGGCATCACGGAGGCCCGCATTTGCGCGCGGGTTGGCGTGGGTGCCCTCCCCGCGTATCGGCGGGACTGTGCGACCTATCCATCGGTGGGAATTGTTCGGCTTGGTTCCTTCGCAGGTCCTATCGGCCAAGGAACGTCGGGCGCCCGCGAGAAGTGTGAGCGCGGCTATGACGCGTTTGCTCCGCACAGCCCGGCGAGAATCGCGGGGGAGAGGTTGTTGGGGAAGCCTTCGCGGGGGAGGCGTCGCAGGATGCTCTGCCAGAGTTCGGGTGAGAGGCGGGATGGGGGACGTTCGACGGAGGCTCGCAGGTCGAGCAGCGCCGTCTTGGCGGGGTCGGTGAGGATGAAGTGCTGGTCGCTGCCGTACTTCTGGTCGGTGTCGCCTCGAAACCGCGTGAGGCGTAGCGGTAGACCGAACACCGGGTCTAGGAGGGCTGCGGCGATGTGGTGCGGCCCTGGTCCCTGATCGTGTACATGCGAGGACCGCACGACGAGCCGTGTGTGGCCGAACGCCGTTCCGCGGTAGCCGTCGGCGAGATAGGTGTTGGCCACGGTGTGCAGGAGGGCTGTGCGGCGAAGTAGCCCGCTGCCCAGCCAGGCTCCGCGATGCTGGACCTGGACGAAGGGATCGTTGTTGTTCTCCCACTGGGAGAAGTGCTCGCGCTCGCCGGCGGTCCACGTTGACCGCGAGGTGCGCCAGCAGAGCTGCATGGCGTCCGGGTCGATCCACTTGTTGAGCATGGTCTGCTCTGCCTCGCGCCACAGCGAGTGGGGCAGACCACTCAGTCGTAGCCGCGTGGGCTGGTCGAGTACGCGGAGTTCGAGCGCTGTGCGGAAGCGTCTGACGATGCGCAGGCCGGGCACGCCGTGCAGGTCCCCTTCCGAGGGGAGGGTGGGGAGGAGCCCGAAGAGGATCTCGGCAGCACGGTCCACGCTTTCTACCTGGAGCGTGATCAGATTCGAAGCGGGCTGGACTGAGACGACGCCGAGGGGGAAGCGCGTGCAGACGTTGCGGTTCTCCAGGAGGCCAAGGAACACGCGTGCCTCCAGGCGCACTTGGGCCGCGCTTGCTGGAGCGGGGAGTGGAGTTGAGGTTGAGGGCAGCAAGTCCAGGGCCCGTCGGGCTTGCTGGATGCTTTCACCCGTGTACCTGACGCGGTTCAGCGCGACGGATTGGTCGTAGGCGCACATGACTCTCCTGAGCACCTCGGCCCTGGGTGCTGGGAAGTGAGACTCGCGTGCGACAGTGCGTCGTCCTAAGTGATAGGTGACCGGTTCACCCGAGCGTGGAGGAATGGGCCGAAGCGTCTCCAGGGAGCGGTGGTCAAGCCGCAAGTGCACCCTAGAGCACACGATGTCGGTTGTGACGAGCCGCTCGCGATGGCTGGTGGCAATTCACTCGTACGGGAGTGCCTGGATTGCTTCGTCCGCTGCGGTGCGTCTAAGACCTGTCCCGTAAATGATCTCTGCCTGGTGTGGACGTGGGCGGTGACCAGCCCGACCGCTCGTCTATCCGGCGAGGTTGAGGTTGTGCAGGCGGGCGATGCCGAGCATGGCGTGGTGGACGCCGTCGCCCTTGAGGCGGCAGTCGCGGAGGATTTTCCAGGTCTTCATGCGGGCGAAGACGTGCTCTACGCGGGCGCGGACCTGTTTGTGGGACTTGTTGTGGGCGTGTTTCCAGTCGGGCAGTTCCTCGCCGTTGCGGCGCCGGTGTGGCATCACCAGCCCGGTGCCCGGATAGCCGCCGTCGGCGATTGTCATCGTCTTGCCGACGGCGGCCTTCGCGCCGGACTCCTCCCACGCCTTGCAGTCGTTGCGGTTGCCGGGCAGAGGCCGGCCGACCACCACAACGAGCCGAGTGTCGGCGTCGATAACGACCTGGTGGTTCGTGGAGTACCGGTAGTTCTTGGACTGCTCGGCGATGGTGTGGTCGCGGGTGGGCACCAGGGTGCCGTCCACGATGAGCACGGTGTCCTTGCGGAACCGCTTGCGGGGCTGCAGCGCGAGGGACGGGCCGAGGTGGTCGATGATGCGGTCGGCCGCGGACTTCGAGATACCGAAGAGAGGGGCGATCTGGCGCAACGTCAAGTTCGTGCGCCAGTAAGCCGCTACCAGCAGCACCCGGTCCTCCAGCGGAAGAGACCACGGGCGGCCCTTGCGGACCGGATCTGCACCTTCGCGGCGCAGCGCGGTCACCAGCTTGCCGAAGATACGCGGGCTCAGCCCGGTGAACGGGGCTATCCAGGACGGCTCCGACGCCGTGATCACACCAGACACAGCAAGATCATCTCACCTGTGACCAGCAGTTACGGGACAGGTCTTAGGCTCTGGTCCGGGTTGAGGGACCCCTCGTCGTGCGCCCTTCCGGATCGATGGCGCAGCGTGTCGAAAGCCCTCGCCTCATGCTTCACCACTCGCCAGAGTCGTGTCCGCAGCAAACTCTTTCCTCGCGCTGAGATCCGGCAGCGCCCGAAGGAGTTCGACATGCTTTCCGACCCGACCATCGACCTCTGCCGCCGCTACACTGGGGAAACCTGGGCCGGCGCCAAGGAGCGCCTCAGTCAGCTCCCGCCGGGCAGCCCGCTCATCCCCGCAGCCCAGGGCGACCAGGCATTCCTGGAAGCGCAGCTGTTGAGGGCCTTGCTGGAGCACCCGACCACCTACACCACCAGGCCATTGCGCATCATGCGCGTCATCCCCTACGAGAATCGGCCGGTCATCCGGTTCGCTGCTGACGCCGATCCCGACGGCCTCGCCGACCTGATCGCATGGGGACTGTTCTCTACCGGTGGCAAGGATGATCTGCGGGGCATTCGCGGTCTGCGCATCCAGGACGCCGGACACGGCCGGATCGACGTCGGCCTCCTTGAGAGCGATGCCCGTATTCGACTGGAGGGCATCCCTGAAGTCGCGTGGCGCAACGCCGAAGCGCGCCGGCGTCAGGCGGAGTTGCAGTCCGGGGGAGCGGTGCCCTTCCAGCACCGAGGGCCGACACCCGGCGAACACGCCTTTGTGATGGAACACGGTTGGTTCGAGGACGCGTGGAGGGAAGCCTCGGGGCTCGGCAGTGCGCTGCTGCGCCGCCTGCTGATCTTCCGTTCCGGCGCCGACTGGCTGGACATGGCCGGTTTCACCAAGCACGTGAACACCTACGGATTCCGGCTGACCTTCGCAGAATCGCACTGGACGGACCACGACACGCTCATTGGGTATCTCCTTCACCCGGTATGCGGGATCGCTCTCAAGGAGGACATGCGTTCCTGTGCCTGCGCGTTCGGAGAGAGGAGCTGCCGGGTCTGGTTCGATGGCCCCGACCGGGCCGCTGGACGGCTCGATGTGCAGTTTCTCTCCGCGCAAGGGGGCTGCGAGATTGCTGAGTACAACCAGGCTCTCACCTACGGGGGAAGCCCGAGTGAGGAGATCAGCCGGGTTACCGGGTGTCCTCCAGGGGCTGCGGTGGTGTGTATCCCCGGGTGCCACGGTCGGCACGGCAAGGTTGGGTTCCTGCGGCGCATGGGCGAAGGACGGTGCAAGGAGGGTGCGTGACCAGGCGATGGGCCGGCTGATGGTGGCCAGCCGGCGCTGGGCGGAGGTCCGCCGTGCTCGGGCTGGGGCTTCATAAGTGTGGGCGGGAGTGCATCAGGGGTTGGCCCTGTTGTACTCAGGCTCTCCGCTTTCGAGCACGCGGAGCAGAGAGGCGGTGACGATGCGCGTTCCACGGCCCACCTGGAGTATGCGGCACGGGAACTGTCCCTGGCGGACGAGGTCGTAGCCTTTCGCGCGGGAGAACCCGAAGGCTTTGGAGGCATCTGCCACGCTGCTGGTGCCACCCCAGGTGGCACGGATCCGCGCGGGGCTGTATGCGGCATTCCCGGCATACGCATCTGCTGTTACTGGGCTCACGCGGTGACTCCTGGGGTGCTTAAGCGTTCCGGACGCGGCGAACGGGGCGATCCATGCGGACCTGAGGGGCTCTTGCCGACGGGGAATCGAGTTGGCTGCTCGAAGCGCCGACGAGGTATCCATGGTGCGCAAGAAGGCCGGTTTGGCTAACCGGCGATCTCGGGCTATGTTGCCAGGCCCTCGGGCGAATCGGACGCTGCGCCGAGGCCGCAGTCGTACCCCGGTGGGGACGCCGCGATGCGGTGGTGGTGAAGGAGTTCCGCTTCAGTGTGTGAACTCCACCACGTCGTTGACCTGGGCAAACGAGATTCCAGAGTGTAAGTGGTTGGCGTTGCCGGGTTAGTTCAGCCCGGTGTCGACCATTCACTGTCGTCTTCCGTGACGGCCACGAAAGCGTGGCCGTCACGGAAGACGAGCATCCTGCCCCGTCTCTATGGGGTTCTGGGGCAGAGAATGGCGATTGATCAGCTGGGCTCCGCTCGATCTGGTCTCGATGGCCCATCACGTGGAGTGCGTCGCGATCCTTGAACCTGCCGCAAAGGGTGCCTGACCTGCCGTTTCGTCGAATGTGCATTATGTGCGCTGTGGGCGTTACGGGCGATATCTTGACGCATATTCGACGCACGTTTGACGCACGTTCTGATGGCATGTCAAGTCGTCGTTGGCGGTCGTGATGGCGTGAGATGTGGCGAGTGGTGCCCAGCCTGGACATCGGCCCGCAGGTCGACCTGATCGGACAGTGGCAGCCGGGGCGACGCCGATGGCGGTCCGAGCGAGAGAGGGCTGCAGCCCTCTCTCCAAGGCGACCGCCTGGACCGTGGCCTGCAGGTTTTGCGCGATTGCCGTGCTGCGCGGTGGACCGTATTCGAGATGCGCGTTCCACTTCTTGATCAGACGAGTGGCCGTTGGATAGGCTGCACCGACACGGTGTGTGACCCACGGGGAACGTCCTGTGTGCAACCACCGGCGCAGGGGGGTGGTCTGTGCCTGACTCGATATCCGTGCCGACGGGTGTGCAGCCAATCAGCTTTGACGTGCACGAAATCCGCGGGGTAGGCCGTGGCGGAGCCCGCGACGACTTCGAGACGATGATCGTTCAGCTTGCCGCTGCGACGACCCCAAACGTGCGGTCCGTCGCTGCCAACCCGGGCGACTGGGGTATAGACGCCTTCGCCGGAAACCTCGGCGGAGCGATCACAGTGTGGCAGTCCAAGTACTTCATGCCGGTCACCACCAAGAAGCACGTGCAGCAGGTCGAAGAGTCGCTCGACAACGTGCTGAAGGCAGCCGTCAAGAACGGCCACACCATCGCCAGTTGGATTCTGTGCATCCCCTCCAGCATGGACGGCCCTATGACGGCATGGTGGGACACGTGGACGAAGGCGAGGGAAAAGGAACACAACCTCGTCATCCAGCTCTGGGACGAGACCGCCCTCCGGAAAAAGCTGCTTAGCCCCGAGGGCGACGACGTGCGTCGCGGCTTCTACGAGACGTACGCTCAGGCCGCCCCCGCCCCCATGGAGCAGCTTCGGCTGGTACTCGAAGTCGAGGACGACAAGGCAGCCTCCCTTGGCTCCGCATTGTTCATTCGGCAGATGACCGAGGCCGGCCACGTAGAGCTGGACTCTGCCAAGAGGCAGTTCTTCAATGCCGACTTGGTGGCTCGCGAGATCGCGCACAAGGACGTTCCGGCGGAGGTGGCGGCGCTCAGTTCCGCCGATGCGACGCTCCACGGTCTATGGGAGATGCAGTTCAACGAATGTGCGGCCGAGGACGCGCTTCGGGCTCTCCACACCCGTGTCTGGCGGGATGTACGCAACGAGCACGACAAACTACCGAAGTCGCTCCGCCTGGAGCTGGTGCACAGCTGGGGGTTGGTCCACCGGCTCGTGGATAACCGCAAGGCGGGTTGGGTCAAACACTGGCGCCAGATCGTCACCGAGCACGTCGACGGCTGACCGCCGCCGCCTGTCCTGTCAGACCTACGAGGAGTTCGCTGTGGAAGCACATCGGCCGGTGATGATGCCGGAGGACGAGGTGACCTTCCGGCTGGCGCAGCTGCTGCTTCTTCTCGACGCTGTGGCCGGACAGGACGCGAAGGGGGCGAGCCTAGAGCGCATCGGCTACTACGACTTCCTGTCGGCGAATCCCTTCCTCGTCGTCGATTCCGACGACAGGGAGGGCAATATGCTCAGGCTGGCCGGGTTCGACCCGCAGGTGCTCTCGTACGCGTCCTCCTCGCAGCGCTTCACTAGTCGACGCGAGCGCATCCAGCACGATCTCGGACTGCTCGTGGCTTACGGGTTCTGCGAGGTCCACAACAGCAACGGCGCCTTCGCCTATTCGATCAGTAACCGCGGTCGGGAGCTTGGGGCTCGCTTCACCGCCACCTACGCCGCGTCGTTCACCACTGCGGCGTCCATCGTTGTGCGTCGCCTTCGCAAGCTCAGCGACAAGGCGCTGCGGGAACAGACCGCACGGTGGCTGCGGCCGGAGGGAGAGGGCGGGCCCGGTGCCGCGCTTCTCAGCGTCCTGGGCCCGGGACCGCGGGTACCTGACATGCCCTGGGAGGGGTGACTACCATGCAGCCTCTGCCTGGCATCCGGATCCGGCGCCTGCGCCTTGCTGGCGTCAGCCGGAACTATGACGTCGATTTCACGCAGGACCAGCGGGTGCGGGGCCTGTCCGTGGTGGCCGGGGCATTCAGCTCGGGCAAGACTGCGGTGCTGGAGTTCATCGCCTACGGCCTTGGTGCCAAGCGCCATCCACGGCATCCTGAG
The DNA here is from genome assembly GCF_045161865.1 of Streptomyces sp. NBC_00859. Classification (NCBI taxonomy): domain Bacteria; kingdom Bacillati; phylum Actinomycetota; class Actinomycetes; order Kitasatosporales; family Streptomycetaceae; genus Streptomyces; species Streptomyces sp. NBC_00859. Next base: position 741,304 of record NZ_CP108826.1, on the reverse strand, counting down.
GTACTGCGGAAGGTCCGTTCCTGCCTTCTGGAAGTCGAGCTGTCCGGCGACCCGCACGTCATCGAGCGGCCCGTGGGGGAGCCGTCGAAGGTTGCCTACGTACGCCGGGGGACACTGGATAGCCTGCCGCTCTCCAAGCCTGAGAGCAGGACCATCGAGCCGGCGGGAGCGCCCGAGAGCCTCTCCGCTCTGCTGCTGGGGCACTGCAAGCTCGAAGGCGTTCAGCTGCGGGAGGCCCCCTCTAGCCGTGAGTCCCGGACCGACCCTCTGAGCATCCGCGACCTCATGAACCTCGCGTTCCTGCCCAACGAGCGCATCGCCTCCAAGAACTTCCTGTTCGAGAACGAGTACATGAAGAAGCACAAGCTGAAGCAAGTGGTCGACGTCGTCTTCGGCGTTCACGACGACCGCGCCGTCGAGCTTGGGCAACGCATCAAGGAACTGGGCGCCCGACTCACCCAGGCACGCTCCGAACTTGCCGCAGCACGCGCGTTCGTCGACGAGCAGGACGTTCCCACGGTCGACACGCTGCTCGCTGAGCAATACGAAGGCGAGCTGCGTGAGCTGACCGAGCAGCTACGGGCCCTCGACGAGGCAGCGCAAGCTGGCACCACCTTCGCCGGACGTCTGCGCCGCGAGCACCAGCAAGCTGCCCAGCGCGCCCGGCGAGCCGCCAGCGTGGTACGTGACTGCGAGACGCAACTCACTCGCATGATGCCGTTGCGGGCGCAGTACGCGGACGACCTGGTCAAGCTCAATATGCTGGCCGAAGCGCAGCGCTTGTTCGACCCCCTCAGCGTCACTACCTGCCCGGTGTGCCTGAATCGGCTGCCCGCTCCCCCGTCGGTGGAGAACGGCTCGTGCAGTCTGTGCAGCCATGAGCTGCCCCACGGCGACGGACACCTGACGCTCGGCACCGCCACCGCCGAGCACTCGTCGGATGAAGGGCGGTTGAACGTCGCGGCGGAGGTCAGGGCCACCAAGGCCCGTTTGAAAGAGATCACTGCCTACGTTGAGGATCTGGACAGCTCGCTCGCCACGTTGAAGCTTCAGGCAGAAGACGCCGCCATCGATGAAGAACGTGCCGCGGCCGCGGTTGACGAAGCCACTTCGCCCACCGTCACCCCGTTCCTCGCCGCTCGCGACAACCTCCAGCGCCGGCGCGAGGAAGTCCTCCGTCATCTCCAGCACGCCGAGAACGCGACGAAGCTTCAGGCTGGCCTGGAGAAGCGCGCCGCGCTCGTGGAGCGACAGGAGGCACAGATCGAACGCCTGCGGGAGGAACGCGATCGGTTGGGAGATGCCGCACAGGACCGGGACCTGGTCGTCGGCCGGATCAGCGGCCGGTACAACGAACTCCTGCGGCAGTGGCGCTACCCGAAACTCAGCCAGCCGATGATCGACACGAACCTGGTTCCTCACGTACGCGGCGACTCATACCGCGAGGCATCATCCGGCGCCCGAACACTGCTGACCCTGGCCTGGCAGCTGGCCGTCTTCGAGGTGGCTGTTGAAACATCGGCCGCCCACCCCGGCTTCCTCATGATCGACAGCCCGCAGAAGAACCTGGGCCATGGCGCCACCCGGGACGCGGTAATCGCAGACGCGATCGCCATCGACGACTTCTACCGCCACCTGGCCAGCTGGCTGGCTGAACAGGGGGCTGGCGCCCAGGTGATCATCGTCGACAACAGTCCGCCCATGCTCGTGGAAGAGAACGTCGTGGTCCGGTACAGCCGCGACGAGGGCCGGCCCCCCTACGGGCTGATCGACGACGAGACCACTACAGACGAAGGCAGCCCCGAATAACCTTCATATCCGCCTAGGCCATTCACCCGCCCGCTCCTGCGACTGCCGGCGGCGTTGGCGATCAGTTGCCAGCGGGCTCATGGCGCGCCCGCGCGCCCTGCTGGTGTTGTGGTCATCGGCTGTAGACAGCCGGGTTCACCGGCGCTGACGGTTTGAAGCCAGGAGTTCAGGCTACTGAGCCCTTTCAGCTGCCACTGGACGATCCCAGGTTTGCTTTCGATAGACGGACGAGGGCGCGGTGGGCTTGGCTGCTGCCGAAGGGCTTTTTGATGTTCTGACTTGGCCGAATTCCGCCCCAATGTGGGGCGGGTGACGTATCTCCACGTCGCTGATCTGGCAAACATACAGGTCAGGGAGGGCTCGACTCTGCGGAGTCGGGCCCTTTGTTTTTCCCGTGCTGGGATGGTGCTGGGATAGCTGAACCCTCGCCACCTCTCATTCCCCCTGCTCATCCCTACCGTGCTGGGATCGTGCTGGGATGGGATGAGAGCGCCCGTGCTGGGTTTCGGACGGTGCAGTGACCAGTGCGAAGGGTGAGTAGGGAGAGGCTCCATCTGCACGGTTTCTTCACGGCTCCGTGGCCCCTGTCTGGAAACAAATCTGCACCCGCCCGACGTTGTCGATCTCGTAGCCGAGGAGGGGAAGGTGTCGGGCCTGAAGCTGTTCCACACGACGAATAGCGGCGTGACTGAGGTCACGCCGCGGCTTGCTGCTGTCGAGGCGGATGTGCAGGATCTCGTCGAGGCGCACATGGAGGCGATGTTGGGCGTCACGTTTCTCGCGAGCGAGTACGTGATCGACTGCGTCGACGGCGGGCGTATCGATTCCCTGGGGCTCGACGAGAACGGTGCGCCCGTGATCGTCGAGTTTACCGACCGCCGGTTGTGCTGTCCGTGATGTCTGTCTGGGCCTGTGACGTGGACGTCGTGGGCTCGTTTACCGACCGGGACCGGGACGTCTGTCATGTTCCGGAGTCGGTGCGGAGGACAAGTGGTACGGCGTGTCGTGGTCGGGGACTTGCGGGTCCAGGCGATCGAGCGGAAGGGCGGGTGGCGGTCGTGGACGATCGTCTGGCCCGAGGGCACGGTCTATGAGGAGGCGGATCGGTTCCTGCGTCGGCATGATGGCTCGGGCACACAGCGAACGTACGCGTACCTGCTGGTGGATCATTTGCGTTGGCTGGAGCGCGAGTGCCTGACCCTTGATGCGGTCCAACTGCGGGACCTGGAACGGTACATGGGCATGTTGGGCGCCGAGGTTCGCATGCCGCTGGGTGAGCCGTGGCGGGTGGGTAAGCGCCCCTACGGACGCGCCGCGCTATCGACCGCGGCGGCCTGCCTGAAGGGTTTCTACCTCCACCAGTCCGGCCTCGGTGTCAACGGTGAACTCGGCAAGAAGCTCGATCGGTCCCGGCTGCCGTCGCGGGTGGATCGTCGCCGTTCGTTCCTCGGGCACGTGAAGAACGCGCTGCCCACGAATCCGCTCGCGCCGAAGGGGCCGCACCGTCTGCATCCGAAGATGCTGCCGGGCGGGGCGAGAGAGAGGCTGCTGGAGACGGTGAACGCCGCCCGTGACCGGCTGGTCGTCGACTGGCTCGCTGACGGAGGCTTGAGGATCGGGGAACTCTGCGGGCTGCACCTGGTCGACCTGCACTTGCGCGAGAACGCGGCCTGCAACGAGTGCCGGGCCCCGCACCTCCACGTCTGCCACCGGCCCGGCAACCCGAACCGCGCTGAGGCCAAGACCAAGCTGCCGTGGCAGATCGAGCACGGCACTGTCACCGGCGGGCTGATCAAGCGGGTCAGCCCGGCGATGGTGCACTCCTACTTCGAGTACGTCACTACCGAGTACCCGCGCGGGGCCGGGCACGGCATGCTGCTGGTCCAGCTGCACGGCGCCGGTACCGGACAGCCGTGGGCGCCGGTCGGGGCCCGTCGAATGCTCGGCCGGGCCGGGAAACGCGCTGGTCTGGGGCTCGTGAAACCCCATGCCTTCCGGCACAGTTTCACCTCTGCGGTCCTTGAAGCCGCCGACGGCAACCTGCTGATTGCCCGGGACGCCGGTGGCTGGGCCTCGGCCGCCATGGTCGATGAGGTCTACGGCCACGTGGACATCCATGATCCCGACTTCGATACCGCCCTGCGCACGGTCTGGGGGCAGGACACGTGACGGCCCTGGCCCTGCTGCGGGAGGAAACCCGCACGCTGCGGGATCGGCTGGAGGTGCTCACGGCGCTGGTCGGCGGCCCGGAGTTCGACGCGGTGCTGCGCGGCTCGGTGTTGAAGATCCCGCCGAACCACCCGGTCTATCCGTGGAACTGCACGGTCCCCGACTGCGAGCGACCGCGCTGGCGGCGCTACGCGATGTGCTCGGCGCACGCCATCCAGCGGCAGGAGGCCGAGGGGCGCGGAGTGAGCCGGACTCAGTTCCTGCGTGAGGCAGAACCCTTGCCGCACACGGATGTGCCGGAGGAGATGATGTGCCGGATCTGCCCGCAGCGCCCGGCATTCAGCTTGGAGCTGGCGCTGTGCCTTCGCCACCGCAACCGGTGGCTGAGCCATCTCAAGCGCGACCCCTGCCCGGGTGAGGGGGAGTTCGAGCGGTGGCTGGCTGGCCAGCCACCTCTCGCGGGCTACGGGGAGTGCCGCACGGATGTGTGTGACGAGCTGGCCGCGTCGCCGCTGGGGTTGTGCGGCGCCCACGAGCGCGGCTACATCCGGGCCCGGCGCCCGGGCGGGGCCCGGCTACCGAAGAACTTCTTCGCCACCTACGAGCGGCACGCTCGCCCCGTCCCCGTGACCTGCGAGGACCAGGTCGCCTTCCGTGCCTGGTGCCGCGCGCAGCTGCCAGTGCACCGCACCGGGCAGGTCAACCTGCGCGGGCTGCGGCCCCTGCTGCGGGCCGAGTTCCAGTGGGGCATGCATGTCCACGGCCTGCAGCCCCTCACCGTGTGGAACCTGACGTGGGTGCAGACGCTCGCGGACGAGTGCCAGCGCCGCGACGTGGCATCCCTGGCCGGCCTGGAGACGTCCGTCGTCCGCCGTGACTACCACCAGCGCATGGTCCAGGAGATGCAACAAGCCCTGCGGAAGGTGTACTTCGTCCCCTCCGAAGCCCGCGACGCCGGCTACATCGAGACCGAACACTTCGGGGTGCGCTTCCCGCACCGCTCCAGTTACGTCGACTTGACCTGCGTCTCCCAGTGGTGGCTACGCGATCTCTTGTGGGACCACATCGCCGACGTGCTGCGTTCGCCCTCGTGCCCACGCAGCGCCCAGCCGGTGGATTTCCTGCGCCGCGCGGGCGCCGAGCTGTCCGCGTTCCTGGAGGCCGAGGCGCCGGAGGGCGGCCACGATCCCAAGGCACTGAGCGAAGAGCACGCTCACCGCTTCGTCGCGGACCTGCGCAACCGCGAACGCCTCGGCCTTGCTTTCCGGGGCCACGCCCGCCTGGACGGAAAGAAGTCGAAGGTCACGGAGAACTCGCGGCGGCTGGTGTTCAACTACGGCAGAGTCCTGCTGCGCGGGGCGCTGGACAACGGCAGCGCCGAGCAGATCGGCCTCGGCCGCGGCTTCATCACCGCCCTGCCGGTCGGCGGCCCCGGCACACCCCGCAGCCGCACCCCCTTCCCCGACGAGGTCGCCCGCGCCCTGGCAGACGAGGCCAACCTGCAGCAACTCGCCGACGACTACGACCCGCACGACCACGGCCTGCGGGACATGTGGGAAACCATCATCGCCACCGGCCGACGCGCCAACGAAGTCATCCAGCTCCGCCTGGACTGCACCGGCCGCTACGGCGGACTGCCGCTGCTCTGGCACGACCAGACCAAGGTCGGCAACCTGAACGCGGCCGTCCGCATCCCCGACCGACTCCTGGACCGACTCGAAGAACGCCGCCGAAAAACCCTGGCCCGGTTCACCGACCACCACGCCGGCCGCCCACCCGCCGCCGCCGAGCGCGCCCAACTCGCCCTATTCCCGACTCGCATCCTCAACCCCGACGGCCACCGCGCCCTGTCCTACACCTGGTTCCACACCGGCTTTCGCAGCTGGATCGCGGACCTCGACCTCGGCGGCCATTACGTCGCCCACCAAGCGAGGCACACGCTGGCCACCCGGCTGCTGCGGCACGGCGCGACATTGACCCACATCCGCCGTTACCTGGGCCAAGTCTCCGACCGCATGGCCGAGCACTACGTCCACCTCACTCAGTCTGATCTTGACGACGTCCTCCAGCACGTCTGGGTCGCCGGCCCCGGCACTGCCAGCCCTGGCGCACTCCTCACAGAGGCCACCACCCCGCTCACCCGTGAGCAGGCCCAGACCCTGGCCATCGATCTGTCCCGCCGCAGCACCCCCGCCGAGGGCGGCTTCTGCACCTTCCAGCCCGTCGTCAACGGCGGCGCCTGCCCCTGGAACATGGACTGCCACAACTGCGACAAGTTCGTACTCTCCGGCGCTGACCTCCTCTACTGGCGGCGCAAACGAGAACAGTGGCGGCTGCTGGCCGAGGGCGCCCCGGACGACGCGACCGCCGACTACCTCCACCAGCACTTCGAGCCCACCGCCCGCGCGATCGACGGCCTGGAAAAGGCACTGGCCGGCCTCGGCCTGCTCGAGGACGCCCTCGCCCTGGACCTGCGCAAACCCCAGGACTACTTCCACCGCATCTGGTCCACCGCCTTCCGTGCCACCGACCTCGCCGATGCGGGCAACGTCGACCAGAACGAGGGCGAGTACAGCGATACGTGCACAGCCGACGACGACTCCGATCAGGACATCGCATGAAGACCGCTGCTGTTCCAGAACCCCGCACGGCCGCGGCCCTGGCAGCCCGCCGCCGCAAAGCCGAGGCAGCACTCCAGCGGATCCACCAGGCCATTACCCGGCTCCGGCGCGAGAAGGCCCAGGTCAGCGTTGCCGCCGTCGCCCGCCGCGCAAATGTCTCCCGCACCTTCCTCTACGACAACCCCGAGGCCAGAGCGACGGTCGCCGCCGCCATGGCCGAAGCCGGCGAGCGCCGGTCCCAGATCATCGATCCAGGTAGCGCGCACGAGGCGCCCTGGCGGGAACGCGCGTTGAACGCCGAGGACGCGCTCAAGGCCGCCCACGCCGAGATCCTCGCCCAGCGAGTCCGCATCGGCGAACTCCTCGGCCAGATCCGCGACGTGCAGGACGAATGGACCGAGGAGACCCTCCATCGGATCACCACCGAGAACACCACCCTCAAACAGCGGGTCCGCCAACTCGCCACCGACAACCGCACCCTCGACGAGCGACTCAAGGGCGCCCGCTCGAACCTACGCTTCCAGGATCGCCGCGTTGCCGACCTCGAAGCGCAGATCGCCGGAACGGGTTCATGAGCCGGGAGCTGTACCGCTACCTGCGCTGGCGCAACGACAACACCCGCCACCCCGACATGCTGGCTGCCCAACGACGCGAACGCGCCCGCGTCCGCTCCGAGAAGGGCATCCGCTGGGGTGGAGGCTCCCTCAAGGCCGCGGCCTGACGCCGCACCCTCAGTTGAGGATCTCCGCAGCCTTGGTCATCGCCCCGCCTGCGTCACCGGTGTTGATCGTCCCCGCCGGTTCGAGCAACAGGATCGCGGTCTCCTCGTCGGTCACCGTGCAGTGTTCGACCCCGCGGGGAATTACGAATAGCTCGCCGGGTTCCAACACCACACTGCCATCCCTGAGCCGGATCGTGAGCCGTCCGCTGATGACCATGATCAGTTCATCGGTGTCCTCGTGGGCGTGCCAGACGAACTCCCCCTTCAGTTTGGCGAGCTTGACCTCGTAGTCGTTGAGCACTGCCACGTTCTTCTGCGACCACAGCTCGCTGAACTGCGCAAGCTTGTCGGCGAGGTTGACGGGAACGGTGGATCTGGACATACGGCATCCTCCCTCAGGGCCGGGAGCGATCAGGCCCTCCAGCCGGTATTGCGAGCCTGCCGCGCACCGGCTCCGCCGGTCTTGTACGTTCCTGACATGGCCTCTGACCGCCCACGCTCGTCGATCAATGCCTGGCGGCCACCGGTCCCTGGCATCGCCGAGGTCTTCCACGCGCACTTCACCGACCACGCGTATCCGGCCCATACACACGACACGTGGGACTTGATGATCCTCGACGAAGGCTCAGTGGACTTCGCGCTCGACCGTCGCCGTCATGGGGCGACCGGTAGCGACAGCGTCCTCCTGCTGCCTCCCGGGGTCCCGCATGACGGTCGGACCGTCACTGCGTCCGGGTTCCGCAAGCGCAACCTCTACCTCGACGACTCCGTGCTCCCGCAGCGTTTGGCGGACAGGGCAGTGGACACGCCGGTCCTCAGCGATGGGCTTTTACGCTGCCGGATCGAGCAGCTGCACGCAGCTCTCCTCCACATCGGAGACGGGTTCGAAGCTGAGTCACGCCTCTCGTTCATTCGGGAACGGCTCCACTTCCACCTCGCGGCGCTCCAGCCCCGCGTACCGGGGCGTGAGACTAATCGGCTCGCCGCTGAGCTGCGGGACCTACTGGACTCCCGGATCCACGCCGGCCTTTCTCTGCGCGAGGCTGCTACTGAACTTGAATAGGTGATGTCGGGGAGCGGTGAGCGTGGTGGTGCCCAGGGCGTCTCCGTGGGTGCCTGCTGCGTCAAGATGGGCGCATGACCGAGAGTGAAGCGGATCTGCTGGCTTTGCTGCGCAAGCTCGATGATCCGGAGTGGTTGGAGTGGCCGCAGCACTACGACCGTGGCGAGACCGCAGTCCACTTCGGTGCCCTGGTGGCTCGGCTCGAAGGCGACTTCGCAGCTCCCTGCACGGCCGAGCAGGACACCCAGGACTCCAGCGAGTACGGACGCGTCGTCGTGCCCAGGGACGCAACCGTCTGCGGAACCCGGATCGTCGTCTGCGTGAGCAAGTTCGGCTCACTGGCTCTGGTCTGCGCGGACAACCCGGGCGCCTTCCTCGGAACGGAGGAAGCCCAGGCCGAGGGCGAGCTGGACGGCGCGGATCTTGCCAAGGTCAACCGGGCGTTGGTCGAGGTCGGCTATGTCGTGGTGGCAGAGGAACTGCTGGAGAGCGACTACGACGGGCCGAGCCGACTGCCCTCGCACGTTCAGCGGCCCACCTGGTGGGCTCGCTTCTTCGGCTTCTTCTGACGGTCACGCTGGCAGGGTCAGGCCGGTGCCCCTCAGGCAGCCGTCGATGACCTCCGACCGGTACTGGAGCATCTTGAGCTTGCGCTTCACTGCGCGGGTGACCTGGCCGAGGTCGGCGGCGGCCAGGTTGCCGATGTCACGCTTGATCAGGGACCAGATGCCCTCCTGCGGGTTGAGTTCCGGTGTGTAGGTCGGCAGCTGGAACACGGTGAGCCAGTCGGTGTTGGCCTCGATGAACTCCCGCAGTGGCGCGACCAGGTGCGTGCGCAGGTTGTCCCATACGAGCACGATCGGGGCGTCGAGCTGGGTGTGGGCGCGGATGATCAGGTCGCGGTAGTCCTTCCAGCCGAAGCCCTTCGGTTCGTCCTTTCGGCCCCGGTACTCGCGGATCGCGTAGATCAGACGGGACCGCTCGCCGGGCTTGTAGCAGGTCATTCCCGCCATGGAGACACGGCCCGAGCCCCGTCCGCGCACGCGGACGACCGGGGTGCTGCCCTTGCGGCCCCAGGTCCTGGCGCGCGGCGGCGTCATTGACTGGCCGGCTTCGTCCTCGAAGACCACCCAGGCGTTGTTCACCGCCGCGGTGGTCTTACCCGCGGCCAGACCTCCCGTTTCCACAGCTCCACCGCTTCGTCGTCACGCTCGATCGCGCGTCGGGCGGGCTGCTGCCACGACCAGCCGTGCCGCCGCAGCAGCCGCCATGTGCCCTCGACGGTGTACGAGACGTGGAACAGCCGGCCGATCATCGTCTTCACCCGGGCCAACGTCCACCGCTGGTCGGCCCACCCGTGCGCCAGTGGGCCGCGATCCAACTCCCGTTCCAGCCTGGCCATTTGCGCGCCAGACAGTCGAGGTCGGCCGGGCGAGCCCTTCGACGCAACCCCAGCCTCGCCGTCCTCGCGCCACTGGCGCCGCCAGCGTTCCACCGACCGCTCTGAGACCCGCAACGCGGCGGCGATCTCCCGGTTCTTCCCCCCACTCTCTAAGCAAGCCACGGCCTGGAGCCGGACCCGTTCCCGCGCGACCCTCTCGGCGTCGCTCAAGCCGCCGCCTTGCGGATATCTCACCGCACCAGGACTACCGAAGCCACCCGCGCGCTGTCCGGCGAACAGCCCGACATCACCCGATCAAGTTCAGTACCACCCTGCACGCCCACCCCACCCACCTGATCCGCTGCTTCAAGCAGACATACGGCCTTCCGCCACACGCCTACCTCACTGGAAAGCGAGTCGAACACGCGCGTCGCCTTCTCCTCGACGGTCACCGGCCCGCCGAGGTCGCCACAACCGTTGGATTGCACGACCAAGCCCACCTGAACCGCCACTTCACACGCCACGTCGGCACCACGCCCGCGCGTTACCAGCGCACTCGCACTGGTTCGTACACAACTATCTCCTGAGCCCCACATCGGATGCTCACGTCCGAACGCTCCAGAGACCCTGCCTCCACCCGGCGAACCCATGCGGTCAGAGCACTAGCTGTACTGACCCGTGAGGTTGGGGACGCGGCTGGCGGGTGGTTGGCCCTTGAGCGCGGTGTGTCCGCGGTGGTGATTGTAGGTGTGGAGCCATCGCGGGTAGGCGTCGCGTCGTTCGGCTTCCGTGCGGTAGGGCTGTGCGTAGGCCCACTCGTCCAGCAGGGTGCGGTTGAACCGCTCCACTTTTCCGTTGGTCTGGGGCCGGTAGGGACGGGTGCGCGTGTGTGAAACTCCTTGATTAGTAAGGGAGTTGCGCCAGAGGTGGGACTTGTAGCAGGCGCCGTTGTCGGTGAGGACCCGCTTGACGGTGATCCCGGCGGCGGTGAAGTAGGCGTGGGCCCGTTGCCAGAATCCGACGGCGGTTTCCTTCTTCTCGTCGGTGAGGATCTCGCTGTAGGCGAGGCGGGAGTGGTCGTCGACGGCGTTGTGCAGGAAGCTCATGCCGGCGCCTGCCCGGTTCTTGCGGCCTGCTTGCCGGCCGAGGGCTTTGTGGCCGCCGCCGTCGGGGATGTTCCCGAGTTTCTTGATGTCGACGTGGACGAGGTCGCCGGGGGCTGCGTGTTCGTAGCGGCGGATCACCCGGCCGGTGGCCCGGTCCAGGTGGGCCAGATGGGCCAGCTTGTAGCGGGTCAGGACGCGGTGGACCGTGGCTGGGTTCAGCCCGAGCAGGTAGGCGATGCGGGCCGGTCCCCAGCGCCGCAGGACACGGACCTTGATGATCCGCCGCTCGGTGCGGGTCGGTGTCCGGCGGGGGCTGTGGTGAGGCCGGGAGGAGCGGTCGATCATCCCGGCCTCGCCCTGCTCGCGGTAGCGGCCCGCCCAGCGCTGAGCCGTGGTGGGCGAGACCTGGAAGCGCTCGGCGGCCCGGCGCAGTGGCCAGCCGTCCTCGACGACGCAGCGGGCCAGACGCAGACGCCCGGTCTCGGTCAGGGGTGCATTACGGTGGGGCATGAGGGCCTTCTGATCGTTCCGTGTAGATGTCGCAATCCACACCGAACCCGGAAGGCCCTCACTCGTTCAAGATCCTCAAGCCGTGGGATCCGTCACCAACCTCCGTGGACAGAACAACTAGCCACGAACGCCAAATCTTGGCCTCCGGGGCTCCAGCGCGAGACCACTCGGACGAGCTACGGCAACAGCCTCAACTCCCCGTCGCGGACATGTAGTCTATGAATCGTCGCAGTTCAGAGCCAGTATCCGAGCTCCTGCGGTCGGTAATGTGGAATACAAGCGCGGCACTGACGCAGGCGTGATCAACCAGGGCCTCTACTACATGGCCTGGCTGACGACCCACAAGGATGCTCTCCGGGGGCTGGTCCGCGACCGGCTCGGGACGGCGGCCGCTTCCCAGATCCTGTGGAGTGCACCTCGACTGATCTGTGTGGCCGGCGACTTCACCCGCTACGACGCGCATGCCGTACGGCAGCACCGGCGCAGCATCGATCTGGTCCGCTACCGGTACTACGGCGGCGACTACACCGTCCTGAGGGGTAACGCCCCCCCCGAGTCCGGCTCGCTTCCCCGCCCTCGCTGGCCTGGCTGCGATCGGAGCACCTGGCGCTCCCCGCCGCCGTAAGGCAGGCCGCCGCGGCGGGCCTGGATGAGTTGTGCTGGGAACTCGCCGCCCGCGCGCCCACCCTATGGGCCAGCGACCGGACCCCCGGCTGGGCGGCCGTCCTGGACACCGCGCTGGGAGCCCTGCGCTCAGCCGGCAACGTCCGCGGCACCGCAGCGATACTCGTCCTGCGGGGGGTGGTTTCGGGCGAACACGACCCGCGACTGGGGGAGGCGCAAATCCAGGAAGCTCTGCACTTGTTCGAGGACCTGGGAGATGGGCACGGCCAGGCGCTGGCCTGGAGCCGATTGGCCCGCACGCACCGGGTCGGATGCGACTACCGGGCGGCCCTGCGGGCCGCCGGCAAGGCGACGGCGCTGGCCCGGAGGGTCGGCGACAGGGGCGAGGAGTTGAACGCCCTGCAGTGCATCGGCAGACACACTTGAGCCTGGGCGATGCGCCCGCCGCCCGGGCCGCCCTGACCGAGGACCGGCGGCTCGCCGACACGCTGAACTTCCTCCCGATGCAGGCGATCACCGCCTACTGGCTCGGGGAGGCCCACCTCCAGGCGGGCGACATCGACTCCGCCGACCGAGCTTCGAAACCGACGTCGGTGAGCAGGGAAGTGCGAAGGTCAATGGACGTCGCGGGTCTCCCAGCCTGGGGGGAGTTTCGGGAGGCCAATGAGGGCGTCGATGCTCAGGTGTTCGAGGAGGGGGGCTTTGAGGCCGCGGCCGTCGATGAGTTCCATACGGCCGGTGCGTTGGGCGAAGTCGCGGCTGGCTTTCCCGAACCAGGCGGTGGTGATGAGGATGCCTTTCGCGGCGGCCTTGTCGTGCATCACCCCGGCCAGGGCGCGGACGGCTTCGGTAGGCACGGTGTTCTTGGTGCGCTTGGCCTGGATGAGGCGCAGCTGCATGTCCGGGCCTGGTGGTGAAGGCTTCCGTTCGGACTGCCGGACCCTGGCCGGGTCGCGTGTGGCCCGGGGCGCGCTCAACGAGCGTGTCAGCGCGGGCACGTCGGCGGTACGACCGGAATGATCGTCGATCAGCAGATGCGCATCGTCCGCATGCCAAGACGTACACCGCCGAGCACGGCGGGGCTGCGGGGGCGTGGCCTGATCCCGTACGGTGAACTGGTCTTTGGGTAAGGGGGGTTGCTGTGGACGCAGAGGGCCCGGGCGACTGCTGGGCGCTGTGTCACGGAGATCGACGAGCGGTCGGCTTTGCCGGCCTGTCCCTATCGGTGGATGAGCCCGCACACGAGCCGCGAAGAATTCTCGAACGCGTCAGGAATGAGTCAGGAGGGGCCCTGTGCCTGAGGTGAGTCTCGGAGTGGACTTCGGCAGCACTGCGTTGCGTGCTGCCTTCGCTCCGCCGAATGAGCAGGCCAGGGCCGTTGTGCTGCCGCGTGAGCTGTGGCCGTGGCCGGCCTGCGACATCCTGCGGGGAGGGGCGCCCCCGGTGCGATTCCCCAGTGTCAAGGATCTGTTGGGGGAGGCACGCGCCGAGGCGAAGCCGCTCGTTGTCAGGGCGCTGCGCGCACTGCGCGAGGGTGTCGAGAAGGAGTCGTCCTGCTCGGTCGGCCCCACTGCGATCGCTGTGCCCGCCCGGTACGGGTCGGCCGCCCGCACGGAGCTGCGCGACGCGGCAGGGGAGGCAGGGTTGACCCAGGTCAGACTGGTCAGCGACTCGGTCGCGGCGGTTATCGGGCATACGGCGGGTGCGGGCAGCGGCACCGTGCTGGTGCTCTCCCTGGGGTACGGCGGGTACGAGGCCGGCCTGGTCCGTGCCGTGCGCGGCCACTTCCGGGCGTTGGGCTACGAGGGGGCGGCCGCCCCCGGCGGCGCTTCCTTCGACACCTGGCTGTTGGACGGTGTACTGAAAGCCCTTCGGTATGCCGGCAGTTGGGGTCAGGGGGACTCCGACGGTCTGAGTGAGGAGGACTGGCTGCGGCTGCGCGAGGTGATGCAGCGTCTCAAGGAGGGCACCTCGGGGCGGGTCGGACTGCCTCCCGTTGGCGGCATGTCAGGACAGGTCGGCTTCGACCGGGCCAAGCTGGGCGAGCTGCTCCTGCGGCAGGCCCGCGGTGCAGTGGACCGTGCCGCCGCACTCGTCGGCCAGTCGGGGCTCTCCGCGTCGGACGTGGACACCGTCCTGTTGATCGGCCGCTCGACGGCGATCGGGGGGTTCGCGGAGGCGGCCGCCCGGCTTGGCGGCGAACTGGTCAGGGGTGCACCGGAGTTGCTGGCGCACGGTGCGCTGCGGTACGCGCAGAGGCCGGGCGGGGATCGGGACGACTCTGCGACCGTGGAGGCCTGCGGGGACTCCGGGGCTACCGCCGGCCTGGCCGAGCTCCCGCTGCCCGACGCCCAGGTGCTCGACGCGCCGGTGCGCGTCCCCGGCATCCGTCAGGCCCGCAGACTCCTTGACGACGGCAGGCCCATGGAGGCAAGCGCGTTGCTGCGGCGCATCATCGACGACGCGCAAGGCCTCCTCGCCAAGCTCCCCGGGCTCGACTCGCGACCGGTCCCGGGCCCGGACCTGGTCTCGCTCCCGGACCCGGCCCCGATGCAGGACTCGCGCCCGGTTCCGGTTTCGGTCCTGCAGCCGAGTACGGAGCCGGACCGTGCGCCCGCTCAGGCCCTGCAGAACACCGCAACGGCCGGTGACTGGCTGGGCCTTGCCCATGAACACCTCGACCAGCAACGCTTCGAGCAGGCAGTCCACGCCGCACACCGCGCCTGGCGGGCCCGGCCCGAGGACCCCGACGTCTTCGAGGCCATGACCAGGGTCCACTGCGACGCTGCCGCCGCTGCCGCGCCCGATCCCGCGCTGTTCGAGGATGCCCGGCGCTGGCTGGTCTGCGCCCACGCCCACGACCCCAGCAACGACGCCTTGCGCGGAATCCTTGTCCAGCACTCCTACGCCCACGCCGTCGAACTCGCCGCACAGGGAAGCGTGGCCGAGGCCGCCGACGTGCTGCGTCAGTGCCAGGAGTGGGAACCTGAACACCGGCAGGCCCAGGAACTGTTGAAGAAGCTGACCAGGCGTATGGGAAGCGTCCACGGGCACCGTCGCTGAGCTGGGCGGCCATGGAGGGGGCCGAGGTTCTGCCCGCGGTCCTCGGACCGGGGGCCTTTAGCGCAGGCCGGATTATGGCCGTGCTGCTTACGTGGTATCCGGCCCTGGAGGGAAACCCGGGCGCAGCTGGCCCTGGCTTCGCTTCGGTCGTGGTGGCGGGGACGTGAGCACGCTTATGCCCGGGTCGGTGGCGCCTGCTCTTTTATGAACGCTGCGAGCCGGCCAATACCGTCCTTGATCTGTGGGTGCGTCAGGGAGCTGACAGAGAGCCGCAGTGCGCACTCGCCGCCGCCCCCTGGGTAGAAGTACGACATGGGTGTCCAGATGACACCGAAGTCTTCCGCCGAGCGGGTGAGTGCAGCAGTGTCCGCACGGAACGGCACCGTCACGGAGAGGAAGAAGCCTCCGCTGGGCTCGTTCCAGCGCACACCGGTCCTTTCGCGTTCGCGGCGCGGGAACGCCCGCTCGAGGGCTTCCAGGGTGGCGCGCATCGCGTCTCCGTAGTACCTGGCTGTGGCCACGTTCAGGTTGGAGGCCCGCCCGTCTGCTGCCAGCAGCATGCCGGCCACCAGGGCCTGGCTGACCGGCGAGGTGTTCACTGTCACCATGGACTTGATCTTGGATAACTCGTCGGCGAGCAGCGTCGTGCGGCCCGTCGTATCCGTGACGGTCTGGTCGGCGACGGCGAAGCCGACTCGTGCCCCGGGGAAGAGGGTCTTGGACAGGGAACCCAGGTGGACGACCCGGCGGCCGGTGTCCATGGACTTGAGGGTGGGCAGCTGCGGGCCCGGGCTGACCAGCCGGTAGGGACTGTCCTCGACCAACAGGATGTCCTCGCGAGCCGCCATATTGAGCAGGCGCCGGCGGGTCTCCATCGACATGGTGATGCCGGAGGGGTTGGAGTGGTCGGGTATGACGTAGAAGGCGCGCGGGCGTTGCCCCTGCGCACGTACGGCATGGAGGGCCGCTGTCACGGCGGGGACGCTGAACCCTGCCTCGGTCTCTTCGACGGGGGCCGGGTGGATGTCGAGCAGCCGCGCCGCGCCGGTGATGCCTATGTAGCAGGGGCTGGACACCAGCAGTACGTCCTGTGGACCGGCGATGAGCGCGCGCACCGTGAGTAGCATCGCCTCCTGGGCGCCGACGGTCACCACGATCGACTCGGGCGGGACGTCGATGCCCTCGTCTTTGCGTAGGAAGTCGGCGATCAGCTCCCGGATCTGGCCGCTGGTCGGACCGTATTGGAAAAGCGCGGAGCGCACCTGTTCGGGTGATGCGCCCTGCGTCTCGAGGTGGTCGAGGTACCGGCGCAGGTAGGTGAAGATCTGCTCGGTGTCGAAGAAACCGTCGTAGGGGCGCCCGGGTGCGAAGGAAACCGCCTCGGGGTAGCGGGTGGTGATCTCGTTGAGGAAGTTCATCGTGTCCAGGACCGGGTCCGAGACACTGCCGTGCAGCTCCTCTTTGCGCAGACTTGCGGCGCCGGCCCGTCGGGGTGGCGGGGTGGCGGCGGGCGGTGAGGTGTACGCGCTGTTGCCCTGCCGCTGGGTTGCGACCAGTTCACGGCCGGCTGCTGCCACCGAGCCCGTGCCGGTGAGCGCCATCGCCGTCGTCAGCTCGCTGGTGACGATGCCCAGCACATCTGAGACTCCGTCTGCTCCGGCTACGGCCAGCCCGTGCAGGGCCGGACGTCCGAGCAGCGCGGCGTCGGCGCCCAGGGCGAGGGCTGCAAGTACGTCCGTTCCCCGTCGGATACCGCCGTCGAGCAGCACCGGGCAGAATCCGGCGACGGCCGCCACGATGTCCGGCAGGACATCGAGCGTTGCGGGAGCGCCGTCGAGCTGGCGCCCACCGTGGTTGGAGACTACGATGCCGTCGACGCCCGCGGCAACCGCCCGGAGGGCGTCTTTGGGAGTGAGGATCCCCTTGACGAGGACCGGTAGGGCGCTGATTGACCTCAACCAGCCGATCACCGACCAGTCGAGTGTCGGGTCGAACTCGCCCTGCGCGTGCACGCTGGGCGAGTCGAACCCGTTGCCGGTGAGGTTGGCGGGTGTGATGCCTGCGGGCAGGCGGAAGGCGTTGCGCACGTCGCGCAGCCGGTGTCCCAGGCGTGGTGCGTCCACCGTGAGGACCAGGGCCTCCATGCCTGAGCGCTCCGCCCGTTCGATTAGGGCCTGGGTGAGGGCGCGGTCGCGGAAGCAGTACACCTGGAGCCACAGCGGGCCGGTGCCGGCTGCCGCGATGTCCTCGAAGGTGCGGCTCGCGAAGGTGCTGACGACCAGGGGCAGGCCCGCCACCCCCGCGCCACGTGCGGTGGCCACTTCGCCCTCGGGGCGGGCAAGGGTGTGGTAGGCCATCGGCGCGATGGCGAGGGGGGCAGCCCAAGTACGCCCCAGGATCTCCGTCTTGGTGTCGGGCAAGCCGATGCCGGCCAGCGCCCGGGGGTGCAGTGAGATTTGGTCGAAGGCGGCGAGGTTGGCGGCCAGGGTGCGCTCGTCGCCCGCGCCGCCTTCCAAGAAGTCCCAGTCAGGGCGCGCGAAGCGCGCCTGTGCTGCTTTTGCGTAGTCGGCCAGGGTGACGGGGACGGTGAAGACAGGGGCCGATCCGTTCATCTGGTGGTCAGCCGCTCGCGCTCCACCGCTTCGTACAGGGCGCGGATGTTGGAACTTCCGAAGCCTCGGGACCCCTGGCGCTGGATCAGCTCGAAGAAGAGCGTGTTGCGTTCGTAGGGGGAGCGGCTGAACAGTTGGAGGAGGTGGCCCCATTCGTCGCGGTCGGCCAGCACCTGGGCGTCGCGGAGTTGGCCGACCATGTCGTCAAGCCCGTTGAGCCCGTCGAGCCGCTCGCCGAGGAGGTCGTAGTAGGTGTCGGGGGTGGTCAGGAAATGGACGCCACGATTCCGGAACTCCTGTACCGCCGGGATGATGTCGTCGACCAGGAAGGCCAGGTGCTGTACGCCGGGTCCGCCGTTGCGCTCCAGGAATGCGTCGAGCTGGCCGGGTTCTTTGGACGGGTCCGGTCCGACCAGGGTGAACGTGGTGCCGCCGGTGGCGCTGCGCACGACAATGGAGTCCATGGCCTGCCCGCCGACGGCGACATACTCGGCGGAGAAGCGGGAGAATCCGAAGCCGTCGCGGTAAAGGTCCGCGTACTCGGTGAGTGTGCCGCCGGCCAGGCATACCGCGATGTGGTCCAGCGACCGGATGCGGCCCTGCGGGCGCCGCATACCGAATGAGGGGATCCAAGTGCGGTCGGGCGGGAGTCGGTCTGCCGAGGCTCCGGCCGCCGGTATGAGGGTATGCACCACGTTACCGAAGCCCGACACGACGGTGCTGCCTCGCAGAGAGGCCGCCGGCTCGGTGCCCGCGAGCAGCGCTGCGTCCCGGGTGCTTTCCACGTCGTCACACGTCAGTGCGATGTCCGCGATGCCGTCTCCATGTGCGTCCAGGAATCCCCAGATGCCCCGGCCGGAGGTGACGATGATTCGTACGTCGCCTTGTCTCAGCAGCATAGAACTGCGGTCGACCTCGACGGAATCGGCAACCGGCGTGAAACCCATGGCGGTGACGAGATGGTCGAGGGTTGAGCGCTTGTCCCTGGTGAACAGCTCCACGTAAGCGATGTCTTGCACAACCATGGAGAGAGCCTCCTGATAGGCACATGCCCTGAGTCGGTGCTAATTGGAAGGGGGGGGGCGGGGCACCTCGCCGCTGCTGCGGCCTTCGTAGGCGTCCCGCCCGGGTGTCGTCAGTGGCGTGAACAAGTAGTGGCTACCAGCGCCACTCCTGCTGCTTGAAGAGGTGGCCGGACGTGATGTCGCGGTCCTTGCACCAGGTCAGGAACTCGTCGATCTGCTTGATCTGGTACGTGTCCTCCGTGTACGTGGTGGCCATGACGTGGCCCAGCCAGTCCTCTTCGCCCATCGCGTAGACGTAGGCCTCACCGGCATCCAGCTCGGTCATGATCGCCGCGGCCTGCTCGGCGTTGGAGCCGGACAGCTTGCGCGAGTTGCTCATCTTCTTGGTGACCGGGATGGTCAGCAGGGCCTGGTAGAGCCAGGTGAGCGGCGCTCCGTCGCACTCCATGCCGAGGAAGGCCATGTCGGCCCGGCCCAGGTGCTGCCTCACGTAGCGGTAGAGAGACGGTTCGATGCCGGAGGAGTCGGCACCGATGAAGACCTTCTTGCCCGCCAGCTCCGCCCAGTACGTCGACTTGGCGCGGATGTCGAGGTCGCAGTGCTCGCCGAGGAATGGCGTTGCGGTGATCTTGCCGCCCGGGAACTCCACCTCGTCGAAGTCGTCGACCTCGATCACGTTGAAGCCCTGGTTCCTGAGCATCAGGGCCATCGCCGGGTCGGCCAGGTTGCCGCGGGAGGAGCGCGGGACGACGATCGCACCGAGACGGCCACGCAGCTGCAGCAGAGTCTCGAGGACGATGTGGTCCTGGTGGCCATGGGTGATCAGGACGAGGTCGATGTAGTCGGGCAGGTCGTTCAGCGTGTACCGGTCGGTCTTGTCGCTGTCCGCGCTGATAAACGGATCGGTGACGATGGCGGCCTGCGGCGTCTGCAGGACGAGGCAGGCGTGACCGAAGTAGCGGATGCGGCCGCCGCTGTCGATGTGGCGGTCCTCGGACAGGCTCGGCTTGTCCGTGAGAAGCGTGCGTAGTTGCTGTGCCTGGGCGTCGTCGAGACCGAGCGCATCGCGAAGGTGGGCGAGCGTCGTGGGATGCACACGGCTCTTGAAGAGCTCCGTGAGGCCCTCGTGTCGGAAGGGAATCTGCAGTTCGAGTACGTCCGGCGAGGCGAGGCGCGGGGTGCTGAGGATGAACGGGCGCTCGATACCCGTCTCCAGGGACAGCTGCACCGACTGGCGGGCTTCCTGATAGACGTTACTCGTGTAGACCACCGGTTCCAAAAAGCGCATCTGCGCCTGGTTGTCGGTGTCGTAGGCGAGCTCGACTAGGCCCGCGAGCTCGGTGGGGAGCTTGGGGTAGAGCGGGGTGAGGTCGAAGCCGGTGGCGTTGGCGCGCAGGATCTCCTGTCCGGCGGCTATCGCTTCGGCGAACCGGAGCATGTCGGCACGCTCGTGCTTGATCGTCGCGAGGAGGTCACGGACCTCGTCGGCCCGCTGTTCGGGGATGTTGATGAAGTAACCGCCGCGCAGCTCCGGGTTGTTGCTGGCCGCGACGTGCACCTGCGGGGACTGCAGGTAGGACTCGAGAAGCGGAACCTGGAGGAATGCCAGGTTCATCGCGGCCTGGACGGGCGCAATGGTGTAGGGCCAGGCGAAGAACCTGTCCACGAGCGGCTCGATGATTGCTTTCGACCGCAGAAACAGCTGTTCGTCAGCCATGTGTGCATTCCCTCCAGGAGAACCAATAAAGAGGACCGCCCGGGGGCAACGCGTGCCCAGCATGACGCCATAGCGGACCGTGAGAAGGACAAGGGAGATGCGGGACTCCGAGCATCGTTCGGAACACCCTGCTGCAGCAGAATGACTGGAGCGGGCGGGGTCGATCAATACGCACCAGGCTGCGGTGGTTGAACAGTGAGGCCGGCATAGTCACGAGCCATACGAAATGCCGGCGCGCGGCCCGGTGTCCAACTGTCGATGCACATCAGTTGAACACCGCGCCCGCGCCGCGCGGGTGGGAAGTTCAGGGCCTCCATGCCGCTCCGTCAGGCTGCTATCGGTGCGATAGCCGGTTCGGCGAGATTGAGGTAGTCGGACACGGACAGGGCGACAGAAAGGTCCAGCCGCCCGGCATTGAAGTAGATCTCGTCGTGCACGAGCAGGCCTCTGTCGACGAGGAGATCCAGCTCGGAGGAGAATGCGAACGGCGCGATCGAACCGCTGACGCTGCCGGCCAGCCGCTCGGCCACCGCCCGGTCGGCGAACGACGCCCGGCGGCCGCCGTATCGGTCCGCGAGAGCGCCCAGGTCGACGCGGCGGTCTCCGGGCACCACGGCAAGGACGTAGCGCCGTGAGCGTTTGCCCGTCGCCACGCGGACCACAATCGACTTGGCGGCTTGCTCCAGCGGGTGCCTGCGCAGTCTGCTGGCCGCCTCGGTGGACCCTTCGGGTGCATGGCGGATGATGCGGTAGGAGATTGATCCGGACGAAAGCATGTCCTGCAGGCGTTCGAATGCGTTGGGTGGCTCGGTTTCTTCGGGACTGGAGTGCACTGTGCCTCCGCGATCTGAGGGAAAATGAAGGAGAGAGTGCCCCTTCGGGGGGCCGTACGGCCCTGGCACGGGCCCTGCTCGAGGCGTGGATAATGATCTTGACTTGCGTCCCATCCTAGAAATAGGAGCGCCAACAGGCATCCGTTCAACTCAGTGCAGGAGATGGCTGCCTGAACACGACAAAGCCGCTGTCGGAGGCCCGGCAGCGGCTTCTTGGGAAACGTGGGCTACTGGTCGCGGCGCTGCACCGCGAGAATGGTGACGGCGGCCGAGGCCACACCCCACACCGCGTACACGATCCATGCCCCGGTGGCGGACCAGGGGAAGTCCACGGGCTTCTCTGCCACCTGCACCAGCCGAGCCCAGGCGCTGTAGGGCAGCGTGTGGTCGACGAGAGCGGTGCCGTAATGGTCGTCACTGACGGCCATGGGGACGAGCAGCAGGAGCGAGAAACTGACACCCATGGTGGCCGCGCTGGCCCTGGCGACCGTCCCGATGGCCATGCCCGCAAGTGCGGCCACAGGGGCGGCGAGAGCCGAGGCGAGCAGGGAGGCCGCAACTCCCGGATCCGCCAGCGACAGGCCGGTGTGGCGGGCGGAGAGGATTGCCTGGGTCGCCCAGAAGGAGCCGCCGGCGGCGATCAGGCCGAGTCCGGTGGTGACGGCAGTGACGACGAGCACTTTGGCGGCCATCACGGAGCGGCGGGCGGGTACGACCGCGAAGGTGGTACGGATCAGTCCCGTGCTGTACTCGCCGACCACGGTGAGGGCGCCCATGGCGCTCGCGGTCAGCATGAGGGTCAGCAAGGCGGCATCGGTGAAGGCATCGAGCATGGCCAAGTTGGGCAGGAAGGCGGCCTTCTCCTCGGCTCGCCAGCCGGTCCAGTTGGTGTAGTCGTTGTATGCGGTGAAGGCGTTGAAGCCGATGATGGCCAGTGTGCCGATCACGATGGTCCACGCGGTGGAGCGGAGCGACCACATTTTGATCCACTCGGCGAAGACCAGGTCCCTGAAGCGTGCGCGGGGCGCGGGCTCCACGACAGGTCGTGCCTGGTCACCGGTGGCGGGGGGAGTGGATGTGACAGTCACGGGGTGTCTCCTGCGGCGTACTCGACGCTGTCGGCGGTCAGTTCCATAAACGCCGCCTCCAGCGAGCCAGTGTGCGGGGTGAGCTCGTGGACGCGGACCATGTTCTGGAAGGCGAGGTCCCCGATACGGGCCGCGCTCAGTCCGGTCACTGTCAGTGCGTCGCCGGTGTGCTGTTCCACCGTGGCGCCCGCGTTGCTCAGGACGGTACGCAGCGTGTCCGCTTCGGGAGTGCGGATGCTGACGTCCTGACGGGTGCCGCGAGCAGAAAAGTCCTTGAGGCTCTCCGCGGCGATCAGCCGGCCCTTGCCGACGACGACAAGATGGTCGGCGGTGTTCTCCATCTCGGACATGAGGTGGCTGGAGACGAAGACGGTGCGGCCCTCGGCGGCGAGGAGCTGGAACAGGCCGCGCACCCATTTGACGCCTTCCGGGTCGAGCCCGTTGAGCGGCTCGTCGAACAGCAGGACCGGCGGGTCGCCCATCAGCGCGGTGGCGATGCCCAGACGCTGCTTCATGCCCAGCGAGTAGCCCCCGATGCGCCGGTCGCCGACGTCGCCGAGACCTACCTCCTCGAGTACCTCGCCGACCCGGCGGCGCGGCAGGCGGTTGCTGACGGCCAGTGCCGTCAGGTGGGCGCGGGCGGTGCGGCCACCGTGCACCTGATGCGCGTCGAGGAGCGCCCCGACGTGGCGCATGCCACGCGGCTGGTCTGCGAAGAAACGTCCGTCGACGGTGACGCTGCCGCTAGTGGGGCGGTGCAGGCCGAGCATCATGCGCAGAGTCGTGCTTTTGCCCGCGCCGTTGGGTCCGAGAAATCCGGTGACTTGTCCTGATCTCACGGTAAAACTCAGGTCGCTGACGGCGGTCGTCGAGCCATAACGTTTGGTGAGTTCCCTGACTTCGATCATGCAATTCATCATGACCGGCGTCACCCGGCACGTCATCGGTCCAGGGTGGACACCGGTTGAACACCCCTGTCATCCCTGGTTGTACAACCGTGGTCCGATCACCGCCCGGAACCGTGTCGCTACGATTCATTCATGGCCACCCCCCGCCACACACTCCTCAGGCAGGTGCCGGCAGGCGTCTGGGCCGGCGCCGTCTGGTGCATCGCAGCTCTCTACCCGATCATCTGGCACAGCCAGGGCCGCGCCGACCAGTCCGGCTCGGAACGCGAGGTCATGGACAACGGGTGGAGCCAGCTGTCTCTGTCCTTGTCCCTGGTACTCGCCCTGACCGCCTGCGCCCTGCTCACACGCCGCCCGTGGGCGGGGCTGGCGATACTGCTCTTCGGCACGGGGGTCTTCGCCCTGGCATGGCGGCAATGTGAGCTTTCCCCTCTACAGTTCCTCGCCGTCGATGTGGCGGTCGGCCACCTGGCCGCCACCCGGTCGCGCCGCGCCTCACTTCCGTTCGCGGGGGTGGCACTGGCCGTCCTGGCCGCTTTCCTGACGGTTCGCCTGGCGGGCGGTGCGGAGAGCGGGACGCCCTCGGAGCCCTACGTCGCGGTGACCGTTGTCGTAGCGTGGCTCATCGGCCACTCGGTTCACCAGTCGCGGTCCTACGCCGAAGAACTACGGGCTCAGTTCGCTGTGCAGATCGCGGCACGCGCGGTAGCAGCCGAACGCCTGCGCATCGCACGGGAGTTGCATGACATGGTGGCCCACAAGATCGGCATCGTCGCGCTGCAAGCCGGTGCTGCTGCGCGAGTGCTCGGCACGCAGCCGGAGAGCGCCCGCCAGGCGATGCTGGCCGTGGAGAGTGCGGGCCGCGACACCCTGGCCGGACTGCGGCGCATGCTGGTCGCCCTCCGGGAGACGCCCGACGAGCATGGCCATGACGGGAACGGCCGGATGGGCCCCCTGTTGGCGCCCGCATCGGGACTTACCGACATCGAGCGGCTCGCGGCGGAGACCACCGCAGCTGGGGTGAACGTCACGGT
Source organism: Streptomyces sp. NBC_00859 (assembly GCF_045161865.1). Lineage (NCBI taxonomy): Bacteria > Bacillati > Actinomycetota > Actinomycetes > Kitasatosporales > Streptomycetaceae > Streptomyces > Streptomyces sp. NBC_00859. Next base: position 717,020 of record NZ_CP108826.1, on the reverse strand, counting down.
GCAGTGGCGGGGCGAACAGCGCCCACTGCCCCCCGAGATTGATCTCTCGGCCTTCCGTATCATCCAGGAATCCGTCACCAACGTGGTACGCCACGCGCACACAGACACCTGCGAGGTGAGCGTCGACTACCGCGCCAGGGACCTCGCCATCACGGTCACCGACCAGGGCTCGGGTACCGGTAACACGCAGGGCACCGGTTTCGGCCTTACCGGAATGCGCGAGCGTGTGACCCTCCTGCACGGCGAGTTCAGCGCCCTGCCCCGCCCCGAAGGCGGCTTCCGGGTCACCGCCCGCCTCCCGATTCCGCCTGCGCTGGCGCCGTCCAGGCCGCAGCCTGCCCCGACAGGAGCACGATGACCGTCCGTGTCGCACTCGTCGACGACCAGCCCCTCATCCGCGTCGCCCTGGAGATGGTGATCGCCGAGACCGAAGACCTGGAGGTAGTCGGCCACGCAGCGAATGGCGAAGAAGCAGTCCAGTTGGCCGCGGATGAGCGGCCGGATGTCATGGTGATGGATATCCGGATGCCAGTGATGGACGGCATCGAGGCGACCCGTCGCATCACGGAACGCGGCGACGGCCCGAAGGTCATCGTCCTCACCACGTTCGACGAGGACGACCACGTCTACGGGGCGCTGCGCGCCGGGGCATGCGGCTTCCTGGTCAAGGACATGGCGCTGGAGGAGATCTTGGGCGCCGTTCGTATCGTCGCTGCGGGGGACGGACTGATCGCTCCGACGGTTACGCGTCGGCTGATCAGCGAGTTCGCGCAGCGTCCCGAGGCCGGCCCGCCGCCCCCCGTACTCGATGGCCTGACCGACCGGGAACGCGAAGTGCTCGTCCTGGTGGGGCAGGGCCTGTCCAACACCGAACTTGCGCACCAGATGCACATCAGCATGGCCACTGCAAAAACCTACGTGTCCCGACTGCTGGCCAAGCTCGGAGCCCGTGACCGGGTTCACTTGGTCATCATTGCGTACGAGACGCACCTGGTGGCGAGTACCGGCCGGCCCCCCTTCCCGTCTGCGCCGCGGGGGTAGACGGGAAGCAGCGGCCACCCTGATCGCCAGCCGAAAGGGTGAGGGTCAAATCGATGCACACAGGTCGTGATCCGGGGCGCCGCCCACTCCTTCCCCATATCCGCCAAACACTCTGACGGCCTCCTCGCCAACCAGATTCTGCGCCTCATCGGGGCCCGTGCCCTGCTGGTAGAGCTGCCGGGCGTCGATGCCGTCGAGCAGTGTGTGGGCGGTGCGCTCGTAAAAGAGCTGGGTGCAGACCTCGCCGAGGCAGCTGCCGGAGGAGCAGCCGAGGCGGCGACTGGGCGTCCTCGCGCACGATGGCAGCCTTTTCGCGGTACGCCGGCCCGGCCAGCACCCACAAAACCGGCTGAGGCCGCCAGCCCTGCCGGGCGCTGGCCGTAGAAGCGGGCTGGCAGAACCGGGGCTGCAGTGCCACAAGTGAGCGGGAGGCGACGCAGTGTGCACGCCGGCGCGTCCAGGCACAGCCGGGCCTGGCACAGCTGGAACAGCGCCGACCCGCGTGGACAAGGCATGCGGACAGCCCTGACCTGAAGTGCCCGCCGAGCTGCGAAAATATTGATCAGGTTCCATCGGTGTCCGGCGTCGGACGTGGGGTCACGCGGAGGCGTCCGACCTACCGGTCACTTGCGGAAACCTGCCGCGGATCACGCGGTAGCGGCCAAGGAGCCATGCGCGGATCGGGGATCCGCTTGTTGGAGGTCTCGGCTTCGGCTGTCTCGAACCCGCGCGCAAGGTAGTTGCGCACGGCATGACGGTGGTCCAGTGTGCTCGTGCGCAGAAAGACGTGGGAGGCCGGCGTGGCGTGCGGACCTCCCCAGTCGATTCCGCCGCGCCAGGCCTGCTCGACGCAGGCCGTCAGCAACGCGCCGCCCAGGCCTTGGCCGTAGAACTGCGGCAGGAGCCCGAACAGCACGATCTCCACGGCCCCGCCCGGCTGGGCCTCCAGCTCGAAGAACCCGGCAACCGTGCCGTGGACGGTAGCGATCCAGGTGCCCATGGACTCGCGCTGGACCCACGCCTCCCACGTCTCGTGGCTCCAGGCGAACCGGTCCGTCCAGCAGACGTGGGAGCCGACAGCGGCGTACAGGGCACGACTTAAATCGATCGACGGCACCTGCGAGCGCTCCACCCGCATCGGGGTGTTTGAGCGGACCGGCCGCAGCTGGCCGGGCGACGACATCCGCAGCGTCCAGGTGGTGACGCCCTGCTGCACGATCTTCGCCGCAGCGCCCGAATCAATGAACTCAGTCTGTTCCACAGAGAGGCCTTAGGTGAGAGGGAAAAGCGGGTGTCAGTGTTTGTCGAGGAACTCGACGATCGCCGCGTTGACCTCGTCGGGCCGCTCCAGATTTCCCAGGTGCCCGCAGGAAGGGATCTCCACGTGGTCGCAGCCGGGAATGGCGTCCGCCACCTCCACCACCAGGTGCGGCGGACAGATCAAGTCGTCGGAGAACGCGATCGTGCGGCACGGCACAGTGATCGAGCGCAGCACCTCGCGACGGTCACCCGCCCGGTCCACGCCCGCCTGCCCCTCACCGCCCCTGCCGCCTCCGGTGAGCTCGAAGATCTCCAGCCAGCTCTTCGCGGCAGTGTCGTTGTTGAGGGTCGCGGGGGAGAGCATCTCCAAGACGGTGCGCATGGCCTCATACTTCGGCGGCAGTTGGACGCCGCTCTCCCGCAGCGCGCGGTCGGCTTCCGTCAGCGCACGTCGCGTCGCATCGGAGCGTGCCCGCGTGGCAATCAGCACGGCCGAGCGCACCAGGTGCGGGAACTGGCTCGCCAGCTCCTGCGCGATCATCGCCCCCATGGAGGTGCCGACGACGCGGCACGGCCCGAGCTCCAGTGACTCGATCAGCCCCTTGGTGTCGGCGACCATCTCGGCCAGCGAATACATGCCAGGCGGAGCGTCGGAGGCGCCGATACCCCGATTGTCGAAGATGACGGTCTCGTAACCGGCGGCGTGCAGAGCCGGCGTCTGATGTGTGGTCCAGACATGCCCGGCAGCGCCCGAGCCCATGATGAGGAGCACCGGGTCGCCCTGGCCCAGGCGCTGGTACGACAGCCGGATGCCGTTCGACGTCATATAGGGCATGGCGTGCCCTCGGTAGCAGTCTTGGGGTGCAAGAGGGCCTCCAGGTCGTCATCGGCGAAATCGTGGCAAGGCAAGCGGGCGGACCGTGACACATACGTCACGGACCACCGTGGGCGTCCAGGGCGGCCATCGGGCCAGGCCGGTCACGCATGCGACGCATGGGGCAGTCGACACCGGACCGCGGCCGACGACCCTTCCGGGCCCCACCATGACACCGCCCCAACCGGCCCATCAAGAAGCTCAGTTGAGCACCCGAGGCGGTGTGTCAGTCCTGTCCAACCGGGGCGTGCGCGCAGTTGAACGATCAGCGGCCCAGCGTTGACCCGGCCGCGTACAGCGGGGGCATAGTGGCCGTCCGGCCCTGCCGTCGGCTCATCCGACGACGTGGCCGAAGCCGGGGTTCCAGCCTCGGAACTCCCGGCTTCCGCCCGCCCCCCGTCCGGTCGGGAGCCGGGAGCACGGACCGCTCGCATGACGCATCCGACGGAGGACGATGTGCCCCTGCGCCAGCCGACCGCCGCCGAGCCCGTACGGCGCGTTCTGTTCGCTCCCGTGCCGATCGCACCGATCTCGCAGTATCTGGCCCAGCTGAATCATGCACGCGCCGGACCCCGGCGGGCTGGGGCCATCGCCCCGGGCAAGGTCACCGTGCAGCACGCCGCGCACAGCACCGGACACTCCGCCGACGCCGTATATGTGAGGACACATCAGGATCGTTCGCGGACCGGAAGGCTACGCGCATACGCCTGTCGTGCCGGCGAACCCCCACGGCGGGCCGTCAAGGAGCAGCCATGACCATGAGCGAGGCCTGGGCCCGCCCCACCGACGCCACACCCGACAGTGAAGCCGCCTACCGCCGCCGGTTCATCGACACCAAGCAGCAGTTGACGGCCACACACTTGCACGCCGCGGCGTGTCAACGGCGCATCCTGGGCGAACTGCTCGCCGACAACGCGGATACCGCCTTCGGCCGCGAACACGGTTTCGGCAGCATTCGCACCATCGACGACTACCGCTCGGCCGTCCCCGTGCGCACGCAACCCGACTACGCGTCATGGCTGGACCGGTCCGCCGCCGGAGAGCGGCGCGTCCTCACGCCGGAAGAGCCCCGCATCCTGTGCACCACCAGCGGCTCCACCGGCGACCGCAAGCGCATTCCTGTCACGGAAACTTTCCTCAGACGGGGATATCTGCCCTCCCTCCAGGCGGCGATGGGCGTGCCGGCCCTGTACCACCCCGAAGCCTTCGCACGCGGCGCCGCATCGCTCAACCTGCACCACGATCGCCTCGCGTACCCCGCCAGCAGCCCTTCTGGCCGGCCCAGTCTCGCCCCCGGCCAGGCGGACCTGCTTGGTGGATTCGGTGTGCGCCTGGAGGAACCGGGCTCGCGCGCCCCCTGGGCGGAGCTCCCCGTGCCGTTGGCCGACGACGCCCACCTCGACCAGCTGTATGTCCGTGTACGCATGGCCGCTGAGCACGATGTGCGATCCGTGATCGGCCGCAACCCGACGATGCTCGCGATGCTGCCGGAGTTGCTCGCGCAATGGTGGCCCGCCCTCCTCAGGGACATTCGCGACGGCACGTACCTGACACGCCGGGGCGGGATCCCGAATCCCGCGCGCGCCGCCGAGCTGGAGCGCCGCGTGGCCGCCCTGCCCCACGGCAGGCCCACACCGGCGGCGATCTGGCCCCACATGCGGCTCCTGTACTGCTGGACCGGGGGTGCGGCCGCCCTCTATTTGCCCCGGCTGACCCAAGCGTACGGATCCAACGTCGCGGTGCTTCCCGCACCCACCGCAGCCTCCGAGGGGCCCGTCGGCGTCCCCTTCGACGCCCACCCCACCGCAGGCCCGCTGGCCGTCTCCTGCGCGCTGTACGAGTTCGTCGACGCAGACATGGACGTGGCCCCCGACAGCCCCACTCTGCTCTACGACGAGCTCGAGGCGGGACACGACTACCATGTCGTGCTCTCGCACCACGGAGGGCTGTACCGCTACGCCTTGGGCGACATCGTGCACGTCGTCGACCAGGTCCACGATGTGCCCCGCGTCGAATACGCCGGGCGCGACACGCTCCGCGACATCGCCGGCGAGCGCCTGCGCGAACTGCACATCGTGCGCGCACTGCGCGAGGCCACCCGCAGCGCTCGCGTCGACATCGTCAACGTGACCTGCCGCATCGAACAGCGCGACTCTCTGCAGCCCCACTACACGCTGGCCGTCGCCACGCGGGAACCGCTACCCCTGACCATGCTGCTCCGTTTCCAGGACCTGGTGGACAAGGAGTTGGGCCGCGTCAGTCGCACCTACCGGCACGCCCGGTCTATGGGCGCGCTCGGCCCGGCGCGCGTCGTCGTGGTGTCCGCCGCCACGTTCACCGAGCACTGGCACCGACGGCTGGCATCCGGGATGCGGCCGCCCGAGATCAAGGACCAGGTGTTCCAGCACGACGATGCCGCCTGGGCACGGATAACCAGCTAGCAGTCGAGGAGTCTGCACCATGACCGACCTGAGCACCACCGGCGACACGATCCCCACGAACGACCTGCGGAACTGGAAGCCACGGGAGATACGCCCCGCCGGGGCCACCGGCGCCGACGGCATACGAGAACGCCTTGCTGCCCTGGGCGACTTCGGCGAGCTGCTGGCCCGGGCCAAGGCCGTGGTCTTCCGCGGCTTCGCGGTGGCCGAACAGGATGTCGCGACAGTGAGCGCCCTGCTGCTGCCCAACCGGCTCGGCTATATGCACGGCACCTCGCCGCGCACCCAGCTCGGCGGGAATCTGTACACCTCCACCGAATACCCGCCGCACATGACCATCGCCATGCACAACGAGCTGTCCTACAGCCACCACTGGCCGGAGCGGCTCTTCTTCTACTGTGCCACCACCCCCGGCTCCGGCGGGGCCACACCGGTCGTGGACGGCGGGCTGTGGATGGAGTCTCTCGATGCCGAGGTCCGCGAGGCCTTTGCCGCCGGCATCCGCTATACCCAGAACCTGCACGACGGCTTCGGGCTCGGCCGCAGTTGGCGCGAGACCTTTGAGACGGATGACAGGAAAACGGTCGAAGCCTTCCTGGAGTCCGGCACGTTCGACTGGAACTGGACCCCCGACGGCGGACTGCGGATGATCAGCCCGATCCGTCCGGCCACGTACACGCATCCCATAACGGGCACTGCGGTGTGGTTCAACCAGGCCGACCACTTTCACCCGGCCGCCCTCGGCGACGAGACCGCGCGAGAACTCGCGCAGATCCTTCCGCGCGAAGAACTGCCCCAGTCCGTCACCTTCGCGGACGGCAGCCCCATCCCCGACGCATACATCCTCCATATCCACGACCGGGGCCTGGAGATGGCCGTCGATGTCGATTGGCAGCAGGGCGACCTGATGGTCATCGACAATGTCGCGGTGGGGCACGGTCGACGCCCCTTCACCGGGGATCGCAGAGTGCTGGTCGCCATGTCCGACTGAGCCACCCCCGGTCACACGGATGGGGCGCCCACCAGCACGGCGGGCGCCCCATCCACGTGCCGTTCACGCGGACTTGATGCGCACCGGCATGGCTTCCGGGCCGTTGACCACGATCGAGTCCAGCAGCTTCGGCTGGCCGTCCAGTTCGATGTGCACACCCCGACTCAGCAACTCACCGTACAGCAGGCGCAATTCGACCTTAGCCAACATACTGCCCAGGCAGAAGTGCTCACCAAAGCCCAGGGCCAGATGGCGATTGGGGGTGCGACGCACGTCGAAGACCCCGGGATCAGTGAAGACCGATTCGTCGCGGTTGGCTGAAGGCAGCCAGAGCACCACCTTGTCACCCGCCTCGATCCGCTGTCCGTGGATCTCCGTCGGCCGCACCGCCGTCCGCATGATGTGCGTAGCCGTCGAAGTCCAGCGCAGCACCTCCTCGACCGTGGACGCCAGTAGCCCGCGGTCATCGCGCACCGCCTGCCACTGCTCAGGGCGTTCGAGAAGTGCCAGCATGCCGCCGGCGGCCGCGATACGGGTGTTCTCGGTGCCACCGACCAGCAGGTTGTCGCAGTTGAGGATGATGTCGTCAGGGCTCAGCCGTTCTCCCTCAACCTCTGCCGTTGCCAGCGCGCTCACCAGGTCATCGCCCGGGTCCTCTGCCTTCTCCGCCTGGAGTGTTTCGAAGTACCCGAGGATGTTGAGGTGCGCAAAGCGGCGCGTGGGCGGGTCGCCGGCCGCGAACGCCTGGCTCGTCAGGTCGTACAGATACTCCCAGTCAGACTCCGGCACCCCCATCATCTTACAGATCACATAGAGTGGAATCCGCGCCGCGACATCCGCAACGAAGTCACAATTTCCCCGCTCCAACGCGGTGTTCACCACACCCCGGGCGATGCCCTGCATCTCCGACTCCAGCGCGCGCACAGACCGCACCGCGAACCAGCCGTCGACCAGCCCCCGCAGCTGCTTGTGCCGTGGCGCGTCCGTCAGCGCCAGCGTGCGACCGCCGCCCGGGTCCGCGCCGTGCTCGGTCGGCCGCAGCAGAATGCCCTGCGCCGAACTGAACGTATCCGCGTCCCGGTACGCCGTGCGGATGTCGTGGTAGCGGGTCAGCGACCAGAAACCTGGCAGCTCGGCCGGCTCGTGCCAGTGCACCGGATCATTCGCGCGCAGCCATTTCCACTGCGCAAACGGATCGCCATGGGAATAGAGTTCGGGATCCGTCAGGTCGATGTGCGGCGCTGGCTCAGGCATATGGGTGCCTCACAAAATATATGGATGATTAGGAACGTTGCGACGACGCGTGACACGACCGGGATTAAGTCCGGAATTTACTGGATCCATCATCCGATCCGCGCTCTGGCTATAGGTGTCATTCACCGTCCCAGGCGCCATCGCGGCGTGTCAAGACCGTCCAGGGAACCTGTGCCGTAACCGTCCAACTGCCGTACTTGCGCGGTTGAACGCTGCCGAATGCGCATTGATCACCGTGTGAAGGTGGGCCATAGTTGGCCGCCGCTTCAGGTGCTTTATTGAGTGTGGAAATTTTCGGGTCACAGCTTTGTGCAAGAGGAGCTGGGCGGCCGTGAGCATGCCCCGGTTGAGGCATCCCGTGCTGTTCCGGTCGACTAGTCAAACGATTGGAGTGCGCGGGCATGACCAAGAACGAGGGTGGCCTTTGCGAATTGATGGGCGGGCAGCTCGGCATCTGGTACGCACAGAAACTCGCCCCCCAAAACCGGTCCTTCTTCCTCTCGGAGTACATCGAGATCCACGGAAGGATCGACCACGACCTGCTGGTCCAGGCTGCCGGCCTCCGCGTCCGTGAGATCGAGACCGTGCGTCTGCGTATGCGCGTCATCGACGGAACCCCGATGCAGTACCTGCACGATGCCGACGACTATCCCGTCCAGATCATCGACGTCAGTGCCCAAGCCCACCCTCATGCCGCCGCCCGGGCCTGGATGGAGGCCGACCTCGAGCGCCCGGCCGAACTCGACGGCGGACCGCTGTTCAACAACGCGATCATCAAAGTCGAAGAAGAGCTCCACTACTGGTATGTACGCCCCCATCACCTGATCTTCGACGGACAGAGCGGCTTCGTCCTGGCCCAGCGGGCTGCTGACATCTACCGCGCGCTGCTGGAAGACCGAGACCCCTCGCAGGGCGCCCCCGAGCCGTTCTCGGTACTCCACGATGCCCACCGGGCCTACCGCACATCGGCGCAGTACGAAGCCGACCGGCAGTACTGGCTCGACCGGCTCTCCGACCACCCCGCCGTGCGCGGCACCGACGCACACAAGTCCCGCCGTGCCCAACACGCTCCGCTGCGACACACCGACGGCGTGGCCAGCACGGCGGCCGACCTGCTCAAAGCAGGTGCACGCCGCCTCGTTACCAGCTTCCCCGGACTGATGATCGCCGCCGCCGCCATCTACGAGCACCGTGTCACCGGCGAGCGCGAGATCACCGTCGGCCTGCCCGTACGGGCACGCCCGGACAAGCGAACCCTCGGTGTCCCCGGAATGACCTCGAACATCCTGCCGCTGCGCCTGAGCATCGGTCCCGAGACCACCGTTGAGCAGGTCATCCGTCAGACCTCCAGTGCGATACGTGAAGGAATGCGCCACCAGCAGTACCGCTACAAGGACATGCTGAACGACCTCAACATCGTCGACGGCGACCTGTGCGGGCTGCACATCAATGTGATGGCCTTCGACTACGACCTGCGCTTCGGTGACTGCCCCACCATCACCCACAACCTGTCGACCGGCCCCGTTGACGACCTCCGCATCGACATCTACGCCCGCGACGGCATGCAGATCAACGTCGATGCCAACCCCGACGTCCATGACCTCGCAGAAATAGCAGCGGTGTCCCGCCACTACCTGAGCGTGGCGAATTGGCTGGCGGCCGCCGCCCCCGACGCCCTCGTTGCCCAAGCAGACCTCCTTTCTGCTGGTGAGCGTGGGCGGGTGGTGGTGGATTGGAATGACACGGGTGTGGGTGTGGTGTCGGGGACGTTGCCGGGGTTGTTTGCGGAGCAGGTGGCGCGGACGCCGGATGCGGTGGCGGTGGTGTTTGAGGGTGAGGTGGTGTCGTTTGCGGAGTTGGATGTGCGTTCGAATCGGTTGGCCCGGGTTCTGATTGCGCGGGGTGTGGGTGTGGAGTCGGTGGTGGGGGTGTGTTTGGAGCGTGGTGTTGAGTTGGTGGTGGCGTTGCTTGCGGTGGTGAAGGCGGGTGGTGCGTATTTGCCGGTGGATCCGGAGTATCCGGTTGAGCGGGTTGCTTATGTGCTGGAGTCGGCGGGTGCTGCTGTGGTGGTCACGGTTTCCGGGTTGGTGGGTTTGTTGCCGGGGCGTGTGGATGGTGTGGTGCTCGATGAGGTGGATGTTTCGGGTATTGCGGGTGGTGGGTTGTCGGGTGATGAGTGTGTGGTGTGGGCCGAGAGTCCGGCGTATGTGATTTTCACGTCGGGTTCGTCGGGTCGGCCCAAGGGTGTGGTGGTGTCGCATGCGGGGATTGTGAATCGTTTGGGGTGGATGCAGGACCGGTTTGGGTTGTCGGCGGGTGAGCGGGTGTTGCAGAAGACGCCGTTTGGTTTTGATGTGTCGGTGTGGGAGTTTTTCTGGCCGTTGCTGGTGGGTGCGGTGTTGGTGGTGGCGAAGCCGGGTGGGCACAAGGATCCGGAGTATCTTGCGTCGTTGATTAGTGGTGAGGGTGTGTCGACGGTGCATTTTGTGCCGTCGATGCTGGAGGCGTTTCTGGCGGGGCCGTCGGTGGGGGAGTGTGGTTCTCTGCGGCGGGTGGTGTGTTCTGGTGAGGCGTTGTCGCCGGCGGTGCAGCAGTCGTTCTTTGCGGTGTTGCCGGGGGTGGAGCTGCACAATTTGTATGGGCCGACGGAGGCGTCGGTGGATGTCACTGCCTGGGAGTGTGTGCCGGGGGGTGGGTCGGTGCCGATTGGGGCTCCGGTTGCCAATACGCGGACGTATGTGCTGGACGCGGGTTTGCAGCCGGTTCCTGTGGGTGTTGCGGGTGAGCTTTATCTTGCGGGTGTTCAGCTGGCCCGGGGATACGCGGGCCGTCCGGGCCTGACGGCGGAACGGTTCGTCGCCGACCCGTTCTCCACCACGGGCGGTCGTCTGTATCGCACAGGTGATGTGGTGCGGTGGTCGCAAGGTGGCCAGTTGGAGTATCTGGGCCGGGCGGATGAGCAGGTCAAAATCCGTGGTTTCCGTATCGAACCGGGCGAGGTCCAGGCCGTGGTGGCCGCCCATCCGCAGGTTGCCCAGGCCGCGATCATCGCCCGCGACGACGTGCCCGGGGATAGGCGCCTGGTCGCCTACATCGTCCCGACCGCCGCGCACAGCAGCCGACTCGAGGAATCCATCCAGGAGTTCGCCGCCCAGCGGCTGCCCGAGTACATGGTTCCGTCCGCGATCGTGACCCTGGACAGTCTGCCGCTGAGTGTGAACGGGAAGCTGGACCGCAAGGCACTGCCCGCCCCGGACTTCGGTGGGCTGGCCGGTGCGGGGCGCGGTCCGGCAAATATCCGCGAAGAGATTCTGTGCGCGGCCTTCGCCGAAGTCCTGGGCCTCGACCAGGTCGGCGTCGACGACGACTTCTTCCGGCTCGGCGGCCACTCCCTCATGGCCGTACGCCTCATCGAAATCCTCCGCGGACAAGGCGTCTCGATCTCAATGAGGTCCCTCTTCGACGCTCCTACGCCATCCGCGGTGGCGCTTTCCGCGGGCGCCGAAGAAATCGTCGTTCCGGAGAATCTGATCCCGGTTGGCGCCTCGGAGATCACGCCCGCCATGCTGCCGCTGGTTGAACTCACCGCCGACGAGATACAGCAGATCGTCGCGACCGTCGAGGGCGGTGCGCCCAATGTGAAGGACATCTACCCGCTCGCTCCGCTCCAGGAAGGCCTGCTCTTCCACCACCTGCTCGCCGACGGCGGCGACGACGCATACGTGATGCAGGCCGTCTTCGAGTTCGACGCACACGTACGCATCGATGCCTTTGCGGACGCACTGCAGCGGGTGGTGGACCGCCACGACATCTTCCGCACGTCCCTGGCCTGGGAAGGCCTCCTCGAGCCGGTCCAGGTCGTGTGGCGCCACGCCACCCTGCCCGTCACGGATGTGGTCCTTGACGCACTCAGCGCCGACCCGGTCGCCGCCCTCGTCACCGCCGGCGGCGCGCGCATGGACCTGGGGCAGGCCCCACTGCTGGACCTGCACGTGGCGGCCGACCCCGGCAGCGACCGCTGGCTCGTGCTCCTGCGCATCCACCACACGGTCCGCGACCACACCGCCCTCCAAATCGTCCTCGACGAGGTGCAGGCGTTTCTCGCAGACCGGGGGGAAGAACTGCCCGAGCCCCTACCGTTCCGCAACTTCGTCGCACAGGCGCACGGCACGATGGACCGCAGCGGGCACGAGCGGTACTTCGCCGATCTGCTCGGTGATGTCACCGAGCCCACCGCCCCTTACGGCCTGGCGGACGTGCGCGGCGACGGCTCGCACGCTGTCCTCGAACTACTTCCACTGCAGCAGGAGCTGACCGTACGGCTCCGCGCAGCCGCGCGCCGCGCAGGCGTCAGCACCGCGACCGTCCTGCACGTCGCCTGGGCGCGGGTCCTTGCGGCGGTGAGCGGCCGCGAGGACGTGGTCTTCGGCACCGTCCTGCTCGGCCGCATGAACGCCGGCTCGGGCGCCGACCGCGTGCCCGGCCCCTTCATGAACATGCTTCCCGTGCGCGCCCGCACCGGCGAACTCGGTGTCCTCGCCGCCGTTTCCGCGATGCGCGGCCAGCTTGCCGAACTCCTCGAACACGAGCACGCACCGCTCGCCGTCGCCCAGCGCGCCAGTGGAGCCACCGGCGACACCCCCCTGTTCACGTCCTTCCTCAACTACCGGCACAACGCCGGCCTGGACGCCGAAACGAGTTGGGACGCTGCCATGGAGGGCACGCGCCTGCTGTTCGCACGCGAGCTCTCCAACTACCCCCTCGCACTCCTCGTCGACGACAACGGAAACGAGGTCGGACTGTCCGTTGACGCGATCGCCCCCATCGACTCCGCCGCCGTGGCCGAGCAGGTGCGCACTGCTCTCGAACACCTCGTCCACGCACTGGAATCCGCCCTAGACGGTGGACCCGACCTGCCCCTGAGTGCTGTTGATGTCCTTTCTGCTGGTGAGCGTGGGCGGGTGGTGGTGGATTGGAATGACACGGGTGTGGGTGTGGTGTCGGGGACGTTGCCGGGGTTGTTTGCGGAGCAGGTGGCGCGGACGCCGGATGCGGTGGCGGTGGTGTTTGAGGGTGAGGTGGTGTCGTTTGCGGAGTTGGATGTGCGTTCGAATCGGTTGGCCCGGGTTCTGATTGCGCGGGGTGTGGGTGTGGAGTCGGTGGTGGGGGTGTGTTTGGAGCGTGGTGTTGAGTTGGTGGTGGCGTTGCTTGCGGTGGTGAAGGCGGGTGGTGCGTATTTGCCGGTGGATCCGGAGTATCCGGTTGAGCGGGTTGCTTATGTGCTGGAGTCGGCGGGTGCTGCTGTGGTGGTCACGGTTTCCGGGTTGGTGGGTTTGTTGCCGGGGCGTGTGGATGGTGTGGTGCTCGATGAGGTGGATGTTTCGGGTATTGCGGGTGGTGGGTTGTCGGGTGATGAGTGTGTGGTGTGGGCCGAGAGTCCGGCGTATGTGATTTTCACGTCGGGTTCGTCGGGTCGGCCCAAGGGTGTGGTGGTGTCGCATGCGGGGATTGTGAATCGTTTGGGGTGGATGCAGGACCGGTTTGGGTTGTCGGCGGGTGAGCGGGTGTTGCAGAAGACGCCGTTTGGTTTTGATGTGTCGGTGTGGGAGTTTTTCTGGCCGTTGCTGGTGGGTGCGGTGTTGGTGGTGGCGAAGCCGGGTGGGCACAAGGATCCGGAGTATCTTGCGTCGTTGATTAGTGGTGAGGGTGTGTCGACGGTGCATTTTGTGCCGTCGATGCTGGAGGCGTTTCTGGCGGGGCCGTCGGTGGGGGAGTGTGGTTCTCTGCGGCGGGTGGTGTGTTCTGGTGAGGCGTTGTCGCCGGCGGTGCAGCAGTCGTTCTTTGCGGTGTTGCCGGGGGTGGAGCTGCACAATTTGTATGGGCCGACGGAGGCGTCGGTGGATGTCACTGCCTGGGAGTGTGTGCCGGGGGGTGGGTCGGTGCCGATTGGGGCTCCGGTTGCCAATACGCGGACGTATGTGCTGGACGCGGGTTTGCAGCCGGTTCCTGTGGGTGTTGCGGGTGAGCTTTATCTTGCGGGTGTTCAGCTGGCCCGGGGATACGCGGGCCGTCCGGGCCTGACGGCGGAACGGTTCGTCGCCGACCCGTTCTCCACCACGGGCGGTCGTCTGTATCGCACAGGTGATGTGGTGCGGTGGTCGCAAGGTGGCCAGTTGGAGTATCTGGGCCGGGCGGATGAGCAGGTCAAAATCCGTGGTTTCCGTATCGAACCGGGCGAGGTCCAGGCCGTGGTGGCCGCCCATCCGCAGGTTGCCCAGGCCGCGATCATCGCCCGGGAGGACACCCCGGGCGATAAACGCCTGGTCGCCTACGTGGTCCCGGCCGAGAAAACAGACCCGGCCGAACTCTCCTTGCGTATCGCTGAGTTCGTCGGTGATCGGCTGCCCGCCTACATGGTTCCGTCCGCGATCGTGACCCTGGACAGTCTGCCGCTGAGTGTGAACGGGAAGCTGGACCGCAAGGCACTGCCCGCCCCGGACTTCGGTGGGCTGGCCGGTGCGGGGCGCGGTCCGGCGAATATCCGCGAAGAGATTCTGTGCGCGGCCTTCGCCGAAGTCCTGGGCCTCGACCAGGTCGGCGTCGACGACGACTTCTTCCGGCTCGGCGGCCACTCCCTCATGGCCGTACGCCTCATCGAAATCCTCCGCGGGCAGAACGTTTCCGTCTCCGTGCGTGCCCTGTTCGATACTCCGACAGTTGTCGGCCTGGCCGCCTCCGCTGGGGCCAAGCAGGTCGTCGTTCCGGAGAATCTGATCCCGGTTGGCGCCTCGGAGATCACGCCCGCCATGCTGCCGCTGGTTGAACTCACCGCCGACGAGATACAGCAGATCGTCGCGACCGTCGAGGGCGGTGCGCCCAATGTGAAGGACATCTACCCGCTCGCTCCGCTCCAGGAAGGCCTGCTCTTCCACCACCTGCTCGCCGACGGCGGCGACGACGCATACGTGATGCGAGCGGTTCTCGAGTTCTATGTACGGGAGCGAGCGGATGCCTTCACGGACGCACTTCAGCGGGTGGTGGACCGCCACGACATCTATCGCACCGCGTTCGTGTGGGAGGGCTTGCCCGAGCCGGTCCAGGTCGTGTGGCGCCGGGGCACCCTCTCGGTGGAGGAGGTCGCTCTCGACCCCCACGGCACCGATCCGGTGGCCGAATTGGTCGCCGTGGGTGGCGCGTACATGGACCTGGGCCAGGCGCCGCTTGTCGGCACCCACGTCGCCGCCGACCCTGGCAGCGACCGGTGGCTGGTTCTCGTACGTATGCACCACACGGTCCGCGACCATACGGCGCTGCAGGTTGTCCTCGACGAGGTCGAAGCGATCCTGGCGGGGCATGGCGAGGAGCTGCCCGAACCGCTCCCATTCCGGGACTTCGTCGCCCAGGTGCGTGGCGGGACCGCCCGCTCGGAGCACGAGCGGTACTTCGCCGAACTGCTCGGTGATGTCACCGAGCCCACCGCCCCTTACGGCCTGGCGGACGTGCGCGGCGACGGTGCCGACACGGCCCACGAAGTCGTCCCGTTCTCCCCGGAATTGGACACACGTCTGCGCGCCGTGGCGCGGCGCATGGGCACCAGCACTGCGACTGTCCTGCACGTCGCCTGGGCGCGGGTCCTGGCTGCCGTCAGCGGACGCGAGGACGTGGTCTTCGGGTCGGTTCTGTACGGGCGGCTCAACGCGGGCGCCGGAGCCGACCGAGTGGCCGGCCCGTTTATGAACACCCTGCCGGTACGCCTGCGGACCGACGAATCGGGCGCGCTCGCGGCGGTTTCCGCGATGCGCGGTCAGCTTGCCGAACTCCTCGAGCACGAGCACGCACCGCTCGCCGTCGCCCAGCGCGCCAGCGGAGTCACCGGCGACACCCCCCTGTTCACGTCCTTCCTCAATTACCGACGCAACCTCGGCCGTGCCGTCGATGAGGGCATGGACGGCGTGCGGCTGCTCCTGGTGCGCGAACGCACTAACTACCCCCTGGTCGTCCTGATCGACGACTACGGGGACAGCACCGAGGTGGCGGTGGACTCCGTCGCGCCCATCGACTCCCACGCGGTCGGTGTCGCCGTCCGTACAGCCACGGAGAACTTGGTGGCCGCGTTGGAGGCTGCACTTGACGGCGAACCGGACCTACTGCTCCGCTCGATCGACGTGATGGCTGAAACCGAGCGTTGCCGGGTGCTGGTTGGATGGAACGACACGGCCACCGATGTCGAACCTGCCTTCATGCACGAACGCTTCGAGACACAGGCTCTCCGTACGCCGAATGCCGTCGCGATTGTCGCTGAGGGCGTTGAGGTGTCGTTTGCGGAGTTGGAGGTGCGGGCGAACCGGATTGCGCATTATCTGATTGGTCAGGGTGTGGGTGCCGAATCCCTGGTGGGGTTGTGTCTGCCGCGTGGTGTGGACATGATCGCGGCGATTGTGGGGGTGTGGAAGGCGGGTGCGGGTTATCTGCCGATCGATCCGGCGCAGCCGACGGAGCGGGTTGCGTTCATGCTGCGGGACAGCCGGGCCGCGCTGGTGCTGACTGCCGAGGAGTTTTTGGATGATCTGCCGGCGGGGCGTTCGCGTCTGGTTGCCCTCGACGGCACGTTCGTGCAGATGCAGCTGGCTGGTCTCCCAACAGAGCGCCCGGGTACCCGTGTTGAAGCGCAGTCGTTGGCGTATGTGATCTATACGTCGGGTTCGACGGGTCAGCCCAAGGGTGTGGCGGTGACGCACGGGGGTCTGGCCAACTATGTGGCTTCCGTCCCCGGCCGGGTGGGTTTTGGGAAGCCTGGCGCGCGGTACGCGCTGCTCCAGGCGCAGGCAACGGATCTGGGGAACACGGTGGTGTTCGCCAGTCTCGCCACCGGCGGTGAGCTGCACATTCTGGATGAGGGTGCGGTCACCGACCCGCAGGCTGTTGCGGCGTATCTTGCCGAGCACCGTATCGACCACTTCAAGGCTGTGCCCTCGCACCTGGCGGCGCTCTCCGCCGCCGGTGGTTTCGATGCTGTGCTGCCGGCAGGGTCACTGGTTCTGGGTGGTGAGGCTCCGTCGCCGGCATGGCTGCGGGAGCTGCTCGCGGTGGCCGGTGAGCGGGAGGTCTACAACCATTACGGGCCGACCGAGACTACGATCGGGGTGGCGACCACCCGGCTGACTGCCGAGCAGACAGCCGCCGGTGTGGTGCCGGTCGGCACCCCGATCGCCAACACCCGTCTCTATGTGCTGGACACCTTCCTTCAGCCGGTGCCGGCCGGGGTGGTCGCGGACCTGTATGTCGCGGGTGCGGGGCTGGCACGCGGGTACATCCGACGAGTCGGCCTGACGGCGGAGCGGTTTGTGGCGAACCCGTTCGAGTCGGGTCGGCGGATGTATCGCACGGGTGACCGGGCGAAGTGGACGGCGGATGGTCAGGTGGTCTTCCTGGGCCGGGCCGATGACCAGGTCAAGATCCGCGGCTTCCGTATCGAACCCGGCGAAGTACAGGGCGTGGTCGGCGCACACCCGCAGGTCGCCCAGGCGGTGGTCATCGCCCGCGAGGACGTCCCGGGCGACAAGCGGCTCGTGGCGTACGCCGTTCCGACGGACATCGACGAGCCGCGTGACCATCTACCGGCATCCGTACGTGAGTTCGCTGGACAGCGGCTGCCGGAGCACATGGTGCCGTCCGCGGTCGTGATCCTCGACGCCCTGCCGCTGACCGGCAACGGAAAGCTCGACCGTAAGGCACTTCCCGCCCCGGACTTCGCGGCAGTCGCAGGTGCGGGCAGAGCCCCGGCCAACGTGCGCGAAGAAATTCTGTGCACCGCCTTCGCTGAGGTCCTAGACCTGCCCGAAGTCGGCGTGGACGACGACTTCTTCGAACTCGGTGGCCACTCGCTGGTGGCGGTACGCCTGGTCGAGATACTGCGCAAGCACAACGTTTCGGTGTCGGTGCGCGCCCTGTTCGACAACCCCACCGCGGCAAGCCTCGCGGCGTCCGCCGGGACGGAACAGGTCGTCGTTCCGGAGAACCTGATCCCGGTTGGCGCCTCGGAGATCACGCCCGCCATGCTGCCGCTGGTTGAACTCACCGCCAACGAGATACAGCAGATCGTCGCGACCGTCGAGGGCGGTGCGCCCAATGTGAAGGACATCTACCCGCTCGCTCCGCTCCAGGAAGGCCTGCTCTTCCACCACCTGCTCGCCGACGGCGGCGACGACGCATACGTGATGCCGGCCGTCCTGGAGTTCGACTCCCGGGCGCGGCTCGATGCATTCGTCGAGGCACTCCAGCGGGTGGTGGACCGCCACGACATCTACCGCACTTCCTACGTTTGGGAAGGTCTGCGCGAGCCGGTGCAGGTGGTGTGGCGCTTTACCGCACTGCCCGTCACGGAGGTAGTCCTCGATCCGAGCAGCGCCGATCCGGTCACCGGACTCGTCGCAGCCGGTGGCGCCCGCATGGACCTGAGCCGGGCGCCCCTGCTCGACCTGCACATCGCCGCGGTGCCCGGTACCGACCCGGCGCGCTGGCTCGCCCTGATCCGCGCCCACCACATGGTGCGCGACGGTACGGCCCTCGAGGTGCTCCTGGAGGAGGTGACGGCGTTTCTCGACGGGCGGGGGGAGGACCTTCCCGAGCCGCTGCCGTTCCGTAACTTCGTCGCCCAGGCACGCGGTGGGGTCGACCGTGCCGAGCACGAACGCTACTTCGCCGACCTGCTCGGCGACATCACCGAGCCCACGGCGCCCTTCGGTCTGGTGGACGCGCGCGGCGACGGCGCCACCCTGGCGCGGGCACGCCTGGTAGCCGACCCGGAACTGACCGGACGGCTGCGCGATGTGGCGCGGCGAACCGGGGTGAGTGCGGCGACCGTTCTGCACGTCGCCTGGGCCCGGGTCCTCGCGGCGGTCAGCGGACGGGACGACGTGGTGTTCGGCACCGTCCTGTTCGGCCGCATGAACGCGGGCGTAGGCGCTGACCGGGTGCCCGGCCCGTTCATCAACACCCTGCCGGTACGCGTGCCCACCGCCCAGCACGGTGTGCTCGGCGCCATCACCGCGATGCGCGGCCAGCTAGCCCGCCTCCTGGAGCACGAGCACGCACCACTTGTGGTGGCACAGCGGGCAGCCGATCTGGAGGGCGACGCCCCGCTGTTCACCGCCTGCCTTAACTACCGGCGCAGCATCGGCGAGGATTTGGACGAGCGGTGGAAGACCTCACTGCCCGGCACCAAACTGTTGTTCACGCGAGAGCGCACCAACTACCCGCTGGCTCTCCTCGTCGACGACGACGGGAACAGCCTAGAGCTGATCGTCGACGCCGTCGCCCCCGTCGATCCGCATACGGTCGCAGCCCTCGCCAGGACCGCCATCGAAGAACTGGTGGGCGCGGCGGAGAGCGCCCTGGACGGCGGCGCGGAAGTGCCGCTGCGCGCGGTTCAGGTGCTCGACGTGGTCGAACGCCGCCGGGTGCTGGACGAGTGGAACAACACCACGGCGGACGTGGCACCGGCGACCGTACCCGCGCTGTTCGCCGCCCGCGTGGGGCAGACGCCGGACGCGGTAGCCGTTGCATCCGACGACGCCGAACTGACGTATGCGGAGCTGGACGCGCGAGCCAACCGGCTCGCCAGGTTCCTGATCGGCAGAGACGTGGGGCCTGAGTCGGTGGTCGCCGTCGTTCGCGAGCGCGGCATCGAACTGATCGTCACTCTGCTCGGCGTACTCAAGGCGGGCGGCGCTTACCTTCCCATCGACCCGCAGTACCCGGCGGAACGCATCGCGTTCATGCTCAAGGAGTCGGGTGCGGTGGCCGTCTTGACCTCGGTGCTGTGCGCGCCGGTGATACCGGGCGACACCGCGACACCCGTGTTCGTACTCGACGAACCGCTGCTGGCTGCGGAGATCGAGACTCAGGCAGGCAACGAGGTGAGCGACGCGGAACGGGGCGTCAATCTGCGGCCGGACCACGCCGCGTACATGATCTTCACCTCCGGTTCCACGGGCGCCCCCAAGGGGGTGGTCGTTCCACATACCGGCGTCGCCAGCCTGGTGACCGCACAGATCGAGCGGTTCGAGGTCGGTGCAGAGAGCCGAGTGCTGCAGTTCGCCTCACCCGGTTTCGACGCGGCGACCTGGGAGCTGGTCATGGCGCTGTGCTCGGGCGCCCGCCTGGTGGTAGCCCCTGCCGAGACCTTGCTGCCGGGCGGTGGGCTCGCCGAGCTCGTGGCCCGGCACGGCGTCACCCACGCCACGCTGCCGCCCGCCGTCCTGTCCGTACTGGAGCCCGGGGATCTCGCTGCGGTCACCACACTGGTCTCGGCCGGGGAGGCCCTCGGCAAGGAACTCGTAGCCCGCTGGTCGAGCGGCCGTCGCTTCGTCAACGCCTACGGCCCGACCGAGACCACCGTGTGCGCGACGATGTCGGACGCGTTGTGCGAAGACGAACACAAGCCCGGCATCGGCTCCCCGATCACTAACTCCCGGGTATACGTGCTCGATAACACCCTCAGCCCGGTACCGGTCGGAGTCGACGGCGAGCTCTACATCGCGGGAGCCGGGCTCGCCCGCGCTTACGTGGGCCGTCCCGCCCTGACCGCGGAACGCTTCGTCGCCTCGCCCTTCGACGGGGCGGGCGAGCGCCTGTACCGCACGGGGGATCGGGTGAGCTGGACCGCCGACGGCCGGCTGATGTTCGCCAGCCGCGTCGACGACCAGGTCAAAATCCGCGGTTTCCGTATCGAGTTGGGTGAGGTGCAGTCCGTCCTTGCTGCGCACGCCGACGTGACCCAGGCCGCCGTCGTGGCGCGCAAGGACGACGCAGGCGGCAAGCGGCTGGTGGGCTACATCGTCCCGGACGACGGAACACGGGGAGCTGAACTGGCGGAAGAGGTAAGGAAGTTCGCCCAAAACAAGCTGCCCGAGTACATGGTCCCTTCCTCACTCGTCGTGCTCGATGCCTTGCCGCTGACGGCCAACGGCAAGGTGAACCACCAGGCACTGCCCGATGCCCTGCCCACGGCGAGCACCGGCCGGACGCCCACCACACAGCGGGAAAAAGCCCTGTGTACGGCGTTCGCCGAAGTGCTCGGCCTCCCCGAAGTCGGCATCGACGACGACTTCTTCGCACTCGGTGGGCACTCCCTGCTCGCCGCCCGCCTCACCAGCCGTCTGCGGACGGTGCTCGGCCTCGAGGTGCCCCTGCGGGTACTCCTCACGGCGCGGACCGTGTCCGGCCTCATAAGTCAGCTTGGAAATGTGAGCTCTGCTAGGCCCGCGCTGCGGCCGATGCGTACCCAGGAGGATTCCTGATGATTCCGTTGTCATTCGCGCAGCGTCGGCTGTGGTTCTTGTCCCAGTTGGAGGGCCCGAACGCGGTGTACAACATTCGTGTTGCACAGCGCCTGACCGGAGCGGTGGACCGCGACGCCCTGGACGCCGCGCTGCGGGATGTGATCGGCCGCCACGAGATCCTGCGTACCCGCTACGGCGTCACGGCGGGCGAACCCTACCAACAGGTCCTCCCCACGGCCGGCCTGGACTGGCACTTGGAGACGGCCGACATCACCCCGGCCGCGTTGGATGAGAAGATCAACACTTGCGTCGGCCACGTCTTCGACCTCACTACCGACATTCCTGTCAAGGCCTGGCTGTTCACGACCGCACCCGGGGAACACACGCTCGTCATGGTCGTTCACCACATCGCCGGCGACGGCTGGTCGATGGGGCCCCTGGCCCGCGACCTGTCCTCGGCCTACGCGGCGCGCATTGAGGGTGAGGCACCGCGGTGGGAGCCGCTGGCCGTGCAGTACGCGGACTACACCCTGTGGCAGCGCGAACTGCTCGGCGACACGAGCGACCCCGACAGCTTGTTCTCCCGGCAGGTCGCCTACTGGCGCCAGTCGCTTGCAGACATTCCGGAGGAACTGGACCTGCCGTACGACCGGACGCGCCCGGCTGTACTGAGCCACGACGGCCGCACCGTTCCCTTCACACTGCCCGCCCGGGTGCACACGCGTCTCGCCGACGTCGCGCTCGCCGAGGGCGTCACGCTCTTCACCGTGCTCCAGGCCGCCCTGGCGGTGACACTCTCCCGGCTGGGCGCCGGCACCGACATTCCGATCGGCACCGTCAACGCAGGACGGGGCGACGAGGCGCTCGACGACCTGATCGGCTTTTTCGTCAGCACCCTCGTGGTGCGCACCGACCTGTCGGGCGACCCCACGTTCCGCGAACTTGTCGCCCGCGTCCAGGAAGCCGGCCTGGCAGCGTTCGAGCACCAGGACGTGCCGTTTGAGAAGCTCGTCGAAGAACTTGCCCCGACCCGCTCCCTGTCTCGGCACCCGCTGTTCCAGGTCATGCTGATGCTGCAGAACACCGGTGAGGCGGCCCTGCGGCTTCCAGGCGTCCACGCCGAGCCCGTGGCGACCAGTCAGAGCGCCGCCAAGTTCGACCTGGAGATCGGCATCGGCGAGACGTTCGACGGCCACGGTGTCCCGGGCGGCCTGACGGGCACGGTCGTCGCCGCCGCCGACCTGTTCGACCCTGAGTCCGTCCAGTGGATCGCCAAGCGTCTCGTCCGGGTCGTCGAGGCCATCGCCGAAGCCCCGCAGACCCGCGTCAGCGACCTTCGCCTGCTGGACGACACCGAACTACACCAGGTGCTGCACGGATGGAACGACACCGCAGTCGACCCCCCCCCTACCACCCTGCCGGAGCTTTTTGAGGCCCAGGTGGCACGCACACCCGAGGCGGTCGCCCTGGTCGACGGAGCGCGCAGCTTCACGTACGCCGAACTCGACACGCTTGCCAACCGGTTGGCGCATCTGCTGGCTGATCGGGGCGTTGGCCCTGAGTCCATCGTGGCGGTGCAGATGGAGCGCAGCGCGGCTTTGGTGGCGTCGTTGCTCGCGGTGGTCAAGGCGGGTGGCGCGTATCTGCCGGTCGATCCTGAGTACCCGCAGGAGCGGATCGCCTACATGCTGGCGGACGCGCGGCCAGTGTGTGTGTTGACTACGTCCGGCTGCGCGGGTGGTGTGCCGGCGTCGGATGTTCCGGTCTTGGTGGTCGATGACGTGCTCGCACGCGGCGTACTCCCCGCTGCTGGGGCGGCCGGGCTGCCGGGGCGGGCCGGTCTTTTGCCGCAGCATCCCGCATATGTCATTCACACCTCGGGCTCGACCGGGCGCCCCAAGGGTGTCGTCGTCGGCCACGGGGCGCTGGCCAACCACCTGCACGCCGCCGCCGAGCGGGTCCCGCTCAGCGCCGGCGACCGGTTCGTGGCCGTGACCACCGTGTCTTTCGACATCGCCGCCCTCGAGCTGTTCCTGCCGCTGGTCAACGGGGCCGCTGTCGTGCTCGCCGACCGTGAGACGGTCCGCGATCCGAAGGCTCTGCTCAACCTGGTCCGCACCAGCGGGGCCACTGCACTGCAGGCCGTGCCGTCCCTGTGGCGCGCGCTCCTGGAGGCCGGTGAGTGGCCCGTCTTGGTGCGCGCCCTGGTCGGCGGCGAGGCACTTCCCGAGGAGCTGGCCGCACGGTTCCACTCGTGCGGGGTGTCGGCGGTGAACCTGTACGGGCCCACCGAAGCGACCATCTGGGCCACCTCCCACGAAGTCGGCGAAGGCCGCGTCGTCATCGGACGGCCGTTCGCGAACACCCGCGCCTATGTCCTCGACCAGCGGCTGCGCCCCGTGGCCCCCGGTTCGACAGGAGAGCTCTACCTCGCGGGCGCCCAGCTGGCCCGTGGCTACCTGGGCCGGCCCGGCTTGACGGCCGAGCGATTCGTTGCATCGCCATTCGTCTCCGGCGAGCGGTTGTATCGCACGGGAGACGTGGCGCGCTGGCGTCCCGGTGGTGTTCTGCAGTGTCTGGGCCGCACAGACGGCCAGGTCAAGGTCCGAGGCTTCCGGATCGAGCCGGGCGAAATCGAGGCGGTCCTCGAGCGCCATCCCCGGATCGCCCGCGCCGCAGTCGTCGTGCGTGAGGACACACCGGGCGACGCTCGGCTGGTGGCGTATGCGATACCGGTGACCGAAATGGAGGGGCCGACGGATGCTGGAGAGCTTCGAGCCCATGTGGGTGCAAGCCTGCCGAGTTACATGGTGCCGTCTGCGGTGCTGGTGCTGGACACGCTGCCGCTGACCGCCAACGGCAAACTCGACCGCAACGCCCTGCCCGCCCCCACCCACACCACCGGCGCGGGCCGAGGGCCCGCGGACCTGCGCGAGGAACTGGTGTGCGGCGTATTCGCCGACGTACTCGGTCTGGACTGGGTCGGCGTTGACGACGACTTCTTCGCGCTGGGCGGCCACTCCCTGCTCGCCGTCGAACTGATGGGCCGCGCCCGGGCCGTACTGGGCGCCGACATACCGGTGCGTGCCCTCTTCCAGACGCCTACCCCAGCCGGTATCGCCGCCGCGGTGGGCGCCGCAACGGCTCGGACACCGGACAACCTCATCCCCGCCGATGCCACGACGATTACTCCGGACATGCTGCCGCTCATCGAGCTCAGTACGGCCGAAATCGACACGATTACCGCCTCCGTGGATGGCGGAGCGGCCAACATCGCCGACATCTACCCACTGGCACCTCTCCAAGAAGGCCTGCTCTTCCACCACCTGCTCGCCGACGGCGGTCAGGACGCCTACGTCCAGCCCACCGTCCTGGAGTTCGCCTCGCGGGCACGACTCGAGGCCTTCACCGAAGCCCTTCGCCAGGTGGTGGAGCGCCACGACATCCTGCGCACCTCCATCGCGTGGGAAGGCCTGCGCGAGCCCGCACAGGTCGTGTGGCGCCACAGTCCTGTGCCCCGAGAGGAAGTACGTCTGGCAGCCGACGCCGGCGACCCGGTCCACCAGCTGCTCGCTGCAGGGGGTGGCTCGATGGACCTTGCCCGGGCCCCGCTGCTCGACCTGCACATCGCGGCCGACCCGCGAAGCGACCGTTGGCTGGCTCTGGTCCGGGCACACCACATGGTGCAGGACCATACTGCCCTCGAAGTCGTGCTCGAGGAGGTACGCGCGTTCCTGGACGGGCGAGGTGCCGAACTGCCCGTACCCGCACGCTTCCGAAACTTCGTCGCACGGGTGCGCACCGGGCCCGAACACCCCGGCCACCACCCGTACTTCACGCAGCTGCTCGGCGACGTCACCGAACCCACCGCGCCCTACGGACTCGTCGACGTACACGGCGACGGCGACGGGTCGTCCCGGGCCCGCGTCCCCCTCGCGCCCGAACTCGGCTCACACCTACGCGCTGTCACCCGCAGGCTGGGCACTAGCCCCGCGACGGTTCTGCACCTGGCCTGGGCCCGGACCCTCGCCGCTGTCAGTGGCCGCGACGACGTGGTGTTCGGCACCGTCCTATCCGGCCGCATGAGCGCCGCCACCGGCGAAAGCCAGGCCCCCGGCCCGTACATCAACCTGCTTCCGGTGCGCGTACGCACCGCGGAACTCGGTGCGTACGAGGCGGTCGAAGCGATGCGCGGCCAGCTCTCCCGGCTCATGGAGCACGAGCACGCGCCTCTCGCCGCCGCCCAGCGGGCCAGCGGCGTCACCGGTGACACCCCCCTGTTTACCTCCCTGTTCAACTACCGGCGGGGCACGCCCGGCGACGGCCTCCACACCGACGGCATCCGCATCCTGTTCGCCCAGGAGCGCTCCAACTACCCGCTCGCCGTGTCCGTCGACGACGACGGCGACGCCTTCTCACTTGCCGTGGACGCCCGCACACCCGTCGACCCGCACACCGTAGGTACCCTCCTGTGCACCGCGCTCGCCGGGCTCCTCGAGGCACTCGACGCGGCCGCCGACGGCGCCGCCGACCGGCCGCTGACCGCTATCCCCGTCCTGGACGAGGCCCAGCGCCACCAGATCCTCGCCGAGTGGAACGACACAGCCGTCGAGGTGCCGTCCGCAACCGTCCCCAACCTGTTCGCGGTCCAGGCCGCCCGCACCCCCGACGCGGTGGCCGTCACCGGCGACGACGCCACTCTCACCTTCGCCGAACTGGACGCCCGAGCCAACCAGCTGGCACACCTCCTCGCGGACCGGGGTGTTGGGCCCGAGTCGGTCGTCGGCGTATGCCTCGAGCGAGGCACCGACCTGGTCGTCGCCCTGCTCGGCGTCCTCAAAGCCGGCGGCGCCCACCTGTCCCTCGACCCCACCTATCCGGCCGACCGGATCGCGTACATGGTCCAAGACGCTGCGCCCGCCCTCATCCTCGCCACCACTGTCACAGCAGCCGCCCTGCCCTCGCACGACACCACCGTGCTCGTGCTGGACGACGCCACAACCGCCGGGGAACTGACGGCGTGCCAGGACACACCGCCGCCGGTGACGATCCGACCCGCGCACCCCGCGTATGTCATCTACACCTCGGGGTCGACCGGTCGCCCCAAGGGCGTCGTCGTCCCGCACCGCGGACTTGCCAACCTCGCCGCATTCCAGCGCACCGGTGTCGTCACCCGCTCGGAGCCGCGCATGCGGGTCGCTCTGACGTACGCCCTGTCCTTCGACGCCTCCTGGGAGCTGCTGCTCTGGATGGTCGCGGGCCACGAACTGCACGTCGTACCGGACGACGTACGACGCGATACCACCGCGCTGGCCCGCTACGCCGACGACCGGCGCATCGACCTGATGGCCGTCACCCCCGTGCAAGCCGAGCAACTCCTCGACGAGGGCCTCCTCGAGGCCTCCGCGCACCGCCTCCGCGCCCTGCTGCTGGGGGGCGACGCCGTCGGCACCGCCCTATGGGAGCGGCTGCACGCGGCAACAGGAACGCGGGGACTCAACTTCTACGGTCCCACCGAGGCCACCGTGCACGTGCTGTATCACGACACGGACCAGGGCGGTCGTCCACTGATCGGCCGTCCCCTGCCCAATACCCGGGCTTACGTCCTGGACCGCAGCCTCAGCCCGGTCGCCCCCGGAGTAGCGGGAGAGCTGTATGTGACGGGCGCCGGCCTCGCCCGGGGCTACGTACGCCGCGCGGGCCTGACCGCCGAGCGATTCGTGGCTTCGCCGTTCGAGCCCGGAGCGCGTATGTACCGCACCGGCGACCTCGTACGCCAGGACACCGACGGGCGCTTCGAGTACCTCGGACGCGCCGACGACCAGGTCAAGATCCGCGGCTACCGCATCGAACCCGGAGAGGTCGAAGCCGTAGCCGCCCAGCACCCCGCCGTCGCCCACGCGGCAGTCGTCGCCCGCGAGGACACCGTCGGCGACCGGCGCCTGGTCGCCTACGTCGTACCCGCCGAGGACGGCGCCGATATAGCCGCCTCCGTACGGGAGTTCATCGCTGCGCGACTGCCTGAGCACATGGTGCCCTCGGCGGTCGTGGTCCTGGAAGCCCTGCCGCTGTCGGCCAACAGCAAGCTCGACCGGGCCGCCCTGCCCAGCCCCGTGTACGCAGCGACCGCGGGACGCGGCCCCGCCACGCTTCCTGAGGAACTGCTGTGCACCGTGTTCGCCGAGGTCCTGGGCCTGTCCGAGGTGGGCGTCGACGATGACTTCTTCACACTCGGCGGGCACTCGCTGCTCGCCACTCGTCTGATCAGCCGCGTGCGTACGGTCCTCGGCGTGGAGGTGCCGCTGCGGACGCTGTTCGAGTCACCCACCGTGGCCTCGCTCGCGGCCCGCCTCGACGGCGCGCCCGCGGCCCGCGCCGCACTCGCTCCTGCGACACGCCCCCAGCGGACCCCGCTCTCCTTCGCCCAGCGCCGTCTGTGGTTCGTGGGCCAACTGGACGGGCCTGGCGCCACCTACAACATCCCGGTGATGCTGAAGCTGTCGGGTGCCCTCGACCGGGGCGCTCTGGGCGCAGCTCTGCGCGACGTGATCGGGCGGCACGAAGTGCTGCGTACGGTTTTCGATGTCGCGGACGGTGAGCCGTACCAGCGCATTCTTGAGCTCGGTGAGCTCGATTGGGAGCTGTCAGTCGCCGAGGTCGCCCCGGCGGAGCTGGCCGGTGCTGTTGCCGACGCGCTCGCGCGCCCCTTCGACCTGGCCGCCGACATTCCCATCAGGGCCTGTCTGTTCGGGATCTCTACCGACGAGCATGTTCTCGTCATGGCCGTGCACCACATCGCCGGCGACGGCTGGTCGATGGAGCCGCTGGCACGGGACCTGTCGGCTGCCTATGCGGCGCGAAGCGTAGGGAATGCTCCCGAATGGCAGCCTCTGCCGGTCCAGTACGCCGACTACGCCCTGTGGCAGCGGGACCTGCTCGGCGACGAGTCGGATCCCCAAAGTGTGGTCGGGCGCCAGATCGCCTACTGGCGGCAGGCGCTGGCTGGTGCTCCGCAGGAGCTGGATCTCCCGGCCGACCGGCCCCGCCCCGCGGTGCCCACGCACCTGGGGCACGGCATCGCGCTGTCCGTGCCGGCGCCGGCGCACGCGCGTCTGGTGCAGTTGGCACGGTCCGAGGGCGTGACCACCTTCATGATCCTGCAGGCGGCGATGGCGATGATGCTGTCGCGACTGGGTGCCGGGACAGATATTCCGATCGGTGTGGCCAACGCCGGCCGTACGGATGAGGGGCTCGACGATCTGGTCGGCTTCTTCATCAACACCCTGGTGATACGCACCGATCTGACGGAAAGTCCGACGTTCCTGGAAGTTCTCAGGCGCGTACGGGAAACCAGTCTGTCCGCCTTCGCTCACCAGGATGTGCCCTTCGAGAAGCTCGTCGAAGAACTCGCCCCGGCCCGATCCCTGGCCCGCCACCCGCTGTTCCAGATCATGCTGAAGGTCCAGAACACCGGTGAGGCCATCCTCGACCTGCCAGGTGTGCGGATCTCCGGACTCGAAGCTGGCGCGTCCGCGGCCAAGTTCGACCTGGACGCGACGGTCACCGAGACCTTCGACGTCCACGGCACACCGGCCGGTCTGCGCGGTTCGGTGGTTGCGTCGGCGGACCTGTTCGACGCCGGAACGGCCGAACGCTTCGTGGCCTGCTGGGTCCGGGCGATCGAGCTGCTGGTCAACGATCCACAGTCCCGGCTGCGCGAGCTCCCGGTCCTCGATGACGCCGGGCGCCATCAGATGCTGGTGGACTGGAACGACACCGCCGCGGAGGTCACCGCCGGGTCGCTCCCGGAGTTGTTCGCGGCACAGGTGGCTCGTACGCCGGACGCCGTGGCCATCGTCGCGGGCGGCGCTGCCGTCACGTACGCGGAATTGGACGCCCGCGCCAACCGCCTGGCCCGCCACCTCGCCGCGCAGGGCGTGCGTCCCGAGTCGGTGGTCGGCGTGTGCCTGGAACGCGGTGCGGATCTGATCGTCGCGATCCTTGCCGTCCTCAAGTCCGGCGGCGCCTACCTGCCCATGGACCCGGCCTACCCGGCCGACCGCATCGCCTACATGGTCGAGGACGCGGCCCCGGCGGCGGTAATCGCCTCGACCGGGACGGCCGGAGTGCTGCCCGCGACTGAAGCGGCCGTGGTGATGCTCGACGAAGCGGAGACTGTGGCGGCGCTGGCGGGGCTAGACGATGCTGCCCCGGACGTGACGATCCTTCCGGAGCATGCGGCGTATGTGATGTATACGTCGGGGTCGACGGGTCGGCCCAAGGGTGTGGTGGTGGCTCATCGGGGTGTGGTGAGTTTGTGTGAGGGGCACGCTCGGACGGTGTTTGCCGGGGGTGGTGGCCGGTTGCGGGTGGCGTTGACTACGTCGGTGTCTTTTGATGCGTCGTGGAATCAGCTGTCGGCTCTGTTTGTGGGGCATGAGCTGCATGTGGTGGATGCGCAGACGTGGCTGGATGCGGGTCTTCTGGTCGGGTGGATGCGGGCGTCGCGTATTGATTTTGCTGAGGTCACTCCGTCGTATCTGCAGGTTCTGGTGGATGAGGGTCTCTTTGAGGGGCCTGTGTGTCCTTCGCGTATCGGGGTGGGTGGTGAGGCGGTCCCGGCCGGTCTGTGGGAGCGGTTGCGTGTGCTGGAGGGTGTGGAGGGGTTCAACTTCTATGGCCCGACGGAGGCGACGGTCGATACGGCGATTGCCCGGCTGGCTTCGTCTGTCGGTGTGGTGGTTGGTGGGCCGGTCGCCAATGCTTGTGTTTTTGTGCTGGATGAGTTCCTGCAGCCGGTGGCGGTGGGTGTGGCCGGTGAGTTGTATGTGTCGGGTGCTGGTGTGGCCCGGGGGTATGTGAACCGTGCGGGTCTGACTGCGGAGCGTTTCGTTGCTTCACCGTTTTCCGCGTTGGGTGAGCGGATGTACCGCTCGGGCGACCGTGTGAAGTGGACGGCGGACGGTCAGCTGGTCTTCCTCGGCCGGGCAGACGATCAGGTGAAGGTCCGCGGATTCCGCATCGAACCGGGTGAAGTCCAAGCCGTGGTGACTGCGCATCCTCAGGTCAGCCAGGCTGCCGTGATCGTCAGGGAAGACACACCTGGAGACCACCGCCTCATCGCCTACGTGATAGCTGACGCACACGACGACGAACTGGCCGTATCCATTACGGAGTTCGCAAGTGGCCTCCTGCCTTCCTACATGGTCCCCTCGGCGGTGATTGCGCTCGAGGCCCTGCCGCTGACCGCCACCGGCAAACTCGACCTCAAGGCGCTGCCGGCGCCGAGCCACGGGACGCACACGGCGGACCAAGGCCCGACCAACGCTCGCGAGGAGATCATCTGCGCAGCCTTCGCCCAGGTATTGGGTCTGGCCGGTGTCGGCGTACACGACGACTTCTTCGAGCTCGGCGGTCAGTCGCTGCTCGCCATCCGACTGGTTGCCCTGCTGCAGAAGCAGGGTGTCTCGGTGTCGGTTCGGTCCTTCTTCCAGGCGCCCACCCCGGCCGGCCTCGCTGCCTCGACAGCGGCCGTACCCATCGCCGTACCGGAGAACCTGATCCCGGCCGGTGCCACCGAGATCACCCCGCAGATGCTGCCGCTGGTCGACCTGAGCGCCGAGGAACTGGCGCGGATCACTGCCACCGTGCAGGGCGGGCCGGCCAACATCGCGGACATCTACCCGCTGGCCCCGCTTCAGGAAGGCCTGCTCTTCCACCACCTCCTGGCCGACGGCGGGGACGATGCCTATGTCCTGCCCACGGTCTTGGAATTCGACTCCCGAGACCGGCTCGACGCGTTCACGGACGCTCTCCAGACCGTCATCGACCGCCACGACATCTATCGCACCTCCATGGTATGGGAGGGCCTGCGCGAGCCCGTCCAGGTCGTCTGGCGCCGCGCCACACTTCCTGTCGACGAAGTGAATCTTTGTGCCGAAGGCGACCCGGTGCAGCAGCTTCTGGCGGTCGGCGGATATCGGATGGATCTGGGTAAGGCGCCGCTGATCCAGATGCACGCCGCGCAACTGCCAGGCACCACAAGGTGGTTGGGCCTGCTGCGCGCGCACCACGTGGTGCGCGACCACACCGCCCTGGAGATCGTCTTCCACGAGGTCCGAACCATCCTCGCCGGCCGCGGCCGTGAGCTTGCCCGGCCGCTGCCGTTCCGCACCTTCGTCGCCCAGACACGTGGTGCCGTCGCGCGCTCGGAACACGAGCGGTACTTCGCCGGCCTGCTCGGCGACGTCACCGAACCCACCGCACCGTTCGGCGTCGCGGACGTGCGCGGCGACGGCATGGCGTCCTCCCGCGAAGTGCTGTGCCTCGACGACGGTTTCACGCGGCAGCTCCGGGCGGTCGCCCGCCACATGGGGGCGAGCCCGGCGACTGTCATGCACGTCGCGTGGGCCCGGGTGCTGGCTGCCGTCAGCGGCCGAGACGACGTGGTGTTCGGCACGATCCTGTTCGGCCGCATGAACGCGGGCGAGGGCGCCGACCAGGTCCCCGGCCCGTACATGAATACTCTGCCCGTGCGGATGCGCACGGAGGCCTTCGGAGTGCTCGGCGCGGTCTCCGCGATGCGTCGTCAACTGGCGGAGCTTCTGGAGCATGAGCATGCACCGCTGGCCGTCGCCCAGCAGGCCAGTGGCATCCCTGGCAATACCCCGCTGTTCACTGCCCTATTCAACTACCGCCACCACACCGACCGGTCCGATGGCAGTACCCCGCGGGGAGAGCTGGAAGGCATCACCCTGCGCTTCGCCGAGGAGCGGGACAACTTTCCCCTCGCGCTCTCGGTCGACGACAACGGTGAGGGCATCAAACTGGCCGTCGACGCCGTCGCCCCCGTGGACTCGCTGATGGTCGGCCGCCTGGTGCGCACCGCCGCGAGCAACCTCGTGGACGCACTCGCAAGAGCTCTCGACGACGGCCAGGACACGCCGCTGAGCGCGGTGCAGGTCCTGGACGAGGCGGAGCTCACCCAGGTGCTCGAAGAGTGGAACGCGACCACCGTCGACGTCGCGTCCGCGTCAGTGATCGACCTGTTCCAGGCTCAGGTGACCCGAAGCCCGGACGCCGTGGCGGTCACCGTGGACGACGTCGCCCTCTCGTACCGCGACCTGGACGCCAGGGCCAACAGGCTGGCCCGCCATCTCATCGCCCAGGGCGTCGGTCCCGAGTCCGTGGTGGCCCTGTACCTGGAGCGGGGCGCCGACCTGGTGACGGCGGTGCTGGCCGTGCTGAAGGCAGGCGGCGCCTATCTGCCGATGGAGCTGGAGTATCCGGCCGAACGCATCGCCTACATGCTCGGTGACGCCGCGCCGGCGGCGATTATCGCCGCCCGCGACACAGTCGGAGCGATCCCTGTTACGGATGCCACGGTGCTCGTCCTGGACGACGCGGACACCCTCACCGCTCTCGCCCAACTGCCCTCTGGCACCCCGGGCTGTACGCTGCGTCCGGATCACCCGGCGTACGTCATCTACACATCGGGTTCGACCGGCCGTCCCAAGGGAGTCGTGCTCACCCACGCCGGGTTCGCCAACACCGTTGCGGGCGCTACCGCCCGTTTCCAGCCCGCTCCCGGCTCCCGGGTGGCGCAATTCGCCTCGGCGAGCTTCGACATCTTCTGCCTGGAGTGGTCGCTGGCCCTCACCACGGGATCCACGCTGGTGGTCGTCCCGGCGCACCGCCGGCTGGGCCCGGACCTGGCGTCGTTCCTCGCCGAGCAGCGCATCACCCACGTTTCGCTGCCGCCGGCCGTGCTGGAGGGCATCGAGGTCGCGGCGATCGCCCCGGACGTGGTCCTCGAAGTCGGAGGCGAGGCATGCTCAGCGGCACTGATCGAGCGCTGGGCACGTGGCCGCACCCTCTTCAACACCTACGGCCCTACGGAGACGACGGTCGACGCCACGTGCTGGCGGTGCGAGCCGGATGTGACTGAGGTGCCGATCGGCACCCCGATCGCCAACACCCGCACCTATGTGCTGGACAGGTCGCTCTCACCGGTACCGGTGGGAGTCGCCGGCGAGCTCTACGTGGCGGGGGCCGGACTGGCCCGTGGCTACCTGGGCCGCCCGGCCCAGACGGGTGAACGGTTCGTCGCCGACCCGTTCTCCACGACCGGGCAGCGCCTCTACCGCACGGGCGACCTGGCGCGCTGGAACACCGACGGCCAGATCGAGTACCTGGGCCGTAGCGACGAACAGGTCAAGGTCCGCGGCTTCCGTATCGAACTCGGCGAGGTCCAGTCCGTGGTGGCCTCCCACCCGGACGTGGCCCGTGCGGCCGTGGTCGTACGCGAGGATCACCCCGGCGACAAGCGGCTCGTCGCCTACGTCGTCCCAGCAGGACAGCCCCTTGAACCGGTCGCACGTATCGCCGAGTTCACCGCCCGCCGCCTGCCCGCCTATATGGTCCCGTCGGCGATTGTCATCGTGGACAGCCTGCCGCTGACCGCTAACGGCAAGCTCGACCACCGTGCGCTTCCCGTCCCCGCCTACCGCGAGGGCGCGGACTCGGCGGCCAGCGGCCCCGCCACCCCGCATGAGGAGATCCTCTGCGGGATCTTCGCCCAGGTTCTCGGCCGGCCCTCGGTGGGCATCCATGACGACTTCTTCGCCATAGGCGGACACTCGCTGCTCGCGGTCCGGCTCATCAGCCGTATCCGCACCGTCCTGGGTGTCGAGGTGCCCCTGCGTACCCTGTTCGGTGCGCCGACCGTCGCCGCACTCGCTCCCTGCCTCGGCGGTGCCGGTAGGGCCCAGAGCGCACTGGTCCCGATGGCGCGCCCCGTGCGCATCCCGCTGTCCTTCGCGCAACGCCGCCTGTGGTTCATCGGCCAGCTGGAAGGACCTGGATCCACCTACAACATCCCGATGGGGCTGCGGCTCGGCGGGCCCCTGGACCGCCCGGCCCTGATCGCGGCGCTGCGTGACGTGATCGGACGCCACGAGGTACTGCGCACCCGGTTCCCGGTCGCCGACGGCGAGCCGTACCAGCAGGTCGTCGACCTCGACGACCTGGTGTGGGAGCCGTCCGTGCACACGGTGCGACACGCCGAACTCCCGGGCGCGATCGCCGAGACGGCCGAGCACGACTTCGACCTGGCCTGCGAAGTGCCTATCCGTGCCGCGCTGTTCGAGCTGGAGCCCGAGCACCACGTCCTTGTCGTAGTGGTGCACCACATCGCAGGCGACGGCTGGTCGACCGGGCCGCTGGCTCGCGATGTCTCGGTCGCCTACGCGGCGCGCAGTGCGGGCCGGGCGCCGCGGTGGGAACCGCTGCCGGTCCAGTACGCCGATTACGCGCTGTGGCAGCGCGAGCTGCTAGGCGAGGAGCGCGATTCCGACAGCGTGATGGGCCGCCAGATCGCTTACTGGCGGGACGCGCTGGCTGGTTCCCCCGAAGAGCTGGAGTTGCCCTTCGACCACCCGCGCCCGCCGGTGGCCTCCCACCGTGGCTACAGCGTGCCGGTGGACCTGCCGGCCGCGGTGCACGGACGGCTCGTGGAAGTGGCCCGGTCCGAGGGGGTGACCACCTTCATGATTCTGCAGGCGGCGCTGTCGATCCTGCTCTCGCGCCTGGGGGCCGGGACGGACATTCCGATCGGCTCGCCGAACGCCGGCCGTACGGATGAAGCCGTCGAAGGGCTCATCGGATCCTTCGTCAATACCCTGGTGCTGCGCACCGACCTGTCCGGTGATCCGACGTTCCGCGACGTCCTGTCCCGTGTCCGCGAGACGAGCCTGTCGGCCTTCGCCCACCAGGACGTGCCCTTTGAACGACTTGTCGAGGAACTCGCCCCCAGCCGCTCAATGGCCCGGCACGCACTCTTCCAGGTCATGCTGACCCTGCAGAACACCTCCGAGGCTGTCCTCGATCTGCCTGGGCTGCATGCCCAGGCGCTGTCCACCGGCCCCGCCAAGGCCAAGTTCGATCTGGACGTCATCGTCGGTGAGGTCTTCGATGAGGACGGTAATCCGGCCGGCGTGCGTGGAGCGGTCACGGCGGCGGCCGAGCTGTTCGAGGCCGCCACCGTCGAGCGCCTCGTCGCCTGTCTGACACAGGTCCTCGACGCGCTCACTGCGGAACCCGGCATACGGCTCAGCGAGGTCCGCGTCCTCGGGGACACCGAGCGGCAGCGCATGCTGATCGCGTGGAACGACACGGCTGCGGACGTGACACCGGCGACCATCCCGGACCTGTTCGCCGCACACGTCGCCCGCCGCCCGCACGCGGTCGCCGTGGCCGCCGACGGTATCGAGATTACCTATGGCGAACTCGATGCCCGAGCAGCCCAGTTGGGTCGCTACCTGAGCGAGCGGGGTGTACGCCCCGAGTCCGTTGTCGCGGTCTGCCTGGACCGCGGCATCGATTTGATGGTGGCCCTGCTCGGCGTGCTCAAGGCCGGCGGTGCGTACATGCCGATCGATCCGGACTACCCGGCCGACCGCATTGCCTACATGCTCAGTGACGCGGCGCCCGCCTTGGTCCTCGCCGCGGCGGGGACGGTGGGTAAGGTGCCCGACACCGCGGTCGAGATGGTTTTGATCGACGAGGCGCACACAGCACCTAACGAGGCATCCGACACCGCGCTCACCACGGCTCATCCTGCCTACGTCATCTACACGTCCGGTTCGACCGGGCGTCCCAAGGGTGTCCTCGTCTCCCATGCGGGCGTCGCCGCTCTGGTCGCGGGCCACGTCCGCTACTTCGGCGTCGGGCCCGGCTCCCGGGTCGCCCAGTTCGCCTCCGCCAGCTTCGACACGTTCGGCTGGGAATGGTTTATGGCGCTCCTGTCCGGTGCGTCCCTCGTCGTCATCCCGCGCGAGCGGCGGCTGGGTGACGCGCTGCCCGCCTACCTCACCGAGCAGCGCGTCACGCACGCCACGCTGCCCCCTGCCGTCCTGGCGACCCTCGACGAGACGTCAATCGACACGGAGACGGTCCTTGTCGTCGCCGGCGAGGCCTGCCCGCCCGATGTCATGGCCCGCTGGGGCCGAAGGCACAGGCTGTTCAACTCGTACGGGCCCACGGAGACGACCGTCGACGCCACGGTGTGGCGGTGCGCCTCGGACGCCGACGAGGTCGCCATCGGAGCTCCGGTCCTCAACACGCAGGTGTACGTCCTCGACGAGTACCTGGCACCCGTTCCGGTCGGGGTCGCCGGTGAGCTCTACGTCACCGGGGCGGGCCTGGCCCGCGGCTACCTGGGGCGGCCCAGCCTGACCGCCGAACGGTTTGTCGCCAACCACTTTGCGGTCGACGGCTCCAGGCTCTACCGCACCGGCGATCGCGCCAAGTGGGGAGCCGACGGGCAGCTCGTCTTCGCCGGCCGCACCGACGACCAGGTCAAGATCCGCGGTTTCCGCATCGAGCCCGGCGAAGTCGCCGCCGTCTTGTCGGCGCATCCGGCCGTAGGCCAGGCCGCGGTGATTGTCCGCGAGGACAGCCCGGGTGACAAGCGCCTGGTTGCCTACATCGTGCCCGCCCAGGCAGCCGGCAGTTGGCCGGCGTCCGCCACGGAGTCCCTCCAAACGTATGTGGCCGAGCGGCTGCCCGACTACATGATCCCCTCAACAGTCGTCGCCCTCGACGCGCTGCCGCTGACCGTCAACCGTAAGGTCGACCGCAAGGCGTTGCCCGCGCCTGACTACTCCGCGGGCACGGCGACCGCTGAACGTGGCCCGATCGGGGTGCGCGAACAGCTGCTGTGCGGCGTCTTCGCCCAAGTCCTGGGCGTCGACAAGGTCGACGTCGAAGACGACTTCTTCGCCCTTGGCGGCCATTCGCTTCTCGCGGTGCGGCTGGCCAGCCGGGTACGAGCCGTACTCGGAGTCAACCTCGACATCCGCGTTCTGTTCGACGCGCCGACGGTTGCGGGACTTGTGGCGCAACTGGACGGCGCAGGCGAGGCACGACTGGCCCTCACGGCCGGCGAACGCCCAGAGCGGCTTCCGTTGTCTTTCGCCCAGCAACGTCTTTGGTTCATCGAACAGTTGGAGGGAGGTAGCGCCACCTACAACATTCCGGTGGCGGTGCGCTTCACCGGCGCCGTCGACGCGCGAGCCCTGGGGCTCGCGCTGCGGGATGTGATCGGTCGCCACGAAGTGCTGCGCACGGTGTACCCGACGGTCGAGGGCCGGCCGTACCAGCACGTCCTGCCCCTGAGCGAGGTGGCCTGGGAACTCGCAGTTGCCCACGTTGAGCCAGACGCCGTCGCCGCAGCGGTGCAGGAGGCATCGGAGTATGAGTTCGACCTGTCCACGGAAGTTCCCATCCGGGGCTCGCTGTTCGAGACAGACGGCGAGGAGCGAGTGCTGCTCGTCGTGGTCCACCACATCGCGGGCGACGGCTGGTCATGGGCGCCGATGGGAAGCGACCTGTCCACCGCCTACGGGGCACGGTGTGAGGGCCGGGCGCCGGTGTGGGAGCCGCTGCCGGTGCAGTACGCGGATTACGCGCTGTGGCAGCGCGAACTGCTCGGCGACGAAACCGACGAGGAGAGCCTGATGTCCCGCCAGCTCGCCTACTGGCGCGAAGCACTGGCCGGATCTCCGCAAGAGCTCGTACTCCCCGCCGACCGGGCGCGACCCACCGTCTCCTCCCACGGGGGCCACGCGGTTCCGCTCATTGTTCCGGCTGAGGTGCATGCGCGGCTGGTGGAGGTGGCCCGGTCCGAGGGGGTGACCGTCTTCATGGTTTTGCAGGCCGCGCTGGCGATGCTGTTGTCGCGTCTGGGTGCGGGGACGGATATTCCGATCGGTTCGGCGAATGCCGGCCGTACGGATGAGGCACTGGATGATCTGGTCGGGTTCTTCATCAACATGCTGGTGGTGCGTACGGATCTGTCGGGCGATCCGACCTTCCGTGAGGTTCTTGCCCGGGTGCGGGAGAGGAGTCTGTCGGCTCTGGCGCACCAGGAGGTGCCCTTCGAGCGGCTAGTCGAGGCGCTGGCGACTTCACGCTCCCTGTCTCGGCACCCACTCTTCCAGGTGCAGCTGAATCTACAGAACAACGTGGAGGCCGTACTCGACTTGCCTGGCGTGCGGGCCGACGGGATGTCCGCCGGGATGCCGATGGCCAAGTTCGATCTGGAGGTCGGCATCGGCGAGACGTTCGACGACGACGGCAACCCGGCTGGTCTGCGCGGCACCGTCATAGCCGCGGCGGACCTGTTCGATCGGGAGACGGTCGAGGTCCTGGGCGAGCGTCTGGCGCGGGTGCTCGGGCTGCTGGTCGCTGATCCCCGCACGCGCTTGGGCGCGCTGGACGTGCTGGATGAGGCTGAATTGCAGCGGGTGCTGGTGGACTGGAACGGCGGGGGGACGGAGCCTTCTGCCGCTACCCTGCCGGAGCTTTTTGAGGCCCAGGTGGCACGCACACCCGAGGCGGTCGCCCTGGTCGACGGAGCGCGCAGCTTCACGTACGCCGAACTCGACACGCTTGCCAACCGGTTGGCGCATCTGCTGGCTGATCGGGGCGTTGGCCCTGAGTCCATCGTGGCGGTGCAGATGGAGCGCAGCGCGGCTTTGGTGGCGTCGTTGCTCGCGGTGGTCAAGGCGGGTGGCGCGTATCTGCCGGTCGATCCTGAGTACCCGCAGGAGCGGATCGCCTACATGCTGGCGGACGCGCGGCCAGTGTGTGTGTTGACTACGTCCGGCTGCGCGGGTGGTGTGCCGGCGTCGGATGTTCCGGTCTTGGTGGTCGATGACGTGCTCGCACGCGGCGTACTCCCCGCTGCTGGGGCGGCCGGGCTGCCGGGGCGGGCCGGTCTTTTGCCGCAGCATCCCGCATATGTCATTCACACCTCGGGCTCGACCGGGCGCCCCAAGGGTGTCGTCGTCGGCCACGGGGCGCTGGCCAACCACCTGCACGCCGCCGCCGAGCGGGTCCCGCTCAGCGCCGGCGACCGGTTCGTGGCCGTGACCACCGTGTCTTTCGACATCGCCGCCCTCGAGCTGTTCCTGCCGCTGGTCAACGGGGCCGCTGTCGTGCTCGCCGACCGTGAGACGGTCCGCGATCCGAAGGCTCTGCTCAACCTGGTCCGCACCAGCGGGGCCACTGCACTGCAGGCCGTGCCGTCCCTGTGGCGCGCGCTCCTGGAGGCCGGTGAGTGGCCCGTCTTGGTGCGCGCCCTGGTCGGCGGCGAGGCACTTCCCGAGGAGCTGGCCGCACGGTTCCACTCGTGCGGGGTGTCGGCGGTGAACCTGTACGGGCCCACCGAAGCGACCATCTGGGCCACCTCCCACGAAGTCGGCGAAGGCCGCGTCGTCATCGGACGGCCGTTCGCGAACACCCGCGCCTATGTCCTCGACCAGCGGCTGCGCCCCGTGGCCCCCGGTTCGACAGGAGAGCTCTACCTCGCGGGCGCCCAGCTGGCCCGTGGCTACCTGGGCCGGCCCGGCTTGACGGCCGAGCGATTCGTTGCATCGCCATTCGTCTCCGGCGAGCGGTTGTATCGCACGGGAGACGTGGCGCGCTGGCGTCCCGGTGGTGTTCTGCAGTGTCTGGGCCGCACAGACGGCCAGGTCAAGGTCCGAGGCTTCCGGATCGAGCCGGGCGAAATCGAGGCGGTCCTCGAGCGCCATCCCCGGATCGCCCGCGCCGCAGTCGTCGTGCGTGAGGACACACCGGGCGACGCTCGGCTGGTGGCGTATGCGATACCGGTGACCGAAATGGAGGGGCCGACGGATGCTGGAGAGCTTCGAGCCCATGTGGGTGCAAGCCTGCCGAGTTACATGGTGCCGTCTGCGGTGCTGGTGCTGGACACGCTGCCGCTGACCGCCAACGGCAAACTCGACCGCAACGCCCTGCCCGCCCCCACCCACACCACCGGCGCGGGCCGAGGGCCCGCCACCCGCGCGGAGGCGGTCCTG
Source organism: Streptomyces sp. NBC_00859 (assembly GCF_045161865.1). NCBI lineage: Bacteria > Bacillati > Actinomycetota > Actinomycetes > Kitasatosporales > Streptomycetaceae > Streptomyces > Streptomyces sp. NBC_00859. The sequence continues at coordinate 676,992 of NZ_CP108826.1, read as the reverse complement.
TGCGACGTGTTCGCCCAGGTCCTCCGGTTGGAGAAAGTGGGTATGGACGACGACTTCTTCGCCCTGGGCGGCCACTCACTGCTCGCCACCGAGCTCGTCATTCGCCTTCGCGCGGAACTCGGCGTCGATGTCGAACTCCGGGCACTGTTCGATGCGCCCACCCCGACGGGACTCGCAAAGCAGCTCGGTGCGGAGAAGTCAAGCCGTCCGGCCCTACGACCGATGCGCAACCGGAAGGCATAGCGCACAGGGAGTGAAGAAACCAGGCCGCAGAGCCTGAACAATCGAAAAGAAGAACAAAAAAGAATCGGCCGCCGCATCCGGATAACAGGAATGCGGCGGCCGAAGCGCGTTATGGGGCGTTGAGCAGTGGACAAATCGATGATTCGGGCGCCCGGTGCTGACAGCGTTCAACTGCCACCAAGAGGCGGTTGAACGGACTACAGAGCCCTGTCCGACCTGTGTGTTCACATCCGTCGACGAGCGGCATCCACAACATTGATCGTCAGTGAGAGGTGGGTCATAGTGGTTCGCGCCAAGCGGATCAGGCGAATTGAATGTCGGCCCCCAGCTTGGCAAGCCATTCCAAGAATGTTGTGACGAAGACCCTGCAAATCTTGTGTTGACCCCTATCGATGTGTTTCCTATTCGAGTGTATGAGGCCCCTCTTTCGGAGGCCTTCTCCACGCCGCGCTGGCCTTCTTTCCCAACGGGAACAAGGGGCGGCGGACGTTCGACAGTCAGCCTGCGCCGATGTTGCGGCCGGGACGAAATCAGGAAGGTTCCCGATGATTCCGTTGTCATTCGCGCAGCGTCGGTTGTGGTTCATCCAGCAGCTCGAGGGCCCCAGCGCGACGTACAACGTCCCGGTGTCGCTGCGCCTTACGGGCGCAGTGGACCGGGCGGCGCTGACGGCAGCGCTGCGGGACGTCCTTGAGCGGCATGAAGTCCTGCGCACGACTTACGGCGTCGAGGACGGCGAACCCCACCAGCGCATACACGACCTTGCACAACTGGACTGGTCGCTGCAGACTGTGGAGCTCCCTGACACCGCCACATCGGCCGATCTGGCCGCAGCGGTCGCAGGCGTCTTCGGCTACACCTTCGACCTGTCTGTCGAACTGCCCATCCGCGCCTGGCTCTTCTCTGCGGGACCCGGCGAGCACGCGCTCGCCGTGGTCCTGCACCACATTGCGAGCGACGGCGCGTCCAAGCGGCCGCTGGCGCAGGACCTTTCCACGGCCTACGCGGCACGGTGTGAGGGCCGGGCGCCGGTGTGGGAGCCGCTGCCGGTGCAGTACGCGGATTACGCGCTGTGGCAGCGGGAGCTGCTCGGCGACGACAGCGACCCGGACAGTATGGGTGCGCGCCAAGTCGCCTACTGGCGCGAGGCATTGCAGGACATTCCGGAAGAGCTGGAACTACCCCTCGATCACCCGCGCCCGGCCGTTCCCTCCCACCGGGGCCTCAGCATGCCCTTCGCGGTGTCGCCGGCCGTCCACGCCCATATACAGGAGTTGGCGCGCGCCGAAGGCGTGACCACCTTCATGGTGTTCCAGGCCGTGCTGGCGATGACCCTGTCGAAGCTCGGTGCGGGAACCGACGTCCCGGTCGGCGCAGCAGTGGCCGGACGCAGCGACGTTGCGCTGAGAGACCTGGTCGGCTTCTTCGTGAACACGCTGGTGCTGCGGACTGATCTGTCCGGTGACCCGACGTTCCGGGAAGTGCTGCGCCGGGTGCGGGAGACGAGCCTGTCGGCCTTCGCCCACCAGGACGTGCCGTTCGAGAAACTCGTCGAGGAACTCGCCCCGGCCCGTTCGCTCGCCCGCCACCCCCTGTTCCAGGTCATGCTCTCCGTCGAGCACCTCGCACAAGAAGCGGTCGAGCTGCCCGGCATCCGGGCCGGATCGCTCGCCGACGTGGCCACGGACGACACGGCAGCGCGCCTGAAGAAAGTAGCGAAGTTCGACCTCGAGATCGCCGTGGACGAGATGTTTGCCGAGGACGGCGCCGCAGCAGGTCTGCGCGGATCGGTGATCGTCGCGGCGGACCTGTTCGAGGAGGGCTCGGCAGCCACGTTCGCCGAGCGGCTCACCCGTGCGCTGGCGACACTGATCGCCCACCCCGATACGCAGCTGAGCGGCCTGGACATCCTCGATGACGCCGAGCGCTTCTGCCTCCTGACCGAGTGGAACGACACTGAGGCCGGCGTGGACGCGGCCCAGGTACCCGAGCAGTTCGAAGCACACGCGAAGCTGACCCCGGACGCGGTTGCCGCGGTGTTCGAGGGCACGGAACTGACCTATGCGGAGCTCGACGCACGGGCGAACCAACTCGCGCACTACCTCCTTGGCCTCGGCGTCGGTGCCGAAACGGTCGTGGGTCTCTGCCTCCCGCGCGGGCTCGACATGCTCACGGCGATTCTCGGCATCTGGAAAGTCGGCGGCGCGTATGTGCCGCTGGACCCGGAGCACCCGGAGGAACGACTCTCTTACATTCTCCAGGACAGCTGCGCCCGGGCAGTGGTGAGCAGCCACGACGCCGGCGACGGTGTGGCCGCCCGACTCGGAGTGGACAGGGTGCTCTGGCTCGACGAACCGGCCACCACCGCCTGCCTGGAGCGGATGCCCACCAGCGCCCCGAACCGAGCCACTGCCCGGGAAGGCCTGGCATACGTCATCTATACGTCGGGGTCGACGGGCCGGCCGAAGGGCGTCGCAGTGGGGCACGGGGCACTGGCGAATCTGGTGTCGGTGTTCGGGCCGTTGATGGCGGTGGGCCGAGGGGTCCGCGTTCTGCAGTTCGCCTCGTTCAACTTCGATGCGTCGGTCTTGGACGTGGCAGTGACGCTGGCGTCGGGCGGTGTACTGGTGGTGGCTTCGGCGCAGGAGCGGGCCGAGCCACACCTGCTGCGGGAGCTGGTGGCCTCGGCGGGAGTGATGTCGGCCAGCGTGGTGCCGTCGCTCCTGGCGGTGCTTGACGTCGAGGACCTGGCAGGTGTCGGATCGATGATCGTCGGCTCAGAGGGCATTGAGCCGGCGCTGGCGCGGGAGTGGGCGCGGGGCCGTCGGCTGCTGCATGCCTACGGTCCGACCGAGGCAACGGTGATCACGGCAGTGAGCCGGGTGGATCCGGACGGCCGCGGTGCGGTCCCGTTCGGATCCCCGGTGGCCAACACCCAAATGTTCGTGCTGGATGAATTCCTGCGGCCGGTGGCACCAGGGGTGGCCGGTGAGCTGTACGTAGGGGGCGCCCAGCTGGCGCGAGGCTACGTGGGGCGCCCCGGTCTCACGGCTGAGCGGTTTGTCGCCGACCCGTTCGGGGGCCCGGGCAGGCGGCTGTATCGCACAGGTGACGTGGTGCGCTGGACCGTGCAAGGCGAGCTCGTCTTCACCGGGCGTGCCGATGAACAGGTGAAGATCCGTGGCTTCCGTATCGAGCTGGGTGAAATCCGCTCGACGGTGGCCGCATGCCCAGAGGTCGCACAGGCCGCGGTGGTGGTGCGTGAGGATGTCGCGGGGGACCCGCGACTGGTCGCCTATGTAGTCGCGCACGGAGATCAGGACGCTGGACTTTCCGCGCGCATAGGCGAGTTCGCCGCCGGACGGCTCCCGTCGTACATGGTGCCGTCGGCTGTGGTGGTCGTGGATGCGCTGCCGCTGACCGTCAACGGCAAACTGGATCACAGGGCACTGCCCGCGCCCGCCCACGTCGCCGGCAGCCGGCGCCCGTCCACTGACCAGGAGCAGCTGCTGTGCGTTGTGTTCGCACAGATCCTCGGCCTTGACGAGGTGGGCGCCGACGACAACTTCTTCAGCCTCGGCGGACACTCTCTGCTCGCCGTCCGCCTGGTCGAACGGCTCCGCGAGCGCGGCGTGTCGCTCTCTGTGCGCGCACTCTTCGAGACTCCGACCCCGGCCGGCCTCGCCATGGCGGCAGAGTCACATCAGGTCGTCGTACCCGAAAACCTCATCCCGGCCGATGCAACCGAGGTAACCCCCGAAATGCTGCCGCTGGTCGACCTCACAGCGGAAGAAGTGGCCACAATCGTCGACTCCGTCGACGCGGGCGCGGCGAACATCGCAGACGTCTACCCGCTGGCCCCGCTTCAGGAAGGGCTGCTCTTCCATCACCTCCTCAACGAGGGCGGAGACGATGCCTACGTGCTCCCAACGGTCATCGAGTTCGACTCGCGCGACCGCTTCGACACCTTCCTGGCAGCCCTGCAGCACGTGGTCGACCGTCACGACATTCTGCGCACCTCGATCGTGTGGGAGGGCCTGCGCGAGCCGGTCCAGGTCGTCTGGCGCCACGCCACCCTGCCCGTCACCGAAGTCACCCTCGACGCGGGAGCTGCAGACCCGGTCGCCGCGCTGGTCGCGGCCGGCGCCGACCCGATGGATCTCGGCCGGGCCCCACTGATCACCCTGCACATCGCCGCCGCGCCGGCTGACGATCGTTGGCTCGCCCTGCTGCGGATACACCACATGGTGCAGGACCACACGGCCAAGGAAATTCTCCTCAAAGAGGTGCATGCCTTCCTCACCGGACATGGCGACGAATTGGCCACACCCCTGCCCTTCCGCAACTTCGTCGCCCAAGCTCGAGGCAGCATCGAGGAGCCCGAACACGAGGCGTACTTCGCCAAGCTGCTCGGCGACGTCACCGAACCCACGGCTCCCTACGGCCTCGTCGACGTGCGAGGCGACGGCACCGGCATCACCTGGGGCGAGCTGGACTTTCCGCCCGCACTGACCACCCGCCTCCGCGAGGTCGCGCGGCGCCTCGGCATCAGCCCTGCCCCCGTCCTGCACGTGGCATGGGCCCGGGTGCTGGCCGCCGTCAGCGGCAGGAACGACGTCGTTTTCGGCACCGTCCTGTTCGGCCGCATGAACGCGGGGGCAGGCTCGGACCGGGTGCCAGGGCCGTTCATGAACACACTCCCCGTTCGCGTACGCACCGGCGAGCTCGGCGTCCTGGAGGCGACCGACGCCATGCGCAGCCAGCTCGCGCGGCTCCTTGAGCACGAGCACGCACCGCTCGCCGTGGCCCAGCGGGCTAGCGGGGTGGCAGCTGACAGCCCGGTGTTCACCTCCTTCTTCAACTACCGCCACAACGCGGGCCAAAGCGATGACAGCGGCCGGAACGCCGGCATCACCGGGATCCGAACCATCTGGACGCAAGACCGCACCAACTACCCACTCTCTGTGGCTGTCAACGACAACGGCGACACGATCGCACTCGCCGTCGACGCGATCTCCCCGATCGCCCCGCACGCAGTGTGCGCGCTGATGTACACAACCGCTGACAACCTTGTGACCGCCCTGGAGACGGCCCTGGACGGCGGGCCGGATGTGCCACTGAGCACTCTTGAGGTGCTGGGTGTTGCGGAGCGTCGGCAGGTGGTTGTGGATTGGAACGACACGGCTGTTGATCTTGGGTCGGTGTTGGTGCCGGGGTTGTTTGCGGCGCAGGTGGGGCGGTCGCCGGGTGTGGCGGCGGTGGTTGGGGGTGGTGTGTCGGTTTCGTTTGCGGAGTTGGATGTGCGGGCGAATCGTCTGGCTGGGTATTTGGTGGGTCAGGGTGTGGGTGTGGAGTCGGTGGTGGGGTTGTGTCTGCCGCGTGGGGTTGAGTCGGTGGTGGCGATCCTTGCGGTGTGGAAGGCGGGGGCTGGTTATCTGCCGGTGGATCCGGAGTATCCGGCGGAGCGGATCGGGTTCATGCTCGCCGATAGTGGTGCGGTGTTGACGTTGACGACCGAGGAGATTTTGGATGATCTTCCGGCTGGTCGGAACCGGTTTGTGGCGCTGGATAGTTCGCTGGTGCGGATGCAGTTGGCGGCGGTGTCTGTCGAGGCGCCGGGTGTGGTGGTCGGTCCTGAGTCTCTTGCTTATGTCATTTATACGTCGGGTTCGACGGGGCGGCCTAAGGGTGTCGCGGTCACGCATGGGGGGCTTGCGAATTATGTGATCTGGGCTGCGGGGGCGTATGGGATGAGGGGTGGGGGTGGGGGTGCTCCGCTGCATTCTTCGCTTGCTTTCGATTTGACGGTGACCAGTGTGTTGGTGCCTCTTGTTTCGGGTTTTGCGGTGGTGTGCAGCGAGGTGGGTGGTGCGGAGGGGCTGGCTGAACTGATCAGGGATACGGGTGAGTTCGGTCTGGTCAAGGTGGTCCCGGCGCATCTTCCGCTGTTGGCGGAGTTGCTGACGCGGGAAGAGGCTGCCGTTTCGGCTCGTACGTGGGTGGTGGGTGGTGAGGCGCTGGCGGGCAGCACGGTCCGTGACTGGCTTGAGCGGTCTCCCGGTTCGGTGATCGTCAATGAGTACGGTCCGACAGAAGCGGTGGTGGGCTGCTGTGTCTTTGAAATCTCAGCTGGTGTAGAGGTCGGTGAGTCGGTGCCGGTGGGGCGTCCGATTGCCAATACCCGCCTGTATGTACTCGATGCGTATCTTCAGCCGGTGGCACCGGGTGTTGCGGGTGAGCTGTATGTTGCGGGCGCTCAGCTGGCCCGGGGTTATGTGAGGCGTCCGGGTCTGACGGCGGAACGCTTTACCGCGAATCCCTTCGAGCCGGGTGGGCGGATGTACCGGACGGGGGATGTGGCCCGTTGGACTGCCGGCGGGCTCCTGGAGTATCTGGGCCGGGCGGATGAGCAAGTCAAGATCCATGGTTTCCGGATCGAACCAGGTGAGGTCCAGGCCGTTGTGGCCGCTCACCGTGAGGTTGCCCAGGCAGCGGTCATCGCCCGCGAGGACACCCCGGGAGACACCCGCCTGGTCGCCTACATCGTCCCCGCACAAGACGATGATGTGGACTCGGACCTGCCTGAATCGGTCCGCACGTTCGCCGGCCAACGCTTGCCCGGGCACATGATTCCGTCGGCGGTCGTCGTCCTGGACGCCCTCCCACTGACCGCCAACGGAAAGCTCGACCGCACGGCCCTCCCGGCCCCCGACGCCACGGGAACCGTCAGGGCCGGGCGCGGACCGGCCAACCACCAAGAAGAACTCCTCTGCGCAGCCTTCGCTCAGGTGCTGGGTCTCGAGCGGGTCGGTGCCGACGAGAACTTCTTTGCCCTCGGCGGCCACTCACTGCTCGCCGTCCGCCTGGTCAGCCGCATCCGCTCCGTCCTCGGCGTCGAGCTGGACCTGGCGTCACTCTTCGAGGCGCCGACCGTTGAGGCACTCGCGACTCGGATCGCCGCGGCAGGCGAGGCGCGACTTGAGGTCACGCCAATGGAGCGCCCTGAGCACACCCCTCTTTCCTATGCTCAGCAACGCCTCTGGTTCATAAGCCAGTTGGAAGGTTCGAGCTCCGGTTACAACGTCCCCGTGGCACTCAGCCTGGCGGGCAAGATCAATCAAGACGCGCTCGCCGCTGCTCTGTTCGATGTGATCGGGCGCCACGAGGTGCTGCGCACCGTGTTCCCCGTCACCGACGGTCAGCCGTATCAGCGGACCATTCCTATCGAGAGGCTCGAATGGCAGCTTCCCCTGGTAGAGGTCGCTCCGCAGGACCTGGTGGACGCGGTCACCACCGCGGGAAACTACGCCTTCGACCTGTCATCAGAAGTGCCTTTCCGTGCCTGGCTGTTCTCCGCCGGGCCGAACGAGCACGTGCTCGCCGTGGTCATGCATCACATTGCCAGCGACGGCTGGTCCAAGCGGCCGCTGGCGCAGGACCTTTCCACGGCCTACGCGGCGCGATGCGAGGGCCGGGCGCCGGTGTGGGAGCCGCTGCCGGTGCAGTATGCGGATTACGCGCTGTGGCAGCGGGAGCTGCTCGGCGACGACAGCGACCCGGACAGTATGGGCGCGCGCCAAGTCGCCTACTGGCGCGAGACACTGGCCGGAGCCCCTGAGGAACTGGCGCTGCCGACCGATCACCGGCGCCCCATCGCCTCGTCGAATCTCGGCTACCGGGTCCCGGTCGCAGTGCCGCCCCAGGTGCATGCGCGGCTGCAGGAACTGGCGCGCGCCGAAGGCGTGACAGTGTTCATGCTGCTTCAAGCGGCATCCGCGGTTCTGATGTCGCGGCTGGGGGCGGGCACCGACATCCCGATCGGCTCGGCGTATGCGGGCCGTAGCGACGAGGCGCTGGACGACCTGGTCGGCTTCTTCGTGAACACGCTGGTGCTGCGGACTGATCTGTCCGGTGACCCGACGTTCCGGGAAGTGCTGCGCCGGGTGCGGGAGACGAGCCTGTCGGCCTTCGCCCACCAGGACGTGCCGTTCGAGAAGCTCGTCGAAGAACTCGCCCCCACCCGCTTCCTGGGCAGGCATCCCCTCTTCCAGGTCATGCTGACCTTGGAGAACAATGCCGAGGCAGTCCTGGACCTGCCCGGCCTCGACACCGACGGTCCGCAGCAAACTTCGGGCTCGACTGCTCCTCGGGAGGCCGCGGCCAAATTCGACCTGGACTTCCAGTTCTCCGAGACCGTCGGCACTGACGGCGCCCCAGCAGGACTGAACGGTTCCCTCGTCGCCTCGGCGGACCTGTTCGAGGCAGAGACGGCCGTGCGGCTTGCCGAGCGCTGGGTTCGCGTTCTTGAGCTACTGGTCGACGACCCGAAGCTCCGTCTGAGTGCTGTTGATGTCCTTTCTGGTGTTGAGCGTGGTCGGGTGTTGGAGGACTGGAATGCCACTGCCGCGGACTTTGGGTCGGTGTTGGTGCCGGGGTTGTTTGCGGCGCAGGTGGGGCGGTCGCCGGGTGTGGCGGCGGTGGTTGGGGGTGGTGTGTCGGTTTCGTTTGCGGAGTTGGATGTGCGGGCGAATCGTCTGGCTGGGTATTTGGTGGGTCAGGGTGTGGGTGTGGAGTCGGTGGTGGGGTTGTGTCTGCCGCGTGGGGTTGAGTCGGTGGTGGCGATCCTTGCGGTGTGGAAGGCGGGGGCTGGTTATCTGCCGGTGGATCCGGAGTATCCGGCGGAGCGGATCGGGTTCATGCTCGCCGATAGTGGTGCGGTGTTGACGTTGACGACCGAGGAGATTTTGGATGATCTTCCGGCTGGTCGGAACCGGTTTGTGGCGCTGGATAGTTCGCTGGTGCGGATGCAGTTGGCGGCGGTGTCTGTCGAGGCGCCGGGTGTGGTGGTCGGTCCTGAGTCTCTTGCTTATGTCATTTATACGTCGGGTTCGACGGGGCGGCCTAAGGGTGTCGCGGTCACGCATGGGGGGCTTGCGAATTATGTGATCTGGGCTGCGGGGGCGTATGGGATGAGGGGTGGGGGTGGGGGTGCTCCGCTGCATTCTTCGCTTGCTTTCGATTTGACGGTGACCAGTGTGTTGGTGCCTCTTGTTTCGGGTTTTGCGGTGGTGTGCAGCGAGGTGGGTGGTGCGGAGGGGCTGGCTGAACTGATCAGGGATACGGGTGAGTTCGGTCTGGTCAAGGTGGTCCCGGCGCATCTTCCGCTGTTGGCGGAGTTGCTGACGCGGGAAGAGGCTGCCGTTTCGGCTCGTACGTGGGTGGTGGGTGGTGAGGCGCTGGCGGGCAGCACGGTCCGTGACTGGCTTGAGCGGTCTCCCGGTTCGGTGATCGTCAATGAGTACGGTCCGACAGAAGCGGTGGTGGGCTGCTGTGTCTTTGAAATCTCAGCTGGTGTAGAGGTCGGTGAGTCGGTGCCGGTGGGGCGTCCGATTGCCAATACCCGCCTGTATGTACTCGATGCGTATCTTCAGCCGGTGGCACCGGGTGTTGCGGGTGAGCTGTATGTTGCGGGCGCTCAGCTGGCCCGGGGTTATGTGAGGCGTCCGGGTCTGACGGCGGAACGCTTTACCGCGAATCCCTTCGAGCCGGGTGGGCGGATGTACCGGACGGGGGATGTGGCCCGTTGGACTGCCGGCGGGCTCCTGGAGTATCTGGGCCGGGCGGATGAGCAAGTCAAGATCCATGGTTTCCGGATCGAACCAGGTGAGGTCCAGGCCGTTGTGGCCGCTCACCGTGAGGTTGCCCAGGCAGCGGTCATCGCCCGCGAGGACACCCCGGGAGACACCCGCCTGGTCGCCTACATCGTCCCGGCCGAGGAGGCAGAGCCGGCTGGGCTTCCCTTGCGTATCGTCGGGTTCGTCGGTGAGCGGCTGCCCGCCTACATGGTTCCCTCGGCGGTCGTGGTCCTGGACAGTCTGCCGCTGAGTGTGAACGGGAAGCTGGACCGCAAGGCGCTGCCCGCCCCGGAGTATGTCACCGGCAACGGTCGGGGCCCTGTCACGGTTCAGGAGGAACTGTTGTGTGGGGTGTTCGCGCAGGTTCTTGGGGTTCCTGAGGTGGGTGTGGGTGATGACTTCTTTGCTCTGGGTGGGCATTCTCTGCTCGCGGTGCGTCTGGTCAGTCGTATCCGTACGGTGCTGGGAGTCGAGGTCCCCCTGCAGACGCTCTTCGAGGCACCGACCGTCGCTGCCCTCACGGGCAAGCTCGCCGGCGCCGGGGCTGCGCGTCCCGCGCTGACGGTAGGCGAACGCCCGGAACGCATCCCGCTCTCCTTCGCCCAGCGTCGCCTCTGGTTCATCGGAGAGTTGGAGGGACCCAGCGCCTCCTACAACGTGCCCGTGTCTCTGCGACTGTCAGGCGGAGTTGACCGCGACACGCTGGGCGCCGCCCTGCGCGATGTGATCGAGCGGCACGAGGTGCTCCGTACGGTCTTCGAGGTCAGCGACGGCGAGCCGTACCAGCGGATCACGGACCTGGAGGACCTGGCCTGGGAACTCTCCGTGGCCGAGGTAGCTCCCGCGGACCTGGCCACCGCGATCGGGGAGGCCGAGAAGTACACGTTCGACCTCTCGGTCGAGGCACCGATCCGCACCTGGTTGTTCGACGCCGGCCCCGACGAGCAGGTACTCGTGGTCGTCGTCCACCACATCGCAGGCGACGGCTGGTCCATGGGCCCCCTGGCCCGGGACGTCTCGGTCGCCTACGCGGCGCGCCGTGAGGGCCGGGCGCCGGTGTGGGAGCCGCTGCCGGTGCAGTACGCCGACTACGCGTTGTGGCAGCGGAAGCTGCTCGGCGACGAAACCGACCCCGACAGCCTCATCGCCCGCCAACTCACTTACTGGCGCGCAACATTGACGGACGCTCCGGTCGAGCTAGAGCTGCCCTTCGACCACCCACGCCCGACGGTGGCATCCCATCTGGGCCACAGCGTTCCGCTGAAGGTCTCGGCCGAGGTGCATGACCGCCTCGTTGAGAGGGCGCGGGCGGAGGGCGTGACCACGTTCATGTTCCTCCAGGGAGCCTTGGCTACCTTGCTCTGCCAGCTGGGTGCCGGAACCGACATCCCGATCGGCTCAGCGAATGCGGGGCGCACGGATGAGGCGCTCGACGACCTGGTCGGCTTCTTCATCAACACGCTGGTACTGCGGACCGATCTGTCCGGCGACCCGACCTTCCGCGAAGTCCTGGCCCAGGTGCGAGAGAAGAGCCTGGCGGCGATGGCTCACCAGGATGTGCCGTTCGAGAAACTGGTAGAGGAGCTGGCACCGGCCCGGTCTATGGCCCGGCACCCACTGTTCCAGACTGTCCTCACCCTGCAGAACACGATCGACGCGGTACTAGAGCTGCCGGGAGTGCAAACCGGCGCGACGGCAGCCGACGACAGTGAGTCCGCGTCGGGACGCGCAGCGGTGAAGTTCGACCTCGACGTGATGGTCGCAGAGACATACGACAAGAACGGTTTCCCGGCAGGGCTCGGGGGCTCGGTCACCGTCGCCGCCGATCTGTTCGACGCCGATTGGGCCCGGCGGATCGCTGGTGCCTGGGCCCGACTCCTGGAGCACCTGTCCCAAGACCCAGGCTGCCGGCTGAGCACGCTGGACCTCCTGACCGGCGAAGAACGGCGACAGGTGCTGGTTGGATGGAACGACACGGCCACCGATGTCGAACCTGCCTTCATGCACGAACGCTTCGAGACACAGGCTCTCCGTACGCCGAATGCCGTCGCGATTGTCGCTGAGGGCGTTGAGGTGTCGTTTGCGGAGTTGGAGGTGCGGGCGAACCGGATTGCGCATTATCTGATTGGTCAGGGTGTGGGTGCCGAATCCCTGGTGGGGTTGTGTCTGCCGCGTGGTGTGGACATGATCGCGGCGATTGTGGGGGTGTGGAAGGCGGGTGCGGGTTATCTGCCGATCGATCCGGCGCAGCCGACGGAGCGGGTTGCGTTCATGCTGCGGGACAGCCGGGCCGCGCTGGTGCTGACTGCCGAGGAGTTTTTGGATGATCTGCCGGCGGGGCGTTCGCGTCTGGTTGCCCTCGACGGCACGTTCGTGCAGATGCAGCTGGCTGGTCTCCCAACAGAGCGCCCGGGTACCCGTGTTGAAGCGCAGTCGTTGGCGTATGTGATCTATACGTCGGGTTCGACGGGTCAGCCCAAGGGTGTGGCGGTGACGCACGGGGGTCTGGCCAACTATGTGGCTTCCGTCCCCGGCCGGGTGGGTTTTGGGAAGCCTGGCGCGCGGTACGCGCTGCTCCAGGCGCAGGCAACGGATCTGGGGAACACGGTGGTGTTCGCCAGTCTCGCCACCGGCGGTGAGCTGCACATTCTGGATGAGGGTGCGGTCACCGACCCGCAGGCTGTTGCGGCGTATCTTGCCGAGCACCGTATCGACCACTTCAAGGCTGTGCCCTCGCACCTGGCGGCGCTCTCCGCCGCCGGTGGTTTCGATGCTGTGCTGCCGGCAGGGTCACTGGTTCTGGGTGGTGAGGCTCCGTCGCCGGCATGGCTGCGGGAGCTGCTCGCGGTGGCCGGTGAGCGGGAGGTCTACAACCATTACGGGCCGACCGAGACTACGATCGGGGTGGCGACCACCCGGCTGACTGCCGAGCAGACAGCCGCCGGTGTGGTGCCGGTCGGCACCCCGATCGCCAACACCCGTCTCTACATCCTGGACCAGCACCTGAGGCCGGTGGCACCGGGCATTGCCGGTGAGCTGTATGTCGCGGGTGCGGGGCTGGCACGCGGGTACATCCGACGAGTCGGCCTGACGGCGGAGCGGTTTGTGGCGAACCCGTTCGAGTCGGGTCGGCGGATGTATCGCACGGGTGACCGGGCGAAGTGGACGGCGGATGGTCAGGTGGTCTTCCTGGGCCGGGCCGATGACCAGGTCAAGATCCGCGGCTTCCGTATCGAACCCGGCGAAGTACAGGGCGTGGTCGGCGCACACCCGCAGGTCGCCCAGGCGGTGGTCATCGCCCGCGAGGACGTCCCCGGCGACAAGCGCCTCATCGCCTACGTCATTCCCACGGACCTCGACGAGCCGCGTGACCATCTACCGGCATCCGTACGTGAGTTCGCTGGACAGCGGCTGCCGGAGCACATGGTGCCGTCCGCGGTGGTGGTCCTGGATACGCTGCCGCTGACCGGCAACGGAAAGCTCGACCGTAAGGCGCTGCCCGCGCCCGACTATTCCTCGTCGCTGGCGTCCGGTGGGCGTCGGGCGGCCACGCTGCAGGAGGAGATCCTGTGCATGGCCTTCGCTGAAGTCCTGGGTCTTCCCGAAGTGGGCGTGGACGACGACTTCTTCGAGCTCGGTGGCCACTCGCTCCTCGCGGTGCGCCTGGTCAGCCGCATACGCTCCGTTCTCGGCATCGAAGTCGAGATCCGATCGCTCTTCGATGCCCCCACGGTCGCGGGTCTCGCAGCCGGCCTGACCAACGCTGGACAGGTACGGCCTGCCCTGGCCGCCAGACAGCGTCCGGAGCACGTGCCGCTTTCCTTTGCCCAGCGCCGCCTTTGGTTCATCGGACAGCTGGAGGGCCCGAACGCGGCCTACAACGTCCCAGTGGCACTGCGTCTCGACGGCGACGTGGACCGCGAAGTGCTGGAAGCGGCCCTGCGGGATGTGATCGGGCGACACGAGGTGTTGCGCACCGTGTACGACATCGCCGACGGCGAGCCGTACCAGCGCATCGTCGATATCGGCGAACTCGAGTGGGAACTGCCACTGATCGAGGTGGCTCCACAGGAACTGGCGGACGCGGTGGCCAAGGCGGCCGCGCACGCCTTCGACCTTGCTGTCGACGTCCCCTTCCGCGCTTGGCTGTTCTCCGCCGCAGCCCATGAACAAGTGCTTGTCGTGACGATGCACCACATCGCCGGCGATGGCTGGTCTAAGCGCCCGCTGGCGCGGGATCTGTCACTCGCCTACGCGGCGCGGTGTGAGGGTCGGGCGCCGGTGTGGGAGCCGCTGCCGGTGCAGTATGCGGATTACGCGCTGTGGCAGCGGGACCTGCTGGGTGAGGACTCCGACTCCGACAGCCTGATCTCCCGCCAGGTCGCCTACTGGCGTGCGGCATTGGATGGCGCACCGGAGGAACTTGAGCTCCCCGTAAACCGGTTCCGGCCCGAGACCCCTTCACACCGTGGTCACGACGTCGCGCTAACGGTCCCGGCGCAGGTGCACACGAGACTGTCGGCTGTGGCGCGTGCCGAGGGCGTCACGACGTTCATGGTTCTGCAGGCCGCGCTGGCCATGCTGCTCTCGAAGCTCGGCGCCGGGACCGACATCCCGATCGGTTCGGCGACCGCGGGCCGTACTGACGAGGCCTTGGACGACCTGGTGGGCTTCTTCATCAACACCCTCGTCCTGCGTACGAACTTGAGCGGCGACCCGACCTTCCGGGACGTCCTCGGCCGGGTGCGGGAGACGAGTCTGTCGGCCTTCGCCCACCAGGACGTGCCGTTCGAGCGGCTCGTCGAGGAGCTGGCCCCCAGCCGATCGATGGGGCGGCACCCGCTGTTCCAAGTGATGCTCCAAGTACAGAACAACGCTGAGGCGGTGCTCGACCTGCACGGCGTTCAGACCGACGGCGTCACGGCCGGCGCCGCAGTGGCGAAGTTCGACCTGGATGTGTCGGTCGCGGAGGTTCTCGATGAGGCGGGGGCCCCGGCGGGGTTGCGCGGCTCGGTCGTCGCCTCGGCGGACCTGTTCGACGCGGAGACCGCCGAGCGTCTCGTGGCCCGCTGGGTGCGAGTCCTCGAGCGCCTGGCGGTGGACCCGGGCCTGCGGCTGAGCACGCTGGGCGTCCTGGATGACGTTGAGCGTGGGCGGGTGGTAGTGGAGTGGAACGATTCGGCGGTTGAGTTGCCGGGTGATGCCACGGTGGTGGGGTTGTTTGAGGCGCAGGTGGCCCGCACGCCGGAGGTGGTTGCGGTGGTGTCGGGTGGTGAGTGTGTTTCGTATGCCGAGTTGGATGTCCGTGCGAATCGGTTGGCGCGTCGTCTGGTGGCGTTGGGGGTGGGGCCGGAGTCGTTTGTTGGTGTGTGTCTGGAGCGGGGCATTGAGACGGTGGTGGCGCTGCTGGCGGTGTTGAAGTCGGGGGGTGCGTATCTGCCGATTGATCCCGGGTATCCGGCGGATCGGATTGCGTACATGCTCAGCGATGCCAAGCCGGTGGTGGTTCTTACTTCGGTGGGTGCTGTGGCGTCGGTGCCGGAGTCGGGTGCGAGGGTTGTGGTTCTGGACGATGTGGAGCCGGCTGGGTTTGAGGGTGGTCCGCTGGGGGTGGTGATCCGGCCGGAGCATCCGGCATACGTCATCTACACGTCGGGTTCGACGGGGCGCCCCAAGGGTGTCGTAGTGGAGCACCGGTCGGTGGCGGGTCTCCTTTGCTGGGCGGCGGCGGAGTTCGGGGGTGCAGATTTCCGGCGGGTGCTGGTGTCGACGTCCTTCAACTTCGACGTTTCGGTCTTCGAGCTGTTCGGCCCGCTGGTGTCGGGCGGCAGTGTCGAGGTCGTCAACAACCTCCTCGCGCTGGCCGACGCGGACTCGCCGGTAGGCGACGTGAGTCTCGTGAGTGGTGTGCCGTCGGCGTTTGCGCAGATGGTGGCGGCGGGTGAGATTCGGGCTCGTCCTCGTACGGTTGTTCTGGCGGGTGAGGCGCTGACGGCGGATGCGGTTGCCGGGATCCGCACGGCCATCCCGGGGGCCCGGGTTGCCAACATTTATGGTCCCACCGAGGCCACGGTCTACACGACGGGTTGGTATGTGGGTGCGGACGCGGGTGCGGACGTGGAGGGCGCCGTCCCGATCGGCCGGCCGATATCGAATGCTCGTGTGTATGTTCTGGACGGCTTCCTGTCTCCGGTGCCGGTGGGTGTTCCGGGTGAGCTTTACATTGCGGGCGCTGGTCTGGCCCGCGGCTATTTGGGCCGTCCGGAGCTGACGGGGGAGCGGTTTGTCGCTGATCCGTTCTCGTCGTGTGGTGGTCGTTTGTATCGCACGGGTGATGTGGTGCGGTGGTCGCAGGATGGTCAGGTCGAGTATCTGGGCCGGGCGGATGAGCAGGTCAAGATCCGCGGCTTCCGTATCGAGCTGGGCGAAGTCCAAGCCGTAGTGGCCGCCCATCCGCAGGTCGCCCAGGCTGTAGTGGTGGCCCGCGAAGACGTGCCGGGTGACAAACGCCTGGTCGCCTACGTCGTCCCGGCCGAGGAAGCAGAGCCGGCCGGACTTCCCTTGCGTATCGCCGAGTTCGTCGGCGACAGGCTGCCCGCCTACATGGTCCCCTCCGCGGTCGTGGTCCTGGACAGTCTGCCGCTGAGTGTGAACGGGAAGCTGGACCGCAAGGCACTGCCCGCCCCGGAGTATGTCACCGGCAACGGTCGGGGCCCTGTCACGGTTCAGGAGGAACTGTTGTGTGGGGTGTTCGCGCAGGTTCTTGGGGTTCCTGAGGTGGGTGTGGGTGATGACTTCTTTGCTCTGGGCGGGCATTCTCTGCTCGCGGTGCGCCTGATCAGTCGTATCCGTACGGTGCTGGGAGTCGAGGTCCCTTTGCGTTCCTTGTTCGACACTCCGACGGTGGCGGGTTTCGCGGCCGGTCTGGCAGTTGCTGGGCAGGCCCGGCTGGCGCTGACCGCCGGCGAACGCCCGGAATGCATCCCGCTCTCGTTCGCCCAGCAACGGCTCTGGTTCATCAGCCAGCTGGAAGGACCCAGCTCGACATACAACATCCCCTACGTTCTCCGCCTCGCCAACGAGGTCGACAGCGACGCGCTCGGCCTGGCCCTGCGGGACGTGATCGGACGGCATGAGGTGCTGCGGACTGTCTTCCCGACGGCCGGGAGCGGCGAGCCATCCCAGAAGATCATCGAACTGAACGAACTGGAATGGCGGTTGGGCGTCATCGAGGTGACACCGGCGGATATGGGTTACGCAGTTGCCGACGCGGAGATATATGCCTTCGATCTCACTTCGGAGGTGCCCATTCGGGCCACGCTGTTCGAGGCGGGGCCGGGTGAGCGTGTGCTGGTTGTGGTGGTGCATCACATTGCGGGGGATGGTTGGTCGACGGCTCCGCTGGCGCGGGATCTGTCTGCGGCCTATGCGGCGCGCGCGGAGGGTCGGGTGCCGGTGTGGGAGCCGTTGGCGGTGCAGTATGCGGATTACGCGTTGTGGCAGCGGGAGCTGCTCGGTGACGAAACCGACCCGGACAGTGTGATTGCCACCCAACTTGCGTACTGGCGTGCGGCGCTGGCGGGTTCTCCGGAGGAGCTTGTCCTGCCCTTCGACCGGTCGCGTCCGGCGGTTGCCTCTCACCTTGGGCATCGTGTTCCGCTCATTGTTCCGGCTGAGGTGCATGCGCGGCTGGTGGAGGTGGCCCGGTCCGAGGGGGTGACCGTCTTCATGGTTTTGCAGGCCGCGCTGGCGATGCTGTTGTCGCGTCTGGGTGCGGGGACGGATATTCCGATCGGTTCGGCGAATGCCGGCCGTACGGATGAGGCACTGGATGATCTGGTCGGGTTCTTCATCAACACCCTGGTGGTGCGTACGGATCTGTCGGGCGATCCGACCTTCCGTGAAGTCCTTGCCCGGGTGCGGGAGAGGAGTCTGTCGGCTCTGGCGCACCAGGAGGTGCCCTTCGAGCGGCTGGTCGAGGAACTAGCGCCGGCTCGCTCCATGGCCCGACACCCACTCTTCCAGGTGCAGTTGGACCTCCAGAACAACGCCGAGGGCGTACTCGACCTCCCCGGATCAGAGGGCGGAGGTACCTCTGCGGGCGCCACCAGGGCCAAGTTCGATCTGGAGGTCCGGGTATCCGAGGCCTTCGACGAGCAGGGTGCCCCGGCCGGGGTGTGCGGTTCGGTAGTCGCAGCGGCCGACCTCTTCGACCGGGTGACGGTCGAAGGCATCGGTGAGCGTCTAGTGCGGGTGCTCGGGCTACTGGTCGCTGACCCCAGCATGCACTTGAGCGCGCTGGACGTCTTGAGTATGGGTGAGCGTCGGCAGGTGGTTGTGGATTGGAACGACACGGCTGTTGATCTTGGGTCGGTGTTGGTGCCGGGGTTGTTTGCGGCGCAGGTGGGGCGGTCGCCGGGTGTGGCGGCGGTGGTTGGGGGTGGTGTGTCGGTTTCGTTTGCGGAGTTGGATGTGCGGGCGAATCGTCTGGCTGGGTATTTGGTGGGTCAGGGTGTGGGTGTGGAGTCGGTGGTGGGGTTGTGTCTGCCGCGTGGGGTTGAGTCGGTGGTGGCGATCCTTGCGGTGTGGAAGGCGGGGGCTGGTTATCTGCCGGTGGATCCGGAGTATCCGGCGGAGCGGATCGGGTTCATGCTCGCCGATAGTGGTGCGGTGTTGACGTTGACGACCGAGGAGATTTTGGATGATCTTCCGGCTGGTCGGAACCGGTTTGTGGCGCTGGATAGTTCGCTGGTGCGGATGCAGTTGGCGGCGGCGTCTGTCGAGGCGCCGGGTGTGGTGGTCGGTCCTGAGTCTCTTGCTTATGTCATTTATACGTCGGGTTCGACGGGGCGGCCTAAGGGTGTCGCGGTCACGCATGGGGGGCTTGCGAATTATGTGATCTGGGCTGCGGGGGCGTATGGGATGAGGGGTGGGGGTGGGGGTGCTCCGCTGCATTCTTCGCTTGCTTTCGATTTGACGGTGACCAGTGTGTTGGTGCCTCTTGTTTCGGGTTTTGCGGTGGTGTGCAGCGAGGTGGGTGGTGCGGAGGGGCTGGCTGAACTGATCGGGGATACGGGTGAGTTCGGTCTGGTCAAGGTGGTCCCGGCGCATCTTCCGCTGTTGGCGGAGTTGCTGACGCGGGAAGAGGCTGCCGTTTCGGCTCGTACGTGGGTGGTGGGTGGTGAGGCGCTGGCGGGCAGCACGGTCCGTGACTGGCTTGAGCGGTCTCCCGGTTCGGTGATCGTCAATGAGTACGGTCCGACAGAAGCGGTGGTGGGCTGCTGTGTCTTTGAAATCTCAGCTGGTGTAGAGGTCGGTGAGTCGGTGCCGGTGGGGCGTCCGATTGCCAATACCCGCCTGTATGTACTCGATGCGTATCTTCAGCCGGTGGCACCGGGTGTTGCGGGTGAGCTGTATGTTGCGGGCGCTCAGCTGGCCCGGGGTTATGTGAGGCGTCCGGGTCTGACGGCGGAACGCTTTACCGCGAATCCCTTCGAGCCGGGTGGGCGGATGTACCGGACGGGGGATGTGGCCCGTTGGACTGCCGGCGGGCTCCTGGAGTATCTGGGCCGGGCGGATGAGCAAGTCAAGATCCATGGTTTCCGGATCGAACCAGGTGAGGTCCAGGCCGTTGTGGCCGCTCACCGTGAGGTTGCCCAGGCAGCGGTCATCGCCCGCGAGGACACCCCGGGAGACACCCGCCTGGTCGCCTACATCGTCCCCGCACAAGACGACGAAGCCGATAAAGGACTACCGCGTACGGTACGGGAGTCAGCGGCACAGCGTCTGCCGGAGTATATGGTGCCCGCGGCTGTCGTGGTTCTCGACGCCCTTCCGCTGACCGCTAACGGAAAGCTCGACCGCAAGGCCCTCCCTGCCCCGGACTACGCCCAGGCGGCGGCCTCCGATAGAAGCCCAGAGAGCCACGAAGAAGAAGTTCTGTGCGCAGTGTTCGCCCACGTCCTTGGCCTCCCGGAAGTGGGGGTCGATGACGACTTCTTCGCCCTCGGCGGCCACTCACTGCTAGCAGTGCGTCTGGTCAACCGCATTAGAACGGTGCTCGGCGCAGAGGTCGAGATCGCGGCGGTGTTCGACGCACCGACGGTGGCCGGGCTCGCCACGCAGCTCGGAAACGTGAAGTCAACCCGGCCGGCGTTGCAGCCGATGCGTAACCAGGAGGAGTCCTGATGATTCCGTTGTCATACGCCCAGCGTCGGCTGTGGTTCATCAGCCAGTTGGAAGGCCCGAGTTCGACCTACAACGTTCCGGTCGTACTGCGGCTTCCGGGCGACGTGCAGCGCGACGCGCTCGGCGCGGCCCTGCGGGATGTTATCGGGCGCCACGAAGTACTGCGTACGGTCTTCGAGGTCACGGACGGTGAGCCGTGCCAACGAATCCTGGGGTTCGACGAGCTCGAGTGGGAACTGCAAGTCACCGAGATCGCCGTGGCGGAGCTGAACGGGGCAGTCGACAAGGCTAGCCGGTACGCGTTCGACCTCGCCGCCGAACTGCCCATCAAGGCGTGGCTCTTCGAGGCCGGCACCGATGAGTGCGTCCTCGTCGTCGTCATGCACCACATCGCGAGCGACGGCTGGTCAGAGGGACCTCTGGCCCGCGACCTCACGACCGCGTACGAGGCGCGCGTACAACGACGGGCCCCCTCCTGGGAACCGCTGCCGGTCCAGTACGCCGACTACGCGCTCTGGCAACGCCAGCTCCTCGGTGACGAAACCGATCCTGACAGCGTGATGTCCCGTCAGACTGCTTATTGGCGTGAGGCTTTGGCTGACGTACCGGAAGAGCTGGAGCTCCCAGTCGACCGGCCGCGGCCGCCCGTGGCCTCGCACCGCGGCCACATTGTCCCGCTTAACATTCCCGCTGAAGTGCACGCTCGACTCGCTGCGGTGGCCCGGGCCGAGCGCGTGACGACGTTCATGGTCCTGCAGACCGCCCTGGCCACTTTGCTGTCGCGGCTCGGCGCAGGCACCGACATCCCCGTCGGCACAGCCGTGGCGGGACGCACCGACGAAGCCCTTGACGACTTGGTTGGCTTCTTTATCAACACGCTGGTGCTGCGTACTGACCTGTCGGGCGACCCCACGTTCCGCGAAGTGCTCGCCCAAGTGCGAAGGACCGGACTGGCAGCCTTCAAGCACCAGGACGTGCCCTTCGAGAAGCTCGTCGAAGACCTCGCACCGGCCCGCTCCCTGGCCCGGCATCCCTTGTTTCAGGTCATGCTGACGGTCCAGAACAACCAGCGAATCGTCGTCGACCCTTCCCGGAGTCCGGCCGAAGGCCGGGAGGCAGGTAGCCGGGCGGCCAAGTTCGACCTCGATGTCTCTGTCCGCGAGCTCTTCGACGATACGGGCGCTCCGGCGGGTCTGCGCGGATCCGTGACGGCGGCGGCCGACCTGTTCAACGTGGCGTCGGTCGAGCGCCTCGCGGCAAGGTTCGCGAAGGTCATCGACCAGGCGACCGCCGGTCCAAGCCGCGCGCTCAGCGCGATCCGAATTCTCGATGAGGTTGAGTGCCGCCAGGTGCTGACCGACTGGAACGACACGGCGAGTGACGGACCACTTCCGCTGGTGCACGCCACGTTCGAAGAGTGGGCGGACTGCACTCCCATGGCCTCTGCGGTCGTCAGCGCGAACACGGCGCTGACCTACCGGGAGTTGGAGGTGCGGGCGAACCGGATTGCGCATTATCTGATTGGTCAGGGTGTGGGTGCCGAATCCCTGGTGGGGTTGTGTCTGCCGCGTGGTGTGGACATGATCGCGGCGATTGTGGGGGTGTGGAAGGCGGGTGCGGGTTATCTGCCGATCGATCCGGCGCAGCCGACGGAGCGGGTTGCGTTCATGCTGCGGGACAGCCGGGCCGCGCTGGTGCTGACTGCCGAGGAGTTTTTGGATGATCTGCCGGCGGGGCGTTCGCGTCTGGTTGCCCTCGACGGCACGTTCGTGCAGATGCAGCTGGCTGGTCTCCCAACAGAGCGCCCGGGTACCCGTGTTGAAGCGCAGTCGTTGGCGTATGTGATCTATACGTCGGGTTCGACGGGTCAGCCCAAGGGTGTGGCGGTGACGCACGGGGGTCTGGCCAACTATGTGGCTTCCGTCCCCGGCCGGGTGGGTTTTGGGAAGCCTGGCGCGCGGTACGCGCTGCTCCAGGCGCAGGCAACGGATCTGGGGAACACGGTGGTGTTCGCCAGTCTCGCCACCGGCGGTGAGCTGCACATTCTGGATGAGGGTGCGGTCACCGACCCGCAGGCTGTTGCGGCGTATCTTGCCGAGCACCGTATCGACCACTTCAAGGCTGTGCCCTCGCACCTGGCGGCGCTCTCCGCCGCCGGTGGTTTCGATGCTGTGCTGCCGGCAGGGTCACTGGTTCTGGGTGGTGAGGCTCCGTCGCCGGCATGGCTGCGGGAGCTGCTCGCGGTGGCCGGTGAGCGGGAGGTCTACAACCATTACGGGCCGACCGAGACTACGATCGGGGTGGCGACCACCCGGCTGACTGCCGAGCAGACAGCCGCCGGTGTGGTGCCGGTCGGCACCCCGATCGCCAACACCCGTCTCTATGTGCTGGACACCTTCCTTCAGCCGGTGCCGGCCGGGGTGGTCGCGGACCTGTATGTCGCGGGTGCGGGGCTGGCACGCGGGTACATCCGACGAGTCGGCCTGACGGCGGAGCGGTTTGTGGCGAACCCGTTCGAGTCGGGTCGGCGGATGTATCGCACGGGTGACCGGGCGAAGTGGACGGCGGATGGTCAGGTGGTCTTCCTGGGCCGGGCCGATGACCAGGTCAAGATCCGCGGCTTCCGTATCGAACCCGGCGAAGTACAGGGCGTGGTCGGCGCACACCCGCAGGTCGCCCAGGCGGTGGTCATCGCCCGCGAGGACGTCCCGGGCGACAAGCGGCTCGTGGCGTACGCCGTTCCGACGGACATCGACGAGCCGCGTGACCATCTACCGGCATCCGTACGTGAGTTCGCTGGACAGCGGCTGCCGGAGCACATGGTGCCGTCCGCGGTGGTGGTCCTGGACGCGCTGCCGCTGACCGGCAACGGAAAGCTCGACCGTAAGGCACTTCCCGCGCCCGAGTACACGTTCGGCGCCGACCGGGGCCCGTCCAGTGTCCGTGAGGAAATTCTGTGCGCGGGTTTCGGCGAGGTTCTGGGCCTCGACGGGGTCGGCGTAGACGACGACTTCTTCCGGCTCGGCGGCCACTCGCTGCTCGCGATCCGCCTCGTTGAGATCCTGCGAGAGCACGGTGTCACGGTGTCGGTGCGGGCCCTGTTCCAGACACCGACTCCGGCGGGACTCGCCGCCTCGGCGGGCTCCGCGCAGGTGGCCGTCCCGGCGAACCTGATCCCGGCCGGAGCGACCGCGATCACCCCCGAGATGCTGCCGTTGGTCGACCTGACCACCGAGGAGCTGGCGACGGTCGTCGCCACTGTTGACGGTGGCGCTGCGAACGTCGCGGACGTCTATCCGTTGGCCCCGCTGCAGGAAGGGCTGCTCTTCCACCACCTGCTCGCGGACGGCGGGGATGACGCGTATGTCCTGCCGACGGTCGTCGAATTCGCCTCGCGCGAGCGGCTCGACGCCTTCCTCGGCGCACTGCAGCACGTCCTGGACCGCCACGACATCTTCCGCACGTCCATCGTGTGGGAGGGCCTGCGCGAGCCGGTCCAGGTCGTCTGGCGCCAGGCCACCCTCCCCGTCACCGAAGTCACCCTCGATGACAGGAGCACCGACGCAATCGCCGACCTGGTAGCGGCTGGCGGCTCGACGATGGACCTCCGCGAGGCGCCGCTGATCCGGATTCACGCGAGCCGCGTCCCCGGTCCGCACCAGTGGCTGGCCCTGGTACGGGTGCACCACATGGTGCGTGACCACACAGCTGTCGAAGTACTCATGGCGGAAGTGCGGGCCTTCCTCGAAGGACGGGGCACAGAGCTGGTGGAGCCCCTGCCGTTCCGTACCTTCGTCGCTCAGGTGCGCGACAGTGCCGACCGCTTGGAGCACGAGCGCTACTTCGCCGCTCTCCTCGGCGATGTCACCGCACCGACAGCCGCTTTCGGCATTGCGGATGTACGTGGCGACGGTGCGGGATCGGTGCGCCAAGTTGTGCCCTTCGGGGACGATCTGACGACAAGGCTCCGGACAATCTCC
Source organism: Streptomyces sp. NBC_00859 (assembly GCF_045161865.1). Classification (NCBI taxonomy): domain Bacteria; kingdom Bacillati; phylum Actinomycetota; class Actinomycetes; order Kitasatosporales; family Streptomycetaceae; genus Streptomyces; species Streptomyces sp. NBC_00859. Next base: position 652,946 of record NZ_CP108826.1, on the reverse strand, counting down.
CGACGCCTCGGTGCGAGTCCGGCGACGTTGCTGCACCTGTCGTGGTCCCGAGTCCTTGCGGCGGTGAGCGGCCGCGAGGACGTGGTCTTCGGCACTGTGCTGTTCGGCCGCATGAACGCGGGCGCGGGCAGAGTACCGGGCCCCTTCCTCAACACGCTTCCGGTCCGCGTCCGTACGGACCGAACAGGAGTCCTCGCAGCGGTCACCGCGATGCGAGAACAACTGGCGGAGCTTCTGGAGCATGAGCACGCGCCACTCACGGTAGCGCAGCAGGCCAGCGGGATGTCGAACAGCGCACCGCTGTTCACGGCCCTGTTCAATTACCGCCACAACGGCGGGGGCGGTACGGCAGAGGTGCCGGTGACGCGCGACGAGCGGCTCGACGGCATCAGGACAGTCTTCTCGCGTGAGCGCACCAACTACCCACTGCTCGTGTCAGTCGACGACGACGGCGACAGCCTCTGGGTCGCTGTGGATGCAGTGGCGCCGATCGACCCCGAGATGGTGGGTGAGTTCGTGCGCACGGCGACTGGGAATCTGGTTTCCGCGCTTGAGTCGGCCCTCGAGCGTGATGAGGATGTGCCGCTCAGTTCTGTTCAGGTGCTGGATGAGGCGGGGCTGCGGCAGGTACTGAGTGAGTGGAACGATTCGGCGGTTGAGTTGCCGGGTGATGCCACGGTGGTGGGGTTGTTTGAGGCGCAGGTGGCCCGCACGCCGGAGGTGGTTGCGGTGGTGTCGGGTGGTGAGTGTGTTTCGTATGCCGAGTTGGATGTCCGTGCGAATCGGTTGGCGCGTCGTCTGGTGGCGTTGGGGGTGGGGCCGGAGTCGTTTGTTGGTGTGTGTCTGGAGCGGGGCATTGAGACGGTGGTGGCGCTGCTGGCGGTGTTGAAGTCGGGGGGTGCGTATCTGCCGATTGATCCCGGGTATCCGGCGGATCGGATTGCGTACATGCTCAGCGATGCCAAGCCGGTGGTGGTTCTTACTTCGGTGGGTGCTGTGGCGTCGGTGCCGGAGTCGGGTGCGAGGGTTGTGGTTCTGGACGATGTGGAGCCGGCTGGGTTTGAGGGTGGTCCGCTGGGGGTGGTGATCCGGCCGGAGCATCCGGCATACGTCATCTACACGTCGGGTTCGACGGGGCGCCCCAAGGGTGTCGTAGTGGAGCACCGGTCGGTGGCGGGTCTCCTTTGCTGGGCGGCGGCGGAGTTCGGGGGTGCAGATTTCCGGCGGGTGCTGGTGTCGACGTCCTTCAACTTCGACGTTTCGGTCTTCGAGCTGTTCGGCCCGCTGGTGTCGGGCGGCAGTGTCGAGGTCGTCAACAACCTCCTCGCGCTGGCCGACGCGGACTCGCCGGTAGGCGACGTGAGTCTCGTGAGTGGTGTGCCGTCGGCGTTTGCGCAGATGGTGGCGGCGGGTGAGATTCGGGCTCGTCCTCGTACGGTTGTTCTGGCGGGTGAGGCGCTGACGGCGGATGCGGTTGCCGGGATCCGCACGGCCATCCCGGGGGCCCGGGTTGCCAACATTTATGGTCCCACCGAGGCCACGGTGTACTCCACCGCCTGGTACGCGGGTGCGGACGTGGAGGGCGCCGTCCCGATCGGCCGGCCGATATCGAATGCTCGTGTGTATGTTCTGGACGGCTTCCTGTCTCCGGTGCCGGTGGGTGTTCCGGGTGAGCTTTACATTGCGGGCGCTGGTCTGGCCCGCGGCTATTTGGGCCGTCCGGAGCTGACGGGGGAGCGGTTTGTCGCTGATCCGTTCTCGTCGTGTGGTGGTCGTTTGTATCGCACGGGTGATGTGGTGCGGTGGTCGCAGGATGGTCAGGTCGAGTATCTGGGCCGGGCGGATGAGCAGGTCAAGATCCGCGGCTTCCGTATCGAGCTGGGCGAAGTCCAAGCCGTAGTGGGCGGGTGCCGGGGTGTGCGGCAGGCCGTCGTGGTGGTGCGTGAGGATGTCGTGGGGGATCCGCGGCTGGTCACGTATGTCGTTGCGGACGGCGACGTAACCGACCTTGCGGCACGAGTCGCCGAGTTCGTCGGCGACAGGCTGCCCGCCTACATGGTTCCCTCGGCGGTCGTGGTCCTGGACAGTCTGCCGCTGAGTGTGAACGGGAAGCTGGACCGCAAGGCGCTGCCCGCCCCGGAGTATGTCACCGGTGGCGGGCGGGGCCCTGTCACGGTTCAGGAGGAACTGTTGTGTGGGGTGTTCGCGCAGGTTCTTGGGGTTCCTGAGGTGGGTGTGGGTGATGACTTCTTTGCTCTGGGCGGGCATTCTCTGCTCGCGGTGCGCCTGATCAGTCGTATCCGTACGGTGCTGGGAGTCGAGGTCCCTTTGCGTTCCTTGTTCGACACTCCGACGGTGGCGGGTTTCGCGGCCGGTCTGGCAGTTGCTGGGCAGGCCCGGCTGGCGCTGACCGCCGGCGAACGCCCGGAATGCATCCCGCTCTCGTTCGCCCAGCAACGGCTCTGGTTCATCAGCCAGCTGGAAGGACCCAGCTCGACATACAACAGCCCGATCGCCCTGCGCCTGGCCGGCGAGCTCGACCAGCAGGCGCTGAACCTGGCTCTGCGCGATGTCATCGGGCGGCACGAAGTGCTGCGGACCGTCTTCGGTGTCGCGGACGGACAGCCGTACCAGAAGGTCATCGAACTGAACGAACTCGAATGGGGGGTGGAGGTTGTCGAGGTTGACGCGACGGAGCTGGAGGAGGCGGTCGCCAAGGTCGCGCAGTACGCCTTCGACCTCTCCGTCGAGGTACCGATCCGGGCCACCCTCTTCGAGACCCGAGAGGGTGAGCGCGTCCTTGTCGTCCTCGTCCACCACATCGCCAGCGACGGCTGGTCACGAGCACCGCTGGCCCGGGACTTCTCCACGGCTTACGCGGCGCGGGTAGAGGGTCGCGCCCCCGCATGGCCGTCGCTGCCGGTCCAGTACGCCGACTACGCACTGTGGCAGCGGAAGCTGCTCGGCGACGAGGCCGATCCCGACAGCGTAATCACCCGCCAACTCGCCTACTGGCGCGCGGCGTTGTCAGATTCTCCGCAAGAGTTGGAGCTACCCTTCGACCGGCCCCGCCCGGCGGTCGCCTCTCACCTTGGGCATCGTGTTCCGCTCATTGTTCCGGCTGAGGTGCATGCGCGGCTGGTGGAGGTGGCCCGGTCCGAGGGGGTGACCGTCTTCATGGTTTTGCAGGCCGCGCTGGCGATGCTGTTGTCGCGTCTGGGTGCGGGGACGGATATTCCGATCGGTTCGGCGAATGCCGGCCGTACGGATGAGGCACTGGATGATCTGGTCGGGTTCTTCATCAACACCCTGGTGGTGCGTACGGATCTGTCGGGCGATCCGACCTTCCGTGAAGTCCTTGCCCGGGTGCGGGAGAGGAGTCTGTCGGCTCTGGCGCACCAGGAGGTGCCCTTCGAGCGGCTGGTCGAGGAACTAGCGCCGGCTCGCTCCATGGCCCGACACCCACTCTTCCAGGTGCAGTTGGACCTCCAGAACAACGCCGAGGCCGTACTCGACCTCCCCGGCGTGCAAGCAGGGAGCACCGTCGTCACGAAGACGGCGGCCAAGTTCGATCTGGAGGTCCGGGTATCCGAGGCCTTCGACGAGCAGGGTGCCCCGGCCGGGGTGTGCGGTTCGGTAGTCGCAGCGGCCGACCTCTTCGACCGGGACACCGTCAGCGGAGTAGGCGAGCGCCTCGTTCGCGTCCTAGGACTGCTCGTCACCGATCCGCAGATCCGGCTGAGCACTCTTGAGGTGCTGGGTGTTGCGGAGCGTCGGCAGGTGGTTGTGGATTGGAACGACACGGCTGTTGATCTTGGGTCGGTGTTGGTGCCGGGGTTGTTTGCGGCGCAGGTGGGGCGGTCGCCGGGTGTGGCGGCGGTGGTTGGGGGTGGTGTGTCGGTTTCGTTTGCGGAGTTGGATGTGCGGGCGAATCGTCTGGCTGGGTATTTGGTGGGTCAGGGTGTGGGTGTGGAGTCGGTGGTGGGGTTGTGTCTGCCGCGTGGGGTTGAGTCGGTGGTGGCGATCCTTGCGGTGTGGAAGGCGGGGGCTGGTTATCTGCCGGTGGATCCGGAGTATCCGGCGGAGCGGATCGGGTTCATGCTCGCCGATAGTGGTGCGGTGTTGACGTTGACGACCGAGGAGATTTTGGATGATCTTCCGGCTGGTCGGAACCGGTTTGTGGCGCTGGATAGTTCGCTGGTGCGGATGCAGTTGGCGGCGGTGTCTGTCGAGGCGCCGGGTGTGGTGGTCGGTCCTGAGTCTCTTGCTTATGTCATTTATACGTCGGGTTCGACGGGGCGGCCTAAGGGTGTCGCGGTCACGCATGGGGGGCTTGCGAATTATGTGATCTGGGCTGCGGGGGCGTATGGGATGAGGGGTGGGGGTGGGGGTGCTCCGCTGCATTCTTCGCTTGCTTTCGATTTGACGGTGACCAGTGTGTTGGTGCCTCTTGTTTCGGGTTTTGCGGTGGTGTGCAGCGAGGTGGGTGGTGCGGAGGGGCTGGCTGAACTGATCAGGGATACGGGTGAGTTCGGTCTGGTCAAGGTGGTCCCGGCGCATCTTCCGCTGTTGGCGGAGTTGCTGACGCGGGAAGAGGCTGCCGTTTCGGCTCGTACGTGGGTGGTGGGTGGTGAGGCGCTGGCGGGCAGCACGGTCCGTGACTGGCTTGAGCGGTCTCCCGGTTCGGTGATCGTCAATGAGTACGGTCCGACAGAAGCGGTGGTGGGCTGCTGTGTCTTTGAAATCTCAGCTGGTGTAGAGGTCGGTGAGTCGGTGCCGGTGGGGCGTCCGATTGCCAATACCCGCCTGTATGTACTCGATGCGTATCTTCAGCCGGTGGCACCGGGTGTTGCGGGTGAGCTGTATGTTGCGGGCGCTCAGCTGGCCCGGGGTTATGTGAGGCGTCCGGGTCTGACGGCGGAACGCTTTACCGCGAATCCCTTCGAGCCGGGTGGGCGGATGTACCGGACGGGGGATGTGGCCCGTTGGACTGCCGGCGGGCTCCTGGAGTATCTGGGCCGGGCGGATGAGCAAGTCAAGATCCATGGTTTCCGGATCGAACCAGGTGAGGTCCAGGCCGTTGTGGCCGCTCACCGTGAGGTTGCCCAGGCAGCGGTCATCGCCCGCGAGGACACCCCGGGAGACACCCGCCTGGTCGCCTACATCGTCCCCGCACAAGACGATGATGTGGACTCGGACCTGCCTGAATCGGTCCGCACGTTCGCCGGCCAACGCTTGCCCGGGCACATGATTCCGTCGGCGGTCGTCGTCCTGGACGCCCTCCCACTGACCGCCAACGGAAAGCTCGACCGCACGGCCCTCCCGGCCCCCGACGCCACGGGAACCGTCAGGGCCGGGCGCGGACCGGCCAACCACCAAGAAGAACTCCTCTGCGCAGCCTTCGCCGAACTCCTTGGTTTGCCCGAAGTCGGCGTCGATGACGACTTCTTCGTCCTCGGTGGTCACTCCTTGCTCGCTGTCCGCCTTGTCAGCAAGATCCGCGCCGATCTGAGCGTAGAGGTTCCGCTTCGGGTTCTCCTCGAGGCATCGACTGTGGCGGCACTCGCACAACAACTTGCCCACCAGAAAACAGCAAGGCCGGCGTTGCGGCCGATGCGTAACCAGGAGGAGTCCTGATGATTCCGTTGTCATACGCCCAGCGTCGGCTGTGGTTCATCAGCCAGTCCGAGGGGCCGAGCTCCACTTACAACATTCCGGTCGTGCTGCGTCTTTCAAGCGACACTGACGGCGCCGCACTCGGTGCAGCCCTGCGTGACGTGATCGGCCGCCATGAGGTCCTGCGCACGGTCTACCGGGTCACGGACGGCGAGCCTTATCAGCACATTCTGAAGCCAGACGAACTGGACTGGTCGCTCGCGGTGGTCGAGGTCGCTCCGGCCGAGCTCGATGATGTGATCGCCGGTGTACTCGCCCACACCTTCGACCTGTCGACCGAGATACCTATACGGGCCTCGTTGTTCACCACTGGCCCTGACGAGCAGGTGCTCGTCCTGGTGACCCACCACATTGCGAGTGACGGCTGGTCCAAGCGCCCGATGGCCCGCGACCTGTCGGCCGCGTATGCGGAGCGCAGCGAGGGCAGGGCCCCTTCGTGGGAACCGCTGCCGGTCCAGTACGCCGACTACACGCTCTGGCAGCGCGAGCTGCTCGGCGACGAATTCGACCCCGAAAGCATGATGGCCACGCAGGTGGCGCACTGGCGCGGGGTGCTGAACGACAGTCCCGAGGAGCTTGAGCTCCCCGCTGATCGTTCCCGGCCGGCTGAACCCTCTCACCGCGGCTACAAGGTGCCGCTGGTCGTGCCCGCAAAGGTGCACGCGCGCCTCGCTGAGCTGGCCAAGGCCGAAAGCGTGACCCCCTTCATGGTGCTGCAGGCCGCTCTCGTGGCTGTGCTCTCCCGTCTAGGCGCAGGCACCGATATTCCGATCGGCACGACCGTGGCCGGACGTACGGACGTCGCCTTGGACGACCTCGTCGGCTTCTTCATCAACTCGCTTGTCCTGCGTACGGACGTGTCGGGCGACCCGACCTTCACCGAGCTTCTCGCACGGGTGAGGCAGACCGATTGGGCGGCGTTCGAGCACCAAGAGGTGCCGTTCGATAAACTGGTTGAGGAACTGGCTCCGGCCCGCTCACTGGCCCGGCACCCCCTGTTCCAGGTCATGCTCAAGGTGCAGAACATCGACCAGGCCGTCCTCGACCTCCCAAGCACCGGTACTAAGGGCACCTCCGCTGACCTTGCTGCGCAGCAGGCACCGGCCCCCGCCGAGGCCGCTTCGAACCAAGGCCCGACGACCAGCGAGTCCGCCGCGAAGTTCGACCTGGACGCGACGGTCACCGAGGTCTTCGACGTTCACGGCGCCCCTGCGGGCCTGCGCGGTTCGGTCGTCGCCTCCGCGGACCTCTTCGACGTCGCGACGGCCGAGCGGATCGTGGCACGCTGGGCTCAGGCAATCGAGCTGCTGGTCCTCGACCCGCAGTCCCGGCTGAGTGCGATCCAGGTCCTCGACGAAGCCGAGCGCCACCGGGTGTTGACCGAATGGAACGAGACCAATGCCGACCTGTCGGCCGGGTCGCTCCCGGAGTTGTTCGCGGCACAGGTGGCTCGTACGCCGGACGCCGTGGCCATCGTCGCGGGCGGCGCTGCCGTCACGTACGCGGAATTGGACGCCCGCGCCAACCGCCTGGCCCGCCACCTCGCCGCGCAGGGCGTGCGTCCCGAGTCGGTGGTCGGCGTGTGCCTGGAACGCGGTGCGGATCTGATCGTCGCGATCCTTGCCGTCCTCAAGTCCGGCGGCGCCTACCTGCCCATGGACCCGGCCTACCCGGCCGACCGCATCGCCTACATGGTCGAGGACGCGGCCCCGGCGGCGGTAATCGCCTCGACCGGGACGGCCGGAGTGCTGCCCGCGACTGAAGCGGCCGTGGTGATGCTCGACGAAGCGGAGACTGTGGCGGCGCTGGCGGGGCTAGACGATGCTGCCCCGGACGTGACGATCCTTCCGGAGCATGCGGCGTATGTGATGTATACGTCGGGGTCGACGGGTCGGCCCAAGGGTGTGGTGGTGGCTCATCGGGGTGTGGTGAGTTTGTGTGAGGGGCACGCTCGGACGGTGTTTGCCGGGGGTGGTGGCCGGTTGCGGGTGGCGTTGACTACGTCGGTGTCTTTTGATGCGTCGTGGAATCAGCTGTCGGCTCTGTTTGTGGGGCATGAGCTGCATGTGGTGGATGCGCAGACGTGGCTGGATGCGGGTCTTCTGGTCGGGTGGATGCGGGCGTCGCGTATTGATTTTGCTGAGGTCACTCCGTCGTATCTGCAGGTTCTGGTGGATGAGGGTCTCTTTGAGGGGCCTGTGTGTCCTTCGCGTATCGGGGTGGGTGGTGAGGCGGTCCCGGCCGGTCTGTGGGAGCGGTTGCGTGTGCTGGAGGGTGTGGAGGGGTTCAACTTCTATGGCCCGACGGAGGCGACGGTCGATACGGCGATTGCCCGGCTGGCTTCGTCTGTCGGTGTGGTGGTTGGTGGGCCGGTCGCCAATGCTTGTGTTTTTGTGCTGGATGAGTTCCTGCAGCCGGTGGCGGTGGGTGTGGCCGGTGAGTTGTATGTGTCGGGTGCTGGTGTGGCCCGGGGGTATGTGAACCGTGCGGGTCTGACTGCGGAGCGTTTCGTTGCTTCACCGTTTTCCGCGTTGGGTGAGCGGATGTACCGCTCGGGCGACCGTGTGAAGTGGACGGCGGACGGTCAGCTGGTCTTCCTCGGCCGGGCAGACGATCAGGTGAAGGTCCGCGGATTCCGCATCGAACCGGGTGAAGTCCAAGCCGCCGTTACGGCCCACCCGCAGGTTGCGCAGGCAGCCGTCGTTGTACAGGAGAACAGCCCGGGTGACCGTCGCCTCATCGCGTACGTCGTCATCACGGGCGAACTGACCATCTCCGTACCTGAGTTCGTCGCCCTGAGCCTGCCCGAGTACATGGTCCCCTCGGCGGTCATCGTCCTCGACGCCCTGCCATTGAACGCCAACGGCAAACTGGACCGCGAGGCTCTGCCGGCCCATGAATTCGCCGTCACGGTCGGACGTGGCCCGTCCAACGCCCGCGAAGAGACCGTGTGCGGAGCCTTCGCCGAGGTCCTGGGCCTGGAGAGCGTCGGCATGGACGACAATTTCTTCGAGCTCGGTGGCCAGTCGCTTCTGGCGATCCGTCTCGTCGCACTTCTCCAAAAACGCAGCGTCTCCGTATCGGTCCGCTCCTTCTTCCAGACCCCGACCCCGGCCGGCCTGGCCGCCTCGGCGGGCTCCGCGCAGGTGGCCGTCCCGGCGAACCTGATCCCGGCCGGAGCGACCGCGATCACCCCCGAGATGCTGCCGTTGGTCGACCTGACCACCGAGGAGCTGGCGACGGTCGTCGCCACTGTTGACGGTGGCGCTGCGAACGTCGCGGACGTCTATCCGTTGGCCCCGCTGCAGGAAGGGCTGCTCTTCCACCACCTGCTCGCGGACGGCGGGGATGACGCGTACGTCATGCCGACCATGCTCGAGTTCGACGCCCGCGACAGGCTCGATGCCTTCGCGGACGCCCTTCAGCAGGTCGTGGACCGCCACGACATCTACCGCACGTCCATCGTGTGGGAGGGCCTGCGCGAGCCGGTCCAGGTCGTCTGGCGCCAGGCCACCCTCCCCGTCACCGAAGTCACCCTCGACCCTGAGGGTGGCGACCCGACGGAGCAACTGCTCGCGGCCGGCGGCCTACGCATGGACCTTGGCGAGGCTCCGCTCATTCGGATGCACGCCGCGCAAATCCCCGACACCGACCGGTGGCTGGGCCTGTTGCGGGCGCACCACGTGGTCCGAGACCACACGGCCCTGGAGATCGTTTTCCAGGAAGTGCAGACGATTCTCGCGGGGCGCGGCCGGGAGCTGGCGAGGCCGCTCCCCTTCCGCAACTTCGTCGCCCAGACGCGCGGCGCCGTCGCACGCTCCGAGCACGAGCGGTACTTCGCCGGCCTGCTCGGCGACGTCACCGAACCCACCGCACCGTTCGGCGTTGCGGACGTGCGCGGCGACGGCACCGGAGCCGTACGTGAAGTGGTCCCGTTCGACACGGAGTTGACCCTGCGGCTTCGGGAGGTCTCCCGGCGCCTCGGTGCCAGCCCCGCGACAGTCATGCACGTTGCATGGTCCCGAGTCCTTGCGGCGGTGAGCGGCCGCGAGGACGTGGTCTTCGGCACTGTGCTGTTCGGCCGCATGAACGCGGGCGAGGGCGCCGACCAGGTCCCCGGCCCGTACATGAACACCCTGCCCGTACGCGTCTGCACGGACGCCGCCGGAGTCCGTGCGGCCGTCTCCGCGATGCGCGATCAACTGGCAGAGCTCCTGGAGCACGAACACGCGCCGCTCGTCGTGGCGCAGCGCGCCAGCGGCGTCACCGGTAACACCCCGCTGTTCACCGCCCTGTTCAATTTCCGGCACAACCCAGGCCGCAGCGCCGAGGAGCGCGCGGACAAGCGGAGCCACGAGGGCATGGACGGCATGCGAGCCGTCTTCACACGGGAGCGCACCAACTTCCCACTGATGGTCTCCGTCAACGACAACGGTGACCTCTTCACGCTGGCTGTGGATGCAGTGGCGCCGATCGACCCCGAGATGGTGGGTGAGTTCGTGCGCACGGCGACTGGGAATCTGGTTTCCGCGCTTGAGTCGGCCCTCGAGCGTGATGAGGATGTGCCGCTCAGTTCTGTTCAGGTGCTGGATGAGGCGGGGCTGCGGCAGGTACTGAGTGAGTGGAACGATTCGGCGGTTGAGTTGCCGGGTGATGCCACGGTGGTGGGGTTGTTTGAGGCGCAGGTGGCCCGCACGCCGGAGGTGGTTGCGGTGGTGTCGGGTGGTGAGTGTGTTTCGTATGCCGAGTTGGATGTCCGTGCGAATCGGTTGGCGCGTCGTCTGGTGGCGTTGGGGGTGGGGCCGGAGTCGTTTGTTGGTGTGTGTCTGGAGCGGGGCATTGAGACGGTGGTGGCGCTGCTGGCGGTGTTGAAGTCGGGGGGTGCGTATCTGCCGATTGATCCCGGGTATCCGGCGGATCGGATTGCGTACATGCTCAGCGATGCCAAGCCGGTGGTGGTTCTTACTTCGGTGGGTGCTGTGGCGTCGGTGCCGGAGTCGGGTGCGAGGGTTGTGGTTCTGGACGATGTGGAGCCGGCTGGGTTTGAGGGTGGTCCGCTGGGGGTGGTGATCCGGCCGGAGCATCCGGCATACGTCATCTACACGTCGGGTTCGACGGGGCGCCCCAAGGGTGTCGTAGTGGAGCACCGGTCGGTGGCGGGTCTCCTTTGCTGGGCGGCGGCGGAGTTCGGGGGTGCAGATTTCCGGCGGGTGCTGGTGTCGACGTCCTTCAACTTCGACGTTTCGGTCTTCGAGCTGTTCGGCCCGCTGGTGTCGGGCGGCAGTGTCGAGGTCGTCAACAACCTCCTCGCGCTGGCCGACGCGGACTCGCCGGTAGGCGACGTGAGTCTCGTGAGTGGTGTGCCGTCGGCGTTTGCGCAGATGGTGGCGGCGGGTGAGATTCGGGCTCGTCCTCGTACGGTTGTTCTGGCGGGTGAGGCGCTGACGGCGGATGCGGTTGCCGGGATCCGCACGGCCATCCCGGGGGCCCGGGTTGCCAACATTTATGGTCCCACCGAGGCCACGGTCTACACGACGGGTTGGTATGTGGGTGCGGACGCGGGTGCGGACGTGGAGGGCGCCGTCCCGATCGGCCGGCCGATATCGAATGCTCGTGTGTATGTTCTGGACGGCTTCCTGTCTCCGGTGCCGGTGGGTGTTCCGGGTGAGCTTTACATTGCGGGCGCTGGTCTGGCCCGCGGCTATTTGGGCCGTCCGGAGCTGACGGGGGAGCGGTTTGTCGCTGATCCGTTCTCGTCGTGTGGTGGTCGTTTGTATCGCACGGGTGATGTGGTGCGGTGGTCGCAGGATGGTCAGGTCGAGTATCTGGGCCGGGCGGATGAGCAGGTCAAGATCCGCGGCTTCCGTATCGAGCTGGGCGAAGTCCAAGCCGTAGTGGCCGCCCATCCGCAGGTCGCCCAGGCTGTAGTGGTGGCCCGCGAAGACGTGCCGGGTGACAAACGCCTGGTCGCCTACGTCGTCCCGGCCGAGGAAGCAGAGCCGGCCGGACTTCCCTTGCGTATCGCCGAGTTCGTCGGCGACAGGCTGCCCGCCTACATGGTTCCCTCGGCGGTCGTGGTCCTGGACAGTCTGCCGCTGAGTGTGAACGGGAAGCTGGACCGCAAGGCACTGCCCGCCCCGGAGTATGTCACCGGCAACGGGCGGGGCCCATCCAACGCCCGCGAAGAGATTCTGTGCGCGGGCTTCGCCGAGGTTCTGGGCCTCGACGGGGTCGGCGTCGACGACGACTTCTTCCGGCTCGGCGGCCACTCGCTGCTCGCGATCCGCCTCGTCGCACTGCTTCGTACACGAGGAGTCTCGGTCTCGATCAGGGCGCTCTTCGACGCATCGACTCCAGCCGGGCTCGCCGCCTCGGCGGGCTCCGCGCAGGTGGCCGTCCCGGCGAACCTGATCCCGGCCGGAGCGACCGCGATCACCCCGCAGATGCTGCCGCTCATCGCCCTCACAGCCGCTGAGATCGAGGCGATCGTCACCACCGTTGAGGGCGGTGCTGCGAACGTCGCCGACATCTATCCGCTGGCCCCGCTGCAGGAAGGACTGCTCTTCCACCACCTCCTTGCGGAGGGTGGCGAGGACGCGTACGTGATGCCGACAGTCGTCGAGTTCGACGCCCGCGAGCGGCTCGACGCGTTCACCCAGGCGCTGCAGAGCGTCGTGGACCGACATGACATCTACCGCACCTCGATCGTATGGGAGGGCCTGCGCGAGCCGGTTCAGGTGGTGCGGCGCCATGCCATCCTGCCCTGCACCGAAGTCGCCCTGGATGCCGAGGGCGGCGACCAGGTGAAGCAGCTGCTCGAGGCCGCCGGCGGGTCGATGGACCTGGGGCGGGCACCACTGATCCGGATCCACGCAGGCCGTGTCCCCGGTGGCGAGCAGTGGCTAGCGCTGGTGCGGATCCACCACATGGTTCAAGACCACACCGCTCTCGAGATCATGCTCGCCGAGGTCAACGCGTTCCTCACCGGACGCGACGACACCCTGGCGGAGCCGCTTCCCTTCCGTAACTTTGTCGCACAGGCCCACGCTGGAGTGGCCGCGGGCGAGCACGAACGGTACTTCGCTGAGCTGCTCGGTGACGTCACCGAGCCGACGACCCCTTTCGGCCTGGTCGACGTCCGTGGTGACGGTACCGGCACGACACGAGCTCGGGTCGACTTCGGCGACGAACTGCACACGCGCCTGCTCAACATCTCCCGACGCCTCGGCGCGAGTCCGGCGACGTTGCTGCACCTGTCGTGGTCCCGAGTCCTTGCGGCGGTGAGCGGCCGCGAGGACGTGGTCTTCGGCACGGTCCTGTTCGGGCGCATGAACGCCGGTATGGGGTCCGACAGAGTGCCGGGCCCCTTCCTGAATACGCTGCCCGTCCGTGTGCGCACCAACGAACTCGGCGTCCTCTCCGCTGTGTCCGCGATGCGCAGTCAGCTGGCAGAGCTCCTGGAGCACGAACACGCGCCGCTCACCGTGGCGCAGCAGGCCAGCGGGGTCACGGGTGACGCGCCGCTGTTTACCGCACTGTTCAACTACCGCCACAACCGCGGCAAGTCGGTGGCTGAGGCCCCCCAGGCTCGTGATGAGCGACTGGATGGTATCCGGCGGGTCTTTTTCGAGGAGCACACCAACTACCCGCTGATGGTCTCGGTCGACGACAACGGCGAGAGGATCTCGCTGGCGGTCCATGCAGTGGCGCCGATCGACCCCGAGATGGTGGGTGAGTTCGTGCGCACGGCGACTGGGAATCTGGTTTCCGCGCTTGAGTCGGCCCTCGAGCGTGATGAGGATGTGCCGCTCAGTTCTGTTCAGGTGCTGGATGAGGCGGGGCTGCGGCAGGTACTGAGTGAGTGGAACGATTCGGCGGTTGAGTTGCCGGGTGATGCCACGGTGGTGGGGTTGTTTGAGGCGCAGGTGGCCCGCACGCCGGAGGTGGTTGCGGTGGTGTCGGGTGGTGAGTGTGTTTCGTATGCCGAGTTGGATGTCCGTGCGAATCGGTTGGCGCGTCGTCTGGTGGCGTTGGGGGTGGGGCCGGAGTCGTTTGTTGGTGTGTGTCTGGAGCGGGGCATTGAGACGGTGGTGGCGCTGCTGGCGGTGTTGAAGTCGGGGGGTGCGTATCTGCCGATTGATCCCGGGTATCCGGCGGATCGGATTGCGTACATGCTCAGCGATGCCAAGCCGGTGGTGGTTCTTACTTCGGTGGGTGCTGTGGCGTCGGTGCCGGAGTCGGGTGCGAGGGTTGTGGTTCTGGACGATGTGGAGCCGGCTGGGTTTGAGGGTGGTCCGCTGGGGGTGGTGATCCGGCCGGAGCATCCGGCATACGTCATCTACACGTCGGGTTCGACGGGGCGCCCCAAGGGTGTCGTAGTGGAGCACCGGTCGGTGGCGGGTCTCCTTTGCTGGGCGGCGGCGGAGTTCGGGGGTGCAGATTTCCGGCGGGTGCTGGTGTCGACGTCCTTCAACTTCGACGTTTCGGTCTTCGAGCTGTTCGGCCCGCTGGTGTCGGGCGGCAGTGTCGAGGTCGTCAACAACCTCCTCGCGCTGGCCGACGCGGACTCGCCGGTAGGCGACGTGAGTCTCGTGAGTGGTGTGCCGTCGGCGTTTGCGCAGATGGTGGCGGCGGGTGAGATTCGGGCTCGTCCTCGTACGGTTGTTCTGGCGGGTGAGGCGCTGACGGCGGATGCGGTTGCCGGGATCCGCACGGCCATCCCGGGGGCCCGGGTTGCCAACATTTATGGTCCCACCGAGGCCACGGTGTACTCCACCGCCTGGTACGCGGGTGCGGACGTGGAGGGCGCCGTCCCGATCGGCCGGCCGATATCGAATGCTCGTGTGTATGTTCTGGACGGCTTCCTGTCTCCGGTGCCGGTGGGTGTTCCGGGTGAGCTTTACATTGCGGGCGCTGGTCTGGCCCGCGGCTATTTGGGCCGTCCGGAGCTGACGGGGGAGCGGTTTGTCGCTGATCCGTTCTCGTCGTGTGGTGGTCGTTTGTATCGCACGGGTGATGTGGTGCGGTGGTCGCAGGATGGTCAGGTCGAGTATCTGGGCCGGGCGGATGAGCAGGTCAAGATCCGCGGCTTCCGTATCGAGCTGGGCGAAGTCCAAGCCGTAGTGGGCGGGTGCCGGGGTGTGCGGCAGGCCGTCGTGGTGGTGCGTGAGGATGTCGTGGGGGATCCGCGGCTGGTCACGTATGTCGTTGCGGACGGCGACGTAACCGACCTTGCGGCACGAGTCGCCGAGTTCGTCGGCGACAGGCTGCCCGCCTACATGGTTCCCTCGGCGGTCGTGGTCCTGGACAGTCTGCCGCTGAGTGTGAACGGGAAGCTGGACCGCAAGGCGCTGCCCGCCCCGGAGTATGTCACCGGTGGCGGGCGGGGCCCTGTCACGGTTCAGGAGGAACTGTTGTGTGGGGTGTTCGCGCAGGTTCTTGGGGTTCCTGAGGTGGGTGTGGGTGATGACTTCTTTGCTCTGGGCGGGCATTCTCTGCTCGCGGTGCGCCTGATCAGTCGTATCCGTACGGTGCTGGGAGTCGAGGTCCCTTTGCGTTCCTTGTTCGACACTCCGACGGTGGCGGGTTTCGCGGCCGGTCTGGCAGTTGCTGGGCAGGCCCGGCTGGCGCTGACCGCCGGCGAACGCCCGGAATGCATCCCGCTCTCGTTCGCCCAGCAACGGCTCTGGTTCATCAGCCAGCTGGAAGGACCCAGCTCGACATACAACAGCCCGATCGCCCTGCGCCTGGCCGGCGAGCTCGACCAGCAGGCGCTGAACCTGGCTCTGCGCGATGTCATCGGGCGGCACGAAGTGCTGCGGACCGTCTTCGGTGTCGCGGACGGACAGCCGTACCAGAAGGTCATCGAACTGAACGAACTCGAATGGGGGGTGGAGGTTGTCGAGGTTGACGCGACGGAGCTGGAGGAGGCGGTCGCCAAGGTCGCGCAGTACGCCTTCGACCTCTCCGTCGAGGTACCGATCCGGGCCACCCTCTTCGAGACCCGAGAGGGTGAGCGCGTCCTTGTCGTCCTCGTCCACCACATCGCCAGCGACGGCTGGTCACGAGCACCGCTGGCCCGGGACTTCTCCACGGCTTACGCGGCGCGGGTAGAGGGTCGCGCCCCCGCATGGCCGTCGCTGCCGGTCCAGTACGCCGACTACGCACTGTGGCAGCGGAAGCTGCTCGGCGACGAGGCCGATCCCGACAGCGTAATCACCCGCCAACTCGCCTACTGGCGCGCGGCGTTGTCAGATTCTCCGCAAGAGTTGGAGCTACCCTTCGACCGGCCCCGCCCGGCGGTCGCCTCTCACCTTGGGCACAGCGTTGCGCTTGACGTCCCCGCAGAAGTGCACGCGCGCCTCGCGGAGCTGGCGCGGGCCGAAGGCGTGACCATGTTCATGGTGCTCCAGGCCGCCCTGGCCACCCTGCTCTCGAAGCTGGGCGCGGGCACCGACATCCCGATCGGCTCGGCACACGCTGGCCGCAGCGATGAGGCCCTTGACGACCTGGTCGGGTGTTTCGTCAGCACACAGGTGCTTCGGACGGACCTCTCGGGCAATCCGTCCTTCACCGAACTGCTCGCCCGGGTGCGCGAGACGGGCCTGTCCGGCTTCGCGCACCAGGACGTGCCGTTCGAGCGGCTGGTCGAGGAGCTGGCCCCGGCCCGCTCCATGGCCCGCCACCCGCTCTTCCAGGTCGTCCTGACGAAGCAGAACACCGTCAGCGCCGGTCTCGACGCACTGGCCACACCCGTCGTGTGGACCAGCGGAATGTCCACCGGAACCCGTGCGGCGAAGTTCGACCTCGACGTGATGGTGGGGGAGACGTACGACGCCGAGGGCGTCCCGGCCGGGCTGCGCGGCTCAGTGACGGTCGCCGCCGACCTGTTCGACGCGGAGTGGGCCGAGCGGATCGCCCGGTCCTGGGTGTGCGTGCTCGACCTCCTCGGCGACAGCCCGCAGACCCGCCTCAGCGGCATCCCGGCGGTCGATGAGGTGGAGCGTCATCGGGTGCTGGTTGGATGGAACGACACGGCCACCGATGTCGAACCTGCCTTCATGCACGAACGCTTCGAGACACAGGCTCTCCGTACGCCGAATGCCGTCGCGATTGTCGCTGAGGGCGTTGAGGTGTCGTTTGCGGAGTTGGAGGTGCGGGCGAACCGGATTGCGCATTATCTGATTGGTCAGGGTGTGGGTGCCGAATCCCTGGTGGGGTTGTGTCTGCCGCGTGGTGTGGACATGATCGCGGCGATTGTGGGGGTGTGGAAGGCGGGTGCGGGTTATCTGCCGATCGATCCGGCGCAGCCGACGGAGCGGGTTGCGTTCATGCTGCGGGACAGCCGGGCCGCGCTGGTGCTGACTGCCGAGGAGTTTTTGGATGATCTGCCGGCGGGGCGTTCGCGTCTGGTTGCCCTCGACGGCACGTTCGTGCAGATGCAGCTGGCTGGTCTCCCAACAGAGCGCCCGGGTACCCGTGTTGAAGCGCAGTCGTTGGCGTATGTGATCTATACGTCGGGTTCGACGGGTCAGCCCAAGGGTGTGGCGGTGACGCACGGGGGTCTGGCCAACTATGTGGCTTCCGTCCCCGGCCGGGTGGGTTTTGGGAAGCCTGGCGCGCGGTACGCGCTGCTCCAGGCGCAGGCAACGGATCTGGGGAACACGGTGGTGTTCGCCAGTCTCGCCACCGGCGGTGAGCTGCACATTCTGGATGAGGGTGCGGTCACCGACCCGCAGGCTGTTGCGGCGTATCTTGCCGAGCACCGTATCGACCACTTCAAGGCTGTGCCCTCGCACCTGGCGGCGCTCTCCGCCGCCGGTGGTTTCGATGCTGTGCTGCCGGCAGGGTCACTGGTTCTGGGTGGTGAGGCTCCGTCGCCGGCATGGCTGCGGGAGCTGCTCGCGGTGGCCGGTGAGCGGGAGGTCTACAACCATTACGGGCCGACCGAGACTACGATCGGGGTGGCGACCACCCGGCTGACTGCCGAGCAGACAGCCGCCGGTGTGGTGCCGGTCGGCACCCCGATCGCCAACACCCGTCTCTACATCCTGGACCAGCACCTGAGGCCGGTGGCACCGGGCATTGCCGGTGAGCTGTATGTCGCGGGTGCGGGGCTGGCACGCGGGTACATCCGACGAGTCGGCCTGACGGCGGAGCGGTTTGTGGCGAACCCGTTCGAGTCGGGTCGGCGGATGTATCGCACGGGTGACCGGGCGAAGTGGACGGCGGATGGTCAGGTGGTCTTCCTGGGCCGGGCCGATGACCAGGTCAAGATCCGCGGCTTCCGTATCGAACCCGGCGAAGTACAGGGCGTGGTCGGCGCACACCCGCAGGTCGCCCAGGCGGTGGTCATCGCCCGCGAGGACGTCCCCGGCGACAAGCGCCTCATCGCCTACGTCATTCCCACGGACCTCGACGAGCCGCGTGACCATCTACCGGCATCCGTACGTGAGTTCGCTGGACAGCGGCTGCCGGAGCACATGGTGCCGTCCGCGGTGGTGGTCCTGGATACGCTGCCGCTGACCGGCAACGGAAAGCTCGACCGTAAGGCGCTGCCCGCGCCCGACTATTCCTCGTCGCTGGCGTCCGGTGGGCGTCGGGCGGCCACGCTGCAGGAGGAGATCCTGTGCATGGCCTTCGCTGAAGTCCTGGGTCTTCCCGAAGTGGGCGTGGACGACGACTTCTTCGAGCTCGGTGGCCACTCGCTCCTCGCGGTGCGCCTGGTCAGCCGCATACGCTCCGTTCTCGGCATCGAAGTCGAGATCCGATCGCTCTTCGATGCCCCCACGGTCGCGGGTCTGGCGGATCAGCTGCCCGGTGCCGGTATGGCGCGAGCGGCACTGACGGCCAGGGAACGCCCCGAGCGGCTCCCACTCTCGTACGGACAGCGCAGGCTCTGGATCATCAACCAAATGGATGGGCCGAGCGCCACCTACAACATCCCTGTGGTCACCCGGCTTGCCGGAGCGGTGGACGCCGACGCGATGCGCGCGGCCTTCCGCGACCTGCTCACACGCCACGAAGTGCTGAGGACCGTTTTCGAGGTCGCAGACGGCGAGCCGTACCAGCAGATCGTCGACCTCGACGCGCTTGACTGGGAACTGACCGTCACCGACGTGGACCCAAAGGTGCTGGCCGACGCGGTCGCCGGGGCGAAGGCCCACACCTTCGACCTCGCGACCGATGTCCCCATCCGTGCCTGGCTGTTCAGGGCAGGCCCGCAGGAGCAAGTTCTCGTCGTCGTGGTCCACCACATCGCCATGGACGGTTGGTCATGGGCGCCCCTGGCCCGTGACGTGTCCGTGGCTTATGAGGCTCGCACCACGGGCCGTGCTCCCGACTGGCAGCCGCTGCCAGTCCAGTACGCCGACTACGCGCTGTGGCAACGT
Organism: Streptomyces sp. NBC_00859; assembly: GCF_045161865.1. Classification (NCBI taxonomy): domain Bacteria; kingdom Bacillati; phylum Actinomycetota; class Actinomycetes; order Kitasatosporales; family Streptomycetaceae; genus Streptomyces; species Streptomyces sp. NBC_00859. Next base: position 633,879 of record NZ_CP108826.1, on the reverse strand, counting down.
GAGGTACTGGGCGACAGTCAGGACTCCCAGAGCCTGATTTGGCAGCAAGTTGCCTACTGGCGCGAGACGCTGGCGGGGCTGCCGGAGGAACTGGAACTGCCCTTCGACCGGGTCCGGCCGGCGATCGCCTCGCACCGAGGCCACCGGGTGCCGCTCGATATCCCCGCGGACGTCCACGCCAGGCTGACGGAACTGGCGCGCGCAGAGGGCGTGACGACATTCATGGTCCTTCATGGCGCCCTCTCGGTCCTGCTGTCCAAGATCGGCGCAGGCACCGATGTCCCGATCGGCTCCGCGATCGCGGGCCGCACCGACGACGCACTCGACGACCTGGTCGGCTACTTCGTCAACACGTTCGTCCTGCGCACCGACCTGGCCGGGGACCCGACCTTCCGGGAGGTCCTGGGCCGTGTACGCGAAGCGGGGCTGGGAGCGTTCGCCCACCCGGACGTCCCCTTCGAGCGGCTGGTGGAAGAGCTGTCCCCGGCTCGTTCGATGGCCCGTCACCCGCTGTTCCAAGTCATGCTGCTCCTGCAGAACAACGACCAGGCCGTGCTCGACCTGGAAGGCGTTGCCGCGCAGCGCGGGGCCCCGGTGGCCCGCGTCGCCGGGGCCCCGGCCGAGGCCGTCGTGAAATTCGACTTGGACATCAGCGTCGCAGAGCTGTACGACGCGGAAGGTGCCCCCGCGGGCATGCGGGGTTCGGTCGTCGCGGCCGCCGACCTGTTCGATTCGGCGTCGGTCGAGCGGATCGCCGAACGGCTGACACGGGTGCTCACGGCGTTCGCCGCCGATCCGGGGATCCGCCTGGGCGAGGTGAACGTTCTCGGCGAGGACGAGCGGGTGCGGATGCTCGCCGAGTGGAATGCCACCGAGGCTCAGGTCCCGGAAGCGACGGTCGTCGAGCTGTTCGAGGCACAGGCCGCCCACACACCCGGCGCGATCGCCCTGGTGCACGGCGACACGGAACTGACCTACGCCGAACTCGATGCCCGCGCCAACCGACTCGCACGCTACCTGGTCGGCCGGAACATAGGCCCGGAGGCGGTCGTCGCGGCGGTCTTTGAGCGCACGGTCGACCTGGTGGTGGCACTCCTCGGTGTGATCAAGGCGGGTGCGGCATACCTGCCGATCGACCCGGCCTACCCGGCCGACCGGATCGCGTACGTCATCGCTGACTCCGAAGCGGTCTGCGTGCTCACCAGCGAGGACCTGCATGCGCGCCCCACGGCACCCGAGCACCGCCCGCAGGTACCTGTGGTGCTGCTGGACGGTGTGGAAGTCACCGAGCGGCTCGCGCGCTATGAGAGCCGACCGTTGACCGACGCCGAGCGCACGGCGGCGCTGCGGCCCGAACATTTGATGTGGGTCATCTACACCTCGGGGTCAACCGGGCGCCCCAAGGGAGTTCTCGTCGAGCACCGCGCGATCGTGAACTTCCTGAGCGCGATGCAGGACAGGTTCGCCCTGGGGGCGGACGACCGGCTCCTGGCGGTCAGCACCCACGGCTGCGACATGGCGGGTTTCGAGTTCTACCTGCCGTTCCTCAACGGGGCACGCATGGTGCTTGCCTCGCAGGAGCAGGTGCTCGACCCGTGGGCGCTGCGCTCCCTCATCCGTACCACCGGTGCCAACATCGTGCACGCGACACCCAGTCTGTGGCGCGGTCTGATCGCCGACGCCGAGGACCCGGTCGACTGGACGGGGGTCCGAGCCATGATCGGCGCGGAGGCGCTGCCGAGCGATCTGGCCCGCACCCTTCTGTCCAGGACGCCCACCCTTTCCAACTTGTACGGTCCGACCGAGACCACCGTCTGGTCGACCGCCAAGGAGCTGACGGGCGAGGGCGCCGACCCGACATCCATCGGTGGCCCGATCGCCAACACGCAGGTGTATGTGCTCGATCAGGCCCTCACGCCGGTGCCGGCGGGCGTGGCAGGTGAGCTGTACATCGGCGGCAAGAGCGTGGCACGCGGCTACCTCGGTCGCCCCGGGCTGACGGCGGGCCGCTTCGTGGCCAGCCCGTTCGGTGGCACCGGCCAGCGGATGTACCGCACCGGTGACGTGGTGCGCTGGACAGCCGAGGGCGACCTGCAATACGTGGGCAGGGCAGACGACCAGGTGAAGATACGGGGATTCCGCGTCGAGTTGGGGGAGATCGAGAGCATCCTTTCGACGCACCCCGCAGTCGGCCAGGCCGTCGCCGTCGTCCGCGAGGACACCCCCGGCGATCAGCGCCTGGTGGCGTACGTGGTCCCGAACCGTGTCACCACACAGGACGCAGAGGAGGAGAGCGTGGCAACCGACCGGCTGGGCCAGGAAGTCCGGGTGATCACCCAGGACCGGCTGCCCGGCTACATGGTGCCGTCGGCGGTGGTGGTCATCGACCGGCTGCCGCTGATGCCGAATGGGAAGCTCGACCGCAAGGCCCTGCCGGTGCCCGAGGCAGCGCCGGACGAGGAGACCGCCAACTGGGCCGTCACCTCCTTCGAAGACAACATGTGCGACGCCTTCGCCGAAGTCCTCGGCGTGGACAGCGTCGGCGTCGACGACGACTTCTTCGCGCTGGGCGGGCACTCCCTGCTCGCTGTGAGGCTGGTGGAGGCACTTCGCTCGCGGGGAGTGTCGATCGCGGTCCGCGATCTGTTCGCTTCGCCGAGCGTGGCCGAACTGATGAAGGGGATGAGCCTGTCCTCGATACGAGACGCCTTGGGTGTCCTGCTCCCCATCAGGGAGCAGGGCAAGCAGCCCCCGTTCTTCCTGGTCCACCCCGCCGGCGGTCTGAGTTGGTGCTACATGCCGATGGCACGGCACGTGGACGCGGACATCCCGCTGTACGGGCTGCAATCACGCGGTCTGGACGGAACCTCCGAAGTCGTTGCATCCGTACCGGAGATGGCGGCGGACTACATCGAGCAGATCCGCTCGGTACAAGCGAGTGGCCCATACCGGCTGCTCGGCTGGTCCTACGGCGGTGCGGTCGCCCACGAGATGGCCGTACAGCTACAGGCGGCGGGCGATGAGGTCTCGGCACTGGTCATCCTCGACCAGTATCCGTGGACTCTTCGCGTCGAAGAGGAGGCTGGCGACCACACTGACGAGGCAGAGATCGACCTGGAGGCCAAGGTTGACCAGCTGATCGAGGTGGTGCGCCAGGAAGCAGGAGGTGCCCTCGGCGCCGCCACCGAGGAGGAGTACCGCACCTTCGCCCGGATCCTCCAGAACCACCGGACGGTCCGAGTCGGGCACCGGCACGGGCGCTTCGACGGAGACGCCCTGCTGATCGTGGCGCGGGAAAGCAAGCCGGAGGGCACCGCCACCGCCGAGCTGTGGAGGCCCCATATTACGGGTGAAATCACGGAGGCCGATATTCCGTGCACCCACTACGAGATGGCCAGGCCGGAGACCCTGGCCGCCGTGTGGACCGAAGTATCGGCCTGGCTGGCAGCGCGGAGCTGACAGCCCGCCCGGCCGCCCTCGACAACATCCCGGCCGTACGTGAACACCGCTCTTTCACCATCTGCGGCTCCGCTAGTGCGCTGCAGCACAACAACCATCAGCGACAGAAAGCGCAGATCCCTCATGTCTATCGTGAACCGTTCCTCGATCGCATCGGCCTCGGAGCCCGTGGGCAACTCCCGGACTCTGCAGGTGCAGGCCGAAGCCGTCGCGCCCGTCGCCCACAGCTCTGCCATCGTTGAAGCTGCTGAGTCGGCGCCGCTTACTCACTCGGGCTTCGACGTCGTTGCTGTCGCCGAGCTCCGCCGCCAGGCGATGCTCGACGCCCTCGACCCGGGCCCGCGCCCCGACGCGGCCGACCGCCCCCGTGCACGCGGTTTTCTCGCCCGCATCAAGAGTTTCTATGCCCAGGAACTCATCCACGATACCGCTGCCCACACCGAGAACGCCGAGCGCACCTCGCAGCGGGGAAAGGGAAAGGGCGCCGAGAGCCCGCAGAGCAACGGTTGACGGCAGCACCCGGCACTGCTCGATCCCGGGCAGCCGGCATGGACAAGTGGAATTCCCTTGGGAGCAGAAAGCGTAGATCCGAAGTGCCTTTGGTGAAAATTTCAAGAATTCTCCTAACTTTCGAGCCGGATGATGAACAGAGGCTGTCCGACATAAGAGGAGGACTCGGCGGTGCAGGTGATTGCACGCGTGCAGTCACCTCACGGCCGACCGTGAGTCAGGCGGCTGCGCGCCTGGCCGGCCTCGGCGCAGCCGCGGCGCGGGGCTGCGCCGCCGGGAAGTCGGCCCGGGACGTCAGAGCCCTCTGGTGTGCCCCTGTTGCCCGGCAATCCCCATGGGATTCTCGGCAATACAGCGCATGTGAGGGCGAGTTGCATCGACCACGGGTCGGTTCGCAGCCCCGGCGGCAGGCAATTCTCCATGCGGAGCGACCTCATCCATCTATCGGTCGAGGGTGGTCGCACGTCAGAGGCAGCGTGGGCCGGCGCCGATGGAAACCGTGGCCCGATGCCGGGGCTAAGACCTGTCCCGTAACTGCTGGTCACAGGTGAGATGATCTTGCTGTGTCTGGTGTGATCACGGCGTCGGAGCCGTCCTGGATAGCCCCGTTCACCGGGCTGAGCCCGCGTATCTTCGGCAAGCTGGTGACCGCGCTGCGCCGCGAAGGTGCAGATCCGGTCCGCAAGGGCCGCCCGTGGTCTCTTCCGCTGGAGGACCGGGTGCTGCTGGTAGCGGCTTACTGGCGCACGAACTTGACGTTGCGCCAGATCGCCCCTCTCTTCGGTATCTCGAAGTCCGCGGCCGACCGCATCATCGACCACCTCGGCCCGTCCCTCGCGCTGCAGCCCCGCAAGCGGTTCCGCAAGGACACCGTGCTCATCGTGGACGGCACCCTGGTGCCCACCCGCGACCACACCATCGCCGAGCAGTCCAAGAACTACCGGTACTCCACGAACCACCAGGTCGTTATCGACGCCGACACTCGGCTCGTTGTGGTGGTCGGCCGGCCTCTGCCCGGCAACCGCAACGACTGCAAGGCGTGGGAGGAGTCCGGCGCGAAGGCCGCCGTCGGCAAGACGATGACAATCGCCGACGGCGGCTATCCGGGCACCGGGCTGGTGATGCCACACCGGCGCCGCAACGGCGAGGAACTGCCCGACTGGAAACACGCCCACAACAAGTCCCACAAACAGGTCCGCGCCCGCGTAGAGCACGTCTTCGCCCGCATGAAGACCTGGAAAATCCTCCGCGACTGCCGCCTCAAGGGCGACGGCGTCCACCACGCCATGCTCGGCATCGCCCGCCTGCACAACCTCAACCTCGCCGGATAGACGAGCGGTCGGGCTGGTCACCGCCCACGTCCACACCAGGCAGAGATCATTTACGGGACAGGTCTTAGGTCCGCCGCGGCATCACCTCTCGTCATCCGCGCAGGTCACCCGTCCGACCGAATAACCACTGGACTGAAAGGTCTATTTCACCCACAGGCAAGGAGTGTCCTCTATGGCTCTCATAGGCGGCCCAAATCTAACGTCCGGAAACAGTTTCGGCGAACGAGGCAAGACCGGCCAGCGGATCGATCGGAGGACGCTGCGCCGCATCCTCCCGTATGTATCCCGCTACCGCGGGCAACTGGTGATTTTGATTCTCGCGAGTATCGCCACCGGTGTGATTACCACCGCGAGCCCGCTGATGCTCAAGCTGATGATCGACGACGGTATTGTTCCCAAGAAGATCGAAGTCGTTCTGATGCTGGCCTTCGGTATCGTGTTACTGGCCATCCTCGAGTCGTTTGTTCTCTATGTCGAGGCACGCTGCTCAGGGAAGATCGGCGAAGGTCTGGTCTACGACCTCAGAACCGAAGTCTTCGAGCACGTGCAGCGACAACCGCTCGCCTTCTTCTCGAGAGTGCAGACCGGCGCGCTGGTGAGCCGGCTCAACACCGACATCGTGGGCGCCCGGCAGGCGATCACCCTGCTGCTGACGCAAGCCGTTTCCGGCTTGCTGACCCTGGTCATCGTCATCAGCACCATGATCTATCTGTCCTGGGCGATCACCCTCGTCGCCTTGGCGATGGTGCCCGCCTTCCTCTTCCCGGCCCGCATCATCGGGCGCAAGCTCCAACGGCTCACCCGCGAACGGATGACCCTGGACGGCGAGATGGGCTCGATGATGAGCGAGCGCTTCAACGTCTCGGGAGCGGAACTCGCCAAGCTCTACGGCCGTCCGGCCGCTGAGTCCGCGCTCTTCGAGGAGAAGGCGGGTCGGGTGCGGGACATCACCGCGCTCAACGTGGTGCAGGGGCGCATGTTCTTCATCATCGTCACGGTGCTGACCTCGCTGACTACGGCCATCGTGTACGGCTTCGGCGGCAACTTGGTGATCAGTGGAGCGCTGCAGATCGGCACCCTCGTCGCGATGGTGAGCCTGCTGTTCCGGATGTACGGGCCGATCAACCAACTGTCCAGCCTGCAGATCCAGGTTCTGACGGTGCTGGTCAGCTTCGACCGCATCTTCGAGGTTCTCGACCTCAAGCCGCTGGTTGACGAGAAGCCCGATGCGCATGAGCTGTCCAGTCCTCAACAGTGCGGCATCAGCGGCCGAGACGTCGGGGCCGAGGTCGAGTTCGACCACGTGTCTTTCCGCTACCCGACATCCGAGGAGGTGTCGCTGGCGTCACTCGAGCCCGTCGCCCTGCGCGAGAAGGACCGGGGGGACAGCGCCTGGATTCTCAAGGAGCTGAGTTTCACTGCTCCCGCCGGAAAACTGACGGCCCTGGTCGGTCCTTCTGGCGCCGGCAAGACCACGATCACCCAGTTGGTGCCCCGCCTGTACGAGGCGACCTCCGGCTCGGTCCGCATCGGTGGTCACGATGTCCGGGACGTCACGCTGCAGTCACTGAGCGAAACGGTGGGCGTGGTCAGCCAAGATGCCCACATGTTTCACGACACGATCCGCGCCAACCTGCTGTACGCACGCCCGGAAGCAACAGAGGAAGATCTGATCGAGGCGTGCAGGGCGGCACTGATCTGGGACTCGGTCTCGGCGCTGCCCGAGGGCCTGGACACGGTGGTCGGCGACCGCGGTTACCGTCTCTCCGGTGGCGAGAGGCAGCGGATCGCATTGGTGCGGCTGTTGCTCAAGTCGCCCCCCATCGTGGTCCTCGACGAGGCTACCGCGCACCTGGATTCGAAGTCGGAGGCCGCGATCCAACGGGCATTGAAAACCGTGCTTGTCGGCCGGACCTCGCTGGTGATCGCGCATCGGCTCTCCACCATTCGTGAGGCCGACCAGATCCTGGTCGTGGATGCGGGCCGCATTCGTGAACGCGGCACCCATGAAGAATTGTTGGCGCACGGCGGCATGTATGCGTCGCTCTACCAGACGCAGTTCGCCGAGGGGGTGACTGACACGGACAGAAAGCGTTCCGCCTGATCTGGCGTTCACGAATGACGACAGCGGCACACTGTATGTCCCACGGCGCTCGGTTCGCCACGCGCAGATGTATTCCTGCGAGGTGTTCACCGAAGTGGCGTCGGGTAGGCAGGGAGGTAAACCGGCCCTGCCTACAAGAAGTTCGGCAATCGTGCAAGTGGTTCGAGGGAGTGTTCAACCGGTGCGCAGGCGCGGTTGGACACCCCCGGGCCCGCGCTGTGAAGTACAACCCCGGCCACCGTCGCGAACAGGCTGAAGGATGTTGTTGGCTCCACTCTCTTCGGGGCATAGTGGATTTCCGCAGATCCGCGATGCTCTGCGATACAGGAATGGTCGATCGCGCAGGAACCGATACCCCTCGCTCCGTTCCCCGGAGCGAGGGACATGGTCAGAGTTGTTCGTCCGAGAAAGGACAATGTGGTGACGAATCCGTTCGAAGACCCCAGTGCCGAATACCAGGTCCTCATCAACGAGGAGGGCCAGTACTCCCTCTGGCCGGTCTTTGTCGACGTACCCGACGGATGGACGTCTGTCTACGGCCTGGCAAGCCGAGAGGACTGCCTCGCCTTCATCGAAAAGGCCTGGACCGACATGCGTCCCAAGAGCCTGATCGATGCCATGGCGGGAAAGTAGAGACGCAGAGCGGGATACATGCTTCGGCCCGAAGACGCTGTCCAGCGTCTTCGGGCCGAAGCATGTATCACGCAGCAATTTGCTCTCAGCTTGCAAGGCCCTCGCGGAAGCTGCTATCCGGCTCGGCCAACAGGTCGGCGACAAGGCGCTGCTCGACGTTCCCGCCGGACAGCAGGACACCGATATCGGTGTTGCGCCCCGGACCGGAGGCGTACTTCAAGGCACCGGCCAGGGCAGTCGCGGCCGCCGGCTCTACCAGCAGCCTGGCGCCTATGAGTGCGGCGCGCATGGCCGCGTAGATGTCCTCCTCGGGGACGGTCAGCACACAGGACGTCGCACGGGATGCGATGAGGTAGGGGAGGGCGCCGATACGGTCGGGGCGTAATCCGTCCGCGATCGTGGGGCGAGCCTGCACGGTGACCGGACCGCCCGCTCTGAGGGCTTCAGTGAAGGCGGGCACGGCCTCAGGCTCGGCGCCGATCACGGCGGCACCGTGCCCGGAGGCCGCCAGACAGGCGCCGGCGAGTGCGCTGCCCCCGCCGATCGGTACCACCACGGAGTCCAGACGCACGCCTTCCGAGGCTGCTTGGGCCAGGAGTTCGGCGGTGGCAGTGGCCTGGCCCGCGACCACATGTGGGTTGTCATAGGGATCGATGACGTCGTAACCGTGCAGCCTCCGAAGCTCCTCGACGGCAACCACGCGGTCGGCCAGCGTGGTACCGGCGAAAGTGATGTGGCCGCCGGCCTCCTTGATGCGGCGCACCTTGGAAGGCGGGGCGTCGCACGGCAACACGATGAAGGTGGGCAGTTTGTGGGTGCGGGCGGCCAGCGCGACGGCGATGGCATGGTTGCCGGTGCTCTGGGCTATGACACCAAGACTGCCGTGTGCAGCCAGTGCTTCGACAGCCAGCAGCGCGCCGCGCACTTTGAACGACCCCCCGCGCTGCAGGCTTTCGGCCTTCAGCCACAGACGAGCGCCGCTCGACGCGTCTAGCTGGTCGGAGCGTATGACGGGGGTACGCAGGACCTTCCCGGTCAGTCTGAGTTGCGCGCGGTCGACGTTCGCGCGTGTGAGCCTCGCCAGCGTGGCACCGGTGATGCCACCGCTCCTGTGAGCAGGCATGGGTGTCCTTCCAAGAAAAGCCACTGAGTGATTGCAGACTGTTCACAGCACGGCGCACATTGCGGCGTTGCGTGAGGATGGGTCGAGCGGCGATAAGAGCCTGCTGCGACGAAGGGCGCAGACGCCGCACCCGTGCCGAAACGTCAAATTACTGCGATCACTCTGAAAACGCACGTGTTCGCATCCCGGGGTCCGGGAGAGCGGATCTATTGGTCCGGACTTTTCCTGAAAGGTGCGCAACTGGCGTAAAGGCTTGGTTGAACAGGAGTCAGCGATGATGCTTGGGCCGGCGCCTGTACAGACACCTTCGGTCGGCCCCTTGGATGGACGACGGACAAAAGCCCATGGCAGAGCAGACGTTCGCCGGTGTCAGCTACTCCCGCGTCGCCGGCAGATGGCCTTCCTGAACGGCGTGGACACCTGCCTGGAAGCGGCTGCGCGCGTTGAGGTGGGTGAGCAGTCCTGTCGCGACACGCCTCGCCGTGCGCGGTGAGACCCCAAGCTTCTTCGCGACCGTTTCGTCTGTCGCCCCCTGCGCCAGCAGGTGCAGCGCCGTTACCTGCTGCGGGGTCAGCTCGCCGGGCTGCTGCGTGAGGGGCTGGCCCAGCTGCTGGGCCTGGCGCCACTCACTTGTGAAAAGGGCACACAGGGACGCGAGAAGTCCAGGCGAGGTGATGGCGATGGCGCCCACGCCGGTGTCGTCGCTGTCAGCAGCGATGACGGCAACTCGCCGGTCATAAATGATCATTCGGTTCGGCAGTGAAGGCGTGGTACGTACATGTGCGCCGTGGGACGTCAGCCATTCTGCGTGTTCGATACTGGCTTGGTCGCGGCGAATGCTGTCGAGGTATATCGTGCGCATGCTGACACCGCGTTCCAGCAAATCTAGATTTAGCGGTCTCGAAGCCTGCATATTAGCTCTGGTTTGGGCACCTCCGGTCGCGAAGGTGAGGATTTCTTCCTCGACTTGAGTGGTCATGGCCGCGAGATAATCGCGAATAGAATCCAGGCCACGGAGGTACTGGACCGCCGACTTGGGATCGGAGGGCTGTTCATGAGTGAACTCGGAGATGAGACGCGCTGCGGCGATGCGACCTACTTCGACTCGCTGCTGCAGGGCCGCCAACTCGGCCTGCTGGCGAGCGAGGAGGATCTCCATGCCGAGTTGGGGACTGACGGCATGCACGTGGTTGGGATCCTCAGAAGACACCCGGACCAGGGAGAGTTCGCTGAGCTCGTCCAGTGCGAGCCGCAGCTGCCTTTCAGGCAATCGCAGTCGGTCGCTCAGCTCGGGGGGGGAAGCATCCGGGTGGGCCAGCATCTCCCGGTAGACGCTCTCACTGGTGGTGTTGAGCCCGAGATCTATCAGCATAGAGCCAGATTTCCCATCCCCGTGAAGCTGCCCAGGCAATGCCGACGCAACAGAGCTTTTCCCAGCCGCGTGTACGCGGTCGGGTCAGTACTTGGCTAAGACCTGTCCCGTAACTGCTGGTCACAGGTGAGATGATCTTGCTGTGTCTGGTGTGATCACGGCGTCGGAGCCGTCCTGGATAGCCCCGTTCACCGGGCTGAGCCCGCGTATCTTCGGCAAGCTGGTGACCGCGCTGCGCCGCGAAGGTGCAGATCCGGTCCGCAAGGGCCGCCCGTGGTCTCTTCCGCTGGAGGACCGGGTGCTGCTGGTAGCGGCTTACTGGCGCACGAACTTGACGTTGCGCCAGATCGCCCCTCTCTTCGGTATCTCGAAGTCCGCGGCCGACCGCATCATCGACCACCTCGGCCCGTCCCTCGCGCTGCAGCCCCGCAAGCGGTTCCGCAAGGACACCGTGCTCATCGTGGACGGCACCCTGGTGCCCACCCGCGACCACACCATCGCCGAGCAGTCCAAGAACTACCGGTACTCCACGAACCACCAGGTCGTTATCGACGCCGACACTCGGCTCGTTGTGGTGGTCGGCCGGCCTCTGCCCGGCAACCGCAACGACTGCAAGGCGTGGGAGGAGTCCGGCGCGAAGGCCGCCGTCGGCAAGACGATGACAATCGCCGACGGCGGCTATCCGGGCACCGGGCTGGTGATGCCACACCGGCGCCGCAACGGCGAGGAACTGCCCGACTGGAAACACGCCCACAACAAGTCCCACAAACAGGTCCGCGCCCGCGTAGAGCACGTCTTCGCCCGCATGAAGACCTGGAAAATCCTCCGCGACTGCCGCCTCAAGGGCGACGGCGTCCACCACGCCATGCTCGGCATCGCCCGCCTGCACAACCTCAACCTCGCCGGATAGACGAGCGGTCGGGCTGGTCACCGCCCACGTCCACACCAGGCAGAGATCATTTACGGGACAGGTCTTAGACTAACCGAGGAGCGAGTTGTGAGCGGCGAATTTGCTTCGCCCCGGCTCGGTTCCCCTCATGTACGCCGAAAGCATGGCCGGCACCATGGCCGGAATGCGCCGAGGCTGTCCGGTTTGGGCATGTGATGCCGTGAAGCCGCAGGGTGCTGGGAGGGGTGGTGTGGGCGCGTGTGGCGCCGGCAAGGCTCGGCCGGCCGACACCCAGCAGCGCCCCACGGACGACGTCGTTCAGGGCGACGAGAACGGCGGGGGCGGCCTGGTTGACGGGCATGTCGGTGCCCGTGCAGAGAGTCTCTGCGGCCCGCTTCTCCTGGCCAGGAGGCCGGCTTTCGCGGCGGATGCAGACGACGGTGACTACCGCGTCGCTCAGACCGATCTGTTCCGTCAGCGGCTGGAACTCGCACATTGCGCCGGTCTTGGTGCCAGCCTCGCGGGCGGCCTCGGTCGGCGCGTTCTGATGGCGGACCGCGGAGAAGATGCGGAGGCGGGAGCCGTCCGGGCACATGGCCCCGTGCAGGCATTTGCCATCGCGACGAACACAGCCTATCTGCGCGGGTGTGGCGGCTCGAGGCGGGCGGCGCGCTTGGCGCGACGCTGTTCTCGTTCGGGCGGGCCCTCGAGTGCCGGTGCGCCCGCGGGAACGGCGGCCGACCTCTCGGCCGGGGCGGCCAGGCACTGATGGCCGATGGGGGTCAACTCGCCGTGGCTGACCTTGGCGTGGGCGGCGAGCAGTGTCTTCTCGTCGGGCCGGCAGATGCACCCGACCGGCAGAACACAGGTACATCCGGGGTCGGCCTGGGGGCACTGATCGCAGCGGTGGACCTCACCCACCGCGACGTGGGAGCTGCGGCCTGCCGCGGCCGTTGCGCCAACGCCGGTCGCCAACAGGGCAGCCCGGTGATATTGGACTGCGCGCGGATCCCGAGAGCTCGTCACCTTTGCCAGGACTTGCAGCACCCCCTTGGGAGCGACCGGGTCCGCGCAGACCGGCGAGACGGTCGGACCTGGCGCGTCCGGCGGCGGGGCGGACCTGGAGGAACGTGCTTTTCCTGCATCCGGCCCCGCCAGCGATCACCAGGCCCACATCAGGCAAGCCGGATACCGGGACTGTGATGCTGAAAGCTCGCTCGTTGTCCCGTGGCTGAGCCGCGCCGACTACCCATGCGCAATAACCCTATTCATCCAGTAAAGGTTAGTTTGTGTACCTCGTTCACATTTGCTTGGCACCGCACCCAGAGGGTGCCCCCTTTCCTGCGAGCGTCGCCGGCCTCCTGGCCGGGAACGAGCCCGCTGACGAGTACCGCATTGAGCACATCAGCCTGCATCCCCACGCCCAACCAGGCCCGGTCGTCGGCCTCTTCATACAAGCGGCGAGCCTGGCGGTGGCCGAAGCGGGCGCCGCCAGGGCCTGGCAGCGCGCCACAGCAGCCCAGCCAGCCCTCGCCCAGTGGCGCATGGTGTCTGCGGAGGTCCCGTTGATGCGCCAGGACCCCGACTCCTGATGCCCAAATCACCATGTAGGCGGGGGAATTCAAGCTTCCAAGCTGCGCGCCGGTGGACTGAATGCGCCAAGGCCGCTTTGCCCGTCCGTATGCCCCTTCTGCTTCCCCTGGACTGCGGAGAAGACTCCTCTTCATCGCAGCAAGTCCCGAGCAGATACGGAAACAAAATGATCCGCCAGGTATTTCTCAGCAGCGTTGCCCTTGACGTGTTCTTCCTGGGTGCGCAGTCCGCCTCAGCTGTCGGCACCGCACCATCCGGAGCCGGAACTGGTGTCCAGGGAACCCAGATAGCAGCGACCACCACGGATGGTGCGGGTCCGGACGACAACGGTTGGCAGGGTCCGCCCCCCATGCCGAACGAGGCCACGGATGGTGCGGGTCCGGACGACAACGGTTGGCAGGGTCCGCCCCCCATGCCGAACGGGATAACCGATGGTGCGTGGCTCGCGTGACGCCGGGGTTTCTGTCCCCCGTCCCTTCCGTACGGACCGTCCAGGAGCTGGCGCTGTGACTGTCGAACAGATCGAAAGACCACACTCCCACAACAGTTCCGAATACCTGCTGGCCCTCCGTGACAAGGGACTCAACGACGCCCCGGTGGAACTTGTCTACATCGAGGAACTGCACGTCGCCTCCACCCCGCGCACGGGCGGTGTCGACACCGAGTACACCCGTACCCTCGCCGAAATCGAGTCCGAGCTTCCGCCGATTCTCGTCCACCGCCCCACCATGAGGGTTGTCGACGGTATCCATCGGCTCAAAGCCGCTCAGGCCAACGGCCAAATCCTTATCAAAGTCCGCTACTTCGACGGCGAAACGACCGACGCGGACCTGCTGGCAGTCGCCCTCAACGTCTCGCACGGCCGTCCCCTGTCCACCGAGGACCGCGCCAGTGCTGCTGAACGCATCTTCGCCTCCCACCCCCAGTGGTCCGACCGAGCAGTGGCGTCCGTGGCCGGGCTCTCCGCCCGGAAGGTCGCGGAGATACGCCAGAACGTATCGGGCACCCTTCTGCACACAGACCGAAGGATCGGGCTCGACGGTCGCGCCCGGCCGGTGGACTCCACGCACGGCCGGGAGCTCGCCAGCTGCCTGATCAGAGAGAACCCCACCGCCTCCCTGCGTACCATCGCCCGTGAGGCTGGCATCTCGCCCGCCACCGTCGCGGACGTCCGCAGCAGGGTAATGCGCGGCGACGATCCCGTACCGGCCCGCCAGCGCGGACGCACGGCCGGAGAGCGTTTGGCATCCCCACCCGGCTACCGTTCGCCCCAACAGCGTCCGGTCAGTGCCAGATCCCCTGCCGAGCTCGGATCCCTGTTCGAAACTCTGCGCCGTGACCCGTCGCTGCGGTTCAACGAGACGGGTCGCCATATGCTGCGGATGCTTGACGCCGCGGCCCTCGTGGCTCGAGACCGCAAGCGCATCGTCGAGAGCGTCCCGTCCCACTGCAAGATCCAGATATCGGAGCTGGTCCAAGGCTATGCAGAGATCTGGGAGTTGTTCGCACACGAGTTGAAGCAACACATCGAGGCCGAAAGCGCCTGACAACGAACCTTCGACCTGCGGCATTGGTGTGTCGACACCACCAGCAAACAGTCCGTACACGGACGCCCGCACAGGACGCTGAGCCTCCACCCCACCCCGCCCGGATCGTCACGCCGGCATGTCGCTGAGCGAATGAGGCACACCATGCTGCAATCCGCCGTCGTCATCGGCGCCGGCCTGATCGGCACGTCCATCGCGATGTCCTTGTCGGCCCGAGGTGTCACTGTCTACCTGACCGACCGTGAGCCCATGGCTGCCCTGACCGCTGCCGCGCTGGGGGCAGGCCGAGCCGAGGAGCCGCCGGGCCCTGTCGACCTTGCCATCATTGCGGTGCCGCCCCGGGACGTAGCAGCCACCCTCGCCGAAGCCCAGCGGCTCGGTATGGCCCGGGCCTATACCGACGTGGCAAGTGTCAAGACTCAGACGTTCAACGCGCTCGAGAAGCTGAGCTGCGACCTGCGCACCTACCTTGGCGGGCACCCCATGGCGGGTCGCGAGCGCTCCGGGCCCCTGGCCGCGCGCGCAGATCTCTTCGAGGGCCGAGTCTGGGCTCTTGTGCCTACCGATGAGACGTCAGAGGAGACGTGGCACACAGTCCGCACACTTGTTGATCTCTGCGGGGCATCCCCTCTCGTCATGGCCCCCCGGGGGCATGACCGGGCCGTTGCCCTCGTCTCGCACACTCCGCACCTGGTCGCCAGCCTGATGGCAGCCCGTCTCGAACACGCTACCGAGTCCGAAGTAAGCATGGCAGGCCCGGGTGTTCGGGACGCCACGCGCATCGCCGCCGGCGACCCCAGGCTGTGGGGAGAGATCCTCGCCGCCAATGCCCACACCGTCGCAGACATCCTGAGCGAACTGGCCCTGGACTTGAACGATGTGATCGATTCCCTCAGGGAACTGACCGTCATGGACAAGGCAGAAGACGACCACGACACGAAAGCGCTCATCGGGCTCTTGGACCGAGGCTGCGCCGGCCAGGCTCGGCTGTCACACAAGCGAGGGGCCCCGCTGGGGAGTTACGTCACCGTCTCGGTACTCGTCGGTGACCAACCGGGCGAGCTGGCCCGTCTTTTCACAGACGTGGGAGCCGCAGGCGTCAATATCGAAGACGTCTTCATCGACCACGCCCCCGGCCAGGTGACGGGCCTTGTCGAGATGCTGGTCACCGCCGAGGCGGCGGAGAAGCTCACCCGGAGGCTAAGAGCACCGAGCACCATCATGGCCCGGTGAGCAGGCTCTCTCGCAAAAAAGAGAACGATGGCGCTGTATGCCTGTGCCCAACTGCGGTCGGCTTCAGTTGAACAGGCCCCGACGGGGAAGCGCCGCAGCCCGATCCGTTCAACCGGTCACGGTCGACACGTCCGCCGCGCATTCCTAATGTAGATGGTCCTCACTCATCGCCTCGGCGGAGGACCACATGCCACAACACCCTGCCGGCCGGTGCCAGGTGGGCACCAAACATGTCGAAAGCGTCCACCAACTCACGCCGCGCAGACGGCGCGTGGTGCTCGGCGGTATTGACCTGGAGAACCTTCATTTCAGCCCCTATACCGATCAGTACCTCATGCTCCTCTTCGCGCCGACCGGCATCACCTACCGCGAGCCGTTCGGCCTTGACCACATCAAAGCCGCTTACCCAAACGAGCACTAGCCCCGGCTACGCTTGTCCACGGTCCGGGCGTGGGGCCCCGACGCCTCCGTACTCACCCTCGACTTCGCCCTGCCTGGCCGCCGCGTGGGCCGCAAGGACTGAACCCGGCGATGTCGTGCACTTCATGGGGCCGAACGGCGGCTACATTCCCCAGCCGAGCGCCGACTAAGGGCTGTCCCGTAAATGATCTTCGGTGCGGCCAGGGTGTGATCAGCGGGGGTGGGGACCGCTCTCCTAGCCCGCGAGGTTGAGGTTGTGCAGGCGGGCAATGCCGCCCATGGCATGGTGGACTCCATCGCCTTTGAGGCGGCAGTCGCGAAGGATCTTCCAGCACTTCATGCGGGCGAAGACGTGCTCGACGCGGGCTCGTACCTGTTTGTGGGACTTGTTGTGCGCTTCCTTCCAGGCGGGCAGTTCCTCGCCCTTGCGGCGGCGGTGCGGCATGACCAGGCCGGTGCCCGGATAGCCGCCGTCGGCGATCGTCATGGTGGCCCCGACGGCATTCTTGGCGCCAGATTCCGCCCACGCCCTGCAGTCGTTTCGGTTGCCGGGCAGCGGGCGGCCGACCACCACGACGAGACGGGTGTCGGCATCGATGACGACCTGATGGTTGGTGGAGTACCGGTAGTTTTTCGACTGTTCGGCCACCGCGTGGTCCCGGGTGGGGACCAGCGTGCCGTCCACGATGAGCACGGTGTCCTTGCGGAACCGCTTTCGGGGTGGGAGCGCGAGCAGCGGTCCGAGCTGGGCGATGACGCGGTCCGCGGCGGACTTCGAGATGCCGAACAGCGGCGCGAGTTGGCGCATCGTCAGGTTGGTTCGCCAGTACGCCGCGACCAGCAGCACCCGGTCCTCCAGGGACAGGCCCCACGGCCGCCCCCGCCGCACCTCGTCGGCGCCTTCGCGGCGCAGCGCGGTCACCAACTTTCCGAAGCCTCGTGGGCTCATCCCGGTGAACGGGGCTATCCAGGACGGTTCCGACGCCGTGATCACACCAGCCACACCAAGATCATCTCACCCGTGGTCTACGGGTTGGAGGTGGCTGCTGTCACTGGCGCCCAGTGTCCAAGAGTGCGTCACTTTCCGAGTGGGTCCAGCACTGCTCGGCCAGCATCTCAGCCGCGTCACCGCGGGCGAGGAAGGTCGCCCATGGCTCGGTGCCCCGCCTGCCGAGGCGTTCGATGCGCGCGGCCTCGCGGGACTGAAGGGCGCCCAGCGCCTCGATCACGGCTACGGGCCGTTCCCCGTAAGCGGCACAGAGCGCATGAAGGCGAGCCCGCAGGGTGCTGGAGCCAGTGACCGACGCT
Organism: Streptomyces sp. NBC_00859; assembly: GCF_045161865.1. Classification (NCBI taxonomy): domain Bacteria; kingdom Bacillati; phylum Actinomycetota; class Actinomycetes; order Kitasatosporales; family Streptomycetaceae; genus Streptomyces; species Streptomyces sp. NBC_00859. The sequence goes on along the minus strand of NZ_CP108826.1, from coordinate 616,357 downwards.
CGTCGCTGCTGCTCCAGGGGTCGCAGTGGGACGGCGTACCAGGCGAGTTGGGCCAAGTCGTCGATGGCATGGCCGGGTGCCGCGAAGTCCCAATCGATGAAGCCGGCGAGCTGGCCACCGTCCCAGATCGAGTTCCACGGCCCGAGGTCTCCGTGTCGGATCAGCATGCCTGGCCGCCACTCTTCTTCCTGGCCCTGCCAGTGAGCATCGGCCGGCGGCCGGAAGGTCCGAACGGCATCGTGGTAGCCCCGCAGCCAGCGGCCCAGCTCAGCGACTCCGTGTGAGGAGCGCAGAGCTTCTGGCCAGGGCATGAATGCGGGCTCGCCATAGAGCAACGACAGCACTTCGTCGGCGCCGTCAGTGCCCAACGCGCGCGGAGCCCTGCTGAATCCCACCGCCTCCAGGTGGCTCAGCAGGGCGTGTACGGCAGGTGTCCACACGCCTGTCGGCCTACGGATCGTCGCGCCGATCCGTCGCACTGTCGTGACACTGCCGCGGTCGGTGGAGCCGTCCTCAATCACTTGGCCAGCGTAGTCCGGCTACCTCAGTCGGCGCCTTGAATATCAGCGCGCCAGATCCGCGTCCCAAGTCCGGCTGACAACACATGTGGTTATGTCGCCAGTTACGGGACAGCCCTTAGCATCTGCTCGTAGGAGACGAAACCTCGCTGGCCGCGATCGCTGCCAGCGTCGAACGCCTCCCCAAGGGCGCACAGGCGATTGCCCTGCTCGAGGTGGACAACCCCTCGGAGGAACAAAGCATCGACGCCCCCGCCGCAGCAGACGTCACATGGCTGCACCGCGGTCATCACCCCGCGGGCGCCAGCCTTGTCACAGCGGTGCACAACCTCAGCTTTCCCACGGGGGAACTGCAGGCCCTTGTCCATGGCGAAGCCAACTTCGTCCGCGAGATACGCCGTCACCTGTTGCTCGACCGCGGCGTCCACTGCGGCGACATCTCCGCATCCGGCTACTGGCGTCTGGGCCCAACCGGCGAGCGATGGCGCGCGTCCCACCCACGTGAAACGCCCAGGCCATGACGGAACCGGAGACGCACATGACGGGCACCTCGAGCTGAGGACTGGAGGACAACGGCAGTTGCGGCGCTCAGGTGCGAAGCCCGCACCGGTTCGGTGCATGCCCTGAGCCGCACCAGACCCTGCCTCAGCGGCGTACCGCGCAGGCAGCGGCAAAGCCCTTCGGTACCCGCACGTCGATGAGCGTCCAACCAGGCAGCGGCAGAGGACGCTCGCCCGAGCCCACGATGGTGGCGGCGAACCCGGGTCCTGCCACCCCTTCGCCCGTCCCCTTCACGTACGCCTCCTTACGTGTCCAGCACCGTGCGAAGGCGAACGGACGCTCACGGTCGGGGAGGTGAGAGAGCTCGCGCTGCTCGTCCGGGTGTAGGGCAGTGCTCGCCTCGCTGGTCGTTTCGGCCCCGGGCACAGCCTCGATGTCAGTGCCGACGGGGGTAAGTGCGAACGCGATCAGGGCGAGATCCGCTGAATGCGAGAGCGAGAAGTGCAGTGATCCGGCTTCGCCCGCCAGAGCAGGTCGCCCGTGCTTGCCTCCGCAACCCGGGCAATTCTCGCGCCTGAACCTGAGTGCCGCTGGGTCGCGCCCGAGATAGGCGCCGATCAGGGACCGCAGCGCACTGTGCGCAGTGATGTAGACGTTGCGGTCGCTTGCTCGCCGGAACCCCTCGGCTCGACGTCGTTCCTCGACGTCGAGCACCGAGATGTCGCCGGAGGGGGAATGTCTGGAGGACGCCAGCCACATCTCAACTCCGCGGAGTGGTCCGCTCGGCAGCCGAACGTGGCCGAATTCTTTCGGGAGGGCACCGGTGTCGATCACGCGCCCGACTCTAAGCGGAATGGACCGTGGTGGGGAGAGTGGTCCAGGTCCCGCACAGATCGCCGGTAGCGTGGCCGCCGCGAGATTCATGCCCCGGACTCCAACAACCCACGGAAACGCCGCAGTTCCAACCAACGCTCCGCATCCAAGAGCATCGCCAGGCCCCTCTCCGCTGCCACACCGACAAGCAGCAGAGTGCCGAGCAACACGCCTCACCGCACCAACAACTGTCCCCATTTCTTCGTGGTGTCAACCGTGCGGGGCGCGGTGACACCGGGCCTGGGACGTGTTTTTGCAGATCAGAACCCACTTTCCGGACTTCGCTTGAGGCGCGGGTGTGGTCGTGTTCGGGAGTGTGTGGGTGGGCGGATGCTGCCCCTTTGCTGACTTTCCTGACTGTGTGTCAGTTCTGTGGATTGATCGTTGCGGGGTCGGAGAAGAGTTGTGCTGAAGAGGATGTTGGTCGCGCCGGATCCGGGGCGACTGCGGTTGCGCAGTGCGTCGCGGGGTGTGTCGGGGATCGGTCTCGCGGTGGCGGTGGCGGGCGGGGTGACGCAGTCATTGCCGGCGGCGATCGCGGCCGGGCTTGCCGCGCTGCTCGCACTGTTCACCGTTGCTGATACCTCGGTGCGCGGACAGGCCCTTACTACTGCTTTGCTGTCGGTCGCGGGCTTCCCGGTGCTCGCTCTCGCGGCTGTTCTGCACGATTTCCCGTGGGTGCGGGACGCGGCCTTTGTTGCCGTTCTGGGTGCGGGCATGTATGCCCGCCGGTGGGGACCGCGCGGTCACGCGCTGGGCGTTTTCGCCTTCATGACCTTCTTCACCGCGCAATTCCTGCACGCGGTGCCGGAACAGCTCCCGGAGCTCTATGGGGCGGTGGCCCTTGCCTTGCTGGCGACCTCGACGGTCCGTTTCGGCCTGTGGTGCTACGAGCGCAAGCTGCCACCGGCAGCCGCGCCCCTGCTGGCGCCGGGGGGCACGGGCTGGGCTCGGGTGAGTACGCGCCAGACATTCCAGGGGATGGCGGCGGGTGCGTTCGCTTTGCTGGTGGGGCAGTTCGGGTCGCAGGAGCGCTGGTATTGGGCGGTGGGTGCGGTGTGGTGGATTTTCGTGAACACCACATCCCGTGGCGAGACTCTTGTGCGGAGCTTCCGCCGCTTTCTCGGCACGGTGATCGGTATGTGTGTCAGTCTGGTTGTGGTGGTGCCGCTGGCCGGAGCACCCATCCCCACCGCGGTGCTGGTTGCGGTGTGCGTGTTCGGCATTTTCTACACGGCCGCAGTGTCGTATACGTGGATGATGCTGTCCGTGACCGTCATGGCGGGCCTGCTCTACGGCCTGCTCGGAGTACTCGATCCCCCGCTGCTTGCACTACGGGTGATGGAAACGGGTGTAGGAGCCCTCGGTGCCGCGCTGGCTGTACTTTTCATCGCGCCGGTAAGCACGGATGACACGACCAATGCGTGGATCCAGCGCGCCCTGCACTGCATTCGCGCCTGCACCTTGGAAGCCGCCGACCGTCTCGCCGGATCCCCGACCGCGAACCCGGCCCCGCATGTCGCGGAACTGGAAGCACTATTGGGACGCGTGAGGCTTTCGCTGGCCCCACTCGTGCACCCACTCACCCCGCTGCGCGCCCGCAAAGCGAGAGCCCACCAGGTCCTGCAACTTCTCGATCAGTGCGCCCAGGAAGTCCGCGCCCTGGTATCGATTGCAGGCGATGTGGACGCTTCGCACGATGCCCGACTGGTTGCCGCCTGCTGGCGCGTGGAGGAGGCGGTGAAGGCACTCACCGCACCTCATGGGGTAACGAACGAGATCGATATGCGTCCTGCTGCATCGTGCTTCCCTGGCGGTGATGGGGTTTTGGAGCACCTGCACGGCCTGGAACACGCGCTGACAGCACTTGCAATCCCCCTGCGAAACCCCGCCGCTCTTACCTGACGGACCTGCGCCTTTCAGATGGCTCGGCCTGCATCTGGAAGGGGATCTGGCAGCGGGCGCACATGAGCGATGACGGCATGCCGAACCCAGATTGGCCCGCGGCCTAGCCGGTTGGATGCGGCACGAGGGGCTTGGGTGTGGCTGATCACCGGGGTGGCGCGCGCTCTTCAGCTCGTTGCCCGGCGCTCCTCGTAGCGAAGAGATATCGCGGATGCTGCTGGGAGGTCGCCAGCTGGTCACCACACGTCGATGGACCAGACGTCGCCCCTCTGATCTGGCTGCGTCTTGTCCCACCGTGAGTCGGCAAGGATCATGACCGCGTGCAACACCGAGAGGAACTCCACGAACTGCTCTCACACGCCGGACTCGCGGTGCCGGACGGCGTAGTCCGGGAAGCACTCGATGACGCGTGGTGGCGCCGCCTTGCGGATGACCGGCTGCCCGCGCGGCTGGAGGAGGCCGCCATCGCGGCCGGGCGCGAGACGGAGGCCGAGCGCGCCGAGGTTTGGGCGGCGGTGCCCGGCCTTCCTGCGCGGCCTCTGCACTGGGCACAGGGGATCGGCTCCAATTCTGCGGCGCCTGACGACCTGCTGATCCAACTGATGGATGTGTACGAGGGGTCCCTGCACGGCTGCGATCGGACCGCCGTCCTCGACGCCGCCGTGGCGCACCCCGATCCGCGGGTGCGGTCGAGGCCCGCCGACACCTTCCGGCCCAAGCTCACATCCGATCAATGGGCCCGCCTGATCCGCGCCGAGACGTCACCGAACCGCCGCGTGCTCTGGGCCGAGCATGCCTGCGCCTGGGGCGCCGAACCTCCCGGGGACTTGTACGACGACCTCCTCGCCGACCAGTCCCGCGCCGAAGCCGCCGACCTCCCCGCCCACCACATCCCCGGCCTCGCGGCCGACGTCGATCCCCGGGTACGGATTGTCGCCTGCACGTGGTGGGAGGACATCGCCGCGCTGCCGAAGCGGCTGCTGGCCGACACCGACGACGCGGTGCACACGGCGGCGCTCATTGCCCGCCACACCGGCATCCCCATGCCCGCAAGGTCTTTGCCGCGCTGCCCGCGCCCCGGCACGCGCTCGAACAGGGCCGTCTGGAGCTCGAGCTGGAGGCGGAGCTGGTCCAGGACCCGTACGCGGAGGTACTCCGGGCGCTGGCCGCTAACCCGGGCCTGGGCTCGCACGGCGTCGCCAGACTGGCAAAGGACCCGCTGGATGAGATTCGCTCAGCGGTGGCGCTGCGCCCCGATCTCACCGAGGAGCAACGCGCCGCGGTGCGCTACCACTTCGACCCGAAACTGGGATCGCACACCCTGCCCTGGGTCGCGGACCTGCACGGCGACGCCGTCGCGATGCGCCGGCTGGCCGCCTCGTCACATCCGCTCATCCGCCATAGCGTGGCCCGTGCCCGGCATCTCCCTCCGGATGTCGTGGAGCGTCTGGCGCGGGACGAGGACCGGGTGGTCCGCTTGTTTCTCTCCGAATCGTGCGACGGCGTACCGGCCGACCTGCTGCTGGAGGTCTGGCGCTGGTGGGACGGCAGCCTCAGCCATCCCGACCGCCCCCGCAGTCACCACAACTTCCCCCGTAAGGGCTTGCTTTGCTATGCCGACGACCCCAGCGGGCGGATGCGTCGCATGGCCCTGAACGATCCGGAGTCCACGCCGGCCGACGTCGCACGCCTGGCCCGCGACCCCGAGGCCGAGGTGCGATGCCGTGCGGCCAAGGACCCTCGGCTGCAACCGGACGACGCGGTGCGGCTGCTGAACGACCCTGCGGACTACATTCGCCGGATGGCGATGTGCAATCCGCGGCTGCCGGCCCGTGTCCTGGCCCGGCTGCTGCACGACCGCGACACGGCAAGCGTGGCGGTCACCAACCCGGCGATCCCGGTCCCCGGCCTACCGCATCCTGGCCGCGGCATCCGAAGGCTGAACACTGATACCCCACACGGCGACCGTGGCGAGCTGACGCCGAACGCCGGCACGCATGAGCCGATCGCTCCTAGTTCAAGCGACTGGCCGTGCGCTGGGAACGACGACTCGAACTCCACGACGCCTTCGTCTCGTTGGCCTGCAGCCTCATCTGCTGGTGGCGCCGCAAGAAGACCCAACCATGATCTTGTTACGAGCTCTACGCGTGTCGATGATGGCTGACCGCGTGGGTGCGACAATGGACATGTGGACTCTTTCGGGCTGGAGGAAGAATGACTCTTAAATGCACCCTGGACACGTGTTGTGTTATCGCTGCCGTTAATGGTGAGCAGGAGGGCGCTCACGTAGACGAGTTGGTTCGGCTTGCCGAAGAGCTCGTAACACGATCTTGCTGAATCGTCCTGGTAGGCCGTTACCGGTGTGATGATTCGGCTGTTCGTGAGGGTGTGGGTACCCGACCGTGGATCGTGGACGATGAGTTGTGGGCTCTGGTCGAGCCGTTACTGCCGCCGTGGCCGGAGCGGTCGCCGGGGCCGAGGCCAGTGCCGGACCGGCTCTGCCTCCAGGGCATCCTGTTCGTCCTCTACAACGACATAGCCTGGCAACTCCTGCCCCTGGAACTCGGGTTCGGCTCGGGACAGACCTGCTGGCGCCGGCTGGACCGGTGGCAGGAGGCAGGAGTCTTCGACCAGTTGCATCGGGTCCTGCTCGCCGAGCTGAACGCGGCCGGCGAGCTCGACTGGTCACGTGCGTGTGTGGACGGTTCCCACATCCGCGCGAAAAAGGGGGCGCCGACACCGGTCCGTCGCCGGTCGACCGGCGGAAGACGGGCAGCAAACACCACCTGATCTGCGACGGACGCGGCACCCCGCTCAAGGTCATCACGACCGCGGCCAACGTCAACGACGTCACCCAGACCCTCGCCCTGGTCGACGGCATACCGTCCGTCGCAGGCCGACCCGGCCGGCCCCGCCGACGACCAGAGGCCCTGCTCGGCGACAAAGGCTATGACTCCAACGCCCACCGCGACGAGCTCCGTCGCCGACGGATCCTGCCCGTCATCTCCCGCAAGGGATCACCGAACATCAAGGGCATCGGCAAGCTGCGCTACGTCGTCGAGCAGACCTTCGCCCTGCTCCACCACTTCAAACGACTCGCCGTTCGCTGGGAACGCCGCACCGAACTCCACGACGCCTTCGTCTCCCTGGCCTGCAGCCTCATCTGCTACCGACGCCTCAAGAAGACCCGACCATGATCGTGTTACGAGCTCTTACAGCGAGGCCCAGTTCCAGACCACGAAGTACATGTCGGCCTATTTCGAAAGGTTTGATTTGCTAGCCCACTCCTGCGAGTGGTTCGACCCTTTCATTGCGTACTACAACCACCAGTACCGGCACTAACTGTTGAAGCCCTATAACCCGTGCGGCACCCCTTCTCCTCGTCATCACTGTCCCTCCGGCGGCCAACCGGTGGCCGGACGCTTTTGGGCGGTGCATCACGAGGTAGCAGGGGTCAACCCATCGCATCTGCTCTGAGCAGGCACGACATCACCTGGCGGCATCACGCAGCACACGGCGGCATAATCGCTCACGGCCTTGTAATGCGTAGGTCTGCGGTTTGAGCTGGGTGACGGGTGCCAGGGCGTACCGTTTGAACACCTGTGTGACTGCCCCAGCAACCACTCGGGCGGCCGTTCGCGACCTCCGTTCAAGCGCTCAGCACGCGTACCGCCAGCATTTCAGGATATTGCGCCCGGAAACGGTTTACTTGGGCATTGCGGCGGTTTTCGGGAAATTCCTGCCACAGGCCGACGTCACGCTAGCGGTGTGGTTCGGAGAGACGCTGGTGAACTACGGAGGTGCTAGGTCGGCCGCTGGGCAGGTCGAGGCCCCTTAATGGATCTTTTGCTGCTCCAGCCACTTGAAGACCTCGGCCCTCTTATACAGGACCTTGGCGTTCCTGCCTCGGCCGAGCTTGTAGCCCCTCAAGCCCAGTTTTGATGCCTCCCTGTAGACCCAGCTCGTAGACATGCTGAGCATCGCGGCGACCTCGGAGGTGTCGATGAGGACTGGCTCGACGGGCGGGCGCCTGCGCGATCGGTTGATCTCGGTGTGGCGCTCGCTGGGGTGCGGCTGCGGTTCCATGGGCACGGAGGACTCCTTGAGGCATGCCGGAGCTGATCGCTGCGGTGGGCCGCGTTCTGCGTTGGCCGGGTTTCGAAGATGCTTGGCACTCGCCCCGTGTCTCCGAAGGGTCACCGGTCGGGCCGTGGCCATGGTCTTGGGAATCGCCGCCTTCGCCGAGCCGTGATTTGTTGCTAGGTTGCCGCGCTGCATCGAGCCCCCCGTGATGCTTAGGAGGGCTTCCGTGTGGTCATGGACGGCCGTGGTGCTGTCAGCTCGTCGGGGTGATGGCGATCACGGATACCCGAGGGAGAGTGCTGCGTAGACTTTGGAACTCGTCGCGATGGGGTCCGGGAGATCGAGCGGAACCCTCCCACCCCAATCTGATGACACGTCAGGAATGTCAGCAAGTGGTCAGCATGAGTCCTGAAAAACCTGGGGAATGCTGCCCGAACATGCGACTCGTTGTAGGGTGGGAAAACAGCACTTGACCTGCAAAAACGCAGGCAGGGAGCCTACGTCCAGGAGTACCTCGATGATACGAACAATCTTCAAGTCCAAGATCCACCGTGCCACAGTGACCCAGGCCGACCTGCACTATGTCGGGTCGGTCACCGTCGACGCCGATCTGATGGACGCTGCCGATCTGCTGCCCGGCGAGCTCGTGCACATCGTCGACATCGACAACGGTGCCCGTCTGGAGACCTACGTCATCGAGGGTGAGCGCGGCTCGGGCGTCATCGGTATCAACGGCGCGGCTGCCCACCTCGTACACCCCGGCGACCTGGTGATCCTCATCAGCTACGCCCAGGTGGACGACGCCGAGGCGCGTGCGCTCCGGCCGAGCGTCGTGCACGTCGACGCGGACAACCGGATCGTCGCGCTCGGCGCCGACGCGTCCGCGCCCGTACCGGGTACCGATCAGGTGCGCGGCACGCATGCGGTGGCCGCCGAGGTCTGACCCGTGCGCCCGTGGCCGCCGGACCCTGACCGGAGAGTCGCGCAGGTGCCGCACGTCGGCATGCCCCCGCCCTGTCGCGGGGCCGGGGGCGAAGCCGACGCTGTTCCCGGAGTGGGCACCGAGACCGAACGCCGCACCGCTTCGGTGGGGCGGTGGGGGTGAGGCGGGCCGGACACCGGGGCGTCCCCCTGTTGGCGGATGGCGTCGTCGAGCGCTTCGATGTGGGAGGCCGCGACAGGCGTGCGAGTCCGCCCGCACCGCTGACGCCGTGCCCGCACCCGTGTCGTCGCCGTCGGCCCATGTGTCCATGGCGTACGTGACCGGGCGCACAAGAACGCCGCTGCCGGGTCCAATTCGGAGGTCTCGGGTTCAAAGGTCCGGGCAGCAGCCCGGCTGGTTGGGCCCGGCGCGCGTGGGCAGGCGAAGCGGGAGACATTGGTCAGGACATGCAGCCGTACTGTGGGAGGCCCACCGTGACGCATCCTTATCCCGGCCCTGTGCCGCCGAATCCGGGCGGCCCGGATCCCGTGCCGCCTTCGCCGACCCCGGTGCCGGGCCCCGGCCCGGCACCGGTGCCGCCGCCGCTGCCGGATCCGCTGCCCGACCCCGTCCCGCAGCCGCCCGGCCCCGAGCCGACCCCGCCCCCGCCGGCCCCGGACCCGACACCGGAACCGGAGCCGCAGCCCGGCCCCGTGTGACCAGGCCTGACGGCCGGGGCGCGGCAGAGGGAGCCGTCAGCCGGTCACCTCGGAACGGTCGCCGCCCCAGAGCGTGTGGAACGTACCCTCGCGGTCGGCCCTGCGATAGGTGTGTGCGCCGAAGAAGTCGCGCTGGCCCTGGGTGAGCGCCGCGGGCAGCCGTTCGGCCCGCAGCGCGTCGTAGTAGGCGAGCGCCGCCGAGAAGCCCGGCGTCTGGACGCCCTGGCGCGCGGCGGCAGCGACCACCGCGCGCCAGTCGTCCTGCGTCCCGCCGATCTCGTCGGCGAACTTCTGGTCCGAGAGCAGGCTCGGCAGACCGGGACTGGCGTCGTACGCCGCACGGATACGGTCCAGGAACGCGGCACGGATGATGCATCCCGCGCGCCAGATCGCGGCGACCGCGCCCAGGTCGATGTTCCAGTCGTACTTCTCGCTGCCCGCGGTGATCTGATGGAAGCCCTGGGTGTACGACACGATCTTCGACGCGTACAGCGCCTGCTCCACCTGCGCGGCGAACTCCGCGGCGGCCGCCTCGTCCAGCGGCTTCGGTACAGGCCCCGGCAGTCCGCGCGACGCCTTGCGCAGTTCGGCGTGGCCGGAGAGCGAGCGGGCGAACACCGCCTCGGCGATGCCCGACACCGGTACGCCCAGATCGAGCGCGATCTGTACGGTCCAGCGGCCGGTGCCCTTCTGCTCCGCCTCGTCGGCGACGATGTCCACGAAGGGCTGTCCGGTGGCGGCGTCCTCGTGCGCGAGTACCTCCGCCGTGATCTCGATCAGGTACGAGTCGAGCCGGCCGGTGTTCCAGGAGCGGAACGTCTCGGCGATCCGCGCGGGGGAGTAGCCGGCGACCTCGCGCAGCAGGTGGTAGGCCTCGGCGATCAGCTGCATGTCTGCGTACTCGATGCCGTTGTGCACCATCTTCACGAAGTGCCCCGCGCCGTCGGGGCCGATGTGCGTGGTGCACGGTGAACCGTCCGCGGCCTTGGCCGCGATCTTCTCCAGGAGCGGCCCGAGGGACTCGTAGGACTCGGCGGAGCCCCCCGGCATGATGCTCGGCCCGTGCAGCGCGCCCTCCTCGCCGCCCGAGATCCCGGTGCCGACGAAGTGGATGCCCCGCTCCCGCAGCTCCTTCTCGCGGCGCCGGGTGTCCTCGAAATGCGCGTTGCCGCCGTCGATGATGACGTCACCCTCTTCCAGGAGTGGCGCGAACTCCTGGATCACGGCATCGGTCGGATCGCCGGCCTTCACCATGATCACAAGCCTGCGCGGGCGCTCCAGGGCCGCGACGAACTCCTCCGGCGTGTCGGCGGGCACGAACATACCCTCCTCGCCGAACTCCTCGACCAACTCGTGCGTCCTGGCCGCCGTACGGTTGTGCAGCGCGACGGTGAGTCCGTTGCGCGCGAAGTTGCGGGCGAGGTTGCGGCCCATCACCGCGAGTCCTGTGACGCCGATCTGGGCTGTTCCACTCATGGCCGTGCTCCTCGAAATCGTCTGGGTGTCGCGCCCGTGCATGTATCTGGACCGTACGTCCGGCGACACGTTCCTGCCGGAATCCGTGGGCCGGGCGGGCTACGGGCTGCCGCACCTGGACCATGAGGTCCGAGCCCACTGCTCCGATCCAACTACGCCGAGAGGGTGCCCCGTTGAGCGGCCTTGACTCCCGCTCGGCGGCGGAGTGACACTGTGAGTGTCTCGGAGAGCGCTCTCCCAGCCCTCGGGCCACGCCGTCCCAACCCCGCCGGCGGCGTGGCACCCGGGGGGCGGGCCGCCGTCCGGGAAGGGCCGCGGGACAACGGGCACGCCGATGAGGCCCCGGCGGTGCCGGAGCCTCATCGGACGGGTATGCGGTGGGAGCGGTTCAGGCGGCCCGGCGGCCACGGCCGCGAGCGGAGCGGACGATGTCCGCGTACCGGTGACCACTGCTCTTGACGGTGCGTCTCTGCGTCGCGTAGTCGACGTGCACCAGGCCGAAGCGCTTGTCGTAGCCGTACGCCCACTCGAAGTTGTCGAGCAGCGACCAGGCGAAATAACCGGCCAGCGGGACACCCTTACGGGCGGCGCGGGCGCAGGCCGCCAGGTGCTCGTCGAGATACTGGACCCGCTCCGGGTCGTCGACGGAGCCGTCGGCGCGGACCACGTCCGGATAGGCGGAGCCGTTCTCCGTGACATAGATCTTCTGCGCGCCGTACTCGTCGGTCAGCCGCAGCAGGATGTTCTCCAGGCCGTCGGCGTTGACCTCCCAGTCCATCGCTGTGTGGCGGGCGCCGGGCAGATAGACCTGTTTGGCGTGCGGCAGCGGCCCTGTCGGGTCGTCGGTGACGACATTGCGGAAGTAGTAGTTCACACCCAGCCAGTCGAGCGGGGTGGCGATCGTGTCGAGGTCGCCGGCCCGGACGGGCAGGTCGACGCCGTACAGATCGAGCATGTCCTGCGGGTAGCCCCGGCCGTGGAGCGGGTCCAGCCACCAGCGGTTGGTGTGCCCGTCGGCGCGGACGGCCGCCGCCCGGTCCTCCTCGCGTTCGGTGGCCGCCTCGCAGGGGCTGAGGTTGTTGACGATGCCGACGCGGGCGCCGGGAACGGCTGCCCGTATCGCCTGCGTGGCCAGGCCGTGGCCCAGGTGCAGATGGTACGAGGTCCGGACGGCGGCGGTGATGTCCGTGAGGCCGGGTGCCATCCGGCCCTCGAGGTGGCCGATCCACGACGAGCAGAGCGGCTCGTTGAGCGTCGTCCAGTCCTTCACACGGTCACCGAGCCGCCGGGCCACCACGGACGCGTACTCCGCGAAGTGCTCGGCCGTCTCCCGCGCGGGCCAGCCCCCGCGGTCCTGCATGGCCTGCGGGAGATCCCAGTGGTACAGGGTCGGGAACGGGGTGATACCGGCTTCGAGGAGACCGTCGACCAGTTGGTCGTAGAAGGCGAGCCCCTTTTCGTTGACCGGCCCGTCGCCACCGGGCACGACGCGCGGCCAGGCAACGGAGAACCGGTACGCGTCCACGCCGAGCTGTTTCATCAGCCCGATGTCCTCGCGCCAGCGGTGGTAGTGGTCGCAGGCCACATCGCCGTTGTCGTTGTTGTCGATCGTTCCGGGAAGGTGCGAGAACGTGTCCCAGATGGAGGGTGAACGGCCGTCTTCGGCCACCGCCCCCTCGATCTGGTAAGCCGCCGTGGCCACCCCCCAAGTGAAGTCTGCGGGAAGGGCGTTGTACTCGTTCACGGGTTGCCTTTCTGCTGCGCGGTGCCGGCTTGTGCCGAGTGGTGCGACGGGACGGGCGGTCACTTGACGGCGCCGGCGGTCAGACCGGCGACGAGATACCGCTGGAGAAGCAGGAAACCGGCGACCACCGGCACGCTGACGACGAGCGATGCGGCCATGATCTGGTTCCAGTACACGTCGTTCTGCGTCGAGTAGCCCTGGAGCCCCACCGCGAGCGTCCGCGTCGTGTCGTTGGTCATGACCGACGCGAAGAGCACTTCGCCCCACGCGGTCATGAACGCGTACAGGGTGACGGCCACGATGCCGGGGACCGCCGCGGGGACGACGACCCGGAAGAGCGCCCCGAGCGGCCCGCAGCCGTCCACCATCGCCGCCTCGTCCAGATCCTTCGGGATGGAGTCGAAGTACCCGATGAGCATCCAGATGGAGAACGGCAGCGAGAACGTCAGATACGTGAGGATCAGGCCGCCGCGGGAGCCGTAGAGGTCGATTCCCGTCGAGTTGCCGATGTTCACGAAGATCAGGAACAGCGGGAGCAGGAACAGGATGCCGGGGAACATCTGGGTGGAGAGCACCGCGACCGTGAAGACCCGCTTGCCGCGGAAACGGTAGCGGCTCACGGCGTACGCGGCGAAGATCGCGACCACTACCGAGCAGACACTCGCCGTACCCGCCACGATCAGCGAATTCATGAAGTACCTGGCGAGCGGGATCGTGCTCCAGATGTCGATGTACGGGCGGACGGTGAAGCCGGAGGGAACCCAGGAGAACTTGCCCGACACATCGCCCAGCGGCTTCAGCGAGCTGCTGACCATGACGTACACGGGTACCAGCGTGAAGAGTGACACCAGGGTGAGCAGCACGCGCCGGGTCCAGATGAAGGACTGCGGCGGCGCCGTGGGCGAGCGGCGGACGGCGGCCGGGCGGTGCGCCGTGGAGGACCGCTGTGCGGTGCTGGTACTAGACATCGGTGCTCTTCCTCCCGCGCGACGTGAAGATCAGGTACACGGCCGTCACCAGCAGCAGGAAGAGCAGGAGCAGCACGGACATGGCCGAGCCGCTACCGAAGTTCCAGGTGTCGAACGAGGACTGGTAGATGTGGATGGAGACCAGGTCCGCGGCTTCGGGGGCCGCTCTGCCGAACAGGACGTACGGCGTGTTGAAGTCGTTGAAGGTCCACAGGAAGAGCACGAGGACCAGGACCTGGTTGACGGAGCGCAGCGACGGGAGGGTGATCTTGCGGATCTGCTGCCACATCCCGGCGCCGTCGATCGAGGCCGCCTCGTACAGCTCGCGCGGAATGTTCTGGAGCGCCGCCATCACCATCAGGAACGCGAACGGCCAGGACTTCCAGACGGCGACGATGACCAGGGCGTAGAAGCTGTTGTCGCCGATCAGCCAGAACGACGGCTTGTCGGTGACGCCCAGCTGGTCGTGGAGGACGTGGTTCACCAGGCCGTTGTCCCGTTGGAACATGAACGCCCAGGTGATGATCGCCGCATAGGCCGGCAGGGCGTACGGGATGAGGAAGATCGTCCGTAGCAGCCCCCGGCCGCGGAAGTTCTCCTGGAGCAGGATCGCGACACCCGTGCCGATCAGCCAGGAGAGGCCGACAGCGAGCACCGTGAACGCGCAGGTGACATAGAAGGAATGGAGGAGGGCCTTGCCGATCGGGGCGTTGAAGTCCACGGCGACCCGGAAGTTGTGCAGACCCGTCCAGGGTGCCTGGCCCCAGTTGCGGATGAAGAACTGGGTGAGTCCGCGGAAGCTCATCACGATGCCGATGACCATCGGCACGATGTGGATGAGCAGTTCCAGCAGCAGCGCGGGCAGGAGCAGCAGATACGGCAGGCCGCCGCGGCGGACCCGGTCGGGGATGCGCGGGAAACGTCCCCGCGCACCCCCGGACTTCAGGACATCACCGCCGGCCGCCGGGGGCACCGGGGGGCTGGTCTCCAGGACGAGGGGGGAGGCGGAGCCTCTCGTGAGGGGGTGCTGGTCGGGCGACGGGTGGGAGGTCATCGGATCAGTGCCTCACTGGGTCATCTGCTGCTGAGCCTTGGTCAGCTCGTCCTTGACCGAAGCGGTCGTGATGGTCTTGCCGGCAGCGGCATCGGCAAAGAGGTCCTTGATGGCGGTGCCGACCGTCGTCTCGAACTGCGACTCCGAGGCCACCTGCGGCAGCGGTGCCGCGCTCTTGGTCAGTGTGTCCTTGAGGACCTTCACACCGGGCTGGTTGAAGGCCGGGTCGGACTGGGCGGCCGTGACGGGCGGTACCGCGCCGTATGCCTTGTTGAGGATCTTCTGCTCGTCGTCGCTGGTCATGAACTTCACGAACTTCAGTGCACCCTTGGTGTTCTTGGTGTTCTTGAAGATCGCCATGTTGATGCCCGCCACCATGGAGTTGACGTTCTTGCCCTGTCCCGGGGTGCCGGACGCGACCGGGACCGGCGCCGCCCCCCAGTCCTGCGGCTTCATCCCCTGGGACGCGAAGGTGGACGCGGCCGCCTGCCACAGCACCATGGCGGTTTTGCCCTTGGAGAAGTCGCTGAGCGACTGGTTCTGGGCGTACTCCGCGTTGCCCGGGGCGATGATCTTGTCCTTGCCCATGAAGTCGACGTACTGCTTCACCGCGGCGACGGCGCCGGGAGACGTGAAGGTCGGCTTGCCCGAGGAGTCGAAGAAGTCGGCCCCGTGCTGCTGGCCGAGTACGAACGCCTGGTGGATGTTGTTGGAGAGGTTGCCGCCCTCGGCGCCGAGCCCCCACTTGCCGCTCGTGCCGTTCTTGGAGATCTTCCGGCCGTCGGCCACCAGCTCGTCCCAGGTGGCCGGCGGCTTGGCTATGCCCGCGTCGGCGAACATCTTCTTGTTGTAGTAGAGCGCGTACGAGAGGGAGTACAGCGGAACGGCGGAGGGGTCCTTCTTCGCTGCGCCCGCCGAGGCCACCGCCGCGTCGACGAACCGGTCACGGCCGCCGATCGCGGCGAAGTTGGCCTTGTTCCAGGGCAGCAGGGCGCCGGTGGCCTGGAGTGAGGCCGACCAGGTGTTGCCGATGTTGAGCACATCGGGGCCCTGTCCCGAGGTCGCCGCAGCGAGGACCCGCTTGAGCAGATCGGCCCAGGGCACGACCTCCAGCTTGACCTTGATGCCGGTCTGCTGCTCGAACTTCTTCAGCTCGGGCGTGAGGGTCTTCTTGTCGGCGGGGATGCTCGGCCCCTGGTTCGACGCCCAGTAGGTGAGGGTCTTGGGGGAGGCATTGCTGCCACCGCCGGCGGAATCACCGCCTCCGCCGCACGCCGTGACTCCGGCGAGGGTGGAGATGGTGATCGCTACTGCTGCTGCGGCTCTGATACTGCGCATGTGCGTTGGCCCCTTCCCGGGGAGGGCTGCGTTCAGGATTCGAACGGCCTTCACGACTTAATTCAGATCGTGAGTTAAGTAGTGAGAGAAGGTCGCGTCAAGAGCTTTCACAGGGGTATGTTGCCTAGCGGGAAGGAGCCACATGGCTGAACAGAGCAGGCGAACTGTGCGTGACCTGCGGCGGGGCAACCGGGCGGCGGTATTGCAACGTTTGTATTTCGACGGGCCGCTCAGCCGCCAGGAGCTCGGCACGGCCACCGGACTGAGTTCCGGTTCGATCAGCAACGTCGTCGCCGAGCTGGCTGCGGACGGGCTGCTCGAAGAGGCCGGAGTGGTCGATTCGGAGGGAGGGCGGCCACGCACACTGCTGCGCGTCGCCCCCGGCAGTGGCCATCTGATCGGTATCGACGTGGGGGAGACCCGTGTCCGGGTCGAGCTCTTCGACCTGTCGCTCGGGGAACTGGCGCGTTCCGAACGCCCGTTGGCGCACCACGGCTACGACGTCGGCCGTATCGTCGGTCATATCCGGGCCGCCGTCGCCGATGTGCTGAGGGACGCGCAGGTGAACGCCGATCAGCTCGTCGGCGTCGGGGTCGGGGTGCCCGGCATCATCGCCCGCGACGCGTCCGATCAGGTCGTTGTGCACGGGCAGACGGTCGGCTGGGACGCCGTCCCGCTGGAAGCCATGCTCCGGGAGTCCGCCGAACTCCCTTCCTACGTACCGTTCTTCATCGACAACGGGGCCAAAACGCTGGGACAGGCGGAGATGTGGTTCGGCGGCGGGCGCGGTACGAGCGACGCCGCCGTGGTGCTGTTCGGCTCCGGCGTCAGTGCGTGCATCGTCGTCAACGGCGAACTCTACGGCGGCGCGGACAGCAGGGCCGTCGAATGGGGCCACACCACCATGACGGTGGGCGGGCGGCGCTGCCGCTGCGGTTCGCCCGGCTGCCTGGAGGCGTACGTGGGCGCCGATGCCATCCGGGAGCGGTGGCTGGAGTCGGGCGGCCCGCCGGCCGCGGCGGCCGATGAGGAGACGGCTCTCGCCACCCTGCTCGCGGCGGCGCTGCCCGCGGCCGGGGGCCTGGCCGGTGACACCGCGGCCGCCGAACTCCTCGACGAGACCGCTGAGTACCTGGGGGCCGGCATCGCCGACCTGATCAACCTCTTCCGCCCCGAACGGATCCTGGTGGGCGGCTGGGCCGGACTGCTCCTGGGGCCGGTGCTGCTGCCTGCTGTGCGCCGGTACGCGAAGGAGTACGCGATGCACCATCCGGCGGAGCGCGTCACCATCGACCTGGGCACGCTGGGCGCCGACGCGGTCACACTGGGGGCGGCCACCCTGCCACTCGCTGATTTCTTCGCCCGCGGCGGCAGACACCGCAGGCACGACGTGCAGGACCCGGACGCCGACCCGGCCGCCCTGCTGAGGCAGGGGAGCTGGCGGCCCGTCGTGGTCGACCGGCGTTAGGGGTCCTCGCGCGATGACCACTTGTTTCGCGCGCTCATGGCGCGAGGACACCTCAGGTCTGCCCGGCCGGCGCCGCGTACGTGCGGTGCCGGCCGGGCCGGCACCTACGGCACGAGGGCGACGCCCACATAGCCGGGATACGGGGTGATCGCGGGTGCCGGTGTGTCCTTGAACCACTCGGGCCCCGTCACCACGCCCGGCTCCACCAGATCGAGTCCGTCGAAGAACGGCACGATCTCGGCGCGCGGCCTCGGCTGGAACGGGATGTGGCTGGAGTAAGTGCTGGCCACATGCTCCTCGGCTTCCGGGAACGAGTCGAGGCTGGCCTGCGCGAGGATGAGGCAGCTGCCGGACGGCAGCCGGCCGACCAGTTCCCGCACGATCGCGTGCGGGTCCTCCTCGTCGAGGATGAAGTGCATGATGGCGATGAGGGACAGGGCGATGGGCCTGCTGAAGTCCAGGAACTTCCGGGCGTGGTCGAGGATCAGCTCAGGTTCACGGACGTCTGCCTGGATGTAGTGCGTGGCCCCCTCCGGGGCGCTGACCAGCAGAGCCTCCGCGTGGCGCAGCACAATGGGATCGTTGTCCGCGTAGACGACCCGGGCCGCCGGAATGATTTTCTGGACGATCTGGTGCAGGTTCGGCTCGGTCGGGATTCCGGTCCCGATGTCCAGGTACTGGCTGATGCCCTGGTGCGCGGCCCAGGCTACGGCGCGGTGCATGAACGCGCGGTTCTGCTCCGCGCCGACCCTGATGAAGTCGTCCAGCTTCTCGCCCAGCTCGCGGTCCACGAGATAGTGGTCCTTGCCGCCCAGCAGATAGTCGTAGACGCGTGCGGGGTGGGGCTTGCTGGTGTCGATCTGGTGCTTGGGGCTGCCTGCCGTCATGGGGGGCTCCGTTGCGGTACGAACGTGGCGAGGAAACGGGCTGGGCGGGCGGCGGATCCGCAGCGTCCGCACACAGCTCCACCGCCCGTCCTCACCCCGGAGTGTGTCATCCCGGCATTCGGGGGCGCCGGGAGACCGGGCGGACACCGGAAGCCCGGCCGGTGCCGCGCTCCGGCCGGAGCAGCGCGCCGGCCATGGGCGCGGGAGCCGGCACGGCCACCTCCGTGGCGAGAGGCACGTCCCCGGCCGACCGGCCCGCGTACACGGTGAACACGCCGGGCTCCACGAGCCAGCGCCGCTCCTCGACGGACCAGTGCCGCAAGGCCGTTCCGGGCACCCGGACGACGGCTTCCGCCGTCTCGCCGGCCCGCGCGCGTACGGCAGTGTGCCCCGCGAACCAGCGGACCGGGCGCTCCACCGCCGACCCCGGGCGCGCCAGGTAGAGCTGTACGACCTCGCGCCCCTCCCGCCCGCCCGTGTTGCGGACCCGTACCCGTACGTCGAACGAGCCGTCGCGGGAAGCCACTTCGGGCGCGTCGAGGCGTTCGTACTCCCAGTCGGTGTACCCGAGGCCGTGCCCGAACCAGTACGCGGGCGCCACCGGTCCCCGCAGCCAGGCCCGGTGGCCGATGTGCAGGCCCTCGGTGTAGGGGAGCACGCCGTTGCGGGGAGTGGGGTCGGGCACCGGTACGTCATCCTGTCCCGCCGGCCAGGTGGTGGGCAGCCGTCCGCCCGGTTCCACGCGGCCGAAGAGCACGTCGGCCGCCGCATGGCCCGCCTCCTGGCCGGGGAACCAGCCGATGAGTACCGCCGCCACCTCGTCGCGCCAGGGCAGGGCCACCGGACCGCCGGAGTTCACCAGCACCACCGTGCCGGGATGTACGCCGGCCACGGCCCGCACCAGATCGTCCTGCCCGTCGGGCAGCGCGAGCGAGACGCGGTCGCTGCCCTCCGACTCGGTCTCCTCCGTGGTCCCGACGACCACCACGACGGCATCGGCGGTGCGGGCCGCGGCGACCGCCTCGGCCAGGGCGGCGGCGGGTGAGGCCGCAGGCGGCGCGGCGGCGAGGATCGTGGCGATGCCGGTGTCCGGCGCCAGTTCGCGCCGCGCGACGATCTCCGTCTCCTCGCCGGCGGTGAGGGCGACGCGGCCGCACCGGTACGGCGGCGACACGTGGACAAGGGTCGGATCGTCGGTGTCCCGGGCGAACACACCGTCCACGACGGTCCGTCCGCCGGCGGACAGTGAGACCGCCCCGAATCCGCCGACCGCCAGGGTCCACTCGCCGGACACCGCGGGCCGCAGCAGCGTGCGGATCTCCACGGTGGCGGCGTCGTCGGCCCTGGCCGGTTCCACGATCCGCCCCGACAGCCGGTGCTCCGAGTGCAGCACGGCCCCGTCGGCGTCCAACAGGCTGACGAGGACGCCCGGTTCGCCGGTGACCGGATTGCGCGTCACCTCTCTCGTGAGGGGCGCGGGCCTGCGCTCCGGCGGCACGCCGGGCGCGTGCAGCAATCGCACTCCGGGATCCAGCGCCGCTCGGATCCCGTCCAGCGGGGAGGCGACGGTGGCCGGGAAGACCTCGGCGCTGCCGCCGCCCTGGATGCGGGGCCCGGCGGCCCGCGGTCCGAGCACGGCGACGGTCCGCAGTCCCTTCGGGTCGAGGGGGAGCACCTGCCCCGCGTTGCGCACCAGCACCGTTCCGGCCGCTGCCGCCCTGCGGAGCAGCGCGCGCCGGCCTGCCTCCGCCACCACTGGGCGCCACACCGGTGCCGGTGAGCCCAGAGCGCCCACCCGGGACGCCAGCCGCAGCAGCCTGCGTACCTTGTCGTCCACCGCCGACTGCGCCACTGCCCCCGTTCGTACGGCCATCAGCAGAGCGTCCCCCCAGGCGCTCTCCGGCCCCGGCATGGCGAGATCCTGGGCGGCCCGCGCGGTCTCCACGGTGGTGCGCACCGCCCCCCAGTCGGACACCACCAGCCCGTCGAAGCCCCACTCGCCCTTCAGCGGTTCGGCGAGCAGCGGACTCGCCGACATGGTGACGCCGTTGACCTGGTTGTACGCCGACATCACCACCCATACGCCGGCCTCGACGGCGGCTTCGAAGGGTGCCAGATAGACCTCGCGCAGGACCCGTTCGCCGACGTGGACATCGACCGTCAGGCGGTCGGTCTCCGCGTCGTTGGCCACGAAGTGCTTGGCCGTGGCGGCGACTCCGCCCGCCTGTACTCCGCGGATCACCGCGGCGCCGATGCGGGCGGTGAGCAGAGGATCCTCGGAGTAGCACTCGAAGTGACGGCCGCCGAGCGGCGTCCGGTGCAGGTTCAGGGTGGGCGCCAGAAGCACGTCGACGCCCTTGTAGCGCGCCTCGGCGGCAAGCAACCCGCCCAGCTCCGTGGCGAGTTGCTCGTCCCAGGCCGCTGCGAGCGCCGTGGGGGACGGCAGGACCAGTGAGGTCTCCCGTTCGTCCCACGACTCCCCGCGTACACCCACCGGCCCGTCGGATGTGACCATCGCGCGCAGTCCGGCGGCCGGTTCGGCGTGGGTCCGCCACCCGGATGCCCCGCTCAGCAAACGCACTTTGGCCGCAAGGTCCAGCGCGGCGACCAGGGTGTCCAGCTCTTCGTCCGTCATGAAGACCCCTCCGCGCCCACCGGTCGGAGAGCGCTCTCCCGTATCGGCTGCAAGGTTACGGTGAACACGCGCTCTTGTCATTCCCTCCACGGCGGCCTTACTTTTGCGCCCAGTCACGTGTCCGACGCGCGAGTGGGGGAGCCGAGCATGGCCGCATCCGGTCGTCATCGCCGTTATGAGCCGGGCCGGATCAACCGCGCCTCGCTGGTCGTCACCGCGAGCGGCGCCGGTATCGCGCTGCCGCTGCTCACCGCCGGTTCGGCCACCGCGGCGTCGCCGGACGTCTGGGACAAGGTCGCGAGCTGCGAGTCCACCGGCAACTGGCAGATCAACACGGGCAACGGCTACTACGGCGGGCTCCAGTTCAGCCAGTCCACCTGGCAGGCGTACGGCGGCGGTGTCTACGCGGCGCGTGCCGACCTGGCCACCCGGCGGCAGCAGACAGCCGTGGCGGAGAAGGTGCTCCGGGCACAGGGGCCCACCGCCTGGCCGGTCTGTTCGGTGCGGGCCGGGCTCAGCAGGGGCGACGCCGCACCCAAGGCCGTCGTACGGACGGACACGCGGGCGGGCTCCGCGCCGCAGCAGCGGAGCGCGCCGGACCACAAGACGCAACCGCGGCCACGTACCGGGAAGCCGGAACGCACAGCTCCCGCGAAGCCCCGCAGCGGGCCGGGAACCGGCGCCGGACCGGCGAGTTCCGAAACACCGGCGCCCTCCACCGCGCACCGCGCCGGCTACACGGTGGTCAGCGGTGACTCGCTCTCCAGGATCGCCGAGGCCGAGGACGTCAGCGGCGGCTGGCACCAGCTGTACGAAGGGAACCGCAAGGTGGTCGGGGCCGATCCCGACCTGATCCTCCCCGGTCAGCGGCTGACCATCGAGGGGACGCAGGGGGCGACCGCCACCGGGCACCCGGCGGGCGGCGCGAAGACACGGCCCGCGAGCCCCCGTACGGCACGGACGGCATCCGCGCCGGCGAAGCCCGCCGCTCCGGCGGCGAAACCGCACCGGACGGCGCCGCCCGCGCCGCACCACGCGCCCACGACATCAACGGCCCTGGTCGCCCCCGTGCCGGGCCACCACACCACGCCCTACCGTGCGTCCGGCGGATCCTGGTCCAGCGGCCACCACACCGGCATCGACTTCCCGGTCGCGACCGGGACCTCGGTGAAGGCGGTCGCGGCGGGACGCGTTGTAGCAGCCGGGTGGGGCGGCGCCTACGGCTACCAGGTGGTCATCCGGCATGCGAACGGCAAGTACACCCAGTACGCCCATCTGTCCGCACTGACGGTCCGGACGGGCCAGAACGTCCAGCAGGGGCAGCGCATCGCCCGCTCGGGCTCGACCGGTAACGCCACCGGGCCGCATCTCCACTTCGAGGCACGCACCGGTCCGGAGTACGGCAGTGATATCGACCCGCTGGCCTACCTCAGGGCGGGCGGTGTCACCGTCTGACCGTGTCGTCGTCGGAGCGTGCGGGCGCGGGCGCGGCCACCAGCCGTGGTGACGCCCCACTCGGTGGCGGCACGGCGCCGGGCGGCCGGCCCTGTGACTGTGACCCGCGCGTGGACCCGGACCCCTGCCGGGTGGCGGAGAGCCGCTCCGTCGTCAGCAGGATCAGACCGCCCGCCGCCACGATGCCGCACCCGAGCGCCAGCACCGTACCGGCGACGCCGTAACGGAACTGCTCACCGAAGAGCGTGATGCCTATCGCCGCTGCCAGGACCGGGTTGACGACGGTGACGGTGGCCAGCGGGGCCGCGAGTCCGGCTCCGCGGTACGACGCCTGCGACAGCAGCACCCCGGTCCCGGCGAACCCCGCGATCGCCAGCAGGCTCAGCCACTCCGTGGTCGACGCGTGCGCGGTCAAGTCCACTGCGACGGTCTTGGTGAAGACGGATGCGGCGCCGAAGGCCACACCCGCCGCCGTCGCGAGCACGATGCTCCGCACGACCGGCTTGTGCATGCGCAGCGCCACGAGGAACAGCACCGCGATCCCGCCGAAGGTCGCCAGCGCCAGCACGGTCCGCTCACCGCCCGGCAGCGTGGCGCTGTCGGCGCCCCCGGTCAGCGCCAGCAGCCCGGCCAGGCCGACGGTGGCCATGATCGCGCCGCGCCAGGCGGCTGCCCCGGCCCTGCGCCGTACGAACACGGCGGCCATCGGGAGCGCGAAGACGATGGTCAGCGCACCGAGCGGCTGCACCAGACTCAGCGGCCCGTAGGCCAGGGCCACCACGTGCAGTCCTGCCCCGACGCCGTTGAGTGCCATGGCCACCCACCAGCCGCCGTGACGCAGCGGTGCGTACGGGCTGCCGGGGGTGGCCACGGCGACGCGTTCCTGCACGATGGCCCCGGCCGCATACGCGACCGCGGAGACCAGCGACAGCAGCACGGACAGCGCGAGGGCACTCATGTACTCAACGATCTCTCCTTTCGGCCGGAAAGTCGTCGTCCCCAGGCACCTAATCCTGCGTACTACCAGAGCAGTACGTGACACCACCGTATGTAGTCCTCGCGGCGGTGGCCCCGGAGACCGGGACAGGCCCGGCCGTCACAGCATTCGGCGGCGCCGGCCCAGCCAGGTCTGCGCGATGACGACGGCCGCCAGGAAAGCGCCACTGACCACCTGCTGGTACGCGGAGTCCAGCGAGCCGATCTGGTTGATGACGTTCTGGATGACCTTCAGCAGCAGCACGCCGACGAGTGAACCGCTGATGAAGCCGAATCCGCCGGTCAGCAGGGTGCCGCCGATGACCACGGCCGAGATCGCGTCCAGCTCCATGCCGGAGCCCAGGATGGTGACGCCGGAGACCAGCCAGGCCGCGTTGAGGGCCCCCGCGAGGCCTGCGCAGACCCCGGAGAGCGCGTACACGGTGGTCTTGGTACGGGCCACCGGCGCGCCCATCAGCGCGGCGGCGTCCTCGTTGCCGCCCACCGCGTAGACGTACTGGCCGAAGCGGCTGCGGCGCAGCAACACCGCGCCCAGCACGAAGAGCACCACCGTGATCCACACCGGCACACCGACACCGAGGACCTTGTCCTGGCCCAGGTGCGCGAAGAACGACGAGTCGTCGACCAGATACGTGGTCGCACCCTCGTTGGTGATCGCCAGCAGGATGCCCCGTGCGGCGAGGAGGGAGGCGAGCGTGACGATGAAGGGTGCCAGCCGGGCCCTCGCGATCAGCAGGCCGTTGACCAGGCCTATCAGCCCGCAGACCGCCAGCGGGAGCAGCAGGGCCACCAGCGACCCGTACCGCGAGCCCCAGGCCCCGAGCACACCTCCCAGCGCGAAGAGCGATCCCACGGACAGATCGATCCCGCCGGTGATGATCACAAACGTCATGCCGAGCGCGACGACGGCGAGGAAGGCCGACGACACGGCCATGTTGCCGAGGTTGTCGGTGGTGAGGAAGGTGTCGAAGCTCAGCGAGGCCGCGATCACGGCGACGACCAGGGTCACCAGGGCGCCGTGCTGCTGGGCGAGAGCGCTGATCCGTTCGCCGCGGGTCGAGCCGGGCGGCTCGTCCCCCTCGGTCGACGGACCGGTTCCGATGGTCTGCACGGCGGTCACCGCTTCCCCCGTTCCCGTGCCGCGTACACCGCGAGCACGATCACCACGGCCTGAGCGATCTGCGTCCAGGACGGAGGCAGATCGTGCTTGATGAGCGTGGCGGTGAGCAGCTGGATGAGGACGGCCCCCGCCACGGTGCCGCCGATCCTGATCCGGCCGCCGCTCAGCGGCGTGCCGCCGACGACCACAGCGGTGATCGCGGACAGCTCCATCAGATTGCCGAGCGAAGTCGGATCGCTGGCCTGCAGCCGGGCGGACGCGAGCACGCCGGCGACAGCGGCCAGGACCCCCGAGCAGACGTACACCAGGATCAGAACCCGCCGCACCGGAAGGCCCGCGAGCTGCGCGGCCGGCCGGCTGTCCCCGATGGCCAGCAGCTGCCTGCCGAACGTCGTGCGCCGCACCGTGAAAGCGACAACCAGCGAGAGGGCCGCCGCGATCAGCACCAGATACGGGACGCCGAGCACGTCCCCGGATCCCAGCGACGCCATGTCCGGGTCGTGGATGTCCTTGAGCTGGGGAAGCAGCACCAGGGCGATCCCGCGTCCCGCCACCATCAGGGCCAGCGTCGCCACGATGGGCTGGACGCCGACGAACGCGATCAGTGAGCCGTTGGCCACCCCCACCACGATCCCGCCGATGACGGCCGTGATCAGAGCGACCCACACCCCGTATCCGAGGTAGAGCGAGACGAGCGACGTGGAGAGGGCCATCACCGAGCCGACGGAGAGGTCGACGCCCTCGCTGCCGATGGCGAGTGCCATCCCGAGGGCGACGATGAGAACCGGTGCGACCTGCACGGCCTGGGTGCGGAAGTTCTCCGCGGACAGGAAGTGCGGCGTGAAGGCGGCGTTGGCCAGGATCAGTACGGCCACGCCGGCATAGACCCCGTACTCCTGGAGGAGCCGGAGCAGCCGGTCGCGGTCGAGGGAGGTGCGCCTGAGCGCCAGGTCAGTCATGGTCCCCGCCCTTCGCGGCGATGGCCTGCAGCAGTTGTTCCCCGGTGACGTCGTCGCCGGAGAGTTCCGCGACAACGGCGCCGTCCCGCAGGACGACCACCCGGTCGGAGCCCTCGATCAGTTCCTCCATGTCGGAGGAGATCAGGAGCACCGCCAGCCCGTCGTCGGCGAGTTCGTCGATGAGCCTCTGCACCTCGGCCTTGGCGCCGACGTCGATGCCGCGGGTCGGCTCGTCGAGCAGCAGCACCTTCGGCTGCATGGCGAGCCAGCGGGCCAGCAGCACCTTCTGCTGATTGCCGCCGGAGAGCTCTCCCACCTTCTGGTGCGGGCTCGCGGCCTTGATCCGCAGCCGCGCCATGAAGGTCTCCACGATGGCGTCGATGCGCTTCTCGTCGACCAGGCCGAAGCGCGAGAGCCCCGGCAGCGCGGCGAGCGCGATGTTCTCCCGGACCGAAAGGCCCGGCACGATGCCCTCGGCCTTGCGGTCCTCCGGCAGCAGGCTGATGCCTGCCCGGATCGCCGCGGGGGTCGATCCGGTCCGCACGGGAGCACCCGCGACCAGTACCCGGCCCGCATCGGGCGGCAGTGCCCCAGCGATGGCCTTGGCGGTCTCGCTGCGGCCCGAGCCGAGCAGGCCGCCGAGCCCCACCACCTCGCCCGGCCGGATGGCGAGCGAGACACCCTCCAGGACATGGCGGACCGTCAGTTCCGCTGCGCGCAGGACGGGTTCCTCCGCCGTCTCGTGACCGCCGGAGAATTTGGTGAGGCCTTCACTGCGGACCTCGCCCATCTCACGCCCGAGCATCAGCGACACCAGCCGCAACCGGTCGAGTTCGGCGATCGGCCCGGTGTGCACGACACCGCCGTCCCGCAGCACGGTGACGGTGTCGCAGACCTCGTACAGCTCCTCGAGGCGGTGGCTGACGTAGATCACCGCGATACCGCGCTCGCGCAGCATCCGGATCACTCCGAAAAGCGTCCGCACTTCGGCGGGTTCCAGCGACGAGGTCGGCTCGTCCATGATGACCACCCGCGCGTCGACCGAGACCGCGCGGGCGAGCGCCACCATCTGCTGCGTTCCGATACCGACCGAGCGCAACGGCCTGCGGACGTCGGCCCGGACCCCCAGCGAGCGCAGCGCTTCCGCGGCCTCGCGGTGCATCCGCCGGAAGTCGATCAGCCCGATGCGGTTGCGGGGCTCACGGCCAAGGAAGAGGTTGCGGGCCACGCTCAGCAGGGGGACCAGGTTCACCTCCTGGTAGATCGTGGAGATTCCGGCGTGCTGGGCGGCCAGCGGGGTGGCGAACGAGACCGGCTGCTGACGGTAGGTCAAAGTCCCCTCGTCGGGGTGGTAGACGCCGGTCAGCACCTTGATGAGGGTGGACTTCCCGGCGCCGTTCTCACCGATCAGGGCATGGACCTCGCCGGGCCGTACGGCGAAGTCCACCCCGTCGAGCGCGCGGGCACCCGGGAATGTCTTGGTCAGGCCGGTGACGGACAGCACCGGCGGTTCGGGCGCCCCCATGCTCAGAACGCCTTGCCGATGTCGGACTTGGCGTTGTCCTTCGTGTACTCGCTGTCCTGGATGACGATGTCCTGTGCGACCTTCTGGCCCTTGGTGAAGTTGTCGAGCGTCTCGAAGGCCAGCGGGCCGAAGCGGGGGTTGGACTCCACGTCGCCGCTCATCCAGCCGTCCACGATCTGCTGGACACCGTTACGGGTGCCGTCCACGGTCACGATCTTGATCGCACCGGCCTTCTTGCCCGCGCCCTTGAGCGCGTTGACCGCGCCGAGACCCATCTCGTCGTTCTCCGCGTAGATTCCGGAGATGTCCGGGTTGGACTGGATGAGCTGCTCGGTGACCTGTTGGCCCTTCTCGCGGACGAAGTCACCGGTCTGCTCGACGGTCACCTTGAGCCCCGGCGCCTTCGCCTTCAGCTCGTCCTTGAAGCCCTTGGTGCGCTCGGTGGTGACGTTGTTGCCCGCGGACCCGAGGAGGATCGCGAGTTTGCCCTTGCCGCCGGTCGACGCGATCATCTGGTCGGCCGCCCGCTTGCCCTGCTGGATGAAATCGGAGCCGATGAAGCTCACGTAGTCCTTGCACGCGGTGGCGTTGATCTTGCGGTCCACGGTGACGATCGGGATGTGCTTCGCGCTCGCCGTCCGCAGTACCGGCCCCCAGCCGTCCGAGTTCAACGGGGCGATGACCAGCAGGTCCGCTCCCTTGGCCATCAGGTCCTGCACGTCACTGATCTGCTTGGAGAACTGTGACTGCGCGTTGGCGGTGAGCAGCTTCAGACCGCGCTTCTTGGCCTCTGCCTTCATCGATGCGGTCTCGGCGATCCGGAAGGGGTTGGCCTCCTTCTCGGACTGGGAGAAGCCGATGGTGGCGTTCTTGATGTCGAGCTTCTTGCCGCCGAACTGGCCGATGGTGCAGGTCTTGGCGTCGCCGGCGGAAGGAGTGGCGACGACCTGGCCCGAACCCTTGCCGGATGAGGCGGAAGTGTCCTTCGAACCGGAATCCTCGGATTTGGCGCAGCCGGACGCGAGCGCGAGGCTCGCGGCGAGGCCGGTGGCAAGAAGTGCCTTGCTGGTGGTACGTCGAAGGAGCATGGTCGGATTCATGGCGTCCCCAGATTTGGCGCAGGCCCGTGCCAACTAGGCACGGGAGGTGGGCTCATACGAGTCGACTCAGCGTTCCGGGCCACTTTTTACAACGTTAGAAGGGTCCTGTAAACCCTCCGCGTCAGTGTCTTCCCGATACGGCGTCACCGGCGCCCCAGGGTGCTCTCGCGTTCCACCAGCCTGAAATCCGCGATGAGTTCACGTCCCAAAGCCCCGGTGGACACCGTTTCTGAGCGTCCGCCGGGGTCTCTTTCGGGGCCCCGGAGACCCCCGATGACCGATTCCACGGCGAGGCGGGCGATGGACTGCTTGTCCGGCGAGATCGTGGTGAGGGTGACCGCACCGAACCTGGCCTCGGCGATGTCGTCGAAGCCCACCACCGCCACGTCCCACGGCACACGCAGCCCCCGTTCCGAGAGCACCCGCATCGCACCGACCGCGACCAGGTCGTTGTAGGCGAAGACGGCGTCCGGCCGCTGTCCTGCGTCCAGCAGCCAGGCCATCGCCTGCGCACCGTCCCCGCGGTCCCAGCCGCTGGTGGGAGCCGCCAGCGCGTCGGGCGCCGGCAGCCCGGCTGCGGTCAGTTCGTCGCGCCAGCCGCGGAGCCGCAGCTGGGCGGGCCGGTTGATGCGGTCGGTGCGCGCGCCGAGATACGCGATGCGGGTGCGGCCGAGCCCGATCAGGTGTCGCACCGCCATGCGGGACGCGGCGACGTTGTCGATCGCGATGTGGTCGTAGGGCAGGTCGTACTCACGCTCACCGAGCAGCACCAGCGGGGCGTCATGGATCCGGCTGCGCAGATCGTCGGCCTCCAGCTCGATGGGGCTGAGGATCAGCCCGTCGATGACCCGTCCGCGGAACCCCTGGCTGACGAGGATCTCCTGTTCGCGCTCGCCGCGTGTGTGGTCGAGCAGCACCGTGTAGTCGTGCTCAGCCGCCGCGTCGATGACGGCGCCCGCCAGTTCGGCGAAGTACGGGTTGCCCAGTTCGGGGACGGCGAGGGCGAGGATTCCCGTACGCCCTTTCCGCAGGTGGCGGGCCGTGAGGTTCGGTACGTAGCCGAGTTCGTCGATCGCGGCCTGGACCCTGGTCCGCATGGCCGGCGTGACGTGCTGGTAGTTGTTCACGACGTTCGAGACGGTCTTGATCGAGACGCCCGCGAGCTCGGCGACGTCCTTGAGGCTTACGCCCACTGAGTCTCCCCTCCGAATGGTCATGCCGCTGGACAGCAGGCAGGAGTCGTGCTGTCATGCCAACTGCCGTTCCTTCCAACGTTGTACAGACTGTTGCAACGAGCCGCCACCCTTCCTCACCAAGGAGGATCCGTGCGCATCCGAAGAAGACTGGCCCTACTCCTCGCCGCCGCCACAGGCGTCGCGGGCCTCTCCGCCATGCCGGCCGCTTCCGCGGCGCCCGAGCCCACGAGCTCCACCGTGACCGCCCACGGTCTGAAGGGGGAGTACTACACCCAATCAGCCCCCGGAGCCTTTGACTTCGCGCAGCTCAAGGCCACCGGGTTCGACCCGGACATCGACTTCCCCACCTTGGAGTCACGGCTCCAGTCCGCCACCGGGCAGTCGGACAACGACAGCGTCCGCTGGACCGGGAAGATCGTTCCGGAGAAGTCCGGTGCCCATACGTTCTCGATGATCGGCGACAACGGCTTCCGGCTGTGGATCGACGGGAAGCCCGTCATCGACCACTGGGTCGACGACTGGGAGAAGGAACAGACCTCCCAGCCGGTCGAGTTGACCGCAGGCAAGGCCTACGACATCAGGATCGAGTACTTCGAGCACGAAGGCGGGTCCGACCTCCATCTGAACTGGACCCCGCCGGGCGGTACCAAGAGCCCGGTCCCGCAGTCCGCGTTCCGGCTGCCCGACGGCTACGACTACGACGGGGCCATCGCCGCCACCGTCCAGAAGTCCGGCCGCAGCCTCAGACTGGACTTCGCGCAGAAGCTCGCGCCCCCGCCCGCCGGGCTCGCGGGCCACCTCGATGCGGTCATCGGTGGCGCGACCTGGCCACTGGGATCGGTCAAGGCGGATCCGTCCGACGCGCACAGCCTCACCGTCGCGCTCAAGAAGCCGGTCGTCGGCAAGAAGGGCGGCGGCGCCACCGGCCTCGCCGACATCCGCTACGACGGCCAGGGAGCACTGAAGTCCCAGGGCGGCAAGGCGGTCGGAACCTTCTGGTCGAGCGGTGCCAACAACTCCGAGTACGAACTGCGCACCAAGTGGGCCGACGACGTCAGCCCTTCCAACGCCCTCCCCGAATACCCGAGGCCCCAGCTCACCCGTGACGCCTGGCAGAACCTCAACGGCAGCTGGCAGTTCGCCGCCGCCAAGGCGGGCGAGAAGCCACCTGTCGGCAAGAAGCTGGCGGAGAAGATCCTCGTTCCCTATCCGGTGGAGTCCCAGCTCTCCGGGATCGAACGGCACGAGGACCGGATGTGGTACCGGCGTACGTTCAGCGTGCCCAAGGGCTGGAAGGTCGGCTCGGGCAAGCGCCTCCAGCTCAACTTCGGGGCTGTCGACTGGCAGGCCGAGGTGTATGTCAACGGCAAGAAGGTCACCGAACACAAGGGCGGCTACGACAAGTTCAGCGCGGACATCACCGACGCGCTCAAACCCGGCCGTACCCAGGAAGTGATCGTCGGCGTCTACGACCCGACCGACGCCAAGGACGGCGAGAACCCGCCGATGGGCAAGCAGCGGCTCGACCCGAGCGGCATCTGGTACACGCCGTCCTCCGGTATCTGGCAGACCGTGTGGATGGAGCCGGTCGCACCCGACCACGCGGACTCGCTGAAGCTCACTCCGGACATCACCGCGCAGAAGGTCGCCGTCGACGTGCAGGGCGTTCGCAGCGGTGTCCCTGTCACGGCCACGGCGTACGACGGGAAGCGGAAGGTGGGCACCGCCACGGGCCGGACCGGCGCGGCGCTGAGCGTACCCGTGCCGAAGCCGCATCTCTGGTCGGCGGACGATCCGCATCTCTACCAGCTCAAGGTCACGGTCGGCTCCGACCGGGTCGGTAGCTACTTCGGGATGCGCTCGATCGCCGTCGAAAAGGTGAACGGCACCCCGCGCACCGTGCTGAACGGCAAGCCGGTCTTCATGATGGCCACCCTCGACCAGGGCTTCTGGCCGGACGGCCTGTACACGGCGCCGACCGACGAGGCCCTCGCCCACGACCTCAAGATGCACAAGGCGATGGGCTTCAACTCGGTGCGCAAGCACATCAAGGTCGAACCCGACCGCTGGTTCTACTGGGCGGACAAGCTCGGGCTGCTCGTCTGGCAGGACATGCCGGCCATGGAGGCGGGCACCAATCCGTCCAAGGCCGCTCGCGCCGAGTACGAGCACGAGATGAAGCAGATGATCGACCAGCACAGCAGCCATCCCTCGGTCGTCATGTGGGTGACCTTCAACGAGGGCTGGGGCCAGTACGACATGGCGCGCATCGCTGATCAGGCCAAGGCGTGGGACCCGACACGACTGGTCAACAGCATGTCGGGGATCAACCTGGGAGCCGACGGCGGCACCGGGGACATCATCGACGAGCACGGCTATCCGAGCCCCGCACTGCCCGCACCCGACGGGAGACGCGCGCTCGTCAGTGGTGAGTACGGCGGACTGGGGCTTGCCGTCCCCGGTCATGCGTGGGCGGTGCAGCAGTCGTACGTCGCGGTCGACCCGGCCACGTACACCGACGACTACCTGGACAAGCTGGGCGAGGTGCGCAAGCTCGCCTGCCAGGGCAGTAACGGTGCCGTCTACACCCAGATCTCCGATGTGGAGGGCGAGTTGAACGGTCTGATGACCTACGACCGGAAGATCGTCAAGCCTGACGTGAAGCGGGTCAAGGCCGCCCAGGACGCGCTGGTCCATGACGCGTCCCAGGCCGTTCCGGCAGGGTGCCCGTCCTCCTGACCTGGCCGTGTGCCCCTGGCCTCGCGCCTCGCGCCTCCTGCTCCCTGCGGTGCACAGCCGCAGGGAGCAGGCGCGGGGGCGGGTCCGGCACCGCACGGAGCATTCCGGTCGCCACTCTTGACGCGAGCCCGACAGGAACCAACAATGATCGCGTTCTGACAACGTTGTCCAGGGAGGTTGAACGGCGTGTCTCATCACCCGTACGAGCTGAGCCGACGCCGATTCGCCCAACTGCTCGGTCTCTCAGCCGCACTGAGCGCCGTTCCGCTCGCGACTGGGGCGGCCCCGGCCGCCGCGCAGCCCGGCTCGCCGGCCCCGGACGCACAGCACGGGAGCGCGCAAGCCCCGGACGACGTGGCCCACACCTACTACCAGGTTCTGCTGGCCCACACCCGCTGGTCCGAGACCCAGTGGGACGCGAAGCTCGGCCACTACACCGCCACCGACTTCGGTTTCGCCGTCGTCCTGGGCAACGCCCTGCTGCTGACCCGCGGCACCTACGACTCCACCGCGGCCGGGGTCGACGAGGAGACCCTGCGGGCCCGGACCCTGGCCACGCTGAAGCACTTCGCGGCCTCCAACCGGCTCACCGGCGGTAGCGAGTGGGGCCGCACGCTCTTCTTCGACACCACATTCCAGTCGTACTTCATCCTCGCCGCGAGGCTGCTCTGGACCAGCCTCGACGAGGACACCCGGCGCAACATCGACACCATCGCCCGTGCGCAGGCCGCGTACACGACGTCCCTCGGCACGGCCGACGACCCCGGGTCGGGTGACTGGACCCCGCACGGTCTCACCGGCGGATTCCAGGGCGACACCAAGCTGGAGGAGATGGGCGTCTACGCCCAGTCGCTGGCCCCGGGAATCGCCTGGGCGCCCGGCGACGGCCAACAGGGCGACTGGCGGGCCGCGTTCGGCCGCTGGAGCCGCAACGAGACCGGGCTGCCGGCCGCCGACCGCGCCAACCCGGTACGGGTGGACTCGGTCCCGGTCAGCGACAACACCGCGCAGAATCTGTACGACACCTTCATCGTCGAGAACCACGGCTCGTTCGGCCCCCACTACCAGGCGGAACTCTGGCGCACCTCGGGCCGCAACGCCGCCCACTTCATCACCGCGGGGCAGCCGCTGCCCGAGGTCCTCACCGCCCAGCCGAACGCGGGCCTGCTCTGGGACACCCTGCTCACGGTGATGAGTGACGCGGGCGAACCGCTGATGCCCATGGTCGAGGACCGTGAGCACCTGTACGGACGCGACGTCATCCCGCTCGCGTTCCTCGCCCAGGTCGCGGGCGACCGGTCGGCGGCCGCCGCCGAGGCCGCGCTGGCCGGGCGCCTCCTGGCGTACCAGGCGTATCCGCCGGAGCACCGGATGGCGAAGTTCTCCGGTGAGCCCAAGTACGAACCCGAGGCCCGCGCCGAGATCGCGATCAGCTATCTGCTGCACGAGTGGCGGGCCCGCACCGGTTCGCCGGTGCGACCGCTGGGTGAACAGGAGCTGTTCGCGCGCGCGAGCGGCGCCAAGGACTTCGGGACAGGACCGGGGCTGCTGGCCCACCAGTCACCGGGTGCCTGGGCCGCCACCGTCACCAAACCCGGCTTCGTGAAGTTCGCCTGGCAACCCGCCCACGACGACTGGCTCTTCGCGCTGAGCGGCCACACTCCGATGTTCCTGCCCAGCAGCGGCACCACGGTGACCACCCGCACCGCTGTGACGTACAGCGCCCTGCGCGACGGCTTCGACGGAAGCGCGAGTCTGCTCACCCTCGGCACCGGCTTCGCGGGTCTGACCACACTGCCTTCCGGCACGGTCGTCTACGCCACCACGGGCACCGGCGTGGGGGAGGGGCATCTGGAGGTCCGGAACCTGACCATGCCCGGCATCCCGGGACTGAACGGCAGCCGCACCTACACCGCGGCCGACGGCGCGGCCACCGTGCCCGCCGGGGACAGCGCCGGCCCCGCGCCGACGGGCGGCCGCACCGACGAACTCCCCCTGGAAGCAGGAACGTTCAGATACGTTCGGATGCAGGGAATCACCCCCGACCCTGCTTACGGATACTCGCTCTACTCCTTCGAGGTACGTGACGGCGCGTCCGGCACCGACCTCGCCAGGGGCGCCACCGCGACCGCGTCCTCCTCGGACACCGGCAAGGAGGCGGCCCTCGCGGTCGACGGCGACCCCGCCACCCGCTGGGCGGTGTCGCACGCCGACCGGAGCCGCGCGGACAGCCGGCTCACCGTCGATCTCGGCACGGAGCACCGCTTCGACCGTGTCACGCTGCACTGGGAGTCCGCGGCCGGCCGTGCGTACACCGTGCAGGGATCGTCCGACGGGCAGCGGTGGACCGACCTCGCGCGCTACCCCCGCCCCGACCTCACCAGCGAGGGGGGCTGGCTCTGCGTGGACGGCCGGGCAGGACTCGTCGTGCGTGGCGCGCACAGCCCGCTCTCGGTGTACGGCGACACCGTCGTCCTCTGTGACGGGCCCGCGCAGCCGCTGCTCGTGGAGGGCTATCCGTCGGTCGGCGCCGGCCGGACCCGCGAGGCCGCCGCCAGGGCCGTCCCGGCGTCCGGCCACGAGAGCGTCCTGGTCAGCGACGCTGAGGGCTGGCTGAGTCTCTTCAACCTCTCGGGGAAGCCGGTCACCACCACCGTGACGCTCCCGCAGGACACCCGATCCGTCCGGCTCTATCCGGGCGACCAGAGCGTCACCGGTTCGGGCACCACGTACGTGGCAGAACTCGGCGCCGCGGCCGCGGTACTCGCACCGGCGCGCCTCACCCTGCGTACGTCGTCGGGCGGCCGTGTCCCCTCCGGCCTGCGGGCCGAGGTGACCGACGCGGGCACCGTACGGCTCACCGGTCCCTCCGGGCGCTACGCCGTCACCGCATCCGGCGGGCACAGCACCCGGGTGACGCTGCGCCAGGGCCGCCCGCGCACGGTCGGTGTCCCCGGAGTCACCCCCTACCCCCTCAACGACGCGGCGCTCGGCCGGACCACCTTCCCGACCGCGCCGCTGCCGCCCGGGATGTCGGATCCGGCGGCTGCCGTCGACGGGTCGCGTGACACCTCGTGGACGCCGGGGCCCGGCGGCCGGATGGTCGTCGACCTCGGTTCCGTACGGCCGCTGACCGGGATACGGGCCGTGTGGGCCGGCGGCAGGGCACCGGTGGCGCACGCGGAGCTGAGCACCGACGGCATCAGCTACCGGCCGGCGGGCGAACTCTCCCGCCGCGGTCACGACAGCGCACTGACCGCGGACGGCACAGCCCGCTATGTCGCCCTTGCCGTCACCGGCTGGCGCCACGGAGACGCCACGCTCGTCTCGCTCAGCGTCTCCTGACCCGGCGCTCCCGGCACGTTCCATCCCCCACAGCCCACAGTCCGGACACACCGTTCGCCTTCTTCCTCCCGGAGGTTTCCACCCATGTACTGGACACAACGGCTGCGCGGAGCAGGGACGGCCGTAGCCGCCGCCGCGCTCATAGGCGGGGTCCTCGCCGTGCCGACGGCCGAGGCCGCGGGCGCTCCGCACGGCGGGCGGCTGACGGACCTGGTCAACCCGTTCATCGGAACGGAGAACGAGGGAAACACCTATCCGGGCGCCGCGGTGCCCTTCGGGATGGTGCAGCTCTCGCCGGACACCGGCCACAACACCGGCTACGACCACGCCCAGAACGAGATACGCGGTTTCTCCAGCGTGCACATCTCGGGAGTGGGCTGCGGACTCGGCGGCGACCTGCCGACTCTGCCGACCACCGGTGACGTCACCGAGACCGACTACGCCAAGTACGCGGCGAAGTTCAGCCACGACAACGAGAAGGCGAGCCCCGGCTACTACAAGGTCGGCCTCGACTCCGGCATCACCGCCGAGCTCACCGCCACCAAGCGCACCGGAGTGCAGCGCTACACGTTCCCCGCCACCGACAAGGCCAACATCCTGCTGAACGCGGGCCAGTCGCTGCACAAGACGGTGTCGACCTCCGTCGAGGTTCTCGACTCCCGCACCATCCGCACCGCCATCACCGGCAGCGGATTCTGCCAGGACACCAAGCCGTACACCCTCTACACCGTCACGCACTTCGACCGCCCCTTCACCACATCGGGCACGTGGAAGGACGGCAAGGTCACCGAGGGCTCGGACAAGTCCACGGGTACGGGCGGCAATGGTGCCTGGGTGCGCTTCGACACCTCCAAGGACCGTACGGTCGAGGCCACCACTGCCATCAGCTACGTGGACGCGACCGGCGCGGCCCGCAACCTGCGGGCCGAGGGCGGCAAGAGCTTCGACCGGGTCCAGCGCGCCGCGCAGGCGAGCTGGGAGGACCGGCTCGACGACGTACAGGCCCAGGGCGGCAGTGACACCCAGCGCCGCACCTTCTACTCCTCGCTCTACCGGTCCTTCCTCGCGCCCAACATCGGCAGCGACGCCGACGGCCGCTACACGGGCTGGGACCAGAAGATCCACCGCGCGAAGGGGTTCGACTACTACCAGAACTGGTCGCTGTGGGACACCTACCGCACCCAGACCCAGCTCCTCTCCCTCCTCGCGCCGCGCGAGGAGAGGAACATGGCGATCTCCGTACTCAAGATCGACGAGCAGAGCGGCTGGTTGCCCAAGTGGGGGTACGGCACGGTCGAGACGAACATCATGACCGGCGACCCGGTCACCCCGTTCCTCACGAACGCCTACCGGCAGGGACTCCTCAAGGGGTACGAGGACCAGGCCTACCGCGCCCTCAAGAAGAACGCCGACGGCACCCCGCCGGCGGACTCACCGGCGGTCGGCCGTGAGGCCAACGTCCAGTATCTGAAGGACGGTTTCGCGCCGTACATCAAGGACCGCACCCATGTGAAGCCCGGCGACTCGGACTTCGACCACGGTGCATCGGCCACCCTGGAGTACGCGCTCTCCGACGCCATGCTCGGCCAGATGGCGGGCGACCTCGGCCACAAGGCGGACGCCAAGCGCTATGCGGCCCGTGCCCAGAACTACCGCAACATCTTCGACCCGTCGACCGGCTTCTTCCGGGCCCGTGACGAGAACGGGAACTTCACCGGCCCCGCGGACCCGGCGCAGGGCGAGGGCTTCCACGAGGGCACGGCCTGGCAGTACCAGTGGATGGTCCCGCAGGACCTGTCCGGAATGGTCGGCCTGATCGGCGGCAAGGACGCGGCCAACCAGCGCCTCGACTCCTTCTTCGCCTACGACCAGCTGCTCGCGGACCCGGCGAAGACGGCCACCGATGTGTGGGTCAACGGCCCGTACGACTACTACAACGCGGATAAGTACAACCCGCAGAACGAGCCCGACCTGATCGCCCCGTACACCTACCTCTCCACCGGCCAGCCGTGGAAGACGACCGACGTGGTGCACGCCGCTCTGACGCTCTTCACGGACGCTCCGACCGGTATGACGGGCAACGACGACCTGGGCACCATGTCCGCCTGGAACGTCCTGTCCTCCATCGGTGTCTTCCCGGTCCAGCCCGGCACCGACACCTGGGGTCTGTCGACACCTGCCTTCCAGCGCGTCGACCTGAAGCTGGACCGCCGCTACTACCCGCACGGCGGCTTCACCGTGAAGGCGCCGGGTGCCTCGGACACCGACCGGTACATCCAGTCGGCCGCCGTGGACGGTGCGGCGCACGCGAAGACGTATCTCACGACGGACGAGATCCGCTCGGGCCGCACGCTGTCCTTCGACGTCGGAGCCAAGCCGTCCGACTGGGGTACGGACCCGTCCGCCGCCCCGCCCGCCATCCGCTGACCGGCTGACCAGGACCGCCCGCTCCCGCATCCGGGGGCGGGCGGTCTCCGTCGCCGCCGGGCAGGACACCGACGACCAGTCCGGCCACGGCCGCGACGAGCCCGGTGCCCACCACGGCGGGCCATCCGCCGGCCGCCCACGCCAGTGAACCGGCCAGTGATCCCAGCGCGATCCCGAGGAAACGGAAGGTGAAGTAGAGGGTGTTGAGACGGCTGTGGATGCGCGGATCCAGCGTGAACAGCACGGTCTGGCTGACGGCCTGACCGCCCCACACCCCTGCATCGAGCACGACGACCCCGGCCACCAGCCACCAGAACCGGGTGCCGCCGGGCAGCAGGACCAGCCACCCCGCGACAACCAGCCCGATCAGGGCGGCCAGTGCACGGCGACGGCCGGCCCGGTCCGCCAGCCGTCCGGCGAGCGGCGAGAGAAGAGCACTTGCCGCTGCGACAAGGCCGAAGAGCCCGATGCCGGTCGGGCCCACGTGGTACCGCTGCTCCAGCAGGAAGGTGAGAGTGGTCCAGAAGGCGCCGAACGCGATCCCGACCAGCGCCCCCGACACCGTGATCCGGCGGACCGGCTGATGGCGCAGGAGCAGCCGGGGCAGCGACGAGAGGGTGGCGCGGTAGGAGGTGGCGCACGTGGCGGCCGGTACGTGCGGCAGGGCGCCGCGCAGTACGAGTACGAGCAGCAGGGTCAGCAGACACGAGCATCCGAACACTGCTCGCCAGCCCGCCAGTTCGGCCAGGGCGCCGGAGTAGGCGCGGGACGCGAGCACCCCCACCAGCAGTCCGCCCTGCACGGTGCCGACGATCCGCCCCGCGCCCGCGCCCGCTGTCCCCATGTCACGCGCGAGTGCCACGGCGAGCGGGGTGATCAGCTGGGGGACCGGTGACAGCAGACCGACGGCGAACCCGGACACGACGAGCAGGCCCACCGAAGGGGCCAGCGCGCAGCCGGCGAGTGCGACCGCGGACGCCGTGACAAGGCCGAGGATCAGCTTCCGCCGGTCATGGCTGTCACCGGCCGGCACCAGCAGCAGGATGCCCACCGCATAGCCGAGCTGGGTGGCCGTCGGAACGGCCGCGAGCGTGTCGGGCCCGGCATGGAGTGAGACGGCCGCGGCTCCCAGCAGCGGCTGACTGAGATAGACATTGGCGGCCGTGACGGCGCTGGTCGCGGTGAGCAGCGAGGTCAGCCTGCGGACGCTCGAACGGTCGTGGCCTGCGGAAACGGTGGACTCGATCACATGGGCCGACACTAGGACGGACACCGGCGGGCATACTTTCGCCGGTACGCCAATGTCTATCGAGAATGCGCCAATGTACGGAAAGAGCGAACAGCGCGACGACTACCAGTCGGTTCCCAGACCACTGGCGGCGATGGCCAGGGACCTGCCCGACGGTCACCGCATCCCGCCGCACCACCACCGGCGCGCCCAGCTGATCTACGGCACGACCGGCGCCATCACCGTCGTCACCGGTCACGGGACGTGGGTGGTCCCGGCGACCCGCGGGGTCTGGGTGCCGGCCGGCCTCAGCCACGGGATGAGCTGCGCGGGGGCGGTCGCCATGCGCACCCTTTACGTCGAGCCGCGGCCGGAACTGCCCCGGGAGCCGACCGTCGTCTCCGTCTCCCCCCTGCTGCGGGAACTGATCGAGGAGGCCGTACGGCTGCCCGTGGAGTACGACCGCGAGGGCCGTGACGGCAAGGTCATGGAGCTGCTTCTCCTCCTGCTCGCCCCGCACCCGGTCCCCGCGCTGCACCTCCCGGCTCCGGACGACGCCGCTCTCGTGCCGCTCTGCGCGGCGATCGAGCGGGACCCCGGCGCCACGTGGCGGACCGGGGAGGCCGCGGCACTGGCGCATCTGAGCCCGCGCACCCTGCAGCGCAGATTCCCGGCCGCCACCGGGATGAGCCTGGCCCGCTGGGTGCAGCAGGCCAGGCTCATCCACGCGGTGACGCTGCTCGCCGGAGGAGCACCGGTCACGTCGGTGTCCGGCGCGCTGGGATATGCGACTCCCAGTGCTTTCACCGCGATGTTCCGCCGTGCGCTCGGTACCAGCCCCACGGCGTACTTCGCCTCGGGGCGGTGAGCGCGGCCG
The DNA here is from genome assembly GCF_045161865.1 of Streptomyces sp. NBC_00859. NCBI lineage: Bacteria > Bacillati > Actinomycetota > Actinomycetes > Kitasatosporales > Streptomycetaceae > Streptomyces > Streptomyces sp. NBC_00859. Next base: position 576,299 of record NZ_CP108826.1, on the reverse strand, counting down.
TCCGCCGGGAGCCCGGGGGTTCCTCGGCTCCGGTATTTCTCAGGCGCCCCGGCGGATGGGGGCTCCCGCGCGGTGCAGACTTCTGAGTGCCTGCCCGTAGGACGCGAAGAGGCCGGTCTCGAGGTAGCGCACATCCAGTTCCTCGCAGTACGCACGGACGATGACCTGTGCGCGGCGCAGATTCGGCGAGGGCATGCTGGGGAACAGATGGTGCTCGATCTGGTAGTTCAGCCCGCCCAGCGCGGCATCGGTGAGCCGGCCACCGCGCACATTTCGCGAGGTGAGTACCTGCCGGCGGAGGAAGTCCGGCCGGTCCTCACCGGTCAGTGTGGGCATGCCCTTGTGGTTGGGGGCGAAGATCGAGCCCAGATAGACGCCGAACAGGCACTGGTGCACCACCAGGAAGACCAGGGCCTTCCCCGGTGGCAGCACCAGGAACAGTGCCGCGAGATAGAGCACGAAGTGCCCGATCAGCAGGGCGCCTTCCACCCGTCGCTGCTTGAGTGACCGGTTCGCCAGCGCGCGTACCCCGGACACATGCAGGTTGAAGCCCTCCAGTGTGAGGAGCGGGAAGAACAGGAATGCCTGGGCCCGGCCGATCAGCCGGGGGAGACCGGTGGCCTCGCGGGCCTGCTTCTGACTCCACACGAGGATGTCCGGCGTGACATCCGGGTCGAGTTCCTCGTGGTTGGGGTTGGCGTGGTGCCGGGAGTGCTTGTCCTGCCACCAGCCGTATCCCATGCCGATGCCCAGATTCCCGGCGATCCGCCCGGCGAGGGCACTGGCCCTGCTCAGCCGGAACACCTGGCGATGGCCCACGTCGTGTGCGACGAGGGCCACCTGTCCGAAGGTGACGGCGAGGAACGCGCCGACGGCCAGCGTCCACCAGTCGTTGCCGACCAGCACGAACGCGGCCCAGCCGGCCACGTACAGCGCGGTGACGAGTGCCATGCGCACGGCGTAGTAGAGGGGCCTGCGGTCCATCAGACCGGCATCCCTGATCCGCTGCGAGAGCCGGGCGAAGTCGCTTCCAGCGGTGGCGGGCGGCCCCGCGGGCCTGGGGAGTTCCTGGACACTCATCCCCGCACCCCTGACACGGGCCCGGCGCCGCGGCCGCGCGAACGGCGGACGGCCCGGCTCGCCGGGCGGGTCCGGTGGTGGTGGTGACGGGAGCTGTACGGCATGGCGCCTCGATTCCCGGACCCGGACGGCCGGAGCCGCGTCGCCGTAGGGCTGACGCGGTTCTGGAGGTACCGGTGTGCGGTGCGTGTGATGCCGGCCGTGGGCCGGCTGGAGCAGATCGGGCCCGTACCTTCGGCGGCCCGTGCGACCGGTGCTTCCCGCCGTTGGTGCCGGCGCCAGTGCTCCCGCCCGGGTCCGGGGGAGGGTGCAGCCTTGGGGCATCCTCGCTCCAGCGTACTCGCCCGGAGCCGCGCGACTGCGGTGTCCCGCGGCTCCCGGACGCCCTCAGGTGACTGAGGTGATCAGCCCTTGGCACCCTTCGGCACCGAGTTGAGCATGTCACGGCTGGTGCGCAGGACGTCCTTGCAGTAGTTCACGTAGCCGTGGTTGTCCACGTACTTCGCCGAGACCCAGGTGTTGTCACGGAGCAGGTACCAGATGGTGTTGCCCTCGATGTTCTGGGCGCGGACCTTGCACGTCAGGCTCACCTGCTGGTGGTAGCGCAGCGAGCCCTTCACGGATGAGTCCGTGCTGGGGAACTGGCGCTTGATCAGGCCGTTACCGGCGGTGACCGTGCCGTACGAGCTCTGCGGGGTGGCCTGGGCCGGGGCGGCCATCAGCGTGGCTCCGAGGGTCGCGGCGGTGGCCAGCGCGCCTGCGCCGGCGATGAGGTTCCGGCCGCGGACAGTACGGAGGACTGCGATTGTGGACAAGAGGTTCTCCTGTTTCTCGATCTTGCGGTGCGCAATGAGACTCATTGGCGCAAATGAGACATTACGTCGCAAAATGCCCAACGACCGGCGGAAAACGCGGTGTTGGGCCGAACGTGTCAGGCCGGATTCCGTCGTGGCCGGTCAGAGGGAGCGTCGCGCGGCCCCTGCCGCCCCTGCGGTGTGCCGTCAGCGGTTTTGGCTTCCTGACCAGCTGCGTATATCTTCGTCAGTTGGTCGATGGCCGACGGCTGACCCTGGGCTACGGAACAACAGAGGAACGACGATGACGGTGACAGAGGACAGCCAGGCATTCGGCCCCGGCATCGACCCGGAGCGACTGGCCCTGTGCCTGAGCGTGCTCGACGAGCTGGACAAGATCGACGTCGACCACCCCGACGCCATCGCCGTGCGCCGGGCCACCGCAGGCGTCTACCGCACCGTGAAGCAGCGCCGCCGCCAGGAGCGCCGCGCCGCCAAGACCGCTCACGACAAGGCCGTCACCGAAGCCACCGCCACCGGATCCGCCGAGCGCATCGACGACGAGACGCAGGGCGTGCTCCCGTCGTCGTCCGCCGTCGGGGAGATCGCGGGCATACTCCAGCGCCCCCGGTCCTGCTACATCTGCAAGACCCGGTACGTCGAGGTCGACGTCTTCTACCACCAGCTGTGCCGTGACTGCGCCGCGGAGAACCGCTCGCGCCGCGACGCACGCACCGACCTGACCGGCCGGCGGGCCCTGCTCACCGGGGGCCGGGCCAAGATCGGCATGTACATCGCGCTGCGGCTGCTGCGCGACGGCGCCCACACCACCATCACCACCCGCTTCCCGAAGGACGCCATCCGCCGGTTCAAGGCGATGCCGGACAGCGACGAGTGGATCCACCGTCTGAAGGTCGTCGGCATCGACCTGCGCGACCCCGCCCAGGTCGTCGCGCTCGCCGACTCGGTCGCGGCAGCGGGCCCGCTCGACATCCTGATCAACAACGCCGCGCAGACGGTGCGCCGCTCCCCGCAGGCGTACAGCGAACTGATCACCGCGGAGACCGCCCCGCTGCCCGCGGGTGAGCTGCCCTCGTCGCAGGTCATCGGCGCCTTCGGCAGTGGGGCGCAGGTCTCGCTGCCCAGCGCCAGGCCCGGTGGGCTGAGCGCCCAGGACGTCGCCGAGCTCGCCCTGGTCACCGGGTCCGCGTCGCTTGCCCGGATCGAGGCAGGCACCGCGATCGACGCGGGCGGACTCGTGCCGGATCTGCACGACACCAACACCTGGGTGCAGACCGTCGAGGAGGTCGACGCGGTCGAGCTGCTCGAAGTCCAGCTCTGCAACTCCACCGCTCCGTTCATCCTCATCAGCCGGCTGCGCCCGGCGATGGCCGCGGCGAAGGCCGGCCGTACCTATGTGGTGAACGTCTCGGCGATGGAGGGTGTCTTCAGCCGCGGCTACAAGGGGGCCGGTCACCCGCACACCAATATGGCCAAGGCCGCGCTGAACATGCTGACCCGCACCAGCGGTCAGGAGATGTTCGAGGCCGACGGCATTCTGATGACCGCCGTGGACACCGGCTGGATCACTGACGAGCGCCCGCACCCCGACAAGATGCGCCTCGCGGACGAGGGTTTCCACGCTCCGCTGGACCTGGTCGACGGCGCGGCCCGGGTGTACGACCCCATCGTGCGCGGTGAGGCGGGCGAGGATCTGCACAGCGTCTTCCTCAAGGACTACGCCCCCGCGAACTGGTAGGCCCCCGCACGCGGCCCGTGCGTGGGACGCAGGGCGCCGCCGGGACGGAGAGGGTCCCACGCGGCCAGTCGCGTACGGCTTCGTCCTGATGGGTGCTGCGACGCTCGGCCGGTGTTCCCGCTGCCCCGGGCGGGTCCGCGGTGGCGTGGGCCGACCGGCGAAGACGACCGGGCCTGCGGCGCCGTACCGGCCACGGAGGGATTCCCGCGGTGGTCCTCGGACGCCCGGGTTCTCCGCGGTGACGTCCCGCGCGGAGGGCGGGCCGCTCGTCACTACCGCCGCGTAACAGCGTTCCGCTGCCCGGCAGTTCCGGTGTCTCGGCCGACGCTCCCGATACCTCGGCCGGGTCCGCGACCCGGCATGTCTCCGGCCATCCGATGAGATCGGCCAACCGTCTTCGACCGCCGGATCCGTTCTGCGGCCGCACGAGTGCCGGCGAAGTGCCGGCGGCACCGGCGGTAAGACGGGCGGAGACTCCGTGGTGGCCCCGGCGGCCTCTCTGATCTGCGGAACAGCGGTGGATGTGCAGATCATGGCGGGGTGAACATCCCTCCGGACGGAAGGCAAAGAAAACTTGGCCATCCGACTGCCGCCACTACCGAGCGGAACCCCGCTCATTTGGTTACTCTGTTGTGGACGGACAGTCGATGGGGTTCCACCAAATCTCTCGTCCCGTCTGGGACAGGCACGCACCACGGCCGCGGTCCCGCCAGAAAACCGGCGCCACCGCGTCCGAACTGCCCCTGTCCACGCGGTTACGCGACACAAAGGAGTGCGCGGTGACATCAGAGACCATCACGAAGCGCGAGCAGCACCCGGCCGAACGTATCGGCCGGGCCGAGAAGCTCCTCAATCTGGACGTCTGGGCCAGGTCGGCCCCGATCCGGCTGGCCGGATACGAGGACGACCTCGCCGAGCCCCACATCCTGCAGGGGATCGACTGACCGCTGCACGCACGCCTCACGGCCCGCTCCCATCCTGGAGCGGGCCGTTCGCGTTGCTGACTCCCACTGCGACGGCACGTTCCTGCCGGGTTCGGGGAACGGAATAAGCATCGGATGTCTGGCGGAGGATTATTTCTCCGAGTGTCGTTCTGCGGCGTCAGGTGTCTTGACAGGCACTCGTCATGCTCCAATCATCGGACCTCATGACCGAACTTCCAAGACGCCATGTACTCGGAATGACGGCGGGGGCGGCAGTCGGCGCCGCCTTTCTCGCCCCCGCCACGGCCGACGCGGACACCGGCAGTCCGGGAGCCGAGGCTCCCGGCAGGCAAGCGGGGACTGCCGGTGGAAGAGCGACGGGAGGCTGGGGGGCGGTCCCGGCCGCTGTCCCCGTATCGCTCGACAAGTGGTTCGACAATGACGGCATCGACACCGAGGGCGCCCGCGGCGGCGACTTCGACGGATCCGGTTACACCTTCCCCGGCGAGGAACTGCCCTCGGGTGCCGTGCGGTTGAACGGCATCCAGTTCGACTTCCCGGACGGGTCGGCAGGGGCCAAGAACAACATCGTCGCCCTCGGGCAGCGGCTGGACCTGCCCCGTGGCCGCTATCTGTCCGGATCGTTCCTGGTGGCGTGCAGCTATGGGCAGACGTCGGGACAGGCGACCCTGCACTACGCGGACGGCTCCACGGGCACCGGGGGGCTCGGCGGGCCCGACTGGTACGCCGGCAGCGGTCCGCTCTCGGCTCCGTACCGCTATACCCCGGGCGGTGGGAAGGACGAGCATCAGGTCGTCATCGGCATGTCCGAACTGGCGGTGGACGCGGCCAGGGAACTGGTGGGGGTCACCCTGCCGAAAACCAATCCGGCCGAGGCGGGCAAGTCGTGCCTGCACGTCTTCGCGCTGTCACTCCAGCCTGCCGCCGACGGCCGCGCGCTGGCCGTACGCGACGCCCGCTCCACCACCAGCCTGCTCGACTCGGGAGCACAGAGCGTCGAGGCGACGGTCGTGAACGCGGGCACGGTCGCCGTCCTCGGGACCGACGCGCTCACGCTCTCCGTCGACGTCGAGGGAGCCCGTACGGTCGCGCCCGCCCGGGTGCCCCGGCTCGCCCCAGGTGACCAGGCCAGAGTCCGGATCGGTATCCGCAGCAAGCCCGGAGTGAAGCCCGGGACGGAGCGCGACGGCCGAGTCGTGGCGCACGGACGGGGGGCCGACGCGGCCGCTGCCGGCAGCAGGCTCACCCTCGGCGTGCCGGAGTTCGAAGCCACGGACGCCTCGCTCGCCACGCACCGTGCGCCGTACTGGTTCCAGGACGCCAAGTTCGGGATCTTCATCCACTGGGGTGTCTACTCGGTGCCCGCCTGGGCCCCGGTCGGCAAGCAGTACGCCGAGTGGTACTGGAACCAGATGCAGGACCCGAACAATCCGGCCTACGCCCACCACCGCGATGTCTACGGTGAGAACTTCAACTACGACGATTTCATCCCGAGGTTCACGGCGGAGAAGTTCGATCCGCGCGCCTGGGTGGAGCTGTTCCGGGACGCGGGGGCGCAGTACCACGTCCTCACCTCCAAGCATCACGAGGGCTTCGCGCTGTGGGACACCAAGGTCTCCGACCGCAACGCGGTGAAGATGGGGCCGAAGCGCGACCTGGTGAAGGCGTTGTTCGACGCCTCGCGCCAGTACACGCCGGAGCTGCACCGGGGGCTCTACTTCTCCATGCCCGAGTGGTTCAACCCGGACAACCCCTGGAGCGGGCAACTCTATCCGCCGCGCAATCCGTACACCCTGGAGCCCGTTCCCTACACCGGCTACACGGCGGGCAAGGACTACGTCAAGGACTACCAGGCCCCGCAGATGCTGGAGCTGATCAACGGATACGACCCCGAGGTGCTCTGGTGCGACATCGGGGGGCCGAACGACAGCCACCGCGTGGTGGCCGAGTACTACAACCACGCGAAGGAACGGGCCCGGCCGATCGGGGTGGCGGTCAACGACCGGTCCGGTATCGGCCCGCACGACTTCACGACACCCGAGTACACGACGTACGACTCGATCGTCACCGACAAGTGGGAGGCCAGCCGGGGGCTCGATCCGTACAGTTACGGCTACAACCAGGCAACGCCTGACAGCATGTACATGTCGGCCGAGGAGATCGTGCACACGATCGTCGACACATCGAGCAAGAACGGGAACTTCCTGCTCGACATCGGCCCGCGCGCCGACGGCACCATTCCGGAGATCATGCAGACCAGGCTGCGTCAGACGGGCAAGTGGCTGGAGGTCAACGGTGAGGCCATCCACGGCAGCACCTACTGGGCTCGGATGCCCCAGCTCGGTGACGACCTGCGCTTCACGGTCCGGCCGGGCAAGGCGTTCTACATCCATTCACTGGTCAGGCCGGGTGCCGCGCTGACCGTCGAGGCGCCGGTGCCGATCCGCAGCGGGGACCGGGTGACCATGCTCGGCTACCGGCGGCCGCTCAGGTGGCGTACGAGCGGGGACAAGCTGGTGATCGATGTCCCCGCGGGCGCGCGCTCCGCAGGGGAGTACGTCTGGGTCTTCAAGGTGGAGCAGGCCGGGTAGCCGGGCCGGGTCCGCCGGGTACCGTTCCGGCGGACCTTCCCGTCCGGTGAAAATAGAACACAAGTTCCCTTATCGATGGCGGGATCCCTCGAAGATTGGGACGAACCATGACAGAGTGATCGCATGGTTGAACGGGCACAGGGCGCCCTGTCCCTACCGTCGGACTGGCCCGCCCACCCCGATCTGAGCCTTGCCCTCAACCGTATGGGCAGCTTCGACTGGGATCTCGACACCGGGCTGATGCACCTCGATCAGGCCGCCCTTGACGTGTTCGACCTCTACGCCGACGAGTACGACGGCCGCCCGGAGACTCTCGCCCGCCGGGTCCCCCCGGAGGAGTCGACCCGGCTGGACGCCATGGTGTCCCAGGCGCTCAAGAGCGGAAGCACGTTCTACGGAGCGTACTTCCGCATCCGGCGCCGTGACGGATCGCTGAGGTGGACCCATACGCAGGGAGCCGTCCGGCGGGACGTCTCGGGGCGTCCGCACCGGATCATCGGCATCGTCAGACACGCCGCCCAGGAACTGGCCGACGCCTCGGTGCGTATCGCTCTGGACAACGAGGGCCACCACCGGACCAGTGTCGTCGCCGGCACCACCGCGGCCCTGGCGCATGCCCGCACCGTGCAGGACGTCATCGACGTGCTGAACGACTCCCAGGGACTCGAATACCTGGGTGCGACCAGCCTGGTGATGGGGCTGGTCGAGGCCGGCCGGATCCATCTCGTCGCGGACGGGCCCGAGGGGAGCTTCGTACCGGGCACCCGGTACACCCGGGTGGACGAGCAGTTCCCGATGAGCGAGGTGATCCGGACCTTCGCCCCGCGATTCATCGAGTCGGCGGACGACTTCGCCCGGTCCTACCCCCGGCTGTGGCCCGACATCAAGGGTCTCGGCATCACATCGGCCGCCTATCTGCCGTTGATCGCGCAGGCCAGGCCGATCGGCGCCCTCGGGCTGCTCTACCGCGACAAGGTCGGCTTCAGCACGGACGAACGCAACCTGCTCATCGCGCTCGGCAGCTCCATCGGACAGAGCCTCCAGCGGGCCATGCTCTACGAGCAGGAACACGATCTCGCCCAGGGGCTCCAGCAGGCCATGCTGCCGCGCCGCATACCGGAGATCCCCGGCGGGCAGCTCGCGGTCCGCTACCGCTCCGCCAGCGTGGGCCGCGATATCGGCGGTGACTGGTACGACGTGATTCCACTGCCCAGCGGCCGGTTCGGGGCGGTCATCGGAGATGTGCAGGGGCACGACACCCACGCGGCCGCCGTGATGGGCCAGCTGCGCATCGTGCTGCGGGCGTACGCAGCCGAGGGGCACAGCCCGGCGACCGTGATGGCGCGCGCCTCCGACTTCCTGCACGACCTGGACACCGATCGGTTCGCGACCTGCCTATACGCGGAGGCGGATCTGTCCACCGGAGTGGTGCAGCTCGTCCGTGCCGGACACGTCGATCCACTGCTGCGGGCGCCGGACGGCACCTGCCGCCGGGTGCCGGTGGAGGGCGGGCTGCCGCTGGGGCTCTCCGCCGAGTTCGGCCGGCACGACTACCCGGTCGCCACGCTGGAACTGGACCCCGGCCACACCCTGCTGCTCTTCACCGACGGTCTTGTGGAGCAGCCGGGCACGGACCTGGACGACGGAATGCGGCGGCTCACCGATCTGGTCCAGAGCGGCCCCCGGGATCTCCAGCTGCTCGCCGACCAGCTGTGCGAGGTCGTCGAGGGCTGGGGCGGCGACGACGATGTCGCGCTCCTGCTGCTGCGCAGGCAGGGGCTGGACGCCCCGCAGAGTGGTGGAAGGCTCCAGCAGCATGTCGCGCAGTCCGACCCGGAGGCGCTGACCGCCGCGCGCCATATGATCCGGGCCGCGGTACGGGCCTGGGGCGCGGTGGGGCGCGCCGACGAGATCGAGCTGACCGCCGACGAACTGGTGACCAACGCCCTGATGCACACCGAGGGCGGGGCAGTTGTCACCCTCAGGGTGCTCGCGCGGCCCCACCGCAGGCTGCGGGTCGAGGTGGACGACTGCTCCAGCGCTCTGCCGCGTCGCCGGGACGCGGGGGAGACGGGGGTTTCGGGCCGGGGGCTGATGCTGGTGGAGCGGCTGGCGGACCGGTGGGGCGTCGAGTCGCGGGGCAGCGGCAAGTGCGTCTGGTGCGAATTCGCGCTTCCGGACCGGACGTCGATGTGACGGATACTCGATGGTAACGGTCAGTATTGAGATCGCACTTGACCGTTACTGACCCATGGAGCCCGATGCTGCATCCAGGGTTTCCGCCCATGCACCGTGGCACCGGCTCCCGACGACATCGAGGATCTGTTGAGCTCCGAGCTGCTGGCCCCGCTTGATCTCGCCTTCTGGCACCTCGAATCCGCCGGGCACCCCATGCACCTGGGCGCTCTCGCGGTCTTCGGGCCCGAGCCTGCTTCCGCGACGGGCTCCGGACCGGGACCGGGCCCGCAGGAGGTCATGGACCTTCTGGCGGAGCGCGCCGCCGCGATCCCCCGGCTGCGGATGTGCGTACGGGCCGTGATGCTCCCGATCGGCGGTTCGGCCTGGTCCGAGGACAAGCACTTCGACGTACGCCGTCACGTACGGCACGTCGCCCTGCCGGGTGACGACTTCGCGGCCGAGGCCAACCGGCTCGCCGGGGAGCTCATGGAGCAGCCGCTGGAACGCGGGCGGCCGCCCTGGGAGATGTACGTACTGACCGGGATCTCCGGTGATCCCTTCGCCGTTCTCGTCAAACTTCACCACGCGCTGGCCGACGGGATGCGGGCCGTGGCGATCGGCGCCGGGATCTTCGACCAGATCGCGGGTGGGCGCGGTGCGGAGGGCGGAAGAGTGCGTGCCGTGCCGCCGCGCTCCTGGATGCCGGGGCCCGGCCAGTTCGCCGGATTCGCCAGAGAGCGGATCGAGGAACTGGGCCGGGCGGTGGGGATCGGGGCCTCCGTCATGCGGGCGAGCCGCCTGGACCTGCGGGGCGCCTCGCCGCTGGTCGCGAGCTCCAGCGGGACCCGGCGGATCGCCACCGCCGTGCTCGACCAGGCCGACGTGCTGCGGGTGCGCAGGGAAGTGGGCGGTACGGCGAACGACGTACTGCTGGCGGTGGTCGCGGGTGGACTGCGCCGCTGGATGCTGGAGCGCGGTGAGCAGCTGCCGGGGGCCGATCCGCGGGCCCTGGTGCCGGTGTCGAGGCGCCGTCCCGGGGCCCCGGCGGGCTCGGCCAACAAGCTGTCCGCGTACCTGCTCGGTCTGCCGGTGTCCGAGCCCGACCCCTGGGCGCGGCTCGACCGGGTCCGTACCCGGATGAACCGCAACAAGGCTGCGGGTCCCGCCCGGGGGGCGGGTGCGGTGGCTGTCCTGGCGGACCGGCTCCCTCCACTGGCCCACCGGGTGGGTGCCCAGCTGGCCGGGAGCGCGGCGCGCATGCTTTTCGACGTCCTGGTGACCAGCGTGCCGCTGCCGCGCTCCACCCTGTCGCTCGGAGGCTGCCCGCTCCGGGAGCTCTATCCACTGGCGCCACTCGCGCAGGGGCAGTCCCTGGCCGTCGCCCTGTCCGCCTACGGCGGGCGGGTGCATGTCGGGCTGGTGGCGGACGGCAAGGCGGTGCCGGATGCCGGACTGCTCGCCCGGTGTTGCTCGGACGAGCTGGCCGAGCTGCTGAAAGTTACCGACGAGAGATGCCGCAAGGGTGTTGACGTCCTGAAGTGATCCGATGAATATTCGTGTCATGCTGCGCAACAAGATCGGAAACAGCACGGTCGACGTCACCGAACTGTCCTTCGGGGCGGCCGGTATCGGCAATCTCTTCACTCCGGTGGAACCGGGGGATGCCGTCGAGGCGGTGAACGCGGCCTGGGAATCGGGGATCCGGTACTTCGACACCGCTCCGCACTACGGTCTCGGCGTCTCCGAACGGCGGCTGGGCGACGCGCTGCGCGGCCGGCCCCGCGCCGAGTACACGATTTCGACCAAGGTCGGACGACTGCTGGAACCAGGACCGGATGAGGGCGACGACCTCGCGAACGGGTTCGCCGTCCCCGCCACCCATCACCGGGTCTGGGACTTCAGCGCGGACGGGATACGGCGCAGCATCGAGGACAGCCTGGTCCGGCTCGGCACCGACCGGATCGACATCGCCTACCTGCACGACCCCGACGACCACGCCGACGAGGCCTTCCGGCAGGGCTACCCGGCGCTGGAGCGACTGCGGTCCGAGGGGGTGATCGGCGCGATCGGCGCGGGCATGAACCAGACAGCGATGCTCACCCGTTTCCTCCGCGACACGGATGCGGACGTGGTGCTCTGCGCCGGGCGCTGCACCCTCCTCGACCGGTCCGCGCTCACCGGACTGCTGCCGGAGGCGCAGGCGCGCGGCAGGAGCGTGGTGGTCGGAGGGGTCTTCAACTCCGGACTGCTGGCGGATCCCCGGCCCGGCGCGACGTACGACTACAGCGCCGCTCCCGCCGACGTCCTCGGCCGGGCGTTGCGGATGAAGGCCGTCTGCGCGCGGTACGGGGTCCCGCTGCGGGCCGCGGCTCTCCGCTTCCCGCACCGCCACCCGGCCGTGGCGAGCGTGCTCGTCGGAACCAGGTCGGCCGCCGAGGTCCACGACGCCGCCGCCATGCTGCGGGTCGGCATACCGGAAGCGCTCTGGGACGAGCTCGACGGGCTTCGGGAGGGCTGAGCGGATGCGCATCATCGACGCCCACCACCATGTGTGGGACCTGGACGTACGGGACCAGGACTGGATCACCGGGCCCGGACTCGCCCCGCTGCGGCGGAACTTCACGATCGGTGACCTGGAGCCGCAGGCCCGCGCGGCAGGCGTGACCGGCACGGTGCTCGTCCAGACCGTCACCGTCGCCGAGGAGACCCCCGAGTTCCTGGCACTGGCCGGACAGAGCGATCTGGTGGCCGGTGTCGTCGGCTGGACCGACCTCACCGATCCCGGCATCGCGGACACCCTCGCCGCACTGCGTGAACTGCCCGGCGGACAGAGCCTGGTCGGTATCCGGCACCAGGTGCAGGGTGAACCGGACATCGGCTGGCTGCTCCGCCCCGACGTCCTGCGCGGGCTCGCCGCCGTCGCCGCGGCCGGTCTCGTCTATGACCTGATCGTGCTGGACCACCAGCTGCCGGTCGCCACGGCAGCCGCCGCGCGACTGCCCGGACTCACCTTCGTACTCGACCACCTGGGCAAGCCGCCCATCGCCGGCGGTGCGCTCCAGCCCTGGGCTTGTGACGTGCGCGCCCTGGCGGCCCGGCCCAACACCGTCTGCAAGCTCTCCGGGATGGCCGCCGAAGCCGGCGCGGACTGGACGACGCGGGCGCTCCGCCCGTACGCCGACACCGTGCTCGAAGCCTTCGGACCCGGCCGTCTGATGTTCGGCTCGGACTGGCCGGTCTGCACCCTGGGCTCCTCCTACGGTGAAGTCGTCGACACCGCACATCAGTTGACCGACGTGCTGAACGAAACGGAGCGCGAGCAGTTCTTCGGTGCCACCGCGTCGCGGGTCTACGGAATCTGAGCCCGCATCCCCCCACGCCCCACGCGCCAGGTCGTACACTCCGGGCCATGCTGCGCGTACTGGCCGTCGACGACGAGGAACCGGCGCTCGAGGAACTGCTCTACCTGCTCCGCAGTGACCCCCGCGTCCACAGCGCGCAGGGCGCGCCGAACGCCACCGAGGCGCTGCGCCGCATCGGTGGCGATCCCGGTGCGGAGGCGATCGACGTCGTCTTCCTCGACATCCACATGGCAGGGCCCACCGGACTCGACATCGCCCGGCTGCTCGCGGGGCTCACCCGGCCGCCGCTGATCGTCTTCGTCACCGCGCACGAGGACTTCGCCCTCCAGGCGTTCGACCTGAAGGCTGTCGACTACGTACTGAAACCCGTCCGCAGGGAACGCCTCGCCGAGGCGGTGCGGCGGGTCGCGGAACTCGTCACCGACCGGGCGGGGCCCGTACTGGACGCCGCCGCGGACCAGATCCCGGTCGAACGCGGCGGTGTCGTGCGTTTCGTCGCCGTCACCGACATCGCCCATGCCGAGGCCCACGGCGACTACGCCCGGCTGCACACCGCCGACGGCAGCCATCTCGTCCGCATCCCGCTCTCCGTGCTGGAGGAGCGGTGGCGCCCGCGCGGTTTCGTACGGATCCACCGCAGCCATCTCGTCGCGCTGGACCGCATCGACGAACTGCGCCTGGACGCGGGCTCCATGAGCGTACGGATCGGCGCGGCCCAACTCCCGGTCAGCAGACGCCATGCCAGGGCTCTGCGTGACCGCCTCATGCGACGCCCCCGCCACTGACGCCCGCGCGGGTGCTCCTGGCCCGTTTCCTTCCCAGCGGCTCGCCGCCCTGCGTACACTCCGCGCCATGTCCGCAGAGCCCGCACCCCGACGCGAGACCGTGACGGGCGAGCCCCGACGGGTGCGGCCGCTGCCCCGCTACCGGGCGCAGTCGGAGATCGACGAGCAGACCGCGCTCGGCGACGCCTATGTTCGCTCCCTCGTGCGGGGGCAGCTCCGCGCCGGGCTCGGCGCCTTCGCCCTCGTGGCACTTCTCGCCGGCACCCTGCCGCTCGCCTTCGCCGCGCTCCGCAGCGACCTGGCCGTCTGGCTCGTCCTCGGCTTCGCGGCATACCCCCTGCTGGTGGCCGTCGCCTGGTGGTACGTCCGCCGGGCCGAGCGCAACGAACAGGACTTCGCCCGGCTCGTGGAAGGCCGTCCCGCGCGGTGAGCCGGACGTACGCCGTGGTGGCGGTGACCGCCGTCGTCCTCGCGACCGTCCTCGTCGGAGGCTTCGGCCTGCGCGTCTCCCGTACGACCTCGGACTTCTACGTGGCATCGCGCACCGTGGGCCCGCGGCTCAACGCCGCGGCGATCAGCGGTGAGTACCTCTCGGCGGCGTCGTTCCTGGGCATCGCCGGACTCGTACTCGTCCACGGCCCCGACATGCTCTGGTACCCGGTGGGCTACACCGCCGGCTACCTGGTCCTGCTGGTGCTCATCGCCGCGCCGCTGCGCCGCTCGGGCGCGTACACCCTGCCGGACTTCGCCGAAGGGCGGCTGGAGTCACGGCAGGTCCGCGGTCTGGTCGGCGTCTTCGTGACCGGGGCGGGATGGCTCTACCTGGTGCCCCAGCTCCAGGGTGCCGGGCTGACCCTGAAGATCCTCACCGGCGCGCCCGGCTGGCTGGGCCCGGTGATCGTCGCCGCGGTCGTCGTGCTCTCGGTGGCCGCCGGCGGGATGCGCAGCATCACCTTCGTCCAGGCGTTCCAGTACTGGCTCAAACTCACCGCCCTGCTGGTCCCCGCGCTCTTCCTGGTGCTCGCCTGGCAGGGGGACGGCCGGCCGCGGGTGCCGTCGGCGGGCCCCCAACTGGCGGTCGCGGCGGGCTTCGACCGCACCGGCCACCCTCTCTACGCGACCTACGGACTGATCGTCGCGACGTTCCTGGGCACCATGGGCCTGCCCCATGTGGTCGTCCGCTTCTACACCAGCCCCGACGGGCGCAGCGCCCGCCGCACCACCGTCGTGGTCCTCGCGCTGATCGGCGCCTTCTACCTGCTCCCGCCGGTGTACGGGGCGCTCGGTCGGCTGTACGCGTCGGAGCTGTCCCTCAGCGGTGACGCCGACGCGGCCGTGCTTCTGCTGCCCGGCCGGGTGATCGGCGGTTCGGGCGGTGCCCTGCTCGGTGCCCTCGTCGCAGGCGGGGCCTTCGCCGCTTTCCTCTCCACGGCCTCAGGGCTGACCATGGCCGTCGCCGGGGTCCTCACCCAGGGAGCCCGCGGCGTACGCCACTTCCGCCTCGCGACCCTGCTGGCCGTCGGCATTCCCTTGTGCGGCGCCCTGCTGGTCAGCGGTGTACCGGCCGCCGACGCAGTTGGAATGGCGTTCGCCGTCTCCGCGTCCTCGTTCTGCCCCCTGCTGGTGCTGGGCATCTGGTGGCGCCGGCTGACCCCGCCCGGCGCCGTCGCCGGGCTCCTGCTCGGCGGCGGCTCCGCACTGGTCGCCGTCGCCGTCACGATGGGCGGGGGAGCGCCATCCGGCTGGGCGCACGCGCTGCTCGCCTGGCCCGCCCTGTGGTCCGTGCCGGTGGGCTTCCTCGCGATGATCCTGGTGTCGCTGGCCACGCCGGGCCGTATTCCGCCCGGTACCAGCGCCGCCATGGCACGTTTCCATCTGCCGGAAGCACTGGCCGCGGCGCGGGGCGGCGGCCGGTGAGCGGAGCCGTACTGGCCGCCCTGATCGTGCTCGGACCGCTGCTGCTGGCGGGCGGCTTCCTGCTCGGACGGCGCACCCGCCCCGCTCGTGGCAGCGGCGTCGGAACGCCGGTCGAGCACGCGACGTTCGAGACACTGCACGCCGCCTCGCTCGCGGCGCCGCCGCTGCGGGCCGGGCTCACCGCGGACAGCGCCCGCAAGGCCGCGCACCGGCTGCGCTCCCTGCTCGGCACCGACGCGCTCTGCCTCACCGACAGGGAGGGCGTCCTCGCCTGGGACGGTATCGGGGACCACCACAGGGCCCCTGTAGTGGAGCAGCTCGGCACGCTCCTGGAGACCGGCAGGGATCAGGCGTTCAGCAGCGCCTGCGGCGATCTGGACTGCCCGCTGCGCTGGGCCGTGGCCGTACCCCTGACCGTCGACCACCGGGTGCTCGGGGCGCTCGTCGCCTACGCGCCGCGTGAGTCGGCGGTGCTGGCCCGCGCGGCCGGGGAGGTGGCCCGGTGGGTGTCCGTGCAGCTGGAGCTCGCCGAACTGGACCGCTCCCGCACGCAGTTGATCGAGGCCGAGATCAAGGCGCTGCGGGCTCAGATCTCCCCGCACTTCATCTTCAACTCGCTCGCGGCCATCGCGTCCTTCGTCCGGACCGACCCCGGCCGGGCACGTGAACTGCTGCTGGAATTCGCCGATTTCACCCGCTACTCCTTCCGGAGCCACGGAGACTTCACCACCCTCGCCGACGAGCTGCACTCCATCGACCAGTACCTGGCGCTGGTGCGGGCCCGTTTCGGTGACCGGCTGGGTGTCACGCTCCAGGTCGCGCCCGAGGTACTGCCAGTGGCCCTTCCCTTCCTCTGTCTGCAGCCTCTTGTCGAGAATGCCGTGAAACACGGCATCGAAGGCGAAGCGGGCCGGAGCAGCGTCACCATCAGCGCACTCGACGCGGGTGCCGAGGCCGAAGTGGTCGTCGAGGACGACGGCGTCGGAATGGAACCGGACAGGCTGCGCCGGATTCTGCGCGGCGATGCCGGGCCCTCGTCCGGCATCGGGCTGCTCAACGTCGACGAACGGCTGCGCCAGGTGTACGGGGACGAGTACGGCCTCGTCATCGAGACGGCTCCCGGCGCGGGCATGAAGGTGACGTTGCGCATCCCGAAGTACCGTGCGGGTGTGCACGGTTCGTGAGAGGCGGCCTCCGCACCCCGGACTCCGGGGGCTGCCTAGAACAGATGAATCGCCAGATGGCCCAGCGGAAGCCCCAGCTGCCAGGCCGGGGTCCACACCCGGGGCTCCGCCTCCTGGCCGGACACGGCTCCCGGTGTGACCGCGTCGAGGTCGCCGGCGAACAGTTCGGTGTCCTCCAGCCACCGCCAGGCCGCCAGAGCCAGCGGCAGGTCGGGTCCCTGTCCGCCCGCTGCCACCAGCGCCCCGATACGGCCGCAGACCCAGTCCCGCCACTGGGCGCCGTACGCGGTGAGCGACAGCCACTCGTCGAGCCGGGCCACTACCCGCGCCCCGCCGACACTTCCTTCCGACAGGAAGACGGTCAGCGCCAGGGCGTCCCGTCCCGCCTGGTACTCGATCGTCGTCGGCGGCATGAGGTCGCCGGTCCGCAGCAGTTCATCCGCGATGTACTCGGCGTACATCCAGTCCATCGGAACCAGGAGTTCGTCACCACTGGTCCCGCTGGTGCTCTCGGGACGCATCCCGTCTCGCCTCTTTCATCTGTCGGCCGGGCAGTCCCCGGGCACTTCGGCAGTCGCGCCGGCAGACGCTCCAGGGAGCATTGAACCGGTGCCGGATGCCCCGCGTGGCCGGAAGCGCAGGATTCACCGTTCCGTACAGGATGTCCATGGAAGACTCAGCGGACCCCGTCCGGGTAGCCGGGGAGACTGCGTCCCAGGGCGCGCAGGGCGTAGTGCGAGCGGGACTTGACGGTCCCGGCCGGTATCCCGAGCGCCGAAGCGGCCTCGTGCACGCTCAGCCCGCGGAAATAGATCTGCACCAGTACCGCCCGGTGCTCGGGGCTCAGCGTCCGCACGGCCTCACGGACATCGAGGGCGGCGGCCGACCGCTCGGCCGGATCGCCGGGGTCGGCGGTGGTCTCCGGCAGACGGCCGCTCACCTCCGCCGGCCGCGCCATCCGTGACCGGCGGGCATCGATGGCCAGCCGTCTCCCCACGGTGAACAGCCAGGGGCGCATCGACTCGTACGGGCCCTCGAAGGCCTCGGGGTGCTGCCAGGCGCGTACCAGGGTCTCCTGTACCAGGTCCTCGGCGCGCTGCCGGTCGCCGTACGTCAGCCCCAGCAGGAACTGCAGCAGCGCGCCGCCGTGGGCGCGCTGGAGCTCCAGGAGGGCCCGCTCGTCCGTTCCGCGGCGTGTCCGTGTGGTCGTCACGGTTCGTATACCAGCGCAGCACGGAGGGAAAGGACAGCGGCCGGGCGCGGCTCTGCGACGAGCGGTTGAACGGTGCGACGAGCGGTTACGGAACCACGGTGACCGGCCAGCGGCCGGCCTTGACCAGCCGGACGGCCACCGAACCGACGATCCGGTGGCCCGCCGACTCGGAGGCTCCGACCACCACGGCGTCCGCCTTGAGTTCGTCGGCCGCGGTGACCAGGCCGTTGTACGGATCACCGCGGAAGGTGTGGAACTCCCAGCGCACGGCGAATATTTCCTTCACCCGCTCGGTGGCGGTCCGGATCTCGGCGACCAGCCCCTCGGCGATCTCGCCGGTGGTGTCACCCACCGGGGCCCCGAGCGAGACCCCGGTGGCGAGCACGGGCTGGACGTACACGATGGCCAGCAGCGCGTTCTGCCGGCGGGCGAGCCCTCCGGCGTACGCGGCGGCCCGCAGCGACGACTCCGATCCGTCGATGCCGACCACGATCACCTTGGGACCGTCTGTACCACGTTCGAACTGGTGGGGCTGCTGTTCTGTCACGCCCAGAGGTTATCGCTCCGGCGTTCGGGCTCCTATTTCGAGGCGTGTGGGAAGAGATCGAGGAATGGCGCGGCCGTCGCTGAGATGGCACCCCGGCCGAACGGTGCGTCGAAGTCCCAGATCAGGAAGAGGAGGAAGGCGATCAGCGCGCTGAAGAGCCCGGCGAGCAGCAGTTCCTTCGGCGACCGCCGGATCTGCAGCGTGAAGATCAGTCCGACGGTGATCAGCGCGCCGGTGATCAGTCCGAACCAGACGACCCCCGGCATCGTCGCCCGCGCGCTCTGCGCCCGTGAGCTGCGGGCGTCGTCGGCCGCCGACACCTGGTCCACCAGGGGCTGATACGCCTCGCCCTCGTGGTCGTTCGCCGGCTTGTAGTCGGTGACGTCCTTGCGTACCTGGCCGAGGAGTTGCGTGCCGCGATCGGTGAGGTCGCCGTGCTCACCCATGTGCTTCCACTCGGTGTCCAGTACGTAGCTGACATAGGTCTCCACATCGGTGTGCACGCGCTGATGGACTTCAGGGGGATAGACGGCCGAACGGACATCGACCTCGTGCAGCGCCTGGGCCTCCAGACGCACGGATTCCTGCGCGGCGCCGCGTCCCTCCCAGACGCCGGCGATGGCCAGGCCCAGCACGATGGCGTAGATCACGCCGATCATCATCGTCATGTACTCGATGACGTCCGGCGTCTGCGACGGGTCGTCGTCGTCCGCGATCCGGCGATTGCTGAGAAGGGTGATGGTCAGGACGACGGCGCAGGCGGCCACCATCGCGAGAGTGAGAACAAGCCATTCCGACATGGGTGTCTCCGTCGGTCAGCGGGCGGATCAGCGGGAGGAACGCGGGCGCAGTACGGCCACGGCGAAGACAGCGGGCGCCGTCACCAGAAGCATCAGGGTGACGATCGGCGGTCCGCTGTGCGGTTTCTTCCGCACCGGGGCCTTGTACGCCGGGAGGGCGACGGGCTTCGGCGCGGGCGGGCGTACCCGCACCGGCGGCTTCGGTGGCTTCGGCCGTGGTGCCGGAGGCGGCGGTGGTGCCGGGGCCACCACGCGGTGATGGACGGGCGGCGGGTGGTACACGGGCGGCGGGGGATGGTAGACGGGCCGCGGCGGGGGAGGCGGCGGCGGAGGAGGAGGCGGCGGCTTGGGTCTCGGCTTCGGGGGCCGCGGTGGCGGGGGCTTCGGCTTGTGGGTGTGCTCAGCCCTGCAACTGCCGCTCCCCGCGACGGCGATCGCTGTCCCCGAAACGCCGTGGCCCGACTGGGAGATGTAGGCGTACGAGCAGTCGGACGCCGCTGCGGGCGCGGGTATCAGCGGGAGCCAGACGAGGCCGGCCACCGCAAGCAGCCGGCCGGTGAGCGGAACGAGTGTCCGCGACGATCGGTACATGCCGAGGAGCATGAGCCGCCGAGCACCACAACACTCCGGCATTGTCCCCGGTTCGCCGGAAGGGGGGATATCTGCGTCTTTGTGTTTGAGTCGGCCATCTCACCTGTCACCCGCGGGAATTGCCGTACGGGGCGGTGCCTACGATAGGGTCCGCCACGCCCGCTCGGAGCGCGCGGCAGCAGGCCGGAAGCACTTGCCAGCGGCGTGTGACCAATAACGGACCGCCAATTTCCGTTTTTGCTCGCTCTCTTGCCGGGTGGTCAGTACATTCGGCTCGAACAGTGGCCATGGACATGGCCGGACCGTCGTGCCGACTTGTTGGAGACATTGATGGAGCGTCCTGCCTGGGCCCCGCAGGGCATCGATCTTTCGGTGCCGAGCGTGTCGCGGATCTACGACTACTACTTGGGCGGTTCGCACAATTTCGAGGTGGACCGGGAGGCCGCCCGCAAAGCCATGGAGTTCATGCCTGGACTTCCCAAGGTGATGCAGGCGAACCGGGCCTTCATGCGGCGGGCCGTCCGGTACGCCGTGGAACGCGGAGTCACCCAGTTCCTCGACATCGGCTCCGGTATACCGACCTTCGGGAATGTCCATGAGGTCGCGCAGTCGGTCGACCCGGACGCCCGGGTGGTGTACGTCGACCACGACCCGGTCGCCGTCGCGCACAGCAAGGCCGTACTCGAAGGCAACGACCTGACCGCTGTGGTCGCCGCCGACCTGCGCAAGCCGCGGGAGATCCTGGACAGTCCGGAGGTCACTGCCCTGCTCGACCTCGGTCGGCCGGTGGCGCTGCTGCTCGTGGCGGTACTCCACTTCATCGAGGAGGCCGACGACCCCTACACGGCCGTGGCCGAGCTGCGGGACGCCCTCGCGCCCGGCAGCCTGCTGATCCTCACCCACGCGTCGTACGAGCGGATGCCCGTCCCGCAGGAGCAGGCCGGCGGCGCGGTCGGTGTCTACCGCACCATCCGCAACCCCCTGGTGATGCGCTCGCACGAGGAGGTCGCCCGCTTCTTCGAGGGGTACGAACTCGTGGAGCCCGGACTCGTCGCCATGCCGGAATGGCGGCCCGAAGCGCCGGTCGACCAGGAGGACCCGTACGCGTTCGCCGGTTGCGTGGGCGTGGGACTCAGGGCGTGAACGTACCGAGCCAGAAGTCGGCGTCCGCGGCCGACCAGGACAGCTTCGAGGACAGAATCGGCCGCTTCGCGACCATCTGGAGCCGGGCGATCTTCCCGTCCACCGCGACCTCGCTGACGAGGCCTGAGTTCGAACAGCGTCTGCTGCCGCTAGCCCGCGTCCTGAGCGACGCTCTGCACGCCTGGCCCTTCGACCCGTCGCCCGCCCACCAGGTCGGCGCCGACCTGGTGGCGGTCCACTGCACCGACCCCGACGCGCTCAGCCGGACTCTCGGGGTGGTCGAGTCGTACCTGGTGCTCTACTGCGGTGAGAGGACTTCGGAACCCGGCCTGGCAGCCGACGAGATACGCAACCGGTGCGCCCGCCTCCAGCACTGCCTCGCCGCCGGGTTCGCCCAGGCGCTGCGCGAGCGCACCCTCGCCGAGCAGGAGGCCATCGCCCGCTCCGCCCTCGCAGCCCGCAGCGTGGCCGAAGAGGCCCTGCACGTCACCGAGACGCGCTTCCGTGCGGTGTTCGAGGACGCCGCTGTCGGCATCGGCATCGCCGACCTGGACGGCAACGTGCTGGAGATCAACGGCGCCCTGCTGCGGATGTTCGGCGGGGTCGACCACCATGTGCGCAGCCGCAAGGTGAACGAGTGGGTGCACCCTGATGACGCCCCGCATGTCTGGCGGTTGCACGCGGAGCTGGTACGGGGCGAGCGCGAGCATTACCACGTCGAGAAGCCGTACTACCGCAACGACGGCACCGTTCTCTGGACCAACCTCACGGTGTCGCTGCTGCGCGATGCCGAGGGCAGGCCGCAGTACCAGCTTGCGCTCATCGAGGACACCACCGAGCGGCGGCTGCTCAACCTGCGGCTGCGGTACGAGGCCACTCACGACGCGCTGACCGGGCTGCCCAACCGCACGCTCTTCTTCGAGCGGCTGGACAAGGCGGTCACCGCACCCGACGGGATGCGTTTCGGCCTCTGCTATCTGGATCTCGACGGATTCAAAGCGATCAACGACAGCCTCGGGCACTCGGCGGGCGACCGGATGCTGGTCGAGGTGGCCGACCGGCTGCAGAGCTGCGCGACGGCGTCGGGCGAAATGGTTGCCCGGCTCGGCGGCGACGAGTTCGTCGCGCTCACCACGGGATACGAATCCGCCGACGAGGTCGAGGAACTGGCCGTACGCATCCTGTCGGTGCTGTCCGCCCCCATCCGGATCGACGGCCGTGAACTGACCGTCCGCGGGAGCATCGGGGTGGTCGAGGGGCTCTCCGGGGTGCAGAGCCCGGCCGAGGTGCTGCGCAGCGCCGACATCACGATGTACCGGGCGAAGGCCGCGGGCGGCAACCGCTTCCAGCTGGCCGACGCCGAGGCGGACGCCCGCGCCATCACCCGGCACGGGCTCACCACCGCGCTGCCCGCGGCTCTGGAGCGCGGTGAGTTCTTCATCGAGTACCAGCCGCTGGTGCACCTCGGCGACGGCACCGTGCACGGCGCGGAGGCGCTGGTGCGCTGGTCGCATCCGCAGCACGGGATACTCGGGCCCGACCGGTTCATCTCGCTCGCCGAGCACACCGGGCTCATCGTGCCGCTCGGCCGCTGGGTGCTGGAGGAATCCGTACGGCAGGCGCGGGGCTGGCAGCAGCTGCATCCCGCGCACAGCGACGGCGGGCCGCTGCGGATCAACGTGAACCTCTCGCCCACGCAGCTCTACCACCCCGGTCTGGTCGCGGACACGGTGGCGGTGCTGGAGCGCACCGGTCTCGATCCGGGCGCGCTCTGCCTGGAAGTCACCGAGTCGGCGCTGATCGGCGCGGACGACGATCTGCTGAAGCCGCTGCGGCAACTGGCCGACATGGGCGTGGACATCGCGCTCGACGACTTCGGCACCGGATACTCCAACCTCGCCAATCTGCGCAGACTGCCGGTGAGTGTGCTGAAACTCGACCGGTCGTTCACGCAGTCGATGCAGCAGCATCCGGCCGACCCGGTCGACCTCAAGATCGTCGAAGGGATCGTCGCACTGGCGCACAGCCTGAAGCTTGCGGTCACTGTCGAGGGCGTGGAGACAGGGGCGCAGGCGGACCAGCTGAAGGAGCTCGGCTGCGACACCGCACAGGGCTGGTACTACGCGAGGCCGGGAGCCCCCGACCGGATTCACACGCTGTCGCTGGCCGACGCCGTGTGACTGGCCAGCAGCACATCCTGGAGGACCCGTGCGGCCCGGGGTGGCGCCACGTCGCTGCGGTGCGCCAGCGCGATCGTGCGGTGCAGTCCCGGCCGGGCCAGCGGGGTGACCCGCAGCCCGTGCCCGGCGCGGGCCGCGATCATGCTGGGAACGACCGCGATGCCGAGCCCGGCCCGTACGAAGCCGAGCACGGCGTCCATCTCGCCCCCCTCGACAGTGAAGTACGGCTCGAACCCCTTGGCCCGGCAGGCCGACAGCGTGAGGTCCCGCAGGTCGTAGCCGTGCCGGAACATGACCATCGGCTCGCCTTCCAGATCGGCGATCCGCAGGGGTGAGCGCGGCGCGGTGGCCGCGGGCGACGATACGACGACCAGGTCCTCGTGCAGCAGCTCGACGGTGGTGAGCGCCGGGGACGGAGTGGGCAGCGGAAGAACGACCAGGGCGAGGTCGAGCGCGCCGCGCGCCAGCTCCCGTACGAGATCGTGCGAGCCGCCCTCCTCGATCACCAGCTGGATGCCGGGGTGCTGGTCGTGGAAGGTGCGCAGGACGTCGGGGAGCAGCCCCGTACAGAGGCTCGGGGTCGCGCCCAGGCGTACCCGGCCGCGCCGTAGCTGGGCCAGTTCCTGCACTTCGTGGCGGGCCGTCTCGGCGTCGGCGAGGATACGCCGGGCCAGGGGCAGCAGTGTCTCGCCGGCGTCGGTGAGGGTGATGTTGCCCCGGGCCCTGCTGAACAGCTCGGCGCCCAGCTCTTTCTCCAGCGCCCTGATCTGCTGGGAGAGCGAGGGCTGGGCCACGTGCAGCTCCTCGGCGGCCCTGGTGAAGTGACGGGTCTCGGCGACGGCGACGAAGTAGCCGAGTTGCTGGAGCTGCATGCCTCCACGGTAGCCCACCACGATAGGAAGGAGCTATGGAGATGAGCCGCACGATGTCTTGGACCTCTGGCATGCCGGGGCCGTAACGTCTCATGACATGGCACTGGCAACAAAGACGGACCACCGGCCGTCCATCGCGCGATCGGTCTGGGCGTCGACCGTGGGCAAGAAGACGATCATGGCTGTGAGCGGTCTGATCATGCTGCTGTACCTGGTCGTCCACATGTTCGGGAACCTCAAGATCTTCTTCGGTTCCGGGCAGTTCAACAGCTACGCGCACTGGCTGCGCACCATCGGCGAGCCCTTCCTGCACTACGAGTGGGCGCTCTGGATCATCCGCGTCGTACTCGTCGCGGCCGTGGTGCTGCACGCGGTCTGCGCCTACCAGCTCAGCCGCCGTGATCTGCGCGCCCGCCCCGTCGCCTACGCGCACAAGCGCCGGCGCGCCAGCTACGCCACCCGCACCATGCGATGGGGCGGCATCATCCTCGCCCTGTTCATCGTGTGGCACCTGCTGGACTTCACGACGCTCACCGTGAACAGGAACGCCCAGCCGGGGCACCCGTACGAGAACGTCGTGGCGACGTTCCACACCTGGTACGGCGACGTCATCTACATCGTCGCGATGCTGGCGCTCGGCCTGCACATCAGGCACGGATTCTGGAGCGCGGCGCAGACCCTCGGAGCGGGGAAAGCAACCCGCGACCGGGTACTGAAGGCCACTGCCAACATCCTCGCGCTGGTGCTGACGGTGGGCTTCATCGCGGTACCCGTCGCCGTCATGACCGGAGTCGTGAGCTGACATGACCGACTACACGCAGTACACGACGGGTACGCCGGCCGTCGACGCCAAAGCCCCGCAGGGGGCCGTGGCCGAACGCTGGGACACCCGCCGCTTCGAAGCCAAGCTCGTCAACCCGGCCAACCGCCGCAAGCACACCGTCATCGTTGTCGGCACCGGCCTCGCCGGAGGCTCCGCGGGCGCCACGCTCGCCGAACAGGGCTACCACGTGGTGCAGTTCTGCTATCAGGACTCACCGCGCCGCGCCCACTCCATCGCGGCGCAGGGCGGGATCAACGCCGCCAAGAACTACCGCAACGACGGTGACTCCGTGCACCGGCTCTTCTACGACACGGTCAAGGGCGGTGACTTCAGGTCCCGCGAGTCCAACGTGCACCGGCTCGCCCAGATCTCGGTGGAGATCATCGACCAGTGCGTCGCCCAGGGTGTCCCGTTCGCCCGCGAGTACGGCGGACTCCTCGACACCCGGTCCTTCGGCGGCGTCCAGGTGTCCCGCACCTTCTACGCCAGGGGCCAGACGGGGCAGCAGCTGCTCCTCGGCGCCTACCAGGCACTCTCGCGCCAGATCGCGGCGGGCGCCGTCGAGATGCACCCCCGTACCGAGATGCTCGATCTGATCGTCGTCGACGGCAAAGCGCGCGGTATCGTCGCCCGCGACCTGATCACCGGGAAGATCTCCAGCTACTTCGCGGACGCCGTGGTGCTGGCCAGCGGCGGCTACGGCAACGTCTTCTACCTCTCGACCAACGCCATGAACTCCAACGCCACCGCGGCCTGGCGGGCCCACCGGCGCGGCGCCTGGTTCGCCAACCCCTGCTTCACCCAGATCCACCCCACCTGCATCCCGCGTACCGGCGAACACCAGTCGAAGCTCACCCTGATGAGCGAGTCGCTGCGCAACGACGGCCGGATCTGGGTGCCGAAGGCGAAGGGCGACGACCGCCCCGCCAACGAGATCCCCGAGGGCGAGCGCGACTACTACCTGGAGCGCACCTACCCGTCGTTCGGGAACCTCGTCCCGCGCGACATCGCATCGCGCGCCGCGAAGAACGTGTGCGACGAGGGACGGGGCGTCGGCCCCGGTGGCCAGGGGGTCTACCTGGACTTCGCCGACGCGATCCAACGGATGGGCCGCAAGGCCGTCGAGGAGAAGTACGGCAACCTCTTCGACATGTACGCGCGGATCACCGCGGAGAACCCGTACGAGACACCGATGCGCATCTACCCGGCGGTCCACTACACGATGGGCGGGCTCTGGGTCGACTACGACCTCCAGACCACCATTCCCGGCCTGTTCGCGGTCGGTGAGGCCAACTTCTCCGACCACGGCGCCAACCGGCTCGGCGCTTCCGCGCTGATGCAGGGGCTCGCCGACGGCTACTTCGTCCTGCCGTCGACCATCAACGACTACCTCGCCCGCAATCCGCACCACGAGGAGATCACCGCCGATCACCCGGCGGTGGCAGAGGCCGTCGCCGACACGGAGGACCGGCTCCACCTGCTGCTCGCGGTCGACGGTGACCGGACCCCCGACTCCTTCCACCGGGAGATCGGCGAACTCATGTGGGAGTTCTGCGGGATGGCCCGCACGGAAGCCGGCCTGCGCAAGGCGCTCGACCGGCTGCCGCAGATCCGCGAGGAGTTCTGGCGCCGCATCAAGGTTCCCGGCACCGGCGAGGAGTTCAACCAGTCGCTTGAGCGTGCCAACCGCGTCGTCGACTACCTGGAGCTGGCCGAGCTCATGTGCCTCGACGCCCTGCACCGCGCCGAGTCCTGCGGAGGCCACTTCCGCGAGGAGTCGCAGACCCCGGACGGGGAGGCCGCTCGGCGCGACGAGGAGTTCTCGTACGCCGCGGCCTGGGAGTTCACCACCACCGGTGGAGCCCCCGTCCTGCACAAGGAAGACCTGGTCTTCGAGTACGTCCACCCCACTCAGCGGAGCTACGCATGAAGCTCACCCTGCGCGTCTGGCGCCAGCAGAACGCGACCGCCGCCGGCGCCATGACGACCTACGAAGTCGACGGCATCTCACCGGACATGTCGTTCCTGGAGATGCTCGACACCCTCAACGAGGAACTCACGCTCAAGGGCGATCAGCCCGTCGCCTTCGACCACGACTGCCGCGAGGGCATCTGCGGCGCGTGCAGCCTCGTCATCAACGGCGACGCCCACGGACCGGAGCGCACCACCACCTGCCAGCTCCACATGCGCTCCTTCCGGGACGGCGACACCATCGACGTCGAACCGTGGCGGGCCTCGGCCTTCCCTGTCGTCAAGGACCTGGTCGTCGACCGTTCGGCCTTCGACCGGATCATCCAGT
Source organism: Streptomyces sp. NBC_00859 (assembly GCF_045161865.1). Taxonomy (NCBI): domain Bacteria; kingdom Bacillati; phylum Actinomycetota; class Actinomycetes; order Kitasatosporales; family Streptomycetaceae; genus Streptomyces; species Streptomyces sp. NBC_00859. Next base: position 549,237 of record NZ_CP108826.1, on the reverse strand, counting down.
CGGGCGGATACGTCAGCGCCCCCACCGGCGCGGCGCCCGAGGCGCATGCCACTCCCGTCCCGAAGCCCGACGCGGACTACGCCTTCGAACACGCCGAGTGCATCGGCTGCGGTGCCTGCGTGGCGGCCTGTCCCAACGGCTCCGCGATGCTGTTCACATCGGCGAAGGTCAATCACCTCAACGTGCTTCCGCAGGGAGCTCCCGAGCGTGAGACGCGGGTGCTCGACATGGTGGCGCAGATGGACGACGAGGGATTCGGCGGCTGCACGCTCACCGGAGAGTGCGCCACCGCGTGCCCCAAGGGCATTCCGCTGCCGTCGATCGCCGCCATGAACAAGGAGTGGCTGCGGGCGACCCGGAAGGTCGGCCGCTGACCCGGACCGCACCACGTGGTGCATGACCTGGCGCGCCGTCCGGCCGGTCACGCACCACGTCATCAGCCGCGTCACGCACCGCCCATCGCCCGCGTCAGATAGGGCGCGGTCCTGCTGCCCGGCGCGGCGGCCACCGCGGCGGGCGGACCGGCTGCGACGATCCGCCCGCCCTCTCCGCCACCGCCCGGACCGAGGTCGATCACCCAGTCGGCCCCGGCCACCACCGTCATGTCGTGCTCGACCACCACCACCGTATGGCCCGCGTCCACCAGTCCGTGCAACTGCCGCATCAGCACCTCCACGTCGGCCGGATGCAGTCCGGTGGTCGGCTCGTCCAGGACGTACAGGGTGTGCGCCCCGCGAGCGCGCTGCAACTCGCTCGCCAGCTTGATGCGCTGTGCCTCACCGCCCGACAGCTCGGTCGCGGGCTGCCCGAGCCGCAGATAGCCGAGCCCCACGTCGAGCAGGGTCCGCAGACTGCGGGCGGCGCCCGGCGAATCCGCGAAGAACCCGGCAGCCGCCTCCACCGTCAGGTCGAGTACTTCCGCGATGGTGCGACCCCGGTGCGTGATCTGCAGGGTCTCCGGGTTGTACCGCGCTCCGTGACAGTCCGGGCACGGAGCGTACGTACTGGGCAGGAACAGCAGCTCCACGGAGACGGACCCCTCGCCCTGGCAGGTCTCGCACCGCCCGCCCGGCACGTTGAAGGAGAACCGGCCGGCCCGGTACCCGCGGGCCCGAGCCTCGTCCGTGGCGCTGAACAGTTTCCGTACGACGTCGAAGAGACCGGTGTACGTGGCGAGGTTGGACCGGGGAGTGCGGCCGATGGGCTTCTGGTCGACCGTCACCAGCCTTTTGACGCCGGGGAGTTCCTCGGTGATCTCGCCGACGAGGGTGGATTTTCCGGAGCCGGACACGCCGGTCACCGCGGTGAGTACGCCCAGTGGGATCCCGGCCCGAAGCGCCTTCAGGCTGTGCCGGGTCACCGGGCCGATCTCCAGGAGCCCGGACGGCTCCCGGACGGTACGCGGGGGAGCCGCCGACTCGTCGAAGAGATACCGGCGGGTCACCGACTCCGCGACATCCGCGAGCAGTCCGGGCGGCCCGCTGTGCAGCACCCGTCCGCCGTGCTCACCCGCGTCGGGGCCCACATCGACCAGCCAGTCCGCGCGCCGTACGACATCCGTCTGGTGCTCGACGACGAAGACGGAGTTGCCCGTCTCCCTGAGCCGGTCGAGAACCACCAGCAGCGCCTCCGTGTCCGCCGGGTGCAGCCCCGCCGACGGCTCGTCCAGTACGTAGACCACGCCGAACAGACCTGACCTCAACTGCGTGGCGAGCCGCAGCCGTTGCAGTTCGCCGGAGGAGAGGCTCGGGGTGCTGCGGTCGAGACTGAGATAGCCCAGGCCCAGTTCGGTGACGACCGCGATGCGCGCCAGCAGGTCGGCGGTCAGCACCTTCGCGGTCTCGCTGCCGTACTCGCCTCCCAGCACCCCGGCCAGACCGGACAGCGGGAGCGCGGCGAGCTCGGCGATGGTGCGGCCCGCGAACGTGACCGCGAGCGACTCAGGACGCAGCCGGTGGCCCCCGCAGACCGGGCAGGGCGTGCTCGCCAGGAAGCGCTCGGCCCGTGCGCGCAGTGACTGGCTCTTCGAGTCCGCGAACGTGTGCAGCACATACCGCCGGGCACTCATGTACGTGCCCTGGTACGGCCGGTGGATCCGCCCCGCGTCCCGCACCGGGTGCACGGTCACCACCGGCTGCTCGTCGGTGAAGAGGATCCAGTCGCGGTCCTCCTGCGCCAGCCGGTTCCACGGCCGGTCCACGTCGTACCCGAGCGCGTCGAGTACGTCGCGGAGGTTCTTGCCCTGCCAGGCTCCGGGCCAGGCCGCGATGGCGCCCTCCCGGACGGAGAGGGAAGGGTCGGGCACCAGCAGCGCCTCGCTGGTCCTGTGCACACGTCCCAAGCCGTGGCACTCGGGGCAGGCACCGGCGGCGGTGTTCGGGGAGAACGCGTCGGAATCGAGCCGTTCGGCCCCCGCCGGGTAGTCGCCCGCACGCGAGAAGAGCATCCGCAGTGAGTTGGAGAGCGTGGTGACCGTTCCGACGGATGACCGGGACGTCGGCGCCGACCTGCGCTGCTCGAGCGAGACCGCGGGCGGCAGACCGCTGATCGCGCCGACCTTCGGCGCGCCCACCTGGTGGATGAGACGCCGGGCGTACGGAGCGACCGACTCGAAGTAGCGTCGCTGAGCCTCCGCGTAGATCGTCCCGAACGCCAGTGAGGACTTCCCCGAGCCCGATACCCCCGTGAACACCACCAGGGAGTCACGGGGGATGTCCACATCGACGCCGCGCAGATTGTGCTCCCGGGCGCCACGGACACGGACATACGGGTCATGGGGGCTTTGCATACCGGAAATTCTAGTGTCGTTGCGCTGGGCGGCGACCCGGCCGCGGGCCCGCCCTCGCGGTCGGGCGTCCTGGCGCCGCACGACGTCCGGCGGCGCCGGGCGGTCAGCCGTGTGCCGCACGCCGCCGTACGACGGCCGCCGCCAGTTCGCCGATCAGGCGCTCGGTCTCCTCCCAGCCCACGCACGCGTCGGTCACGCTCTGCCCGTACGTCAGCGTCTCGACGGGACCGGGCTCCTGGCGGCCCTCCAAGAGGAAGCTCTCGAGCATCAGCCCCGCGATGCCCTGCTCGCCCGCTGCCACCCGGTCGGCGATCTCGCGTACGACGGCTGCCTGGCGCACATGGTCCTTGCCGCTGTTGGCGTGGCTTGCGTCGACCACCAGCCGGCCAGGCATACCCGCCTTGTCCAGGAGCGCCAGAGCGTCGGCGACCTCGTGCGGACCGTAGTTGGGACCGCCCCGGCCCCCGCGCAGGATCACATGGCAGTCCGGATTGCCGGACGTCGAGACGACCGAACCGTGTCCGTCACCGTCGATCCCGAAGAACACATGGCTGCCCGCCGCCGCCTGGCAGCCGTCGACCGCGGACTGGACGTCCCCGTCCGTGGCGTTCTTGAATCCGACCGGCATCGACACCCCCGATGCGAGCTGGCGGTGCACCTGGCTCTCGGGCGTCCGCGCGCCGATCGCGCCCCAGGTCACCGCGTCCGCGATGTACTGCGGGCCGGTCGGCTCCAGGAACTCGCAGCCGACCGGGAGCCCGGCGCCGAGCACATCGACCAGGACCTGGCGGGCCGTGCGCAGACCCCGCTCCACGTCGTGCGTGCCGTCGAGGCCGGGGTCGTTGATGAGCCCCTTCCACCCCAGTGTCGTCCTCGGCTTCTCGAAGTAGACGCGCATGACGACGCAGAGCTCACCGCTCAGGGGTGCGACGGCCGCAGCCAGTCGCTGTGCGTACTCCAGAGCCGCGACCGGGTCGTGGACGGAGCAGGGGCCGACGACGAGGAGCAGCCTGTCGTCCTCCCCGGCCAGTACGGACCGCACCGCTCGCCTGCTGTCGCGGACCAGCGCCACGCGCTCCGCGTCCAGGGGGATTTCGTCCCGCAGCGCCGAGGGCGCCACAAGGCGCTGGAAGCCGGTGACCCGCAGGTCGCCGGTGTCGGATGCGCCGGTGGTGGAGGGTGTGCCGGGCGTGTTCATGGGGGCTTCCCGTTCTGCTGCGGCGGGAGGCCCTGTGCGTGAGGAGCACGCCATCCGGTACCAGCCCGCCTGTACGACGAAAGGCAGAGACGGTGTGTCTCTGCCTTGCTGGCTCCGGGTGATCGGTCGGTCAGCGCAGGTGACCTCCGGCTCCACCCGGAGCCGGCTCATAGCGCTGATACCAACGGATCACTGACATGGGGAGACCGTAACAGAACCGGAGCGGCTCGCGGCGACCGTGTCCGTACGGAGCCGTGCGGCCCTGGTCTCCAGTTGATAGGCAACCTAAAGGTTGCCTATACTCGAAGGGTGAGCATGAACGAGGCGTTCCGGGCGCTGGCCGATCCGAGCCGGAGAAGGCTTCTGGACCGGCTCAACGCCCGGAACGGGCAGAGCCTGCGGGAGCTGAGCGAGGGCCTGGGGATGAGCCGGCAGGCCGTGAGCAAACACCTCGCGGTACTGGCCGGAGCACACCTGGTGACGGCCGTCAGGCACGGCCGGCAGAAGCTGCACTACCTCAACCCCGTGCCCATCCAGGAGATAGCCGACCGCTGGATCGGCCGGTACGAACGCGGGCGGCTGACGGCACTCTCGCAGCTGAAACAGACGTTGGAAGGACCGGAGACCATGGACAAGCCGGAATTCGTCTATGTGACGTACATCCAGGCCACCCCGGAGAAGCTCTACGAAGCCCTGACCGAATGGGAGTTCATCAAGCGGTACATGGGCGGCTGGGGGCCCAGGTCGGACTGGGAGCCCGGATCGCCGGTCGAGTGGAAGATGGGGCCCGACGGCGACTTCGAGGACCTGGACCAGCGGGTGCTCGAAGCGGTGCCGGGCAAGCGGCTCTCGTACACCTGGCACACGCTCCAGTCCATGCACCGGGTGCTGTTCGACGACGTGACGGAAGAGCAGTTCGACGAGGCGCGGCAGGAGCGGTCGAAGGTCACCTTCGTCATCGAGCCTGCCGAGGTGCCCGCCGCAGGGGTGAAACTGACCATCACACACGATGGTTTCGACAGCCCCGACAGCAAGATGCTGGAGGGCGTCAGCGACGGCTGGGTCATGATCCTCTCGGCGCTGAAGACCCTGCTCGAGGACGGCCGGACGGCCGACGGGCGGTAGCGCGGCCGGCAGCGGCGTCAGCGCGTGATCCGGGCCAGCCTCCGGTACGAGTCGAGCAGCGCCGTACGGTCGTACGTGCTGGTCGTGACCAGGAACTCGTCCGCGCCGCTGCGGCTCAGCAGCTTCTCCAGTCCGTCCGCCACCTCGTCCTCGGTGCCGTGGAGCTGGCCGCGTTGCGCCTCCTCGAACAGAGTGCGCTCCCGGTCTGTCATCCGCAGGCCGCTGATCCGCTCGGCGGGGACGAGCGGCGGGAACGTGCCGCGGGTGCGCGAGTAGGCCGTGGACCACGCCTCGGGCAGCAGGATGCGACGGGCCTCATCCGTCGTGGGCGCCACGGCGACGGTGCCCGAGAGCACGACGTAGGGCCGTTCGCCACAGGCGGAGGGCCGGAACGCGTCGCGGTAGCCGTCCACGGCGCGCAGCATCTCGTCCTCGCCGTGCACCGCGGCGATCACCAGCGGCAGCCCGGCCGCGGCCGCGACCCGGGCCCCCGCGCCCGTGGCCAGGATGAAAGCGGGCAGTCGCAGCCCCTCCGCCGGTCGGGCGTGGACCTGGGGGTACGCGGTCTGGTCACCGGTGAAGTAGCCCAGCAGTTCCGCCACCTGTGCCGCGAAGTCATCGGCGTCCCGCCGATCGTGGCCCAGCGCCCGGCGGATGCCGTCGGTGAACCCGACGGACCGGCCCAGGCCCATGTCGATTCGTCCGGGGAAGAGCGCTTCCAGCACCCCGAACTGCTCGGCGACCACGAGCGGCCGGTGGTTGGGCAGCATCACCCCACCGGTGCCCACCCGGATCGAAGACGTGGCGGCCGCTACGGCTGCGGCGAGCACGGTGGGTGCGGAGCCGGCGACGCCCGGCACGCTGTGGTGCTCCGAGACCCAGAACCGGTGGTAGCCGAGCGCCTCGGCCTGCTGGGCGAAGCGCACGGTGTCACGCAGCGCCGCCGGGTCGTCGTACCCCTCGCGGGTACGGGAGCGGTCCAGCACGGAGAACGGGGTCGAGGAGATCGCAGAGCTCACAACACCTTCAACGTCCGGGGCGGGCGGGCATTCCCCGGGGCGGGCGACGCGCGGTGGCGTACGCCCGCTCCGTACGCGTGTGTGCCGCCCCGGGGCCGGCCGGGGGTGCGGGCACGGTCCGCCGTCAGGTCACTCCTCGTCCTCCAGCCGGAAGCCGACCTTCAGGCCGACCTGGTAGTGCTCGACCTGGCCGTCCACGATCTGTCCGCGCACCTGTGTGACCTCGAACCAGTCGAGGCCCCGGAGTGTCTGGGCGGCGCGTGCCAGACCGTTGCGGATGGCCTGGTCCATCCCGTCCGGCGAGGTGCCGACGATCTCCGTGACCCGGTAGGTGTTGTCCGTCATGAGCCCGCTCCTTCCGTTGCCTCCCTCCACGGTGCCGTACACAGCCGTACTCCGCGCGGCGCCGGCCGCGGGGGCCTGTCGCTGATGGCGGACGGACAGGGACAGCACTTGACCCCGAGGATTGGTCTGTACCAAAATTGAGCCAACCCGTTCAAGCCGTCTGCGCTTCCCCCACGTCGGGTCATGAACTGCCGTGTCTACGACAGAGGTGACCTCCGTGAAAAACCGAACCGGCCTGACCTGTACCGCCCTGCTGGCCGCCTGCGCACTCGCCGGCTGCGGTTATCTGCCGGGCACCGGCGACGGCACCCGCACCGTCACGGTGTGGCTGATGAAGGGCAGCGCGTCCGACGGCTTCGTCAAGCGCTTCACCAGCGAGTTCGAGAGCGGGCACAAGAACATCAAGCTGGATGTGCGGATCCAGGAGTGGGGCGGAATCGGGGCCAAGGTCACCTCGGCTCTCCGGTCCGGCGACGGGCCCGACCTGATCGAGGTCGGCAACACCCAGGTCGCGATGTACGCGCAGAGCGGCGGACTGCGGGACCTCACCCTCGAATCGGTGCGTGACCTCGGCAGCAAGGACTGGCTGCCCGGTCTCGCCGATCCCGGCAGCATCGACGGCGCGCAGTACGGCATCCCCTGGTACGCGGCCAACCGCGTCGTCATCTACAACAAGGACCTGTTCAGGGCCGCCGGGATCACCGAGCCGCCGAAAACCCGCGCACAGTGGATCAAGGACACCGGGCAGCTCAACCAGGCCGGCCGGCAGGGGATATACCTCGCCGGACAGGACTGGTACACCCTCTCCGGTTTTATCTGGGACGAGGGCGGCGAACTGGCCGACGAGGACGCCGGCAATTACACCGGAGCCCTCGACAGCCAGGCCGCCATCAGGGGTATGGACTTCTACAAGCAGCTCCAGGATCTCGGCCGGGGGCCCAAGAACGCGGACGAGGCGCATCCGCAGCAGGCCGGCGTGTTCGCCCGCGGCGATGTCGCCCAGATCATCGCGGTGCCTGGCACGGCGCAGACCATCCTGAAGAGCAATCCGCAGCTCAAGGGGAAGCTCGGCTTCTTCCCGATACCGGGCAGGACAGCCGCCAAGCCGTCGGCGGTGTTCACCGGAGGCTCCGACCTGATCATCCCGGACAAGGCCCACGACGGTGACGCCGCCGTCGAGGTCGTCGAGGCCCTGGCGGGACGGAAATGGCAGACCGAGCTGGCCCGCACCATGAGCTACGTCCCCAACAAGACGACGCTCGCGGGCGTGGTCAACGGCGATGAGGGTACGGCCGCGATGGCCGTGGGCGCGGCACGCGGGCGGGCCACCCCGAACTCGCCGCGCTGGGCGGCGGTCGAGGCGGACAACCCGATCAAGCCCTATATGACGGAAGTACTCACAGGGCAGGACGCCGCAACAGCCGCGAAGAAGGCGTCCAGACGGCTCACGGACGAGCTGGTGGACCGCTGAGCGACAGGGCGAACCTGGCGTCGGCATCCGTCCACCAGTGGTGCAGTGTCAGTCCTGCGGCAGCCAGTTCGGAGCGCACCCGGTCCTGCCGGAATTTCGCGGAGACCTCCGTCCGCATCTCCTCACCCGCCGCGAAGGGCACCACCAGTTGCAGCTCGGGGATCTTCACGGTGAATGCCCGGCGCGCCCGCAACCGCATCTCGATCCACTCGTTCTCGCGGTCCCAGACGGCGACGTGGTCGAAGGCGTCCGGATCGAAGTCGGCCCCCAGCTCCCGGTCGATGACGCTCAGCACGTTCTTGTTGAACGCGGCGGTGACACCGGCCACGTCGTCGTAGGCGGGGACCAGCACGCTCTCGTCCTTGACCAGGTCCGTGCCCAGCAGCAGCTGATCGCCCGGCTCCAGCAGGCTCCGTACGGACCGCAGGAACGCGGCGCGTTCGGCGGGCAGCAGATTCCCGATGGTGCCGCCCAGGAAGACGACCAGCCGGGGGCCGGGAGAGGCGGGCAGGGTCAGTTCACGGGTGAAGTCCGCGATCAGAGCGTGCACGACGAGCTGCGGCCGCTCCGCGAGCAGGGCGTCCGCGGCGGCGGTGAGCGCGCTCCCGCTCACGTCCACCGGGATGTAACTCATCAGCCTGGGAAGCGCGTCGAGCAGATGCCGGGTCTTCTCCGACGACCCCGAACCCAGCTCGATCAGAGTGCGGGCGCCGGTGGCCTCCGCGATGTCGCCGGCGCGAGCGAGCAGGATCTCCCGCTCCGCCCGGGTCGGGTAGTACTCGGGCAGTGCGGTGATCTCCTCGAAGAGCTCACTGCCGCGTGCGTCGTAGAACCACTTGGGCGGCAGTGTCTTGGGCGAACCGGTCAGGCCCTGGCGCACATCGGCGCGCAGCGCGGCGTTGGTCGCGTCCTCGGGCAGGGTACGGGTCAGCTGGAACGGACTCACGCCGTGGGCTCCTTGAGTGGGGTCAGCTGGACATCGGTGCGGGTCGCCACGAGCAGAGTGCGGTCGGGTACTTCCCGCCAGCCCGGGTCGTCGTCGTAGGGCTCGGACGCGACCACCGTGCGGCCGCCCGCCTCGGTCCGTCCGGGTTCCGTGAGGTACCAGAGGCTGTCGCCCCAGACCGTGGCGGCGACGGCAGTGCCGTCCGTCAGCAGCAGGTTGAGCCGCGAGCCGGGTGCCGCAGCCGCGAACTCGGTGACGGTGTCGCCGAGCGCCTGGCCGAGAGGGTCGCCCTCCCGCAGCCGGTGCAGGACGACCGCCCAGACCAGTGCGGAGTCACAGCGTGCGGCCATACCGAGCAGCTCGGCCGCAGGGAGTGTCGCCGCGATCGGAGCCGCGCTCGTGGGCCAGCCCCTGACCGCGCCGTTGTGGCTGAACAGCCAGGGGCCCGCGGCAAATGGCGCCGCGGCCGCTTCGTCGTCGGCGCCCGCCTCCGTGGCATCGCGTACCGCCGCCAGTACGGCCCCGCTGCGGACGACCCGTGCCAGATCGGTGAAGGAGAGATCGGCCCAGATCGGCCCGGCGCGCCGGTAGCGTGCGGGCACCGGGTCGTCCCCGGCGTACCACCCGACGCCGAACCCGTCGGCGTTGACTGTCCCGTGACGCTGTCTGCGTGGCTCCCACGACTGGCGCACCAGCGAGTGCCGGGGCCGCACCAGCACCTCACCGAGCGGCTCCGGCGGCCCCAGAAAAGCGATGTGACGGCACATCAGGCGTCCCTCGCGGTGCGGAACCCGGCGAAGATCTGACGGCGCACCGGCAGGTCCCAGTTGCGGAAGGTGGCCCGGCAGGCCACCTCGCCGACGGAGAACGCGCCGCCGCGCAGCACCTTGTGGTCCGGGCCGAAGAACACTTCCGAGTACTCGCGGTAGGGGAACGCGGCGAACCCGGGGTAGGGCTGGAAGTCGCTGGAGGTCCACTCCCACACGTCCCCGATCAACTGCCGAACGCCGAGGGGCGATTCACCGTCCGGGTAGCTGCCTGCAGGCGCCGGACCGAGGTGGCGCTGGCCGAGGTTGGCCCGCTCGGGCGTGGGATCCTGGTCGCCCCACGGATAGCGGTACGAACGGCCGGTCGCCGGATCGTGGCGTGCAGCTTTCTCCCACTCGGCCTCGGACGGCAGCCGCCGCCCCGCCCAGCGGGCGTAGGCGTCCGCCTCGTACCAGCTCACATGGAGCACCGGCTCGTCGGACGCCACGGGCTCCACGGCGCCGAAGCGGCGGCGGAGCCACTGGCCGCCTTCCCGGTGCCAGAACAGGGGCGCGGTCAGCTCGTGTCCGCGGATCAGGTCCCAGCCCTTCTCCGCCCACCAGCGCTCGTCGTGGTATCCGCCGTCCTCGATGAACCGCAGGAACGCGCCATTGGTCACCGGGGCCGTGTCGATGTGGAAGGACGGGACGAGCCGCTGGTGCGCCGGTCGTTCGTTGTCCAGCGCCCAGGGCTCGTCCGATGTGCCCATGGTGAACGGGCCTGCGGGTACCAGGACTTCGCTTGGGAGGCCGGTGCTGTCGGTGCGCGGCGGGGCCGGGGCGGTCAGTGCGGCGGGGCCGGTGCGCAGCTGGTGGGTGATGAGCATCGTCTCGTCGTGCTGCTGCTCATGCTGGGCGATCATGCCGAAGGCGAAGCCCGCGTCGACCAGCGGCCGGCCGTGCAGCGGGGCGCTCTCCAGTACGTCGACGACGCGTCCTCGCACATCGGACGCGTAGCGCCGTGCCTCGGCGGGCGGGAGCAGCGGAAGAGTGGGCCGGGTGGCCCTGGGGTGCTCGAAGGCGTCGTACACCGAGTCGATCTCCGGACGTATCGCCTCGCGGCCCGCGACCGCTCGCAGGAGCCACTGCTCCTCCTGGTTGGAGATATGGGCCAGGTCCCAGACGAGTGGGGACATCAACGGCGAGTGCTGTGCGGTGAGTTCGCTGTCCTCGACGCAGTCCGTCAGTGCGCTGGTGCGGCTGCGTGCCGTGGTGAGCGCGTCGAGCGCGCTGCGGCGCACAGCGCTGGGGTCGGCGTTCATGGCAGGAGATCCTTCCCGTGATCGGGATCCAGCAGATCGTCGGCGGGACATCGGCCCCGTGCGACATAGCGGTCGGCGAAGGCGGCGACCGCCTCCTGTACGGCGGCGGAGGCCCCGAGCCGGGGGAGTGCCTCCAGTGCGGCGGAGAAGCAGACCGTGGCCGCTGCGCGCAGCTCGGGGTCGGCGAGACCGGACCGTGCGGCGGTCTCCCAGAGCGGATTGCGCGGCGCACGGGCCCGGCCCGCGGTCTCCGCGAGCGGCTTGACGGCGCGGTACACCGTCTCGGCAGCGGCCGGATCGTCGAAGAGCGCGGCGGTCACCGCGAGCGGCACCACCCAGCCGTCCTCGCCGGGCTGCGCGTCGATCATGCGCAGTTCGAGGTGGCCGCGCGGCCGCACCGGCGGGAAGAGTGTCGTCAGGTGGTAGTCCAGATCCTCGCGCGTCGGGGGTCTGGGGAGGCCGGTGCGCAGCCATTCCCGGAACGAGAGACGTTCCGGAACCGGCCAGGGCCCCTCGTCGGCACGGATGCACATCACAGGCGCGTCGAGGACGTGCGCGGCCCAGGCGACCCGGGGCTCGGGCCCGTCCTCCGGCGCCAGCGACCGCACCGGGTCGAGGTCGGCCCACTGGGACTGCCGGGTGGAGAGCCATCCGGTGGTACGGCGCTGGCGGTGCGGCGAGTTGGCGAACGCGGCCACCAGCACGGCGCCCAGCAGATGCGCCAGCTTCCAGCGCCTGCCGTAGCCCAGCGGCCCTGGTTCGTCGTGCCCCGCGTCCAGGCAGACCTGGATGGAGGCCGAACCGCACATCATGGAACGGCCTGCCGTCCCGTGCCGGTCCAGATAGGTCTCCATGGCGTCGTACCGCGGTTCGCGCAGCAGCCTGCGCGGCGGATGCCAGGGGTCCTGGCCGAGCCCGGTGAGCACCAGACCCTCGTCGCGCAGCGCGCCCCGCACCGCACGCAGGTCCGCGGACACGGAATCGACGCACTCGGTCAGGGACGTGGCAGGCAGCGAGCTGAGCTCCAGCTGGCCGCCGGGTTCGAAGGTGAGCGGCGAGATGAGCGGCAGCGCGCGCACCACGGCGTGAGCCTGGCCGATCCGGTCGTCGGACAGCGGCGACCGGGCGTCGTGCAGGTCGTGGATGAGCCATTCGAGCTCGACCCCGACGGTCCGGGGTGGTCCGGTCTTGAAGCAGATACATCGGAGCAGGTGCTCCGCGTCCACCTCGGTCAGCTGCGGCATGGTCATGATCGGCTCCTCGTGGCGAAGATACCTTCAGCCGTTCTCCTGTGCCCTCCGGAGAACGTTCCATCCCACCTAAGCCACTGCCGACGGTCCGCACAAGAGTGCCCCGGGAGGCCGGAAACAGGCGCCGCGGGCGCGCGACGCAGGGCATCCGGGGCCGCGCCGCGTCCGGCGGAGCCCGCTCGGCCACCCGGGGCGTGGGTGTGACGGCCCGCGCCGGTCAGCTCCAGCCGTAGCGCTCCCTGAGGCGCCCCACGACGGCGTCGAACCGCGGCCGGTCGAGCGCGCAGGCCTCGCGCCGCATGCCGTCCGCGTGCACCCGCAGTACCCGGTCCAGATCGACCCAGGACTCACGCCCCTCGCGGTCCCAGGGCCCGGCGCCGATCGCCAGCCACTCCCGGTCCCTGTCGTGCGTCTTGCTGGAGAGGCGGACGCTGAGCAGCGTGCCCGCCTCCTCCCTGGCCACCACGAGAACCGGCCGGTCCTTGCCGCGTCCGTCGTTCTCCTCGTACGGCACCCAGGTCCAGACGATTTCGCCCGGGTCGGGATCTCCGTCGTGGGCGGGGGCGTAGGAGGTCCTGACGGGGCCGATGCCGTGCGGTTCGGCCTCGGTCGTGGCGGAGGGGCCGCGCCGGCCGGGTGAGTCGGGCAGTTGCTGGTCATCGGTGTAGGAAGTCACCGGGACAGGCTAAGCGCTGTTCCGGTGACCCCCGGCGGGCGCACGACGACGGCTACGGAGCCCCGCCGCGTTCGCCGGAACGCCCGAATACGTCCGGTGTGCGAACGCCCCTCATCCCTGCGGTGCACCGCGTCCGACTCCGTGCACCGATCCACCGGGGACGCCGGGACAGCCTTGGTGAACCACCGAGTTCCGGACATTCCCGGGCCGCGCTCCTACCGCTTTCGCCCGGGAGGCCCGGCGCCGGACGGAGAGGTGACGGGCTACCCGCGGAGAGCAGGGCGCCCGGCCCGGCCGCGGTGACGAAACCATCGTGGACCGAGCGCAGCCGAGGGGGAGTTGATACCGGCTCACACGGTCCCACGCACGATCCTCTGCATGGCCGGCCCCAGGCTCCGGGAGCCCAATACAGTGTGCGTGCGTGCAGGGGGCCGGTAGCGAATTGCGCGATGGAGGGGATTCCATGCCCGTGTCCGAGAGAACCCGGATACTGATCGTCGGAGCCGGGCCCGCCGGTCTGGTGCTCGGGAATTTACTGCGTGCCGCGGACATCACCTGCGTGATCGTGGAAAGACAGAGCCGCGCCCATGTCGAGCAGCGCGGGCGGGCCGGGTTCCTCGCACCGGACGTCGTCCGCGTCCTCGACGAGAACGGACTGGCCAAGGGGTTGCACGCGGCGGGGCAGCTCCACGGCACCTGCGCGTTCCGCGGTGAGCACGGGCAGTTCGAGCTGAACTACGGTGAGCTGGGCCAGCGGCAGGTCCACACCGTCTATCCGCAGCAGCAGCTGGTGGCCGACCTGATAGCCGAGTTCCTGGACCGGGGCGGGGACATCCGGTTCGGAACGACGGTAACCGCGATGCACGGACTCGACGGCGACAGCCCGTCGATCGACTGCCGGGAGACCGACGGCCGGACGTACCGCATCTCCGGGGAGTACGCGGCCGGGTGCGACGGCCAGCACGGTGTCGCACTGCGGCAGATGCCGGCCGGGGCGGCCCAGGGGTTCCGGCGCTATCACGGTGTGACCTGGCTGGCGATACTGGCGCAGGCACCGCCCAGCATGACAGCGGTGACCTACGCCGTGCACGACCGGGGTTTCGCGGGGCACATGGCACGCAGCGCCACCGTCACCCGGTACTACCTCCAGGTGCCACGCGGGGAGGCTCCCGGGGACTGGAGCGACGCGCGGATCTGGGACGAGCTGGGGACCAGGATGCGCACCGGCGAGTACGGGCCGCTGCGCGAGGGACCGATTCTGGAACGGGCGACCGTGGACCTCAGTTCGGCGGTCAGCGTCCCCATGCAGTACGGGCGGCTGTTCCTGGCGGGCGACGCCGCCGGCCTGATCAGCCCTTCGGCCGCCAAGGGGGCCAATCTCGCCATCGTGACCGCGCGGACACTGGCCGTGGCACTGACCGACGCGCTGGCCAGGGACGATCAGCGTGGACTGGCCCGGTACTCCGACGCCTGCCTGCCGCGTATGTGGCACGCACAGGAGTTCTCGCACTGGATGGTCAACCTCTTGCACGGCCCCGCAGCGGACGGCGAGGACGCCGCCTTCATGCGCCTGCTGCAGCGCGCACGACTGGTGAGTCTGCGGGATCTGCGCAGCCATCAGGACTACTTCGCCGAGAATTACGTAGGCATCTGAGCGGTGGCTTCCCCGCTGCGGGGCCACGGGAGCCGGTCGGTCACCGTCCGACGCGTCAGCAGCCGCCCGCTCCCGGGCTTCGATAGGCTCGCGATCATGCGAGATCGATGGACGGCCGCAGACGTGCGCCGACGCCGGGCCGCCGCACAACTGCTGGGCGCGGAGAGCGCGTCGGGGCCGGCCGATGCGGTACGCCGCGTGGTGGGTGTGCAGTCCCAGGACGTGAAGCCGGCCCGTCTCGCGGTCCGTGCCCGCTCCACCGGGCTCACCGCAGGCGATGTCGACGCGAGGTGCACCAGTGGTGAGTTGGTGCGCACCTGGCTCATGCGCGGCACGCTGCACATGGTCATCGCCGACGACGTCCGCTGGCTGCTGCGGCTGTTCGGCGAGCGGACGGCCCGCCGCCAGGCGGGACGGCGCCGGCGCCTGGGCCTCGACGAGGACACCTGCCGACGCGGCCTCGACGCGCTGCGGGCCGTACTCGCCGGGTCGGCGCCGCTCACGCGGGCAACTCTGATGGACGAGATCGCCCGTGAAGGTGTGGCACTCGATCCCCGGAGTCAGGCACCCGCGCACCTCTTGCAGTACGCCGCGGTCCGCGGGCTGGTCTGCCGCGGCCCGGAGGACGAGCACGACGGAGCCACGTACACCCTGCTCGCGGACCGGGCCGGGCCGGCGCAGCCGGGCGACGAGGATGCGGATCTCGCCCGGCTCGCTCTTCGCTACGTCACCGGGCACGGCCCCACCGGGCCTCCCGACCTGGCCGCGTGGAGTGGGCTGCCCCTGACATCCGCCGGGCGGGCCTTCGCCCTCGCGGCGCGAGAGCTGTGCGAGGTCGCCACGGAGCTCGGTCCGCTGCACGAGCTTCCGGAGCGCGCAGGGGAGGCGGTCGTGCCCCACCCGGACGTCCGGCTGCTCGGCCACTTCGACGGGTACCTGCTCGGCTATCGCGACCGGACCCTGATTGTCCCGCCCGCTCACGACCGTGCGGTCCAGAGCGGTGGCGGCTTCATCATGCCGACGTTCGTGGCCGACGGCCGTGCTCTCGGGACCTGGAGCGTCCGACACCGCAGACACCGGATGACCGTCGAGATCACGCCGTTCGACGACGGGCTGGATGCCGGCGTGCGGGAGGGCCTGCACGTTGACGCCGCCGACCTGGGGCGCTACCTCGGTGTCCCGGCTCACGTGACGGTCTGAGCACCGGTCACCGGTCACCTGCCCTCCGGCCCCGGCCGTGGCGCTCGGAGTCAGCCAATGCTGCCGGGCAGACCGGTGCGGTCACCCTGATACCCCGTCATCCGGGTCACGTCAGAACCTGGATGGACCACTCCGCAGCGCGGTATCCCGGTGTCCCCGCCACTCTCTGCCCATGATCACTGCACCTGTATCCCGCTTCGCCCGTTCACTGGCGGGCGTCGTCTGCCTCCTGGCCGCGGCGCTTCCCGCGAACGCCCGCGCAGCCGGTCCGCCGAGCGCTCCGGCCGTTCCGCGTACCGTTTCGGCCTGGCTCCCGTACTGGGACCAGGAGAACGCGTACCAGGACGCCCTGCGCCACGCGGATCAACTGCACACCGTCAGTCCCTTCTGGTACAAAGCGGCGGCGGCGGACCGTATCGAGGGGCACCCCGGCGCCGGTGACGCCCGCATCATCGGCGGACTGCACCGGGCGGGGATCGATGTCGTACCCACAGTCATGGACATGGACACCATGAAGCCGGGCGCGCTGGCGGCCGTCCTCACCACGCCGGCTCTGCGCGAAGCGCACACCGCGGCGCTGGTCCGGCTCGCACGGAGTCACGGTTACGACGGCATCGACCTCGACTACGAGACCATCGCCTCCACCGCCACGCCGGACTACCACCGCGTGCGGTCCGCGTACGCGGCCTTCGTCACCGGCCTGTGCGCGAAGCTGCACGCCCTGCGGAAACAGTGCGTCGTCACCGTCTCGCCCCAGACGGACACCACGGGCCGGATCTGGGACTACGCAGCGATCGGCCGGGCCGCGGACCGGATGCGGATCATGGCGTACGACCTGCACTGGTCGGGCGGTCCGCCCGGCCCGCTCTCGGCCACTTCCTGGTACGACGGGATCCTGCGCCGGGCGACCGCGCTGGTGCCGGCCGGCCGGATCGAAATGGCGCTGCCCGGGTACGGCTGGGACTGGCCGGCCGACGGCAGCGGTCCCGCCCGGCACGTGACGTGGAAGCAGGCGGAGGCGCTGCGCCGCGAGGTGGGCGCGCCCTATGCGCTCGACCCGGAGTCGGGCACCCCGCACTTCACCTACCAGGACGGGGATGTGCCCAGGACCGTCTGGTACCAGGACGCACGGGGGACCGCCGTGCAGCTGGCCGCGGTCCGCAAGTACGGGGTGCGCAACACCTCGCTCTGGGCGCTCGGTTTCGAGGACCCGGGCTTGTGGAAAGTGCTCGCCCAGCAGTGACCTGACGGCTGCGCCGGGGGGCCCGCATCCTTTCGCGACGTCCGCGGGCCGCTCCGTCGCACGGGCGTTGACAGGCGGAGGGGGCGGACACAGACTCGGGCGGTAAGCCGTTATGAACAATCGTTCACCGGGCGAACGGCCAGGTGGCATGGGAGAGGTCCGATGAGTATCCGCGACGTCTACATCGTCGACGCAGTCCGTACACCGGTCGGGAAATTCGCGGGGGCACTCTCCGGAGTACGCCCCGACGACCTGGCCGCCCACGTCGTCAGATCTCTCGTGGAGCGGAGCCCGGACCTCGATCCGTCCCGCGTCGACGACGTGTACTTCGGCGACGCCAACGGCGCGGGCGAGGACAACCGCGATGTGGCGAGGATGGCCGTGCTGCTGGCGGGGCTTCCGGTCTCCGTCCCGGGCGTCACCGTCAACAGGCTCTGCGGATCAGGGCTGGAGGCCGTCATCCAGGCTGCCCGTGCCGTCGCGCTGGGCGACGCGTCGGTGGCCGTCGCGGGCGGGGTCGAGTCGATGTCCCGGGCGCCCTGGGTGCTGCAGAAACCCGAACGCGCCTTCCCGGCCGGGCATCAGCAGCTGCACTCCACGACCCTGGGCTGGCGGATGACCAACCCGCGGATGCCCGAGGAGTGGACGGTCCCGCTCGGTGAGGGCGCCGAGCTCATCGCCGACAAGCACGGCATCAGCCGGGAGCAGCAGGACGCCTTCGCCCTGGCCAGCCACGGCAAGGCGGCCGCGGCCTGGGAAGCGGGCCTCTACGACGCGGAGGTCGTTCCGTACGAGGGTGTCGACCTCGCCCGTGACGAGTGCGTCCGAGCCGGATCGAGCATGGAGGCGCTGGCCCGGCTCAAGCCCGTCTTCCGCCCGGACGGTACCGTCACCGCGGGCAACGCCTCCCCGCTCAACGACGGCGCGGCGGCTCTGCTGCTGGTCGACGACGAGGGGCTGCGGGCCACCGGCCGGGAACCGCTCGCCCGTATCCGGACATCCGCTGTCACGGGTGTCGAGCCTCAGCTCTTCGGGCTCGGCCCGGTCGAGGCGGTCCGGCGGGCTCTGACCAAGGCCGGCAAGAACTTCGGCGACCTCACGGTCTTCGAGCTGAACGAGGCCTTCGCGGCCCAGTCGCTCGGCTGTCTCGCGGAGTGGCCGGAGCTCGACCCGGCGGTCGTCAACCCGCGCGGCGGCGCCATCGCGATCGGTCATCCGCTCGGCGCGTCAGGGGCGCGGCTCGCGGGCTCGGTCGCGCACCAGCTGGCCGCGGCCGGTTCCGGAACCGGTCTGGCCGCGCTCTGCATCGGCGTCGGCCAGGGGCTCGCGCTCGTACTCGAACGCTGATCGCGGCGGCCACAAGAACGGAAAGGCTCCGGCGGGCGGCCCACGCCCGCCGGAGCCCGGACCGGTCCGGCGTTTCCCGGTGTGTCGGTGAAACCCGGGACCTGACCGGTCCCGCTACGCCTTCTTCTCGTCCTCCACCGACTTGCGGACCTCTTGCATGTCCAGCGCGCGGGCCTGCCCGATCACATCCTCCAGAGCGGCTTCCGGCAGAGCGCCGGGCTGTGAGAAGACCGCGACGTTGTCACGCACGATCATCAGGGTGGGGATGGAACGGATCTCGAAGGCCGCGGCCAGTTCCTGCTGGGCCTCCGTGTCGACCTTCGCGAATACGAGGTCCTCGTGCCGCTCCGACGCACCCTCGTAGACCGGGGCGAACTGACGGCAGGGTCCGCACCAGGAAGCCCAGAAGTCGATGAGGACGAAGTCGTTGTCGGTCACGACATCGTCGAAGTTTTCCTTGGTGAGCTCGACCGTGCTCATGCTGTGCCCGCCTTTCCTGGCTGACCGGTGTGTTCGCCGGGGTCAACCGTGGTGTTCGCTGTCGTATTCCGGCTGCCCATGTGGCCGCGCGGCACACCCCGTACCAGACTGGCTCCCATGACGGATCCCATGGAGAACACGGCGTACGACGTGGTGGTGATCGGCGCCGGCCCGGTCGGCGAGAACGTGGCGGACGGCGCCCGCGCAGGCGGGCTGAGTGCGGCGGTGGTGGAGAGCGAACTGGTCGGCGGTGAGTGCTCGTACTGGGCGTGCATGCCGAGCAAGGCTCTGCTGCGCCCGGTGACCGCGCGCGCCGACGCCCGCAGGGTGCCCGGACTGCGCGGAGCGGTGCAGGGCCCCCTGGATGTCGCGGAGGTGCTCGCCCACCGGGACGAATACACCTCGCACTGGAAGGACGACGGCCAGGTCAGCTGGCTGGAGGGCATCGGGGTGGATCTCTACCGCGGCCAGGGGCGCCTCACCGGCAGGAAGACAGTCGTCGTGACCGGCCCCGCGGGGGAGAAGCAGCAGCTGACCGCACGGCACGCGGTCGCCGTCTGCACGGGGAGCCGCGCCGTCCTCCCCGAGCTCCCCGGACTCGCGGACGCCCGGCCCTGGACCAGCCGCGAGGCGACCAGCTCCCAGGAGGTGCCCGGACGCCTGGTGGTCGTCGGCGGGGGAGTGGTCGCCGTCGAGATGGCCACCGCCTGGCAGGCGCTGGGTTCCCGCGTGACGATGCTGGTGCGCGGCGGCGGACTGCTGCCGAGGATGGAGCCCTTCGCCGGCGAGCTGGTGGCCGCTGCGCTCAAGGAGGCGGGGGCCGACATCCGTTTCCACACGTCCGCGGCCTCGGTCGAGCGGGGCGAAGGACCGGTGACCGTGGTGCTGGAGGACGGCGAGCGGATCGAGGCGGACGAAATCCTCATCGCCACGGGCCGCGCCCCGCGCACCGACGACATCGGCCTGGACACGGTGGGCCTGACCGCGGGCTCCTGGCTGACCGTCGACGACAGCTGCCGGGTCGAGGGCAGCGACTGGCTCTACGCGGTGGGGGACGTCAACCACCGGGCCCTGCTGACGCACCAGGGCAAGTACCAGGCGCGCATCGCGGGTGCGGCGATCACCGCACGGGCCCAGGGGGTCCCGCTGCTCGAAACCGACCGCTGGGGCGCCCATTCCGCGACCGCCGACCACGCCGCGGTATCGCAGGTGGTCTTCACCGACCCGGAGGCGGCGTCGGCCGGTCTGACGCTCGCCGATGCGGAGAGTGCGGGGTACCGGGTCAGGGCAGTGGACTACGACATGGCGAACGTCGCGGGAGCGGGGCTGTACGCCGACGGGTACCGGGGCCGGGCCCGGATGGTCGTCGACCTCGACCGTGAGGTCGTCGTCGGCGCCACGTTCGTGGGCCCGGGAGTGAGCGAACTGCTGCATTCGGCAACGGTCGCCATCGCGGGGGAGGTGCCCGTCGAACGGCTGTGGCACGCGGTACCCGCCTATCCGACGATCAGCGAGGTGTGGCTGCGGCTGCTGGAGACGTACGGACACTGAGGCAACCTTGACGGTCGGTCCGTCGGGGCGTGGGGGCCGGTACACGCGACGAAGCCGCAGTACAGCGGGGCAGCTCCATGAGGCCGGCCGGGCAGGTCCCGGCCGGCCTCATACCGCTCCCGGATCCTGGTACACCGCGTCGAGTGCGAGATACGCGCCGCCGCGGGCCGCGGCGGCGAACCCCAGCGCGGACAGCCGCACCTCGCACCCCCCGGCGTCCGACGCCATGACCCGCTCGTGGACCACTTCCCGTACCCGCTCCAGCATGAGGTCCCCGATGTGGGTGAAGTACCCGCCCAGGATCACCATCCGGGGGTTGAGCACGTCGGCCAGCAGGGCGAGACCCAGCCCGAGGTCCTCCGCGACCCGCGCCAACGCGTCAAGGGTGCGGGCGTCTCCGTCCAGGGCGCGGCGGCGCAACTCGGCCAGGCGGGTCTCCAGTTCGACGGCCGGGTCGTGGATCAGGTCGTCGTCGGCGGCGGCCAGGCGCAGGATCGCATCAAGGCCCACCATCACCTCCCAGCACCCGCGGCGTCCGCAGACGCAGGGGCGGCGCTGCGGGTCGAGAGGCATGTGACCGACTTCGCCGGCGAAACCGGTGGCTCCGCGCAGGAGCCTGCCGCCGCTGACGATGCCTGCACCGATACCGCGCTCGCCGGTGATGCACACCATGTCGTGCACGTCCGAACCCTG
Source organism: Streptomyces sp. NBC_00859 (assembly GCF_045161865.1). Classification (NCBI taxonomy): domain Bacteria; kingdom Bacillati; phylum Actinomycetota; class Actinomycetes; order Kitasatosporales; family Streptomycetaceae; genus Streptomyces; species Streptomyces sp. NBC_00859. Next base: position 528,183 of record NZ_CP108826.1, on the reverse strand, counting down.
CACCTGGACGTATTCGGCGAGGGCGCCGAGCTTCGCGTCGTTGTCCAGGGTCAGGCGCGGCAGCGGCTGCTCCAGGCGCTGCCGGAGCCCGTCGGCGACGGCCACTGCGCGCCAGCCGATGGCGGGCGCGTACTCGACCGTGCCGGCGGCGGCGTCGATGACGCCGGGCACCGCGAGCGTGAGGCCGACGGGCCGGATGCCTTCGCCGCTGAGCACGGTGAGGCACGTACGGATCGCCTGTGCGGTGAGGTCCAGGATCTCCTCCGCTCCGGCCTCCGCGACCGCCACGGCGACGCGGTGCTCGTGGACGGCGGCCCCGCTGAGCGAGAGGGCGAGAACGTGGATGTAGCTGGTGCTGATCTCCACCCCGATGCCACAGAGGCCCCGGCCGTCGATGTGGACCAGAGTGCCGGGGCGCCCCACGGCTCCCTCACGTTGGGCGGGCCCCTCACGGATCAGGCCGTGGGCGACGAGTTCGGCCACCAGCGTGGTGACCGTGGGCTTCGGGAGGCCGGTGTCGGCGGCGATCTGGGCACGTGAACGCGGTCCGGAATCACGGAGGATGCGCAGCACCACACCGAGGTTGGCGGGCCGGATGGACCCGCGGTCCCGGGGCCGGGAGGGTCCGGCAGTGGCGTACGGCGGCGCCGCCGCGTGAAGGTCGGTCACTGCGTCCTCATCTCTGGGCGGGTCTGTCTGCGCACTCATGATGGCAAGTCCGCGTCCGGGCTGTGGCGGCGGAGCGATCCCGGTTCATGAGTGACACGAGTCTTGACAGGCCTCTATTAGTTCGGATTCTATTCAAACTAATTAATACACCGTTGTGCACGCTCTCACCCCCCCATGCCCCCAGTCCGGTGGCACACGCCGCCCCACCGCCGGACATCTCGCCGCCCCGGGCCCCTGCTCGTCTCTCCCGCAGGCAGTCCGGGCAAGAGAGGAGTACCCGTGTCAGCCCGTCCCAGAACGAAGATCGCCGGTGCGCTCGCCGCCACTGCCGTGGTCCTGCTCGGCGCACTGGCCACCGCTCCGGCGTCGGCCCAGGACCCCTCGCCCAAGTACAACGTCTCCATCGGTGACAAGGGCTCCTGGACCAACCCCGACGACACTCCCGCCGCCACGTACACCGACAAGGACGGCGCGTTCTACTACCAGTCGGCCCACTCCCTGTACGGCGCGAAGGACTCCCGCAACTGGACGTTCTACACGGGCAAGGACTTCGACTCCGCCGACCGTTCGGCCGCGCTCAGCGACGCGGTGAACCCCGCCAACTCCAAGGACCGCAACGACGACACCACCTGGCGGTGCAACAACAGTCCCACCGGCCGGGAGGCCACGTACGCCCCCGGCACCTCGAGCTACGCGCAGAAGAACTACTGCGACCTGATGGGCGTGTGGGTGGACCCGGACACCGGTGACTGGTACGGGCTGATCCACAACGAGTTCACCCCGCAGCCCTTCGGTGACGGCCTGCACTACGACACGATCGACTACACCGTGTCCAAGGACCAGGGCAAGACCTGGGACATCAAGGACCACGTGCTCACCTCGCCGTACAGCACCCGCCGCGGCGACGACAAGGCCTTCCCCCACGACACGTTCGACTACGGCGACGGCGACGCACGGCTGTTCGTGGACACCGCGTCCGGCTATTTCTACGTCTACTACAACTCGCGCGTCATCCCGAAGGGCGGCGTGCCGGGCGGCTGGACCGACGGGAGCCTCTCGCACGTGGCGCGTGCCCCCATGTCCGCGAAGATGGCGCCGGGTTCCTGGAAGAAGTGGTACAACGGCTCCTGGTCCCAGCCGGGGACCGGCGGCCTGGAGAGCAACCTGCAGCCGGTCGACGCCGACCACCCCACCGGCTACACACCCGTCGCGAACGACTACAACCCGGCGAACCCCGGCAACGTCCAGGAGCAGCAGGCGAACGGCAAGCTGCCCGCCAAGTCCGACCTGCTGACCATGAACATCGCCTACGACGCCTACCTCGGCCTGTACATAGGTGAGCCCGAGACCATCCACCAGGACGCCAGCGAACCGCAGCGCTTCTACGTCACCGACAGCCTCGCCACCCAGAAGTGGCGTCTCGCAGGAGACTCCGGCGACTACCTGACCGGCTCCTGGTACCGCTGGTTCCTGGACTCGGAGAACAAGACCGGCTCCACCATCGTCGGCAAGAACTTCCGTTCTTACTGCTCGTTCTCCTGCTCCGGCGGCGCCGACGGCGAGTACTACAACACCGCCATCGACACCAGCGCCCCGGCAGCTCCACTCGACACGGGCAAGGCCTACACCATCGCCAGCGGAGCGGGCCGTGTCCTCACCCAGGTCCGGGGCAGCGGCGCGACCACCTCGCGGGCCGCGTCGGCCGGATCGGCCCTCGGCCACTGGATCTTCACCCCCGACGGTGACGGCTCCTACCGCATAGCCAACGCGTCCACCCACCAACTCCTCGGTGTCGACGCGAAGACGAACGCCGGGCGCGCCTGGGCGGCCAGGCCCACCGCGACGAACGCACCGGCCGGCGGCCCCAGTGTCGGCCAGCAGTGGTTCGTCATCAAGAACACAGCCGTCAACGGCAACTCCACCGGTACCTACCGTCTGGTGAACCGCTACAGCGGACTCGTCATCGGCCTGTCGGCCGCTCAGGGCCGGCTCGCCGAGACCACGCCCACCCGCGCGTGGACCGACACCACCGGCGGCCCGGTCGGCGGAGCGCGCACGGCTGCGGAGCAGACCCTCACGCTCACCGCCGTGGGCCCGGCCCACAAGGGCGGCAAGGGCGGTGTCGCGGGTCCGTCCCGCCCCGTCGCACCTGCTCCGCTGCGTCTCAACGGCCGCAAGGACGACTGACACTGCAGGAACGCCGGCGACGCGTTGAGCGCCCGCCGGCCAGAACCCCGCGACGGGCCCGCGCCGACTCGCTGTCGGCGCGGGCCCATCGCCGACAGCGCACCATGGAGGCCCCGCGTGCCCGCCCGGTACCACCTGAGGTTCCACATCCACCCCACGTCAGCGGCCGGCCGCCAGGCCGCCGAACTCGCTGACTTCTGCCTGCAGTCGGGTGTCGACGAAGTCGTACTGCTGCTCGGGGCCGAGGAGTTCTACAACGGCCACCCGGCGGGCGACGAGGAGGACCGCCTGTACGACACGGCCGCCACTTCGGCCGCCGTTCTGCGGGGCGCCGGGCTCGATGTCAGTCTCAACCCCTGGGTGACAGCTGGGCACGCCGACCGCGGCCGGCGGGACCGGCACGGCTTCGCCCCCATGGTGGGGCCCGACGGGCAGGCCGCTGCCGGGCAGGCGTCCTTCGCCTGCCCGCGCTGGCGTGCCTGGATCACCGCGCACTACGCCCGCTTCGCCGGGCTCGGCTTCCGTGTCCTGTGGCTGGAGGACGACTTCCGCTACCACAACCACGCGCCGCTCGAATGGGGCGGCGGGTTCGAGCCCCTCATGCTGGAACGGCTCGCTGAGCTGGCCGGCGAACCGGTCACGCGTGAGGCGGTGGTGGCCGCGGTGACGGCGCCCGGCGCTCCGCATCCCTGGCGCGCGCTGCTGCAGGAGACGTGGCGCACCGCGCAGCTCGAAGTCGCCGCCCTGGTGGCCGACGCCGTCGAGAAGCACTCGGCGGGCCGCTCCCGGCTGGGTCTGATGAGTTCGGTGCCCGGCGCCCACGCCGTCGAAGGCCGCGACTGGCCCGCCCTGTTCGACGCACTCTCCATCGGCGGCGAGGCGGTGCACCGGCCCCACTTCGCCCCCTACAGCGACGCCCCGGGCCGGGAACTGAGCCACTCCCTCTGGACGTTGGACGTCCAGCGAATCCTGCGGCCTCCGTACGTGCGCACCGAACCGGAGATCGAGAACTGGCCGCACACCACCTGGTCGAAGTCCGACACCCAGACCTGGTCCGAGATGGTCACCGCGCAGATCTGCGGAGCGGACGCGCTGTTCCTCAACGTCCTGCCCGTCCAGTCCGGCCACGCCCGGCGTTTCCCCGGCGTCACCCGCCTCCTGCGGCGGTCGCGCCCCGCGCTGGACCACGTCGCCCAGCGCCACCGCCGCCAGCTGGGCACCTGTGGCGTGGGACTGCCCCTCCACCCGGACGCCTCGGCGCACGTACACACGGAGCGGCCCGGACATCTCGCCGACCTGGCTGTCGACCCGGGCCCGGCGGCGGACTTCCTGCTGCGCTACGGCGTACCGGTGACCGCCGAAGAGGCCCCCGTACGTGTGCTGTTCGGGCAGGTGGCCCGGTCCTTCGACGACGACGCCCTGCGACGGATGCTCTCGGGCGGTCTCCTGGTGGACGGCACCGCGGCCCGGATACTGACCGAGCGCGGATTCGGGGAACTGCTCGGAGTCACCGTCACGGAGATCGTCGACCGACGGGCCCCGTCCGCGAACGGTCCGTACTCCCTGGAGTGTGTTCCCGCCTCATCGGCCCACGCGGCCGATGCCGACGTCTGTCTGAGCGTCAACCTGCAACCCGCCCTGGCGCGGTTGTGTCCCTCCGCGGGAGCCGAGGTCCGGACCAGTGTCCTCACCGCGGACCTGAAACCCTGGGGGCCGGGCCGCTGCGAGTTCACGAACTCGCTCGGCGGCCGCGTCGCGGTTCTCGCCGCCACGGCTCCCCATCTGCTGCCCTACGACGACGACGGCCGGCGGCTCCTGCACGCGACGGTGCGCTACCTGGAGGGCGATGAGCCGGTTCTCCCGCTGGTCAGCGGTGGCCCGTATCTGATTCCCCGTCTGGCGCGCACCGGCCAGGGGTGGCAACTCGCCGTCACCAACGGCAGCGCGGACCCTGCCCGGCCCCGGATCGCCCTGGCCGACAGCCCCGCTGTCGTGGAAGCGACGCTGCTCGCCCCGCTCGCGGAACCCGCCTCCGCCGCACTGACCGCATCGGTGGGGACCCTGCTGCTCGGTCAGGACCTCCCGCACCGCGGCTGGCTCCTCGTCGAGGGGACGGCGGACGACGGGCAACGCGTCAACAGGTGACCCGCCGCCCGGGAGGGGTGTGCAGGGTCCGGGCGAACCGCAGGTAGAGGCCGACACGGTGTTGCATCCGCGCGGGATCGCCGCCGTCGCATTCGGCGGTTCCGTTGAGACTTCGGATGGTCTCGCCGAACCCCGCGTGCCGGACCATCGCCTGATGCCCCGTCATGGTGCCGGGCCCGTTCTGGGTGTCCCAGTACCAGAGGGCGGTGGCCCAGGCGACGGCCGGGTCCTGCTCGACCAGCCAGGGGTTGTCCAGCAGGTCGAGCCCGAGGGCGTCGCCGGCGGCCTTGTAGTTGAAGTTCCAGCTCAGCATGATCGCGCCGCGCCCGTAGTACGCGTCCTGACCCGCGGGGCAGCCGTAGGGCTGGGTGGTGTCGCAGAAAACCGGGTACGTGGACTGGTCCTGAGCGACCTTGTAGTGAAGGCCGCCGGTCTCATGGCTCACATTGGCGAGGAAGGCCGCCGCCTCCTGCCGCCGCACGAACAGGTTTCCCGTACGGGCGAAGCCCGGGTACGAACGCGTGGCCTCGACGAGCCCGGCATAGGTGAAGAACGGGTCCCGGTCCGGGAACATCCGCTCGAACTGGCTCTCACTCACCACGAACGGGACGGCCCGCCGCGCCTCGTGCGCGCCGGCCGCGGGCGCCGCGGCTCCCAGGCACGCCAGCGCCATCACGGGTGCCAGAAGACCACGCAGACCTCGTCGGAACATTCTCTGCCACTCCTCGTGGGTGGGATCCGTGGGACGGGCCGGGGCGCCGGCGAGGACGCCCCGGCCTCTGTGAGGGGCTTTCACCCGGCAGGCCGGAGGCCTGCCCGCGTCAGCCGATGTTCACGTCGATGCACGTGTAGAAGGCGTTGCTGGTGTCCGCGATGTTCCACACGGCCAGCACCTTCTGCTTGCCCTTGAGGCTGCCGAAATTCACCGAGTGGGTGACGGTCGCACCGGGCTTCGCGCCGTGGTCGTCGAACTCGGCGATCTTCTGTCCGCCGACGAAGTACTGCCAGGTGCTGGTGGCGTGCTGTGCGGTCAGCGTCCACTTGAAATCCGTGGTGGCGGACACCGGGGTGACCGTCCAGCCCTTGGAGTCGTCGTCGAGTTCGGCGTACTTGGCGTTTCCGCCACTGCAGCTCTGGAGGCCCTTGGGGCCTTCCACGCTCTGCGGCTCGTAGGTGATGGCACCACAGCTGACCGTGCCTGCCGCGCACTGCGCCTGCCTGCTGGGAGGTGACGAGACATATCCGTGGGCACTCGCCGAGCCTGTGGACAGGCTGAACGCGAGTACCGGCGCGAGAACGGCGCCGAGCACCGCGGCTGTCTTCCTTTTCGCGTGCATGAGAACTCCTTCACATCAGGTCTTCCTGCGCGGGAGGGCCCGTGGGGGGACACAGCCGCGGCAGGCCGGCCTCTCGCGGGTGGGGCCGAGAGGCGCGAAGGGCACCGGTGGGGACCCCCTCCGTACCGGAGGGGCCGGGTGACGGGTCAACGCCACCAGTGGTCTCCACCAACTTGGTCCAGACCATTTCAGCTCGTCGTGTCCGCGTCAAGAGGTGCTGTGTGCGGTCGGCCTGACACCCGGTCGCCCGCCACAGCTTGCGCCCCCGCGTACATGCACGTCGTATGAGTATGCCGGTGCGCGTTCCGGCCGTACGGTGTGTCAGCCTGCCGCCCGTGCAGCCGAACGCCACCGGCCGTACGTCTCAGCCCGGACTCTCTGGAGGCAGGTGTTCATGTCGAAAGGCGTAACGAGAACGGGCCTGGTAGGTGAACTGTCCGCCGAGTTCGCCGGCACCCTCATCCTCATCCTCTTCGGGTGCGGTGTGGTGGCCCAGGTGACGGCGGCCGGCCTCGGAGACCACGACAGCATCGCCTGGGCCTGGGGTCTTGGCGTGACGCTGGGTGTGTATGTCGCAGGCCGTATCAGTGGGGCCCACATCAATCCGGCGGTCACGCTGGCCTTCGCCCTCTTCAGGGGCTTCTCCTGGGCCAAAGTGGTTCCCTTCGTCGTGGCGCAGACCGCCGGTGCCTTCGCCGCCGCTCTGCTCGTCCGCTGGAACTACACCGAAGTGCTCGCCAAGTTCGACCCCGGCCACACGCTGAAGACGCAGTTCGTCTTCTCGACGCTGCCCGGCAACGGATCCCTGCCGGTCAGTGAGTGGGGCGCGCTGCGCGACCAGATCCTCGGTACCGCGATCCTGCTCTTCGTCCTGTTCGCCCTCACGGACCTGCTCAACGACCCGCCGGGCGCCAACCTGGGACCGCTGCTCATCGGGCTGCTCATCGTGGCCATCGGTATGGCGTTCGGTGCTGACGCCGGATACGCCATCAACCCCGCGAGGGACTTCGGCCCCCGGCTGGCGAGCTTCATCACCGGCTATCACAGCGCCTGGCGGGATCAGTACGGCAACCTCTACTTCTGGGTGCCGATCGTCGGACCGCTCATCGGCGGTGCGCTCGGCGCGGGCCTGTACAAGCTGCTGATCGGGCGTTACCTGCCGGGGCTCGGCAAGCAGGAGACCGGAAGGATTCCCGCGGCGGACTGAACAGGAAGGCCCGGAAGGGCGAGGCAACCGGTTGTGGGGTCCACATGCGGCACTGTGGGCCCCGCAACCGGTTTCCGGCGTTCCGGAACGGACGCTCGCGGGACCACGGGGCCGACGCGGTGGAGGCCGCCCGCCGGGCTCTGCCGTCGGCGAATCTGCTGCGGGCCGAGAACGCTCAACAAGGGGCACAGCCGGGCCGACAGTGGGGTCAGAGCGCGCAGACACCGTCCGCGCCCCGACAAGGAGGACCGATGCGAACTCCCCCCACCGGCTGGGGCACCGCCCTCGCCCCACAAGGGTCCGACGACGACAGCACACCCGCGACACGCTTCGACGACCACCTGGCCGCACAGCTCCTCATGCAGCGGATCGTGCTCCTCGGCACCCAGGTCGACGAGGTCTCCGCCAACCGGGTCTGCGCCCAGCTGCTCCTGCTGTCGGCGGAGGACCCGAAGACCGACATCAGCCTGTACATCAACAGCCCCGGCGGCTCGGTGACGGCCGGGCTGGCGATCTACGACACCATGCGTCTCATCCCGAACGACGTCTCCACCCTCGTGATGGGATTCGCCGCGAGCATGGGCCAGTTCCTGCTCACGGTGGGAGAGCGGGGCAAGCGCCTTGCGCTGCCGAACGCGCGGATCATGATGCACCAGCCGTCGGCAGGGATCGGCGGGACCGCGGCCGACATCGCGATCCAGGCGGAGAACCTCGAATTCACCAAGAAGTCCATCGAGCGGATCACCGCGGAGCACACGGGCCAGAGCGAGGAGACCATCTCCCGGGACGGCGACCGCGACCGCTGGTTCACCGCGGAGCAGGCGAAGGAGTACGGCATGGTGGACCGGGTCGTGGAGTCGCTCAGCGACGTCAGGCCCGCCGGTCCGCGACGACGGACGGGACTGTGACATGGACCGGTACACGACGGACATGAGCCAGTACACGATTCCGAGCGTCGTCGAACGCACCCCGCAGGGCGAGCGGTCCTACGACGTCTTCAGCAGGCTGCTCTCCGAGCGGATCATCTTCATCGGCACCGAGATCGACGACGGAGTGGCGAACGTCGTCATCGCCCAGCTGCTGCACCTGGAGTCCTCGAGCCAGGAGACCGAGATCTCGGTCTACATCAACTCGCCCGGTGGCTCGGTCACTTCGCTGATGGCCATCTACGACACGATGACCTTCGTCAGCTCGCCCATCTCGACGTTCTGCGTAGGGCAGGCGGCCTCGACAGCCGCGGTGCTGCTCGCCGGGGGAGACCCCGGACGCCGGTTCGTGCTCGATCACGCGCGCGTTCTGCTGGGGCAGCCGGCGAGCGGGGGCCAGCAGGGGACGGTGTCCGACCTCAGCCTGCGGGCGAAGGAGATGCTGCGGATCCGCTCCGATGTCGAGGAGGTGCTCTCCCGCCACACCCACCACGAGATCTCCGAACTGCGCGCGGACATGGACCGCGACAAGGTGTTCACCGCTCGCGAGGCCGTGGCGTACGGGCTCGCCGACCAGGTGCTCAGCCGCCGGAACGCAGCCGCGTAACCCCGGTCGGCGGGGAGGTCCGGGGGAGGGGCGGGAGTACGGCGCGCACCACGCCCCGTACTCCCGCCCCGGCGCTGAACCCTCAGGCTGCCAGGCGTACTTCGCCCCGGTGCGAGACCGGTGAGGCCGTACCGCGGGAACTCAGCTCCGTCACGGACACCACGGCACTGCTCCGGCCGGCGCGGGAGAGCGGCTGGCCGGCGACCGGACCGCGCGCCCCGGTCGCGGGAGGCAGCTCGGTACGGGGCGTGGCAGGCCTCGCGCGGGTGAGCCGGGCAAGCTCACGCTGGCCGAGTGCGAGGAGATCAGCGAGGCCGAGTCCGAGCGCGCGGGCGGCGGCCGCGAGCACCTCGGACGAGGCCTCCTTCCGGCCGCGCTCCACCTCCGAGAGGTACGGCATCGAGATTCTGGCCGCGTCGGCCACGTCCTTCAGCGTGCGCTCCTGCGCGAGGCGTTCACGGCGCAGGACATCCCCCACGACATCGCGCCACAGGGGCTCTTTCGTCCCCTCCTGCGGGACCGGCGCAGCGGCGGCTGCAACCGGGCGCAGGGGAAGGACGCGGGCTTGGTTCGGCGCATGGCTGCTCACCTCTCCAGCCTAGGAGCCCTGCGCCCGGCAGGCTGCCGGTGGCGTTCTGCCCTCGGCGAATTCGCCTGTCGGCGGACCGCGGGTACCGGCGCACCGTGTCCGGGACGGCATACGCGGGAGGGAGGCCGGCGCGGCTCGGGGCGTGACGGAGAGGATCATGGTGCTGCCGGGGTGCACAGTGCGCCCGTCGTCCCGTCCAGGAGGCCTGAGAGTGATCAACCGCAACGACCCCGGGAATGCGATAGCCGAAGCCGCCAAGGCCTTCTCCAACTGGGGCCGTTGGGGCGAGGGCGATGTTCTCGGCACGCTGAACTTCCTCGACGCGGCCAAGCGGCGCGAAGGCGCGGCACTCGTCCGCGAAGGTGTCAGCTTCTCGCTCGCGCAGTCCTTCGACATGGCGGGCCCGCAGCAGGGCTGGCGCAGGCGTACCAACCCGGTGCACACCATGCTGGAGACCGGCACCGACGCGGCGCTGGGCAACCAGGGTTTCCCGCACGGGTTCGGCGGCGCCGACGACATGATCGCCATGCCGTTGCAGTGCTCCACCCAGTGGGACGGGCTCGGCCACATCTTCGACCACGGCAAGGCGTGGAACGGACGCCCGGCCGAGGAGGTCGTCACGTCGGCCGGTGACCTGGTCACGGGTATCGAGCACATGGCGCCCCACGTCGCCGGGCGCGGCGTGCTGCTCGACGTCGGCCGGGTCGTCGGGGGGCCGGACGCCGAGTTGCCCGACGGCTTCGCCATCACCGAGGAACACCTCGTCGCGACAGCCGACGCGCACCGGGTGACGGTCGGGCGCGGCGACATCGTGATCGTACGCACCGGGCAGCTGACCCGGGCCCGGCGCGAGGGCTGGGGCGAGTACGCGGGCGGCGCGTCACCCGGCCTGTCCTTCACCACAGCGGGATGGCTGCACCGCACCGAGATCGCCGCCGTCGCGACGGACACCTGGGGCTTCGAGGTCCGGCCCAACGAGTTCGAGAACGCCTTCCAGCCTCTCCACCAGGTCGCGATTCCGAATATGGGGCTCCTGATCGGCGAGATGTGGGATCCCGACGCGCTCGCTGCCCACTGCTCCCGCGACGGGGTGTACGAATTCTGGCTGACGGCGGCCCCACTGCCGGTCACCGGAGCCGTCGGCTCACCGGTGAACCCCATCGCCGTCAAGTAGTCCGGCCCGGCCGGCGCGCGGGCCCGCCGTCGCGCCGGTACCGACGCGAACGGTCAGACGACCGGCAGCCCCGCGTAGTTCTCGGCCAGCGAGGCCGACGCCGCCCCGGACGACGCGATGTACCGCAGGTGGGAGAGCTGGAGCCGTCGGTCGAAATCGGTGGCCCCGGGATCGGTGTGCAGCAGGCTCGTCATCGTGTACGAGAAGTGCTCGGCCCTCCACACGCGGCGCAGCGCGGTCTCGGAATAGCCGTCGAGCAGCGTCTCGTCCTGCCGGATGTGCCAGTGGGCGAGGGCGCGCGCGAGCAGGGTGACGTCGGCGACGGCCAGGTTGAGGCCCTTGGCTCCGGTGGGAGGCACGATGTGGGCGGCGTCGCCGGCCAGGAAGAGGCGGCCGTGGCGCATGGGTTCGGCCACGAAGCTTCGCATCGGAGTGATGCCCTTCTCGGTGATCGGTCCGCGCCCGAGCCTCCAGGCGCCGTCCGTCGTGAACCGGGTGTCCAGTTCGTCCCAGATCCGCTCGTCGGGCCAGTTGTCGGTGCTGTCGGCCGGGTCCACCTGGAGGTAGAGACGGCTGACCCGGGGGGACCGCATGCTGTGCAGGGCGAAACCACGCGCGTGGTGGGCGTAGACCAGTTCGTCGCAGGAGGGGGGCACATCAGCCAGGATGCCGAGCCAGGCGAACGGGTAGGTGCGCTCCGAGACGGTGAGCAGGCCTTCGGGTACGGAGCGGCGCCCGATGCCGTGAAAGCCGTCGCACGCGACGACGATGTCGCAGTCCAGGGTCCGCTCAGCCCCTCCGTGGCGGTAGCGGATGCTCGGGGCCGTGGTGTCGACGCCGTCGACGGAGAGCGCCTCGGCCCCGAAGAGGACGGCGCCGCCCGCCTGTTCGCGCAGTGCGATGAGGTCCTTGACGACTTCGGTCTGTGCGTAGACCATCACGGACCGCCCGCCGGTACCCGCAGTGAGGTCGATGCGGTGGGAGCGGCCGTCGAACCGGAGCTCTATGCCCTCGTGCGGGAGGCCCTGGCGGTCCATCCGCTCTCCGGCCCCCGAGGCGCGCAGCACCTCGGCCGTGCCGTGTTCGAGGATGCCGGCACGCTGGCGCTGCTCGACGTAATCGCGGGAGCGGAGTTCCAGCACGACGCTGTCGATTCCCTGGCGGTGGAGCAGATGGGACAGCAGCAGGCCGGCCGGGCCGGCGCCGATGATGCCTACGCGTGTGCGCATGCGGACTCCTGGAGGTGGAGAGGGGTGGTGGTCGCGGGGTGTACCTGCGGCCGTCAGCCGCTCCGGTCGAGATCGGTCAGGACGCGCTGCGCGGTGGCGAAGGCCGCGTTGGCGGCGGGAACCCCGCAGTAGACGGCGCTCTGGAGCAGGACCTCCCCGATCTCGTCGCGGGTGAGGCCGTTGCGGACCGCCGCTCCGACGTGCATCGCCAGTTCCTCCAGATGGCCGTGGGCGACCAGCGCGGTGAGGGTGATGCAGCTGCGGGTACGCCGGTCCAGACCCGGCCGTGTCCAGATCTCCCCCCAGGCATAGCGGGTGATGAGGTCCTGAAAGGCGGCCGTGAACGGTGTGCTGCGTTCGGTGGTCCTGTCCACATGGGCATCGCCCAGTACGGCCCTGCGGACGGTGGTCCCAGCGGCGCGGCGCGACTCGTCGTCGTGGGCCGTGGTGGTGAAGTGCCCCTGGAGGGCGGCGAGTACGGGCTGCGGTCGCTCCACCGGAGCGAGGTGGGAGGCGCCGGGCAGCTCCAGCAGGGTGGCACCGGGGATGCCGTCGGCGAGCTCCCGTGCGTGGGCCGGGGGAGTCGAGGGGTCCTCGCGTCCGGCGACCACCAGAGCGGGCGCGCGGATGTGGTGCAGCCGGCTCCGCAGGTCGTACGCGGCCAGTGCGTCGCAGCAGGCCGCGTACCCCGCCCGGCTGGTGGCGCGCAGGTCGGCGACCGTACCGGCGGCGCCGGCCGAGCGGGCGAAGGCCGGGGTGAACCAGCGTCCCGGCGCGCTCGGCGCGAGTGCGGCGGTGCCTTCGGCCCGGACGAGTGCGGCGCGCTCCCGCCAGCCGGCCGGGTCGCCGAAGCGGGCGGAGGAGCAGACCATGGCGAGGCCGCCGACCCGCTCGGGGTGGTGCACCGCGAGGTGGGCGCCGATGGCGCCGCCGAGCGACACCCCGGCGTACGCGAAGCGGTCCCAGCTCTGGGAGTCGGCCAGCCGCAGTACGAGATCCGCCAGGGCGGCGACCGTGGCGGAGCCGTCCTGGGCGAGCAGTCCGGCCGGGGAGCCGCCGTGTCCGGGCAGATCGAAGCGGAGCACGCGGTGGGTACGTGCCAGGACGGCGGCCTGGGAGGCCCAGACGGATGTGGTTGTGCCGAGGGAGGGGCCGAGCACCAGCGGGGCGCCGTCGGCCGGCCCGTCGAGCAGGTGATGTGGCAGACCGTTCACGGGTGGGTCCTTCCGGCGGGTATGCGCTGCAGGGCGTGGTCGACGAGGCCGGCGGCTGAGCCGAGGTACCCGGCCGGATCGGTGAGTTCGCGCAGTGCGTCGCGGCTGATCCTGCCTTCCAGAGCGGGCTCCTCGCGCAGCACCTCTTCCAGACTCAGGGCTTCGGCGGCGGCCCGGCGGGAGGCGCGGGAGAGCAGTTCCCGGGCCGGACCGCGTCCGAGCAGGCGGCCCAGCTCGGCGGCGATCCGCTCGCTGACCACCAGGCCCTGGGTGAGACGCAGATTGGCGGCCATCCGCGGGGCGAACACCCGCAGGCCGCAGACGAGTCCGGCGCCGAGTCCGGCTGCCCCACCGGTCAGGCGGAGCAGTTCGCGCAGGGGCTGCCATTCGGCGTGCCAGGCGCCGGCGGGCCGTTCGTCCTCGGCGGCCAGCGAGCCGAGCAGCACGGATGCCAGGGCCGGTGCTCTGCGGGCCGCGGACGCGATAAGGGTGGCCTGGACAGGGTTGTTCTTGTGGGGCATCGCGGACGAGCCGCCCCCGCTGTCCTCCGCGACTTCCCCGATCTCGGTGCGGGACAGTACGAGGATGTCAGCGGCGAGCTTGCCGAGGGCTCCCGCGGTGAAGGCGAGCGCCCCGCCCGTGTCGGCGACCGGGGTGCGCAGGGCGTGCCAGGGCAGGACTGGCGCGGCGAGGCCGAGTTCACCTGCGAGGGCGGCGAGCAGCCGGGGGCCGCTGCCGGGCTCCCCGGCCAGGGTCTCGAACGCTGCCAGGGTGCCGGCGGCGCCACCGAGCTGGACCGGTGGCCGCAGGGCGGAAAGCCGGTCAGCGGCGTCCAGTACGAGACTTCGCCAGCCCGCAGCCTTGAGGCCGAAGGTGGTGGGGACGGCGTGCTGGGTGAGGGTGCGCCCCGCCATCGGGGTCTCCCGGTGCTCGGCGGCCAGCCGCGCGAGCCCCTCGGCGGTCCGGCGCAGATCTCCGGTGATCCCCGGCAGGCTGCGGGCCACGACCAGCATGGCCGCGGTGTCGAGGATGTCCTGACTGGTGGCGCCGCGGTGTACGTACGGCGCGGCCTCACCGGACACGGCGGCGGCGAGGTCGCAGACGAGTGGGATGACCGGATTGCCGCTCCGGCGGGCGCGCACCGCCAGGTCACGTGCGTCGAACCGTCCGGTGTGGGCCGCGGCCGAGATCTCTGCCGCGGCCCACACCGGGGTGTGTCCCAGCGCGGCCTGGGCACGGGCCAGCCCCGCTTCGGTGTCCAGCATGGCCTGCAGAAAGGCGAGGTCGCCGGTGGCCGCGTCGACGTCCGCGCCGGCGCGGACCGGATCGAGCAGGCCTACGTCGGCGCAGGCCGGCCGGTCGGGGACGCCGGCCGGCTCGGTGAGGTGGTCAGCGGAAGTCAAGGAAGACCGTCTCCTCGGGGCCCTGCAGACGGATGTCGAAGCGGTAGGTGCGCGGTGCCGCCTCGACCGCGGTCAGCGTCCGCCGGCGCGCGGGGGTCAGGGAGGCGAGCAGCGGGTCGGAGTCCACGGAGACCCCCGGGAGGTAGACGCGCGTGTAGAGGTGGTGCAGCAGACCGCGGGCGAAGACGCAGACGCAGAGGTACGGCACCCCGCCCGGCGGCAGGGTGCGCACGGCCCACCCGCCGTCCGCGTCGGTGGCGACGCGGCCGAAGCCGGTGAAGGTGAGACCGTCGCGGCCGAGGTGGCCACCGGACACCGGGTCGCGCCGCATCGAGCCCGGAGCTCCGGTCCGGGACCCGTCGGGTGCGGGCTGCCAGAACTCCAGTACCGCGTCGGGGACCGGCTCTCCGGCGCCGTCCAGTACGTGTCCGTGGACGGTGATGGTGCCGGGGTGTCCGGGTGGTGCGATGTCGGGTCCGCCGGGGAACGGCAGCGCGTAGCCGTAGAAGGGGCCCACGGTCTGCGAGGGGGTGGGGAGCACGGTCATCGCCCTTCCTCGATCCAGGTGGCGGCGGGCCCGTCGAGGACGATGTCCCAGCGGTATCCCAGCGACTGCTCGGGGCGCGACAGTTCGTGGTCGTAGCTGGCGATCAGACGCCGGCGGGCGTCGTCGTCCGTGACGGACTGGAGGATGGGGTCGTAGGCGAAGAGGGGGTCGCCGGGGAAGTACATCTGGGTGACGAGGCGCTGGGTGAAGGCCCTGCCGAAGAGCGAGAAGTGGATGTGGGCCGGACGCCAGGCGTTGGCGTGGTTCCGCCAGGGGTAGGCGCCGGGCCTGACGGTGGTGAAGGAGTACCACCCCTGGCCGCTCGTCAGGCAGCGCCCCGCCCCGGTGAAGTTGGGGTCGAGCGGCGCCGGGTGCTGATCGCCCTGGTGGGCATAGCGCCCCGACGCGTTGGCCTGCCATATCTCCACCAGCTGACCGCACACCGGGCGGCCGGAGCGGTCGAGTACCCGGCCGGTGACGGTGATCCGCTCTCCCAGCGGTTCACCCGGGTGCCTGCGGGTCAGGTCGGCGTCGAGCGCCGTGACGTCGGTGATGCCGAAGGCCGGTCCGGACAGCTCCACGGCCTCCGGGTCGTACACGGTGGCCAGAGGCTGCCCGGGGTGCCGCAACACAGTGCTGCGGTACGGCGCGTAGCCGCGGGACGGATGGTGCCGGACCGTGCCGGCACTGACGTACGCATCGCGCTCCCGGGCGATCTCGCGGGAGATGTCGGGCTGGGTGAGCGACATGGTGGGGCCGTTACCTTTCAGGTACGGGGGCGTGTCGGGCAGCGGTACGCAGTCCGGTCATCGGTGGGTGGTCGGCCGTGCGGTCGCCCGGGAGACGCACGGGCGCGGCCGTGCGGGCCAGGACCTCCGCCGCGCTCACGCCGGGGGCGGTCTCGGCCAGGACCAGGCCACCGCCGGTGACGTCGAGGACGGCCAGGTCGGTGATGATCCGGTTGACGCAGCGGCGGCCGGTCAGCGGCAGGGTGCACTCCTGGAGGATCTTCGGTGAGCCGTCCTTGGCCGTGTGGTCCATCAGGACGATGACAGTGCGGGCGCCGTGGACGAGGTCCATCGCACCGCCCATCCCCTTGACCATTTTTCCGGGGATCATCCAGTTGGCCAGATCCCCCGCGGCGGACACCTGCATCGCACCGAGGACCGCGACGTCGATGTGGCCGCCGCGGATCATGCCGAAGGAGAGCGCGGAGTCGAAGAAGCTCGCTCCCGGCAGGACGGTGACGGTCTCCTTGCCGGCGTTGATGAGGTCGGGGTCCACCTCGTCGTCGGTCGGGTACGGGCCGACGCCCAGCAGTCCGTTCTCCGACTGGAGCACCACATCGACCCCGTCCGGGAGGAAGCTGGGCACCAGCGTCGGAAGGCCGATGCCGAGGTTGGCGTACGAGCCGTCCTCCAGTTCGCGCGCGGCGCGCGCCGCCATCTCGTTCCGGGTCCAGGCCATCAGACGCGTACCTTCCCCGGCGCCACGGACGCCGAAAGGGTGCGCCGCTCGATGCTCTTGTCGGCGGCCTGCGCCGGGGTCAGTGCCACGACGCGCTGGACGAACACCCCCGGCAGGTGAACCTCGTCGGGGTCGATCGCGCCCGGTTCCACCAGCTGCTCGACCTCCGCGATGGTCACCCTTCCGGCCATCGCGGCGAGGGGGTTGAAGTTGCGGGCCGCCTTGTTGAAGACGAGGTTGCCGTGCCGGTCGCCCCTGGCGGCGCGCACCAGGGCGAAGTCGGTGGTGATGGCGCGTTCCAGTACGTACTCGCGTGCGTCGTACGTACGCACTTCCTTGGGCGGCGAGGACACCGCGACGCTGCCGTCGGGCGCGTACCGCCAGGGCAGTCCGCCGTCGGCGACCTGGGTGCCGACGCCCGCCGGGGTGAAGAAGGCAGGGATGCCGCAGCCGCCGGCGCGCAGCCGTTCGGCCAGTGTGCCCTGGGGGGTGAGTTCGAGCTCCAGCTCGCCACCGAGATAGCGGCGGGCGAACTCCTTGTTCGCACCCACGTAGCTGCCGGTCACCCGGGCGATACGCCCGGCCGCGAGCAGGGTGCCGAGACCTCCGCCGTCCACACCGCAGTTGTTGGAAACGACGCTGAGTCCGACCGGGCCGCCGGCGTACAGCGCCTGGATGAGCACATCCGGAACCCCGCTCAGACCGAATCCGCCGACAGCCAGGGATGCGCCGTCCGGGATGTCCGCCACCGCGTCGTCGGCGCTTGCCGCCAACTTGTCCATGAATCGCCTCTGTTCGCCTGATGAACTTTCGTTCATAATCGCTTGAGGTTGAGTGTCCGCCGAGCTTTCGGCCGTGTCAACGGCGGCGGGTACGGTTTTCACAGCGTTGCCGGCCCGGTGACCGCTCCAAGGAGGTAAGGCCCATGCCGCAGGCCACGCGGGAGACCGCCGCGGCTCTCGCCGCGCCCGGTGAGACGGTCGGTCCGCTGGAGCGCGGCCTGACCGTGCTGCGCGCGATGGCAGGCGACCCGGCGGCGCGCCTGCGCGCCAGCGACCTGGCGCGCGTCACCGGCCTGGCGCGCTCCACCGTCGACCGGATCGCGATCACGCTGGAACGGCTCGGATACCTCCGCTCCGAGGACCGTGATCTGCTGCTCGCCCCGCGGCTGATGGAGCTCGGCAACGCCTACCTGACCTCCTGCGGTCTGCCCGACGCGCTGGAGCCGCACGCGGTCTCCCTCGCCGACGAGCTGGATGAGTCCGTGTCGATCGCCGTGCCCGACGGCGACGGGGTCAGGTTCATCACCCAGGCCACCCGCAGGCGCGCCATGTCGCTCGCCTTCCGCATCGGTGATCTGCTGCCGGCGGAGCGCTGCGCGCCCGGCGCGCTCTTCGCCGCCGGATGGGACGACGACGACCGCGGGCGATGGCTGGCCCGCCGCCGGGAGGACCCGCTGGACGCCGGTTTCCCGGCCGTGCCGCCCCGTGCGGCGCCCCCGCGGCCCGGCGTGATCGAAGCGGAGTTCGGTGCGCGCGTCGAGGAGGCGGCCGGCCTCGGCTGGTCGCTGGACGACCAGTTCATCGAACCGGGCCTGGTCGCGGTCGCTCACACCGTCCGTGATCCGGCGGGGGTGGCGGTCTGCGCTCTCAGCGTCGTCAGCCACACCAGCCGCCACAGCGCTCAGTCGCTCCGTGAATACGCTCTTCCCCGCGTGCGGCGGGCGGCAGCGGCCATGGAGGCGGAGCTGCGTAGAGCACCCCGCCACGGACCGCCGGCCGTTGCCTCCGGGCCTGCGGACAGGGGGCTCAAGGCCGAACTGGGCCCCGAGTTCCTCCAGTCGCTGGCCAGGGGGCTCGCCGTACTCCGTGTACTCGGATCACCCCGGGGCGGACTGAGCCTGACCGCGGCAGCCGAAGCCGCCGGCCTCCCGCGGGCCAGCGCACGCCGCTCCCTCATCACCCTGCAGTACCTCGGTTACGTACGCGCGGACGCAGGAGTCTTCACCCTGCTCCCACGGGTGCTCGAACTCGGCTACGCCGGACTGTCCAGACTGTCCTTCGGTGACATCGCCCGCCCCCACCTCGTGGAACTCACCCGGCGGGTGGGCGAGTCGGCGTCCATCGCGGTTCTGGACGGCGACGAGATCCGCTATGTGGAGCGGGTACCCACCACCCGCATCATGAGCGTGGACATCACGGTCGGCACCCGGTTCGCCGCCTACGCGACATCGATGGGCCGGGTCCTCCTGGCGGGCCTGCCCGCGCCGGAACGCGCCGACCGCCTCGCGCGGACCAGGTTCGAGCCCCTCACGCGGCACACCGTGACAACGGCCGGCGCCCTGTCGGACATCCTCGACTCCGTCTCAGGCGACGGCTACGCACTGGTGGACGAGGAGCTGGAGGAGGGACTGCGCTCCGTCGCGATGCCGTTGCGGGACCGTCCGGGACACGCCTTCGCGGCCGTCAACGTGTCCCAGCACGCCGGGCGCGCCACCCGGCAGCAGTTCCTCGACACCGTACTGCCCCCCTTGACCGATGCGGTCGCACGGATCGAGGCGGACCTGGCAGTTGTCACCGAGCGGCAGCACATCACCGCGAACTGACCCGGCGACCCGCTGCCGGAACTTCACCCTCATACGTACGCGGTGGTCCGGTCCACGCCGAAGTGCGTCAGGGGCCGGGCGGTTCGCGGGCTCAGTCCTGCGCCTCGGCATGCCGGTAGAGCCCGGCGACACCCGTGCCGAAGTAGGCGGCGTAGGACACGTCGTCCTGATCGCCGCCTCTTTCGTAGCCGCCGAGCACGCCGATCACGGTGCCGGGGCGCGCGTCCGGTGGGTCACCGGTGACCCAGGGACTGCCGCTGGTGCCGCCGGCGAAGTGCGTGCAGTGGATCCGCAGTTGCGTGGCGCTGAACCGCGTGGTGCGGTTGCGGCAGGAGATGGGAACATCCCTGTTGTTGGGATAGCCGGTCACTTCGACCCTGTTGCTGAACCCCCTGCCGACGCCCAGCGCGTTTGCGCCGAGGACGTCCTGGATCTGTTTGCCCCCGTTCCTGTCGAGGAGCAGGAAGGCGACATCGAGGTCCTGGTCCTCGTTCTTGGTCCAGCGCTTGTCGACGATCACTTTCCTGACCTTCCACCGACCGGCCGGCTTCCGGCCGTTCCGGTAGCCGGGCGCGAACACCAGGTCGTCCTTGGGCGCCCCGTTGCTCCCGACCGCGCAGTGGGCAGCCGTCACCAGCATGTTCCGGCCCGGACTCGCGACCACACTCGCGGTGCAGAAGTGGCCACCGGCGTCGTCCTTCTGGAACAGGACGCCCACCCGGGCATTCTGCCGTGTCCTGCGGGGGGTGTACGAGATCCCGTCGCCGACCGCCCCCTGGGACCAGTCCTGTTCCCCTGCGGCGCGGAGGCCTCCGGGGCGTCCGTGCGTTCGGTGCGCATGGAGTTGGGCGCTGCTGGTCTCGGCCTGTGAGGCGTACCCCACCAGTGTGATCGCCCCGGCGACGGCGAGCGTCAGGGTCGCGAGACGGTTCCTGTCCTTCGGCGGCACAGGGTCATTATGGGCAGGACCCGGCCTCGCCGCGTGGATTCGGAGGATCGCGGCGAGCACGTCCACCGGCCTGGCGGGTACGCCTTCGGCGAAGCCTCCTCAGCCACGGCCGGCCTCCTCGGCAGCCACCGCCGGGATGATGCCGCCGGCCAGGACGGCCCGCCGGCGGTGGGCCGGAAGGCGATGGTGCACCCGATAGCTCTCGTCCCGCGTGGTGTTGACGGCCATCAGTACAGGTTCCGCGTCCGGTGTGAGAGCCGAGTGCAGTCCTTCCAGCCGTATCCCGTCGCCCTGGGCTACGCGGTCGTAGTCGGCGGGATCGTCGAACTCCAGCGCGAGAACACCGAAGTTGGCGAGGTTCTGCCAGTGAATGCGGGCGTACGACTTGGCGATCACCACCCGCATCCCCAAGTACCGGGGGGTGAGCGCCGCGTGCTCGCGTGAGGAGCCCTGCCCGTAGTTCTCCCCGCCGACGACGAGGTGCCCGCCCGCGTCCCGGCACTCGGCCGCGCGGGCCGGGTAGCCGGGGTCGACGCGGGTGAAAGTGAACTCCGCGAGACGCGGGATGTTGGAGCGGTAGGGCAGCGCCCTCGCGCCGGCCGGTGAGATCTCGTCGGTCGACACGTCGTCGCCCACCTTCAGCAGCACCGGCAGGCACACGGTGTCTTCGAGCGGATCGAGGCGGGGCAGAGCCGAGACGCCGGGGCCGCGTTCCAGCTCCACGCGGGAGGCCTCTTCGGGTGGCAGCGGGGGTTCGAGCATCGCGGTGTTGACCGGCTCCGTCCGCAGCGACCCCACGGCGGGGTACGCGAGGCCGGTCTCCGCCGCCCAGTCGCGCGGATCGGTGATGACACCCGTCAGCGCGGAGGCGGCCGCCGTCTCGGGCGAGCAGAGCCACACCGCGTCGTCCTGGGTACCGGACCGGCCGGGGAAGTTGCGCGGAAACGTCCGCAGCGAGTTGCGGCCCGCGGCCGGTGCCTGGCCCATACCGATGCAGCCCAGGCACCCCGCCTGGTGGATCCGGGCCCCCGCCGCGATCAGGTCGAAGACCGCGCCGGACCGGGTGAGGTCCTGAAGGATCTCCCGGGACGCCGGATTGACGTCGAAACTGACGCCCGGCGGTGTCTGCCGTCCGCGCGCCATTTCCGCCGCCATGGCGAAGTCGCGCACCCCGGGATTGGCGGAGGATCCGATCACGGCCTGAGACACCGGCTCGCCCGCGACACTCCGCACGGTCACCACATTGCCCGGCGACGTGGGGCGGGCGATGAGCGGTTCCAGCCGTGCCAGGTCGATCTCCTCGTCCAGGTCGTAGACCGCGTCGTCCTCCGCCTGCAGCGCGGTGAAGGCGTCTTCGCGGCCCTCGCTGCGGAGGAAGTCGCGTACGGCCTCGTCGGCGGGGAACACGCTCGTGGTCGCGCCCAGTTCGGCGCCCATGTTGGCGATCACATGCCGGTCCATGGCCGAAAGGGACGCCAGACCGGGGCCGTGGTATTCCAGGACCCGGTTCACCGCGCCCTTCACACCGTGCCGGCGCAGCATCTCCAGTACGACGTCCTTGGCGCTGACCCACTCCGGCAGGGCTCCGCTCAGCCGGACGCCCCAGATGTGCGGCATGGTGATGCGCAACGGGCGGCCCGCCATGGCCAGCGCGACCTCCAGGCCGCCGGTTCCGACCGCGAACATCCCCAGTGCCCCGGCCGCACAGGTGTGGGAGTCGGACCCGGCGAGTGTCCGGCCCGGTACGCCGAAATGCTGCATGTGGACAGGGTGGGACACACCGTTGCCCGGCTTCGAGTACCAGACGCCGAGCCGGCGGGCGGCCGAGCGGAGGAACGCGTGGTCCTCGGCGTTCCGCTCGTCGGTCTGGATGATGTTGTGGTCCACGTACTGAACGCTCACGTCGGTGCGCACCCTGTCGAGCCCCAGAGCCTCCAGCTCCTGCATCACCAGCGTGCCGGTGGCGTCCTGGGTGAGTGTCTGGTCCACCCGGAGCCCGATCTCGGACCCGGGTTCCATCCGCCCCTCCACCAGGTGGTCCGCGATCAGCTGCTGCGCCACCGTGCCGTGTGCGGCCCGGCCTCTCCGGTCCGCGGGGCCGGCCGGTTCCGTCCGACCGGGCCGCGCCGTGCCACCGGTGGCACGCTCCGGCTGTCCGCTCGCCTCCATGCCGCACCTCCGCTCCGACAGGTGCCGGGCCCCGGTTGCCTTCTCCGGGCCCGGATCTCCCATTGTCGGTGGGCTTCGGCCTTCCTGCCCCTCGGCGCTGCCGGGGCAGGGCCGAGGGGGCTCCGAGCAGCCGGAGCGCGCGGCCGGAGACAGGACGACTGCGGCCCGCAGGGCGGCCTCCGCGCTCCCGGCCGTGCTCATCCGGGAAGCGCGGAGGCCGGCGGCCCCGACCGAACCCCTGTACCGGTCGGAGCCGCACCGGCGGCCAAGTGCGATGCGCCCGACCGCCCGGGGCGGCGACGATGTCAGGACCGCAGGCGGAAGGTGATCTCCCGGATGACGCTAGCCGCCCCGCCGGGGGCGTGGAACGGTGTCAGTGCACAAGTTTTCCCCGCTCCCTGGCACGACTGCACAAGCCGGGACGCGGGTCAGCCGTCGAGCAGCCGGTCGTCGAGGATGCCCAGCGCGGGGGAGGCGACGTGCAGCGCGAGCACGACATCGTGCGGCCCGTCGAAGCCGTTGGAGCTGTCGTCACCCTCGGTGACGCGCCGATGGGTTTCGAGCAGCGGCCGCTGCAACACCTGCTCCGCCGCGGCCAGATGAGCGAGCACTGTCTTGTAGTGAATCCGGAGCCGCCGGGCGGTCTCCTCCGTCCTGGCGTCGCGGAGCGCCCAGGCCGTCACCGTCCGCCGCAGACCCGTGCGCCGGGCTGTGTCGAGCGGGGCGAGGAAGCGGTCGGCCCACTCCGCGCAGAGCGGGTGCAGCAGCAGGTCACGGAGGATGAGGTCAGCGGCGGGAGCTGCCCGCGCCCCCGCGTCCTGCTCCGATCCGGTGCCGTCCTCCGCCGCGTTGTCCTGGATACGCATTGCCAGACCGAGCACAGCCCGGTCACCAAGGCGCTGCAGATCGAGTCCCAGCAGTTCGGCGGTGCGTGCGAGATGCGCCCGCACCGTGTTGCGGTGCTGACCGCTCAGTTTCGCGGCGCCGCTGATGCCGAAGGCGAGACCCAGGCGCACGGAGTGCAGGATCTCGGTCCTCCTGCCGGCCGGCAGCCTGGTGAGCGGCTGCAGGAAACGATCCGCCCAGGAGAGCGCCGCAGGGGGGAGCAGCCGTGACAGATCCGCCCCCCGCTCGTACTCGGCGACCCGGCCGGCCCTGTTCCGGGCCACGGCGAGCGCCTGGGTCGCCTCTTCGTACGCGGTCGCCGTCGCCGCGAGCTGAGCGCGGCGGCTGGTCCCCATGCGGTAGGCCGGATCTGCGGCCACGAGCGAGGTCAGGGCGTCCAGGGCCGGGTCCCGGGATTGAGGGGTGCCGGCCGCCGCCGCGATGATGATGACCTGTCCGTCGTCGACAGGACACCGCACCACAAGGCCCGTCTCGCGGAGCTGCTGCCTGCACTGGCCCGCGGCGGTGTCACGCAGCCCCGGTGGGCACTGGAGGATATGGACACGGACCGAGGGCGCCGCCATGGCCGTCCGGCTCAGCCGCAGGGCGTGAGCAGTCCGCCTGGCCCAGGTGACCAGCCCGCCCATCAGGAGCTGGAGCACCGCGACTTGAGCGCTCTCCAGCCCCTCGGTTCCGGTGAGCGGATGCCGTATCGCGCTTTCCAGGAAAGGCAGCACCCGGCGCACCGAATCCACCGCCCGGGGCGGGAAGTCCACCGGCCGGGTCACGACGAGCACCGGATGCGGCTTCGACGGCCCGATCGCGTAGAGCCGGATTTCGGTGGGGCCGCTGCTGATCCCGCAGGCCGCTGCTCGCCCCTCACGCAGGGCGCCGATGGTGTCGGGTGCGGGCACGCGACAAGCGTCCTCGTGGGGCCCGAGGATTTCGGCGCTGCCCCCCACCGCGGCGGACAGCCAGTCCAGCAGCACCCCCGCATCGCCGTCCCTGTCGGGACGGGCGGCCTCCAGCAGGTCGCTCAGCGAAGCCGCCCGGCCCTCCGCGGTTTCCCGGCGCAGATCGCTGATGACCCGGGCAGCTCGGAGCCACGGCAGAGCCGCGTCGGCGAAGATCACGGGTACGGCGCTGCGCCGGGCGCCCGACATCACGCACGCGTGCGCGGACGGGTCGAGCGCGCCGTTCACCAGGAGCCCGGCGGCCCCTGCCCGTGCGAGCGCGCTCAGCCGGAGACGGGAGTCGTGCGGGTCCCGCAGCCATGGCTCGTCGGGCTCGGCGACGACCAGCAGATCGCGGATGTCATCGCCGCTGTACGGCTCACTCGCGGGCACCGCGCCCGCCACGGGCCGGCATCCGTGCCCTGCCAGGTCCTGGTCGCCGGGCACGTGCGGTCCGAGGCTCCGCAGGACCTCGCCCAGCGTGGGCAAGGTTCCCCTGCCACCTGCTCTTTCCACTGCTATCACCATGATCGTCAGTCTTCGTTCCGGGTTGTACGCCGCTCCGGGCCGGGCGCCCGCGGAACGAAGGCTGCCAGATGTTCCCCCGGCGTACCGGACCCATGGGGAGCACCCGCACGAACTCAGTGAGCCCCTCTCCCCGAGTTCCCCCGACCAGCCTTGCCGGAACCCGGCGGCCGCCGATGACGGACTCCATCCCGCTGCGGCCCCGCAGGCCCCTTTCGAGTGAACGCAGTACCGAGACCGATCCCTGCGGCCCGACCCGGCGGAACCGGCGGACACACTGGACGGAATACCGCGGGCACGAGGACGGCCGCCGGGCGCTCGCAGCCCGTGGCCGGCAGCGGCCGGCCGCGCGCCACGTACCCCGCTGTCCGGAAACCTCTGCCAGGAAAGGCGTGTCGCATGCGAACGTTCCCCAAGCTCATGGCCGCAAGTGCGCTGATCGCTCAGGCCGTTCTGGGAAGCGCCGCGGCAGCGGCCGCCGATTCGGGCCAGGCGTCCGGTCACCACCACTCACCGGGCCCGGGGGACCCGGCCGGCCACCGGCTCGTCTCCGAGCTCCTGGGCAGCGACCTGACGTCCTACGTGACCGGAGGCGGTCCGGGAACGGTTCATCCCGTGCGCTCGAGTTGAGCGTCGCCCGAGGCGCGGGGCCGGCGCCCCCGGCCTCCCGGACCCTCGCCACCGCCACGGGGCCGTTCCGGACCAACTGACCCGGACGCAGGCGTGATCGGATCACGCACGCCCCGGCCGCAGCGGGCGGGAGACGGGCGGCGAGGGGCGACCGCCCCACGGGTCAGATCCGCCAGGACCGGATGCGGTCGGCCGCGTCGTACGCGTCGCAACGGCCGGTGTCGATGTCGCGGGCGAGGTCGATCAGTGCGCCGTAGGGAGCGTCGATACCCTCGCCCGCGGCGTCCATGTACGCGACGACCAGACCCACACCGAACAAGGCGTTGCGGGCCGGCAGGGGCCGCAGCCTGATGACCGAGTGCATCAGGGCGGCGGCACGCCAGGAGTTGTCGACGGTGGCTCCGACCCTGGGGGTGTTGACGCGGTGCCGGCCGACGGCTGCCACGAGGCTGGAGAAGTCGTGGATGTGCGGATGTTTGGGCAGCGCCTCCGCCTGGCGCTCCAGCAGCCAGCGGATATCCACATGGAGCTCCACGTCAGGCGGCCCGCCCCGGAGAGTCGAGCAAGGACGGCGCGTCATCCGGGAAGGCGTCGTCGAACGCGTCGGCGTTGTCGTGGACGAACGCACGGAACACCTCCGCGGCGCCTTCGAGGCGGGGGTCGCGGACGGCGTCGTGTGCGGCTCGGGCGATGAGCGCGGTCACCGTCGTTCCCTCGGCTTCGGCGCGCTCCTTGAGCAGTGCGTGCAATGCGTCATCGACCCGGATCGTCACTGGCTTCGACATACTCCGACCGTACAGCAAGGCGTACAGCACGGATACCGGCCCGCGTCCCCGGGCGCTCGCCCCGACCGGCTGCGACCGCCCCGGCCACTCCCGATGCGACCGGCCACTCCCGATGCGACTGGAGGCTCCGACCGGCGCTGTGACTCCGTGCCCGACTCCGGGAAGAGTCCGATCAAACCGATGTGCTCCGGCCGTCCAGAGGACCGCGGTCCCCCCCCGTTACCTTTTTCGTGGCTCCGCAATGGGGCCTCCGGCCTTCGGGTCCGGCATGACTTCCCCCCCTTGTTGTTCATGATCCGGGGGGTGGTGTCACCGGGTCCGGAGGCATCGACGGACCGCTGATGAGGGGCTTGAGCACCGGCTTCACCCGAGCCGGAAGAGCTCTCCGTAACGTGGATGTGGCAGCTCGGTGCCGAGGCAAGGCCGGACGAAAGCGTGATGGAGGGGCCTGCACGTGATCGATACCGGCGACATCGACGTCTTCCTCGGCCTGGACGTCGGCAAGGGCGAACACCACGCTACCGCCGTCACACCGGCCGGGAAGAAGGCGTTCGACAAGCGGCTGCCCAACACCGAACCCAAACTCCGGGAGCTGTTCGCCAAGCTGAAGGCCAAGCACGGGACGGTGCTGGTCGTGGTCGACCAGCCGGCCTCAATCGGCGCCCTGCCGCTGGCGGTCGCACGGGACATGGGCTGCCCGGTCGCCTACTTACCGGGCCTGACGATGAGGCGGATCGCCGACCTCTACCCGGGCGAGGCCAAGACGGACGCGAAGGATGCGTTCATCATCGCGGACGCGCCCCGCGCGATGCCTCACACGCTGCGGGCGATCGACGGCGAGGACGAGACGATCGCCGAACTGGAGATGATCGTCGGGTTCGACGACGACCTGGCCGGGGAGGCAACGAGGGTCGCGAACCGGCTCCACGGCCTGCTGACCCAGATCCATCCGTCGCTGGAGCGAGTTCTGGGGCCGCGGTTGCAGCACCCGGCCGTCCTGACCTTGCTGGAGCGGTTCGGGTCACCCGCCCAGATCCGCAAGGCGGGTCGGCGCCGCCTGGTCACGCTGTTGCGGCCGAAGGCCCCACGGATGGCAGAACGACTGGGCGAGGACATCTTCGACGCCCTGGACGAGCAGACCGTCACCGTCCCGGGCACCGAGGCGGCGGCACTGATCGTCCCGAGCCTGGCCGGATCCCTGACAGCGGTCCTCGACCAGCGCAAACTTCTGGCCGCACGGATCGAGGAACTCCTGGAGGCCCACCCCCTTTCGAAGGTCCTGAGGTCGATGCCGGGAGTCGGCGTCAGGACCGGAGCACGGATCCTGATCGAGGTCGGCGACGGCAGCACCTTCCCGACCGCCGGCCACCTCGCCGCCTATGCAGGACTCGCCCCCGCGACCCGCAGCTCAGGCTCCTCGATCCGCGGCGAACAGCCATCCCGGAGAGGAAACAAGCAGCTCAAACGGGCCTTCTTCCTCTCCGCTTTCGCCGCCCTAGGCGACCCGGCATCGCGGACCTACTACGACAAGAAGATCACCCAAGGGAAGCACCACACCCAAGCACTGCTCTGCCTCGCCCGACGACGGGCCGACGTCCTCTTCGCGATGCTCCGCGACGGAACCTTCTACGAACCGCGACCCGCCACGGCCGACAGCGGAGCCTAGGCGAGAGTCTCTTCACAACCCGGAAGGTGGCGGGCCACGTCGTGATTGGCGATCCGGTCCGCCAACGTCCGCGGGCTCGCTCCATGAGCGTTCACACGGTCGGAGTCGGCACCTGCTTCCAGCAGCAGCCGAATCACCGCGCCCTCGCCCCGCGAACAGAACACCGCCCTCCACAGCGGCGTATTGCCATGACGGTCCGCAGCATCGACCGTCACACCGGCGGCAAGCAGGGCTTCGACGACCAGGGGATCCTGGGCCTGCGCCGCAAAATGCAACGGCGTCCAGCCATCGGCATCAGCAGCCCCCGGGTCGGCACCCTCAGCCAACAGCACCCTCAGCACATCCACGTCCCCATCGGCAGCGGCATAGTGCACCGCCATCCGCCCCAACCGATCCCGATCCGTCATGCCAACCATCCTCACCCGGCTTGACCAAACAGATAGGGGCACCCCCCCCGGCGGAATGGTCCGGGACACGGGCGGGCGGGCCCCCGGACCCGGGCGGAGTTCCACGACTGACACGGGCGCACAACGGCCTGTACAGGCTGTGGTGGCCCCGACCCGCGTACCAGTCGCTCCGCTGTGAAGTGTGAGCTCGGCCACGCACAACGCCCCTGACGGTGACTTCGGTTGGCCGTGGACGTTGTCCATGGTGTGCCGAACACTCTGCCCGCTTCATCCTCTCCAGCGGCGGCCTCGACAGCGAAGAGCCCGCCTCGTCCCTTCCTGCTGACGGCCCGGCAAGGAGAGGCGGCCCGCACGTTGCTGGACTACGTGGGGTCACTGCCACTGGACGGCTCCGACGCCCAGTTGCTTGCCGTGGTCGTCGCCGTCCGCGCCGCCCGCCGCGGGGCGGCCAACCTGACGGGAGTGGACCTGCGCTCCCTGCGCCTGGCGGACGCCGAGGGCGCCGTCGCCGCTGTGACCGCTCTGGGCTGGCAGCCCGATGGTGACCTGCTGACCGGGGATCCCGATACACCGGTGTCCGTCACCGTGCCCGAACTGGCGGACGGAGCCGGCTGCAGGCTCCCCTTCGGCAAACCGGCCCGGTCCCGGGTCTCGGGCTGGTCCACGCGTACCCTGGCCGCCAAACCGGTCAAGAAGGCGTCGTCCCCGGCCCGGCTGGCCGCACTTCTCATGGCCGCGCACAGCTCGTCCGACGGCCGGGGCAGCCTTCCCGACGGCCTTCCCGCACAGTGCCGAGCTGCTCTTCCGGAGCTCCTGGCCAAGGGTTTCCTGTCCGAGATCGAGGGAGACCAGTACCGGCTGTCCGAAGCCGTGGGCCACCTGTCGGGGAGGTATCTCCACCCGCACGAGCAGCCGTTGCCGGGCCGTCCCGCCGGAGAAGCCGCTGAGCCGCCGAGTTGGGACGGCTGGAAGGCGCAGGCGAGTGCGGCGCTGCTCCGGCACGTCGAGAACGTCGAACGCTGTCCGCTGTGCGGGTTCTCCGCCGCGCGGGTGGCGGAGGCGTTCATGAAGACGACCGTTCGCAAGCCGTGCCCCGAGCAGGTGCGCACCGCCTACACGCAGTGGCAGCACACCCAGCCGGACCGTGGCCCTCGGGCAGCGGAGTTCGCTGCGGCATTCCGCACGGACCACCGCCACGGCCCGTCCATCAAGCAGCTGTGCAAAGGCCTGGGCTGGGGAAAGCAGCCGCGTCCGCTCCGCGCCTTCATCGTCGGGCAGCTGATCGCCGACGGGTGGCTGACCAATACGGGACCGGTGCCCTGGACGCTGCGACCCGGGAAGGCGTACGGGGGAGGTGCGTCAGCCACTCCTCAGCCCTGGCCACCTCGAGACTCGTCGGCCGGTCCGATGCGCTCGGTGGGTCCGGCGAAAGCGAGAAAGGTGGAACGAGTGCCGAGGAGCCACTGATTGTCCACTTTGCGGAAGGTGTCCTCGTAGTGTCCCACCTGCGCGGGCAGCCGAGGGGGCTCCATGCCTTCGGTATGGCCGTCGACACGGTACGTCGTGAAGTAGGTGGTTGCCGTCGCGGTCGTGCCGGATGTGAGGGTCACCAGGATGTTCGTGCATATCCGTCGGGAAAGCCGGTCGTCGGGCCGGGAGCCGAAGTAGGCGCGAAGTGCGTCACGGCCCTCAATCCTGCGGTCGCCCTCGGCCCACTCCCAGATCCCGTCGTGTGTGAACAGCTCAGCCACCTCGCCCGGCTCACCCAGGTCGAGTGTGCGGACGAACTCGGTGATCAGGCGCTCGCAGGCTCGCTCGGCGAGCAGATGGTCCAGGGGGGCAAGTGCTTCGGTGGCCATGCCTGCTTCTTACCAGGGCTGCGCAGCACTCCACGAGTCGTTTTCGCCTCCGAGCAGCGGTCCGGCGGCTCTGCCGGGCCTGTCGCGGGTCCCGGATCCAGGTTCCCGGTAGCTGTAACCCGCTGCTCGGACAGGCAGTTGGAGCCCGTGCTTTAGTTGCCATATGACTGATCTTGAGATGGTGCGGGTGTTCGTACGGTCCGACGGGACCGGGGGCAGCCCGCTCGGTGTGGTCCGCGACGGAGCGGCGGTGCCGGGCACGCAAGAACGCCAGGAAGTGGCCCGGCGGCTCGGCTTCTCCGAGACTGTGTTCGTGGATGACGCCACCCGTGGTGAGGTCGACATCTACACGCCGAGCGTGCGGTTGCCGTTCGCCGGCTATCCGCTCATCGGTACGGCGTGGCTGCTGCGGGAACACGGCACCACGGTCGATGTGCTGCGGACGGCGGCGGGTGATGCGGCCACCTGGGCCGACGGAGAGTTCACCTGGGTCCGCGGACGGCCGGAATGGATATCGGGCAAGCGCACGCAGAGGTTTCCGTCCGTCGCGGAGGTCGAGGCCCTCCCCGCACCTCCGGCAGGCGACGGCTGGCTGTACGCGTGGGCATGGGAGGACGAGGCCGCGGGCACCGTCCGGGCGCGCGGGTTCCCGCGACGCGGCGACGCCATCGTCGAGGACGAGGCGACCGGCTCGGCGGCGATGCTGCTGGCGGGCGAACTGGGCCGCGATCTGCGGATCAGCCAGGGCGAAGGCTCCGACATCGTGGCACGCGTCTGCGACGAAGGGTGGATCGAGCTCGGCGGTCGCGTCGCGGCGGCCGGGAGCCGTCCGCTGTAGGACTCTTCCGGAGCGGTCTCCCGAATCCCGATTCGTTATCCCGATTCGTTCCCGTCGTCCGGCAGTCGTCTGCCGACGATCTGCCGTCACACCCTGTACGGGCTCCCCGCGCCCGTATACCGTCGCCGTGACGTCAGGGATTGAAACGATTCATGTCGCGCGGTGCCCAGTGCTGCGCGCAGAGGGACGGAGACCGAGTGACGAGGGAAGCGAAAGCAGGACCGGGGCCTGACCGGCGCACCGTGCTCGAAGCAGGCGTCGGCGGTGTGGTGCTGGCCGCCGCCGGGCTGCCGCTCGTCGCCGCCGGACCGGCCTCAGCAGATGGCGGGCCGCCGGCCGGGCAATCGGTGACCCGGGCATGGCAACGGTACGTACAGGGGCCCTCCCGGCGAAGCGTGCGGCCCGTACGGATCGTCGCGTCGGCAGGGAAGGTGACCAGGCCCGAGGCATTGCTGGCCCCCGGTGGCCAGGTCACCGTCCTGCGGCGCGCCCAGCCGCCCGCGGCGCCACGCTGGCCGGAGGGCACGACGGCCGAGGCGTCCTCCGTGCACGCGGGCAACAACGGAAGCGACGGCCGTCCGCGTACCTATGCCGCGGACAATGCCATCGACGGCGACCCCGGCACTTTCTGGAACGATGATACCGAGGGCGCCTTTCCGGACGTCCTGACCATCACCCTTCCCGCCGAGCACGAGCTGCCCGGTGTGACGGTGGTGTCCAACACCGATGGTGTGCCCGCCGAGTTCACCGTAGAGGTCCGGACGGACTCCAGCTGGCGGACGGTCGCCACCGTCACCGGCAACAGTGCCGTACAGCGTGCCGTCCGCTTCGATTCCCCGGTCACCACCACCCAGGTGCGGATCAGCGTAACTGCCGACCAGGACAACGGGCAGGGCGTGTTCACACGCGTCAACGAGGTCTGGCCGGAAGCGGTCGACCCGGTGGCGGCGCCCAGTGTGACGCTCGACTTCGGCAAGGTGGTCGTCGGATACCCGAAGGTCGACTTCGCCTGGGCATCGGACAACCACCCCGGAGTCCGCCTGGCCTTCTCCGAGACTCTGCGGTATCTCACCGACCGGTCCGACTTCACCCGCGCCGACCAGGCCGGGGGAGCGGGGCAGGGCACCGATCAGTACGCGGTGCCCGCCGCAGGCGCCGTGTGGACGGACACCAAGGGCTTCGGTTCGGGCGGCGACAAGCTGTACGCCGACGGACTGCACGGCTTCCGCTACCTGAGGATCACACTGGACGCACTGCCGGCCGACGCGCCGGCCGCCCAGCCGTGGGGCACCGTGGCCGTCGACGCGGTGTCTCTCGACTTCACCGGCTACCTCGGCACCCCGGAGTCCTACCGCGGCTGGTTTCTCTGCTCCGACGAGGAGCTGAACCGCTACTGGTACGGCGCGGCCTACACGAACGAGCTCGTCACCGACACCTTCCGCGCGGACGACGTGGACCCGCGGAACGCCTTCAGCGCCTCGTTGGACGGCAAACTGGTCCTGCACGACGGCGCCAAGCGGGACCGCGACCCCTATGTCGGTGACGTAGCGGTGTCGGGCCGCACCCTGTACCTCACGCATGACGACGCGGCCGAGGCGGCACGCAACGTACTGGCCGATCTCGCCGACCACCAGCGGGCCGACGGATGGATCCCACCGGCTTCCATCAACAACTACACGCTCCCGCTGTTCGACTACCCGCTGTGGTGGGTGACGTGCAGCTGGGACTACGTCCTCTACACCGGGGACCGGGACTACGCGGCGCGCTACTACCCGCAGCTGGTGAAGCTGCTCGACAGCTGGTACCCGAGCGTGACGGACGACGCGGGACTGCTGAGCAAGGGGCTGAACGGCACATCCGACTACGGCGACTACGCGTTCCTCGGCCGCACCGGCCGGATCACCTACTACAACGCCAACTACGTGCAGGCGCTGAACGACGCCGCGCGTATCGCCGCCCTCCTGGGCCACGACGCGGATGCCGGGCGGTGGTCGGACCGGGCCCGCACGGTGGCCGAGGCCGTCAACGCCCATCTCTGGGACGACACGGCGGGCGCCTACCTGGACTCCTCGACGGGCGCGGTCCGGCACGCCCAGGACGGAAACGCCATCGCCATCACGGCGGGTGTCGCCGACACACGCCGTGCGGCCTCGGCGCTGGCACACCTCGACGCGACGACGAAGCTCCGGTACGGCAACGCCTTCATGGACAACGACACACTCTTCGGCGGTGCCTCGCAGCGGGTGTACGCGTTCACCTCCTACCCGGAGCTGGTGGCGCGCTTCGAGACCGGTCTGGCCGACTCGGCGATCGACCAGATCAAACGCACCTACGGGTGGATGGAGAGCCACGACCCCGGCACCACGCAGTGGGAGGGCGTCGGCCCGAACGGGTCGCTGTACGAGCAGGGTTTCACGAGCATGGCACATGGCTGGTCCACCGGGGTCCTGCCGGCACTCACCCACCAACTGCTCGGCGCGAAGCCGACGTCGCCCGGGTACGCCACCTGGGAAGTGCGCCCGCATCCGGGCTCGGTCGGCTGGGCGCAGGGCCAACTCCCCACACCGCAGGGGCCGCTCGGCGTCGAGTGGGAAAACGACGGCACGACGTTCACCCTCACCGTGCGGGTGCCGCGGGGGTCGCGAGGCTCGGTGGCTCTGCCCACGGACGGCCACCGCGCCACCGTGCGCTCCGGCAGGCAAACACTGTGGAACGGGGACCGGGCCACCGGGTCCGGGGTGCGGCGTGACGGTGACCGGGTGACCGTCACCGGACTCGCGCACGGCACCCACCGGCTCACTCTCGTCCGCGAGCACTGAGGGGTCCTTGCACTGTGCTCGCTCGGTCGCGTGGACCGGTGCCGCGTCTCGCGGCGTTGCCGAAAAGCCCGGGTGGCTCCTCCCCAAGGCATTGATGGCCAGGGGTGGGGGGAGACCCCCCTCCTGGACTCTCCGGCGCCTCGCGATGCGGGGGACCGGCCCACGCGGCCTCACCGGGCTCATAGTGCAAGGACCCTGAGACACAGCGGGCCCGGCCGGGCCGGGCCCCCGGGCAGCGGCGCGCCCGCGGACGAGCCGCGCCTGCGGGACCCACGGCACAGGTACGTCCTCTCACGTTCTAAGGATCTTCATGCATCACACGTCGGGCCAGGGCCCGCATCGGCGCGCCTTCCTCACGAGCGGGATCGCAGCGGTCGTCGCGGCGGCGGGAGCGCTGCCCACCACCTCCGCCGAGGCGGCCTCGCCGCCGGCCGGTCCGGACACCGCATCCGGTGGGACGGCGACCCCGGCCACTCCAGTCACTCCGGTCAGAGCCACTGCCGGGCAGGCGTACCGCAAGGCCCCGGCCGGGCCGTGGGATGCCCACAATCTGTCCCCGGCCGGCCGTACGGTGCGTCCGGTCGCCGTGTACGCGACCACAGGCACGGCAGAGAACACGGGTTCCCTCTCGTCCG
Source organism: Streptomyces sp. NBC_00859 (assembly GCF_045161865.1). Lineage (NCBI taxonomy): Bacteria > Bacillati > Actinomycetota > Actinomycetes > Kitasatosporales > Streptomycetaceae > Streptomyces > Streptomyces sp. NBC_00859. Next base: position 493,757 of record NZ_CP108826.1, on the reverse strand, counting down.
GCCACGGCGGGGGCGCCGCACGCCTGACCGGCACGGGATCGTCCGTCACCCTGGACTTCGGCAAGGAGGTCGGGGGATTCGTCACCGTCGCCTTCGCGGCGGGCAGCGACAACGACCAGGTCGTCGGACTCACCTACAGCGAACTCTCCACCTACGTCAGCCCGTCGGCGAGCGACGGTTCCAACGGAGGCAGCAACGACGAGCCGGCTGTGCGCTACGCGGTGTCTCCCGGCGGCACGGTGGACACCGCGAAGGACACACCGGTCGCGGGAGCCCCGGCGGAGGCCGCCGCCGGTCCGGCCGGAATGCTGCGGGGCGGGTTCCGCTACCTCACCGTGGTCAACGAGACGGCCGGAGCGGTGGTGCTCACCGACGTGACGGTACGCATCACCTTCGCGCCGAACGCCTCCGACCTGCGCGCCTACCCGAACTACTTCCACTGCGACGACGAGCTGCTGAACCGCATCTGGTACGCGGGCGCCTACACGGTGCAGACGAACATCGTCGCGGGCGACCAGGGGAGGGTCTGGGGACCACCGGCAGCCGGCTGGGACAACTCCGGCCGGGTCGGCGAGTCGGGCGACACCGTACTGGTGGACGGCGCCAAGCGGGACCGTACGGTGTGGCCCGGCGACCTGGGCATCTCCGTGCTGACGGACCATGTTTCGCTGGGCGACCTCGGCACCGTACGCAACGCCCTGCAGACGCTCTACAACCACCAGGACCCGGCAACCGGGGCGCTCCCCTACGCGGGCCCGGCCGTCAACTCCGTGGGCAACTCGGACGCCTACCATCTGTGGACGCTGATCGGGACGGCCGCCTACGTCCAGCTCTCCGGCGACCTCGACTGGATGCGCACGGTCTACGGCGCCTACCGCAAGGCACTCGCCTACGCGGTGGCGAAGATCGACGACGACGGCCTGCTGGCGGTGACCGCCACCGCCGACTGGGCCCGTACCGACGCCGACGGCAAGAACCTGGAAGCGAACGCGGTCATGTACCGGGCGCTGGTCGTGGCAGCCCCGCTCGCCACGGCGATGGGGGACGCCGGTACCGCGGCCACCAGCACACAGCACGCCGGGAGGCTGAAGCGAGCGGTCGACGCCGGCGGCTACTGGGACGAGTCGGCGGGCCTGTACCGGGACAAGCCCACGGGCGACGGCGCGGCGCTGCACCCGCAGGACGGCAACGCACTCGCCGTGTGGTTCGGCCTGGCGACCGGCGACGGACGGGCGGCGACCGTCAGCCGGGCGCTGGCGGAACGCTGGACCAAGGTCGGGGCGCCCACCCCCGAGAAGAGCGCCGAATCGGTCCATCCGTTCCCCGGCGGTATGGAGGTGCACGCCCACTTCGCGGCGGGCCGTGACGACACCGCTCTGGAGCTGATCCGCCGTGAGTGGGGCTTCATGCTGAACGCCCCTCATGGCACCGCGAGTACGTTCTGGGAGGGCTACCGCACCGACGGCACATCCGACTACAGCGGTTCCTACATGAGCGCGTCCCACGGCTGGTCGACGGGTCCGACGTCAGCGCTGACCTACTACCTGCTCGGCATCACGCCGTCACCCGATGGCGGCGCGGGCTACCGCGTAGCGCCCCGGCCGGGTGGACTGAGCCGTGCCGAGGGCCAGTTGACAACGCCTTCCGGCGTGATCCGGGTGTCGTGGCGGACGCGTGCGCACGGTGGCTTCGACCTCAAGGTCGGGGCGCCGGCCGGGGAAGTGGGGGAGGTCGTGGTGCCGGTGCCCGACGGCGGATGCACGGTCCGGGTCGACGGGACCCGCGCGTGGGACGGGGCGGCGCGCTCCCACGGGGCCCGTGCGGAACCGGGGCGAGTCATCCTGTCCGGACTGTCCGGCGGTACCCACGACGTGACGGTACGCCGGCGCCGACGCTGAGATGGTGCGCTGCCACGGGCCTCTGCCGGAGCTCTCTCCGGCGGAGGCCCGTGGAGCTGAGGCCCGGCGGCCCCCAGGTTGCCCCGGCCGCATGCGCGCGTCGGGTCACGCCAGGTGGAAGACCTCGGTGAGCGGCCGCATCGCTTCGTCGGGCCCGCTGCCGTCCAGCTCCTCGAAGTAGTCCGCCATGTCGGCCTGCCAGCGGGCATTGACATCGGTCGCCGCCATCGCGGCCTGCGCCGCGGCGAAGTCCTCGGTCTCCAGATAGCCGACGAGGAGGCCGTCCTGGCGTAGGAAGAGCGAGTAGTTGTGCCAGCCGGCCTCAGCGAGCGCCGTGAGCATCTCCGGCCAGACGTCGGCATGCCGTTCACGGTAAGCGTCGAGCCGGTCCTGACGGACCTTCAACAGGAAGCAGACGCGGTGCACGGGCAGCTCCTCTCCGGTGCCACACAGGGGCACGGATTGAAAGGATTCAATTCAATCCTGGCGAAGGTACGTGCGTCCGGAAGTGGCAGTCAACCCCGGCGTGGAGCCTCTGTGTGCCGTTTGCCTGCGCTTTGTCCCGGGGGGAGGTCGACGTAACGTGCGGATGGCTGAATAGTTACGCCTGAATGTCTTGACGGGCTTCTCCTGCACAGGTCATGTTTGAGTCGTTTCAATCAGTGCTCCACGACCCGGGAGACCGGACCGTCCGCGTTCAGCGGGCAGGCGGGCCGCAGGCCCGCACGTGTGGATGTGCATCCCCCTCATACTGGCAGCCGGAATCTGTCCGGCTGTCCTCCCCCTGCCCGATCAACAGGACAAAGGAGCATCGTGACGTCTGTGGAGACTGCACAGGACACCACGGCCGCTGCCGAGGACGGCGTCGTCACCAGGCAGCAGTGGAAGTGGACCGCCCTGGCCGGCATGGCCTCCTATCTGGACGCCGGCTCGATCGTCGCCCTCGGCTCGGGACTGTCGCTCTTCCAGGACAGGATGGGCCTGTCGAGTGACGCGGTGGGCACTCTGACGGCCATCGGCCCGAACGCCGTCGGGGCGGCCATCGGCGCCTTCATCGGCGGCCGGCTCGGAGACAAGCTCGGGCGCAAGCGGATCTACCAGTACGACCTGCTCGTCTACGCGGGCGCGGTGCTGCTCATCGCTTTCGCGGTCAACCCGCTCATGCTGTTCCTGGGTACGTTCGTCGTCGGCCTCGCGGTCGGCGCGGACGTCCCCACGTCGCTCGCCCTGGTCGGTGAGTTCTCCCCGGCGAAGGCGCGCGGCAGGCTGATGGGTCTCACCCAGGTCACCTGGAACCTCGGCCCGGTCGTCGTGCTCCTGCTGGCGTGGGCGGTGTCCGGGCTCGGGCTGCTCGGCATCCGGATCGTCTTCCTGCAACTGTTCGTGGTCGCGCTCGTCACCTACGCGCTGCGCCGGGGCATGACGGAGTCCGTGGCGTGGAAGAAGGCGTCGCAGTCCGGCAAGGTGGCGAAGGCCAGGGTCCGGGACCTGCTCAGCGGCCCGAACCTGCGGGCGCTGTTCTACTCCGGTGGCATCTACCTGTTCTGGAACCTCGCCGCCGGGACGAACGGTGTCTTCACCCCGTACATGGTCAAGACGCTGGGCGCCGGCAGCCAGGGCACCAGTGTGCTGCTGTCGTGCGCGAGCTTCGCGCTGGCCATCGTCGGCACGGTCGCCATCTATATGCGCCTCGCGGACAAGGGCCACAAGTACCGCAGGGCGATGTGGATCACCGGTTCGGTGATGCAGATAGCGGCGTACGGTCTCTTCCTCGTGCTTCCCTTCACTATCTCGACGATCATCTTCAACGTGGTCCTCTTCGGCATCGGCCAGACCATGGCGGGCGAGGGCTTCTACAAGACCGTCAGCCAGGAGCTGTTCCCGACCACCCTGCGCGGCACCGCGCAGGGCATCTCCTTCGGTGTGGCCCGGATCTTCCTCGGCATCTGGTCCTTCTTCGTGCCGACCCTGGCCAAGACCGGGATCACTCCGGTCGCCGGTTTTCTCACCTTCTGTCTGCTGGTGGGCGGCATCATCGGGCTGTTCATGCCGAATACCACAGGCAAGTCCCTCGACCAGCTCGAAGCGGAGCGGGCCGCGGCCTGAACGAGAGCGTGCACGGCTGTTGACAGGCCTGCGCAGGCGCTCTAGCGTCACATATTGAATCGTTTCATTACGATGATGATCCACACCGGGAGAGAAATGACCGAGCCCACAGCACACGACGCACGGACGGCGGCGGCCAAGGCGGTCCTGAAGCGGCAGGCGATCGAGACCCCGTCCTGGGCCTACGGAAACTCGGGTACCCGTTTCAAGGTGTTCACCCAGGCCGGCGTCCCGTGCACTCCGCGCGAAAAGCTGGACGACGCCGCGAAAGTGCACGAGTTCACCGGGGTGGCGCCCACGGTGGCGCTGCACATCCCGTGGGACAGGGTCGAAGGGCCGGACGGCTACCAGGACCTCGCCAAGTACGCCGCGGAGCGCGGAGTGAAGCTCGGCACGGTCAACTCCAACGTCTTCCAGGACGACGACTACAAGCTGGGCAGTGTCACCAACCCGGACCCGGCCGTGCGCCGCAAGGCGCTCGGTCATCTCCTGGAATGCGTCGACATCATGGACGAGACCGGCTCGCGCGATCTGAAGCTGTGGTTCTCGGACGGCACCAACTACCCCGGCCAGGACGACATCCGTGCCCGGCAGGACCGGTTGGCCGATGCGCTCCGGGCGGTGTACGAGCGGCTCGGCGAGGACCAGCGGATGGTCCTGGAGTACAAGTTCTTCGAGCCCGCCTTCTACGCGACCGACGTGCCGGACTGGGGCACGTCGTACGCGCACTGCCTCAAGCTCGGCGACAAGGCGAAGGTGTGTGTGGACACGGGCCACCACGCGCCGGGCACCAACATCGAGTTCATCGTCGCGCTCCTGCTGCGTGAGGGGAAGCTCGGCGCGTTCGACTTCAACTCCCGTTTCTTCGCCGACGACGACCTGATGGCGGGGGCGGCCGACCCCTTCCAGCTGTTCCGGATCATGTACGAGGTGCGGCGCGGCGGCGGCCTGGACGCCGGCATCGCTTTCATGCTCGATCAGTGCCACAACATCGAGGCGAAGATCCCGGCGGTCATCCGGTCGGTGATGAACGTCCAGGAGGCCACGGCCAAGGCGCTCCTCGTGGATGACGGTCTGCTGTCCGCCGCGCAGCGCTCCGGCGATGTGCTCGCCGCGAACGCCGTGCTGATGGATGCCTACAACACCGACGTAAGGCCGCTGCTCGCCGAGGTCCGCGAGGAACAGGGCCTCGCACCCGACCCCGTCGCCGCCTACCACCGTTCCGGCTGGGCCGAGCGCATCGTCGCGGAGCGTGCCGGAGGCCGGCAGGCGGGCTGGGGCGCCTGACCCCCCGTTCACACCCACATCCCTCACCTCATAAGGACTTGCTCATGGCCTCCGCCACCCCTTCCCAAGAACTGCTGGCCCGCTCGCACCGGCTCGGTGCCGACCCGCGCAACACCAACTACGCGGGCGGAAACACCTCCGCGAAGGGGCCCGGCACCGACCCGGTGACCGGCGGCGATGTCGAGCTGATGTGGGTCAAGGGCTCGGGGGGAGACCTCGGCACGCTCACTGCCGACGGACTCGCCGTTCTGCGCCTGGACAGGCTCAGGGCGCTCAGGGACGTATATCCCGGTGTGGAGCGCGAGGACGAGATGGTCGCCGCGTTCGACTACTGCCTGCACGGCAAGGGCGGTGCCGCGCCGTCCATCGACACCGCGATGCACGGCCTGGTGGACGCCGCCCACGTCGACCACCTCCACCCCGACTCGGGGATCGCCCTCGCCTGCGCCGCGGACGGCGAGAAGCTGACCGCCGAGTGCTTCGGCGCGCGTGTGGTGTGGGTGCCGTGGCGGCGCCCCGGTTTCCAGCTCGGGCTGGACATCGCGGCCGTCAAGGAGGCCAACCCGCAGGCGATCGGCTGTGTGCTGGGGGGCCATGGCATCACCGCGTGGGGTGCCACGGCGGACGAGTGCGAGCAGAACGCACTGCACATCATCCGTACGGCGGAGACGTTCCTCGCCCAGCACGGCAAGGCCGAGCCCTTCGGCCCCGTGGTCGAGGGGTACGCGGCCCTGGGTGCCGCTCAGCGCAGGGAACGGGCCGCGGAACTGGCCCCGGCGATCAGGGGACTGGCCTCCCAGGACCGGCCTCAGGTGGGCCACTTCAACGACTCCGAGACCGTCCTCGACTTCCTCGCCAGCGCCGAGCACCCCCGTCTGGCGGCGCTCGGTACCTCGTGTCCGGACCACTTCCTCCGTACGAAGGTCAGGCCGCTGGTCCTGGACCTGCCTCCCAGCGTGTCGCCCGACGAGGCCATCGCCAGGCTCAGGGAACTGCACGCCGGGTACCGGGAGGAGTACGCCGCCTACTACGACCGGCATGCGGAGCCCGGCTCGCCCGCCATGCGCGGAGCCGATCCGGCGATCGTGCTGGTGCCCGGGGTGGGGATGTTCTCCTTCGGCAAGGACAAGCAGACGGCACGGGTGGCGGGCGAGTTCTACGTCAACGCGATCAACGTGATGCGCGGAGCCGAGGCCGTCTCGACGTACGCGCCGATCGAGGAGTCCGAGAAGTTCCGCATCGAGTACTGGGAGCTGGAGGAGGCGAAGCTCCGGCGCATGCCGAAGCCCAAGCCGCTGGCGACGCGGGTGGCCCTGGTGACGGGGGCGGGCAGCGGCATCGGCAAGGCGATCGCGCATCGCCTGGTGGCGGAGGGCGCGTGTGTGGTGGTCGCCGATCTGAACGGTGACAACGCCGCTGCCGTGGCGGGTGAACTGGGCGGCGCCGACAAGGCGGTCGCCGTGACCGTGGACGTGACGTCCGAGGATCAGATCGCCGAGGCGTTCAAGGCCGCCGCGCTGGCCTTCGGCGGCGTCGACCTGGTGGTCAACAACGCGGGCATCTCCATCTCCAAGCCGCTCCTCGAGACGACGGCGCGGGACTGGGACCTGCAGCACGACATCATGGCGCGTGGTTCCTTCCTCGTGTCGCGTGAGGCTGCCCGGGTGATGCAGGCGCAGTCCCTCGGCGGTGACATCGTCTACATCGCCTCCAAGAACGCGGTGTTCGCCGGCCCGAACAACATCGCGTACTCCGCGACGAAGGCCGACCAGGCGCACCAAGTCAGGCTCCTGGCAGCCGAGTTGGGCGAACACGGTATTCGCGTGAACGGTGTCAACCCGGACGGCGTGGTGCGCGGCTCCGGGATCTTCGCCGGCGGCTGGGGCGCGCAGCGCGCGGCGACGTACGGGATCGAGGAGGAGAAGCTCGGCGAGTTCTACGCCAAGCGCACCATCCTCAAGCGCGAGGTGCTGCCGGAGCACGTGGCGAACGCGGTGTTCGCCCTGACCGGCGGGGATCTGACCCACACCACAGGTCTGCACATCCCAGTGGACGCGGGCGTCGCGGCGGCGTTCCTGCGCTGACCCGTACCCACCCCATGTCACGGCGGCCGCGCACCGCACCGCGCGGCCGCCGTCCCGCACCCGACAAGCCCTCCGCGAGGACCCCGTGCCACCCACCGACTCCCAGACCTTCGCCGCTGTCGACCTCGGCGCCTCCACCGGGCGCGTGATGACCGTCCGGGCCGGCCCGGACGTGCTGGACCTGACCGAGGCCCACCGCTTTCCCAACCGGCCCGTGCGCACGGGCGACACCCTGCACTGGGATGTGCTGTCGCTGTACGCGGGCGTACTCGACGGGCTCCGGGCTGCCGGTCAGGTGGCATCCGTCGGCATCGACAGCTGGGCCGTCGACTACGGGTTGCTCGACGGGGACGGGGCGCTGCTCGGCAACCCGGTGCACTACCGCGACAGCCGTACGGACGGCGTGGCGGAGCAGGTGTGGCAGAAGGTGCCGGCCGCCGAGCTGTACGCGGCGACGGGGCTGCAGTACGCCCCCTTCAACACGGTCTACCAGCTGGTGGCCGCGCAGGGCACCGCACAACTCGACTCGGCTGAAAGCCTGTTGCTCATCCCGGACCTGCTGTCCTACTGGCTCACCGGCCGGCCGGGCACCGAGCTGACCAACGCCTCCACCACACAGCTGATCGATCCGCGTACCGGTGACTGGGCCCACGGCATCGCCGAGCGGCTGGGCATCGGCCTCGGGATGTTCGCGCCACTGCGCCGGCCCGGCGACCCGGCGGGTCGGTTGCTGCCGCACGTCCTGGAGGAGACCGGCCTGACCGGGCCTGTTCCGGTGACCGCTGTCGCCTCCCACGACACCGCGTCCGCCGTGGCCGCGGTGCCCGCCACGACGGAGCGCTTCGCGTACATCTGCACCGGCACCTGGTCGCTCGCCGGTCTGGAACTGGACGCGCCCGTCCTGAGCGAGGCGAGCCGGGCCGCCAACTTCACCAACGAACTCGGCCTCGACGGCACCGTCCGCTACCTCCGCAACATCATGGGCCTGTGGCTGCTCCAGGAGTGCCTGCGTGCGTGGGGTGGCCCGGACCTCGCCCCGCTGCTGCGGGACGCGGCCGACGTGCCGCCGCTGAGATCCGTCGTCGACGCGGGTGACACCATGTTCCTCGCGCCGGGCCGGATGCCCGAGCGGATCGCCGGCGCCTGCCGGGCTACCGGGCAGCCCGTGCCGGGCACCCATGCCGAGATGGTCCGCTGCATCCTCGACTCACTGGCCCTCGCGCACCGCCGTACGATCGGCGCGGCCGTACGGCTCGCCGGCCATCCCGTCGATGTGGTGCACATCGTCGGAGGCGGGGCCCGCAACGCGCTGCTGTGCCAGCTGACCGCCGACGCGTGCGGCCTCCCCGTCGTGGCGGGCCCCGCCGAGGCGGCCGCCCTCGGTAACGCTCTCGTCCAGGCGCGCGCGTACGGCCTGCTCGGCGACCGGGCCGCGATGCGTGAACTCCTGGCCCGCACCCAGCCGTTGGTGCGTTACGAACCACGGGGCAACGCCACTGCGTGGTGTGCCGCCGAGCGCCGGGTGCACGGCCGGTGATGTACAGCAACCCGTCCGACGACCGAAGCAATGGGGCTGCGATGCGTGTGGCGCTCTTTCTGACATGTGTCAACGACACCCTCTATCCGGACACGGGCCGCGCGGTGGTGAGACTGCTGACCCGTCTGGGTGTGGACGTCGACTTCCCGATGGGCCAGACCTGTTGCGGGCAGGCGCACTACAACACGGGATACCGCCACGAGGCCGAGCCGCTCGCCCGGCACTTCGCCGAGGTGTTCGGTGAGTACGACGCGATCGTGACCCCCTCGGGGTCGTGCGGAGCCATGGTGCGCGAGCTGTATCCGCGTATGGGCTCACGATCCCGGGCCGAGGGCCGTGGTGCGGACCTCGCAGCGGTGCTCGCGCCGGTGGTACCGAAGACGTACGAGCTCACCGAGTTCCTGGTGGATGTGCTCGGTGTGACGGACGTCGGCGCCCACTACCCGCACCGGGTGACCTACCACCCGACCTGCCACGGCCTGCGCTCCCTCGGTCTCGGTGACCGGCCGCGCAGGCTGCTCGAAGCCGTCAGCGGCCTCGACCTCGTGGAACTGCCCGGCGCCGACGAGTGCTGCGGGTTCGGCGGCACCTTCGCCGTGAAGAACTCCGCGGTGTCGGCCGCGATGGGGCACGACAAGGTGCGCAGCGCGGAGTCGACCGGTGCGGAAATCCTGTGCGCCGCGGACAACTCCTGTCTGATGCACATCGGCGGCACCATGACCCGGCTGCGTACGCGGATACGTCCAGTCCACATCGCCGAGATACTCGCGAGCACGGAAGAGGAGCCCCTGATATGAGCGGCACCTTCGTGGGCATGCCCGCGTTCCCTGACGCCGCGCGCGAGGCCGTCGGCAACCCGACGCTGCGCGCCAATCTGCGGCACGCCACCCACACCATCCGCGACAAGCGCGCCCAGGCGGTCGGTGAACTCGCGGACTGGGCGGAGCTCCGCGAGGCGGGAAAGCAGATCAAGGACCATACGCTCCGCCACCTCGACACCTACCTGGAGCAGTTGGAGAAGTCGGTCACGGCGGCCGGCGGTCAGGTGCACTGGGCGGCCGACGCGGAGGAGGCCAACCGGATCGTGACAGGTCTGGTGCGGGAGACCGGCGAGACCGAGGTCGTCAAGGTCAAGTCGATGGCCACCCAGGAGATCGGGCTGAACGAAGCGCTGGAGGCCGAGGGCATCCATGCCTATGAGACCGACCTGGCCGAACTCATCGTGCAGCTCGGCAAGGACCGGCCGTCGCACCTTCTCGTACCGGCCATCCACCGCAACCGCGGCGAGATCCGCGACATCTTCGAGCGGGAGATGGGCGAGTGGGGGCGCCCGGCCCCCGAAGGCCTCACCGACACGCCCGCCGAACTGGCCGAGGCCGCGCGGCTCCATCTCCGTGAGAAATTCCTTCGCGCGAAGGTCGGAATCTCGGGCGCCAACTTCATGGTCGCCGAGACCGGCACGCTGGTCGTCGTGGAGTCCGAGGGCAACGGCCGGATGTGCCTCACGCTGCCCGAGACACTGATCTCGGTCGTCGGGATCGAGAAGACCGTGCCGTCCTGGCGCGACCTGGAGGTCTTCCTCCAGACGCTGCCCCGCTCGTCGACTGCCGAGCGCATGAACCCGTACACCTCGATGTGGACCGGCACCAACGGCTCCGCCGAGGCGGACGGGCCGCGCGTCTTCCACCTGGTACTCCTCGACAACGGCCGCACGGACACCCTCGCCGACGAGGTCGGCCGTCAGGCTCTGCGCTGCATTCGCTGTTCGGCGTGTCTCAACGTGTGCCCGGTGTACGAGCGGGCCGGCGGACATGCCTACGGCTCCGTCTACCCCGGCCCGATCGGTGCCATTCTCAGCCCCCAACTGCGCGGAACCACAAGCGAGATCGACGCGTCGCTGCCGTACGCGTCCAGTCTCTGCGGGGCCTGTTACGAGGTGTGCCCTGTCGCCATCGACATCCCCGAGGTCCTCGTTCATCTGCGGGAGCGCGTCGTGCAGGGCGGTGATGCCACCCGCGACGGTGCGAAGGTGACAGTACGGCCCGCCAAGGGGCACACCGCCGAGCGGGCCGCGATGCGGGCGGCACGCTGGGCCTTCAGCCGGCCCGGAGTGCTCCGGGCCGGCCAGCGGGCCGCCTCGCGTACCCGCCGGTTCCATCCTCGGAAGCTGCCGGGACCCGGCCGTGCGTGGAGCGGGACCCGGGACCTGCCGCAGCTGCCGGGGGAGCCGTTCAGGGACTGGTGGCAGCGCACTCAGCGAGGGAAGACCGGCGGGGAGGGCACGGTATGAGCAGCAGGGACGTGGTCCTGGGCCGGGTACGGCGGGCGCTGGGCACGGGGTCCGGCGGACAGCAGCCGCCGGAGCCGTACGAGAGGGCCGTCACCCGGGGCTATCTGCGCGAGCACGGTGAGCGCACCTGCGGACAGACCGTGGAACTGCTCGCCCGGAACCTGGCCGACTACCGGGCGGTCGTACACCGTACGGAGGCGGGAGAGCTGCCGGACCTGCTGAGCCGGCTGCTCGCCGCGAACGGCTCGCGGACGGTTCTGGTGCCGCCCGGTCTGCCGCCCGGGTGGCTGCCCGGCGCGGGCCCGGTCCGCGTCCGGGACCTCGCAGCGGACACCCCGGCGCGGCTCGACCGTACGGACAGCGTCGTCACCGGCTGCGCGGTCGCGATCGCCGAGACCGGCACGCTCGTCCTGGACGGCGGACCGGACCAGGGGAGGCGCAGGATCACTCTCGTCCCCGACCACCACATCTGTGTCGTACGGGTCCCGGACCAGGTCGTCACGTCGGTCCCGGTGGCGCTCGAACGCCTCGACCCGGCACGTCCGCAGACCTGGATCTCCGGCCCGTCGGCCACGAGCGACATCGAGCTGGACCGGGTCGAGGGGGTGCACGGTCCGCGCACGCTGGAGGTGGTGCTGCTGGGCGGCTGATGTCGCCGTCCGTAGCCGTCAGTGCGGGCGCAGGCTGGAGCGGCGCACGATGAGTTCCGGCTGGAGCACCACTCGCCGGTGCTCGTGGCCCTCGCCGTCCATCGCGTCGATCTCCGCCAGGAGGAGGTCACCGGCGATGGCGCCCATGGTGACGGCGGGCTGCCGTACGGAGGTGAGCGGGACGGCAGCGGCAGCCGCGAACTCGATGTCGTCGTAGCCGACGATCGCCACGTCCTCGGGGACCCGTACCCCGGCCGCGTACATCTCCTGGAGGACACCGAGCGCGAGCAGGTCGTTGGCGCAGACCACCGCGGTGGGCCGGTCGGTGAGGCCCAGAAGCCGGGCACCGGCGTCACGGCCCGCCGTCACATCGAGGCGCCGGCTGGGCAGTTCGTGCAGCGCTGCGGCCGGCAGGCCGGCTTCGGCGAGGGCCTGGAGTGCGCCGGCCCGGCGGTCCTCGACCTGCTTGAGCGCGGGCGGGCCGCTCACATAGGCGATGCTGCGGTGGCCCTCGGCGACGAGGTGGCGCACGGCGAGGGCTCCGCCGGCGACGTCGTCGACCGAGACCGAGCACTCCGACGTGCCCTCGGACACCCGGTCGACCAGGACGAACGGGATGCCGTGGCGGCGGAAGCCCTCGATGTTGCGGCCCGTCGCGTCGGCAGGGGTGAGGAGCAGTCCCCGCACCCGCTGTTCGGCGAAGAGGGACAGATACTCGGCCTCCTCGGCGGGGCTCTGGGCGCTGTTGCACACCATCACACCGAGTCCGGCCGCACGCGCGGTCCGCTCGGCGCCGCGCGCCACGTCCACGAAGAACGGGTTGCCCATGTCGAGGACGAGCAGGCCCATCATGCGGCTGTCCCCTGCGCGCAGCTGCCGCGCGGACTCGCTGCGGACGTAACCGAGGTTCTTGATGGCCGACAGGACGCGGGCCCGGGTGGCTTCCGCGACGGCATCCGGGCGGTTGATGACGTTCGAGACCGTCCCCACGGAGACCCCGGCGGCGCGGGCGACGTCCTTGATACCCACGGACGATGTCATCGGGCGGAACCTCCAGCAGAGCGATCAGTGTCAGGAGCAGGGGTACTGCCCGTGATCCCCCGGTGAGTTTACGTGGGGAGCGGCCGCCGGCGGGCTCACCCGCTCCGAATGCGGCCGTCTCGCCGCACAACCGCCGTGCGGCGGTACCTCATGCGCCGGGCCGCTCACCCGAAGTCCGCTGTCACACGTTCTTCATCCTCCGTGCATGGTCTGCCGGCGGGGCCGCGCAGATGATTGGCTCCACTCGGGGAGCGGAGGGAATCCGCCTCGCCCGCGCTTCTTCCGGTTCGCGTCGAGCGGGCCGACCGAATGGAGACACCCGTGCCTTTGACCGTCCGGCGTGCCCGCGCGAGACGTTCCGGCGTCCGGCGTCCCACGCTGCAGGCCGCCCTGCTCGCCGCAGCGGCCCTGCTGGTGTCCGGTATGCCTGCCGCCGCCGCCCCTGCCGCGCCCTACACACCCGTACCTCCGGCCAACCCGTACGCGGGGCCACCGGGAACCGCCACCATGCACGGCGACACGGGCTCGTCCGACACCACCCCGCTCGCCGGTCCGGGCGCCGGAAACCTTTCGTCCGAGCGGAACGGGCTGCTGTCCGCGTGCCCCACCGTGCTGGTCGGGTCCGACGACTACCCCGTGGCCCTGTGCACGCCCATCCTCGGCCAGGTGCCCACGGTGCATCTCCTCGATCCGCACACCGGTGCCTCGCTCACCACGCTCGCCCTCACCAAGGGCTCACTGCTCGGTGGCGTATACGCCTACATCGACAACCTGAACCGACTCGTCGTCGTCGACGGCAGCCGCTCGCTGCTGCGCATAGGGCACCACCGTGACGCCTCCGGCACATGGCGGCTGACCGTCGACAGGAGTCTCTCGCTGGCCTCGGCCGTGCCCGGGGACGACGCCGTCACGGGCCTCTCGCCGGACTGGCAGGGGCGTGTCTGGTTCGCCACCGGCGGTGGCGTGGTCGGTACCGCGGACGACACCAGCGGGACGGTGCGGTCCGTCAGGCTCCCCGCAGGCGAGCGGATCGCCAACAGCATCTCGACCGCCCCGCAAGGCACGGCGGTGACCACCACGCACGCCACCTACCTGCTCAGGGCGTCCGCCGACGGCACGCCGACGGTCGCCTGGAGGCAGGCGTACGACCGGGGCCAGGCACGGAAACCCGGCATGCTGAGCTGGGGCAGTGGCTCCACACCCACGTTCTTCGGACCCACCGACGGCACTGACTACGTCACGATCGTCGACAACGCCGACTCCGCGGTCGCGCTGAAGGTCTACCGCACATCGACCGGTGAGAACGTGTGCTCGGTCCCTGTGCTCCTCGCCTCCCACGGCCCCGGCAGCGAGAACTCCCCGATCGGGGCGGGCCGGAGCGTCTTCGTCGCCGGCACCTACGGCTATCCCTATCCCGCCGTGCCCGAAGGCGCGGGCGACAGCGTGCCCGCCTCCGCGCCCTTCGCGGGAGGGCTCAGCCGGGTGGACGTCCGCGCCGACGGATCGGGCTGCGACCTCGTCTGGGACAACAAGGTGCGCTCGGCAGCCGTACCGAAACTGTCCACGGCGGACGGGAAACTGCACACGGTGCTGCGCGATCCGGTCATCCCCGGTACCACAGGGACCAGCTTGCTCGACCCGTACCGGTATGCGGAGATCGACCCGTCCACGGGGCGGGTCCTCCGCAGCAAACTGCTCGGAATCGGGGCCCTGTACGACACACTGCAAATGGCCGGGACCGTGGCACCGGACGGCGCCTACCTGCAGGGCACGGTCACGGGCATCCTCCGGATCACCGCGCAGTGAGACCCGGCTGAGAACGGAGTGCACTGCGAACCGGAGAAGGCTGTGCCGGCCCAGCCATGGTCTCCGTCATCAGGCCAGTGCCTGTCAGGCAGGTCGTGCGCATATGGCACGGCAGCCGCGGACGAAGGCATCGGCAGTGCCGTCAAGTGGACTGCTGGGCCGGGCGGCTCCGATCCGACTGGGGGAATGCCGGCGTCCGGACGTCACATCGCCGCCGGACCGGCTCGCCCGTGGGTCCTCACCCGGCGGACGACCGCCCGACCGCGTACTGCGTGTCGGCTGCCGCGAGTACCGCCCCGGCAAGATCCTCGACGGACCGGCCGTCTCCCGCGTCGATCCGGTCGAGGCCCAGGCCGTTGACGTCGTCCAGCATGAGCGTCTGACAGCGCACGGTACGAGCCAGGAATTTGTCCATCAGGTGCCGTTCCCCGCCCGAGGCGCCCGCGTAGCGGCCCGCCTCGTGGATCCGGGTGCGGATCACGGTGTCCGCCGCGGTGAGCCACACGGCGGCCGTCCGAGGGGTCGTCAGGCCCGCGACCCATGCGGGCCACAGCCCCGACCCCTCCAGGACCAGGCCCGCACCGCTGCCCCGGCCGGCCGCGGCGTCCGTGATCAGCTCCTGAACACGGGGCCACAGCCGTTCGTAGTGGTCGAGAACAGACGCGATCAGCTCGTCGACCGTGAGCGACCGGTAATGCTCCGCCACGTGCGTCGGCACCTGCCGCTCCGGCGTCCGCCAGGGCCGCCCGGGGTGACGTGCCAGTCCGTCGGTCGACCGGTACGCGAACCCCAGTGTCTCCGCCACCACTTGGGCAACCGTCGACTTCCCGGTGTTCGATGTACCGCCGATCAACACCACCCGTACGCTGTGCATGTCGGCGAACCCTACAGACAGTTGCGGCATGCCGGGCGCTGTCACACACGAGCGGGAAGGGCCGGACGCCGGTTCCGCGGCTCGCGGCACCGAGATGGCGGGGACGTAGGCTCCCTGCCATGGATCACGTCGATGCGAATCCGGAACGGCTTGCCGGAACGTGGCAGATCGTGTGTTCGTCGTTTCCCATGTGGCTCGGGGGAAAGCGCACCGAGCCCACATTCACCTACACACCGCTGCCCGGCGGGGGCCCGGATGCGCCCAGGATGCGGGACGAGGTGGGGTACCGGGCGCGCGGCAGGTCACGCCGTATCCCGGGTACGGACACCCGGCTGACCTCCCGCCCCGGCACGGTCTACCGCTGGCGGGGCAGAGGCCTGCTGGTGGCGCTGACTAGTGTGTGGGAGGTGCGGGAGATGGGCGAGGACGACGCGTGGGCCGTCATCGTCTTCAGCCGGTCACTGCTCACGCCCGCCGGAGCCGACATCGTCGTCCGTGCCGACCGCGTCACCGACCGTTCCGTACTTACTCGGGCGCTGGCAGCGGGCACCCGGTACGACGCCGAGGCGCTCCCGCTGCAACTGCCGGAACCCGGACCGGCGTCGGATTGACGCGACAGCCGTACCTCTCAGCGTGACGCTGAGCCCAGGTCGCGGTCCAGCGCGGTCGGCAGCCGCTCGGACACCTCGTCGCCCAGCCGCTCGAACTCACCCTTCAGGAACGGCGTCGCGAAGCGCGCGACTCCGTGAAAGGCGATTCGCGCGCGGTACGTCAGCCGCGTGCCCTCGCCCTGCGCCTCGACGCTCAGATCGTCGGTGGACGTAGCCGTCTTGTTGCGGCCGGTGAACACCAGCCGGTCTGCGTCCCGCTGCGTCAGCGTGTAGCGCAGCTCGGTCCGCCGCCCCCGGAACTCCGAGACGTTCTGCCACTGTGCGCCCACCACCAGGGGGCCGGAGCCGACACGCCGGCAGCTCACCGTGCCCGGGTCCCAGCTTTCGGTCCTGGAGAAATCAGCCAGGTAGGAGATGACTTCTTCCGGGGAATGAGCCAGCTGGATGACACGTTCGACCTTGATCACGCTGTTCCTCTCGGATGGGGCAGGGGCCGAGCCCTCGCGTACAGGAAACAACACCAGTACCCCGCCCCGGAGGGACAAACGTCGTCGTACACCCGTACGCAGGGGCGCCGGTGGCGCCTGCCCGCCGTCCACCCGGGCGGCCATCGGCCGCGCCGCCCGTCGTCGCGCGGCCACGGTCCGCGCCGGGGGCCGCCCGCCTTCGGGCTCGGGGGAGTCGGAAACGGAGGGCACCCGTGTCGAGGTGCCCTCCGCCCTTTCGCGCCGTGCCGTGGGACCGGCTCCGGGCAGCGGTCAGCCCGTAGCCCGGTCAGCCGGCGGTCCGGCGCCTCCGGTGGAGCAGCCAGGCGCCGGCGCAGACGATGGCCGCCGCGAGGCCGCCGCCCGCGAGTTCGGCCGATGTGCCCGACGGGGCGCGGTCCCCGGTGGGCGCCGCCGATGCCCCGGTCGGAAACCCGCCCAGCTTGCCCGCCTTCTGATAGGCCGACCCCGGCATCTTGTCGGCGTACCGGCCGTGCACGAGCTTCTGGTAGGCGGACAGTGAGGCACCGGCCGCGCCGACCTCGTGGCGTGCCGAGTTGTTCAGCGGCAGGACACGGCTGCCGTGGACGCGGTACCAGGAATCCGTCTGCGGTTCGGAGAAGACCAGGTCGCCTCTGCCCCGCTGCGGGTAGGCGGCCTCGTCCGAGCCGGAGATCCTGTTGATGACGGACCAGCGCCCGGTGTGCTGGTTCCTGCCCACCCAGACGCTCGCTTCCCTGCCCTTGGCCGAGGTCGCACCGACGGCCGCGAAAGCGAACCGTGCGACCGGCGCCCCGGCCGAACTGCCCTTGACGAAAGCGGGATTGAGAACGAATACCGCTTGGGCCGTACTGGAGAGGCGGGGATGCTCAGCGGCCGACGCGGCGGCCGGGGCCTTCTCGGCGTGCGGCACCAGGCCGGTGCCGCCGGCGGCCCGGGTGTCGAGATGGGCGAAGAACGTGGACAGGCTGTCGACTGCCTGCGGACCGGATGCCACCGACGCGGCACCTGCCAGGTCGGCTTTCGACGGTCCGGGCACGGAGGCTGGGCCGGACGCGGCGGAGGCGGTGCCCGAGGCCAGTGCCAGGGCTGCCGCCGCGACCGAGACAGCGAGCAGCCGGGAACGGGTGCGGGGGTGCGATTCGCGGTGGGTCATCGTGCGCCTCAGCTCTCGCCGTAGAGTGACTGGCCCCACTGGAACTGGGAGTTGCTGACGTAGGAGTTGTAATCCATCTCGCCGTACCTCGGGTTGGTGGGCCACGGGTCGGCGTACATCAGTGACTGGCTGCTCGCGTCGTACCCGTACAGGACGTTGGCGTGCCCGCCACCCGCGGTCCAGTAGATGCCGACCTCGACGGGGGAGCCGGCGTCGACCGACTGCGCCACGGTGTTGAAGGAAGCCGGTCCTGTGACCTGTCCGACGTCGCTCATACCGGTCCCGGACCAGCCGTTCTGCACGTCGGTGAGTTCACCGGGCTGGTTCGGGCAGGGGGACCCGGCGGGGAGGCCGCGGGCGTAGTCGCAGAAGGTGTTCTGGTTCACGCCGCTGCCGTAGCCGAGGAACTGGGCGATGGACAGACCGGTGGCGTCCCAGCACCACTCGTCCTGGGTCTGGGTCAGTTCGCTGAAGTCGAGCCGACCGGCAGCCGATCCGGACGGCGGACTGTGATCGGCGGCCGTGGCGCTCGCGGCGCACGGTATGAGCAGTCCGACGGCAGCAAGGCCCGCCGGGAAGAGGTTCCGGCTGCGGCGTCCGGAGACCGGAGCCGAAGCGGCAGGGTCCGGCGGGGTGCCGCGTTTCCGCAGAGCCATCGTCACTCCTTGCGTGGGGGTGGAGGTGGGATGTGACTGAAACGTCTGGACCGTAGGAGTCCCGGAACCCGCGCGGCACCCCTTGCGACGGAGAACAAGGGGTTCCCCCGCAACGAGCGGAAGGCCGCGGTCCACACCTCTTGACTGCCGATGCCGTGCGCGTCACCATTCACCACCGGCAGGGAATGGACAGCGGCGGTCGCTGACATCGCCGGTGCTCCCGGCGAGATGGGGACGCATGTTCAACGCCGCGCAAGGGGAACGCAGCGACGTGCTGGAGCGGCTCGACGCCGAACTCGCGACGCACGGAGGCGCCCTGCTGCACGGTCCCGTCGGCATCGGCAAGAGCTTCGTCGCCCGGTCATTCGCCGGGCGGCGCCGCGAACACGGCGACCTGGTGCTGTTCACCGGACCGGAGGATGCCGAGAGCGAGCTGGACCATTCGGCACTCGCCGACCTCTTCCGTAAGGTCACCGACGACCGGCTCCTCGTCCTGCCGGAGCCCCAGCTCTCGGCCCTGCGCCAGGCACTGCGCCGGCAGGAGACACCTCCGAAGGGCCCCGATCCCGTCGCGCTGCGCCTCGCCGTACTGTCCATGCTGGGGACACTCGGCGCCACACGTCAGGTCGTGCTGGTGATCGACGCCGCGCACCAGGTGGACCGCGCGAGCGCCCGGCTCCTTGCTTTCGCCGTCCGGCGCCTCGACCCGGCACACGTGCGGATACTCGTGACCGAGACGACCATGCCCGGCACCGCGCCCGTGGCCGGCCCCGCACTCTGCCCGGCAGCGGCCCGAGAGGTTCTGCTGCCGCCACTGTCCTTCCCGGAACTCGCGGTGCTGCCGGGCCACCCGGGGCTGCCGCACTGGCTGCTGCGTGCCGTGTACGAGGTCAGCGCCGGGAACCCGCTGTTCGCCCTGGAACTCACTCGCGCCGTGGCCACCCTGCCTGAACTGCCCGTCAGGGAGGAGCCCCTGCCGCTCACCGGACAGCTGCGGGCCCTGGTGGGCGGGCCCCTCGGCGAGCTCGATCCGGCCACCCGGTGGGTGCTTCTGCTGACGGCCGTCGCCGCCCGGCCCACGCTCCGGCGTCTGCGCCGGGCAGTCGGCTCTCCCGCGGACCCCGGCCGGGACCGGGAGCGGGGGAGGGCCCTCGCGCCGTGTCTCCCAGGCCAGGCGGTGCACGAGGGTGACGTCGACCGGGCGGTCGCATCGGCGTGCCGGGCCGGACTGCTCACCGTCAAGGGCGAGTTGTTGTCCTTCACGCACCCGATGGTCGCCGCCGCCCTCCAGAGCTGCGCCGCCGAACGCCGGGCGGCGCACGCGTTGCTGGCGGGGACGGAGACCGACCCGGTGGAGCGGGTACGGCATATCGCGCTGGCGACCTCGGGGCCGGATGGGCAACTCGCCTCGGCCCTCGCGGCAGGCGCGGAGCAGGCGCGCCGCCGCGGAGCGACCGGGACGGCCGCGCTACTGGGCAGGCTGGCCGTCGCACGGACCCCGGCCGACCGCGGCGCACTGGTCGCCGAGCGCACCCTGACCGGTGCCCAACTGGCGTACGACGCGGCCGACTACGAACTCACCCGGGAGCTGGCACGCCGCGTCCTGTCCGGCAGGGCGTCACCCGCGCAGCGAGTCCAGGCCTGCGTCCTCGTCATCCACGCCTCCAATCAGGACCTCCACGAGACGGCGTATATCTTCGACGAGATGCTGGTGAGCGCCGGTGACGACCTGGGGCTGCACGCGCAACTGCACTACGCACGCGCACTTCGGGCGCACATCACGGACGGTGAGACCTCACTGGCCCGGGTCGAGGCAGCGCGTGCCGCAGGGCTCGCGTGCCGTGCCCAGGACCGTACGACGGAGCTCATGGCGCTGTCCCTGGAGGCGTTCACCGCCGCCGTGCTCGGACGCGGCGACGCCCGGCAGCCACTGGCGCGAGCGCTTTCGATGCCCCAGGACAGCGGTCTCTCCGGTGGTCACAACGGCCCGCGGGCCATCAAAGCGAGACTGGACCTGTTCGCGGACCGGCACGGCGAGGCCGCTGCCGAGCTGGCGTCCCTGCTCCAGCGCGCCAGGGACAGCGGCACGGTGGAGGACGTGATCTTCCTGCTCTGTGCCCTGATCGACGTGGATCTGCGGGCCGGCCGCAGTGCGGCAGCCCTCACGTCGGCCGACGAGGTCACCCGTCTCAGCCGCGAGATCGGTGTCTGCCACGGTCCGGTGCTCCACAGCGTCGCACTTGCCGAGGCGGCGGGCGGTGACCTGACGCGGGCGGCCGCGCTGGCCCGTGAGGGCGTCCGGACCTCCCTGGCCAGGCACGATCAGATCTTTTTACCGCTGGCCCTGTGTTCGCTCGGACATGTGCAGCTCCGGTCGCAGGACCCCGCGGGTGCGGTCGAGAGCCTGGAGAGGGCACGCGAGATCGCCGAGCGGCGCGGCATCGTCGACCCGCTGGCTGTTCCCTGGGCCGTCGACCTCGCGGAGGCGCTGGTCGCCGTCGGTGAGTACACCCGGGCCGCGGCCCTGACCGGCGCGGCGCTCGCCGCAGCCGAACGGCTGGGCCGCGGCGGGGTGGCCGCATCGCTGCGCCGCGCCGAGGCGTTGCAGGGTGCTGCGGCCACCGGCAGGGACGGCGCGCGGCAGGCGGTCTCCGTACTGCGCCAGGCTGCCGACTGCCACCGCGGGCACGGCTTGCGCATCGAATACGGCCGGGACCTGCTCGCCCTTGGCGCCGTCGAACGACGCCGTCGCCGTACGACTCCGGCCGCCACCGCGTGGCAGCAGGCTGCCACGGTGTTCCGGGAGTGCGGGGCACACGCCTGGCTGCATCAGGCGACCGCCGAACTCGCCCGGCTGGAGAGGTGTGATGCCGGCGAGAACCCGGAAGGCGGGATCATTCACGCGCTGACCGCCACGGAATACCGGGTAGCCACCATGGTCACGTCGGGTGCGACCAACCGCGAGATCGCCACCAGCCTGTTCCTGGCGGTGAAGACCGTGGAGGCCAACCTCACCCGGATCTACCGCAAGGCCGGCGTCCGCTCCCGTACCGAACTGGGCGTCCTGCTGCACGGACGCACGGCACCTCAGCTCCTCGCGTCCAGGTCTGCCGCGCGTCCGGCAGGCGGCGCCGGGCTGCCTTCGCTCTGAGGCACACGGCAGAGTCGGCTCATCCGAGACCTCACTCCGTGGGCCGGGTGTGCCGGTTACCGGCGGGGGTAGGCGCTTCCCCAGCCGGACAAGGAAGCGCGGGAGACCGAAAGCAGGGGGGCCATGGCAGTTCCGAAAGAGACCGTGCTTGTTCTCGACTGTTCCGAACACGCGGAACTCGCCGAGTTCTACGCCGAGTTGCTCGGAGCGGAAACGCGCATGGGGTCCGACCCGGATGTCATGGAGATCATCGGGAACGACGGTGTCCATCTCGCGGTCCACAGGGACCACGGCTACGCTCCGCCGAGCTGGCCGAGGCCCGATGACGCCTCGCAGGCGCATCTGCGCATCCTCGTGTCCCAGGAGGACATGGACGAGGCCGAACGCGAGGCGATCGGCCTCGGCGCGCGGCCGCTGGACACCAAGGACAACGGAGGCCGGCACGACGTGCGTATGTACGCCGATCCCGCCGGGCACTCGTTCGCTCTCGTGGCCTCGAAGCCTCCTCGGTGAGCACGGCCCCGCGCGGCCCCGCCACCGAGCCGGGCCCGTAGGGGACAGAGGGCAGGGAGCATCCCTCGCCAAACTGTGGCGTTCGCCATACGGCCGTACCACTCGACCGGAGTGGTACGGCCGTACTGCCGTGAGTCCGAGGCCGGCGCCTGCGCTCTCGGGCTCACGGGGCGGGCCGGCCTGGCGCTGAACCCGATCAGTACCGCAATGCAATTGCAGGCCGTGCGTACGGATCCCCCTGCAAATTCGGTGCCGGGAGTGCGTCGGATTGGTCCCTGCCGGATGTAATCCGGAAGTTCCGTCCCTGACATGAATAGGTTCGCAACCCAAGGGCACGCGTTCACCAGCCGTGAACGAACGGCGTACCGGACTTCAGCCGAAGTCCACCGGAGTCCACAAGAAGACGTACGACGGGCGGGATCATGGCAACGACGGAGAGCCAGAACAGCAAAGGCAGCCCGGAGCGTCTTGACATCTCCACTGCAATGCAGCGAGCCGCTGAGCAGCTGGCGCAGATGTTGCAGCGCGAACCCAGCTCCGTGTCCGCAGTGAAGGCCACAGAAGACGGCTGGTCGGCGGATGTGGAGGTGACGGAGATCGAAAAGGTACCGGACACCGCCAGCGTTATGGCCACGTACCGTGTCTCGCTCGACGCACAGGGTCAGCTCTTGGGGTACGAGCGAGTTCGCCGGTATGCGAAGGGCCAGATCGACCGCTGATAACAAATCCGGTCCGGCCGCGGTGAGTTTGCCTCGGCTCCATCGGAAAGGAGTTTCACCATGAGTGTTGTTCAGCAGAGCAGTGCATCGAGCAGTGGCAGTGGAGGCTCGGGAAATCTCTACGATGTCCTGGAGCTCATACTTGATCGAGGTCTCGTCATTGACGCCTTCGTTCGTGTTTCCCTCGTCGGCATCGAAATACTCAAGATCGACGTTCGTGTAGTGGTCGCCAGTGTCGACACGTACCTGCGTTTCGCAGAGGCGTGCAACCGGCTGGACCTGGAATCCGGCCGGAAGGCCCCGAGCCAGCTCACCGACCTGGTCGGGGAGGCGACCGAGAGCGGCGCCAAAGGGAAGTCGAAAGGCGCACTGACGGGCGCCGTCGAAGCGTTCAGCGAGTCCCTCCAGGGCGGCAAGTCGGAGGAGAAGGAAGAGCGCCCGGCGCGCAAGTCCACTTCGAGCAGCCGTCGTAGTTCAAGCCGCCGAGAGGAGTAGTTCGTGTCCACTTACATTTACGCGATCACCGCAGCCGACCACCCGTTGCGCCTTGACGACGCCGTCGGCGTCGGCGAGCCGGCGTCGGAACTGCGTGTGGTCAGGACCAAGCATCTCAGCGCGGTCGTCAGCGACGCGCCCGAGGACCTGAGGGCCAAGCGCCGCGATCTTGTCGCCCATCAAACCGTGCTGGAGGGGCTGCTCGCAGATGGTGCCGCCCTGCCGATGCGATTCGGTCTTGTGGGCCCCGACGACGACCAGGTGCACGCCGTACTCGAGCAGCAGCGTGAGAACTATGCCGAACGCCTCGGTGAAGTCGACGGATGCCTCGAGTACAACCTGAAGATTGCACGTGACGAGCAGGACCTCCTGCTGGAAATCGTCTCCGAATCCGAAGAGGTGCGCGCTCTCAACGAACGCACCCGCCGGAATCCGGGTCAGCAGGGCGACATGATGGCGCTCGGTGAACTGATCTCCAACGAGGTGCAGGCCCGCGAGGAGCGCGAGAGCAAGGAGATCGTGGCGCGTCTGACGCCGGCCGCGGTGCGCGTCTCGCTCGGCGAGCCGACCAAGTCGCACTTCGTGAACGTCTCCTTCCTCGTCAAGCGCGAGGAGAGCGCCGCATTCTCGCAGGCGGTTCACGAGGAGGCCGAGAAGAGGGGCGACGCCTACACCGTCTCCCTCAACGGGCCGCTGCCGCCCTACAGCTTCGTCTGATCCCGCGAGCGAACTACCCGGGTGGAGGACCCCGTCATGGGCCTCATAACGAACATCCTCACTCTGCCGCTGGCTCCTGTGCGCGGAACAGCATGGGTCATTGACCAAGTGATGCTCACAGCGGAACAGGAGTACTACGACCCCGAGCCCGTACGCCAAGAACTGGCAGCCCTGGAGAAGGAGTTGCTCAGTGGCGGTATCGGCGAGGACGAGTTCGACCGTCGTGAGGACGAGTTGCTCGACCGGCTCGAATGGCTCGAGGCCAACCAGCGGCGTCTGCGATCCAACCCCTGACATCAGGGAGAACGAGGTGTACGAGCGATGAAATGCAACGGGAAGATAGGCGTGGCTCTGGTGGGTGGATACCTGCTGGGGCGTACCAAGAAGGCGAAACTGGCAATCGGTCTGGGCATGTTCCTGGCCGGTAAGAAGCTCAGCCTGGATCCGGCACAGCTGGGCAGGATGGTCGCGGACTCGCCGGTTCTCGGCAGCCTCAACTCCCAGGTCCGCAAGGAGCTGGTGGAGGCCACGAAGTCGGCTGCCACCTCTGCTCTCACCAAGCGCGCGACAGGCCTCGCCGACTCACTGCACGAGCGGACACTGGGACTGGACGACCCGGACGGCCCGCGGGGCAAGAAGGCCCGCGACGCCGATGCGGACGACGAGCCCGACGTCCGGGACGACGCCGGCCAGGACGACGAGGGCGACGAGGACGACGGCGAAGAGGAGGAGCGCCCGCAGCGCAGGGCGTCGAAGCCCGCCCGTTCGACCGCCGGCAAGGCATCCTCCGGGGCGCGCAGGACCGCATCGGGCGGCGCACGCAAGGCGGCCTCCGCGTCGCGCAAGAAGACAGCCTCCAGCAGCGGTGGAAGCAGCACCCGGACTCGCTCCGCGAAGAAGAGCGGGGGCAACGATGAGTGACTCCGCCTTCGGCAAGCTGAAGCAGGAAGTGGCGGACAACCCTGCCACTGACCGGCTCAAGGAAGAGCTGCAGAACTATCTGCGCGCACGGGCCGAGCACACCGTCACGAATCTCGGGCACAAGCTCGGGGAGAGTGTCAGCAAGCTCGCCACCCCGGGAGAGGGGGCAGGTGGCCTCGCGAGCAGCCTGGCGAAGGGCGGACAGGCCCTCAGTGAGGGCAAGTCTCCCGCGCAGGCAGCACTCAGCGCAGGCACCTCCCATCTCAAGGACGCCCTCAAGGACAAGGTCAAGGGAATGTTCGGTAAGGGCCGCAAGGGCGGTGGTGGCAAATCCAAGAGCGTGACGATCTCCGAGGACATCGATGTCGGTGTTCCCCTGCGCGAGGCGTACGACCAGTGGACGCAGTTCCAGGAGTTCAGCACCTTCGCCAAGGGCGTCGTCAGCGTCGAGAAGGCCGACGACACCAGCAGCAACTGGAAGGTGAAGGTCGCCAAGTCCACGCGCAGCTGGAAGGCGAACGTCACGGAGCAGGTGCCGGACGAGCGGATCACCTGGACGACGGAGGGCGCGAAGGGCACCGTCAAGGGTGTGGTGACCTTCCATCGCATCACCGACAACCTGACGCGGGTTCTGCTGGTTCTGGAGTACTTCCCCAAGGGTCTCTTCGAGAAGACCGGCAACATCTGGCGCGCCCAGGGCCGGCGGGCCCGGCTCGACCTCAAGCTCTACCGCAAGTTCATCATGATGCGCGGTGAGGCCACTGATGGCTGGCGGGGTGAGATCCGGGACGGCGAGGTCGTCCTGGAACACGACGACGCCGTCGAGCAGGAAGAGGCGGAGGCCCGCGAGGCGGACGGGGACCAGGAGGACGACGCCGAGAGCGCGGAGGACTCCAACGGACCCGACGAGGACGAGCCTGCTGAGGGCGAGTCCGAGGAGGACGCCGGCGATGAGGAAGCGGACGCCCCCGAGGACGCCGATGAGGAGTACGCCGACGAGGAGGAGTACGAGGACGAGGACGAGGAGGACCTCCCCGACGAGGACGACCCCCGGGGCGAGGAGGTCCAGCAGGATGAGGACGAAGAGGAAGAGGAAGACGACCGTCCCGCCCGACGTGCCCCGCGCCGCACCGCATCGGCCAGTCGCTGACATGAGCCGACAGCACAGACAAGGCTGAATACCGTGTCCGATTCACTGGCAGGCCGTATGGGGACCTCCTCCGGGGCGTCCCCGTACGGCCAGCAAGGATCATCCGCCAACCTGGCCGACATCCTGGAACGCGTCCTGGACAAGGGCATCGTCATAGCCGGCGATATCAAGATCAACCTTCTTGACATCGAGTTGCTCACCATCAAGCTCCGGCTGCTCGTCGCCTCCGTGGACAAGGCGAAGGAGATGGGTATCGACTGGTGGGAGCACGACCCGTCCCTCTCCTCCAAAGCCCGTTCACCGCAGGAGGTGTCGGGTGCCCGCGTGCCGCCGAGCGAACAGCTGGCACTGGAGAACGACCGTCTCAAGGCAGAACTCGCCGAACTGCGGGCGGCTGCGGGGCTCCCGGCGGGAGCCACGGACCGGTCGGCCGAGAAGGCGGACGAAGAGAGGAAGCAACAGTGAGTGCTCACGCCCCCGAGCACACGGCCGGTATCTCGTACGTCTACGCCGTCGGTCCGGCCGGCATGACGCTCGACGCGTCGGCCGGCGGCCTGGACGGCGGTCCCCTGCGAACGGTGTCCGCCCACGGCCTCTCCGCCGTGGTGTCCTCCGTACCGGAGGATGCCTTCAGCTCCGAGGGCCTGAAGGCCCAGATGGAGAATCTGGACCGGCTGGAGAACATGGCCCGTACGCACCACACGGTGGTTGATGCGGCCTACCGGAGCGCGACAGTGCTGCCGATGCGCCTGGCAACCGTCTACCTGGACGACACCCGGGTGCAGTCGATGCTCCAGGAGCGGCAGCAGGACTTCGCCGAGTTGCTGTCGTGGCTCGAAGGCCATGTCGAGCTCGGTGTGAAGGTCTATGCCGACCCGCAGCAGACGTCCGCCGTGGGTGCAGGCGCGGATGCTCCGGACCCAGCAGCTGTCGCCGAAAGCCCAGGCCGGGCCTATCTGCAGCGGCGCAGGGCGCAGAAGCGCAGCCATCAGGATGCCTACCGCGCCGCGGGGTCTCTGGCCGCCGACGCGGCCGGCCGGGCGAACGCTCTGGCGCGCGCCCGAGTGGTGCACCGCCCGCAGCAGGGTGAACTGGCCGGCTCCGCCGGTGAAAACGTGGCGAACGAGGCGTATCTGGTGCCTGCGGACCGGGTCGAGGAGTTCTGCAGGTCGATGGCCGGCCTCGCGGATGACGTCGACGGCGTGCGGATCGAAATCACCGGGCCATGGGCCCCGTACTCCTTCGCGACCCCTCCTGAGGCCAGTGGGGGCGGGTCTCAGTGAGCGGCGGACTGCAGAGCGCCGGATTCGACGACGGCGATTCTCTGGGGGGCAGGCAGGTCGCCCTCGTCGATCTCCTGGACCGGCTCCTGAACGGCGGCGCCGTTCTCACCGGGGACCTCGTTCTGTCCATCGCGGACGTGGAGCTGGTGCACATCAACCTGCGGGCGGTCATCCGCTCGATCACATCCGACGAACCGGCACCATGGTGAGGAGCGCAATGACGGCCGACACCCCGCAACGGGATTCAGCAGACCTGAGGTTGGACGACCTCACCCAGGCCGCCGCGCACGCCTTCGACCTTGTTCCAGCGGGGCCGGAGGACGGGTCGAACCACAGTGAGATGGCACGTCGCCTGCGGACCGATCCGGAGACCGTGGAGCGTGATCTCATGAAACTGGTCCTCACGATCGTGGAGTTGCTGCGCCAGCTGATGGAGCGCACCGCCCTGCACCGGGTGGACCAGGGTGACCTGAATGATGATCAGGAAGAGCGCATCGGCCTGACCCTGATGATTCTGCAGGACCGTATGACCGAACTGTGCGAGCGTTACGGACTCACCATGGACGACCTCAATCTGGACCTCGGCCCACTGGGTTCACTTCTTCCGGGCAACGGTTCCTGAGGCACACCGATGGTGTTTCACAGGCGCTCTTGCGGCAACA
The DNA here is from genome assembly GCF_045161865.1 of Streptomyces sp. NBC_00859. Taxonomy (NCBI): domain Bacteria; kingdom Bacillati; phylum Actinomycetota; class Actinomycetes; order Kitasatosporales; family Streptomycetaceae; genus Streptomyces; species Streptomyces sp. NBC_00859. Next base: position 465,665 of record NZ_CP108826.1, on the reverse strand, counting down.
CGGATGACATGACTGAAGCAAGCAAGAATTCCGCCGGACGAACCGCCGGCACTGCCGGTAAGAAGGCCGCAGCCGCAGGAAGCAGCGCCAAGCAGAGCTCGGCCCGCTCCGCGTCGAAGGCGAAGGCGTCGACATCCAAGGCGAAGGCCTCGACGCAGAACGCCGGGTCTGCTGCCAAGTCGAGCGTGCGGTCGGCAGGGGAGGCCGCCACGCGGGTCAGCGAGGCCGCCGCGCAGGGTGTCGAGAGCGGGCAGCAGGCCCTCATCTCGACGGTCGAGAGCGGGCAGCAGGCCCTCATGTCCACGGCTGACAAGGCCACTTCTGCGGTGGCGACGACCTGGACAGTCGTCAAGCACCGCAAGGCCATCGTGTCGGGCGCTGCCGCTGGAGTCGTCGGCGTCTGCGGCGCGGCCTTCGCCCTGGGACGCCATTCGGCCAAGTCGTAAGTACGCCGGGCGCCGTGGGACTCTCACTCCGCCGCTTCGGCACTTCACACCCGGCCTCCCTCCATCCGATGAGCGCCCAGCCGCGAACGACGTGATCGTCACGGCTGGGTGCTCCGGCGCGGGCGGACACCGTCGTGGCCGGCGCCTTGCCCCCGCACGGGGGGAGAACGCTGGTGTGTCGCCGTCCGCCAGGGGTTGCGGACCGCGACGATGTGGTGAATCGGGGCCGCTGCTCCGCCGGCCGGCGGAAACCTCGGCGCCGGGGTCGCGAACGGCGATGTCGATCGAGCTCGGAGGGGCGGCGCCCAATGCGGAAAACCGAGGGCCGAGAACCGGCTGACAGGCGGGAGGGCGTCGGCGGACGCGACGAGACGGTCGAGGAACGCGCCGACCGTCTCTGGGGCGAGCAGCTCCAGGAACTGCGGGTGGCTCAGACCGGCGTGCAGATCCTGTTCGGATTCCTGCTCACCGTCGTCTTCCAGCAACGGTTCACCACACTGTCGAGCGCCGACACGGCCATCTACACGGTGACGGTAGTTCTGGGCGCGGCCACCGTCGGGGTGCTCATCGGCCCGGTGTCCTTCCACCGCCTGTCGACCGGACACCGGATGAAACCACAGACCGTGGCCTGGGCCTCCCGGCTCACCCTCCTCGGCCTGGTACTACTGCTGTGCACAATGGCGTCGGCGCTGCTGCTCGTCCTGCGAGTGGCGGGGAACAACGCACTCGCGGTATGGCTGGTCGCTCTCATGGTGCTCTGGTTCGTGCTGTGCTGGTTCGTACTTCCGGCTTTCGCCCGTCACACGGCGACGGCGGAGCGCAGACTCAGGGACGAGGAGCGCTCCGGGGACAAGTGACCTCAGCGCTGCGAGGCGCGGGACACCGGCAGTACCCGTCAGTGACACCCAAGACCGCTCCGGCCGCCACGGGCATGATCAACGCTCGGGGGCCGACCGGGGCAGCGGACTCTCCAGGGGCACGTTCAGCCGCTGCGCGCCACGCTGAGGTCCACCACGCAGAAGATGTTGCCGTCCGGGTCAGCCAGCACGACGAAGTCCGGTTCCGGCGGGTACAGATCCCAGTCGACCCTCTCCGCGCCCAGCGCGACGAGCCGTTCCACTTCGGTCTCCTGCTCGGCTGTGGTCTCCGTGAACAGGTCCAGGTGGATCCGTGGACGGGGCGGGGGCGGCGATTCACTGCGCATCAGGCCCAGGGCACGGCCGGACCCGTCAGCGTGGTGAAGCGTCCGCCACGTCTCACTTTCCCACTCGCCCGAAGTGACCAGATCCAGGGCGGACGTCCAGAAGCCCACGGCCCGGGGGAGGTCGGAGACGCCGATCACGGGGATTCCCAGCTGAAGCGTGGGGCCAGGCTATGGCCCGTGCCCAGCCGCTGCCATGGAGCGTTGTCCCGTGCGGACCCCACCCGCCGCACATGGCCGGTGGCGTACGGAGGGGGTCAGCCGGCGCCCGGAAGCCGTACCTCCACCGTTCCGTCGTCGCTCACGCGGGAGTCGAACGACGGCTGCGGGGCAGTTGCCGGACCGCGCACGTTCCAGCCGTCCGAAAGCCGGAACACGCTGCCGTGCCAGGGACACTCCACACATCCGTCCGCGACTGCGCCCTCCGACAAAGGGCCCGAGGAGTGACTGCACCGGTCCGCCAGCACATGGATTTCGCCGCCCGCTTCCCGGACCACCAGCACGGGTACTTCGCCCAGCTCCCGGCGTACTCCTTCACCTACCGGGAACTCCTCCACCCTCCCCAGCGTCTGCCACTCCGGGGCCAGGAGATGGGGCACAGGCTCGGCCTTGTTCGCGCCGACGCCCATCCGGAAGGCGAGGTGCCCGCCGATCATCCCGCCGGCACTCACCGCTGCGAGCCCAGCCAGCCCGAGGGCCTTGCCGAGAGCCGTCCGGCCGCGTCCGCGGGCCACCCAGGAACCCGTGTACAGGCCGACAGCCACGGCATTCGATGCGGCATGCACCAGACCGGTACGCATCTGCTGCTCGTGCTGTTCCGCCCAGTCCACCCAGCCGGTCAGCGCCGTCGGTGCGGCCGACAGAATTCCTACGCCGATCAGGAGCCGTGCGCCGCGCCCCCCGCCGGGCACGGCGTCCAGCACCGCTGCCGAGATCCACGCGCCCATCGGCAGGTGAACCAGGGCCGGGTGGGCCGGATGCCCGATCTGCCGCCCGTGCAGTACGTCGCGGACGTCCCCCAGGGGAAGCGCGCGTACCGCACGCTGTACCGGTCCGACGGCCGCGTCGAGCCGTTCGGCCTCGCCCAGCGCGTCGAGGGACTTCAGCAGAAAACCCTGGGCACGGGCCGCCGGCCCCTCCGTCCGGACTCCGCCGGGCACGGGGAGGACGAGCTTGGTGATCAGTGATGACAGTGACCGCATGGAAAGTGGTGTTGCCGCAGATGTCGGACTTCAAACAGTTCGATACGCTGCCGGGGCACGCGCCGTCCGGGGCCGCGGCTCTCTGCTCGGCCGCCAGTACGTGTTAGCCGTCGAGTACGTGTTCAGCCGTCCAGGTAACCGACATGGCCGCTCGCGTCCATGTCGAGCGGGCCCGGCGGGATGACACAGAACTCGTTGCCCTCGGGGTCGGCCATCACCAGGAACCCTCCCTCGCTGTACTGGGCGAGGCGCTCCCCGCCGAGCGCCTCGATCCGCCGCTGTTCGGCGGCCGGGTCGGCGGTGGCCAGGTCGAAATGGATGCGGTTCTTCCCCGGCTTCGGCTCGGTGACTGGCTGGAAGCCCAGGGTGGGGCCGTCGCGCCCGCTGAGCCACACGTACGGGCCTGTCCGCGCCACGATGGGCGTGCCGAGCAGTTGGGACCAGAACGCCGCCAGCCGCTCGGGATCGTGACAGTCGACCACCAGCGCCCGGATGTGCGGATGAGTTGTCATCCTTCGATGCTCTCAGGCGGTCATGGGCCGGCCCGCCGTGCGGAATCGCCGTTCCTCCGTCTGCTCCACACGGAGTGCTGCCGTTCTCGCCGCGCGGTGTGACAGCGGCGCCGCTCGGGGCAGGCGTTGATCAGGAGCTCGCTCACCCGATGGCCATGGACCGGCTGAGCGGCTTCCGGCACCTCCACAGCATCCGGAACGGCAGTACGACAGGAAGAACGGTGAGTCGGACATGAAGGCGCTGGTGTACCAAGGTCCCCGCGACGTCGCAGTGAAGGACGTTCCGGACGCGAGGATCGAACGGCCGACGGATGTTCTGGTCAAGATCACGTCCACCAACATCTGCGGTTCCGACCTGCACATGTACGAGGGCCGGACCCCGATGGAGACCGGCCGGGTGCTCGGCCACGAGAACCTCGGCGTGGTGGTCGAGGTCGGCAGCGGTGTCGACCGGATCAAGACCGGCGACCGGGTCTGCCTGCCGTTCAACATCGGCTGCGGATTCTGCGCCAACTGCGAACGTGGGCTGACGGGCTTCTGTCTCTCCGTGGACTCCGACACACCCGGTGGCGCGTACGGCTTCGCCGCCATGGGCACATACGCGGGCGGGCAGGCCGAATTCCTTCGCGTCCCGTGGGGCGACTTCAACTGCCTCGTGCTGCCCGAGGACGCGGTGGAGAAGGAGAACGACTATGTGATGCTGGCCGACATCTTCCCGACCGGCTACCACGCGACGCAGCTCGCCGACGTGTCACCGGGGGAGTCGGTCGTGGTCTACGGCGGTGGACCCGTCGGTCTGATGGCCGCGTACTCGGCGAACCTGCGCGGAGCAGCCCAGGTACTCGTCGTCGACCGCCATCCCGATCGGCTGCGGCTGGCCGAGCAGGCGGGCGCCATCGCGATCGACGACAGCAACGGCGACCACGTCGAGCAGATCATGGAGCTCACCGACGGCGGCGCCGACAAGGGATGTGAGTGCGTCGGCTATCAGGCACACGATCCGCAGGGCAGCGAGTCACCTGAATCGACGATGAACGATCTCGTCGCATCGGTGAAGGCCACTGGAGCCATCGGGGTGGTCGGGGTCTTCCTGCCCCAGGACGACGGCGGGCCGACGGAACTGGCGAAGCAGGGGAAGATGCCGTTCGACTTCGGGCAGTTCTGGTTCAAGGGCCAGCGGATCGCCACCGGCCAGGCCAACGTCAAGGCGTACAACCGGCACCTGGGCCGGCTGATCCACCACGGAAAGGCCCAGCCGTCCTTCATCGTCTCCCACGAGCTGCCGCTGGACGAAGCGGCCGAGGCCTACCGCAAGTTCGACGACCGGGTGGCCGGCTGGACCAAGGTCATCCTCAAACCGTGACACCGCCGGGCGGCCCGGCCGTGCTGCCGCCGGTGTCAGCCGGCGGCTTGCACGTCCGCCACGACACTCTTGTCCAGCGCCGCGCGTACCAGCGCTGCGGCGAGGACGGCGGGCCCGTTGTGCCGCCGCTCCGTCCGGCTCGCGATCTGCGTCAGTTTCGCCGGTGAGGCCGGCAGCCCCAGCCGCTCCGCACCCTGCAGTGCTTTCTTGTCGAGGTACGGAACGGTCTCCGGCCACACCGCCTGTGCCTCGCGCAGGAAGATGTCGGCGCCCGTCGGACCGATGCCGGGTGTCCGGCGCAGACCCGTCCGCAGTGCGTCGAGATCCCCGTCCGCAGACCGGCGAAGACGCCGCAGATCGCCGCCGTACGCGTCGAGCAGGAGTCCGGCTGCGTCGGCGAGCTGGGTGGCTGTCCGCTCGTCGTAGCGGCGGTAGCCGCCCTCCCCGAGCGCGTCCACACGCTGCTGCCACGTGGACTCGAGCATGCGCCGCGGTGTGCGCATGCCGTGCGCGAACAGTGCTCGGGCGGCCGCCACCGCCACGGACGCCCTGATCCGGGCGCTGAGGAGGTGGCTGAGCACCAGTACTTGATACAGGGGCTGCGGGGTGTCCCGGAGCCGGATGCCCGCCTCGTCGGCGAACGTCCTGCCGTGCGCGTCGAGCAGGGCCTCCATCGTCTTGCGGTTGTTCACGACCGACCATCTCCTCCTGCCGCGGGCCGCTCGGCACGCGTGTGAGCCGAAGGCGCCCTCGCACGTTCCACCCGGGACGCCCCGTCAACGTGCACGGAGCCGCCCGGCCGGTGAGCGGCGGGGTGGCCGGGCCACTGCGATTGCCCGCCCGGAGGAGGGGTACCTGGGGTCTGGCCGTGCGGATCGTGCACCGGACAAGCGTCGCACCATGTCCGCCCGGCCGCCCGCGAAAGGAACGATGTTGACCGACAGCTGGAGCGCACGGCCGGACCAGAACGGCCTGCTGGGCCGCCTGCGGCGGCGCTGTCACGCCCTCGGCGCGGAAGGCCCCGCACGGCACAGCCTGCTGCTCATCGGCAAGAGCACGCTGGCGGCGTCCGTGGCCTGGGCGATCTCCTTCTACCTCATGGACGCGACATCCCCCGCCTTCGCGCCGTTCTCCGCCGTGGTCATCATGCACGTCACGGTGTACCAGTCCGTGGTGCAGTCGCTGCGTTACGTGGGGGCCGTGGTGGCCGGTGTGGCGGTGCAGGCCGCCCTCGGCTTCCTCGCGGGCCCCGACCTGCTGTCCTTCGTCCTCGTCGCGGCGGTCGCCCTGTCGATCGCCCGCTGGTCACTCCTCGGCGTGCAGGGTCCACAGGTGGCCACGGCGGCGTTCTTCGCTTTCGCCACCTACAGCAGTGCGTCGGACGCCTCGACCCGGATCGCCCAGTTGGCGCAGATCGTGCTGCTCGTGGTGGTCGGCTGCGTGGTGGGAACCGCGGTGAACCTCCTTGTCGCTCCTCCGATGAGGTACCGAAGCGCCGAACACAGCGTCCGCGTACTCGCGGGCGCCCTTCACGGCCTGGCGAGCGACATCCCGTCCGCCCTGCGCGACGGAGCGCCGGACGGAGAGGCCACAACGCGGTGGCGGCAGCAGGCAGCGGACACCGGCGGCATGATCACTCAGGCGCGCGAAGGTCTGCACACCGCGAGGGAGAGTGTGTACTACAACCCGCGGGGGCTGCTGCGGCGCCATCGGGAGCACGTCGTATTCGACGGATACGAGGCAGTGCTGGCCGCCTTGGAGCGCGCCCTCTACCAGATGGCATCGCTCACAAGAAGTCTCGACCAGTGGCAGGAGCCCGCGGGCCCCGTCGAGTACAGGGACTTCCTGCGCCGCTACGCGAGCCTGCTGGACGCGGTTGCCGAAGCTGCGCTCGCGTTGAGCACGCTGGACGAAGCCACGCTTCCTCAGCAGTCGGACCGCCTGTCGCGGCTCGCGGGAGAAGCCCTGGAACACGCCCGGGAGGTCGCGGAGGCGGCTGCAGCCGAGAATCTGCCGCTGAGCGACCCCCGGCAGCCGTACGGCGTCCTGGTGATCGAGGGAGCCCGTCTTGCCGAAGAGATCCAGTACACCAGTGACATGCTGCGCAGTTGGGTCGCTCACGACTGACGTACCCGCACCCTCGCGCGCATCCGAGGCACCCCCTGGTGGGCGACGGGGCGGACCGCGAGGGGCGCCGTCTCCCGGATTGCCGCTGTGCGCTCCCGGACGGAGTGTGTGAGGTGTGCCGGGACGGGGGCAGGCGCAGAGCAGAGCACATGACGAGCAGAGGAGAGATGCCATGCCGGCAGGATCCAGCCGCAAGCGCGAGCGTCAGTACGAGCACGTGAAGGAGAGTGCCGAAAGGCGGGGCACACCGGAAGGCAGGGCCGAGGAAATCGCCGCTCGTACCGTCAACAAGGAACGAGCACGCTCCGGTGAGGCCAAGTCGCCCGGCAAGGTCTCCGTCCGTGACCCGAAGTCGGCATCCCGGCGTGGCGGTGAGCGCTCGCACAGCGGCTCACAGGGGCCGACGAGGGACCAGCTCTACGAAGAGGCGAAGAAGAAGAACATCGAAGGCCGCTCATCGATGAACAAGCGGCAGTTGCGTAAAGCCGTCGGGCGCTGAGACGTACTGCCGGAGCACGATGCCGCGGACCGCAGAGAGCAGGAGTTCCCATGGACCGAGCAGCACTCTTCGACGTGGACGGCACCCTCGTCGATACCAACCATCTGCACGTCGTGACGTGGTGGGAGGCGCTGAGGCAAGCCGGCCACACAGTGCAGATGCCCGCCATCCACCGGGCAGTGGGGCTCGGTTCCGGCGACCTGCTGGAACACCTGCTCGGCAAGGACCGGGACCGGGACAGGGACGCGGACATCAGCGCGGCACACAAAGCGCTGTTCGGCACTTACTTCGAGCGGCTGCCCGCGTTCTCAGCCGCGGGTGAGCTGCTGCGCACGCTCGCCGGTCAGGGCTGGCGAATCGTGCTGGCAACCTCCGCCGGCGGGCCCGAACTGGCTGCGCTGCGCCGTGCCATCGATGCCGACGAAGCCATCTCGGACACGGCGAGCGCCGACGACGTGTCCGAGGGGAAACCGGCCGCCGAGCCGGTCGAGCACGCGCTGGAGCTGGCCGGGGTCCCCGCGAAGCATGCGGTGTTCGTCGGCGACACGGTCTGGGACATGGAGGCAGCCTCCCGGGCCGGGGTCCCTGCCGTAGCCCTGCTCTGCGGCGGGATTCCCCGGGCAGATCTGGAGCGGGCGGGTGCCGGAAGTGTCTACCGGGACCCCGCCGATCTGCTTTCCCGACTCGGCGAGAGTCCTTTCGGCGCCGCGGGAACGGACGACTCACACAGCGACAGGTGAACCGTTCGTTCGCGATGAAGGGCATGTCACCCGTCCGGCTCTGTGCGTGGCCCTCGCTACGGTCCTGTCCACACCAGGGGGCCCGCCGGCTCTCCCGCAGGACACGGTTCCGGTGTCCGTCGCCGGGTACCCGGTGCCCGCAGCGCCTGTTGGGCGCCGGACAGCACCCTGTCAGTGAAATCCCGACAAGGAAGGACGTCGAGCACCATGAAGGTCGCATTCCTCGTAGCACCGGAAGGCGTCGAGCAGGTCGAACTGACCGACCCCTGGGACGCCGTCACCGACGCCGGATCAACCCCCCATCTGGTGTCGACCGAATCCGGCACCATCCAGGCGTTCAACCATCTCGACAAGGCTGACACCTTCCCCGTCGACGCCGATCTGGACACGGCCCGCTCCCAGGACTACGACGCACTCGTCCTGCCCGGGGGAGTGGCGAACCCTGATGCTCTGCGCATGGACAAGCGCGCGGTCGCCTTCGTCAAAGGGTTCTTCGAGGACGGCCGGCCGGTCGCCGCGATCTGCCACGCCCCCTGGAGCCTCATCGAGGCCGACGTACTGCGTGGCCGCACCCTCACCTCGTGGCCGAGCCTGCAGACCGACATCCGCAACGCGGGTGGTACCTGGGTCGACGAAGAGGTCAAGGTGTGCACCGGAGGTCCCAACACGCTGATCACCAGCCGTAATCCCGGCGACCTTCCCGCCTTCTGCGAGACGTTCGTCCGGGAGTTCGGTGCGAAGGCCTGACCCGCACCCCACCCGCCAACGGCCAACGGGGCAAGGCCCGCAGGGTATTCCGCGACCGTCCGTGAACCGATGCAGGCTGTCCGGCCCCGCCGAGGCGCGGGGCCGTTTCACGGCTTCAAGGGGCGGAGCGTCACCCGACCGAGCTGAGCGACGGCGCGGTGAGCAGGCGGGTACCACCCAGGTTCCGGGCGGCACCCTGCCCCTGTGGTGTGCGGTCGCGCGCAAGGCGTGACGACGTACCACCGGGGGGCGGAGTGTGCCGTGGGCCGGTGCGCGCTCAGGCGTCGCCGGTGCCCGCGGTGTGGTCCTGACGTGCGGTGTGGTCCTGGACGTGTGCGCAGTGGGCACAGCCGCAGCAGTAGAACCTGCCGCCGGACCGGTGGGCGGCCCCGAGGACGCGGCATCCGCAGCTGTCGCAGACGGGCGCGAGCCTGTGAACGGCACATTCGAAGCTGTCGAAGGTGTGAAGGGCATCCGCCGCGCGTACCTCGAAGGCTATCTCGGAGTCGTTCCCGCATACCTCGCAGGCTGCCATCGTGCCCTCCTCAGCGTCTGGCCCGGTCGCACTCCGGGCCGGCTGTCCCATGACCTCACGGATCCGGGCGCCCGGCGAGCCGCGGAAGCCATATGGCTGTGCACCAGTGAGCCCGCGAGCAGCACCGGAACCGGGCTGTTGCCCAGGGTGTATCGCCGGGGAGTGCGACGGGTCCGCTGCTGCCGGCGACTGGGGCGCCCGTACCCGGCAGCGGGCGCATGTGCGCCCGCTGCCCCGAGGCACGACAGTGGGAGCGGGAGCCGGTAGCCGGCCCGCAGGAGGCAGCAGGCGTGAACGACGACCGCAGCGGCAAATTGACCGCGTACAGGGGGAAGCGTCACTTCGACCGCACGAGTGAGCCGCGCGGCGAGGGCTCGGACGCGGGCCGGAGGCCGGTCTTCGTGGTCCAGATCCACGAGGCGACGTCCATGCACTTCGACTTCCGCCTTGAGGTGGACGGGGTCCTCAAGTCCTGGTCCGTGCCGAAAGGACCATCGGCGGACGTGCACGACAAAAGACTTGCGATGCCCACGGAGGACCATCCGATGGAGTACCGCACCTTCGAGGGCGTCATCGCCAAGGGCGAGTACGGGGCGGGGACGGTGATCGTATGGGACGAGGGCACATACGAGCCCCTGGCATCCAGTACCGACGACAAGGGCCGCACCTTTGCCGAGGCCCTGGAACACGGCCACGCCACCTTCCGTCTCGACGGGGCCAAACTGCACGGCGCCTACGCACTCACTCGTTTCCGCGGAGGCGAGGGGTCCGGCGAGCGCGAGTCCTGGCTGCTGGTCAAGAAGAAGGACGCCCGCGCCGACGGCAAGCCCGCCCCCGACCCGCAGCGGGCACGCTCGGTGCGCAGCGGCCGCACTCTGAAGCAGGTCGCGGACGAGGAGCCGCAGACCGCCGTGGAGGACCTGGGAGCGCGGGATGAATGACCTGCTCAGGGCTCTGCCCGAGGCCCAGCAGCGGCTGCTGGGCGTGGCACCGGCAGCTCACGAGTCGGCGTCGGATCCGATGCGCGCCGTCCTCACCGACCGGCGCGAGTTCGGACCCGGCTGGCTCTTCGAGCGCAAGCTCGACGGGATGCGGGCCCTGGCCACCCGCGACACGGACCGTGTACGGCTGCTCTCCCGCACCGGCCGCGCGGTGCAGGCGAGCTATCCGGAAATCGCCGAAGCACTCGCAGCGCAGCAGAGCGACGGCTTCACCGTCGACGGCGAGGTCGTCGCCTTCGCCCATGGCCGCACCGATTTCTCCCGCCTCCAGCAGCGTATGCAACTCACCGATCCGCGCCGCGCGCGGGCCAGCGGGGTCGCCGTCACCTACTACGTCTTCGATCTGCTCCGGCTGGACGGGATCGACCTGACCAGGCTTCCCCTGCGCACGCGTAAGTCCCTGCTGCGGCGCGCTCTCGACTTCCACCCGCCCGTGCGCTTCACCCCCCACCGCAACCAGGGCGGACAGCAGCAGCTCGACGAGGCCTGCACCCGCGGCTGGGAGGGCCTCATCGCCAAGCGCGCCGAAAGCCGCTACCAGCGCCGCCGCTCCCCGGACTGGCTCAAACTCAAGTGTGCGAACGGCCAGGAGCTGGTCATCGGCGGCTTCACGGAACCCGCGACGGCGCGAACCGGCTTCGGCGCGCTGCTCCTCGGCTACTACGACAACGGCGGTTTCACCTACGCGGGCAAGGTCGGCACCGGATTCGACCACACGACGCTGGCCCGGATCCGTGACGGGCTCGACGCGCTGGAGACCGCAGCGTCGCCGTTCAGCACACCCGTACCGAACCAGGGCGTCCACTGGGTCGAGCCGGTCCTCGTGGCGGAGATCGGATTCACCGAGTGGACCCGCGACGGCATGCTGCGCCATCCGCGGTTCCTGGGGCTCCGGCAGGACAAGGAGGCGACGGACGTCGTACGGGAGCGGCCGCACCGGACGCTGTGAAGCCTCATTTGCGGTCCGGACCCGGCCAATCCGGCTGGGCGGAAAGGAGAGTTCAGGTGAGTGCGCTGCCGGTGTCCCGCGCCTGAAGGACGAGGCAGCTCCAGAGAACGCTGCCACGGTTGTGGAGGTCGGTGCGCTCGCTGCGGTGGACCGTGTGCAGGCCGTACGCATCCCCCAGCTCGGTCGTCTCAGCGGCGGACACGTCGAACATGTGGCGCCCGCCCGGCACAGGGCCGTGGCGCAGACTGACGAAGAACCGGCCGCCGGGCATCAGGAGAGCAGCGATCCTGGCCATCGCGCGTCCGCGTTCCGCAGCATCCAGGTGCATCCACACCGCGGTCGCGAAGACCGCGTCGAACGGGCCTGGATGCCGGCTCAGCGTGAGGGCCGGAAGAGCATCGTCGACCCAGACAATCCCGCTGTCCGGATGGAGTCGCTGTCCGTGGACGCGCAGTTCAGCGGTCGGTTCGACTGCCACGACACTGTGCCCACGCGCCGCCAGGGCGGCAGCATCGCGCCCGCTCCCCGCGCCCACATCGAGGATGCGTCCGGGCTCGGCAGGGACCAGTCGCATCACGTTGCGGTGGACTTGGCCGAAGGTGACTTCCTCGTACTGGGCGGCGAGGGCATCCGCCGACTCGGCATATCCCGCGGTCCCACGCGCCCGCCCGGCGCCGTCCACGGGACGCGTCAATTGCGAGGGGTCCAACTGATCACTCATGGGCGGAGGTTACCGGAACCAAGAGCGAACCTCGGCCCGTCCGCCTGGTCCTGGGCGCTGACGCGAACAGGCTCGGCCCGGTGATCCGACCGCGGTTGCTGAGCGGGCACCCGAGGCGGGTGGCCTGTCGGCCGGTTACGGAAAGGGAGGGCTGATCAGCCTCTCGATTCCCGCGCAGATCAGCCGCACGCTCAGGACGAACTGCTCGTCCTTGTCCACGGCGGACGCGGCGGCGACGGTCATGGGGAACCGCTCACGGACGGCGGCGGCATCCTGAGCGGTGACCGGCAAAGCGGGCGGGTCGCCCTGTTCCTGCAGTACGAAGCCGGTGACGTGGCTGAGGAGTGTGTCGGCGGCGATGCCGCGGTCACGCTCGGGCACACCGGCTTCGGTCAGGGACCGCAGCAGCCGTTCCATCAGCGAGAGGGCGCCGGTGCTGAGCACTTTCGGGCTGTCGGCGAACATGACGGCTCCGCCCGGGTGACGGCTGATGCTCTGGCGGAGCGAGGTGGCCTGCGCCTCCACTCCGGCCTGCCAGCCCGCCTGCTCGGGCAGTGCCGCCAGGGCGGCGGTGCCGGCGTCGTAAGCCTGCCGGGCCATCCGGTCGGCCATCAGCTGGAGCAGGGCGCTCTTGTTGGGCACGTGGTAGTAGAGGCTTCCGGCCTGCGCGTCGAGCCGGTCGGCCACCCGGCGCATGGACAAACCGTGGTACCCGGACTCGGCGAACTCGGCCATGCCGGCGTCGACGATCCGGTCTGCGGTGAGCTTCATGGTCTCAGCCTACCGACCATTTTCTAACAGTGTTTGATTCTTGTCATGGTCAGCGCTAATGTCGCCGTGAGCAGGTTTTCGAACGGGGTCGAAGGGGGGTGGTGACGATGGGCGCAATTCTGTTCAACGTGACCACGGCGGGACTGATGGTGCTGATGTTCAAGGCCGCGCTGGCCGTGGTGGGCGAGGGCACGGTGGGGCGGCGCCGTATCCCGTGGGGAGCCGCCGGGCTGACCGCGGTAGCGCTCGTCGCTGTGGTGACCCAGCTCTGCTGGTCGGGGGCGATGGCGGCGTTCGACAGCGACCCTGCCAAGTCGGGCTGGTGGCGCGTCGTCACGTCCGTCTTCATGCAGAACGGTGGTCTCCTCGGGGCGGCGTGGAACATCGCGACTCTCGCCGTCGTCGCCGCCCTCGCGGAATGGTTCTGGGGCGCTCCGCTGATGCTGGGCCTGTTCGCGGCGGGCATCCTGCTGCCGGAGCACATCGACTTCCTCTTCGGGGCATCCGACCGGGCCAGTACCGACCCCCGGAACTTCGCGGGCAGTTCGGGCGCCACGTATTTCCTCGCCGCGACCCTGGCCGCCGCCCTCCTGCTGCGCGTCAGTGATCGCGCCGAATCCCGGAAGCTGCGGCTGCTTGCGCTCGCCGTGCCGGTCCTGGGGCTCGTGCTGTGGTTCGCCCAGTCCAACGGGCACGGGCTCGTGACGGTTTACGGATTCACGCTCGGCCTCCTGGTCCGCCTCCTGGCCCGTCCGGTCCTCCGGCCCGACCGCGACCTCGAACGGCCCCCGCGCACCACCATGGCCTCGTTGGCCGGCATCGTTGTGAGGCGGACCCGGCAGGCTGACTAGCGCTGCGGCAGGAGACTCTCGCCCGTCAGGGAGACCTGCCCGCTGCCGCCGTGCCTTCCCCCGGCCTGACGCCCATGGCTGTCCGACCTGGACCCGCAACCGTTCGGGTGAATCGATCCGAACGGTTGCGGCGGCATGTTTGCGCCTCTTTGCTGGGAGAACACGGGTCTGTGCCCTGTGAAATCCGATAGCAGCAATGCGCAGCGTCCAGCAGTGAGCGGAGAGCCATGTCCGATGCACAGCCTCATGGTGAGGGCGGTCTTACCCGCCACGACGAGAAGACCTCCGGTCGGCGGCCGGAAGGGCCCCCGCATCCGAGAAGAGGCGGTCTGGGGCAGACCGTCAAACGTACTCTGGCGGAGTTCAAGGAGGACAACCTCTCCGACTCCGCGGCGGCACTGACCTACTACGCGGTCCTCTCCGTCTTCCCGGCTCTGATCGCGCTGGTCTCCCTGGTCGGTCTTGTCATGGACCCCAAGACCATCGTCCACAAGGCGACGAATCTCATCAGCTCGATCGGCCCCGCGTCCGCGGTCAATACGTTCAAGGGGCCCATCAACGACATCGCATCGAACCGGAGCACGGGAACCGTCCTGCTGATCGTGGGCCTGGCCTCGGCGCTGTGGACGGCCTCCGGGTACGTCGGGGCGTTCATCCGTGCCTCCAACCGCATCTACGAGGTGGAGGAGGGGCGCTCCTTCTTCAAACTGCGGCCGCTGCAGTTGCTCGTGACGCTGATCCTGGTGCTGCTTCAGGCCCTTGTGCTCATCGCCCTTGTCGTGACCGGCCCGTTCGCCAGGAAGGTGGGCTCTGCGATCGGGGCCGGCGATGCGGCGGTGACAGCGTGGAACTACGCCAAGTGGCCGGTGCTCGTCGTCGTTGTGCTGCTGATCTTCAGCGTCCTCTACTACGCCTCACCGAACGCCCGCCTGAGCGGGCTCAAGGCCGTGCTTCCGGGCTCGGCGCTCGCCCTGGTCCTCTGGCTGGTCGCGTCCGTCGGATTTGCCTTCTACGTGGCCAACTTCGCTTCGTACAACCAGACATACGGAACGCTCGGCGGCATCATCGTCTTCCTCGTGTGGCTGTGGATCACGAACCTCGCCGTGCTGCTGGGTGCTGAGTTCAACGCGGAGCGAGAGCGCAGCCGCCAGCTCGCCGAGGGGGTGCCGGGCGCGGAGCGGGAACTCCAGGTGGACGAGCGCGACAAGCCCAAGCCCGGAAAGCGCTCCCGGACCGCGTAGCAACAGACTCCGTGGGTGACACAGCACCATTCTGCCCACGTCCCCGCGGCGGTCCTCATCACCTTCGGACCGGGCCTCGGCATCCCGGCCATGACCGACCGGGGCGGCGATCTGCCGCGAGTGGTCTCCGGATCCGGGCCGGGGGACGGACCGGCCCGCGGCGAGGACGCCGGGGGCCGGTCGGGCACTCACTGGTGGGAGCTGATTATGCCGCCGTCGCTCAGCACGATGTACACGCCGTTGGCGTCGAGCCCGACGTCGTGCTGGTTCGTCTCTATCGTGGCCTCCACCGCGCCCTCGTTGCCGAGGATCTGCGCGCGGTACCGCAGTTCACCGGTCTTCGTGACCTTGGCCTTCCAACCGCCGGCGAGCTTGAAGGTGCCCGGTCCGGCGTGTCCGCCGCCCATCCAGGAATGGACCTCGCCGCCAAGCGTGAGCACCACGAACATGTCGTTGGCGTCGAGCCCGGCGTCGTGCCCGTCCGTGTCCAGAGTGGCCAGGACCGAACCGCGGCTGACGATCTTGACGCGGTAATTCTGGGCGCCGAGCTTGTACACCTCGGCCTTGCTGCCGTCTGCCAGGGTCTGGGTGCGGGCCGGGGCTGAGGCGGCCGGCCCGGTTGCGCGCCGCGGTGCGGGCTGATCGGTCCCCGCGCTGGTCGTCCGGGTCCTGTCTGCACCGGTCTTGGCGGTGCTGGGCGCTCCGCTGGTACCGGTGGAGGGGGAGGCGGAGCTGGAGACCTTCTTCTCCGGCCGGGCGGCGGAGTCATCGCCACCGCTCCGGCAGGCGGTCAGCGAGAGTGCCGCAGCTGTGGCGACGGCGATCAGGCCGGCGGAACGGATGGTACGGCCGGCATGGTACGTGGTCATGATCGAAGCCCCCATGGTGTATCGGAATGCGGCACCTGCGCCCTGCTCCCACAGGGCGTCCGGCCGGATCTGCTGTTTCCTACACCTTGTGAGATGGCCCCCGGTCAGGGGTTGTTCACCGGTTCCTGTCCCCACCCGGTAACAAAGGAGCTGGACACCGCCACTGAGCCCTCAGGCCGCCGGGCGACACCATTGCTCGAGGCGGTGGAAGCCGCGCCGGGCCGGCGTCACCGGCGAGCGTTGAGCCGGGCGGCCTGACGCGTCAAGTGGTCGCGCTCGGCGAGGTTGGGCGCTTCCCTGGCGGCCTCCGCGTACAGCCGCGCCGCCGTTGCCAGGTCGCCGTCCCGCTCGTGGAGGTACGCGGCCACCGCGGCGCGGCGGGGCACGGGATGGCCCTTGCCCGAGGTGCTGGGGGAGGAGTCGTCCAGCGCCGCGAGCGCCGCCAGCCCCGCGCGCGGCCCGTCGGCCTCGCCGACGGCCACCACCCGGTTGAGCCGGACGACCGGGCTGTCGGTCAGGCGCGCGAGTTCGTCGTACCACTCGACGATCTGTACCCAGTCGGTCTCCGCGGTGCTGGCCGCGTCGGCGTGGAGTGCCGCGATGGCGGCCTGGGCCTGGTACTCGCCCAGCCGGTCACCGGCGAGCGCCGCCTGAAGGATTTCGACACCCCCGGCGATCAATCCGGTGTCCCAGAGGGCGCGATCCTGCTCGGCGAGTGGCACCAGGCTGCCGTCGGGGGCGGTCCGGGCCGCGCGCCGGGCATGGTGGAGCAGCATGAGAGCGAGCAGACCCGCCACCTCGGGGTGGTCGACCGCAGCCGCGAGCTGCCGCGTGAGCCGGATGGCCTCGGCGGCGAGGTCCACGTCACCGGAGTACCCCTCGTTGAAGATCAGGTAGAGGACGCGCAGCACCGTGGCGACATCGCCGGGCCGGTCGAACCTTCCCCGAGTTCCCGGCTTCGCTCCAGCAGGAGATACCCCGACGCCGGAGACGGTGTGCTTGGCCCGGCTGATCCGCTGAGCCATCGTCGCCTCGGGCACCAGGTAGGCCTGGGCGATCTGGCGGGTGGTCAGCCCGCCGACGGCGCGCAGCGTGAGCGCCACCGCGGACGACGGCGTCAGCGACGGGTGGGCGCAGAGGAAATAGAGCTGGAGCGTGTCGTCCACCGCGGGCGCGGGTCCTGGCTCCGGCTCCTCGTGGACGAGGTCTTCCCGCCGACGGCGCGCGGCGTCCGACCGGGTCGCGTCGAGGTACCGGCGCCAGGCCACGGTGACCAGCCAGCCCTTCGGGTCCCGTACGGCGGGTCCGCTGTCCGAAGGGCTCGGGGGCTCGGCCGACCGGACGCGGAACGCCTCGACCAGCGCGTCCTGTACGGCGTCCTCGGCCGCCGCGAAGTCAGCTCCGCGGCGGACGAGGATGCCGAGCACGCTCGGCGCGAGGCTCCGGATCAGGGCCTCGTTCATCTCAGGAGTCACTCCGAGATGGTGGGCGGCGCGGTCAGGAACGGGCGCACCTCGAGCCACTCGTGGATCGGCTCGCCACCCGCCCCGGGGGCGGCCGACAGTTCCCCGGCCAGTTCGACGGCGCGTTCGTAGCTGTCGACGTCGATCGCCATCCAGCCGGCGATGAGGTCCTTCGTCTCGGCGAACGGACCGTCGGTGACCGGCGGGCGGCCCTCGCCGTCGAAGCGGACGAAGCAACCCTCCGGGGCGAGCGCCTGTGCGTCGACGAACTCGCCGGTCTCCTCCAGCTTGGCCGCGAAGTCCTGCATGTACTTGATGTGGGCCGAGATCTCCTCCGGCGCCCACTGGTCCATGGGGACGTTGTTGGCCGGGGCCGGGGCGCCACGGTAGTGCTTGAGCAGCAGGTACTTGGCCATCATGTTCTCCTCGGTACTGGTACGACCCATTCTGGTCGCGTTCACAGCTGGGACGGAGCCGGACGCGGATTCTCGACATCCGGCGGCCATGATTTTTTTCGCTGTCGCTGACCGGACAACTGAATCAAGCGAAGGCCCGACGTGCGTCACGACGCGCGGTCCTGGCGCGTCCTGGTGCTCGGCCTCCGAGCAGCGGGGCTCGACGCTGCCGCGACGCCGCGCTGCCGGGGACTCGGGGTCGGCGTTGCGGCAGGCCGGCGTTGCCGGACGCCGCCGCTGCTCACTCGTCCTGGGGCGTGGCCGGTGTTCCCGGGGCCTGCCAGCCACTGGTGAGGATGGCGAAGACCTCGTCAACGGCGGCCCGGGGGTCCTTCCGTCCTTGAGCGAGCACAGGCACCTCAAGGACGAATCGAGCAAGAGCGGCACAGGCGAGGTTGCCGTGGTCCACGCCGAACTCGTCGGCGATGGCGGCGCTGAGGGTGTCGGTGTGCCGGGCCCACATGCGTTCGGCGTACGCGCGCAGCGCCGGCGTGGAGTCGACCAGGTGGTAGAACTCCTGCCGTTGCGGGTGCGCCGCGACCGGCAGCCAGGTGTCGAGCACGTGCCGGTGCAGGGCTTCGGGGACGCTCGTCCCGGTGTCCCGCCGGCGTACCGCGGCGATCAGATGTGCGTCCGTACTGTCCTCACGGTCGAAGACGAGGGCCTCTTTGCCGGTGAAGTGCTTGAACACCGTGGTGATCGACACGTCGGCGGTTTCGGCGATGTCCCGCATGCTCACGTGGTCGTAGCCGCGCTCCAGGAAGAGCTGGAGCGCGGCGTCGGCGATCGCTTGCCGGGTGGCGGCCTTCTTGCGTTCGCGACGGCTGACGGGGGGCTCGGTCATGGCGTGAGTTTACTCGATAGCGGCATTCGTCATTAAGTTGTGTCGTTGCACTTTTTTATGTATTCTGCTTTTAGGTAATCGGGGGAGTCCGTGCGGATGCTCCCGGCCCTGGACGGCATGTCCTGAGACGGCGCTTTCGCCTGCGCCCGAGATCTCCGCCGGCCTTCCGCGAGGCGCACCTCGCACCCCCTCTTCACTGGTGAAAGGAACACCCATGACCTCACCGAACCCGGCACGCGCCCGCATCAGCATCGTCGGAGCAGGCCCCGGCGGGCTGACGTGTGCCCGCATCCTCCAGCAGCACGGCATGGCGGTCACCGTCCACGACCGCGACGCCGGCCCCGACGCGCGTAACCAGGGCGGCACCCTGGACCTGCACGCCGACAACGGCCAGATCGCCCTGCGCGCGGCCGGCCTCCTCGACGAGTTCTTCGAGCTTGCCCGGCCCGAAGGGCAGGAAATGCGCCAGCTGGACCCGGCGGGGACGATCGTGTCCCACACCGTCCCGACGCCCGATGAGATGTTCAAGCCGGAAATCGACCGCGGTCAGCTGCGCGATCTGCTGCTCGACTCGCTGCAGCCCGGCACCGTGCGCTGGGGACAAGCCCTCGAACGCGTCAGCGGACCTGCTCAGGGTCCGCGGCAGCTGCACTTCGCCGACGGCACCGCCATGGAGGCCGATCTGGTCATCGGCGCCGACGGGGCCTCGTCCCGGGTGCGCCCGGCCGTGTCCTCTGCCGTCCCCGAGTACTCAGGGGTGAGCTTCCTCGAGGCGCGCTTCACCGACGTCGAGAACCGTCACCCCGACATCGCCGCGCTGGTCGGCCAGGGCGGCGCCCACGCCGCCGACGGCGCGCGCGGCATCTTCGCTCAGCGCAACAGCGGCAATCACATTCGCGTCTACATCATTCAGCGCGTCCCGGCCGACTGGATCAGCGAGGGTGGTCTGACGCCGGGCGATACCGGTGGAATCCGTTCGCTGCTCCTGGAGCGGTACGCGGACTGGTCACCCAGCATGCGTCGGATGATCACTGACAACGACGGCCCGTACGCCGACCGCCCGATCCACGCGCTCCCCGTCCCGCACATCTGGGAACAGAGCCCGACGGTGACCCTGCTCGGCGACGCCGCCCACCTCATGCCACCGCTGGGTGTCGGCGTCAACCTCGCCATGCTCGACGCCTGTGACCTCGCACTGGCCCTCGCGAACGAGGCCACCGTCGACGACGCTGTCCGCAGCTACGAAAGGACCATGCTCCCCCGCTCGGCCGAGACGGCCCGAGCCCTCGAGGGCGGTGCCGAGCACCTGTTGGCCACCGAGGTGCCCGACTTCAGCGACGAAGCCCGCCCGGTCTGAAGGCCGCCGTCGCACAGGGCGCGCCCGGTCGACGTCCCAACGCGGAGCCGCGCACAGGGCACTTGGGGCCGGGGGCCCGTGCGGCGCGGCATCACCACCGTTCGGGTGCGGTGTCAGGCGATCGAATCCGCCGGTGCGTGAAGAGTCCGGCGGACGGCGTCACGAAGCCAGTGGTGGCCTCCGTCGGCTGCGTGGCGGGGGTGCCATGCCATACCGATGGTCACGGGCGGCAGAGGCAGGGGGATGTGCAGGAGACGCAGTCCCAGCATCGTGGCGGCGTCGGTGAGAGGGGAGAGGGTCTCACCGGCGGGCGTGGTGGGGACCAGGCAGACGACATCGCTGTGTGCCGCGAGAGTCATCGCGGCCATGTGGCTCGGCAGGACAACAGTGACCCGCCGACGGAGGTTCTGCCCGGCCAGAGCGGTGTCCAGGGGGCCGGTGAACCGGCCTCGGCGGCTCACCACGACGTGTTCAGCGGCAGCGAGTCGTGCAGGGGTCAACACTCCGTCCACGAGAGGGTGTTCGGGCCGGACGGCCGCCGCCATCCGGACGGTGGCCAGCTTCTCGACCTGTGTCTCGGGGTCGACGTGGTCGATCGATCCGATTTCCAGATCGACGCGGCCGTCCCGGAGCGCCGGTCCGCCCTCCCACTCCTCTGCCAGGAACCGCAGTGAAACCCCGGGGGCCTCTTCCCTGGCCAGCCGCAGCAGCCCGGGGGCCAGCGCCGCGCCGATGAGGTCGGCGGCCTGGAGGGTGAAGGTGCTGCGCAGGGCGGCGGGGTCGACGCCGGCGCCGGGAGTCAGCAGAGCCCCGAGGCCGCGCACCACCGCGGCGGCCTCGTCACGCAGGGCCTCGGCGCGAGGAGTGGGGACCATGGTCTGACCGGCCCGGACGAGGAGGGGGTCCTGGAGGACGCGCCGGAGGCGGGCGAGGGTGCGGCTCATCGCGGCGGGAGACGTGTGCAGGCGGGCGGCGGCGCGAGTGACGCTCTGCTCTGCCAGCAGCGCGTTCAGCGCGACGGCGAGATTGGCGTCGATAACAGGCTCTGAACTGCTGCTCATCTAAGTAATTCCATTTCAGGCAATGATCCCGTGCCGAGGTTCCCATTGTGGCAACACCGCGATCCTACGCAGGATGTGGGACGTACCCATCCCGCACGAACCCTGAGGTTTTCATGATCGTCATCACTGCTCCCACCGGGAACATCGGCCGCCACCTGCTGCCCCTGCTCCTGGATTCCGCCGCCGCGCACGACGAGGAATTGCGAGTGGTCGTACGCGACCCCGCCAGGCTCCCCGACGCGGTGCGCGAACGAGCCGAGGTGATCACCGGCTCGCACGGTGACGCCGAGGTCGTCGACCGGGCCTTCGAGGGTGCGGACGCCGTGTTCTGGCTCGTCCCCCCGGACGCGTCCCTCACCCCGGAGGACGCCTACCGCGGTTTCACCCGGCCCGCCGCGAAGGCCCTCGTCGCTCACGGTGTCGGCCACGTCGTCGGCGTCTCCGCACTCGGCCGGGGCACCCCGCTCGCCGGCCGCGCGGGACTCGTCACCGCTTCCCTCGCCATGGACGACCTCATCACCGGCACGGGGGTCGCCTACCGGGCCCTCGCCAACCCGTCCTTCTTCGACAACCTCCTGGAGGAGGCCGACTCGATCCGCGAGAAGGGCCTCTTCACGGACGCCGTCGACGCCGACCGCAGGGCTCCCCTCGTCGCTGTCGCCGATATCGCGGCCGCCGCCGCCGGTCTGCTGCTCGACCGCTCATGGACCGGCAGCGACAGCGTCCCCGTCCTGGGGCCGCAGGATCTGTCGCCCAATGACCTGGCGCGCATCATGACCGAGCAGCTCGGCCGCCCCGTCCGCTACGAACGCCAACCGCTCGACGAGCTGTACACCAGCCTCGTCGGCTATCGCCTCAACGAGGCGTTCGCCCAGGGCATCGTCGACATGAAGCGGGCAAAGGACGAAGGCCTCGACGCGGGCGTCGTCCGCACCGCGGACACCGCCACCCCCACCACCTTCGAGCAGTGGTGCGCCGAGACCCTCAAGCCCGCCGTCCTCTCCTGAGGACCCCCATCTCGTCCGTCCGAACACACGACGCCCCGCACCGAACCATCTGCCGATCCTGAGGAATCCGACATGCCCGCTGAGGGAACCGCACCGCCCGTCACCGCTTTCATGCTCATCAAGACCACACCCGAGTGGCTCGCGATGACCCCCCAGGAACGGGTCACCGCATTCAGCACTCTGGTCCTCCCCGCGATCAAGGCCAGGACCACCGGCGTCCGCTCACGCTTCTACGACACGGAGTTCTACTCCACCCGTGTCACGGACGTCTGGGTCTGGGAGGCCGACGACCACGCCGCCTACCAGCTCCTCATCGACGCGCTCCGCGAAACCCCTTTCTGGGACCGCTACTTCGAGATCGTCGACCTCCTCGTCGGCACCGAGAACGGCTACGCCCGCACCTACGGTCTCGACGCCGTCACCACCATCACCACCTGATATACCGTGCGGACGCCGCGCCGCTGTCCTCGTGCCCGTAACAGCCGATGCACACCGGCGCGGCCGTCGCCCCGGCATCAGCCGACCAGCAGTACGAGCTTTCCGCGCACGTCGCCGTTCTCGCCGGCGCGGTGTGCCTCCGCGACCTCGGAGAGCGGGAAGGTCTGCGCGACAGGGAGCGAGAAACGCCCGGCCTCGATCAGCTCGCCGATATCGGCGAGGGCGTGAACCGCGCGGCCGGCGTCCCCACGGCTGAACACCACCCCGTGCTCCTGCGCCCCGGCGAAGTCCGCGACCGTGACGACGTGCTCAGGGCCGCCCGCGAGCCCGATGAGCTCGGGCAGCACCCCGCTTCCGGCGATGTCGAGTGCCATGTCGACACCGTCGGGAGCGACCGAGCGGACCCGTTCGGCGAGGCCCTGGCCATAGGCGACGGGAACGGCCCCCAGCGAGTGGAGATACTCGTGGTTCGCCGGACTCGCGGTGCCGATCACCCGCGCGCCGCGCGCCGCGGCGAGCTGGACCGCGGCGCTGCCCACACTCCCGGAGGCTCCGTTGATGAGCACCGTGCTCCCGCTGCCGACGCCGAGCTGGTCAAGCGCGCGTGTGGCCGTCTCGATCGCAGCCGGCAGCGCCGCGGCGCCGGAGAAGTCAAGAGACGACGGGACCGGCGCGTAGTAGGACAGCACCGCCAGCTCGGCCTGGGCCGCCCCCTCGGTGGAGAAGCCGAAAACACGGTCACCGACGGCCGCGTCCGTAACGCCCTCACCGATCTCGTCGACGATACCCGCCGCCTCATACCCCAGGGTCTGCGGAAGCTCCTCATCCATCAGGCCCCTGCGCTTCTTCCAGTCACTCGGGTTGACGCCGGCCGCGCGCACCGAAATCCGGACCTGGCCCGGACCCGGACGCGGGTCGGGGAGATCCACGATCTCGAGGACCTCAGGGCCCCCGAACCGATCGAAACGGGCTGCCTTCATCATTCGCTCCACTTGCGGCTCAGGGGGTCGCGCTCGCCGTGCGTTCGACAGCGCACGTTGTTCGCAGCCAACACCGTAGGTAACACCTCGTGTGGCGGGTCGGTGGACACGCTCAACGGGATGACCTGTTAAAAGGCTCTTATAACTGACGCGTATCAACCTCTCATGACGATCATCAACTCATCCCCCCGGCATGCCCGCAAGGGCCGCCCCGTCATCGCCGCATGTGTCGCCCTGGGCAGTCTGGGCGCGCTGGTCGTAGTGTCCACGGCCAACGCCGCACCGGAGTCCGATGCCCACAGGAACATCCACCTGCCCGTACGGGGCGGGACCGTCACCGTGGACACCGCTTCGCTCGGCGTGACGGCACGCACCTCGGACGGGCACGCCATGGAACTGTCCGCGCCCTCCGCGAGCGACCTCGGCGAGCCCGGCCCCCTCCGGCGGGTGACGGGCGGGGCACGCTGGACCTACCCGGCCAGGAGGCTGACCGTCACCGCCGTTGCCCGGCAGGGCCGCCTGCACGTCGGGATCCGGTCGCAGCAGGACGGTTCGCTCGCCTGGCCGGTCACCGGTGCCGACCCGGCATCGGCGAGCCTCCAGCTGCCACGCGGTTCCGGGATGGACATACCCGTCGCCGACTCCTGGTGGAACTCGGGGGCGGCACACCTCGCGAACACCGAAGTGGACATGGGAGAGGGCCTGACGCTACCGCTGTGGGGTTACAGCTCGGGCAAACGGGGGGTCAGCTATCTGACCCCCACGGACATCAACACCTCGCTCGGCTTCACGTCCGAGCACGGCAGGCTGCGCACTACAGCCACCCACGACTTCGACAAGGGCGATGGGACGCGTGCGTACGACATCAGCTTCGCGCTCACCGATGGGGGTGCGACCGCTCCCGCCCTCGACTACCGCAAGTCGCTGTCCGAGCGCGGTGAACTCGGCAGTCTGCGGGAGAAGATCAGGGCCAATCCGGCCAACGCGAAACTGCTGGGCGCCTTCCACGCCTACGGCTGGGGTCAGGCGCGCACCGCGGCGGGTGTGGCGAAGCTGCGCAAGCTCGGGATCGACCGTATGTGGCTCGGGTACGACGCGGACGGGTCCCCCATGAGCACCGCGGCTGTCCATGCCGCCGAGCAGGCCGGCTACCTTGTGGGGCCCTACGACAGCTTCGCCAACGGGCAGGACCCCGCGAGCGCCGACAGCCCGGCAGGTGTCTGGCCGGACCGCGTCTATCCCGGCTTCTGTGTCCGTCAGGCGGACGGTACACCGCAGGGCGGCTTCGGGGACCGCGGTTGCTATCTCAGTTCTCAGGCCCTCGAACAGGCCGAGCCGCAGCACCACTACCTCGCCGACCGCACCCGGCAGACGGTCGCCAACGGCGCCGACAACTACTTCCTCGATGTCGACGCGACCGGGACGCTCTTCCGCGACCACAGCGCGGACCATCCGATGACGAAGGCCCAGGACCGCGCCAACCGGCTGGCCCGTATGAAGCGGCTGAGCGGGAGTCTGGTTCTCGGGTCGGAGTCCGCGCAGCCCTGGGCCAATCAGGCGGTGGCGTTCGACCACGGGGCGGCGACGCCGGTCGACGACCGCATGTGGACCCTCCAGCACGACAAGGCGACCTGGGGCGCGTACTACCCGAAGACGGCCCCCGGCTTCTTCTTCAAGCCGGTCCGGTTGCCCGCCGGTATCGCGAAGGCGATGTACGACCCCAGGTACCGGGTGCCGCTGTACGAGACGGCGTTGCACGGTTCGGTGATCAACGCGGAGCGCTGGGAGCTGTCGTTCGACAAACTCCCGGCGCAGAAGACTGACCGGGCGCTGCTCGCGATGCTCTACAACAGCCCGCTCAACTATGTGCTGGACGGACCGTCGATCGACAAGTACGGCAGTGAAATGGCCGCTCTCCAGAAGTACTTCGCCCCGCTGCACCGGGCGGCAGGCGCCGAGCAGCTCACCTCGTTCCGGTGGCTGACCGGGGACCGCAGCGTCCAGCGCACGGTCTTCGGCCACGGTGTCCTGACGGTCACCGCGAACTTCGGGAAGACGGCACGGGACGGCGTGCCGGGCGGTTGTGTGGACGCCACACTCCGCGGCGACCACGGACCGCGGCGTCTGTGCCCGGCCCGGGTGATCCGCTGACCGACCGGTTCCGGCCGGCTTCTCCGGACGCGGTCGCGGGAGGCGGCGGGCGTGCGGGGGAGCCGGGGCCGGGGGGGGCGGCCGCCAGGTCTGTGCGGCTTCGCGCCCCCGTTCTGCGGCTCTCTGCGCGCGAGTGGCTCAGCGCCCCGCCGACGGGTAGGCGATCCTCGTCGTGATCTGCGCGATGCGCCGGGCGGACTCATCCGGCGATGTCGCGGGCTGGACGATATGGCTGACGGTGAGCCGCACGATCGTTTCGACGGCGAGGCTTCGGGACTCGGCGTCGACATCGGGCCAGGCGTCGGTCGCGTAGGCGTCGAGCATGGCCATGGCGGTGTCGAAGACGGGCTCGGCGCGGGTGGTCAGATAGGCCAGCAGGTCGTCCTCACCGCCGCGGGCGGCCAGGAGCACAGCTTTGATCAGCGAGTTGTCGACAGCCTGCCGGAGCGTGAAGCCGACCCCCGCTGTCGCCGCGGCCTCCAGATCGCCGCGGTGGGCGTCGAGCTCCTGCTGGATGCCGATGAGGAAGCCCTCCAACTCGCGCTGGATCAGAGCCTCGCCGACGGCTTCCTTCGACCCGAACTCGTTGTAGAGGGTCTGCCGGCTCACGCCGGCGGCTCGCGCGACGGCGGCAAGGCGCAGCTTGCCCCAGCCCTCCGAGGCAACGAGTTGGCAGGCGGCGTTCAGGACCTGCTCACGGAGCAGCGACCGAACACTTTCTCGAAAGCGTGTCATCGTGCCCCTACTTTAGCTATCCATGGCTGTCCAAAGTATTGACGGTTCCGCAATGAAGTGTCTAACTACTGGACGGTAGGTGATGAGAGTGTCCGAAGGTCGCTGCGGCGGGGAAGGCTGCGCATGGCGGGGCGGATCGGCCCCGGCGGGTCGCGGCTGC
The DNA here is from genome assembly GCF_045161865.1 of Streptomyces sp. NBC_00859. Classification (NCBI taxonomy): domain Bacteria; kingdom Bacillati; phylum Actinomycetota; class Actinomycetes; order Kitasatosporales; family Streptomycetaceae; genus Streptomyces; species Streptomyces sp. NBC_00859. Next base: position 439,239 of record NZ_CP108826.1, on the reverse strand, counting down.
GCACACCACGGCGGTGTCCGCAGCCGCCGCGCGCACGCCGGATCCGCTGCGGCGGGGAAGGCTGCGCATGGCGGGGCGGATCGGCCCCGGCGGGTCGCGGCTGCGCACACCACGGCGGTGTCCGCAGCCGCCGCGCGCACGCCGGATCACCGGTAAGGACCGGCGTGGACTCGCGGTGGCCCTCACCGCCGACGAGACCGGCGGACCTGCCGACGCCCCTGGCATCTCCCCCCACCCCCTGACCGTGCGGATGCACCGGAGGTACTGATCATGACTGACACGGAAACTCGGTCTCAGCAGCGCTCCAAGGCCGACGAGGACGTATCGAAGCGACTGCTGGAGTCGGCCGACACGCTGTCGTACGACCCGGCGGTCGAGGTCGACTGGGATTCACCCTTGCCCGGGGACCTGTACGGGCTCAACCCGGAGTGGAGCACGCTCTACGGCACACCGCTGTGGGACGAGATGACGTCCGGGCAGAAAGTCGCGCTCACCAGGCACGAGGTCGGCTCCATCATGAGCACCGGCATCTGGTTCGAGATGATCCTCCAGCAGATGGTGCTCAGGGATCAGTACGTCAAGAACCCTGTGAACCCGCAGTTCCGGTTCGCCCTGACCGAGATCGCCGACGAGTGCCGCCACTCGATCATGTTCGCGCGAGCCTGCGAGAAGATGGGAGTGCCCGCCTACCTCCCCTCCCGCGGCGCCGTCGAACTGGCCCGCGGCTTCAAGACGCTGGCAACCGCCGAGGTCGCCTACGGCGGGATACTGGTCGCCGAGGAGATCCTCGACGTGATGCAGCGGGACTGGATGCGGGGCGAGGACGTGCTCCCCATCGTGCGGACCACCTCGCGGATACACGTCGTGGAGGAGTCCCGGCACATGAAGTTCGCCCGCCAGCAGATGCGTGAGCGGCTGCGGGGGTCGGGGCCGGCCCGCCGGCAGGCGAGCAGCGTGGTCGTCGCGACGGTCGCCGCGGTCATCATCACGAGCATGGTGAACAAGGACGTCTACGCGGCGGTGGGCCTGGACACCCGGCGCGCGGTGGCCGAGGTCCGCGACAACGAACACCGTAAGTCGATGATGCGCTCCAGCTCGGCCCATCTCATGGGCTTCCTGTCCGAGGCCGGCCTGCTGACGCGCCCCGCCATGTCCATCTACAAGCGCATCCACATGCTCTGACCGCTTACCCGCCGTAAGGAGTGCGATCCGGGCCATGGCCTACGCAATCACCCAGACCTGCTGCAACGACGCGTCCTGCGTGTCGGTCTGCCCGGTCAACTGCATTCACCCGACGCCGGACGAGCCGGACTTCGGCACCACCGAGATGCTGTACGTCGACCCGCAGACCTGCATCGACTGCGGCGCCTGCGCGGACGCATGCCCGGTGGACGCGATCTTCCCGGTGGACCGGCTGACCGGCCCCGACAGCGGATACGCCGCGCTCAACAAGCAGTACTACGAGGAGCGCCCGGCCGACAACGCGTGGGCGGCACCGCGCTTCCCCCGCTCCCTCGCACACGGTGCAGGGAGGCTGCGGATCGCGGTCGTGGGCACCGGACCGGCCGCCGGCTACACGGCGCAGTCCCTACTGCGAGCCGTCGGAGCCGAAGTCACGCTGATCGACCGGCTGCCGGTCCCCGGCGGGCTGGTACGGCACGGCGTCGCGCCCGACCACCAGTCGACGAAGGGGATCGCCGACACGTTCGCGGGCCTCTACCGTCATCCCCGGTTGCGCATGCACCTGAACGTCGAGGTCGGCAAGGATCTGACCCATGCGGAGATAGCCGCCCACCACCACGCGGTCGTCTACGCGGTGGGGGCCATGTCCGACCGGTCGTTGGGGGTTCCGGGCGAAGACATCCCCGGCAGCGTTGCCGCGTCGGCGTTCGTCGGCTGGTACAACGCGGATCCCACGGTCCCGGCCTCCGCTGTCGACCTCTCGGCGGAACGGGCCGTGGTCGTGGGCAACGGCAACGTGGCTCTGGACGTGGCGCGCATCCTCGTCTCGGACCCGGACGAACTGGCCAGGACCGACATCGCGGACCACGCGCTGGAGGCGCTGCGCGCCGCCGAGGTACGCGAAGTGGTACTGCTCGGGCGCAGAGGGCCCGAGCACGCGGCCTACACACGAGCGGAGTTCCTGGCTCTGCGGCACCTCCGAGGAGTCACGGTCGTCGTCGACGACCGCCCTGGTGTCCGCGATGCCATCGCTGCGGCGGATCCCTCCTCAAAGACGGCCCTTCTGGACGGCATCGCCATCGAGGAAACGGACTTGACTGCGCCACCGGCCGGGGAGAAGCGGATCGTTCTTCGATTCTTCTCCTCGGTAACGGAGCTGGCCGGCGACGGACGGGTCGAGTCGGTCCGGGTCGCCCGCAACACGGTCACCGGCCGAGACGGAATGCCACACGCGGAACGGACCGCGGATGAGGACGTGATCTCCGCCGGGCTCGTCATCAGATCCATCGGCTACCGGGGTGCCCCGGTAGCCGGTCTGCCCTTCGATCCCGTGACGGCCACGGTGCCCAACCGCGCCGGACGGGTCACCGGTATCGGACCGGGCGACCCGTTGCCGGGGACCTACGTGGTGGGATGGGCCAAACGCGGACCGTCCGGCGGGATCGGCGCCAACCGCACCTGCGCCGAGGAGACCGTCGGAGTGCTGATGGACGACGCGGCCGACGGGCTGCTGCCCGCCCCGGCAGGAACGGGCAAGGACTTCGCGCGCCTGGTGCGCCGCAGAAGGCCCCAAGCAGTCGGGCTCCGGGAGGTGTTGGCGGTCGACCGGGCGGAGCGGGCGAACGGACTGGCCTCGGGCCGCCCGCGCGTCAAGTTCGCTACGTTCTCCGAGCTACGTGATGCAGGCAGGCGATTCCGCGGGGCCTGACGAGGAACGAGTGAGGGGCCGGGACGCGGCGCGGACCGCAGACGCCGCGCGCCCGCCGTCGGGCACACCCAGGGCCTCCCGCCCCGCAAGGCACCCACAGGGTGTGCCCCGGGGCCGGGCCGGCTGCCTCACCGTGTGTCCTCCAGCGTGCGGAGCCTCCGCAGCGGACCGGCCAGCAGTACCACCGGCGCGACGAAGGCCAGTCCACTCACCAGCCACAGCGCACCGCGATTGCCCCATACCGAGGAGACCGCCCCCGCGGTCAGCGCCCCGATGGGGATCGCACCCCACGACACGAACCGCACGGTGGCCATCACCCGGGGGAGCAGATCGGGCGGGGTTGTCGTCTGGCGATGTGTACGGGTCAGGATGCTCAGCACCACCACACCTCCGGCGAAGCCGGCGTTGCCCAGAGCGAAGAGAAGCAGCCCCGGGCCCCGGCCCGCCAGCGGCATCAGCAGTGCCGCGCACGCCCCGAAGCCGCACGCGAGCAGCAGCGCACGCGCGCTTCCTGCCGCCGCCGCCAGCCGGGGCGTCAGAGCCGCACCGACCAGACCCCCCACCCCCTCGGTGGCGATCAACACACCCACCAGCGCCGCCGGGGCGTCCAGGGTCCGCACCAGGAACACAGGCACGAGCGCGGTCAGGCCGCCGCAGACGAAGTTGACCGAAGTGGCCATGGCAACGCAGGGACCCACGACCGGGTGACGTGTGACGTACTGCCATCCCTCCCGGATGAGGGCGGTCATCCGGGGCGCGGCGTCGGCTGATGTGCCGGACTGCGAAGCAGCGGGACCCGTGTGCGCTCCGGGCCGGGGCAGCGTGCGCAGCAGCGCCGCCGACGCCAGGTAGCTGACCGCGTCGACAACCAGGGTGGCCGCCGCGCCGCACAGCTGCACCAGTACGCCACCCAGCGACGGCCCGCCCAGCTGGATCACCGCCTGGGTGCCCGAAGTCAGGCTGTTGCGCGAGGTCAGCTCCTCCTTGGCGACCACCGACGGGAGGAACGTCGCGTTGCCCACGTCGAAGACGACGCTCGCCAGGCCCACCAGCAGCGCGACCACGATCAACTGCGGCAGACGCAGCGCACCGAATGCCGCGGCCACCGGTACCGAAGCGATCGCGGCGGCTCGTACCAGGTCCATGGCCACCTGGGTGCCGCGCAGCGGCCAGCGCTGGACCAGTACCCCCGCCGGCAGGCCGATCAGGATCCACGCGGCGAACCCGGCGGCGGTGACCAGACTGACCTCGAAACCGTCCGCGCCGAGCACTCCCACGGCGATCAGCGGCAACGCGATGGACGTGACCGCGTCGCCGGTGCCGCTGATGGCCGAAGCGGTCCAGTACCGCCAGAACACCGCGGCGCGCCCATCGCCCGGCCGGTCGTCCCCGGCGGCCCCGGAGCCGTCGGCACCCTCGGGGCGCTCCGCCTCCTCCGAGCGCCCGGATATCCCGCTGCTGCCGCTGTTCTCCGGCTCCCGCCCCGCACCGCGACCGCGGCGTACCTGCGTGCCGGACATGGCATCCCCCAGAGGAGTGAGTCTCCAAAGGAGACTTACTATAGGGGTCGAGTGCATCCGGATGGCAAGGTGGGACCATGCGTAACTCGTCGAGGGCTGTGGACCCGGACTGCTCCATCGCTCAGGCGCTCGCGGTCGTCGGCGACTGGTGGACCCTGCTCGTCGTGCGCGACGTCGCCGGTGGGACGCACCGGTTCGACGAGCTGCGTGACGCGCTGGGCATCAGCCGCAAGGTGCTTGCCGAGCGCCTTGCCGCTCTCGTCGGGGACGGCATCCTGGAGAAGCGGCTCTACCACCCGCACCCGCCGCGCTACTCCTACCACCTCACCCCCACCGGCTCGGGCCTCCTGCCGGTTCTGGTAGCGCTGCAGGACTGGGGCAGCCGGTATGTCATGGGAGACGGTGCACTCTCCGCGACCAGCTCCACCGATTCGGCCGAGACCCGGCGCGTGCACGCCCTCGTCGGCACCCGGGTGCCGGAGACGGTGCTGCCCGCGGCGTTCTCCGGAGACCGGCGGGGTGCCCCGGGTGTCGATCCGGTCGCAGGCACTCCCTGGACCGTTCTGTACTGCTTCCCCGGCGCCTACGCCCCGGACGTTCAGGGGTATCCGCCCGGCTGGGGTGAGATCCCCGGCGTCGCGGGCTGCACCCTGGAGTCCTGCACCTACCGCGACCGGCTGTCCGAATTCGAGGAGCGCGGCGCCCGTGTGTACGGGGTCAGCACGCAACGGCCGGACCAGCTCGCGGCGTTCGGTGAACATGCGCGGATTCCGTTCCCGCTGCTTTCGGACGCCGATCTGCACCTCACGACATCGCTGAGGCTGCCCACGTTCCGGGCCGCCGGGACGGACCGCCTCAAGCGCCTGACGCTGCTGCTGGACGGGGAGCGGACAGTGCGGGGAGTGCTCTACCCCGTCCCGGATCCGGCCGGGTCGGTGGGCGACGCCCTCGCCCTGGTCGACGAGGCCGCAGCGGGAAACCGGTCACGGATCGCAGCGGATTGAGGCGTGATCAGCCAGGCCCGGTCGGCCGTCCGTGCCGGGTGGCAGTCGTCCGCACTCCGGACACCCCTGCTGCGAGGACGCCTTGACCGCGAGCCGCCCGTGAGCCACTGCGATCGACCCGGCGTGCCGCACCCCTGCCTCGTGCACCCTGTACCGCACCCGGCCCGTGGCGAAGCCGTCCGTACGGAACGAACATGACGCGGATCGGCCGGTACCGGGCGCTACGGAAGGCGAGTTGCGGATGACTCGGCCTGTCGTTCAACTCCCCGACCCCGGTTGCAACTCTCCGACCCCGGTTGGCGGGTGCGAGGGCATGTCTCGGGATGCTCCTCCGGAAATCCGCAGGTCCCTTGCTACACGAAGAGGACGACCGTCACGGTGATCCACACGGCGGCTATTGCGGGGCCGAGCAGTAAGTGCAACTTCGTTCCGTCGACCCGCTGCGTGGATCCCCGCTGTTCTGTCCACCTGTCCGAGAAGGCTGTCGGTGCGTAGACGACGTAGGTCTCGCCGACGACGGTCATCAGCATGTGGTGAGGGGGCTGTGTTTGCCGGTTGTCACGGTAATGAGGCATGCGCCCAGCCTCACCGTGAGCCGCTGGAGCGTCCAACACCTGTTCAGCGGATATCCACTCAACTCTGTTGTAGATCGCTGTCTGTGGGCGAAGATGAGGCGTGCGCGACGACACTGATCCCCGGCTGCTGCGGGCTTTCCTGGCTGTGGCCGACGAGCTGCACTTCACCCGCGCTGCCGCCCGGCTGTTCGTCGCACAACAAGCGCTCAGTCGCGACATCCGGCGGCTGGAGCAGGCCTGGGGCCGTGCCCTGTTCCAGCGGACCAGCCGGCACGTCGCCCTCACCCCCGAAGGACACCGGCTGCTGCCGGCTGTCCGCCGAGCCCTTTCCGCCCACGCCGAGTTGAGCCAGGAGCTGGGCAGACCACCGCAGTCCGAGAACAGCCGGCCGCTGGTCGTTGACGTCGCCAAGAGCACTTCCACCGGATCGCGGGTGGTCGAACTGGCCCGGGAGGCGGCTCCCGATCTGGACTTCGTCGTCCACACCCATAGCGGACTGGCGCGGGCTGCGACCGAGATGGCCGGCGGACACCTGGATATTTCATTCGGTCGTGTCGCCGGGCTTCCGCCCCAGGTACGCGCCTCACTGGAGCACCGGTTGGTCCGCTTCGACCGGCTGGCGGTGATGGTGCCGACCGATCACCGGCTCGCCGCCTTGCCCCAGGTACCGCTGTCCGCGCTGGCAGGCGAGACTCTGTACGCCGAGGCCGGCAACGAGGACACCACCGAGTGGACGGACTACGCGCGCTCCTTGTGCGCGGGTCGCGGTATCGAGCCGGCCCCGCCCTACCCCAAGATCGAGGGTGAGGCGGAGTTCAGCCGGATCATGAGCAGACACAGGTGGCTCGTCCTGACCAGCCTCAGTTTCATGACCGTCCCCGGCATGGTCCTGCGCCCTCTGGCCGACCCAGTGCCCCTCACTCCGGTATCCATGGTCTGGCGCCGTGGTCTGCACCACCCGGGAGTGGCAGCCCTGGCCAACGCGGCGCGGACCCTCCGTACTTCCGAGGGCTGGCTGAAACGCCCGACCGGATCCTGGCTCCCCGAGGCAGACCTGCGTGTCATCGGCCGGCGTGACGACATCGGGGGATCCTTCGAGTAGCTGGGCCCGGGGGCGATGCGGTGAGGCCCGCGGGCGAACTCCGCGGACGACGGCCGGTCCTCCGCAGCTCTACAAGCTGCCGTACCCGGACCTGTGGTGGCGCCGGCTCCGTCGTATCCTCACGGCGGCTCCTGCCGGGGCACATCGGAATGGTTCCGCTGAAGTGCGCTGGTCAAGCCGTGGATGGCGGTGACCGGCTGTTGGCGGCGACCTGGTGTGCCGGGCGGGTCGGAGACCTGAGAGGTGGACGTCGGCGCGTGGTTCGAGGCGGGCGCGGACCCGCCTGACCGGATGAAGCCAGGGGGGTGTGCGTTCCACGACGTACCGTGACTGGTTGGCGAAGCGGTGTTGTGATGACACGATGCCGCACGGGCCGTTGACGACCGGACGCCGCGTGCGGCATCGCGGACCCGTACGGGGGAGGGGAGATTCGCTGTGAGGGGTTTCGCGCGCTGGGGAGCCGCCGTCCTGGTCCTGGGGTTCCTGACCATCGTGGCGGGTGTCGCCGTACTGGTGCCCAGGGGCCCCGAGTGCGGTGGGCAGACCATGGAGCCGGGGGACAGGTGCGTACACACGTCTGTGGGCGGCGGAGGCGCGCGTACGTCGACTACCGAGTATCACCGCCGCGAAGGCGGCAACCGCTTCGCAGGCGGCGCCCTGATCGCCGTGGGCATCGGCCTGGCTGGTTTGGCGGTGGTCCGGGGCCGGGGTGTCGCCCGGTCCAGGCGTGGTGAGTTGACGGTACGTGCCCGGGTGACCGTGTCCGCCGACGAGGCCGTCCAGGGCACGACACGCGACGTCACGTTCACCGCGCGACGGCGCTGCGGCGCCTGCGGAGGCCGAGGCCACACAGCTGGGGCCAAGAACACTTTGCTCTGCGGGAGTTGCGGGACGACAGGTCTCGACGGGCGCCACCGCAGGACGCTGCACGTGCGGATCCCGGCCGGGGTACGGAATGCCACCCTGCTGCGGGTCGCGGGCGGGGGCCACGCAGGAGGCGCGGCCGGCCCGGACGGGGATCTGCTGCTGCGAGTACGCGTACCGGCTCCCCGGAGGGGCAAGGCGGCGCCGAAGGCCGGGGGGACCGGGGCCGCCTCCACCGGAATCCCGGGGCACGCACCGTCCGCGTCGCCGCCGCGCCGGTCGCCCCGGCCGTCCTCCGCGCCTTCGCCCGGCACCGGGGCGTCCCCCCGGCTGGTCACAGTCCAGCGGGACGGCGTGCGGTTCACCGCCGACGGTGCGGGGATCACGGTGGAGGTCGAGCGGCGTTCACCCCGTGGCGTCCGGTGGCAGACACGTGCCGCACACACCTGGCGGGACATCGCGCTGCTGGTGTTCGACAGCGACCGGAGCGATCCCGTCGTCGCTCTCTACGTGGTGCCGCCCGGCACGTCCGGTGTCCAGGCCCGTAGCCACCTGGTCGATGCCCGCGCCTTCACCGAGTCCCAGTGGGAACGGATCGCAGCGGGGGTGGGGCGCGCCAGCGCAGGACAGGTCGCCCTCGATCTGCGCGGACGCACCGGCGGACGTTCCCCCCGCGACGGGTGATGCCGGTCTCGGGACCGTGCGCGACGGGCCGGGAACCGTGCTTCGGGCAGCCCCGCCCGAACGTTCCCGGCTGTGGACCGTTCCGGGGTCACTGGACCTGAGGGGCTCCCGTGCTGGATCTCCTCGCGGGCCCTGCCAGGACCTCCGGCAGCGCCGGATCGTCGATCGCATGCAGATGAGCCGGTGGCAACGGCGGACCGCTTCACTAGATCCGGTTTCGAGCGGTCGTTCTCCCGTTCCGCTCACCGCGTTGCGCTGAAATCAACTCATGAGGGATCTGCGCAGGCCTGCTGCCGGACGGCGGCGAGAGGATCACCTGCCGCCTGTCGGTGACCCATTCGAGCGTTGTTTGACGGCTGTGCCTTTGCCCTCGATGGCCGGACCGCTGTGGCGGCTAGCGTGGAATACCCCTCAGATTCGCGTGTCTCGCACGCCCCGTGACGGCCGTTCAGGCGCTTTGCGGTTTCCCGGCGGGCGAGCAACGGAAAGGCCAGCCATGTCCAACCACTTCACCGGCCTCAGTCTTGGGCCGCCGCTCGACGACCAGCGCCTCGACCTGTGCGACCTGTACGCCTTCGGGGCACCCGGCGACCCGAGCAGGACCGTTCTCATCCTCAACGCCAACCCCAACGCAGATGCCATGCACCCCGACGCCGTTTACCGCTTGAACATCGACAACGACGGGGATTACCTGACTGATCGTGCCTTCAGCTGGGTTTTCAGCCCGCCCGCTTCCGACGGCTCGCAGACCTACAGCGTCTTCATGGCGACCGGCGCGGAGTCCCGCAGACCTCAGGCGGTCGGGACCACGATCGTGTCGGACGCCGCTGTCTCCTTCGGCCCCCGGGCCAACGTGGTCACCAGCGGCGACTACAAGGTGGCCGCGGGCAGCCGCAGTGACGCCTTTTTCTTCGACTTCGACGGAATCAAGAATCTGTTCGACACCAGAGGCAAGCGGAATTTCACCGTGCCGCATCTGGGCGGAAAGTCCCCGTGGACCGGGGTCGACTCAAACAGCAGGGCCAACGTCTTCTCCATGGCCATCGAGCTGCCGACCGCAGAGCTGACCGCGGCGCCCGAGCTGCACATCTGGGGCCGGTGCAGCGTCCTGCGCGACGGCGAACTCGTCCACGCGGACCGGGCCGGGCATCCGTCAATGAGCAGCTTCTTCAACACCGACGAGACGAAGGAGGCGTACAACGCCGGCGAGCCGGTCAACGACCGGGCCAAGTGGACGGACCAGTTCGTCCACCTGCTGGGTCACACCGGCGACTACTCCCGTGAGGAGGCGATCACCGCGCTCGACGAGCACGGCCTCCTCCCGGACGTGCTCCACTTCGACCCGTCCAAGCCTGCCGCGTACCCCAACGGCCGGACATTCACGGAAGACGTCATCGACATCCGCGTCGCGTTCCTCACCAAGAACGATGCGCCACCTACCGGTCTGACACCGCACACCGACACCCTGGCCCGGTTTCCGTACCTCGGCGACCCACACCCGGCAACGGCCTCCTGAGGGACTGCTTGGCTGGGTACACCCGCGGCTCCGAGGCCAGCACCGGCCGGCCACCGCCCGGACGATATGGCCACCCTCCGCAGATTCGTGATCAACAAGTGGCGGGCAGCGCCCCACGAATGTCGCGGCCGGCTCCGCGAGATGACGTACGACTGCCCCCACGTTCTCGCTGAACCCTCCCACCCTCGTCCGAGCTGCACGCTCACACGTTCAAATAACCCGCGCGGCGCCGGGGACACGCTGTAAGGACCTCACCGGAGACCGTCGGTCCCCCGGCGTCGCAGCGCGCCGGGAGGACCAGCGAAACCATTGCCCGGATACCCCGGCGAGCCGGGCCGCTTCGGCCTGCCGGGGCAGTGACGTACGGCTCGGGGACCGTGCCGGGCCCGCCGGCCGGAGAACGGTCAGTCGGCTGTGGGAAGTGTGAACCCCAGCTCTTCGGCTGCGAGTCGGGGTGTGGGCTGCGCCCAGCGCTCCACGGCCGAAGCCGTCCGGGTGGAGGCGAGGGAGCGCAGCTCTGCGAGATCCAGGTACAGCGTGCCGTTCAGATGGTCCGTCTCGTGCTGGACGATCCGAGCGGGCCAGCCGCTGAACTCCTCGTCCACCGAACGCCCCAGCTCGTCCAGGGCGCGGAGCCGCACCCGTTCGTACCGGGCAACCACGGCCTGGTAGCCCGGCACGCTCAGGCATCCCTCGTAGAAGGCGGCCTGCTGTCCGCCTACGGCCTCGTACGACGGATTGACCAGGACCCGGAACGGCTGCGGAACACGGCCGCGTGCGGTGCGGACCTCGTCCGCCACGTCTGCCGCGTCCTCGATGACCGCCAGTCGTAGCGGAAGGCCGATCTGTGGTGCGGCCAGCCCCACACCGGGCGCCGCGTGCATCGCGGTCCGCATGGCCTCGATCAGCCGGGCAAGCAGGTCGTCGGAGAGCTGGCCGTCCAGAGGCTCGGCGGGACGGCGCAGTACGGGGTCGCCCGCGGCGACGACGGGCAGAGGCTGCTCCCCGGTGAGGAGGGCCTCGACGTGATCACTCAGTGGCGTGGGCGACATCGCGCCAGCATGCCAACAACGATCGCGACTCGGCAACGCGGAACCCTGCGTTCACCTTGCGGGCACGTCAACGTGTGGCGACTGCGCGAACACCAGATGTACGGGCACGCGGGCACGGTACGGGAAATCGCGGACCGGCACCGGACGGTGGGGGGCCGGAGCCGGCCTGATGGCATGATCGGGGAATGAGCGGTGAACCTGCCCGGTCCGGAATCAAGAGGTGTGTCCTCTTCGACGTCGACGGCACGTTGATCGATGCCGTCGACAATCAGCGCCGAGTCTGGAAGGCGTGGGCGGAGCGGTACGGGCTGGACCCCGTTGAGGTCTACCGGGTGGCGTTGCGGACGCGGCCGGTCGAGACGTTCGCCCATGTCGCTCCGGGCCGGGACCCGGGGGAGTGCCTGGCCGCCCTGCACGAGCTGGAGGACGAGGACGTCCGGTCCGGCGTGTACACGTCCTTCGCAGGGGCGTCCGAGTTGCTGAGCGCTCTGCCGCCGGATGCCTGGGCACTGGTGACGTCGAACTATGAGCACCGGGTGCGTGGGCGCTTCGCCCGTACCGGAATGCCCGTTCCGGATGTCATCGTTGATGCCGCCGCCGTGAAGGAAGGCAAGCCCTCACCCATTCCGTACCTGCTGGCTGCCGAACAGCTCGGTATCGCACCGGAGTTCTGCCTCGTCATCGAGGACGCTCCCTCCGGCGTGCGGTCCGGTCTGAGTGCCGGGATGCCGGTGTGGGGAGTCAACGCTCCTGTCGCGGTGGAGGGAGTGCACCGTCATTTCAGGAGCCTGAGTGAGGCAGCTCCGGACATTCTCGCTTTCGTGTCCGGAACTTGGTCTTGCCCGCCCGAAGGGCCTTGGACGGCGGGCTGAGGGTTGCTGTGGCTGGTGTGTTCACGGCGTGCTGGATGTCCGGGGGACGGTCCAGCGCACTGGAGTTCCCGGCGTGTGACGTCGCTGATCCGAGCGCAGATACGGCGGAGTGTCTGCCGCTCATCCGGTACCGGCGGCATGCCGGGCTGTTGCCCGTACTGACCGTGGCTCTGATCGGTTGTCCCGCCGGGTCGATCGGCTGAGGTCACCGGAAGGTTGGCCCGGACCGCCCTCCGGCGTGATACCTGCGCGACCGCTGTGCGGACCGGGACTCCCGTCTCTCCGCGCACGCCCCGCAGGTCCGCCGTCAGGAACCGCCGCATTCCCTGTTGTCGCCGCCGGACCGGCACATCGCGCCCGGGTCCGCGGAGTGAGAGACCGGCGCGGGCTGTGGGCTCACTTTCCGGTCTGCGTGATGCAATCCGAAAGCGGACACGAGTACCAGGACTGTTCCCGCGAGGACCTGGACGCCGCTGCTGATGATCGCGCGGGCCCTGAACAGAAGGAACGCGGAGGCCAGGACGATGACGCCGACCACGGCCACGTAGGCGAAGGGACGGGCCATGGAGACGGACGAGTTGTCGGCCGCGGGGTCGAACATCACGTATCCCGCGGCGCCGAGCCCGAATACGAACGCGACGAGAGGGACAAGGACGTCGATCAGGAGGAGTCCGATGGCGAGCGCGATGTCCGCGGCGGTGCGCAACCACCTGAGCCGCGGTGGCTGCAGAGGATCGGTCGCCCCCGAATGGTGGGGTTGGTGAGTGGGCCACGGCGGGGTGTGGGGCGGAGGCGGCGTGGTCATGGGCCCAGCGTCTCGCAGAAGCGGACCGGGGTCCTGAGTAGAAGTACTCAGGACCCCGGCAGGCGGTCGGTGCGGAACCGGCGAATCGGTCGGCTCGTACGCCGGACACCGTTGCCTGCCGTCCTCGAATTCATGGTTGACGCCGGTGTCCGGCCCCTGTCGAGCGCGCGGAGCCCTGCACGTCGCCCCGCGGACCTGCTGACTCACTCACCGGCCGGTCTCCGGGGCAGTACGCCCAGAACAGCAGGGAGACAGTGCGTAGGGGTGGTACGCGTGTTACGGCTTTCACGCACCGCCGGTTCTGTGGGGGACCCCGTTCAGCAGCACTTGTGCTGCTGAAGCGATGTCGTCACGCATGCTCTGGGGGACGACGAACTGATCGTTCTGGACTTCGACTGCCGTTGCCAGACCGACGATCCGCCCCAGCACGTCGGGGTAGCCGAGCTCAGCTGCGGCCTCCAGCCAGATGAGCCTGGCTCCGCGGACCGGGTCCAGGTCGGCCGTGACGATGCGGCGGGCCCACCAGAGCGCCGCCGTCCAACGAGCTTCGGCAAGAGCTTCTGGCAGTAGTGGCAGCAGCCCCAGTTCTTCGAGAGCGGCATCGAACAACTCGCGAGCTTCTCCGTATTCACCGGGGACGAGCCCGGCCAGCAGTACGAGCGAAGGAGACTCGACCCCTGCCAGCAGGGCATCCAGGCCCAATTGGACCAATTGGCCTTCCGAAGGGCGCTGCCATACTGCCCGGTCGTGATCGGGAGCAGCCATCTTGATCAGGCTGATCGCCACGCTTGTGTCCACTGTTCGCCTCGCCTCGGTCATGGAGCCGTCGACGGCATTGTCCTTGGGCCCTGATCCCTTCGGTCTCGAAGGGGCGCGTCAGCCGTACGCAGGGCGACATGGGGAGGCAGTGCCGCACAGCAGCCAGCCGCCGCGGGGCAGCATGTTCCTGTGCATCGTGCCGCTCCACGGTCAGAGGCTTCAGCCGGGCAGTGTCGCAGCCATTCCGGCACCGGCCACGAGGGTGGGGTGTGGCATCAGGTTGGTAATGGCCGGAGAGTCATACCGATGTCGCCGTCACAGGAGGAACACGTGGTTCAGCTGCTGAGGGTCGAGAACTTCAACATCTCAAGTGACGGAATCTGCGCGGGTGAGGACCATACACTGGAGAGGCCGTTCGGTCATGTCGATCCCCAGAGGCTGTTCGCATGGGCCGGCGCCACGGCGAGCTGGCCCATGCGATCCGAGCCCGGGGGCAGCCGGGGCCTGGACGACTACCTCACACGGGACTACGCCCGCAACATCGGTGCCGAGATCATGGGCCGCAACAAGTTCGGTCCTCAGCGCGGGCCTTGGCCCGACCACGAGTGGCGTGGATGGTGGGGCGACGAGCCTCCTCTTCACACCTCGGTCTTCGTCATGACCCATCACCAGCGCCCATCGTTCACACTCTCCGACACCACGTTCCATTTCGTCGCCGGCGAGCCTGCCTCGATCCTCGACGAGACCATGGAGGCGGCGCAGGGCAAGGACGTGCGACTCGGCGTAGGGGGCGCGACTATCCGGCGATTCCTCGACGCCGACCTCGTCGACACCATGCACGTGGCGGTCTCGCCGGTGAAACTCGGCTTCGGAGTACGCCTCTGGGAATCCCCGGACGAGCTGCTCGACCGGTTCCACCTGGAGGTCGTCCCCAGCCCGAGCGGGGTGGCACACCATCTGTTCTGGCGGAAGTGACCGGACCTGCATGGTGGTACTGACTACCCGCTTACGAGCACTCGTCCGCGCGCTGCCGGGTGCTCGTCAGTGCGCCGCGATTCACTGCCTCGTGGCCGGGTGATCGGCGATGGCAGGGCTCGGCTTGGTCCTGATCAGGGTCAGAGCGAGGATCGCGGCGGTGACCAGGATGCCCGCCGCCCAGGTGCACGCCTCGCGGTAGCCCTGCACATTGGCCTCGACCTGCGAGGTCGCGTTGTGGTGCTCGATGTAGGTGGCCGTGACGCCGGTCGCGATCGTGTTGAGCAGGGCCGTGCCGATCGCGGCGCCGATCTGCTGCGAGGTGCTGATCGAGGCCGACACGACGCCCGCATCGCCGGGATCGATGCCTCGGGTCGCGGCGTTCATGCAGGGCGACATGACAGCTCCCGAGCCGAGGCCGACCAGGATCTCCGCGGGGAGGATGTACGTGGAGTACGAGCTGTCGACGGTCAGGAACGACAGCAGGAACATGCCGCAGGCGGAGACGAGCAGGCCGGGGCCGACCAGCAGCCGGGCCTGCACCTTGGGGAGAAGACGCGCAACGATCTGAGTGGCGGTCACTGCGCTCATCGCCATCAGCGGCAGAAAGGCGACACCTGCCTTCGCCGGCGAGTAGTGCATGACCGACTGCAGTTGGTAGGTGATGAACAGGAACATGCCGAAGGTGCCGACGAAGTTGAGCGCGACGGCGAGCAGGGCGCCGACCCGGTTGCCGTTCTTCAGGAGGCGGAGGGGCAGCAGCGGGTTCCTGACGCGGCGCTGCAGGATGACGAACGCCGACAGGAGCACCGCGGCGGAGGCCAACGGGCCGACCACCGAGGCCGAGCCCCAGCCGTCCTGCGCCGCCTTGCCGAACCCGAAGACGAGCGCCGCGAGTCCGCCGCCCCCCGTGATCACTCCGCCGACGTCGAGGCGTCCACTGTTCTGTCCCGGCTGAGGGGGCAGCAGGGCCACCGTGCCGCCCGCGGCAACCAGGGCGATCGGGACGTTGACGTAGAGACACCAGCGCCAGTTCAGATACTCGGTGAACAGCCCTCCTACGACGAGGCCGACGGCTCCGCCGGAGATGAGGACGGCGCTGAAGATGCCGAATGCCTTGGCGCGTTCACGCTGATCCGTGAAGGTCGTCACCAGGAGAGACATGGTCGAGGGAGCCAGGATCGCCGCGAAGACACCCTGTGCGGCCCGGGAACCGATGAGCATGCCTCCGTTGGCCGCGGCCCCGCCGACGATGGATGCGAGGGCGAAGCCGAGGATGCCGGTGAGCAGGGTGCGCTTGCGGCCTACGAGGTCGGCGATGCGCCCCCCGAAGAGCAGTAACCCGCCGAACGCCAGCGTGTAGGCGGACACCACCCACTGCCTGCTCGCGTCGGACATGCCGAGGCTCTGCTGGGTCGAGGGGAGCGCCACGGTGACGATCGTGGTGTCGAGCACGATCATCAGTTGGGCCAGAGCGATCACGATGAGGGCCCACCAGCGACTTCGGGTCGCCTGATCGGAGGCCTTGGCGGCTGAGGTGTTCGTCAGTGCGTTTGTCATGTCTCCTGTGCGCTCTCTCGGAGATCGGAAGTCGGAAGGCGAGCGAATAGGTAGAACCGAATTCAGTTTCGGCGAAACATGATTCGGTTATAGTGGCTGTTATGGTCGGTCGTCAACTGCGGAAGGACGTCGAGTGCACGGCAGGTCGAGCGGGCGCGATCCGGCCCAGGGCGGGGCGAAGCCAGGGGTCCGCAGGGCGAAAGCGGCGCTGAGTGCGACCGCCATCAAAGAGGCGGCCCAGCGACTGTTCGCCGAGCGTGGCTACCTCAATACGAAGATCACCGACATCCTGTCGGAGGCCGACCGTTCGGCAGGAGTGTTCTACGACCACTTCTCGAGCAAGGAGGCCCTGCTCGAGGCGATGATCGCGGACTTCCAGGCCGACGCGTCCGCGCGCGCGGTCGAGATGCCGTGCATGGCCGAGCCCGGAGCGGAACACGACCTCTCCGAGCGGTCACATCTGCGCGATCACATCGCCGTGTTCTGGCACACGTACTCGGCACACCTGCCTGTGATGGTCGCGATGTTCCAGGCGTCAATGGTCGACGACGGCTTCGCGCACCGATTCGGGAACCTGCTCAACACAAGCATGCTGCGCCAGCATCTGGAGTACATGCAGCGACGTGGAGCAACTCTCCCCGGGAACCCGGCACTTGTAGCCTCGGCGCTCAGCAGCATGCTGCTGCAGTTCGCCTATGTATGGCTCGCCGCCGACGGGCGGGCTCCCGGTGGCACGGCTGAGGCCACGAGGCCCACCGACGACGAGGCGATCGACACCCTCACCTCGTTGATCCTGTACGGCATCGTGGCCCCAATGCCGGGCTCGGGGCCGCTACTTGATCAGCCGGGGGGCTGAGCGGGCCGTCCCGCGCCGGTCAGTGCCCGGACGGAGTCGTCGGGCGAACGCAGAAGCCGTGGTCGGACGAGTGCGAGCGGCGCGGGCGCAGCCTGTCCGGCCGACGCGTCATACGCGGCCGGCGCTCGCTTGTACCCGCCGAAGCAGGTGGGCATTCCGCAGGAACCTCCCCGGTGAAGTCGGCGTTCGGGCTGCCGCCGGTGGGAGAGGTGGCAGGGCGCCGGCTCAGCGCACCCGCCCCCGCGGTTTCATGGGCACGGGGGGCAGTTCTGGGGCGGCCAGCGGAGGCCCGTCGTAGCCCTTCACCTCACCGAAGCGCGTGCCTTCCATCCAGTCCGAACGCGCCTGCTTGATCTCGTCGTTGGACCGCCCGATGAAGTTCCACCACATCACGATCTCCTCCGCGAACGGCTCGCCGCCCAGCAGCATCAGGCCCGCGTCCGACGCCGCGCGCAACGGCAGTTCGGTACGACCGCAGCCGAGGTAGAGCATCGAGCCGGGCTGAACCGGTACGCCGTCCACGGTGGCCTCCCCCGACATCGCCAGTACCGCGTATTCGAAGTCCGGAACGAGCGGCAGGGCGCATTCCGTTCCGGCGGAGAGTGACAGATCGGCGCCGACCAGCGGGGAGTACGTCGTGCCGGGGGAGAGGGCTCCGTCGAGTTCCCCCAGGACGACGGTTGCCGTCAGGCCCGGGGCCGTCACTGCCGGCAGGTCCGTGTGGTGCTGGAAGTGCGGTTCGACCGTGCGGTGGGCTTCGGGCAGCGCGACCCAGAGCTGGGCGCCGTGCAGGAAGCGGGCATGCGAGGCGGGGCTTTCCTCCGAGTGGCTGATCGCCCGGCCCGAGGTCATCAGCCCGAGCTCTCCCGGGCGTACCGTCTGCAGGCTTCCCGTGCTGTCCCGGTGCAGCACCTCGCCCGCGTGCAGCCAGCTGACCGTCTGGAGCCCCATGTGCGGGTGCGGCGGGACCTGCATACCGGGTTCGCCGGCGATGTCGTCCGGGCCGTAGTGGTCCACGAAGGCCCAGGCGCCGATCATGCGGCGGCCGAGGTTGGGCAGGAGCCTGCGCACCTCGGTCGATTCACCGAGTTTCACCCTGCGGGGGCTGAGGAGTTCACGTACCGGTTCGGCCACTACGAAGCCGCGGCCGCCACAGACGGAGAGCATCGCCCGGGGATCAAGATTGCTCATGATGCACAACCTAGCTCCGAGGAGCGACGCCGCACACCCGTTGACTCTTCCGAGCCCGAAGCGGGCCGCGAGTGCGCATCGCTCAGGTCATGAGTGGCCCTTCACAGTGCCCGGATGGCGACGTGGTGCGCATCAGTGGCGGGGATCCGTCCGGCTTCGACTATGTTCATTAACGGAACAAAGCGCACCGGACCGACGGAGAGACACGGGCAGCACCTCGCGGACACGGCGTCGGACGCCGATGGCAGGCACCTGCCGTGTGGGGGAGTCTGCGTGAGTTGCTCCGGGGCCTGGAGGTCTTCGCCGGTGAGCTGCCGGCCTTTGATCCGGGCACTGCCCCACCGGACCCCACCGTGCTCTTCGCCGAGTGGCTGCCGGCCGCTGTGGAGGCGGGTGTGCTGAGCGGCACGCGATGACGTTGTCCACCGTGGACACGCAGGGAAATCCCGCGGCGCGCATCCTGATCCTCAAGGGACTGGACGGGGACGGCTGGAAGTTCGCCGTGCACGGCGGCAGTCCGAAGGGCCGTGACCTGGCTGCCGCCGGGCGCGCCGCACTCACCTTCTACTGGCCCGCCCAGGCCAGGCAGGTGCGGGTCCGGGGCCGTGAGTCCGCCGAGCTGAGCGCGGCGGACTTCCTCGCGCGTTCACCGGCGGCTCGGGCCGAAGCGCTGCTCGGTATGCAGAGCAGGCCCTTGCGGAACCTGGCGGACCACGGCGAAGCAACCCGTGCGGCGCTGGAGAGGGTCGCCGGCGAACCGGGACTGGTCCCGCCGGAATGGATGCTCTGCGCGCTGAAGCCGGAAAGCGTCGAATTCTGGCAGGGGGACCGGAGCTGCCGTCACACCCGGGTCAGCCACCGCTGTGACGGTGCTGAGTGGGAGGGGGAGTTGCTGTGGTCCTGACCGCCCCGCACCGGCCCCGGCCCCTGTGCGCGTCTGAGCCCACACCCGTACAGCCCATGTCGTCGCACACCCGAACAGGCCATCAGGACGGGCATCGGGCCCGGCGCCGGGCTCAAATGGACGAATGACCGCGCCTCCGCACGACTGCCTCGCGCGCAACGAGTGGATCTGCGGTGAGTATCTGTCGACCCGCAGGTCCATCCTCTGGGACGCGACCTTGCAGCACCTCCAGCTGACGGCGGTCTCCGTCCTCGTGGGGCTGTTGCTCGCCTTCCCGCTCGCGGTAGCGGCCCGCCGCTGGCGGTGGGCCGCAGGCCCCACTCTCGGGGTCACCACCGTGCTCTACACGATCCCGTCCCTCGCGATGTTCTCGCTGCTCCTGCCGGTGTACGGGCTGTCCGCCTCACTCGTCATCGCCGGACTCGTGCTCTACTCGCTCACGCTGCTCGTGCGGAACATCCTCGCCGGGCTGCGTGCCGTCCCGGAAGAGACACGGCAGGCGGCCCGCGGCATGGGGTACGGGCCGATCCGGCTGCTGCTCGCCGTTGAGCTCCCGCTCTCGCTACCCGCCGCGATGGCGGGCCTGCGCATCGCCACCGTTTCGGCGGTCTCGCTCGTCACCGTGGGCGCCATCGTCGGCTACGGCGGCCTCGGCAACCTCATCTACAGCGGCATGAACAGCTACTTCAAAGCCCAGGTGCTGACCGCTTCCGTGCTGTGCGTGATCATCGCCGTCGCCGCCGATCTCGTACTCCTCGGTGTGCAGCGGCTGCTCACCCCATGGACCCGCGTATGAACACGCTCTCCTCCGCCTGGTCCTGGCTCACCAGCTCAGCCAACTGGTCGGGCGGCAACGGCATTACCCACCGCCTCACCCAGCACGTATTCCTCACCGTGGTCTGTCTGGCGCTGAGCTGCCTGATCGCCCTGCCGGTCGCCGTTGTGCTCGGGCACATCGGAAAGGGAGGAGCGCTCGCGGTCAATATCTCCAACGTCGGACGTGCCGTCCCCACGTTCGCAGTGCTGGTCCTGCTGCTCCTCACTCCGCTCGGCACCTACGGCGAGTGGCCGACCATCATCGCGCTGGTGCTCTTCGCCGTACCGCCGCTGCTCACCAACGCCTATGTCGGCATGCGCGAGGTCGACCGGGATGTGGTCAGGGCGGCCCGGGGGATGGGCATGACAGGGCGACAACTGCTGTTTCACGTGGAACTGCCCCTTGCGTCCCCCTTGATTCTCACGGGGATGCGGATCGCTGCCGTACAGCTCGTCGCCACAGCCACCCTCGCGGCACTCGCCGGAGGCGGCGGTCTCGGGCGGATCATCACCGCCGGTTTCAACCTTGCCTCCACGCCGCAGGTCGTGGCGGGCGCCCTGCTGGTAGCCGTGTTCGCACTGCTGGTGGAGGCGCTGTTCGAGATCGGCCAGCGCCTGGCCCCGGCCTGGGCGAGAGGTGGTACGGAGTGAGAGTTCACCGGCCCCGGCTGCTTCTCGGCACGATCCTGCTGACAGCCACCGCATGCACGAGCGGCCCCGCGCTGGAAAACCGCGGGACCGTCACCGCCCCGCCCGGCGACAGCAAGCACCTGACCATCGGCACAGCGGGTTTCACCGAAAGCGACCTGCTCGCCCAGATGTACTCACTCCTGCTCCACCGGGCCGGGTACCGCACCGACATCCTGTCCGTGACCAACAGGGAACTCTACGAGCCGGCGCTGGAGAGCGGCCAGATCGACGTCGTACCGGAGTACGCCGCCACCTTCGCGGACTGGCTGAACACGAAGGTCAAGGGAGCCCATGCGCCGCCCGCCGGATCGCCCGACCTCGGAGCCACGATGAAGGCCCTGCGTGCGCTCGCGGCCCCGCGTGGTCTCACGGTTCTGAACCCCGGCCGCGCGGTCGACCAGAACGCGTACGCGGTCAGCAGGGCATACGCGGCACGGCACCGGCTGAAGACGCTCAGTGATCTGGGGGCGTCCAGGCTTCCCGTGCGGCTCGCCGCCGGTGACGAATGCGTGTCGCGCCCCTACTGCGAGCCCGGTCTGAAGAAGACGTACGGCATCCGCATCACCGGTATCGACCCCAAGGGCGTCGGCACCACCCCGGCTAAACAGGCGGTGCAGAACGGGCAGGACCAGATGGTGCTGACGACGACGACCGACGCCACTCTCGGCGCATTCGGCCTCGTCATCCTCCGTGATGACAAGCACCTGCAGAACGCCGACTACATCGTGCCCGTCGTGAACCGCTCACGCGCAGGGAGCCGCGGTGTCACCCGTGCGCTCGGCAAACTCAATGCCGTGCTCACCACGAAGGACCTGGCATCGCTCAATGAACAGGTCGACAGCTGGCGGAGGCTGCCCGAGGACGTCGCCCGGAACTACCTGCGGTCGAAGCACCTGATCTGAACTCCCGCCCGCAGCAGCCCGAAGAGCCATCACACGTCCGAAATGGACTTGAACTCCACCTCGTCGCGCGCCAGCCCGTGTGCGTCGGCGTCCACCGACCGCCGCAGTGCCTCGTGCAGTTTTGCCGGAGTCAGCACACCGAGAAACCGGTCCCCGTCCAGTACCGCCACCCACCCGGCGTCGTGCTGCAGCATCTCGCTGAACGCCTGCTTCAGCGGCGCGCCCACCGGTACCCAGGCCTCCATCCGGCGAGCCTGCGGGCCCACCGTGCCGCTCGCCCCCTGGAGGGAATCCGCCGCCACCCAGCCGTGCAGTCCACCGTCCTGCCGAAGGACCACGGCCCACCGCGCTCCTTCGGTGTGCAACCGTCCGGCGACCGTCCCGGCGGTTTCGTCCAGGCGTGCGACAGGCGGCTGTTCCAGATCGTCCGTCTCGATCCGGGTGACGGAGAGCCGTTTCAGTCCGCGATCCGCGCCTACGAACTCGGCCACGTAGGGAGTCGCCGGAGTGCCGAGCACCGCCGCCGGGGTGTCGAACTGCTCGATACACCCCTGCCCGTACACCGCGATCCGGTCTCCCATCCGCACGGCTTCCTCGATGTCGTGGGTCACCAGCAGCACGGTCTTGCGTACCGTCGCCTGGAGTTTGAGGAACTCGTTCTGCAACCGCTCGCGCACTACGGGGTCGACCGCGCCGAACGGTTCGTCCATCAGGAGCACCGGCGGGTCGGCGGCGAGCGCCCTGGCCACCCCGACCCGCTGCCGCTGACCTCCCGACAGCTGGGCCGGGTACCGGGATCCGTATGTGCCGGGGTCGAGTCCCACGAGATCGAGGAGTTCGGCGGCGCGCTCCCTGGCCCTGGCTTTCTTCCAGCCGACCAGGGCGGGGACGGTGGCCGTGTTGTCGAGGACCGTACGGTGCGGGAAGAGGCCGACCTGCTGGATGACGTAGCCGATTCCGCGCCGCAGCTTCACCGGGTCGATCCCGGAAATATCCTGACCGTCCACCAGGATCCGTCCGGAGGTGGGTTCGATGAGCCGGTTCACCATCATCATCGTGGTCGTCTTGCCGCAGCCCGACGGCCCGACGAGGGTCACCAGTTCCCCCTCCTCGACCTCGAACGACAGATCGTCCACGGCCGCCGTGCCGTCCGGGTAGACCTTGCCGACCTGCTCGAACTCGATCATGGATCAACGCTAACCGCACACGGCAGACCACGCTCACCAGCGACGCCTGCGCGGTGACCGGGGGATTGGGCGAGCGGGTGCCCGACGGCTGGGCGGCGTGGGTGAATCATGGGGTGAATCGTTTCATTATCCTGAGACGGAGACCGTTTGTCCAGCGGCGATTCCGTGGGCATCCCAGGGGGGCAGTGCATCCGGAAATTTTCTGCTGCATGCCCATTGACGTGGGCCGAACGACGCCCCTAGCTTCCGTGCAACCGAGTTGAAACCTTTCATGTCTTCGAGGCGCTTGCCCTCAGTCACCGAGGAGCTTCCATGACCCAGTCCGACCCGGGCGCGGGCCCTGCTCCCGTGCTCGCGCTGGAGGACGTCGCCAAGTCCTTCGGCGCGGTTCGGGCCCTGCAGGACGTCTCCCTGCACCTGTTCGCCGGTGAGGCCCACGCGCTGGCGGGCGAGAACGGGGCGGGCAAGTCCACCCTCATCAAAATCCTCGCCGGCGTGCACAGGACCGACACAGGCCGGATCCTGCTGGACGGCGAGCCCGTCGAATTCCACGGCCCGGCCGACGCCCGAGACGCGGGTGTCGCCGTCATCTACCAGGAGCCGACCCTCTTCCCCGATCTTTCCATCGCGGAGAACATCTTCATGGGCCGTCAGCCGCGCAGGTCGCTGCGTCGTATCGACCGCAAGGCCGTGCACGCGGCGACTGCCGCGCTGATGCGCCGGCTCGGTGTGGCACTCGACCCCGCACGGCCGGCACGCGGGCTGTCCATCGCGGACCAGCAGATCGTCGAGATCGCCAAGGCGCTCTCCTTCGACGCCCGGGTCCTGATCATGGACGAGCCGACCGCCGCACTCACCGGCAGCGAGGCGGCCCGGCTCTTCGCGGTCGTGGAGACGCTGCGCGGCGAAGGCGCCGCGGTGCTGTTCATCTCGCACCGGCTGGAGGAGATGTTCCGGCTCTGCCGCCGGGTCACCACCCTGCGCGACGGCCGGCTGGTCGCCACCGAACTGCTCGAAGGACTTACCGAGGACGACCTCGTACGCCGGATGGTGGGCCGTGACCTCGGTGAGCTCTACCCCAAGCAGGCGGCCACGCTCGGTGAGACGGCCCTGTCCGTCAGCAGGCTGACCCGCGAGGGCGTCTTCCGGGACATCAGCTTCGACGTGCGCCGCGGCGAGATCGTGGCGCTGGCCGGGCTCGTCGGAGCCGGGCGCAGCGAAGTCGTCCAGGCGGTCTTCGGGGTCGACCGGGCCGACGCGGGCGAGGTGACGGTCAACGGGCGGAAACTGCCCGCCGGTTCGCCCACGGCGGCGATGGACGCCGGGATCGCGCTGGTACCCGAGGACCGGCGCCAGCGTGGTCTCGTCATGGAGATGTCGATCGAGCGCAACATCGGGCTCACCGGGCTCGGCAGTCTCGGCCGCGCCGGGATGGTCCGCCGGACACTGGAGGCAGCGCGGGCCGCGGACTGGGCCGTGCGGCTCCAGCTCAAGTACAGCAAGCTCGGTGACAGCGTCGGAGTGCTCTCCGGGGGCAACCAGCAGAAGGTCGTCCTCGCGAAGTGGCTCGCCACCGAGCCGAACGTACTCATCGTGGACGAACCCACGCGCGGTATCGACGTGGGCACCAAGGCCGAGGTCCACCGGCTGTTGTCCGGACTCGCAGCCGAAGGGCTCGCTGTTCTGATGGTCTCGTCCGATCTGCCCGAGGTGCTGGGAATGGCGGACCGCGTGCTGGTCATGCGCGAGGGCCGGCTGGTGGCCGAAATACCCCGCACGGACGCTACCGAGGAGTCGGTGATGGCCGCGGCGGCGGGACGCAGCAGCACTGAGGAGGCCGCGGCATGACCACCACCCTCGAAAAGCCCCTGCCCGCGACGGATCCCGCACGCTCCCTGCTCGACACCGTCTTCCGGGCCCGCGAGCTCAGTATCGGCGGTGCGCTGGTACTGCTGATCCTCGGCACCTGGCTCGCCAACCACGGCTTCCTGGACGACCAGGGCATCAAGGACCTGCTGCTCAACTCCTCCATCCTGGTCCTGCTGGCCGTCGGCCAGTCCGTCGTCGTCATCACCCGCAACATCGATCTCTCGGTCGGTTCGGTCACCGGCCTTACGGCCTTCGCCTGCGGCCACTTCGTATCCGGAACGGACCACAGTGCGTTCACTGTCGTCCTGCTGGGTCTCGTGCTCGGCGTGGTCTGCGGCCTCGTCAGCGGAGTGCTCGTCAGCTTCGGACGTGTACCGGCGCTGGTGGTGACCCTCGGCATGCTGTACGTCGTCCAGGGCGTCGACCACGCGTGGGCGCACGGTGAGCAGATCAACGCCGTCAACGTCCCGGACGGTGTGCTCTCACTCGGTACCGGCAGTGTGCTGGGCATCCCGTATCTGCCGCTGATCTCCGCCGCTGTCCTCGTCGGTACGGCGTACTACCTGCGGACGTACCGCAGCGGACGCGAGCTGTACGCCATCGGCTCCAGCCCGGAAGCCGCACGCCTCGCGGGCATACCGGTCCGGCGCCGGATTCTCGGTGCGTACGCCTTCTCCGGCGCCGTCGCCGGATTCGCCGGCGCGCTCTGGCTCGCCCGCTTCGGCACCGTCGTCGCGGACGCGGCCAACGGCTGGGAGCTGACGGTGGTCAGTGCCGTGGTCGTCGGCGGTGTGGCGATCACCGGCGGGACCGGCGCCGTCTGGGGAGCGGCGCTCGGCGCGCTCCTGCTCACCACCATCGGCAGCGCCCTGGTGGTGCTGAAGGTCGACTCCTTCTGGCAGCAGGCCATCACCGGCGTGCTGCTGCTGGCGGCCATCACCACCGACCGCATCGTGCAGGTGCGCACCACCAGTGCCCTGCGGAAGAGGAGCAGGCGATGACCACTCTCACCAAATACGTGCGCTGGGACACGGTCGTCACCGTGCTCCTCATCGCCGTCTTCCTGGCGGGCGCGGGCAGCACCGACGGCTTCGCCGACACCTCGAACCTCTCCGCAGCACTCGACGACACCGCCGAGATCGCTCTGATCGCGCTGCCGATGACACTGCTGGTGGTCGCGGGGCAGGTCGACCTCTCCGTGGCATCCATGCTGGGGCTGTCCAGCGCACTGGCCGGGGCCCTGTGGGACGCGGGCTGGACGTTCGAACTGATCGTGCCCGTCTGCCTGCTGGTGGGTGCGGCCGGCGGGGTGCTGAACGGCTGGCTGGTCACCCGGATCGGGCTGCCCTCGCTGGCAGTGACCATCGGAACGCTCACCCTCTACCGGGGCCTGGCATCCGTGGTTCTGGGTGACAAGGCCGTCGCCGACTTCCCGGACGCGTACGCGAAGTGGGCGGCCTACACCAGGACGGTGCCCGGCACGTTCGTGCCGTACCCGGTCGCCCTGTTCATCGTGCTCGCCGTGATCACCGCAGTCGTACTGCACTGCACGGGATTCGGGCGCTCGCTCTTCGCCATCGGCGCCCAGGAGGACGCGGCGTACTTCGCGGGCATCCGCGTCAAGCGCATCAAGATCGCGCTGTTCGCGGTGTCCGGACTCGTCGCCTCGTTCGCCGGGATCGTCTACACCCTGCGCTACGGCAGCGCACGTGCCGACAACGGCATCGGTCTCGAACTCGTCGTCATCGCCTCGGTCCTGCTCGGCGGAGTCGACTTCGACGGCGGGAAGGGGACCCTGGGCGGCGCGGTGGCCGGAGTGCTGCTGATCGGGCTGCTCGGCAATCTGCTCACCCTCAACGATGTCTCCAACGAGGTCCAGGTGATCGTCACCGGCCTGCTGCTCATCGCGTCCGTCCTCACCCCGCGTGTCATCAGCGCGGTGTCCGACCGTCGCGGCACCCCCGACCAACTCCCCGACCAGACACGACTGGAGAGGACTTCCACCTCATGAACCTCCGCACCCGGTACTTCCGTGCCACTCCGCGCACCCGTACGCTCGCCGTCGCCGCCGTGGCGTGTTCCCTCGCCCTCGCGGGCTGCTCGGGAACGACCAAGGACTCGGCGAAGAACGACGACAAGCCGGCCGCGAGCGGTCAGAAGGCCAACCCCGACGCGCCGTTGAAGAAGGGGCTGAAGCTGGCCTTCCTGCCCAAGCAGATCAACAACCCGTACGAGCAGATCGTCGACAACGCGGGAATCGCCGCCGCCAAGGAGTTCGGCTCCACCGGCAAGGAGGTCGGCCCGTCCGACTCCAAGGCGTCCTCCCAGGTCTCGTACATCAACACCTTGACGCAGCAGCGGCAGAACGCGATCCTCATCGCGGCCAACGACCCCAACGCGGTGTGCGGCCCGCTCAAGCAGGCGATGAAGCAGAACATCAAGGTCGTCGCGTACGACTCCGACACGGCCAAGGACTGCCGGCAGATCTTCATCAACCAGGCCAGCTCCGAGCAGATCGGCCGCACCCAGGTCCAGCACATCGCCGAACAGCTCCACTACAAGGGCCAGATCGCGATCCTCTCGGCCACACAGAACGCGACGAACCAGAACACCTGGATCTCGTACATGAAGGACGAGCTCAAGAAGCCCGCGTACAAGAACATGCAGCTGGTGAAGGTCGCCTACGGGGACGACGACGACCAGAAGTCCTTCCAGGAGACCCAGGGGCTGCTCAAGGCATACCCGAAGCTGAAGGGCATCATCTCGCCCACGACGGTCGGCATCGCCGCGGCCGCGCGTTACATCAGCGCCTCCTCGTACAAGGGCAAGGTGGTGGTGAACGGTCTGGGTACGCCCAACCAGATGCGGAAGTACGTCAAGGACGGCACCGTCGCGCAGTTCGCGCTCTGGGACCCCAAGAAGCTCGGCAAGCTCGCGACTTACGCGGCGTCGGCGCTGGCCTCCGGGCAGATCACCGGGGCCCAGGGGGAGAAGTTCAAGGCGGGTGACCTCGGCGACTACACGGTGGGGAAGGACGGCGAGGTCATCCTCGGCCCGCCCACCGTCTTCGACAAGAAGAACATCGACCGGTTCAACTTCTGAGCCGGATCCCCGCACCGGACCGGACCGGCTCTCCGTGCCGCGTCTGCGAGCCCGTAAACCCGGCTCGCAGACGCGGCGCAGGCAGCAGCACAGTTCGGCACAGCACGACGGCACAGCACGACAGACTGGAGCACTGGACACCATGACCGTACGAACCCCTGCTGTCGCCCGCAGGCCCAAGGTCGGACTCGTAGCGGGCGGGCTCGGCGCGTACTGGACACAATTTCCCGAGCTCCTGCCTCAGTTGCGCCGCTCCGCCACCCGGGTCGCGGAGCGGCTGCGCTCACTCGACGCGGAGGTGGTCGACACCGGTTTCATCTCGGATGCCCAGGAGGGCGACGACGCGGCGGAGCGGCTGCGCACGGCCGGCTGCGACCTCATCGTCTGTTTCGTCGCGACGTACATGACCGCCACCATGCTGGTGCCGATCGCCCGGCGCAGCGGCGCCCCCGTCCTGCTCGTCAACCTCCAGCCCACCGAGGTGATGGACCACGACTCCTTCGGCACCGGGGAGTGGCTCGCGTACTGCGGCGCCTGTCCGCTGCCGGAGATGGCCAGCACCTTCGAGCGCGTGGGTGTGCAGTTCCGCTCCGTCTCGGGCCATCTGGAGGATGAGGGGGCCTGGCAGCGGATCGGCCGCTGGGTCCGCGCGGCCGGCGTACGGTCCGTGCTGCGCCACGGCAGGCACGGGCTGCTGGGCCACCTCTATCCGGGGATGTACGACGTGTCCACCGACCTCACCATGGTGGCGGGCACCTTCGGCGGGCACGTCGAGGTCCTGGAGATCGACGACCTGCGGGTCCGGGTCGATCAGGTCGGCGACGACGAGACGGAGGCGAGGCTCGCCGAGACCCGGCGGGTCTTCGACATCGACGGCTCCGTGGCGGCAGGCGATCTGGCCTGGGCGGCGAAGGTCTCCGCCGGTCTCGACCGGCTCGTCGCCGACTTCGACCTCGACTCCCTCGCCTACTACCACCGCGGCCTCGACGGCGACATCCACGAACGGCTGGGCGCCGGATTCATCCTGGGGGCCTCGCTCCTGACGGCCCGCGGCATCCCGGCCTGCGGCGAGTACGAACTGCGCACCTCGCTGGCGATGCTGATCGCGGACCGGCTCGGCGCCGGCGGCTCCTTCACCGAACTCCAGGCGCTCGACTTCCGGGCCGGCGTGGTCGAGATGGGGCACGACGGTCCCGGCCACCTCACCATCAGCGACGCCCGCCCCCTGCTGCGTGGCCTCGGGGTCTTCCACGGCAAACGCGGCTGGGGTGTCTCCGTCGAGTTCGACGTCCGGCACGGCCCGGTCACCCTGGTCGGTCTCGGACAGACCCGCGACGGTCGCTACCGGATCGTCGCCGCCGAGGGCGAGGTCGTCGGCGGCCCGCGGCTGCGGATCGGCAACACCACGTCCCGCGTCGACTTCGGGGTGGACCCGGGGGAGTGGACCGACGCCTGGAGCGCGAGCGGTGTCGGGCACCACTGGGCGCTCGCCACCGGGCGGCTGCTGCCCGACCTGCGGGCGCTGGCCGGGCTCGGCGGCCCGGAACTGGTGGAGGTCACCGCCTGACGCGGTCCGCCGGGCATGGTGGATCATGAGAGTGCCGCACGTCCGATCAGGAGTACTCATGACCCGTTACCGCCAGCCCGGCCTCGTCCTCACCGACCACCGGTTCCAGGTCCCCCTGGACCACGCGCGGCCGGACGGGGAGCAGATCGAGCTGTACGCCCGCGAGGTCGTGGCATCGGGCAGGGCGGGCGCCGGTCTTCCGTGGATGGTCTACCTGCAGGGCGGTCCTGGGTTCGGCGCGAACCGGTTCCACGGGAAGCAGGCCTGGCTCGGCCGCGCCGTGAAGGAGTTCCGGGTGCTGCTCCTCGACCAGCGAGGCACCGGATCCTCCACGCCCGTCAGCCGCCAGACGCTGCCACTCCGTGGCGGCCCCGCCGAGCAGGCCGGCTATCTGGCGCACTTCCGTTCCGACTCCATCGTCCGTGACTGCGAGCTCATCCGCCCGCTTCTCACCGGCGGTGCGCCGTGGACCGTCCTCGGCCAGAGCTTCGGCGGCTTCTGTGCCGTCCGCTATCTCTCCGCCGCGCCCGAGGGCCTCGCAGCGGCACTGATCACCGGTGGACTTCCCTCCCTCGACGGGCATGCCGACGACGTCTACCGGGCCGCCTACCCCCGGATCGCCCGCAAGACGGCCGCGCATTACGCCCGCTACCCGCAGGACGTCGGCAACGCGCGCCGTATCGCCGCCTTCCTGCGCGCCAACCGGCCGGTACTGAACAGCGGCTACACCCTGACCGTCGAGGCCTTCCAGTCCCTGGGCATCGCGCTCGGCGGCGGAGACGGCAGCCACGCTCTGCACTACCTCATCGAGGACGCCTTCGTCGAGACCACGCAGGGGCCGCAGCTCTCCGACGCCTTTCAGGAGCGCGTACACGCCGCGCTCTCCTTCGCGGCCCATCCGCTGTACGCGCTCATCCACGAGGCGATCTACGGGCAGGGGGCCCGCCCCACCGACTGGTCCGCCGAGCGGATGCGCGCCGAATTCCCGGCCTTCGACGCCGGCCTGGCTCTCGCGGGGGACGTCCCGCTGCCCTTCACCGGCGAGTCCGTGCACCCCTGGCACTTCGAGGTGGATCCGGCGCTGCGCCCACTGCGTGAGACCGCCGATCTGCTCGCCTCCCGCACGGACTGGCCCAGGCTCTACGACCAGGACCGGCTCGCGGCGAACGAGGTGCCCGTCGCGGCGGCCGTGTACCACGACGACATGTATGTCGACACGGCACACGCGCTGCGCACCGCCCGCTCCATCAGGGGACTGCGCACCTGGGTCACGGACGAGTTCGAGCACGACGGGCTGAGGGCAGGCGGGCCACGCGTCCTCGACAGGTTGCTCGCACTGGTCAGGGACGAGGTCTGAGGCGTTGCCGTCCGTGCCGGGGTGCGCGACCATACGATCATGACCGACCAGCTGGAACCCATGCCGGACCGGTGGCAGCGCGCGCTGGCCGTCGTCGCCCACCCCGACGACCTGGAGTACGGCTGTGCCGCAGCTGTGGCGGGGTGGACGGACGAGGGGCGTGACATCTCCTATCTCCTCGCCACGCGTGGTGAGGCGGGCATCGACACCGTTGAGCCGGCCAGGTGCGGTCCGCTGCGTGAGCGGGAGCAGCGGGCGAGCGCCGCGGTCGTCGGAGTGGGCTCGGTCGAGTTCCTGGACCACCACGACGGAGTGGTCGAGTACGGTCCGGCGCTGCGCCGGGACATCGCGGCCGCCATCCGCAGGCACCGTCCCGAGCTGGTCATCACCGCCAACCACCGGGACACCTGGGGCGGTGTCGCCTGGAACACGCCGGACCATGTGGCGGTCGGCCGTGCGGTGCTCGACGCGGCGGGTGACGCGGGGAACCGCTGGATCTTCCCCGAGCTGGCGGCGCAGGGGCTCCAGCCGTGGAACGGCGTGCGCTGGGTGGCCGTCGCGGGGTCGGCGTCGCCCACGCACGCCGTGGACGTGACCGGCGGCCTCGACCGTTCGGTGCGTTCCCTGCTCGAACACCGGACGTACATCGAGGTGTTGACCGACGAGGATCCCGAGACGTACTGCCGTACGTTCCTGACCCGGAACGCCACGGCGGCGGGTGAGCGGTTCGGCGGCAGGCCGGCGGTCACCTTCGAGCTCTTCCCCCGCTGAAGCGGATCCCCTAGCCTGAGCCCCGACCTGATGGTCCGTCACATGAGACGGGCCGGTGCCTGGAGCAGGGGGCGCGGATGATCGACACGCTGAGCACGGACATCCCGGACGGCGAGGAGCGCATCACGCTGCGGGTCGACGGCGGGGTGGCGGTCCTCACGCTCTGCCGTCCCGACCGGCTCAACGGCTGGAGCTGGGAGTCGAGCCGTCAGCTGGGCCTGCTGGCCGACCGGATCCGCTTCGATCCGTCGGTCCGGGCCGTGCTCCTGCGTGCGGACGGACGTGCCTTCTGCGCGGGGATCGACGTCACGGCGCCAGGTGGTGCGATCACCGGAGCTTCCCCGGCCGAGCGGACGCACCGTTACTACGAGGGCATCCGATGGGTGCACGAGCGGTTCGCCGTCTTCGCGGGTCTTCCGCAACCGGTGGTCGCCGCCGTGCAGGGCTACTGCCTCGGCTTCGGTTTCGAGCTCGCCCTGCTGGCGGACATCAGGGTCGCCGCCGACGACGCGGTGTTCGCTCTTCCCGAGGCGCAGCTGGGGGTCGCCGTCGACGCGGGCGGGGATCTGCGGATCGCCAGGGAGGCCGGGGCGGGCTGGGCCAAGCTCCTCGCGCTGACCGGGCGCCGTATCGACGTGCGCACCGCCGAACGCCTCGGGCTCGTCCAGCTGGTCGTTGAGCGGGGGCACCTCGATGCGGCCGCCCACGAGGTCGCCGCGGAGATCGCGGCCAACGCGCCTCTCGCGGTCCGTGCCGTGAAGCGGGACATCGACGCGTTCGCCGACGCGGGCCTGGCGGCCGCCCTGGACCGTACGGCCATGTCGGCCGCCCTCACGCTGACCTCCGACGACGCCCGCGAGGGGTACGCGGCGGGAGCGGCCCGCCGGCGGCCGGGTTTCGGCGGCCGGTAGGCCGTGTCGTCACACTGCCGTCGGCGGCCGAGTGCCGGGCCGCTCGGCGGACGCCGGTATGACGGCACGCCCGGACCGGCCGCGTGCCTCACGGTGCGAACGGGCCCCGCCCGAGCTGCTCGCGCACGGGCACCACTGGGGGGCTGAGCAGCCCGCGCCGCTGCCAGTTCGCACCGTCCACGACCAGGGTGTGCCCCGAGATGAAGCGTGCGTAGGGGGAGGCCAGAAAGGTCGCGGCCCAGCCCAGCTCGTGCGGCCGGCCGACCCGCAGCGCCGGCTGGCGTCCGCCCGTGTCGTCGGCGCGGTCCAGATTGCCGCGTATCGCCCCGGGCAGGTCCTCGTGCGGGAAGAGGCCGGGCACCAGTCCATTGACCTGGATGCCGTACGGCCCCCACTCGACGGCCAGGATCTCGACCAGGTTCTTCACTCCGGCCTTGGCGGCAGCGGAGTGGGCGAAGCCCGGACCGCCCGTCCAGGCGTAGGAAGCCCCCACATTGATCACCGACCCGGCGGTCCGGGCGGCAAGGTGTCTGCGGCCGAACTCCCGCGTCATGAACCAGGTGCCGGTGAGCGTGATGTCGAGCACCGCACGCCAGGCGTTGGGTGACATGTCCTCGGCGGGGACGGGGAAGTTGGCCGCCGCGTTGTTCACCAGTACTCCGGGCAGGCCGACAGCCGACTCCGCCTCATCGAATGCCTGAGCCACTCGCTCGGGTTCCCGGATGTCGCACACCGCGCACACCACCTGCCCGTCCAGCGCTCCGAGCTCCCGCCGCGCCCTGTCCAGCCGTCGGGCGTCGCGTCCCACGATCACCAGCGCGGCTCCGAGCCGCGCGAACTCGGCGGCCATCGCCTTCCCGAGTCCCGAACCGCCTCCCGTCACCATGACCACGCAGCCGTCGTAGGTGCCGGGCGGCAGAGCGCTCGTGCCGGGCGGGGGAGGGGCGGGAAGTCCCGGGTAGCCGTCGTCCGTCATGGGGCATCGATACCCCGTACGACGTGAAACCTCCAGGGGTCCGGCTGGGCGGAACCGGTCCGCGGATACGGTTCACAGTGAAGCAAGCGACCGCTTAGTATGCGCTGAGCGCAGTACAGCCTATGGTGTGTGGAGGCCCCTGATGCAGGCATGGCAAGTACACGAGAACGGCGAGCCCGGCGAGGTCATGAGCCTCGACGAAGTGCCGGAACCGCAGGCCGGCCCGGGGCAGCTCAAACTGAAGGTCCTGGCCGCCAACATCAACTTCCCCGATGCGCTGCTCTGCCGAGGCCAGTACCAGGTGCGCCCGCCGCTGCCGTTCACGCCGGGCGTGGAGATCTGCGGTGAGACGGCCGACGGGCGCAGGGTCATCGCCAACCCGGCACTGCCGCGCGGTGGTTTCGCCGAGTACGTCGTCGTCGACGAGGCCGCCGTACTCCCGGCGCCTCCCGCGCTGGACGACGCCGAGGCGGCCGCGCTGCACATCGGGTACCAGACAGGCTGGTTCGGTCTGCATCGCCGCGCGCACCTGCAGGCAGGCGAAACGCTGCTGGTGCACGCCGCGGCGGGTGGCGTGGGCAGCGCCGCCGTGCAGCTGGGCAAGGCCGCAGGAGCACGGGTCATCGGTGTGGTCGGCGGTCCTGAGAAAGCCCGCATCGCAGCGGATCTGGGATGTGACCTAGTGATCGACCGGCGTGCCGACGACCTGATCGCCGAGGTCAAGGAGTTCACCGGTGGCAGCGGCGCCGACGTCGTCTACGACCCGGTCGGCGGCGACGCCTACGCCAAGTCCGTGAAATGCGTGGCCTTCGAGGGGCGGATCGTGGTCGTCGGGTTCGCCAGCGGGGTGATTCCCACCGCCGCGCTCAACCACGCGCTGGTGAAGAACTACACGATCATGGGCCTGCACTGGGGTCTGTACGCCCAGAAGGATCCCGCGTCGATCGGCCGATGCCACGCCGAGCTGACCGCGCTCGCCGCTGACGGAACCATCAAACCGCTGGTCTCCGAGCGGGTCGCGCTGAAGGACGCGGCCGCCGCGGTCCAGCGAGTCGCCGACGGTGTCACCACGGGTCGCGTCGTGATCGTCCCGGAAGGGGTGGCCGCATGAGTGCCCGGAACGCCCCGCTGCCGGACACAGCCGCGCTGCGGCTGCGCACCCGCGAGCTGCTCGAAGCCCACCCCCCGGCGGCCACCGACCGCGCCGGCTTCCTGCGGGCCCGTTTCGACGCGGGCCTCGCCTGGGTGCACTATCCGGAAGGACTGGGCGGTCTCGGTGTCCCCCGCTCGCTCCAGACGGCCGTGGACGCCGAACTGGAGAGCGCGGGAGCGCCCGACAACGACCCGCGCCGTATCGGTATCGGCCTCGGCATGGCGGCGCCGACGATCCTTCGTTACGGAACGGACGAGCAGAAGCGCCGCTTCCTGCGCCCCCTCTGGGTCGGGGACGAGGTGTGGTGCCAGCTGTTCAGTGAACCAGGAGCGGGGTCCGACCTCGCGGCACTCGCGACCCGCGCCGTACGGGACGGTGACGACTGGATCGTCAACGGGCAGAAGGTCTGGACGTCCAGTGCCCATCTAGCCCGCTGGGCCATCCTCATCGCCCGTACGGACCCAGATGTGCCCAAACACCGGGGGATCACCTACTTCGTCTGCGACATGACCGATCCGGGCGTCGAGGTGCGGCCACTGCGCCAGATCACCGGCGAGGCCGAGTTCAACGAGGTCTTCCTCACTGATGTGCGGATCCCCGACGCCCACCGGCTCGGCCCCGTCGGTGACGGCTGGAAGGTCGCACAGACCACCCTCATGAATGAGCGGGTCTCCATCGGCGGATCCCGTCTCCCGCGCGAGGGCGGCATGATCGGCCCCGTCACGAAGGCGTGGCGGGAGCGCCCCGAACTGCGCACGCACGATCTCCACCAGCGCCTCCTCGCGCTCTGGGTGGAGGCTGAGGTCGCACGCCTCACCGGTGAACGGCTGCGCCAGCAGCTCGTCGCGGGCCAGCCGGGCCCCGAGGGCTCGGGGATGAAGCTCAGCTTCGCCCGCCTCAACCAGGAGATCAGCGGCCTGGAGGTCGAACTCCTCGGAGAGGAAGGGCTGTTGTACGGAGACTGGACCATGCGCCGCCCCGAACTGGTCGACTTCACCGGGCGGGACGCCGGGTACCGCTATCTGCGCTCCAAGGGCAATTCCATCGAGGGCGGCACCAGCGAGGTACTGCTCAACATCGTCGCGGAGCGGGTACTCGGCCTGCCTTCCGAGCCGCGCAACGACAAGGACGCCGCCTGGAAGGACCTGGCCCGATGACCGATCTTCTGTACAGCGAGACCGAGGACGACCTGCGCTCCGCCGTCCGCTCGCTGCTGGCGGACCGCTGTGGCACGCCCGAGCTGCTGGCCGCGGTCGAATCCGGCACACCGGGCGACCTGCGGCTGTGGCCGGCCCTGGCCAAAGAGATGGGGCTGGCCGGACTCCTCGTCCCCGAGGAGTCCGGTGGCCAGGGTGGAACGCACCGCGAGGCCGCGGTCGTCCTGGAGGAGCTGGGGCGCAGCGTCGCCCCGGTGCCCTACCTGACCAGTGCGGTCGTGGCGACCGAAGTGCTCACCGGTCTCGGGCCCCACAACGCCGCGGCCACCGAACTCCTGACCGCCCTCTCCTCCGGAGACCGCGTCGCGGTCCTCGCCGTCCCGCTGGCCTCCGGTCCCGGTTCCACGCCGTGGCTCCCCGCCCTGAGCGGCTCCGTCGGCGCCGTTGCCGACGCGGCGGCGGCACAGGTGCTGCTCGTCCCCACGGCGGACGGGCTGTACGCGGTGGGGGCGGGGGACCCCGGTGTCACCGTGGATCCGCTGGTCCCGCTCGACCTCACCCGCCCGCTGGCCGCTGTCACTCTCGACGGGGCGCAGGGCAACCTGCTCGCCGGGGCCGCCGATTCACGGGCCGCGGTGCGTCAGGGGCTGCTCGCGGGCGCCGGACTGCTCGCGTCGGAGCAGCTGGGGATCGCCGAGTGGTGTCTGGAGGAGACCGTCCGGTACACCCGGGAGCGCCATCAGTTCAACCGGCCCATCGGCGGATTCCAGGCTCTCAAGCACCGGATGGCACAGCTCTGGCTGGAGATCGTCTCGGCCCGCGCGGCGGCCCGCAACGCGGCCGACGCGCTCGCCACGGACGACCCGGAGAAGGCTCTCGCGGTCTCGGTCGCGCAGGCGTACTGCAGTCGCGTGGCTGTCCACGCGGCCGAGGAGTGCGTCCAACTGCACGGCGGCATCGGCATGACCTGGGAACATCCCGCACATCTCTACCTCAAACGGGCCAAGTCCGACGCGGTAGCGCTCGGTTCGGCGGGGACACACCGCGAGACACTGGCAGAACTCGTCGGTCTGCCGGGGCCGCAGTAGCCGGAGCCCGACCATTACAGCGAGTCAACACCCGTACGGCGTACAGGTCTTACGCGAAAACGCCGCCTTCCTCCGCCACACTTACGGCCGAATGCCGCATACCCGGTGTGGCGGAGGAGGACGACCATGGCCATCTCGATCTCGCTCGTGCTGCTTCTTGTGGTCCTCGCGGCCATCTTCCTTCGCGGCGGCGGACTCAAGTTGTCGCACGCCATCGTCTGCGCTCTTCTCGGCTTCATGCTGGCTAGCACGAGTCTCGCCCCGACCATTCAGCAAGGCGTCACGGGCACCGCGGACATGGTCGCCAACATCAAGCCCTGACGGCCTGGTTGCTCCGGCGACTGCCGTGCCGGCCGGTCAGAGCAGCCGGGACCGGATGAGGAACCGGACCCCTTCCGGGGCTTCCAGCGAGAAGCCGCTGCCCCGCCCCTCCACGACATCGACGATCAGCCGGGTGTGCGCCCACAACTCCTGCTGGCTCGCCGAGATCCAGAA
The DNA here is from genome assembly GCF_045161865.1 of Streptomyces sp. NBC_00859. Classification (NCBI taxonomy): domain Bacteria; kingdom Bacillati; phylum Actinomycetota; class Actinomycetes; order Kitasatosporales; family Streptomycetaceae; genus Streptomyces; species Streptomyces sp. NBC_00859. The sequence goes on along the minus strand of NZ_CP108826.1, from coordinate 402,069 downwards.
CGGAACGGGCTCGGCGACACCGTCGACGACGAGGGACTCCAGGAGGACGTCCGAGCCTCCGGTGCGGAACTCGCCGTCCAGGTAGCACATGGGTGCGCTGCCGTCGCAGCAGCCGCCCGACTGGTGGAACATCAGCGGACCGTGTGTCTCGCGGAGTCTGCGCACCAGATCGGCGGCTGCGGAGGTGAACTCCACACGCGTGGCGTCGGACATCGCACTCTCCCGGTTCGCGATCGGACAGTTACCGGCCTGCGACCCCTGAACGGCCGTGCCGGGCCAGGGCTCCGCACAGCCAACTCCAGGCAACGTTGCGGGGAGGTTGCACGGGGCGCCCCGGCGCGTCCCCGCGCCGGGTGTGTGATTCACCCGGCCCGCCGCCCTGCCCTACCGGTGCTTGGCCACCCGAAGGAGATGAAGCGCGGGCTCCGGGAGTTCGCGGCCCTTGGGCCAGACCGCGTGCAGGACACGGTGCAGCCGGACGGAGGGGTCGATCTCGACCTCGACGAGGCGGCCAGAAGCCACGTCCTCGCGCACGGCGAGGGCGGAGAGCACGGCGGGGGCCAGGCCCCGGGCGGCCGCGCTGCGCAGCGGAGCGGTGGAGCCGAGTTCGAGCACAGGGACGGCGATCCCGTCGTACGGGCGCAGCGCCCGCTCCAGCGTCTCCCGGGTACCGGAGCCCGCCTCGCGCAGCAGCAGCGGTGTGTCGGCCAGCTCGCGTCCGGTCAGGGCGCTGCGGCGGTGGGTCCACGGGTGTCCGGGGGTGACCACGACCGCCAGCCGGTCGCGTCCCACCGCCGACCTGTGCAGATCGTCGGGGACCCGTGGGCCCTCGACGAAACCCAGATCGCAGGCCCCGCGACGCAGGGCCTCGACCACGCCCCAGCTATTGGTCACCGTCAGCCCGACATGGGCGTCCGGCGCGGTGTCCCGCAAGGTGACGAGCCAGCCCGGCATCAGCTCCTCCGCGATGGTCAGGCTTGCGGCCACATGCAGCCGGCTGTCCTGCCGCGACCGCAGTGCCGCGGCCCCCTCGACGAGCGCCGCGGCCTGTTCGAGTACGGCCCGCGCCCAGTCGGTCACCACCGCGCCGGCCGGGGTGAGCCGGGACCCCGCGGTGGACCGGTCCAGGAGATGGAGTCCGAGGTGGCGCTCCAGCGTGCGCATCCGGGCGCTCGCCGACGGCTGGCTGATGAGCAGCCGCGCCGCGGCCCTGCCCAGGCTGCCGGTCTCCGCCACGCTGACCAGCAGTTGCAGTGACTGCAGGTCGGGCAGTGGCCGCTGCCCGCCGTCCGGTGTATCGCCGCGCTCGCTCACGCCTCACCTCTCGTACGGCACTCCTCGTACGGCGCTCCTCATAGGGGAACACTCATAGAGGAACCCTATGACCTGGGCTCCGATTCGTGTCTACCGGGCCGCGCGGAATCCCCACACGCTGGTGATCATGACACTGAGCACGGAACGCACCCCGTCGCTGTCCTCCGGGCGACAGCGGACGAAGCCCGCGGGCAGCTGCGCACCGGCACCGCAGGCACCCGCACCGGGGCCGCTGCGCCGCAACGCGCCGGGCCTCGCGCTCGCCGGCGCGGGGCTCGGTCTCGCCGAGGGGGTGCACGCCCTGCTGCCCGCCGTGCCGATGCTGACTGCTGCTGTCGTGCTCGGAGTCGTGGCGGCGCACGTCCCGGGCGTGCATCCGTTCGTACGCGGCCGGGGCCGCGCCGGGCTCACGACGGCCGGCAAACGGCTGATGCGCGCAGGCATCGTGCTGCTCGGGCTCAAACTGAGCATCGGCGATGTGCTGGGCCTCGGCTGGGCGACAGTGGTCATGGTGCTCGGTGTCGTCCTCGCGACCTTCTTCGGTACCTGGTGGCTCGGCAGGAAGCTGGGCCTGCCGGGGGACCAGCCGCTGCTGATCGCCACCGGTTACTCGATCTGCGGTGCCTCGGCGATCGGCGCGGTCAGCGGCGCCCTCGGCAAGCACGAGGACGACGAACAGCTTGCGGCCGACGTGGCGATATCGGTCGCCCTGGTCACCCTGTGCGGCACTCTCGCCATCGCTGTCCTTCCGCTGCTTCACCATCCGCTCGGACTGGACACCGTCCAGTTCGGCCGGTGGGTGGGCGCCGGGGTCCACGATGTCGGCCAGGTGGTGGCCACCGCACAGACCGCAGGGCCGACCGCTCTCGGCGAGGCAGTGATGGTCAAGCTCATCCGGGTGGCTATGCTCGCGCCGCTGGTCGCGGGGGTCGCGGTGGCCCAGCGGCGGCGCCGGGCCCACGACGCCTCGGGCGGGCGTGGGGCGGTGGGCGGCCGCCGTCCTGCCCTCGTCCCGCTGTTCGTGATCGGTTTCCTGGTGATGACGGCGCTGCGCAGCACCGGCCTGGTGCCCTCCGGGGTGCTCGGCGCCGCCGACACGGCGCAGCAGCTCCTCCTCGCCATGGCGCTGTTCGGCCTGGGCAGCGCTGTGCACCTGCCGTCGCTCGCCCGGTCAGGAGCCAGGACGGCTCTGCTCGGTCTCGCCTCCTGGGTGGTGGTCGCGTCGGCGAGTTACGGGGGTGTCCTCCTCACCACATGAACGGGAGCACCGGGGCCGCGGCGTGTGCGGTCCCCCTGCTGGGGCCAACCCGGCGGCCCAGCAGGGGCGTTACGCGTACGGGGGGCACGCCCGGGACTTCTGGTGCTCAAGCGGTACTGGGGACGCCGGACCGGGCAGCTCCTCCGCCAGGTGGTCCCGGATGCCGTCCGGGTCCGTCAGCCGGTTGAGTCGCGCCGGGACGTCGAAGCCGACCAGCAGAACGACCAGGACCGTTCCCGCGAACGTCAGTACGGCGAGGGCGCGCCCCAGCGGCATGCCCGAAGCCAGATGCGCACCCAGGACCGGAGCCACCGCGCCGCCGAGCGCTCCGACGTTGTACGTGAAGCCGAGGGCCGCCGCACGGTTCCCGGTCGGGAAGTGGCCGCCGATGTAGCGCGGCAACAGGCCGGAGATACCGAAACTCAAGGCCTGCAGCACGAACAGCAGTCCGCCGAGCAGCAGCATGTTGTCGCGTACGGCGAACACCGGGAACACGAAGACCATCGAGGCCAGCAGCGTGAACGCGTACGCCCTCTTCGTACCGATCCAGTCACCGACGAACCCGGCGAGCCAGCAGCCGGCCATCGTGCCGAATCCGGCGAAGAACAGTGCGTCACTGACCTGGTCGGGCGAATAGCCCAGCTCGGTCTTGAGGTACGTGGGCAGCAGCGCCTGGATGGGCCAGGTGTAGAGGAAGGCGAAGAAGACGGTCACGATCATGGACACGTACAGCAGCCAGCTGCGCCGTCCGCCCAGTTGGACGGAGAGAGCGAGCAGGCAGATCCCCGCCAGGACCGAGAACACCGGCACGAACCCCGCACCGGCCGGGGTGAAGACTGCGAACAGGGTGCCTGCCGCGACGGCTGCCAGCACGGTGTTGACCGTGGCCCGTACCGGAGTACGGAAGAGCGGACGGAACGGATTCGGCCTGACGCCCTTCTCCTTGAGCGACTCGCTCCACTCGGGAGCCTCGGGCAGGGCCCGCCGCAGCCACAGGGCGACCACGATCGGTATCAGGCCGATGTAGAACATCCACCGCCACCCCAGGGCCGGGACGATCCACTTGTACGCCTGGGCCGCCAGCACCGAACCCACCGAGAAGCCGGAGATCAGGAAACCGCTCGCCCGGTTGCGCAGCCGTGCGGGCCAGCTCTCCATGGCGTACGTGGCACTGGCGCTGTACTCACCGGCCATCCCCATGCCGATCGCCAGGCGGGCGACGAACAGACTGGTGTAGTCCCACGACAGACCGCAGGCGAAGGTGCCGAGCGAGTAGAGGAGGATGCTCACGATCATCGACAGCTTGCGCCCGTACCGGTCGCCCAGCGCGCCGAGTACCGCGCCGCCGAGCCAGCGGGTGATGAACGCCGCGGACACCAGGCTGGCAGCCTGCACCGTGCTCAGATGGAAGTCGGCGCTGATCTCGGTGAGGACCAGGGTGATCACGACGAAGTCGAAACCGTCCAGGACGTAGCCGATCCACGCGGCGAAGAACGACTTCCACTGGGTCCGGGACACTTCGCGGTACCAGCGGGGCGGGGCTTGAGCTTTGTTGTGCACGGTGCCTCCAGAATGCCGGACTGGTTCGACGGTGAGCCGCCGGGCAGGCGGCGACGCGCTATCGCTCGGCCAGTTCCGCGACGAACGTGGCGGTCAGGGCGGTCGGCGCGGTGATGGCGGTACCGACGACGACGCTGTGGGCACCGTGGGCGAGCGCTTCGGCAGCCTCCTGCGGACTGCGGATACGGCCCTCGGCGATGACGGGGACACCGACCGCACGGGACAGTGCGGCCACCAGAGCGAGGTCGGGGCCCTTCTGCTGCGGGGAGCCGGGAACGTACCCCGACAGAGTGGTCGACACCAGGTCCGCGCCCTGGGCCGCTGCGGCGACACCCTCGCTGAGGTTGGACACGTCGGCCATGACCAGTGCGCCCGCCGTGTGGACCGCGTCCGCGAGAGAGGAGAAGGTGCTGCCGTCGGGACGGGGGCGGGCGGTGGCGTCGGCCGCGACCACATCGGCCCCCGCTTCCACGAGCGCCAGGGCGTGGCGCACGGTCGGCGTGATGTACACACCGCTCTCGCCGTCCTTCCACAGCCCGATCAGGGGGAGATCCACGCATTCCCGTATCGCCGCCACGACTTCGGGCTCGTTGGCACGTACGGCTGCCGCTCCACCGGCGGCGGCTGCCTGTGCCAGCCGGGTCAGGGTGCCGGTCTCCCGCATCGGGTCACCCGGCGGCGCCTGGCAGGACACGATGAGCCGGCCCCGGAGCGTCCGGGCCAGTGCTGAGGGCAGTGTGTTCGACGGTGTACTCACAGGAGGGCTCCCGGTCCGTGCAGGGGGACGGTCGTGATCAGGGCGGCGGCGCCGAGTACGGCAGCATCTGCGCCGTGCAACGGGGCCACGGGGCGCAGTCCGCGCAGGGGTGGCATCAGCTCGCGCGCGAAGGAGTCCGCCAGCGCGTCCTGGTAGAGCGGTCCGATTCCCGGCACACCCCCGCCGACGACGACACGGTCGGGCCCCAGCGTGTTGGCGAGTCCGCCCAGTGCCCGGCCCATCGCCCGCGCGCCGGTGATGATGGCGCGCATCGCACCGCCGTCACCCGACGCCGCCCGTTCGGCGACGGTCTGCAGCCGGTCCACTGCCTGCCCGCTGAGTCGCTCGTACAGGGCGGTGATGCCCGGCCCCGAGGCGACCGCTTCCAGGTGGCCGACGCCACCGCAGGTGCACTCCAGCCCTGCGGCCTCGGGGCTCGGCAGATGCCCGAGATGGCCGGCGATGCCCGCCGCTCCGTGCAGCATCCGCCCGTCGCAGGCGAGCGCGCCGCCGACGCCGGTGCCGACGGCCGCGAACAGCAGGGACGCACGGCCGCCGTCGATCGAGGCGAGCTCGGGCCCAGCGGCGGCCCGTACGTCGTTGTCACAGGCGACCGGCAGTCCCGTGCGATCCGCGAGGCCGGAGCCCAGCGCGGTCCCCGCCCAGCCGCGGATCGAACGCGTCGCGCTGGTGACCGTGCCCGAGCGCGGGTCGACCACACCGGCCGCGGCGACACCGATCGCCGTCGCACCGCGGCCGACAGCGCGGGCGGCATCGCGCAGCGCGTCGAGCACCGCCTCGGCTCCCTCGCTCGCCGGGGTGGCCAGGCTGCGCCGGGCGAGTACCGACCCGTCCGGCCCGACGAGTGCAGCGGCGATCTTCGTGCCGCCCAGGTCGAGCCCGATGAAGGGACCGGTCGCCGGCGGACGAACCGTGTACGTCGCCATCAGGACGGGATCAGCCCGGCCGCGCGCAGCCGCACGGCTATGCGGGCGACGGAATCGGTGCTGAGCTGGATCTGCGGGAAGGCGGTGTCGCCGCACGCGATGACACCGAGGAGCCGCAGGGCGCTCTTGAACGAACCGAGTGCCGAAGAACTGCGCCCCATGTCCGCGTCGGGACCCACGTCCACCATGTCGAAGAGCGGGACGAGCCGTTCCTGCTCCATGGCGGCCAGCGTCCAGTCCCCGGCGCGGGCGGCCTCGTAGAGCCGTACGTACCCAGCCGGGTCGACATTGCCGATACCCGGCACGACGCCGTCGGCGCCGGCCAGAAGCGCTGCGTCGACGGTGAGTTCGGAGCCCGTGAGGATGCTGAAACGAGGGACAGGGCCCCGGCCGCGGCCCTCGCGGCCGCCGAGTTCGACGAGCAGGCGGCGCAGCCCGCCCTCGTCCCCGCTGCTGTCCTTGAGCCCCGCCAGGGTGCCGTCCTCGGCGAGTTCCCGGACGAGGGAAGCGGAGAGCTTGCTGTGCACGGACACCGGAAGGTCGTATGCGAACAGCGGCAGGTCGACGCTCGCCCGGATACGCCGGAAGTGACCGGCGATCTCCTTGGGGTGGGTGCGGGTGTAGAAGGGCGCAGTGGCGACGATCGCGTCCGCCCCGAGCCGGGCCGCGACCCGTGCGTGGTCCACGACCCGGGCGGTGGTGGTGTCGATGACACCGGCGAGCACCGGGACCCGCCCGGCGGCCGTGCGGACCACAGTCTCCAGGACCGTCGCGCGCTGCGCGTCGGTGAGATAGGCGACTTCGCTGGTCGACCCCAGGGCGAACAGTCCGTGTACGCCTCCGCCGATGAGGTGCTCGACCAGCCGGGAGAGGGAGGCGGTGTCGATCTCGCCGGCGTCGTCGAGCGGGGTGCAGACGGGCGGTACGACCCCGCGAAGGGGGGCGGTCAGAGCCATGGCGCTACTCCTGGTGCAAGTGGGGGTGCGGAGACGACATGAGACATCAGATGTCCTATGTCTTACGGGTCAGGATAGTCCCCATGTGGTGCGCCTCGTCAAAGTGACCCCAGTCACATTCCGGGGTGCTGGAGGGGGCTCCGGTGGTCCGCCATCGGGCGTGGTCCGACGGGGTGGCGGCGGGAGGGCCCATGCGCATTCGTGGCCGTTACCGCGGGGCTGGAAGGGTGCGATCCGGGTCAAAGCACGTACGAGGGATCCGGTGCCCCGTCTCGTCACGGCCGGCCGAGTCCGGGTCGCCCTGCGGGACGAAGGCCACCGGCGACGCGACGCGCGCCCCGCCTCTCCCGGATCGCGCGCAGGCTGACCGTGTGAGAAAGGTGCGCGCGACAAACGCCAAAGGGCGGACTGCTGACCGCAGTCCGCTCCTTGCCCGCTGCCCTCGGGGGTGACCTCGTGGTGCGGTCATGTGCGGCGGATGTGCCCTTGCGTCGTGTCTGAGGCCCGATCCGGAAGCGCGGTGGGCGAGGCCGCGTCGGCTCAGGCGCGCAGCGGGCGGGCCCAAGCCCTTCACGGCAAGTGCTTTTCCGGGCCTGCCGCGACCTTCACGGCAGGTGCTTTCCGGGCCTGCCGCGAGCGGGCCCGTCACTTCGGGGCGCACGTCATCCGGCCTGCCGCGGGAGTCGTCACGCGGCCGACGCGGGTCCCGGATCCGGTCTCGGCGCCCTCAGGGGAAGAGCGCCACACCCACCATGATCAGGACGATGATTCCGACGATCATGGCGGCACCGGTCCAGGCGCCCCGGTGTTTCAACGGCGCTCTCGGGCCGCCGCCTCGGGGCCGGTCCTCCGGCAGTACCGGATGTGCGGGCCTGTCCCGGGCGTAAAACTCCTTGTCCTGCAGATCGACAGTCATGGGAGAGGTCCTTCCGTAGTGACCTTCGCACTCAATTGTACGTTCAGCCCCGGCGGAATGCGCAGAATGTCGGCCCGTCCTCCAACGCGCCCCGGGCGGCGCGGAATTCCGGCCCGGCTGTGCATTCCGTGTGTCACGGGGCCTCTGCTCAAAGGAATGTCCAACTCCACTTGTTCGTAAGGCAAATGGGCCCGGAGAGATCATTTTGGGCGAGTCACCGTCTATGCTCTCGGCATGCCGGGCGACTGCCGGACCAGCGCATCGAGAAGTGAAAAGGGCGGCAGGGGATGAGCGAGCGGAACGACCGCGGTGCCGTACGCGGCAACCGGGCGAACTCGGCGCGGGTGTACGACTACATCCTGGGCGGGAAGGACCACTACGCCGTCGACCGGGAGACGGCCGAGGCGTCGCTCCGCGCCTGGCCCGGCCTGCGGGCGAGCATGCTGGCGAACCGGGCGACGATGCGGAGGATGGCCCACTGGCTGACCGCGGAGGCCGGGATACGGCAGTTTCTGGACATCGGCACAGGCATCCCGACGGAGCCCAACCTGCACCAGGTTGTGCAGCGGCAGGCTCCGGAATCGCGGATCGTCTACGTGGACAACGACCCGATCGTCCTTGCCCACGCCGACGCGCTGATGCGCAGCACCCCCGAGGGCCGGACCGCCTATATCCAGGCGGACATGACCACGCCGGGCTCGCTCCTCACCGAACCCGCCCTCCGGGAGACTCTCGACCTGAACGAACCGGTGGCCCTGACCGTCATCGCCATGCTGCAGTTCGTCAAGGACGCACAGGGCCTTGTCGAGACGTTGATGGAGCCCCTGGCGCCGGGCAGTTATCTGGCGCTCACCCTCGCCACCGGCGACCTCGCGCCCGAATCCGGGGCGCTGGCGCGCGAATACACTCAGCAGGGCATCCCCATGTACTTGCGCACCCGCGCCGAGGTGGACGCCCTGTTCGCCGGTCTCGACCTGGTGGAGCCCGGTGTGACGCCGATGACTTCGTGGCGACCGGCCGACGGTGACACCTCGCCCGTTGCTGCGACGAACATGTACGCAGGCGTGGCGCGCAAACCCTGACCGGACCTCTCCCGGCCTCCGCCCGCGAACGGCTCCTCCGTCCCTCCTAGGGTGGAGCCACGTCCGCCGCATCGCCGGACGGACGGCCCGCCCCGACACCGCAAGATCCGATGGAGCACCGCATGACGCACCCTTTGCCCGTCACCCTCGACGACGTCCGCGACGCCGCCGCGCAGATCAAGGGTGTCGCACACCGCACCCCTGTACTGCGCTCACGCACGCTGGACAGGCTTGTCGGCGCGGAGGTTCTCCTCAAGTGCGAGAACTTCCAACGAATCGGGGCCTTCAAGTTCCGCGGCGCCTACAACGCTGCCTCCCGTCTGTCACCGGAGCAGGTGGCCAAGGGCATCGCCGCGTACTCGTCGGGTAATCACGCGCAGGCGGTAGCCCTGGCCGCGAAGGAACTGGGCACCACCGCGGTGATCCTGATGCCGGAGGACACCCCGCAGTCGAAGATGGACGCCACCGCCGGATACGGCGCGGAGATCGTCACCTACGACCGCTACACCGGTGACCGCGTCGCCATCGGTGAGGCGCTGGCCGCCGAGCGGGGCCTCGCGCTCATCCCCCCGTACGAGCATCCGCACGTCATCGCGGGCCAGGGCACCGCCGCGCTGGAGCTGATCGAGGAAACGGGCGAGCTGGACGCGCTGGTGGTGCCGGTCGGCGGCGGTGGACTGCTCGCGGGCAGTGCCATCGCGGCCAAGGGGCTGCGGGACCGCACCCGTGTGATCGGCGTTGAGCCGGAGGCCGGGGACGACACCAAGCGGTCCCTGGCGGAGGGCAGGCGCGTTTCCGTTCCCGTCCCGCGCACCATCGCCGACGGCCAGGCGGCCGCCATCCCCGGCGAGCTGACCTTCTCCGTCAATCAGCGCCTGGTCGACGGCATCGCCCTGGTGACCGACGACCAGATCCGTGATGCCATGCGGTTCGCTTTCGAACGCCTGAAGATCGTCGTCGAACCCAGCGGTGCCACCGCGCTGGCCGCGCTGCTCGCAGGCCGGGTCGACGACCTCCCGCGCCGGGTCGGCGTGATCATTTCCGGCGGCAACATTGGTGCTCGGCGGTTCGCCGAACTCTGCGGAAGCTGACCGCCGGGGGCGGGCCCCGGCCACGTGTCACGCCGAGAAAGTCGCTACTGCCCAGGTCAGGCCGGTGCGGTGACCGGCCCGGCGAGACGCGGGGGGCGAAGTACCGGACCGCGCCGCCTGCACGGCAGGCGGTGGTCCGTGTCTTCGGGCGGGCCGACGGTGCACGGCTCATCGGCCCGCCCCCGCGTGATCAGAGACATCGGATTCGGAAGAGTGTTATCTCTCATGGTGGGTACGCGAGCGCCGTAAAGGTGTTCCATACACTGAGGTAATGATTGCGCTTCGCCAGTAGCGGAAGCGGTTCCAGACATCGATGTCAGTCAGGTGATTGTGTTCATGGCCGAGACGCCTTCTCCCACAGATGCGCCGCACCGCGGCGGTAAAGCTGTAGGCATCTCCATTGCCGCCGCGGTCGGCGGTTTTCTCTTCGGCTTCGACTCCTCCGTGATCAACGGTGCGGTGGATGCGCTGGGGTCGCATTTCCACCTCGGCTCGTTCCTCTCCGGTTTCGTCGTCTCCATCGCCCTGCTGGGCTGCGCGGTCGGAGCCTGGTATGCCGGCCGGCTGGCGGACAGCTGGGGCCGTCGGCGGGTCATGGTGCTGGGCGCTGTGATGTTCATCATCAGCTCCGTGGGATCGGCGACCGCGTTCTCCGTACCGGACCTCATGGTGTGGCGGGTCGTCGGCGGGCTCGCCATCGGCATCGCCTCCGTGATCGCGCCGGCGTACATCTCCGAGGTGGCGCCCGCGAAGGGGCGTGGCGCACTGGGGTCCCTGCAGCAGTTGGCGATCACCGTTGGCCAGCTGGTGGTGCTCAGCTCCAACAAGGGGCTGGCCGGTGCCGCGGGTGGCGCCTCGCAGGACCTGTGGTTCGGCATGGCTGCCTGGCGCTGGATGTTCCTGGTCGGTGTCATCCCGGCGCTGGTGTACGGCCTCCTGGCCATGCTGATCCCCGAATCCCCGCGCTACCTGGTGCTGAAGGGCGAGTACGACAAGGCAGCAGGTGTCCTGGAGCGGGTGACCGGCGAGAGCGACCCGCAGGGGAAGGTCGCACAGATCCGGGAGACGCTGCACAAGGAGCACCGCAGCTCGTTCAACGACATCCGCGGCCACCGGTTCGGCCTGCACCCGCTGGTATGGGTCGGCATCATCATGGCCGCGTTCCAGCAGCTGGTCGGTATCAACGCGATCTTCTACTACTCCACCACCCTCTGGAAGTCGGTCGGCTTCAGCGAGTCCAGCTCGTTCACCACCTCGGTGATCACAGCAGGGATCAATGTGGTCATGACCGTGGTCGCGATGCTCTTCGTGGACCGGGTCGGCCGCCGCAGGCTGCTCACCATCGGATCCATCGGCATGTTCGTGTCGCTGCTGCTCACCGCGGTGGCCTTCTCCCAGCAACACGGCACCGGCACTCATGTGAGTCTGCCGAGCCCCTACGGTCCGCTGGCACTCGTCGGAGCCAATGCCTTCGTGGTGTTCTTCGCACTCTCGTGGGGCCCGATTCTCTGGATCATGCTCGCCGAGATGTTCCCGAACCGGATGCGTGCGATGGCGCTGGCCATCGGAACCGCGTCGAACTGGATCTTCAACTTCATCGTCACCTTCGCTTTCGAGCCGATGACCCGGCAGGTGGGACTCTCCTGGCTGTACGGTGCGTTCGCCTTCTTCGCCCTCGCCTCGTTCTTCTTCGTACGCCGCAAGGTCCCGGAGACGAAGCAGGTGGAACTGGAGTCGATGACGGGCGAGACCTACCAGCGCCCGGCGGCCGGGGCTCCGTCGGTGTAAGGGTCCTGCACTGTGCCCGTCCGGGGCGCGTGGCCTGGCGACGCCGCGATACACGGCACCAGGCCACGCGACCTCATCGGACGCTCATAGTGCACGGACCCCTGAGCCGGCGTACGACACGTGCGGCCGGCGGTGGCAGCTACCCGGGCAGCAGCGATCACGGGCACCGGCTCAGGTGGCTCAGGTGGGACGGCACTGCCGGTGGGGTTCGACGACGGTCCTCACACCGGACTGACGAGAGCCCGTTCCCAGTGCTGGGTGTCGGCGTATTCACGCATCGCGTGGATCTTCCCGTTGCGGACGACGAAGACGCCGATGTTCTTCTCCCGGTACGCACGGCCGGTCCTGCCCGTGGCCCAGGAGTCCCACTCGACGAGTACCTGTTCGCCCTCGCCGAAGACGTTGGTGACCTTGAGGCCGATCTCCTGCTCCGGATCCAGGTGGGCGAAGGCCGTGTCCAGGAAACCGTTGATGACCTGATCCCGGCCCTGCCAGGTGCCGGATATCGGGAGGTCGCCGCCGTACCAGCAGGTGCCGTCCTCGGCCCAGCTGTCCCAGATGGCCGGCCGGTCGCCGGAGGCCAGGGCGTCGAAGTAGCGCAGTACGGTCTGCCGGGCTGTGGTCATGGTGGTGGTGCTCCTGTCCATGGGCGTGGTTCAGGCGAAGAGGGCGGTGTGGGCTCGGAGGGTGTCGATGTGCTCGCGGACGGCGGCGATGCGCCCGTCGCGGATGGTGAAGACGGCCAGGCAGTGCTGGTCGTAGGGGCGACCGGACCTGGACAGACCGCGAGTGTTCCACTCCGCGAGGATCCGTTCGCCTTCGCCGAGCACTCCCTCGAACTCGAATTCCAGCGACTCCATCACCAGCCGGTCGCGCATGGCCGGCACGAATTCGCCGAGGATCTCATCGGGACCGGTCCAGGTTCCGGACAGTGGCAGATCGCCGGCCAGAGTCCAGGTCGCATCCGGCTGGTAGAGACTGCGCGCCGTCGCGAAATCGCCGTTCATGAGGGCTTCCATGTACTTCTCGACGACGGCCTTGCTGCTGGCGGTGAGGTCTTGTGTCGCCATGTCCGGGACCTTTCTCGTACGGGCTTCCGATGGCTTGAACACTAGTGAGCGGGTATCGGAGAAGGGAAAGACCTGATCTCGCTGGGTCCAGACCGAAACGGCATCCCCGCAGGTCGGATGGCGGGCCCTGGGCAGTGCGCCGGTTTCCGGTGCGGGGCCGGGCGCCCATCGCCGGGCGCCGGAACAATGGCCGGGGCGGCACACTGCGCCGGCCTGGTCCCTGGGCCAAGGGCGACCGGCAGGGGAGCGTACGTGCTCTGGATACGTATCACTTCGACCGCGTCCGACGGGGGATCAGTGGTGAACACCCATGAACGGTTCAACCGCGGACGCCAAGTCGTCGGCGCGGCAGGGAACTTGGGGGCCGGCTCACGCCGCGGATCGGTGCTCCGGCGAATCCGGCGTCCCTGATACGCAGTTGAGGCGCTGACCAGCGGGCCCTCTACACTGCCGGTCATGACTCGCAACCCCGTTGAACTGGTGATCTTCGACTGTGACGGTGTGCTCGTGGACAGCGAGCGGATATGCGTCGAAGTGGACGCTGTGATCATGGCGGACCTGGGGTGTTCGTTCACTGAGGCCGAAATCATCGAGCGGTTCGTAGGCTCGTCCACGGAGGTCTACACGGCTGCCGTGGAGGAACGGCTCGGACGGAGCCTGGAGAAGGACTGGCAGCAGAAGTACGAGCATCTGTACGACGCCGCCTTCGCGGCCGAACTGGCCGCTGTCGACGGCATCGCGGAGGTCCTGGGCGGCCTCGCGACACCCAGCTGTGTCGCATCGAACGGGGATCACGGCGCCATCCGGCGAAGTCTGGAGATCGTCGGGCTGACCAACCACTTCGAGGGGCGCATCTTCAGCGCCGACGACGTCGCCAAAGGCAAGCCCGCCCCCGACCTCTTTCTCTACGCGGCCCGCTCCATGGGAGTGGAGCCCGGCAAGTGCGTGGTGATCGAGGACAGTGCCTACGGGGTTCAGGCCGCCCGAGCCGCCGGAATGCGGGCGTTCGGATACTGCGGCGGCATGACACCCGCCTCACGCCTGGAGGGACTTGGCACCGTTGTGTTCGACGACATGCGCGGACTCCCCGAGCTGCTCGCGGCCGCCGCCCGCTGAGCCGGCGGATTCCGACCGGTGAAACGGTCACGTATGTACGGGTCCCGCAGGGGCCGGGCGAGGTCGCAGCACATTCGGGCAGAGGCGCCGCCGGTGCGCTGGACGACGGCGGTGCGGTGGACGACGGCGGGCTGTGCTGACCTCGCGTGGTCCGTGTCCGCCTCAGACCGCCGGCCTCTTCAGTGTCCTCGACGTGACGGCGACCCCCGCGAACAGCGCCGCCACCAGGGTGCCGATGACCGCGACAACGATGACACCCGAGTTCAGGTGCAGGCCCACGTCCGACGAGGTGGCCTCGGAGAGACCGGCGGCCATGCCGGCCAGCGGGGGCAGGGTCACCAGCACACCGAGGGCGGCGCCGGTGATGATGACCAGGGCGGTCTCGCCGGCCGAGGTGAACAGGAGCTGGCGGACGGTGCCGCCGGCCGACTTCATCACCCCGAAGTCGCGGCGACGGCCGTGGGCGGCCATGGCCATGGAGTTGGCTACGGCGATCACGCTGTAGCCGACGGCGATGACGATCAGCATCATGGCGAGCGAGTCGGTGAGCTTGGCATCGGTGTTGTAGTCGGCCAGGGCGTACTCGGCGGCGTCGTGCAGCGCGACTCCGGGGGCCGCGGCCGACGCCCTGGCGTTGCCCGGGACGAAGATGTCGTCGGTGAGCGCGGCCGGGTCGTGGGCGCGGACCAGGTCACGGGCGACCACGAAGTCACCGCGGGCCGGGTCGTCGGGCAGCACCCGGGAGACGCGGAGGGTGACGGTGGTGCCGTCCGCGAACCGGACCGGGACCTCCTGGCCCTGCTTCAGCCCCAGGTCGCCGGCCGTCTTCTCGCCGAGTACCGCCTCGCCCTGCTTGTCCCACCTCGCGTCCCGGCTGCCCAGGACATCCAGGACGGTGCTGTTCTTGCCGTGCTTCGTCTCCACGAAGGCCCGGGTCGGCAGCGCCGCCTTGCCCGCGGGGTTGTCCGCGACGACCTCGTCGGTGTTGCCGGGAGTACCTTCCGGCGTGACGATCGTCTGGCCCGCGACCTTCAGCGCCGCACCGGCCGGATAGGCGACCCGCATGGTCGACACCATGCCGCGGCCGTCGAGAGCGGTGATCCGGTCCGCGAGCCCGGTCACACCGCTGCCCGCGGGATCCAGCCCGCCCAGTCGTGCGGCGACTGAGTATTCGCTGCGTTCCTCGTGGTCGGCGCCGTCGGTCAGCCGGTGGGCAGGGTGGTGTCGAGCCAGTCGAAGGTGGTCTGCTGGAAGCGGGACATCGCTCCCATGTGGCAGTGCTCGCCGGCGCCTTCGGCCTCGGGGAGGGTGATCAGGGTGTACGGGCAGGTCAGGGCAGCTGCGACGCGCTGGGGCTGGCCGCGGAAGAACTGGTCGTTCTCGGCGTCCAGGATGAGAGTGGTGCAGTCGATGAGGTGGGCGACGCCGTCGAGCGTGTAGTCGGTGGTGCGGCGGATGTAATCCGCCACCGAGGTGGCTCCGAAGGTCCACACCCCGTTGCGCAGCGCCCAGCGAGCTTGGGTGCTGCTCGTCATGAGCAGGCCGGCCACGGGGTTGGCGAGGTCGTCGCGCCCGGTCTCGACCCACTCGCGCAGGAAGGGGGGCATGATCTGGGTGTTGGCGTCGTGGTAGCTGTAGAGGCCGTCGTCCAGGACCAGGGCGGCCAGGCGGTGTTCGTGGGCGGCGGCGCGGGCGGTGAGGTAGCCGCCGAGGCTGTAGCCCATCAGGACGATCCGGTCGGCGGCGATCTCGGGGCGGGTCAGGGCGTAGTCGACGACGGGGGTCACCACGGCCTCCCAGTCGGGGCGGAAGACCAGTGCCTGTTCGCGCAGTGCCGCGCCCTGGCCGGGACCGTCGTAGGCCAGCACGTTGTAACCGCGGCGCAGCGCGGCCGCGGCGATGACGAAGTAGACCTCCTCCAGGGTTGAGTCGAAGCCGCTGGTGAAGATGACGGTCGGCCGGGGGGTGCCGGAGTCGTCGACGAGGAAGAGGTAGCCGGGCAGGCTGGTGTCCTGGTAGGGGATGCGCACGGCCTCGACGGGGGTGTCCATGAGGGCGGCGGCTTGGGCGAAGGTCTCGCGGGAGAGGGTGGACAGAAGCTTGACCTCGGGGTCGTTGGCGGGATCGTCGCGGCGGTAGAACTCGGCGGTGCGGTAGTAGTTCGAGGCGCGCAGCAGGGCCTCACGGGCACTGACCCGGTGCCCGGCGGCCAGGGCGCGGCTGCCGATGGCGTGGACGCGCTGCGCGGTGGCCTTCCACTCCCGAAGCCAGGCATCCTCGTCGCCCTCGCCGATGTTGCGGGCGGTGGCCAGGACTTCGCCCAGGTCGGAGCCGCCGTCGTTGGCGAACCCCGCCGCCCGCAGCGTCTCGAAGGAGAATGACTCGTCGTCGAACAGGAACTTCATGGTGCTCTCCCGGAACCCTGGCGAGACGGAACGGTTGCGTCTCGACTATGGGGGAGACGTTAGCGGTCGCCCAGCCGAGACGCAACCGTTCCGTCTCGTGATAGTTTCGGAGCATGCCGAGCCCACCCGCACCGCCGACCCCCGAACGCAGACTCCCTGGAGGACCGGTCCTCCAGGACTCGGTGACCGAGGCGATCGCGGCCGCCTTCTTCGAGGAACTGGCCCAGGTCGGTTACGCCAAGCTCTCCCTGGAGGCTGTCGCCAAGCGCGCCGGAGCGGGCAAGGCCGCCATCTACCGGCGCTGGCCGTCCAAACTGGCGATGACCATTGCCCTGATCTCGCAGGTCGTGTCGAGCGCAGTCGTGATCAGCGACAGCGGCACCCTGCGCGGGGACGTACTCGAGTTCGTCACTGACGCCGCCGCGGCGCTGCGCCACCGGCTCCCCGCGATGATCGCTCCCGACCTGCTCGCAGAGAGCACCCGCAACCCCGAACTGGCGCAGGCCCTCCTCGCCGCAGTGCGCGATCCCCGCCGGGCCAGGGCGGTAGGCATGCTGGAACGGGCGATCGAGCGCGGCGAGTTGCCGGCTGACGTCGATCGCGACCTCGCACTGGACCTGCTGGTTGGCCCGCTCTACTGGCGGCTGGCGGTGGCGCACGCGCCGACCGCGCCCGACTACCTGGACAGGCTGACCGACAAGATCCTTGCCGCCATCCTCGCCTAGCCGCGGCGTTTGTCCATGTTTTTCGGGTTCTGGCGCAGATCTTGGGCAGCGGTCGCGGAGCGTCACCCCGGACTTCGGTTGTGAGGCGGTGGGTTCCCGTGAGACCGCGTACGCCTTGCCGTCTGCCGACCAGGAGTGGCGTTCCATCAGGTTCCTGGTTGTCCCGGTTGTGGGCTGTGACGGTACTGGCCATGCAAACCGGTATATCGTTCTGGGACTCGCTGGTGTTCGACGGGATCGACGACGTGGACGTCGAGGCGGTGTCCGCTGCCTTCGGCGCGGTCGATGTGTGGCAGGAGGCCGCGCGACCGGGGCGGACTGCCCGGACTGTGGCTGTTTGTCGGACGGGGTGCGTGACTGCTATCAGCGCAGGTTGAAGAATCTTCCGCTCAGTGTGTCGAAGTGAGCCGGAGCCATCACTCGCGAACAAAGCCATCCACGGTGCCAACGATCTCGTTGATGCGAGACGCGAAAGCGTCGTGGGCGGTCGCGGCATCCACGATTCGCTGCGTCACCACCTCCTCACTTCGCCACGCCTCCGCCTCCTGGGTGGCGAGGGATAGTTCCCATTCAACGAGGCTGTCCGAGAGAGTGCTCACGGCAGCGCGAAGGTCTCCCGCCGACGCCTGGATCTCCTGCGGACCAAAGACGCGCAGACGGAAGTAGGCCACAGTGAGACCGTGGCCGGTGGTGCGCACGGCATCACGCCTTGGCTCCCGGCTGTCTCCGTCGGGATTGGACAAGGCAGCCTGGAACGCTCGGACAGCGGGGATGTAGTGGTCGTAGGCAGAAAGGAATTGCAGAGAGGCGTCCACCCGCTGCTGCAAGAGCCAATCCTCGCGCACGTGCCGAGCCTGGGCATCGACCTGGTTCTGCATGGCCCGCGCCGTCTTCTCCGCTCCCACGCGCGCCCCACGGACCGCAGCGATTCCTGCCACAGCTGCTCCGCCCATAGCGCCAACCAGGCCCGCTCCGGCAGCAATCACAGCCGCCACACCTTGATCCATGCACCCAGCTTGCCCAGTGAACCCCGGAGGTGTCAGGGAGATGAGCAAAGCCCTCGCTACTCCGTGTGCCTCTTCGTGTTTCCTTCACGGAATGCGAGCCAGAGCCCGAGTCTCGACGGCTCCACCGTGTCGTGTCGAGGGTGTGGCGTGGATCAGGGGTCTGCTCCGGGAGTTGCCCCGGCGATCACTGTCGACGCTTCGCCCGGTGGGGATTCGGCTGGCCTTGACTTGTATCGTCGCTGTCGGGCGATCATGGCCCGTGACTCGCGAATTGTCGACGCCGCCCGCGCTTCCCTTCGGTCTGCTCTCGGGCTCCTCTCAGCCCGTACTGCCCGCCGCTCAAGGTCTGTTACTGCGGCCTTGGGAACCGGCTGACGCTCCGGTGTTCCTCTCTGCCTACCAGGACGATGAGATCTGCCGCTGGCACACGCGCCGCCCTCGGACGGAGACGCGCGTCCTGGAGTGGTTCGATGCCTACCGCCAGGACTGGGGAAGCGAGAAGGGCGGTCACTGGGCTGTCGCCTGCGAGGACGGTGAGGTTCTCGGCCGAATCGCGCTGCGCGGCTTCGACTTCAACGACGGTGTCGCCGAAGTCAGTTACTGGATTCTCCCGACGGCCCGCGGCCGCGGTGTGGCGACCTCGGCGATGGCAGCACTCTCAGCCTGGGCGCTGGATGAGATCGGCTTCTACCGTCTGTACCTCGAGCATTCGACGCGCAACCATGCCTCCTGCGGGGTTGCCGCCAAGTCGGGCTACCTGCTCGAAGGAACCCAGCGCAGTGCGGCCATGCATGACGACGGCAGGCACGACATGCATCTGCACGCCCGAATCCGAGGGGGCTGGGTCTGACGGGCACCAATCATGAACGTAGCCAGATGACGAGCACGACGACGCTGACGGTGCCGAGGAAGACGTAGCGGCACTTTTCGTGTCGCGTCGCGACGGCCCGGGAGTTCTTGAGTCTGCTGATGGCCCGTTCGACGGCTTTGCGCTTCTTGTACCGCCTTTGGAACGGGCGGTGGGGTGGTGAGGGCGCCTGCCGCGTGTTGGTGGGCACGGACGATGGTGGAAACCCACTGAGATGTCCAAGTCAATCCGGCCCATCGCGGCGGCCGCGGTCTGGGCCTGCTGCAGGAGGCGCTCCCATGTGCCGTCCGCCGACCACAGTCGATGGTGCTCATAGCGTCTTCCAAGGACCGAACCGCACCGGCAGATCTCTGCCACTGCACCCCGGTCCGTGCCCGGTGCGAGATCCCGTCGATCACCTGCCGGTGATCACGCCACCGCCCGCATCGCCCATTGCTCACCGGCAGGAACGGCCGTAACCGCTCCCACTCCACGTCCGGCAGATCACCACGTTCTCCGCCCCATACCCGGAACAAGGGGCACATCGGTTGACGGGCACATGATCGCCAGGACAGCTCCCAGTCGTTCCTCGGCTCCGGCCGCGGTGTCGTAGTAGCTGGGCCGCGCCACGAGGACAGTCGCCGACACTGATCCTTCGGCGATGTCTCCTGCGGTAGTCCACTGCGAAGGAGAGGCCTGAACGGGATGGCCGCTGAATGGTGGAACACGTGACACTGGCCGGGTCGGTCGATAGGCAACCCGCTCGTCGCTCCCTACCCTGTGAGCGAATCCGCGAGTCCAGAATTGGGCGATCCCGCCCTTTCTGACTCGTGTCCGGGAAGTCCATGCAGTGGACATCACCATCGGAGAGCACGCATGAATGACGACAAGACTTCGAACCAGCTGCCTCGGCGTCGGTTCGTTGCGTTCTCCGGTGCCATCGGTGCGGCGACGCTCGTGACCGGCGTGGGAGCGGCGGCCGGAGACACAGCTTCGGCAGCCGACCCGATGCACGCAGACCCCGTCGTCCCCGACGCGTGCCCCACTCCACCTCCCGGGGGGACCCCGACCTGCCCTCCTGCTCAGCTCCAACCCCTGTGCGGAAGCCCTTCCGACAACGATCCGCTGTGGCGGGACGTCCAGTACTGCACGCAAGGAAAGCCCCTGCCCCCCGGGCAGAACCCTCCCGCCTGCCTGAAGGTGACCTCGGACTACGTCGTACTGCACGGCAGGCCGTCGAGCCAGCACAACTATCTCCTGACCCCCAGTTGCCGGATCACCGGTATCGAATGCCCGTTCATCGAGACCTCGGGCGCGCCAAACTACTGGAATGACGCATGGGAGAACGCCCGGAGCGGAGGGAGCGTCCCCGTGCAGTATCCCAATATCGGTTTGGGGATCAACTCGCAGAGCGCCCGGTTCCTCAACCAGTTGCACA
Source organism: Streptomyces sp. NBC_00859 (assembly GCF_045161865.1). Taxonomy (NCBI): domain Bacteria; kingdom Bacillati; phylum Actinomycetota; class Actinomycetes; order Kitasatosporales; family Streptomycetaceae; genus Streptomyces; species Streptomyces sp. NBC_00859. Next base: position 381,792 of record NZ_CP108826.1, on the reverse strand, counting down.
TTCACATGGCCGGGGTCCGGGCGAGCACGCAACGGCGGCTGCAGGAGCTGGAGATGACGGGACGGATGGCCACCAACCCCGCGCAGTGGGACGCCGTGAAGTACCGGGCACCGGTCACGGGCTCGGACGGGACGGGGGACCGTACGTACCGAGTCCTCAGGCTGCCCAGTCTCGGGATGAATCTCTTCGCGCAGTTGCAACAGTACGTAGTGAAGCCGAACGGGCTGAACATGGCGGACCAGACGCTGATCGTGGTGCCGAAGATGACGGCTACGGGATTCGCCGGGGCTTTCTACGTCCTCAACAGCGACCCTTCGCTCCACGACGGCACGAATACGTGTGACCACCTTCTTGTGTACAGCTGAGTCCTCAGCATGAGAAACGTATGGTCCCTGGCAGCGGAGCGGGCGATGAGTCCTGTGGCGCCAATGCTCTCCAGTGGGACAGTGCGCCTCTGCCGACTTGCAGCGGGAGCATCAGTCACTCGTCAGGTCCACCCACACCCAGGGCGCGTGGTGCCATTGGCGGATTCTGCCGACAACGAGCTCGGTGGTGGTGCCCACGGCGGGCAGGTTCTGGGCGAGTCGGCTCACTCCGGGTTCGCTGCCGCGCCGGATGACGTCCAGTGAGGCACCGACCGCTTCGTATCCGTGGATCTTCGCTGTCATGCCCCACGGCTGGTGGCTGGTGATGGTGGCTCGGATTCGCTCGCCCGCGTGTAGGTCGCTGAGTGGACGGGCTGGTTCGTCGGTCGTGGAACAACTCCTTTCTGCCCTCGGTGGGTCATGTGGCGGTGTTGAGTTGAAGGGATGTGTGATGCACCGTTGGCTGACCCCTGCCCGCAGCGCCCCGTTCTGTGCAAAGTAATGCGCGACGGGGCGTGCTGAAGCCTTGGCGATGTCGTTACAACTCGCCACCGGTCACCGTGAGTTCATCGCCAAGAAATGGTAGCTCCGTGTGGTCCATGACTTCCGTGCAGTAGGGCCAGCCGTCGAGTTCGGGATTCCGTACCGCCGGCCGGGCCTCCAGATCGGGTGTCACGGCGTCGATCAATCGCCGGACCGTTCGAGGCTCGTAGAGGTTGATCCAGGTGCGGTCGAGGACGACTGTGCCCTTCTCGAAGTGAGAGTTCGAAACGACTCTTCCTGGGCCCGGCGCGAATACAAGGGTCAATCGGCGTCGCATGCCCCACGCCGGCGCCGGTGGGAAGAGAGACAGTTTCATCCGGCAACCAGCGTAGTCGGGCCGCACCCTCTGCCGGACTCTCCAGCACGGTTCGAGCCCGGTCGCCGCTGATAGAACGATGCCAGAGCCAGTGGGTCAGAGCAATCGAGAGTAATCGCATCCAACTTCATCTGCAGGGGCATGGCATCTCCGGGGTGGACCGGGGGGATGTTCTGGGCGCATACCCTGAGGGTGCTCCTCCGCTTCCCGGCCGCGCGGGCTGCCGTCGGTCGCAGTGGCTCCCGGCTGTCCGCCATGGCCATCGGCCCCACGGAGACAGCGACGAACACTTGGCCCGCACGTGCGTGGCTGGAACGCGGAGAAGAATCGCTCGACGTTCCCGTGGGGGAGTGGCCACTGGCTGTGGGGACGAAGCGCACGTTGGCCCGACCAGCGTGCACCTGGCTCAACACCCAGTCGTCCAACGGGCAATCGTCCTCGGTGGAGGGGTCCGGCCCCGAGCTGCCCGTCCCGACGCCTGCCGTGTCGCGGTCGTGCGGGCCCTTGAGGGAACTCAGGAGTCGATCACGGCGGCGACCGCCTCGATCTCGACCAGCTGGTCCTCGTATCCGAGCACGGTGACGCCCATCAAGGTACTCGGGGCGTCATGGTCGCCGAACGAGTCCCGGACTACCTCCCAGGCAGCCACCAGGTCCTCGCGCCGGGTCGATGCGACAAGGACCCGTGTACTGATGACGTCCTCCAGCGAGGCGCCTGAGGCGGAGAGGGCGATCCGCATGTTCTCCATGGCTTTCGCCGCCTGGCCCGCGTAGTCCCCGACCGCGGCTGTCGAGCCGTCATGGTTCAGCGGGCATGCCCCGGCGAGGAAGACCAGGCGTGCCCCGGCGGGTGCCGTGGCCGCATACGCGTACTCGGCTACGTCGGACAGGGCGGCGGAGCGAATCAAAGTGATGGCACGAGACACGATCGTCGGGCCCCTTTCTCTGCGGGAGTTGAGCGTGTACATCCTGCCAACCTGCCGCCGGATCCGCCTTCATTTTTCGCTTCCACGAGCGACGTGGAGATCGTCTTGGGCGCCGCGGGTGGACGGCGTCATCGGCAGAACCGTCCCGATACCCACGGCGACCGTGCCGGCAGGATCGAGAGGTATCCGCTGACCGGTACGGAGGTGACCATGAGATCCGGCCGGCCCGTCGCATGCCAAGCACGCATGCGGGGTCAGCATCCGAGCAGGTGGCTGTGGCGTTACGGACGGCGATTCGGGGGTCCGCGGCGCACCTCGTCGTACGGCGCGGTGTTTCAGACCTGAACGGCGTCGGAGAGCGCGGCCGTGAGGGCCGCGTCGGTGTCGGCGGTTACGAGGTCGGCGTTCATACGGGCCCCCGCCAGGGCACCTGCCGCAGCCGAAGCGCCGACCTGCGCGGCCAGGTCGGTGGCGTTGCCGGCCACCCACACCCCCGGCACGTCGGTGATGCCTGCCACGCCGGACGTGAAGCAGCGGCCCATCCCGTTCGGCAGGTCCTCCATCGGCAGCCGGAGGCCGTCCAGCCCGTCGGTTCGGGCCAGCAGGCCCGCCGCCACGGCGAGGACGCGCCGCGGGACTGCACGGCCGTCGCTGAGCCGCACGGCGGTGATGCCGCTCGCGTCGGACTCGACTCCGGCCACCGGCGTATCGAAGACCCTGATGTCACGGGCTGCGAACCGGGCCCGGGTGTCGTCATCCAGGCCGCCGCCCCGGGAGAAGTAGACCAGGTCCGCGGTCAACTGGCGGAACAACAGCGCGTGGTGGACGGAGGCGGGGCCGGTGGCCAGGACCCCGATGGGTTCGTCACGTACTTCCCAGCCGTGGCAGTAGGGGCAGTGCACCACGTCGTGTCCCCAGTGCCGGGCCAGCCCGGGGATGTCCGGCAGGGCGTCCCGCAGCCCGGTCGCGACCAGCACCCGCCGGGTCCGCAGTGAGCCGCCGCCGGCCAGTGTGACGGTGAAACGCAGATCGCCCTCGGGGGACCGCGAGGCGGGGGCGGTGGCGACCACTTCACCGGTCACCACCCGTCCACCGTAACGGCGTACCTCCTCTCGACCGCGTGCCAGGAGCTCGCCGGGTGGAATGCCGTCCAGACCGAGCAGACCGTGCACGCCCTCAGCCGGGGCGTTGCGAGGCGTGCCGCTGTCGATCACGACGACCGAGCGGCGGGAGCGGGCGAGCATCAACGCGCCGTTCAAGCCCGCGGCGCCGCCGCCGATCACCACGGCGTCGACCGTTCCATCGGGCAGTATGCCGGTCGCGTTCTCAGTACTGGTCACAGGCATGGCGGTCCTTTCGTCGAGCTCGGCGGACCCCGGCTGCGGGGCCGCACACCATGAACGTAAGCGCAGTTTGCGGCCAAGGCATACGCTGATGCCTATGACGCAAAATGATGGTGAGCTGGAGAGCCTGGTGCGCAAGCGCATCCGTGCGCTGCGAGTGGCGCAGGGCTGGTCGCTCGAGGAGCTGGCGACACGTGCCCGGATGAGTCAGTCCTCGCTCAGCCGGATCGAGAACGGGCAGCGCCGCCTGGCCCTGGACCAGCTCGTCACCATCGCGCGCGCCCTGGACACCCCACTTGACCAGCTGGTCGAGACCGCCGCCGACGACGTGATCTCCAGCCCGATGATCGACGGTGCTCGTGGGGTGCTGCGCTGGCCCATCAAGGCCGATCCCGGCATGACCGTCGTGCGCCAGCGTATGACCGACCCGCCGCCCGACAGCCCTTCACGCCTGCGCGCGCACCCGGGCCGCGAATGGCTCGTCGTCCTCTCAGGCACCGCCGTCCTGCTGCTGGGCAATCGCCGGTTTCGCATGGAGACCAACCAGGCGGCCGAGTTTCCCACCATGCTCCCGCATGCGATCGGCGCCGAAGGCGGCCCGTGCGAGCTCCTGGGAATCTTCGACCGGGACGCCCGGCGCGGCCACCAGCGTGACAAGGACACTCCGAAAGAGGAGCAGCCATGGCCATGACCGAGCAGTCGGCGCGCCGGGTGGGTTTTATGCCTCTCCAGCAGTCGGAGAGGGTATCGCTTTGCCATATCGGCAAGCACTCGTGCACGTGGCGCATGGTGTATCTACCGTGACGGCATGACCCACACCGCACATAGCCACGAGGCGCACCGTTCCCACCAACAGGGACATGACCATGGGCACGCCGACGACTCGGGTGGTCAGGCGGAGATGCTGGACCTGGACGCCGAAGTCCTCGCCGAACACATCGCGTCCATCATCAACTGGCTGCCGCTGGAAGGGAGCCCTCGCCGGATCGTCGACCTGGGCTGCGGTACCGGCGCCGGCACCTTCGCCCTGCTCGGCCGATTCCCAGAGGCGCACGTCACCGCGGTCGACGCATCGGCCGACCACCTGCAGCGCCTGCAGGACAAGGCGCGCGCCCAGGGCGTCGGTGATCGCGTACACACAGTTCAGGCCGACCTCGACAGCACCTGGCCGGACCTGGGCACGGTCGATCTGGTGTGGGCATCGGCGTCCATGCACCACATGGCCGACCCCGACCGCACCCTGCGCCAGGTCCATGACGCGCTCGGTCCGGGCGGCCTCCTCGCCGTCGTCGAGCTGGCCGGCTTCCCCCGCTTCCTGCCCGAAGGCGCTCCGCAAGAGTGGCCGGGTCTTGAGGAGCGCTGCCATGCGGCCGGCGACCGGTACCACGCCGAGCATGTCCCACACCGTGGCGCCGACTGGGGCCCGAAGCTGACCGGCGCCGGATTCAATGTGGAGGGCGAACGCACCGTCACAGTGAACATCGAAGGCTCCCGCTCTCCGGCGATCGGCCGCTATGCCCTCGCCAGCCTGCAGCGCCTGCGCGGTACCGCCACCGGCGTCCTGTCACCCGAGGACCTCGCCGCACTCGACCAACTGCTCGACACCGGCAGCTCGCACAGCATTCTGCGCCGCAGTGACCTCGTCGTACGGACCGAACGTGCTGTGTGGGCCGCGCGTCGACCGTGACCCGGCGCCCCCTCGGTCGCATGCCGCCCGCCCCCTGCGCCTGTTCGCCGCCGAGCGCCCACTTCGGGGGGTACGCCGGGGCCCGCACGGCTGGTCCGGCTCAGGTGAGGCCGACCGCTTCAGTGAGCGTCCCGCCGGGTACCCGGTCGGGCAACTCCACCCGGCTTCCTGACCCGCTCCACCGTCGTCCGGGTCAGGACCGGGTCCCGGTACGGGGCATCGGACCGAACGGAGTCCGGTCCAGGATCCCCTTGATGGTCAACCGGACCGCGAACACGATGTTCGCCGTGGACAACTCCAGGTGTATGTCCTGGGTGTTCCAGGTCGACGAGAGAGCGCTCACTCGAACCGCGTGGTGTCGCCCGCTCCCCGGCGTACGATCTCGGGCTCGCCGTCGGAGAAGTCGATCACCGTGGTCGGAGCGGTGCCGCAGTCACCCGAGTCGACCACGGCGTCCAGTGAGTGGTCGAGCCGTTCCTTGATCTCCCAGCCCTGCGTCATGGGCTCCTCCTCGTCGGGCAGGAGCAGGGTGCTCGAGAGCAGCGGCTCGCCGAGTTCGGTGACCAGGGCCTGGGCGACGATGTGATCCGGAATCCGGACCCCCACTGTCTTCTTCTTCGGGTGCAGCAGCTGGCGCGGTACCTCCTTCGTCGCGGGGAGGATGAAGGTGTAACTGCCGGGGGTCGCTGCCTTGATCGCGCGGAACACGTCGTTGTCGATGTGCACGAACTGCCCCAGCTGGGCGAAGTCCTGGCACACGAGGGTGAAGTGGTGGCGATCGTCGAGGTTGCGGATCGAACGGATCCGGCCGATGCCCTCACGGTTGCCGAGCTGGCATCCCAGTGCGTAACAGGAGTCCGTCGGGTACGCGATGAGCGCTCCGGACCGGAGGCTTTCTGCCACCGTGCTGATGGTGCGTCGCTGTGGATTGTCGGGGTGCACGTCAAAATACTTGGCCATCCGTCGAGCCTACGCGGTCGGCGGACCCGGGGACGGAACCCCCGGCCGACGACTGGTTGCCCGCCACGGCGTTCCGTCCGGCCTGCCGGGAGGGTGCACCTTCTCCTGGGTGCGCGGAGCGCCACCAGTGGGGTCAGAACCTCCATTGCCGGTCAGGATCTGCCCGTCAAAAGCGGCCGGAGCTGTCAGATCGAGCCCAGCACAGGTGCGATGTGGTCGCGGTCGGGAGCGTCCTCGCGTGCCAGGCCGAGGTCGCGGTAGATGGCGGTGCAGCTCGCGTGGTCCCGCCGGACGCGATCAGCCAGCACCGTATTGCCATGGAAGTGGACCGCGACGGGCGAGCCGGACATCGGGGTCGGCGAGGACGAGGCAGGCGCTTCCGCAGCTGTGGCCGAAGGTGTGTGGTGAGCAGTGGCGGCCGAAGTCGAAGGTGTCGATCATGAGGCCCAGCTCCCATCGCATGGGGACGCCGAAGGCGGCGTCGACCTGCCCGGGAGCGCGATGGTCGCGAGTCAGCTGTGCGCAGGTGTCCGGGCGAAGAACAGTCACCTCGCCCAGTGTCCCTCCCCGGCGCAGGAGTTCGGCCACGAGGGCCGCGTCCGCGATCGGCCCCGGCCACGCACGGGCTCGGACAGCCCCGCGACACGTCGAACTTCCCGACGCGGGCGGCCAGTTCGCTGGGCCCGAGGAAGGGTACGTCGACCACCCGCACCCCAGGGGGGCCACCGAGCGCGGACGCCAGGCCGAGCGGCCGGGTGACGTGGGCCTCCAGGAATTCACCGAAGAGCACACCACTGCGGCGGGCGACGATCTCTCAGAGCAGCAGAAACCCGGCGTGACCGAGGCAAGCGGCACGGGGCCCGGCCGCCTGGTCCGGGTCGGCTTCGTCGGCGCGGATCTGCGTCACCAGGGCATCCCATCCTGCGTCGAACGCGCCACCTGCAGCATGGTCCGCCTGTCGCAGGGGTGCGGTGTGGGCCCGCAGATGGACGCCCGGCTGAGCGGATCACGGTGCTGGACATCCTGGAGGCCGTCGAGGGTTCGGCCTCACCGTTCCGCTGCCAGGAGATCCGCCGGCGTGGCACCGGGGCCATCGCCCCCGATCAGTGCCCAGGGCTGTGCGGATTCGCGTCGGTGATGGCTGACGCGCACGAGGCGTGGCGCGAGTCGTTCCGCTCGACAACCGTCCAGGATGTTGTGGGGCGGCTGCCCTCCGAAGTGCGCGAGCGCAACGCACGAATCCTGGCGCAAGCGGCACGGGCCAGGGGCACGGCCACCGGGTAGCCGTTGCGACCGGGCGTCAGGCGCCACCCGGCTGTTTGAGCCCGCAGGCACCGTCGTCGCGTGTGGTCCGGCGCCGGGGGAGGACCCGCGGGTTCCGGCTCCGCCTGCGAGCCGCCGACGGCTCGGGCCGACGTGTCCGTATTGGGGCATGCCGAGCCGCCTGCCTGCGGTGCGTCCCGGGGCTCCGGAGGTCCGGGTCCCTGTCTGGAAGGCCCGCTGGTCACTCGTTCGGCGGGGTTGCCGGGAGCGCCCCGCTCCGTGCTGCCACTAGCCCATCTGAGCTGCGGCGATCGACCTGATGGCTCGATACCTGATGCGGAGTTCGGCTGCCGCTGACAAGCCGTCGGGAAGCCCGGGGGCCGGGACTGCGCTCTGATCGATCCTGTGAGTACGGACTCGATCGTTCGCGGCACACAGGTGCTGCATCCGCGCTCGCGGAAGGTTGGATCATGCGTCCTATACATGCGCTTCTGGGTACGGCAGCACTTGGTGCGACTGTCGTACTGACCGCCCCCTCGGCTCACGCCGCGGTGGTGCAGGCTCCGCAGACGACTGCGGCCTGTTCGAAGGCCACCTCGGACGCCCAGAAGGCCGAGGCGGATTACCGGGCCGCAGTCAAGGACTACAAGGATCAGGTCGCCCAGGGTGGCCACCCGGGCAAGGCCGAGCAGGACAACGTCGACAAGCTCCAGTCGAACGCGAACGCACTGGCATCGGACGCCGCTCGTATCTGCCCCGACTCCAAGGTGCCGTCGGGCACCGTGCACACCGGCATCGGCAGCACCAGCCAGGGCGTCAACAGCACCGACATCGCGCTGGGCGCCGGCCTCCTCGCCGCCGTCGCGGCCGGTTCGCTGGTCCTGCGCCGCCGCCGCGGCGACAGCCGCGCCTGACAGAAGTCCGTACGCCGGACGTCGCCCCCCCTTGCGCCCCGGGCGCTGTCCCGGGCGCAAGGGCGTGGCCTGCCCCGGCCCGTATGCCAGGCAGGAATCCATGGACCGTCACGTCCCGGCGAGGGCCCGTCCCGCACCCGTGGCCACTACCGGCATTGCGCGCCGCGCAGTCGTCGCGATGCTGATGACCATGGTGGCCGGTCTGGCTGCCGCGCTGATCAGTAATGGCCTGTGGGCACGGATGCCGCCACCGCAGCCCGGAGCGGCCCAGGGTTTCGCCGCTCCCGGTCACCCGTCCGCCCCGGAGGCCTCCGCGCCGTCGGCCGTCGCTCCGCTGGCTCCATCCGTGCCCGAACGCGTGCGCATCCCGGCCCTGCGGGTCAACGCGCCGCTGATGCCGCTGAGTCTGCAGGAGGACGGCAGCCTGGCGGCGCCGCCGGACAATGACCCCAATCTCGCGGGGTGGTACAAGGGCGGCACCAGCCCCGGTTCCACGGGCACAGCCGTCGTAGCCGGCCACGTGGACAACCGGAAAGGGCCGGCCGTCTTCTATGGCCTGGGATCCCTGAAAAAGGGCAACACCGTCCGGATCGACCGTACCGGTGGGGCGACCGCTGTCTTCACCATCGACGCGGTCGAGGTCTACAGCGCCAGGGCGTTCCCCAACAAGAAGGTCTACGGCGCGGCCACCCGGCCCGAACTGCGTCTCATCACCTGCGGGGGCGGATTCGACAAGAAGCACCAGCGGTACCTCGGCAATGTCGTCGTCTACGCCCACCTCACCGGAACCAAGTGACGCGGCCCGCAACCAGCTTCCCCCTCACCGTTCCACCAGGCACCGGGAAGTGCGAGAGTCCAAGCTGTCCGGTGCGCCGTCCATGGACTCCTGGGATCCCGGATCTGGGACTTGGCCTGCTGTACGTCCCGTGCGCGGGCCCCGTGCTCGCGGCGATCACGGGGCCCGCGCACGCGGGCAGATCAATGCCGACATCGTCGCCCTGACGGTGTCGTTCGCCGTCGGGACCGCGAGTCCCCTGCTGATCTTTGCGCTGGCCGCCGGCGGGGTCGCTGAGCGGGTCAGTGCGTTCCGGACGCGGGCCCGTAAGCTCCGCATTGCCGCTGGAGCGCTGACGATCGTCCTGGCGCTGGCCCTCGCCTTCAACGTTACCGACGCGATCCAGCGCGCCGGTGTACGTCGACGGCAAGCTCACCAAGACCCTGCAGGTCCATGGAGCCCCCACCCTCTTCAAGCTTGTGGACGACCACGCTGCCGGGCAGGCGACCGTGGAGATCCGGCCGGCCATCGGTATCCAGGCGTACTCGTTCACGTTCGGGTAGTCGCGAAGGCTCGTGGGTGAGCTTCGCTCAGGAAGACCCGTTACGGGCGTTCGCCGGCCGCCCGGCCGGCGAGCACGCTCCGCGTGTCCCGCCAGGCGGAGCCCGGATCGGGGCCGGGCCGGCAGCACCTCCGGCCCGGCCCCGCCGGCCGGTCAGGAACCCCCGGTGGCGAGTTCGGAGCGGACCTCGCGGGCAGCCGTGACGAGGTTCTCCAGGGAGGCACGGGTCTCGGGCCAGCCGCGGGTCTTCAGGCCGCAGTCCGGGTTGACCCAGAGCCGCTCGGCCGGAATGGCCTCAAGTCCCTTGCGGAGCAGGGCTGCTGTTTCTTGGGCGCTCGGCACACGCGGGGAGTGGATGTCATACACGCCGGGACCGGCCTCGCGAGGGTAGCTGTGCGCGGCGAGTTCGCGGGCGACCTGCATGTGGGAGCGGGCTGCTTCGAGACTGATGACATCGGCGTCGAGGTCGTCGATGGCCTGGACGATGTCGCCGAACTCCGCGTAGCACATGTGGGTGTGGATCTGGGTGTCCGGGCGCACGCCACTCGTCGTGAGCCGGAAGGACTCGGTGGCCCAGTCCAGGTACGCGGGCCTGTCGGCTGTGCGCAGCGGCAGTGTCTCGCGCAGGGCGGGCTCATCGACCTGGATGACGGACGTACCGGCCGTCTCCAGGTCGCCGACCTCGTCGCGCAGGGCGAGGGCGACCTGGCGTGCCGTGTCGCCGAGCGGCTGGTCGTCGCGGACGAAGGACCAGGCCAGCATGGTGACGGGGCCGGTGAGCATGCCCTTGACGGGGCTGCTGGTGAGGGACTGGGCGTACGTCGTCCACCGCACCGTCATCGGCTCGGGCCGGGAGATGTCCCCGGCCAGGATCGGGGGGCGGACGTAACGGGTCCCGTACGACTGGACCCACCCCTGCTGGGTGGCCAGATAGCCGGTGAGCTGCTCGGCGAAGTACTGCACCATGTCGTTGCGCTCGGGTTCGCCGTGTACCAGGACGTCGAGTCCGGTCTTCTCCTGGAAGGCGATCACTTGCCGGATCTCGGCCCTGACACGCTCCTCGTATCCCGCGGTATCGATGCGGCGGGTTCGCAGGTCGGCGCGGGCGGCCCGCAACTCTCCGGTCTGCGGGAAGGAACCGATGGTGGTGGTCGGCAGGAGCGGCAGCCCGAGATGGGCGCGCTGGGCGTGGACCCGCTCCGGGTACTGCTGGGAGCGGCGTGCGTCCGCCCCCGTGACCGCGGCGGCCCTGGCCCGTACGGCAGGGTCGCGGGTGATCGCCGAGCTCTCCCGGGACGCGAGGACGGCGCGGTTGGCGGCCAGTTCGGCCGTGATGGCACCGGCACCCTGGGCGAGGCCCTTGGCGAGAGTGGCGATCTCCGTGGTCTTCTGGCGGGCGAAGGCGAGCCAGCGCAGGATCTGCGGGTCGGCATCCCGTTCGGCGGCAGTGTCGAGCGGCACGTGCAGGAGCGAGCAGGAGGCGGAGACGTCCACCTGATCGGCGAGCCCCAGCAGGGTGCCGAGTGTCGCGAGCGACCTCTCCAGGTCGTTGACCCAGATATTGCGCCCGTTGACCACACCGGCGACGAGCCGCTTGCCGGGGAGCCCGCCGACGGCGGCGAGCGCTGCGAGGTTGGCTGCCGCGGAATCGGTGAAGTCGAGTGCGAGCCCCTCCACCGGAGCCTTTGCCAGCACCGGCAGCGCGTCGCCCAGCCGGTCGAAGTAGGAGGCGACGAGCAGCTTCGGACGGCCGGTCAGTGAACCCAGGTCACGGTAGGCGCGAGCGGCCGCGTTCAGCTCGGCGGGGGAACGGTCCTGGACCAGCGCCGGCTCGTCCAGCTGGACCCAGTCGGCGCCCGCCGCCCGCAGGTCGGCGAGTACCTCGGCGTAGACGGGCAGCAACCGGTCCAGCAGAGTCAGCGGTTCGAAGTCCGCGGCGACGCCGGGGGCCGGCTTGGCCAGCAGGAGATAGGTGACGGGGCCGACGAGTACGGGGCGGGCGGCGAGGCCGAGGGCGATCGCCTCGATGAGCTCCCCGGTCTGCTTGGTGGAGTCGGCTGTGAACACCGTGTCCGGTCCGAGTTCGGGCACCAGGTAGTGGTAGTTGGTGTCGAACCACTTGGTCATCTCGAGCGGCGCCAGTTCCTGGGTGCCGCGGGCCATCGCGAAGTAACCGTCGAGTGCGCCGTCTTCGACCACCTGCCGGTGCCGCGCGGGGACCGCGCCGACCATGACGCTGGTGTCGAGGACATGGTCGTAGTACGAGAAGTCGCCGGTGGGTACCTCATGGATGCCGGCCTCCGCCAGACGCAGCCAGTTCGACCTGCGCAGGCCGGCTGCGGTCTCCTGGAGGGCGTCCGAGCTGGTCCGGCCCTTCCAGTAGCCCTCGATGGCCTTCTTCAGTTCCCGGTTCGGGCCCTGGCGGGGGTAGCCGTACACGGTGGCCCGTGCTGCCGCGGCTGCGGGCTTCGCTGTCACGGAAATCTCCTTCGCGAGATGACTCGTTGAAATCCCGGGACGGGACGCGAGCGCGAAGGGTAGACGAATGCGGCGGTCGGCCCGTGCCATGAGGCGCGGTTGTCCGCCGTATGCGCGCCGACCCGCCCACGAGGTCACCGGGATGTCCGTGCGCGATGGGTCGCGCACGGGCAACGGGCAGGTCTTCGGACTCGTGGGCACGGTCACCCCCCGAAAGGGCGTCCATCTACTGGCCGTCGCTTCCCAGACCCGGCCGGGCCCAGTGCGTATGACGGCGGTCGTTCCCACTCACCGCTGCGGGGCAGTCCCGGATTTCCACCGGGTTCCCTCTTACGACGCCTCCCGCCTGGCGGACGGGGCGAACCAGTTGCACGGCCCAGCCTAGGGGGAGACGTGTCTTCGTGGAGGCATCGGCTCACATTCCGGACGGTGACGTGAGCCACGGAACGCTGCTACGGGCGGTCATCCGCGTCATTGAGGGAAGTCGCGTGCCGGACGTGTCGAGCTCGGGCCGGGGGAGCGCGACACACCGGAGTCCGGGCCGGGCCGCTCTGGCCGCCCGGCGACACCGAGGTGTTGCCGGGCGGCCAGAACCACCACCCCGCCGATGCCTGCCGCCACTTCGTCGAACACGAGGGGAAGGGCCACTCTCCCGTTGTATCCGGACGGCCTGCGGGCGCCGGGCGCCGCCGTGCCGTCCTCGACTGTCAGGGGCTGAACGTCAGCATCTGGGCCGTATCCGCGTGTGGTGGCTCGGTCGTGGCCGAGCCGTGGCCGCCGAGACTCAGAGCGAGCCCGCTGTAGCGGTTGACCAGCCGGTATTTTCCTGTGGCCTTCGAAGGGCCCTTTGTGTCAGGGGACTTCACGATCTCCTGGAGGTACCACTGCGAAGTGGCCGCTGTGCCGGCTCCCGCCCTGCCGAGTGAGACAGCGGCGCCCCAGGCGCGCCCCTTCGTACCGTCCGCGACGCGCAGCGGCCGCCCGTGGGCGTCGGCGACCGTGAAGAACCCGTCGCCGGTACTCGTGACCTTCCAGCGGAGGGCTTCGCCGCTGCCCAGCGAGAGCGCGCCGCCGTCCGCGGCCTTGATCTCCCTGGCCCTGCCGCTGACCGGAAAGGCAGGCAGCGCCGTCCTCGACGTGGGTTCGATGGTGATGTCGGCGTACTCACCCGTATAGGTGTCGCAGGAGAACGAGCAGTACGACCGGAACGTCCTGCCCACCACGCTCGATGTGGTCCGGGTCTCCGAGTCGAGGAACCAGCGATACCACGAGGCGTTCTGATTGTCCGCGACGCTGCCTATGTCCACCCACTTCTGGGTGGCCAGGTCGTCCGTCGCATAGAAGTGCAGCGGGGTCTTGGTGTCGGTGGCCTGGGCGATGTTGTTCTGCGGTGTGCCGATGTACTTGCCCAGATAGGCGTTCCAGGTGATGTTCATGACGGCGAGCTGTGAGTTGTCCGGCATGGCACCCTGTGCGACCTGGTCAGCGGCGCTGCCGCCGGTCGATGGCTTGTAGTCGTCACCGGGCGCGGTGTAGCCGGTGCCGTCGCCGTCCGACGGAATGATGTTGGACTCGGCTCCGCCGGCGCCCGGTGACTCCCATGTGCCGTCGTGCCACTTCTTCCAGGAGGAGGGCGCCATCTTCAGCGCGATGGGAGCGCGCGCCACGTGCTGGTGCCAGATGTTGCCGCCGCCGGACTTGTTCAGTACCCGGGAGGCGTAGAAGACATAGAAGTATCCCGAGGCGTTGTCGACGTAGAGGCGGGGGTCACCGTCGCCGTAGTCGTACGTCTCCTTCGGGAACCGGCCGGTGTCGCCGCGCTCCGTGCTGTACGGCGACGTGATGACGTGGTCCTTGATCGACCAGGTCTTGCCCTGGTCCCTGGAGACGGCGTAGTCGATGCCGTCGTAGTGCATGCCGTCCCCGAAGGGGGCCGGCGTGAACTCGTTGTGTACGAGGCCGTACCAGTCGCCGCTCTCCGGGTCGACCCACACACCGGCCAGGTCGCAGTAGTTGGCATGGGCGTAGCTCGTGGTGTCCGGTGCCGGGGTGGCGTCCTTGCCGGTGGGGCTGTTGTCGCAGCGCCAGGTGGTGTCGTCGTTGCGGTCCTTCGAGTTGCCGGGGTTCACCGCGCCGGATATCGGGTCGGGTTGTGCGGAATCGAAGTCGGCGCCGCTGTAGAAGTTCCACTGGCGCGAGTCGCTCGCGCCGTACAGCGAGTGTGCCTGCTGGTAGTAGAACCGGCCGTCCTTCGCGGTGAACACTCCGGCCGGTGTGTCGTCGGGGTTGCGGTACTCGACCGGGGCGCCGGCCGAGAGGCTGTACGCGGGGCCGGGGGCCGAACCGGCGGTCCACTTCTGCGCCTTCTGCTTCGGGTCGCACGGGGCGAGCCCCACGCGTGAGTTGTCGGCGATCTCCCCCTGGACGGCAGCACACTTGCCGGACTTGGCGCTGTAGATCGTGCCGTCGGGCAGGTAATCGAACTTCTGCTGGTTCACGTGCGCGCAGTCGTACAGCTGGACGAGCGAGCCATTGGCATCCGAACCGCCGGTCACGTCGAGGCACTTGCCGAGCACCTTGACGGTTCCGTCGTCCGACCAGCTGAACTGCTGTGCTGTGCCGCCGTCGCAGTCGGTCAACCGGAGAGCGGTTCCGTCGGCCGTGCTGCCGTCGGCGACGTCGAGACACTTGCCGCCGATGGTCACTGTGCCGGTGGCCGCGGCGGCGTTCGCGGCGGGCAGGCCCACCGCTCCGGCCACCGCCATGGTGAGCGCGGACACGGCAGCGAGGCCGGCCCGTCGTCCTCTTCCTTGCTTCACTGTTCCTCCCTTGGGTGACACGGAACCGCAGGTACTCTGGAGAGCCCTTCTGACGCCGGATGAGGGCGCGGGCATTCAGGACTTGATGTCGGCCACGAGTCCGTCGATGAACTCGGCCCAGTCGGCGCGTGTGGCCGGTTTGCCCGGCACACCGGGCCGGCGCTGCCACGGCAGCGGGCCGGCCTCGCGCCGGTACTCGACGCCGAGGGCGTCGAGCCGGGCCAGGTGCGCGGCGAGCCGTACGCGGAACTCGTCGAAGTCCCGTTCGCCCCGGCTCCACAGCGCCTCCGCGATCGCGCACAGGCGTGGGAAGACGTAGTAGTCGACGGTCCGCGGCGAATCCATGTGTTCGGTCCAGATGTTGGCCTGCCCACCAAGAATCCGGGTGGTCTCCTGTTCGGTGAGCCCGTCGGGCACCGGATCGAAGCTGTACGCGTCAGCAAGCGTCAGCGGCACCGCGAACGGGATCGGCTCGCTGTCCAGATCCGACTGCCGGTAGTCCAGGTACACCTGGTCGTCGGGGCACGAGATCACGTCGTACCCCCGGCGAGCCGCAGTACGGGCACCGGTCATGCCGCGCCAGGAGGCGACCGCCACGCCCTCGGGGACGGCGCCCTCCAGGATCTCGTCCCACCCGAAGACCCGGCGCCCGCGACCTGCGACGTGCGCGGCGATCCTGCCGAGGAACCACGACTGGAGCTCCTTCGACCCGCCGAGCCCTCGCTCCCGCATCAGCTCCTGGGTGCGCGGATCGGTGTCCCACTGGTCTTTCGGGCACTCGTCGCCGCCGATGCCGATGAACCGGCCCGGAAAGAGGTCCATCACCTCGTCGAACACGCCCAGGAAGAAGTCGAGTGTCGACTCCTCCGCGTTGAGGATGTTCGTGTTGA
Source organism: Streptomyces sp. NBC_00859 (assembly GCF_045161865.1). Classification (NCBI taxonomy): domain Bacteria; kingdom Bacillati; phylum Actinomycetota; class Actinomycetes; order Kitasatosporales; family Streptomycetaceae; genus Streptomyces; species Streptomyces sp. NBC_00859. The sequence goes on along the minus strand of NZ_CP108826.1, from coordinate 365,952 downwards.
TGCCCCACCGAGGGCTCGTCTCCAGCCTCTCGCCGCGTACGCCCAGTTCGGGATAGGCGGCGATAGCGGCCTGTGAGTGGCCCGGGACGTCGATCTCCGGCATGACGGTGATGTGCCGCTGCGTGGCGTACGCGACGATCTCGCGTACATCGTCCTGCGTGTAGTAACCGCCGTGCGGGCGGCCGTCGGCAGGGGCGTCCGCCGCCGCGCCGAGCTGGGATTCGCGGCGCCAGGATCCCGCCTCGGTCAGCCGGGGGTGGCGCAGGATCTCCACCCGCCAGCCCTGGTCGTCCGTCAGGTGCAAGTGGAGCGTGTTGAAGCGGTGCACCGCCAGCAGGTCGATGAAACGCAGTACGTCGTGCTTGGGCATGAAATGCCGGGCAACGTCCAGCATCGTGCCTCGCCAGCGGAACCTCGGGGAGTCCTCGATGACCCCGTACGGCACTTCCCAGCGCACCCCGGACACCGGCGCCGCGCGATAGATCTGAGGCGGCAGCAGCTGGCGCAGCGCCTGGCAGCCGTAGAAGACTCCTGCGGTGTCACCGCCCGTGAGGGTGACTCCGGCCGGGCCGCAGGTCAGACGGAAGCCCTCGGCGGGTATCCGGGCATCAAGGGCGAGTGCCAGGGCGGGACCTGACGTGCCGTTCACCGGCAGCGGCAGCCCCGTGGCCGGACGCAGCACCGACTGGAGCCAGTGCGCCGTCTGCGCCAGTTCACCGGGCGCGGTGATCCGGGTGGAGGCGGCCAGCGGGAACGTGCCGTCGCCGGGCGCGGCCGATGTGGGGCGGGGGAGGAGCATGACGTGGGTCATCCCTTCACGGCGCCGGCGGACATGCCGGAAACCAGTTTGCGTTGGATGATCAGGAAGAAGACGACGACCGGCAGGGAGAAGATCACCGAGCCGGCCATCTGGCCGCCGAAGTCGGTGCCGGTGGCCGGTGTGCTGAACGACGCCAGCCATACGGGCAGCGTGTAGTGGTCCTGGTCCTTCATGAAGGTGTAGGCGACCAGATAGTCGTTCCACGCCGTGATGAACGCGAAGATGCTGGACGCGATCACGCCGGGTGCGACCAGGGGGAAGAGGATCCGGGTGAGGGTCTGCCAGGTGGTCGCGCCGTCGAGGCGCGCGGCCTCCTCGATCTCGGCCGGAATCGTGATGAAGAACCCGCGCATGACCCAGATGGAGAACGGCAGCACGGTGGCCACGTACGCGAAGATCAGACCTGTGTACGTGCCGACCAGCCCGATCTCGTTGAAGATCAGGAAGGTCGGGATGAGCAGCGCCGTGATCGGCAGCATCTGCACGATCAGGATCGACACCATGATGGCGCGCCTGCCACGGAAGCGGAACCGGGAGAGTGCTGCCGCGGCGAACGTCCCGATGACCACGGCGAGCAGTACAGCGCCGCCCACCACGATCAGGCTGTTGCGCAGGTTCGTCAGGAAGCTGGTCTGGTTGATCGCCGCGCCGAAGTTGCGCAGTGTGGGAGAGTCCGGCCAGAAGTGCGGGGTCGGGGTCATCGCCTCGGAGCGCGGCTTGAAGGCCGTGTTGACCATCCAGTAGACGGGGAAGATCCACACGAGGCAGAAGGCCACGGCGAGGGTGTTGTTCAGCCACCCGCCCCGGGGGCTCCCCGCTCGGTAACGCCGGTTCGTCACAGGTCCTCCCCCGAGCGCAGCAGACTGCGGATGTACATGGCCGTGATCCCCAGGAGGATCGCGGTGGTGATGACCGACAGGGCCGCGCCCTGGCCGATCCGGAAGGACACGAAAGCTGTCTTGTACGCGAAGATCCCCAGCGTGCTCGTCGCCGAGTCGGGGCCACCCGCCGAGACCAGCCAGATCTGGTTGAAGACATTGAAGTCCCAGATCACCGACATGATCGTGACGAGCAGCAGCGTCGGCCGCAGGAAGGGCAGCGTCACCGACCACCACACCCGCCACTCGCCCGCCCCGTCCAGCCGTGCGGCCTCAGGCAGCTCCACCGGCATCTGCGTGAGCGCCGCGTACAGGGTCAGCGCGATGAACGGCACCGCCTGCCACACCACCAGCAACCAGATCGAGAGGTATGCGAGAGAGGCGCTCTGCCCCCAGTCGGTGTTGGTCATGTCGCCGAATACGTGCACCTGGGTGAGCAGCCAGTTGACCACCCCGTAGCCGGGCTGGAAGAGCCACTTCCAGACCAGCGACGAAGCGACGTTCGGCATGGCCCACGCGAGGATCAGTACGACGGTCACCGTCATACGCATCCCGGCGCGCAGGCGGGTGAGCAACTGGGACATGGCCACCCCGACCGCGATACTGCCCGCCACCATCGCCACCGTGAACAGCACGCTGCGCACCAGAGACGTCCAGAACTCCGGGTCGGAGAACATGGCGGCGTACTGCTGAGTGCCGACCATGCTGAACTCGCCGGTGAACAACGTGCGCTGGTCGTAGTCAGTGAATGAGGTGAAGACGAGGAACAGAAGGGGCGCGAGGCTGAAGGCAGCCATCACCAGCCCGGCCGGCGAGAGCAGCCACACCACCGCCCACTGCCGCCGAGGTCGCACCGGCCGTCGGTGGCGGTCTCCCGTACGGGGCATGACCACACGCTTCATATGAGCCGCCCGTATCGCCGGGTCCCGGTCCCCGGCGGGCAGCCCGCCGACGTCGGAAGCGCGGGGGCGGCTCACTTCGTCAGCCCGTCGCATTGAGGGCCTTGCCCACCGCCGCGTCGAACACGCGGGCAGCGTCCGCCGGGGTCTTCTTGCCGGAAGCGACGGCCGAGAACAGCTGGTTGATGGACTTGTCGGCCTCCAGGGACGCCCACTTCGGACTCGCTGGCGTGGCACGGGAGTTCAGTGCTGCCTGGAAGAAGCCCTTCTTGAGCGGAGCGGCTTTCGACATGGCCTTCTCGTTCGCTTCGGAGCTGTTCGGATTCCAGCCGTCGTGCCCGACGACCCACTTGGCCTGGATGCCGGGGCTCGCGGCGATCTTCATCCACTGAAGCGCCAGATCCTGCTGTTTGCTCTTGGCCGCCACGCCCCACACAGCGCCGCCCAGCATCACCGGCTGCGCCGTGCCGGACGTGCCAGGAAGCGGGAAGGAGCCCAGGTCGGCGTCCGTGAGGCCGGGGTTGGCCTTCTGGATCTGGGCGATCTGCCCGCTGGTCGCGGTGATGGCGCCTGCCTTGCCGTCGGCGAACACCTGGAGCTGGTCCGGATTGAGGGGGTCGACCGTGCGGGACGCGGGCGCCGAGTACGCGTTCTGGAACTTCTTGAACTCGGCCAGACCGGCCTGCGCCCTGGCGGACCCGAAGCCGCCCGTCCACTTGCCGCCCTTCTTGGTGGCTGCCTCGCCGCCCGCGTCCCATATGAACTGCAGGCCGGTGGCCCAGTGCTGGCCGGGCAGGTAGAACGCCGAGAAGTCCGCAGCTCTGTTCGCGGCCTTGACCTTCCTGAGCGCCGATCCCAGCTCGGCGTACGTCTTCGGTGGCTTGTTGACGCCGGCTTTCTGCCACATCGTCCGGTTGTAGATCACCGCGCGCGCGGCCGCGAAGCCCGGTACGGCGTACAGCCGGCCATCCACCGTGGAGGGGTCCTCCAGGCCGGGCAGCCAATCCTGGCCCTGCTTCAGGTCCTTGGCGTACGAGGTCAGGTCCATCAGGCCACCACTTGAGGCGTAGCTCGCCACCTGGGTGTTGCCGAGGTCCAGGACGTCCGGTGGGTTCGCGGTGGCCAGCGCTGTCGTGAGCTTGGTGGCGATGCCGTCCCAGCTCTGGGTCTCCATCGTGACCTTGGCGCCGGTCCTGTCGGTGAACTCCTGTTTCATCGCCTTGAGCGACTCGGGGGAGTAGTCGTCCTGCATGACCCAGACGGTCAGCGTCCTTCCCTTGCCCCCGCCCTTCGCGCCGGTGACCTTCTGCTCCCCGCCACCTGAGCCGCCGGTGCCGGAGCCGTTGCAGGCGGTCAGCGTGAGAACCGATGCCAGGCCGATGGCGCAGACCGTGGCAGACCGTGAGTGTTTCATCGCAACTCCTGTGAGTAAGGGGAAGGATCAAGTACGGCGAGGAGTGGGGGCAGCCCCCTTTCACAGCACCCCGAGCTCCGCGGCGAGCACCAGGCAGGCACCGCCGAGCAGGATCAGGTCGGTGTCCCCGGCGAGGGAACGAATGTCGAGAGCGACGTTGACCGGCCCCAGCGTGCGTGCCCGCACGACCTCCCTCGCGGCTCTGAGGAACTCGCCCTCGACCAGTTCGGGAGGGCCTGTCAGCACAATCTCGTTCAGGTTGAGGACGCTGATGATCGGGGCGAGTACGGTGCCGAGCGCCCGGCCCGCCTCGGCCCGCAGGGCCGGCCGCCGCTCCTCGGCGGCCAGCGCGAGGCGTCTGCTCAAGTGGCCCGCGTCGATGGCCAGATCGAGGCAGCCGCGCCGTCCGCACATACACAGTTCACCGTGCTCGTCGACTGTGACGTGTCCGATCTCGCCTGCTGCGAACTGCTCTCCCTCGACGCGCTCGCCACCGACGATCAGCCCCGCCCCGACTCCGTGCTCGATCGAGATCACCATGAGGTTCTGGGTCCGCGCCTCCCGGAAATGAAGCACCCCCAGGGCCGCGAGATTCACGTCGTTGCCGACGTACGCCGGAATGCCGAAGCGGTCGGTCAGCTCGGCTGCCAACGGCAGGTCGGTCCAGCCGAGATGGGCCGCGAGGCGGATGATCCCGGCGTCGTCGATGATGCCGGGCGAGCCGACCCCGATGCCGAGCACCCGGCGCGGAGCCGCGTCGATCAGGTCGGCGGCGAGCCGGATCACCAGTGCGTGGGCGGCGGCACCCAGGGCGTCGCCGAGGGGCACATCCCGGCGCGCGACGACCTCGCCCCGCAGGTTGAGCACCGCACCACTGAAGCGGTCGTTGTGCGACAGGTCGAGCACCACGAGGTGCACCGAGTTGTCCTCGATGCGGACAAGGCTGGCGGGTTTGCCGAGCCGTGCAGCGCCCTGCCGGGGGCCGATATCGGCGACGAGCCCGTCCTCCTCCAGATCCGCGACGAGCGCGGAGATCGTGGGGGCGGTGAGTCCGGACGCCCGCGCGATCTCGGAGCGGCTCCTGGGGCCCTCGTGGTAGAGCGTCGCCAGCACGAGCGACCGGTTGTGCACCCGGCTGTCCAGCGTGCTGGCCTTGGTCCGCTCCGGGGGCCGCCGCTGCGTTGCGGGGACTTGAAGCAGACTGCGCTGCGGACGGCGGGGCCCGGTGGGAGGGGTGGCGGATTCGGTCATGGAGCGAGGCTGCTTCCTAAAGTGTCTTTACTTAAGATGCTTTAGATAATTGGCCGTGCTCTTGCCACCGTCAAGAGGAACGCACCGGAAACTTCCTGCCCCGGTCGGCGCCGTATCGGTGGCCGGAGCTGCTGGGGCGGGCGCGGCGCCCGCCGTTTGATCCGCCCGCCGGGCAAGGAAGTGTGTCGGCGCGTCAGGCCGCGACCGGCGCCGAAGGAGGTGGGGCGCGATACGAGTCAGGCGGGCGTCCCCGGGGTCGCTGCGTGGCGGGACTCTCGGTGAGATGGTGTCCGCACGCCGCTGACTGCGACTCGTGAGGTGGTGTCCTGTTCAGCTGTGCCGCATCCAGATGTTGGGCTCCCGGTACACCCCCTCATCGGCAGACCGGTCGATCCTCAGCAGACTCAGCCCTTCGGGGATCACATAGTCACCCGACTCGGGAAAGAGCATGCCGGTCCAGCACTCCCACTCGGTGACCGTGCCGGTCATCGTCTGTGAGGCAGGGGCCGCCGAAAGGATCTCGGCACCAAGGCGCTGGTGGGTCCGTACCCAGGGGTCGAGAGCCATCCCGTCGTCCCGGCGCCACCTCATGAAGTTCTCTATCGGTGTCAACGGGTACTGGGCCTTCGTCGTCGGGCGGACCGGCGCCACGACCTTCGGCCAGCCACGGTCCTTCGCTGTCCGACGCAGAGCCTTGAGGGTTTCGCCCGCGAGCCCCTGCCCTTTGAGCGCCGGGGTGACGACTGCACCGCAGATCACCAGAGTGTTGGGCTCCGCCCCGTTCTCACAGCCCTCGACAGCGCGAACAAGCGCCTGCGTGTATCCGGTGGGAAGGGTCTCGGCCAGGCCGTCCCAGCGGATCGGCACTCCCCAGCCCGCCGCGACCGGCACCTCGTGCTGATCGACCATCATGAGGTCCAGATCGGCGAACCACTCGCCGACCCTGCCTATGTACTCCTTCACCAGCCGGTCAGCCGTGATGAAATCCGGGAAACCCTCACTGAAGAGCTCCCGCATGTGCTCAACGGGCCATGTGCGTGCATCACTTCGTACGGCCTTCAATGCCATGCCCGTTTATAGCACGAAGGCCCTGCCTGACCAGCACTGCCACCGAACCGGCCTCCGCCTGCCTGCTCCGAGCGCGGCCCGGCAGGGGGATTCGGCATACCCCGCTTCACGGACGTGCGTGACGACGAGTCCGGCGGCGCCAGGCGTTGCCTCCGCTGGACCGAGCCGAGCGTGCCGACGGCCCGCCCGCCCGCGCCACGCAGTCGCGGTCGCTACGGTGTTCGCTATGCACAGCGGACTGAAGATCTCGACGCCCGGACGCCCCTGGCACTACAAGGCTGCCGCTTTCACCTTCGCGGTCGGCATGGCCGGCACCACTCTGCCCACCCCGCTGTACGGGCTCTATCAGGAGCACATCGGTTTCTCGTCCCTGATGGTGACGATCATCTTCGCGACGTACGCGGCCGGGGTCATCGCGGTGCTCACCCTGGCGAGCAACTTCTCCGATCTGCTCGGCCGCCGTCCGGTACTCCTCGCGGCGCTGGGGTTCTCCGTGGCGAGCGCAGTGTGCTTCGTCTTCGAGGACGGCCTGCCGCTGCTGTTCATCGGCAGGGTGGTGTCCGGACTGTCCGCGGGACTGTTCACCGGCACCGCCACCGTCGCCGTCATGGAGCTGGCACCGGAGGAGAGCCGCGGCCGGGCCGGGTTCGCGGCGACCGCGGCGAACATGGGCGGCCTCGGATGCGGCCCGCTGCTGGCCGGCATCCTGGCGGCCTACGCCCCCTGGCCGCTCCGGCTGCCGTACCTCGTCCACCTGGGCCTGCTGATGGTTGCCATCGCACTGACCCTGCCGCTGCCCGAGACAGTCCCGCGCCGGGAGCCGCGACCCGCGCTGCGGCCCCGGCTCCCCCACGTACCGCAGGAGGTACGCGGGGTGTTCGTGCCCGCCGCACTGGCGGCATTCGCCGGCTTTTCCATGTTCGGTCTGTTCACCTCCGTCGCGCCCAGTTTCATGGCCAAGACGCTGGGGGTGCACGATCTGGCGGTCTCCGGAGCGGTGGTCTTCGCGGCCTTCGCGGCCTCCACAGTGGGGCAGCTGGCGATGAACCGGGTCGGTGTGGGGCGGGCCCTGCCCGCAGGGTGCTTCGTCCTGGTGGCCGGCATGGTGCTCATCGGCTGCTCGCTGCTGTTCACCTCGCTCGCTCTGCTCGTGGCGGGCGCGGTGGTGTCCGGGCTCGGCCAGGGCCTGTCGTTCCGTGCGGGGATGGCCGCGGTGACCGGCCGGACGCCGAAGGACCGGCGCGGCGAGACGACCTCTGCCTTCTTCGTGGTCGCCTACCTGGGAATCTCACTGCCGGTCATCGGAGTCGGCGCGCTCTCCCTCCCGCTCGGCCTGCGCGATGCCGGGCTCGTCTTCTCCGTATGCGTGGTGGCACTCGCCGCGGTGGTGGGCGGCTGGCTGCTGCACCACTCGGCGGTGGAGCCGACCACGACCGAGTGACAGGAGAGGGGTGCCCGGCCTGCCGCCGTGAGCTGCCGCCATCGGGCCGGGCACCCCGCTGCGTGCGAAATGCGGACCGGACCCGTACGCGAGGCCGGTGGGCATCTCACCCGGTGGGCTGCGATCCTGGGGGAGCCTTCCACACCTCCCCGTACATCCTGGTACGGAGCCAGGCCGTGAAGCGCGCACCGAGGGAGAGAGATACACGATGACAGCGGTTCGGACAGTGACATTCCCATCCGGGGCTGAGGTGCCTGCTCTGGGGCAGGGCACGTGGCACATGGGGGACGACCGCGCACGGCGCTCCGGTGAACTCGCCGCGCTGCGCAGAGGCCTTGATCTGGGAATGACGCTGATCGACACGGCTGAGATGTACGGGAGCGGCGCCGCCGAGGATCTCGTCGGTGAGGCGATCCGCGGTCGGCGTGACGAGGTTTTCCTGGTGAGCAAGGTGCTGCCGTCGAACGCGGACGCGCGGGGCACGGCGGACGCCTGCCGTGCGAGCCTGCGACGCCTGGGTACCGACCGGATCGACCTGTACCTGCTGCACTGGCGCGGCGGAGTACCGCTGGCCGAGACGGTCGAGGCCTTCGAAGCGCTGGTGGCGGACGGCAGTATCGGCTCCTGGGGCGTCAGCAATCTCGATGTGGATGACCTGGACGACCTGCCCGGTGGGGCCCGCCCCCAGACGGACCAGGTCCTCTACAACCTCTCCAGGCGCGGCCCCGAGTACGATCTCTTCCCCCGGTGCAGGGACCTGTCGGTCCCGGTCATGGCGTACTCGCCGGTCGAGCAGGGCCGGTTGCTGGGACACGACGCGCTGCGTGCGGTGGCTTCCGCCCACGGGGCGACGCCGGCCCAGGTGGCGCTCGCGTGGGTGCTGCGGCACGAGGACGTCATCGCCATTCCCAAGGCGTCCACGGTGGCGCACGTGGAGGAGAACCGGGCGGCCCTCGATCTGCGCCTCACCGACGACGACCTGTCGGCTCTGGACGCCGCTTTCCCTCCTCCTGGGCGGAAGCAGCCGCTGGAAATCCTCTGACCCCATTAAAAACCGGCCACTTGCCGATGTTCTCTCGGCCATGCGAACTGGCGCAGATCCTCCTCGACGCGGCAGGGCAGTGACCGCATTCCCGTACCTCCCACCACTTGCGGCTGGGACGCGCCGTTCTCCTGGCCCGCGCCGCGGGCGGCGGGCTTGTCGGCGCGCAGACGGCCGGGGCTGAGACGCTGGAAGTCAGGGCTGCCGTACGCAGAGGAACCACCCCTCCCAGTAGGGGAGCGCGCTCAGAACTCGGTGGTGTGCGCTTGAGGCCACCGCACGGTCCTCCGGGCCGGGGAATTCTCCCGCACGAGAGGAGCCGTCGGTCGGTACGAAGGACTCGACCATCGCCTTGAACTGGTGCAGGTTGTCACGGGACGTAGGGCGGTTCGTCTCCGAGCCCGCTCCAGCGGTGGCGGCGCAACGCGAATGCGATGTCGCGCAGGACGAACTCCTCCGACCGGCAACGGTCTTGGGGTGTAGTGCCCCATGCGATCTCTTGACAGTCGAACCCGACAGCTCCCCGCCCATCACCTCCTGGTCCTGCAGCGTCAGCAGAGCCGCGAGCGATAGTCCCACCCGTCGGCAGCCAGATCGGAAACCGCCGGCGTCGGTACGTCGATGAACGCGTCGGTGCCGCGTTGGACAGGTGCAGACACTGTGTCCCGGCTCTGAATACGTTGCCCACCGCCCCACGGTACGACTCCGGTGCTCCGCGGGTGTGCTTCTGAGCGCGTACGGAGCGGAGTCAGGCGTTCGGAATTGTGCTGGGGCTGTGTGGCCGCAGGCCCGAAGGGGATCGGGCGGCTTGCGCTGCGGCGTACTGGGCAGTTGGGAAGCGCGGTTGGCAACACCGCGCCCGAAACACGAACTTAACAAGAGTTTACCGGTGAGAAACCACACTCCGACGGGCGATTGCTCCGGGTGGTGGAGTCGGTACTGGAAGAGAGATGGTTGCTACACCTAATTCCCCCCACGGAGAGGTTGTCCCCTGTGTGCGGCATAACTGGATGGGTTTCCTATCGACGCGACCTGACGGCCCACCGCGAGACCGTCGATGCCATGACCGAAACGATGTCCTGCCGTGGCCCTGACGCCCAGGGGGCCTGGCTGACGCCGAGGGCCGCTCTCGGACACCGTCGGCTCGCCGTCATCGACCTTCCCGGAGGCGCCCAGCCGATGGAGGCGCGGACCGAGAACGGCACGGTTGCGATGGTGTACTCCGGCGAGGCGTACAACTACGTGGAGTTGCGCGAGGAGTTGCGCCGTCAGGGGCACCGCTTCGAGACGGATTCCGACACCGAGGTCGTACTGCGCGGCTACCTTGAGTGGGGTGAGGAGGTGGCCGGAAAACTCAACGGCATGTACGCCTTCGCGATCTGGGATCCGCGCACGGAGAAGCTGGTCATGATCCGCGACCGGATGGGCATCAAACCCTTCTACTTCTACGAGACCGACGACGGCGTGCTGTTCGGCTCGGAGCCCAAGGCCATTCTGGCCAACCCGCTGGCCCCGGCTGTCGTCGGGCAGGACGGGCTGCGGGAGATCTTCTCGTTCGCCAAGACTCCCGGGTTCGCGATATGGGAGGGCATGCGGGAGCTGAAGCCCGGACATGTGGCGGTTCTGGACCGCAATGGCCTGCGCGAACATGCCTACTGGCAGCTGGAGGCCACCGAGCACACCGACAGCCGGCAGGCGACCGTCACGCATGTGCGGGAACTGCTCGAGGACATCATCGCCCGTCAGCTCGTCGCGGACGTGCCCCGCTGCTCCTTGCTCTCCGGTGGACTCGACTCATCAGCGATGACCGCTCTGGCCGCCAAGCAACTCGGTGAACAGGGCGAAACAGTACGCAGTTTCGCCGTCGATTTCCCGGACCAGGCGAAGAACTTCCGCGCGATGGATATCAGTCCGACGCAGGACACTCCCTTCGTGCACGCGGTCAAGGAGCACATCGACTGCCACCACAGCGACATCATGCTGGACGGTGCGGCTCTGTCGGATCCGGCCGTACGGCGTGCGGCCGTCGGCGCGCGTGATCTGCCGATCGGGCTCGGGGACCGTGACAACTCCCTTTACCTGCTGTTCGCGGCGGTCCGCGAACAGTCCACCGTCGCCTTGTCGGGAGAGTCCGCCGACGAGGTCTTCGGCGGCTATCCGTGGTTCCACGACAAGCGGCGTGAGGCGCAGACCTTTCCCTGGCTGGCCGGAGACTCCCCGATCGACTTGACGGGAGCCCTGTCCGACGAGCTCGCCAACAGCCTGCAACTCGACTCCTACCTGCACGACAGCTACACCTCCGCGCTGGCGGAGGTCCCTCTCAAGGAGGGGGAGAGCGGTCTGGAGAAGCGCATGCGGCAGGTGTGCTATCTGCACCTGAGCCGCATGGTGCAGTCCCTTCTGGACCGAAAGGACAGGATGAGCATGGCGGTGGGGCTTGAGGTGCGGGTGCCGTTCTGCGACCACAGGCTGGTGCAGTACGTCTTCAATACTCCCTGGTCGATGAAGACATTCGACGGACGGGAGAAGAGCATCCTGCGAGAGGCCACCCGCGACCTGCTGCCGGACTCGGTGGTGCAGCGCAAGAAGAGCGGCTATCCCGGAAGCTTCGACCCGAACTACGTATCCGCTATTCAGGCGCAGACCTCCGACCTGCTTGCCTCCGGCCACCCCGCACTGGATCTGTTCCACCGCACACGGCTTCAGGAGGCCGTCGGGGCCGAACGGACGACGATCACCACTCGCCAGCGCTCCCACCTGGAGAGGGCTCTGGACATGGCCACCTGGTTCGACCAGCACAAGCCCGACATCCGGCTGAACTGAACAACTCCGGGGCCCCTGCGGGGCCCCGGACGGAGTGGGTCGCTTCGGTACGCGGCCGGGGGAACTCTTCGACCAGGGGCGACGGTCCTGGTCGAAGAGTTCCCCCCGGGGCCGTCGCTGTGGGGCCCCGGTACCCGGGGGACCCCTGCGTCGTGCCGGCCGGGCTCAAGTCACCAGTGAACAAGTCCGATTGGTGACCTTGTGAACCGGCGGGAAAGACGCTTTCATGGCAGCCCCCCACATGAGGAGACGGGCAATGCGCTTGCGTAAGTTGCTGACAACGTTGTCCTGTGCCATGGCCGTCGGTCTGGCTGCACCATTGGTGACAGCGGCGCCTGCGGAGGCGGCGACGGATCACCACGTCGTCGTCTACTACCAGACCCAGTTCGCCAACGGTTCGTATGTCTCCCCGAAAGGGCTGACCGACCATGACACGGGTGTCACGGATCTGATCGTGGGCGCGATCCACCTCAACGGCGACGGCAGCGTCTCGCTCAATGACACGTCCCCCGACGATGCCAAGTTCGACCCGATGTGGAATGACCTGGCGGCGATGCAGAGCAAGGGCGTCAACGTACTGGGGATGGTCGGCGGCGCCGCGGTGGGCAGTTTCCAGAGGCTGGACAGTGACTTCGACACGTATTATCCCAAGCTGAAGAGCGTTGTCTCCACCCATCATCTGGACGGTCTGGACCTCGACGTGGAGGAGGGAATGTCCCTCGCCGGCGTGGAACGCGTAATCGATCAGCTGCACAGCGACTTCGGTGACGGCTTCCTCGTCACGCTGGCGCCCGTGGCCACCGCTCTGAACGGCGGAGGCAACCTCTCCGGGTTCGGCTACGACGCCCTCTATCGCGACAGGGCGTCTTCCATCAGCTGGTTCAACGCCCAGTTCTACTGCGGCTGGGGATCGCTGGACAACACCAGCGGGTACGAGGGCATCGTGAACCACGGAGTCGTCCCCGCCGGGAAGGTCGTGGCGGGCACCATCACCAACCCGGCCAACTGCGGTAGCGGATACGTGCCCATGGACACCCTCAGGGGAACTGTCTCCCAATTGTCGTCGAAGTACGGTGACTTCGGTGGAGTGGCAGGGTGGGAGTACTTCAATTCGGATCCGGGTGGCACAGCTGCCCCCTGGGAGTGGGCCTCGAACATGTCCGCTGCGATGCAGGGCGCGGCCGCCTGAGCCGTCGGCCGTCCCCCCTTTTTCCCGACACCGTCCTGGCGCCGTGCCCACACTGCCCCGAACTGCTCGGAGCAGAGCTGCTCCGATGCCCCTCGACCATGCTCGGTTGGCGGCCGGGACCGGCGCCCGTAAGATCACGTGTTCATGGACACGCGCTCAGAGAACGAGATGGTCGCTATCCCGTCGGGGCGGATCACGCTGTCGGACCGCCGGACGCAGCGCAGTTGGCCGGTCGAACTGGCGCCGTACCAGCTCGCACGATTTCCGGTGACCCAGGGGCTGTACGCACAGATCACCGGCCGCCGGCCGAGCTCTGCCGAAGGCGACAAGCTGCCGGTCGAGGGTGTTTCCTGGTGGGACGCCATCCGGTTCTGCAACGCGCTGTCCCAGCGTGACGGGCACACCCCCGTCTACCACGTTGGGGCCGACGCCGATGATGTCGAGTGGGACGTGTCCGCCGACGGGTACCGGCTCCCGACCGAGGCCGAGTGGGAGCACGCCTGCCGTGCCGGTACGACAGGACCGCAATACGGTCCGCTCGACGAGATCGCTTGGTACCGGGGCAACTCGCACGAGCGTATCCACGACGTGGGCGGCAAGCGGTCCAACCCGTGGGGTCTGCACGACATGCTCGGCAACGTCTGGAACTGGTGCTGGGACGTCTATGACGCAGAGGTCTACGGTACCTACCGTGTGCTGCGCGGCGGTGGTTGGTTCGACGAGCACTGGAGCTGCCGGGCCTCGGCGCGGCGTCGCAGCCATCCGAGCTTCCAGGTTGACGACGTAGGGTTCCGCATCGCTCGTTCCGTCGTGCACTGACCATCGGCCGTCGTGCCGGCCGAGCACGGAGCTTCGTGCCGGGTGAGTCAGAGGGGCTTCAGCCGGGTGCGCAAGAGGCAGAACTCGTTGCCCTCCGGGTCGGCCAGGACATGCCAGCTCTCTGCCCCGGTCTGGCCGACGTCCACGGGTACGGCGCCGAGGGCGAGCAATCGGTCCAGTTCGGCGTCCTGGTCGCGATCGGTGGCATTGACATCGATGTGCAGCGGGAGCTTGCCGAGCCGAGGGGCATCGCTCGGGCTGAAGAGGAGGGTCGGCTGTGGTCCGCCGAATCCAACGTCCGGCGGGCCGATTCCGACGCTGCCGTCACCCTCTGGTTCCAGCTCGACGTAGCCGAGGACCTCACGCCAGAATGCGGCCAGCCGGGCGGGGTCAGCGGCATCGATGATGAGCTCGCTGATGCGACATGCCATGCCGAGAGCATAGAGGTTTGCCCGTCGCGGACCAACTGGTCCTGTCCGTTCCGGGCGAGCACGAGTCTGCCCCCTCGTGCGCCGGGATACGACGGCCTGCTCGCAGTGTGCGGAGATATGCGAGTAGCGCTGTGGTGCCACAGAGCCTGAACGGCAGCCGCGGGCAACTCATCCCGTAGTGGGGAAGGCCTGCTCGGTCCAAATGGTTTTGCCGGAGCGCGTGTAGCGCGTCCCCCACCGCTGGACGAGCTGCGCGACGATGAACAGGCCGCGCCCGCCCTCGTCCTCCTCGCCGCTGTGGCGCAGGTGCGGTGAGGTATGGCCCGTATCCGCGACCTCGCACAGGAGGGTGCGGTCACGGATGAGGCGTACCTGAATGGGGCCATCGGCGTACCTGACCGCGTTCGTCACGAGTTCGCTGACGACTAGTTCGGTCGCGAACGACAGCTCATCGAGACCCCACTGATTGAGCTGTTCGATGGCCAGATCACGTGCACGGCCGACCGCGGCCGGTTCTGCGGGCAACTCCCATTCGGAGACCTGCGAAGTGTCGAGTTCGCGGGTGCGGACGAGCAGCAGTGCCGTGTCGTCGGCTGTTGTTCCGTCCGGCAGGAGCTCCGCCACCGCGCGGTCGCACAGCTCTTCGAGCGTCGCGTGCCGGTCGCTCAGTACACGTCCCAGGGTGTCGAGACCGTGATCGATGTCGCGGTCGCGGGACTCGACCAGACCGTCGGTGAAGAGGGCCAGAAGACTCCCCACCGGCAGCTCGATCTCCATGGACTCGAACGGCAGGCCGCCGAGCCCCAGGGGCGGCCCGGCCGGAAGATCCGGGAAGGACAGTCTGCCGTCCGGGTCGACGATCGCCGGGGGCAGGTGTCCCGCCCTGGCCATGACGCAGCGTCGCGATACCGGGTCGTAGGTCGCGTAGAGGCAGGTCGCGCCGGTGGTCACGTCGGTGTAGGTGCCGTCGGACGCGCCCGGGTCGCCCCGCTGTTCCTCCGCCGATTGCCCCACCAGGTCGTCGAGACGCGACAGCAGCTCGACGGGTTCCAGGTCCAGCTGGGCGAAGGCGCGCACGGTCGTACGCAGCCGGCCCATGGTGGCGGCTGCCTGCAATCCGTGGCCGACCACGTCCCCGACCACGAGCCCGACCCTGGTGCCGGACAGCGGGATCACGTCGAACCAGTCGCCACCGACCCCTGTCACGTCGTCCGTGGGCAGGTAGCGGTAGGCCAGGTCCACGGCTGACTGTTCCGGCACGTGTTGCGGCAGCAGCTGACGCTGGAGCGCCAGAGCGGCGGTGCGTTCGCGGGTGAAGCGGCGGGCGTTGTCGATGGACACGGCGGTACGGGCGACCAACTCGTCGGCCAGCGCCAGTTCGTCGCTGTCGAAGACGGCCGAACCGGCGCCGCGGATGAAGGTCACGAGGCCCAGCGCGCTGTTGCCGGCCCGCAGCGGCACGACCAGGACAGTGTCGTCGAGCACGAGCCCGCCCGAGGAGAGGCTGCGGTCCTGCGGCGAACCAGGTGGATACCGCACGGGGGACTGGCTCGCGACACGAGTGGGAGGCTGCTGCCGGTGCGTCCCGTCCTGGTCGCTTTCCTCGGCGGTGTGGCTGGCGACCCGGATGAGCGATATCACCGCGGGATCGCTGGTGGCAGGCACCTCTCCTTCCAGCACCACCCGGGAAAGGTCGACCGTGACTGCCGCGGCGAACTCCGGGACCGCCACCTCGGTGATCTTCTCGGCAGTGGCCATGACGTCGAGGGCGGTACCGATTCCGCGGCCTGCCTCGACGAGCAGGGCCAGCCGCCGCTGAGCTCTGTAGCGGTCGGTGATGTCGAACGCGTCCTCGCACACTCCGAGTACGTTCCCGTCGGCATCCTGGAGCCGGTAGTAGGCGCAGGTCCAGAGGTGGTCCGTTTCCGGGTCGCTGGGCGGCCGGCCCTGGAAGTGCAGGTCCAGAAAGGGCTTTCCAGTATCCAGCACCTGGTGCATGACCGCGTCGAGCGTGGACGGATGCCCCTTGGTGACGAACTTTCCCCCGGAGTACAGGTCATCGGCCCGTCGGCCGCGGAACTCGGCGAACGGTTGCCCGATCTCCTGTTCGTACGCGGCGTTGCACCAGGTGAGGCGCAGGGCGGTGTCGTAGATGGCCAGGCCGACGGGTGACTGGGTAGCCAGTCCGTGCAACAGGGCCAGCTGCGACTCCCACAGACGGAGATCATTCAGTTCGGTGGCGACGAGGATGCGCTCCGCTGTGCCGGCGCCCGGCAGCGGGCACACCGCGGTGGCGACGATCAGCTCGTGCCCGTCCCGGTGCCGGGCGATGCGGATCTCGTTTCCGCGGACCTCGGCAGGAAGAGGGAACACAGCGGGCGTCGGCTCGGACCACAGGAATGTCGCCACGGACCGGCCGACGATCTCGTGCGGCCGGTAACCGAGA
Organism: Streptomyces sp. NBC_00859; assembly: GCF_045161865.1. Taxonomy (NCBI): domain Bacteria; kingdom Bacillati; phylum Actinomycetota; class Actinomycetes; order Kitasatosporales; family Streptomycetaceae; genus Streptomyces; species Streptomyces sp. NBC_00859. The sequence goes on along the minus strand of NZ_CP108826.1, from coordinate 349,431 downwards.
AGCCGCTCCGCGGCCGGGCTCCACCCGATGACCGTGTCCTGGGCATCGATGACCGCCGTGGCCGCCCTGGTGACGTCGAGGGGGCCACGGAAGTCGGCACTCTGCTCCGCGTTCCATGCAGTCATGGCGCCACATCAGCCCCATTCATCCCCTACAGAATCCGCTGTTCCCGGGATGGGCACAACCGCTGGTGGCCACCCGGGGCGGGGCGGTGGTCCCTGACACCCGGCTGCCGGCGGCGGATACACCCGCGCTTCCCCAGGTGTCACGACGGCGCGGTCCATATCCGGCGGCATCCCGGTCTGGCCGGAATCACCCATGCCGACCCGGTACGCGGCGTGAGTACACGGCCGATCGGGCTGACCCACGATGTTGGGCTCCGAGGCGGGGAGGGCTAACGTCCGGCCCCCAGTGCCTGGAAGCGGAATGCTCCCGGCGTCGTCCCCTCCCGGCGCCGGAAGAACTTGTTGAAATCACTGGCGTCCATGAAACCGAGACGTTCGGCAACAGCGTTGGCGGGCAGCCCACTGTGCTGCAGCAGCCGTTTGGCCTCCAGCAGGACCCGGCCGTCGATGTATTTCTTCGGAGTCACACCGGTGGCGGCCAGAGTGACGCGGGACAGCGTGCGAGGGCTGTACCCGAGCGCCGCCGCATAGTCCTCGACCCGCCGGGTCACCGCGTGGTCGCGCTCCACCGCCTCATGGAAGCGACGGAATGTCTCGCCCGCCGGGGTCCGGCGTGAGGCGGGACCGTGCACGGTGTGCGCTCCAGCCAGGCGCAGCGTCAGTACGGACACCAGATTCCGCATCACCTCGACGTGCGATTCCAGCGGCAGGGACGCCATGTTCCCGGACTCGTACACCAGGTGGTCGAGAGCCTGGCGCAGCCCCTCCGCATCAGTACCGGTCGGACGCAGAGGTCTCTGTGTGTACGGCGGATCCAGCCGCGCGGCCGCGGCAGTGGCCGGTGGCAGGAATCCTGGCAGGAACAGCACCATCGTCCCGTCCGCCGCTGCCAGGTCGTCGCTGAACCGCTGAACCTGGCCGGGCCGGATCCACAGCCAGCTCCCGGCCCCCAGTTCGTGATCGACGAAGTCCACCGACGGCCGCAGCCTCCCGGAGCGCACCGAGACCAGCTGATGAAAGGCGGGCCGCAGCAGCCCGTACGGATCGTTGCCATGGCCGTGGGAGCGCGGGAGGAGACCGCTGAGCGGAAGCACCTCGACGCCGGGCGGAGCACCTGCCGCCGGACGGTATTCCAGGTCCCGGACTACAGGTTGTCCGCGGACAGCATGTCCATTTTTCCCCATCGTGAGTCCCGAGCGTACCGTTGTCCGCCCCGTTTCGCCCCCTAGCGTGAAGGATGCCGAGCGCCGCACAAACAGTGCAGGTCAGGCAGCGTATGAGGAGTGGCGGCGTGCGACTGATCGTGGGAATGACCGGAGCGACCGGCGCGCCCTTCGGGGTCCGGCTCCTGGAGAATCTGCGGAAGCTGCCGGAGGTGGAGACCCATCTGGTGCTCTCCCGCTGGGCGCGCACCACGATCGAGCTGGAGACCGGCCTTTCGGTACGTGAGGTGGCTGCTCTCGCGGACGAGGTCCACAACCCCGGCGACCAGGGCGCCACGATCTCCTCGGGCTCCTTCAGGACGGACGGCATGGTGATCGTGCCGTGCTCGATGAAGACTCTCGCGGGGATACGCACCGGATACGCCGATGGCCTGGTGGCCCGTGCGGCGGACGTCGTCATCAAAGAACGCCGCAAGCTGGTGCTCGTACCGCGTGAGACTCCGCTCAGCGAGATCCACCTGGAGAACATGCTTGCCCTCGCCCGGATGGGCGTCCAGCTGGTGCCGCCCGTGCCCGCCTTCTACAACCGCCCCCGGTCGGTCGACGACATCGTCGACCACGTCACTGCCCGCGTTCTCGATCAGTTCGAGCTGCCGGCAGCGGCCGCCAGGCGCTGGGAGGGCATGCGGGCCACGCGTGAACTCCGCCCCTCGGCCTGACCTTTGACGTCCGTCCCACCGGAACACCCCCGAAGGGAACCCGCATGCCCCACGACGACCTCCGTTCCTTCCTCAACACACTCGAAGGTGAAGGGCAGTTGCTCCGCATCACGGAGGAGGTCCTGCCGGAGCCGGACCTGGCCGCCGCCGCGAACGCCGCCGGCCGCATCGGCGAGGGCGCTCCCGCTCTCTACTTCGACAATGTCACCGGCTTCGACGACGCCCGTATCACGATGAACGTGCACGGCTCCTGGGCCAACCACGCACTCGCCCTCGGACTGCCAAAGAACACTCCGGTCAAGGAGCAGGTGGAAACGTTCGCCGCACGCTGGGACGACTTCCCCGTCACCCCGGAGCGCCGGGCCGGGGCCCCCTGGCGCGAGAACACCGTGGAGGGCGGGGATGTCGATCTCTTCTCCATCCTGCCCCTCTTCCGCCTCAACGACGGCGACGGCGGTTTCTACCTCGACAAGGCCGCCGTGGTCTCCCGCGACCCCGAGGACCCTGACAACTTCGGCAAGCAGAACGTCGGGATCTACCGCATCGAAGTCATGGGCAGGAACCGCCTGGCGTTCCAGCCCGTCCCGATGCATGACGTCGCCCAGCACCTGCGCAAGGCCGAGGAGGCCGGGGACGACCTGCCGATTGCGATCACCCTCGGCAACGATCCGGTGATATCGATCGTGGCAGGTATGCCGATGGCCTACGACCAGAGTGAGTACGAGATGGCAGGCGCTCTGCGCGGCGCGCCTGCCCCCATCGCGACCGCGCCGCTCACCGGCTTCGATGTGCCCTGGGGCAGCGAGGTCGTCATCGAGGGTGTCATCGAGTCACGGGTGCGTCAGATCGAGGGGCCGTTCGGCGAGTTCACCGGTCACTACTCGGGCGGCCGCCGGATGCCGGTCGTCCGCATCGACCGCGTCTCCTACCGCAGCAACCCGGTCTTCGAGTCCCTGTACCTGGGCATGCCGTGGACCGAGGTCGACTACCTCGTCGGCCCCAACACCTGCGTCCCGCTGCTCAAGCAACTGCGCGCCGAGTACCCCGAGGTGCAGGCGGTCAACGCCATGTACACACACGGTCTGATGGTCATCATCTCCACCGGGAAGCGGTACGGCGGCTTCGCGAAGGCGGTCGGTATGCGCGCCATGACCACCCCGCACGGCCTCGGTTACGTCAGTCAGGTCGTGCTCGTCGACGAGGACGTCGACCCCTTCAACCTGCCGCAAGTGCTGTGGGCCATGTCGGCCAAGGTAAACCCGAAGGAGGACGTCGTCATCATCCCGAACCTCTCCGTCCTGGAACTGGCGCCCGCATCGGATCCGGCCGGGATGACGAGCAAGATGATCATCGATGCGACGACCCCGGTCCCTCCTGACGACCGCGGCAACTTCGCCACCCCCGTCAAGGACCTGCCCGAGACCAAGGAGTGGACGGCGAAGCTCCAGCGGCTGATCGCGGCCCGTGACTGACCGACTCCCGCACGACCCCGTACCTCCGAGAGGAAGGCCTCCCCATGATCTGTCCCCGCTGCGCCCACGAGACCATCGAAAACCTCGCTGAATCGCCCGTCCAGGGAGCCTGGGACGTCCTTCAGTGCACGCGCTGCCTCTACATCTGGCGGACCGGCGAACCCGCCCGCCGCACGCAGCGCGACGCCTACCCCGACGAGTTCAAGCTGACCGTCGAGGACATCGCGAACGCCATCGAGGTCCCTGCCGTCCCTCCGCGGCACCGTCCGGCCGGTCCGGACGACGCACCCGGGGGAGCGCCTTCGAGACAGCGCTCCAGGCGAGGGCGCGGACGCTGCTGACTTTTCAGCGCAGGTCAGGAACGGAGTTGCCACAACGTGACCGTGACCGATTCGTTCAAGGCAGGGCCGGCACCGGCTTCGTATCATGACGGCCATGGAGACCACTGCTTCAAAATCGCGTCACATCAGCACACACATCGATCGCCCCGCCCATGAGGTCTACGACTACGCGTCGGACCCCTCAAACTTGCCCGCATGGGCCCAGGGGCTGGGAGGCTCCATCGCCGAAATCGATGGGAAATGGGTCGCGGAGTCCTCGCCCATGGGGAGCGTCGAGGTTTCCTTCGCGAAAAGGAATGAGTTCGGCGTCCTCGATCACGATGTCACCCTGCCCTCGGGCGAGATCGTCTACAACCCGGTGCGAGTGATCGCCGACGGCGCCGGGTGCGAGGTGGTATTCACCGTCCGCCGACGGCCGGGTATGAGCGACGACGACCTCCAGCGGGACGGGGAAGCGGTAGCCGCAGACCTCACCGTACTCAAGCAGCTGATGGAGCGCGCATAGCAACCGGTGGGGCAAGGCCCGCGGCGGTCGGTCGTGGACGCTCCCTCGGCGCAGCCGGAGAGGGGCGCCGCGCCGCCCCGTCAGTGGTCCTGTCGCCCGCCCGAGGTCGAGCGGAGCTCGACGGCGGTGGCGGCGGAAGCCATCGGTCCGGGCAGGGGACATCGTCACGGTCCGTCAGGCGCAGCGGTGGTGGAGGTGGGGGCCGGTCCGAAGGTGTGGCCCGGCCAGGGCGGCAGGCGAGGGCACCGGGTCGGCCGAACGTTACCGGGGCGTGCCGGTTGTCACTGTCCGGTCACAACGGGCGATGTGGTGAAACGCGCCCGTGCGGTCCGTTATCTCCCCTGGTGTCAGCCGATCTCCTTCCCAGAGGATGTTCATGAACAACCGTTACGTATCCGCCGCCGTCGTTCTCGCCTCCGCCGCCGCGCTCGTCGCCACCGCGTGCGGGACCTCCGGGGCCAGCCCGAGCACAGCGACGAGCACCCGGGCCGCGTCCACCGCAGCAGTTCGGGCCACCTCTGTGGTCGCGGCCGAAAGCGCGGGCAGCGGCTGGCAGCCGTGTCACCTGCCCGCGGGGTACAAGCACTTCTTCGAACTGGACTCCGCCAAGAGTTTCCAGGGCAACACCGTCGTACGCGTCACACCGGAGACGTGCCGGGTGAACTCGAAGAACGACGAGGACGTCGTCTACACCCCGAGCGGAGCGGCCCGCTCGTTCGTCTTCGCCTCAGGAGCCTCCGTCAAGGTCCTCAGCGACACCAAGACCGTGAAGGTCACCCCGAAGTGGCTGGTGAGCCACAAGCTCGCCAACAGCCCGCACTTCTACTTCCGCGTCAACGGTCAGAGCCAGATCACCGCCATGCAGGAGATCTACCACCCCTGATGGCTGTCATGCGGTGATCCAGGGGACGGCCGGTCGAGCGGCGTGGCTGGACCGTCCCGGGCGAAGTCCCGCTCCGGTAGCCGCCGTCGGCGATGGCTGTGGTGTGGCCGACGGCGGTCCCGGTGTGTTCGCAAGGGATGTGTCGGGCGGCCGGATCCTGGGTGATGGGGGAGCACCGGGCCGGCGCCCGGCTCGGTCCGTCGAGCTGTCGGATGCGGATCGGCCAGTTACCAGGACGCCGGGTTCCGGCCGGGAGGAGCCGCCGACGCCGTCCCTCGGCGCCCGTATCATCCCTCATCGTTGACGTGCACCTGACTGCTCGTTACGTTGTTCGGGTACGCCCGTTCTCGCCGGTACCTCCCTGCGCCCGGCACGCGAGGGGTTCTCGTACGTCCGCCCGCCCCTTTCGTACTTCGTTACCGACGTGGTCTTTGACAACGTTGCCAGAGGTGCCCGCGCAAGCCTTTCCCTCCGTCCTCCGGTGACCACCGGGGCCGGCGGGCACGAGCATGAGGAGCACGACGGACATGAGACGCATCTCCAGACCTCCCGCCGCCTTGGGCATCGGTCTCCTTGCTGCTGCCGCGCTGGCCGCGGCGGGGCTCTCCGCTCCGGCCGCGGCGGCTCCGCGCCCGGCAGCCCTGGTCGCCGATCCAGCCGGTGTGGTCAACCCGTTCATCGGGACCTCGAACGCGGCCAACGACTTCCCCGGCGCGGACGCGCCCTTCGGCATGGTGCAGTGGAGCCCCGACACGCCCTCCCGGCCGGCCGGCGGCGGTTATGAGTACAACGACAACTCGATCACCGGCTTCAGCCTGACCCATATTGCCGGGCCGGGATGCGGTGCGGGCGGCGATGTCCCGGTGCTGCCGACGGTCGGTGCGGTGAATACCTCTGCGAACGACGGCTTCTCGCACGCCAACGAGAGCGCGTCGGCCGGCAGCTACAAGGTGGCTCTGGACAACAAGGTGACCACCGAGCTGACCGCGACCAAGCGCAGCGGCATGGCGCGTTTCACGTTTCCCTCAAGTAAGCAGGCCAACCTGGTCTTCAAGCTCAACGGCAGTCAGAACGGCGACAGCGCGACGCAGTTCAACGTCGTTTCCGACACCGAAGTCAGCGGTCAGGTGACCAGCGGTCACTTCTGCGGGGCCGGCAACACCTACACCGTGTACTTCGACATGGTCTTCGACCAGCCCTTCACCTCCCAGGGCACCCCAACGGCGAAGCCGACGCTCAAGAAGCAGACCGGCCGAGGGGCCGGCACCAGCACCGCGGAGAAGGCCAACAAGCCCGTCCTGCACGGGAAGACGGCCGCCACCAGTACGGGCGTGGAATCCGACGGGGCCAAACCCCAGGCCGCCGCCTCCAATGGGTACGTGACGTTCGACGCCACCGCGCACCCGGTCGTGCAGGCCAAGGTCGGCGTCTCGTACGTGTCCACCGCAAACGCAGTCGCCAACCGCGCCGCCGAGAACTCCGGGTGGGACTTCAACGCCACGCGTACCGCGGCTCAGGACGCCTGGAACACCGAGCTCGGCAAGGTGCAGATCGGCGGCGGTACGGCCGCGCAGCAGCAGAACTTCTACACCGCGCTCTACCACTCCCTGCTCCACCCCAACGTCGTCAGTGACACCAACGGCCAGTACAGCGGCTTCGACGGCAAGCCACACACCGTCGACTCGGGCCACAAGGCTGTCTACGGGAACTACTCGGGCTGGGACATCTACCGCTCACAGGCGCAGCTGGAGGCTCTTGTCGACCCACAAGCCGCCTCCGACACCGCGCAGTCCATGCTCGACGACTACCGGCAGACCGGAATCTTCCCCAAGTGGTCCGAGGACAACGGTGAGTCGTACGTGATGGTGGGAGACCCCGCCGCGCCCATCATCGCCGACTACTACGCCTTCGGGGCAAAGCAGTTCGACACCGCTGAGACGCTCCGGGGTCTCGTCGCTGAGGCATCCAAGACCAACAACGACCGTCCAGGGCTGAACTACCTGGACTCGCCAGGCTACATGCCGCACGACGGCAGCTACGGATGCTGCAATTTCTATGGCCCGGTAGCCACCACCCTGGAGTACAACAGCGCTGACTTCGCCCTGTCCGCCCTGGCGGGGTCGCTCGGCGACACCGCCGGCCAGAAGACGTATGCCGCACGGGCGCAGGACTGGCGCAACGTGCTCAACCCCGCGTCCGGCTTTGTGGAGCCCCGCAACGCGGACGGGACCTGGACCGGTGGATTCGACCCCACCAGCGGCACCGACATGGTCGAGGCCGACTCCTGGATCTATACCGGTATGGTGCCGTTCAATGTCGCCGGCCTCGCCGATGCCAAGGGCGGCCGCACGGCGATGAACCACTACCTCGACAATGTTCTGCGCAGCTACACAGGCGCAAACGGGTACGCCTGGGTCGGCAACGAGCCCAGCATCGAACTGCCCTGGGAGTACGACTACACCGGTGCTCCCTACAAGACCCAGGGTGCGGTCCGAGCGATCCAGGACCAGATCTGGTCCAACACCCCGGGCGGTCTCGCGGACGGCAACGACGACCTCGGCGCGATGAGCGCCTGGTACGTGTGGTCGGCGCTCGGGATGTACCCGGAGACGCCCGGCACCGCCGACCTCGCCCTGGGTTCCCCGCTGTTCCCCCAGGCTGTCGTCACCCTGCCGTCGGGCAAGACGTTGAACATCAACGGCGCCGGCGCCGCCGACAACGCCCCGTACGTGCAGTCGGCAGCCTGGAACGGCGGAGCCTGGAACAACGCCTACGCGCCGACCGCGGCCCTCACCTCGGGCGGTACGCTCACCTACACGCTCGGCACCAGCGCGAACACCGCGTGGGCGAGCGCGAGTGCCGCCGCCCCGCCCTCCTATGCGGGAGGCGTGACCGCGCCGGCGTCACCGCGCGTGGGAGCCGTCACTTCGGGCGTCGACAAGAGCCTGTGCCTCGACGATGCCACCTCGGGGACCGCCGACGGCACCCACATCCAGCTCTGGGGCTGCGACGGTACTTACGCCCAGGACTGGACGGTCGCGGGCGACGGCTCCCTGCGCACGCTCGGCAAATGCCTTGACGTGACCAGCAGTGGCACCACCAACGGAACGCTCGTGCAGCTGTACCACTGCAACGGCAGCGGCGCTCAGCAGTGGAAGGCCGGCGCCAACGGCTCCCTCGTGAATCCCGCGTCCAACCTGTGTCTGGACGATCCCAACTCCGCCACGACCGAGGGCACCCGGCTGCAGATCTACTCGTGCAACGGCACGGCCGCCCAGAAGTGGACGCTGCCGGCAGCGCAGGCCGCGATCACGAAACACTGACCGACTGCCCCGCGTCATCGCGGGCCTGACCGAAAACAGCGTCCCCCGGCAGTTCCGCAGCTGGAACCACCGGGGGACGTCGGCGTACCCGAGGGCTTCTCCGTCCGGCGTTTTCACAGTCGATCCTGCTTTACGGAGAGCACCTCGATCCGAAATGGCCGGTCTCTCGCGTCCTCACCACCTCGGGCGCCCTCCCCGCTACGCCGGAATCGAGGAGCCTTCGCGGGGGTGACATTAGTGTGCGGCACACAGTATTGTGTTGAGCGTGGGAACCGATGAACTGATCCTGGGCCAGGCCCAGGAGCTACGCCGCGGCACGGTAGTCCTGGCGTGCCTGGCACTCCTGGAGGAGCCGCAGTACGGCTACGCACTCCTGGAAACGCTCGGCGGCGCCGGAATCGCCGTCGATGGGAACACCCTCTACCCGCTGCTGCGCCGCCTGGAGAAACAGGGGCTGCTCATCAGCGAGTGGAACACCGACCAGTCGAGGCCGCGCAAGTTCTATCGGGTCAGCCCCGAGGGGGCTCGGGTCCGCGCCGGGCTCCTTCGCGAGTGGCAGGCCCTGGGCGCCTCGATATCACGACTGACCAAGGGGGACTGTTGAGTATGTCGCATGGGGTGTTGCGGGGGTCCGGCGCCGGTGCGCTGACCGACCGCTACGTGACGGAGGTCGTCCGGCGTATCCCGGCCGGCCAGCGAGGCGATGTGGCCGACGAGTTGCGTGCCACGATCGCTGACACTGTTGAGGCCCGCGGTCCCGACGGCCTGGATGCCGCCGAACGCGACGTTCTCACCGAGATGGGCGACCCGATCAGGCTCGCCGCCCAGTACGCGGACAGACCGCTCGCCCTGATCGGGGCAGGGTCCTACCCGGCATACGTGCGTCTCCTCACGGTCCTGCTGTGCGCTGTCCTGCCGGTGGTCACCGCCCTGGGGGTGGTGCTCGACGTCCTGGACGGCCAGGGGGCCGCCGAGGTGATCGGTGGGGCCGTCGGGGCGGTGTTCTCCGTCGGCGCGCAGATGATCGCCTGGCTGACCGTGGTCTTCGCCCTGGTTGAGCGGTTCGGGTCCGGTAAGCGGTCCGGTCCGATCGGCAGAACCTGGACGCCCGATGACCTCCCCGCGCCCCGCACGCCGAACAGGCGCGGCGCGGCGGCGTGCGCCGCGACGGCGTGGCACGCGCTGCTGGTCGCCCTGATCGTCTGGCAGCACACCGTGCAGCCGTACCGGACGGCCCACGGGAAACGTCTCGACGTGCTCGACCCGGGTCTGTGGTCGGGCTGGATCTGGCCGATCCTGGCTGGCCTCGCCGGTCTCGTGGCGCTCGACGTGATCCGGGCGGTGCGGGTACCGGCGCGTTCGCTCGCGGTCTGGAGCATCGCCGCCGAAGTGGCTTTCACGCTGCCGCTCGCGTGGGTCGTGCACCGGCGGGAATTCTTCAACCCGGCCTTCCTGTCCGACGCCAACGGTAGCTGGCAGGCCCCGGACTCCTTCTATACCGTGGTGGTACTGGGGGTCCTGGCAGTGGGCGCGGGCGAGGTGCTGAAGCGGTTCCGTGAAGCACGGGGCTGAATCCGGGCTTCCGGAATGTTCGCGACGTTCGGGGGCCGTCAGTCGCCTGTGCGGGGCGCGGAGAGCCCGGATTCCGGGAGGCTACATCGCTGGGCGCGCGTTGCGGTGATGGGCAAGCAGCCCTTTTGTAGGCTATTCGTTGCCTATGAGTGAACTCGACTACGCCGACAGGTCCGACTTCGACGACGCAGAGCGCGGCTTCGTCGCCGCGCTCTCACCCGCGGTCATCCGGATGGATGACGGCCGGGTGGTCTGGGACGGTGACACGTACGCGTTCCTGGACGAGGACTGCCCCGACAGTGCGCACCCCAGCCTGTGGCGGCAGAGTCAACTGTGCAACAAGCAGGGCTTGTTCGAGGTGACCGAGGGGATCTACCAGGTACGGAACCTGGACCTGTCGAACATGACGCTGGTCGAGGGCGACGCGGGTGTCGTCGTCATCGACCCGCTGATCTCCGCCGAGACCGCGGCGGCCGCGCTCGCGCTGTACCGCGAGCACCGTGGCGAACGGCCGGTCACCGGGCTGATCTACACGCATTCACACGGAGACCACTTCGGGGGGTCCCGCGGGGTTCTGCCGCACGGTCACCCCCCGGTGCCGGTGATCGCCCCGGCTGGGTTCCTGGAGCACGCGGTGGCGGAGAACGTGTACGCGGGCGGTGCGATGACACGCCGTGCCGTGTACATGTACGGCGCCGAACTGGAGCGGGGGCCTGCCGGTCACATCAGCGCGGGGCTGGGCATGACTACGTCCAAGGGCACGATCACTCTCGTACCGCCGACGCTGGACATCACCCGCACCGGTCAGGAGGAGACCGTCGACGGTGTGCGGATCATCTTCCAGATGACGCCGGACACCGAGGCGCCCTCCGAGATGAACTTCTACTTCCCCGACCGGCGCGCGCTGTGCATGGCGGAGAACGCGACCCACAACATGCACAACATCCTGACCCTGCGCGGCGCGGTGGTCCGCGACACGCGTATCTGGGCGCACTACCTGGGTGAGACGATCACACTGTTCGGTGACCGGGCCGAGGTCGCGTTCGCCTCCCACCACTGGCCCACCTGGGGCCAGGACCGTGTCGTCGAGCACCTGGCCGGCCAGCGGGACATGTGGGCGTACCTGCACGACCAGACCCTGCGCATGACCAACCAGGGACTGACCGGCGCGGAGATCGCCGAGCGGATCGAACTGCCCCCGGCCATCGCGAACCGGTGGGCCAACCGCGGTTACTACGGTTCTGTCAGTCACAACGCCAAGGCCATCTACCAGCGCTACATGGGATGGTTCGACGGCAACCCCGCGCACCTGTGGGAGCACCCGCCGACCGAGCAGGCGAAGCGGTTCGCCGCCGACTACGGCGGTGTGGCCGCACTGGTCGCCAAGGGCGAGGAGTACGCCGCATCGGGGGACCTGCGCTTCGCCGCGACACTACTGGGGCACGCGGTCTTCGCCGACCCCGGCAACAAGGACGCCAAGGAGGCCCTGGCCTCGGTGTACGAAACGCTCGGTCACGGCTCGGAGAACGGCACCTGGCGCAACTTCTACCTGATGGGTGCCCAGGAACTGCGTGGCACCGTCGCGCACACCTCGCTGGAGACGACCAACCCCGAGATGGCGATGGCACTCACCGTCGACATGCTCATCGACTCACTCGCCATCCGCGTCGACGGCCCGCGCGCGTGGGACGAGAAGCTCACCATGACCTGGCACCTCACCGACGAGGGCGGCACCTGGCACCTGCTGCTGTCCAACGGAGCCCTCACGTACCGCAGCACCGATGCCGCCCCGGAGGTCAGTGGCCCGGCCGCCGACCTGACCTTGACCCTCACGAAACCGCAGCTCCTCGCGGTACTGGCTGGCAAGGGGCTGGACGGCGTTCATGTCCAGGGCGACCCTCAGGTCCTCGCCGCCCTCGTGGGCCTGCTCGACACCCCCGACCCCGATTTCCCCATCGTCACGCCCTGACCGCGGACGCCCCCGCGCGTTCCGGCCCGCGTCCGGGAGGCGCACCGGAACGGGCGCGGCGATCCGTGCACCCCCGGGTGGTCTGCGCCTGGGTGTGCAGCCCTCAGGAGGCCGTACTCAGGAGGCCCTGCTCAGGAGGGGATCTGTACGCCAGATGACGGCGAGCTCGGCCAGTGGTACGCCAAGCACCTCGCTGAGCCGGACGATGGTGCCGAAAGCGGGCGTCGGCAGCCGACCGGTCTCGATCTTGCGGAGGGTCTCCGGCGAGATCTCTGCCGCCAAGGCCACTTCTGCGGGGCTGCGTCCGGCGCGGGCGGAGCGCAACGCGGCCCCGAGGCGTCGGCCCGCCTCGATCTGTTCGGGGGCGAGCGGATAGCGAACCATCCACACATGCTAGGGGCGAGGGTGTCCGGCGGCAACCACCTGGTATAAATATACCTGTCGGACGCCCTGGGGAATCGAGGACCGCAGTGATCGAGCACAAATCTCCCAAAGACATCGCGCGCATGCATGTCACTGGCCAGTTCGTCGGCCAAGTGCTGGCCGAGCTCGGTGACCTCGCCGCAGTGGGGGTCAACCTGCTGGACCTGGAACATCATGCTCGCCGCCGGATCAAGGAGCGCGGCGCGGAGTCCTGCTACTGGGACTACGAGCCCTCGTTCGGCAAGGGCCCGTTCCGCAACGTGGTGTGCCTCTCGGTCAATGATGCTGTGCTGCACGGGCTGCCGCACAGCTACAAGCTGCGCGACGGAGACCTGCTGAGTATGGACATGGCGGTGAGGGTCGACGGCTGGGCCGCCGACTCGGCCCGCTCCGTCATCGTCGGCACCCCGGCAGAGGAGGACCTGAGGCTGATCGAGGCGACAGAGGTCGCCCTGGAGGCCGCGATCAAGGTTGCCCGGCCGGGCAACAAGCTCGGCGACATCTCGGCGGCCATCGGCGCGGTCGCCGCCGAGTACGGTTACCCGGTCAATCTGGAGTTCGGCGGACACGGTATCGGCCGCACGATGCACGAGGACCTCCACATTCCCAACGACGGCCGTGCCGGACGTGGTTGGAAGCTGCGGCCCGGACTGACGATCGCCATCGAGCCCTGGTTCGCCGCCGGAACCAACAAGATCGTCTTTGACCCGGACGGCTGGACGATCCGCTCGGCCGACGGCTCGCGCACAGCTCATTCCGAGCACACGGTTGCCATCACCGAGACCGGCCCGCTCGTGCTCACCCGGCGCCCTCAGGTCGATGAGGCGCTGGACGGTCAGGTGAAGCCTTCGGCGACCCGACGCTGACGAGGGTCCAACGGGGATGACGCCCCGGTGGGCGACGCTCCATCAGCGGTTCCGGGTGGTGGCCCGAGGGTGGGTGAGTGTTCGTGCGTATGTGCCCGTGGGGCGGAGGGCGCGTCCCGTCCTAGAGTTACACGTCGGCAGTCGTCCCGTACGGCGATGGCCCATGGTTCGCGTCTGCGTCGAGGGAGGCTGCTCGTGGCCAGTGCGTTTCAGGAGCGCAAGCTCAGGGGGATGTTCACCGCGTTCGACGCGGACGGCGACGGTCTCCTGCGTGAGGACGATTTCCGGGCGCTTGTCGCCCGGTGGAGCCGGCTGCCGGCAGCCCGACCCGGGACGGAACTCGGTGTGCGGGTGGAAACGCTGCTGATGGGGTGGTGGGCGGCGCTGCTGGAGACCGGTGACGCCAATGGCGACGGGGCGATCGACATGAGTGAACTCCTCGCCCTGGTGGACAAGTTGCCCGCCATGGTCGCGGACGTCGAGGCGACGGCCGACACCATCTTCGACGCCGTGGACGCCAATGGCGACGGCGTCATCTCCCCGGAGGAACACCGCAGTCTCGTCGAGACGTGGAACGGGCGGTCCGTCGACATGACGGGTGTCTTCGAGCTGCTCGACCTGAACGGTGACGGTCACCTCAGCCGCGAGGAATTCGCTCTGCTCTGGCGTCAGTTCTGGCTCAGCGACGATCCGGTGGAGCCGGGCAACTGGCTCTGCGGCCGGTTCTCCGGATAGGCACGGTTCGGCTGATCGCATCCGAGGAGTCCCGGCAGCGGAGCTGCCGGGACTCCTTGTCGAAGCGGCTGAGAGCTGTCCGGTCGGTCTACGTGGACCAGCTCGTGGAGTCCGGCGCGGTACCTGGCGCATCGGGACTGCCACCGCCAGGAGCGGCGGCGGCCTGGCCGAGGAGACGGCAGCCGGCCGATCAGGGTGGCGTGTTGGGGGTGCGGCAGGCGCCGGTTCTCCGTGAACATGGCCGTATGAACGATCTCTCCGGCTCCGGCCTGCTGTCCGACCCCTTGCGTACGAAGGGCACCGCGTTCAGCGCCGCCGAGCGCGCCCAACAGGGACTGCGCGGACTGCTCCCGTACTCAGTGACCACCCTGGACGAGCAGGTCCGCCGGTCGTGGGGCGAGATCCATCGGCAGGCCGATGACCTCCAGCGCTACGTGTACCTGCGGTCCCTGCAGGACCGCAACGAGAACCTCTTCTACGCGGTGCTCGCCCATGACGTGCCGGGATCGCTTCCGTTGGTGTACACCCCGACGGTCGCGGAGGGGTGCAGGCGGTTCTCCGAGCTGTGGCGGCGTCCGCGCGGGCTGTACCTCTCCTGGCCCGACCGGGAGCACTTGGGGGAGATGCTGCGCAACCGCCCGCACGAAGACGTGGACGTCATCGTCGTCACCGACGGGCAGCGCATCCTCGGCATCGGGGACCAAGGCGTCGGCGGGATGGGAATCCCGGTAGGCAAGCTCTCGCTCTACACCCTGATCGGGGGCATCGACCCGGCGCGCACCCTGCCGGTACTGCTCGACGTCGGTACGGACAACGCCGATCTGCTTGACGATCCCTTCTACCTGGGGTGGCGTCACCGGCGCATCGGCGACGACGACTACTTCGCGTTCGTGGACGCGTTCGTGGATGCGGTGCGGGCCGAACTGCCGGACGTCCTGTTGCAGTGGGAGGACTTCGCCACCCCGCACGCCGCGCCGATTCTCGATCGCTACCGGGACCGGCTGCTCACCTTCAACGACGACATTCAGGGCACGGCCGCCGTTGCGCTGGGCGCGCTGCGCGGGGCGACCAGGGTTGCCGGGCTTCCGCTGAAGGAACAGCGGGTGGTGATGCTCGGTGCCGGGTCCGCGGGCATCGGGGTGATGGACATGGTTCGTCAGGAGATGGTCGACGAGGGCCTCTCGGACAGGGAGGCCCGCGCCCGCTGCTGGATCCTCGACGTCCATGGTCTGCTCACCACCGACCGCGACGATCTTGCCGAGGACCAGCGTGCGTTCGCGCACGATCCCGCCGACGTCGAGGAGTGGGGTGTCCGCGGTCTCGTGCAGCTGACGGATGTCATCGAGAACCTGCGAGTGGGGGTATTGCTCGGGCTCTCCACGGCGCAGGGCGCGTTCACCGAGGAAATCGTCCGGACCATGGCCGGGAAGGTGGACCGCCCGATCATCTTCCCGCTGTCCAATCCGACCGCGAACGCGGAGGCCCGGCCCGCGGATCTGGACAGCTGGACCGACGGCAAGGTTCTGATCGCCACGGGTTCGCCGTTCCCACCCCTGCGACGGGACGGTGCCGACGTCCCGGTCGCGCAGTGCAACAACGTCTACGTCTTCCCGGCCGTAGGGCTGGCTGTGACGGCGGCGCGGGCGAATCGGGTGACCAACGCGATGATGCGGGCGGCTGCCCGCGCGCTCGGTGATGCCTCTCCCGCACTGTCGGATGCCGAGGCCCCGCTGCTCCCGGAGTGGGCGAACGTCCGTGACGTCGCCGACGGTATCGCGCTGGCTGTGGCCCGGCAGGCTGTCGCTGACGGCGTAGCCCCGGATGCCTCGGACGATGAGCTGCGCGCCGCGGTCCGTGACACCCGCTGGACACCTGGCTACTGAGCACGGGAGGCACAGACACTCCGCCCCGGTGTCTCCGCCGACGGGAGGGCTTCGGCCTCCCAGCGGGCGAACCGTTCACGGATCCGGAACGGATGCTCGTCGTCGGCTGACGGCTGACGGTGTATCGAGTGGCGGCGTGCGGGCGGAATAAGTCCCGGCAGGCATGGGCGAGGGGCCGGGCGGGGAAGGCGCCCTCCATGAAACTTGGACTGCCGGATGAAATCAGAGCCTGCCTGTTCGATCTCGACGGTGTCATCACCAAGACGGCGGTCGTGCACGCGGCCGCGTGGAAGGAAATGTTCGACGCGTTCCTCCAGGAGTGCGACGGCCCCGGCTTCCGGCCGTTCGACTCGGCGTCCGACTACGACGAGTACGTCGACGGGCGGCCCCGTGAGGACGGTGTGCGCACGTTCCTGGCATCCCGCGGCATCTCGCTCCCCGAGGGAAGCCCGGACGACGCACCCGAGGACAACACGGTGCACGGCCTCGGCCGCCGGAAGAACATCCTGGTCCTTGAGAAGATCCGCACCCAGGGAGTCGACGCCTACCCGGGATCCCTGAAGTACATCGACGCCGTCAGAGCGAGCGGCCTGCGTACAGCTGTCGTCTCCTCCAGCGCCAACTGCCGCACGATTCTTGCGGCGGTCGGCGCGGAGGAACTCTTCGAGGTACGCATCGACGGTGTGGTCGCCGCCGAACGGAACATCCCGGGCAAGCCCGCACCCGACACGTTCCTCGAGGCCGCGCGCGAGCTGGGAGTGGCAGCCTCCGAAGCAGCCGTCTTCGAGGACGCCCTCGCCGGAATGGATGCCGGAAAGGCCGGCCGCTTCGGTTACGTCGTCGGCGTCGACCGGGTCGGCCAGGCCGAGGCGCTGCGCGCCCACGGGGCCGACCGTGTCGTCGAAGACCTCGCCGACCTGGAGAGCAACTCGTGATCACACACTCCTCCTATGCCGTCGAGCCGTGGCAACTGCGCGAAAGCGCACTGGGTCTCGACGTGCTCCCGCAGAGCGAATCGGTGTTCGCACTGTCGAACGGGCATATCGGCTGGCGGGGAAACCTCGACGAGGGGGAGCCGTACGGGCTGCCGGGCTCCTATCTGAACGGTGTGCACGAACTGCACGCGCTGCCCTACGCGGAGGCGGGCTACGGCTACCCCGAGTCCGGCCAGACGGTCATCAACGTCACCAATGGGAAGATCATCAGGCTCCTGGTCAATGACGAGCCGTTCGATCTTCGCTACGGCAAGCTGCACTCCCACGAACGTGTCCTTGACCTGCGAAGCGGGCTGCTGCGCAGGACGTGCGAGTGGACCTCACCGGCGGGTGGGACGGTACGGGTCCGCTCGACCCGGCTCGTCTCCTTCACACAGCGTGCCATCGCCGCAGTGCTCTACGAGGTGGAGCCGGTCGATGACACGGTGCGTGTCGTCGTGCAGTCCGAGCTCGTCGCGAACGAGCAGCTGCCGCAGAACAACGGAGACCCGCGCGGAGCCGTCGGCCCGGATTCCACCCTGACCGCGGAGGAGGACTTCGCCGACGGGCTGCGTCTGCGGTTGGTGCACTGCACGTCCCGCAGCGGGCTGCGGATCGCAGCGGCGGCCGATCATGTCGTGCACGGGCCCGACTCCGTCCGTACGAGCAGTGAGAGCAGCGCGGACGTCAGCCGGCTGACCGTCACTTCGGTGCTCGCCCCGGGAGAGTCCCTGCGGATGGAGAAGACGGTCTCCTACGGATGGTCGGGGACCCGCTCGCTCCCCGCTCTGCGCGATCAGGTCGACGCGGCGCTGGCCGCGGCGCGCAGTACCGGATGGGAGGGGCTGGTCCACGAGCAGCGGGCCTACCTCGACGAGTTCTGGGCGGGCGCGGACGTGGAGGTGGAGGGTGACGGCGAGATTCAGCAAGCGGTCCGGTTCGCTCTCTTCCACGTACTGCAGGCCGGGGCCCGAGCGGAGAAACGCGCCATCCCGGCCAAGGGGCTGACCGGCTCCGGCTACGACGGCCATTCGTTCTGGGACACCGAGGCCTTCGTGCTGCCGTTGCTGACCTACACGTCGCCGCACGCCGTGCAGGAGGCCTTGCGATGGCGCCACGAGACCCTGCCTGCCGCACGGGAGCGTGCGAGCCAGCTGGGTCTTCAAGGGGCCGCGTTCCCCTGGCGCACCATCGACGGGGCCGAGTGCTCGGCCTACTGGCCTGCGGGGACCGCGGCGTTCCACGTGAACGCCGACATCGCCGACGCGGTCGTACGGTATGTGTCAGCGACCGGCGACACGGAGTTCGAACGCGAGGTGGGTGTGGGCATTCTGGTGGAGACAGCACGTCTGTGGAGCTCGCTCGGGCACCATGACCACCACGGCCGATTCCACATCGACGGTGTCACCGGTCCGGACGAGTACAGCGCCGTCATGGACGACAACGCGTACACCAACCTGATGGCTCAGGCGAATCTGCACGCCGCAGCCGACGTGGTGGAGCAGCACCCTCAGGAGGCCGCACTGCTCGGCGCCGACGACGAGGAGAGCGCCACCTGGCGGGATGCCGCAGAGGCCATGTCGGTGCCGTACAACAAGGAACTGGAGGTGCACGAGCAGCATGCCGGATTCACCGGCCACCAGACCTGGGACTTCGACGGCACACCTCCCGAGGCGTATCCGCTGATGCTTCATCATCCGTACTTCGACCTGTACCGCAGGCAGGTCGTGAAGCAGGCCGACCTCGTTCTGGCCATGTATGTGCGGGGCGACTACTTCAGCGCGGAGCAGAAGGCCCGGAATTTCGACTACTACGAACCGCTGACCGTCCGGGACTCGTCGCTGTCGGCGGGACCTCAGGCAGTCATGGCCGCCGAGGTCGGCCATCTGCGTCTTGCCTACGACTACTTGGTCGAAACGGCCCTGATGGACCTCGAAGACCGTGAGAACAACACCCGCGACGGATTGCACATCGCCTCACTCGCGGGCACCTGGACAGCTCTGGTCGCGGGTTTCGGCGGCATGCGCCACCGGGGCCGGTCGTTGGAGTTCGCTCCGAGGCTCCCGGAGAAGTTCAGCCGCCTCGCCTTCAAGGTGAAGGTCATGGAGCAGTGCCTGCGAGTGGAGATCAGGAGCTCCCAGGCCACCTACACCCTGGTGGAGGGAGAGCCCCTGGAGTTGCGGCACCACGGTGAACTGGTCACCGTGTCCTGCGGGACACCGGAAGTCCGCCATATTCCGCGCCTCACCCCACGGCCCGCGCCCCTGCAGCCTCACGGCAGAGCGCCCCACCACGCCTCGTGACCCAGCCGGAAGGCACCGCCTCCAGGGGCGTGTTCCAGTGATGAGGACGGGCGCTCTCCGCTCCCTCACCCCTACGGTGTGCAGGGCGCCGTCGGGGCCCAGGACCGTAGGACCACGTGGGCCGGGCGGGCAGACCCCAGCAGCGGGGAAGACCCCGTCGGGGAGGCTTCGTCGGCCGGCCCGGGGTTTCAAGGCCGGCCGGGCGGGTTAGTGCAAGCCTCGTGGTTGCATCCCGAGTTCTTGAGGTACTGCCGGAGTGGGAGCCGTTTGCCCATGCCGTTCGAGCGAGACGTCCCTATGACGGCACCTGGTGCGAGGCATGGACGGTCCGTGATGTTCTGATCCATCAGAGCGGTAACGCCGAGGAGCTGGCTCGTGTGCTCGCCGCGTACATGGCGGGGGAGCCGGTCGAGACCCGGAACTTCGACCGGGAGAATCCCTACCGGGTGCTGTCCGAAACCGAGCTGTGGGCGGCATTCACCAGGCGGTGCGAGCAGCTCACCGAGATCACCGGGGCCGCGGAGCGGGAGCTGCCACCGGAGACCATCGTGATGTGGACGGGCCGGGCTGTGACGGTCCCTTTCTTCGCCGAGCACATGCGCGAGGAACTGATCCTGCACCGTTGGGACCTGACGGGGGACGACAGCACCGCGGTCGAGGCACTGACCGCGTCGTGGATGACCGAGCACAGCGTGAACTCCGTCGGCCAGCCACTGCTGGCCAGAGGTTCGGCAGATGTGGACCTCGGCCGCTCAGGCCGGATCGAAGGCCGGCTGCGGACACCTGGTACCGACGACGTCCTGATCACCGCCGACGCGGACGGGACGAGTATCGGTTTCGCCCCGCCCGAGGGGCCGGCGACCATCGAGAGCGATGCCGCTGTGCGCAACCTGCTCCTGTGGGGCCGGCGCCCCTGCGACCCCACGCGCTGGCACAGTGACGCGGGGCCACAGACTCTCCGTGCGGTGCGCGCGCTGCTCAGCGGCTACTGAGGTCCTCCCGTGCACTCCCATTGCACGGCGATACCCCCATGCCGGACGGTCCGCAGGTTTCCAGCTCAAGAGCTGCCCTGGCCGGCCGAGCGCAGAGTTCTTCCACCGCTCGGCCCGCGCTCACGCTGCCGTCGCCGCCACCCGTACTCGTACGGCGCGGTCGGGGTCAGCTGGGCCGGATGTCACGAAGAGCCGGCAGCAACTTGCGCTCGGCCCATTCCAGATACGGCTTCTGCTGGTCCCCGCCGATCTGGACGAGGGCCACTTCCGTGAAGCCGGCGTCGACGTAGGGCCGTACGGCTTCGACGAACGAGTCGACGTCGTCGCCGCAGGGGATCGCATCGGCCACATCCTCGGGCGTCACGAACTGGGTCGCCCCGGCGAACCCCTCCGTGCCGGGGAGTTCGGCGTTGACCTTCCAGCCGCCGGCGAACCACCGGAACTGGTCGTGTGCCCGCGCGATCGCCGTGTCCCTGTCGGTGTCGAAACAGAGCGGTACTTGTCCGACCCTGGGTTTGCCCGCGCCGCCGTCCCGTTCGAATCCTGCGACGAGATCACTCTTGGGCTCGGTGGCGATCATCAGGTCGGCGATGCGTCCCGCGATGGCGCAGGACAGTTTCCCGGATACCGCGACGCCGATGGGCACAGGTGTGTCGGGGAGGTCCCAGAGCTTGGCGTTCTCGACGTCGAAGTGGTCCCCGTGGTGGCTGACGTTCTCACCGGAGAAGAGGGCCCGGATGATTCCCACAGCCTCCTCCAGCATCTCCAGGCGTACGTGAGCGGCGGGCCAGCCCCGGCCGACCACATGCTCGTTGAGGTTCTCGCCGGAACCCAGCCCCAGGCGGAAGCGCCCCTCCGACAGGAGTTGCATCGTCGCGGCCTTCTGAGCGACAACCGCGGGGTGGTAGCGGGTGGTCGGGCACGTCACATACGTCATCAGCGGGATACGCGTGGTCGCCTGTGCGGCTGCGCCGAGCACGCTCCAGGCGTACGGCGCGTGGCCCTGGCTTTCGAGCCAGGGGAAGTAGTGGTCCGAGGTGACGGAGAAATCGAAGCCGGCTCGTTCCGCACCGACCACATGGTCCACAAGCTCACGCGGGCCGGCCTGCTCGGTCATCATCGTGTAGCCGATGGACACCATGATGCTCACCCTCCAGTTCGACGAGACAGAACGATGCGTCATGCCGACCCTGACGCGCACGGAGTAGGCGCGCAAACGCGGAGAGCCGACGGACTGGTGGCCCGCTTGCCCAGGAGACGCGCGTTCATGCGCCGCACCCACCGGACCGGACACGCAATGACCCGGCACACTTCGAGACGAGTTCCGCCGTGCCTTTCTCGCGCCTTTCGCGGGTCTGTCTCGTGCAAGCCGGATCCCAGCTGTCTGTGCCTCGGCGCTGGTGCCTGTACCGCCCGCCCTCTGCGTCGACGCGAGATGAAATCCTTCGGTGAATTTCCGCGGTGCCGCGGGCCCTGCGGCATATGCGGGAACGTCAGCATATTGTCGCTGTTTCGCGGGTATCCAGAATTTGAATTTCCCGCACTATGAGGATGAGGTTTCCCTATGGTCAACGCCCAGGATGACGACGACGATTTCTATGCACGCGATCGTCCCGAAAACCCCGTGCTGCCGGAGGACCGACCCCGCGGAGGGCAGCCCCGGAAGCCTTTGCAGCACCGGAGTGCCTGGGCCGTGGCGGGGATCGTTGTCGCGATCATCGTGCTGATCGCGGCCGGCATCGCGCTCTTCCCGTAGAGCGGTCCTTTCGGGTCCCCGATCCATTTGGCGAATCACACACAGGGAAAGGCGCACCATGACCGACAAGCCACTCAATGGGCACCGGGTCCTCGCGCTCGTCACCAATTACGGTGTCGAGCAGGACGAGCTGCTTGTTCCGCTCAGGCGGCTCAGCGAGGACGGCGCGGACGTCACAGTGGCCGCTGCCACGGCGGACCTCATCCAGACCCTGGTGGGAGACAAGGACTCCGGCGAGACCGTACGGCCCTCTGCCACCTTCGAGACGGTGGACCCCCTCGCCCACCAATTGCTGCTGATCCCAGGCGGCACCCTCAACGCTGACAACCTCCGGCTGGATGAGAGGGCCGTCGCCATGGTCAAGGCGTTCGCGGCGTCGGGCCGCCCTGTCGCGGCCATCTGTCACGGACCCTGGGCCCTGGTGGAAGCAGATGTCCTCCGGGACAAGACACTGACGTCCTACCCCTCCCTGCGGACGGACATCCGCAACGCGGGAGCGAAGGCCTGGGTGGACGAACCGGTCGTGAGTGACTCCGAAGGCGGCTACACCCTGGTGACATCCCGGACACCCAAGGACCTCGACGACTTCCTCGGCGCGATCCACCAGGCCCTCGTCGGCCCCTGAGCGGACATCGGCGTGAGTGCGGCCGAACAAGGGTCTGCCCCCTGGGCCGTGATCAGATTCCGGGCTGCAGGCCCCGGCACGTGAGCCTGCGGGCCACCGGGCCTGGCGAGCTGCGCGCCGGAGCTGGGATGTCCGGGCGGGTGGGGTGGGTGCACAGAGCCGCGAAGAACTGCGCCGGTCGCATTCCCGTACTGTCCGGCGTTGCGGTCATGCCCGACCGGGCCACTACCGCGAGCTCCCCGGTAGTACCGAAGTGCACGACGCCGTTCACCGAGGCGGCCGCGGTGGCCGTCAGGCCCGCGGATCTCCGCCCAGCCAGTCGAACGCGGAGTCCACGATGACGCGTTCCAGTTCACTGCCCTTGGTCGCGAAGGTGCGCAGAAGGGGGAACCCGCTCCTGTCGAGCACGTAAGCCAGCGCGCCGTACTCGCGGGGGTACCTGGCCACCACCTCGGGGTCGATTTCGGCGATCCCGGCCGGGAAGGTGAAGGTGGCGAAGTCGTACACACTCTTGCGGTCGGCGATGCGCCAGACGCCGTTCCGGCGCTCCAACCGGTCGATGAACCGATTGTGGCCGTTGCAGCCCAGGCCGAGGCTGCTGTTCTCGGCGATGATGACCGCGTTGGTCTCGCTGACCGCGCGGGTGCCGTCGGCCGAGAACGTCACGGCAGGAGACGTGATGAGGTGCTTGGTGCGCAGATCGGTAGTGGCCATCCGCGCGGACGCGTCGACGAAGTCCGAGGCCGCGCCATCGAACCAGGTGATCTCGATCCGGGCGTCCGGGTGGAACAGCTCCCGGAGCCGGTCCCACCGGCCCTGATCACGGTGGATCCATCCGGTCATGAGGTCGGCGATGTCCTGGCGGTCCTGAAGCGTTGTCGAAATCGGCATATCCACAGTCTCCGACCGCACTTTCGATCGTGCAAATTGATAGATCTGATCTATTGTTCGCTGAAAACGATCGGAGATTTCGCGTGGAACTTCGCCATCTGCGCTATTTCGTGGCCGTCGCCGAGGAGTGCCACTTCGGCCGAGCTGCCGTGCGACTGCACGTGACCCAGTCGACGCTGAGCACCCAGGTCAAGGCGCTCGAACGCGAGGTGGGCGGCCAGGTCTTCGTCCGCACCAGCCGCCGGGTCGAACTGACGGAGGCGGGGAAGCTGCTGCTCGTCGAGGCGCGGCGGACGCTGGCGCAGGCCGGGCGCGCTTTGGATGTCGCCCGGCAGTCCGTCAGAGGAGAGACAGGGGCGGTTCGGATCGGATTCTCCGGAATCGCCGTGCTGGAAGGCACCCTGTCCACGGACCTGCGTCGCTTCCACACGGCGCACCCCCGAGTGGAGCTCCACGTGACCGAACTCCCGCCTGCCGCGCAGGCGCAGGGCATCCGTGACGGGACGCTCGACATCGGGTACAGCCCCGACAACGGGCTGGGGGACGTGGACGACCTCGTGGTGAGGCGCAGGGCGCGGACGAAGCTGTCGATCGCCGTACGCCACGACCACGAACTGGCCTCCGCGGTCTCGGTGGCCCCCGCCGACCTGGAAGGCGAGAACCTCATCGTGTACGCGGCCGATCAGGACGACGAGAGCGTGCTGGACCGGTTCGAGGCCGGGCAGGCCGAACGCCGCGGGCACGTCCACCTGGTGACCGGCACACTCGGCGTGCTCGCGCTCGCCTCGGCGGGCGTCGGCGTGGCCGTGGTTCCGGCCGCCGCGGAACGTATCGGGCTGCCGGACATCGTCTACCGGCCCCTGCGCGGCATGGCCGCCGAAGTGGACGTGGTGACGCTCAGCCGGCCCGACGAAATCGGAGGCCCCGTCCGCGCGTTCGTCAGTTCCTCCGGCCGGGCGGCGGGGGCGTGAGCCGTGTACGGGGTCGGTGCGGCCACGCCCGCAGTGCCGTCCGTCCGGCCTTAGAACGGGGCGGCAGCGCCGGCCTCCCCCGGGTCAATCGGGCTTGACCGGAAGCCGCAGCGGCGACGAGTGGTTGCCGCCGGTGCGGATGATGCGGTGCTGCCGTCGTTCCGCGAAACGCTCCACAGCGGAGAGCGGCTCATCAGCCGCGAATCGCTTGTCACCGGGCGCCCGTCACACGGCGCGGAGCTGAAGCCGGGAGCGATCGGCCGCGATCAGTACCGCGTCGTTGGCCTGCCGTTCTCCGATGGTGACCCGTACGCCGTCCTGGCCGTACGGTGACACCCGAGGCCCGGCCTGGACTGCCTTCGTGCAGGGTAACGCCCGGTCCGGCCACAGCCGCCCTGGTGCCTCCATCGGATGCGCTCACCGATCGATTCCCGAAGCGAGCGAGAAGGAGTTCCCGCGCGGTGCAGGTGCGCTGTTCGCCACCCGCTTCCCTCTGCCGTACTGGCTTGCGGCTAGTTTGTGTGCAGGACGGATACGCAGGCCCGTGGTGGCAGAGGTGCACGGGGGACGGAGGGCGGGAAGAGTGTCGCTGCGCGGAGGCGATCCAGCGGAGATCGGCGGTTATCCGCTTGAGGCGCGGCTCGGCTCGGGTGGCATGGGCACGGTCTTTCTGGCCCGTACGAGTTCGGGGCGCCCCGTCGCCATCAAACTGATCCACCAGCACTTCGCGGGGGACGACGAGTTCCGTATCCGTTTCCGGCAGGAGGTGGCGGCGGCGAGGCGCGTGAGCGGCGCGTTCACAGCCGCCGTGGTCGATGCCGCCCCGGAGGCCGAGCAGCCGTGGATGGCGACGGCCTATATCGAGGGGCACACGCTCGCCCAGCATATCGCTACGAAGGGCCCGCTGAACGGAGCGGAGCTGAGAAGGCTGGCCATCGGGCTGGCGGAGGCGCTGCGCGATATCCACCGGGTGGGGGTCGTGCACCGTGACCTGAAGCCCTCGAACGTCGTGCTGTCGCCCGAAGGCCCGCGCGTCATCGACTTCGGCATCTCACGCGCCGCCGACCAGCAGACGCTGACGATGACGGGGCGGGTCATCGGCACGCCACCCTTCATGTCGCCGGAGCAGTTGCAGGCGCCGCGTGGTGTGGGGCCGCGTTCCGACGTGTTCTCGCTGGGGACGCTGCTGGTGTACGCAGCGACGGGCCATGGGCCCTTCGACGCGGACAGCCCGTACATGACGGCATATCAGGTGGTCCACGACGAGCCGTCACTGGATGCGGTCCCGGGGGCTTTGCGCGCAGTCGTCGAATCGTGCCTGGAGAAGGAGCCCGAGGGGCGCCCATCGGCGGACGAGCTACTCGTGCTGCTGCGGGACCTGCCGGCCGATCTCGGAGAGACGGAAGCGGACGAGGCCGGCACGGGCCGCACCCGCGACATGATCACCCAGCACCACTTCGCGACGCGGGACACCCCTGCGCCTGCTGCCCCGGCCGGTCCCGGTACCGGGAGCACCGGCACCCTCATCGGTCGTCGTCTGCGGCGCAGGTGGCGTCCCGTACTCGCGGCCGCGGTCACGGTGGCAGCGATCGGCGGGGGCGTAGCCGCGATCGAGGGCGGCGGCGACAAGGGCAGCGGCGGCGGCGGCAAGGGCAACAGCGTCGCGGCGCCGGGTGGCGTGCTTCCGGCCGGCTTCGCGCCGTGGCGCAAGGCCGTGCCGGGAGGTCAGGCGGACATCCCGGACGAGCTGCGGTGTATCGCCCGTGACGACGCGCTGTTCTGCGGGGGCGGCGGTGTTGTCGCGGCCCGTATCAGGGCCTCGGACGGGTCGCGGGTGTGGACGGCGAAGAGCCCAGGCGTCCCCGTACAGGGAATGCACCTGGTGGGCGCGACCGACGACACGGTGCTCGGTTACCGCTTCGCCGCCCAGGACGCCCCGCAGGATCCTCCCAGCGAGGTGGTGGCCGTCGACGCGAACACTGGCCGGGAGCTCTGGTCCGTACCGTCCGGCGCCCAGTCGCAGGCCGTCACGGGCCGGACACAGGACGCTCTGGTGGTCGGCTCCGCCGTCGTGACCGTCGATGCTTCCAACTCCCGCTTCGAGGCCCGGGACGCACACAGCGGGAAGATCGCCTGGACGACACCGTTCCCCGCGGGTTCGCAGTGTGCTCCTGTCCCGGTGGGACCACAGCTCTTCGCGATGTGCGCGACGAACGCGGAGGTGGATGCCTCGGCAGTGCGCCACTCCACTCTGTACGCGGTCGACCGTGCCTCGGGGACACTGGGCGGGCCCGTCGAGGTCAACGGCCCAGCGGTGCCGATGGGTGTCGCCGACGGACGGCTCGTACTCCTCCATGAGCACATGGAGGGAACGGCGCTGGCCGGCTACGACGGGGTGGCACGTTTCGACCCGGCGTCGCGGAAGGTCACGTACTCCCGGCTGGCCAGGCCGTACGAGGGGACGCCCGGCATGGCGGACGGCACCGTCTACGTGAGCGGACAGACCGGTCTCGTCACTGCGCTCGACCCGGCGACCGGGCGGAACGAATGGTCGCGGCAGACGGGCGTGGAGGGCGCTTCGGGTCCCGTCGCCGGATCCGGCGCACTGTACTTCAGCTCGGCCACCGGCCGGGTGGTCGCGCTGGCGCCGCATGACGGGAAACCCCTGTGGACCACCGATCCGCAGTCCGAGGGTTTGACGGGTGAGCAGGGCGCCAGCCCGCGCGTGACCGTTGCGGGGCGTGCGGTGATCGTGGCCGCGGCCAAGAACACCCTCTTCGCGTTCGACACGCAGAAGCCGCCGAAGTCGCGCTGACCCTCGGCGCCCCACCCGAAAGCCGGCACGACCGCCACATCGCTCGCCGACCAAGACGCCGGTTCCGACGACACATCGCCTGCGTACTGACACCCGAGACTCGGGCTGTCACAGGGAGAACCGCTCCGGGCGGAAGTCCGCGAGCATCTCATCCCTCTTCCCGCTGAGAATCTCTGCAGCAAGCAGCCGGCCGATGACCGGTCCGAGCGTGATGCCGCTGTGAGAAACGGCCTCGTAGTAGCCCGGTACAGATGGCAGCGCTCCCACCGAGGGAAACCCGTCGGCAGGGATGGGGCGGTTGCTTACCCGTGTCTCCGTGACGCGGGCACTGCCTAGTTCGGGCACAACCCGCCGCGCCGATTCCCGGAGCAGCCGTCCGAGTTCCGCTGGATCTTGGCCTGTGCCGATGAGTGCGTCGATCTCGCGGCTGTGGAGGACCACCGACGCGTCTCCGTCAGGACGGATCTCGATGTGAGGGGCGTGCATGGCCCGGTGGACCGGGACCCGAGCACAGTCGAGCCGGGTGACAGCGCCGGGTTCCCGGCGCATCGGCAAGTGCCGTGCGATGAGCCCGGCGACCTGGGAGGCATGGGGGCCTGCCGCGTTCACGACGGTGTCGACGTCGAGACGGCTGCCGTCGGCCAGAGCAACGGTCCGGATACGCCCGTCGGCACCCGTGCCGATGTCACGGACTGCGATGCCGGAGTAGAGCTCGGCGCCGGACGCGACGGCCTGGCCGACCAGGCGGCCGACAAGATGTCGTCCGTGCACCCAGGCTTCGTCGGGGTAGAACCAGACTGGAACCTCGCCGGGCATCGTGAGAGCGGGTTCGAAGCGGCTACGCACCTCTGCTCCCGTGCACACCTCAACCCGGTAGTCCCAGGCGGCCAGCAGTTCAGAGTTTTTCAGGTCCTTCGCCTCGGCTGCGGGATCGTCTGCCCAGCGCAGGTGACCGCTGGGATGCCACCATGAGCCTGGCCCGATGGCCGCCGCAAGCTCACGGTAAGTCGCCAAGCCCGCGACGTTCAGGTCGAAGTACGACTTGCGCACGGTCTTGTTACTGGCGTTTACCCACGAGAATGACCAGTTCGTGACGCCTTCGCCTGGCTGGCCTGCATCAATGAAGACCACCTTGGCCCCGCGCCGGGTCAGGTTCCAGCCCACGCAGGCGCCGATGATGCCCACTCCGATGACAGCCACACGGTTGGGCCGCTTCACGGATCCGTACCTCACGAACGCCCCCTTCCCAAAACATGGGCGAACTGCCGCTTTTGGCCGGCCCGCCACCGTCCCTTCGGTTCCAGCACCACTCCACAGTGCCTTGTGCCCGGCTTTGGCCATACCCCGCGGAGGCCCACGAAATGTGAAACAGGAACTCCGCGAACTGCTCCGGGTCCGCGAGTACCTACCGGGGCGGCACCCCCGGCAATCCGTACCACCGCACCCGACTGCGGCATTCTCAGCTGTACTTCAAATCCCAACTGGCGTCCGAAGCGGCGTTGCCGGTGACAGCGCCAGACCGCACACAAGGGACGGTCAGGTGCGGCCGACCGGGACGTGGGGCCGCTGGATGTCCTCCGGGTAGGCCGTGGACAGCACGGCCTCTTCGTAGGCGATGGTGCCTGCCGAGACGAGGGCGTTGATGCTGGTCTCCAGGGTCTGCATGCCGTCACGGTGGCCGGTCGAGACCATGTTCCGGATCTGGCGGGTCTTGCCCTCGCGGATCAGGTTGCGGATCGCCGACGTGCCCACCAGCACCTCGAAGGCGGCCACCCGGCCCCCACCGGTCCGGGGGATGAGCGTCTGGTTGAGGATGCCGACCAGAGTGTGCGCCAATTGCAGCCGGATCTGGGGCTGTTGCTCGGCCGGGAACACGTCGACGATGCGGTCCAGCGTCTGCGACGTGTCGTTGGTATGCAGGGTGGCGAACACCAGGTGCCCGGTCTCGGCGATGGTCAGGGCCGCTGAGATGCTCTCCGGGTCGCGCATCTCGCCGAGGAGCAGGACGTCGGGATCCTCGCGCAGGGCCGAGCGCAGCGCGGCAGGGAACGAGTCGGTGTCGGTGCCGACCTCGCGCTGGTTGACCGCCGAGCGCTTGTGCCGGTGCAGATACTCGATCGGGTCCTCGATGGTGAGGATGTGCACCGACCGGTGCGTGTTGACGTAGTCGAGGAGCGCCGCCAGGCTCGTCGACTTCCCCGACCCGGTCGGCCCGGTGACCAGCACGAACCCGCGCGGCATGCCGGCCCATCCGACGACGACCGGGGGGAGCCCGAGCTGCTCGGACGACGGTACGTCGAACGGGATGATCCGCAGCGCCAGCGCCGACGCGCCGCGCTGGACGAAAGCGTTCCCGCGCAACCTGGCCCTCTCCCCCCAGCTGAACGCGAAATCGACCTGCTTCTCCCGGCGGAACCGTTCCGTGAGTTCCTCGCCCAGCACCCCGGTCACCAGGCGATCGACCTCCGGCTCGGTCAGCGCGGCCCCCTCGACCGGCCGCAGGGCGCCGTCGACGCGGAGGAACGGCGCCGATCGGGCGGTGAGCAGCAGGTCGCTGCCGCCCCGCTCCCACAGCTCACCGAGCAGGTGGTCGATGATCGTGGCACGTGGCCCGGTCATGGTGGCCTCCAAGGGGGCGTGTTCGCTCATGGCAGGACGGTCCACTGCTTGACGGTGCTGGTGTGGCCGTCGAAGGACACGGCGGCCTGGACGAGCGGGCCGGACAACAGGTCGATCCGGGTGCCGCCGAGGTGCTCGGTCGCGCCACCGCTACCGGCGGTGACGGTGTAGGTCACGGTCAGTCCGGCCAGCTGGGAGGCTGTGGTCAGGCCACACGGTGCCAGGTCGACCTGGTCGGTCACCGGGCCGCCCGAGCCGAGATGGACCGGCACGTCCAGTGAGTTGCTGACGCCGGTGCAGGTGCTGCCGGTGAAGTCCACCGACATCTTCACCGACTCCACGTCGCCTTCGTCGTGGTGCGTCACCTGCAGGGCGACGTGGTCGAGCGGTCCGGCCGTGGCCGGTGCCGGCCGGGCGTAGCCGCCGAACGTGAGGGACGCCCGGCCACCGCCGGGGATGGTGGCGTCCGTGACGTCGACGGGCGCGCCGGGAGCCGGGGGAGTGAACCTGGTGATCGCGGTGACCGACGCGGGTTTCGCGGTCACGGCCGGATAGGTCGTGAACAGGACCGGCTCCGGTGGGATTCCGATCACCGGGCGGAGGTATCCGGTGGCCGGACTGATACCGAGACCGATGGTCCGGGCGATGATGCCGCGGGTGACGACCTGCGAGCCGACCTGGCTCATCGACAGATCGACGGCAGCGGTCGGCGCGTAGACGGTGCCGTTGAGCACCAGGCGGCTGTGCTCGGTGGTCGTGTCGGCGCCGTCGGTCGACTTCAGCACCGCGCAGCGGCTGCCCGCGGTGAGGCAGCCGGACAGGGCTCTGATCGACGGGGCCCGGAACACGATGTCGAGCTCCACGCCGTCGAGCTGGTCGGCCGCGCTGGTGCTGCCCGTGCCCAACCTCGCCGCATAGTCGACAGCCAGCTTGGACAACTGGTCGTCCTTCGTGACCCCGCAGGCGCCGAGGTCGACCACGTCGACGCCGAGTTTTCCTTCATGGGGGGTCAGGGCATGGTTCGTGTCGCAGGCGGTGCTGGTGCCGGAGACGGTCAGCGCGGTCTTGGGTGGTTCCTTCGGGGAGGGCGGCGCCGGGGTGGTGTCGTCGTCCTGGTGCGATACGCGCAGCACGGCCTTGTCGATCACCGCCCCCGCAGGCAGCGGCAGCATCGCGAACACGCCGAGCCGGATCGACGCCGACGGGGTGTCCGTGGCAAGCGTCGAGGCCGAGGTGGTGGTGTCGATCGCTTGCGCGTTCTTGGGGTCGAGGAACGCCGCGGCGGTGGGCGTCGCGGCGCTGATCGCCTTGGTGGGCCGTACCGAGACCGGGGGTCGGTAGGCCAGCTCCAGGGTGACGCCGTCGAGCTGATCGGTGGCGCTGGTGCTGCCGTCGTCGAGGGTGGCGGTGTAGGTCACGACCAGGCCGGTCAGCTGGGCGGGGTCGGTGAGTCCGCAGGCGGCGACCAGGTCCAGGGTGTCGGTGGTCAGGGCGCCCGGGTGCGCGGAGAGCTTCTGCGAGGCGGTGCAGGAGTGGGGTATGCCGGACCCGGTCAGGGTGACCGTGGCCTTCGGCGGCGGTCCTCCGCGCGCCCCGGGATCGTCGCGATGGGCGACGTGCAGCAGCGCCCCGTCCAGGACCGACCCGGGCGTCACCGCAGGGGAGTCGTAGCCGCCGAGGTCGATGGTGGCGGTCGGCCGTGTGGCCGAGTCGAGTGCGACGTGGGCCGTGCTGGCGCCGTCGATCGTCTTGGCGCTGCTCGCGGGGGTGAACGTCGTCGACTCCGCGCTCGTCGCCGGTCGGGGCGGCGGCGGGTCGTAGACGACTTCGAGCCATATGCCGTCCAGGGAATCGGCGCCAGCGGTGCCGTCCGCCTTCAGCCCGGCGGCGTAGGTCACGGTCAGTCCGGTCAGCTGTGCGGGGTCGGTGATGCCGCATGTCTTCAGGTCGACGCGGTCGTCGCCCAGGCCGGCCCGCGCGGTGAGCGGCAGGGCGGTACAACCGCCACCGCCGTTTCCGGGAGTGACGCTGATTCTGGGTGCCGCCGCGTCGCCGGTCTCCCGGTGGGCCACCCGCAGCACGGCGGAGTCGATCGTCGACCCCGGCGGCAAGGGCGGCCGGCCGAAGCCGGCCAGGGAAATCGACGCGGACTGGGCTGCCGTGGTCAGATCGGCAGCGGCCAGCAGCGGAGTCGGCTGTTCGCCGATCTCCAGGGCGTCGTGGGGATCGGTGCCGGTCGCGGTGAACCCGGTCGATGCGGTCACGGCGGTCGGCTTGAACGTGGTCGGTGTGCGGTAGGCGACCTCCAGCCAGACACCGTCCAGACGTTCCTTGGCGGTGGTGCCGTCGGTGTCCAGGGTGGCGGCGTAGCTCACTGTCAGTCCGGTGAGCCGCGCCGGGTTGGTGAGCCCGCAGGCGCCCAGCAGGTCGATCGGGGGATCCGTGGAGAGCGCCGAGTGCCGAGGCAGGTTGTCGGTGCGGCAGGTGTCTGCGCCGACGGCGGTGGTGACCTTCACCGCGCCGGGCGCTGTCAGGTCACCGTCGTCCTCGTGGCTGACACGCAGCTTCGCACTGGTGATGACCGAACCGGGCGGCACCTGCGGGGTGAAGCCGGCGAGCTGCATCGAGGCCGACTGACGTTTCGTCGGGTCGAGGACAGCGTCGGCTGTGCAGCCCGCGGTGGCCGTCGGCTGCGAACACCCGGGCAGAGTCGGCTGTTCGCCACCGGTCAGAGCATGGTCCGGGTTGGCGAAGCCGGTGTTCGTGACCATCGCTGTCGGCTTCAGCGTGTGTGACGGCTTCGGCGGCTGGACCCCGTACACCGCCACCTGCTGTGCGTCCGGGGTCACCGGGGCGCACAGTTCGGCGTGTCCGCGGTCGACCTGGAATCGGCTGCCGCCGCCCATCATGACCTCGACACCTTCGGGCCGTGTTCTGTCGCAACCGCCCGGGTCTGGGATGGCCGGGCGGGCCGAGGCGCCGGGATCCCAGCCTGCCCGCGTGCCGCCGACCACGCTGACCGTGGGGTCGTCGACCGTCCAGACCGCTGTGCCGCCGGTGAAGGTGAAGTCGAAGTAATAGATACCGGGTTGCAGCCAAACGACGACGCCGGGGCAATCACCACCGGTGAGGTGGGTGAGGGCGCGGGCGTCGTCGTAGTATCCGGGCCGCAACCGCACCAGCCAGGAACCTGAGTCGGGGCACGCGGGTACCGTCTGCCGGACCGGGACGGCCGTGGCGGGCGGGGGGTAGTCCGGGTCGGCGCCCACGGCCTCGTCGGCGGGAGCCGGCGGCGTGTCGTTGGCGCAGTCGTGCACATACGGCGCCTGGGCCGGGGGCAGCTGGGTCTGTGACACGGCACGGGAGCAGTCGCCGGCCGCGGACACATCGCCCGACACCGTCATCGATGCGCCGTCGCCGGCGGTGACGTTCGAGTGGGAGAACACGCTGCCCTGCACGCGCAGGCCGTGTGTGGTCACGTTGATGCCGTCCCCCGTCCCCTGGCCCAGGCTGCGCAGCGCGTCCTGCGGTTGGGTCGCGCGTGTGGTTGCGGGGGACGCGTTGAGGGGGTCGCAGTGGACGATCATCTGCTGACCGTTGATCGGCGGGGCGGTGTAGTCGGCGCACGGGCTGCCCTGCGAGAAGTTCTTGATCGCGAGCTGTGTGGCACCGTCGGCGCTGTAGCCCCGCTTGCCCTGGCCGACGTACACGCTCGCGGCTTTCAGCCCCGTTCCGGCGAAGGACAGGACCGACACGGTGACCAGGCTGAAGACGACGACGAAGGCCAGCGCGAGGATCAGTGTCGCGCCCTGTTCGTCGTCGCGCAGGCGGCGCGGATTCAGGCGGCCGGTCATGACGAGCTCGATCGTCGCACGGCGGTGAGCGCCGTCGGGGGCGCAGTGGGGTCGCTCTGCACGGTAAGCGTTACCTCCATGGGCGCGGTGCACGAGGTGTCGGCACCGCAGCTCAGAACCACGGGATGGGTCGATGTGGTGTTGTCGAACCGGCCCAGCAATGTGGTGACGACGCCTCTGTCGGTGCACTTCACCCGGTTGAGGGAGCCGGTCGGCTGGTCGAAGGTGTAGACGACGTCGGTGCCGGGCCGGCTCAGGTGCACGATCACGTCGGCAATGCCGCACGCGGGGTCGGTCGTGACGGTATCCGCGCTCTGCACGTCGCCGTAGAAGTAGCGGTTGAGCGTGCCCAGCGCGCTGGTGGCGGCCACCCGCTTCTCGGTGCCCGCCGTGAACTGCAGTCCGAGGATGATCGCCTTGGGCAGCAGCGCCCCGATGATGCCCACGATGACGATCGTGACCAGCAATTCGGTCAGGGTGAACCCCGACTCCGAGCGTACGGTGGGTCGTTGAGTCGTCATGACAGCATCGACTCCCGCTTGACCACCTCGAGGGTGGCGTCCCTGACGGGGTGTGGGCCGGTCTGGTGCACGGTGAGCGTCACCTTCTGCACCCCCGTATCGGCCGTCGGGCAGGGACGGCCGAACGCACCCACCCCGTCCCAGTACTCGATCGAGACGCTCACGGTGTATCCGGACGGCGGCGTCGGAGTCTCGTAATCATGGGCACAGGACACGTACGGGTCGCTGACGACCTTCTCGGCGGCGCTGCGGATGACCGAGTCGGCGCTGGTCACCTTGTGCTGCGTCACCGAGCTGATGATCGCGGTGCCCATGCCTCCGAGGATGGCCACGAAGGCAACACCCATGAGCACCACGGCGACGAGAACCTCCACCAAGGTCTCGCCCTCTTCGCCGCGGCGGCGCCGTGGCTGGCGTACCAGGCCCGTCATTGGACGTTCACCTGGTTGTAGACGCCGTAGATCGCCGAGATGAGGGCGACCGCCACGAATCCCACGACAACCCCGATCATGATCACCACGGTCGGCTCGAACAGGCTGGTGAGCCGCTTGAGTTTGTGCTGCAGTTCCTTCTCGTAGAATTCCGACACGTTCTCGAGCTGGTCGTCGAGGGTCCCGGTCTCTTCCCCCACGCGCATCATCTGGGTGACCGCTCCGGGGAACAGCTTGGTGCGGGCGATCGGCCGGGAGATGCCGCCGCCTTCGAGCATCTCCGTCCGGGCCGTCCCGATGGACCGTTCGTACACCCGGTTGTTGGCGCCCGAGCCGGCCAGGCTGAGCGCTTCCGTGATGGGCACCCCGGCCTTGATCATCGAGGTCAGGATGCGGCAGAACCGCTCGATGACCATGAAGCGGACCACGTCGCCGACCACCGGCGTCGCCAGCAGGAAGCGGTCGCGCAGTACCCGCCCCCGCTCGGTCCGCAAACCGGCGAGCACTGCCGCGACGAGCACGACAAGTACGCCGACGATGACCGGATACCAGGCCGTGACGAAGTCGGTGAAGCTCAGCAGAATCCGGGTCGGCAGCGGCAGTTCCGCGTGGAAGGACTCGAAGAACACCTTGAATCGGGGCAGTACGAAGATGACGAGGACGAGGACGACGGCGACGGCGAGTCCCATCACCAGGATCGGATAGGTCAGGGCGGAGCGGATACTGCGCCGGCCCTCGACGTCGCGTTCGATGTAGCGGGCCAACTGGGCCATCACTACGTCGAGTTCACCGGTCGCCTCTGCCGAGCGGAGGACGGAGATGTAGAACGGCGGGAGCGCCGCGGTATGCGCGGCCATCGCGGCGGCGAAGCTTTCGCCGAACCGCAGCGAGTCCATGACGTCCGCGAGCATCCTGCCCAGCTTCTTGTCCTTGGTCTCGGCGCGGATGATTTCCAGGGCGTCCAGGATGGGCACTCCGGCCTTGATGAAGGCGCCCATCTGACGGGAGAAGTTGCTCAGCTCGACCAGGTTGACCTTCGCCGCGGTGAGTTCGAGTTGCAGCAGGTTGCGGCCTGCGGCTTTGACCGACTGCACGTCGTAGCCCTGCCGGGTCAGACTGTCGGTCACGCCGTCGACACTGGAGCCCGTGAGCACGCCGGTGGCCCGCTTCCCGTCCGGGCCGACGGCGACGTACTTGAAGGTGGCCATGCCGGTGCCCTCCTGGGATTCCGGTGTCAGAGGTTCGCGTCGTCAGTGTGGGGGAGCGGTATCCAGCAGCCGGGTCTAGGCCGTGTCCGCAAAGTCGCGTCGTTGCCCGTCGCACGCCAGGCGCGACTTTACGGACACGGCCTAGACCACGTAGACGCTGGACATGATCTCCGCGATGGTCGTGGTCCCCTCTTCCACCAGTCGGACGCCTCCGTCCAGGAGGCTGTCCATGTGCTGCTCGCGGGCGGCCCTGCGCAGGCTGTCGATCGGGGCCTGCTCGACGAGCAGCCGCTTGACCGTGTCGCTCATCACGAGCAGTTCGAAGACGCCGATCCGCTCCTGGTAGCCGGTCCGGGAGCAGAAGTTGCAGCCCCGGCCCTGCCAGAACCCCGTGTCGGTCGACCCGCCGGCCTTGGCGAAGAAGGCCAGTTCGTCGACGCCCGGCTGGTAGGGCTCGCGGCACTGGTCGCAGATCCGCCGCACCAGCCGCTGGCTGACCACCCCGGCGACCGTGGAGGTGATCAGGAACGGCTCGATGCCCATGTCGGCGAACCGGTGCAGCGCGGAGCAGGCGTCGGCGGCATGGATGGACGACAGGACGAAGTGGCCGGTGAGAGCGGACTCGACCGCGATCCGCGCGGTCTCGGCGTCTCGGATCTCGCCGACCAGGATCACGTCCGGGTCCTGTCGGAGGATCGAGCGCAGCCCGGTCGCGAACGAGACGCCCGCCTGGTCGTTGATCTGGATCTGGTTGACCGAGGGGACCACGTACTCCACCGGGTCCTCGATGGTGGTGATGTTGCGCTCGCTCTGGTTCAGCTCACCGAGCGTGGCGTACAGGGTGGTCGTCTTGCCGCTGCCGGTCGGTCCGCCGCAGGCGACCATGCCGTAGGGGGAGCGGAGCAGCGACGAGAACCGTTCGTAGGTGGCGGCGGGCATGCCGAGCTCGGCCAGCCGCAGCAGTGTGCGGTTGCTGTCGAGCAGCCGCAGTACTGCCTTCTCGCCCCAGATGGTGGGGGTGGTAGCGACCCGGATGTCGACCGACCTGCCGTCGATCTCGGTGGCGATCTGGCCGTCCTGGGGGCGCCGCCGGTCGACGATGTTCATGTTGGCCATGATCTTGATCCGGCTTACCAGGGACGGGCCCATGTTCTCCGGCAGGCTCAGCACGTCGTGCAGCGCGCCGTCGATGCGGTAGCGGACCCGGACCCGGTCGGCGTGCGGTTCGACGTGAATGTCCGAGGCCCGGTCGCGCAGGCCCTGGGTCAGCATGAGGTTGACCAGGTGTACGACCGGCGCGTCCTCGCTCACCACCCTGGCACCGGAGTTGGCGTTGCGGCCGGTCTCGGTCGCCTCGAAGGCCTCGACCAGGCTGCTGACTCCGGCCAACGCCCGGTAGGTGCTGTCGATCGAGCGCCGGATGTCCGAGGGAGCCGCGATCGCCAACTGAACCCGATCCGGCGCGACGGCCCGGCCGACCTCGTCGAGTACGCGCGGGTCACCCGGGTCGCCCGCTGCGATCAGCAGCGTGCCATCGGCCCGCCGCACCGCGACGACGCCCAGCGAGCGGGCCAGCGCCTCCGGCACCCGGGCGGCCGCCTCGGGATCAGGTTCGCTCTGGTGCAAGTCAGCTACTGGGAAGCCGAGTTGAATCGAAAGCGCCTCGATCAGTGACCGCTCGTCGACCATGCCGAGCTCGACCAGCAGCGCGCCGAGTCGCTTGCCCGACGTCGACTGCTGCAGGAGCGCCTCGTCCACCTGCGCAGGGGTGAGCAGCCCGCGCTGCACCAGGAGTTCCCCAATGCGGGGTCGCTCCTTACCCGCGGGCGACGACTGCTCCGCGCCGGACGTCTCGGCCCGGACCGGTTCGTCCGCCGGGGCCGGAGAATGCGCCGCGCTTCGCGCCCCGTCGTGCAGGGTGCCGTCCTCGCCAGCAGGGCTTGTCGCCGCCGTGCGGCGCCGGAGAAGCCGGCGATTCGCCAAGGAACCCACCCTTTCGCATCCAGAACAACGGCTGATCATTCGCCACGAGTGCATCCCGCAGTACTGTCAGCTGCTGATTAGTCAGCCGGATACTACAGCACGCCACTGCGCCGCCTCCGCGTCATCTCCGCGGCAGGCGTCGGACACTCGCCCCTTGTGAGCCCACCGCTCACTGGGTAGTCTGCTGCTGATTACTCAAGTTGTTACTACTGCTTAGAGTTGCTTGCGCCGCACGCCGTAGAAGGAGAGAGATGTTCACGTATCTGCAAGGCAGGTTGCGCCAGCGAATGCGTGCACCCAACGAGACGGCGGAAGCCGGCTTCACCCTGATCGAGCTTCTCGTCGTCATCGTGATCCTCGGCATCCTGGCCGCCGTTGTCGTCTTCTCCGTCCGCGGCATCAACGACAAGGGTCAGGCCTCGGCGTGCAAGACCGACAAGTCCACGGTCCAGACTGCGGAAGAGGCGTACCTCGCCGGCGGGCACACCGGGTACGGCACCATGGACGAGCTGGTGAGCGGTGGGTTCCTGTCCACCGCTTCCACCTTGTACACCGTCACCCTGAAGGACGGTGGCGCCGGGTATGACATCACGGCGACGCCCGGCAAGCCCTGCGCCTGAGGGGGCCTTGCGCTATGAGCGTCCGGTGAGGTCGCGTGGGCCGGTGCCGTGTATCGCAAGGCGCAGGAGAGCCCAGGATGGGGGTCCCATCTGACCCTCAAGGCCTTGGGGGAGGAATTGCCTGGGCTTTTCGGCGACGCCGCGAGACGCGGTGTCAGGCCGCGCGACCCGGGCGGGCGTACTGCAAGGACCCCTAATGGGGCGACTCTCGCCGGACGCCCCCGCCTGGCGGCCGTCTGCGGCCGGGTTCGTCAGGTGGCATCGCAAGCGCCACCTGACGAACCGCAGTCGGCGGCCTGTGGCATCGCCGGAACTCCCTTGGGCCTGAACCGCCTTGGGGGCTGTGGAGTCGGTCGCGGGGAGGGTCGCAGAGGCCTGGAGTTCCAGTCCGGACCACGCGCAGGATGCCGGTAGCGACCGGCATGCGCGGTACGGCACCATTGCGGCCATGCCATCCATATTTGTCATGATTATCGGTCTACTGGGGCTCGCGGTGGGGTCGTTCCTCAATGTCGCGGTCTCCCGGGTGCCGTCCGGCCGCTCGGTCGTGCGGCCCCGCTCCGCCTGTCCACGATGCGCCACGCCGATCGCGGCCCGCGACAACATCCCTGTCGTCTCCTGGCTCCTGCTGGGCCGGCGTTGCCGCGCCTGCCAGGTTCCCATCCCCGCGCGCTACCCGCTCATCGAAGCGCTCACCGCGATTCTGTTCTTCGCCGAGGCACTGCGCTTCGGCTGTTCGGAAGCGCTGCCGGCCGAACTCGTCTTCACCGCGGGGCTGCTGGCCCTGGCCGCCTGCGATGCCGAACAGTTCCTGCTCCCTCGGCGGCTGATATACCCGACTCTCGGGCTCACCGCCGCTTGTCTGCTCGCGGCCGCGGCGGCTACCGGCCAGTGGCACCGGCTCGGCGTGACCGCGGCATGCGGAGTGGGCGCATTCGCTGTTTTCTTCGCCCTGCACTGGGTGCGGCCGGCCTGGCTCGGATTCGGCGACGTGCGCCTGGCCGGCTTGCTCGGCACCGGGCTGGGCTGGCTCGGTCCGTGGTATCTCGTCTTCGCGCTGCTGGCCGGCAGCGTCGCCGGGTTGCTGGTGGGCATCGCCCTCATGGTGGCCGGGCGAGCGACCCGGCACACCCGCCTCCCCTTCGGCGTGTTCCTCGCCGCCGGCGCCATCGCCGCCATCCTCGTCGGCGCTCCTGTCGTCCACTGGTACGAGAGCGTGAGTGATCTGTACGCGATGGGTGCGCCGCTCACAACGGTCCGCCACCGACCATAATCACCCGGGCCGGACGTCAGTCGCGGGCCGGTTGCGGGCAACCGGCGAACCCGCAATGGCGCTCCGGGGCCCACAGCGCCGCGAGCCGCGTGGGCACCGCAGACTGTTCCATCGCGCGACCGCCTGCCGGACAGATCGGTCTGTCCACCTGGGATCCGGTCACTATTTCAGCCCTTCCGGCTCCAGGCTCGGGCGCATCGCAACCATCACCGACGACCCTCTACCCTGGTGACCATGGGACAACCTGATCTGCCACTCGCCGAGTGGATCGTGCTCGCACTCATGGCCGAACGCCCCAGCCACGGCTTCGCCATCGCAGCCCTCACCGCGGAGGGCGCAGAAATCGGTGAGTTCTGGTACGTATCGCGACCCATGGTCTACCGGTCGATCACGCGGCTGGTCGAGCGCGGACTGATCACGCCGGTCGGCGCCGAGGAAAGCGATCGCGGACCGCAGCGCATGATCTACGCCACCACCCGCTCGGCGAAGACGGCGGTCAGCCGGTGGCTCAGCGAACCCGTGGTCCAGCTGTTCGACGTCCGCGCCGAGCTCACGAGCAAGCTTCTGCTGCTCCGGCGTCGCGACACCAGCCCGGCTCGCCTGGTCGAGCGTCAACGGGTCGTCATCGACGAGATCGAGCAGTCGCTGTGCGCCAAGGAGCATACCGGCGACTACCTCACCGGCGCGATCTATGCCTGGCGGCTGGAACACGTCCGCGCCGCGCGGCGGTTTCTCGACGCCGTCGACGTCGACTCGGCGCGGCCGGCGGTCAAGACCGGCTGACGTCACGCTCGCGTCACCCTCCCCTCGGCGTCCACGTGACCGCCGCGCGTAACGCACTTCGGCAGTACGACCGCCGATGGGCAAGGTGCTGTGCGGGTAGTTGCCGGTCCGGTCGGCATTCATGGCCGGGTGGCGTGGCGTAGACCGACGTCAGTTTGGCGGCTGCCGTGAGAGCTTCCTGCTGGTGGGAGTATGCACATGTCCCGGAATGCCTGCGCAGCTGCGTGGTGCCCCTCTTGGGTACTTTGCATGCCGAGGTGCCGAGATAGTACTCCAGTGGTCAGCGGTTGACGACTTCTGCGCCTGGACGGGAGATGACCGGGAGTAGGCGTCGCCGCTGGATGCGCACCTCCACGGCTCTGCCGCCGATTGACAGCGGGACCGCCGCCACGGATCGGTGAGCCGGGACCGCCGGCGAGCGATGTGCGCCTGGCCGACGGTCCGTTGCCCAGTGCTCCGGACCGCCTAGTAGCCGTAGGCGGCGAGAGTCGACTGGATGGTGGTGTCGTTGTCCCACGTGTTGTTGAACAGGTCGCCCCAGGCGGTCGCTGCGCCCGCCTTGCCGCCGGTCAGGGCGACGCCGTACTGCTCGATGTCTCCGTAGGCGGAGTACGCGCTCGGGTCGACGTCGGTCCACGTGTTGGGGTCATTGCCTGTGGTGCCGTTCAGTGAACTCGACGTCCAGCTCACGTGCATGACGTTCGACTTCGCGACAAGACCCAGCTGGGTGTTCCCGCCGGCATTCGCCGTCACTGCGCCACGCACCTGACTGATTCCTGACTCCAGGCGCACCTTGCACGCCGTACCCGCGCTGTCGCACGCGCTTCCGGTGAACACGTTCTGACCCGCCCCGCTGGTGGTCCACGAGAACCCGTTCTGGATCAACGCCTGCTTGGACGCCGCGCCGAACGGCGCGGAAGCCGGGTCGGCGACCGCGATCCGGTGCCCACTCGTCGCGAGCCAGCTCACCACCCCCGGTATCGTCGTGGGCGCGCCGCCGGAGACGGGCGACGCATCACACCGGGGCGACTGGGCCTTGCCGTTACCGCTGCCATTGGCGTCCGCGCCGGACGCCAGCGGCGGCGTCCCGCTGTTGGACGGGTCATCACCGTGAGTCGACCCCGCCCAGCTGCCGCTGCAGCTGTAGATCGACAGGTGCCCGATGGCCACCGGGTGCTTGCTCAAGATCGCGCCGTTGCACTCGACGCTCCCGCCCGTTGCGCACGTCCCGCCATCCGCCGTCGGGATGACCGCGTCGACGTTGGTCTCGTCCGCCGACAGGAACGCGTCAATGTGCAGCGGCCCATTGACGCAGTTGTTCGACGACGACGGATCGCACGTCGTGTAGGGGCCGGCGCCCTTCAGCTGCTGACGCAGGCTTCCCGACGTGATCCCCCGCATCGTCGACGTATCGATCGCCGGCTTGTTCCAGAACCCACCGACCTGCGACGCGCCATTCGCCGTGAACGGCGTGAACGACCCGCCCGACTCGATCGCGCCCTTCATGTCCTTCACCGCGGGGTACATGTTGTTCGCGATGCCGACCTGCGAGTCCGTCGAGGCGAACACGGTTGGTGCGGTGGCGGCGATGAGTGCCGTGGCGAGGGCACCCACCGCGAACACGTTCCGTACCCGGCGCATCGCGGTGAAGCCGGAGTTCGGGATACTCCGAGTGCGTCTGGATCTGAGTTGCATCTGCTACTCCTCGTAGATTCGGTTGGCGGCGACTGCCGCACGGGCACCTTGCCGGTGGAGGGGGCAGGTGTCCTGGAACTCCTGGGCATCTGCCGTGGTTTCCCGGCGTGACGGTGCCTCGCACGCCTAGATGGTGCGCACTTGACGACCCAGTAGTCAATGATTGACAACCATGCCCGCTGTGGATGTAATGCACGTATCCAGCCCGCAGCGGGCCGACGGCCAGTGTCGTCGGCCCGCTGCGGGACGCATGGGAGGGGCTGGCAGGCACGATGGGCAGAGGCATGCAATGGCACTGTTGAGCAGACTTACGCGCTCGCGCACGATCAGGTGGGGCGGGCTGGGGCTGGCGGTGGTCGCGGTGACGCTCGTCGTCGTGGCCCTTGTGCGCGGTGGGTCGGATGGAACCGCCTCAGCCCAGAAGTCCGACCCCGCGTGGTGCACGCCGGGCACCCAGCGCACCGCGCTCTGCCCGCACAGCAAGGTGTTCGACCCCAAGGAGTACGCCATCCACGGCGACGCCTTCACGTGCATCAGTTTCGCCAGTCAGGCGGATGCCCAGGCGGTGCTGCGGACCAACCCCAGCGATCCGAACCACCTTGATGACGGAGGCGGCGTCGCGTGCCGTGGACTGCCGGAGCCGCGCGACACCAAGCCGGTACGCAAAACCGCACAGCATTTCACTTGCGGTCCTGGCGACACGCGCAGCGCGCTCTGCCCGCAGCGGAAGCGGCCCTTCGACGCTCGCATCTTCCTGCGCTACGGCAATGACGCCTACGATTGCTCGGATTTCGCCAGCCAAGCGGACGCGCAGGCCGTCCTGCGTTTCGAACCGGTCGACCCGAATCACCTCGACGGCGACGGCAAGGGCATCGCGTGCCCGGACCTGCCGGGACCGAAGGACGTCAAACCCGTGCGACGGGGAACACCGTGACGCGGCAAGGGCTCGCGCGTGTGCTCGGGCTGAACGTGACCCATCGATTGAAGGAAGCCCCGACTGCCATGCCATCGGACCATCGCCGGTTCTCACTGCGCGTCAGAAGCCAGGACGGCTTCACACTCATCGAGTTGCTCGTGGTCATCGTGATCCTTGGCGTCCTCGCCGCCATCGTGGTGTTCTCCGTCAGGGGCATCGGCGACAAGGGCCACAAGAGCGCGGTCGCCGCGGACGCGGCTACCCTGCGCACAGCGGAAGAGTCCTTCTGTGCGAAGCACGGGCACTACGGGACAGCCGATGACCTGCAAGACGATGGGTTCCTCTCCGGCGCACCGGGCTACAACACGGTGGTGGTCGGCGAGGAGAACAAGTGCGGTCGAGGTGAAAAATCGTCGTTCACGCTGAATGATATTTCCACGCCGACGGAGAGCGGACCGGATGCCATCAAGGTGGGCGCGAATCCGACCGATCTCACGGTCGATGAGAAGGCCAATCGCGTATATGTCGTAGCTGAAGGCAGCAACGACGTGACCGTGATCGACGGCAAGACCGATGCTGTGATCGGTGAACCGATTGATGTGTCCAGCGCTGTGTCGAGCCCGACCCGCATCGGCGTCGACCCCGACTCGGGGAGGGTCTACGTCGGGGGTGCGGGCGGCGTCGCGATCATCGAAACGAAGAACGCCGATCAAGTGACCCACGTCAGCGGCTTTGCGACGACCGTCACTGGTCTGGCCGTCTCTCCCGAGAACGGCGAGGTCTATGTCGCCGGAGGTGCCGGAAGTACCTCGGCGGTCGCCTACATCGCAGCCGGAAGCTCGTCGGCGAAGGCAATCACCCTGCCCGCTCTGGGAGTTGCAGCCACTCCCTCCTTTTCCTTTGACTCCGTGCACCACGCGGTATATCTCGTGAAGCAGGGTTTCGGCAGCGGTGAGAATGCGACCACCGGCATCTTCGCCATCTCGTCGCAGACCCACGAGGCCAAGATCGCAGCGGATTTCGCGAC
Organism: Streptomyces sp. NBC_00859; assembly: GCF_045161865.1. Lineage (NCBI taxonomy): Bacteria > Bacillati > Actinomycetota > Actinomycetes > Kitasatosporales > Streptomycetaceae > Streptomyces > Streptomyces sp. NBC_00859. The sequence goes on along the minus strand of NZ_CP108826.1, from coordinate 305,195 downwards.
GAAGGGAACCTGCGGCACCAACGCCGGGAACTTCCTCGTTCAATTCTCCGCTGTTGGCATCACCGCTGTCGATCCCGGCCGCAACCTCGTCTACCTCCTCGCCAGGAGGTGCGTGCCGAACCCTGCGAATCCATCGGGCCAGTGGCAAGGCGTCGCAACAACGATCGCCATCAACCTGAGCGACGACAGTTCAACAGCGATCGACGACCCGTGGGGAACGCCCTACACTCCCGACTCCGTGGTCTACAACCCCGCTGCAGGGTCGGTCTACGTCTACTTGGACGGTGGAAATGGAGCGAACTGCGGCGGTGCGGGGGCCCGCATCGACCGGATCGTCGGGACGAAGGCCACGGGGCAAGCACCAGTTTGCGGAAGTTCAAAGGCCCCCGGGAACCATGGGCACACGCTCACCGTGCTGAGAAACTTCAACAGGATCTTCGTCGCACAACAAAACCAGAAGGTAGGAGCGCCGGGCGGCCTCGGGGTGGCCGACGGCAGCACGCTGCTGGGTCGAGCTTCGCTCGGCACGGGTCGCCAGTTCGGGGCGCTGGCCGCGAACAACACTACGGGGAAGGTGTATGCGGTCGATCCGGCGAACGGAACGGTCGCGGTGTTTCGGACATGATCGGCTTACGACCGTGCCAGACCAGCCACGCACCATCCACAAGGGCCCGGACAGCCGGCTACGACCGGGGCGTCGTACTTCCACCGTGGCGGTCAGTATGATCGCTTCGATCATGCTGACCGCGTGCAGTGACAACGGACCCCGAAGCTCACGTTCGACGTCGCTGCGTAGTTGCACCAGGGTCACGTGGTCACCTGCGACGCGTTCAAGACCCAGGCCGACGCCCAGGCGGTGCTGCGAGCGGACACACTCGACCGGGATGGCGACGGCATCGCGTGCCCGAACCTCCCCGAAGCCGGGGGACAAGAGGGCGGCTCACCGCGACCTCATGACCGACAAGGACGGCGCGCCGTTCATCGAGCCGCTCAAGCCGCGGCTGACGTAGCGACAGTGGAAGCGTGCATGCTCGGCACGCCAACAGCGTGATTGAGGAGTCGATGCGAGGGTGGGAGGGGCAGGACCGCAGTGCAGAGGACACCTGAGGCAGGTCTTGGCCCGGAAATGCCCCGGAACAGGCGGTCAGAGCTGGGGTAGCGGTGGGAGGAATCGAGAGTTACCACGTACTCCACCCCGTGGCTGGATCTGTGCTCCAGGGAGGGCGCCTGACGGGTGAGACGCCGGGGCAGGCGCCCTCTTCTGGTGTCTAGAAGAATCCCAGCTTCTTCGCCGAGTACGACACGAGGAGATTCTTCGTCTGCTGGTAGTGGTCGAGCATCATCCGGTGGTTCTCCCGTCCGATCCCGGACTGCTTGTACCCGCCGAAGGCCGCGTGCGCGGGGTAGGCGTGGTAGCAGTTCGTCCAGACCCGGCCCGCCTGGATGGCACGGCCCGCCCGGTAGGCGGTGTTCATGTCCCGTGTCCAGACGCCCGCGCCCAGTCCGTAGAGCGTGTCGTTCGCTGTGCTGACGGCGTCGTCGAAGTCCGAGAAGGACGTGACGGCGACGACCGGGCCGAAGATCTCCTCCTGGAAGACCCGCATCCTGTTGTCGCCCTCGAAGATCGTCGGCTGTACGTAGTATCCGCCGGCCAGCTCACCGTCGTAGTCGATCCGCTGCCCGCCGGTGAGGATCTTGGCGCCCTCCTGCCTGCCGATGTCCAGATACGAAAGAATCTTCTGGAGCTGGTCGTTGGAGGCCTGCGCGCCGATCATCGTGTCCGTGTCCAGCGGGTGCCCCGGAAGGATCTGCCGGGTCCGGGCGATGCCTGCCTCCAGGAATTCGCTGTAGTGGCCATGCTGGATCAGCGCGCGCGACGGGCAGGTGCACACCTCGCCCTGGTTGAGCGCGAACATCGTGAAGCCTTCGAGCGCCTTGTCGCGGAAGTCGTCGTCCGCCGACCAGACGTCGTCGAAGAAGATGTTCGGCGACTTGCCGCCGAGTTCGAGCGTGACCGGCTTGATGTTCTCGGAGGCGTACTGCATGATCAGCCGCCCGGTCGTGGTCTCGCCCGTGAACGCGATCTTCGCGACGCGCGGACTGGACGCCAGGGGCTTGCCGGCTTCCGAGCCGAAGCCGTTGACGATGTTGACCACACCGGCGGGAAGCAGATCGGAGATCAGGCTCATCCAGACGTGGATGGAGGCCGGGGTCTGTTCGGCCGGCTTGAGTACCACCGTATTGCCCGCGGCGAGTGCCGGAGCGAGCTTCCAAGTGGCCATCAGGATGGGGAAGTTCCACGGGATGATCTGGCCCACCACGCCGAGGGGCTCATGGAAGTGATAGGCGACCGTGTCATCGTCGATTTGGCTGAGGGTGCCCTCCTGAGCCCGCAGCGCGCCCGCGAAGTAGCGGAAGTGGTCGACGGCGAGTGGGATGTCGGCGGCCAGTGTCTCCCGCACAGGCTTGCCGTTCTCCCAGGTCTCGGCAACCGCGAGCTCCTCCAGATGGGCTTCCATCCGGTCGGCGATCCTGTTGAGGACGGTGGCACGGTCGCCTGCCGAAGTCCGGCCCCACGCCGGGGCGGCCGCATGTGCTGCGTCCAGGGCCAGTTCGACGTCCTCGGCGGTGCCACGGGCGATCTCGGTGAACGGTTTGCCATTGACCGGGCTCGGGTTCTCGAAGTACTGCCCTCGGGCGGGCGGGACGAACTCCCCGCCGATCCAGTGGTCGTAGCGCGACTCGTACGAGACGATCGCACCCTCGGTGCCCGGCGCTGCGTAACGGGTCATGTCAGTGGCCTCCCGGAATCCGCGCCGCCCGCCGTTGGACGGCGCTCGGAGCCGAGGCTAGGGACCTTGACGTTGCAACCACGTTGCGCCCGCAGGGCACCGGGCCCGCCGGTTCAGCCCCCCTTGATCATGTCGGCGCACTTCTCGCCGATCATCATGGTGGTGATGCAGGGATTGACGGTCGGCAGGAACGGCATGACCGACGCGTCGGCCACCCGCAGTCCGGTGACACCCTTCACCCGCAGCTGCGGATCGAGCGGAGAGTCCGGGTCGGCCTCCGCTCCCATCCGGACGGTGCCCGCCGGGTGGTAGACGGTGTTGTGGGTGTCGCGGATGTACGCGAACAGTTCTTCGTCGGACTGCGCGGCCGGCCCCGGCGCCAGTTCGGCCCCCGCCCATCCGGCCATCGCGGGCTGGGCCACGATCTTCCGTGCGAGCCGCAGCCCGTAGGTCATCACCCGGATGTCGTGCTCGTCGGTGAAGTAGCGCGGATCGACCCGGGGTTTGTCGCGGAAGTCGCGTGTACGCAGCCTCACCGTGCCCATGGAGCGGGCCCGGGTGACATTCGGCGTGAGGCAGAAGGCATTGTCCGTCGTCGGGTAACCCCGCCGGTAGGTGTTCATGTCGAACGGCACCGAGCCGTAGTGGAACATCAGGTCCGGCCGGTCGAGGCCCGCTTCGGTGTCGGAGAAGATGCCGATCTCCCACCACTGGGTGGAGGACGTGACCATGGGCTGCTTGGCCTCCCACATGATCACGCCCTCCGGGTGGTCCTGGAGGTGCGAGCCGACGCCGGGGGAGTCCACCCGCACGCCGATCCCGTTCTCGCGCAGGTGCCCGGCCGGGCCGATGCCCGACAGCATCAGCAGTTTCGGAGAGTCGATGGCCCCGCAGCTGACGATCACCTCACGGCGCGCCGTCACCGAGCCGCTGTGCACGGTGTCGGGCTCCAGGTACTCGACGCCGGTGCACCGCTGGTTCTCGTCGAAGAGCAGCTGCTTGGCCTGGAGCCCCGTCCGGATCTCCAGATTGGGCCGGCCTTCGAGCACCGGGTGCAGATAGGAGACCGAGGCCGACGAACGGGTGCCGTCCGCGCGGGCGTTGATCTGGAACCAGTGTGCCCCGCGCACGACTGTCGTTCCCGTGTTGAAGGGCGTGCGGGGGATACCGGCCTCCGCGCAGGCGTTGAGCAGCGCCGTACCGCACGGGTCGTCCGGCGGGACGGTACGGATGGTCACAGGCCCGGAACGGCCGTGGTGGTCACCGGGCGCGTCGTTGCTCTCCAGCCGTTTGTAGAGCGGGAAGCAGTCCGCCGCGCTCCAGCCCGAACACCCCAGCGCACCCCACTCGTCGAGGTCCTCGGCCGGGGCCCAGAAGGCGATACAGGAGTTGTGCGACGAGCACCCGCCCAGCACCTTGGCCCTGGCGTGCCGCATGAAACTGTTGCCGTTCTCCTGTGGCTCCACCGGGTAGTCCCAGTCGTATCCCGACTCCAGCAGGGCCATCCACCGGTCCAGCCGCAGGACGTTGTCGTCGCCGGCGTCCGAAGGCCCGGCCTCCAGTACGCAGACGGTGACGGCCGGGTCCTCACTGAGCCGGGCGGCGATGACCGCGCCCGCGGTACCGCCGCCCACCACTACGTAGTCGTATGCGCGCTCGGACGTTTGCTCGGACATCGCTGCTCTCCAGATCAGGGGATACCGCGGGGGCGGTGAAAGGGGCCGGGGAGGGTCCGGGGTCATACCGTGGGCGGCTGAGGGCTTTCCATGACGGCACGGTGCGCGTCCAGTACGCCGGTCTTCTTGCGCTGGACGAACCAGTAGTAGGCGAATCCGCCACCGCCGACGATGCCGATGAAGACGAAGGCACCCCACTGGAGGTACCAGTGGTGCGGCCCCGTCGCGTTGTAGACCTGATTGCGCGGCCACGCGAGGTTGAGCGACATGGCGAAGCCCCACAGCACCGCGAGGATGTTGATGGGAAGCCCGAACCGGCCGAGTGAGAAGCGCCCTTCCGCCGGCTCCCAGGTGCCGCGCAGACGCCGGATCAGCATCGGCGTGGTGACCAGCAGATACGCCACATAGATCATGATGATCGCGATGCTCGTGATCACGGAGAAGATCTGCGGCTGGTTGATGTTGATCACCAGGATCACGATGCCGACGATCCCGATGATGATCGCCGGAAGGACCGGAGTCTTGAAGCGTGGGCTGACCCGGGCGAGGAGCGAGGAAGCCGGCAGGCAGTTGTCCCGCGCCATGGCGAAGGCCAGACGGATGCCCGCGGCCTGCACCGCCAGTTCGCAGACGGTGATGGCGATGACCACGCACCACAGCACGATCTGGCCGATGGTCGAGCCGAGCGTGGAGAGGACCACGTACTGCAGTCCGTCCGCTGCCAGTTTCTTCGAGGTCAGGTCCGGCACGGCCAGCAGCGCGAACAGCAGGATCAGGCCGCCGAGCAGGAACGAGAAGAACAGGGCCCGCAGAATCGCCCTGGGGGCGTTTCGGCTCGGGTCCATGCTCTCCTCACCCAGCGAGGACGCCGTGTCGAAGCCGTACATCACATACGCGGAGGCGAGCGAAGCGGTGAGGAACGCGCGGAAGTAGCCCAGGGTCTGCCCGTGGCCGATGCCGTACGTCTGGGTGATCGCGGAAGGGCCACGGGTGATGTGCGCGGCGAGCAGGATGACCAGGACGACGGCCGCGATCAGCTCGACCATCACACCCGCGGAGTTGATCCGGGCCATCAGCTTGACGCCGAATGCGTTGATCAGGGTGGTGAAGAGGATCAGTACGCTGCCCAGCAGAACGGCGTTCTTCGCCGCGTCGGTCTTGCCGCTGCCGTCCCCGATGAACTGGAACACCGAGGAGATCTGCGGCAGCGTGATCTGGTAGGCGAGGGCCACGGCGGCCAGCGACACCATCGTGGCCGTCAGCATCATCCAGCCGCCGAGCCACCCGACGTGCGGGCCGCCGAGCTTCTTCGCCCAGTTGTAGACCGAGCCGGCGACGGGGTACCGGGCGGCCAGTTCGCAGAAGCAGAGGGCCACCATCAGCTGGCCGATGAAGACCATCGGCCAGGACCACCAGTAGGCCGGTCCGCCGAAGCTGATACCGAAGTAGAACAGCTGGAAGGTACCGGTCAGGATCGAGATGTAGCTGATCCCGGCGGCGAAGGTGTGGAAGTTGCCGAGAGTGCGCTTGAGTTCGGGTTTGTAGCCGAACGCCGACAGCGAGTCGTCGTCGTCCTGGCTCTGTGTCCTGGCCGGGCCGCCGGGCTCGGGCGCGCCTCCGGTGCTGTTGCCACTCATTCGAACCACCTCAGCGGACTCGGCGACAGGTTGCGCCACACGTGCTTGGCCTCCTGGTACTCCGCGAGACCGGCGGGTCCCAGCTCACGCCCGAACCCGGACTGCTTCATCCCGCCCCATTCGGCCTGCGGCACATACGGCTGGAAGTCGTTGATCCATACGGTGCCGGCCCGCATCCTGGACGCCACCCGGTGCGCCCGGCCGACATCCTGCGACCAGACCCCGCCCGACAGCCCGTAGACCGTGTCGTTGGCGAGGGCGACCGCCTCGTCCTCGTCGTGGAACCGCTCGACTGTCAGGACGGGGCCGAACGACTCGTCGCGCACCACGCTCATCCCCGCGGTGCACTCGTCCAGCACCGTCGGCAGGTAGTAGAAGCCCTGGTCCAGTGCCGGGTCGTCCGGTCGCGCACCCCCGCACCGCAGGACCGCGCCCTCGGCGATGCCCGCCTCCACGTACGCCTCCACTTTCTCGCGGTGCGCCGCCGAGATCAGCGGGCCGGTCCGCGCTCTCTCGTCGAATGGGCCGCCCAGCGGGATCGCCCGCGCTCCGGCGACCACGTCCTCCACGAACCTGTCGTGCAGTTCGTCCTGGACGAGCAGCCGTGCTCCGGCGGAGCAGACCTGGCCCGAGTGGAGGAAAATAGCGGTCAGGGCGTAGTCGACCGCGCTCTCGTACTCCGCGTCGGCGAAGACGATGTTGGGGTTCTTGCCGCCGAGTTCCAGGGCGATCTTCTTCACTGTGGGGGCGGCGGCGGCCATGATGCGGCGTCCGGTGACGAGCCCGCCGGTGAACGACACCATGTCGACCCTCGGGTCCTCGCTGAGGGGTGCGCCGACCTCCGGCCCGGTGCCCAGGACGAGGTTGGCGACCCCGCCGGGCAGCCCGGCCTCGGCCAGCAGCCGCATCAGGAGGACCGCCGTGTGCGGGGTCAGCTCGCTCGGTTTGAGTACGAAGGTGTTGCCCGCGCCGAGCGCGGGCGCGACCTTCCACGCGGTCTGCAGCAGCGGATAGTTCCAGGGGGTGATCAGCGCGCACACGCCGACCGGTTCGTGCACGACCCGGCTGTCGATACCGGGATCCCCGGTGTCGACGATGCGGTCGGAGCCCCCGGACGCCACCAGGTTGCCGAAGTAGCGGAAGCAGTTGGCGATGTCCGCCATGTCGTACTCGCTCTCCACGAGCCGCTTCCCGGTGTCCAGGGACTCGGCGCGGGCGAGCGCGTCCTGGTCACGTTCGATCAGGGCCGCGACCCGCAGAAGCAGCGCGCCCCGCTCGGCGGCCGGGGTGGAGGGCCAGGGCCCGTGGTCGAAGGCATCGCGCGCCGCGGCGATCGCCGCCGAAGCGTCCTGCCCTCCCCCTTCGTCGACGGTCGCCACCAGAGTGCCGTCGGCCGGGCAGCGGATCTCGCGGAGCCCCCCGTCTGCGGCGGCCATCCAGGACCCGCCGATGAACAGCTCAGGCATACGGACTCCTCGGGCTCGGGCGTCCGGTCACGAGCGGACACTCCATGCGGTCGCTGTATCAACCGAGAGTAAGGAGCCTGGGGTGTCCGCGCAGTACGGGCGAGGCAGCCGGGGGAGTGGGCAGGTCAGGAACGCTGCCAGGAGTCCAGTTCGTGCACCCGTGCCAGCGCGGACGACCGCTGCCGGGCGGGCAGCGCGGTGACGAGCGCACGCCAGACGGGAAGGTCGTCCTCGCCCCAGGGACTGTAAGCCCAGTCCGCGAGCAGGCCCGGATCACCGCGTTCGATCAGCGCTGCCCGCAGCTGGTCCGCGAGCCGGCGGCGAAGCCGGACCACCGCGGGTGCCTGCGACCGGGGCAGCAGCGGACCGGCGTACGCGTTCATCGCCGAGGCCACCGCACCGGAGGCGAGCAGGCGTGCGACTCCCGCGGAGTCCGTGTCGACGGGATCCGCCAGCCGGTACGGACGCGACCGCAGCAGCCCGGGACCGAGCAGCCCGCGCAGCCGGTACAGCTCCGCGCGCAGGGTGACCGGGGTGACAGCCTCGTCCTCGTACAGCTCGACGAGCAGTTCGTCCCCGCTGATACCGTCCGGACGCTGGGCGAGGAGCGTGAGGATCTCACTGTGCCGCCGGCTGAGCCTCCACTTGCGGCCGTCCGCAACGAGCAGGGCCGTGTCCCGCCCCAGCGCCGACAGCTGTACGGCCCCCGCGGCGGGCGGCGGCGCCAGCAGTGCGAGCTGGGACTCGGCTGCTCGCGCGACGGCACCGACGAAGGCCAGACTGTGCGGATGGGCCAGCCGGTCGCCGCCGGTGACGTCCACGGCGCCCAGCAGCTGCCCGGTACCCGGATCGTGGACCGGGGCCGCCGCGCAGGTCCACGGGTGGACGGGGCGCTGGAAGTGTTCGGCCGCGAAGACCTGGACCGGGTGGTCGAGGGCGAGGGCGGTGCCGGGTGCGTTGGTCCCGGTCGCCGCCTCCGCCCAGCGTGCCCCGGGCACGAAGTTCATCCGGGCCGCCTGCCCGCGGGGTGTCGCGTGCCCCTCCACCCAGAGCAGCCGGCCGTGCGCGTCGCACACCGCCAGCAGGTGCCGGCCGTCCATCGCGTAGGCGCCCATCAGCTCACGGAACAGCGGCATCACCCGGGCCAGCGGATGGCTGTCCCGGTATGCGGCGAGAGCGTCGTCGGACAGCTCGACGTGCGCCGTCCCGTCCCGGCTGACCCGGGCGCGGGCCGAGCGCCGCCAGGAATCCGCCACCACGGCCCGCACAGGGCGCTCGACCCGTCCAGCTGCGGCGAACGACTCGTACGCTCCCCGCAGCGCCCTGCGGCGCCGCGCCGGATCGGCGCCCGCCTCGAGAGCCACCCATGTGTCGGTCAACTCGGCCTCCCCGGCCCCGGTGCACGGGACGCGGGACACAGCCCATCGTCACCCCGGCGGCGGTGCCGGGCAAGCGTCCCGTCAGGCCTGGTTGACCAGGCGGATGTAGCGCACCCAGTCCCAGTGGGGGCCGGGGTCCGTGTGATCGGTGCCCGGGACCTCCACGTGTCCGATGATGTGGGTGCGGTCCTTCGGGATGGAGTACCGGTCGCAGACGGACGCGGTGAGCGCGGCGGACTTCCCGTACAGGGCGTCCGTGAAGTACTCGGGCTTGTCCACCCAGCCCTCGTGTTCGATGCCGATACTGCGGGTGTTGTAGTCCCAGTTCCCGGCGTGCCAGGCGATGTCGTGCTCCCGTACACACTGGGCGATGTACCCGTCCGCCGAGCGCACCACGTAGTGGGCGGTGACGGCCTTCGCCGGATCCGTGAAGATGTTCAGCGTGTTGTCGAAGGTCTCCTGGGTGACGTGGACGACCACACGGTCTACCGTGTATGCCGAGGGGCGTTTGGACACCGTGTAGTTGGCGGTCGAAGCGGGTGTCCAGTGCGCGCTCGGGTAGTCGGTGTCCGCCGCGCTCTCGGCGTCCGCCCGGGTCGCGGGCAGCAGGACGCCCGCGGTGGCGACGAGCGCGGCGCTCTGCAGCAGCCGTCTGCGGCTGGGGCCTGATCCGGTGTGTGCCATGGTGCTCTCCTCGCGTGGGGGATCTGTCTGCGGCTGTGCGGTCGCGGTGGGTTCAGGGCCGGGGAAGGACCGCTGCGGTCTCCCTGAGATGGCGGTGCAGCCCGCGGTGCGGTTCGCCGGCCGGCAGCCACTCCTTGCGGATCTTCGCGACACAGGTGTAGTTGGTGTCGCAGACATTGCCGAGCGGGGCCTCGCCCGCCTGCGAGAGCAGCTGGTACGCGTCCAGTTCGGACAGCCCGTAGTCACGTACCAGCCACTGCACCATATCCAGCTGCGATATCCGGAAGGCGTCCTCCAGTGGGCGTGCCGAGCCGGTCGACATCAGATGGGTGTCCGACTCCAGCCGCGGCCACGGGGTCGTCACGCCCTTCAGCAACTCGACCACGACGACCGTGTTCATCGCGCACTCCACGGCCACCCCGCAGGTCTCGCCCTCGCCCTGCCGGGCGTGCCCGTCACCGAGGCTGAGCAGCGCGCCCTCGACATTCACCCCGAGGTAACAGGTGACACCGGCGCGCATCTCGGGGGTGTCCATGTTCCCGCCGTGCGCGTCGGGCACCAGTGCCGAGCGCACCTCGAGGTTGGCCGGCGCGACCCCCACCGTGCCGTGCATCGGGTCCATCGGCAGTGGGATCTCGATATCGCTGTCCCGCGCCCGGAAGAGACAGGTGCGCCGCTCCCGGTCCAGCTCCCACATCCACACGACCTCGGGCAGCGGGGGCTGCAGCGTGGCCGTCGCGTGGGTGGACGTGAGTGCGCCGAAGAGCGGCACGGTCGTCGACGCGGCCCAGTCGCGGGCGGGCTCGACCGACACGAAGTGCACGGCCACCGTGTCGCCGGGCTCGGCGCCCTCGATATGGAAGGGGCCGGTCTGCGGATTGAGAAAGGGGAACTCGCACACCTCGGACACCAGGTCCTTCGCGGAACGCACCCGCCCCGCGAAGCAGTCCTCGGTGAACAGATCGAGGACGGTGCCCGGAGCGACGCGCGCCACCGGGGCCGCCCCGCCGAACGTCCAGGCGTACTCGCCCTCGCGGGGACGCACTGTCAGGATGCGGGGATCAGTCATCGCCGTACCTCTCCTGTCTCATCGGTCGTGTCGCCCGTCGTGTTCACGGAGTTGACCCGTTCGGAGTCCTGGGATCCGGCAGCAGGCTCCGGTGGTCCGTCCAGGTGGACCCGGCCCGTCTCCGCCAGCCGCCCGGGATATCTGCGCACCAGCACGGCCAGCACCACGGCACCGGTCAGCATCCAGCCGCCGACGGCGGGCCCGGCGTACGAGACGGGCGCCTTCAGCGGGGAGACGAAGTCGAAGGCGGGTATGCCGGCGGCCGTCAGGAGCGCGGGGACGAAGGCGGCCGTGCCCAGCACGGGGAAGAGCAGATGGGGCACCGGGCGGAACAGATCGCGCCTGCGCCGCAGGAAGTATCCGGCACAGGCCAGGTTCACGACGATGTACACACCGATGACCACCGTCACAATGACCGTGGCCAGCAGGGCGAATGCTGTCACCGGACCGTAGGCGAGACCGAGCCCCAGCGCAGCGGCGACCGCGACGGCGAACTGCGCGGCCACGCCCACGACGGGGGACCGGTGGCGCGGATGGACACGGGCGAACGGGCGGGGGAACACCCCGATCCTTCCGAGGGCGAAGGCGGTCCGTGTCGACACGTTCGAGCACGCGTTGGCGTTGGCGATCGTCGAGTTGACGACGGCGAGGAAGAGGAGCACCCAGAAGAGTCCGAACGACGCGCGCGCCACGCCCTCCCAGGAGGCCGCCCCCGACACTCCGAACCCGGCGAACCGGTCCGGACCGAAGTACACGGACATCGCGTAGGTGGTCAGGACGTAGAACACGCCGATCGCCAGGGCCGCACCGAGCACCGCCCGCCGCATGGTGCGCCCCGGGTCGCGTGTCTCCTCGGCGAGGGGTGCGGCCGCCTCGAAGCCGGAGAAGGCCAGCACCGTGTAGACGGACCCCGCGAAGACACCGCCGGCCCCGGTGTATCCATGCGCGGTGTGGGAAGTGCCGAAGACCGTGAGGGTGTTGGCGTCCCCCGCCTTCCAGATCAGGAGCACAGCGAAGACCAGGAGGACGAGCACCTCGAAGACGCCGAGCACCGTGCCGAAGCGGGCCGAGGCCCGGACGCCGTAGAACCCGGCCACCGCGATGACCACCGCTCCCGCCAGGGACCACGGCCACCACAGGTCCGCCGGGTACGAAGCCCACTCCTGGTGCAGGGTGCCCGCCGTGGTGAAGCCGAGCTGGAGGAGCAGCAGGGCGGGCACCAGCGCCTCGACGAAGACATAACCCCAGCCGACCAGGAACCCGACCGCCGGGTGGAGCCCCTGTGCGGAGTACGTCGCCACCGAACCAGCCGCGGGAAGCTGCCGTGCCAGTTCGGCCACGCACGAGGCGGTGAACAGGCAGGCCACCAGTGCCACCAGTACGGACAGCGGCAGGCTTCCGCCCGCGAACGCGGCACCGGACGGAATGGACGCCGCGACCGCCGCCGCAGGTGCCATGGCTGTGATGCTCTGGAAGAGCACCTCGCGCAGCCCTACGGCGTCGCGGCGCAGTCCTGGATCCGATTCCCCCGGCATTCTCCGACTCCCTGTGTCCGTCGACCGGCACGAGTCCCGCGGGCCATACCGTACGGGCAGATGCGGCAGGGGTGGAAGGGGCCGTAACGCCTGTGGGGAACGGCAGTTGCTCCGCGCGGCGGCCCGGGGCCTCACCCGCGGTGCTCCTCGCGCCGCAACAGCGAGCCCGCGTCCGAGAGCGTGGTGCTGATCCGCTGCAGGGCCGGCTCGTCCGGGGGCAGCGGCGCATACCGGGGACCCCGGGCGGTGTCCCAGCGACGTGCGACCGCGATGGGGTCCTCGCCGAGGAGCAGCCCGGCCGCCTGCGCGGCAGCGCCGATCGCGACCAGTTCCTTCGCGAGGGGTACCTTGACGGGCCGTCCCGAGAGCCGTCGCACGGTCTCCCGCCATGCGGTTCCCTGCGCCCCGCCGCCGATCAGCAGCAGAGGCTCGTCGGGCGCGGCGTCCTCGTCCAGGACCCGGTCCAGGGCGTCGAGCAGGGCGTAGACCGCGCCGTCATAGGCGGCCTGGAGCAGTTGCCCGCCCGTAGTGTCATGACGCAGGCCGTACAACAGGCCTGCCGCGTGCGGCAGATGGGGGGTACGTTCGCCACCGAGGAAGGGCAGCATCACACTGTCCCCGCCCGGCTCGACCGCGTCCCGGTCGAGGTGGAGCAGCGCGGCGATCCGGTCGACGGCCAGCGTGCAGTTGAGTGTGCAGGCGAGCGGCAGCCAGTCACCCCGTGCGTCGGCGAAACCGGAGACCGTGCCGGAGGGGTCGACCGGCCGTCGCTGCGACACCGCGTACACCGTGCCCGACGTACCGAGGCTGAGCACCGGGCGGCCGGGGCGCAGCCCGAGGCCGAGCGCGGCGGCGGCGTTGTCGCCGGTGCCCGGTGCCACCGCGATACCCGGGGCGAGCGGCAGACCGGGCACCCGGCGGACACTGCCCGCTGCCTTCGAAGGGTCCACGACCTCCGGCAGCAGGGCGGGGGACAGGCCGGCCAGCCGCAGGATCTCCTCGTCGTACGCCTGCGTCCGGGTCGCCCACCAGCCGGTGCCCGAAGCATCCCCCCGGTCGGTCGTACCCCGTCCGGTGAGCCGCTCCGTGAGGTAGTCGTGCGGCAGCCGGACCGCCGCCGTGGCACGGGCGGCGTCCGGTTCGTTCTCCAGCAGCCAGGCCCATTTGGTGACGGTCATGGCAGGCCCGGGGAGACTCCCGGTGCGCTCGGCCCAGGTGTCGGCGCCCAGTTGACCGATGAGGCGCTCGCTCTGCGGCGCGGAGCGGACGTCGTTCCACAGCATCGCCGGCCGCACCGGCCGGCCGGCCGTATCCAGTGTCACCAGGCCGTGCTGCTGCCCCCCGACCGCGATGGCCTTGGCCCGTCCCGCGGCGGCCCCGCACTGCTGGAGTGCTTCGGAGAGCGCCTGCCACCACTGCTCGGGGTCGCTCTCGCGCGCGCCGCCGGTGCCGGTGACGGTGTGCGGTGACTGGCCCCGCGCGACGACGTCCCCGGTCGCGCAGTCCACGACCAGCGCCTTGGTCGACTGCGTTGAGGAGTCCACCCCCACGACCAGGGGGCCTTCGGGTGCAGTCATCGGGCTTCTCCGCTCTGAGGGGGCGCCGCCGGGCGGCATCCCGGCGGCGCCCTGGATACTAATTTGTCAAGCAGCCTGACGAAACAGGCCCGGAGCGGCGCAATGAAGAGCGGGGCGACGCGCGCCCGACGGCGCCTCCCTTCGGAACGGGAGGCGCCGTCGTCGTCTCAGGGGCGGTGAGAGGCAGTGCCTGTCAGCAGTGGTTCGGTACGTTGCCCTTGAGGTAGACCGCGTTGACGTACCCGATGCCGCCGCTGTTGAGCTTGAGCCGCACCCAGTACGGTGGCGCCGAGCAGGGCGGCGCTCACCCCGCCGAAGGCCAGTGCGCGTTTCGCTCCGTTGCGGATCATGTCTCTCTCCCGTTCAGGCGCTGCGGACCGAACTGCGGAACAGTGGCCGGGACAGGGGAGTGGAGTACAGCCGCCGTCCGCCTCCCCCTGAACCGGCCTGAACTACGTTGCCGCAGGTCAGGAGGGTTGTTCAATCGCCCGGTCGGGCGGGTGCCCGGAACCGTGTTCCCGGCGCGCAACGATCATGCCCGTGCGCGCCGGTGTCCGCGGGCCCGCCCCCCTCCGTGGTGCGGCGCCCCGCCGTACCACGTGCCGATCAGGCCTCGTGGCCTGTCACTCCGCGTCCGTCACCGTGGCCAGCGCCGCGGCGGGATCGGGGTCGGCAGGTCCGGCAGGCGTCCAGCGGCCCCTCTCCTTGCGGTAGGGCCACCAGCGGCCGTCCCGTCCGTAGCGCAGCTGGGCATCGGAGCCCACCACGGTCCAGTGGTTGCCCGCCATGCTGAATCGCGGCCCTGTCCCTTGCTCCCAGGCCTGGTCGAGCTGTGCGCGTGCCCGTGCCAGCATCTGCGCGCCGGGTGACCACCGCTCCTCCAGTGCGGACAGCGCCGCAGGGCCGCCGCACTCCCAGGCCCGGACGGCGAGCGCGAGCTCGGCGCGCTCACGCCCCGATCCCACGGCGAGGCGGACCGAGATCCGTGGGTCGGTGGCCGCTGCGGCCAGCCGGACCGCGTCCTGCTGCGGCGTCAACGTCTCTTGCACCGGGCTCTGTTCATGGCCCGGTGCAAGCGCTTCGGTCAGCAGGGCCGCCGCCCTGCGGGCCGCGTCCGCTGCCAGGAACTCCAGTGCGCCGGGATCGAGGCCCGGTGCGGGACCGGCCTCCGTTTCGAGGGAGGGCGGGAGCCCCGGCGTATCAGGCACCGGCGGTGGCGCGGGCAGCTGCGGCAGCGCGTTCCCAGCGGCGAACGCCTCGTCGGCCCGCACACCCCCCGGCTCGCGCCCCTCCTCACACGCCCCGGCGCTGCCCGGCGCCGCCGCGTGGCCCGTGCTGCGCCGCTGCAGTTCGTCCAGCAGTTCCGGCTCGGCCCGGCCGCGCATCAGCAGCAGCACGAACGGGTCCTCGTCGAGGAGGCGCGCCACTTGGTAGCAGAGCGCGGCGGTGTGCGGGCAGTGGTCCCACGACTCGCAGGAGCACTCCGGCTCCAGATCACCTGCCCCCGGCAGCAGGAAGACCCCGGCCGCGGCCGCGTCCTCCACCAGGTGCGGTGGCATCTCGCGGTCCAGCAGCGCCGCGATGTGCCCCGCGCTCTCGACCGCCATGTCGAGGAATCTGTCCCACTCCGGATCGTTCAGCTGCTGCAGCAGCACATCGCTGCGGTACCGCGCCGAGTCCGGATCCTGCACGATCGCGGTGATCCGGCCCGGCCGTACCGACACCGCGCCGACGGCGCCGTCGCGGGCGTATCTGCGGCCCTTCTTCAGCTGGCGGCCGTCGAGAGCCGTCTCCTCCAGGGCTTTCAGCCAGGCCCGGCCCCACCAGGTCCCGGCGAAGCCGCGGCCCGGTGCCGGTGCCAGGGCGGCGAAGGTGCGCTCCGGTGCGTCTATACCGCTCATCGTCCACTCCCTCGCAGTTCCACCAGGTCCGCCAGTTCGGCGTCGGTCATCCCGGTCAGCGCGGCCTCTCCGGCGCCGAGTACCGCGTCGGCCAGTTCGCGCTTGCGGTCGAGCATGTCCGCGATCCGGTCCTCGATGGTCCCTTCGGCGATCAGCCGGTGCACCTGGACCGGCTGGGTCTGTCCGATGCGGTAGGCCCGGTCGGTGGCCTGGGCCTCGACCGCCGGGTTCCACCAGCGGTCGAAGTGCACCACGTGTCCCGCACGTGTGAGGTTGAGGCCGGTACCCGCCGCCTTCAACGACAGGAGAAACACGGGCACTTCACCGCCCTGGAAGCGGTCCACCATTTCCTGTCGCCGGGCGACCGGGGTCCCCCCGTGCAACAGCAGAGTGGGTACCCCGCGGGCTGCCAGATGCCGTTCGATGAGCCGTGCCATTCTCACGTACTGGGTGAAGACGAGTACGCCCGCGCCTTCGGCGAGAATGGTGTCGAGCAGTTCGTCGAGCAGCTCCACCTTCCCCGAGCGCCCCTCGACGAGGGGCTCCTCCTCCCTGAGGTACTGCGCGGGGTGGTTGCAGATCTGCTTCAGCGCCGTCAGCAGCTTCACCACGAGGCCGCGCCGGGAGAAGCCGTCGGCGGTGGAGATCTCCGCGAGTGTCTCCCGCACCACGGCCTCGTACAGGCCGGTCTGTTCCCGGGTGAGTGACACCGTGCGGTCGGTCTCCGTCTTCGGCGGCAGTTCGGGTGCGATACCCGGATCGGATTTGCGACGGCGCAGCAGGAACGGTGCGACCAGGCGGGACAGCCGTTCGGCAGCCGCCGGATCCTTTCCGCCCTCGACGGCCTGAGCGTAGCGTGTGCGAAATCCGCCCAGCTTGCCCAGCAGGCCGGGTGTGGTCCAGTCGAGGATCGCCCACAGCTCGGAGAGGTTGTTCTCCACCGGGGTACCGGTGAGCGCCACACGGGCGCGTGTGCCGATGGTCCGCAGCTGCCGGGCCGTGGCGGAGTACGGATTCTTCACGTGCTGGGCCTCGTCGGCGACGACCAGCCCCCAGGAGGTCCCGGCGAGCCGCCCGGCGTCCAGCCGCATGGTGCCGTAGGTGGTGAGTACGAACTCCCCGTCGGCCAGGCGCTCCAGGCTCCGCGAGGCACCGTGGAAGCGGCGGACGGGAGTGCCGGGCGCGAACTTTTCGATCTCCCGCTGCCAGTTGCCCATCAGGGAGGCCGGACAGACGACCAGGGTGGGCCCTGCGGATTCCTTGTCGCTCTGGCGGTGGAGATGGAGTGCGATCAGTGTGATGGTCTTGCCGAGTCCCATGTCGTCCGCGAGGCAGCCGCCGAGACCGAGCGCGGTCATCCGGTGCAGCCAGTTCAGTCCGCGCAACTGGTAGTCGCGCAGGGATGCTTCGAGCGCGGCGGGCTGTCCGATCGCCTTCTGTCCGGAGTCCTCCGGGCGCCCGAGCTCGTCCCGCAAGTGCGCCAACGGGCCTGTCGCGGTGACTTCCACCTGCCGGCCGTCAACTTCGGTCGTACCGGTGAGCACCGCGCCCAGTGCGTCGATCGGTGCGACAGCGCGGCCCCGGGTGTCCCGGGTTTCACGGGCGCGTCGCATCTCGTCGGGGTCGATGAGCACCCACCGGTCGCGCAGCCGTACGGCGGGTCTGCTCGCCTCGGCGAGCCGGTCGAGTTCGGCATGGCTCAGCTGCTGACCACCCAGTGTGAAACGCCAGTTGAAGGCGAGGAGGGTATCGGCCTGCAGCACGGACGGCAGATCGTTCGGGAGGCGCTCCTCCGCATGTGCTGAGCGACTGCCGCCGCCAGGGAGGGGTTGAGGGCCATCGTCGGTGCCGATGACAGCGCGCGCCGTCAGCGTGCGGGAGAACTCCTTCGGCCAGTGCACCCGAACTCCACCGGCGGCGAGGGCCTGCGCCGCGTCGCCGAGCAGTTCGGTGATTTCCTCGTCGGCGAGCTCGACCGAGTCGGGCACGGCGGCCGTCAGGAGTGGTGTGAGCGGCGCCCAGGCGCGGGCGGCCCGGCGCAGGGCGAGCAGGGCGTCCATCCGGGCACGCGGGCCGAAGCCGGCCGCCGTGCCCGACCACACGTCCGACGCGTCGGCTGTGAGGGCGGGATCGCTTGCGCCGTGCATCTGGAGGACGGCTCTGAACGCGGGCCCGTCGCCGGCTTCCGTGGCCGCGGTGGACAGTCCTGTCACCTCCACACGCAGGGAGATGCGCACGCCCGTGTCCTGGCCTGCTGCCACATCGGCTGCCCAGGCCCGCTGTTCGGGGAGTTTCCGCGGCTCGGCCGCGGCGAAAGCGGAACTCCCCGCCGCGAAGGAGGCGGCGGGCGTCCGGGGCAGGGCGTCCGCGACGGCGTCGAGGAAATCACGCACCAACTCCTCGGGCGCGGGCAGGCATACGGGGTCCGCGGCAGGGTCCAGGGGCGCCGCGTGGGCGGTGGGCGGCATCGCGGCGGCGAGTTCCCGTACCCGCGTGAGGTCACCGCCGTCGAGTGGACCGGCCCGCCAGGCCTCGTAGCCGCCGGCGCTGAGCCCTGGCAGCAGCCTTCCGCGCGCGGCGAGTTGGAGGGCGAGCAGTGCGGCCGATCCCCAGAAAGCGACCGCCGCTGACGTGTGCGCCCCGGTACGGGCACGGGTGAGAACAGGCAGGGCTTCCTGTACGGTCAGCATCATCGTCCGTACGCGGTACGGACGTGCGTCGCCGCCGACGACGAGCAGCTCCTCCATGGAGCCGGGGCTCGTGGGCGGCTCGCTGCCACCGGGGTGCCAGAAGGCGACCCGCCCGGTACGTGCCGGGTCCGCAGGCAGGAAGACCGCGGAGCAGCGGGAGAGTTGGGCGATCTCGGAGAGCGTTGCCGTGGGGAGTCCTTGCACAGCGATAGCGCATTCCTCAAATTTGACTACTGTGGGTCGGGATCGCCGAGGGTACCTCATCGCAGGCCCGCCGGTGAACGCCGTAACCGCGCGGCGCGGCATGCTCCGGCGCACGGTACAGGTAGCACCACCTTGCCGTCGGGGGGGGGGGGGCTGTCCCCCTGTGGCGGCCGGGTGGTGGCGCCATGGCCCCCGCAACCCCGGAACCGTACGTTTCATGAGGTCAGCGCATGGGCCAACAGACCGGAGACCGACATGCCACAGACCCCCTCGATGCTCGCGGAACCCGAGCAGAAGACGGGCAGTGACTTTGCCCCGCTCCTGAGGGCGGTGAAGGCGCAGGGGCTCCTGGAACGGCGCACCGGCTGGTACATCCTCAGCATGGGCGTCAACCTGCTGACCCTCGCTGCGACGATCGCCGGCATGGTCCTGGTCGGTGATTCCTGGTGGACCCTCCTGCTGGCCCTCCCGCTGGCCGTCCTCTGGTCACGCACCGCCTTCTTCGGGCACGACGCGGGACACGCGCAGATATCCGGCGACCGCAGGGTGAGCCGGGCCGTCGGTTTCTTCCACAGCAACCTGCTGCTCGGTATGAGTTACGGCTGGTGGAACGACAAGCACAATCGCCATCACGCGAACCCCAACCACGTCGACAAGGACCCGGACGTGGGCGTCGGGGTCATGGTGTGGACGCAGAAGCAGGCGGCCGAACGAGAAGGCCTCTCCCGCTGGCTCACCCGCAATCAGGCGCGGCTCTTCTTCCCGCTGCTGCTCCTCGAGGGCATTGCCCTGAAGATCTACGGATTCCAGACGGTGCTCTCCCGTGCGGAGGAGGACGGCTGCCGGCAGCAGGGCCGTGAGCGCGCCGTCGAAGGCCTGCTGCTCCTGGTGCACCTCGCCGGGTACGCCGCTCTCCTGCTGACCGTCATGTCCCCCGGCAAGGCGGTCGTCTTCGCCCTGGTGCACCACGCGCTGTTCGGGCTGCACCTCGGCATGACCTTCGCCCCGAACCACAAGGGCATGGAGATGCCCGACCCCGACGGCGAGCGCTGGGGGCATCTGCAGCGCCAGGTGCTGACCTCGCGCAACGTGCGTGGCGGTGTGCTCACCGACTGGCTCCTCGGTGGACTGAACTACCAGATCGAGCACCATCTCTTCCCGAGCATGCCCCGGCCCCACCTCCGGCTGGCCCAGTCACTGGTGAGCGCGCACTGCGGCTCGCTGGGAATGCCGTACGCCCAGACGTCCCTGGTCGACTCCTACCGGCAGGCTCTGACCCACATGCACGAGGTCGGGGCGCCACTGCGCACGGCGTAGCGGAACCGCAGAGCACGCTCGTGCGTTTCACTGACAGAGAGCGGCATCAGCCGCTGAGGAGGCGTCGATGTCCAAGCCCGCAATGATCGCCGTCGGCGGCGTGGTCGCCGGCATCATCCTGATCCCGCTGATCGGGTTTCTTCCGGCGCTGCTCGTCCTGATCGGAGTGCCCGTCGTGGCGTACCTGCTGCTCGACCCCAGCCAGCGCAGGAGGCTGCGCAGGATCTCCCGCAAGGAGATAGGGCGCTGATCCAGGCCGCTCCTGTGACCGTGCGGCGCCGCACGGTCACAGGAGCGGTGGTGCGGTGCCGCACTGTGGCCCGACCGTGCAGCGGCCGGGTGCGGCCCCGCTCAGGCGGGACGCACGGCCAGCTTCTCCAGTGCGTCGAGCAGCGCGGGCAGCGCCGGCCCCCGCCCCACCGGTACGACGTCGCCGGGGTGGTCGTCGAGGAGTACGAACGCGATGTCGTCGGTCCTGGCGACCAGCGACCAGCCTGGGCCGTCGGCGCGCAGCGTACGGGCGCCGCCCGGAGCGAAGGCCGACCGTATGCGGCCGACCGGCGGCGGTGCGTCCAGATAGGCCTTCAGCTCGTCGATGACACGGCGGGCCGGGCCGGGCGCCCTCGCTGCGGTGTCCCCGGGACCACCGCTGTCCCCGGGACCACCGCTGTCCCGGGGTTCCTGCGAGTCAACGGGTACGAACGTTTCGTCGTCTCCGATCTGCTCGCGCCACTGCGCCCACTGCAACGCGATCTCGTCGGCCCCCAGGCGCCGCTGTGCCGGGCCCCAGGTGTCGGACCCGGGTGGGGAGAGCGGTGCGGGGCCGCCGTCGGGCAGGCCCTGGGGGTCGTGCGGCGCGGGTACTCCCGGCGCTGCAACAGCGACGTCGAGCGGCCATCCCGGCAGCGAGGCGACGATCGACCGGTCGTCGGGCGACAGGTCGTACTCCATACCGCAGTCCCAGGACGCGATGGCCACCGCCACCAGTGACACGTCGTCGATCACCACGGTCCACCTCGCACCGCCCCCGTCCTGCCCCAGGACCATTCCGTATCCGTCGGGGCGCGGGTCGAGCCCGAGCGAGTGGCACGCCGAAGGGAAGTCGTCGCCCAGAACACTCGGGAACTGTGCTGGGGTCAGTAGCACCGCAGTCAGGACAAACAGCGCATCGTCGCCGGCATCGTCCGTCCCCGTCACTGGAGCCTCCTGTTGATCAGTCGTCGGCGCACCCTAACCAGTCGGTAACCCCAGCGTCGAGTGGTTGAGCGGAGGAACTGGCTCCGGTTGCCGGTCCCGGTGCTCCCGCGCCGGCCGGGGAGGCTCCCGGCCGGGCCGTCAAGGCTGTCGCACGGCCAGCGCGAGAAAACGGCTGGGCTCGTCGGCGTATGAGGACAGCTGCCAGCCCGCGGCGGCGAGCAGGGGGCGCAGCCGCCCCTCACCGCGCAGGTCGTCATCCGTGAGCCGGCGTCCCTGCCGGGCGGCGAGCGCCGCCCGGCCGATCGGATGGAACAATGCCAGCAGCCCGCCCGGCTTGACGACTCGGGCCAGTTCCCGCACGCCGTCCTCGGGCCGGGGAAGATGGGCGATCAGCCCCGCGGCGAACACGGCGTCCAGTGACTGTGACAGGACGGGCAGCCGCGTGACATCCGCGAGCAGAAGCCGGCCGTCCCGGTGCCGCCCGGCCCGTACCGCCGCTGCCAGCATCGCGGACGTCAGGTCTGCTCCGATGACCACCCCCGCGTCCCCGACCGCCCCGCGCAGCGCCGGCAGCGCCCGCCCGGTGCCGCACCCCGCGTCGAGGACGGCGTCTCCGGGGCGCAGCCCCAGCCGGGCGACGGCGGCGGCGTAGGCGGGTCCGTCATCCGGGAACCGGGCGTCCCAGTCGCGGGCGCGGGCGCCGAAGAACTCCTGGATGTGCGTGTGGTCATCCCTCATGAGCAGATGATCCCCCAGCCCGGCAGCCGGATGCCCCGGGCGGGACGCGGCTGCCCCGTTTCGGGGCATCCGCCCGGAGCCGCTGATGCCGGTGGACGGCCGTCTCGGCCCCATGACCCGCAGGATCGAATACCATGAAGAGCAGAAAATGGGGCATATCGGACCGTCGTGAGGATCCTGGACGGCCGACAGGGTGGGGGTGTCTCCGGAACGGAGGAGGACCAGAGATGGCTACGAGCCATGCCGCGCGCGCCCCCCGAAACCGCTTCGTCCTCGACGAACATCTGCCGGTCGACCACAGACTGAGCCGCGTCTACCGCTTCGGTGCCGGCCTGATGGGTCTCGTTCTGCTTGCCTTCGGGATACTCGGCCTGGTCGACAAGATCGGCTTCTTCAACACCGGTGGAGACATGGTGGCCGGCCTGAACACCAACGGTGCGCTCAGTGTCCTGTCGATCGTGATCGGCCTGATCCTGCTCGTGGGCGCGGTCATCGGCGGAAACATCTCGTCGATGCTCAATATGGTCATCGGCGTGCTCTTCATCATCAGTGGTTTCGTCAATCTCGCTCTGATCGGCACGAGCGCCAATTTCCTGGCCTTCCACATGCAGAACGTCCTGTTCAGCTTTGTGGTCGGTCTCCTGCTGATGACATTCGGGATGTACGGCCGTGTGTCGGGCAGCCTTCCGCACGACAACCCGTACTGGCGGGCCAGGCACGAGAAGCACGAGAAGCACGAGGGACCGCGCCGGCACGCTGCCGCGCGCTGACGCACCGGGGACGCATCGGTCAGCCGCCGGTGGCGCTGATCCCGGCCAGCTGCTGGGCCAGCGTCTCCCTGGACTGGAACGTCGCTCCCAGCAGGGCGACATGCTTCCAGTGGAGCGTCCCGTCAGGTGCGATGAGGAACACGGCGCGGCGCAGGCCGATGCCCGGTGCTGCGATGCCGAACGCCCGCGCCACGGACCGGTCGGTGTCCGCGAGCAGCGGCATCCGGAGGCCGTACTTCCTGGCGAACTCCTCGTGACTGTCCACGCTCTGCGGACTGACCGCCCAGACTTCGGCCCCGCAGTCGGTGAAGGTCTCGAGACCGCTGGAGTACGAACAGAGCTGCTTGGTGCAGACACTGGTGTCGTCGCCCGGATAGAACGCGAGGACGAGTGGATGCCCACGCTGCTCACTCAGTACGAAGTCCTGCCGCTCGAAGACATCGTTCCTGAGGACTCCGCCGGGCAGGGAGAAGTCCGCAACGGCTCGGCCGGGCGAGGGTGTTGATGCCATCAGTCACTCCAGGGAAGTACGGGGATACCGTCGAGTATGCCGATCCGGTCCGACCGGGTGCGAGTGGGGTGTTCACTCCGCCGTGACCACGACCGAGTGCCACCCGCTCGCACCGTTCGGGATCGTGTCGGTGCGTTTGGATGTCTGCGTCCTGCCGGTGCGGTCGGTCGCCCGGACGGTCAGGGTGTGACTCCCCGACGACGTGGGCTTCCAGGGGAAGGACCACTGGCGCCAGGTGTCCGTGGTGTCCTGCGCGGCGAGGTGGGCATGGTTCCAGGGGCCGTCGTCGACGCGCACCTCGACGCGGTCGATGCCGCGGGTCTGCGCCCACGCGACCCCGGCGATCATCACCGTGTGGCCGGTCTTCGGGCGGGCGAACGGCTTGGGTGTGTCGATCCGGGACTCGGTCTTGATGGGCCCGAGTCTGGACCAGTCGCGCTTCACCCAGTACGGGTCGTAGTCGTCGAACGTCGTGAGTTCGATGTCCTCGATCCACTTGCACGCGGAGACGTACCCGTACAGGCCCGGGACGAGCATCCGTACCGGGAATCCGTGCTCGAACGGCAGCGGCCGGCCGTTCATCCCGACCACGAGCATCGCGTCCCGGCCGTCCATCACGTCCTCGACAGGGCTTCCGATCGTCATCCCGTCCACGGAGCGGGCCACCAGCTGGTCGGCGCCGCCGCCCTTGGACGGCGGCTTCACCCCCGCCTCCTTGAGCAGATCGGCCAGCCGTACCCCGATCCAGCGTGCGGTGCCGACGTACGGCCCGCCGACCTCGTTCGACACGCAGGTCAGCGTGATGGTGCGCTCGATGAGGTCACGGTTCAGCAGGTCCGTGTAGCCGATGGTGAGGGGGCGGGTGACGCCCTTGCCATGGATGCGCAGCTTCCAGCTGTTGGCATTGACCTTGGGTACGACCAGAGCGGTGTCCACCCGGTAGAAGTCCGCGTTGGGTGTGACGAAGGGGCTGACCCCGGGGACCCGCAGCTGAGCGCCCCTGGGGACGGGAGCGGCCGGGGAGCCGGGCCTCGGCAGCGTGACCGCGTTCCGGGAGGCCACAGCGTTGCCCCCGCTGGCGTCGTTGAGGGACCTTCCCAGGGCTCCGGCGCCCGTCGAGACAGCGGCTGCGGCGGTCGCGGCGATGACGAAACCACGGCGGTCCCAGCCCCGTTCCCCGTCCGGATCCGGCTGCTCGTGCGCGGGCCCGGCCGTATCCGGACCGGCAGTCCCGGACACCGGAGCCAGGCGCCCGACCAGCCAGTACAGCAGACACGCCGCGACGACCGCACCGACGACCGAGGGCAGCGCGTCGGCGAAACCGGTGGAGTCGGGGCGGCTGGTGGCCGCCGCACTGCCGATCACGCCGAAGACCAGGACACCGGCGGCACCGACCCGGCGGTGGCGCAGCGCCAATATCCCCAGGGCGGCGGCCAGCAGTGTAAGGACGGCGAGAATGCCGAGCTGGAGTACCAGTTTATCGTTGGTGCCGAAGTGCCGGATCGCCCAGTCCTTCAGCGCTGGGGGCGTGCGGTCGATGGCAGCAGAGCCGACGGCCACGACCGGCCCCGATTCGGGGCGGACGGCGGCCGAGACCAACTCGGCGACCGCGAGGGCCGCATAACCTGAGAGCAGCCCGCACAGCGCCGCCAGCGGCATGCGGATCCATTTGCGGGGAGTTTTCGTCACGGTCTGGTCTTCGGAACCGACCGTCCCCCGGATTGGTCGAGCGGCGAAAGCGGTGATCGCTGCGCCACTCGGCTGACCTGAGGCGTACGTGACCAATCCCCTGCTCCTTCACCACCGAATAAGGAGCGACAGGGATGCCGGCCTTCCGGTCGGCACGGAGTCTGGGAGGTGCGGTGGCAGTCGATGATGCGCATACGGCGATCGGTGCTTATGCGCTGCACGCGCTCGGCGATGACGAGAGGGTGCGGTTCTTGGCGCACTGCGCCCAGTGCCACCCGTGCTCGCGGGAGGCGGACGAGTTCGCCGAGACCGCGGCGCGTCTCGGAAGCGCGCTGCGGACCGGTGTTCCCGCCGGGCTGAAGGTTCGGGTTCTCGACGGGATCGGAGGCGTTCGGCAGGAATCACCGGGACGGTTCTCCACCGGCCTCGCACGCTGGCGGGCGCTGCTCGGCCGACCCGGCGCGTACTGACCGTCCGCGACGAAGCCGCTCGTCCCGACAGCGCTGTGCGACTGCTCCGCTCGGCGCTGTCCGGTGCCGCTAGTCCGCCAGGTCGGCCTGCGCCAGTACTTTCTGGATACGCACCCGGACGAGCAGTTCACCCGCCACGCCGTTGCGTCCGGCGAACTCCTCCGCGCGTTCCTCGCCCATGTACCGGGCCGCGATCCGGCCCGCCCAGTGCCGGACTTCGGCCAGATCCTCGCTCAGCGTCGCGCGTCCCTGGAGTACGACGAACGAGAACGGCGGACGGTCGTCGTCCACACACAGGGCCACCCGTCCGTCACGGGCAAGGTTGCGTCCCTTGACGGTGCTGCTGCCCGTGTTGAACACCAGGTCCTGTCCGTCCAGGACGAACCAGACCGGGGCGACGTGCGGGCTCCCGTCGGCCCGTACGGTCGACAGCTTGCCGGTTCGTGTGGAGTGCGAGACGAAAGCCCGCCACTGGTCCTCGCTCATCTGCTGTGCCATGACGACATCATCGGTCGTGGAGAGGCGCGTCGCGAACCGAACACGCCCCGAACGCGTCTCCTTGCCCGGAGCGCGGCAGTGGTGAAGGCTGGCCGGAGTTCACGGGACCGGGGAACGAATCAACGGGGAGGGCCGGGACATGGCGCTGAGCAAGGGACTCGACTGGCTGTTGGACGACCTGACGAACCGGGTCGAACACGTGCGGCATGCGCTGGTGCTGTCCAACGACGGGCTGGTGACGGGGGCGAGCAAGGAGCTGGGGCAGGAGGACGCGGAGCATCTGGCCGCCGTCGCCTCAGGGCTGCACAGCCTCGCGAAAGGGTCGGGGCGTCACTTCCGGGCGGGCGGGGTCCGGCAGACGATGATCGAGTTCGACGAAGGGGTTCTCTTCGTCACCGCGGCGGGGGAGGGCAGCTGCCTCTCCATCCTGAGTACGGCCGACGCCGATATCGGACAGATCGCGTACGAGATGACTCTGCTGGTCAACCGGGTCGGAGAGCATCTCGCAGTGGCCGCGAGGCAGCCCGACGACGCTGCCTCCACCACGTGGTGACAAGTCGCTGACCTGCGTCGTCCACCCGGCTTACGGAGTTTTCCACAGGCCGGCCGGAGGGTGGCCCGCCCCGGCTACTCTGGTTACAGAGAGTATTCATTCCTCACGGGGGAGGGCCTCATGGCTGTAATCGAAGCGAACCGGGGTGACAGGACCGCCACGGCCGGCGGTGCGGGTAAGGCGCTGCCTCCCGGCCGCGCGGCGCGGGAACTGGGCTTGAGGAGCGGCGAGTTCGAGCTGGCCGTCCAGCTCGGGCATATCAAGGCCATGACGGGCGCAGGTGGTGCGGGGTGCCGGATCGCCCGGGACGAGATCGGCCGGCTCACTGCGATGGACGGGTTTCCGGACATCTTGAGTGAGCGGGTTCGGACGGTGGGGACGGCGGCAGCCGCGGAGCTCATCGGCGTGAGCCCGGCCCGGTTCGCCGGGCTGGCGCGCGCGGGCTGTTTCTCACCTGTCTCGTTCCATCTGAACCGCTACCGCACCGTCGTCTGGATGTATCTCGCTGCGGAGGTAAAGGAGTTCGCGGCGGGCCAGCCCGGTCTGCTCACGGGGCGGGCTCCGGAAGTGCTGCGGGGCAGGCTGGAAGCGGGGGAGGACTGGCGGGCGCGGAACTGGCGGGGGCGCCGTCAAGGGCTGTTGCTGCGCGGAGCGGAGGGCGCCTGGGCCCGTGCGGCGGTGCTGGCTGACGCCCTCGACCCGGTGCAGCTCGCGGAGTTGGTGAACGATCCGTACGAGCGCGCGTATCTGAACAGGCTCCGGCCGCCTGAGCCGGTCTCCGTGCGAACGAATTCCCCGGCGGCGCGGGAAGTGGTGCAGCGCCTGTTGTCGCCGGACGACCCAGACGAGATCCTGTGGTGCAGGACCAGTCTGATCCTGGCCCTGGATGAGGCCCGAGCGACTCCGGACGCCCCACGGCCGGGCACCGGTGACAGCGCGCGGTCCGCCGCGTGGGGCCGGTCGCGCTGAAGCCCGCGCGCCGGAGGGGGCCGCGGGTGGCGGTCTGCGAACCGAAGCCACCGGCTGCGGTACTGATCACACCTCCCACCGGATACGGTTCTGGTGTGGTGATCAATGCGGACGACATGACACCGGGAACCGCGCTACTGCTCGCGGCAGCCCCGGAGGGCAAGGGCCGTCTGACAGACGCGACCTCGGTTCTGGCAACGCTCGCAGCGGTGCCCCCGAGCGCCCTGACCGGCACTGTGGTGGCGAACGTCGTCGAACTCGCGGACCCCATGGAGCCTCAGACCGTCCTGACGCGGCTGCGCGCGGTCGCGGCGTCTCACGGGCCGCTTCATCTGTACATCGCGGGCCAGTTGCTGCTCGACCGCAAACAGCGGCAGATGCATTTCGCCCTGGCCCGCACCACGCCGGCCACGGTCCGCTACAACGGCCTGCCGTGGCACTGGCTCGCTGCCGAACTGGCGGTACGGCCTCCGGGCGCCACGACCGCGGTCGTCGATCTGGTGGCCGACTCGGATGCCTGGACACAGCTCGCGCACGGGCACTTCGGGCTCGGGCCCGGCGTGCGGCTGTACGGGCGGGTCGCACCGCCCCCCGGGCGCCGTGCGACGGGCGGACCCAGTTATCTGAGGTCCATGGCCGAGATCTGGCGTACCGGGGCGAGGCCCCCGATGGTGCAGTTGCACCAACTGGCCGCGGAGCGGAGCGGATCCGATGGCGCCCTGCTGCTGGGCGCGGCCGAAGGCGTTCCGGCGGCGTCGGCGCCCGCCTTCAATCCCCAGCACGAACAAGCCCCTGTCCCGCACCAGTCCAGTCGGAATGCTGCCCGGAGCGCCGTTCTGGACGTGGCAGCAACGGCCGCCGTTCCCGGCTCGGCGGCCTCTGCCCCCGGCGCCACCCCTCCTGCCCCGCTTCCGTCCTCCGCGCCGGTTTCCTCTCCGGTTCCGGACCCCTCGGTGGTCGCGGCTCAGGCCTCCGTGCCGGACCCTGTCCCGGACCCGCACCCCGCGATACTCTCGGCTGCTCGCGCCGGACGTCACACGGAGGCCGCCGCTGCTGCTGCCGCCTGGGAGAGTGAAGCCCTCCGTGCGTACGGCCCGGGTTCGGTTCAGGCACTGCACTGGCTCGAAGTGCGGGCCGACCTCGCGCACCTCGCCGGGGACGCGGGCCGCAGCTGCGAGTTGTGGCTGATGGCCGCGGGTGCCCGACTGCAGAGTGGCCAGACTGAGAACGACACTGAGGTCGAGGCGGCCGTGGACCGGGCGCACCACGAGTGGGAGCAGATACCCGACGCCGTACGGATGCGTACCCTTGCGCCGGACCTGATGGAAATGCGCCGCCGGGTTCCCGGACGTCAGCGCGGGGCACTCCCCTTGCTGCAACAGCGTCTGGAACAGCTGGGAATCCGTATACCGACCCCAGGCGCCGCCCGTCAGCCGTAGGACTGCCGACCGCTCCCCGTCGGCCGGGCCGCCGCCGGCGGGTCCCGCGGCGGGTAACCCCCGGCCGGGCGGCGCATTCCTCCGCGAAGCCGAGTTCCCGCTCCCTAAGGGGCCCTTGCACTGTGCTTGTCCGGGTCGGACGCTCACAGTGCAAGGACCCCTTGGGCGCACGCCCGAAGCGGCCGGGACGGTCGGTGCCTGACGGCGCGGCGGGCCGAGGGCATCGGGCGGCGCCGAGCGGGATTGAAGAAGTCTTTGCCCATGGCTTGAACTGTCCGTTCTTCCGGTCGGAAGTGACGCCGCAGGGCGGTTCCGGCACGGCCTCCGCTTCCGGACGAGCCGCAGCCCTGAATCCCGAACGGCTGAAATGGCTGGGTCGGTGGCGCCGCGCCTGTTGTCCGTGCGTTGACTGCATGCAGTCGTGTGACTCAGGCTCCGGATATAGGTGCTGATTACAACTGATCCGGCCGGGCCTTCCGTCTCCCGTATATCCGCTGGTCAATGCGGGGGTGCGAGGCTCCGGCCGTGGTCGGAAGCAGGAGGAAACGCATGTGTGGGATCACTGGCTGGGTCTCTTTCGACCGTAATCTGCGGAACGAGTCCGAAACATTGGACGCGATGACCGAAACGATGGCGTGCCGGGGCCCCGACGACCGTGGCACCTGGATCAGCGGTCCTGCGGGTCTCGGACACCGCCGGCTGGCCATCATCGACCTTCCCGGCGGACGCCAGCCGATGACCGTTGCGACCGACCGGGGCGACGTGGGCATCGTCTACTCGGGCGAGGCCTACAACTTCACCGAGCTCCGTCGTGAACTGACCGGTCGCGGGCACCGGTTCACCACCGAATCCGACACGGAGGTCGTGCTCCACGGCTATCTGGAGTGGGGCGAAGGGGTGGCCGAGCGGCTCAACGGCATGTACGCCTTCGCCATCTGGGACAGCCGGCACCAGAAGCTCGTGATGATCCGCGACCGTATGGGTATCAAGCCGTTCTACTACTACCCCACCCCGGACGGCGTGCTCTTCGGCTCCGAGCCCAAGGCGATCCTCGCGAACCCGCTGGCTCGCGCGAAGGTCGGGCTCGACGGTATGCGCGAGCTCTTCGCCTTCGTCAAGACCCCCGGTCACGCCTTCTGGGACGGTATGCACGAGGTCGAGCCCGGCACGGTCGTGACCGTCGACCACGGCGGGCTGCGCCGGCACGTCTACTGGTCTCTGGAGACCCGGCCGCACACCGACGACCAGGAGACCTCGATCGCCCATGTGCGCACGCTCCTCGACGACATCGTCCGCAGGCAGCTCGTATCCGATGTGCCCCGCTGCACACTGCTCTCCGGCGGGCTCGACTCCTCCGCGATGACCGCCATCGCGGCTCGCCAGCTCGCGGAGACCGGCGAGACCGTCCGCAGCTTCGCCGTCGACTTCGTCGGACAGGCCGAGAACTTCGTCGCCGACGAACTGCGCGGCACGCCCGACACCCCGTTCGTGCACGACGTCGCGCAGGCCTCCGGCACGGACCACCGGGACATCGTGCTCGACTCGCAGGCGCTGGCCGACCCGGATGTGCGGGCCCGGATGATCACCGCCCGGGATATGCCCATGGGCTTCGGCGACATGGATGCCTCCCTGTTCCTGCTGTTCAAGGCCATCCGGGAACAGTCGACCGTGGCGCTGTCGGGCGAGTCCGCCGACGAAGTCTTCGGCGGATACCTCCAGTTCTTCGACGAGGAGGCCAGGAACGCCGACATGTTCCCGTGGCTGGTGCGCTTCTCCCAGCACTTCGGGGACGACTCCGACGTACTGCGCTCGGACCTGAGCAGCACTCTGGATCTGCCCGGGTACATACGGGACAGCTATACGGAAGCCGTCTCCGGCATCGAACGGCTCACCGGCGAGAGCGACTTCGAGTACCGGATGCGCAAGATCTGCCACCTGCACCTCACCCGCTTCGTCCGAGTGCTGCTCGACCGGAAGGACCGGGCGAGCATGGCCGTCGGCCTGGAGGTCCGGGTACCCTTCTGCGATCACCGGCTGGTCGAGTACGTGTACAACACGCCCTGGTCGCTGAAGTCCTTCGACGGCAGGGAAAAGAGCCTGCTGCGTGAGGCGACGGCGGACGTGCTGCCGAAGTCCGTCTACGACCGGGTGAAGAGCCCGTACCCCTCCACGCAGGACCCCAAGTACGCCGTCGCCCTCCAGGACCACGCCAAGGACCTGTTGCTCAACCCCTCCCACCCGGTCTTCGAACTGGTCGACGCGGACCGGGTACGCCGCGCCGCCGAGCGTGACGTCCCGCAGATCACCCAGGCGTCCCGGCGCGGCCTGGAGCGCACCCTCGATCTCGCGCTCTGGCTCGACCTCTACAAGCCGGAGCTGAAGCTGTCCTGAGGCAGCCGGGCGGGCGGTCGCACTACTGCGGCCGCCCGCCCGTAATCCGTAACCCGCTTCACGGCTGCTGCCCGTCCGCCCGTTCCGGCGCGAGGAACGGGAGGGGGTAAAGGGCCAGGTCAAGCCGGTGGTGCTGCCGCGCGTTGCGAATTCACCCGGATGGGGAGATTCTGGTGGAAGTCAGAGTGTGTCCATCTGATTACTTTCGGTGTCCTCGGGGCTGTCATGTCAGACGCGGTGAGGTCGGCACACCGCCGCCCACCCTGATGAGGAGACGCAGTCGTGATCACTGAAACACCCCGCGAGTACGTACTGGATCTGGATGCAACGCCCGACAGGGTCCCGCAGGTCCGGCGTATCGTCGCAGCGCATCTTCGCCACTGGCAGCTCGAAGAGCTGATCCAGCCGGTCAGTCTGGGCGTGTGTGAGCTGCTCACCAATGTTCATCTGCACGCAGGTGCGGACAAACGCTGCACCCTGGAACTGCGCTGGACCGGCCGCAACCTGACCGCGGCCGTGCTGGACGCCAGCCCGCGGCTGCCCCAGCTGCGCTGTGCCAGCCCGCTGGTCACCCACGGCCGGGGTCTGCCGATGGTGGCGACCCTCAGCGACAGCTGGGGCACGCACGCCACCGATGACGGCAAGGTCGTCTGGTTCACGATTCGCGCCCAGGCCGTCACCGGCAGCCCGCTCGCGCCCCGTGCCACTCTGCCCGCCGTATCGACGGCGGCACGCCGGCTCGCCATCACGGAGAGCTCCGGGCTGCCGCAACGGCGGGCAGAGGACGCCCGGTTCCCGGAACTCGTGGACGCCGGCTCCTGACCCTGTCACAGTCCTGCGGCTCTGCGGTGCCGCAGGACAGCACCGGTTCCACCGTGCCCTGCGCAGGCAGTTTCAGCCGCGCAGGGCACGTGTGGTTCCGGTGGTTCCGTTCCCGCGAGTGCCGCGGCCGCCCGCGGTCGCACCGGCGGGCTGCGCGTCAACCACGCAGCAGCCCCGCCACCGCACGCCCGAAGAGCAGCCGCCCCGACTGAGCCGTCAACCCGTCGAAGGCCGCCGGCAGCCGCGCGATCCGCATCTCCTCGTGCCACACGACGCGACAGCCGCGGCCTTCGGGGCGCACTTCGATCCCGGCCCGGCCCAGCACCACCGTGCCCTGTTTCTCCAGTTCGCAGAAGCCGGGATGTCCGGGTTCCGGCGGCTCCCAGCGAACGACTTCCATCGGGTCGTCGAACCCCGCGGGCCCGATGCCCGTGCGCGCCACGAATCTGGTCCCCAGGCCGTTCGGCCCCCGGGTGACGACGGTGATCCTCGTCAGTGGCACGTGGGCGGCGTGCCGTTCCCACTGGGTGAGGCGCCGCCATGCGTCGTCCGGTGACAGCGCGCTGCGTCGTTCGATGCGGAACTCAGCCATGGCGGCGGGTGTCCCGATGCCCGCGGACGGGCTTGGCGCAGACCATGTGTGCAGCGGCTCCCTGATCGTGGGTCCTGTCCGGCTGCTCGTAGCCCCGGTGGACCGGTCGTCGTCCCGACGGGACCTGCCCCGGAGCCCCCAGAGTAGGTGCTCATCCGGGCGGCCCGGCACTCCCCACACAGCAGAGGGTGGTGTGTCCCCAGCGGGAGACACACCACCCTCATCGACCTGGAGCCGACCGCGAGCCGCAGCCGGACCCGCGCCGGGTCCGTGGCCTCAGTCAGTGGCCGGTGCCCTTCGTGTCACCGCGCTCCTGATCGCTCTGACCGTCGTCGTACTGGATCTGCTCCTTGCGTACCTCGGCGGACACTTCCTTCTGCTCGGTGACCTTCTCGGTCTCCATCCGCACTCGCTCGACGGCCACCGATTCCTTGCTGACCACGGGCTGTTCGGCGTGCAGGATCACCTCGGACTCCGCCTCGCCGATGCGTTCGCGGCCCGCGGTGCTGCGGTCGCCCTCCTTGATCGGCTCCCGCACCACGTGGACCTCTTCGTGACTGACGGGAACGGTGGTCGTCACGTTCTCGGTGACCACCACCTTGCGCAGCCGCGCGCGGCCCGACTCATGCTCCTCGGTGCCGACTCGCAGCTGCTCCTCGGAGCGTATGAGCTCCTCGTTCTCGTTCATGCCCGCACGGGAGCCCATACCGGCGGGAACACCCTGCGCGCCGGCGGTCGTGCCGGTGCTGGGGGCGTCGAGCCCGCCGTGCATGCCACCGTGTACGTCACGGCCACCCATGCCGGGTGTCGTGCCGCCGGCTGCCTTCGTCTTGCCCCGGGTGCCCGCGGTGTCGGCCGCCTCGCCGTGCAGCGGACCGGCTGCCTTCCGGCTCGCGGCTCCCGCGGCGCCGGCCGCTGCAGGAGCACCGGCGGACTGTCCCGGATGGGTGAGGCCGTAGTGCTGGTACAGCTCCTGCTCCTGGGCGAGATCGAGGTGCTGGTCGGCGTCGAGGCGCGGGGCGTCCTTGACGAGTTCCTTGGCGTGGGGGATGTGCAGGGCGTTCTCCTCACGCCGGGCACCTTCGAGCGGGATGAAGGTTTCCTTGGTGCCGAACAGGCCGGTCTTCACGGTCGCCCACTCGGGGCGGCCACTCTGGTCGTCGAGGTAGACCTGCTCGACGCCGCCGATCTTGTCCCCGGTGATGTCGTAGACCATCAGGCCGGTCAGTTCATCGGGGCTGCGGAAGTCGGCTGCCATCTGTGATCACTCCCTTGTACGTGGTCCGGCAGAGGCTCGGACGGCCCCGCCCGCGGATTGCACGCGTTCTTCCATCGGGTCCTCATTCCCGCCTCCCGGCAACACGAATGGACCTGGCCGACTGCCGGAAAGCCCGGGGAGGGCGGTCGGCGCGCCCTGACGCCCCGTTCGAGACGACGGCGACCAGTTACGCCATTCGAGTGAATTCGGGGGCTGGGGGGTGGACGCCCGGTGGCCGTGTCCCGCCCGCGACTCCGCTGTGTGGCGTTGTGCCGGCCGGGGAATGCGGCGAGCATGAGGCCGGAGGTCGATCTTGCTGAAGACGTGCGCCGCCAGGATGTCCGATGTCGCGGTGCTGCCCCTGCTGGCGGCCGCTGCGGGTGCTGTCGACGCCCTCGCGTTCATCGCTCTCGGTCACGTCTTCGCCGGTGTGATGACCGGCAACCTGATCCTGCTGGCGATCGGACTGGGCAGCGGATCGCCGGGCGATGCGGCCTTTCCGCTGGTCGCCCTGGCGGGATTCGCACTCTCTGTGGTCGTCGCCGGCCGCTTCTGCCGGACGGGCGGCGGTCCCCGTACGAAAAGCGGCGCCACGGGAGCGGCATGGAGCGATGGGGTCTTCGTCTGTCTCGCGGTCGAGGTCACCCTCCTGGCCGCAGTGGGTGTGACCTGGGCGGCCGCAGAAGGCCATCCGGACGGTGATGGCCGCGCCGTGCTGATCGCCGTGCTGTCGGTGGCGATGGGGCTCCAGACAGCCGCGATGTTCGCTGCGGGCCCGAGCGGTGCCCCGACGACGTACTTCACCGGGACCCTCAGCTCCCTGCTCACAGATCCGGCGGGCGGCCGCCCCGCCGCAGTCCGGCTCGCGGCGCTGCTGGCCGGTGCGGTGGGCGCAGCCGCGCTCCGTACCTGGGTGCCGGCCTGGGCGGCGCTGCCGCCGCCGCTGCTCGCCGCCGGAGCCCTGGCGCTCGCCCTGTCGGCGGCGTCCCGTGAACCGGAGCCCTGACGGGCGGACCGGGCGCCGGCACCCGATCCCGATTCGACCATGACGAACGCCCATGACCAGGAGGCGCCATGTGCTGGAGCGCGACGGCCGACGTGGTGGCGGGCTCCGGTATCGCGCTCATCGGCGTCGCCTGCCTCGCACGGGTACGCCGGGCACGGGATCTGCCACTGGCCGCGTTACCGCTGCTCCTCGGAGCCCATCAGGTGATCGAGGCGGCTGTCTGGAACTCCGGAGGAGGCGCCGGCCCGGCCACCACGGCATGGGCTGTGGTCGCGCTGCCCCTGCTGGCCCTCTGGGTCCCCTGCGGAGTACTGCTCGCCGCGCCGCCGGCCGCGCGGCGCAGGCTGCTGATTCCCGTCGTGGCAGGACTCGTCACGGCTTCCGTCCTCGCGCTCTGTATCGCCGGCCGCCCTGTGACCGCCGAAGTCCGCGGCCACACCCTTGGATACGCGGTCGCGCTGCCGCTTCCCGCGCTTGTCATCACCGGGTACTTCCTGGCCACCGTCGGATCGCTGCTGCTCACCCCGGACCCGCTGCTCAGACTCTTCGGCGCGGTCGCCGGTGCGGGTGCTCTGATCTGTTTTCTGCTGTGGAAGCTGGAGTTCGTCTCCACCTGGTGTGCCTTCGCAGCCGTCAGCGCGGTCCTCATGACCGGCTGGGTCGGACGAGGGCCCCGGAGAGGCGCACCCGCAGGCTCCGGCACCCCATGAAGCCGCTGCCGGACGGCGGATGCGGCCTTGGCTCCCGGCCGGGATGCGGACCTGGGGAACTGCGCACACCCTGGAGTGGAGGGGGAACCGCTGCGAGGAGGACGACTCATGTCCATGATGGACAAGCTGAAGCAGATGATGAAGGGCCACGAGAGCCAGGTCGGGAAGGGGGTCGACAAGGCGGGAGACGCCGTCGACAAGAAGACCGGCGACAAGTACAAGAGTCAGGTCGACACCGGCCAGGACCAGCTCAAGAACCGCTTCGGTGGGGACGGAAACGACCAGCCCCGGACCTGACCGCCCCGCGCACATCTCGCTCGCTGCTCATTGCGGCTCCGGCCCCGGGCGGTGAGGTCCGGCTCTCCCGGACCTCACCGCCCGGGGCCGCGGCGCATCAGTCGGCGAGTTCGCCCCTGATGGACGAGACGCTCAGTACGCCCTCGAACTCGGACAGCTCGGCGACGAGCTGATGGACGCTGCCCGTCCCCTCGATGTCCATGTGGACGAAGGCTGTTCCCGCCTCGTCGTGTCTGAGCTCCGTGTCCTCGGGCGCCTTCCCGTCCGCACGGTCCACGCGTACCTGAACGACCTGGAATCCCTTGCTGGTTGCGCGCTCCAGAATCCGGGTGAGGACGCTGGTGCCGATGGTGTACGCGAGATGCAGCCGGGTCTGCTCCGTGGTCGCGATCGAGGGAATGCGGCGCGTCACCCAGGAGTATCCGTGGACCACGAGGAAGTGCACCATGGTCGCGCCGATGGCGAGGAGGGGCAGCCCGCCGCCGCACGCCATGCCGATGGCACAGGTGAGCCAGACCGTGGCCGCCGTGGTCAGCCCCCGAACGGCGTCCCGGCGTACGAAGATCAGCCCGCCACCGATGAATCCGATACCGGAGACGACCTGGGCGGCGACCCGTGACGGGTCGAAGGAGACGTTGTGCAGCGCGAGGACGGCGTTGAACCCGTGCTGCGACACCTCCATGAACAGGGCGCTGCCCACGCCGACCAGCGTGTGGGTGCGCAGCCCGGCGCTCTTCTGCCGGGTGGCCCGTTCGGCACCGATGAGGGTCGACAGGAGAAGGGCCAGGCCGAGTTCGGCGAACTGACGTGCCCCCTGGCCCGCGCCGGGGTCGAACAGGGGCGTGGCTACTGCGTGCAACAGACCCTCCATACCGTGCTGGAACAACAGCTCCGACCCTACGGCCTCACCCGCTGAGGCCCGAGGCCGCCACGACTCCCCGCACGTGCACCAGTATGCGACCGACCTCTTGACAGGTCCAGACCAATCGCGCTTGAGTGCCCTCACCCCACAAGCGGACATCGTTGTCCCGATGGCCGCGCGAAGGAGTGATCACGTGTCACGACGCCTCACGGCTCTGCTCACCGCCCTGGTGGCGGCCATCGGATTCGCTGTCTTCCTGCCGATGACGCCGGCCTCGGCCGCCACCTGCGCCTCCGCCTGGAATTCCTCGTCCGTGTATACGGGAGGACTTGTCGCCTCGTACAACGGGCACAACTGGTCGGCGAAATGGTGGACCCAGAACGAGACCCCCGGCTCCGCCGATGTCTGGTCGGACCAGGGCGCCTGCGGTGACGGCGGCACTGTGCCGCCCGTCGACTCGGACTTCGTCGTCAGCGAGGCGCAGTTCAACCAGATGTTCCCGAACCGGAATTCCTTCTACACCTACAGCGGGCTGACGGCGGCGCTGAGCGCCTACCCCGCCTTCGCGAACACCGGCAGCGACACGGTCAAGAAGCAGGAAGCCGCCGCGTTCCTCGCCAATGTGAGCCACGAGACCGGCGGCCTCGTCTACATCGTTGAGCAGAACACTTCCAACTACCCCCACTACTGCGACACCTCGCAGTCCTACGGATGCCCCGCGGGCACGGCCTCCTACTACGGCAGGGGACCGATCCAGCTCAGCTGGAACTTCAACTACAAGGCGGCGGGTGACGCCCTGGGCATCGACCTGCTCGACAACCCGAGCCTGGTGGAGACCGACGCGGCCGTGGCCTGGAAGACCGGCCTCTGGTACTGGAACACCCAGACCGGCCCGGGGACGATGACCCCGCACAACGCCATGGTCAACGGCGCCGGATTCGGCCAGACCATCCGCAGCATCAACGGCAGCATCGAATGCGACGGGGGCAACCCGGCGCAGGTCCAGAGCCGGATCGACAGCTACCAGCGCTTCGTCCAGATCCTGGGCACCACTGCGGGATCCAACCTGAGTTGCTGAAGGGCAGGCGGCTACCGGGCCGGGAGGCACACAGCGGCCTCCCGGCCCGGTGTCCTGCTGTCAGACAGTCGGCTCGCCCAGTACGTACAGCCCCGGCAGGTTCACCACCACGGCCTCCTGCGTGCTCCGGGCGATGACGACGACCGCCGTCTCGTCAGGGCTGGGATTCTCCTCGCGGTGCGGAACGTAGGGCGGGACGAAGATGTAGTCGCCGGGCGCCGTCCGGATCCGCACCTCCTCGGGCGTACCACCCGCATCGTCGAGGAAGACGAACTCCGGGTGCCCTTCGATGACATGGATAGCCGTCTCCGACGCCCCGTGATGATGGTCGGAGGACGCCGTACCCGGGGCGACGTGCGTCTCTCCCATCCAGATGCGCTCCGATCCGACGGTACGTCCGCTGATCGCGGCGAACCGCGTCATGCCGCCCGTCTGTGCGGTTCCCTCGTCGAGCGAGCCGGCGCGTACGTGGTGCAGCCTGCTGCTCAGCGACGTTGGCTTCCCGCCGCCGGCCTGCTGGGCGAAGTCGGGGTGGAACGCGTCGTGTCCGGCCGTGGGAAGCCCGTTGTCGGCCGGAGGGCGGGGTTGCGAGACCATGGGGTTCCTGCTCGTCGGGGCGGACCGGTTCAAGGCGCCGACGGTAGAGATCCCGGCGAACGGAAGTCAAGATGTGCCTCTTGACGCCCGGTGCGGATCACCGGACGGACCCACCGGAACAGCCGGATCGCCGCCCCGCGGATGCGGAGCGGCGATCAGTGGCTCACCCGGTGAAGGGGCGTACGTCAGGCGACATTCTTGAACGAGGACGCCTGCTGCGGCGGATTGCCGGAGCGGCCACGGGGGGCGCCCGAGGTACGGCGCGCCTGCGCGGGGCGGCTGCGCCGGCCGCGCGCCGACGAGGGGCTGCCCTTGGCCCGGTCCGCGACCGGCGACGAGACGGTGACCGGGATGCCCGAAGGGGCCTGAGCGCCGGTGATGCGGCTCAGCTCGGCCTCCCCGGACCTCACCTGGGCGATGTGCGGGGTGATACCGGCGTCGGCCATCAGACGGCTCATCTCGCGCCGCTGGTTGGGCAGCACCAGCGTCACGACACTGCCGGACTCACCCGCGCGCGCCGTACGCCCGCCGCGGTGCAGATAGTCCTTGTGGTCGCTGGGCGGGTCGACGTTGACCACCAGGTCGAGATTGTCGACGTGGATGCCGCGGGCTGCCACATTGGTGGCCACCAGCACGGTGACATGACCCGTCTTGAACTGTGCGAGCGTCCGGGTGCGCTGCGGCTGTGACTTCCCGCCGTGCAGTGCGGCGGCGCGCACGCCACTGTTCAGCAGGTGCTTGGTCAGCTGGTCCACGGCGTGCTTGGTGTCGAGGAACATGAGCACCCGGCCGTCGCGGGCGGCGATCTCCGTCGTCGTCGCGTACTTGTCGGATCCTTGGATGTGCAGCAGGTGGTGCTCCATCGTGGTCACCGCGCCCGCCGAGGGGTCGACGGAGTGGACCACCGGGTCGTGCAGATAGCGGCGGACCAGCAGGTCGACGTTGCGGTCCAGCGTGGCCGAGAACAGCATGCGCTGTCCGTCGGGGCGGACCTGGTCGAGCAGCTCGGTGACCTGAGGCATGAAGCCCATGTCAGCCATCTGGTCGGCCTCGTCCAGCACCGTGATGCTGACCTGGTCGAGGCGGCAGTCACCGCGCTCGATGAGGTCCTTGAGCCGGCCGGGTGTCGCTACGACGATCTCCGCGCCGCCCCGCAGCGCGCTCGCCTGCCTGCCGATCGACATGCCGCCCACCACTGTGGCGAGCCGCAGCCTCAGCGACCGGGCGTACGGGGTGAGCGCGTCGGTGACCTGCTGGGCAAGTTCGCGGGTGGGCACGAGGACGAGGGCCAGAGGCTGGCGCGGCTGCGCGCGCTGACCGGCGGTACGGACGAGCATGCCCAGGCCGAAGGCGAGGGTCTTGCCCGATCCGGTGCGCCCGCGTCCCAGTACGTCCCGGCCGGCCAGCGAGTTCGGCAGCGTGGCGGACTGGATCGGGAACGGCTCGTTCATCCCCAGACTGGTGAGCATCTTCAGCAGCTCGGGCGGCAGGTCCATATCGGCGAACGTGGCGGCCGGGGGCAGCGCCGGTGTGATCGTGACGGGCAGTGCGAACTCGCCCTGCTGCGCCGGCCTGCGGCTGCGGCCGCCGGAGCGGCTGGGTGCGCCCGAGCGTCCGGAGCCACCTGAGCGGCTCGGCGCCTGGGAGCGGAAGCCACCCCTGCCGGAACCTGCGCCACCACCGGTGCGGGTACGTGAGTAACGGTCGTTCGTACGGGCTGTGCGGTCCATGCGGATCCTCCCTCGATGTGGCACGTATCGAGGAATTCTCGGCAGCACATACAGGGCCGAAGAATCGCAAGAACGAGCCGAAGTAAAGAGCGAAATCAAAGCCGGGCAGGTCGAAGAAAAGCCGGGACGATGAGATCGGAATGCCGGCGACTGCCGAACGGAAGCGGCTGGTGTGCCGGCATGTGGGGCTCAGGCGGGCCCTCGTCCGTCCTCCGGAGCGATGGGCGGTGCACCCCGTCCCTTGCGGGGCATCGGTGCACGCCTGGCGTCAGGCCGCCCCCGGAACGGTAACAGCGAACCGGGGGCGGCCCGAACAAAGCAACGAGCTGGGGCCCGCACCCCAAGGTGCGGGCCCCAGCTGCGTGTCAAGCGTCAGGCGGGAACGATGTTCTCGGCCTGCGGGCCCTTCTGGCCCTGCGTGACGTCGAAGGTCACCTTCTGGCCTTCCTGGAGCTCGCGGAAGCCCTGGGCGGCGATGTTCGAGTAGTGGGCGAAGACGTCAGCGCCGCCACCCTCCTGCTCGATGAAACCGAAACCCTTTTCCGCGTTGAACCACTTAACGGTGCCAGATGCCATGTCAAACTCTCCTTCGGGGCAAAAATGCCCGGAGGCTCGCACTGTGCGAACCCCACGTCGCCGCGATGATTACCACGTCCGGATTGCTCCGAAAATACAAAAGTGCGCTCACCGGCACAGAAAGCCAGTGAGAGCACTTGAAGTCTTTGGGAACCACAACTGCAACTGGTAACGACACTAGCACGGTGAGCGCCGCGATGTGTGGTGGGCTTTCTCTGCGGCCGGCCCGGATCGTGGGAAATCGGCGCATCGGGCCGTTATTCCCGTCGGAGGAATTTAAATATTCACCGTTCGGACGCGGCGTGTCCCTGCGCCGGTCGCCCGGTGGCGGTGGTCTCCACTGCCTCGACCGCTCTGACGAGCGGGGCCAGCTCGGGATCGGCCGCTGCCCGGTCCAGGGCGGCGCGCAGCGCGGCGTCGTTGGTGGGGCGCGCCTCTTCGAGCAGGGCCGATCCGGCGGTGGTGACGTCGGTGTAGATGCCGCGCCGGTCGGTCGGGCAGAGGTACCTGGAGAGCAGTCCCCGGTCTTCCAGCCGGGTGACCAGCCGGGTCGTGGCGGAGTGGCTGAGGACCACGGCGTCGGCGACCTGTTTCATCTGAAGATGACCGCCCTCCCCGTTGTGCTGCCGGTTCAGGACGTCGAGCAGTGAGTACTCGCGCACGCTCAGTCCATGGCCACGCTGGAGCGCGCGCTCGATGTGCGCCTCGATCCTTCCGTGCAGCAGGGAGAGCGCGCACCAGCCCTGGCTCAGGGCGGTCATCGCCGGGTCCGTCGTGGTCATCGGTGCCTCCTCCGACGGAAGCTCTCCGGGGCTGTTGTCGCCCGGAGTGGCTCGCATCCGCCGCGTACACCACTATAGTGCGCCTGCGATTATGCCGCGCCTGCAAGTATCGCTCCGCCTCCATGCGTCGGCGGGGTATGACGACGCATGACGACCTACAACGAGGTGCGCCGACGCGTGCTTCGCCCGGCCGGTGGCCGGACATGAGGCTGGCGGGCGGTGCCTGATGAACGTCACCGGAGTGGCACCGGGGATGGTGGCGGACCTTGCCGTGCCGGGTCACCCCGTCGAACGAACGGCCCTCCAGTGCCGCGAGAGATGTCAGGCCCGCCCGGCGGTGAGGATGTCGGCGAGACCCGGCCCGGCCGGTTCGTCGAGCTGCGCGTACGTACAGCTGTGCGGATCCCGGTCCGGACGCCATCGCCGCCACTGGGTGGTGTGGCGGAACCGCACGCCGTTCTCCATGTGGTCGTACGCCACTTCCAGCACCCGCTCGGGGCGCAGCGGAACCCAGGACAGATCCTTCTTGCCGCTCCAGCGACTCGGCGCTCCCGGCAGCCGCGCCGTCTCGTGAGCCTGCTCCTGCGTCCAGGCCGCCCACGGGTGCGAGTCGGCCGAATCCATCCGCAGCGGCTCCAGCTCGGTGACGAGTTCCGCGCGGCGTTTCATGGAGAACGCCGCACAGACCCCCACGTGCTGGAGAACGCCCTCGCTGTCGTACAGGCCCAGCAGCAGTGACCCGACGACGGGACCGGTCCGGTGGAGGCGGTAGCCCGCCACGACCACGTCGGCCGTGCGTTCGTGCTTGATCTTGTACATCGCGCGTTCGTTGGGCAGATACCGCAAGTCGGGCGGCTTGGCCATCACGCCGTCGAGGCCGGCGCCCTCGAAGGTGTGGAACCACTCGTCAGCCACTGCCGCGTCGGTCGTCGCGGGAGCGATGTGCACCGGCGGCGCGGCCGGGGCCAGCGCCGCCGTCAACCGCTCGCGCCGGACAGCCTGGCCGGTCGCCATGAGTGACTCGTCCCCGAGAGCCAGCAGGTCGAACGCGATGAAGGAGGCGGGGGTCTGTTCGGCGAGCAGCTTCACGCGGGAGGCCGCGGGGTGGATCCGCTCGGTGAGAGCGTCGAAGTCCAGCCGGCCGTCCCGGGTGATGACGATCTCTCCGTCCAGCACGCACCGCGGGGGCAGATTCCGCAGCAGCGATTCCGCCAGTTCGGGGAAGTACCTGGTGAGCGGTTTGCCCGTACGGCTGTGCAACTCGACCTCCGGGCCGTCCCGGAAGACGATCGCGCGGAAACCGTCCCACTTCCCCTCGTACTGCATGCCGGGAGGGATCTTCTTCACGGACTTGGCGAGCATTGGCCTGACAGGCGGCAGAACAGGCAGATCCATACCCCGATTCTGCGGTCGGGTGTCGCGTCCCGCCCGATATGCGAAGTAGTCGCCCCGCGCCTACCGTGACGCGCATGGGTGCAGCAGTGGAGCTGGAAGCAGGGGAGCGGACGGTACGGCTGTCCAGTCCCGACAAGATCTACTTTCCGGAGCGGGGCTTCACGAAGCTCGATCTGGCCCAGTACTACATCGCGGTCGGCGCGGGCATCACCCGTGCGCTGCGGGACCGCCCCACCACGCTGCAGCGCTACCCGGACGGGCTGTCCGGCGAATCCTTCTACCAGAAGCGCGCGCCGAAGAACCTGCCGGACTGGATCCCGACCGGCACTGTCACCTTTCCCAGTGGCCGTACGGCCGACGAGATGTGCCCGACGGAGCCGGCCGCGGTGCTGTGGGCCGCGCAGTTCGCCACCTTCACCTTTCACCCGTGGCCGGTGCGGCGCCAGGATCCGGACCACCCGGACGAGCTGCGGATCGATCTCGATCCCCAGCCGGGCACCGACTTCGACGACGCTGTGCCGGCGGCTTGTGAACTGCGCGCCGTACTGGACGATTTCGGTGGGATGCGCGGCTGGCCCAAGACGTCCGGCGGCCGCGGGCTCCATGTCTTCGTACCCATCGAGCCGCGGTGGACCTTCACCGAGGTACGCAGGGCCGCCATCGCCTGCGGCCGCGAACTGGAGCGCCGGATGCCGGAACGGGTGACCACGGCCTGGTGGAAGGAGGAGCGGGGCGAACGGATCTTCGTCGACTTCAACCAGACGGCCCGCGACCGCACGATCGCCTCCGCCTACTCGGTCCGCCCGCACCCCCGCGCGCAGGTGTCGGCGCCGCTGCGCTGGGACGAGGTCGGCAGCGTGCACCCCGCCGACTTCGACATCGCCTCCATGCGGGACCGGTACGCCGACCTCGGCGACGTGCACGCGGACATGGACGACCACCGCTTCAGTCTCGACGCCCTGCTCGAACTGGCCGACAGGGACGAGCGGGACCGCGGTCTGGGCGACCTCCCGTATCCGCCCGAATACCCGAAGATGCCGGGGGAGCCCAAGCGCGTGCAGCCGAGCCGTGCCAAGCACGGCTCGGAGCACGACGCGTAACCGGGATACGTCCCCGGCGGTGGCCCGGCGGGGTGGCGCGTCAGCCGCGGGCGTTCATTGAAGCGGTGTGCTCGCGCACCTGTTCCGGCGTGAGATACGAGTCCGTGTACTCGAAGTCCCGCAGGGTGGCGGGCTTCTGCGACTGGAAGCCGGTGCGTACG
Source organism: Streptomyces sp. NBC_00859 (assembly GCF_045161865.1). Lineage (NCBI taxonomy): Bacteria > Bacillati > Actinomycetota > Actinomycetes > Kitasatosporales > Streptomycetaceae > Streptomyces > Streptomyces sp. NBC_00859. Next base: position 261,077 of record NZ_CP108826.1, on the reverse strand, counting down.
AAGTCGTCGCCGGCGATGGCGTTGATCATCCAGTTGGTCATCACCCGGGTCTTGGCCACATTGGTGCGCAGCGCGGACCAGTGGTAGCCGCGGGCCACGGCCTGCGCCGACAGGCCGCGAAGTTCGATCCCGAGCGGCTTGGAGACCGCGTCCCTTCCGCCGAGGTCGACCACGAGCCCCAGGTCCTTGTGGACGTACGGCTGGAGCGGCTGGTGGCGCAGCGACGCCACGATGTTGTCCGCGAGCTTCCGGCCCTGTCGCATGGAGTGCTGTGCGGTGGGCGGGCAGACCGCCCCGTCGCCCTTGGCGAGGTCCGGTACGGCGGCGGCGTCGCCGAGCGCGAAGACCCCGTCGAGACCCGGCACCGTCATCTCGGGTGTCACCGCGAGGCGCCCGCGCACCGTCTCCGCACCCAGAGTGGCGATCAGGGGGCTCGCCGCGACACCGGCCGTCCAGATGAGCGTGCGGCAGGGGAGGACCCGGCCGTCGGTGAACGTCACCTTGTCGGCCCCGGCCTCTGCGATCGACACCCCGAGCGAGACCTCGATGCCGCGTCCGCGCAGGATCTCCAGCGCGCTGCGGCCGAGCTTGTCCCCCAGCTCGGGCATCAGCTTGGGCGCGATGTCGATCAGATGCCACTTGATCAGCTTCGGGTCGATGTGCGGATAGTGCCTGACGGCGTTCGTGGTGAGGCGCTGCAGGCACGCGGCTGTCTCGGTGCCGGCGTAGCCGCCGCCCACCACCACGAACTGGAGCCTGGAGATCCGCTCGTCCTCGTCCTGACTGGCGTCCGCCAGGTCGAGCTGGGCGATCACATGGTCGCGGATGTACGCGGCCTCCGCGAGCGTCTTCATTCCGCGCGCGTTGTCGGTGAGACCGGGGATGTCGAACGTGCGCGTGATGCTGCCCGGTGAGAGCACGATCTGGTCGTAGCGCTCGTTGACGATCTCGCCGGTGATCTTGCGGACGACGCAGACCTTTGCCTTGGTGTCGACACCGATGGCCCCGCCAGGAATGATCCGGGTGCGGTGTTTCTGGCTTCGGCGCAGTGAGACGGCGACCGACTGCGGTGTGAGCACGCCGGACGCGACCTGCGGCAGCAGTGGCAGATAGAGCTGGTAGGAGAAGGGCGCGACGAGCGCGATCTCCGCCTCTCCCACGGAGAGCTTCCGCTCCAGGCGGCGTACGCACTCCACTCCGGCGAAGCCGGCGCCCACTACGAGAATCCTGGGTCGTCCCACGGTGTTCGTCCCTTCTCAGGTCTGCACGGTCGTCCCCTCCCGCCTGCCCCGTGGGACGGGTGACGCCACGTGTGAATCGCGGCCCGACCGCTGCCTGGCACATTCCATCTTCGCGGGCCGGAGGGGAGTCCGCCTGCTGAACCCCACGGAAGGGTCCCGCCGGGGGTGCCCAGGGTGCGCGGCCGGGGCGTCCGCCGGGCCCCGTTCGACCCCTCGGTGACCGCGCGTCGCATGAACCGCGCCGGCCGGGTGCCGCCCCGGCGGTTCCTGCCTGACGTCCGGAGTACCGGGCCTCTAGAGTGGCGTGTATGGGGGATTCGCGGCCGGCATCGGCGTTCCATTCGCAGAACATCACACCTTCGGCCACCGATCGGCTGGTCGGGGCGCTGGACGCGCAGGCGGCGAGTGCGGGCGTGCGCCGGCTGCGGGACTGGGCGCACCGGGCGCTGACTGCCCGCCCCGGCGAGTTCGCGCTCGATATCGGGGCCGGGACGGGCTCCGAGACCCAGGTGCTCGCCTCTGCGGTGGCCGGGGGAGCGGCGACCGGGGTGGAGCCGAACCCCGGCCTGCGCGCGGTTGCCGAGCAGCGTGCGGCGCAAGCGCGGAGCAGTGCGCGTTTCGTGCCGGGTGACGCATGTGCGCTTCCCGTGGAGGACGCCGCAACCGATGTCGTCTGGTGCGAGCGAGTGTTCCAGCACCTCGACGAACCGGACAGGGCGGCAGCGGAGATCGCTCGCGTGCTGCGGCCAGGGGGCCGGGTCGCCCTCCTCGACACCGACTGGGCCACCACGCTCCTGCACCCCGGGAACGCGGAGGTCGTGGCGATCCTCACCGGCGGCGCTCTGTCGATGGCGGCCAATCCGCATGCGGGGCGCAAGCTGGCCGGCCAACTGGCCGCCGCGGGGCTGGAGATCGACGACCTCGGCTCGCAGGCGCTCATCCAGGACCACCGCAAGGTCAACTGGCCCCTCGTCCGGATGCTCGGGGACTCGGGCGTGAAGCGCGAACTGATCACTGAGCAGCAGCGGGACCAGCTGTACGCGGACCTCACGGCCGCCGCGGAGCGCAGTGCACTCCACATGTCGGTCACCATATTCGGCGTCATCGCCCACCGGCCCGTCTGAGCAGACCGCCAGGGCTTCCGCGGGTCCCGGACCGGCGGGCGCTCCATCGCGTCCGTACCGCGGTGATCCGTCATCGTGCCGGTGAAGGCGGCGAGTTGGGGAGGCGGTCCCGTGCGCCGGTATCGTGCGGATCCATGAAGACCGACACGGACACCGCGAGGGACGGCTCACAGGCCTCTGCCGGTGGGTATCGCCGTATGCCCGGTGAGACGGTGGCCCGTACCGTCAGCGACGTACTCCAGCCACGCAACGTCCTGCTGGCCGGAATGCCCGGTATCGGTATTGCTGCGGCAGGGGACTGGACCGGCGTCCCCTGGGGCGTGCTCGGCGCCGTGTGTGCGGGCCTGGTGCCGGCGGCGTTCATCGAGTGGGAGCGCCGGCGCGGCACCTGGGGCGACCGCCATGTGGTCGACCGGAGGCAGCGCGCCCCGATCTTCCTCGTCATCCTCGGCTCGGTCGGGACCGGCGCCGCACTGATGATCGCGGGCGGTGCGCCGCGGGGCGTCCTGCTGGCCATGCTCGCCCTGTGGGCGATGACCGTCGTCCTGCTGGCGGTCAACACCGTATGGAAGATCAGCGTGGACGCGGCGGTGTCGTCGGCGGTCGTCGCGATGCTGGCTGCCGTTCACACGCCGTGGTGGGCCGCCGGATACGCTCTGGTGGCCGTGGTCTGCTGGTCCCGTGTCGTGCTCGCCTACCACTCCGTCGCGCAGACGGTCGCCGGCGCCTCGCTCGGTGCGGCGACGGCCGCCGTACTCACCCTGGCCCCATGACCTGGCCTAATGAGGGGGTTCTTGCACTGTGCCCGCCCGCGTCGGGTGGTCAGGCACCGCGGCTCGCGGCGTCGCCGAGAGCCCAGGCAGCTCCTCCCCCAAGGCCTTGAGGACCAGGGGGACCCCCATCCTGGACTCTCCGGCGTCCTGCGGTGCACAGCACCTGGGCGGGCGACCTCATCGGACGCCCAACAGTGCAAGGACCCCTCACCGGTTCGCGCGGGTTCCGGGGACTCGTACGGATTCGGCGTACGGCGTGTGCGGCCCGAACTCCCCGCCCCGGGAACCGTTTTGGAGATATGGGGGCAGGCTCCGTACCATCCGGTGATGATCATGAGAAAACGGCTGGCGACCGGAGTGTGCGCACTTCTGGCCGCCTTGGTCGTCGGAACCTTCCCCACCGGCGCCGCCGCTGCCGACGAACCGTCCGGAAAACCTTCACCCAAGGTCGAGTTGGTGCTCGACGTCAGCGGGTCGATGCGGACGCGTGACATCGACGGCGGCTCGCGGATGACCGCGGCGAAGCAGGCCTTCAACGAAGTGCTCGACGGGGTGCCCGCGCAAGTGCAGCTGGGCATACGCACGCTGGGGGCCGACTACCCCGGCGACGACAGGAAGACCGGGTGCAAGGACACCCGGCAGCTCTACCCGGTCGGAGAACTCGACCGGACCGAGGCCAAGACGGCGGTGGCCACGCTCGCGCCCACCGGCTGGACACCGATCGGACCCGCCCTCCAGGCCGCGGCACGGGATCTCAAGGGCGGCGAGGCCACCCGCCGTATCGTGCTCATCAGCGACGGCGAGGACACCTGCGCGCCGCTGGACCCGTGTGTGGTGGCACGTGACATCGCGGCCCAGGGCATCCACCTCGTGATCGACACACTGGGCCTGGTGCCCGACGCCAAGACCCGCAAGCAGCTGACCTGCATCGCCGAGGCCACCGGCGGAACGTACACCTCCGTACGCCACACCAATGAACTCTCCGGCCGCGTCACACAGTTGGTGGACCGCGCGGCGGACCCGGTCGCCACACCCGTGGCCACCGAGGGGGCGGACACCTGTACGAACGCCCCCCAGCTGAAGGCCGGGCTCTACAGCGACCGGGAAAGGTTCGCCGAGCACCGCTGGTACCGGGTGGACGTCCGCCCCGGCCAGGAGCTGCGCGCCTCCGTCAGCGTCGCCGCCGACCGGGCCGTCAACAACGACTACGGTGTACTGCTCCGGGCGCTGACCGTCCACGGGCGGGAGATCGTGCGGGGGCAGGAATCGGGCACCGGGCGCACCGACGCCATCTCCACCGGCCTGCGTTACCCGAAGCCGTCCGTCGATCCGGACGACGCACAGAGCGCTGCGGAGACGGTCTGCCTCCAGGTCAGCAACTCCTTCTCGGCGCCGGCGTCGGTCAAGTCCACGCCCGGTCTGCCCGTCGAACTGAACATCGCCGTCGTGGATGCCCCCGACGACGCCTCCGACGTGGCCGCCTTCGGGCTCGGCCGGGGCTGGTGGCTGCTCGGTGTCCTCGCGCTCACCGGCCTGGTCTCGGGTGTGCTGTGGGGCTGGATCTCACGCTTGCGTCTTGCCGGGAGGAACAGCTGATGCGTATCGCCCGGACACTCTCACTGGCCGCGCTCTCCGGTCTGGCTCTCATCGGCGGGGCGGGCGCCGCCGCCGCCGACTCGGAGTCCCCTTCCCCCTCGTCGTCCTCCTCGCCGGACGGCGGGGGCGCCCCCTCCCAGGCCGGCACGTCATTCCGTACGGCGACGGCCGTCCGGCAGGGGCAGCACGCCACCGCGAGCGCCTCGACAGGCGACTACCTGTACTGGGTCTTCCCCGCCGACGCGGGCCAGTCGGCCACGGTCGACGCCACGGTGAAACTGCCGGAATCGGTGCGCCACGGCGCCTCGACCTGGCAGCTCGACGTCTACGACGGGCTGCGCAGGCGGCAGTCGTGCCGTTACGGCAGCCAGACCCGGGTGGCGCCGGACGATGCCGCATCCGTCACCATGACCTGCCATCTGCGTACGGTCCGGTCCTGGGCGGAACCCTGGGCCAACGACCCGCTGCCGGGCAGCTACTACATCCGGCTTACGGTCCTCGACCTTCCTCAGGAGGACCTCGGGCTGCCGGTGCAGGCCGATGTGGTGGCCACATCGTCCGACGGCGGCGGATCACACGCCGTGGGCGGTTCGCTCTCCGCGCCGCTGACCGCTGTCACAGCGCCCGACGCTTCACCGTCCGCGACATCCCCCTCGGACGACGCCGGTGCGCCGGACACACCGACGCCTGCGGGTACCGCTGCCGAACCGGAGGACGGCTGGTCGTCCGGCTGGTGGTCCGACCGCTGGATCTGGACGGTGGGCGGCGGAGTCCTCGGCGCGCTCGCAGGTGTCGCCGGATACTCGATGGCCCGCGGCCCCGGACGTTCCTACCGGCGTCCGCCGGTGGCCTGAGCCCGCTGCGGCCCCTGCCCGGTGCAGCCGCACCGGGCAGGGGCCGCAGCGGCGGTGTGTCAGCCGGAGCGTCGGGCGAGCCCGGTCAGCACGGTGACGGCCTCCTCGGCCCGGTCCAGCGGCACAAACAGGTGGTCGTGATGGAAACCCGCCACCACATTGCAGCTCAGCCCGTACTCGGCGAGTTCCCGGGCCACAGCTGCGGTCAGCCCGACAGCCTCCAGAGCCGAGTGGACGCGCAGGGTGATCCAGCCCGCCGCGTAGTCGTACGCCAGTCCAGCGGCGTCGGCGTCCTTCTGAGCGACGACGAGAGTGAGACCCTCCCGCTCCCGGACCGTGACAACTGGGTCCAGTCCCGGAGGGACAGGTGCCGACGGAGCGACAGTCGTGAAGACGTAGCAGCCCGGATTGAGTTCCGGGCGCATACCACTCAGCAGTTTCCGCAGGTCCTTCTCGCCACTCATGCGCGTCAGGTTACGGGGACGGCCGGCCCCCGGCAGCGGCTGGGGCTTCAGTGCCAGACACCTATTCGGGCCATGCGGAGTTCTGGATGATGTCCACGAAGTCCTGCCGGGTGAAGCCCGGCACGAAGTGGGCGAGCACATCGTCGTTCATGGTGCCGAAGGTGGTGTCGGGGCGGTTCTTCATCCCGTCGGTGAAGGCCTTCAGGATGCGCCGCTTGAAGTCGGGCCGCTGGTGGGCGTCGGTGACTGCCGCGATCTGCCCTGGGGCGATCTCGTCGAGGCCAAGACCGAGGACGTCCGTCTCCACGCCCGCAGTGACAAGAGCGATCTCCGGGTCGAGGTGCTCGGGGATCCCAGGTGTGGTGTGCAGGGCGATGGAGAGCCACACCGCGCGTGCCTCCGTCTCGCTGCGGCCGTGTTCCAGCAGGAAGTCCCGGGCGAGATCGGCCCCGTCCACCTCGAACCGCTGATCGGTACGCCGGTAGCGCTCGGTCAGCCCCAGGTCGTGGAACATCGACCCCACATAGAGCAGCTCGGGGTCCGGTGAGAGCCCCCGCTGCATCCCCTTGAGGGAGCCGAAGAGGAACACTCGCCGCGAGTGGTCGAAAAGCAGCGGACCGGCGGCCTCGCGGACCAGCTCGGTGGCCTCCTGGGCCAGTGCGGTGTCGGGGATGGTGATCCCCGCGATCGTCTCGGTCATCGTGGTCTCCGTCGGTGTCGGCCGCTTGCTTCGGTACCTATAGCGTGGGGCCGGCCAGGGGTGTCGTGCTCCCCGAGGCCGGCCACACTCCACACGAATCCGGACGCAGATCCCTCCCGAGGAGCTCCTATGACCGTCGTCGGGACCCGCCGCCCGCACCGGGTGGGGGTCGTCGTCTTCAACGGCGTGAAACTCCTCGATGTCGCCGGCCCCAGCGAGGTCTTCAGCGAAGCGAACCAGTTGGGCGCCGACTACGCGCTGGAACTGTGCGCGCCGGGCGGCGGCGAAGTTCTCTCGTCGACCGGTATGCGGATCCCCGTCGACACCGACGCCGCCCGGAGCGGCCTGGGCTACGACACGCTGCTCGTCATGGGCGGGGACGCGCTCCCGACCTACCCGATCAGCCACGCGCTGCGCGATGCCGTCGCCGCGTTGGCCGACCGTTCCGGCCGGGTCTGCTCGATCTGCACGGGAGCCTTCATCCTGGCCGAGGCCGGTCTCCTGGACGGACACCGTGCCACCACCCACTGGCGCCACACCGAACTGCTCCGCAGCGCCTATCCCGCGATCGCCGTCGAGCCCGATGCCATCTTCGTGCGCGACGGCACGCTGTTCAGCTCGGCCGGCGTCACGGCGGGTATCGATCTGGCGCTGGCACTGCTGGAGGACGACCACGGTGAGGACATGGCCCGACAGGTGGCCCGCTCGCTGGTCGTGTTCCTCCAGCGGCCGGGTGACCAGTCCCAGTTCTCTCCGGCCCTTCAGGGCCCGAGGCCGCAGACGTCGGCGCTGCGTGCGGTGTTCGACGCGGTGCTTGCCGATCCGGCGGCCGGACACTCCATCGCTGAACTCGCGGCGCGGGCGGCCCTGAGCCCACGCCATCTGACCAGGCTCTTCCGCGAGGAAGTCGGCACCACGCCCGCGCGCTACGTCGAGTCGGTGCGTTTTGACACCGCGAAACGTGCGCTGGACGCGGGGCACACCATCGGTGAGACAGCGGTGCGGGCCGGTTACCGCAGCGCGGAGACACTGCGCAGGGCTTTCGTGTCACGTCTCGGGGTGTCTCCGCGCACCTACCAGCAGCGCTTCCGGTCGGCGCAGCGGCGTGACGCGGTGCCACCGGCCGTACCGGGGCATACCGAGCCGGGGTGCGCCACGGACGTCCCGGCTTCGGCGGACCGCCCGGGTTTGGCCTAGGCCTGGTCGGCAGCAGCGCGGATCGCTGCCAGATCCAGCTTCTTCATGGAGTACACGGCCTTCATCGCCCGCTCGCCGCGTGCCGGATCGGGGTCGTTCAGGAACTCGTGCAGCGCCACGGGAGCGATCTGCCAGGACACGCCGTACTTGTCCTTGAGCCAGCCGCACGGCCCCTCCTGGCCGCCCTCGCTCAGCTTGGCCCAGTAGTAGTCGATCTCTTCCTGGTCGGCGCAGTTGACCAGCAGCGAAACCGCCTCGGTGAACGGGAAATCGGGGCCGCCGTTGATCGCGGTGTACTCCTGGCCGTCCAGGACGAAGCCGACGGTCAGTACGGTGCCCGCGGGCCGGGGGCCGGCCGCGGTGTAATGCGTGACGTTCTTGATCTCCGAGTGTGGGAACACCGACACGTAGAACGCGGCGGCCTCCTCGCCCTCCGTGTCGAACCAGAGGTTCGGGGTGATCCGGGGCATGGGTCTCTCCATCGGTCGTCGTGATGTCGCTTCTGCATCTGTACTGACTCTCGCGCGGACCGGAACTCATCGCAGCGCGGCCCACTGAGGCGAGGAGCGCTGGTTCCCGTGGGTCAGGTGCTTTCGCGTGATTCCACCGGCAGCCAGGCCAGGACGAGAGCGCCCGCGGCGAGCACGAGTCCGGCCAGCACCAGCATGCTGGTGCCGAGCGAGTCCGTGAAGGCGGTGATCACGGCCCGGTGCATCGCCGGGCCGTGAGTCATGGCCTCAGCTCCGGCCACCGTGGTGGGCGCGCCGGTGCCCCGCAGCGGCGCGGGGAGCCGGGCCGTGAAGCCCGCGGTGATCAGGGTGCCGGTCAGGGCAACGCCGAGTGCGCTGCCCAGTTCGCGGGTCAGACTCTGCAGCCCCGAACCGAGCCCTGCCCGGTCCGGTGGCAGGGCCGACATGAGTGTTTCGGAGAGCAGGGGCGTTGCGAGCCCGCACCCGGCGGCGGTCAGTCCGGCAGCGAACGCGTACACCGCGTAAGGGGTACCCGGGCCGACCCGCGAGACGGTGCACAGTCCGCACGCAAGCACGAGCAGCCCGAGGCTGATGACTGTCCGGCTGTGCAGACGGTGCCGGAGCGCCGTCGCACAGCGCGGGGCCAGCAGCAGGGCCGCGGCCATGGGCAGCAGGCGGATCCCGGCGCCGAGGGCCGAGTAGCCCTTCACGTACTGGAGGTACTGGCCGTTCAGATAGAACAGACCGAACATGCCGAGGAATACGGACACCATGCCCACGGCTCCCGCCCGCACCGACGGTCTGGTGAGAAGCCTCGGGTCCAGGATCGGATGCGCCGCGCGCAGTTCGTGGACGGTCCAGAGCGCCAGCAGGGCGGCTGCGGCCGCGAAAGGGCCCAGGACCTGCACGCTGCCCCAGCCCCGTTCCGGTCCGGAGACGATACCGAAGAGCAGGGCCAGGAACCCCAGGGTCAACAGCATCGCGCTGACCGGGCCGACCGGACGGGCGAGACGCGGCGACGCGGGGGCGACGAGTGCGGCGAGCAGCAGGGCAACGAGTGACAAGGGCGCCGCGTACAGGAACAGCGAGCGCCAGGAGCCGCTCTGGATCGCTGCTCCGCCGCCGACGTTGCCGAGCACGGCGGCCAGTCCTGTCATGGAGGCCCACAGTGCGATGGGGCGCGACCTCCCGCTCTCGGGTGCGCCGGCGACCATGAGCGCCAGGGTGGTGGGCAGTACGGCTGCGGCTCCCACTCCGCTGAGCATCCGTCCGGCGATCAGCACGCCCACACCGGGTGAGGCGGCGGCGAGTGCGCAGCCCAGGGTGAACAGGGCCAGGCCGGTGAGGAGCACCCCCTTGCGGCCCATGCGGTCGGCCACCGCGCCGGCAGGCACAACCAGGCACGCGAAGACGGCCACGTAGCCGTCCACCACCCAGAGCACAGCCGCCGCCGACGGGTGCAGCGAGCCGGCCGACAGCGATGGAATCGCCAGGTTGACCGCCGAGACCATGCCCACCACGAGGGTGACGCACAGACACATGACGACGACGGTCGCGCGCGGTGCGGCCGTCGGGCCGCCGGCCGCGCGGCCGGGCCGGGGCCTGATGGGGACTGGAAGGGCCGGGCAACGGGTCAAGGAACCCTCCAGGTCGGCAGGCATGTCGAGTGCCCGCGGCGCGGCGCGGACAGGGGGATGAGGGCAACCGGACGATACGGCTGCCGATCGCGGACGGGGGAGAGGGGCCGGGGCGGGCCGCGGCCGCGGATGGCAGACCCGTGTGTGAGGCGGAGCTGAGGATCTGGCCGGGGGCGTGAGGAAAGGAATGAGCAACGAAACGCGGAGCGAAGCAAGGGGAGGGGGCGAATCAGCCGGCGTCAGGCCCGCCGCGGTGCAGATCGGCCTGGAGCGAGAGCCGGTCGCCGCGCACGGAGAGGAATTCCAGGTCGACAGGCCGGCCGTCGGCGAGCCTGCTGAGCCGCTCCACGGCGAAGAGCGCGGTCCCCGGGGGTGCTGCCAGGATCCGGGCGGTGTGGGGGTCGGCGTTGACGGCCTGGACCGTCACTTCCGCGGCGCCGAGCCGCTGTCCGCAGGTCTGCTCGATCAGGGCGAACACATCCTGGTTCTCCAGGTCCAGGTCCAGCAGCGGAAGGCCGATATCGACCGGCAGATAGGTGAGGTCCAGGGACAGCGGCGTACCGTCCAGCCTGCGCAGGCGCTCAAGTCGCACCACCGGTTCGCCTTCCGGCACCGACAGCCGTCGGGCGACCTGCGAGGGCGGTACGACAGTGCCGCCGGCTCTGACCTCGTTGTCCACCGTGCCGTGCGACCGCAGTGTCTCGGCCAGTCCGGCCAGCCGTTCCAGTGGATGAGAGTGCTTGCGGTTGAGCAGGACCGTTCCCACACCCCGCCGGCGTTCGACGAGGCCTTCGTCCCGCAGGATCTGCAGGGCCTGGCGGACGGTGTTGCGGGAGACAGCGAAATCCGCCGCGAGCAAGCGCTCGTCCGGCAGGAACCCGTCGGGGTACAGGCCCGCAGCGGCCTGCTGCCGCAGCACCTCCGCGACGTTACGCGCCCGGTCGGCGCGCCGCGCCGGGGAGCGCTCGGAGGACGCCGCCGAGATGTGTTCCATGCGGGCCGCTCCTGTTCCTCCCGTACGCCACCGCTCAGGGGCAGGGCCTGGCGGTGACGTTCACCGTCGGTCACCCAAACTAAGGGCCAGATGTTTCGCTTTTGTTACGCCACCCGCCTTGACCTGCAATGATGCCTGGACCTGGGGTAATGGGGGACGTTGCCCCGGATCCGCCACCAACGGCGTCCCGGACCGGTCTCGCCCTTCGGTCGCCTCCAGCCGCGGCGGACGGGAGGGCAGCTTTCGAAGCGGCGGGCGTCGATGGCAGTGGGGGGTCTTCCGTCGGGGTGCCCGGTCATGCCGTCCGTTTTCGCCGGATGGACAGGCCGAGCACGGACGTGGCTTGTTCTGAGTCCCGTGGTGCGTGAGGGGCTGTTAAGAATCAAGGCCGTATCCCTTGAAATCACTTGCCTCCCGCGCATCAATGAACAACGACATCCGACGGCCCGTCAGATGACTTCGGCAGGGCCGGTATCGGATATCGGTGATGTTGCGATGCGTAGTCCGCGTGAAATCTGTGAGCACTCCGGTCTTCGGCAGGGTGGTCGGAAATTCCCGCCGGATCCTGAGCGGGAAGCATGCCGAGGATCCGGCCGAGTGCCCAGGAGTGAAGCCCACGGGAGAAACGGGACGGGTGTCGGTCACCTGAAGATCTGATGGCCAACCAATTGGAAGGAAGACACACACATGAGGCACGGAAGCAGAAGCGGCAGAGCAGTCCTGCGCGCGGCGGTCGCCGTCGGAGCGGCGGCGGTGGTGGGACTCGGCTTCACCTCCTCCGCGTCGGCCGTCACGCCGCAGACGGCTACGGCCACGTACGACTGTGGTACCTGGGGCGGCGGTTCGGCCACATTGGCCGCCACTCAGAGCGGCACAGCCGCGACGATCACGCTGACGTCCGCAGTGACCACCCCCGTCCACGTCGCCCAGGACTCCATGGACGCGACACTCGCCCTCGCGAAGAACGGCAGCGGCACCACGGTGTTCACGGGCGCGAGGAACCCGGACCTCCCGGCGGGCTCCGCCGTCACCATCGGGCCACTGACCGGTACGGTCGCCGCGGGCGACAGCCTCGACTCGTACACCGGCGGTACAGCGCTGTCGATGACGATCTTCGGCGTTACGGTCAACTGCAATGCCACGACGGCCCAGTCGCCCGGACCGTTCGTCTTCTGAGGCAAGTGATCAGCGCCTGAGCGCATGAGCCGGCTCGCGCGAGAGTATCTGCAAGTTCTCGGCGGCCGCGCCATTCCGCACCGTGCTCGGCGCGCACAGATGTATCCATACTGATCCGGTCGGCCGGACAACGGAAAGTCCGGTCCCGCCTGTGATTCCCTCGCCGCACTTGTGGCCCCCACCCCGTGGATTCCCTTTTTCGTCTCCCCTTCTTCTCGGTCCTCCGGTATTTCTTCTGCAGTCTCTCGCCGGAGACGAATTCGGGCCGTTGCTCCCTGCCCAGGACTGAGCCCCCGGCTACGCGGGACGGCCGCAGCGGACGCCGCGCGCCCGCCCTCCGGGCGACGACGCGACTTTGCGGACACCCGTCCATCAACCGCGTGAACAACGCTCCGGGCCAATACACCTAGTACGTTGCTGCGGACCCGGCCATCCAGGCAGGTCCGACGCATACACCGCTTCCACGGAGTCCCAGTGCCCCTTCAGCTGCCCAGCCGCGCCACGGTTCTCTTCCAGGGCGACAGCATCACCGACGCGGACCGTGTGATCCACCCCACGCACGAACTCGGCCACGGATATGCCGGAATGAGCGTCGAGCTGATGCGGACACTCCACCCCGACAGCGACCTCACCTTCATCAACCGCGGCGTCAGCGGCGACCGCATCGCCGACCTGCGTGCCCGCTGGCACGAGGACGCCGTCACGCTCGCGCCCGACCTGCTGTCCGTCATGATCGGGGTCAACGACACCTGGCGCCGCTACGACGGGGGACTCGTCACCACCATCGAGTCGTACGAGCACGACTACCGCGACATCCTGACCCGGGTACGGGAAAGCAGCGGCGCCCAACTCCTCCTCATCGAGCCCTTCCTGGTGCCGGTCTCGTCGGAACAGTGGGCCTGGCGGGAGGATCTCGACCCGCGGATCCACGTGGTACGCAGGCTCGCCGAGGAGTTCGGCGCCGCACTGCTCGCAGCCGACGGCCTGCTCAACCAGGCCGCCCGGAGTGCGGGCGGAGCCGCCCATATCGCCGGGGACGGCGTGCACCCCACGCCGTTCGGCCATCGTGTGCTGGCCGAGGCCTGGGTGGAACTGGTCTCGGCCGGAGCGCCGGCGGACGCCACGGCACCGGAGACGGCACCGGCCCTGGAGCACTGACCGCGCCGCGCGGCAGTTTCCCGGCGGTGACCGCGGTAACGCGTGGCACGCTGGGCACCCATAAGGAGTCCTGAGTCACGCACCAGCCCGAGGAGACGTGTCACGTGCCGCAGAATCAGCCACCGGAGGCAGGTTCCGTCCCGGCGGCACTCGCGCAGGAACACCGGCTGCGCAAGGACCTCGGCTTCTGGGGCCTGACCGCGATCGGCTTCTCCAACATCCTCGGGTCCGGCTGGCTGTTCGCCGCTCTCTACGCCGCCCAGACCGCCGGGCCCGCCGCCCTGCTTTCCTGGATCGGGGCCGGGCTGCTCTGCGCCCTGGTGGCCCTGGTGATGGTGGAACTCGGGGCGACGCGCCCGGAGGGCGGCGGCACCGTGCGCTGGCCGCTGTACGCCAGCGGGCGACTCGTCGGCACGGTGATCGGCTGGTCCGTTCTGCTGTCGGTCGGTGGCACGGCCGCGGAGATCAGCGCCATCATGCAGTACGCCGCGCACTACGTGCCGGGCCTCTACAGCGGAAGCAGACTCACCGCGACCGGCCTCGGCGTCGCCGCCGCGCTGAGCGTGCTGCTCACCGTGCTCAACTGGTTCGCGGTGCGTGTCTTCGCCCGTCTGAACAATCTGGTGTCGCTGCTCAAGGTCGTCATCCCCGTCGTCACGGTGATCGCCCTCTTCCTCTCCGGCACCCACTCCGGTCGCCTCACCGACCACGGTGGTTTCGCACCCTACGGGTACGCGGCCTGCCTCACCGCCCTCGCTGGCGGCGGCATCGTCTACTCCGTCAACGGCTTCCAGGCGCCTCTCGACTTCTCGGGTGAGGCCCGCAACCCGCGCCGGACCGTACCCGCCGCCGTACTCACCGGCATCGGCCTGGCCGTCCTCGTCTACCTCGCGCTCCAGCTGGCGTTCCTCTTCACCGTCCCCGACTCCCTGCTGGGACACGGCTGGCACGGTGTCAACTTCGAGTCACCGTTCGGCCAGCTCGCCCTGGTGCTCAATCTGCACTGGCTCGCGACCCTGCTCTACGCGGACGCCGTGCTCTCACCGGGCGGTTCGGCGTACGTCGGCGTGGCCATCGACGCGCGGCACACCTACGCACTGGCCAAGAACGGCTTGCTGCCCCGCTTCTTCATGCGGATCGATCCCAGGTCCGGTATGGCGCACCGGGCGCTGCTGCTCAATCTCGCGGTCATCATCGTCTTCATGCTGCCGTTCGGCGGCTGGCAGGACATCGTGAGTGTCATGGGCGACATGTATCTGCTCATCTACGCGGCATCGGGGGTCGCCGCCGCCGTGTTCCGGGCACACGACCGTGAGCGGGGAGTGACGCGCGCGGACGGCCAGGTGCCCGGAGTGCGCTGGATCGCCCCGGTCAGTTTCATGGTGGCCGGCGAGTTCGTATTCTGGTCCGGCTGGCACGATCTGCGCCTGGCGCTGCCGCTGGTGCTCGTCGGCGTTCCGCTGTTCCTGATGCTGCGGCGCGGCACGGACGGGCCTGCCCCCCTCGACGAGCTGCGGCACGGAGCCTGGCTGGTCTTCTATCTGGCAGCCCTGACGCTGCTGTCGTGGCTCGGCAGCTTCGGCGGGTCGGGCCGGCTGCCGGCACCGTACGACTCCGTGACAGTGGGAGCCGTATCGCTGGCGGTCTTCGGATGGGCGGTCCGCTCAGGCGCCGGCCACCTGAGGTCGCGTTCGGCGGCCGGACCTGGCGGTGTGCCCGGCCTGCCCGATCCAACCCGCCCCTGACCTGCTCGGATACTGAAGAACCCGGCCGTGCGATGCTGGGGGACGAAACCGGATCAGGGCCGGAGAACAGGGGAGTACGGCAGCGCGATGGCAGCAACACGGCGGACACGGACCGGAACCTGGGACCGCTACGCGGCATCCGACCCGGGATTTCTGCGACTGATGGCGGGGCTGCGGACCGTCGCGGCGATCGGACTCGCCCTCGTCGTGCTCGCGCTGTTCCACACGCCGGTCACTCTCCTTGTCGCCGGAGCGATGGCCGCCATGGTGTCCACCTTCGCGATCAGGGAGAAGGAGGTGCGCAGCCAGGCCATCACGCTCGGACTCGGCCTGCCCGTCGCCCTCACGTCGATGTCACTGGGTGCGCTGCTCAACACCCGCATCGTCGCAGGCGACCTCTTCTTCGTGCTGCTGATCTTCGGTGCCGTCTACTCCCGCCGCTTCGGTGATCGCGGCACATCGCTCGGCCTGATCGGGTTCCAGGTCTACTTCGTCTCGCTGTTCGTGCACGCCACCGTCGCCACCCTGCCCCAGCTGTACCTGACACTGACCATCGCCTTCGTGAGCAGCGCGGTCGTACGGTTCGCCGTCGTGCCGGAGACCCCTGAACGGACCCTCGGCCGGCTGAGGGGGGCCTTCAGGGCTCGGCTCGCCCAGCTCGTCGCCACTCAGACAGCGCTCCTGGACGCCACCCCCGAACAGCTGGACAAGGTTCTCGACGAGCTGCGCAGGCGAACCGCGCGGCTGCACGAGACGGCGCTGATGATCCAGGGTCAGCTGGAATCCGGCACCCGGGACGCGGCCACGGCGGCGCTGGTGCAGCGCAGGATCGCGGACGCGGAGATCGCCGCGGAGCGACTCGGAATGCTGCTGCTGAACGCGCGCAGCGCCGAACGGGCGGACACCCTCACCCTGCACCTGCCCAACGCACCGGCCCCCGCCGCCGCGAGCCGTGTCCAGTCCGGCAGCAGCGCCGGGAGCACCGACGGCGCCGACGACATCACGGCCCGCCTGCGCAGGGACCTGAACGCACTGCACCTGCTGGTGGGCCGGCTGGCCCCCGACGAGCGGGGCACGGCCCTTGCCCATCTGCGCAACAGGTTGCTCGGCTACCGCGACGAGAAGAATCTGCCGCCCGCCTCCCTCGCCGTACAGGACGTGTTCCGCGGACTCGGTGAGGCCGCGCGCTCAGTCCTGGGGCTGCGGCTGGCGCTCGACGGACCGCAGGACGAGTCGGACGACACCCCGGAGACCACCCGCTCGCGCGAGGAGTTCGAGGCCGAGGACGTAGCGGCCACCGTGCGGGCCGAAGAGACCGAGGAGGACCGCACAGGGCTTCAGCGGCGCACCACCAGGGCCGCGTTCCAGGTCGCGGTCGGCTCGATGCTGGCCATCGTCGGCGGTGAGTTCCTCTCCAGCCAGCGCTGGTACTGGGCGGTGCTAACCTGCTGGGTGGTCTTCCTCAACACCGCGTCCACCGGCGAGATCCTCGTCAAGGGCTATCGGAGGCTGCTCGGCACGGTCCTCGGCGTCATCGCCGGTGTGGGTCTCGCGGGACTCGTCGGCAACCACACCTGGACCGCGTTCGCCCTGGTGCTGCTCTTCATCTTCGGCATGTTCTTCACCGCCCCCCTCTCCTACGCCCTGATGTCATTCTTCGTCACGGCGATGCTGGGGCTGCTCTACACGCTGCTCCACACCTACAGCCTCTCCGTGCTGGTGCTGCGGATCGAGGAGACAGCCCTGGGCGCCGCCTGCGGGGTCATCGCGGCCGTCCTGGTGCTCCCCGTGCACACCGACAGGCGCACCGACGAGGAGCTCGCCACGGTGCTGTCCCGGCTGCGGGACGTCGCATCCGCCGCGGTGTCCCAGCTCAGCGGTGGCCCTCCGGTCGACCTCCTCGACATGGCACGCGATCTGGATACGGCCCTGGACGACCTGCGCCGCTCCACCCGGCCGCTGACGCACCCGATCACCCCGCTGCGGGTACGGCGGCAGACTGCCCGCTACCTGGTGGCGGTGCTGGAGACCTGCGCCTACCACGCGCGTTCGCTCGCCGCCACGGCCGAACTGGTGCCGTACAGCAAGACCATCGCTGCCGACCCGCGCCTGGAGAGGTCCGGCGAGCGTATCGCGCACAACATCGACGTGATCGCGGCACAGCTGGCGGACGAGAACGCCGTCGGTGAGGTCGAGTCGGGTGCCAGCATCGCCGCGATGCTGGAGAGCGGTTCGTCCGAGGTACTGCGGTCGGGCACGGTCACCTACCGCGTACTGCGCCATCTGCAGCGTCTCGACGAGGGGGTGGTCGGCCTCGCCCGCACCCTCGACGTGCCGGTCGGGGCCGGCGAGGAGCGCCGGGCCGCCTGACCGGGCGGCCGGCACGCGCCGCCATCGCTCAGAGCGCGCAGCGGAACCCGCCGTGCCCCGTCGTGCTGTCGGGCGTGTTCGAGGTACGGGCAGCGACCCGGTATCGGTTGCAGTACGAACGGTGGCAGAGGTACGAACCACCGCGCAGCACCCGGTTCCCACCGGTGGGCGGACCGGTGGGGTCGGACCGTGTCTCCCGGTGGTCGGCGAAGTGCCAGTCCGGGCTGAACCGGTCGGCGCACCATTCCCACACATTGCCCGAAGTGTTGTAGAGCCCGTACCCGTTGGGGGAGTAGGCGGTGGCCGGTGCGGTGCCGGTGAAGCCACGGGCGTCGCGAACGGGGAAGTCGCCCTGCCAGATATTGCAGCGCTGCCTGCCACGCGGGGTCAGTTCGTCGCCCCACGGGAAACGGGCCCGCACCAGCCCGCCGCGGGCGGCTTTCTCCCACTCGGCCTCGGTGGGCAGCCGCTTGCCCGCCCAGCGTGCGTAGGCGTTCGCGTCGTTCCAGGACATATGCACCACCGGGTGGCCCCGTCGGTCACCGGCCGACGAGCCGGGGCCTTCGGGAGCGCGCCAGTGCGCACCGGCGACCGCCCGCCACCAGGGCGCCCCGGGGACAGTGCCCGGGAGGACCGCGTGGCGCGCCTGAGGGGGGACGGAGGAGCCGAACACATAGGACCAGCCGATGAGTTCGGCCTCGGTGCGGTACCCGGTGGCCTTGACGAAAGCGGCGAACCTCCCGTTGGTGACGCATGTCGCGTCGATGTGGAACGCCCCGACGGCCACCTCTCTGACAGGTCCCTCGCCGTCGGCGGGGAACGCGTCGGCGTCGTCCCCGCCCATCAGGAACGGTCCGCCCGAGACGGCCACCATGCCGCGCAGCACTTCGGCGGGGCGGCGCTCCGGTACGGCGAAGTCAGCCGGCGGAGGCGCAGACGGCACCGCGCAGGCGACCGCCGCAGCCGCTGCCCGGTCGGGGCCGCAGCACGCGCTCACTTGGCGCCGTCCACGCGGGAGCGGTGCGGTCCGCCGAGAACGGCGGCTTCATCGGCCCCGCGACAGCACGGCAGGGCACCGGTGATCGGTTCCGTCATGGACGAACGGTCGGCCGGTCGGACTGCTCCTGTCAAGACCCGGCAACAGGTACGGCAAGCCCCGCGCGTTCACCGCCATCGGCCGGGAACGCGACGACTTCGCACCACCACACCGGGTGGACTGTCAGTGGTGGCTGGGATGCTGCTGATATGAGTGAACGGACATGGCGCCGGGTGTACGGCGCGGACCACGACGACCCCGATCCGGGCCCGCAGCCGGGCTGCGACTACCGGGAGCTGGTGGGAGGGCCGCTCGACGGCCTGCTGCTCGATGTCACCGGCTGGCAGGCCCCACATCTCGCGGACGGGGCCGCCCTCGCGACCGAGATCGGCTCTCACGGGCCCGGCGGCCACGCGCGGTACGGCCCACGAGCCCCGGGAGCACGGCTGTGGGACTGGCAGGGAGATATCCCCTGAGGCGGCCGGCGCCCATGTCCCGCGGTGCCGATACGCTGAGCAGTCATGCACCTTCTTGTACTCGGCGGTACGTCGTTCGTGGGCCGCGCCATCGTGGAGGAGGCCCTCCGCTGCGGGGCCGAAGTGACCTTGTTCGGCCGGGGAAGGACAGGTACGGGGCTGTTCCCCGGCGTGCCCCGGCTCATCGGTGACCGCGACACAGGTGACTGCACGGCGCTGGCAGACGGCCGTTGGGACTCGGTCGTGGACGTCAGCGGATATGTCCCGCGCCATGTGTGCCAGGCCATGGACGCGCTGGGGGACCGGTGCGGAAGGTACCTGTTCATCTCGAGTCACGCGGTTTACGAGCGCTCCGGCCTCCAGCCCGGATCGAACGAGGACGCACCGCGTCGTGCACCGGAGCGGACCACTGAGCTGCTCGACGATGACACCTACGGACCGGCCAAAGTGGCCTGTGAGGACGATGCCCTTGCCCGCTACGGCTCACGCGCGACCATCGTGCGCCCCGGAAAGGTCGCGGGACCGCATGACCCGTCGGACACCTTCACCTACTGGGTGCGCAGGGCCGCACGCGGCGGGCGGGTAGCCCTGCCCGCCGACCCGGCTCAGCCCGTACAGGTCATCGACTCCCGGGACTTGGCCCGCCTCGTGGTGCGCCTGCTCTCGGACGACCGGCCCGGTGTGTTCCACGCGGTGGGGCCCGCCGAGCCCACCACACTCGGCGGGCTGATCGAGACGTGCGCGCGAGCCGCCGGCACCGAGGTCGAGATCGTGCCGGTGACTCCGGAGCGTGTCGAGCCGATGTTCCCGCTTGTCCGGCCCAACTGGGCCACGCAGCAACGCAGTCCTGCGCGGGCACGGGCGGCCGGTCTGACGGCGACACCGCTGGAGGTCACCGCGGCGGACGTCCTGGCCTGGGACCGCGAACGCGGCGAACCGCCCATCCGCCGTGGCTACACACCCCAGCAGGAGCAGAGACTGCTCGCCGGTGCGTACCGTCCGTAACCCGGGCCGGTACAGGGCGGTAACGCCGGAAAACGCATTGCCCGCTGCCGCCCGGCGGGGGAAGCTTCCGTCCATGTCCAACAACGTATCCAGCGGTTCGCACAGGGTCATGACCCTGTTCTCCCGGGGACGCCTGACAGCGATCCCCCGTAAGGCCGCGCGACGCGAGCAGTTGCTCGGCCATTTGGCGGAGACCCTGTTCGAGCGCGGCCGGGAGTACACCGAGCGCGAGGTGAACGACGCACTGCGCACCGTGCACGACGACTGTGCGGCGCTGCGCCGCTACCTCGTGGTGTCCGGCCTGCTGACGCGGGCGAGAGACGGCAGCGCCTACCGCCGCGGTCACTAGGGCCTCCGCTTCCCCTTTCGTACGGTACGGGCCCCACCCCACAGGCAGGGCCCGTCGGCCGAAGCTGTCAGCCGAGTCCGACAGCGAACACGTGCAACTCCGGATTCTTCGGCAGCGTCACACTCCTGATCTGCTTCCCGTCCGGGATCTCGAAGGGCGCGGTGGCGAAGACGTACGCCGCGCCGC
Source organism: Streptomyces sp. NBC_00859 (assembly GCF_045161865.1). Taxonomy (NCBI): domain Bacteria; kingdom Bacillati; phylum Actinomycetota; class Actinomycetes; order Kitasatosporales; family Streptomycetaceae; genus Streptomyces; species Streptomyces sp. NBC_00859. The sequence goes on along the minus strand of NZ_CP108826.1, from coordinate 240,526 downwards.
CGGTGCCGCCCGACTGGTTCCGGTGTGCGGCGCGGGCTACGAGCGTGTTCCCGAAGACCGGATCCGAACCGCCGCCCGGCAGAGTCCAGTCACCGAACGAGAGATCGGCGGTGCCGGTGCTGCCGTCGGAGAAGGTCACCTCGGCGCTGTCCTGGTGATCCCCGTTGGTGGCCGATCCCACGAACAGCAGCCGCTTCGCGTCCTTGGCGCTCCGGGACAGATCGAGCGTCTGGCCGCCCGCGACCACGTTGTCCGGGCGCCCCTGCGGAGCCGCCGGCCACACGAACGACGTGCCCGACGCTTCGATCCGGGCTCCGCCCTTCAGACCGGCGGCGGCGAGCGCCTGCCGCGAGTAGCTGTTGCCCGCGCCGTCGAAGTCGGCCTGCCCGTGGTCCGCGTCGTCGGAGAGCCCGGTGTTGTCGTACGCGGCAGCCGGACTGCCGTCCGCCGCCACCAGCACGATCGCGGAGAGCCGTACGGTGTTCCCCTTCCCGGAACCCCGTACGGTCAGCGGAACCTCGTAGTAGCCATCGGGCGTCTTCGGCCCCGCCTGGACTGCCAGGCCGACACGCCCCGAACCGGTGCCCTTGTCCAGTTTGAGCTGCTTCGTGGTCGCGGACACCGTCAGACCCTTCGGCGGGGAAGCGGCCACGGTCAGGCTCTGGTCCCGCCCGGCGAGGCGCTGCGCGTCGACCGTGATGTCGGCGCCTTCGCCACCCGGCGCCGCGGTGACCTGGTTGGGGGTCGCGTTCGCCAGGAAGGACCGTTCACCCGTGCGGTACGACGGGGGCGCTGCCGCCGCCGATGTCGCCCAGTGGGTGTCGGGCGTCCCGGACAGGGTGAAGTCCAGCCGACCGCCCCGGGACGCCGCTGACTTGGGCAGGTAGGTGCGTTCCCAGTCGCGGCCGTCGAGCTTCAGATCGTGGACGTACGGAGTGCCGGCCGACGCCTTCGGGGCACGGATGTCCAGGTCGCTGCCCTTGCCGGGCAGATCGAGCACGGCCCGCTCGAACAATGGGCTGTGCACGGCCAGATCGGATGTGCCCGGCGTCGAGGGATATACACCGAGCGCGGCCCAGACGTACCACGACGACTGGGCGCCCAGGTCGTCATTGCCCGGCTCGCCGTCCGGTGTGGGGGTGAACAGCGAGGTGGCCACATCCCGTACGGCCTTCTGCGTCTTCCACGGCTGCCCGAGATAGTCGTAGACCCACGGCACCCCGAAGTCGATCTCGTTCCCCGCCCACATGTACGGCTCGTTGGGGCCCGCGTTGAGCTTGGTGAAGAACGTGTCCAGGCGCTGGGACGCCGCGTCACGGCCACCCATGGCGGTGATCAGGCCCGCGGTGTTCTGCGGGACGAGCCAGTTGTACTGGGCGGCGTTGCCCTCGTCGAAGCCGTCCTGGCCGAACTTGCCCTCCGGCGGTGGCTGGAAGCCAGGACCGTCGGGGAAGCGGCCGTCCTCACCGCGCGGCTGGAGGTAGTCGGTCGCGGGATTGAGGATGTTCTGCCAGTTCTGGCTGCGGAGCGTGAACGTCCGGGCCGTCCTGCTGTCCCCGGCCGCGGTCGCGAGCTGTGCGATGGAGAAGTCGTCGATCGCCCACTCCAGCGTCACCGAGCCGCCGACGCGCTGGTGGTCGCCGCGTGAGGCATCGTTGTTCGGCGCGTAGCCCCGCTTGACGTAGTTCGCGATGTCGGGGCGCTCGTGGTAGGCGCCGGGCGTGCTGTCCACCGTCGTCGCACCCTTGACCAGGTACTTGAGTGCCGTCTTGAGGTCGAAGTCCCGGGCGCCGTACGCATACAGACTGGCGATGAGCGCCACGGAGTTGTCACCGGTCATCTGTCCCGTGTAGCCGTTCGCGAACGGCCAGCGTGGCCACCAGCCGCCCTGCACGGCGTCGTTGACCAGGGACTGCGCCATGTCGCTCGCCTCCTTGGGCCAGAGCATGGCCTGGAGCGGGGCGAGTGAGCGATAAGTGTCCCAGTCCGAGAAGTTCGCGTACTGCGTACGGCCCTCGGGGAGTTCGCGGACCTTGTCGTCGAAGCCGATGTAGCGCCCGTCCACGTCATTGAACGTGTTCGGGTGCATCAGTGAGTGGTAGAGCGAGGTGTAGAACGTCTTCAGCTGACCGGCGTCCCGGCCCGCGACGCGGACCTTGCGCAGCGCCGACGTCCACCGGTCACGGGTCTGCTCGCGCAGCTTGTCGAGACTCCAGCCGGGAACCTCGGACGCCATGTTGGCCTTGGCGCCGTCCACCGAGACGTACGACATGGAGATCTTGGCGCGCACGGTGCCGGCCCCGACCGTGCCGAAGGTCAGATAGGCGCCGGCCTTCGGCGCGTCCACCGTGTCACTTCCCTCGGACACCGTCTTGCCGTCCCAGGTGCCATGGGCGGTGAAGGGGCGGTCGAAGGTGATGGCGTAGTGAACGGTGTACTCGTTCCCCTTGCCGCAGAAGTTCCCGGTGGTGGCGGAGCCGGTGACCTGCCGGTCGCCGACGACGTGCATATCGGCCTGCTTGTCGCCCGCGAGACTCGCGCCGCCCTTGACCAGGACCTGCGCCGTGTCTGCGCCCTTGGGGAAGGTGAACGCCGCGAGCCCGGTGCGGGTCGACGCGGTCAGCTCGGCGCGGACCTTCGAGTCGGCCAGGGTGACCGCGTAGTACCCCGGCTCCGCCTTCTCGTCGGTGTGGGAGAAGTGCTCGGTCCTGTCCCACGGCGCTGAGCCGATGTCGCCCGTCACCGGCAGGATCGGCACATCGCCGAAGGCGGTGCAGCCGACCGACGCGTGATCGACGCTGAACCCGCGCAGGGTGTCGCTGTGGTATTGGTAGCCCGCGTACGAACCGACCGTGTCGGGCGAGAACTGCATCATCCCGAAGGGTGTGGCGGGACCGGGGAAGTTGTTGATCTCGCCCACGGTGGAGCCACCGCTTCCGGTACCGATCAGTGGGTCCACGTAGTCGGCGGGATCGGCGACGAGCTGTGCGCCCGGTGGAGCGGCGGCGTTGGACAACGTTGTCAAGGCGGCTGATGCCGGAGCTGTTGTTCCGGCGAACAGCAGCGCCGCGACTGCGGCGACCACGCCGCGAGTCTTCCAACGTCTCACGATTACCTCCTGCGAAAGGGTGCGGGCCGGGCCCACCACACACTCAGGTAGCTGACCGTGCCCGGTCAAGAGGGTGGAAGGATCGACAAGGCCGCTTCCGGCCGCGCCCGCCACCGTGGCGACGCCCCGTCAGCCGCTGTTCAAGGCTGAGAGTTGGCTGTGGGGGAGGGGTGGCAGGGCAATTGCGCCCGGGGCGGAATCGGGGGCAGGACCGTTGCCTCGGGGCAGGGAACGACATCGGTCGCCGCACAGGGCGACTCCCAGCGGGAACGGCCGGAAGGGGTACGCGCATGGAAGCGGCATACGACCGGATAGCCGACTGGTACGAGCGGGATTTCCTGGGCGCCGGGGACGCCGGGGCCTCCGACGGCAACCCCCGCGCCCTGGGCGGGCAGCTGGCGGGGCTCCTCGGCGGAGGAAGCGGTGTCTGCCTCGAGGTGGGCTGTGGCACCGGCATCCATGCCGATCGGGTGCGCGGTCTCGGCTGGACGCCGGTCGGGGTCGATCTCTCGGCCGGGATGCTGGGGCATGCCCGGGGCCGGCTGGCCGTCGCGCAGGCCGACGCCGCGCGGCTGCCCGTCCTGGACGGCGCGGTTCCGGCGGTCGTCGCGGTGATGGTCCATACCGGCATGCCCGGCTATCCGGCGGTGCTCCACGAGGTCGCCAGGGTTCTGCGCCCCGGCGGAGTGTTCGTGCACGTCGGTGTCCACCCCTGCTTCTGCGGCGGGTTCGCCGACCGGAGCGACCCGGACGCGGTGCTGCTCAGGCCGGGCTACCTCGACAACCGCTGGACCACGGAGTCCTGGACCGGCCAGGGCCTGCGGGACAAGGTGGGAGCGGGGCATCTGCCGCTGCCCCGCCTGTTCCAGGCCTTCCTGAACGCGGCACTCGTACTGGAAGAGTTCACCGAGCACGGTGCGCCCACCCCTGTCGTCCTGGGCGTCCGGGCACGGAAGCCGCTGTGAGCTCCGTCAGTCTCCGGCCGGCGCCGACCATGAACAGCGCAGGGCCGCGGTGACGAATCCCGGCCCGAAAGCCACCGCGACGCCCGACTCGCCCGGCGCGGGCGGCGCAGCGTGCAGCTTGTCCAGGACCGCCAGGACACTGACCCCGCCCAGATTCCCCATCTCGGCCAGAACGGCGCGTGAGTGCCGGGTATGTTCCTCGGTGAGTCCGAGGCTCTTGGCGACGTCAGTGATGATGCTGGGGCTTCCCGGATGGATGAGGGCCCAGTCGGGCACCTTGTGGTCCAGCCAGTCGATGACGGAGGGCATCGAATCCGCTGCGCCCTTCTGGCCCGCCTTCGTGCTGTCGAAGTGGATCCCAGTGGTGTCGAGTTTCCCGCTGTACAGATCCTCGGTATCGGGCAGCCGCATTTCGAAGGCGTTCGCGCTCACCGGATCCTCTATACGGATTCCCGGCCCGTCGGGAGGCGTCGTCGAGACGACGCAGGCGCCCGCGGAATCCCCGAACAGCGCTTTGTAGATCATGCTCTGGATCGTCGTCTCCCGGTGGCTGTAGATGGAGCTGAGCACCTCGGAGACGACCACGAGGACCTTCGTACCCGGCTCGGCGGCGGCAAGCTGTAAGGCACGGATCAGCGCCTGGATTCCGCCGGCGCAGGCCACCGTGGTCAGCGCGATGCGCCGGGTCCGCAATGGCAGTCCGAGGGCATTGCTGAGCACCACATCGTGTCCCGGAATGCCCCAGGTGGTGGCGTGCGACGTGACGATGGCGCCGATCTCCGACGGCTCGACACCCGCCTGCGCCATGGCCTGCCGCGCGGCCTGCTCGCCCATTCGTGCCGCGTGGCCGAAGCCGGTGCCCACCCGCTCCGTGACCCCCGCGTTCCCCGAGATGACCGGCGAGTCCAGCGGGGCCACGAAGTACCTTTTGTCCACCTGGAGGTTGTCGATCACCCGCTCGTACACCTTCAGTCGCGGGTCGTCCGGGTGGTTCCGCGCGATGTCGTCGATGATGTCCCGGGTGCTCACCTCGAACTCCGGCAGAACGATCGCGGGACGGCTGACGTAGGCGGGCATGGGCAGCTCCCATTAATGCTCGATTACATGTACGAACAACGTACGCCAGTGCGTTCCATCTTTCACGAAAGTCCCGCAGTCTGATCACCCGTTAACCCCGGAGGGGCGTCGTGTGATCGTCCATCAGGTGTCCAATAGATCGATGAGGTTGTGCGCTGCACGCAAGTCCGCATTCCTGCGGTGTTCGCCCGGCGGTCCGGGCCGGAAGGTGAGCAGCATCAGCCGGGAGCCCGGTGATGTGACTGGCTCCGCCGCGGATATGCTTACCATTCCCTCGCCCAACTGGGGGTGACAGACTGGGCGTTGTGCCCCATCTGGAAATGGCAGCGCCAGGAAGGGAGTTGCTTCGTACAGCGGACCTGCCACCGGATCGTGCAGTACGTACTCCTCGATCCGAGCCAGATCCTTGTTGTCCGGGCGCTCCTGGGTCGCCCGCCGCAACTGGCCCAGCACGAAGGGCGCCCAGCTCCGCTCCCAGTCCAGCAGTACGCTGTGCCGTTCGGGGTGGACCGCCATGAACATCAGTGCGTTCTGCGGTGCCTCGCCACCGGGGAACAGCTCCCGGTACTCCTTGTTGCAGGTGATCAGATTCCATGCGGAGTCGACCAGATAGGCCATGACGCCGTGGATCAGCTCCACAGCCTTCCAGGCCCCCGGGACCTCCATGCCCGAGGTGTTGTGGAGCGGGGCGGGGACTTCGCGGCGCGTCAGCCAGTACAGCGTCGTCCACTCCTGCTCCGTCATCCTCAGTAACCGTGCGAGATCGCCGAGGTATGCCGGATTGGGTCGGTGCTCGGGCCCGTTGATGAGCCGCCCGTAGGTGCCCCGGGCCCTGTGTGTCAGTGCGTCTATCTGCTCCTGGCTCAGCCCGTTGACCGGGCGCCCGGCTCCGCTTCGCTCCGTATAGCCGACCGTCTCGGGCGCGATGGCCGCCCGGCGGCTCTCCAGCAGCGTGCGCAGAGCTGCTGTTTCCTGGGTGGAGAGCGTCATATTTCCCCCGTAACTGCCCGCTGTGTGGCGGGTCCACAATTATCTGCAGGTCTTTTGCGTGGAAAGACGGGCCGGCTCCGGCCAGACTCTGACCAGTCGCAGGTGGAAAGTGCAGAGTGTCTGCTGCATTCGCGAAAGGTAGGGGACTTGCAATGCCATCCCAGCGGTCCGTGCTCATCGTTGATGGTCACAGTGAGGTGAGCCAGGGGATCACGAAGGCGCTGCAAGAGTGCGGCGACAGCGTCGCCGCGCTGTACTCCGGTCCGGAAGCGCCCATGGGGCCGGACCTGACCGTGGCGTGTGATGTGACGGACGAGTCCCAGATCGACGGAGCGCTCGCTCTCGTCGAGGAGCGGCACGGACCTGTTGGCATCGTCATCGCCTCCATCGACCTGTCGTGCGATCTGATGCTCAGGGACGACCGGTTCGTCTCGGTCGCGGACAACCGGATCATCGGCACCTTCCGGCTGATCCGCAGGGCCGTGCCCGCCCTCAGGGCGAGCGGCCAGGGGCGCATCATCTTTCTCTGTACCTCCGCTCAGGACGGCCTCTCCGCCCGGCAGTTCGGCAGCACGTCGGAGGCCGCGCTCCGGGGGTTCGTCAGCCGAATGGCCCGTGACGAGGCGTTTCACGGCATCACCTGCAATGTCGTCACTCTCAATTCACCCCTGGGCCAGCGGGTTTCGCTGCGCGGCGCCACGCAACCGGCAGCCCTCTGGCAGACGCAGGTCGATGCGCCGCTGGTGGCCGCCGCGGCCAAGAACGTCAAACTGCTCGCTTCTCCGGACGCCGACGGGGTCAACGGCGAGTACATCGGAGTGGAAAGCCGTCTGCTCATGGTCTCCTGACTTTCCTTCCCAGCCGTGCCGTCCCCGTGAACGGCATCGGCATTCCGGCCCGGCCCTGTGCCGGTGAGCCGGGAAACCGCAGCGGCGCCACCGTGTTCAGGTCACGGTGGCGCCGCTGTTCGGGGGGAGCGCCCGGCGGTCTGCTGTAAATCGGGGGTCCGTCTCAGGCGCTCTGTGGGGTGGCGGTTCGCAGGGCGTCGGCAGGAACCTCTTCGTGATCGCTCTGCTGGAGATTCACGAAGATCATCCCGTACCGGATGACGCACCGGACTGGCTGTGGCGCGCCGCGTGGTCGTCGCAGACACCGGAATGCCTCGAGTTCTCCGTCGGCTGCGTTACGGCAGACGACGACGGGTTCGCCCAGGATGGTCACCATCAGTGAATCGCCTGGCTCGGGCAGTGCGCTGAGCAAGTCGATGAGATGCCATCCGGACCTGTGGGCCACGGCCATCTCGCGCCGGAACCGCCGGTCCTCCGGTGGGGTTGTCATGGGCGAGACGCTATGGGCGTGGATGTGCCGTTGTCGAGATCTCAGAGGCTCTGAGCAGGGTGAACGAATGTTTTCGGACACAGCTTGGGTGAAAATCGATGGTATGGATCGGGTGTCTTGCCCGCGCACCCGCTGATTTCGAAGAAAGTCCCGGCGAAACCAGCTTTTCTTCGCGCCGGATCACAGCCGGTCGCGACGAACCGTAGCTGACCACGACGGGGCAGGCTGAGCGGCACTGATCACGACGGACTGGGTCGCGGACTCGGGGCGCTGCCGGTGTGGGCCGTCGGGCTGTGCCGGTACGCCGTCACGGGCGGCGGCGCCCGGCTCAGGAGCCACTGACCGCCGCAGGGGTGGCCCCCGGGCTGTGCGAGTTCCAGGCCCGGGGTGAGGGCCCGTCGCGGCAGCATCATGGCGCAGGTGCGTATGACCGGCCATCGCCGGGGACGGCAGCGGAGGCCGGCGCTGCCCGGCGGGTCAACCCGGGAGGTCCCCCTGAAGCGCGCGGACGAGGCCGGTCTCGGCGTCCCCCGTCAGGCTGCGGCGGTAGGCCTGCTCGTAGGCCGGATCCCCTGCCGACTCGCGGGCCTGGCGCTCCCAGACGTCTCGGATCACGGCCAGCTCAGGGGTGCCGCGGTGCGGGTGGCCGATCATGAGCCAGTAGACATGGCCGGTACCCGAGGTACGTGCGGCCTCCACCCCGTCGCCCCTGGCGGCGATGGCCCCGGCGAGGAGGTCGAGTCCGAGTGCGATGCCGAGGCTGTCGTGGAGCTGGTGCTTGCCCGAGAGCATCGAGCGTGCGTGGCTCTCCGCCTCCTGCGGCCTGCCCTGGAGCAGATGTATCAGCGCGAGCTGGTGGTCGGCGTAGGCTCGGGCCCAGTACTCGCCGTAGCGCAGGCTGAGTTGCTGCAGAGCGGTTGCGTCCTCGTACGCCTCGTCGAGCCGGCCCAGGGCCGAGAGGGCGAAGACTCTTATCACCCGGCACCGCATCTGCGACGGGGCCTCGAGAGGATCGCCCGGGAGGTTCCGCAGTGCGTGGTCGCTGACGTCGTGAGCGGTCTGCGGGCGGCCCATCATCAGGTAGTTGAAGCTGACGGCGTGAGCTGCGGAGAGCATGGACTCCGCGTCACGGTCGTGCCAGGCCGCCACGCTGCACCTCTCGCCGAGGCCGCGTGCCGCCTCGTGGTCACCCTGCAGGGTGAGAGTGATCCCGAGGGCCCAGAGGGCTCGGGTCCGGTGCGGGCCGCCGCCGGTCTCCAGGGCGAGAGCCCGCTGCAGGAAGACCCGGGCCCGCTGGAGATGCCCGCAGCAGCTCCAGAAGAGCCCGGTGCACCCGGCCATGTCCACTGCCTTCTCCGGGTCCACGGTGAGGAGGTGGTCGAGGGCGGCGCAGAGGTCGGCGTCGGTGTCGGCGATCCGGCGGTACCAGTCGACCTGTCGCGGACCGAGCCATCCGCTGTGGGCCTGGCGCGCCAGTTCGGCGAAGTGCATCGCGTGCCGTCCGGCGAGCGCGCGCTGTTCTCCCAGCTCCCCGAGCCACATCGCACCGTACTCGCGCAGGGTGTCGAGCATCCGGTAGCGCGTCCCGTCGCGATGCAGTACGGACTGGGCGGCAAGCCTCCCCAGAACGGCGGGGATGTCCGCCGCGGCGAGCGGGCCGCCCGAGCAAACGGCCTGTACGTCGACCTCGTCGACGGCGCCGGGAAAGACGGAGAGCCGTGCCCACAACAGGCGTTCGGCCGGGGTGCACAGCTCGTGACTCCAGCCGATGGCGGTACGCAGCGCACGGTGGCGCTGCGGCCAGGCGTGCCCGTCGCTGAGGAAGTCGAGCCGGGAGGTCAGCCGTTCGGCGATCTGGTCGAGGCTGTTCTCCGCGAGCCGGGCACAGGCCAGTTCGACGGCGAGGGGGATGCCCTCCAGACGCCGGCAGATGCCCGCCGCCGTCGCTGAGGCCTCCGGTGAGTCGAGGGACAGCCGCGGGGCAGCGGCGGCGGCGCGGTCCCGGAAGAGCCGCATGGCCTCCTCGCCGTCACCGTCAGCGGTGAGCGGCGGCACGTCCAGACGGTATTCGGCCGGGAGCCCGAGCGGTTCCCGGCTGGTGGCGAGTACGGCCAGCCCCGGTGCGGCAGCGAGGAGTTCGCCGACGAGATGGCTGCAGGAGGCCAGGACCCGCTCGCAGCAGTCGAGAACCAGCAGCAGATTCCGGTCGGCGAGCCGCTCGCAGAGCGCTTCCACCGGCCGGGCCAGATCGTGGTCCAGGAGGCCGACCGCGTCGGAGACCGTGCCGATCAGCAGCCGGTCGTCGTAGAGGTGCGAGAGGTCGGCCCACCACACCCCGTCGGCGTACCGTTCTCCGGCCCGCTCGGCAGCGCTCAGAGCCAGCCGGCTCTTGCCGACCCCGCCCCCGCCGGTGAGAGTCACCAGACGGTGCTTTTCGAGTGCCCGTGCCGCACCGCGCAGTTCGCCGGTCCTGCCGACGAAACTGGTCGCGACGACCGGAAGATATCCCGCCACGGGTACATCTTGGACCCGAGACGGTCCTTGGCCGATATGCGCGGCGAGGAACGGCCAGAATTGGCCGATAGTGTGTTGTGAACAACCAGAAGGCAAAGCGGTGTTGGCGTGTTCTGTCGGTATCGGCTCCCAGTTGGCGCAGACACCGTACAGAGTGGAACAAGCCTTCCGTGCGGGACGCCGGGGGTGTAGAGAACCGGGACGCCGACCTGCCCCGCCGCCCGGCCGTGTCCCGCCGGCGGCGTCCGGGGAATCCTCCGGCGGGACTGCGGACGGGCCGGTTGCCGGCTCACTGGCCCATGACGTACTTCACGGTGGGGCCGGTGGTCCAGCCGCCGTCCACGGCGAGCTCCGCGCCGGTGACGTACGACGCGGCGTCGGACAGCAGGAACACGACGGCGCCGGCGATCTCCGGGGGCTCGCCGACCCGGCCCATCGGAGTGTTCGGGTACTTGCCCTCGCCCTTCTCGATGCCGAGCGCGGCGGTCATCGGGGTGTGGGTCATCCCGGGGTGTACGGAGTTGACGCGGATGTGCTCGGTGCCGAGTTCGACGGCCCCGATCTTCGTCAGTCCGCGTACGCCCCACTTGGACGCGCCGTAACCCGCGGTGAGTGCCAGGCCCATCAGGCCCGCGGCCGACGAGATGTTGACGATCGATCCGCCGCCGCTCTCCCGCATCGCCGGAATGACCGATTTCATGCCGATGAAGACCCCGGTGAGGTTGATGTCGAGCACCCGCCGGAAGCTCTCCACGGACTCGGTCTCCAGATACGCGCCGGTCGATATGCCGGCGTTGTTGACGAGGCCGTGGATCCCGCCGAACTCGGAGGTCGCGAACGCGACGACGCGCGCCCACTCCTCCTCGGATGTGACGTCGTGGTGCAGGAAGCGGGCCCGTGCGCCGAGCTCGGCGGCGGTGGCCGCGCCTTCCTCGTCCAGGACGTCGGTGATTACCACCTGGGCTCCGGTTGCGACGGCCTGCCGGGCGGCTTCGGCGCCCAGCCCGCGGGCGCCACCGGTGATGACGACGGTCTTTCCGGTGAGGTCATTCATGATTCATTCCTTCGTTCTGCTTGTGCACGGGCTCTGTCGTGAGCCTCATGCGGTACGGGGGCCGTCAGCAGGGCGGCCGTCATCGACACGAGGTCGGCGAGGAAGAACGGTTCGCCGGTGAGCGGCTCGGCGCCGGCGAGGTACTGGCGGGCCCGGTCCGCCATCGAAGCGCCGACCAGGGTCAGCGCCAGGTCCACGCGCTCCAGCCGGACCGGCTCCGGCAGCGTTTCCAGGCAGCGGTCCAGCCGGCCGATGAGCTGCCAGTAGACGGTGCCTTCGAGGGTCGGGTGCGGGGTGCGGGCGCGCACCCCGCTCTCGTGGCTGAGCTGAGCGGAGATCTGCAGACAGCGCTGGCCGCGCTCCGTGCGCAGCTCGGTCGCCTCGGCGGTGACCAGGGCGGTGAGCAGTCCGTGCAGGTCCTGTCCGCCGTCGCCGAGCAGCTCCGCCAGGACGGCCTCCGTACGCCGCTGGCGTCCGGCCATCACCGTGTCGAGCAGGCCACCTCGCGAACCGAAGTGGTACTGCACCGCTGATGGATTGCTCTGTCCCGCCAGCCGGATGATGTCGCGCAGCTGTGCGCCGTCGACGCCCTGTGCGGCGAAGATCTCCTCGGCCGCGCGGATCAGTTTCTCCCGGGTTTCGGGTCCTGATGTCCTCGCCATGCACCTACCTTAATGCTGGCCATTATTAAAAGGCGAATGGCCAGGTCGGCGCGGATGCCATGGGGTCTTCGGACGGGAACGCAGGGGTTTTCAGTACGTGCTGGTGCTCACCGTGCGGGCAGGGGACGGCCGAACCGCACAGCGACGCCGGGGGAATAGAGCACGCTGACGGGGGCGGCTGCCGGCGAGGGGAGCCCTGCCGCCGCGACGAGGTTCTCGGCGCACTCGGTGAGCTCCGCACGGTACAGCGGCCAGCGGGGGTGGCTGTTGGGCAGGTACACCGGACGGCCGAGGATGCTCGTGTGCAGTCCCCACCGCGCGGTGACGAAGTGCTCCAGCTCGCTGGGCTCCCGGACGCGTTCCCCGATCCGCAGCCCGATCCTGCTGAACGCGCCCGGCGGTCCGGGGCCCCGTCGGCGGCTGGTGTACGTCAGGAGATCCCCGTCGCGGTCCACGGTCATGCGGGACCACACGTAGGGCAGCCGGAAGGCTGCTCTTCCGACGGCCACCGGAATGAGGCGGGCGGCGTCGAGCGAGCGGAACACCACGCCGCGCTGTCCCCTGCCGTCCACGGAGTACAGGCGCACATTGGTCTCGGGGAAGGTGCCCACGTAGGGCATGCCCGGGAGCCCGAGCCATCCGATCCTGTGCATGCGGAAGGCGACGAGCCCCACGTACGTCACCCCGCCGATGACGTCGGGGAACGTGCCCCGCGGCAGCAGCGGTGCCACGTCGGCCGGGTCCGCGGCCCAGTGCAGGAATGCCAGGTCCAGCCATGACTGGGTGAGGAGCGGCCTGGGCTCCTCCCGGGGCGGGTCGGGAGTGATGGGCTCGGAGGCGCTCGGTCCGGACGGCACGCCGTCAGCATGGCAGACCGGTGCGGGTCCGGTGCGGTGCCCGGTGTCCGGAAAATTTCTGGGCGGACCCCGCATCCTTTGGGGCTCCTCATTCGTCTCCTGTGCGAGCGGCATTCTCATGAGGCCGCACTGCAGCGGCATTTGGAGTACTCATCTTGAAAATCGGCATTAAGGGCATTCGTCGCATGTCGGTGGTGGTCGCCACCGCCGGCGCTGTGACGACGGTCGGGGCGTTCGGCGCCACGGCCGAGGCCGCCACACCCAAAGCGCCCACGATCGTCGCCAAGGGCGGCTTCGTGATGAACAACGGAACGGCGAAGACGCTCTTCACCAAGGCTGCGGACACGCGCCGTTCCACCGGTTCCACCACCAAGATCATGACGATCCGGGTGGTGCTCGCGCAGAAGAACCTCAACCTGAATTCCAAGGTCACGATCCAGAAGGCGTACAGCGACTACATCGTCTCGAAGAGCGCGTCGTCGGCCCGTCTGATCGTCGGGGACAAGGTCACCGTCAGGCAGCTGCTGTACGGCCTGATGCTCCCGTCCGGCTGCGACGCGGCGTACGCACTCGCGGACAAGTACGGCAGCGGCTCGACCCGGGCAGCACGCGTGAAGTCGTTCATCGGCAAGATGAACTCCACCGCGAAGACGCTCGGCCTGAAGAACACGCACTTCGACTCGTTCGACGGCATAGGGAGTGGCGGAAACTACTCGACCCCGCGTGACCTGACGAAGCTCGCCAGCAACGCGATGAAGTACTCCACCTTCCGCACGGTCGTGAAGACGAAGTCGACCAAGCAGAAGGTCACGACCAAGAGCGGTGGCTACCGCTACATGTCGTGGACCAACACCAACAAACTGCTCGGCAGTTACCCGGGCACCATCGGCCTCAAGACCGGGTCGGGGCCCGAGGCCAAGTACTGCCTGGTCTTCGCCGCCACCCGGGGCAGCAAGACTGTCATCGGGACCGTACTCGCATCCTCATCGGAGGCGAACCGGACCGCGGACGCGAAGAAGCTGATGGACTACGCCTTCAAGAAGTAGTCCGGCCCGTACCGCACAAGGGGGTCTGTGCGTGGCCATCCGGCCGCGCGCAGGCCCCCGCGTGTGTGTCAGGGGGGCGGGCCGTGCGGCCGCCGCGTCAACGCCCTCGCGCTCCCCGGGCCGTGCGGCCTCAGGCACCGGCCGCGCAACGCCAGAAATCACGCATCAGCGCGGGCGGGGCCGGTGAGGTCATCGCCACCTGGCTGAGCAGAACCGTGACAGTGCCGGTGGACGGAGTGATGTGCGCGGTGGTGCCGGTGCCGCCGACCCAGCCGTAGCGGCCCGGCGTGTTCCAGGCGTCGGCGGTCGTGACGTCGACGGACCCGCCGAACCCCCACCCCTGGCCCTCCAGGAAGAGTGTGCTCGCGGTGCGCTGCGCCGGCGTCAGGTGATCCGTGGTCATCAGGCGCACCGAATCGGGTGACAGCAGCGGTCGCCCACCGCCGAGAAGCATCCGGGCGAAGGAGTACCAGTCGTCGGCGGTCGAGACCAGTCCGCCGGCGCCGGACGGGAAAGCGGGCAGCCTGTCCCACTCGCCTTCGGCGGTGTCGACGGGGTCGAGTCCACCCGCAGGACCGGTTCGGTAGTAGCCGGTGAGCCGGTCGCGACCTGCCGCCGGTACCTCGAATCCCGTGTCGGTCATGCCCAGTGGTGCGAAGAGCCGCTCGGCCATGAACTCGGGCAGCGGGCGACCGGAGACCCTGGCGATCAGCACCCCCAGAATGTCGGAGCAGGTGTTGTACAGCCAGGCCTCTCCCGGCTGGTGCAGCAGCGGAATACGGGACAGCGCCGCCATCCAGTCGTCCGGTGCCGGCGCCGGACGGGACTGGGGAGGGCCTTGACGCAGCTCGCTGAAGAGCGGCTGGACCGCCGGCAGCGAGAAGTCGGACGGGAATCCGTACCCGGCGCGGAAGGTGAGCAGATCCAGCACGGTGATCGGCCGGGAGGCGGCGACGACATCGTCGACCGGACTTCCCGGCGTGCGTACCACGGACGGAGACTCCAGCTCCGGCAGCCAGCGCCGGACCGGGTCGTCCAGCGTGATGCGGCCGTCCTCGATCAGCATCATCGCAGCGGCCGCGGTGACGGGTTTGGTGATCGATGCGATCCGGAAGATCGAATCCCTGGCCATGGGGGACGAGTCCCCGGCATGGGTGCGGCCGGCGGTACGGACCTCGGCCCGGTCGCCGCGAGCGACCAGGGCCACGGCGCCGGGGACGGCCCCCGAGTCGACATACGTCGTGAGAAGTGTCTGCAAGTCGGTCATGGATCCACCTTCGTGTGCGAGCGGTCGTGGGACAGACCGGGATCCCGGCGCGAAGTCATCGGTCGGAAAACAGCAGTCTTCCGCGCGAAGCGGCGGCGCGCGACGGCACGATCGCCGGTATGCGCGAGCGCTCCGCGGTCCGGGGCGGGCAGCGCGCGCCGGCCGCCGTCCCGCCCCGGCCGGCGGGCCCGGCCGACGGTCCGCCCGTTTCAGGCATCGGTGGCCCCTCTCGGGGCAACCGGTAGGACATGGTCACCAATTCAGCATCAGCACGCGGCCGCAGACAGGCGAAGCGGGCGGCGGACAGCACCGCGGTCGCGGCAGGGGCGCGCGCCGGATTCGCCGCGCGCGGCGTCATCTACGTTCTGGTGGGAGTGCTGGCCCTGCGGATCGCGTTCTCGGACGGCGGGGGAGCGCAGGCGGACCGCGGAGGCGCCATCGCCGAGATCGCGCACCGGCCGTTCGGACACGTACTCCTCTGGATCCTGGGCATCGCATTGGCGGGGATGGCTCTCTGGCGGCTGTCCGAGGCCTTCTTCGGTCAGGCCGGTCCGGACGGCAGCAAGCCCGGCAAGCGGATCATGGCGGCCGGACGCTGTGTCTTCTACGCGTTCGTCTCGTACTCCGTGCTCTCCTACGCCGCCGGTGACAAGGGGAGCGGCAGCGGATCGACGGACAAGAGTTCGCAGGACGTCACGGCGAAGGTGCTCGGCTGGCCGGGCGGGCAGTGGATCGTCGGGATCGCGGGAATCGTCGTGGCCGGTGCCGGGCTGTGGATCGCCGCGCGCGCCCTCATGCGCAAGTACCGCAAGCACTTCAAGATGTCCGGTATGTCGAAGAGCGCCCGTCGTGTCGTCGACATCACCGGGATGTTCGGCGGGTCGTCCCGGGGGGTGCTCTTCGCAGCAGCCGGCGGGTTCGCCGTCGCAGCTGCCATCCGTCACCAGCCCGGCAGGGCCAAGGGAATGGACGACACCCTGCGCTCGTTCACGGACACCCCGGCCGGGCCGTGGCTGCTGGCCCTCGTGGCTGTCGGGCTGGCCGCCTTCGGCGCGTTCTCCATGGCGAACGCGCGGTGGCGCGACGTCTGACAACCGCGGTCGCAGCGCAGGGCGCGCTGCGGAGCCGTCAGTGGGCCGCCGTGTTTCGTCCCGGTGAACACCTCGCAGCTCCGGGAATACGTGCTGGCGGAATGGGCTTTTCGCTGGAGGAAGCGCCGGCTGTCGCAGAGCCGGCGACATGATCCGGAGTGAGGGAGTCCATGCCCAAGGCGTACGTATTCACCCGCAACGGCGGACCCGAAACGGAGGCCCTGGCCGACCTGGAGACACCGGTACCGGGCCCCGGGGAGCTGCTCGTCGCCGTCCGGGCGGCCGGCGTGAACCCGGTGGACTGGAAGCTCCGTTCGGGATACCGCAGGCCGGGGAGCGCGGAGCCCTCGTTTCCCGAGGTCTTCGGCAGTGAGGCTGCCGGAACCGTGGTGGCGGCCGGGCCGGGCGTCCAAGGGTTCGAACCGGGACAGCCCGTTTTCGGCAACCCGGTGACCGGCGGCTACGCCGAGTACACGCTGATGCCCGTCACCGTCACGGCGAACAAGCCGGACGCGTTGTCGTTCACCGACGCGGCGGCCCTGCCGGTCGCCGCGGCCACCGCGTACGACGGGATTCAGCAGCTCGACCCGGCCCCCGGTTCGACGCTGCTGGTCAATGGCGCCGGGGGAGGGGTGGGCGTGGCCGCCGTGCAGATCGCACGGCACCTCGGCGTACGGGTCATCGGCACCGCGAGCGCGGGCAAGAAGGAGTTCGTCGAGTCGTTCGGCGCGGTGCACGTCCCATCGGGCCCCGACGCGGCCGACCGGGTGCGGGCGGCTGCTCCCGACGGCGTCGACGCCGTGTTCGACCTGGTGGGTGGCGACTCCCTGAGGGAGGTGGCCGACCTGGTCGTGGACCGCACGAGGCTCATCAGCGCGGGCGGGAAGGACCTGGTCGTGGAGCTGGGCGGCGCGGCGGTGGTCCGTGCCCGCAACGCGGCCGTTCTCGACGAGGTGGCGCGTCTCGTGGTCGGCGGATCACTGCGGGCGTGCGTCACCCGGACCTTCCCCCTGGACAGGGCGGGCGAAGCGCTGCGCGCCGTCGAGGGCGGGCACACACGTGGCAAGATCGTGATCGAGGTGGCCGGATGACCGCCGCGCACTCGTCCGCCGCGGTGCACCCCCTGGACGATCCCGTCCGTACCGCGCTGACCGGCCCGCATGCCCGTTTCGCGCAGTCGGCCGGGCGTATTCTGAGCTATCAGGCAGACGTGGCACCGTGGTTCGCCACCCCGGAGGCGTCCGATGCCGCGGACTGGGAGGATGCCGCCGCGCTGGCGGGACCGGGCAGGCGTGTCACCCTCATGGCATTCCGTGAGCCGCCGCCCGACAGCTGGGAGATCGTCTTTCACGCGCCCGGCGTCCAACTCGTCGGCGACGGGGTGGCCGCGGCCCCCGACCCCGAGGCCGTACGCCTTGGACCCGACGATGTGCCCGAGATGCTGGACCTGGTCGAACGCACCCGCCCCGGCCCCTTCCTGCCGCGCACCGTCGAGCTGGGCACTTACCTCGGTATCCGGCACGAGGGAAGACTCGTCGCGATGGCCGGCGAGCGGCTGCGTCCGCCTGGCTGGAGCGAGATCAGCGCCGTCTGCACCGACGCGTCCGTCCGGGGGCAGGGTCTCGGCACCCGGCTGATACACGCCGTCGCGCATGAGATCAGGGAACGCGGCGAGACGCCGTTCCTGCACGCCGCGGACTCCAACACCGGCGCCCTGCGGCTGTACGCGTCCCTGGGGTTCAGGCTCCGCCGCAGGACAGAGTTCCTCTCGGCGCTGGTGCCGCAGCAGCTCCCCGCGGGCGGCAGCCCGGCGGACTCACGGCCCACGGCCGTGCGCTGAGCTCCTGGGAGCGGCCGGGGCCAAGGCCTCAAGGCCGCACGCCGTCGGCTGCGCCGCACGTGTGGCGGTGCAGCCGACGGACAGTACTTCTCCGGGCTGTGGCCCGCTTCTGTCCCGCTGTCAGACGGCACCGGGCGCGGCGGGCCGGGGCAGGGACGGCTGGTCCGGGGCCCGGTCGGAATGACCCGCCAGCTCCCCCTGAACGAACGGATCGACATCGGGGTCGTAGCGCCCGTCGTGATCGGCGAGCGATTCCACGATGCGCTCCCACTCCTCGATCTCGGCGCCCGCACGGGTACGGTCCTGCTCCTGGCCGGGGCGCCGGTCCTCGTCCGCCGTCCGCCGGGCGGCTTCGAGAGCCGCCTTCGCCTGGTGGTGCGTCAGCCCCTTCGCGCGCTGCTGCACGGAGTGCCAGCCCGCCCGCTGCTCGTCGTTGGGCGGCGGCGTGTCGTAGCCGGTGTCGCGTCGCGTCCCGCTGTCCTGCTCAGAACTCATCCGGTTGCCTCATGCCCCTCTTGCCCTGGTGGTCCGGTCGCCCCAGCGGTGGGGGGCCACGACGCCCCCCACTGCGTAGCGACCCCAGTATGCGGTGTCGGCTCAGCCTCGGTGCCGCGCCCGCGGGTGGTGGCTTCCGGTTCCGGGGCAGGGAGGTGATTACAAGCGTCCCTGGCGCATCCGCTCGCCGACGACCCCGCCGTCGGACTCCCACCACGGACGGACACGCTCCGGCTCGGCCGCGCTCTCCTGGTCGGACGCCGCGGGCACCGCGGAGGTGCCGGAAGGGACGGGCGCGGCAGTTGCCAGTTCCGCGTCCAGGCGACGGTCGAGTGCAGCTGTGCCGGCCCGTTCGGAACGGACCCACTGAACAAAGATCACCAAAAGGAAGGGCACGCCCACCAGTTCGGCCAGCGTGATCATGGCGCCGCCGCCGATCTGCTGGTCCGTGTGGACATCGGGGGCCCAGGCGGGGGCGTGCCGCGTGTACCAGGTGCCCGCGACGAGGGTGCCGCTGGTCATCACCACGATGCCCGGGACAGCGTCGATGAGCCCGTCGAAGAAGACCATCGCGGCCCGCACCGGATGGCTGCACCACTTGGGCAGCAGCGCCTCCTCGGTGAGGACCGGCAGCACGAAGAGAGAGCCCACCGCCAGGAGTTGTACGTACATGAGCTGGTGCAGCGCGCCATGGCGGAGCGCGGTCTCGAAGTACGGCGTGAAGTACACGCAGATCTCGGACACCAGGACCAGCAGAGAGCTGACCAGCGGAAAGGCCAGCACACGGGCGAACCTGCCGGTCACCGCACGGCGCAGGCGGGCCGACGCGGGCTGCGGCAGCGCCCGGCAGGCCAGCGACAGGGGATCGCCCAGCGCCAGGCCGAGCGGCGCGATCAGGTCCAGCAGGATGTTCTGTACCGCAGCGGGCCAGAACAGCACCTCGTCGTAGACGGCGAGTGCCGACATCGTGGCCACCACGATCGTGCCGAGGCCCAGCAGGGCGAAGACGGCCGTACGGCCGGCGGACCACTGCTCGCCCCGCCGCCGCAGCCGCACCACGCCCCATCCGTAGAGCCCGCCCAGAACGAGGACCAGCAGCAGAGCCGGACCGTCGAACTGCCACATGGCCGGGAACCGGGAAAAGGTCAGATCCGGCAGGTTCATTCCAGACATCCTTACCTCTCGCACCCGCCCGCGAAGACCGCCGTGGGGCCGTACCACGGTAGTCCCGTGACATCGGGCGGCTCCGTTCGGGGCGTCCCGCACGGTGTCCGCAGACCGGCGGCGGCAACCGGGCCCGCGCACCGCGGGCGATGATTCCCGCTCCCTGCCGGCGGGGCCGCCGCGACACCCCGGTGTGCCTGTCCGCGTAACGGCCGGGGGCGCCGTCACACTGGCCGCTGTCCTGTGTGGACAGGTGCGACGCCTCCGGGGCACGGAGGCGAACACGCTCAGGAAGGAACCTGGAATGACTGATGTGTCCGCACCCGTGGTGAAGCTCGTCCGGCGGACAGTGGAACCCGTCGCGGCACAGACGCTCCGGTCCACGGCGGCCGCGGTCATCGCGTACGTGGTCGCGGTACTGGCCCTCCCGCAGCGCGCGCCCCTCACCGCACCGCTGACAGCGCTGATCGTGGTCCAGGTCACGCTCTACGCGACGCTCACCACGGGGATCAGACGGGTGAACGCCGTTGTTGTCGGTGTGCTCATCGCCATCGGCTTCAGCACGCTCGTCGGACTGGCCTGGTGGAGTCTCGGCCTGACGATCTTCACCGCACTGATCGTGGGGCGGTTCGTGCGGGTGAACGAGTTCGTGCCCGAGGTCGCCATCAGTTCCATGCTGGTCCTGGGCGTCTCGCAGGTGACAGCGACCGCCTGGGACCGGGTACTGGAGACGCTCATCGGCGCGGGCGTGGGACTGCTGTTCAACCTCTTGTTCGCTCCGCCGGTGTGGGTCCAGTCCGCCGGGACCTCGATCGAGGCCATGGCGGAGTCGATGGGAGGCATGCTCCGCGCCATCGGCGCCGAGGCGGACGGCCACATCCCGGTCGAACAGGCCGCCGCGCGGCTCCATGCCGCGCGCAGGCTCGATCACGACATCGTCGAGGTGGACGCATCGCTGCGCCAGGCCGAGGAGAGCCTGCTGCTCAACCCGCGGGTACGCCAGGGACTGCTGTCGCGGGTCGTCCTGCGTACCGGCCTCGACACTCTGGAGATCTGTGCCGTGGTCCTGCGGGTGCTGACCCGGACGATGACGGACCTGGCGAAGGCGCGCACCGACGAGCCGCTCTTCCCGGACGATGTGGCTTCAGCGCTCAAGGAGCTGATGGGGTATCTCGCCGACGCCGTCGAGAGTTTCGCCGTACTGATCGCCACGCCCGTCGCGAAGGGAGCTCAGGACGCGGAGACCCGGCTGACCGCCGCGCTGGAGAGCGCGGGTGTCACCCGTGACCAGGTCGCGCACCTCCTTCTGGAGAACGTGCGGCAGCATCCGCGCCAGTGGCAGCTGCACGGCGCGCTGCTCGCCGAGATCGACCGCATCCTGGACGAACTCGACGTGGAGAAACGCGCCGAGCGGCTCACCGACGAACTGGACCTCCGAGCGGCCGAGCTGGGGGAACGCCACCCGCGGCTCGCAGCCGCCGCACGCCGGCTGCGGGGGACCGCGGTGGCCCGCAGAATGCGCGCCGAACTCTGAGCGGCCGGGCGTTCCCGCCCCGGACGGTGCGAGGATGAGCCGGACGGCAGGGCTACCCGGCCGTCCGGTACACGGGAGGTGCGATGCCAGCAGAACAGGCCCTGACCTGGGACCCGTCGGCCCCGGGCGTGATGCGGCTCCCCTCTGGCCGCCTCGTTCGGGGCCGGGGGCTGCGGCGGCCCCTCCCGGAAGGTCCCGCCCCCGCTCTCGCCCTGTACCTGCTGGGCCGCGAACCGTCCCCGGTGGCCTGGGAGTCCCGCTGGCTCCGGTGGCCCGACTTCTGGCTGCCTTCGGACCGCGCGGCGACAGCCGACGCGCTGCACGAGGCCTGGGAACGCGCGGGGGACGAGCGGGTCGAGGTCGCCTGCGGCGGTGGACGCGGAC
Organism: Streptomyces sp. NBC_00859; assembly: GCF_045161865.1. Classification (NCBI taxonomy): domain Bacteria; kingdom Bacillati; phylum Actinomycetota; class Actinomycetes; order Kitasatosporales; family Streptomycetaceae; genus Streptomyces; species Streptomyces sp. NBC_00859. The sequence goes on along the minus strand of NZ_CP108826.1, from coordinate 219,139 downwards.
GCACCGGCACGGCTCTGGCCTGCCTCGCCGTGCTGGACGGAGTACCGGCGGGCGAGGCTGTCGGATACGTCAGGACGCACTACGCCCCGCATGCCGTCGAGACTCCCTGGCAGCGCCGGTTCGTCTCCCGCTTCGGCCAGGTGCGGAGGCCGGGCGGCTGACTGCGACGTGCCCCCTCCGGCCGGTCATCACGGCGCGGACGCGTCGGGCCCTCACTCCGGACTCAGCCAGCCCCGTGACCGCAGTTCGGTGACGAACTCCCCGTATGACGCGTCGAGCGCAGCCCGCTCCCGTTCCAGCGGATCCACGGTCCGCCCCGCGCCCACCATCGCTCCCACGGCCGCCGAGAGGTCGGGGTGCAGAGTCCCGGAGGCCGCCAGCAGGGCCGCGCCGATGGCTGTCTCGGCCCGTTCCGCCACGTTCAACGGCCTGTCGAGGACCGTCGCCCGGATGCGGTTCCACACCGCGCTGCGGCTGCCGCCGCCCGCCGCATACAGCGGGCCCCGCACCTCGACACCCAGCGCCTGCACACGCTCCACGGCCAGGCGTTCGAGGAAAGCCACCCCTTCCAGCGCAGCGCGGTACTCGTCCGTCTCGTCCCGTGGCAGCCCGGTGCGGAAACCGCGCGCCTGCGAGGAGACGAACGGGAACCGCTCGCCCTCGCGCCGCAGGGGGTAGGCCACACAAGTGGACGGGCCCTGGGCGTCCGCTGCCGCGTCCAGACCCGGAAGCCGGGCCGGATCGAACCGGGCGACGGCTTCGCCGCCCGTGTTCGACGCCCCGCCGGGCAGCCACCAGCCGTCCGGGTGCCGGTGGCTGTACAGGGCCCCCGCGGGGTCGGTGACGAGCTCGCGGGTCACGCCTTTGAGTACGTACGTCGTTCCCAGTACGCCGACGAACCGGCCGGGGTCCACGGCGCCGGTGGCGATCTGCCCCGTGCAGCCGTCCGTCATCCCGAGACGGACCTGGCACCCGGCGGGCAGCCCGGTCTCAGCAGCAGCTTGAGCCGAAACCGTACCGGTTTGGGTGCCCGGAGCCCGAACCGCGGGCAGGAGCTCCGACGGCACTCCGAACGCGTCGAAGACCTCGTCGGCCCACTCGCCGGCGCGCGCGTCGTAGCCGGTCTTGAGCGCGTGGCTCCAGTCGGTGGCCACGGGGTGCCCCGTGAGCTTGAGTCCGAGCAGGTCCGGAGTGTGGAGTACCAGCTGGCCGGGGAGTGCCCGTGCCGCGTACCCCACCAGCTTTCCCAGCGCGGCCGTCGGCCCGACGGTCAGCCCCAGCGCCCGCCAGCGCGGTGCGCCGAGCTCCTGCGCCCGCGCGTTGACGGCGGCGGCGCTCCGGTCGTCGTACATCAGGGCAGGCCCGGCCGGCTCCCCGCCGGGGCCGGCCAGCACCAGGGTCCCGGAGGTGGCGGACACGGCGACAGCCACCACCTCCCGGCCGCCGCCCGGCAGTGCGGTGGTCGCCTGCCGCAGGGCGGCCGCCGTCGCGGGCCACCAGGAACGGGCGTCCTGCTCGCTGCGGCCGCCCGCCCCGCGTTCCGGAAGAGAGATCGGGGCCCGGCCCTCGGCGAGTACACGCCCTGCGGCATCGGCGCACACCACCCGTACGGCGGCCGTGGCCACATCGATGCCCGCGACGACCGGGACGGGTGCGGGGCCGTGGCTGACAGCGGAACTCATGTGCGGACCGGTTCCTCTCGTGCGCCGAAGGGCGCTGTTCGCGGTCAGGTGGCGGGCGCGGCGAGCGGTTCGTCGTCGGAGGCGTCATGAAGCGACTTGCCCTGCTGGATGGCGTCCTCCGACGCCTTCGGCAGCTTCAGGAAGAGCGTCAGGACCGCGGCGACGACGTACAGACCGGCGAAGATCAGGACGACCCCGTCCCGTCCGAGCGGGCCGAGGAAGAGCGAGACGATCGCCGGGCCCACGAAGGCGGCTCCGCCCGCCCCCAGGTTGAGCAGAGCCATCGCGCCGCCCTTGTTGCCCGGCGCCAGCGACGGCATCAGTGCGGAGATGGGTACGAACCCCGCGAGAGTGGCCCCGTAGACCATGCCGACACCGACCGCGACCCAGTAGTTGCCGGTCAGCAGCTTCGGCACGAAGTACAGGGCGAGGACGCTCAGCGCGCAGCCCACGGCGCCGAACCAGCCGATGGTGGTGCGCCAGCCGATCCGGTCGCTGACCAGACCGAAGAGCAGATTGAAGAAGATGTTGGTGGCGAACATGATTGACAGCAGCCGCAGCCAGTCGCCGTCGGTGAAGCCCATCTCGTCGGTGAAGAACGCGGGCAGGATCACCCAGAGACCGAACTGCGGCGCGGTGTTGATGATGCGGACGACGCAGCCGATGGTGACTTTCGGGTGTGTCCAGGCGATGGACAGGCTGCGGGTCAGCGACTGGACCGGCCGGACTCCGGGCGGTGCCAGCCGCGAGAAGCCCGTGCGTTCGCGGACACCGAAGAGACAGAAGGCGCCGCCCACGGCGATCACACCGAGCGCGATCCACAGGGTGCCGAACTTCCCGAACAGCGGGTTGGTGATGGACGCCGTGAGCGAGCCGAGCGTAGGCAGTCCGCCGGTGAAGGCGAAGTAGAACCAGCCGACGGCCGCGCCCAGCCTGGCCACCGGGGCCGTCGCGGTCACCCACACCAGGAAGGAGAAGGCGAAGAGCGGATAGCCGAAGCCGCGCAGCCCGTAGAAGACCAGCATCAGCGGGTAGTTGCCCTGCGCGGCGCCGAGCGAGAGGAACAGCACGTCGAAGACGATCCAGACGGTCAGCCCGATCTGCATCACCCGCCGTGGTCCCCAGAGCTCGGACAGCGCGCCCGAAAGCCAGGAGGCGAGCATCACGGTCACGCCGTACGCCGTGATCACGTAGCTCGCACGGACTTCACTGCCCGCGCCGTTGCCTTTGATGAACGGAGCGATGAATCCGGACTCGACGCCGTCGCCGATCATGAAGATCAGGACACCGATGAAGCCGAAAAGGAGCGGCCGGGGGATACCGGCGCGGTCCCAGACCGTTCCCGTACGTGCGGCGGTGTCGCGCATAGCTCGTGCCTCCACAGTGAGGTGTCATCGGCTCACGGGCGTACAACCCCGACGAGAACGCATCATTACCTCTGTGAAATTAACACGCAATACTTTAAGAAGTCCTGTTGTCACCCGGTGGCGGCGACTCTGACATCGGTCCGTTCCCGCAGCGCGGCCAGCAGATCCGCGTCCACCCGGTCGTCCACCACCAGGTGGTCGAAGTCCTCCACCGGGCCGAGCCGGTGCAGCGCCGTCCTGGCCAGCTTCGTGCGGTCCATCAGCAGCACCTTGCGGGTCCCCGAAGCGACCATCGCCCTCTTGACCAGCACCACGTCCTGCTCCTGGTGGTAGGTCATCCGGGCGTCCATCGCCGATGTCGAGACCAGCACCATGTCCACCGAGAGGGTTTCGACGGCCTCCAGGCACGCCACGCCCAGGAAGGAGTCGTGCGGGTGCGAGTACTCCCCGCCCAGCGAGATCAGGCGTATCCCGTCCCGGCCCGCGAACAGGTCGGTCACCCGCCGGGCATTGGTCACCACGGTCAGGGGCGCCAGCTCCACCAGCAGTTCGGCCAGCGTGAGCGCGGTCGTGGAGTCGTCCAGCATCACCGACATACCCGGTTCGACCAGGGCTGCCGCGGTCTTCGCGATGGCCTGCTTCTCGGAGGTGTTCACTCCCAGCCGGTAGTCGAGACTGGACTCGAACACGGTCGAGGGCAGCGCGGACACCCCGCCCCTGAAGCGCCGAAGGACGCCACGCCTGGCCAGTTCGTCCAGGTCCCGGTGCACCGTCATCAGGCTGACACCGGTGAGCTCTGCGAGCTCGGCACCGCTCGCGGTTCCGTTGGCCATGACGTGCTCCGTGATGATCTGCCTGCGGGCCTGGGCGCCGGTCGTTGTCATGTCGCCAAGTTTCGCGTACCGCCGGCAGGGACCTGCCGGGCGGGGACGTTCAGCGACCGCAGGGCCGTACGGGCGCCGTCCACCTCGATCTCCGTCACGGCCGCGTTGTCCAGCCGGGGGAACACCAGCCGGTAGCGGCCCACCGGGATGCCCAGCATCGAACACAGGGCGATGCGCAGCAGCGTGTTGTGCGCCACCACCAGCACCGTGGCGCCGGGATGGCGGCCGGCCAGGCCGCGCAGCGCCTCCGTCGCGCGGGCCGCAGCGGCCGACGGTGCCTCGGAGCCGGGAAAGGCGCCGGCCTCCGCGTCCTCGTGGAAGTGCCGCACCGCCTCGGGATCCTCGGCCGCCATCTCGGTGATCGTGCGACCCTCGCCCCAGCCGAAGTCCACCTCGCGCAGCGCCTCGACGATCTCGGGCTCCGTCCCGAGCGCCTCGGCTGCGGGCAGGGCGGTGAGCGCGGCCCGGCTGACAGGTGAGCTGGCCACGGCATCGACGCCGCGGCACCGTGCCCAGTCCGCGAGTTCCCGCGCCTGGCACAGTCCCTTCGCGGTCAGCGGCACGTCGGAGACCCCCGCGTACCGGTTCTCCGCATGCCATTGCGTCTCGCCGTGCCGTACGAGCAGCAGCCGGGCCATCATCGGATCTCGCTCCCTCGCAGCGGGCCGCGGGCCCGGGGGCCGTGTCGGCCCATTGATTCTTCAAAATGATGATGTTAAATCTATCAATGCCCATGATAGTGATGCAGCGGCCGGTAAGGCGCGGCACCGCTGATGCACAGCGCCCCCGTGACCCGAAGAAGGGCCCAGCCCATGCGCATCCTTGCCGCCGGTGACCATTTCGTCCTCCCAGGCCTGTTCTGCACGGCCCTGCGGGAAGAACTCGGCGTCGCGGCAGCGCCGGGCGGATCGGTGGAGATCGGCGAACTCACCCTGCCCTGGCCGCACGAGCCCTTCGGGCCGGTCGCAGACGTGCGCGAGGCCAGTGGAACCCAGGAACAGATCATCGAGGCTCTGCGCGGAGCCACCGTCTGTGTCACCCAGATGGCCCCGTTCACGGACAGGGTCTTCGACGCATGTCCTGACCTGCGCATGGTGGCCGTCTCCAGGGGCGGCCCGGTCAACGTCGATCTCGGGGCCGCCACCCGGCACGGGGTGTGCGTCTCGTTCGCGCCGGGCCGCAACGCTCCGGCCGCCGCGGAGTTCGCCGTCGGCCTGATGCTGACCGCCATGCGCCGCATCACCACCGCCGACGCGGAGCTGAAGCGCGGGACATGGCGCGGTGACTTCTACGCGTACGACGAAGCGGGCATCGAACTCGACGGCGCCACCGTGGGCCTCGTCGGCTACGGGGCCATCGGCCGCATCGTCGCCCGTGTCCTGCGGGCCTTCGGCGCCCACGTCCTCGTCGCCGACCCGTACACCGATCCGGTCGCCGCCCGCACCGACAGTGTCGAACTCGTCGAGCTCGATCAACTCCTGCGACGCAGCAGTGTGGTGAGCCTGCACGCGCGTCTGACTCCTGAGACCCAGCACCTCATCGACGCTGAGAAGCTCGCGCTGCTCCCCGAAGGCGCGGTGCTGGTCAACTCCGCCCGAGGCGGTCTCCTCGACTACGCCCCGCTCCCCGCACTGCTGAGGAGCGGCAGCATCGGAGCCCTCGCCCTCGACGTCTACGATGTCGAACCGCCGCCCGCCGAATGGCAGTTGCACAGTGTGCCGAATGTGGTCACCGCCCCGCACCTGGCCGGAGCGACCCGGCAGACCGCGCACCGCGCGGCGGCGATCACAGCCGCGGAGGTGGGCCGCTTCGTGCGGGGGGAGAAGCTCGCTCATCCGGCCAACCCCGAGGTCCAGGAGGCCGCGCGGCCATGAGCGTGATCATCGGCGTGGACATCGGTACGTCCGTCACCAAAGCTGTCGCCTTCGACAGCGAGGCGCAGCCGCTCGCCGCTGCGACCCGCCGCAGCCACCTGGAACGACTGACCGGCAGCCGGGTGGAACAGGACCTCGACGACGTGGTCCGCACGGTCGCCGAGGTCGTACGGGAAACCGCTGCCGCGCTGCCCGCGCCTCCCACCGCCGTCGCCCTCACGGGTCAGGGTGACGGTTTGTGGCTGCGCGACGAGCGGGGCCGTTCCGTCCGCCCGGCCATCTCCTGGATGGACGGGCGCGCATCCGACCGCGTCGCGCGATGGCTGGCCGACGGCACTGTGCAGCAGGTGTACGCGTGGACGGGCTCCGGCATGTTCCCCGGCTGTCACGCCCCGCTCCTCGCCCACCTGCAGGAACACGAACCGCAGAGTCTCGGCCGGGCAGCGGTCGCCGGCTACTGCGTGGACGCCGTCGCCCAGCGGCTCACCGGCCGGATCAGCGTGGACGCGTCCGACGCGACACTGCCGTTCCTCGACCCGGTGGACCGCACGTACTCGCACGAGGCACTCGCCGCCTGCGGCATCGAGAGCCAGGCCCATCTGCTGGCCGCCCCGGCGGCCCCCGGCACCGTCCTGAGCCTCGACGCACAGGGGGCAGCGCTCCTGGACCTCCCCGTGGGGCTGCCCCTCACCGCGGGTCCCTACGATCTGCCGGCCTGCGCCATCGGCAGTGGGGTGCGCGAGGCGGGAGACGGCCTGCTCATCGTCGGCACCACTCTCGCCTGCCAGGTCCTCACCGACCGTGCGCGGGACGACAACTGCGCGGAACCGGCCGGGATGTCGCTGTGCACCCCCGACCCCGGCCGCTGGCTGCGCTCCATGCCCGCTATGGTCGGCACCGCGGCGCTCGAATGGATCCTCGCCCTCACCGGGACCGTCACCGCGGACCTCGGAGCGCTGCTCGCCGACAGCAGACCGGGCGCGCGCGGTGTCACGGCGCTTCCCTTCCTCTCCGACGCGGGGGAGCGCGCACCCTTCGTGGATCCCCTGGCGCGCGGCCAACTGGACGGACTCACCCTCGCGCACACCCGCTCCGACGTGGTCCGTGCCATGTGCGAGGCCATCGGATACGCCGCCCGCCACTGCCTGGAGACCGCCGGCCTGTCCGGCACGCTCGCCGCCTGCGGTGGCGGCACCCGGTCCGGACCGTGGACGCAGCTCTTCGCCGACATCCTGGGGCGCGACATCCGCGTCCCGGTGGAGAGCGAGGTGGGCGCGCTCGGCGCCGTACGGGTGGCACGCCGCTTCATCGGTGAACCGGCCGGAACGAAAGCGCAGTTGTTCCACACCGTGCATCCGCGGGAGGAGTGCCGCACGGTGTACGAGGACGGCTACGCCGCCTACCGGGCCGCCCTCGCGTCGGCACGCAGCCAGTGGGGTGAGGCGGCCGGACGGCAGCCGGCCCAGGTGAGCGTCGGATAGGGCGTTGGCCTCGCCGTACCTCCGACCGTGGCCGCCAGGCCCGCGACCAGTTCCCGTCCGGGGCTACTCAGCGGTCCTACCAGACAGTAGCCTCAACGGAGTTCTCCGCCCTCACTGTTGGAGGCTCCATGCGCGTTTCCCTGTTCAGACCCGCCAGGCTCGCGCTGACCGCGGCGCTCCTCGCCGCCGTCGCGCTGCTGGGCTTCTCCGCCCCGGCCTCCGCTTCGGGAGCCGCTGCACCGCGCTACTACCTGGCGCTCGGTGACTCACTGGCTGCCGGCTACCAGACGCTGCCCGGCGGCGGCGCTGTCACCGGCCGCGGTTACGCCCAGGACATTGCCCGTACGCTTTCGGCGCGCGCGGCCGACGCGGGGCGCCCCTTCGACTTCGTCGGACTCGGGTGCCCGGGTGAGACCACCGGATCCATGATCGACGGCCCCTGCCCCTACCCGCACCCGTACACCGGCTCCCAGTTGGCCGAAGCAGAGAACTTCCTCCGCCTCCATCACGACGACCAGGTGGTGGTGACCCTCGACATCGGCGCCAACGACATCGACGGCTGCATGACGGACGGGAACGTGGACGCCGCGTGTGCCGTTTCGGGCATCGGCAAGGTGGGCTCCGGGCTCAACACCATCCTCGGCCGCCTCAAGGCGGTGGCCGGGCCGCAGACCCGCATCGTCGGTATGAACCTCTACGATCCCTTCCTGGCTGCCTGGTTGACGGGTACTCAGGGAAAGGCGGCGGCAGCTCTCTCCGTACCCGTCGCCGATACCCTCAACGCGACGATCGGGCTCACTGACGCCGCTCACGGGGTGCCGACCGCCGACGTCGCATCGGCGTTCCGTACCAACTCCTTCCTCCCGCTGGTGCCACTGGACGGAAAGCAGGTCCCGCTGAACGTGGCTCGCATCCTGGGATGGACGAACATGGCACGCGGTGACATCCACGCCAATGACGCCGGGTACCAGGTCATCGCGGATACGTTCCTGAAGAAGATCTGATTCCCCGCAGCGGCCCCGCTGCTTCCTGGGCCCACAAGCGCCGTAGCGTGGCCGCCCACCTGGCGGCCACGCGGGCAGCGGGTAGGTTCCCCGTCTCCCGCGGCGTCCGGTCGCGGTGAACGGCGCTCAGGACATGCGGCAGCCGGGCCCTCGTTGTGCCGGGCCCGGCTACCGCAACTCCGCCTATCTGTCGATCTGTTGAACCGCCCCCTGGATCAGCCGCCCAGGATGTCCGCGAACGCCAGCTGGCCCTGCGTCACACCGCTGCAGGTCGGTGAAGCGGCCGTAGTGACGGAGCCGCAGGACTGGTCCCGGTTGACCGACCAGTACGACAACCGTCCGACACCGTTGGCTGTCGCCCAGCTCTTCACCGTCGAGGCGTCGGACGTCGAGAAGACCGAGCCGTCGTCGTTCACGCCGATCATGGGCGTGATACCGAGATTGGCGTTCGTGTAGCTCGGGTCGACGGACTGCATCTGGGCGAGCGTGCTCTTCGCCGCGCTGATGGCGGCCTGCCCCATGTCCTGTGAGCCCTGGTAGTAGTCCATTGTCATGATGTTGACGACGTCGATCTTGACGCCCGCGTCCTTGGCGGCCTTGATGATGTTGACGCCGTCCGCCGTGAGTCCGTCGGGCAGCACCGGCAGCGTGACCGAGAACGTCAGGCCGGGGTTCGCCGCCTTGAGCGTCTTCATCGCGGTCATGTTGCGTGCCGCCGCTGCGGTGTCCGCGATGGCCCCGCCCTCGATGTCGAAGTCGAGCGAGCTGGGTTTGTAGGAGTCGATGATCTTCTGGTACCCGGCGTTGATCGCGCTCTGATCCGTACAGCTCCATGCGAGCGGAAGTCCCGCGGCGCCGCCCGAGGACACAATGACCGACGCGCCCTCGGACTGGGCCTTGCTGATCAGAGGGTCGGTGTACGAGTCGTCGCCCACCGGCAGCGTGTCCCCCCAGATCTGGTTGCAGCCGGAGCCGATGACGAATCCGGCCGTGAACGTCTTGACCCCGTGCTGCGTGATCGCGGTGTCCAGCAGCCCTTCCTGGGAGTTGGACATATCCGTGTACGGCGCGAAGCTGCTGGAGGCCTGGAGGTTCGCCGGTGACGCCGCTGCGGGGCCGGCGGTCAGGGCGGCGCCGGTGACGGTCAGCCCGGCAGCCGCCAGGACGGCAAGGAGCCGCGAGGCGGAGATCGTTCGACGTGACGTGGTGGGGGGACGTCGACGCATGATCCGGTCCTTTCGATGACAGTGGGGGGACGTCATCAAGGTGCAGGGGGCCGGAGGAGCAAGGAGTCGGCCTGGGCGACATCTTGACGGCGTGCAGACATGAGATTGGACTAGACCAAGAAGGCTGTCAAGGCTGTACTCCGAAGTCACAGGGTGGTGTGCCGTTGTGGCCGGATTCCGAACGGCGGCTTACGTGAACTGAGTTCCTCCGCCGGGGCCTTGACGTGTGACGGGCCGGGTGGAGGACTGTGGACTCGGCCTGGAGAGCACGTTTCTCGATCCGGGTTGGCGCACATACCGCGTACGAGGTGTTCGCCGGTGGTACGCGAAGTCCGGCCATGCGGATCCCGGTCCGGCGGAGCGGGGGCCGACCGGGAGGGGCCCGCCGGGGGAGGTGTGAGCGCCCCGGCCCGGAGGGCGGAGGGCCGCCCGCATCGGTGGCCCGGGTGTGACCGGTGCCACTCATCCCGGCCCCCTGCGGTCGGTCTTGCGCGCGGGTGGAGCGTCGGCGCCTGCGATTCCGGGTTGGTGAACATCACACATCGACATACGTAGCATTTCGGACAATTCGCCCAATGTGTCCGAGATGCCGCGGCGGATACCCCTACCGTGGCTGTGATCCAGGAAGCGGGAATCCGAGTCGGCCTGCACGGTGGGCCGGTTTCCGTCCGATGACTTCCTCCGCGCGCCACATCCCACCTCCGGGCTGTCCGGCGCGGACCGTCCGCCTGACGGGACTCCACCGAAGCAGCGGTAGGCCGGCCTTTCGGGGCGGTCGTGCGAGGTCGGCCGATCCGGCTTCCACCCACCGCGGGAACAGGACATACCTTCATGCACCGATCACGCATATCGACCTGCGCGCGGCGGGGGCTCGCCGCTTCCGCGGCAGCCGGAGTGCTGCTCACCCCGCTGGCCGCGGCGGCTCCGGCCTCCGCGAGCGTGGCCCCGGCACGCGCCGCGAACACGCAGGCCGGCCCGGCCCCCGCCACGAAAGCTGCGAGTGCGGCCGTGGGCGGTTCGAAGGTTGTCTGCACCTCGCAAAAGCCTGGCCTGGCCCCCGAGCTGTCGCACGACATCGCCGGTGCGCTCAAGGGGCGCAAGGGCACGGCGGCGCTCGCCGTCTACGACCGCAAGACCAGGACCAGCTGCGAGTTCAGGGCCGGCGCGCACTTCGACTCCGCCAGTGTCGTGAAGGTCACCGTGCTGGGAGCGCTGCTGCGAGAGGCCCAGGAAGCGCACCGCAAGCTGACGTCGCGCGAAGTGAAACTGACCACCGCGATGATCACCAAGTCCGACAATGACGCCACCTCTGCTCTCTGGAGCCAGCTCGGGGTCCCACGCGTCAAGCACTTCCTTGCCCTGGCGAACATGCGGCACACCGTTCCGGGTGCCGGCGGGGCTTGGGGTCTCACCCGGATCACCGCGGCCGACGAGCTCACACTCATGCGACTCCTGACGGCGAAGAGCGCCGTGCTGGACGCGGCCTCGCGCGGCTACGCCCAGAACCTGATGGCACATGTCGAGGCGGACCAGAAGTGGGGTGTACCCGCGGGGGCCCCCGCGTCCGCTACGGCGCACGTCAAGAACGGCTGGCTGTCCCGCGCGACCGATGCCTGGCGGGTGCACAGCGTCGGCTTCATCACCGGGCACGGCCACGACTACGGGATGACGGTTCTCTCCAGTGGGAATCACACGATGGCGTACGGCGCCGCCACGATCGAGGGCGCGACCCGCGTCGTCAACCGTGATCTGAACAGCGCGGTCCGCGCCGCGAGTCACTGAGCGGGTCCGGGGCTGAGCGGCCGGACGGGGCCGGATCGCGTGCTGAGGCACCGCGCCACTCCTTTGAGTGACGGGTGCATCACGTTGTGTGTATGCGGGCAGATCAGGATCGCCCGTACACAACGTCACGAAGGGACCACCCATGAAGGCCCAGCCCGGCCCGCGCCGCCACCTCCGCCGGATCTTCGCAGCCACTCTCGGTGCGGCTGCCCTCACGCTCACGTTTTCGGGGTCCGCCCAGGCCGCGGACGGTGAATTCACCTACGTCGTCCATGACCCGAGCGGTGCCGCGCACCTGCGAGGCCTGATCGATCCGCCGAGCCGGGAGTGCATCACGCTTCCCGAGGTGACGTCGGAGTGGACGACGCCCCCGGCAGACAGCCCGCGCAACTTCACAGATGCCACGGCCACGGTCTTCTCCGGCGCCGACTGCAGCGGTGACCACTTCACCCTCCGCCCCCACGGAGGACACGCTTCGGAGCGCCTGAAGCTGCGCTCGGTCGTCTTCTCCTGACCGGAACGCCCGGTTCCCCGGTGCGGGAACCGGGCACCCGGTGCCCGGTCCGCTGTGCTGAGCCGCCGGTGCTCCTCGGTGTGCGGCGGCGCATCCACGCCGAGGGCTTGCGGTGCGTCGGCCGGGTCGTGATGTCCCCGCTGCGGGGTCGCCCGGCCAGTCGCACACGCTGGACAACAGGAGCGTCCGGGTCGGATCCAGGACGGATCTTGATGTCATCGCTGCTGCGCACCAGGGCGTCGGCGTCAACCATGATCACTGGCCTGGCCGCCAGGTCAGGTTTTCCCCCCGACTCGCAGATCGACATCGGTATGAAGTGCGCGATGCGTGATCACCGCGTCGGTGAAGTCGAGTTTCACGTCACCGGACTTCAGGAGGATCTCCATACGGCGGGGGACCAGCCGGCCGCCGGTGCGGGTGACATCGCCGAAGCGCCGGCCGATCCGTACCGGACCCCTCCCGGAAGAGTCATCAGCCGGCCTCGGTTCACCCGTCATGTCCGCAGCCCGAGGACAGGTCAGGGTCCCGCAATGTCGGGGCGCACACCTGAAGTGGCCGGTGCGCATCCGCTCCTGCACTGCTGCCGTGCGCCGCTCAACAGGCGGAACCGGCGGGTCGGATGAACCGCCGGGCGTCGCGAAGGATCGAGGCTAGAGTTCCCAGGTCAGCCCCGTTACTCGATGACCTGAGAAGGAAACACGGATTATGCCGACTGAGACGTTCGAGTTTCAGGTGGAAGCGCGCCAGCTTCTGCAGATGATGATCCACTCGATCTACTCGAACAAAGACGTGTTCCTGCGTGAACTCGTCTCCAACGCCTCCGACGCGCTCGACAAACTGCGCCTCGAAGCCCTCCGCGACGACTCTCTGGGCGCGGACGTGTCCGATCTGCACATCGCCATAGAGCCGGACCAAGAGGCCCGTACGCTCACCGTTCGCGACAACGGCATCGGCATGTCGCACGACGAGGTGGTTCAGCTCATCGGGACGATCGCGAACTCGGGCACCGCGAAGTTCCTGCGGGAACTCAAGGAAGCGGAGAGCACTGCCGCGGCCGACGGGCTGATCGGTCAGTTCGGGGTCGGGTTCTACTCAAGTTTCATGGTGGCCGACGAGGTCACACTGCTGACTCGCCGTGCGGGTGAGAGCCACGGCACCCGCTGGGTGTCGACCGGTGAGGGCACGTACACCATCGAGACCGTCGACGACGCCCCGCAGGGCACCGCGGTCACCCTCCGGCTCAAGCCGGAGGACTCCGACGACCAGCTGTACGACTACGCCTCCCCGTGGAAGATCAGGGAGATCGTCAAGCGGTACTCGGACTTCATCACCTGGCCCGTCAGGCTGGCGGCCGAGCCCGCATCCCCCGACGCGGGCGCACCGGAGGCGGCCGGCGAGGAGGGAGCCCCGGCCGGGCCCGAGACCCTGAACTCGATGAAGGCCCTCTGGGCGCGCTCGCGTGAAGAGGTCACGGACGACGAGTACCACGAGCTGTACAAGCACATCAGTCACGACTGGAACAGCCCGCTCGAAACCATCAGGCTCCAGGCGGAGGGCACCTTCGAGTACCAGGCGCTCCTGTTCATCCCGGCCCACGCACCGCAGGATCTGTTCGTTCAGGGCTACAAGCGCGGGATCCAGCTGTACGTGAAGCGCGTGTTCATCATGGACGACTGCGAAGCGCTGATGCCGCCGTACCTGCGCTTCGTCAAGGGTGTGGTCGACGCGCAGGACCTGTCGCTCAACGTGTCACGGGAAATCCTCCAGCAGGACCGGCAGATCCAGCTGATGCACCGCCGCCTGGCGAAGAAGGTGCTGTCCACGGTCAAGGACATGATGTCCGGTGAGCCGGAGCGGTACGCCACGTTCTGGCGGGAGTTCGGCCGAGTCCTCAAGGAAGGGCTGCTGAGTGATTTCGAGAACCGCGACGCCATCCTCGGTGTGTCGTCCTTCGCCACCACACACGGCGAGGACGAGCCGACCACGCTGCGGAGCTACGTGGAACGGATGAAGGAGGGCCAGGAGCACATCTTCTACCTCACGGGCGAGTCCCGCCAGGCCATCGAGAGCTCCCCGCACATGGAAGCGTTCCGGGCCAAGGGCATCGAAGTCCTGCTGCTGACCGACCCCGTCGACGAGGTATGGGTGGAGGCGGTCCCCGAGTTCGACGGAAAGCAGCTGCGGTCGGTCGCCAAGGGTGAGGTGGACCTCGGGACCGATGAGGAGAAGAAGGAGGCCGGGACCGAACGCGAAAAGCGGCAGCAGGAGTTCGAGGGCCTGCTGACCTGGATGACGGGCCGGCTGAGCGACAACGTCAAGGAGGTGCGGCTCTCCTCGCGCCTCACCGTGTCGCCCGCCTGCATCGTCTCGGACACCAACGATGTGACGCCGGCCCTGGAGAACATGTACCGGGCCATGGGACAGGAAGTGCCCCACGTCAAGCGCATCCTCGAACTCAACCCGGGACACGCGCTGGTCACCGGATTGAACAAGGCGTACTCCGAGCGCACCGGCGACGCGGGCCTCGACGACCTCGAAGGGGCAGCGCAGCTTCTGCACGGCATGGCGCTGCTCGCCGAGGGCGGCGAACTGACCGATCCGGCAGGCTTCGTCAAGCTGCTGGCCGACCGCCTCGAACGCACGCTCTAACCGCGGGTCACACCAGCCGTCGGCCGAGGGGCGTCCCGCCGCACCGCTGCGGGGCGCCCCTCTGGCGTTTTTCCGGCATCAGTTGGCAGATTATTGGAAGTGCGACAGAGCCGGGATACCGACCATGGAGGTGTGTCCAAGAATAAGTCGATCACTCTGTTGTCTTTCGGTCATGCCTGTGTGGACGTGTATCAGGGTGCGGTCGCGGCACTCGTGCCGTTCTTTGTCACCGAGCGCGCCTACAGCTACGCGGCGGTGTCAGGGATTGTCCTCGCCGCGTCGCTGTTGTCGTCGGTGGCCCAGCCCGTCTTCGGTGTGTTGACCGACCGGTGGGCGATGCCGTGGTTGCTGCCGGTGAGTACGTTGCTCGGCGGGGTGGGGATCGCGCTCAGCGGCGTGAGCGGTTCGTACGAGCTGACGTTGGTGTTCGTGGCGGTGTCCGGGCTGGGTGTGGCGGCATACCACCCGGAGTCGGCCCGTGTCGCGCGGCTGGCCAGCGGTGGCAGCCACAGCGGTATGGCGTGGTTCTCTCTCGGCGGCAACCTCGGGTTCGCGCTGGCGCCGCTCCTGGTGTCGGCTGTCGTGGTCACCGGTGGACTCCGGATGTCCCCGCTGCTCGTGATCCCGGCAGTCATCGGCAGTGTTCTCTGCCTGCCGGCGCTGCGGTTGTTGCGGAGGACGGGGGCGGACCGCGCCGGTGCGGCAGTGGCGAAGGGGCGTGACGACCGTGCTTCGTTCGTGAAGCTCTCATTGGTGGTTGTCTGCCGTTCCATCGTTTTCATCGGGCTGAGTACGTTCATCTCGCTCTATGCCAAGCAGCGGATGGGGGGCAGCACGTCGGCAGGCACCGCCGCGCTGTTCGTGCTCTACCTGGGGGGCGCCGTCGGCTCGGTGCTGGGCGGAAACCTGGCCAACCGGTGGGACCGGGTGACCGTGGCACGCTGGTCGTATCTGGCGACCGCCGTCGCGGTGGCGGGGATCGTGGGTGTCCCGGGACCGGCGTTCTACCTCTTCGTGGCGCTGGCCTCGGTCGGTCTCTACGTTCCGTTCTCGCTTCAGGTCACCCTCGGGCAGGACTACTTGCCGTCCCGGGTCGGCACGGCGAGCGGAATCACTCTCGGTCTGACAGTGAGTATCGGTGGTCTCGCCAGCCCGCTCATCGGTGCCGTCGCCGATGCGACATCCCTGCGTACGGCACTCGCTCCGCTGGTGGTACTGCCGGTACTGAGCTGGCTGTTGCTGCGCACGCTTCCCGAACCATCCCTGCCCTCAGCGCTGATGACGAGGCAACAGAAGGGAGACCCCAAGGATGACGAAGCTCTGCCCGTCCAACCCGATCACCGATGAACGGGCCCACGGTCCGGGCCCTGCGCCGGCCGGGCCGTCGCCCTGCGGAGGGTCCCCGCAGGGCCCGTCCTCGCAGGAGGTCTGTCCTCTGACACCGTGGGGCTGCCGCGCGGCGCTGCGGGATCCCGAGTGGCAGCTGGTCTCCCATCACCTCACCTCCGACGGCGAGATCGATTACTGCCGGTGTGCCTGCGACGCGATGGTGGTGCTGCGCCGGGGCGAGTTGGAGGCGTTCATCGAGCCGGGGGACACCCCGCGCCCGTCGGAGTCGTAGCCACCGTCGCCTGCCCGGCTGTGGACGTGCGCCGCAGTGGCAGAACGGGCACCGGGGGCCCCGCTCCCGGTGCCCGTTCTCCATTGGCACGGCCGGACCGCCACCAGAGGCGGCTACGGACCGCACGTTCAGCTCAGCCGCACGTCCGCGTAGACGGCCATCGCGTCGTGCTGGTAGACGGCCAGCCCGTCGGCGATGCTGTCGTAATTCGCCCGGAACCGCGCGTCGTTGACATAGGTCCCGGCCAGTCCTCGGTACGCGGTCGCGTTCGGGGTCCAGAACCTGCAGACGCTCCGGTAGTGCGCGTCCACCTCGTTCTGCACCGCGGGATCGGTGACCGGCGTACCCGCCGCCATGAAGTCAGCCATGCGGATCATCTGCGCGGTCACCTCCCGCTGCCACCGCTCCTGGTCCGCCGCGGTCATTGTCTTCCTGGCCTGCTGGGACTGCTTCCACGCCTCGGGCCACCGCTCCCGCGCCTCGTCCTCGGCGGGGGAGGACTCGAACCCCTCGAACAAGTTCTCCGGCCTGTTGATCTTCGTCATCTCGTTGGTGTCCTTGCCTTCCTCGAGTTCGGCGATGGTCCGCCCCACCGTGCGGGCCAGCGTCTCCAGCCGGTCCCGTTCCGCGAGCAGCCGCGCGTGGTGCCCGCGCAGTACGGCCAGGGGGTCGGCCTGGCTGTCCAGGACGGCCGCGATCTCGCGCAGCCCCAGGTCCAGCTCCCGCATCAGGAGGATCTGCTGCAGCCGCAGCAGATCGCCCTCCTCGTAAAAGCGGTGCCCATTGCTGCCGATCCCTGCGGGCGGGAGCAGGCCGATCTGGTCGTAGTGCCGCAGCGTCCGGGACGTCACCCCGGACATCCGGGCCACCTCCGCGATCGACCAGGCCATTGCTGTGCCTCCCATCGCCGGCCGGTCCATCCGGCCACACGGATGACCGTAGAAGTTGACGCAGCGGAAACCGCAAGCCGCCACCGGCATCCGGATCGTGCCAGACCCGCAGGTCCGGCCGGGGCAACGACCTCGGACGTCGCCCCGGCCGCAAACCGGTGTGTGAAATCGGTCCGTGGACCCGGTCGAGAGCCGCACCGGACACCGTTCGCCCTGCGGCGGCGCCGCTCGTCAGCGCTGCGGTTCCCCCCAGGTGATGCAGCGGCGGACCATACTGCCCTTCCCCTTGGATTGCCACCCTCCGGGGCGCGGGTGGGCCGCCGGGCGAGCGCAGGCTCCGTTCATCGGGGACCACGCGGTCGCTGCGTCTGCCCGCTGTTCACGCCTGACGCAGTGCGGAGCGGCCCGCGAAGCGTGCGGAGCCACCCAACTCCTCTTCGATCCGAATCAGCTGGTTGTACTTCGCCGTGCGGTCGGAGCGGGAGAGTGAGCCGGTCTTGATCTGACCGCAGCCGGTCGCCACCGCCAGATCGGCGATAGTGGTGTCCTCCGTCTCACCCGAGCGGTGCGACATGACCGCAGTCCAGCCCGCCTGGTGGGCCGCGTCCACCGCGGCCAGCGCCTCGGTCAGGGTGCCGATCTGATTGACCTTGACCAGCACCGAGTTGCCGACGCCCGTGCGAATGCCTTCGCGCAGCAGCGTCTCGTTGGTGCAGAACACATCGTCGCCGGTGAGCTGACAGCGGTCGCCGACGCGGGCCGTCAGCTCACGCCAGCCGTCCAGATCGTTCTCTGCCATCGGGTCCTCGATGGAGACGACGGGGTAGGCGTCGATGAGCTTCGCCAGGTAGTCGGCCTGCTCGGAGGGGGTACGGCGTACCCCCTCACCCGCGTAGTCGTACACCCCGTCGCGGAAGAACTCCGACGCGGCCGGGTCCATGACCAGGCCGATGTCCGTGCCGGGGCGGTAGCCGGTGCGCTCGATGGCGGCCATCACGAAGTCGAGCGCTTCCTCAGCGGTACGCAGCGCGGGTGCGAAGCCGCCCTCGTCCCCGACGCCCGTGGAGTGTCCGGCGGCCAGCAGATCGCGGCGCAGGGTGTGGAAGACCTCGCTGCCCATGCGGACGGCTTCAGCGAAGGTGTCCGCGCCGACGGGCGCAATCATGAACTCCTGGAAATCCAGCGGATTGTCCGCGTGCGCACCGCCGTTGACGATGTTCATCATCGGTAGCGGCAGGAGGTGGGTGCCGGCGCCACCGAGGTAGCGGTAGAGGGGCAGACGGTGAGCCGCCGCTGCGGCCTTGGCGGCGGCGAGGGAGACGCCGAGGATCGCATTGGCGCCGAGCCGGGACTTCGTGACGGTGCCGTCGAGGGCGATCAGTACGGCGTCGAGACCCGCCTGATCCGCCGCGTCCCGGCCGCACACGGAGGCCGCGATCTCCCCGTTGACGTGGGCCACTGCGCGTTCGACGCCCATGCCGTGCCAGCGCGCGGAGTCTCCGTCGCGCAGCTCCACGGCCTCCCGGGCACCGGTGGAGGCGCCGGAGGGGACAGCCGCGCGCCCCAGGGACCCTTCCGCCAGGACGACATCGACCTCGACCGTGGGGTTGCCCCGGCTGTCGATGATCCGGCGGGCGTGGACGGCCTCTATGGCGGTGTTGACGGATCCGACTGCCTCTGCGGACATGGGAGGTCCTTCCCGTTGTCGTGTGCCGTGGCTCCCGGCTGCGACAACGCTGGCGCTGAGCCCGACCGTGCGAACATTACAGCAATGCTGCTCAGTTTTGCTGTGCAGCATTGCTGTGCAGGTCAGGTGAGCAGCAATGCTGATCAACGGGGTAAAGTGCCTTATGCCCACCTCGGAAGCCGCCGCTATCGCCGCCGAACTGCGCACCGCGATGGGCAAGCTCACCCGACGTGTCAGACACGAGGACCACATCCCACTGGGTCAGGTCGCTGTACTCGGCGCACTCGACCGTGCCGGTGCCATGACCACCAGTGACCTCGCAGCCGATCAGCGCGTACGCCCCCAGTCGATGGCCCGCGCGGTGGGGCTGCTCATGGATCAGAACCTGATCACGCGCCGTGCGCACCCCACGGACGGCCGCAAGTCGCTGGTCGAGTTGTCGGACGCCGGCCGCGCCGCGCTCGAAGCGGAGCGCAGCCGCAGGGCCGGGTGGCTCGCGCAGGCCATCGAGGCCGAACTCACGCACGGGGAAAGGGCGTTGCTGGCACAGAGCGCCGCACTGCTGGAGCGGCTCGCCACTCGCTAGCGCGCCTGTCAGGCAATACCCGACTCGTCGCGATGCCCGGAGCACACTCGCAATCTCTCGGCTTCGTCCGTGCGGTGGAGAGCCGCCTCCGTGCGGGGGAGGACTGCCTCCACCACGCCCGCCGAAAGCCCGGGTAAGTCCCGTACGAGGACACCGGCGGGCAGGCCGGGAGTGTGCGCCGCTGTGACACAGCCACTCCGTGGGTGGCTGCTTGTCCGCGTGGCGTCATCGCGCTGGTCTTCACGCCGTTCACCGGCGGCCCTGTCCGAGTTCAAGGGCTGAGGGATGAGCGTGGACCGGCCTTCGGGGAACGGCTGGACGATGGCAGCCTGACCGACTTCGTGCCCTCGGCAGCCGCCACTGCTCCGGCCGGTTCGGAGATCACCACGAGTTGCCGTGGGGCACCCTCGACCTCGCAGTGCAGCCCGCGAGGGAGTTGCTCGCCCATCGGCACGGCCGGCCCGGGACGGCGGGCCGGAACGGGTCAGTGCCCGTCAGGTGGCGGTCAGAGGGCCGACTGCAGCTCCTGCCGCACCACGATGGCGTTGAGCCGTACCGCGAACCGGGCGATGTCCGAGATCTCCAGGTTCCCGACCTGCGCCTTGTCCAGGCCGATGGTCGCATCCACGCAGAAGGCAATGGCGTACATGCCCGCGCCGGTCTCCTCGTCCTGAAGAGCGAAGAAGAGGTCCCGGTAGAAGCTGGTGCGTTCCGGGCTCTCCTCGTAGTAGGAGAGCCCCGGTGCGCCCTCCTGCGCGGCGAGGCCGGTAAAGGCGCCCACGAGTTCCTCCTCGATCGTCGCCCAGAAGCCGGCGTCGGCGAACGTCTCGGGCAAAGCCTGGCGCACGGCCTCCTTCAGGGAGAGAACCATCACCATGATCGATCCGTACTCCTGAAGCCCCCACCCGCGGACCATCTTGACGATGTCGCCGGCGGGTATGGCGGCGGCGGCCTCCCGGATGTTACCGAAGTCGAAGTTGACGGTCGCCGGGGCAATCGCGTCCTGGAACACCTGGTTGATCGCTCGGGCCTGATCGAGGTGGTCCGAGCCCACGTCGATGACGGTTTTGAAAGTGGCGGCCATAACTCCTCCTGTGTGTCGGGATGATCAGGAGGGTCAGTATGCCGAGCAGGCTTCGGACGATGCGGGGGCGTCCCGGTGGGCGGACGACACTGAGCGCCTCCGAACTGGGGCGGCTGACGGGATCCGTGATGCGGATGACCTCGATGGACTCGGCCTTCCCCTGAGGCAGAGGGCAGCAGCCTGCATCGGACTTTCCGATCGTGACTTCGCAGAACACCGAAGCCGGAACCGGGCTCCTCACGGGGGACCACACTGCTGTCCCCTCGCAGGCTCGGGCTCTCGTCAGGGTCACTCATGACGACCGAACCCGCTGCGCACCCGCACCCGGCCACCCTGGCCAAGGCCGAATTCGGTCTTCCCGGGCCCCTGCTCGACCAGCGCGTTACCGCGATCCCTGACGGTACAAAGACGGCTACGACGGACCTCGTCGCCGATGGCGAGCACGACCGGGAGTCCTTCTTGAAGTCGCCCGACGGCTGACCGTCGTCGACTCCCCGGCCTGTCAGCGGAGAGCGGACCACGAGCAGTACTCACACAGCCAGAAGGTGCGAAGCGGTCTTGGTGACCCCGGCTCCAGCGTCGCCGACACAACCCTGCAGTCCTCCAACGCTTCCGGCCGATCAGGGACCCTCGGCCCGTCCACGAACGGGAGGAACCCCTTCGACCTCGAAGGTGACCTGGTCGGCATAGCACCACCACCAGGCCTCACCGGGCTCGTACGAGCGGATCAGCGGGTGGCCGGTGGCACGGTAGTGGGCGGTGGCGTGCTTGTTCGGTGAGTCGTCGCAGCAGCCCACCGCTCCACAGTGCTGGCACTCCCGCAGATGCGCCCAGCTGCTCCCCAGCGCGACGCACTGGGGGCAGCTGTCCGGGCTGTCCGGGGTCACCGGGCTGATCTGGTCGAGGTGTGAACAGATCATTTGATCGTGGTCCGTCATCACTGGACTCCTCGGTCGCGGCCGTGCACCCCGGCGGACAGGAGAACGTGCGTCGAGTGTGCCCCGAAGCCCGCGGCGCTTCGGCCGGGGCCGCCCCTCCACTCCACCCTCCCACCCCGCGGCGCCCTGTCAACCGCTCAGTGAGCCGGGTGCGGCCCCAGTGCCGGATTCCGCCGCCTCGGCAGCCGCAGCCAGGCTTGTCCTGGCAGCGCTGACGTGGCAGCTATCAGATCGTCGCGGTACCCGGCCGGTGCTCAGCCAGCCACCCCTCCGCGTAGGCAACAGCGTCGGCCAGGTCGAACAGCCGGGTCTGTGCTGCGCCCACTGTGCCCGTCGCCACCGGACGTTCCCTCTCGAAATCAGCCCCCAGATCATCGAAGCGATCCGCCGAGATCGAGGTGTCGCGCACCGTGCTCCAGCGACGGCCCTGCGGAGTCATCACCGCGAAGGAGGTGTCTGTTCGCGGCGCCGGGATCCGGTACTCGGCCAGGTGAAATGCCGTACACGCGTCGAAGCCCGCGCCCAGGAGCAGGATCCGGGCTCCGGCTTCCTCCAGCCGGGCGAGGGGGCTGCGCTCGCCGAGCCGGCAGTCCAGCGCGTGACCGTCCACGATCGCCGACGCACGCGGACCCAGGGCCGCGAAGGAGGTCTGCGGATGGCAACTACGTACAGCGCCCGGCCAGTTGCGAATGGTCTCCGGCACAACACCGACACCGAGCGTGGGTGTGGTGCGTGCGTCGAACGCTGGCATCGCGGCACGGATACCCTCCCACCAGGCTTCGGGCACCGGTGGATTCCCCCAATCCGCCGGATCGGAGATGTCACCGGAATGTGTCGGCACCACCAGGGTCCCCTCGGCGCCAAGGGTGTCGAGCAGCGCCATGACGACCGTGCCGGCACCACCGCAGACCCATCCGAGCGAGCGGAGGGAGGAGTGCACGAGGAGGGTGTCATCTGGGCGCAAACCGATCGCGCGCAATTCGGCGGCGAGCGAGTCACGCGTACACAGAGGGCCCGCCGGAAAGTTTGTGGACATGTTCATCAGTGTCGAGGCCGGAGACCGCCCGCACCATCGAGTTTTGGCACCCTGCAGGAGCGCCCCGGATCATCGGAGTTCCGGACATCAGTGCTGTACTCAGGGTTCCGGCCCCGCCCTGGCAACGGACCGCGACAGGGCGGGTCGCAGGGGCACATGGAGGGGCCGCGGGCTTCGGCGGCGTACCCAGCATCTTCGGCACCGGTGGGGGCGAACTCATGGGCACGGGAGACCAGCGACGGGTGCTCGGTGAGCTGCACCGGCCCTGTCCACGGTGCCCTGTCCTGATGCCGGGACGAGTCTCCGCGACATCAGTATCCGCACCTCAAGCCGTCTGTGTGACGGCGGCGACGGAAACAGGGACGAGCAGGGCCCAGCCGAGGCGTCCGATCCTGCGGCGTACCGGGATCTCTTCCTGACGCCCGGTGGCTGGGCCCGTCCTGCGCTGTGTCATCCATGAGCTGCGGGCTACCGGTACCGGATGCGCGAAGTTGCCAGGATCAATGACTGACGTCCGGGTTCGGCAGCGAGCTCAGTTTGTGGATGAGTCATGCAAGCGTCACCGGCCGAGCGCATGCCGGTTCGGCTCGTTGCTACTCCGAGGCCGTCTTGCCGCTCTCTGCGGACTCGGCGGCCGCAGGCGCGGTCTGGTAGTAGACGGAGCGTCCCTGCTTGCTGCGCTCGATCACTCCGCGGGCAACGCCCTGCTCCAGTGTGTTGCGTACAACGGTCACCTGCACACCGCGCTGGGGGTGTGCCTCGGCTACTCCGGCGGCGATTTCGGTGGACGACTTCGGCTCGCTCTGGCCGGCGAGGTAGGAGCTGATCAGCTCGATCCACGTCGACTGGCTCGCGCTCTGCGCCGCGGCGGCCTTCTTGCCGGCTGCCTTGCCGCGGGGCGCCCGCTCTGCCGCATTCTTCGACGAAGGCGTCGCCTTCGGGGACTTCGCCGCTGCCGTCTTGCTCTTGGGGGTTCGTGCTGCGGGAACCTTGGGCGACTTCTTGCCGCTCTTGGCCGTCGGCTTCGCGGCGGTTCCGAGCAGACTCTGCATCTTCGCGAGGACCTGGCCACTGTCCTCGAGCTGCACCAATTCATCCTGCAGCCTGGTCAGTTCGGAACGGACCCGGTCCTGCTCGCTCTGGTTGGCCGACAGATCGTCGGCGACCTTCTGGGTGTACTCAGCCTTCACGCTGGAGGCCGTATTGACTGTGGACATGAGGTCCTCGTCCTTCGTTGTGTGTTGAACGGGTGTGCTGCGGATGTTACGCACACCTTCGAAGTGAATTCTGCAGTGGTACCCCATCGAATGCAGGCGGAACAACTTCTGTTCGAACAAGTTGCACGAGTATTCAACGTTGGACGCGGCATCCCACAGGCGTGCAGACGAGTTCCGACCGCATGTGAAGATTACGGCTCCAGGGTCCTTCCAGGGAAACAATGGACGCTGTGTGAGCAGGGTGGGACCTGCATCGAGCACTGGCTGCGGCCCGGATGGGAAAGCGGCACACCGGCCCGGCTGCGACGGCGGGCCCGATTCCGGGCGGCGTGCTGCCTGTTCCCGCTCCTTCTCGCCGCACGGTACCGGGAGCGGTGAACCACGCATAATGCAGATCAGCTGGGCCGGGTGGGACGCACGAGCCCGCCAGGACAGGTGGCCGATGACGGATCGGTACCGAGGAGGGATGGACCATGAGGATCGGTGTGTACCTTGCGCACCCGCAGCCCGGTAGTTTCAACCACGCTGTGTTCGATGCGGTCGTGGAGGAACTGCGGGGGCAGGGATGCCGGGTATTCGCGCACGATCTCTGTGCTGAAGGCTTCGTACCGTTGCTGTCCGCCGATGAGACGCGGACGGTGGGGGCATCTGCGGGCGGGCACGACTCGCAGCTGTCGCTGCACCGGAGCGAGGTGGCCACGCTGGATGCCTTGGTGTTCGTCCACCCGAACTGGTGGGGGATGCCTCCCGCTGTCCTGACAGGGTGGGTGCAGCGCGTACTGGCACCGGGCGTCGCCTACAAACTCGGGGCCGCTGAGGGGGAACCCGTAGGGCTCCTGAAGGCCGGACGGGCCCTCGTGCTGAACACGTCGGACACTCCCGCGAACCGCGAGGAGAGCGAGTTCGGTGATCCGCTGGAAAGGATCTGGGCGGCATGTGTTCTGCCGTACGTCGGCGTGACCGACGTACGCAGGATCGTCTTTCGTACCGTCACGGACTCAACTGACCGGACACGCTCGGCGTGGCTGCACCAAGCGCGCCAGGAAGCCGCGGCGTTGCTGGCCTGAGCTGCGGCATACGAGCGCCTGACGTACCGTCCCGACCGGGCTCGAACGCAGCTCTCGGCCCAGGGGCGCGACCGAGAGGAACACACGCGTGAGTGACTGGCAGTTGACCGATACATACCGCAGCACCGCCGGAGACATCCGGTGGGGCAGCCTTGGACGTCCGGGGCAGGACCCGTTCGTGCTCCTGCACGGAACGCCCTTCTCCTCGTACGTCTGGCGCGCTGTTGCCCGCTCACTCACCCGCGATCACCAAGTGTTCTTCTGGGACATGCCCGGCTATGGCCTGTCGGAGAAGTCAGCGGGGCAGGACGTCTCGCTGGCGGCTCAGGGCAGAGTGTTCACCGAGCTGCTGGAGCACTGGCGGCTCGAGGAGCCGCTGGTGGTCGCCCACGACTTCGGTGGCGCCGTGGCCTTGCGGGCGCATCTGCTGCACGGCGCCCGCTACCGCGCACTGGCTCTGGTCGATCCCGTCGCGCTGGCTCCATGGGGGTCTCCGTTCTTCAAGCTCGTCGGCGCGCATTGCGAAGTCTTCGAGCAACTGCCGCCCGCGCTGCACCAGGCCCTGGTGCGCGAGTACGTGAGTTCTGCCAGCAGCCCCGGCCTGCATCCGGCCGTTCTCGAACGGCTTGTGCAGCCCTGGCTGGGTGACTCGGGCCAGGCGGCGTTCTACCGGCAGATCGCCCAGGCGAGGCAGGCCTACACCGACGAGATCCAGGGTCGGTACGGTGAGATCAGCATCCCGACACTTGTGTGCTGGGGTCAGGACGACGCCTGGATTCCCTTGGCCAAGGGGCAGGAACTGGCATCCCGTATCCCGGGCGCACGGCTTGAGCCGATCGCGGGTGCGGGCCACCTCGTCCAGGAAGACGCGCCCGCCGAACTCACTGCCGCGCTCCTGGCCTTTCACCGGTACCAGAGGTGATGTCCCACAACAGAACCGGTCAAGCCTGGTGACCGTACATCCGTCGTGCGGCGGCAGCTGCGGGACCTGGACGTTGCGGGGGCGGCGTACGTGGTGGTCAGAGGTGTTGTCACAATCCCGGGTCCAGCGGTGTCTTCATGCGAGACAGACAACGTCCAAGGAGGACACCATGGCGCTACGCGTCCCGAAGGCCGAGCTCCCGCGCGAGCTCAAGGAAAACATGATCAAGCAGCTCGGCGCCGTGCCCGAGAACGTCGAGGTGCTCTGGCACAACCCGACTGTCGCCCAGGACAATCTGGAGTTCGGCGGCAAAGTGGGGGCGTGGGACGCGGCTGACGCAAGTCTCAAGTCGTTCGCGCACATGGCTGTCGCGTCCCAGGTCGGGTGCAGCTGGTGCCTCGATGTCGGCTATTTCCAGGCACAGAACGACAACCTGGACCTTGCCAAGGCGAGCCAGGTGCCGTGCTGGCGGGAGTCGGAGGTGTTCACGCCGCTGGAGCGGGACGTGCTGGAGTACTCCGAAGCCATGACGAACACTCCGCCGACCGTCACCGACGCTCTCTATGCCGGGCTGCTCGACCGGCTCGGACAGACCGCGATGATCGAACTCACCGCGTACATCGCCTACGTCAACTTGGCGACCAGAGCCAACGTGGCGAACGGAGTCGAGTCGCAGGGCTTCTCCTCCGCATGTGAGATTTCGCCGGCCAGCCGTCCGGAGAAGCGTGGCGAAGCGGCGACGGGATGATCAGGGACCCGTTCGTCGTCCATCGCAGCCTGTTGTTCACCGTCGCGTACGAGATGCTCGGGTCTGCGGCCGACGCGGAGGACGTGCTGCAGGAATCGTGGCTGCGGTGGGCCGACGTCGACCACGCCCAGGTACGCGACCCACGGGCCTATCTCGTCCGGATCGTCACACGCCAGGCGCTCAACCGTCTGCGAACGCTATCGCGCAGCCGCGAGGAGTACCTGGGGGAATGGTTGCCGGAACCACTGCTGACCAGCCCTGATGTTGCCGAGGACGTCGAGCTCGCGGAGAGCGTATCGATCGCGATGCTGACGGTGCTGGAGACGCTCGCACCCATGGAGCGGGCGGTTTTCGTACTCCGTGAGGTATTCGATGTGCCGTACGGCGAGATCGCCGAGGTGACGGGCAAGTCTGCCGCCTCGGTGCGGCAGATCGCACGGCGAGCACGTGTGCACGTGGCGGCCCGGCGCCCGCGGGTGCAGGTGAGCCGGTCGGAACAGCAGGCCGTGGTGGAGCGATTCCTGCTCGCACTGCGAACCGGGCAGTTGCGAGAGCTGGTCGAGGTCATGGCTCCGGACGTGGTCCTGATCGCCGATGGCGGAGGTCTCGCGCCGGCCGCCCTGACCCCGGTCCACGGAGCCGAGCTGGTGGCACGGGTGCTCGCGCGTGCGGACCGGACGGAGACCGCTCCGCTCGAGGCGACGGCCGTGTGGCTCAACGGCGCGCCCGCAGGCCGTATCGAGATCGCGGGCGAGTTGGCCACGGCGTTGAGTCTCGTGGTGGAGAACGGGCAGGTCACCCGGGTCTACTTGGTGAGGAACCCGCAGAAGCTGACGCGGCTCGACGCGCCGGCCGAACTGAGCAGGTAAGGGGCTGTCGCTCCCACGGGGTGAGTGTTGCGGGCAGTCGAATCCACCGCAATACTCACCCCGCTGCCACGTGCCTGAGCGTGCCGTTGAACCGGCGGCTGCTGTCACGGCCGCCACTTGTGGCCGTCCACGGATGCCGCCGCAACCGCGGGCCGGGCCAGGGGCCTGTCGCTATCCGTGCTGGCCCGGCTGGTAGTCACCGGCGGGCTGCTGGGTGATGACGTTCAGGCGGTTGAAGGAGTTGATGAGGGCGATGACGCACACCAGGGCGGCCAGCTCGTCCTCGTTGTAGTACTTGGCCGCATTCGCCCAGACCTCGTCACTGACGCCTCCGGCCGCGTCGGCGATGCGGGTGCCCTGCTCGGCCAGTTCCAGGGCGGCGCGTTCAGCCTCGGTGAACACCGTGGCCTCCCGCCAGGCCACGACCAGGTTGAGACGCGTGGACGTTTCCCCGGCGTGAGCAGCCTCCTTGGTGTGCATGTCGATGCATCCGGCGCAGCCGTTGATCTGGCTGACGCGGAGCCTCACCAGTTCCTGCGTAGCCATGGGCAGCGTGGACTCCGCGAGCACCTTGCTCGCCCCGATGATGTGCTTGAGGGACTTGGCTGCGACCGGGCTGGTCAGGGGGTTCAAACGGGCTTCCATGGTGTGCTCCTCTGCCGTTATGAGTGCCTACACCCTCTTGGACGGAACAGCTCGGCGAGATGTGACATGGCTGGATGTGGCGTGCGTCTCCACTGATGATCCGCGGCACGGCGAGGCTGCGTACGAGGGACTCGGTCACCAACGCTGAGACGGCACTCGCAAGGCCGCAAGACGGATCGGTGCCCCGAACGACGAGCCAGAAAATGTGGCATGGCGGCCAGGGCCGCTTCTGGCGTCGGAAGCGGGAACACTCGGCAGCCGCACATCCCGGACTCCGATAGTCACTCTCAGTAACCGTATTGACGGTGTGTGTGTCGGGCCCATGTGTGTCGGAGCCACTCGGGTGGAGGCCGCGATTCTGCAGGAGTGCGGAGCACCGTGTCCTGAGCGAAGCAGGCCCGTTGTAAAGGTCATGACCTCAATTCGACGCCTTGCTGCTGTTATGGCGGTCGCCGCCGGTGCTTCCGGGATCGGCCTTTCGACCGCCGCGGCAGCTACCCCCGACGCACCTCGGCCAACGATCTCCGCAGCCGATACGCTCAACGACCTCGCGACCATGGCGGTGCCCTCAGAACAGCGGGACAAGGTGCCGACCGTGACCAGCCAACTCCAGAATCTCAATCAGGTGAATCAGCTGCATCAGCTCACCGATATGGCCGCACCCGTCGCTGGGCTCGTCCAGGGCATTCAGTAGCCGATCCGCTTGACAGGGTGACCAACACGGCCCTGCCCGCGCGACGATCGCGTTGGGCCTGATCGTCGTGTTGGTCACCTCGGTGGACATGGCGGGACGGGCTGGGGGGCGCCCGAGCCGCAGATCCAGCATGGTGCCGATCAGCACGCCGGGCTGCCGCCCCGTCGCGGGCCCGTCGGAGTCGTCACGCCGACCATTCGCGCCGTCGCGCACTACCACTGTCACCGGTCATGGGGATGCCCAGCCGGGTGGCCGCTGGCGGCCCAGGCTGGTGGCCATCGGAAACCCAGGCGTGTCGCCAGTGGTGCTTCGCGGGAGTGGGGGAGTTCAAGGGGGACTACCCCCTTTCCGGCGACGGCCCCGGCAACGATGTGCGGGCGTCCAGGCCGTCACGGGGCGAGCGTGATACCGAGGGCGGTCGGTGCTCGCGCCCGCGGGAGTCTTCGACGTGATCGTGTCGAAGCCCGAGAGTGAATGTTGCTGGTCACCGCGGTGAACCGGCGCTCACAGGCGGCGCCGAAGACCGGTACAACGCCTCGGAGACGTC
Source organism: Streptomyces sp. NBC_00859 (assembly GCF_045161865.1). Lineage (NCBI taxonomy): Bacteria > Bacillati > Actinomycetota > Actinomycetes > Kitasatosporales > Streptomycetaceae > Streptomyces > Streptomyces sp. NBC_00859. Next base: position 190,125 of record NZ_CP108826.1, on the reverse strand, counting down.
TTGGTACGAGTTGCAGGCAGGGCTCCATCGCCAGCTGAGGCATCGTCTTATCTCAACAGCCCACGACAATCAGCCAGTTCCTCGCGAACCGCCCTCTGAGATGCCCGGTGGCCCGCCGCCGAAGGCCGATCAATCTGAGTGTCGACTCGAAGACTGGCACGCTTGTCCGAACACAGGAGGTTTCCATGGCCAAGGGCTACTGGGTCAGCGCATACCGCACCATTTCCGACCCCGAGAAGCTAACCGCCTACACGAAGCTGGCCGGTCCGGCCGTCCAGGCCGGGGGCGGGCGGATGCTCGCCCGCGGCGGTCGGGTCGTCGCTCACGACGCCGGAATCGCCGAGCGCACAGTCTTGATCGAGTTCGACACCTTTGAACAGGCGGTCGCGACACACGAGAGCGCGGCTTACCGGGAGGCGCTGACCGCCCTTTCCGACGGCGTCGAGCGCGACTTCCGCATCATCGAAGGCGTCGACTGACCGGCGCGCTGGCGTTCAGGCCCAGGTGTGGAGATGTGCTCATGCGTGGGCGGGTGTGCCGGCAGGCGGGGGCGCCGTGGTGGGGGCTGCCGGTCCGGGGGTGCCGAGGAATTGTTTCCAGCCTTCTGTGGGGCCGTGTCCGGGGTCGAGTGTGCGGAGTTTGCGGAGTACGGCGGGGTCTTGGGCTTCTTGCCATTCGGTGAACTGGCGGAAGGAGACGAGGCGTGTGTCGGGTGTGCCGGCGATTTGCTGGATGAATTGTTCGACGGCGTCCATGTAGATTCCGCCGTTCCAGGTTTCGAGGTGGTTTCCGACGAAGTAGGGTGCCCGGTTGGTGTGGTAGGTGCGGTCGAAGCCTGCTTTGTAGGACTCGGTGGCCTGGGTGCGCCAGGCATCGAATTTTGTGGGGTCGCCCTTGGGGTTTCCTCCGTTCTGGTTGGCCATGATGTTGTAGTCCATGGAGAGGACTTCGAAGGTGTGGCCGGGGAAGGGGATGGCCTGGAGGGGGTAGTCCCAGACTCCTTCGCGTTTGCTGGGCCACATCTGCATGCCGCCGGGCGAGCTCGCGTCGTATTTCCAGCCTCGTTTCGCGGCGGTGGGCAGGAGGTTGCGCTGTCCTTCGAGGCAGGGCGCGCGTCCGCCGATGAGTTCCTTGCGGTAGTCGAAGGGCAGGGGTGGCAGGTCGGTGAAGCCGGTGTTCGTCTTCCAGGTCATGACGAACTTGATGGCTTGTTCGATCTCGGAGTCCCAGTCCTCGGGTGACCATTCCCTGACGCCGCCGGCTCCGCAGAAGTGGCCGTTGAAGTGGGTACCGATCTCGTGCCCGGCGTTCCAGGCCTTGGTGAGCTGCTCGAGGGTGGCGCGGATGTGGGCGTCGGTGAGGTAGCCGATCGCTGAGGCACCGGGGGCGTGGTGGGGCGGGAGGTAGAGCTTCCGTTTCGCTTCGGGGAGCAGGAAGATGCCACTGAGGAAGAACGTCATCTTCGCGTCGTGGTCCTCGGCGACCTTGAGGAACCGGGAGAAGAGCGCGGCATCGGTCTCACCGGCGCCGTCCCAGGAGAAGATGACGAACTGCGGCGGTGTCTCGCCGGGTTCCAGGGGCACGGCGTGGGGCTGGTTGGGCTGGGCTCCGGTGTCGGCGGTGGAGGCGTCGCCGATGATCCGGACCTTGCGCTTGCCGGCGGCGGCGGTTCCTGAGGCTCCGGCGACACTCCTGGGCTGCTGCAGGGTGTCGCTGCATCCGGCGACGGCCGAGCCGAGGGCGGCGGTCGTCGCCGCGGTGAGCACGGAACGCCGTGAGAGTTCACCCATCAGGTCCTCTTTTCCGATTAGTCGGATTATCGGAACATGCTTAGAGGGGGACTCCGTAGAAAGTCACGTACCTGCCGCCGCGCCGGGTCCCCTTCCCGCGAAAGGATGAGCAATCCAGCCGCCAAGTGGCCCATCACCCCCACCCCACCCCACCAGAACCCCGACCCCGCGCACCCACCATCCAACCGCCGCAACGAAACGGGACACCACACCAGAACCCACAGCCAAAGAACCCGAGAACCCCGCCCCGACCCCCCACATTGCCTGTCCGGCTCCCGCAGGCACGGACTTCCACAGGCCCCTGCGCCCGCAATACACACCAACGCGCCTGCTCAACCAGCCCCAGTCCGGGGGACGTTGAAGTAAAAACGAGAACCTACCAGCTCCCGGCAGATCACCGAAGCCCGGTCGCAGGGCCGTGACGTCACGTCACCTGACCACGGTCCGGCCGCAGGCACCCCAGCCACCCGGGCCACCCGAACGGGGCCGCGCGACGAATTTCGCCCATTCGGATCCCCGCTCCACCCCCACCTGCACAGACACCCCGCCCACCCACAGCACACCGACCATGCGGCAGCCCACACCCCCACACCTCGCGCTGCACACTCCACCGATCCGAGGTGACCTGACGTCAGAGTCCGCCCGGCGACGGATGGAAAAGACACAACCCGAGGAGCACACCAGATGACGGTCATCTCGGACCAGTCGGCCCAGCGCGCCGATCAGTACGACACACACGAGGACTACCGAACCTACTGGTACGGACGCGCATACGAACACCAGGCAGAAGTCACAGCCCTACGCCGACTCCTGCGCGGCACATTCGTACCGCACGCCGTCGACGTCGGAGGCGGATACGGACGCCTCGTACCGACCCTGGGACGCTACGCGGAAAAAGTCACACTCACCGACTCCAGCCGCAAACAACTCGACACCGCGAAAACCCACCTCGCCGCCGAAGGAGGCGTAGAAATCCGCCTCGCCCCCGCAGGCACACTCCCCTTCGACAACGCCACCGCCGACCTCGTCAGCATGGTCCGCGTCATGCACCACCTCCCCGACCCCACCGACGCCCTCAAAGAAATCCACCGCATCCTGCGCCACGACGGCCGAGCCATCATCGAAGTCGCCAACAGCGCCCACGCCGCCAACCGCCTCAAAGCAGCACTCAACCGCCGCCCCCTCTCCCGCAACCCCATCGACCTGCGCTCCACCACCAACCGCGACCGCGACAGCATCCCCTTCGTGAACCACCACCCCGACACCATCACAGAACACATGCAACACACCGGATTCACCGTGGAACGCACCCTGTCGGTATCCAACCTCCGCCACCCACAACTCAAACGACTCCTCCCCACCCCCGCACTCAACACCCTCGAAAAGGCCCTCCAAGCCCCCCTCGCACGCACAGCATTCGGACCCAGCATCTTCTTCCTGCTCCGCAAAACCCACTGAACACAACCCACAACCCGCGCCACCGACACCCACGGACCACCGCCCGGAGTCACCCGCACCACACACCGCGCCGCGACTCCGGGCCCCAAAAACAGCGGGGGCAGGTCAGCCCTTGGCGCCCTTCGGCACTGCGTTCATCGTGGCCGGGCTACGACGCTGGACGTCCTTGCAGTACGCCACGTTGCCGGTGTTGTCCACGTACTTCGCCGACACCCAGGTCGAGGTGTCTCGGAGCAGGTACCAGATGGTGTTGCCTTCGATGTTCTGGGCGCGGACCTTGCACCGCAGGCCCACCTGCTGGCGGTAGCGCAGTGAGCCCTCGGCGGACGAGTCCGTGCTGGGATACTGACGCTGAACCAGGCCGTTGCCCGCTGTGACCGTGCCGTACGGGGTCGGCGGAGCAGCCTCGGCCGGGGAGGCGGCGAGCAATGCAGCGCCCAGGACCACAGCGGTGCTCAGCGCGCTCGCGCCGGCAAGGACAGTGCGACCCCGGAGAGAACGCAGGGCAGTGATTGTCGACAAGGGATTTCTCCTTTTCCTGACGTCCAATGACGCTCATTGGCGCGTAGGTGAAATTACGTGGCAAGCTCCCCAGTAGCGCGTGGAAATGGATTAGATAGTCCTAACGTGTGACGCAACACCTGTACGCACGTTGACGTCAATCAGTGACTCCTGAGATCAGGACCTCGGTTCTCGCCCAGTGAATCCCGGAAGGTCACCCGGTTCGACGTTGACTTCGGGATCCGAACGGTTCGTCGTATTTAATAATTCACACCAGTAACTGCCCGATGCACAGACCGCCTTCGGCTGATCACGCGTTCCGCCAATGAACGTTGTGCCTACCGTCGCTCTCGTGGCATGCGTCCTGGCCGTGATGTCGGCGACGCTGTTCCGGACGTACCGTCTGACGTCTGTGAATTCGTGCGATCGAGCCGTTGTGCACTATCCCGATGCGTGACGGCGAAAAGGGTGATGTTCTGAGAAGGTCCCTGCGGCCCGGTAGAACTCGATGAGCGTGCCGTCCGGAACCAGGTCCGGCCTTACGGCTTCCTGACATCGCTTCAGGGCCTCGTGCAGATCACAGAAGCGCGTGGCACTGGGGCGACCAGCCTCTGGAGAGACCGCCCCACTGACGGGCTGCGGCTGGTGCTCGGCCCTCCGCCTGAAGGCTTGGCTCGCCTTCCGATGGGCCTGGTGGTCGCCGGCCTGGCGAGTTCCCTGCTGTTCTTCCCGGTGGTCCCGGTCGCAGCAGTCCTCACCCTGGATGCCGCCCAGAGGAAGACATGACGGGCGTCGTCGGAATGGAGACACGCGGGTGTGCAACGACCCTTGCTACGTGCTTCGTTGAGGCACCCTCACTGTCCGGCGGGCCGGTATGCCGCGATGATCACTCCGGTACCTGTCGTCGTGCAGTCGGCCAGCCGGAAAGCGGTGAGGTCCGATCCGTCGTCCGTGAACAGCCGGTGGCCCGAGCCCAAGGCCAGGGGATGGATCATCACGATCAACTCGTCGACGAGATTCCGGGGCAGCAGCGACCGCACGAGGACCCCGCTGCCGAACACCACCAGGTTCTCCGGCAACTCGTTTTTCAGCGTAGCCACCGCATCCGGTGCATCGCCGCCAAGGACGACTGAGTTCTCCCACTTCAACGGTTCAGTCAGTGTGGTCGACACCACGTACTTGCGGACACGCCGGAGCGCCTGGGCGAATGAACTGGGTTCCTGCCGGGGCCAGTAGTCCGCGAAGCGCTCGTACGTAGTCCTGCCTGCCAGGAGGGCCCACGCGCCGGACATGTAGGCACTCATCACTTCCTGCATGCTCGGGTCCTGGCCTTGGTTCGCCCAACCGCCGTGCCGGAAGCCGTTCCGGCGGTCTTCATCGGGGTGCCCCGGAGCCTGCATTACGCCGTCGAGTGTCAGATGCTCGATCACGATGACCTTGCCCATGGCGTGCCCTCTTCCGTAGTCACGGGCTTGGACGCCCCGACCCTCTATACGGGTGCCGGGCCAGGGAAGCCGGACGGACTCATCGGGCGACTGCAAGTTGTTACGAGCATCAATGCGAACGGGCGTCGGCCGATCTGTTCCGATGGGTGGGGTGTGGGCGCCGGTGTGATCAGTGAGGTGCTGTGAAGGCGAGTGAGACGTTATGGCCGCCGAAGCCGAAGGAGTTGGCGACTCCTGCGCGCCAGTTTCCGTGTCGGGGTTGCCCGGAGATCACGTCGAGTGTGATGGCGGGGTCGAGCCTGTCGAGATTCCGGGTCGCCGGCGCCGTCCCGTCCCGCAGCGAGAGGACTGTCACGATGGCCCCGAGAGCACCTGATGCACCCAGGAGGTGGCCGGTCATTGACTTGGTGGCGGTCACGGCAGGGTGTGTTCCGATGCCTTCGGCGATGGCTTTCGCTTCGGCGAGGTCACCTTGTGGGGTGGAGGTCGCGTGTGCGTGTATCAGGCCGATGTCCTCGGGTGTCAGCTGACCTGATTCCAGTGCTCTGCGTATCGCCCGGATCTGGCCTGTGGTGTCTGATGCGGTGATGTGCTGGGCACTGGATGTGATGCCGGCGCCCGCGAGGATTCCGTGAGGGCGGGCTCCGCGGGAGCGGGCGAATTCCGCACGTTCGAGCACCAGGACGGCGGCCCCTTCGCCCAGTACGAAGCCGTTACGGCCGGCGTCGAAGGGCCTTGAGGCCCGCAGGGGATCGTCGTTCGTTGTGGACAGTGCCGTCATCTGAGCGAACCCGGCCAGAGGCAGCCCGTGCAGGCATGCTTCCGTGCCTCCCGCTATGACTACGTCGGCGCGGCCGAGGCGGATCAGGTCGAGCCCGGTGGCGATGGCCTCGGCTCCCGATGCGCAGGCACTGACAGGGGTGTGGGCGCCGCCCTGAGCTCCCACGTCGATGCTTACCCAGGCTGCCGGACCATTGGCCATCAGCATCGGCACGGTGTGCGGGGAGACTTTGCGCGGCCCGGAGCGCTCCAGGGTGTCGTCCTGTTCGAGCAAAGACACCACGCCTCCGACACCCGTGCCGATCACGACGGCCACCCGTTCCGGATCGGCGTCGGGTTGGTTCGCGTCGGCCCAGGCCTCTCGGGCGCTGACCAGCGCCGCCTGTTCGCACCGGTCCATGCGGCGTGCCTCGGTGCGCCGCATGGCGGTCGCCGGGTCCACTCGCATCCGGGCGGCGAGGCGGACGGGGAGTCCGGCGGCCCAGGTGTCGTCGAGTACACCGATTCCGTTCTCCCCGGTCTGCATCGCGGACCAGGTGGCCGGGAGGTCACCGCCCAGGGGTGTGGTGGCTCCCAGGCCGGTCACCCAGACCTCTGCATCAGTCATGAACTGGACTCCCCATATCTCAGCAGCACTGTCGGGCAGCCGCCCGAATACAGACGGGCAGCTGCTCCCGAGGTCCGCACGGTAGCCAACCAACCTTCTGGTTGGCAATGTAGGATGACGTCATGTCCCGTAGCGATGAACCAGGTGAGACCCCCGCCCGTCTGCTGGCCGCGGCGCGTGAGGAGTTCGCCGCCCACGGCATGGCGGGCGCGCGCGTCGTGCGGATCGCGGAGCAGGCCGGAGTCAGCAAGGAGCGGATCTACGGTCACTTCGGCAGCAAGGAGAAACTCTTCGCTGCCGTCATCGCCGAGGCGCTGACGGAGCACGCCTCACTGCTGGGGCCGCCCGAAGGCGATCCTGCCGAGTACGCAGGCCGGATCTACGACCTGCACCGGCAGAACCCGCGCCTGCTGCGGCTGCTGATGTGGGAGGCCCTGTATTACGGTGCGGGCGGTCTGCCGAACGAACTGCAGCGGACGGCCCACTACCGGCAGAGCGTCGAGATCCTGGCCGGGGCTCTGGGTATCGAGCCGGACAGCCGGGCGGCGAGCACCCTGCTGGCCCTCATCGGCATCGCCATCCTGCCCACCGCGTTCCCCCAGCTCAGTCAGCTGATCCTCGGCTCGGTAGCCGATGACGGCAGCGACCCGCGCCGGCACATCGTCCTGCTGGCACGCCGCATGACGGCCGCTTGGTGAATCAGCATGCGGTCCGGTTTCACGGCGACGGACGCAGGCCCTGGGCCGTGTCCTGCCGCTCGATGAGGTGGGGCGGCGCCTGAATACCTGGTGGCAGGGCCGGGTCGGCTTCGAGGGTGCCCCAGCGTGTCTGGAGAGGGAGTACGCCGGCCCACAGTCCGAGCTCGGCGTCGGGGGTGTCGCCGTCGTCCGGGGCGCCGGTGCGGATCTTCACGGAGGCCTCGTCGAGGGAGAGCGCCAGCAGGGAGGTAGCCGCCAGTTCTTTGCGGGTGGGCTGCCTGGCGTAGTCCCACTGCCCCGGGGCCGACTGCTCCGTGAGACAGCGCAGGCCCGCCCACTTCTCGTCGGGGTCGGTGACGGGCCTGGGTGTACCGAAGACCATGGCGCTGCGGTAGTTGACGCCGTGCTCGAAGACGGACCGGGCCAGCACGAGGCCGTCGACGTGCGTCACGGTGACGCACACGGATGAGGCCGGGGCGGCGAGCAGGCTGCGGCTGGCCGCCGAGCCGTGGAAGTACAAGGTGGTGTCGTCCGCACCGTAGACGGTCGGCACGACCAGGAGGCTGCCGTCGACGCTCACTCCGAGGTGGCAGACAAAGCCGGCCGCGAGGATGGCATCGAGCTCGTCCCGGTCGGGGCTGCCTTGCTCACGAAGCCGGCGGTGGCGGGAGCGGTCCGTCCGGGACAGGGGCCGGCCGGGGGCGGGATGGCTCATGACGGGGCCTTACGTCGATGGGGCGGGGTCCATGGGCGAGCTCGCGTGGGCCGACCGGAGCGGGTCGACGGCCGTCTCCTGGCGGCACGCGGGCCTCTGCGATGGCGGGGGACTGAGTCGCGCCCCGTATCGCAGCCTACAGATTCCGTTACTGGAGGGCCAGGTGTCGACTAAATCAGTCTCGCGTGTGGCATTGGGCGACGAATTTCGTACATCGAGGGTGTTCGGTGCCTTCCTGTGCCGGACCCGGCCCCGCTCCCAGGAGCCGCTGTCCGCTCGGGGGCGACGATGATTTCTCGGCGGTCCAGGAGTCAACAGGAGAGTGCAGGTGGACACCGAGCCCGAAAGGCAGCCTGATGAGTAAGTTGATCGTCACCGCGTTCGTCACTCTGGACGGCATCATGCAGGCTCCCGGCGGACCGGGCGAGGACGTCGATGAAGACTTCCCGTACGGCGGCTGGCAGGTCCCGTACGTCGACGAGGACTTCATGGGCCTCATGAAGGGGATCTTCGGTGAAACGGCGGACCATCTCCTGCTCGGCCGCAAGACCTACGACATTTTCGCCGCCCATTGGCCCCGGGTCACCGACACGAACGATCCGATCGCGGTGAAACTCAACGCCATGCCCAAATATGTCGCCTCGCGCACCCGCGAAAATCTGGAGTGGCACAACTCCCACGTGCTCAGGGGCGAGGCCGCGCAGTCCGTAGCCCGGCTCAAGGAACAGCTCGACGGCGTAATCATGACGCAGGGCAGCAGCGACCTCATCCGTACCCTGCAGCGTCACGACCTCGTCGATGAGTACCGGGTATTCGTCAACCCGGTGACGGTCGGTACCGGCAAGCGGCTCTTCGACGCCCACGCCGCCCCTGTGGCCTGGACGCTGCTGCAGTCCCGCATCACCGGTGCGGGCGTGCAGTACTGCGTCTACGGACGGGCCGGGAAGCCCCGGTACGGGTCCTTCAGGCTGGATGAGCAGGAGTGACAGCACCCCGGCACGCGCCCCGGCGCCGGACTCGCCGGACCTGCCGACGGTACCGGCAGGCGTACCAGCCGCTGCCGCTGCGCACCTGCCACGAGGGGCTCCCGGCTCCCTCAACTCACCTCCCTGCGGGGCCCGAAGCGAATCCGGCACAACTATCCGTGCCACTCGCGGGTCACATCAAGTGGGAGCAAACTGCTCTCGGGGACGCAAGGGGGAAATATGAGAATCGCGCGCAATCTCGCGGCTGCCGGGGCACTGACCGCACTGGCGGTCGGCGCCACGACCGCGCTCGGCACGACCGCCTCCGCCGCACCCAACGTCACACCACAGGGCGCCTGCGGCAGCGCCTACAAGACCGTGAACTCGGCACCCATCGGCTCGCGAGGCACCGTCTACCTCACGTACAACTCCTCGAACGGCAAGAACTGTGCCGTGACCATCCGCTCGGCCCCCGGCAAGGCCACGTACATGTCCACCTACGTCTACATTCCCGACACCGACACGTGGGCCGGGGACGACGGTAACTACACGTCCTACGCGGGGCCGACCTACGCCTACGGCAAGGGCCACTGCGTGAGTTGGGGTGGCACCATCGACAATGTGTCCGTGTCGGTGGAGCACTCCAACTGCGCCGCCCTGAAGGAGCGCCGGGTCACCGAGGTCCGCTGACCCGGCACGGTCCAACTGTCGGCCTGTCCGTCGCCTCAGGCGCGGGCCGGCCGGACCACCCGGACCGCGCCGCGTATCCGGCCGGCCGGGTGGGGGGATCTCGTACCTGTGTCACACTGGAGCGGCACTGGTGACCGGCGACAAGCCGGAAGACTCCATCTGTGCTGCTTTGGTGTGTGCTGCCAATGGTCGGGATCGCGGAGGCTGCCCTGTCCTGTCATGCCTTGCCCTGCACCTCATGGCCGGTGGCTCCCTGTTCCTGGTGGGAGTCCGGTGGTGAACCGGGCAGCACAGGCCGGTGGTTCGCGCAGATCCCGGCCGGACGCCCGGTGGCGGTTCCTGATGACCACGAGCGCGCCGATGACCGCCAGTGCCATGAGGGCAGCGCCGAAGAGGGTGGCTCCGTTCGTGATTCCCATGGTGTCGCTGAGGTAGCCGGCAGCCACGGGCAGGATGCCCGCCAGGGTGTATCCGCTGACGTTGAGTGCCGCGTTCGCCTCGGCGAGACGGTGGGACGGGATGGAGGAGTTGAGCAGAGACAGCCCTCCGAGTTGGCCAAGGCCCTGGCCGGTGCCCGCCAGCAGGGCGGAGACGATGAGGGCCGGTGCCGACGCGGTGTTAACGGCGATGATGAGGGTGGTCATGCTCAGCGTGGTGCCGGTGGCTCCGGCCATCAGGACAGTGCTGCGAGGGAGTTTCCGGACGGTGAACTGCACCCCGGTGGCGGTGAGGAACATGGCGAATGCCATGGCGCCCGCGATGGTCCGGCTGGTGGTGTCGAGCAGCCCGGACAGCAGCGACGGCCCGAGGGAGAGGACAAATGACGTTGCGGTGATGCCAGGGGCGAACACGGCGGTTCCCAGGACGAGTTGTATGCGGTTGCCCCGCGGAACGCCAGGGACCCGCGCCCATGCTCCCTTCCTGGGTGCGGCGGGACGTCGCACCGGCATGAGCAGCACGGCGAGAACCGCGGTTCCCAGCAGTATGGCCTCGACGACGAAGACGGTGACAGTGGGGGCGGGCAATGTCTCGGAGAGCACACCGGCCAGGAGGGGCCCCAGGCCCGCACCGAAGACCATCGCGCAGGAGGCCAGCAGGGCGGCGAGCGGCTTGCGTTCCGGTCCCGCTGTGTCGGTGACCGCAGCCATACCCGCGGAGACGACCGCGCCCACAGCTATACCGGTGAACAGCCGGGCCACGATCAGCGCTGCCACCGTCGAGGCGGTCGCGAAGATGGCGCAGGCGGCCAGGGCGAGGGCGAGCGCCGGAAGAAGCACAGGCTTGCGTCCGATGCGATCGGACAGTACCCCGGAGACCAGCAGCGACCCGAGCAGGCCGATGATGTAGAAGGCGAAGATCACGGTGAGCGTGCCCTTGGAGAACCCGATGTCACGCTGCCACAGGACATAGAGCGGTGTCGCCGCGTTGGACAGGATGAAGACGGCGGTGACCGGCCATGCCGCCATCCACACCAACCTCATGGGAGCGGAGCGCCCTGTCGGCGGCCGCTTCCCCTCTCCGGCTGTCGCCTCGGGTCGCCGTTTGTCGCCGATGCGTTTCGCGGGCACGGCCGAATTCTTGGGCATGGGTGTCCCTCCCGGCATACGTCAGTACGAGTTGAGTCGAACTTAGCATGCAGTACGATCGGAGTCGTACAGGGGATTTCAAGTTGCTGGGAGCTGTCCGTGCCGCCGAACGTGAACGCCGCGCCCGCGATCAAGGTGCTTCCCGAGCCGCCGGGGCTGCCCGACCCGCTGCCTGAGCCGGCTGTTGATGACGTACGTCTGGAGAGAGTGCTGGGCGCGCTGAGCGACCCACTGCGGTTGACCATCGTCCGCAAGCTCCTTCTCGAATCGGAAGACTTCGACCACTCCTGCGGATGGTTCGGGATCGACCGGCCCAAGTCCTCGCTCACCCACCACTTCAAGGCCCTGCGTGAGGCCGGGATCACCAGGCAGCGTCAGTACGGGCTCGAACGCCGCAGCCACGTACGCGTCGATGACCTCAATGCCCGCTTCCCCGGTCTCCTCGGCCTGGTCGCCGACTGGATCGCGGACACGCGCTGACCCGGCTGGGCCCCCGGGGTCCGCTCCGGCTGATTGGGAAGGGTCTGTGTGCCTGGGCGGCCCTCCCCATGGGTGGATGTTGTGTTTCTTCACCGGGGCTCGGGGCAGGCGTCTGACAGCAGGCCGCTGGAAGCGGTTGGAATCGGCGTCGCCATGGATGCCAGGACGGAGTTGAGCATGCTGAGTGCTATCGCGGACATTTTCCGGGCCATCGGCGGGGCAATCGCCACTGTGGTGACCCTGCCGTTCAGGGCGGTGGCGCGTCTGTTCGGCGGGGCTGCTGACTCCGCCCACGGTCACCACTGAGCGGAATCCCGGCAGGTTTACCCACACCGGGTACCGAGTGAGCACCTGTCGGCTCGAACATACGAACAGTATGAACAGGGGGCGGAACCCGGCACGGGTCCGCCCCCTGTTCCTCTCAACCTCGCCGAAGAGCTCGCACAGTTCAGCGAGCTGTGGTCGCAGAAGAAGGTGGCGGATCTCAATGCCCGAGGTGGCGCCAGGAACGTCCTCTCCCCGTACCGGCCGAAAGGCCGGGAACGCCGCGCGTGGGCTTCCGGCCGGGGGTGGAGTGGGGAGGCGAGTGGAACCGGCCGTCCGTGGCGCCGTTACGTGAGCCCTGCGCCGCCTGGGCTGTCACATTTCCTACCCGCGTGCGGTAGGAATGCCCGCGTGCGGTACGAAGACTGGTGTGAACGAACAGAATCAGCCCGCGACCGTTCGTGTGTTCATCGCGCTCGCCCCGCCCGACCAAGCGAAAGAAGAACTGGCCCGGGAACTGCGCCTCGTCCAAGGCACGCACCCTCACCTGAGGTGGAACCGTATTGAGGACTGGCACATCACCCTGGCATTCCTCGGCGAGCAGCCGACCGGGACGGTTCCGCTTCTGCAGTCGGCTCTGAGTGGCCTTGCAGCGGCCGGCCGGCCGCTGTGCCTGGCGCTGCGCGGCGGCGGAACTTTCGACGGCCGAGTGGTGTGGAGCGGAATCGGCGGAGACGTCGATGAGCTGCACATGCTCGCTGCCGATGTGCGTGCTGCCGTCAAGGACTGCGGTGTCGCTTTTGAGGGCCGTCCGCTGCGTCCCCATCTGACGCTGGCCCGTGCCCGTCGGGGAGATCAGTCCTCGGCGGGGGAGATCGCCGAAGGGCTTGCCCGATTCACCGGCCGGCCATGGACCGCCGGGCGTCTGCACCTCGTTGCCGGCAGCGGCGACCGTAGTGGCGGACCGATCCGCTACCGCGACATCGAGGCGTGGTCCTTCGGCGGCGATCACTCCACGGGACCCTGAACGAGGTAACAGGGCGTTGGACGGCACGCGATGATCACACTCACCCCCTCCTGATCCGTGGCAGGTCCCCAGCCGAGTCGCGAGACCCGGAACGCGATCCGTATCCAGCGCTGCTCCAGCAGCTCGCAGAGCTCTACCCCGCCCCGGCCGGGACCACCGCACACCCGTACTGGAGTTGGCGGGGCGAGCCTCTCGCGGTGTCCCGCCGCACCAGTACCGCCAGAAGCGGGGCCCGCGGTAACCGTGCCCTGCGTTCACGGAGTCCGGCACCGGGCGCTGCGGGCATGACCACCGGGTCACAGCAGCCGGGAGGACCCGGCCGCACAGCGGTTTCCGGCCGCAGACGACGCCTTTGAGAGGCTGAAACGGCACCGGGCCTTCTGTCGTTTCCATTCTGTGACGTGATCTGCACCGGGCCACGGGCACACACCGCTAGCGTCGGGCCCATGATCGTATGGCTCAATGGCACCCACGGCGCAGGTAAGACAACGACCGGTGCACTCGTGCAGCAGCTGATCCCGGACTCAAGAGTGTTCGATGCCGAGAAGGTCGGTGAGACACTCATGGACATCACGCCGGGGCTGCCCTGGACGGGAAACTTCCAGGACTGGCCGCCGTGGCGGCCTCTCGTGGTCGAGACGGCCCGCCGCGTACTGGAATACACCGGCGGCACCCTGGTGATGCCTATGACTGTCCTGGTCGAGCAGTACTGGCATGAGATCAGCACGGGTCTCGCCCAACATGCCATCCCGGTAAGGCATTTCGTACTCCACGCTGACCAGGAAACCCTCCGTGGGCGCATCGAAGCGGACACGGTTCTCGGTCCCAACTCTCCGTTCCGTCTCAAATACCTTGAGCCCTATGCCGAGGCGGCCCGCACGTGGCTGCACGGTGAGGCTGAGGTCGTCGACACCACGCAGCTCACGCCCGCACAGGCCGCTCAGCGGATCGCGGAGGCAGTCAAGGGCTGAGATTCTGTCCCGTCTCGGATGATCCGGTCTCTGTGGGTAGGGCCGTGGCCTTCGGGGACCAGATCAACTGGGACGCCGAGCCGATCGGACCAGATCAGCTGGGACAGGGGCCAGATCGCTTGAGACGGGACAAGATTCGATCTGTCCGTGCACGCGTCCCCGGCGTCCCGTTGCCGTCGAACTTTGAATATGTGCCATCGAAGGTCCCCGGCACACGAGTCCGCCGGTGCCCCGTCGGCAGGCGGCGTTTGTCGCGGTCAGGCCGCAGGGGAGCGGGTCGAGGTGATCACGACGGATGTGTAGGGCATGGTGGCTTGGCCGCCGAGCTTGTTGACCGAGGCTCCGGCGCTGTGCGACCGCTCCAGTCGTGACCAGAGCGCCCGGGGCGCAGGTCGCTCCACCCCTGCCCCTCGGATCCATGCTGTCCCGCGCCATCGAGGGCTGACTGCCGCGTCGCTGCTCAAGCCGTACGACGTAGTCCACCGTCATCCCGGCGAGCAGGGACACGTCCACCCTGCGCAGGCCGACGCCGGGGGCCGCCGCGAATGCCGGCATCGGCCGGACGGATCGCCTCGCGGCGACGCAGAAGATCGGCGAGTTGGTCGCGTTGCGTGACTTCATGGTCGCCTGCTGTTGGATGGCAGGTCCAGGGAGCGGCGCTCCGCTTTCACACCGGGCGGTGCGGGCTCAGGGTGGGTGACAGACCGACCGCGGCAGACCGAGCACGAAGGAGTACGGGATGCAGGGACGAACCGTGGAACACAACCTCACCCTGGTGGAGGCGCTGCGCCGGGTCGCCGAGGCGAAGGGGTGCACTGTCGCGCAGCTGGCCATCGCCTGGGTGGCCGCACAGGGTGAGCACATCGTGCCGCTGGTCGGTGCCCGCACGCGTGAGCGGCTTGTCGAGGCCCTGCCCGCGGTGGAGCTGGTCCTCTCTCCGGCAGACCTTGCCGCGATCGAGAAGGCGGTGCCACCGGGCGCTGCACGCGGCGAGCGGTACCCGCCCGCGTTCATGCCGGACCTCGGCGTGGGCAGCTGAGCCCCGGAAGGAACCCGCGTACCCCCCCTTTGGCTCCTGACCTGCAGTCGTGCAAACGATGAGAGGACGAAACCGTGCGGATCGCTGTCACCACCCCGACCGGCAATGTAGGTCACCACGTCGTCGCCACACTGGTCCGCGCCGGGGTCCGGCCGCGCGTTTTGCTGCGGGACCCCGGACGGCTGGCTCCCGGCATGCAGGGCGAGGTCGATGCCGTACCTGTCGACCAATATGATGCCGACGCGGTGGTGGCCGCCACCGAAGGCGTTGACGCACTGTTCTGGGTGGACCCGACCACCGGCAGTGAGGACCCTCTTGCCGACTATGCTCGCGCCACCCGCAGCGTGGTCCGAGCCGTCACCGACAACCGCATCAGCCGCGTCGTCTTCCAAAGCAGTGTCGGCGCCGAGAAGCGTCACGGTGTCGGCGAGATCGACGGCTTGGCACACACGGAAACTGCTTTGGACGGCACGGGTGTCGACGTCACCCATCTGAGGTGCGGTTACTTCTTCACCAATCTCGAACTGCAACTCGATGCCCTGCGGGCCGGCACCCTCCAAGTGGTTCTTCCGCTCGACCAGCCCATGGCCTGGGTGGCGCCGCGCGACATCGCCGAGGTCGCAGCCACCCGCCTGCTTTCTCCTGCCTGGTCCGGCCGTTGTGTGCAAGCAGTTCATGGACCCGCGGATCTCACCTGGCGGCAGGTTGCCGAAGTCCTCACCGCGGCCACCGGCCGGCAGATCGGTGTCGAGCGGATCACCGACGACGCCATGCGTGCACAGCTCCACCAGGCCGGGATGACTGACGGGCTGGTGGAGGCCGTGCTCGGAATGTCGACCGGCCTGCGCGAGGACTTCGTGCCCGAACAGCGCCGCACCGTCCACACCACCACCTCGACCAGTCTTGCTGCCTGGGCGTACGACCACCTGCGGTGGCGGATTGCCGGTGTGTCGTAGGGGGCCTGGATGTGACCGCGTCCGGTCCGGGTCTCCCCGGGACTGCCGGCTGAACGGGCCCGGGTCGCAGGGCTGGTCGCCTGGCGTCTGATCTGTGGGCGGGCAGTAGAGGTGTTGCTTGCCGGGGCCGTTGTGAACTGCGTGAATCCCTGACGGGAGACCGGTGTTGTAGTTGAACCTGTCGGGGATCAGGTGCGCCCGGCGAGCTCCGCTAGCTACGCATGTCGGACTCGGCGGAGGTGTGGGCCTGTAGTGCCGGACCGGTTATCCGGGGAGCGGTTCTGGGCGCAGCGCCACTCACTGGGAGGTCGGAAGTCGACCGCCGGGTCTGTCAGTTCGGCGAGACCTGCTGCCGCAGTGTGTGGTGTGTGGTAGGTGGGTGGGGCGGGAAATGGGTGAGGGGCTGGGACGGGTTCATGGATGAACCTGTTCCAGCCCCTCGCCTGGACCTGAGTCCTGCCGTTCCCGGGGGGTTCGGCCGTCCCACGGACTCAGGTGGTCTGTGGGGGTGTGTGCGGGTGTGTGATGGTCCGCGTTGTCAGTAGGCGGAGTTGACGTTGTCCATCGAGCCGTATTTGTCGGCGGCGTAGTTGGCCGCGGCGACGATGTTGGCGACGGGGTCGGTGAGGCTGTCCTTGGTGCCCTTGACGTGGTAGGTGTCGAAGGTGGGCTGGATGACCTGGAGGAGTCCCTTGGAGGGGATGCCGTTCTGGGCGTTGACGTCCCAGTTGTTCTGGGCGTGGGGGTTGCCGCTGGACTCGCGCATGATGTTGCGGTGCAGGCCCTCGTAGCTGCCGGGGATGTGCTTGGCCTTCATGATGGCCAGTGATTCCTTGATCCAGCCGTCGAGGTTGTTGCCGTACTTGGTGCTCTTGACGATCTCGGCGACGGGGTCGGCGTGTATGGCGCTCGGTGCCTTCTTCGCCGTGGTGTGCTGGGCGGCCTTTTCGGCGTGGTGGGCCTGCTTGGCGACCTGGGCGGTGGTGACGGCGGCGGCCGAGACGGGTGCGTCGGTGGTGGGCTCGGCGGCGTGGGCGGGGTGCGGGGCCAGGGACAGGGCGCAGGCGGCGGCGCCGGCGGCGGCGATGCCGGCCACGGAGGACTTGCGGAGACTCAGGGTGCGGCGGGTGGTGACAGTCATGGGTGTGTACCTCTCCAGTGGGGGACGTCGTGGGGAGGCCGACTGGGGGGTCGGCGACACGGGTAGGGCGCTGGGGCCGTGGTTCGTGTCGTGGGGCCGGTGTCTGGATGACGGGCGGTGTGTTCCGCCCGGTCCGGCGCTCGGCTCCCCGGTACGTCAAACACCTTGCGAGAGGGACCCGGTCGAAGGCAATTGTGTGACCTACGACGATATTTAGTTACAAACCGGACAGGCGGGGTGTGGGGCCCGCAACGAGGGGGGAAAGCCCCGCCGTGGCCTACTAGGTGCCGTCCTGTGTGACGTGGCCCCTATGCCTGGGCTCACATATCACCGGCTCCCGCACCCCGGATTCTCACTCCGCGTCACCCCTCGTACACAGAAAATCCCAGTCCCAGCGGCATCCGAGCCCACCTCGGCACGTAAGCGGGCTGGTCCGTTTCCGGCAGGCCGACTTGGCAGCGCGTGGCCCCTGGCGCGTCCCTGTGGGGCGCGTGACCCGTGGCAGGGGCGGCGTGCACCGAAGAGGTCCAGGACTCACTGAATGCTGCCGGGGCTCCCGAATGTGTGAGTGACCCAGCGATCCATCCGGGCGCCGAAGTCCGACGCCGACGTGATTTCTGAGGCCGGCAGACAGCCGGCGTGGTCAAGGTCAACGATGAAGTCCACATCGGCCCAGCCGCCACGGAAAAGCACAACCGACAGCCAGGCCTCCGCCGGACCGGACAGGGTCACACCAATCGAATCCGGATCATGAACCCGGATCCTGTCGGTCTCGAGTGGCTGAGGCCAGGGTGCCGACGCATCCCGCCACGTCGCACGACCGACTTCCAGGCCGGCTGACGTCCAGCCAGCGGTTCGCTCAGTCAGAACGACAGCCGCCTCGTCAAGATCAACAATTCTGTCCACGAGGGGATCATCCCTCATGGGTAATCCCCGTCGGCCCCGGAACCCGTAGCTCGCGACGGCCACACCGGCGCTCACGGGTGTTCCTGTTTGCGGTGTGCGCGGCTGCAGCAGGTGCACCTCGTCCGACGCGAGGGGGTTTCGCCGGTGGAAACGGTCTGCCGCGGTGAACCGGAAGCCGTGGGCGCTGCTCGCGCCTGGGCCGACGCTGCGGTGGCCCGGGGTGCCCGGATCGGTGACCGGGGTTGCATTTCCAGGTCATGGCCCGTTTCCGCAGGGTGCGCGGTGCGGCTGGGTACCGCCCAGTGATCAGAGGGGCACGGGAACGGGGTGTCCTGTGTTCCCGTACCCCTCGCGCCGTCTGCGACGGCCACAGCCGAGAGGCAGGGGCAGGCCGACGGAGGCTGGGGGCAGGCATCAGTTCATGTAGACCTCCGCCCGGTCCACACTCACGTACGACGCCTGGGACTGCCCGTCGTGCTCGCCTGTCACCTGGACCTGAACCGTGTGCTTTCCGTAGGGCAATCGTGGGCTGACGTACTGGAGTGTCTCCCCAGTGCGGATCGCACCGTAGTAGTCCAGCCGCTGTCCGGGACCGCCGTCGATACTGAGGTTCGCGTAGCCGTTGCCGGTGTCGCGCACGGAGAGGAGGGCGATCCGGGTACCGGTGAAAGTGAACGTGGCAGTGTTCCCCGCACGGTCGCTCCAGTGGTCGTCGCCCCAGAAGCACTGAGCAGCGCAGCCCGTTCCCGAGTTCCAGTCACCGGTGTAGGCGACGGTCCCGTCCCCGCTGGAGCGGCCGTCGTCGTTGATCCAGTACGCGCCCGGTCCTGGATCTCCTGACGGGAGGTCCTGGGTGGCGCCCGTCGCGAGCGGTCGGCCGAGGTCGGGGCTCCCGTCGGCGTTCCAGCCGATGCGCTGGGCGCGTGTGGTGCGGTCGCCGTAGGTGTTGGTCGAGGTGGTCTTGGCGTGGTACGCCATCCAGTCCTCGGTGCCGTCGGGTGAACGGAAGAAGGTGTGGTGGCCTGGCCCGAAGACCCCGTGGTCGTCCGCGCGGGAGAAGACCGGCCCCTGGTGCTGCGTCCAGTTGCCGGGTACCAGCGGATCGGCATCCGACGGAAGCGACATCATCCAGATCTGGTAGTCCGGTTTCCCGGTGTCGCAGGTCGAGTAGGTCATCCAGGTGCGTCCGTTGCGGTACAGGAACTCCGGCCCCTCCCGGACCTCGGGGCAGCCGCCGGCCCCGTCGATGGCGACCGCGTCGCCCGAGACGGTGTACGGATTCGACAGGGGGGCGATGTTCAGGCCGTTGTGCTGGTACTGGTTGATGCCGCTGTAGGCAAGGTAGAGACGGCCGTTGTGCTGGAGGATGCCGGGGTCGATGGCGAAGTCGGAGGCGTGGTTGGGCGGTGCCAGCTCCGCCTTGAAGTGGTAGGAGCCTGCCGGGTCGTCACTGTCGGACTCCGCGACATAGATCCGGTGGTGGTCGTCGACGCCGTCGTCGGCGGTGTAGTAGAGGTACCAGTGGTCGCCGAAGCGATAGAACTCGGGGGCGAAGATGCCCTGGTTCCGGGAGCTGTCGCTGTCGGTCCATACGGTGATCGGATCGGCGGTGAGCAGGGTGCTGAGGGACGGCGAGCGCCACATGCGGATGCTGTTGCCCTGGGTCGTGGTCAGGTAGTAATTCCCGTTCCAGTACGTCATGAACGGGTCGGGGCCAGTGTTGAGCGGATTCCGGAACGTACCCGCGGCGGTCGTCCGCGGGCCGGCCGCCGGTGCGGAATCCGGGGCCCCCGTGGGAGTTGTCTGCGGGGCCGCCGCAGCGGTGGCGGGCCGTGCGGCGCCTGTGCAGGCCAGGATCAGTCCGAGCGCTGTCAGTACGCCGAAGAGGCGCAGGAGGCGCACGAGACGCAAAGAGCTTGCTGTTCTGTGGTGTTGAGTGCGCATGAGGGGTTCCTTCTCTGCGGACTGCTTTTCGCACAGTTGGGGGCGGACGTCCGGGCCGATTGCGGGTGCACAGGACTTCGCGCAGGCGTCGGTGTACATGCCTGACCAATGCGCCGGGGATCGGCACTTTGCATCGATGTAATCCAATGGTGGGTCACCGTAGAAGGGAGTTGATGCAGCGTCAAGGTCTCCCGGCCGAAGGGGCATCGATGGAGGAACGCGTTCCGGCGGCAGGCGGACCGACGCGCAGCGCTGGCGATGTGAGCTGGGTGGTCGGCGCACCCTGGACGCCGTAGCTCATCCGGTCCCTTCCGTCTGCGCGGCGGAGCGAGCCGCGGCTGCGCCCGCGCAGACGGAGCAGACGGAAGTGAGGGACCGGGCCGCCCGGTCGCCCCGCCTGGAAGCCGGGGAGCAGGATCGGACCTCCTCCCGCTCATACGCGGTCTTCCGCCCCGCGTGTCCGGTGCTACCGGGTTCCGCCCCGACCGGGTCCAAGCGCGCGACCTGTCCTGCGATGGGGCCGGTGCTGAAGGCGGCCATCAGCGGATCTGTAGGGCAACGCCTCCAGCAGCAGGGCAGGTCCATCCCCACAACAGCAGGCCAGTGGAGCAGTCGTGGAGGCCGCACAGCCATGACGAGCTCTGCGGTCGGACGGTCACGGAGACACCTCCGGTGCACCCGTCCGCAGCCCGTCCATCACCAGATCCAGCAGCCTGTTGGCGCGGGACTGCCAGTCGTCGTGCGGGTCGATCATCCACAGGCCTGCGATCGCCAGCATGAAGTCGTCCGAGGTGACGCCGGGGCGGATCGTACCCGCCTTCTCGTTCGTCGCGAGTAGCAGCGTGACCGCCTCCGTCAGCGGACCGTGCGCGAGGCTCTTCATGGTCCCGCGGGCGGTCGTCGCCTCGCGCAGCGCCTTCGCGAGGCCGGCCTTCGCGATCGCGTACTGCGCGAGCCGGTCCATCCACTCGCGCAGCGCCTCAGCCGGCGGCCGTGTGCACAGCAACTGCCTGGCGGCCTCTGCGACGTGCTGCACCTCGTACCGGTACACCTCAAGGACCAGTGCCTCCCGGCTGGGGAAGTTCCGGTAGAACGTGCCCTGTCCGACGCCCGCTTTCCGCGCGATCGCGCTCAATGGTGTGTCCGCCGAGCGCGTCAGCTCGGCCAGGGCCACATCGAGGATGCGCTCACGGTTGCGCTGCGCGTCCGAGCGCAGCGTCGCCTGCCTGTTGGGGTGTCGCATCCGTCCTCCTCCGAAGGCGCCGCGGGGTGATCCTTGCTGGGCGGACAGTTGTCCACTACGGTCGGGAACTTGTAGTGGACAGCTGTCCGTTTCGTATTCACCACCCTAGCGGCGGACACGGTCCCGGCGCTCCTCCCACATACAGCGCTGATTCTCCTCGCAACAGGAACCCGAAAGAAGGCCCCTCATGGCCCCAGCGGGCACGCCCACCTCCAGTGCCGTCACGCTGCACATCAATGGTGACCAGTACACCCTGCCCGTTGATCACCGAACCACACTGCTCGACGCTCTGCGCGAGCGGCTCGACCTGACCGGTACGAAGAAGGGATGTGACCAGGGACAGTGCGGCGCCTGCACCGTGCTGGTCGACGGGCGCAGGACCCTCTCCTGCCTGCAGTTCGCTGTCGCCGCGGAGGGACGGGAGATCACCACCATCGAGGGCGTCGCTGACGGCGATGGGCTGCACCCCGTCCAGCAGGCGTTCGTGGAACTGGACGGGTACCAGTGCGGCTACTGCACGCCCGGACAGATCTGCTCGGCGCTCGGCGTCCTGGAGGAGCACGCGGCCGGCTGGCCGAGCGCCGTGACCGAGGACATGCGGCCGGAGGCCGGCCCGCCCCCGCTGACGGCGGAGGAGATCAGGGAACGGATGAGCGGGAACCTGTGCCGGTGCGGCGCCTACGTATCGATCGTGCGGGCCGTCGCCCAGGCGGCCAAGCAGTCGGCTGCCGCAGCGGACGAAGCGAAGGAGCAGGTGGCGTGAGGGAGTTCGAGTACGAACGGGCGCGCGACGTGCCGGGCGCCGTGGCGGTGCTCGGCACCGACCCCGAGGCGCGGTACCTCGGCGGCGGCACCAACCTCGTGGACCTGATGAAAGCCGGTGTCGAGCGGCCCGCACGCCTCGTCGACGTACGGGCACTGCCACTCGACCGGGTCGAGCTGACGAGCGCCGGCGGCCTGCGTATCGGGGCCACCGTCACCAACAGTGACCTCGCCGCGCACCCCGAAGTGCGCCGCCGCTACCCGGCATTGACGCAGGCCGTGCTGGCGGGGGCGTCCGGCCAGCTGCGCAACATGGCCACCGTGGGCGGAAACCTGCTGCAGCGCACCCGCTGCGGCTATTTCACCGATGTGACCAAGCCCTGCAACAAGCGGGTGCCGGGAAGCGGTTGCCCCGCCGTACAAGGCGAGCACCGCAACGCCGCGGTCCTCGGAGCGAGTGAGAGCTGCGTGGCCGTCCACCCGTCCGACATGGGGGTAGCGCTCGCCGCCTTCGACGCCGTCGTGGAGTACGAAACCGCGGACGGCAGGGGGGAGTTGGCGCTCGGTGACTTCTACCGTCCGGTCGGCGATACGCCGCACCTGGAGACCGCGCTGCCCGCAGGCGCGCTCATCACGGCCGTCACCCTGCCGCCCGCACCGGTCGCAGCTCACTCCCGCTACCGCAAGGTGCGCGAACGGGCCTCGTACGCCTTCGCCATCGGATCGGTGGCTGCCGCGCTCGATGTGCGTGACGGGGTGGTGCGGGATGTGCGGATCGCCTTCGGGGCGGTCGCTTCGCGGCCCTGGCGGGCCCGGTCCGCCGAACGGGAACTGCTGGGAAGGCCTGCGGATGCCGCCTCGTTCGGCGACGCGGCCGACGCCGAGCTTGCGGAGGCATCGCCGCTGCCGCACAACGCGTACAAGGTGCCACTGATGCGCAATCTCCTCGTGGCACTGCTCACGGAACTGGAGCAGGAGGCGACCCGATGACCACATTGCCCACCACTGCGAAGCCTGACGCGGTCGGCGTCTCCCACACCCGGATCGAGGGCTTCGACAAGGTCACCGGTGCCGCCCGTTACGCGAGCGAGGTCCCCTTCACCGAGCTCGCCCACGGCTGGCTGGTGCTGTCGACCGTGGCCCGCGGCCGCATCCGGGCGATCGATGACGAGGCGGTGCGCGCCCTGCCGGGCGTGCTCACGGTCCTTTACCACTACAACGCGCCACGTGTGAACGACGACGTGGTCGGTGCGCTCGGCCGCCCCGACCCTATCGTCGAGGTGTTCCAGCACGACCGGATCCCCCACGCCGGGTGGCCCGTCGCGCTGGTCGTCGCCGAGACTCCGGAGCAGGCACGCGAGGCTGCCGAGGCACTCGTCGTCGAGTACGACGAGGAGCCGCACGACATCGCGTTCCACGCGGACAAGGACGGCGTCTACACACCACAGGACGCGGAGACCACGAAGGGTGACCTGGACGCCGAACTCGCTGCGTCCGCTGTGGTGCTGGACGCCAGGTACACGACGCCCGAGCAGCACCACTGTGCCATGGAGCCCCATGCCGTGACAGTGCGCTGGAACGGCGGGCGCCTGGAGGTCCACGACTCCAATCAGGGCAGCAAGTGGATCGCTGACGACCTCGCCCGTCTGTTCTCGCTCGACCTGTCCGCCGTGCACGTTCGCTCCGAACACGTCGGCGGTGCATTCGGCTCCAAGGGGCTGCGCTCGCACCACGTCGCCGCAGTGATGGCCGCCACGGACCTGCAGCGTCCGGTGCGGGTGGCCTTGACACGGCGTCAGGTGTTCGCGATCACCGGATACCGCAGCCCTACCACTCAGCGGGTGCGGCTCGGAGCCGATGCGGACGGGCGGCTGCGCGCCTTCGCTCACGAGAACCAGTCGCTCACCTCGCATCTGCGTGAGTTCGTCGAGGGCAGCGCCTCCTACGGGCGCACCATGTACGACGCCGTCGCGCACCACACCGTCAACCGCGTCGTGCCCGTCGGCGTGGGCACACCCACGTGGATGCGGGCCCCCGGCGAGGCGCCGGGCTCGTTCGCGGTGGAGTCGGCGCTCGACGAGCTGGCCGAGCGGCTCGGCATGGACCCGATCGCTCTGCGCGCCCGCAATGAACCAGAGGTCGGCCCGGTATCCGGGCTGCCGTTCAGCAGCCGCAACCTGCTCGCCTGTTTCGAGAAGGGTGCGCGGCGATTCGGCTGGGCCGGACGCGATCCCCGCCCACGCGTCCGCCGCGAGGGCCGCTGGCTCCTGGGAACCGGCGTCGCTGCTTCCACGTTCCCGGCAGGTGCGGCCGCCTCGACGGCCTCGGTCACTGCGGAACCCGACGGCACCTTCACCGTCCGGATCACCGCGTCCGACGTCGGCACCGGCGCACGGACCGCTCTGACGCTCATTGCCGCCGACGCGCTCGACGTGACCCCCGGGCAGGTCCATGTCCGCATTGCCGACAGCGACTTCGGGGCCGCCTGGGTTGCAGGCGGCTCGATGGGCACCCGGTCCTGGGGCTGGGCCGTCATGTCCGCGGCGCGCGAGCTGCGCGAGCGACTGGCCCTGGCCGGCGGGGAGATCCCGGCGGGCGGGCTCACGGCCCGCACTGACACCGCCGCCCTCATCGCGGCGCTCGCCCAGAAGGAGCGGTACGCGTTCGGGGCACAGTTCGCCGATGTCGCCGTCGACGTGGCCACCGGGGAGGTGCGGGTGCGGCGGTTGCTCGGCGTCTTCGCCGCCGGGCGCATCGTGAACCCCCTGACCGCCCGCAGCCAGTTGGTGGGCGGCATGACATGGGGGCTCTCCATGGCGCTCCACGAGGAGGCGGTGCGCGACCAGGCGTCCGGCGGGCACGTCGGAGCGGACTTCGCGGGCTACCACTTCGCCGCGAACGCAGACGTGCCCGCCATAGAGGCCGACTGGGTCGACGACCCCGACCCGGACGACCCCGTCGGTATCAAGGGCGTCGGTGAGATCGGCATCGTCGGAACGGCCGCCGCCATCGCCAACGCCGTATGGCACGCCACCGGTGTCCGCCACCGCGATCTGCCGATCCGGCCCGACCGGGTGATCCTCGCCGAGGCGTCCCGAGACGAGTGGCATGCTTGATCTTGCAGCAGAACTGAGTCAATGGATCGAGCAGGGAAGGGAGTTCGCTGTCGCCACCGTCGTCTCGGTGACCGGCAGCGCACCCCGGCCGCCGGGCTCGGCCCTCGCCGTCGACGCCGCGGGGTTGGTCATCGGTTCGGTCTCCGGCGGGTGCGTCGAGGGCGCGGTGTACGAGCTGTGCGCCGAGGCCCTGCGCGACGGGGCGGTGCGCCGCGAGAGTTTCGGGTACAGCGACGACGACGCGTTCGCCGTGGGGCTCACCTGCGGTGGGGCGGTGGAGGTGCACGTCGTTCCGGTACGCGCGGACGCGCCGTCCCGTACGACGGTGGAGGCCGCGCTGGCTGCAGCGGTACGCGGTGAGGCGGTGGCGCTGGCCCGGATCCTCGACGGGCCCGGTGAACTCGCCGACTCGGGGGCGGTGTTGATGGTGCGGTCCGACGGGTCGCCCGAGGGGACGCTCGGCTCGGCGGACGACTCCGGGCTCGCCGCGCAGTCCCGGGCGCTGCTCGACATGGGGCGGACCGGGAAGTGCGCGGTGCCGGAGAGTTCGGCTCGATGCGGCGGCGACATCACCCTGTTCGTGGAGTCGAGTGTGCCGCCCGCGCGGATGATCGTCTTCGGAGCGGTGGATTTCGCGAGCGCCCTGGTGCGGGTGGGGAAACTGCTGGGATTTCACGTGACCCTCTGCGACGCACGTGGTGTCTTCGCGACGCGGGCCCGGTTTCCCGAGGCGGACGAGGTGGTGGTGGAGTGGCCGGACCGCTATCTGCGCGACACCGTCACGGACGAGCGGACCGTGCTGTGCGTGCTCACGCACGACTCCAAGTTCGACGTGCCGCTGCTGGAGGTCGCCCTGCGGCTGCCGGTCGCGTACGTCGGCGCGATGGGCTCCCGCCGCACACATGAGGACCGGCTCCGCAAACTGCGGGAGGCAGGAGTGGGGGAGAGGGGCCTTGCGCGGCTGCACTCCCCGATCGGCTTGGACACCGGCGGCCGCACACCGGAGGAGACGGCTGTCTCCATCGGCGCTGAGATCATCGCCGTCCTCCGGGGCGGCGACGGAGCACCGCTGAGCCGTGGCGGGGGGCCGATCCATCGTCCGGACCGGGCATGAGGCCGATGGGGGCAGCCGCTGCTGCCGGAGCAGGTCCGCCCTGTGCCCGGGGCATTCTGCGTAGGGGGACTCACCCACCGTCTACAGCCGGCTCCCGTCCCGTCCGCCCCGTCCCCGCCTCGGCTGTTCAGCAGCGGGGGCGGGGCGGTAGAGCGACGACCGGGGGAGTGCAGCGTGCCGCGCTCAGCCGACGTCGCTTCTGTCCGGGTCGCTGCTGTCGGGGAACGAGTGGTGTTCGTGTGCCACGAGCCATCGCCCCTCTTCCTTGCGGAGGCCGAGAGTGAGTCGCAGGCGGTTCGCCGGATGCTCGACGCGCTCCTGTGGTGTCTCACAGTGCAGCAGGGCGTATGCATATGCGACGTCGACCCCCGCGACGACGTCGAGTGACACGATCTCGAAGGACGCGCCTTGCGCCTGCCAGGCGAAGAAGGGCGGCCACGTGTCACGGTAGGCATCGATGCCATGGACGCCGTCGTAGGGCGGTGGGACATCGAACATCACGATGTCGTCGGCATGGTCCGCCAGGACCTGCGGCAGGTCACCCTTGTGCACCGCTGATGCCCACCGCTCGACCAGCGTCCGGATCTGCGCTTCGTCGTCGGTCATGCTCGCCCCACTGCTCCTCGGGCCGCGACGCGCTACGAGACTGTTCACGGCCGGGGGAAGCCGCTCAGCCGAGGATGCACCCTTCGGCGCGAACAGAAGGTACGCGCACGGCACCCGTCCTCGGACTTCCCCGGTACCTCCCACCGTAGAACTCCGACGGCGACGCCGCGCGTCCCCGTATGGGCGGAGATCAGACCATCGCTCTGTTCGCCACGGTTCGCAGAGTGCCTGCCATGATTCCCGCTGCACGGACGACGGTGACGTCGCCGCGGTAGCGAGGCTGCTGATGCAGGGTCCTGCGGTGGACAGGCCGAACAGCGAGGGGCGTGTACGGCACCGGACTTCGCGGTACGGGGGCCACGCCGATGTCGTCCGCCTGTCGGTCGGGGCGGGGCTGATCCGGCGCGGCGTGCGGGTCAGGCCCTTTGGGCAGTGGCAGTGAACCGCAGGGAGATGGCCCCACCACCTGCTGATTCCGTGTGGCTGACGTACATGTCGTGCCCAATGACTGGGCGAAGTCGTCCAACGGCTTCGCCCAGAGTGGTCAGGCCGACGACCCCGCACGTGGCTCAGGAATTGGAGCTGTGCACGACCCCTGGTGCGGGAGGGATGTCCGGCGTACTGACAGGGCAGCGCCGGGAACGCGGCACACCTCGCGCCTTCTGGCCGTCACCGCCCATGGGCAGGGGCGGTGACGGCGTACGGATGTGTCATCGGGACTTTCAGAACGCGTGGGGCGGGGTGGTGGACGGCGGCACACCGGCGTTGAACCGGGTGTCGACGAAGTCGGAGAATTTGAACCGCTTGGGTATCAGCTTCAGGCCCGCGAACTCGTCGGCGATCTGCTGCTCCGAAGCGATGGCCGCCCGGTCCACGGCGACCCGCACCGTCGTACCCGACGTACGCCGCACCGCGTCCAGCGCCACCTTGTACGGCACGCCGGTGTCCTTCGCCCATACCTTTGCCCACTGCTGCGGGTGCTGGTAGACCCACTTCCGGGCGAGTTGCAGCCGCTGCAGATAGTCCTTCATGGCTGCCGCCTTCCCCTTGTCCGCCAGCGCGGACGGGGAAGCGATATCGAAGGTGAGGCCATTGACCAGACCCTGTCCGCTCACCAGAACTCGGGCGTTCCCGCCGTCCAGCGCCTGGGTGGTGGTCGGGTCAGCCGCCGCCCAGGCATCGACGTCTCCCCGCTTGAAGGCGGTCCTTGCTTCGGCGGACTGGAGGTAGTCGACCTTGACGTCCTTGATCGACATTCCGGCCTTCCTGAGCACGGCAAGGAGCAGGTCGTGCCCAGTGGTGCCCTGCATCACCGCGATCGTCTTGCCCTTGAGATCCTGGACGCTCTTCAGTGGCGAGTTCTTCGACACCAGGATGGCGGTGCCGGCCACCGAACTGTGCATCGCGCCCACTACGGTGATTTTCGATTTGGACGCGGCGGCGAACACCGGTGGTGTGTTGCCGGTCCAGCCGAGGTCGACCGCCTTGGCGTTGACGGCTTCCAGCAGCAGTGGCCCGGAGGCGAACGTCGACCAGTTGATCTTGTACGGCAGTTTGTTCAGCTCTCCGGAAGCCTCGAGCATGGCGCGATCGCCGCCCGTCTGGTCACCGACGTCGAGCGAGGTGCTGGAGTCTGCGGGCTTCCCTCCGCATGCCGTGGTCAGCAGAGCGAACGGTATGAGCAGGGCGCCGATGCAGCGTCGTTTCATGGGGAGTCCTTCTTTGGGTTGAGTGGGGGATGCCGCGGGACGGTCAGAAGGACACCTGGGTCGCCATTACGCCGAGTTCGGTCAGCAGCCCGGCGCGCAGCAGGCTGAACTCCGGCGCGCCCACGTCGCGTGGGCGGGGGAGATCCACCGGTTGCTCATGGGCGATGACGCCGTCCTGCATCACCAGGACCCGGTCGGCCAGCAGCAGTGCTTCCTCCACGTCATGCGTGACGAGCAGCACGGCGCAGCCCCTGCCTTGCCACACTTCGGCCACCTGCTGCTGAGCTCTGATCCGGGTGAGCGCGTCGAGTGCGCCGAACGGTTCGTCGAGCAGCAGGAGATCCGGCTCGCGGACCAGGGCGCGGGCCAGTGAGGCGCGTTGGGCCTCGCCCCCGGAGAGTGTTTTGGGCCAGGCATCCGCACGGTGCTCCAGTCCGACCTCGGCCAGCGCCCGTGCCGCGGTCGCTCGGGTGGGGCGGCCCGGCAGGCCCAGGACGACGTTGCGCCACACGCGTTTCCACGGCATCAGGCGTGGCGCCTGGAAGGCCACCGCCCGGCGACGAGGCACGAGCACGGTGCCGCCGATCTCCCGGTCGAGCCCGGCCAGGATCCGCAGCAGTGTGCTCTTGCCGCAGCCGCTGCGCCCCAGCAGAGCCACGAACTCGCCCGGCCGTACGGTGAGCTCCAGCTGGTCGAGGACGGTCCGGCCGTCGAAGGACCGGGTCAGAGCGGTGATCTTGACGACCCCCTGGTCGGCGGTCACTTCCCCGTGAACGTCGGTCGCCATTGCAGCAACAACCTTTCCAGCGTACGGACGACGGCATCGGCGGCCAGGCCGAGGAAGGCGTAGACGATCAGGCAGACCACGATCACGTCGGTGCGGTAGTACTCGCGAGCCTGATCCATGAGGAAGCCGATGCCGTCACTGGCGTTGACCGTCTCGCCGAACACCAGGGCCAGCCACGCCGAGCCCAGTGCGAACCGCAGCCCGGTCAGCGCGCCGGGCAGCGCCCCGGGCAGCACGACATGGCGGATAAGGCCCCAGCGGTTCAGACCCAGCGTGGCGCCGGCCTCGATCAGCTGCTCGTCCACGCCGCGGATCCCGGCGTAGGTGTTGATGTAGAGCGGGAAGGCCACGGCGAAGGCGATCAGCGTCGCCTTCACCGCCTCGCCGATGCCCAGCCAGACGATCAGCAGCGGGATGAGCCCGGCGAACGGCACCGCGCGCAGCATCTGCACCACAGAGTCGATCAGGTCCTCGCCGACCCGCAACAGCCCGGACAGCAGCCCCAGCCCGGCCCCGGCCAATGCGCCCAGCACCAGGCCGACGCCGACGCGTTGCACCGAGACCGCCATCGCGGACGGCAGCGTGCCGTCGGCGATCAGGCCGCCCGCGGTACGGGCGATGGTGCCGGGGGAGGCAAGGACGTCCGAACGGAGGACGCCAGTGGCGCTGAACACCTGCCACAGGAACAAGAGCAGCATGGGACCGGTGGAGCGTCGGAGCCAGCGTGGCACGCCGCGGCGCCGGGACGACGCGGAGACGATGGGTTCCAGCTCGACGGCCGCCGCGCCGAGTGTGACCGCCCCTTCAGGTTCATTGGCTGGAATCCCGGATATTCCGGGTCCAGGCGGTGGGCGGTCGGTGCTCATGAAGGCTCCACGTCGGGGTAAGCAGGAATGCGCGAGCCCGCGCGTGGCGTGCGCGGGCGGCTGTCGGCGATGCCGACGGCGGAAGGCCGTCAGGCACCGGACGCGAGACGGGGAACAGCGGGAGGCCTGAAAACGTCGGCAGGCGGCAGTCGAGGCAGCGTGCGGAGGAGGTCACGCTCAGCGGGTCAAAGCGACTGCCTATAGGGGGTGCCTGGTAAATGCGACTTGAACACGCGGCAGAAGCTAGCAGGTGTGACCCTTGGACGGTCAACGGCGTCTCGCCCATCGGACGCCCAGTCTTCTGACAACGACGGCCCGCCGAGCCCCAGGCGGACAAGGGCTACGACTACGACCACGCACGTCGATGGCTCCGGGTCCGGAGCCATCGCCCTTGGGATGTGCGCAGGAGCGTTGAGCCCTCCCAGCTGTGGGCCCTCACCCATGGATCGTGGAGCGAACAATGGCGTCGGCTCGGCCGTCGGCTGAGGCGTCGCTACGAGCGCGAGGCAGGACACTTCCTTGCTTTCGCCGTCATCGCTGCGCCCGTATCGCCTGCGGCCGACTCACCGAATGAGATGACGTCACGGTCGATCGGGAAGGTCACACCGGGTGCCGCACAGTCGACAGGAGCGTCGAAGTTCGGCCCGGCCCGCGGGCGTCGCAGGCCCGTACCCCAAGTGTCAGAGGGCGGGGCCCAGGGTGATGGTCCGGCTCGTCAGGGTGGAGTTGGTCCCGGTCCCGGTGGTGGCAGGCCACAGCCGCCCGGTGTCGTCGACTGTGAACAGCAGCTCCCACCCCGGCTGCAGGGCTTCTCCGGCGGGCTGGATCCGGATCGGGGCTCCGGCCTCATACCGCCCTTTCAGGGCATGCCCTGAAAGGGCGGGGGCGAACAGCGCGTCCCCGCTGAGGTAGGGGGCAACTACGCCTCGGCCCTCCTCGCGTTCGGCCAGGCGGTACACCTCTGGTCCTTCCTCGCTGTGCAGCAGTCTGGCAGCGAGCGCGTTGAAGTCGTCCTCGGCCGTGAGCAGGAGGACGCAGGTGACGCCTTCGAGGTCGGCTCCTTCGCCGGTGGCGGTAGCCAGCAGGTCGTTGGGGGCCAGTTCCAGTCCGGCTTCGGTGATCCGGCTGCGTTGCTCCGGTTCGCCGGCCCACATCAGGACCCGCAGGCCCAGCTCGGCCATCCGGCTGCCGAGTTCGATCACCCAGGGATCGCCGCCGACGAGCAGCGGCCGGGAGCGGTTGGTTCCAGTGACGCCGAGGCGGCGGGCGACCGGCACGGCGGTGAGGCCGTAGACAAGGACGGTTGCGACGATGACGACGAAGGTCGCGGGAAGGATCCGCTCGGCGCCGCCAACGCCTTTCTCTGCCAGGCTTGCCGAGAATGTGGACGCGGTCGATGCGGCGACGATGCCCCGCGGCGCCATCCAGCTGAGGAAAACCCGCTCGCTGCGTTTCAAATCGCTGCCGAGCGTGGACAGGAAACCGACCAGCGGCCGGGCTACGAGGACCAGAACTACGGTCAGCAGCAGCGCGGGGCCGACGACGTGGCGCAGGGATGCCGGGGTCACCGTGGCGGAGATCGACACGAACAGCACACCGATGACGAGCGAGACCAGAGTCTCGAAGAACGGCCGGCGCACCGGGAGATCCAGGCTCGGCAGGGTGGTCATGGCAACGCCCATCATGATCGCCGCGATCAGTCCCGCGTCGTCACGCACGATGTTGCAGCCGGCAGTGATGCCGATCACCACCGACAGCTGGGTCGCTGTACCGAGGACCTCGCCGAGTGCCAAGCGGCTCAGCAGCAGCCACAGCAACGACGCTCCGAGCGCGCCGCCGATGATTCCGACAGCGGCGCTGACGAGGATGTGCCCGGTGGCGCTCCCCACGCTGACCCGGTGCTCGGCCTCCAGGGCCGCGAAGACCAGGGCGCCCAGGACGCCGCCGACGGCGTCGATCACCGACCCTTCCCAGATCAGGATCCGGCGCATCCGTGCATCGGGGCGGGCGAAGCTCAGCAACGGGCCGACCACGGTGGGTCCGGAGACGATGAGAATCACCCCGAGCATAGCGGCGGCCTGGGCCGAGATGTGCAGCAGTGGGGCGGCGGTCACGGCCGCGATCGGCCAGGTCGCGAGTGTGCCGATCCAGATCAACCGCACCAGGATGCGCCGGGAGCCACCGCTCAGCCGGCGTACATCGAGTTCGAGCCCGGCATCGTAGAGGATGACCGCCACGGCGAGCGACACGAGCGGCGAGAACGCTGAGCCGAGCAGCTTGTCCGGGTGGACGTCCTCAGTGAGCGCGCCCGCTGCGAAGCCGACCGGGAGCAGGATGATGATCCCTGGCACCTTGAGCTGCTTCGCCAGGATCTGCGATCCCACCGCGAGGACGGCGATCAGCGCGACCCCGGCGAAGACCTGATCAGAGGTCATGAGGTGTGGGCCCTCGATCGGCCGGGGGTGGCTGCGTAGGCATGATCTGTCTCCAGGAACGGTCCGGTGGACGAGTGAGATCGCATGGGTTCAGCTTGACCGCCACCGGTCCCTCCGCCGGGTCGGAGGGACCGCTGCGGCTCTGCTGTCACCCGGTCGCAGCACCCC
The DNA here is from genome assembly GCF_045161865.1 of Streptomyces sp. NBC_00859. Lineage (NCBI taxonomy): Bacteria > Bacillati > Actinomycetota > Actinomycetes > Kitasatosporales > Streptomycetaceae > Streptomyces > Streptomyces sp. NBC_00859. The sequence continues at coordinate 157,356 of NZ_CP108826.1, read as the reverse complement.
GCAACCCCAAGTTGCCCGACTGCGCGGCGGAGGCCTCCGCCCGGCCGAAGACGGAGCTTCTCCTGCCGGGCGCTGAAGGACTGTTTCTCATCCATCTGTCGGGCGCGACTGCTGGGGGTGCGCGAAAACGGGTTTGACGTAATGGACTTGAACAGCGAGGCAGATGAACGGGTGTGATGCCGGTGCGCTCGAGTCTTCGGACATGGAGGATGCTGACCGCACTGCGGGGCGGGCGGGGATCAGTCGAAGTTGAGGCGGCGTCCCCATTCGCTGCTCCAGCCACCGCGCCAGACGGCAAGGCCCGCGTAGGTGAAAATGCAGCCGACGCCGATGCCCCATTCCTGGCCTTCGTGGCGGATGGCGGCGTCTGCAAGGGCGGCGCGGATTTCATCGAGCGGAATCACGGTGAAGGCATCGCTGTCTTCGTCGGGGCAGTGCTGGACCTCGACCCAGCCCCTGCGGACGAAGGGCAGTAGCGGGGCGAGTTGCCGGTCCATCCAGGCAAGGCGCTCGGCGCTGTCCAGGTCGGCCGGCGGATCCTCCCAGATACCGAAAGCCCCCGTGAGCATGCCGCTTGCCTCGGCCGCGCAGACCAGGATTTCCCGTTCCTCGACGCTCAGCTCGTCCCAGGTGGGAAGCGCGCCGGTGTTCGCAGTCGGATGCGCGTCGTCGAACCAGTGCTCGCACACGGGTTGCGGGGCGGCGAGGCTGAAGTGGCGGCGGGGGCGGGCGGCCCACAGCCAGTTGGCCGGATCGGTGAGGACCTCGTGCAGTTCAGGTCCCGCCACCTGGGCAGGGGCGACGGCGCGGTGGCATTCCCCCTCGTGGACGGTCAGCAGCCCGCGTTCGGCGAGATCAAGGGCCACGCAGGCAAGTTGAGGGACCAGAGCACGTTGCTCGTCCTCGGTGAAGCTGCGCAGGGGCGGAGCCTGTGCAGCACCGGCCCAGCGCAGGGCCACGCCGTAGTTCTGGACCATCCCGGCCAGGGAGTACCCCGAGATGGCACGACGCATGAGCGTCTGTTCGGCGATCGTCAGCGAAACCCAGGGGCGCATGACGTGCATGCTCTCACTGCGATCGGCCTGAGCCGTAGCTGATTATTCCGACAGGAAGGGCCATCATCCGAGGTGACGGGCCTAGCCTCTGTCGGTCGTCATGACGTCACTTGTTGACGGGTGTCCTTTGCCAGCGAAGTCAGTCGTTGAGGTGCCGCATGACCTCGGCGGACGAAGTTGAGTGGCAAATCCTTCCGGCGCAACCTCCGCCGAAGAGTGCTGCTGGGCCACGGGAGTTACCTATGGTTTGAAGTGGGGTGACGGGCCGTTCGGATGCTCGCGCGGGCGGCGATATTCGCTTGCGCGCCCTCGTCGCTCGGGTCAACGTTGCCTGACACCCGACAAAGGCAGTGAAGATGACCACGCTGACTCATCCCGTCGACCGCGAACTCATTGAGGCTGCGGCCCACCTCGCCCGCACGCGCTGCCGGGGTGACAACCACACCATGGCGGCCGCAGCCCGCTCCCTCGACGGCCGGATCATCACCGCGGTGAACGTCTACCACTTCACGGGAGGGCCCTGCGCCGAGTCGGTCCTCATCGGTGCGGCAGCCGCTCAGGGCGTCTACGAGCTGGACACAATCGTCGCCGTGGGTGACCACGAGCGGGGAGTCGTTCCCCCGTGCGGCCGGTGCCGTCAGGTCCTTCTCGACTACTTTCCCGCCCTCAAGGTCATCGTCGGCGAGGACGACCGTGTCCGAACCGTCCTCATCACCGACTTGCTCCCCGAAAGCTATGTCTGGGCCGACCACCAGCTCGACGCCGAATAGACCGGACCACTCAGCACCTCCCAGCACGTCACCTCGTACGACTAGGTTCGCTGTGAAGGAAGCTCTGACGACTGGGTTCGCTGTCAAACGCCTCGATTGGATGACAGCGGACAACGGGTTTGGGAGGTGTCCAGAACCACGGGCTGGTGATGTTGATGAGTTCGGGAGGCGCTGAGGTTCTTGCCAGGGCAGCGTCGGGATGCTCTTGGTGAAAGATGCTGGGCATGCCGCAGATGTCGAAGGTCGAGCTGTACGCGGTGATCCGGCGTGTCCGTCGCGGCGGCATGTCGATGCGGGAGCTTGAGCGCAAGCAGGGTGTGACCTGGCGGACGGTGCGGAAGGCGCTGGATTCGTCCTGGCCGACGGTCTACTCAGGACTCCGCTCGCGCCCCACGTATACGGCTGCCGCCCGACCGTCTCCTACTCCCACTGGTTCAACCCTGAGGCCTCGGGTGCCCCGGGGACACTTGTTGAAGCGGCTGAGCGAGCATTTCACGTACTGATCAACAGGCCCAAAACCACGGTCAGTTGTAACGCACAGTTCACGATCCACGGAACCTGAGCCTGAACCCTTTGAGATGCCCGAAGCCATCAAGAGGGCGCAGCTTCACTGATGCTGGCGGCCAGGCAGTGTCAGGGAGTCCGCGTAGGTTTCCGAAGCTCGACCACCGGTGACCGGAGAGTCATATTCGGGTCGGGACGGCTCCGTCCTGGCCGCATCTCGGCTGCACGCCCCACTGACTGCTTTCGGCGTTCGAGCCGCGGGAAGTCGCGTGACGCTGCTCGGCCCAGCCGCGGTATCCGAGGATGCCCGCACCCGCAGCCGGTGCTCGGTCTTGTGGCCGTAGGCCATCTTCTTCAACCGCACTCGTTCAGCGGCACTCGGGGCTATCGGGCAGGGGGTGCGGGCGGGCGCGGGGGGCGAACCGATCGGCCGAAGTGGATCACTGGTACCCCGCAGCTCGCTCCCCTCCGTCACCGCCCCGGCCCCCGAATGACCGGTACGAGAGGCCACTTGGGAAGGGAAAACGCAACTTCGACATGGCCCGCAGAGGCGGCTACCTTCACCTGGTCTTCGGCGATCGCCCACGGCCGCACAGGAATTCCTTCAGGCTGAGCCAGCCGCGACTGCATGAGTTGGTCGCGCCTACTGAGGTTGAACTCGGGATGTCGTGCTGATGGTCAGGCGGGGCGGATGGTCAGGCCAGTCTCGGTGAGACAGCCGTCGATGAGGTGGCTGCGGTACTGGATGTGCCGCAGGCCGCGCCGGACGGTCTGGACGAGGTGTTCGGGGGTGCTGAAGGCGACGTTCGAGAGCCATCCGCGCCGTAGGAGTGACCAGATGCCCTCGACGGGGTTGAGGTCGGGTGCGTAGGGCGGCAGGTAGTAGATGGTCAGCCAGTCGCGGGTTTCGGCGAACTCTCTCAGGCCGGCTGCTTTGTGGACGTTGAGGTTGTCCCAGATGAGCACGATGGGGCCGTCGAGCTGCTGGTGGGCGGAGATCAGCAGGTCGCGGTAGTCGCGCCAGGAGAAGCTCTTGCGCCCGTCACGGTTGCCGTCGTCGCGGCGGGGCCGGTAGACCAGCCTCGACCGGTGGCCGGGTTTGTAGCAGGTCAGCGCTGCGATGGATATGCGTCTGCGGGAACGGCCGCGGACGCGGACCACCGGGGTGCGGCCGCGTGGCGACCATGTCTTTGCGTGCGGCGGCGTCATGGAGAAGCCGGCTTCGTCTTCGAAGACGAGCCAGGCTCCATGGGCCGCCGCGAGCCTTCCGCGCAGGGCCACACCTCCTTGACCCACCCCGCGACCGCGTCGTCGTCCCGCTCCATCGCTCTGCGGGCCGGTACCTGGCAAGACCAGCCGTTGCGCACCAGCAGCTTGCGTACGCCCTGGATCGTGTATGTCAGGTGAAAGCGTCGGCCGATCACCGTCTTGACCCGGGCAAGCGTCCAGCGCTGGTCCTGCCAGCCATGCGCGGCCGGGCCTTTGGCCAGCTCCGCTTCAAGCTGCGTGAACTGCTGATCGCTCAGTTTCGGCAGCGACGCTGGCCCCTGCGACCGCAAGGATCGCGGGCCGCCCTCGGCCCACGCGTGACGCCATCGCTGGACCGAGCGGACACTGACCCGCAGATCTCTGGCGATCGCGGTACTACCCTCGCCCAGGGCGAACCGCTCGGCCGCCTTGAGCCGTAACTCTTCGCGAAACTGCTGTCGTTCGGCGGTCAGCCCGCCCCCTTGTGGATACCGCATGACTCCGGTGATACCGCAGCCACCGACCAGTCGTCACCCCTTACGACACCACGAGTTCAGCCTCAGTAACGAACCCTCGCCCCATGCGTAAGCCATCGAACCGGGTCCGGTCCACACCAGGCACCCCCCAACCAGAGAGAGACACATGCCCCATCTCGCGCTGTACACATTCGGCGTCCTGAAGTCACCTCTTGCCGATCCCGCACCTCTCACGCGTGAGTTCTACGACGTTGGTGCGAGCGTCTACCAGAAGATCAGCCAGCACCCCGGGTACATCGCTCATGCTGAAGTGGCAGACGGTGGCCGGGGCGCGCTCTTCGAGGCGGACTGGGGTGCATGGGGAGAGTTCGCCGTACCGGCCTGGTACGGCAAGGGGCGTACGGCGGAAACCACCGCCCTGGCTGCGACCCTCTCGCTCTGGACCGACCTGCGCCCCGCCTTCGACGCCATCTACACCGGTCTGCACCGTGAGGCGCTGAACAGGCGTTACGACTGGTTCGAGAGGACAGGGCACCCGGGGCACGTGTTCTGGTGGATCTCCGACGGCGTGACACCCACCTGGCAGGACGGGGTTGCCAGGCTGGAACACCTCCACGACCACGGCTCCGCGCCGCACGCCTTCACCTTCCACCACTCGTTCGCCCCGGAAGGAACTCCGGTCAGGATCAAGGGCATCGGGCCCAAGAGCGACCCGGTTCCCTGACACGGAAGTCTGAATGGCAGGGTTCGCCGCCAAACACCTCGATTGAATGACGCCGAACGGATGCGTCTGCGCTACGGCGAAGCCCCAGGTAGCTGGGGCTTCGCCCTTTACCTCGCGAGCATCGATGCGTACCGAGACGCCACTCTGCCCACCAGCGGCTGCCTCGGCACCCCCCGAAGACGCCCTTCACAGCCTGCGAGGCGGAGCCCTCCCCGTCTGCGCGTACTCAGGGCGGGCTGCCCGACATCCGTGAGTACAACGGCCGGCCGGCGCTGGGAACGGCGGGCCCCTGACCGAGGAGTCCCGCGATCTCGTCCTGGAGGATGCCAGGCGACTCGTGGACCGGGCGGAACTGTCCTGCTCCGTGCTCACCGAATACGAGCAGACCATGTCCGTGCGCAGCGCCGCGTCCAACGCCAAGGCCCCCGATCTCTGTGTGATGTTGGGCGGCGGCATACCCCGCAGCCTGATCAACGCCTTCACCGGGAGCTGATCAGCGCAAGGCTGCGACACCGCCCGGTGCTTACAGATCCAGGACGATCCCGTCGACGGGCCGGGAACAGCAGATGAGGATGTTGCCGTCAGCGGGGGGCTCGACCGGGTCGGGAGAGTACTTCACCGTCCCGGACATGAGGGCGAGTTCGCAGGTGTGACAGACACCGGTCCGGCACGACCACCTGACCGGGACGTCGCAGGCTTCGGCGAGTTCGAGCAAGGAGTCCTGGGCGTTGTTCCAGGGCACCTCAAGGCCGCTTCGGGCGAAGGTCACCGCAGGACCGGTGCCGGCCCGGCCCGCGGGCTGATGGGGCGTGGTCGGCGCCTGCCCGTCGATCCCAGGAGTGAGGGAGGGGCCCGCACCGAAGATCTCGGTGTGGACGCGGGATGTTTCCAGACCGGCGTCGACGAGGGCGGTGGTAACGCCTTCCATGAATACTCCGGGGCCGCACAGGTAGGCGTCGGCGTCCGTGGGCAGGCCCAGGTCGAGGATGCGGTCGCCCGACAAGTGGCCGACGTCGGTGTAGTCGACGTCCTGGCGGTCATCGGTGCCTGGTTTGCTGTAGTAGACCCTTGACCGGGCCTGCGGGAGCATGCCGATCAGGTCCCGGCTTTCCTTGGCGAAGGGGTGCTCGGTGCTGTTGCGTGCTCCGTGCAGCCACCACACCTGGCGGGTGGACCCGTCGCGGGCGAGCGCGTGCAGCATCGCCAGTACGGGGGTCACGCCGACGCCGGCAGACAGCAGGACCACCGGATTGTCTCCGTCGGCCAGGCAGAAGGTGCCGCGAGGCGCGGCGGCCTCCAGGCGGTCGCCCGCCCTGATGTGTGCGCGTAGCTCGTTACTTGCGGCACCGTGCGGCTCGGCCTTCACGCTGATCCGGTACGTTCCGGTACCCGGCTCGCCGGAGAGCGAATAGCTGCGGATCAGCGGCGGGGCTTCCCCCTCGGGCTGGACCTTGACGGTGAGGAACTGCCCCGGCAGTGCGGCCGGCAGCTCGGAACCGTCGGGGTCGGCCAGTGACAGGGAGAACACGCTTCGGCTCTCGGGCTGGATGTGCGTGACGACCAGCGGCCGGAATCCAGGCCACGCCGGGAGTGCGGCGGTGGCCGCGTCATTCAGCCCGGCACTGCCGGACGCTGCGGCGGCGCCGTTGTCGTCCTGGTCGAGCAAGGTCTGCATGGATGCCTGCCAGCCGGGGCTGAGAGCCGGGATCCGCAGGGCACGTTCGACCTGCTGGCGGGTATGTCCGGGCAGGTAGAGCACCCGGTCGATCTCCTCCACGGTCATCGCCCCGGGTCCTGTGGAGACCTTGACGATCTCCTGCCCGGCTTCGACCTCGCCCTCGTCGAGGACGCGGAAATAGAAGCCGGGGCGGTGGTGTGCCACGAGCAGCGCCGCCATCTGCGGCTCGCCCATCCGCAGGCCCACGCGGTAGCAGGTCACACGCGGCTGGGTGACTTCGAAGAGTGCGTCACCGATGCGGTAGCGGTCACCGATGCAGACTTCGTCGTCCGGCAGACCGTCGACGGTGAAATTCTCCCCGAAGTGACCTGGTTCGAGATCCTCGCGGCCGAGTTCGCGAGCCCAGAATCGGTAGGAATCGGACTGGTACACAAGTACCGCCCGTTGCTCGCCCCCGTGGCCGCCCAGATCGCCTTGGCCGTCGCCGTCGATGTTCAACCGCCGCGCCATCCGCGGCCCGGCCACCGACTTCTTGTAGACGCCGGTGTGCACAGTCCTGCCGTGCCAGGGAATGTCCTCCGGCATCCCGACGCTCAAGGCCCTCAGTGTGGCCACCTCGCCACCTCCCTTGCGGGGGTCTCCACGGGGAGCATCTGACGGCCCTGTCGGCGGCCAGTGTCTCCAAGCTCTCGGTCACGCCCGCCGCAGGACCCGTGTCCTCGCGGAACCCATGCCCTCAAAGAGCGGACAGCCCAACCAAGTGGCACGACGCTACGGTGACAACGCTGCAAACGTTGCTGTCCGGCGTCTTGGCCGTCATGGCCAGCGTACCCGCACCGACCAGAGGTGCGCAGAAGTCGCATCTCGCTCACCACCCTCTTTGCCCCGGAGCCGGAGTCGCCCGCCTTCCCTGTCAGCTGTGCGGCCCGAGGCCGGGAGGCAGGTGCTCCACTGGTCATCAGGCCGCACAGGATCTGCACTCTTCATCGTGTACCTGCTTTTTTGGACAGGTCTGCGACGGCGCCCTTTCGCTCTGGATTCCGCGCTCCTGAAGATCGCCGCTCGGCACGGTCCTCGCGGCGAGCGCCGTACGGCAGATCCGGTTGCTCACGGAAGGGGTCGTCGCACAGTGGGGTTCGGCTTCCGGCGCCACGATGTGGCGCAACGTCCCTCGTGCGGTAGCGGAACGCCGGAGCTGAGGCGGTGTTCATGCTGGTCTCGGGCGCAGCGCGGGTCTGGTATCCGGTGGCGATGTCGCTACGTTGCCGGACTGGCAACAGGACTGGCGTGCCGGGGCGACGGTGGGCCACGGTGGGCGCATGACCGACAATCTCGCAGGAACGCCGTCCGCATCCGATGCCCTATCGCCCACCGGCGGATATGCCGGAGACCCTGGTGTGAGGGCGGAATGGGACAACCGGTACGCCGACCGGCAGCAACTGTGGAGCGGCAGGCCCAACGGTGCGCTCGTGGCCGAGGTCGCCGGGCTCACACCCGGGCGCGTCCTGGACGTCGGCTGCGGTGAGGGCGCGGACGCTCTGTGGCTCGCGCGCGGCGGCTGGGACGTGACCGCGCTCGAGGTCTCGGGCGTGGCGCTGGAGAGGGCAGCCGGACACATGCGGGACGCCGGTGTCACCGTTCACTGGGTACACGCCACGCTCACGGAGGCCGGGCTCCCACCGGCCTCCTTCGATCTGGTGTCCGCGCAGTACCCGGCTCTGCTGCGTACTCCGGATGCTGCAGCCGAGCGTGCGCTGCTCGCGGCCGTTGCGCCCGGTGGCATGTTGCTGCTCGTGCACCACGCGGGGATGGACAGCCGGCAGACGCTCGAGAGCGGCCGCGACTCGGCAGACTATGTCTGGCCCTCGATGGTCGTCGCTCTGCTCGACGAGGACTGGGAGCTGGAGGTGGACGAGGAGCGTCCACGCGTGGCACCTGACGGCGGCGCCGGGATGCACCACACCGACGACGTGGTGGTGCGTGCGCGCCGACTGCGCTGAGCCTCACTTCGTCCTCGGGGTCCTGGGCCTGCGTTCGGCGCGGGCACGGGCGATTTCTTTGGAGCGGTCCAGGGCACTTTGCCTGGAAACTTCCGATTTACCGTTCCATGCCCAGCTCCCGCAGCGCCTCCACCTGCTCTGCGGTGAGTCTGCCGCGCCGCGTCCAGGTGGCCGGAGATCCGGACGCCGAGTGCGTTGAGCGTTCCGGCTGCTCGGTGGAGAGTCGCGCCCGGTCCTGGGCCTGCTGTTGTGGCCGTCGTCGCCCCAATTCGGTGCCGTCAAAGGGGCGCTGGGCTGGATGTGGGGTGCGTCGGTGATGAGGACCATGTATGGGCGTCGTATGGACGTTTCCGGTCGAGCGGAGTAGCAGGCGGTGATCGGCATGGTCTCTCGGCAGGTGCAGGAGCGTGCTCACTCTGGCGGTGACGGGCAGTCAGTTCATGCCACCCAGTGGAGTGCGTGCTGGACGGTGAGGCATCCGCTGCGTGGCAGGTGCCTGCCTCATGGCCTGGGCGGAAGGCTCAGGAGCCCGCGCCCCTGGTGTCCCCGTGATCGTTGACGGCCTCGAGAACCTGGAGGCTGTGTGAGCCGTGCGGGAGGGGTCGCAACCGCGCCCGGCCCGTGGTCGCCGGTGCCTCTTGCCGATAGCCGTGATTGCTCGTGCCCGCCGCTTCCGGTTCGTACGGTTGCCACCGTGGTCTTGTCCGTAACGGAGCACGACCGCCCGCTGTTCACGATCTAGCGTCTCCGGCACCACCTGGAGCGAGGAGCGGCACGTGAAGTGGCTTATCCATGACTACCGCGAGGACGATCTGGCGGCGGTCGTCCATCTCATCGACAGCACAGCGGATCTTGGCCAGGAATCCGTCTTTTCCCTGGCCGAGTGCATCAGCGCGCTGACCTCTCGTCAGCCCGCCGTGGTCGCGGTCCACGGCGGGGAGCCGGTCGGCGCGGCGCTTGCCCATGTGTCCGGCGGGCGGGCCTGGGTGATGCGTATCGCTATCGCCCCGGCCTGGCGCGGCCGGGGACTGGCGAGTGCCCTGCTGATGGAACTCGAACGCCGGCTGGTCGAGGCGCGGGTACACCGCGTCGCCTATGTACTGGCCGAGGAGGAGATGCTCGGGGAAGGTCTACGGAAGGCCGGATACACGCGTCGGCCGGCGGTCGCGTACTTCGAGAAGACCGAACCGGCAACCGCGACGACGGCCAATCTCCTGGAGGAACTGGGAGGCCGGCTGCTGTCCGGCGATCTGTGGGACAACGTCGCCGGAATGGAGGCGGAGAAGAGCCTGATCGAGCGGCGTATCGTCCTGCCGCTCGCCGAACCCGAGCGAGCCGCCCGCCACGACGTGATCCCGCCCCGCGCCATCACTCTTTTCGGGCCGCCCGGGACGGGCAAGACCACCTTCGCCCGCGCCATCGCCTCCCGGCTCGGGTGGCCATTCGTCGAGTTGCTGCCCTCACGTCTGGCGGACGAGGGCAACCTCGCCGCGGCCCTGCGTACCGCGTTCGCCCGGATCGGCGAACTGGAACGTGTCCTGGTCTTCATCGACGAGGTCGAGGAGATCGCGCCGGTGCGGAGTGCCGACGCGCAGTCCGCGATGTACGGAGTCACCAATGAGCTCCTCAAGCTCATCCCCGGCTTCCGTGAGCGCGACGAACGGCTGCTGGTGTGTGCCACGAATTCCATCCGTTCCCTCGACCCGGCATTCCTGCGTCCCGGCAGGTTCGACTACGTGATCCCGATCGGCACCCCGGATGCGACCGCCCGTGCGGCGATCTGGTCGCGCTGTTCCGGCGGGCGAGGCAATGTCGATCTGGACACGCTGGTCGAGGCGAGCGAACTGTTCACCCCGGCCGACATCGCACACGCGGCGCGGATCGCCGCCCAGGCCGCCTTCGAGCGCGACGCGGCGGAAGCGGGGGCGCACACCGGCGACTACCTGAACGCGCTGCGCCAGTGCCGCCCGACGGTGACCCCGGCCGCCATCACCGAGTTCACGGCGGACATCACCACACACGCCCGGTTCTGATCCAGACGGCGGGCCGAGGGCGCGGGCGCAGGCCGGGCCGGTCCCGGGACGCGGCTGCCCCGCGGCCTGCTGTAGCAGCTGTTCGGGTCTGCCGCTTCGTTCCTGTGAACCGCTCACTCCATCAGGTGGTGAAGGGGCGGCGACCCGGCGCCGGTCCAGCCCGTGCTGCGAACGTGGAGGTCCCAGGGTGCCAGGGCTGTCCGCCGGGCGCCGGCCCTGTGCTGGTGGAAAGGACGCGTTGGTGTCTGGAGACGGCAGTGGCCCGCAGGATGCGGTCCGTGGGGCGGAGGCGGCCTATCTGGTCGCCGGAGTCGTCGACCTCGCCGTGAGCGGTGCGGTGTCCGCACTGCGCGGGGTGCGAGGGCTCCTGAGGAGGTCCGACCTCGCCGAGCTGGCGCAGGACGGAGAAGCGGACCTGAAGGTACGCGGCCGGCTGGCGGTCGAGCGGTACGCGGTCGTGCCGGAGCCTCATCTTGAGCTGCTGGCTCGCCGTGCGGCTGCCCGCCTCGGTGCGAGCGATGGCTGAACACGGGTACGAGCGCCTCGCGTTCAAGGCCCGGGTCGACAGGGAACTCACCTCGTTCGTGGACCGGGAGGCCGCTCAACTGGTCGCTATTGACGACCAGCTGGCCCCCCTGGCAGATCAGTTGCGTACCGCCACTCTGGAAGGGAAACGCCTCCGGGCCGCCTTCTGCTACTGGGGCTGGCGGGCAGCGGGACAGCCGGACTGCGACGAAATGGTGAGGGCCGCCGCCGCGATGGAACTGGTCCATGCGGCCGCCGTCGTGCACGACGACCTCATCGACAACAGCCCCCTGCGACGGGGGGCTGCTGCCGCCCACATCGCGTTGCAGGGTGCGCTCAGCGGCAGATCGGGGCGGCAGGTCGGCGGCCGGGCACTGGCCATGCTCGCCGGGGATCTGCTGATGTCGTGGGCCGGGCAGCTGTTCACGTCGTGCGGACTGCCTGCCCCGTATCTGGCCCGCGCGCGCCCCGTGTGGGCCGTCCTCGCCCGTGAACTCATAGCGGGTGAAGCGCTGGAGATCCTGCGTACCGGGTCCCGGCCATACACGCAGAGTTCGCTCCAGGTCATCCGGTACAAGACGGCGAAATACACCGTGGAGCACCCGCTGCACATCGGCGGCCGGCTGGGTGGCGGCCCCGCGGCCCTGACCGGCGTGTTCAGTGCCTACGGGCTTCCGCTGGGGGAGGCGTTCCAGTTGCGCGACGACCTGCTCGGTATCTTCGGTGACCCTCTGGCGACGGGGAAGTCGAACACGGACGATCTCGTGGGGCACAAACCCACCACGTTGCTCGCGGCGACCTGGGCCTGCGCCGGTTCCGGTGAGCGCAAGGTCCTGCGTGCGCTGCTCGGCCGCCGTGTCCTCGGCCAGGAGGGCCTCGACCAGGTACGGGACATCATGCGGCGCACCGGAGCCGTCGGGCAGATCGAGGCACTGATCGCCGAACGTGTGCAGGCCGCCACCGTCGCGGTCGCCCGTGCGGATCTGCCCGCCCCCGCCGCCGCGGCACTCACCGCTCTGATCGGCTCTGCCGTTGTCCGTCAGTCATGACCGTGCGAGGAGACAAGCCTGTGCCCTATACGCACCAGTCCATGGACGCACTGCGCGAGGTGGGTGACGAGCTCGCGGACGCGACGGTCGCCACCCTCTTCGAACGGGGAGAGGCGGGCAAGTTCAACACGCTCATGCGCTGGTTCTCCCAGGCCGGCCAGGATCTGCCTCCCGGGCTTCCGGACGTAGCCCGCGACTACCTGCAGGCAACCAGCGCGCCCCCCTCATGGGTGGACTGGGGTGAGATGGAAAAGGCCCGGCTCTTCTTCATCGACAACAACGTGCACATCTCCACCGCGCTGTCCTTCGCGGCGATGCCCGCCTGTTACGTCGTCCCCCACATCGCAAAGCTCCTCAGCGCCACCCACTCCCTGGCCTATCCGTCCCGGCGGATGGCCGAGACCGGCCAGTTCACCGTGTACCTCATGCGCCCCGACGCCTTCGAGGCCGGCAGCCGTTTCATTCCGGCCGCGCAGAAGGTCCGCCTGCTCCATGCCTCCATCCGTCACCACCTGCGCCGCGAGGACCGCTGGGACGTGGCAGCACTGGGCGTGCCGATCTGCCTGGAGGACATGATCGGCGGTCAGATGATGTTCTCCATCCAGGTGCTGGATGCCCTGCACCGGCTCGGCATCCACATGTCCGGCGACGGCGCACAGTCCTACTACTACGCCTGGCGGGTGGTCGGCGCGATGCTCGGAATCGACCTCGCGCACATGCCGGCCGACCTGGACAGTGCACGCCAGTTCTCCGACCTGTACATGACCCGGCACATGGGCCCATCCGAGGAGGGCGTGAAACTGACACGCCAGCTGATCGACCTCTACGAAGAAGTCGTACCGGGGACCGTGTTCGACCCCGTGGTCTCCGCCCTGATCCGCTACCTCATCGGTGACACGTCCGCCGACTGGCTCGGAGTGCCCCGCTCGGCCTGGGACTCCGCCATCCAGGCCGCTCCCGTCCTGCTGGGCATCCTCGAACGCCTGGAGGACAGATCACCGTTGGCCGCATGGGCCCTGGACCGGCTCGGGGGCCTGACCACCAACCTGGAACTCAGCTCCCTCACCCGTGGCCGCGTCATGCAGTACGCCATCCCGGAGCAGCTCAAGGGTGAGTACGGCGTCACCTCCACCGCGGCCCGCACCGACCGGTGGAACCCTCCTCCGCTCTCGGGCCAGGACTGATCCGCCGGCGGTACGCACTGACCATCGCCACCGCCACCGCACGCGAGACCGGCGCCCGCCTGCCAGCTGGCCCGGCACTCGCCTGCCTCTGGTGCGCGCGTGCGTGAGCCTGGGCGGCAACCGCCGTCGATACCGCGCCCGCAGGTTCCCACCGGCGCCGGTCGGAACCTGCGGCGATCGAGCGACGCACATCGCCGACATCATGCTCGGGGTGACCTGGATGCTGTCCGCCTGGCCGCGCTGAGTGTTGTGCGGCTCGCCCCTGATCACGTTCGGCGGGGGCGACCCGCCCCGGCCCTGGACCGTGGTTGACCTCGGCGCAGCGGTCGCGGTCGTACTGATGGCCTGCGGACAACGCGAGGCCCGTCTGCCCCCAGTGCGCCACGCCATCATCGTCTGCGGCTGGGACCGCAACCTGCGGGATGTCCCGCGCATCACGCTTGTAAAGAAGTCTTTCTAAAGATAGCTTTACATCATGACGTCCGACCAGGATCCACTCAGCTCTGTCCGCCTGACAGATCCGCGGGCGCTGCGTGCCTATGCGCACCCGACACGCATGGCACTCGTGGGGCTGCTGCGCAGAGACGGTCCGCAGACCGCCACGCAGGCCGCCGGCCTCATCGGGGAGAGCGTCGCCAGCTGCTCGTTCCATCTGCGTCAGCTCGCCAAGTACGGGCTCGTGGAGGAGGCCGGGGGCGGCCGCGGCCGGGAAAAGCCGTGGCGGGCGACCGCCATGTTCACCAGCTGGGACACACGTGCTGCCGATCCCGTGGTCGCCTCCGCCGCCCAGGGGCTTCAACTGGCTGTGGCCGAGCGGTACTTCGAACTCGCGGCACGATGGATCCAGGCGAACGCACAGGAGCCCGCCGAGTGGCAGGAGGCCGCCGGGTTCGGTGACTGCCAGCTGCGTCTGACGGCGGCGGAACTACTCGAGTTGAACAACCAGATCCAGAATCTGGTGCAGCCCTACCTGGAGGATCCCGGCGCCCGTCGTCGCAAGCGCGGTGCCCGGCCGGTCGCCCTCTTGCATCTGGCCTTCCCGAGCGACACCACGGACCAGGGTCCGGCGGCAGAGACCGGTTCGTGAGTACCTCCGGTTCTCGCGAACCGGTTGAGCGTGCGTCCGGTCTGCCGGCCCGGCTCAGGCGACGGGTCCCAGGACTGCTCCGGGAGAAGGCCTTCCGTCGTTACTGGACGGGGCAGGCCATATCCCTGTTCGGGGACCAACTTTCCTCGGTCGCGATCCCGCTGGTCGGGGTTACCGAGGTACACGCCGACGCCGCCCAGATGGGCTTTCTGTCGGCGGCGGCATGGCTGCCCAGTCTGTTCTTCTCCCTCCACGCGGGCGTGTGGGCGGACCGTCGGACCCACCGGCGCCGGGTCATGATCGCGGCGGATCTCGCGCGTGCTGGGCTGACTGCTACTGTTCCGCTCGCCTATGTCCTGCACTCACTGACACTCCTGCACCTTTACGCCGTGGCGTTCGCCACCGGTACCCTCGCGGTCCTCTTCGACGTCTGCGACCCCCCTCTGTTCAACTCTCTCGTCCCCGCGGGCCGGTATGTCGAAGGCAACGCCCTGACCCATGGCAACAGAGCGATGTCCCAGGTGGCCGGGCCGGGCGTCGGAGGCCTTCTGGTGCAGGTGTTCTCCGCACCGATGGTTCTCCTGGGCGATGCGCTCTCCTTTGTCGGCTCGGCTCTGTTTCTCTCGCGCATCAACCCGGTTGAGCCGCAGGCAGAGCGCAAGGCCCGCGGGCAGCTCATGGACGGAGGGCGCTTCATCGCCCGCTCTCCGGTGGTGCGGGCTGCGTTGGGGGCTACGGCTACGGTAAATCTGTTCACTTCTATGTTCTCTGCTCTGTTCGTCTTGTATGCCACGAGGGTCCTGCATGTGAGCCCCGGTCTGCTGGGCGTGGTGCTGAGTGTGGGAGCCGTCGGCGGGCTGCTGGGCGCAGGGTGTGCCGGGCGCATCGTCAGGTGGATCGGTCTGGGCCGCATGTTCCTTGTGGGCTGTATCGCCTTCCCCGCTCCGTTGCTGCTGATTCCTGCGGCGCACGGTCCTGCCTCGCTGGTTGCCGGGTTTCTCGGCGCGGCCGAATTCGGTTCCGGAGTGGGTGTGATGTGGCTCGATGTGGCCGTTGCGTCGATTCTCGCCGCCGGTGTGCCCGACAGCTTGCGCTCGCGCGTTCTGGGCGCTTATCGGGCCGTTAATTTCGGTGTGCGGCCGCTGGGTTCCCTGGCCGGTGGCGCACTCGCGGGTGTCATCGGGCTGCGCCCGACTCTGTGGGTTGGCGCTGTCGGCGCCCTCATGGCGTTCCTGTGGCTGCTGCCTGCGCCCGTGCCCGGCCTGCGCGGTCCGCCGGTTTCCGGGGGCAGTGCTCCTGCCGGATGATCGAGACCCGCTGCACGGCGGGGAGAGGCAGTTGTCGGTGCAGATGCGCTGAGGGGGGGGCGTCCCTGGCGGGCTTGGCGGAAGCAGTCGTGCCCGGGGTGTGCGCTGCTTCGGTGTACGGGTGGTGGATTGGCCTGAGGGTGGTCACCGGGCGGCAGTACGCGTAGGGCCAGGGCGGGCGGGGGCAAGGGGGCCCGGAGTGCCGGGGTATGAGCGGGCTGCCCTGCCCCCGCCGCGTTGAGTCAGTGTGCGGGAGCGGTGGCCGGCTTCGGGAGTGTGCAGCCGGTGGCCGAGAGGTTGAGCTTGTTACCCGTGGTGAAGCAGGCGGGGATGCCGTAGGTTTCCTGCGCGTACCCGGTGCCCTTGCGGATGGTGACGGCTCCTTGCTCGTTCACCTCGCAGGGGTTGTCGAGGGTGCAGCTTTCGCCGCTCTCGTTGATGGTGTTGTTGATCGCTGTGATCCGGCCGGTCGATGTGTCGATGACCGGCGAGCCCGATGTGCCTCCGATGACTTGGCACTGCGGGGTGTAGCGGACGGCGTCCTTCCAGGTCCACTGGTCCTCTTTGAGACGGTAGGCGAACCCATCGACGGAGCAGGAGTAGACCCGCTTCCAGTAGCCGGAGACCACGTTGATGGCGTGCCCCTGTACCGGGTGGGTCGCCGACAGCGTCAGCGGTGCGATTCCCGTGGACTGCTGTATCTGGGCGTAGGTCTTGGTCAGTTGGTAGAGCGTGACGTCGGTGTCGGTCATCGTCGCGTAGGCGACCTTGTTCGCTTTGAGGGTTCCGGCCGTACCGGCTGAGGCGTTGAGCAGTGTGAAACTGCGGGTGGAGGACTGGTTGGTGATGACCTGGCCCGCGCTCGGGAAGCCCGTTTCGAGGCAGTGGCCGTTCGTCATTACCAGGCCCGGGTCTGACGCCTGCGAGTTCGGCATTCGGACCAGGGAGCCTGAACAGTTGCTCAGGGCCACGGTGCCGGCGAAGGAGGCGGCTGCCACCGGGACGGGCGTGCCGGCGGGAGTCAGGGCGGCTGTCGCAGCTGCCGGGGCCGCCGTGTCCGGGCGGGCGGGTGCGGCGGCTGCGGTGCCGGTCGTGCCTGCCAGGGCGGCGGCACCGAGGACCACGGAGATAAGGGTGGCGAGGAGAGGCTTGCGCATGGTGAGGGTCGGTCCTCTCGGTTCGGCCCGGCAGCCCGGTGGCCCCCGGACGGCGAAGGGTGACCGCATTGTCGGCGTACAGCCAACGTCCCCGCTACCCCGCCACTCCGTCCTGGCTCTTTCTGCCCCCTTGACACCCCTCACAAGACTCTGCCCCGTGGTGGGCGCATCCGTTACGGCCCGGTATCCGTTACGTGTTCGCCAGCCGCACACCCGCGTATGTCTTCAACGCCGAGGGGCGTTCGCAGGCGGCTGCACATGCGTGGTGATCCGGGCGTACCCGCCTGGTTGTCCGGGCTTCAGCCGGGCGGCGTGGGCGTTCAGTGCCCGCCGTCCCCGCGCGGCGTGCGGATCGCGGGGGAGGAGGGCGGCCCTGTGCGTGTCGGGCCGCGGGGCTCAGAGGGCCACGGCGGCTTGCCGGTCCGGACGGCCACCGGGCCGATGGACGCGGCGCCCCGCAGTAATTGCCGACGGCGCAGAACAGGCCGCAAATTCACCGGGAACGCCCGTCGTCCGGCGCTTGCGTGAGTGATCGTTGGCGGTGGGGTGTACCGGTCCGCGCCGGCTGGAGGGTCTCCTCGTCCAGCGGGTGGGCCGTGTCGGCTCCGTCTCCCGGTGGCCGCGGGCCCGTGTCGCCACACTCCGGCCTCCCGCGCCAACTCCCGGTTGCCGCAGGTCCCTACCAGTACATACATGACAGGGGTGCCGGTGTGCCGCGGCAGCGGCGGCTCAGCCCGCGGTATGTGTGGGCTGAGCCGGCCCGGCTGGGGTGTGTTTACTCTCGGCCTCGCACCCTGCTGCTGTCTCGAGGAGCTGGGGCGGTGTCAGATGAAGAATCGGCGGACGAAGGCGAGGATTGCCTGAAGAGTCGGTTGCACGGATGCCAGGCTCGGGGGCGCGGCGTAGGCGGACACGGTTGATGTGGTGGTCAGGATTACGGCGCAGGTTCCCAGGGTCACGGCTGCACGCTTGATTTGTCGCATATCGGGTCAAACGAACAGGAATCTACTTGGTTCGCCGTATGCTGGTGGATTCACCGGAATGGCCCGGCTGCTCGGAATCCGGGCCGCTGCGGTGACGGGGGCCAAATTGTCTCGGTGGCGGGGCTTCCTGGCCAAGGAGTGCTGTCGCCCGTTGTCGCGGACGGCAGTGCGGACCCGGCGATGGCGTTCCTGGCTGCCTGCCGCACGCCAATACCTGGTTCGTGCTCAACGGGCGGAAACGCTGTGCGGAAGCCGGGGCTCTCGCCCTGGAGACATCCGCCCTGACGCACCCACAGGTGCAGCCCTGCCGCGTCGGCCCAGCGTGGCCCGCTGGGTGCTCCATCAACTCACCTGCACAGGCATGCTCAGTACGTCCGCCACGATCGCTGCCCCTGACAGAAGCCTTGGTCGCCCAGCTGCGATGCAGAAGCTCCGTCCCCGTCCCCTCCGGCTTCACGGTTCCTGCAGGTGGTGCTGTACTGCTGTGACGTAGTGATCAAGAGTTGGTGGATCTCGGCTGCGCCCCATGAGGGGCCCTTCCATGGGCCGCCGAACACCTGAATCGGGAAGCTTGTGACGTGACATCTGTCAGGCCCTCTCAGCCTCCGAACCTGATATGTCCGCTGGGTCACGAGGTGAGCTGTCACAAATCGAGGAGCTGGACGGTTCTGTCTCCGGACCCCGCACCGTGGACCAGTACCTCGAGGAGTTACTCATGAAGACCCTGATCCTGTGCACTTCCGTGTCCCACGGCAACACCAAAAGGATCGCCGAGGCGATGGCCCCCATCCTGGGGTCCCGCATTGTCCCCCCGGAGGACATCGCTCCCGAGGAGCTGGCCGACTACGACCTGGTCGGCTTCGGGTCGGGAATCTTCACGCGGTCCTTCCATCCCGCGCTCCGAGGCTTCATCGAGGGGCTAGCGCAGGAGCGGGGCCCGCTGCGGAGGCGTTCGTTCGTCTTCGCCACCAGCGGCTTCGCAGACGCGGGACCCCATCGCTTCTTCCGGCCTCTGGTCGAGGCGCTGGACCAGAAGGGCTTCGAGACGGTCGCTACTTTTTCCTGCCGGGGCCGGGATACCTTCCTGCCCTTCAAGCCGTTCGGCGGAATCCGCAAGGCGCACCCTGACGCCGGCGATCTGGAGCGGGCGCAGGAGTTCGCCCAGCGGCTGCGCGAACCGGCCGGCGGCCAATGAAATGAGCTGAGACTCGATGCCGGGATGATGGCAAACCGGCAAATGGAGGAGGTGGAGGTCGCCCCCTGGCTGCGGACGAGCGCTCGGGGGCGCTCCTCAGAGGTTGCCAAAGCCCGGGATCGGGCGGCATCGGTCGCATGATACGGGCGACTGAGCTTCGTCAAGCAGTGGGTACACCGCCTCGAACCGGAACTTCCCGCGTTCGTCGAGGTCGCTCGGGGCAGGGTGCGGTTGTTCTTGTCGGAGCACAAGGGAGACGCCAGTGCCGACACGTTGGTCTACCTCCGCATTCGGGATGTCGAGGCTGTCGCCTCCGAGTTCGGTGTGCAGGCGAAGGATGCTCCGTGGGCGCGCGAGGTCGAGCTGCGAGACCCGGACGGCAACCGGCTTCGGATCGGCACGTCGGCGGAGTGACACTCGCCGGCAGTGCGCGGCAGGGAAGCCGTGCAGGGGGCGAGCGAGTACGCGTCCGCGAGATCGATGATGATGAGGGGCAGCGCCTGCTGCGGAGTACCTGCCGGGGGAGCGGCCAGTGGTGACGTGGCGGCGGGTCCGTAAAGCATGTCGTTCTGACGTGTGAAAGCCTGGAAGGCCTCCCGCACTCCGAGTACGCCTCCAGGGAAGTCCGGCCGAGCACCTCTACGGGATCGCCGTCGGCGACGCCACCCCTGACCACGGGGGACCCGAAGTCGTCCTGCGCCTGGACGAGTTCGGCCCCTGGAGTCCAGCCGTGCCCCCGGAGGCGGTGGGCCTGCGCGCCTGCAGATGTGCGGCGCCCCATGCGACGGCCCACTGTGAGGCGCGTGACGCGGCTCGACCGCCCGCCGTTGATCCGATCCGGCTCAGCCTGGTCCGGAGCCCCCGCAACCGCTACGCTCCCGAGCCTGTGAGTACCGAACTGATCGTCGCGTCCCTGTCGGGTGCTGTTGCACTCGGCAGTGCCTGGTTCACGGCCCGGTCCGGCCGCCGACAGGCTCTGCTCGCCCACGAGTTGGAGAGCCGGACCGCGCAGCAGGACCTGATGGGCCGCCACCGCGATCCGCTCCTGTGGGCTGCCTACGACCTGCAGTCCCGCCTCTACAACATCGTGGACCGTGGGTTCCTGCAGATGTACCTCCGTGACGGCTCCAGTCGTGAACGCGCATACGCCCGGCGCAGCACGCTCCATGTGCTGGGCGAGTACCTGGGCCGGGTGGAGATCCTTCGCCGCGGCGTCCAGTTCCTCGATCTCGGGGACAGCACGGTCAACCGGCGGATCGTGGGGCACTTCACGGCGATCAGTAACGTGCTGAACAACGACGGAGGCGGCAACACGCGCTTCCTCGACGGGCACTTCGTTATCTTCCGCAGCGATCAGCGGGCGATCGGTGAGCTGATGCTGACTGCGGACGGTACATCCTGTCTGGGGTATGTGGAGTTTTGCCGACGGCTCGACGAGGACCCGGAGTTCGCCGAGTGGTTCGGACCCTTGAGCGACAGCCTCGAGGCAGTGGCGCGGGCGCAGGGAGTGCCGTACCGGCTGATCGCGCTGCAGCATGCCCTTATGAACCTGATCGATCTGCTCGATCCGCGCGCGGAGCGCTTCCCCGATCACCGTCGCTCACGGCTCGGCCGCCCGTCGGAGAGATGACGGGCGGCCGAGCCCGTACGAAGGTGCGGCTCCGCGGACCTGTGCCGCCTTGTGCTGCGCGCCCCAGGGCAGCATGCCGGCGATCCTGTATGCAGAGCTCGCCTTCTTCCCGGACCTTGCGGTGGTCGCCCATGTTCATGCCGCCACCCGCTCCAGCCCGGGTGGCCGTGACGGCAGCGGCCCTGCGGCGTCAGTTGCCGTTGATGCCCAGCGAGGTGACCACGGTGCAGGTGCGGGTGGTGGTGTCCTTGACGGGGTTGGTGTCGACGGGGGTGCTGGCGCTGCGAGTCGCGGTGACGCTGCAGGGCAGTCCCAGGGTGAGCAGGCCGACGGGGACAGTGAAGGCGCGAGTGGTGCCGGCGGCCTGGCGCCAGGGCCCCGGCGCTGCAGGTGACGTGGCCGCTCTTGGCGGCGCAGGAACTGGTCATGGCTGCCGTCGGGGGCGGGAGGGTGGCAGTAACGGTGGCGGATGTCAGGGCCGAGGAGCCGTTGTTGGTGAGCGTGACGGTGTAGTTGATGTGGCCGTTGAGCAGGCGGGGGACGCCGGTGGCCGCCAGGGCCACACCCAGGTCGGCCGCAGAGGAGCGCAGGGGAACCCCGGCCGGGTGGCTGCCGAGTGGCGGTCCGACGGCCGCAAGCCGTCGCACAGAATTGAGGTGAGACGGGAAACACCTTCCGCGGGGGTGGGAAGGCAACCGATACTGTGGGGAGCGCAAGGCCCCTCCGGATGCCTCGACTTGCCACGCACCCGGTGTCAACACGAGCACGGAAAGGATACCGGTGGGTAACACTGCTTTCGGTAACCGTACGCGGCAGCCGGCCGTTCGACGGCCCCGGCCCATCTCACGCGACGCGGAGAACCTGGCAGGAGTGCCGGACCCCCGCAGCATCGGACCGATGATGGGATCGATACAGGCGCTCGCCGGCAACCGGGCCGCGTCCGCCGTCGTCCAGCGTCTCGCGGAGAACAACGAGGCGAAGACGTCCGGTGAGGAGACGGGCAAGCCGAAGGCGAAGGTGTCCCGCAGCGGGCTGAACATCCGGGAGAGGATCGCCAGTGCGCTGGAGCGGGCCAACAAGCACCTCGACGTCCTCGACACCCTGGTCCTGCGTGGTCTGGTCCCGGGCAACGCGGAGGTGAACTGGCGGGCGTCCCAGACCTCCGACACGCGCCTGTCGGAGCAGGCCGGTGTGTCCTCCGCCGTGGCCGGCGCCGAGATGGGCGTCACCGACGGGGTCACGGCGGTCAACAACGTCATCGACGCACGCAAGGCGTACAAGGAGTCCAAGGAGAACCCGGCGGGTCCCTCCTCCCACGCCCCACGCAAGAAGTTCCCGTCCAAGACGCTCGACGCGATCCAGAACCTGGCGACGTACGGTTCCGACGTCATCGGCGTCGCCAAGAACTCCCTGCACGCGGAGGGCGTCGTCACGGCAGCCAGCGTCGCTGAGGCCGGGGGCGGGATGATCGGCGCCGTAGCGGGCGTCAAGAGTGTCCGTGCGGCGCGTCGATTCGGGCTGACGACGCGCAAGTACCAGGCCGTCAAGAAGATTGACGTGCCCGCGACGGTGGGCGACCCCGAGCTCACTCGGCTCCGCGAGGCGGAGACGGAGAGCCACTGGGCGCTCGCGCATGCCTACGTCGCGTTGGAGCGCGCCCACGAGGGCGAGGAGGACGGCCTCGCGGATCGGCTGGGAGCCGCCCTGGACCGTGCCAGTGACGCCTTCTCGACCATCGAGAAGGCCGCCGGGGACGTCAAGGGTGCGCAGGACACCAACGTCCTCAACACCACCCGGGACTACGCCCTGGCAAAGCAGCGCAACAAGCTCTGGAAGCAGGGGGTCGGAGCGGTCGGAGACGGCGTGAGGTCCGCCGGCGGCGCGGTGACGATCGCAGCGGCCGCCTCGGGGGCGCTGGCGAGCAACCCGGTCGGCTGGGGCCTGGCCGCAACAGCGGCAGGGCTGCTGCTCTCGGTCACCGCGTACAAGGCCGGGCGCGCGGGCAAGAAGCGCTACGACGGCGCCCGCCACCCCGACCGCTGGGCCCCGTCCACGGAGGAGGGTGGACCGGCCGCATCCGAGCCCGCTTCCCGCCCGGACGCGCTCAAGGAAGCGCTGAAGTTCTGGAAGAAGGTCGAGCACAGCAAGCGCGATGCCATGGCGCGCACCCTCTACGGCCTCGCCGCGGGCCCCGAGGTCCCGGCAGGTCAGAAGACTTCGCCCGCGTTGCGTGCCTCGGCCCGCGAACTGCTCGTCGCGCTGAAGGCAGGCCCCGCGGATGTGCGGATGACGGCGGAGAAATGGGAGCAGTCCCTGAATGACCCGGCCGATGCCGAGAAGTGGCAGAAGGAGATCGCCAACCAGCTCGCGTCGAGCTGAGGACGTGCAGGGCACGCCGTCGCGCAGTCCGCGACGGCGTGGGCCCCGCGGGCACCTGCCGCAAAGTGGGACCAGGCCTGCTGTTCGGTCCTGCCCTGGCCCGGCTCTCACCGCCAACTGGAGGACGGCACCGCAACGTTGGCGCTCGGCGGCGACACCAGGCGTAGAGCTGCGCGGAACTCTGGCGCCCGCGATGAGTCGAATCGGGCACGCGAAGGTCAAGCCGGGCGGGGCCACCGCCGTCAGCCGTAACGGTACGGCTGAGGTTCTCCTCGACCGGGTCGCCCGGCGCCGGGCGACCCGATACGGATAGCCGGGCCGATCAAGGCCCCGGTGGGCCGGCTGATAGGTCTGGCTCTGCGCCAGCGACGTTCGTGGCGAGCGGCGTTGCGGAGTACACGAGCGGCAGGGCTCCCAGCGGTCATGGCGGGTGTATGAAGGAGTTCATCCGTCGCGAGCCCCACATTGCATCCGATGGACAGCCGTAAGTGTCCCGGAGGAGCGGAAGGGCGGCTGCTGACCTGACTCCCGTAGCGCCACGGAGCGCATACCGAGCGCCGGAAAGGCGACGTCGGCGTTGCCTCGCTCATGGACCGCCCCGTGCCGTGTGAGAACTCCATCGAGAGTCGCAGCGGGGGCACGGGACGAAAGGTTCGACCCCGTACGGCTGGCGCGCGGACGACGACGCCTGCTGCGGGATTTGAGTGGGGCGGCCTGGTCAGGTTGCTGCTGTAAGCCGTGTTCTTGCGTCCGGTAGGGTCGTGGCCATGGGGGAGACGAAGGCTCGGCCGTGCACCTTGTGCGATAAGTCGTTCACGCGACGCTCCAGGTGGCGTCCGAAGCGCTACTGCAAGCGATGGCATCAGTTCGCTTACTACTTCGTGATATTCCTGGGCGCCTTGTTCTCCTGATCATTCGAGTGCCGATGCTGTGGTCCGGCCCTGAGTGCGCCGGGCGGCGGAGCGATGCCGGGCGCCGACCTGCCGGATCGACAGCACCAAGAAGCGGAAGCCGCGCACCTCGACGGTCGTGCGCCGTGACGGCCGCGAGCCGCTCGGACTAGGCCCCGATCGGCGTGATGGTGACCGATCGCGGCGTGGCATGGTTGCCCGGGTCGCCGACGGAGGCGTCTCGCTCAGGTCGGCGGCATCCTCGTCACCGTTGTTCTCAAACTGGGCGAAGCTGGCCGTGCAGGAACGTCCCGGCGGTCTTCACCGCTTGTGCCAGGACGCGAGGCGCAGTTGCCGGGCGTAGACCGCTGACCATCTGCGCCCGGCCGGAAAGCCCGGGAGACACAGAGAGTTCTGCTCATGCAGGAATTGACGCTCCATTAGTTGAGCGGACGGCGCGTCGCTGAGGCGCTGCACGACATCGGCGGGAGGACTTTCAGCTCCGATCGCACTCGATGCGTTACGGCTTTGCGTCCCAGGGCGGGCTTGAGGAAATGTGTGACGGGCTCCTCGACCACGCCGCGGCCCGCACCATGGCCGGCTCTGAGCCGGCGAGTCGTCGCGTGCGGTACTACGGACCCGCGGCGGAGTGCTCTCTGGGAGCGCTGAGCATCGGCTCAGGGTCCTTGCACTGTGCCCGCCCGGGTCGGCCTGGTGCCGCGAGACGCGGCACCAGGCCACGTGACCTCATCGGATGCTCATAGTGCAGGGACCCCTCAGGGGGCGTTTTGCCCGCCGTTCAATCGGCGGTTGCCGTCATCCGCTCGTCGTAGCCGGTGTTGGGGTCGACCACGCGTCCGGCTGCCCACCAGTTCTCGCGCGCGGTCTCCAGGATGCGGAGGACAACGTCCTCGCGGGGCACCCCGGCGATCTGCAGCAGGTGCTTCACCATCGACTCGAACAGAGCGTTCTTTGTCTCGGCCGTGCGGTTGTTGAACGACAGGGTGATGCCCATCAGCCGCTCCGAGCGAGGGAGGCCGAATACGACGTCGTCGTGGAACACGGAGCCCTCCGGGAACTCGTGGAAGTAATGAAACCGATCATCGTCAGGGATGACGAGCGTCTCGACCATCGCCGCATGGATCGCGTCAGAGATGGCTTTGCGCTGATCGCGAGTGGTCACGCCCTGGTGCAGGTAGATGTCAACGAGCGGCATGGTGTTCCTCCTGTTGGTGAAAGTGGTGTGTTGGCCGGGTCCGGATACGGTTAGGCGCCGGGCACGGGGACGCGGAAGCACGTCGTCACGGCGCAGGTGGCGAGGTACTGGCCGATCAGGGAAATGAGGACGACGGCCCCCGTCTCGCCGTACTCCGACAGGAAGTCGCCGTACAGGTCATCCGGTATGTCGTGATCCTGGACGAGTGCGAGCGCCACGGCGTGGGCCAACCGAGCAGTTCGGTCGAGGCCCGCGGGCGTGCGCGCGGCAACAAGGTCATCGATCGCATCGTCACTCAAGCCGGCGCCACGCGCGGCCGCGCTGTGGGCGTACAGGACGTACTCCGCCCGCCACTGCGCGGCCACGGTGAGGATCGCGACCTCGCGCGCTGCCGGGTGCAGGTCGGCCGCCGAGATTGCCTCTGCCCAGTCGAGTTGCCGTTCGGCGATGTCCGGCGCCCGCAGCAGGGCGTTGAACGGCCCGACGAACCGGCCGTCGTCGAGAGCAGTGCGATAGCCGGCCTGCCGTCCGCGAGCGACGCGGGTGAGCGTCAACCGATCGCTGATCTTCACCTGTTCCGCGTCGAGTTCCGCCCGCGCCAGGAGCCGGAGGCGGCCGCCCGCGGAGTGCTCGTCGTTCTTCGGCGTATTCGATGCCATGAACCCGAGGCTATGGCCGCCCGTGACATGCGACCAGCGCAAGTTTCGCATCCCCACTATGCTCTCCAAGCATGGATCTGCCGTTGTCGACCCTCCAGACCATCCGCACCGTGGCCGAGTGCCGCAGCTTCACAGCGGCCGCGACCGGACTCGGGTACACGCAGTCGGCGGTGTCCCGCCAGATCGCGGCTGCGGAGCGCGACCTCGGCGTGGCGCTGTTCGAGCGCGTGCCACGAGGAGTGCAACTCACCCGCGCGGGCGGTCTCGTTCTGCGCCAGGTCGTGATCGCCCTGGACGCACTCGAACAGGCGGAGAGGATGCTCGCCGGCAAGCCCCGGCAGGTGCGACGTGTTCGGGTGGGCGTTGTCTCCGTGGCCGGGGCGGCGCTCCTCCCACGATCGATCGCCGCCCTGCGCCAGCTGGAGCCCGACCTTGAGATCTCCACCCGCGAGGGCGCCACGCCTGCGCTCGTCCGCGGGGTGCGTGCTGGGACGCTGGACGTCGCACTGATCACCGGCCGTCCACCGTTCCGTTCGCCCGACCAGGAGCATCCGCCTCTGGAACAGCACACGGTCACCGAGACTGCGCTCGCGCTCGCGGTGCCATCGGCCAGTCGGCACGCGGGGCCGGAGCCGGTGACCTTGGAGTCGCTCGAGGGCGAGTCGTGGATCGCGAGCCGGTCGAGCGAGGGCGAGCCTCTGCTCGGTGTCTGGCCGGGCCTGCCCGGACGGCCGGTGGTGCAGCACTGGACCCGCGACTGGGCAGCGAAGCTCGGACTTGTCGCCCAAGGCGCCGGGATCACGACGGTGCCGGCGGAGTTTCTGCCGGCTGTTCCGCCCGGGGTGACCATCACCCAGATCCACGGGGTACCCGCCGAGATCCGCCGCGTGATGCTCGCGCACGCACGCGACCTCGACCAGGCCGTGGTCGCTCTGCTCGTCCGGGCTATGCGCGAGGCCGCCGCCACCTTGGTCACGGAGCACCGCGAGTGGGCCTGACCAGCAGCGTCGAGATCGGTTCCGGTTGAGTATCCGGATTCACCGCTGACCGGGTCGCACCGGTACGGCCGAGGTCACGTCCTGTTCGATCGCGAGGATCTTGCCTTCGTCACCCCAGTCGACCTGGGTCGGGGCCCCTGGCACATGTCTGAGCCGTCGGTGGGCAGGCCGAGTGGTCGTGCGCTTCGCAGGCTCTGAGTGCCTGGTCGGGGTGCTGGTTGAAGGCATGCAAGGTCTGCTGGTAGGCGCTGCCCTGGTGGTGACGGCCGGACCAGAATGGAATATTCGGTTTCCTGCCCGCCCATGAGGTCACAAGATGGAGCGCATGACTTTGGCCACCCCCATACTGCACACCGCTCGCCTGCGGCTGCGCCCCGTCACCGACGCCGACGCGGATCCCTTGTTCGCGCTGCACAGCAGCACTTATGTGATGCGCTACTGGGACTCCCCGCCGTGGAACGAACGGGCCCGCGCCGAGCGCTTCATCGCGATGTGCCGGAAGATGGCGGACGAAAACACGGGGGCACGGGTGGCCATCGACCGTGCTTCCGACGGGGCCTTCGTCGGCTGGTGCGGTCTGACCGGATGGAACCCGGACTACCGCAGCGCGTCGTTGGGCTACGTCCTCGACGAAGCAATGTGGGGCCACGGCTACGCGACGGAGGCCGCACACGCCTTGCTGCAGTGGGCATTCGACACAGTGGACCTGAATCGAGTTCAGGCGGAGACCGATACGCGCAACGTGGCATCTGCACGGGTCCTGGAGAAGATCGGATTCATCCGTGAAGGGACGTTGCGGGAAGACTGCATCGTGAACGGCGAGGTATCCGACTCGTGGGTGTTCGGGTTGATCAGGCGAGAGTGGCGGCCGGGTGCCGCGCCGATTCCAGCCCATGAAGAGCGGCTTTAATTCTGCTTCTGGTAGACACCGCCTCCGGGGAAAGCTTGCCTGATATGCATGTCGGCCCACCTGCTCGGGCCGCTGTGATCACCCACCCGCTACATGGATCGTGCTCAGTTGCGAGCCCTGGGCGGTCCGTCGGCAGCCTTGGTCGGCGGTGACGAGCAGGGGCACGCCGTCGGGTGGGAGGTTGGATCGCGTTGGTGGCTCCCGTCAATGTATTCGGGGGCTGAGATATTGGTGGAACTGCCTCTGCGGGATGCTTCCAGTCGATGGCCGTTGCACCGCCGGGTAGTCACTTCATCCTCGATCACAGGATCCACAAGCCGAGGGCGACGACCGCAATTCCGACGAGGCAGAAGACCACCATCGTGCCCCCGGCGTAGCCGTCGATGGTCATCCGGTGCGGCTTGGCCGGATCGTAGAAGACTGTGACCGGCGTGCCGGGCTGAAATCTGGTTGACCGTCCAGTCCCGAACGAGGACCTGGCCTCCTCCAGCCGGCCCTCGCCGGTCCGGTACTGCACGACTGGGTGGTAGGACGTTCCATCCTGGTTGGAGCTCTTGGCCAGTCGGATGACAGTGCCGGATGTCCGCACTCCATGGCGTTGCAACCATCGCCTCTTGTACAGGCTCCCGGCGCCCGCGCCGCAGAATACCGAGCCGAATGCCATGACAGATACCGCCGCCGCTACTGGCCCCATGAACTCTCATCCCCTCTGTGCTGCGCACCGCACATGTTGCGCGTGGCAGTCTCGTGGCCTCACCACGTACAGACGCGGCAGGGGAGTCAACGGTTTCCGTGCGCCGCACGGCCACTTCTGGAAGCCATGGACGCAGTGATGATCCTCTTCACGCCGGACAACAAGTCCGTCAGCAGAGGCCGGGCTCAGACTTCGTGCAAGTCGCCGCTCGGCGACATTGCCTGAGGCCTCTGGGATGAAGGACGGCTCGATGCCCATCGCAGCGACGCCCTCACGCACGGAACGGCCGAATCGCGCGGTCTCCACCACGAGAACATCCCAAGCAACGGGCGACGTCCAGAAGTCGGGCGCGAAGTCGGAGCCGATCCGTCAGCCTCCGTCGGAGCCCGCGATGCGGATCAGACCCGCAACCGATTGCATCGAGTCGAACTCGAAACCCTCCTGGCCAGCGACCGGGCTCTGGAGCCAGAGCGCCAGGTGGTACGCGAGCTCGGCCACGGCAAACGCCTCCTCGGACCACACCGCCCTCCCCTCTTCCCAGATGGACAGCTCTGCCTCGATGTCGAGGAGAAGCACCTCCAGGGGCCCCGTCTGTGGCGAGACCGCGCCGCGGCAGATCCGACAGTCCAAAGTTCCGGCAGACGAACCGCACCGCTCAGCCTGCATGAAGTCCGAGGCCCACTGACCTCCAGACCATCCAAATGCGGACATCCGTACCAAGTCATGCCGGACACCCTGCTTGGCGCACCATTTGCGGGACAGCCCTTTAATCGGGCGAAGGTGCGTTCGACCACCTATCGGGTCTTGCCCCAGGCCGGAGCCGTGCGGGGTGTCGCGACGGGCGATCTTGGGTGTGATCCCATGCGCCCGGACGAGACGACTGTATTTGTCGAAGTCGTAGCCGCGGTCGGCGAACAGCCGCCGGGCTCGGTGGCGTGGCCGGCCGAGCAAGCCACGAACGCGGGGGATGGCATCAATGAGCGGCACCAGCTGGGTGACATCGTGCCGGTTGCCTTCGGTCAGTGACACCGCGAGCGCTGTGCTGTGCTGGTCGACGACGCCGTGATGCTTGCTGCCGGGGCGGCCTGGTCGACCGGAGACGGTCCGGTGTGAGTTCCTCCTTTGAGGGCGCGGACGTGCGAGCCGTCGATGGCACAGTCGTCCATCTCCGGCCGACCGGTCGGCGGGTTCCAGCGACCCTCCTCGCGGGCCTTGTCCGTAGCGAGGAAGGCTTCCGGACTGCCGGCACGGACCTCGGTGGGGGAGCCTAATTTGGTCCCGCAGACCACGTTCGCGTCCTTGCGGAAGGTGGCAGTGCAGCGGCCGTTCCAGCCGTTCGCGGGAGTCGAGCTCGCGCAAGTGGGCCGGCGGTTCCGTCTCGCTCATTCGCTGCTCATCCTGCCGCCCGGCGGAGCGCAGCAGAGGGGCGGCGGTGGGGAAGTAAGTGCAGGTCCGAGAGTGGAGGCCTGATTCGGATGAGACACCGATCCCTGGGCCACGCCGGGTAATGGCCCCACAGGGCAGTCACCCCTCGCGACAGTTGAGGCCACCTTCGGGAGTACTGAACTTGCCTTTGAGTCCACTCGAAGGTGTTGGCTGGTGGGAGTGACACCGTGACGTGCTGATCGTACGGATGACAAGTTTCCTTGAGGAGCACACATCATGACGCAGAAGATCTGGTTCATCACCGGCGCCTCACGCGGCTTCGGCAGGGAGTGGGCCGTCGCCGCCCTCGAACGCGGCGATTCGGTGGCCGCGACCGCGCGCGACCTCTCCACGCTGGGTGACCTTCGCGAGAAGTACGGAGAACGGCTGTTGCCCCTGCGTCTCGACGTGACGGACCGTGACGCCGACTTCGCCGCCGTGCAGCAGGCGCACGAGCGTTTCGGGCGTCTCGACGTGGTGGTCAACAACGCCGGTTACGGCCACTTCGGCATGGTCGAGGAACTCACCGAGGCCGAGGCACGCGCGCAACTGGAGACCAACCTGTTCGGCGCCCTGTGGATCACGCAGGCGGCGCTGCCGTTCCTGCGTGAGCAGGGCAGCGGCCACATTCTCCAGGTCTCCTCCATCGGAGGCATCAGCGCCTTCCCGCTGGTCGGGATCTACCACGCGTCGAAGTGGGCGCTCGAAGGCATGAGCCAGGCGCTGGCTCAGGAAGTGGCGCCGTTCGGCATCAAGGTCACTCTGATCGAGCCCGGTGGGTTCGCGACCGACTGGGCGGGTTCCTCGTCAAGCACGTCCGAGCCGTTGCCCGCGTATGCCGACTTCCACAAGCAGGTGCAGGAGCAGCGTCGCAAGCGCGTCGGCACGCCGGGCGATCCGACCGCGTCCGCCGCGGCCGTGCTGGAGATCGTCGACGCCGACGAGCCGCCGCTGCGCTGCTTCTTCGGTTCGGCGCCGCTGGGCATGGCCAAGGCCGATTACGAGCAGCGTCTCGCGGTGTGGGAGAAGTGGCAGCCCGTGGCGGAGCTGGCGCAGGGCTGAGCGGGGCGGGAGACCCGGCGCACGGAGCGGCAGCCGTACGCGGAGACAAGCCTGTACGCGAAGAAGAGGGTCCGACCGGAGCGAATCCGGTCGGACCCTCTCAGGGGTGGCACTGTGTGATCAGGAGCAGTGGTCCTGATGGTCGTCGGCAGCAGGCGGCGGGCAGCCGGCGGGAGCGCGCCAGAGTGTGGTCGTCCGGTTCATCGTTGGGCCGCCGCTGCCGCGTGTGGTTCCCGCCTCGTACTGGTGGGCGCGGCAGGCTTGAGCCCGGTGGGCGGCTGCACCAGCGGCGCGTCGGGGAGCCATCGAGCATCGCCACGTGCACATTGACCGGGACGACAACCCGCACCGAGTAGCTCCCTGCCCCCAGCGGATGGTCTGCCCGGCAGCCGGCGCGTGACGGACCGAGCCGTCGGCGACCTCGACCGGGTGCTCGGCGGCAAGGCTGGGTTCATCTCCGACCAGGGTTGGGTCGGTGTTGCTGTTACTGAGCGCGGAGTTGGCCCGTCCGGCTCGCTGCCGCACCACATCCGAAGTCTCCGACCCCGTTCCATCGGGGAAGTCAATGGCCCCGATGGCCGCGAAACCCGCTGAGCCAGTCGGCGGGCTACGGGGCCACCGTGCGGAAGAGCGTCAGGAGGGCCTGGGCCGGCGGGGCCTCTCCGTCGAAGAACTGCGTGACCAGCGCGGGTGGCACGGCCGTTCCGTGCATGCGGACCTCGTGGCACCTGAAGCAGAATGCCGCCTCGAACAACGCCAGGTCGAGGGATTCCTCGTACGCCCGGATGGCCCAGCCTGGTGCGAAGCCGCAGCGGTGCTGTTCGCTGCCGGTCAGGGTCTCTATCAAGGCCAAGGCGCCGGCGGCCTCGTTCCCGACCCAGTGGGCGATTACTGCGCCGGGGTACGGGGCGCCCTGCTCGGTCGGGAGGGCGGAGATCCTTACGACCTCGATCAGTGCGGTGGCGGCAACGGCTTCGGCAGGTATCTGCATGTGCGAAGTCTGCCTGCCGGCCACGCAGCGGCCCATACTCATTTCCCGACGGGCCACCGCAGCGCGCGAGCGTCGCTGGAGTCGGCCGAACAAGTTCTGACCAGCAAGGGCGCGTTCCGGTATCTACCGAGGCAACTCGCTCCCTCGACGTCCGGCACTACCGCGACCGCACGGGCGTCGCTGGGCTCGCCCTGACCACCGGGGCTCCCGTTCCCGGGCTCCCGTTCCCCGGTGGCACACACGGGCACGGAGCGACTCCAGTCGGTCGGACAACACCGACCCCGCTGTCACCGCATCACCGCAACGTTTGGGGTACCAGTCGACTGCGCGGTGCCCCACGCCACGCTGCGCCCGGCTCAGGAGCGCCAGGCTGCCACCCCAGGTCTACGTGGAAGCACCCGACGAGACCCAGCCACCCAGAGCCGTCTTGAGCAGCAGGGCGTGGTGCAGTTCCTCAACCAGTCCACCGCCCAGTCGGGTTCGTCGACCAGAGCTGAACTCGGGCGGGACTCATTTAGAGATCGTGATCGAGCCGGAGCCGGAACCGGGTTAGAAAGGTCAGTATGGAACTCACTCAAATACGCCTGTTGGTGTCCGACTTCCCTACTGTCTACCGCTTCTACCGGGACGTACTCGGGCTCAGGCCGCAGTTCGAGGCTGAAAGCGGCCCGTACGCCAAGCTCAGCCCCGACACCGGACCTGCCGCGATCGCGTTGCAGGACCGGACTCAGATGGCCGGCATCCTGGGGAGGTTGGGGGCGGAGCCGGAGGGATACCGTGCGCTGGTGGTGCTGCGGGTGGAGGACCTGGACGCCGCCCACACCGAGTACATCTCGCGAGGGGCGGAATTCACCCGGGCCCCAGGGCCGATGGGTGACCGGATGCGGGTCGCCTACCTGGAGGACCCGGAGAGGAACCTGATCGAGCTTCAGGAGTGGCTGACACTGCGCGAGTAGGCTGGTAGCACGGCGGCGAAAAGCCGCTGCGGATGGCCCGTCCGTGACCGAGCCCCGCCGCGAAGCCCGGTCGGCCGACGCGGGGGCGCCGGGCCTCCGTGCTCGGCGAGCGGCCGCCGGCTCCTGTCTCGCAGCATGAAACCTGACTGTCACCTGTCTGTGTAGCAGTTCCGAATCACCATGCGTGTCATGGGTAGTAGGGGGTGTGGGTGATGGCGGAGCACTTGAGGTACCGGGCGCCGTCGGCAGTGGCCCAGGTGGAGTCGTTGGGGTTGCCGGGCCAGTCACCGCCGACAGCGGTGTTGACGATGAAGTGCATTCCCACGCCAGGAGCGGTGGCGTACCACTTGGTCCCGGTGAAGGCGCCGTCCACGGCGAAATCGATGTGGTCGGGGAACCAGGTAAACGAGTAGGTGTGGTATGCGTTGGTCCAGCCGTTGGGATTGTTCGGGGCCCACTGGCTTTGCGCGTTGTTGGCGTCGTGGGAGGTCTGGTAGACGGTGTTTGGGTTCTGCCCGACGATCTCCGCCGCGTCGAACTCCGGAAGCCACGGGTTGAGGTAGGCCGCCCAGACCGCAGGGAGCAGGCCCTGCCCATTGGGCATGTTGGCAGTGAAGCTGTAGGTGCCGTACCCGTACAGCGCCGCCGACTCCACGCGGCCGGAGTAGTACAGGCCGCCTCCGGCGTTGTACGTCTTGATGACCAGCGTCGAGCCCTCGTACCAGACACAATCCGGGGTGTAGGTTTCCAGCTCGTTGTTCGCCGTCCACCTTCCGCTGATCCTGTTCCACGAGTTGATGGTGATGGGGCTTCCCCAGGAAGCCGCATGCGCTGGCCCTGCCCCGACAATCACGGCGGGAGGGACAGCCAGGGCCGCGCCGAGTATGCGCCTGCGGCTCACAGGTTTCATCGGAGCTCCATTGCTCGGATGGACATGGGCTGTGGGACCGCTCCCACGGCCCTACTTGCCGCCAGACTGTAGGAGCCAGTTCACAACATGGCAATACGCGCGGTACGGATCGGAGCATGACTCTTGAAGTTGAACGCACAACTCATCGATGCCGTAAGGAAACCGTGATCCGCATGGTGTCCTAGATGGTCAGTTTGAGGAGTCGCATGCGCGGGGCCGCCGACCGCACGGAAAGGTCGACGCGGTCGAGCTCGTCCAGGTGCTCGAGGATCGTCTGATGGAGCCGGGCTCAGACTCCTGCCCTGGACCAGATAGCGAAGCGGCATTGCACAGTCGACTTCGATGCTCCGAAGCACGGAGGCAGGCCCGCCAGACGCATCCGCTGACCTGCACCTAAACGATCGCCGCGAACACCGCCTCGTCATCGACGTTCGCAACCCCACCACCTGCGGACGCACCTCACCGAAGTCGACAACGGCCGCGCTGTCTCCCATATCTCAACTCGCACGGTCCCGTCCCGACGACCACTCCCTTTCATCCAGGCGCTCCCCGGCGGAGCCGAGCAGCTGACCGGCGTTCGGTCCTGCCGGCCGGGAGCACAGGTGAGGGGAGCATCACCTGTGCTCCCGCCCCCGTGGGAGGTCTTCGAGGGCCAGCGCCGACTGGCTTACTGCGTTCCGGCTATCGATATACGCTCCGGATCTCCGACCTGTAGAGGGCATCTGGGCGCTGGTCGAATGCGATATCGGCAACCTCGCCGCCGTCGGCCTCAGCCGGTTCACACGTGTCGTAGAGCGTAAACTCACGAGTTTCCAGTACCGGCCCGGAAGTGATCGACGGGTGTCTGGCGGTCGCCATCCTGGGATTTGACCATGCGTGAGGCGGTCATCAGGAGCGTCGGGGTGGTAGGCGAATGGCCGGTCGGGACAGCGCAGGTATTCGAAGAGGTAGATGCCGCCCATATCGCCGAGCATGAGACCCGGTGGGCACTGGACTTGTGTGCGCTCCTCGTAGGGCGGGTCCCAGATCGTTCCGGTGGTGGGGGTGTCTTCGATGGTCAGCCAGGTCTGCCGGCTCTCGCCGTCGAACTCGGAGGAGTTGATGGTGAGGAGGTGGTCCATGTGCTGGTCGCAGTTCGGGCACGTGGGCCAGAACGGTTCCTGCGTCCAGGTCGGATAGCCGCCGACCTTGATTCCGTCGGACACGGAGAGGTGCGACCAGTAGGACCGCCGGTTTCCTCCTCCAGTCGCTCGAACCTGTCCTCAAGAGCTTCTGCGACGCCTTCGGGAAGATCCCAGTTCGGGTAGTCGGTGACGCGTTCCGGATGCAGGACGCACCGGTTGGGAAGGCAGGGGTTGTTGGCGTCGGCGGGGCGGCGAGGTACGGCTGCTTCGACGTCGCTCAGCAGACCGTTGCGCCAGAAGACCGTTGTGCCAGAAGACCTCGGGGCGAGGCTCGTAGCCATGCTCGTGATCAAAGGGACATCACAACACCTGCAGCACATTCATACCGGTCGGGAAGGGCAGCTCAGGCACGTCGGCGGCGAAGAGTTGGAGGACCGGCACCAGCGGGATCAACCCCGCTCGCGGCGGGGAGAAGACCGTGCGTGGATGGTTGTCTTCGCAATGTGGCCACAGTTGTGAGTGTGGCCACAGTACGGGCCCGCCGAGCGAGCTTTCCCATGCGCCTGGATTCCCGGCTACGCGGGTGCAGATGGACCGCATCACGACGATGAACGGACACCTCGGGGAACAGTACTTCGACGTCGAGAGGGCGTGGCGGAGTAGGGCGAGCCATCTGACGTGCTCCTCATGATGTTGGTATGGGTTGGGACATGACGGAGTCGGAGGGTTATTTCCGTGAGCTTGTCCCGGGTGTGGGTGCTTTTCGTGTTGCTGTGACTGGTGCGGAGGGTATGTTCAAGCTGAGTCAGGAGCAGGAGCCGCATATTCGGGCGCGTGTTCAGGAGTCGTTCGCGCAGCGTTCGTGTGGGCGGCATCGTGAGACCGCTGAGCTTATTGCCCGGTTGCCCTGACTGCGGGTTGCGGGTGCGGTCTGTGCGGTGGTGTGGCAAGTGGCGCGGGCGGTGGGTTTGTACTTGTTGCCGGGACCGCCGAAGCCGTCTCCCGGTTGGGTGGGGGACGGCTCGGTGGGGGTTCAGGCGCTCAGGGCGGTTATGTTTTCGGTGTGTTCGAGGATTTGGCCGGCGGCGCTGTCGAGTGTGACGAGTACCCATCGGTCGAAGTCGATGCCGGAGTGTTCGGCGGCTTGGTGCCATCGGTCGATCCGGTGTCCGGGGAGTGCGATCTGTCGTGGGGTTTCCGGCCGCGGGGTGGTGGCTGGTTCTCCTTCGTTAATTGCTTTGATGGCGTTTCTGAGTTGTTTCGTCGTCCATCGCTTTGCTTCTGCGTCGTCGAGCCACATTTCTTGTTTTTCGTAGGGGAGGGATGCTACTTCTGCGTGGTGCTGGAAGGTCAGGGCATCCCTGCGCCGGTGCATGTCGAATCTTCTGGATACCCATGCGTAGTTGCGTAGCGTCTGGTATTTCAGGCCGGCGGTTCGGATGCCCAGTTGGTAGCGGTCGGCGTAGTGGTCCTTGCCGTATACGAGCCAGTCGCCCAGCCACCAGGAGGATGAGTCGATCACTCCTGCCAGTTGTCCGCCCGCGCGTTGCCATGCGTCAAAGGTGAGGTTGGGGGCCATTTGGAGTCCCACTCGTGTGGTGAGCACGTCGCCGCGGCGTCCTTCGGCGCCCGGCTTCGGCTGTCCGTGTCCTGTCGTCCGTGGCAGTCCAGGGCCAACAGAGGGTGAAGGAAAGCTCGATGGGTTCATCAATTGCCTCCGCGCAGGGAATGGATCGCCGGGCGAACAGGAGACGCAAGAGCTGAGAGAAGAAGGCTTGTGAGTTATACGACTCTCTGACGTGTCAGCGACTGAGTTGGCTCCTCGTGCCGAAGGTCCCCGTTCCGAAGTGTGCGATCTCAGTGAAACCCGAACGGTGATTCTGCGGCAAGGGAGTCTTCGCCACGGTGCGCAACTTGCCCAGGTTGAAGGCGGAGGGTAGCTGGCTGGGCACTTGAGGTGACATCCGGTTTCTCGAACCAGGACAGAAGCCGCTTAAGGATTCGCTGGTGGGATGTGTTCCGGTCGTCGGCAGGTGAATGGCTTTGTCTGTGCGGGTCGAAATTGGTTTCCGCGTTGATGCGCGTGGAGGGTCTGTGCGGGTGTTCGGTGTCCGCGATTCTGCGTGTATCAATGAAGTCGCTTGAGGTAAGGCGGCGTTGCTGTGTGGTCGGCCGAATGCTCGCCTAACCTTGATCGTTCATGAGTCCTCGTCGGTTTGCTGAGGGGACTCTGTGTTTTCGAGGTGCGGAATTCGCGGCGGGTGGGCGCCGGGGTTCCGTGGCTCGCGGTTGTTGCGCCACTCGCATCGGGGGTTGGCCGCGCCGCCGGGGAAGCAGCCCGTCAGATCGCCGCCCTGCTCACCTGACGGTTCGCCGGAGTCGCGTGCGCCCGCACCCCGGTAGTGCACGGGCCGGTCGATTCAGGCGTGTCGGCAGCCGCGATTGTTGAGACGTGCGGCCGGGTTGTGGATCGGGCGCTTGAGCCTGTTTGACGACCGTGGCAGCTGCACGGTCTGCCGCCGCAGCGCTGGGGCAAGTGGGTTGTGCCGGTACATGTGCGCTTCCTCTCGGACCTGCCTTTTTGACATCGGATGGGACCCTCTTCGGCCCGGCCGGCCTACGGAGTCGCGGGGGAGCGGTGGTCGGTCACCGAGGAGGGCGTTTGGGGGCGTGCTGCGCGTCATATTGCGACGGACCCGGCTATCGCTGTGGTCGTCCAGCCGTAGAACCGGCCCAGCGCGATGGGGTTGTCGTTTCCCCGCAGGGCGGGGGGCTTCTCGCCTCACTCCACGGTGTAACAGAGCTGCGGC
Source organism: Streptomyces sp. NBC_00859 (assembly GCF_045161865.1). Classification (NCBI taxonomy): domain Bacteria; kingdom Bacillati; phylum Actinomycetota; class Actinomycetes; order Kitasatosporales; family Streptomycetaceae; genus Streptomyces; species Streptomyces sp. NBC_00859. The sequence continues at coordinate 119,727 of NZ_CP108826.1, read as the reverse complement.
GAGGGCATCCACCGCAGGCGCGGGTGCGGGAAGCCGTCCCGACGGCGGAGGAAGTCGCAGACCTGAAGCATGATGTCTTCATGGGGGAGAGGGAGCGGTGGCTGACCGTTGTCTCGCCCGAGGAGCCGGGCTGTACGGAACTTCTTCTGGAGCCGGGGGGTCATCCGCCTGCCGGGACATACCGCGGCACGCTCGTCGCGGACGGTATCGCGCTTGCTCAGTTCGCTGTCGATGACGTGCGGGCGGAGTACGGGCGCCTGCACGGTTCGGGGTTCAGGCTCACCCAGGAGCCACGGGAGATGGGTCCCGTGATCGCCGCTGTTTTCGACGACACCTGCCGCAATCTGATCCAGATCGCGACACAGCGGTAACGGATGGCCGGGGGTGCCGCACGGATCACGCGGGGCCGTATGGAGAGGAGGGCGGCGCCCCACCCCTGGTTGCTCGGTCCGTCGGGGGTGTGGAGACAGCCCTTTGATGCCGAGTCGTAGCTGTGCGCGGTTCTCGGTGCGGTCCTGCGCTGGTTTCTGACCGGCCGGGCGGGCCCGTCCTTGTATCAGCCTGTGACGATGCCGGTGACGAGATTGATGGTGGTGGCCAGGATGCTGGCACCGAAGACGTAGGACACAAGGCAGTGCCGGAGGGCAACCGCGCGGATCGTGGACGTGGAGACGTTGGTGTCGGAGACCTGGTAGGTCATGCCGAGGTTGTAGCTGAAGTAGAGGAAGTCGCTGTACTGCGGCCGGTCGTCGGTGTTGAAGTCGATCCCGCCTTCGGGGGTTCGGTAATAGATGTACGCGTAGCGAGTCGCGTACATCAGGTGGAGCGCCGCCCAGGCTGTGAACACACCGCACAGTGCCGTCGCGGCGGCAGCATGGCTCAGGTCCGTATGGCTGACCAGGAGCAGCACCACGATGCCGACCAGGCCGCACAGGGCGGACCCGACGACGGCGAGTTCTTCGGTGAGGGGCCGGAACTCCTCGCGTCGGGCGTTGTGATGAGTGCTGGCGGCATTCATGGGCCACAGGACGATCCACCCCGCAACGACGAAGATCGTCTCCGCTGAGGCGATTCCGGCGAGAATGCCCAGCGGTGCGTTGGTCAGTACGCCGACGACCACACCGAAAACCACACCGAGGACCGCCGCGCCGGCGAGTCGGGGAACCGCGGAAAGTACCAGCCTGCGGATCATGCGGACCTCACCAGTGTTGCCTCGGCTGCACGGAAATGGGCCTTGGCCCTCCCATAGCGTCATGGGCTCGCACCACGCATGGATACCGGTGGGCCAGGACAGGGAACAGGACAGGGAAAGCGAAACAAGCAGGACGGATAACAAGCAGGACGGATTCAGAGTATCTGCGGAGGAACCGGGTGACCGCCCGACAGCTCCGGTGGCCGTAGCTGCGGTTGCCGGGTGGCGCGCATTCGTTGCCGTCGTCCTTCGTCCCGGGGTTCCACGTCGGTACCGGGTTGCCGGCCGGTCGCCGAGCGGGGTCGGCCTCGCCCGGTGCGGCAGCAGGGCCAGGTATGGCAGAGGGCCCGGGTGTGGCAGCAGGGCCCGGCCGCGCGTCGCGGTCCGGGCCCTGCCCTGTGTGGTGGCCGCTCTGCGGCGGTGGTGCGTCAGCTGTGTGCGGTGTCGTCGCCCGTCTGCCCGGCGTCCTGCGCTGCGGCTGCCTTCTCGCGCATCTTGCGCACCAGCTCTGCCTTCTGGTCGGCTGCACCCTGGCGGTCGAGGTTGCGGTGCGGGCCGTTGTTCTGCCGTTCGGCGCGGGACAGTTTCTTGCGCTGGCCGCCGCCCATGCCCACAGGATTGTTGATGTTCTTGCTCACGGTCACGGGTTCTCCCGGTAGTGATGTTAAGTGATCTACGGATTCGTCGGTGGGGGACGGGCGGCGACGTCGAAGGGGCGTCCCCGGGCCCGTCACGCTCTCACTCGTAAATCGGCGTCTGGAAGAACATGACAAAGACGTTACCCGGTTCCGTCGGCCCCGCACACCAGCCTTTTCGCCGCCCCGGCATCGGCCGGGCCTTCGGCGAGCGCCCGGAGTCAGCCGTTTCCGTCCGGGACTCTCAGTACTGCCGCCACCTACCGCCGGCCGGTGCCCGTCCGGAGAGGCCTGAGGGGTGTCATGGATTGCTACGGGCGTTGTCAGTGGCCGCGACTGGACCGAACGGCGCCGGTCACGCCCGGCTCTCGCCCAGTCTCGCCGGTCGGTCGGCTTGTCCCGCCCGGCTTGGTGCCGCTCAGAGGGATCCCGTGCCGTTCGGATTCGGAACCGGCCTCGCCCTTCGGCCGCGAGTGCCTCCCAGGTGCCTGGCCGCCCGTTGATCTGCCGTCGTACTCGGCTCAGGGGCCCTTGCAGGGTGCCCGTCCAGGCCGCGTGGCCCGGCGCCGTGTCTAGCGGTGTTACCGCTCGGGGACTCTGGCACCGGCAAGTCCCACATGCTCATCGCCCTGGGTACCTAGGCGGCCATGAAGGGCTACCGCGTCCGCTGCACCCTTGCCACGAAACTGGTGGACGAACTGGTCGAAGCGGCCGACGAGAAGCAGTTCAACAGGACTATCGTCCGCTACGGAGGTGGCGACTTTCTCTACATCGACGAGATCGGCTACATGGAAATGGAACTGGACCGCTGCGGTGCCGAACTCCCTTCCAGGCCCTGACCGAACGGGAGGAAAAGAACAGCGTCGCCGTCGCCTCGAACGAGTCGTCCGGCGGCTGGACCAAGACCTTCACCGACCCCGGCCTCTGCGCGGCCATCACCGACCGCCTCACCTTCCACCGCACCATCATCGAGAGTGGCACCGACTCCTACCGCCTTGCCAGCACACGGGCATGAACCGATTCCTACCGCCTTGCCAGCACACGGGCATGAGCCGAACAGCCTGCCAAGTCGGTCTGAGTTCAGGGCGACCAGACATACGGTGTCGTCGTGGTGACCGCGTGCAGGCCAAGGCGGGTAAGGATCGGGGCGCTGTCGGCCGAGGCGTCGACGTAGACGTAGGGGACATCGCGGGCGGCAGCAAGCTGGGCCCGGTAGGCGACCATGGCCCGGTAGATGCCCCTTCCGCGCCATTCCTTGAGCGTTGAGCCGCCCCAGAGTCCGCCGAAATCGACGCCGCCCTTGAACACGAGCCAGGCGGCGCAGACGACTTCGGTGCGTGCCTCGGCGACGAGGACGATGGTGTTCTCTGGGGCGTTCTCGATCCGGGCGGTCAGGTCGTCGGCGAGCCAACTCCAGTCCTCGTCCCAGACGGAGCTCTCCATGGAGGCGATGCGCTGGAGGTCTGATCTGGCGGTGACACGACGGAGGGTCACGCCGTCGGGCAGGACGGGGTCTGCCGCAAGGTCCGCGGACTGCCCGATGAGCACGGTCTCGCTGTCCTCGGCGACGAAGCCGGCCGCCGTGAGTCGGTCGGTGAGGTCGGCGGGGAGATCATGGGCGCGAGTCTTCCATTTGACCGCCTCGCCACGGGCAGCGTAGAAGTCACGTTGCCGCGCTATAAGTATGTCGAGTTCTGCCCCGCACACACCAAGGTCGCGCGGGCCCGTGACAAAGCCGCGGTGCCAACCGACGACACGGGTCAGTGGGCCGTCCTTTTCGATGCGAGCACTGCCGCCAGGCGGGGTGACACCACGGAGCTGGGCGTCATACGCGGTGCGGAGTTCGTTGATCAGAGCGTCCTTCACCCGAACACCGTACGGACCGGGTCAAGTGATTAAACGCCCGTCGAAACCACGTGAACATCAGGGCTGCACTCTCTCGCTGCCACCACCTGCTCGACGGCCAGCCAACCTGCGGGTCACTGGCCGTCCCCACGTTGGCATCCAGACAGTGCCGTCATTTCTCATCCACATCCCAGAGCCATTCGATCACCAACCGCCCTCGGAAACCGTCGACAAACCCTGCCCTTGGAGATCAACGAAGCCAGGGTCACGGTACCGAGGCCGATACGGTGATACGGCATGCTGCCGGACGGGCCTTCTCCGGGGTCTTGAACGCTGCGCACCAGCACGTCAAGCCGATGGGTTCCAGGTCTTCGGGAGCGACGACGAGGGCAGCGGGGCGAGTGGCCGTGACGGGCTGGGTGGGCTGATCAGCAGCTCACCGTGCGCAGGAAGTGGTCGGCGTCCTCCGGCTCGCTCAATCGGCCCACCTCCAGCCAGGAACCGTCGGCGAAGCAGAGCCGGAAGGTGGCGTACCCACGCGGTTGGCCCGCCTCGCCCTCGATGCGGGCCTGTTCGAGGGTGAATTCCGTGACGCTCAGGAAGTCGTCGGCCTTGGTCGGCGACATTCGGCGGCGCGGGGACGCGGCCACACAGATACGGTCGCGGGCCAGCATGACCAGACGCTTGGGGCTGGGCGAGTGGCTGTACCAGCGCAACAGCAGCTGGCCGGCGGTCAGGTTCCAGTCCCCGTCGAAGACGCCATTGGCCGGATCGGGCTCGCGATCGTCCTCAGGGGCGCGGCCACGGCCGGAGCGCTGCGCCTCGGGTGGAGCCGGTGGCGGTCCGCTCCGGCGGCCGCGGTCCGCCCCCGACATCGTTTTTTCCAGCTTGCGGCCGAGTGTGTCGATCAGGATCACCGGCACCACCACGAAGAAGAAGATGACGGCCGCGGCGTACCACGACCAGTGGTGGCGTGATGTCAGACGTCCTTTGCCCGCGGCGCGGTGAATGTCCTTGGGCGGTGTGGGGATGGGCTTGTGGATCTCACACCAGACCAGGGCCACAGGTTCCTCGCCCAGGATCTTCCGCGCCCGCCGCTGCACCTTGCGCTTTGCCATACCGGAGATTCTAGTGCTGCTCCGCGGACGTCTGTGGAGGGGTGCTGGGTCAGGGCCTGGGATCGCCCCGGGCCCTGTGGGGCGGATCTTTGATCAGTGGGTTCGGGAGGCGACCCGATGCACGGTCGGGGGATGTTGACGAGTGGGGGAGTAGGACTTCCGGGGCAGCACCGGGAGGCTTTGGGGGATAGGCGCTGCATCGTGCCGCAGATGCCGAAGGCCGGGGCTGTACGAGGCTGCGCAGTGACCCCTGGACCGGGCTCCGGAGATACTGCCGGCGTGTGCCCCCCTGGGGTCGCGGTCGTGGGTGGTGTGCCTGGCCGGGCCTCGCGGGCAGGCTATTTCGCTTGCCGGTACCTGCGCGACAACCGGTGCGAGCAGCCTTGCGTCCGGCTGCTCGGGTGTGGTGATCAACTCCTGGGTGTCCTTATCGCCTCGGTCCTCCAGGCGAGCCGGCTGCGGGCTCTGCGGCCGGCACGGTTCCCCGCGCCTGCCGACCGCACCTTCGCCCGGTGCTGGTATTCGCCCGAAAGCGCGCTCGCCCGGTAGCCGCGAACGTGTACGGCTCACCGTGGCCGGGCACCGCCGGAGCGGCAGCCAAAAGGGTCCTGGTCCCAAGGTCACTGTCGAGATGGGTCTATTGGCCGATCCTCCACCTCGGCCACCGAGGCGATGATGAGGGCAGGCCGATCGAGTCGAGGAGAAACATGCATGTCGAGCAGGTGGACTGGGTTGAGATCCCAGCCGGGTTGCTGCGCCGAGGCACATCGGCCGACGAGGTGGCGCAGGTCGCCCACCGCTATGCCGACACCGGAGTACCGGCGCAGTGGTATCTGAAGGAAGCCCCATGCGCGGAGATCCATCTCCCGGCGTTCCGGATCGGCCGTACCCAGGTCACGGTCGGCCAGTGGGCACCATTCGCGGCAGCCACCGGCCGGCCGGCCCCGCAGGCACCGGCAAATCATCCGCTTACCGGGGTCACTTGGGATGCGGCCACGGCCTACTGTCAGTGGCTCGGGGATCAACTCGGGGGCCTTGGGGTGCGGTTGCCCACGGAGGACGAATGGGAGCGCGCTGCCCGTGGCGACGACGGCCGGGAGTTCCCGTGGGGGGCGCGCTACCGCACGGGCCTGGCCAATCTGGTGGACCTGGGCATCGGCACCACGATGCCGGTCGGCTCGTTCCCGGACGGTGCCAGTCCGTTCGGGGTGTTGGACATGGCCGGCAATGCCGACGAGTGGACCTCCACCCTGTACGCCCCCTATCCGGGTGCTCCTGGCGAGGTCCCGGTCACCGAGGACTGGGCCTTCGATCCGCACGTCACTCGTGGCGGGGCGTTCCGCCACGACCGGGATCTGGCCCGATGTGCCCGTCGGCACGGTGCTTACGAGCAAGATCTGGTGGCGATCGGTGTGGGCTTTCGCCTGGCCGTGACCTGGCATGACTGATCACGCCAGTCCCGTGAGCGCGTACGGGGACTTCCGCGCGCCCTGCCCCGACCGTCCGCATCGATGCTGAGGCCCAGATGAGAACGCCGGTCACCGGGACGGTAGTGGGAACCCTTGAGGAGCCGGTCGAACCGGCGGTTCACCGGCAGCCTCCGGACGATCGGTTCCAAGGGGGACCAGTGGTCGTAGGCGGTCGGTGCGCATGACCGGCCGGCTGCACATGAACCTGGTCCGCTCATGGGCCCTTTGGAATCGATCATCCAGACAACCGGGAGGCGCTCTACGGGCGGAGCGCCGAGATCAGTCCGCCGGGCCCCTCCTCGCGCTGCGCCGGGGTGCTGATCGGGCGGCCGTAGGCGGCAGCGCGCTCGCGCAGGGTGTGGCTGCCGGCCTGCCAGCCGTGCCCGGCCAGCCAGCCCACCGGGTCGTCGGGCATCTCCGAGACCCACATGGACGCCGCCGATCCCGGCACGGCGTCCGAGCCGAAGCGCTCGATCACGCCGCGCGGGCCCAACGTCAGTCCCATCCGGCTGCCTGGAGCCGACTGCGCGCTGATCCGGGCCAGCAGCAGTTCCACCGCGTCCTCGGGCAGATAGATCAGCAGTCCTTCGGCGATCCACACGGTCGGCACCGCTGGGTCGTGCCCGGCGGCGGTCAGCGCGCCCGGCCAGTCCTCACGCAGATCCACCGCGACGGGGATCCGCTCGCAGCGCGGGAGGGCCCGCTCCTGGCGCAGCACCGAATCCTTGAAGTCCAGTGGCGCGGCGGTGTCGACCTCGAACAGCCGGGTGCCCTGGGGCCAGTCCATCCGGAAGGCCCGGCTGTCCATGCCGGCGCCGAGCAGCACGACCTGCCGGATCCCGGACGCGGAGGCCTGCTGCAGCAGGTCGTCGAGGAACTTCGTCCTGATGACGATGGACAACGCCACGCCCAGCCGGCGGCGTCGCGCGGCCTCGTCACCGGGCGGCGGCGGCGAGGAGGGCCCCAGGCCGCCGGCGGTGGCGAACGCCTGTGCCAGTGGGTCGCGGAACAGCGCGTTCTCCCGCTCGGTCTCCAGCGCCCGCACCCTGGTCACCCCTACCGCCGTGGCCCACACTCCCGACGGCTGCACCCGCTCCTGCTCATCAGTCACCGCGCCAGCCTAAGGGGTCCTTGCACTGTGCCCCGTCCGGGTCGCGTGGCCTGGTGCCGCGTCTCGCGGCGTTGCTGAAAAGTCCAGGCGGCTCCTCCCCAAGGCATTGATGGCCAGGGGAACCTCCATCCTGGTCTCTCCTGCCGCCCTGCGATACACGTCACCGGGCCACGCGACCTCATCGGACGCTCATAGTGCAAGGACCCCGGAGGGCTGCCCCGTGATCGCCGCCGGGCGCACGGCGACAGCTACGGCGCCTCGCCGGGACGCACGGATACTCCCCGGACACGATCGCCGCCTGGGGCGCTGACGTTCCCCTGGGGCGTGCCGGAGGATGCCGCCGAAGTCGCTGAGGCGGTCGCCTTCCCCGCGTCCGACAGGGCCCGCTCCCATCACGGGCGACGGCCTGCTCGTCTCCGGCGGCCTCGGCGTGCACACCCGCCCCGCAGGCAGCATGGGCTTCCAGGCGTGAAGCCGTTGACCGCCCGCAGGGGTGCTGAACCCGCCGCCGAGACGGTCACCCGCCCCGTTCGCCGCCCCGCCCCGCCCGCCCGCGCCGGGGTGGTGGGTCCCCTCGGCCGGTTCCCCGGCACCGGTGTGTGCCGCCCCGTCAGCCGACCGCGGCCGCCGCCCGGCGAGCCGTCTCCTGCGCAGCCCGGACGGCGGCAGCGGCCTTGGCGGCGTCCCGCCGGGCGACTTCTTCACGGACCAGCGGGATGACGTCCCTGCCGAAGTCGATGGCGTCGTTGAGGAGGTCGTAGCCCCGCACGGTGAAGATTTCTACTCCGAGGTCGTAGTAGTCCAGCAGCGCCTGGGCCACCGTCTCCGGGGTGCCCACGAGGGCGTTGGAGTCGTTGATCCCGCCGACGAGCCCGGAGATCCTGGTCCACAGGGCGCGGTCGTAGCGCTCACCGGCCGCCGCGGTGGACATCAGGCGCTGCGAGGCCGCGTTCTCGGGTGCCCACGCCGCGGGCTTCCCCTGCGGGTCGTCCGGGTCCGCCGGCGGCAGGAATTTGCGGACGTTTCCCTCGATCACACCGGCGATCCGGTGTGCCTTCTGCCAGGCCAGTTCCTCGTTCGCCCCCAGGATCGATCGTAGCCCGACCTGGATCCTGGGCATGGTGGTGCGCCCGGCGGCCTGTGCGCAGTTCCTGACCCTGTCGATGTCGGCTGTGGTGCGTGCGAGGGGCTCGCCCCAGAAAGCGAAGGTGTCCGCCTCGGCGCCACCGATATCGAAGGCGGCGTCGGAGGCACCGCCGAAGGAGATCAGCGGGCCGCCCGGCCGCACGGTCGGGAACGTCGAGCGGTAGTCCTTGAACTCGTAGAACTCGCCCTTGTGGTCGAATGCCTGCTCGGAGCTCCAGGCCTTGCGCAAGATGCGGATGTACTCGCCGGTCCGGGCGTAACGCCGGTCCTTGGGCAGGAAGTCGCCTTCCCGTTCCTGGTCGGCGTTGCTGCCGCCGGAGATCATGTGCACGCTCAGCCGCCCGTCGCCGATCAGGTCCAGGCTGGCGAAGAGCCGGGCGGCGACTGTGGGGTGACAGGCGTTCGGCCGGTGGGCCAGCAGGACTTGGAGCCGTTCCAGCCGGGAGAGGACGTAGGCGCAGACCGCGGTGGGGTCCGGGGTACCGGCCGCGTAGGGCACGAGTACTCGGTCGTAGCCGTGGTCCTCGTGGGCGCGTGCGAGGCGGAGGGTGTAGTTGGGGTCGAGGATCTTGGTCGTGCGTGAATGGGTTTCGGTGGCGTCGCTGGTGAAGAGGGCGCCGACGAATTCAACGGGCATGGGTCAGAGGCCTTTCGGGAGGTGTGGCTGCTCGGCGCGTTCGGGCGCCTGCCGGTGACGGTCACTGTCGTGCAGCCCGATGTGCATCCCATCAACGGCCGGGGCCCGGTGCCCGGCCGGTGTCATGGGACCCTGCCGGCAGGAGAGCCGGGGGGCGGGCGCCCCCGCGGGCCCGGCCTGCGTACCGGGCGGGGGCCGGGGGCGCGACCTGCTCTTAGCGGGACGACGATTCCTTGCGGATCGCATGAAGATCGGCGCTCACCAGAGTGTGCGTCACCCCGCCGGCCAGGGGCCGAGTCCCTGGCCAGCTTCGAGTGCGGGTAAGAGCACACGAACGGAGAAATCCTGTGAAGCGCACCATCGCACCGGTCACCGGGACCACCCGCAAGGCCTGCGCGGCGATCGCGGCGGCAGCCCTCCTGGCTCTCGGCGGTGTTTCGGCCTCGGCCCTGGTGACGGGGCATGACCACCCGCACAGCACCGTCGCCGACGGGCCGGGCACCAGCGACTCCACCGAGTGGAGCAGCACCGGGTGATCCGAGGAGACCTCAGCGCCGGGCGCCGGACCAGAAGAAGGATGAGTAATGCTGACAGCGGGCGTGAAGGCATCACATGACGGTGGTGTCGCGCTGATCGACGGGGACCGCCTGGTCTTCAGTGTCGAGGTGGAGAAGCTGGACAACGGGCCGCGCTACGCCAAGCTCCGGGACCTGGACCAGGTGAGCGAGATCCTGCGCGGCCAGGGCGTGGACCCCAAGGACGTCGACCGGTTCGTGGTGGACGGCTGGTGGCCGGAGCGGAACGCAGAGCACCCCGGTGTTGCCACCGGCCGGGGAGGGGAACCCTTCTTCATCCCGCTGGCCCCCTACGCGGACGGCGCGGCGAACACCGACCCGCTGCACCGCTACACCTTCTCCTCGCACCACTTCAACTCCAGGCGCACGGGATACAGCAGTTACCACCACGTGAGCGGCCACGCCCTCGCCGCCTACTGCACCAGCCCCTTCGCCCAGAACGGTGAGGAAGCACTCGTACTGGTCTGGGACGGCGGCACCTCGCCCAGGCTGTACCAGGTCGCCCCCGGCCCACGAACGCTTGTGCCGCTCGGCCCGCTGTTCCCCATGACCGGGGACATCTTCACCACCTTCAGTTCGAAGTTCGACCCCTTCCGCCGCATGCCGGGCGCATCCGGTACGGAAGCCGAGCATCTGCTGGCGGTGGCCGGGAAGGCCATGGCGTACGCCGCGCTGGGTTCGGTCAGTTCCTCCGCCCGCCCGCACTTCGACCGGCTCTTCGCCGGTTTCGCTAAGATCCCCGAGTTCGCGGAGTCCCCGCCGGCGAAACTCCTGGCGGCCGACCGCGAACCGCTGATCCCGGGCCTGGCCAACGCCGATCTCGTCGCCGCCTTCCAGAGCTCTCTGGGCGAGCAGCTGCTCGACCGGCTGACCGGTACGCATCGCGATGCGCTCTTCCCAGGACTGACCAACGCCGACCTGATCGCCAGCTTCCAGGACCACCTGGGTGTCCTGCTCATCGAGCGGCTGACCGAAGTGGTCCGTACCCGCTTCCCCGGGCAGAGCCCTGCCCTGTGCATCGGCGGGGGCTGCGCCCTGAACATCAAGTGGAACAGTGCCATCCGGCGCAGCGGACTGTTCCGGGACGTCTGGGTACCGCCGTTCCCCAACGACGCCGGCGCCGCTATCGGCACCGCCGCCTGTGAACTCTTCCGCACCGGCGGGAGCCCGGCCCTGGACTGGAACGTCTACAGCGGTCCCGGAGTCTTCGAGGGAACGCTGCCCGAGGGCTGGACCGTCCGTCCCTGCGACGAGTCCGGGCTGGCTGAACTCCTGCATACCGAGGGGGAACCGGTGGTTGTCCTGTCGGGGAGGGCTGAACTCGGCCCCCGCGCCCTGGGCAACCGCAGCATCCTGGCTCCTGCTGTGGACCCGGGGATGAAGAAACGGCTCAATGACATGAAGCAGCGCGCGCACTACCGGCCGGTTGCGCCTTTGTGCCTGACTCATCGTGCCTCTGAGGTCTTCGATCCGGGCACTCCGGACCGTTTCATGCTCTTCGATCACCGCATGCGGCCTGGCTGGGCTGAACGTGTCCCGGCGGTCGTGCATTTGGACGGTTCGGCGCGGTTGCAGACCATCGATGCCTCGGCGGATGTGGCGGCGGCGCGGATCCTGGTCGCGTACGAGCGGATCAGCGGTATCCCGGTGCTGTGCAATACCAGTGCCAACCTCAATGGCAGTGGTTTCTTTCCCGATGTTGCTTCGGCTGCCCGATGGGGAGGCGCCCGCTATATCTGGTCGGACGGGCGGCTGTACACCCATTCCCGGTAACCCCCCCCACCGCGATCAAGGGACTGCCGTTATGCCTTCCGCCGGGATCTCCCGCGCTCCCTCTCTCACTGCCGGGTTCCATCAGGTCTGGTCCTCGGTCGTCGTCTCCAGCCTCGGTGACGGCCTGCGTCTGGTCGCTCTGCCGCTGCTTGCCGCCCGGCTCACCTGCGACCCGCGGTCGATCGCCGCGGTGACCCTGGCCGGGCAACTGCCATGGCTGCTGTTCGGCCTGCAGGCAGGGGCGCTGGCGGACAGGATCGACCGTCGGCGGATTCTGTGGACGGTGGACGTGGCCCGGGCGCTGGTGGTGGGCCTGCTCGCGGTCGCGGTCGCGGCCCACGCCGGGTCGATCCCGTTGCTTGCCGCGGTCGCCTTCGTCCTGGGGTGTGGCCAGACCCTGTTCGGCGGCGCCTTCTCGAGTGTTGTGCCGGTACTGGTCGAGCCCGCGGCACGTCCGCGGGCCAACGGCAGGCTGCAGGCCGGCGCACTGATCAGCAACACTCTGCTGGGCACACCGCTGGGTGCGGTGCTGTTCGCGGTGACCGCTGCGCTGCCGTTCGCGGTGGACTGTGTCTCCTTCGCCCTGTCGGCGGCTCTCCTGCTCCCGCTGCGCGGGGATTTCCGGCCTGCTCCCGCTGGCGGGAAACCGGCCACCTTGCGCCGGGACGCGGTGGAGGGCGTCCGCTGGCTGTGGCGGCACTGGGTGCTGCGCCGGCTCTGTCTGGTGGCGGGGATCGGTAACTTCGTCGGTGCCGCGGTGATCGCCGTCCTGGTGCTCTTCGCTGAGCGGTCCCTGCACCTGGACGCGATGGGCTTCGCGCTTCTGCTCTCTTCCTCCGCGGTCGGCGGGGTGGCCGGTGCCACCCTCGCCCCGCGTGTGTTCACCCGCTTGGGTCCCGGTCCGCTTCTGCGGCTCACCATGGCCGGTGGTGCCCTGTGCGTGGCGCTTCTGGGCGCTGCGACCTCGGCTGCCGTGGCAGGGGTCGCGGTCGTCGGGTACGGCGCTGCCAGCGTGGCCTGGAACGTGACTGCGGTCTCTCAGCGTCAGGAACTGGTGCCCACCGCGCTCATGGGCCGGGTCAGCATGGCCTACCAGATGGCCACCGGTGGCGCCGCGGCCCTGGGCGCGGCCGCTTCCGGTCTTACGGCGCATGCTTTCGGCCTGCGTACCCCGTTCTTCGCCTGCGGGCTCCTGCTGGTTGCCGCCTGTCTGCTCAGCCCGCGCCCCGTCCGCGCACAGGACGAGTGCGCCGGGCCGAATCCCGCTCCGGCGGCGGCAGATGGAAGCAGAGGGTGACCGCGCCGCAGCGTTGAGGGTCCGGGATGTGTGGGGGCTCGTCCCGGGTGGCTTGTCGTTGACTGGGGCTGGTGTTTTCGCCGGCCCGTTGTGTTCGTGGTGGGGTCCGCGGGATGCTGGTCCGCGGAAGGGGGCGGCGTATCGGGTCTGCGTCACGGAGCGCACTTGTGGCGTGTGTGTGGGTGGGTCTTGTGCTGGAGGGAGTTCCTGCTGGGCGGTGTGCGGTTCTGGTTGTGGTGCGGGCCTTTCTGGTTGTGATCGGGCGCGGCGGGTGCAGGTTTTGAGGAGTGAGGGGTTGCCGTGGCCGGTGTCTGTCGGCACGCGGTGGTCTGGTTGGTTTTGCCTTCCCCGGCACGTATCGCTGAGGCTTCCCTTGCAGCCCCGTGCGGTCCCGCAGCCCGTGCGCTCGTGCCTCCGTGGCCCCGTGCGCTCGTGCCCCTGTAGCCCGTGCGGTCCCGCGGCCCGTGCCTCCGCGGCCCGTGCGGTCCCGCGGCCCGTGCCTCCGCGGCCCCGTGGCCCGTGCGGCCCCGTAGCCCGTGCCCCCGCAGCCCCGCGGCCCGTGCGGCCCCGCGGTCCCGCAGCTCGTGCGCTCGTGCCTCCGCGGCCCGTGCGGCCCCGTGCGCTCGTGCCTCCGCGGCCCCGTGGCCCCGTGCGCTCGTGCCTCCGTGGCCCGTGCCCCCGCAGCCCCGTAGCTCGTGCGGCCCCGCGGTCCCGTAGCTCGTGCGGCCCTGCGGTCCCGTGGTCCGTGTGGTTTGTGCGCCTGTGGTTTGTGTGCGCGTGTGGTTTGTGTGCGCGTGTGGGTTTGTGTGCTCGTGCGGTCCCGCAGTCCCGCGGCTTGTGTGTCCGTGCGCAGTCCCGTGGCTTGTGTGGGTTTGTGTGCTGTGGGGGTGGTGTGGTTCAGGATGCCTGGTCGTGGGTGGGCGGGTGTATGTCCAGTGTCGCTCGCCCGTTCGCGCAGGTGCCGTCGGGGACGGTGAACTGCCAGGAGTGCCGGGGACAGACGATCGCTCCGAGTCTGGGATCGTAGTCCTCGGGGCCGAGGAGTGCTCCCATGTGGGGGCAGGTGTTGCTGATCTCGAGGTCTCCGTTTGCTGTGGTCAGGCGGAAGGATCCCGGTTCGTGGCCGCGGGCTTGTTCCATCCGGGTGCAGTACACGGCCAGGTCTTGGGGGTCGCTGCGGCTGAGGAGCGACATCAGTTCTTCGTTGTAGGCGTTGACCGATGGGCGCCAGGCCTGGAAGCGGAAGGAGAAGAAGAACTCTTCCCAGCTGCGTTCACCGCGCAGGATTCCCGGGACGAAGCGGGATTCCAGGGTGAAACGGTAGTCGTGCTGTGAGGGGGGTGTGTGCTCGTCGCGCTGTATCTGGCCGGTAGTGAAATCGACGCTCCACTGGCCGCCGCCCGTGCCGCGGATATCGAATCCGACGATGCAGTCCACTGCGGCGCAGGCCTTCGGTGCTACCGCGAACAGGGCCTCGAAGTGCGCGGCGAAGGCGGGATAGAGGTCTTGTGTGGGCTCCGGGCAGGCCGAGAGCACGGCTTGTATGTCGGGCGCCCGGCGTTTCGCGTAGCGGGCCGTGTACTCCTCCAGGCGGTCCCAGGCGAAGTCGCGGCGGATGCCGGGATCCTCCCGCATCGTGCTGCTGGTGACGTCCAGTACGTCACCGGGCAGCGGTGCGACGCACCGCTCGGCAAGGCCGGGGTCGGTTTCCTGCAGCCATTGCTGGAGTTCTACCGGTGTGGTGAAGATGGATCCGGGGCCGCGGGAGTGTGTGCGCAGGTCCGGGTCGAGGAGCGCGGGCGGCCCGGCGAAGGCTACGGCCGTGCGGGGCCGCAGTATCTTCATGTAGTCCGCCCAGCGCCGCATGGAGTTGACTTTTTTGGCGGCCGCCAGCTCCCGTTGCCGGCCGGCGGGGAACTCGTAGACGAAGGGGTACCAGGTAGCTCCGGAGTACTGGGCGAGCACCACGTCGATGCGCGGGTGACGCCGGCGCAGGGCGCGCAGCTGGTCACGGTCGGTCTGGCAGTCGTTGAGATTGACGACTACCTCGCCGGTCACGGTGTCCTGCACGATGAGTGCGGAGTCCTGGTGCCGGGCAGTGGGCGAGGTGATCAGGTGCAGCAGGAGCTGTCCGGCGCGCAGTGTCTGGCCGTCGTCCAGCAGGGTGGTGCGGGTGTGGCCGAGGCCCTCCACCAGCCGGTGCCAGCTCGGCAGCGGGTAGTTCGCGCTGATCAGCTCGACCGATTCGTCCAGGCCGCGGAGCACGTCTGTATCGAAGTGGTCCTCGTGGTCGTGGGAGACGTACACATGGGTGGCCTGCGTGAGCAGGTCCGTGCAGGCGCTGTTGTCGGGCAGCTGGTGCCAGCCCGACAGAAACGCGCCGCGGGGGGAGAACCAGGGGTCGCAGACCAGGCGCACGTCCCCGGCCTCGATGAGGGCGCCGGCGTGTCCGAGAAAGGTGATCTTCATTGCGTCCTTCGTCTGTTGCCGGGTCGGCGGCCGGTGTGGGCGACGACGAGATGGCGGAGGAGATTGGGGTCGTTCTGGTCGTGGAACGGGCGTCCCACCAGGCCGGCCCGCAGGCCGGCCGTGCGCAGGGTGTGGGTGAGTTCTTCACGGGTGGGGATCATCAGGATGGAGTGATGGACGCCCGCTACCCGCGGGCCGTGGGTGTCGACGGCGATCATGCGGTGCCCGACGGCTGAGCCGTCGGGCAGGGCGAATCCTTCACTGAGCAGCAGGTGCGGCCGGGCGTGGAACAGGCCGCCTCGCGGGCACAGCTGTGCCCGGCGGCCGTCGTCGAAGCCGGGCGCACCGTCCTCGGCGAGGAGGACGTCGAACACCGCGGTGCCGCCGTCGTGCAGCCGGTCCACCAGTGGAGCCAGCATCCGCACGGCTGCCCGCGGCGTGAAGAAGTTGAGCGCGTCGTAGGACAGCAGCAGACTGTCGAAGCCCCTGCCCGGCGCGTGTGTCCCGGCTGGTTGGGCCGGGCCGAGGAGCCCGGGGTCGGTGACATCGCCGCGCAGGAACGTGAAGCCCTCCGTGCCGTGCAGCCGCTGTCCGGCGTGGGCCACCACCGCGGGCCCGGCGTCGATACCGGTGTAGCGTTCCACACCGCGCTCACGCAGTGCGACGGCGTAGCTGCCCGGACCGCACAGCGGGTGCAGCACGGAACGGGGCTGCCAGGCTGCCGCGCCGGTAAGCCAGTCGAGCTGCCGGCGGATCAGCGCAAGCGGACGCGAGGAGTCCGAGGTCGCGGGGTTCAGCTGTTCCCGCAGCAGCCGCCGGCTGAAGCCGGCGTCGCTGTAGGGGAGGGACGGCAGGGCCGCCAGCTGGTCCCGGTCCAGGCGCACCAGGTCGGGGGCGTGGTCCAGGACGGCGGCGGCGCCGCGGTCCATGAAGGCTTCCGCTATGTCGTCCAGGGGGGTTCCCGCGGAGATCATCAGCACCTCCAGGGCGCGGTGGGGGAAAACTGCTTGCCCACTGTTGTGCGCGGCGTTGGGGGCGGTCAACGAAACTGCTGATTCACGCTAATGGCGAGGGCGCATGCCCAAGGGCGCGCCACAATGCGGCACATGTTCGCAGAAACAGCAGACCTCGTCATCGACGTCGTACCGCACTGCTCCTCGACACCCCGCGACACCTGGAGCGGGCACGACGACGCACGCCCCCTGAGTGAGGCGGGCCTGCGCCAGGCCGACGTCCTTGCCGGCGTGCTGGACGGCACGGTGACGGCCCTCTTCAGCAGCCCGGCGCTGCGGTGCCGTCAGTCGGTGGAAGCCCTGGCCCGGCGGGACGGTGTCGAGGTGACCCCGGTGGAGGGACTGCGTGAGGCCTTCGGTTTCGCCGAGCCCAGGGCATGGGTCGCCGGCCCGTTCGCGCCGGTGGGCGGTGCTATCGGCGGAGCGTGGGCGGCGGGCCGGGCGGCGGGAGTGATCATGGATCTTGCGGCGGGGCACCGCGGCGGGCACGTCGTGCTGTGCTCGCACGGCGACATCATCCCGGCCACGCTGTCCTTCCTCGCGGCCGCGTACGCTCTCCCGCTGCCCGGACTCGTCCCGCGGGGCGGCTGGTACCGCCTGCGGGTGCGGTCCGGGCGGCCGGTCATCTCCTCCCACCGCCCCCACACCACCGCCTGAGCCCGGGAAGCTTCAGGCCTCCACCGCCGGCAAGTCGCCTTGCGCACAGGCCAGGTGGTGCAGCATCACCTCGATACGGCGCCGCGTGTCCGCGTCGTCGGCGGCGGCACACAACGCACGCCGCGGCAGGGCCAGCAGCCGGGCCGCGGTACGGGCGACCGGAGTCCCGAAATGCAGCGCGGCCGTCACCCGGTACCCGACACCGACGGGGCCGGGGCCGGTGTTTTGTCCCGCACCGCGGAGCCCGGCACGGTGGCGGCGTGAGGCGTCCGCCCCCAGATCGGCGATCTCGTCCGCGGTGAGGCGGGCGGCCGGCGCCGATGCCAGGACGAGGGTGGCCAGATCCTCGCCTGCCGGGCCGAGCCCGACCTGCCCCCAGTCCACCGCGACGGTGCCCGTGGCGGTACGAAAGAGGTTCCCCGGGATCAGGTCCCGGTGCACCAGTGTCCGCGGCAGGGTGCGCAGCACTGCGGGCCCGTGCCGCCACACCGCCCGCAGCGCCGCACCCGACCAGGGCGGGAACAGGGCGCGCAGCGCCGGGTCCCGGGAGGTGCACGCCTCGTGCAGATGGTCCGCCAGCCCCGCCCGGTGGGCGGCTGCTCCCTGTTCGGCGAACGGCCGGCACAACCACGCGCTGGCCACCGGGGGGCGGGCGAAGTACCGGGCGTGGAAGGCCCCGAGATCCCCGGCGGCCGCGAGGACCTCTCCCGCGTCCCAGCCGGCGCCCGCCAGCCCCTCGACGTGTTCCAGCCACAGGCTCAGCCGGCCGTCACCGCTACGCTCGATGCCCAGGCAGCGCGCGGTACTGAACCGGCCGGGCAGCTCGCCGAGCAGCCCCGACTCCCGTGCCAGCGCCTCGCGTTCCCACAGGCACCAGTCCCCGGGGCCGTCGCCACCGTCGTCGATCTGGCGGGCCAGATCGCCGGGCAAGGGCTGCCAGGGCCGGTGCCGGAGCCGTTTGAGGACCATCGAGAACCGTTGCGCGCCGGTGCGGGTCAGCGCCATCCCGTGCACGAGGGCCACCCCGTCCGCGGCGCGGCTCCAGCTCTCGTACGCCACCGGTTCCCAGCAGAAACTCCCGATCCGGGCGCCGGGGTCCGCGAGCAGCCTGGCGAGGGGCGCCCGCAGTTCGCTTCGCCGCGGCGGCGGGGGAGGAGGGACCTGGTAGGGCGGGCCGTTCACCGCGGCCCGCCTACGCCGGGCGGTGTGCGTCGGCGACGGCCGCGCGCAGGTAGGCCCGCAGCCGTTCGCTGCTCACCATGTCGAAGCACTGCTCGGCGGCGTCACGGCCGCTGTTCAGGGAGTCGAGCTCATCGGCCCAGCGCCTGCGCAGTACGGCGGCCAGGCGGGAGTGGTCGCCGGCGTCGGGCTGGACGCGCGAGAGGTACTGGATGACATGTGCGAACGCGAGCGCTGCGTGGGTGATGCCGAAGGCCGGCCGCTCCTCGCCCTTCCACGGGGAGTGGAAGTTGGTTCCCGGGGGGAACTCCACTTCCTCGCTCTCCAGGCATTCGTTGAGCCATGAGTGCGTCGCTTCGTGCACCAGGGTCTCGGCCAGACGCAACGGCTCGCCCGACCAGTTGCTCACGACGGTCCCGGGCAGGAAGTCGAAGGTGTAGCTGCGGCAGGTCTCGCCGAGTGCCACCTCGCCGGTGCGGATCACCACGGCGGTGGAGGAGCGCAGTACCTCGGCGCCGACCGCGAGTGCGGCGTCGATGGCGGTGTTGAGGGTCAGGGCGAGCTGTTCGCGTTCCGGGCCGGGCAAGGGCTCGGGCGCGTCCAGGAGATACATCCTGCTGCCCAGCCGGTCGTCCTGCACGGGGGTGCACTGCTCGGCGCTGACCACCAGGACCGGTCCGACCGCGGTGGCGATGGCCTGGGCCCGCAGCGCATCGCGGTTCTGCCACAGGCGCAGGGCCCGTGCCACCCGCTCACCGTCACGGGTGGCGACCGCGGCCTGCACCTGCTGGAAGACGTGGTGCACAAGGGCGTTGTCGAAGGCGTCGGTCTCCGCGTCGTCGCCGGTGAGCGGTGTGTGGGGAGCCACGGAGCGCAGACTTGCCAGCAGCCGGCGCCGGCGGTCGCCCCGGCGGGTGATGACGGCATGGGTGAGGCCCTCGAACATCTCCCGGGTGGTGATGACGGGCAGGGACATGGCAGATCCTTTCGGTACGTACGGCGAAGGGGGGAGGGTGCGGCGGCCAGGGTCAGCGCGTGGCTCCGGCGACCCAGCGGGCGTGGTGCCCCTCGCGCTCCGCCTGGGTGAAGGGACGGAGCCGGCGCATGTAGTCGAAGGGTGACTTGACGCCGAACTGCCGCCGGTTCCAGACCGGATACATGAACGACACCAACTCGGTGACGATGCCGAAACCGGTGATCCGCCCGAGGCGCTCGGGCAGGGTGTCGCGCAGCTCCCGCAGTTCGGCCAGGAGTGTCCCGGCCCGCTCGGCGCACTCCTGGTGGCCGGGGTGCTCGGTGGCCAGCCGGTCGTGGAGCTGGTGGGCGAAGCAGTCGGCGAGCAGGCCGGCGACCCAGGCACGGTCCTCGTCGGCCGGCGGCGCGGTGCGGATGCCCGCCTCGTGTTCGGCGCGCAGCCACTGGCCGGCCCAGGCGCGGGCGCCGGCCCTCAGCAGCTGTTCGGCATCCGCGAGGGGGGAGCCCGCCGGCTGCGGCAGCCAGATGATCTCGGGCGTCTGCGGAAGGGGATGCGTATCACCGCCGAGGACGACCGCGCCGACACCGAGGTCCGTTACGTACCGCAGGCGGGCCCGGGAGAGCACGCGCAGGGCGTCCAGGACGGCATCGCGCAGCGGCTGCCCGGCGGGGCGCAGCCGCGGGGCGTCGCCGGGGCGCCCGCAGTCCTCCAGGACGGCGATCGGCGGGCCGCCCTGCGGTGTGACGGTGCCGGCCGGTCCCTGGGTACCGTCACCGGCGAGGTCGAGGCCGCCCTGCAGGGCTTGCAGGGCCGGCCGCGCCCGGTCGACCGGCTGGAGGACCGCGCTGCCCGCAAGCGTGGAGTCCTCGCCGAGCGCCGCACGCACGGCCCGCTCGGAGGCGGGTTCGCTCCACAGCAGGAACGAGTGGATCGCCCGGCCGTCGAGGGAGTCGTTCCAGACGCGGTTCTCGGACGGGTCGTCGTCGATCTCGGACAGCAGGAACATGTCGTGCTCCAGTTTCGGTAAGGCGGGTTCAGGAGGCGGTGGTGAGTTCGGGGGCGGACGCGGTGGGCAGGGCGGCCGCGACGTGGTCGATGACCTGGCGGCGGTGGTCGCAGTACTCCTCCTCGAAGCCGGTGCCCTCGAAGCGCAGCCGGTCGGGGAGGGCGCCCCCGCGGCAGGAGGCGAGGTGCGAGCAGCCGGCGCACTTGGCCAGCAGGGCCGAGAGGTCGCCGCGCAGCGGCGCGTTGCCGTCGAGGGTGAGCAGGTCGTCGATGTCGGTGAAGTCGCCGACCCTGCTCAGCAGCGAGGTGGGCATGCTGAGCTCGTCGGAGCTGCCTACCCGGCCGTCCGGGTAGAGGGTGACGATGAAGGGTTCCTTGCGGTCGCTGTAGCCGGAGTAACCGGCGGGCAGCCCGGACAGCGAGCGGATGATGCTGAAGAACGGCTCCAGCATGTAGGAGCGGAACGACTTGGTGGAGTGCCAGTGGTCGAAGGCCTCGATGAGGAATTCGGCGTACTCACCCGGGCTGGTCGCCCAGCCCGGCATGCCGACCCCGTCGGGATTGAGCAGCTTCAGGGAGGTGCGGTTCGGCGTCCGGTAGTTCTTGGTGCGGACGTTGAAGTCCAGGCAGCCGGACAGCTTGACGGTCTTGACCGCCTCGAACGCGGCGAGTGTGTCGAGGACTTCACCGGCCCGGCCCAGGACGTGCCGGGTCACCACGGTGATCACTCCCACCTGGCGGCCGCGAGCGGCCAGCAGCTCCAGCGCCCGGACCACCTTGGGGTAGGTGGGACGGTCGGCGAAGTCCACCCGGTGGGAGTTGCCCTTCATGTCACCGTCGAGGCTGACACCGATCTCGATGCCGGGCCATTCCCGGTCGAAGAAGTCCAGCCACGCACCGTCCAGCAGGATGCCGTTCGTCTGCATCGCGACGGACACCGGCCCCGGATAGGCCCGGATCTCCTCGAAGAGCGCAGCCATCTTCTTCCGGCCGATCAGCAGCGGTTCCCCGCCGTGCAGTTCGATGGCCAGCGGCCGCTCGCCGCAGGTCTCCAGGAAACTCCGGAGCAGATCCGGCTTCAGCATCAGCGCGTTCGGATACGGCTTGCGGCGTTCATAGCAGTAGTGGCAGTTTATGTTGCACATTTCCCCGGGGAGCTTGAGCATCACCAGAAGTGTTTCCCCAGGTGCGGGAAGTCGTAGTTCCATGGTCCTCAGTCTCCTCGCGTGAAAGCAGTACGGTCGGCTGCGCAATTCCCGTGGATAATGCTTCTCTTTCCGGGCGCGCCGCGTCAACGCCGAACGGCGGAACTGCGGCTATCCGCAGTGCGGTTCGGGTGTTTTCCCGGTGCGGTCGGCGAGCATTTTCGCCACGATCGAGGCGGCCGGCAGCCACACGGTCTCGCCGGTCAGGTCGCGGAGCCGGTCGACGCGCGGAACGCGGCCGGTCACATCGACGCGTCCGGGGAAGACGGACTCGTAAGGGACATGGGTGATACCGGCCGTGCCGCCGGTGGCCTTCAGGACCAGAGCGGCCAGCTCGGTGATGCTGGTGCTGGTGACGGAGCCGATGTTGTAGAGCGGCCGGCGTGCCTGCCAGGCGCGCGGGGCGGCGCACAACTCCCGCAGCCGGCCGATGAACTGGCCGACGTCGGTGAAGCAGCGCCGCTGGCTGCCGTCCCCGTGCACGGTGAGCGCCACCCCGGCTTGGGCCTGGCCCCAGAACGTCGGCAGCACCATGCCGTAGCGGCCGCTCTGGCGCGGGCCGACCACGTTGAACGGCCGGACGATCAGGACCGGCCGGCGGGCGGCGGCATCCAGACCCAGACGTTCCATCTCCCACTTGCCGGTGGCGTAGCCGGGGGCGCCCCCGTCGTAGGCGAGCGGCACCGAGCGGTCCACGGGCAGCTCGTCGTCGAGCGGGCTGCTGCCGTCGGACAGCCCGTAGACCGCCGAACTGGAGACCAGGACGACAGGGGTCCCTCCGGTGTGACGCAGTACGGTGTCGGTGCCCTCGCGCCCGACACGGTAGGCGTGGTCGGCCATCTCGGCGGCGAGCCGCATGCCGACGACACCGGCGAGATGAATGACCAGTCCGGTGCCCTCGGCCGCCCGGGAGACATCGCCGGCGTCGAGCACGCTGCCGCGCACCAGTCTCACGCCCGGCAGGTCCTGGACGGTCGCGGCCAGCCCGGTGGACAGGTCGTCCAGCACCCGTACCCGGTGCCCGGCACGGGACAGTGCCTCGACGAGGTGCCCGCCGATGAATCCCGCTCCACCGGTCACCAGGACCGGGCGATCGGATTCGGTGAAACGCTGCATGGTTCTCCTTCGGGATGTGCCGGGCCGCGGCGCCCGCGCGCGATCGCGGGGCGCCGCAGCCCGGACGGGTGGCGGTTCAGGAGCGGGAGAACCGGTCGCCGGTGACCGTCCAGCTCATGCCGTGCCGCGCGCAGGCCTCCAGGACCGCGGCGGGACCGGCCGCCCCGCGCGGGGTGACGAGTTGGGTGACACCGAGGCCGGCGGCGATCTCGACGACCTCGGCGAGCGCGAAGTCCTCGTCCGCGGCAAGGGTCACCGCCGGGAACGCACCGGGCCCCAATTCCACCGCGAGCAGGTCCGGACCGTGGCGACGCAGCCAGGTACGGGCCCGGCCGGCCGCCAGAGGGGACTCGTCCAGCCGGTCGCGGTGGCCCGTGCCGAAGCCGGCGGCCCGGCCCTGCACCGCGAACACCATCGAACCCGCAGGGGCCTGACGTGCGGTCAGGGCGGCGACGGTGAGGTCTTCGAGGTCCGTGACCTCCCCGCAGAGGGTCTCCACACCGCCCAGGAACCGGGCCGGCTCGGGAGTCTCGCGCACCAGCCGCAGGCCGTGGAACTCCGTGACGCTGCGCCGGACGGCCGGCGGCGGCGCCGGGCGGCTCTGCAGCACGACCAGGCGTCCGCCGTCCAGCTCCCGCAGCCGCGCCAGCGCCGAGGGCGAGTACCGCGGGGCGATCACACCTGAGGCACCGGCGAACAGCTCCGGTGCGAAGCCGACCGTGCGGGAGACGGCCACGAAGTCGCCCTGGGCGCAGCCGGGGCCGCTCCCGCGGGCGCGGAGCACCGCCGAGGCGGTCGGGCCGGCGGGCTGCGGCCCCCCTGCGGCGGACTCGGCGGCCCGCGCCGGACGGACACCGAGGGCGGCCCCGGCCGGCGCGCCGTGCCGGAGCGCGGCGCAGGCGGCCCGGCCGGTGCGGCTGTCCAGTTCCCTGGCCAGCGCCCAGCCGCCGAGGGCGTCCAGGACGTGGTCCCAGGACGGCGAACCGGCCAGCACATCGAAGGGCTCCTCGCCGGGCACACAGGGTTCCATCCAGGCGGACTCGTTCGGATTGAGCCCTCGGGACAAGGTGATCATGAGTTCTCCGGGCGGGCGGTGGCGGGACGGGGGAGCGGCCGGTGGCTGATCAGGGAGCCCAGTTCGCCCGTCTGCCATCCCAGGTCCCAGACCAGGCAGGAGCGCCCGGCGGGCCGGGTGGCACGGCCGGCGCCGGTGACCAGGCGCAGCCAGCCGGACGCGTGGGCGCGCCAGGTGACCGCGGGCAGTCCGTGCGGCGCGTACTTCGCCCGCAGCGGGACGATGTCGCGGGCCTGGAACCTCGCCCGGCGCAGCCGCGAGCGGTGACCGTCGTGCAGGCCCACCGAGACCACGGTGTCGGCCAGCCCGATCGAGTGGCCCGCGAGCTGGGCCCGCCAGGAGATGTCCAGGTCGGCGAGGGCGGGCAGCGACTCGTCGAAACCGCCGATCTCCTCGAAGAGCCCGCGGGTCATCCCCACCAGCCCGCCGAGGGCGAACGGGAGGAAGAAGCCGTCGTCCAGGACCGGGCACAGCTGGTCCGGCGGGGTGCGGCGGATCACGCGGGCGGGGTTCAGGAGCCGGTAGTCGATCCCGGCGCTCACGATGGCGCTGGACTCCAGCGCCTTGGTCATGGCCTCGACGTAGTCGTCGGCGACCTCGTCGTCGGCGTCGAGGAAGAGCAGCACGTCCGACGTGCCCGCGCGGGCACCGGCGTTGCGGCCGGCCCCGGTGCCGCGGCGGCGGTGCTGGCGGACGACGAGGATGTCCAGGTGGTGTTCGTAGCGGCGGACCACGTCGGTGAGGTGGTCCTGGGAACCGTCGTCGACCAGGACCACCTTCAGCTCCCGGGCCGACGGCTGCCGTGTGAGGGCGGCGAGCTGGCGCCCGACGAGGTGCGCCGCGTTGAGGCACGGGATGACGACGCAGACGCTGCTCACGGGGTGCTCACCAGCCGCCCGCCGGGGCTGAGATGCCGGCCGATGGCGCCGGCCAGCTCGGTGAAGCGGTGGTCGTGGTGCGCGCCCTCACTGTTGTGGAAGACCTGGACGGGCGGCAGGTAGGGCGGGGGATTGTCCAGCAGCAGGTCACGGTAGATCCGGCTCACCTTGCCCAGCGCATAGCCGTTCTCGTAGTGCCGCATGCCCCGCCCGCGGGTGATCACGCGGTCGGTGGCGACACCGACGGGGACGTCGACGTAGATGATCAGGTCGGGGAACAGCGAGCCGGAGGCGTGGTAGCGGTCCAGGGTCTCGCGCGCGGGGGTTCCGTACAGCGCCTCCATATAGACGGCCTCGCTGAAGACGAAGCGGTCGCTGAGCACGCTGCGGTCCCGCAGGAGCCGGCCGACGGCCGCGGCCTGGAGCCGGCGGTCGGTGAAGTAGGCGTCGGCGATCTCCCGCGGGCTGTACGCGTGTTCCTCGTTCTCGCGCACGGTGATGATCTTCCGCGCCGCCTGCGGGTCCAGCCAGGAGTGCTGGCCGATACGGGACAGCCGGTGGCCCCGGCCGCGTACGTGCGCGGCGATGAGCCCGCCGGTCGTGGTCTTCCCCGACCCGTCGATGCCTTCCATGACGAAGAAGCGGTGGCTGGTGGTGGTTGACGGCATCAGTGTGTCCATTCCCGCCGCCCGTCCGGGCCGTCGCGCCTGGCCTGCGGCGTCGTGTGAGGTGCGCGGCAATCGCTCGCGCGGGGCAGAAAGGGGGGGGCGGGTCAGCGGTTCGCCGCCCAGGCGAACGCCGACTCCATGACCTGGGACATCGACGAATAGGTCCAGGTGCCGTAGCGGCCCAGGGCGGTGACGCCCTCGCGCGCCAGGAACGCCGTCGCCTCCTGGGTCACCGCACGGCTCTCGGGGGTGAAGACCACATAGCCGGGGTCACAGGTCAGAACCCGGGTGGCGACGAGTTCATCGGCTTCGCTCAGCAGGCCTACGGCGCGGACCCCGGTGATCACCTGCTCGATGAGGGCGCTGTCGGAGCAGGGCGCTTCCTCGGCCCGCTCGACGACCTCCGCCAGCAGCCCCCAGCCGTCCGGCGGTGCCATACCGGGATCGAACTCCGTCATGAACACCAGGCGGGTGAAGGGCACGTCCTCCCGCGTGTAGTACCGCCAGTGACCGGTGCCGGCCGGGCGCGGACCGCGGACCGCGAGCGCCACCGAACGCACCCGGTTGCGCGGCAGCGCGGCACAGCGCTCCACCAGGTCCGCCGGGGCCGTGCTGCACAGCGCCACGGTGACCGGCAGCGGCAGCGTCGAGACGCAGTCCCGCACGTACCGGAACCGGGCCGTGCCCTGCGGGGTGCGGGCGGTGACGGTGCGCGAGAGCGGATCGATGCCTTCGACGGTATGGCGCAGCCGCAGTCCGGGAACCTGGGCCGCCAGAGCCTGGCTCAGCACCTCCATGCCCCGCCGCCCCGGGCCGGCCGGACGCGGGTACCAGCCGCGGGAGTTGTACCCCTGGGCCACCTCACGACCGGGATCGGCCCCGCGCACGACGTCGGCGACGCTCGGCCGGGTCAGGTTCCAGTGGAAACCGGAAGCCGACAGTTCCGACGGCGGACGCCGCCACAGCTTCCGGTTGTACGGAAAGAAGAACAGCTCGCACAGGGAGCGCCCGAAGGCGTTGAGGAGCAGCTTTTCGTAATCGGCCGCCGGCAGCGGCCGCTCATGGGCGGCCTCCAGGTCGGTGAGGCAGGCCGCGCGCGCGGCAGGTTCCAGGCCGGCGAGGTTGAGCTGGATGGGGAAGCGGGTGTCGCCCGCACTCGTCTCGATCCAGGAGACCGGCGGACAGGGCTGCAGGACATCGCCCAGGAGGGCGGTGACACGTTCCTCGACCACCGGATGGCTGAAGTACAGCAGATGGATGACATGGTCGAACCAGTAGTCACCGATCCGCTCGGTACGCACCAGGCCACCGGGGCGGTCCTGCGCCTCCAGGACCACGGCCTCATCACCGGGACCGGACGCGGCGGCGAGACCGGACAGACCGCCGCCGAGGATGACCGTGTCCGCCTCGACGGCATGATCGGGCCCGGTGCCTGCCGGATTGCGGTTCGCTGACATACCTGCCTCGTGTCCGTGCCGTGGGTGGAGGGGACCGCGCCCGCGGGAGCGGCCGGATGGGACCGGCCGCCCCCGCGGGTTATCGGGGGGCCCGGATCAGCGGGCGACGGTGCCGCCGCCGAGCTGCTCCTCAACGTGCTGCCAGGGGCGGACGGAGACCGCGGACGAGTGGGCGGTGTCCTTGGCGCTGACCGCCTCCAGGCCGTACGTCTTGACCGCGTCGACGAAGGAGTCGAACTCGAACTCGGCGTTCTGGGACTGCGACATCTTTCCTCTCCCATTCTCTCCGGAAGGCAATTCCCTTCCGCTGCACACGAAATTAGCAATGCGTCTCGGGGCGCGGCAATGATTTCCGGCCGCTGAAATTTCCGATTGCCGCAGTTCTGTTTTCCGCATTTCGGGGATGCGGGATGCAGGATGCGGGAACACGGAAAACTCCTTTCCTGCCCGCCGCAGCGGCGGGCAGGAACGAAAGGAGTCGTTCCGTGAGCGGGCGGCTCACAGGAGAGTGACCCCGCTGCCGGCCGCACGGCCGCTGGTGTCGAAGAACAGGCCGGCACGGTCGGCGAGGGTGACGACGTCGTACTCGCGGTGCGCCTGGAGCAGGACCACGAGGTCCGCCCGCGCGACCGCGTCCTCCAGCGACTCCTCGCACCGCAGCGTCAGCCCGGCCACATCGGCCCGCTCCACGTACGGGTCGTGGAAGGCCACTCGGGCACCGAGGCGGTGCAGCCGCTCGGCGACCGGCACCAGGGGCGCACCCCGGTCGTCCGCGATGTCCGGCTTGTACGTGGCGCCGAGCAGCAGCACCCGGGCCGAACGGACACTGCGCCGCTGGTCGTTCAGGATGCGGGTGATGCGCTCGACGACGATGCCGGGCATGGCGTCGTTGATCTCCTGGGCTACTTCGACGATGCGCAGCGGACTGCCCACGCTCCGGCCGCGGAAGGCCAGATACCGGGGATCGACCGGGATGCAGTGCCCCCCGACGCCGGCGCCGGGGTGGAAGGACTGGAAGCCGAACGGCTTGGTGCCCGCGGCGGCGACGACCTCCCAGACGTCGATTCCCATGCCGTTGCAGAAGACCGCCAGCTCGTTGACGAGCGCGATGTTGACCTGCCGGTAGGTGTTCTCCAGCAGCTTTGCCGTCTCGGCGGCGGCGGGCGTGCTGACGCTGATGACCTTCTGCACCAGCGGCTCGTAGAGCGCGGAGGCGGCGTGTGCGCACTCGGGGGTGACACCGCCCACGATCTTCGGCGTGTTGTCCAGCCGGTAGGCCGGGTTGCCGGGGTCGATACGTTCCGGCGAGTAGGCGAGGAAGAAGTCCTTGCCCACCGTCCGCCCGCCCGCGGCGAGCACCGGCAGCAGCAGATCCGTGGTCGTCCCCGGGTAGGTCGTGGACTCCAGCACGACCAGGGCCCCCGGCCGCAGGCGCGGCGCGATCAGCCCGACCGTGTCGGTGACCGCCGTCAGGTCCGGCTGCTCGTCGCGCACCGGTGTCGGCACGCAGATGGCGATCGCCGAGGCGCCGGCCAGCACGTCCGGGTCCGTCGTCGCGGTGAACCCCGCCGCCAGGGCGCCGGCCACCTCGCCGGCGGGAACGTCGTCCACGTAACTGCCGCCCGCACTCAGCCGGGCGACCCGCTCCGCGTCGGTGTCCAGGCCCGCGACCCGCAGGCCGGCCCGGGAGGCGGCCATCGCGAGCGGAAGACCGGCATAGCCCAGACCGACCACGGCGAGATCGTACGGTGCTCTCACAGCCGGGTTCCTTCCGTTGGAGGGGTACGTGTGCGTCCGGATCCGGACGCAGCCCTGCCAAGAGAATCCGGTACCGCCCGCCCGATGTCGAAGAAATTGCGGGTATGCGAAACGGGGCGGCCCCGTAGGCCGCGGATTCTGCCGGAAAGCGCAAACCCCGGCGCCCGGTGCGGACAACACGTGCGGCCTGCGTCGTTAGGATGGCCCGAAAAATTCTCATTCTCCGCACGGAGGAATTTCATGACCGAGAAAACACACTCCCCGCAGGACGCGCTTGCGGCGGCACCGGATTCCTGCCGGCTGATCGGTGTGCGCCGGCGGGAACCCAACGTGATGCCGGACATCGCGGCCTTCCTCGCGCGGTGGGACGACCCGGCGGCCTGGCGCCCCCAAGCGCGGCTGCACGTGAGCAGCGCGGGCAACGTCAACACCGTCGGCCTGACGGGCATCCAGGAGGCCGACGATCTCGACCCGCACCACCCGCGGTGGCGGGAGGCGATCGAGCCCGGGGTCTGGCCCCTGGTGAACATCCTGACCACCGGCGCCTGGCGGCTGACCACGTACGACAGCTGCCAGGGCCATGCCTACGGCCAGGACGGCCCCGAGCCCGCCCTTCGCCGGGTGGGCGTGCTCCCGCGCGACGGCGCCCAGCAGGCCGCGGCCGAGGCGGCGTTGTGCCGCGCGGTCCACGAGGCGATACCGCACACCCCGCCGCAGGTCGCGCTGTCGCTGAACCGCTGCCGGCTCACCTGCGCTCGCAGCGGCGGACACCGCGTCGTACTCGACCTCGGACTCGATCCGGCGGCCCGTACCGGTGGGGACGCCTACGCCGCCGCCGTCGACGAGGCAACGGCCGTCCTGGCCCGCTCCCTGGCCGCGCACTGCCCGGACCCGGGGACTGCCTGCGGCTGCCGGCCGCGCTGAACCCGGCCGGCCGCGCGGCGGGTCAGGCCGACAGATCGAGGGAGCCTAAGCGGCGGGCGCGGACCGAGACCATCCAGTGGAACGCCCCGAACGCCGCCAGCAGCCAGCCCGCCGCGCACAGCAGCGCGGGCGCCGCCTCCACGGCCACGGCGGACAGCGGTGCGCCGCCGACCACGAGCCGCAGGGCCGACAGCGTGTGGGTCAGCGGCACCGCCTGCGCGGCCACCCGCACGGCCGGGGACCAGAACGACGCCGGCACCTGCACCCCGCAGAACGCCATCATGGCCAGATAGGCGCAGTTGGACACCACGTTGCGCCACTGCGGGACGTTGAGCACCGCCATCGCCAAAAACAGGCCGACGCAGTACGTGCCCAATGCCGTCAGGAACACCAGCGCCACGGCCACCGGCACCTGCGCGGCCTGCCAGCGGATCCCGTAGAGCGGCCCCAGGGCGAACAGCGCCACGACCGACGTCGCCACCCCGCTCGCCGGCCAGTGCAGACTGCGGCCGAACAGCACCCAGACCGGGTCGGACGGCGAGGCGATCAGCAGCGACAGGGTGCCCGCGCGGCGCTCCCCGCTCGTGGTCGCCACCACCGCCATCGCGTCGATCACACACGTCATCATCGCGTTGCCCAGGACCAGGAAGCCGACCTCGCCGGGGGAGCCGATGGCGCGGCCGAGGCCGGTGAAGAAGACCACCTGCGCCAGCATCCGGCCGAGCCAGGCGAACAGCCAACTGCGCCACGTGTACGTCGCCTTGAAATCGGCGACCGCGTTGCGGAACCCGGACCGGATGAGCCGGGCGCTCGGAAAGTACATCGGGTGGCCTCTCAAGAGTGGCTGAGGGTGCCGGTTCTGCGGACCCGGCGCAGCACGCGGGCCAGCAGCACGGCACCGGTCAGGTAGCCGGCCATGCCCAGGACGGCGATCATGGCGATCCGGCCCGCCACGTGGTCGACGGCGGCCCCCGACAGGGCCCGGCGCAGCAGATCGGCACTCCAGCTGAGGAAGACCACGTGGGAGGCCGGCCGGATCCAGGCCGGCAGGGTGCTGACCGGCGCCAGCACCCCGCTGAGCAGGAACACGGGATAGTTGAGGGTGTTCTGCACCGTCCGGGCGGTCGGGATCAGCACGAACAGCGGCGAGAGGATACTGGCCGTGCCCGCCATCGCCGCGGCCGTGGCCAGCGACCCCAGCGCCAGGACGACCGGGTGCGGCACGGCGATCCACCGGCCGAAGAAGACACCCGCCACCGTCCAGGACTCCGCCATCGCCACCAGACCCATCAGGCTCACGGCGCAGATCCGGCCCACGACGACGACGGACAGCCGCCCCGGAGTGGCGGTCAGCCCCTCCAGCGTGCCCTGGTTGCGCTCATCGGTGATGATCTCCCCGGCCACGCCCAGCGTCAGCGCCCACTGCCCCATGAGGGTGGGCGCCACCACGGCGTACGAGGTGATGTCCTGCCGGTGCGCGTGCTCGGCGATCGACAGGAAGATCGTGGTGAACAGCGGTGCGGTGAACCAGACTTGCAGCGCGCTGCGGGAGCGCGGGGCCAGGCGCAGCTGGAACCGGAGGGAGACGAGGAACAGACTCACGGTGTCACCGTCATTCCCCGCCGGCCCACCAGGTGCAGGTAGACCTCCTCCAGCCCGGGGTGGGAGGTGCTGATGTGCCGTGCGCCCGCGCCGACCAGTACCGCAAGCGCCGCGGAGGTGGCCTCGCCGCCGTCGGTCTCCAGCGACAGCGTGTCGCCGTCGCACTCGGCGCCCGCCACACCCGGCAGATCCCGGACCAGGTCCAGCAGACCGGGCGCGGCCTGGCGGACCGTGATCCGCTCGAACCGGGTGACCAGGCGGCCGATGGTCGCCGGGCTCTCGGTGACGACCAGTTTCCCGTGATCGATGAGCGTGACCCGGTCGCAGACCGCCGCCGCCTCCGCCATGTCGTGCGTGGTCAGCAGGATCGTGCGGTTCTCCGCGCGCAGTTCGTCGATGAGGGTACGGAAGTCCAGTGCGGCCACCGGATCCATACCGACCGTCGGCTCGTCCAGCAGCAGCAGCTGCGGGGAACCGATCAGCCCACGGGCCAGGTGCAGGCGCTGCTTCATCCCCCGGGAGAACGTGTCGACCCGGGAGCCGGCCCTCTCCGCAAGCCCCACACGCTCCAGCAACTCATCCGCACGGCGGCGCAGTTCACTGCCTCCCACCCCGTACATGGAACCCCAGAACTGCAGGTTCTCCCGGGCACTGAGCCGGCCGTACAGGCCCCGGTCACCGCCGAAGACCAGGCCGATGGACCGGCGCACGGCGCGCGCCTCGCGCACCACGTCCAGGCCCAGAACGCTCGCCCGGCCCGACGACGGCTCCAGCACGGTGCTGAGGATTTTGCACAGGGTGGTCTTGCCGGCCCCGTTCGGGCCGATCAGACCGTGCACCTCACCCCTCTCCACCGTGAGAGCGACCCCTTCCAGGGCGGTGACCTCCCGCTGGGACCCCGAACGGCGCTCGACGTAATGGCGGCTGAGGTCCTGGGTGACTACGGCGTTCAACACTGCCTCCTCATACCGTCGGCCGCACCGCCCCCAGCGGCGGGCACCGCCGTCAGGTCCCGGTCCCAGAAGCCGTGGGCGATGTGCCAGCCGGCATGCAGCAGGCCGCCCAGCACCTGCCCCGCACGCGCGCCGCCGGCGCCGTCCCGGGGATGGACCACGTGCCCACGCAGCGGCAGATCCCCGCCGGCCGCGGCAGCAGCCGACACCAGTGCGCCGGTGGCCGCCCTGCGGTGCTCCGGCGGATCGATCAGAATGTCCACCAGCTCGGCGAAGGGCTCACCCGTGATCTCGTCCGACTCGCCCAGCAGCACCGTGCCGTGACCCACCGGCACACCGGCCACCTCCGCGATGAAGGACCGCCGGCCGGGAGCCGACAGAAGAGACGTGATACCGGCGTGCTGCGGATCGATGACCTGGCCCGGATAGGAGTTACGGAACGCGCACACCAGCCACCGGTGGACCAGCGGATCGTCCGCCGCCCGCGCCGGGCGCACCGTGACGGCGCCCGCAGACGGCTGCCGGTCACCGCCGCCGTACTCGATGTACGTCGTGCGCCGCTGCCAGGGCGCCGGCAGGACCCCCGCACCCGCCACCCGCAACAGCACCCGCCCGGCCAGCGGATGACGCTCCATCACAGACCCCAGCAGGGCGCCGAGGCGGCCGTGCGGAGCCACGAGGCCGGGGGCGCAGTACTCGACGAGGACTTGGTGCACCCCGGTGAACGGGTCGTCGTAGCGGTCCGCCACATAGGGCAGCCCGCACACTTCACCGGCCAGCCCGGCCTCGGCCGCCCGCTCCAAGTACGACACGACGGAGCTCACTTCGCCTCCGGACGGACGACCGTGCGCAGACCGCCGAGCACCTGCCGGGCCGCGGACCGGACATCGACCGCACTGATCCGGCCGATGAAATCGACCTCCGCGCCCGGCGACCAGCCGGCCGGCCCACCGCTGCGCATCGCCAGGAACCGGGCGCACTCCAGCGGCGTGTCGACGCAGGTGAGGATACGCATCTGGGCCTGCCGTCGGGCGGAGGCCAGATCCTCGGGCTCCGGCCCCCGCTCGGCCAGCTCCTCCAGGGTGTCGCGGATGACCTTCAGCGCGGTCTCCCCGTTGCCCGGTTCGACCCCGGCCATCACCCGCCACGCACCGCTCTCGCCGTACCCCCGGTTCCACGCCTGGAACGAGTACGCCAGTCCCGCCTCACCCCGCAGCCGCCGGTACAGCAACGACGAGGGGCTGGAACCCATGAGCTGGGCGAGCACGTTGTAGTGCGGGCGCCGCGGGTCGTGGTTGTGCACCGAGTGCGCCCCCACACACAGCCAGGCGAACTCGTCCGGCCAGGCCGGCGGCGGGGACGGGGCCAGCGAGGGCACCGGGGACGAGGCCACCGGCAGGGTGGCGAGCGAGGCGAAGGCCGAGGCGCTCACACCGGCGGCCGCCGGATCGACTGCTTCCGGGATACGCGGCCCGACCACGACCACCGACAACGCCGCATTCCGCAGGCGCTCCGCGTGGGCGGCGGCCAGCGCTGCGGCGTCCAGGGCCTCGACGTCCGCGCTCAGCCCGCCGACGGGACGGCCCAGCGGGTGGCCGGGGAACAGGTCGGCGAGGATGGCGTCCTGGACCACATCACTGGGATCGGCCGCCCCCGCCGCCAGCTCCTGGAAGACCGCGCGCTTCTCCTGCTCCACCACGCGCTCCTGCCACCGCGGCTCGAGAACCGCCTGCTGCAGCAGACGGGCGACATCGTCCGCGTCGTCGGCGCCGACCTGGGCGTAGAAGAGCATCCGGTCCGGACCGGTCTCGGCGTTCGCATATCCGCCCAGGCGCTCGACGTGCTCACTGAGCGAGGACACGGAGCCCACCGGA
The DNA here is from genome assembly GCF_045161865.1 of Streptomyces sp. NBC_00859. NCBI lineage: Bacteria > Bacillati > Actinomycetota > Actinomycetes > Kitasatosporales > Streptomycetaceae > Streptomyces > Streptomyces sp. NBC_00859. Next base: position 86,120 of record NZ_CP108826.1, on the reverse strand, counting down.
GCCGACATGAGCACATGCTCCAGCAGATGGGCGGCCCCGCACTGCCCCTGCGGATCATGCCGGGCGCCATATTTCGACGCCAGACAGATCGTGGTCGTGTGCAGACGCTCATCGATCTGCGCGACGACCGGAATCTCGTTGTCGATCGTCCTGTACTGGTCCACAGTTGACTCCTCGGAAGGAAATTCCCTGCCAATTGGGAATACCGCCACCCGAAGGTGGCGGCATTCCGTTCATCGGGCTGTGATTCAGCGGTCCTGCGGCTTGATCTTGTCCAGACGCGGACGCAGGATCGAGGCGTGGTTCGTCATGATCACTCCTTGTTTGATTCCGGTATTACTGGTGGTGCGAGAAGGAAGCTAGCCGTCACGACTTGCGGTCGGCAAGGAATCTTCTGAATCACGAAATCTGCATCCGGGCGGCCCGCCATATCCCTGCTGAATACGGAAAAGAAACGCATCGCACACGGTGCTCCGCTGTTACGGTGCGATATCTCCACGCCCCGCTCCACTTCCCGCCCGACGGGCAGGAGCGATGCGGCTCCGGCCCGCGCACGGCGTGCCCCCTCAACGACTCCCGGGAGTAAACGTGCAGTTGTCGCTGGAGTCCGTCCGGGCGGTCATGGGACTGCGCCCCGACATCCTGCCCGGCCTGGTACTTGAACGCGCCCAGCCCCGCACGAACCGGCTGGCCGCCACGGTGCTCACCCTCGTCCACGCGCAGGGACTGAGACTGGGCGCCACCGGCAAGGCCCAGCTGGCCGCCGCGAACGCCCGCCGCACCGAATACGCACACCTCACCGGCATCGCAGCCGAGCACGCGCACCTCACGGTCCTCAAGGGGGCCGCGGTGGAACACTGCTACCCGGACGGCATCCTGCGCACCAGCCACGACGTCGACCTGCTGATACCGGACGAGGACGAGCTGTGGGCGGCCGTGGCCGCCGTCGACGCGGCCCGCCCCGGCGCCGAGCCGGCGATGAGCCTGCTGGAGAGCCCCGGCCGCCGCGACTGGGCCGTCGCCCTGACCTGGCCGGCCCCCGAGTCCGACCTGGAATACCCCTACGCCGCGGAGTTCGTCACCGCGGCCTTCACCGGCGACAACTCCACCGTCCCCCTGCGCCCGGGACACCCCGACAACCCCGAGGCCACACAACTCCTGTGCATCGCGGAGGAGTTGTTCCAGCAGAAACCGCGCGGACGCGACGTTCTGGACGCCGCTGTCCTGATGGACGCGACCGGCGACGCGGGCCGCCCCGCGCTGCTGCGGGCGGCAGCGCAGTGGCGGCTCGCACCGGAACTCCTGCGCCTGGCCGAAGCCGTGGCGGCCGTACCACAGCTGAGATGCCGGGCGGCAGCCGGGCTCGCCCAGGACCTGGCACAACCGGCGGCCGCCGAGACAGCGCGACGCAGCACGGGCGCGGACCGCGCACCACGCACCCGCTACGGATTCTTCCTCGGCCGCGGGCCGGCCCTGCCCCGCACGGTGGTCGAGGAGCGGCAGGGCCTGACCATGGTCCGCTGCCCGGTCGGCGGGTTCCTCCTGGTCGACGGGCCGGTCGTCTCCCCGGAACTGGTGGACGCCGCCTGCCGGCAGTGGCCGCAAGCGGCCCTCCCCGGCTGACCCGGGCACGCCGGCCGCACGCGCCGCCGCGGGCGGCAGCGACCGGCCCGCCACCCAACCCCACAACCCGCTGACAAGGAGCCCACCACCGTGACCGAATCCCTGCTCGCCCCCTGGGTCGGCGACGTCCGCGACTTCTTCGCCGCCCACTGGCGCCGCCACCCCGCAGTGTTCACCCCCGACCCCGCTCCTGCCCCGCCCCTCACCCTCGAAGACGTCGATACCGCACTGGCCACCGGATTCCTGCGCACGCCCTATGCGGAGATGTGGGCGGACGGCAAGATGCTCTCCGGACGCCACTACACCACCAGCCGTACGGTCGCCCGGGACAAGCCCGACGGCTTCGTCGACACCGGAAAGATCGGCACCCTGCTGGACGAGGGCGCCACGCTGCTGCTGCGCAGTCTCGACCAATGGCACGCCCCGACAAGGGAGTTCATCACCGCACTGGCGCAGGAGATGGGCCGGCCCATCGAGTCCTTCTGCTTCATCACCCCGGCCGGCAGCCCCGGGCTGCCCCTGCACCGTGACGACGCCGACGTACTGGTCCTCCAGATCGCCGGGTCCAAGCGCTGGGCCGTCCACGAGGGACCGGCCGGAGCCGACTGGCACGCCGGACGCATCACCGCGGACGAGCCGCAGCCCGCGCAGATCGCCGACCACGTCCTCAGCCCCGGACACGTCCTCTACGTACCCCGCGGATTCGCGCACCGGGCCACCGGCCAGGAAGGCCTTTCCGTGCACCTCTCGCTGACCGTCCGCGAGGTCGCCACCGCCGACCTGTCGGCCGCACTCGGCGAGGGCATCGGCGAAGGCGTCACCCGCCAACGGCTGCCGCTGAGCGACCAGGACGTGGAGGACACCGCCGCGGCCCTGCTGGACGCAGCCCGCCACCGGCTCGACGCTCTCACCCCGAAGGACCTCGTGGAACTGGCCCGCCGCGCCCGCATCGACCGCATGCCCACGGCCGCCGAGCCCCTGTCCCTCACCGCACTCGGCGGCTCCGCCCCGCCCGGCACACCGCCCCTGTCATGACCGGGCGGCTCCACACCTCGTGACGCCGGGCCGAGCAGACACGGACCGGACGTCTTTGATTCCGCGCTGATCCGGCGCTGATCCGGCGCGGATCGGGTGGCGATCGCTGCCTGCCACGGTGAGCGAGTCGATGGCCTACCCGAAGGACGTGAGGCAGTGACAGCTCAGAACACGATCTCCAGTGCGGTCCCTGCGCGGTTTTGGACACTCGGGGCAAACGCTGCCAGGAGCCGCCCGCACCCCCAGGCACTGCACCTCGACGAACGCCAGCGCAAACTCATCGCGCTCCTCCGGGCGGGCTGCACCGATTCCAGCGCGGCGAGCCGGCTCGGCGTGAGCCCCCGGACGGTGACCAACATCCTGCGTTCCCTGATGGACCGCCTCGGAGTGGACAACCGCTTCCAGCTCGGCATGGCCCTCGGAGCCCTCATGAGTCCCGACCAGCCCGCCGGCGCCCCGCGCGGCCCCGGCCCGTTGTCGTCCGGCAATGTGCGCACCATGGTCCCCGGCCTCTCCCGCCGCTCGTCCCCGGCCGTCGAAAGGACACGCGCCAGGCACCTGGGATGACGTACGGGCGTGAACGAGCGGCCGCGGGCGGGAACAGCGCGGGCCGCGGCCCCGCGGCGGCCCTCCCGCTGCCCCTCCCGGGACGCTCCGGATACGGCGCGCATCTCAAGCCCGTCGCCGCAACGGCCGAAGAGACAGAAGGGAGCACGGGGGCACAGCCCGGCCCGGCTCGGCCGGCGCCAGGATCCATCACTGCCGGCGCAGCCGCGTGGCCCCCGTACAGCCGTACGCAGACGGAGGCGATCATGAACGATGACTCGAAGTCCACCGCGACGCCGGCCCCCGGCGACGCCAGCCCCGCGCTGCCCCCGGTCGTCGAACGGGCCGCCTGGCAGGCCGAAGTGGACGCGCTGCGCGTGAGGGAGAAGGCACATACCCACGAAGGCGACTCCATCGCAGCGGCCCGCCGGCGGCTGCCGATGGTCGAGGTGGACGCCAGTCTCGGGCTGATCGGACCCGGTGGGCCGCTGACCCTGCTCGACGCGTTCGAAGGACGCCGACAGCTCATCGCCTACTACTTCATGTGGAACCCGGGCCGGCCCGCACCCGAGCAGTGCGAAGGCTGCACCTTCTACACCAGCCACGTCACCGAGCTGTCCTACCTGCATTCCCGTGACATCACCTACGCGGTCTTCTGCCAGGGGCGCAACGTCTCCGCCGGCGGGGGAGAGCCCCGGGCGTCGTACGACGAGAGCGTCCGCTACCGCGACTTCATGGGCTGGGACATGCCCTGGTACTCGGCGCAGCCCTCCCTCGACGCGCTGCTGGTGGGACGCCGGCTGGGCCTGTTCCACCTGGTGTGCTACCTGCGGGACGGCGACCGCGTGTTCGAGACGTACTGGACCACACGCCGAGGCGTGCAGACCATGGACTACAGCTACGCGCTGATGGACCTCACCGCCTACGGACGGCAGGAAGGCTGGGAGGACTCGCCCGCCGGCTGGCCCCAGCAGTGCTCCAACGTGCGGACGCAGGGCGGCCCGCCGGGCTGGCCACCCGTATCGGACCGGTCGGGCGGACGCCCCATCGGTCAGTGGCCGCGCCTCGCAAAGGGCCGCTGCGACGACCTCGGGAGCCGGGGGAGGGGGACGGCGCCGGGACCGCACACGTGCCACTAGTCGTTGCGGGCCAGGACGTTGGTGACGGCGCCCTCGCCGCCCCGGATCGTCCCGGCGGCGGCAGCGGTGCCGTCGCGGCGCTGAAAGCGGACTGACGCTGCGCCGCGACCGGAGCCCGGCCGGCGTGACCGCCGGCCCTTCGCCGATGCCGGGCAGAGCTTGGGTCCGCGGTCCCGTCCGGACCTAGATCATCCGTACGTTACGTTGCGGAGCTGAAGGCAGCCTGTGTGATTCATGGCCGGTCCTGCTGAACCGCGTGTCCGGAACAGCAGGGGGCGGGTGGTCCTGTCGGGTGACGGCGGCTCAGCGGACCGGTTTTCACCGGGCGTGCGGGGCCGTCCGGGCGCCGAGAATTTCGGCGAGGGTACGCCAGATGTCGGCGGCCAGGTCGATGTTGAGGGCGTCGCGGGCTTCGGTGGCGAGGGCCTGGAGGCGGGCCACGCCGCGGTCGGTATCGCCGTCGATCATCATGAGGCGGCACCGGAGGATGTCCAGGCGCATGCGGTCGCGGAAGCTCAGCTGCAGATTGTTCTTCTCCAGTCGCCGGCACAGTGTGCGGGCGTCGTCCAGGCGGCCTTCGTCGAATGCCAGGCGGGCACGGAGGGAGAGCAGCTCCTGCTTGTGCCGCTCGGTCCCCACGAGGCCGATGACCATCTCCGCTTCCCGCAGGCGTTCGGCCGCGGCGTGTGTGTGGGGCGGATTGATCTGGAGGTACATGGATGCGGCGGCCATGCGCAGGCGAAGCCAGAGCAGCAGATCGTCGTGGCTGTCGAGGCCGGCGAGCGCTTCTTCGAGGAGTTTCAGGGCGGTGGTGTGGTCTCCCTGGCGGACCCGGACCATGGCACATGTCCACCGCGCTTCTGCCGGCAGTGTGCCCGAGGTCTGCGGGGCGAGTTCCAGGAGTTCGTCGGCGTGTGCCGCTGCCTCCGGCAGCCGCCCGGCCTCGGCCTCGGCCGATACCAGTGCCAGAAGGGCACTGACGCGCTCGTGGGCAGGCAGGTCATGCTCGGCGGCTGTCCGGGCGGCCCCCGCGGCGTAGCGCAGAGACTCCTGGACCTGCCCCGAGCCGCGCAGACATCGGGCCAGTTGCGTGCGGGCCCGTACGCGTAGTTCGGGACGGGGCAGTCCGTCGCTGAGCTCGGTGAGCTCACGCAGGTGCTGCAGTTCCTCCTCGTGTTCGCCGTTTCGGCCCGCGTACCGTGCCAGCAGCCAGAGCGCCTGCCAGCGAAGCTCGGGGCTGTGGTTCTCGTCCGAGCCCAGTGCTTCGCGCAGGGACCGGGTGAGCTGGGGAACGTCGGCCTCGGTGGTGGATGCCGCGGTGGCCAGCAGGGACGGCAGGTCGGTCGGGGCGGCGAGCATGGCCGGCTCTTCGAAGTCCCGGGCAGGGACGCCCAGTCGGTCGGCGAGATAGGTCGCGGCCCTCTCGGTGGGCGGGCGTTCGCCGCGCTCCAGCCGTGAGAGGTATCCCGTGGACATGCCTTCGCCCGCCAGCGCTTTCTGCGAGAGGCCGCGTTCGACGCGCAACGACTTCAGTCTTCGCCCGAAGCCCGGCTGCCCCCAGGAGTGGACCGTTCGTGCCACCACGGGGTGGAGTGCGGCACCACGATCTTCGTTCACCATTGGGGCCCCTCGCTTCTGGGCATCTGCAGATGACGGCTGCCCGGCCCGGCCGCTACACCTGTGCGCCGGGTGAGGTGCGCCGTGCACATGCAGGCTCCCCTTTGAGTCGCATTGTGGAGTCACTCAGGCTAATCGACTGGCGCAGCATTGGCAACTTGCTGTCTCTGTCTTGGCAACCCAGGATCCTCGCCGCCTCCTCCGGGGCCGCCCATGGTCACGCTCTGGGTGTAGCTATTCACAGTTCCCTAGGTTGTTGCCAAGTTGGACAATCTTTTGGCATGGGTTGCCAACGGTCGATTCGGCGGTCTAGGTTCCTCATCGAGGGCAACGGAGCGAACACGTTTCGTGAGCGCCCTGTCCGGCAGTCCGCCGGGCTCGGGACCTGCGACGCAGACCCGGAACAGACAACGGGAGAAAACACCATGAGATCCAGCCAGCGTGTACGGCGTGTACTGATCGCTCTCGGCCTCTTCGTCATCGTTCAGGCCGGCGGTCACGCGGCCTACGCGACGAGTCCGCAGCACGAGGCGTCGGCAGCCGCCGCCCAGGACACCACCACTGGCGAAATCGACTGGCCGTGACTCTCCTTGCCCAGCGGACCGCCAGCGAAAGGAACGGCATGACCACGGCCCTGGCCGAAGTACGCCCCCACCCCGCGTTCGACACGCTCCGACACGATCTCGACCAGCTCCGCGCAGCCGGTCTCTACCGGGACTTCGTCGCGTGTTCCTACCTCGCCGACGAACCCGGCCACGCCATCCACAAGGACCGGCGCATTCAGGTGTGGTGCACCAACGACTACCTCGGCATGAGCCAGCACCCGCAAGTCATCCAGGCGCAGGTCGACTCCACCCTCCGCCACGGCACCGGAAACGGGGGGTCCCGCAACATCGCGGGTACCAGCGAGGCCCACGTCGCACTGGAGACGTCACTGGCGAGCTGGCACGGCAAGGAACGCGCCCTCGTCTTCAACAGCGGCTACATCGCCAACCTGGAGACACTCAGCACGCTGATCGGCGCAGTGCCCGACATGGTGGTCTTCTCCGACGCTCTCAACCACCGGTCACTGATCGAAGGCATCCGCCGGACCGGCGCCGACAAACACGTCTTCCCGCACAACGACCTCGGCCAGCTGGAGAGGGCACTGGCCGGCCACCCCGTCGAGCGCCCGAAACTGATCGTCTTCGAGTCGGTCTACTCGATGGACGGCGACTACGCACCGCTGCGCGAGATCTGCGACCTCGCGGAGCGCTACAACGCCCTGACCTACCTCGACGAGACCCACGCCATCGGTACCAACGGGCCCACCGGCGCCGGCCTGTGCGAGGAGACCGGCGAGACCCGGGTCACCTTCGTCCAGGGCGTGTTCGGCAAAGCCGTCGGCACCACCGGTGGATACGTCGCCGGCCCCGACACCGCACTGGACTACGTACGTTCCCACGCACCGGGCTTCATCTTCACGACCACGATTCCGCGCTCCAGCCTCGACGCCACCGTCACCAGCCTGGAGATCATCCGACAGGACGCCCGGCTCCGCCGTGACCTGCGGCGCAACGCGGCACGGATGAAACAGGCCCTGCGCCGGGCGCACATCGACTTCATCGACGCACCCAGCCACCTGGTACCCGTGCTCGTTCCCGGCGGCGCCCGCATCCGCCAGGTCTCGCGCCGCCTGCTGGACGAGTACGGGATCTATGTACAGCCCGTCAACTTCCCTTCCGTGCCAAAGGGCGGGGAACGGTTCCGCGTGACCGTCGCCCCCTTCCGCACCCCCCAGCAGATCGACGACTTCGCCAGTGCCCTGCGCACCTGCCTGTCCGAGAGCTGAAACCGTTCCCGCCGCAGCGTCCGCCAGGCCGTTGCCGGCACCACGTTTCCGTGCGCCGCACCACTGCCCACCGGACCACTACCCAGGAGAACCCACCATGGACATGCGTGACCTCACTCCGTTCATCGGCACCGAGATCACCGGTGCCACCATCGAGGACCTGCGTCAGGACGAGGTCTTCGACTCGGTGCTCGAGCGCCTGGCCGAACGCGAACTCGTCGTCGTGCGGGGCCTGCAGATCACCCCCTCCGAGCAGATAGAACTGGCCCGCCGCATCGGCCGTCCGGTCCCCTTCCTCATGAGCCGGTACCGGCACCCCGACCACGAGGAGATCATGATCTCCTCCAACGAAATGCGAGAGAACAAGCCGGTGGGCGTCGCCCGCGTAGGCAACTTCTGGCACCAGGACTCCAGCTACGTCGCCGACCCCGCCCCCTACACCCTGCTGCACGGCGTCAACGCCCCCAGCACCAGCGGCCACACCCTCTACGCCAACGCCGTGGACGTCTACAACCGCCTTCCCGACGAGTGGAAGGCCCGCATCGCGGGGCGCACGGCACTGCACTCGGTCGCCAAGCGCTACCGCATCCGTGCCGAGCATGCCGGCCTCTCGGTGGCTGAACTGCGCGCCGTCATCGCCCAGGAGCACCCGCCGGTGGAACACCCGCTGGTGTGCAAGGACCCCGACAGCGGCCACGAGTACCTGTACGGCGCACCCGAGTACCTGCACTCCGTGGTGGGCTTCGACGCCAACGAGAACGAGGAGTTCTTCTCACTCATCGACTCCTTGATCCAGGACCCGGACCACGTCTACGTCCACCGCTGGACCCCCAACGACCTGGTGCTGTGGAAGACCGCCACCACCTACCACGCGGCCACCGCCGTGGAGCCGGGTGTCTCGCGCACCGTCCACCGCGTCAGCATCGTGTCGGCTGATCAGTGGGCGGCATAACCGACATCGAGATCCGCTACCCCGCGTCGCAGGTGAGCGTCCGTGCACTGCACGCGGGGTCGGGTCTCGGCATCGAGGAGATCCGCGCGGTCACACACTGCGAGACGTTCCCCGTCCTCGGCGAGAACGAACCGTCCTGGCGCCTGGCGCTGGACGCAGCACGGGCGCTGCTCGACCGGTCACCCGCCGCCGCCTCCTCCATACAACAGGTGATCTTCGCGGGCTCCGGCGAGTGGGACCTGCCGTTCTGGTCGCCCGCCGCGAAGGTCGCACACGCACTCGGCATCGAGACGGCGCACTGCTTCGAAGTGACAAACTTCTGCAACGCCGGCACCGCGGCACTGCAGATCGCCTCCGACGCGCTCACCCGCAGGGGCGACGACGGCCACGCCCTGGTCCTGATAGCCGACCGGCTCAGCAGAATGGTGGACCAGGGTGACCCCGGCTCCAAGGCACTTTTCAATTTCGGTGATGCGGCTGCAGCGGTTCTGCTGGCGCGTGACGGGGGGATCCTCCCCCTCCTCCACACCGCCACCCGCACCGATCCCAGCTGGAGCGACTACTACTACGGCGAGCGCCGTGACGGCGACGTCATCATCCGCCGCGGCCCCCACCGCAAGGGCCTGGCACAGGCCTACGTCGACAACTTCACCGCACTCGTCGACGACAGCCTCGCCTCCCTGGGCCGCAAACCCGGCGACATCGACCACTTCCTGATCAACCAAGGCGACCGCACCATGCACCTGCGGCTCCTGCAGGCTCTCGGGATTCCCGAGGAACGCAGCGTCTTCAACTACCACCGGCTGGGTCACATGGGCGGGGCAGACACCCTGATCGCGCTCCGGGACCTCCTCGACCAGGAGCGCCTTCGGCCCGGCGACCTCATCCTCCTGGCCACCAGTGCCATGGGTTTCACCTGGGGCGTCACGACTCTGGAGTACCGACCATGAAGATCCTCGTCATTCACCAGGTGCCCTACCGCAAGGTCGAGTACCACCGGGCACTCGACCACCACCAGCACGAGATCACCTACGCCGGTTCAGCCAGCATGCTCGCACGCGTTCCCACCGACCTGCCCTGCACCCTGATGGAAATCCCCCAGGACGAGGACGTCGCAGACACAATCATCGCCCGTACCTCCCGCGCCGACGGCTACGACGATGTGCTCTCACTGTCGGAGTTCGGCATCCTCCTCGCCCACCGGGTACGCGAGCACCTCGCCCTGCCCGGCCCCTGCCTGCAACAACTGGAGCAGGTCCGCGACAAAGTGACCATGAAACAGGCGCTGGAGGGATCCGGCATCCGGGTACCGCGATTCGTGCCGCACCCCCCCGCCTGCGGCCCGCTGCCGTGGAGCGGACGCACCGTACTCAAGCCACGCCGCGGCGCGTCCAGCGAGGGCGTGAGCGTGTACGAAACGGCCCGCGAAGCACTGGCGGCATACCGCAAACTGCAGGACCGGCTGGACTACCAGCTGGAGGAGCACATCGACGGACACATCCTGCACACCGACGCCGTAGTCCGCGACGGATCACTGACCTCCCTGGTCACCAGCAGATACGTCGGCAAACCGGTCGACTTCGCCGACGGCAAGCCACTCGGCTCACACCAACTGCCCCACGAACCCAGGCACCACGCCTTCGCCGCCCAGGTAGTGGAGACCCTGGGCATCACCACCGGCTGCGTGCACCTCGAATTCTTCGAGACACCCGACAACGACCTGGTGTTCCTGGAGATCGGCAATCGGGTCGGAGGGGCCGGCGTGATCACCGCCCACCACCGGCACACCGGCGTCCACCTGCCGTCCTGGGAAATCGCGGCCCGGCTCGGCCTCAACCCTGTCCCGGCACAGCAGCCCAGCGGCCGCTACCACGGCTGGCTCGTCCTTCCGGGCCACCACCTGCCACCAGGCGGCGACCACAACATCGCCGTACCCCGCCGGCTGCGCGAACACCCCTGCATGGACCGCCTGCACGTCCTCGCCCCCGGCACCCCCCTGCCCACCGAGATCACCTACCAGGAATGGAAAACACCGGTCTTCGTAGAGGCCTCACACCACGACTCCGCCCTCCTGCGGGAATTCCTGGAGGACTGCGCCCGCTCCATCACGGTCGAGGGAGGCACAACACTGTGATCCACCACCCCACCGACCTGCTGCTCGCCGTCGAGGACGCCCGCGCCGAACTGGACACCGCACCCACCGGCCCCCTCGCCACCCTCCTGGCACAGCACGACCTGACCCCTCTCGCCCTGCTCCTGGCCCCCGACCCCCTCACCCGGACACTCGACGATCTCTTCGACGGACTGAGCCAGTACCCATGGCAGCCCCTGCCGGCCACCGGCGACGTCGTGGAATGGTCACCGGTCGGCCGTGTCGTGCTGGACGACATACGCCCCGGAAACACCCTGCGGGGCCTGCTGCTGGGCTGGGCCACCGGGAACACAGTCGTCGTCCACGCCCCCGCGAACCGGATCCCCTTCTGGAACGCACTCCTGCAGGATCTGCGCGGCCGCACCCACCGCCTCCCGCCGGGCCACGCCACGGACCACACCGGCGAGACGGACGGCACAGCAATACGCGTCCCCGACGCAGCACTACTGCCCGACGGCCTCCGCACGGCGCACCAGACCCCAGCCGTATCCGAAACGCTGGTGACACCAGCGCACGACGACCCGTCGGCACTACGCATCCACCTCCCCGCCAACCTGGTCACGGACGAGAAAGCACTGGGACGGGCCCTGTGGGCCGCAGACCGCGACGCAGCCTGGACCCGCCAGCTCTCCCGCCGTACACACCACCACGGCGTATCCCTCCCCGCAGCCCGCAGCCAGACACCGGCGGACGCGGCGGACGCGAGGATCGACGCCAAACTCCGCTACCTGGTACGACGCGCCTCACACACCACCCACTACGCAGGACTGCCCCCCATCACCGGCCGCGCCGACCTGAACACGCTGCCCGTTCTGGACAAAACAGCCCTGGAAGCACACTCCCTGCCCCACGGCAGCGGCCTGTCCACCGACGCCGCCCCCAGCGGCGAAGTACTGCGCAGCGGAGCATCCAGCGGCACACCCCGCTACGTCGTCTACTCCCGCAGCGACTGGGCCAACATGGTCCGCGAGGCAGTCCCACTGTTCTACGCACTGGGACTGTCCGAAGGCGACCGGCTGGTCAACACCCTCTTCGGCGGCGGCCTGTACGGCGGCCTCGTCACCACCGTGTGCGAACTCTCCCTCATGCCGGTGCAGTGCTACACCACCGGCCAGCTGGTGACCGTCGACGACCTGCTGATGCTCACCGGCGAAGGCTTCGCCGCCAACGCCGTACTGGGACAGCCCGCCCTGCTCCTGCCCCTGCTCCGCCAGGCCAAGGCACGCCGGCCACAACTGCGGCTGCAAAAGGTCATCTACGGCGGCACACCCATGGCGGAGACCGACAAGGACTGGCTGCGCCGCGAACTGGGCACCGAGATCATCTCCAGCATCCTGGCCGCGAACGACGGCGCCCAGCTCGGCTACCAGTGCGCCGCCATGGGCGGCTCCCTCCACCACCTGTGCGAGGACTACAACCTCATCGAGACAGTGGACGACGACGGACGACCGGTACCCGACGGAGAATTCGGCCATCTGCTGGTCACCTGCCTGCAGAAGACCGAAGGCCCGTTGATCCGCTACCGCATAGGCGACTACGGCCGCCTCCGCCACCACCACTGCCCCTGCGGCGTCTCGGGCCCCGTCCTGGAGTATGCAGGCCGCTCCGACGGCCTCCTGAAGATCATGGGCCGCCGCGTGCTGCACGGCGAACTCCTCGACGCCCTCACACCATTCGGCATCGCACGCCTCCAAGTGGAGATCCTGTCCGACGGACACCGGGAGACAGTGGTGCTGCGCACCGAGTCCGACCCCCAGCCCGACCCCGAGAAGGTGCGCTCCCACCTGCTGGAACGCTTCGCCTCACTGGGAGAGACGACCGACTTCGACGCAGGCCTCGACGTCTTCGCCCTGCGCGTGGAATGCCTCCAGGAGGGCGACCTGCCCCGCGACGCCGTCAGCGGGAAGTTCGCCACCGTCATCGACCACCGACTGGAACCCGTCTCATGATCGCGACCACCGCGGATCGGACCGTGACGACCGACCCCCTCACACACGCCTACCAACAGGCCGTCAACACCCCCGGAAGCCAACTGGCACACGCCATGCAGCGCGCCGAACAGGCCCCCGAACTCAAAGACTGGGCAGGGCAGTTCCTCTCCCGCCCGGTATTCGCAGACCGCAGGCAGCTGCGAACGTTCGCCGACGACGTACACCACATGCTGCGCCTGCTCACCTCACTCCCGCACCGCCTGTTCGACGGAGACCTCGACCGGTACTGCGCAGCAGCCGGCATCGAGGGACCTCGAGCAGAACTCGCCCGGCACTGCGGCGGGGGCGCCCCACCGCTGTACGGGCGGGCCGACATGTACCACGACGGCACCTCCTTCCGACTGCTGGAATTCGGGCTCGCCAGCGCGGTCGGCGGTGTCGACCGCGCCGGCGAGATACCCCGCGCACTGCTCGGCGACCCCGAGTTCGCCGCCTTCGCCGACCACCACGGACTGCAACACACCGACACCGGCGCACAGCTGGCCACAGCCCTTCGCACAGCGGGAGCAGCCGTGGCGCCCGGACGCGACCCGGTGATCGCGCTCGTCGAGGGACCCGGCGGCCTGGCCCGCTACGGCACCGCCTGGCGGCCGCTGCGATCCATGCTGCGCCGACACGGCCTGGAGTGCCACATCGGAGAACTGGACGGCCTGCGGCTGCAGGGCAACCGCCTGGCGCTGGCGGGGACACCCGTCGATGTGATCTTCCGGTGCTTCAACACCGAGCAGGTGCTGGCGGAACCCGACGGGCTGGACCTGATCGCCCCTGTACTGCACGCCCACCGTGAAGGACTGGCCGCCCTGTGGATACCGATGGAGAGCGAGCTCTTCGCGGGCAAACGCGGCATGGCACTGCTGTCCGACCCCCGCCACACCCAGGCGTTCTCCACCGAGGACCGGGCCGTGGTGGAGCGAACCCTGCCGTGGACGCGACGCCTGGGCGCCCCCGAAGACCTGCGCGACTCGACACTCATGGACTACTGCCGGCACGAGCGTGAACACCTGGTGGTCAAGCCCGACGCGGAGTTCGGCGGACGCGGCGTGGTGGCAGGCTGGGACACCGCCGTGGACGACTGGCGACGCGTCCTGCACGAAGGCGCAGAAGCCGGGTGCGTGGTGCAGCGCCGTGTGGTCCCGCGCCCGGAGCCGGTCACCGACCCGGCCACCGGCCAGGAACATCTGTGGCAGACGGCCTGGGGACTCTTCTACACCCCCGCCGGACACGCGGGCACCTACGCGAGAGCGTTGCCGTCCGGCCTCAGCCCGGTCATCGGCATCACCGCCCACCCCGCGACACGGACAGCCGGCGTGTTCCACGGAGACACACAGTGACCACCACCGCGCCGGAATCGGCCGGCGCCCCGACTCAGGACCGGCGCCCCCGGATGGGACGTGACTGGTTCCTGCTGTGGTCGGCCGGCGCCGTCTCCACCCTGGGCGACGGCGCGCTCCTGGCCGCTCTGCCCCTGCTGGCCCACCGGCTCACCGACGATCCGCGGCTGATTTCCGGCATCACGCTGGCCGCAGGACTGCCATGGCTGCTGCTGGCCGTGATCGGCGGCACGATCGTGGACCGCTTCGACCGCCGCCGGCTGATGGTAGCGGCGCAGGTCGGCCAGGGCCTGCTCGTTGCCGGCATCGCACTGACCGCGACCCTCGGCCTGCACCAGGTATGGCCCCTCTACGTACTCGCGTTCGGAGTGGGGACCGGCGACGTCCTGTTCAGCGGCGCCAATCAGGCCCTGGTGGTCAACGTCGTACCGTCAGACCTGCTGGAAGCGGCCAACGGCCGTCAGATCGCAACCGAATCAGTCACCCGGGACTTCGCCGGGCCACCTCTCGGCGCCGCCCTGTTCGCCTTCTGGCTCCCACTGCCCTTCTGGATCGACGCCCTTACCTTCCTGACGTCACTGCTGCTCGTCCTGCGCATCCGCCGACTGCCCCGGCAGGAGCGCGTGAACGCCCCCGCCTCACTGTTCGCGGGCACCGCCGAGGGCCTGCGGTTCCTCCTGGGCCACCGGCTACTGCGCAACCTGTCCTTGATGGCGGCCGCCAGCAACTTCTGCAAGACCATGGCCCTTTCCACACTCGTTCTCTTCGCCCGCGACATACTGCACGTGGGTGACAGCGGCTACGGGCTGCTGCTGGCCGCGATGGCGGTCGGCGGAGTGCTGGGCGGCCTGGCATCCAAACGGCTCGTGGACCGCTTCGGCGGACGCGCAGTAGCGCTCACCGTCCAGCTCGCAGGCCCATTCATCTGGTTCGCCATCGGAGTCCTGGGCCGCAGCGCCCTCGTCGTGGTCGCACTCTTCACCCTCCGCTCGGCGTCACTGTCGGTCTGGAACGTCGTCTCCGGCACGCTCAAACAGCGGCTGACCCCCAACGCACTGCTGGGCCGTGTCAGCGGCGCCGGACGCATGCTGGCCTACGGAGCCATACCCCTGGGGGCCCTGGCAGGCGGGATGGTCGCCGACTCCTACGGCCTGGTCGCCCCATGGACCGTCGGCGCCGTCCTCAACCTCGCCGTCGTCCTGCTGGCCCTGCCCACCCTGCGGCGCTGGGACAACGACTGACCCCCCACCGGCCGGCCGGCCCCAGCACCCTTCCCCCGCACAACAGGAGCAGCACATCATGAAGCCCACCATGCTCGCCGTCCACCAGGCCCGCCGCCCCGACGGCATGCCCGTCGCCGAAGACTTCGCCTTCGTCTCGTCCCCGCTTCCCGTCCCGGAACCCGGGACAGCCCTCGTGGAGAACCTCTATCTGTCCGTCGACCCCTACATGCGGGAGAACATGGACGCGGTATGGCAGCTCGGCAGCCCACTGGAAGGGCGCTCCCTGGGGCGGGTAGTGGACTCCCGCACCCCCTCGCTCCCCGAAGGGACCATCGTCCAGCACCGCCAGGGATGGCGAACCCACGCCGTCGTGCGACCCGACGACGCCCGGATCCTGCCGCCACACACCGGGGTGCCACTGACCGCATGGCTCGGCATTCTGGGCGGCACCGGGCTGAGCGCCTACGTGGCACTGACCAAGATCGCCAAAGTACGCCCGGGTGAGACAGTCTTCATCTCGGCAGCCGCCGGTGGAGTCGGCAGCGCAGCCGGCCAGATGGCCCGGCTGCGTGGTGCGGGCAAGGTGATCGGCAGTACGGGCTCGGCAGCCAAGGCCGCCCGCCTCACCCAGCTGGGCTTCGACACCGCCTTCGACTACCACGCCGGCCCGGTGCGCGACCAGCTCGCCCAGGCGGCACCCGACGGCATCGACGTCTGCATCGACAACGTCGGCGGGGAGCACCTGGAGGCCGCCATCGCATCACTGCGCGAATACGGCCGCATCGCATGGTGCGGCGCCATCGCCCAGTACAACAGCACCGAGCCGCCGCCCGCACCCCGCAACCTCTTCGACATCGTCGAGAAGAGCATCACGCTGGAGGGCTTCCTCGTCCGCAACCACCGCGACAGCAGACACGAGTTGGAGGACTTCCTCATCCCGCACCTGCAGGAGGGCCGCGTCCTTTCGCAGGAGACCGTCATCGACGGCTTCGACCACGTCGTCTCCGCGTTCACAGGCATGCTCCGGGGCGAGAACAGCGGCAAGATGCTCGTCCGGCTCACTTCTGACTGACGCACGCCGCACCCCACATCCCTTCCCCTCCCACCCTCCCGTTCCCGATTTCCAGCCGCCCCGCACGCCGGCTCGAGGAGTTCGCATGCACACAACGGATGACCCCTGGCAGTCCCGTTACGCCACCCGCACGGCTTTGATGGTGCCCTCCGAAGTCAGGGCCCTGTTCGCTGTAGCGGCACGGCCGGAGATCATCTCCCTGGCCGGCGGCATGCCCGACGTCGGCGCTCTGCCGACCGGCGTGATGGCGGACCTGGTGGCCGCACTCCTCACCACACACGGAAAAACGGCACTGCAGTACGGGACGGCACAGGGCGACCCGAGCCTGCGGGAAAGCATCTGCGAAGTGATGTCGCTGGAAGGAGTGGCCGCGGACCCGGACGACGTAGTCGTCACCGTAGGATCCCAGCAAGCACTCGACCTGGTCACACGTCTCTTCGTCGACCCCGGCGACACGGTGGTGACCGAAGCCCCCACCTACGTGACCGCGCTCGCGGTGTTCGCCGCGCACCAGGCACGCGTGGCACAAGTAGAGATGGACGAGGAGGGAGTACTGCCGGGCGCCCTCTCGGAAACCTTCGCGCGCCTCGCCGCACAGGGACGACCGGCCAAGCTCTTCTACACGATCCCCACCTTCCACAACCCGACCGGTATCACCATGAGCGCGCGACGCCGGCAAGAGGTACTGGAGGTGTGCCGGCGGGCCCGCGTCCTCGTGCTGGAGGACAACCCGTACGGGCTGCTCCGGTACGACGGCGAGTCGCTGCGGCCCCTGCGGGCGTCCGCCCCGGACGAGGTGATCTACCTCGGCTCCTTCTCCAAGACACTGGCCCCCGGCCTGCGCGTGGGATGGGCACTGGCACCCCCGGCAGTACGCGAGAAACTGGTCCTCGCCGCGGAGAGCGCGATGCTCTCACAGTCCCCGCTGACACAGATGACCGTGGACCGCTACCTGCGCACCCAGCTCTGGCAGGCCCAACTGGTGGAAACCTGCACGATGTACCGCTCCCGGCGGGACGCGATGCTGCGGGCCCTGGAGCGATACATGCCGCCCGGAGCCAGCTGGACCGTACCGCAGGGAGGCTTCTTCGTGTGGGTCTCACTACCGGAGCCGCTGGACACCAAAGCGATGCTGGACGCCGCGGTCGCCGCCGGTGTGGCTTACGTGCCGGGCACTGGCTTCTACACCGGCGGCCGCGGCCGCCGCGAGCTGCGCCTCTCCTTCTGCTACCCCACCCCCGAACACGTCACCGAGGGCGTACGGCGGCTGGCCGCGGTGCTTCAGGACGCGTGGGAGCCGCTTTCGGCCCCTCACCGAATCCCGGTGCTGAGCAGCCGATGAGTGCCGGGCCGGCGGATACCGATTGCGAACTCTGCGACCGACCGACCGACCGACAGACCGATCGCTCGCCGGAGCCGGAGCCGAAGTGCGGCTCGGACTGGCTCCCCGCGCCGGCCCGAGCAAAGACACCGGCCAGGGCGAAGCCCTCCTCCGATGCACCGGAAAGACGGCAGGCGAGAAGGAAGCCTCCCGCAACAACCACTCCACAGACTTCGACGTCCACTGACGCCAAACCCCAACCCCGCCGGGAACCGCTCCCGAAACACCCCCTCAACCACCGGGGACAGGCCCAGCCCTACTCGGTGTGTGAGGTGTGGGTAGTGATGTGGATGTACTGGACGTCGAGTTCGTCGGCAATCGTGATGAGAGCGCCGGCAAGGGCGCGGACGGTCACGGGTTCCAGAGTGATGTCCGCACTGTCCTCGACAACGAGTACGGGAATCCCGTCACATGTACCGGCTTTCCAGCTGCGCGCGATGGAACGCAGGAGCGCGGTGACGTGGCCAGCGGGTACGGTCAGCCGCCCGTCGGTCTCAACACTGACCTCGGGCGCCGCGAGCCGCGCCTCGCGCCCTTCGCCACCGGCGGTCATGCTGCCCACCCCACGCCCAGCACCCGCAGAGCATCCAACTGCCCCCGGGCGAGCCCGCCCCGCCGGGATCTGGAGTCAAAGACCCCTGCGCCCAGCTTCACGGCCACTGACTCCCTCTCACCGCCACCTGCGATCTGCCCGCTGCGATCACGTGGCACCGGCCGGCCTGCGCCTCCTCGTCCCACCCACTGCGCCAACGCTGCCAGGCCCCACCGCAAGGCCTGTTGACCCTTGGCCGGCTCCCCGCGGCCCGCCCGCTCACCAGCCGGTGGAAGAAAAGACGCCTCAGCAGGCCGCACGCCGAACTTCACCGCCGCCCCTGCTGGGCCGCGCCCAGCTGCCGGCCAGTTCCTGCCACTGAAGCCACTTCCCCAGGTCATCGCCGTCGAAGTGTACGCCGGGCGCAATGTCGTACGGATGACCGTCGGCGTCGACAGGACGCCGAGCACTGTGTCGGGACGTTGCCGAGGCGGGCAGCCCGTGTGAGGGCAGGCCCACGTCGCCCGGCTGGATCCGGGCGCGGCGCGACTGCAGGTACCCGCCCGGACCTGTATCTATGACAGCAGCCCCGATCACGGGTGGCACCCGAGCCTGGTACAGGCAGCAGCAGACCCAGGAACAGCACCACCCCGGGCGGCCGTCGCGACCGGCAGCACAGTGAAGGGCGTCAGCAGGACATACCCGCCACCACCACCTCAGGGAGCATGCCGCATGAGCTACGACAACCTCGCAGGCCGTACCGCAGTCGTCACCGGAGCCGCCAGCGGCATGGGGGAGGCCACCGCCCGATTGCTCGCGGCGAACGGCGCCCGGGTGACGCTGCTGGCCCGCCGCGCGGACCGGCTGGACGAGCTCGCTGAAAGCATTGCCGCAGCCGGCGGACAAGCGCTGGCTGTACCGGTCGACGTCACCGACGGCACCTCCGTGGACACAGCCGCCGACCGGATCCACCAGGCATACGGTCCGGTCGACCTGGTGGTGAACTCGGCCGGCGTCATGCTGCCCAACCCGGTCGACGACGGCCGGATCGACGAGTGGTCCCGCATGATCGACACCAACCTGACGGGTGCGCTGCGGATCATCCGCGCCTTCACCGCCGACCTCGTCGCCGCGGCGGCCGAGCAGCGGCCGGCCGACCTGGTCAACATCTCCTCGAACGGCGCGCACGTCACATTCCCCCAGTACGCCGTGTACGGGGCAACCAAAGCCGCGCTCACCCACCTGTCGGCAACACTGCGCACCGAACTCGGCACGCGCGACGTCCGCGTCACCAACATCGAGCCAGGGCTGACCAAGACCGAGCTCGATCAACACCTCGACAACCAGGAACTGTCGTCACAACTCGGGGGCATGTACGAGGCGATCGGCACCCTGGCACCGGAGGATGTCGCCGACCTCATCGGGTACGTCGTCAGCCGACCGGCGCACGTCAACCTGCGCCAAGTGATCGTGCTGCCGAACCGGCAGGTGTGATCCGGCCGCGAGGCCGCACACGCGGGACCCAATGACCTGAATGCCTCCCCGCCCCTGGCAGCCGAACCCAGTCGGCAGTGCGAGGCAGCACGCTCGGCACGGTCGCCGCCGCACTTCCGGGACCGACGGACCGACGGCTGGACACGCCGCACCCGCACCCCTATTGCGGGTGCGGGTTGGTGGCCAGGCCCGCAAGCGGGTTGCCGAGCAGCATCACGATGGCGCCGCCGAGGATCGGACCCGGCCCCGGGTTCCCCGCCGTGCGAGGGCGCCGCCCCCCGGCCCCCGCCGCAACCCCGCGCCCAGGGAGCGCCCGCGACCCCCGCATCCCACGCGCCGCCCCCGCACCCCCTCACAGGAGTCGCTTGCGGCCCCAGAGGATGACGAAGGCGGCGATCGCGGCCGTCAGGGTGAGCATGATGCCCGCTCCGAGCCACTGCATCGTGTGCATCTGGGAGACGGGGAGGTAGTCCATCGACCAGCCGATGACGTGCCTGGACTCCAGACACGCGGTGTGCGCCTTCTCGTTGTCCGGTGCGTCCAGGCAGGTGGTCCAGTCCAGACGGCCTCCGGAGCTGGTGAGGAAGTAGGTACCCCGGCCCTGCTGGACCGCCTCGGCGGGCAGCTTCGGGAGCCTGGCTCCGGGGCCGACACCCTTGCTGGTACTGACCGACAGGACATGCCCCAGGTCCAGCCGGAACCGGTCCCAGACCACCCCGATCGCCACGACGATACCCAGAGTGACCACCATCGACACCAGCGTGCGGCGCAGGAGCATACCGACCGCCGCACCCACGGCGAACGTGAGCAGCGCGTAGGCCACCGGCATGATCCCTGTGACATCGAAGAAGGTGCCGCTGGTCCATTCCACCTGATCGGTAAGAGTCTTGACCGGATGCCACCACCAGCTGAACACAGCGCCGAGCACAGCGGCGGACAGAGCGATCAGCACGGCGGGTATGGCGAGCTTCGCGGCGAGCCACCGCAGCCGGCTGACGGATTGCGAGGTCACCAGCTTGGCCGTGCCGGTCTCCAGGTCACCCGCGATCAGCGGAGCGCCGAGGAAGACCCCGGCCAGGACAGGGAGATAGCCCAGGTAACCCCCGAAACCGGACAGGCGGTTGGAGTACTTCTCGAAATCCGGCGGCAGACTGCCGGCCTTCCGCTGGGATGAGCCCAGGGCGTCCAGGTAGTTCATCATCTGCCCGCGCAGACAGACCATGGCGATCACACAGAGGAGGGTGAGGGCGAAGAGGGTCCAGAACGCCGCGCGGTGCTGGCGCAGGATGAGCCAGGCCGGACCCCCGAGCCGCGGACCCCGCCCGTTGTGTGCGCGCCCACCGCGCGCCGAACGGACCGGGTCAGGAGTGAGCGTGGTCATGCGGTCACAGCCTTCTTCTGATCGCGGGTGATGATGTCGTGGATGTCGCCGATCCTGGCGCTGGGGGCGATCAGCGGCGGCGCGTCGGGTGAGCGCAGATAGGCGAGCAGAAGCTCCTCCAGGGTGGGGGACTCGGCCTGACCGCCGTACTCGACAGGCCCGCCGAGGCGCACCAGGGCGCCCGGCCTGCCCTCGCCGCCGCGCGCGTCGATGACCGTGTGCGGTGCGACGGCGGCGAGCGACCCGTCCCCCCGGGCTGTGAACAGGGCGTGGGCGGCGCGCAGTTCGTTCACCCCGCCCGCGAGACGCAGACCGCCGTTCGCGATGACGAGGAGGTAGTCGCAGATGTACTCCAGCTCGGCGAGCATGTGTGACGAGACCAGGACCGTCGTGCCGTGTTCAGCGGCCTCCGCCGTCAGTGTGGCCATGAGCTCGCGGCGGACCAGCGGATCCAGATCGGACATCGGCTCGTCGAGGATCAGCAGGTCAGGGCGCTTCCCGAAGGCCAGGGCGAAGGCGACGCGAGTGCGCTGACCGCCGGACAGTGTGCCGACCTTCGCCTTCAGCGGCACCTGGCCCGCGTGGACGATGCCCTCGGCGACCTCCTGGTCCCAGCGGGGGTTCAGCTCACGGCCCAGACGCAGGGTCTCGGCCACGGTGAAGCGCCGGAACAGCGGCTTCTCCTGAGTGAGGAACGCGGTCTGCAGGACCGCCTCCGCCGACCCCGGAGCCGCACCGAACACCCGCAGGGCGCCGGTCGTCGGCCGGACCATGCGGGTGGCCAGACCCATCAGCGTGCTCTTGCCTGCGCCGTTGGGGCCGACAAGGCCACACACCCGCCCGGCCGGCAGCCGGAAGGAAACGTCCCGCAGGGCCCAGCCGCGCCGATACCTCTTGCCGAGCCCACGGGCCTCGATCGCCGGCTCCCCGGCGGGGGGTACGCACCCCGGCCCGATTCCGTGCCGCATCTCCGCGTGGTCCCTGTGCTCCATGTGTGGCTCCTGTACGTGTGGGGCGGGCATGCCGTGTGGGGGAGCGGCCGGCCGGGGGCTGCCGCGCAGTGCCCGGAAAGCAGCGCCCGCAAAGCAGCCGCGCGGGCAGCCTCCCCGGCTGCCACCAAGCTCCCGGCC
Source organism: Streptomyces sp. NBC_00859 (assembly GCF_045161865.1). Classification (NCBI taxonomy): domain Bacteria; kingdom Bacillati; phylum Actinomycetota; class Actinomycetes; order Kitasatosporales; family Streptomycetaceae; genus Streptomyces; species Streptomyces sp. NBC_00859. The sequence continues at coordinate 63,690 of NZ_CP108826.1, read as the reverse complement.
GACGCGGGATCCGAACCCCCCGGGGCTCCCCACTAGGGTGATATCGGCCGTGATCATGACGTGGTCCTTGCGTCTTGCGTGATGAACGGCGAACGCCGCCCGGTGACCACGACTCTCCTGCGCGGCGACTCGCGGCGGATCGGACGAAAGACAGATCATGCGCGACCGGCTCCTACTTTCGGCCGGTCCGCCGGAAGGACGGTGCGAGAGATGGTGCAAGCGGCGAACGAAGCGTCCACACCCACGGACACAAGGAAAAGAGAGACGGGGCGTTCGCAGGTACTGCCCGTCACGGCATGGATGCTGCTCGCCGGGGTCCTGATCGGCCTCGTCGTGCTCGACTCGGCAGGCGGCCTCTACTGGATCCACTACCGCGGCCCCGCCAAACTGATCGGCGCCCTGCTGATCGTCGCTCTCGCCGTCGTCTCACCCCGACTCGACAGCCGGGCGCTGCCGGTGGCCGCCTGCGTGTGCGCGGCCGGATCGCTGTGCCTCTCGGTCTGGATCCACCTCGAAATGGTGGGCAGCTCCCAGGCGTTGGGATTCGCCGAACCGGCCGCGCTCGTGTGGCTCCTGCTGCTGGTCGCCCGACGGGGGAAACCGTCGTGGGCGACCCCCGCTCTGCCTCTGCTCGGCATGGCCATCGTGCTGCGGCCGGTATCGGTCTCGGTGCGGCAGTCCACCACCATCATGGCGCTCCTCTTCGCCCTGGCGGCAGTCACGGCGCTGGGCACCGGCCTCGGCATGCGTCTGCTGCTGGTGGACCGGCGCCGGCAGGCTGCAGCCCTCAGACTGGAGCAGCGCACGGAGTTCGCCAGAGACCTGCACGACTTCGTCGCCCATCACGTGACCGGCATCGTCGTACAGGCACAAGGAGCCCAGGCGATCGCCGGCCGGCGCCCCGAACTGCTGCCACCCGCGCTGCAGCGGATCGAACAGGCGGGCTCGGAGGCACTGACCTCCATGCGGTACATGGTGGGGATGCTGCGCGACACCGACGGGGAAGTGGCTCTGACACCCCTGGCCGGCATCGGCGAAGTACGGTCACTGGTCGAGGAGTTCTCGGCCGTCGGCGGCGCCCGCGCCCTGCTTCACACGGCGGGGACCTTCGACGACCTGCCCGTGGAGGTGACCACCACCGCGCACCGGGTGGTCATGGAAGCCCTCACCAACGTACGCAAACACGCCCACGGCTGCACCGAAGTGCTGGTATGCGTGGACCGCTCACAGGGCCGGCTCACCGTACGGATCAGCGACGACGGACACCCGCGCCACGCCTCCCACAACGGTTTCGGGCTGAAGGGCCTGTCCGAGCGGGTGAGCCTGATCGGCGGAAGCATCCAGGCGGGGCCGGTGACAGCCGGCGGCTGGGGCGTCGAGGCGACCCTCCCCGTGTCCACGGCAGGAGCGGTGGCCCTATGACGATCCGCGTACTGATCGCCGACGACCAGGCCATGGTCCGCGCCGGGTTCGCGATGATCCTCGCCGCTGAGAACGACATCGACGTGGTGGCAGAGGCCACGGACGGGCTGCATGCCGTGGAACTGGCCGAGCGCCACCGGCCCGACGTGGTGCTGATGGACATCCGGATGCCCCGCATGGACGGGCTGGAGGCCCTGCGCAGGCTGACGCGCCCCGGCACCGTGGACCCACCGAAGATCGTCGTGGTCACCACGTTCGACGACGACGAATACGTCCAACGCGCCCTGAGCGAAGGGGCCTCCGGATTCCTGATCAAGGACTCCGGCCCCGCCCTCCTGGTCGAGGCCATCAGAGCAGCCGCCTCCGGCGAGGCGCTGGTGAGCCCGGCCATCACCGTCCGGTTGCTGCGGCGCCTCAACAGCGCCGTCCCCGCTCCCCGGGAGCCGCACACCGCGCTCTCCGCACGCGAGAAAGACCTGGTGCGGCTGGTGGCCCGGGGACTGACCAACGCAGAAATCGCCACCGAACTGTCCATCTCCGTAGGCACCGTGAAGACGCACCTCGGCAACGTGCAGACCAAACTGTCCGCCCGCAACCGCGTGGAGATCGCCGCCTGGGCCTGGGAGTCCGGCCTTGTCGACGGACGGCGACAGGCCCCGCACGAGCGGTAACTCCGGGCTCCGGGCCGGGCCCCGATACCGCACCGGTCGAAGTACCCCGGACCGCACCACCGCCACCCCATGCCCGTGGGCGGAGAACCCCACCAAGGCACGCCAGAAGCCCTACCTGGCCCTCGACCAGCGGGACACCTCCCACAGGGCGGTTCGTGAGCATTTGGCCGTGCCTCGCCTTGAAGGGCGCTCATCAGCGGTTACTTCAAAAGGCGCTGCCCGGTGGGGCCACAGGCGATACTCGTCTCGTGGACTGGTCGGAGCGGGCTCGGGCGGCGGAACAGCTACAGGACTGGGACGTGGCGATCGCGCTGGTAAGCGCCCACGCCGAATGCTTCTCCGACGATCCAGACATGCACAACAACCATCTGTGGCACATGGATCTACTGGCCCGAGCGGAACGGATTCCAGAACTCACGCAGCGCGCCCCCACGGATAACCACGCACGTCGAAGACTCAACAGATCACTTCGAGAGCAGGGCATGGAGGCGGCGCTGCGTGACCGTGCCGAAGACGGCGACCGTGGCGCCCTGTACGCAAGTCACCTGGGTACGGCTTGCGTTCACTCACCCGGTCACATCACCAGATCACCAACCGCGGACCGGCCGACTCCGCCCGGCCGCCACACCATCAGGCGACAGCAGACCAACCCAAAGAATCACGAACCCCCCACCTAGCTGCCCACACCGTCCATGCTGTCCATCTTGAGCTGGAAGGCTTCGAGGTGGAGTGTCTGACCAGTGACCCCGACACTGATCCAATGGGCCGCGCCACCCGGGCTGTCACACTGCTTTCCCAGCCACTGGTCCCTCTCGATGAAGGCGTTGCCGCAGATGACGCCGTCACTGAGGCTCATGGTGAACTGGTCCAACTGCAGGCCCTTGCCGGGGGTCCCAACCGTCAAATCCTTCTTCTCCGCGGCGGACGTCCATGAGGGCGGGAAACCGACCGTCTCCATGAACGCGTTGCCCGACGTGGCCCTGCTGCCCGACACGGCGATATTGACGGCCTCGATGGAGCGGCCCTCGTTCTGCGTGCCGACTATGGCGCCGTCGCACGCCGAGTGCTGCCAGCCGATATCGGCCACGTAGGCCCGGTAACAGACGTGCCGGCCTGGCGCCTTCTCGTTCAGCCTGGTGACAGCGACCGACGCGGTGTCCGGCTTGGGCTTCGCCTTCGGCTTGGGCTTGGCCTTCGGCTCGGCCGGCGCCCCTCCACCGCCTCCGGCCTCGGCCTGCGTCTCGGTCGCTGACGGGGACGGCGTATCGCTGGGCGCCGGAGGCACTGAGGTGGGCGGCGGGGCGAGGGCGGTGACGGCGGGCTGCGAGGCCTGCGGGGTGGCCCGACTGGTGACCGAAGCTGCCTTGGTGAACCAGAGCACAAGAAAGACGACGGCGAGGGCGATCAGCAGGGTGAGAAGGGTGGCTAGCCAGCCGGGAAGAAAACCGCGCTGGATGTACGTGCCCTCGATGTCGAGCGGCGCGGTGCCGGAACGGCGTACGGCCAGGCGGTAGGGCCGCTGCTGTTTGTGGCCGAACCAGATGAGCTGACGGGGCCGTAGCGTCGCATTGACGAAGGCGGCGCGCCCCGGCTCGATCTGGACATTGGCGGGGTGGACGTCGTACGAGAGTTGGTCGCCGTTGTCGTTCCCCGCGATGGAAGCGGTGAGCGTGGTGTTGCCGATGTTGTCGATGGCGAGCTTGGGCCGCCCCCGGAAGCGTCCCTTGACGGTGTGCGGGACGAGTTCCGCCCGTATCTCGGTGAACGGCGTGATGGTGAGGTTGCCCTCGGGGACCGCGGTCGCCTCGGGGTGCTCCGTCGGAATGATCTGCACGGCGTACGGGTTGGGCCCGGCGGTGGCGTCCGGGGTACGCGGCGGCGCGAAGGTGAGTTGGACGGTTCCGGTCGTGCCCGGGTACAGCCGGAGGGTCGGCGGCTCCACAGCGACGTAGGGCGCGATCTCCCCGACGGGGACGAAGCGGTACTCGTCAACCACGTCGCCGGTGTTGCGAAGCCGTAGTCGTACGGTGGCTGCACCGCCCGCGTCTACGGTGGTTGACGCCGGCTCAAGGGAAGTCCATAGGCTCACCGTACGAAAATACCGGCAGAGCAGGTCTCCGGTCAGCAGACCGGGGGACACAGCCGGTGTCCCGGCAGACGCGTCCGGATGCCCTCAAGGTGCGGAGGCACTGCCTTTTCCCCTTCCGGCGGGCCCAGTTGATCCCGTACCTATGAGGCGGCCCTTCCTGTTCCTCGGAAGAGGCTCACCGCATGTGCGCGCGGGATCCGGGCAAAGCGACAGACGAGGCGAAGCCCCGCCGTCCGGCACGGCTCCACCGGTTCCGAGCCCAGCGCCGTTCGGCAGGGCCGGCGGCGCCCCGGCCGCGATCCACGCGTTCCAGCGGAGCATCGGCAACGCGGCGGTGGCCGCGGCAACGCGGCGGTGGCCCACGTGTATTCCAGTTCCGATGTCATGCCGGCGCACGCTACCGGGGCGGTCGGGAGGGGACACCTGGGATTTATGGGCTCTTCCGCGAGCGATGATCTTCGTCACGATTGGGAACATCAGGATGTTCGTGCGAATTATCCGGATCGTGATGACCCATCAAATCCATGCGGTGATGACGCATCCCGCCTTCTGCGGTGTCCCGGAGTGGCTCCTGGGCGAGCTGATCACGGAGCTCACTGGGCACTGGGAGGCCCGCTGCGAGTCCGAACGTCATGACCGGCGTCAGGCTTTGCGCCGACGTGAGGCGGGGGCCGGGCCGAAGTACGAGTTGGTGTTCACCGATCGGCAGCTGGCCACGCTGGTGCACCTGCCGACCAAGCTCACCTATGAGGCGCTGGGCGTCATCTACCAGGTAGGCAAGTCGACGATCGGCCGGGCGGTGGCAGAGGTGAGGCCACTACTCGCGGCCCGCGGGCTCGCGGTGCCGCAGCGCCCCGGGCTGCGGCTGCGCACATTGGAGGATGTGTTCGCCCATGCCGAGGCCGAGGGGGTGACCCTGCGGATCGACGAGATGGAGACCCAGGTGAGGCGCCCCAGAGCACACCGGCCCGGCCGACGTGCGTTTGAGTCGGGCAAGCGCAAGAAGAACACGGTCAAGACGACCACGATCAGCGATGGGCAGGGCCGGACGCTGTGGTCCGGAGCGGTGCGTCCGGGCCGGATGCATGACCAGACCTGCGAGCGCACCGAGGGCATGGCCGAGCAGTTTCGCCTCCACCCTGGCGTTAAGGCATAGGTGGACGACGGCTATCGGGGCCTTGCGAACGAGTTCCCCAACCAGATCTCAGCCCCGCCACGACGACCGAAGGACTTGGACGACCTGCCGGTCACCGAGTACTACCGCTGGCGCGAGCGCAAACGCCGCCAGTCCTCATGCCGGATCCGCGTCGAACACGCCAACGCCGAACTCCACAGTGGCGTCCGCTCCAGAGATACACCGGGCAATGTGGCGCCTACGGCGAAACCCACGCAGCGGTCGCCGGCCTGGCCTCCGACCGCGCCGCCAAGCGCACCACCCAGCGCCGGACGAGCACCGAACTCGTGCCCGTCCGTCCGATGACCCGCTGAACCAACCACCGGCCGAACCTCCAGGCCAACACGCCTCATGACCAATCGCGGGACAGCCCGTAAGGGATGACGCGCCGCCGACGCCTCCGGATCGCGGACTGTGGCGCCAGCGCATCCCCCATCCACCGAAGGAGCTATCCGTCATGCGAAGGAGCTATCCGTCATGACTACCCCGGCCCCGATCGCGCCTGCGCAGACCACCCCGGCCCCGGCGCGCCCGCCGCCCGACCCCTGGGCCAGTGCCACCACCAGCCGCTCCCGTCTCGATCGGGTTGGTGGACACTGGCCGCGATCGGTGTACTGCTGACGCTCCTGGCGTATGCCTTCGGAGGTTCCTCGTCCACGCGCACCCGGCACTGCAAGAGCCGCTGACGTTCGCTGTGGGAGTCGCGGCGGCGCTGCTCACCCTCGGGCTCTCATCGCGGCCAGGGCCCGGCGGTGACTACCTGCCCCGGAAGCTCTCCGGCCACAGGGCATCCGAGGCAAGCATCCGGTATGGCTATTCCGCATGTTCTATGCGGAATAGCCATAGTATTGATAGGGTGTAGTCATGCTGATGAGTACCGAGGAAACCCTGCGGGTGACGGTGACCGCGCTCGCACACCGCACCGGCGAGCAGCAGTCCGCACTGGCGACCGCCCTGGGCCTGACACAGGGCCAGGTCAGCCGCAGGCAGAGCGGCAAGGCCGCGTGGACTCTCACGGACTGCGACCGCCTCGCCGCTCACTGGGGAATGCCCGTACTGGACCTCCTCGCCGGTCCCACCCACGCCCTGACGAAACTGCCCGCCGACCGCATCGCGACCGGCGGACAGCAGACCCTGCCTCCACCCGACGCCCCGACCCCCGCCGGAGCCGAGCCTGCGCCCCCGGCCCCGGCCCCGGAGCCCGCAGCCCTGCCGGCCCCGAAGCGGGTGGCCCCGCCCGCCGGCCCGCTCGCGGACCGCGTCCACGGGCGCGTCCGGGAGGAGCTGGCCGCGCACGGCGGGGACCTGGAGGCCGCGCGAGCCGCACTCATCAAGGCCGCGATCCCGGACGTGATGGCCTTGTTCGCCGCCTCGCGGGTCGGCGGCCGCTACGAGCACTCCGAGTTCCCGCCCACAGCCGGGATCCTCAAGAAGGCCTCACAAAAGGGTGCGGATCAGGTCTGGGAGGCCCGGCCGAAATGGCGCTCGGAGGAGCTGCACCGTGCCGCGCGCGGCGGGCACGTCCGCCTGGAGGTGACGGCCCTGGACATGAATGCGGCCTATCTCAGCGCGCTGAAGACGTGGTTGCCGATCGGGAAGTTGGTGCACTCCGAGGGCGACCGCCACGACGCGAAGCGCTCCGGTATCCACCGGGTCACTCCGGCCGTCTGGGAGCAGCCGGACCTCCCCTCACCGCTCGGCGCACGGAAAGAGCCGGGGGACCTGTGGGTCACGGAACCCACGCTTAGGCTCCTGCTTCGGTGCGCCAAGTTGGGATACTCCGAGGCTCCTGTCATTCACGAATCATGGACATCCGGCGCCTCCGAAGGGCTGTTGGAAAAGATGCGCCGCACTCTCGCGGAAGTGCGCAAGGAATCCATTTCGAAGAATGACGAACTGGCCCTGGAATACGTGAAATCCATGTATTCTAAGTTTGTGTCCACGATCGGCGAGAGCAGCGCGAACCGGGAAATCCGGCGCCCCGACTGGATGCACATCATTCGCTCGCAAGCATTCGCGAACCTGTGGCTGAAAGCGCATAAAGCACACACCTCAGGACTGACGGTCGTTCAAATGTCAGGCACCGACGAACTACACATCGCCGGAGACTGGAAAACCGTGTTCCCAGAAGGCCGCGACCTGTCACAGGTCAAGGCGAAGTCCATCTACACGCTGGGGGAGTAGACCATGTCCGGCGGAGCTACCGACCTGTGGGGCGAGTGGCAGAAGTACGGCGCCCAGGGCATGAGCGGCGCACGCGCCCTCGCGGCCGAACTGGACCGCATCGCCCGGGAAGGCGGCATCGCCTCACCGGTGACAACCAACCGCGGACTCTCCGCCCGACTCCGCTACCTCAACAGTCGGCCCGGCCGCGAAGTCCTGCGCGAGCACGGCGTCAGCGCCCGCCTCCTGCGCTCCTGGGAGCGCGGCGCACACCCCAGCCGCGCCAAGCTGGAAGCCGTCGACAGGGCCTACCAGGAACGTCGCCGGGACAACCTCGTCCGCTCGGGCGCGCTCAAGCGCCTGCTCGACAACGAGGGCCGCGGTCGGCGCATCGAGATCTACCCGGTGGACCAGACATACGTGGACGAGCGCTATCGCCGGCCGAGCGTCAGTGAACGCTCCGTGCAGGCCCGGTACGTCTGGGATGACATGGTCGACGCTTGGGGAAAGGGCGACATGGGCACCCTGGATGACATCTGGGACGACATCATCACCGACCTCGACTCCGACTACGCCGCATACGCCTACGTCGGCTCCATCGGCATCGGCGCCTGAAACAGTGCGCGCGTGACGGTAGGAGCGGCAGAGCCGTCATACGCACGAAGGCCAGTTGCGAAAGCAGATCGCCTGCCAGACCAGCCTGGGATGCTCCGAGCATGGAGATGACAGTGCAGCTGACGATCGACTGCTCCGATCCGCAGCGAATGGTGACCTTCTGGGTCGAGGCCCTGGGCTACGTGGTTGAGCCTCCGCCGGGCGGGCACGCCACGTGGCGTGCTTACTGGGCTGCGCTGGGAGTGCCCGAGGCTGAATTGCCGGCCGGTGCAGGAGACATCCCCGAGTCGATCATCGATCCCGCGGGACATGGCCCGAGGGTCTGGTTCCAGCAGGTCCCGGAGCCGAAGGTTGCCAAGAACCGTTGGCACTTCGATCTAAAAGCCGGTGGGGGCCGTGACGTCCCGCTGGACGTCCGCACGCAGCGGGTCAAGGCCACGGTGGAACGGCTGGTCAAAGCGGGGGCCACCGTGCTGCGGATCAAGGATGAGCCGGAGACGGGGCTCTACGCCGCCGCGATGCAGGACCCCGAGGGCAACGAATTCGACGTCGTCTGACGCCGGTTCGACGGCGATGGTTACAGCCACTCGTTCACGGCTGCGACCAGCACCGTCGCCTCGTAGCAGGCACCTGACCGCTCAGCCGCAGCGCAGGACGTTCCTCAGCGGGCGCCGAGACCGCGGCAGCCCGTCAGAGTCCACACCGCCTTTGCCGGGATACGAAGGTATCGGCGAATCGCTTCATGCGTGGTGCACCCTTGCCGAACCGCTCGAAGCGGGAAGAACGAGGTGCACTGCCTCTGCCCGGCAGGCGCCGGTCAGTTGACACCTCTCAACCGCGACGACTTGTCTCACCTCTGCACGATCCATGGGAAACAGATGTCCCGCCAGACCGGGATACGCACTACACGGGGGACAACCCAATGAACACATCACGATCCGTACAGGCCGGGCACCGCCGACGCTTCACCCCGGCCGTTGCCCTGGTGGCTACCGCATGCACCCTGACCGCATGCGGAGCGACAACCAACGACACCGGCTTGGGCAGCACCTCACCCAAGCCCCAGCACCTCAACCTCGGCCGGCCCGGACCCGCGCAGGAGATCACCAAATACAAGAAGACGTCGAAGTTCCTGATCACCCCGACGAAGGTGGTCGAGGGCGACGCCGCAGACCTCAAAGAGCTCGACGACCAGAGCAAGTACGAGGGACAGAAGGTCGCCTGGGTCTACGTGAAAGCGAAGAACATCGGCCACTACGGGATCAACTCACCGCTGGTGATGAGCAACGTCGGTGCCGAGGCCAACGGGAGCGCCGCACAGCCGCTCATCATCATGATGGGAGACCTGAGCAGCAGACCGAAGGACTGTCTCGGCAACGACGGTAGCCGCGAACTCGCCGGCGAGGACATCTGGAAGCCGGGTGAGCAGCGCACCGTGTGCGAGCCGTACGTGCTGCCGGCCGACGCGAAGATCACCTCGGTCACGTACTCCCAGGGTTTCGACAACGAGCCCTTGAAGTGGTCTGTCTGACGGGCGCTCAAGCGCCTGCTCGACAACGAGGGTCGCGGTCGGCGCATCGAGATCTACCCGGTGGACCAGACATACGTGGACGAGCGCTATCGCCGGCCGAGCGTCAGTGAACGCTCCGTGCAGGCCCGGTACGTCTGGGATGACATGGTCGACGCTTGGGGAAAGGGCGACATGGGCACCCTGGATGACATCTGGGACGACATCATCACCGATTATGCGGCATACGCATACGTCGGATCCATCGGAATCGAAGCGTGAAATCCGCATAGAACTCGTAACACGATCTTGCTGAAGTGTGCGGGTGGGGCGTCGCCGGTGAGACGATTTGGCCGTTCTGAGGGTGTGGGTACTCGACCCTGGACGACGAGCTCTGGGTGCTGATCGAACCGTTGCCCCACCGTTGCGCCCCGCCTGCGGCTTGGACGGGAAGCTACTCAAGTACACCTTCGCAGCGAGCACTTCACCCTCCCGCATCATCCCAACCGTGGTACCACAGAAGGGGTTTGTCAGGTCGACTGTCGAACGGGGTGATGTGGTGGCTGTGGGCTATCTGGTGACCGTGGTGTTGGCCGTACTGATCGTGGTGTTCTGTCTGGCCCGCATACGCGGGCCGAAACCGCTCTTCTACTTCAGCTACCGGCTCGGCCTGGTCTTCAACGAGATCCCGCACCTCGCTCTCTACGCGTTGGTGGCCTCCACGGCACTGGCCTTCTCCGAGGGCGACATCACCACTACCTCCGACCGGGTGAACGTCGGGGTGGCAGGGGCCGCGGCTGCCGGGCTTGTGGTGGTCACCCTGCGCGGAATGCGGGCGGCGTCCGTGGTACGTGTCGCCTTGGACGACGCGCTCGGCGTCGGGACAGGGACACATCGCCGGCCGCCGCTGGCACGCATCCTGCTCAGGCCCGTCCTTCGCCGCCGCCGTGACGTCAAGCGGGTGGGGAACCTCAGCTACGGGGACGCAGGCCGTCGCAACCTCCTCGACGTCTACCACCACCGCTCACGCCCCGAGGGCGGCCCCGTAATGATCCACTTCCATGGTGGCCACTACGACCAGGGTCGGAAGAACACTCAGTCGCTGCCCCTCCTCTACCGGCTCGCCAGCCAGGGCTGGGTCTGCATCAGCGCCAACTACCGGCTGCGCCCCGACTTCCCGCATCCCGCCCATCTGATCGACGCGAAGAGGGTCATCTCCTGGGCGCGCGAACACGCAGCGGAGTACGGCGCGGCGCCTGCGGCGGCCGTGTTCGTGGCGGGGAGCTCCGCGGGTGGGCACATGGCGGCTCAGGCAGCACTCACCCCCAATGAGCCGGCCTACCAGCCCGGGTTCGAGGAGGCGGACACCTCCGTGACCGCCGCCGTCGTGCTCAACGGTTTTCTCGCGGAGTACTTCGACGGCGACCCGGCGACCTCGCCGGTGAACCTCGTCCGGACGGATGCACCACCATTCCTCATCGCGCACGGGGACCTGGACGAGCTGGTGGACACGGAGAACCCCAGGGCTCTTGTCACCGCTCTGGGGTCGGTCTCCACCTCGCCGATCGTGTACGTCGAACTACCGGGTGCCCACCACGCTTTCGACCTCTTCCACTCATTCCGGTTTGAGGCACTCATCGGCGGCGTCGAGGACTTCGCCGCGTGGGTGACGGCCCGGAAAAACCGGGCCTAGAGCTCGTAACAGGGACTTGTTGATGTGGGCTGGTTGGGCGTAACCGGTGTGATGATTCGGCCGTTCGTGAGGGTGTGGGTACTCGACCGTGGATCGTGGACGATGAGTTGTGGGCGTTGATCGAACCGTTGCTGCCGCCGTGGCCGGATCGGTCGCCGGGACCGCGGCCGGTGTCGGACCGGCTCTGCCTGCAGGGCATCCTATTCGTCCTCTACAACGACATAGCCTGGCAACTGCGCCCGGTTGAGCTGGGGTTCGGCTCGGGACAGACATGCTGGCGGCGGCTGGACCGGTGGCAAAAGGCAGGGGCTTTCGACCGGCTGCACCGGGTCCTGCTCGCCGAGCTGAACGCGGCCGGCGAGCTCGACTGGTCGCGGGCGTGCGTGGACGGCTCTCACATCCGTGTGAAAAAGGGGGACCCGACACCGGTCCGTCGCCGGTCGACCGGCGGAAGACGGGCAGCAAACACCACCTGATCTGCGACGGACGCGGCACCCCGCTCAAGGTCATCACTACCGCGGCCAACGTCAACGACGTCACCCAGACCCTCGCCCTGGTCGACGGCATCCCACTCGTCGCGGGGCCGCCCCGGCCGGCCCCGCCGACGACCAGAAGCCTTGCTCGGCGACAAGGGCTACGACTCCAACCCCAACCGCGACGAGCTCCGTCACCGACGGATCCTGCCCGTCATCTCCCGCAAGGGCTCACCCAACATCAAGGGCATCGGCAAGCTCCGCTACGTCGACGAGCAGACCTTCGCCCTGCTCCACCACTTCAAACGTCTCGCCGTCCGCTGGGAACGTCGCACCGAACTCCACGATGCCTTCCTCTCGCTCGCCTGCGGCCTCATTTGCTGGAGACGACTCAAGAAGGCCCGATCATGATCGTGTTACGAGCTCATAGAGGAGCGGACGTAATAAAGGTGGTGCCTGCCAGGCACCACCTTTTGCGTTGACCTACCAGTCGAGTGCGGTCCGTGGGTGCATCCGCCGTGAGGACTCGGACCCTCGCCGTATATGGGCTTCTGGCCGTATTGGTAGCGGGGAATGGCGATATCTTCGCAGGCCCAGTTGGCTCCTGCGTAGAGGTTTTTTAGCGGCATTCATCTCCGTGGAATTGACTGGGTGTCATCAAGGTTTTCAGTGTCCTCTCTGGGTTAAGATTGGCATAGACCAATTGACGGGCAGTCAGGGAAGATTATGGCACTTCCAGAGTTGGAGAGTGGCCACGTGTGAGAGAGGCTGACAGGTCGTCAATTCGGAGTGCATAGTGTAATAGAAGAGCCCGGGATGTGAGCGGCGCAGGACTGGCAACGAGGACCAGGACCACGGAAAGCATGCCGAGAAACATCATTTGACCAGCACAAACAGACGTACCTGCCGCTCTTTTGCTCGCAGCTGCCAAGGTCAGGCCGGAGGCCGGACCTACGGGCCGGAGGCCCGGCATCGTCACCGAAGGTGATGATGCATCAGGGCGCCGAAGGCGACCAAGGGTGCGGAGCACCCTGCATCTTGACGGCCCGTAGGTGTCGTGGCTCTCTCGAAGGTGAGCAGTGCCCAGGTGTCTGTGGCCTGCGGATTGCTCAGTTGGAGTGAGCAATTCTTGCCTGGTGACGGGAAATCGGCTGGTGTACAAGTGATCATGTCTACGTTCGGTAGAGGGGCTGACCTGCGCCTTCGAGGTGTGCGAGGGACTACTCACTAGGAGCGGTGAGTGCGCAGGGCTGAGGAGCGGCCAGTAGGGGTGGGTCGAAAAAGAGCCGTTCGGGGTTGAGGATGTGCCCCGCATGAACACCAGTTGAGATCTTTCGGAACCTCGAACCTGTTGCCCCCGCGGCCCTATCGGCGTCTGCACCTGCGCAGGAGAGCAACGGTGAGGAAGCGCATCTGAAGCCGGCAAGCGGACGGCGCGTCCGACACTCCTCGTGCACCACGGCACCCCCCTATGCACACTGCCGTGGAAACCAAGTGCGTTGCCACTGCCGGGCGTTAGAGTCCTGTCGCCGGTGCCGTGCTGACGGAGAGTAAAGGGGCGCCACGTATGAAGCGTGAACATGCGACGACAGTGCTGGAAGAGATGCTCGACCACCTGGAGCAGGGCATTTGGCCGGTGTGCCTAATCGAAGAAATCCATGTCTTCGGGTCCTACATCCGTGGCGCACTGAACGTGAATGACATCGACGTCGTGGTGCAGCACACCACCGACGAGCGCTGGACGCAGCACACGCTCAACGCGCTCTTCAGCGGCCGAGACGGCTACGCGCTCATGCGGCAGGCACTTCGCGGCCGACGACGCGGCGTCAGCTTTCAGTTCCAGGAGCGCAACGCCCTGAACGAGGAAGGGATCGCACTGCTCCTTCTCTGGCAGCGCGGCGAGCCGGCGGTCGTCGCCCGGCAGCGGCTGGCCGCGATCCCTCTGGACCCGGCCGCCGGCCGCGCACCGCGCGACCACGTCCTGCCCTCGTACGAGGCGCTCGCCGACCGGCTCCCACGCCCAGTCCGCATCGACCTCCACCGCCGGTGCACCGCCGGCACAGCGGCCGTCTCCGTCCTCGCCCTCCCCGACGCCCAGCCCCGTGCGCCACGTGACGGCACCCTCCTGGACGAGCGCTGGGTAGAGCACAGTCCGCTGCGCCGTGCCGCGAGCGCGGCACTCGCTCATCTGGCAAAGGCTGGCCAGAACCTGGACCGTGTAGAAGTGCACGGCCAGCATCTCGTCCCTGGTACAGCAGGCGAGGACATCGACGTCTTCGTGGACCTGGGGTGGCGCTATTGGCGAAGCTTGGACCGCTACCTAGACGACGGCCAGGCCTGGTTCGAGGTCCTGCCCGCCACAGCCCGCAAGCCCATGCATGCCCTGTACATCACTCCCGTTTCCTCCCGCTAGCCCGCGCCGGGCATGGGGGCCGTTGCCCAGGTTCCGTTCGTTCCATTTCCCGGTGGGGTGTCAGTGACCGCTTCTAGTCTCTGTGCCATGACAGTAGCGAGGCCCAAACGGCCGGTCACTGAGCTTCCGGGCGATCCCGCCCGCCTGCACCTGCACTACGGTCACGGACATTCCGCGGTGCCCTACGACAGTGAGGACACGCTGGAATCCTGGTACGCCGCCGTCACCTACAGGCTCGAGGGCGACGAGGAATGGGACGACGAGGCCGACGGGGACAGCCTTGCTCCCGCCCCGGGTACCACGGTCGGGCGCCTCGTCCTGTGGAGGCTGCGTGACGACACCGGCGACAACCGATGGGAAGTGGCCGACGCCGAGTCCGGCGATCTCGAAGTCATCGCCTCGGCTGTCCTCGGCCGATCCGGACGCGACGGTTACAGCGCTGCGTTCGAGAAAGCGATCACTCACCCTGTCGGTGACCTGCTGCTTCTTGACCGGGTGAGCCTCGACAAGGCGTGGAGGGGCTTCGGGCTGGGCCCGGTCCTAAGACCTGTCCCGTAACTGCTGGTCACAGGTGAGATGATCTTGCTGTGTCTGGTGTGATCACGGCGTCGGAGCCGTCCTGGATAGCCCCGTTCACCGGGCTGAGCCCGCGTATCTTCGGCAAGCTGGTGACCGCGCTGCGCCGCGAAGGTGCAGATCCGGTCCGCAAGGGCCGCCCGTGGTCTCTTCCGCTGGAGGACCGGGTGCTGCTGGTAGCGGCTTACTGGCGCACGAACTTGACGTTGCGCCAGATCGCCCCTCTCTTCGGTATCTCGAAGTCCGCGGCCGACCGCATCATCGACCACCTCGGCCCGTCCCTCGCGCTGCAGCCCCGCAAGCGGTTCCGCAAGGACACCGTGCTCATCGTGGACGGCACCCTGGTGCCCACCCGCGACCACACCATCGCCGAGCAGTCCAAGAACTACCGGTACTCCACGAACCACCAGGTCGTTATCGACGCCGACACTCGGCTCGTTGTGGTGGTCGGCCGGCCTCTGCCCGGCAACCGCAACGACTGCAAGGCGTGGGAGGAGTCCGGCGCGAAGGCCGCCGTCGGCAAGACGATGACAATCGCCGACGGCGGCTATCCGGGCACCGGGCTGGTGATGCCACACCGGCGCCGCAACGGCGAGGAACTGCCCGACTGGAAACACGCCCACAACAAGTCCCACAAACAGGTCCGCGCCCGCGTAGAGCACGTCTTCGCCCGCATGAAGACCTGGAAAATCCTCCGCGACTGCCGCCTCAAGGGCGACGGCGTCCACCACGCCATGCTCGGCATCGCCCGCCTGCACAACCTCAACCTCGCCGGATAGACGAGCGGTCGGGCTGGTCACCGCCCACGTCCACACCAGGCAGAGATCATTTACGGGACAGGTCTTAGTTGCCGAAGCGATTCGCCGCCTGTCCGGAGGCTGCTGCGCGGTCGCGGTGTACCCCGCCATGGGCGAGTATCCCGACGACCGTGAGCAGGTCACCGACGCCTACCGCCGCAAGGCGAAGAAAAAGATCGCTGCCCTGTGGCAGAGCATTGGCTTCCAGCCGTTCCGCCATGGCGTCTGGCTCCTGGACACGGCCCTGCGTCAACCCGAGGAACTCCTTCAAGCTCGCCGTGCCGAACTGCACACACTCAGCGCATCTTTCCAGTGACCCGACCCATCAGAGAGCAATCCGGCGACCGGCATCACTGCAGAGAACGGCACCCCGGCGTCGACCCGTACTGGCCGGGGCTGACGTCCTCGCAGCCGCTGCATCGCGTGACTGCGCAGGAACACCGAAGGGCGGCACCTGCGCTGTCTTCTTCAGTCCCACTCCTGGCAAGCAGAGGGCAGAAACCCAGCGCTGTGGCGGCTCCGGATGGCATATTGGAGGCTGCACTTGTGGACGCACACCGCCCCGCAGGGCCACCACCTCGGGTGAACCCGGCCGCCGCCAGGACCACAGTGATCTTCATCGGCTCCGCTCTGGTCTTCGTGCTTCCAGCGGTCTGCCGGAGACATTGTTGCGGTGGGATGTGTCCGATTGTGCAGGCCCGATGGGAACACAATGTCTGCTGGCCGTACGCACCGCACTCACCTGGCCCGCGCTTTCGCCCAGGCGCAGTCCGTGCCCTACCAAAAAGCCCTGGCTCACGTGATCGCCTGCAGCGAGGCCGGACTGCTTCCGCCCCGGCTTGACCAAGCGGGCATGGAGCAGGCTCTGACCATTCTGCGCCAGCACCTCGGCATGCCGACGGCCACGGAGCCCGAGGCCGCACCGACGGAGCCGAAGACCGCTGCGCTATCGCTCTCTCCGGTGGCCAAGCGTCCCTCACTGACCGCGGACCCGCGGTGCATTGCCCTGTCCGAGGCCCTGGTCCCCGTACTGCGGGCTACGAGCCCGGCCGGGGCCGGAGGCTACGGCGGTGCCTTGCAGGCCAACCTCCACCCCACAGATGCCCTGGCCCTAGGCGGAGTACCACTGATCCGTGCCGCGCTGCGCCGTGCGGCACGGCAACTGGGGTGGCGGGTTCAGACGCTGGGCTACCAGGGCAAACACGTCGCGCTGGTACTCGTCCACGACACCAGGCAGGAGCCTGCTGAATTCGCGGCAGCCCTGGAGGAACATCGTCAGCGGGCACGCGCGGAGGCGGCGGAACGTGCCTCGGCGTTCTTGGGCAGAAACAGCAGCGAAGGCCTGAGAGAGCTGGGGTCCAGTCCAGTTGAGCGGCAGACCCAGACGTTCCTGGAAGCAGTCCAGGCTGCCATGTCCGCTGCGCCAGAGGCATGGAGGCAGATGCAGTCAGTCCAGCAGCAGCCTGGGGCGACGCGATAATCATCTGGTGGACTGGCAATCGCCAAAGCTCGATTTCAGGGTGCACTGTCCAGTTCTGCGCCACGGACGTTCTCGGCCTTCACCGCTCACCTTTGCGGGGCCACCAGTGGTCGTGGTCGAGGATGAACTGCGGTTGTGTAGTTGTTCGCCGTCCGGTTGGTGGCCGGTGTGTTTCCTGCACTACCTCTTCGGTGGCCCGTCGTGTGAACAGCGGTCAGGGCGACGTGTCCGAAGAGGTGGTGTGGCGATACGGAGTTCACGGATCTGCAAGTCACATGCACCTTCAGCGCCGACGCCCGAGCGGAGACCGTTCGGGTGACGAGGACGGAGAGCCGAACCGACCAGGAGGGTCTCGGCGGTTGTCGGCGTGGAGGCGGCCCGGCTTCCTGCCCTCCTGGCGGGGCATCACCGCTGGCACAATGCCCGGATGGTACGAAGGCCATACCCCACTTACCGAGACCAGACCTATCCACCGACGGAAGCTGTCTGGCGTGCCCTGCGGGAACTACGGGCGGCTCCTCCCGGTCGGGCGGCGAAGGGCGCCCGTAAAGAAGTGTTCAGCGCAGCGCTTGAGCAGGCGGAGCAATTGTTCACCGCTGCCGCGGATACGGGCCCCGCCTCCCGTCCGCTGCTGCTGTTCTACGGCTTGAGCCAGGCCGGCCGGGCAGTCAATGCCTGTGCTGCCGGCGTCGCACACGATGACTTCCCACTCACCGGCCACGGCATCGTCATTGCCGATAACTCGATGACGCGCACGGACCTTGGCCTCGTGACGGTGAAGGACAAACTCTCCGCCAGAGGCAGAGAGTCCTTCGTGCAGGTCGCCGCTGCCCTCGGCTCCCGTTCTCTTCCAGAGCCGGCACGACTCGCCGACCTGTGGTCGACGATCGAAGAGGTAGAGCGCTGGCCTCTCACGTCGTCGACGCGGCCACTCGTCCATCTCAGCTGGGACATGCCCCATGACCAGCCGACGGGCGATTTCCTGCAGGCGATCGTTTCGGGCATGCCGGCAAGCCTCGCGAACATTCCCGACCCCGGGCAGCGGGAGGCCGAGGTGCGTGCATGGCTCGCGCAGTATCCAGCCCTCGGGGACTACGCGTTCCGGCGACCCGGCGCCATTCCAGATGCCGGGCCGGAGAGCTGGAGCGAGCGAGAAGCAACGATCGGCTGCCGCATCACCTGGACGGTGGAGAACCGTGACGGCGCCGCACGGGAGCAGTTCCGGCGCCTTGCGCCGTGGAACGGCCGACACCTCACCGACCAGGCGCGGACGCTACATGCCCAGTTGGGGTCCGACGGTCGTCAACTCCACCCGCTGCTCAGCTGGTGGGCTGTGCTCTTCGCCCTCTCGATGCTTGCCCGCTATCAGCCGGACCGATGGACTGCCTACATCAACGTGAACACGAGCAGGGACGCCGTGGCCGTCGAGTACCTGCTCGACGCAGCCCTCAAAGCCGTACCCGAACTGATTCTTGCGGCCATCGACGAGGTGCTGTGACCCCGCTGGCGGCATCACAGAACTGCGCCACGGCCTGGTCGTCTTGATCCTGGACGTAGGTTCGCGAGCACGTCGCTCTTCGGCGGGTGGCCCCGCGCTCACCCCTGCACCGAGCGCACCGCGCCGGCGAGTTCGCTGGCGCGGGCTAGGTCGAGGCTGCGGCGTTGTCTGGTGGCCTGGGGGAGCGCGGCGCGTATTTCGGCGCTGGTCGGGCTGGGCGTCGATACGCTGGGCGGGTGATCAATGGGGCGGCGCGTGGCGACAGCCGGGACGCGAGGGTGTGTGCCGAATCCGGGCGACCTGCCGCCTGCGCCGACCTGGGTGCGGCGGTCTTTAGGTTCAGGGGTGTGACGCAACAGCCCATCCAGCGTGCTGCCGGGACAGTGCGGGAGGCGGTCCGATGGTGATGATCGATTACATGGTCAGCGACCATTGGTCCGCTGACGATCCGGACTGGCAGAAGTCGCTCGTCTCGTCTCTCGACCGTCACCACGGCGTGAGCACCGTGCTGCCGCTGAGTGTGCTCGTGGAGGAGGTCTTGGAGTGGCTGGAGTTCGCCAGTGGTGTCGATGCCTGGAAGAAGGCCGCCAACCGCACCTCGCTGCGGCTCGATTTCGAGGAGTCCATCGGCGCGCTCGGCTCCTCGCTGAAAGCACACATCGGCGCAGCCCTCGCATCGTTCCAATCCGCTTTCGCACAGCTCAGCAGTAGCCCCAAAGCGGTTTTGGCGCAGCCGCCGGGCATCCGCACTGACCCTATCTGGACCGGCGTGACTGCGGCCGCGAAAAGGCTCCTCGCAGCGCTTGATGCGGACGAAGCCGTCCGTGCCAGCTGGGATGACCTCGTCGCCACAGCTCAAGACCGCGCCCTGGAGGGCCGGGAGTACCGCCCGATCGCCGAACTGCTCTTCGACCAGCTCCGCAGGCGCGGCCTGAACGCCGAGTGGGTCTTCCGCGACCTCGCCTCGATCGTCGCATTCGGCCGTAAACGCGAACATGTCTTCACCGCGCAGACGGACGTACCGCTGGAGGAACGGATCACGAAGGCCCGATCCCACGCCAGCACGCCGGCTGACGCCGAACTGATCGTGGTATGGCTTGGATATCAGGGCCGGGCCTTTCCCCACCTGTCAGCTGGCCGAGTTACCTTCATGGACGCCCACTGGGCAGTACCCAACGCCGAGCCCGAGGGCCAGGACTTCGCGCACAAGGCCGAGCTCTGGGAACTCGTGCAGGACCACCTCATCTTCAGGGTCGCCAAGCTGGCCGATGAGGAGTCCGATGTGGACTTCCTGGTGCGCGTGGACCTCGGCATCACCACGGCAGCCGGCGCGTTGGACCGTGCCGTGCGGATGGTGGACACCATCCTCAACGTCTCGATCCACAACTCGGGCGGGATCCGCCCGCACCTGGCCCAGCACGGGCTCCTGCGGTCCGGCCGGACCGGTTCCTTCAACTTCCTGGCCTCCCCGCGCGAGACGGGCTTCCACGACGACCACTACGGCGCGGGCATCACCGGCAGAGCGATCGGGGAGCACGGGCCGCGGATCGCCTCGGCGCTGGCCCGCGAAGAGCTTCCCCGGTTCCTCGCAGCCGCCCTCGAAGTACAGACCACCGCGGATTATCCTTTCGGCCGCGACATGGCGATGCGCGAGCCTTCCCAGGCCGACATCAGCAGTGTGATCCCCCTCGCGGACCGCGTGGTGCAACATGTCGCGGCACACGCAGCACTCGACCCCGACGACCTGTTCGGTCTCCTGGGCGGGCGCTGGCCACATGCCCGGTGGCTCAGTGATGTACGGCGCGCCGTGGGGATGTGCCTGCTCGGCGGCGGAGACCCGGCCAACCTGCTCCATCAGCTGAGGTGTGAGTGGCTCTCCAGAAAACCACCGCGCCCGTGGATGCTGTTCGTCGCCGACCGCTCGGGCGAACTGCTCTCGCTCCTTCGCGTCGAATCCGAGCGCACCTGGATCACACGCATGCTCGCCAGTGTGAGCGACCACGCCACCTACCGTGCCCTGATCGCGAACTACACCGCCGAAGGCACCGTGCTGGAAGCCAGACGCCGGCGGGCCCGCAATGCTCTGGTGCACGGCAATCCCAGCAGCTTCGCGATGGTCGAGTCCGTGCGCAGCTACGCCGAGTTCCTGAGCCGCAGCGCACTCAACCTCGGTCTCGCGTCCTACATCGAGGGCACGGTGCCCGCTGACGCGCTCATGCAGCGCACCGACGAGTTCACCGCGATGCAGGCAGGTCAGGACGCCGCCGGCTACTGGCAGGCGCGCTACCCCACCCCCACTGCACCGACGACGCGCCCGTCCTAGACGCCGGCACCTCGGCGTCATCTGGCCGGCGGACCTGAGCGTTACGCCCGCGCGCCCTCCACCAGGCCGTGCCCCGCCGTCGTACTTGTCGTCGGCGCACTGGAAGATCACATCCACCAGGACCGAGCTGGTGTCCCGGTCGTAGGCGAGAACCATCTCCTCGACGACCTCGTCGAGTGTCCGCGCCCGCCGTACGAGGGCCTCTGCGGCGAAGTACTCCATGAAGGTGCGGTGCGTGAAGCCGAACAGCCGGTGATCGACGGAGTCCGTGCCCTGGTAGGACAGCAGCCAGGCCCGGTCCGCGCGGAAGTCCAGGAAGTCCTGGGCCCGGGTGCGGGCGTCGACCTCGTCGACGGAAGCCGTGTCCGTGAAGAACGTGGCGATCAGCTTTCTCTAAAGAGCAGGGAGCGGGCGCGGTCGGGCATGGAGCGGGATGTCGTCCAGTTGGTCACGTCTGCGGGCTACGAGCCCTTGGCCCGCATGGACGTGATGCGCGCGCGAACGCCACCCTGCTCCCACAGAGGCTCCCGCGCCGCGTACCGCGCATCGTGGCCCGCGACTCGTCGTTGTACCGGGCGCCCCGCAGGTCGTGCGGGCGCCGGCACACGAGATGAGGTGACTTCCGTGCGGAACGGAGCTGTCGCATTGGAGCAGCGGGCCGGGGACGGCTGGGTGGTCTGGCGGATCCGCGTGGATGATCCTGAACAGAGGATCAGCGCACCGTATGAGTCAGCGGGCATGGGGTTTTTGTTGGCTGAGGAAAGCCGCGCGGAGATGGTGGAGTTCGCTGCCCGGCTGGGGTGCGTCTACGAAGGGTGCAGGGACGACGGGTCTTACGGGAGCGACAACGATCCCTGCTACACGTGGTGGCTTCGCGTGCCGCAGGCCGAGCATGCCCAGTGCGCTGCTCAGGGGTGGCCGCAGGCCGTGGAGGAGTGCCGGCAGAAGCTGAACGACATGTTCGCTGACACTCACTATTGGGAAGTCATGGTCGACGGCCCCCGCACCCGGGCCTTGGCGGCGGGGAAGAGCATGCCCGCGCTGCAGTGGGGAGGACCGTGTCCAGGCTGGCAGACCCGGTCCGTTCGACTCAGATGATGTCCTGCTTGCTGCCTTCCAGCGCCTGTCGGATGGCGGCCCCGTCGTCCTGGCACCACGCGAAAGAGCTCCTGATGCGTACCTTGCGGGCCGGCTCCGGATTATCGATCGGGCCACCGCAAGAGATTGAGGGCGGGCGTGCCGTTACCGCCCGAGCAACCGCCGCTGTATGCGGAGATGTTCGCCCCGAACGTGGGGAAGGAACGAGAGACGTCGACCTCCTGCCCCTGCATGCCGGCAGTCCGCCGTCGCGTACGGCTGTGGCGGCGCCCCGGACACGGTCGCCGCCTCTGCGCAAATGCGCACCTCCCCGGATCCGGCGGTTCCGCCGCGCGCCCGTCGGCCGTAGTGGTCCTGACCGCGGAACGGCACGACGTACAGAGGTCAACCCACAACCACCGGCTCCCCCGATGGAGCGCTTCGCACCGGACACCGACACCCACACCGTTCCACGACCTGTTAGGGCCCTGACACGCTGCACATCTCGGCCGCGTGCGACAGCCTGTGACGGAGCGGTGCATGCCCGGCAAATTCAGCTGGATCAAAGAGGAATTCCTCATCGACGGCGCGTGGGAGGGCATCCACCTCGAGGGCATGCTGCGCCAGATCCAGGCCGGCATCGGTGCCGGGAGCAGTTGCCTGGCCGACGCATTCTGGGCCACGCTGGGCGCCCGCTCCGTCAAATTGCTCCCCATCGTCACCGGGCAGGCCCAGGCGATGCGCGCCACCGTCGAATTCGACACCGGGATCTGGACCATCACCCACGATCTCCAGTCCCGGGAAGTGACCTTCCTTGCCCCCGCCACCGGCGAGGTGGACACCTTCCCCGTCGTCCCCGAAGCAGGCGAGCGCAGCGCCGGCTCCTACACCCTGGAGCTCATGGGGATTCCCGAGGTGGAGACCGCCCGGGGCAGCGTGACCATCGACAGTGTGATGACCCTGCTCTACCTGCAGCAGGTCTACGCCGGACAGATGGTCTACGGCGGAGCGAACCTGCAGGACCTCGCCGTGACGATCGAGGTGTGCTTCGGCCTGCTGGACGAACAGGCGGCCAAGCTGAAGGCCCAATCCACTGCCGCCAAACGCCGTGCCACAACGGCCGCCACCAAATTGAAGACCGCCCGCGAGCAGCGACTGGCCGACGGGCTGCCCACCTCGGTCGACCTGGACGCCGAGGAGGCCCGGCTGGCCAAGGCCCTTGACGCGGCGAACGCCGAGGCGGCGCGCCTGGACGGTGAACTCGAGGCCCGCCTGGCCGTCCTTGCCGCCCGGGTCGGCGAAGCAGCACGCGCCCTGCAGTCGGCGACCGATGCAGGCCTGGCCGCCGACCGGGCACAGCAGGCCCTCGCACCGCACTACCAGGCCCGCGGCCAAGCCCGCGCGGTCCTGGCCCAGGCCGAGCAGGACGCCAAGCCGCGCACTCACTGCCCCGATTGTGAACAGCCACTCCAGCAGCGCAACGGACCGGGCCCCACGTGTGGGCTGTGCCGACAGAGCGACCCCGGCCAGGCAGGGCGCCTGACGCGCAGGATGCAGAAGGAGGCTGCCGCCCGATCGGCCCTGGCGGCCGTCGAACAGGCACTGACAGCTGCACAGACCAACGCTCAGCACACCGTCGACGCCCGCCGCACGGCGGGAGACAACGCCCAGCAGGCCGCGGCCCGGTCCGACACCTACCGAGCGGCGGAAATCACCCCGCGCGAGCAGGGCAAGTCCAGGGCAGAAGCCGCTGCGGCCGGGTACCGGGCCGCGACCGCCGCCGTGCGGGAACGGCGCAAGGAACTGACCCGCATCACCGAACTCGACCGTGCTTTCCAACGGGCTGAGCACGACGCGCAAGACGCCCGCGAGGCGTGGACGGCGGCCGAAGGCGATGCGCAGCACGTTCGGGAACAGATGGCGAAGGAACTATCAGTGATCTTCGCGGAGAAGGTCATTCCAATGGCGCCGGACAAGATCCGGCATGCCAGCATCGACCCACGGACCTTCGCTCCGAAACTGAACGGCCGCACCATCAAGCAGGTGGCCCGCTCGGCCGGCCTGGTCAACATCGCGAATGCTGGCCTCCACCTGACCTTCTTCGAAGCATCCCGCACCCTCCCCGGCGTGCTGCTGCCCACCGCCCAGTGGCTCGATGCACCCCTGGACGGACTGGGAGGCGGCGCGGAAGGCGAACGTCTGATCACCCAGACTTTGCAGGTCATCACCACGACAGCGGCGGATGAGGCCCAGATCGTCCTGGCCACCGCGCAGGAGCTGCCGCCGTCTCCCTCCATTGTGAGTACCGTCCATGACAGCCACCGTCTGGTGATCCCCCACGCCCGATCCGAAGCTGACGACAGCCTCTGACCAGCCCGAGCTCGCGCTCCTTCCTCAAGCCGCGAAGCCTCATAAGCTCCCCTCCTTCCGCTAAGCGCCGCCCGAGGACAAGCCCACCGTCGATTGGGAAAGCCGATCGGTACCGCGGGCGAGGAGAAGGTCGCCTGACGGGCCCGAACGGCAAGCAGCCACCCCTTGTCAGTGGTGCCAGTACCAGATTGCCGCGGCGGCCGGTGCACCGGAGAGGCATCGTGCCCGCTCGCGGGCGGTGCTACCAGATCGCAAACCGCGACTCGCCCCCCGAGGGGTGTCGGCCGAACACCGGCCGACACCCGCTCACCCCGAACGGGCGGACGCCACTGTCCGGCGCTGTCCTCATGCCTCGCCGAACAGTGCCTCCTGCTCGCAGACGGCCTGGCGGGGCAGGAGCGTGGACGCTGTTTCGGCGGGCGCACCGAGTGCCTGTTGGCAGACCTCGCGCAGTTCGGACAGCGAGCGTCGGGCGCCCAGCAGTTGGAGGAACTTCTCCGGGCTCCAGCCGATCAGCCGGCCCTGCCGGGCGAGATAGAGACTGACCTGCTCGATCCCGTAGGCGTTGTCGTAGTCGAGGAGCAGATAGCCCGCCAGCTGATACAGCTCGGGCCGGCCCATGCGCCGCGGGCGGATTGTGGATTTGCAGTCGATGAGGTGTCCCGCGGCGATGAAGTCGGCGTCCGCGCCGCCGACATGGCCGCTGCCGCCGAAGACCGGCCCGCACACCCGGCCGGATACGGGGAGATTGAGGATCCATTGCAGAGTGTCGGGCCGGTCGGCGAGTGCCGCCTGCCCACCGAGGTCGCCGGGCACGTAGTCGGGCACCAAGGCCAACAGCCCCTCCAGCCCCTGCCCGGGCGGGGCCTGCAGCAGCGGGTTGCCGTCCCGCATGCCTTGGCGGAACACTTCCTCGAACCAGGCGGCGACAAAGCACAGCCGGGCCAGCCGTTCCTCGGCCACCGGGTCTAGCAGCATCGCCCCGGGCGTGGCCGCGGGGTGTGTCCGGAGCTCGGCGAGGAGACTGTCGCCCGCCTCCTGCACGGCGTCGGCGATCGGAATCGAGGCGAGGTAGGCGGTGTCCCCGACGGCCAGGTCGACACCGGCCTGCAGCGGTGCGCCGACCGGTGTGCCGAACGCGATGCGCAGCCGCAGATCGATGGCCTGGCCCAGACTGCGGTAGCTGAAGGGCGCCGTGCCGTGCGGGGTGACGGTCTCCGGGTCCAGTGGCAGTCGGGAGCGGTAGACCCGGGCCAAAGTCGCCACCGCCGGCAACTCGGCGGCCAGGAAACGGGAAAGGGGAGAGCGCGGGTCCTTGAGGCAGCGGGTGAGGCTCATCGGCGCACCACCGGGGGCGCATTGAGCAGCGCAGGACGGAAAGGGGACATGACGGCTCTTCTCCTAATAGGGGATGTCGCGGTGCACTCGGGCGTTGCGGTGGCGTAGGCGCCGCGAGGGTGCCGGCCGCGGGTAGGGCGAGAACACCGGGGGCGGGGTGTCTCTGCCGCCGGTGCGGATGCAGCAGTTCAGAGGCCAAGGCGGTGGCGGGGTGCTGTGCCTAGGCGGTCTCGGGCCCCAGGGTGCGGTCGATGACGATGCGCAGCAGTTCCCTCACGCGGGCGGCGGGCAGCGTCTGCTCCCACCGCTCCGCCTGGCCGCGGCAGTAGCAAACGAGGGGAAAGCGCACGGTCCCGTCTTCCTCCGTCTCCCCCCACACCTGTCGCGGTGTGGTCCCGCAAGGTGCGTGCGGTGCGAAATCGACGAACTCCAGCACGGCGTAGGGACGGTGCGCGGGCGGCAGAGAGCGCCGGGTACGGCATCCGGTGCACCGCAGCAGGTGCTCCACCCCGCCCGCCCGCTGGGCGAAGCGGCCGACCGAGCCCTCGGCGTTGTTGCAGCGCGGACAGACCGGCCCCCGGATGAACCCGTGCTCGTGACAGTGGTCCCAGTACAGGGCGCGTTGCGGCTCTGGACACAGGCAGCACAAGAAAGTGTCCGCCCGGGAGTTCTTGCTCAGTGAGGCGTAGGCAGTCCCGGCCAGATGACCGTGATAGGGACGGGCCGTGGAGGCGGCGCAGGCGGGGCACAGCGAGCTGAACCCGGCCGCGCTCGCGGTACGCCGCGTCCAGACGTCCACCCCGCTCCCGCAGCCGGTGCAGCGTGCGGCCTGCTCGGTCAACGTTGCGGCCAGGGCTGCGGAACGATCCAGCAGGGCCGCGTAGGCCGCCGGAACCATCCAGTGCGTTCCCGACCAGGTGAGCAGTGGCAGGGGCCGGGTGCCGGCGAGCGGCCGCTGGCCTTGGCGTTCCTGAAACTGCCTCCAGGTCAGCCCGCACGGCAGTCCCTCGGCGTTCTCCTGCACGTGGCGCTCGTCGGGTCCGTCGCACGTGCAGCCGTGCGCGGTCATTTCATCGTTGGTGGCCTGGGACATCCAGTTGCCGATCTGGGACTGCCACGCTGCGGCTGTGTCCCACTCGAGTCGGGCGGTGATCAGGTGACCCGGGTCGATGTCGAGGTCGGCGAGCCGGCCGGCGGCCCGCTCGATCTCCCGAGAGTCCAGCCGCCAGCGCTGCTTGTGTTTGTAGCCGCGCACGGCGACGTCACCGATCAACACATGGCCGTTGGTTTGGAACGCGTACCGGGACAGGTCAGTTTTGGCAGATGCCTGCACCAGGCTCTGTTCGGTCCGCTCCACCAGGATCCGGCGCGCCTCGTCCGGCGAGATCAGCACTGTGCACGACCGGTGACGACGGCACGGGACGGGGCCGGTACCGCACCGGGCGGCCGGGTAGGGATACAGCGCAAGGGCATGGGGAGTCTCCTTCGATCCAACGGAAAGTCAGCGGGGGAACACGGCGGCACGACCGGGCCGAGGCGGTCCACAGGCCCGCGCCGGGCCGGGCTACGGCACCGGGCGGTTCGGCGCGTACGCCGGGCGTTGCGGCAGTGTCACGGACACCTACCGGCCTCCGGCCCAGCCCGGGCCGGGGCGGGCTCCCAACCACCGGTCAGGGACGCTGCCTGGGCCTCCTCGGCGGCCGTGCGGGCACTGGTCTCGATGAGGAAGCTGGTGCGGTCGTTGTACCCCAGGGGGCGTACCGCCGGCCGCGGCACCTGCCACAGCCCGCCCTCGCAGCCTGGCTCCGTGTCTCCGGTGTGTATGAGGCGCGCCAGCCATCGCTGCAGCGGGTCGTCGGGGCCGGTGCCACGGTCCGGTGTGCGGGTGGTGCGCGAGCGGGCCGTCAGCCAGTCCGCGAGCCAGGAGCGGTCCGTGCGGTGCCCG
Organism: Streptomyces sp. NBC_00859; assembly: GCF_045161865.1. Taxonomy (NCBI): domain Bacteria; kingdom Bacillati; phylum Actinomycetota; class Actinomycetes; order Kitasatosporales; family Streptomycetaceae; genus Streptomyces; species Streptomyces sp. NBC_00859. The sequence goes on along the minus strand of NZ_CP108826.1, from coordinate 36,066 downwards.
AGCTCCGTCAGGAGCAGCCCGGTGGCTGCCGCACACCCGTAGGCGCCGCCCACTTCTCGCAGCCGACGCTGCCAGCGCCGGTCCGCCAAGAGGCGGGCGACGGCGACTGTCTCGGGGTAGGCGATCAGCGCGTGCGCTGCAACGGCCGGGTGGGTGCATCGGGTGAGCGCGGCCAAGCGCATAGTGCGCTGCTGCCAGACGGCTTCCTGGGCCCAGCCCTGGATCTGCCACGACCACACCACGGCGGCAGCCAGGGCCATCACCGCGGTGGCCTGGGGGTGGGTGCGGACCAGGGCGCTGTGCTGGCGGTGCGCGCCCAGGACTTCGGGCAGGGAGTGCAGGCCGAGGGCTTTGGGCCGGTCAGCGTCTGCGAGCAGCCAACGCTGATGCCGCGGGCAGATGTGCCCGGCCGCCTGCGGATACACCAGGACCGGCCGCAGCGGTGTGGCGAAACGGCCGGAGCACTGGGGGCACGCCGTCACCCACGCCTGGCGGGGCATGTACCAGGCGGCCCGGGGCAGCAAGTCCTCGGCGACCCGTTCGTGAGGTCTGGTGAACTCGGGCAGTCGGCCCGTGAGTTGTCGCGGGGCGGCGCTGAATCGCAGGAAGGCGGCTCGGGCGGGAGCGTTGAGGAACAGTTCGAGACCGGTGCGCGGTGTCCCGGTGATCTGGGCGCCGTCCGGGCCGGTGATGACGCTGCGCAGCAGGTCCTGGGCGGGCAGACGGTAGCCGTGGGCGAGTCGTCGCACCCAGGAGCCGGTCAGTTCCTTGCTGAGCGGCGGTACGCGGACCAGTGTGTGAGCGGTGACGTCCATGGGCGTGTTTCCTTCCGGGGCGCGCCGGGACCGGCGCATGTACGGGGACGGGGGATCTGCAGGGGGGCACGGCGGCAGAACGCAGGTTCCTGGCAGCCGGGGCGTCCGGCCCCGTGCGCCCATGGGCGCACGGGCGGAGGACGGGGTGCCCGGGGGTGGTCAGCTCGCTTTCGCGGGCCCGTGGGGAGGCCGTGAGGCGTTCGTGGCCTGTACGTCGAGGACGATCTCCGACAGCAGCTTCTTCGTGATCGTCTGACTGCCGTCCAGCACCGCGGCGAGAGCCGCCTCCCGGACGAGCTGGGACAGGCTCGCCATCACACCCCCGGTCCGCAGATGGATGTAATCGGCGTGCCGCACGAGCATTCCCGTGCGGTGGTGCTGCAGCCGCAGGGCCGCCTCCATGTCCGTGAGGAGCTTGCGCCAGGCAGCGCGTTGCACCGCCGTGCCATTGAGCAGGGGCGGGGTGCGCAGCATCTTGAACCGGGCCGCGAGTTGCGCGCCGCGCGGGCCGGTGAGCACCGGGGCTCTCTCCACATCGACCCCGGCCAGCACGAAGGTGGCCGGGATACGCTCGGCGAGCGCTTTGAGCTGGTCGGAGGTGTCGGCTCCCGGCCTGGTCCGGGTGTTGAGCAGATGCACATCGTCGATGAACACGATCCTGGTCCCGCGCTCACCCAGCACGGCGCACACCGCGTCGGTGATGGTGGTCTCGGTCATCCGGTCGTGCACAGGCAGACACAGGAACCGGGCGAGCCCCCTGACTAGAGCCTTCGGCGAGTAGGCGGGCGGGATGCCGGCGAACGCGACCGGCAGGGTGTCGGTGGGGCCGTGCTGGCGCCGGTAGGTGAGCTCGAAGCTGCGGCCCAGCTCCATGAGCGTGGTGGACTTTCCCGCCCCCGGTGGCCCGGACACGATCAGCCCCCGCCGGGCGGTGCCCTCCTGGCGGTGGTTGAGCACCAGCAGCAGCCGCAGCTGACGGACCGCCTGCTCCATGGCCGGGGTCTGCAGGGTCACGAACGCGGAGTGATAGTCCAGTTGCGCCCGTGGCGTCCAGAGCGGATCACCTACCGGCGGGGCAATCTGACGCGGCTGCGCCAGGGAGGACCGCCACAGCGTGTAGTTCGTGATCGGGCTGAACGTCGGCCCCTCGTCCTCAAACGAGCCGCTGGCCAGCCCACTTACAGCAGCCACAGGTCGTCCTCCGTCCGGGTGTCGGTGCGAATCGCGGACCCGGCGCTCTCGCCAGGGGCGTCGTCCGGTGCAGAACCCTCTAGCCCGGCGAGGAGGGCATCGTCCTCGTCGGGCACCGTCTCGTCGTCAACCTCCGGCGCCTCGTACACACCCGCCAGCCCGAACGACAGGGTCGGGGCGCTCAGCAGATCGAGTTCGGCCGCCGGTGCGGCCAGCGTCTGGGCCGCATGCGACTTGGCCACCACCCGCCGCTCCCGGCGGGAGAGCTTCGTCTCCTTCTTCGACGCCCGCTTAAGGAAGTCATCCAGCGCCAGCGCGAGCTGCGCCTCGTGCTCATCGCGCGAGGCGGTGCGCTCGACCACCGCGCAGATGTGCTCCCAGACGTGGTGGGTGAACGGCAGGCTCACCCGGGTGGCATGAATCCAGGGCACCTCGACGAAACCGTCCGCCAAACGGACCCAGATGCGGGCGGGGTCGTAAGGGTTGTGGTGGACCTCCCACCGGCCCTGGCGCGCCGTCACCCCCGAGTCCTCACCGCGGTACCCGTTCAGACAAGCGCCGTCGTAGGTGCGGTAGTCGAACCTGATGCCGTTGTCGGTGATCGCCTGCCAGCGCACCGGCAGCAGCTCCACATAGTCCTGCGCGCCCAGCGGCACCGGCACGTAGCCCGCCACCGGAAGCAGCGCCGCCCACATCTGGTTGGGAGTGAGGGCCTTTTTCGGCATCAGCGGATGCCGCAGCCCCTGGTGCGGGCGATGGTGCCAATGCGCCAGGAACTCATCGAACAACGCCTGCAACTCCGTCAGAGTCCACAGCGGTTCCTTCTCCACCTTCGAGCCGCGCTCGGAGACGTTCGACCCCAGATATCCGGGCAGCCACTGGCAGAACAATGTGTTGACGGACCCGAACGTCCGCTCCACGTGCCCCTTGGCCGGCCCGTTGGCCGGCGGCACCGGCTGCAACGAAATGCCCAGGCTCTCGCATGCCGCCACGGTGGCGGGCGAGACGAACACCTTGCCCTGATCGACCACCACCGTCTCAGGCACGATCACCGGCCGGGCCGCGGCCTCAGCCAGCCGCTCGTCCAGAGCGGCCAGCCGCGCGTGCGGGATCACCGACGCGGCCATCGACAGACACTCGCCCCAGCCGGGCCGCATCACCAGCGGCGTCATCAGCTGCGCCAACAACACCGCCACATCGGTCAGTTTGCTGCCTGGCGGACGCAGGATCCCCCACAGCGAACCGGTCGCCACATCCAGCGCGGTCGTCAGCTCAGGCCGTCCCCTCACCCCGTTGTCCAAGACGCCCAGCACGTCCAGCGGCGTACTGTCCATCATCACCAGCTCACCCGGACGCAGCGCCACCGTCGCAGTGAACGGGGGAGCCGGCCGACTGGACCGCGAACGCCGCTGCGCCACCGTCCCCTCCAGCCGGTGGTGCTCCTCCATCCGGCGCAACAGCTTGGTGAACGTGGACGGCGCGGGCATCTCCACCACACCCACCCCGTGCTGCTCCTCCAGGCGCCACCGCGTCTGGCGGTACATCCGCTTCACGAACCCCCGCGACCGTGAGCGCTCCTCCTCCTGCCGCAACTCCTTCTCCAGCGCGGCGAGGACCCGGGCATCGGCCTGCCCCAGCACTGTCGTCCCGCGACGCTTGCGCACCAGCGCCCACACCCCGCCTCGCCCATACCGCTCCCGCCACCGGCGCACCGTCGCCCGGCTGACCGGGTGCCCCGCCGCGGTCAGCTCCTCCGCCTTGGCCTGCTCCCGCTGCGCCAGGGTGGTGCGCGCGGGGTCGAACGCGTCGCGCACCGGCCCCTCACCGCCCACCACCGGGTGACCGGTCTCCACCTCCCGCACGTGCCGCGCGATCGCCAGCGCCCGCTCGCGCACCTGCGCGGGCACGGTCTCCAGCAGGCCCGACTGGGGCACCTTCAGCGGGGGTGGCCCGCCGACCACCTCGAAGCCGGGATCACTGAGCAGGGTCGGCAGTGCGACCACCGCCGTCGTCCCGCCCGCGTCGTCCTGGCTCAGCCAAATCTGTCCCGGCCCGATCCCGCGCACACGCCACCGGCGGCCCTCAAAGACCACCAGGCTGTCGACCTCCACCACCGGGCGCGTCACCGCTGACTCCCCGGGCCGCGCCGGGCGGCCACCGCGAGGGCCTCCCCGTGCAACGCCACCTCGAGCGGAGCCTCCAGCACACCGCGCCACAGCGCGTGAAAGACCGCCGGCCACACCGCGAGAGGGTCGCCCAGTGCCCGTACCCCATCCACCAGAGGCCGCGGCGCGCGAAAGCACTGGGCGACCTGCTCCAGCCCGCCCGCCCCGCACCGCGGATGCCGGAATCCCGCCAGCCAGCGCACATTGGCCTCGGCCACCGCCGTGGGCGGCCCCACCAACCGGTAGTTCCAGCCTGCCGCCTCGGCCACCGCCTCCACGTGCACCGCCCGCTGGACCAGGCGCCGCCCGGCCCCCCGTACCCCGGCGCAATCCACCAGCACACCGCTGCCGTCGATCAACCGCGTCATCAGGTGCGGCGCGTGCGACACCACCACCCCGCCCCGGCCCCGCCACAGCAGCTCCACCGGGCGGCACGCGATGGCCGCCACCGACGGGTCGCGATCGAGCATCATCACCTGGGTGCGCATCGCGCCGAACCCGTAATGCACCAGCCGGCCGGTCGTCGCCGACCACCACCAGCCCGGCGCGGTCCGTCGGCCGCGCTGCACCGGAAATTTCTGGACGGGAACGCAGTCCTCCAGCGCGACCTCCCCGGCCGCCTGCAGCCAGGGCATCTGATGGTGCTGCCCGCCGGCGTCCACGAATCGGGCCTCCACCGCCGACGCGGGCACCCGTCGGCGGGATGCGTGCGGGCGGGCGGCAGCGTTCACACGTGGCGGAGACTCCCGCGGGACTGACGGTGTTTCAAGCATGGGTGATGGCACCTTTCGCTTAAGGAAGAAGACGAGGGAACACGGGGCGGTGCCCGGTGGTTTCGGAGTGCGGCTCGCGAGGGCATGCCGCAGTGCAGGCCGAGGCGGCCAGCCGGCGCCCCGCGCGCTCCGGGTACCGGGCAGCGCACCGCGCTGTCAGGGCACAGGGACGAGACGGCTCGGGCAGCGTGAGCCTGGGCTCGGAGGACAGGGGTACTGCGGCCGGGCCTGCAACGCCCCTCGATACGAGGGAGTATGAGGGTGGTTGATCGCCGAGCGGTGCGGCCGGATGCGGCGTACCGCACGCGTCACAGGGCAGCCCGCAGCACGGTCCTTCCCCGGGAGCGGTGCCGTGAGGGCCGTCCCGCGAGGGCAGGGACGGTGTGGCGGTCGTGCTCAGGCCGAGACGAGATCCACGAGCGTCGCCGCATGGTCGAGCAGCGCCATGTAGTGCTGCGGCGGGAGTGCTCGCAAGTCGCTGTGCGTCATACCCATGAGCAGAGCGGGCTCCGGAGCGCTTTGCGCGCCCGGTGGCTGTTGCGGCGGGACGGCGCCCGCGGCGGCTGTGAGCGCCGCCGACGGGCAGATCTTCATGGAGGCGTCGCGGTGCACCACAAGCGCCAGCACCAGCCACTCGACGAGATAGGTCCCGCGCCGTGCCTTGCCGGGCACACTCGGACACAGGCGCTGCCCCAGAGTCGCCTGATCCACCGGCGCGTCCTGCAGGGCAGCGCGTGCGGCCCGGGCCGACCAGTGCTGAAGGAACTGAGCCTGCAGCAGGAGACGCGCCTGCGTCTCGTCCCGGCGCTGCATCTCGGCAATCGCCCAACCGGCGGCGGTCACCGCGTACTTCCCGCGGGCTCCGCGCACGAGGCCGACTGTCTGGAGGAAACTCACCACGCTGCCGAGCGTCTCGGTGCCGACCTCGGTCCGCTCGGCAAGGGCGTGGCAGGTGATGACCTGCTCGCCGGGCCCGCTGAGGTCCGCGAGATCCAGGAAGATGCGCCACTGCTGGGCGGGGGCGGTCCTGTCACTGGGCGTCGGCCGCGCGCCCTGGTCAATGGGAAACGTCACTGTCCGCCCTCCTCACCGGTGAAGGGCGTATGAGGGCGCGGGACGGCATGCGTAGGGGGGACGTTCATCGTGAGGCCTCTTTCGGTCGTGCAGGGGGATGACACTGACGCGCGGAGCACCTCACCAGTTGAACTGGCTATAGTGACCGTGCGCGTGAGGCCTAAAGCATGCGCAGTTGCGAACTCCGCCGGGTACCGCCGGCGGAGTTTGCGCATGTCCAGGCCATGTGCGGTCCTTGACGCGCTGCTGGTTCAGTCCTTCATCGGCTCGCTCTCTGTGGGCACGCGCCGGTATACACCGGTCCGGGGACGCATCAACGTCCCCCGCTGGACCAGTCGGCCCAGGTCTCGGGCGCAGTTCTCCGCTCGCACATCCGGGCGCATCCGCCGTACCTGTTCGGTGATCTCGCCGTACGTCGCTTCGTCCCGCTCGCCGAGGAACGCGAGAATAAGGCTGCTCACACTGAGTGGGGTGCGTTGCGCTCGGCCGTTGGGGTCCGGCCGCGGGGGAGGGGAACTGGAGTGTCCGTGAGGTTCACCGGACTCTTCGGCGAGCTGACGGATCCGCATCCGGACCTTTTCCAGCATATGGTGCGAACTCCGGGCCATTCCGGCGGAGAGTTCGGCGTGCCGGTGGACTGCCTCCAGCTCGAGCGTCAGAGCCTGACGGCGCAATTCCGCCTCACGCAGATTTCCCTCGTCCTCAGGACAAGCACTTCCAACTGCGCCTGCCATGCCTTCAGTCGGACGGAATCCATCGGTTCCCTCCCCTCCACCGGTGTCTCGATGTCTGCTGCCGACCCTAGCGCCGGGCTCAAGGTTCATCCGGTCCATCTGCGGCCGTGCGGGCCGCGCAGCGCGCCGATGACCGGCCCGAAAGCCGTGCGGCGCCGGGCTGCCCTCCTGCGGTGAAGACGTCTGTACCCATCTGGGTGACGCAGGTCGCTGCGCTGACCCGGGCCGGGCAGGTGCGACGTCTGAATGATCAACAAGGCGTGGAGGACGGCGAATTGGAGCTTTCGGGCGGGCGGTGCGGGCTGTGAGGAGGCGCATTCGCGCGCCGAAAGCGTCCCCCGGTCGTCCGTCGGCGTTCTTATCTCCGGCGCAGTCGTGTTCCCCATCGCGCCGCCGCCGTGCGCCCCGCGGACAGCGCAGTTCCCAGGGTGCCGGGGCCCGGCTCCTCACCCCTTTCGATCGCCTCCGAGAACTTGCTTAAGCGAAGTTCTGGGTGGTGTGCGGGGGTGCGACCGCAGTGACTGGCCTGCTCGGCAGGCTGAGGGATCGTCTGCCGCACGTGGCTGTCTGGTACCTGCAGGTGAGGTCAAGGCGGTGCGCGAACCTGCGCGTGGAAGAAACTGTGGTCTCCCGCTCCCAGCAGGGCGACACTGCCTCCTGCGGTGTGTCTCGCACCGGGCCCGCTGCAGCTCGCCGGGCCGTGGGTAGATGCTCCGTTTCCCGATGGCGAAGAGGGACGCGGAGGGACTTGGCCGCCCCACGGCCGGACGGCACGGCCCCGGTGCCGTCCCTGGCCTTTGCTGAAACCTGAGGTCAGCGGTCCGCCGTCACGGTGGCGGCTGTGCGCACCGTGTCGATCAGCCAGTGCACCTCGGACTCTCCCCGGTTGTACTCCCAGACGTTCAAGACCCCGGCCTGGGCGAGTCGGGCCAGCACTGTCTCCAGCTGTTCCTCGGGCAGTGTGCAGATGCGGGCCATCGCGGCGCTGTCCGTGCTGCCCCGCGCAGCCCCGGGGGGCAGGTGTGTGCGCAGGGCGAGCGCCGTCAGGCGTACCTGCGGGCTGTGTCGGCGCAGAGCGGGGGAGAGCGTGGTGCGCAGCGCCCAATCGGCCGCTTGGGCCCGGCCGGCGCGGCCGGGTGTCTGGGTGAGCACGGTCGGGTCGAGGAGCTGTACCCGGTGGTCGCCGCTGGACGGTGGTGTGTGGTGCAGCCAGTGGGCCTGTTCCAATTCCCGCCACAGGTTCGCGCTGCCGTGGCGCATACCGCGCAGGAGCCCGGCGGGCAGGAGCACCTGTCCGCGGCGGTCCGTGCGCAGCGCGCACTGCAGGGCGAGCAGCCGGCCGGCCGCGCTGCAGACGGGGAGGGCGGCGGCGAGGTAGGAGAGCATGTCGCGGACCCGTTCGCTGGAGCCGGGCACCGGCGTGCCGTCGGGGGAGCAGGGGTGCCGCGGCACGGACCGTGCGTTCTGCGCATCGGGAACCGCCTCGGGGACGACGGCGGCGTACTGGGTGGCGGCGGCGCAGGCGGTGCATGTGTCGGCCAGGCGCCAGGTGCGCCCGCCGCGTTCGCGGGCGAGGACCAGCAGGACGGGGCCGGCGCAGCCGCGGTGTCGGGGGTGCCAGCGGCAGCCGCGCTCGTGGCACTGGCAGGTTCGCAAGTGCGGGGCCAAGGCGTCGCGCCGAGCGTGGCGGGCGAGATGGTCCAGGACGGCGGAGCGTGCCGAGGGGAGGGTGAAGCCCCCGCCGTCCGGGGTGCAGTGGGGGCAGACCAGGAGGCAGTCGCCCTGGTGGGGGCGCAGTTCCACGGTCCAGGTACGGCACCGCAGGGGTTCGGGGGCGCGGGGCCTCATCGGGCGGGGGCCTTTCTCTGTGCTACGCGTGTGCTTCCGTCGTGCGACGGACAGGGGGTGGGCCCGCACCATAGTGCAGACCTCTGCCCTGTGCACCTCGCCTGCCACCTGCACAGATAGGGCAGAGGTCTGCACTGACAGGGCAGGGGTCTGCACCGTCGGATGGTGGAGTGACGATCTTCCCGCCCGACCCCAACCTCGCCGCCCTGCGCCTGCAGCTGGCACGACTGCGGGGTGCGCGCGGATGGACCTACGACGAACTGGCCAGCCGCAGCGGCCTCTCCCGGCGCACCCTCATCGAAATCGAGCAGGGCCGCACCACCGGATCCCTCCCCACCTGGCACGCCCTCGCCCACGCCCTCGGCGTCCCCGTCGACCAGCTCCTGGGCTCTCTCTGTGAGGGCCACGAACCGCCCGCAGAGCCGACCGGCTGACGCCCTCCCGCCCTGGGCGTAATTCACCCGACCCAGCCACCTGACCGCACGGGTGCCCGAACAACCGCACACCCGTTCCCGAACCTTGGGCCATGCGAGGGACATTCACCGCCTGGATACCGCCCGGGGCGCGTGTCGCCTGTCACCTTCACGGCCATGCGCCCCACCACCTCCTCAACAACCCACCGCCGGGACGGCGACGGCACCATCCGCCGCCCCCACGCCCGGCGCTTGCGCGTCACCACCCACACCTCCAGCCGCCTGCTGCGCACCGCCCAGGCCGCCCGCTGCCCCACCGGCGGCAACCTGGTGGAGTGGTACGCCCGCCCCACTCAGCCGGCCGTCGCTCTCCATCCCCGCGAACTGCCCGCCAGCACTGTGCCCGACCACCAGCGCTGGCACGTCAGTTCCGGTTACGCGCACCCCGCCCACGACGGCACCCCCTGGTGCCGGATCTCCCACCTGCTCCTGTGCCCCACCCAGCCCCACCAGCAGGAGACCACCCCCCAGCTCGGCGGACTGCGCCGCCGACTGGCCCTGCACACCCGCCGCCTCCTCGACGCCAGCCAGCTGACCGCGCCTGAGCCCCGCGGCACCCCACCGCCGGCATGCAGGCCGGCTCGGCCGGTCATCCAGCTCCTCCACCTGCTCTACCTCGCCCGCCGTCCCGTCGAAGAATTGCAATGCGTCGCCCAGACCCGCGCCCGCCACCGCTGTCCGCACCCCGTTCGCGACCCGCACCACCCCGCCGGCCAGTGGATCCTCCTGCCCGCCACCTTCGGTGCCGGGCAACTCGCCGCGCCCCGCGCCGTCATGGCCGTCTACGACCTCACCCGCCTGCCCGCCACGGAGCAGCAGCGCTGGCGCACTCAGCGGTGCCCGGCCCACGCCGCCGCCCCCACCCCAGCCGATCTCGCACTGAGCGACTTCGACCTCTTCGACCCGCTCGTTCACCACCAGCACATCCACTCTCGCCTGCCCCGCACAGGCCCTCACCGCAACGGAGCACGGAGATGAACCACGCCCTCGGCTTCCCTCGCAACCCGCCCGCCACGAGGACCGAACTCACTCGTGCCGCCCCCCACGGCGGGGCTGGCCGCGCGCCACGACCACGCTCGCCTCACCGCCGTGGTCCTGGCCAAGACCACCTGCCGGGCAGATGCCCCCCACCCACAGCCGGCTCGCTGAACTGCTGCCGACCTGGCCACCTGCTCCCCGGACGCCGGCGGCCAGGCGCGCACTCGCCGACCGCATCCACCGCCGGGCCGACCAGCGCTGCAGCGCGCTGCAGACCCGCAGCAGACCCCACACTCACCCCCGGAGCACCGACATGCTGAACCCGACTGCCGAACAGACCGCGGCCGCAGAACGATTCCAGGCCGGGGAGCACCTGGCCCTCCAGGCCGGTGCGGGCACCGGCAAGACCACCACCCTGGCGCTGCTCGCCTCCCGAACCCCGCGCCCAGGCCGCTACATCGCCTACAACCGGGCTATCGCCCTGGACGCGGCCGCCCGCTTCCCCACCACCGTGATCTGCAAGACCGCCCACGCCCTGGCCTACGCCGCCCTCGGCCACCGCTACCGCACCCGCCTGAACGGCCCCCGCCAGGCTGGCTGGCGCACCGGCGCGGCCCTGGGCATCACCAGGCCGGTGCGGATCGGTGACCGGGACGTCTCGCCCCGGGCCCTGTCGCACACCGCGCTCCAGGCCGTGACCCGCTACTGCCACTCCGCCGACCGCACCTTGACCCGCCATCACGTACCGCCGCTGCGCGGCATCGAGGACCGCGGCCTGCACGCCGAACTCGTGGCCGTCGTCCTGCCCTTCGCACAGAAGGCCTGGGCCGATCTCCAGCACCCCGACAACGGCGTGGTGCGCTTCGACCACGACCACTACCTGAAGATGTGGGCTCTGTCCCAGCCGAAGATCGACGCCAGCTTCCTGCTCCTGGACGAGGCGCAGGACACCAACCCCGTCGTCGAGCAGATCTTCACCGCCCAGCGTGACCACGCCCAGCTGGTGATGGTCGGTGACTCCGCCCAGGCCATCTACGGCTGGCGCGGTGCCCGCGATGTGATGACCGGCTTCGACGGCACCGCCCTCACCCTCTCCCAGTCCTTCCGCTTCGGCCCTCATCTGGCCCAGGAGGCCAACCGGTGGCTGGCGATCGCCGGCGCGCCCATCCGCCTGGAGGGCACCGAATCCATCCGCACCGAACTCGGCGCCACCGATCACCCGCAGGCGGTGCTGTGCCGGACCAACGTCGGCGCCATGACCGAGGTGATGAAGCTCCTGGCCGTCGGTCGCCGCGTCGCCCTGGCCGGCGGGGGGTCAGCACTCAAGGCCCTCGCCCAGGCGGCCCGTGACCTCAAGGAAGGGCGCCGCACCGCCCACCCGGAACTCATCCTCTTCTCCAGCTGGGGCGAGCTCCAGGACTATGCCCAGCAGGATCCCGCCGGAAGCGACCTGCTCCCGCTGGTCGACCTCGTCCAGGAACATGGCGTCGACGCCATCCTCACCGCGGTCGACCAGCTCGTCGACGAGTCCCGCGCGGAGGTGACCGTCTCGACTGCGCACAAGGCCAAGGGACGCGAATGGCCCCAGGTGAAGATCGCAGACGACTTCCTCCCGCCCAAGGACACCGAGGAGAAAGACTCCCAAGGCCTGCCCGTGCCCGGACCTATCGACGAGACCGAGGCCCGCCTCGCCTACGTCGCCGTCACCCGCGCCCGCCACCGCCTCGACCTCGGAGGACTGTCCTGGATCCACCACCATCCGGACGGCAACCCGCCCCCGAGCACACCCCGCCACCTCCTCACACCGTGACAGCACCGCTGATGCGCGTCGGAAAAATGGGCACGCACAGTGCCTTGCTTACGGTCCGCGGCCGCACGGCCCACGCGGTCGGGCTGGATTGCCTGCACCGCCGGCTGCGTCACCTCTCCCGGTCGTCCTCGTCATTCATGCGACCCGCTGACGTCAATTCCTGGGACTCCTGAGGCACAGAGTATTTATTGGTGGTGCCGGGACATCAGGGAAACCTGTTGGTGCGCGTTTCTGGCCCGACCATGCACTTTGGCCGGGCGGAACAAGAGGCAGTGGAACGGCGCGTCACCCGGCGTGCATCCAAAAGCGAATGTCTTGTTCGCGGCGCCGGCAGCCCATGGCGCCTGCAGGGGTCGAAAAAGTGCCGTCCTCGCCCGGACAGAAGCAATCACGCTGGACGGTATGCGTCTGGCACTCACCCGATTCCTTCTGTCCCCTGTCGCCAGCTGGCGGGCCGCACGGGCGGCAGCCCGCAGTTCGGGCGACCTGTCCTTCGACACCGCGTGGCGGCGTGAACGCGTGGCCAGGCACCCGGACGAGGTGATCTACCAGCAATACGGGCACCAGCCGCCCACCCTCCCCGGCGGTGAGCGGGACACCGGCACGGCCGCTGGAGAACAGGTCCCCAAACCAGGCCCTGCCCAGGAGACCTGAAGAATCACCGATCCCGCAAGGCGTGACGAAAGAGGCAGAAGAAACCCGTGTTACCTAAGAGGAAAACCGGTTTCGGCCATCTTCTGTAACGCGCGATTTTCGCACGGTGAACGAGTGAAAATTCCTCGCGTCGTATCAACGCGTACCAGATCGGGGGGATTTCATGCCTGACTTCAGTGCCCTGTCCGCCGTGCTCGGCGCCGGGCTGCCCGCCACCTTCACATTCCTGTATCAACGCCTGGAACACCTCCTGGACCGACACGGCGCACCCGAAACCGCCCTGGCCGCACCGGTGCCCCTGAGCGGCGAACTCAGCCTGCCGCTCACCGCAGACCAAAACGAGCTCGCCACCCGCCAGGAGAACCTGGAAACGCTGCGCGACGTCCTGGACTCCTACCGGCGAGACCCCGCGCGGATCGACGCCGCGGACCCGGCGCTGCTGCGCCTGCTGGGACGGCTGCGCGGCACGCTCGAAGAGGTCTACGGACAGCGTCTGACGTTCGCGGGGGAGAAGGGCCGTGAACCCTCAGGTCCCTACGCGCGACAGAGAATCGGCACGGTCCACGGCGAAGCCGTTGCGATCGACGCCGACACCGTGAGTGGACGGGTGGATGCGGACCAGGACATCACCACCATCGAGGAGGGCGGCAGGGCGATAGGCATCCGCGTCCGCGATCTGAAAGGTCCTCCGTCGTCATCCCGGTAACGCACGGCCCATCCACCCGGCCGGCCTCGAGAAGGGCTTCCTGTGACCTCCGTTCCGCCCCCGCACGCCCCCGATGCTCCGCCGCCGCCCGTGTCTCCCGCCGTCAGCCTCGATACACCCCCCGCTGACACCTCAGCCGCGCGGCAGACCGATCCTGGCACCCCGCCTCCTCCAGACCCAGGCCCCGTCGATACCGCCGCGGGTGCCGGGGCCGTGGACGGATCCGACGCGAGCGCCGAGCCGTACTGGACCGGGAGCGTCAACCAGCGCATCAACACCAACCGGGGTGTCGTCATCGGCACGCTCATCGAGCAGAGCTTCCGGCGGCTGCGCGGTACCACCCTGTCCCACAGCGAGGTCACCGAGTACCTGCAGACCTATGTCCGGCACGAGGACGACGACCTGGCGATCGCCAAGATCCTCGACCACAGCCCCGTTGTCGTCCTGACCGGCGCGAACGGCAGCGGCCGCTTCAGCACCGCTCTGCACGTGCTGCAACGACGGGCCGGCGACACCATCCGTCAGGTCCGCAGAGAACCCGACACTCCGTTCGACATAGCCGGCCTGCGCGAACCCCACACCGGCTGGATCCTGGACCTGCGCACCGAAACACCCCCACCCGGCTTCGGACGCGAACTGGCCGAGGACGCAACCGAGTTGCCGGAGGGTTCTCTCCTCGCGGTCCTCATGAGCGCCACGGCGTGGGAGACGTGCAGCGGGGGAGCAGCAGACCTCAGCCACTCACTGACAGGCCCGCCCCGGGCGGACATCCTCCAGAGACAACTCGACCAGGCACCGCTCCTCATCGACAGCGGCAAGTGGGCCGCCGCCGTCCCCATCCGGGACGCCATCGCCCACCTGGTGCCGGCACACGTCGCCGCGTGGGCCGATGCCATCATCACCACCGAAGAGGTCGAACGCGACACGGGCCGCCTCACGCCCAGCACAAAGCTCGACGACGAGTATTTCCACGTCTTGGTCCAGAACGTCGTCAAGGCCGCCACGGACTGGCGCAGCGACCTCCTCGAATGGCACACCGCGCACGAGGACAGCGCCTACCGCAACTACCTCCTGGCCGCTGCGGTGCTGGAGGGTGCCACCTCGGAGAAGGTCTACGAAGCGTCCGTCACCCTGGCCAAGGCCCTCAAGGAGACCCCACCCGACCAGCCCGGACAACAAGGACTCGGCGTTGTCGCGCTCACCCAGCGAGCCAAAGCCGACCTCCAGGCGGACGGCACCATTCGTTTCCGCTACCACAACTACGCCGAAGCCGTCGTCGACTACTTCCTCGATGACCGCCCGCACCTCCTCAAGGAGTTCACCGGCTGGACCGCCGCCCAAGTCATCGGCCTCGAACCGCACATGGCCGCCCCGCTGGCCCACCGCGTCAGCCAGTGGGTCGTGCGCTACACGGCACGCCACCGCAGAACCCGTCTGCTGCGGTCACTGGCCGAGCAATGGTCTGCTCCCTACCACGATGCCGCGCGCGACCTCCTTGTCCTGGCCGCCATCGACGACCACGCCGGGGACCTGGCCCGCGCCGCCTACCGGCGATGGACCAAAGAGGCCGCCACCCTCACCGCCGACTTCAGAGTCGTCCTCATCCATGCCTGCCAGCGCCTGGCCGAGGTCTATCCCACCAGCATGCTCGCCCGCCTCGCCGAACTCGCCACCTCCACGAACCACGACGACGCCCGCGACGCACCCGTGGACGACACGGTCACCAAAGCCGTCAGCCAAGCCTTGAACTCCCTGTGGGACCAGAGCGATCAACGGCTCGCCATCCACCGGCAGCTCACCTTGTGGGCTCAAGACCATGACCTCCCGCACCAAGCGGCAGCGCAGAGCACGTTCGCCCACCTCGCCGCCCGCCGCACCCCCAACGGCCCCGCTCTCGTGACCGACTCCACGATCGGCACCCAATGGCTGACCGACATGTGGCGCAACGCCCTGCCCACGACCCGCTGGTCCCCGACCGTCGCCGACGCCTTCGCGTACTGGATGCAGACCGCGCTGAACAGACCCGACCTGAGCACCCGCATCCAACAGATCTTCCGCGACGCCGTACACCGCCCGACCGACCCGCACTACAGCGCCAACCGGCTGGTGGCCATGCAGAGCCTGCTCTTCAGCTGGGCCCCCACCCCGCCCTCACAGCAACCCGGCGACGCCGTGCATCTACGGGACCACCTGCTCACCGGCCTGATAGCCGAAGATCCCGCCGCAGCCCCGAACCCCGATGCACCGCAACCGTGACCGGGCCGGCTGGCCCGCGCCGCGTACCGGCCAGCTCACCATCACCGGACTAGCGCTGCCCAGCAACGTTCCCGCACACAGCTTCCAGGCGGACCTGGCCGGGCGCTGGGAAGAAATCCCCGCCCCCCGCCCCCACCACGATCCGCGCGCGGCCGCCGCCCACCACGCCGTTGCCACAGCCCGCGCCGTGGCCAGCCAATACCCGCTGACTGAACTGCACGCTGCGCAGGTCCACCTCAACAGCCGCCTGGGAGCCGAGAGCGACCTCGCCGACGCTCCCGTTCGGCTGCTGTGGGCCACCGTGCACCTGACCGCCACCGATCATGACCTCGCAGCCGTCACCGCTCTGCACCGCCGCATGCAGGACGAAGCCCTCAACGAACAGGTCCACAGGCAGCGACAGCAAAGGGCGGAGGAACTGCACCAGGCACTGGCCACCACGCCCACCCTGGCACTGACCTACTGGCTCACCCACCACCCCGATACGAGCGACGACACCCTCAAGGCGGTCGACCGGCTGAGCCGCGAGATCACCGCACACGCCCCCCAGAACGCCTGGGTACAGATCGCCCGGCTGCTCCAGACCTTCGTCGCAGAGCTCACCACAAAGCAGCGTCTGAACCTTGCGGAGAGCCTGACGCACATCGTCATCCGCTACGACCAACCGCATCTGGCTGAACAGCTGAGGGCCATCACCCTGAGCATGTCCTCCGAGGACAACCACGCCCGTCCTGACCCGCCACCGGGCTAGCCGACGTACCTCACACCGTTGCTTCCCCGCCCTCAGACCAGAGCAGGAAACGGGCACTGAACCGGGGGAAGCCCGCCAGCCCCGGAGCAGCTCTCGCCGGCGGCCCCGGGGCGCCGGGTCCCACTAAGCGCACCTCGCAAGGTGGCGACGGCCGTGTTCACGATGTCACCCGTAGGCGCGCCCAGCGAGTGCCCGCTTGACGCTTGAACCATGTGGCTATATTCACCCAATCCGGTCAACCTTATGGAATGAAAGCTCTTTTCTGGTGAGTATGAGCTAGGTTTCTTATGTCTTGGTGTTGTGGGTTGGGTAGGGGGTTGGGATGGCGGAGGACCAGGTAGCCGACGGCGGTGTGACGGTGGCGCGGAACGTTCCGCTCAGTGTGGACGATGCCCGTACCGCGCTGTACCAGCTCGTGAAGGACGCGGAAGAAGGCCGGACCACCGTGATCCGCCGCCGCCGCCAACTCGCCGAACTGGCACCGCTGCAGCGCCTTCCCGCCGCCCAGTACAAGGAGTCGGGCCTGGCCTCCCACACCCTGACCGCCGCCCAGAAGAAACTCGGCGACCTGGTGGCGGACGCAGCTGCAGGCAACCCCCAGGTGCTGCTGCGCCGCAGCACCCCCGTCGCAGTCCTCCTCCCCGTGACCGACGGGCAACTCGCCGCCACCAGCACCGCGCCTGCCCCCGAGACAACTGAACCCGTGCCCGCCGGTCCCCAGGAAGAGGTCCCCTTGCCCAGCGCCCGCAGCGCCTCGGCTGGGCCGGTGCGCCCGCGCAGGCTCGCCTCGCTCGGCGATGTCGTAGACGGTGTGCTCGCCGCCACTGCGGCACCGCCCGTCATGTACGGTCTCACGGCCTTGGATGCGGCGACCGGTGGTCTGCAGCCGGGTCATCTCGTGGTGATCGCGGCAGCGCCCGGCGCGGGCGGCTCGCTGCTGGCCACCGGGGCCGCACGGCATACCGCTCTGACCCTGGGGCGCCCGGTGCTGTACGCGGCGTCGGGTCTCAAGCATGAGGATGCGGCACGGCGGATGATCGCCGCCGAGGCGGGGGTCGACTACCAGCGGTTGCGCGCCGGGGAGTTGACCGGCCCCGAGCGGGTGGCGGTCGGGGAGGTCTCCCAGCGGCTGACCCAGGCCCGTCTGTTCTTCGACCACGGCGAGGACCTCACCGCCCAGACGATCGCGGAGAGCGCCCCCTATATCGAGGACCTGGCCCTGGTGGTCGTGGACCGTCTGCAGTATGCCGCTGACCCCCACACCCCCTCTCGGGCCCCGCCGTCGTAGATGCGGCCCGGGCTCTGGCGCATTTGGCCCGCAGCCTGCAGGTGCCGGTCCTCGCCGCGTTCGACACCGACGATCCGGCGGCTGTCGCCGCGCTGGACCCCGACGTCACCCTCACCCTGACCCGCCGTGGCGAGCGCGCTCAAGTGGTCGTCAGCGAACGCGACTTCGGGCCCCTGGCGACGGTTGAGCTGCGCGCGGAGCTGCCTTACACCCGTTTCGCCGACCTCGGTACGGCTCCCGCCCCGGCGCCTTCCGCTTCCCGTCCCGCCGCGGTCCAGCCCACCGGACGTCCCGGGGCGCCGCCCGCGGAGAATGATGCGGTCGTCGCTGAGCAGGTGCTCGCGTCGGGGGAGGTTTCCGATGCGGAGATGGGGGTGGAGCCGGAGGTGGCGGAGAAGGGGACGGTCTTCCCGGCTCTGGCCATTCTGCGGGCGTGCGCGGACGAGCACTCGAAGATGCACCCGGTGAGGGTGATCCGTAAGGATCTGCGCGAGGGTGCGCCGTGGACGCTGTTCAGTGAGGTCATGGACGGGGAGCCGCGCTGGGTGCACCCCGAGGTGGAACGTGTGCGTACACGGGGCGGGAAGCGCGATGAGCTGATCGTGCCCGACAGCTTCGGCGCCGGGCAGCTCCTGACGATCGACCGCAACGGCTCCTATCCGTCCGCCTGTTCGGCCGTCCCGCTGGCGCCGAATATTCTTCATCACACCGGGCCGCTCGAGGCGCGTGCCAATGACCAGGCGGGAGCGTTCCAGATCACCGTGCCCGCATGGAACCATGCCGAGATGCCGCACCCGCTGGGCCGCATCGCCGACCGCATGGACGAAGACGGGCGCGCCTGGGTCACGACCCCGCACCTGAAGCACTTGGAGAAGCTGATCCGCCAAGGACTTATCACCGAGCCCCTGACCATCCACGACTCGTGGACCGGCCGGCTGAACGAGTCGCTCTTCAAGCCCTTCTACCAAGCAGCGAAGGACGCCCGCACCGAACTGCTCGCCGCCGGGGGTGGGGAGCCGTACGTGGAGTACAAGCGGCGTCTGTCGATCGGGCTGCGTCTGATCTGGCCCAAGGGTGAGAAGGTCATCTCCCCGTTCTGGCGCCCGGATTGGCGCATGAGCCTGGTTGCGGAGGCCTCCGTACGCCACTGGGCCACCGCCTGGCGGGCCGTCCAGGCGGGCGCGACCCTCGTTGCCCTGCGCAACGTCGACGAAGCGGTCTTCTTCACCTCCGACGTGACCGCCCCCGCCCCGTACAAGGTCGGCACCGGCTTCGGCGAGGTCAAGATCAAGACCGAGGGGGATGACGTCTGATGGCATGGGGAGACAATCTCGGCGCCGCTCTGAACGCTCTCCTGCGGGCGCACGGCGCTCACCCCGGGGACCGGTTGAAGTCCTACCGGGCGAAGTCCTGGCATGCCCAGCTGGTTCAGCTCACGTCCACTGCCCGCGGGTATGCGGCGCTTGAAGCGGCCGGCCTTACGGTGAAGCCCCGCACCTTGGCGAGTTGGCTGGCTGATGAGGAGTATCAGGTGCGGTCCTCCTACCGGACGATCATCGCCAGGGCGTACGAGGCCGTAGCGACGATCCCTCCCACCCCTGTCCCGCAGAGTTTCAAGGACAACCAGTTCGAGATCAGGGGAGTGGTGAAGACCGGAGCCGACGAACGCGACCGCGGAGCGGATGGCACCGCACCGCTGCGGATCGACGGCCGCAACGGCAACTGGGATGCCATCGAGACCAAGTGGCTTGCAGGAGTCCTCACGGACGAGGAATTCGAAGACTGCTTCATCAACGACGTGGTCGTCGAAGACATCGGTGAGGGCACCGATGGGTGGGAGTTCTCGGGGTCTTCGTACAACATCACCTGACGGTGGTGCTTCAGGGCGTCGGTGCCAGGAAGGATCCCAAGCTCGTCACACTGTCAGTGCTGTCGGGTACGGTGTTTCTTGGCGAGCTGAACGCCCATCCTGCTGTCGCGTGCCCAGGCTGCGCGAGTTCCGGGAGAAGGTCCTTCGGGATCCAGACGGTTGAACCGGCCGATCCTCTTCTTCTTTCACTGGCCGTTGGCTTCGAGGTCGAGTTGATCCCGAAATGCGGCATCCCCGCTGTACGCCGCGACAAGCTGGTCGAGATTCGAGATCCGAGGTCCGGGAGCGACGACCGGCCCCGCTCGGGCGGGCTCGACGCCCTGGTCATCGACGGTCTGCCGCAGAGCGAGCGTTCGCCGCGAGCTCCTGGCCCGGACGCCAGGTGAACGTTGGCCGCGCCCATTTCGGGACGGGGCGGGCGGCAGCCGGCTCCCAGTGACCGGTGTGCGCAACGAGCTGGAGCACCTGGATGCCTGCGTCGTCAGTGGCAACGGGGATTCGGCTATGGCATCGGGGAGGACAGGGTGTGGCCCTCATCCCGGAAGATCACCAGTCGATGGCCGTCGAACTCAACCTCTGCCTCACCAGCAGTCGACATGCGACGAGAGTCGTACTATTAATGACAAAGCGGACTCACTCGCAGGGGAGTCACCGTGGGTTCCATTACAAGAAGGTCCGCGAACTGGACGAGCTGGAGATCCTGTCAGCCGAGATCGGCAAGGACTATGAGGACGCCGATGGCACCCTCATCCCCATCACCGACCAGGACCTTGCCGCTCTGCCGCTCCCGACCACGAAGACCATCGAGATCGGCGAGATCGTCGCGTTCGGCCACGTTGCCTGGGTCGACCCCCTCCAGATGGACACCGCCTACTGCCGGGTCGCCAACGGAGCATCCGCTACCAGCCGTACGTGCTGCTGCGCGAGGTCCTCAAGCGCAGCCGGAGGGTGGGCATACTGCGCCACGGCGGGGCCTGGTCATGCTCCGCGGCGTCGACGAGGTCATCGCCATGCCCGGATTGCTTCTGGCCCGACGAAATCCGCGCCTCCGATGCCGAGGTGATGATCCGCGACGTCGAACTCCACCTGGCCGGCGCTCTGATGACCACCCTCGGCGGAGTGGCCGGGAGCCACTGCAAGACGACAACGGTGCGGCCGTGGGGGAGAGGGTGACCGCGAAGGTCTGGAACTGCCACCGCGCCGGCATCGGAGTGCGCGCCGACGGGGGAAAGGTCATGGAACTCATTCAGGGACGCCAAGGCGGCAAGCAAGCGTGCCGCCCTCATCACCGCTCAGGCAGAAGCCGTCTGACTGCCACCGACTGGGAGTAAGTAAGTGAGCCGCTACAGCATTGACGTTGTCCAGAGCTTCCGGTCTACCGGCTTCCTGGTCGGTAAGACACAGACCCCGAACGGCTTCACTTTTACGGTGACCGACTCAGAGACTGGCCGGATCATCAAGTCCGGTCATGCGTTCACTCACAAGCAGGCTGTAGCGGCCGCTAACAAGGTTGTTACCAACCTGAATGCGGTGGGGACGGCCAAGGCTCCCAAGGGTGGCTCGGGCAAGAACCTGACCGCCCTTGACCCCACTGGGATGGCGCGCAACCTGCGACGCAACGCTGACATGTACGAGAGCAAGGGCAAGGGCCGCAAGGCCGCTAAGCTCCGTGCCAAGGCTGACGCCCTGGAACAAGAAGACAGCAGCGACTAAGAAGATGACGTTGAAGACGGCATCGGTATAGCTGCTCACGATGCGGGCCGGCGACGCTCTACGTGAGGCCGAGGCTGTCCAGGGCGGTGGTCCAGTCGGCGACGATCGCATGCTGCGCCAAGGTGAGCGTGGTCTGAGCAATTGTCAAAATCTGTGGATCAGTAGCCGTTCACCATGACTCGTGCTTCAGGTGGACGAGCCCTTCGATGGACTCCAGCTGACCTCGCAGGGCGGGGCTGGTGGCTGAAGTGGTCGTCAGCAACAACACCTGAAAGGTGGGGTGTTCGTCGGCGTAGAGGTCGCCTTCTTCGTCGTCGCCGGGGATCGGGTTGGGCTGGATCTCGACCCGTACTGTTCACCTTCGCGTGTGAGTCCGGCCCCGGCCACCCGTTTACTCGGCGGCCACCCGCTGAGCGGGGCGGCCCACCGCGCCGGGTGGCGGTGAGCCTGGGCGGGTCGAGCCGACGGCCCCGGCCGGGCAGTTGCTGCGATCGTTCGTCCGCCATACCTTGGTCCCGAGGTCAAAGCCCGTTCGCTTCCGCGTGATCAGCGGCGATGACCGTCGTTCGGAAGAAGACCGTCGACGACAGCCGGACCTTGCTTCCCGGGGTGAGAAGTTCGACCGTCCTGGGCCATTCGGCGGGCTCGGGAAGGCCGAGCGCGTCAGCGAGACGGGACGCGAAGCGAGGCATGACCGGGGCTGCCGTGACCGCGAGCAGACGGGCCGCGGCGAGTTCGAGAGCGATGGCTGTACGGCTCTCGTCCTCCCAGGCCGCACTGCGGGCCAGCAGGTTGGCCGCCTGGCCGAAGCGCACCACGTCTTCGACGAGGGCGTTGAGTTCTGCGGCTGCCTCCCGAAGGGAGAACCCATCGGGGCTGAGGCTTCCGGTGAGCGCGGCCAACCGGGTGCCCAGGCGGCCCAGGAAGGCCGAATGCTCCGGTGTCCAGTTGCCCGCGTCCGGTGCGATGCCGCCATGGCGCTGGTCGATGCGGTGCCCCAGGTCGTTCAGCCACTTCTGCCAGGTTCCTATGAGAGTGTTCCGGAGCACCGATTCGTAAGCGGCGAGCTCGAAGTTGGTCCGCTGCCCCTCGGGTCGGGTACTGGAGAGGAAGTAGCGGACGGCGTCGACGCTGTCCGGGCCGAGGATGTCCTTGCCCCAGATGGCGTGCCTACGGCTGGTGGAGAACTTGCGGCCTTCCAGCAGGTAGAACTCATTGACGTGGTAGTCGATGTCCGGTACCCAGTCCGGGAAGGCCAGTTTGTAAAGCACGGGATAGAGCACCGAATGGTAGAAGCTGTTGTCGTAGCCGAAGAAGTGCACGATCTTCCAGCTCTCGCGCGGAGCCAGAGCGTTCCAGTCCCGGCCGAGCCGCCCGCCCAGAGCCTCGATGCCGTGCAGGAATCCGTACGACATTTCCGGCCATACCCAAATCACCTGCCCCCCGATGGAACTTTCAGCGGGTGCTACTCCCCAGGAGGACGGGTGGGTAACGGGGAGGTCGAAGCGTGGCCGGTCGAAGACCCGGTTCGCGAATTCGCCGAGCCGGGCCGGGACACGGCCTAGACGGTGATGCTCGCGGACAACCTCACGGAACTCGTGCAAGGGCAGGGTGAACCGGTCGATGGCGGCACGGTCGGGTGCAGCCGTCGACCCTCCCGACGTCGGATTCTTCAGATCCACGACGAGATTCGGTTCGCCGCACTCCTCACAGATGTTCCCACTCGTGCTGGAGGGGCAATACGGGCAGCCGCCGCTGACATCGGCCTCGTAGAGGTACTGGCCCGTCTCGGAGTCGAAGAGCGCCTCGCCTTTCGCGACGGTCACCGAGCCCGAGGCGACCAGGCTGGAGAAGAACTGCCGCAGTCTCGCGGGATACGCCTCGTCCGTGCTTGTCACGGTGTACTGGTCCAACGGGATGTCCATGAGTAGCAACGTCTCGGCTATTTCGGCGCTATATTGTGCTGCCGTCTCCGCCGCATTTCGGCTCTCCGCGCGCGCGGCACCGAGCACATAGCTCTGGAAGTCGTCACTGCCGGTGAGGTGCCACGCCTGGAAACCGTTCAGGCGCTGGAAGCGCACATAGGCGTCGGCGCCGAGGTATGGCCCGGAGAGGTGCCCGAGGTGCAGGTCCCCGTTGGGTGTTGGCGGCGTGGAAAAGACGAAGATCGGCCGGTCCCCGAAGCCCTTACGCTCGGCCGAACCCGCCGACCTGAGCGCTCGGCCCGCGTCCCGCCAGTACTGCGTTAGGAAGATGAGGTCCGTAGCACCGGTGTTATGCAGCACATGGGATTCGAAGGGTTCGAACAACGCGACCGTGCCGGGTTCCGCGGGAGACCGCTCCCCGTCGACGACGAACTCGCCGCGTCCCGCGATGATGGCGAAGAACTCGGTCTCGTCATGGTGATGGCTGTCTGAGCTGCGGCCCGGGGCGACCCTGCCCCAGCCGGCGCCCACCCCGAGCCCCTCGATGCTGCTCATCTCGATACCGAAGGCCGAGTGCAGCGCTTCAGGGTCGTACGTGTTGATGATCACGACTGGTCCTTCTCTCCGTGGTGGGGAAGATTGAGGAGGCCTACCGCCTCCGCCGCGATGGCAGGGGCGAGCCGGTAGCCCGAGCCGTTGGCCGCACCCGCGAACACCAGACGCCCGTGGCCGTCGAGGGAAGTCACCAAGGGCGCGCCGCCGGGGCTGAAGGCGTCGCAGAAGACCCGCCCGGACACACAGTGCTCGACGAGGCCGGGCGCGTAACGGCCCAGGACGGCCCGCGCCTCGCTCAGGTTCTCCCGGGACAGCCCGTCCGCGACGCTCTCCGGGTCGACGTCCCACTCCTGGCAGGTGTAGCTGAACAGCCAGCGGCCCTCGTTGTAACGGGGCAGCAGGAAGGCGTCCTCGTCGTGGAGGACGATCGCGTGGTCGTCCTTCCCGGGCCGGACGCCGATGTGCATCGCCACGACCTTCTTCACCCGGGCGTTCAACGGCGCGACGAGGTCCTTCCAGGCGGGAGCAGCGAGCCATGGCCCCGGTGCGAGCACGGCCCGGCCGGCGGTCACGGTCTCGCCGGTGCCCAGGCGCAGCACGACGGCGTCCTGCTCGGGCCGTACCTCGTCTACTCGCACGCTTTCCCGTACGGAGACCGGCCCTCGCAGCCGTCGGCTGAGGAACTGCGTGAGAGCGTGCACGTCGGCGTACTGGCAGCCTTCGCCCTGCCAGGCCGCGGAGCCCGGAGGAATCCGGATCCGACCGTCCGGATCCGGTGTGGAGCGCCTTAGCTGTGCGCTGTCGAGATACACACCGCGCAGTGCTGCCCCGCTCGCTTCGGCTGCGATCACGGTCATGGGCAGCGGATGGACGGGCAGGTCAGGATGGAGCGCCAACAGCTTCGCGTAGTAGTCCTGGCTGTAGGCGGACATACGACGTACTCGCTCGACAGCGCCGCGGGGGAAGTGCAGCCCCGCCGAGCGCCGAGTGGCACCGGAGCCGGTCATGTCCCGGTCCAAGACCATGACCGAAGTACCGGGGCTGCGAGCCAGGATCTCGCGTGCGGTCATGCAACCGATAACTCCGGCCCCGACGACCGCGACGTCCACGTCCAGGTTCTTACTCGCCACGGTCATCATCCCATCACCCATGAGTTATCGGCGGTGTCCTTCGTCGACCACTCGATGAAGGACGCGAGCTGCTCATCGCTGCGCACTCCGCGCACCCGGTCGGCTATGCGTTGACTGCGCCAGGCGTTCAGGCTGAGGTTGGGATCGGCGAGGCCACGCTGTTGCCGTGCGCCGTTCTGGACGAAGATGCTGTGGTGGGACGGCCCGTCCCAGCGCACGGCGAAGTCCTGGTCGACACGGAGCTCGCCGTCCTCGCGCTCCAGCCTGTCGGCGATCGGGGCGAGGAAGTCCGTCGCTGCGGGACTGTAGCCCGTCGCCCAGATGATGACATCCGCCTCGTGGTGCTCCACTTCGCCCGGTTGGTCGTTGTGCCGGGTCGCGATGTCCCATGCGCAGACGATGCCCCGGCTCACCTCGGTCACCTCGCGGTTGGGGTAGAGGCCGACCAGATCCGGCAGCCCGTTGATGAACCGGTGAACGTACAGCCGCTGGTAGATCGACCGGAGGGTCTCCTCGGAGATCCCGTCGCTGCTCAGGAGTTGACGCTCGTTGAACACTTTGCGGGCGTCGCTGGGTAGGTTGTAGAAGTAGTCGGAGTGGGACGGCATGTAGAAGTCGTTGGTGAACGGTGAGTCGTCGATCGGGAAGTAGTTCCGGCGACGCGAGACCCACACGACCCGCCGGGGCAGTTCGGCGGCGGTGCGGGAAATGAGATCCAGGAAGGCTTCCGCGCCCGACTGACCTCCGCCGATCACTACGACCCGCTTGCCGCCGAGATCACGCGCTAAGTCCATAAATTCGCTCACGTGGTACTGGGTAGGCCCCAGTTGTGGCCGCGCATGAGGCGGCACGAACGGACGGCTTCCGACTCCAAGCACTATGTTGTCGGCGGTCACAGTGCGGCAGCCGGTGCGTATTCGGAAGACGCCTTCGAAGCCGACCTCATGCACTTCCTCGCCGAAGACGATGTTGGAGTTACGCGCGCAGGCCCAGGCCAGGTAGTTGCGGAACTCCTGCCGCGGCACGGCGGAGAAGTCCGCGTTGAGAAAGTGGTAGAGGCGCCCCTGGTCGTGCAGATACGCGAGAAACGAGAAGGGATTCGTCGGATCCGCAAGGCTGACCAGGTCTTTGAACAGAGACACCTGGAGGGTTGCGCCAGGCATCTGTTGTCCGTCGTGCCAGCCGAAGGCCGCTTTCCGATCGAGGAAAAGGTTGGACACTTCGGCGTGTCCGTGGAGGAGCGATGCCAGGCTCAGGTTCGCCGGACCCACTCCAACCCCGACACACCGGTAGTGCGCCAAAGGGTGGTTTGGATTTTCATGCCCCATATCCGAACCTCTTCTTTCGAGTGACGATGAACCGATCATTGGCTCCTGCCGGCGGGCCGGGGTAGGAGGTGACTATCTCGGTACATGGGCAGACTTCAGTGATCGCCCGGAAGGGCCGGCCGGTCGTCCAGCCACCGCGACGTGGCACGCGGCAACGTCAATGTGCTGCGGAGAAGCGGGGTCGGGGAGAAGGGACACTGTGGACGTGCGATTGCCACCACTCCTGGCCTTCGGGCGGAAGGGTGTAGATGGGGTCGTAGTACTCGTGAAGCCGGGTCAGACCGTCGGCGTCGCCTTGGTCGAGTGTGGTGCGGTAGTTCTTCGACCAGTACGAGATCCCGTGCACCCGGTCGTAGTCGGCGAGCTGGTGGACCCAGCGCTTTCCGACGAACGGAACGTCGCAGACAATGCGCGGGGTCGCGAAACCGGGTAGATACCCCATGATCGCGTGCTGCAGGTCCTGAGCTTCCGCGACCGAGGTCCGCCAGTGCTCGCTGTACGGGATCATGTCGCAGGTATAGAAGTAGTAGGGCATGATCGCTGCACTGTCGAGCAGGGCGAAGCACAGGTCGAGGAGCGCCGTGGGGCTGTCGTTCACCGTGCGCAGCAGCACCGCCTGATTACGGATGTCGCGCAGACCGGCGTCCAGCAGCAAATTCGAGGCCTGGGAAACGCTCTTCGTGACCTGCTGCGAGGCATTGGCATGGGTGTGCAGCGAGATCTGTACTCCACGCGAGCGGGCTGTGGCGGTCAGTCTTGCGACACCGGCCAGCACCTTGGCGTCCATCCAGTACTGCGGTAATCCGATCAATGCCTTGCTCGCCAGCCGTATGTCGCGAATGGAGTCGATCTCCATCAGCGCGTTGACGAATGATTCGAGACGGGGCCAGGGAACGTTGGCGACGTCGCCGCCGGAGACGACGACGTCTCGGACGACTGGAGTCGTCTGCAGATAATCGATCATGGCCTGGAGTCGGGCTTCGGGCTTCAGCGCGAACGTGGTCTTGCTGACCTGTGGAGTGGAGTTACCTACAAGATCCATTCGGGTGCAATGCCCGCAATACTGGGGGCAGGTGGATACCAGCTCCACTAGAACCTTGGTGGGATAGCGATGGGTCAGGCCCTCGGTGGCCCACATGTCGCGCTCGTGCAGCGAATCCCGCTCGGCATACGGGTGGGAAGGGAAGTCCGTCCGGCGGTCGGAGAAGACCGGCAGCATATAGCGGCGGACCGGATCGGTGTAGAAAGCGTCGGTCAGGCTTCCGGCCCCGTCCGCTTTCGTGTCATGCGCCATGGTGTTGATCATGTGCGGGGTGATGAGCAGGGACATCGTCGCGCGCTCGCTCTGGTCGCGCTCCAAGTCGGCGAAGAAGGTGTCACCCAGCAGGTCACCGGTGACGTCGCGCAGCTGGCGGAGGTTCTTGACGCAGTGGGCGCGCTGCCACTGGGGGGAGTTCCATTCGTCATCGGTCACGCCACGCCACCCGGGGAAGCGACGCTGGTCGGGTTCGTTGGCTTCGTGCTGGCGGTAGGAATAGGGCTGCTGAGGGCCGTCAGACATGCGAATCCTCTCAGTGGGCTTCATATCGGTGACAATCGGCGGGCCCGCGGCGGAGAACCGCCGCCGCAGGCCCGGACCGAGTTCACGGCGATGCGAAGGCCGGCGCACAGACACTGGCACCGGTGGACACCTGCTCCAACGAGGTCATCCCTTTCAGTACGCGGCGGTAGGGCTCGCTCAGTTCGACGAGCACGTCGTGCAGCGGCTGATCTACTTCGGCGGCATGCCGCAGCGCGCTCTCCACCTGCCCGCGCCAGCGGCTTCTGATCATCAGGTCACCGCCCTGCTCCGTGGTGATCAGGTGTCGGCAGCGCGGGCTGTGGCATCGGCATTCCATGCTCCAGCCGCCGTCCTCGGTGAAGGTCGCGTAGTCACACGTAACCTCCTCACCGGCTGCGATGTCCCGGACAGCCACACCGAAGTCGAGGCCCGTGTCAAGGACGTTGGCCTCGCAAGAGTGGTTCATCAGGTAGGCGCCCAGGCACGGCAGTAACAGGCTGCCGTCCGACAGGAGATGCCCGTAGATGTCGAGTGCCGCGAAGCGCGCCTCGGGCAGCGCCGCGACCTCCTCTTTGGACCATCGTGAGCACTTGACGCACGGGTTCCAGATAGCCGTCCCGATTGGAATGGGCTCGGTGGCGAACAACCCCACGTTGTGCGTACGACTCGCGCGTACGTCGATTCCTTTGGTCAGCACGGGGTCACGAGAGTTTCAGCGCATCGACCAGACCGGATTCCAGCTCTTCCACCCTGCGGTGGCTCTTTCCGAGGATCAGATAGCGCCACTTGCCGTCGAAGGCGAGGGTGTCCGAGGTGATGACGACTCCCTCGTCCGAACCTGTCTCGAAGCTCAGACCTGCCTGCCGCACTCGCGCGACTCCGGCGGCGAACTCCCGTTCCACGCCGCCGACCCTGGAGTCGGCGATCCACACGGCGTCCGCGGCCCGCTCCTCTCCGAGGAGCCGCTTGACTAGGAGGTCCAGGTAGGTGCAGCCGGTCTTGCGGAGGTTACTCTCGGTGGAGTAGAGGACATCGTCGGCAGTGATCCCACCATCGACGTCGAATGGTCCCCAGTAGCCGACCTGATGCAGGTGGCGGCCCAGCGCGAGCCCGCCTTCGACCAGTTCCTTCACCGCCGAAGTGCTCGCGACCAGGGGTGTGATCTGACCACTGAAGCTGCCGTTTGGGGTTCTCATCTCTCCAACGTGCATCACGCGCGGCCCGTTCTCGTCCACCTCCATCTCCACGGTGACGATACGGACGAAGTCGAGTCGCTCCTCGACGACCCAGCCCGGAGGCTGGTCGGCTACCGACAACAGGTACGCGGCGAGTTTGGCGTCGAGGTCGGGCAGGTCGCCGGCCTCCCAGAAGGCCACCCCGTACCCGTTGGACCCCCGGGCCAGCTTCGTGACCGCGGCGCCCTTGTCGGTCAGTACATCCCGCAGGGCGGCAGCCAGCTCGGCCGGAGTGCCACAGCTGAACCCGTGGGGGACCCTGATGCCCAGTTTGCCCGCGAGCTCCCGGAAGCCGGGCTTGGTGTTGATCCGGTAGGCAGCTGCCACCGCGGTGGCGGGAACTCCCTCGACGGGGTAGCCCTCCACAGGAACGCCGATCTCGGCGGCGAGTTCGATGGCGGGGCGGTCCTGGGCGAAGGCCTGGAAGCGTATGCCTGGCCGTTGCTGCGCTTCCGAACGCAGCCTGTCCACGAGGCCGTTGCGGCGGACCGCTTCGGTCAGCGTCGCCAGGCCGTCGGTAGGCGCGTGCAGAAACGTTACGTCGGTCGCCGAGAATCCGAGCAGGTCGCAGGCATAGTCACGCAGGGGCTCCGACATGGCCCTGGGCGTCACCAGGACATCGCCCGGCTGGGTCAGCCAGACCTTGCGCGGGGAGACGGCGACCAAGGCGTCGGCGTGCCGGTGCACCGGCACGGTGACCATCAGTTCGTTGACGAAGTTACCGAAGACCAGCAAGGGGTAGGGTCGCTGCACGATGGTTGTCCTCACTTTCCGGGCTTCAGGCCGCCGTAAATGGCGTGGCCCGCTTTCAGCCAGTGGACATCGACTTCGCTGAATCCCGCGTCACGCAGCCAACTGAGCTGATCGAAGATCGGGGATGGCTTGTCGAGATCGTCCGGGTACTCGTAGCAGCTCCACTCAAGGGTGTGGAACTTCTCGTACGGCTCCAGGCTCCCGGTTCCGGCGAGGCCCTGTTCCTTGACGGCTTCGTTCCACATCCGACGCGTGAGCGCGACGCCGCGTTCGCCTACTGGCTGGATCAAGTCAGCGATCACCAGAACTCCACCCGGGCGGAGCATTTCGAACACGTCGCCGAAGAGCTCCTGCTTTCCTTCCCCGTCCAGGTGGTGGACTGCCAGCGACGAGACCACGGCGGCCGGTGCCTCGTCGCGTGTTCGCCAGGCCTTTTCCGCGAGGTCGAACTGTTCGGTGCGGAATTGCTTTTCGTAGGCCGACAGCTCCCGTCGTGCGACGCCCAGCATAGTGGGGCTGAGGTCCATCCCGACCACGGTGGCCTGAGGGAAGGCCTTGATCAGCCCCTCGCTCAGTCGGCCCTGGCCGCAACACAGATCGAGTATCTCGAACGGTGCCTGCTGCTCGGGGATCAGGGAGGTCACCACATCGATTTGCGTCTGTCGCTCAGGAACGAAATATTCACCAAATTCGATGAATTCGCTAGAATCCTGTTCTTCCCAATCCTGTTGCAAGCTCAATTTACTTCCTTCCGTCTTGTTTTCGTGAACGTGGCATTGTGTCCATTGTTCGAGTGGGCGACGAACTGCGGCATGGTCCTCGAAGCGAGAACAGCCGTTGTGAATGGGAGGGCGAGAGATGTGTCATCGGGTGCGGCACCATGGCGCGATCGAACGGCCGGCCTGGGCGTCGATACAGACGCGAAGAAAAAGAAGGCATGCCTCAGCTGATGGGCGTGGAGTGAGTTTTGAATAACGTACACGTGCTGCCCCACCCAGCTCACATGAGATTTTCATGTGCTCTGCTTTCCTGCAAGAATTTATCGACTAACGTCACCACAGTTTGAGTCGCATCGACGTGGCACATGTGCCCCGACCCGGGTATGACTTCGGTTCGGCAGTCTTGGATGGCTTGCGTGAGTCGGCCGAGATGGTCCGGACCCGCCCAGCCGTCGAGTTCTCCGCCTATGGCTAGAGTAGGGCAGGCCACTTTTCCTAAATGGCTCATCTCCTCCTCCAGTGATGGGAATACCGATTCATTAAAATAGCGAAGCGCGTCGATATTCGCAGGCCGCCGGGCGAGATGTGACTGCCAGGACCTGGTTCGTGCCGACATCGGACCCACCCAGAGGGGGATGACTGCAGCGATGAGCCGACCGAGGGCGGCATCGTCCGGGGGATACTCTTCCCCCTGAGCCCCCAGAACCGCCAAGGCTTCCGCCACCTCGGGCTCGGACAGTCGCGCACGTTGGAAGGCCTCTGCCATGTCCTCAGCCTCGTCGCCGCCGTAGGCCGGTGTCCCTAAAAGTACGAGGCTCCTCACCAGGCGCGGATCACGGGCGGCAACCAGCGAGGCGACCGCCCCACCGTGCGAGTGCCCCAGGAGATCGACGGGTTCTCCGTTCGCCTCTCGCTCGATCCAGGCGCTCAGGTCGTCCGCGTACTCTTCCAGGGAATAGGCTCCTCGATCGCTGGGCCGTGGACTGTCACCCGTTCCGCGCGGGTGGACCAGCGCCACCGTGTGGTGGGCCGCCAGATCGGCCAACGGCTCCAAATAGCCGGGGTGCATCCCTGGCCCCCCCGGTTGGCACACCAACAAGGGGCCATTGCCGTGCCTGGTGTCAGTCAACTGCATCACCATTCATGCCTCCTTGGGGACAAGAAGGCGCGCGCACACCGCAGAGGCCAAGGTGAGAGCTGCCGCGACCGCGAGAGCCTTGGCCGGCGTGGTGGCGCCGACCAGGAATCCCCCCAGGGCGGTTCCGACAGGGAATCCGATCAGATTGACGCTGATGGACACCGTCATGATGCGGCCGATCCACCCCGGGTCCGTACGCCGCTGCCGCAAGGAGAGCAGACTCACATTGACGGTACCTTCCATGAGGCCGAATAGTGCGAGGCCGGCCCCGAGGGCCACGAGCGAGCCCAGCGCGCTGATCGGGAAGATCGCGGCGGATGCCACTGCGGTCGCGCCCACCATGTAGCGGCGCTCCACCCCTGAGCGCACGAGCTTCCCAGCTGCCAGGGCTCCCAGTCCTCCGCAAAGGCCCACGACGGCCCAGATCAGCCCGACATAGCGGCCCGACGAACTTCCGGGCGTCACCCACTCGGTGACCGCGACCGGGACGATGAGGATCAGCATCCCGTACGACACCTGGAACAAGGAGTAGGAGGCTGCGAGTCCGCGCAGCGTGGAATTGCGCAGCAGATACGTGATCCCTTCCCACGCCGCGCGCAGCAGGTGTTGCTGCCGCTCGCCCTTGGGAGCAGGCTTGGGGTCGCCGCGCAGCAGGGCGAGGCTCAGCGTCGCCAGCGCGTACAGGCCGACCACAGTGAAAAGGGCAGGGTTGGCTCCTGCCCACGCGAAGAGCGAGCCGGCGACCAGGGGGCCGCCTACCTCGATCG
This sequence comes from Streptomyces sp. NBC_00859, assembly GCF_045161865.1. NCBI lineage: Bacteria > Bacillati > Actinomycetota > Actinomycetes > Kitasatosporales > Streptomycetaceae > Streptomyces > Streptomyces sp. NBC_00859. The sequence goes on along the minus strand of NZ_CP108826.1, from coordinate 3,856 downwards.
CCGAGTAGGTACTCAGGTCCAGGGCGTTCGCCTTGTCGTAGGCGATGTCGGGAACGAACTGCGGGAACAGCGTTCGGATTCCGCCGTCGGTCAGCGGGCTGGTCAGCGAGAACAGTGCGAGCAAGACGTAGAGAACCCCAGGAGTCAGGTTCCCGACCAGAGAAAAGACGCCGATTCCGCCGATCAATACCGCGCTTGCCGCCGTATCCATGGCAACCGCACGGAGCGCTCCGAACCTGTCCAGAACAGCACCCGCGATAGGGCTTATCAGAAATCCCGGAAGGGTGAGGAAGAATCCACTCATTCCCGCGACGGCGGCGGAATCAAACTCGGCTATTGAATAGAGAACGACGACGAGCAGGAGCATGCCGTGCGCCAACCTGGACAGGGAGGCAGCCAGCAGGAGTTGTGGAACGTTACGGCTGGTGAGGATTTTTCTATATGTGACGACCGGGATTTCTTGATCATGTAATAGCTGAGGTATCGGTTTCATGATGTGGTTCTCATCTGAAGGTCGCAGCTCCTGAAGCCGAACGGATTCACATTCCCCAAACGATCTCGAGATTGCCATACCAAGGCGATCTATGCAAGCCTCTTCTCGCTCGTGCCAACGCGCCGATACCTAGATGCTCCTGACTCACCGAAACCTTGATCATTGGCCTGAAATGATCGTCAGGTTCTTCTTCGTCCAAAACATTTGATCCATGCGCTTTCGGACAACGCGGATGCGGTCGCCCCAGCGATTTCCTACAGGGAGAGGAGTGCTGTGACTGACAAGTTCTCGCACCAACCAGACACTGTTGACCTCGATGTTCTTTACCTCGGCTGGCAGCGGGAGGCCATCGAGGCGCTGCAGGGATTTGGTGGCAGGGTCACCTGCGTGGTCTCGTCGTCCGATCGCTTTAAGCCAGCCGAGGAGGGTTTCGAGGGGGCGGTGGCTGTGGCCCGCGACCACACATGCGTGGAGGACATCCTGGGGGCGCTGGCCGGATTAGCCTCTGCCCCGGATCGGTTCCGGGCGGTTTGCTCCGAGGACGAGTTCGCGATCGTCACGGCCGCGGTTCTCAGTCACCTCGTCTCCGAGCAGGCCGGCTCGGCGCACGATGCGCTGGCTCTGCGTGACAAGGCGTTCCAGAAACGGCTGATACGTGCCGCCGGGATCCCGACGGCCGACTACGCTCACTTCGCCGACCTCGACGCCGTCAGAATGGCCGTGCGCTCCGGCGAGGTCGCCACCCCGTTTGTGATCAAGCCGCCTGCTGGGGCTGGCTCCCAACACACACGCGTGATCAGGGACGAGGAGGGTGAGAAGGGTGACGTTGACGCACTGGCGGCTTTCGGGCGTGAGGCCGGTGCCACAGCGGGGCCTTGGCTGATCGAAAAGTTCATCTCGGGCGAAGAGCTGCATGTCGACGGCGCGGTCCGCGACGGCACCGTCCTGGTGGCCTCGGCAAGCCGGTACCTGCACAATGTCATCGAGGTGCATCACGGCCGCCTCATTGCTTCGGCCACGCTGGACGAGGACGCAGAGCGCGAACTATTCGACGGCGTCATTCGGCTGACCGAGCGCGCACTCGCCGCCCTGGGACACACCGACGGTGTCTTCCACCTGGAGGCGTTTCACGACGCTGGTGACCTGATCTTCAGCGAGTGCGCGGGGCGCATAGGCGGAGGGATGATCCTGGAGGCCGTGCGCGGCAAATACGGTGTCGATCTGTACCACGAGTGGGCCGCGGCAGTTCTCGGTGTCCCGTCGCCCGCCTCGCTCAGCGTTCGCGAACCCCTCAAGGACTCCTTCGGATGGGCGAACCTCACCACGCCTCCCGGACGCATCCGGAGCCTGCCGACCCGTGAGCTCATCAAGGCCAGACCTGGCGTGGTCGAGGGCCAGTTGTGGGCCAAGGCGGACGAGGTCGTCGGCGATATGCGTCAAGCCTCGCACCTCCTTGTGGCCAAGGCCTTGGTGCGCGCGCCGAGCGAGGCGACCGCCCGGTCCCAACTGAGGGCAGTCAGCGCCTGGTTCACGGATTCTGCGCGGGTGGACAGGCTCGGGGACGACCATGAGTAGCCTCCGGATACTGTCGCTCACGGAGGCCGGGGAACTGGCTCCCTGGGCCGAGATGTGCAGCTCGGCCGACCTGTTCTGCACCCCTCCATGGCTCGCCGTCGAACAGAGCGGATCTGGACCCTGGGTCCCTGCGGCCAGCGCATGTCTTGTCGCGGAGGACCACCTTCAGCTCTTGGCGGGGGTCACTCTCCAGCAGTTCGACCGCACGGTCGACGACGACACCTGCCGCGTCGACAAGATGCTGCGCGCCCTGCCGTGCGCGGATGGCATGTCCGATGCCGTGCTGGCCGGCGCGCTCCTGCCCTCCCTGATGTGCGGCGGTTGGTTCAACTCGACGGTCCTCTCCTCCCCCCGCGCCTCCGAAGCGGCTGTCACTGAGGCACGCCGTGAACTCATCGCGCGCGCCGTCGCCACCGGTCGGGATTGGGGCAGCGCCTCTGTCTTCTTCCCGTACGTTGACGCGGCAGACGCCGCACTGCGCACCGATCTCCGGGCGGCCGGTTTCCTTGAACTCTCAGCACCGGCACGGCATGTCTTCGACTGCGATTATCCGAGCCACGAGGCCTACCTCGCAGCCCTGCCCTCACGCCGAAGGGTGCGGATACGGAAGGAACTGCGACAGTTCGACGATGCCGGAGCTGTCACTGGCCAAGCTTTGCTAGACGACTCCAATGTGGAGCAGATCGCCACACTGGCCCACACTCTCGAACGCAAATATGGCCAAGCTTCCACGCTTGAGGAGTTGACGGGATGGTTCTCGGCAATCGCGAAGAACACACGAACCCGCGTGTTCACAGCAGCCCTCGGTGGGCAGGAGTTCGCGATGAGCCTGTGGCTGCACCACGAGAACCGCATGTACGGGTTTCACGCTGGCTTCGACTACGACATCGGCCGCGGCCTGCCGATGTACTCCGTGGTCGGGTACCACTTGCCCATCGCGTACGGCTGCTCGGCATCGGACACCACAGTGCTCGAGTACGGCATCAGCGCAGACGAGGCCAAGCTCCTTCGAGGCACTGAGGCCATGCCGCAGGTCCTCTGCCTCAAGCCGCTCTCCGAACAGTCGAAAACCGTTGTCGAAGGCCTGGCGATCCAGTCTCTTCCGACATGATCCCGGGAAGGAGTCCGTCACCGGGCGGGCACTGCGTACCGCGGCCGGAGACCGTACCCTCCGCGTACGAAGTGGCTGCCGCAACAGTCTTTTGCCATGGCCGAGTGGGTTCCGTTCCGCCAGGTCCGCGTGTTGGCGGCCGGCCTCGCAGTCTGCCGCGTGGCTCCGGGTGGCCCTTCCGTGCAGCCGCAGAGAGCGGAGCCAGGACAAGAAGGGCCACGGCAACAAGTACCTGCCGTGAGCTTCGCTGTCGATCGGGTTGAAGTATAGAAACACTCTGCCGGGGCATCTGGGTGGCGCATATTCTAAAATTCACGATTTGTGGAAACCTGGTGGGTCGTGGGGGTAGGTGTTGGCCCGGAGGGTGTTTTTCTTGTGGGTCAACAGGCTTGACCCACAAGGGAGCTAGGAAGTGAATGGAAGTAATGTAGATTCCTTTCCGTGCTTCTTTCCGTATTCTATTCCGCCCTTGAATTCGGAGAATTCGAGGGCGGAATTCAACCATCCACCCCATTCCGGAATTTGATTGCCCGTCATTTCTCTTTCGCCGACCGGAGGTCGGCAATTCTCCACCAGAAAAGGGCCGGAGGCCCCTTCCCGATTACGACGCCGGAGGCGTCGCAATGCATTTTGCTTTTCGGGCTGGGAAGCCCGAGGCGCGCTGCGCGCATTCGGCT